>NZ_CP014015.2 GCF_001559075.2 Citrobacter amalonaticus | reverse complement strand
GCCGCAGTGACCAATCATCAACCAGACATCCGGGCGCAGGACCGCCAGATGGTCGCAAATTGTTTTGGCGTTAGACGGGCCTACGCCAATATTCACCAGCGTGATCCCCTGACCGTCGGCTGTGATCAGATGCCAGGCTGGCATCTGGTGTTTCTTCCAGGCCAGGTCGGAAATGGCTTCTTCGGGCGCTTCCGTTTCAGCGGTGATCCAGATGCCTCCGGCGCAGGAGAGCGCAATATACGGGCTGTCCGGATCCAGAATCTGACTGCATCCCCAACGCACAAACTCATCCACATAGCGGGTGTAGTTGGTGAACAACACGAACGGCTGAAAATGTTCCACCGGCGTGCCGGTATAGTGACGCAGCCGGGCGAGTGAGAAATCGACCCGTCGTGCGTCAAAGTGCGACAGGGGAGAATACTCGACGGGATGATAGATGCCATCTGCGGTTTCATCGCCAATTTGCGCCAGTTCGGTGGTTGGGAAATGGCGGGTTAGCCCGGCGCTCATTGAGCGGTCAAGCGTAAGCTCAGAACCGTCAATCACGTAGGGATAGGGGATCTCATGCTGTGAGGGCTCGACGGTGATCTGTGCGTCGTAATCCTGATACAACAGCGTGAGCTGTTCTTCCAGATAAGGGCGGAACAGTCCCGGACGGGTGATGGTCGTGGTATAGCAACCCGCATGAGTAAAGCGCCCATAAGCACGGGTTTTCGGGGGATTGGTGGCATTGCCATTCCAGGTAACAGAAAGCGATGGATAAACAAAAAGACCTTTACTCCGGGCGGTGAGATCGGGAAGTTCCCCCGTTTCAATGTACTTGCCAATGGCACTGCGTAGCGCCTGAACCGACTGCTCGTAGAGTGCGTCAAGTTTTTCCAGCGCTTGTGCAGGCGTCAGGCTGGAGCCCTTACTCTTCATCTGTGTCTCCTTGTTCTACAGGTGTACTGCTCACCCGATAGTATGTCACCGGAATGTGAAACAAAAGTCAGAGTTTTAGCGAAGAGGCGAGAGCCGAATGGCCCTCGCAGAGAATTCAGGCGTGTTGCTTATCTTTCATCAACAATGCGGTGGCGGCCGAAATCAGACAACCTGCCAGCAGGTAGATAGCCACGCTGTGCCAGTCACCACCCGAGAAGGTAACCAGCGCCGCAGCGATGAAGGGGGTGAATCCGCCGCCCACCACGCTGGCGACCTGATAACCCACGCCAGCCCCGCTGTAGCGATATCCCGCACCGAACATGCCGGTGAACATCGGTTGCTGCACACAGACCACCATGTCATGCGCGATGTTAGCAAGCATGATCGAGAAGAACACAATCCAGAAAATCGACTGAGATTCGAGAGCCATAAAGAACGGAAATGCGCTTAGCGTGCCAATCAACGCACCGGTAATATAGACGCGCCGACGGCCAAAGCGGTCTGCCAGCCAGGCAAAACAGGGGATGGTCAGGCAGCTTAGCCCACCGACCAACAGGCCGATATTCAGAAAGAGCTCACGCGGCAGGCCGAGGTTTTGCGTCGAGTAGTTCAGGGCGAATGCGGTAACGATGTACATCGTCAGCAGTTCGCACAGACGGAGCGCAATAATCTTTAAAAAGGCGCCCGGATGGCGTGCGAGCGCTTCCATCACCGGCAGGCGCTTTTTCTCATCGGGTGCCTGTTGTTTCTGCTGTTCAAATTCTGCTGACTCTTCCATCCCGTTTCTCACCCATAGTGCGCCGAGCACCAGGACGATACTGAACAGGAATGGAATACGCCAGCCCCAGCTCAGGAACTGCTCGTCGGTCGTCAGATAACTGATCAATGACACAAGACCAGTGGAAAGTAGCAGGCCGACGCCGTAGCCCACCTGAACACCGCTGCTGTAGAACGCTTTTTTGTTTTCCGGCGCGCTTTCTACGGAGAGTAGCGCGGCACCGCCCCATTCACCGCCGACGGCAAATCCCTGAATCGCGCGCAGCAGTACTAACAGTACCGGCGCCCACCAACCGATCGCGGCGAATGAAGGAAGAATGCCAATCAATGCTGTGGCAATACCCATCATCCAGACGGTGAGCATCAGCATCCGCTTACGGCCTAAGCGATCGCCGAAGTGGCCGAAGATCACGCCGCCCAGCGGACGGAACAGAAAACCGACGCCAAAGGTGGCAAATGCGGCAAGCGTACCCATTGCCGGGCTGACCTGCGGGAAAAACTCACGGTTAAAGACCAGCGCGGCGGTAATGCCATAAAGTAGAAAATCGTACCAGTCGACGACGGCACCAGCAAAGCTGCCCAGCGCGGCGCGTCTGGCGCGATTTAGCGATGGCGTTTCCTCTGCGGAGGGGGTGGAAATGAGGGTGGAGTCCATAGTAATCCTGTCTGTACTGATTTTATTATTAGTATGGGAATAAGAGTCACACACATTGCGGCCAATCTATAAGTGGCTGTTATGAGACTACCGCGACAGACAGGAAGAGAAAACGATTTTTAATCCGCTGAGGGCAGAACAGGAAAATGAAGCGGATATGGCGTCCGGAAAAGCAAAAAGCCCGCTAAAAAGCGGGCTCTTCAAAATTTGGCTCCTCTGACTGGACTCGAACCAGTGACATACGGATTAACAGTCCGCCGTTCTACCGACTGAACTACAGAGGAATCGTGTGAACGAGGCGCATATTAGCGACGACGATTGGGGTTGTCAAAGGGGGAAATGCGATTGTGCGTCTGTTTGCTGACAAAACCAGCAAAGCGGCGAACTTTCGGTCTCCGGCAGGTTTTGCCCCATTCTGGTGCGAGCCTACCCCGGATGGGGCAGATCGGAAACCGCTGACGGGAATCGATATTACCGATAACAATCATAAATGCTTATTTTACGGGTGGTTAACACCAATTCCTTCTCTTATCCGAAACTGGCAAGCATCTTGCAATTCTCTCCTGACATCACTGCCAGCATGGGTTCTGGCATTCCGGACAGGAGGCAAAATGAACTTCAGACGATTGAAATATTTCGTGAAAATTGTCGATATTGGTAGCCTGACACAGGCCGCTGAAGTATTGCATATCGCACAGCCCGCGCTGAGTCAGCAGGTTGCCACTCTGGAAGGTGAGCTCAATCAGCAATTGTTAATTCGAACCAAAAGGGGGGTGACGCCCACCGAAGCGGGAAAAATTCTCTACACCCATGCGCGGACGATCCTTCGTCAGTGCGAACAGGCGCAGTTAGCTGTCTGTAATGTTGGGCAAACCTTAACGGGGCAGGTGTCGATCGGTCTTGCGCCGGGGACTGCCGCGTCGTCGGTCACCATGCCGCTGCTACAGGCGGTACGCGCAGAATTGCCCGAAGTGCTGGTGTATCTGCATGAAAATAGTGGGGCCGTACTGAACGATAAATTGTTGAGTGGTCATCTGGATATGGCGGTGCTCTACGAGCGTTCTCCGCAGGCAGGCATTACCAGCCAACCTTTGCTCAAAGAAGACCTCTTCCTTGTGGGTACCCGCGATTGTCCAGGGCAGAGCGTGGATCTTACTGCCGTCGCACAGATGAATCTTTTTCTCCCTCGCGACTACAGCGCAGTCCGTTTGCGGGTTGATGAAGCCTTCTCGCTGCGTCGCTTAACGGCGAAAGTCATCGGTGAGATTGAGTCGATCGCTACGCTGACCGCGGCGATTGCCAGCGGCATGGGCGTGACGGTATTGCCGGAGTCAGCTGCGCGTTCCCTGTGCGGCGCGGCAAATGGCTGGATGGCGCGCATTACTTCGCCGTCGATGAGCCTGTCTTTGTCGCTGAATATGTCGGCAAGAGGGAGTTTGTCACCACAGGCGCAAGCGGTAAAAGAAATCCTGATGTCGCTGGTCAGCAGTCCGGCGTTGGATAACCGCGAGTTACAGTTGGTCAGTTAAACGTTATTCCATGACGGAATAAGATGCAGGTTTTTATTATTTGTTATGCCGGACATCAGACTTTAACAATAGCGACATGTCTGATGTATCCGGAGTGACGAGTGAATTTCCAGCAGCTAAAAATTATCCGTGAGGCAGCCCGTCAGGATTACAACCTGACGGAAGTCGCCAATATGCTCTTTACCTCTCAGTCAGGGGTGAGTCGGCATATTCGCGAGTTAGAAGATGAGCTTGGGATCGAGATATTTATCCGTCGGGGCAAGCGTCTGCTTGGCATGACTGAGCCGGGTAAGGCGTTGTTGGTAATCGCCGAGCGTATTTTAAATGAAGCCAGTAACGTACGCCGACTGGCGGATTTGTTCACTAATGACACCTCGGGTGTGTTAACCATCGCCACGACGCACACGCAGGCGCGATACAGTCTGCCGGGGGTGATCAAAGCCTTCCGCGAATTATTTCCGGAAGTCCGTCTGGAATTAATCCAGGGAACGCCGCAGGAAATAGAGACGTTATTACAAAATGGTGGGGCGGATATTGGTATCGCCAGCGAGCGGTTGAGCAACGATCCCCTTTTGGTCGCTTTCCCCTGGTTCCGCTGGCATCACAGCCTGTTAGTACCGAATAATCATCCGTTGAGCCTGGTTTCGCCGCTAACGCTGGAGTCGATCGCCCACTGGCCGCTGATCACCTATCGGCAAGGGATCACCGGGCGTTCCCGCATTGATGAAGCCTTTGCCCGTAAAGGTCTGCTGCCTGATATTGTCCTCAGCGCGCAGGATTCCGATGTGATTAAAACCTATGTCGCGTTAGGACTGGGGATTGGTCTGGTGGCGGAACAGTCCAGCGGTGAACAGGAAGAAGGGGCGTTGACACGTCTGGATACCCGGCATCTGTTTGACGCCAACACCGTCTGGCTGGGACTGAAGCGCGGGCAACTCCAGCGCAACTACGTCTGGCGATTTATCGAACTGTGTAATGCGGGATTGTCCGTGGAGGATATCAAGCGGCAGGTGATGGAGCCTGATGACGTGGCGATTGATTATCAGATATAAAGCAAAAAGCCCGCTAAAAAGCGGGCTCTTCAAAATTTGGCTCCTCTGACTGGACTCGAACCAGTGACATACGGATTAACAGTCCGCCGTTCTACCGACTGAACTACAGAGGAATCGTGTGAACGAGGCGCATAATACTGACCTCGCTACGGCGTGTCAACAGTAAAATTAGCACGCCTTTTCAAGTGGTTAATTAATCCCCAATATGAGGTGTCAGTGAACCTGCGCAGGGTTATACACATCATCTTCGTCTTCGCCATCACGAAGGCGTTGCAGTGGGTCCTGTTGATAAAACTGGCAGAATCGTTGCCACAGCGCGGGGAAGCGTGGTGCAAAGAGTTCCGGGGCGCTGAAGAAATATTCTGACAGGACTGCAAAACATTCCGCCGGATCGCTTGCCGCGTAGGCGTCAATGCTCGACGCCGTTTCACCCACCAGATCAATTTCATCCTGAATATTGTTCATTGCGGCATGCAGGTCATGTTCCCAACTGGCCACTTCCCGCAGGGGAATCAGCGGAATACCGCTGGCGCGATCGCCATTGCGCATGTCCAGTTTGTGGGCAACTTCATGAATAATCAGGTTAAATCCGGAGGCGTCGAAGGAGTCCTGAATATCCAGCCAGTTCAGGATGATTGGCCCTTGCTGCCAGCTTTGTCCGGACTGCACAACGCGCTGGTTGTGGACCAGGCCAATATCATCTTCCCATTCGTCATCGACGACAAAGGGAGCAGGGTAGATTAGCACCTCATGGAAGCCATCCAGCCATTCGATACCCAGTTCCAGAACCGGCAGACAAAAAAGCAGGGCGATGCGCGCGCTTTTCAGCGAGTCGAGTTCGAACCCCTGAAGGGCGACCAGCCTTTTTTGCTGCAGGAATCGCTCTGCCAGCGCAATGAGTCTGGCTTGTTCTTGCGCGGTCAGGGTCACAAGCAGGGGGATTGCAAGGGCTTCCTCCCACTGAGCAGACTCATTTTGCGCGGTGTCTTGTGCTTTCCAGGGCCACTTAATCATCGATTTGCTCGCAAACTCGTCACTTGAACAAAATTGAAGGGACAGGGTCTGTTAAAATGCCAAATTACCTGGCATGATGGCAACCATCAAAACGGAGAGATGCCGGAGCGGCTGAACGGACCGGTCTCGAAAACCGGAGTAGGGGCAACTCTACCGGGGGTTCAAATCCCCCTCTCTCCGCCACTATTCAAACACTTAGCTTACTTCCATTCAACGACACCCGTCACACTTGGTATAGTGTTGGTATACTCGTTTGGTATATTTCTCGCCTTAATCATCTTCTGATTTAGCTAAAACGGGAAGATCCAGGGCTGCGAATTTTCTTACTTTGCGATCCTGAACATGAGCATGCTTTTAGCGTGTCCAGGATCTGTAGAAGGAAAGAAAGAAGAGGGGGACGTGTCAGCGAAATGATATCGCATTAATGTCGCAGTGGTGGGAGATGTGGAGGCGTGAATACACCTCCACATTATGTTAATCACCTGCAAGTTAATATATTTCAACGTAGTACAACATTTCGCTAATGCTTTTCAGAACAGTATTTTTACTGCTCATTCAGGTTTCATAGCCCACATTACGTTTAAAAGCTGAAGCGATATCCGCCGCTGACTTGCTTCTGATCAAAGGCATTTCCCTGCGTGTAATCGGCTTCCAGGTAGAGTGTGTGCTGCTTGTTGAACTGTGCACTCACACCCACACCATTGTCCCAGCCATTACCTTTAAAGCTGTGCTTCTCCGGGGAGCCGTTCAGGCGATAATCGGTATCTCCTGAAAACTCTCTGATACCTCCGGTCTTCACATACATATTCAGCTGGCTGTTGCCAGTGGCGACGTCGTACCCCACCACCACACTGGCGCGTCCTAACATCGATTCGTAGCGACTCAGATGGATATTGAGACCATTACTTGCCTTCATATCCATGTCATTTTGCTGGCTGTACGTGAATTGGGCCTGCGGCTCAATATAGAACCCACTACCCGGTTGGTTCAGACTGAACTTCTGCCCGGCTTCCAGAGAGGTACTGAATCCACTGGCGCTACTGCCAGCACTGACGCCGTTGTTCTGACTGTCCAGTACATGGAAGCTATTTTTCTGGCGTGACGCTTTTACAACCAGATCGCTGTAAAAGCCGCTTTGCGCCATATAGCTGGCGTACATTCCCATGTAATCTGAACGTGCTGTGCCGTCACCCCCGCGATAGTCCGGTGACGCGTGTGTTGAACCAATAAACAGACCTATGTACAAAGGCGTTTCGTCAGAGAGGCGTTTATCCCCACCAAACTGAATACCACTGTAACCCATATCAAAGCCGCTCAGTTTGCCACTGGCAAAGGAGTCCAGGCTTCCTCCGTACCCGCGAAGCCAGATATTACCTTCCTTGCTCTGATT
Source organism: Citrobacter amalonaticus (assembly GCF_001559075.2). Lineage (NCBI taxonomy): Bacteria > Pseudomonadati > Pseudomonadota > Gammaproteobacteria > Enterobacterales > Enterobacteriaceae > Citrobacter > Citrobacter amalonaticus. The sequence goes on along the minus strand of NZ_CP014015.2, from coordinate 4,897,381 downwards.
TCTCAGGTCGCCCATCCGCTGCATCAGCGTACGGTTTTCGACGTAGTTCATCAGATAGCCGACGTTGAGATAATTGCCACCGGCATCAGCTGTTGTGGTTGGCTTAGGCGCCGGCGTTGGGGCTGGATCGGGTTTTACGATGGGGGGCTGAGCGGGATCCGGCGTGGGCGCAGGTTCGGGAACCGGCTCCGGGGCCGTCCCGGAAGCGTAAAGCTCCCAGTTGGTCCCATTTTTACGCACATCATACAGATATCCCCCCAGCTCAACCTGAGAAGAGGCGGTGAATGAGGCCGCACCGTCAGCAGTTTGTACAACCGTCAGAACTTCATTTCCGGTTGTCGCCTCGCTGCCCTGGTTGTTGATCGTCAATACGTGATTGCCGGCGCTGCTTCCGCTGACATTCAGTAAATCCCCTGCGTTATTAACGCCATCCCCCTCACCAACGACATCGGCACGCATAACAAAGTTGCTGCTGCCACTCAGGTTCGCCACGTTTAATGTGGTGAATGCGTTGGCAGATGCGGCGCGACTGGCCAAATCGACCGTTGAATGAGTCAGCGTCAGCGTGTCGAGATTCGAATCCCCCGTCACGTTCCAGACGCTACTGTCCATTGCGACGTCCAGTCTCCCGCCATTGACATTGTCGCTGAGGGAGGAACCCGTCCAGACCGATCCAGAACGCATGTCGAGATTGATAAGCCCACCTCTGGAAAGAACGCTACCGTTGATCAACATCTGTCCCGCAGCGTTGATTCGGCTGGCGGCATAACCTGCATCATGTTGGGTCGCGATGGCCATCTGGTCGGGGGTGGTCATCTGAATAACCAGATCGTTCGTTAGATCGATCTGGCTGTTGGTCATGGCGTAAACCCCCCGGGTTCCCGCCGCGCCAGTGATTGTCAGATTATCTCCGGTTATTTTACCGCTACTCAGCGTCCACAAACCCAGTCCCAGGCCGCCATTACGATCAACCGTAATATCGGTGTTTTGCATGTTGATAACGGCCGTTGCGCTCTGCGCTGAAGCACCATAAGATCCGCCGGAGGAGATACTGTTCCGTTGTACTGTCGTGCCAGAAAAATTGATCGTTGCGCCCGCGCCGCTGGTCACGAGTCCCCCGCCCAGGGCGGATGAAATGTGACTGTCTGCACCAATAGTGGTCGTTCCACCACGTACTTCGATGCCATTGGCGCTCGCGCCATTCGTGTCCACAGTGAGTCCAGCCGCGTTAACCTGGCCAAAACTCCAGATGCCGTGTGCGTAGTCACCATGAGTTTTAATTGTGCTGTTTGTTCCCAGGTCGACAACAGAGTTCCTCTGTACGTTTATGCCTGAGGCGCTGTGACCCTGAACATCAATCGTCAGGTTTGTCGCCGTAAAACGTGCAACGCCGTTGGCTGAATTACCGTTGAGACCCCCGATATAAATCCCTGTGCCTCCGTCGGTTTTGATCTGGCTTCCGCTACCCAGATCGACACTACTACCATAATCGTTAATGCTTAAGCCCGTTCCGCTTGTGCTCTCAATGGAGAGTTGGCTGGCTAATAACGTTGAGCTATGCCCAACAACAACGCCGTCACCGCTACTTTTAATGGTGCTGCCTGTGCCTAAGTCAGCATGTGCAGAGTTACCGTTGATATTAATACCGACGGCAGAGGTTTGACCGACAACGTCTACTGCCAGTTGGTTAGCGGTCAGGGTGCTATTGTTACCCTGCAGAATGATCCCTTTGGCATAACCTGAAGGGTCGTTGACATTGACGGTAACATTATTATCCAGGTTGATGTTACCGGGTGTATTGCCTGTTGGGGTCATCACGCCATAAATGCCACCGTAGGGATCAACGCTATCACCTGTAATTCTGTCACCATCGTTAACGTTAATATTAGTACCACTCTGGCTGCCTAAATCAGCAGCCTGCACTAATGGTGAAAAGACAATTGCATTCAAACCAATAGCACTGATCGTTACCAGTTGAATTGAAAATTCAGCGAGGCGATCGACCCCAACATTTCTATTGTGTCGTTTGATGTTCATACTACTCCTGTATAGTACCCGACCCCGGGGCCCATAGATTCCTGTCAATTAACATAAGCTGGGAAATAATGCGCACTCATTACTGCCAGATTATTGATGTACTGGCGTCCAGATGAGGGAATGGAGAATAACCATCTGTTACCGGGTGCAATTAGAAGGTAATTAATTTCCCTCTCGCGAGAACGAGTCAAGAATAAATTGTTCGCATGACTGCAGTCGTCCTTTATTCCACAAAGTGACTATAAATAGGCCAAAAAATATTGTCAAAAATTCAGTCATGTCACAGAGGGAGTGTTTTTGTAAAAGTCTTATTTGTGTTTGGATATTTCCAGGTCATTATTTGGTTTTAAACAAAAGTGTTAGCATGCGGGTGATTTTCATATCATCAATAATAAGATAATGCATAAAAGCTTCAGCGGCATTTTTTTGTAAATGAATTTATATGCGGGTAGAGTCTGAGGGGAAGAGGCACAAAAAAGCCCGCCGGAAGCGGGCCTGACAGTGTTCTGGAGATTAGAACTGATACACTAAACCCAGAGCAACGATATCATCGGTTGCGATGCCGTTGTCTGCATAGAAGTGGTCATCGTTATCCAGCAGGTTGATTTTGTAATCAACGTAGGTGGACATGTTTTTGTTGAAGTAGTAAGTCATACCCACATCAACATATTTCACCAGATCTTTGTCGGTGTAACGTGCGTTACCATTGCCGTCGAGATCCTGACCCCCCAGGTCTTTACCTTTAGATACCAGATAAGCAATGGATGGGCGCAGGCCGTAATCAAACTGGTATTGCGCAACGACTTCAAAGTTTTTGGTCTGGTTAGCGATACCACCAGTTGTTTCACCTTTACCACCACCGTAATAGGTCATGTTACGGGTTTCAGCATACATCGTTGCCAGGTAAACATTATTCGCGTCATATTTTGCGCCAATGGTCCAGGCTTCGGCCGTTTCACCGCCGGCGTAGTTGTTGGCGCGACTACGATCATAAGCACCACGTGAAACCTGATCATCCGTGCGGTCAGATGAAGAATAGGCAGCCCCCAGGCTCAGACCGAAGTCAAAGTCATAAGAAGTAGACATGCCGAAACCGTCGCCGTTTTCTTGAGCCAGTTTACGGTTGTTGCTATTCCCTGAGCCTTCCTGGTCGCTGAACAAACCTGAACCTTCATTGTTACCCTGATACTGCAGCGCAAAGTTCAGGCCATCAACCTGACCGAAGAAACCTTTATTACGGTAGGTGGCAACACCGTTAGTACGACCCAGCATATACACGTCGGTCTGGGTGTAGGTATCACCGCCAAATTCTGGCAGCATATCGGTCCACGCTTCAACGTCATAAACGACGCCATAGTTACGGCCATAATCAAAGGTGCCGTTCTGGCCAAAGCCTAAACCGGCAAAGCCCAGACGAGTTGCGGAATCGCCCTTATCACCTTCAGTGCCGTTTGCCTGGATATTGTATTCCCACTGGCCGTAGCCGGTGAGTTGATCCATGATCTGGGTTTCACCCTTGAAGCCCAGACGTGCATAGGACATGTCACCGTCGCTGCCGGAATCGTCAGAAAAATAGTGTAAACCATCAATTTTTCCGTACAGGTCCAGTTTATTGCCGTCTTTATTATAGACTTCAGCTGAATGGGCTGCGCCAGCAATCAATAATGCTGGAACGAGCATTGCCAGTACTTTTCTTTTCATTATGTATTCCCTTATGATAATAATTCACGTGAATAAGCTCTTCTTTCTAGAAGAACACGTTGGATACTATTCCATAGAGTTCATTTTATTTTAAAAGTAACATGTAACAATTGTATTTTAAATATTTCAAAATATTTCTTTGTGAGTGTTTATAATTCATTTTATATGATCAACATAAAATACATTCATGATTTATATGATTCAATGTCAATTAGTTATGATTGTTATGTTGATATTTATTGTTTGAATGTTTTTCAGGTGATAACCGTACCTGTTTACCGGATTTGATAATAAATAACCGGCATAAATGCCGGTTATAAAAAATAAATAATTTAACAATAAAAAGGCTAATGACACGTGCATAGTGCCATGATTAATATAAAACAGAAACCGGACTAATGGGGGGGCGTTTTATTTATTTACGATATGAGTCAATAAACGGAAGTCTGGAGAGTTCTGAAAATAAGCGGAAATAACAGGAGGTTCCGTGACATAACTAAAATTGCCCTGGATCAATACATCTGCAAAATCAATGGTTGATGGCTATATTGTGACGCACAGAACAGAAAAATGTGACTATAATCACAAAAAAGAGCAAAAAAACCTTTCGAGTTACATCACAAAAATGGAGTTTCCTTTGAGCAGTATGGAAGAAAGAGCAACGCGGAGTCTGGGCGGTAAACTGGCATTGTGGGTGTTTTACGCTTTCTGCGTCTATTTTGCCTGGGCCATGCTTCGCTATGCGTGGGTGATCGGCCACATCCAGTCAATTCCGGTTGCCGGATTTGAAAGTTCGCTTGGCTCAACCAGTGGAAAATGGATAGGGGCTCTGCTGGGTTTTCTGGTTCTTGGGCTGGTGGGGCTGATTCTCGGCGGCATCGCCTGGTATACGCGCCCGCGCCGTCAGCCTACGTGAAGACGTCGGAGAAACTTGCTACTGTAGCCTTTCTTAACGTACGGGAGGCACTGTGGATCTTCAGCACTGGCAATCACAATTTGAAGCATGGCTATGCAACCATCACACCCGGCAGGACGCCGCGCATGATATTTTTCACTTCCGCCGCGTCTGGGCGACGTCCCGGCAGTTAATGGACGGGCAGGCGGTCGATGGGCTGGTCGTGCTGACCGCGTGTTATTTTCATGACATTGTCAGCCTTGCCAAAAATCATCCGGATCGTCATCGCTCGTCGATCCTGGCTGCCGCAGAAACCCGCCGTATCCTCATCCGTGATTTTCCCGCTTTCCCCGAGTCGCGACTGGCGTCGGTTTGTCATGCGATTGAAGCCCACAGTTTTAGCGCAAATATTGCCCCCCTCACTCTGGAAGCGAAAATCGTTCAGGATGCTGACAGGCTTGAAGCGCTGGGGGCGATTGGGCTGGCGCGCGTCTTTGCGGTTTCCGGCGCGTTAGGCGTGGCGCTTTTTGATGGTGAAGATCCCTTTGCCGAGCGGCGAGCGCTCAACGATAAACAGTTCGCCCTCGATCACTTTCAGACCAAATTACTGGCGTTGCCCGACACCATGCAAACCGAACGTGGTCGGGAACTGGCCCGGCATAATGCCGGGTTCCTGGTGAACTACATGGCAAAACTGAGCGCGGAGCTAAAAGGGGAGTACGAATCTGTCGATCCGGCGGTGATTCGCACGTTTAGTCCCAGCCACTCGTGAGGCGAATTTTATGTTAACCTGACGCCACTCTTTTTTGGTCGGTTAACGATATGCAGCACAATCTTTCAGTAACAGGTTCGCTGGTTCCCGCAACAGACAGCAATGCAGACGTTGCGCAGGCGCTATTGGCGAAATTGTTGGAAATTTATGATGTTAAGACGCTGGTGGCTCATCTGAATGGAATCGGCGAGAACCACTGGAGTCCGGCCATTTTAAAGCGTGTGGTGGCGAATGCCTCCGCATGGCATCGATTAAGCGAACGAGAGTCGGCGTCTTTGCGTACCCTGCTGCCCACGCCGCCAGCGCACCATCCGCACTATGCCTTCCGGTTTATCGATCTCTTTGCCGGTATTGGCGGTATCCGTCGCGGATTTGAGGCGATAGGCGGGCAGTGCGTGTTTACCAGCGAGTGGAACAAACATGCGGTGCGCACCTATAAAGCTAACTATTACTGCGACCCGGTCAGCCACCACTTTAATGAAGACATTCGCGATATCACGCTCAGCCATCGCGAAGGCGTCAGCGACAGTCAGGCGGCAGACCATATTCGCCAGCATGTGCCGCAACATGATGTTCTGCTGGCAGGGTTCCCGTGCCAGCCGTTTTCCCTTGCCGGGGTGTCGAAGAAAAATGCGCTGGGACGCGCCCACGGTTTTGCCTGCGATACTCAGGGCACACTGTTTTTTGACGTTGTGCGTATCATCGACGCCCGCCGCCCACCGATTTTTGTTCTGGAAAACGTGAAAAATCTGAAGAGTCACGATCAGGGCAAAACGTTCCGTATTATTATGCAGACGCTGGATGAGCTGGGCTATGACGTCGCTGATGCCGGGGATAATGGCCCGGACGATCCGAAAATCATCGATGGCAAACATTTTTTGCCACAACACCGGGAACGCATCGTGCTGGTCGGGTTTCGTCGCGATCTGAACCTGAAGCGCGACTTTACCCTGCGTAATATCAGCACGCGTTATCCGCAGCGGCGGACGACACTGGCGGAATTACTGGAACCCGTGGTAGAAGCCAAATATGTGCTGACGCCTGTATTGTGGAAATATCTCTACCGCTACGCGAAAAAACACCAGGCGAAAGGTAACGGTTTTGGCTACGGCATGGTCGATCCCGCGAATCCGAACAGCGTGACGCGTACGCTTTCCGCACGCTATTACAAAGATGGCGCTGAAATTCTGATCGACCGCGGCTGGGATTTTGCCGCCGGGGAAGTGAATTTCGACGATCCGCAAAATCAGCAGCATCGTCCGCGTCGCCTGACGCCGAGAGAGTGTGCGCGACTGATGGGCTTCGAGTCGCCGCAGGGATACCAGTTCCGTATCCCCGTTTCTGACACCCAGGCTTATCGCCAGTTTGGTAACTCGGTGGTCGTGCCCGCGTTTGCCGCCGTGGCGAAATTGCTGGAAGAGAAAATTAACGCGGCGGTTGCGTTACGGCTGCAAGAGAGCGCTCATGGCGGACGTTCACGATAAGGCAACGCGCAGTAAAAACATGCGGGCCATCGCGACCCGCGATACGGCTATCGAAAAACGGCTTGCGGGTCTGCTGGCGGAGCAGGGGCTGGACTATCGCGTTCAGGATGCTTCGCTACCCGGACGTCCCGATTTTGTAGTGGATGAGTATCGTTGCGTCATTTTTACCCACGGCTGTTTCTGGCACCACCATCATTGCTACCTGTTTAAAGTGCCAGCTACGCGCACCGATTTCTGGCTGGATAAGATTGGTAAAAACGTGGTGCGCGATCGCCGCGATATCCAGCATTTGCAGGAACTGGGCTGGCGAGTGCTGATTGTCTGGGAATGTGCGCTGCGCGGACGGGAGAAGCTTAGCGACGCCGCGCTGTCAGAACGTCTTGAAGAGTGGATCTGCGGCGGTGGCGCGCCCGCGCAGATCGACACTCAAGGGATGCATTTACTGTAACGTCTTTTTGTTTTCCACCGCGTCAGGCATCGGTTTGGCCGGGAAAAGGTATTTCCCCAACGTGACCAGAACGACCGCAAAGACGATGACCCCCAGCGCCAGCCATTCAATCGGCGCCAGACGTTCACCTCCCAGTCCTGTCCCCAGCAACACCGCAACGACCGGGTTCACATAGGCATAACTGGTTGCCAGCGCGGGGCTGACGTTACGGATCAAATACATATAGGCGTTGATGGCAATGATGGAACCAAATAACGCCAGGTAACCGACCGCCAGGAAGCCTGACAGCGACGGTAGCGCAGTCAACTTTTCACCGCTGAGCAGTGAGGCACACATCAGTACGATCCCGGCGGCGAGCATCTCTATTGCGCCTGCCATCATCCCCACCGGCAGCGTAATACGAGAACCGTAGACGGAGCCAAACGCCCAACTGATCGAACCGATCAGAATTAATATCGCGCCCCACGGATTACCGCTCAGATTACCGCCGCTGTTAAGCATCACGATCCCCGCCAGCCCAATCGCAATCCCCAGCCACTCGAGCTTGCGGGTTTTAATGCCAAAGAAATGGCTGAAGCACAGGGTGAATAGCGGCACCGTCGCCACCACGACCGCAGCGATACCGGAAGGGACGTTTTGATGCTCCGCCACGGTGACCAGACCGTTGCCGACGGCCAGCAGCAAAATCCCAATCAGCGCCGCGTTAAGCAGAGGACGAAGCGGCGGCAGTTTATGGCCGCGCAGCAGTAAAAAGGCGGTTAACAGTCCCCCGGCGGTGAGAAAGCGCACGCCAGCCATCATCAGCGGCGGCCAACTCTCCACACCGATACGGATGACGAAATAGGTAGAACCCCAGATGATATACAGCGCGAACAGCGCGCTGAAAAGCGGTAACAACTGCCTGAAACGCATAATCCCTCACGTAAGAAACGCTAACCAGCGACATAGTAAACGCGAAAACTATCGGGCTGGCGAGCGATATAATTCACCTGTATTGTTAGAAAAATGTTGACGAATAACGTCAGTTTCAGCCTCGTGCGTTTTACTCCATACTTAACGCTTCAAGAAAAAAAAATGAGGGAATAATTTTGGCAGGAAGTAGTTTACTGACTTTGCTCGATGATATCGCCACGTTGTTGGATGACATCTCGATGATGGGCAAACTGGCCGCGAAGAAAACCGCTGGCGTACTGGGAGATGATCTGTCGCTTAACGCGCAGCAGGTGACGGGAGTAAGAGCGAATCGTGAATTACCGGTGGTCTGGAGCGTAGCGAAAGGCTCGCTGGTCAACAAAGTGATCCTGGTGCCGCTGGCGTTACTTATCAGCGCCTTTATTCCCTGGGCGATTACGCCGTTGTTGATGATTGGCGGCGCCTTCCTCTGTTTTGAAGGCGTGGAGAAAGTCCTGCACACCCTCGAATCGCGAAAACACAAAGAAGATCCCGCCGAGCGACAGCGGCGGCTGGAAGCGCTGGCGGCGCAGGATCCGCTGGCGTTTGAGAAAGATAAAATCAAAGGCGCAGTGCGAACCGACTTTATACTCTCGGCAGAGATCGTGGCGATCACGCTCGGGATTGTGGCCGAGGCGCCGTTGCTCAACCAGGTGCTGGTTTTGTCAGGCATCGCACTGGTGGTGACCATTGGCGTTTATGGTCTGGTCGGGCTTATCGTTAAGCTGGATGATATGGGTTACTGGCTGGCAGAAAAAACCAGCCTGCTGGCGCAGGCATTAGGGAAAGGATTGCTGGTTGTCGCGCCGTGGCTGATGAAATCACTGTCGGTGGTGGGTACGCTGGCTATGTTCCTGGTGGGCGGTGGGATTGTGGTACACGGCATTGCGCCGTTGCATCATGCCATTGAACAGTTTGCCCGGCAGCAAAATGCCGTAGTGGCGTTGATTTTACCGACGCTGCTGAATCTGGTATTGGGGTTCATTATCGGCGCCATCGTCGTGCTGCTGGTGAAAGCCGTTGCCAGAATGCGCGGGGTTGCGCACTAAAAGTCTTCCTCAGAATGACGCAAAACCGGACATCCTCGTCTAAGGTGAAAACGTTCACTGGATACAGGAGGTAACATGGTTTTTTGGGTCAGTGAGGAAGTGACTGTGAAAGAGGGCGGTCCGCGCATGATTGTCACCGGCTATTCCAGCGGTATGGTGGAGTGTCGGTGGTATGATGGGTTTGGCGTCAAGCGAGAAGCATTCCATGAGTATGAACTCGTCGCTGGCGATACCTGTAGACTGTGTGAAGAAGCCTGATGACAAAACGCCCGGCAGATGTCGGGCGTTTTCTTAAAAAAAAGCGTGACGGCAACAATACGTAACGTACTGCGTTATGCCAGGATTAGGAAAGCAATAAAGAGTAGGGAGTGGGCAGAGTGCCGCACGAAGCAACGATGGAAAACTGGGGCTGGCTGAAAACGTTGGCGCGGCGACTCGGCCCTGGCCACGTCGTGAATCTCTGCTTTCTGATTGTCATGATTTTTTCGACGCTTCTGACCTGGCGGGAAGTGGTCGTTCTGGAAGACGCCTATATCTCCAGCCAGCGCAATCATCTGGAAAATGTTGCCAACGCGCTCGACAAGCAACTGCAATTCAACGTCGATAAGCTGCTGTTTCTGCGTGACGGAATGCATGAGGCGCTGGTCACCCCGCTGGGATTTTCGGTCTTAAAAGATGCTGTGACCCATTTTGAGCAGTTGCGCCATTCGCGCGTCTGGCAGCTTGAGCTGGATAAGCGACGGACGCTGCCGCTGAATGGCGTTTCTGATTCGTTTGTCAGTCAAACTCAGTTGCTCTCGCGTGACGATCAATCGCTGGATAACGAGCTGACCGCCGCGCTGGAAGTGGGCTATCTGCTACGTTTAGCGATCACCCGCACATCAATGTCGCAACAGGCGATGTACGTCTCGCGCGCGGGCTTTTACGTCTCCACATTGCCGACATCGCTCTCCAGCGACATTACTACCCGCTACTACGACTACGTGATCCAGCCCTGGTTTACCGGGCAGTCGCAGCGTAACAACCGCATGCGCGGCGTGCGCTGGTTCACCTCGCCGTCACCCGATCTCCCTTACGAGCAGCAGCGCGTGACCGTTAGCGTACCGCTGGATAATCACTTTTACTGGCTTGGTGTGCTGGCGATGACCATCCCCGTTTCGGCTGTCGAACGGTTTATGGATGAAGCCATCGATAAGGACGTGGAAGGGGAGTATCAACTCTATGACAGCAAACTGAAGCTGCTGGCCGGTTCCACGCCGGAATTGAGAAACGCGAACACCTTTGATGAGCGCGAACTGGCGATGCTCGCGCACGATATCGAGCAGGATACCGTAGGCGGTTTGCGCATGGGGAGCCGTTACATCAGTTGGCAACGTCTGGACCATTTTGATGGCGTACTGGTGCGGGTACATACCTTAAGCGAAGGGGTACAGGGCGATTTCGGCAGCATCAGTATTGCGCTGGCGTTACTGTGGGCGCTGTTCACCGCGATGCTGATCATCTCCTGGGTGGTAATCCGCCATATGGTCAGCAATATGTTTGTGCTGCAAAGTTCACTCCAGTGGCAGGCCTGGCACGATACGCTGACCCGCTTATATAACCGCGGCGCGCTGTTTGAAAAAGCCAGGCACCTGACTCAGCGTTGCCGAACGCAAAAACAACCGCTGTCGGTTATTCAGATCGATCTGGACCACTTCAAAAGTATCAATGATCGCTTTGGTCACCAGGCCGGGGATCGGGTGTTAACACATGCCGCAGGCTTAATCAGCGGGACATTGCGTACTTATGATGTGGCGGGTCGAGTCGGCGGGGAGGAGTTCTGTGTGGTCCTGCCGGAAACTTCTCTGGCGCAGGCGGAGCAGATAGCTGAGCGCATCCGCCAGCGGCTGAATGAGAAAGAGATTCTGGTGGCGAAAAGCGCCACATTGCGGATTAGCGCCTCACTCGGGGTGAGCAGCACCCAGGAGACCGGGGACTACGATTTTGAGCAGCTCCAGTCACTCGCAGACCGCAGACTTTACCTGGCAAAACAGGCGGGACGTAACCGGGTTTGTGTCACGGATAAAGGCTAAGGTGTGGCGAAAAAGTGGGTCATGCCTTCGTCCCAGCCTTCCGGCCCCTCACGCTGTGTGCGGTAAACCTGCACGGTGCTGTCGGGGCGTAAAACCACCCCTTCACGACTCAGTCCTTTGACGATCACCGCATAATCCATCGCCTCAAGCAGCGGGGCGTCGTTTGGGCCATCGCCCAGTCCGATGGTGACTGGACGTCGTTTCCACTGTCGCTGATAGAGATCAATCAGCCCGTTTGCCGCATGGTCTTTTCCTGAGGCGGCATCCAGGACATGCCAGAAGCGAGCGCCGTGGACAAACTGTAATCCCAGGTCGTTTAGCTGTCGGGCGAAGTCGGCCATACGCTCGTCGCTGTCGCGCCAGATCAGCGTGACTGAGGCTTCATGCAGGCGCGTTAAGCTGGCCTGAGCATGCGTCAGGCCAGTCCACTCGGCGATGGTGGACTCATCGACATCATCAAACGTCGTGAATTTAAACGAGGAGCGGGTACGAAGTTTGTTAATTACGGCGCTAATTTCAGCCTGCGAGGCGCCGGCTATCTGACGCGGGAAGTCAGGGTGCGTCTGCCAACGGCTGTCCAGTTCAACCACGGCGCCATTCTCAGCGATCAGCGGCAGTCCCTGTAAGCCGAGCAACTTCTGGATATGCAGCATTTCCGCTGCCGTTTTGCTGCTGCACAGGATCAGCGGAATATTTTTCTCCCGCAGTCGGGCGAGCCAGGCGGCAGCGGGTTGCCAGTCATAGGTGTGACTGTCCAGCAAAGTGCCATCCAGATCGGTAAAAATCAGCAGTGGAGCGTCGAGTGAAAGCATTTTTATTCCTGTCACGTGAGTCGCCGTATTCTGGATAAATCCTAAAAACAGGTTTTTTAGCCTGAAAGGAGAATGGGATCGATCCCGTCATCATGAGCGCTGTCACCCGGTCCGCCCTAACCATTAGAAGGATTAATCATTTGTCTGAAAAATATTTGCTTGTCATGCAAAAAAATTGCAGATAAGGTTTAGCGTACATCAGATTTCCTGGTGTAACGAATTTTCAAGTGCTTCTTGCATAAGCAAGTTTCATCCCGACCCGTCAGGGTCGGGATTTTTTTCGCTGCAGCTCAGCGATTAATTTCCGTCACGCTAAAGTCATGGATGTCGAGCTCAAACGCCTCGGCCAATTCATGCCATGTATGATACTCACGGCCATCCACACTGACTCTGTCCGGGTCGTTTCCGCTGCGATGGATCTCGCTCTCGCTGATTTCATTAATCGCCGCCAGCAACGCGTCAACATCGACGCTGACTTCACGTTTTGCGGTATCGCTGTACTCTTTCGCGGTCTTCATTTCAACCTCGTCATTAACCGTGCCACAGACTAAGTATAGACCGTTGAGAAAACCCGCAATCAAACCGCTCAGACGCTGTCAGGCGGCGGTTTTTGTTCTACACTGGCACCAAAGCCACAGGAGGATAATGATGAAGGTGAATGATCGGGTCACAGTCAAAACGGACGGCGGTTCTCGTCGCCCTGGCGTGGTACTGGCAGTGGAAGAGTTTAGTGAAGGCACAATGTACCTGGTTTCGCTGGAAGACTACCCGCTCGGCATCTGGTTCTTTAATGAGTCAGGGCATCAGGATGGTATCTTTGTGGAGAGGGCAGAGTAGGATTGCGACGACCGATTTAAACCCGGCTGGTGGGACATCCACCAGTCGGGACGTCTCATCGCATGTTAACAAAGATACCGTTGGTCACGTTATCGGTCAGTCTGACGACATGATAGATAACCTGTTTGTTATGCGTCTTTATCTTTCGTTTTATATTCCCCTTATGGGATGACACCGTTTTCGCCTTGATATTCATTTGATCCGAAATTTGAATTGTTCCCTGGCCTTCCATCCACATGCGCAGCATGCTGGACTCCGTACGACTTAATGATAACGTCGGTAAATTTATTACCCCGGCGGAATCTGTCTCTTTTTTCAGAATATCGCCAAGGAGATCGTCCAGTGATTCTGGCTTTATTGATTTTGAACTGATCAATAAGTTTTTTCTGACTAACAGATATTCATCAAAATGCACATTGGCAATTGCCATAAAAACAATAAATAGCGTATTGGGATGCTGATTAATGATTTGCTTTATATGCTGACTGTTGGCTGGATCATGGATAAAACAGTCTTCATTAATAAACACCACAGAAGGTTGGTGTGTATCACAAGCGATGTCGAGTTCGTCAACGGTTTCGATGTCGTTGATTTCCCTTTTTTTCACCCCTCTGCTTACCAGATACCCGGTCAAACCTAGCCGGGTGTAACTGCATAGATCCATAATAATCGTTGACATGGCTTACCCTCACTCAATGCGTAACGATAATTCCCCTTACCTGAATATCTCATCACAACTTAACGGAATCGAATGCTTCACCTAATGAGACGCGTTTGCGGTTTTCAGGCGGACTTACTATCCCGTAAAGTTACGTATAATTTGCCTGGAATTGTCTTAAAGTAAAGTAAATGTTGCGTTATGTGAGTGAGATAAAAACAAATAAAGCGCGTGAGAGTTATCCTGGTAGATGTTTTTACTGAATGACTTTAGGATAATCCTTAGAAAAACAAGATAAACATTATGGACTATTATTAACGGGCAATTCACTAACAATATCAGCTAATAAATTGAAAATTTCGCTAAATAGGTGTTCACAAAATGGTGCAATCAATGGCATTAATGCGGCGATTAACGCGATGCCCACGGTCAGGGTAAGCGGAAAACCAATCACAAATACGGATAGTTGCGGTGCCATACGATTTAGTAATCCCAGCGCCAGGTTCAGCGTTAGCAGCATGGTGATGACCGGCAGCGCCAGCATCATCCCGTTGAGGAAGATCAGGCTGCCCGCTCTGGCCAGCGCCAGAAACGCGTTGCTGTTCACCGGATTACCGCCAATGGGCAGGGTGTGGAACGTGTCGACCAGTAGCGAAATCAGCCACAGGTGACCGTCAAAGGTCAGGAACAACAGCATCGCCAGCATATCAATGATTCTGGCAAGCACCGGCATATTCAGGTGACTGGCCGGATCAACAAAGGTGGCAAAGGAAAGCCCCATCTGCAGACCGATAATCTCACCCGCCGTACGCACCGCCGCAAAGGCAAACTGCATGGTAAAGCCGAGCGCGATGCCGATCAGAATTTGCTGCATCGCCAGCCATAACGCGTTAAACGAAAAAATCGGCACATCGTTTGGCGGCAAAGAGGGGGCAATAACGACGGTGATGATGATCCCCAGACCCAGTTTCACCCGTTTGGGAACCGCGCGTTCACTGAGGATCGGGGCGGTGGTAATCAGCGCCAGCACGCGCAGCAGCGGCCAGAAATAGAGGCTCAGCCACTGCAGCCATTGATCGCTGGTTACCTGCAACATCCGTCGTCTTACCCGATGATGTAGGGCAGATTGGTGAACAGCGTGCGCACGTAATCCAGCAGCAAATTCAGCATCCACGGCCCGGCCACGATAATCGCCGTAAATACCGCCACGATTTTCGGGATAAACGACAGCGTCATTTCGTTAATCTGCGTGGCGGCCTGCAAAATACTGATGATAAGCCCCGTCACCAGTGCGACCAGCAGCAGGGGGGCGGCAAGCGCGAGGGCAACTTTCATGGCCTCGGTGCCAATCATCATGACCGATTCGGGTGTCATCTTTCGCCTCTAACTGTAGAAACTTTGTGCAAGCGAACCCACCAACAGCTGCCAGCCATCAACCAGCACGAACAGCATCAGTTTGAACGGTAGAGCAATGGTTGCCGGGGGAACCATCATCATCCCCAGCGCCATCAGCACGCTGGCGATCACCAGGTCGATAATCAGGAAAGGGATGAAAATCGTAAAGCCAATCTGGAACGCGGTTTTCAGCTCGCTGGTCACATAGGCGGGTAGCAAAATGCGCATCGGCACGGCTTCTGGCCCCTGAAGCGGACCGCTGTTTGCCAGACGGGCGAACAGCGCCAGATCGGCTTCGCGGGTCTGGCGCAGCATAAATTCACGTAGCGGCTGTGCGCCTTTGTCCAGCGCTTCCTGCATCGAGATTTTCTCTTCGCTGAACGGTTGGTAGGCCTCAACATAAATCTTGTCGATGACCGGCGACATGATGAAAAAGGTCAGGAACAGCGCCAGTCCCAGCAGCACCTGGTTTGGCGGCGCGGACGGCGTACCGAGCGCATTACGCAGCAGGCCGAAGACGATGATGATGCGGGTGAAGCTGGTCATCATCAGCAAAATAGCCGGAATAAAGGTCAGCGAAGTAATGAAGACCAGCGTTTGTACGGGAAGCGACCAGCTTTGTCCGCCGCCGGGCAGCGGTTGGCTCACCAGACCGGGAAGTTGCGCCAGTGCGGCAGGGCTGATAAGCCATAGACCGGTCAGCGTAAGGGATAACAAACGGCGCATCAGGATCTCCCGGAACGCTTAAGCAAACTCTTCATCATGGCCTGAAAATCGGCAGGAGCAGACGGCGTCTCTTCTGGCACTACAGGGGCTGGGGGGAGGGTATGCAGCACATTGATGTTTGACGCCGTGACGCCAAGCACCAGCCGTGCATCCTCAACATCAACAATCACCACCCGCTCGCGCGGACCCAATGAGGTACTGGCAGAGACTTTCAGGCCGCGCGTACTGCCGCCTTTCGGCGCAAAACCCAGGCGCTTGATTATCCAGGCGGCCGCCAGGATCAACAGGATGATCCCCAACAGCGCGCCGCTTACCTGCATCAAAGGCGAGCCCGGTACGGCAGAAGGCTGTTGAACAGTGGCCTGGGTTTTCATGATTAACGACTCAGACGACGCATACGCTCAGACGGGGTGATGATGTCGGTAATGCGTACACCGTATTTATCGGCCACGACCACCACTTCACCCTGGGCGATCAGATAGCCGTTGATCAGGATATCCAGCGGTTCACCCGCCAGACCGTCCAGCGCTACCACGGAACCCTGCGTCAGACGCAGCAGCTCTTTAATGGTCATGCGCGTGCGGCCCAATTCGACGGTCAGTTTGACCGGAATATCCATGATCAGGTCGATATCCTGCAGCGTGCCGCTGACATCGCCACCGCCAAGCTGCTGGAAAACGGCGTCGGCAGCACTTTTGCTGGTAGTCGTTTTTTGCTCGTTCAACGCGTCAGCCCACAGATCGTCCAATGCGCCAGTGTTCTCATCAGACGGATTATTCATGTCACTCATTTGGGCTGTTCCTCATTCAGCGAATTCAAAATCGGGTTAATCAAATGTTCCACGCGTAACGCATACTGGCCGTTAACCGTGCCGTATTGGCTGGTCAGTACAGGCACACCGTCCACATGAGCAATAATGCGGTCTGGTTTTTCTATCGGCAGCACATCGCCGGGTTGCAGTTTTAATATTTGAGAAAGGCGCAGCGGAATATCGGCAAAGTTCGCTACCAGCTCCAGCTCGGAGTGTTGAACCTGACGCACCAGATTATCGCGCCAGTTCTGATCTTCATTCCGCGAGTTTTCCAGCGGCGGGTTCACCAGCAGTTCGCGCAGTGGTTCAATCATGCTGAACGGCAGACAGATGTTGAACTCACCGGTCAGGTTACCAATCTCGACGTGGAAAGGGGTGTTGACCACGATATCGTTCGGTGACGTGGTGATGTTGGTAAACTTAACCTGCATCTCCGAACGCACGTACTCCACTTCCAGCGGATTGATCGCCTTCCACGCGTCGCTATAGCCTTCCAGCGCCAGTTTCAGCATGCGGTTGATGACGCGCTGTTCGGTGTGGGTAAACTCGCGGCCTTCCACTTTCGTCGGGAAGCGACCATCACCGCCAAACAGGTTGTCGACGGCGATAAACACCAGGCTCGGCGAGAACACCACCAGCCCCGTACCGCGCAGCGGCTTCAGGTGGATCAGGTTCAGGTTGGTCGGCACCGGCAGGTTACGGGCAAACTCGTGATATGGCTGAATGCGGATCGCGCCCACGGTGATATCCGGGCTACGACGCAACAGGTTAAACAACCCCATCCGGAACTGACGGGCAAAACGTTCGTTGATGATCTCCAGCGCCTGCAGGCGCTCGCGCACTACGCGACGCTGGGTATTGGGATCGTACGGGCGAATTTCGCTTTCGCCTGCGATACCCGGAGTCGGCTCGTCTTTCGTGTCGCTGTCGCCATTCAACAGCGCATCGATTTCGGCCTGAGAGAGAATACTGTCGCCCATGTCTTTACCGCAGAATGAAAGCTGTATACAGCACGTCGGTGACGTCCTGTTTGGGTTGTCCGGCAACGAGCGGAGGGGAAAGCGTCTCTTTAATCGCCGCGATCAATTTTTGCTTACCTTCTTCGGTAGACAGTACATTGGCGTCCTGACGAGAGAACAGCAGCAGCAGACGGCTACGGACTTCTGGCAAATATTCGTTCAGGCGCGTGCGCGTGGCTTCATCCTTCAGACGCAGCGTCACGCCGACATACAGTACGCGATCCGCATCGCCCAGATTGACGGTAAACGTATCCAGGGCGAAGAACACCGGCGCAGGCGGCGGCGGTGGCTCATTGGCCGCCGGAGTGGGATGCTGCTGCATACGCCAGTAGCTATAGCCTGCGGTTGCGCAGGCGGCAAGGGTAATGATTACCAGCAGCGGGATCCAAATTGAGCGTTTGCTCTTTTTGCTAATCGCGGAATCAGTCATCTGATACGGGCTTCCTGTTTCGGTACAGCTTATCGGCTGATTATCCCGTGTCCTGACCACGGCAAAGCGTGGAAAAGACGCGGATAATCGTGCTACCTCTGGCGTTAGGCGAAGATATCGACGGCGCCGTTACCGCGTGCGGCGGACTGGAGCGACGCGGGAACCGCCAGCTCACTCTCGTCATCGACCATGAGCCGATCCTGTCCCTGCGTGCGAGCCGTCTGCTGCTGTTGGGCTGAGGAGTGCTGCTGGCCGGCGAAACTCTCACTGCTAATGCTGCTTTGTCCCAGTTGAATACCGCTTTCCGCCAGTTGCGTGCGCAGTGTCGGCAGAGCGGCTTCCAGCGCCGCGCGAACATGGCTATGCGCTGAGACCATCTGCAGTTGCGCCTGGTTATCATCAAGCTTAAGCGAGATTTGTACCTGACCCAGATCTTCCGGATGCAGACGCAGCTCCGCGCTCTGCTGACCCTGACGGGTAAACAGCGTGATGTGCTGACTCAGGGATTGCTGCCACTCATGGCTACCCAACGGTGCGCTCAGAACCGGTGCGGCGCTGGTAGGCAGCGGCTGTGAGGCGGAATGCGTGGTTGTGGTCATCGCGATGCCTGGCGTCACGGGTGAAGGCGTACTGTCGATCTCCGCGTTGGCGGCAGCGGCTGCCACCACAGGCGTAGTGACCGCCTGACCTTTAGCGCTTTCCGCCGCGATCACCGGTGTCGCATTGTCCGTTTTGCTCTTTTTCGCATCGTCACGGATCAACGGACTGGTCGCGCCCTGCGCGAGCGAACGAGGATCGGTGCTCAACGCGGTGCTCAGCGCACTCACTTTTTCACCGGTGGTCACCGGTGGTGTCGTCATTCCTGGTTGACCCGGCAGCATGGCGAAAAGGGCGCTAAGGTTGGCGAGATCGTCATCGCTGAGGGCCGCAGTGCCTTCATCTTTCTGCGCAGACTGGCGCAGGGCCGCGAGCGCACTGTTCTTTTGTGTGGGCGTCAGGGCGGACAGCAGGGCCTGCGCATCGCTCAGACCTTTTTGCAACGCGTCCGACTGTCCTTCTTTGGCCGCTAGCAGGTCGGCCAGTTTCACAGTCTGCGAAGCGTCACCGTCCTGTGCCAGCAGGCCTTTTTGCAGCTTGCCGCTGGCGGCCTGTAAATCAGCTAACGTCAGCGGCGCGTCTTTACCCTGAGCATCGCCTGCGCCTAACGCGCCTGCCAGCAGGGCCAGAAAATCCTGGGCAGAATCCGCCGTCTTCCCGGACGACAAGCCAGTGATAAGGTCTGTGTCAGTGGTGACCCGTTGGGGTAAAGTGATCATTCTGGTTTCCTCATTGCTGCACGCTGCGCAAATTCATCCATTTTTTTCTGATCCAGGCGGTTTTCAGCCAGTAAGGCCGCCGCGTTCTGTCTGTCTTGTAAGGTTTGCCAGGCCTGAAGCCGTTGTTTTTTCTCACGCCAGCTGTTCAGCGCCACATCCACTTTTTGCGTCCACTGCGTTAACTGCTGGCGGTGCTGTTCCACCGCTTTTTCCAGGGTCTGAATAAACTGCTGGTAGTTAATCCAGCGATTACTCGCAATCCCCTGGCTCATATCGCTGTTGAGGTTGCTGCGGTATTCATTCTGGTAGTCAAGCAGCATCGTGAGCTGTTCTTCCGCCTGCTGAAAACCGCGGCGCATTTCACCTAACAGCAATGCAGCGTCATCCACCTCTTTTTCGGCGAGATCTTTGAGTGTTGCCAGTGCACCATGTTCAGCCATGACCATTACCCTCCTGCTTTATCACACCGTCGGGAAAATCAGATCGAGCGCCGACAGAGAATCCTCCCAGTCAGCGCGTTCGAAAATACCTTGCTGCAAAAACGCCTCCAGTTGTGGCCACAGCGCGATGGCTTTATCGAGCATCGGATCGCTGCCTTTGGCATAGGCGCCGACGCTGACGAGATCGCGGTTGCGCTGGAAGCTCGACAGCAACTGCTTGAAGTGACGCACTTTGGCGTAGTGTTGTTCCGTTATCAGCGCCGTCATCGCACGGCTGATCGACGCTTCAATGTCGATAGCGGGGTAGTGTCCGGCCTCCGCCAGACGGCGCGACAGCACAATGTGACCATCAAGAATGGCTCGCGCCGAGTCGGCAATCGGGTCCTGCTGATCGTCGCCTTCGGTCAATACCGTATAAAAGGCGGTGATGGAGCCGCCGCCGTGGATCCCGTTCCCTGCGCGTTCAACCAGCGCCGGAAGCTTGGCGAAGACCGACGGTGGATAGCCTTTGGTGGCCGGTGGTTCACCGATCGCCAGCGCGATTTCACGCTGGGCCATGGCATAACGGGTCAGGGAATCCATGATCAGCAACACGTGCTGACCGCGATCGCGGAAATCTTCGGCGATGCGGGTGGCATAAGCGGCGCCCTGCATGCGCAGTAAGGGTGACACGTCCGCCGGCGCGGCGATCACGACCGAACGCGCGCGTCCGTCGGCACCGAGAATGTTCTCGATGAAATCTTTCACTTCGCGGCCACGTTCGCCAATCAGTCCCACGACGATGACGTCGGCGCGGGTATAGCGCGCCATCATGCCAAGCAGCACGCTTTTCCCGACGCCGGAACCGGCGAACAGTCCCATACGCTGGCCGCGACCGACGGTTAACAGGGCGTTGATCGGGCGTACGCCGGTATCCAGCACATGCTCAATCGGCGTACGTTGCAACGGGTTAAACGGCTGGGTAATCAGCGCGCCGGTTTCCGTGGTGTCGGGGGAGGGCAGACCGTCAAGCGGTTTGCCACTGCCGTCGAGTACGCGACCTAACAGCGCCGGACCCAGCGGCAGCTGTTTACCGCTTTGCAACCCTTCACCGGCGATATTTTTGGCGTAGACACGCGCGCCGGGCAGAATGCCTTCGACCTCTTCGAGCGGCATCAGAAACAGACGCTGACCGTTAAAGCCCACCACTTCACTTTCCACTTCGCGGGTTTCCGTTCCGTCCTGGCGTTCAATCACACAGGTCGCGCCGAGCGGCAACTGCAACCCGGTGGCCTCCAGAACCAGGCCGGTGGCGCGGGTCAGTCGTCCGTAACGACGAACGGCCGGAAGCTGCGCCATTTTGGCTTCGAAATTATCCAGCGTCGTCAACCAGCGAGTCAGGCGTGAGGTCATCAGATCACTCCCGGCGCGGCCAGACGACACAGTTCTTGCCAGCGGGTCGCCACGCTGGCGTCGAGATCGCCTTCATCCGCAGAGACTTTGCAGCCGCCGTGGTGCAGGGTCGGATCGCCACGCAAACGCCAGCCGTGCAGGCTGAGGGTGGCGCCGAGCATCTCTTCGACGCGCTGTAAATCATCCGGATGGACGCGCAACTGCGGTTTGCCGCTGAACAGGGGCTCCTGCTGTAAGAGCTGTTGGATCTGCTTGATTAGGGCGGAATTATCCACCGCGGGCGTCTGACCAATGACCTGACGCGCGGCTTCCAGCGCCATCTGCATCAGACGCGAAGCGATCACGCTGTCCAGCGCGTCCAGCGTGTGCTGGAATTCGCTGACCAGTTGTTGCATCCGCGCATGAAGCGGGGCCTGCTGGGAGCGCGCCTGCACCTGGCCCTGTTCCAGCCCTTGCGCCAGCCCTTCCTGATAACCTTGTTCATGACCGGACTTTCGACCTTCCGCCAGTCCCGCGTTGTAACCTTGCTCGTGGGCCTGAATTTTCAGCTGGGCTAACTGCTGCTCGAGCTGCTGTTCCGCACTGATCTCGGGTTCGTCCTCTTCAGACACGGGGTCATCGTTGTGCTCCATGGGCACAAATTCAGCCAGCGGCGGCGCGAGATCGTCCGGGGTCCAGATTTTCCACGGCAGCTCGTTAGACATAGGTATCCTCGCCGCTGCCAATCATCATCTCGCCGGTCTCGGCCAGACGACGCACAATCAACAGAATGGCCTTTTGCTCGTTTTCCACCTGCGACAAACGCACCGGGCCACGGTTGGCAAGGTCGTCGCGCAGAATGTCTGCCGCACGTTGCGACATGTTGCGCAGGAACTTCTCGCGCAGCGGCTGTTCCGCGCCTTTCAGGGCGATCAGCAGCGACTCGGAATCCACTTCCTGCAGCAAACGCTGGATACTGCGGTCGTCCACATCCACCAGGTTTTCGAACAGAAACATCTCGTCGATGATTTTTTGCGCCAGTTCGCCATCGAATTCGCGCACGGCGGTAATAACCGCTTCTTCTTGCTGCGTTTTCATCAGATTGATAATTTCTGCCGCCGTTCTCACGCCGCCCATTTTGCTGCGTTTGAGGTTCTGACCGTCGAGCAGACCGTTGAGCACTTCGGTCAGTTCCGCCAGCGCGGCAGGCTGTACGCCGCCGAAAGTGGCGATACGCAGCATGACATCGTGACGCAGACGTTCGTCGAACAGCGCCAGAATATCCGCCGCCTGACCGCGTTTGAGGTGCACGAGGATAGTGGCGATAATCTGCGGGTGTTCGTCGCGGATAAGGTCGGCGGCGCTTTGCGGCTCCATAAAGTTGAGCGTTTCAATGCCGCTGGCGGTATCGCGGGTTTCAAGAATATCTTCCAGCAGGCTGGAGGCCCGCTCTTCGCCCAGCGCTTTCACCAGCACCGAACGCAGATATTCGTTGGCGTTGATGTTCAGGGCGGCAAACTGCTCGGCTTCCTGCTCAAACTCCGCCAGTACGTCGGTCAACTGTTTGTTGGAGATCTGGCGGACGTTCGCCATTGCCGCGCTCAGGGTCTGCACTTCGCGCTGGGAGAGGTGTTTGAACACCTCCGCCGCGCGATCTTCGCCAATGGTCATCAGCAGGATGACGCTTTTATCGGTACCGGAAAGAGCATTACTCATGATCGTTATTCATCCACTGGCGAATGACCAGCGCCACGACGCGCGGATCGTTATCTGACATTTCGCGAATGCGCTGGCTCATCACTTCTGCGCCCAGACGCTGATTCGCCCGACGCTGCTGAGTCTGCTCATCTTTACTGAGGCGAACCTCAACGGCTTCTTCGGTTTCCTGACGGATTTGTTCACGTTCCTGCTGGGCTTTCGCCTCTTCAGCGCGACGGGTCAACTGTGGACGAATCGCTTTGCGCCACAGGATCCACGCCACCAACAGCACCAGCAACCAGCGACCAGCAGCGATCAACTGTTCGATAAACAGCTGCTGTTTCCAGAACGGCAGTTCGCCCGCGTTGTCGTCCGTGGCGCTGAACGGCGAGTTGACTACGTTCAGGGTATCGCCGCGCTTGTCCGAGAAGCCCATTGCCTCGCGGGTCAGATCTTCAATCTGCTTCATTTGATCGGCAGTGAGAGGCAGCGGCTTGCCATCCGGCAAGGTTTTGTAGTTGACCACGACAGCCACGGACAGACGCTGTACGTCGCCGACGTTCATTTTTGTATGGCGAATAGTCCGGTCAACTTCATAGTTACTGGTTTCGTTGCGCTGGGTATTGCGTGGACCGGCACTGGCGCTGGTGGCCGTCTGCTGCTGCGCGTTCTGTCCGTTTTGGGCATTCTGCGCATTTTGCTGATTCGCCGGTGGCGTGCTGATCGGCGCCGTATTGGCTGGCGCAGGCTGGTTGGACAGCGCACCAGGTACGCCACCCGGCAGACCGGAGCCAATTTGCTCGCTTTCATTCAGTTGACGCGAACGCAGCACGGCCTGAGAGGCATCGCCATTTGGCCGATACTGTTCTTCTGTCTGTTCTTTATTGGCGAAATCCAGCTGCGCGGTGACCTGCGCATGGACATTCCCGTTACCGACAATCGGTGACAGGATCGATTCGATACGGCGCTGGACACGACCTTCCACGTCGCTGGCGTATTTCAACTGCGCGTCGTTCAGATCGCGGCTGCTGGTGTTTGACTGGGTGAGCAGATGACCGGCCTGATCGACCAGCGTCACGTTACCCGGCGGCAGACCGGCTACCGCGCTGGAAACCAGATGCACGACCGCAGTGATTTGACCTTCATCCAGCGCGCGCCCCGGTTCCAGATTGACGGTCACCGAGGCAGAAGGGGATTTCTGTTCACGCACGAACAGAGACGGCTTGGGCATTGCCAGATGCACGCGTGCGCGCTTAACCGGACCAAGGGTTTCGATGGTGCGTGCCAGTTCGCCTTCCAGCGCGCGCTGGTAGTTCACCTGCTCGCTAAACTGGCTGATGCCGAACTTTTCCTGATCCAACAGTTCAAAGCCCACCGCACCGCCTTTCGGCAGCCCTTGCTGGGCCAGGCGCAGGCGCAGTTCATGGACTTTGTCGGCTGGAACTTCAATCGCGCCGCTGCCTTCCGAGAAGCGGTACGGGATGTTCATCTGGGTCAACTGGGTGACGATCGCGCCGCCATCCTGATCGGATAAATTGCTGAATAACGTACGATAATCAGGCGCTTTGGCCCACAGCACCATCGCCACAATAATGGCGACGGCCGCAGAGCCCGCAACAATCAGAGGAATTTTGGGATTCGCACGCAGGCGATTAAGCCACTCGAGAGGTTTAGATTGGGTTGCAGCCGATGCAGTCGCGTTCATCTCGCACCTCGTGACTGTTCGTGGACGGCTTTATTTGCAAAGTGGAACAAGACTCACTCCCGGGTCAGCAAAATCGAAAAATTGACGGTCTCATTATTTGCGGTTTCGTTTTTTTCTATGCGGTAAAAACCGGGGTTTTTTATCGTTATTTAGCGCCTTTATCTTATTGACAAACTGGTAATCTCTGCTGCGTAGAAAACCATCCAGAGGATTATCATGTCAGCGATACAGGGGATTGAAGGGGTTATCAGCCAGCTTCAGGCGACGGCGATGAGCGCCAGGGCGCAGGAGACACTGCCGCAACCGACCGTGAGTTTTGCCGGTCAATTGCACGCGGCGCTGGACCGCATCAGCGATACGCAAACCGCCGCCCGCGTACAGGCGGAAAAATTCACTCTGGGTGAACCGGGGATTGCGCTCAACGATGTGATGACCGATATGCAAAAAGCCTCAGTTTCCATGCAGATGGGAATTCAGGTGCGCAACAAACTGGTGTCGGCCTATCAGGAAGTGATGTCGATGCAGGTGTAGGTTTGAGTGCCGGATGGCGCTGGCGCTTATCCGGCCTACAATTCACACATCCTGTAGACCGGATTAGGGGGCATTGCCACCCGGCAAACCGTTACTTCTGAATCAAATAACGGATCGTCGGCCCGTCCTGTTGAATATCCAGTACGGTGTAGCCGTGGTTGCGCGCATCCAGCGGAATGTTATTGATGGACTGCGGGCAGTCGCTGACCACTTCCAGAATTTCCCCTTTCTTCAACTGCGGCATCGCTTCCAGCGTCGCCACGGCAGGGTAAGGGCAGGGCTCGCCGACCATATCAAGGCGATAATCGGGAACGATATTTTTCATGCGGATTCCTTAGCAGGGGTCAGCCCGGCACGACGGAAGAAACGTTTTTCCCAGCCGATGATGAACATCAAGGCGGCAAACAGCAGCAGATAGGTTACCAGCAGGCCGCCGAGCGGACCGAAGGTGTTGAGCAGGTTAATTTTATCCCAGCTGGTGGCCAGCGCAGGGGCGAAGTCATCCCAGTAGTAGGCCAGAATCGTTGAGCCGATGACGTTACCGAGACCCACCCACCAGTAGTGTACCTGGCCTTCCACCGCGCGGTACATCCAGCCGGTTTCACACCCGCCTGCCAGCACGATACCAAAACCAAACAACAGCCCGCCGATGACCGCATTCGGGCCCGCCCACATGATTTTGGCTTCCACGCCCAGTTGTACGTAGCTGAAAATACCGATTGCGCTGACGCCCATCCCGAAGATGATCGCCTTTGCCATATGGGTGCGCCCGGTGATCCACAGATCGCGGAAGGCGGAGGTGAAGCAGATTTGCGCGCGCTCGATCAGCAGACCAAAACCAACGCCGAACAGCATCGCCAGGCCCAGCTTCGGCTGGTTCATGGCGGTCAGCAGCGCCCAGCCGATCATGCCGATAAACACCAGCATGCCGAGGCGGAAACGACGGCGCGCCTGATCCGGTTTCTGCGTCAACGGTGACGCAGCGGAGACTTTCTGCATGTTGACCGGGATGCGGAATATCGGCAGTAGGGTGAATCGCGCGCCGAACCAGGAGCCGATGGCGGTTGCCAGGGCAAAGAACCAGGCGTGCAGAGAGAACTGAGGAATACCGGTAAAGAATGCCGCCAGGTTACAGCCCATCGCCATACGCGCGCCGAACCCGGCGATGATCCCGCCCAGCACCGCCTGCATGATGCGGATGCGACTGCGCGGCATACGTAGTTTGACGTTGTTGGCCCACAACGCTGCCGCGAAGCAGCCGCCGAACATCCCGAGGATCATCATCCCGTCGATGCGAGTGAGCGGGGTGCCCTCCAGGTGGATCAGCTTGTAGTAGCCCCATTCTTCCGCATGGACGCCAAACAGTTGCAGGATTTGTCCGCCCCAGCGGGTAAATTCACCCGTGACGGCCCAGAAGGTGCCGGTGATGCCAAAATAGTAAGTAGAGAGAATACCCGCTGCGATGACCGCAGGGACAGGTGCCCAGAATTTAACTAACCAGGCTTGTTTGAATTGTTGCCATGACATGTGTTTTGCCTCTGAACTCAGAAGGTGTGAAACAAGAAAGCGGATAGTACACCACTGCGGTAATTTTGCCTGGTACTATTAAGCGGTAATCCCAAATGGATCAAAGTTCTGCTGGTACCGTGAAAGGCTGGCGACCGCGGGCCTTTAATGCCACAATCCTCTTTTCTTCGCATGCAGGATGAATGATGAAAAAATGTGCAATCGTTGGGGCATTGCTGATGTTAGCGGGATGCGCCGAGGTGGAAAACTACAATGATGTGGTCAAAACGCCTGCGCCCGCCGGGCTGGAAGGGTACTGGCAGACTAACGGGCCGCAGCGCAAACTGGTGAGCCCGGAAGCCATTGCCAGTCTGGTGGTGACCAAAGAGGGCGATACGCTCGATTGTCGCCAGTGGCAAAGGGTTATTGCGCTGCCGGGCAAGCTAACGATGTTGTCCGGTGACTTAACCAACGTGACGGTCAAACGTGAACTTTATGAGATCGAGCGGGAAGGGAACACCCTGGAATATGACGGGATGACCCTGCAACGCGTGGATCGCCCAACGGTGGAATGTGCCGCCGCGCTCGAGAAGTCACCGCTGCCAACGCCGCTACCGTAATGTCTTGTCCCCGACAGTTTTCTCTGTCGGGGCGCTTGATTAGATCACCTCTTCAATCACCCACACGCTGACGCTGCCGGCGTTGCAGTAAAACGTGGCGTCGCCGTTTTCATCGGTGACCACGCTTTCGCTCCGGTTGCCGAGAAAATCTCGCCAGGTTTTATTGCCGTAGTTTGCCCCCAGCGCGAGAGTCTTCTCGCCATCATCACCATTGGATAGCACCACCACGCAGCCGGGATCGTCGTCCGTCCCGCTACGGCTGAACGCGATGCAGTTGGGGTGATCAAACCAGAGCGTCTGAATGCCGTGGGCGAAACGCTGGCGGGCAAGAATAAGTTCGGCGAGTTGCTCAATGATCGGCATGTCGATGGTATAGGTTTCCCCGTCGCCTCCGGTATCTTCATAGTGCGCGCCATAGAGATCGGGATAGAAAACCGACGGTACGCCATTTTCCCGCAGCAGGATGAGCGCATAGGCCAGTGGTTTAAACCACGCTTCAACCGGCGCCTCCAGCGCCTGCAACGGCTGGGTGTCATGGTTGGCGACCAGCGTCACGGCGTGAAACGGATCGGCTTCAACCAGCGTGCCGCTGAAGATCTGGCTCATGTCGTAATCACGTCCCTGACGCGACGCTTCATGAAAATTGAGCTGTAACGGGGCGTCGAACAGCATCGTTTTGCCTTCTACCTGGTCGATATAGGTTTGCAGCTTATCCACTTCGTGCGACCAGTATTCGGCGACGATAAACAGCGGCTTTGGCGCCACCTCCTGAACATGTTCAATCCACTCTTTATAAAACCAGGCCGGAATGTGTTTTACCGCATCGAGACGAAAACCTTCACACTGGGTTTGTTCCATCACCCAGCGCGCCCAGTATTTTATCTCCTCGGTGACGGCGTGATTACGAAAGTCGATGTTTTCGCCCATCAGGTAATCGAAATTGCCCAGCTCGCCATCAACCTGGTCGTTCCAGCCCTCGCCGGTATAGTCATTGACGATCTTAAAGATGCCGTCCTCGTGCGGATTTTCGATGTGGTCGATGCCGCTGAAACATTTGAAATCCCAGATAAACTGAGAGTACTGACCGCCACGCGCCGGGAAGGTGTAACGGGTCCAGCCTTCACAGTCGATGATCTCATCCGCAATCTGCGTGCGATCCTCTTCGTTGACTCGCTGTACGCGGATGCTCTCTTTCTCGTCCGCCCCCATTTTGTGATTCACCACCACGTCGAGCAGCACCGCGATGTCATTTTTCTTCAGCGCGTTGATAGCCGCCAGTAGCTGCGTCTTATCACCATATTTGGTGGCAAGGGTGCCTTTTTGGTCAAACTCGCCGAGATCAAACAGATCGTAAGAGTCATAGCCGACGGAATAGCCGCCTGATGCGCCTTTATAGGCGGGCGGCAACCAGACCATGTTGATACCGATATCATTGAGGCTGTCTGCGCGCTCTGTCACCTCTTGCCAGAGTTTGCCGCCTTCGGGGTAATACCAGTGGAAGAACTGCAGTAACGTGGGGTTTTTCATCTTCCGTGCTCCAGAAGTCTTGTAGACGACCTCTGGAGTATGGAAGATTTTTGCTAACGTAGCGGAAATTATTGTGGGGCAGTGGGGGCGTCGGGTACCAGCAGCATGCCAGAAAGATTGCTGTAGGTAGAGGTCAACGTTTTTTGCTGGTTTCCGTTTTGGATAAGTACTTTTAACTCATCCATCCGAATGCTCAGCAACCGCTTAACTTCGTTCTCGTTATCGATGATTGTGTGGAGCAACTCTCTGATCTGGCTTTGCGTAGAGGGATCGCCTGGCGGGTTTGGGTCTTGAGCCAGAGACTCCACCAGGCGAATATACTCCATCTCTCCTTCGACCAATTCATCCCATTTGTTTTCACTCGCCAGCCTGAGCATTTGCTGGCTCACAGAACGAAGTAGTAGCCACTGCTGCAAGGATGAAAAGGAAGCGCTCATTATTTTATATCCTGTGCTTTTGAAGACGGATCAATTTCTTTCCATGCTTCTGAAATATTGCTCAGTAGGGCATGAACTTCGAGGATGGCTGACGCGTCATTGTGCAAGTTTGCCTGTAATAAACGGCGAGTCATATAGTCATACAGGTTATCGAGGTTGTCGCATAATTCCTGATTGACACTGCGATCAAGTCCGGACTGTAAACCATTCGAAATAATATTAATGGCTTTGGTCAGTGCTTTTCCCTTACCGGGAATATCGCCCTGTTCGAGCAAGATCAGCGCTTTTTTTAAGGCGCTGAGCGCGCCATCAAAAAGCATGTTTACCAGTTGATAAGGGGAGGCGCTCATTACAGCGCTCTCCACTTCGATTTGCGCATAGGCGCTAATACCTGCACGGCTATACATGCAAAAATCCTTACGACGATGAAGACATAGCGGTAAATTGTTGGCTCAAATAACTACCGGTATTGTTCAGCTTATTTACCAGCGTATCGAGTTGCGTAAACTGCTTTTTATAACGCTCGATGGTGTTATTGATGCTGAGCGTGGTGTCATCAATGCGCGTTTTTAATTTTTTCAGCGAATTGTTGATACCGTCCGTTGCGCTCTGAACCGCGCCGTCATCGGCCAAAAATTGCTTCAGCAGGGCGCTGGTTTGTACGCCGAATCCGGTTTTTTCACCGTCACCGACAAAGAATTCAGTCACGCTACCCGGTTTATCATTCAGCGCTTTATCCAGTTTGGTGCTGTCAACGGTCAGTTTACCGTTGACATCCTGGGTGATCCCCATGGATGACAGCGTGGCATAGTCAGAAGGCTGTGCGCTAATCACCATGGAACGCAGGCGCGTCTGAATGTTGCGCAGCGTGCCGTCTCCCATCAGATCGCCATTGCTTGAATCCTGGCTGTCACTGCCCTGATCGACGGCGGTGTATTTCGTTTGTGACGAAATGGTCGTCTGCAATGAGTTATAGGCATCGACAAAAGACTGAATCGCCGTTTTCATCGCCGTGTTATCACGGGTAATTGTGAGCTGTTCTGGCTTATCGGCTTCTGTTTCTTTCAGCAGCGTCAGCGTCAGGCCTTCCGGCGCATCTTTGATGGTATTGCTGCTGCGCGTGATGGTGATATCGTTAATTTTAACTTCGGCATCGGATGCCTGAACCGTCTGCTTTAACCCATTACCAGACGTTGCGCTCGGATCATAAGCCAGTTTCTGCTTCAGAGTATCGTCACCCGTCACTGTCACCGTCATGGCGTTACTCACGCCCGTCTCTTTGGATGTCAGTGACAAATAATAAGAGTCGTCATCTGCTTTAATAATCGTGGCGGTGACGCTGCCATTTTGCTTATTAATTGCGTCGCGAATCCCGGTCAGCGAGGTTTGATCGTCAGTTAACGTGACGGTCATCGGTTCTTTCTGACCCGGTTGGCTAATGGTAATGGTGCGAGAGTCCGATCCCGTTGTGCCGCCAATTTTATCTTTATTGCTGGAGAATTCCTGGGATGTCAGCGTCTGTGACTGCGCCATCTTGAGGACTTCAACCGTGTAATTCCCAGCAGGCACGCCACCATCCACAGTGGCGCTAAAGGCGGTGTTTTTACTGGTTACCGCACTGGTTGCGATCTTATCCGCTTTGACTAATGCATCAGATGCCGTCTGCACTTTTTGCAGTGCGCTTTTTACCACGCCCCAGGCCGTCAGCTGTGCTTTATAAGACGTCTGTTGAGTGGTTAACGGTGTGAGTCTTTGCTGTTCTGCGGCATTTAATTTATCCAGCAGAGCACTCAGATCCAGATTCGAACCGACGCCAAGAGAACTAACACTCGCCATTACATTTTCCTTTTGAATAAGAACCAATGGAGAGGGTATCGGCACTTAACGCGAGAAGTTTAGCGAAAAGATAGCGATGGCAATTGCACAATAAAGAGGCTTTTTAGGAAGGTATTCTGCTTCTCGGTAAAATAAGCCAGAGACAGGGATGAAGACTTATTTGAAATTGTTCAGGGGATAAAAAAGCGGAAAAAAAAGAGTGATAAAAATTGCTAAAGGTTCGTTTGAGGCTGTCGATAATCTGGATAACGGCGCAGGAGCCGTGGGCCAGAGGCCTGAAACTAAACACTTTATGAAGGAAACTCAATTATGGCAGTAATCAATACTAACAGCCTGTCGCTGATGACGCAGAACAACCTGAACAAATCTCAGTCTGCTCTGGGTACCGCTATTGAGCGTTTGTCTTCTGGTCTGCGTATCAACAGCGCTAAAGACGACGCCGCTGGCCAGGCAATCGCCAACCGTTTCACCTCTAACATCAACGGTCTGACCGTTGCTGCACGTAACGCCAACGACGGTATCTCTCTGTCTCAGACCGCTGAAGGCGCGCTGAGCGAAATCAACAACAACCTGCAGCGTGTTCGTGACCTGACCGTTCAGGCGCAGAACAGCTCTAACTCCGCATCCGATATCGACTCCATCCAGTCTGAAGTTAACCAGCGTATGGAAGAGATCAACCGCGTCACCAAACAAACCGACTTTAACGGTATCAAAGTTCTGGATAACCGTACTGGTGCCGCGCAGAGCTACGACTTCCAGGTTGGCTCTAAAGATAACGAGCAGATTAGCATTGAAATTGGTTCAAGTTCTGGCTGGAACCTGGCGACCGCGGGTACTGATAATACCTCCTCAACAACTTTAAACAAAGATACAGGTATCGCTAAGGCTAAAGCTGATTATTTGGTTGCTGTTGGGGTAGAAAACGCTGCAGGTGATCAGATTTCAGATGCCGTAACTGCATTTGCAACAGCAGCAGATGCTGCAACTGATGCGGCTGGCATGCAAACGGCCCTCGAAACTATGCTTACTGCAGTTGGCTTAAAAGATACTACAAGTTTGGGTTCTGCATTTAGCTCACTGAAAGCTGGTGATACAGTGACTGCTGCGCAACAAACTGCACTGACAGATGCGATCAAATCTGCTGCAGAAAAGAGTGATAACTTAGCAGCTACCGCTACTGTGATTGATACTGCTAAAGCTGCAGCGAAAGATGCTGGAGCCATGGTTAACGGTAATTTCCGTAGTGTAAATGCGACTGGCTTTGATGTTCTGAAAGGTAAAGTGACTGGCGGTGATACTGGCACAGCGACCGGTACTACTCCGCTGGAAGATATTGATGCTGCTCTGAAAGCGGTTGATACTCAGCGCAGCATCCTGGGTGCTTCCCAGAACCGTTTTGAATCTACCGTGACTAACCTGAACAACACCGTTAACAACCTGACCGATGCCCGTAGCCGTATTCAGGATTCTGACTACGCGACCGAAGTGTCCAACATGTCTCGCGCACAGATCCTGCAGCAGGCTGGCTCTTCCGTACTGGCTCAGGCCAACCAGGTTCCGCAGACCATGCTGTCCCTGCTGCGTTAATTTACGCTTCCTGCACAAACCCCGCTCCGGCGGGGTTTTTTCGTTCTGGCTTTACCGGTAACCCCTAAATAACCCCTCATTTCACCCACTATTCACCCGATTAAAACCCCTGCAGAAACGGATAATCATGCCGATAACTCATTTAACGCAGGGCTGTTTATCGTGAATTCACTGTATACCGCTGAAGGTGTAATGGATAAACACTCGCTGTGGCAGCGTTATGTACCGCTGGTGCGTCACGAAGCGTTGCGCCTGCAGGTGCGTTTGCCCGCGAGCGTAGAACTGGACGATCTGCTACAGGCGGGCGGTATCGGGTTATTGAATGCAGTTGACCGATATGACGCTCTGCAAGGAACGGCATTTACCACTTACGCAGTGCAGCGTATTCGTGGGGCGATGCTGGATGAACTACGCAGCCGTGACTGGGTGCCGCGTAGTGTCCGGCGTAATGCCCGCGAAGTGGCACAGGCGATGGGGCAACTGGAACAGGAATTAGGGCGCAACGCGACGGAAACGGAGGTGGCGGAGCGGCTGGCGATTCCTGTCGAAGAATATCGTCAGATGTTGCTTGATACCAACAACAGCCAACTCTTCTCCTATGACGAGTGGCGGGAAGAGCATGGCGATAGTATCGAGCTGGTGACAGAAGAACACCAGCAGGAAAACCCGTTACAACAGCTCCTTGAGAGCAATTTGCGCCAGCGCGTGATGGATGCCATTGAAGCACTTCCGGAACGCGAACAACTGGTGCTCACGCTCTATTACCAGGAAGAACTCAATCTCAAAGAGATTGGCGCGGTTCTGGAAGTCGGGGAGTCACGGGTCAGCCAGTTGCACAGTCAGGCCATAAAACGGTTACGCACGAAGCTGGGTAAGTTATAGCGAACGACGTTGTCGGCGCTGAAAAATGCCGCACAACGTATTGACTACCAGGAGTTCTCATGACGGTGCAGCAATCAAAAAGACGGCCTCTAAGCCGCTACCTCAAAGACTTTAAACACAGCCAGACGCATTGCGCTCATTGCCACAAGCTACTGGATCGCATCACGCTGGTGCGCAAAGGGCAGATCGTCAATAAAATCGCCATTTCCCGCCTCGATACGCTCATGGATGAAGCCGCCTGGCAGCAGGAGCAGAAAGAGTGGGTGGCGCTATGCCGTTTCTGCGGTGATTTACACTGCAAAACGCAGAGCGATTTCTTCGACATCATTGGTTTTAAACAATTCCTGTTTGAACAGACCGAAATGAGCCACGGAACCGTACGCGAGTATGTTGTCCGTCTGCGCCGTCTTGGTAATCATCTCAGCGAGCAGAAAATTTCTCACGATCTGCTCCAGGACGGTTATCTTGATGAAAACCTGGCGCCGTGGCTGCCGGAGACCAGCACCAACAACTATCGCATCGCACTGCGTAAGTACGCGCAATATAAAGCGCATGCTCGCCCCGAACCGCAACAGAATTCCTCCCTCCGGATGACTTCTGATATATATTAAAAATGAATAAGATGTAGCAGAGTGATTTATGTCGTTACCCATAAACGCTCTACACTACGGGCATTCATAACAACATTCGGGGTAAATATGAAATTAGCACTTCTGGGACGCCAGGCGTTGATGGGCGTGATGGCTGTGGCTCTTGTCGCGGGAATGAGCGCAAAAACGTTTGCAGATGAAGGTCTGCTGAAGAAGGTTAAAGATCGTGGCACGCTGCTGGTGGGGCTGGAAGGCACTTATCCGCCGTTCAGTTTCCAGGGTGATGACGGTAAATTGACCGGCTTTGAAGTGGAGTTCGCCGAAGAGCTGGCGAAGCATCTGGGCGTGAAAGCCACGCTGAAACCGACCAAATGGGACGGGATGCTGGCCTCTCTGGACTCTAAACGCATCGATGTGGTGATCAATCAGGTCACCATCTCCGACGAGCGGAAAAAGAAATATGATTTCTCTACCCCTTATACCGTTTCCGGTATCCAGGCGCTGGTGAAAAAAGGCAATGAAGGCGCGATTAAAACCGCAGCCGATCTGAAAGATAAGAAAGTGGGCGTGGGTCTGGGTACCAACTATGAAGAGTGGTTACGTCAGAACGTCCAGGGCGTTGACATCCGGACTTATGATGATGACCCGACGAAATATCAGGATCTGCGCGTAGGCCGTATCGACGCCATTCTGGTGGATCGTCTGGCGGCGCTGGATCTGGTTAAAAAGACCAAAGACACGCTGGCGGTCACCGGTGAAGCTTTCTCCTGCCAGGAGTCTGGCGTTGCGCTGCGTAAAGGCAACGAAGACCTGCTGAAGGCGGTAGACGCCGCGATTGCCGAAATGCAGAAAGACGGCTCGCTGAAGGCGCTTTCTGAGAAGTGGTTTGGCGCGGATGTAACGAAATAGTCCGAACAGTAAGAAAAAAAAGGCGCTTTAATCAGCGCCTTTTTTATTTCATGCGTTTGAACGTGCATAATAAAAAGAACATCACAACAACGAATAATCGGAGGCTTTATGCCACTGCACAACCTGACACGCTTTCCGCGCCTGGAATTTATCGGCGCGCCGACGCCGCTGGAATACCTGCCGCGCTTTTCTGACTACCTGGGACGGGATATTTTCATCAAGCGCGATGACGTAACGCCGATGGCGATGGGGGGTAATAAGCTGCGCAAGCTCGAGTTCCTGGCCGCAGATGCGCTGCGTGAAGGCGCGGATACGCTGATCACGGCAGGCGCGATTCAGTCTAACCACGTGCGTCAGACGGCGGCGGTAGCCGCGAAGCTGGGACTGCACTGCGTGGCGCTGCTGGAAAACCCCATTGGCACCACGGCAGAAAACTATCTCACCAACGGCAACCGCCTGCTGCTGGATCTGTTCAACGTCCAGGTCGAAATGTGCGATGCGCTAAACCAGCCTGATGCGCAGTTGCAGGAACTGGCCACCCGCGTCGAAGCGCAGGGCTTTCGTCCCTACATCATACCGGTTGGCGGTTCAAACGCGCTGGGGGCATTAGGCTATGTTGAAAGCGCGCTGGAAATCGCGCAACAGTGTGAAGGCGCGGTGCAGCTCTCTTCAGTGGTGGTGGCTTCTGGTAGCGCGGGAACGCACGCCGGGCTGGCGATTGGTCTGGAGCAACTGATGCCGGATGTGGATCTGATTGGCGTAACCGTTTCGCGCAGCGTAGCCGATCAAAAGCCGAAAGTGGCGGCGCTGCAGCAGGCTATTGCCAGTGAACTCGAACTGACAGCGGCGGCGGAGATTTTGTTGTGGGATGACTATTATGCCCCGGGCTACGGCACGCCAAACGAAGAGGGGATGGAAGCCGTGAAGTTGTTGGCGCGTCTGGAAGGGATCCTTCTCGACCCGGTCTATACCGGAAAAGCGATGGCCGGACTGATTGACGGCATCAGCCAGAAACGCTTTAAAGACGAAGGCCCGATCCTCTTTATCCATACTGGTGGGGCGCCCGCGCTGTTTGCCTACCATCCACACGTGTAATTTTCGGATAAGCTCATGCAAGAAAGTATCCAACTGGTTATTGATTCCCTGCCGTATCTGCTCAAAGGGGCGGTGTTTACGCTGCAACTCAGTATTGGCGGGATGTTCTTCGGCCTGCTGCTGGGATTTATCCTCGCGCTGATGCGCCTGTCGCCGCTGCTGCCTCTGCGCTGGCTGGCGCGCTTCTATATCTCTATTTTTCGCGGTACGCCGCTTATCGCGCAACTGTTTATGATCTATTACGGTCTGCCGCAGTTTGGTATTGAGCTGGATCCGGTGCCGTCCGCAATGATTGGCCTGTCGCTCAATACGGCAGCTTATGCCGCGGAGACGCTGCGTGCGGCGATTTCATCGATTGACAAAGGACAGTGGGAAGCGGCAGCTAGTATCGGGATGACGCCGTGGCAGACGATGCGTCGCGCCATTTTACCGCAGGCTGCCAGAGTAGCGCTGCCGCCGCTGAGCAACAGTTTTATCAGTCTGGTGAAAGACACGTCGCTGGCGGCCACCATTCAGGTGCCAGAACTGTTCCGTCAGGCACAGCTGATTACGTCGCGCACGCTGGAGGTATTCACCATGTATCTGGCGGCATCGCTGATCTACTGGATCATGGCAACCGTGCTGTCTTCATTGCAGAACTACTTTGAAAATCAACTGAACCGCCAGGAGAGAGAGCCGAAATGAGTGCGATCGACGTAAAAAACCTGGTCAAGAAATTCCATGGACAGACGGTGCTGCACGGCATCGATCTGCAAGTGCAGGCGGGGGAGGTGGTCGCGATCATCGGTCCCAGCGGGTCGGGGAAAACGACACTGCTGCGCAGTATTAATCTGCTGGAACAGCCGGAAGCGGGCACGATCACCGTGGGTGACATCACCATTGATACGGCGCGTTCGCTAAGTCAGCAACGAACGCTTATTCGCCAGTTGCGTCAGCATGTCGGCTTCGTGTTCCAGAGCTTCAATCTCTTCCCTCATCGCACGGTACTGGAGAACATCATTGAAGGTCCGGTTATCGTGAAGGGCGAAGGCAAAGAAGAGGCGATGGCGCGGGCGCGGGAACTGCTGGCGAAAGTGGGGCTGGCCGGGAAAGAGACCAGCTATCCGCGGCGCTTGTCCGGCGGGCAGCAACAGCGTGTGGCGATCGCCCGTGCGCTGGCGATGCGTCCGGAAGTGATTTTGTTTGATGAACCGACCTCTGCGCTCGATCCTGAGCTGGTGGGCGAGGTGTTGAGCACTATCCGTCAACTGGCGCAGGAAAAACGCACCATGGTGATTGTAACCCATGAAATGAGCTTCGCCCGCGATGTCGCGGACCGGGCGATATTTATGGATCAGGGGCGTATTGTGGAACAGGGGCCGGCCAAAGCGCTATTTGCCAATCCACAACAACCGAGAACCCGTCAGTTTCTTGAGAAGTTTCTGCTGCAATGATTGGTTTTTCTCCACTCGTCCGGGATTATCCCATTTCGGCCGGGTGGAGATGCATAAATAGTAATATCAGTCGCATGACTATGAACGTATTTCTCTGAGTGAAACAGGCGTATTGAAACAACGCTCAAGTAATCGGTTCCCTGACCGATATTTTATACATCTACCGTATGTTTATGTGATAGGTTATTTCTCACATTTAAAATGATTATCACTCTCAAGGGCGCGAATACTGAGTATGCAGGATTTAGATTTCTTTACCTGGCGACGGACGATGCTGTTACGTTTTCACGAAATGACAAGCGCAGAAGACGTCTACAGCGAATTACAGCAGCAGACACAATTGCTGGAATTTGATTATTACGCGCTGTGTGTCAGGCATCCGGTTCCGTTCACGCGTCCTAAAATTTCCCTTCATACCACTTATCCCGATGCGTGGGTTTCGCAATATCAGGCGGAAAACTATTTCGCGATTGATCCCGTGCTGAAGCCGGAAAACTTCATTCAGGGACATCTGCCCTGGAACGACGCATTATTCAGTGACGCACAGACGATGTGGGATGCCGCCCGTTCGCACGGATTACGCAAAGGGGTCACGCAGTGTCTCATGCTGCCAAATCGCGCGCTGGGTTTTCTCTCGGTCTCACGGTCGAGCCTGCGTAATACGCCGTTTGCGGGCGATGAAGTCGAATTGAAACTGCAGTTGCTGGTACGCGAAAGCTTAACGGTACTCTCCCGGCTCGAAGATGAGATGGTGATGGCGCCGGAAATGCGCTTTAGCAAACGAGAAAAAGAGATTCTGAAATGGACGGCGGAAGGAAAGACCTCGGCTGAAATTGCGATGATTCTGTCGATATCAGAAAACACCGTTAACTTTCACCAGAAGAATATGCAGAAGAAGTTCAACGCGCCGAATAAGACGCAGATTGCGTGCTATGCCGCGGCGACCGGGCTTATCTGAAACAATAAACGTTCTGCGTGGCAGACAATAAACCGGCTGAAAGCGCTGCTCTCAGCCGGTTTTTCTTTACTGACGGTAAGCTTGTTTAATTTGCTTAACAGTGCTGGAAAATACTGCAGCCTGCGCGTCGTCTTCGACCAGCGCGATCTGTTTTTCCATTTTAAGAATCACGCGGCCTGCATCGGCCTGGCCCATTGCTTGCAGCATCAGCGTTAACAGCGCCTTCAGGCAGGTGACTTCATTAGCCAGTTCTTGATTATTCTCGGCAGTGGAAAAATCAGGCGTACTCATTTATTTTCCTCGTAATGTTTCAGTAAAAATGTGCGATGGTAAATGTTAAGGCCGCGGAGTATACCATAAGCTGAGGGAAAAATAGCAGTGGTTGTTTTTTGATCGGAAATCACACCAGCGGAGTTAAATTAAACAACAACATAAGAAGTCTATATTTTCCTCATTTATTGTTTATTCCGAGTATTTTACTCGTTAATTATTGTTACAAACTTAGCTGTCTATTTAGCATTTAGGCGAGAGAAAGCGAGTTTTTGTCACTATTATGAAACCTCGTTCCCGAAATAGTGCGTGTAACTGGCTGTTCTTAGCCTAAGTTTCCACAAAGCGTACAGACTAATTTCCGAAAACGAGAGCAAAATCGGTAACCGGACGTTTTTTACGTTTTAAAGTTGAGATAAAACCCGCTAATATAGTGGCGATCCACTATCAGTAGCGTTATCCCTATTCTGGAGATATTCCTTTGATCAACGTTCTTCTTGTTGATGACCACGAACTGGTGCGCGCAGGGATACGACGCATTCTTGAAGATATAAAGGGTATAAAAGTTGTCGGTGAAGCAGGTTGCGGTGAGGATGCCGTAAAATGGTGTCGCGCCAACACCGTCGACGTCGTGTTGATGGACATGAACATGCCCGGTATTGGTGGCCTTGAAGCCACGCGCAAAATTGCGCGTTCAACTGCCGATATTAAAGTGATTATGTTGACCGTTCACACGGAAAACCCGTTGCCAGCAAAAGTGATGCAGGCCGGAGCCGCAGGTTACCTGAGTAAGGGCGCCGCGCCTCAGGAAGTGGTAAGTGCCATCCGTTCGGTTTATTCCGGGCAGCGATACATTGCTTCTGACATCGCCCAGCAAATGGCATTAAGCCAGATTGAACCCGAAAAAACGGAAACCCCGTTTGCCAGTTTGTCTGAGCGCGAATTGCAGATTATGCTGATGATCACCAAAGGTCAGAAGGTTAATGAGATTTCGGAGCAGTTGAATCTCAGCCCTAAAACGGTGAACAGCTATCGCTATCGTATGTTCAGTAAACTAAACATTCATGGTGATGTAGAGCTGACTCACCTGGCAATTCGCCATGGCCTGTGTAATGCGGAGACGTTAACAAGCCAGTGAGCGATCAGTTTGACGCGAAAGCGTTCCTAAAAACCGTAACCAGTCAACCCGGCGTTTATCGTATGTATGATGCCGGTGGTACGGTTATCTATGTGGGTAAAGCGAAAGACCTGAAAAAACGGCTTTCCAGCTATTTCCGCAGCAACCTGGCTTCGCGTAAGACCGAAGCGCTGGTTGCACTCATCCAGCAAATCGATGTGACGGTGACGCACACCGAAACGGAAGCGTTGCTGCTCGAGCACAACTACATCAAGCTGTATCAGCCGCGTTATAACGTGCTGCTGCGTGATGACAAATCCTACCCCTTTATTTTTCTCAGCGCGGATACGCATCCCCGGCTGGCGATGCACCGTGGGGCGAAACATACCCGGGGCGAATACTTCGGCCCGTTTCCCAACGGCTATGCCGTCCGTGAAACGCTGGCGCTGTTACAGAAAATTTTCCCGATCCGTCAGTGTGAAAACAGCGTTTATCGCAATCGCTCGCGACCGTGTCTGCAATACCAGATTGGCCGTTGCCTGGGCCCCTGCGTCGAAGGTCTGGTGAGTGAAGAAGAGTATGCGCAGCAGGTTGACTACGTCCGGTTGTTTTTATCCGGCAAGGATGATCAGGTCTTAACCCAGCTGATCGCGCGGATGGAGAAAGCCAGTCAAAATCTGGCGTTCGAAGAGGCCGCGCGTATACGCGATCAGATCCAGGCCGTGCGTCGGGTGACGGAGAAACAGTTCGTTTCCAACGCGGGTGACGATCTGGATGTGATCGGCGTTGCGTTTGATGCCGGGATGGCCTGTGTACACGTACTCTTTATCCGTCAGGGGAAAGTGCTGGGCAGCCGCAGCTATTTCCCGAAAGTGCCGGGAGGGACTGAACTGGGCGAAGTGGTGGAAACTTTCGTCGGGCAATTCTACCTCCAGGGCAGCCAGATGCGCACATTGCCTGGCGAGATCCTGCTGGATTTCAATCTGGACGACAAAACGCTGCTGGCAGATTCGCTTTCTGAACTGGCAGGGCGTCGTATCAATGTGCAGACCAAACCCCGCGGCGATCGCGCGCGTTATCTGAAACTGGCGCGGACCAATGCCGCCACGGCGCTGACCACGAAACTTTCTCAGCAGTCGACCATTACCCAACGGTTGACGGCGCTGGCGACCGTACTGAAGCTACCAGCGGTAAAACGGATGGAATGTTTCGACATCAGCCACACGATGGGCGAACAGACGGTGGCATCCTGCGTGGTCTTTGATGCGAACGGGCCGCTGCGTGCGGAATACCGTCGCTACAATATCACCGGCATCACGCCGGGCGATGACTATGCGGCAATGAATCAGGTATTGCGTCGCCGTTATGGTAAAGCCATCGAAGAAAGTAAGATTCCGGATGTGATCCTGATTGACGGCGGAAAAGGGCAACTGGGGCAGGCGAAGGCCGTTTTCGCTGAGCTGGATGTGCCCTGGGATAAAAATCACCCTTTGCTGTTAGGGGTTGCAAAAGGCGCTGACCGTAAAGCCGGTCTGGAAACGCTGTTCTTTGAACCGGAAGGTGAGGGATTTAGCCTGCCGCCGGATTCGCCGGCCCTGCATGTGATCCAGCATATTCGCGATGAGTCACACGATCATGCCATTGGCGGCCACCGTAAAAAACGGGCGAAAGTGAAAAACACCAGTACGCTGGAGACCATCGAAGGCGTTGGACCTAAGCGTCGCCAAATGTTGTTGAAATATATGGGCGGTTTGCAAGGATTACGTAACGCCAGCGTTGAAGAAATTGCAAAAGTGCCGGGTATTTCGCAAGGACTGGCAGAAAAGATCTTCTGGTCGTTGAAACATTGAGTCCGCTGTAGCAACATAGGGGTAAATTCTCTGACAACAGATAGTTACCCGTCACTATGCAATTTAATATTCCAACGTTGCTTACGCTGTTTCGCGTCATACTTATCCCATTCTTTGTCGTGGTGTTTTATCTGCCATTCACCTGGGCGCCGTTCGTCGCTGCGCTGATCTTCTGTATCGCTGCGGTGACCGACTGGTTTGACGGTTTTCTGGCGCGTCGCTGGAACCAGAGTACGCGTTTTGGCGCGTTTCTCGACCCGGTTGCGGATAAAGTGCTGGTGGCCATTGCGATGGTATTGGTGACCGAGCACTATCACAGCTGGTGGGTGACGCTGCCGGCTGCCACGATGATTGCACGTGAAATTATCATCTCTGCGCTGCGTGAATGGATGGCGGAACTGGGTAAGCGCAGCAGCGTGGCGGTCTCTTGGATCGGCAAAGTCAAAACCACTTCGCAAATGGCGGCGCTGGCCTGGCTGCTGTGGCGTCCGAATATCTGGGTGGAGTACGCGGGTATTGCGCTGTTCTTCGTTGCTGCGGTGCTGACACTGTGGTCAATGTTCCAGTATCTGAACGCCGCGCGCGGGGATTTGCTTGATCAGTGATCGTTTCGCCGTAAATTTCAGCAAACGATCCTACGTGGCGAAAAATATCGTTGACTCATTGCGTCAGGTAAGTAGAATGCAACGCATCGAACGGCAGCACAGATTGCCAGACGATAGTAAAATCAAGTGATTAACGATTTACTTGATGATGCGGGAATAGCTCAGTTGGTAGAGCACGACCTTGCCAAGGTCGGGGTCGCGAGTTCGAGTCTCGTTTCCCGCTCCAGATTAAGACATCGGCAGTTGCGGGTGTCAGTCGAAAGACAAAGATTTAAGGCGCGTTAGCAAAGCGGTTATGTAGCGGATTGCAAATCCGTCTAGTCCGGTTCGACTCCGGAACGCGCCTCCACTTTCTTCCCGAGCCCGGATGGTGGAATCGGTAGACACAAGGGATTTAAAATCCCTCGGCGTTCGCGCTGTGCGGGTTCAAGTCCCGCTCCGGGTACCATGGGAAAAAGCAGAATAATCAAAGCAATAAGCAGTGTCGTGAAACCACCTACGGGTGGTTTTTTTGTGTCTGAAATTCAGTTTCCTAACATAAAACGCTATTTTTGACCGCCAACACATTTCATGGACGAGAGTGCGTTGTTCTAAAACCGAACGCGTTTTCTGTATACTGATCTCCAGTCTGCCGATTCGCAGTGAGGCGAAATAATGTTAAGCATTGAAGCTAAGCGCAAAAAAGAAGCACTTTTCAGGAATTACGCGAGTAATGTAGATTTTGTGCTTAACACGCCTCTTCATGAGCAAAGAAGAATATGGGAAGAAGGGGCAATAAATGTTCCGTTACCCGAAAATATCAGTACAGAAATAGTCGATGAAGAGGGTATTTCAGCAGAGTGGGTGCGACATTCGCAGGCCGAAAAGCGGAAAGTCATTCTGTATCTTCATGGC
This sequence comes from Citrobacter amalonaticus, assembly GCF_001559075.2. NCBI lineage: Bacteria > Pseudomonadati > Pseudomonadota > Gammaproteobacteria > Enterobacterales > Enterobacteriaceae > Citrobacter > Citrobacter amalonaticus. Next base: position 4,854,107 of record NZ_CP014015.2, on the reverse strand, counting down.
GGAGGTAACAGTCAGGGATCAAGTATCACACACCGGAAACTGGTTGGACATATTGTCCATTGTGCAAAAGTGAATGCCCTCACGCTCAATTATTCATTAGCGCCTGAAAATCCCTTTCCCGCTGGTTTGATGGATGCCAGATATGCCTGGCAGTGGCTATTAGCGCAGGGGTATCGGCCTGATGAGATCATTCTTGGCGGTGACTCAAGCGGCGGCGGATTGGTTTTATCTCTGCTTCTGCTACTGAAAAAAGAAAATTCTCCGTTGCCGCATTCCGGCTTTTTGTTATCTCCTATGCTTGATTACACCTTATCGGGTGACAGCATTTCTTCTTGTGCAAAGAAGGACCCGATGATCTGTATTGAGGATTTGCGGCAAACCGTTGCATACTACTGTTCTCACGCTGAAACATCGAATCCGCTGGTTTCTCCCCTTTTTGGCGATCTGACAGGGCTCCCCCCTCTCCTGATACAGACGGGAAGCGATGAATTACTTCTCGATGACTCGATCCGCCTGGCAAAACAGGCGACAGAGGTGGGCGTCAACGTTCAAATTGAAGTCTGGAATGGTTTGTGGCACGTATTCCAGTCATCCGCCGGAAAAATACCAGAAGCACGCCGGGCGATAAGCAGAATCGCATCCTTTTTATTTAGGCCTGACCAGCTCCGTTCCGATAAACAGTAAAAGATCGGTCGTCTGTCTCCGTTTCAAAGGGTATCTTTAGAGTGAACCTGGAATTCACTGCATCCGTTGTCACGAGAGAACGACCATGAAAAAAGACGTTCATCAGGTAAAACAGCACCGTTGTGTGATCCCTGATGTTGAAATACTGTCGTTATATTCAGAGCGCGCTTTCCCGCGTCACTCCCATGATCAATTCGGCATCGGGGTTTTCATCCAGGGAAGCCATCGTTCATGGAGTAATATCGGCAATGTCAATGCGGTAACAGGGGATATCATCATGGTCAATCCCGGCGAAATTCACGACGGGATCCCCGCTACGGGTCCGCGGGGTTGGCACATGCTGTATATCAATCCTGACGTCTTTATAAAAGAATGGAATACCAACTTATCGACAGGTGATCTGACTCTGAAACCGGTGGCTCACGATCCCGCACTCGGTTTGATGATTCAGCAGTTTTTTAGCCAGTCGGCTGCTGGTGAGCCGGACACCATGGCGATTGAAGAGATGCTCATGCGTTGTCTGATGCTGGCCGGGCAACACCATACGCTTTCTGCCGTGCAGCGTATCCCGTATTCTCCGACGGTTCAGCGGGTAAAAGAGTTCATCGATGATGCCCCGGAAGAAAATATTACCCTCGCGGGGCTCGCCAACCTGTGCGATATCACCCGCTTCCAGCTCATTCGCTATTTTTCCCGGGAAGTGGGGATTACACCACATGCTTATCTTCTGCAGTCCCGGGTCCGGCTGGCAAAAAAACTCTTGTCGCAGGGCAAGAGGACGGTTGATGTTGCGGTGATGGCCGGTTTCTCCGATCAAAGCCATCTCACTCATGCATTTCAGAAGCAGACGGGCATAACACCGGGGCAATACCGCTCCGCCATGATTGATTAACCGTCTGCAATTTTCTACAAGATCTGCAGGGTTATCCTGATAAACACTGACTCTCTTATTATGTGTTCACCCGGGATAACGTTATGCAGATCAGTATCGAGTTCTTATTAACCTCATTTATTGTGATTATTTCGCCGGGAACCGGTGCGATCTATACCATTGCGATGGGGTTATCGCGAGGTGTCGCAATGAGTTTGCTGGCTGCCGTAGGGTGTACATTGGGGATTGTTCCGCATATGTTGGCCGCCATCACGGGATTAGCCGCTATTTTCTACTCCAGTGAAGTGGCGTTCACTGTCATCAAATATGCCGGGGTCGTGTGGCTGTTGTATATGGCGTGGAATATTATAAAAGAGAAATCAACGTTACAGCCTGATGACTGCGAAGTTTCTCAGTCAGGCGCGAAGGTCATCCTGCATGCGATATTTATCAATCTGTTAAATCCCAAATTATCACTGTTCTTTTTGGCCTTCTTACCGCAGTTTATTCAAACCACGTCCTCCGCACCGGCAACCAACATGTTGATATTGAGCCTGATCTTCATGTTAATGACGCTGTTTGTATTCATGCTGTATGGTATTTTTTCATCCTTCATGCGCAGGAAGGTATTAAATCATCCCACGATTTTGTCGGGATTACGAATCTTGTTTTCATGTGGTTTCGTGAGTCTGGCGGTGAATTTATTGTTAACCCCGCGTGGGTAGTGCGAGCCATGTCAATGGCATGCTATTTCTGTGGATAGGTTATTTGTCGGAACGGTTCCTGCAGCGTGATGAGAGATCATACTACAGGAATAGCCATTATTACGGGTAAAGTCGATGGCGAGACAAAGATTAATGTCAATCGGCTGGTCTATTTTAACTATACCCAGCAGTTCAGAACGCGGATCCTACATACAGCGCGCATTGTCAAAACCTTTTCCGATACCGTGACCGATGAGAAATTCGAAAAGATATTATCTCAATTCTTTCTGAAGAAAGGGGGAGAATTGACCCTGACCGTGGATGAGTATCAATCCGCGTATGTCTTTTCAAACGCCAATGTGCCGTATCTATTTTGCAGGAAGAAATGATGGGTAGAATTACTGCCACATGTGAGGTGTCCCACGCGGCAATCAGTATCCGTTTCCTCGTTCGCCATGTAAGATAGCCGCTGGCGAGAGTGTTTACCGAGGACAAGTATGATGAAAACGGGACCGTTGAACGAAAGTGAACTGGAGTGGCTGGATGATGTGCTGACCAAGTACAACACCGAACATGCCATTCTGGACGTGGCAGAACTGGATGGACTGCTGACGGCTGTACTCAGTTCACCCCGTGAAATTGAGCCAGAGCAGTGGCTGGTTGCCGTATGGGGTGGGGCGCAATATGTGCCGCGCTGGTCCTCTGAAAAAGAGATGACGCGTTTTATGAATCTCGCATTCCAGCATATGGCGGACACCGCTGACCGGTTGAATGATTTCCCGGAACAGTTTGAACCGCTGTTTGGTCTGCGCGAAATTGAAGGGCGTGAGATTACCATTGTGGAAGAGTGGTGCTTCGGCTACATGCGCGGCGTTGCGCTTTCCGACTGGTCTGCGCTACCGGATACACTGAAGCCAGCTCTTGACGCCATTGCGCTGCACGGTACAGAAGAGAATTTCGAGGTGGTTGAGAAACTGACCCCGGAAGCGTTTGAAGAAAGCGTTGAGGCGATCCGCCTGGCGGCGTTGGATCTGCACGCATACTGGATGGCGCATCCGCAGGAAACGCCAGTGCAGGTGCCGGTGAAAGCGGAAGTGAAAGTTGGCCGCAACGATCCGTGTCCGTGTGGAAGCGGTAAAAAATACAAGCAGTGCTGTCTGCACTGATCAAAAAGGGGCTGACGCCCCTTTTTCTTTATCCCACTTCGGGCAGCAGCCCGGCGGCAATCAGAAATTGTACGCCAATCACCACAATGCCACATGTAAACACCAGCGCTAATGCGGGGCGTCCGCCCAGTACGCGATAGCCCGCCTGCGGATTCTGTTTGCGACTCTGCCATGCCAGCAGTGAAGGGATGATCAGCGCCAGCACAGCCAGCGCGACACCGGCATAGCCCAGCGCCATCACAAAACCCCGTGGATAGAAGAGGGCGAAGGCCAGCGGCGGCAGAAAGGTAATCGCGCCGGTTTGCATCCGTCCAGCGGCTGTATTACGGCGTTGAAACAGATCGGCCAGATAATCGAACAGCCCCAGTGCGACGCCGAGGAAAGAGGTCGCCAGCGCTAAGTCAGCAAAAAGATGCACCGCCAGCTCAACGTGCGGCGAGGCGACGACTTCCCGTAGCGCCTGCAACAAACCATTCAACCCGGCATGATTTGCCAGCAGTCCCATAAACGTTGTGGAGTTGATGCTGCCGAGCGTCGCCAGTTGCCAGAAAATGTAGGCCACTAGCGGAATCGCGCTACCGGTAATAAACACCCACCGCAGTTTGCGGATGTTGCCGTCCATATAGCTCACGATGCTGGGAACGCTGCCGTGAAAGCCGAAAGAGGTGAAAATGACCGGGATAGCCGAAAGCGCCAACCCCTGCTCAAGCGGCAGGGTCAGAAGATTAACTTTATGAATGTGCGGCATCAGCAGCGCCAGCATCACCACCAGGAAAATTATCTTGGCGCTGAACAGAAAGCGGTTAAACAGATCGACCAACGAGGTGCCCACACAAACGACGCCGCCGGCAACAAAGGTGAATAGCAGGACGCCCGCGGTAGGCGACATCTCTGCGCCGGTCCAGTCGCTGATACTGGAGGCGAGCAATTCGCCCGCGCCGCTGATATAGGCTGCGGTCAGCGCGTACATCAGAAACATCATACTGAATCCGGTTATCCACTGACCGTAGCGTCCCAGGTAGCGTTTTGCCAGCGTGCCCAGTCCGGTGTCTGCCGGGACGTGCTGATACACTTCAAGCAGCAACAGCGCGGTGTAACACATCAATGCCCACAACCCAATCAATAACGCAAAAGTGACGCCAAAACCGACCCCGGCAGCCGCCAAAGGCATCGCCAGCATCCCTGCGCCAATCGTGGTGCCCGCCACGATGAAAACACTTCCCAGAGTTCTATTCTTCACGCTTTACACTGTCCCAGAGATAAACAACGGTTAGATCTGCGGCGCAGGGTAAGGCAAAACGTTATTTTCGTCAAATGACCGTTACATCGATTGTATAGTAATGTTTACGCTCTTAAATGAGCGCAACCTGCGTTAGCGCAAAGCAGCGGATGGCGTATCGCCGTAGGCTACGCACTTTATTGAGGAGGAATGATGGATTCTGTTCACGGTCACGAAGTGTTGAATATGATGATTGAGTCAGGCGAGAACTATTCTACGGCTAGCCTCGAAGCCGCGATTAAGGCGCGGTTTGGCGAAGCGGCGCGTTTTCATACCTGTTCAGCATCGGACATGACGGCGGGAGAGCTGGTGGCGTTTCTGGCGGCGAAAGGGAAATTTATCGCTCAGGATGACGGTTTCTCTACGCACGAAAGCAAGATCTGCCGTCATTAAGAAAAACGGTGAGGAATGTCCTCACCGTTGATGATTAATTTGCGGTATCGAGCGTAGACAGTTCTTTGTCGATAAAATACAAACCTTCGCCGCTTTTTCCTGCCAGCGTTAATTTATCAATCACCGATTTAAACAATTTCTCTTCTTCATGCTGTTCGGCAACATACCATTGCAAGAAATTAAAGGTCGGATAATCCTGACTGGTCATCGCGGCATGCGCCAGTTCGTTAATTTTTTGGGTGATCAGCTGTTCGTGTTCGTAAGTCACACGGAATAACTCATCCAGCGATGCATATTCAGCAAAAGGCGATGAGACGGGATTAATGCGCGGCAGGCTGCCGGTATCGGTCAGGTAGTCAAACAGACGCTGCATGTGCGTCATCTCTTCCTGTGCGTGGCGACGCAGGAACGCGGCGGCCCCTTCAAAACTGTGGTAGCTACACCAGGCACTCATCTGCTGATAGAGCAGGGAGGAATATAATTCCAGGTTCATTTGCTCATTCAGTTTGTCGATCATTTCTGTTTTCAGCATGACTTCGCTCCACAAAATTCATAAATATGTTGATGTGGCGTCACTATAATTTGTTATTTAAATATTTGCAAAAGGTAAAATAATAAATTTAATTATTAAAAATACGAATGGGAATAAAACGCATTTGCGCTATAAAATAATTAACGCGAGATAAATCAGGCCAGCCAATACTGGCCCGTAATTTAATAATAATGAGGTGCTGCTTGCGAAATGGCGATGCCCTGACATTGCCAGGAGAGTGTGATTTTTGTGTTCATACACAGGGAGCCAGCATAAACGCTACAGGTGCTGACGGGTTGACCGAATGGCTGGGCGCTGGCATAGCCTAGTTGCTGACACGCGCGTGTGGCGGTGCCCTGGGCGGTATAGTCGTCGGTATAGGCATTTTGCAGCATCGCCTGATCGTAACTCAATCGCACAACGCCGGTTGTTGCGCTGGCATCACTCACCTGTGCCTGTCTGTTGATCGCGCATCCTGTCAGGAGTATCAGTGAGAGGGCAATAAAAAGAGTCTTCATGGTATCGCTCTGAATGTTCGGTGATTCGCTATCCTAATTCACACATCGGCGTTTCAATGGCCTGAATAACTTATAGATCAGCAACGACTAATTCACACGACGACGGGCGCTTTGCGGTCAACAGAGGAAAATGTGAAACCGCTCCTCATTTTTAAAACCATCTTTCATTAAATTTGAAAGTAGGTTTGCTAAGTAGTACTGTGCGGTATCGTGATGACTCAAGGCGGGACTTCCCGCATCGCATTCAGGAGAAGACAGAATGAAAATTGCACTGATGATGGAAAACAGCCAGGCGGGTAAAAACGCCATCATTCACCGCGAGCTCAAAGCGGTTGCGGATGAAAAGGGTTTTCCGGTATTCAACGTCGGGATGAGCGACGAGAATGACCACCACCTGACCTACATCCACCTTGGCATCATGGCGAGCATTCTGCTGAATTCAAAAGCGGTTGATTTTGTGGTGACCGGCTGCGGTACAGGCCAGGGCGCGCTGATGTCGCTGAATATTCATCCGGGCGTGGTGTGCGGCTACTGCATCGATCCGGCGGATGCCTTCCTGTTCGCGCAGATTAACAACGGTAATGCGCTGTCTCTGCCGTTTGCGAAAGGATTTGGCTGGGGAGCGGAACTGAACGTGCGCTTTATCTTCGAGAAAGCCTTCACGGGGCGCAATGGAGAAGGGTATCCGCCAGAGCGTAAAGAACCGCAGGTGCGTAACGCCGGGATCCTTAACCAGGTCAAAGCGGCAGTCGTTAAAGACAACTATCTTGATACGCTGCGTGCGATCGATCCGCAACTGGTGAAGACAGCGGTTTCTGGTCAGCGTTTCCAGCAATGCTTCTTTGAAAATGGCCAGAGCAAAGAGATTGAAGCGTTCGTTCGCGAAATCCTCGGCTAATTTTTGCTGATAAGCCGGAGGGCGTAATGCGCATCCGGCTTTCCACCTCACTTCCTTGCAGACACCGCGCTGCCCGCATCTTTCACCAGTCGAAACGTATCCACCATGCCAAACAGGCAGATAAGCGCGATGGCCACAAACGCCAGCCGAAAACTGATGCCAGGAATTGCGCTCATTCCCAACCATTCACTCACATTCGCACCAATACGAATACCGATTGCTCCCAGTGAAATCCCCAGTCCAACGGCGAGCTGTGTCGCGGTACTGAATAAGGTATTGGCATAGCTCATCTGGGCAGAAGGAACGTCGGCGAAAGCCAGCGTGCTGATGCCGGTAAACTGAATCGAACGGAACACACCGCCGAGGTACAGCACCAGCAAAATAAGCCAGACAGGCGTGCTGGGGGTGATCAGCGCGCAGGCGAGCAGCGCCAGCACATTGAGCGCCCCGTTAATCAGCAGCAGCTTTTTAAAGCCGAGCCAGCGGATGAGCGGCGTGGTCGCGGGCTTAATGGTCAGATTGCCGACAAATACCGCCAGCACCAGCGAACCGGCCTGAAAGGCATTCATGCCAAATCCGACCTGAAACATGAGCGGCAGGAGAAAAGGCACGGCGCTGATTGAGGCGCGGAACAGCGATCCTCCGTACATTGTGACGCGAAACGTCGGCACCTGCATGGCGTCGAGGCGTATCATCGGCCAGGCGGCTCGCCGGAAGTGGCGCAAAGAAAAGGCAAATGTCCCCACGCCAAGCGCCAGCAGGGCTATCGTCAATCCGCTTTCGGGATGCTGTGAACCCAGCAGCTCCATCGCATAGACCAGACTGACCATCGCAATAGCAGTGGCGAGGAAACCGGGAAGATCAAAAGGACGCCGATCGTCATCGCGAATATTGGGAATAAATCGCAGCGCCAGTGCTATCGCCAACAGACCCAGCGGGACATTAATAAAGAAGATCCAGCGCCAGTTAGCGTAGCTGGTAATAAAACCGCCGAGCGGTGGGCCAATAATGGGGGCGACCAGGGCGGGCCAGGTTAAGGTGGCGATCGCCGTAATCAACTGATGCTTTGGCGTGATGCGTAAGACCGCTAAGCGCCCCACCGGAACCATTAACGCGCCCCCCACGCCCTGCAGGATACGCATTGCCAGAAAACTCTCCAGCGTTGTGGAAAGACCGCACAGCACGGAGGCGAGGGTGAAAATGGCGAGGGCAAGCGTAAAGATTTTGCGCGCGCCAAAGCGGTCAGCTATCCAGCCGCTGGCCGGGATGAGTACCGCCAGGGTAATCAGGTAGGCGCTGATCCCGATATTTAGATCAACCGCCTGAACACCGAAACTTTTGGCCATATCGGGCAGGGCGGTTGCGATTACCGTGCCGTCAATAAACTCCATGAAAAACGCCCCGGCGACAAGCAGGGCGGCAGGAGAGATACCCCGTTTGCTTTCTGTGATTCGATCTTCTTGCATGTTGAACTTGCCATTCAAAAAAAACTATAAAAATTTACCGGAACTGATAACTCTGTAGATGATTGATTTACCAGTTAAACAGGCATGAATGCAAAGGATATGTTAAATATTAATCGTGACACATATCACAAAATAGTTGATTTTTGTGACGGTAGTCATATTATGTGCACATAGACGATAACACCTGCATAACAACATAGTTGGAGTCATGCCATGAAACTGCGCAAAATCCTGAAAAGCATGTTTGAAAATTATTGCAAAACTTTCAAAGACGTACCGCCTGGCGCTATGTTCTGATTAAAAAAACCTGCTTCGGCAGGTTTTTTTATGCCTGTCATTTGCGGTTGCAGGTCTGGCTATCGTTTCGGCCTCTGAATCGGTACTATGACGGCCTTTCAACACTATCAGGAACGCCTACTATGTCCCAAACGCTGAATGCCGATCAGGAACTGGTCTCTGACGTTGTCGCCTGCCAGCTCGTCATCAAACAAATTCTCGATGTCCTCGACGTGATTGCTCCCGTTGAAGTTCGCGAAAAAATGACCAGCCAGCTGAAAAACATTGATTTTTCAACGCATCCCGCTGCGGCCGATCCCGTCACGCGGCGCGCTATCCAGAAAGCGATCGCACTGATTGAACTGAAATTCACGCCGCAGGGCGAAGCTCACTAAAATAAACCGTTGTTTTATATTTTAGAAATACTTTTTGCAATGCCTCCCCAAAGTGGGGGGGGCATCAGGCTGAAAGGGCTTTGCGAATTGGCCTGCCGGGGAGTGAAATGCAGGCCAATAATGTGGTCAATTAATGCTGTTGGTAATTGACGACGTTGAGCACGTGCTGATCGGTCTGCGCCGGGCACAGTCCCGCGCGTTTGGCGCTACGTACTTCTTCAAGAATCGTTTGTAACAACAGCCCATCTTGCTGTTGTTCTTTTTCCAGCGTGTGGAGAAAATCCAGGGTAGGCGCATCGTTCATGGCTTCCGCTTCGTCGGTGAGCTGCGAAAGCGTACTGGCGCGCTGTTCATAATCATCCATCGTTTTCTGAAACAGTTCTTCCAGCGAATGTAAATCTTCGCCCGGTACATCAATGGCCTTAACGACCGGATTCGCCCCGGCATTTTTCATGAAGTTAAACATGCGCATCATTTGGGTGACGTTACTCTGGGCCTGAGTACGTAAGAAAGTCGCAGTACCCATCAGACGGTGTTCAGAACACCACTCACTCAGATGGAGATAGAGATTGGAAGCATAAAACTCAAGATTCATTTGATTATTGAGTTTGTGTACCATTCCAACTGCAGCCATATCAATATCCTTATTTCCTGATAGAAGGGATGTGCAGCGCTAATCTGCACAACTTACTGTTAGCAGAATAAGTCCATTCTGCCAGTCCATTATGTGATCGAAGAGTCAATTCCATCGCGAATCGAAAATAAGCATACCTGCATTAATGAAATAAGAAAATCCTTAAATGGCAATGTTTATGATTTTTTACATATTACTGAAGGTAATACATCAAGCTGTATTTAGTAAACATAATGTGAAATTATATATCTGATTGATTTTGTTATGGTGTGAATGATTTATATGGTTTTGAAATGGTGTTTCAAGTCACAAAAGTGAATGATTTAGCATGGTAATATCAGAATATTGATAATCTCTGCCGTCCCTGCCGCGATAATAATCCTGTGAAACCGTTCTGGCAGAAATAATGCCGGTCTTTCTCTTGCTGAAAATCAGGGCAGCGACATCTTGTTCAATTATAACCGAATGATTAATTCGTCATTTTCGGTGTTATCAGCCTGTAATAAATGAGGAAAGGTGAATGAAAAGAGTGGCCGTCTTGCTGGCATCGGGTTTCGAGGAAGCGGAAGCGATCGTTACCATTGATATCTTGCGTCGTCTGAATATTGACGTAGATACCCTGGCCTGCGCGGAGTCTCGCGCCGTAGTGAGCTACCACGATCTCCCGATGGTGGCCGATGACACCCTGGCGGGGCAACGAGAACGCCTGTATGACGCAGTAGTGCTGCCGGGAGGGCCGCAGGGAAGCATGAACCTGGCGGCGAATCCACAGGTTATCGAGTTTATCTCGCGCCATGATGCCGCCGGAAAATTAATTTGTCCCATTTGCTCAGCGGCTGCACGTGTATTAGGCGGCAACGGCTTACTGAAGGGGCGTCGTTATGTCTGCTCAGGCGACCTCTATGACGCGGTGACCGATGGCGTTTATGTTGATGCGCCGGTTGTGGAGGATGGTAATCTCCTGAGTGGAAAAGGATTAGGCCATATTTTTGATTTTGCCCTGACGCTGTCAGCCCGTTTATTAGGCAATGACCAACCCGTTCGTGAACATGCTGAGCATATTTATTATCCGTGGTAATCCGTTGGTTCCCGGATACTGGCGTATTCGGGAACAAGGATTTGCGAGCTGACCTTATGGATTAATGTGCTACGCCACTTTTTATTTGTCTGACAATTCCCCCGTTTCTTATGTCATTTTCCGCTGAATTTATGTACGCAATTACTGTAATTCTGCGGTGTGATGCCGCTCTCCTATGGAGAATCAATTTCCCGCTACAACTATTCCAGCACTGGCATTTATCTTGAGTTCTTTTGGTAATGCCTTGTTTTTCGTCTGAATTACATAAAGTCGTTAAATATTACCCTACATAAAATGACGCTAAAGCTGGAGTTAACCATGCACAAATTCACTAAAGCGCTGGCAGCCATCGGTCTGGCTGCCGTTATGTCACAATCCGCTATGGCAGAATCGATGAAGCTGGGTTTTCTGGTGAAACAACCGGAAGAACCCTGGTTCCAGACGGAGTGGAAATTTGCCGATAAAGCCGGGAAAGATTTGGGCTTTGAAGTGATTAAAATTGCGGTGCCGGACGGCGAGAAGACGCTGAATGCGATCGACAGCCTGGCGGCAAGCGGGGCGAAGGGGTTTGTTATTTGTACCCCGGATCCAAAACTGGGGTCCGCTATCGTCGCGAAGGCGCGCGGCTACGACATGAAAGTGATCGCCGTGGACGATCAGTTCGTCAATGCCAAAGGCAAACCGATGGATACCGTCCCACTGGTCATGATGGCGGCAACCAAAATCGGCGAGCGTCAGGGCCAGGAACTGTATAAAGAGATGCAGAAACGGGGCTGGGACGTCAAAGAGAGCGCGGTGATGGCGATTACCGCTAACGAACTGGACACCGCGCGTCGTCGTACTTCCGGCTCGATGGAAGCGCTGAAAGCCGCAGGCTTCCCGGAAAAACAGATCTACCAGGTTCCTACCAAATCTAACGATATCCCCGGCGCATTTGATGCCGCCAACTCCATGCTGGTTCAGCACCCTGAAGTCAAACACTGGCTGATTGTCGGCATGAACGATAACACCGTACTCGGTGGCGTGCGCGCCACCGAAGGCCAGGGCTTTAAGGCGGCGGACGTGATCGGCATTGGTATCAATGGCGTTGACGCAGTGAGCGAACTGTCGAAAGCGCAGGCGACCGGTTTCTTCGGTTCACTGCTGCCCAGCCCGGACGTTCACGGTTATAAATCCAGCGAAATGCTCTACAACTGGGTGACGAAAGGCGCAGAACCACCGGCATTCACCGAAGTGACTGACGTGGTGCTGATCACCCGTGACAACTTCAAAGAAGAGCTGGCGAAAAAAGGGTTAGGCGGTAAGTAAGACGACAGCAAGTGAAAGGCCGGATGGCGTCGCTCATGCTGTCATCCGGCAACCGGTTAGAACGATACTGACTCACGGAGACGTTATGCAACAGTCTACCCCGTATCTCTCATTTCGCGGCATTGGTAAAACCTTCCCCGGCGTTAAAGCGCTTACGGATATCAGTTTTGACTGTTACGCCGGTCAGGTGCATGCGCTGATGGGTGAAAATGGCGCCGGGAAATCAACACTCTTAAAAATTCTCAGCGGTAACTATGCGCCAACCACGGGATCTTTGGCGATTCGCGAGCAGGAAATGAGCTTCGCAGATACCACCGCCGCGCTGAATGCCGGCGTTGCCATTATTTACCAGGAACTGCATCTCGTGCCGGAGATGACCGTTGCTGAGAATATCTATCTCGGTCAGCTTCCGCACAAAGGCGGCATTGTGAATCGCACCCTGCTCAATTATGAAGCGGGCCTGCAACTCAAACATCTGGGGATGGATATCGACCCCGCGACGCCCCTGAAGTATCTCTCCATCGGCCAATGGCAGATGGTGGAAATCGCCAAAGCGCTGGCGCGCAACGCCAAGATTATTGCCTTTGACGAACCGACCAGCTCGCTCTCTGCAAGGGAGATCGAAAACCTGTTTCGGGTGATCCGCGAATTGCGTAAAGAAGGGCGCGTCATTCTGTATGTCTCGCACCGTATGGAAGAGATCTTCGCGCTCAGCGATGCGATCACTGTGTTTAAAGATGGCCGCTACGTGAAAACCTTTACCGACATGCAGCAGGTCAACCACGATGCGCTGGTGCAGGCGATGGTGGGGCGCGATCTGGGTGACATCTACGGCTGGCAGTCTCGCCCCTATGGCGCAGAGCGCCTGCGCCTGCATGAAGTCAAAGCGCAGGGCGTACGCATGCCTGTCAGCCTGACGGTTCGCAGCGGGGAAATTGTCGGACTGTTTGGCCTGGTAGGCGCGGGCCGTAGTGAGTTGATGAAAGGCTTATTTGGCGGCACCCGTATCAGCGAAGGGCAGGTGTATATCGATGAACAACCGATCGACATTCGCAAGCCGGCGAATGCTATCGCGGCAGGAATGATGTTGTGCCCGGAAGACCGGAAAGCGGAGGGGATCATCCCGGTGCATTCGGTACGCGACAACATCAACATCAGCGCCCGGCGTAAGCATGTGCTGGGGGGATGTGTGATCAACAACGGATGGGAGGAGACTAATGCCGACCATCATATTCGCTCGCTGAACATCAAAACCCCTGGTGCCGAACAGCTGATCATGAACCTTTCCGGTGGTAACCAGCAAAAGGCGATTCTTGGTCGCTGGCTATCGGAAGAGATGAAAGTGATTTTGCTCGACGAACCGACGCGTGGGATTGACGTTGGCGCGAAGCACGAAATTTATAACGTTATTTATGCCCTGGCCGCGCGCGGCGTTGCCGTGCTGTTCGCCTCCAGTGACCTGCCGGAAGTCCTCGGCGTGGCAGACCGTATTGTGGTGATGCGGGAAGGTGAGATCGCCGGGGAATTACTTCATGAACAGGCGGATGAGCGCCAGGCGCTGAGCCTCGCGATGCCTAAAGTCAGCCAGGCTGTCGCCTGAGAAAGGAGAGAACGATGTCTTCCGTAACAACTTCCGGATCGGGCGCGCCAAAGTCGCCGTCGCCTTTTAGCCTGGGACGTATCTGGGATCAGTATGGCATGCTGGTGGTATTCGCTGTCCTGTTCCTCGCCTGCGCCATTTTTGTGCCGAATTTCGCGACATTCATCAATATGAAAGGGCTGGGGCTGGCGATCTCCATGTCGGGCATGGTGGCCTGCGGCATGTTGTTCTGCCTGGCGTCAGGGGATTTCGACCTGTCCGTGGCGTCAGTGATTGCCTGCGCCGGGGTGACCACCGCAGTGGTCATCAATCTGACCGAAAGCCTGTGGATTGGCGTGGGGGCAGGCCTGTTGCTGGGCGTGCTGTGCGGGCTGGTTAACGGCTTCGTGATTGCACAACTCAAGATCAACGCCCTGATCACCACGCTGGCAACGATGCAAATCGTTCGTGGCCTGGCGTATATCATTTCCGACGGCAAAGCGGTGGGGATTGAAGACGAGCGTTTCTTCACCCTTGGCTACGCCAACTGGTTCGGTTTACCGGCGCCAATCTGGTTGACGGTGGGCTGCCTGATTATCTTTGGCTTGCTGTTAAACAAAACGACCTTCGGGCGTAATACGCTGGCAATTGGGGGCAACGAAGAGGCGGCGCGTCTGGCCGGGGTGCCGGTGGTGCGGACCAAAATCATTATTTTCGTGCTCTCTGGTCTGGTCTCTGCGGCAGCCGGGATTATTCTCGCCTCGCGTATGACGAGTGGACAGCCGATGACCTCCATTGGCTATGAACTGATCGTCATCTCCGCCTGCGTGTTAGGCGGCGTTTCCCTGAAGGGCGGCATCGGAAAAATCTCATATGTGGTGGCGGGTGTCCTGATCCTGGGGACCGTGGAGAATGCGATGAACCTGCTGAATATTTCACCCTTCGCCCAGTACGTTGTACGCGGCTTGATCCTGCTGGCAGCGGTGATCTTCGACCGTTACAAACAAAAAGCGAAGCGTACGGTCTGATAAAAAAAGTCCAACTTTTTAGTCTAGTTCCTCTCCTTTGCCAGCCGCTACCCCGGCTGGCAATTGTCTTTCCAAATGGCGAGCATCGTCACACTGTCTATACTTACGGTTGCTTATGAGGCGCGATCCGCGCGGCTCAAAGAGAACAATAAGGAGGAGTACCGGGTGGCAGAACCGTTAACCGTAACCCCTGAACAGTCCGTGCACTATGCTTATTTTTTTGATCTCGATGGAACCCTTGCGGAGTTAAAGCCGCATCCAGACCAGGTGGTGATTCCTCCCACGATCCTTCAGATGCTCCACCAACTTGCAGAATGCAACGCAGGGGCTCTGGCATTGATTTCAGGGCGCTCAATGGTTGAACTTGACGCGTTGGCTAACCCCTGGCGCTTTCCGCTGGCAGGCGTACATGGGGCTGAACGCCGTGACATCAATGGGAAAATGCATATCGTGCATCTCCCTTCGGCAATAGAACGCGATATCAGCGTGCAGTTACATACGGCGCTGATGAATCTGCCGGGGACGGAAGTGGAGACCAAAGGCATGGCGTTTGCGCTGCACTATCGACAGGCGCCAGAACATGAAGCTGCGCTGCAGGCGTTGGCGCTACGCATTACGCAAACCTGGCCGCAGCTAGCGCTCCAGCAAGGGAAGTGCGTTGTCGAAATTAAGCCGAAAGGCACTAACAAAGGTGAAGCGATAGCCGCGTTTATGCGTGAAGCGCCGTTTGCCGGGCGGGTCCCTGTTTTTCTGGGTGACGATCTGACCGATGAGGCCGGGTTTCGCGTGGTGAACGAGGCGGGGGGCATTTCAGTGAAGGTAGGAGAGGGGGAGACGCAGGCGCAATGGCGATTAGCCGGAGTGCCAGACGTCTGGCGCTGGCTGGAGTCTGTTTACACTGCACAACAAGAAAAAAACATGAATGACAGGAGAGATGGCAATGAGTCGTTTAGTCGTAGTATCTAATCGAATAGCGCCTCCGGATAACAAAACCAGTGCGGGCGGCCTGGCCGTTGGGATACTGGGTGCGCTGAAAGCGGCAGGAGGACTGTGGTTCGGTTGGAGTGGCGAACTGGGTAACGAGGATCAGCCATTAAAAAAGGTCACCCGGGGCAACATCACCTGGGCGTCGTTTAACCTGAGCGAAAAAGATCACGAAGAGTATTACAACCAGTTTTCTAACGCGGTGTTATGGCCGGCTTTTCATTATCGGCTGGATCTGGTGAACTTCCAGCGCACCGCCTGGGAAGGCTATCAGCGTGTGAATGCGCACCTGGCAGACAAACTCCTGCCGCTCTTAAAAGAGGATGACATCCTCTGGATCCATGATTATCACCTGCTGCCGTTTGCCAGCGAACTGCGTAAGCGCGGGGTGAACAACCGGATCGGATTTTTCCTGCATATTCCCTTTCCCACGCCGGAGATTTTTAACGCGCTGCCGTCATCAGATATTCTCCTTGAGCAGATGTGCGATTTTGATCTGCTGGGATTTCAAACTGAAAACGATCGCCAGGCTTTCCTCGACAGCCTTTCCAGCCTGACGAGAGTCAGTTCCCGCGATCCGAAGAACCACACCGCGTGGGGGAAACATTTTCACACCGCGGTCTATCCTATCGGTATTGAACCGGAGGAGATTACCCGACAGGCGTCGGGGCCGTTACCGCCGAAGCTGGCTCAGCTAAAGGCAGAGTTAAAAAACCTCAAGAATATCTTTTCCGTTGAGCGACTGGATTACTCAAAAGGGCTTCCGGAGCGTTTTCAGGCTTATGAGGCGTTGCTGGAGAAATTCCCCCAACATCACGGAAAAATTCGTTACACGCAGATTGCGCCCACTTCCCGTGGCGATGTGCAGGCGTATCAGGATATCCGTCATCAACTTGAGACGGAAGCCGGGCGCATTAACGGTAAGTATGGTCAGTTGGGCTGGACGCCGCTGTTTTATCTCAATCAGCATTTTGAACGCAAACTGTTGATGAAAGTATTCCGTGCGTCGGATGTGGGGCTGGTCACGCCGCTGCGCGATGGTATGAATCTGGTGGCGAAAGAATTCGTTGCCGCCCAGGATCCCGCCAATCCAGGCGTCCTGGTGCTGTCTCAGTTCGCCGGTGCGGCAAATGAACTGACCTCAGCGCTGATCGTCAATCCTTACGATCGTGATGAAGTTGCGGCAGCGCTGAATCGCGCACTCACGATGCCGCTGGCCGAACGTATTTCGCGTCATGCTGAGATGCTGGAGGTGATTGTCAAAAACGACATCAATCACTGGCAGGAGCAGTTTATCTGCGATCTAAAGACGATCACCCCGCGCAGCGCTGAAACTCTTCAGCAGCGCAAAGTCGCGACGTTTCCCAAGCTTGCCTGAGCGACGATTTCGGGGATCAATTACCTTCAAGCGGGACCAGCAGAACGTCCACCAGGCTTGAACTCACCACACTTTTCGCCGAGCAGGAGGCTCGCGAAAAGAAGCTATGGTTATGGTTGCCACAGATGACCAGATCCACGTCGTGTTTGCGGCACACGTCCAGAATATGCTCGCTTAACTCGCCGTAGGTAATGAATGTCTGCGCGATCGGATAGCCCGCGTCTTTCCCCAGTTTTTCAAGGAAATCCGTTGTCTCCTCATGCATTACCGCGCGTAAATCTTCCAGCATGGGGGCGGCAAATTGGTTGTATAACTCTGGGTCGGAGGCGAGGGTGATAAGACTGATTCGTGCGTTGACGGGACGAGCAATGGAGACGGCTTTTGCCAGTAGTTGTTGGCTTTCCGGGGTTATCGCCACGGCGACAAGAATGTGGGTGTAGCTCATAACTCGCTCCTTATTGCAAGAATATGAGGTGGTTCTTCAGCATTACTCCGATTCGCTGATAACTGCAATGCTTCTATATGACAATAGTGTGAAGGCTATCATAATTATTCATTAATATTCCTTATAAGTGGATCTAAGGAATAACCAAAAGTGTTAACCAAAACGATTGACTTAAATTAAATCAGTGAGTCAATCAAAATTTGGTTTAACAAATTCATGTTCGTGATTAATTGCAATCTAATCATAAATGCCGCGTATTAATAAAAAATGGGTAACAATTAACATATTGTTTCGCAAGGACAAAAACTAATTTGCTTGTGTGATGATATAAATCCATTTCAATTATTTTCATTGCGTGATTTTAACGAGTGTTGCGTAAAATCTTTCGCCGCCCCCGACGCTTGATTTAATACCCGTGAGAATAAAATGGCGTTTTGCTGGTTAATTTCCCCGCAAAATAAAAGCTCAACTGATGGATTTATGTTAACGATTAAGTTAATTTATGTGATGCGCATCACATATTTTCCAAATTCGCAGCGTGGCTTTGTTGTATGTCTCGGGTGTGACGAGTACAGTTGCGTCGAATTAGGAAAAATCTTAGGCATTTGTAAGAATTCATGTACTCGCGTTACAACCAGGCAAGGTGCCAGCGTGACGCGCGTATTGATGCTTAAGCGCCTGAGTCGAAGGTATGTGTTTGACCTATTTGCTTTTTTTACCGGGAATTCCCGGCGACATCACGGGGTGCGGTTTTTCCGCATAAAAATAAAAGTTGGTTATTCTGGATGGGAATAATGCATACATCCGAGTTGCTGAAACACATTTATGACATCAATTTGTCATATTTACTTCTTGCACAGCGTCTAATCGTTCAGGACAAAGCGTCCGCCATGTTTCGTCTCGGGATCAATGAGGAAATGGCGACCTCTCTGGGGGCGCTGACCCTTCCGCAAATGGTAAAACTGGCAGAAACGAATCAGCTTGTGTGTCATTTCCGTTTCGACAGTCATCAAACCATTACTCGTCTGACTCAGGATTCCAGAGTAGACGATCTCCAGCAAATTCACACCGGTATCATGCTGTCCACGCGTCTGTTAAGTGATGTTAATCAGGCTGATGAAACCGCGCGTAAGAAAAGGGCCTGATGATGAGTGAAAAAAGCATTGTTCAGGAAGCTCGTGATATCCAGTTAGCGATGGAATTGATCACACTGGGTGCCCGTTTGCAAATGCTGGAAAGCGAAACGCAGTTAAGTCGCGGTCGCCTCATCAAGCTGTACAAAGAACTCCGCGGCAGTCCCCCGCCGAAAGGCATGCTGCCGTTTTCCACTGACTGGTTTATGACCTGGGAGCAAAATATCCATGCTTCCATGTTCTGTAATGCCTGGCAGTTCTTACTTAAAACGGGCCTGTGTAGTGGTGTTGATGCCGTCATTAAGGCGTATCGACTGTACCTCGAACAGTGTCCGCAGGGTGAAGAGGGGCCGCTGTTGGCGTTGACTCGCGCGTGGACGCTGGTGCGTTTTGTCGAAAGCGGCTTGCTTCAGTTATCAAGCTGTAACTGCTGTGGCGGTAATTTCATTACCCACGCTCACCAACCTGCGGGCAGTTTTGCCTGTAGTTTATGCCAGCCGCCTTCCCGAGCGGTAAAAAGACGTAAACTTTCCCAGGATGCTGCCGATATTATTCCACAACTGCTGGATGAACAGATCGAACAGGCTGTTTAACCGATACGGTGTGGACGAAACACTCCAGCAGCGGTAAGTCATTACCGCTGCTTTTTTTTGCCTCGCCAACGCGTTAACGCCCCGACTGCGCATCCTGTCATAGTCAACAGCAGAAGGATGATGTCGTGCTTATCTTATTAGGTTACCTGGTGGTTATTGGTACAGTTTTCGGCGGTTACATGATGACTGGTGGAAACCTGGGGGCACTCTATCAACCGGCTGAATTTGTCATCATCGGTGGCGCGGGAATAGGGGCATTTATCGTGGGTAACAACGGTAAAGCCATCAAGGGGACGCTGAAAGCGCTGCCGTTACTGTTCCGTCGTTCGAAATACACCAAAGCGATGTATATGGATCTGCTGGCACTGCTCTATCGCCTGATGGCAAAGTCGCGCCAGCAGGGGATGTTCTCGCTTGAGCGCGACATTGAGAACCCGAAAGAGAGCGAAATTTTTGCCAGCTACCCCCGTATTCTGGCCGACTCAGTGATGCTGGAGTTCATCGTTGATTACCTGCGCCTGATCATCAGCGGCAACATGAATACCTTCGAGATCGAAGCGCTGATGGACGAAGAGATTGAAACGCACGAAAGTGAATCGGAAGTCCCGGCCAACAGCCTGGCGCTGATGGGGGATTCGCTGCCGGCGTTTGGTATCGTTGCGGCGGTGATGGGGGTCGTACACGCCCTCGCGTCAGCGGATCGACCGGCTGCAGAACTGGGTTCACTGATTGCCCATGCGATGGTCGGTACGTTCCTCGGCATTCTACTGGCCTACGGTTTTATTTCACCGCTTGCCAGCGTGCTGCGTCAGAAGAGCGCGGAAACCAGCAAAATGATGCAGTGTGTGAAAATCACGTTGCTGTCGAATCTGAACGGTTACGCCCCGCCGATCGCCGTCGAATTTGGGCGTAAAACGCTGTATTCCAGCGAGCGCCCGTCATTCCTTGAACTGGAAGAACATGTTCGCGCAGTGAAAAATCCGAACCAACAGCAGCAGACGACGACTGAGGGCGCATGAAGAATCGGTCTCATCCTATCGTCGTTGTTAAACGGCGCAAACATAAGGGGCATGGCGGCGGCGCACATGGGTCGTGGAAGATTGCTTACGCTGACTTTATGACCGCCATGATGGCCTTTTTTCTGGTGATGTGGCTCATTTCCATCTCCAGCCCTAAAGAACTGATTCAGATTGCCGAATACTTCCGTACGCCGCTGGCAACGGCGGTGACGGGAGGGAATCGAATTTCCAATAGCCAGAGTGCGATTCCCGGCGGCGGCGATGACTTTACCCAGCAACAGGGCGAAGTGAATAAGCAGCCGAACCTCGATGAACTGAAAAAGCGCATGGAACAAAATCGCCTGAGCAAACTGCGCGGCGACCTCGATCAGCTCATCGAATCGGATCCCAAACTGCGGGCGCTGCGTCCGCATCTGAAGATTGACCTGGTGCAGGAAGGGCTGCGTATTCAGATTATCGACAGCCAGAATCGCCCGATGTTTAAAACCGGTAGCGCCGAGGTTGAGCCGTATATGCGTGACATCCTGCGGGCGATCGCGCCGGTGCTGAACGGTATTCCAAACCGTATCAGCCTGTCCGGGCATACGGATGATTTCCCTTATGCAAACGGTGAAAAGGGCTATAGCAACTGGGAGCTTTCTGCCGAACGCGCCAACGCATCGCGGCGTGAACTGGTACAGGGCGGTCTGGATGACGGAAAAGTATTACGGGTGGTGGGCATGGCCGCCACAATGCGTATGAGCGATCGCGGTCCGGATGACGCCATCAACCGCCGAATCAGTCTGTTGGTACTGAACAAACAGACCGAACAGGCCATTTTGCATGAAAACGCTGAAAGCCAGAACGAGCCGGTAAGTGTATTACAACAGCCTGAGGCCAGTCCGCAGGTAAGCGTTCCCACATCGCCACCAGCCAATCCGAGGTGATAGCGTGAGCATGGATATAAGCGATTTTTATCAGACTTTTTTTGATGAAGCTGACGAGTTGTTGGCTGACATGGAGCAACATCTGCTCGATCTGGTGCCCGAAGCGCCGGATGCCGAGCAACTGAATGCCATATTTCGTGCCGCGCACTCCATCAAAGGGGGCGCCGGCACGTTCGGCTTTACCGTTTTGCAGGAAACCACTCATCTGATGGAGAACCTGCTGGATGATGCGCGTCGCGGTGAGATGCAGCTCAATACCGCCATTATCAACCTGTTTTTGGAAACGAAAGATATTATGCAGGAACAGCTCGATGCCTATAAAAGTTCGCAGGAGCCGGATGCCGCCAGCTTCGAATACATCTGCACGGCATTACGCCAGTTAGCGCTGGAGGCAAAAGGCGAAACCGCGCCAGCGGTGGTGGCGAATGCCCGACTGAGCGTGGTCGACAACACGGCACCTGACGACGTGGTCGTGGCAGAAGCAGCGAAGTTGCGCATTGTTCTCTCGCGCCTGAAGGCCAGTGAAGTGGCCCTGCTGGAAGAAGAGCTGGGCAATCTGTCCACCCTGTCTGATGTCGTCAAGGGCGAAGACAGCCTGGCGGCAACGCTTGATGGCGACATTGCAGAGGATGACGTCATTGCCGTGCTGTGCTTTGTGATTGAAGCCGATCAGATTGCTTTTGAGAAAGTGGTAGCAGCGACGGCACCTGCGGTCCAGCCGGAAGTGGCTGAAGTGGTTGCTGTCGAACAGCCTGTCGCCGCAGTCCCTGCGGTGAAAGCGGTTGCCACAGAAGCGCAAACCGGACGCGTAGAGCGGGAAAAACCGGCGCGCGCCAGTGAATCCACCAGCATTCGTGTGGCGGTGGAGAAGGTCGATCAGCTGATCAACCTGGTCGGTGAGCTGGTGATTACCCAGTCAATGCTTGCACAGCGTTCGAACGAACTCGACCCGGTGAATCATGGCGATCTCATCACCAGCATGGGTCAGTTACAACGTAACGCCCGCGATCTGCAGGAATCGGTGATGTCGATTCGTATGATGCCAATGGAATACGTGTTTAGTCGCTTCCCGCGTCTGGTGCGCGACCTGGCGGGTAAGCTTGGCAAACAGGTTGAACTGACGCTGGTCGGCAGCTCAACGGAACTCGACAAGAGCCTGATTGAACGCATCATCGACCCGCTGACGCACCTGGTGCGTAACAGCCTCGACCACGGTATTGAACTGCCGGAAAAACGCATGGAATCCGGTAAGAATGTGGTGGGCAATCTGATTTTGTCGGCGGAGCATCAGGGCGGCAACATCTGCATCGAAGTGACCGATGACGGGGCCGGGCTGAACCGTGAGCGCATTCTGGCGAAGGCGATCTCCCAAGGGATGGCGGTTCATGAAAACATGACCGATGACGAAGTGGGGATGCTGATTTTTGCCCCTGGCTTCTCAACGGCCGAGCAGGTGACTGACGTTTCCGGACGCGGCGTGGGCATGGACGTGGTGAAACGGAATATCCAGGAGATGGGTGGCCACGTTGAAATCCAGTCGAAGCAAGGGACTGGCACCACCATCCGTATTTTGCTGCCGCTGACGCTGGCGATCCTCGACGGCATGTCCGTGCGCGTCGCCGACGAAGTCTTTATTCTGCCGCTGAATGCGGTGATGGAATCCCTGCAGCCACGTGACGACGATCTGCATCCGCTGGCCGGTGGCGAGCGCGTGCTGGAAGTACGCGGCGAATATCTGCCGCTGGTTGAGTTGTGGAAAGTCTTTGAAGTGGAAGGGGCGAAAACCGAAGCCACCCAGGGCATCGTGGTGATCCTGCAAAGCGGCGGTCGCCGTTACGCGCTGCTGGTCGATCAGCTGATCGGTCAGCACCAGGTGGTGGTTAAAAACCTGGAGAGCAATTATCGCAAAGTGCCGGGCATTTCAGCCGCCACGATTCTGGGCGATGGCAGCGTCGCGCTGATTGTGGATGTCTCCGCCCTGCAGGGTTTAAATCGCGAACAACGTATGGCGATCACCGCCGCCTGATTGAGTAAGAAAGGGTAAAATATGACCGGTATGACTAATGTAAGCAAACTGGCCGGCGAGCCGTCAGGTCAGGAATTCCTGGTGTTTACGCTGGGAGATGAAGAGTACGGTATCGACATCCTGAAAGTGCAGGAGATCCGTGGTTACGATCAGGTCACGCGCATTGCCAACACGCCTGCCTTCATTAAAGGGGTGACCAACCTGCGCGGCGTGATTGTGCCGATTGTCGATCTGCGCGTGAAGTTCTGCCAGGGCGATGTTGAGTACAACGATAACACCGTGGTGATTGTGCTGAATCTGGGACAGCGCGTGGTGGGGATCGTTGTGGATGGCGTGTCTGATGTGCTGTCGCTGACCGCAGAGCAAATCCGTCCGGCCCCGGAATTTGCCGTGACGCTGTCGACGGAATACCTGACCGGACTCGGCGCGCTGGGCGACCGGATGCTGATCCTGGTGAACATTGAGAAACTGCTGAACAGTGACGAAATGGCGCTGTTAGATATGGCCGCCTCTCACGTCGCCTGATCGTATTGCTGGATGTGGTTACCGTGCTTTAATGCCGGATGACGCTGTGCTTATCCGGCCTACGGCTGAAGGTGGTTGTAGGCCGGATAAGGTGTTTACACCGCCATCCGGCAATCACCGGAACCGTTATGCTTCAACCTGTTGTGACACCGCCTCCTCATCACTCTCTTCCAGCAAACCTTCGTTTTGCGCCAGCATCGCCGTCGCAATACCGTTACCTAACACGTTAATGGCGGAACGGCCCATGTCGAGAAAATGGTCGATGCCCATCAGTAGCAAAATGCCGGCGACCGGAATGTTAAAGCTCGGAATCGTTGCCGCTAGCACCACTAATGCGGAACGCGGAACGCCGGCAATGCCTTTTGACGCCAGCATCAGCGTGAGCATCAGGACGCTAATCTCAGCAAACGACAGGTGAATGTTGTAGGCCTGCGCGATAAACATTGACGCAAAAGAGCAGTAAACCATTGAACCGACCAGATTGAACGAGTAACCAATGGGCAGCACGAAGGAGACGATGTTGCGCGAGCAGCCAAATTTTGTCAGTTGCTCCAGCGTTTTCGGATAGGCCGCTTCAGAACTGCTGGTAGTAAAGGCTACCAGTACCGGATCCTTGAGCATTCCGAGCAGGCGAAACACCTCTTTTTTCAGTACCAGATATCCCACTGCCAGTAACACCAGACAGGTCATCAGAATAGCCACGTAATAGCCGCCAATGAACGAGGCATAGTTGAGCAAAATGCCCAATCCTTCGGTGGCGATCACCGAGGAGATGGCGGCAAAAATGGCCAGCGGGGCGACGTACATCACGTAGCCGGTTACTTTCAACATAATGTGAGAAACCACGTCCAGCGCCGCTACCAGCGGGGCATTGAATTTTTCGCCCAATGACGCGCCGCCGATCCCGAAGAACATCGAGAACACCACAATCTGCAAAATTTCGTTATTGGCCATCGCACCGGCAATGCTGGTTGGAATGGTATGCGACAGGAAACCTTTCAGGCTCATCCCGCCGACGGCGAGACCGGTATCCACGGCTTCTTTCGGGATAGCCAGATTAAGTCCGCTGCCGGGTTGTTCCAGGGTGACAATAAACAGGCCCACCAGAATGGAGAGGATGGAAGAGCTGATGAACCAGATCATCGCTTTGCCGCCCACACGCCCGATGGTGGACGTCTCGCCAAGACGCATAATGCCTACGGTCAGGGTGCTGAACACCAGAGGGGCGATAACCATCTTAATCAGACGTAAGAAGATGTCGGTAAGAAGGGTGATGTTATCCGACCAGGCGGCAATGACGCTTTCGGAGGTATAAGAGTGAATAACCGCACCTGACACAATACCTGCCAGCATGAAAATCACGATAAATATCGTGAGTTTATTTGCATTTGCCACTAAAAATCCCTCGGGCTGAATTTAACAATTTTTTATCAGCGATACATGTGTTTTATGTATTTAACGACACTGAATCATTTCCTACCTAACCTGGAGTAATCCGCCGGGGGTTACAACTATTTTTTATTATTTACTTATTTTGTTGTGTTCTGACCAACGCGATTTTGTGAACTGGATCGCATAAGAATGAATATATCCTCTCAGATTGCGAGGAAAACAGAATGCTAATAATGTTAATAAATTGATATATAAGCGTTTTACACGTCAATCACCCGTTCGTATGGCGAAGCCAGACGGCAGTGGTTGTTTTCTCATCCGTAAACTAAATTTCTGATTATCAGTTCGTTTTACCGATCTGCGTGACCTTTCTCGCCATGCGTGTTGTGACTTTCGTTAAACGTGGCGATTTTTCGGAGGTGTTTGATGAACAGATTATCCCGGTTCCTGGGTATGGCTGGCATTTTCCTTCTGCCACTGCCTTCAGCAATGGCGGTGACCAGCAGTGGGACCGTCGGGGCGACATTAACCCTGACTAACGGCTGCCTGATCAATGGCTCACCGAGTCAGAACGGCATTAACTTTGGTACGCTGGATTTCGGTACCCATCCAGCTACGTTCTCGGAATTAACCACTCAGCTGACGGGAGCCGCGGGCGGGAACAGTTTTGGCATTCAGTGCACCACCACGGATTACACCGTGCAAATCACCGGTAATACCAACTCGTCAGCACCCGGTACGGTCATCGGCACGCCGGGCACGCCGGCCCGTTACCTCGTCAATGCGGCGAATACCACTCAGGGTGTGGCTTACAGCCTCTACAGCGACAGCGGTTTTAACAACGTAGTCAGTAATAACACCCCCATTCCGAAAGCCTCAACGACGGCCGGCGTTGACAACTACACGTTGTATGGCCGGATCCAGGGCGGCGGAAACAGCGTCACCGTGGTACCGGGGACTTATACCGATACGATTAACGTCAGCGTCATCTACTGATTCGTCCATGAAATGAGGATCCTTAGCGTGGGCTTCCCGCGTGGAGGCAGGGGACGGCTACGCCTTTTTCTGGCGATGGTCGGTCTGGCCGCGGTGCCGGTGATGGCCGTCACCACCCAGTCCTTTCAGTTGAACGCCACCATCACGCCGGGCTGCTCGGTGACCACCGGCAGCGGCGCGGCGCTGGGAACCCTGAACTTCGGCACGTATAGCGGTGTAGAAAACCGGCAGGTGAGCGCGCAGTTTGTCCCCAACGCCGCGCTGGCGCTGGCCTGCACGCCGGGCGTGGCGCTGAGCATGACGATTGACAGCGGCCGCAACTATACCTCGGTGCGTAATATGCAACGCGCAGGGGGAACGGAGCGGGTGGCTTATCGTCTCTACAGTGCGTCATCACTGGCGGCGAACAGCGAAATTGGCGTGAATCAGCCGGTCTCTGTCGTTTATACCGACAGCAATAATATCGCGTTACCGCTGTTTGGCGCGGCAACGCTGACGGGGTTTAGCCCCGCTGGCAACTATTCAGATCAGCTTACGGTGACCCTGTCATGGTAGCGAAGGGAGAAGTGATATGCAGATGCGAGCGTCTTTGGGATTGCTGTTTGGCTTCACGGCAGCGCTGGTTTCAGCCGGGGCGAACAGTGCCGCAACCATCCTGCTGTGGCCGATCGATCCCTGGCTGGCGGCAGAGAGCAACGCCACTGAGTTGTGGATCCAGAATCAGGGAAATACCCCAACGACGATGCAGGTGCGAATTGTTCGCTGGCGGCAGGATGAGGGTTTCGAACGCTATCAGTCGCAGCAGGATGTGGTCGCCAGTCCGCCGATTGTCCGGATCGAAAAGGGCAGCAAACAGCTGATTCGTCTGATTAAACAGTCCACAGTTCCCGCCGGGGTTGAGCAGGCCTACCGTATTATCGTCGATGAGATCCCACAGCCCGACGGCGGCGATAAACCGCAAATGGGGTTGAAGGTGCAAATGCGCTATTCATTGCCGCTGTTTGTCTACGGTCAGGGGATTCAGACCTGGGCGCAGGGAGAACATCATGCGCGGGTGGATCCTGCGAAACTGCGCTGGCGGGTGGTACGCGCCGACGGGCAGTCACAGCTGGAAGTGCGTAATGACAATGTCGTGCATCTCCGGTTAAGCAAAGTCATGCTGCGTCAGAGCGGGGCGCAGCACACGATGGCGCAAGGCTTGCTGGGCTACGTTCTGCCTGGCAGCACGCGTCGCTGGCCACTCCCCGCAGGCGCCACCCATCCGGACAACATGAGCGCGGCAATCAACGCACAGGGTGGCAAATGGTTGTCTGGTCCCGCCCACTAAGCGGCTTACTGATGACGACCTTTCTTATCACCAGCGGGATCTGTCGTGCAGAGTCAGGTGATGATGCGCTCCCGCCGCCACCCGATGCCCGTGCTATCGATCAGCAAGCGGTTTTTCATCTGGCGCTGATTGTGAACCATTACGATACGCAGCGGGTGGTGCCAGTGATACAGCGGGCAGGGGAGTTCTACGTCAGCCGGGACGATCTGCAGCAGGCCGGACTTCCCGCCGAACACCTTCCGCAGGGCGAGGTGAATGTTTCGCGCTTACCGCAAGTTAACGCGCAATACGACAGCAGTGGACAGCGTCTGCTACTGAGCGTACCGCAGGACTGGCTACCCGAGCGCGCAACGCCATTTGGCGGTGAGGCCACGGCAAACGACGCGCGCAATGGCAGCGGCGCGCTGCTCAATTACGATTTCTACAGCAGCCACACGCAAAACGGCGACAGCCAGGCTTCCATCTGGCACGAGTTGCGCTTCTTTAACGATGCTGGTTCGCTCTCGTCAACGGGCTACGTGCGACAAAATCTGGCCGGGAACGACGATCAGCAGGACGGATACGTGCGCTACGACACCGTGTTCACCGCGACCCATGAGACCGATGCGACGCAATGGCGGGTGGGTGATGTGATAAGCGATGCCCTGAGCTGGAGTAACAGCGTGCGGGTGGGCGGCGTGTCGTGGGGGCGCGACTTCTCGTTGCGTCCGGATCTGGTGACCTGGCCCTTGCCGGAATTCTCCGGTGAAGCCGCGGTGCCCACCGCGGTGGATCTGTTTATCAACGGCTACCGGGCCGGTTCAACGGAGCTTCAGCCGGGGCCGTTTACGCTCACCAACCTGCCCTACATTAATGGCGCCGGCGATGCGGTGCTGGTCACTCGCGACGCGCTGGGCCGCCAGGTGAGCACGACTTTACCGTTTTATGTCGCCAGTAATCTGCTCAAAACAGGCGTCAGCGACGGCGCGATCACCCTGGGCAGCCTGCGCCGCAATTACGGCATCGACAATTTTGACTACGGTCCGGCGGTCGGCAGCGCGAGCTACCGCTACGGGGTGAACGATTATCTGACGCTTGAAGGGCACGTTGAGGGCGCGGAAGCACTGGCGCTGGGTGGCGTGGGGTCGCTGGTCAAACTGGGGCGACTGGGTGTGGTGAATGGCGCATGGACGGAAAGCCGAATGCGCGGCAACAGCGGTAATCAGATTAACTGGGGCTATCAGTACAGTACCGCTGAATTCAGCGTGGCCACCCAGCACTCGCGGCGTGAGCGCGGATTTGGCAACCTGGCGCTGTACGATCAGACTCCGCTGGTGGATAACGACAACCAGCCGCTGGCCTCGTTGAGCCAGCGCAGCGACCAGTATTCGCTGACGTTCAACATGGGCGAATTTGGCAATGTCGGTGCGGCCTGGATTGGGATCCGCAGTTTTGACTCGCAGAAAACAGAACTGCTGAATCTCTCCTGGAGCCGGAATCTGTGGGGAAGCAGCAGTCTTTATCTGTCGGCAAGTCGCGACAATCAACAAGGGGACTGGACGCTGGCGATGTCGGTGCAAATCCCGCTCGGCGAACGGGACAGCGCGGCGGTGTCGATGGAAAAAACGCCCGATGCCGGTCAGACCCAGCGCATTAATTACAATCATTCGATGCCAACCGACGGTGGGTTTAGCTGGAACCTGGCCTGGGCGCGACAGTCTCAGGCGCGGGATTACCAGCAGGCGACGCTGGGCTGGCGTAACCGGAATATCGAATTACAAGGGGGAACTTACGGCGAAGGCAATGCCATGACCTGGTGGGGCGAGGCGATGGGATCGCTGGTCCTTATGGAAAACCAGCTGTTTGCCGCTAATAAAATCAACGATGCTTTTGTGCTGGTCAGTACCGACGGGCATCCTGATGTTCCGGTCAATTACGAAAACCAGCCGGTCGGTCACACTAACGATCAGGGCTATTTGCTGATCAGCGGCGTCTCCGCCTACTACCCGGCGAGTTACAGCATTAACACGCTCAATCTGCCTGCCGATACCCGCCTGAAAGAGACCGAACGTAAAGTGGCGCTGCGTCGCCAGAGCGGATATCTGGTTGATTTCCCGATGGAGCAGGAGCGGGTGGCAAGCGTTATTTTGCATGACGAAAACGGGCATGCGCTGCCGGTGGCAAGCCAGGTCATGCGGGATAATAAATCGCCCGCCGTGGTCGGCTACGACGGGATCGTCTGGCTGGAGAATCTCGATGGCGTGAATCCGCTGCGGGTCGTCACGCCCGACGGAAAGCGTTGCGAAACCGCCTTCTCGCTGACCGCCAATCCCGAACATAAACTCCAGACCTACGGGCCGTTGATCTGTCGTCAGGGGGTCGGATGATCGGACGTGTGCTGTTGTTGCTATTACTGACGGCTGCGCCGGGGGCCTGGGCTGCCTGCAGCGTAAGCACCACGGCGGGGGCCTTCGGCAGCGTCTCCTCGTTTACCGTCAACAGCACGGAACAGGCGACCAGCGCCAATCTGCTGGTGCAATGCGACGTGGTGTTGGGGTTACTGAATAACGATACGGTGACGCTGACTTATACCGGGGCGACGGTGTCTACAGGCACCCGCGCCAACCTCAAGCGCACGGACAATACCACCGTGACGGATGTGGTGCCGGTGCGCCTGTGCGGTCAGTCCGGCTGCGCCAGCAACAGCGAGATTGCCATCGGCGGCAGCTATACCTGGAGTGGCAGTACGCTGCTGGCGCTGTTAGGTTCCACGCGCTTTACGTTACCGCTTTTCTTTCGTACCAGTACCGGGCAGAACGTCAGTGCCGGGCCGTATCAGGTGACGCTCAATTTCAACGTTTATTACAACATCTGTCAGGTGGGAGCGCTGGGGCTGTGCGTCACTACGCAAACCAATACGGTCGCCACCACAATGCAGCTTAACCTGACGGTGACCAATGACTGCATCACCATTAACGCGCCGAACGTCAATTTCGGCAGTGCGCCGCTGGTCAAAAATTTTCCCGCCATTTCGCAGGCGGTTTCTATTACCTGTACCAAGGGCAGTACCTACACGGTAGGCATTAATAACGGCAGTTATGCCAACGGTAATGTGCGCAATATGGCGAGCGGCAACAACCGCCTGAGCTACGAAATTTACAAAGCGAGCACCACCAACCGCTGGGGGAGCGTCGGTACGGAACGTTGGGCCAGCAGCGCCTCATCCTCTACCAGCAGCGACGGTCTGCTGCGAACCTACAACTACACCGCCAGAGTGTTACCCACCCAATCCACGCCTCCCGCCGGGACTTACACCGACACGGTGGTGGTGGATATCGCCTTCTGACCTGGATTTCCCTTTCGCAAACGTAAAGTTCTTATCAAGGGTGCCGATAACGTTGTTAACTCGTTTTCAGGAAGGTGCCTTATGTTTAACCGTATCCGCGTTGTCACAATGCTGATGATGGTGCTGGGGGTTTTCGCACTGCTACAGCTTGTCTCTGGTGGTTTGCTGTTTTCGTCTTTACAGCAGAATCAAAAAAGTTTTGTTATTTCCAACGATCTACGCCAACAGCAGAGTGAACTGACCTCGACATGGGATCTGATGCTGCAAACACGTATCAACCTCAGTCGTTCCTCTGCACGCATGATGATGGACGCCAACAATCAGCAGAGTAGCGCAAAAAACGATCTGCTGAAGAGCGCGAAAAATTCTCTCGCTCAGGCGGCGGAGCACTACGCCAGGTTTAAATCTATCGATCCGCTGCCAGAGATGGCGGAGGTCAGCAGCAATGTGGACGAAAAATACCAGAAATATTTTGCCGGATTAACCGAACTGGTGCAGTTCCTGGAAAGCGGCAACATGGATGCGTTTTTCGCGCAACCCACGCAGGGAATGCAAAACGGACTCGGCGACGCGAAGAGCAAATACGCCAGCGTCAGCGAAAAACTCTATCGCCAGGCATTTGATGAAAGCGCGCGCGACTACCAGTTTGCGCAGTGGCAACTCGCCATCCTGGCGGTGGTGCTGGTGCTGATCCTGGTGGTGGTGTGGTACGGCATTCGTCACACCCTGCTCAACCCGCTATCCCGAGTCATCGCCCATATTCGCGAAATCGCCGGCGGCAATCTGACCAACACCCTGACCGTCGCCGGACGTAATGAGATTGGCGAACTGGCAAGCAGCGTTGATCACATGCAGCGCTCGCTGGTGGAAACCGTCACCCAGGTGCGCGAAGGCTCCGATGCCATCTACTCCGGTACCACGGAAATCGCCACCGGTAACACCGATCTTTCATCACGGACCGAACAACAGGCGTCGGCGCTGGAAGAGACGGCGGCCAGCATGGAAGAGTTGACCGCGACGGTGAAACAGAACGCCGACAATGCCCGACAGGCGTCGCAACTGGCGCAGAGCGCGTCGGAAACCGCGCAGCACGGTGGCAAAGTGGTGGATAACGTCGTCAAAACGATGCATGAAATTGCCGGTAGCTCGAAGAAAATTGCCGACATTATCAGCGTGATCGACGGTATTGCCTTCCAGACCAACATCCTGGCGCTGAACGCCGCGGTGGAAGCCGCGCGAGCAGGCGAACAGGGGCGTGGCTTTGCGGTGGTCGCTGGTGAAGTACGTAACCTGGCCAGTCGCAGTGCGCAGGCGGCAAAAGAGATCAAAGCGCTGATTGAAGATTCTGTTTCGCGCGTGGATACCGGCTCCGTGCTGGTCGAAAGCGCGGGCGAGACCATGAACGATATCGTCAATGCGGTGACCCGCGTGACCGACATTATGGGCGAAATTGCCTCGGCTTCTGATGAACAAAGCCGCGGTATCGATCAGGTGGCGCTGGCGGTTTCTGAAATGGACCGCGTGACGCAGCAAAACGCCTCGCTGGTCCAGGAATCCGCCGCCGCTGCGGCCGCTCTCGAAGAACAGGCCAGCCGTCTGACGATGGCGGTATCCGCATTTCGCCTTGCCGCGCGTCCTTATGCGGTAAAAACCAAAGAAGAACGGACTTCTGCTGACGCGCCTCGCAGCGCGCAGAAGCCCTCGTTAAGCATGGAGCACGATACTAACTGGGAAACATTTTGACCGAAATTTAACACTGCGGCCGTTGCCGCCTGATGGGAGCGTTGATGTTTAATCGTATTCGAATCTCGACCACGCTGTTTTTGATTTTGATCCTCTGCGGTGTATTGCAGATTGGCAGTAATGGCTTGTCTTTCTGGGCATTTCGGGACGGTTTTCAGAGCCTGAATCAGGTCGAGCAGAGTAATCAGCAACGCGCGGCGCTGGCACAAACGCGCGCCGTTTTATTACAGGCGAGTACCGCCCTCAACAAGGCCGGGACATTAACGGCGCTGAGCTATCCGCCCGATGACATCAAAAGCCTGATGGTCATCGCGCGTGAAAGCCTGGCGCAGTCCGGCTCGCTGTTTAACAGCTTCAGGGCGATAGAGGCGAATACCCAGGAGGGGAAAGCCTTGCAGGACGCAACGGAGAAAAGCTTCACCCAGTGGCACAGCGATCTGGAGCATCAGGCCACCTGGCTTGAGAATAACCAGCTGTCAGACTTTCTGACCGCGCCGGTGCAGGCTTCGCAGGATGCCTTTGATGTGAACTTCAACGCCTGGCAGCAGAACATTAACCATGTGCTGGTGGTGGCAGGGCAACAGAGTAAAAACAATTACCACATGTCGGCGGCGATTTTTATCAGCATGGTGATTATTGCCGCGCTGTTAACTACCGGAGCACTGTACTGGTCGCGCAAAATGATCGTCCAGCCGCTGGCGATTGTCGGCAGCCATTTTGACAGCATTGCCGAGGGTAACCTGGCGCGGCCAATTGCGGTTTACGGACGTAATGAGATTTCGGCGATCTTTGCCAGCCTGAAGGCAATGCAACAGGCGCTGCGGGAAACCGTCAGCGACGTGCGTCAGGGCAGTCTGGCGATGCATACCGGGATTTCTGAAATCGCGATGGGCAATAACGATCTCTCCTCACGCACCGAGCAGCAGGCGGCATCATTGGCGCAGACGGCGGCCAGCATGGAGCAGTTAACGGCTACCGTTGGTCAGAACGCCGATAATGCGCGTCAGGCTTCCGGGCTGGCAAAAAGCGCCGCCGATACGGCGAAAACCGGCGGCGAGCAGACCAGCAAAGTCGCCAGTACGATGCAGGCGATTGCCGCCAGTTCGCAAAAGATTGGCGACATCATTGGCGTGATCGATGGCATTGCCTTCCAGACCAACATTCTGGCGCTCAACGCGGCGGTTGAAGCAGCGCGAGCTGGCGAACAGGGGCGTGGATTTGCCGTGGTAGCCGGAGAAGTGCGTAACCTCGCGAGTCGCAGCGCCCAGGCGGCGAAAGAGATTAAAGGGTTGATTGAAGAGTCGGTGAACCGTGTCCACCAGGGATCGCAACTCGTCGATACGGCTGCCCACACCATGACGGAAATCGTGAGTTCGGTCACCCGGGTCAACGACATCATGGGCGAGATTGCCTCGGCGTCAGACGAACAGCGCAGAGGGATCGAGCAGGTGGCGCAGGCGGTCACCCAGATGGATCAGGTGACGCAACAGAACGCCGCACTGGTGGAAGAAGCAGCCGCCGCGACCGATCAACTCGCGCATCAGGCCGACACGCTGTCCGCCCGCGTGGCAGTATTCAAACTTGAAGAACAGGTTGTAACACACCAAGAATCGGCACCGCCACAGGCTGTGCCCGTTGTATCCTGAATGTGATTGAGAAGGCGCTATGACATCATCTCTGCCCAACGGGCAAACGTCATTATTGTTACAGATGACCCAGCGCCTTGCGCTGTCCGACGCGCACTTTCGTCGGATATGTCAATTAATCTACCAGCGCGCGGGGATCGTGCTGGCGGACCACAAGCGGGATATGGTTTACAACCGCCTGGTCCGTCGTCTGCGTACGCTGGGGCTGGATGATTTTGGTCACTATCTCAGCGTGCTGGAAGCGAATCAAAGCAGCGCAGAGTGGCAGGCTTTTATCAATTCGTTAACCACTAACCTGACCGCCTTCTTCCGCGAAGGGCACCATTTTCCGGTACTGGCGGAAAGCGCCCGTCGTCACAGCGGCGAATACCGGGTCTGGAGCGCGGCGGCATCGACCGGTGAAGAACCGTACAGTATCGCCATTACGCTGGCCGATACGCTGGGGACGGCACCGGGGCGCTGGAAGGTGTTTGCCAGCGATATCGACACCGAAGTACTGGAAAAGGCCCGCAGCGGGATTTATCGGCTGGACGAACTGAAGACCCTGTCGCCGCAGCAGCTCCAGCGCTATTTCATGCGCGGAACCGGTCCTCATGATGGGCTGGTGCGTGTGCGTCAGGAACTGGCAAGCCACGTCGAGTTTTCCGTGATTAACCTGCTCGATAAGCAGTACAACGTGCCGGGACCATTCGACGCCATTTTCTGCCGCAATGTGATGATCTATTTCGATAAAACGACGCAGCAGGACATTCTGCGTCGTTTTGTCCCTCTTCTTAAGCCTGATGGTCTGCTGTTTGCCGGGCATTCAGAGAACTTTAGTAACCTCGTGCGCGACTTTAGCCTGCGCGGGCAAACGGTTTATGCGCTAAGTAAGGGTAAAGCATGAGTAAAATCAGGGTGTTGTCGGTCGATGATTCTGCATTGATGCGCCAAATCATGACCGAAATTATTAACAGCTATAGCGACATGGAGATGGTGGCAACCGCACCCGATCCGCTCGTCGCCCGGGATTTGATCAAGAAATACAACCCTGACGTGCTGACGCTGGACGTCGAAATGCCGCGGATGGACGGCCTCGATTTTCTTGAAAAGCTGATGCGGCTGCGTCCGATGCCGGTGGTGATGGTGTCGTCGCTGACGGGGAAAGGGTCGGAAGTGACGCTGCGGGCGCTGGAACTGGGGGCGATCGATTTTGTCACTAAGCCGCAGTTGGGGATCCGCGAAGGGATGCTGGCCTACAGCGAGATGATTGCGGAGAAAGTGCGCACGGCGTCACGCGCACGTCTGACCGCCCATAAACCGCTTGCGGCGCCGGTCACCTTAAAGGCGGGGCCGCTGCTCAGTTCGGAAAAGCTGATTGCGATTGGCGCCTCGACGGGCGGCACTGAGGCGATTCGCCATGTGCTGCAGCCGCTGCCGCTCTCCAGTCCGGCGGTCATTATTACGCAGCATATGCCGCCCGGTTTTACCCGCTCGTTTGCCGAGCGTCTGAACAAGCTGTGTCAGATAGCCGTGAAAGAGGCGGAGGACGGCGAACGTGTTCTGCCAGGCCATGCCTACATTGCGCCGGGCGATAAACACATGGAACTGGCGCGCAGCGGGGCAAACTATCAAATCAAAATTCATGACGGTCCGCCGGTTAACCGGCACCGGCCGTCTGTGGATGTGCTGTTTCATTCGGTAGCGATTCATGCTGGGCGCAACGCCGTCGGGGTGATCCTGACGGGAATGGGCAACGACGGCGCCGCCGGAATGTTAGCGATGCACCAGGCAGGCGCCTGGACGATTGCGCAAAATGAAGCAAGTTGTGTGGTGTTCGGCATGCCGCGCGAAGCCATCAATATGGGTGGCGTCAGCGAAGTGGTCGATCTTAGTCAGGTTAGCCAGCAGATGCTGGCGAAAATCAGTGCCGGACAGGCAATACGTATTTGAATCAGGAGTAATTTTTTATGGCGGATAAAGAGCTTAAGTTTTTGGTTGTGGATGACTTTTCCACCATGCGTCGCATCGTGCGTAACCTGCTTAAGGAATTGGGATTTAACAACGTGGAAGAGGCCGAAGATGGCGCGGATGCGTTGAATAAACTGCAGGCAGGTGGGTTTGGCTTTGTCATTTCCGACTGGAACATGCCGAACATCGACGGTCTCGAGTTGCTGAAAACCATTCGCGCGGACGGCGGGATGTCCTCACTGCCGGTGCTAATGGTGACCGCAGAAGCGAAGAAAGAGAACATCATCGCCGCAGCGCAGGCCGGTGCCAGCGGCTACGTGGTGAAACCGTTCACTGCGGCGACGCTGGAAGAAAAACTCAATAAAATCTTTGAGAAACTGGGCATGTAAGGGGCTGACCATGATGCAACCATCGATTAAACCCGTAGATGAGCATTCTGCCGGGGATATCATTGCCCGCATTGGTAGCCTGACCCGCATGCTGCGTGACAGCCTGCGCGAACTGGGACTGGACCAGGCCATCGCCGAAGCGGCAGAAGCCATTCCCGATGCCCGTGACCGTCTGGACTATGTGGTACAGATGACCGCGCAGGCGGCTGAGCGCGCCCTGAACAGCGTTGAAGCTTCTCAGCCGCATCAGGACGAAATGGAGAAAGGGGCGAAGGCGCTGAGCAAGCGTTGGGATGAGTGGTTTGAAAACCCGATTGAACTCTCTGACGCCCGCGAGCTGGTGACGGACACCCGAAAATACCTCGGCGATGTGCCCGGGCATACCAGTTTTACCAACGCGCAGTTGCTCGACATCATGATGGCGCAGGACTTCCAGGATCTGACCGGTCAGGTGATCAAGCGCATGATGGATGTGATTCAGGAGATCGAACGTCAGCTACTGATGGTACTGCTGGAAAACATCCCGGAGCAGGGTTCCCGACCTAAACGCGAAAGCGACAGCCTGCTCAATGGCCCGCAGGTTGATACCAGTAAAGCCGGTGTGGTGGCAAGCCAGGACCAGGTGGACGATTTGCTGGATAGCCTGGGG
This sequence comes from Citrobacter amalonaticus, assembly GCF_001559075.2. Taxonomy (NCBI): domain Bacteria; kingdom Pseudomonadati; phylum Pseudomonadota; class Gammaproteobacteria; order Enterobacterales; family Enterobacteriaceae; genus Citrobacter; species Citrobacter amalonaticus. The sequence goes on along the minus strand of NZ_CP014015.2, from coordinate 4,816,852 downwards.
TTCTGATATGACAATGGCCCGCTTGCGGGCCATTTTGCTTAACAAGCCAGACTACTTGATGTCCATTTTTACCGTCACATTGCCTTCAAAATTACCACCGGCAGGGATATTATCCGTGGTCGCCACTGGAGCTGCCTGCATTTTTATCGAACCATTTCCCTGCGAGTCCAGCGTTACAGGAAACTCAGCGCTACCATCCAGACGAATACTGTTGCTGTTACTGTCGTACATCCGCACCCCGATGTCATCACGATCGACCATTTTGGCGATAAGACCGCTTTCTCCATCGCTGACGCCCTGGTCGGCTGACAATGAGAGTTTGATCTTATCCGAGTTACTCACCGCTGCGCTATCACAGTGGAAGGTAATGTCGACATTTTTAAGCGCATAGCCCTGTGGTGGAATCCCCTGGTGAACGAAGTTTGTGCTAATCACATTACCCAGTGCGATATCAATAGTGCTTCCCGCGTTGATGGTACAGCCTAACGGGGCACTTAAGGTGCCGGAAAGTAAGATATTCGACACGGGTTGCGAAAGGCTGGCCGAGCAACCGCCTCCGGAATAGATACAGACTGCAGTCTGTATCACCACCGTTTCGGGTATCGTTTCCACGCCCAGGATCGGCGATTTGATGTAAAACCTTGCCGACATCATGCTCCATAAAAACTGTCGCTGCGGCGTTCCCGGAACGGGTTGAGTTCCCGGCCTGCAAACCGAGCTTTCTGATTCTATGGACGTATTTGGTTCTGCTTTTGCTATCGGTGACGATGATGGATATGTGTTAATGGGGATATAGATGGCAGTCGCATTCTCGGTATCGGTATAGGCATCAACGTCAATATCCAGTTTATCGGTCAGATAGCCGTATCCTGTGGTTGAACCACTGCGTAGCGGCGTTGTGACGTAAACAATATCCGAGATGACCGAATTGCCTGTGAGCGCCGCCGTGCAATCACATTGCGCTGTTAATGGGGCGCCACTTCCGAGCACAGAGTTGAGCATGGCGATAGACTTACCCTGCTGATTCTCCGTTGAGCTCAGCTCGTCGCTTCCGTTGACGTAGTAATTTTCCGGCGCCTGAAAACAATTTTTGAGCACGATATTCGTTGCATGGCAGGAAATGTTCGTAGCAAAAAGGGCCGTTAACACGACCCTGAGCATTAACAGGACATAGCGTCTATAAATCATGTACCGCTCCCTGGCTGGCACAGGGCGTTTAAGATCTTAATTTTCCCTGGACTGGCGTTCTGTGTTGGTGAAAGAAACTGAATGTGGGCAACACAACGTTGCTGTGAGGACGTTCCCCACTGAATGTTCACCTGGGCGTTATCTGCGACGCCGGACAGGTAAAGCAGGCCCCGATCGTCAACGATTCCACTGCTTTGTTTATCGGTAGACATTGCCATTGCGCCAAAGGGGACGGGATGGCCATCGGGTAGCGTTAGCGTCAACAGTACGCGATAGCCGGTATGCGCCGCGAAGTGCGCCTCCACGGCAGCATTGCGTGAAGGGACGACTGTCACCGCGGTATCGCTGCTGTCGACGTCATCCGGCAATGAGGTAGTGTTCAGGCCGATTCTGTTTTCCTGATAGGCCGCAAGTGAAGGAATAATGGCGTTTCCCCACCAGTCGGTACGAATGCCGTATTGATTCTGGAATTTGATCCCGGAAGCGCCATCGGCATTGACGATGGCGAACTGATTACCGAGCGGTTGGGAGAGCGTCACGCCATGCGGATGGGCAACTACAGCACCGCTTGCGCCATAGCTTAACTGCCGACTCCCGCCTGATGCGCTGTAATATCCTGCGTTTAGCGTACTGAAAGGTGAACGCCAGTTGGTGGAAAAGTTGCTGCTGTCGGCAGGCGAGCGATTGCTGCGGCTTTGTTGAATGTTGTAGCTCAGGCTGCGATCGTCCAACAACGTGCCATTTAACCCAACGTTCTGCGTTGTTGCGCCGTCTTTATTGTTGCTGATGTCATAGCTAACCCAGCTATCCGCTAACCAATTGCTCAATGGAATGCTGATCCCTGCGGAAACGACTCTGTCACTGTTACCGCCCTGTGAGTCATTCCAGCTCAGATTCATATGATAGCTAAAGTAGCGGAACTGATAGCTGGCACCCGCGTTGATATTCTGCTCTTTCTTGTTGGTTCCCCAGTAATCCTGCTGATAACCGCTGACGTAAAATGTACCGCCGGCTACAGGCTGGTTGATACTGAGCTGTAGCCGATTTCGCTTGTTGTAATCATCACTCCAGTTATCCTGATCGTCATGATTATCGAGATGATTTGCATCTGCAAACGAGTAATACCCGCTGCTGGAGTAACGATAGCTGGCAAGGGTAAAGTAGGTCTGCGTCGCTTCGATATTCGAGGTGTACAGCAATCGCCAGGATTGCCCCTGATGATCCTCTCCGTCCTCCGGAGACGTTTTTGCCACGGTAACGTCGGCAGAAAGACTCCCGAACTGCCCCAGATTGACTCCGGCACCAGCCACCGCTGCCGTGTAATTTGGGGCAAAAGTGGTACCGCCATAGACGGTCACTGTGTTGTTGACACCATAAATTGCAGAGCCCTGGGCGAACGCCGGTTCGCTATCACCGCTGCTGTTGTCAGCCCGATAGCGTCCGGCGGTGGCTTCGAATCGGAGATGTGATGGTCGCTGCATCAGAGCGACGCTTGAGCAAGGCTGGGTGAACTGATGTTCGGTACCGTCAGCTTCTTTGATCGTGACCTCCATATCACCGCTGCTGGAGGTGGCATACAGGTCACTGATTTCAAATGCACCGGGCGGGACGTTGGACTGATAAATGATGTAGCCATTTTGCCTGATGGTGACGACGGCATTGGACATCGCTGTGCCGCGAACGACCGGTGCAAACCCGCGTTCGCTGGTGGGTAGCATATCCTCATCGGAGGCCAGGTTGATGCCGCTGTACTGGAGGCTGTCAAAGACTTCACCTTTGGTGCTACTTTGCCCGCCTGTCAGTTGAGCTTTCAGGATGCGAACATCATGCTGTACCCAACTGGCGATGTTTTGCCAGGTGTTATCGCGACTCGTATGATTCCACGTGGAGTAATTGCGTACCCGCCAACCGCCAAGATTAGCGCCGCTGCGGAGATTCATATACTGGCTATTGTCGGCATTATTCGATCCCGAATTTTCATGACCACTGAATGTGTAATCGCTGAAAACGACGGGAATACCGTTATCCCATCGGGATTGATCAACAAAGCCAGCGCTGTGCTGTTCAAGGGATTTTTGCGGCAGGCTCAGATCGAGCGTCTGGGTGGAAAAATTAAACACCGAACTTGCCGCCGGAATATACCAGCCGAGAGGATGTGGGAGTGGGGCATCCGGCGGCAGTTTCAGCAGTTCCGGGTAGTCATCCACTTTTATTCCCCATTTGCGCAGTATGGCCGGGGATAGCTGGGCTTCAAGTGCGCCATCCGCGCCATTGATGTAGTTCAGTTCACGTTGTTCCAGCCGCTGGTTATTCAGCCTGACATACGTAGGATATCGGCCGGGAAGCTGCGCTTTAGGATTTGAGAAAATCGACAGATCGGAGATGGTCGATGTGACATCACTGTCCACCGCAGTAGGTGAAAAGTAAAAATCTCTGGCATATAGCAAATCGGAGGCTATTAACAGCACTCCACCCAGGCAGGGAAGCCAGGCGGGCGCTTTTAATGATACAGCCAGCCACCGTTGATTAATCATCTGTATTCGCTACTCCTACTTAAGCGAAAATGAGAATTTTTCGCTGGCATTGCCGTAATCGCTGATGCAGCGCCAGGTGACGGTTTGGCTTGCGGTATTGGCGGGAAGGCGGAGCGCAACAGTACTGGCTGGAGAGACGGTGTCGGCCCCCGGAATGGCGGTATTTGCCATAAATAAAGAATCGAACACGATGTAGTAGTTTGAATTGTTGTTAACGCGTAACGTTTTCCCGTCACGAGTGAAGGTTAGATTACGGCAGGCTTCAGTGGGTGTACCCTTCAATCCTTGCGGGCGGAAAAATAATTTCAATCGGGTTTTGTAAATCAGGCGCAACATGTTTGAATCTTTATTCGCCTTATCGCTGGCCGGAATGGTCCTTACGTTGATATAGAACAGCGATTCTCTGTTTTCTGGTAGCGGAACGCCGGACCAGATAATACGGAGGCTTTGTTCTTTTTGCGGGTCGAGACGAAACAGTGGTGGGGTAATAATAAAAGGCCCACGCGTCTTTCCGTCACCGGTATCAACCCAGGATTGAACCAACCAGGGGGTGTCTGCGCCTTTATTTATGATGGGTAATGCTTCCTCCTTATCATTCGCATTATAAATAACACGAGTTCTTCCTATTTGAACTCCGCCCGCATGAGCAGCGCTGATACCGCCAGAAAATACGAAAACGACAATGAGAAGCTGTAATAATTTGCGCATATAGTGTCCTGATAAAACAAATCATGATCTGTGGCGGGACAGATCATGATCCCTGATTTGAAACCATGGTTATCCAATTAGAAACAGTATTTCCAATTATCGATAAAGAAGATTTACCACCATATCTGCATCGGCAGGGCCAGCAGTTACCGGGATGGCGTAAGCAACGTAGCAGGCAAAAAAGTCCTGTGATATTTGTGTATCAGCGGCAGGTGGCAAATCAATATAAATCTGCTCATCCGTGCCATCGAGCTTGAGCTTACTGGTTGAGGATTCCAGGCCGAGGTTAATGGCAATCCCGATGTTGGTGGCCGCAGTATCACCTGCATCCTCGGTTGTTATTTTACTGACCTGTAACAGTTCTGGATGACTCGTAACGGTTGGGCCGGTAAAGGTCATTTGAACTCTGCCCAGGGAGGATGTTGGCGTTGGACAGTTATTTAAAGTAATTGTGAATGATGTGCCGGTGGCCTCCGCTCCGACAACAGGAAAGTCAGTGGTCGGGAAGGAACCTAATGTGACCGTTTGTTCGCCGCCATTATCAAACTCACAGCTAGGCACAATCACGCTGCCGGTGAAGTGGATGGTCGCCGAGGGTATCGTGTCTTCCGCGTATACGGTTGTTACTGAAAGTGCTAATATCAAACTTGAAAGTAACGTTATTTTTCTGGTCATGAGTACGTCGTCCTTAGTTGCATAATGCCAGTGCGGATTTATATTAGCTTCATTGTCCTTAGAACAAGGGGGGCTAATACGCGAATAATATAGTTATTAAAATAAAGTGTGAAATCATTTAAATATAATGCTGATTGATTTTAATTGTCCAATAATTACCGCTATCAATGTAATTGATGCGGGAGATGGGTTTTGTTGTGATATCTTTTTGTGTTATTTAATTATGCGTTATCTGGTGCCACATTTTATGTGGCTATTTGTTCTTTTTATCATCATTTTTTGGTGAAATACGTTAATTCCTTTTTTTTGTCAGACTCTGCGGCTGAAAGTAAAGAAAATAAAGGTCCAAAAATAAGCTTTGATGAATTCTGTTACAGGGCAGCGTCTAAGGTGAAGCCAGCAAAAAGAGGGTGTTCCCCCCTCTGTTCACCGCATTGCTTCGCGCCTGGAAAGGCAAAATGAGCCTATCGTAAATCATCACAGATGCAGGCCGTGGCGGACGAAAGCGAGAGCGACGACAAAACAGAAGCCCCCACACCCTACCGACTTGAAAAAGCGCGGGAAGAGGGGCAGATCCCCCGTTCCAGAGAACTGACGTCACTGCTAATTTTGCTGGTGGGCGTCTGCATTATCTGGATTGGCGGCGAGTCGCTGGCCAGACGGTTATCGGGCATGCTGTCGGCAGGACTGCGTTTTGACCATAGCATGGTCAATGATCCCAACCTGATTCTCGGGCAAATCATTCTGCTGATTAAAGAAGCGATGATCGCGCTGCTGCCACTGATCACCGGCGTCGTCGTGGTGGCGCTGATCTCGCCGGTTCTGCTAGGCGGTCTGGTCTTCAGCGGTAAATCGCTACAACCCAAATTTTCCAAGCTCAATCCGCTGCCTGGCATCAAACGCATGTTTTCCGCGCAGACCGGCGCGGAATTGTTGAAAGCCATCCTGAAATCCACGCTGGTGGGTAGCGTGACGGCGATGTATCTGTGGCATAACTGGCCGGAGATGATGCGTCTGATGGCGGAGTCTCCGCGCACGGCGATGGGCAATGCGCTGGATCTCGTTGGGCTGTGTGCGCTGCTGGTGGTGCTGGGAGTGATCCCGATGGTCGGATTTGACGTGATTTTCCAGATCATGAGCCATCTGAAAAAATTGCGCATGTCACGCCAGGATATCCGTGACGAATTTAAACAGAACGAAGGCGACCCTCATGTGAAGGGGCGTATCCGGCAGATGCAGCGCCAGGCGGCGAGTCGACGCATGATGAGTGATGTCCCCAATGCCGATGTCATCGTCACCAACCCGACTCACTATTCGGTGGCGCTGCAATACGACGAGAACAAGATGAGCGCGCCGAAAGTGGTAGCGAAAGGGGCCGGACTCGTGGCCCTGCGCATTCGTGAGATCGGCGCCGAGAACAAAATTCCCACGCTCGAAGCGCCGCCGCTGGCGCGTGCGCTTTATCGCCATGCTGAGATTGGTCAGCAGATCCCCGGACAACTGTACGCCGCCGTCGCGGAAGTGCTGGCCTGGGTGTGGCAGCTTAAACGCTGGCGACTCGCCGGTGGGGAACGTCCACCACAACCTGCAAATCTTCCAGTGCCTGAAGCCCTGGATTTTATGAACGAGAAGACTACCGATGGCTAATCTGGTTGCGATGCTGCGCCTGCCCAACAACATGAAATCCACGCAGTGGCAGATCCTTGCCGGGCCAATCCTCATCCTGTTAATCCTGTCGATGATGGTCCTGCCGTTGCCGGCGTTCATCCTCGACCTGTTGTTTACCTTTAATATCGCGCTGTCGATTATGGTACTGCTGGTGGCGATGTTCACCCAGCGCACGCTGGAGTTTGCCGCGTTTCCGACCATTCTGCTGTTCACCACGCTGTTGCGTCTGGCGCTGAACGTGGCTTCCACTCGTATCATTCTGATGGAAGGGCACACCGGCGCGGCGGCGGCGGGGAAGGTTGTTGAAGCGTTTGGCCACTTCCTGGTTGGCGGTAACTTTGCTATCGGTATCGTGGTGTTCGTTATTCTCGTCATCATCAACTTTATGGTCATCACTAAAGGTGCCGGGCGTATCGCTGAAGTGGGCGCGCGCTTCGTCCTCGACGGGATGCCGGGTAAGCAGATGGCGATTGATGCTGACCTTAATGCCGGGCTTATCGGTGAAGATGAGGCGAAAAAGCGTCGTTCTGAAGTGACTCAGGAAGCCGACTTCTACGGCTCGATGGACGGTGCGAGTAAGTTCGTTCGTGGCGACGCCATCGCCGGTATTCTGATTATGGTGATTAACGTCGTGGGCGGTCTGCTGGTGGGCGTGCTGCAACACGGGATGACCATGGGGCACGCAGCGGAAAGCTATACCCTGTTGACCATCGGTGATGGTCTGGTGGCACAGATCCCGGCGCTGGTGATTTCAACTGCGGCGGGTGTGATCGTTACCCGAGTCAGTACCGATCAGGATGTCGGCGAGCAGATGGTCGGGCAGTTGTTCAGCAACCCCAGCGTGATGTTGCTCAGCGCCGCCGTGCTGGGGCTGCTGGGCCTGGTGCCGGGCATGCCAAACCTCGTCTTCCTGATGTTTACCGCTGCGCTGCTGGGACTGGCCTGGTGGATCCGGGGACGTGAACAGAAGGCGCCTGTCGAGCCACAACCGACTAAAGTTCCGGAAAACAACTCGGTGGTGGAAGCCACCTGGAACGATGTGCAACTGGAAGACTCTCTCGGCATGGAAGTGGGCTATCGTCTGATCCCGATGGTCGATTTTCAGCAGGACGGCGAACTGCTGGGCCGTATCCGCAGTATCCGTAAAAAGTTCGCCCAGGACATGGGCTTTCTGCCGCCGGTGGTGCACATCCGCGACAATATGGATCTGCAACCCGCGCATTACCGCATCCTGATGAAAGGGGTGGAGATTGGCAGCGGCGACGCCTATCCGGGGCGTTGGCTGGCGATCAACCCTGGCACGGCGGCGGGCACATTACCGGGCGAGCAGACGGTTGACCCGGCATTTGGTCTGGACGCGATCTGGATTGAAAGTGCCTTAAAAGAGCAGGCGCAGATTCAGGGCTTTACCGTGGTGGAGGCCAGTACCGTGGTTGCCACCCATCTGAACCACCTGATTGGTCAGTATGCGGCGGAGCTGTTCGGTCGCCAGGAGGCGCAGCAACTGCTGGATCGCGTATCGCAGGAGATGCCGAAGCTGACCGAAGATTTAGTGCCGGGCGTGGTGACCCTGACCACGCTGCATAAAGTGTTGCAGAACCTGCTGGATGAAAAAGTGCCAATTCGCGATATGCGCACCATTCTGGAAACGCTGGCGGAACATGCGCCGTTGCAGAGCGATCCGCATGAGCTCACGGCGGTGGTCCGCGTGGCGCTGGGGCGCGCTATCACCCAGCAGTGGTTCCCGGGTAATCATGAAGTCAGCGTGATTGGCCTCGACACCGCGCTCGAACGTCTGCTGCTGCAGGCACTCCAGGGCGGAGGTGGACTGGAGCCGGGACTTGCCGATCGGCTGCTGGCGCAAACTCAGGAGGCGCTGTCCCGCCAGGAGATGCTGGGTGCGCCGCCGGTGCTGCTGGTTAACCATGCGTTGCGGCCATTGCTGTCGCGCTTCCTGCGCCGCAGCCTGCCGCAACTGGTGGTGCTGTCGAATATGGAACTGTCCGATAACCGTAACATCCGCATGACGGCAACCATTGGAGGTAAATAATGCGCAAACTGCTTTGGCTGTTACTCTTCCCGCTGGCGGTACAGGCTGCCGGGGAAGGGGCGTGGCAGGCCAGTAGTATCGGCATAACCCTGAATCATCGCGGTGTGTCGGCCTCGTCGTCACCGCTTTCATCCAGCCAGCCCGTCTCTGGCCTGATGACGCTGGTCGCCTGGCGATATGAGTTGAATGGCCCGACGCCTGCCGGTTTACGCGTGCGCTTATGCTCACAATCCCGCTGTGTAGAGATAGAAGGGCAGAGCGGCACCACGCAGGCATTTAACAACGTGCCCGCCGTTGAACCGCTGCGCTTCATCTGGGAAGTCCCCGGCGGCGGTCGTTTAATTCCTGCATTAAAAGTTCAGAGCAATCAGGTGATTGTGAACTATCGTTAACGGTTATTCTCCTCATCAGGCAGCACGGCAAACTGCTGCCTGACTCGCATTTTTGACCTTGCCTTTTGATTGAAAAGAAACGCTGTTTTATAAATCGGTGACACGTGTTGCCGGTCTCTTTGCGTTTTTGCCATTTCACTCCCGCAGGTGGCAAAAACGAAAAGGTATCCCACTTTGTAAGCTTTTACTGTAGCCGTGTAAGTACTCCTTTGGCGCAGCCAACCGGCCGGGAGTCCCCCAACCATTTGCAGGGTTAACGGCAATGAAAACACGTAAAATTGGATTGGTGAATTATTTCGCCTATGGCTCAGGCGATTTTCTGGGTGCAGGCACCACGGCGCTTACGGCGGCCTGGCTGCTCTATTTCTATACGACTTTCTGCGGGCTTTCTCCTATCGAAGCGACCTTCATCTTTGCGGCTGCAAGGGTGCTTGATGCTGTCGTCAGTCCGCTGATGGGCTTTTTGACCGATAACTTCGGTTCCACTTGGCTCGGTAAGCGCTTCGGTCGGCGTAAGTTCTTTATCTTGCTGGGGATCCCATGCGTATTCAGCTACTCATTGATGTGGGTAGGGGATATGGGTTTCTGGTATTACCTGCTGACCTATCTGCTGTTTGATATCGTCTATACCATGATTCTGGTGCCTTACGAGACGCTGGTGCCGGAGATGACCGATGATTTCAAACAGAAAACCAAGTTTTCCGGCGCGCGTATCGGTATGGCGCAAATGTCCGCCATTCTGGCCTCTTTCCTGCCCGGCATTTTGTTGACCGCCTTCGGCAAACACAACCCGATCTCGTTTTTTTATGCCAGCCTGGTGTTTTCGGTGCTGTGCGCGCTGATGCTGACCTTTGTCTGGTTCTTTACCTGGGAACGCCCGCGTGAAGAGTGGACGGAAGCGGCGCTGCGTGCGGAAGAAGAGAAAAAGAGCCTGACGTTCAGTCAGAGCATGAACCGCCTGTTCGTCGAGTTGAGTTCCACACTACGGATTAAGATTTTCCGTCAACATCTGGGGATGTATCTCGGCGGTTACATCGCGCAGGACGTGTTCAACGCCGTCTTCACCTACTATGTGGTGTTTGTCCTGATGCAGGAAGCGTCAATGGCGTCGAATTTGCTCGGTACGATGGCGATTTTCCAGTTCATTGCGGTTATCGCCATGATCCCGCTGTGCATCCGTTTTGGGCCCGCGCCGTCCTATCGGATGGTCGTGGTGTTGTTCGGTCTGAGCTCGCTCTCTTACGCGGTGCTTTACTACGCCGGATTGAGCGACGTTTACTCTCTGTTGCTGCTGGTTTCTGCGGTGGCGGGGCTGGGTCGCGGCGGTATCAACTACGTTCCGTGGAACACCTACACCTACATTGCGGATGTGGATGAAGTCATCACCGGTCAGCGCCGCGAAGGGATCTTCGCCGGGATCATGACCCTGACGCGTAAAGCGTCACAGGCAGGGGCGGTGATGCTGGTTGGGATTGTCATGCAAATGTCGGGCTTTGTTTCAGGGCAGAGCACGCAGCCCGAAGCGGTCAGCCATACCATTCTGTTGATTCTCAGCTGCGGTACGCTGCTGGTGCTGGCCTGCGGTTTCCTGGTCTCCCTTCGCTTCAAACTGAATTTGCAGACCCACAGCACGCTGCGTGAAGAGACGGTGAAAATGCGCGAATCCGGTCGCGCAATGCCGGAAAGTATTACCCCGCAGGCACGCGCCACCGTCGAGATGCTTGCCGGACTGCCGTATGAATCACTTTGGGGTAACAACAACATTGGTTACCTGAATCGTAATAAACCTGCGGCTCCTTCGCTGAAGCAGGCTGCAATATTGAATTCGACTTACCACAGAGGGTAAAGATATGAAGGTTTGGCCTGTCAAACATAGCTCGTTACTGCGTCAGCCGGAACGGTTTATCTCACGGGAAGCGCTGAAAGCGTTAATTCAGACGGTGACAACCAATCTGGTGAACATCAAGGACGAGACGGGTCAATTTCTGCTGCGCCTGGACGACGGACGTGTGATAGACACCAAAGGCTGGGCAGGGTGGGAATGGACGCATGGCGTCGGGCTGTACGGGATGTATCAGTACTACCTGCAGACCGGCGACGAAACGATGCGCGACATCATCGACAACTGGTTTGCTGACCGGTTTGCCGAAGGGACCACCACCAAAAACGTCAACACGATGGCACCGTTCCTGACTTTGGCGTATCGCTACGAGGAGACGCGTAATCCCGCTTATCTGCCGTGGCTTGACGCGTGGGCGGAATGGGCGATGTATGAGATGCCGCGCACCGATCATGGCGGTATGCAGCACATCACGCTAGCGGAAGAGAACCATCAGCAGATGTGGGATGACACCCTGATGATGACGGTACTGCCGCTGGCGAAAATCGGTAAGTTGCTTAAGCGCCCTGAATATGTGGAAGAGGCGACCTATCAGTTTTTGCTGCACGTACAGAATCTGATGGATCGGGAGACCGGCCTGTGGTTCCACGGCTGGAATTACGATGGGCATCATAACTTTGCCAACGCCCGCTGGGCACGCGGCAATAGCTGGCTGACCATTGTGATCCCGGACTTCCTCGAACTGGTGGATTTGCCGGAAAACAACGCCGTGCGCCGCTACCTGGTGCAGGTACTGAATGCGCAGATTGCTGCGCTGGCGAACTGCCAGGATGAGAGCGGACTGTGGCACACGCTGCTTGACGATCCGCACTCCTACCTGGAAGCCTCCGCCACCGCAGGGTTCGCCTACGGAATTTTAAAAGCGGTACGCAAGCGTTATGTCAGTGCGGAATATGCCGACGTGGCGGAAAAAGCGATTCGTGGCATTGTGCGGAACATTTCACCGCAAGGGGAATTGCTGCAAACTTCTTTCGGTACGGGAATGGGCCACGATCTCGACTTCTATCGGGCGATTCCGCTGACTTCCATGCCCTACGGCCAGGCGATGGCGATGCTGTGTCTGACGGAGTATTTGCGCAAGTATTTTTGATTGCCAGATAAACAAAACCCGGCTTTCGCCGGGTTTTTTCATCGCTAAGCGCGTATTACATCCGTTCTACGGTTTCGATTCCCAGGGTATCCAGACCGAGTTTCAACGTTTTCGCCGTCAGTAGCGCCAGTTTCAGGCGGCTGTTACGGACGTCTTCGTTTTCTGCGCTCAGGATTGGGCAGTGTTCGTAGAAGCCTGAGAACAGACCGGCGACGTCATACAGGTAGGCACACATTACGTGCGGCGTTCCTTCACGCGCGACAACGGTCAGCGTCTCTTCGAACTGCAGCAGACGGGCAGCCAGTTGCGCTTCGCGATCTTCGCTGAGCTGTACCTTCGCGTTCGCCAGATCATTTTCATCCAGACCGGACTTACGGAATACCGACAGCACACGGGTGTAGGCGTACTGCATGTAAGGCGCGGTATTGCCTTCGAAGGCCAGCATGTTGTCCCAGTCGAAGATGTAGTCGGTGGTGCGGTTCTTGGACAAATCGGCGTATTTCACCGCGCCAATCCCGACGGCATTGGCCAGTTTTTCCAGTTCGTCCGCCGGCATATCCGGGTTCTTCTCACTCACCAGACGACGGGCGCGTTCCAGCGCTTCGTCCAGCAGGTCAGCCAGTTTCACCGTACCGCCTGCGCGAGTTTTGAACGGCTTACCGTCTTTGCCCAGCATCATGCCGAACATGTGGTGTTCCAGCGGCACGGAGTCCGGCACGTAACCGGCTTTACGCACGATGGTCCACGCCTGCATCAGGTGCTGGTGCTGACGGGAGTCGATGTAATAGAGCACGCGATCGGCATGCAGCGTCTCATAACGGTACTTGGCGCAGGCAATATCGGTGGTGGTGTACAGATAACCGCCATCTTTCTTCTGAATGATGACCCCCATCGGTTCGCCTTCCTTGTTTTTATACTCATCAAGGAATACGACGGTGGCGCCTTCGCTTTCGACGGCCAGACCTTTGGCTTTCAGATCGGCCACGATCCCAGGCAGCATCGGGTTGTACAGGCTTTCGCCCATCACATCATCGCGGGTCAGGGTTACATTCAGACGGTCATAGGTGATTTGGTTCTGGGACATGGTGATGTCGACCAGTTTGCGCCACATTTGCAGGAAGTATTCGTCACCACCCTGCAGTTTTACCACATAGCTACGTGCGCGTTCGGCGAAGGCTTCATCTTCGTCGTAATGTTTTTTGGCTTCACGATAGAAACCTTCGAGGTCCGCCAGCGCCATTTCACCGGCGTTTTCCTGCTGCTGTTTTTCCAGATACGCGATCAGCATGCCGAACTGGGTGCCCCAGTCGCCGACGTGGTTGGCGCGAATAACGTGGTGGCCGAGGAACTCAAGGGTACGCACGGCGGCATCACCGATAATGGTGGAGCGCAGGTGGCCGACGTGCATCTCTTTCGCCACGTTTGGCGCGGAGTAATCGATAACCACCGTCTGCTTCGCCGGTTTTGCCACGCCGAGACGATCGGAGGTCAGCGCCTGTTCCACGTGTTCCGCCAGGAATGCCGGGTCGAGGAAAATATTGATAAAGCCAGGGCCCGCGATTTCAACTTTGCTGGCGATACCGTTCAGATCCAGATGAGTCAGCACCTGCTCAGCCAGTTGTCGTGGAGCCATACCCAGTTTTTTAGCAACTGCCATCATGCCATTGGCCTGATAGTCGCCGAACTGTACTTTTGCTGACTGACGAACCTGCGGTTCGCAATCTGCAGGCGCACCTGCAGCAATCATGGCCTGACTGACTTTTTCTGAGAGAAGAGCCTGAATATTCACCGGAATACCTTACGTTGATGAAGCGGGTTGATGTTGACCGCACCAGTTTAAGAATTAAGGGCGGGAGTATACTGCAAATGCCCCCCTGCGTCAGCACCGCGCAGCCGCAAGCGCGTACAGAAAATAAGCGTTAAAGGAGTGCATAAGCATGCATACCGCAAATCCTGCAATCTACGGTTGGTTGCGAGAGGTCAACGGAGTAAATTAGCGGCTTTGAACACCGATAAGAGCTCTTATTATGGCGAACTGGCAGACCATTGACGAACTGCATGATATTTCCGCAGATTTACCGCGATTCACTCAGGCGTTCACAGAACTTTCCACTCGCCTCGGTCTGGATGTTGCACCGCTTGAAGCCGATCACATTTCTTTGCGCTGTCATCAGAACGCGACTGCCGAACGCTGGCGTCGCGGATTTGAACAATGTAGTGAGCTGCTGTCGGAAAATACCATCAACGGCAGACCGATTTGTCTGTTCAAACTGCATGAGCCGGTGTGCGTCTCGCACTGGTGCTTTAGCATAGTGGAACTGCCGTGGCCCGGGGAAAAGCGGTATCCTCATGAAGGGTGGGAACACATTGAGATTGTCCTGCCGGGCTCTCCTGAAACCCTGAATGCCCGCGCGCTGGCGTTGCTTTCGGATGATGGACTGAGCCAGCCGGGCATTTTTGTGAAAACCAGTTCCCCGAAAGGGGAACACGAACGTCTGCCGAACCCGACGCTGGCGGTCACTGACGGGAAGGTCACCGTCAAATTCCACCCGTGGTCGATTGAGGCGATCGTCGCCAGCGAACAGCAACAGGAGTGAATATGACATTGCTGGAAATCTGTTGTTACAGCATGGAGTGCGCGCTTACGGCGCAGCAAAACGGCGCGGACCGCATTGAACTGTGCGCCGCGCCAAAAGAAGGAGGCTTAACGCCATCACTGGGCGTACTGCGCTCGGTTCGTCAGGCGGTGACGATTCCGGTACATCCGATCATCCGGCCGCGCGGTGGCGATTTTTGTTACACCGACGGTGAGTTCGCGGCGATGCTCGACGATGTACGGACCGTGCGTGAACTGGGTTTTCCCGGACTGGTGACAGGCATTCTTGATCCTGACGGTCATGTCGACATGCCACGCATGCGGCAGATTATGGACGCGGCGGGTCCACTGGCTGTGACCTTTCATCGCGCGTTCGATATGTGCGCTAATCCGTTAAATGCGCTAAATAATCTTGCGGAACTGGGTGTCGCCAGAGTGCTGACGTCGGGGCAAAAATCCGACGCAGTGCAAGGTTTAGCAAATATTATTGAACTTATTACTCACCCCGGTGCTCCAATCATTATGGCCGGAGCGGGGGTTCGCGCAGAAAATCTGTCGCGTTTCCTGGATGCCGGGGTACGGGAAGTACACAGCTCTGCCGGAACCTTGCTGGTTTCACCCATGCGTTATCGCAATCAGGGTCTGTCGATGTCGACAGATAAGCAAGCGGATGAATATTCCCGCTATGCGGTAGACGGCAAGTCGGTTGCTGAAATGAAAGGAATCATTGTTCGCCATCAGGCCAAATGATTTTTACCGTTGCATCATGTCGCCCAATATGATGCTTGCTCGTACCAGGCCCCTGCCCATTCAACAGGGGCCTTTTTTTACGCTAAATTTAGCTGATGAATGACATTGTAGGCCGGGCAAGCGAAGCGCCCCCGGCAAAATACCGGATGCGACTAATGCCTTATCCGGCCTACAACCCCCAACATCACGGTTTACGCGCAATTAATACGGCACGCAAGGGGGCAGGGTAGCCTTCGACGGTTTTGCTGTGATCGTTCGGGTCGAGGAAATCGGCCAGCGACTCGGTGACCATCCACTCGGTACGACGTTGCTCTTCCGTTGATGTCACACAGACGTCTGCGATACGAACATCAACGAAGCCGCACTTCTCCAGCCAGTTTTTCAGCGCCAGCGCGGAAGGAATAAAATAGACGTTACGCATCTGTGCGTAGCGATCGCCCGGCACCAGCACGGTGTTTTCGTCGCCTTCCACTACCAGCGTTTCGAGCACCAGTTCGCCGTCTTTCACCAGTTGATCTTTCAACTGCCAGAGATGCTCCAGCGGGGAGCGGCGATGGTAAAGCACGCCCATCGAAAAGACGGTATCAAACGCATTCAGCGCCGGAAGTTGTTCTATGCCCAGCGGCAGCAAATGTGCACGCTGATCGTTACCCAACAGCTTACGCACTGCTTCAAACTGGCACAGGAACAACTGCGTCGGGTCAATGCCGACGGCCAGATGCGCACCCGCGCCAATCATGCGCCACATGTGGTAGCCGCTGCCGCAGCCGACATCCAGAATCGTGCGACCGGTCAGATCCGACAGATGTGGCAGCACGCGATCCCATTTCCAGTCGGAGCGCCATTCGGTATCAATGTTCACGCCATACAGCGAGTACGGCCCTTTACGCCATGGCATCAGATTTCGCATCAGGGTATCGATACGTTTGATCTGCCCCGGGCTCAGCGGCACTTCACTTTCCGCCGTCACGCTGTGCAATAAATCCAGACGGTACGGCGTCAGTTCCGGCAGAAATTCCACCGCGTTTGCCCACTGCTTAAACAGACCATGCTGATCGCGCTGCCAGGCGGCAATCTGCGCGGGCAGCGTTTCCAGCCAGTGGGCAAGATGATTTTTGGCAATCAGCTGATAGAAGTTACCAAAGTCGATCATGCGCTCGCCTCAGCTTTCAACGCCACCAGAGAGCCAAAGTTAAAGCACTGGAACCACAGTTCGCTATGTTCAAAACCGGCCTGACGCAGACGCGCTTTATGGGTTTCGACTGAATCGGTCAGCATCACGTTTTCCAGCATGCTGCGCTTCTGGCTGATTTCCAGTTCGCTGTAGCCGTTGGCTCGCTTGAAGTCGTGGTGCATGTTGAACAGCAGTTCGCCCACTTTCGCATCTTCGAAGCTGAATTTTTCCGACAGCACCAGCGCACCGCCCGGATTCAGCCCCTGATAAATCTTATCCAACAACGCCTGGCGCTCCGGCGGCTCAAGGAATTGCAGGGTAAAATTCAGTACCACCATTGAGGCGTTCTCGATGGTGATGGCGCGGATGTCGCCTTCCACAACCTCAACTGGCGTTGGCGCCTTGTAAGCATCGATATGACGGCGGCAGCGTTCGATCATCGCCGGGGAGTTATCAACGGCGATAATTTTGCAGTTTTCATGATGAATATTGCGACGCACCGAGAGCGTCGCCGCACCCAACGAACAACCCAGGTCGTAGACCTGCGTATCCGGCTGCACAAAGCGCTCGGCAAGCATGCCAATCATCGAAATGATATTGGAATAGCCGGGAACAGAACGCTGGATCATATCCGGGAAGACTTCGGCTACCCGTTCATCGAAGGTCCAGTCGCCCAGGCTGGCGATAGGCGCAGAAAAAAGCGTGTCGCGGTGAGACATAACGTAAAAATCCGGGAAAAATAAAGTGGCGTATTGTGCGCTAATGCAGGGAGAAAACCAACTCCCACGGCATATACCAAAGGTTCGCCAGCACCATCAGCAACAATGCACACCAGGTGGCGCTCATGCCGGAGCGACGCCAGCGGAACAGACGATGATGGAAACCGTAATAATGCATCAGCCGACCCACGAGCAGAATAATGCCGCAAATATGCACCATCCAGGTTTCGGCGCCGTTCATTTCCATAAACAACAGCAGCACTAACGCGACGGGAACATATTCCACCGCATTCCCATGAATGCGGATGGCGGTCTGGAGTTCACTGAAGCCGCCGTCGCCATAGGCAACGCGGTATTGCATCCGCAGGCGGACAACGTCAAAAGAAAACTTCATCAACAACAACGCACCCAAAACGGCATACAGCGCGCTTACCATACAAACTCCCTTTAAAATGGCTGATGGCACTGTCTATGATAGGTGGCAATTTCAGAAAAGAGAAGATTGCTGTGGAATGGACGGAGCAGTTCCGATCTCCGGTAAGACGTCGCGCAAGTCCTGCCACAGGGTATCGACCAGTTCCGGAGCCTGTGCGATATCCGGGGTGTGCAAAAAGAGATACGGCGTGGTGGTCTGCTCCCAGAGCGGTAATTTTTTTAGCCAGGCGGCAAAGAATTCCCGGTTTTGTCGCATATTATCGCTGCCGATAAAGCGCACCAGCGGATGGTTCGCGGTGACTACCGCATGAACCGGCAGTTTCGGTTTCTTGCGCTGGGCGTCGCGGATGGCTTCATTATGCGCATGGGCTGCGTGTACCGGGCGGCTGTCGAGGATAACCCGATTCACCCCGCGCTGATGCAATCCGCTATTGAGCTGCTGTTCAGCGTCACCTTTAGCGAAAAACTCAGGGTGGCGGACTTCGACGCCGTAGGTAAACGTCTGTGGTAAGGCATCAAGAAAATGCCAGAGAGCAGGGAGATCGCGTGGGCCAAAGGTGGCGGGCAATTGCAGCCAGTACTGGCCGATGCGACTTTCCAGCGGCGACATCCGGGTCAGGAATTCATGGAGCAGATCATCGCAATTGCGCAGGGCTGCCTGATGGGAAATGGTCGCCGGAAATTTAAAACAGAAACGAAACGCATCCGTCGTTTGTGTGTACCAGCGCGCCACAATCTCCGCTTTTGGCAACGCGTACAGCGTGGTGTTGCCTTCCACACAGTTAAAGTGGCGGGCATACTCTTCAAGACCGGTGATGCCAAGACGCACCCACTTCGGGTGCGACCATTGCGGCAGACCTATGTAGATCATAAGGCGTTGACGATCTCTTCTGTGCTGCGCACACGTGCAATACGAGGGAAGATGTGCGTCAGGCTGTTCTGATGCTGGTCGGCGCTGGCGGCGCTACAGGCGTCTTCGGCAATCACCAGGCTAAACCCCAGTTCCCAGGCGTTACGTGCGGTGGACTCGACGCCGATGTTGGTCGAAATCCCGCACAGCACGATGGTATCGATACCGCGACGGCGCAACTGAAGCTCGAGATCCGTGCCATAGAATGCGCCCCACTGGCGTTTGGTGACTTCCAGATCGCTGTCGGCTTTACCCAGCGCTTGCGGATATGACCACCAGTTTTCCGGCAGCGCTTTGGCCGGCGCCTGGGCGTCAACGGGTTGTTTGAGCGCTTCGGCGTAATCATCAGACCAGCCCACGCGGACCATCACCACCGGGGAGCCGTTAGCACGAAACGTCTGTGCCAGCCGGGCGGCGCGCGCCACCACGTCATTGGCCGAATGAGGGCCGCCGGCGAAGGGCAGGATCCCTTCCTGCAGGTCAATAATAACCAGGGCTGTCGTTTTAGCGTTCAGTTGTAACATGATAACTCCCGTCAAAAATCAAAATTCCGTTACACCTTAATCGCGATTGGGTGTGTAAGGAGCGACAATTTTTGTTATTTTTTGTGAGAATACGCAATGCCCGTCCAGGAAACAGGCGTACAGTCAGTACCGGACGTAGCGTCTCTCCCAGTAAGCGTAATTGTTGCCGCCAGTTTGCCCGCGGACAGCGTGGAACAACCGCAGCGTACAAGAGTACGTGAGGATTGTGAGCACTGCCCAGGGGCAAAATGGCAAAAAAGATAGCCTACTGGGATAGGCTCTTATCGTGCGGTCGAATTTCCAGTATAATAGCCGCCTTTTTCATTCAGTTGTGACATACAGTTAAAGCTGCGACATCGTGGCCTGCGAGGCAGGCGACAATCCGCCTGCGGCTAATTAAGGGATATCTCATGCGTACAGAATATTGCGGACAGCTCCGTTTGTCCCACGTGGGGCAGCAGGTGACTCTGTGTGGTTGGGTCAACCGTCGTCGTGATCTTGGTAGTCTGATCTTCATCGACATGCGCGATCGCGAAGGTATCGTGCAGGTGTTTTTCGATCCGGATCGTGCGGACGCGTTAAAGCTGGCCTCTGAACTGCGTAATGAGTTCTGCATCCAGGTAACGGGCACCGTGCGTGCGCGTGACGAGAAAAACGTCAACGGTGAAATGGCAACTGGCGAAATTGAAGTGCTGGCCTCTTCGCTGACGATCATCAACCGTGCAGAATCACTGCCGCTTGACTCTAACCACGTGAACACCGAAGAAGCGCGTCTGAAGTACCGCTATCTGGATCTGCGTCGCCCGGAAATGGCTCAGCGCTTGAAAACCCGCGCGAAGATCACAAGCCTGGTACGTCGCTTTATGGACGATCATGGTTTCCTTGATATCGAAACCCCGATGCTGACCAAAGCCACGCCGGAAGGTGCGCGTGACTATCTGGTTCCTTCGCGTGTACACAAAGGCAAATTTTACGCGCTGCCGCAGTCACCGCAGCTGTTCAAGCAGCTACTGATGATGTCCGGTTTTGACCGTTACTACCAGATCGTCAAATGCTTCCGCGACGAAGACCTGCGTGCTGACCGTCAGCCAGAATTCACCCAGATCGATGTGGAAACCTCCTTCATGACCGCCGAACAGGTGCGTGAGGTGATGGAAGCGCTGGTGCGTAGCCTGTGGAATGATGTGAAAGGCATGGAACTAGGTGATTTCCCGGTCATGACCTTTGCCGAAGCCGAACGTCGTTACGGTTCTGACAAGCCGGATCTGCGTAACCCGATGGAACTGGTGGACGTTGCCGACCTGCTGAAGGCCGTTGAGTTTGCCGTGTTCTCTGGCCCGGCGAACGATCCGAAAGGTCGCATTGCTGCACTGCGCGTACCGGGCGGTGCGAGCTTAAGCCGTAAGCAGATCGACGACTACGGTAACTTTATTAAGATCTACGGCGCGAAAGGTCTGGCTTATATCAAAGTCACCGAACGGGCGAAAGGTCTGGAAGGCATCAACAGCCCAGTGGCGAAATTCCTCAACGCGGAAATCGTGGAAGCGATCCTTGAGCGCACAGGCGCGCAAGACGGCGATATGATTTTCTTCGGCGCGGACAACAAGAAAGTGGTTGCCGACGCGCTGGGCGCGCTGCGTCTGAAACTGGGTAAAGACCTGGGGCTGACTGACGAAACGAAATGGGCGCCGCTGTGGGTCATCGACTTCCCGATGTTTGAAGATGACGGCGAAGGTGGCCTGACCGCGATGCATCACCCGTTCACCTCACCGAAAGACATGACGGCTGCAGAACTGAAAGCGGCACCGGAAGACGCGGTGGCGAATGCCTACGACATGGTTATCAACGGCTACGAAGTCGGTGGTGGTTCTGTGCGTATTCACAGCGGCGAAATGCAGCAGACCGTGTTTGGCATTCTGGGCATCAATGAACAGGAACAGCGTGAGAAGTTTGGCTTCCTGCTCGACGCGCTGAAATACGGTACGCCGCCGCACGCGGGCCTGGCATTTGGTCTTGACCGTTTGACCATGCTGCTGACCGGCACCGACAATATTCGTGACGTTATCGCCTTCCCGAAAACCACCGCAGCGGCGTGTCTGATGACCGAAGCGCCGAGCGTCGCTAATCCAGCAGCGTTGGCTGAACTGGGTATCGACGTGGTGAAAAAGGAAGAGAAAAACTGATATGGCTTATATACACGAAATCATTTGCGCTACATCGCGGCGGCAACTGAGTGAATTCCCATGAGCATAGATAACTATGTGAATGGGATGAGCGAAGGCAGCCAACAAAGAGATAGCGTGAAGGATAAAGTGTATAAGCGTCCCGTTTCTGTCTTAGTTGTCATTTATGCCCAGGACACGAAACGGGTGCTGATGTTACAGCGACGCGACGATCCTGAATTCTGGCAGTCGGTTACCGGCAGTGTGGAAGAGGGGGAGACCGCGTCGCAGGCCGCCATGCGCGAAGTAAAGGAAGAGGTCGCCATTGACGTTGCAGCTGAGCAACTGACCTTAATTGACTGTCAGCGCACGGTGGAGTTTGAGATTTTTTCTCATTTACGTCATCGCTATGCACCGGGTGTGCTGCGCAATACAGAATCCTGGTTCTGCCTTGCGCTGCCGCAAGAACGTCAGATCGTTTTTAGTGAACATCTGGCCTACCAGTGGCTTGATGCGCCAGCTGCGGCGGCGCTCACCAAGTCATGGAGCAACCGGCAGGCGATTGAAGAATTTGTGATTAACATCGCCTGAGAGGGCGTGCTTTTTTGAGGAAATATTTATGGCAGGTCATAGTAAATGGGCCAACACCAGACACCGTAAAGCGGCGCAGGATGCGAAGCGCGGCAAAATCTTCACCAAGATTATTCGTGAGCTGGTGACCGCGGCCAAACTGGGCGGCGGCGATCCGGATGCGAACCCGCGTCTGCGTGCGGCTGTCGATAAAGCGCTGGCTAACAACATGACCCGTGACACGCTGAACCGTGCAATCGCCCGCGGCGTGGGCGGTGATGATGATGCGAACATGGAAACCATCATCTATGAAGGTTACGGTCCTGGCGGCACTGCGGTGATGATTGAATGTCTGTCTGACAACCGTAACCGCACCGTTGCCGAAGTGCGTCACGCCTTCAGCAAGACCGGGGGTAACCTGGGCACGGATGGTTCTGTTTCCTACCTGTTCAGCAAAAAAGGCGTCATCTCTTTCGAAAAAGGGGATGAAGACGTGATCATGGAAGCGGCGCTGGAAGCGGGCGCGGAAGATGTTGTGACCTTCGATGATGGCGCGATTGACGTCTACACGGCATGGGAAGAGATGGGCAAAGTGCGTGATGCACTGGAAGCCGCCGGTCTGAAAGCCGACAGTTCTGAAGTCTCTATGATCCCGTCGACCAAAGCGGAGATGGATGCGGAAACCGCACCAAAACTGATGCGTCTGATCGACATGCTGGAAGACTGTGACGACGTGCAGGAAGTTTATCACAACGGTGAAATCTCTGATGAGGTTGCCGCTACATTAGAATGATGTGGCTTAATCCCGTTACAACCGGAGGCGCGTGATGTCCATCATTCTCGGTATTGATCCGGGCTCCCGCATTACCGGTTACGGCGTGATACGTCAGGTCGGCAGACAACTGACGTATCTCGGCAGCGGCTGCATTCGTACCAAAGTCGACGATCTTCCGTCGCGCCTTAAGCTGATTTATGCCGGCGTGACGGAAATCATCACCCAGTTTCAGCCCGACTACTTTGCCATCGAGCAGGTGTTTATGGCGAAGAACGCCGATTCTGCGCTCAAACTGGGGCAGGCGCGCGGGGTGGCGATTGTGGCGGCAGTCAACCAGGAACTGCCAGTATTTGAGTACGCGGCACGTCAGGTCAAGCAGACGGTGGTTGGCATTGGTAGCGCAGAGAAAAGTCAGGTGCAGCACATGGTGCGAACCTTGCTGAAACTGCCAGCGAATCCGCAGGCGGATGCGGCAGATGCGCTGGCCATCGCCATTACACACTGCCACGTCAGTCAGAATGCGATGCAAATGAGCGAATCGCGCCTCAATCTTGCCCGAGGTCGCTTGCGATAATGACAAATGAGGCTGGATATCTATCCAGCCTTTTTTTATGATACGGCTTTACTTTCGGCCCAACGCAGGAGCGTAACGTGATAGGCAG
This sequence comes from Citrobacter amalonaticus, assembly GCF_001559075.2. Lineage (NCBI taxonomy): Bacteria > Pseudomonadati > Pseudomonadota > Gammaproteobacteria > Enterobacterales > Enterobacteriaceae > Citrobacter > Citrobacter amalonaticus. The sequence goes on along the minus strand of NZ_CP014015.2, from coordinate 4,793,370 downwards.
ACTCAGAGGCATCATTCTGGAAAAACAACCCCCGCTGGTGTTACTCGAAGTGGGCGGCGTCGGCTATGAAGTGCATATGCCAATGACCTGTTTTTATGAGCTCCCGGAATCCGGAAAAGAAGCCGTTGTCTTTACCCACTTCGTGGTTCGCGAAGACGCACAACTGCTGTACGGCTTTAACAATAAGCAAGAGCGCACGTTGTTTAAAGAACTGATCAAAACCAACGGCGTCGGCCCTAAACTGGCGCTGGCGATCCTGTCCGGGATGTCCGCGCAGCAGTTCGTCAACGCTGTCGAACGCGAAGAACTGGGCGCGCTGGTCAAGCTGCCGGGGATCGGCAAAAAAACGGCCGAACGACTGATTGTCGAAATGAAGGACCGTTTCAAAGGCCTGCATGGCGATCTCTTTACGCCAGCCGCCGATCTGGTACTGACCTCGCCAGCGAGCCCGGCGACGGACGATGCCGAACAGGAAGCGGTTGCGGCGCTGGTGGCGCTGGGCTATAAACCACAGGAAGCCAGCCGCATGGTGAGCAAAATCGCTCGCCCGGATGCCAGCAGTGAAACACTGATCCGCGAAGCCCTGCGCGCCGCGTTATGAGGTAAAGGATGATAGAAGCAGATCGCCTGATTTCGGCAGGTGCCACTCTCACAGAAGAGGTCGCCGATCGCGCTATTCGCCCGAAATTACTCGAAGAGTATATCGGTCAACCGCAGGTGCGCTCGCAGATGGAGATTTTCATCCAGGCGGCAAAACTGCGGGGTGATGCGCTCGACCACCTGCTGATTTTTGGTCCTCCCGGACTGGGGAAAACCACGCTTGCCAACATTGTCGCCAATGAAATGGGCGTCAATCTGCGCACCACCTCCGGCCCGGTGCTGGAAAAAGCGGGCGATCTGGCCGCGATGCTGACCAACCTTGAGCCGCACGACGTACTGTTTATCGATGAGATCCATCGACTGTCGCCGGTGGTGGAAGAGGTGCTCTATCCGGCGATGGAAGATTATCAGCTGGATATTATGATCGGCGAAGGACCGGCGGCGCGCTCGATTAAAATCGATCTGCCGCCGTTTACCCTGATTGGCGCAACGACCCGCGCGGGTTCACTGACCTCTCCATTGCGCGATCGCTTTGGCATTGTGCAGCGTCTGGAGTTTTATCAGGTGCCGGATCTCCAGCATATCGTAGGGCGCAGCGCGCGCTTTATGGGGCTGGAGATGAGCGACGAAGGGGCGCTGGAAGTCGCGCGTCGCGCACGGGGGACGCCGCGTATCGCCAACCGTCTGCTCAGACGCGTGCGGGATTTTGCAGAAGTGAAGCATGATGGCACCATTTCCGCCGAGATTGCCGCACAGGCGCTGGATATGCTGAACGTTGATGCTGAAGGGTTTGATTACATGGATCGCAAGCTGCTGCTGGCGGTAATCGACAAATTCTTTGGCGGGCCGGTCGGGCTGGATAACCTGGCGGCAGCCATCGGTGAAGAGCGTGAAACCATTGAAGATGTGCTGGAGCCGTATCTGATTCAGCAAGGCTTTTTGCAGCGCACGCCGCGCGGAAGAATGGCGACAGTGCGCGCCTGGAACCACTTTGGCATTACGCCGCCGGAAATGCCTTGATGTCTGAGGGCGCTGCGCTTATCACGCCTACTCGATGTTGTAGGCACGGTAAGCTCAGCGCCACCGGGAAAATCAGGCCGCTGTTTTCTTCGACATGCTCAGAATAAACAGCAGCGCGGCGCACAGCACCACTGAGGGACCCGCAGGGGTATCGTAGAAGGCCGAGAAGGTCAGCCCGCCTGTAACCGCTATCATGCCAATCCCTACCGCAACGCCAGCCATCTGTTCCGGCGTGCGAGCAAAGCGACGCGCCGTCGCCGCCGGGATAATCAGCAACGAGGTTATGATCAGCGCCCCGACGAACTTCATCGCCACACCAATGGTTAAGGCAGTGACCAGCATCAACAGCAGCTTCACGCGCTGCAGTTTCACCCCGTCAACAAACGCCAGATCGGGGCTGATGGTCATCGACAGCAGGTTACGCCATTGCCAGAAGAGGATCGCCAGTACGATCACCACGCCAATGGCGATAGAGATCAAATCGTCCGGCGTAACCGCCAGCAGATCGCCAAACAGGTAGGCCATCAGATCCACGCGAATATTCGACATCAGGCTGACCACGACCAGGCCCAGGGACAGCGCGCTGTGCGCCATAATGCCAAGCAGCGTATCGATGGCAAGGTGAGGGCGCTTCTCCAGCCAGACCAGGCCTGCCGCCAGCATCAGCGTCACAGCAATGACCGCATAGAAAGGGTTCACATCCAACAACAGGCCAAAGGCGACGCCGAGCAGCGACGCATGCGCCAGCGTATCACCAAAATAGGACATCCGACGCCAGACGACGAATGAACCCAATGGACCCGCCGCGCAGGCCAGCATGATCCCGGCTAACCAGCCAGGCAGTAATAATTCAATCATGATTGACCATTTCCCCGGCGCAGCACAATACGACCCTGCAGGTCGTGGCGATGATTATGATGATGACGGTAAATTCCCAGTTGCTCCGCGCCGCGAGGGCCGAACATCGAGATAAATTCCGGGTGCATGGAAACGATTTCAGGCGTACCTGAACAGCAAATGTGATGATTCAGACACAACACTTCGTCAGTTTTTGCCATCACCAGATGCAGATCGTGGGACACCATCAGCACGGCGCAGTCCAGCTCACGACGTAACTGATCGATAAGGTCGTACAGCGCGACCTGGCCGTTGACATCTACGCCCTGAGTGGGTTCGTCAAGCACCAGAAGCTGCGGCTGATTGAGAAGCGCGCGCGCTAACAGGACGCGCTGCGTCTCGCCACCGGAGAGCTTTTGCATCGGCGCATCAATCAGATGCCCGGCCTGCACGCGTTTCAGGGCTGGCAGGATGTCATCTTTCTTTGTGCCGGGGCGCAGGCGTAAGAAACGACTGACGGTAAGCGGCAGAGTGGTATCGAGATACAATTTCTGCGGAACGTAGCCAATTCGCAGCTTACCGTTACGCGTGATCACGCCTTCATCCGGTGCGACCAGTCCGAGAACGACGCGAACCAGCGTTGACTTCCCGGCGCCATTTGGGCCGAGCAGCGTTAAAATTTTTCCGGGTCTCAGTTCAAGCGAAACGTCAGAAAGGACGCGGCGCTGGCCGAAGGAGACCGAGACATTTTCCAGTGAAACCAAAGTCGTCATGTCAATTTTAGTCTTGCAGAAGTTATAGAATGTTATAATATCACATTTCTCACATTCATTACGATGATTGGTCGCATTATGTTACATAAAAATACGCTTCTTTTCGCTGCATTATCCGCCGCTCTTTGGGGCAGTGCAACACAGGCGGCAAATGCCGCCGTTGTCGCTTCTCTCAAGCCATTAGGGTTCATTGCTTCTGCCATCGCTGATGGCGTCACGCAGACACAAGTCTTACTTCCGGATGGAGCATCCGAGCATGATTATTCACTACGTCCATCTGACGTAAAACGCTTACAGGGCGCGGACTTAGTTGTCTGGATTGGGCCTGAGATGGAAGCGTTCATGGAAAAGTCCGTCAGCAACATTCCCGCCGCTAAACAGGTAACGATTGCGCAGCTCAAAGACGTGAAACCGTTGCTCATGAAAGGGGCTGACGATGATGATGATGAGCACGACCACGATCATGATCACGGCGAAAAAGGTGACGCACATCACCATCATGGTGATTACAACATGCATCTTTGGCTCTCCCCAGAGATAGCGCGGGCCTCAGCGGTTGCAATCCATGAAAAATTAGTGGAACTTATGCCGCAAAGTCGAGCCAAACTTGACGCCAACCTGAAGGATTTTGAGGCACAATTAGCCGCAACCGATAAGCAGGTCGGTAACGAGCTCGCACCGCTCAAGGGCAAAGGGTATTTCGTTTTTCATGACGCCTACGGCTATTACGAAAAACACTACGGACTCACTCCATTGGGTCACTTCACCGTCAACCCTGAGATACAACCTGGTGCGCAGCGTTTACATGAAATAAGAACACAGTTGGTTGAGCAAAAAGCAACCTGCGTTTTTGCTGAGCCACAGTTCAGGCCAGCGGTCGTTGAAGCCGTTGCGAGAGGGACATCCGTTCGAATGGGAACGTTGGATCCCCTCGGGACAAACATCAAACTGGGTAAAACGAGCTATTCAGCGTTCTTGAACCAACTAGCGAACCAGTATGCGAGCTGCCTGAAAGGAGATTAATGAGGAAGTGAATACGTGCAACAGATAGCCCGCTCTGTCGCCCTGGCATTTAATAATCTGCCCAGACCCCATCGCGTTATGCTGGGGTCGCTTACTGTTCTGACACTGGCCGTCGCTGTCTGGCGGCCTTACGTTTATCACCCGGAATCTACCCCCATTGTTAAAACGATCGAACTGGAGAAGAGCGAAATTCGTTCACTGCTCCCGGAGGCCAGCGAGCCTATCGATCAGGCGGCACAGGAAGATGAAGCCATTCCTCAGGATGAGCTGGACGACAAAACCTCAGGAGAAGCGGGCGTCCATGAATATGTCGTTTCGACGGGCGATACCCTCAGCAGCATTCTGAATCAGTACGGCATTGATATGGGGGATATCACTCAGCTTGCTGCGTCCGATAAAGAGCTGCGTAATCTGAAGATTGGTCAACAGCTCTCCTGGACGCTGACCGCGGACGGCGATTTACAGCGTCTGACGTGGGAAATGTCGCGTCGCGAAACCCGTACCTATGATCGTACTGCGGCGAATGGCTTTAAGATGAGCGCCGAAACGCAGCAGGGCGACTGGGTAAACAGCCTGATGAAAGGCACCGTTGGCAACAGCTTCGTCGCCAGTGCGAAAACTGCCGGGCTGACCAGCGCGGAAATTAGCGCGGTGATCAAAGCGATGCAGTGGCAGATGGACTTCCGCAAACTGAAAAAAGGCGATGAGTTCTCTGTGCTGATGTCTCGTGAAATGCTGGACGGCAAGCGTGAGCAGAGCCAGTTGTTGGGCGTGCGTTTGCGTTCAGAAGGTAAAGATTATTACGCTATCCGTGCCGAAGACGGTAAGTTCTACGACCGCAACGGTACCGGGCTGGCGAAAGGCTTCCTGCGTTTCCCGACGGCAAAACAGTTCCGCATTTCGTCTAACTTCAACCCGCGTCGAACTAACCCGGTTACCGGGCGAGTCGCACCGCACAGAGGTGTGGACTTCGCGATGCCGCAGGGGACGCCGGTGCTGTCCGTGGGTGACGGTGAAGTCGTCGTGGCGAAGCGCAGTGGAGCGGCTGGCTATTATGTGGCGGTGCGTCACGGTCGTACCTATACCACGCGCTATATGCACTTGCGTAAGCTGCTGGTTAAACCAGGACAAAAGGTTAAACGTGGCGATCGTATCGCACTCTCCGGTAACACAGGACGTTCTACCGGCCCGCATCTGCACTATGAAGTCTGGATCAACCAGCAGGCGGTTAACCCGCTGACGGCGAAACTGCCGCGTACCGAAGGTCTGACCGGTAAAGATCGTACCGATTACCTGGCGCAGGTCAAAGAGGTTCTGCCGCAGCTACGCTTCGACTAATCATTCATGACCTCAAAGCCGGTACGCAGCGCGTGTGCCGGCTTTTTTATTTTGTGCGCGGCAGGGTGCGCCGCTACACTATCATCAGATTTACTTTTCGCGTCATCAGGCACTGGATAAGCATGGAAACAAAAAAAAATAATAGTGAGTACATCCCTGAGTTTGAGAAATCCTTTCGCCATCCGCGCTACTGGGGCGCATGGCTGGGCGTCGCGGCGATGGCGGGTATCGCCTTAACGCCTGCGTCCTTTCGCGACCCGCTGCTGGCGAAAGTGGGCCGTTTTGCCGGACGTCTGGGCAAAAGCTCGCGTCGTCGGGCGCTGATTAACCTGTCATTGTGCTTTCCGGAACGTAGCGAAGCTGAGCGCGAAGCTATTGTCGATGAGATGTTTTCAACCGCGCCACAGGCCATGGTGATGATGGCGGAACTGGCGATTCGCGGTCCGGAGAAAATTCAGTCGCGCGTTGACTGGGAAGGGCTTGAGATCATCGAGGAGATGCGCCGTAACAATGAAAAGGTGATCTTCCTGGTGCCGCATGGCTGGGGCGTGGATATTCCGGCGATGCTAATGGCGTCTCAGGGCCAGAAGATGGCGGCGATGTTCCATAATCAGGGAAACCCGGTGTTTGATTACGTCTGGAACACGGTTCGTCGCCGCTTTGGCGGTCGCCTGCATGCGCGTAATGACGGCATCAAGCCGTTCATTCAGTCTGTTCGTCAGGGCTACTGGGGATATTATCTGCCCGATCAGGATCATGGCCCTGAACACAGTGAATTTGTCGATTTCTTTGCCACCTATAAAGCGACGCTGCCAGCCATTGGACGACTGATGAAAGTGTGTCGGGCGCGCGTCATCCCGCTGTTCCCGGTCTATAACGGCGATACCCACCGACTGACGATTCAGGTGCGCCCGCCAATGGACGATCTACTGACCGCAGATGACAACACCATCGCCCGTCGAATGAACGAAGAGGTGGAAATTTTTGTTGGTCCGCATCCCGAGCAATATACCTGGATTCTGAAATTGCTGAAGACCCGCAAACCGGGCGAGATCCAGCCATATAAGCGCAAAGATCTCTACCCCCTCAAATAAAAAAAGGCCTCTCACATGAGAGGCCTTTTTATACCAGCAGTCGATTACTCGACGGTCAGAATACGCGTGGTATTGGTTGAGCCAATGGTGCTCATCACGTCGCCCTGCGTCACGATCACCAGATCGCCGGACACCAGGTAGCCTTTATCACGCAGCAGATTCACCGCTTCGCTTGCTGCGACAACGCCTTCTGCCGCGCTGTCGAAATGTACCGGCGTGACGCCGCGGTACAGCGACGTCAGGTTCAGCGTACGCTCATGTCGGGACATGGCGAAAATCGGCAGCCCGGAGCTGATGCGCGAGGTCATCAGCGCGGTACGACCGGATTCCGTCATGGTAATGATCGCGGTCACCCCTTTCAGGTGGTTTGCCGCGTACATGGCGGACATCGCAATCGCTTCTTCAACATTGTCGAACTGTACGTCCAGACGGTGTTTAGAGACATTGATGCTGGGGATTTTTTCTGCACCCAGGCAGACGCGCGCCATCGCCGCGACGGTTTCCGCCGGGTACTGGCCTGCCGCCGTTTCGGCTGACAGCATGACCGCATCGGTACCATCCAGCACGGCGTTCGCGACGTCCATCACTTCCGCACGGGTTGGCATTGGGTTGGTGATCATCGACTCCATCATCTGGGTCGCGGTAATCACCGCGCGGTTCAACTTACGTGCGCGACGAATCAACGTCTTCTGGATGCCGACCAGTTCCGGATCGCCAATCTCAACGCCGAGGTCGCCACGAGCGACCATCACCACGTCAGAGGCCAGAATGATGTCATCCATCGCATTCTGATCGCAAACCGCTTCGGCACGTTCGACTTTGGCCACAATCTTGGCATCACAGCCCGCATCACGCGCCAGGCGACGAGCGTAGTTCAGGTCTTCGCCGCAACGCGGGAAGGAGACAGCCAGGTAATCAACGCCAATCTGAGCGGCGGTCACGATATCGGCTTTGTCTTTTTCGGTCAGGGCTTCAGCGGAGAGACCGCCACCCAGTTTGTTGATGCCTTTGTTGTTGGAGAGCGGGCCGCCCACGGTCACTTCCGTGAACACTTTCATGCCCTGAACTTCCAGCACTTTTAACTGCACGCGACCATCGTCGAGCAGCAAAATGTCGCCAGGTACCACGTCTGCCGGCAGACCTTTGTAGTCAATGCCGACTTTTTCTTTGTCGCCTTCACCTTTACCCAAGTTGGCATCCAGAAGAAATTTGTCACCGATGTTGAGGAATACTTTGCCTTCTTTAAAGGTCGAGACGCGAATTTTTGGCCCCTGGAGGTCACCCAGAATGCCTACGTGGCGTCCCAATCTGGCAGCGATCTCACGAACTTTATCCGCGCGCATTTTATGATCTTCTGGCGAACCGTGAGAGAAATTCATCCGCACGACGTTAGCACCAGCGGCGATAATCTTCTCAAGATTGTTATCGCGGTCGGTAGCCGGGCCTAATGTCGTAACGATTTTGGTTCTGCGAAGCCTTCTGGACATGTAATACTCCGTTGACTGAAACAACTAGGTGTTGCGTGAAAATTGATCCGGCAGTTCTGAAAAAACTTACACCCGTCATACTTCAGGTTGCCTGTGTGTTGGCTTCCTTGCTCACCCCAGCCACTTACTTCAGTAAGCTCCGGAGGATTCGCTGCGTTGCCGCCTTTGTGCAACTCGAATTACTTAGGGTCTACATAGCATAGCGAACAAAACCGGATGACGAATTTAAGTCGTACTTATTATTGCTATTAGCGGTCATTACTCTTGATGAGCAGTTCTTTATCAAAACGCGATTCCTTGAGCGCTTCTTTGACACGCTTCAAGTTATCTCTGAATTTTGCCCCACGGCGCAAAGTAAATCCCGTAGCCAGCACATCTATCACGGTCAACTGCGCAAGTCGAGAGACCATGGGCATATAAATGTCAGTATCTTCCGGCACATCGAGCGTAATTGCCAGCGTGGCTTCACGCGCCAGCGGCGTATCGGCGGAGGTTAATGCGATCACCATGGCATCGTTTTCACGCGCAAGCTGCGCCAGTTCGACCAGACTCTTGGTGCGACCAGTATGCGAAATCAGCACGACCACGTCATCGTCACTACAATTCATACAGCTCATCCGTTGCAAAACGACGTCGTCGGAGTAGACAACCGGAACGTTGAAACGGAAAAACTTGTTCATGGCGTCATGGGCGACGGCGGCGGACGACCCCAGACCAAAGAAAGCAATTTTCTTGGCCTGCGTCAGGAGATCCACCGCGCGGTTGATCGCCGATTTGTCCAGCGACTGGCGAACGTGGTCAAGACTGGCCATCGCTGATTCGAAAATCTTGCCCGTATAGGACTCGACACTGTCATCTTCATCCACATTACGATTAACATAAGGGGTACCATTTGCCAGACTTTGTGCCAGATGCAGTTTAAAATCAGGGAAGCCCCGGGTTTCCATGCTGCGACAAAAACGGTTCACCGTCGGTTCACTGACGTTGGCTTCCTGCGCAAGCGTGGCAATGCTGCAATGGATGGTCCGCTCGGGTGAGGCGAGGATGACATCGGCGACTTTGCGTTCAGATTTGCTCAAATGTTCCAGTTGAGACTGGATCTTTTCCAGCATATTCATGATGTAGACTCAAGGAAATAACGATTTCAGTGATACCAGAAATCGAGAGGCAATTTTGGTAGATAGTACCCCTGCAAATCAGAGAAGGGGGCAAAATGGTCAGAAGAGTTGTTGTTTTTTTTCATAACATGATCAACATCGTGTTTTGACTCAACGTTATGCGTCGCAAACCGACGACGATTTTGACCATTTTGCGCCGTTAAGCGCCAACCGCACGGGGGGTTAAGCGTTTACGGTTTCCGGAATCACGTAAAAGCAGTACAGTGCACTGTAATAAAATTACAAGTAAAGCCTGGCAAAGTACCAGGATAGCTAACTAAGGAGAATGACATGGCGGTAACGCAAACAGCCCAGGCATGTGACCTGGTCATTTTCGGCGCGAAAGGCGACCTTGCGCGTCGTAAATTGCTGCCTTCCCTGTATCAACTTGAAAAAGCCGGTCAGCTCAACCCGGATACCCGCATTATTGGGGTAGGCCGTGCCGACTGGGATAAAGATGCCTATACGATGGTGGTGCGCGAAGCGCTCGAAACCTTCATGAAAGAGAAGATTGATGAAGGATTGTGGGACACCCTGAGCGCTCGCCTGGATTTCTGCAATCTGGATGTGAACGACACCGCGGCATTTACCCGTCTGGGGAAGATGCTCGATCAGAAAAACCGCACCACGATCAACTACTTCGCTATGCCGCCAAGCACGTTTGGCGCAATCTGTAAGGGACTGGGCGAAGCGAAACTGAATGCCAAACCGGCGCGCGTGGTGATGGAAAAACCGCTGGGTACTTCACTGGCGACATCCCGCGAGATCAACGATCAGGTTGGCGAGTATTTTGAAGAGTGCCAGGTTTACCGTATCGACCACTATCTGGGGAAAGAGACCGTTCTGAACCTGCTGGCGCTGCGTTTTGCCAACTCCCTGTTTGTGAATAACTGGGATAATCGCACGATCGATCATGTGGAAATCACCGTGGCAGAAGAGGTGGGCATTGAAGGGCGTTGGGGTTATTTCGACCAGGCCGGTCAGATGCGCGACATGATCCAGAACCACCTGCTGCAAATTCTGTGCATGATTGCGATGTCGCCGCCGTCGGATCTGACCGCTGACGCCATCCGTGACGAAAAAGTGAAGGTGCTGAAGTCGCTGCGCCGTATCGATCGCTCAAATGTGCGTGAAAAAACCGTTCGCGGTCAGTACACCACCGGCTTCGCTCAGGGCAAAAAAGTCCCGGGCTATCTGGAAGAAGAGGGCGCGAACAAGAGCAGTAACACCGAAACGTTTGTGGCGATCCGCGTGGACATCGATAACTGGCGCTGGGCAGGCGTGCCGTTCTACCTGCGCACCGGTAAGCGTCTGCCGACGAAATGCTCTGAGGTTGTGGTTTACTTCAAAACGCCTGAACTGAACCTGTTTAAAGAGTCCTGGCAGGATCTGCCGCAGAACAAGCTGACCATTCGTCTGCAGCCGGATGAAGGCGTGGATATTCAGGTCCTGAACAAAGTTCCGGGTCTTGACCACAAGCATAACCTGCAAATCACCAAGCTGGATCTGAGCTACTCCGAGACCTTCAATCAAACGCATCTGGCGGATGCTTACGAGCGTCTGCTGCTGGAAACCATGCGCGGTATTCAGGCGCTGTTTGTGCGTCGTGATGAGGTTGAAGAGGCGTGGAAGTGGGTCGACTCCATTACCGAAGCGTGGGCGATGGACAATGATGCGCCGAAACCGTATCAGGCCGGGACCTGGGGACCGGTGGCCTCTGTGGCGATGATCACCCGTGACGGTCGTTCCTGGAACGAATTCGAGTAAAAAAGCGTCTAACTCTTCCGTGTTATTTTACCGGTAACATGATCTAACACAGATTGTTGAGCAATTTTTGCACTTTTAAGCCTCGTGTGGATTCACCCGCGAGGCTTTTTTTATTACACTGCCTGAAACGATTTTGCCCCTGAGCTCCGGTGAACAAGCGTTTCCTGTGTTTTTAACCATAGTAAATGAACTTGCCAAACCTGTAGCTCTGACAGATAAATTTCAGGAGCCTCTATGAATCCAAAATTGTTACGCGTAACACAGCGTATTGTTGAACGTTCCCGTGAGACCCGTTCTGCCTACCTCGCTCGTATAGAACAGGCTAAATCCTCGACCGTTCACCGCTCACAACTGGCATGCGGGAATCTGGCGCACGGATTCGCGGCCTGCCAGCCAGACGATAAAGCCTCTCTGAAAAGCATGTTGCGTAACAATATCGCGATCATCACCTCCTACAACGACATGCTCTCCGCCCATCAACCCTACGAACATTACCCGGATATCATTCGCAAAGCGCTGCATCAAGCCAATGCGGTCGGGCAGGTTGCGGGCGGCGTTCCGGCAATGTGCGACGGCGTGACGCAGGGGCAGGACGGTATGGAGCTTTCGCTGCTGAGTCGCGAAGTGATTGCGATGTCCGCTGCGGTAGGACTCTCTCACAACATGTTCGACGGCGCGCTGTTCCTCGGCGTCTGTGACAAAATCGTCCCGGGCCTGGCGATGGCGGCGTTGTCATTCGGTCATCTGCCTTCCATCTTCGTGCCGTCAGGTCCAATGGCGAGCGGCCTGGCGAACAAAGAGAAAGTCCGCATTCGTCAGCTCTATGCCGAAGGTAAAGTTGATCGCATGGCGCTGCTGGAATCTGAAGCCGCCTCCTATCATGCGCCGGGCACCTGTACGTTCTACGGTACCGCGAACACCAACCAGATGGTGGTGGAGTTCATGGGGATGCAACTGCCGGGATCTTCGTTTGTTCACCCGGATGCTCCGCTGCGTGAAGCGCTGACGGCGGCAGCGGCACGCCAGGTGACGCGCCTGACCGGTAACGGCAACGAATGGATGCCGATCGGCAAAATGATTGATGAGAAAGTGGTGGTGAACGGGATTGTCGCGCTGTTGGCGACCGGCGGTTCAACGAACCACACCATGCACCTGGTGGCGATGGCCCGCGCTGCGGGTATCCAGATTAACTGGGATGACTTTTCTGATCTCTCCGACATCGTGCCGCTGATGGCGCGTCTCTATCCTAACGGCCCGGCGGATATTAACCACTTCCAGGCCGCAGGCGGCGTCCCGGTCCTGATGCGCGAACTGCTGAATGCGGGTCTGCTGCATGAAGACGTCAACACCGTGGCCGGTTTCGGCCTGAAGCGCTACACCCTGGAGCCGTGGCTGAACAATGGTGAACTCGACTGGCGTGAAGGCGCGGTCAAATCGCTGGACAGCAATGTGATTGCCTCCTTTAACCAGCCGTTCTCTCACCATGGCGGCACTAAGGTGCTGAGTGGTAACCTCGGTCGCGCGGTCATGAAAACGTCCGCCGTACCGGTCGAGAACCAGGTGATTGAAGCGCCGGCCGTTGTTTTTGAAAGTCAGCATGATGTCCTGCCGGCCTTTGAAGCAGGTCTGCTTGACCGCGACTGCGTGGTGGTTGTGCGTCATCAGGGACCAAAAGCGAACGGAATGCCAGAATTACATAAACTCATGCCGCCACTTGGTGTATTATTGGACCGTCGTTTCAAAATTGCGTTGGTTACGGATGGTCGACTTTCCGGTGCGTCCGGTAAAGTGCCTTCAGCCATCCATGTAACCCCGGAGGCCTATGATGGCGGACTGCTGGCAAAAGTACGCGATGGCGACATTATTCGGGTGAACGGACAGACAGGTGAATTGACGCTGCTGGTGGATGAGGCGGAGCTTGCCGCTCGCCAGCCGCATATCCCGGATCTGAGCGCATCGCGCATCGGTACGGGGCGTGAAATGTTCAGCGCGCTGCGTGAACAGTTGTCCGGCGCAGAACAGGGCGCAACCTGTATTCATTTTTAAGGCATATTTTGTAATCAGGCGAGAGAAAAACTCAGATGAAAAACTGGAAAACAAGTGCAGAAGCAATCCTGACCACCGGCCCGGTTGTCCCGGTGATCGTAGTGAATAAACTGGAACACGCTGTGCCGATGGCAAAAGCGCTGGTTGCGGGTGGGGTGCGCGTACTGGAAGTGACGTTACGTACCGCCTGCGCGATGGATGCTATCCGTGCTATCGCCAAAGAGGTTCCGGAAGCCATCGTGGGTGCGGGTACGGTGCTGAATCCGCAGCAGCTGGCAGAGGTCACTGCTGCCGGTGCGCAGTTCGCTATCAGCCCGGGGCTGACTGAGCCACTGCTGAAAGCGGCAACCGAAGGCACGATCCCGCTGATCCCGGGCATCAGTACCGTTTCTGAACTGATGCTGGGTATGGACTACGGTCTGAAAGAGTTCAAATTCTTCCCGGCGGAAGCGAATGGCGGCACCAAAGCGCTGCAGGCCATTGCCGGTCCGTTCTCTCAGGTGCGTTTCTGCCCGACTGGCGGCATCTCTCCGGCTAACTATCGCGATTACCTGGCACTGAAAAGCGTGCTGTGCATCGGCGGTTCCTGGCTGGTGCCGAATGACGCGCTGGAAGCCGGTGATTACGATCGCATCACCAAACTGGCGCGCGAAGCGGTTGAAGGCGCGAAGCAGTAAGCTACCAATGTGTAAACCGTAGGCCCGATAAGACGCCTTAGCGTCGCCATCGGGCTTTGCCGGATAGCGGCATGACCGCCTTATTCGGCCTACGGCTGCTGTTGTTACCCTGTCACTTTCACCTGCGCGGCGGCGTTTTTCGCGCGTTCAATAGCGTCATCAATGTTGTCAGCCGTTGCCAGCGCCACGCCCAGACGACGCGTCCCATCGATTTCCGGCTTACCGAAGAAACGGACCTGCAAACCGGCGCCGACGGCAGCCTGAACATTGCCAAACGTCACGTCCTGACTGGTCAGTTGCGGTAAAATCACGGCAGAGGCTGCCGGACCATACTGACGAATAGCGCCCACGGGCAGTCCGAGAAAAGCGCGTACGTGCAGGGCAAACTCCGACAAGTCCTGAGAGATCAACGTCACCATGCCGGTATCGTGCGGGCGAGGGGAGACCTCGCTGAAGATGACCTCATCCCCGCAGACAAACAGCTCTACGCCAAACAGACCGTGACCACCCAGGGCTAGCACCACTTTACGGGCAATGTCCTGAGCGCGTTCCAGCGCCAGCGCGCTCATCTGCTGCGGCTGCCAGGATTCACGATAGTCGCCATCTTCCTGGCGATGACCCACCGGAGCACAGAAATGGACGCCATCGACGGCGCTGACGGTGAGCAGGGTGATTTCAAAATCAAACTTCACAACCCCTTCGACGATGACCCGACCGGCACCTGCGCGACCGCCCTGTTGGGCATAGTCCCAGGCTTGCGCCAGCTGCGTTTCGGAACGAATAAAACTCTGCCCTTTGCCGGAAGAACTCATCACCGGTTTGACAATGCAGGGATAACCAATTTCAGCCACGGCGTCGCGGAAGGTGGCTTCACTGTCGGCAAAACGGAAGGTTGAGGTGGGCAGTGCCAGTTCTTCTGCCGCCAGACGGCGAATACCTTCACGGTTCATCGTGAGTTTTGTCGCGCGTGCGCAGGGCACGACGTTCAGTCCTTCTTGTTCCAGCGTCACCAGCATATCTGTGGCAATGGCTTCAATCTCCGGCACGATATAGTGCGGTTTCTCCAGCTCCACTACGCGGCGAAGCGCGTCGCTATCCAGCATATTAATGACGTGCGAACGATGCGCGACATGCATGGCCGGTGCGTCGGCATAGCGGTCCACCGCGATCACTTCCACGCCGAGACGCTGGCACTCGATGGCCACTTCTTTACCCAGTTCACCAGAACCCAATAACATCACCCGAGTTGCTGCCGGACGCAGCGCTGTGCCTAATACCGTCATGAATATATCCCCCAACAAATTTGGCCGCAGTATATACGAAAACGTTTGCGTCTGTCTTTATTGCCAGGTTGATTTCAGCGGTAAAATAGAATATACTGTACATAAATACAGTAATATTGAGAGGCTGCAATATGGCGGTTGAAGTTAAATACGTAGTCATTCGGGAAGGTGAGGAAAAAATGTCATTTACCAGCAAAAAGGAAGCCGATGCGTATGACAAAATGCTGGATACGGCGGATCTGCTCGACACCTGGCTTGAACAGTCCCCGCTGGCGCTGGAAGACGAACAGCGTGAAGCGCTGTCGCTGTGGCTGGCCGAACAAAAAGAGGTGCTGAGCACCATCCTCAAAACCGGCAAGTTGCCTTCTCCGCAGGTGGTTGAGAATGACGCCTCTGCCGGGGACGATACGCAGGCGGCCTGAATCTGACTTGCGCTCCTGACGTTTTGTACCATGCTTTTTCCTGAATCAATGTGCTACCAGGTAAAGGAAAAGTATGAAAAGAAAAGGTGCGTTAATCAGCCTGCTGTTGTTAAGCGCCAGTCTGTCGGTGTCGGCGGCAGAGACTGACAGCAAAACCGTCAAATTCCCCCATTGCGATGGTCTCGATGCGACAGGTATTGCCGCAAGTGTGAAACGTGATTATCAGCAAAATCGCGTGGTGCGCTGGGCAGACGATCAAAAACGGGTAGGGCAAGCTGACCCGGTTGCCTGGGTCAATCCGAAAGAGATTACCGGGCAGGACGGGAAATGGACGGTGCCGCTGACCGTGCGCGGGAAAAGCGCGGATATTCATTATCAGGTGAAGGTCGACTGTAAGGCCGGCACGGCGGAATATCGTTCGCAATAGCGCGAACATTTGCGCATCTTTAGCGCCGGCAGACATTTCCTGACATCCCCTCGGGTACGCTTTGAAAATTCATTGTCAGTACTTGAGGGATAAAATGGCTAACTGGCTTAATCAATTACACTCTCTTCTCGGGCAAAACGGATCGTCCTCCTCTTCTTCAGGTGAACAGGGATTAAGTAAGCTGCTGGTACCCGGCGCGCTGGGTGGTCTGGCTGGGTTACTGGTCGCCAGCAAATCCTCCCGCAAACTGCTCAGCAAATACGGCACCAGCGCACTGTTGGTCGGCGGCGGCGCGGTGGCAGGAAGCGTGCTGTGGAACAAGTACAAGGATAAGGTTCGCGCGGCGCATCAGGATGAACCGCAATTTGGCGCGCAAAGCACGCCGCTGGATGTGCGCACCGAACGGCTGATCCTGGCGCTGGTCTTCGCCGCGAAAAGTGACGGCCATATCGATGCCAAAGAACGGGCGGCAATCGAACAGCAGCTGCGTGAAGCAGGTGTTGAAGCGCAAGGGCGTGCGCTCATCGAGCAGGCGATTGAACAACCGCTGGATCCGCAGCGCCTGGCGCAGGGGATCCGCAATGAAGAAGAGGCGCTGGAGATCTATTTTCTCAGCTGTGCGGCCATTGATATCGACCACTTTATGGAGCGCAGTTACCTGAACGCACTGGGTGATGCGCTGAAGATCCCGCAGGATGTTCGTGATGGCATCGAGCAGGATCTGCAACAGCAAAAACAGGCGCTACCCGACTAACAAACGACCTCCGGCGGCATGTTTCGCTTGCATCATTCGTCAGTTTTGCCACCCTTAGAGGGTGTATAAAGACGAAAGAACAACGACATGCTGCCGAAAGCCAATCGCATTCCTCACGCCATGACTCTCCATGGCGACACTCGCATTGATAATTACTACTGGCTGCGGGACGACAGCCGTTCGCAACCGGATGTGCTGGCGTACCTGAAACAGGAAAACCAGTACGGACATCAGGTGATGTCCACGCAACAGGCATTGCAGGAACGCGTGCTGAAAGAAATTATCGATCGTATTCCTCCCCGCGATACCTCTGCGCCCTGGGTGAAGAACGGGTATCGCTATCGCCATCTCTATGAACCCGGATGTGAGTACGCCATTTATCAACGTCAGTCCGCGCTGAGTGAGGAATGGGATGACTGGGAAACGCTGCTTGATGGCAACAAACGGGCGGCACACAGCGAGTTCTACACTCTGGGAGGGCTGGCGATAACGCCGGATAACACCATTATGGCGCTGGCGGAAGATTATCTTTCGCGCCGCCAGTACGGGATCCGTTTTCGCAATCTGGAAAACGGCAACTGGTATCCGGAGATGCTGGATAACGTGGATCCTGAGTTTGTCTGGGCGAATGACTCGCTGACCTTCTACTATGTGCGTAAACATGCGACGACGCTGCTGCCCTGGCAGGTCTGGCGGCACACTGTCGGCACCCCGTCGACACAGGACGAACTGATTTACGAAGAAAAAGACGACACCTTCTACGTCAGCCTGCACAAAACGACGTCGCAACATTACATCGTCATTCATCTGGCAAGCGCGACAACCAGCGAGGTTTTACTGCTGGATGCTGAACTGGCGGATGCTGAACCGTTCATCTTCCTGCCGCGCCGCAAGGACCACGAATACAGCCTCGATCACTATCAACATAAGTTTTATCTGCGTTCGAACCGCGAGGGTAAAAATTTTGGTCTTTATCGCACCCGTGTGCGCGATGAGAAACAGTGGGAAACGCTGATCCCGGCCCGTGAAGCGATCATGCTGGAAGGGTTTACTCTTTTTACCGACTGGCTGGTGGTGGAAGAACGCCAGCGTGGCTTGACCAGTCTGCGGCAGATCAATCGTAAAACTCGCGAGGTGGTGGGGATCGCCTTCGACGATCCGGCTTATGTCACCTGGCTTGCTTATAACCCGGAACCGGAAACCTCGCGCCTGCGCTATGGCTACTCCTCGATGACCACACCGGACACGCTGTTTGAACTGGACATGAACACCGGTGAACGACGGGTCATTAAACAGACAGAGGTGCCGGGATTTGACGCCGCCAACTATCGCAGTGAACACCTGTGGATCACCGCGCGTGATGGCGTCGAGGTACCGGTCTCGCTGGTTTATCATCAGAAACATTTTCGCAAAGGGCAAAATCCGCTACTGGTTTACGGCTACGGCTCCTACGGCGCCAGTATGGATGCCGATTTCAGCAGCAGTCGTTTAAGCCTGCTGGATCGTGGATTCGTCTATGCCATCGTCCACGTGCGAGGCGGAGGCGAACTGGGGCAGCAGTGGTATGAAGACGGTAAGTTCCTCAAAAAGCGCAATACCTTCAACGATTATCTCGATGCCTGCGACGCGCTGATTGCCCAGGGCTACGGCTCGCCCTCACTCTGCTATGGCATGGGGGGTAGCGCGGGAGGAATGCTGATGGGCGTGGCGATCAACGAGCGTCCCGAACGTTTTCATGGCGTGGTTGCCCAGGTGCCGTTTGTGGATGTGGTGACGACGATGCTGGATGAGTCGATACCCCTGACGACCGGCGAGTTTGAGGAGTGGGGGAATCCGAAAGATCCGCAGTATTACGCCTACATGAAAAGCTACAGTCCGTACGATAACGTCAGGGCGCAGGCATACCCACATCTGTTGGTCACCACCGGACTGCATGATTCGCAGGTCCAGTACTGGGAACCGGCAAAATGGGTGGCGAAACTGCGTGAGCTGAAAACGGATGACCATCTGCTGTTACTGTGTACTGATATGGATTCCGGGCACGGCGGTAAATCAGGCCGTTATAAATCCTGGGAAGGTGTGGCGTTGGAATTTGCTTTCCTGATTGCTCTGGCGCAAGGAACATTGCCCGGTAATGGCGCGATTCAGGCGTTATCCAGATAGTGTTTGAGGGTTAAACGCAGCTCCGGGCTCATGCTGTCGAGGTTGTTAAACAACCAGCGCAGATAGCCCGGGTCGCGCTCCGCGACATCCGAAACGGCTTTGCCGCGATACTTGCCAAAGGTGAAGGTGGTCAGTAACCCCGGCCGCCCGGTGATGTCGACCATCTGCTCTGCCGTCCAGCCGGAAGTATTCATAATATCGATGAGCAGCGCAGCGGTGATATAGCAGTCATAGAGTGCGCGGTGGTGATGCAGACCCGCAGGCGTTTGCACGTTCAGCTTACGTGACTTATAGAGCGCCATATTGCTGTACTTAATCCCCGGCCAGAGGCGGCGGGAAAGTTTCATGGTGCAAATCCACTCGCCTGGCATGTCTGGCAGCACGCGACGGTCAAAGCTGGCGTTGTGCGCCACATACCATTCGCTGCCGTAATAGTGGGGGATGACCTCTTCAATCCACGGCTTATCCGCCACCATCGCTTCGGTAATACGATGAATGGCCATGGCCTGCGGCGAGATCGGCCGGTCAGGGCGCACCAGGTGGCTCATAGGATTCACGATTTTACCGTCAACCACGTCAACAGAGGCGATCTCTACAATCCCGCCCTGCAGGCCACAGGTCTCAGTATCGATGATGCGCAGCATGTAAAACTCCTGACCGAAAACGATTAGCGTAATGGAATGATATCACCTTGCCAACCCTGCGCTGTGCGCTGCCCCGTTAATAACAGCGAACCGCGGTCGGCGCGGACAATTAATTGCCCGTTTTCATCCCATAATGCGCTACTTCCTCGTGCATTGGCCATCAGTACGGCAATCGAGAATTGATGCGAGAAATGTTGTAACTGCGACGTGGAGGTCAGTAATTCCGGCTCACTGACGCTTTGACTGGTGGTAAACAGAGAAAACGCCGGATCCATATCGACACCTTCCGGTTGCTCATCGACCACGCTGATGGTTTTCAGGCCCTTACCAAGGCATGCGCCGTGGCTTTGATGAAACAGGCGCAGTGAGGTTATCCACGGTGCGAAGACGGCAATCCCTTTGACAAAACGGTTGTTATGCTCGACCGGAAGACCGGCAATGATCGTCATGCGGTGCGCGTGGGCGGCCTGAGAGAGCGGTTGTAGCAGACTGATATCCGGCGGCGCAGGCAGGCAATGTGATTCATCCATGCAACCGAGTAAGGAGAGGGCGGGAAACACCAACAGCTCGCACTGTTGTCGGGCTGCTGCGTCGATGAAATTCAGATGATGAGCGATATGTTCGCGAACCGATGTTTTTAGCGGTTCATACTGTGCAGCAGCGATTTTCCAGCGTGACATAATGACTTCCTTTTCATAGTGTCTACAATCATCCTTAAATCATAGAATAAGAATGCGCTTATACTGTAGCAGGCAATATGTAAGGATATGTAACTTCGTGCCGAAAAATTATTTGGGTTTAGGCTCATACGGCAAACGGGACAACGACACGGACGCCAGACGGTGGGCAATCAGACGCTCGCGAAACCAGTCGCGCAGATGTGCAGGCTGCTCACGTTCTACCACTTCGGCGACAACGGGCATATTGTAGCGCTCTTTAAACGCGACGCCGGCAGCGGCCAGATCAACGTTTACTTTGTCCATTTCAGCCTGTTCAAGCTGAGCCAGATTTTTGTGCATGGGCTTCTCCTTCGGTCTTGCGCGCAAAAGTTACTAAGAGTCGACCATAATGGCAAGCCACAATTGAAGATTGTCGACGCGAACATTATAGAAGGTTATCCTCTCAGGATAAGGCATTACAAAAGGGAATAGTTGATATGGTCTCTCCTGCACGTACTTTCCGCTATACGCTCCTTTTTCTGGCAGCCGTTCTGGCAACCCCGACCGTGTGGGCGCATGCGCATCTGACACACCAGTATCCGGCGGCGGATGCCGAGGTGACCGCCGCGCCGCAGGCGCTGACGCTCAGTTTTTCTGAAGGTATCGAACCCGGATTCAGCGGGGCGACGATTACCGGCCCAAAACAAGAGGGAATCAGAACCCGTCCGGCAAAGCGTAACGAACAGGATAAAAAACAGCTGATCGTCCCGCTTGATGAAACGCTGAAGCCGGGTCAGTACACGGTGAACTGGCACGTGGTGTCTGTCGATGGACACAAAACCAAAGGGCAGTACACCTTTAGCGTGAAATAAACATGCTGACGCTGACGTGGGTTGTTCTCCGCTTCATCCATTTTACCGCTCTGATGCTGGTGTTTGGCTCTGCGCTTTACGGCGCATGGCTCGCACCGGCATCGATCCGCCGTCTGATGAGTCGCCGCTTCTTACGCCTGCAACAACAGGCTGCATTGTGGAGCTTTTTAAGTGCGTTACTGATGCTGGCGGTCCAGGGCGGGCTTATGGGCTCTGGCTGGCAGGATGTTATCTCTGTGCCTGTCTGGGGCGCGGTATTGCAAACTCAGTTTGGCGGTGTGTGGCTCTGGCAGATCGTTCTGGCGCTGGTTACGCTGGTTGCCGCGCTGATTGTGCCGCGTGATTTAGCGCGACTCTTACTGCTCTTAACTCTCGCGCAGTTTGCCCTGTTGACGGGGGTTGGGCATGCCACACTGCACTCGGGGATTATTGGTGCGCTCCAGCAGACAAACCATGCGGTGCATCTGATTTGTGCCGCAACCTGGTTTGGAGGACTGCTACCGGTGATTTATTGCATGCAGATGGCGAAAGGACGCTGGCAGCAGCAGGCGGTTTATACCATGATGCGTTTTTCCCGCTATGGACATCTTGCCGTGGCGGGGGTATTACTCACCGGTATCGCCAATGTGCTGTTTATCCAGGGCTTTTCACTGCCGTGGCAGACCGCATGGGGGCAACTGCTTTTGCTAAAATGTGCACTCGTCCTGCTAATGGTGGCAATCGCACTGGCGAATCGGTATCTTCTCGTACCACGAATGCGGCAGGATAGTCGACGCATCAACCGGTATTTTATTTGGATGACGAAGATCGAATGGGGAATTGGCGCCGTCGTGCTGGCAATCGTCAGTGTGTTTGCGACGCTGGAACCGTTCTGAAGGACAGGCAAAATTCATGAAAAAAGTGATTCTCTCTTTGCTGCTTCTGACCAGTTCAGGGGTTGCGCTGGCGGCACCGCAGGTCATCACCGTGAGCCGTTTTGAAATCGGTAAAGATAAATGGGCGTTCAATCGTGAAGAGGTGATGCTGACCTGTCGGCCTGGACACGCGCTGTATGTGATTAACCCCAGCACGCTTGTACAGTATCCGTTGAACGATGTTGCACAAGAGCAGGTGGCAAGCGGCAAAACGAATGCGCAGCCCCTGTCGGTGATTCAGATTGACGATCCGGCAAAACCGGGTGAAAAAATGAGCCTGGCACCGTTTATCGAACGAGCGGAAAAACTCTGTTAGTTACCAAAAGTATCTTTCTGATTTCCAATAAAAAACCGCAAGCCTTCTGTAAAGTGTCTTGCGGTTTTTATATTTCAGCCAGTGATCATCGCCGTTTTTTTCCAGCCGCGTAAGCCGTGGACTGGAAAACCTGGCGTCGTCATCTATTCTTAAAAGGCAAGGCGACTTAGCCTGCATTAATGCCAACTTTTAGCGCACGGCTCTCTCCCAAGAGCCATTTCCCTGGACCGAATACAGGAATCGTATTCGGTCTCTTTTTATCTGTAGAACGGGTGCTTTTCCTGAGCCTAATGGCGTTTCGCACTGACCATTCTGAGTAAACCATACCCACACCCGGGCATAAACGTCCAGCGTTTTTTGCTGCTATTGTTAAATTTGTGTTAGGGCGTGACTGAGGACAAAACGCTCATGAAACAGCCTGAAAAAAGCTACCAAATGATCGAGGGGGCGCAGTGGCGGCACATCTGGGTGGTCGGGGATATCCACGGCTGTTTTGCGCTGCTGATGGCAAAGTTGCGGGCCTGTCGCTTTGATCCCTGGCAGGATTTACTGGTCTCTGTGGGCGATCTCATCGATCGCGGCCCTGACAGTTTGCGCTGCCTGCAGTTGCTGCATAAGCGCTGGATGGTGGCAGTCAGAGGGAACCATGAGCAGATGGCGATAGATGCTTTGCGCACGTCACAGTGGTCGTTGTGGACGATGAATGGCGGTGGCTGGTTTACGGCGTTGCCTGAGCAGAAACGGCATCAGGCAACGCTTGCACTGGAATATTGCCAGCATCTGCCGTGGATCCTGGAGCTGCATTGCCACGAGGTGACCCATGTGGTCGCCCACGCCGATTACCCGGAAGACGTTTATCAGTGGCAAAAGCCAGTTAACCTTACGGAGGTGTTGTGGCGACGCGCGCGACTGAGTGCGCATCTTGCGGGAGAAGGGAGCGCTATCAACGGCGCTGACCATTTCTGGTTTGGTCATACACCGCTGCGTCAACGCGTTGACAGCGACAATCTGCACTACATCGACACGGGAGCGGTATTCGGCGGCGAGTTAACGCTGGTACAACTACAGTGATTAAAAGTCGCTGTATTGCCGGGCGGGCGCCCAGAATCCATCGATAAAATCCTCAACCGGAAAACAGCCGCCCTGACGAATCCGTTGATCGTCCATATAATACAGGCACTGCCGCTCTGTATCGTAAACATCCACTACGATATCTTCGCAACCGCCATCCAGATAACAGACAAACAGAACCAGTGCGAACATCCTTTCCTCATTTTGTACAACCGTAACAAAAGTGTAGGAGGAATTAACGCAAGCGGGAAGGGGGAAATAAATAACCCGCCGGCAGACGGGTTCTTTTTGAATCAGGCAAGACGCATGATCCAGGCATCAGACTTACGATCGTAATGGTTGCGGAAGAGGACCGAATGTTCTCCGTTGAGAAGGGCTGGAATGCTGGTCTCATCGTCCCAGGCATCCAGTTGCATGCATAAATCCGGATCAGATTTACACGGAATGGTTAATGTTCGGTCTCCCGGCGACTCGCCGTGCAACTCGGCATCGTCAATTTCAAAGGCGCCAATGCGCACACTGGTTTTCATCATCGTGCTCTCCGTTGATTCGCTGATTGTGGTACGACCAGTTAGGTCGTCCATTTTTCAGCGTAGTCAACGCAGGCAAAAGCGCCAGTCAAAAAATGCGCAAATTTTCTGATTTCAGACGTTACCGGTAAACAGTTTGCCATCACGGACCAGTTCACGCGGGTAACTGTTTTTCAGTCGTGAGCCGATCCGTTTGGCAAGGCCAATCGGCTGATGCTGGAAGGTTACCAGCACATCGTCAGTGGCGGGGGCGGTCTGTGGGTAAACATCGCGACCGCGATACCACTCTTCAGCTTGCTGGTGAGACAGTTCAAACGCACAGCGATGATTGACATCAGCCAGCGCGATGACCGCTTCGTGCTGCCAGCGATAACCTTTGTTATGCGTTTCTGCCAGCTTAATGCCGAGGCGGGAGAAACGGACTTTGCCGATCAACGGTTCAATCTCCGTCGGGAAAAGCCAGACCTCTTTATCACGCTGCCAGAGGTGCAGGTTTTCACCCCAGTGCAGACCGAGGGCATTAGCTGCCTGGGTCAGATTCGCGGCTTCGCGACCTTTGACGGGGGTAAAGGGGAAATTGCCCACTTTGTACTTCGGTGTCGGCAGTGCGGGAATGGATGCCGTTTTACGCAGGCGGGCGACGAAGAATCCTTCGCAGTCATAAATCTGCGGGAACACATGCAGGAAACCTTCTGCCGTCAGCGCCTGATTCGCCTCAGGAAAAAGATCGCCCAACGGTAAAAATTCTACCGCCTCGGGCCAGGCCTCCTTCAGCCAGGCCAGCACCGATTCGTTTTCTTCACGATTCAACGTACAGGTTGAATAGACCAGCGTACCGCCAGGGCGCAGGGCGTGAAACGCACTTTCGATCAGTTCGCGCTGGGTTGCGGCAATCTCAAGATTGCTCTCAACGGACCAGTTTTTTAACGCATCCGGATCCTTACGCACCACACCTTCACCCGAGCAGGGAGCATCAAGCAAAATCGCGTCGAACATTTCCGGCAGCGCCGCACCGAATACGCGGCCGTCAAAATGGGTCAGCGCCACGTTATTGATCCCACAGCGACTGATATTGGCATGCAGCACTTTCACCCGACTGGCAGAGTATTCGTTCGCGAGGATCGCGCCCTGATTACCCATGCGCGCAGCGATTTGCGTGGTTTTTGAGCCCGGCGCGGCGGCAACGTCCATCACGCGGCTCGGTGAATTATCGTCGGCAAACAGGGCGGCAACCGGCAGCATGGAACTGGCTTCCTGAATATAAAACAGGCCGCTCAGATGCTCGGCGGTACTGCCGAGCGGCAGCGTATCTTCATCATCGCGCTCAATCCAGAAACCTTCTTCGCACCAGGGAACGGGCGTCAACGACCAACCATACGGGGCGGTTAAGGTGAGAAAATCGGCCACCGAAATCTTAAGCGTATTAACGCGGATGCTGCGGCGTAACGGGCGCTGGCAGGCGGCGAGAAAATCGTCAAAAGAGAGGTGCGCAGGCATCGCATCGCGCATTTGCGTCAAAAAGGCGTCAGGAAAATAAACAGCGTGTTGAGTCACGGGGGAGTACCACCGGCAGAAAAACAAGCGCGCAGTGTAGCATAAAGGCTCCGGCGCGAGCACGCCGGAGCCTGATATTAACGTGGCAGCGCGGTGCCCCATTCACGCCACTCTTTCGGTTCACTTTCCAGCAGCAGGAAGTGTTTGCCCGCCTGCGCTTTCGGCGCCAGCGGAGTGCCAGGCGGCGTGGCGAAGGCAATGCCGCCGCGAATGAACTGATTAAAGGTACCGGTCTTCACCACGCCGCCAGTCAGGCCGAAGTCCAGACTGTATCCGGACGCCAGCCAGAAGACGGAGTTGTTGCGGACCAGGTGCTGGTAGCGTTGACTGATGCGCAAGGCGATCATCACGCGGTCAGACAGTGTGCCGAGCGTCATGCCGGTGACGGTACCCACTTCAATCCCGCGGAACAGGACCGGCGTACCGATCGCCAGTGAACCCGCTTCGGGGACTTCGAGCACAATACTCAGCCCGTCAAGGTAGCGTGAGTCGGTAATGGTCGCTTCCTGCAGTTCAAAGTCACGGCGCGGATTACCCCGACCCGGCTCGACGTTGATGTAGGGTTGCAGGATCGTGTCGAGATGTTCCACGCCAGCGGCCGAGATTTGCGGCGTAATCACGGAGAAGCGCGTCCCGCCACGGGCGAAGGTCTGCACATACTCCGGATACAATACCGCCTTTGCCTGTACCTCGTTGCGAGAGGTGAGCAGTTCAAGCGTCTGGATCTGTCCGATATCAATGCCGAGGTAGCGAATGGGCATCCCGGCCGCCAGTTTTCCGGCATCAAAGGCGTGCAGGGTAATCTGCCCGCCAACCGCACGTGCGGCGGTTTCGGAGGCATACAAAATGCGCTTATCGCCTTTGCGCTGACTGGCGCTGGCGCCGCTGAGGTTATCAAAGCTGATCGCCCCCTTCAGCGCACGCGACAGGGGAGAGGCCTGCACGGTCAGCCCACTGCCGTTGAGCTGGACCTTAGCCCCGCCTTCGGCCCAGAAGACGCTGTTGCTGGTCAGCAGGTTGCGGTACTCCGGTTTGATGTGCAGATCGATATCAAAGGCGTCGGCGCGCGGGCGCACGGTGATCACTTCGCCCACTTCAAATTTACGATACAGCACCACGGAACCGGCCTGCACGTCCGGCAATGTTTCCGCACGCAGGCTTAGGGTGGTGGTCGGCAGATCGCTCAGACTATTCTCTACCGCTTTTTCCAGGTTGGCATACAGCGGATAGCTGGACTTCATTTCCCCTTTGCTGCCTGGCAATATGCGAATACCGCCGCTGATCCATTCGCTGGCGCTGGCGCCGAGGAACTCAACGCCATCCAGACCCACTTTGACATCCACACGACTGTTGACCACGAATTTGCTGTCACCCTGGACCAGGTCACGATGTTGCGGATCGACCGCCACGGTAAACTCGACCCCTTTGCTGGTCAGCTTACGTTCGATTACCTGGCCCACCTGGACGCCGTGGAGGATCAGCGGTTGCCCCGCATCGATACCGTAGCTTTCGGGCGCGGTCAGGGTAAAGGTCAGGACGTCCGGTTCGTGGAGCAGCGCTTTTTCACCGGGGACAACCACAAACTCGCTGCGCGGTTCACCGGCGCCGGGCACCAGTTCAAAGGTTTTGCCCGTCAGCAACGAACTGATGTTAGCGTCACTTAGCGAGAGTTTGGGACTGCGCAGTTCAATGCGCGTGCCGTCGCGTAACAGCGTCACGACGCTAGGGTCAACGGTCATTTCGCCGGTGACTTTACCGCCAGGCTGTAAATTCAGTCTGGTGAGTTCACCCACTTCCAGCCCCTGATACATCAGCGGTGTGGCGTTCGCTTTCAGCCCTTCGCCGCTGGGCAGTTCGAGCTTGACAATGACGCCGCGCTGGCTGTGCGCCAGGTCGGCGTACAGGCCAAAGGTATCATCCTGATCCGCGACCTTTGAATCGTCCGGGGAATCAAAGGCGATGGCTCCGTTTACCAGGGCTGCCAGACTTTCCAGTTTGACCTTCGCACCGCTCAGGCTGATATCGGCGTTGACCCCTGACACATTCCAGAAGCGACTGCCTTTCTTCACCAGGTTGGTAAAGCGGCGTTCAACCAGCACGTCGATGGTGACGCCCTGTTTGTTCGGGTTAATGCTGTAATCATAAACTCTGCCGACCGGGATCTTACGGAAATAAACCAGCGAACCGCTGTTCAGCGATCCCAGATCGGGTGCATTGAGATGAATCATCAGATCGCCGTTATCCAGCCGATATTTCGGCTGGGTGTCGAGGGCGACGAAATGATCTTGCTCTTTACCTTTACCGGGCATCATGCCGATATAGTTGCCGCCAACCAGCGCATCGAGGCCAGAGACGCCCGCAAGCGACGCTTTAGGCGTCACCAGCCAGAACTGCGTGTCTTCGCGCAGGGCATCTTTCATGTCGGATTTAATGCTGACCCGCACCTCAATTTTGCGCAAATCCTTGCTCAGGCTGATGTCCTGAACCGTACCCACCTCAACACCCTGATAGCGAACAGGCGTGCGGCCCGGGACAATACCATCCGCAGACATGAAGTCGATGGTCACGGTATTACCGCGATCTTCATAGCTGTTCCATATCAGCCATCCCGCAATCATTAATGCAATCAGCGGGAGTAGCCAGAACGGTGAGATACGGCGTTTTGTTTTAATCTGCGCTTCAGTCTGCGAAGCGGGCGTTTCCTGACTCATGTGCATCCCAAAGTAAGCGGCTGTCCAGCCATTCCACTGCAAGAATAGTCAAAATGACCGCTGAGCCGAAATAAAACGCAGCCGGTCCCATAGTAAAAGCAAGAATCTGGTCGCGGTTAATCAGCGACATGGTTAACGCGATAACAAAAAGATCCAGCATCGACCAGCGACCGATCCACGTGACCAGACGCAAGAGTTGCATTCGCGTGCGTAAACCCTGTTCGCATTTGAACTGAATACTGAGCAGCAGGGTAAACATGACGATCACTTTAGTGAATGGCACCAGAATACTGGCGATAAAGACCACGGCGGCCACGGCGACATTGCTGTTCGCCAGCGACAGGATACCGGACATGATCGTATCTTCCTGTCGTCCGCCGTTCACGTAGATAACCGAGATAGGCATCAGGTTAGCAGGCAGCAGCAAAACAATCGATGCCAACAACGCCGCCCAGCATTTTTGGATGCTCTGGTTTCGGCGCTCGCGTAAGGGAATATGGCAGCGCGGGCAGCGACCACGCGGGTCCGGATAGCCGGTAAAATGGCAGCCGAGACAAACACGCAACTGCTCATCCGGACGCTTTGCCGGTCGCTGCGGATAAAAACGTTCCCACAGCTGTTCAATGTTCAGGTGCGACAGCGTCAGGATGCTCAGGACCACCAGTGCAATAAACGCGTAAAGCCCCACGCCAGGCTGCAAAAAGGCGTAATCCTGAACTTTGATCGACGCCACACCGATACCCACCAGATAGATGTCCAGCATCACCCACTCTTTAAGCCTTTCCAGCATCAGCAGCACCGGGCGTAAATTCATGCCGAGAATATTGCCGAACCACAGGTACGCAATCGAGGTGACGAGGATCAGCGGCGCGCCCGCGACGCAAAACAGCACCATCGCCGCGGTAATGGGATCGCCTTGCTTTGTCATCTGCCAGATCCCCTGCATCACGTTGGCATCAATGCGGATGCCCAGCAGATAGATGTGCAGCAGCGGCTCGCCCCAGGCGAAGGGCATCAGCAACAGCATGGTGACCGCCATCGCCCCCAGCCGCGTCAGCGACCAGTCGCGGCCATCACGAATTTTCGCCTGGCAGCGGGGACAGTATGCGCTCTGGTGAGAACGCATCTTCGGCAGACTAAACAGCAAATCGCACTGAGGGCAACGCTGATAGTGCGCACGAGGCAGTGCTTCGCTGATGGATCGGATCGCTATTTTTTTCGTCGGCGTGATCTGGGGTGTCTTGAGAGCCATGTATCGCGAATCAAAGTGTTAGATTTATGTAATCTTAACTCATGACGGGAATGATCTTGAGCATTAACGCATTTAATGCTTATTTTAATAGGCTGGCAGTATCAGAGTAAGACAACTAAGTGATTATATAATGAACAAGACAGAGCTATACGCGGATCTGAACCGCGATTTTCAGGCATTAATGGCAGGAGAGACCAGTTTTCTGGCCACGCTGGCGAACACCAGCGCACTGTTGTACGAACGTCTTTCGCAAGTGAACTGGGCGGGGTTTTACCTGCTTGAGGGCGATATGCTGGTATTAGGTCCGTTTCAGGGCAAAATTGCCTGCGTACGGATCCCGGTGGGTCGCGGCGTGTGCGGCGCAGCCGTTGCCCACAACCAGGTGCAGCGGATTGACGACGTTCACGCCTTTGATGGCCACATCGCCTGCGATGCGGCCAGTAATGCGGAAATTGTCCTGCCATTAACCGTCAATGGTCATATTATTGGCGTGCTGGACATCGACAGTACGGCGTTTGGGCGCTTCACCGCTGAGGATGAAGAGGGGCTTCGCCGGCTCGTTGCGCAGCTTGAAACCGTGCTTGCAATGACGGATTACAAAAAATTCTTTGCGAGCGTCGCAGGATAATCAACGGATAACGTAGCAATTACTGATGGCGTCATTATAATGACGCCTGTTCATGCCTGCTGCTTGTTGGCTACGTCCGTTGTAATCAGGAAATTTCATGGAAAATCAACCTAAGTTGAATAGCAGTAAAGAAGTCATCGCGTTTTTGGCCGAGCGTTTTCCGCAGTGTTTTAGTGCGGAAGGCGAAGCGCGCCCACTGAAAATTGGCATATTTCAGGATCTGGTAGAGCGTATTGAGGGCGAAATGAACCTCAGCAAAACGCAACTTCGTTCCGCTTTACGTCTTTATACTTCAAGCTGGCGTTACCTGTACGGCGTTAAGCCGGGCGCAACGCGTGTCGATCTCGACGGCAACCCGTGCGGTGAGCTGGATGAGCAGCACGTTGAACATGCGCGTAAGCAGCTTGAAGAAGCGAAAGCTCGCGTTCAGGCGCAGCGTGCAGAACAGCAAGCGAAAAAACGCGAAGCTGCCGCCGCCGCGGGAGAAACCGAAGACGCGCCGCGTCGTGAACGTAAGCCGCGTCCCGCACCACGCCGCAAAGAAGCGACGGAGCGTAAACCGCGTGCTGAAAAACCAGCCGCGAAAGCGCCGCGCGCACCTCGTGAAGAGAAATTGACTCCGGTTTCGGATATTTCAGCGCTGAGCGTTGGACAGTCTCTGAAGGTGAAAGCGGGCAATGATGCGATGGATGCCACCGTATTAGAAATCACCAAAGATGGCGTCCGTGTACAGCTGAATTCGGGTATGTCTTTGATTGTACGCGCAGAACACCTGGTGTTCTGAAACGGAGGCCAGGCCTGGCATGAACACATTTTTTAGGCTTACCGCGTTAGCTGGCCTGCTTGCAATAGCAGGCCAGACCTTCGCAGTGGACGACATTACGCGTGCCGATCAGATTCCTGTTCTTAAGGAAGAGACACAGCACGCGACGGTGAGTGAACGCGTCACGTCGCGTTTTACGCGTTCTCACTACCGTCAGTTCGATCTCGATTCGGCCTTTTCCGCCAAAATTTTCGACCGCTATCTGAATTTACTCGACTACAGCCACAATGTGCTGTTGGCAGGGGATGTCGAACAGTTTGCGAAGAAGAAAGGGCAACTGGGTGACGAATTGCGTTCGGGTAAGCTCGACGTTTTTTACGATCTCTATAATCTGGCGCAAAAACGCCGCTTCGAGCGTTTTCAGTACGCACTGAAAGTGCTGGAACGTCCGATGGACTTCACCGGAACTGACACCTTCAATCTCGATCGCAGCAAAGCGCCCTGGCCAAAAGATGAGGCTGAGCTGAATGCGCTGTGGGACGGCAAGGTGAAGTTCGATGAGTTAAGTCTGAAACTGACCGGCAAGAACGATAAAGAAATTCGCGAGACGCTGACGCGTCGCTATAAATCCGCGATCCGTCGTCTGACGCAAACCAACAGTGAAGACGTCTTCTCACTGGCGATGACCGCGTTTGCGCGCGAAATTGATCCGCATACCAACTATCTCTCGCCACGCAATACCGAGCAGTTTAATACCGAGATGAGCCTGTCCCTTGAAGGGATTGGCGCCGTGCTGCAAATGGACGATGACTATACGGTCATTAATTCCATGGTGGCTGGCGGTCCGGCGGCGAAGAGCAAGGCGATTAGCGTCGGCGATCGCATTGTCGGCGTGGGTCAGACCGGTAAGAGCATGGTCGATGTGATCGGCTGGCGTCTGGATGACGTTGTGGCACTTATCAAAGGGCCAAAAGGCAGCAAGGTTCGTCTTGAAGTTCTGCCGGCCGGCAAAGGCACAAAAACCCGTATTGTCACATTGACGCGTGAACGTATCCGTCTGGAAGACCGCGCCGTTAAAATGTCTGTGAAGACGGTAGGTAAAGAGAAAGTCGGCGTACTGGATATTCCGGGCTTCTACGTTGGCCTGACTGACGATGTCAAAGTTCAGCTGCAGAAACTGGAAAAACAGAACGTCAGCAGCATCGTCATCGATCTGAGAACTAACGGCGGCGGGGCGCTGACGGAGGCAGTTTCGCTGTCCGGTCTGTTTATTCCTTCCGGTCCGGTGGTTCAGGTTCGTGACAACAACGGTAAAGTCCGTGAGGACAGCGATACCGATGGCGTTGTTTATTACAAAGGCCCGCTGGTGGTACTGGTCGATCGCTTCAGCGCGTCGGCATCGGAAATTTTCGCCGCGGCCATGCAGGATTACGGTCGTGCGCTGATCGTCGGTGAGCCGACCTTCGGTAAAGGTACCGTGCAGCAGTATCGTTCGCTGAACCGTATTTACGATCAGATGCTGCGTCCAGAATGGCCCGCACTGGGTTCCGTTCAGTACACGATCCAGAAGTTCTATCGTGTGAATGGCGGCAGTACTCAGCGTAAAGGCGTCACGCCGGATATCATCATGCCGACGGGGAATGAAGAGACCGAAACCGGTGAGAAGTTTGAAGATAATGCGTTACCGTGGGATAGCATTGATGCCGCAACGTATGTGAAATCAGACGATCTGACGCCGTTCGGCCCTGAATTACTCAAAGATCACAATGCGCGTATCGCGCAGGATCCTGAGTTCCAGTACATCATGAAGGATATCGCCCGTTTCAATGCGATGAAGGACAAACGCAACATCGCGTCTCTGAATTACGCACAGCGTGAAAAAGAGAATAATGAAGATGATGCGCTGCGTCTGGCGCGAATCAATGACCGGTTTAAACGTGAAGGTAAACCGGTTCTGAAGAAACTGGACGACCTGCCAAAAGATTACCAGGAACCGGATCCGTATCTTGATGAAACGGTGAAGATTGCGCTGGATCTGGCGACGCTCGAGAAAGCGAAGCCCGCGGAACAACCTACCGCGACGAAGTAACCTCAGACAGGCACAAGAAATTGTGCCTGTTTTTTTTAACAAGCGCATGAAGTCGTCAGCCTGATACAGAAAAATGTAAAGTTGTGTCTTTCTGGTGACTTACCGGGCATTGATGCTTGAAAATAGCGGTACGACCCATACGATGTGGGTAATCGCATAGTGCGTTTTGTTAAGTTGAGGTTAAAAGAAGATTATGATGCGAATCGCGCTTTTCCTGTTGACGAACCTGGCCGTCATGGTCGTTTTCGGGCTGGTGCTGAGCCTGACAGGGATTCAGTCGAGCAGCGTTCAGGGCCTGATGATTATGGCGCTGCTGTTCGGTTTTGGTGGTTCCTTCGTTTCACTGCTGATGTCCAAATGGATGGCGTTACGCTCCGTCGGTGGGGAAGTGATCGAGCAACCACGTAACGAAAGAGAGCGCTGGTTGATGAATACGGTCGCCACGCAGGCGCGTCAGGCCGGTATCGCCATGCCGCAGGTCGCTATCTACCATGCGCCGGACATTAACGCGTTTGCCACCGGGGCGCGCCGTGATGCCTCCCTGGTTGCGGTCAGTACCGGTCTGCTGCAAAACATGAGCCCGGATGAAGCTGAAGCCGTTATTGCTCACGAAATTAGCCATATCGCGAACGGTGACATGGTTACCATGACGCTGATTCAGGGGGTTGTGAACACCTTTGTTATCTTCATCTCGCGTATTCTGGCGCAGATCGCCGCCGGTTTTCTCGGTGGTAACCGTGATGAAGGCGAAGGCAGCAATGGCAACCCAATGATCTACTTTGCGGTCGCAATGGTACTGGAACTGGTCTTCGGTATTCTGGCGAGCATCATTACCATGTGGTTCTCTCGTCACCGTGAATTCCACGCCGATGCGGGGTCCGCTAAACTGGTCGGTCGTGAAAAGATGATTGCCGCGCTGCAGCGTCTGAAAACCAGCTACGAACCGCAAGAAGCATCCAGCATGATGGCCTTCTGCATCAATGGTAAAGGTAAATCGCTGAGCGAACTGTTTATGACTCACCCGCCGCTGGATAAACGTATCGAAGCGCTGCGCAGTGGGGAATACCTGAAGTAAGCCTGTCGGAAAGAAGAGAAAGCGCGTCCATGGACGCGCTTTTTTTACGCCTGCGCCCGGGGCTGTGTGATGCGCAGACCGCTCACCACCGCTGCAATGGTCGCCAGAATCCCTGCCATCAGCAGAGAAACATGCGTGCCGTTATCCCCGAACTGGTTCAACAGCAGCGCGACCAGCGCCGCGCCTGAACTTTGTCCCAACAGACGGGCGGTTCCCAGCATGCCGCTGGCGCCGCCGCTGCGTTCACGAGGCGCTGAGGTGATGATCGTGTGGTTATTGGGCGACTGAAATAAACCAAACCCGGCGCCGCAGAGAATCATCGGCCAGATGATATTCAGATCGGACGGCACGGCAGGAAGTAACACCAGGGCAAACAGGCCACTTGCCATCACCAGCAGGCCCAGTGCGCCCAGCAAACCGGCATGGACGCGTTCAATCAGATACCCGGCCAGCGGCGCCATGACCATTGTTGCCAGCGGCCAGGGGGTAAGCAGCAAACCGGTTTCCACTTCACTGCGTCCCAGTACCGTTTGCAGATAGAAGGGCAGAGAGACCATCGCCAGCATCTGCGCGCAAAAAGAGCAGATTGAGGTACCTATCGACAGTGAAAAAAGAGGAATACGCAGCAGGTCGACCGGCAATAACGGCACCGGTAATGAAAGCTGACGGCGGATAAAGAAATAGCCAACCACCATCATCGCCGCCACTTCGGCACCGATCAGCGTCAGAGGCTGCCCCTGTGCAAAACCACTCAGTGCGGTGATCAACAGACCAAACGTCAGCGCATTCATCACGGCGCTGGGGATGTCAAAACGCGCTTTATTGCTGCGTGAGCCATTAGGCGGCAGAAAGCGCATTGCCAGAATCAATGCAATAATCCCTAACGGCACATTGATCAGAAACAGCCATTTCCAGGAGGCAATTGAGAGGATGGCGGCCGCGATGGTTGGACCTGCGGCCGCGGAGACGGCGACGATAAAGGAGTTAATGCCCATCCCGCGACCCAGATGGCGCTGAGGATAAATCAGACGAATCAACGCCGTGTTGACGCTCATTAGCGCCGCGCCGCCGAACCCCTGAACGACACGCGCCATCGTCAACATTTGTAGCGAGTCCGCGAGTGCGCAAAACAATGAGGCCAGCAGAAAAAACACCAGTCCGCATTTATAGATGCGTCGATAGCCAAACATATCGCCCAGAAATGACAGCGACAGTAACGAGACGACAATGGCGATCTGATAGGCGTTGACGACCCATATTGAGCTGGCGGCGGAGGCGTGTAAGTCAGTGGCTATGGTGGGGAGCGCCACATTGGCAATGGCGCCGTCCAGCACGGCCATCGAAATACCAATAACGATGGTTAAAATAGCACCATATCGCTGCGGAAGCGGCAGGCCGTCGGCCTGGGATTTATTCATGTGATTGATAGTTTCTGCGAAGAATATGATCAGGGTAGTGATTTTAGCATTGATATTCCGGCTTTATATCGCAGATTTGTAACGAAGTAAGCAAAGATGGATTGCGGGCGCCTGGCCATGAAATTATAATAAAAAATCGTTCTGATTTTTATAAAACACTCGTAATGAGGTGATAAATGGCTAACGCAGATCTGGATAAACAGCCTGATTCTGTATCTTCCGTGCTGAAAGTCTTTGGCATTCTGCAGGCGCTGGGTGAAGAGCGCGAAATAGGGATTACCGAGTTATCACAACGCGTCATGATGTCAAAAAGCACCGTTTATCGCTTTTTACAGACCATGAAAACACTGGGATATGTGTCACAGGAAGGTGAATCCGAGAAGTATTCTCTGACGCTGAAGCTGTTTGAACTTGGCGCTCGCGCGCTACAGAATGTTGACCTTATCCGCAGTGCGGACATCCAGATGCGCGAACTCTCTCGCCTGACGAAAGAGACGGTGCACCTTGGCGCGCTGGACGAAGACAGCATCGTCTACATTCATAAGATTGATTCGATGTACAACCTGCGCATGTATTCGCGTGTGGGTCGCCGCAATCCGCTTTACAGCACCGCGATTGGTAAAGTGCTGCTGGCCTGGCGCGATCGTGACGAAGTGAAGCAGATTCTGGACGGCATTGAGTATAAACGTAGTACCGGGCGCACTATCACCACCACGGAAGCATTGCTGCCGGTGCTGGATAAAGTCCGCGAACAGGGTTATGGCGAAGATAACGAAGAACAAGAAGAAGGTTTACGCTGCATTGGCGTACCGGTATTCGATCGTTTCGGTGTGGTGATTGCGGGTCTGAGTATCTCCTTCCCAACGCTGCGTTTTTCCGAAGAAAACCTGCACGACTACGTTTCGATGCTGCATACCGCGGCGCGTAAAATCTCTGAACAGATGGGCTACAACGATTATCCGTTCTGATGATGTCATGCAGTCGATATAAAGAAACGGCCGGCTTTTTCGCCGGCCGCTTTAATCCTGTGACATTCTGCTTCAGCAATACGCAAGGCACGGATCATGACGACGGGATATTAACCGTTATCGACGACCACGGTACTCTTACGCAATATCGGACAATCCGTTAATCCGATGATACCGCTATCGGTATGAACATATTGCGCGGTGGCGGTTCCTCGCGCGGTAAGATACTTGCATTGCAACCCCAGCCCGGCGGCATTCTCCTGGCTGCCTATCAGCACACCATACCCACTGAGTAATAATCCAATCCATACAAGCGCAAACAACACGATAGCGCGAATAATCAAACGCATTATGACCTCTTTTCTTCTATAAGTTAGACTGAGCTTAGCGCTTACGCTCATTGATACAAGTAAATGATTCTTAAAAAATCGCTAATGTCTTCTGTAGTTAGTCCTGGTTTAAGATACGCATGATAATTTGGTGGCATAAGATGTTGATGCGGAGAGTGGAGTGAAAAAGTTTCGATGGATAATTCTGGTGGTGGTAGTGCTTGTGTGCCTGCTGCTATGGGCCCAGGTGTTCAACATCATGTGTGACCAGGATGTACAATTTTTCAGCGGAATTTGCGCCATCAATAAATTTATCCCCTGGTGAGATCATTTTTTCATCCGTTGATTTCCTTCCTGTGGCGCGGTGGTAAAATGGCGCGTCTACATTGAGGTGGTGAAATGAACGAAGTAGTGAATTCCGGCGTGCTTAATTTTGCGTCGTTGATTGTATCGGTGGGGGTTCTGGTTGTTGGGCTGGTGCTGTGGTTCTTTATCAACCGTGCGAGCTCGCGAACCAATGAGCAGATTGAGCTGCTTGAAGCGTTGTTAGACCAGCAGAAGCGACAAAATGCATTATTGCGTCGTCTCTGTGAAGCGAACGAGCCGGAAAAAGTGGCAGAGGCATCGCCTAAGGCCAATGATCCGCAAGAGGATGAGGACATCATCCGTCTGGTCGCAGAACGTTAATCCTCGTGTAACAGGAAGCGAATGGGCTGGCGTCTCGCCAGTCTTTCCTTCCTGGTTTGTTATCCTGCACGCTATTAGTGCAGTCGCATGCCGCTTCGCTATATCCGTTCCTTCTTGTGCCAGTGCGCCGGTTATTGCCTGCACACACTTAATTATATTTTTCCATACGTTAATAATGTGATCTTCCCCGTTTTGTGAGAATGATCGGTTTTATAATAAGCGAAACGTTTCTTTCCCTATTTTTGTGCATTGTCATCATTCTTTCATTAAATGAGTGCATAAGAACAGTAGATATCAAGATGGAGCGAAATGAGGCGTTATTATGATACCGGGTCATTTTGCGTTGAAACAAATTATGCATAACAAAGCAGAATTTGTGATAACCGCGGGTCGCCACGTTTCGACATCGCAATGATCTGGAAGTCGCGAACTTATTGAGCTATGGTTGAAAAGTCCCCGCTGCGCGGAGGGTCTGACAAGGGCTCAGCGAGCGCGTGGGAATATATCGGCTTGAGGATTGACGCATAACTGTGCAGTTACTCTGTGTCGACTGGCGAGATTTGTGCGACCGATCGAGACACGTTTAAAAATGGCTTGCCATAATTAACGTTGTATGTGATAACACGTTTTGGGTTAAACGAGGTACAGTTCTGTTTATGTGTGGCATTTTCAGTAAAGAAGTCCTGAGTAAACACGTTGTCGTTGAATACCGCTTCTCTGCCGAACCTTATATTAGTGCCTCAAGCAGTAATGTCTCAGTTTTATCTATGTTATGCCTGCGGGCGAAGAAAACACTCTAAGGAATTTTGCAAATGGCAAAGATTAAAGGTCAAGTTAAGTGGTTCAACGAGTCTAAAGGTTTTGGCTTTATTACTCCGGCTGATGGCAGCAAAGACGTGTTCGTACACTTCTCCGCTATCCAGGGTAATGGCTTCAAAACTCTGGCTGAAGGCCAGAACGTTGAGTTCGAAATTCAGGACGGCCAGAAAGGTCCGGCTGCTGTTAACGTAACAGCTATCTGATCGACACCACTGATTTGAAGCGCATCTGCGCATCAACCTCAGATTTAAAGCCTCGCTGATGCGGGGCTTTTTCATGCATCTTCCTTCAAAGTATGTCTGAATGCTTTCTCCGTTAGCGCTTTGTTGCAAAGCCGTGATGTTATTAGCATAGTTTTCACCGCTTTCCCGCCGTTATTCCCGTTAAATCAGTCACCTGAATATCATGTTTGCCGGAGAACAGGTGAAAAAGAAAAGTGAGGGTACGGCGCGAAGTTTCACACCGCTACGTTTTGCGCTGCTTTG
The DNA here is from genome assembly GCF_001559075.2 of Citrobacter amalonaticus. Taxonomy (NCBI): domain Bacteria; kingdom Pseudomonadati; phylum Pseudomonadota; class Gammaproteobacteria; order Enterobacterales; family Enterobacteriaceae; genus Citrobacter; species Citrobacter amalonaticus. The sequence continues at coordinate 4,754,718 of NZ_CP014015.2, read as the reverse complement.
TATCGCCATATTGCTGAGCCTGGGACTGCTGCTGGGGCGCGTTGCCTGGTTGCAGATTGTCGAACCCGACCGTCTGGTCAGGCAAGAAGACATGCGCTCATTGCGCGAAGTCACCACGGCATCGCCGCGTGGAATGATCACCGATCGGCAAGGGCGGCCGCTGGCGGTCAGCGTACCGGTGAATGCGGTCTGGGCTGACCCTCAAACGCTATTGAGCAAAGGCGGCGTTGGCGACAACGAACGCTGGCAGGCGCTGGCCAACACGCTGCATCTTTCACTCACGAACCTGGCGGCGCGCGTTAACCACGATCCGTCAGCACGGTTTATCTATCTTGCGCGTCAGGTCTCTCCTCAACAGGCGAAGTGGATCGATAAGCTGAACCTGCCCGGGATTAATTTGCGCGAAGAGTCCCGGCGCTTTTACCCGGCAGGACATGTCGCGGCGAATCTGATTGGTTTCACCAATATTGACGGGCAGGGCATTGAAGGGGTTGAGAAAAGCTTTAACGCACAGTTAATGGGGAAGCCGGGTTCCCGCCTGGTCCGCAAAGATAAATTCGGTCACGTGATTGAAAACATCACGGAAGTTAATTCTGTGCCGGCGCATGAACTACAACTCAGCATTGATGAGCGACTGCAGACAGTCACCGAGGATGCACTGGACAATGCGGTTAGCTGGAACAAAGCGGAATCAGGCGCTGCCGTGCTGGTGAACATTGCCACCGGTGAGATCCTGGCGATGGCCAGTTTCCCCGATTTTAACCCGAACAACCGTGATGGGGCGGTGCTTGATGATTTTCGTAATCGTGCGATTAGCGATACCTTCGAGCCGGGCTCGACGGTGAAACCGCTGGTCATTATGACGGCGCTTGAGCAGGGGATTGTCCAGCCTGACAGCGTGATCGACACTCATCCGTTTTATCTTGACGGGCATCGGATCCGCGATGTGGGCTTTTATCCGGAACTGACGCTGACCGGTATTTTGCAAAAATCGAGTGACACCGGGGTTTCGCATCTCTCGTTAGCGATGCCGATCCAGCGAGTCGTCGATACCTACCGCCGCTTTGGTTTTGGCCAACCCACGGGGCTGGGACTCACCGGTGAGAGTCAGGGGCTGATGCCGCAACGCCGTTACTGGAGCGATCTGGATCGCGCGACCTTTGCCTTTGGCTACGGCCTGATGGTGACGCCGCTGCAACTGGCGCACGTCTATGCCACGATTGGCAGTTTTGGCCTGTACCGACCGCTCTCTATTACGCGTATCGATCCGCCTGTCATCGGCAAGCGCGTAATGTCGGAAGCGCTGGTCAGGCAAGTGGAGCATATGATGGAAAGTGTCGCCCTGCCGGGGGGCGGCGGGACGAAGGCGGCGGTCCGGGATTATCGCGTGGCGGTTAAAACCGGGACGGCGAAGAAGATCGGTGATGACGGTAAATACGTTGATAAATATGTGGCTTACACCGCAGGAGTGGCGCCGGCAAGCAACCCGAAGTTTGCGCTGGTAGTGGTGATCAACGATCCGCAGAATGGGGCCTATTACGGTGGCGCGGTGTCGGCACCGGTTTTCAGCCAGATTATGGGCGATGTGCTGCGACTGGAAAACGTCAAACCGGATGGGATGCCTGCCGACTCCAGTCATCTGTTGGTGATGCAGAGCAATGCGCAGACACTCCCCACGCGCTAAGTGATTCTCCCGGGGCGTAAATCGCGTTACACTTGCGCCCTGAATTTACCTGCCGGAGTTGTTATGTCGTTTTCCTGCCCACTTTGTCACCAGCCCCTTGCGCACGTTAATAACAGTTTTATCTGTCCGCAGCGGCATCAGTTTGATGTGGCAAAAGAGGGGTACGTTAACCTGTTGCCGGTACAGCATAAGCGTTCACGCGATCCGGGCGACAGCGCGGAGATGATGCAGGCACGGCGTGCATTTCTTGATGCCGGACATTATCAACCCCTGCGTGGCGCCATTGTTGAGCAGCTTTCCGCGCGCCTCGACGCGTCGGCGACCTCGATTCTTGATATCGGCTGTGGGGAAGGGTATTACACTCATGCCTTTGCTGATGCGTTGCCGACGGCGACCACCTATGGACTGGACGTGGCAAAAGTGGCCATTAAAGCGGCGGCCAGACGCTATCCGCAGGTGACATTCTGCGTCGCCTCGAGTCATCGGTTGCCGTTTGCTGATGCAAGCCAGGACGCCATTGTGCGGATTTACGCGCCGTGTAAAGCGCAAGAGCTGGCGCGCGTGGTCAAGTCGCAGGGTTGGGTGATCACGGCAACGCCGGGACCGCGCCATTTAATGGAGTTGAAAGGGCTGATTTACGATGAGGTTCGGCTCCATGCGCCGCATACTGAGCAACTGGAAGGGTTCACCCTGCTGGAGGATATTACGCTGGCGTATCCGATGCGCCTGAGCGGAAAGGAAGCGGTGGCGCTATTGCAGATGACGCCTTTTGCCTGGCGGGCCAAACCGGAGGTCTGGGAACGCCTGGCGAGTACAGAAGTGTTTGACTGCCAGACGGATTTTCGTCTTCACCTCTGGCAGCGTGCGGATTAACCGTGAAAGTGCGTCCAGAGGATCTGGACGCCGATACCGATCAGTACCACCCCACCCAGAATTTCAGCCCGTTTGCCAAGCAGCGGGCCAATGAAGCGACCGACCATCATTCCCAGTGTGGACATGATCAGCGTGGCGCAGCCGATAGCCAGGGCGGTAGCGATAATGTTGACCTGCAGGAACGCCAGCCCCACGCCGACAGCCATGGCGTCGAGGCTGGTGGCGATAGCGGTGGTGACCAGTAACCAGAAACCGTGACGACGCAGCGGTTCATCATCTTCATCATCCGCGCCGCGAAATCCCTCAATAATCATCCGTCCGCCCAGAAAGACCAACAGGATGAAAGCAATCCAGTGATTCCACTCCAGCACGAATTTGCTGGCTAACATACCGAGCGCCCAGCCGATCAGCGGCGTCAATGTTTCCACTGCGCCGAAAATTAAACCGGTACGCAGGGCTTCAGAAAATTTGGGTTTATGCAGGGTCGCGCCTTTGCCAATTGATGCGGCAAAAGCATCCATCGACATGCCAAAAGCGAGAATAATAGTGGCGGTGATATTCATGACAGCGTCCTGACCGGGGTTTCCATAAAACACACCACTGCCCCCAGTAAACATGCACACCTGAACTCGGGGTTCATACAGTATGCATAGCAGTTGATGTGCCTATGGTCTCGCCTGACTGAAAGAGATTTCAGTCCGTACGTGCCACGTTTTGCAACGAGTATGTTGACACGTACATTTCCGGAGTCTGGAAATCGGCTACTCCCCAAATGACGGCGCAACCTTATCATATTTTGAGAATATAAAACAACAACGGAGAAATATTATTTGACTTCTAATTGAAAACGATTTTCATTTAGATTTATTGGTAGATGGAACGTTAAAATAAATAACATTTACGCTGTCAGATTATAGCCTTAGCTATGTTTTTAACTGCAATTAAATTGCGAAAAACAAAGCCCAGGCTATATCTCTAACTTACTGAGAAGAAACGAGAAGTTTATATATCTTTTCCAGATCGTCGATATTCCGTACACGAATAAGCAGACGCCGTTGTTCTAATTGCATCACCAGAACACCATCTTCCGATAAATTCATCTCTTTAATGCGGTTATATTCTATCCATACGTTGGCGAAGAAAAAGCCACCCTGTTTGAAGAGGATTTTCGGGACCCGGATCCAGAAAATATAAAACCCCATTAACGCCAGAGCGCATAATAACCAGGTGGTCATGACAGCCCCATGGCTGGTGACATTGTTGTAGATAAGAATCGCGATGAGGCCAATGAAGATGACGCTGTCCACGCGGCTTCGGCGCAGCAGGGGAATGGCAAGCAGAGTCGGGCCATTGCGGCGTGGCATGATGAACTGATCGTAAATGGCGTAAGCCAGTAACGCGGCAATAAAGAAAACCAGCACCAGGTCCGTGATAGTCATTGATCCTTGTTCCTCCAGATAAAAAAACGGGGCCTTATAGGCCCCGGGAGAGTGATGACAAACTTCATCCCGATACCGGGCAAGCAGAGATCACCTAATTAAAAACCAGGAAAATCAATTTATTGATTTTCGGCTGATAACCACAATGAAGGAAAAACCACGTTTTTTCCTTCATTGTCAGCAGTATGACGGGGCCTTATAGGCCCCGGTAGTGTACTACAGTCTTACAGGCCCAACAGGCCGACCGCATAACCCGCGATACCGATGACAAAGAAGCCAACGATAATCCACAGCGGGTTCACTTTCTTACGCAACAGCCACATACAGGCGAAGGTCAGCAGCAGCGGAACCAGACCCGGCATTAACTGGTCGAGAATGGTCTGTACGGTGGTAACACGGGTCTGCCCATCCTGTCCGGTGATGGTTGAGACCACTAGCGGGATGTTCACGTGCGTCCACTTGTTAACCAATGCCCCCATAACAAACAGGCCGAGGATTGACGCCCCCTCAGTCAGTTTCTGCAGGAAGCCGCCGCCCATATCCTTAACGATATCGACACCTTTGCGGTAACCGTAAGCGACGCCATAGTAACGGGTCAGCAGACGGACTGCGTTGAACAGAATGAAGAACAGCAATGGGCCGAGCAGGCTACCGCTCATCGCGATACCCGCACCTAACGCGGCGAATACCGGACGCACCGTACCCCAGAAAATCGGGTCGCCCACGCCTGCCAGCGGACCCATCAGGCCGACTTTGATACCGTTGATGGCACCATCGTCAATCTCTGCGCCGTTAGCACGCTGTTCTTCCATCGCCAGCGTTACGCCGAGAACCGGTGCCGCAACGTATGGATGGGTGTTAAAGAATTCCAGGTGACGCTTGATGGCTTGCTTCCGCGCATCGTTGTTCTCTGGATACAGGCGACGAATAGCCGGTACCATGGAGAAGCAGAAACCCAGCGCCTGCATACGTTCGAAGTTCCATGAACCCTGAAACAGGTTAGAACGAATGAACACGCCACGAATGTCACTCTGTGTGAGTTTTTTCTCAGTGGTAGTTTTAGTCATATCAACCATTTCGCTCACCTGCTAGTCCAGTTCGTTATCGAGGGAGTTGTCACCAGCAGCCTGCGCTGGTGCACCTGCCACGCGGTTATATTTCGGGCTCAGTTGGATGTAGAGGATGGCCATTACCGCACCAATCACACCCAGAGCAACCAGGTTGAAGTTAGTAAATGCCGCAGTCACGAAGCCGAGGTAGAAGAACGGCATCAGATAGCCTGCACGCATCATGTTGATAACCATCGCGTAACCGACCACAACGATCATGCCGCCGGCGATGTTCAGACCGCCAGTCACCACTTCCGGAATCGCATTCAGCATGCCCTGAACTTCGCTGGTGCCTACGGAAATCGCAACGATAACCGCCGGGATAGCGATACGCATCGCCTGCAGGAACAGGGAAGAGACATGCAGCCAGGAGAGCGCCGTCAGGTTACCGTTTTCCGCCGCTTTATCCGCCGCGTGCTGGAATGCCACGGTGATAGTACGAACGATGATAGTCAGAACCTGGCCTGCTGCAGCGAGCGGAATCGCCAGCGCGATACCAGCACCGATGCTTTGGTGACCGGCAATAACCAGAACGGTAGAAATAATGGACGCCAGTGCGGCATCAGGTGCAACGGCAGCACCGATGTTCATCCAGCCCAGGGCGATCATTTCCAGGGTACCACCGATGATAATACCGGTTTTCATATCCCCGAGAACGGCGCCAATCAGCGTACAGGCCACCAGTGGGCGGTGGAACTGAAATTCATCGAGTACCGACTCCATACCCGCGATACATGCGACGATGAACACCAGCACAATCTGAAGAGTGGTAATCTCCATTGTACTTCTCCTATTGCTATAACAGCCTTAAGTGTGAAAGCTCATTCAATGCCAGGGGTTACTTGCCCACTTTGGCAATCAAATCCATCATTTTCAGTTTCTGATCGGTTGACACTTTACGCGCCTCAAGCTCAATACCGCGGGCATTAAGTTTGTTAAAGGCTTCGATGTCTTTCTCATCGACAGAGATGGCGTTGTTGACCTGCGTTTTACCCTGACGGAAAGCCATACCGCCAATGTTCACGGAGGTGATTTTTACGCCGCCTTCGACAATGCGTTCAACATCGGTCGGATTGGTGAACAGCAGCATCACACGTTCGCCAGCGTATTTCGGGTTGTTGTAAACGCGAATCATCTTGGCAACATCCACCACGTGAGCGGTCACGCCAGGAGGCGCCACCTGCGTCAACAGCGTTTTACGCACGGTGTCTGCAGCCACTTCATCGCTGACCACGATAATGCGGGTCACGTTGGTTTCTTTGGTCCAGCGGGTAGCCACCTGACCGTGGATTAAACGGTCATCAATACGGGCAAGACCGATTTGCATATAATCGTTCGGTCCCATCGGTTTTGCCGGAGCCGCGGCTTTGGGGGCCGCTGCGACGGGGGCAGGGGCGGCTTTTTCCACCGGTTTCGCTTTCAGCGCTTTCACGCCTTCGCGACCGGTTTCAACCGCCAGCGCGACCAGTTCGTCGAAACTTGGGTTGTCGTCACGCGCCATCAGCGTTTCGACCAGCATAGGGATGTTCACCCCGGCGATCACTTCATACTGTTCTTTGTCGACGACAATGCGGCTGGCAGCGTTGAACGGACTGCCTCCCCATGTATCGACGAGAAACAGCACGCCGTTACGGGTATCGAGTTTTGCCAACTGAGCGTTGTACTTTTCAATCAGCGTTTCGGCATTCTCGCCGGGCACGAAATCGATCCAGCCGACGTTTTCCTGCTCGCCTAACAGCATTTCTGCTGTCTTGAGTAACTGCTCTGCAGCCCAACCATGTGTGCCTATAACAATAGCAATGGTCACTTGCTACCTCCTTTATTATCGTTAACACATCAACGTGAGAGATGTATTTGAATCGCCGTCCGCAACAGAATCGATTCAGATAAGGGTTACAATGAAAAACATATGATGTCCGCGAATTATTTTAGATACCGAAAAAAATATTTTATGTGATGAAGATCCGTAATTTAGTTTTCGCCAATGAGAAATTTCGTAGAGTAAAATATCTCTGTTACAACTCTTTGCAAAGGAAGGTAAATCTTTGCCAAAAACACGTTGCCTCTGTTATGTTTACGTTCTGTTTAACTAACCAGGAGTATAGGGCACTAGCCCGCTGTATGGATCGTCACCGACGTCATTTCACCTTCAGGCCGCATCGCGCCTGCCAGTCTGGCATGTCTTGCCACACGTTTTGTCTGCACTGTGTTTTATCGCCTGTTAACCATTCCTTAAGCAGGAGCTTGTCATGGAATTCTTAATGGACCCCTCGATTTGGGCGGGTTTGCTCACGCTTGTCGTCCTGGAAATTGTCCTGGGCATCGATAACCTGGTTTTTATTGCGATTCTTGCGGATAAGCTGCCGCCGAAGCAGCGTGACAAAGCACGTCTGATTGGTTTATCCCTGGCGCTCGTGATGCGTCTGGCCTTGCTGTCTATTATTTCGTGGATGGTCACCCTGACCCAACCGCTGTTCACCGTCATGGATTTCACCTTCTCCGGTCGTGATCTGATCATGCTGCTCGGGGGTATCTTCCTGTTGTTTAAAGCCACGACGGAACTTCATGAACGGCTGGAAAACCGTGAACACGACTCCGGGCATGGTAAAGGGTATGCCAGCTTCTGGGTGGTCGTGACGCAGATCGTTATCCTGGATGCGGTATTCTCGCTGGATGCGGTGATTACGGCTGTCGGTATGGTGAACCATCTGCCTGTAATGATGGCGGCGGTCGTGATCGCGATGGCGGTGATGCTGCTGGCGTCCAAGCCGCTGACGCGTTTCGTCAACCAACATCCGACGGTGGTGGTGCTCTGTCTGAGCTTCCTGCTGATGATTGGTCTGAGTCTGGTCGCCGAAGGTTTTGGTTTCCATATTCCGAAAGGCTACCTGTACGCCGCGATTGGCTTCTCGATCATTATCGAAGTGTTTAACCAGATTGCGCGTCGCAACTTTATTCGCCATCAGTCAACGCTGCCGCTGCGTGCGCGTACGGCTGACGCGATCCTGCGTCTGATGGGCGGAAAACGTCAGGCGGCGGTGGCGCATGAATCCGACAGCCAGGCTGCCGTTCCGATCCCGGAAGGGGCATTTGCGGAAGAAGAACGCTATATGATTAACGGCGTGCTGACGCTGGCACAGCGCTCGCTGCGCGGGATCATGACTCCGCGTGGTGAAATCAGTTGGGTGGACGCCAATCTGAGCGTTGATGAGATCCGCGAGCAGTTGCTCTCCTCGCCGCACAGCCTGTTCCCGGTGTGTCGTGGCGAACTGGATGAGATCATCGGTATCGTACGGGCGAAAGAGCTGCTGGTGGCGCTGGAAGAGGGCGTCGACGTCGCGGCTATCGCGTCAGCTTCACCGGCCATTGTGGTACCGGAAACGCTGGATCCTATCAACCTGTTGGGTGTCCTGCGTCGTGCACGCGGTAGTTTTGTTATCGTCACCAACGAGTTTGGCGTGGTGCAGGGGCTGGTTACGCCGCTGGATGTCCTTGAAGCCATTGCCGGTGAGTTCCCGGATGCTGATGAAACGCCGGAAATTACCGTTGACGGCGAAGGCTGGTTAGTCAAAGGCGGCACCGATCTGCATGCCCTGCAACAGGCGCTGGCGGTGGATAACCTGGTTGATGAAGACGAAGACATCGCCACGGTCGCGGGACTGGTGATTGCGGCTAATGGTCACATTCCCCGTATGGGCGATGTGATCGAGGTTCCTCCGCTGAGCATTACCATTGTCGACGCTAATGACTACCGCGTGGATCTGGTGCGAATTGTTAAAGAACAACCTGCGCAAGAAGAAGAGGAGTAATCTTCTCTAACGCAGGGGTATCACGGGCGCGATGCGTCCGTTATGCCTGGGTGGCGGCGGGTGACTGCCCGCCAGCCACTGCGGAAAATCGCGCAGCGGCATCGGCTTTGCAAATAAAAATCCCTGCAGTAAATCCACACCGTGGCGGCGCAGATGCTGCGCCTGCTCCTGCGTTTCAACCCCTTCCGCGACCAGTTCGATATGCAGACGCTGCCCAAGGGCGATGATGATGTCGGTCACCGTTGAATTGACCGCATCAGTACCAATCGCATTGGTAAAGGACTTATCAATTTTCAGAATGTCAGGGCGCAACTTTTCCAGCCATGACAGCGAACTGTTGCCGGTTCCAAAATCATCGATCGCCAGCTTGATGTTTTGCCGTTGCAACTCGTGAACGATTCGATAATCAACATCCTGCAGCGCATCCCGCTCGGTAAGTTCAATCACCAGTTGTTGAATGGGCTGCTGACTGAACCAGTACTGATCGAGATCTTTCAGCAATTCACCCTGCTGAAAATGGCTGGCGGCGACATTAATGCCAATATGAAACTGGCTGCTCATGGGGAAAAAATGACGTTGCCGAATGGTTTCTGCTAACACATAACGCGTCAGCGGCGCGATCTGGTGATGCTCTTCAGCAATCGGGATAAATACGTCCGGTGAAATCCACCCCTGGCGAGGATTATTCCAGCGCAGCAGGATCTCCACCCCCATGCACTGTCCGGTCCGCGCGTTCAGCAGCGGCTGGCAAAAAAGCTCAAATTCGCGCTGTGCCAGTGCGAGGTTAATCTCCCAGGAAAAACTCATTCGGTTGGCGGTGGCCAGCCACGCCAGGTAGCCCACCAGCAGACTGAGCAGCAATGCCAGCGGCAGCTGCGCGGGCAGGGCTTTGAGCGCCAGCGCCTCTGCCGCAGGCCCGGTCACGCTAATGGTAAAAGGATAATGCTGTGAGGCGAGTTGATAGCGTTGCTCATCGTTGAGCGCGGGCAGGTTCTGCACCACGCCGTTCCCGTAAATCAAATGTCGGTTGCCAACAGTCAGACTGGCTCCGGTTATTAGCGGCTTACGCGGCTCCAGGAGCAGCGTGGCAAGCAGGTCGATGTTAACGATTTCCATCACGCCGTCCTGGCCGTCAGGCGAGGACGGGTACCACTGGATGAGAATCGGGCTGCCTTTAATGAGCAGCGGATCGGTGGACAACAGCAGTTGCGCATGTGCGGTGGGGAGGTCGGGTTGAAGCTGATGAATCGGGATATTGCGATAGCCAAAGACGCTGGAACAGTAGAGTACGCCGCGCTGGACCAGAGCAATTGCGCGTACCGTTTGCAGTCTGGCAGCCTGTTTGCGCAGCGGGAGATGCGTAACAGAGCAGGGAAGGCCAATCAGTGGTAACAGGATATCGCGGCCATTCTGTAACGGACGCAGCACTTCATCGAGCGTGGCGACCGCCCTGGAGGCAAAGGTAACGGTGTGGTGGTGATTTAAATTCCGCTGTGAAATAAATCGGACGCTCAGGGTCAGGATGAGCGTAATGAGCGCACAAAGTACGCACAGGATAAAACGTTTGCGACGATATTTTTTTATGATCCGTTGTGCTGTCTGCATGCGGGCCGCCTGATAACCGTCAGCCACAAAAGCCAACCGTAACAGAGCAAGTGTAGTGGGGAAACGGCGAGCAGACGAGAAAGGGGGCAAAATTTCGCCCATCCGTTGCAGATGGGCGAGGAAAAAGTATTAGTGTTGCTTGTTGAGGTGTTTAGTCACACTGAACTTTGATCGCCAGTCCGCCGCGTGAGGTTTCGCGGTATTTGGCGTTCATATCCTTACCGGTTTCGTACATCGTTTCGATGACTTTATCCAGTGAGACGCGCGGCGCGCTGGTACGACGCATCGCCATCCGTGCGGCGTTGATCGCTTTCACAGAGGCAATCGCATTACGTTCAATGCATGGTACCTGCACCTGACCAGCAACCGGGTCGCAGGTCAGTCCCAGGTTATGCTCCATGCCAATTTCAGCGGCGACGCACACCTGTTCTGGGCTCGCGCCCAGCAGTTCCGCAAGACCGGCCGCCGCCATTGAACAGGCCACACCCACTTCGCCCTGACAGCCGACTTCCGCTCCCGAAATCGAGGCATTCATCTTATACAACGCGCCGATGGCACCTGCCGCCAGGAAGTAGCGGGTATAAATATCCGGGCTGACGGACTCAATAAAGTGATCGTAGTAGGCCAGAACGGCTGGCACGATACCGCACGCGCCGTTGGTTGGCGCGGTGACCACCCGACCGCCTGCCGCGTTCTCTTCGTTGACCGCGAGGGCGAACATGTTCACCCAGTCGATCACATTCATCGGGTCGTTAGAGAGCTTATCGCTGGAAACCAGCATCCGACGCAGCGCAGAGGCGCGACGCGGAACGCGCAGTGGGCCCGGCAACACGCCTTCGGTATTCATACCGCGATCGATGCAGGCCTGCATGGTCTGCCAGACGTGACCGAAGTACTCTTCAATCTCTTTTTTGTCGTGCAAGGCCAGTTCGTTCTGCATCGCCAGTCCGGAAAGGGACAGGCCGGTGCTGTTGCAGTATTCCAGCAGCTCGGTTGCGGATTTGAACGGATAAGGAACGCTCACCTCATTTGCCGCATCCTGACCGAAGTGCTCTTCATCGACGATAAAACCGCCGCCGATGGAGTAGTAGGTTTTGCTGTAAACGACGGCATCGCCGTTATACGCATGGATCTGCATGCCGTTTTCGTGCAGCGGCAGGTTGCCGTTATGAAAACGCATGCCGTCGTTTTGGGGGAAATCCACTTCGTGCTGACCGTGTGCCAGCAGCAGGCGACCGCGCGTCTCTACGTCGCGGATGAAGCCTGGGATACTATCAATATCCACGGTGGCTGGCTCATTGCCTGCCAGACCCATAATAATGGCGATATCGGTGTGGTGACCTTTACCCGTGAGCGACAGTGAACCATACACGTCGACGGCAACACGCGTAACGCTATCCAGTAATCCTTTTTCGACCAGGTCATCGACGAACTGTTTACCCGCCTTCATAGGCCCTACAGTATGGGAAGATGAGGGACCAATCCCCACCTTAAACATGTCGAATAGACTAATCACGATAATACTCCTGACAGGGTGACTGGAAACTTCCAGAAACGATGTAATAACTGCGCATAGTGTAAGAGGGAACGCGGGGATCGGCTTAACTATTCACATGAATTAAACTAATGAGTAACCGCGTTTTTACTAATGTTGTGACGGGAGTTTCAGGTTGTGTGTTCTGCGCGTAAAGATAAGTATAGTCAGGGCTTCACTCCAATTTGTAGCGCCAGTTCACGAATAATTCCGGCGGTCATGCCCCAGACGAAATAATGCTCATACCAGGAAAGCCATACGCGATGCGAATCACCGCGACGCCAGACATCCAGCGGGTGATAACGGCCTAACTGCAATGCCTGCGCCAGCGGCATTTCAAAGACAGCGTAAACCTCGTCTTCGCTGGCGCGGTAAGGCAGATTGGGTGGAATAATGCCAACCACCGGCGTGACCTGGAAGCCGGTCACGCTGTCAACCGGCGGCAGAACGCCGATCACGTCAACGGCTTCTGGCGGGATCGCCACTTCTTCTTCGGCTTCACGCAGCGCGGCGGCGATCAGCGAGGCGTCGGTGCTGTCAACCGCGCCGCCGGGGAAGGCCACCTGCCCGGCGTGTTTGCGTAAATGCACTGAACGCTGGGTCAACAGTAGCCCTGGCTGGGGGCGGCGAACCACGGGAATGAGCACGGCGGCCTGGCGCAGGTTCAGGGACTCGCGATTAATCTGCGGGCGCAAAAGTTGGAAGCGCGATAAAAAATCATCCAGCGTCAGGCTCTTGTTCTCCACGTCTCAGTTCTCCAGTTGTTGCAGGATACGATTCACTTTATCAAAGGTTTCCTGATATTCCGCCAGTTCCTCGCTATCGGCGACAATACCGCCGCCAGCGGAACAGTACAGTTGACCGTCCACGGCGGTCAGGGTGCGGATAGTAATGCTGGTATCCATATTGCCGCAGACGCTCAGGTAACCGATGCTGCCGCACCAGGCGTTACGGCGATGAGGCTCCAGTTCATCAATAATTTCCATCGCGCGCACTTTCGGTGCCCCGGTAATTGAGCCGCCAGGAAACGCGGCGCGGAGCAGGTCGCTGGCATGCCGTGTGGGAGGTAACCGCGCGGTCACGGTGCTGACCAGATGATGCACCGCCGGGAAGGGCTCGACCACGAACAGTTCCGGCACTTTCACCGAGCCCGGTACCGCCACGCGACCAATGTCGTTGCGCATCAGATCGACAATCATTAAATTTTCCGCCCGATCCTTCGCAGAGTTCGCCAGTTTCTGCGCCTGCTCCCGGTCTGCCTCTTCTTGCGGCAATCGCGGCAAGGTGCCTTTAATGGGACGGGTCTGAATGTCGCCGTCAGCCAGAAGAATAAACCGTTCTGGCGACAGGCTCAGAATGACACCGTCATCCAGGTGTAAAAACGCGCTGAACGGGGCGCGGTTCGCCTGATTGAGCCGCTCGAAGGCCAGCCACTCATCGCCCTGATAAGACGCCTGAAAACGCTGGGCCAGATTGACCTGATAGCAGTCGCCGCTGTGCAGATACGCCTGCACCTGACGGAATTTCTCGCCATATTGCTCACGCGTCATATTCGAGCGCCAGCCAGCGGTTAACCTGAACGGCACACGCGCAGGGGGCTGCTGGCTTTCCAGCCAGGCGAGCCTGGCCCTTGCATCCGTGTGGCTGAGCAGGCTTACGGTCTGGCGCTGGTGGTCGACAATCAGCGCCCAGTCGTAGAGGCCTATCGCCATGTCCGCCAGCGCGATATCCTGCCGGGCATGGCTGGGCAAGGATTCGAAGCGGCGTCCCAGATCGTAGCCAAATAACCCCAATGCGCCACCCTGAAACGGTAAATCGGCGTTCACAGGCGGCTGGAGATTCAGCGCGGTCAGCGCGCTTTGTAGCACGGCCAGCGGATCGTCATGCGTAAGACGACAGCCCTGCGCATCGCAAATCTGCGTGGTTTCGCCGTGCGTTTTCACGGTGCAAAGCGGATCGGCGACCACGATGTCAAAGCGGCTATGCGGGTGATCCGCGTGACCGGAATGCAGCAGCATTGCCCACGGCAGATGGCTTATTGGCGCGAAATACTGTTCGGCGGCGTCCTGACGCCAGGGGAGCGTGATAATAGCGGGAGATAACGTCTTCATTGATCCTGACTGTACTGGCTATGTTCCAGGTTGCATGAAATAATTAGCGCAGACAATTTAGCAGGAGTTAACGATGTTTGCAGGTTTACCTTCACTCAGTCACGAGCAGCAACAAAAAGCGGTTGAGCGTATTCAGGAACTGATGTCGCAGGGAATGAGCAGCGGTCAGGCGATTACGCTGGTAGCTGAAGAGCTGCGCGCCACCCATACCGGCGAGCGGATTGTGGCGCGTTTTGAAGACGAAGACGAGTAGCCCGGCTTACACCGCGGCGACGATTTTAATCTCAACTTTGTATTTCGGGTTCATTAACCCAGCCTGAACCGTGCAGCGTACCGGCGCGTGACCGGCCACAACCCAGGCGTCCCAGGCTTTGTTCATCGCCGCGAAATCATGCTTATCGGCAAGGAAAATGGTGGCATCAAGAATGCGTGACTTGTTGCTGCCTTGCTGTTCCAGCGCGGCGTCAATCTGTGCCAGTGTGTTGGCGGTCTGCTCGAAGGCATCGGCATCAAGGTTTGCCGGTACGCCAGTGTAGTAGAGCGTATTGTTGTGGATCACCACGTCAGACCAACGATCTTCGGCATCGATACGGATGATAGTCATAAAGCCTTCCTCTTTTACGTTCTGCATAAAATGGCAAGACTGCCATATTGTCAGGGCGGCGTCACCTCTTCAACTGGCGTAAGCCGCTGCGGCCTGACATAATCCCTGTTCAAATCAACAGGGGGTAGTGTGACGGACGATTTTGCACCAGAAGGTCAACTGGCTAAAGCGATACCGGGTTTCAAACCGCGAGAGCCACAGCGGCAGATGGCGATGGCCGTTGCTCAGTCCATCCAAAAATCACAGCCTCTGGTGGTAGAAGCCGGAACGGGGACGGGGAAAACCTACGCCTATCTGGCACCGGCGCTGCGCGCAAAAAAGAAAGTGATTATCTCGACCGGTTCGAAGGCATTGCAGGATCAGCTCTACAGCCGCGATCTCCCGACGGTCGCCAACGCGCTGAAGTACACCGGAAGGCTGGCCCTGTTGAAAGGACGTTCAAACTATTTATGCCTGGAGCGCCTCGAACAACAGGCGCTGGCGGGCGGCGATCTGCCCGTTCAGACCTTAAGCGATGTGATCCTGCTGCGCTCGTGGTCGAATCAGACCGAAGATGGCGACATCAGTACCTGTGTCAGCGTAGCCGAGGATTCTCAGGCCTGGCCGCTGGTCACCAGCACCAACGACAACTGCCTTGGCAGCGACTGCCCGCTGTATAAAGACTGCTTTGTGGTGAAAGCGCGTAAAAAGGCGATGGACGCGGACGTGGTGGTGGTGAACCATCACCTGTTTCTGGCCGATATGGTGGTCAAAGAGAGTGGTTTCGGTGAGTTGATTCCGGAGGCGGAGGTGATGATTTTCGATGAAGCCCATCAGCTACCGGACATCGCCAGCCAGTATTTTGGTCAGTCGCTCTCTAGTCGTCAGTTGATGGATCTGGCGAAGGACATCACCATTGCCTATCGTACCGAGCTGAAAGACACCCAGCAGTTACAGAAATGCGCCGACCGTCTGGCGCAAAGCGCGCAGGATTTCCGCTTGCAACTGGGTGAGCCGGGATATCGCGGCAACCTGCGTGAACTGCTGGCCGACCAGCGGGTGCAGCGCGCGTTTTTACTGCTCGATGATACGCTGGAGTTGTGTTACGACGTGGCGAAATTGTCCCTCGGACGTTCGGCGTTGCTTGATGCCGCGTTTGAGCGCGCTACGCTGTATCGCGCACGTCTCAAACGGTTGAAAGAGATCAACCAGCCCGGTTATAGCTACTGGTACGAATGTACCTCGCGCAATTTCACCCTCGCGCTGACCCCGTTGACGGTGGCGGATAAGTTCAAAGAGGTGATGGCGCAGAAGCCAGGAAGCTGGATTTTCACCTCTGCAACGCTGTCGGTAAACGACGACCTGCATCACTTTACGGCGCGTCTGGGGATTGAAGAGGCGGAATCAATGCTGTTGCCGAGTCCGTTTGATTACACTCGCCAGGCCCTGCTCTGCGTGCCGCGCAATCTGCCACAAACCAATCAGCCGGGCGCGGCGCGACAGCTGGCGGCAATGTTAAGACCGATCATCGAAGCGAACAACGGGCGCTGCTTTATGCTCTGTACCTCGCATGCGATGATGCGCGATCTGGCGGAGCAGTTCCGCGCTACCATGACGCTTCCGGTGCTGTTGCAGGGGGAAACCAGCAAAGGCCAACTGCTGCAACAGTTCGTCAGCGCGGGCAACGCCTTGCTGGTGGCGACCAGCAGTTTCTGGGAAGGGGTGGACGTGCGCGGCGATACGCTGTCGTTGGTGATCATCGACAAACTGCCGTTTACGTCGCCGGACGATCCGTTGCTGAAGGCGCGAATGGAAGACTGCCGTTTACGTGGCGGCGATCCGTTTGATGAGGTGCAACTGCCCGACGCGGTGATTACGCTGAAACAGGGCGTCGGCCGTTTGATCCGTGATGCCGATGACCGTGGCGTGTTGGTGATTTGTGACAACCGACTGGTGATGCGACCTTACGGCGCGACGTTTCTTGCCAGCCTGCCGCCGGCGCCGCGCACCCGGGATATCGCCCGTGCCGTGCGATTCCTCGCAATACCATCCTCCGAGTAATTTGTTACGGAGTATGGTAAGATGCGGGCCATTTTATTGATCTAAGCACGAAGACTCATGCGAATTCTGGCTATCGATACCGCCACAGAAGCCTGTTCTGTGGCGCTGTGGAACGACGGTACTCACTCTGCTCATTTTGAGCTTTGCCCACGAGAACATACTCAACGCATCCTGCCGATGGTGCAGGATATCCTTGCCGCTAACGGCACCTCTCTGACTGAACTCAATGCGCTGGCCTACGGGCGTGGGCCGGGCAGTTTCACCGGCGTGCGCATCGGGATTGGCATTGCCCAGGGGCTGGCGTTAGGTGCCGGCCTGCCGATGATCGGCGTCTCCACGCTGGCGACGATGGCACAGGGCGCATGGCGTAAAACCGGCGCGACTCGTGTCCTGGCGGCCATTGATGCGCGAATGGGCGAGGTTTACTGGGCCGAGTATCAGCGTGATGAAAAGGGCGTCTGGCACGGTGAAGAAACCGAGGCCGTGTTGAAACCTGAGCAGGTAACCGAGCGCTTACAACAGCTTTCCGGCGAATGGGTGACCGTCGGGACGGGCTGGCCTGCCTGGCCTGAACTTGGCAAAGAGAGCGGACTGGCGCTGCGCGACGGTGACGTCCTGCTGCCCGCGGCGGAAGATATGCTGCCGATCGCCTGCCAGATGTTGGCTGACGGCAAAACCGTGGCGGTCGAGCACGCTGAACCGGTTTATTTACGTAACAACGTGGCCTGGAAGAAACTTCCCGGAAAAGAATGAATCTCAGTAGTATGACCAGTAAAACGCCGGGTCAGTGCGCTGAGAAAAGGAGTCGCAGTATGGCGGTTCAAAAACAAGTTGTAAAAGGCCTGCTCGCGGGGGCCATCGCGCTCATGCTGAGCGGGTGCGTTACGGTTCCGGATGCGATCAAGGGCTCCAGTCCCACGCCGCAGGACGATCTCGTGCGGGTGATGAATGCCCCGCAGTTGTACGTGGGTCAGGAAGCGCGCTTTGGCGGCAAAGTGGTGGATATTCAAAACCAGCAGGGGAAAACGCGTCTGGAAATTGCGACCGTTTCGCTCGATAGCGGGGCGCGCCCCATTCTGGGCGAACCATCCCGCGGGCGGATTTACGCCAATGTGAATGGTTTCCTCGATCCGGTTGATTTCCGGGGGCAACTGGTGACCGTCGTTGGGCCGATTACGGGTACTGTCGAAGGCAAAGTGGGTAGCACGCCGTACAAATTCATGACCATGGACGTGACGGGCTACAAACGCTGGCGGCTTGCCCAGCAGGTGGTGATGCCACCACAACCGATCGACCCGTGGTTCTACGGCGGGAGAGGCTGGCCATATGGCTATGGCGGTTGGGGATGGTATAACCCAGGTCCTGCACAGGTTCAAACGATTGTCACAGAGTAACGCGTTGTATTATCAGTAAAAGAAACAGCGGCTGGTCCGCTGTTTCTGTTTTATTAACGTCATAACAAAAATAAATAGTGACGCGCTTCGCAACCTTTCAGTTGAGTAATTAATAAACTGGTACGCTGAGTTAATATTATGTTAACGACTTGTTTATTATCTGGGGTTGAGATGACGACGAACGCTCATTTTAGAGGTGATGCAGTGAAGAAGGTTTGGTTAAACCGTTATCCCGCAGATGTGCCTGCGGAGATCAATCCTGACCGTTATCAATCCCTGGTGGAACTGTTTGAACATGCTGTCGCGCGTTATGCCGATCAGCCCGCGTTTATGAACATGGGGGAGGTGATGACCTTCCGCAAGCTGGAGGAGCGCAGCCGCGCCTTCTCAGCTTACCTGCAACAGGGACTGGGGCTGCAAAAGGGCGACCGCGTCGCGCTGATGATGCCGAATCTGCTGCAATATCCGGTGGCGCTGTTTGGCATTTTGCGTGCCGGGATGATCGTGGTGAACGTCAACCCGCTTTATACCCCGCGTGAACTGGAGCATCAGTTAAACGACAGCGGGGCGGCGGCGATTGTGATTGTCTCCAACTTCGCCCATACCCTGGAAAAAGTGGTTGATAAAACCAGCGTTAAGCACGTTATTCTGACCCGTATGGGCGACCAGCTCTCCACGGCCAAAGGTACGCTGGTGAACTTCGTGGTGAAGTACATCAAACGACTGGTGCCGAAATATCATCTGCCGGATGCGATCTCTTTTCGCAGCGCGCTGCATGCTGGTTACCGTATGCAGTATGTTAAACCGGAAGTGGTTTCTGCGGATCTGGCGTTTTTACAGTACACCGGCGGAACGACCGGGGTGGCGAAAGGGGCGATGCTGACGCACCGCAATATGCTGGCCAACCTGGAGCAGGTGAAGGCCACTTATGGGCCGCTTTTGCATCCGGGTAAAGAACTGGTGGTGACTGCGCTGCCGCTGTACCACATTTTTGCCCTGACCATGAACTGCCTGCTGTTTATCGAGCTGGGCGGGCAGAACCTGCTGATCACCAACCCGCGCGACATTCCGGGGCTGGTAAAAGAGCTGGCGAAGTATCCGTTTACCGCCATGACCGGCGTGAACACCTTGTTTAACGCCTTGCTGAACAATAAAGAGTTCCAGCAGCTGGATTTCTCTTCGTTGCATCTTTCTGCGGGCGGCGGCATGCCAGTACAACAGGCGGTGGCTGAACGATGGGTGAAGCTGACCGGACAGTATCTGCTCGAAGGGTATGGCCTGACCGAATGCGCGCCGCTGGTCAGCGTTAACCCACACGATATTGATTACCACAGCGGTAGCATCGGCCTGCCGGTGCCATCAACCGAAGCCAAACTGGTGGACGATGACGACAACGAAGTGTCGCCGGATCAGCCGGGTGAACTGTGCGTGAAAGGGCCGCAGGTAATGCTGGGCTACTGGCAGCGTCCTGATGCGACGGATGAGATCATCAAAGACGGCTGGCTGCACACGGGCGACATCGCGGTCATGGACGATAAAGGCTTCCTGCGCATTGTCGATCGCAAGAAAGATATGATTCTGGTCTCCGGCTTTAACGTTTATCCGAATGAGATCGAAGATGTGGTGATGCAGCATCCGGGCGTGCTGGAAGTGGCTGCCGTCGGCGTTCCGTCCGGCAGCAGCGGCGAAGCGGTGAAGATTTTTGTGGTGAAAAAAGAGGCTTCGCTCACCGAGGAGGCGCTGGTCACTTTCTGCCGCCGTCAGCTCACGGGCTATAAAGTCCCGAAACTGGTTGAATTCCGCGATGAACTGCCGAAATCAAACGTCGGCAAAATTTTACGTCGAGAATTACGTGACGAAGCCCGTGCCAAAGTGGACAATAAGGGCTGAGCGTTAAGTAACACGTCAAACGCCGGGTGAATCCGGCGTGAGAGTGATCGCAAACCTTATGCCGATACCGGACAAGCAGAGATCACTTTATTAAAAACCAGGAAAATCAATTTATTGATTTTCGGCTGATAACCACAAAGAAGGAAAAAACCACGTTTTTTCCTTCTTTGTCAGCAATCTGACGCCGGGTGAATCCGGCGTTTTTTTTGGCGTAAACCGAAGAGAATGCAATTTGAATTACCAAATGATCACCACTGACGACGCGCTGGCGACCCTGTGCGAAGCGGTCCGTGCGTTTCCTGCGATTGCCCTGGATACCGAATTTGTTCGTACCCGTACCTATTATCCGCAACTGGGCCTGATCCAGCTGTTTGACGGCGAACATGTCGCACTGATCGATCCGCATGGCATTAGCGACTGGTCGCCGCTGAAAGCGATTCTGCGCGATACCGCCATCACCAAGTTTTTGCACGCGGGTAGTGAAGATCTGGAAGTCTTTCTGAATGCGTTTGGCGAACTGCCGCAGCCGCTGATTGACACACAAATCCTGGCGGCATTTTGCGGCCGTCCACTGTCGTGGGGTTTTGCATCGATGGTGGAAGAGTACACCGGCGTGGCGCTGGATAAGAGCGAGTCGCGTACCGACTGGCTGGCGCGCCCGCTGACTGAGCGCCAGTGCGAATACGCGGCAGCAGACGTCTGGTATCTGTTACCGATTGCCGGGAAGCTGATGGCGGAAACCGAGGCGGCGGGCTGGTTGCCTGCCGCGCTGGATGAGTGTCGTCTGATGCAAACCCGTCGTCAGGAGATCCTGGCGCCCGAAGACGCCTGGCGTGACATCACCAACGCCTGGCAGCTACGGACGCGTCAACTGGCCTGTCTGCAACTGCTTGCCGACTGGCGTCTGCGTAAAGCGCGTGAGCGCGATCTGGCCGTTAACTTCGTGGTTCGCGAAGAGCACCTGTGGTCCGTGGCGCGCTATATGCCCGGCAGCATGGGCGAACTCGACAGCCTGGGGCTTTCTGGCAGTGAAATTCGCTTCCACGGCAAGACGCTACTCTCGCTGGTTGCCAAAGCGCAGGCGTTGCCGGAAGAGGCGCTGCCGGAACCGCTGCTGAATCTGATGGATATGCCGGGCTATCGCAAAGCGTTTAAGGCGATTAAGGCGCTGGTGACGGAAGTGAGTACGGAACATCACGTCAGCGCAGAGCTGCTGGCGTCACGTCGTCAGATTAACCAGTTGCTCAACTGGCACTGGAAGTTAAAGCCGCAGAGCACGGAGCCCGAATTGATTTCCGGCTGGCGAGCGGCGTTGATGGCGACGAAGCTCAACGCGTTACTGCAGGAATACCCGCAATAAGCGGTGGTTGCCGGATGTCATCAGCGGCATCCGGCACGACCGTCTTACGAATCTAACGCGTCACAAATGGCCTCACCGACCTGCTGGGTCGATGCGCTGCCTTTCAGATCCGGCGTTTTAGGGCCAGTGGCAATCACCTGCTCAATCGCGGCCAGAATCCCGTCATGCGCGGCGGTGTACTTCGCCTCTCCTGCACCGAGGAAATCGAGCATCATTGCCCCTGCCCAGATGGTCGCAATCGGATTGGCGATATTCTTGCCATAAATATCCGGTGCGGAACCATGTACCGGTTCGAACAACGACGGGAAGGTTCGCTCAGGGTTCAGGTTAGCCGAGGGGGCAATGCCGATGGTACCGGTACATGCCGGACCGAGATCGGAAAGAATATCGCCAAACAGATTCGAGGCGACCACCACATCGAAGCGCTCCGGCTGCATCACAAAACGGGCACAAAGAATATCAATGTGCTGCTTGTCCCAGTGGATATCGGGATAGTGCTGCGCCATGGCCTCTACGCGTGTATCCCAGAATGGCATACTGATTGCCAGACCATTGGATTTGGTCGCCGACGTCAGCGTCTTACGCGGACGGCTTTGGGCTAATTCAAACGCATAGCGCAGAATACGATCCACGCCCCGACGGGTGAAAACGGACTCCTGGATGACCACCTCATGCTCAGTGCCCGGGTTAATATGCCCGCCCAGCGAGGAGTATTCCCCTTCGGTGTTTTCACGCACGACGTAGAAATCAATGTCGCCCGGCTTCTTACCGGCCAGCGGGCAGGGCACGCCGGGGAAGAGACGGACCGGGCGCAGATTCACATACTGATCGAATTCCCGACGAAATTTCAGCAGCGACCCCCACAGGGAAATATGGTCCGGAACCGTCTCCGGCCAGCCGACGGCGCCAAAGTAAATGGCGTCAAAGGAGGATAACTGTTCGCGCCAGTCATCCGGCATCATTTTCCCGTGTTCAAGGTAATAATCGCAGCTGGCCCATTCGAACGTCTCAACGCTGAGCGACAGATCCCAACGTCTGGCGGCAGCCTGTAAAACGCGAATGCCTTCTGGCAGCACTTCCTTACCGATGCCATCACCGGGAATGGCGGCAATACGACAGGTTTTTTTCATACCGGTTCTCACTTGTAGGGTAGCAAAATTGACTTCCTCCTTATCCTATAATTGACTGATCCACAGTTAATCTCTCCAACTGGTGAAACATAAAACACAGATCATGAATAATCCTCCTCTGCTGACTGATTTACGCGTCTTTATTCTGGTCGCCCGTCGGGCGGGATTCGCTGCCGTCGCCCAGGAGCTGGGCGTTTCACCGGCGTATGTCAGTAAACGCATTGCGCTGCTTGAGCAGAACCTGAATGTGGTTTTGCTGCACCGCACCACACGCCGGGTCACCATTACGGAAGAGGGAGAGCGCATCTATGAGTGGGCACAGCGTATTCTGCATGATGTCGATCAGATGATGGATGAACTCTCTGATGTCCGACAGGTTCCGCAAGGGATGCTGCGAATCATCAGTAGCTTTGGTTTTGGTCGACAGGTGGTGGCTCCTGCGCTGTCCGCCCTGGCAAGACAATATCCGCAACTGGAGTTGCGCTTTGATGTGGAAGACCGGCTGGTGGATTTGGCCAATGAAGGTGTCGATCTCGATATCCGTATTGGCGATGACATTGCGCCAAATGTGATCGCCCGCAAGCTGGGTACGAACTACCGAATCCTTTGTGCATCGCCGTCGTTCCTGGCACAGCACGGTACGCCAAAACAGCTTGCCGATCTCGCTACCTGTTCTTGCCTGGTGATCAAAGAGCGCGATCATCCCTTCGGGATCTGGCAATTGCAGAATAAAGAGGGGGAGCACGCCATTAAGGTGACCGGGCCGCTGTCATCGAATCATGGTGAGATTGTGCATCAATGGTGCCTGGACGGACAGGGGATTGCGCTGCGCTCCTGGTGGGATGTTTGCGATAACATCGCCAGCGGTCATCTGGTGCATGTCCTGCCGGAGTATTACCAACCGGCCAATATCTGGGCGGTGTATGTTTCACGGCTGGCGACGTCGGCCAAAGTGCGTATTACGGTGGAATTCTTACGCCACTATTTTGCCGAGCGCTATCCGACGTTCTCACTAAAATAATGAGGCGGGTATAAGCGCTTCCCTTGGACTGGTGCATCCGTTAGCATATTGTTTCGCAGTTAAGCGAAAAAGTGGTTTCAGGAAGAAGAGGTTAACGTGTTTGCTGAGTATGGCGTACTGAATTATTGGACTTATCTGGTCGGGGCTATTTTTATTGTTCTGGTTCCGGGACCGAACACGATATTTGTGCTGAAAAACAGCGTCGGACGTGGAATGAAGGGCGGTTACCTTGCGGCAAGCGGCGTATTTATTGGTGACGCGGTGCTCATGTTTCTGGCGTATGCCGGGGTGGCGACGCTGATTAAAACGACGCCAGTGCTGTTTAATATCGTCCGCTATCTCGGTGCCTTTTACCTGCTGTATCTGGGCGCCAAAATCCTCTATGCCACGCTTAAAGCAAAAAGCGGTGAGATGGCTGAAGACGCGGTCCCCTTTGGCGCCATTTTTAAACGTGCGCTGGTATTGAGCCTGACGAACCCAAAAGCCATTCTGTTTTATGTCTCCTTCTTTGTGCAGTTTATTGATGTGAATGCGCCGCACGCGGGACTGTCATTCTTCATTTTAGCGATCACGCTTGAAGTGGTGAGCTTCTGCTACCTGAGCTTCCTGATTATCTCGGGCGCCTTTGTCACGCAGTATATTCGTACTAAACAGAAACTGGCGAAGGTCGGAAATTCGCTGATCGGCCTGATTTTTGTCGGTTTCGCTGCACGACTGGCGACCCTACAGTCGTAAGCCAGGAGGCCCGCCTGGCGGCGGGCTTTTTATGGGGAAAACCACCATAAAACAGCGTGTCATTGGCGGTTCACTTTTCAATAATCTCATGTAAAATCCGCACTTTATATTTTGTTCGCAGGATAATCGATGAAGTATCGTTCTGATATTGACGGCATAAGGGCGATTGCCGTATTGCTGGTGGTGTTATTTCACGCCGGATTTTCGCTATTTGCATCCGGTTTCATCGGGGTCGATATTTTCTTCGTTATTTCAGGCTTTCTCATCGCATCGATAATTAAAGATCGAATGGATGCGGGTCATTTCAGTTTTAGCGATTTTTATTTGCGCAGAATATGGCGATTGCAGCCAGCAATGCTGACGATGATGCTGCTGTGCGTTGTCATTGCGTCGGTATTCTGGTTGCCTGAAGATTATGCCTCTTTCCTCAAAAGCATAAAGCAGACGCTGCTGATTGTCTCCAACCGTTACTTTGGCGATGAAACCACCGCCTATGCTGCGCCTGATTCAAACGCCATGCTGTTGCTTCACACCTGGTCTTTATCCATCGAGTGGCAATGGTATGTCTTTTTCCCGGTCATCTATTACGTCATCCGTAAAAAAACGCACGAACGGGTGCTTAACTATCTGGCGCCATTGCTGACGATTGTAGGCATTTATATCGCCTGGCACTACTCAGGTGCGCATCCGACGAAAACGTATTATTTTTTCGCCTCCCGACTCTTTGAGTTCATGCTCGGTGTCTGTGCCTGTATTTATCTCCCGATGGCGCAGAAACTAAACAAGGTTGTGCTTAACAGCCTTTCACTGGTTGCGGTGGTGGCAATACTTTTTGTTAGCGTCAGAAGTGATGTCATTCTGGGTTATCCTAATGCTTACACTCTGATCGTTTGCGTCAGTACCGCGGTGTTAATTTTCACCGGTAGCCAGCAAAATATTCTGACCAATAAACTGTTGTCATTCCCGCCGCTGGTCTGGCTTGGCACGATCTCCTATTCGCTTTATCTCTTTCATTGGCCGATTTTCGCGACACTGCACTACATCGGCATTACCAGTGTCTATGCCCGAATGGCTGGTCTGGGTCTGGCTGTACTGCTGGCGATGGGGTCATATTATTTCATTGAGAAACCCTACCGGAAGCCCCGTCAGTCGTTGAAAAAAACGCTGATTCTGCTGGTGGTTATCCCAGTGATTGCCATTATTACCCTGATGTCGGTCAGTAAGCGTTTTGACGGATTTAGCTATCTACGATTCGGCGAGTCGTTAAGTCATATCAACAATGTGCTCAAAGAGACGAAGATAAAGCAGCGTCAGGATTGTATGAATGAAAACGTCACAGGAACCGATATGGCCTGTGTGGTGGGGGATAAAACCGCTTCTGAGAAAGCACTTCTGATGGGCGATTCGCACTCTAATCAGTACTGGAATTTCTTCGACATCATGGGGAAAAATGCGCATGTTGCTGTTGATATGAAAGCGACTTCACTGTGCCTGGCAATTCCCCGTGTGTATCACGACGATCTCTATACTTATAAAGGCGACTATTACCGGGCTTGTCATGAGAACGTCAAAAAATACTATGAGGCGATCCGAAACCATAAGTATAAATATGTGATCATTTCTCAGGTCTGGGAAAACTATGCGGCATTCAGGGTCAGATCGCAGATTGGGGATTCCCCATCGCCCGCGGAATCTATCAATATTCTCACCCGGGCTACTGAACAGGCAATACAGGATATTCTTGATGCCGGGGCGCAGCCGGTACTGGTGAAAACGATGTTCCCGATGCCAAAGCATTTCCTGACCTGTTTTTATGAACATTTTAAAACGCGGGGAGAGTATGAGCATCAGACATGCAACCCGAATCCGCAGATTAATAACAGTGTCTGGACGGAACCGTTTTTTGCCACGTTACAGGCCCGCTTCCCATCGTTGATTATTGTCGATCCCAAAAGCGTGCAATGCCCTGATGGCATGTGCAGGACGGAAATTGAGGGCATACCGCTGTATCGTGACGTCGGTCATTTAAATGACTACGCCACGAAAACGTTGGGGGAGGCGTATCTGCAGCAATTTGGTAATCCGCTCAAAACGCCAGGCCGATAAAATAACAGGAGGAAAGTCTGGGGACAGGCTTTCCTCTGTCAGAAAAAATCAGTGATGAATGTCACTTGCCCCTTTTGGTGTATTTAAAATGCCGGTTATGAGGCGTAACCTTTCTGGAACAGCGGTTTACTTACAATCGCATCCTACCGACTGGAAGAGGGAAGGACATGCTTCAGATTCCACAAAATCATATCCACACACGTGCCACGCCGTTCTGGAACAAAGAAACTGCACCTGCCGGAATTTTCGAACGCCACCTTGATAAAGGAACCCGACCGGGGGTTTATCCCCGTCTGTCGGTGATGCAGGGGGCGGTCAAATATCTCGGATATGCGGATGAACACAGTCCAGAAGCCGAAACAGTGATGATCATCGAAGCGGGTCAGTTTGGTGTGTTTCCACCGGAAAAGTGGCACAACATCGAAGTGATGAGCGATGACACTTATTTCAATATCGACTTTTTCGTCGCGCCAGAGGTACTGATGGAAAGCGCGAATCAACGAAAAGTCATTCATACCGGGAAGAAATAATCATGGGCAAAGCAACCTATACCGTCACCGTGACGAATAACAGCAATGGCGTCTCTGTCGATTACGAAACCGAAGCGCCAATGACCTTACTGGTGCCTGACGTCGCCGCCGAAGTGGTGAAAGATCTCGTCAATACCGTGCGTTCCTACGATACGGAAAATGAGCACGACGTCTGCGGCTGGTAAGTCACGCGATGCAGAGAGGAAACCGGCTGTCAGCGCCGGTTTTTTTTCGCTTTCCGGAAATGCTCCCCTATACCTGCTCTAAAACGGCGGACGTCGTCCTCCAGCGCAAAAATTTACAAACCGTATATTTGCAGGATCAATAAAGGCTTACGCGCAATATGGCGACGCTTTGCGCAGCGGCGTTTTGCCAATGACTTGATCCCTGCCTGAGTTGAAATTACTGTATATAAAAACAGTATTCAAGGTGTGCATTATGACGTTGTACAGACCTGCGGAATGGCATGACGTCATTGCCATTCCACTTTTCAGCGATCGGGTTCCGTGCGGATTCCCCAGTCCGGCGGCCGATTACGTTGAGCAGAGTATCGATCTCAACAAGTTACTTGTTCAGCATCCCAGTTCGACTTATTTCGTCAGGGCTGCTGGCGACTCGATGATCGATGCGGGGATCGGCGACGGCGATCTGCTGGTGGTGGACAGTTCACGCACTGCCAGCCACGGAGATATCGTGATTGCGGCAGTGGAGAGGGAGTTCACGGTGAAGCGGTTACAGTTGCGGCCCACCGTTCAGCTTAACCCCATGAACAGCGCCTATTCGCCCATCGTCATCGGCAGTGAGGACACCCTGGCGATTTTTGGCGTCGTGACATTTATTGTGAAGGCGGTGAGCTGACGATTGCTGCGTATTGTTCGTCCCCCCTGACGTTGCAAACAATACACGCCGGGTTTCCTTGTGATTCCCCGGTGGTCTTAAGGGGTATACCAATGACAGGCAGGTTAATTGCTCATTAACCTGCCTGTTTTGTGAGCAGACATGCAAATTTCGGTTTGCGCCGTTAAGGAAAGGAACGGAGATGTCCGGCTGACGTAGGGATACGGCATGTGAACAAACCTGATTAACAACGTCATGTCACTCACCCACAGGGTTATGCACCGTTTCTGTGGATAACCGACGACGTTTTCAGGCAGAACAATCCACTAAGAAAAAGCGCCAGGATTTTGCTTGCAAGTTTAAAAATATCTTAAATAATGCTGTATATAGATACAGTATTTATGAGGTGCGCCATGTTTGCGCTATGCGATGTGAATTCATTTTATGCGTCCTGTGAGACGGTGTTTCGGCCCGATCTGAAAGGCAAACCGGTTGTTGTGCTGTCGAATAACGATGGCTGTGTGATTTCCCGCAGTCCCGAAGCGAAACCGTGGGTGGTCATGGGGGCGCCCTATTTCAAGCAAAAAGAGGCGTTCCGGCGTCATGGGGTGGCGTGTTTCAGTTCGAATTATGAACTCTACGGCGACATGAGCCATCGGGTCATGTCGACGCTCGAAGCGCTATCACCACGCGTTGAAATTTACAGTATCGACGAGGCCTTTTGCGATCTGACGGGAGTCAGAAACTGTCGGGATCTCACGGATTTTGGCAAAGAGATCCGCGACACGGTCTTAAAGCGGACACATCTGACGCTCGGCGTGGGGATTGCACAGACAAAAACGCTGGCCAAACTGGCTAACCACGCGGCGAAGAAGTGGCCGCAGCAGACGGGTGGCGTCGTGGATCTGTCGAATCTCGAACGGCAGCGAAAACTGATGGCGGCCCTGCCGGTTGATGAGGTGTGGGGCGTTGGTCGTCGTATCAGTAAAAAGCTGACCGCGATGGGCATAGAAACGGTACTCGATCTGGCGGATACGCACATCGCGGTGATACGTAAGCACTTCAATGTCGTACTGGAAAGAACCGTGCGGGAGTTGCGCGGTGAACCTTGCCTGGCGCTTGAGGAGTTTGCGCCCGCGAAGCAGGAGATCGTTTTCAGTCGCTCATTTGGCGAACGCATTACGGAATACGAACAGATGCGCCAGGCGATTTGTGCTTACGCGACCCGCGCGGCGGAGAAACTCCGGAGTGAGCACCAGTATTGCCGGTTCATTTCGACATTTGTGAAAACGTCGCCGTTTGTGCCGAATGAAACCTGGTACGGCAATAGCGCGTCGGTGAAACTGCTGACACCGACACAGGACAGCCGGGATATCATTAGCGCCGCCACGCGATGCCTGGACGCTATCTGGAAAGAGGGACATCGTTATCAGAAGGCCGGGGTCATGCTCGGTGATTTTTTCAGTCAGGGCGTGGCGCAACTCAATCTGTTCGATGATAACTCACCGCGCCCCGGCAGCGAGAAGTTGATGGAAGTTCTGGATACGCTCAATGCCAGACAGGGCAGAGGAACGCTGTACTTTGTCGGGCAGGGTATTCAGCCACCATGGCAGTTGAGACGGCAGATGCTTTCTCCACGCTACACCACGCGTTTTTCCGATCTGCTGGTGGTCAGGTGATCGTCGCAACAGGTATGAATAACCGGGAGGCAGAAAACACGGCCTCCCTTCACACAATCTGATGCTACATGGGGAAAGTCAACGTGAGTCCCACGCCCGTTTCTTTGAGATCCACATAACGAGACAGATGGATTTTTGCGGTAAGATCGGTGCAATGGCTCGGATAAAGCGTAGTAGCCGACACTGCGCTGAGATATTTCCCGGTTTCCGAAAGTAATGATTCATCGGCATTAAGGAGATGAAAACCGCCTATAACGGAAGCGATTTTCGACTCTCCCGTGACTGATTTTGCGTGCTCGATAATATTACAAATCCCGGCATGGGAGCACCCGGTGACAATCACCAGTCCATCCTTTGTCTTAATTACCATTGCACTATCGTCCATCACGTAATCAGCCGTTAACTCACCATCATGATTATGTGTATGGCCTACCGGATTTTGCGCTTCAAAATGGTTAAGGCGGGGGATTTGTCCTAAAAAAGTGATGTCTTCGGATAATTTCAGGGGTTGCGTGGAACTGACGATATTAAAGAAGTAATCGAAACAAAGGGCATTATGGTTCATCCCAATGGGTTTTGACGCATAAAATTTAGGCGTAAAGGCGGCGGGGTGGGCAATGATATCGACCTTCTTTGCCGGAGGTGATGGAAGTCTGTCGTAATGCTGGAATAAATGGTTTAACCCCCAGGTGTGATCGTTATGTCCATGTGATAATACAATTTTATCAATGTGCGTAAGATCGATACCCAGGATCTGTGCATTTTTTAAAAAAATATCAGAATAGCCAACATCAAAAAGAAGTTTTAAGCCTGAGCATTCAATGAAATAGCAAACGCCAGGTTCTCCGGTCAAATACCTGTCAATGTAAGTATTGTTATCTACCAGTATGGTTAATTTCATCACTCCGCATCCCATTCAGATTCAATATGTCGATTGACGCCATTATCGAACCTTTTGATTTTCTGAAGCAAATCATAACCGCGATCTCTGTCACATAAGCGAGGAGCGGAAACCGCAGACGTCAAAACAAGGGGTAGTCGCACAGTGCAATGTGGTGTATAAACGAATCATACAAAAAGTATGAATTAATACATAGTGTATTAAATGTGGAACACAGGAGAGTCGCACATGCACCCGGATATCACACTGAACGCAACGTCCCATGGGCTTCCTCCCGCCGGGCACTATTCGGCGAGCGTGACAGCAGGGGGATTTGTTTTTATCTCAGGGCAACTGCCAATCACCCGGAACGGTGAGAAAAAGGCGGGGGCGTCTTTTGAGGAACAGACCCGACACGTTCTGGAAAATGTCGATGCCTGTCTGAAAGGGGCCGGTGTATCCCGTCAGCATCTGGTTTCCGTACGTGTCTATGTGACAGATATCAACCAATGGCCGACGTTTAATGAAATTTACGCCGAATGGATTGGCGATTTCCGCCCATCTCGTGTCGTTGCTGGGGTGGCAGAACTGCATTATGGTTCTGCCTTAGAAGTAGAAGCTATCGCGCTGGCGCAATAAGCCCGACGCTTAACGCTATACAGGTGAAAAAAATGACTGAGACTACACGTCCGGAATATGCTGATGTTGCCGCCGCCGCCGAGCGTATTGAAGGATACGCAAACAAAACGCCGGTGATGACCTCCCGGACTGTCAATGCGGAATTTGGCGCTGACGTTTTCTTTAAATGTGAAAACCTCCAGCGTATGGGGGCCTTTAAGTTTCGTGGGGCGATGAATGCGTTACGCCAGTTTACGCCGGAACAACGAGCGGCTGGCGTGGTGACATTTTCTTCCGGAAACCATGCCCAGGCGATAGCGTTGTCAGCAAAATTGCTGGGTATTCCGGCGACAATCATCATGCCTCATGATGCGCCAGCCGCAAAAGTGGCGGCGACCAAAGGGTATGGTGGCAATGTCGTCATGTACGATCGCTATACGGAAGATCGTGAACAGATTGGCCGTGAACTGGCTGAGAAACACGGATTGACGCTCATTCCTCCGTACGATCATCCCCATGTTATTGCCGGTCAGGGCACCGCAACCAAAGAGTTGATTGAGGAGGTCGGCCCACTGGATGTGCTTTTTGTCTGTCTGGGAGGTGGTGGTTTGCTTTCAGGTTCAGCACTGGCAGCCCGGCAACTCTCCCCGGATTGCATTATTTATGGTGTAGAGCCTGAAGCCGGTAACGACGGACAGCAGTCTTTTCGAAGCGGTAAAATCGTTCACATCGATACGCCAAAAACGATTGCTGATGGTGCACAGACGCAACATCTGGGGCACTATACGTTCCCTCTGATTCAAAAATACGTTAATGATATTCTGACCGTTTCAGACGATGAACTCATTGCCTCGATGAGGTTTATGGCTGAGCGCATGAAAATCGTCGCAGAACCCACTGGCTGTCTTGGCTTTGCGGCGGCAAGGGCGAGAAAAGCAGAACTCTGCGGGAAAAAAGTCGGCATTATCATCAGCGGCGGCAATGTGGATATCGCGCGTTACGGTGAGTTTCTGGCCGGGAAATCCGTCTCGTGAGGCTGTAAACAAATAGCAATAATGACAACGGGCATCACTGTGGGAGACCGGCATGCCAAAAAACGACGAGAATTCGCTTCTCAGCCAACTTGACACTATCGCGAAGGGATTAAGCGAAACGTTTTCTCCTTTTTGCGAAGTGGTTGTTCATGACCTCAAGGATCCTGAGCATGCAATTATGTCGATACATAATAATTTATCCGGGCGTGAGGCGGGACAACCGGCTACAGAACTCGGGCTGGCAAGGATTGCGTCTCCGGATTTTCCTGAAATTATTGCGAACTACGGCAATCAGTTTGCTGATGGCCGTCCGGTAAAAAGTACGTCTATTGGCATTAAGGATGAAGAGGGCAACTACGTCGCCGCATTATGCCTTAATGTCGATATGACGCTTTTTCGGGGGATGCAGAGCGCGCTGGCGCGTTTTACCGAAACAGAGAGTTCACCGGTGCGCGAACATCTTGACCCCGGGAGTACTGAAGTCATTCGCCAGCGAATCGATGATTTCGCCGCGAAACGCGCCACCACGGCACGCGCGCTTAAAACGGAAGACAGAAAGGTTCTGATCCAACAGTTACGAAAAGAGGGATTGCTGAATGTGCGTAAATCCATGGATACGGTGGCGCAGCATTTAGGGGTATCACGGGCGACAGCCTACCTCTATGCGCGTCAGTCCGGGTGAATCCGCCGGTGTATATATCATCTCTTATATATTGCCCTGCCTGAATAATGAGCAAACGAACGGTAATAATAACAGAAAGTCATCCACACCTATTGCAGGGGTAATTTGAGTTATGTATTATGCCGCCCGGTTCTGGTAATGAGTAGATTCTCAATCAGAAATAAAGACCGGCAGACCGCCATTAGCTCATCTGGAAGAGCGAACGACTTTTGTTGTAGGGAACGGGGTTCGAGGCCTCGATGGCGGCCCAAATTTGAAGGCCCAGACGTTTGTCTGGGCCTTTTTGCTTTCTTCGCTTACCCGCCGGGCTCAAAGTCCTTCCGTCACAATTTTTGCTGCGGCGGCCAGAATATCTTTACGCCCTTTGGCATCCTGCTGTGGCTGTGTAAAGTAGGTGACGAGGATCAGCGGCGCACGATCTTCGGGCCAGATCACCGCGATATCATTGGTTGTGCCATAATCACCGCCTCCAGTTTTATCGCCAACCACCCAGCTTTCCGGGAGTCCGGCACGAATGCTCTGGCCGCCGGTCGTATTGCCTTTCAACCATTCGACAAGCTGTGCACGCTGTGCGCCAGCCAGCGCATCGCCCAGCGTCAGTTTGTGCAGGCTTTTCGCCATCGCCAGCGGCGACGTGGTGTCGCGCTCATCGCCAGGGATGGCAGTGTTCAGTTCGGGTTCTTTCCGGTCCAGACGAAACGTGGTGTCGCCAATTGAGCGGGCAAAGGCCGTGACGCTACGGGTACCGCCCAGATGCTCAAGTAATTTATTCATTGCCGTATTATCGCTGTATTGCAGAGCGGCAGCGCTTAGCTCCGCTAATGTCATCTCTTTATCGACATATTTTTCCGTTACCGGATTCCAGTTCGTCAGATCGGCTTTTTTGATGACCATTTTCTGCTGCAAAATATCGTGCTGAGTTTCACTCTGTTTTAATACCGCGGCAGCGACCATCGTCTTACTGGTGCTGCACATCGCAAAGCGCTCATCACCGCGATAAAGGATTTGCGAACGATCGGCGGTATTAATCAGCGCAACGCCCAGTCGGCCACCTGATTGTTTTTCTAATGCTGCCAGCTTTTGTTGGACCTGTGCGGGATCTCCGAGCGTGCGAGCCAAAAGCGGTGAACTGGCAGTAAAGAAAGCGAGCGCGGCGGCAATAAGTACCGTCTGATGACCTCGTTTTTTAAACATAAATAACATCCTTGATAATCAGTAAATTGATCAATGCACGCGCTTTATTTTTTCCGTTCAAACAGACAAAAGAAGAAAGAGAATTAAAGGCGCATGATGTGTCTGCGATGCCAGAACTATCCGCTCTCCGCGCTTGCTTAACAAGCGAGAAGAATTTACCCTGGGATAAAGAAAATCTTATGAGTCTTTATTATGCGCTCTAATCTTCCGCTTAATGCACTACGGGCCTTTGAGGCTTCGGCTCGCCATTTGAGTTTTACTCGTGCGGCACTGGAACTTTGTGTCACGCAGGCCGCCGTCAGTCAGCAGGTACGTATCCTGGAAGATCGCCTGAACAGGGTGCTATTTAAACGTCTGCCCAGAGGTCTGGAGATGACGGATGAGGCACAGGCACTGTTTGCCGTCCTGACCGACGCCTTTGGCCAAATCGACACCATTTTTCGTCAGTTTGAGGGCGGGGAGTATCGTGAAGTGCTCACGGTCGCGGCGGTCGGCACCTTTGCCGTTGGCTGGTTACTGCCGCGCATTGAACAATTCCGACAGGCGCATCCGTTCGTTGAGTTACGTCTGCGCACAAATAACAACGTCGTGAATCTGGCGGCTGAGGGGCTGGATTTTGCCATCCGCTTTGGCAATGGCCTGTGGCCCGCCACCCATAACGACATGCTGTGCGAGGCTCCGCTGACTGTCCTGTGCACGCCAGAAACTGCCCAACGGCTCAGGCGGCCAGCCGATCTCTTGCAAGAGAATCTTCTGCGTTCATATCGGGTAGATGAGTGGGATAACTGGTTTGCTGCGGCAGGCGTGACGGCAGAGCGGATCAATGGTGCCGTTTTTGACTCCTCACGTCTGATGGTTGAAACGGTTATCCATACCGGCGGTGCGGCACTGGTTCCGGCAATGATGTTTGCCAGAGAACTGGCGGCCGGACAACTCGTTCGCCCCTTTGATATTGAGATCCGAATGGGCGGGTACTGGCTCACCCATCTGAAGTCGAAACCGATGACGCCCGCGATGGAAATCTTCCGCGACTGGATCGTGAAAATGGCATAAACGGGAGCCTGCTGGCTCCCGTTTGCGGCTCAGCGAACCACCAGCACCGGACAGTGCGCGTGACGTACAACGGCGGCGGCGGTAGAACCTAACAGATACGTTGAAATACCGGGCTGGTGTGACGCGATGATCACCAGGTCAGCACTGACGGTATCCGCCAGCTTCAGGATCTGATCCTTCGGGGGGCCGTATACCACATGCGTCTGTACCCGTCCTTCAGGGATATCGAATTGCTTCACAATCTCGTCGAGTTTTTGTAATGCCTTCGTCTGCAGTCCATTTTTATCCGGGAGTTCGCCAGAGTAGGCGAGCCCCAGGGATGCATAAAAGGGGACTGAGGGAATGACTGACAGAAAATGGACTTTTGCCGTTTTGGCGTGGATTTTGACCTGAGGAATAAGTTGCCGGGTGAGATCGGCTTCTGAGATATCAATGGGCACCAGAACAGAACGATACATAGTCATTACCTCCTGTTTTTTGTCTCCGGTTTTAGTATATCGAATCTGGTTTTTGCATAAAAAGTGACCAGATCAAGTTTCCTTCATTTACGCGCAACGGTGTTGAATAAATTGTATTGTTATAATATAACATTGCATCTTATTCATCTGATTGAGGGTACGACGTTGGCGATTCATTGGAAAAAATTATCTGTCTCTCTGGGAATGTTATGGTTTAGCAGTTATGCCTTTGCCCACGGCGATCACGCGCATGGTGTGCCGTTGACGGAGATGGAACAGAAAGCGGCGGAAGGCGAATTTGCGGATAGTAATGTTAAGGACAGGGCGCTTACCGACTGGGATGGCATGTGGCAATCCGTTTATCCTTATCTGGTCAGCGGTGAGCTGGATCCGGTTTTTAAACAGAAAGCGGCGAAGGGTAAGGGGAAAACGGCGGAAGAGGTGAAAGCCTATTACCGGAAAGGCTATGCGACGGAAGTCGATACCATTGGTATCGAGAATGGCGTGATGGAGTTTCATATCGGCAAGCAGGTGGCCTCCTGTCAGTATGACTATGCCGGGTACAAGATCCTGACCTACACCTCGGGTAAAAAAGGGGTGCGTTATCTGTTTGAATGCAAAGACGCAAACAGTAAAGCGCCGAAGTTTGTGCAGTTCAGCGATCATATTATTGCACCGCGGGCGTCGAGCCACTTCCATATTTTTATGGGTAATACCTCACAGCAGGCGCTACTGGAAGAGATGGATAACTGGCCAACCTACTATCCTTATCAACTCAAGGCGCAGGCCGTAGTGGATGAAATGCTGCACCACTAAATTCAGGCTTAGCCCGCTGCTTGTCGGCGGGCTTCCTGTCGCGCTAAGGTGACACCAGGCAGAAATGACATGATGACGGTGAGGCGATGACATTGAGGATTCCGGATACCCTTCGGGAACAACTGGAAAAGGCGAAAGCCATCATTGAACGGATCCTTGGAGAGGATCTGTTGGCTATTCACCTGTACGGATCTGCCGTTGAGGGTGGGTTAAAACCTCACAGCGATATTGATTTGCTGGTCACCATGCGTGTACCGCTGACGACGGCACAGCGAGAGGCGCTGATGCAGGAACTCCTGTCGGTGTCAGCCTGGCCTGGCACGTCGACGCTCTGGCGGGCGCTGGAGGTGACGGTTGTGGTGCAGACCGATGTGGTGCCATGGCGTTTTCCTCCCCGACGGGAAATGCAGTTTGGCGAGTGGTTGCGCGAGGATATTCAGGCGGGGAAATATGAACCCGCACAGCAGGATAGCGATCTGGCGATTTTATTGACGCAGGCGCGTAGTGCCAGCATTGCCTTAACTGGCGAGCGTGCGGATTTGCTTTTTGAGCCAGTGCCGGAAAACGACATTCGGGAGACGTTCCGTCAGACGTTGACGCTCTGGCAGGACAATAGTGATTTGCAAGGCGACGAGCGCAATATCGTGCTGACCCTGGCGCGCATCTGGTACAGCGTGGCGACAGGCGGTTTTACCGCGAAAGACAGCGCGGCAGACTGGTTAATGCCTTATCTCCCGGACGAACACGCTTCTCTACTTGCGACCGCGCGGCTCGACTATCTGGGACAGGAAAGCGTTGACTGGGCAGAGGTTATGCCCGCCGTCTCCCGCTTTGTCTGCTATGCAAAAGCGAAAATAGCCGGGCAGTTATCGCTCGTTGATAAGTGATGCCATATTTCAGACATCGTGATTGCCGCCACAGAAGAATGGCAAATAATAAAAAAGGCAGATCGCTCTGCCTTTTT
This sequence comes from Citrobacter amalonaticus, assembly GCF_001559075.2. Taxonomy (NCBI): domain Bacteria; kingdom Pseudomonadati; phylum Pseudomonadota; class Gammaproteobacteria; order Enterobacterales; family Enterobacteriaceae; genus Citrobacter; species Citrobacter amalonaticus. Next base: position 4,717,529 of record NZ_CP014015.2, on the reverse strand, counting down.
TACCAGGAATTATCTGAGTAGAGCGTTTATTTCAACTCTTCAGCTTCCGGCAATGTAACGTTAAGTTCGAGAATGGAAATATCGCCGTCCTTTTGTTCAAGCTGAACGGTGACCATTTCCGGATCAATTTGTACATACTTACAAATGACCTCAAGAATATCTTTACGCAACTGCGGTAAATAATGCGGCTCGGCGTCACTACGACGACGCTCGGCAACGATAATCTGCAATCGCTCTTTCGCGATGTTCGCTGTACTCTTTTTCCGCGAGAGAAAAAAATCCAGTAATGCCATAACTTATCCTCCGAACAGGCGTTTGAGGAAACCTTTCTTCTCTTCGTCAATGAAGCGGAAAGGACGTTCTTCTCCCAACAGACGGTCTACCGTATCGGCATACGCTTTACCTGCGTCTGCATTGATGTCCAGAATGACCGGTTCGCCCTGGTTAGAGGCGCGCAGAACAGACTGATCTTCCGGGATAACTCCGACGAGTTTAATGCGCAGGATCTCCAGCACATCTTCCATACTGAGCATGTCGCCACGGTTAACACGACCCGGGTTGTAGCGCGTCAACAGCAGATGTTCTTTAATCGGATCTTCACCGTTTTCGGCGCGGCGAGATTTAGACGCCAGAATGCCCAAGATACGGTCAGAGTCGCGTACCGAGGAGACTTCCGGGTTGGTGGTGATAATCGCTTCGTCAGCGAAATAGAGCGCCATCAGCGCGCCGGTTTCAATCCCCGCCGGGGAGTCGCAAACGATAAACTCGAAATCCATCGCTTTCAGATCGTCGAGAACTTTTGCAACGCCTTCACGCGTTAATGCGTCTTTATCGCGCGTCTGAGAGGCCGGAAGAATAAAGAGATTCTCAGTGCGCTTGTCCTTGATGAGCGCCTGATTGAGCGAAGCATCGCCCTGAATGACGTTGACGAAATCATAAACAACCCGACGCTCACACCCCATGATCAGATCGAGGTTACGCAGGCCGATATCAAAATCAATAACGACAGTTTTCTTTCCCTTCTGGGCCAAACCAGTAGCGATGGCCGCGCTGGAGGTGGTTTTGCCAACGCCCCCTTTACCCGAAGTAACTACAATAATGCGTGCCATAGAAATTCCTTGTTAAAAAGGGATCAATTCAACGGTTGAACTGTCAAAGCGTTATCTGCCAACTGCAGACGTGCCGCTTTGCCATAAAATTCTGCTGGGATTTTATCACTCAGCCAGTAAACACCTGCGATAGACACCAGTTCTGCCGTCAGATGGGTACAGAAAATTTGCGCATCCCGGTCGCCACTTGCCCCTGCCAGCGCGCGACCTCTCATCATGCCATAGACATGAATATTGCCATCGGCGATCAGCTCAGCGCCAGCACTGACGTGACTTGTAACAATCAGATCACATTGTGGTGCATAAATGCGTTGACCGGAACGAACGGGTATATCAATAAATCGCGTTTTTGTGACGGGAGTAGCGTTTTGCACTACAGCGGCGGGAGTAACGGGTTCTGCCGGGGCGGAACGCGCCACTTTCTCTTTACCTTCAGTGAGTAAAGGAAGGCCCATTTGGTCGATTTCGGCTTTGAGCCGGGCATCTTTACAACCGCTGACGCCAACAATACGCAATCCCGTCGACGCCACAACCTTCTGCAACTGCGGCCAGTTTATCGGCGCGTCAAGGCTACTGACATTCACTACCACAGGAGCATGTTTTAAAAAAGCCGGAGCCTGAGCGATTTTGTCTTCTAACGCCTGACGAATAACCTCGGGTTCTGCTTCATGTAAATGAACCACTGATAAGGTGAAGCTACTGCCTTTAAGTTCGATGGGCGTGTTTGACATCCTGGCCTTACTCAATTTGCTATTTATCATCCCCGATGTGGAGTGATATTCCGAAGTCCAGAAGGCATGTTATAGTCACTATTATATTGAGGCAAGTCGCCATCCGTTTAATTCAGAGTAAAATGTATGTTTTGTGTGATCTACAGAAGTGCTAAGCGTGACCAGACCTATTTGTATGTCGAAAAAAAAGACGATTTCTCACGTGTGCCTGAAGAACTGATGAAAGGATTTGGTCAACCACAGCTGGCAATGATATTGCCGTTAGACGGTAGCAAAAAGTTAGTCAATGCCTCGCTGGATAAAGTAAAACAAGCCTTAACGGAGCAGGGATATTATTTACAGCTGCCTCCGCCGCCCGAAGATTTATTGAAGCAACATCGTTTCAACGCCTCACAAAACAATCCAGAAACCGATAAATAAACGGTACCCGGCGTCATGCCTGTCGGTGCCATTCCTGAAGTCAACGATGACAAATTAGGGGAAAATGAATGTATCAACATCATAACTGGCAGGGTGCGCTGCTTGACTACCCGGTAAGCAAAGTGGTGTGCGTCGGGAGCAACTACGCGAATCACATCAAGGAAATGGGCAGCGTCACGCCGGATGAGCCGGTGCTGTTTATCAAGCCGGAAACCGCCCTGTGCGATTTGCGCCAGCCGTTGGTCATTCCAACGGATATGGGCTCGGTGCACCATGAAGTCGAACTGGCGGTATTAATCGGCGCAACGCTGCGTCAGGCGACCGAAGAGCATGTGCGTAAGGCGATTGCCGGATATGGCGTAGCGCTCGATCTGACGTTACGTGATATTCAGGGCAAAATGAAGAAGGCCGGGCAGCCCTGGGAGAAGGCAAAAGGGTTCGATAATTCATGCCCGCTGTCCGGGTTCATTCCGGTTGCGGAATTTAATGGCGATCCGCAGGCGACGCCGCTGGGTCTGACGGTCAATGGCGAGGTTCGCCAGCAGGGGTCGACGGCGGATATGATCCACAAAATCGTCCCCTTAATCGCCTATATGAGCAAATTCTTTACTCTCAAAGCGGGTGACGTCGTGCTGACCGGCACCCCGGAAGGCGTCGGGCCGCTCGCCAGCGGCGACGAGCTGGTGGTCAATTTTAACGGTCACTCCCTGACGACCCGCGTCCTGTAACGCCTGCTTGCCGCCTTTTTAGGCGGCAAAACTTGCATCAACGTGCCAGACTGGTTATAAGGTGCAGCTTTATAGCAATGGCGGATACCCTGATGAGCGATTTACCTTTCTGGCAACGTAAAACCCTGGATGAAATGACCGATGCCGAATGGGAATCGTTATGTGACGGCTGCGGTCAGTGCTGCCTGCATAAGCTGATGGATGAGGATACCGACGAGATCTATTTCACCAACGTCGCCTGCCGCCAGCTCAACATCAAAACCTGCCAGTGTCGCAATTACGAACGTCGGTTCGAGTACGAGCCTGACTGTATCAAGCTAACGCGTGATAATCTGCCCACCTTTGAATGGTTGCCAATGACCTGTGCCTATCGTCTGCTGGCGGAAGGGAAAGGATTGCCGGAATGGCACCCGCTGCTGACGGGGTCGAAAGCGGCAATGCACGGCGAGCGAATTTCGGTACGTCACATTGCGGTAAGAGAGTCAGAAGTGCATGACTGGCAGGACCATATCTTAAACAAACCGTCATGGGCGGACTAAGCCGCCCGGTCTGATTTCAGGCGTTACGCTTTTTTCGCCTGATACATTTCATCGCCCTGATGTTCGTCAGCAACCCAAAAGTTGATGTTGAACTGGGCGTCATCGCTGAGTTCCACACGATGCCAGTACTGCGGCGGGCTGGTGGCGAACTGACCGGCGTTAATCACGACTTTGACTTCAGGCTCTTTGGCCTCTTCGTTAGCGAATCCGTAATAGGTTACCGTACCTTCCATCACACAAAGCTGACCGAAAACGCCTGCGGCGGTGTTGTGGTGGGAAAGCAGTGCTGCGGGAACATTATCTTTGGTGAAGAACGGGGTGGAGCGTTTGATTTTCCAGTTTGCCGGGATACGTAGGTGGGACATAGGACATCTCCTTGCCTGGCTCTATAAGATGTATTAAATATACACCTTATAGAGCTGCGTCAGCAATAACGTTAAGGCAAAAAAAACGCTCCCGGCTGGGAGCGTCTGAGATTAACGACCGAACAGATCGCGTCTTTTCGGTTTAAGCGGCTGGACAAGCAGGACCACAACCGCGATGACCAGATAGGCCGCAAAAATGCCCAGTAACCATTGCGGCATTTCCAGCGATAAAAATTCCCATTGGCGCTCAGCGCAATCCCCGGAGGCGACAAACACCTGTGGTAACCATTTACCCAGCGGCAACCAGTCGGGAAAGCGAGCCACGAAGTCACAGGTCATGAACGGAGAAGGGTGCAACTGGATCATGGTGTGTTCCCAGGCCAACTGCACACCGCGCCAGGCACTGTAGATCCAGATAATCAGCGCCACATAGCGCAACGGTGTTTTAGGCGCAATCGCGCCGACCAGTCCTGCACCCATGATGCCAAACAGTGCGCAGCGCTCATAGATGCACAGCACACACGGCTTAAGCAGCATAACATGCTGAAACCACAGCGCGACCAGTTCAAGCGCCAGGGCAGTAAAAGCCATCAATAACCAGGCGCCCCGACCCCGTGAGCACTGGTTTAAATATCGCAACATAATAATTTCCCTGCAACATGCGTAGACACGGCAGTGTAAACCAATTCGATTACCGCGCCACCAGGAGAAACTTAAATATTGTGTAATCGGATAAATATCATGCAAAAAGGCAAACCGGGCAGTGAAATGCCCGGTAAGTTGTTATGAAAGTGTAGCTAACCAGCCGGTTTGCGTCATCCACTCGGTCATTGGGGTCAGGGTAAACTCGACGCACAGCAGACCGACCAGCGTCAGCACGAGGGTATACGGCAGCGCCATCCAGACCATCCGACCATAAGAGAGGCGAATCAGCGGCGCCAGCGCAGAGGTGAGCAGGAACAGGAATGCCGCCTGACCGTTTGGCGTTGCCACGGACGGCAGGTTCGTCCCGGTGTTGATCGCCACCGCGAGCAGTTCGTACTGTTGCAGAGAGATAGCGCCGCTTTCCATGGCCGCTTTGGCTTCGTTAATGTAGATCGTACCAACGAAGACATTATCGGAGATCGACGAGAGCAGGCCGTTGAAGAGATAGAACAGCGTCAGTTGCGCGTGCTCAGAGGCCTGCAACACATACTGGATAATCGGCGAGAAGAGGTGCTGGTCGATGATCACCGCCACAATCGAGAAAAAGACCGTCAGCAGCGCGGTGAAAGGCAGGGACTCGGTGAACGCCTTGCCAATGGCATGCTCATCGGTCACGCCGGTCAGCGAGGTGGCGAAGATAATGACGGACAGGCCGATCAGTCCCACTTCCGCGAGATGCAGCGCCAGGGCGATAACCAGCCAGACGCCGATAATGGCCTGAACGATCAGCTTTAATCGGTCCTGACGATTACGCTGCTGGCGGCTTTGATCGTCAAACTGTTGTAATACGTCACGTACTTTTTCCGGCAGCGTTTCGCCATAGCCAAACCAGCGCAGTTTCTCAACCAATACGCAGGTGAGCAGGCCGCAAATCAGTACCGGAACGGTAACTGGCGACATTCGCAGGAAGAAGTCGCCAAAATGCCAGCCAGCGGCTTTGGCGATAATCAGGTTCTGCGGTTCGCCCACCATCGTCATCACGCCGCCCAACGCGGTTCCCACCCCGGCATGCATCATCAGGCTGCGCAGGAAGCCACGGAACTGTTCGAGTACCGCTTTGTAGTGCTGATCGATATGGCTGTCATCAAGAATGTCATGATCATCACTACGGGAAGAGGCCACGCGGTGATAGATACCATAGAACCCGACGGCGACGCTGATCACGACCGCGACTACGGTCAGTGCGTCAAGGAAGGCGGAAAGGAAGGCCGCCGCGATACAAAATGCGAGTGACAGCAGCGTTTTGGAGCGAATGCTCAGCAGCAGGCGGGTAAAAATAAACAGCAGCAGGTGCTTCATAAAATAGATGCCCGCGACCATGAACATCAGCAGCAGTAAAACTTCCAGATTGTTTGCCACTTCTTCGCGAACATGCGCGGCGCTGGTCATCCCAATCATAACCGCTTCAATGGCCAACAAACCGCCCGGCAGCAGTGGATAACACTTCAGCGCCATCGCCAGCGTGAAGATGAATTCCGCCACCAGCAACCAGCCCGCAACAAACGGGTTGATGATGAAAATCAGTGGATTAACTATCAGGAAGGTCAGTAGTGCAAGCTTGTACCAGTCTGGCGACTGGCCTAAAAAGTTGCGCCAGAGCGCGCGGCCCCATGAGAGTTCCATTATGGTTTCCCTTACCTTATTTATTGAAATGATGTTTTTATGGTTAGCGACAAAGAGTAACGGTCAGTCTGAATGCAGGCAAGCCTTTAACCCCTGACAGCCAGCGTTATCAAGAAAATGAAGCCTTGATCCACTTTTTCTTCGTTGTGTCTGCTATCGGGCATGTAACCCGTCTGGTATGATGAGTGTAACTATGTTTTGCTGTGTAATGGAAATCTCACTATGGTCATTAAGGCGCAGAGCCCGGCGGGTTTCGCGGAAGAGTACATCATTGAAAGTATCTGGAATAACCGCTTCCCTCCTGGCACTATCTTGCCTGCAGAACGAGAACTCTCCGAACTGATCGGGGTGACACGTACCACTTTACGTGAAGTGCTGCAGCGTCTGGCGCGAGACGGTTGGTTGACCATTCAGCATGGCAAACCGACGAAGGTGAATAATTTCTGGGAAACCTCCGGACTGAATATTCTTGAAACGCTGGCGCGTCTCGATCACGAAAGCGTCCCGCAGTTGATCGACAATCTGCTGTCGGTCCGGACCAACATCTCCACCATTTTCATTCGCACCGCGTTTCGTCAGCACCCTGACAAAGCGCAGGCAGTGCTGGCGACCGCACAGGAAGTGGCCGATCACGCCGATGCGTTTGCCGATCTCGATTACAACATTTTCCGCGGTCTGGCATTTGCCTCCGGCAACCCGATTTATGGCCTGATCCTGAACGGCATGAAAGGGTTGTATACCCGCATTGGTCGTCACTATTTTGCCAATCCGGAAGCGCGCAGCCTGGCGCTGGGTTTCTACCATAAGCTGTCGCAGCTGTGCCTGCAGGGCGCGCACGATCAGGTGTACGAAACGGTGCGTCGTTACGGTCATGACAGCGGCGAGATCTGGCACCGGATGCAGAAAAACCTGCCTGGCGATTTAGCCATTCAGGGCCGCTAAAAACGAACCCCCTCGCGATGAGGGGGTTTTTGTTTTACAGGCTGTTCATTCTGGGGGGACAGCGCTCCAGCAGCTCCACACTTCCGTCCTCGTTTTGCTGTTCCAGCATCACATCAAATCCCCACAGCCGATGCACATGCTTAAGCACCTCTTTGCGGCCTTTATCCAGCGGCGCGCGATTATGCGGAATATAGCGCAGGGTAAGGGAGCGATCGCCCCGCAGATCCACGTTCCAGACCTGAATATTCGGCTCTACGTTGCTCAGATTATATTGCGACGAGAGGCGGTTGCGGATTTCGCGGTAGCCCTCTTCGTTATGAATGGCAGAGATCTCCAGATAGTTATGCCGGTCGTCATCCAGCACCGTAAAGAGGCGAAAATCGCGCATCACTTTCGGTGACAGGAACTGGCTGATGAAGCTCTCATCTTTGAAATCGCGCATGGCAAAATGCAGCGTTTCCAGCCAGTCGGAACCGGCGATATCCGGGAACCAGTACTTATCTTCTTCCGTCGGCGACTGGCAGATGCGTTTGATGTCCTGGAACATGGCGAAACCCAGCGCGTAAGGGTTTATGCCACTGTACCACGGGCTGTTATAAGGCGGCTGGAACACCACATTGGTATGGCTGTGTAAAAACTCCAGCATAAAACGTTCGGTGACTTTCCCTTCGTCATACAGGTGGTTCAGAATCGTGTAATGCCAGAACGTGGCCCAGCCCTCGTTCATCACCTGGGTCTGCTTTTGCGGATAAAAATACTGACTGACTTTGCGCACGATGCGCAGGATCTCGCGCTGCCATGACTCCAGCAGCGGGGCATTTTTTTCCATAAAGTAGAGCAGATTCTCCTGCGGCTCTGAGGGATAGCGCCGCGCTTCGGCAATCGTCTTCTCTTCTTCTTTCTTCGGCAGGGTACGCCACAGCATGTTCACCTGGCTTTGCAGATACTCTTCACGACTTTGCTGGCGGGCCTTCTCCTCCTGGAGGGAGATTTTCTGCGGGCGTTTATAGCGATCAACGCCGTAGTTCATCAGCGCGTGGCAGGAGTCGAGCAATCGCTCAACCTCGTCCACGCCGTATCGCTCTTCGCACTGGGTGATGTAATTACGCGCGAAGATCAGGTAATCGACAATGGAACTGGCATCGGTCCAGCTGCGGAACAGATAGTTATTTTTAAAGAAGGAGTTATGTCCGTAACAGGCGTGAGCCATCACCAGCGCCTGCATGGTGATGGTGTTCTCCTCCATCAGGTATGCGATACACGGGTTGGAGTTGATCACAATCTCATAGGCCAGCCCTTGCTGACCGTGCTTATACAGTCGTTCGGTCTCGATGAATTTTTTGCCAAACGACCAGTGAGGATAATTAATCGGCATCCCGACGCTGGAGTAAGCATCCATCATCTGCTCGGAGGTGATGACTTCAATCTGGTGCGGGTAGGTGTCCAATCTGTAGAGTTTCGCCACCCGGTCTATCTCTGCCAGATAGACATCCAGCAGATCAAACGTCCAGTCGGGTCCATCGCTCAAGCGTGTGGTGTCCTTGTTCATGGAATCAATCGTAGCCATTCGCGCACCCTCATTGTTGGCGGCACTCTCTGTGTGGAGCACCTCATTTCAAGCATAGAACACCCGGTTAAAAACCGTGTCAGTGAAGAAATATTTTCTTTGCGATTTCCGCTGGTCGACTCGCCAGATTACGGGGTGGCCGCAATATTTTATGCTGGATAAAAATAACCCACAGCAGGAGATACCAAAGCAGAGAGTTCACTGTTCTGCCTGCTATATGTGAGATGTGTCACCATAAAAAAGCCATATGTTGAATAATATTTTCATCTGGGTTATCAAGATGTAATTAGATGATTGTTCTTTTACTGTTACTGTTAACGGAGTGGCTATGCGAGTTGTCATACTGGGAAGTGGCGTCGTTGGCGTGACCAGCGCCTGGTATCTGAGTCAGGCTGGACATGATGTCACCGTCATCGATCGTGAACCGGGCCCGGCGCTGGAAACCAGCGCGGCGAACGCGGGGCAGATCTCTCCGGGCTATGCCGCGCCCTGGGCTGCGCCGGGTGTACCGCTGAAGGCAATCAAGTGGATGTTCCAGCGCCATGCGCCGCTGGCCGTTCGTCTGGACGGCACACAGTTCCAGTTGAAGTGGATGTGGCAGATGCTGCGCAACTGCGACACCAGCCACTACATGGAAAACAAAGGGCGGATGGTGCGTCTGGCGGAATACAGCCGTGACTGCCTGAAAGCGCTACGTGCGTCGACCGGCATCCAGTATGAAGGGCGGCAGGGCGGGACGCTGCAACTGTTCCGTACCGCGCAGCAGTATGAGAACGCAACGCGCGACATCGCCGTGCTGGAAGATGCCGGTGTACCGTATCAGTTGCTGGAAGCCAGCCGACTGGCGGAAGTCGAGCCGGCGCTGGCTGAAGTGGCGCACAAACTGACCGGAGGCTTGCGTCTGCCGAATGACGAAACCGGCGACTGCCAGCTCTTTACCCAGCGTCTGGCGCAGATGGCCGAACAGGCGGGCGTCAAATTCCGCTTCAACACGCCGGTGGATAAACTGCTTTGTGAAGGCGAGCAGATTTACGGCGTGAAATGTGGTGATGAGATCGTTAAAGCCGATGCGTACGTCATGGCGATGGGGTCCTACTCCACGGCGATGCTGAAAGGGATTGTCGATATTCCGGTCTATCCGCTGAAAGGCTATTCGCTGACGATTCCGGTGGCGGAAGAGGACGGCGCGCCGGTTTCGACTATTCTTGATGAAACCTACAAAATCGCCATTACCCGTTTTGACCAGCGCATCCGCGTGGGTGGCATGGCGGAAATTGTCGGTTTCAATACCGAACTACTCCAGCCGCGTCGGGAAACGCTTGAGATGGTGGTGCGCGATCTCTACCCGCGCGGTGGGCATGTTGAACAGGCGACATTCTGGACCGGTCTGCGGCCGATGACGCCGGACGGTACGCCAGTCGTGGGACGTACCCGCTTCAAAAATCTGTTATTAAATACCGGACACGGTACGCTGGGATGGACGATGGCCTGTGGTTCAGGGCAGTTACTGAGCGATATTCTGTCAGGTCGCACGCCTGCCATTCCGTATGACGATTTGAGCGTGGCGCGCTACCACGCAGGCTTTACGCCTTCACGTCCCCAACATCTGCACGGCGCACATAACTAAGAAGGACGCGAGATGACCCGCCCTATACTGGCCAGCCTTGACCTGCAGGCGATGAAACAAAACCTGAGCATTGTGCGTCAGGCCGCACCGGACGCTCGCGTCTGGTCAGTGGTGAAAGCCAATGCTTATGGACACGGCATAGAACGTATCTGGAGTGCGCTGGGCAACACCGACGGTTTTGCCCTTTTGAATCTGGAAGAAGCGGTCACCTTGCGTGAGCGCGGCTGGAAAGGGCCGATCCTGATGCTGGAAGGTTTTTTCCACGCCGACGATTTGGAACGGTACGATACCTGGCGTCTGACCACCTGCGTTCACAGCAACTGGCAACTGAAAGCGATCCAGAATGCGAAGCTGAAAGCGCCGCTGGATGTTTATGTAAAGGTTAACAGCGGCATGAACCGTCTGGGATTTCAGCCGGAACGGCTGCAAACCGTCTGGCAGCAGCTGCGGGCGATGCCGAACGTCAGTGAAATGACGCTGATGTCGCACTTTGCCGACGCTGAGCACCCTGACGGGATCCACAATGCAATGGCGCGCATTGAGCAGGCAGCGGAAGGGCTGGATTGCCGCCGTTCGCTGTCAAACTCCGCGGCCACGCTGTGGCATCCCGATGCACATTTTGACTGGGTACGCCCGGGCATTATTCTCTATGGTGCTTCGCCGTCAGGTCAGTGGCGCGATATCGCCAATACCGGACTGAAGCCGGTGATGACGCTGAACAGTGAAATCATTGGCGTGCAGACGCTGAAAGCCGGGGATCGTGTCGGTTATGGCGGACGGTATACTGCCAGAGGCGAACAGCGCATTGGCATTGTGGCGGCGGGGTACGCGGATGGCTATCCGCGCCATGCGCCGAGCGGAACGCCGGTGCTGGTGGACGGTGTCCGGACCACGACGGTGGGAACGGTGTCAATGGATATGCTGGCGGTGGATTTGACGCCATGCCCACAGGCGGGCATTGGAACACCGGTGGAGCTGTGGGGTAAGGAGATCAAAATTGACGACGTGGCGAAATCAGCGGGAACGGTGGGCTATGAGCTAATGTGTTCGCTGGCGCTGCGCGTTCCTGTTGTGACGGTGTAACTTCTATCGAGTTGCCTGATGGCGCTGTGCTTATCAGGCCTGGTGAGTCAGTGTATTTTGTAGGCCGGGTAAGGCGCAGCCGTCACCCGGCAAAAAACATCGACGTTACTCATCCTCATCTTCAGCCACGCGAACACCAACCTTCAGCACCGCATTATCTTCCTTCTCGGCCACGGTCCAGATCATGCCAGCAAATTCAACCTGGTCTCCGACAACCGGAGCGGCCCCCAACAGTTGCTGAACAATTTCGCCCAGCGTTTGCTGCTTATCGCGGTACTCCGTTCCGTCATCCAGACCATAAATCAGCGCCACGTCGGCATACTTGGCGCTGGCTTCCAGAATAAAGTCGCCGAAGAAGCGTTGATCCAGCGCCACCGGCGGTGACTGACTGAACAGTTTACCCAGCGCCGGGAGATCGCGTTCACGCCCGATGACGCACAGCACATCGCCTTCACGCAGACGGGTGCTGCCGGTGGGATGAAACAGCACATTGTCACGAAACAGTGCCGCTATGCGCGTTTCCTGAGGCATATGCAGATCGCGCAGCGCCGCGCCGACACACCATTTATCGGCGCTGAGCTGATAGACAAACTGCTCCCACGGATTGTCCGGATGAATATCCAGACCGACGCGTGAGACTGGCCAACCGACCGGTGGAACCACCACCCTGGCCTTTTTCGCCGCCCAGGAGAGCGAGGTACCCTGGAAGACCAGTGATACCAGCACCACGAAGAAGGCGACGTTAAAGAACAGACGGGCATTTTCCAGACCCGCCATCATCGGAAAGACGGCAAGAATGATCGGTACCGCGCCGCGCAGTCCCACCCAGCTAATAAACACGCGTTCACGCAGATTAAAACCGCGGAACGGCAGCAGTCCGACAAAGACGGAGAGCGGTCGGGCGATGAAAATCATCCCGGCGGAAAGGATCAGCGCTGGAACAGCAATCGGCAACAGGTCAGAAGGATTCACCAGCAGCCCGAGCACCAGGAACATGCCGATCTGCGCCAGCCAGGCCAGACCATCGAAGTTTTGCAGAATGCCAAAACGGTTACGAATCGGGCGATTACCCAGCAAGAAGCCGCACAGATAGACCGCCAGGATCCCGCTGCCTTCCAGCGCCGTGGTCAGGGCAAACACCAGAATCCCGCCGCTCAGGGCTAATAGCGGGTAGAGTCCGGCGGGCAGGGAGATACGATTAATCATCTGCTGTAGCAGATAGCCGCCGCCCAGCCCAAGCAGGATGCCCAGACCAAACTGCTGAATAATGTGGACCGCGAACATCCAGCTCAAGCCGGTTTCGTGCTGCTGAATCATCTCGATCAGCGTAATGGTCAGAAATACCGCCATCGGGTCATTACTGCCGGATTCAATTTCCAGCGTCGCGCCGACACGCTCATTCAGCCCTTTGCCGCCAAGCAGGGAAAAAACCGCCGCCGCATCCGTTGAACCGACAATGGCGCCAATCAACAGCCCCTGAATCAGATCGAGATTAAACAGCCAGGCGGCGATCATACCGGTTAACCCGGAGGTGATCAGGACGCCAACGGTCGCCAGAGAAAGGGCCGGGCCCAGCGCGACGCGAAACGAACTGGCCTGCGTTCGCATCCCGCCATCAAGCAGAATAATCGCCAACGCAAGGTTACTGACCATATAGGCAAAGGGATAATTATCGAACGGGATACCGCCGACGCCATCGACGCCCGCCAGCATGCCAATTGCCAGGAAGATAACCAGAATCGGAATGCCAAGGCGTGATGAAAATGAACTGAGTAAGATACTGCTGGTAACGAGGACGGACCCCAAAATGAAAAGACTGATTATTGCCGCGGCGTCCAACGTTCGGTTACTCCTCAATTAGCCATTTTTTTCAGCATTGACATTACCATATTAACGGCTGCAACCGGGCGTTACTTAGCCCTGCAACCGTTTTTTTTTATGATTTCAGAAAGGGATGACCCGAGATCGTCAGTTGCGTGCCGTTTTGACTGTTTTGCAACACGGCACGCGCGCCTAACGCCAGCGTAACGGTTCGCGGCTCATGACCAAAATCGAGCCCGGTGATCAGGGGAACAGAGAGGCGTTCACGTAAAAACGCATACACTGTGCTGAGATCGTAACCGGCATCGTAATCATTCGGGGCGCTGCCGCTAAAACTGCCCAGCACAATAGCGCTCTGGCGATTTAAAATACCGGCGTTAAGCATTTGCAACAGCATGCGCTCAACGCGAAAAGGGTGCTCATTAATGTCTTCCAGCACCAGAATGCCGCTTTCAATTTTGGGCATCCATGGGGTGCCGATGAGCGAAATCAGCATCGCCAGATTACCGCCCCACAGCGTTCCTTCCGTGTGACAGGCCGGACCATCGCCTTGCCATTCCACTGTGTACTGCGCCTGACGTAATGCCTGCCAGAAATGGGTCTGCGTGAAAGCGTTCAGCTCCGGCGCGCCAACGTTCGCCGCCAGCATCGGGCCACTGAAAGTGATGACATTGCCCAGCGCCAGCAGACCGCACTGGATCGCCGTAAAATCACTGTGTCCGCAAATGAGCAGCGGATCCCGCTGTTGCCGGGCCGCAAGGGCCTGCCAGTCGATGTGCTCCAGTAGACGGCTCGCCCCATAGCCGCCGCGCACCGGCATGACGATGGTGTCCGGCGCGGTGAGATGCGCAAGGCCGTTCACGTCCGCCAGACGCTCCGAATCCGTACCCGCAAAGCGTTGATGGCGACGACTGACCACCGCCGTATTATCGACCTGATGCCCGGCCTCCTTAAGGCGCTGGATACCAAGCAAAGCCGCGTGCTGATTGATGCAATAGCCCGAGGGGGCAATTAAGTGAAACCGGGACATGGCAATTCCTTGCTACAACAGAAACCAAATGTATATCATGCCGCCTATAGTAGAACGTTTTGCCGGAGGGTGCTTTGCTAATCCGGTTTATAACGGTGGTTTTAGTAACGAAGCGTTCCGGCGATAAGGACAGGAGACGTGAAATTGAGATGGTTTGCTTTTTTTATTGTGTTGCTTGCAGGCTGTAGTTCAAAACAAGATTATAAAAATCCTCCGTGGAACGCGGAAGTGCCGGTGAAACGTGCCATGCAATGGATGCCGATCAGCGAAAAAGCCGGTGCGGCGTGGGGCGTTAGCCCACAATTGATTACGGCGATTATCGCCATTGAGTCAGGCGGGAATCCCAATGCGGTCAGTAAATCGAATGCGATAGGGCTGATGCAGCTGAAAGCGTCAACCTCCGGGCGTGATGTTTATCGCCGGATGGGCTGGAGTGGCGAGCCTTCGACCAGTGAACTGAAAAACCCGGAACGGAATATCTCAATGGGCGCTGCCTACCTGAGTATTCTGGAGACCGGCCCGCTCGCCGGCATTGAGGATCCGCAGGTGATGCAGTACGCGCTGGTGGTCTCCTATGCCAACGGCGCAGGCGCGCTGCTACGCACGTTCTCCTCCGACCGGAAAAAGGCAATTAACAAAATCAACGATCTCAGCGCCGATGAGTTCGTTGAACACGTTGCGGATAACCATCCTGCGCCCCAGGCGCCGCGCTACATCTATAAATTGCAGCGCGCGCTGGATGCGATGTAATTAGTCGCGCACTTTATTTGATTTCTCGCGCGCCTCACGCTCAAGGGAAAAGATAATCCGCTGAAGTTCCCGCTCCACCGCCGGGCCGACGTTGAGAAAACGAAAGCTCAGGCGGGGAGTGGAAATGGTCTCGTTTTTCCCGTCAATCACTTTGCGTTCGGTTACAGAGATGAGTTGCGCGTCAAAGTGAAACATCCCCCATTCCCCCATATCCAATGCAATCTGCGAAAAACGCATCCCTTCGGCGAGACCTGACGGTTTCGGGCCTTCCAGCAGCGCGCCCATTCCGCCGAGGGAAAGATCGTACAGACGAAAACGTAGGGTGCTGTTATCCGGCATCTGCGCCGTACAACCGTAGGGAGGATGGAGCGGCGCGCAGATGCGGAAGTATTCCCGTCGTTGCACAAACCACAGCGCTGGAGGGAGCGGGGTGATAAAGGCCGGAAGCTGCTGATACTCACCGCTCTGCAACTGCTCAAGGGTAAACTCGACCTTTGCGCCCTGGGTTTCGGCGGTAAAGGTAATATTGCGCGCTTTTTGCACGGCGAGGTTTTCTTTATGCTGACTGCCAAAGTCCATCACCAGTCTTTCGGCCGAGACGTCAAGGATCTTGCTGATAAATTGTCCGCCGGACCAGGAGACGCGCAACGGCACCTGGTTGCTGTTTAAGTCGCGAAGAACCCCCAACACCGCCAACGGATTTTGCTTCAGGAACTGCTCATTGTAATGACTCACGCGGAATGACTCCTGGATGCCTGACAGTCTATCGAACGGTTATCGGCAAGACGCAGGGGAACTTAATACAAACGCGTGATTTTTTTACCAAAGACAAATAATTCAGTCTCGCGGAAACAACGAGGATCAAGGGGTTGCCTATACTTAACGGACAAGCGCAAGAATCTGTTGCGTGTGGTTTCCCTGAAAAGAGGGTCTGAACATGGGAATTATTGCCTGGATTGTATTTGGTTTGATTGCCGGTGTTATCGCCAAATTGATCATGCCGGGACGTGACGGCGGCGGATTCATCCTGACCTGTATTCTCGGTATCGTTGGTGCCGTAGTGGGCGGATGGCTGGCGACCATGTTTGGTATTGGCGGCACGATCAGTGGCTTTAACCTCCACAGTTTCCTGGTCGCTGTGGTGGGTGCCATTGTGGTGCTGGTGGTATTCCGGCTTGTACGCCGCGATTAACAATACGGCTCCTGCGGGAGCCGTGTTTTTATCGACATTCCCCTTCAATTCCTCTCTTGATTTACCCATTGAAATGAGAATAATTAGCATTCCAATTTAAGCTGATAATTATTCTCACTATGACAACTTCTTGCTTTCGACTTTGCGCGCTTTCTGGCTGTATTTCACTGGCTCTGACCACATTGTCCTATGCGGCGGACACCAACGAATCGACCATTGTCGTTTCAGCGACAGGTCAGGAGAGCCTGCTGCCTGCCTGGACTAACAGTGCCACCAAATCTGCTGTCCCGGAAAGTAAAACGCCACAGGTGATTAATACCATCGATAATCACGAGATCACGTTGCGGCATGCGAATTCCGTCAACGAGATCCTGCGCTATGCGCCTGGGGTATCGACAGAAGTGCGCGGCAATACCTCCTATATGAGCGAGTACAAGATTCGCGGTTTCTCTGTCGATCAGGAGTACTACAACGGCTTGCAGTTGCCGTACAACGTCACTGGTAATACCAAAGCACGTATCGACCCGCTGCTGGTGGAAAGCGTCGATATTCTGAAAGGGCCCGCCTCTGTGCTGTATGGCAACGGTTCGCCGGGGGGGATGGTGAATATACAGGGCAAAAAACCGCAGGCTGAGCAAAAAACGGAGATAGGCTTTAATACCGGTACGCGAAATCTGAAAGAAGGCTATCTGGATTCCACCGGCAAAATCAGCGACAGCGACTGGAATTACCGTCTGCTGGGCAAGGCGACAGAGGGCGACGATCAACCGCACACCACCCGTTATGAAGACTATCTTTTGGCGCCTTCCGTCACCTGGCAACCAGACAGCAAAACGCGCCTGACGCTGGATGCGCTGGTGCAAAATACACCGTCGTTGTCGCCATCGAACCCGTTACCGATTGCCTATTTGCGCTCGGGTTATGCCGATCGTCGTGATTACGCCGGTGATGAGTGGAGTGGCTTTAAGCAGCGTCAGTGGATGGTGGGTTATCATTTCGAACATGAATTTGACAGCGGTTGGGGATTCAGTCAGCAGGCGCGCTATTTTGATGTCGATACGCACCAGCGCAGCGTCTATTCAACCGGTAATGGCACAAACCCGGTCTGGATGCTGGACCGCTTTGCCTATACCACCGATGAAGATCTGAAGAGTTTCAACATTGACAACCAGGTGACGAAAACGGTCACGCTGGGCGACTGGCAGCACCATCTGCTGGCCGGTTTTGATTATCAGAAACTCGACAGCCATTACTTCTACCGTTACGCCAGCGCCACGCCGGGAATCGACATGCGCGACCCGGATTTCCATCAGGTGCATACCGCCGATCTGGGGTTATACACCGCACAGAAAAATCGCCTTTCTTATCAGCAAAATGGCTACTACCTTCAGGATCAGGTGGCGTTTGGCGGCTTAAATCTGTTGGCCAGCCTGCGTTATGACGATTACCGGTCAACGACGACCGATGCGCTGCAAAATGATGAGAAAACCTGGATCTCACAGGACCGGGTGACCAAACGTTTTGGCGCGCTTTATGCCTTTGAAAACGGTATTTCACCGTTTATCAGTTATTCCGAAGGTTTCAAACCGATTTCACCACAGGGCACGCTGACGTCGAAAGAGGTGAAGCCGACAACCAGCAAACAGCTGGAAGGCGGGGTGAAATACCTGCTGGCCGATTACGCGACCACGCTGACGGCATCGGTGTTTAACATCCGTCAGAAGAATGTTCTTTCCGCCACGCCAACCTGGGATTATCGGCAGACCGGGGAGATCGAATCAAAAGGCGCGGAACTGTCGGTGATTAGCCGACCAGGTGACAACGTCACCTTGATTGCCAACTACGCCTACACCCATGCGATCAATACTGAGGACGAAACCTGGGAAGGCAAACGCCCGACACAAGTGCCGGAGAATGCGTTTAATCTGTGGGGCGATTACACCTTCGATGCCACCGTACTGCGCGGGCTAACAATGGGCGCTGGGGCGCGCTATACCGGACCGATGGAAATCGCGCCGGATAACAAGAGTGGTAAGCTGGGAGGAACAGCGCAGTACGATCTCGCCGTGTCATATCAGTTAGGCGAGGTGCTGCCTTCATTGCGCGGCGTGACGTTAAAAGCCAGCGCGCAGAATATCACCAATAAAGAACCTTCAGTTGCTACGACAGCACCAACTGCTGGATTGGTCGTGACCGCACGGTTCAGGTCGGGGCAAGCTACCGTTTCTGATCGCGTGAAGCGAAAACCGGCCTGGTATTTCCAGGCCGGTCAGGCGTCGGCTATTACGGCGTTGCCTGTTTTTGTGTCGGTTCGGTGGAGGTCTGGCTAGTTACAGGGCGTTTTTCCGGCACGCTGTCGCACGGATTTTCCTTCGGACAGATCAGGTCGAGCATTTTCAGCGTGACGCCGTTGCTCCAGCCAAAACCATCCTGTAACGGATACTCACCGCCGCCACCGCCGGTGCCGGTGCTGCTGACGTCATATTTTTCCACCAGCTTTTGCTCGCGATCGTATGTGTGCTGCACGTTGGTCAGAAATCGCCAGCTTACCTCCATTGCCACGTCATTCTGCCCATAGTTCTGTAAGCCCTCGGTGGCGACCCATTGCAGCGGCGCCCAGCCGTTTGGCGCATCCCATTGCTGTCCGCTTTTCACCGAGGTGGTGGCAAGACCGCCCGGCTGCAAAAGATGCGCGCGGGTAGCGGCGGCCATTTTACTGGCGCGATCTTTCGAGGCCGCGTTGACATACAGCGGGAACAGGGCGGCAGCGGTCAGCTGATTACGCACCTGCTTGCTCTTCAGATCGTAATCCGCATACCAGCCTTCTTTGTCATTCCACAGGTAGTGTTCAATCGCTTTTTGTCGGGCGTTTGCCAGCGTGTCGTACTGGTTGGCTTTTGCTTCATCCCCCGCGGCTTTGCTGGCGCGCGCGAGGATTTTTTCCATCTTGTACAGCAGCGCGTTAAGATCGACCGGAACGATGCTGGTGGTCCGTAGCGTGCCGAGCTGTTGTGGGTTATCCATCCAGCGCGAACTGAAATCCCAGCCGGATGCCGCCGCAGCGCGCAGATCGCGATAAATGTCGGTGGCCGGACGGTTTGGATTGCTTTTTGCCGTGGCGATATCCTCAACCCACGATTCCGGTCGCGGCGTATCCCGCTCATCCCAGTAGCGGTTTAAAATGGTGCCGTCATCCAGTTTCACCACCCGTTTATTCTGTTGACCTGCCTGCAGCGTTTCGACGCCTTCCATCCAGTAGGTGTACTCTTTTTGCAGTTGTGGCAGGTACTTTTTCAGCGCATCGTCGCCGTCATGCTGTGCCAGCAGTCCCACCATCAGGGAGAAGAAGGGCGGCTGGGAGCGGCTCAGATAGTAGGTGCGGTTGCCGTTGGGGATATGACCGAAGGCATCAATCTCCCAGGCAAAGTTCGCCACCATATCGGCAATTTTGTCCCAGTGATCGCTTTCGGCAAGTCCCAGCATGGTGAAGTAGCTGTCCCAGTAATAGACTTCCCGGAAGCGCCCGCCGGGCACCACGTAAGGTTCAGGCAACGGCAGCAACGAATCCCATTTTCCCGCGCTTTCGGTAGAGCGGGTCAATACTGGCCACAGTCCGTCGATATGTTCACGCAGCGATTGTCCTTCCGGCGGAACATATTTTTCTCCCTCTTTTGGCAACGTGAAGTTGACGCTCACAAAGTGACGTAAATCGAAACTGGACTGATTTTTTTGCATCCGGTAATCCGCGAGGATCATCAGCGGATCGCTGTTAGGCACGGCATCGGCAAAGGTCTTTTGGTCGGGGAACAGTCTGGCATTCTGCACATCGTTAAACAGCGGGCCGAGCAAAATATCCGGCGGTTGCGGCGGGGTAACCGGCATCTCTTCTGCGTGCACTGACAGTGAAGAGAAGGACAGAAGGGTGCCGGAAACCGCTAATTTTATGACCCATGACAGCGAACCAGACGTGCAAAAAGCAGGGGTATGCATTGATTCATCTCCTTAGTGCGTACCGAACAACGGTATCTACCATGAGAAAATCGTAGTCCAGGATCGCCCCCGGCGCGTTGTTACCCCTCCTTTTTTGCGACGTTACAGGGTTTTCCTTTCCCTGACGACGCGATTTTCCGCCACATTAACGGACAGCCGCTCGCCCGTCTGCACATCGTCAAGCGCGTCGCCCTGCTGGCATATCCAGGCGATGCCCATCTCGCGGGCGATCAAGGCGCCATGCGCGAGAGGACTGCCTTCCCGCAGGCAAATGCCTTTCACCACGTTCGGGTCGAGTTCCGGCACCGTTGAAGGAAACAGATTGTCGGCGACCAGGATGGCTGGCGCGGTGAAATCAGGTAACGTCAGCGGGCTTTGCAGCAAATGACGTAGCGTGCGATGCAGGAGATCGTCGATATCGATGTAGCGCGCCTGCAGATAGGCATCATCCAGTTGCCGATATTGCATGCTGAGGCTGCTCAGCACCTGCTGCCAGGCATATTCCGCGGTACAGTGTTCGCTACGCAGGATCCCGCAGGCGGTATCAAACAGCTCCGGATCGTCCAGCAACATATGGTGACCGGAGAAAATGGCCGCCAGATCACCAGGCCAGTTTTCTTCCATGCGGGTGAGCAGCGTCATCAGATCGAGCAGCGTGAGATCCAGCGCGTTACGCAGTCGTGCCTGTTCTGCAACGGGGCTGAGATCGGACGCTTGTCGAACCGGCGGCAGCGTTGGCGTATAACAGAACGCGCTGCCCGTGATCGCCTCCGTCGATGATGCGGTAATCGCCGCATCGTCCAGCGATTCACCGAAGTTCTCCGCAGCCAGTTGGCTAAACGCGGCCAGCGCGTCATCCGCCTGCGCTCCGCTTGCCAGCAGACGGACCGTGTCATTACAGCGAACCTGCAACAGCGATATCTGATTAAGGCTATCCGGCGTGACGCACTTGCCGTTTTTTTCCAGTAGCAGATCCGCGTCAAAGGCCGACAGCGTTGCCACAAGCCGGGACGCCGGACGAATGTGCAAACCGTTGGGGTTTTTGATCACCACGGACACCGATTTTGCCGCCGCGTCCGGTGCGCTAAAGACCGGAGTCATGCGGGGCTCAGAAGCCGAAGAGGGTAAACCCAGTTGTTCGCGCTTGGCCTCAAGGGCGTTTGTCGCATCGGCGATGACCTTTTCGATATCCGCGCCCGCGGCGGCGCTCACCGTTGCCGCCAGCGTCCCTTCAACCAGCGGTGCGGCGCACAACCGCACTTTACCGGCAATGGTCGGGTCGAGAAGATCCAGCGCCGTTTCTGCACTGAGCAGGGCGCTGCCGATGTCCATCATCACCAGCACGTGGTCGGTATCAGCAACAGACTCGATCGCCTCCATCACCTTGATGGGGTCGGTCCCGATGGGGTTTTGCGGATCGTCGATACCGGCGGCAATGGCTATTTTACAGTCGCCGCCCATTAACATCTGTTGCGCCAGTTCGCCCACCCCCTCACCGAGGCGGGCGCTATGAGAGACTATCACCAGGTTTACCATCTTACTGTCCTTACTCTTTTGCTGCGGCTGCCAGCATCTGGATCATAAACATCACCGAGGTTGCGCCCGGATCCTGATGCCCGATGCTGCGCTCGCCCAGATAGCTGGCGCGACCTTTGCGGGCCTGCATCGTAATTGTGCTTTGTGCGGCGGCTTCAGCCTGAGCGGCAGCGGCGTCGAGCGCGGCAATAACGGAGAGGTTCTGCTCGCTTGACTGGCGCAATGACTCCGCCACCGGCACCCAGACATCGCACATCGTTTTATCACCCGGCTCGGCTTTACCCCGGCTAATCACGCCATCAGCGCCTTCACGCATCATTTGATAAAGTTCATTAAGCGACAAACTCTGATGCGCCTGAGTGACCTGCGCGGCGCGGATAAAAAAGGTGCCGAACAGCGGGCCGCTGGCTCCCCCGACGTTTGACAGCAGCGTCATCCCGGTATTTTTTAAAATAAACCCGATATCTTTATCCGCAATGGCCGGTAATTTTTCGACCACTTTGCTAAAGCCGCGATGCATATTCAAACCGTGGTCGGCATCGCCAATCTCGCGATCCAGCCCGGTGAGATAATCACTCTCTTTGCTGAAAATCTCTCCGCAGCGATAAAGCCAACTCACAATTTGCGCTCTGTTCAGTGACATGACTCTCTCCTTAGTTGCCCCAGTTCAGGCCTGGGGTATGAACCGGTGCGTCCCAGAGTGCCAGCGTCTCGTCATCCACTTTTAACAGGGTGATGGAAAAGCCGGTCATATCCAGTGACGTACAGTACGAACCAATCAAATTACGTTCGATGACGATACCCGCCTGCTGGCAGCGTTCGTCGAGACGGTTATAGACGCCATACAGTTCAGAAAGCGGCGTGGCGCCGAGGTTATTGACCAGCGCGATGACGCGATCGCCACGCTGCAAAGGCTGTTTGCCTTGCTTATCGTCCTGCCAGACGCCCTGAGCGGGATCCCAATGGCGCAGCGTGCGGTTATAGGTGCCGTTTTCCAGCAGGGTATCGAACATTTCGTCAACGGTCTGATCGAGGGAGACGAAAGCGCGACGGTCGATGCCGGGCTCGCCGTGGATCCCTACGCCGAACTCCATTTCATTGTCGGCAAGGGTGAAAGAGGGCTGACCGGCGGCCGGAACCGTACAGGCAGCGAGGGCGATACCGATCGAATGGCCGTGATTATTGAGTTTCCGGCCAAGTTCCGCACAGGCTTCCAGGGAATCGCCGCGTTCTGCCGCCGCCCCGACCAGTTTTTCAATCAGTACGGTGTTGGCGACGCCGCGTCGTCCGGCGGTATAGAGGCTATCTTTGACGGCCACGTCATCATCCACCACCACGGTAGTGACTTTCACGCCACTTTCGTGCAGCAGTTCAGTGGCGGTTTCGAAGTTAAGAATATCGCCGGTGTAGTTTTTCACGATCAGCAGCACGCCTTCACCGCCGTCAATCTGCATGGCGCATTCAAACATTTTGTCGGGAGTTGGAGAGGTAAAAATTTCGCCGGGGCAGGCGCCAGACAGCATGCCCTGACCAATATAGCCGCAGTGCATCGGTTCATGTCCGCTGCCGCCGCCGGATAGTAGCGCGACTTTGCCCTGAACGGGGGCATCTGCACGGGTCACATATACCGGATCCTGATGCAGGGTCAGCGACGGGTGCGCTTTTGCGAGGCCAGCCAGTTGTTCACTCAGTACGTCTTCCACACGGTTAATCAGCTTTTTCATTTTCTTGCTCCGGGTCTTAGGCTCCAGGGGATCGATGGTGTTCAACGCCACGGCGACCGCTCGCTGCCGATACCGTAATTGTGCCCCAGCGCGCGAAAAAGAAAATTCATCAATGTTATGTTCCAAAAGAGAACATTTATTTTGATGAATGTTCCATAACGGAACGCAAAAGCGCGAAATACAGCAGAATTGCGAGCGACCGCACCCTGAAATGAGGGAAAACAGACAGTGAACAACAGTGTGAACATCAGCGATGAATCGAATACCCCTGAATTTATTCGCGACTCGTGGCTACGCTGCGGCAAAATGATGCAGCGTGATTTCTGGGCGCAGCCGCACCGGGCACAGGGACTGACGTTTGACTCGATTTGTCGGCGTAAGACGGCGATGCTCACGCTTGGACAGGCGGCGCTGGAGGACGCATGGGAATACATGGCGCCACGAAAGTGTGCGCTGTTTATTCTGGATGAGAGTGCGTGTGTACTGAGCCGCTGTGGCGATCCAAAGACGCTCCGACAACTGGCGGAGCTCGGTTTTGTCGACGGCACCTATTGTGCCGAAAGCATCATTGGCAGTTGCGCGTTGTCGCTGGCCTCTGTGTTAGGGCAACCGGTGAAAACGCAGCCCGATCACCATTTTAAACAGGCGCTCGACGCGTGGAGTTTTTGCTCAACGCCTGTTTTCGACAACCATGGCCGTCTCTTAGGATCCATTGCGCTGGGCTGTCCGGCAAATCACGCCTCGCCCGCCGATCTGCCATTAACCCTGGCGATTGCGCGTGAGGTGGGAAACTCGCTGCTCACCGACAGCCTGCTTGCCGAATCGAACCGTCATCTCAATCAGCTGTACGGTTTGCTGGAGAGCATGGATGACGGCGTGATGACCTGGAACGCGCAGGGAAGTCTGCAATTCATCAATGCTCAGGCGGCACGGTTACTGCATCTTGATGTGACGGCAGCCCATGGCAAAAACCTCAGTGAACTCCTGACGCTGCCCAGCGTGCTGGTGCGCGCGATCCGCCATCAGCGCCCGCTGCATCATGTTGAGGCAACATTTGAAAGCCAGCATCAGTTCGTTGATACCGTGATTACCCTCAAACCGATTGTCGAAGCGCAGGGCACCAGTTTTATTCTGCTGCTGCATCCGGTGGAGAAGATGCGTCAGTTGATGACCAGTCAATTGGGTAAAGTGAGCCATACCTTTGCGCAGATGGCGCAGGACGATCCGCAGACCCAGCGTATCGTTCATTTTGGTCGTCAGGCGGCGCGGGGCAGCTTCCCGGTGTTGTTATGCGGCGAAGAGGGCGTGGGTAAAGAGTTGCTGAGTCAGGCGATTCATAATGCCAGCGAACGGGCAGAAGGCCCGTATATTGCGGTGAACTGTCAGTTGTACGCCGATCAGGTACGGGATTTTATCGCCAGTACGGCGGATGACGACAGCGAAGGGCGGTTGAGCCGCCTGGAACTGGCGCACGGCGGTACGCTGTATCTGGAAAAAATTGAGTATCTGGCGCCAGAACTGCAATCGGCGCTATTACAGGTGATCAAACAAGGGGTGATCACTCGCCTGGACGCGCGGCGGGTGGTGCCTGTTGATGTGAAAGTGATTGCCGCTACAACGGTGGATCTGGCGCGACTGGTGGAACAAAACCGTTTTAGCCGTCAGCTCTATTACGCGTTGCACGCCTTTGAAATAATGATTCCACCGCTGCGACAGCGGCGTAACAGCATTCCATCGCTGGTGAATCACCGCCTGCGTCGGCTGGAAAAACGCTTTTCGACCCGGCTGTTTATGGATGACGATGTGTTGACTCCGCTGATTGCCTGCGACTGGCCGGGTAATGACTTCGAGCTCAACAGTGTCATTGAGAATACGGCGCTGAGAAGTGAGAACGGGCGTATTCACCTGAACCATCTGCCGGAATATCTCTTTAACGAGCACCGGACCTCAGAACCCGCGACCGATCGTTTCTCTGCCAGCGTCGCTTTCAGCGATATTGAGAAAGACGCCATTATTCACGCGGCAAGGGTGACCGGCGGGCGGATTCAGGAGATGGCCAGCCTGCTGAAAATTGGCCGTACCACCTTGTGGCGAAAAATGAAGCAATACAATATTAACGCCGCGCATTTTAAGTTGAGCCCCTGATAAGCCGGATTGTTGCAAAGAATTTTAAGTGATTCCCGTCAGGCGTCGGTTAAAACCAGACAATAACAAAACTGCCATTTTCCCGGCGTCGAATCGAGGCCGTTTTGCCTTTACGAGTCAGTTCAGCGATACGCTGTCTGGCTACGTCACTATCCTCTTCATGCAGTTGGCTGAGCAGAATTTCAGGCGTATCCATGAGCTTTCTCATTTGCACAGGATTCAAGCGTTTCTGCATCTGAAGACGCCCGAGCTGAAATTGGTCAATGTGCTTTTGTATTTCCAGACTGACTTCATCGTAGCTGTTTTTAATCATGGAGGCGGTCGGCAGCCTGATGTCGTGTCGGTGTTTTTTATCACGGTTCTTGCGTAAAACGGCGGTTTCTATTTTTTCGGCGACTTTCTCCGCCAGGATCTCCAGTCTCTGGCCAGAGCGCTTTTTCCAGCTGCACCAGGAGAGTTTGCACGATTTTTCCTGGTGCCATTCAAGATAAGCTTCTTGTAGAAGCGCCAGCCCATAAACATATTTAATTCCCTGAGCCAGGTTATCAATTTTTATCAGGCGCGCACTCTGGAGCAGTCGAAGATCCGCAAAGTCGGGTTCGTTAAGTTTTGATGCCGATGAGGCCCGCGTAAATGCGTTCTGGTCACAGGCTAACTGCTTTTCCGCCTCAAGATTCGCGTTATGTCCCCGGCTTAACTGATAGCGGACATGTTCCACGATTTCATCGATATGCGCTTGTGTCATGTCCGGATAAAGAAGTACGGAAAAATTAAGTTCGGTTTTGATTTCAACATCACTTTGAGGTGAGAAATCGTCCTGGATTTTCAGTGTGATGATGTCATCCATTATTTCCTTGGGGACATCAGGAGAAAAGGGGGCGACATGACGGTACCAGGCATTTTCAGGTATCGCAACGTGCTCCGTAGCGTAATGAAAAGACATGGGCAAATAGCTGTCATAAGACCGGATATGGTCGGTAACGGATACGGGGGATGTAATTTGAGTAATGTACCCGCCGTCAAAAAAATCGTCCCACACTCTGTCAAAACCACTCTTTTCCTCCCATCGTAGTAGCTCACGATAGAGGGAAATATAGTCATACCAGTGAATTAACAACGCGGGGGGATAGCGATAGGGAATTCTGGACTGAAAGGTTTTACGGCTATTAAAGATGCCGTTAACCCCTTTCTTTAGCTGAGCACTCAATTTATCGTCTGGCTCGTCTATTGACCGCTTAAGGTAGTCTACGCCGTTTTGCAGCCGGGTTTTGAGTTCAGCCATCGGTGGGCGGATGATCACACAGTCAAAAATTTCTTCTTTGAACCGATTGAGGGTTTCGCTATCCGTGTAGTCACCTAGAAAGTGGAATGTCCGCGAGATATCCGCGTAAATCTCGATGATACGGGTGAACTCCTCCGGGTACTGTTTAATCACCGCCAGCTTATAGACCTCTTTTGCCAGAAGATCCCGGATGGCAGTGAGCGCATTCTTTCTGTTGTCTTCCAGTATTTTTCCCATTTGATACTCACCCTGTTCTCGCAGCCCTAAACCGCAAAATATAGCGTAAGTGATTATGCAATAACAGGAGCCGCATTGCCGATCAAATGAGGATTTATTGCAAGAAATGGGTGGGTATATTTGCCTCCGGAAAACGCAAAACACCCAGGCCTGAGGTCCGAAAGTGTCGCTGCGTTTTAAACGTGAACGAGTAAAAAGAGGTAATAATCAATGAGTAACAATACGAACATCCATGTCTTTACCGATGAGACGCTGGCCGATCATGACTTTGAAATTGCGGTAAAAGTGAATCAGGCAACCACAAAGCATGTGGCGAGACAAATGGTGCGGATGACCGCACCGCAGCAGATGCGTGTTCAGTCACATCGGGGCATCGAGGAGTTGATGTTTGATGAGCAAACGCTGGACGCAATTCTGGCGCATATTCCCCGCTGACTTGCGGAAAGCTCGGTTTGCGATGTACTGAAATTCTCCGTGGATCTATGTCGTCCTGACTAACGTTGGAAGTTGCTGCAAAGGGTACCCATGACGGGTGCCCTTTGCGCGATGTGCAGTCTGGTACAAGGGAGACGGGTCTGTTATGAACGGTGAGTTCAACGGGTCGATGGACACTATCCCTAAAACCTGGCTAAATATGCTTTTTTATAACAACGTTATAAGATTAAAAAATCTGCCATAATGACAGATTCCTTTCATTCTTAATTAGAGGTTTGCAACGTTGTGATATACTTTTTGAACATCATCGTCATCTTCAAGGGCATTAACAAGCCCTTCAAAGATTTCTAAATCTTCTGGTGAAAGTTCAACTTCTGATTGAGCAATCATTTCTAATTCTGTTGTTGAGAATTCAGTAATCCCTGCTGCTTTTAGCGCTGCAATTCCTTTGTGAAGGTCTGTAGGTTCAGTATAAATAACGATGTTTCCTTCTTCTTCGGTTACATCACGCACATCAACTTCAGCATCCAGCAAAATTTCAAAAATACGGTCAGGGTCTGTTCCTTTAAATACAATCACGCCAGTGTTGTCAAACATATAGCTGACAGAACCTGCCGCGCCGATATTGCCGCCTTTTTTATTGAAAATTGTGCGGACATTAGCAATCGTACGGTTAACATTCGAAGTCAACGTTTCAGCGATAACCATTGCACCATTGGGCCCAAAGCCTTCATAACGCCCTGGCACGAACGTTTCATCTCCGCCACCTTTGGCTTTATCAATGGCTTTATCAATAACGTGTTTTGGGACTTGTGCTTGTTTAGCACGTTCAATAACGAACTTTAAAGATGAGTTTGATTCTGGATCTGGTTCACCTTGTTTAGCAGCAGCATAGATTTCTACACCGAATTTTGCATATACGTTAGATGTTGCACCGTCTTTAGCCGTTTTTTTAGCAACAATATTGGCCCATTTACGTCCCACTGGAATGGTCTCCTCGAAAATTTATTTACATTACTGGCAGGTTAATAACCTGCATATTTTTACTGCCATATTATATCATGACATGTAAATCCTCGTCTATGAGAAATAAAAATATCCCATTTTAGGGAGTGTTACTTTAATATTATCAATTGTTAATATTATGGGTAAGCTATATCCGAAATATCTTCTGGTTCTTTTTTATTCTTAATAGTTGAACCTCAGCAATAATAGATAAGCCAAGAAAAAAAAGTGCTGTTCCAGGAATAATACCTTTTTAAAGGCTTTCGATACCGTATTAACTAAATAGCTATCAAAAATGCTGGATCTGGCATAGCGTAGGCCGCAGGCGAGATCGGATTCTGGAGGTTGTCATTTCACAGGATATTCATGTTATACGCCTGCTTCCGACATGAAGCGTGCCGGAGGCAGCGCCGCGAGGTCTGCTTTGAGCGAAGAGCGGACGTTCCCGAACTTTATCAGCCACGAGCATTCCATTCGTCACGAGTGATTTCCCAGAGTTCGGAATCCAACAGACCGCTGACATATTCTTTCTTTTCAGTCCTGATAAGCCGCATGCCACTGCTGTCTGAAATACGTTTTGAACGGTTATTGAGTGCCGCTTTAGGTGCTCGCAACACTTCCTTATTTAACGAATTAAACCAGTAATCCGTAGCTGCATTACTGGCCTCACGCATAAAGCCCTGTCCCTGAAATTCCGGAGCTAACCAAAATCCACGGTTATTATCTTCAATGTCATACAGGCAGATTAAACCCATAAGATTGTCCGGAACCTCACGCTGTCTGATAGTCCAGAACCAGGCAATCCCTTTTTCCATATCAGGCAGGGCAACGTTATTGACATAATTATCAGCTCCATTATCAGGATAGGGCCATGGTACTGAGGAGACCATATAGCGAACTATTTCCCAACGTGGATAAAGCAGGGGTCAGTTTGGATATCGAAAATTATTGTATGTTAAGGTCGTTTTTTGTACATCAGATCTATGATATGTAAACTAGGTTGACAGGAAGTGTTGAGCGAAGAACTGACATTTTTCTTCGTCCTCTACTTTGTCCATTCTTTATGCAATAGCGCATAGATGTTTGTATCGTCATACCTTGCTTTACCATCCTCGTTTTCAAAGGCGACAAACTCTTTAAAACAACCTTCATGCCGCATATGCAAACGTTCACAGAGTCTTTGAGAGGCCAGATTGTAAACTTCTACCCAGGCATACAAACGCCTGGCATCTTTTACTTTAAATAAATAATCAAACAGTGCAGTAACTGACTCGCTCGCATATCCCTGACGTTCATAACGTTGATTAAAATGCCAGCCCACTGACCAGGTATTGCTGTCTGGCTCGTTGCTATTGTCCGCATAAAGATGTCCGATTAACGTATCGGTTTCTTTTAGACAAACGGCAAACTGTGCTGGGTCCGTGGCTCGTTTAGCCACATCGATCTCCGCCTCGGCTAGTGAATGTAACTTTTCATCCTTAAAGCAAGGAGCACGTGGTGAAGAGAGGTAATCGAAAAGTGCTGCCGCATCCTCTGCCTTAAAAGGGCGAATGATTAACCGTTGAGTGACAATGATGTTCATAATGACCTTGATAATGTAATGCCAGCCAGTTCAGCAAGAAACCTGCTTTGAACTGGCCGGGACACAGGGCAGAGATTAGCCGTTCCGACTATTCTCCGGTCTATCTTTACGCATGCCAGTAAATTGTGTGATCGTCACGAAAAATACCGGAACAAAGAAAATGGCCAGTAGCGTTCCGCTAATCATCCCGCCGAATACACCGGTACCAATCGCATGCTGCGTGCTGTCGCTGGCTCCACTGGCGAGCATCAGAGGAACAACACCTAATGTGAAAGCCAAAGAAGTCATGAGTATTGGCCGTAAGCGTTGCTTTGCAGCCGTCAATGTCGCATCGATAAGGCTCTTTCCTTCTTTCATCAATTGTCTCGCGAACTCGATAATCAGAATCGCATTCTTGGCGGAAAGTCCAATCAGGGTTATCAGGCCCACTTTGAAAAAGACGTCATTCGTCATATTCGTAACGGATACGGCCAGCACAGCGCCGAGCAGCCCCAGAGGAACAACGAGCATGACCGCGAAGGGAACGGACCAGCTTTCGTAAAGCGCAGCCAGCACCATGAATACCACCAGTACCGAGAGCACAATAAGACCCGGAAGCTGTGACGCGGACTCTTTTTCCTGTAACGAACTTCCCGCCCACTCACCTGCGAACCCCGTTGGTAAGTGCTCAGCCAGCTTGTCCATTGCCGCCATTGCGGTACCCGACGATTTTCCCTGTGCTGCACTCCCGGTAATGCGTATGGCAGGATATCCCTGATAGCGTATCAGTTGCTGCGGTGCAACATTCCATGAAAGCGTCACAAAAGTGGATAACGGAAGCATCTGCCCCAGACGGTTTTTGACAGACAAAGTCAACAGTTGTTCTGGTTGCATCCGGTACGGCGCATCCGCCTGGACGATAACCTGCTGAACCCGGCCATTATTGGTATAGTCATTAACATAATTGGAACCTGTTGCAACGGAAATGGTTTGATTTATCTCATCAAACGACACACCCATGGCCTCCGCTTTTTCCCTGTCGATATGCAGGTCAAGGCTTGTTCCCTCACCAAGCCCATCAATATAGACATCGGCAAGTTGAGAATTATTATTTGCCTGCACAATAAGCTCATCGGCCGCCTTCTTGAGTACCTGATATCCTTTCCCGCCTCTGTCCTGTAAATAGTAAGTGAACCCGGATGAGGTTCCCATATCAGAAATTGCCGGAGGCAGCAGACTCATCGTCACCGCGTCCGGCACGTTTGCCATGCGTGACTGAATAGCGTCGGCTTCCTCCTGTGCCGTGGTTCCTTTGCGTTGCTTCCAGTCCTTGAGGGTGGTAAATGCCATGGCCGAGTTTTGACCTGATCCTGAGAAACCAAATCCCAGGATCATAATGTTACTTTCTACCGCCTGCCGGTGGGCGATCTCCTCCTCAAATGTATCGACAACCTTAAGTGTCCGCTGCATCGTGGCATCTGAAGGGAGCTGGATTGAGGACATAAAATAGCCCTGATCTTCATCGGGTAAAAATGATGATGGTAAGGAAGACAGACCGGCAAACAATGCCAAACATAATGCAGCGTAGATCATCATCATACGGCCGGTACGCTTCAGAACAAATCCCAGACCAGTGGCGTAAAACGTCGTCAGGCGATGAAAGTGAGCGTTAAACCACGCTGAAAATACGCTGCTTTTACCCTGATGAATACCATGTGGTTTGAGCAAGGTTGCACAAAGCGCAGGGGTTAACGTCAGCGCCAGGAATGCCGACAGTAAAATGGATATCGCCATCGAAATGCTGAACTGTCGATAAATAATACCCACGGATCCGCTGGCAAAGGCCATAGGGATAAATACCGCAGTAAGCACCAGCGTAATGCCAATGATTGCTGGCGTAATTTCACGCATCGCTTCTCGCGTTGCATCCCGTGGAGACATTTTTTTGTCTTCCATCAGTCGTTCGACGTTCTCTACTACCACAATCGCGTCGTCAACAATAATCCCGATAGCCAGCACCATTCCAAACATGGTTAAAATATTGATGGAATAACCGCTTAATAGCATTACGGTAAAAGTGCCGAGCAGCGCCACGGGGGCCACAATCGCAGGAATAAGGGTGCAGCGTATCTTGTGAAGGAAAAGCAGCATCACGAAAAAGACCAGGACCATGGCTTCAATAAATGTCTCAACTACCTTCAATATCGACAGTTTTACAAACGGAGCCGTATCGAAAGGCACGGTGAACGTCATTCCCTCGGGAAGTATACCGGACAGTTCTGTTAACCGTGCGCGGATACCCGACGCAGTACTAATCGCATTTGCGCCAGGAGACAATTGAATGGCGGCTGCCGTAGCTGGCACGCCATTTTCACGGATCCCAAATGCGTAACTTTGTAACCCAGATTCCACGCGGGCAACGTCTGCCAGTGTCACCCTGGCGGCGGAGACCTGTGATTTAATCGTGATATTACGAAATTCTTCAACCGAAGAGAGTTGCCCTTTTACTGTTATTGGATAGGTCACGCCTTGCCCGCTAGCCGCAGGTTCATCTCCGGTTCTGCCCGGTGAAACAATCACGTTTTGTTGACTGATGGCGCTTAATACATCCGTAACTGAGAGCCCATAGCTGTGTAATTTCATCGGGTCCAGCCATATGCGGAGCGCCTTTTCCCCGCCAAAAAGCTGGACTTTACCTACACCGGGTACGCGCCGGAGTTCATCAGTAACATTCCTGGCAAAATAATCGCTTAAGTCAGCTTCCTGATAGTCTCCGTTTTGGGATTTTAATCCCACCATCATTAAAAAACCGGAATTAGCTGCCTCAACACTTATCCCATTCTGTCTTACCGACTGCGGCAGGCGAGATTCCACAATTTTAATTTGGTTTTGCAGATCCATCTGAGCGAGTTTGATGTCGGTTCCGGGTTTGAAGGTTACAGTAATTGACGCCATCCCCGTCGTGTCACTGGAAGATTCAAAATAGAGTAAATTGTCAACACTCGCAATTTCACGCTCGATCAGAGACACGACGGACGTGTTCATCACCTCCGGGTTGGCACCAGGGTAACTCACTGAAATGATAATACCGGGTGGCGCAACGGCAGGGTATTGCGCCACCGGTAAACGAGGAATAGACAATATTCCAGTCAGAACAATAAACAGGGCGATAACCCATGCGAAGATGGGGCGCTCAATGAAAAAGTGCGGCATCAGGTATACTTCCAGTCAACATACAAAGGGTAAAAATTCAGCATGGTTTTCCTGATAAAGAGGTCTCATCGTCTGTCGAAACTCGTTTACCGATATCCCTGAGCTGGGAAAATTTCTCAAGAAGTTGTGGTGCGTCATCCAGGCTTGTTGCAAACATCCACATATAGGTCATGACGGAATAAATATGTCCTGCATTAATTCCGGACTCCATGCTCATCCTGATAATGGTCATGGAAAAGAGAGCAGAAACCAGAAGGCCTATGCATAAATATCCCCATGCCTCTCTGTCGGATAACACCACGCGCAGGCGGGCAAGTGTGTCATAATGTCGCTTAAGAGCACCAAAAGACGCCTTGTTAACATAATCGACCTCTTTCTCAAGGCGATTATTGAGCCGTCTGTAGAATGTCTCATTTTTGAAAGTATAACTTGAGACAAAACACATCAGTATGGCTACGATTATCAAACAGGTTATTCCTGTCCAGAATTCAATCCATAACAGCATTATTGCTGCGCCGAAAAGGGAAATGATCGAGGTAATCAATACAGGCAGGTGCAACTCGAAGAAATCCACAAATTCACGGGACAGAGTGACTCTCGCAGCAATAGTCGAGTGATTAAGTGAATATTTTCGCTGGGCTAAAACTACTGTCACAGCAAGACTTGCGTAGATACGTGCAAATGTTCGCGTATCTACACTACGTCTGGTGGCTCCCATGCACCACATGAACAGAACCATCAGGCCATAAAGGGCCGCACGCGACGTCTGTCCGCCCAGGATGGCATTGATCGCCATGCCCGCCAAAATGGGGTAGAGCAGGAATGCAACGTTTTCAGCAATAACCAGCATGAAAGTAATGCATAATTTCTTCCTGTGCCGCCAGGCAAGTCTCTTCAGTGAGATAGCAACCCCGGGAGCCGTTGGTTTGTTGTTGCCTTTATAAATCATGATAAATGTGTATTAAGCATCTGGGTGTAAAAGCATTCTGCCGTTGGTTTATATTTGAGCTAAGTAAATGAGGCCGCATAATAGAGCTGTCATAAAGACATGCGCTAAGTGTAACGTGATGATGTCAATCGTGAATGGATGTTTTATGGAGGATATGTGTACTCACCCCTTAATTTGAGTATCATTCTGACAATGCATAATATCAAACCATTCTTAAACATAAAAACAAAGGTACTCCGCACAAGAAAACCAATAAAAAACATTCATAATAAAAAACAAAATCATTAATATCTGGAGAACTATTCAGAAACAGATGTAGTACAGTAATGGCTTGTAGAAACAGTAAGATAAGACCGAACGTTATTGCAATGAAACCTTTTAAAACTCCAGGCTTTTTCTGAAGAAGAAATGATAATGCAGCAATGATTATCAAAACACGAATCAGTAAAGATGAAGGTAAAGTGGATTCTACTTTTTCATTAATTGCATGCACAAGGTGAAGCCAGGTGGATAATAACCCATATGTAACGATACAAAATAAAAGTGAGGCCATCAAATTCTCACGTCGGAATAAAAATTTAGTCAGCATCATAACTCTCTTTAGACAACAGTACATATTGCATGTAACCCTCAACATGGTTGTAGATTATTGCCTGGCGATGTTGATTAATTATTTATAAAATGTGTAGTGAATATGGAGAGCGTGGCTGGTTAAGTTTGCAATAACTTTTTAATGAACTTTTTAAAATAATATCTGTCTATTAAAGTTAAGTTGAAAAATCATTAAGCATGACGATAAAAGGTATTTCTGGGTAAAATGCATGTTGTCATCAGCACTGTGGAAGAAAATATGAACAACAATCTGATTATCGTCGCAGAAGACGATGATGACATCGCCGCCATACTGACGGGCTATTTAAATAAGGCTGGCATGAAAACCTTAAGAGCCGAAGATGGCGAGCAGGCGATCAACCTTACTCGTCAACACAAACCCGACCTTCTGCTGCTGGACATTCACCTGCCCGTATATGATGGCTGGAATGTTCTTACAACGTTAAGAAAGGAAACTAATGTCCCCGTCATCATGGTTACAGCACTTGATCAAGACGTTGATAAACTGATGGGTCTACGGCTAGGGGCTGACGACTATGTGATAAAACCCTTTAATCCATCAGAGGTTATTGCCAGGGTTGAAGCTGTACTTCGCAGAACCAGACCGGTTGCAGAGTCTACACATTCACGGCCTTTAAGAACGCCTTTTATAACGATCTATCCTGATGAATTTTACGTTGAAATCACTGCTCAAGGTGAGGTTTCCACGCCAGTATTAACCACCACAGAGTTTAAGCTTCTGACCTATCTGGCAAGAAACCCGAGAAAAGTCTGTTCTCGTGAAGAGTTACTTGATGCGTGTTTGCCTGAGGGAGACTCGCTGGATCGCACTGTAGACAGCCATATGAGTAAACTTCGGAAAAAGCTTGAACATGCCGGATTGAAGGGCATTCCGGAAAGCATCCGAGGATTAGGGTACCGGTTGGGTGACAAAAAATGAACAAAGAAACGATCCTGAGCCGTCAGATTTTGACATATATGCTGTCTTTAACATTCGTTATTATTGCAATTGCCGTACTGGGTTCCTATTTGTTTTACAGTTTCTTGATTTACTATCTTCCGGGAGGGGGAAACGTTGAAAATGAAGACGCTATGACCTTTCTTGATTGGATGTGGATCTTAATCGCTTCATTAACCAGTCTGGTCGTTTCGCTCTTTTTTACTGTAAAATTATCCGCAAGAATATTAAAACCCTTGAATGATGTAGCGTACAGCCTTAAACAAATCTCTCAGGGGAACCTTAGCGCAAGAGCGATTAACTGTGGTTCTCAGTTGGGGGAAATGAATAAACTCGTCGATGATTTTAATGAGATGGCGGAGAAGTTACAGACGCTGGATGCACAGCGAAATTTATGGAATGCTGCAATCGCTCATGAACTCCGAACACCTGTGACTATTTTGCGGGGCAGGCTTCAGGGACTGGTTGACGGTGTATTCGAACCAGAACCACCGCTCTTCAGAAACCTCCTTAAACAAACTGAAGGCCTGACTAACTTAATCGAGGATCTTCGAGTCGTGAGCTCCTCTGGAAGAGCAGGATATTCCTTGATGCTCAGTGAAGTCGATCTTGCGACACTAATCACCAGTGCGCTTGATAACTTTTTGCCCGACTTTGAAACAAAACGCTTTAACATAGTGACCGAGCTTAGCTGTCAGCGTTGCATCTGCGATCCTTTACGTATTATTCAGTGTCTGACCGTTCTTTTTGATAATTCCTTAAAATATTCCACATCACAAACTCTTTTAGTAAAGAATGGTATTGTGGGAAACGATAATTTTATTATCGTTCAGGATAAAGGACCTGGAATTCCTGAAGAACTCCAGAAGTCCTTATTCCAGCCTTTTCAGCGAGGAGAATACGCTAAAAATATTAATCCAGAGGGCTGTGGTTTAGGGTTGTCGGTAGTTAAAGCCATTATGCGTGCCCACGGCGGAGACGTTAGCTATGGTATAACGCAAGAAAATGGCTCACTTTTCAAACTCTCATGGCCTGTTCAAGGGCATGAATAAACAGGCTCGATTGGGTCTGTTTTAGCAAGAGACAGATCCCACATACTGCCGAGTTTTGCGTCCCAGATTGCAGGGATGATTTTAAGCTTGCCTCTTTTGGGACTTAATGTTATTTCGCTGAAATAGATATCTTCTCCTTTTAGCATAAGATCGACGCGGCAGTAGTCTATCTCTTTTGCTAACTCCTGGGCAGCAATAACAGATTGATGAAAAGATTCGGGTTCATCAACCGGGGATGGCGTATTTGGGTACTCCATCTGAAAGGGTTGTAAATTCCACGATCTGTCATAAACGTTAATGAATCCGTTTCCATCACTGTCAGTAAAATCGGCCTCGATAAAACATGCTACACCGTGGAAACAATGAACTCTTAGCATTTCTGGTGTTACCCTCTTGTTTTTATTGAAAAATATATCCAGATACATTTCGCAGAGAATCACCGGTGGTATATTTTTATACTGCCATTCTCGGGTCGTATAATACATATTCTTTTTAAGCGATAGTTTTAATTTGTTTTTAGCCATAATGGGATCAAAATCAGTTTTGTCCGTGCATATGATCGTGCTACCACTATCATGATTGCATTTTAAAACGAATTTAGTGGGTAGTTTGTCGAAATCAATATCATCAACTCTGTTATAAATACCTACTAAA
This sequence comes from Citrobacter amalonaticus, assembly GCF_001559075.2. Classification (NCBI taxonomy): domain Bacteria; kingdom Pseudomonadati; phylum Pseudomonadota; class Gammaproteobacteria; order Enterobacterales; family Enterobacteriaceae; genus Citrobacter; species Citrobacter amalonaticus. The sequence goes on along the minus strand of NZ_CP014015.2, from coordinate 4,679,944 downwards.
GGATTAAGCTTGATTAAATTAGTCCGTTTCTCAACATACTCTCTGACCAGAAGCTTATCAGCAAGCATTGTATAAAATGGATCGTGTCTAAATAAAATGCGATGGCAAATTTTTTCATTAAGCGTTACTGGGTTACGCAAGTCCGGATATGTTCCAGATATCTTGCTTAGCCTGTCTGCATGAAATGAAATATCATTGGTTAAAATTGTCCTGCTTTTCCTCAACAAATACTCGATATATTTGACGTGATGGTTTATTTTGTTCATAACACCTCCTGTTCAGAATGAAAATTCTGACAGAAGATTATTGATTTATTTTTTGCAAATTATGGAGAGTATATGGACCGACATGCTTCTTTATTAACAGAAATTAATCCGTACCATTTTCCGCTCCTTGCACAAAGCGGACAAGCTAACTGAGCCAAAGGTCCGCCATGAGCGAGGAGCTGACATTGTACTTAAATAATGATGGCTCTGGCAGGATGGGTGTTCAATGATTGCAAGGTGACCACTAATTCAGGTGACGTAAATGTGTAGCAATCCCCCACTTTAGGCCGATACATTTTCCATTAATCAGGTCGATAACAGAATAACTTGCATTGGGGTGAGCATAGCGAGGGAAACTATTGACAGTCCCTTCTTTGAGAATTGCCAGAGTGCCCTGGCTGACATGCCCGTGAGACACAATACATATTGTTTGTTGATGTGATGAAGTTTCTTCCAGGTTTTGTAAAAAACGCATAACTCGCTGAGAAGCATGCGCCAGTGACTCCCCCCCAGGTGGACAATACTCTGCATCAAGTCTGAATAACGCATTTGCATCGTTCGGGTGTTTTTGTCTGAGTAGTTCTAACGGCATACCTTCAAACTGACCAAAGGCCTGCTCTTTAAGGGCCGGTTCAGCCGTCAGTGAACAGCGAAAGTGTTCAGCCAGGCTTTGCCCCATTTGCCAGGCACGTCCAAGCGGAGAAGCGTAAACACACTCTATTTGATACTCACTTGCACTAAACGCTGCTAGTAGGACGGATGTTTCACGCAAACCCCGACAGGTCAAGGAGCTATCGCTGTGCCCCTGAATAATTCCTTCCAAATTCCACTCTGTTTCTGCGTGTCGAACAAGTATCAATTTCATCGTTAGCGGGCCATGCTCGTTGTTGATCAAAATACCCCAACAGTGCGATGCAAACACACACCGTTGAAGCGGCGGAAGACTTTCCTGTTTTGGAAATAATGAACAAGTGTAGCTTATTGCCGTTATGCAGCGGCTCTGGGTGTGAGGCTCTGAATTTTATCCGTAGTTAACTTCCGCTTCTGGCACAGGGCTGCTGTTGCAGCCCTGACAACCTTAGACCTCAATCGATTCAGAAATCTCTAACGCATCATCGACTTCAATGCCCAGATAACGGACTGTGCTTTCCAGTTTCTTATGACCCAACAGAAGTTGAATCACCCGAAGATTCTTGGTTTTCTTGTAGATCAGGTAAGGTTTTGTTCTTCTCATGGAATGTGTGCTGTAAAGCGAATCTTCGAGACCAAGCTTTTCTACCCACCCATGAAAGATTCGGTTGTATTGCCGGGTTGAAATGTGCTGGTTAGTTCCGACCCGAGACCGAAACAAGAAGTCTTTACTGTGCAAATTGCCAAGCTTTATCAATGCAGCAACAGCTTCTCTTGTCCCTTTGGTTATCTCAAATTGCACAGGGCTACCGGTTTTCTGTTGCAATACAGTTACTCTGCTTGAAACAGAGCTACCATATGCAACATCAGATACTTTGAGTTTGACCAGATCACAGCCTCGAAGCTTACTGTCCAGGGCCATATTGAACAGAGCTAAATCGCGCGTTTTACCTTCCAGTTCAAGTCGGATTCGGATCCCCCAGATATGAGATATCTGAAGTGGTCTTTTTTGGCCGATGATACGGTCTTTGTTCCACGGTGATGTGTTCATACTCAAATCTCCTGCAATGTGGGAGATTTGAGTATGGTTGTCCCTTATGAGCGAAAAGCGGAAGTTAAATGGTTAGACGTGAGCATCGACTTACAGAGGTCTAGCCCAATGCGGCAGCTTTATATTTGTAAGATGCTCTTCCTCAACGACAAACGCCAGGCTGTAACGAGCTCGGGTAATGGCCACGTACAGCTTGTTTCTAGATTCCTCCGTTTTATCTTTATCGAACACGCCAAGATCGCCACCCAGATACTTGAGATGTTTCTCCGGTGGAATAATTAGTACGCGGTCAAAACCGAGACCTTTACATGAGCCGAAGGTGTGACAGGTGAGACCTGGTGGCAAATAGCCTTTTCCCATGGGCGATGACCATCGCAATACTTGAGGTTTGAATATATCGAGATAATCGTCCACCTCAGATGGTTTTATGAGAAAACAGCCGCAGTGATGGGCCATCTCAGCAGGAACTTCTCCCACCTCTGATTGCGTTTGTTCATAAATACCGGGATGAATGGTATCCGCGAGATCGCAGATTTCCTGGATACATCTGCGATTCTTCGCCAGCGAGAACGGACTAAAATTGAGGTCTTTGAAGTATTGAATCTTTTGCTCAGGTGTTTCCGGTGCCTTGTGGCCGAACGTGGTCGTGTAAATAGTTTGACGAAAATCGCCTACACAGCAAATAGAGTTATGCATTGCCTTACTGAGTGCTTTGATAACGTCAAAATCCCATCCAACCAAATCCTGAACCTCATCAAAAAAGATCCTCTGATAAATCTCTTTCAATCTGTTAGCGGGGGCATTCTTTGTTGAAGCGGAGATTCTTGTTGCCAGCTTCGCCAGCAGTCCAGTGTAAGCTTTGGTTTTGCACGGCGTCAGATAATGAAGAGGATTCAACGCCCCATTAATTTTTTCCCCTCTTTTGGGATGCCATTTCCTCGTACCAGGTATCAGGTGAGGGTTATGCTCGGTGAACATTGTAGAAGTGATTCGATCTGGAAATATGGCCGTTTGATAAGGTCTCACTAAGTCTTCTAGGTAAAATGAAAACAGGCCTTTCACAACAAAATCATCGCTGTGTTTGCCGTACAATTCCACAAAGCGAGAACGGAGCTCTGCCTGGTTGTTCATGGTGTAGGTGACGACCAACACGCGTCCGCCCGCCTTTATGACTTCAATGGCATCCTCAATGACTTTTTGGGTTTTTCCTGATCCTGCACCGGCAATCCAGAATTCATTAGGCAAAGTCGAACACCTCATCGAGGAAAGGTGGATACCTGAAATTCAGAGTGCCATCGAACAGCTTGATAGCTGAATCGACCTTGCGAGCGCCCTTACCGTTTCCCTGGACGCTTCGAAACCAGTCGATCAGAAAGTCGCGTCTCTTATCTAAGTCGACTACTTTATCGTAGAGGTTAAACGTCTGTGTCGATAACACCACTTTGGCGAAAGCGTCCAGCGTAACCAAGTCGGTTCCATTGGCATATATCATCGCGGGTTCAAGCGAAAACTCCTCATTTTTGGCAGAGGAGATAAGTTTGATATTGGGATAGGCCGCATAATCGGCACGCACTTTCACGACGTTTTCATCATAGTCGCCATCGTTATCTCTGAGGACGTTTATCCGGGTACCAATTTCCATACCAACGGAGATGAACGTATCAAACCCGACTCCGCGCACGACGATGATATCAATACCATCCTGCTCGGGCAGGCGGTTGTGCTTGCGGAGGTAAATCTTCTTGAGTACTAACTCGTCTGACGGTCCCTCGACAAGTATGACTTTGTGCGACAGTGCCACGCGCAATGTGTCATAGCCCGGTAAGCGCTTTAAGGTTTTGACCACTGCAGGGGCAAGCTTATGAAGACGCTTGTATCCCGACTGAACCAGGCAGATTTTATCAATGCTCAGCTTGTTGAGCACATACGAGCTGTGAGTGGTAAGGAAGAGTTGTTTGTCGCCCCGCTGATTTTCAATGTAGTGAACCAGCTTATTGAGGTTAGTGTGAGAAAGGTGATTTTCGGGCTCCTCCATCATCACCAAATCGATATCCTTCGACTTGTTCTGAATCGCGAGCTTGATCTGCACATTACTCTGCTCACCCTTGCCAATGAACTGGAAAGGGACATCATCTACTTCAAGTTGAAGGCTGGTCTGAATAGATCCCGCTGGTAAAGTGCTTGCGGCAATGGACAGCTTTTTTTCTGTGATCAAGTGCTCCGTATCCAGACCGGTGTTGACTGTCCTGACCTCACCTGAGTTGTTAAAAACCTGCTGATTCTCACGATAATTGAGGGTCAGCTTAACCAGTTCCTCTTTCTTTAAAGCGGTATTAAGTATGGTAGAGATGTACTGATTCTTACCCAGAGTGGGGTGGATACGAGTTGGGTCGATGTATAACGCCCTGAATTTCTTCGCTACGGCTTTAACGGGATTCCATCCGAAATCCAGCCATTCCAGCTTGTAGAATTCTATCGGGATACTCGTAATGTGTGGGTTTGTCAGTAAGTGGTCGGCGTAAACGTCCTTGAGCGTGTCATCAAAGCGCACCAGCACCGTGATCCCTTGAGCATCGGCTTTAAGGAAATTATTTGTACCCCGGTATTCAGGCACCCCCTCAATGAATGCCTCTATTGCCAAGACAGGCAAGTGCGTGGCCGATTTATCTGAAGCCAAAAAAAGCTGCACTGCATCCTTATTAAAAATGTCTGGCGTAAACTCGCTGTTGAAGGGGCGGCCCCGATAGCTGTAATTAAGTACGATTTCCAGGGCTTCCAGAATAGTACTTTTACCGGCGTTGTTATCACCTACAAAGATATTTACGTCATCGTTGAATTCAAAATGCTCATCTTTGAATTTCTTGAAATTGGTAAGCTTAATCGATTTAACCCGCACTCTAAGTCCCTCAAGATACTGTCAAATGATACCCCTTAAAGACATTAACTCACCGATATACCTGCGTCCATATGCAGGCTCGTTGTCCCCTTAAATCCTGCAGGCACTGAAGTGGTGGTCGACATAAATAGGCCAAGATATGAGAGCTGTTCTTGGACAACTTAAAGTCTGCTCTTGGCACGAAGCGGACAATCTAACCGGGCTAAAAGTCCTCTGTGAGCGAGAAGCGGAAGTTCAGAAGATTTTTATGTAGTTAGTATTCGAGTCGTTTTAGTTCTTTCACGGATGAGTGAACTTGGCTCCGGCCATAAACAACGGAAGAGTAACCACGACCAATGTCATCAATTATCTGACAACAGCACTGAAAAGGTTCACCTGAGGTTGAGCATTTATTCAACTGCTCGTTTTTAGCATTAACATTGAAATCGAGTGTAATACTAGCTTCACTTACCCAAGTATCAGGAATTTGTTGCTTTCTTAACAAGCGTTCAAGCATGACTGCATAGTGGAGTTCAACATAATGTATCAGATTAAAGTTCGGAGCGCTTTTAGGGGAAGTAAGTAAAAAATCCATCGTAATCAGGTTGTTATTGATAGCTAATAACCTTAACTGACCAATAGTCCAGTATCCTTTAAAATCGTTGTTACGGCTCACAAAGCTCTCATTAAGAGCATTAGCTATGCCCCGCAATTCAATTCGGCGTGCCATTTTTTCCCCAATTGCTTGGTAAAAACTATGACAGCAACTGTAAGCTCTACTGATACCCCGTGCCAATCTTTAATGTGCTTTTCGTGATTCTGTACCACTACTAAGTAATCAATATGCTTGGTTTTTTTACGATTTCAGCTCTTGGCTCAAAGCGGAACGAGCTGAAGAAAAGATCCCCAGTCCTCTATGAGCGATAAGCGGACCACATTATCTGAAGAAATGCATCACTGATAATGTCGGGACAGCTCATACTAAAAAATGTATAACTTTTCTTTTCATCGACGATTCAGAAGGGATTTTAATGGTTTCGGTTGAGGAAATAAAAATGAAGTATTCAGGCGCAGATGCCTTGCAAATGGGTGACAGCCAGGAACTGGCTAGCGAACTTGCGGACTTGATCAAAAAAGGGATCAAAACGGCCTCTTGCGGATCTTTTGCCTCTTACCAGCAGGAGGAATCTGCCCCGAGGATTGGGAGTTATAACATTATCCTTGATGGCCAGAATGTTCCGGTCTGCGTGATCAGACTGGTTTCAATGCGACTGGTGCGTTTTTGTGATGTGACTGAGGCGTTCGCCCGCAAAGAAGGTGAAGGCGATTTAAGCCTTGAATACTGGCAGAAAGAGCATCAGCGGTTTTTCACCCGCGAAGGTCATTTTTCTGAAGATATGGAGTTGATCGCAGAAGAGTTTGAAGTGGTTGAGATGCTGTAAGACGAGATAAACGGCTGACGTTTTATCAATTGCCATTTATAACAATGTCCGCTCCTGGCACGGCGCGGACGTGTTAACGAAGTTGAATGTCCGCTTTGAACGAACAGCGGACATTGACTTATCTGGACTCCAGGGGATTCAACTGTAGCCGATGCAGCTTTCTGGGATAATTACACATTATCGACTGAATCGCCTCGAGTTTTAATCTTCGCACCACCTGGACATACTGCAGTTTTTTTTCAAACGTCACATTAATGATATAAAAGATAGCATCAGAGAAGGAAATTATAATGACGCGCAGTCTTTTATATATGTTATACGTAACTTACGACTTTTATTCATACAAATAAGTCAGCCCAGCCAGGGTAACGAATATCGCCTCAGGAATATCTGAATATTAGTCGCAGTGCGTTTCAACGTGATATCAATGATACTGATGACTTTCTGCCAGCCAGTTTTTGAACACGTCGCTGTGTAAGGTACGCAGTAAGTCAACAGCACCACTGCATCCCATTTTTTTTATCAGCGACTGCCGTGCCTGGTAGACCGTTTTTATATGCAGATTGAGATGCTCTCCCATTTCCGCTATGCGCTTTCCGTCTTTGATCAAATTAATTAACACTCTCTCACGACGGGTCAACACTACAGGTATTTTACGTTGTAGCTGCTCTTCGTTAGCGTGGCTAATTGAAATGATAAATTTCTGCAACTCTTCAATACTCGAATTCATGGGAAACTGATAAAACGCGATGCCATCAAGAAAATGGAAAAACGAACCATCAGTCAGAAGAATAATTTTGCTGCTACCTCGATCGTAGTTATGCTTCAGGACGTCAAGGTATTGGTTCTCGGATAAAAACACGTACCGTATTGCAGTATTCCCAAAGGCGATGTGTTCTAAAATGCTTTCCACTCCCCATCTGAAATAATTATCTGACAACCAGAGATCGGCATGCTCTGACTGTACATAGTCTTCGCTACGCATCATTTATTTTCCAGTCCAGGAAAACCAGGAAGATAAGGTCGGCAATAATCGACTGACCCACCGTTTAGCATTTAACTATAGCTGTTAACTGATTTATTTACCCGTTAAATGGCTCAAATATCGTCCATAGTATGTCCAACAACAATTTCCAATGTTTTTCTGATCACATCGGAATGTACGACGTCATCCGTAACTTCCAGCGTTTGTACCAAAGATAAAATGATATTTTTATTATTAATATGCTCACCCTTTATAAGAATATCGCGTATCGCCGCGCCCAAAACCATGGCTTCTTCAGCAAGAGCGTCGCCGGCATGACGAAAATAATCTGACAGGACGTGATCAGGTAAAGCACTATAAATATCAGGTTGTTGAGTGATTGCTGTGTTCATCATTTTCACCATCATTAAAAGTTAAGCATCTAGTGAATTTTTCCTTTTCCCGGCTTCAGGGTTGTCCCTGAAAGTGAGCGGACGGTGTCCATTTGACCGCTATGTCTGGATGTCGATGTTGACGTTGCTTTATCAGCCATCGCCGCTTCGATGTACGCAATGATTAGCGGAAAAACTTCTCGACGACGGGCATCCATTTCAGTTTCCTGCATAACGCGGAGTTGAGTGACCAAAGCCATTGAATTCACCGCCGCTTTACGTTTCAGCAGCGTCAACACTGCCTGGCCGATAAGTTCGTCTGTGAGTTGTTCAATGTCACTTCTGTTCATCATCATTCTCTCTTCTGCCGTTTTGCCCAGAACCTGGAAGACGGCATCATGTTGGTTCACGACTTTAATGCGAGGGTTCAGCGCTCAAAAAGCAAACCAATCAGCGCGTTATAATGAAGCTCCTCTTCTACACAGGTCGCTTTTTCCAGACGACCAAGTAGTTTTGTACACAGGGATTTGCGATTCAGATTGCGCCCGTCCGTTAGAATTTCCACCACAATCTGCCCCAATGTTTCCTGCTGAGTCGGCAAATTGGCCTTACTGAAATACTGTGCAATGGCGTTAGCGGTATCTGAAATGTAACCATTTTGCTGCATGGGACTCTCCTGTTCGAATCAGTAAAAGGTTAATGCTGCGTTATTCAACGTTAGAAAAATTGTACACAAAACCTGTACAAATGCATGATTACATTTTTACCAAAAAGTGCTAATTATTTATTTTCAATAAGTTACAAATTATACATAGGTATTGTTCTGATAGTTATCTGTACACCGATTTGAGGCATCATTTTTGGTGATGTCATCGCTATCCTCTGTTTCCGACGACACTTGCCACTTTTAAGTAAAACTTTTGTTAATTTAGTGTGTTATATCGCCTCCGATCTGTTAGGGTTAAACATCATTCCTCAATGCCGGAAAATCATGCTCACTACCATTATCTACCGCAGTCATCTCTGTGATGACGTCCCGGTGAAGGCGCTCGAAAGTATGGTCGCCGCCGCTAACCTTACAAATGGGCATGCTGATGTGACAGGCATTTTGCTGTTTAACGGCACACATTTTTTTCAGTTGCTTGAAGGCCCTAATGAAAACGTAAAGGCTATTTATCAGGCAATTTGTGAAGACAAGCGCCACTATAATGTGGTCGAACTGCTGTGCGATCACGGCCCCTCCCGCCGCTTTGGGAAAGTGGGAATGGAGCTTTTTGATTTACGGGAACATGATCGGGGGGAGGTGTTACAGACCATTCTCGATAAGGGTACATCCCGATACCAACTTACCTACAACGACCGTGCGCTGCAGTTCTTCCGCACCTTCGTGGAAGCCACTGAAAAAGAGAACTATTTTGAGATCCCTCCCGCTGACACGTGGGATTTTATCGCGACCGATACCGCTCGCACGATTCCCCTGACATCAGTCAGCGAGAAGGCCAATTGCAGCTTTGCTTTTCAGCCCATCATCGATCCTCTTGCTCAGGAAATTGTCTCTCTGGAAGCGCTGCTGCGTACCCGTTCGGGTGATTCGCCACAGCACTATTTTGACAATATTAAGGGCGACGATATTTATCTGGCCGACCTGGAAAGTAAGAAAGTCGCTTTTACACTGGCAGCCTCACTGGGTCTGCGCGATCAGGTTTTGTCCGTGAATCTGTTGCCCATGACGTTGGTGAAGGTGCCGGATGCAGCCCGCTATTTGCTCAATGCCATTGCTGACAGTGGTCTTGTTCCGGAACAGATCATCGTTGAGTTCACTGAACGTGAGGCTATCTTAGAGTTTGACGCTTTTACGGAGACGGTGAGAACCCTGAAATCCTCGGGGATCAGCATCGCCCTCGATCACTTCGGTGCCGGTTTTGGCGGTCTGCGACTGCTGGCGCAGTTCCAACCCGACCGCATCAAAATCAATCGCGACCTCATTTGCGATGTGCATAAAAGCGGCCCGCGACAGGCCATTATCCAGGCCATGATCAAGTGCTGTGCGTCTCTGGAGATTGCGATATCAGCCGTCGGCGTTGAAAAGCCCGAAGAGTGGATGTGGCTGGAATCGGCGGGTATTTCTCAGTTCCAGGGACATCTTTTTGCAGCGCCTTGCTTCTGTGGAATTCCACCGGTTGCATGGCCGGAGAAAAAAACACCGCTGTAATCCTCTTATTTCACCTGCTGTATTCATGGCGGCAGGTGAACCTCGCTACACCATTAGGGCAATTCTGTACAAGTTTCCTTCCCCACCAGTCTTGTTTACCTGACGTTCATCATTTTTATCTATGCTTAATACGAGGCTGTTGTACAATAAATAATAAATTGTACAAACACGACTGATTCGTTAGTTTGTAAGGAACGTTTCGGTTCACGTATGAGGGACACTATGGGATTTTACAGCATAGGCGATGTCGCTGAACGATGCGGTATCAACCCCGTTACCCTGCGCGCCTGGCAACGGCGCTACGGATTGTTAAAGCCCCAGCGCAGCGAAGGCGGCCATCGTCAGTTTGATGAAGAAGATATCCAGCGCATTGAAGAGATCAAGCGATGGATTAAAAGCGGAGTGTCAGTAAGCAAGGTCAAAGTGTTGCTGGAACAAGGCACTGTGGCAACCGATGATGACTGGACCACTCTGCAGGAAGAAATGATGGGCGTGCTGCGTTTTGCCCATCCGGCTAAGCTGCGGGCCAAAATCGGTGCTCTCGCCCGTGAACATACTTCAGGCGATCTTATCGATCACATTTTCGTTCCCGTACGCCAACGCCTCAGCCTCGACCATAATACGGCCCGCATCATGTGCAGCCTGCTTGATGGCGTACTGATTGAATTTGTGACCGCCTGTTTGTCCGAAGCCCGCAAAAAAGCCGGCAAAGATGCGTTGCTGATTGGTTGGGATACCGAAGACCGCACACGTCTATGGCTGGAAGCCTGGCGTTTGTCTCAGCAAGGCTGGCACATCGCCGTACTGGCAGAGCCGCTGGATTCTCCACGTCCGGAGCTCTTTCCTGGACAACAGCTGTTTGTCTGGACCGGCATCGAACCGACCCGCCGCCAACAGGAATTGCTTCAGCATTGGCACGAGCAGGGTTATTCGCTGGTCTTTCACCATCCCTGATTCCATCACCGCTCGTCCACGCCCTCGCTCTGAGTGGCGGCGTGATGTCGAGGTTTTGTCACCTTTGATGCCTCGCGAACAGAAATCGCCCGTCACCAGAGTGCTAAATGACGTTTAGCATCAGGCGATTCCTGCTAACGCGTTTTTGCATTTTTCGCGGGGATACGCTTAGCGTGGACATTCAGAATATAACTGCTCACTTCAGCCAGGCTGTGCGTTGGGTTACGAGTCTGACACTGCGTTTGGTAAAGCCTTGAACGTGTGATGGGATGATCACCCGGGCAGCATCGCCAGGTGACGGCTGGCAAACGGCAGAGATTAAAAATCCACGCCAGGCGTGGATTTTAGAGGAAGTATGAGGACAGGGGGTTAGCGTTCACGCCTTGCCATCAACAGCGCCAGGTCGACGAGGCGGTTGGAGAATCCCCATTCATTGTCATACCACGCCAGAATTTTGACCATATTTCCGCCAATCACCAGCGTCGACAGACCGTCAATAATGGAAGAACGCGGGTCACCCTGGTAGTCGCTTGAGACAAGCGGTTCATCGCTATAGCCGAGGATCCCTTTCAGCGGTCCCGTCGCGGCGGCTTCACGAAACGCATTATTGACCTCTTCAGTCGTCACATCCCGCTCAAGCGTTACGGTGAGATCGACAATGGAGACCACCGGAACCGGTACGCGCAGCGAGTAGCCGGTCAAACGGCCCTCCAGCTCAGGAATGACTTTGCCAAGCGCCTTCGCGGCACCGCTGGAGTAAGGCACAATCGACAGTGCGGCGGCACGGGCGCCACGAAGATCTTTTTCCGGCTGGTCATGCAGCGCCTGGCTGTTGGTATAGGCGTGGGTAGTGTTCATCAGACCATGCTTAATACCGAAATGCTGGTGCAAAACCTGCGCGGCAGGTGCCAGACCGTTGGTGGTGCAGCTACCATTGCTGACCACGACGTGTTTATCCGGGGAGTAGAGGCCATCGTTAACGCCCATCACGATGGTTAAATCTTCGTTTTTACCGGGGGCGGAGATAATCACGCGTTTGGCGCCACCGCTGTGGACATGCACCGCTGCTTTATCACGGTCAGTGAAGAAGCCGGTTGCTTCAATAACAATATCAACTTCGCTTTGACGCCATGGGATGTTGGCGGGGTCGCGTTCGCTGAACACAGTAATGGGTTTACCGTCAACGACAAGCTGTCCTTCACCGGCGGTGACGTCGGCATCGAGTTTACCGAGCAGCGAATCGTATTTCAGCAGATGCGCCAGTGTCTTACTGTCTGTCAGATCGTTAATTGCCACAATCTGAATATCCGGGTTACCCAGCGCAGCACGCAGTACGTTGCGTCCGATACGACCAAAACCGTTAATACCGACCTTTACCATGATCAACTCCTTATCTGTTGTCTCTGAAGGTAATGTAGGTCGGTCACCATTTGGCGTAAATGACAAAAAAGGATCACTTTACGCCATTTTGCGACAGTGAAAGCGCTGACGGTATTCTCCTGGCGTGAGCTGAAGCTGTTTTTCAAACAGTCGCCGCAGGTTAATGCTGTTGCCAAATCCCGTTTGTTCAGCGATACGATCCAGCGTCTCGTTGGTCTGCTCCAGACGCTGTCGGGCAGCGGCCAGACGGGCTTCGGCGACGTAGCGCGCCGGTGAAGCGCCGGTTTCCCGGGTAAAGACACGGGTGAAATTACGCGGGCTCATGGCGACTTTTTCCGCCAGTCTATCCACACTGAGGTCGGCGGTGAGGTTGTCGAGCAACCAGGCCTGTAGATCGCTAATGGGGCCCTGGGTGCTGCTCTGCTGAAGGTTGTAGCGGCTAAACTGCAACTGGCCTCCGGGGCGGCGCAGGTACATGACGAAGTCCTGAGCGATGTCGCGTGCCAGGCTGAAGCCGTAGTCCTCTTCAACCAGCGCAAGCGTCAGGTCAAAGCCGGAACTAACCCCGCCAGAAGTCCAGATGTGTTCGTCCTGAATGTAGAGCGGACCGCCTTCGACGCGCACCTGAGGAAATTCTGCCTGCATGGTTTCCAGTAGCTTCCAGTGGGTGGTGGCTCGTCTGCCGTCCAGCAGTCCGGTTTGCGCCAGCAGCATTGCACCGCCGCAAATGGATGCAATACGGCGGGCGTGGGGAGCGGCAAGGCGCAGCCAGTCAACGACCGCAATCCCTTCCTGCGGGTTTTGACCTCTGCCGGTGATAATGATGGTATCGAGAGGCTCACGAGGGTCAATTTCATGCAGGCGATGATCTGCCAGTAAGTTTAGACCGGACTGACCATGGATCACCTGATGCGGTTGAGTTGTCGCTAACTGCACCTGGTAACAGATGTCCGTAGCGCCTTCCGGATGCAGGCGATTGGCCTGCATCAGAATGTCGGCAATACCAGCGGATTCGAACAGCATCCCGCCATCGGGGACAATGATGAGTATCTTCTTCATGTCCTGAAAAGTAATCTTTTTACAGAATAAGTCAACAACACAGACGCTGACAAACAAAAGTCTTATTCCTGCCGCAGTGACTGTCCCGCCTCTGACCGCCAGTAAACGGGCCGTGAATCGTGACAATAAGCGGCGAAGAGAGGGTCAATCAATTCATCAGACTGGCGCAGAGGTATTCGCAGTGGTCCTGACCCCCGATAGAGGCATTACTGACATTGGCGTTTAATCAACGGGTGGCCGGCATTGCGCCGCCATGCGCCGGGGGCCTGACCATACTGACGCTTGAAGCTGCGGTTGAATGACTGCTGGGAGTCAAAGCCCAGCGCAATCGCTACGTTCAAAATCGGTTCATCGCTGTGGCTTAAGCGCTCAACCGATTTTTGCAGCTTTTGTGCACGAATGTACCCAGCAAGGGGATAGCCAGTATGTTCCTTAAACAGACGCTGGAGGTGCCATTTCGAGTAGCCGGAACGTCTGGATACGGTTTCAATATCCAGACGGCTATCCAGGTTGTTGTCGATCCAGTCGAGTAAATCATGCATAAATGCGCCAGTGTTCATCTGGTTACTCCCACGCTGCCTGTTTAAAAGTATCTTTGTCTGTTACATTAAAAGGTGGCGTGTTTTTGTATTAATTGCAAGTATTATTGTTGCATTTAAAGCCTTGCCTGAAACAGGTCTTTTCACATCTGCTCAAATAGCACATAAAGTGCAACAATTATTCTTGCACTTAATTAAGCGCCTTCCTACAATCGCCGCGATAGTGTATTTGCAACTGTTACAGTTTTGTGGCGATGAACGACACAAATGGCCTTAAGCCAGCTACCGGACAAAGGAAGTGGCGCGGCGTCTCCCGCAGCGTCTTGCCCGGCGGCTACCAATAGCGGAATAAAAATAATGAGCCTGCAAAAAACCTGGGGTAACGTTTATCCGAGCGCGCTGGGGGCGATGTTGCTCACCATGCTGCTTGTTGGATGTGATAACAGCGTCGCGCAAAACGCCGCGCCGCCTGCGCCCGCCGTCAGTGCTGCTGACGTGGTGGTGAAATCCATTAGCCAGTGGGATAGCTTTAACGGCCGGATTGAAGCGGTGGAGAGCGTTCAGCTTCGTCCGCGCGTTTCCGGCTACATTGATAAAGTGAATTACACCGACGGTCAGGAAGTGAAAAAGGGCGAGGTGCTGTTCACGATTGATGACCGAACCTATCGCGCGGCGCTGGAACAGGCGCAGGCGAACCTGGCGAGAGCCAAAACGCAGGCAAGCCTGACGCGAAGTGAGGCGAACCGCACCGATAAACTGGTCAACACGAATGTGGTATCCCGCGAAGAGTGGGAGCAGCGCCGTTCGGCTGCCACCCAGGCGCAAGCTGACATCCGCGCCGCGCAGGCGGCGGTTGACGCCGCACAGCTGAATCTGGATTTCACCAAAGTCACCGCGCCTATTGACGGTCGCGCCAGCCGCGCGTTAATCACCAGCGGTAATCTGGTGACTGCGGGCGACAGCGCCAGCGTCCTCACCACGCTGGTCTCGCAGAAAACGGTTTACGTCTACTTTGACGTGGACGAGTCAACCTACCTTCACTACCAAAATCTGGCTCGCAGCGGGCAGGGGGCGTCCAGCCATCACACGGCGCTACCGGTTGAGATTGGCCTGACCGGTGAGGAAGGTTACCCCCATCAGGGCAAAGTGGATTTTCTGGATAATCAGCTCACGCCGAGTACCGGCACCATCCGCATGCGCGCGCTGCTGGATAACGCGCAGCGTCAGTTCACACCGGGACTCTTTGCTCGCGTGCGCCTGCCGGGCAGCGCGGAGTTCAACGCCATGCTTATCGACGACAAAGCGGTGCTGACCGATCAGGATCGTAAATACGTTTATATCGTGGATAAAGAGGGTAAAGCACAGCGTCGTGATATTACGCCGGGGCGTCTCGCCGCCGGATTACGCATCGTGCAGCAGGGACTGAACCCTGGCGACAGAGTCATCGTCGAGGGTTTACAAAAAGTGTTTATGCCGGGTATGCCGGTTAATGCCAAAACCGTTGCTATGACCGCCAGCGCCGCCCTCAACTGATCCCTTGACCTGAGAATCCAACCCATGGACTTTTCCCGCTTTTTTATCGACAGGCCGATTTTTGCCGCCGTCCTGTCGATTCTGATTTTTATCACAGGAGTCATCGCCATCCCGCTGTTGCCGGTGAGCGAATATCCTGACGTCGTGCCGCCAAGCGTGCAGGTGCGCGCGGAGTACCCTGGCGCCAACCCGAAAGTGATTGCCGAGACCGTGGCGACGCCGCTGGAAGAAGCGATCAACGGCGTTGAGAACATGATGTACATGAAGTCCGTCGCGGGTTCTGACGGCGTGCTGGTCACCACCGTTACCTTCCGTCCAGGTACCGACCCGGATCAGGCGCAGGTTCAAGTGCAAAACCGCGTCGCGCAGGCCGAAGCGCGTCTGCCGGAAGACGTGCGGCGTCTGGGCATCACTACCCAGAAGCAGTCGCCAACGCTGACGCTTGTGGTGCATCTGTTTTCGCCCAACGGTAAGTACGACTCCCTGTATATGCGCAACTACGCCACGTTGAAGGTGAAGGACGAGCTGGCACGCCTGCCCGGCGTCGGTCAGATCCAGATTTTCGGCTCGGGTGAATACGCGATGCGCGTCTGGCTGGATCCCAACAAGGTGGCGGCTCGCGGATTAACCGCTTCGGACGTAGTGACGGCGATGCAGGAGCAGAACGTGCAGGTTTCCGCCGGGCAGCTTGGTGCCGAGCCACTGCCGAAAGAGAGCGATTTTCTGATCTCTATTAACGCCCAGGGTCGTCTGCATACTGAAGAAGAGTTCGGCAATATTGTCCTGAAAACAACGCAGGACGGTACGGTCGTCCGCCTGCGCGACGTGGCGCGTATCGAAATGGGGTCCGGTAGCTATGCGCTGCGTTCCCAACTGAACAATAAAGACGCGGTCGGGATTGGTATCTTCCAGTCGCCGGGGGCGAATGCCATTGATTTGTCTAACGCGGTGCGCGCCAAAATGGACGAACTGTCCACGCGATTCCCGGCAGATATGAAGTGGGCGGCACCTTACGATCCGACCGTTTTCGTGCGAGACTCCATCCGTGCAGTCGTGCAAACGCTACTGGAAGCGGTGGTGCTGGTGGTGCTGGTGGTGATCCTGTTCCTGCAAACCTGGCGCGCGTCGATTATTCCGCTGATTGCGGTGCCTGTTTCGGTGGTGGGTACCTTCAGCATTCTCTACCTGCTGGGCTTCTCGCTAAATACCCTGAGTTTGTTCGGGCTGGTACTGGCCATCGGTATCGTGGTGGACGACGCCATCGTGGTGGTGGAGAACGTCGAGCGAAACATTGAAGAGGGGCTTGCTCCGCTTGCGGCGGCGCATCAGGCGATGCGAGAAGTGTCCGGGCCAATTATCGCTATTGCACTGGTGCTGTGCGCGGTGTTTGTGCCGATGGCGTTTCTCTCGGGCGTTACCGGACAGTTCTACAAGCAGTTTGCGGTGACGATCGCGATTTCCACGGTCATCTCTGCCATTAACTCGCTGACGCTCTCTCCGGCGCTGGCGGCACTGCTGTTAAAACCGCACGGCGCGCCGAAAGATTTCCCGACCCGGCTTATCGATCGTCTGTTCGGCTGGATTTTCCGTCCGTTTAACCGCTTTTTCCACCGCAGCTCAAACGGCTATCAGGGGCTGGTGGGTAAAACGCTGGGACGGCGCGGCGCGGTATTTATGGTTTATCTGCTGCTGCTCTGTGCCGCAGGCGTTATGTTTAAAGCTGTGCCCGGCGGGTTTATTCCGACGCAGGATAAGCTGTACCTGATCGGCGGCGTGAAAATGCCGGAAGGCTCCTCGCTGGCCCGCACCGACGCGGTGATCCGCAAAATGAGCGAAATCGGGATGAATACCGAAGGTGTGGACTATGCGGTTGCGTTCCCGGGGTTGAACGCGCTGCAGTTCACCAACACGCCGAATACCGGGACCGTCTTCTTTGGCCTGAAACCATTCGATCAGCGAAAACACTCCGCGGCGGAAATAAACGCGGAGATCAACGCGAAAATTGCGCAAATTCAGGAAGGTTTTGGCTTCTCCATTCTGCCGCCGCCGATCTTAGGGTTGGGGCAGGGCTCCGGGTATTCGCTGTATATCCAGGATCGCGCAGGTCTTGGTTATGGCGCGCTGCAAAACGCGGTGAACACCATGTCCGGTGCGATTATGCAGACGCCGGGAATGCACTTCCCGATCTCAACCTACCAGGCTAACGTTCCGCAACTGGATGTACAGGTCGATCGTGATAAGGCGAAAGCGCAGGGCGTGTTGCTGACCGACCTTTTTGGCACGCTGCAAACCTATCTGGGCTCGTCGTACGTGAATGACTTCAACCAGTTCGGGCGAACCTGGCGCGTGATGGCGCAGGCCGACGGGCAGTTTCGCGACAGCGTGGAAGATATTGCGAATTTACGCACCCGTAATAATCAGGGCGAAATGGTGCCGATCGGCAGTATGGTGAAAATCACGACCACCTACGGGCCGGATCCGGTGATTCGTTACAATGGTTATCCTGCGGCGGATCTCATTGGCGATGCCGATCCTCGCATACTCTCTTCCGCGCAGGCGATGACGCAACTGGGCGCAATGTCTAAGCAGATCCTGCCGAATGGGATGAATATTGAATGGACGGATCTGAGCTTTCAGCAGGCCACGCAGGGCAATACGGCGCTGATCGTCTTCCCGGTCGCGGTGCTGCTGGCATTCCTGGTGCTGGCGGCACTGTATGAAAGCTGGACGCTGCCGCTGGCGGTAATCCTTATCGTCCCGATGACCATGCTTTCCGCGCTGTTTGGCGTCTGGCTGACCGGGGGCGATAACAACGTGTTCGTTCAGGTTGGTCTGGTGGTACTGATGGGGCTGGCCTGTAAAAACGCGATTCTTATCGTGGAGTTCGCCCGCGAGCTGGAGATTCAGGGGAAAGGGATTATGGAAGCCGCGCTGGAAGCGTGCCGCCTGCGCTTACGCCCGATTGTGATGACGTCCATTGCCTTTATTGCCGGGACGATTCCACTGATCCTCGGTCACGGTGCGGGGGCAGAAGTGCGTGGCGTCACCGGTATCACGGTATTTTCCGGTATGTTGGGGGTGACGTTATTTGGTCTGTTCCTGACACCGGTGTTTTACGTTACGCTGCGTAAATTCGTTACGCGCGGTAAACCGGTAAGGGATGTTTTGCCGGTTTCTTAAGGAATTGCACATAACAAAAAACCGCCTTCAGCGTTAAGGCGGTTTTTTTTGCAGTCAGGAAATAACTAATGCGCTTTTTTAGACTGGGTATCAATCTCAGGGACCGGATCGCACCCGCTGGTATCGGCTTTTTTGACCTCTTCCAGCGCGCTTGCCACGGTATGGCGAGCTAATACCTCTAACGAAGCTTGCTCCGCTTCATCGGCGATAGATTTGAAGTACCAGCAAGCGTTGGCGCTGACCACGCAGCGAGCCGGTACGTCAGGACGCGAGGCCCACAGCTTTTTATCTTCAATGACAGAAAGGTAGATATCGCGCAGGGTGATCTCGTCCGCCGGGCGACCAAGATGAATAGAACCGTTGCGGCCAAGCGTTGAGACGATGATACCGTCACGCGTGAGCGGAACCATTAACTTGCGAATGAAGCTCGGATTTGCTTCCAGACCATAGGCCAGAATTGCACTTGTCGAACGTTCACCCGATTGCTCCGCCATCGCTACGCTGAGAACCATCTGCAAAGCTGTCGGGAAGCGGTAATCTAACATTTTATTGTCCTGGGTTGCGGTGAATCTTGTTCTTTTTGGCACCGCGGAGGTGGATAATCAGTAAGCATCAATATAACAAAAACGGTATTTTTTTTGAAGCAGTCAACGCTTGACCTGACATGCAAGGACGAACAGCCAGGGATCTCAGTCCAGAGAATCGGACACTGAAAGGATGCTATCGAACCAAAGGATTGAAACCCTGTTTTAACACATTGTTATAAACTCAGGTGATGTCAGATAATTCAGTCCTGAAAAGTGGTTTGTATTCGTTATAGTCGTACCAATATTTATGGATGAGTTTCTTTGCCTGAACAATATAACGGAAACAGTGTTCACTTATAACACCAAATGTACGCTATACGTAGGGGGGGGACAAATTATAGTCAATTCAGGTATGCGGAGTAAAAATATCAGTCTATCCTTTCTTAAACTTTCAATGGATTAAAGCCTGTCATTTAATAATGGTGGTGATATCTTTTTATCGGATCACATTAATATCAATGTTAATTATTTTTCATGCAGCTAATGGATGTTGGTTAAGGGGGGTATCTTTAGATTAATATGGAATCGGTTGTTCTTTTTTTATTCTTTTGTTTCCGGTATGAAATTATACGATAAAAATTGAGTTGTCTTTTTCAATTAAAAAACAACATGATACGGTTTGTTTTATACGCGATTTCCTGTCTTGTTTCAAAATGTCAATGTTCTTCTAAGAGAATGATCACGTTAAAGTCCTCTCCCTTTCTGCCGATAGATACGCTGGCACATGTTTAAAACATGATCAATTTCAATATGTTAGCTTGACTCCGCCCTTAAGTCGAATGCTCCCGGCATTGTTCTGGTTTTTTCAACGGGTGGCAGGGAAAAGGTGACTTTTTTTGTATGAGACAGCAGATGAAAATAAATAATTTTGGTGTTGGTACCCGAATGGGAGTTGGCTTCAGTATTGTTCTCACCCTTGTCGTCATTATGGCTGTTACGGGTATTGTTAAATTAAACGGCATATTGAAAGAGACCCATGCTATTACGGACAGGTTGCTGGTACTGGAGCGACTCACGGGGGCGTGGGGGGCGGCAATTGACTATAATGGCGCGATGGGGCTGTCTGTACTGACTTCCTCTGATGAGGGAATTAAAAAATTTGCCCAGTCAAAAATGAAGGTAATGTCAGAGCGCGTGAGTGCCATTCAGAAGGAACTGACAGAATTAATTGTCTCTGATACGGGCAAGTCACTCCTGACGACCGTGGGTGATAAAAGAAAACTGTATATCGATATCCGCAATGAGGCGATTCGCATCAGTGAACAAGGGAATGGTGATGCCACCAATGCATTTATTCGCCAGAAACTCATTCCCGCCATGGAGGTCTATTCCGGCAGCGTAAAAGCACTGGAAAACTACGATAAAGCGCAAATTGATGAAGCCGGTGGGTCCATTCAGGAGAATGGCTCGGCAGCAATTCAGGCTCTGATTGTTCTTGGCGTAATCGCTATTCTTGTCGGCAGTCTGTTAGCGTGGTTTATCACTCGCGGGATAACTCGCCCATTGTTGTCAGCCGTTAATGTGGCCCGGGAAGTGGCGTCCGGTAATCTGGGGATCGACGTTAAAGTGGAATCCCGAGACCAGCCTGGACAACTTATGCTCTCCCTGAGGGAAATGACGGAGAGTCTGCGTAATACGGTACGCAAGGTCCGTGAAGGGGCCGACAGCATAGCGTTAGCCGCGGCTGAAATTAGTAGTGGTAACACCGATCTGGCCTCTCGCACGGAAGAGCAGGCGGCAGGGGTAGAAGAGACAGCCTCGACGCTGGAAGAGCTGACGGCAACTATTAACAATACTGCAGCAAACACGGCGCAGGCGCATCGTTACGTGAGTGAGACAGCATCTGTCGTGAAACAGAATGGCGCCGTTATGAGTGAAGTGTCTTCCCGAATGCAGGAAATTTACGATTCCTCATCAAAAATGGCGGACATCATCCAGGTTATTGATGGTATAGCCTTCCAGACCAATATTCTGGCGCTGAATGCAGCAGTGGAAGCTGCGCGAGCAGGTGAATCCGGACGTGGTTTTGCTGTGGTGGCTGGAGAAGTCCGTACACTGGCACAACGCAGTGCGTCAGCTGCACGTGAAATTAAGGAATTGATCGATGACTCTGTCTCACGTATTGCCTCTGGCCGCAATCTGGTTGAAAAAGCAGATGCTGGCATGATGGGAATTGTTTCCAACGTCCAGAACATGACTCAACTGATTGAGGAAATCGCACAAGCGAGTCGGGAGCAGAGTGATGGGATTGCCCAAATCAACAGTGCGATGGGACAGATTGATACCACCACACAGCAAAATGCCGCGCTCGTTGAAGAGTCAGCTGCAGCTGCCTCTTCAATGCAGGAGCAGTCTCGTGTACTCCAGGATATGGTCAGCGTGTTCAGTCTGAATGAGGAAGGGATACAAGCCGCAAACATGACTTCAGAAAAACGTGTTAGTCACCAGAGGGAGAGGAATAATGGCGAAAAATATGTGGTGTCCAAAAAGATAACTTCAGAAACAGACAACTGGGAAACTTTTTGAGCACCCTAATACGAAAAATCCACGCAATTGCGTGGATTTTATAGTGTTCTTAGATCCTTATGAGATTTAATGAAACCTCATGAGGTAACAGAAACTAATTAGACGTTGAACAGGAAGTTCATCACGTCGCCATCTTTAACGATGTAATCTTTCCCTTCAGCACGCATTTTACCGGCTTCTTTCGCGCCTTGTTCACCTTTGTAGGTGATGAAGTCGTCAAACGCGATGGTCTGTGCGCGGATAAAGCCTTTCTCGAAATCGGTATGGATTTTACCTGCCGCCTGTGGCGCGGTGGCGCCGACAGGAATGGTCCATGCACGCACTTCCTTCACCCCGGCGGTGAAGTAGGTTTGCAGGTTCAGCAGCTTGTAGCCAGCACGGATCACGCGGTTCAGGCCCGGTTCTTCCAGCCCCAGTTCCTGCATGAATTCGTCGCGCTCGTCATCGTCAAGTTCAGCGATGTCCGCTTCAACCGCCGCACATACCGGAACCACGACGGAACCTTCCTTCGCGGCAATTTCGCGGACCTGGTCGAGATATGGGTTGTTTTCGAAACCGTCTTCGTTAACGTTGGCAATATACATGGTCGGCTTCAGGGTCAGGAAGCTCAGGTAGCGGATCGCCGCTTTGTCTTCGTCCGTCAGGTCCAGAGAACGCAGCATGCCAGCTTCAGAGAGCTGCGGCAGGCATTTTTCCAGCGCGGCCAGCTCGGCTTTTGCGTCTTTATCGCCGCCTTTGGCTTTCTTCTGTACGCGGTGAATCGCGCGTTCGCAGGTATCGAGATCCGCCAGCGCCAGCTCGGTGTTGATCACGTCAATATCTTCCGCCGGGTTCACTTTGCCCGAAACGTGAATAATGTTGTCGTTTTCAAAACAGCGCACCACGTGGCCAATCGCTTCGGTTTCACGAATGTTGGTCAGGAACTGGTTACCCAGACCTTCACCTTTGGACGCGCCTTTTACCAGACCGGCAATATCAACAAATTCCATTGTGGTCGGCAGGATACGCTGCGGTTTGACGATCTCAGCCAACTGGTCCAGACGCGGGTCGGGCATCGGCACGACGCCGGTATTCGGCTCAATCGTACAGAATGGGAAGTTTGCCGCTTCAATACCGGCTTTGGTCAGCGCGTTGAACAGGGTGGATTTCCCGACGTTGGGCAAACCGACGATACCGCATTTGAATCCCATGATTTAAATCACCTTAATATCTTGATAATCAACCTGTTGTAGAAAACAGATTGTAGAAATGGAAATAACTTTGCCTATTATACACAGCGTACGGCAAAAATGCCGCACATCACTGCTTATTGCGCTTTAAAGGCGTGCAATCGGTTCGTTGCTTTGGTCAAACCGTCTTTAAACCATACCTCAGTGCAACGCGCCGCTTCGTCAATCGCGTCGTCAATTAACTTCTGTTCTGAAACAGGCGGTTTGCCTAACACAAAGCCGACAACTTTATTTTTATCGCCCGGATGACCGATTCCGACACGTAAGCGATGAAAGTTAGGGTTATTGCCGAGCTTGCTGATAATGTCTTTCAGCCCGTTGTGTCCGCCATGACCTCCGCCGAGTTTAAATTTTGCCACGCCGGGGGGAAGATCCAGTTCATCGTGGGCCACTAAAATTTCGTCGGGATTGATGCGATAAAAACTCGCCATTGCGCCGACCGCTTTGCCGCTCAGATTCATAAACGTGGTGGGAACTAATAAACGGACATCTTCACCTTCCAGACTGACTCTGGAAGTGTAGCCAAAGAATTTCGGCTCTTCGCGCAAAGGGGCTCGCAACCGCTCTGCCAGTAAATCGACGTACCATGCGCCCGCATTATGTCGGGTGGCTGCATATTCAGCGCCGGGGTTCGCCAGGCCGACAATCAGTTTAATCGTCACGTTTTCTATCCTGAGTGTTTCAATAACTGGCGCGTAGTTTACTGTCTGTCGCCCCGCTTGACAAAGAACCGTGTCACTTCTCCCGGAAACTGAATAATTGCCTGTCTTGATTATTGGAAAGTCAAGGTGTTCAGGGGCTTATTTGTAAAGTTTTGTTGAATAATGAGTTGTAATTGTGATCGCAGGCTCACTACCAAAGCGGTGTGTTGTCTATACTTTACACATAAGGATTAGGGATATTCCCTGAAGCAACCCAAAAGTTCCGGAGGTGACACATGAAACGCAAAAACGCTTCGTTACTCGGTAATGTGCTCATGGGTTTAGGGTTAGTGGTTATGGTGGTTGGCGTGGGTTACTCCATTTTAAACCAGTTGCCGCAATTTAACCTGCCACAATTTTTCGCGCATGGTGCCGTGCTCAGTATCTTCGTCGGTGCCATTTTGTGGCTGGCGGGTGCCCGTGTAGGCGGACATGAGCAAGTCAGCGACCGCTACTGGTGGGTGCGCCACTACGACAAACGTTGCCGCCGTAACGACAATCGTCGTCACAGTTAACGTTTCGCCGCAAGATAATGACCAGCCAGCATCAGGCTGACTGGTCACAGATTGTGATTTCTTTCTCGCGTTTAATGCTGTGCGCGTCTTTTCATTCGTCGCATCATCCATAATAATGCCAGCATAATGGCGAGATACCCCATGACGTACATTCCCTGATGTTTTCTCGCCGTCAGGTCGGGATCGGCCACCCAGGCCAGAAAGGCGGTGACATCCCGTGCGTATTGTTCTTCTGTTTGCGCGACCTGCGATTCTGAATGCCATTCGATTTCGCCATCCGCCAGCGGTTTTGGCATGTTAATCACCCCACCCGGATAGTAACGATTCGCCTTCAGTTCCGGGTCATCGGGCAGATAACCGGTTAAGAGCGCGAAGAGGTAATCCGCTCCTTGCTCAGTGTAGGGAATAAACGCGTCCAGCAGAAATTGCGGAAAGCCGCGATCGTAGGTACGGGCGCGAACGATATAACTCAAATCCACGGGCAGGGCGCCGTTATTCAGGTATCTCGCCTCCTGGTCATTGAGATAAGGCGAAATAAAGCTGTCGTTCAGGGTGCCGTCCCGCTCGCCGGGTTGGCCGTCATCCTGAATAATCGGAAAGACATAGCCGCTGGCGAGGTTTTTTGCGTCTTCTGGCGTCAGTTCCGGGCCGCCGGGTTTGGTCAGCGTGCGAAACGTCAGGTATTTCATGCCATGACAGGCACGACACTTCTCTTCATAGACCTGCAAACCGCGCCGCAGTTGCGCCTTATCATATTCTCCGGAGAGACCGCTGAAGCTCCACGCCTGGCGAGTGGGAACCGGTTCTTGCGCGAATGTAGGGCCTGTCGTGCAAAATGCCACCCACAGCATGCCATATCTGAGTAATTGTCTCATCATTTCAGTCCTGCTTTTCCAGAAAACGACGACAGGGCAGCACCAGTAAAAACCAGGCGAAATAGCCGATTGTCGACAGTTGCGAGACCGCGCGGATCCATCCCTCTTCATTACGAATGCCTTCCGTCAGATCGGGGCCAACCAGTGCTTTTGATCCCAGCCATCCCAGAAAACAGACATTCAGCACCCACAGGCAGAAACCCCATTTCACCCATTTGTTGTAGTGGCGAAAACGCGCGCGGGAGGTATCCAGCCACGGGAGAAAATAGAAGATCAGCACTGCGCCGCACATCGCCGCCAGCCCGACGAGTTCGTTCGGGAAGCAGCGCAGAATGGAAAAGAAGGGGAGAAAGTACCACTCCGGGGCAACAATCGCCGGAGTCACCGTGGGATCTGCCGGGATGAAGTTATCCGCGCTGCTCAGATAATGAGGCGCGAAAAATAAAAACCAGGTGAACAGCATCAGGAATAACGTGATTTTAATGGCATCTGAATCCGTGATTCGGTAATCGAAGAGCAGACTACGGGACGCTTTCTCGCTGAAGGTCCGTTTCATCGCGTGAGCAAAGGCCGACTGTACCGTACGGACGTGGAAAATCGTCATCACCACGACCGCAAAGGGAAGAATAAAGTGCAGGACGTAAAAACGCCCCAGCGTGGGGGTGCCAGGCGCATAGCCACCCACCAGGAAGGTATACAACTTGTCACCCACCACCGGGATGGCGCGGGCGAAACTGGTGATCACCGTCGCGGCCCAGTAGCTCTTTTGCCCCCAAATCAGGCTGTAGCCGAGAAACGCGGTGATCATCAGCAGCACGTACAACGTGACGCTAATCATCCACATCGGCACATACGGTCTGCGGTAGACGCTGTAATACATGCCACGGAAAATATGCAGATAGCAGGCGAAGAAAAACAGCGATGCGCCGATGGTGTGCATACTGCGCAGCAATTCTCCGTGACTCACTGCGCGCATGATGTGGACGATGGAATCAAACGCCAGCGATGTCGTCGGGACGTAAAACATCGCCAGCACGATGCCGGTCAGTATCTGTATTCCAAGCATCACCAGCAGGATCGCACCGACGGCAAACAGCCATACACCGGCGATGGAGCGCGGGAAAGGAATGCGCCAGCGGATCATCTTACACGTCCTTAGCGCCAATACGCACGGTCAGACCATCAGGATGAAAGGCAAACTCTGGAACGGCCAGATTGGCGGTTGCGGGGCCGCGAGTGACCCGTCCGGAAGTATCAAACTCCGAACCGTGACACGGACAAATCCAGCCCTGTCCACCGGGTCTGGTATTGGGTACGCAGCCGGCGTGCGGACAATACCCCTGAACAACCAGCCACTGCGGATAGTCAGACGCGACCCGTTCGCTGTCCGCCTGCGGATCGATAAGCGCGCGGTGGTCAGCCTTGCGGGCCGCGACGATCTCTTCCGGCGTGCGATGATGGATGAGGATCAGCTTTCCTTGCCAGATGCGTCTGATAGTTTGCCCCGCGGCGATCCCCGCCAGCGAGACGTCTATCGGTTCATTTTCCCCGCGCGTTGTTTCGTCCGGGCCTAATGCGGAAATTAACGGCCAGACGGCGGCGGTCACTCCCGCTGCGCCGACAAATTTTGTCAATTTGCACAGGCAGTTGCGTCGTTGTTGCTGAATGTCCTTATCCGGCTGTTTGTTCTCCACCACCACAGCGCTCTCCCTTACTGTTTATCAATGCGCGAATAGATGTCCTGGAAGCGTTTATCGGCGATCCCGGGTGCCGTAAACGCGCGATAACTGTCCGGCAGAGTGGCGTCGCCGACTTTAATCAGCATGACCATCCCTTGCGCATAATGTGGGGTGCATTTAATGCCGTAGAAGCCCGCGTTGTCATACTTCACTGCGATCTCCTCATCGATTTTGCCGATAAATCCTGGGTAGCCCGCAGGCGACAGTTCAGCAATTGAGGCCGCGTTATGACTCTTATGCTTGCGGATAAATTTCACCGTATCGCCAGGTTGAATCTCCAGGTAGTCCGGCTCATAGACCATGGGGCCTGCTGAACCGCGATTCTTCATCAGTACTTCGTGGGTTTGCGCGAAGGCAGAGGCGGTGAGGGCCAGCAAACACAATACGTTCAGGCTCTTTTTGAGATAGTTCATGGGGTCTTCCTTAGGCTTCTTCAGGTCTTTGATAACGAATAAAACAGTTCGCACCATGGGGATCGCGCTCGACGATAGCGTCAATGCCAAACCAGGCGCGGAGATTCTCGCGGGTGAAAATGGCGCAGGGACGGCCCTGCATTTCCAGACGACCGGCGTTCATCACGATGATGCGATCGCAGAACATGGCAGCATGATTGAGATCGTGGAGAGCGGCGACAACCGTCAGTTTTTCGCGTTTCACCAGGCTGAGAAGGCCAATCTGATGTTGAATGTCGAGGTGATTCGTGGGTTCGTCCATCAGCAGCAGTTGTGGCTGCTGAGCGAGCGCGCGGGCAATATGCAGGCGTTGTTTTTCGCCGCCGGAAAAGGTGTGCCAGCAACGATGGCGAAGATGCTGAAGATCGACTTTCTCCAGCATGGTCTGGACGATATTGTCATCGTTGTCCGACCACGGATTCAGCAGGCTCAGCCACGGGGTTCGTCCCAGCGAGACGGCCTGTAGCGCGGTCAGGCGCTCACTGGTTTCTGCCTGCTGCTCAACCAGCGCGACTTGCTGCGCCAGTTGACGGCGTGAATAGCGATGCAGCGCTTTTTGCTGCAACAGGATGTGACCGGCGGTGGGCTTCAGTAGACCGGCCAGCAACGAAATCAGCGACGTTTTCCCGGAGCCATTGGGGCCGATAATGCCGACAAACTCCCCCGGCGCCACGCGGAGTGAAACGTCATTGACAATCACTTTGCCTTTCACCTGCCAGTGCAGACATTCCGCCTGAATCATCGCGTCGCAGGCGGCAACCGGAGTCGGTACAGGATTAACGGTCATTTGGTCGGGTTTCCTCTGATCAGGATGATGGAAAACGCGGGCGCGCCGACCAGAGCCGTAATGACGCCGATGGGCAGAACTTGTCCGGGGAGAAGCGTGCGGGAGATGACATCGGCGACGATCAGGAAAATGGCGCCGATCAGCGCGCTGACAGGCAGCAGACGATGGTGCTGATTGCCTACCAGCAGACGGGCGGCGTGAGGGATCACCAGTCCCACAAAGCCAATTGCGCCGACGATGGAGACCATAATGGCCGTCATACCGGTTACGGCGGCAATCAGCACGCCACGAGTGCGTTTTACCGGAATCCCCAGTGAGGCGGCGGACTCCGCGCCAAAAGAGAAGGCATCCAGATGACGGGCATAACAGAAACATATCGCAACGCCAACTAACGCGGTGGGGATTGCCAGTACCACATCGGGCCAGCGGACGCCGCTCAGATTCCCGAGCAACCAGAACATAATGCCGCGTGCCTGTTCCGCGTTGGCAGAGCGGGTGATGATCAGTGAGGTCAGCGCATTGAATAACTGGGAGCTGGCAATCCCGGCGAGAATGATTTGCGTCGTAACCCCACCGCCTTGCCTGCCGCCTGCCGCTACCGCCAGAAGGGCCACAAACAAAAAGGCGGTCAGGGCACCGACAAATGCGCCGAACGACATGCTGATCATCCCGGCACCCAGTCCGGTCAGCGCAACCAACACCGCACCGGTTGAGGCGCCTGCGGAAATGCCCAGCAGATACGGCTCGGCAAGCGCATTGCGCAGTAACGACTGTAAAACCACGCCCGACACGGCCAGGCAGGCGCCACAACTGGCGGAGACCAGCGCACGGGTCAGGCGATAGTTCCAGACAATCCCGGCATCCAGTGCATCAACCGGATAATGGGTGTCAAACAGATGATTTGCCAGCGTGTTGAGTACGTGCTGCCAGGGAATAAACGTCTCGCCAATGGCGATCCCTGCCAGCAGGACGCCGCACATCAGCACGCTAACCCAGAGGGCGTGGGCGCAAACATTGACCGCTAACCGACTGACGGCGTGACGCGTCCTGCGTAAATCGCTCATAGTGACCTGCGTTTCGGAGTGCATAAAACGCGCCGGACCCGTCGGGATCTGGCGCGAAACGAGGATTAATGCGCGGCCTGAGGATGCGCTAAACCGTACTCAACCAGGGCGTCAGCCAGTTTCTCAACACCGTCGATCGTTCTGATTCCGGCATTCATAGTCTGTACATCAATCACCGGTAAATGATCGGCTTTAACGGCGGGGATCAGTTGGGTGACCGGGTCGGATTTCAAATATTCCATTTTCACCTGCCAGTCATCGGCCGGGAAACGCCGGCGACTCATTTCCCCCAGCACAATCACTGTCGGCTGGGCTTTGGCGATGGTTTCCCAACCGACCGTTGGCCATTCTTCGGCGGAATCAATGACGTTTTTGATACCCAGGGTCTGCGCAATCCAGGCGGCAGGTCCTAATTTCCCGGCGACGTAGGGATCCAGTTGCAGGTCGGCGCTGGAGAACCAGAAAACGGCGGAGACGTTGTTGTCCATCCCGGCGATTTTGTTTTTCGCTGCCGTTTCACGTGCTTTGAGGCTGGCAATCAGTTCGTTGCCCTTATCCTGAACGTCGAAGATCGTCGCTAAGTCGGCCACTTCCTGATAGACCATTGCGATATCAAACATGCCTTTGCGCACGCCGTCACCGCCATCTTCGTTATCTTTCGCGCAGTCTGCCGGTGCGGTATAGACCGGGACCTTCAGTTCGCTGAACTGTTCATAAGAGGCCACCGTGCCCGCAGGACCGATCTGCCATTCGAACTGGCTGGCGACCAGATCTGGTTTTTTGGCAATGATGCCTTCGAAGCTGGGGATGTTCTGGGCAATAACTGCAATCTTGTCATTTGCCGCCTTATACGCGTCGGGAACAGGCCCGAACCACAGCGATGTGCCTACCACTCGATCGGCCAGGCCCAGCGCATACAGGATCTCAGTGCTGTTTTGTCCTACGGTGGCCACACGTTTTGGCGCTGCGTTAAACGTGATATCCCGACCACAGTTTTTTATCGTCAATGGATATTCCGTTTTGGCTGCATGAGAAAGACCTGAGGTGAGAAACAGCGCGGTACCAGCAACAACCAGAAGCATTTTTTTATAAGGTACAGAGGTAACATTAGCGTGCATTATTATCATCCCGTTCATGCCAGAATCTGAACGTCTGGTCATGGATTATATCGTTCCATATATCGGGAGAGTTCATGACGATAGATGACAGGACATCGTGAAATTTACGCATGACGTTATGAAAATAAAGAAAGTCAGCAGTTCAGTCAGAAATCTGATTCACTCTTTCACGGTGGCTTATATCAAATAAATCATCACATGGACCATCCCGTCCACTCAATGGGGCATAAATTTGACAGCAGGTCTCCTGACTCACGGTAATCAGAATATCGGCCTTCCCATAAAGATTCGCTTTACAGTGACCTGCAACAAAATATGCTGCACGAGGATATTCTGCATCCGCCTACAGTTGCGGGGGCAGTCATGGCATGGGATTGTAATAATCCGCACCATGTTCCTATTCATTACAATGTTGGTGTAATGAAATGCTGTCGGAAAAGACTGTATCGGCATTTGTTAACAAGATCAATCGCAAGGGGAAAGAAGGGTTTGTTTGAGATAAATAATGTCTATTTATTAAATATCAATGAGTTATGTTTTATCTGGTAATAAAATTCTGGATAACGAAACGTCATAGTGAAAAGCTAAATGAGAATTGATTGACGTTGATCAAGTAATATTCTTATTCATGCTAATTTATGTGATCTCTCCATATGCACTAATTGCCAGTCATCGTGCATATCCATTACAACCTGAAAATGATTACGTCGCCAGAATGAATAACCTCCCGGTAAAAAATGGTGGGTATGTAAGTATAATAAGTTGTACTGCTGTTGCTCGCAGAATGTTTCAGCAAAAGCGAGTAACTGACCCCCAATACCTTTTCTGCGATAACGTTTGTCCACATAGCAGCGACAAATTTCTGCCGTTTCTGTCAAAATATAGCGTCCGCGAAGTTCGGTAATGCGGTCGTCATATTGGCAGACGGCCAGGGTAGCAATGAGTTCATGCTTTTCGCTCCAGGCACACAGCAATACATTCCGCTGCTGTTGAATATACTGCTGTTGCAGGTTAAAAACATCCTGTCCGGCATCAGGGACTGGCCTGTCCGCCGCAAAGAACTCGTTCAGATGTTGAATCAGAAATAACTGAACCGCCGGAATATCTTCTCCGGTCATTTCACGTAGCGTAAATGAAATCACGAGTTGTCACTCTTATTCGCAGGAACAGAAAGCAGATAATAACAACACGGGAGGGGAAAAACAGGGGGCAGAGCGGAAAATGTTACCGGCCTGTACAGGAACAGACCGGTAATCGCAAAAAGATTATAAATCAGCCAGCGCCGCGTCGCGGTTCGGGAAGAAGGCCAGACGACCCGGAATCGGTTTAATACCAGCGCGCGCCATCGTGCGCAGCGGCTGGAACTCGAGGTTACTTACGCGCAGCTCGCAGCCTTCTGGCAATCTTTTCACAAAGCGCTGGAAGGCATCGAGACCGCCAGCGTCCAGCACCGGTACCGCGTCCCATTTCAGTACGACAATGCGCTTGCCTTCGATGCGCGACTCCAGATCGGTAAACAATCCTTCCGCGGCCGCAAAGAACAGCGGGCCGATCACGCGCAGCACCAGCACATCTTCGGGTACTTCGACGTTCACCGCTGCCAGTCGCGTCATGCGCGCGATACGGCGCATAAACAGTAACGAGGCCAGCACAATCCCGACGCTGATGGCAATGACCATGTCAAACAGCACCGTCAGCGACATACACATCATCATCACAATGATGTCGTCTTTGGGCGCATGACGCAGCAAATCCACAACTTTGTGCGCTTCGCTCATGTTCCAGGCCACCATCAGCAGCAGGGCCGCCATCGCCGACAACGGCAGCCATGAAAGCAACGGCGCCAGCGCCAGCAGCGCCATGATCACCAGCAGCGCGTGGATCACCGCGGAAATGGGGGACGTTGCGCCAGCGCGGACGTTTGCTGCCGAACGGGCAATTGCCGCCGTTGCGGTAATCCCACCAAAGAAGGGGGCGACAATATTACCGAGTCCCTGGCCAATCAGTTCGCTGTTGGCTTTGTGTTTCGTGCCGGTCATCCCGTCGAGCACCACGGCGCAGAGCAGGGACTCGATCGCCCCCAGCATGGCCATTGAGAATGCCGCCGGAAGCAGGGCGCGCAGGGAATCCCAGCTCAATGTGAAGTCAGAATCCGGTAGATTCCACGGCAGCACCAGTTGCGGCAGCAGTTGCGGGATCCCGTTGCCCTGTGAGCCGTCGGCGAGAATATAGTGGAACTGAGAACCAATGGTGGCAACGTGGCCGCCCAGCAGGTTGATGATCCCCATGACGGCACAGCCGGCGAGCAGGGCGGGCAGGTGACCTGGCAGGCGAATGCCCAGACGCGGCCACATCATCAGCGTACCCAGCGTGACCACCCCGATGGCGGCATCGCCCAGGTTAATGGTCGGCAGAGCCATGAAGAGCGCGCCGACTTTTTGCAGATAGTGTTCCGGGACGTGGGCCATCTGCAGACCGAGGAAATCTTTGATTTGCATGGTACCAATGGTGATACCAATCCCTGAGGTAAAACCTAAGGTAACCGAGACCGGGATGTACTCAATCAGGCGGCCAAAGCGGGCCAGGCCAAAGAGGATCAGGAAGACCCCGGACATCAGCGTCGCGACAAGCAGGCCTGCCAGCCCAAATTGTTGCGAAACGGGATAGAGGATCACCACAAACGCGGCGGTCGGGCCTGAAACGCTAAAACGCGAGCCCCCGGTTAAGGCAATAACAATCCCGGCCACAGCGGAGGTATAAAGTCCGTACTGCGGCGCGACACCGCTCCCGATAGCCAGCGCCATCGCCAGCGGGATAGCAATAATCCCGACGGTGATCCCGGCAATCACATCACGGGTAAACCGTGAGGCGGTATATTTTTCCTTCCAGCAAGCGTCGATGAGGGCGCGGAAAGGCATCACATGTGAGGAAAAAATTCTGTTCACAATAATGTTTCATCCATGAGCGCATCATCTGTCAACTCAATGAAATGGCGGGTTGGCAGGTGAAGGAGGCATAAGTCATACAAATAAAGGTTACAGATAAAAAAACCCGCCGCAGCGGGTCTTTGAGCCGGGTTCGATTAATGCTCGAACATAGCAGAAATTGATTCTTCGTTGCTGATACGACGAATCGCTTCGGCCAGCATACCCGACAGGGTCAACGTACGCACGTTCGGCAGTGCTTTGATTTCGTCGGTCAGCGGAATGGTATCGCAGACAACAACTTCATCAATCACAGAGTTACGCAGGTTGTTTGCCGCATTGCCTGAGAAGATCGGGTGAGTGGCGTAAGCGAATACGCGTTTTGCACCACGTTCTTTCAGCGCTTCAGCTGCTTTACACAGCGTACCACCGGTGTCGATCATATCGTCAACCAGGACGCAGTCACGACCTGCAACGTCACCGATGATGTGCATCACCTGAGAGACGTTTGCACGCGGACGGCGTTTGTCGATGATCGCCATATCGGTGTCATTGAGCAGCTTAGCGATAGCGCGGGCACGCACGACGCCACCGATGTCCGGAGAAACCACAATCGGGTTATCCAGATTCAGCTGCAGCATATCTTCTAACAGAATGGGGCTACCAAATACGTTATCAACCGGTACGTCGAAGAAGCCCTGGATTTGTTCAGCATGCAGGTCAACGGTCAGAACGCGGTCAACGCCGACGCTGGACAGGAAGTCAGCGACAACTTTTGCCGTAATCGGCACACGGGCGGAACGTACACGACGATCCTGGCGCGCATAGCCAAAGTAAGGGATAACGGCGGTGATACGGCCTGCGGAAGCACGGCGCAGGGCATCAACCATAACGACCAATTCCATCAGGTTGTCGTTCGTTGGAGCACAAGTGGACTGGATGATGAAAATATCACCACCGCGTACATTTTCGTTAATTTGTACGCTGACTTCGCCGTCGCTAAAGCGACCTACAGCGGCGTCGCCGAGAGAAGTGTACAGGCGGTTGGCAATACGTTGTGCTAGTTCCGGGGTGGCGTTACCAGCAAAAAGCTTCATATCAGGCACGAGAAGAACCTCAGGCATGCGTCCATTGGTGGAAAGAGTTTGCCAAAAACTGTGCGGGCCAGGCAGCACTCTCTCCATGCGGTGTATTAACGAGCGCGATGCAACGTCTGGAACAGGGTGACGTTGTCACCGAAACTCAGCTTGCCCGGCTTACCCGTCATCATTCATGTTTTATGCGCGCTGGCTTCAAGGCCTCACACCAGTCACATACGGGTGTATGCGCCTGGCAATTCGTCATCTCGCCAACGTACTGAAACGTCAATGATTCAGAGTAACGCTCTATGCAGTGGAGAGAGGTTGACACCCTTCGCCACAAAGGCATTGAGCCATTCCGGGGCTTGCTCAAGCACCTGCCGGGCACGAGACTCTGTATCGAATTCAGCAAAGACACAGGCTCCTGTACCAGTCAGGCGCGACGGCGCGTATTCTAACAGCCAGGAAAGCGCCGCATCAACCTCGCGAAAACGTTTTCTTGCGATAACCTCGCAATCATTGCTGAATTCACATTTTAATAACGTTTCTATTGACCTTTTTGGCGTATTACGGGGGAGGTCGGGATCGTTAAAAATCATCGGCGTAGGAATGCTGACGCCAGGATGCGCCACCAGATACCATTTTTCGGCCGGTTCCACCGGCGTCAGGATCTCTCCGACGCCTTCGGCAAAGGCGGCGTGTCCGCGGACAAACACCGGAACATCAGCCCCGAGCGTTAATCCGAGCGCGGCCAGTTCGTCCAGCGACAGACCACACTGCCAGAGATGGTTTAGCGCGACCAGCGCGGTTGCCGCGTTTGACGATCCGCCGCCCAGGCCTCCGCCCATCGGCAGACGCTTTTCGATACGGATATCCGCACCGCTACCGGCTGGCAGCCGACCACGCTCTGCAGCTGTTTTCATCAGCAGTCGCGCGGCGCGGACGATCAGGTTGTCTTCATGCGCCACGCCGTCAACCGGCGTCAGGAGATGAATTTCGCCGTCGCGGCGCGGTTCCAGGCTGAGGGTGTCGCCATAATCGAGAAACTGAAACAGCGTTTGCAGCGTGTGATAACCGTCCGCACGTCGTCCGGTGATGTATAAAAACAGATTCAGTTTTGCCGGAGAGGGCCACTGGGTCATCATTTTACAATCCAGTTATCCATTTTCAGCTTGATACGCTGAGCGCCGTCGGACAGTTCCATATTGGCTGGCATCGCCGGGGTGGTTTTGCTGTCGTACGCGCTGTAGACCACCTTCCAGTTTTTTCCGTCCTGGCGGTAGTTCACTTCGCTCAGGCGGTACTGGTCGTCGAGTTTATAGTCGGTCGCGTCGCCAGGCAGGCCAAGGATCCACTGACGCAGGCTGTTCAGCGGAATCGGCATGCCGGTCAGCTTGCCGATCATCTCTTCGGCATCATCAGCGGTATAGCGCTGGCCTTTATTGTCCATCAACTGCACGTTACCCGGCTGCGCGTTCAGTTCAAGCTCGGTGCTGCCAAGCGGGTTGGTCAGCAGCAGGCGATAGCGATCCTGGCCGGTCTGTTGCCAGAAAAAGCGCGCATAGACCTTCTGCTCGTCGGAAATATAGGCAAACGCGCCGCGCGTCTGATACTGATTCAATTGACGGACCTCCTGCTGATGCTGCCGCCATTGAGGAGAGTCCGGACTTTTCCCCGGGCCTTTCGGCGCGTTGATCGTACAGGCGGTCAGAACCAGGGTTGCCAGCGGAAGCAGGCGGATCAGGCGAAAATCGGGCAGGGTCATAATGATGACGAATCCTTGTGATACGTTGCAATAATAACCCTTAATGCTAGCGCCGCGCGGGTATATCGTCTACGTTCACGTTATCTTAATTTAAGCGGTCAGCGATTACTCCAAAAGGGGGCGCTCTCTTTTATTGATTCCGCGCATCCTGTATGATGCGAGCAGACTAACCATATCAACGCTGGTACTACTCCCGCAGACATGACCCTTTTAGCGCTCGGCATTAACCATAAGACGGCACCTGTATCGCTGCGAGAACGCGTAACGTTTTCGCCGGATACGCTCGATCAGGCGCTGGAAAGCCTGCTTGCGCAGCCAATGGTGCAGGGCGGCGTGGTTTTGTCGACGTGTAACCGCACGGAGCTGTATCTTAGCGTGGAAGAGCAGGACAACCTGCAGGAAGCGCTGATTCGTTGGTTATGTGATTACCACAATCTTAATGAAGAGGAGCTGCGCAGCAGTCTCTACTGGCATCAGGATAACGATGCGGTCAGCCATCTGATGCGTGTCGCCAGCGGTCTGGATTCACTGGTACTCGGTGAACCACAGATCCTCGGTCAGGTGAAAAAAGCCTTTGCGGATTCGCAAAAAGGTCACCTGAACGCCAGCGCGCTGGAACGTATGTTCCAGAAATCTTTCTCCGTCGCCAAACGGGTCCGTACCGAAACCGATATCGGCGCCAGCGCCGTGTCCGTTGCGTTTGCCGCCTGTACGCTGGCGCGCCAAATCTTTGAATCGCTTTCCACAGTCACCGTGCTGCTGGTCGGCGCAGGCGAAACCATCGAGCTGGTGGCGCGCCATCTGCGCGAACACAAAGTGCAGAAGATGATCATCGCCAACCGCACCCGCGAGCGGGCGCAGGTTCTGGCCGATGAAGTGGGCGCCGAAGTGATCGCACTCAGCGACATCGACGAACGTCTGCGGGAAGCTGACATTATCATCAGTTCAACCGCCAGCCCGCTGCCTATCATTGGCAAAGGGATGGTGGAGCGCGCGCTGAAAAGTCGCCGCAATCAGCCGATGCTGCTGGTGGATATCGCCGTTCCGCGCGATGTCGAACCGGAAGTCGGCAAACTGGCTAACGCCTATCTCTATAGCGTTGACGATCTGCAAAGCATCATTTCGCACAACCTGGCGCAGCGCAAAGCCGCGGCAGTGGAAGCCGAAACGATTGTCGCGCAGGAAACCAGCGAGTTTATGGCCTGGCTGCGCGCTCAGGGCGCCAGTGAAACCATTCGTGAATACCGGAGTCAGTCTGAGCACGTACGGGATGAACTGACCGCAAAAGCGCTTGCTGCTCTGGAGCAGGGCGGCGACGCGCAGGCCATTATGCAGGATCTGGCATGGAAACTGACCAACCGCCTGATCCATGCGCCAACCAAATCTCTTCAGCAGGCTGCCCGTGACGGGGATGACGAACGCCTGAATATCTTGCGCGACAGCCTCGGGCTGGAGTAGCAACACATCCTTCTTTTTACAAGGTGCATTTACGCCTATGAAGCCTTCTATCGTTGCCAAACTGGAAGCCCTGCATGAACGCCATGAAGAAGTTCAGGCGCTGCTGGGTGATGCGGGAACCATCGCAGACCAGGAACGTTTTCGCGCACTGTCGCGCGAGTATGCACAGCTAAGCGATGTTTCTCGCTGTTTTACGGACTGGCAACAGATTCAGGACGATATCGAAACAGCACAAATGATGCTCGACGATCCTGAAATGCGTGAAATGGCGCAGGAAGAACTGCGCGAAGCGAAAGACAAGAGTGAACAACTGGAACAGCAGCTACAGGTATTGCTGCTGCCGAAAGATCCGGATGATGAACGCAATGCGTTTCTGGAAGTTCGCGCCGGGACCGGCGGTGATGAAGCGGCCTTGTTTGCCGGCGATCTGTTCCGCATGTACAGCCGCTATGCCGAAACGCGTCGCTGGCGCGTGGAGATCATGAGCGCCAGCGAAGGCGAGCACGGCGGCTATAAAGAGATTATCGCCAAGATCAGTGGCGACGGCGTCTATGGTCGACTGAAGTTTGAGTCCGGCGGGCATCGCGTGCAGCGCGTACCGGCAACGGAATCACAGGGGCGTATCCACACCTCTGCCTGCACCGTGGCGGTGATGCCGGAGCTGCCGGAAGCCGAACTGCCGGATATCAACCCGGCCGATCTGCGTATTGATACTTTCCGTTCCTCCGGGGCGGGTGGTCAGCACGTTAACACCACCGACTCCGCCATCCGTATTACCCACCTGCCGACCGGCATTGTGGTGGAGTGTCAGGATGAACGTTCGCAGCACAAGAACAAAGCCAAAGCGCTCTCGGTGCTCGGCGCGCGTATTCGCGCGGCAGAAGTGGCGAAACGCCAGCAGGCCGAAGCGTCAACCCGTCGTAACCTGCTGGGCAGCGGCGACCGCAGCGACCGCAACCGGACCTACAACTTCCCGCAGGGGCGTGTGACCGATCACCGCATCAACCTGACGCTCTACCGTCTGGATGAAGCAATGGAAGGCAAACTGGATATGCTGATTGAGCCGATCGTGCAGGAATACCAGGCTGACCAACTGGCGGCGCTGTCCGAGCAGGAATAATGGATTTTCAGCACTGGTTACGTGAGGCGATAAGCCAGCTACAGGAGAGTGAAAGCCCACGTCGCGATGCCGAGATCTTACTCGAATTCGTGACCGGAAAAGGGCGCACCTGGATACTGGCGTTTGGCGAAACGCCGTTGACCGACGCCCAGCAGGCACAGCTGGCGACGCTGCTGTCTCGCCGTCAGCGGGGTGAACCGATCGCGCACTTAACCGGCGTGCGGGAATTCTGGTCGTTGCCGCTGTTTGTTTCACCGGCCACGTTGATCCCGCGTCCGGATACCGAATGTCTGGTGGAGCAGGCGCTGGCGCGACTGCCATCAAGTCCGTGCCGCATTCTCGATCTTGGTACCGGCACCGGCGCGATTGCGCTGGCGCTGGCGTCTGAGCGTCCTGACTGCGAGGTCACGGCGGTTGACAGGATGCCGGATGCCGTTGCGCTGGCGCAGCGTAATGCGGCCCATCTGGCGATCAATAACGTCCACATTCTGCAAAGCGACTGGTTTAGCGCCTTGTCGGGGCAGCAGTTTGCGATGATTGTCAGCAATCCGCCCTACATTGACGAGCAGGATCCGCATCTGGCGCAGGGCGATGTTCGCTTCGAACCGCTGAGTGCCCTGGTCGCCGGTGACTGCGGAATGGCCGACATTGTGCACATCATCGAGCAATCTCGCACGCGGCTGGAAGCGGGCGGTTTTCTGCTGATCGAGCATGGCTGGCAGCAGGGTGCCGCGGTGCGAGACGCCTTTATTCGCGCGGGCTACCAGGCGGTAGAAACCTGTCGCGATTATAGCGACAACGAACGCCTTACGCTCGGACGTAAGCCCGTATGAACAGCATTACGCTCCTGCTTGGGGTTCACCTTATCAGCATTGCGCTTTCCGTTAGTCTGTTTGTGTTGCGTTATGGGTGGCGTGAATGTCACTCTGCGCGGGCTCACGCGCGCTGGACGCGCGTTGTCCCACCGATGGTTGACACCGTTTTGTTGCTCAGTGGTGTGGGGTTGATCGCTAAAACGCACATCCTGCCATTCACAGAACAGGGGACATGGCTGACTGAGAAGCTGTTTGGAGTTATCATTTACATCGTTTTGGGTTTTATTGCGCTCGATTACCGTCGGGCGCGCAGTCGGCAGGCGCGATTAATCGCGTTCCCGCTGGCGCTGGTGGTGCTGTACATCATCATTAAACTCGCCACCACAAAAATACCGTTACTGGGGTAAGTCATGAGGTCGTTAGCTGATTTCGAATTTAATAAAGCGCCATTGTGCGACGGGATGATCCTGGCATCGGAATCGATCCGCCTGGATTTCCCTTCGCAAACTGTCTATGACGAGCTGGAACGTCTGGTCAGCCAGGCGCAAGAAGAAATTAGCCAGCTTTTGTCTCAGGATGAGCAACTGGAAAAATTGCTGGCACTTTTCTACGGCGAGTGGGGTTTTACTGACACCCGCGGCGTTTACCGTCTGTCCGACGCGCTATGGCTTGACCAGGTACTGAAGAACCGCCAGGGCAGTGCGGTATCACTGGGGGCAATCTTATTGTGGATTGCCAACCGGCTGTCATTGCCGCTGGTGCCGGTGATCTTCCCGACGCAGCTTATTTTGCGTATTGAGTCGCTGGAAGGCGAAATGTGGCTCATCAACCCGTTTAACGGCGAAACGTTGAATGAGCATACGCTGGAAGTGTGGCTGAAGGGGAATATCAGCCCGGTCGCTGAGTTATTTAACGAGGACCTGGATGAAGCGGATAACGCGGAAGTGATTCGCAAGCTGCTGGACACGCTGAAATCTTCCTTAATGGAAGAACAGCAGATGGAGCTGGCGCTGCGAGCGAGCGAGGCGTTACTGCAATTTAACCCGGAAGATCCGTATGAAATACGTGACCGGGGCTTAATTTACGCGCAACTGGAATGTGAACATGTCGCGCTGACCGATTTAAGCTATTTCGTTGAGCAGTGTCCGGAAGACCCGATCAGCGAAATGATTCGTGCGCAGATTAATAACATCTCGCATAAGCAAATTGTCCTGCATTAATTTATCGACAT
The DNA here is from genome assembly GCF_001559075.2 of Citrobacter amalonaticus. Classification (NCBI taxonomy): domain Bacteria; kingdom Pseudomonadati; phylum Pseudomonadota; class Gammaproteobacteria; order Enterobacterales; family Enterobacteriaceae; genus Citrobacter; species Citrobacter amalonaticus. The sequence continues at coordinate 4,639,482 of NZ_CP014015.2, read as the reverse complement.
TCTTACTCATCATTAAGGCGATCCTATGAAACAAAAAGTGGTTAGCATTGGCGACATCAAGGTAGCAAACGATCTGCCGTTCGTGCTGTTTGGCGGGATGAACGTGCTGGAATCGCGCGATCTGGCGATGCGCATTTGTGAGCACTACGTGACCGTTACCCAGAAACTGGGTATCCCTTACGTGTTCAAGGCCTCTTTTGATAAAGCCAACCGTTCCTCTATCCACTCCTACCGTGGACCGGGCCTGGAAGAAGGGATGAAAATCTTCCAGGAACTGAAGCAGACCTTTGGCGTGAAAGTGATCACCGACGTTCATGAAGCCAGCCAGGCGCAGCCTGTCGCTGACGTTGTGGATGTGATTCAGTTACCGGCGTTCCTCGCGCGTCAGACCGATCTGGTGGAAGCGATGGCGAAAACCGGCGCGGTCATCAACGTGAAGAAACCGCAGTTCGTAAGCCCGGGTCAGATGGGCAATATCGTGGATAAATTCCATGAAGGCGGTAACGACAAGGTGATCCTGTGCGACCGTGGGGCAAACTTCGGTTATGACAACCTGGTTGTCGATATGCTGGGCTTCAGCGTAATGAAGAAAGTTTCCGGTAACAGCCCGGTGATTTTCGACGTGACCCACGCGCTGCAGTGCCGCGACCCGTTTGGCGCCGCTTCTGGCGGCCGTCGTGGTCAGGTGACTGAGCTGGCGCGTGCCGGTATGGCGGTCGGTCTGGCCGGTCTGTTCATCGAAGCGCACCCGGATCCGGCCAACGCGAAATGCGACGGCCCGTCCGCGCTGCCGCTGGCGAAGCTGGAACAGTTCCTGGTGCAGATGAAAGCGGTTGACGATCTGGTGAAAAGCTTCGACGAGCTCGATACCGAGAACTAATTGAAAGATTGTGTGCCCGATATTGCATCGGGCAAGATGTAGGCCCGATAAGCGTGTTAGCGCCATCGGGCTTTTTTATATCAGGCAAAGATGGTCATCAGATAGGCGGCAAACAGCGCCAGATGCGCCGCACCGTTCAGTACGTTAGTGCGCCCCGTTGAGAACGAGATATGGCACAGCACCAGCGACGCCACCATCACTACCATTTCTGGTGCGCCTAAGCCGAACACCAGGTCATTCCCTGTAGCCCACGCAATCAGCGTGACCACCGGTACCGTCAGGGAGATAGTGGCCAGCACGGAACCAAAGAACAGATTCATTGCGCGCTGTACCTGGTTATTCAGCACTGCTTTCAGCGCCCCAAGCCCTTCCGGGGAAAGGATCAGCAGCGCGACCAGGAAACCGGTAAAGGCGACCGGGGCGTTCAGTTCGGTCAGCAGTGTCTCCAGCGGGTTTGCGTTCATCTTGGTGACGGCAATCACCGCAATCAGATGGATCACCAACCAGACGGCATGCCACAGATTGCTGTGCGCAGAAGGCTTACCGTGGTGGGGGTCGTCGTCATCGCTGTCATCTTCGTGCTCATAAACAAACAGACTCTGGTGCGTCTTGGTCTGGATGAGCAGGAATACGCCGTACATCGCAGCAGAAATTAAGGCCACCAACAGCGCCTGGCCGGTGGTGAAATTCGCGCCGGGCAGCGCCATCGGAAACACCAGCACGATAATCGCCAGCGGAAACAGGGCAATAAGATACTGTTTAATACCGAACAGATTCATATACTGAGTGGCGAACTTACGCCCGCCCAGTAACAACGAAAAGCCCACCAGACCACCCGTGACAATCATGATGATGGAATAGAGCGTGTCGCGCATCAGCGTAGGCGCCGCATCGCCGGTCGCCATCAGCGCTGAGATCAGGCTGACTTCAAGAATAACCACGGACAGACTCAGAATGAGTGAGCCGTAGGGTTCGCCGAGGCGATGAGCCAGTACGTCGGCGTGACGAACAACGCTAAAGGCGCTGCTTAAGATACCAATCAGGGCAAGAAGGTTAATTCCGATTACCGCTGGTAGTGAATGGCTGCCTCCCCAAAGGAACAGCACTACCAGCGCCACAACCGGGAAAATAAGCGATGTCTCCTTATGGCGGGTTTTCACCGCCTCATGTGCATGTGTCATGAATGCTCTCCATCTCTGCAGGTCGATTTTAGTTATAAATGTAATAAAGAGTGTAAAAAATAACAGAAAACGCAGGCTTTACGGTGATATTTTACGAAATTTTACGGCATTTCGGCCTTTCACCTTTAAAACGACAGAAAGAGAAACTCTTGTTTAGATAGTGTTTAAATAACAGAAGCTTATGCTGGCTGTAGGACGAATAAACCTTATTGTAGTGGCAGAGGCGGTCAGGGTTGACCACACTTAAGGTTTAGCCAAAAAGCGGAGTCAATGATGCCTTATCAAGCAAAAAAAGATCTGCCAGACAGCGTACAACACGTCTTACCCGCCCATGCCCAGGAGATCTACAAAGAGGCGTTCAATAGCGCCTGGGAGCAGTACAAGGACAAAGCCGATCGCCGCGATGATGCCAGTCGGGAAGAGACCGCACATAAGGTGGCGTGGTCGGCAGTGAAAAAAGAGTATGCCAAAGGTGAAGATGATAAGTGGCATAAGAAAACCTAACCACTTCAATTATAAGGTCTAACGCTATAGCCCCCGTGAACGCGTAGGCGAATCGTGCTACCCGTAACCGTTGCTGCCTTGCAAGCGGCCCATGAATTGCATATTGTCGTGATATTGGTTTCAAAATGAGCAGTTAAAATGCCCGGAAGGCGTCAAAAAGTTGTCGCAGGGAAGTATGCAGTGGCGGAGGTGTAAGGTGTTAACGCGTGATTTCTTGATGAATGCCGATTGTAAAACGGCATTTGGTGCTATTGAAGAATCACTCTTATGGTCAGCAGAGCAACGTGCAGCGTCCCTTGCGGCGACGCTGGCCTGTCGACCAGATGATGGACCGGTGTGGATCTTCGGTTATGGATCGTTGATGTGGAACCCGGCGTTAGAATTTGAGGAGTCATGTACCGGTACGCTGGTGGGATGGCATCGGGCATTTTGCCTGCGTCTCACGGCAGGGCGCGGAACCGCGTGCCAGCCGGGACGAATGCTTGCACTCAAAGAGGGCGGACGCACCACCGGTGTGGCTTATCGTCTCCCGGATGCCTCGCTTGAGCAGGAATTAACCCTGTTGTGGAAGCGCGAAATGATCACCGGCTGCTATCTGCCGACCTGGTGCCAACTGGCGTTGGACGACGGGCGAACGGTGAATGCGCTGGTATTTATTATGGATCCGCGCCATCCGCTGTATGAGTCGGACACGCGTGCGCAAATTATCGCCCCGTTGATTGCCGCTGCCAGTGGGCCGCTTGGCACCAACGCGCAGTACCTGTTTTCGCTCGAACAGGAGTTGCAGAAACTGGGGATGCAGGATGAGTGTCTTAACGATCTGGTGACTAACGTGCGCGGTTTGTTAGGGGAGTCTCTGCCTGAAGGTGTTTTGCGACCGGGTTTCGCGTGAGACTTATGTCGGCCCGGCAGGCGTAAGCGCTACCGGGCCATTTGCATATCAGGCGGCAATATAACTGATGGAATGTTCAAGCGACTGGCTATGGCTGTCGATCAGAACATTCCAGACGCCGGTATACGGTACGGTCAACCATGCGTTATCACGGTTCTGCACGCTTAATATGTCGGTCTGCGCGTCTTTAACGTGATTTTTTTCGCTCATCAGATGGATGTGGCAACGCTCCGAACAGCGAACGACCACGGTATCCCCACCAAATAACTTCAAACTTGCCTTTACTAATGCCATTTCTCACCCCGTATTGAAAACAACGTACTTCCTTTCGGAAGTGCTGCGTGATGTTGTTCACATTTTACCCATGAGGAATAACACCAAAGAGTTAGGCTTCGGATGCTGATTTTGATCAAAAAATGGCATAACGATTAAACAATAGTGACAAAATCCCGGAGAAAAGCGTGATCGGGCGCACTTACTTTTGGTAAAGATACGCCCCAATAAGATTAAATTCGGAAATAACCGGATGTTTCAGCAAGCTTGCCTGAAAGGGGGGTCAGAAGGTCAGCACTTTGTCGGCGGCCAGCGTCCATTGTGCCAGTTCCACCAGCGTACCGACTTCCACGCCGTCAATCAGCGGCAGCGTCGTGATCCCGCGCCCGTCCGTGCAGGTTTTGCACAGTTTTACCGGGACGTTCTGGGCAGTAAGGATCTCCAGCATCTGCTGGATGTTATAGCCTTCTGTGGGCTTCTGACCGCGCAAACCCGCCGTAACGGCATCCGACATCAGAAACAGACGCAGGTCGAGGTCGCTCGCCTGCTCACGTAACGCGATCGCCAGCCGCAGGCTGTTGAATAACGATTCGCTACCGTATGCCGCACCGTTGGCAATGATCACTATCTTTTGCATGTTGACTCCTGTTAGCGGGGAAGTTTGTGTTGCCAGTCAGTTATGTTACCGCGCAAGCGGGGTGATACCAACGAAAGTCTGAGGAAAAGGAGAGCCTGGCAAGAGTAAGGATATTCCTGAAAGTGTGAGAAAACCTGCAAAACGACGGGGAGTCAGGTAAGCTTTCAGGGGTTAAGTTAACTGCATTCCGTAAGAAGCTATCGTCGATTTGAGTCATTTTGTATCGCATTCCATCCCTCTCTGGTTACTCTTGCTGCTGGCAGGCGGTCCCGCCAGTGCGCAATCCTCCTTTATGCAACAGGCCGAAAATCCCTTTGATAATAACCAGGACGGGTTGCCCGATCTGGGCATGGCCCTCGAATCGCATGAGGGCGAAAAACATTTCGCTGAGATGGTGAAAGCCTTTGGCGAGGCGAGCATGATCGACAACGGTCTGGACACCGGCGAGCAGGCAAAGCAGTTTGCCTTTGGTCAGGTGCGCGACGCGGTGAGTGAGCAGGTGAATCAACAACTGGAATCCTGGCTGTCGCCGTGGGGGAAGGCCAGCGTCAACGTGCAGGTCGATAACGAAGGCAATTTCAACGGGAGTCGCGGAAGCTGGTTTGTCCCCTGGCAGGATAACTCGCGCTACCTCACCTGGAGTCAACTGGGACTCACCCGGCAGGATGACGGGCTGGTGAGTAATGTGGGTATCGGCCAGCGCTGGGCACGCGATGGCTGGCTGCTCGGCTATAACACTTTCTACGATAATCTGCTCGATGAAAACCTCCAGCGTGGTGGACTGGGTGCTGAAGCGTGGGGGGAATACCTGCGGCTGTCGGCTAATTATTACCAGCCGTTTGCCTCATGGCGCGCCCATACGCCGACGCTGGAGCAACGAATGGCGCGCGGTTACGACGTCACGGCTGAAATGCGTATGCCGTTTTATGAATATCTCAATACCAGCGTCAGCGTGGAGCAATACTTTGGCGACAGCGTCGATCTGTTCGATTCCGGAACGGGCTATCACAATCCGGTGGCGGTGAAGCTGGGGCTGAACTATACCCCGGTCCCGCTGGTCACGGTCACCGCTCAGCACAAGCAGGGGGAGAGCGGTCTCAGCCAGAACAACCTCGGGCTGAACCTGAACTACCGCTTCGGCGTACCGCTGAAAAAACAACTGGCTGCCAGCGAAGTGGCGGAAAGTCAGTCGCTGCGCGGAAGCCGTTATGATCACCCGCAGCGCAACAACCTGCCGACGATGGAGTATCGTCAACGCAAAACCCTGAGCGTATTTCTGGCAACCCCACCGTGGGATCTGCATCCGGGCGAAACGGTGCCGCTAAAATTACAGGTGCGTAGTCTGCATGGCGTTCGTCATGTCACCTGGCAGGGGGACATGCAGGCGCTGAGCCTGACGGCGGGGGAAAATGCAGAAAGCGTTGAGGGCTGGACGGTCATCATGCCGGCCTGGGACAGCCGTGAAGGCGCGAGTAATCGCTGGCGATTGTCGGTGGTGGTGGAAGATGAGAAGGGGCAGCGTGTCTCTTCCAATGAGATCACGCTCACGCTGACGGAGCCCTTTATGGCAATGCCTGAGGACGATCCGCGCTGGAGGTTGCTCCCGGAGGAGTAATCAGAAGATACGTTCCTGATGCACCCACACTGCCGCTTCAACACGTGATTTAAGCTTCATCTTCTTCAGCATATGCTTCACGTGGACTTTCACCGTGCTCTCGGTGATATCCAGGCGGCGGGCAATCATTTTGTTCGGCAGGCCCTGGGCGATAAGCTTGAGAATGTCACGTTCACGCGGAGTCAATTGGCTGACATCGCGATCGGAGGTGGCGCGGTTGGCGCGCAGGCTGGCAGCCAGCACCGGCGTTAACGCTTCGCTTAAGACCATCTCTCCGGCGGCAGCCTGCTGTAACGACTTAAGCAGATCTTCCGGTTCCATATCCTTCAGCAGATAGCCATCAGCCCCGCGCTTGAGCGCCGTCACGACATCTTCCTCATGATTCGACACGCTGAAGACGACGATCCGTCCGGACAGCGCTTTCTCGCGTAATTTGTCGAGGGTTTCCAGCCCGTTCATTCCCGGCATGTTCAGGTCGAGCAGGATCAGATCCGGGTCAAGCGATTCGGCCAGTTCGATACCCTGTTCGCCGTTGCTGGCTTCACCGACCACGGTGATATCGGGCGCCATGCTGACAAGCTGTTTGACGCCGGTCCGCAACATCGGATGATCGTCGATGAGCAGGATAGTTGCCGGTTCCTGATTATTCATGGGTATCTCCTTGAACTTCTGTGAAGTATTTTTCGGGAATAAAAGTGACAGCGACTTCAGTGCCTCCCGTCTCGCGACGGCGTACCTGACAATCTCCGCGCAGGCTCTGTGCCCGGTCGCGCATAATGATCATGCCATAGTGGTTACTGCGTTCGGCGTTCTCAGGAACGCCGCAGCCGTTGTCCTGTACAGTCAATTTTACCTGCTTGCCTTTCAGCGCCACGGTGACCACCACGTCATCAGCGTGAGAGTGCTTAAGCGCATTGCTTAAGGCTTCGCGGGCAATTTGCAGCAGGTGAATCGCCTGATGCGAAGGCACCAGACGCGGGGGTAACTGGTAATCCAGTTTCACCGTAAAACCAAAACGGGCGCTGTATTCCTGACAGCTGGCTTCCAGCGCGGGGCGCAGACCGGGTTCGGTCAGCCGTAAGCGGAACGTCGTCAACAGTTCGCGCAACTGCGCCCATGACGCATTCAGTTCGTTGCGGATCTGGCTCAGCAGGTCGCGGCTGCTGTCCGGCAACGTCTCTCCCTGCATTTGCAGGCAACTGACCTGCATCTTCATACAGGACAGCGATTGTGCAATAGAATCATGCAGTTCGCGCGCAATGGTTGCACGCTCTTCCATGACAATCAACTGCTGCTGACGTTCCTGATTGCGATCCAGCGCCAGCGTGGCGGTGAGCTGTTCCACGACGGTATCCACCAGTTGCTGCTGATCGTGACTCAGGTGACGCCCCTGCGGCAGGGTCGCCAGCAAAATGCCGTACTGGGTATGGGTGTCCGTTAAGCGCCATTTCAGCGTCATTCCCCCTTCACTCGGGGGCAGCGACTCGCGTGGGCAGAGATGACACCCTTTATCATCACAGCTGATATCGGACTGGCAGGTAAATTCCTGATGGTTCTCTTCATCTTCCTGGTCATAAACCCGCAGTTCGATGTCATGCATTTGGGTCAGGTTTTGCAAACCGTTCAGCACCGGGGAGAGACGTTCGCAAAGCGGCACTGGCGAATGCAGACGGCGGTTGGCCTGCCAGAGAAAAGAGAGGATCTGGTTTTTCTGCTCCAGCCCGGCCGTTTTTTCTCTGACGCGTTGTTCGAGCACCGAATAGCTTTCCGCCAGTTCGTCGGACATGTTATTAAGCGCGTCGCCGAGCATCGCCATCTCATTGCGCCCGCCGATCTGTGCGCGCTGAGTAAAATCGCGCTGGCTGACCGCGCGGGCCATCGACAGCAGTTGTTTCCACGGCTGGAGCAGACGTGCCCGCAGCCAGATAATGGTAAAGACCAGCAGCAGTGCCATGAAAATCGCCATCACCCGGTGCACCATCACCACGCGTTCGATGCGCATTTCGGTGGTGTGGTCAAACGCGGAGACGAGCCGATCAAGGCCAGCGACAAACTGGTTAACGTCGGCGGCGACGGCGTCTCTGCTGCGGGCCTGCTGCAGGCCGGGGGAGAGTTCGCGATGCCAGTAATCCTGGAGTGCGCGCAGTTGCTCCTGCTGGCCGTCGCGTTCTGCCGCGCGGGTCAGTTCAGGACTAAACGCGGTCTGTTCCATCTCATCAACCCATTTCTGGTCGTCAGCGCGCAGTGGTACCGCGGCGAGCAGGCGATAGCTTTGCATCCGCAGCGATCCGGCTTTATTAATGGCGTGCGCGCTACCCTGGACGCCCTGAACCAGCCAGCCAGAGACCGCCATACCCGCTACGCCGATAGCGGTAGAGAGCATCACAATGAGCGCCACCTGGTTAACCAGCGTGAGCGGAGAGAGACAACGTTTTAGCATAAAACCTTCTTCCTTCAGGTCTCCGGACAGCGAATGGGGAAACCTCAATGAATGACGAGACTGCCGGGCAGAATCGGCAGTGGCGTTATTCTCGACCATCCCCTGGAGTATACCCATACCTAAAGCGAGTTACCTCTTAATTGCCGTGTTCGGAGGGGATTTGAGGAAGGGGGTAGCAGCGACAGGCAGCACTGTGAAAAACCACGTATTTTTTGGCGGATTATCCTACTCACTTAGGGTGATCATGATTTTTTCGTTGTGATATCGACAACTTTTCCTTTGATTTATATCAACTTACCTCGCGCTGTAAACCCTAATGTTGCAGGCATCGAATCGAGTATCAGAGGTGTCTATGAGTCACTCATCCGCCCCGGAAAGGGCATCTGGAGCTGTAATCACAGAATGGCGGCCGGAAGATCCGGCATTCTGGGCACAGCGGGGTCATCGTATCGCCAGTCGCAACCTGTGGATTTCCGTCCCCTGTCTGCTGCTGGCGTTTTGCGTCTGGATGTTGTTCAGTGCTGTTGCGGTGAATCTGCCGAAAGTCGGTTTCAACTTTACCACTGAACAGTTGTTTATGCTGACGGCGTTACCGTCGGTCTCCGGCGCGTTATTACGTGTGCCTTACTCCTTTATGGTACCGGTCTTCGGCGGTCGTCGCTGGACCGCGTTCAGTACCGGGATCCTGATTATTCCGTGCGTCTGGTTAGGGTTTGCTGTGCAGGATACGTCCACACCGTTCAGTACCTTTATCCTGATCTCCCTGCTTTGCGGTTTTGCCGGCGCAAACTTTGCCTCCAGTATGGCGAACATCAGCTTCTTCTTTCCAAAGCAGAAGCAGGGCGGTGCGCTGGGGCTGAACGGCGGTTTGGGAAATATGGGCGTCAGCGTGATGCAACTGGTTGCGCCGCTGGTGGTCTCGCTGTCAATCTTCGCTGTCTTTGGCAGTCACGGCGTTGAGCAGCCGGATGGTTCGCAACTGTATCTGGCGAATGCCGCATGGATCTGGGTACCGTTCCTCGCCTTCTTCACGCTGGCGGCCTGGTTTGGTATGAACGAACTGGCGACCTCAAAAGCATCACTAAAAGAGCAATTGCCGGTTCTCAAGCGCGGTCACCTGTGGATCATGAGCCTGCTCTATCTGGCGACATTCGGCTCGTTCATTGGGTTTTCCGCAGGTTTTGCGATGCTGTCAAAGACCCAGTTCCCGGAGATTCAGATCCTGCATTATGCATTTTTTGGTCCTCTGGTCGGCGCGCTGGCGCGCTCTGCGGGCGGGGCGATCTCTGACCGCTTAGGCGGGACCCGTGTCACGCTGGTGAACTTCGTGCTGATGGCAATTTTCAGCGGCCTGCTTTTCCTGACCTTACCGACCAACGGCACGGGCGGCAATTTCATTGCCTTCTTCGCGGTCTTCCTTGCCTTGTTCATGACGGCCGGACTGGGCAGCGGTTCCACCTTCCAGATGATCTCCGTTATCTTCCGTAAGCTGACGATGGATCGCGTGAAGGCTGAAGGCGGCTCTGAAGAGAAAGCGATGCGCGAAGCGGCGACCGATACGGCGGCAGCGTTAGGCTTTATCTCTGCGATTGGGGCGATTGGCGGCTTCTTTATCCCGAAAGCGTTTGGTACCTCGCTGGCCTTAACCGGCTCACCGGTTGACGCGATGAAAGTCTTCCTGATCTTCTATATTGCCTGTGTGGTTATCACCTGGTTGGTATACGGACGACATTCGAAAAAATAAAAACAGCAGTCATGTATTCCCCATTGCGCGGCGTTAGACCGCGCTTTTTTTTTACCCGCGCTTCAGAGCAACATCTCCCGGTTAATGGCGCTGCCAGCCTGAAACCCCAACTGGTGATACGCTTCCCACTGTGCTTCATCGAAGAACTGATCGCCGGTCGTTTGCTGCGGAAAATCGCTGTGCCGCCCGGCGTAGCTGAGCGTATCGAGCCCCATTCCTTTCAGCGAGTGTGGCTTCACGATGATGAGCGTGCCCGGCAACACCGGCTGCCCATTGCAATGGGGATAGATAATCTTCGCCCTGAGCAATGGGGGCAGTTCACCGCCTTTCTGCAACTGAGCTAATGAGGTGAAGTGTGGTGAGTGGGCGGCATGAAATACGATGTCGATGCCGTAATCAATACGCGCTTTGCGTACCAGATTTTCCAGATCGTCGAACTGACGTTTGGGGTCGGCGCCGCAGTCTGCCACGACAATGGTCTTCAAATTCCTTTTCAGCAGCGGATAGACCCCCGTATTTTCAAAATGTCCGCCATCTGACAAAAACCAGTATTTGCTGTTGCGGCCAGGAAAACGGGCAAACATTTCGGCAAATAACGCCGGAACGGCAAAGGGGGGCGGTTTCTTCGTCGTCGCCGTTTCCTTTACCGGGCATAAATTTTTCGACCAGTAGCCCAGTCGACCACCTATCACGAAAAGCAGAAATGCCAGACCTGGCGCGGTGCGGGAGCCCATCCCCGTCGCGGCGGCGGCGCCTGAAATCGCAATCCAGTGCGACAGGGTCGCGTCCTTCATGTTGACGACAGGTCCAGGCAGGCGGGTGCCAGTTTCTACACCTAACGCACTGAGCGTTAAGGCAATTCCTTTACGATCGGCGTTGTAATTCCCCGTACGATCGTCAACGGTCTGGTTAATACAGCAGGTGATGAGGTGAATTGGGCCGCCTTGCCTGTGCGGGGCGTATTTATTGAAATTAATATCGTCGCCGGGCAGGTGATCGGTGACACGATGGATATCATTCAGTTTTCCGGACGGTTTGCTGTCGAGGGGATTGTCTGCGAAGCGTTTATTTTTTCCGCCGCCGTAGTTGGCCACCGACAACCAGGCGCGCTCGAGTCGCGAACGATATAAGTTATGCAGCGAACTGAGATTCAGAAATGGGATCAGGATCTTCCCATAGCAAAAGAGGGCGAATATCCCCGCAATCCCCAGCGTCAGCATTGCAGGCAGCCAGGCCAGCATGGTTTGACTGATATTCAGTGTATGGGCTTTACACAGTAAAAAATCAATTTCCGCCGCGCACACGGTCAACAGGGAGAAAATCATAATGACGAAGCCTAAAATATTCGCCAGTTGCAACAGGCTGACGGATACCACCGGGCTTTTATTGGCTAACGAGGTCGCCAGTAATTTGAGGGGGCGCAATTCCCAGATGATTTTTACCCCGGCAACCACGGTAGGCGGGACGATAAGCAGGGAACTGTGAAAGCGCAGGTATAACGCCCATCCACCGCAGTAAATCAACCACAAAAGTAAAACGGCCAGTGCCAGGGTCAGACTGCGGGTTAATGCCAGCGTAAGTCGTTGCCTGAATTGCGCGACATTTTTCCCGGGACAACCGATCGCCAGCGCGATGGCGATAATATTAATCAATCCCAGAGTTCCCGTGACGAACAGGGAATCATTGAAATCGGTCTGCTCCGCGTACTGGCACATCATAAAATAGATACTGGCTGCGGCGGCAACGGTCAGGATAAACCCGACCGTCAGGTCAAGGAGAAAGGGCCATTTTGACAGCGTTAACCAGTAGGTGATCGCCATCCAGGCACTGAACGCGAGGGGCACGGCCAGCGTCATAAGCCATTGCTGTTTTGCGGCAGGAAGCAGTGCCAGACGAAGATCCAACGGGCTCTGCAACGCTAAATTCACGGAAATCGCAATGCCCGCGATCGCGACACATAACAGCGTGACCAGAAATAACGCCGCCACGAATGAACGAAGTATTTGTGCGATACCCAACGAGGTATCCCGCATGCCAGCCGGGATCAGATAGCGACCATTATTGCGCAGCCACGCCAGTAAAATGGTGTCATCCCGGGCAAGCGCGTCCTGTACGGCGACGGGGTCTTTATTTTTCTGATAGAGTCGACCCAGCATACCGCCTAAATATCCGCCGCCGGAAACGGTAGAAAGATAGTCAAAGTGAATGAGCAATTTATTTTTCGCCAGCGCACGCACCACCCCCAGACAAAACGTCGCGCTGCGGATCCCGCCACCCGAAAGCGCCAGTCCAATTGTCGCTGACTGCGCCTGATATTCTTCAGGAAGTTGAGCCCGGCGCGTATTTACGGCATCACGTTCCTTATTTAATTCATCCAATAAACTCGCTGTCTTATCGCTCATTTTTTCACCTGCATCTGAAGTGCGTGAAGAGATAATGTGAATGTAGGTGAAGAAATAAATAATGAGGCTCATACGCAATTCTGAATGACAGCGGAATATGTACCACTTAATAACTATTTGCCGCAGCGTAAATCAGGGGCATTAAACGAAACGATTAAAATGCCTTTAAAAACATATAGTTAAAAAATAGAAAACCGTACCACTTTGGTGGCATCCTCCTGATGGCCTGCCTGAAACAACCTTGCCGCTCTTGATCGTTATCAATTCTCACGACCTTTCAGAGCGTTACCTTCGCTCTCAATCAAGCAATGTCGATTTATCAGAGAGCCGTCAGGCTCCACAGGAGAGAACCGATGAGTAAATTCCTGGACCGGTTTCGCTACTTCAAGCAGAAGGGTGAAACCTTTGCCGATGGGCACGGCCAGCTTCTCGAAACCAACCGGGACTGGGAGGATGGATATCGCCAGCGTTGGCAGCACGATAAAGTTGTGCGCTCAACCCACGGGGTTAACTGCACCGGCTCATGTAGCTGGAAAATCTACGTTAAAAACGGTCTGGTAACCTGGGAAACCCAGCAAACCGACTACCCACGTACCCGTCCGGACATGCCAAACCACGAGCCTCGTGGCTGCCCGCGTGGTGCCAGCTACTCCTGGTATCTCTACAGTGCTAACCGACTGAAATACCCGCTGATGCGCAAACGTCTGATGAAGATGTGGCGTGAGGCGAAGAAACTGCACAGCGATCCGGTTGACGCCTGGGCTTCCATCATCGAAGACGCCGATAAAGCCAAAAGCTTCAAACAAGCGCGTGGCCGGGGTGGTTTTGTCCGTTCTTCCTGGCAGGAAGTGAATGAGCTGATTGCCGCTTCTAACGTCTATACCGTGAAAACGTACGGCCCGGACCGCGTGGCGGGTTTCTCACCGATCCCGGCGATGTCGATGGTCTCCTATGCGTCCGGCGCGCGTTATCTCTCCCTGATTGGCGGCACTTGCCTGAGCTTCTACGACTGGTACTGCGACCTGCCACCAGCATCTCCGCAGACCTGGGGTGAGCAGACCGACGTGCCGGAATCCGCTGACTGGTACAACTCCAGCTACATCATCGCCTGGGGATCTAACGTTCCGCAGACCCGTACGCCGGATGCTCACTTCTTTACTGAAGTCCGCTATAAAGGCACCAAAACCGTTGCGGTAACGCCGGACTACGCTGAAATCGCCAAGCTGTGCGACCTCTGGCTGGCGCCGAAGCAGGGCACCGATGCGGCGATGGCGCTGGCAATGGGTCACGTCATGCTGCGTGAATTCCATCTCGACAATCCGAGCCAGTACTTTACCGACTACGTGCGTCGCTACACCGACATGCCGATGCTGGTCATGCTGGAAGCGCGCGACGGTTACTATGCCGCGGGTCGCATGCTGCGCGCGGCTGACCTTGTGGATTCACTGGGTCAGGAAAATAACCCGGAATGGAAAACCGTTGCCATTAACAGCAATGGCGACATGGTTGCGCCGAACGGCTCGATTGGTTTCCGCTGGGGTGAGAAAGGCAAATGGAACCTCGAGCAGCGCGACGGTACAACCGGTGCCGAGACAGAGCTGCAACTGAGTCTGCTGGGTAGCCAGGACGAGATCGCTGAGGTGGGCTTCCCGTACTTCGGCGGTGAAGGCACCGAGCACTTCAATAAAGTAGAACTGGAAAACGTGCTGCTGCACAAACTGCCGGCTAAACGCCTGCAACTGGCAGACGGTACGACGGCGCTGGTTACCACCGTGTATGACCTGACAATGGCTAACTACGGTCTGGAACGCGGTCTGAACGATGCCAACTGCGCCACCAGTTATGACGACATCAAAGCGTATACCCCGGCGTGGGCAGAGCAAATTACCGGCGTGCCGCGTGCGCAGATCACCCGCATCGCGCGGGAATTTGCCGACAACGCGGATAAGACGCACGGTCGTTCGATGATCATCGTCGGTGCCGGTCTGAACCACTGGTATCACCTCGACATGAACTATCGTGGCCTGATCAACATGCTGGTGTTCTGTGGCTGTATCGGCCAGAGCGGCGGTGGCTGGGCGCACTATGTCGGCCAGGAAAAACTGCGTCCGCAGACCGGCTGGCAGCCACTGGCGTTTGCCCTTGACTGGCAGCGTCCGGCACGTCACATGAACAGTACGTCGTACTTCTACAACCACTCCAGCCAGTGGCGCTATGAGACGGTTACCGCGCAGGAACTGCTGTCACCGCTGGCGGACAAATCGCGTTACAGCGGTCACCTGATTGATTTCAACGTGCGTGCTGAGCGCATGGGCTGGCTGCCGTCCGCACCGCAGCTTGGCACCAACCCGTTGACTATCGCCGAAGCAGCGAAGAAAGCCGGGATGACGCCGGTGGATTACACCGTTAAGTCACTGAAAGAAGGTTCGATTCGTTTCGCCGCCGAACAGCCGGAAAACGGCAAAAACCATCCGCGCAACCTGTTCATCTGGCGCTCCAACCTGCTGGGCTCATCCGGTAAGGGGCATGAATACATGCTGAAATACCTGCTGGGGACCGAAAACGGGATCCAGGGGAAAGATCTGGGTCAGCAGGGCGGCGTGAAGCCGGAAGAAGTGGAATGGCAGGACAACGGTCTCGACGGCAAGCTGGACCTGGTGGTGACGCTGGACTTCCGTCTGTCGAGCACCTGTCTGTACTCCGATATCGTGCTGCCAACGGCGACCTGGTATGAAAAAGACGACATGAATACCTCGGATATGCATCCGTTTATTCATCCGCTGTCCGCCGCCGTTGACCCGGCCTGGGAATCGAAAAGCGACTGGGAAATCTACAAAGCTATCGCGAAGAAATTCTCAGAAGTCTGCGTGGGGCACCTCGGGAAAGAGACGGACGTGGTCACGCTGCCGATTCAGCACGACTCCGCCGCCGAACTGGCGCAGCCGCTGGACGTGAAGGACTGGAAAAAAGGCGAATGCGACCTGATTCCGGGCGTCACCGCGCCACACATTATGACCGTTGAACGCGATTATCCTGCGACGTATGAACGCTTCACCTCTATCGGCCCGCTGATGGAGAAAATCGGTAACGGCGGTAAAGGGATCGCCTGGAATACCCAGAGCGAAATGGACCTGCTGCGTAAGCTTAACTACACCAAGGCGGACGGCCCGGCGAAAGGTCAGCCGATGCTCAACACCGCCATTGATGCGGCAGAGATGATCCTGACCCTGGCGCCGGAAACCAACGGCCACGTGGCGGTGAAAGCCTGGGCGGCGCTCAGCGAGTTTACCGGGCGCGACCATACGCATCTGGCGACGAACAAAGAAGAGGAAAAAATCCGCTTCCGCGATATCCAGGCGCAGCCGCGTAAGATCATCTCCAGCCCAACCTGGTCCGGTCTGGAAGACGAACACGTCTCGTATAATGCGGGCTATACCAACGTACACGAGCTGATCCCGTGGCGCACGCTGACCGGTCGTCAGTCGCTGTATCAGGATCACCAGTGGATGCGTGATTTCGGCGAAAGCCTGCTGGTTTACCGTCCGCCTATCGATACCCGTTCGGTGAAATCGGTGATGGGCGAGAAGTCCAACGGTAACCCGGAAAAAGCGCTCAACTTCCTGACGCCGCACCAGAAGTGGGGGATCCACTCCACCTACAGCGACAACCTGCTGATGCTGACCCTGTCACGCGGCGGTCCGATTGTGTGGATGAGTGAAACCGACGCCAAAGAGTTGGGCATTGAAGATAACGACTGGATCGAAGTGTTCAACAGCAACGGTGCCTTAACGGCGCGTGCGGTGGTAAGTCAGCGTGTTCCGGCCGGGATGACCATGATGTATCACGCGCAGGAACGTATCGTGAACCTGCCAGGGTCTGAAATTACCCAGCAGCGTGGCGGGATCCATAACTCAGTGACCCGTATTACGCCGAAACCGACCCACATGATCGGCGGCTATGCGCAACTGGCCTACGGCTTTAACTACTACGGCACCGTCGGTTCAAACCGTGATGAATTTGTTGTGGTACGTAAGATGAAGAACATTAACTGGTTGGATGGCGAAGGCAATGACCAGGTACAGGAGAGCGTAAAATGAAAATTCGTTCACAAGTCGGCATGGTGCTGAATCTCGATAAGTGCATCGGCTGCCACACCTGTTCTGTGACCTGTAAAAATGTCTGGACCAGCCGCGAAGGGATGGAATACGCCTGGTTCAACAACGTTGAAAGCAAGCCTGGCGTTGGTTTCCCGAATGACTGGGAAAACCAGGAGAAATGGAAGGGCGGCTGGATCCGTAAAATCAACGGCAAACTGCAGCCGCGTATGGGGAACCGTGCGATGCTGCTCGGTAAAATCTTCGCCAACCCGCATCTGCCGGGGATTGACGACTATTACGAGCCGTTTGACTACGATTACCAGAACCTGCACAACGCGCCGGAAAGTAAGCACCAGCCGATCGCCCGTCCACGCTCGCTGATTACCGGCAAGCGGATGGACAAAATCACCAGCGGTCCGAACTGGGAAGAAATTCTGGGTGGCGAATTTGAAAAACGCGCCAAAGACCAGAACTTCGAAAACATGCAGAAGGCGATGTACGGCCAGTTTGAAAACACCTTCATGATGTATCTGCCGCGCCTGTGCGAGCATTGCCTCAACCCGGCGTGCGTGGCGACCTGCCCGAGCGGCGCCATCTACAAGCGTGAAGAAGACGGCATCGTGCTGATCGACCAGGATAAGTGCCGCGGCTGGCGGATGTGTATCACCGGCTGTCCGTACAAAAAGATCTACTTCAACTGGAAGAGCGGGAAGTCCGAGAAGTGCATCTTCTGCTACCCGCGCATCGAAGCCGGTCAGCCGACCGTCTGTTCCGAGACCTGCGTAGGCCGTATTCGTTACCTTGGCGTACTGCTGTATGACGCAGACGCGATTGAGAGTGCGGCGAGCACCGAGCACGAAAAAGATCTGTATCAACGCCAACTGGATGTGTTCCTCGATCCGAACGACCCGGCGGTCATCGAACAGGCGCTGAAAGACGGCATTCCGCTGAGCGTGATTGATGCCGCACAGCAGTCGCCGGTTTATAAAATGGCGATGGACTGGAAGCTGGCGCTGCCGCTGCATCCGGAATATCGCACGCTGCCGATGGTGTGGTATGTGCCGCCTCTGTCCCCGATTCAGTCGGCGGCGGATGCGGGCGAACTGGGTAGCAACGGCATTCTGCCGGACGTCGACAGCCTGCGTATTCCGGTTCAGTACCTTGCTAACCTGCTCACCGCAGGCGATACCCAGCCGGTACTGCTGGCGCTAAAACGTATGCTGGCGATGCGTCACTACAAACGTGCGGAAACCGTTGACGGTAAAGTGGATACCCGCGCGCTGGAAGAGGTGGGTTTAAGCGAAGCGCAGGCGCAGGAAATGTACCGCTACCTGGCGATTGCCAACTACGAAGATCGCTTTGTGGTGCCGAGCAGCCATCGTGAACTGGCACGTGATGCGTTCCCGGAGAAAAGTGGTTGTGGCTTTACCTTCGGCGACGGTTGCCACGGTTCTGACACCAAATTCAACCTGTTCAACAGCCGCCGCATTGACGCCATCGATGTGACCAGCAAAACGGAGCCGCACCAATGATTGAACTCGTCATTGTTTCGCGTCTGCTCGAGTACCCGGATGCTGCCCTGTGGCAGCATCAGCAGGAACTGTACGATGCACTCGCGTCATCTGAAAATCTTGATAAAGAGGATGCGCATACGCTCAGCGTTTTCCTGCGTGATTTAACCGCGCAGGAGATGCTGGATGTGCAGGCCAACTACAGCGAACTGTTTGACCGCGGTCGGGCAACCTCGCTGCTGTTGTTCGAACATGTCCACGGTGAGTCCCGCGATCGTGGTCAGGCGATGGTTGACCTGATGGCGCAGTATGAGCAGCACGGTTTACAGCTCGACAGTCGCGAATTGCCAGACCATCTGCCGCTGTACCTGGAATACCTGGCTCAGTTGCCGAAGAGCGAGGCGTTGGGCGGGTTGCAGGATATCGCCCCGATTCTGGCGCTGCTGAGCGCGCGTCTGCAACAGCGTGAAAGCCGCTATGCGGTGCTGTTCGATCTGCTGCTGAAGCTGGCGAATGCGGCGATCGACAGTGACAAAGTCGCCGAAAAAATTGCGGATGAAGTTCGCGACGATACGCCGCAAGCACTTGATGCGGTCTGGGAAGAAGAGCAGGTGAAATTCTTTGCCGATCAGGGCTGCGGCGAGTCTGAAATCTCCGCTCACCAGCGTCGTTTTGCTGGCGCCGTTGCGCCGCAATATCTGAATATCACCACCGGAGGACAGCAATAATGCACTTCCTGAATATGTTCTTCTTTGACATCTATCCATACATCGCCGGGTCCGTATTTCTGATTGGTAGCTGGCTGCGTTATGACTACGGTCAGTACACCTGGCGCGCCGCGTCCAGCCAGATGCTGGATCGCAAGGGGATGAACATGGCATCAAACCTGTTCCACTTCGGGATTCTGGGGATCTTCGCCGGCCACTTCCTCGGCATGCTGACGCCGCACTGGATGTATGAAGCCTGGCTGCCCATTGACGTGAAGCAGAAGATGGCGATGATCGGCGGCGGTGCGGCGGGTCTGATGTGCCTCGTCGGCGGCGTGCTGTTGCTCAAGCGTCGTCTGTTTAGCCCACGCGTGCGGGCGACGACCACCGGCGCCGATATCCTGATCCTTTCGCTGCTGGTGATCCAGTGCGCGCTGGGACTGTCGACCATTCCGTTCTCCGCCCAGCATATGGACGGCAGCGAAATGATGAAACTGGTGGGGTGGGCGCAGTCTGTGGTGACCTTCCACGGTGGCGCATCTGCGCATCTGGAGGGTGTGGCGTTTATCTTCCGTCTGCATCTGGTGCTGGGGATGACGCTGTTCCTGCTGTTCCCGTTCTCCCGCCTGGTACACATCTGGAGCGCGCCGGTCGAGTACCTGACGCGCAAATACCAGATTGTTCGCGCCCGTCACTGATGGGTGGCTTTCCCAGAAACCTCGCATTCGCGGGGTTTTTTTTCGCCCCAGCCGAGGTTATTGCCTGCCGCCGCAAACAGAATTAACGCGCCACCGGCCAGTTGTGTCGCGTTAAGCGAATGACCAAACACCACGTTATCGACGACGATCGCCACCACCGGATAAATAAAGGATAACGAACCGGTAATCGGCGTGAGCAATTTCTGAATGGCGCTGTACAACAACTGGTACATGATGCCGGTGTGAACAATCCCCAGCGTCAGCAAGATACCCCACGGGTATGCGCTGGAAAGCGCCGGGAACTGGGCCAGCGGCAAGAGCATGATCACCCCCGTCAGCACCTGAATAAAGGCAATATGCTGTGGCGCGATGCTTTTTAGTCTGCGGGTAATGATCGCCGTCAGAGCGTAAAAGAAGGCGGCGCCGAGTGCGAGGGCCACGCCGGTTAACCAGGCCGCGGAATGGCCTCCGGTTAGTTCACCCGATAATAAAATGACCACGCCACCAAAGGCGAGGAACAGCCAGCCCCATTTCACCGCACTGACTCGCTCACCCATCAGCATTCCCATCATCACCAGCATAAAAGGCTGGGTGTTATACACTACGGTCGACAGGCCGATCGAGATGCGCGCATAGGCGGCAAACAACAGCAACCAGTTTACGACCAGCGCGATGCCGCCCAGGATTGCCAGCCCCAGCGTGACGTTGGTCAGCGGGCTAAACGGTTGTTTGCTGATACGGATAAAGAGAAACAGCGCGATAGCCCCAATCAGGCAGCGCCAGAAAACCACGTCAGTAACCGGCAGGCCGGAAAGTAACACAAACGCGCCGATTGAACCGGAAATTACCATTGCCAGGCTCATTTGCCAGACGCCTTGCTGAAGTTCACGCATCACACACCTCCTGATTGAAGGCTCTATTTTCGAAAAAGGGTGTTCGCTTTTACAGCGCTGATATAAGGTGAAAATCGTGAATAACTTTTTATTCTTAGGAAAAATCGATGAATGACCTTATTGATGAAATCGACCGACGGATCGTGGCGTGTCTGGTAGAAGATGCGCGGATGTCGTTAAAGGTTCTGAGTGGCAAGGTAGGGTTAACTTCACCGAGCACCGCTGAGCGAGTGAAACGCCTGGAGGAGCGCGGCGTCATTCAGGGGTATGGCGCGCAGGTGAACCTGACGGCGCTGGGGTATACCTTGCAGGCGCTGGTACGGGTTCGACCATTACCGGGGTTGCTTCATAAAGTAGATAAATACATTCAGGCGATGCCCGAATGTATTGAAAGCGACAAAGTGACCGGCGAGGATTGTTTCGTTATCCGGCTGGTGGTGCGCACCATCGAACAACTCGATACGCTGCTTGATGGACTTTCCGAGCATGCGCAGTGTAATACATCGATCGTGAAAAGCTCGCCGGTGAAGCGCAGATTGCCACCGATGTAGCGTTTTGCCGGGGGGCGGCGATGCCTTACCCGGCCTACGATCGCGGGCTGTCTGCATGGCTATTTGTAGGCCCGGCAAGCGGAGCGCCACCGGGCAACAGGCTTACGCTCGAATCGAACCTTAATCGACGCTTCTCATCCTTCCCCACATGGGCAGAATACAGGGCAATATGGATTGATTTGGCTAAGGTGCAGCAGAAGAGGATGGTGGTGGGGGAAGGATTACTCGCCGCGTTGCGCCTCGCCCTTCGGGTCGTTGCCTGCGGCAACGCGTTCTCGCTACGCTCGAATCGAACCTTAATCGACGCTTCTCATCCTTCCCCACATGGGCAGAATACAGGGCAATATGGATTGATTTGGCTAAGGTGCAGCAGAAGAGGATGGTGGTGGGGGAAGGATTCGAACCTTCGAAGTCGATGACGGCAGATTTACAGTCTGCTCCCTTTGGCCGCTCGGGAACCCCACCAGGGGTAAATATTGTGTCAGAACTCACAGCGTGAATGGTGGTGGGGGAAGGATTATTCGTCGCTTCGCTCCTCACCCTTCGGGCCGTTGCCGTTGGCAACGTTCTCTCGCTTTCGCTCGAGCCGAACCTTAATCGAAGGTTCTTACCCTTCCCCGACAAGCGCAAACTTTTGCATTGCTCATCGAGTTAACTACATCTCTGTAGTGAATAATGGTGGTGGGGGAAGGATTCGAACCTTCGAAGTCGATGACGGCAGATTTACAGTCTGCTCCCTTTGGCCGCTCGGGAACCCCACCACGGGGTAAAAATATTGCGTGCATTCGATAACAGGGAAGGATTACTCGGAGCTAAAGCTCCTCACCCTTCGGGCCGTTGCCGTTGGCAACGTTCTCTCGCTATCGCTCGAGTCGAACCTTTGAAGTCGATGACGGCAGATTTGCAGTCAGCTCCCTTATGATCGCTCGGGAACCCCACCACGGGGTAATGCGTTTTACTGGCCTGCTTCCATTTCGGGAAGCGGGGCGCATCATATCAAATGATGCGCCCCTGTAAAGCATTCCGGTGAGAAAAATAAACTGGTTGTCTGATTTTTACCCGCAAAGGCGTAAAGGTAACCAATTCATTTCTCAGTCGATTAAAGAATAATCGTCCGGTTGCCGTACACAAACACGCGCTGGGCAAGCACCTGATACAACGCGCGGCTCAGAACGTTCTTTTCGACGTCGCGCCCGGCGCGCATCATGTCTTCCGCCGTGTAGGTGTGATCCACATGAATGACGTCCTGCATGATGATCGGACCTTCGTCCAGATTGTCATTCACGTAGTGCGCCGTCGCGCCGATGATCTTCACCCCGCGCTCATAAGCCTGGTGGTATGGGCGGGCGCCGATGAACGCCGGCAGGAACGAGTGGTGAATATTAATAATCTGGTTCGGGAAGCGCGCTACAAATTCCGGTGTCAGCACACGCATATATTTCGCCAGCACCACGTAATCCGGTTGGTGCGCGTCAATCGCGTCCGCCATCTTCTGATCGTGCTCTTCGCGGGTTAAGCCTTCGTGACTGACCAGTTCGAAAGGAATTTCAAAACGCTCGACCAGCGAACGCAGCGTTTCGTGATTACCAATTACGGCGGCGATATCCACATCCAGACCGCCATAGTTGGCTTTCATTAACAGATCGCCCAGACAATGCGCCTCTTTGGTGACCAGAATCACCACGCGACGACGCCCGGCAGGATTCAACTCGCGAATGGAGCCTTCCGGTAAGGCGCTGTCCAGATCGGCCAGCAGCGTGGAGTCGTTAAAAATGCCTTCCAGCTCGGTACGCATGAAAAAACGACCGGTGCGGTGGTCTACAAACTCATTGTTCTGCACGATATTCAGTTCATGCTTGTAGCAAATATTCGTAATGCGCGCGATAAGCCCCTTCTGGTCAGGGCAGATGGTACGAAGCACTTTTCGTTGTAAAGAATGCATTGCAGCGGTAATCCTGTTGATGATGTTTGCTGAGTGAATACTGTCGGGCAGTTGACTAGCCGCAGCATTTTTTAAATTTTTTACCTGAGCCACAAGGGCAGGGGTCGTTGCGTCCAAATTGCGGGCGTGTACCATCGATATAGTACCACTGACTGTTTTCTTTTAAAAAACGAGAACGTTCAATGATCGCCCCCGGTTTTCCGTGTTCGCGAAACCGGGCGACAAAACTGACGTAGCCGGTGTTGTCCGCTTCAGACACGGTGTGTTCGAAAACGGTCAGCCCCAGCCATTCGGTTGTGGCAAATCCGGCACTGATCTCATCCCGGAAACGGGCCGCGTGACAGGCCGAATGCCAGGTTCTGATCAAATAATCTGCGTCTTTCATCACAAAAGCGCAGTAGCGCGAACGCATGAGGTGCGATGGATCGGGTGCGACTTGCTCGCCAGACAGATATCGCTGGCAACATAGGCTATACTCGACTGCGCTACCACAGGGACAAAGCTGAGACACAAAAAACTCCCTGATAAAAAAACGGCGTATAAAAAAGCCTGGGTAGCACTATGTTAACTGAGCGTTGGAGATGTTGCTACGCCCGTAAGCCAGGGGAAGTTTGTCGGTCAAATGAGAAAAATGAAAATAGGTCTGGCGCTAGGCTCAGGTGCTGCGCGAGGCTGGTCCCATATTGGTGTCATCAAAGCTCTCAAACACATGGGCATTGATGTTGATATCGTCGCTGGGTGCTCCATCGGTTCGCTGGTTGGTGCCGCCTACGCCTGTAATAAATTGCCCGCGCTTGAAGAGTGGGTCTGCTCGTTCAGCTATTGGGATGTCCTGCGCCTGATGGATCTTTCCTGGCGTCGGGGCGGACTGTTGCGCGGCGAGCGCGTCTTTAATCAATATCGCAACGTCATGCCCGTGGCTGAAATTGAACAGTGCAGCCGTCGGTTTGCGACGGTGGCGACCAATCTCAGTACGGGGCGTGAACTATGGTTTACGGAGGGCGATCTCCATCTTGCCGTTCGCGCCTCCTGCAGTATTCCCGGCCTGATGTCTCCCGTTGCCCACAATGGCTACTGGCTGGTGGATGGCGGCGTTGTTAACCCGGTTCCTGTCTCACTGACCCGCGCGCTAGGTGCGGATATTGTGATTGCCGTCGATCTGCAACACGACGCACATCTGATGCAGCAGGATCTGTTGTCGTTGAACGTCAGCGATGACGGTCCGGAGGGGAGCGATGACGGACTTTCCTGGCATGCGCGCCTGAAAGAACGGCTGGGCAATATCACCGCGCGCCGCGTGGTGACGGCGCCTACCGCGATGGAAATCATGACCACCTCGATTCAGGTGCTGGAAAATCGCCTGAAGCGTAATCGCATGGCGGGCGACCCGCCGGATATCTTAATCCAACCGTTCTGTCCACAAATCTCCACCCTGGATTTTCATCGCGCCAGCTCTGCCATAGAAGCAGGGCGATTAGCGGTAGAGAAAAAGATGGACGAGCTTTTGCCTCTGGTGCGTGCCGGCGTTTGACGCACCATTTTTAACTACACTTAAGCATATTCTGACAGGCGTGTGTGGCAATAGCATGCCACTATTGAGTAAAGCCAGTCAGGGGAGAGAACATGACGCAGCCATTGGTCGGAAAACAGATTCTAATCGTTGAGGACGAGCCGGTTTTCCGCTCGCTTCTGGATTCGTGGTTTTCCTCATTGGGAGCGACAACAGCACTGGCGGGCGATGGCATAGAAGCACTGGAGCGTTTAGCTGATTTCACGCCCGATCTCATGATTTGCGATCTTGCGATGCCAAGAATGAACGGCCTCAGTCTGGTGGAGCATTTGCGTAATCGCGGTGACCAGACGCCGATTCTGGTGATCTCGGCGACAGAAAATATGGCGGATATTGCCAAAGCCTTACGTCTTGGCGTAGATGACGTCCTGCTGAAGCCGGTGAAAGATCTGACCCGACTGCGGGAAACCGTGTTTGCCTGCCTGTACCCGAATATGTTTAATTCCCGGGTTGAAGAAGAAGAGCGTCTGTTTCGCGACTGGGATGCGATGGTGGACAATCCTGCCGCTGCCGCCAAATTGCTTCAGGAACTTCAGCCTCCGGTGCAGCAGATTATTTCGCATTGCCGGGTCAATTACCGACAGCTGGTTTCGGCGGATAAACCTGGACTGGTGCTGGATATCGCACCGCTTTCGGATAACGATCTCGCATTTTATTGTCTGGACGTTACCCGGGCTGGCGACAACGGTGTGCTGGCGGCGTTACTCCTGCGGGCGTTATTTAATGGCCTGTTACAGGATCAACTCGCGCATCAGAATCAGCGTCTGCCGGAACTGGGGGCATTATTGAAACAGGTCAACCATCTGCTTCGCCAGGCCAATTTACCCGGACAGTTTCCGCTATTGGTCGGTTATTATCACAGTGAGCTTAAAAATCTGATTCTGGTTTCTGCCGGACTCAATGCGACATTAAATACCGGATCGCATAATGTGCAGATCAGTAACGGCGTTCCACTGGGAACATTGGGTAATACCTACCTTAACCAAATTAGCCAACGCTGTGACGCCTGGCAGTGCCAAATTTGGGGGGCGGGAGGTCGGTTGCGTCTTATGTTGTCTGCGGAATGAACAATCGGGAGGGCGGATGCAAATTGCCGTATCTGCCTTTCTCTGCGGGTGTTACTATCTGCGCCAGTCTTATACGTATTTATCTTAATTATACGAACACGCATCCTTTTCGGACCTGAGGCTTGTGTCAGTCCTGATATACTCGATGCGATACAGATTGATGAACACGTTCAATACATGAACAGTCCAGGAGAATTTAAATGGCTGCCATTAACACGAAAGTCAAAAAAGCCGTTATCCCGGTAGCGGGATTAGGAACCAGGATGTTACCGGCGACGAAAGCGATCCCGAAAGAGATGTTGCCGCTGGTTGATAAGCCATTAATTCAGTATGTCGTAAACGAGTGTATTGCCGCGGGCATCACCGAAATTGTACTGGTGACACACTCCTCGAAAAATTCGATCGAAAACCACTTTGATACCAGTTTTGAACTGGAAGCGATGCTGGAAAAACGCGTTAAGCGCCAGTTACTCGAAGAAGTACAGTCTATTTGTCCGCCGCACGTCACGATAATGCAGGTTCGTCAGGGTCTGGCAAAAGGCCTGGGCCATGCGGTATTGTGCGCCCATCCGGTTGTCGGTAATGAGCCTGTCGCGGTTATTTTGCCTGACGTTATTCTTGATGAGTTTGAGTCCGATTTATCCCAGGATAATCTGGCTGAAATGATCCGTCGATTTGATGAAACCGGAAATAGCCAGATTATGGTTGAACCGGTCGCGGATGTGACCGCATACGGTGTGGTTGACTGTAAAGGCGTACCGCTGGCACCGGGTGAAAGCGTGCCAATGGTGGGCGTTGTTGAGAAACCAAAAGCCGATGTCGCCCCGTCAAACCTGGCGATTGTTGGCCGCTACGTGCTGAGCGCGGATATCTGGCCTCTGCTGGCGAAAACCCCTCCAGGCGCGGGTGACGAAATTCAGTTGACTGACGCGATTGACATGCTGATCGAAAAAGAGACGGTTGAAGCCTATCATATGAAAGGGAAGAGCCACGACTGCGGCAATAAATTAGGTTATATGCAGGCGTTTGTGGAATATGGCATTCGACATAATTCGCTTGGTAGCGAATTTAAGGCCTGGCTCGAAGAAGAGATGGGTATTAAAAAGTAACCAGACGTTATAATTAACGAACTGAGACGGCGCTGACATCCAGCGCCGTTTTTTTATACCAACGCTTTATGAAAAATCGGCAGATTGCAGGCATAAAAAATCCCGCAGAACGCGGGATTTTAAGCAGGGTAGTTACAGATTATTCCTTGATCAGGAAATCGTCCAGTTGTTTACCTTGCTCTTCCATTGCTTTCTTGATCACTGCCGGAGTACGACCCTGACCAGTCCAGGTTTTAGTTTCACCGTTTTCGTCAACGTAGCTATATTTAGCCGGACGCGCTGCACGTTTAGCTTTGGTGCCGGATTTAACCGCCGCCATGCTATTCAGCAGTTCATTCGGATCAATACCGTCAGCAATCAGCATTTCACGATATTGTTGCAGTTTACGAGTACGCTCTTCAACTTCAGCGGCTGCCGCGCTTTCTTCTTCACGACGTTCGTTAACAACAACTTCTAATTTTTCCAGCATTTCTTCCAGCGTCTCAAGGGTACATTCTCTTGCCTGCGCACGAAGAGTACGGATGTTGTTCAGAATTTTAAGTGCTTCGCTCATTGTAGTAATCTCAAACTTATATTGGGGTGGTTTGTTGAGCTAATAATAGAGCGTTAAATTCAGATGTGCAATAGCCAGGAATGTAAGGAATTCAAAATTGCCCTTTATTTTTTGCCTGCTATAAATATCCGAACTTAAATTTTTCTTGAAGGAACGCACAAAAAAGGGCTTATTGGCTGAGCGGTTACTCCTTTTTTCAGTCGAGAACATCCGGATTCAGGTCACATTTTCACATGATGAAATAGACGTTCATTGTAGTGATTTCAACCTTTTGTATTAGTTTTGTTGATGGGCACTGTCTATTACTTCGCAACAGTTATGTAGAACAGTAACAATAAGTTCAGGGTTTCCATTAGGTCGGCGTTGATAAGCAGCGTTGATGAATATCAAACGCACATTACGACAAGAATGGGATCTGTCGCGCGTTGTTTGTTCAATTGTTAATTCGTATTTTCCGTACATTCGGCCCTACAGATTTTTCTCGCGCCGGGAGGGTGAGGCGAAAGATATAGCCAACAGGAGCAGAACCAGGCACCGATAACGATTGAAATTATGCTACACTGCGCCCCGTCTTTATTTCACTTTGGTGAGGGTCTGTGGCCGATGGCACAGCTATATTTCTACTATTCAGCAATGAATGCAGGTAAGTCGACTGCCTTACTGCAATCTTCATACAATTACCAGGAACGCGGGATGCGTACTGTCGTATATACCGCGGAAATAGACGATCGTTATGGCGCGGGGAAAGTGAGTTCGCGTATCGGGTTGTCTTCCCCCGCCAAATTGTTTAACCAGAATTCATCGTTGTATGAAGAGATTGCAGCCGATAATGCGCAACAACCTATTCATTGCGTGCTGGTGGATGAATGTCAGTTTTTAACCCGGCAGCAGGTTTATGAATTATCGGAAGTTGTTGATCAACTGGATATTCCGGTGTTGTGCTACGGATTACGTACCGATTTTCGCGGTGAGCTGTTTGTGGGCAGCCAATACCTGTTGGCGTGGTCAGATAAGCTGGTGGAATTAAAAACGATCTGCTTCTGCGGGCGTAAAGCAAGTATGGTGTTGCGTCTTGATCAGGCTGGCAGACCCTATAATGAAGGCGAGCAGGTGGTTATTGGCGGCAACGAGCGGTATGTCTCGGTCTGCCGTAAGCATTATAAGGAAGCGCTGGAGGAGGGCTCTCTGACAGCGATACAGGAACGCCATAGCCACGACTAGTCTCTCTCCTGATAAACGGTTAGCGACGCGCTGAACCGTTTACAGAGCCGCAGAGACGGATTTCGAAGACAAAAAAAGCGGCCTCATCAGAGGCCGCTTTTACGTGGTAACGGTTTAGCGAGAATTACGCAGATTTCTTCGCTTTTTTCTCTGCTTTCGGTGCAGCGGCAACGTCTTTCGCCGCCGGGGTCCCTTCAGAGAACTCACGACCGTAGAAGGTATCCAGCAGGATCTGTTTCAGTTCGGAGATCAGTGGGTAGCGCGGGTTAGCGCCGGTGCACTGGTCATCGAATGCATCTTCAGACAGCTTGTCTACGTGAGCCAGGAAGTCAGCTTCCTGAACGCCTGCTTCACGGATTGACTTCGGAATACCCAGTTCAGCTTTCAGGCTTTCCAGCCATACCAGCAGTTTCTCGATCTTCGCAGCAGTACGGTCGCCCGGTGCGCTCAGACCCAGATGGTCTGCGATTTCAGCATAACGACGGCGTGCCTGCGGACGGTCATACTGGCTGAAAGCAGTCTGCTTGGTCGGGTTGTCGTTCGCGTTGTAGCGAATAACGTTGCTGATCAACAGGGCGTTCGCCAGACCGTGCGGAATGTGGAACTGCGAGCCCAGTTTGTGCGCCATGGAGTGACACACGCCGAGGAAGGCGTTCGCAAACGCGATACCGGCGATAGTGGCTGCACTGTGAACACGTTCACGGGCGACCGGGTTTTTAGACCCTTCGTTGTAAGACGCCGGCAGGTTTTCTTTCAGCAGTTTCAGCGCTTGCAGTGCCTGACCGTCAGAGAACTCAGAAGCCAGTACGGAAACGTAAGCTTCCAGGGCGTGAGTGACGGCATCCAGACCACCGAAGGCACACAGGGACTTCGGCATGTCCATGACCAGGTTAGCATCGACAATCGCCATATCCGGGGTCAGGGCATAGTCAGCCAGCGGGTATTTCTGACCGGTCGCATCGTCGGTAACAACCGCAAACGGAGTCACTTCAGAACCGGTACCAGATGTGGTGGTGACCGCAACCATTTTCGCTTTGACACCCATTTTCGGGAACTTGTAGATACGTTTACGGATATCCATAAAGCGCAGCGCCAGTTCTTCGAAGTGAGTTTCCGGATGTTCGTACATCACCCACATGATTTTCGCGGCGTCCATCGGGGAACCGCCACCCAGCGCGATGATCACGTCAGGTTTGAAGGAATTTGCCAGCTCTGCACCCTTACGGACAACAGAGAGGGTCGGGTCCGCTTCCACTTCAAAGAACACTTCAGTTTCAACGCCAGCCGCTTTCAGCACAGAGGTGATCTGGTCTGCATAACCGTTGTTGAACAGGAAGCGGTCAGTCACGATGAGCGCACGTTTGTGGCCATCAGTAATCACTTCATCCAGCGCGATTGGCAGTGAGCCACGGCGGAAGTAGATAGATTTCGGAAGTTTGTGCCACAACATGTTTTCAGCTCGCTTAGCAACGGTTTTCTTGTTGATCAGGTGTTTCGGACCAACGTTTTCAGAGATGGAGTTACCACCCCAGGAACCACAACCCAGAGTCAGGGAAGGTGCGAGTTTGAAGTTATACAGGTCACCGATACCACCCTGAGATGCCGGGGTGTTGATCAGGATACGTGCGGTTTTCATCATCTGACCGAAGTAAGCCACGCGCTCCGGCTGGTTGTCCTGGTCGGTGTACAGGCAAGAGGTATGACCGATACCGCCCATCGCCACCAGTTTCTCCGCTTTAATGACCGCGTCTTCAAAATCTTTCGCACGGTACATCGCCAACGTCGGGGACAGTTTTTCGTGAGCGAACGGTTCGCTCTCATCAACCACTTTCACTTCACCGATCAGAATCTTAGTGGTTTCTGGCACCGTGAAGCCTGCCAGTTCAGCGATTTTGTACGCAGGCTGACCCACGATAGCGGCGTTCAGCGCGCCATTTTTCAGGATCACGTCCTGAACGGCTTTCAGCTCTTTACCCTGCAGCATGTAGCCGCCGTGGCTGGCGAAACGTTCGCGAACGGCATCGTAAACGGAATCAACCACAACAACAGACTGTTCAGAAGCACAGATAACGCCGTTGTCGAAGGTTTTTGACATCAGTACAGAGGCGACAGCACGTTTGATATCAGCGGTTTCATCGATAACCACCGGGGTGTTACCTGCGCCCACGCCGATTGCGGGTTTACCGGAGCTGTATGCAGCTTTAACCATGCCCGGACCACCGGTCGCCAGAATCAGGTTGATATCCGGGTGGTGCATCAGCGCGTTAGACAGTTCAACGGATGGTTGATCGATCCAGCCAATCAGGTCTTTCGGTGCACCGGCAGCGATAGCAGCCTGCAGCACAATATCAGCCGCTTTGTTGGTTGCATCTTTTGCACGAGGGTGCGGAGAGAAGATGATCGCGTTACGGGTTTTCAGGCTAATCAGAGACTTAAAGATTGCCGTAGAGGTTGGGTTAGTGGTTGGTACGATACCGCAGATGATACCGATTGGTTCAGCAATGGTGATGGTCCCGAAGGTGTCGTCTTCAGACAGCACGCCGCAGGTTTTTTCATCTTTGTAAGCGTTATAGATGTACTCAGAAGCAAAGTGGTTTTTAATCACTTTATCTTCGACGATACCCATGCCGGATTCGGCAACGGCCATCTTCGCGAGAGGAATTCGAGCATCTGCGGCAGCCAGAGCGGCGGCGCGGAAGATTTTATCAACTTGTTCTTGAGTGAAACTGGCATATTCACGCTGGGCTTTTTTGACGCGCTCGACGAGTGCGTTAAGTTCAGCGACATTAGTAACAGCCATAATGCTCTCCTGATAATGTTAAACTTTTTTAGTAAATCATCTGCTCGATACGTGAGTATAGACAGCGGGCGTTAGTTTGTATAACAGCCAGAAAATCAATTGGTTACTTAACGTTCAGTTGGCTCTGATTTACTAAAAGAGCTTATGCGTCAGCGTCATCTAACTCTAACGCGTTACTTCCAGGTGGCGTAAGCAAGGTTACTCACTTCTGAGTAGCGATTACGTGATCTGGATCAAGATTTAGCAAAGCTGACACCTTTCAGCAGGCCGTTTTAGCCCTAAACGCTAAGTGTTGTTTAATTGTAGTGGTGAATGGGTCTTAAATTATCATAATTAAAACATATTAATAACACTCAGGAATGGTAGCAATTTTACGTTTGCCCTGGTGAAATGTGCTGTGAAAAGGCGTATCTTCAGCACGGTTTTTACCCGGTTATTTTAACTTACTTTATACGGCTAACGCTTCGGAGCTAACCGTGATCCAATCGCTGTTTGATTTTCCTGTTTATTTCAAATTTTTCATCGGGTTGTTCGCGTTAGTGAACCCGGTTGGGATTATTCCTGTCTTCATCAGTATGACCAGCTACCAGACAGCGGCGGCGCGCAACAAAACGAACCTCACTGCCAACCTGTCCGTAGCGATCATTCTGTGGACCTCGTTATTCCTCGGCGACGGCATTCTGCAACTGTTCGGTATCTCGATTGATTCGTTTCGTATCGCCGGCGGGATCCTTGTGGTCACCATTGCGATGTCGATGATTAGCGGCAAACTGGGTGAGGATAAGCAGAACAAGCAGGAAAAATCAGAAACGGCGATCCGCGAAAGCGTGGGCGTGGTTCCTCTGGCGCTGCCGCTGATGGCAGGCCCCGGTGCGATCAGTTCAACCATTGTGTGGGGAACGCGTTATCACAGTGTGATGTACCTGCTTGGCTTCTTTGTGGCGATTGCGATTTTTGCCCTGTGCTGTTGGGGACTTTTCCGCATGGCACCGTGGCTGGTGCGTGTTCTGGGCCAGACGGGCATTAACGTGATTACCCGAATTATGGGCCTACTCCTAATGGCGCTGGGCATTGAGTTTATTGTCACAGGTATTAAGACCATATTTCCTGGGCTATTAAGCTAATTCGCTTTCAGATGAAATAACCTACGGAGCTGTTCGCGGCTCCGTCTGTCTTTATCTTCCCGTCTCGTCACCTTTTTTACTTTCAGTTCTGTCCATCGGGAATCATTGATGCCTCTGCCTGTATTAAGCCCCTTGATTTAATTGTGCTTTTAATCCCGTAACGAGCCTTTGCTTTGTTATTTTGCTCACATCACAATCCTGGGCTTGCTGAAGGATAATTGAGATGATATTAGTTAATTCAATGAACTTGCAGAGGAATGTGCTAAAAAATAACCAATTGTTAAATTTTCGTACATTTTTTCGCCTTTTGCAGCGCTCAACGGTCTCAGGCTGATGAGTTGTCAATAATTGCATGATTAATAAGCAATTATCGTTGTTTTGTCTGTTTCGGAACGTTCCGCCGGAACGCTATTTTTTCTCCAAAAGAGAATTGCTTAACAAATCTGTAAATTGTATTGGCGGTTAATTAATGCTTTTGTTACTTTCCGACAGTTCATATTGCAGCGGATTGCTCGTTGATGAGAATAAATATCAACAAAGCGGTTTGGCCACTATTCATGCGCCCCTGGCAGGGGAGGCGTATAACGAATCGACGTAAGGTGATCAAACGAATCGCCAGAATAATTAAAGTCGGTGATAGCAGGCAGTAAACGACCTGACAGCTGAAAGTCTCCGGAGCTGCTCAGAGATCCCTAAGGGGATTAACAGGCTGGTGATAAAACCAGTAATTATAATGAGGGAGTACAAACACAATGACCAACACGAAGAAAAGTTTAGTGGCGGCAGGAATTTTAACTGCGCTCATCGCCGGAAATGTGGCGACGGCTGCCGTCGTCCCCGCAGGTGTTCAACTGGCGGAAAAACAGACGCTGGTGCGAAATAATGGTTCGGAAGTTCAGTCCCTCGATCCGCATAAAATCGAAGGGGTGCCGGAATCCAATATCAGCCGCGATCTGTTTGAAGGGTTAATCATCAGTGACGTCGACGGTAAACCGTCTCCTGGCGTGGCTGAGAAATGGGAAAATAAAGATTTTAAAGTCTGGACATTCCATCTGCGCAAAGACGCAAAATGGTCCGATGGCTCACCGGTGACGGCCCACGATTTTGTTTACAGCTGGCAGCGTCTGGCGAATCCGAATACCGCATCCCCGTATGCCAGTTATCTGCAGTATGGTCATATCGTCAATATTGATGACATCGTTGCCGGCAAGAAACCGCCAACCGATCTTGGCGTTAAAGCCATCGATGATAATACCTTTGAAGTGACCCTCAGCGAGCCTGTTCCATATTTCTACAAACTGTTGGTGCACTCATCCGTTTCCCCGGTTCCTAAAGCTGCCGTTGAAAAGTACGGTGAGAAGTGGACTCAGCCAGCCAATATCATCACCAACGGTGCGTATAAGCTGAAAGACTGGGTCGTTAACGAGCATATCGTGCTCGAACGCAATCCTAATTACTGGGACAACGCCAAAACGGTCATTAATCAGGTGACGTACCTGCCGATCGCGTCAGAAGTGACAGACGTTAACCGCTACCGCAGCGGTGAAATCGACATGACCTATAACAACATGCCGATTGAACTGTTCCAGAAGCTGAAAAAAGAGATCCCGAACGAAGTTCACGTTGACCCGTATCTGTGCACCTACTATTACGAAATCAATAACCAGAAAGCACCGTTTACGGATGTTCGCGTGCGTACCGCGCTTAAGCTGGCGCTGGACCGCGATATTATCGTTAATAAAGTGAAAAACCAGGGCGATCTGCCGGCATACAGCTTCACGCCTCCGTATACTGACGGCGCAAAACTGGCTGAACCAGAATGGTTTGGCTGGACGCAGGAAAAACGTAACGAAGAAGCGAAAAAATTACTGGCCGAAGCCGGATATACCGCTGATAAACCGTTGACCTTCAACCTGCTGTATAACACCTCCGATCTGCACAAAAAACTGGCTATCGCCGCGGCGTCCATCTGGAAGAAAAACTTAGGTGTGAACGTCAAGCTGGAAAACCAGGAGTGGAAAACCTTCCTCGATACGCGTCATCAGGGCAACTATGATGTCTCCCGTGCGGCCTGGTGTGCGGATTACAACGAACCGACCTCCTTCCTGAACATGGTGTTGTCTGATAGCTCAAATAACACGACGCATTATAAGAGCCCGGCGTTTGACAAGATCCTCGCCGATGCGCTGAAAGCAACGAATGAAGAGCAGCGCACTGAGCTTTACGGTAAAGCCGAGCAGCAGCTTGATAAAGATTCTGCGATCGTGCCGGTGTTCTACTACGTCAACGCCCGTCTGGTGAAACCGTGGGTGGGTGGTTATACCGGTAAAGACCCGATGGATAATATCCACGTCAAAGACTTGTATATTATCAAGCATTAATGGCAAAGGGTGGGGCAGCAGACGTTGCCCCACAGTGTCTTTTTTCGTCGACTCTCAACACCTCTCATTAGCGGTTCTGCGTGAAGGGGTGTAAAGGCACTCGCCAGAAGGTACGGGCAATGTTGAAATTTATTCTACGCCGCTGTCTGGAAGCAATTCCGACGCTGTTTATTCTTATTACCATTTCGTTCTTTATGATGCGTCTAGCGCCGGGAAGTCCCTTCACCGGTGAACGCGCGCTGCCGGCAGAAGTTCTGGCAAACATTGAAGCGAAATACCATCTTAACGACCCCATCATGACCCAGTATTTCAGCTATCTGAAGCAGCTGGCGCACGGTGATTTCGGTCCTTCTTTTAAATACAAAGATTATACGGTTAACGATCTGGTCGCTTCGAGTTTTCCGGTATCGGCAAAACTGGGCCTTGCCGCCTTTTTTCTGGCCGTGATCCTCGGGGTGAGCGCTGGCGTGATTGCCGCGTTGAAGCAAAACACGCGATGGGACTATGCGGTCATGGGGGTGGCCATGACCGGGGTGGTGATACCGAGCTTTGTGGTTGCGCCTCTGCTGGTCATGATATTCGCGATCACCCTCAAATGGCTGCCGGGCGGCGGCTGGAATGGCGGGGCGTTGAAATTTATGATCCTGCCGATGGTGGCGTTATCACTGGCCTATATTGCCAGTATTGCGCGTATCACCCGTGGCTCGATGATTGAAGTGCTGCACTCAAACTTCATCCGCACCGCGCGAGCCAAAGGGCTGCCGATGCGCCGTATCATTTTCCGCCATGCGTTGAAACCGGCGTTACTCCCGGTGCTCTCTTATATGGGGCCGGCATTTGTCGGGATTATCACAGGTTCAATGGTTATTGAGACAATCTATGGTTTGCCGGGGATCGGTCAGCTGTTTGTTAACGGCGCGTTGAACCGCGATTACTCGCTGGTGCTCAGCCTGACGATCCTCGTGGGGACATTGACTATTGTCTTTAATGCGATTGTTGACGTGCTCTATGCCGTCATCGACCCGAAAATTCGTTACTGATACTGGAGCTCGCGATGATGCTAGGTAAGAAAAACAGCGAAGCGCTGGAGAATTTCAGTGAGAAGCTGGAGGTCGAGGGGCGCAGCCTGTGGCAGGATGCGCGCCGTCGTTTTATGCATAACCGCGCGGCGGTTGCCAGTCTGATTGTGCTGGTGATGATTGCGCTGTTCGTGACGCTGGCACCGATGCTGTCGCAGTTCACCTACTTTGATACCGACTGGGGAATGATGTCCAGCGCGCCGGATACCGAGTCTGGCCACTATTTTGGTACCGACTCCTCCGGGCGCGACCTGCTGGTGCGCGTGGCGATTGGCGGGCGGATTTCACTGATGGTCGGCATCGCTGCCGCACTGGTGGCGGTGGTAGTGGGGACGCTGTACGGCTCGCTTTCAGGCTATCTGGGCGGCAAAATCGACTCTGTGATGATGCGCCTGCTGGAAATCCTCAACTCCTTCCCGTTTATGTTCTTCGTTATTCTGCTGGTCACCTTCTTCGGACAAAACATTCTGCTGATTTTTGTGGCGATCGGGATGGTCTCCTGGCTGGATATGGCGCGTATTGTGCGTGGGCAGACCCTGAGTCTGAAGCGGAAAGAATTTATTGAAGCCGCGCAGGTAGGCGGCGTGTCGACTGGCAACATTGTACTGCGTCATATTGTACCTAACGTGCTGGGCGTGGTAGTGGTGTACGCCTCCTTGCTGGTGCCAAGCATGATCCTGTTCGAATCCTTCCTCAGCTTCCTGGGGCTGGGGACGCAGGAGCCGCTGAGCAGTTGGGGCGCGTTGCTGAGCGATGGCGCCAACTCGATGGAAGTGTCGCCGTGGCTACTGCTGTTCCCGGCTGCTTTTCTGGTGGTGACGTTGTTCTGTTTTAACTTTATTGGCGATGGCCTGCGTGATGCCCTCGACCCGAAAGACCGTTAAGGAGTGCAGCCATGAGCGTAATTGAAACTGCAGGCGTGCCGTTCGCGCAGCAAAGGGCTAACGCACTGCTGGACGTAAAAGATCTTCGGGTGACGTTCAGTACCCCGGACGGTGATGTCACCGCGGTGAATGATTTAAACTTTACGCTGCGCGCCGGAGAAACCCTCGGCATCGTTGGTGAGTCTGGTTCAGGTAAATCACAGACCGCGTTTGCGTTGATGGGGCTGCTGGCCGCGAATGGCCGGATTGGCGGTTCGGCGACGTTCAGTGGCCGCGAGATCCTCAATCTGCCGGAGCGCGAACTGAATAAGCTGCGCGCCGAACAGATCTCGATGATTTTCCAGGACCCAATGACCTCGCTGAATCCCTACATGCGTGTCGGGGAGCAACTGATGGAAGTGCTGATGCTGCATAAAAGCATGAGCAAAGCGGAGGCGTTTGAAGAGTCGGTCAGAATGCTGGACGCGGTCAAGATGCCGGAAGCGCGTAAGCGGATGAAGATGTTCCCGCATGAGTTTTCCGGCGGTATGCGTCAGCGCGTGATGATCGCAATGGCGCTGCTGTGCAGGCCGAAGTTGCTGATTGCCGACGAACCGACGACCGCGCTGGACGTCACCGTTCAGGCGCAAATCATGACGCTTCTCAATGAACTGAAGCGTGAATTCAACACCGCCATTATCATGATTACCCACGATCTCGGGGTCGTGGCCGGGATTTGCGACAAAGTGCTGGTGATGTATGCCGGGCGGACTATGGAATACGGTAATGCCCGCGATGTCTTTTATCAGCCCGTTCATCCATATTCGATTGGTCTGCTGAATGCGGTGCCGCGTCTGGATGGCGAAGGTGACGAGATGCTGACTATTCCGGGGAACCCGCCTAACTTACTGCGTCTGCCGAAAGGCTGTCCGTTTCAGCCGCGCTGTCCGCATGCGATGGAGATTTGTAGCACCACTCCGCCGCTGGAAGAGTTCAGTCCAGGACGCCTGCGCGCCTGCTTTAAACCGGTGGAGGATCTGGCATGAACGCTGTAGATGAAAAACGTAAAGTCCTCCTGGAAATCGCCGATCTGAAAGTGCATTTCGACATTAAAGATGGCAAGCAATGGTTCTGGCAGCCCTCGAAAACGCTGAAGGCGGTCGATGGCGTCACGTTGCGACTGTATGAAGGGGAGACGCTGGGTGTCGTTGGCGAATCCGGCTGCGGGAAATCAACCTTTGCCCGGGCCATTATCGGGTTGGTAAAAGCAACCGATGGTCGGGTGGCATGGTTGGGTAAAGACCTGCTGGGGATGAAACCTGATGAATGGCGCGACGTGCGCAGTGATATTCAGATGATTTTCCAGGATCCGCTGGCGTCGCTGAATCCTCGCATGACCATTGGTGAAATCATCGCTGAACCGCTGCGGACCTATCATCCGAAACTGCCGCGTCAGGAAGTGCGCGATCGGGTGAAGGCGATGATGATGAAGGTAGGCTTGCTGCCAAACCTGATTAACCGCTATCCGCATGAGTTTTCGGGCGGCCAGTGCCAGCGTATCGGGATTGCCCGGGCGTTGATTCTGGAGCCTAAGCTGATCATCTGCGATGAGCCGGTCTCCGCACTGGACGTGTCAATTCAGGCGCAGGTCGTTAACCTCTTGCAGCAGCTTCAGCGGGAAATGGGCCTGTCGCTGATCTTCATCGCCCATGACCTGGCGGTTGTCAAACACATCTCTGACCGCGTGCTGGTGATGTATCTGGGCCATGCCGTAGAACTGGGGACCTATGATGAGGTCTATCACAATCCACTGCATCCCTACACCAAAGCGCTGATGTCGGCGGTACCGATTCCCGATCCCGATCTGGAAAAGAACAAGACGATTCAGCTACTGGAAGGGGAGTTACCGTCACCGATTAACCCGCCGTCAGGCTGCGTATTCCGTACCCGCTGCCCAATAGCCGGACCGGAGTGTGCGAAAACGCGTCCGGTACTGGAAGGCAGTTTCCGGCATGCGGTTTCCTGCCTTAAAGTAGACCCGCTATAATCGCAAGGGCTGACAAACTGTCAGCCCTTCTTTTCGCAGAGGTTATCGTGTCGTTTACCTTGTCATCGCTTCGCAGGCAGATTTATCACCGTTTGTTCGACCTGAATACCCGTTCTGGCCGACAGGGTGAGATATTTTGTGCATTGTTTGCGTTGCTGAGCGTTCTGGTTATTTTTATTGAATCAGGCATTGGCACGCAATATCACCTGACGTATGACGAATGGCATATTTTTGTCTGGCTTGAAGTGATCATCACGCTGGTCTTTACGCTGGAATATTTTCTGCGTTTAGTGAGCTGGCCGAATCCGGCGAAATATGTCTTCAGCTTCTGGGGATTAATTGATTTAGCCACTATCCTGCCTTTGTATGTTATGTGGCTGTGGCCGGAAATCAGCCTCGATTACGTTTTTGCCTGGCGGGCCATGCGAGCCATTCGTATCCTGCGGATCCTGAAGCTGTTGCGTTTTATGCCTTCGTTAGGGGTATTCTGGCGGGCGATTTTGAGTGCCAGGCATCAGCTGATTCTGTTTTATTCGTTTATTGGCATTTTGATGATTATCTTCGGCACGCTGATGTATCTCATCGAAGGGCCGGAATATGGATTCACCACGCTGAATGCGTCGGTTTACTGGGCGATTGTGACCGTCACGACGGTCGGGTATGGTGATATTACGCCCCATACGCCGTTGGGGCGGATCGTGGCGTCAGTCCTGATTTTGATTGGTTATTCAGTGATTGCCATTCCTACCGGGTTGATTACCACCCACATGAGCATGGCGTTTCAAAAGCGGAATCAACAGCGCCAATGCCCGCAGTGCCAGCAGAGCCTGCATGAGCATAGCGCGAAATTCTGTAACCACTGCGGCAGTAAATTGCCGGACTAAATAAAAAGAGCCGCGCTGGCGGCTCTTCTTTTCGTCATTACTCGCGCCAGAGAATATGGCAGAGCTTGTGATCTTTTTCGCGACACAGCAGCACGCGGGCAAAAATATCGTTGATCTCACCGTCTTCGCTGTCCGCCAGACCAATCACCACTTCGGCAAAGAAGTCCGGGTTCAGGTCATAATCCACGTGATCCTGCCAGTCTTCCGACGGGTCAAATAACTCTGCGCCGCCGCGCTCCTCAAACTGCAGGTTGAACAGAATAATGTCCGCCGGGTCGAGGTTATCGGCCGCCAGTTCGAGAAAAATATCGTAAGCCTGCTCAAGCGTTTCGTCTTCAGTCAGGCGATTGTTCAGATCCATATCCATAATGACTACCTGTTTACCGTCTCTTGGGCACGTTTTACAGCAACGGACTGAAGAAGTAAAACAGTCGCTCGGTGATCCGCTGCCAGAGTGGGCGTTTTACCCACAAACTCGCGTCCAGCAGGCGAGAACGGGAAATATAATCGTCCTGCACGGCAGCCAGATCGCCGCCGAATCCGACGTCATCAATGACCAGCGTGATCTCAAAATTCAACCACAGACTGCGCATATCCAGATTCACGGTCCCGACCAGACTGAGTTCACCATCGACCAGTACGCTCTTGGTATGCAACAGGCCGCCTTCAAACTGATAGATTTTCACCCCGGCCGCCAACAGCTCGGTAAAGAAGGCGCGGCTGGCCCAGCCAACCAGGAGCGAATCATTCTTGCGCGGCAGAATAATACTGACGTCCACACCGCGCTGCGCCGCCGTACAGATGGCATGCAGCAAATCGTCGCTTGGCACGAAGTAGGGGGTGGTCATGATTAAATATTCACGCGCCGAGTAAGCCGCCGTCAGCAGCGCCTGGTGAATCAGATCTTCCGGAAAACCAGGGCCGGAAGCGATGGTATGAATCGTGTGTCCGCTGGCCTCTTCGAACGGCATTATGTTGACGTCCGGCGGCGGAGGCAGGATCCGTTTCCCGGTTTCAATCTCCCAGTCGCAGGAATAGACGATGCCCATCGCGGTAGCGACCGGACCTTCCATTCGCGCCATCAGATCCACCCACTGACCGACACCCGCATCCTGTTTGAAAAAGCGCGGATCCACCATGTTCATACTGCCGGTATAGGCAATATAGTTATCAATCATCACCATTTTGCGGTGCTGCCGCAGGTCCATGCGACGCAGGAACACACGGAACAGATTAACCTTCAGCGCTTCGACCACTTCGATACCGGCATTGCGCATCATCGCCGCCCAGGGGCTGCGGAAGAAAGCGACGCTACCGGCAGAGTCGAGCATCAGTCGGCAATGGATCCCGCGTCGTGCGGCAGCCATCAGGGATTCCGCCACCTGATCCGCCATTCCGCCGGGTTGCCAGATATAGAACACCATTTCGATGTTATGTCGCGCCAACTGAATATCGCGGATCAGCGCCTGCATCACATCGTCAGAATCGGTGAGCAGCTGGAGTTGGTTGCCTTTAACCCCCGCGATGCCCTGGCGACGCTCACAGAGTTTGAACAGCGAAGCGGCGACGCTGCTGTTCTCTTCGGCGAAGATATGTTTGCAGGCTTTGAGATCGTTCAGCCACTTTGCGGTGGATGGCCACATTGCCCGAGCGCGTTCTGCCCGACGCTTGCCCAGATGCAGTTCCCCGAAGGATAAATAAGCAATAATTCCGACCAGCGGCAGAATATAAATGATCAGCAGCCAGGCCATCGCGGAAGGAACCGCGCGACGTTTCATCAAAATACGTAATGTTACACCGGCAATGAGCACCCAGTAGCCCAGAATGACCAGCCAACTCACCACCGTGTAGAAGGTTGTCATAGATTAAAAATCCTTTTGAAAGCGTATTGTTATGAGTTTACGCGTCATGATAAATCTGGCAAATAAAAACACGGCAAAAGCGCTAGCCTGCCTGTCTGTGGGGGGTATAATGCCCATTCTTGCACTGTAAGAGTAGGTATCATGAAGCGGAGTAGAACGGAAGTGGGACGCTGGCGGATGCTGCGTCAGGCCAGTCGCCGTAAAGCGCGTTGGCTTGAAGGACAGTCGCGTCGGAATATGCGGATCCACTCAATCAGAAAATGTGTCCTGAACCAGCAACGTAACTCGCTGCTGTTTGCGATCCATAGCCTCTGAGTGAACAGGGCACCGCATGCGGTGCCCAATGAACACGTCTTTCAGAACGTCTTCTTAAAGGGTTTCACCGAAACCTGCGCGTAAACCCCGGCGGCAACATACGGGTCAGCCTCGGCCCAGGATTTCGCCTCTTCCAGCGAGTCAAATTCAGCAATCACCGTGGAGCCGGTAAAACCTGCCGCACCGGGATCGTTGCTATCTACCGCTGGCATGGGGCCTGCAGTCAGGAGACGTCCTTCGTCGTGAAGCAACTGTAGTCGTGCCAGATGCGCGGGGCGGACGGAAAGACGCTTTTCAAGTGAGTTCTGATTATCTTGCGCGTAGATGACATAAAGCACGGATAGGGCTCCTTGTTCGGTAAAAGTGCTAAATACGTTATTTGAAAGGTCCCTTTACTGCAACGCAAAGATGACAGCCTTGTTAAGGCCGTACAATTGTCAGGGAGTTTTTAGGATAAAAATGGCGCTTATGGCGATGGCTTATTGAATATGATTGCTATTTGCATTTAAAATCGGGGCCTGGTTTTTCAACTGAAACGATTATGACTTCAATGACCCTTGATTTACCTCGTCGCTTCCCCTGGCCGACGTTACTCTCCGTTGGCATTCATGGCGCTTTAGTGGCGGGACTCTTGTATACCTCGGTACATCAGGTTATTGAACTGCCTGCCCCTGCGCAGCCCATCTCCGTAACGATGGTTTCGCCAGCCGACCTGGAACCACCGCAGGCGGTCCAGCCGCCGCCGGAACCGATTGTCGAGCCTGAACCCGAGCCGGAGCCGATTCCCGAACCGCCCAAAGAGGCGCCGATTGTTATCGAGAAACCGAAGCCTAAACCCAAGCCAAAACCGAAGCCGGTGAAAAAGGTGCAGGAGCAGCCGAAGCGTGATGTTAAACCTGCCGAGCCGCGCCAGGCGTCGCCGTTTGAGAACACCGCGCCTTCGCGTCCGGCCACCAGCACCGCGCCGGCAACCAGTAAGCCGACGGTGAGTGTTCCGGCAGGTCCACGGGCGTTGACGCGTAACCAGCCGCAGTATCCGGCGCGCGCCCAGGCATTACGCAT
Organism: Citrobacter amalonaticus; assembly: GCF_001559075.2. Lineage (NCBI taxonomy): Bacteria > Pseudomonadati > Pseudomonadota > Gammaproteobacteria > Enterobacterales > Enterobacteriaceae > Citrobacter > Citrobacter amalonaticus. Next base: position 4,596,578 of record NZ_CP014015.2, on the reverse strand, counting down.
TGAGGGGCGGGTAAAAGTGAAGTTTGATGTCACGGCCGATGGCCGGGTGGACAACGTACAAATCGTATCAGCGCAACCGGCCAACATGTTTGAACGTGAAGTGAAGAATGCGATGCGCAGATGGCGCTATGAAGCCGGTAAACCGGGTTCAGGGCTGGTCGTGAATATCGTCTTCCGCCTGAACGGCACCACGCAAATCGAGTGATCGTGACGCGCTAAGAGAAAAGCCTCCACAATGGAGGCTTTTTTGTCATTATTGCGCCGGAAGCGGGCGGGGTTTACCGTCCGGATCCACCGCGACGTAGATAAACAGCGCTTCTGTCGCTTTGTAGCGCTGGCCAATCGGCTCTGACGCCACTTTCTTCACCCAGACTTCAATATTGATGCTGACGGAAGTGGTTCCGCGCTTCACGCAACGGGCGTAGCAGCACACCACGTCGCCGACGGCGACCGGGCGCAGGAAGCTCATTCCTTCCACGCGGACGGTCACCACGCGACCATGGGCAATCTCTTTGGCCTGAATGGCACCGCCAATATCCATCTGCGACATCAGCCAGCCGCCAAAAATATCACCGTTGGCATTGGTATCGGCAGGCATAGCCAGTGTGCGTAAAACCAGTTCGCCCTGCGGGGCGTGAATTGTTGTTGTCATTGTAAAACCGACTGTAGAAAAAAATTCCAGCCGCGATGCTACTATGATTTTAACATGGAGAACAGAGGGGAAACGCCCGCGAGACGGGCGTTTGGGTGATTAGAATGACATCGTTACGCCCGCATAGTAAGCGCGTCCGGGTTCGTTATAGGTTGAGGCGCCATCGTTTTCACGATAGATCTGCTTGTCGAACAGGTTGCTGATCCCGGCGTTCAGGCGAAGATTTTTCGTCATCTGGTAATTAGCGCCGAGTCCGACAACCGCATAGGCACCAATTTCCTTATCCGACATGGCACCCGTCTCATTGCGCGTTTCAGCATACTCGCGCGGTTTTTGTCGACCGTACTGCGTCCACTGTAGCTGCGTGGAGAGCTTGTCGTTCACCTGCCAGTCGAGCAGGGTATTAATGGTGTATTTCGGGATCACGGAGAGCGGGTTACCGGTGTCCTTGTTCTCGGATTTGATCATATACGTCGCGTTGGTGCGCCAGCTTAACGTCTCCGGCACCAGCGGGATCACCACGTTACCTTCCAGACCTTCGACAATCGCTTTGCCGCCATTTTCCCATTGCAGGATGTTATTCCCGTTGGAGGCGTAACCGATAATATCGGTCCCGGCGACAATCTTGTTCTTATAGTCGTTACGGAACCAGGTGATTCCCGCATCCCAGCCAGCGTAATTAAATTCCAGACCGATCTCTTTGTTAATACTGATTTCCGGGTCCAGATCCGGATTGCCCAGCAGATAACAACTGCCGGTGGCGATCGTATTTGGACAGCCGTTGCCGCGCGTGGAGAGCAAATATCCCTCGCTGGACTGATACAGGTTTGGCGCTTTAAAGACGCGCGCAATCCCGGCTTTCAGCTTGAACAGATCGCCCAGTTCCTGCGACATATTCAGACTGGGGCTCCAGTTGCTGCCAAATTCATCGTGATAGTCAAAACGGATCCCCGGAATAATATCCGTGCCAGGCCGCGCTTCGATATTATCTTCCAGATAGATACCGGTGAGCGTGGCGCTATTTTTGGTGCTGCGACTGGAGGCATCACCGGAGACATTGCCAATCTGCACGCCGGATGCGCTGGTGGCCTGCATAGACGCCGGATCGTTGAGTTCGTCACGGTTCCACTCCGCACCCAGCGTCAGGGTTTGATCAACCAGCCAGAAGACAGGGATGTTGAGTTCTCCGGAAGAACGATAGGATTCCAGGCGGCTGGTGGCGTATTCGGTGTTATTGATCATCCCTTCCACTCTACCGGTCGAGCCTTCCTGCATTCGGGTATTGTTGGTTTTTTCGTAGTAGACGCCGAATTTGGACTGTCCCCAGTCCCAGATGCCGTTATGCGTCAGTCCCCACGACTGACGATACATCCGGTTGGTTTCATCGCCGTAGAGGGTACTGACCAGCCCGTCAGGACTGACGTTGCTGTTGCTGTACTGCGTATCTCCGGCATAGATATTACCCTGACGGCTGTAGCTGTAGTCGAAATCCACAATTTGCTGTGGCGTCAGTTTCCAGGAGAGTAGGGCGTTGATGTCTTTATTGCGTACCCCTTCGCGCCCTGCGGCATAGGATCCATTTTGCTGAGTATTAATATCCGCCGCATCGGCGTCGGTTTTGTTGATGTTGCCGTACAGACGCATGGTGAGAACATCGTCAATGAGCGGACCGCTCAGATTGAAGTTCGCACGTTTGGTGGCACCTTCTTTGCTGTTCTCGGGCTGGTTGGTATAAAGAGACAGCGAGCCATGCCAGTCGTTCGTTGGCTGTTTAGTGATGATATTGACGACGCCACCCGCCGCACCGGAACCGTAACGTGCCGCTGCTGGGCCGCGCAGAACTTCAATACGTTCGACCATCTCCGCCGGTACCCAGTTTGTATCACCACGGGTATCACGCTCGCCGCGCCAGCTATAGCGTACTGAGTTTCGCGAGGTGACCGGCACGCCGTCAATCAGGATCAGCGTGTTTTCCGGACCCATGCCGCGAATATCAATCTGACGGTTATTTCCCCGACTGCCGCTGGCGCTGTTGCCCGTCAGGTTCACACCGGGCATGGTGCGAATAATATCGGAGAGGTCGTTGACCGGCGGGGATTTTTCAATGTCTTTGGCGGTGATAATAGAAACGCCGGGTTGCTGCTTGAGGGCTTCTTCGGCGGTGGCCTGGACGACCATCGTTTCACCGTCATTCATGACGTCGTCTGCGGCGAATGCATTTCCGCTTAATGCTGTGGCAATCAAAAGCGCCAGAGGGCGTGGAGAAATTTTTGTTATCGTATTCATCAACTGACATCCATATTGTTTAAAATGCGATACGGAATATCAATGATAATTATTATCATTACAATGTTATGAAGGCAATCTCCATAATATCTTCATGATTCATGCAATTTCGGGTAAGTACGTCAGGGATTGTGCAGAAAGCAAAACCAGGCCCATAGGCCTGGTCTGATGGGCGTTTACGATTTGTCTTCTTGCGGGAGATGGCGATAGATATAGACGCCACTCAGCAGGGTAAAGATCAGCGTCAGCGCGGTGAGGCCGAATACCTTAAAGTTCACCCAGATATTTTGCGGCAGCCAGAAGGCGATGTAGATATTGGCAAGCCCACACAGAATAAAGAAGATGGCCCACGCGAGGTTGAGCTTCGACCAGACCGGCTGCGGCAGCGTCAGTTCTTTACCCAGCATGCGCTGGATCAGCGGTTTTTTCATGATCCACTGGCTAACCAGAAGCGCACCGGCAAACAGGCCGTAAATCACCGTCACCTTCCATTTAATAAATTCATCGTTATGGAAGAAGATGGTCAACCCGCCGAACACGGCTACCAGAACAAAGGTGATCAGCGCCATTTTTTCAACTTTGCGATAGCGGACCCAACTGTAGATGAGCACGATAGCCGTTGCGACAATGAGCGCCGAGGTGGCCGCATAGATGTCATACACTTTGTAAAAAACAAAGAAGACCACCAGCGGTAAAAAATCAAGAAACTGCTTCATTCTTCGATTCCGTAATCAAACGCGTCGGGCATTTCTGCCGGCGACGCAGACAGGGTTATTGGCGAATCAACATATACAGACGGAACAGGTAGATGAGCAATATGGCGGAGATCAGATTGCTCAACGTATTCGCGATAACGGCGCCAACGTTAGGGTCAAGGGCGGCGAAGCTGGAGGCAAACAGCAACAGTAGCGTTTTTGCCAGCAGCCAGCCCATCACCGCCGGGGCGACCAGTCGCATATTAGACCACGCCAGACGCATACTGTTGCGCATTGCGGCGAAAACACCCATTTTATCCTGCACCAGCATAATCGGCGCAAGCGCCAGCAGGATAGCCAACAGGATGCCTGGTACCACGACCAGCATAATCCCGAGCTGTACCAGCAGGGTGGTCAGTAAAATCAGGATGAACAGACGCGGCAGGATCGGCGCACTGGCACCGATCGCGCGCAGGGCGCTGACGCGATGACCCGCTGAAATTAACTGAATCATCAGCAGTACGCCACCGGCCAGGACGGCATTACCAATCAGTCCTGAAAAGGTGGACGCTGCCGAGGCGCGCAACAGGATCTGCTGCTGCTCCGGCGTCATGTTTTGCACCAGTTCGAACAAACCCACGCTTCCCGCAAGATGATCCCCTTCACTCAGTTGCGCAATCTGCGCATCGCTGGGTGAGAAGGCATGCCCTAATACCACCGTGATGAACGCGCACAGCAGCGAGATCAGCAGGATGGTTAAAAATTGATTACGGAAAAAATTCCCGGTGTCACGGTATACGGACTGCGCCGTGATAGACATGCACTCTCCTTGAGTTCTGCAGGTGTTGTTAAGCGGTCAATTGTACCCTGGATAACTGCGCAGTGGCAGCATCAAGGGGTGTATGGAAAAGCATATCTTTGTAAAGCCAGAGTAATTTGAACAACAAATCCACAGCGTGATGACGTTGCCGCCACAAAAATTAAGAAAATACTTTCACCTTGTAAATATTGCAAAATTGATCTGAACAGGAATAACCAGGATTTTGAATGCTACTTCTAACTTAATCTGGATCAATAAATGTTAAATTACACGGCCTAATGTGATCCAGGTTAGATCACTTATTACTCCAATGTAGGTATATTCGTGACGCATTTATAACCATAACGATGGAGCGGGTATGAAAAAGTTAACAGTGGCGGCATTGGCAGTAAGTACTCTTCTCTCTGGCAGCGTTTATGCGCATGAAGCTGGCGAGTTCTTTATTCGCGCCGGTTCGGCGACGGTAAGACCGACGGAAGGCGCGGACGGCACCTTAGGCCATTTAGGCGGCTTTAACGTCAGTAACGACACGCAGCTGGGTCTGACATTCACTTACATGGCGACCGAAAATATCGGTGTTGAACTGCTGGCGGCGACGCCATTCCGCCATAAAGTGGGCACGCAGTTGACCGGTGATATCGCCACCGTTCATCACCTGCCGCCAACCCTGATGGCGCAGTGGTATTTCGGTGATTCCAGCAGCAAGCTGCGTCCGTATGTCGGTGTTGGGGTTAACTACACGACCTTCTTTAATACTGACGTCAATAAGAATGGCAAAGAGACCGGCGTTTCCGATTTGAGTCTTAAAGATTCCTGGGGTGCAGCAGGTCAGGTCGGGATGGACTATCTGATCAACCGTGACTGGCTGATTAACATGTCAGTCTGGTACATGGATATCGATACCACCGCGGACTACAAGCTGGGTGGTGTTAAGCAGCATGACGATATTCGCCTCGATCCGTGGGTGTTTATGTTCTCAGCGGGTTACCGTTTCTAAAAAAAGTCACAACAAATAAAAGCGGGCGCCTTTAGCCCGCTTTTTTTATGCGCCGCGAACAGAACTGCTATCTTTTCTAACAGGCACGCTCTGTGAGTATTGCATCATGAAATTAACACCGTCTTTGCTGGAACAAAAAATCGCGGCGCTTGAGCAGTCACCGACGGGTGAAAACAGCCTGTTTTATCTGCAGGTCTCACGATCGTTACTGGAAGCGATGCGCAAAATTGACTCGCTGGAGAAAGCGCTCGCCACGCCCATCCGCTTACCCTCTTGTAGCGCCAGTCCGGTGTGTGAAATTGAGGCCGGATACGCCGCTGGCGTGAGCGATTGCCGCACTGCCATTCGTCATGCGGGTTATCTGATAGAAGGGGATGATTAACCGTTCTGACCTGTACTGCGTGGGTGAAATCGAATACCGTAGTGATAACAGCGTGTTGATGCTCAGGGTGCCTTGGTGAAAATTGTGCAGGACAGTTTAAGAAACAGACAGGCACTTATTATTTCAGCGCTAATCACGCTGCTTTTTACGTCGCTTTTCCTGTTCATTATTTATGAGCAGCGACTGGCGACGGTCAATGAAGGGATGAACCGCCTGCAAACGCGGATGCTCGATATCTTCAATGATAATGAAATGATCGCGGATGCGACCGGCGTACGCTATCGGCAGATTAAAAGCGCTGGCCAGTGCGGCCAGATGTCGCAATTGACTCCCCGTGGGGAGGCCTGGGGAATTAACGCCGACAGCAAACGCATTCATTCCGCAACGGGTGCGATGGTAGCGCGTGAGCCGACGTTAAACGCGTTGTGTATGTATACCGCCGCTGAGTTTATTCGCGGCAGGGTGAACGCGCTTAATCCGGGTAATTTCGATGCCCATCGCTACGTTATTGCCGAGGATGCAAGCTATTTTTACTGGTTCACTCCCGCCGATGCTAAAGCGTTTGATTATCACTCATCGAAGATGGCGCGTAATATTTCCAGTTTCTTTCTTCCTCCCGTCGATTTTTACACCCGTCTGCTGGAAAAGAACGTCAAAACGAAAGCCTTAAGCTCTACGGATTTTTATGACGATAAAATCACGGATGAGAAAGCCTTCAGCGTCGTGAGTTATATTTATGACCTTTCTGGCAATGAGATCTCCGACCATATCGTAGGCTATCTGGTTTACGATCATGCGAAGCCGGAACTTCAGGAGGCATTACGCGATGCCTTCGATGGACAGGTGCCGCACGGACTGAACGTTTCGCTGGTGAATACTCTGAATCAGCAGTCGCTTTGTCTGACGGGGGAGTGTAAGAAGCGCCCGGAAATCGCCTTCAAGGTGCTCTCCGAAAAGTATGTCATTCACTACGCCATCTCGCTCAGCGGGTTTGCGATGCATGACACTCAGGCGGGGCTGCTGATCCTGATGGCGCCGTTCTTCTTTGTACTGATCATGATGGGGTTAAAATCCTGGCTGAATGAGAGCGATCTGAAAATCTACATCGACTCGTTGACGGGCTGCTTCAACCGTAAAATTCTCGACATCATCAAGCGGCGGGATCTTTCTGACTGTTCGGTGGTGCTGGTTGATTGCAATAAATTCAAGGCAATTAACGATACCTGGGGACACGTCGCCGGGGACAGAGCGCTACAGATCATTGCCAACCGGATGTTGTCCAACACCCGCACCAGCGACGATCTGGTGATTCGCACCGGAGGGGATGAATTCGTGATTGTACTGTATCACGCGAAAACGGCCGATGCGGTCGCCATCGCCGAACGTATCGCCCATCAAATCAATGCGTATCAGTTTATCGTGCAGGACACGCTGGTGCCGCTCTCCATCTCCTGGGGGGTTGCCGAAGTGAATGAGGGAATTGATGATGCCATTCAGTATGCGGATGGCGAGATGTACAAAATGAAGCAGGCCAAATAATGAGACCGCCAGTGCGAGTCTGGCGGTCCCGGTGTTTTATCGGCGGGTGGCGGCTTTTAACCCGCTGACGAATGTCTTCAGTTCAGCCAACATCTGCTCAGGTTGTCCGACGTTCTTTTCAATGATTTTAACGATCGCGGAACCGGAGATTGCGCCAGCGGCGCCTGCGTCAATGGCGGCGGAAACCTGATCCGGCGCCGAAATACCAAAGCCCTGCAAAGACGGCGCGGCGTTGTACTCTTTCAGTTTCTCTACCAGATGATGTAAAGGCAGCGCGGCGCGATTTTCTGCGCCCGTCACGCCCGCGCGCGACAGCAGATAGGTATAACCCCGGCCATAAGAGGCGATCTGGCGCAGCAGGTCATCATCGGCATTCGGCGGGCAGATGAAGATCGGCGCAACGTTGTGGCGCAATGCGGCCTGACGGAATGGCGCAGATTCTTCAATCGGTACGTCGGCAACCAGCACGGAGTCGACGCCGACTTTTTCACACTGCGCGTAAAACGCGTCAATGCCTTTGCTGAACACCAGGTTCGCGTACATCAGCAGGCCAATAGGAATAGTCGGGTGCTTTTCGCGGATGGCGGCCAGCATCTCAAAACAGCGGGTCGGCGTGACGCCAGCGGCAAATGCGCGCAGCGTGGCGCTCTGAATGGTCGGGCCATCAGCGAGCGGATCGGAGAAAGGGATCCCTAACTCCAGCGCATCCGCACCCGCCTCAATCAGAGCATCGATAATGTTCAGCGACTGCTCAACGCCTGGGTCGCCGAGGGTCACGAAGGGAACAAAAGCACCTTCCTTGCGATCGTTCAGTTGTGCAAACAAGCTTTCATAGCGTTCCATCAGATTTCCCCTCGCGCTTTCAGAATATCGTGTACCGTGAAAATGTCTTTGTCGCCACGACCGGAAAGGTTAACCACCAGCAGTTGCTCTTTTTCCGGGTTCTCGCGCATCATTTTCAGCGCGTGGGCCAGGGCGTGTGACGACTCGAGCGCCGGGATAATGCCCTCGTGCAAACAGAGCGTTTTAAAGGCGTCCAGCGCTTCGTCGTCGGTGATCGACACGTAGTCGGCGCGACCAATGCTGTTCAGGTACGCATGCTGTGGGCCGACGGACGGGAAATCCAGACCCGCAGAGATGGAGTAGGACTCCTCGATCTGTCCCTCATCCGTCTGCATCATCGGCGCTTTCATACCGAAATAGATCCCGACGCGACCGTGCTTCAACGGCGCACCGTGCTCACCGGTTTCAATCCCGTGACCACCGGGTTCTACACCAATCAGCCCAACGTTTGGCTCATTAATAAAATCGGCAAACATCCCGATTGCGTTGGAACCGCCGCCCACGCAGGCGATCACCGCATCCGGCAGGTGACCCTCTTTTTCGAGGATCTGCGCTTTGGTTTCTTCGCCGATCATGCGCTGGAATTCACGCACGATGGTCGGGAATGGGTGCGGGCCAGCAGCGGTACCGAGCATGTAGTGCGCGGTTTCGTAGCTACCAGACCAGTCGCGCAGCGCCTCGTTACAGGCGTCTTTCAGCGTGGCTGAACCACTGTGAACCGGGATGACTTCGGCACCCATCAGGCGCATACGGAAGACGTTCGGCGACTGGCGCTCAACGTCTTTCGCTCCCATGTAGATACGGCATTTCAGGCCGAGCAGGGCGCTGGCGAGCGCTGAAGCCACCCCGTGCTGGCCTGCGCCGGTTTCCGCAATAATCTCGGTTTTGCCCATACGTTTTGCCAGCAATGCCTGACCTAACACCTGGTTGGTTTTATGCGCGCCGCCGTGCAGCAGATCTTCACGCTTCAGGTACAGCGTGGTATGGGTTCCGGCGGTGATATTCTGACATTTGGTCAGCGCAGTGGGACGTCCCGCATAGTTCTTCAGCAGGTCGGCAAACTGGGCCTGAAACTCGGGATCTTTTTGCGCACTGACAAACGCGTCTTCCAGTTGACGCAGAGCCGGCATCAGGATCTGCGGCACATACATGCCACCGAATTCACCAAAATAGGGATTGAGTAATGTTGTCATGTCCTTTTCCTTAATATGCGCGCAGTGTCTGAAATACCGAGGCCAGAAGGCGTGCATCTTTGATGCCCGGCTGTGACTCTACACCAGAATTAAAATCGAGACCGGCACAGCCGGTTTTAGCCGCGTCAACGCAGTTGTCCGCGCCAAGACCACCAGCCAGCAATACGTTATCCAGCGATTGTCCTTGCAGTAACGACCAGTCAAAACGCTGACCGCTGCCGCCCTGGCCGTTATCCAGCACGTATTTGTCGACATGCTGATAATCGCGGGCCGGGAGGGTGTCACCGACGCTCAGCGCTTTCCAGATCTGTACGTTTTCAGGCAGCGCGGCGCGCAGCGTATCGACATACGCCTGGTCTTCGCGCCCGTGCAGCTGAACGGCTTTCAGCGAAAGCTGCGTCGCTTTTTCACAGACGTCGGCGATGTCGTGATTACGGAATACGCCAACATACTGTAGCGTGGCGGCGGACTGCACTTCGCGGGCCTGTTCAATGCTGACAAAACGGGGTGAAGAAGGGACAAAAATCAGTCCGCCATAGATCGCGCCAGACTCGCAGGCGGCTTTGGCATCTTCCGGACGCGTCAGGCCACAGACCTTATTTTCGCCAAGCAGAACACGGCGTACGGCGGCGTTAAGATCGTCATGCGCCATGAGGGCGGAACCAATCAGGAAGCCATTGGCAAAATGGCTCAGCTCGCGAACCTGAGCGTAGGTGTTGATCCCTGATTCACTAATCACCGTCACGCCCTGACCCAGTTTCGGCGCCAGTTGACGTGTACGATTCAGGTCAATCGACAGGTCGCGCAGGTCACGGTTGTTAATCCCGACCACTTTCGCGCCGAGCGCAATGGCGCGTTCCAGTTCGTCTTCATTGCTGACTTCCGTCAGCACGCCCATCTTCAGACTGTGCGCCACGGCAGAAAGCTGGCGATACTGCTCGTCGTCGAGTACCGAAAGCATCAGCAGGCAGGCGTCGGCCTGATAGTGGCGCGCAAGGTAAATCTGGTAAGGGTCGATAATAAAGTCCTTACACAGAATCGGCTGCGGCGCGATGCTACTCACGATCGGCAGGAAATCAAAACTGCCCTGGAAGTACTTCTCATCGGTCAGAACGGAAATGGCGGAAGCGTAATGTTTATACACCCCGGCAATCCGTGCCGGGTCGAAATCATCGCGGATCACGCCTTTAGACGGGGAGGCTTTCTTACACTCCAGAATAAAGGCCGTACGCGCGCCCTGTAAGGCGTCATAAAAGTGACGTGAGCTGGGCTGGACAGCGTTCTGAAAACTGGCCAGCGGTTGTTGCTGTTTGCGGGCTTCTACCCAAATCGCCTTGTCTGCGACGATTTTCGCTAAAACGGTTTGCATCATTTACCCTCTTGCCGCCAGAGCGGTGACTCGGTCATAAGCGGAACCACTGTGCAAGACCTCGAGAACGGTTTGCGCATTAGCCTTGAGATCTTCTTCACCATGCAGTCGCATTAACATTGCGACGTTTGCGGCAACGGCAGCCTCATGGGCGGCGTCACCTTTACCTTGTAGTAAGCGTGTCAGAATGTCACGGTTTTCTTCCGGCGTACCGCCTGCCAGCTGTTCCTGGTGGTAAGGGGTCAGGCCAAAGTCGTCCGCCGTCAACTGATAGCTTTTGATCTCGCCGTCATGCAGTTCCGCCACAATGGTCGGCGCATGCAGGGAGACTTCATCCATTCCGCCGCTGTGTACGACCGCGGCACGCTGGTAACCCAGCACGCGCAGGGTTTCGGCAATCGGCAGAACCAGCTCTGGGCTGTAAACGCCAATCAGCGCCAGCGGCGGATGCGCCGGGTTAATCAGCGGCCCCAGTACGTTGAACAGCGTACGGGTCTTCAACTGCTGGCGTACCGGCATCGCGTGGCGGAAACCGGTGTGGTATTTCGGGGCAAACAGGAAGCAAACGCCCAGCTCGTCCAGCGCCTGACGCGATCGGTCGGCATTCATGTCGAGATTGATACCGAAGGCGGCCAGCAGGTCTGACGAGCCAGATTTACTGGAAACGCTGCGGTTGCCGTGTTTTGCCACCTTCAGGCCGCATGCCGCCGCGACAAATGCGCTGGCGGTAGAAATATTAATGCTGTTGCTGCCGTCGCCGCCGGTGCCGACGATATCGGCGAACAGATAGTCAGGGCGCGGGAACGGCGCGGCATTTTCCAGTAAGGCGGTTGCCGCACCGGCAATCTCGTTCGGATGCTCGCCGCGAATCTTCATGCTAACCAGAGCGGCAGCCAGCTGTTCCGGTTTCAGTTCACCGCGTACCACGGCGGAGAACAGCTGGTGGCTTTCCTGCTGACTCAGGGTCTGTGCCTGATACAGTTTTTCGAGGATCGGCTGCAGGGTATTGGTCGGCTCCAGTTTCTGCTGCGCCCAGGCCAGCGTCTGCTCAAGCAGGCGCGCACCCTGGGTGGTCAGAATGGATTCCGGGTGGAACTGTAAACCGCACACGCGATCGGCGTCATGACGAACAGCCATCACCATGCCGTTAAAATGGGCGTTGATGGTCAGGCCAGCGGGAATATTGCTACCGATCAGAGAGTGATAGCGGGCAACCGGCAGCGGATTCGTCAGGCCGGCAAACATGGCCTGTCCATCATGTTCAATACTGGATGCCTTGCCGTGCAGGATCTCGCCAGCCTGGCCGACGTAGCCGCCGTAGGCTTCGACAATCGCCTGATGGCCCAGACAGATGCCGATAATCGGCAGCTTGCCGCGCAGTCGGGTCAGCAGTTCCGGCATACAGCCTGCTTCACTGGGGACGCCAGGACCGGGAGACAGCACCAGAACCGGGTTCTTCATGGTGGCCAGACGCTCAATCAGGGTCTGAGCCGGAATATGGTTACGGTAAATCACCACGTTATGACCGTTGGTACGCAGCTGATCTGCCAGGTTATAGGTAAATGAGTCGATGTTGTCGAGCAGCAGAATGTCAGCCATCAGAAAGTCTCCTGTGCGTGGTGCGCGGTGGCAATGGCACGCAGGACCGCGCGCGCTTTATTACGGGTTTCGTCGGCTTCTGACTGGGGAACAGAATCGAGCACAATACCGGCGCCCGCCTGGACGGTGGCGATACCGTCTTCCACCAGCGCGGAGCGAATCACAATGCAGGTATCCAGATCGCCGTGTGCGGTGAAGTAACCGACCGCACCGCCGTAGCTGCCGCGTCGGCGGCCTTCGGCGTCGGCAATCAACTGCATTGCCCGCACTTTCGGCGCGCCACTCAGCGTGCCCATGTTCATGCAGGCGCGGTAGGCGTGCAGGACATCGAGATCGTGGCGCAGTTCGCCGACGACGCGAGAGACCAGGTGCATAACGTGAGAATAGCGGTCAACCTTGGTCAGGTCTGCCACGTAGCGACTGCCTGGCGTACAGATGCGGGCGAGATCGTTACGCGCCAGGTCAACCAGCATCAGGTGCTCGGAAAGCTCTTTATGGTCGGTGCGCATTTCCAGTTCAATGCGGCTGTCGAGGTCGCGGTCCAACGTGCCGTCGGCGTGACGACCGCGAGGACGCGTACCGGCAATCGGGTAAATTTCAATCTGGCGGCTGGTGGCATCGTATTTCAGCGAACTTTCCGGCGACGCGCCAAACAGGGTGAAATCGTTGTCCTGCATAAAGAACATGTACGGGCTGGGGTTGCTTTTCTTCAGCACGTAATAGGCCGCAAGCGGTGACGGGCAGGGCAGTGAGAAGCGGCGGGACGGGACCACCTGGAAAATTTCCCCGGCGCGGATCGCTTTCTGCATTGAGCGAACCACCGCGCCAAATTCTTCATCGCTCTGATTACATTCGCAGCGCATGTGTGGCACGGAAACGACCGGCAGCGGCGGCGCTGGTTCCGTCAGTTGCTGGCTCAGACGCGCCAGACGAGCGGTGAGACGCTGTTTTTCCGCGTCATTATCGCTAAACAGGCTGGCCTGAATGCGGGAGCTTTGTTTCTGGTGGTCGATCACCACAAGCGTTTCCGCCAGATAGAAACAGTAATCCGGGCAGCGGTTGCCAGCCTCAAGCTGCGGTAAATCTTCAAAACCGGCAACCAGATCGTACGCAAACAGACCGCCAAAGAACATCGCTTCGCGCTCTTGCGCCGGGACGTTAACCAGTCCCTGCAGCAGGCGGAAGGCGTCAAAGACTGAGAGTGCGCACAGACGCGCGTCTTCGTCTAATAATGGGCTGACCGGCGGGAAACGCAGCACGCGACCTGCATCCTGCAGTTCATTCTCAACGCCTGCGGGCAGTGCGGCATCGAGTAAAGTCAACAGCGCGGCACCATTGTTGGTTAAGGCCTGAATAGTGACAGTGTCACCGATGGCGGTAATGCGCAGCGCGCTATCCACCAGCAACAGGCTTTTGAGGTCGTCTTTGCTGTCGATATCCGCAGATTCCAGCAGCAGCGTTGCCGGGCGGTCGCCGCAAACCTGATGGAACAACTCCGTCGGGTTTTTGCGATAGGCGGCATCGCAGGTAATGAGTTCGAGTGTCGGTTTTGATGTCTGCATGGTTATTCTCATTAATTTTGTTCAAAAAAAAGCCCGCTCTGTTGGCGGGCCGGGTATCTGGTGGCGATCTACACGCGAAATACACTGCCCGAAATCAGGAAGTGCGCCACCCACCGTGCAGAACAAACGTTGCTTTCATTTCGATACCCTTTTGCTTGTGAACTTTCGTACTAGTTAACTAGTTCGATGGGTTATTGTCAACACCTGATTTCAGTAAATTTGCCGGAACCGTTATGATGCGCAGGAAAGACTATTTTTGAGAGACGGGAGTTCGCCTTGAGCGACACGAATTATGCAGTGATTTATGACCTGCACAGTCACACCACAGCATCCGATGGACGACTGACGCCAGAAGCGTTAGTCCACCGCGCCGTCGAGATGCGTGTAGGCACGCTGGCGATTACCGACCATGACACCACAGCCGCGATTCCCGCGGCAAGCGAAGAAATTTCACGTTCCGGCCTTGCGCTGAATCTGATCCCTGGCGTTGAGATCTCTACAGTCTGGGAGAATCACGAAATCCATATTGTGGGTTTGAACATCGATATTGAAAATCCGGCGATGCGTGCGTTTCTGGCGCAACAGACGGAACGCCGACAGCAGCGGGCGCGTCTTATCGCTGACCGCCTGGAAAAAGCGCACATCACTGGCGCATGGGAAGGGGCGTTGCGCCTGGCCGACGGCGGCGCGGTGACCCGCGGCCATTTTGCCCGCTATCTGGTGGAGTGTGGTAAAGCGACCACCATGGCGGATGTCTTTAAAAAGTATCTCGCGCGCGGGAAAACAGGATACGTTCCGCCACAGTGGTGTACAATAGAACAAGCTATTGATGTCATTCATCATTCTGGCGGTAAGGCGGTACTGGCCCATCCTGGGCGGTATGATCTTAGCGCTAAGTGGCTGAAAAGGCTGGTGGCGTATTTCGCGCAACATCGTGGTGATGCGATGGAAGTCGCGCAGTGCCAACAGTCCCCTAATGAGCGCACGCAACTGGCCACGCTCGCCCGCCAGCATCAGCTATGGGCATCGCAAGGTTCTGATTTTCATCAACCTTGTCCGTGGATCGAGTTGGGCCGCAAGCTCTGGCTGCCGGCAGGCGTTGAAGGCGTCTGGCAGACGTGGGAGCCGCCGCAGAACACCACAGTGAGGGAAGTATGAGCCAGTTTTTTTATATTCATCCTGATAACCCACAGCAGCGCCTGATCAACCAGGCGGTTGAGATTGTGCGTAAGGGTGGGGTGATTGTGTATCCAACCGACTCCGGCTACGCGCTCGGTTGTAAAATTGAAGACAAAGGCGCGATGGAACGGATTTGCCGTATTCGCCAGTTGCCGGATGGACATAACTTCACCCTGATGTGTCGCGATCTGTCCGAACTGTCGACCTATTCGTTTGTCGACAACGTGGCCTTTCGCCTGATCAAGAACAATACGCCGGGTAACTACACCTTCATCCTGAAAGGGACAAAAGAGGTGCCGCGTCGGTTGTTGCAGGAAAAACGTAAGACCATCGGTCTGCGCGTGCCGTCGAACCCGATCGCGCTCGAACTGTTGCAGGCGCTGGGCGAGCCGATGCTCTCCACCTCGCTGATGCTGCCAGGCAGTGAATTTACCGAGTCCGATCCGGAAGAAATTAAAGATCGCCTGGAAAAACAGGTGGACCTGATTATCCACGGCGGTTATCTGGGCCAGCAACCCACAACGGTGATTGATTTAACCGATGATTCCCCGGTTGTCTTGCGTGAAGGCGTGGGAGACGTTAAACCTTTCTTATAAGGGCGCAACTCTGTATACTACGCGGCCTTAAAATGGCGCTGAGAGGCGCCGTTGATTCTCCTGTTCGACGCCTGTGAAGGCGACAGCTAAAGGAAGCTCTATGAGCGAAAAGTTACAGAAAGTGCTGGCGCGCGCTGGCCACGGCTCTCGCCGTGAAATTGAATCCATCATTGCAGCAGGTCGCGTCAGTGTAGACGGCAAAATTGCCACGCTGGGCGATCGCGTTGAAGTGACTCCCGGCCTGAAAATTCGTATCGATGGTCACCTGATTTCGGTGAAAGAGTCGGCGGAACAAATTTGTCGCGTTCTGGCTTATTACAAGCCGGAAGGCGAACTGTGTACGCGTAACGACCCGGAAGGTCGTCCTACGGTCTTTGATCGCTTACCGAAACTGCGCGGCGCGCGCTGGATTGCGGTAGGGCGTCTGGACGTCAATACCTGCGGTCTGCTGCTGTTCACCACCGATGGTGAACTGGCGAACCGTCTGATGCACCCAAGCCGTGAAGTTGAGCGTGAATACGCGGTGCGCGTCTTTGGCCAGGTTGACGATGCCAAACTGCGCGATCTGAGCCGTGGCGTGCAGTTGGAAGACGGTCCGGCGGCGTTCAAAACCATCAAGTTCAGCGGTGGTGAAGGGATCAACCAGTGGTACAACGTCACCCTGACCGAAGGGCGCAACCGTGAAGTGCGTCGCTTGTGGGAAGCCGTTGGCGTGCAGGTAAGCCGTCTGATTCGCGTCCGCTACGGTGATATTCCGCTGCCGAAAGGTCTGCCGCGCGGCGGCTGGACGGAACTGGATCTTGCCCAGACCAACTATCTGCGTGAGCTGGTGGAGCTGGAGCCGGAAACCACCTCGAAAGTGGCGGTGGAGAAAGATCGTCGCCGCATGAAGGCAAATCAGATTCGCCGTGCGGTGAAACGCCACAGCCAGGTGAGCGGCGGTCGCCGTGCTGGCGGTCGTAATAACAACGGTTAATCTACGATTCCGCAATGCAAAAAGGCCCCGAGGGGCCTTTTTGCGTGATGACAAACTTTATCCCGATACCGGACACGCAAAGATCACTTTATTAAAAACCAGGAAAATCAATTTATTGATTTTCGGCTGATAACCACAAAGAAGGAAAAACCACGTTTTTTCCTTCTTTGTCAGCGGTCAGAAAGGCCCCGAGGGGCCTTTTTTAATAGTCGATCCCCATCTGGGCTTTGACCCCTGCCTCAAAGGCATGTTTGACCGGTCGCAGCTCACTGACGGTATCGGCCAGCTCGAGAATATCCCGATGGCAGCCGCGACCGGTGATGATCACCGTCTGGTGAGACGGGCGCGCATTCAGCGCGTTAATCACCTCTTCAAGCGGCAGATAGTCGTATGCCACCATATAAGTCAGTTCGTCCAGCACCACCATGTCCAGTTGCGGATCGGCAAGCATGCGTTTGCCGTGCTCCCATACTGCCAGACAGGCTGCGGTGTCGGCTTCGCGGTTTTGCGTCTCCCAGGTAAACCCGGTCGCCATTACCTGAAATTCAACGCCGTGCGGCTCCAGCAGGTTACGCTCGCCGTTGGGCCAGGTCCCCTTGATGAATTGCACCACGCCGACCTTTTTACCGTGTCCCACTGCGCGAGTGGCGGTGCCGAAGGCGGCGGTGGTTTTTCCTTTCCCATTGCCGGTAAAGACAATCACGATACCCCGTTCGTCCTGGGCCTGGGCTACCCGGGCGTCAACCCGGTCTTTCACGCGCTGCTGGCGCTGTTGATAGCGTTCTTCACTCATTGGGCGATTCCTGGTTTGCGGCCCGGTTGGGCGTCGAAGGTCATGCCGGTTTTGCGACGGCTGTCATCGCCCATTAGCCACAGGTACAGCGGCATAATATCGGCGGGTGTTTTGAGCTTTTGCGGATCTTCAGCCGGAAAGGCGTTGGCGCGCATGCCAGTGCGGGTACCGCCCGGATTGATGCAATTCACGCGCAGCGGACGGTTTTGGTACTCATCTGCCAGCACCTGCATCATGCCTTCGGTAGCAAATTTAGAAGCCGCGTAGGCGCCCCAGTTAGCACGACCCTGCTGGCCCACGCTGGAGGAGGTGAAGACTAACGATCCGGAATCTGACTTAAGTAATAAAGGAAGCAATGCCTGGGTCAGCATAAACGTTGCATTGACGTTGACCTGCATCACCTGTTGCCAGACCTGCGGGTCTTGCTCGATCATCGGACAGACGTCGCCCAGTAAACCGGCATTGTGTAAGACGCCGTCCAGCCGTGGATATTGTCCGCCGATGCGCTGCGCCAGTTGATGACAGTCATCAGCGGTGCAGGTTAACAGATCGAGTGTAAACCACTGCGGCTGACGGCCCGTTTGCTGGGCAATCCTGTCGGCGACGTGGCGCAATTTCTCATCATTACGGCCAAGCAAAATGACGCTGGCGCCGTAGCGGGCGTAGGTCATGGCCGCTTCACGGCCAATGCCGTCGCTGGCGCCGGTCACCAGAATAATGCGATCCTGCAGGAGGTCTTGTTTCGGTTGATAATGCATGGGGACTCCTCGGCGACATGCCTGGTCGCTCTGCTTCTCGTTGGTGTGTCGGGTTTATGCCTGAAACAGGACCCAATTTCAATCAGCCAACGGCGATAACGCCCTAAAATGAACACTTTGTCATACTTTTATCCATCCGCATATCCCGCGAGACGACGCATTACGCCTGATGTACACTGAGCTGACGCTAAGTTGTTTAACCAAGGTGGAACGTGTGGAATTGTTGTCTGAATATGGCTTGTTTTTAGCAAAAATCGTGACTGTTGTGCTGGCTATCGCGGCGATTGCCACCATTATCGTGAATGTTGCCCAACGTAAGCGCCAGCGTGGCGAACTGCGGGTTACCAACCTCAGCGAACAATATAAAGAGATGAAGGATGAACTGGCGATGGCGATGCTGGATAGCCATCAACAGAAACTCTGGCACAAAGCGCAAAAGAAAAAACACAAGCTGGAAGCGAAAGCCGCCAAAGTGAAAGCCAAACAGGGCGACAGCGGCACGTCAGATAAACCGCGCGTCTGGGTGCTGGATTTTAAAGGCAGTATGGATGCCCACGAGGTCAGTTCGCTGCGTGAAGAGGTGACGGCGGTACTGGCGGTGGTGAAACCGCAGGACCAGGTGGTGGTGCGACTGGAAAGCCCGGGTGGCGTAGTCCACGGCTACGGTCTTGCCGCATCACAACTGCAACGCTTACGCGATAAGAAAATCCCGTTGACCGTGACGGTGGATAAAGTCGCGGCGAGTGGCGGCTACATGATGGCCTGCGTGGCGGACAAAATTGTCTCCGCCCCCTTTGCGATTGTCGGTTCGATTGGCGTGGTCGCGCAGATCCCCAACTTCAACCGTTTCCTGAAAGGAAAGGATATTGATATCGAGTTGCATACCGCCGGACAGTACAAACGGACGCTGACACTGCTGGGTGAGAATACCGAAGAAGGGCGGCAGAAGTTTCGCGAAGATTTGAACGAAACCCATCATCTGTTTAAAGATTTCGTGCATCGGATGCGTCCATCTCTGGACATTGATCAGGTTGCGACGGGTGAACACTGGTACGGGCAGCAGGCGCTGGAGAAAGGACTCATTGATGAAGTCAACACCAGCGACGAGGTGATTCTGGGGCTGATGGAAGGACATGAAGTGCTGAACGTTCGCTATCTGCAGCGTAAGAAGCTGGTGGATCGGGTGACGGGCAGTGCCGCGGAAAGTGCCGACCGTCTGCTGCTGCGCTGGTGGCAGCGCGGACAAAAACCGCTGATGTAAAAAGCTGTATTAACGAAAAACGCGAGGCATTCAGGCCTCGCGTTTTTGCTTTAATCGATCAGGTGATACTTTTCAGAAAGTACATGCGCCAGATGTTTAAACATATTGAACACGGCTGTGCTCTTTGGCGTTGGTAGACCTTGCTCGTCTAAAAAGTAATCCCCACTGAAGACCAACACCCCATTTCGCTGGGTCACACCGGTGGCAACAATGCCAGCCAGCGTATCTTCATGCTCACGAATGATTTTGTTGGCTTCAATCAACAGCGTTTCGCGATCGATAGGTTGTGTCTCTTTGCGCATTTTTTACTCCTTAAACAAGGACATTAGTCTACGCCGACCGACTCTTTTGGGCAAATATTCCCTGAGTGTGTACAAGGGTTTGTCAACCTTTGCTGACTGGCAGGATTTGGTTTTGCATGCTAATAAAGTTGCGTAACGAATTTTATCAGGTACAGTGTGACGCTTTCGTCAACCAGGCAACAGATTTGCTTGACATTCGACCGAAATTCCGTCGTGCTATAGCGCCTCTGTGCGAAAAAACCTGTTAACTCAGTCACCTGGCTATTTAGTGTACAGAGTCAGTACAAGGGGTTGATATCCGCAGACGCTGGGACCATATCCATGGCTCGTCGCCAGTGGATGGTGTATCAACGTGCGACGCATTCCTGGAAGAATCAAATTAGGTAAAGGTGAATATGGGTAAAGCTCTTGTCATCGTTGAGTCCCCGGCAAAAGCCAAAACGATCAACAAGTATCTGGGTAATGACTACGTGGTTAAGTCCAGCGTCGGTCATATCCGTGATTTGCCGACCAGTGGCTCAGCAGCTAAAAAGAGCGCCGACTCTACCTCCACCAAAACGGCTAAAAAGCCCAAAAAGGATGAACGTGGCGCGCTCGTCAACCGTATGGGGGTTGACCCGTGGCACAACTGGGACGCGCATTATGAGGTGCTGCCCGGTAAAGAGAAGGTCGTCTCTGAACTGAAACAACTGGCTGAAAAAGCCGACCACATCTATCTCGCAACCGACCTTGACCGCGAAGGGGAAGCCATTGCATGGCACCTGCGGGAAGTGATCGGGGGTGATGACACGCGTTACAGTCGCGTGGTGTTTAACGAAATTACCAAGAATGCGATTCGTCAGGCGTTTGAAAAGCCGGGCGAACTGAACATTGACCGGGTTAACGCTCAGCAGGCGCGTCGCTTTATGGATCGCGTGGTGGGCTATATGGTCTCGCCGCTGTTGTGGAAAAAGATTGCTCGCGGTCTGTCAGCCGGTCGCGTTCAGTCCGTGGCGGTGCGTCTGGTCGTTGAGCGTGAACGCGAAATTAAAGCGTTTGTACCGGAAGAGTTCTGGGAAATTGACGCGAATACCACCACGCCTTCCGGCGATGCGCTGCCCTTGCAGGTGACCCATCAGAACGACAAGCCGTTCCGTCCGGTGAACCGCGAGCAGACGCTTGCGGCGGTAAGCCTGCTGGAGAAAGCGCGCTACAGCGTTCTGGAACGTGAAGACAAGCCGACCAGCAGCAAGCCGGGCGCGCCGTTTATCACCTCCACCCTGCAACAGGCGGCCAGCACGCGTCTCGGTTTTGGCGTGAAAAAGACCATGATGATGGCGCAGCGTCTGTACGAAGCGGGTTACATCACCTATATGCGTACCGACTCGACCAACCTGAGTCAGGATGCCGTGAACATGGTGCGCGGTTACATCGGCGATAATTTTGGTAAGAAATACCTGCCGGAAAGTCCGAATCAGTACGCCAGTAAAGAAAACTCGCAGGAAGCGCACGAAGCGATTCGTCCTTCCGACGTCTCTGTGCTGGCGGAAACCCTGAAGGATATGGAAGCCGACGCGCAGAAACTGTATCAGCTGATCTGGCGTCAGTTTGTCGCCTGTCAGATGACCCCGGCGCAGTACGATTCCACCACGCTGACCGTTGGCGCGGGTGATTTCCGTCTGAAGGCGCGCGGTCGTATTCTGCGCTTCGACGGCTGGACGAAAGTGATGCCCGCGCTGCGTAAAGGCGATGAAGACCGGACGCTACCGGCGGTGAATAAAGGCGATGCGCTGTCTCTGGTTGAACTGACCCCGGCTCAGCACTTCACCAAACCACCGGCGCGCTTCAGCGAAGCCTCGCTGGTGAAAGAGCTGGAAAAACGCGGAATTGGCCGTCCGTCGACCTATGCGTCGATCATTTCGACCATTCAGGATCGTGGCTACGTGCGGGTGGAAAACCGTCGCTTCTATGCGGAAAAAATGGGTGAGATTGTCACCGACCGTCTGGAAGAGAATTTCCGTGAGCTGATGAACTACGATTTCACCGCGCAGATGGAAAACAGCCTCGACCAGGTCGCGAATCACGAAACCGAATGGAAAGGCGTGCTCGATAACTTCTTCAGTGATTTTACTCAGCAACTGGATAAAGCGGAGAAAGATCCGGAAGAGGGCGGGATGCGTCCGAACCAGATGGTATTGACCAGCATCGACTGCCCAACCTGCGGACGCAAAATGGGAATTCGCACCGCCAGTACCGGCGTGTTCCTTGGCTGCTCGGGTTATGCGTTGTCGCCGAAAGAGCGCTGCAAAACCACCATTAACCTGGTGCCGGAAAACGAAGTCCTGAACGTGCTGGAAGGTGATGACGCGGAAACTAACGCCCTGCGCGCCAAACGTCGTTGTCAGAAGTGCGGCACGGCGATGGACAGTTACCTGATCGATCCGAAGCGCAAGCTGCATGTTTGTGGTAATAACCCGACCTGCGACGGCTATGAGATCGAAGAAGGCGAATTCCGTATCAAAGGGTATGACGGTCCGATCGTCGAGTGCGAAAAATGTGGCTCTGAGATGCACCTGAAGATGGGGCGTTTCGGTAAGTACATGGCATGTACCAACGACGAGTGTAAAAACACCCGTAAGATCCTGCGTAACGGTGAAGTTGCGCCGCCGAAAGAAGATCCGGTTCCACTGCCCGAGTTGCCGTGTGAAAAATCGGATGCGTATTTCGTGTTGCGTGATGGCGCTGCCGGGGTCTTCCTGGCCGCCAATACTTTCCCGAAATCCCGTGAGACGCGCGCGCCGCTGGTGGAAGAGCTGTTCCGCTTCCGTGACCGTCTGCCGGAAAAACTGCGTTATCTGGCCGATGCGCCGCAACAGGATCCGGAAGGCAATAAAACGCTGGTGCGTTTTAGCCGTAAGACCAAGCAGCAGTATGTTGCCGCTGAAAAAGACGGGAAAGCGACCGGCTGGTCCGCCTTCTTTGTTGAGGGTAAATGGGTCGAAGGCAAGAAGTAACCGCCCACGGTGTTGTTGTTCTGAAGAGGGTCGCGTAAGCGGCCCTTTTTTTGTGTTTATAGCGGGCTTATTATTTTTTACTCACCGCTATACAGCCCGGTTATTAATGATATAGTGGTTATAGTTAACAGCTTTTTTATTATTAAATCGTATTAGCAGCGCATCACTGCCTGCTCTGAAACGATGACCTGATGGCGCTAATCTGGATGGTTTAACATGAAATTACAGCAGCTTCGCTACATTGTTGAGGTGGTGAATCACAACCTTAACGTCTCCTCCACCGCGGAAGGCCTTTACACCTCGCAACCGGGTATCAGTAAGCAGGTCCGCATGCTGGAAGATGAACTTGGCATCCAGATCTTTGCCCGTAGTGGTAAGCATCTGACTCAGGTGACGCCGGCAGGTCAGGAGATTATCCGCATTGCGCGCGAAGTGCTCTCCAAAGTGGATGCGATAAAGTCGGTTGCTGGTGAGCATACCTGGCCGGATAAAGGCTCTCTCTATATTGCGACGACGCATACCCAGGCGCGTTATGCGCTACCGAATGTGATTAAAGGTTTTATTGAGCGCTATCCGCGCGTGTCGCTGCATATGCACCAGGGATCGCCCACGCAGATTGCCGAGGCGGTTTCAAAAGGTAATGCCGATTTTGCCATCGCGACCGAGGCGCTGCATCTGTATGACGATCTGGTCATGTTGCCATGCTATCACTGGAATCGTTCGATTGTGGTGACGCCTGAGCATCCGCTGGCCAATAAAGGGTCGGTGACCATTGAAGAGCTGGCGCAGTATCCACTGGTGACGTACACCTTTGGTTTTACGGGGCGTTCTGAACTGGATACCGCTTTTAACCGCGCAGGTCTGACGCCACGTATCGTGTTTACGGCGACCGACGCGGATGTGATCAAAACTTACGTACGTTTAGGCTTAGGAGTAGGGGTGATTGCCAGCATGGCCGTCGATCCGCTGTCCGACCCGGATCTGGTTCGCGTGGACGCACATGATGTCTTCAGCCACAGCACGACGAAGATCGGTTTTCGTCGCAGCACGTTCCTGCGTAGTTACATGTATGATTTTATTCAACGTTTTGCGCCGCATTTGACGCGTGACGTGGTGGATACCGCCGTGGCGTTGCGCTCGAACGAAGAAATTGAAGAGATGTTCAAAGATATAAAATTACCTGAAAAGTAATCGTCACAGAAAACGGTCGGTATCTTTTGTTCGCAGGGGATACCGAAAGTTTTAATTAAGTCGCCATTGGTTTTATTAAGGCTGGCGTAATAATAATTCCCGCATAAGAATTATGGATAATCAGCCATAAAGTAGTGTCTTATTCCCCGCCTCGCAAATTTCCCATTCCAAATATTTATTTTCGATCAAAAGATTGATTTATTCACTGGAAACGATTCGTAAATTCACTGGATTTTTGACTAAAGTTTCATTAGGATTTGTCTCATCTGATGATTAATTGTACCGATTGTTGGTGCTTAAATGATAAGTGATGCCGATTGTATGAGGTTAGCAATGCCGTCTGAAAACCAGGAACCACGTCGGGACCCTGAGATGAAACGCAAAGCATGGCTTGCGGTTTTCCTGGGCTCAGCGCTGTTCTGGGTCGTGATCGCACTGTTGATCTGGAATGCCTGGGGGTAAAAATGGTGGTTCACGACCCACAACAGACGTCGTTACCCACATGTCACTCTGGTGACACTGTACGAGAAACGAAAAATGGCGCGTGCGTGAAAACTGTTCCCGAATCCTGGAAGCTGACTCAACAACAGCAAAAGTTTATTGAACTATTCGACGAAGACGATCAACAGAAACAATAATCGTCACCATTCTTATTACCGTTTCTTTTGTACCGATAAATTATCGCGGTACGCTTTTACCTATACACCGCTGCAATAAAGCGTTGAGAAAGTCTCAACACAATGTATTAAACAAAACGGGTATAGCCGATGATTACTGCAAATATGAAATACTGGTCCTGGATGGGCGCATTTTCCGTCTCGCTGCTCTTTTGGGCTGAACTGCTCTGGATCATGATGAATTAATCTGAAACCTCGCTGCGGCGAGGTTTCATTTTCTCCCCCTCATACACGCGTTCTTCCTCTCTTGTGTGCTCACCGTTCGGTTTTTCCTCTTTTATCAATTTGGGTTGTTATCAAAACGTTACAGTCTGTTTGTGTTATCTTTAATATTCACCCTGAGGAGAATCAGGGCATCGCAACCCTGTCATTAAGGAGGAGCTATGTCGTCAACCCTACGAGAAGCCAGTAAGGACACACTACAGGCCAAAGACAAAACCTACCACTATTACAGTCTGCCGCTGGCTGCGAAATCTCTGGGCGATATCACCCGTCTGCCCAAATCACTGAAAGTTTTACTGGAAAACCTGCTGCGCTGGCAGGACGGCGATTCCGTTACCCATGAGGATATCCAGGCGTTGGCAGGGTGGCTAAAAAACGCCCATGCCGATCGCGAAATTGCTTATCGCCCTGCACGCGTACTGATGCAGGACTTTACTGGCGTCCCCGCGGTGGTGGATCTCGCCGCAATGCGCGAAGCGGTAAAACGCCTGGGCGGGGATACGGCGAAAGTGAATCCTCTCTCGCCGGTGGATCTGGTGATCGACCACTCTGTCACCGTTGACCATTTTGGTGATGACGATGCGTTCGAAGAGAACGTACGCCTTGAAATGGAACGTAACCACGAGCGCTATGTATTTCTGAAATGGGGCCAGCAGGCCTTCAGTCGCTTCAGCGTCGTGCCGCCGGGAACCGGTATTTGCCACCAGGTTAACCTGGAATACCTCGGCAAAGCGGTGTGGAGCGAATTGCAGGACGGTGAATGGGTGGCTTATCCTGACACGCTGGTCGGCACGGATTCACACACCACCATGATTAACGGTCTGGGTGTTCTGGGCTGGGGCGTGGGTGGTATCGAGGCTGAAGCGGCAATGCTGGGACAACCTGTCTCAATGCTGATCCCGGATGTGGTGGGTTTCAAACTGACCGGAAAACTGCGTGAGGGGATCACCGCAACGGACCTCGTGTTAACCGTCACCCAGATGCTGCGTAAGCACGGTGTGGTCGGCAAATTTGTCGAATTTTATGGTGACGGGCTGGATTCCTTGCCGCTGGCTGACCGGGCCACCATCGCCAATATGTCGCCGGAGTATGGCGCGACCTGTGGCTTTTTTCCGATCGACGGTGTGACGCTGGACTATATGCGGTTGAGCGGACGCAGTGAAGATCAAATCGAGCTGGTTGAAAAATACGCGAAAGTGCAGGGCATGTGGCGCAATACCGGCGATGAGCCAGTCTTCACCAGCACCCTGGCGCTGGATATGAATGATGTCGAGGCGAGCCTCGCCGGGCCGAAACGTCCGCAGGATCGTGTCGCCCTGGGCGATGTGCCGAAAGCTTTTGCCGCCAGCAGTGAACTGGAACTGAACACTGCGCAGAAAGACCGCCAGCCGGTAGAATATGTGCTGAACGGGCAGTCATATCAGCTCCCTGACGGGGCGGTGGTGATCTCGGCCATCACCTCCTGTACCAATACCTCTAACCCCAGCGTGCTAATGGCGGCTGGCTTGCTGGCGAAAAAAGCCGTTACGCTGGGACTGAAGCGTCAGCCATGGGTGAAAGCCTCGCTGGCGCCAGGGTCGAAAGTGGTATCGGATTATCTGGCAAAGGCAAAGCTGACGCCGTATCTCGATGAACTGGGTTTTAACCTGGTGGGATATGGTTGTACGACCTGTATTGGTAACTCTGGACCGCTACCGGAGCCTATCGAAACCGCGATTAAGAAGGGTGATCTGACCGTAGGCGCGGTGCTGTCGGGCAACCGTAACTTTGAAGGCCGAATTCACCCGCTGGTGAAAACAAACTGGCTGGCGTCACCGCCGTTGGTCGTTGCCTACGCGCTCGCGGGCAATATGAACATCAACCTTGAGAAAGATCCGCTCGGCCACGATCGCAAAGGCGACCCCGTCTATCTGAAGGATATCTGGCCGTCGGCGCAGGAAATTGCCCGCGCCGTCGATCTGGTCTCTTCAGAAATGTTCCACAAAGAATATGCGGAAGTGTTTGAAGGGACGCCGGAGTGGAAAGCGATCAATGTCGACCGCTCAGATACTTACGGCTGGCAAAACGACTCGACTTATATTCGCCTGTCGCCGTTCTTTGACGAGATGCAGGCGCAGCCAGCACCAGTGACCGATATTCACGGCGCGCGCATTCTGGCGATGCTGGGGGATTCGGTGACCACTGACCACATTTCTCCGGCCGGGAGTATTAAAGCTGACAGTCCCGCAGGGCGCTATCTGCAAAATCACGGCGTGGAACGCAAGGACTTTAACTCTTATGGCTCACGACGTGGGAACCATGAGGTGATGATGCGCGGGACCTTCGCTAACATCCGTATCCGCAATGAAATGGTGCCGGGTGTGGAAGGCGGAATGACGCGACATCTGCCCGGCACTGAGGTGTTGTCTATCTATGATGCGGCTATGCAGTATCAACAGGAGAACATCCCGCTGGCGGTGATTGCCGGCAAAGAGTACGGATCGGGTTCCAGCCGTGACTGGGCGGCGAAAGGGCCGCGACTGCTGGGGATTCGCGTTGTCATTGCGGAGTCGTTCGAACGTATCCACCGCTCCAACCTGATTGGGATGGGGATCCTGCCACTGGAGTTCCCACAGGGCGTAACGCGTAAAACGCTGGGGCTGACCGGGGAAGAGGCGATCGACATTGCTGACCTGCAGAAACTGAAACCGGGCGCAACCGTGCCGGTGACGTTAACCCGGACAGACGGGAGTAAAGAGGTGGTGCAATGCCGCTGCCGCATCGATACCGCGACCGAGTTAACGTACTACCAGAACGACGGTATTTTGCATTACGTCATTCGTAACATGCTGAAGTAAGTTGAAAAAAAAAGCCTGCATAACGCGATGCAGGCTTTTTTACCGCATGACTTACTTACTCAACAAGTGACCCATCTTGGCCGCTTTGGTATCCAGATAATGTTCATTATTGGGATTACGGCCCACAATCAGCGGGACCCGCTCCACGATGTTGATCCCCGCTTCAGTGAGAATCTCAACTTTCTTCGGGTTATTGGTGAGCAGACGCACTGCGTCAACGCCCAGCAGCTTGAACATATCCGCGCAGAGGGTGAAATCGCGTTCATCCGCGGCAAACCCTAACTGGTGATTGGCCTCTACGGTGTCGTAGCCCTGGTCCTGCAACGCGTAGGCGCGAATCTTATTGAGCAGGCCGATGTTACGTCCTTCCTGACGATGATAAAGCAGAATACCGCATCCTTCTTCCGCGATATGCGTCAGGGCGGCTTCCAGTTGAAAACCACAGTCGCAGCGCAGGCTGAACAAAGCATCGCCCGTCAGACATTCTGAATGGACACGGGCCAGAACCGGCGTCTGACCTGAAATATCACCATACACTAACGCGACGTGATCGTGCCCGGTTGCCAGTTCTTCAAATCCCACCATCAGGAAATCGCCCCATGGGGTTGGCAGTTTGGCTTCTGCCACTCGTTTAAGCTGCATGTATTTCTCCAGATATAGCCGGCACGCGATGTTGTGCCGTTGCCTGTTGGCTTATCGTCTTATTTTGCCATAAGGCGACGGACTTCACCTAATCACTGCCGCGCAATCATCATGCGAATGGCACAAATCTGTCAATTTCCCCGGACAGGGGATTTTTCGGTTATGATTGTGGCACTTATCCGTCAAAGAGGTGTTCATGCTGTCGATTGCAAAGCGTACTGCGGCTGGCGCGGGATTGTTGTTGATTATGCCCGTTGCCGTGTGGGTGTCCGGCTGGCGCTGGCAACCGGGTCAGGATACCGGATGGCTGAAAGCGATGTACTGGGTAACCGAAACGGTCACTCAGCCGTGGGGTATCATCACACATGTTATTCTCTGTGGCTGGTTCTTCTGGTGTTTGCGCTTTCGTCTTAAAGCGGCGGTAATGCTTTTTACTATTCTGGCGAGCGCGATCCTGCTTGGTCAGGGCGTCAAGTCGTGGGTGAAAGAGCGCGTACAGGAACCGCGTCCTTTCGTGATATGGCTGGAAAAAACGCATCATATCCCGGTTGATGAGTTCTACACTTTAAAACGTAAGGATCGCAGCGACCTGGTGAAGGAGCAACTTGCCACCCAGCAGGCTATTCCACACTTCTTACGCCAGCACTGGCAAAAAGAGACCGGGTTTGCGTTTCCGTCTGGTCACACGATGTTTGCGGCAAGCTGGGCGCTGCTCGCTGTCGGCTTATTGTGGCCGCGTCGCCGGACGGTGACGATTGCCATTTTACTGGTGTGGGCGACGGGCGTGATGGGCAGTCGTTTGCTGCTCGGCATGCACTGGCCGCGCGATCTGGTGGTCGCGACGCTGATTTCATGGGCGCTGGTGACGCTGGCAACCTGGCTTGCACAGCGGTTCTGCGGGCCACTCACGCCGCCGCCAGAAGAAAGGCAGGAGATTGCTGAACGTGAGCAAAACCGCTGACCAGGGTTGATTTTGTCTGGTTTGCTCTTAAATCATCCAATAGCTGACTGCTTTCCCATTTCGCACACGCCGTGAAAATGGTAATTTAAAAGGCTAAATGCGGTAAGTTGAACACGATTTATTCGCTTAAACCACATAACGGGAAGTAATGTGAAATATTTACTCATTTTCTTACTGGTGTTGGCGATATTTGTTATCTCGGTAACATTGGGTGCGCAGAACGATCAACAGGTGACCTTTAATTACCTGTTGGCTCAGGGCGAGTATCGTATCTCAACCTTGCTGGCCGTTTTGTTCGCTGCGGGTTTCGCCATTGGTTGGTT
Source organism: Citrobacter amalonaticus (assembly GCF_001559075.2). Taxonomy (NCBI): domain Bacteria; kingdom Pseudomonadati; phylum Pseudomonadota; class Gammaproteobacteria; order Enterobacterales; family Enterobacteriaceae; genus Citrobacter; species Citrobacter amalonaticus. The sequence continues at coordinate 4,566,930 of NZ_CP014015.2, read as the reverse complement.
GATCTGCGGTCTTTTCTGGCTGCGGGTTCGTGTTTCTCTGGTGCGTGCTGAACGTAAAATTAAACGACTGGAAAACCAGCTCTCGCCTGCGACAGACGTTGTGGTGACGTCTGGTACGTCGGTCGCGAAGGAATAATCGTTTATGCTGGAGTTGTTGTTTCTGCTTTTACCTGTTGCTGCCGCCTATGGCTGGTATATGGGTCGCAGAAGTGCGCAACAAACAAAACAGGATGAAGCTAACCGCCTGTCCCGCGATTACGTCGCGGGGGTTAACTTCCTTCTGAGCAACCAACAAGATAAAGCGGTGGATCTGTTCCTCGATATGTTGAAAGAGGATACCGGCACCGTTGAGGCTCATCTCACCCTCGGAAACCTGTTCCGCTCTCGCGGCGAAGTCGACCGTGCCATCCGTATTCACCAGACCCTTATGGAAAGCTCTTCGCTGACCTATGAGCAGCGACTGCTGGCGGTTCAGCAGTTGGGCCGTGATTACATGGCCGCCGGGCTGTATGACCGGGCGGAGGATATGTTTAATCAGCTTACCGATGAAACGGAATTTCGCGTAGGCGCGTTGCAGCAACTGTTGCAGATTTATCAGGCGACCAGCGACTGGCAGAAGGCCATTGAGGTTGCTGAACGACTGGTCAAACTGGGTAAAGATAAACAGCGTATCGAAATCGCCCATTTTTACTGCGAACTGGCGTTGCAACAAATGGGCAGCGACGACATGGATCGCGCCATGGCGCTGCTGAAAAAAGGGGCTGCGGCGGATAAAAATAGCGCCAGGGTCTCTATCATGATGGGCCGCGTCTGGATGGCGAAGGGCGATTACGCGAAGGCTGTTGAATGTCTCCAGCGGGTGATTTCCCAGGATAAAGAACTGGTCAGCGAAACGCTGGAAATGCTCCAGACCTGCTATCAACAGCTAGGCAAAAATGAGGAATGGGCGGAATTCCTGCGCCGTGCGGTAGAAGAGAATACCGGCGCGGCTGCAGAACTGATGCTGGCCGATATTCTCGAAGCGCGCGAAGGGACGGAGACTGCGCAGGTGTATATTACCCGTCAGCTCCAGCGTCATCCGACGATGCGCGTTTTCCATAAGCTGATGGATTATCACCTTAACGAAGCCGAAGAGGGCCGTGCGAAAGAGAGCCTGATGGTGCTGCGTGATATGGTGGGCGAGCAGGTGCGTAGCAAGCCGCGCTACCGCTGCTCTAAATGCGGTTTTACCGCGTATACCCTGTACTGGCACTGTCCTTCCTGCCGCGCCTGGTCAACGATTAAGCCAATTCGCGGACTTGATGGATTGTAATTTTTAAAAAAATCCCGCTTTAGTTACAACATACTAATGGATTTATTCACTTCCTTACGTTGGCATCGGCGCCACATCGCCTGGCAGAGGTGTAATCGCGTCTGTTAATTTGTGCGCCTGACAGGTAGAATGCACGCCGTTTACCCATTTGCCCCCTTAGCAAGAAGGCCTGGTTATGACGTTAACTGCTTCATCTTCTCCCCGCGCTGCCACCGATTCTCCCGTCGTCGTTGCTCTCGATTATAATAACCGTGATAGCGCCCTGGCGTTTGTCGACCGAATCGACCCGCGCGACTGCCGCCTGAAAGTTGGCAAAGAGATGTTCACGCTGTTCGGACCCCAACTGGTTCGCGATCTCCAGCAGCGTGGCTTTGATATCTTTCTGGATCTGAAATTCCATGATATCCCGAACACCGCGGCTCATGCGGTGGCTGCCGCAGCGGATCTTGGCGTCTGGATGGTCAACGTCCATGCGTCGGGTGGGGCGAGAATGATGACAGCCGCCCGTGAAGCGCTGGTGCCGTTTGGTAAAGATGCGCCGCTGTTAATCGCGGTCACGGTGTTAACCAGCATGGAAGCCAGCGATCTGGCGGATATTGGCGTGACACTGTCACCTGCCGGGCACGCTGAGCGCCTGGCGGCATTGACGCAAAAATGCGGTCTGGATGGCGTGGTCTGTTCAGCTCAGGAAGCAGTACGCTTCAAGCAGACGTTTGGCCGTGATTTCAAACTGGTTACCCCTGGTATCCGACCGCAGGGTAGCGCCGCTGGCGATCAGCGGCGGATTATGACCCCTGAGCAGGCACTGGCGGCGGGTGTCGATTATATGGTCATTGGGCGTCCGGTGACGCAGTCTGACGATCCGGCACAGACGCTGAAGGCCATCAACGCGTCACTGAAGCGGGAGGCGTAATGAGCGATTCCAACAGCCGTCTGGTTTATTCGACGGAGAGTGGACGGATTGATGAACCTAAAGCCGCGCCCGAGCGTCCGAAGGGCGACGGGATTGTCCGTATCCAGCGCCAGACCAGCGGGCGCAAGGGGAAAGGCGTGTGCCTGATTACCGGTATTGACCTCGATGACGGCGAACTCAGCAAACTGGCTGCGGAACTGAAGAAAAAATGTGGCTGCGGCGGGGCAGTCAAAGACGGCGTAATTGAAATTCAGGGCGATAAGCGTGATTTAATTAAGACGCTACTGGAAGCCCGGGGCCTGAAAGTGAAACTGGCCGGCGGTTAACGAAAAAGCCACGATATAAATATCGTGGCTTTCATTATTACTGCTAAATAAACTGTGTAGTGCAGACCAGAAAAAAATAATCGTATTATTATATCGAGCCGGACAACCGTAGATTATTTACGATTATTTACCTACCTGGTGGCCGATAATACCACCGACAGCGGCACCACCCAGCGTACCCAGCGTGCTACCATCCGTTAAGACAGCACCACCTAATGCACCAGCACCCGCACCAATAGCGGTGTTACGGTCACGTTTAGACCAGTTAGAACAGGCGCTCAGAGACATTGCCAGGGCAATCGCCAGCACGGCGGCGGTCATTTTTTTGCTCGTTACAAACATAATACTTTCTCCTGAATTAACGATTCACGAAAGTAAGCTCTCTTTAACTATAGTTAAAATATCGGCCATTAAAGAGGGCATCCGTGAAACCTTAGTGCGCAGGGTAATATCACGCAGGTGATAGTCACTTCCTGTTATATCGCTAATATTAATTTTACGACTTTCGCCTGTGAACAACAGGTAAATAGTCTTAATTCAGGCGTCAGAATAGTCTCAGAGCGCAAATGATCTGCGATGAGCAAATCATTTGCGGATATTTTACTCAGCGTCGACGATATTAACGGTCAGCCCACGCTGTTCCATCAGCGCGCGGTCGCCGGCGCTGATTCTGGCATCGGTGATCACACGACTGAACCGTTCGATAGGGCCAAGGGTGTAGGGATGGACCGCGCCGAATTTAGAACTGTCAGTCAGGACAATGGCTTCCGATCCTTTCTCCAGCACGGCATTAACCACATCAGCCCGCATCATGTCGCGTCCAGTGAAGCCGGTCTCGGTCTGCCAGCCATCAATGCCAATAAACGCCTTACTGAAATGGACCTGCTGGATAAACTGGCGGGTCAGCGGTCCCACCATGCTTTCGCTCTTTTTCTGATAAATACCGCCGAGCAGGATCACTTCGCATGGCGTCTCTTTCAGCAGATGCGCAATGTAACTGCTGACCGTGATGATGGTGACGTCTTTTTGTTCCGCCAGCGTTCTTGCCAGCAGGGCATTGCTACTGCCATTTTCAATGAACACCGACTCGCCAGGACTGACCAGCGACGCCGCGAACTCGGCAAGCTGACGCTTCAGGGTGTAGTTGGTCATCATCCTGGTCTCCACATCTTCGCTATCCAGCGAAACGGCGAAACCGTGCGCGCGGCGCAGAAAGCTCTGCTTCTCGAGGGTATTCAGATCCTGTCGAATGGTGACTTCGGAAACGCCAGTGATTTTGGCCAGTTCAGAGACGCTCATCTGGCCTTTATCAATGACCATTTGCAAAATTTTTTGTTGTCGGGAGTTCATAGCGTTAGTTTTTATAGCGGTAATGATACCGCGAGATTAAACACATGCGGCGGTGGGGCATCCAGGCGACGCAAACCGGCAAACCGCGCGCGAAAAATTTAGATCTCCCACGGCGCCCGGGGCTTGTTCGTCGATGATACGACGTCATGCTGCACCTTACTCAACAATTCCGCTTTCAGAATTTCGAGATTATGGATGGCGGAGTGGACATCACCGGCCACCAGGATATCAAGCACGGTATCAATACGCTCGGCAACCCGTTTAGCATCGATATCAAACATGGGGGGATCCTTGGTCAAAGTATGAAAGAATTTAATGATGCAAAAATTGACGGCAAAAGAGAAGGGAAAAATCAGCCAGCGCTGTACCTTTGGGGAATATTATATATTCCGCGATTACATACAGATATGAATAGGGCGAAAAGCGAAACTTTCCGTTCCGCCCGGATGATCATGTTGCCGGCTTAGCGCTTTTTCTTGTTGAGATAACGTCGGTACCAGCGCTCAAACGCAGCGGCAGGCATCGGTTTGGCGAATAAAAATCCCTGTCGCTCATTAACACCGTTTTTCGTCAGAAAAGCATCCTCTTTGCTGCTCTCCACGCCTTCGGCGATCACCTGCAGATTCAGCGCCTGCGCCACGGCGACGATTGCACGCACCATCGATTGCGACACCGATTTTTTGTGAATGTCGCGGACGAAAATCTGGTCCAGCTTGATGGCATCGATCGGGAAACGGGTCAGTTGCGAGAGCGAGGAATAACCGGTGCCAAAGTCATCCAGGTGAACCTGGGCGCCAAGCTGGCTAAACTGCTGAATGACGGACAGCGCGAGCGCTTCGTTCTCGATCAGGCAACTTTCCGTCAGTTCGACATCGATAGGACAATATTCAAAATTGAGCTCGTGCAGGACGCGCTTCAGATCGGTGAAAATTGTCTGGTCGGCCAACTGCCGGGCAGAGATGTTAACCGCTACCCGCAGGTTGATGCCTTTATCACGCCATTTCGCGACCTGGCGCACCACGTCGAGGATCACCCAGCGCCCGAGCGGTACAATCAGCCCGGACTCCTCGGCGTATGAGATGAACTCCAGCGGAGGGATAAGCCCACGTTCAGGGGATTGCCACCGCACCAGTGCCTCAAGGCTGCGGACTTCTCCCCGCCAGGTGACTTTCGGCTGATAGTGAATCAGCAACTGATCGTTTTCCAGTGCTTTGCGCAGGTTGGTGTCCAGCCACAGGTATTCGAATACCCGATCGTTCATCTCCGGCGAGAAGACGCAGAACTGCCCACGTCCGCCTTCTTTGGCGGTATACATTGCGGTATCGGCATTGCGGATCAGGTTCCCGCTATCCTCACCGTGCTGAGGCGCCATCGCGATACCGACAGAACAGCCGGTATAAACTTCTATCAGGCCGATGCGGAAGGGCTGGCGTAGTCGGGTGAGGATCCGCGAGGCGACTGCCTCAAGCGAGCTCTGGGAGGTCTGACTGGCCAGCACAATAAACTCATCACCACCCAGTCGCGCCAGCAATTGATTCTCTTCCAGACAGCTCAGGAGCGCTAACGACACCGCCTGCAAAAGCTGATCACCAAACATATGACCATAGGCATCGTTCACTTTTTTGAAGTTATCCAGGTCGAGATAAACAATGCCCACCTGACTGTCGCCAGCCTGTTCGATGGCCTCATTGATCAGTTCATGGATCGCGTTGCGGTTTGGCAACCCGGTAATGGTGTCGGTATTCGCCAGTACGCGCAACCGCTCTTGAGCACGTCGTTCTTCAGTAATGTCCGTACCGGAACAGATCAGGTAGATTTCGTTTTTGCCGCTGCCGCTGTGGACAAACTTATTACGGAACAGAAACAGACGCTGTCCTTTGCGGGTCTTTACCCAACGTTCCACTTCATACGAATTGCCGTTGCGAAAGAAACCGCTGATGTTGCGACGCGAGGCGGCGGCTTCCCGGCGGCTCATGAAGAGTTTGAACACGCTCTGCCCAATCACTTCCTGCTCTTTCAACCCGGTGTACTCTTCACACAGGCGGTTGAAGCGTTGAATGTTGCCCCGACTGTCGAGGATCACAATCGCAGAGTTGGCTTCAGTCACCACCTGTTCAGCAAACGACAGCCCCTTGACCAGATCACGCGCCACGGAAGGGGTGTCGTGCCACGCCGAGGCGCTGCCAGCCCATTCATGTTTGTTGATTTTGCGGCCCACCAGATGCACCGGGACATCGTTGTCATCAAAGGGGAGCGTCATCATCACACTGGAGGTGATGACGGTCATTTCGCGGATCCGTTCGGCTTGCTCGGGCGCAAGCTCAACGCGCTCCGCTCGGTCGGTCGCTTCGGTGACGGACAAATGCAGGGTGTTGGAATCTTCTGACAAACGCCAGTAAGGCGTGTGAGTACCCAAAAAGCTATACAACGTTGCGGACTCCAGAATGTCTTTCATAATGAACACCCTCCCGTTTAAAGCGCGAAAACCCTTAATGGAAGGGATTAGCCAGCGTTAATTAACAATTACGGTAGCTGAACATCTTGTTTTGTTTATGTATTTATTTGTAATTCAGATCCGGGAAAAAGCATAGGCGCTGTTGAAAATATATCCGGCTGACAGTCAGAGTGTAGTGAGAGAATGGCGATTTGGGGGAAAGAAAACGGCCTTTCCTTAAAAGAAAAGGCCGTTACAGGGCAGGTCGTCAGGCGGCAGGACGGGCGATGATGCTGCGGGTTTCCATCCGCACTTCGGCAATGGTGACATCAATCACATCCGTCACTTTATAGACGGTTTCGCCTTTGATCTGGATGGTGCCGCTCTCCTGGCTACAAACCAGTTCATCGCGCACCGCATGCAGGAATGGCGCAGGGATAAAGGCAACCGCGCCGTTATCCACCAGACGTACACGCATCCCGCCACGGCTGACATCGATGATTTCCGCCGCGAAGCGGGTATCCGTGCCGGCTTTATCACTCAGAAAACGGGCATATAACCAGTCGCCAACATCGCGTTCCGCCATGCGGTTCAGGCGACGGCGCTCAGCCATCTGCACGGTGATCTCTTCCTGCGGACGGTCAATGCTTTCACCTTTGATGACCGCTTTCAGCAGGCGATGGTTGATCATATCGCCATACTTACGAATCGGTGAAGTCCAGGTGGCGTAAGCCTCCAGACCCAACCCGAAGTGCGGACCCGGCTCAATGCTGATTTCCGCAAAGGACTGGAAGCGACGAATACGGCTGTCAAGGAAGCCCGACGGTTGCGCATCCAGTTCACGACGCAGCTTGCAGAAGCCTTCCAGAGTCAGTACCTCTTCGGCGTTCACATGCATTCCGTGGGATTGCAGCAGCGCGGCCAGCGCATCGGCATTGGCCGGGTCAAAGCCCAGATGAACGTTGTAAATGCCAAAGCCGAGTTTGTCGCGCAGCACGCGTGCGGCGCAGATGTTGGCCGCAATCATGCACTCTTCGACAATCCGGTTCGCGATGCGACGCGGTTCTGCGACGATATCCAGCACTTCGCCTTTTTCGCCGAGAATGAAGCGGTAGTCAGGGCGATCTTTAAACACCAGTGCATGCTGATGACGCCACTCGCCGCGGCTCAGGCAGATACGCTGCAGCAGACGAATCTGCCGGGCAATTTCTTCACTTTCAGGCTGCCAGCTACCGCTGTTTTCCAGCCAGTCAGAGACGTTGTCATAAGCCAGTTTTGCTTTCGACTCAATGGTGGCGGCGAAGAACGTGATGTCATCTTCAATGGTGCCGTCAGCGGCAATGGTCATGCGACAGGCGAGCACCGGGCGCACTTCATTGGCACGCAGTGAGCAGAGGTCGTCAGACAGTTCGCGTGGCAACATGGGAATGTTGAAGCCCGGCAGATAGTTGGTGAACGCCCGGATTTTCGCGGCGTTATCCAGTTTGCTGCCTTCGGCGATCCAGGCGGTAGGATCGGCAATCGCCACGGTCAGTTGCAGTTTGCCGTCAGCCCGTTCTTCGGCATACAGCGCATCGTCCATATCTTCCGTGCTGGCGCTGTCGATAGTGACGAAATTCAGCGCCGTCAGATCCTGACGTTCCAGTCCTTCATCCAGCATTTCCGTCGCTACGCCATCCGGCGCTTCTTTTTCAAGATTATGCCGCGCCAGGGTGACCCACCACGGTACGAAGTGGTCGTCAGCGAACGTGATGAACTGGGTTAATTCGGCGTAGAAGGTGCGATCGCCTTTAAGCGGATGACGGCGCATTTCAGCAACGGCCCAGTCACCCTCTTTAAATTCATGCTCCACCCCGCGTGCGGCGCGGCAGGGAATGGCGTCTTTCAACAGCGGATGATCCGGCACGATGGACAGGCGATCGTTCTTACCCTGCACTTTACCGACAAAGCGGGTCAGGAACGGCTCAACCAGCTCTTCCGGCTCCGCAGATTCACGATCTTTTTCAGTGTGAATGACGGCGATGATACGGTCGCCATGCATCACTTTTTTCATCTGCGGTGGTGGAATGAAATAACTTTTTTGCGCATCGACTTCCAGGAAGCCAAAGCCTTTTTCCGTGGCTTTTACCACCCCTTCAGCACGTGGCGTCTGGGAATGCAGTTGCTGTTTAAGCTGCGCTAGCAGCGGGTTGTCCTGAAACATATTTGTCTATTTTCGTGGCCATAAGAGCGGCTGACAGTTTTACGCGAAAGTACCTGATGCGGCAAGCGCTCTTTATGACAATGCAAGGGTTAATGTGTCTCACCCAGCGCGATTTTCAGACGATTCAGCCATCCGCATAACCCCGACCAGACCAGCAGGTTGATTGCCTGTTCAACGGAGGCACAGGACTCGCTGAACGGGTTGAACTGCGCGGCACTGAAACGGTCAGGTGCGCGCGTCAACAATTGTATCGCCTGGAACAGCGGACGCTCAACCGGCTGCTGTCGTTCCCGACGTTCTATTTCGTGTTCGCTCTGGCGCAGTAAGTCGGCGATTTCCGGTGACGTCACCTGTTGGTTAAAGCAGCTTGCACTGCCGTTAATTCGCGATGTCAGCAGCGTGGTGAAACCATGCGCGGGGGACTCAATAGACAATGTACTTTTAAGCAGGGTACCGAGCAGAGTAAGCAGCGTCGGTTGGTGAACCAGATTAGGGGCGATGGGCTGAAGGGCGGCGATTGGCTGATAACACGACAGACACTCTAACTGTTCTGCCGTTGCATAGCGCAGTTCGACCTGTTCGTGTGCTGAATGCCAGACGGCATCGGGTTGCTGGAACAGAGATACGTCGGCGAATGATTGCGTGTCCAGACCCGGTACCCAGCGTACCGGTTGCCCCAGCCATGCCTGAAACGTAGCGACGACACGCGCCTGAAAACCGATATAGCCAATGATTTGGTTCATCAATGCAATATCCCAGGCGGAGAGGCCAACGTCGCATAAATGCTGGCGCGCGCGGTTATCAATCACCGAGGGTGAACTGGCAAGCTGGCGCGCGTACTGAGTAATCTGCGCCAGCCGGTGATTACTCTCACGTGACGAATCCGGGCCGGGAAGCGGCGTCAAACGGGCGGCATAGTGGTTGCAAAGCCGCTGTACGCCATACACCTGGGCGACCGTTAACGCGGTACTCATGCGCTCGTAGGCGCTAAAGGTATGCAGGCGGTTCAGTAAAACGGAGTCAGGGAACAGTTCGTGAGCAAGATGGCGGGCCGGTTGCAGCCAGGACTGAAAGGGTAAAAGCGCGTCTTCAGGGATCACCAAATCCAACAGAAAGCGGTCATCAACGTGTGCGGCTTCGGGCACCAGCGGCAACACGTCCTGCGGGCCGGTGCTGGACTGGGTTTCATGATACCAGTGGCTTTTGCCGTTGAGTCGGCGTTGTTCCATGGGCGTTCCTTGGTCTGTATGTGGCGACCCGGACACGTCGTCGTCGAATCACGCCGGATCGTTTTCGCTGCTTTATCCTGGCGTAAGCGGGGGAAGGGATGAAAGATTGTTGCGTGATAACAAAGATCAAAAAGCTATATTGCGGGGGAAGGCTTTAGAGCATGGGCGGCAGGGCGCCGCCCATGGGGGAAGTCGGAACGATTATTTCAGTTCCAGTTCGTTCATTGCAGCGATGCTGAAGCCGCCGTCAACGTGAACCACTTCACCAGAGATACCGCCGGACAGATCGGAGCACAGGAAGGCGGCTGAGTTGCCCACATCTTCGATAGTCACGGTACGACGAATCGGGGTCACCGCTTCGCAATGCGCCAGCATTTTACGGAAATCTTTGATACCGGATGCTGCCAGAGTACGGATCGGACCCGCAGAGATGGCGTTAACACGTACACCTTCCGGACCCATCGCGTTCGCCATATAACGAACGTTCGCTTCCAGAGACGCTTTTGCCAGACCCATTACGTTGTAGTTCGGGATCGCGCGCTCAGCACCCAGGTAGGAGAGGGTCAGCAGGGCAGAACCCGGATTCAGCATAGAACGGCAGGCTTTCGCCATTGCCACAAAGCTGTAGGAGCTGATGTCGTGAGCGATTTTAAAGCCTTCGCGGGTGACCGCGTTCACGTAGTCGCCGTCCAGCTGATCGCCAGGGGCAAAACCGATCGAGTGAACGAAACCGTCAAATTTCGGCCAGGCTTTGGCCAGCTCTGCGAACATGGTGTCGATGCTTTCGTCTTCTGCAACATCGCATTGCAGAACGATGTTTGAACCCAGTTGAGCAGCAAATTCTTCCACGCGGCCTTTCAGTTTGTCGTTCTGGTAGGTGAATGCCAGTTCCGCGCCTTCGCGGTGCATCGCCTGAGCGATACCGTAGGCGATGGACAGTTTGCTGGCAAGACCGGTTACCAGAATACGCTTACCGGAAAGAAAACCCATAGCTTAAATCCTTATGTTATTGCTTGTTTTAGCTTTGTATTCATGCGATTACAGCCATGAAGCCAGAATCGAATAGAGAGCAAAACGAAATTATAGCCCACTCTGTGCGTGAATTGTCACGTTGTTTTTACAAAGCCCCGGGAATCACGACGCCCGGTACCAGAGAAGAAAGGCGGCATTATAACAGTGACTGTCCACCGAACTGATCCAACCTCATCACTCGTTACCCCGTATTTCTGCGGGAGACCACGCATTTCATCATGATGCGGTGGGAGAGGGGGGGGAGCCTAAGCGTGTTTCTGGATCTGAACGACGTCATTCGGATGCGGTAAGCGAAAATACAGAATGAACATTGAACCTGCACAGTTTGTGTATTTTGTTAAAAAACTGTTGGTTTTAACAATCAAGCACAACAAAAAAATAATATAGGGATATATTTTTTCCGAAAGGGATGGCAAGAAATAATCGTTGAACTGCACGAAATAGCAATTATTTTAAATGTAAAAATACATTAGTCCAAAATTGGACTGATAAGATATTGTTACGATTTTACATCGAAATATAATATTCTTCGAGCGTTGCAGAAGTATCTTGAATTTAATAGGTTTAGTTTGACTAGCTGGTTATGCGTTAGTGTTATCTGTTCCATCGACATCTTTACTGTCCGTGTAATAATAATGGATTAAGCATAAGCCAGTTCTGCATTGCGCGAATGATAAGAATGTTATTTTAAAAAGGAATTAATAAAATGAAACTTTTTACGCTGTTTAAAGTGGGCTTGATTGCGTCTGCGTGCTGCGCTGTTTCGGGTATTTCTATTGCGGCTTCTACTGGTACCATTACCTTCAATGGCAGCATTACTTCCTCAACGTGTGCTGCTGCAGTTGATGGCAAAGGGGCCGACGGCAGTGGTGTCGTCAGTATGCCGGAATCTTCAATCACCGATTTTACAAATGATGGTGATACCGCAGGGCGTACGGAATTTTCACTGGTGTTGACTAACTGTACTCTTACTGACCCGGATACAAAGGTTGCCGCTTTTTTTGAACCGGGCGCCAATGTCGATAGCAATACCGGACGGTTACTCAATACGGGGACTGCGACAGGGGTTAGTCTGCAACTGCTGGACAGTAAAGCGAATGTCATTAATGTAGGTGATTCAAGCCAACTAAATGATGCTGAGTATATTACACCCGATGCTTCTAAAGGCGGAATATTACCTTTCTCCGTCGAATATTATAAAAATGCCGGAGGAACACTGGCGGGGGGTACAGTGAAAGGGACCGTCGTTTATTCACTGATGTATAAATAAACATATCCATTTATGTAGAGTGTTATAAAAGAATGTTAGTTTCTATGAATCCCCAAAAATTTAATCGGAAATTCATCGTTATTGCTTTTTCATGGATGATAACAGGGAGTTATAGCACTCTTTCCTGTGCCGGGATGGTGTTGAATGGAACTCGAGTGGTTTATTCCGCTGAGCAACGCGAAGTCACGGTGAATATGAAAAATACAGGTGCTAACCCTGTGCTGGTACAAAGCTGGATTGATATGGGGAATCTGTCTGACACGCCGGATAAAATCATCTCGCCGTTTATTTTAACGCCTCCGATTACTCGTGTAGATGCAGGAAAAGGACAAACGTTGCGGATTAGCCTGGTTGACGGGAAAAAGCTATCCTCTAATAAGGAATCTGTTTTTTATCTGAACGTGCTGGAAATTCCCGCCAGGTCGAAAAATAATGAACAGCCCAACCACCTCAGCATCGCCTTTCGGACGAGGGTTAAGCTTTTTTATCGTCCACAGGGATTGCCGGGAAATGCTGAGGATGCTCCAGAACAATTAAAGTGGAGTCTCAGTAATGGTGGCGTGACGGTAAATAACCCGACCGCTTATTACGTGACTCTGGGGACCGTTACCTATTCAGAAGATGGAAAGAAGTATGTCGCAGAGGGTGACATGATCGCCCCCGGCGCTTCGGATAATGTCCATTTTAATAATGTAAGCTGTCAGGGATATTCATTCACTCAGTTTTACGTCATTAAATGATTATGGTGCTCCGGTAAAACATAAGCAGATTCAGTAGTTCAGCTTTCTGCCTCTGGTAGCGACTATTATGACAATATTATTCTCTTTTATATTTTTTTTAGCTGTCAATATTTTTGTTGTGCAATATTCCCTGGCTGCAACGCCTGGTGAGGTTACGGCACCATCAGATGGAGATGATATCGAATTCGAGTCATCTTTTGTAAAGCTGCCAGTTGGGCAGTCGGTCGATCTCAGCCGTTTCGCCAAGGGTACATATGTCCTGCCTGGTGTTTACAAAGTAGGGGTTACGCTTAATAAACATTTACTGACAGTGGCTGAAGTCGAGTTTAAAACGACAGACAGTAAAAAAGTCACGCCATGCATTCCCGTCGCGGTACTGAATTTGATCAATTTTAACAAAGATCGAATTAGCGTTAACCAGTGGGATTCGTTAACAGCAGATGCGCAATGCGTCGACATGAAAAAAATCATTCCTGAAGCCACTCTGGAATTTGATAACCAGGCTCAGCAGTTGAATATTTCTGTCCCGCAAATTTATATCAATACTCAGCCTAGAGGATCGGTACCGTCTTCCATGTGGGACAGTGGTATCCCGGCGCTGATGCTGAGTTACAACATGAATGCCTATCAATCGCAAAGTAATGGGTATGAATCTAAAACATATTATTCATCCATTAACAGCGGACTGAACATCGGATCCTGGTATCTTCGCCACAATGGATCGTACAACTGGGCGAATGGGACTGGAGGGCGGTATACCGTTCTCAATACCTATCTCCAGCACGATTTACCGCGGATATCCGGACGTATGCTGGTTGGGCAGTCCAATACCAGCGGGCAACTTTTCGATACGGTTCCGATTACCGGGATTCAGGTCTCTAGTGATGAGCGTATGCTGCCGGAGTCGCAACGTGGTTATGCCCCAGAAATTCGCGGCATTGCGAAAACCAACGCCAAAGTGACGGTTAAACAGGGGGGCGCAACAATTTATGAAACAACCGTTTCTCCGGGCGCGTTTGTCATTAACGATCTTTACCCTACGGGATATGGCGGCAATCTTGATGTCACCATAGAGGAGGCTGATGGGTCACAGCAAAATTACTCCATTCCTTATGCTGCGGTGTCACAGCTATTGAGGTCAGGCAGCCAACGCTACAGCCTCAGTGCCGGTAAATTGCGCAGTGATAACGTGCCGAACGATCCCTCGCTGCTTGAAGCGACCTATCAGCGTGGGTTCAGCAATACCCTTACCGGCTATGGCGGAGTACAGGCCAACCAGGATTATCTGGCCGTAAAACTGGGGGCTGCGCTGGGAATGTCGATTGGCGCACTGGCTTTTGACATCACGCAATCTGAAGCCCGTTTGCCGTCGCCTCAGAACAAGAAACTGTCAGGGCAAAGTTATCAGCTGAGTTACAGCAAACTGGTTACTGAGACAAACAGCAACATCACGCTTGCGGCTTATCGCTTCTCCAGCAGCGGTTACATGGACTATATGACTGCAATGGAGAGTATTCAGGCGATTCATGATGGCGAAGACCCCAATACCATCCAGAGACAGAAGAATCGTTTTACGGTGACGATCAGTCAGGGGCTGCCGGATGAATGGGGACAAATCTATCTCAGCGGATCTCTGGAAGATTACTGGAATCAGGATAATTTTAACCGCCAGTATCAGTTTGGCTATTCCAATCGCTATAACCAACTGAATTACAGCATCAATGTCAGCCGCAGCCAGGATGCGTGGGGAGAAAGCCAGATCAGCTACTATCTGAATTTGTCATTTCCGCTGTGGGAAAGTCACAGTAGCACCTATGCGCCGCAGATGAGTCTCAGTTACAACCAGGACACGGAAGGCGGGTCAAACGAACAGGCGGTGATCTCGGGGAATGCCGGGGCGACTAACCAGTACACCTGGAACGTCAGCGGGTCGCATGACAGCAACGCAGGGAGTTCTGGCAGCTTCGGGGGATCGTATCGTGGTGCCATTTCTCAACTCAGCGGCAGCTACAGTAAAGGTCCTGACTATCATAGCGCATCGCTGGGGATGTCCGGTTCGCTGGTGGCGCATTCCGGCGGGATCACCGCGTCACCATACACCAGCGATACTTTTACGCTGGTGGAAGCCAAAGGCGCGGAAGGGGCCACTGTCCCCTCATATCCCGGTGTTTCAGTCGATCGTTTTGGATATGCCCTATTGCCAGCATCGAACCCTTATCAGATGAACGATGTGGTCATTGATCCGAAAGGAACCTCGCGCAATATAGAACTGGATAACACCTCGCAAAAAATTGTACCTCGCTATGGCGCGGTGGTGAAAGTAACGTTCAATGCTGACAAAGGAACGCCCATTCTGATCAGCTCAACGCTGAAGGGGAGTCCGCTGCCTTTCGGCGCTGAAGTGTTCGATGAACACGATCACAGCGTCGGTATTGTTGCCCAGGGTAGTGTTATTTATGCCCGTGTAGCAAACCCGAAAGGGCAGTTGCGTGTGAAGTGGGGGGATGACGCCGGTTCATCTTGCTCTGTGAGTTACATGCTGGCCCCCGTTCAGGAAGGCGGGCAGGAAAATGCCATTCAACGTTTTAGTCATATATGTGGCTAAATAGTTTGCAGCCAGTACTATATATGACCGCTAAAGGAATACCATGTTTTTAAAATTATACAGACCTTGCTGGCTTTTTTTACTCATTGGCGTCATGACGATATTGATGCCAGTTAAATCTCATGCTTTTGGTTGTGACGGTGCAACAACCGTTTATGTTGATCTTACACTTACGGATTCCAATGAAATGGCGCTGGTGTCGGACATGAGTACATACACCACATGTCATGGAAATATTGGTAATGGTTCGCAAAACGATGCCTTACGCACGAAGACATTCACAATTTCCAATGAGTTAGCTAAAGAAGGATATATGGGATATTTTCAGACACCCACGTCAACATATCCGGATACAACGGCTTTCGCGATTTGCGTTTGGCCAGTTGAAAGCGATGTGAACTGCGACCCCCTTTCTGGAGGTGCTAAATCAGTAACAGAACCGCTGGCAATTAAAATTTATGTCAAACGGGTCGGTATAACCATCGATGATGATCTTATTCTTAAGGCAGGAACAGAAATAGCCAGGCTTTCGCTCGACCAACGTTCAGCCAGTACATGGGGATGGACCAGAACCTGGATCTTTATCCTGAAAAACGATGTTCCTATTCCTGTTCATACCTGCGATCTTGATCCGACAACTCCAGCCATAGTGCCTCTTGAATCTATAGCAAACTCAAGCCTGCCACATCAGGGAAGTACCAGCGAAGCAACAGATTTTGCGATAAAGCTTAACTGCCAGGGAAATGTTGCAGTCAGCGTGTTACTCGATGGTACGGAAGATCAGGATGCACGGGGAAAAGGCGTGCTGGCGAACAATAGTGCGCAAGGTGATTCTTCAGGTGTTGGACTGCAGATATTATTTAACAACAATCCGGCAGCATTTGACGAAACCTTCTATACCGGAACGTCATCGATGGGGGGATACTCAATTCCGATGCAGGTTCGCTATTACAAAACTAAGGCTACACAAATAACAGCAGGTAAGGTCTCAGCATCGATGGTGTACACGCTATCCTACAAATAACAACTGATAACCCTTCTAATGCACAGGAGCAGAAAACTGCCATGTCTTTTGTTCCGTATCTGCCGATAAATTTTGCTACTGACGTTTCCAGATGTATTCATCTCATCACTATTGTTAGTTCCAATAATCAAAGTGTAGCTATATTGATCTCTGATTGTTTCTGAATTGTATGTGAAATAATGGTGGATTATTGTAAAAAAGCCACAAAATGATAATTATCCTCATGTTATCTGATGTTACGTACGTCCAGAATTGGACTGATTAGATATTGTCATAATATAGATTTAAAATATAATATTATTCAGATGCAGAGTATATGTAATATTAATAAGCGTATTCATAGATTACAGGAAAGCATTCTATTAGTATGCTTGTACATGTGAGTAATTAGTGACTGCTTTTAATATTGACTACTTCATCCTGGTGTAGGCTCAGAATCGGATTCGCGTGTCTATATTGCTAATCGCTAAATGTATTAAAGGAATAAGTTATGAAATATCTCTCATACTCTGTTTTGGCTTCCGCATTATTAATGAGCGGTGTCAGCCATGCAACTAACACCATTACTTTTACGGGATCCATCACAGACGTAACCTGCGATGTGAAACTTGTTGATGCTGCGGGAAAAGTACTGGGAGCGGACGGTACGGGGACCGTTGCGTTGATTCCTGTTCCGGCGACAGAACTGAGTGGTGCCGGGTCCACTGCACAGCAAACGCAATTTTCTATTGTAGCGTCTAACTGTGCTTTGGGGACACCGGCAAAAACTAAAATGGCGGCATATTTTACCAGTTCGCATGCAGATAACCTGGGTTATCTTGACAATACCGTGGGGACAGGGGCCGCGACTAAAGTGCAATTTGAGCTGCTTGATTCAAAATTGAATCAGATTAAGGTGAATGATCCTGCTCAGTCTACGGGTATCGTCACTACGGATATCGTTGAGGATGGCGATACCGTTATGGATTATTATGTTCAGTATTATTCAGCGGCAGGCGGTGCGACATCGGGTGATGTATCCAGTACTGTGAATTATGAATTAGTCTATCCGTAATTTTTCGAAAGTTATTTCCCTGATTAAAACCTAGGTATCGTATATGAAGTTGTTATCAAAAAAAACGGCATGGGCAATTTTTATTGCCAGCGCAGGCATGGCGATCAGTCAGCCGAATTATGCCAGCATTGTGATGAATGGAACCAGAGTAATATATCAGGGAAATAAAAATGAAGTCACCATCAGTCTGACGAACAAAAATACAAGACCGGTATTGATTCAAAGCTGGATTGATACCGGGAATGAAAATGCTACACCGGAAAAAATTTCTGTTCCCTTTGTATTGTCCCCTCCGGTCAATCGGGTCGATCCGGATAAAGGCCAGACCATTCGTATCAGTTACACCGGTGTCCCTGCGCTCCCTCAGGACAAGGAATCGGTATACTGGCTAAACGTGCTGGAGGTCCCGTCAAAAGATAAAAAACAAGAAGCCAGTCAGCAAAAATTGAATGTGGTTTTCCGCACAAGGATAAAACTCTTTTATCGACCTGAAGGTTTAGAAGGTGACAGTATTCAAGCGGCCGATAATTTGCACTGGCGTCTGAATGGGCAGAATGCTACAGCACAAAATAATTCAAAATATAACGTGACGGTATTCGCTATTAACTTCAAAGGAAGTGGTGTTTCATCAGAAGCCAAAGGCGCAATGATTGCGCCTGGAGAGTCGCATACGTTCTCTCTGAAAAACAGTGGCAACATTGATGGGCTTTCATTTGACACCATTAATGACTATGGAGCGCTCATAAATCATAAAGCGAAAAGCTAATTTCTTCTCAGGGTGGCAGGCGTGTCCACAAGAAAATATTTTTCTCTAAAAATTCATGTATGTTGTTTTTCAACATTTATGCTGTTTGCATCAACTATTGTTCATGCAGATGACGTCGCTACTGCCATCAAAGAAGAAAAAGCCGCCACTCCAGACGCTGAAAGTAATATCGCGGAATTTGATCCAAGTTTATTACGCCAGGAAGGGCAAAGTCAGATTGATGTAAGCCGTTTTGTGTATGGCTCAAACGTACTTCCGGGGAAATACCGTATTGATATCCTTGTGAATCAGAATATGATAAGTCACCAGGAGGTGACGTTTAAATCAAGCGAAGAAAACAAAAATAAAGTTGAACCCTGTTTATCTCCGGATATTATAAAACTTGTTAATTTGAACAATGAAAAACTGCCTTTCGCTGTGCGTAAGGCATTAACAGAAGCGGCGGCCTGTACCGATCTGCCACAGTTGATTACAGGTGCGACAGTGAAGTTCGATGCTGACCGGCAACAACTTAATATTGACGTTCCGCAAGTCTACTTACAGCATACAGCACGCGGTAATATTGACCCCTCACTCTGGGACAGCGGCGTTCCGGCATTGATGCTGGGTTACTACATGAACGGCTATGAATCGCATTACAGCGGTATGGATACGTCGCGTTCATTCTATTCTTCTCTTAATGCCGGGCTTAATATCGGCAAATGGTACTTCCGGCATAATGGCTCCTATAACTGGGATCAGGATATGGGCGGGCGTTACCAGAGCAACAATACTTATGTGCAGAGGGATATCGAAGCCGTTCGCGGCCATCTTTACCTCGGGCAGTATTACACTTCCGGGCAGATGTTTAATACGGTGTCCTATACCGGTGCGCAGCTGGCAACTGATGATCGCATGTTACCTGCATCTCAGCGCGGATATGCACCGGAAATCAGAGGCGTGGCCAAGACCAATGCCAAAGTCACGGTACGGCAGTCGGGTAATATTCTGTATCAAACCACCGTTCCCCCCGGCGCTTTTCTGATAGACGATCTGGGGCCTACGGGTTATGGCGGCGATCTGGATGTTACCGTGGAAGAAGCCGACGGCACGTTGCAGCAGTATTCCATTCCTTACTCTTCACTGGCGCAATCCCTGCGTCCTGGCGCTCAGCAATTCACTGCGACCGCAGGCAAAATGGATGACTACAATACGTCGGAAAAGCCACTGTTCTATGAAGTGACCTTTATGCGTGGTATTACCAACATCCTGACAGTTTATACCGGTGCACAATACAGCCAGAACTATCAGGCCGTGTTGGCGGGGGGGGCCGTGGGGACAGAAGCAGGGGCAGTCAGCGCAGACGTGACCCAGGCCTGGAGCCACCTCGGAGGAGAAACGGGCGATCTGGTCGGGCAAAGTTATCGTGTTAGCTACAGCAAACTCATTGATTCCACCAACAGCAATATCTCTATTGCGGCGTATCGCTATTCCAGTTCCGGCTATATGGATTTACAAACCGCCGTACAGACGCGCGATGCGGTAAATCATGATGAGGACCCAAATTCAGTCTGGCGTTCTAAGAACCAGTTTTCAGTAAGCCTGAATCAGGGATTACCGGCCGGTCTTGGAAATATCTATATCAGTTCTTCGATGCAAAACTACTGGAACAGCGGCAACGGCTACAACACGCAGTACCAGATTGGCTATTCCAACAGCTATAAATGGCTCAATTACAGTATCAACGCCAGCCGTAATAAATCGGGCACCGGCGAGGATCAAACCAGCTGGTATCTCACGCTTTCTATGCCGTTGTGGCCGGGGCATGCCGGTTCGGTGCCATATATGAGTATGCGTTACAACGAAGACAGCGATGGTCAGCGTGGTGAGCAGGTTAACCTTTCGGGTTCATTCGGCAACACCAGTCAGTACGGTTACAACGTCAGTGGCTCTCATGACAACTATTCGGGAAGTTCTGGCAACGTCAGCGGTTCATGGGCGGGAAGCAAGGCCACGCTGAACGGCAGTTACAGCACCGGCAGCGGCTACAACAGCACGTCCGTCGGGATGTCTGGCGGGGTGGTCGTGCATTCTGGCGGTGTGACGTTTTCGCCGTACAACAGTGACAGCTATGCGTTGATTGAAGCCAAAGGCGCGGAAGGGGCTGAAGTGGCCGGTTATGGCGGTGCAACGGTGGATTCTTCTGGCTATGCGCTGTCGCCTTCACTGATCCCGTACCAGCAAAACCACGTGGCGATTAACCCGGAAGGGTCGGACTTAGGCGTCGAGTTTGAAAATACCTCGCAGAACGTGGTGCCGCGCGCAGGGTCGGTGGTGAAAGTGAAATTTAACACCCATACCGGTACGCCGCTGCTGATTGTCTCCACCTGGAAAGAAGAACCGCTGCCGTTTGGCGCGGATATTGTGGATGATGATAACACCACGATCGGCGCGGTATCGCAGGGCGGGGTGATTTACGTCAAGGTCAGCAAACCGAAAGGGGTGCTGACCGTCAAATGGGGTGAAGACGACCGCTCTCAATGCCGGGTAGCCTATGTGCTGGACTCCTCTGACCCGGATAAAGATAGCAAAAATACCATTCAGCGCTTTACCAGCGTTTGCCAGTAGGGTGAGCCTATGTCTGTTTTTAAGTTAATTGTTATCGTTATTTGTTTTCATATTTATTCAGCTTTAGCAGTAGTAGATACTTGCAATGTTAATGGAAATACTGACGATTGGACTACGGTCCATACTAACTATGAGTTAAAACCCTCAGATGTAAATATAACTTTAGGGTCACAGTTATCAGATTGGGCGCTTATTTACCAGATAAGTGATATCGTCGTTGGACATTCGGATATTCGCTGCACGGCTGGAAATACACAGCTGTATTACACTATGTTTTATAGCTTTGAACAAATTGGGCAAATAGGACAGGATGTTATTTATAGAACCGAGGTGCCTGGTATTGGTATTTCTGTTACCGATAGTCACTATGCTAATTATAATGCATTAAAGCCTTTCCCTTATGTTATTCATTATGGTTACGCCGAGTATGGTACTGTATTTCGTATAACAGTCAAATTCTGGAAAATACCAGGTGAGAATATTCCTATGACGGGTGGGGCAATTTCGGTTACTGGGCCAGAAGTGGCTGAAGTTTATATGGGCAGCGGCTATACTTTTCAAAGTGATGAGCCTGACCGTATTTTTGATGGAGGTAGCGCATTTCTGGTGAATTCAAGAATATTACATGCAACGATGATGTTTCAACCAGGAACCTGTAATATTGAAGGTGATAACATTATTGTGAAGCTAGGTGATTACGATGGTGCAAATGGTCATTCTGACTGGAAGGATGCTAGCTTCAAATTAGATTGCCCTACAGCGTACGGATATAACGGCTCAGTGGAGGCTAACGATGACAACAGCAGCCCCTACAATTTACCAAAAAATCATACAACCAAGGCGAATGCTTCTAAAAACGGCCGAGTCCAAATCAGCATCGTTCCCTATACCGAAACCCTAGACGCCAACCGAGGCATTATCGCCCTCGACGGCACCGGCGCGCAGGGCTACGGCATCCAGTTGGCCTGGGGCGATTACAGCACCCAAAATTTAGCCGAACCCTCGAAACCGGTAATAGTAAACAGTTACGTCGACGCCCACTCTCTTAATGCCGCCTTCAGCGCAGACGACACACCTATCGGTGGTAATGGACTAGTCGGCCTTGATAACACCATCAAAATGGCCGCCCGCTATATCCGCACGACAGGAAAAACGCAACCTGGCCCGGCAAACGCCGTCGTGCAGGTGATTGCCAATTATCAGTAACAAAAGTGGCAGAGAAAGCTCTGCTGCTTTTGCCTTCAACACCGATCCTTCTTAACAAACCAACCTCATTCATTAGTCGCACTTGATCAACCGCCGGTGACATCACTCGCACAAAAAATTGTAAATGGATTTACAAAAAATATCTTGTTTATCTTTTTCTGGACTGAAATATGATTGCGCAATATCTGCGCAATGATACCTTGTTCTTCTTATTTAATTTTTAAAGCATCAAAATCTATGAGATGGCATGCAAATGCGGATGAATATCGTCGGGATCGGGATGAATTTTTTCTCTGAATTTCACCGATAACGATAAAAACCGTAAAACGGTATTTCATTGTTTATCAGCAGGGTAATCCTATGTCTGTTTTTAAGTTCGTTATTATTGGTTTTTGTTTTCAGGTTTGTTCCGCATGGGCAGGCACTTACGATTGTGAACCGTCAAGTTCGCAACCAGACTGGACATCAATGCATACTAATCTGGAATTGAAACCAGCTAATGTGAATATAACATTAGGATCTGACTTGGCAGACTGGCAAGTTATTTATGAAATGGATAATGTGGTTTTTGGTCGACTTTATGCAAATTGCAATAGTTGGAATGATAGTCAATTTACATTGCTTTCAGCGGGTGCTGAAGTAAAGGAAACTGATAGCGATGTTATTTATAAAACAGATGTTCCTGGGATTGGTATATCTGTTCGCTCTAGCAATGGGCACGCGTTAAAGGTATTTCCTGAGACAGCTTATGGTTATGACTCGCCAAGCCAAGGGAGTAGTTACATTATTAATATTAAGTATTGGAAAATTTCTGGGGAAAAAATTCCTTTAAATAACGGTGCGATATCTGTGACAGGGCCTGAAGTTGCAGGGCTGATCGGCGTGGGCTCGTATGACAGTGTAACGAGCAGTCAGATTGATAGAATAATTACCTCTCAATACAGTTATTATATTAATAACTCAAGAATTTTACACGGGACTCTTATATTTCAGGTAGGGACATGCAATGTTGAAGGTGACAACATTAATGTTGATATGGGGGATTATGATGGTTCAAACGGGCATTCGTCCTGGAAGGATGCTAGTTTTAAACTTGTTTGCCCCGATGCCTATGGATATGGTGGATCGGCAGATGCCCAGTCAAATACCAATTATCCCTATCAACTTTCGCCTGGTGCAAAAATTACGGCTAATAACAAACAAAACGGCCGAGTCCAAATCAGCATCGTACCCTATACCGAAACCCTAGACGCCAACCGAGGTATTATCGGCCTCGACGGCACCGGTGCACAGGGTTACGGCATTCAGCTGGCCTGGGGCGATTACAGCACCCAAAACTTAGCCGAACCCTCGAAACCGGTAATAGTAAACAGTTATGTCGATGCTCATTCTCTGAATGCGGCCTTTAGCGGGGGTGACACACCTATCGGCGGTAATGGACTAGTCGGCCTTGATAACACCATCAAAATGGCTGCCCGCTATATCCGCACGACAGGAAAAACGCAACCCGGCCCGGCAAATGCCGTCGTGCAGGTTATCGCCAACTATCAGTAAACAAAAAGGCAGAGAGAACCCTGCCTTTGTTGTCTTTCCGATAAATGAATTACCTGTCCTTTCGCCACGCATCTGCCGTCAGCGCTTCGCCAAAATGACCGGCGATTAATCGTTTTGTCAGTTCATGCAGCGGAGAGGCCAGCACGTCGGCGGTGCTACCGCGCTCGACCACTTCACCCTGGTGCATCACCAGTACCTGGTCGCTGATGTGTTTCATCATGCCCAGATGCTGGGTGACGTAGATGTACGAAATTCCCTGTTTTTCCTGTAGTTCCAGCATCAGGTTGATTAACTGCGAGCGCATCGACATATCAAGCGACGCCAGCGCTTCATCGGCAATAATCACTTTCGGGCGCAGAATCATTGCGCGGGCGAGTCCCAGACGCTGTTTTTGTCCAGGCGCCAGCATATGCGGGTAGTAGCTGACATGATCGGGCAGCAGTCCTACCATCCGCATGGTCTCAATAATCTGCTTGCGCCGCTGTTCCGGCTCCAGATCGGTATTCAGACGCAGTGGAAAATCAAGGATCTGCGAAATACGCTGACGCGGGTTCAACGAGGTCGACGGGTCCTGGAAAATCATGCGGATGCGCTGGCTGCGAAACGAATAATCACCAAATTCGAGCGGATGATCGTCAATCAGTAACTCGCCGCTGGTTGGCTCAACCATTCCTGCCAGCATTTTGGCCAGCGTGGATTTGCCGGAACCGTTCTCGCCGATGATGGCCAGCGTCTGCCTTTCGCGCAGCGTAAAGCTCAATGGTTTCACGGCTTCTACGGTCTGACGGCGAAACCAGCCTGTCCGATAGCGGAAGGTTTTACTCAGATTACGCACTTCAAGTAAGGTCTCGACCATGTCACTCTCTCTCCATATTCAGCGGGAAATGACAGGCGTAGAGATGGTTTTTCACCCCGGTCAGACGCGGCGTTTCAATACATTCGCGCTGTGCGTAGGGACAGCGCGGCCCAAGACGGCAGCCGATGGGCAATTGTTCCAGCAAAGGGATGGCTCCGGGCATGGTGTTCAGACGACTTTTGTGCGGCATGGCGCTACCAAAGTCAGGAATGGCGCGGATCAGCGCCTGGGTGTACGGATGATGCGGCGTCGTCACCAGCTCTTTGCTCAGCGCGGTTTCCACCGTCTGACCACAGTACAGCACGTTAATTTTATCCGCCCACTGGCTGAGCATTTGCAGGTCATGGCTGATCAGCAAAATGGTGGTATTGCTGTTCTGATTCAGCCGCGTCAGCAGGCGGAAGATCTGCGCCTGGGTGGTCGGTTCCATTGCGTTAGTTGGTTCGTCCGCAATCAGCAGTCGCGGTTGATTTGCCAGCGCAATGGCGATCATCACTTTCTGGCATTCACCGTCGGTCAGTTCATACGGGAAGCTGCGCATGGCGTCTTTATGATCTTTAATCCCCACGCGGTGCAGCAGTTCAATGGCGCGACGTTTCCGCCAGCCAATACGCTGCCACCAGCGGCCTTTGTAGGTCCACGCCGGAATGTTTTGCATCAACTGGCGACCCACGCGCTCGGACGGATCCAGACACGACTGCGGCTCCTGGAAGATCATCGAAACGTTATGTCCCACCAGTTTGCGTCGTTCACGTGGCGAAAGGCGTAGCAGGTCGATATCGTCAAAACGCATTCGGTCGGCGGTGACGCGCCAGTTGTCTTTGGCGACGCCGCAAATGGCTTTGGCGATCAGGCTCTTACCAGAACCGGATTCACCCACCAGCCCGCGAATTTCACCTTCGCTCAAGGTCATACTGACGCGGTCGACGGCTTTGACCCACTCTTCGCCAGCTTTAAATTCAATGGTCAGGTTGCGGATATCCAGTAATGGCATTATTCCACCCCCGCAATGATCGCGCGGCGAACGCCGTCACCCAGCAGGTTGACCAGCAGGACGCTGATCATGATGGCCGCACCGGGCAGCATCACCGTCCACGGCGCAACGTAAATCAGCTCCAGCGCATCGCCCAGCATCGCACCCCATTCGGGAGAGGGGAGTTGCGCGCCAAGATCGAGAAAACCGAGCGCGGCAATATCCAGTATCGCCATCGACAGCGCACGGGTGATTTCGGTGATCAGCCCCGCGGTAATGTTGGGCAATATGGCGAACCAGAGGATGTTCAGCGTCGAGGCGCCATCAAGACGCGCCGCGATGACGTATTCTTTTTCCAGTTCGTCATGCACCATGCTGTAAACCGAACGGACCATGCGCGGCAGCAGCGCCAGCCAGACGGCAAACATGGCATGGGTTAAATGCGGCCCGGCGAAGGCGACCACGATAATCGCCAGCAGCAGGGACGGAATCGACAGCAGGGTATCGAGAATATGGTTCAGCACGGCGGAACGCAGACCGTGTGTTGCTCCGGCGACCACGCCGAGAAACAGTCCGCACAGCGTGGCGGCGAGGGTAACGACAAACGCGCCGCCCACGGTGGGGGCCGCGCCACTGAGCAGACGGCTCAGAACATCGCGTCCCAGATCGTCAGTACCGAGGAAGAAGGAGACTTCGCCATAGCGTGACCAGGAGGGCGGCAGCAACTGATAACCGAGGAACTGCTGATCGATGCCATACGGCGCAAACCAGTTGCCGAACAGGCATAACACCACCAGTCCCGCGCAGCCGTACAGGCCGACCATTGCTGTCGTATCGCCATAAAATTTGCGCCATGCGGTGCGCAGCGTACCCGGCGGGCGCTTTTCGCTATAAACGCTATCGTAAGGCATACCATTCCTTATGTTTCAGAGGGTTAGCCATAGCACCCAAAATGTCGGAAATCACGTTGACGATGATGACCAGCGAACCGATCACCATCACGCCAGCGGAAATCGCCGCGTAGTCCTGCTGACGGATGGCGTTAATTAGCCAGCGACCGAGACCCGGCCAGCTAAAGACCATCTCGGTGATCATCGCCAGCGTCAGCATCGTTGAGAACTGTAAGCCGAGGCGGGGGATCACCGGCGGTAAGGCGTTATGCAGTACATGGCGGCGCAGGATCGTAAACCGTGACAAACCGCGCGTGGCCGCGGCCTTCACGTAGTTCTGATCAAACACTTCAATGGTACTGATACGCATCAGGCGAATCACTTCCGTGGTCGGCGCAACCGCCAGCGTCAGCACGGGCAAGACCATATGGCGCACGGCGCTCATTACCATCTCATCGCGCCAGGGAGAGTCAGAGATCCAGGCGTCGACAATAGCCAGACCGGTGACCGGCTTCACTTCGTAGAGCAGATCGAATCGGCCCGACACCGGCAGCCAGCCGAGGGTCAGGGAAAAGAAAAGGGTCAGCAGGAGCGCCAGCCAGAACACGGGGATTGAAAAGCCGAGCAGGGCGAGGGCGCTGATCAAGCGATCCTGCCACTTGTTGCGGGTAATGCCAGCCAGCATACCCACCGGAATTCCCACCATTAGCGCAAAGCCGAACGCCAGCGTGCAGAGTTCCATCGTGGCCGGGAAGACCTCTTTGAGCTGTTCAGAGATAAGCTGTCCGTTGATGCTGGAGACGCCAAAGTCCCAGTGGATGAGGCCATTGAACCAGAACACCCACGCATTCCACAACGATGCGCCTTGTAGCGGCGCATGCGGCGTAAAATAGCTCAGACTGAAGCCAATAAAGGTCAGAAAAAACAGCGTGACCATCAGCAACAGCAAACGACGCAGGGTGAAGATAATCATGGTTTTTTCACCTCATCGTTTTTTTCGCGCGACACGCCGGCGAAGGAAGCATTACCAAACGGGCTTAACACTAGGCCTTTAATGTCATACCGATAGGCCTGCAGGCGCAGTGACGAGGCGAGCGGCAGGATTGGCAACTCTTTGGCGAGGATGTTCTGCGCTTCATCATACGCATCAATACGCGCAGAAAGCTGCTGAGAAGAGAGCGCTTTGCGCAGCACGTTGTCGAACTCCGGATTGCACCAGTGGGCGAAGTTAGTCTGTGAATTGATGGCCGCGCAGCTGAGTAACGGGCGGAAGAAACTGTCCGGGTCATTACTGTCAGTTGCCCAGCCGGACAACGTCAGATCATGGTTCATGTCCATCAACCGCGCCTCCTGGAAACGACCTTCAACCGGTACAATCACCACTTTCACCCCAACCTGCGCCATGTCCGCCTGGATAAGCTCAGCGGTTTTTAACGGACTGGGGTTCCACGCCTGCGAACTGGTTGGCACCCACAGTCGCAGCGTCAGATTCTCCAGTCCCAGCGCTTTGAGCTGCTCACGGGATTTGGCCGGATTGTATTCTGTTATTTTAGCCTCGTTGTCATACGCCCACGAGGCGCGAGGTAAAATAGAGGCTGCCGTTTCCGCCGTGCCGTAATAGATAGACTGCATCAGACGCTGGTTATTGATGGCCAGCGCCAGGGCGTGGCGAACCGCCGGATTATTCAACGGGGGTTTATCGGTGTTAAACGCCAGATAGGCGATATTCATCCCCGGACGCAGCGTCAGACGCAGACGCGGATCGTCACGCAGGATCGTCAACTGGCTGGCGGCAGGCCAGGCCAGTACATCACATTCACCGGTAAGCAGTTTCGATAAACGTCCGGTTCCGCCGGATCCCAGATCCACTACCACCTGCGGCATCAGCGGCTTACCTCGCCAGAATTTTTCATGACGTTGCAGACGGATGTATTGCCCGGCACGATATTCGGAAAGCTGGAACGGACCGGTACCTACCGGCTGGCGGTCGAGCTGCTCCTGGCGATCCTGTTTTGTTAACTGCGCGGCATATTCGGCTGATGTTACGGATGCGTAATGGGTCGCCAGATGCCATAAGAAAGAGGCGTCCGGTTGCGTCAGACGAAATTCTACGGTGTTGTTATCGAGCTTACGCACGCTCTGTACGTTATCGGCGAACTGCAGACTGTCGAAATAGGGGAAATTGCCGCCGTTGACGTTATGCCACGGATGGTTGCGATCAAAGATGCGCTGAAAGGTAAAAACCACGTCGTCGGCATTCAGTTTACGCGTAGGCGTAAACCAGGCCGTTTTTTGAAATGCCACATCGCGACGCAGGTGGAAGCGATAGGTTGCGCCGTTATCCAGCACCTCCCAGCTTTCCGCCAGTTCCGGGACCAGACGATAAGTATAGGGATCAACATCCAGCAGCCGGTCATAGAGCTGGGCGGCCAGGGTGTCGACGATCAGCCCACTGCTCACTTTTTGCGGATTAAAGGTGTTGACCTGCCCACTCACGCAATAGACAAAGCCACTGTCGCGAATATCTTCACGCGGGGCGGTTTCAGGCGCAGCAATAGCCTGACCACTCAGAAGTCCAGCCATCACGATCAGAGACGATAAAACCAGGCGCATAATTTTTAAGGTTTTTAGGTACGATTTGCAAAGTGTATCGCACTATCGCCCGCCAGGTACAAATGTCTGCGGGCAACTGGCGTAAATATGCGCAATCAGGGGGCGGGAAGTGCTAAATCTGATGTTTTTTGAGCAATGCGCGCAACTGGTGATAGGTCAGCCCCAGCAATTCCGCTGCCCGTTTCTGGTTAAATTTTGCCTGTTGCAGACTCGATTGCAGTAGCGTTTTCTCCTGCTGTTGCTGAAATTCGCGTAAATCGAGGGGCAGCGAAGGACCCGTTGCTGCGGTGTCTGCGATGGGGGGCGTTGGCACGTGGCGTTTAAAGGGGTCGATCACAATCTCATCCAGCGGCGCCTCACTGGTGCCGTGCCGGTATACCGAACGCTCGACCACGTTTTTTAGTTCGCGGATATTCCCCGGCCAGCCGTAGTTCAGTAGCGTCTCTCTGGCACGCGAAGTAAATCCGGGGAACAGCGGCAGACGAATTTCACGGCACATCTGGATGGCAAAGTGTTCCGCCATGAGCATGATATCCGCCTGACGCTCACGCAGAGGCGGCAGTTGCACCACGTCGAACGCCAGTCGGTCCAGCAAATCGGCCCGAAAGGCCCCTTCGCTAACCATCGCCGGAAGATCCGCATTGGTCGCGCAAACCAGCCGCACGTTCACCTGTAATGGCTGGCTGCCGCCGACGCGCTCGAGCTCACCGTATTCAATCACTCTGAGCAGTTTTTCCTGCACCAGCATTGGGGCGGTGGCGAGTTCATCCAGAAACAGCGTGCCGCCGTCGGCCCGTTCAAAACGTCCGGGATGGCGCTTTTGCGCCCCGGTGAATGCCCCGGCTTCATGGCCGAACAGTTCGCTGTCGAGCAGGTTTTCATTCAGCGCCGCGCAGTTAAGCGAAATAAACGGCCCCTGCCAACGAGAGGAGAGATAATGCAGGCGGTTGGCAATCAGCTCCTTCCCGGTACCGCGTTCGCCGATAATCAGTACCGGCTTGTCCAGCGGTGCGAGGCGGGAAACCTGCTCCAGTACCTCCAGAAAGCTGTTGGCTTCCCCTAACAAATTATCTTTGTATTCTGCCATGATGAATTTCGCCACATGTTAGTGTATTTCACCACTTTACTCTGTTTTTTTGTCGAGGTAAAACGGTACATCCCTTGCTAAATCAATGGATTAAAAAGTTGGCACGCAGATTGTATTAGAGAATCAGCAGGGCATCGCCCGACATCAGAAAAATGTGAGGATAGAATTATGGGTATTTTTTCTCGTTTCGCCGACATCGTGAATGCCAACATCAACGCACTGCTCGAGAAAGCGGAAGATCCGCAGAAGCTGGTTCGTCTGATGATTCAGGAAATGGAAGATACGCTGGTTGAAGTACGTTCCAATTCGGCACGTGCGCTGGCGGAAAAGAAACAGTTATCACGCCGCATCGAACAGGCGACGGCTCAGCAGTCAGAGTGGCAGGAAAAAGCGGAGCTGGCGCTGCGTAAAGAGAAAGACGATCTGGCTCGCGCTGCGCTGATCGAAAAACAGAAGCTGACCGATCTGATTGGCAATCTGGAGCATGAAGTGACGCTGGTCGACGATACGCTGACGCGCATGAAGAAAGAGATTGGCGAGCTGGAAAACAAACTTAGCGAAACCCGTGCCCGTCAGCAGGCGCTGACGCTGCGTCATCAGGCCGCCAACTCATCCCGTGACGTGCGTCGTCAACTGGACAGCGGTAAGCTGGATGAAGCGATGGCGCGCTTTGAATCTTTCGAGCGTCGCATCGACCACATGGAAGCGGAAGCCGAAAGCCACAACTTTGGCAAACAGAAAACGTTGGATCAGCAGTTTGCCGACCTGAAAGCGGATGATGAAATCAGCGAACAGCTGGCGCAACTGAAAGCTAAAATGCAGCAAGACAAGCAATAATAATACCTGGCGGCGCCCGAACGCGCCGCCGCTCATCACCTGTAAGGAGACCTCATGAGCGCGCTATTTCTGGCCATTCCGTTGACCATCTTCGTGTTGTTTGTGTTACCGATTTGGTTATGGCTGCATTACAGCAACCGTTCCAGTCGCGGGGAATTATCGCAAAGCGAACAGCAACGTTTAGTTCAGTTGACCGATGACGCGCAGCGCATGCGTGAACGTATCCAGGCGCTGGAAGATATTCTCGATGCGGAACATCCGAACTGGAGGGATCGCTAATGGGCGGTATTGATCTGAACAAAAAATTATGGCGCATTCCGCAGCAGGGCATGCTGCGGGGCGTGTGCGCGGGGATCGCGCAGTATCTGGATGTACCGGTAAAACTGGTGCGTATTTTAGTGGTGTTGTCGATCTTCTTCGGGCTGGCCTTTTTCACCCTGGTCGTCTACATCATTCTGGCGTTTGTGCTTGATCCGATGCCGGACAACCTTGCCGCAGGCGAGCAGCAACCGTCCAGCGGTGAGCTATTAGATATCGTCGATAAAGAGCTGGCGGCGGGGGAGAAACGCTTACGTGAAATGGAGCGTTACGTCACCTCGGACACGTTTACGTTGCGTAGCCGCTTCCGTCAGTTGTAAGTCATTAGAGGGCTGAGATGAATAATCGCTGGCAACGCGCCGGGCAAAGGGTAAAACCCGGTATGAAAATAGCAGGTAAGCTGGTGCTTCTGACTGCGCTACGCTACGGCCCCGCGGGTGTCGCAGGGTGGGCGGTGAAATCCGTCGCCCGCCGTCCGCTAAAAATGTTGCTGGCGCTGGCACTGGAACCGTTTTTAAGCCGTATGGCGGCGAAAATCTCAAAACGTTATTCTTGAAGCTAATGTAGAACCAGGCATTGCGTGAGGTTATCGGGTTTGATAAAACCGAAAACCTCATCCTTTAATAACGCGACACTCATGATGCAAAGCCACTCTTTCCAGGTCCCTTTTCAGGGCGAAACGCTTTACGCTGAAAGTACGTCTGGCCGTAATGGACATGTCCTGATGCTACACGGCGGTGGGAAAGACAGCACCATTTTCCACAAATATCGCGTTATGTTGGATGAGTCAGGTTTTGGAACGACGATATTCGATTTTTTAGGTCATGGAGCAACCGGGGGAGACATTCACGATTCCTCGCTGTTCAGCCGCACCCGGCAGGCACAGGCGGTGATGGATTTCCAGGGACAGATTTTTACCGGTTGTGTGGGCGTCAGCATGGGGGCATACAATGCGCTTCAGCTCAGTAAGGTGGTTCCACTGCGCTCGCTGATTCTGATGGTGCCGGGTGTTTATGCAACATCCGCGTATCCGGTTAAATTCGGCCCCGATTTTTCGGCCATCATACGCGAGGATCGCAGTTGGGACGCGACGGATGCCTGGGCTATCGCCGCTCAATTTACCGGTGATTTGTTAGTTATCGCTGCCGAAAATGACACCATCATCCCCGCAGAGATACCGAATAAGCTGGTCACGTCGGCAACGCAGGCCTGTCAAAAGAAACTACTCACGATCGCTGGGGCGGATCATAACTCGCTCTGGGAGCAACTGATGCGTTCAAGAGAGTGCTATGAAAGCGTACGCTCGGCTTTTGAACGCTGCTTATCTCATTAGCATAATTTAATTTCGACCTGTCCTGTTTTCTCTTACCGGGGTTAGTCGGGTGAACACCCCACCCAACACAACACGGTTGATAATCAACGACCTGACCCCATATTACAGGCTATGCGTTATACTTTTTTCTGGTCTTCAGGCATAACGGGATGGCGATGAAGAGACTCACCAATGAACTCAATGCGCTGGTTAATCGCGGCGTAGACCGGCATTTGCGCCTCGCGGTCACCGGGCTGAGCCGGAGCGGAAAAACCGCATTTATCACAGCGATGGTTAACCAGTTGCTGAATATTCATGCCGGGGCGCGACTGCCGCTACTCAGCGCAGTGCGTGAAGAGCGCCTGCTTGGGGTGAAACGCGTTCCGCAGCGCGATTTTGGTATTCCTCGCTTTACCTACGATGAAGGGCTGGCCCAGCTGTATGGCGATCCGCCGACGTGGCCGACACCCACCCGTGGCGTTAGCGAAATTCGCCTGGCGCTACGTTATAAATCCAATGACTCCCTGCTGCGCCACTTCAAAGAGACGTCGACGCTGTATCTGGAAATTGTTGATTATCCCGGCGAGTGGCTGCTCGACCTGCCGATGCTGGCGCAGGATTACCTGAGCTGGTCACGGCAGATGACCGGTCTGCTTACCGGGCAGCGGGCGGAATGGTCGGCGAAATGGCGACAGCTGACGCAAGGGCTGGATCCGCTGGCACCTGCCGATGAGAACCGCCTGGCCGACATTGCAGCGGCGTGGACGGACTATTTGCATCAGTGTAAACAGCAAGGACTGCATTTCATCCAGCCGGGACGGTTCGTTCTGCCTGGTGATATGGCCGGCGCGCCAGCGTTACAATTTTTCCCCTGGCCGGATGTGGACGCGTGGGGCGAATCAAAACTGGCTCAGGCAGACAAGCATACCAACGCCGGGATGCTGCGTGAGCGCTTTAACTATTACTGCGAAAAGGTGGTGAAGGGGTTCTATAAGAACCACTTTCTGCGTTTCGACCGCCAGATTGTGCTGGTGGATTGCCTGCAACCGCTCAACAGCGGGCCACAGGCGTTCAACGACATGCGTCTTGCGTTAACCCAACTGATGCAAAGTTTCCATTATGGTCAGCGTACGCTGTTCCGTCGGCTGTTCTCGCCGGTGATCGACAAACTGCTGTTTGCCGCCACCAAAGCGGATCATGTGACGATCGATCAGCACGCCAATATGGTGTCGCTGCTGCAACAGTTGATTCAGGATGCCTGGCAGAACGCTGCGTTTGAAGGGATCAGCATGGATTGTCTGGGGCTGGCTTCCGTCCAGGCAACCACCAGCGGGTTGATTGACGTTAACGGCGAAAAGATTCCGGCGCTGCGCGGAAATCGCTTAAGCGATGGCTCCCCGCTGACGGTCTACCCCGGTGAAGTGCCGGCGCGACTGCCGGGACAGGCGTTCTGGGACAGTCAGGGGTTTCAGTTTGAAGCGTTTCGACCGCAAAAAATGGACGTCGATAAGCCGCTGCCGCATATTCGTCTGGATGCCGCGCTGGAGTTTTTAATAGGAGATAAATTGCGATGAGCGAACCGATAAAACCGCGGATTGATTTCGCCGGTCCGCTTGAAGTCGAGCAGAACCCGGCCTTTAAAGCGCAACAAACGTTTAGCGAGACGCAGGCCCAGTCCTTTGCCCCGGCCACCGTTGATGAACCGCTGGAAGAAGAGGGGCAAGCCGAAGCGGTGATTGACGCAGCGCTACGCCCGAAGCGCAGTCTGTGGCGCAAGATGGTGATGGGTGGCCTGGCGCTGTTCGGCGTAAGCGTGGTTGGACAAGGTGTGCAGTGGACAATGAACGCCTGGCAAACCCAGGACTGGGTGGCGCTCGGGGGTTGCGCGGCTGGGGCGCTGATTATTGGGGCGGGGGTCGGATCGGTGGCAACCGAATGGCGACGTCTGTGGCGTTTGCGTCAGCGTGCTCACGAGCGCGATGAAGCGCGTGACCTGCTGCACAGTCACGGTGCCGGCAAAGGGCGTGCCTTCTGCGAGAAACTGGCGCAGCAGGCCGGAATCGACCAGTCGCATCCGGCGTTGCAGCGCTGGTATGCCTCGATTCATGAAACGCAAAACGACCGCGAAGTGGTTAGCCTGTACGCGCATCTGGTTCAACCGGTGCTGGATGCCCAGGCGCGGCGCGAAATCAGTCGTTCAGCGGCGGAGTCGACGCTGATGATCGCAGTCAGTCCGCTGGCACTGGTGGATATGGCATTTATTGCCTGGCGTAATTTGCGACTGATTAACCGCATCGCCACGTTGTACGGGATTGAGCTGGGCTATTACAGCCGTCTGCGTCTGTTCCGCCTGGTGTTGCTCAACATCGCTTTCGCCGGAGCCAGCGAACTGGTGCGGGAAGTGGGGATGGACTGGATGTCGCAGGATCTCGCGGCGCGCTTGTCGACCCGTGCTGCGCAGGGGATCGGCGCGGGGTTGTTAACCGCACGACTGGGGATCAAAGCGATGGAGCTTTGCCGCCCGTTGCCGTGGATGGATGATGACAAACCACGCCTGGGAGATTTCCGGCGTCAACTGATCGGGCAGCTCAAAGAGACGGTGCAGAAAAACGGCTCCCCGCGAGAAAAGTAATCTAATCGCAGGCGTTGACCGCGTAACTTTACGCCGAAACGCCTGTTTTTCCGTCATGCTGTCAATATTTGTTGACAGAATCCTTCCTGCTTCCCCATTCCTGGCTTATCATCTTATCTATAGCTCATTATTCAGGTGAAGGTCCCCCCATGCGTCTGGAAGTCTTTTGTGAAGACCGACTTGGTCTGACTCGCGAATTACTCGATTTACTGGTGCTACGCAGCATCGATTTGCGCGGTATCGAGATTGACCCCATCGGGCGAATCTACCTTAACTTTGCCGAACTGGAGTTCACTAACTTCAGCAGTTTGATGGCGGAAATTCGCCGCATTGCGGGCGTCACCGACGTACGCACCGTGCCGTGGATGCCGTCAGAGCGTGAGCATCTGGCGCTCAGCGCGCTGCTTGAGGCGTTGCCAGAACCGGTTTTGTCGCTGGATCTGAAAAGTAAAATTGAGATGGCGAACCCGGCAAGCTGCCAGCTGTTTGCGCTTAACCCGGAGCGGATGCGCAACCATACCGCGGCACAACTGATCAACGGTTTTAACTTCCAGCGCTGGCTGGAGGGCAATCCGCAGGCGTCCCATAACGAACATGTGGTGATCAACGGGCAGAATTTCCTGATGGAAATCACGCCGGTCTATCTGCAAGGGGAAACTGACGAAACCATGCTCACCGGTGCAGTGGTAATGCTGCGTTCAACTATCAGGATGGGGCGTCAGTTGCAGAATCTGGCAACTCAGGATGTCAGTGCTTTTAGCCAAATCATTGCCGTCAGCGGCAAAATGAAACATGTTGTCGAACAGGCACGCAAACTGGCGATGCTGAGTGCGCCCCTGTTGATTACCGGCGATACCGGCACCGGTAAAGATCTGTTTGCTCATGCCTGTCATCAGGCCAGCCCGCGCGCGGGCAAACCGTATCTGGCGCTCAACTGCGCGTCGATCCCTGAAGATGCGGTGGAAAGCGAACTGTTCGGTCATGCGCCAGAAGGGAAAAAAGGCTTCTTCGAGCAGGCGAACGGCGGTTCGGTGCTGCTTGATGAGATTGGTGAAATGTCGCCGCGCATGCAGACCAAGCTACTGCGGTTCCTCAATGACGGTACGTTCCGTCGAGTGGGGGAAGATCATGAGGTGCATGTCGATGTGCGCGTGATCTGCGCGACGCAAAAGAATCTCATTGAACTGGTGCAGAAAGGGCTGTTTCGCGAAGATCTCTATTATCGCCTGAACGTGTTGACGCTGAATCTGCCGCCGCTTCGCGATTGTCCACAGGACATCATGCCGCTGACCGAACTGTTTGTGGCGCGTTTCGCCGATGAGCAAGGCGTGCCGCGTCCTAAACTGGCTGCCGATCTCAGTACGGTATTGACCCGCTACGGCTGGCCTGGCAACGTGCGTCAACTGAAAAACGCCATCTACCGGGCACTGACGCAGCTTGAAGGTTACGAACTGCGACCTCAGGATATTTTGCTGCCTGACTACGATGCGACGACGGTTGCGGTAGGTGAAGATGCGATGGAAGGTTCGCTGGATGATATCACCAGCCGTTTTGAGCGTTCGGTGTTAACCCAGCTTTATCGCAGTTATCCCAGTACCCGCAAACTGGCGAAACGTCTGGGGGTTTCCCATACCGCGATTGCGAATAAGCTGCGTGAATATGGCCTGAATCAGAAGAAGGGCGAAGAGTAAAAAAATGCCTCCGCAATGGAGGCATTTTTGTATGACGGCTGCCTTACGCTTTCAGGACTTCCAGCGCAGCGGCATAGTCAGGTTCGTTAGTGATTTCATTCACCAGCTGGCTGAAGATGACATTGTCATTTTCATCCAGAACGACAACCGCACGAGCGGCCAGACCTTTCAGCGGACCTTCGGTGATTTCAACGCCGTAGTTTTTCAGGAATTCAGCGTTACGCAGCGTGGACAGCGTGATAACGTTGCTCAGACCTTCCGCGCCGCAGAAGCGGGACTGGGCAAACGGCAGATCGGCAGAAACACACAGCACCACGGTGTTGTCGATTTCGGTGGCCAGTTGGTTAAACTTACGTACCGATGCCGCGCAAACGCCGGTATCGATGCTCGGGAAAATGTTCAGCACTTTGCGTTTGCCAGCAAACTGGCTCAGTGCGACGTCAGACAGATCTTTTGCCACGAGGGTAAAAGGCTGCGCTTTGCTACCCGCTTGAGGAATGGAGTTGGCGACTGCAACCGGGTTGCCCTGGAAATGAACGGTTTGTGACATGGTTATCTTCCTGTTTACATATAGTTAACGTCACAGCTAGTTTATGCCAACAGCCGATAACACGGCAAACGCTATTTCGGTGAAGCGCACAAACCACCACGTCATTACTTAAGGAGAAAAAATGCGTTCTGTGAAGGTATACGAGGAAGCCTGGCCGTTACATACCCCTTTTGTGATTGCCCGTGGCAGCCGCAGTGAGGCGCGTGTCGTGGTGGTTGAACTGGAAGAAGAGGGCGTGAAAGGGATCGGTGAGTGCACGCCCTATCCGCGTTACGGGGAAAGCGATGCATCCGTGATGGCGCAGATCATGAGCATTGTCCCGCAACTGGAAAAGGGACTGACCCGGGAAGCATTGCAAAAACTGCTCCCGGCAGGCGCGGCACGCAACGCGGTTGACTGTGCGCTGTGGGATCTGCAGGCCCGCCAGCAGCAACAAACGCTGGCGGAAACCCTCAACGTGGCGCTGCCGGCGACAATCGCCACCGCACAGACCGTGGTGATTGGTACCCCGGAACAAATGGCGGCCAGCGCAGCGGCGCTGTGGGAAGCCGGAGCCCGACTGCTGAAGGTGAAACTGGACGATCGGCTGATCAGCGAACGTATGGTGGCGATTCGGTCGGCGGTACCGGAAGCGACCTTAATTGTCGATGCCAATGAGTCATGGCGGGCGGAAGGGCTGGCGGCGCGCTGCCAGCTGTTGGCCGATCTGGGTGTCGCGATGCTGGAACAACCGCTTCCGGCGCAGGATGACGCCGCGCTGGAAAATTTTATCCATCCGCTGCCGGTCTGCGCCGATGAGAGCTGCCATACCCGCAGCAGCCTGAAAGCGCTGCATGGGCGTTATGAAATGGTCAATATCAAACTGGACAAAACCGGCGGACTGACCGAGGCGCTGGCGCTGGCTACCGACGCCCGCGAACAAGGATTTTCCCTGATGCTGGGCTGCATGCTTTGCACGTCACGGGCCATTTCTGCCGCATTACCGCTGACGCCGCAGGTCAGCTTTGCCGATCTTGATGGTCCTACCTGGCTGGCGGTTGATGTGGAGCCCGCACTGCACTTTACGACCGGACAACTGCATCTTTAGGATGCCAGCGCAGAAGCGTGGACATCGCCTGGAGATATTTCTCGCTGGCCTCATCTGATGAGATCGGCGGGAATTCCGCAGTGATGCAGTGTAAATTCAGATCCGCACACCAACTGCCGAAAGAGCCGGGCGTTTCGTAACCTACGCTTGTCACCAGCGGTAGTTCAAACGCCTGCGCCAGCCATTCACCGAGCTCGCTGCTTTTGGGATCTTCAATACAGGCCAGTGGATCATGGAAAGAGACCACCCACGCGGGGTGAATGCGGTGAATGAGCTGACATAATGCCTGGGTCTCCGGTTCCGAACCCGGATGATCTCCCGTCAACAACACCACGTCACGCGTGTCTGCGGCGCTGTTCCAGCGATAAACCGTCTCTCCGGCTTTCCAGTTAGCCGACGGGAAATTGCGATTAAGATCGACGCCGTTAGCGTTCGCACGCAAACCGAGCTGACAGCCATCCGGGTTCACTGCGAGGATCACATGGTGGCGGCGCAGTGAAGGCGTCAGCGTGCGCAGTGCGCAGGAGAGCGTGACCACTGATGCGTTTTCGTCGCCGTGCGTTCCCGCGATAATCAAGCCACTGTCACGACTGGCAACGGCTGCCGGAAACCAGATCAGCGGTGCACCCAACAGTGAACGTCCATAATGTTCGGTTCCTGGCGGAAAGGCGCCGCGTTCGGCGCGAGGGCGGGTAACGGTCATAAGCGTCTCTGAATTCAGGGATTATTACTCGCAGTGTTGTGCAAATTGGGTCGATAATCAAATCGTTTTCGCATGG
The DNA here is from genome assembly GCF_001559075.2 of Citrobacter amalonaticus. Classification (NCBI taxonomy): domain Bacteria; kingdom Pseudomonadati; phylum Pseudomonadota; class Gammaproteobacteria; order Enterobacterales; family Enterobacteriaceae; genus Citrobacter; species Citrobacter amalonaticus. The sequence continues at coordinate 4,527,680 of NZ_CP014015.2, read as the reverse complement.
ACAGATTTTTAGTCGTAATATCAATTTTCTGCAGGAAGATGTTTGCATTTCCTTCAGGCGAAACAAATAATTACGCCATCGTGAATAAGCCGGATTGAGGGGACTCTATGAAGCACGCTGTTTCAGTAACCTGTTGTGCGCTGTTGGTTAGCAGCATTTCTCTGTCATATGCTGCGGATGTTCCCAGCGGAACGGTACTGGCAGAGAAGCAGGAGCTGGTTCGCCATATAAAAGATGAACCGGCGACGCTTGATCCGGCTAAAGCGGTTGGCCTGCCGGAAATTCAGGTTATTCGCGATCTGTTTGAAGGACTGGTGAACCAGAACGAGAAGGGCGAAATCGTGCCTGGCGTCGCCACACAATGGAAAAGCAACGACAATCGAATCTGGACGTTTACGCTACGGGATAATGCATGCTGGTCAGATGGCACGCCGGTGACCGCCCAGGATTTTGTCTATAGCTGGCAGCGTCTGGTGGACCCGAAAACGCTGTCGCCCTTTGCGTGGTTTGCCGCGCTGGCAGGGGTTAATAACGCCCAGGCGATCATTGATGGCAAAGCGACGCCTGATAAGCTCGGCGTGACCGCCATTGATGCCCGAACCCTGAGAGTGCAACTGGATAAACCGCTGCCGTGGTTCGCCAATCTCACCGCCAGCTTTGCGTTCTATCCGGTGCAAAAAGCCAACGTGGCAAGCGGTAAAGACTGGACCAAACCGGGCAACCTGGTGGGTAACGGTGCCTACGTGTTGCAGGATCGCGTGGTGAATGAAAAGCTGGTGGTGGTGCCGAATACGCAGTACTGGGATAACGGTAAAACGGTGCTGCAAAAAGTGACTTTCCTGCCGATTAATCAGGAGTCCTCGGCCACCAAACGGTACCTGGCGGGGGATATTGATATCACCGAGTCCTTCCCGAAAAATATGTACCAGAAGCTGTTAAAGGACATTCCGGGGCAGGTCTATACGCCACCGCAGTTGGGGACCTATTACTACGCCTTTAACACGCAGAAAGGGCCAACGGCGGATTCCCGCGTGCGTCTGGCGCTGAGCATGACCATCGACCGTCGCATTATGGCGGAGAAAGTGTTGGGGACCGGGGAAAAACCGGCCTGGCATTTTACGCCGGACGTCACTGCCGGCTTTACGCCTGAACCGTCTCCGTTCGAGCAGATGAGTCAGGAAGAGCTGAATGCCCAGGCGAAAACGCTGTTGCGTGCGGCGGGATACGGTCCGCAGAAGCCGCTTAACCTGACGCTGTTGTACAACACCTCTGAGAACCACCAGAAAATCGCCATCGCGGTAGCTTCGATGTGGAAGAAAAACTTAGGTGTGGATGTAAAGCTGCAAAACCAGGAGTGGAAAACTTACATCGACAGCCGTAATACCGGGAACTTTGATGTGATTCGCGCTTCCTGGGTGGGGGATTACAACGAACCTTCCACTTTCCTGTCGCTGCTGACGTCGACGCACTCCGGCAATATTTCCCGTTTTAACGACCCGGCGTATGACAAAGTCATCACTCAGGCGACGATGGAAAACACTGATAAAGCGCGTAACGCGGACTACAATGCGGCGGAAAAAATCCTCATGGAGCAGGCGCCCATCGCGCCAATTTATCAGTACACCAACGGGCGCTTAATCAAGCCGTGGCTGAAAGGGTATCCGATCATGAACCCGGAAGATGTGGCCTACAGCCGGACCATGTACATCATCAAGCATTAACCATCTGTCAGCGGGCGCGGGAACGCGCCTGCTGATCACACTGTATAAATGCGAATATCATGTTCGCGAAACGCCTCGCAGTACTCCTTGCTGATATTCGCTTCAACCACAATGACATCGATCTCACCACTTTGGGCGACAACATAGCGAGCCACGGCCGGGATCTTGTCTGCCGTCAGCGCGACAATGGTCTCATTGCACTGCCGGAGCACTGCGCGCTTAAATTCACAATCGGCGTAATCAAACCCGGTCAGACCGGATTCCGGCGCCATCGCACAGCCGCCGATAAACCCCTGGTCGAATAACATCCCCTGAACCTGCGCGATCGCCGATGCGCCGACGCAACCACCCGAAGAGCGCTGCAGCTGACCGCCGAGCATGATGACGTCATACAGAGGCTTTTTTAACAGTACGGCAGCGATTTCCGGCGAGTTGGTCACCACGGTCAAAGAGAGTTCTGCCGGAAGCGCCTCCGCCATCGCCAGGTTGGTCGTGCCGGTGTCGATAAAAATACAGCTACCGGATTTGACCAGTCGTGCACATTTTTGCGCGATACTGCTCTTTTGATCTGGCTTCTTCGTTTTGCGGATCGAATAGTCACCCGCTTCCGGCAGCATCATTACCGCGCCGCCATACACTTTCTTGCAGATGCCTTCCTTGCTGAGTTCATGGAGATCGCGGCGAATCGTGTGCTCCGACACGTTCAGCCGGGAGGCGAGGTCACTGCATACCACGCGCCCATTCTCCTGCAGGATCTGCTGAATCAGGGCTTGTCGTTGTTCCGGGAAAGCTGCATAATCGAGCATAATAAATCCTGAAAACCATATCATCGAGCAATATAGCGCATGATCGGGCAAAACGGTCGGTGCTGTCAACATTCTGACGGGTTGAAACGAGGTGAAACATGAAAATCGCACATATGGCGCTATGGACCACGGAACTGGAGGCGCAGGCGCGCTTCTGGTCTGGCTTTTTTGGCGGAACGCTTAATGAGAAATACATCAGCAAGAACAATCCCGGATTCGAATCTTACTTTGTGCGCATCGGTGATGATATTGCGATTGAACTGATGACGAAACCCGCACTGCGAGCCCTGCGCCCGGATAACCAGACGACCGGGTGGGTGCATCTGGCGATCGCGGTTGGCAGTGCTAAAAAAGTGGATGCGCTGGCAAAAAAAGCGCAGGCGCAGGGGATTCTGGTTTCACCACCGCGTACGACCGGGGACGGTTATTATGAAGCGGTCATCAAAGACCCGGACGGGAATTTTATCGAAATTGTTGAGTGAACGGATAATAACGCATTATCTGAGTAAGGTGCCTCAGGTCAATATGTCCTGAGGCTATCACGTGTCGCGAATAGCGTTTTACTTTAACCCTGACTGCTATTATTGAGATAGAGTGTCTGGCTCGGGAAGGCGAAATCAGCGCCATGGCTCTGCACGATATCAATAATATTAAGATAAACCTGTTGCTGAACCGCTAACCACTCTTCCCAGACCGTTGTCCGGGTAAAACAATACACCATAATATTTAATGAAGAGTCACCAAAGCCGTTAAAATAGACCAGCAGCGTTTGTTGCTGATCGATATCGGCATGGGTTTGTAGCATTTGCCGAATGGCATTGACGATCGTACCCACTTTACTGGCATCTTCGTAACGTAACCCGACAACCGTGTTGATTCGACGGTTGCTCATCCGGCCGGGATTCTCTACGCTAATCGAGGAAAAGACAGAGTTAGGAACGTATAACGGACGATGATCAAAGGTGGTGATTTTGGTCATCCGCCAGCCAATTTCCGCCACGGTGCCTTCAATATTGCGATCCGGGGAACGCACCCAGTCGCCGATACTGAATGGGCGATCGAAATACAACATAATGCCGGAAAAGAAGTTGCTCAGGATATCTTTCCCTGCCATGCCCACGGCGATGCCGCCGATACCGCCAAAGGTGAGTAATCCCGACAGGCTCATGCCGAAGTGTTCACCATAAAGCAAAATAATGACGACAATGAGGGTGATTTTGATAATCCGCGATAAGATTCGCGCGCTGGTGACGTCTCGCCCTTTTTTAATTTGCGATTTTTCAAACTGATTAATCACCAGAAACAGTTTTATCGTCAAAATCAGGGCAATCAACGACGTACAAACAAAGTCGATAATACTGGATGAAACCGCGCTGATGTTATAATGAGTAATAACGGTATTAGCGATGCGTCCTAATGTACCGATCATCAGCGCATAAATAAGAAACTGAGCCGTATGGAAGACAAACCCTTTCTTGCGTTTATGTGCATGACGAAAGAAAACATTCATCAGGATTAAGCTAAAGACGCTACTTAAAATAACCGTCAGATTGAAGATGTTTTTGACGAACAGCTCTGCAAACATATTTATCCCCGGCTTTCCGCTGCCTCTGAAATGACAAGAAATAACCTGTATATTACTAATGGTACTCAGGATAAACATTCAAGTCATCAATAAAAAGGGGTAATAAATAGCGCTTTCAGCGATTTTACGCCAAGAAGCTTTCAATGTGACGGATTTATCGGGGGAACTGATGCAGACTTTTTCATAATGTCATGGTATTGTTGCGCCAAGGTAACAAAAATTTGGTAACAGAAGGACACTACGATGATAATGGAAAAGCTGAAGACGGCGAAGGGCAAAAAGTTTCTGCTCTGCCTGCTGGGTGTGTTTATTATTGCCGCATCGGTTGTCACGCGCGCCACGATCGGTGGGGTGATTGAACAGTACGATATTCCGCTTTCTGACTGGACGACGTCGATGTATGTCATTCAGTCATCAATGATTTTCGTCTATAGTCTGGTTTTCACCGTGCTGCTGGCCATCCCGTTGGGGATTTATTTCCTTGGCGGTGAGGACAAGCACTAAAAGAAAAGGCCCAAATAATTGGGCCTTTCGTTTTTTTACAACGCGTTAGTCGTCTTCTTCGTCGTCGAGTTCAACGGGCGTCTGATACTGGTCAGGTTTGATGACCAGCAGGTCACAACGCAGATGATCGATGACCTGTTCTGCCGTATTCCCCAGGAAGGCCGCGGAAATTCCCGTGCGGCCCACTGTACCCAGAACCACAATCCCCGCCTGCAAATGTTCCGCTAAATCGGGGATCACCTCTTCCGGTAATCCTTTCTCAACGTGTGTGACTTTCTCGTCGATACTGAATTTTTGCCGCAGCGCTTTCATTGCCAGCAGGTGCTGACCGCGAATCGCATCGTTGTAGACGCTGGGATCAAATTCCGGCAGTTCAATCGCGATATTGATCGGCGTGACAGGGTAGGCCCCGACCAGATGCACCTCAGTATGGTTAACCTGTTCGGCGAGTTGCAGCGTCTCTTTCACCAGTTTTTCATTCAGTGCATTGTGGTAGGGCTCTTCACTGGCGAGGTTCACCGCCACCAGCGCTTTGCCGCCTTCCGGCCAGGGCTGATCTTTCACCATCCATACCGGACTTGGACATTTACGCAGCAGATGCCAGTCGGTAGGAGTGAAGATCACGGCCTCCAGTCGGTCATGCTGATGCGCCATTTTCAGCACCAGATCGTGCCCGGCGCTGATCACTTCCTGAATAATGGCTTCAAAAGGACGGTTGTGCCAGACCACTTTAATGTCAACAGGAACGCCTGCTTCAATGTAGTATTTTGCTTGTTCGCGTATCCACGCCGTGCGTTGACTAATGACGCCCTGGCGCATTGCCGTACGCTCATCGGGCGACAGCAGGGTGGTCATCTCGTAGGAAAAGTCATAGATCGGCAAAAAGGCTTTAATTTTGCCACCAATCCGTTGATGCAAATAAACCGCACGCCGTAACGCAGGTTGATCGTCCTGATTCGGATCGATAACCACCAGCATGTTTTGATACATAGCCATACAGGGTCTCCTTACAACTGTCATCGCAGTTTGTAACTAAAAGAGTAACCCAAGAATGTGAATTGAAACAGGGAAGAACCTTCTGTCAGATCAATAAATCAGGAAAATTTAACGATTCGACAGAAGGGTTTCTGAAGGGTTGCGGAAAGATTAAGCAACGTTGCGGGTGTGTCCGGCGAGAACCGCCAGCGCATCACTGTTTTCGATAGTGATGTATTTCCCTTTCACCGCCAACATCCCGCTTTTCTGGAAACGACCCAACAGACGGCTGATCGTTTCAACGGTCAGGCCCAGGTAGTTACCGATATCGCCACGGGTCATGGTCAGACGGAATTCACGTGGAGAGAAGCCACGCTGCGCAAAGCGACGGGACAGGTTATAGATAAATGCTGCCAGACGCTCTTCCGCGTTTTTCTTCGACAGCAACAGGATCATATCCTGGTCACCTTTGATCTCACCACTCATCAGACGCATCATCTGCTGACGCAGATTCGGCATTTTGCCGGACAGATCATCAAGTGTCTCAAACGGGATTTCACAGACCATTGAGGTTTCCAGTGCCTGCGCAAAACTCGGATGATGACCGCTACCGATCGCGTCGAAACCGACCAGGTCGCCCGCGAGGTGGAAGCCGGTGATCTGCTCATCGCCTTGTTCAGTAATGGTATAGCTCTTGATCGTACCGGAACGAATGGCATAGAGCGATTTCAGCTCATCACCCGCTTTAAACAGCGTCTGGCCTTTCTGGATCGGCTTTTTACGCTCGATAATATTATCAAGCTGATCAAGCTCATGCTCGTTAAGTGTGAACGGGATGCAAAGCTGGCTGATACTGCAATCCTGGCAATGGATAGCACAACCGCCAGACTGAATGCGCCGTATAATTCGCTTTTCCGGGATCATAGGTCTGCTCAAGCCGTAATTGATATTTGTCAATTTTAACATCTTTTTGGTGAGCACGTAAGTCTGAGGTAACCCCAATAGCGGATAATTCCGGCATGTGTGAGCAAAATATTTCTATCCCTTTGAAAATCCTTACTTTCCGTGTGGCGTCTTTACGTAAAAGTGTGAGCAAGAAGGCACGAATTGCCTGGAGACTACAGCAACAGGTAACCTTCATGGCGCAACAACCACTCTTTCCGCTGCACGCCGCCGGCGTAACCGGTCATGGTGCCGTTTCGTCCGATGACGCGATGGCAGGGCACCACAATGCTGATTGGATTCGAACCGTTCGCCGCGCCAACCGCTCGTGCCGCGCCTGGGCGTCCCAGCTGCTCAGCCAACTGACCGTAGTGCATCACCTGACCACAAGGAATGGTTCGCAATGTTTGCCAGACTTCCCGCTGAAAAGGGGTGCCGCCGGTGGCGGTGGGCAACGCATCGATCGCGCTGAGGTTACCGGCAAAATAGTCGGCAAGTTTGTCGCACAGACCACCAGGATTGGTTGCACTGATGCGGGTATAACCTTCGACGCGGTAATGAATATCCAGCAGTTGCACCATGCGTTCGCTGTACTGTTCCCACTCGATAGCGCGAAGCCTGAACTGCTCATCGCAAATTACCCAAAGTGGACCCAGCGGGGTCATCATTTTCTCTTCCAGTAGTGTCAGCATCGGTTGCCTCGTTGGCATGCAGTCGGTGGGGCGTCAACGTATCATGGTCACTGCCAGCAGTGCTATACCCCTGATTTGGGATAAAAAAATAGAGCCTGTCGACATCCGCCAGACTCTACAGTACACACAGCAGTTTATCCTTCATGTGTTCCCGTTATTATTCCGTGTGGCGGGTAATGTCTTATAGCAAGAACTGTTTACTGAAGCCAGCCATCATGGGTGATTGATTTCACGAAAATCTAAGTTAAATCAAACGGATTTAAGAATCACTCAATTTGAGTTAATCACGAATGAAATCGCATGGGCTTAGTGCATCATGGCTTTATGACACCCTGATGTTTACTGGAAGCATCTGTAAACCGTTGTCGCCCTCCTGGGGGACGGCTATGATAGTGCCTGTCTTTAAAAAGCGGGAGGACACAGCATGAACCTTGACGACAAATCGTTATTTCTTGACGCCATGGAGGATGTTCAGCCGCTGAAACGTTGCGCCGACGTATACTGGCAGCCCGTGCGCAATGCGCGGACCCCGCAGCGTATTGATACACTCCAGCTTGATAATTTTCTCACCACCGGCTTTCTGGAGATCGTCCCGCTGACGCAACCGCTGGAGTATCGCCGGGAAGGGCTGCAGCAGGGCGTGCTCGATAAGCTGCGCACGGGGAAATACAGCCAGCAGGCGAGCCTCAATCTGTTGCGTCAGCCGGTGGAAGCCTGCCGTCAACAACTGTTCAGTTTTCTTCTCCAGTCGTTACAGGATGGACTGCGTAACGTGCTGATCATTCACGGTAAGGGGCGAGACGATAACTCACATGCCAACATCGTGCGCAGCTATCTGGCACGCTGGTTGACCGAATTCGACGACGTTCAGGCCTACTGCGTGGCGCTGCCGCATCATGGCGGCAGCGGGGCGTGCTATGTGGCGTTGCGCAAATCCGCGCAGGCGAAGCAGGAAAACTGGGAACGTCACGCCAAGCGCAGCCGTTAATGCAGTAAAAGCGACAACTCCTGCGCGGCTTTCTGCAGCTCGGGCAGTACGCGGCTGCGCAACTCGTCCGCCGTCACCTGTCCGGCATGTACGCCCACGTTAAGCGCCGCCAGCACCTGACCCTGGCTGTTCATCAGCGGCACGGCAATGGACCGCAATCCCATCTCCAGTTCCTGATCGTTTAGCGCATAACCCTGGTGCCGCACTTGCTTCAGTTCGGCGCGCAGGGCGGGGACGGAATCCACGGTCTGCGAGGTGTAACGGATCATGGTGATGCGCCCGAGCATGTCGTTCAGTTTGTCCTCGGAAAGATGACTGAGCAAAACGCGTCCCATTGAGGTGGACCACGCGGGCAGCCGACTGCCGATGTCCAGATCGATGGTCATAATGCGTGAGCTGGAGGCGCGGGCGATATACAAAATATCGTCACCGTCGAGGGTGGCGATGGAACAGGATTCATTGAGCATTTCGCTCAGATGTTTCAGAACCGGTTGAGTGGCGCGAGCCAGCGGAGTGGAGGCCAGATAGGCATGGCCCAGCGCCAGGATCCGCGGGCGTAGTTCGAAATTTTTCCCATCTTCGGCATAGACGAAACCCAGTTTTCCCAGCGTATACAGACAGCGTCTGACCGCCGCGCGCGGGATCCCGGTTTTCTGGCTAATCTGCGATATCGACATCACCCGCCGCTGCGGCGTGAACGCCTGAATCACCTCCAGCCCGCGTGCCAGCGACGCCATATAGTTTGGATCGCCCTTGAACGGATCGGTCTCATTGTTCAGTCGGTCATCAGGATGTTTTTCCACTGTTTTCCTCTCGTTGTTCGCCACGGATCACATTCTTCGTACAAACATAAACGATGTTCGATTATCGCACCATATTTCGATTATCGCCCTTGCCTGACTTCGTTAAGTGGGTCACATTTTGTGCGAACAACGCAAAAATGTGCGAAATCCGCACCACAAGGAGCGAGCTGATGATTGATAAAAGTGTGCCTTCGCTGGAGGAGGCCATCGCCGGGATCCCGGACGGCGCCACCATCATGATTGGTGGTTTTGGTACTGCCGGACAACCCACCACATTGATCGATGCGCTCATCGCGCAGGGCGCTCGCGACCTTACCATCATCAATAACAATGCGGGCAACGGTGAAGTCGGTCTGGCCGCGCTGTTGAAGGCCAGACGCGTACGCAAAATGATCTGCTCTTTTCCGCGTCAGGTGGATTCACAGATTTTCGATGCCCTGTATCGCCGTGGCGAGGTTGAACTGGAGCTGGTACCCCAGGGGAATCTGGCGGCGCGCATTCAGGCGGCCGGGGCTGGCCTGGGGGCTATCTATACGCCAACAGGCTTCGGTACGCCGCTGGCTGAAGGCAAAGAAACCCGCCACATCGAAGGGAAAAACTATGTGCTCGAATACCCGATTAGCGCTGATTTTGCCCTGATAAAGGCACATCAGGCCGATCGCTGGGGAAATCTGGTGTACCGCAAAGCGGCGCGTAATTTTGGCCCGATCATGGCAACCGCCGCGCAAACCACGGTGGTGGAGGTGAATCAGATTGTCCCTCTCGGCGAACTTGATCCCGAGCACGTCATCACGCCGGGGATTTTTGTCCAGCGCGTGTTTTCTCTGGAAAACCTCACCCATGCAGCGCTGCGCGCCTAAGGAGTCAACGATGAAGACATTATCCCGTGACGACATGGCCAAACGCGTGGCGCAGGATATCCCGGAAGGGGCATATGTCAATCTGGGGATCGGTTTGCCAACCCGTATTGCGAACTACCTGCCAGCGGAAAAAGAGATTTTCCTGCACAGTGAAAATGGCCTGCTCGGGATGGGGCCAAAACCGGCGGAAGGGGAAGAAGATCCGGAGCTGATTAATGCCGGGAAAGAGTACGTCACGCTGTTGCAGGGCGGTTGCTATTTCCACCACGGCGACTCCTTCGCCATGATGCGCGGCGGGCATCTGGATATCTGCGTGTTGGGGGCGTATCAGGTCTCGGCCTCCGGGGATCTCGCTAACTGGAGCACCGGCGCGCCGGACGCCATTCCCGCCGTGGGCGGCGCGATGGATCTGGCGATCGGCGCGCGTCAGGTATTTGTAATGATGGACCATCTGACCCGCGACGGCGAATGCAAACTGGTTGAACACTGTACTTATCCCTTAACCGGCATGGGCTGCGTCAGTCGCATCTATACCGACCTGGCGGTGATCGACATTACCGATTCGGGCCCGGTTGTCCGGGAAATTTTCAACGGTCTGTCTTTTGAGGAGCTGCAACGTCTGACGCCGGTGACTCTGAGCTGTGAACCGCTGGCGCAAAGCGCATAAGGAACTATGATGAATCAGGCATTTATCTGTGATGCAGTGCGCACGCCGTTTGGTCGATTCGGCGGAACGCTGGCGAACGTCAGGGCTGACGATCTGGCCGCTATTCCACTGAAGGCGCTGCTTGAACGCAACCCTGGCCTCGATCCCGCGTTGATCGATGACGTGATTTACGGCTGTGCGAATCAGGCGGGAGAAGATAACCGCAACGTGGCGCGAATGGCGCTGCTGCTGGCCGGGTTGCCGGAAAGCGTTCCGGGCAGTACGGTAAACCGGCTGTGTGGTTCCAGCCTCGATGCCATTGGTATTGCCGCGAGAGCGATTAAAAGCGGCGAAACACAACTGATGATCGCCGGTGGCGTGGAGAGCATGTCACGTGCGCCGTTTGTGATGGGCAAAGCGGAAAATGCCTTCAGCCGCAACATGAAAATCGAAGACACCACGATTGGCTGGCGCTTTATCAACGCGCAAATGAAAGCACGCTATGGTGTGGATTCTATGCCGGAAACGGCAGAAAACGTGGCGCAGGAGTTTGGCATAACGCGCGCCGATCAGGATGCGTTTGCGCTGCGCAGCCAGTTGCGCACCGCTGCCGCTCAGGAACAGGGGCTGTTCGCGCAAGAGTTAATTTCAGTGACAGTGTCACAAAAAAGAGGCGAGCCGCTGATTTTTGGCGAAGATGAACATCCGCGTGCGACATCGCTGGAGGCGCTCGCCAGGCTGAAAGGCGTCGTCCGTCCTGACGGTACGGTGTCGGCGGGCAATGCGTCTGGCGTTAACGACGGTGCCTGTGCGCTGCTCATCGCCAGCGAGCAGGCGATGGCGCAGCAAAGTCTACAACCGCTGGCGCGGATTGTCGGCGTGGCAACGGCTGGCGTCGCCCCGCGAATTATGGGGTTTGGCCCGGCGCCAGCGGTTCGCAAAGTACTGGCGCAGACGGGTTTAACGCTTGGTCAGATGGATGTTATCGAGCTTAACGAAGCGTTTGCCGCGCAGGCGCTGGCGGTGATGCGTGATTTGGGGTTACCCGATGATGCCGCGCAGGTGAATCCTAACGGCGGTGCGATCGCCCTCGGTCACCCGTTGGGGGCATCGGGCGGGCGTCTGGCGATGACCGCCGCTTACCAGCTACAGCGTACCGGCGGACGCTATGCGCTCTGTACCATGTGCATTGGCGTCGGTCAGGGGATCGCATTGATTATTGAACGCGTGTAAGGAGCAGGAATGACCTTGCTAACCCCGTTGATGCGCGGAACGGCGCTCACGGCAGAATTTTCAGACATATCGCTTCTTCAGAGGATGCTCGATTTTGAGGCCGCGCTTGCCCGCGCGCAGGCTGCCTGCGGCGTGATACCGGCAACGGCTGTCGGGCCTATCACCCAGGCCTGTCGCGCGCAGGAGTTTGATCGGCAGGCGCTGGCGGAATCGGCGCGGGCGGCGGGCAATCTGGCCATTCCGCTGGTGAAACACTTAACCGCGCGGGTGAAGAGCGAGGATCCTGACGCCGCACGTTACGTACACTGGGGGGCAACCAGCCAGGATGTGATCGATACCGGGCTGGTCCTGCAACTGCGAGCGGCGCTCAATCACACGCAACGTGCGCTGGAGCAATTGACTGCGGCCTTTGCTCAGCAGGCGCATCGCTATCAGCATACCGTCATGCCGGGTCGCACCTGGATGCAGCAGGCGCTGCCGGTGACCTGGGGACTGAAACTGGCCGGTACGCTTGATGCGCTGCTGCGCTGGCAGGAACGCCTGCAACCTCTGCTGTCGCGTGTACTGGTGCTGCAGTTTGGCGGCGCGGCGGGAACGCTGGCGTCACTCGGGCAGAACGCTCTACCGGTGGCAGAGCGACTCGCGCAGGAACTGGCGCTGACGCTGCCGGATACGCCCTGGCATACCCAGCGCGATCGGCTGCTGGAAGTGGGGGCATGGTACGCCGGTGTTGGCGGTACTCTCGGCAAGTTTGCTCAGGACTTCGCGCTGTTGATGCAGACCGAAGTGGCGGAAGTGAGCGAACCCGTCGTCGCGGGTCGGGGCGGATCGTCGGCGATGCCGCACAAGCGAAATCCGGTGAGCTGCGCGGCGATCCTCACTGCCATGCAGAAAACGCCAGGACTGATGGCCACACTCTACAGCAGTCAGTTACAGCAGCATGAACGCGCGCTCGGCGGCTGGCAGGCAGAATGGGAAGTCCTGCCGGAGATCGTCATGCTGGTCGGGCATGCCATCGAGGAAACCCAACAGCTCGTCCTGAATATGCAGGTCTTCCCGCAAAAGATGCGTGACAACCTGGATATCACTCACGGCCTGATGATGGCGGAATCGGTCACTCTGGCTTTGGCGGCATTTATCGGCAAACAGGATGCCCATCATCTGATTGAAGGGCTGTGCCATCGCGCGGTGGCAAGCGGTCATTCCCTGCATTCGGTACTCGTTAAGGAGCCGCAGGTGATGGCCCATCTTAATGAATCACAACTGGCGGCGTTACTGGACCCAGGCACGGCAACGGGCTGCGCGGCGCAATTTGTGCAACGCGTGCTTGCACGTTATGAGGAACAACAGCATGGAACTGAATTACCAGATTGATGGCCCGGACGACGCGCCGGTGGTGGTGCTATCCAACTCTCTGGGCACGACGCTGGCGATGTGGGCGCCACAGCTTGCGGTGCTGAGCGCGCAATATCGGGTGCTGCGCTATGACACCCACGGGCATGGCGCGACGAACAATGCGGGGCCAACCGATCTCGCCCGGCTGGGGCAGGATGTGATTGCGTTGCTCGACCACCTGGATATCCCGGCAGCGCATTTTTGCGGGATCTCGATGGGGGGACTCACCGGACTGTGGCTGGCCTGTCATCAGCCGCAGCGACTGCTGAGCGTAACGGTGATAAACAGCGCCGCGCGTATAGGCGACGAGGCGGGCTGGCGCGCCCGCGCGCAAAGCGTTCGTCAGAATGGACTGCGCGATATTGCCGTCAGCGCTCCGGAACGCTGGTTCAGCCCTGCTTTTCGTCAGTCGGCACCGCAAACGGTCGCCGCATTGTGTGAGGCACTCGCTGCGTCGTCAGCCGAAGGGTACGCCGCCTGCTGTGAAGCGCTGGCAACGGCCGATTTGCGTGAGCAGATTGCCGGGATTACACGACCGACGCTGTTGATTGCCGGTGAAAATGATCCCGTCACCACCGTGGCCGACGCTCAGTTTATGCACCAGCGTATTGTCGGTTCTGTACTGACCGTGGTGAAGGCGTCCCATTTATCCACTATTGAAGCGCCGGGTGCGGTGAACGCGGCGTTGTTATCGTTTCTGGGAGGACAACATGCAGGATGAAGAACGCTATCAGCAGGGAATGGCCGTACGCAGGGCGGTTCTGGGCGATGCGCATGTTGACAGGACGGTGCAAAACCTGACGCCGCTGAATGAAGACTTTCAGCAGTTTATTACCCGTTATGCCTGGGGCGATATCTGGAGTCGCCCCGGACTGGATCGGCATACGCGCAGTATGATAACCATTGCGATGCTGATTGCGCTGAACCGCGAGGCGGAGCTAAAAATGCATCTCAATGCCGCGTTCAACAACGGCGTGACGCGTGAGGAGTTGAAAGAGCTGATCATGCATTCGGCACTTTATTGCGGTCTGCCCGCCGCCAATGCGACGTTGCATCTGGCGCAGCAAGTGTTCGACCAGCGCGACGCCGACGGGAAGTAAATCAGGTTCCCCGACGACGGTACGCGCCGTCGGGGCATCGTTTCTCAGGCGGCCAGTACCCGGTTTCTGCCATCGTTTTTGGCCCGGTAGAGCGCGGCATCCACCCGTTTAAACAGTTCATCGATACTTTCGTTCGGTTCGCGGTGGGCGACGCCAATACTCACGGTAAAGCGCGGCAGGCCGGGAAGGCCGATTTTCGCTACCGATGCGCGTATGGATTCGGCTAACTGCAACGCGGTCTCCAGCGGAGTGCGCGGTAACAACAGGACAAACTCCTCGCCGCCCCAGCGAAACACTAAATCCCCTTTGCGTGCACAGGACTCCAGGTTTCGAGCCAGCTCGCAGAGAACTTCATCGCCTTTCAGATGACCATACAGGTCATTAATGCTTTTAAACCGATCGGTATCAATGAGCAGCAGACTGTAATCCTGGGCCAGGGTGAGATGCTGCATCTGCCCCTGTTCGGTCAGTTGATAGAACTGGCGGCGATTGAGTAATCCGGTCAGAGCGTCATGCAGGGCGGCGCGCTCCAGTTCCTGTTCGAGACGTTTCTGTTCGGTAATATCGTGAATGATGCACAACATCAGTCTGTCGCCGTAGATTTCAATCGGCCCGGCATAGGTTTGCACATGACGGGTGGTGCCATCGGCAATTTTATGGACAAAATTTAACGGCTTATGCCCGCCCGGCAGTCGCGCGATCTCATGCATAACGGGCAGAACCTGGCGACCCAACATATTGATTTCCCAGGTGTGCTTTTGGCACATCGCTTCCAGGCTGTAGCCGTAGAAATTGAGTGCCGCCAGGTTGGCGTCGACAATCAGGCCATCTCTTGACGGATCGATCAGCAGCATAGGGGCGGAGTTAGTGAGAAAAAATCGGGCATAGAATCCCTGCTTTTTACGCTGATAAGTGGCGGACCGGCTGGCTTTCAACCCCTGTACCGCCGGGATATCAATGCCTTCAAACAGAATCACTTCACCGGTTCCTGGCAGATCGTTAATCGACAACCGACAGGTGAGTGCAGCCTGATGATTCTCACGAGGCACCGTCAGAATCTCGACAATATCCCGCTGGCGACGAAGATCGGTAATATAGTTCGGCAATGTATTCTGCGCATGGGTGGAATACACCCCTTTACGCAGTTGGCTGAAGGTGTACCCCTGCATCACCTCTCTGGCGATACGATTGGCAAAAACTAATTCTTCGGTACAGGGGGAGACGATCCAGACCGGCAGTGTTAATAAATCCAGTGCATTCAGGTTGTGTGCAATCATCAGTAATCCTGTTATTTTTATTAATTATTGTGCAACCATGCGAATATCGTTTTTTATAGTGTGATAGAACGTTGTTGCGGTAAACAGGAAACAACGTTCAGCTGTTTAATGAGGCTATCCCTTTGTAATAGTGTTGGTATTTGCTGCGCTGGTATGGGTTGCGCATATAAAAAGCCTTGCAGTACGCCACAGCCCATCTGCGTCAGAAGTCGCTCTTGTTCTGGCGTTTCGATCCCTTCCGCGACGACGCGTAAATTCATAGAGTGGGCAATATCAATAATCGTCGAGACAATTTTGCTGCTCTTGTTGTTCTCATTGATATCTTTAATAAAGATACGATCGATCTTCAGTTCCCGGGCCGGGAGGGATTTCAACATTAGCATGTTTGAATATCCGGTTCCGAAATCATCAATAGAAACCGTGATCCCGGCAGTCGAGAAAGCATTAAGGATCTCGATGCTCCGCCCGAGATTTTTCAGCGCGGCACTTTCGGTTATTTCCAGCGTTAACCGTGACGGCGGGATCTGATAGCGGGCAAGCGCGCTACAGACGATATCAACAATATCATGCTGTTCAAACTGTGTGGGAGAAAGGTTAACCGCGAGCGACCAGTCGGTATGCCCTTGCTGGGTCCACTGACAGAGCTGTGAGCAGGCCTGCTGAATCACCCATTTCCCGACCGAAAGCATGAGGCCCGTATCTTCAAGCGTGGCAAGAAACGCGCCAGGCAGCAGTAACCCGTGTTCCGGATGCCGCCAGCGCAGTAGCGCCTCGAAGCCGGTCAGCGTGTGATCGCTGGCGGTGTATTTGGGCTGATACCACAACTCGAATTCATTACGCGCCAGTGCCTGGGACAGGCCCTGTAAGAAGGCTGGCGCAGTGGTCACAGTGGCTTCCATTTCCGGCTGGTAGATGGCCCAGCCATCCCGACCCTGTTGTTTCACATGATACATCGCGACATCCGCCTTCACGCGTAACTCATGGGTGGTGGTGCCATGTTCGGGATAGAAGCTGAGTCCGGCGCTGAGCGAAACACGAATAATATGACCTGAAAGGGAGAAAGGCATTCGCAGGGCGTTGGCAATACGGTCCATTCGCGAGGAGATGGCTTCGGTATTGTTCTCTGGCATCAACAGAATAAATTCATCGCCGCCTAAGCGGGCTAGCGTCATGGTGTCATCAAGGCAGGCGAGGATGCGTTGGCTACTGGCTATCAATAACTGGTCGCCTATATGGTGCCCCCAGGTATCATTGACGATTTTAAAGCGGTCAAGATCGATAAAGGCAACGGCAAATCGCCGCTGCTGGAGCGCCGAATCTTCCATACAGTTGAGTAAGCAGGTATCGATTTGCGCGCGGTTTGGCAGTCCTGTTAGCGCATCAAAATGACGTTGCTGCGTCAGTTGTTTGTTGAGTTGAGAGAGCGTTTCCGCCAACTGCGACGTCCGCATGTGCGAGTCCAGCATCGCGATGATTAGCATCATACCCAGCGTGACCAGCGTAATACCTGCGACGCAAACGGCGAGTTCGACCTGGCTTAAGCCCGTGTGGAGTTCGTGGTTGTGATGACTGAATGTGGCGGCGCTCATGCCGGTGTAATGCATGGCGGAGATCGCCAGGGCGACAATCAACGACGCGGCCAATCGGTTAAGCAAGGCCTGACGTGTAGTCTGGCGCGGCGTAAAAGCCAGCCGCAGGCCGAGACCGGAGGCCGCAACGGCAATAATAACGGACAGAGCAACCAGCCCCTGATTCCAGACGATAGCGCCGTGCCCAACGATCGCTGCCATCCCGATATAATGCATGGCCACCATTCCTATGCTCAGAACCGTGGTGGCGGCAAGTAGTCTGATTCGTGAAAGTGGAATACCGGAAATGGCAATGTGAATCGCCAGCGACGCCGCAATCAGGGCGATCGCAAAGGAGAGGGCGGTCAGCGGAAGATGATAGTTAAGGGGCATGCTCATTTTCATCGCCAACATTCCGATGAAGTGCATTGACCAGATCCCCATACCGAGCGTAATACCACCCGATAAGCGCCAGAATGTCGATTCTCGCCGCACAGAAATAGCCACTTTACCCGCGCTATCGAGGGAGACAAATGCAGCTATGAACGCAACAAGAAACGAGATGCCGATTAAAACCGGATCCCATGATACGTGCAACATCTGGCTTTCCATCGAATGTCTGTCGTGCAGTTAAATTTAGCAGGGATTCATCCATTCGCATGAGAAATGAAAGGACAAATACCGAAATTTTTGCCCACCTCATTAGCGTTCAAAGGCGAAAAGCGGCAAGAGCGTGACTGTGCGTACTCAAACGTTATGAAATCTAATCATTTAAGTCAGATTAAACGTTTATCAAAGAGAGTGTTGTATCGCTTAACTGTTAAGCAGTGGAATCGCTTGGGCGTGCAGGGGAAAGCGGTCTCACCTCATGATTAACGGTAAGCATAAGGCAAACTTAATTGGCATTATCCTTCTTTAAAGTAAATTCGATGGATCTCTGCGTGAAGTTCGAATAGCGAGCTGAACGTGAAGAATATATGCTTTTCTGATGCTATATAAATATGACCTGCCATATTAACCACTAACAGGTTTAAAATGTTAAAACACATTAGCGTCAGAACATTTATTATCGTATTTCTGCTATTTACCTTTAGTCTGATTAACATTGTACAAATAATGTACTCGGTCAGGCTGTCGGTTATTATTTCAATGAACGTACTTTTTTTGTTGGCGTTATTCGCATTATGGTGCTACATGACAATATATCTTGTCACGCCCATCAATACGGTAAAGAAAAGTATTGAACAGGTGACAGCGGGAAATCTCGCCGTTCATATTCCTGAATTTGGTAATAACTGCGCCGGGAGACTGATTCCGGGTATCAACAGTTTATCCGGCAGTATCGCGACGCTGGTGCGCGAGATCCGACTTTCCTCGAAAACGGCGCTGTTGTTGTCAGAGCAACTGGCCGCCCGTAGCGCTGAATTATCCGTAAAAACGGAACAACAGTCTGCCTCTTTAATCCAGACGGCTGCCAGCATGGAACAGATGGCGGCCAGCACGCGTAACAACGCTGACCACACGCGACTCGCTAATCAGCAGGCCAATAGCGCGATGCAATGCGCGTACAAAGGCAGCGAATTAATGGTTCAGGTTGCCAGCAACATGCATTCGATCACGACGTGTACACAGCAAATGACAGAAATAATTACCCTGATTGATGATATTGCGTTCCAGACCAATATTCTGGCCCTGAATGCTGCAGTCGAAGCGGCGCGCGCCGGTGAGCAAGGAAAAGGATTTTCCGTTGTGGCGACGGAGGTGCGAAATCTGGCGCACAGAAGTGCCGAAGCCGCAAAAAATATTCGGGGACTTATCGACGTCACGCATCAAAATGTACAACAAGGCGCAACGGTCGTAGGCGAAACAGAAAAGAATATGCAGGAAATCGTTCAGGGCGCAGGGCAGTTAAGTCAGTTGATGCAGGAAATATCAACCACCACGGCTGAGCAGGAAAAAGGAATAAATCAGATAACCCAGGCAATGAACGAACTGGAAAAAGTTACCCAAAGTAACGCGTTGATGGTGGATGAATTATCCGGATCGTCGGATGTGCTGAAATCGCAGGTTGTCGATCTCCAGTCGAAAACACATCAGTTCCGTTTAAGTGATTCGACAGAAGAGATTTCTACCTCAGCACACAAGCGCTACGCCCGTGGCTTTTCATGAGCCCTGGCAGCACATTGGGAGAATGAGTGGTTGCTTAACATACGTCGACGGCTAGACTAACCAGAAAAGCGCGAAGTATGGGAAGCAAAATGGAAGCCATTAAAGGGTCTCAAGTTAGTGTGCCGGATGCGGTGTTTGCCTGGTTGCTGGACGGCAAAGGCGGCGTGAAACCGCTGGAAGATGATGATGTGATCAGCCGTGAACATCCGTGCTGGCTGCATCTGAACTACACGCATCCGGACAGCGCGCAATGGCTGGCGACAACGCCGCTGCTGCCGAATAATGTCAGGGATGCGCTGGCGGGAGAAAGCCTTCGTCCACGCGTCAGCCGCCTGGGCGAAGGGACGCTTATTACGCTGCGCTGTATCAATGGCAGCACTGATGAGCGCCCGGACCAACTGGTGGCGATGCGTCTGTATATGGATGAACGGCTGATTGTCTCCACGCGTCAGCGGAAGGTGCTGGCGCTTGACGATGTCGTCAGCGATCTCCAGGAAGGCACCGGGCCTGCTGACTGCGGCGGCTGGCTGGTTGACGTATGCGATGCGCTGACCGATCACGCCAGCGAATTTATCGAACAGTTGCACGATAAAATCATCGACCTCGAAGACAATCTGCTCGATCAGCAAATCCCGCCGCGCGGCTTCCTCGCGCTATTGCGAAAACAACTGATTGTGATGCGCCGCTATATGGCGCCGCAGCGCGATGTCTATTCGCGACTGGCCAGCGAGCGTCTGGCGTGGATGACGGACGATCAGCGACGCCGGATGCAGGACATTGCCGACCGGCTGGGAAGAGGGCTGGATGAAATTGATGCCTGTATCGCCCGCACCGGCGTGATGGCGGATGAAATTGCCCAGGTGATGCAGGAGTCACTGGCAAGACGTACCTATACCATGTCATTGATGGCGATGGTTTTCCTCCCCAGCACGTTTCTGACCGGACTGTTCGGCGTCAATCTCGGCGGCATACCCGGAGGAGGATGGCAATTTGGCTTTTCACTCTTTTGTATTCTGTTAGTGGTTCTGATTGGTGGTGTTACTTTATGGTTGCATCGTAGTAAATGGTTGTAAAAACGGGTGTTTTAAGAGATTTCTCTGCCTAAAAACGGTGTTAAGATTGAGCGAAGTCAATAAATAGCACGCCTGTTCGGGGCAATATCACTCTTGCAGGTGAATGCAACGTCAAGCGATGGGCGTTGCGCTCCATATTGTCTTACTTCCTTTTTTGAATTACTGCATAGCACAATTGATTCGTACGACGCCGACTTAAATAAGTCGGCTTTTTTTTGTCTGCCTGTTTTCAGCGACTACCCTAAGAAGGGAGTCCACGACAGACCGGAGGCAACTATGTATCAATTGTTAACTCTGCACGATCGGACGATTCATTTCTCTGATTCTGTGCCAACTGAACCCATTCCCATCCCTGACCCGATTCCTCGTCCGCAGCCGATGCCGGATCCGCCGCCGGATGAAGAGCCGATTAAAATGTCGCATCGCACGCGCAGATCTGCGAGGATACGCGCCTGCCGACTGTGAGTCGTTTACCGTGAGATTAAATTGTGACTGCTTTTGCTACCCTGAATGTGTTACCCGCCGCCCAGCTCGAGAATCTGAACGAGTTGGGGTATCTGTCCATGACCCCCGTCCAGGCGGCGGCGCTGCCAGCGATCCTTGCCGGGCAGGATGTTCGGGTGCAGGCGAAAACCGGCAGCGGTAAGACGGCAGCATTTGGTCTCGGCTTGTTACAGCATATTGATGTCGCCCTGTTTCAGACGCAGTCGCTGGTTCTTTGCCCGACGCGAGAACTGGCGGATCAGGTGGCCGGTGAACTGCGTCGTCTGGCGCGTTTCTTACCGAATACCAAAATCCTGACGCTTTGCGGTGGCCAACCCTTCGGAGCGCAGCGCGATTCTCTTCAGCATGCGCCGCATATTATCGTCGCCACACCCGGTCGTTTGCTCGACCACCTGCAAAAGGGCACCGTTTCGCTGGACGCGCTGACCACTCTGGTGATGGACGAAGCTGACCGGATGCTGGATATGGGGTTCAGTGAGGCAATCGACGAGGTGATCCGTTTCGCGCCCGCGTCGCGTCAGACGCTGCTGTTTTCTGCCACCTGGCCGGAAGCGATTGCGGCAATCAGCGGTCGCGTGCAGCGTAATCCGCTCTCTATCGAAATTGATGCGGTGGATGCGCTCCCCGCCATCGAACAGCAATTCTTTGAAACCTCTGCGCACGGTAAGATTCCGCTGTTGCAAACGCTGCTCAGTCAGCATCAGCCAGCTTCCTGCGTGGTGTTCTGTAATACCAAAAAGGATTGTCAGGCGGTGTGCGATGCACTCAATGAGGCCGGGCAAAGTGCGCTGGCGCTTCATGGCGATCTGGAACAGCGTGACCGCGATCAGACGCTGGTGCGTTTTGCCAACGGCAGCGCGCGGGTGTTGGTGGCGACTGACGTTGCGGCACGCGGGCTCGATATTAAATCGCTGGAGCTGGTGGTGAATTTCGAACTGGCGTGGGACCCGGAGGTTCACGTTCACCGGATTGGCCGTACCGCGCGTGCCGGGAACAGCGGTCTGGCTATCAGTTTTTGTGCTCCGGAAGAGGCGCAGCGGGCGAATATTCTCTCTGAAATGCTGCAGATCACCCTTAACTGGGTCCCTGCGCCAACGCAACGCAGCGTAGCGCCGCTGGTCGCTGAAATGGCGACGTTGTGCATCGACGGCGGCAAGAAAGCCAAAATGCGTCCAGGCGATGTGCTGGGGGCGTTAACCGGAGATATTGGTCTGGATGGCGCGGACATTGGCAAAATTGCCGTGCATCCGGCACATGTCTATGTGGCGGTCCGTCAGTCGGTCGCGCATAAGGCGTGGAAACAACTGCAGAACGGGAAGATTAAAGGTAAAACCTGTCGGGTTCGTTTGCTGAAATAAACCCGTGTTGGGCCGGAGATGAAAACTATCCGGCCCATTGCTATTACTTCACTTCGACAACGTTCAGGCGAAGTTCATCAAGCTGATTGTCGTCTTCTTCCGGTTGCCAGCCTGCAGGCTGGAGCGGGATCTCTTCACGATCAAACGCCAGATCGCCGCCGTCAACAATGTCAGAACCGTGCTTAATACCTTTGAAGTCGAACAGGTTAATGTCGCTCAGGTGTGAAGGCACCACGTTCTGCATGGCGCTGAACATCGTCTCGATACGGCCAGGATAACGCTTATCCCAGTCACGCAGCATATCGGCAATCACCTGACGTTGCAGGTTCGGTTGCGAACCGCACAGGTTGCAAGGGATGATCGGGAAACCTTTGGCTTCGGCAAAGCGTTCGATGTCCTTTTCGCGGCAATAGGCCAGCGGGCGGATCACGATATGTTTACCATCATCGCTCATCAGCTTCGGCGGCATACCTTTCATCTTTCCGCCGTAGAACATATTCAGGAACAGGGTTTGCAGAATGTCGTCGCGATGGTGACCCAGCGCAATTTTAGTGGCGCCCAGCTCCGTCGCCGTGCGATAGAGAATACCGCGACGCAGGCGTGAGCAGAGAGAGCAGGTGGTTTTGCCTTCCGGGATCTTATCTTTCACGATCCCATAGGTGTTCTCTTCGACAATTTTGTACTCAACGCCCAGTTGCTCAAGATACTCAGGCAGAATGTGCTCAGGGAACCCGGGCTGTTTCTGGTCCAGGTTAACGGCAACCAGCGAAAAGCTAATCGGGGCGCTTTGTTGCAGATTGCGCAAAATTTCCAGCATCGTGTAGCTGTCTTTGCCGCCGGACAGGCAGACCATGATGCGGTCGCCATCTTCAATCATATTAAAATCGGCAATCGCTTCGCCCACGTTACGACGCAGACGTTTTTGCAATTTGTTCAGGTTGTACTGCTCTTTCTTATTCATTTCTTGATTTTGCGACATGTAATCTTTACTCAACGCTCAAATGGGGCACCAGTGAGGCAAAGGCGTTTTAATTCGCCTGCATCGATTTCATACACTATCTGCGCATATTTGTGCCCCATCTGATTAGCTATATAAGACGGGTTTGCGCCTGCGGGCCAAAAACCGCATGCGAAAGTGTGCCGTGTATGGTACGGATTGCGGCGACGAATGCCAGCACGTTTTACCGCTGAGCGACAAATCGTAGGGATGCACACTGAGCATCAGGTAACGCATCCGGTCTGCATTACTCATCATTAAGGATGATGATCAGAAGCCTGCGCGTATTCCGGGTCATGGCATCGTAGGGTATATTGCGAGTCATGCCGGGCATAATGATTGGTTTTATCGTCAATTATCCCGAATAAACTGGATACGCATTGTGCTTACCATGAATCGGGATGATTAATCAGATGGCTGCCGAACATACCCTGCCTGTCGCCGCACAAAATAATAATATTCTTCGCCTGTCTGCCGCGCAGGCGCTCGCTGGCGCTAACTCTGTGGTTTTCTACGCCACAGGGGCCATTGTCGGGGATGCTATCGCGCCCAGTAGCACGCTGGCCACACTGCCCATCACTATGTTTGTACTGGGAATGGCGGCCTGTATCTTGCCATTAGGCGCGCTGGCGCGAAAACGCGGTCGTAAAGCCGCATTCATGGTCGGCACGGGGGCGGGGGTTATTACCGGCTTGAGCGCAGCTCTGGCCGTGGTTATTGGTTCATTTTTGCTGTTTTGCGCGGCGGCATTCATGGGCGGCGCATACGCGGCGGTCGCGCTGAGTTTCCGTTTTGCGGCAACCGATGGCGTCACGGCCGAACGCCGGGCGCGGGCGTTGTCACTGGTGATGGGAGGCGGTGTCATTGCCGGAGTGATTGGTCCAACGTTGGTTTCCGGTACGATGAACCTCTGGCCGCCTCACACCTTCGCGGTGACGTTCCTTGCGCAGGCATTCGTCGCCGTGATATCGGCGCTGATACTCAGCGGTGTGACCCCAGCGGAATCGACTGTCGCGACAACATCAGGGGGGCGCCCTTTGCGCGAGATCGTGCGTCAGCCTGGGTTTATCCGAACGGTATTCAGCGGCGCGGTGACGTACATGATCATGAACTTTCTGATGACCGCAGCTCCACTATCCATGCACATGCACGGGATCTCACAGCAGGCGTCGAATCTCGGTGTCCAGTGGCATGTTATTGCAATGTATGGCCCCGGCTTTTTCACCGGCAGATTGATTCAGCGCTTTGGCGCCATGCGAATAGCATCGGTCGGATTATTGATCACCGCAGGCTCTGTGCTGGTCGGTCTTAGCGGAACCGACATCTTCCATTACTGGCTGTCGCTGATTTTGCTGGGGCTGGGCTGGAACTTTGGGTTTACTGGCGCATCGGCGAAAATCATTGACTACCACCGGCCCGAGGAAAAAACACAGGTACAGTCTCTGAACGATTTTGTCGTATTTGGGGTAATGATCGTAGGTTCATTCTCGTCGGGAGCATTACTGAATCACTACGGCTGGAATGCGGTGCTCTGGGGTTCACTGATACCGGTTGGCATTGCGCTGCTTTGCAACGTCAACGCGTGGAATGTGAAAAACACGCGTAAATAAGCCTCTGAAGAGTGATGCAAAAAGCCCGCAGCGATCTGCGGGCTGAAAATGTCAGCGTACGACCAGTACGGAACACTCGGCGTGGCGTACCACGGCTGCGGCGTTTGACCCCAGCAAATACGTGGTAATGTCCGGGCGGTGTGAAGCAATAATCACCATATCCACCGCTAATTTTTTCGCCATTTCCAGAATTTTGTCTTTTGGCGAGCCTTCAACGACATGGATCTGTACTCTGTCCGACGGGATAGTGAACTTCTTGATAATCTCTTCCAGTTGAGATTTCGCTTCGGCTTTCAGATCATCCATGGCAGGCAACTCCGCAGAGTAGGCCAGGCCCAGTGCAGAATAGTAAGGCAGAGACGGGATGACGGTCAGGAAATGAACCTGTGCATCGTCAATTTTCGCCTCGGCCTCGACATGATTAATCACACGTTGAGTTAATTCTGAGTCTGAAATATCGATGGGTACAAGAATTGTTCTGTTCATTAAACCTCCTGTTTGAGTATCCATATAAAGTGTAACGTCTTATCACCGATTCAGTACAATGACAAAGATCACAATTCAACATTATTTGCTTTTGATTTCCGGGTACTTTCCCTTAATTACCCCGTCATAAAATCGGCCTTTTGAGACCACGGAAAGAAAATTCCGGTATATATGCGCAGGAACGCCGCGATATTGCAGAACACCCGTCTGGTAGAAACGGATTTCCAGCGTAGAGGATTTCTCGTCATAGCCGACGGATGCAATTCGTGATGATTTTACAGGCTGATGGTTCATGGCGGCATCCTCAACGGCAGGTCATACCCTGAATATATCATTTAACCAACGGGGATTTTAGTCTTCGTGATATCGCATTTTGTTATAGGCAAAACGAATGGGTTATGACGGCGAGGAAAATGAAAAATGCCCGCCGTTGCCAGCGGGCAGAAGGGGCTTAGAACTGATAGACCATACCGAGTGCGACGACATCATCGGTATTAATATTGTTACGAGAATAGAAGCTGTCGTCGTTGTCCAGCAGGTTGATTTTATAATCAACGTAGGTGGACATGTTTTTGTTGAAGTAGTAAGTCGCGCCAATATCCGCGTATTTCACCAGATCTTTACTGTCATCATTGCCCTGGCCGGTCAGATCTTTACCTTTTGACATCAGGAAGGACACCGCCGGACGCAGACCGAAGTCGAACTGGTATTGCGCCGTCACTTCAACGTTCTGGGTTTTGTTTGCTACGCCGTCATCACCGTACGGGGTCATGTTACGGGTTTCAGAGTACATGGCAGCCAGATAAATGCTGTTGGCGTCATATTTCAGGCCCGCCGTCCAGGCATCTGCCTTATCGCCACCCGCAACGCGGCCACCGGCATTGACTTGCTCGTTGGTACGATCGGAGGTGGTGTAGGCAGCGCCGAAACTCATTCCCATCCCGAAGTCATAGGTCGAAGAGAGACCAAAACCGTCGCCATTAGAGTTCTGGACAGTACGATCGCCGCCGTTGCCGGTACCTTCCTGTTCATTGGTGATTTGATCTTCGTTAGCCCCTTGATACTGAAGGGCGACGTTCAGGCCATTAACCAGACCGAATAAATCCGTATTGCGATAAGTCGCGACACCGTTGGTACGGCCAGTCATAAAGTTGTCTGAGCGGGTATAGGAGTCACCACCGAATTCAGGCAGCATATCGGTCCAGCCTTCCACGTCATACATGACGCCGTAGTTACGACCATAGTCGAATGAACCGTATTCACCCCATTTCAGACCTGCAAAAGCAAGACGAGTGAAGCTGTTGCCATGATCGCTTTCGGTGGTGTTGGCGTTAACCTGATATTCCCACTGGCCGTAACCGGTCAGTTGGTCATTAATTTGTGTTTCACCTTTAAAACCCATACGGACATAAGTTTGATCGCCATCACTGTTAGCATCATCAGAGAAATAATGCAGACCATCAACTTTGCCATAGAGATCTAATTTGTTGCCGTCTTTATTATAAACTTCAGCGGCGTGTGCTGCGCCTGCCGCTAACAGAGCAGGGATAACAAGGGCCAGTACTTTTCTTTTCATCGAAATAATCCTTTAGTTTTTTATTTGCCTGTAACTCCCTCTCTTGGGGAGTAAAAACATGCTAAAGGAGAAGTTCCGTAAAGAGATAAGTATCAATTGTTACGTCTTAAGTAAAACCTTAATGAATTAATTCCATAGAAATGATAATAATTGGCATGAATATAATTCTATAAAGCATACAAAATAAAAATTATACAAAATAAATCCAGTGCGATATTCTTCGTTCGTTATATGCCTTTATTGTCACATACTGCTTTTTTGTTGGTCCAATGCGACGCGTACTGATTTACCGACAACGAATTTGACAAGCCCGAACAGCTGTTCGGGCTTTTTTTTGGTATCCAGATAACGACATTTATCAATCGATCAGTCGGTACTGGTTTTCTCTGCTTTACCGGCGAGTTGCGCCAGGAAGTCATAGCGTTTTTGCAGATCGGCCGCGGCGTCCTTCCATAACTGCTCGGCCACTTCCGGTTGCTGTGCATTCAGGCGACGGAAACGTTGCTCGTTGAGCAATGTCTCTGCCAGCGCATCTGACGGCGGGCGAGAATCCAGCGCCAACGGCAATTTGCCTTCATCCGCACGACGTGGGTCAAAACGGTAGAGTGGCCAGAAGCCGGTCGCCGTCAACTGACGCATCTGATCGTGACTCAGCGCGAGGTCATAGCCGTGTTCTTCACACGGGCTGTAGGCGATGATCAGCGACGGACCAGGGTACGCTTCCGCTTCCTGAATCGCCTTCACGGTCTGGTTGAGTTGCGCCCCGAGCGAAATCTGGGCGACATAGACATGACCGTACATCATCATGCTGACGCCCAGATCTTTACGCGCCTTCCGCTTGCCGTGCTCACCAAATTTCGTCACCGCGCCAAGCGGCGTGGCTTTTGAGGCCTGACCGCCGGTGTTGGAGTAGCACTGCGTATCCAGCACCAGAATATTGACGTTTTCAGTCAGGCTCATCACATGATCCAGCCCGCCGAAGCCAATATCGTAGGCCCAGCCATCGCCGCCAATCAGCCAGATGGATTTTTCAACCAGCGCGTCGGCGTCGGTGAGCAGTTCACGTGCGCCATCGACATCCTTCAGATGCTGACGCAGCGCGGCAACCTGCTCACGACGCACGTCAGGGGTCGCGTCTGTATGTAATGCCTCGTTCAGTTCAGCCGGGATCTGGTCGGCAAACTGTTCGAGCAGACGCAGCACGCGTACGCGATGCTGATCGACCGTCAGACGAAAGCCCAGACCGAACTCTGCGTTATCCTCAAACAGCGAGTTTGCCCACGCGGGGCCGCGCCCATTGGCATCGGTCGTGTACGGTGTGGAAGGCAGGTTACCACCGTAAATTGACGAACACCCCGTGGCGTTGGCAATCAGCATTCTGTCGCCATAGAGTTGGGTCAGTAACTTGATATACGGCGTTTCGCCACAGCCGGAACAGGCACCGGAATACTCAAACAGCGGCGTAATCAACTGAGAGGTACGAATATCGATGCGCTCGAGTTTACTGCGGTCAATTTCCGGCAGATCGAGGAAGAAGTCATAATTCACTTTCTCTTCTTCGACGTGTTCAAGGCGCGACATCATATTGATGGCCTTGATCTCCGGATTCTGACGGTCTTTCGCCGGGCACACTTCCACGCACAGATTACAGCCGGTGCAGTCTTCCGGCGCGACCTGCAGAACGTATTTCTGTCCGCGCATATCGCGTGATTTCACATCCAGCGAATGCAGGCTGGCGGGAGCGTTCTCCATTGCTTCAGGCGAAACCACTTTGGCACGAATAGCCGAGTGCGGGCAGGCCGCAACGCAGTGGTTACACTGGGTGCAAAGTTCCTCTTTCCAGATGGGGATCTCTTCGGCGATGTTGCGTTTTTCCCAGCGCGTAGTACCCATAGGCCAGGTGCCGTCGGGCGGCAGCGCAGAGACAGGAAGGGCATCGCCGAGCCCCGCGAGCATCGCCGCGGTCACGGTCTTCACAAAGTCAGGCGCGGCGTCAGACACCACCGGAGGACGGTTGGCGCTGTGCGGATCAACCGCCTGCAGCGGCACTTCAGCAACAGATTCGCGCGCCAGCGCCAGTGCCTGCCAGTTGCGTTCCACCAGGTCCTGACCTTTGCTGCTGTAGCTTTTGGCGATTGCTCCCTGAAGTTCAGCCAGCGCGCTATCGCCCGGCAGAATTTGTGTCAGATGAAAAAACGCCATCTGCATGACGGTGTTAATACGCGCCGCCAGTCCACATTCACGGGCGATTTTCGCCGCATTGATGACGTAAAAACGCGCTTTCTTCTGGTTCAGTACCGCCTGTACTTCCTGCGGCAAGCGCGACCAGACCTCATCCGCGGGATACGGCGTATTCAGCAGGAAAATACCGCCAGGCTTCAGTCGCTCAGCCATCTGGTACTTATCGATAAACTGCAGCTGGTGACAGCCGACAAAATCGGCCTGTGAGATCAGGTAAGCAGAGCGGATCGGCTGTTCACTCACGCGCAGGTGAGACACCGTCAGACCGCCTGCCTTCTTGGAGTCATACACGAAGTAGCCCTGGGCATACCACGGCGTCGAATTACCAATGATCTTGATGTTGTTCTTGGTCGCCGAAACGCTACCGTCACTGCCGAGACCGTAAAACAGCGCTTCCAGCTTCGCCGTCGCCGGCAAGGTGTTATCAGGCAGCGGCAGCGACAGGTTGGTGACATCATCGTAGATGCCGACGGTGAAGCGCGGTTTCGGTTTCGCCTGGCGGAGTTCATTAAAGACCGCGAGCACGCAGTCCGGGCCAAACTCTTTTGACGAGAGGCCATAGCGGCCGCCAATCACGCGCGGCAACGTTTCACGTTCACCGCTGTTGAAAGCTTCCGCCAGCGCGGTCATCACGTCGAGATAGAGCGGTTCGGCCTGGGCACCCGGTTCTTTGGTGCGATCGAGCACGGCAACCGCACGGATAGAGTCAGGCAAGGCCTGCAGCAGATGTTTAGCCGAGAAGGGGCGGAACAGGCGGACTTTCAGCACTCCGACTTTCTCGCCGCGCGTCAGCAGTTCGTCAACCACCTCTTCGCTGGTGCCGATAGCAGAGCCCATCAGAATGATGACCCGTTCGGCCTGCGGATGACCGTAATATTCGAACGGCTGATAGTGACGGCCGGTTGCGGCAGCGAAATCATTCATCGCCTGCTCGACATGATCGTATACCGCGTCATACCACGGGTTGGTCGCCTCGCGGGACTGGAAGTAAGTGTCCGGATTCGCAGAAGTGCCGCGGATCACCGGGTGCTCCGGGTTGAGCGCCCGGGCGCGGTGCGCGTCAATTTCAGCCTGCGGCATCAGGCCGCGAATCGTGTCATCTGCCAGCGGGATGATTTTGTTGATTTCATGCGAGGTGCGGAAACCATCAAAGAAGTGAATAAAGGGAACCCGGCTTTTCAGGGTCGCGATTTGCGAGATCAGTGCGAAATCCTGCGCTTCCTGTACGCTCGCGGCGCACAGCATGGCGCAACCGGTCTGGCGGACCGCCATGACGTCAGAATGATCGCCAAAAATGGACAACGCGTGGGTTGCCACGGTACGGGCGGCGACATGCAGTACAAAGGGGGTTAATTGCCCCGCCAGTTTGTACAGCGTGGGGATCATCAGCAGTAACCCCTGTGAAGAGGTAAAGGAGGTGGCAAGCGCGCCGGTTTGCAGCGCACCGTGAACGGTCGCGATCGCACCGCCTTCCGACTGCATTTCGACGACGCGCGGCGTATCTCCCCAGATGTTTTTAAGCCCGTTGCCTGCCCAGGCGTCAGCCTGTTCAGCCATCGTTGAACTGGGCGTAATGGGGTAGATGGCGATAACTTCACTGGTACGAAACGCCACCGAAGCGACTGCACCATTACCGTCAATTGTTTGCATATGACACCCTTACATTGCGCAAAAAAAGAGGGACGCAGGAAACCACTTAGCGTCCTGATAGTTATTCCTTTAGTATAGGACTTTCCTGTATTCCCTAGAAGTTGTGCCGCTTTCGAGTGCACAAATTGACACAAGGCTCGCAAAAACAACGACAATTTCATTACCCGGCACGTAACACCGGGTTGTATATTTAATTGTGCTTTTTTGTTATGAGTTAGTTATTGCTTGCGCGAGAGTCGATATATAAAACGCATTGTCCAAAAATGGATTGAGATTTCCTTTGAGGATTTTCTTAATGAATTTATTATCCTGGCCATTATCTCATGATGTGAATTTCTTAATAAGACTTTTTAAGTTCGGTATCAGGCCGCCCGCGTCTATACTGAGCGCCGTTCAGGACGGGAAGGGGATGTAAACCTTTGCGTTATTGAATGCTAATAATCTTTTTTATCGCGAATACGCGTTATAACAAAAATGACTCTTTTATTTATCGTTATCGATAACTCTTCTTCGTGCGCCAAAAGTATGGATGTGTTCAGATATTTAATTGTTTTGATTAGGTTATGTTACGAATATTACTGCTTACTTTACTTATTTCCGTCTCATCGTCGTCATTTGCCTTCGTGAAAATCCAGGCCAAAGACTGGGGATTCAATACCTTTTCGCAACTCTCTTATTCTGAAGGGCACTTTTCACAAGCGCCTGTTCAGAATAAGAAAGCGCAACTTAAGCGTCGCATTATGAGTGAATTTGCGGTGTGGAGAGGAACCGATTACCGCTGGGGAGGTGACAGCCGCAATGGTATTGATTGTTCGGCGTTTACGCGCAGAATTATTGCCTCGGTTATCCATAGACGCTTGCCGCGTACCGCGCAGGAGCAAAGTCATATGGGGCAGAGAGTCAGTCAGCGTGAGCTGAAAGTCGGCGATCTGGTGTTCTTTAAGACAGAGCCGAACGTGCATCACGTTGGCGTCTATATCGGCAATGATGCCTTTATTCATGCCTCCAGCTCGCAAGGCGTGACAATGTCACATTTATCGAATCAGTACTGGCAGGCGCACTATTTGACCGCTCGCCGGGTGAGCGCATAACGACAGAACAGGGCCATGGGATCCAAATCCGGGTGAAAAAGCGCAATAAAATGCGGCGGGGCCGCATAATTGCGCGTTTTGACTCTCGACGCGACGGATTCGGATGCCTATTATTAGTGCGGCTTGTTTACGCTTACAGAATATGAGGGGAGTCAAATGCGCGCAGCGTTTTGGGTAGGATGTGCCGCGTTATTATTGTCGGCTTGCAGCAGTGACAATGAACCTGTTCAGCAGGCGACAGCAGCGCATGTCGCACCGGGTTTAAAAGCATCGATGACCAGTTCCGGTGAGGCCAATTGCGCCATGATAGGCGGTTCACTTTCCGTTGCCCGTCAGTTAGACGGATCGGCAATCGGTATGTGCGCGCTTCCCAACGGCAAACGTTGCAGCGAACAATCCCTCGCCGCGGGAAGCTGTGGTAGCTATTAAGCGCCCATTACTGCATTAAATCGGCAAGTTTATAGCTTAACGTATGTTCCGCTGTGGCCAGAGTGAGCTGGTTGGCGGTCAGGTCTACTTGTGCGCCCTGTTTCAGCATGGTGCTGAGGGTATTATCCAACTCGCTAAGCTGGGGATCGGCGCACATCATCCGGGTCATCGCCATCTCTTTTACCTTCAATGCACCGTCAGAAAGTGATGCCTGACCGTTGAAGCGATTACACATATTGCCCGAAATCATCATCTTTTCGCCAAAACTCAGTTCAAGCGGATGACCCGTCGCATTGATCGGTTTACCGTCTACGCTCTCCAGCACAAAGCGGTGATGCTGTAATTGCTCACGGCTGACCGACACTTTTCCATTGCTTACACAACCTGCAACCAGCAGGCTCAGCGCAACCAGCGCTACGACCTTCTTCATGTTAACTCTCTGCATTAAAACGTAATCGCCACCGACAGCATACCGATCTTATCGCCAGTGGCATTGGGGAAATTCTGAAATGCCCTCCTGCGAACAGGAGGGCGGCGGATCAGAACAGGGCGTTAGGGCAGGTTTCTCCGTTCGCTAACTGCTGTAAATTTTGCAGCGTGGTCTCAGAAATACTGGTCAACGCTTCAGCGGTCAGGAAGGCCTGATGCCCGGTGAACAGGACGTTATGACAGGCCGACAGGCGACGGAAAACATCATCCTGGATAACGTCGTTCGACTTATCTTCAAAGAACAGATCGCGTTCGTTTTCGTAAACGTCCATTCCCAG
This sequence comes from Citrobacter amalonaticus, assembly GCF_001559075.2. NCBI lineage: Bacteria > Pseudomonadati > Pseudomonadota > Gammaproteobacteria > Enterobacterales > Enterobacteriaceae > Citrobacter > Citrobacter amalonaticus. Next base: position 4,494,634 of record NZ_CP014015.2, on the reverse strand, counting down.
TGAACCAATTTTCTGATTTTTCAACGCTTCAATCGCTGCCTGAGAATCGATCAGGGCGCCGCGACTGGTGTTGATGACCATCACGCCATTTTTCATCTGATCAAACGCTGCATGGTTCAGCAGGTGATAGTTTTCCGGCGTTAACGGGCAGTGCAGCGAAATCACATCGGATTCGGCGAACAGCGTCGGCAGGTCAACATATTCCACGCCGAGCTCGAGCGCAGCTGCGCTGGGGTACGGATCAAACGCCAGCAGACGCATTCCAAAGCCTTTCAGGATACGCAGGGCGGCGATGCCGATCTTCCCGGTACCAATCACACCCGCTGTTTTTCCGTGCATTGTGAAGCCGGTTAACCCTTCCAGTGAGAAGTTAGCATCGCGGGTACGCTGATAAGCGCGGTGAATGCGGCGGTTAAGGGTCATCATCATGCCCACTGCATGTTCCGCGACGGCTTCCGGAGAATAGGCCGGGACACGAACGACCTGCAGACCTAACTCTTTTGCCGCATCCAGATCGACGTTATTGAAACCCGCGCAACGCAACGCAATGTACTTAACACCATGATTTTTCAGTTCTTCGAGCACCGGACGACTGCCATCATCGTTCACGAAGAGACAAACCGCTTCGCAACCATGTGCGGTTTTAGCCGTTTTCTCCGTCAACAGAAAATCAAAGAATTCAAGCTCAAAACCAAAGGCTTCGTTAACCTGCTGCAGGTACTTTTTGTCGTACTGTTTTGTACTGTAGACGGCGAGTTTCATAAGTCTTTCTCCAGTGATGTCGAATCACAATTATCGAATTAAAATTATTTTACAAAACATAAAATATTATTGAAAGTGATACCTCTAATGAATAATTCTAGAGCATCCATAGGCTGTTCGTTCAGTGTGTCGATTGCAGATTTTAGTAAGGTGGTCGCGCTGCTCCTCACATCTGTTTCGGTGACACAAACAACCCTTAGTTCGTCAGGTTACGACAGATATGGCGTCAACATCGATTAATATCAATATGTTCCTGTGTAACAGACTGCATAAGCAGAACAAGGAGATAAGTAAATTTAACAATACTGATGATTAAATAAAACAACAATGCAACAATAAGCCCAATATCACTTTTGCTGTCTATATAAAATATTTATTACTTCATTGATGTAAGGTTTAACTACCGAACAAACCACAATCACAAAATCAATTATTTGAATATAAAAGCTAATTGTGAATTACGTTTAGGTGTTTTGTTCTTTAATTTTGCATTTATGTGGACTTTTATTCTTCACATATGCTTTTATAGCTATCTGGGTTTAATGAGAAAAAATGCGCGTTATGATAGCAAAAACAAAATTAATTTTAGAATATAGATCAGTGACGAATAAGCATATGAATAAACCGTACGGATATCTCATCGATTCCTCTGTTCTTTATTTACCCTCGCAGTTGCAACTTATAAGCAACAAAGGAAAAGCTTGCCAGCTCAGGCATACGATGAGCAAGTTGCTTCTTTATCTTATACAGCATGCTGGAGATGGCATTGTTACTGATGAGGAAATTATATTTAACGTGTGGGAAAGAAACAATCTATCTGGTACCTATAACCGCCTCTGGCAGGTTATGCAGAATTTGAAGAAAATCTTTAGTAAGGTGGGTATCGAAAACGAACTATTTATCCGCGTCAGAGGGAAAGGGTACTATCTGAGAGGCGATATAATCACGCCGCTATACACCCGAGCGGATGAAATTAATTGCGATATTAATGGGCTTGAGAAATAAACTATTTCTACGTGATGCCATGTAATAAAAATTCATCATTGGAGATGCCAGGATTAACCTGGCAGGTATTCAACCCTTTAATGTGGGGGGGGGGGTTACGGCCGGTATTGATAAAGCATCTCTGGATGATAATAAATCTGCAGGAAAACCAGCAGATAGGGTTATATCAATAAAATGGAGTTTTACATATGAAAGCAAATCGTTTGTTACTTTCTGCACTGGTCTCTTCTGCACTGATGTCTGCAGGGGCGATGGCGGCGGATGGCACCATTAACTTCTCGGGCAGCATCACGGCATCGGCCTGTGAAACCATTGTTGGCGCGGTTCAGGACGGTAACAGCACCCCAAGCCTGACTGCCACGGTCAACCTGCTCAGTGCAACCAGCGATGCATTCTCCGCAGTCGGTGACATTGTTAACAAAACCCCGTTCTCAATCCAGCTGTCGGGTTGCGCTGCCTCGACTGGCGCTGAAAACGTCAGGGCCCTGTTCTCCGGTACGGCACCTGTAGCAGGTGAACCTAACCTGCTGGCGAACACCGGTGGGGCGACCAACGTCGGAATTGTGATCCTCAACTCAGCCGGAACCAGTGAAATCAGCCTGAACCAGAGCAACCCCAGCCCTGATGATACCACCATCAACCTGGATGAAGGCGCGGCGATGCCTTCCACATCTGGAGACGTCACGCTCAGATACCAGGCGGCCTACAAAGCCAGCGCGCTGCCTGTCGGTGAAGGGACGGTGACGTCACAGGCCACCTACGTCATTAACTATTTCTAAACGCCTTTGGACATTTCTTCAGGCCCCGGTGAGTTGGGGCCTGTAACAGAGCGTGGTTGATAAAGGGAATATACCCGGCGGGGTGAAGGGAGTGTTTTATGCGCGAGTTAAAGCCAGAGTCTTCTGCCATCAACAGCCTGCAGGTGATGGTCAGGTTGTTGTTGACAGCGGGATTCATCAGCGCCGGCTGTGCTCTGCCTGGATATGCGCTTGCCGAATCTGGTTTTGAAGAGGCCTTTCTGCTGAAGGATAAAAATGGCGTCACACCGGATGTGTTTATTACCCGTAACGCTATTTCGCCCGGCTTAAAGCAGGTAGATATTCGGGTTAACGATCAGCTTGCAGAAAACTGGGAAGTCATGTTTGTGGTGAACCAGGATCAGTTGACCGTGCCTTGCCTGACTCATTCACAGTTGAAAATGTTGGGACTGAAGGTCAGCCTTTACGAAGGCTGGGCAACCCGTGACCAGAAAGGCATGGAGGCGGTGTCCGGCTCTGAATCGCAGCAATGTGAAGATCTCCCGCAGCGGATACCGGCGTCCATCATCAGTTACGATGATGCCAGCCAGGTTCTGCAGATTACGGTGCCTCAGGAAGCCGTCGACAGGCAGCGCTTCGCCATGATTTCCCCTCTTGAATGGGACGAGGGGGTGCCCAGTCTGCGGACGGCTTACCGGGGGTATTTCTATTCCTCCAGCGTCAAAGGGCACTCGGGTAATGGCTCGAGAACCAGTGACAGCACATATCGCAGTGCTTATCTCAGCCTGAACAGCGTGGGTACGCTCGGCGCATGGCGGTTTTACAGTATCGATTCTTTCTACCGGAATCCGGGAAAGGGCTGGGATTCAAATCATGACCGGAGCTACCTTGCCCGTGACATTGCGTCACTTCGCAGCCAGTTCCAGGCCGGGGAAATTTACTCCAAAACGTCAGGTTACATGACAGGAACGGTGCCGGTCAGCGGTGTTTCGCTGGCTACCAGTGAGCGCATGCTGCTGGACAATCAGTTCCGTTACGCACCCGTGATCCGGGGCGTTGCGCGGACTAACGCCCGCCTGGTGGTCCGCCAGCGGGGGAACATTATCTACAGTAACACGCTGACCCCGGGGCCATTTGCCATTGATGATCTGTACAGTGCGCAGGTTGGCGCAGATCTTGACGTTACCGTGGAAGAATCTGACGGCCAGTTCCAGGTGTTCCGCGTACCCTATACGGCGCTGCCGAATATGATTCGCCCGGGTGCATTTCGCTACAGCGCCACCGCAGGGAAATACCGCAGCCAGAATTCCGGAACGGAAGAGCCGCTGCTGGTCACTGGCAGTATGGAATATGGTTTTGAGCACTTCACGCTTAACAGCTCCCTGTTGACCTCAGAAGATTATCAGTCCCTCAGTACCGGGTTGGCCTGGAATATCGGCAGTATTGGCGCCTTTTCCACGGAGGTGGCCTATGCCCGTCACCGGGAGACCTGGAATAAGGATCAAAGCCAGGAAGGTGCGGCAGTGCGCTTTCTTTATGCCCGTTATTTTGACCTGACCGCCACCTCCCTGCAGATCCTGGGCTACCAGTACCGTTCAAAGAATTATCTCGATTTCTCCGAATTCATCTCGCGGCACAGCCATACTGACATCGACGGCTATGAGCCGGGACAGTCGGAATGGAATCGCCGTAAGCGCAGTCGGGTAGAGATGAACGTCAATCAGAATTTGTACGATTTTGGCAACCTGTATCTGTCCCTGAGCCAGGATCGGTTTTATGGCACAGGCCGTAAAAGTACCTCGATCAGCGGCGGGACAGGGACAACCATCGGCCCGGCCAGCGTGTCACTCTCCTGGACGCATACCCGCGACAGCAGCATTAATGACAATATTCTGAGCCTGTCCGTCAGCCTGCCGCTGGGGGGCTACGATGAGCGGAGAAGTAATTACGGTTCAGTGAACTATGGACTCACCCGTGACCGGGATAACCGTTACAGCCAATCACTGGGATATTCCGGTAGTGCCCTTGACAGTGCCGTGAGCTATTCCGCCAACGTCCAGCGCAGCAGTCAGGGGAAATACAGCGAGTCTGGCTCGCTGGGATATAACGGTAGTATGGCGAACTTCAGCGGCGGCGTGAGCCACAGCAGCGATTACAACCAGTATTCCGCAGGAATGAGCGGGGGCGTCACGCTGTACAGCGGAGGTGCCATTCTCTCCCCGGCGCTTGGCGATACCATCGCCATTGTCGAAACCCCCGGGGCATCAGGCATTGGCGTGTCAGGAAACAACCGCGCCCGGACTGATTATTTCGGCCATGCCGTCGTGACGTATCTCACGCCTTACCGCTACAACACCGTCAGCCTGGATACCACCGGAACAGACAACGTGGAGCTGAAAGAGTCCTCCCGCAAAGTGGTACCGACCCCTGGAGCAGCGGTTCACCTTAAATTTGCGACCCGTGTAGGACGTCGGGCGATGGTGGAAATCCGCAGTGCCAGATCGGTTCCTCTCGGTGCCATGGTGTATCTGGACGGGGAAAAGGATGAGGCCGGTATTGTGGGGAATAAGGGGCTGGCCTATCTCAGTGGTCTGGATGCCCGCCAGTCCCAGACGCTTCGTGTGGTCTGGGGTGAAGGAAAAAATGAACAGTGCACGTTTACGGTACCTGTTGCCACCGAGGAGCAGCGTAAACCGGAGAACTGGCATCATAAGATTGTGGTGGACTGCCGGTAACGCAGCCATAGCCGTCACACGTTAAGGAGATAACAGGATGAAATTCAAAAAAGGAATTTGGGCAGGTCTGCTGATGGCCGGTGTGCTGGTGAGTGATACGGTCAGTGCCGGGGTGCGCCCGCAGCTGACCCGCATTGTGGCGTACGCCTCCGATAAAGAAACGCCGGTGGAGGTGATTAACGACAGCAGCGAGACCTATATGCTGCAGTCGTGGCTGGAAGACCTGCAGGGACAGGACAACAATATTCCGCTGGTGCTGACGCCTCCGGTGATGAAGATAGAAGGGAAAAAGCACGGCAAGCTGCGCCTGGTGGTGATGAAAAGCGAAATCCCTCAGGACCGGGAGTCGGTGTACTGGCTGTCCCTGCAGGAAATCCCCCCGAAGGCGAAAAACGGCGCGGATAATCGTCTGGTGGTCGCTGTGCGCAGCCGGCTGAAGGTATTTGTTCGCCCGGACGGTCTGAATGCGGCGGGAGCCATAGAGGCAGCAAAACAGCTGACCTGGCGTGTGGAGCAGGAGGGGGGGAAGCGCTGGTTAACCGCCACCAACCCGTCGGCCTATTACATCAGCTTTGGCGAGCTGTCTGTCAGCCAGAACGGCGGAAATAAAGTCAGCGTAGCCGGTAAAACCCGGATGCCGCCACCGAAAGGCAGTCAGCGCTATCCGCTGCCGGAGTCGATGAAAGGTGGAAAACTGACCGTGACCTGGACGGCCACCCATGACTGGGGCGGGCAGGGGGAAGCGCTGAAAGCAGAGGTCGGGTTATGAGGATAAATAAACTGAAAAAAGGTGAGGGTCGGAAAACCGGCAAACCTGCACCTCTGATCTTTTCGGCAATGCTCTATTTTGTGCTAATGAACAGTAGCGATGCCGGTATGAAAACGGGGACAGTGTACTGGCCAGATACGGATACGTATGCACCAGGACAGGTTGCAGAGTCCTGCACGTTCAACTGGAGTGATATTAAACCCTTTCAGCAGGTACGGAACCTGATCGTTGATAATACCGCTCCGGTTGGAACGGTGCTTTATAGTTGGGGTTATGGCGATTTTGCTGATTATCAGTTCAATTGTACGGGAGGGGTATTGGGTAGTTCCAGCAATTTCAGCTCCAGCACGGCAACAATCTATTTTTCTATCATTCCATTTTCTGATATTGCATCGGTAGATGGTGGCGTGGATTCTCCAATGCCAACAAATATTAATGGAATAGGCATTAAGTTATATTATACCTTCCATGTCGTTGGAGATGATTTCACTTCCGGAACTTCTGTATACACGCCTCTTGTGTACCCTCCTGATGCTGGTCAGGAGTATTATGGTTATAGCAGGACGGGTGTTGTCTTTAAACATTGGCCAAGATCTACATCAGTGTCAGGAACAGGAAGTGGCTATATGTTTAAACCGGCAAGTACAAGCTTTTCTCTCAGGGCTGAGTTAGTAAAAACAGGTGATGTCAGTGCTGATGATTATGGCCGACCATTAACGGTTTCCTTTAATGACGGAGCATTGAGACTTTTTAATTATAATTCCGCAGTAATAGAAACAGGTGATGATTTCTCCGTCGCGTCGCAGTTTAGCGGGAATGGCATTACGATAACGTCCCCGGCCTGTATGTTGAATAACGAAAACTACAATATCAATATGGGCGACTGGGTCGCTTATAACTGGACCGGTGCTGTTCGCAGAGGAAACGAAGAAATGGTGGATATTTCACTCAAGTGTACGGGGGCGGCAAATAACGTCTATTTCCGCTTTGAAGATGCCGGTAATGCGACGGCAAGTGCCGACAAAAATATCCGGGTTTATGAAAGCGCGTCATCGGGAACCGATGTTGTTGACGGACTGGAAATAGAACTGCTGTACAACGGGGAACACGTCGATGTGGATGGGATTACATTAACCAATACCGGTACGCACGGTAGTTATGTGAGCACCAACAACAGTGAAACGCAGATCTATTCCTCGCCGGGGACGGCTCGTTTTACCGCCCGATATCTGCAGAATGGTCCTATAAGCTATCTTGGGCCTGTAACAGGGAAAGTGAATATGTGGGTGACCTATGAATGATTACTGCCATGCGATGCCACAGGCATAAGCCACTGTTGGCATCTTTCATCGCAACTGAACACGGGACTAAAAGCCGAATTGTGGGCAATCGTTTTCCGGCTATTGCCCGCTGGTAGTCTTTAGATTTATCTGATAAGCCTCTGTAATTTATCTTACTTTCTGATTTTAACGATGACGAAAAGTTTGTGTGTCATCCTGGAGCATCTATTCTTAATCTGGGCATGGTTAACTAAACATGACACAATAGCGGCCTAATTCGGCTTAATTTTTCGCTAAATCAGGATATTAACTGCCCATGAAGGGTAAATATAAAGCCGTTCTGGCGCTTCTGTTACTCGTGATCCTCGTGCCGCTGACTCTGGTGATGACGCTGGGGTTGTGGGTTCCCACGCTGGCGGGCATCTGGTTGCCGGTTGGAACGCGCATTGCGTTGGATGACAGTCCCCGATTCACGCGCCATGGTTTACATATTCCTGAACTTCGCTATCTGGTTGATGATTGCCAGTTGGCCCGGGTCAGTCAGGCCCGGTTGTCGCATCCCAGCCGTTGGCAACTGGATATTGGCACGCTGGAACTCGATTCTGCCTGTCTGGCAAAACTGCCGCAAACGGAACAATCTCCCGCCGCGCCGCGCACTCTCGCTGAATGGCAGTCCATGCTGCCCAATACCTGGATCACTATCGACAACGTTATTCTTTCACCCTGGCAGGTATGGCAGGGCAAACTGAACGTCTCGCTGACCGCTTCCCTCCAGCAACTGCGCTATCAGGGCGATAAAGTGAAATTTCAGGGGCAGTTGCGCGGTCAGACACTGACGGTGAGTGAGCTTGATGTCATGGCGTTTAAAGGCCAACCGCCGGTCAAACTGGTTGGTGAGTTCACGATGCCGCTGGTGCCGGATGGACTGCCGGTGAGCGGACATACCGTCGCCACGCTCAGCCTGCCGCAGGAGCCATCGCTGGTCGATGCGGAACTGGAGTGGCGTGAGAATGCCGGGCAGTTAATCGTGATGGCACGGGATAATGCCGATCCGCTGCTTGACCTGCCGTGGGAACTCACGCGCCAGCAGTTAACCATCAGCGACGGGCGCTGGTCATGGCCTTATCAGGGCTTTCCCCTCAGTGGGCGTCTGGGCGTGAAGGTGGACAACTGGCAGGAAGGCACCGAGAACGCGGTGATCAGCGGACGGCTTAATGTGCTGACCCAGGGGGAAGCAGGGAAAGGCAACGCGGTGCTTTCGTTTGGGCCGGGAAAACTGAGCATGGACAACAGCGCGATGCCGCTGCAACTGACCGGCGAAGCCAAGCAGGATGATCTGATTTTCTATGCCAGATTGCCTGCCCAGTTGACCGGCAGCCTGACCGATCCGGAACTGACGTTTGAACCTGGCGCGCTGCTGCGCTCGCGCGGACGGGTCATCGACTCGCTGGATATTGACGAAATTCGCTGGCCGCTGGCGGGCGTGAAGGTCACTCAGCGTGGCGTGGACGGACGATTGCAGGCAATTCTGCGCGCCCATGAGAATCAGATGGGGGATTTCGTTCTGCATCTGGACGGTCTGGCGAATGACTTTCTGCCCGATGCGGGGCGCTGGCAGTGGCGCTACTGGGGCGAGGGCAGTTTTACCCCGATGCACGCGAAATGGGATGTGGCAGGCAAAGGTGAGTGGCATGACAACACCATCACGCTGACCGATTTGTCCACGGGATTTGACCAGCTTCAGTACGGCACCATGAAGGTTGAAACCCCCCGTTTGATCATGGATAAACCGGTCGAATGGGTGCGTGATGCGGCACACCCCCGGTTCAGCGGAGCGCTCTCGTTCGATGCCGGAGAAACGCATTTCTCCGGCGGCAGCGTTTTGCCGCCCTCAACCCTCAAGTTCAGCGTAGAGGGGCGCGATCCAACCTTTTTCGTGTTCAAAGGCGATTTACATGCCGGGGCGATCGGCCCCGTGCGGTTAAACGGTCGTTGGGATGGCTTACGTTTACGCGGCCAGGCCTGGTGGCCAAAACAGTCGCTGGAGGTGTTCCAGCCGCTGGTGCCGCCAGAGTGGAAAATGAAATTACGTGAGGGCGAACTGTATGCCCAGGTGGCGTTTTCGGCAGCGGCAGAGCAGGGATTCGAGGCCGGAGGTCACGGCGTCTTAAAAGGCGGCAGCGCCTGGATGCCGGATAACCAGATCAACGGCGTCGATTTCGTATTGCCGTTCCGCTTTAGTGCGGGCGCGTGGCAACTGGGGACGCGCGGACCGGTTTCGCTACGCATTGCCGAAGTCGTCAACCAGGTGACCGCTACCAATATCACCGCCGATCTGGAAGGCGCTTATCCGTGGAGTGAAGCCGATCCGCTGCTACTGACTGACGTGAATGTGGATGTGTTGGGCGGTAAGGTTTCCATGCAACAGCTGCGCATGCCGCAGCACGACCCGGCGCTGGTGCGGGTGCAAAATATCTCCTCAAGCGAACTCATCAGCGCGGTAAATCCGAAACAGTTTGCCATGTCCGGGCCGGTGAGTGGTGCGCTCCCTTTGTGGCTGAATGATGAGAAATGGATTATCAAAGACGGCTGGTTAACCAATCCTGGTCCGATGACGCTGCGCATCGATAAAGACACCGCCGATGCGGTGGTGAAAGACAACATGGCAGCAGGGGCGGCCATCAACTGGTTGCGGTATATGGAGATTGCCCACTCGTGGACCAAAATCAATCTGGACAATCTGGGCGTATTGACGATGCAGGCGCAAATTCGTGGCAACAGCCATGTGGATGGCAAGGTCGGCACGGTGAATCTCAACTACACCCACGAAGAGAATGTCTTTACGCTGTGGCGCAGTCTGCGCTTTGGCGACAATCTCCAGGCATGGCTTGAACAAAACGCGGCGCTGCCGGAAAAAACCTGTCAACAAGGCAAGGAATGTGAGGAAACCCAATGAAAACAATGACGGCCATGCTGGCGCTTCTCCCGCTGTGGTTAGTAACGGGCTGTACGCCGCGCATTGAAGTCGCGGCGCCAAAAGAGCCCATCACCATCAATATGAACGTCAAAATTGAGCATGAAATCCATATCAAAGTGGATAAGGACGTTGAAAGCCTGCTCAAATCCCGCAGTGACTTGTTCTGAGGTGATAATGAAAAGAACCTTTATTCTGGCGACGCTCGTTCTGAGTTTGCTGAGTGGCAGTGCCTTTGCGCTGACGTTAAATGAGGCCAGAACCCAGGGCCGGGTCGGTGAAACGTTCAATGGTTATCTGGTGGCGCTGAAACAAGATGCACAAACGCAGGCGCTGGTCAGTGAAATCAACAAAGCACGCAGCGCCAGTTACCAACAGTTGGCCGAGAGTCACAACATCCCGGTCGATGAAGTGGCGAAAATGGCCGGACAGAAACTGGTCGAACGCGCGAAACCAGGAGAATATGTCCAGGGCATCAACGGGAAGTGGTTGCGGAAATAACGAACGTTAATCGCTGTCTGCGGTTTTTCCTTTTTGTTGGGTTGCGCGTAATAATTTGCAGGGTAAGTTTCTATACTGTCTTTTCTTACGCGCTATTCAGCAGAAGGGGCAGTTATGGCAAGTCATAGTAAATCTGACACGTTTTCACTCGGTTCCCGGCAGGTCAAACGCATAGGATATGGGGCGATGCAACTGGCTGGGCCTGGGGTTTTTGGTCCACCGCGCGATCGTCATGTTGCATTGACGGTGCTTCGGGAAGCGATCGCGCTGGGCGTCAATCATATTGATACCAGCGATTTTTACGGTCCGCACGTCACCAATCAAATCATTCGCGAAGCGCTGCATCCTTATCCGGACGATCTGGTGATTGTCACTAAAATCGGCGCCCGCCGTGGAGACGATGCCGCCTGGCTACCGGCATTCTCGCCAGCGGAACTCAGGCAGGCGGTTCACGATAATCTGCGCAATCTTGGTCTGGATGTGCTGGATGTCGTTAATTTACGCATTATGCTGGGCGACGGTCACGGCCCTCATGAAGGATCCATTGAAGAGAGTTTTACCGTGCTGGCTGAGCTTCAGCAGCAGGGGCTGGTCAAACACATCGGCCTGAGTAATGTGACTGCCAGTCAGGTGGCGCAAGCGCGCCGTATCGCAGACGTGGTTTGTGTGCAGAATGAGTACAACATCGCCCATCGTCAGGATGATGCGCTGATCGACTCACTGGCGGAAGACGGCATTGCTTATGTCCCCTTTTTCCCGCTGGGTGGGTTTACTCCGCTCCAGTCTTCAACGCTCTCAGAGGTGGCCGCGAGCCTCAATGCAACGCCGATGCAGGTCGCTTTGGCCTGGTTGCTGCACCGTTCGCCGACTATTTTGCTGATACCGGGAACGTCGTCGGTGACGCATTTGCATGAAAATATGGCCGCAGGGGATCTGACTCTGTCAACTGACGTGCTGGCAACGCTGGATAGTATTGCGCAAAAGGCATAAGGCGGAGGTTAAAAATGACTGAAAAACTGACTGCGCAGTGCCACTGTGGTGCCGTCAGGTTTACCGTTCATCTCAGCGATGGATTCAATACCATCCGGCGTTGTAACTGCTCATTTTGTCGGATGCGCGGTGCGGTAGTGGTTTCTGCGCCGTTGATGGGGATAACGGTTCTCTCTGGGCAGGATAAACTGACGGAGTATCGTTTCAATACCGGCACAGCAAGGCATTTTTTTTGTTCAGTGTGTGGGATATACACTTTCCACCAGCGACGCTCCAGTCCGGATCAGTATGGCGTGAACGTGGCATGCATTGAGAATGTGTCGCCGTTCGATTTTGCCTGCGTGGAAGTTACTGACGGGGTGAATCATCCGAGTGACGGTGCGAGTAACGGAGTGGTGGGATATTTGCGTTATCAGGCAAAGTAATCAAAAACCTCCCGCCGGAGCGGGAGGGGAAGAACTTATGCTGCAACTACGCTATCAATGGCGGCTTTTGCGTCAGACTGCGCTTTAGACGCCACTTCCGGACCGTAGGCGATCCCTTCTGCGAACACGAAGTTCACGTCGGTGATGCCGATAAAGCCGAGGAAGACTTTCAGGTACGGCGCAATCAGGTCAGTTGGGGTGTCTTTGTGGATACCGCCACGGCTGGAGAGGATCACCGCACGTTTACCGGTCACCAGACCTTCCGGACCTTTCTCGGTGTAACGGAACGTCACGCCAGCACGAGCAATCAGGTCGAAGTAGTTTTTCAACTGCGTCGGGATGTTGAAGTTGTACATCGGCGCGGCAATAACAATCACGTCGTGCGCTTTCAGTTCAGCGATCAGTTCATCAGAGAGCGCCAGCGCGTCCTGTTGACGAGGCGTCAACGGCGCGTCGCTCGGGCGCAGGGCACCCACCAGTTCGCCATCCAGTACCGGGATCGGATTAGCAGCCAGGTCACGAACGGTGATTTCGTCAGCAGAGTGCTTTTCACGCCACTGTTCAACAAAATAATCAGACAACTGACCAGACTGAGAGTACCCTGCCAGAATACTGGATTTGAGAACTAATACCTTGCTCATGGGTGTTTCCTTAATAGGTGTTTGAATGGGCTATGCCCCGTTGCTTGTTGACACTTTATTCACAATCCTGTCGCAGAGAAAGCGCAATATATCGAATCCTATGTTCGAATTTATTGAACAACACACAAAATGTGCTGATGTGGTACTCTATACCTATCATTTAGAAGAGATTTAATCAGGCAGTGCTCTGCCTTTTAACGCTATGACAGAACAACAAAAATTATCCTTTCATGCCTTACAGCAGCAGCTGGATTCACTGATGCTGCGCGATCGGCAGCGCTTTTCGCGCCGCCTGCACGGTGTGAAGAAGGTTAAAAATCCTGATGCACAACAGGCCATTTACCAGGAGATGGCGAAAGAGATTGAACAGGCGGCAGGTAAAGTTGTGCTACGTGAAGCGGCCCGACCTGAGATTACCTACCCGGAAAACCTGCCCGTCAGTCAGAAGAAACAGGCGATCCTCGACGCCGTTCGCGACCATCAGGTGGTGATCGTGGCCGGGGAAACCGGCTCAGGTAAAACCACTCAGCTCCCGAAAATCTGTATGGAACTGGGGCGTGGAGTGAAAGGGTTGATTGGCCACACCCAGCCGCGTCGTCTGGCGGCACGAACGGTGGCGAACCGTATCGCGGAAGAGCTGCAGACGGAGCCGGGCGGATGCATCGGTTATAAGGTGCGCTTTAGCGATCACGTCAGCGATAACACCATGGTGAAGCTGATGACCGACGGTATCCTGCTGGCGGAAATTCAGCAGGACCGTCTGCTGATGCAATATGACACCATCATTATTGATGAAGCGCACGAACGCAGTCTGAACATCGATTTTCTGCTCGGCTATCTGAAAGAACTGCTGCCGCGCCGTCCGGACCTGAAAATTATCATCACCTCCGCGACCATCGATCCGGAGCGTTTTTCGCGCCATTTCAATAATGCGCCGATCATTGAGGTCTCTGGGCGTACGTATCCGGTGGAAGTCCGCTATCGACCGATCGTCGAAGAGGCTGATGACACCGAACGCGACCAGTTGCAGGCCATTTTCGATGCGGTAGATGAACTGGGGCGGGAAAGCCCCGGCGACATTCTGATCTTCATGAGCGGTGAGCGTGAGATCCGCGATACCGCCGACGCGCTGAATAAACTCAATCTGCGCCATACGGAAGTGCTGCCGCTGTATGCGCGACTGTCGAATAGCGAACAGAACCGCGTCTTCCAGTCGCACAGCGGGCGGCGTATTGTGCTGGCGACCAACGTGGCGGAAACCTCGCTGACGGTGCCGGGGATCAAATATGTGATCGATCCTGGTACGGCGCGTATCAGCCGCTACAGCTATCGCACTAAAGTACAGCGTCTGCCGATTGAGCCCGTATCGCAGGCGTCCGCCAATCAGCGTAAAGGGCGCTGCGGTCGCGTATCCGAAGGCATCTGTATTCGTCTCTATTCTGAAGACGATTTCCTGTCGCGTCCGGAGTTTACCGACCCGGAAATTCTGCGCACCAACCTGGCGTCGGTCATTTTGCAGATGACGGCGTTGGGGCTGGGCGATATCGCCGCGTTCCCGTTTGTCGAAGCGCCGGATAAGCGCAACATTCAGGACGGCGTGCGTCTGCTGGAAGAGTTGGGCGCGATAACCACCGATGAACAGGCGACGGCCTATAAGCTGACGCCGTTGGGCCGCCAGTTGAGCCAGTTGCCGGTGGATCCGCGTCTGGCGCGAATGGTGCTGGAGGCGCAAAAACACGGCTGCGTGCGCGAGGCGATGATCATCACCTCGGCACTGTCGATTCAGGATCCGCGCGAACGTCCGATGGACAAGCAGCAGGCGTCTGATGAGAAACACCGCCGCTTCCACGATAAAGAGTCCGATTTCCTCGCGTTTGTGAATCTGTGGAATTACCTCGGGGAACAGCAAAAAGCGCTGTCGTCAAACGCGTTTCGTCGCCTGTGCCGGACCGACTATCTGAACTATCTGCGCGTGCGTGAGTGGCAGGATATCTACACCCAACTGCGTCAGGTGGTCAAAGAGCTGGGTATTCCGGTGAACAGCGAACCGGCGGAATACCGCGAGATCCATATTGCGCTGCTGACCGGACTGTTGTCGCACATTGGCATGAAAGATGCTGATAAGCAGGAATATACCGGCGCACGTAACGCGCGCTTTTCGATTTTCCCCGGTTCCGGCTTGTTCAAAAAGCCGCCGAAGTGGGCAATGGTGGCGGAACTGGTGGAAACCAGTCGTCTGTGGGGACGTATTGCCGCGCGGATCGATCCCGAGTGGGTGGAACCCGTCGCTCAGCATCTGATGAAACGTTCGTACAGTGAACCGCACTGGGAACGGGCGCAGGGCGCCGTGATGGCGACAGAAAAGGTGACCGTTTACGGTCTGCCGATCGTCGCGGCGCGTAAGGTGAACTACAGCCAGATTGACCCGGCGCTGTGCCGGGAACTGTTTATCCGCCATGCGCTGGTGGAGGGCGACTGGCAGACGCGTCATGCTTTCTTCCGCGAAAACCTCAAACTGCGTGCCGAAGTGGAAGAACTGGAACATAAATCGCGTCGCCGCGACATTCTGGTGGACGACGAGACGCTGTTTGAGTTCTACGACGAGCGCATCAGCCATGATGTCATTTCCGCCCGTCACTTTGATAACTGGTGGAAGAAAACCAGTCGCGAGACGCCAGACCTGCTCAATTTTGAAAAGAGCATGTTGATCAAAGAGGGCGCGGACACCATCAGCAAGCTGGACTACCCGAACTTCTGGCATCAGGGCTCGCTGAAACTGCGGTTGAGCTATCAGTTTGAACCGGGAGCGGATGCGGACGGGGTGACCGTGCATATTCCACTGCCGCTGCTTAATCAGGTCGACGAGAGTGGTTTTGAATGGCAGATCCCGGGCTTGCGCCGCGAACTGGTGATTGCGCTGATCAAGTCGTTGCCGAAGCCGGTGCGGCGTAACTTTGTTCCGGCCCCTAACTATGCCGACGCGTTTCTGGGCCGCGTAACGCCGCTGGAACTGCCGCTGCTGGACGCGATGGAGCGTGAGCTACGTCGGATGACAGGCGTGACGGTTGACCGCGAGGATTGGCACTGGGATCAGGTGCCCGATCATCTGAAGATCACCTTCCGGGTGGTAGATGATAAAAACAAGAAGCTGGAGGAAGGGCGCTCGTTGCCGGAACTGAAAGACCGGCTGAAAGGAAAAGTGCAGGAGACGCTCTCGGCGGTGGCCGATGACGGTATAGAACAGAGCGGGCTGCACATCTGGAGCTTTGGGCAACTGCCGGAAAGCTACGAGCAAAAACGGGGTAATTACAAAGTCAAAGCGTGGCCGGCGCTGGTGGATGAGCGCGACAGCGTGGCGATCAAACTGTTTGATAATCCGCTTGAACAACAGCAGGCGATGTGGTCAGGCTTACGCCGTCTGCTGTTGTTGAACATCCCGTCGCCGATCAAATATCTGCACGAGAAGCTGCCGAATAAAGCCAAGCTGGGTCTGTACTTCAACCCGTACGGCAAAGTACTGGAGCTGATTGACGACTGTATTTCCTGCGGCGTGGATAAGCTGATTGACGCCAACGGTGGCCCGGTCTGGACGGAAGAGGGCTTTGCCGCGCTGCATGAGAAGGTTCGTGCCGAGCTGAACGAGACGGTTGTGGAGATTGCGAAGCAGGTCGAGCAGATCCTGACTGCCGTCTTTAACATCAATAAGCGGCTGAAAGGGCGCGTGGATATGACGATGGCGTTGGGGTTGTCGGATATCAAAGCGCAAATGGGCGGGCTGGTGTATCGCGGATTTGTCACCGGCAACGGTTTCCGTCGTCTCGGCGATACGCTGCGTT
This sequence comes from Citrobacter amalonaticus, assembly GCF_001559075.2. Taxonomy (NCBI): domain Bacteria; kingdom Pseudomonadati; phylum Pseudomonadota; class Gammaproteobacteria; order Enterobacterales; family Enterobacteriaceae; genus Citrobacter; species Citrobacter amalonaticus. The sequence goes on along the minus strand of NZ_CP014015.2, from coordinate 4,477,958 downwards.
ATCTGCAGGCGATTGAAAAACGTCTTGAGAAGCTGGCGATCGACCCTCACCGCGATCGCGCGCAGATGCTGAAAGTCGAAAGCGTACAGCAGGCATGGCAGCAGTGGTTTAACAAACTGCCGCCGGCGCGGCGCGAAGACGAGGATGTGAAAGCGATTCGCTGGATGATTGAGGAACTGCGGGTTAGCTATTTTGCCCAACAGCTGGGGACGCCGTATCCGATTTCGGATAAACGTATCCTGCAGGCGATGGAGCAGATTAGCGGGTAATTCAGTGCCGGATGGCGGCTTCGCCTTATCCGGCCTACAAGTTCAATGGTATCGGCGTGGATAACGTGTTCCAGCAAGCGCCGGATGCCATTGCATTGTCCGTAGGCCCGATAAGTACAGCGGCATCGGGCATGGATTACGCGTTCCAGCCCCCACCCAGCGCTTTATACAAATCAATCTGCGCCAGTAGCAGGTTATTCTTCACCTGCACCACGCTGGTCTGCACCGAGAACAGTGTTCGCTGCGCGTCCAGTACGTCGAGATAGGAGGAATAGCCGTTGCGATAGCGGTTTTGCGCGATACGTAAGGTCTCCTGAGCGACCGCCTGCTGCGCCTGTAACTCCTGTAACTGTTCCTGATAACGGGCGATGGCATCCAGACTGTTGTTGACTTCCCTGAAGGCGTTGCGCACGGTTTTCTCATAGCCGTACAGCGCCTGATTCCGTTGCGATTGCGCAATATCCACCTGCGCGTTTAGCGCCTGACGGTTCAACAGCGGCGCAAGAATGCTGCCGCCAAGACTCCATAGCTGGAGGGGGTTATCGAGAAGACCGGGCAGGGTGCGATCCTGTATCGACCCGCCTGCGGTGAGGTTGATCGACGGCAGCAGGCTGGCGCGAGACGCCGCCAGCGAGGCATCGGCGGCAATCAACTGCCGCTCGGCCTGAACAATATCCGGACGGCGGTTAAGCAATGTTGACGGTAATTGTGCAGGAATTTTCAGCGGCGTCAGCGCCTCGAAATCCGCGCTGCGCTCGACGCGTTGCGGGTTCGCGCCGAGCAAAATACTTAGCGCGTTCTCCTGTTGGGCAATCTGATGCTGCAATAGCGGGATTTGCGCGCGCGTGGAGCGCAGTTCAGAGTCGGACTGCATCAGCTCAAGCCGCGAGCTGTAGCCTGTTTCATACTGCCGTTTCGCCAGATTCAGCGCGTCTTCACGGGATTTTACCGTCGCCTGGGTAACGTCCAGTTGTTCATCAAGCGCCAGCAGCGTGACATACCCGGAGGCCACCGATGACGCGACGGTCAAATCTGCCGCAGCGGCGGCTGCTTTTTGCGCCTCCAGCGAGGCCTGTGCCGCCTGTGCGGTGCTACGATTAACGCCCCAGATATCGACATCATAGCTGGCGGTCAGGCTGCCTTTATACAGCGTACTGTAGATGGGCAGGCCAGTGGCGGCGGACTGCGTGCGGGCACGAGTTCCACCGACGCTGGCATCCAGCGAGGGAAACAGGCTGCCCTCAGCGGCATAAACCTGCGCCTGATATTCATTGATGCGCTCGCGGGCAATCAGCACATCGCTGTTATTTTGCAGCGCCTGATCGACATACTGGTTCAGATAGCGGTCATGAAAATTCCGCCACCATACCTGCTCAGCGGGACTGGCGGGGCCGCCCACTGCTCGCCACGCGGCGGGGATCGCCAGCGACGGTTTCGCGGGCTGAACATCGACAGCCTGACAGCCAGCCAGAAGCAGGGCTGCCGCCACGCCCGACAGGGAACGGAGGATCATGGTTTCACCTCCCGGGTATCAATGTGCACCTGCACCGACATACCAGGGCGCAGCAGCGCTACATCTTCAGGTTTGCCAAGCACCGCGACCCGTACCGGAATGCGCTGAGCAATCTTCACAAAGTTACCCGTCGCGTTATCTGGCGTGATGGCGCTAAATTCCACCCCCGTCGCTGGCGAGATGCTCTCAACGCGGCCTTTATACTGTTTGTCGTTTAAGGCATCGACGCTGAAATTCACCGGCTGTCCGACACGAAGATCCGCCAGCTGCGTCTCTTTGATATTGGCAATCACCCAATGCTGAGGCGGAACCAGCGTGGTGAGATGCGTACCGGCAGTGACGTACGCGCCAAGCCGTACGGCGATTTGCCCAAGCTGACCGTCGCGTGGCGCGGTGATCCGCGTGTTTTGCAGATCAATTTCCGCCAGTTCCAGCGTTGCTCTGGCGTTTTCCACATCCGCCTGCAGCGCGTCGCGGTTAACAATGACGGTCTGCAAATCCTGGCGCGACATATCCAGCGTTGCTTTAGCCTGGTCGATATCCGCGCTGCCCTGAGCGGCGCTGGCGAGGGCGGCATCACGTTCGCGTATCGACAGTGAACCATCGGCAGTCAGATCTTTTACCCGCTTCAGATCGGCCTGGGTTTTCAGGCTTTGCGCTTTAGCATTTTTCAGAATGGCTTCGTTGCGTACAATCACGGCTTCTGCGCTTTTACGCTGTTGCTGGTTATTGTTGAGTGCGGCCATTTTCATCGCCAGTTGCGCCTGAGCCTGATGCACCCGTTGACGATAGATACGGTCATCTATCTGCAATAACAGATCGCCTTTTTTAACCTGCACGAAATCCTGCACGTTCACCTGGGTAATATAGCCGTTCACCTGCGGGCTGATAAACGTCGTTTGCCCCCGGACATAGGCGTTATCGGTAAACTGCGTATGGCGGGTAAACGGCGGCAACTGCCACGCATACAGGATCACCAGTACGCCGACGAGGCCAATGGCGGCGGCGGCGAAAATAGAGACAATACGCAAATTATTGCGGGTGTGGGCCTGATCTTTAGCGGCATCCTGCTGACTCATAACTGCTCCTGAGAGAACTCTTTCAACATCATCATGTTCCGTTATTTAGTACCCGTGGCTTTCTTCAGCGCCAGATGCGCCGTCACGCGCAGACGCAACAGACGCCAGAAAATCCACACCAGCGTGGCGGTGGCGATGCTGGCCGTCAGCAGGTAAGTATCGTTGTAAGCGAGAATGTTAGCCTCAAGAGCGCTAACGTTCTGGAGTTGCAGTACCGCCTGGGTATTCAACAGCGCGCTGTCGCCAATCAGACTTTTGTACATCTGCGTATAGAGCTGTAGCCGCTCATTCACCAGTGGATTGAGCGTGGTGAGCTGATCGGCCAGCAGACTGGAGTGGTATTTCTCTCGCCAGGTCTGAAAGGTGCCGAGGATTGCCGACCCTAACAGGCCACCGATATTCTGGCTCATGCCGAACAGCACCGAAAAGCTGACCAGATTTCGCGGATCGGCGACCACGCCGCCGATCCCGGCCAGCATCGCCGGGGCGAGAAAGAACGCGCTGCCGAAGCCAAGTAAAAACTGGCTAATCATCAGTTGATCCGGGCGCGTCAGGTTGTTCGACTGGCTGTCCAGCAGTGAGGCAACAATCATCAGCACCAGTGACGTGACAATGGGCCAGGCAAGTCGCGTCGGTTTAATTGTCAGACAACTGGCGATAATGCCGCAGACAATCCCGGCAAAGATCGACCACGCGAGGTGAGTCATCTGCTCATTCTGTAGCCCGGCGTACTGTAGCCAGCCGATCACGCCGGTGTTTTGCTCCGCCAGTACAATACGGATCAGCAGCATAATCAGCCCGAGACGTAAGATACTGCCGCTCGACAGCCAGCGGGTGTTGAGCAGGGGATTACTGCGGTTATGTTCAAAGGTAATCGCAGCGATGATGAGTACCGTTGCCAGCGCCAGCGACCAACCGATCCACGGCGCTTCAAACCACCAGTCCAGACGTCCCAGCGACAGCACCGCGCAAATTAACGCCATCCCCGGCGCCAGCAAAATAAACGTGATGAAGTCTTTCTTTTCAAACACCTTTTTACGATCGCCCGGCGGCAGTTTCAGGGCAATGACGCAGCCCAGTGAGATCAGCGCCAGACCCAGCTCAAAAAAGTACAGGCCGCGCCATTCATCAAGCTGTAGCAGTTCGGTCGAAAACAGACGGGCCATCGGGATCGCCAGCGACGAGCCGGTAATGCCGATTGTCAGCGCCTTGAGACGGTGTTTCGCGGGCCACGCCTGAATCTGGTAATAAATCCCCAGTGAACTGAGCGCGGCGGCGACCATGCCGTGCGCGGCGCGCACCATCAGCGCGGAACTCAGGTCGTTAACGAACAGGTGGAAGAAGGTGACCAGCACGTAGAGAACCAGAAACCCTTCGGTGAATGCCCGCAATCCGTATTGCTGGCGAAATTTCACCAGCAGCAGGTTAATTGAAACGTTGGTCATCACGTAGACCGCGGGTAGCCAGGCGATCTCTGTTGACCAGGCCGCAAAGGTTCCCTGCAAATTTTGCAGGTTGGCGGAAACCATCGCGTTGCCTAATGCCCCCGTCAGACACACCAGCAGACCAACCACACCATAAGCGATACGCTTTGGCGTGCTGTGAACAGGCGTTGAGGGAGAGCCCAGCAGAGCCGGTTTTTCGTGAGGCTGCCAGTCGCGAGGCGCGTAGGGATCGCGTTGCGGCAGACGCATAAGGTTTTTTACCTTCATTGAATCTATTGGTTAGCAGGCTAATGGTAATGTATGTTACGTAAATAATAAGTCAAGTGAATAGGAAAACGCCTGGTAAATCAAATGTTCCGTGCAGGTATTACATCAAAGCGGCCAGAGGATCTGGCCGCGAAGGGATTACAACTCATTAGGCTGGGCGTTGATCGCCGGGCTACGCTTCACCCGACTGGCAAAGAAAATGGCAACCAGTGAAATCGCCACGGTGGTAAGCAGATACCACGCCACGGGCACCCAGTCGCCGTCATATTTCGCCAGCAACCCGGTAGCGATGAGGGGAGCGGTACCGCCCGCCAGCGCGGCGCCAATCTGGTAGCCGAGAGTGATGCCAGTGTAGCGAACATTAGCGCTGAAAATCTCAGAACACAGCGTTCCCAGCACCGCGGTCACCGGTGCCCACAGCACGCCGAACATCACGATTGTCGCCAGCATAATGCCCCAGGTGGTGCCGGTATTCAGCAGCAGGAACCATGGCACGATAAACAGGCCGAGCAGGGCGACGCTGATGGCATACATCCGTTTACGACCAATTTTGTCCGACAGCAGTCCCATCAGCGGGATCATTACCGTAGCAATCAGTGCGCCAACGGTGACGGCTTCCAGCACCTGGGACTTCTGATAACTCAGCGTGCTGGTGGCATAGCTGACCACAAAGGTCGAGAAAATATAGAACGGCGCGGTTTCCACCACCTTCAGCCCCGCGGCAATCAGCACTTCACGCCAGTGATGAGTCAGCGTATCGCGCAGCGGCGCTTTGGCAACCTGACCCGATGCTTTGACTTTTTTGAAGTCTGGCGTTTCATCGATATCCCGACGGATCCACAGTCCTAACAGCACCAGCACAGAACTCAGCAGGAACGGAATACGCCAGCCCCAGGAGAGGAAATCTTCCTCGCTAAACAGAGTCATCAGCGAGACGATAAACGTCGCCATCAGCATGCCAATGGTCACGCCCGCCTGCGGAATACTGCCGAAGAAGCCTTTGCGTTTTTCCGGCGCGTACTCATAGGCCAGCAGCAGTGCGCCACCCCATTCGCCACCAATGCCCATCCCCTGAATGATGCGCATCAGGATAAGCAGAATGGGGGCCCAGATACCGATCATCTCATAGGTGGGCAACAGACCGATCATCACCGTCGCGCCGCCCATCAGGGAAAGCGTCAGTACCAGCGTTTTCTTACGCCCGATGCGATCGCCGATGTGGGCAAAAATTACCCCGCCAATCGGGCGAATAAAAAAGGTCAGCGAGAAAGAGAGATACGAGAGGATCAAACCGATTACCGGGTCGACCATCGGGAAGAAAATCTTGTTAAACACCAGCGCTGCCGCGGTGCCATACAGAAAGTAGTCGAACCACTCAATCGCACTGCCGGTCAGACTGGCGACGAGTACCTTCTTATTTTTCTTCAGAATAACCGTACTGCTTTCATGGGTTGTCATTAACTTAAAACCTCCGCCAGAGAACAAAAAGGTGTCACCTGGCAGTGCGGCAGGTGCAACCTGTTACGTTAAAAGGTTGTGAAATTGTTAATCAAACTAGGTGTGTTAGTAACATTTAACAAGAGGAGACACGCCGTAATGGGCTAAAAAGAGAGCATTTTGCCAGGATGATTTTCTACAATTGCAGAATAAATGACGTTAATCGTTCATTAGATGACAATTAAACAGGATAATATGCAGGTGCAACCGCCCGATTTTTAGACGTTTTGTGTTATTTCACTAAGATGACAAAAAAAGCGTCGAAATATCAATCATCAGCCTTTCAGAGAGATCTACTGTTTATTCAGCGTGGGTACGGTACTCTGCTGAAATATGAGGAGGAGCTTATGATGCAACCGTTCCCGAGACTTTCCGCCACCACCCTTGAGGCGATCAATACGGTGGGACAGTGGCTGGCGCAGGATGATTTCTGTGCAGGGCCTGCTTACCCGGCAGACTGCGTGGTACTGGCGGGCAATGCCGTCATCCCGACAATTGACGCGGCCTGCCAGATTGCCCAACAGCAAGACGTTCCGCTGCTGATCGCCGGTGGGATTGGTCACTCCACGACCTTCCTGTATGCCGCCGTTGCCCAACATCCACGCTACAACACGATCCAGACGACCGGACGCGCCGAAGCCGCCATCCTGGCGGATATTGCCCGGCAGTTCTGGCACATTCCCGCAGACAAAATCTGGCTGGAAGATCAGTCAACCAATTGCGGAGAGAACGCCCGTTTTAGTGCGCAGATCATCGCGCAGGCTGCAACGCCGATTAACACGGCCATTGTGGTACAGGATCCCACGATGCAGCGACGTACCGTGGCGACCTTTCGCCGGGTCACCCGTGACGACCCGGACGCGCCGCCCTGGCTGAGCCATCCTGGGGTTACGCCTGTATTGTGTCAGCAGGAGGACGATATCGTGTTCGCTAATGACCCTGGCGGTCTGTGGACCGTCGATCGCTATTTAGCGCTGGTGGTGGGCGAAATCCCGCGCTTGCGCAATGATGAAACCGGCTATGGTCCTCGGGGGCGCGACTTCATTGTGCATGTGGATTTTCCGCCGGAGGTCGAGGCCGCGTGGCAGATCCTGCAACAGGATACGGCGCTGAATGACGCGATGAACCACCGTTCGTTACGCTAAACCCTGCCCGTTTGGGAGCGTTTTCTCTCAAACGGGCAAAACAAAAATGCCTGCGTTTTCGTTCTCCCCAGCCTGACCCCTCTCTTTTATGAAGCAGTTCACAGAATCACGACGCCAGCCGGGATCGCGGAGGCATGATTGATATTTATTAACAATAGTTTTACCTGTTAAAAACAATTCAATCACAGGAGTAGCGCATGTCAGTACCCGTACAACATCCTATGTATATCGATGGACAGTTTGTGACCTGGCACGAGGATGCCTGGATTGATGTCGTCAACCCGGCGACGGAAGAGGTGATTTCGCGTATTCCAGATGGTCGTGCAGAAGACGCGCGCAAAGCCATTGCAGCGGCAGACCGCGCTCAGGCAGAGTGGGAAGCGCTGCCGGCGATCGTTCGCGCCGGCTGGCTGCGCAAAATTGCCGCCGGGATCCGTGAACGTGCTGGCGAAATCAGCGCCTTAATTGTTGCGGAAGGAGGCAAAATTCAGCAACTGGCAGAGGTGGAAGTCTCTTTTACTGCCGACTATCTCGACTATATGGCGGAGTGGGCTCGTCGTTACGAAGGCGAAATACTGCAAAGTGACCGTCCCGGCGAGAATATTTTGCTGTTTAAGCGCGCGCTGGGGGTCACCACCGGGATCCTGCCGTGGAATTTCCCGTTCTTTCTGATTGCCCGTAAGCTGGCTCCGGCACTGCTGACCGGGAACACTATCGTGATTAAGCCCAGTGAATTCACGCCCAATAACGCGATTGCGTTTGCCAAAATCGTTGATGAGATTGGTCTGCCGCGCGGTGTGTTTAACCTGGTGCTGGGGCGTGGTGAAACCGTCGGCCAGGAGCTGGCGGGTAATCCGAAAGTGGCGATGGTCAGCATGACCGGCAGCGTGGCGGCGGGTGAAAAGATTATGGCGACGGCGGCGAAGAATATCACCAAAGTGTGCCTGGAGCTGGGTGGCAAGGCGCCAGCCATTGTGATGGATGATGCCGATCTTGAACTGGCGGTCAAAGCGATTGTGGATTCCCGCGTCATCAATACCGGGCAGGTCTGTAACTGCGCTGAGCGCGTCTACGTACAAAAAGGGATTTATGACCAGTTTGTGAACCGCCTCGGCGAAGCCCTGAAAGCGGTACAGTTCGGCAACCCTGGCGAGCGTAACGACATCGCCATGGGGCCGCTGATCAATGCCGCCGCCCTGCAACGTGTGGAGCAGAAAGTGGCGAGGGCGGTACAGGAAGGGGCGCGGGTGGCGCTTGGTGGCAAAGCCGTTGAGGGCAAAGGTTACTACTATCCGCCAACGCTGCTGCTGGATGTCCGCCAGGAGATGGCCATCATGCACGAAGAGACCTTTGGTCCGGTGCTGCCTGTGGTGGTCTTCAACACGCTGGAGGAGGCTATCGCGATGGCGAATGACAGTGATTACGGCCTGACGTCGTCTATTTATACGCAGAATCTCAACATCGCGATGAAAGCCATTAAAGGGCTGAAGTTTGGTGAAACCTATATTAATCGCGAGAACTTTGAAGCGATGCAGGGCTTCCACGCGGGCTGGCGTAAGTCGGGAATTGGCGGCGCAGACGGCAAGCACGGGCTAAACGAGTATCTGCAAACCCAGGTTGTCTATTTGCAGTCCTGATCGACGGAAAAGGGCGGAGGTTTCTCTCCGCCTTCATGCCTACAGTTTGACGAACTTATCAAGGGTACGGATCAATTGCGTCACGAATCCGTATTCGTTGTCGTACCAGGCCACGGTTTTTACCAGTTGCAGATCGCCCACCTCGGTGATTTCGGTCTGGGTGGCATCAAATACGGAACCAAAGTGCGAACCGATAACGTCTGAGGAGACAATTTCTTCATCGGTATAGCCAAAAGAGTCATTGTTGTGTGTCGCTTTCTTCAACGCGTTGTTAACCTCTTCCGCCGTCACTTTCTTCGCCAGAATCGACACCAGTTCAGTGACAGAACCGGTTTTCACCGGCACGCGTTGAGCATGACCTTTCAGCTTGCCGCTGAGATCCGGGATAACGAGACCAATCGCTTTTGCCGCGCCCGTGGTATGCGGAATAATGTTTTCAGCGGCCGCACGCGATGCGCGCAGATCTTTGCCACGCGGACCGTCCACCAGCGACTGCGTGCCGGTGTAGGCGTGAATCGTGGTCATGGTGCCCACTTTAATACCAAAGTTGTCGTGCAGCGCTTTAGCCATCGGCGCCAGGCAGTTGGTGGTGCAGGAAGCCACCGAGACAATCACATCACTGGCATTCAGCGTGTCATCGTTAACGTTGTAGACAATGGTCTTCATATCGCCCGCAGGCGCGGAGATCAGCACTTTTTTCGCGCCAGCATCGATATGCGCCTGAGACTTTTCAGTTGAGGTATAAAAGCCGGTGCATTCAATAATGACGTCCGCCCCTTTCGCTTTCCACGGGATATTTTTGGCGTCTTTTTCTGCATAAACCGCGATCGTTTTGCCATCAACAATCAGCGCGTCTTCGGTAAAGTCAACGCTCCAGGGGAACGGACCGTAGTTAGAGTCATGCTTAAGCAGATAGGCAAGGATTTTAGGGGAGGTGAGGTCGTTGATCGCGACCACATCAACATCGCTTTTGACTTCCAGTAACCGACGCAACACCAGGCGACCAATACGACCAAAACCGTTAATGCCAATTTTACTCATGATTAACTCCTGTGAGGATGTAGCGGATACACTTTTTTCCCTTCCAGGCTTAGTTCAGTATGGCGGGGTGAGCAATCGCCGTTTTTGTCGTAAAGGCTAACTGACTGATAAGCGGTGAAGAAAAGTTAATGAATTTTTAACAAAAGCTCGCTATGTTGTCGCTTTATTGTTTTTACTCAGGAAGTGTTATGGGCAATAAGTACTCAAGCCTGCAGATTGGCATTCACTGGCTGGTCTTTTTACTGGTGATTGTCGCCTACTGCGCGATGGAGTTCCGGGGCTTTTTCCCGCGAAGCGATCGTCCTCTCATTAATATGATTCATGTGTCCTGTGGGATCGCTATTCTGGTACTGATGGTGGCGCGTCTGCTGATCAGACTGAAATATCCGGCTCCTCCTATCGTGCCCAAACCGAAGCCGATGATGACCGGACTGGCGCATCTGGGGCATTTGGTGATTTATCTGTTATTCATTGTGCTGCCATTAATCGGCATCGTGATGATGTACAACCGTGGTAATCCGTGGATGGCCTTTGGTCTGGTGATGCCGCATGCGGCAGAAGGGAACTTTGATCTGGTGGATACGCTGAAATCCTGGCATATCACGCTGGCGAATCTCGGTTACTTTGTCATTGCGCTGCATGCCGCCGCCGCGTTGATGCACCATTATTTCTGGAAAGACAATACGCTGCTGCGCATGATGCCGCGTAAGCGATAGCGTGATTTTTGCCGGCGCGGGGATCGCTTCCCCGCACTGATCCTGTATGTAATGCGACTGAAGTCGCCGCCGTCTTTGTTCTGTCACTTATCCTTAATCCCATTCTCTACAGGCATGACGCTCTCCTTTTCATTCTCATCATAATGCTGTTACTATACCCCCCTATAGTATTAAGGAGGGCGTATGCCGCATTCACCCGCAGATAAAAAACGTATTCTGACTCGCGTCCGGCGCATTCGGGGGCAGGTGGATGCCCTGGAGCGTGCGCTGGAGTCCGGCGAACCTTGCCTGGCTATCCTGCAACAAATCGCCGCGGTCCGCGGTGCGTCCAACGGTTTAATGGGCGAAATGGTTGAGATCCACCTGAAAGATGAGCTGGTCAGCGGTGAAACCACCCCTGACCAACGCGCCGTGCGTATGGCTGAAATCGGCCACCTTCTTCGCGCTTATCTAAAATAAACATATCACCTCGCAATAAAGGGAAGAGACAGATGAAATCACGTGCAGCAGTCGCGTTTGGCCCCGGTCAGCCGCTCAAAATTGTTGAGATTGACGTCGCACCGCCGAAAAAAGGCGAAGTTCTGGTTAAAATTACCCACACCGGCGTTTGCCACACTGACGCATTTACGCTGTCTGGCGATGATCCGGAAGGGGTTTTCCCGGCGGTACTGGGACATGAAGGCGGCGGTGTGGTGGTTGAAGTCGGTGAAGGCGTGACCAGCCTGAAACCGGGCGACCATGTTATCCCGCTGTATACCGCCGAATGTGGCGAGTGCAAATTCTGTAAATCCGGGAAGACCAATCTCTGTCAGGCCGTGCGCGCCACTCAGGGAAAAGGCCTGATGCCGGATGGCACCACCCGCTTTTCTTACAACGGCGAACCTGTCTATCACTACATGGGCACCAGCACCTTCAGCGAATATACCGTATGTGCGGAAATCTCACTGGCGAAAGTCAACCCGCAAGCGCCGCTGGATAAGGTTTGTCTGCTGGGGTGTGGCGTCACGACGGGCATCGGTGCCGTGCATAACACTGCGAAAGTCAAAGAGGGCGATACCGTTGCCGTGTTTGGCCTTGGCGGGATCGGTCTGGCGGTGATCCAGGGCGCTGTACAGGCGAAAGCGGGGCGTATTATTGCTGTCGATACCAACCCGGAAAAATTCACACTGGCGGGTGAAATGGGCGCAACTGACTTCATTAACCCGAAAGACTATGACAAACCGATCCAGGAAGTGATTGTTGAGCTCACCGACGGCGGCGTCGACTTTAGCTTCGAATGTATCGGTAATGTCAACGTGATGCGTGCGGCGCTGGAATGCTGCCATAAAGGATGGGGCGAGAGCATCATCATTGGCGTTGCCGGCGCGGGCCAGGAGATTAAAACTCGTCCGTTCCAGCTGGTGACAGGCCGCGTCTGGCGCGGTTCCGCGTTTGGTGGCGTTAAAGGGCGTACCCAGTTACCGGGCATGGTGGAAGAGGCAATGGCCGGGAAAATCCAGCTGGATCCGTTCATTACCCATCGTCTGCCGCTGGAGCAAATCAACGACGCGTTTGACCTGATGCACGACGGTAAATCCATCCGTACCGTTATCCATTTCGGCGATAACTGATTCATCTGCCAGCGGAAATCACCGCTGGCGCTTTCCTTTTTTTAACATAAATGTTGTCAAACTGTGACGAAAACGGCGCTTTTCCCGGTAAGTAAAATTCGCGGAATGCCGATGACTATCTTACGGGCGCGTATTACGCATTAATCCTACAAGAGAGTCGACGGTCATGGACAACACATCATCGATGCAAGCACCACATAAGCTGGGCTTTTTGCATCACATCAGGCTGGTTCCGCTGTTTTCCTCCATTCTCGGTGGCATCCTTTTACTGTTCGCGCTGAGCTCAGGTCTGGCGGGCTACTTTCTCATGCAGGCTGACCGCGATCAGCGGGATGTGACGGATGAGATCCAGGTGCGCATGGGATTATCGAACAGTTCGAACCACCTGCGTACTGCGCGAATCAACATGATTCATGCCGGCGCGGCGAGCCGAATTGCTGAAATGGATGACATGAAAGCCAATATTGCGGCGGCGGAAAAGCGTATTAAGCAGTCTGAAGAAGGGTTTAACATTTACATGGCGCGCAAGGTGAAAACCCCTGCGGATGAAGCGCTGGATGGCGAACTGGAAAGCAGTTTCAAAGCCTATATTGCGGGAATGCAACCGATGCTCAAGTACGCCAAAAACGGCATGTTTGAAGCGATTATCAACCACGAAAGCGAACACGCAAGACAACTGGATGACAGTTACAACAAGGTCCTGCTGAAGGCGATCGAACTGCGCATGGCGCGCGCTAACCAGTTAAGCGAGCAGGCGCATCAGCGCACGCAAATGGGCATGATATTCATGATTGGCGCTTTTGGTCTGGCACTGGTGCTGACGCTGATGACGTTTATCGTTCTGCGTCGTACCGTCATTCAGCCGTTGCAGCATGCTGCGCAGCGTATTGAGCAAATTGCCGCCGGCGATCTCACCATGCAGGATGAACCTACCGGGCGTAGCGAGATTGGGCGTCTGAGTCGCCACCTGCAACAAATGCAGCGTTCGCTGGTGCAAACGGTCGGATCGGTACGTCAGGGGGCAGAAGAGATTTACCGCGGTACCAGCGAAATCTCAGCGGGCAATACCGACTTGTCTTCACGCACCGAAGAGCAGGCGGCGGCGATCGAACAAACGGCGGCCAGCATGGAAGAGTTGACCGCGACGGTGAAGCAAAACGCCGATAATGCGCACCATGCCAGCAAACTGGCGGAAGACGCGTCCGGCAAAGCCAGCCGTGGCGGGCAGATGGTCTCCGGCGTGGTCCAGACGATGGGCAATATTTCAACCAGTTCGAAGAAAATCTCTGAGATCACCGCGGTTATCAACAGCATCGCTTTCCAGACCAATATTCTGGCGCTGAACGCCGCGGTAGAAGCCGCGCGTGCCGGTGAGCAAGGGCGTGGATTCGCCGTGGTCGCCAGTGAGGTCCGCACGCTGGCCAGTCGTAGCGCCCAGGCGGCGAAAGAGATTGAAGGGCTGATCAGCGAATCCGTCCGTCTCATCGATCAAGGTTCTGGTGAAGTGGTCGCGGCGGGGAACACGATGACCGATATCGTGGAGGCGGTAAAACGCGTCACCGATATCATGCTGGAAATAGCAGCGGCGTCGGACGAGCAGAGCCGTGGGATCGTGCAGGTCAGCCAGGCCATCTCTGAGATGGACAAAGTGACTCAGCAGAACGCTTCGCTGGTGGAAGAAGCCTCTGCGGCGGCGGCATCGCTGGAAGAACAGGCGGCACGTCTGACGGAAGCAGTGGGGACGTTTCGCTTACAGGGCGGACGGACGAGCAAGCGCGTACCGACAACAAACACCCCCGTTCAGCCTCTGGCACAGCCGGTTACCGATCACGGGGATAACTGGGAAACCTTCTAAGCGCCATTGCCGGGTGAAGGCGCAAAGGCGCCTCATCCGGCCTGTTATAACGGCATCGATTTACGGATAGCGGCAATTAAGCGTTGCGCGCCAGAAGAGAGCGATGAATCCACGCGGGTGAGAATACCGATCGGCTCGCCTGCGCCCTGCGTTGGTACAGGCAACGAAACCAGCGTCGCCTGGCGCAAATCCTCTTTCACCGCGCCTGACGGCACAAACCAGACGTAGTTATAATCAACCGTTAACTGGCGCGACAGCGATGCGGAGAGCGTCTCAATGCAGCCAGTTGGCATCTTACAGCCCTGGCTTTGCAACAGCGTCTCGGCATTCTGCCGCGGTACAGTGCCTTTTGGCGAGACAACCACGGGCCACTCCATTACGCGACTCAGCGTCACGTTTTCCTGCAATAGCGGGTGATTAGGGCGCACGACCAGCTTTAATGACTCGAGAAAAAGCAGCTCATAATTGAGGCCGCTCATCAGTTCCGGATCGGACATCCGGCCAATGCCGATGTCGATCTCGCCGGATTTCAGGCCCGCCAGCAGCATGGTGTTGTTCATCGTCGCCACCTGCAGCGTGGTCTCTTTTTGCTGCTGATGAAACTGACCGATGACCGACGGAAGAATACCCAGCGCGGCGGTCGGTAGCGCGCCTATTCTTACCACATCATTGTTAAGACCTTCTTTACGATTCAGCGCCTGCCCGGCGGTGTTGAGCGCATCAAGAACTTTCACGGCGTGGGTTAAGAACTGCTCGCCAGGTAACGTCAGCTGCGCCCCGAGCCGTCCGCGTTCAAAGAGGCGGGTGCCGGTCAGTTGCTCCAGTTCGTTAAGCGTTTTGGAAAGCGCAGGCTGGCTGAGGTTAAGGGTTTCGGCTGCGCGCCCCAGGGTTCCTTGTTGAGCGACAGCGACAAATGTATGAAGATGGCGCAATCGGATGCGCTGACTGAACAGACTATTTTTTTCCATAAGCGATGTTAAGAACAGAGCGATGCCGGTGACAAGTAAAGTTGTTTGTTTTTGATAACTTGATTGCAAAATATTATTAACATTTAACTTATTTAAGTAACAGCACTTTCTCTTCGGAGGCGAAAATGATCCATGTCGTAGGCCACCTTAATCCGGACAGTGACGCCATTTGCACCGCTTTTATGGCTGCCCGCTGGTTGAACATGCGCGGACGTCAGGCCACGGCCTTGCGCCTGGGTGAGCCCAATCGTGAAACCCAATTTCTGTTCAAACGCGTGGGGCTGGACATGCCTCCGTTGCTGGCGATGCCGCTGACCGACCTCGACGTCTGGCTGGTGGATTTCACCGAGCCAACGCAGGGACCGGAAACCCTCCAGACGAGCAATATCGTGGGTATTATCGACCATCACCGTCTGGGTGGACTGGTGACCCGTTTGCCGCCAGAAGTCTGGGTAAAACCGGTGGGCAGCAGCGCCACGCTGCTATGGCAACTGATGAGTCCGGAGGACAGGGCGCAGATAACGTCTGCGCAGGCGCTATTACTACTGGGCGCGATACTGAGTGACACCGTCACGTTGCGCTCGCCGACCACCACGGAGGATGACCGTCTGGCCGTTGAAGCACTGACGACGCTTGCCGGGGTTGAGCTGGCGGCGTTCAGCGCTGACCTGTTGAGTGCCAAAACCAGCGTCGAAGGATTAAGCGCCAGTGAACTGCTGCAAAAAGATATCAAGCGTTTCACCATCAAGGATCAGCAGGTGAGCGTTGCGCAGATCGAACTGT
Organism: Citrobacter amalonaticus; assembly: GCF_001559075.2. NCBI lineage: Bacteria > Pseudomonadati > Pseudomonadota > Gammaproteobacteria > Enterobacterales > Enterobacteriaceae > Citrobacter > Citrobacter amalonaticus. The sequence goes on along the minus strand of NZ_CP014015.2, from coordinate 4,462,133 downwards.
ATGCGTTGAGCCAGGTCGCCGACGTGATGGACGTCCTGCGTGAAGAGATGGCCGATTATGCGACCCGCAGCGGAGTGGATCTGGTGGTGCTGATGTTGACTGACATCAACGCTGGCAATTCGCAGCTCTGGTTTGCCGGTCCGCGGCAACTGGAAGTGGCGCAACCGGTGACAGTAGAAGGGATGTTGAGCCGCAAGAAACAGATGCTGCCGTGGCTGGAAAGCCATGTCGCGAAAACAGACCAGTCCTGATAAAACGGGCTGAGAGATTCAGCCCGTTCTCATCATCAGACGTCAAAAAAGACGGTTTCGTTTTCGCCCTGCAGATGAATATCGAAGATATAGACGGTCTCACTACCACGCTGTTCGCGGCGGGCAATCAGGGTCTGACGGCGAACTTCCCATTCGATCAGGTTGAGCACCGGATCGCGCTGATTAGCTTCTTGCTCATCCGCAAAATAGAGGCGGGTGTTCAGGCCAATGTTGATGCCGCGCGCGACGATCCACAGATTGACGTGTGGAGCCATCAGGCGGCCATCGCGTCCTGCTACGCAGCCCGGCTTAATGGTATCGAAACGCCACACGCCGCTGTCGAAGTCTGAACAGGTTCGTCCCCAGCCGCGAAAGTCCGCGTCGAGCGGCTTCTCTTCCTGACGATCAGCCGGATGGTTGTAGCGTCCGTGGGCGTTGGCCTGCCAGATCTCCAGCAGAACATCGCGCACCGGCGTACCGGAACCATCAATCACCCGTCCTTCAATCACGATCCGCTCGCCTTCAGTATGGCTGTTGGTTAGCGTGGAGCTGAAATTCTTCTCAAAGATGTGAAATCCAGCGGCATCAGGCGCAAGCCCAATGTGCACATACGGTCCTGCCGTTTGCGAAGCGGTTTCCTGCAAATACTCTTTCATCATGCGCCTCCCTGAGTGCGGTTTTCAAACAAGGTGGCACGCTGTCCGCGGAGCACAAGGTCAAAGCGCCAGGCCAGGCAGTCGAGCGGTACAGCGGCGTGGGTATCCAGTTCGGCAATCAGTGTGCGGATTGCGTCATCGTTATTAATGGTCTTCACAATCGGACACTGTTTGATCAGCGGATCGCCTTCAAAATACATTTGCGTAATTAAACGTTGGGCAAAGGCCTCGCCGGAGAGAGAAAAGTGAATGTGCGACGGACGCCAGTCGCTGACCTGATTGCGCCACGGGTAAGGGCCGGGTTTGATGGTACGGAAAAAGTAATAGCCGTTTTCATCGGTTAATACCCGTCCGCAGCCGCCAAAATTAGGATCGATCGGCGCGAGATACTGGTCTTTTTTATGACGATAGCGACCACCGGCATTGGCCTGCCAGACTTCGACCAGCGTATTTTTCAACGGACGGCCAAAACCGTCGCGCACGTAGCCGTGGACGATAATCCGTTCGCCAATCGGCAGGCCGTCTTTGGCGTAATTCATAATCAGGTCATTATCCAGCGGACCAAGATCGTTGTCGCTGAATACCGGTCCGGTGATTTCAGACAATGAATTTTGCAACGAGATCAGCGCGTTGCGCGGCGAGCGCAGAACGCTGGTCTTATAGCCAGGGACGAAGGCGGGCGGATGGCTGTTATAGTCGCGATGGATCACCTCGCGAGAGGACATTTTTTCACGCATAGCGGGCTCCGGTACAGGGAAGAGAGTTATTGTTTTATGATGACCTGACGCAGTGTGTGTAAATGTACTGTTAATTAAAAGTGAATTTATATCGCTTGTTTCATAACCAGAGGCTATACAATGGCGCAGGGACTGATGCAGAGCGAATTCAGGTGAGATCACACTTTGTAAATTCTTCCCCCCAGAGTGAATGGCGTTTCCTACACTCCAGGTAACATTCACTGGAGGCATGACATTATGGCGAACACCATCACGGCAGATGAGATTCGGGAACATTTTTCGCAGGCAATGTCAGCAATGTACCAGCAGGAAGTTCCGCAATACGGCACGCTACTGGAACTTGTGGCTGACGTGAATCTGGCGATTCTCGAAAATAACCCCACGCTGCATGAAAAACTGGCCAATGCGGATGAACTGGCGCGCCTCAACGTGGAACGTCATGGCGCAATTCGTGTCGGAACGGCAGACGAACTGTCCACGCTGCGACGCATGTTTGCGATCATGGGGATGTTTCCGGTCAGCTATTACGATCTCTCTCAGGCCGGGGTGCCGGTACACTCAACGGCATTTCGCCCTATTGACGACGCCTCGCTGTCGCGAAATCCGTTTCGCGTCTTTACCTCCTTACTGCGTCTTGAACTGATTGAAAACGCGTCGCTCCGTCAGCGTGCGGCGGAGATCCTCGCTCAGCGCGATATCTTTACGCCACGCTGTCGCGAACTGCTCGACATCTGGGAGAGTCAGCAGGGGTTTAACGCGACGCAGGCTCGCGAGTTCGTGAAAGAAGCGCTGGAAACTTTCCGCTGGCATCGCCACGCCACCGTGGATGAACAAACCTATCATGCGCTGCATAACGAACATCGCCTGATCGCCGATGTGGTCTGTTTCCCGGGCTGTCACATTAATCATCTGACGCCCAGAACGCTGGATATCGACCGGGTGCAGTCGATGATGCCGGAATGCGGCATTGAACCGAAAGTCCTTATCGAAGGCCCGCCGCGCCGTGAGGTGCCGATTCTGCTGCGCCAGACCAGTTTCAAAGCGCTGGAAGAACCGGTGCTGTTTGCTGGCGAAATGCAGGGGACACACACGGCCCGCTTCGGCGAGATCGAACAACGCGGCGTGGCGCTGACGATAAAAGGGCGTCAACGGTACGATGAATTACTGCGCAACGCCGGTACCGGGAAAGACAACCTGACGCACCAACTGCATTTGCAGGAGGTGTTTAACGCGTTTCCGGACAGCGAATTCCTGCTGCGCCAGCAGGGGCTGGCCTGGTTCCGCTATCGTCTGACTCCGTCAGGCGAAGCGCACCGCAAGGCGATTCATCCTGGTGACGATCCGCAACCGCACATTGAACGTGGCTGGGTGCAGGCGCAGCCCATCACCTATGAAGATTTCCTGCCGGTCAGCGCGGCGGGGATTTTCCAGTCGAATCTGGGTAACGAAACGCAGGCGCGCAGTCATGGCAACGCCAGCCGCGAGGCCTTTGAACAGGCGCTGGGGTGTCCGGTGTTTGACGAGTTTGTGTTGTATCAGGAAGCGGAAGAACGCAGCAAACGACGTTGCGGCCTGCTTTAATCCAGGTATCCTGTAGGGATCTGCGATTAACGGGTAAATATGGACATGGTCAATCCCAGTATTCCACTGATTGAAACGGTACAGGGCCAGTTGATGGGTGTCGTACAGGATGACATCCATCTCTGGCGCGGTATTCCTTACGCCGCGCCACCGACGGGGGAACGGCGCTGGCGAGCGCCGCAGCCGGTCATTCCCTGGTCCGGGATTCGTGACGCGAATACCTTCTCCAGCGCCAGCTGGCAGGATATTGAGTACTGCAAAGAGTTGGGCGGCGGCGATCCCGGCGCATTTTCTGAAGATTGTCTCTATCTCAACGTCTGGTCTCCGGCGGAGCGCCATCAGCCGCTTCCGGTGATGGTCTGGCTGCACGGTGGCGGCTACACCATTGGTGCCGGCAATCTGCCGCCTTACGACGGCGTTGCGCTGGCGAAGCGTAACGTGGTTGTCGTTACCGTCAACTATCGCCTCGGTCATCTTGGCTTTTTTGCCCATCCGGCGCTGGAAGGTGAAGAGGGTGAGGCTCTCAATAACTTTGCGCTCCTCGACCAGATTGCCGCGCTGCGCTGGGTACAGGAAAACATCGCCGCGTTCGGCGGCGATCCGCAGAACGTTACGCTGTTTGGTGAATCGGCCGGGGCGCGTAGCGTGCTCTCGCTGTTAGCTTCGCCGCGAGGAAAAGGGTTGTTTCATAAAGCGATTGTCCAGAGCGGCTACACCTTGCCAGACACGCCTTGTGAAATAGCGCTGGAAAACGGCGTTGCGCTGGCTGAACACTTCGGTTTGCAGAATGCGACGGCGGCGCAGCTACGCGCGATTCCGGCCGACGCTTTCTGGCCGTTGGGCGCACCGTACAAAATTGCGCCAACACCTATCTCCGGCGATGCGGTTCTGCCGGAGCCGATGCTGGATGTCTTTTTCGCCGCCAGACAGCACCCGATGCCCGTCATGATTGGCTCTAACAGCGATGAAGCCAGCGTGATGGCCGTCTTCGGCGTCGATCTTGCCGGACAAATTCAGAAACTGCGTCGTGAACGCAGGCTGGGACTCGGCCTGATTAAGCTGCTGTATCCGGGCGTGAAGGGCGATGAAGAACTGGGGCGACAGGTGTGTCGGGATATGGCGTTTACGGCATTAGGCTATGTGGTGATGCAGGCGCAACAGCGGGTCGGCGAGCCGTGCTGGCGTTATTGGTTCGATTACGTTGCGGAATCGGAGCATCACACCTATGCCAACGGCGCCTGGCATGGCAACGAAGTGCCTTACGTGTTTAATACCTTAACGCTCGCTGAACCTTCGCGAAATTATGTGAACGAAAACGATCTCGCCTTCGCTGTCCACGTTGCGGATTACTGGGTCAATTTTGCCCGTCATGCCAGTCGGACCTGCGATGTTCTGCATGGCCCGGTCCGCTGGCCTGCCTGTATTCAGGGCCGCGATCGGGTGTTACGTATTGGGCTGAAAAAGTTTGCCGGTTTTAAGGTCGAGAACCGGTTTATGCGGGCGCGGCTTTCGCTCTTTAAACGGGTGATGACCCAGCACGTCAGTCTCGACTAGCTTTGCAAAAGCTGAAAGTTTGTGCGGGAAAATTTACGTGGGAATCAGTCTGTTCTCATCGACAGTAAATATTTTCCGTTTTGTGGCGATAATCAGCGGCCAACAATTGGATTCTTAATGAATTTTGTCTAGAGTGAGCGGTCAGAATTATGCATCTTCTTGCCGCTGTCGAGCGCCAGCGCGGGACCCTTCACATGACCAGAAGGATTTACTTTCAGGTATGAATCGCAGACGATTTATTAAAGGTTCAATGGCAATGGCCGCCGTGTGCGGTACCAGCGGTATTGCTTCACTTTTCACCCGTGCAGCTTATGCGGCGGAATCCGACATTGCGGACGGACAAACCGTCCGCTTTGATTTTTCCGTACTGCAATCGATGGCGCACGATCTCGCGCAGAAACCGTGGGGCGGTGCGCCGCGTGCGTTGCCCAATACGCTGGCGAATCTGACGCCGCAGGCTTACAACAGCATTCAGTACGATGCCGCGCAATCGCTGTGGAACAACGTCGAAGACCGTCAGCTGGATGCGCAGTTCTTCCACGTCGGGATGGGCTTCCGTCGTCGCGTGCGCATGTTCTCCGTGGATTCCGGCACCCATCTGGCGCGTGAGATTCACTTCCGTCCGGAACTGTTTAAATACAATGATGCCGGCGTTGATACCAAACAACTGGAAGGGCAAACCGATCTCGGTTTTGCCGGTTTCCGTGTCTTTAAAGCGCCCGAACTGGCACGTCGCGACGTGGTTTCCTTCCTCGGCGCGAGCTATTTCCGCGCGGTCGATGATACCTACCAGTACGGGCTTTCCGCACGTGGTCTGGCGATTGACACCTACACTGACACCAAGGAAGAGTTTCCGGATTTCACCGCCTTCTGGTTCGATACGGTGAAACCTGGCGCCACCACCTTTACCGTGTACGCGCTGCTGGACAGTCCGAGCATCACCGGTGCCTATAAGTTCGTGATTCACTGCGAGAAGAGCCAGGTGATCATGGACGTTGAAAACCGTCTGTATGCTCGTAAAGACATCAAACAGCTGGGCATCGCGCCGATGACCAGTATGTTCAGTTGCGGCAATAATGAACGCCGCATGTGCGATACCATTCACCCGCAAATCCATGACTCCGATCGTCTGGCGATGTGGCGGGGCAACGGCGAGTGGATTTGCCGCCCGCTGAACAACCCGCAGAAGCTGCAATTTAACGCCTATACCGATAACAACCCGAAAGGGTTCGGTCTGCTGCAACTGGATCGCGATTTCACCCACTATCAGGACATCATGGGCTGGTACAACAAGCGCCCAAGCCTGTGGGTTGAACCGCGTAATCAGTGGGGCAAAGGCACTATCGGGCTGATGGAGATCCCGACGACCGGTGAAACGCTGGATAACGTGGTCTGCTTCTGGCAGCCGGAAAAAGCCATCGAAGCGGGTGATGAGCTGGAATACAAATACCGTCTGTACTGGAGCGCACAGCCGCCAGTCCGTTCGCCACTGGCGCGCGTGATGGCCACCCGCACCGGTATGGGAGGATTCCCGGAAGGCTGGGCGCCGGGCGAGCACTATCCGGAGAAATGGGCGCGACGTTTTGCGGTCGATTTCGTCGGCGGCGATCTGAAAGCAGCCGCGCCGAAAGGCATTGAGCCGGTGATTACGTTGTCCAGCGGTGAAGCGAAGCAGATCGAGATCCTCTACGTTGAGCCGTTTGACGGCTATCGCATCCAGTTTGACTGGTACCCCACGTCCGACTCGACCGAACCGGTGGATATGCGTATGTTCCTGCGCTGCCAGGGGGAAGCGATCAGTGAAACCTGGCTGTATCAGTATTTCCCGCCCGCACCGGATAAACGGACCTACGTCGACGATCGCGTGATGCGTTAATCTGCGCCAACGCCCTTCGTCATGCGAAGGGCGTCAACAGCCAGGCACGCGAAATATCTGTTCAGGAATTAAACACGATCCTGTTCGCATTTTTCCCTAAGTCAAATAGGTAAGCTGGAAGCGTGTATTTCTTATACACATGGTTTATCACTAACAGGGAGAGCGTATGTTTCCAGAATACAGAGATCTGATTTCCCGACTGAAATCCGAGAATCCTCGCTTTTTGTCGCTTTTCGAAAAGCACAACAACCTTGATCATGAAATTGCCAGGCTGGAAGGTTCCGATGGTCGGGGATACAATCTCGACGTCGTTCGGCTGAAAAAACAGAAACTTCAGCTGAAGGACGATATGCTCAAAATACTGCAGAAAGAAAGTGTTGACGCGGGATAATCCGCGTTTCTAAGCCGCCAGCCCAGGCGGCTTTTTTGTGCCTGTTATTCAACGATGTGGCAAAACCAGCTGGCATCCCGCGTGGGTGTATCGCTGCACAATGTCATCCGCTAACGCGCTGTCGCTGATAATCGTTTTAATACAAGAGAGCGTGGCGACGGCATGGGGTTCCACTGCATCAAACTTTGAGTGATCGGCCATCAGTATCACTTCTCGTGAACGCTGAATAATCCGCGTCTTCACGCCGACTTCAAACATGGTGGCGTTGGTGATCCCCGTTGTCAGCGACAGCGCATCGCAGGAGATAAAGGCCCGTTCCACCGAAAACGCATTGATCATCTCCAGCGCCAGGCTCTCACCCACTGAAAAGTAACCCGGACGAATAAGCCCGCCGATGATGTAGCTTTCGACGTGCGGAAAACAGCCCAGTTCATTGGCGATTTTGATGTCGTTACAGATGACTTTCACCCGCGCATCGGCCAGACATTTCGCCAGCTCAAGGCAGGTGGAGCCGGAATCGAGAAAGAAACAGTCGCCGTCTTTGATCATGGTACGGGCAAGGGCGGCAATCTCTTTTTTCGCCTCCGCCTGCAGCGTCCGTTTGACGTCGAAAACATACTCTTTGTCATCCATGCTGTCGTCAAAATCCAGACTGCCGTGACCGCGAATCATGCCAGGATACTGGCTGGCGATATACTGGAAATCACGACGGACGGTGGCCTCCGCATAACCAAACAGTTCCATGGCCTGTTGGGTGGAGAGATGACGATGTTGCCACAGATAGTGCAGCATCTGTTTGATACGATCAGGGCGCTGTTGGCTCATCGAAGCAATCTCCTCTTACAGTCCCGCAAACCGGGATAACGTGGCGTGGTAATTCTCTGATGAGAACAGGGCGCGACCCACGACAAGATGTTGTGCGCCGGCCGTCGCCAGGTGTTGCGCCGCAGAAAGCGTAATGCCGCCGTCAGCCCAGCACGCGGCTTGCGGAAAATACTCGCGTACCTGACGGACTTTTGCGCACAGGGTGGGAATAAACTGTTGTCCGAATCCGTCAGGTTCGCTGGTCATCACCATTAGCGCATCCAGTTGCGGGGCCAGATAGCGATACCCGTCAATTGGCGTGGCCGGATTCACCGCCAGCCCGGCCTTTGCGCCGATTTCGCGAATGTCTGCCAGCGTCTCAGAAGGGTATGCCAGCGCTTCGGCATGAACAAAAATCCACGCCGGTTTGAGCTCCGCCAGGACAGGAAACCAACTCTGCGGGCGGGCAATCATGAAATGAAACGAGAGAGGATGCGCCGTCTGTCGGGCGACAGCCTGCACGGTTTTGAGGCCAAAAGTGATGTTGTTGATAAAGCTGCTGTCTTCGATATCCAGATGCAGTGAGCCGATATCGGCATCGGCCAGCGCGGTCAATGTCGCCCCATAGTGCAGCGGATCTGCCGACGCGAGAGAAGGGTGCAGAATCATCATCGCCTCCGTTAACCGGTAACCTGCGCGAACAGCGCGGCGTCGGTTTGCGCGTGTCGGACCGCCGCGAGCCGTTCGGGTGAATCGATAAACTGGCTGATGCGCTGGATGGTGAGGATGTGCGCATTAGCATCCGTTGCGCTGACGCACAGCAGCAGCCAGACCGGGTCACACTCCTCATGGCCAAAAGCGACGGGTGTTTTTAACGTCGTGATGCTGACCTGATTACGGTTAGCGCCCTGTTCGGGCCGTGCATGGGGCAAAGCGATGCCGGGAGCAATTAAATAGTACGGTCCCCAGCTCAGGGTGTTGTCGATAATACCGTCCACGTAGCCCGGTTGCGCAGCGCCAAAGGTAATCAGCGGGCGAGCAGCGATTTCGACGGCCTGACGCCAGTCCCTGGCGTCGCGCTGCGCCTGTACCCACTTAACATCGTTTATCATCAGTCGTTGACTCCTTGCCGGTTAGGGTTACTCTGATAGCGATCCCCGTCGAGACTTTTGACGAAGGCGGCAGGGATCGCTGTTCTACCGGGGGTAAGCGCTCTGCTTATCCCCTTTTTTATTGCCGTATGTGATGCACTTTTTCCATAAAGCGACTGACCCGCGCCTGATCGACAAAGTTGGCGAATACGCCGTCCTTTTTAAAGGTGGTGGCGGTTACGCAACCGTCGGCGATGCTAAGTTGCTCCTCGACGTTTTCCAGACACACGCCGGTATTCGCCAGCACCACGGTATCCGGCACCGTATCTTTGACCCGCTTCAACAAGGCGCTGTCGGTGCGTGCGCCCGCCGTCAGACCAGAGACGCAGAGGGCATCCGGATGGTTGTTAAAGACAGTGGATTTGGCAATGGAGCAAATATCGCGATTGCCCAGATACACCGCCGCTTCAGGCACGATGTTGAACAGGGTTTTGACCTCACCCGCGCCGATGCGGTGCTGATGACGAATGGTCTCGCCGACGTTGGTGTCCCAGACCCCGAAGTCGCTGGCGTAGGCGCCGGTAAAAATCTCGCGAATGAATTTAGCCCCCGTCGCCATAGCCAGATCGAACGACGCGACCGGATCCCACAACACATTGACGCCAAACGGAATGCGAATTTCGCTCATCAATTGCCCAATAACTCTCGCCATTGCCGCCGTGGTTTCCGGGCGAACCTTCGTGAGATAGGGAAGACTAAACTCGTTGGAAAACATCACGGCATCCACGCCGCCATTTTGTAACGCCAGCAGATCGTCCCGGGCGCGGTCGATAACCCAGTTCATCCCTTTCTGCACATCAAAGCTCGGGTCGCCGGGCAATGCGCGCAAATGACACATGGCAATGACGGCTTTTTCCGTTCCAATAACCTCTTTCAGCCAACTCATGAAGGTACTCCTTATTCCGATAGTTCACGTTTACGTAAGAACAGCACGACGCTGGCGACGATACCCACCGCCACGACGACGCCAATAATGCCAAGCGATATCAGCTCCGAGATTGACCAGCCAAACATGTTGCCCACGGACAGCGCGGAGATTTGCGCGTTTTCACCGGCAAAACTGAAGCCGCCCTTAAGCGCCATGTCGGTGAAATACGGGGCAAACTGCGTGGCAATCAACAGGACGGTGACCATGACAATCACGCCGCTGATCAGGGTACGAATCAGGTCGCCGCGATGGATCACCGTCGCCATACAGATAAAGAACGGCGCGACGGGCAGATCGGCAAGCGGCAGCACTTTGTTGCCGGGTAAGATGCTGGCCAGAATCAGCATGATGGGGATCAGCAGCAGGCCAACGGCAATAGTGGTGGGGTGGCCGAGCGTGACGGCGGTATCCAGGCCGATATACACTTCGCGCCCCTTGAAATGTTTCTGGAAAAATTTCCGTGCGCCGTCGGAGATGGGAAGCAACCCTTCAACAATCAGGCGGATCATGCGCGGGAACAGCACCATAATCGCCGCGACGGTAATCATCAGGCTGGCGCATCCCTTAAAACCTTCACCTGCGGCGAGGCCAAAGATCAGGCCGAGCACGACGCCGATAATGACCGGGTCGCCCACCATCCCATAGCGTTTCTGGATCTCCTGGGCATCAATGTTGCGTCCCTTCATGAACGGAATTTTTTCGTAGATAGCATCCAGCAGAACGAACAGCGGTACGGAACTGGAACCATAACCTTGCGGTATCGAGATCCCCTCCAGACCGACAATGCTTTGCACGCGTTTTGCCGTCCAGTCGGCCATTTTTAACGACAGCGCCGCGTGGCAAATGGCCCCCAGCACGCCATAAATCAGGCTGCCGGTCATTAACTGGACCACGGTGCCGGTAATGGCGTAGTGCCAGTAGTTATAGATATCGACGTTCATGGTTTTGGTCAGACGAGTGACCAGCATCGCGACGTTGAGCAGAAAAATGATTGGGATAATCATTGCGCCAATGGCGGTGGCATACCCGACGCCGGAGGCCGGCCCTGCGCCGACGTCAAACACATGCAGGGTCAGGCCGAAGCGTTCAATCATCACTTTGATGGGCGGACTGAGGCTGTCGATCGCCATCACGATCACCAGCCCCATCCCGACAAAACCAATCCCTACCGTCACCCCGGCCTTGATTGCCTGCAGCCAGGGAATACGGAAGATCAACCCAATCACAATCATGATGATGGGGACAAAAACAGTACCGCCGAGAGACAGGATGTAGTCAAACATAGTGCCTCCTTGTTATTGCGTTAACAGTGCCTTGATTTCTTGTTTTAAGGCGTCGTCATTAATTCCCGTTAGCAGGGCTGCGCCGTTTAACGTGGGAATACCGTAATCGTTGTTGGTGCGCATGGAGGTCACAATCAGGTCCATGCCGTTACAATTCAGCGGGATCTCATTGAGACAGCACTGGGCGGTGCTGGCCGCAATGCCTTGCTCGGCAAGGAACTCCTGCAACTTGTGCGCAATCATAGTTGACGTCGACATGCCGGTACCGCATGCCACAAGGATCTTTTTCATAATGGATTTGCCTCTTGTGTAGTGCCTGAGTCAGGCTCAACGGGAAAGTGCTCGGCTGGCAGGCCAGCCAGGGCGGTCAATAAGCGGATGCAGTCAGTCAAATCACGCAGACTGGCGACTTCCGCCGGAGAATGGGTATAACGACAAGGGATGGAAAGGCTGGCGCAGGGAATGCCGTCCTGCTCAACCTGGATATAGCCGGTTTCGGTGATGACGCCAGGCGCCACTTCGCGCTGCACGGGAATATGGTGCGCAAGGGCCGTTTGCTCGAGCATCTCAATCAGCCGTGGCGGCGTAATTAATCCGGCCAGCGTGCCACGACCGTGGTAGTTCAGGCAGGTGATGCCAACACCCTGATTGATTCGGACATCTGAGTAGTCCTGTAGATCCGGCGTATCGCATGATGGCGTGATATCAATGCCGATGGCGAGATCCGGTTTAACGCGACGTAATACCGGGACAATGCCGCGGATGTTGAACTCTTCCTGCACGGAGGCCACCAGATACACCGCAATATCCAGAGGCGCCGCGCCGATGGCATCCGCGACGCCCAGTAGCGCAGTACATCCCAGACGATCGTCCAGCGCTTTGCTACACACCAGGTCGTTCGCCAGCAGTTGCGGTGGGTTATACAGCGTCACCGGTGTGCCGACCTGGATGCCCATCCGCCGGGCGTCGGCTTTATCTTTCGCGCCAATATCAATCCACAGTTTGTCAACGGAAGGCGACTGCGTGCGCTCATCCCCCTTTGCGAAGTGGTACGCCTTAATACCGATGCATCCCATCACCGGGCCGTTATCCCCGGCGAGCGTGACGACCGAACCGGACATGGTGACCTGCGCCGGGCCGCCCACGCGTTCGAAGCGCAAAAAACCGGACGGCTCAATTTTGCGCACCATAAAGCCGACTTCATCCATATGGGCAAACATCATCAGTCGCAAGGCGTTTGGGTTATCACTGCCGTAGCGGGCGACGACATTTCCTAGTCGATCGCGCCAGACCTCTTTTGCCTGACGCTTAAATTCGCGTAGCATGACCTCAGCGACGCTGTTTTCATGCCCGGAAACGGCATTGAGATGCAAAAGCGAGAACAGTGTTTCCTGCACAGAAAATGACATAAGGATCTCCGTAGACAATAAAACAATCACTCGTTGAGCGTTTTATAGGCGCTGGCTGGGCGAATAATTGTGAGCAGCTTCACGTGGAAATAGTGAAAGCTGAGGAAATAAAAAATAATGTGAGGTGAGTGGAATAAAAACGCTCAATGCTGATGAAAGTCTGAACGCGGGAGGAAGGAGAGGATGAGCGAAATTATTGAGATCAATGACACGCTGCAGCTACGGGCGGTAGAAGAATGTCACGTTGCCGGGTTGCATCAACTGGTCCGTAAAAACAGCGCCTGGCTAATGCAGTTCTTTGACTGGCCGCAATACGTCAATACGGAAGAGGATACGCGCAAAACGGTGCAGGGCAATATGGTGCTGCATCAGCGGGGCTACGCCAAAATGTTCCTCATTTTTGACGGCGATCAGATGCTGGGCGTGCTGTCGTTTAATCAGATCGAGCCGATGAACAAAGCGGCCTATATCGGTTACTGGGTAGACGAAACGCAGCAGGGGAAAGGGATCCTGTCGCGCGCGTTGCAGGCACTTATTCATCACTATGCCGGGCGAGGCGAAATCCGTCGCTTTGTGATCAAATGCCGGGTAAAGAACCAGGCAAGCAATCAGGTTGCGCAGCGTAATGGCTTTGAACTGGAAGGCTGCCTGAAACAGGCAGAGTTTCTGAACGGTCACTATGACGATGTTAACCTGTATGCGCGCATCATTGATTCGGCGCTACAGTGAGCCAATCAGCGGCGTGCGGGTGATATGCTGATCGCCATCGATGACTTTTGGCCCGCGCAGGTGAATGGCGTCGTCTGCGGCGGCCTCCACGGTGGTATGTCCACGGAGGTCGACGTGATTTTCAATCAGCACCTCACCGAGAATGCGCGCATCGCCTTCAATCAGAATGTGATCGTCGAGTAAAATGGGACCACCGCGCAGTACGGCGTTCCCGCCCACCAGAACGTGGTGTTTAAGCACGCAGTTGCCTTCCACGCTGGCCTGCTCCGCCACCTGCGAACTGTAGCGCAGGGTGGGGATCGCATCGTCCCCTGTGCCGGCGATCACCTGCGCCCGACCGTACACTTTCGCGCAATCGCATATCCAGACGTTGTTTTCGTCATTACCTTCAATCAGCGCGTCATCGAAGACCTCCGCACGATGCTCAATAAAGGCGTAACTGACGATGGCATCGCCATAGATTTGTGCCTGATGGACAATGCGCGAATGGCTGACCGTGGCGCGGTCATAGATTTGCAGGATCTGATCGCGCTCGACGGTCAGCCCGCGTGCCGCGACGATTTCAGATTGCTGCAAAATTCGCGCGTCGCCAAAGAGGTGGCAATCGCCGCGAACCGTGGATGACTGAATCGTGACGTTGTCACTGATTCTGGCGCCGTGACTGAGTTCAGCGTGGTCAATCCAGACATTATCGCTAATGTGAACGTTGTCGCGCAGGAGGCAGGGTTGCGTGAGACGCGCATTCCCTGAAATCGTACAACCGCCGAAGGCTAACGCGTTTTCGTCGTAAATCCAGCAGTGTCCGGCGTGGTCCAGCACGCTTTCATCATCAATCCAGCCGCCAGCGTCACCGGCTTTCACATCATTAAAGTCAATGAGTGCGACAATCTGGCGTAGTAAAACGCTCATTTTATTGCCATTATCCTGGTAGCTGAACGCGCGCGGTTCGTCGCTGAGTCGGTATTTACGCATGAAGGCATTCCGTTTAGTGGCTTACTCTAACCGTAGCAAATTCTGCGGCACTGGCTAAAACGGATGAAATTCCATAAAATGCATTTCAAATATACTTTAAAAAATAAACAAAATGAGTAACAGCAAGCGTAGCGATCGTGTTCTGAACCTTCCCGCCGGCTACTTTGGCATGGTCCTGGGGACGATTGGAATGGGGTTTGCCTGGCGTTATGCCAGTCAAATCTGGCCTGTCAGCCACTGGTTTGGCGACGGCCTGGTGATTCTGGCGATGATGATATGGGGGCTGTTGACGCTGGCGTTTATTACGCGTCTGATTCGTTTCCCGCACAGTGTGATTGCTGAGATTCGCCATCCGGTGATGAGCAGTTTTGTCAGCCTGTTTCCGGCTACCACGATGCTGGTGGCGATTGGTTTTGTACCGTGGTGTCGTCCGCTGGCGATTGGTCTGTTCAGCGTCGGGGTGGTTATTCAGCTGGTTTACGCCGCGTGGCAGACCGCCGGGCTGTGGCGCGGTTCGCATCCGCAAGAGGCGACAACGCCCGGACTCTATTTACCGACGGTCGCCAACAACTTCATCAGCGCGATGGCCTGCGGCGCATTAGGTTATACCGATGCCGGACTGGTCTTTTTAGGGGCCGGCGTTTTTTCCTGGCTGAGCCTGGAACCGGTTATTCTGCAACGTCTGCGCAGTGCCGGGGAATTACCCACTGCCATGCGGACGTCGCTTGGGATCCAGCTTGCGCCTGCGCTGGTGGCCTGTAGCGCCTGGCTAAGCGTCAACGGCGGTGAGGGCGACACGCTGGCGAAAATGCTGTTTGGCTACGGCCTGCTGCAACTGCTGTTTATGCTCCGCCTGATGCCCTGGTATCTGTCGCAGCCGTTTAACGCCTCATTCTGGAGTTTCTCGTTCGGCGTGTCAGCGCTGGCGACCACCGGATTGCATCTCGGCCACGCCAGCACGTCAGGCTTTTTTCACACACTGGCGGTGCCGCTGTTTATCTTTACCAATGTTATCATCGCATTATTGCTGGTACGTACGTTCGCACTGCTGATGCAGGGAAAACTGCTCATTCGTACGGAGCGTGCGGCATTACTGAAATCTGAGGATAAAAAATGACCCTTCGTGACGAAAATTACTTCACTGAAAAATACGATTTAACCCGCACTCATTCTGACGTTCTCGAGGCGGTGAAGGTCGTCAAACCGGGAAAAACGCTGGATTTAGGCTGTGGCAATGGGCGTAACAGCCTGTATCTGGCGGCGAAAGGGTATGACGTGACCGCGTGGGATAAAAACCCGATGAGCATCGCCAACGTCGAACGTATCAAAGCGGCTGAAGGGCTGGACAATCTCCAGGCGAAAGTGGTGGATCTCAACGCGCTGACGTTTGAGGGAGACTATGATTTTATTCTCTCCACCGTGGTAATGATGTTCCTTGAAGCCAAAACGATTCCGGGTTTAATCGACAATATGCAGCGTTGCACCAAACCCGGTGGATATAACCTGATTGTGGCTGCCATGGATACCGCTGATTTTCCGTGTACCGTCGGATTCCCGTTTGCGTTTAAAGAAGGGGAACTTCGTCGTTATTACGAAGGCTGGGAATTACTGAAATATAATGAAGACGTTGGTGAACTGCATCGTACGGATGCGAATGGCAACCGAATTAAACTGCGTTTCGCCACGCTGCTGGCGCGTAAAACCGCTTAATTAGCCGAACCGCTAACCCCCTCAGCGCCCGGCATTTTTTCGCCAAATGGGCGCTCTGAAAAAAATGTGGATGACATACCATTTTTTATCCAACGCAGGTGATTTCCCTTTGCTACGCTTTCACATGCATATCTGCATATTCTAAGGGATCGTTTCATGCGTACTCATACTTTATTTAAAGTTGCAGTGCTTACTGGTTTACTGGCCTTATCCGGCTGTGCGTCAAAAGTGACACAGCCAGATAAATATTCTGGGTTTTTAAAAGACTATTCCGGTCTTAAGGAAACAAAATCCGCTACCGGGCAGCCGGTACTACGTTGGGTCGATCCCAGCTACAGCGAAACCAAATATGACAACATTGTCTGGAATCCCATAACGTATTATCCGACACCGAAACCCACCACTCAGGTTGGTCAGAAAGTGCTCGATCAGCTGTTGACCTATACCAACACGAAATTGAAAACCGCCGTTGGTCAACGTAAGCCGCTGGTGACCACGCCAGGGCCGCGTAGCCTGATTTTCCGTGGGGCGATCACCGGGGTGGATACCAGTAAAGAAGGACTGCAGTTCTATGAAGTGGTGCCTGTGGCGCTGGTGGTTGCCGGTACGCAAATGGCAACCGGTCATCGCACCATGGACACCCATCTCTACTTTGAAGGCGAGTTAATCGACGCAGCAACCAATAAGCCGGTGATTAAAGTCGTTCGTCAGGGTGAAGGCAAAGACCTGAACAACCAGAGCACGCCGATGGCGTTTGAAACGTTGAAGAAAGTGGTTGATGACATGGCGACTGACGCCACCATGTTTGACATAAACCGGAAATAATTACGACGCGCCATCGTTCTGATGGCGCGTTTTTTTATGCCATCTTGCGACGCAACAGTGCCGGTGGGCGGGCAAACATCACCAGGTTACCTGACAGAATCAAAAGCAGTCCAACTACTGCATTCATTTGCCAGATATAGCCTTCATAAACCGTGGAAAATGACAGCGCAACCAGCGGAAAGAGCAGCGTGCTGTACGCGGCATTGCTCGGGCCAATTCTCCCCACCAGCGTAAAGTACGCGCCAAAGGCGATGACCGATCCGAAAACGGCCAGATACAACAGGGCGCCGAGATAACTGAAGGTCCACTGCGGGGTGAAGTTATCCCCACGCAGAAGGGCAATCATTGCAATCAGCAGCGTGCCGTACAGCATGGCCCAACTGTTGGTGGTCATCACTTCCAGACCTTTTTTCTGATGACGGAGGCTTATCATATTTCCCAGCGAGAAACCAAACGTCCCCAACGCGCTCAGAGCGATGCCCAGCAGCAGCGAGCCGCTAAAACCGCTGCTCATCAGATCCTGCCAGAAGAGGGTGACGATACCGGTCAGTCCCAGCGCGGCGGCGCAGTAAAACCGCAGCGGAGGTTTTTGCCCAAAGAAAAAGAAGCTGTTCACCGCGTTAAACAGCACTGCCATGGAAAAAATTACCGACTCCAGCCCGGTATTGATCCAGGCGGCCGCGGTGTAAAAACACCAGAAGTTAAAGCAAAAGACGCAACTGCCTTGCAGTAGACAGAACAAATGGTCCCGTAACGACAGCGTTCGTAGCTTTCCACGAATCCGCATCATCAACATCATCAACGCCGTCGCCACCGCAAAACGCCAGAAAATCGAGACGGGGGCTGCAACCGGGCCTTGCTGTAAATAAATGGCGATCCACGTGGTACCCCAGATCACCACGACCAGACAATATAATAGTGCGTTCATTATTTTCTCCCTTCATACCCAATAATTAACTGTCGCAGATCGCAGGGGCGACGCGCTTTCATCGGTTTGCGGGATACTTGCAAAATCTTGCGCTTTTTTCCGTCGGGCGGGTGGTAACCGCAATGACCTGCGATAGACTGAATGCCTGAATAACAGTGTTTATGTGGTGGTATGACCCGGTCTTACGATGCCTTTGAAAATTTGAGTCAGCACAATGCCGTGTTGCAGGAGTCGGTCGAGCTGCGCTCGGGCGTCCAGCTGGCGGCATGGTCGAATAAGCGCGATACCATCACGCAGTATTGCGATCACCACACGCTCAGTCTGTATGTGGCGGATGGCTACGAGAGCTATCAAAAAACGGCCTCAGGCTGGAAAAATGGGGGCGGGCCGGACCGGTTTTGCCTGTTGCCAAAAGAGAGTGAATCTACCTGGGATATCCGCGACGACCTCTCGTTCGTGCATCTTTACTGCACCGACGCGCATTTGCGTGAAGTCGGGGAAAAAGTCTGGGATAAAAGCCCCTACCGTTTTACGCTGGATGAGCGGACATTTGGCAACGACCCGGGGATTACGGCGGTCTACCGGCAGTTTTTACTGGGCAACGACTGGCATCAGCCCGCGAACCATCTGACGCTCAGCGCCGCGTCGTCACTTCTGATGACCCACATGATTCAGCACTACAGCAACGTGCAGTGGCGATTGCCGACGGTGACGGGTGGACTCGCGCCGGTGACACTGCGCAATGTGCTGGCGTATATCGACGCCCATCTGGCGGAACCGTTGACGCTTGCCGATCTGGCGTATGAAGCCGCGCTGAGCGAATTTCATTTCGCCAGAATGTTCCGTCAGTCGATGAAAATGGCGCCGCATCAGTACGTGATGCAGCGGCGGATGGCAGTGGCAAAGCAACTGGTTTGTCACTCACAGCGTCCGTTAACGGAGATTGCGCTGGCCTGCGGCTTCAGCTCTCCGAGCCATTTCAGTAATCGCTTCAAGCAGGTGACCGGGAAGACGCCGTCGCAGTTACGCGCGTCGCGCTAGCCTTAAGACGGTGTAACAGATCCCCCCTGCGATCAGCCCCCAGAATGCCGAACCCACTCCCCACAGCGTCAGCCCGCTGGCGGTGGCCAGAAAGGTCACCACGGCGGCATCACGTTCGCTTTCATGGCTCAACGCCTGATACAGACTGCCCGAAATCGTGCCCAGCAGCGCCAGTCCCGCCAGCATCTGTATTCCGCTCGCTGGCAGCGCCGCCATCACTCCGGTAATCGAACTGCCGAAAATACCGGCCAACAGATAGAACACGCCGGCGGCAGCGGCGGCCAGCCAGCGTTTAGCCGCATCCGGATGGGCCTCCGGACTCTGGCAAATTGCTGCGGTGATAGCGGCAATACAGATGGAATAGACGCCGAAAGGGGAAAACAGTAGCGCCAGTACGCCAGTGACAATAATCAGGGGCGAGACGGGGACATCGTAGCCTGCGGCTTTCATGGTCGCTACACCGGGCGCATTCTGCGACGCCATCGTCACCAGAAAGAGCGGCACGGCAATCCCCAGACTGTGGGCCAGCGAAAACTGAGGGGCAATAAATGTAGGTAACACCGGGGCCATCGCTAACGAAGAGGTGACAATGTCACCTTCAAGTAACGCAATGACCGCACCAGCAACCAGCGCCGCGATCACCGCATAGCGCGGCGCAATCCTCTTCAGAATCAACCATGCCAGCAACATGCCGCCACAAAGCAGAAACGGGTCACTGAGACTGGCAAATGCCTGCAGGCCAAAGCGGAGCAAAATCCCGGCCAGCATGGCCGCCGCCAGCGAATGAGGGATGACCTGCATCAGGCGAGCGAATAATCCGGTCACGCCGCACAAGACGATCAGTGCGTTGGCGATGATGAACACGCCAATCGCCTCTGGCAGCGTCAGTCCCTGGAGTCCTGTCACCAACAGCGCCGCGCCGGGTGTTGACCATGCCGTCAGTACAGGCGCACGATACCAGAGCGTCAGGATGAGCGTACTGGCCCCCATTGCGAGGCCCAGGGCGCTCATCCAGCCGGCAATTTGCGCTGTACTGGCACCCGCCGCCACGGCGGCCTGCCAGATGATGGCCGCTGAACTGGCATAGCCGACCAGTACGGCGACAAAGCCAGAAAGCAGCGTGGGTAAGGGGATGGAAAACGAACGCATTAGCATTCCTTGTGCGTTATAACGGTCATTTAATTTAGCATCTGGGCGTTATAACGTACAAGTGGTAAGCTGGTATTTTGAGAGGATATCAATGGACAATCTGACACACTATCTTGCGAACACTTTAAAAACATTGCGCAAACAGCGTGAGTGGAGTTTATCGCGCCTGGCGGAGGCCACCGGTGTGTCAAAAGCGATGCTCGGGCAAATTGAGCGCAACGAGTCCAGTCCCACGGTGGCGACGTTATGGAAGATTGCTACCGGGCTGAACGTCCCGTTCTCTACCTTTATTTCGCCGCCGGAATCTGAGCCGCTGCCGACGTTTGATCCGCAAGAGCAGGCGATGGTCGTGACGCCGTTGTTCCCGTGGGATCCGGTGCTGTGCTTTGATCACTTTTCAATTTTGCTGGCACCCGGCGCGCTCAGCGAATCCACGCCGCACGAAGCGGGCGTGATTGAACATGTGGTTGTAATCGCAGGCGATCTGGAGATGTGCATTGACCAGCAATGGCGCGTCATCAGGGCTGGAGAAGGCATTCGTTTTGCCGGTGATAACGCTCATGCCTATCGCAACAGCAGCGAGCAGACCGTGCACTTTCATTCGCTCATCCATTACCCACGCAGTTAAGCGGGAAAACTATTTCGCAAAACGGCGCTTCTGACTACAATAGCCGCCATTTTGCTGCTACTGGATAAAAACAACGCTATGCGCCCGTCTCCACATCGCCTTGAATTGTTAAGCCCGGCACGTGATACCATCATCGCCCGCGAAGCCATTTTACATGGTGCGGACGCCGTCTATATCGGTGGTCCCGGCTTTGGGGCGCGTCATAATGCCAGCAATAGCCTGAAAGATATCGCCGAGCTGGTGCCGTTCGCCCATCGCTATGGCGCAAAAATCTTTGTCACGCTGAACACGATTCTTCACGACGATGAACTGGAACCCGCACAGCGACTGATTACCGATCTCTGGCAGAACGGCGTTGACGCGCTGATCGTCCAGGACATGGGCATTCTGGAGCTGGACATCCCGCCCATCGAACTGCATGCCAGCACCCAGTGCGATATCCGCAGCGTGGAGAAAGCCAAATTTCTCGCTGACGTGGGGTTCACGCAGATCGTGCTGGCGCGTGAGCTGAGTCTTGAGCAGATTCAGGCCATTCATCAGGCGACCGATGCCACTATCGAATTTTTTGTTCACGGGGCGCTGTGCGTGGCGTATTCCGGGCAATGCTATATCTCGCATGCGCAAACGGGGCGCAGCGCCAACCGTGGCGACTGCTCGCAGGCGTGCCGCTTACCGTACACCCTGAAAGACGATCAGGGACGGGTGGTATCGTATGAAAAACACCTGCTGTCGATGAAAGATAACGATCAGACCGCCAACCTGGGCGCGCTGATCGACGCTGGTGTGCGTTCCTTCAAGATTGAAGGGCGTTACAAAGACATGAGCTACGTGAAGAACATTACCGCGCACTACCGGCAGATGCTGGATGCCATCATTGAGGATCGCGGTGATCTGGCGCGGGCTTCTGCCGGACGCACGGAACATTTCTTTACTCCGTCAACGGATAAAACCTTTCATCGCGGCAGCACCGACTACTTTGTGAATGCGCGTAAAGGGGATATCGGCGCCTTTGATTCGCCAAAGTTTATCGGCCTGCCGGTCGGTGAAGTATTGAAAGTGGCGAAAGATCACCTCGACGTTGAGGTCAGCGAGCCGCTGGCGAACGGCGATGGTCTTAACGTCCTGATCAAACGTGAAGTTGTTGGCTTTCGCGCCAATACGGTCGAAAAAACCGGACAAAATCGCTATCGTGTCTGGCCGAATGAGATGCCTGCCGATCTGCATAAATTGCGTCCCCACCATCCGCTGAACCGCAATCTTGACCATAACTGGCAGCAGGCGTTAACCAAAACCTCGAGCGAGCGTCGGGTGGCGGTGGATATTGAACTGGGCGGCTGGCAGGAACAACTGATCCTGACGCTGACCAGTGAAGAGGGCGTCAGCATCACCCATACGCTGGATGGACAGTTTGATGAGGCCAACAACGCTGAAAAAGCGCTGAACGGGTTGAAGGACGGGCTGGCAAAACTGGGACAGACAATCTATTACGCCCGCGATATCGCAGTGAATCTGCCAGGCGCGCTGTTTGTGCCGAACAGCCTGCTTAATGCGTTCCGCCGGGAAGCGGTGGAGATGCTGGATGCCGCGCGCCTTGCGAACTACCCGCGCGGCGTTCGCAAGCCGGTGTCTGAGCCTGCGCCGGTTTATCCACAATCGCACCTGAGTTTTCTGGCCAACGTTTACAACCATAAGGCGCGGGAGTTTTACCATCGCTATGGCGTGCAGTTGATTGATGCAGCGTATGAAGCGCATGAGGAAAAGGGCGAGGTGCCGGTGATGATCACCAAACACTGCCTGCGCTTTGCCTTTAATCTGTGTCCGAAGCAGGCGAAAGGCAATATCAAAAGCTGGAAGGCGACGCCGATGCAACTGGTGAACGGCGATGAGGTGCTAACGCTGAAATTTGACTGCCGTCCGTGCGAAATGCATGTGATCGGGAAAATCAAAAATCACATTCTGAAGATGCCGCTGCCAGGCAGCGTGGTGGCTTCCGTCAGCCCGGAAGAGCTAATGAAAACGCTGCCGAAGCGTAAAAACTAACCAGGTGCCGGAGGCGGCTATCACCTTATCCGGCACAAACTTAATGCGATTTAAACCCTGCCGCCGTCATGATCAGGCGAAAGAACATCCCCACGGCGGCCAGCGCCAGCACGCTGCCGCCCCACAAAATCACCAGCCACATCAGGCGTTTCCAGACGGATTGTTGCATCAGTGATACCCCTCGCCATGTTGAACTTTGCCGCGAAACACGTAGTAACTCCAGAAGGTGTAAACCAGAATAACAGGGATGATCAGTAACGCGCCGACCAGCATAAAGCCCTGGCTCTGCGCGGGCGCGGCCGCCTGCCAGAGCGTAATGGCTGGCGGAATGATATGCGGCCAGATGCTGATCCCCAGTCCACTGAAGCCGAGAAAAATCAGTCCGAGAGTTAACACAAAGGGCAGCGCGTGGCGGTTTCTCTGGCCAAGCGCTCGCCATAGCCAGACGCCAATCACCGCAACCAGTAGCGGAACCGGCAGCAGGAACCACAGATTCGGCAACGTAAACCAGCGTTCCGCTATCGCCGGGTGCGCCAGCGGCGTCCACAGGCTGATCATCGCAATTACCAGCAGCATCAACAGCAGTAACTGTTTCGCTGCGGTGCGCATTTTATCCTGCAACGGATTTTCGCTTTTCATCACCAGCCAGGTGGCGCCCAACAGTGCGTAAGTGACCACCAGTCCTGCGCCGCAGAACAGGGTGAAAGGGGTGAGCCAGTCAAACGGTCCGCCGCTGAAACGACGACCAGTGACGGCAAAACCGTTAATCACCGCGCCTACCACCACGCCCTGGGTGAACGTCGCCAGGATCGAGCCACCGATAAACGCCTTATCCCAGAACGGGCGATGCGCGGGCGTGGCTTTGAAGCGAAATTCAAAGGCGACGCCACGAAAAATCAGCCCGATGAGCATCAGCGTCAGCGGGATCGTCAGGGCGTCAATGATCACCGCATAGGCCAGCGGAAACGCACCAAACAACCCGGCACCGCCGAGAACCAGCCAGGTTTCATTGCCGTCCCAGACCGGGGCGACGCTGTTAACCATCACGTCACGATCGTCAGCATCGCGGATGACGGGAAATAAAATGCCAATACCCAAATCGAATCCATCCATCACGATGTACATCAGTGTGGCGAAGACGATGATGACGAACCAGATTACCGATAAATCAATACCCATTAGCGGTGTGCCTCATGTTGAGAGTCGAGGACGGCAGCAGACAGTGGTCTGGCAGGCGTGCCGGTAGGCGGCGTCGGGGAAATCGTCTCCTGCGGCCCTTTGCGGATGAGGCGGATCATGTAGCTGTAACCCACGCCGAAGACGGCGCTATAGACGATAAAGAACGTCAGCAGAGAAAGACTCATGTGCAGGTCGCCGTGAGCAGAGACCGCATCCGCCGTGCGTTGCAACCCGTAGACGACCCACGGCTGGCGGCCCACTTCCGTCGTGACCCAACCGGCAAGAATCGCGACCAATCCTGACGGTCCCATCCATAAGGCAAAGCGCAGAAACGGTCGCGAAGTATAGAGACGCTGCCGGTAGCGTAACCACAGCGCGCAAACACCTAGCAGGATCATTAACATACCCAGACCTGCCATGATTCGAAACGACCAGAAGACCATCGTGGAATTGGGGCGATCCTCTTTCGCGAACTCTTTAAGCGCCGGGACCTGTTTATCCATGCTGTGAGTGAGGATCAGGCTACCCAGCGCCGGGATCGCCAGCCCATAGCGGGTGCGTTCCTGTTCCATATCCGGCCAGCCGAACAGCAGAAGTGGAGTCGGTTCGCCTGGCGGATTTTCCCAGTGACCTTCAATGGCGGCAATTTTGGCAGGCTGGTGTTTGAGGGTATTCAGACCGTGCATATCGCCAATGAGCGCCTGTAGCGGTGCGACAATCAGCGTCATCCACAGCGCCATCGAAAACATGGCGCGAATGGCGGGCGTCGCGTTTCCGCGCAGTAAATGCCAGGCCGCAGAGGCCCCGATAAATAACGCGCTACTGAGAAACGCCGCCACCGACATATGCAGCAAACGGTAAGGGAACGATGGGTTGAAAATGACGGCGAACCAGTCCACCGGCACGACCTGACCGTTGACGATCTCATAGCCCTGCGGCGTCTGCATCCAGCTGTTGGAGGCGAGGATCCAGAAGGTGGAAATGATCGTGCCCAGCGCGACCATACAGGTGGAGAAAAAGTGTAATCCGGGGCCAACCTTGTTCCAGCCAAACAGCATCACACCGAGGAACCCGGCTTCGAGGAAAAATGCTGTGAGCACCTCATAAGTCAGCAATGGCCCGGTGATACTGCCGGCGAACTCGGAAAACCCGCTCCAGTTGGTGCCAAACTGGTAAGCCATCACCAGGCCAGACACCACGCCCATCCCAAAGTTAACGGCGAAAATTTTTGACCAGAACTGATATAGCGAGCGCCAGACGGGATTTTTGCTTTTCAGCCAAAGACCTTCCAGTACCGCAAGATAGCTGGCCAGGCCGATGGTGATTGCCGGAAAAATAATGTGGAAGGAAACCGTAAAGGCAAACTGGATCCTTGCCAGATGAAACGCATCAAGACCAGACATGCATAACTCCGCACTAAAAATTGATTCAGCGCAATTCTAGGCCGGTAAGAGTTTCAGTGGCAGAAACAGAATGGCTCTATTTAACCATAACAGTTGCGTGAATGTTACAAATTACGTCTGTTGATATAAATTCTGGAAGCGGCCTTCCTGAATTGATACGAGCGGCTCTACACGACGGGCATTTTTCTGTATTTTCCTTTTGTCAGGCGAGAAAGTAAGCATAAATGTTTACTTTGTGTGTAGAATAGGGAACAGGGAGGCGCAGTGAAGCAGAGCGAATTCAGACGCTGGCTGGAATCTCAGGGAGTCGGGGTAACGAATGGATCGCACCATTTGAAGCTCAGATATCGCGGAAAACGCAGCGTCATGCCCAGACATCCGGGTGATGAGATCAAAGAGGCCTGCGTAAAGCCATTTTAAAGCAATTAGGCCTGTCGCCATCATCACTGATATGAGGTTGTTCAGATGAGAGAGTTTGAAATTATGCGCTATCCCGTTCGTCTCGTTCCTGCGCCAGAAGGTGGCTATGTGGTTTCGTTTCCGGATATTCCGGAAGCGCTCACCCAGGGGGAGACCCGCCAGCAATCCCTTGATACCGCACTGGAAGCGTTGGTCACCGCCTTTGAATTCTATTTCGAAGATAACCAGTCCGTCCCGCTACCTTCGCCGGTGAAAGAGGGCGATGACTTTGTTGAAGTTCCGCTCAGCGTCGCGTCAAAAGTCCTTTTACTCGACGCTTTTCTGGCATCAAAAATCAGCCAGCAGGAGCTGGCGAAACGCATCGGCCGACCGAAACAGGAAATTACTCGTCTGTTCGACTTGCGGCATGCAACAAAAATTGATGCTGTGCAGACGGCGGCGCGTGCGCTCGGCAAAGAACTGTCACTTACGTTGTCGTAACCATAACAGTTCTTAGGATGTTGAGTATTTCATTCGCTGATATACACTGCGAGGGTCACCTGCCACGGATCCACGAGTGAATAACAATGAAAAAGTACCAGCGTCTGGCTGAACAACTCTGCGAGCAGATTGCCTCTGGCGTCTGGCAACCTGGCGATCGCCTGCCGTCGCTGCGTGAGCAGGTGGTCAGCAGTGGGATGAGCTTTATGACCGTCGGGCATGCCTATCAGTTGCTGGAAAGTCAGGGGCGGATCATTGCGCGTCCGCAGTCTGGCTATTATGTCGCGCCACGCCCGGTTTATCAGCCAACGGTGCAACCGGTCCAGGTGATGCGCGACGAAGCGGTGGATATCAACACCACTATTTTTGAGATGCTACAGGCCAGCCGGGATGCGTCGGTGATGCCGTTTGCCTCAGCATTTCCCGATCCACGTTTATTTCCCCTCCAGCAACTGAACCGTTCTCTGGCGCAGGTGAGCAGAACCGCAACCGCGATGAGCGTAATTGAGAATCTGCCGCCGGGTAACGCGGAACTACGCCACGCCATTGCCCGTCGCTACGCCTTACAGGGCATTACCGTCTCGCCGGATGAAATCGTCATCACCGCCGGGGCGCTGGAGGCGCTCAACCTCAGCCTGCAAGCGGTGACGGAACCGGGTGACTGGGTGATTGTCGAAAACCCTTGTTTCTATGGCGCGTTACAGGCGCTGGAACGACTGCGGCTTAAAGCGCTGTCGGTTGCCACTGACGTGAAGGAGGGGATCGATCTCGCGGCGCTGGAGCAGGCGTTGCAGGCATATCCGGTTAAAGCATGCTGGCTGATGACCAACAGCCAGAACCCGCTCGGCTTTACTCTCAGTCCGGAGAAAAAGGCGCGTCTGGTTGAGATACTCGATCGCCATAATGTGATGTTGATTGAAGATGACGTTTACAGCGAACTCTATTTTGGCCGGGAGAAACCGCTGCCAGCCAAAGCGTGGGATCGGGCAGACAAGGTGCTGCACTGCTCGTCATTCTCCAAGTGTCTGGTACCGGGTTTTCGCATTGGTTGGGTCGCCGCAGGCAAACACGCCCGCCAAATCCAGCGTTTACAACTGATGAGCACACTCTCCACCAGTTCGCCGATGCAACTGGCGCTGGTCGATTATCTCTCGACGCGCCGTTATGACGCCCATCTGCGCCGCCTGCGTCGTCAACTGGCAGAACGTAAGCAGCAGGCCTGGCAAACGCTGCTGCGCCATCTCCCTGCCGAAGTGAAAATACATCACAACAACAGCGGCTATTTTCTCTGGCTGGAACTGCCGGAATCACTGGATGCGGGCGAACTGACCGCGCAGGCGTTGGCTCACCATATCAGCATCGCGCCGGGGAAAATGTTCTCGACCTCAGACACCTGGAAACGCTTTTTCCGCTTCAATACCGCATGGGGTTGGGGAGAACGTGAAGAAGCTGCGGTAAAACAACTGGGGCAACTCATTCGCGCGCAGATGAAATAAAACGTGCGCGCGATTCAATATAAAAGAATAGCGCGTTCTTATTTAGAAAATATCAGCAAAAAACGTACGACTTTATTTCCCGCAGACCATCATAGGAAATATCAATAGCTTTTACTTTTCCTCCGCGTCAGCTAACCCCTTGTCTATACTCCAGAAGATAACCACATAACGCCGCAGTCCGGGGCGTTATGCGCGTCATGTCACAACCTGATTAAATTTCCTCGTGCCGGGAGGTGCGCTGACGGCGCGCCGACTATTTTTAGGAAAGGACATATATTTACGGCAAGGCTGCCGCTCAATATTTTGCGACAGGAGTAAGATCTTATGAGCAAGAAATTTGCCCGCAGCAGCCTGTGCGCGCTCAGTATGACGCTGATGACCGCGCACGCCGCCGAACCGCCCACCTCTTTAGGCCAGGCCGAAGGCCGCCTGGATATTATCGCCTGGCCGGGTTACATCGAACGCGGTCAGACCGATAAACAGTACGACTGGGTAACACAATTCGAAAAAGAGACCGGCTGTGCGGTTAACGTCAAAACGGCGGCGACATCGGATGAGATGGTCAGCCTGATGGCTAAAGGGGGCTACGATCTGGTCACGGCCTCTGGTGATGCCTCGCTGCGTCTGATCATGGGTAAACGCGTGCAGCCGATCAATACGGCGCTCATCCCGAACTGGAAAAACGTCGATCCCCGCGTGGTCAAAGGCGACTGGTTCAACGTGGCGGGCAAAGTCTACGGCACGCCATATCAGTGGGGGCCGAACCTGCTGATGTACAACACACAAACCTTCCCGACGCCGCCCGATAGCTGGAACGTGGTGTTCGTTGAACAAAACCTTCCGGACGGAAAAACCAACAAAGGCCGCGTTCAGGCCTATGACGGACCGATTTACATTGCCGATGCGGCGCTGTTCGTGAAGGCTACCCAGCCGCAACTGGGGATCTCGGACCCGTATCAACTCACCGAAGAACAGTACCAGGCGGTGCTGAAAGTGCTGCGCGCACAGCAACCGTTGATTCACCGTTACTGGCACGACACCACGGTGCAAATGAGCGATTTCAAAAATGAGGGCGTCGTGGCCTCGAGCGCCTGGCCATATCAGGCGAACGCGCTGAAAGGCGAAGGACAACACATCGGCACAGTGTTCCCGAAAGAGGGCGTCACCGGCTGGGCTGATACCACCATGTTGCACAGCGAAGCCAAACACCCGGTTTGCGCCTACAAGTGGATGAACTGGTCGCTGACGCCAAAAGTTCAGGGGGATGTGGCCGCCTGGTTTGGATCGCTGCCCGTGGTTACCGAAGGCTGTAAAGCCAGTACGCTGCTGGGCGATAAAGGCTGTGAAACCAATGGTTACCGTTATTTTGACAAAATCGCCTTCTGGAAAACGCCTGTCGCTGAAGGCGGTAAATTCGTGCCGTACAGTCGCTGGACACAGGATTACATCGCCATCATGGGCGGTCGTTAACGTCACTGGGGTGATTTATGACGTACGCAGTGGAGTTTGACAACGTCTCGCGCCTGTACGGTGACGTGCGGGCGGTCGATGGCGTCAGTATTGCGATTAAAGACGGGGAATTTTTCTCTATGCTGGGGCCATCCGGCTCCGGCAAAACCACCTGCCTGCGCCTGATTGCCGGATTCGAGCAGCTTTCGGGCGGCTCGATTGCCATCTTTGGCAAGCCAGCCAGTGATTTGCCGCCCTGGGAACGGGATGTGAACACCGTGTTCCAGGACTATGCGCTGTTTCCGCACATGTCGATTCTCGACAATGTCGCCTATGGTCTGATGGTCAAAGGCGTGGATAAAAAACAGCGTCATGCTCAGGCTCGCGAGGCGCTGGAGAAGGTGGCGCTGGGGTTTGTCTTTGAGCGCAAGCCGTCACAGCTTTCCGGCGGTCAGCGTCAACGGGTGGCGATCGCCCGGGCGCTGGTCAACGAGCCGCGCGTGCTGTTGCTGGATGAACCGCTCGGTGCGCTGGATCTGAAACTGCGTGAGCAGATGCAACTGGAGCTGAAAAAACTCCAGCAGTCGCTGGGGATCACGTTCATCTTCGTGACGCACGATCAGGGCGAAGCGCTGTCGATGTCCGATCGTGTGGCGGTCTTTAACAATGGACGCATTGAACAGGTGGATTCACCGCGTGAGTTATACATGCGACCACGCACGCCGTTTGTTGCGGGTTTCGTCGGGACATCGAACGTCTTTGATCCGGCGATGGCCTCGAATGTCTGCGGGATGACGGGCAGTTTCTCGCTGCGCCCGGAGCATATCCGGCTCAATGTCCCAGGCGAGATCCAGGCGCAGGGGGTGATTCAGGCGGTGCAGTATCAGGGTGCCGCCACTC
Source organism: Citrobacter amalonaticus (assembly GCF_001559075.2). Classification (NCBI taxonomy): domain Bacteria; kingdom Pseudomonadati; phylum Pseudomonadota; class Gammaproteobacteria; order Enterobacterales; family Enterobacteriaceae; genus Citrobacter; species Citrobacter amalonaticus. The sequence goes on along the minus strand of NZ_CP014015.2, from coordinate 4,432,163 downwards.
GTCTTGAGCTAAAGCTTACCGGCGGTGAAAAGCTACTGGTCAGCCAGGCCAATCAGACGGGAGAACCCTTTGCGACCACACTTGCACCCGGTCAGCCGGTGATGGTGTCCTGGCCACGCGAGGTCATGGTACCGCTGGTCGAGGAGAGGTGAATGGCAATGAACGTGCTCTCCACGCCTTCACGGCCCGGCGGTTTGAGTAAACTCACCGGTTTTTTCTGGCGTCATCCCGGGCTGGGACTGTTTTTGCTGCTGCTTGGCCCGCTGATGTGGTTTGGTATTGTCTATTTCGGTTCGCTACTGACGCTGCTGTGGCAGGGGTTTTACACCTTTGACGACTTCACGATGTCGGTGACGCCGGATCTTACGCTTGCCAATCTTCGTGCGCTATTTAATCCCGCCAATTACGACATTATTTTACGCACGCTGACGATGGCGATCGCGGTGACGATAGCCAGTGCGATTCTGGCGTTTCCGATGGCGTGGTACATGGCGCGCTATACCCGCGGCAGGATGAAAGCGTTTTTTTATATTGCGGTCATGCTGCCGATGTGGGCGAGCTATATCGTTAAAGCCTATGCCTGGACGCTGCTGCTGGCAAAAGATGGCGTGGCGCAATGGTTTCTGAACCATCTTGGTTTAGAACCCTTACTGACCAGTCTGCTGACGCTGCCAGCCGTGGGAGGAAATACGCTCTCGACGTCGGGATTAGGGCGTTTTATGGTGTTTGTCTACATCTGGCTGCCGTTCATGATCCTGCCGGTTCAGGCCGCGCTGGAGCGGTTGCCGCCGTCGCTGCTGCAGGCGTCCGCCGATCTGGGCGCTCGTCCCCGCCAGACCTTCCGTTATGTGGTTCTGCCGCTGGCGATCCCCGGAATTGCCGCCGGTTCGATCTTCACCTTTTCCCTGACGCTGGGTGATTTCATCGTGCCGCAGTTGGTGGGCCCGCCGGGTTATTTCATCGGCAACATGGTCTATTCGCAGCAGGGGGCGATTGGCAACATGCCAATGGCGGCGGCGTTTACGCTGGTGCCGATCGTGCTAATAGCCCTTTATCTGGCGTTCGTGAAACGTCTGGGAGCGTTCGATGCACTCTGAGCGCGCACCGTTTTTCCTCAAACTGGCGGCCTGGGGCGGGGTTATTTTCCTGCACTTCCCGATTCTGATCATCGCGGCCTATGCGTTTAACACTGAGGACGCGGCCTTCAGCTTTCCACCGCAGGGACTGACGCTGCGCTGGTTTAGCGTTGCTGCGCAGCGTAGCGATATTCTGGATGCCGTGACGTTGTCACTAAAAATTGCCGCGTTATCGACGGCGATTGCGTTGGTGCTGGGCACGCTGGCTGCGGCGGCGCTCTGGCGGCGTGATTTTTTCGGCAAAAACGCCATCTCGCTGTTGCTGCTGTTACCGATCGCCTTACCGGGGATTGTCACCGGTCTGGCGCTACTGACCGCGTTTAAGACGGTCAATCTCGATCCGGGTTTTTTCACCATTGTGGTCGGTCACGCGACATTCTGCGTGGTGGTGGTGTTTAACAACGTGATAGCCCGCTTTCGCCGTACTTCATGGAGCCTGGTGGAGGCGTCTATGGATCTTGGCGCGAATGGCTGGCAAACCTTCCGCTTTGTCGTGCTGCCAAATCTGGGCTCGGCGCTGCTGGCCGGGGGAATGCTGGCGTTCGCGCTGTCATTCGATGAAATCATCGTCACGACCTTTACTGCCGGTCATGAACGGACGCTGCCGTTGTGGTTGCTCAATCAGTTAGGGCGACCACGCGACGTGCCGGTGACGAACGTCGTGGCACTGCTGGTTATGCTGGTCACAACCATTCCGATTCTGGGGGCGTGGTGGCTCACGCGTGAAGGCGACAGCGTCGCCGGAAACGGTAAATAAACAACGATATGGGAAAATGCTATGCAACATCAATTACTGATTAACGGCGAGCTGGTCAAGGGTGAAGGTGAAAAGCAGCCCGTCTATAACCCTGCCACCGGCGAGGTGCTGCTGGAAATTGCAGAAGCGTCTCCCGCTCAGGTGGATGCGGCCGTCCTTGCCGCCGATCGTGCGTTTAGCGAATGGGGGCAGACGACCCCGAAAGTGCGCAGCGAACTGCTGCTGAAGCTGGCGGATGTCATTGAGCAGAATGCGCAAGAGTTTGCTGAACTGGAATCGCGCAACTGCGGTAAACCGCTGCACTGCGCGCTCAATGATGAGATCCCGGCGATTGTCGATGTGTTTCGCTTTTTCGCCGGTGCCGCCCGTTGTCTGAACGGTCTGGCGGCGGGGGAATATCTGGAGGGACATACCTCGATGATTCGCCGCGATCCGGTCGGCGTGGTGGCCTCCATCGCGCCGTGGAACTATCCGCTGATGATGGCGGCGTGGAAGCTGGCCCCCGCGCTGGCTGCCGGTAATTGCGTGGTGATTAAACCTTCGGAAATCACGCCGCTGACTGCGCTGAAACTGGCGGAATATGCCAAAGATATCTTCCCGCCGGGTGTGCTCAATGTGCTGTTTGGCAGAGGCAAAACGGTTGGCGATCCGCTGACCGGACATAAGAAGGTGCGTATGGTCTCGTTAACCGGCTCGATCGCTACCGGTGAGCACATTATCAGCCACACTGCGCCGTCGATTAAGCGCACGCATATGGAACTGGGCGGTAAAGCGCCGGTGATTGTGTTTGACGATGCCGATGTGGATGCGGTGGTGGAAGGCGTGCGCACGTTCGGCTTCTACAATGCCGGTCAGGATTGTACCGCCGCCTGTCGCATTTACGCGCAAAAGGGCGTTTACGACGCGCTGGTTGAGAAACTGGGGGCTGCCGTAGCCAGCCTGAAAACCGGTGCACCGGAGGAAGAGTCGACCGAACTGGGGCCGCTGAGTTCACTGGCACATCTGGAGCGCGTCACCAAAGCTGTTGAGGATGCGAAAGCGCTGGGACATATCAAGGTGGTCACCGGGGGAAAAAAAGTGGACGGGCCGGGCTATTACTTTGCCCCGACGCTGCTGGCTGGCGCTAAACAGGAGGATGCGATTGTCCAGCGGGAAGTGTTTGGTCCGGTGGTCAGTGTGACCGTCTTCGAGGATGAAGAGCAGGTACTGGACTGGGCCAATGATTCGCAATATGGCCTCGCGTCGTCGGTCTGGACGCGTGACGTCGGACGCGCTCACCGGGTCAGCGCGCGTCTGCAGTACGGCTGTACGTGGGTTAACACCCATTTTATGCTGGTGAGCGAAATGCCGCACGGCGGACAGAAATTGTCCGGTTATGGCAAAGATATGTCACTTTATGGGCTGGAGGATTACACCGTGATCCGCCACGTAATGGTTAAACATTAAGGGTAATTTACGCCCGAAAAGTGGCGTGGGAAGATCGTCAGTCGAAGGCAGAGAGAAACCTTCTCTCTGCCTGTCTGCGCCGCAAGCACTCAAGAATTACATAAACCAGCCAAATCTCAATGAGATAAGAGCAAAAAGACCCACAGCAGCAAAGAGATTTATCAACACTACGGTTCTACTGGAAACATTCATATTTGCCACCTTGCGTTAGTGCCCCTTTGTGTATAGTCCGGCATCCTGTGATCCGCAATAGTACGAACCAGGGACTTAACGTAAGCGGCCATAAAAAATGGCAAATGGTTTGACCGAAAGGGATAAAACTTGATGTATGTCAAAAAATGGAGCATATTGCGCGCGATTTATTCCTCTGGCCGGATGCCCGTAAATGTCTTTGTACCAAAAAATGTTGATGTTCTATGCAGTGATGGCCGCGATTGCCTTTCTGATCACCTGGTTTCTCTCGCACGATAAAAAACGCATCCGCTTTCTGAGCGCCTTTCTGGTCGGGGCCACCTGGCCCATGAGTTTCCCGGTGGCACTGTTGTTTTCGCTGTTTTGAGCGGACGTCGCCGGAATCCTTCCCGGCGGATCTCTCAAATCATTGCCAGCAGCGCGTTTAGCGCCTTTTGGTCGGCTTCAGTCACATCCTGCGGATGCTGATATCCCTTGTTTTCCGTTGCCCGCGTATACAGCGCAACCAGCCAGTCATAAACATAGCGGCTGGCGGCGTGCACCGGCTGTTCTTCCAGATGCGTCAGACGCGTCATCGGCTGGCGTTTGACCGCGCTGAAAATCGCCGTTCCTTTCGCGATTCGACTGGCGGGTCGCTCCGTTTCTGCCACGTCGGCATAGCCGAGCCAGGCAATAAAGTTGGCGATGCAGGCGTGCAGCTGAGCGCCGCAAACTTCTTCACGCTGCAATATCTGTTGCAGTTGCTGCGGCAGTTGCAGGCGATAGCTGGCGATCGCCAGTATGTCGACGACCTGACGCAGCGCAGCGGGCGTCAACCCCAGACGCTGCGCCTGACTGTCATCGCGGCTCCACTGACGAATATGGTTGAGCCACAGGCGGTGCGCCTGATAGCCCGTCTCTTTGTTCTCTGACTGCTGCGGCGCGTCACGGACCTCGGCGAAAAGGTCAATGGCCTCATTGAATAAACCGCTGACCTGTTCTTCACGCGGTTGCTGGACGCGGAGCAGGGTTTCAAACTGTTGTACCGCCGGTAACAAACCGTCGAGCAGATCGCCGTGATGCGCCGCCTGCTGCTGTAGCTGTCGAACCACCGCTTCCGCGCTAAGCGCTTCGGCAGGTTGCGCGAGCATCAGTTCACGAACACGCTGTTGATGCTGTTCGCCCAGCGCCTGCAGGCGTGCCTGACGCTGCGGGGCTGAAGTGGCTTGCGACAGCCACTCGATCAGGCGCAGCAGACTGTGTTTGTCCAGCGCCTGCAGGGTGCCCCAGTGCTGGCCTGGTTTTCCCATCAGATGCTGGACCGCTTCGTCCAGATTCTGTTGCGTTGTAAAACGCGCATCTTGCGGCGTAATGGCCCACACGACGCCGGGCAACGCCGTCTCGCGCGTCGGTTGCGTATCGTGCACCCAGTTGAGCAATGTTCTGGCCGTAGACGGTGTTTGCGTGCGGGTGGCGGTGGCGTTGCAGACGACCAGCACGTCGGGCTGCAACTGCTGGCGGTAATGCTCCAACAACCAGCCGAGTTTGGCCTGCCAGAGCGGCTGTGGGTGACAGAGCGGCGCAAGCGGAATATCCAGCAGATCGACGTTATCGAGTACACCATCTTCCACGCTCAGTACCAGCTCGCGGGTCAGCAGAGCCAGTGATTCCTGGGCCAGACTGACGGCGTTAAGTAATTTCTCATTCACGATCGGATGGACAACCACATCGCTTTGCGCCTCTTGCGAGGCCAGAAATTCCTGGGTGATAAAACTCTCAGACGGTAAGCCAAACTGATCGACCAACAGGCTCAGCGGCGCGGCGACTTCGCCGGCATGGCCCGTCTGCTGGAGGACCTGCGCCAGTTTCAGCCACTGCTGCGTCAGTTCTGGCTGTTCACCCCACAGCAACGACCAGGCGCTGGCACGGGTTGAGAGGTCGACCGTCGGGAGCAGCAGGGCAAACTGGTGCCACAGCGCGTCATCAATCTGCTGTTGTGATGCGGGGATACAGCGCTGCCAGAAGCGGGCAATGGTCGCCACTTCCTGTGCCGTCACGCCCTGAACCGGGTGCAACTGACGCAGCGACTGCCACTTCTCAATACGCGATTCGATAATCGCTTTTTCCACCTGCCGGTACGCGGGCTGCGTGCAGGCCTGGGCGATGAATATCTGCACCAGTTCCGCTTCCGTGACCAGCCGCAGGCGTAACGGCCACTCGTCATCCGGTAGGTTCTTTTGCCGTGTAAAGCGCAGCGCCATGTTGGTTGGCGCGTGTCCGGGGTTGAGATGACTGAAATAGTCAAAGCTGCGATCCGGGGTAATGACATTGACCTTACCGTTGCCGCTGCTGCACAGCGCGGCAAGGAGGTGCGCTTTCGCTGCCTGCGAGTAGCCGTAAAGTCCAATGCTGGCGCGATCGTGTCGGGCGGCATTGAGGGCGGATTCGGTGGCGGCAGCGCGGTTGAGTTGCGCCAGCAGCGCATCCGCTTCGTCGTCCAGCGCCATAGCGTGCTGACGGGTGCGATTTACCCACGCGATCGCGGCCTGAGTGGTATTCAACATCTTGCTCATTTCAGGTACACGCTCCCGCTGTCAATCCAGTAATGGCTGCCGCTGTGTCGGCGGTCAGCCAGGGTATTCAGTTTTAAGGTCAGGGCATTTGCCGCCACCGGCGTGCCATCCTGTAGCCACGCATCGCTCAGCACAAACGACTCCGGGCCGGTCTCTTTGTTGCCGCCGCGCAATTGCAGACGCACGTTTAACACGCCGTCACCCGCGATATTCTTCGCCAGATCGGCGGAGTTAATGCTCAGCGTATACAGTGGCGTCGCGGGCCAACGACTGTTCGCCAGTTGGCGGAAACCGAGCGTGACGTTGCCGCGTAGCGGGAAGTGCACGCGGGTGTCGAGCTTCGCACCGGGTTTATCAAGATCGATATCCTGATACCAGACGTTTTCCTCACGTAACGTATTCACCGTATTGTCGAGTACGCCGAGGTAACGCACGGTCGAGTAGGCGCCAATATCAGCGGCTTTAAAGTTAAAGCGCGGCAGGCGCAGATCCAGCGCCAGGCTGCACAGCATTGCGCCGACCGCGGCGGTGGATTTCGGATTGCCGATGCGCCCCTGTTGGCTGAACGGATACCATTCATGGACGCGGTAGTTGTCCATCCACACCATGCGATTGACCGGAACCGGCTGCAGATGGCGGATCAGCGCCTGAACCGCCGGGATACAGGTCGGTCTGCCGGTGACCAGCAGGATATCGCAGCAATAATGTGAAATGGCTTCACAGACCGCATGCAGCGGGGAAGTCAGGGTAAACTGACCTGCCAGCATCGCGTCCTGTAACTGGCTGAACTGCACCTGTAACGGGACGCTAAAGAGATCAAACGTCGGCGAGCCCGACGGCAGGGCGTGATCAATCGCCTGCTGAATGTAATTGAGCACGTTGCGTGTCGGACGATGGTTCAGCAGATCGCCAAAGGTGGCGTGCAGTCCGGCCAGCGGATCGTTAATGTCGCTCTTTTCCCATGCAGAAAGGACCGCGTGACCGAGCGGCATAAAGAGTTGAAGCGCCGTTTGTTGTCGCAAAACAGCCTGGGTATCGATACGCCCGGAATCGCCAAACAGCGTGGCGAGCAGGGCGGCGGCATCCGTCACTCCTGCCTGCTGCAGCCGGGTTTGCAGGGCCGGTAAAATGCATTTCTGGATCACATCCAGCAGCATGTCGTCGCCCGCGACCTTAAAACCTTCGCGGAACAGCAGATGCGGCGTGATTTTTACATTGGCGCCGACGCCGTCGTCCAGTTGATAGTGGACAATCGCCATATCGGTGGTGCCGCCGCCGATATCAATCGAGGCCACGCGTAGCGCCCGGCCTTTCGTTTCGCCAGGTTCCGGCAGACGATCCGGGCGGGCAAGGGTGTTGAAGAATGCTTCGCTGCGTCCGGCGTAATGGGAAATGGCTTCGTTATACAGCCAGACCAGTTGACCACAGCTGGCCTCGTCCCATTCCATCTGAATTTCTGGCACCGGAACCACGCTTTTTTCCTGCTGCTTGCGGGTGCTGAAGTCTTCATCCTGCGGGTGCCAGCCCATCGCTTTCCAGACAAGGGCTATTGCTTCGAACATGCGCAGACGGAAGATTTCACGTTCCTGTTTCGGCATCGCCGAAGGGAGAGTCAGGATCAACGAACGCAACTGACGCGGAGAAGCAGGGAAACCCAGACGCAGTCGGGTCGCGACACTGTTAATTTGTCCCAGCGCCTGGGCGAGGATCTCGCACAGCATGTGGGTCATCAGCGTACTGCGGCTGTACTGAGGTGAAAACACCGGCAGACGATCATCCTGCGGCAGCGAGTAGAGCGGCTGTCCGTCATCGTTCATCAGGTTCATCAGCGGAAAGGCGGTGGCAAGCGGTTCGCGCTGGGTTTTGCTGTTCATCTGGCTGAAGCGCCAGTCATGCAGTACCGGCGTTTCATCCCACAGATAGCGGCGCGGGCTGGAAATGCCGCTGTTACCGTCCGTTCCCGTACGCTGCATCGCCAGCTTGCGCGCTTCGTCACCGACCCGCACAATTGACGGCCAGATGAACGCATCTTCACGGCCGCTTTCGACCGAGAAATGCTGCTTACCAAAGCGGGCTTCTGAAAATTCAAGACGACTGGTGAACAGCGGGTCGTTGAGATACTGCGGTTCGCTGAGCGAACGGACCTGCAGTTCCGCCGTCTGGCGCAGCCCGTCATTGGCGTCGCCGTGATCTTCAATCAAGACGCCGCAGGTATGGGTATTACCGACATCCAGAATCAAATCGACCGGGATCGCCGGGGTACTGAGGGTGTGGGTCACCAGTTTGACTTCCGGTACAGCGAGTTGTTCACCCAGCAGCGTCAGCAGGTTCAGCCAGTGCGCCTGATACTCAAAGTTACGCAGCGCCAGGCTGATGGTCTGTTCAGTCCGGTTTTCCTGCAGGCTGGCGTGGTTGAGGAACGCCTCGCGTAGCCAGCCGTCAATCCAGGTCTGATCGAGAAAATCGGCGATCTCATCATCGCGCCAGGCGAGGGCAAAACGGGTGCCGTTCAGCAGATCGTTTTCGCCGGGCGCAAGCGAGGCGGGGGCATTCTCGCTCAGCTGGCTATCGAGCGCGAGCGTCACGCGATGGGTGTTGCCCGCGCTGTCGGGTTCGGCAAGCTTCCGCACCTGAACACGCGCCCAGTTGTCTGGCCCTTCAACGAAGGTGCGCGGCGGATTAAAACGCAGGAACGGCAGCGGCAGCCAGATGCCGTCGAGAACCTCCAGAGAGTAATGCAGCGTTTGCGTACTTTCCGGTTTCACCACTTCCGGCTGTGAGCCCGGTCGTGCAGGCAGGGTATAGCGACCATTGGCCAGATCGTAATCCAGACGCAGCAGGGGGCCGTTGGCCGTTTTACGCACGAAGCGACCATGATGCGCGGATTCCTGCGGCGTCAGTCCGAAGTCGAGAAACTGTACGCCGCTGTTTGCAATGAGCGTGACGCTCTGTTTGTAATCACACAGATTCACCAGCATAAAATCAGGCCCCTGTCTTCTTGAACGTCAACGGGATCGCGGCTTTCGCATCAAAGCGAGCGGTACAAACGGCGACATCGTTGGTCCCGGTTTTACAGGTGATTTCCGGCATCGGATAACGTGAACCGTCGGTGCAGCGCGCATTACCGCGACTCTTAATCATTAATTCCCCGCTCTGATGTAGCCCTGAGAAGAGATCCGCGCGGCAGACGATGTTATCGCCGTGAACCACGCGCGCCGTACCTTTATTGTTCTGGATCTGGTAACGCAGAGACGGCGCTTTACCGGTGACGGGATCTTTCACGTCCACCATGACACGCCAGTTCCCGTTGAGAAAGCGCGTGGTGCCAGCCTTCATCTGATTCGCATCCATTACCAGCGCGTCTTTCGGGATCGCGGCAATCACCACCGGCTCATCGGCCGGTTTATCTTTTTTCACTGGCGCAATGACCTCTGCCTGATGCAGCGGCAGCGCGACGATGAGCGTTGGCAAAGGCGCCATTTCCGGTTGAGGCGCATTGACCACTTCTGTGGCAATGGCGGGTGTCGGCGATTTCCACAGCAGCGGGGCGGCAATGGCGGCAACGATCACCGCGGCGACAGGCAGACTCCAGAGCGGCAGACGACGTAACGGTTTGACCGGAACAGGCGTCACTTTTTCTTCTGTGATCACGGGAACCGGCTGCGGGGGAATCACCGGTTCAGGCTCGCTGACTGGCACGATTGGCGTGGAGAGCAGCGGTTCATCCGCCTGGGCAAACGTCACTTCAGGAGCGGGCTCTTCGACAGGTTCTGGTTCAATATGAATTTCCGGTTCGGGTTCTTCCTGGATGCGCAGGCATTCCAGTACATCCTCACGGGTGTTCTCATTGAGATTGATAAATCCCCAAAAAGTGATGACCGGTTTGCCATCTACCAGAAAAACGTGATTCTCACCCGGAAACTGGACGGCCTTTTCCAGCAGCGAACCAAACAGCTGCAATGATGTTTTCCCGGACTGCAGGCTTTTGCGGCTCAGCGATGCGGCGCTTTCCAGCGTCGCGGAAAGGTAGCGCAGGGCGCGAAAGCGAGCCTCTTCATCGGCGGCTTTCCACGCGACGGATGCGCCTTCGAGAGGGGAATACCAGTCAACCCGATCGCCGCTGTCATTGACTTGTGGAATGGCGAGACAATCTACCATCGCCTGCTGCTTACGCAGACGGAGCGTTTCACGAATTTGTAGTGCTGAATCAAAGACGGCCTGGCCGCCACCGCCGACGGCCTGATAATCATCCAGATTGCCGCTGCGCAAGAGTGTTTTTGCCACGATAAGGTCCCTAAGACTTTTTCACGCATCTACTTTACGGATTCGTGGCTCAGGCAAACGGTGGAAGAGAGGCAAAAAGGGGTGAATTTTCTGGGCATAGAGGCGTTGACGTTTTCGAAAAGCCTTAACGGAAATTCTGTGGCGAAAGATCCAACAAAAATGCGCGGATTCGCATAACCTGAGACGGATTTGTTATTTTTCAGTTTTCTTAATCTATGCTCCTATAACCCCCTCAATAATAACGATGAAGGTTCATATCATGTCCACAGGGAAAACGCTGCTCGCACTGGCGCTCAGTGCGGTGCTACCGACCGGAGCCGCGCTTGCGGCAAATAACGATACGATTGTTTACTGTTCAGAAGCTTCGCCAGAATCCTTTAATCCGCAAATTGCCAGCTCAGGTCCGTCGTTTGTCGCCAGTTCGCAGGTGCTCTACAACCGGCTGATCAATTTCGACCCGGTAAAAAACACGCCGGTACCGTCGCTGGCAACGGACTGGACCATTTCAGAGGATGGCAAAACCTATACCTTTACGCTGCGTCAGGGCGTGAAGTTCAACAGCAACAAGTTCTTCAAGCCGACCCGCGATTTCAACGCCGATGACGTTATTTTCTCGGTATTACGCCAGAAAGAGGCCACGCACCCGTACCACAATGTGTCGCAGGGCAGCTACGAGTATTTCAACGACGTCGGCTTCGATAAGCTGATTAAAGAGGTGAAAAAGGTCGACGACTACCACGTGCAGTTTGTGCTGAGTGAGCCAAACGCCGCGTTCCTTGCCGACTGGGGAATGGATTTTGCCTCGATTCTCTCGGCGGAATACGCCGACGCCATGCTGAAAAAAGGGACACCGGAAAACGTCGATAACTGGCCGATTGGTACCGGCCCGTACGTGCTGCAACAGTACAAGCAGGATTCGCAGATTCGCTATCTGGCGAACCCGAATTACTGGGACGGCGAGGTGCCGACAAAGCATCTGATCTTCTCCATCACGCCAAACGTTCAGACGCGGATGGCGAAACTGCAAACCAACGAATGTCAGATTATCCCGGCGCCATCACCGGTGCAGTTTGATGAAATCAAAAAGAATAACGATCTGACGCTGCATGCCGTTGAGGCGCTCAACGTCGGTTATCTGGCCTTTAACACCGAGAAAAAGCCGTTTGATAATGTGCTGGTGCGTCAGGCGCTGAACTACGCCACCGATAAACAGGCGATCGTGAAAGCCGTCTTCCTCGGTTCGGCGAAAGTGGCAAAATCACCGATCCCGCCAAACATGATGGGTTTTAACCCGGAACTGAAGGATTACGCGTACGACCCGGAGAAAGCGAAAGAACTGCTGAAACAAGCCGGGCAGGATAAAGGGTTTGAGGTGACGCTCTGGTCAATGCCGGTGCAGCGTCCGTATAACCCTAACTCGCGACGCATTGCCGAGATGATTCAAAGCGACTGGGCAAAAGTGGGGGTCAAGGCGAAGATTGTCTCTTACGAGTGGGGCGAATACCTTTCCGGTATGCGTAAAGGCGAACATGACAGCGCGCTGTTTGGCTGGATGTCGGATAACGGCGACCCGGACAACTTTGCCGATGTGCTGCTGAGCTGCAACAGCATCAAGACCGGATCGAATGCCGCACGCTGGTGCGATAAAGAGTATGATTCACTGGTCCAGAAAGCGAAGCTGGTCAGCAAGCCGGAAGAGCGTGTGAAACTCTACCAGCAGGCGCAAGAGATTTATTATCAGCAGGCGCCGTGGATTGCGCTGGCAAACGGCAAAACGTTCTACGCCACGCGCAGTAACGTGACCGGTTACAGCGTCAGCCTGATGGGCAGTGATTTTTCAAAAGCAAAACTGAATTAAGGAGTTTTTATGTCGCACCTGGATGAGGTCAGCGCCCGTGTTGATGCCGCCATTGATGAGGGCATCATTACCCATATGAACGAACTGTTGGTAGCCCTGAGCGATGATGCGCAGTTAAGCCGCGAAGACCGCTATACGCAACAGCAGCGGTTAAGAACCGCAATTGCGCATCACGGTCGTCAGCATAAGGAAGATATGGAAGCGCGTCGCGAACAACTCACGAAAGGCGGCTCGATCCTTTGATTTTGGTGCAGTGTGCCGGATGACGCTGCGCTTATCCGGCCTACGGGGAAATGGTGTACCGGATGACGGTGCGCTTATCCGGCATAGGGTGTAGGCCTGATAAGCGTAGCGTCATCAGGCGTTCAAAACTGGCGTCTGGCCACCAGCCAGGCGCCGACCACCAGCATTACGGCGCCGCAGACCGGGCCAATCAAGGCTCTGAGCGGGACGCCGTGGCTGCGTAGAATATCCAGTACGAGACCGCCAATGAGCTGGCTGGCGACCAGTACCGCAATCGTGGTCGCAGCCCCCACATGCTGATAGCCGCTGATGCTGGCGAAAACGAAAAACGAGCCCAGCAGCCCCGGAATCAGCGTCCACCAGCGCACGCTGGCGACCAGCTCACCAAATCCCGCCATTCCCTGTTTAAACCACAGAATGCTGACAAACAGCACAATTCCGACCAGCGAGTTCAGTAACATAGCGATCAGGATAGTCGATGAGGTTTGCGTAATCCGCACCATCAGGGTGTTTTGCACCACCAGACCGATACCGGCGGCGATCAGGAAGGCGAGGGTGAGCGACTGGTTCATCCGTGCGCGTCCGGTTCGCGGCGATCGTCAAGCTGTAACTGCATGAAGGTCAGATCCAGCCAGCGGCCAAATTTGGTGCCTACCTGCGGCATCTGCGCTGTGGTGTTAAACCCGAGCGTTTCGTGCAGATGCAATGAGGCGTGGTTCTGTGACTCAATGCCGGCGACCATCACATGTTTACCACAGCGGCGGGCTTCCTCAATTAACCGGCTCAGTAACTGGCGTCCCAGTCCTTTTCCCTGATGATCCGGATGGACATACACCGAGTGTTCGACGGTATGGCGAAAGCCATCAAAGTTGCGCCAGTCCCCAAATGAGGCGTAGCCTGTGACAACGTCACCTTCCACGCTCACCAGTACCGGATAACCCAGCGCCTGCCGCGCCTCATACCATGCGATGCGATTATCAGTATCGACCGTCTGGTCGTTCCAGATGGCCGCCGTATGCAGCACCGCATGGTTATAGATCTCTGCGATGGCGGCGCAGTCCTCTTTGCTGGCGAATCGAATAGACATGTTGAACCTCAGGGGTTGTTCACTATAGTATTACGATATGAATACTATTGAAGACAGCATAAATCAACGGATCAGTGCAAGAATTCGCATTGAACGAGAATCCCGCAGCTGGTCGCTTACCGATCTGGCTGAACGGGCAGGCGTGTCGCGCGCGATGATCCACAAAATTGAACGCGGTGAAAGCAGTCCAACGGCGACGCTGCTTGGCAGGCTCTCAGGGGCGTTTGGCATCAGTATGTCCACGCTGATTGCCCGTGCTGAAATGCAGGAGGGCAAACTGTCCCGTTTCGCCGATCAGCCCGTCTGGCACGACCCGCAGAGCCACTATCTGCGCCGCCATGTGTCGCCGCGCAGCGATTTACCGATCGATCTGGTGCAAATTGAATTGCCGGCGGGCAGCGATATCCCGATGCCTGCGTCATCGTATGTTCAGGCCCGGCAGCTGATCTGGCTGCAGCAGGGCGAACTGGTGTTTGTGGAAGGTGACACGCGCCACGAGATGAAGGCGGGTGACTGCCTGGAACTGGGGCCGCCGAATGACTGTCGTTTTATCAATGAGACGGCGCAACCCTGCGTTTACCTCGTTGTGCGCTTAAATCAGGCCGGGAGTTAATGACCGCCGCGGCCTGCTACTATTGATGGATTCATGCCAAAAGCAGAGGAGAACATCATGGCTCAACAAACACACCGTAACCGTCGCTGGGTGTTAGCATCCCGGCCCCATGGCGCGCCGGTGGCAGAGAATTTTCGTCTGGAAGAGGACGATGTCGCCACCCCTGGCGAAGGTCAGGTTTTACTGCGTACGATTTTTCTCTCGCTCGATCCCTATATGCGCGGGCGTATGAGCGATGAACCGTCATACTCGCCGCCGGTTGAGATAGGCGGTGTGATGGTGGGGGGCACCGTCAGTCGTGTTGTGACGTCAAACCATCCTGACTATAAACCGGGTGAATGGGTTTTGAGCTACAGCGGCTGGCAGGATTATGCGATCTCCGACGGCACGGAACTGGTGAAGCTTGGGGATCATCCTGAGAATCCGTCATGGGCGCTTGGCGTGCTGGGGATGCCCGGATTCACCGCTTATATGGGATTACTGGACATTGGCCAGCCAAAAGCGGGCGAGACGCTGGTCGTAGCGGCCGCCACCGGTCCTGTCGGCGCCACGGTTGGACAAATCGGTAAGCTGAAGGGCTGTCGCGTGGTGGGCGTGGCTGGCGGTGCGGAAAAATGCCGTCATGCTACCGAGGTGCTGGGCTTCGATCTCTGTCTGGATCACCATGCCAGCGATTTTGCTGAACAACTGGCGAAAGCCTGCCCGCAAGGTATTGATGTCTACTACGAAAACGTGGGCGGGAAAGTGTTTGATGCCGTGCTGCCGTTGCTGAATACCTCGGCGCGGATCCCTGTTTGTGGTCTGGTCAGCGGTTATAACGCGACAAACTTACCGGCAGGGCCTGACAGACTGCCGCTGCTGATGGCGACGCTGCTGAAGAAACGGATCCGTATGCAGGGCTTTATCATCGGTCAGGATTACGGGCATCGCATTCACGAATTCCAGCAGGAGATGGGGCGCTGGGTGAAAGAGGGGAAAATCCACTACCGCGAGCAGGTTACCGACGGCCTGGAAAATGCACCGCAGGCTTTCATCGGCCTGCTGACCGGTAAAAACTTTGGCAAAGTGGTGATACGTCTGGCCGACGACGCGTAAACAATATCTGGCGGCGAGAGCCGCCATAAAAAAATGGGCAAATTTTTAAATTCCAGCTTTAATTATACCCTAAATAATTCGAGTTTCAGGAAGGCGGCAAGGGAGTGAATCCCCAGGAGCTTACTCAAGTAAGTGACTGGGGGGAATGAGCGCAGCCAACGCATCTGCAACTTGAAGTATGACGGGTTTATAGCACCGCGTAACCGACGAATAATCTGTCGGGGCAGTTAAAATAACGTGGGTAAATTACTGTTCTTTACGTTTTACATTTTTCATACCAGGCGATATTTATATCAATTAGGCGATTTAGCTTAATTGCGATTGGCTATGTTATGAGGTGAAGAAATAGAATGCCTGGTATGGAAAAAACGCAACATATAAGTCTGACCACGCAGGTTGAAAGAGGGCTAAAAGACAAACTAAGCATTGGCGCTTTACGCCCCGGGGCCAGGCTTATCACCAAGAATATCGCGCAGGAGATGGGGATCAGTATCACCCCGGTCCGGGAAGCGCTGCTACGACTGGTCTCCGCCAGCGCGTTGGCAATCGCGCCCGCACAGGCGTTTATGGTTCCGGATATCACGATGTCGCGGTTTAGCGAGATCATACACATCCGCTGCGAGCTTGAAGGCATGGCGGTAATGACGGCGACGGGCGAGGTGACGGCGGAGCGGATGGACATTCTGCATGCGCTTCTGGCGGACTATCAGCAGGCCCACGAGAGTGGTACGGTTGAGGATCGCCTGCTGGCGAACCGGGCGTTGCGCTTCAAAATCTATCAGTTTGCAAATATGCCCACCCTGGTTGAAATGATCGAGCAACTTTGGGTGCGCATGGGGCCGAGTCTGCATTTTCTCTATGACAGGGCGAAGCATGATGCGTATCAACACAACGTCGGGCATTATCAGGAATTGCTGAATGTGATGGCGGCGGGAAATAAAGACGCCAGCCGTCATTGTTTAATTGATCTCATCAATAAAAATGTAGCGATAATTAAACAACAATACCATCATTAAGTCTGGCTTAAATATAGCGGGGAATATCCCCGCTAGTACGTCATGAATAATCGATTTTACTCAAAACGCCAGGCCAGATTGACACCAACGCCATAGTTTCGTCCTGGCGCCGGTTCGTAGTAGCGGCCATTCGACTCATTCACAATGACCGAGCCGACATACTCTTTGTCGAAGAGGTTATCGACACGACCAAACACGTCCACCGTCAGACTGCTGAGGTTAAATTTATAGCCGGTATTCAGGCCGACGACGGTGTAAGACGGCGCTTTGGCGGTGTTTTCATCGTCGGCCATGATATCGCCCATATAGCGCGCATCGGCACCCGCATACCAGCCCTCATCAGGCACGTAGCCCAGCGAGGCAAACCCCATGTTGCGTGCGATGCCGGGCATTCGGTTACCACTGCAGTTCTGGTCGTTACACACGTTACTGCGATAAGTGGCATCCAGCCAGGTCCATGAGGCGTTGAACCGCCAGTTTCCGGCAATGCGTTGATCCCAGGCGAGCTCCGCCCCCTGGCGACGCGTCTTACCGGCATTCTTATAGGTCGTGCGTCCGCCGCTGCTGGAATCTACCACCAGTTCATCGTCGGTATCGGTCTGGAAAAGCGCCGCCGTCAGCAACCCGTCACCGATCCGGGTCTTACTGCCAATTTCCACCGTATCGTTGGTTGAGGGTTTGAGATCAAAGTTCATCCCGCTTTGCCCGTCTGCGCGGTAGGAAAGCTCGTTGATGGTCGGCGTTTCGAAGCCCCGGCCCGCGGCGAGATAGAGGTTCCACGCCTCGGTTAAGGCGTATTTCAGCGAACCAGCAGGCAACCACTGATGGTAGCTGGCCTCACCGCTGTCATCGCCATTGCCTGGCGTGACATAATGATCGTTGGAATCGAACCACACCGAACTGTAGCGCACGCCCGCATCGAGCGAGAGTTTGTCAGTCAGTTGCCACTGGGTTTGCAGATAGGGATCCACGTTCCACATCAGGTTACGTTCATCGCGGCGCAGATCGCCTTTCTGACCGTACTCCGGCACGCCATTGTTCAGTCGATAGTTGTTATAGCCTTTACGGTTTTCACTCATGTTCTCGTAGTTCAAACCGGTGGTGAAGGTCACGGGGACGCCCAGTTCCCCGCGATGCGTCCAGCGACTGTCGATACCCTGGTAATGACGCTGCAAAGCGATCACGCCGCCCGCATGAGAGGGGCGAAGCTGTGGCGCCATAGGGATCGACTGATACTGCGTGGTTTCGCGTTCTCCGGCGTACATCATGACGCTCATGTCATCCTGCGCGCTGAGCTGACGCTCATAACGTAATCCGGCCTGGGTCTGTTTGATGGTTTTGCGCGTGTTGTATTGTTCAGCGCGGGGGGATTGTTGGGGATCCGCCCGCCATTCCGCTTCAGTCAGCCCCCCCGGATCGTCGGCTTTAATATCGACGCTATTGAAAATCAGACTCAGCTTGCTGGCGTCATCGATACGTACGCCCAGTTTTGCGTTGGCCAGATTTTTTTGCGCGCCGCTGCGATCGCGATAACCGTGGGTGGTGAAACGGGTAGTGGAGACCGTGTAATCCACGTCGCCCGCCTGAGTGCCATCACCCATCGCGCCCGTGGCTTTCAGCCCATAACGCCAGCTCCCGAAACTGCCGTAATAGCTGCTCGCTTCTATCGTCGGCGGCTGCTGACCGGTTTGGGTAGTGACATTCATCACTCCGCCGGAAGCATTACCGTATAGCGCAGAGAAGGGTCCGCGCAGCACTTCAACGTTCTGCACGCTGCTGAGATCGATGTTCGATGTCTGCCCCTGACCGTCCGGCATCGTCGCCGGAATCCCGTCAACATACAGACGGATACCGCGGATCCCATAGGTGGATCGGGAGCCGAATCCGCGCATCGAAATCTGCAGATCCTGCGCATAGTTTTGCCGGTTTTGTACCTGTAGTCCCGGCACGCGGGTCAGCGATTCCGACAGGTTGATGCGCGGCGCGGCCAGGCGAATCTCATCGCCGTCGACGACGCTGACGGCTGCCGGGGTATCCAGCTCTGATATTGCCTGGGGCGAAGCGCTGACGATCATGGTTTGGGCATCGCTAGCCTCATCTGCCAGAACTGGCGATGAAAAGACGAGCGGGAGAAAAAGTGCGGGAACTGCGGTATGTCGTGCGGAAATAATCTTCATGAAAAAGGCCAGTTAAATTGAACGTACCCAGAGGTATGTAAGTTCTATGTTAATGGATTTGTAAATGTTTGAAAATTTTAACGGCGCGATGCGTTAAGAATTAATGGAGAAATTAAGAAGATTGTAGCCAGAATGCGAATAAATGCTCCACATTCACATGAATAATGATTACCATTCCCATCTATAAACAAGAGCAATACCAGGATGTTGCTCGTTGAAGCGATGTGAAGCAGCAAAATAGCTATTTATCAAAGGGAGTCGTCATGCATTTTCGTCATCTATTCTCGCCGCGCCTGCGGGGGTCATTGCTGTTAGGTTCACTGCTGGTTGCTTCTTCATTCAGCGCTCAGGCTGCAGAAGAAATGCTGCGTAAAGGCGTGGGCAAAGGCGCCTACGAAATGGCCTACAGCCAGCAGGAAAACGCGCTGTGGCTGGCTACCTCGCAGAGCCGCAAGCTGGACAAGGGCGGTATCGTCTATCGTCTTGATCCGGTGACGCTGGAAGTCACGCAAGCTATCCACAACGATCTCAAACCGTTTGGTGCCACCATCAACAATGCGACCCAGACGCTGTGGTTCGGCAACACGGTCAACAGTGCGGTGACGGCTATTGATGCGAAAACGAGTGAAGTGAAAGGGCGACTGGTTCTCGATGCCCGTAAGCGCTCAGAAGATGTGCGTCCGCTACAGCCGCGTGAACTGGTTGCCGATGAAGCGACCAATACGGTCTATATCAGCGGTCTCGGCAAAGAGAGCGTGATCTGGGTGGTGGATGGCGAAAAAATAGCGCTGAAAGAAACAATCCAGAATACCGGTAAGATGAGCACGGGTCTGGCGATCGACAGCCAGGCGAAACGGCTGTACACCACCAATGCCGATGGTGAATTCATTACCATCGATACCGCCAGCAACAAAATCCGCAGTCGTAAAAAACTGCTGGATGATGGCAAAGAACACTTCTTCATCAACCTGAGCCTTGATACGGCAGGCCATCGCGCATTTGTAACCGACTCAAAAGCGGCTGAAGTGTTGGTCGTCGATACCCGTAACGGCAACGTGCTGGCGAAAGTCGCGGCGCCGGAGTCGCTGGCCGTTCTGTTCAACCCAACGCGTAACGAAGCCTACGTCACGCACCGTCAGGCGGGTAAAGTGAGCGTGATTGACGCGAAGAGCTACAAAGTGGTGAAAACGTTTGATACACCGACCTTCCCGAACAGCCTGGCGCTGTCAGCCGATGGCAAAACGCTGTACGTAAGCGTGAAGCAAAAATCCACGCGTGAGAAAGAAGCGACTGAACCGGATGATGTGATTCGCATCGCCCTGTAAGACGCCCGAGGGCGGTTATGTTATGACTATCGCCTGAGTGGTGTTGTAGGCCGGGTAAGGCGAAACCGTCACCCGGCAGATACGTGAAGGTGCAATCTGATAAGGCCTGCCCGAAAGTGCAGGCCTTATTATTTATGGCGCAGTCCGGTGTATTTCCGCCACGCGTTTACGCACGCCATACCAGCCAGCGACCAGCAGGATGGCAATCAGCGGCAGGGAAGCAATGGTCCAGGTCCCGTTCGGATAATCGAATGCCATCAGCACCAGTACGCTCACCAGGAACAGTAGCGTTAACCACGAGGTAAACGGCGCACCAGGCAGTTTGAAGCTGACATCGGCGGCTTTCCCTTCTTTGATCGCCTGACGCAGACGCAGCTGGCAGACCACGATAAAGCCCCATGAGGCGATGATCCCCAGTGACGCAAAGTTCAGCACGATTTCGAAGACCTGCGACGGCACCAGATAGTTGAGAAAAACCCCGACAATGTACACCGCCAGCGTCGCCAGAATTCCCGCGTAGGGCACATGCTGACGGCTCATCTTACTCATGAATGTTGGCGCAGAACCGCCCATTGCCATCGAACGCAAAATACGCCCGGTACAATAGAGGCCGGAGTTCAGGCTCGAGAGGGCGGCGGTTAGCACAACGATGTTCATGATGCTGCCAATGTAAGGCACGCCAAGTTTTGAAAAGAAGGTGACAAATGGGCTTTGCCCCGCCTGATAGGCGTTCCATGGCAACAGCAGAACCAGCAGTACCACCGAACCGACGTAGAACAAGCCGATACGCCAGATCACGCTGTTGATGGCTTTCGGCACCATCGTCTGCGGATCTTTACACTCGCCAGCGGCGGTTCCCACCAGTTCGATAGACGCAAAAGCAAAGACCACCCCTTGCACCAACACCAGCGCTGGCAGCAGGCCGTGGGGGAAGAATCCGCCGTTATCCGTAATCAGATGAAAACCTGTGGCGTTACCGTCCAGCGGTTTACCCGAGCCGAGGAATATCGTGCCGACCACCAGAAAGAGAACAATGGCCAGCACTTTGACCAGTGCGAACCAGAATTCCATCTCCGCAAACCACTTCACGCCAATCATGTTCATGGTGCCAACAATCGCCAGCGCGCCGAGGGCAAAGACCCATTGCGGAACGTCGCCAAACGCGCCCCAGTAGTGCATATACAGCGCGACAGCAGTGATATCGACAATACCCGTCATTGCCCAGTTGATGAAGTACATCCATCCCGCGACGTAGGCGGCTTTCTCACCGAGAAATTCACGGGCGTACGACACGAAGCTGCCGCTGGAAGGGCGGTGTAAAACCAGTTCACCCAAGGCGCGCAAAATAAAGAACGAGAAGATCCCGCAGACCAGATAGACCAGCGCCAGCGCCGGACCCGCCATCTGCAGACGAGCACCGGCCCCCAAAAATAACCCGGTCCCAATGGCGCCGCCGATGGCGATCATCTGGACCTGACGGTTGCCCATGGCTTTGTGATACCCCTCTTCATGGGCATTCAACCAGCGTCGTTTCGCCGCGTGCTGCTCCGACACCGTTGTTTCTTGTGTATTCATTACGTTACCTGTTTACCTGTCTGATAAGTCGAACTTTTCGTCGCTACCACCCGGCGCGACGCGGGTGATGCTTCCCGTCATTCTGGGTAGGGATAACACCACCGGCGGAGCATCCTACCTGCAAATAATAAACGGTGCAAAATAGTCCATTCACAATGGTCAGATTGCGTAATAATCAACCAAAACTGAAGTGAGAACCCGCTCTGAACAGGCAGAGCGGGTAGGGGAATCAGGCGGAGGTGCCGAAGACACGCACCGCCTGTTGCAGGCGTGAGGAGCGCCTGGAAAGATTGCCGGCGGCATCTCTGACGCTTTCCACCATCGTGGCGTTGTTATCGGTCATGGTGCCGATGCGGGAGATCGAATCGTTAATCAGTTCCAGCGCCTGCGTCTGTTCACGCGTCGCAAGGCCAATTTCTTTAATCATTGTCGACATCTGGAACACGTCGTCGATCATCCCGGTCAGATGGGTTTCCGTTTGCTCAACCATACTCACCCCGGCATTGACGTTGGCGACGTTCTTCTCAATCAGCGAGGTAATCTCTTTGGCAGCCGACGCGGAGTGCTGTGCAAGATTTCGTACTTCGGCGGCAACGACCGCAAACCCGCGCCCGGACTCACCGGCGCGCGCGGCTTCGACCGCTGCGTTAAGCGCAAGGATATTGGTCTGGAAAGCAATACTGTCGATCACGCCGATGATGTCGACGATCTGCCCGTTGTCGCGGGAAATCGACTGCATCATGCCGATCGTCTGCTTCATAAAATCGCCCCCTTCGCTGGCGTTAGCGCTGGTTCTGTCGGCCATCGTCATGGTTTGAGCGGCGGTATCCGCCGTTTGTTGTACTGCGCTGCCAATCTCTTCGATGGCTGCCGCGGTTTGTTGCAGGTTGGCCGAGGTCTCTTCGGAACGCTTATGCAGCGCGGTGCCTTCCTGACTGACGCGCTTGCTGATTTCCTGAATCCCGGCAATTTGGGTACTCACATCATCCACCAGGGAATTCAGATTTAATCCGGCCTGATTAACCAGACGCATCATCATCCCCAGTTCATCGACACGGTTTAAATGAATGCTGTCAGGTTTTCGTCCGGCGACCACTTTCTGCATCTGGGCCAGGATCTGTTTAACCGGATGACAAATTTGATACTTAAGGTAAATAGCCAGCAGCAAAAACAAGAGGGTAAATGCGCCTGCCTGAATAAGCGGATGAATGGCTAAGAAAATAATACCCAACGCGATAAGCAAACTGATACCGATAGCATAATTGACACGTTGACGGATGGATAACCATTTAAATGCTGACAAACAGGCCAGCACGCCACGACGGATAATAATTCCCTTAAATAAACGATGACCCTTGAAATTGTTATTATTTATCTTTTGATAAAGCTGCTCGCTTTGCTCAATTTCCTGACGCGCGGGAACGGTGCGTACCGAGATGTATCCGGTTAATTGTTCGTTATGCCAGACGGGGGTGACGTTGGCGCGAACCCAGTAATGATCGCCGTTGTGACGGCGGTTCTTGACCATACCGGTCCAGCTGTCGCCTTGTTGCAGGGTAAACCACATATCGGCAAATGCGGCAGGCGGCATATCCGGGTGACGGATGATATTGTGCGGCTCGCCCATCAGTTGATTTTCGCCAAATCCGCTGGCGTCGATAAACGCGGAATTCGCATAGGTAATATGGCTTTGCGTATTCGTTGTCGATAACAGCGTCGTTTTCTCGTTAAGTAAATACTCTTTCTGTGTAACGGGAATGTTACTTCTCATGAAAGACTCCTGGTGATGCTGTGCGGAATAAACACAAAAGTCCGTCAGCCTGGGCTGATGGATAATAGAGATTGATGTATTTAGAATGCTGCATTCTCTACTAAACATAAGAATGACGAAAGTATTTAAAATGAAATTTTCATGCTTTAATTAAACTGTAATGTCATTAAAATGAAAAATAAATACATCTGCGTAACCTGGAAAGTATAGGGTGCTCCCTTAAGTAAAACCTGACCGATAAAACGATGACAAAAAGAAAATAGGGCTGTGCTATTACGGTTCACATCATAAGTTTTACTGACCTATTAATTTTTGTAGGGATCGGTCGCGAGGAACGGTCAGAAAGCCATGCCAGAAATGCAGGTTACTCTACACTTAGAGTTTTAACCTGCAGGAGGCAGTATGATTAAGGTTTATGGGGCACCAGGGTGGGGGTCAGCAATCAGCGAATTAATGCTTACGCTGGCGGATATTCCGTATCGTTTTGTTGATGTCAGCGGTTTTAACAGCGAAGGGCCGCAGCGCGACCTGCTGCAAAAAATCAATCCGCTGTGTCAGGTGCCGACGCTGACGCTTGAAAATGGCGAGGTGATGACCGAAACGGCGGCTATTGCGCTGATGATACTCGATCGTCGCCCCGATCTGGCGCCGCCCGTCGGACGTACTGAGCGTCAGCAGTTTCAGCGTCTGCTGATCTGGCTGGTGGCCAATATCTATCCGACATTTACGTATGCCGACTATCCGGAACGCTGGGTTCCTGATGCGCCCGCACAGTTGAAAAAGAACGGTATTGAATACCGTAAATCACTCTATCTCTGGCTCAACGATCAACTCAGCGCGGAACCGTATGCCTTCGGCGAACAGTTGACGCTGCTCGACTGCTATCTGTGCGTGATGCGCACCTGGGGGCCGGGGCATGACTGGTTTCAGGATAATACGCCGAATATCAGCGCGATAGCGGATGCTGTGTGTCAGCGGGCAGAATTACGTCAGGTACTGAAAAACAATGAGATCATCTGAAAAATGCAACGGCGGTCGCGGGTAAACGCGGACTAAAAAAACGCTGTTCCGGGGAGTGCAGTCCCGAAACAGCGGGGCGAAAGCGTCGCCATACGGACGATCAGGCAGCAGACGGGGTTAGCGTAATGCGATCCAACGGTCCAACAATAAACAGGTAGGAAATAAGGCCAATGAGGCCCATTGAGCCGACGTACAGAATGGCGAAGTCAAACGACTGGGTATTGGCCAGAATCACGCCGATCACCAGCGGGGTGATGATACTTGCCATGTTGCCGCACATATTGAAGACGCCGCCCGCAATGCCCAGCACCTCTTTCGGCGATGTATCGCTGAGGACGCACCAACCAAGGTTGCCAAATCCTTTGGCGAAAAAGGCCAGGCTCATCGCGGCAATCACCACGAACTCCGAAGAGGTGTAGTTAGCAATAACGATCACACAGGAGAGCAGCATGCCGCAAATTACCGGCAGTTTACGCGCGATGGTGAGGCTGTAGCCGCGCTTGAGCAACCAGTCGGAGAAGACGCCGCCGAGCAGGCCGCCAATAAATCCGGCAATCGCCGGAATACTGGCGACAAAGCCCACTTTCAGAATCGACATCCCTTTGGCCTGGTACAGGTAGGTCGGGAACCAGGTCAGGAAGAACCAGGTGATAGAGGTGACGCAGAACTGCCCGATGTAGACACCGATCATCATCCGGTTGACGCAGACGCTTTTGATCTGCGCGAACGAGACCTTTTGCGGCTCTTTTTTACTGCCCAGCGTCGGTTCACCGCCACCCTCGCGAATATAGTCAATTTCCTGTTGATTCACTTTGGGATGGTGCATCGGATCTTTGACTTTAATTAACCAGAAGACACCGAGAATAACGCCAATGGCACCGATGTAATAAAAGACAAAATGCCAGCTCAAGTTATGCAAAATAATGGTCATCAGTGGGGTAATAATTCCCAGCGAGATATATTGCGCCGCCTGATAAACCGAGGTGACAAAACCCCGTTCATTATTCGGAAACCATTGTACGCTTAAGCGACTGTTTGCCGGGAAGGCGGGAGCCTCGATTGCGCCCATCAATAAACGCAGAATAATCAGTACGATCAACGGGCTGGCATACAGATAGATGGTGCCCTGAAACATGGTCACCAACGACCAGCCGATCAGCGCGCAGCCGTAAACCAGGCGCGAACCGTAGCGATCTAATAACCAACCGCCGGGTAATTGCATGATCACATACGCAATACCAAAAGAAGAAAAAGCCAGCCCCATGGCTTCCGGGTCAAAGCCTAATTCTTTACTCATAATCGGCGCGACGACGGATAATGTTGCCCGGTCGGCATAATTAAATACAGTGGCAAGAAATAAAAATATAAGGATGCTGTAACGCACTTTAGTGCGTTTTATCATTGTGTTCATTCTCTACTCCTCGGTAAGGGCAGAAAGCGTTCTGTAAGGTCAGAGGGCGGGAATTATTCCCGCCAACGCGGATCAGGGGCGTTTGCCAAATTCGCAACTTAACTGCGTCCAGCGGCGCGCCTGTTCGCTCAGGGTGAAGCCCAGACCGTGACGATCGGAGACCCACATGCGTCCGTCGCGCAATTCAAGCTGTTCATTAAACAACGGGTTCAGCCATTCGAAATGCTCCAGCCACGGCTCCAGCGGATAGGCGGCGGACAGATGCAGGTGAACTTCCATGGCAAAGTGCGGCGCCAGCTTACGTCCGTGTTTGGCGGCCAGATCCATAATTTTCAGGAACGGTGAGATACCGCCCACGCGCGGGGCGTCTGGCTGGACGAAGTCGCTGGCGTTCCCCAGAATCAACTGTTCATGCTCGCGGAAGCTGGTCAACATTTCACCGGTGGCGATGGGGGTATCCAGCGCGGCGGCAAGCTGGGCGTGACCTTCAACATCATAGGCGTCAAGCGGTTCTTCAATCCAGATGAGGTTAAATTGCTCCATTTTGCGCCCCATGCGGATCGCCGTTTCGCGATCCCACTGCTGGTTGGCATCGACCATTAACGGGAAGTCATCACCCAACGCCTCGCGAACGGCGGTTAAACGGCGGATATCCTCGGCACAGTTGGGCTGTCCGACTTTCAGTTTGATCCCGCCAATACCGTTTTCACGCGAAATCACCACATTCTTCAGCACCTGATCGAGTGGCGTGTGCAGGAAGCCGCCGGAGGTGTTGTAGCATTGCACGGAATCCCGGTGCGCGCCCAGCAGTTTTGCCAACGGCAGGCCAGCGCGTTTGGCCTTCATGTCCCAGAGGGCGATGTCGATAGGGGAGATGGCCTGTACCGCCATTCCGCTGCGACCAACGGATGCGCCAGCCCACAGCAGCTTGGTGTAGATTTTGTCGATATCATTCGGGTCTTCACCCAGCAGGTTGTCGGCGATCTCTTTGGCATGAGCGTAAATACCCTGACCACCGGCGCGTTTTGAATAGCTGAAGCCGACGCCTTCAAATCCATCGCGGCTGCGGATCTCCGCAATGATAATCGCCACCTCGGTCAACGGTTTCTGGCGACCGGTCAACACTTTGGCGTCACTCACCGGGGTTGCCAGCGGCAGAAATGCCAGTGACAGCTTCACCCATTCGATACGATCGCCGGTTTCCGCTGCCGTTCTGGCATTGGCCGCTTTGGCATAGGTTACGGCGTCAGAATTCGCACTTAAAGACATGTCATTCTCCTGATTGATGTAAAATGATTGCGCTAACATTTCTATTCTTATGGCAAAAATTAATCCAGAGAGTGGGTGTTGAATTGAACAATCGATCACACATAGCGAATAAAAAAGAAGAATTCCTGCAAAACAGGTCACGATCCAAAACATTCTGGTAAAATGCACAACATTAAATGATGGCGCTAACATTTAAGTGTGCGAACGGAAAAGTAAGCTGCTGTATTTGCGGCGTTTCCTGGTCTGAAGCTGGCAATAGCCACACGCATGATGAATAATGCACAGATAAATCAGTGAATTTTGCAGGGGCATCCACAGTGAAGAGCACTAAACCACCTCGCGCGCCGACGCTGGAAGATGTTGCCCGCAGTGCCGGACTGTCACCCATGACGGTGAGTCGGGCGCTGAATACGCCACAGCTAGTGCGCCCCAAAACGGTTGAGAAAGTGATGCAGGCGGTGCGGACGACCGGCTATATCCCCAACGCGCTGGCGGGGGGGCTGGCGTCACGGCGCAGTAAATTGATTGCTATTGTGGTGCCGCAGATCAACAACAACATGTTCGTCGATACGATCCAGTCGCTGAGCGATGAACTGGCAAGGCGCGGCTATCATATTCTCCTGTGCGTGGCGGGGTATACCGAACAGACGGAAGCGGAACTTGTCGCCACGCTGCTTTCGCGGCGTCCCGATGGCGTGGTGCTAACCGGCATTCACCACACCAGCGAACTGAAAAAAGTGATTCTGAATGCGGCCATTCCAGTCGTGGAAATCTGGGATCTCACCCCCACGCCACTCGACATGCTGGTCGGTTTTTCCCATGAAAAAGTCGGGCAGGCCACCGGCGAATATCTGTTGCGTAAAGGGTATCGTCGACCCGGTTTGTTGTGGACGGCCGATCGCCGTGCCGGTCAGCGTAAGCAGGGGTTGTGCAGCGTTCTGGCGCATCATGAAATTCATGATGTGCCGCAGGTGGATGTGCCGCTCCCGGCGTCGCTGTCGCTGGGCCGCAGTGGACTTTCGCAACTCTTCAGTGAAGGGGAATTTGACGTGATTGTCTGCAGTTCTGATACCCTGGCGCAGGGCGCAATGATGGAAGCGGAAAGCCGTGGATTACGTATTCCGCAGGATTTGGCCGTCATCGGTTTTGGCGACCTCGATTTTGCCGCCAGCAATCGCCCGTCGATCACCACCGTCAGCGTCGACCGCCGCGCCATTGGTCAGCGAGCCGCCACGCTGCTGGCGAATCGCATTGAACAGACGGCAGTGGAAGAGGCCATTATCGATATCGGGTTTCACCTGATTGAGCGGGAATCCGCATAAACCGACACATGCATGTTGTCGAGTGTGCTAGCGTTAACGTCACACTGACAATAAGGAACCGGCTATGCCACACGTTGATATTAAATGTTTTCCGCGCGACCTGAATGATGAACAAAAAGCGGCGCTGGCCGATGATATTACTGAGGTGATCATCCGTCATCTGAAAAGTAAGGAACGCTCGGTGAGCGTGGCGCTGACTGAAGTTCCGGAGGATAAGTGGCAGGGCGTCTGGGATAGCGAGATTGAACCGCAGATGGACGTGCTGATTAAAAAGCCAGGCTACAGCATGTAAACAAAACGCCCGGTCACGAAAACTGACCGGGCAACGTCGGGTTACGGCGTGACGATATTGAACCAGAATTCAAATTTATCCATATAGCCAAGCAGTTCGTTCAGTTTTTCTGCATTGCCGGTGATTTTTACGTCGCCTTTATCTGTGGCTTCTTTCAGCGTTTCTTCTTTCAACACAATCCGGTTTAGCGCATCGCGCGACAGGCCGATCGTGGCATCGGCGTTGGCGTCTTCTACGTTCGCGGTATGGTTCAGTACGCCGTTTTCCAGCTCGATTTTGTACTTACCGCCGTCGTCACCGAAATCGAAGTTAAGGACCATTTTCGCATCTGCTGCTTTTTGGCCGTTAATATGGACGGCGAGGTAGTCAAAGAACATCTCAGGCGTCATCGCGCGTACGGTATCCGGGCTGGCGGTATTTGGCGTTGGCCCCTTCACGACGCCGTTACGCAGTTCCTGCGCGCCGGTCAGGTAGAAGTTACGCCACGGGCCGGATTCAGCCTGGTATCCCAGTTGTTCCAGCGCGTCCGCTTCCAGATTTCTCGCTGCCTGATTATTCGGATCGGCGAACACAACCTTGCTGACCACTTGCGCAACCCAACGATAATTGCCCTGATCGTAGTCCTGCTTCGCTTTTTGCAGAATGGCATCGGCGCCGCCCATGTACTCCACAAATTTCTTCGCGCCGTCTTCCGGCGGCAGTTCGTCCAGCGTAGCCGGGTTGCCGTCAAACCAGCCGAGATACAGCACATAGGTTGCCTTCACATCATGGCTGACCGAACCATAGTAACCGCGGTTAGCCCAGGTATTGGCCAGCGAGGGCGGCAGGGTAAAGTTTGCGGCGATTTCATCACGGGTTAAGCCCTGGTTGGCCATTCGCAGCGTCTGATCGTTGATATAGCGATATAAATCGCGCTGGCTTTTCAGCAATTTGACCACATTGTCATTGCCCCAGGTCGGCCAGTGGTGCTGTGCGAGGATAATTTCGGCCTTATCGCCCCACAGGTTAAGCGCTTCATTAATGTATTTGGACCATGGCAGCGGCTGGCGAATTTTAGCGCCGCGCAGCGAATAGGTGTTGTGCAGGGTGTGGGTGACATCTTCTGCGGTTTCGATAATTTTCTTCTCTTCGATATACCACAGCATTTCGGATGGGGCTTCAGAACCCGGCGCCATCAGGAAATCATAGGTCAGTCCGTCAATGACCTCTTTCTGCCCGGTTTTGGTAATATAATTGGTCGGCGCGATCAGCGTCACCGTACCGGCGGAGGTGGTGGTTCCCAGACCTGCGCCGACCTGGCCTTTAACATCCGGTTTCAGCAGGTTGCCGTACATATAGCTGGCACGGCGACTCATCACGTTCCCGGCCATGATATTTTCTGATACCGCTTCCTCCATGAATCCGGCAGGGGCGTAGATTTTCACCTTGCCCGCTTTCACATCGGCTTCATCGACCACGCCGCGAACGCCGCCGTAGTGATCCACATGGCTGTGGGTGTAAATCACCGCCACAACCGGTTTTTTACCCCGGTTCTTGAAGTACAAATCCATGCCCACTTTCGCCGTTTCTGCCGAAACCAGCGGATCGACAACGGTAATGCCTTCTTTACCTTCGATAATCGTCATATTCGACAGGTCAAGATTACGGATCTGATAAACCCCCTCCGTCACCTCAAACAGGCCGCTAATATTAATCAACTGCGCCTGACGCCAGAGGCTGGGGTTTACTGAGTCGGGAGATTTATCGCCTTCTTTAATGAATGCATATTGCTGAGGATTCCAGATAACATTGCCTTGCTCGCCCTTAATCACTTCCTGGGGAATGGGGGCAATAAAGCCTTTATGGGCATCGGTAAAATCGGTGTTATCGGAAAAGGGCAGCTGATTATAAAGCGCATTGTTCGCCTGTTGAGTGGCGGCAGTGGCATCTTTAGGCGCTTCAGCCGCAATAAGCGGAAGAGAAAAAGACGTTAACAGCCCGGCAAGGAGTAGACCCCTGGCGATGGTATTGAGTTGCATTGTAAAACCTCACTTATCGAAATGGAGGACATTTTGATGTGGAAATGCAGGTGTATATGCGTTTGACGTGAAAATTTGAGGTAATGCAACATTAACTATAGCCAGCTTCAGCCAGACGGCAATTAACGTGCAGATATTGTTAGTGTATTGATACCTGCACGATTTTTGATCAGTTCTGCGGGATGTCCTCGACAGAAGTATAGAGCGTCAGGCCATGTTGACGAGCGACCTCGATATCCATATCGGCGCCCTTAGACGCTCCCGCAATTCGGTAAACCGCGTCACAGCGAGCGATGAGTCGGTGGGCAACCGGGTAGAGCATGGCTTCGCTAATCTCATCATCTAACGACGTGGAACCTGCCGCCTTAGCCAGCGGCAACGCGAGCCATTCGCCAATCAGCGGAATATGCCCGCGCTGGTATACGGCCAGCGCTGCCGCTTCCAGACGCTGAAGGTTGGCGTCGATCAGAGCCTGTTTTCCATCTGTGCCGCTGCGATAAGGGCCGGCGATTAAAATCAGTTGTGCTGTCATGATATCCTCGTTGCTTGTTTGTCGTAGGCAGAAATGCACATTTCTGCACGTTTTTGTTGCCTGTCAGGCATTCCGTTTGTAGAGTAAATATCATAAACAGCAAATTCGTGCATGATCAAGATAAATCGTGCATATTCAGGAATAACCCTATGCTTACCGATCAGCGTAAAAAAATGATCCTTGAACTGCTGGCCGCCGAAGGTCAGGTGTTGTCGAAAGCGCTCAGCAACCGGTTTTCGGTTTCAGAGGACACTATCCGCCGCGATTTGCGCGAGCTTGCCGCAGAAGGATTTCTGCAGCGCGTACACGGCGGGGCGCTGCCATCGTCTGGTGCGACAGCGCCATTTCTTGAACGAAAATCATTGAAAACCGACGCCAAAAAGCGCGTGGCGCAAAAAGGGGCCACGTTGATTTCCCCCGGTCAGG
Source organism: Citrobacter amalonaticus (assembly GCF_001559075.2). Taxonomy (NCBI): domain Bacteria; kingdom Pseudomonadati; phylum Pseudomonadota; class Gammaproteobacteria; order Enterobacterales; family Enterobacteriaceae; genus Citrobacter; species Citrobacter amalonaticus. The sequence goes on along the minus strand of NZ_CP014015.2, from coordinate 4,400,746 downwards.
TAGTGATCATTGACGGCGGCACGACCACGACTGAGCTGATTGCGTGTCTGCCGGATGATTTAAACATTACCGTCGTCACCCACAGTCCGGGCATCGCATTAGGGTTGGTCAATCATCCGCTTATCGAGATCATTCTTATCGGTGGGCGCGTGTATAAACACTCCATTGTCACGGTGGGTGCGGCGACGATTGAGGGAATGCGCAACATTCAGGCCGATCTCTTTTTCATGGGCGTGACGGGCATTCACCCGGAAGCGGGGTTAACCACGGGAGATTACGAAGAAGCGTGCATCAAACGTGCATTTTCCGGCAGAGCCGCGGAAACGATTGTCCTGGCCTCGCCGGAGAAAATCAGCACCGCGTCTCCCTTTGCCATTGGCGACGTGTCGCTGATTAATACGGTCGTCGTGGAAGAGAACACCGACGAGAGCTGGATACGCGCCATGAACGCGAAGGGGATCACCGTGGTGACGGCGTAGTTAGCCCGCCGTCACGCGTTTGCCGCTGGTGACAAATGTACCGGCGCCAAGATGATGCAGGGTGTTGAGTTTGTCGTCATCGAACTGCCAACGGCCTTCGACAAACACCCGCTCATCGGCAGCGGCAGAAACCACTTCACCGAATAAGGTGTCGTATTTTTCCTGCGCGGCGGTGGCGGGGAGGAGGCGACACTCCATCCAGGCCAGACATTTTTCCTCAACGACCGGCAACCCCAGCACCGGACCTTTCACCACCGGGATGCCGTAACAGTTGAATTTGTCTTCATCGCGCCCGGAAACGCTGCCAACGGCGTAAGTCCAGTTGGTAGCGGCGACGCCGGGAATGACAATACCGAACAGGCCGCTGCGCTCAATTAACTCGCGCGACCAGGCCGTTTTATCGACCACGATCGCCAGACGCGGCGGTTCAAACTCGACGGGCATAGACCACGCGGCGGCCATGATATTGCGTCGGTTGCTGATCTCATCGCGACTGGTGATCAGTACCGTGGGGCCATGATTGAGCAGACGGCTGGCGTGGCGTAATTCGACAGGACGGAATCGACTCATAGAATTGTCTCGCAAAGGTTTTTTTTGAGTATTAATGAAAACTGACGTAGCGCCAAGCGTCTCATAACACCCGCCTCACTCTTTGGTACATCGTTTATACTCGGATAACGATTTAAGGCCCACGACAGGAAATCTGATGACGCCTATCCTGAATGCTTATTTTGCTCGACTGAACTGGTCAGGGCGTGCCGACGTCAATATTGAGACGCTTCGGGCGCTACATTTGCAGCATAACTGTACTATCCCGTTTGAGAATCTCGACGTGCTGTTACCGCGAGAAATGCACCTTGATGACAGGTCGCTGGAAGAGAAACTCATTACCGCACGTCGCGGCGGCTACTGTTTTGAGCAAAATGGCGTGTTTGAGCGCGTCCTGCGCGAACTGGGGTTTACTGTGCGCAGTCTGTTGGGGCGCGTGGTGCTGGCCAACCCTCCGAACCTGCCACCGCGAACTCACCGTCTGCTGCTGGTCGAACTGGACGACGAATTGTGGATCGCCGATGTGGGATTTGGCGGTCAGACGCTGACTGCCCCCATTCGTCTGCAAGCGGACATTATCCAGAAGACGCCACACGCCGAATACCGTTTGCAGCAGGAGGGGGACGACTGGATCCTGCAGTTCTGTCATCACGATCGCTGGCAATCCATGTACCGTTTTGATCGGGTGGTGCAGCAGCAAAGTGACTACGTGATGGGCAACTTCTGGTCCGCGCACTGGCCGCAATCGCATTTTCGTCATCATCTGCTGATGTGCCTTCATTTGCCGGACGGGGGGAAACTGACCCTCACCAACTTCCACTTCACGCATTACGAAGGTGACAGGGTGGTAGAACAGCGCAATTTACCGGATGTCACCTCATTGTATGCGTTGCTACAGGAACGTTTTGGTCTGGGGGTGACAGACGCGAAGCATGGTTTTACGGAAACTGAACTTGCCAGGGTGATGGCGGCGTTTGATACGCATCCGGATGCGGGAAAATAATCAAAACCCGGCAGGCGCAGGCTCTTGCCGGGCATAATACTGGCGCAATTCCATTCCCGGTGGGTTCTTTGGCTGCCTATCTATGTGAGCAATGAGGATTTAATGACAGAGGAGACTGAACGTTAAATTCTTACACAATAGGGTAGGGAACGTTTGTGCCATTGGAACCGCAAAAAAGATGATGAAAACGCGTAAACGCCCGTAGTTAGCGGTGTTTGGGGAGTGAATTGGTTGCAATTAGCTGGTGGCTAATGTAGATTTAATGAACGGGCGTCAAGAGATTCTTACCCGTTATTAACCAGGCAGCGAAGCGTTTTCGTAGCCTCTAAACCCCGATGGGGTCGCCGCAATGACATAAACTTGTTAACGGCTAAGGTGGAAACATGCACAACGCACCGAGCACATCGCGTTCTATACAGACAATCCGTGATTGTACGAGCATTATTGAGACTCACGTGCTTGCTAAGCACAAGATTGAAGTCCGTAAACTCAACAATGATGCGGTTGAACTTAAAGACACTCGCTTCATCGTTACCTTTAAGGACGATGTTGAGATGGCTCGTGCCAGCGTAAAACCGTTAGCGGAAGCAATCTTCCTGAATGGTCGTGTACGTTTTGTCGTAAAACCTGATAAGCAGTACCCGGAATTCTTGCGTCATTTAAAAGAGTTTTCCGAGGTGATTGAACATTCCATTCGTCGCTTCGTATTAGGTCATGGTAGCATTGACAGTCATGTAAAGGCTGATAAATCTGCTACCCAATGGCTCCTACATTAAATAGCGCTTACTCAAAAGATCTTAGCGAGTTTCCTCATTCTGGGGAAACTCGTGTTTCTCATTATGGTTTTTTGATAAACGAAGCCTCTCTCTTCAAAATCTCCGAGATCACCATTGTCAACCCTGAAGACGATATTGTTTTATATACACTTATCGAAAAGGTTGGCGCATTTGATCAAGAGCAATTGATGGAGTTCGTGCTGGATAGAGCTGATAACGAGATCTCTGAAGAGGATATTATCAAAGAGCTTCTTACATCAGAAATCATTGATGAAAGCAAAAATACAGTAGCAGGACGAATTGCTCTGCGAGAATACAGCTTCATTGAAGAGAATGGGGATGAGGTTAACAGCTATCAGGTCGCGGGCGTTGAGACGGTAAAAGCCATCCGTCAGAGAGGGTTATGCTATCGCACATATCTGTTTCTGCTTCACTGGTACACACATTTAGTTTGCGACGATACGCAGACTATTCCCGGTGCAAAAATTTGGGCCGGTCCGTTAATGCGCACGGGAGATGTTCGAATTTATAACGCTAAAACCGCGAAGTTTGAGGATGTGCTGGGTGAATTTGGCGTAGGAAAGAATACAGGCTTAATTCCATGGAACAGAGGTAAACTTCTCGATATGGAGTTGAGCACGTGGAACCCTAATCGCATACAGATAACGGTGCAGAAATTCATTGTACTTGTCATCTCCCGTTGTTCTCGCATACCTGTCGGGCTAAAGATTGAGTAAACCATAGGCGGTTCCACGCCGCCCATGCCCATCATCATCACGTTTTACCTCTCATCAGATAAATTTAGTGGCTGGCCGTGAATATCGTTTATTCTCGCTGCAGGATGAGACAGAGCGGTTCGAGAAAGCGGTTTGATTACCGCGATACGTTCCGCTACTGACCACCCGTACTCCTGCATCATGCTGTCACATGGTCGTAAGCGCTATTAAAAATCTATCGCCCATTGCGCGTGAAACAAAATGACCGCGTTACCCGTGATGGTGACTTTTTCCGGCTGGTTATCCTGAATCGTCACGTCAATTTCAACGGTGCCATCGCGACCTAATGCCCGTCCCTGATGTCCTTTCACCTGCAGCAATTTCCCGTCGTGTTCCAGTAAACCGTGATGCACCAGCCAGGCACCCATCGGGCCGTTGGCATTGCCGGTCACCGGATCTTCCACAATACCAATTGCCGGTGAGAACATGCGCCCATCAGTTTCATTTTTGCCCGGACGGATCTGGAATGGGAAAAAGCCATTGCAGCCAATCTGTTTGCTGATGGTGCAAAGGGCATCAAGATCGGGAGCAAGGGCATCGATATCGACTACAGACTTAAGCGGAATCATCACTTTAGAATGCCCGGTCGACGCCACCTGAATCGGCAAGCCCGGTAACATATCGCTTTCGTTCAGGTACAGCGCACGAAGAATAGCTGCACGGATGTCACCTTCGAGCGGCGCTTCAAAGCTGGGCGTGCCTTGTTCCAGCGAGATACGATAATCGTCACCATCATGATGGATCTCGACCCGGTGACGACCCGCCAGCGAGGTTTGCCAGACGGTGGTATTGCCCAGTCCCAGCACCGTGGCGCGAACATAATGCGCCGCAACGGTAGCGTGCCCGCAGATTGGCACTTCTACCGTCGGCGTAAAGTAGCGAATACGGACATCGCTGTCATCGCTTTGCAGCAGGAATGCGGTTTCGGAGTGACGTAATTCGCGGGCAATTAGCTGCATCTGTGTTTCGCTGAGGCCATCAGCATTCAGAACGACACCTGCAGAGTTGCCGCGAAAGGGGGTTCTGGTAAAAGCATCAACGTGGTAAACCTGTGGTTTCATTAGCGTTCTCCCTGAGTGAGAGAAGTATCATAACGTGGAAAAGGCCGGATAGCGATGCATCTGTCTGTCCGGCGCGTGAAAGGATAAAACCCGGCAGGCATCTACGCGAGCCGGGTGTTTTAGCATCAGAATGAGGCCTTAATACCTACCATCGCGGAGGTATCGCTGTAACCTTTATCACCGATCTGCTGACCGATGTTACCCCACAGGGCAACGTTCTTCGTCAACTGACCTTCAACACCGGCTTTCAGTTCGCCAATATTGCGGGTGCCCTTCAGATTCACGTTTTCACCGTTCATTGCGACGCCAAAATCTTTGGTGTTGTGGATCCAGTTGGCTTCCACAAACGGCTGGAAGGTGCGGCCTTTGCCGTCATCCAGTTTGTTGTGGCCCTTGCCGAACAGACGCACACCAACACGGGTCTGGATGTTGCCGTCACCGTTGCCTTCCACGCGGGTACCGTTAACTTCTTTGTGCTCATCGGCCTTCACGCCCATCCAGGTAACCTGGGCTTTGGGCTGGATGTACAGCGCGTTGCGCTCACTGAGTTCGGCCAGTTTCCAGGTGTAGCCGGATTCAACAGACGCGGTGAAGCCTTTAGAATCATACTCTTCAGATTCGACGCCACGCCCGGACACCGTGTTATCAAACCAGCTGTACTGCGCCCAGGTATCGACATACGCGCCTTCGTGCGTAGCGTTGTCCTGCAGCCAGGTGCCGTACAGGCCGACGCTGTAACCGCTGACGCGGCTGTCGGCACGGTTACCGTTACGCTGGTTTTCGGCGCGCGCTTTCTGGTTGGCATAACCGGCCATCAGACCCAGATGATAGCGGTCGGCGTTGTCCGAAAACCACTGCGCGAGATCGCCACCGAGCTGCATGACATAGCGGTTGGCCTGCATATCCAGTTGACCGCTGCTGTCTTTCTGACGGGTATGACCGCCCACATTACGCAGCCACATACTGGTGACGGCGTCTTCGCCGGTCAGCGCGTCAACGTAGTGCGTTTCACCGAGACGATCCTGCAAACGGGTATTGAACAGCGTGTTCGCCGCCTGCAGGTTCATGCCATACAGGCCTGCTTCCGGACGCACTGCGTGTTCACGCGGGAGTACCGGGTCGGAGGGATCATTGGGATCCGGCTTAGCAGGTACAGCACCAGGCAATTCATTACTCAGATACCAGTTTTTCGCATTCTGACCGTCACCGCGTTGCAGGGTGTAGTCGTAGGCACCGGCCACGATACGACCATCCTGTTTGAACTCGCCGTCGGACGTGCCTGCCACGCTGATCAGTTCAATACCGTTGACGGTGTAGTTACCCGCGCCACCTGCGTTAACGACCTTCACATTGGTCGTACCGGAGGTATTACCGTTGACGATCAGGCGATCGGTCGGGGAGTTGTCGTCGCCCAGTTGTGTGTTCATCACGAGATTACCGTTGTCACCATGGTAATCGCCGTTCACCGTCAGAGTTTTGAACGTCGCCGCGCCACGAGTCAACTTGCGAGGCTGTACGTCGCCCGGCAAGAAGTTCAACGTTGAATCTTTCAACGTCAATGTTGTCAGGGTGGAATCGCCAACCATATCCCAGCGGCTGTTGCTGCCGTTCAGCGCCAGGTTGATGGTACCTTGCTCTGTAATAGCCGTATCACCGTAAATATAGGAGTTGTCGCCGGAAACAATATTGATGGCGTGATTGCCCTTAACCAACATTTTCCCGTAGGCAACCAGTTTGTTGTTGTTGGTAATATCCGTTGAACCCCAGCGACCATAGATGGAGTAGAGCGTTCCGGCAACCGACTCATAGGCATTCATATCACCTAAAATGACATCGCCGGTAAAGAGAGCATCGGCCTGATATAACATGTAGGCATTATTACCGCCTTCGGAGGTAATGTTGATATTACCTACAATGGTATCAGCGTCCCAGTCGACAGGATTGTCACCATTCGTGACGTTCGCACTGAAGAAACCCCACAACGTCGCCTTATCATTGCCTGATAATTTAATGGTCGCATCGCCAATCCGAACCTTTGCCTTACCCGTTTGATTATCGTCCCATAAATAGATACCGCGGACGATATCGTTACCCGACGCATCGATATTAATTCTGTTAATGGTGAGTTCGGTATCACCCCGGCCACCCAGGTATAAGACGCCATCAGAATAACCATCGACAGTGGTGCTCGACGTCTTGATGTTTACATCATTAAAGATGCGCTTTCCTGTTAGACCAGAACTGCTTATGGGATCAAAAATGAGAATAGCGGTGACATCCGCATAGGGGTCGGTTGAATTGCTGGTCAGTTGAATATCCGTGTGACCGGCAATTTCGAGATCGGTATACGTCCGAATCCCTTCCAGGTAAAAGGTGGGGGAGACGATATTAATGGTAGCGTCACCCGAGATTTTTACTTTTCCACCCCACAATGCCATACCGGTATCAGTTGAGTCGTTAGTACTCATACCCGGGCGAGAAAAGGCGATATCGATATCGTCAGCGTTTAACGTACCGTTAGATCCCGCACTGATACCGCCCCCACGAATAGTCGTTAAACCTTTCAGATTGGCTTGCGCATTCTCGCCGACATATAAGGCATCAGCTTCATAAAAGTCGTTAGTATTATTAAATGTAAAATTCTCAACATTTAACTTACCTGTGCCGTAAAGCGCAATGCCGTTTGTGGACTGAACGTTATCACCGGTGGCGGGACTGAAATTGAGGGTAAAGTGGTTACCGAGGTTCAACTCACCTGCGGTCAGATAAGCGAACTGGATGATAGGTGAGCCAATTGTGTTAATGACGCCAGCACTGTTCATCGTGATGTTGTCAGCAAAATTGACGAGACCGTCGGCAACGTTGATATCGATTCTTGAAACCTCATCGCCGGCTTTGATGTTTACCGTACGCTCGCTTGAGGGGGTATTACCGTCGATTTTATATGCAGTCGGGGCGGCAAAGGCTGAAAGTGGCGTTGTCGCTAACAAAATACTTAACGCCATTGCGATTTTTTTGGGTTTTAATCCGGGTGATGTTGGTCGAATATTCATCAAATACATCCATATCCTTAAGTGACTATTAGCAAAGAAACCCATCCAGGTTTCTTTCTTAATAACTTCATTTCCATTTTATTTATTGCAAAGTGAATAATGACAGGGAGGATTCGACAGGGTCGATAATTGACGCAATTAAAAACAAATGAATAAATAAAATTTCCTGACAATTTTCTTATTGCCGTGATGTGATGACAAATGAAATGGTTTTAATTCAGCGTGATAAGAAACCTGTCTACGAAGATGAAAATCACTGGATTAATGTATGGGATTTAAGATTATGTCTGGAAGATTGCTCTGAATCAGGTGGTAAAGATCACTGTCTTAAACAGAAATTCCAGGGATTTAAGAAATGGCCCGGTGCGTTTTCCGCGACCGGGCAAGGAGGCTAGCGACGAGAACGAACGATCTGGTAGCGACGACTGAAGTACTCAAATGGCGCGCTCCAGACGTGAACCAGACGGGTGAACGGGAAGATCAGGAAGATGGTCATTCCCAGCACCAGATGCACGCGGAAGATAAACGCCACGCCGTCGAGGTGGGCTGAGGCGCCGCCACGGAAGGTGACAACCGACTGTGCCCATTCCACCAGTTTCAGCATTTCACTGCCGTCCGGGTGCTGTGCGGAGAAGGGTATTGTGCTTAAGCCCAGAATGCACTGAATCAGCAGAATGCAGAGAATCAGGATATCTGCCGTGGATGAGGTGGCCCGGACGCGAGAGTTAGTCAGACGACGCACCAGCAATCCCGCACCGCCGACCAGCGTCAGTACGCCGCAGATCCCGCCGGCAATCATTGCCATCTGTTGTTTCACCGCAACCGGCAGGAACCAGGCGTACATCCAGTGTGGGGTTAACATCCCGAACAGGTGACCAAAGAAGATCCCCAGAATGCCGATGTGGAACAGATTCGACCACAGAACCATCCCGCGCTTGTCCAGCATCTGACTGGAGGACGCCCGCCAGGTGTACTGCCCGTAGTCATAGCGCAGCCAACTGCCAAGGATAAACACCGTCCCGCAGAGATAGGGGTAGATGTCGTAAAAAAAGACGTTCAGGAACTGTATCATTTCGGGCCTCCCGCGCTGACGTCGACGTACTGCGGCGCCACGTCCTGGCTAAAGCGTCGTTGATATTGCTGTAACGGCGAACTGTCACAGGCCGTGGCGTTATCTTCGATAAATTTCACCTGTTCCTCTTCCCAGACGGCATCCAGCGCCTGGCGGGTATCGTCACGGGCCTCGGTGTCTACCTGTTTTGTGACGCTGTCACTCGACAGCGGACTGCCCGCCAGGAAAAGCAGGGCATCGAACAGTTGATACCACGGCGTGTCGCGCTGCTTTAAGCGTCCGCCCAGCAGGGCCAGAATCGGCGCAACGTTCTGCAAACCTTCGCGCGCTTCCGCTTCCGGCAGTACGCTCAGGTATTCCAGATACAGCGGCAGATGGTCCGGCAGTTCGCGACAATCAAGCTGTAGCCCGACCTTCTCGTACTGCGCCAGCAAATCGACCATCGCCTGGCCGCGATCGCGCGATTCCGCATGCACGTGCTCGAACAGCAGCAGCGAGGTGGCGCGCCCACGGTCAAACACTTCGCACCATTCGGCCTGTTTATCGAGCAACGGCGCGCTGAGCAGGGCGTCGGTGAAGTCGTTGAGCATCGGTGCCTCGTGTCTCACCAGCGCCAGCGCGTCATCTTTACACTCCCACAGCAGCTCATCCGGATACTCCATCAGCAGGCCAATCACCTTGAGGATTTGCATTATTCCCCCTCCGCCTTATCACGTACTTCGGTGATGTTGATAGCGTCAATGCGGCTACTGTTGAACAGGTTGAATTTGGTATCGGAACCGTGGCACCCGTCGCCGAAAGAGAAGCCGCAACCGTTGCGCTCAGGGAAGGCGTCACGCGCCATTTCGCGGTGGCTGGTCGGAATGACAAAACGGTCTTCGTAGTTGGCAATCGCCAGGTAGCGATACATCTCTTCAATCTGTTCTACGGTCAGCCCGACTTCGTCAACCGCGCGGGTATCGGTGACGCCTTCCACGGTCTGCGAGCGCATATAATGACGCATCGCCATCATGCGTTTCAGCGCGCGCAGCACCGGGCCGGTGTCGCCAGCGCTCAGCATATTGGCGAGGTACTGCACCGGGATACGCAGGCTTTCGATTGCCGGCAGCACGCCGTCGCTTTTCGGCAGTCCGCCCGCATCGGCGTAAGACTGAATCGGCGACAGCGGCGGTACATACCAGACCATAGGCAGAGTGCGGTATTCCGGATGCAGCGGCAGCGCCAGCTTCCAGTCCATCGCCATTTTGTAGACCGGCGAACGCTGCGCCGCGTCGATCACGTTCTGTGGAATGCCCTGTTTCAGCGCTTCTTCAATCACCGCCGGGTCATGCGGATTCAGAAACACGTCGCACTGACGCTCATACAGATCGGTTTCATGCTCGGTGCTGGCCGCTTCTTCAATACGGTCCGCATCGTAGAGCAGCACGCCGAGATAGCGGATGCGCCCGACGCAGGTTTCGGAACAGACGGTCGGCTGACCAGATTCAATACGCGGATAACAGAAAATGCATTTTTCGGATTTGCCGCTTTTCCAGTTGAAGTAGATTTTTTTGTACGGACAGCCGCTGATGCACAGACGCCAGCCGCGGCATTTATCCTGATCGATCAGCACAATGCCGTCTTCTTCACGCTTATAGATGGCGCCGCTCGGGCAGGTGGCGACACAGCTTGGGTTCAGGCAGTGTTCGCACAGGCGCGGCAGATACATCATGAAGGTGTTTTCAAACTGGCCGTACATCTCCTTCTGGATCTTGTCGAAGTTACGGTCTCGCGCGCGCTTTTCGAATTCGCCGCCAAGCAGCTCTTCCCAGTTCGGCCCCCAGATGATTTTATCCATCCGCTTGCCGTCAATCAGCGAACGGGGACGGGCGGTAGGTTGATGTTTGCCTTCTGGCGCGCTGTGCAGATGCTGATAGTCGTAGGTGAACGGCTCGTAGTAATCATCGATTTGCGGAATGACCGGGTTAGCGAAGATTTTGGTGATAACACCCATTTTGCCGCCCAGACGCGGTCGGATTTTACCGTTAACGTCACGAACCCAGCCGCCTTGCCATTCCTCCTGGTCTTCCCAGTTTTTTGGATAACCGATGCCGGGTTTCGTCTCGACGTTGTTAAACCACGCGTACTCCATCCCTTCACGTCCGGTCCAGACGTTTTTACAGGTGACGGAGCAGGTGTGGCAGCCAATGCATTTATCGAGGTTCAGTACCATGCCAACCTGTGAGCGTATCTTCATTTTTTCGCCTCCTGTACCTGATCCCGACCTTCATCATCCAGCCAGTCAATGTTTTTCATTTTTCTAATCATGATGAACTCGTCGCGGTTGGAGCCGACGGTACCGTAATAGTTAAAGCCGTAAGCAAGCTGCGCATAGCCGCCAATCATGTGGGTCGGTTTCGGGCACACGCGGGTGACGGAGTTGTGGATCCCGCCGCGCATCCCGGTGACTTCCGAACCGGGGATATTCATGATGCGTTCCTGCGCGTGGTACATCATCGTCATGCCGGGCGGCACGCGTTGACTCACCACCGCACGGGCGGTGAGGGCGCCGTTGGCGTTGAAGGCTTCGATCCAGTCGTTATCCTCAATGCCCAGCTCTTTGGCATCCGTTTCACTGATCCAGACAATCGGCCCGCCGCGCGACAGCGTGAGCATCAGCAGGTTTTCGCTGTAGGTGGAGTGAATGCCCCATTTCTGGTGCGGCGTCAGGAAGTTCAGTGCTTTTTCCGGGAAACCGTTAGGCGGAATTTCCCGCATTTCGCTGACGCTACGGGTATCAATCGGCGGACGATAAGCCACGAGGCTTTCGCCGAACGCCCGCATCCATTGATGGTCCTGATACAGCTGTTGACGACCAGAGAGCGTGCGCCACGGGATCAGCTCATGGACGTTGGTATAGCCCGCGTTATAGGAGACATGCTCGCTTTCCAGACCGGACCAGGTCGGGCTGGAGATGATTTTGCGCGGCTGCGCCTGGATATCGCGGAAGCGAATCTTCTCGTCTTCTTTGTTGAGCGCCAGATGCGTATGTTCACGACCAGTCATCGCGCCGAGCGCTTCCCACGCTTTCACGGCGACCTGACCGTTGGTTTCCGGGGCGAGGGCGAGGATCACTTCCGACGCGTCCAGTGCAGTTTCAATCAGCGGACGGCCTTTCGCCGGGCCTTCGCGCTTGGTGTAGTTGAGCTTGCCGAGGAAATCGACCTCCGTCTGGGTGTTCCACGAGATCCCTTTACCGCCGTTACCCAACTTGTCCATCAACGGTCCGAGCGAGGTAAAACGCTCGTACGTCGCGGGATAATCGCGTTCCACCACGGCGATGTTCGGCGCGGTTTTACCGGGGATTAAATCGCATTCCCCTTTACGCCAGTCCTGAATGTCGAACGGCTGCGAAAGTTCTGCCGGTGAATCGTGCTGCAGCGGTTGCAGCACCACGTCGGTTTCTTGTCCCAGATGGCCGACACAGACCTCAGAGAACACCCTGGCGATGCCTTTGTAGATTTCCCAGTCGCTTTTTGATTCCCACGCCGGATCCACCGCCGCAGACAGCGGGTGAATAAACGGATGCATATCCGAAGTATTCATGTCGTCTTTTTCATACCAGGTGGCAGTGGGAAGAACAATGTCGGAGAACAGACAGGTACTCGACATACGGAAGTCGAGCGTCACCAGCAGGTCGAGCTTGCCTTCGATCGCCGCTGACTGCCATTCCACCTCTTCCGGTTTAATGCCTTCACTGGAACCCAGCGCTTCCCCCTGAATGCCGCTCTCTGTTCCCAGTAAATATTTGAGCATGTACTCATGGCCTTTACCGGAAGAACCAAGGAGGTTAGAGCGCCAGACAAACAGGTTACGCGGATGGTTCTTACCGCTGTCGGGCTGTTCGCAGGCAAAACGAATATCGCCGGATTTCAACGCCTGAATGGTGTACTCCGCAGGCGATAATCCGGCCTTTTCGGCGCTGGCTTTCACCGTCAGCGGGTTGAGGTTGAGCTGCGGCGCAGAAGGCAGCCAGCCCATGCGCTCGGCACGCACGTTGAAATCGATCAGATGGCCGGTGAATTTCGAAGCATCCGCTAGCGGCGAGAGCAGTTCCTGGGCGGTTAGTTTTTCATAACGCCACTGGCTGGCGTGATTGTAGAAAAACGAGGTGCTGTTCATCTGGCGTGGCGGACGGTTCCAGTCCAGCGCAAAAGCCAGCGGCAGCCAGCCGGTTTGCGGACGCAGTTTTTCCTGGCCGACATAGTGCGCCCAGCCGCCGCCGCTCTGTCCGACACAGCCGCAGAACACGAGGATGTTGATCATTCCCCGGTAATTCATATCCATGTGATACCAGTGGTTGACACCGGCACCAAGGATAATCATCGAACGTCCGTGAGTTTTATGCGCGGTATCGGCGAACTCACGGGCGATGGTTTCAATCTGGAAACGCGGCACGCCGGTGATCTGTTCCGCCCAAGCCGGGGTGTAGGCTTTGACCTCGGAATAGTCCTTCGCACCGTACGCGTCATCCAGACCGCGATCGAGGCCGTAGTTTGCCAGCACCAGATCGTAGACGCTGACCACCGGACAACGGCTGCCATCGGCAAGCGTCAGTTGCTTCACCGGCAGTTGGCGCACCAGCACCGGCTCCTGCTTCACGCTGCGAAAATGCGGGTTTTCGTTGCCGCCAAAATAGGGGAAGGCGACGCCCAGCACCTCATCGTGTTGACCGAGCAATGACAGCGTCAGCTCGGTTTCCGTTTCCGCCGCCAGCGACTCAAGGTTCCATTTGCCTTTTTCGCCCCAGCGGAAACCGATCGAGCCGTTAGGCACCACCAGTTCACCGGCGCTGTTGCAGGCGACGGTTTTCCACTCCGGATTGTTACTTTCACCCAGACCATCAACCAGATCCGAGGCACGCATCATTCGTCCTGGCACATAGCTGCCGTCCTCGCGGGCATCCAGCAATACCAGCATCGGCATATCGGTATAGCGACGGCAATAGTTAAGGAAGTAGTCGCTGGGATTGTCGAGGTGGAACTCTTTTAAGATCACATGGCCCATTGCCATCGCCAGCGCGCTGTCGGTGCCTTGTTTTGGCGCCAGCCACTGATCGCTTAGCTTGGCGACTTCAGAGAAGTCAGGGGTAATGGCGACCGTTTTGGTGCCTTTGTAACGGACTTCGGTAAAGAAGTGCGCATCCGGCGTCCGCGTTTGCGGCACGTTGGAGCCCCAGGCGATGATATAGCTGGAGTTGTACCAGTCGGCCGATTCCGGCACATCAGTCTGTTCGCCCCAGGTCATCGGTGACGCGGGCGGTAAGTCGCAGTACCAGTCGTAAAAACTCAGACAGGTACCGCCGAGCAGGGAAAGATAACGGGTACCTGCGGCATAGGAGACCATCGACATTGCCGGGATCGGCGAGAAGCCGGCAACGCGGTCCGGCCCATAGGTTTTCACTGTCCAGACGTTGGCGGCGGCGATTAACTGGTTAAGCTCTTTCCAGTTGGAGCGGATGAATCCACCGTGCCCACGTACCTGTTTGTAGCTCTGGCACTTTAGCGGGTCGTTCATGATCGACTCCCACGCCAGCACCGGATCGGCATGGATGGACAGCGCGTCGCGCCACAGTTCGATCAGACGCTTACGTACCAGCGGGTATTTCAGGCGGTTGGCGCTGTACAGATACCAGGAGTAGCTGGCGCCACGCGGGCAGCCGCGCGGTTCATGGTTAGGCAGATCCGGACGTGTCCGCGGATAATCGGTCTGCTGGGTTTCCCAGGTCACCAGACCATTTTTGACGTAGATTTTCCAGCTACAGGAGCCGGTACAGTTCACCCCGTGGGTGGAACGGACAATCTTGTCAAACTGCCAGCGCTGACGGTAGCTGTCTTCCCAGTCCCGGTTGGTATGCATCACCTGGCCGTGACCGTCAGCAAAGGTGTCACCCTTTTGTTTAAAGTAACGGAAGCGATCCAACAGTTTACTCATGACATTTCTCCTGCTCCATAGGGTCTTGTAGGCCGGATAAGTCCTGTAGGTCTGATAAGACGCCTCGGCGTCGCCATCAGGCGTAAACTCTTGCCGGATAGAGGCGCAAGCGCCTTACCCGGCCTACAAAACATCGGTGAATATGTTGTTATTTTTGCTTCGGTTTACGGCGGCCATAGACCAGCCAGGTCACCAGCACGCAGACGATGTAAAACACCAGAAAGATTTTCATGGCGCCGACGGGAGAACCGGTCATCGCCAGCGAACTGCCGAAGGCTTTAGGAATGAAAAAACCGCCGACGGCGCCAATAGCGGAAATAAAGCCCAGCGCGGCGGCGGTGTCGGTCACCGCTTCACGCTGGGCCTGTTCGTCGCTTCCACCACGCAGTTTCACCTTGTACATGGTGAGCTGGCGGAAGATGACGGCGATCATCTGGAAGGTAGAGCCGCTGCCCAGACCGGCGGTCAGGAACAGCCCCATAAAGACCAGATAGAAGGCGATAAAGCTGCCGGAACCCGAGCCGGGCAGGGTCAGGAACAGCAGGGCCGAGAACAGGGCCATAAAAATGAAGTTAATCAGCGTCACCCGGACGCCGCCGAACTTATCGGAGATGACGCCGCCCGCAGAACGCGCCAGCGCGCCGATAAACGGGCCAAAAAACGCCAGATTGAGGATATTCACGTCGGGGAACTGCGTCTTCGCCAGCATGGCAAAGCCCGCGGAAAAGCCGATAAACGATCCGAATGTGGCCAGATAGAGCAGGCTCAACAGCCAGAGGTGTAAGCGCTTGAGCACCGGTAACTGAGAGGCGATAGAGGCTTTAGAGCTGGCGATGTCATTAGTGCCCAGCCAGGCGGCAATCGTGGCAATCGCCAGCAGTGGCACCCAGATCCAGGCGGCGTTTGCCAGTGAGAGCAGTGACCCATCGGGTTGCGGTATGCCCTGAACGCCGAGGAAGGCGAAGATCGGCAGAAAGATCACCAGCGGCGCGACGAGTTGCATCACGCTGACGCCCAGATTACCCAGCCCTCCGTTCACCCCCAGCGCGCTGCCTTGCTTCGCTTTTGGGAAAAAGAAGCTGATGTTACCCATGCTGGACGCAAAGTTTGCGCCAGCAAAACCGCACAGCAGCGCGATGACGATAAATACCTCGAAAGGAGTGGTGGTATTTTGCACCGCAAAGCCGAGCCAGACGCAAGGAATAATCAGGATTGCGGTACTAAAAACCGTCCAGCGACGTCCGCCAAATAGGGGTACCATAAAGGAGTAGGGAACGCGTAATATTGCACCAGAAAGTGAAGGTAATGCGGTTAATAAAAAGAGTTGATCGGTAGTGAAATTAAAACCGATTTTATTGAGATTAACGGCGACGGCGCTGAACAACATCCAGACACAGAAGGCAAGCAATAGGCAAGCGACTGATATACAAAGGTTTCTTCGTGCTATGTGTTTTCCTTTATTCTCCCAAAATGCGGGATTTTCCGGCTTCCAGTCACTTAAAAGATAACGATTATTTTTCTCATTTTGTCGTGCCATATTACCCCTCACATGCACATGTCGTTCATGAAAAATAAGAAATAGTCTGCACAAAGGGCGCTATAAGCCCTTTTTAGAATTTATTGATGCTTTTAGGAATATTGATGAAAGGATAGATAAGAATGCGCAACCACGCGGAGTGAAGGGGGAATAACAGGTTGCTTAAGTGTTACCAAATGTAAATAAAAAAGTGCAAGCGCTTAACATTCATTCGTTCAGGAAAAAAGCTCCAGCGTAATCATATGATCCAGATGGCGATCAAACGCCGGATCGGCCATCTCCTGAATGCCGAGAACGTACATGCCATCAAGGCCGCACACCAGCGCGATCAGACGCCAGGCAATGTCTGCAGCTGCGGAGGCGGTAGTAAACTCACCGGCAGCGAGCCCGTTTTCGATAATGGCGACCGTCTCTTCATGCCACATGCGCATGGTGAGGAGATAGGCGCTTTTGATTTCCGGGTCTTTATCCGCAAGGATCTGTGCTTCGCGCCAGAGCTTGATATAGGGCTCGAATCCGCGGTCATCACTGCCCAGCGTGGCGTGCAAACGTGTGCGCCAGCTGGCATCTTCCGCGACCAGCTCTGCATCCAGCAGGGTGCGAATCAGACGAACAAAAGCCTGCGATTTCAGTTCTCCGGAAGAGGTGAAATGGTGGTGGACTTGTCCGGTTGCCACTTTTGCTTCTGTGGCAATCCGCCGGACGGTCATGGCCGAAAAGCCATCTTCAAGCGCCACGCGCATGGCTGCCTGCAAAATCACTTCGCGGCGTTCATCTTTATTCAGATAGCTCATACCACCTCCATTCATCCCGGAGAGGCAGTGTATCAATAAGCTGGACAGATGTTCAATTACGGGCGGAGCAGACCTTCCCAAATTCAATCACGCTCATTGTTGATAATCACGTAGCTGAACAAAAAGTTGGACATACGTTCAATTTTCCGTAGGATCGGCAAAGCTGGACATGTGTCCAGTTTGTTTTTGTAGGGAGTTTTATGTTTCGTCAGTGGTTAACGTTAGTGATTATTGTGCTGGTCTACATTCCTGTTGCGATTGATGCAACGGTGCTGCACGTTGCCGCACCCACGCTGAGTATGACGCTGGGTGCCAGTGGCAACGAACTGTTGTGGATCATTGATATTTACTCGCTGGTGATGGCAGGGATGGTACTGCCGATGGGGGCGCTCGGCGATCGCATCGGTTTTAAACGCCTGCTGATTCTCGGCGGGGCGCTGTTCGGTCTCGCCTCACTGGCTGCGGCCTTTGCCCACACCGCCAGTTGGCTGATCGCCACTCGGGCCATTCTGGCGATTGGCGCGGCGATGATCGTGCCGGCGACGCTGGCCGGGATCCGCGCCACCTTCTCGCAAGCACGCCACCGCAACATGGCGCTTGGCGTCTGGGCTGCGGTGGGTTCAGGCGGGGCGGCATTTGGTCCACTGGTGGGCGGCATGCTGCTTGAGCACTTCTACTGGGGCTCGGTGTTCTTAATTAATGTGCCGATTGTTCTTGTCGTGGTGGCGCTCACCGCGCGCTATGTTCCGCGTCAGGCCGGACGCCGCGATCAGCCGCTCAATCTGGGACATGCCATTATGCTGATTGTCGCGATTCTGCTGCTGGTTTACAGCGCGAAAACGGCACTGAAAGGGCACATCGCCACCGGCGTTATCGCGCTGGCGCTGGTGAGCGGCGCACTGTTGTTGGCGCAGTTTGTCCGCATTCAACTGGCGGCGAGTCGTCCCATGATTGATATGCGCCTGTTCACCCATCGCATTATCTTAAGCGGCGTGGTGATGGCGATGACGGCGATGATTACGCTGGTCGGTTTTGAGCTGTTAATGGCGCAGGAGCTGCAGTTTGTTCATGGCTTAACGCCATATCAGGCAGGATTGTTTATGCTGCCAGTGATGCTGGCCAGCGGATTTAGCGGTCCGATTGCCGGGATGCTGGTATCACGACTGGGGCTGCGGAAAGTGGCCACTGGCGGAATGGCGCTATGCGCGCTGAGTTTCTATGGTCTGGCGGCAACGGATTTCAGTACTCAGCAAATCCAGGCCTGGATATTAATGGCGCTACTGGGATTCAGTGCTTCCAGCGCACTGCTGGCCTCAACGGCGGCAATTATGGCGGCGGCACCCGCCGAGAAAGCGGCAGCGGCCGGGGCGATCGAAACGATGGCCTATGAGCTGGGGGCGGGACTGGGGATTGCTATCTTTGGTCTGTTGCTCAGCCGCAGCTTCTCTGCGTCGATTACGCTGCCTGACGGTCTGAACGCCGGGGAGGTAGCGCGCGCGTCGTCCTCGATGGGAGAAGCGGTACAACTGGCGCAGACACTTCCTGCGACATTGGCGGATCCTGTCCTGCTGGCCGCGAAGCAGGCTTTTACCTGGTCGCATAGCGTGGCATTAAGCAGTGCCGGAAGCATGCTGATTCTGCTGGCTGTGGGCATGTGGTTTAGTCTGGCGAAGGCCACACGCGAATAACTCAGTGGGTGAACTGGCAGCGGTTATCCAGTTCTTCAACTTCCTTCCCGCTCAGACGCGCGTACTGACCCGTGAGCCGCCAGAACGCGGGTTGCGTTTCGGTATAAATCTCAGCGGCGAGGATCAGACGACGGCGATCGACCTCGTTGAATTCGAGCAACGTCCAGGGAATGAAGTAGCGCTCAGTATCGGTCAACTTGATCCACAGCGGACATCCACAGCCGGAGCAAAAATACCGTTCGCCGCGTGGTGACGACGCAAAATGTGCCGGGTCGGATGCTTCGGGATCTATCATCGGTTGCCCACAGGCTTCCAGATACATGGCGATACCACCGGACCATTTCTGGCATATCGTACAATGACAGGCATAGACGTCGAGGGATTCGACATCGACGGTAAAATGGCTCTGCCCGCAGAGGCAACGTCCTGTGTAGGTTTGCACGGCATTCTCCTTATGACCGGTTCAACGTCGGGGAAAAAAAACCAGCCCATCGTGGGCTGGCTTTTGTACAGCTCAATTCTAAAAAATTAGAACTGATAGGTCAGGCCAACGGCAACGATGTCGTCAGTGCCTACACCAGCAGCACGAGTAAAGTTGCTTTCGTCGATCAGGTTGATTTTGTAATCAACATAGGTAGACATATTTTTGTTGAAGTAGTAGGTTGCGCCAACATCAATGTACTCAACCACATCCTGATCGCCCCATGCACCCAGGTCTTTAGCTTTGGATTTCAGGTAAGCCAGGGACGGACGCAGACCGAAGTCGAACTGGTACTGAGCAACAACTTCAAAGTTCTGAGTTTTGTTCGCGATATGATCATCACCGAACGGAGTCATGTTGCGAGTTTCAGAGTAGGTGGTTGCCAGATAGATGTTGTTCGCATCATATTTCAGACCAGCAGCCCACACTTCAGCGTTGTCGCCGGAAGCATTCAGACTGTTGTTACCGTAGGCAACCTGGTCGTCAGTACGGTCAGATTTCGCATAAGCGGCGCTTGCTGCAAAACCTTCGTACTCATAGCTGGTAGACAGACCGAAGCCATCACCGTTCGCTTTAACTTCGTCGCCGCGATCGTTTTTACCCTGATACTGCAGAGCAAAGTTCCAGCCTTCAACCAGACCGAAGAAGTCGGTGTTACGGTAGGTCGCAACGCCAGTTGTACGAGCAGTCATGAAGTTGTCAGTCTGGGTCCAGGTGTCACCACCGAACTCAGGCAGAACGTCGGTCCATGCGCCAACATCGTAAGCAACGCCGTAGTTACGGCCATAATCGAAAGAACCGAATTCAGCAAATTTCAGACCAGCAAATGCCAGACGAGTTTTGTTGCCTTTGGCGCCATCTGATTCAGCGTTGTTGCCTTTGAATTCATATTCCCACTGGCCGAAACCGGTCAGTTGGTCATTAATCTGCGTTTCGCCTTTGAAACCCAGACGTGCATAAGTTTTGTCGCCATCATCGCCGTCATTGTCGGAGAAGTAGTGCAGAGCGGTAACTTTACCGTACAGATCCAGTTTGTTGCCGTCTTTGTTATACACTTCTGCCGCATTCACGACGCCTGCTGCCAACAGGCTAGTCACTGCCACTGCAACTAATTTAAGTTTCATTGTTAACAATCCTTATAATTTTCTTGGTGTGATTCCTGAACCATTGTCGATCGAAGCTTTTCCTCAATGGCAAACTATTTTTAAATTACGCAGCAGTATCAATTCAATAATAAGTTTCATGTAATTGCAGATTATTTCTATTTGTGTGATCCAGATCGCCTTAAGGTAAATCTGAGACGCGGAAATTCTTAGAAATAACCTTTTATGCAATATTTTCGCAGGGAATTATATACGGCTTATTGGTTATTAGCTGAGTTAGTTATCAGTGTGTACTATATACAGGTTAATAATTGTTAAACAATGTAAACCTCTGATTTATTAGCGTCTTGTTATCATAAATTTAACATAAGTTTAAAGACTTAATGCTCTTATTAGAGATGAAATAAATAAAACCGATTCTGAAGATTAATAAAGGTATGGTTGAGTGGTCAGAAAAAATCAAATAAGAATTTTCTAACAAAAGATGAATATCCTAAGAATGGGCTGGTGACGATTTGTCGCGCGAAAGCAAAGTCCGGGCCAGAAAGCGTACCGACCCGGGAGAGCGTTACGCGCGGCGTGTGGCCCACCAGCACAGCAGAGAACCGATGCAAACCATAATGGCACCCTGCCAGAAAGAGAACGATAGCGGGGCGCTCAGCAGCACGGCTGCCAGCGCAGATGACAGCACCGGTGTGAAATACGAGCCTACCGCCATGATGGTGACGTTGCCGTGCAAAATTCCCACGTTCCAGGCCGCATAGGCAAAACCCAGCGTCAGGGCGGCAGAGACCAGTTTAATGATGACCGGCGTACTGAACTCCATTTCAGGTTGTGGCGTCAAAAAATAGTGAACCCACAAACTGAGTGCGGTCAGTAAAACGAAAACCGTGATGCCATTAAATCCACGCGCATATTTATTGGTTACGGTACAGTAGGTCGCCCAGATAAAAGCCCCGAGAAAGGCGAGAAAATAGCTCAATGGACTGCTGGTGATATTGCTGATAATTTCCCCAGGATTCAGGCCGTTTTCGCCACCCAGCACCCAACAAATACCGGTTATCGCGAGCAGTAGTCCAGGAACGATTATCCAGGTGGTTTTTTGACCATTAAACAGAATCGCGAATAAAATAGTCAGACTTGGCCATAAATAATTGACCATACCGACCTCAATCGCCTGATGACGTGTGGCGGCATAGCCCAACGATAACGCCAGACATATTTCATAACTGACAAACAGCACGCTACCGGCGATTAAATAACCAACAGGAAAACGACGGATATTGGGAAACCCCACGGTAAATATCAGCAGCAGTCCACTTAATGAATAGATTGCCGCCGCACCGCCGACTGGCCCAAGTCCTTCACTGACGCCGCGAATCAGACCTACCATTGTGCTCCACAGCACAATCGCAATAAGTCCAATCAGCGTTGCTTTTTGTTTCGTCATTCTGTTTGCCGTTTCCCATGCCTATCTAAAAAGAAGTTGAAATATATAGCACTTTTTTAGCGAAATTATCCAGGCGAATACTGAGAGGGCTTACCACCTTAGTGGTATATAAAACCGACAATTGGGACTATTTAGTAGCGGAACCGTTTCGTTATTGATTTGACTCAAAAAAAATATGGGTATTGCTGTTAGTTTCCACGGCGACATGACAACTCTGGAAAAAGAGGGAAAGCAATGAACGTCAGCCGCAGAAAGTTTTTTAAAATCTGCGCGGGCGGTATGGCTGGAACAACGGTTGCTGCGCTGGGATTTACCCCCAAAATGGCACTGGCTCAATCGCGAAATTATAAGCTGTTGCGCGCGAAAGAGATCCGAAACACCTGCACATACTGTTCCGTAGGTTGCGGGCTATTAATGTATAGCCTGGGAGATGGAGCAAAAAACGCCAAAGAAGCGCTTTATCATATCGAAGGGGATCCGGATCATCCGGTAAGCCGTGGCGCATTGTGTCCGAAGGGCGCCGGTCTGCTGGATTACATCCATAGCGAAAACCGTCTGCGCTACCCGGAATATCGCGCACCAGGCTCCGACAAATGGCAACGCATTAGCTGGGATGATGCACTGACCCGCATTGCAAAACTGATGAAAGCCGACCGCGACGCCAACTTTATCGAGAAAAACGAACAGGGCGTCACGGTAAACCGCTGGCTTTCCACGGGGATGCTCTGCGCCTCCGCGGCCAGTAATGAAACCGGCATGCTGACGCAAAAATTTGTGCGCTCACTCGGCATGCTGGCAGTAGACAACCAGGCGCGCGTCTGACACGGACCAACGGTAGCAAGTCTTGCTCCAACATTTGGTCGCGGTGCGATGACCAACCACTGGGTTGATATCAAAAACGCAAACGTCGTGATGGTGATGGGCGGTAACGCCGCTGAAGCCCATCCAGTGGGTTTCCGCTGGGCGATGGAAGCGAAGAACAACAATGACGCCACGCTGATTGTTGTCGATCCCCGTTTTACTCGTACCGCCTCGGTTGCTGATATTTATGCGCCGATTCGCTCCGGCACGGACATTACGTTCCTGTCCGGTGTGCTGCGGTATCTGATTGAAAATAACAAGATTAATGCCGAATACGTCAGACATTACACCAACGCCAGCCTGCTGGTGCGGGATGATTTTACCTTTGATGACGGTTTATTCAGCGGTTATGACGCGAAAAAACGGCAGTACGATAAGTCGTCCTGGAACTACCAGTTCGATGAAAACGGCTATGCCAAACGCGATGAAACTCTGACGCATCCTCGTTGCGTATGGAATCTGCTGAAACAGCACGTTTCCCGCTACACGCCGGACGTCGTCGAGAACATCTGCGGGACGCCGAAGGCTGACTTCCTGAAAGTATGTGACGTGCTGGCCTCCACCAGTGCGGCGGATCGTACCACCACATTCCTGTATGCGCTGGGCTGGACTCAACATACGGTTGGGGCGCAGAACATCCGTACGATGGCGATGATCCAGTTGCTGCTCGGCAACATGGGGATGGCCGGCGGCGGCGTGAACGCCCTGCGTGGTCACTCCAATATTCAGGGACTGACCGACCTCGGACTGCTTTCAACCAGTCTGCCTGGTTATCTGACGCTGCCGTCGGAAAAGCAGAGCGACTGGCAGACCTGGCTGAACGCTAACACGCCAAAAGCCACGTTAGCGGACCAGGTGAACTACTGGAGCAACTATCCGAAGTTTGCCGTCAGCCTGATGAAAGCGTTCTACGGCGATGATGCGCAGAAAGAGAATGACTGGGGCTTTGACTGGTTGCCGAAATGGGATCAGGCCTACGACGTCATTAAATACTTCAACATGATGGATAGCGGGAAAGTCACCGGCTACATCTGTCAGGGCTTTAACCCGGTGGCGTCCTTCCCGGACAAAAACAAAGTGGTTCGCAGCCTGAGCAAGCTGAAGTATATGGTGGTGATCGATCCGCTGGTGACCGAAACCTCAACCTTCTGGCAGAACCACGGCGAGTCGAACGATGTCGATCCGGCGTCGATTCAGACGGAAGTGTTCCGCCTGCCGTCCACCTGTTTTGCCGAAGAAGATGGCTCCATTGCCAACTCCGGACGCTGGTTGCAGTGGCACTGGAAAGGGCAGGATGCGCCGGGTGAAGCGCGTAACGACGGCGAAATTCTGGCCGGGCTTTTCCATCGTCTGCGCGAGATGTATCGCACAGAGGGCGGGAAAGGCGTAGAACCGCTACTGAAAATGCGCTGGGACTACAAACAGCCGGACCATCCAGAGTCAGAAGAGGTCGCGAAAGAGAACAACGGTTATGCGCTGGCCGATCTCTACGACGCCAACGGTGTTCTGATTGCGAAGAAAGGGCAACTGCTCACCAGCTTCGCGCAACTGCGTGACGACGGTACGACCTCGTCTTCCTGCTGGATCTACACCGGTAGCTGGACGGAGAAAGGCAACCAGATGGCCAACCGCGATAATGCCGATCCGTCAGGGCTGGGCAATACACTGGGTTGGGCATGGGCATGGCCGCTGAACCGTCGCGTGCTGTATAACCGCGCCTCCGCGGATATCAACGGTAAACCGTGGGATGCGAAACGCATGCTGATCCAGTGGGACGGGGCGAAATGGACGGGTAACGATATCCCGGACTTCAACACCGCGCCTCCGGGCAGCGCCACCGGGCCGTTTATCATGCAACCGGAAGGTCTCGGCCGTCTGTTTGCCCTTGATAAACTGGCGGAAGGTCCATTCCCGGAACACTACGAACCGATGGAAACGCCGCTGGGTACTAACCCGCTGCATCCGAACGTGGTGTCCAGCCCGGTCGTGCGCATCTATGAAGATGACGTGCTGCGCTTAGGGAAGAAGGACGCGTTCCCGTATGTCGGAACGACCTATCGTCTGACCGAGCACTTCCACACCTGGACCAAGCACGCGCTGTTGAACGCCATCGCGCAGCCGGAACAGTTTGTGGAGATCAGCGAAACGCTGGCCGCCGCCAAAGGCATAGGCAACGGCGACTACGTGAAGGTAAGCAGCAAGCGCGGATTCATTCGTGCGGTTGCGGTGGTCACACGTCGTCTGCGTACGCTGCACGTCAACGGTCAGCAGGTTGAAACCGTCGGGATCCCGCTGCACTGGGGCTTTGAAGGGGTGGCGCGTAAAGGCTATATCGCCAACACCCTGACGCCAAACGTCGGTGACTCAAACTCGCAAACGCCGGAGTACAAAGCGTTTTTAGTCAACATCGAGAAGGCGTAAGGGGGCGAGCATATGTCTTTGGAAACGCAGGACATCATCAAAAAGTCCGCAACAAACGCAATCACGCCGCCGCCGCAGGCGCGTGATTACAAAGCCGAGGTCGCCAAGCTCATTGACGTCTCCTCCTGCGTGGGCTGCAAAGCCTGCCAGGTGGCTTGTTCTGAGTGGAACGACATCCGTGACGAGGTAGGGCATTGCGTCGGGGTGTACGACAACCCCGCCGATCTCAGCGCCAAGTCCTGGACGGTGATGCGTTTTAGCGAAACCGTGCAGAACGGCAAACTGGAATGGCTGATTCGTAAAGACGGCTGTATGCACTGTGAGGATCCGGGCTGCCTGAAGGCCTGCCCGTCTGCGGGTGCGATCATCCAGTATGCCAACGGGATTGTCGATTTTCAGTCCGAACACTGCATTGGCTGCGGCTACTGCATTGCCGGGTGTCCGTTTAATATTCCGCGCCTCAATAAAGAGGACAACCGCGTCTATAAATGTACACTCTGCGTCGATCGCGTCAGCGTGGGTCAGGAACCGGCCTGTGTCAAAACCTGTCCGACCGGGGCGATTCATTTCGGCACCAAACAAGAGATGCTGGAAATGGGCGAGCAGCGCGTCGCGAAGCTAAAAGCACGCGGCTACGAACATGCTGGCGTCTATAACCCGCAGGGCGTTGGCGGTACGCATGTGATGTATGTCCTGCATCACGCGAATCAGCCAGAGCTCTACCACGGTTTACCGAACGAGCCGAAAGTCGACACCTCTATCAATCTGTGGAAAGGGGCGCTGAAGCCACTGGCGGCCGCCGGATTTATCGCCACCTTTGCCGGGCTGATCTATCACTACATTGGTATTGGCCCGAACAAAGAAGTGGACGATGACGAGGAGGACCATCATGAGTAAGTCGAAAATGATTGTGCGCACGAAGTTCATCGACCGCGCCTGTCACTGGACGGTGGTGATTTGCTTCTTCCTGGTCGCGCTGTCGGGGATTTCATTTTTCTTCCCGACGCTGCAATGGCTGACGCAAACCTTCGGTACGCCGCAGATGGGGCGCATTCTGCACCCGTTCTTTGGCGTAGCGATTTTTGTCGCGCTGATGTTCATGTTTGTCCGCTTCGTCCACCACAACATCCCGGATAAGAAAGACCTTCCGTGGTTGAAAAACATTGTCGAAGTGCTGAAAGGCAACGAACACAAAGTGGCGGATGTCGGCAAATATAACGCCGGGCAGAAGATGATGTTCTGGTCGATCATGAGCATGATTTTTGTGCTGTTGGTGACCGGCGTGATTATCTGGCGTCCGTATTTCGCGCAGTACTTCCCGATGCAGGTGGTGCGTTACAGCCTGCTGATCCACGCGGCGGCAGGGATCATTCTGATCCACGCCATCCTCATTCATATGTATATGGCATTCTGGGTGAAAGGATCGATTAAAGGGATGGTTGAAGGGAAGGTGAGTCGCCGCTGGGCGAAAAAACACCACCCGCGCTGGTACCGTGACATCGAGAAAGCAGATGCGAAAAAAGAGAGTGAAGAAGGGTTGAACTAATTCTCTTTTTCACCGCTAAAGGCGCTACACCGGTAGCGCCTTTTTTTTGCCATAAAAACGTCATGAGACTGTCATCGGCTAAACGTAACGTGTTGTCTTCACAAATAACCGAAGAGTTAACCGACAATGCATCTGGTCAAGAAATTGCTCGCTGTGAGCGTACTTCTTTCCGCGTCAGTTCAGGCGCAGAACGTCCTCGAGTTCCCACAGCCGGAGAACAATCCGGAAGAATTTTATGCTGTGACGGAAATCCCGGCTGGCGGGATCATTAAATATGAAACCGACGCTAAAACCGGGTTTATCATCGCGGACCGCTTTCAGTCGATGCCGGTGGCCTATCCGGCAAACTACGGCTCGCTGACCCAGTCGCTGGCAGGTGATGGCGATCCGCTGGATGTGATTTTTTACACCCGCGCCCCGATGGCTCCGGGAACGCTGATCAAGCTGCGTGCAATTGGCGTACTGAAGATGATTGATGGCGGCGACAAGGATGACAAAATTGTGGCGGTTCCTGCCAGCAAAATTGATCCTACGTATGACGACATCAAGGAACTGGCCGACCTGCCGAAAATTGAGGTTCAGCGGCTGGAATCGTTCTTCCGCGTCTACAAAGAATTACCGGAAGGGCGCAAGAAAGTAGAGCTGAACGGCTTTAACGACGCGGCGACCGCGAAGCAGGAAATCAAACAGGCATGGGATGCCTGGAAAGCGAAAAACCCACAGCAATAAGCGATTTTGCCGGACGGCGTTTGCCAGTCCGGCTGTCAACGCGGCTACTGCACCGCCAGACGGCGCAGGCGGGAAATGTCTACGCTTTTTTGCGCTTGCGCCAGACTCCAGGTACTTTGCAGATTCAGCCACATTTCCGGGGAACTGCCGATCACCACCGAAAGTTTGATCGCCATTTCCGGGGTGAGTGCCGCTTTGCCCGTGAGTAACCGGCTGGCGGTTGAGGGCGCAATCTCCATTGCTCTGGCAAATTCACGCAAACTGACGTTCAGTTCGTCCAGCGCTTCCTGAATGATATCCCCGGGGCGGGGATGATTCGCCATTTTCATCAGTGATAATCCTCGTAATCCAGAATGTACGCATCGCCATTGACGAATTCGAACGTCATACGCCAGTTGCCTGAAACCGATATTGACCAGACGCCATCACGATCGCCGCTCAGGGGATGCAGTCGGTAACCGGGCATGTTGATATCGTTCACGCAGCCTGCGGCGTCAATCACGGCGAGGCGGTGTCGCAAACGTTTGACGTGCTTTGCCAGCACGCCTGACGTTTTACCGTGAAGAAACAGGTCGCGTAATCCCTTGTGCCTGAAATTCATGATCATCCATTTCACCTCGTTCCTTCATGAGGAACAGTAGCATTATGTTCCGTTAGGCGCAACAATTTTCGCCATCGCGTGTGCGATTGTGTGGCGAAATGAAGAAAGAGAAAAGAAGAGGGGATGAATACTGGAAAGCGCTACGCAAATTGCCCGGCAAACTTCGCGTTGCCGGGCATTGAGGGTTAAAGACGCGCGGTGATGTCGTCTATCTCTTTACGCCACTGAGCTTGCAACTGCGGCTTCTGGTGTCTGGGTTTACGGGCCAGATCCTCAGCCAGACGTTGCTCAAGCATCAGCAGCTTTTCCAGCAGACTGTCATCGTCGCTGCGCTCCGCGATAAGTGGATCGTACTCTTTTACAACCGCCGACGAGTGTTCCAGCGTGGTTTGCCGGATACGGGCATAGACGGCGTCCAGATCGTGCCATTCGCTCAGCTCGCCGTCGTCAACAAACCAGAACCGATTACAGCTCTGGCTGATGAGTTGACGATCGTGACTGACCAACAGCACGCCGCCTTCAAAGGTTTGCAGGGTCTGTGCCAGCGCCTCTTTACCTTCCATATCCAGATGGTTGGTCGGTTCATCCAGCATCAGCAGGCTATAACGCGCCAGCGACAGGCCGACAAACAGCAGACGAGAACGCTCGCCGCCGCTTAACGTACTGACCAATTGCGCGTGGCGTATCCACGGAAATCCCGCGCTAATCAGCGCCATTTTGCGGATATCCGGCTGCGGGGCGAACGGTTCAAGGGCGTCAAACAACGACGCGTCATCCGGTAATTGATGCAGCGTCTGATCGTAGTAGCCCAGCGTTACGCGAGGGTGGAGGCGCAGCGAATCTGATGCCAGTTCCGTCTGATAATGCTGCCAGATCAGTTTTAACAGTGACGATTTACCGCAACCGTTGCGCCCGACGATCGCCACCCGGTCACCACTTTTCAGGCGGATGCCGTCAATGGTAAACAGCGTCGGCGCTTCTGGGGCAGGCGTGACCGACAACTGCGACAGTTCCAGCAGACGGTCTGCCCGTAGCGCGTCTCCGTGCAATGTTAGTGACCACTGACTTCCTGCCGTCAGATCCGTTTGCACCTCCTTGAGACGTAACACCTGTTTTTCCATTTGCTTCGCTTTGCGCGACAGATCTTCGTTGTCATACACCCGGCCCCAGGTTGCCAGCCGTTTAGCACTGGCGGTGACGCGATCGATCTCTTTTTGTTCCGCCTTATGACGCAACGCGTCGCTGGCATCGCGCTCAAGCAGTGCCTGGCGTGCCGCGCTGCAGGGCAATGCAAAGGCGTGCAGGGTACGATCGCGCAGGATCCACGTGCCGTTTGTGATCGCATCCAGCAGTTGCGGATCGTGGGACACCACCACAAAACTGCCGGACCAGTTCTGTAAAAACTGCTCCAGCCACAGTAACGTCGGCAAATCCAGGTGGTTTCCCGGTTCGTCAAGCAGCAGCAGATCAGGCTGGCGCATCAGCGCGCGGGCCAGCAACAAACGCGTATGCTGACCGCCACTCAGGGTTTGCGCCGTTAATTGCAGATCCTGGACACTGAAGCCCATTTGCGCGAGTAACGCCTCCACCTGCCAGAGCTGGCTGGCCCGTTCATGTTCAGGAAGTTGTGCCAGAACGGCTTCCTGTAACGTCAGCGGCAGGATCTCGTCGGGCAGGTGCTGTTCGACACGCGCAAGATGGCAGTGGTTCGCCAGCGCCAGAGTGCCGCCAGTCGGGACAATCGAACCGTCGAGAACTTTCAGCAGCGTGCTTTTGCCGCAGCCGTTGTAGCCGATCAGCCCAATGCGATCGCCTTTTTTTAGGGTAAACGTCAGATCGTCGAAAAGCGTGCCGAACGCCGTATCAACGTGCAGGGATTGTGCGGTTAGTAATGTGCTCATTGTTGCTTACTCAAGAGTTACAGGCGTCAAAACGCCTCGTCAAACATCGCTGACGATAACCCGGTAAGCCCGAGAGAAGGGGAATTCAGAAGTTAGCTTCGCTCAAGCAGAAGTTATCGCAGCACGATACCGATAACGCTTGAGCACTGGCGATCGCCAAAAGCATGTGAAGCGATGAAGCGTTCACAGTACAGCATAAGTATCCTCCTTTTATTTATCCGAATGTTAATCGATGGCGAAAGTGTAATCGCAAGTGATGAGACAGCGCAAGCCTGAAGGCCCGGCAGCAGGCGCCGCCGGGCGGTTCGTCAGATAGAAGTACGACGATAGTCGCGATATTCCGCTTGCCAGAAGTTCTCTTCGATAGCCTGCAACAGCGCTTCGGCGGAGGTTTTCACCGCCACGCCCTGTTGCTGCGCCATCTTCCCGACGGCAAACGCAATGGCGCGCGAGACGGTCTGAATGTCTTTCAGTTCAGGCAACACCAGACCTTCGCCGTTAAGCACCAGCGGCGAGTACTGGGCCAGCGTTTCACTGGCGGACATCAGCATCTCATCGGTAATGCGGGAGGCGCCGGAGGCAATCACGCCCAGCCCAATCCCCGGGAAAATATAGGCATTGTTACACTGGGCGATAGGATAGACTTTGTCTTTCCAGACCACCGGCATAAATGGACTGCCGGTAGCGACCAGCGCGTTGCCTTCGGTCCAGGCGATGATGTCCTGCGGCGTCGCTTCCACACGCGAGGTGGGGTTCGACAGCGGCATCACGATCGGACGCGGGCAATGCTTGTGCATTTCGCGGATGATCTCTTCGGTGAACAGACCGGTTTGCCCGGAAACCCCAATCAGAATGTCAGGCTTAACGTTACGGACCACATCAAGCAGCGACAGCACCTCGTTGTCGGTATCCCACGCCTGCAGATTTTCACGTTTCTGCACCAGTTTGGTCTGGAAGGAGAGCAGATTCGGCATCTGGTCGGTCAGCAGGCCAAAGCGATCCACCATGAAGACTCTCTGGCGCGCGGCCTCTTCACTTAATCCTTCACGCTGGATCTGGGCAATGATCTGTTCGGCAATACCGCAACCGGCTGAACCCGCGCCGAGGAAGACAATTTTCTGTTCGCTAAGCTGGCTGCCTGCCGCCCGGCTGGCGGCGATCAGCGTGCCAACGGTCACCGCGGCGGTGCCCTGAATGTCATCGTTGAACGAGCAGATTTCGTCGCGATAGCGGTTAAGCAGCGGCATGGCGTTTTTCTGCGCGAAGTCTTCAAACTGCAGCAGAACGTCCGGCCAGCGGTGCTTAACGGCCTGAATGAATTCATCGACAAACGCATAGTATTCGTCGTCGGTGATGCGCGGATTGCGCCAGCCCATGTATAACGGATCGTTGAGCAGTTGCGGGTTGTTGGTTCCCACATCCAGCACGACCGGCAGGGTGTAGGCCGGGCTGATGCCGCCACAGGCGGTATACAGCGAAAGCTTACCGATGGGAATGCCCATCCCGCCGATCCCCTGGTCGCCCAGGCCAAGAATCCGCTCGCCGTCGGTGACCACAATCACTTTGATGTTGTGGTTGGGGACGTTTTGCAGGATGTCATCCATGTTGTGGCGGTTCTGGTAGGAGATGAACACGCCGCGCGCGCGACGATAAATCTCGGAGAAACGTTCACAGGCCGCACCGACCGTTGGGGTATAGATCACCGGCATCATCTCATCGAGATGGTTATGCACCAGTCGGTAGAACAGGGTTTCGTTGGTATCCTGAATATTGCGTAGGTAGATATGTTTGTCGATTTCCGTTTTGAATCCCTGATACTGGATCCAGGCACGTTCTGCCTGTTCTTCAATCGACTCGACCACTTCCGGCAGTAACCCCAGCAGGTTGAAGTTACGGCGCTCTTCCATACTGAAAGCACTGCCTTTATTCAGTAAGGGGAATTCCAGCAATACAGGGCCAGCGTAAGGAATATAAAGGGAACGCAGTTTTTTGCTTTTGGTTTCCATGTCACTCACTCTTTTTTTGAATATCCGTCCCTGGCACTTTTTATAATATGTTGCCATTCCACCAGGGCATCGGGCACAGAGTATAAAGCATCGCGCATGGATTAAGGCTTTTGTAAGCAAAAACACCATCGCGTTTGCGATGGTGTTTATCGTCATATTCGGGCTGTGCGGTTACTTTTTGCTGTCTGCGTGGCGTTTTCTGCCGGTAGGGTTGTTCACCACGCTGGATTTTTCACCTTCAGTCACCACTTTGCGCTGATTGGAAATTTTATGGTCCAGTCCAAGAATATGACGGGCCTGACGGTTCGATTTCATTCTAACTCCTTTATCCTGTTACTGGTTTCAAGGATGAGTCCATGTGACTTCGGACGAAATATAACCCTTAAGGTCGACGGTACCGATGGATACCGACCTGATTGATAGTCGGACATTTAATCGGAAAGGTCAATGTGTAAGCAGGGAATTAAGAAGTCTCTGCTAACAGCCACGAAATCGGGTGAACGTCCTATACTTGTTATCCCGACGACAATAAGGAGCGAACGATGACAATCCATAAGAAAGGTCAGGCACACTGGGAAGGCGATATCAAACGCGGAAAAGGCACCGTTTCGACGGAAAGCGGCGTGCTGAACCAGCAGCCTTATGGTTTCAATACCCGTTTTGAAGGGGCGAAAGGCACCAATCCGGAAGAGTTGATCGGCGCAGCGCATGCCGCCTGTTTCTCAATGGCGCTTTCATTGATGCTTGGCGAGGCGGGCTTTACGCCGGATGCCATCGACACCACGGCTGACGTGTCGCTGGATAAAGTTGATGCCGGTTTTGCGATTACCAAAATCGCGCTGCACAGCGAAGTGAACGTGCCGGGAATCGATGCCGCCACCTTCGACGGTATCATCCAGAAAGCGAAAGCCGGCTGCCCGGTGTCGCAGGTGCTGAAAGCGGAAATCACCCTCGATTATCAACTGAAGTCGTAATGACAGTATTGCCCGGTCGCGTGATGCTGACCGGGCATAAACATGTTGAAATCAGCCTCCGGTAACCGTGCCTGTCATCAGGCACGCCAGCAACGTACGTCCGTTCCCACATCAAGCCTGCGTAGCGCCTGTCGTGCTTCGCAGCCGTGGGTCGCTAACGGGCACCGGTCACGAAAAAAACAGCCCGTCGGCAATACCCGGTTGCCAGGTAATTCCGTTTTGCGTATCACCCGTTCTTCAGCCAGCGGCGCGCCGGTTTTTGGCACGGAATCCAGCAGCAGGCGGGTATAAGGATGTGCCGGGGTGGAGAGCACCTGCGCCGTCTCGCCGAGTTCGACGATTTGCCCGAGGTACATCACTGCCACCCGGTCGCTCATGTGGCGTACCACTGAGACGTTATGCGAGATCAGAATGTAGGTCAGATTGCGACTGACCTGCAACGCGACCAGCAGGTTCAGGATCTGCGCCTGGACGGAAATATCCAGCGCTGACGTCGGCTCATCCAGCACGATCACATCCGGTTCTGACGACAGCGCCCGGGCAATCGCGATGCGCTGACGCTGTCCGCCGGAGAAAGCGTGCGGCAGGCGGTCGAGGTATTCCGGGCGGATCCCAACCTGACTGGCTAAGGTTGCCGCCAGCGCCCGTCGCTCCCGTTCGCTGCTGCGTTTCTGAATCCATACCGGCTCGGTGATAATCCGCCACACCGGCAGACGTGGATCCAGTGAGGAGAGCGGGTCCTGAAATACCATCTGCATTTCGGTCGATGATGAATCCTGTTGATACTGCCCCTGGCTTGGCTTCAGCATCCCCATGAGCAACTGCGCCAGCGTGCTTTTTCCACAGCCGGATTCACCGACAATCCCCAGCGTCTCGCCCCGGCGGATCTGTAAATCCATCCCGTTGAGCGCATGCACGCGTTCGGTGACCCGTCCCAGCCAGTTTTTCTTCGCCGGGAAATTGACGTGCACATCCTGTAAAGCCAGTAACGTTTCAGACATGGGGATTCTCCAGAAGAGGATACCAGCAGGCTGAGCGCTGGTCTCCAGCGCCATGCGGGCTCATGGCGGGTATCGTTTCGCAAAGCGGACCTGCGGCAAAGCAGCGATCCCGAAACGCGCAGCCGCGCGGCAGGCGGGTGAGATCCGGTACGGTGCCAGGGATCGCCGGCAGCGGCTGACGCGGTTCCCCTTGCTCCGGCGCGCATTTCAGCAGGCCAATCGAATAGGGATGGGTCGGATGGTGGATCACGGCATCGGTCTGGCCACTTTCAATTACGCTTCCGGCATACATCACGTACAGCCGGTCGCACAGTTGCGACACCACCGCCATGTCATGACTGATAAACAGCACGGCCGTGCCGCTGGCGCGGGCCTTGTGTTTCAGCAGACGCAGCACTTGCAACTGTACGGTGACGTCCAGCGCGGTGGTAGGTTCATCAGCGATGATCAGCTCCGGTTCGCAGGAGAAGGCAAGGGCGATCATCACCCGCTGACGCATGCCGCCTGAAAGCTCAAACGGAAAGCGGGTCATCACCCCGGCGGCGTCGGGGATCTGCATCTCTTCCAGCAGGGTAATCGCCTTTTCCCGGGCCTGCGCGCGGCTTACCGTCTGATGGTGGCGAATCACTTCCACCATCTGCTGGCCGATACGTCGCGTTGGGTTGAGTGCCGTCATCGGCTCCTGGAAGATCATCGCCACCCGTGCGCCGCGCCATTGACGCATTTGCTTCTCGCTGGCGTTAAGCACATCTTCGCCCAGTAGCGAGACGCGCCCCTGATGAATGCGGTAGCTACCTTCCGGCAGCAGGCGCATGGTGAGCATCGCGGTGACTGACTTCCCGGAACCCGATTCGCCCACCACGCCGACAATTTCGCCGCGTTGAATGCGCAGCGACACATGGCTCAGGGCGTGAACGTCGGCTTTATATCCCGGAAAACTCAAGTGTAAATCGTCTATTTCCAGCACCGGTTGAGTCATTACTGTTTTCCTCCTGCTTTCGGATCCAGCAAATCACGGATCCCGTCACCGAACAGGTTAAAACCGACGGCCGTGATCAGGATGGCGGCGCCAGGGAAAGCGCAATACCACCACTGATCGAGAACGTAATTACGGCCAATCGCGACCATCGCGCCCCATTCGGCGCTTGGTTGCTGAGCGCCAAGCCCGATAAAGCCCAGCGTGGCCGCCATCAGAATGGCGCTGCCAATATCCAGCGATGCCTGCACAATCAGCGGCGGCAACGAGTTACGCAGGATGTGCCAGCTAATCAAATGCCAGCGGGAAGCGCCGTACGTGCGGGCGGCCTGGACATAGGTAAACTGGCGCACGACCAGCGTTTGCCCACGCGCCAGACGTACGTAAAAGGGAATGCGCACAATAGCAATCGCCAGCATCGCGTTAAACAGGCTCGGCCCGAGCGCGGCAGCCAGCGCCATTGTCAGCACCAGCGAGGGAATCGACAGCATAATATCCATCATCCGCATGATGATGGCGTCAGCACGACCGCCCATCACGCCGGACAGACAGCCCAGCAGTGAGCCGACACCGCCAGCAATTCCGACCACCACCAGCCCGGCAACGATCGACTGCTGGCTGCCCACCAGCACCCGACTGAACAGATCGCGTCCGACTTCATCAGTTCCAAACCAGTGCGTCGCCGTTGGCGGCAACAGCCGCGCACTTAAATCGATCGCGTTGGGATCGTATGGCGCGATCCACGGCGACAGCACCATCAGTAACAGCATCAGGACAATAATCACGCCGCCAATCATTGTCAGCGGACTGCTTTTCATCAGCCAGAACAATCTGGCCCAGTCAATGCGCCGACGCGTCACGCGTACCGGCGTCGGCGTCTCTTCGGTTAACATCATTCAGCACCTCCACGCCCAATGCGCGGGTCCACCCACAGATAGAGCAGATCCACCACCAGATTGACCAGCACATAAGCAAAAGAGACCACCACGGCGAAGCCCATTACCGCCGGGAAATCGAGCGCCTGAATAGAGGTCACCACCCAGGCGCCCATTCCGGGCCAGGCAAAGACGGTTTCGGTCAGCACCGCGCCATACAGCAAGTCACCCAGCGCCAGTCCAAGCACGGTAATCGACGGGATCAGCGCGTTGGGCAGGGCATAACACAGCACGATGTACCAGCCGGGAAGGCCGCTGGCTTTCGCCGTGCGGATATAATCTTCACTGAGCTGTTCCAGCATCGCGGAACGGATTTGCCGCGCCACAATCCCCAGGTGAACAAACGCCAGCGTCAACGACGGTAAAATCAGATGCTGTAAGGCATTAAAAAAGACCTCGCCGTTGCCTTCCAGCAGGGCATCGATCAGATAAAACCCGGTCACATGCGTTGGCGGATCCAGCCAGTCATCCAGCCGTCCGCCACCCGGCAAAATTTGCAGATGGCCGTAAAACAGCACGATCACGCCTAGTCCCAGCCAGAAGGCCGGCGTCGAAATGCCGGTGATCGCCATCAGACGCACCAGGTGATCCAGCCAGCGGTTACGCCAGACGGCGGAAAGAATGCCCAACGGAATACCGATGACCAGTGCCAGCAGCAGTGAACAAAAGGCCAGTTCCAGCGTTGCCGGGAAAAAGACGCGCAGTTCTTCCATCACCGGACGCCCGGTGCGAATTGAAATGCCTAAGTTCCCCTGGAAGACATCGCTTACATAGCGCGCAAACTGCACATACAGCGGTTGATTCAGCCCAAGCTGTTGGCGAATATTTTCGACAATCTCTTCGCTTGCCCGATCGCCCGCCAGCAGGCGGGCCGGATCGCCGGGGATCAGGTGCGAAATAATAAAGGTGATGACGCAAACGCCGGCCACCACAAGGACAAGTCCCCAGCAGCGCTGGCGCAAAATGCTCCAGAAAGTCATTGGCTTCCCCTGGCGGAGCCAGTACGGCTCCGCATTAACGTGGCTTATTTGCTCATGGTGCCGATATTAAAGACCTGCTCGAGCATCGGGTTGAACACGAAGCCTTTGACCTCTTTGTTCATCGCTAACTGGTAGTTCTTCTGGAACAGATAGACGTAGGCCGCTTCATCAATGACGATTTTTTGCGCCTGCTGGTAGTCCTTAGTTCTGGCGGCCTGATCGGTGGTACTCAGCGCGCTGCGCAACAGCTTGTCGACGTCGGCGTTTTCATAGAACGAGCGGTTACCGGGCAGTCCTTTTTTGTCAGACTCAAACCAGTAGTTCATGAACATATAGGGGTCGGCGAAGTCCGGGCTCCAGTTGCCGATGGCGATGTCGTAATCGCCTTTACCCACGCGATCACGCATGGTGGCGTTCGCCAGTTTCTCTAGCTTCACGGTAATCCCCAGTTTGCTGAGGCTGGCCTGAGTGGCAAGGGCGATCGGCTCCCAATTGGGATCGTTGTCAGAGTAGAGGAAGCTCAGGCTGGTGGGTTTGCTGGCGACTTTGTCCCATTCCGCTTTCGCTTTGGCTTCATCAAAGTTGTATTGCAACGCAGAGGCATCGTAGCCCCACATGCCTTCCGGGATCGGCCCGCGCATCTGTTTGCCGTTGCCGCTGAGGATCCCTTTCACCATTCCCTGATAATCGGTGGACCAGGAAATCGCCCGACGCAGATCTGCCTGATTCAGCGGTGCTTTGCTGTTGTTCAGATAGAGATAGGTCACGCGAAGCGACGGATAGTCAGCCACGGCGACTTTGCCTTCCTGTTTTAACGCGCTGAGCTGATCCACCGGCAGGGCATCCGCGATGTCGATATCGCCGCGCGACAGTTGCAGACGGCGCGACGCGCTCTCACCGATAATTTTCACCGATACGCGTGTAAAGTTCGGTTTTGGACCAGCGTAATGTGGATTCTGGACCAGCACCAGTTGTTGGCCTTTCTGCCAGCTTTTCAGCATAAACGGCCCGGAACCTGCGGTGTTTTGCGCCAGAAAACCACGGGCGTCATCCGCGGCATGCGCTTTCAGCACCGCCGGGTTGATGATCGACGCGCCGTCATTGGCCAGCGTGTAAAGGAACGGAGCGAACGGTTGACTGAGGGTAAATTTCACCGTGTGCGCATCGACAGCGTCTACCTTGAGATCTTTAGGAAACGCTTCTGCCGGTCCCTGACCGATTTTCAGCAGACGTTCGAAGGACTGTTTCACCGCCTCAGCGGTGACGGGGGAACCATCGGCAAATTTGGCCTGATCGTTAAGCGTAAAGGTCCACTCTTTTTGGTCGTCAGAGGATTTCCAGCCGCTTGCCAGGTCACCTTCTACCTCGGTAGAGCCTTTATCGCCTTCGGTTTTGTACTTCACCAGACGCTGGTAGGACGGGTAGGTCACCGTCCAGTCGTTATTATCGATAGTCACCGCCGGGTCAAGGGTTTGCGGATCAGCGGCTTTACCGATCACCAGCATGTCTTTCGGGACGGCAGCCTGGACCGCAGGCAGGGCCATCGCCAGGGAAACGGCAATCAACGCGGGACGAAACAACGAAGTTAATTTCATGACGACGCTCCGGAATCAAAAAGAGGTGTGTGTTGTTGTGGTTGTAACGGGAAAGCAGGCAATACAGTCTTCCAGCAGCGGATAACGACTCGCGGCAGGTAACTCAAAATGCCACCACTCGCTGCTGATGCCGACAAAGCCACCGCCAAACATAATGGCGTTGAGTAACAGCCGGTTACGCTGCGCGGCGGCAGGAACAGAAGGGTGATACGCATGTGAACGGTCGTGCATTTCATCAAAACCCGCCCCCATATCGAGGATCTTGCCATTCGCGTCTTTCAACGTGACGTCGATGGCCGTTCCGCGACTGTGGTTCGAGCCGATGGCAACATCGACCACATATTGCGGATCGGGGCAGGCATCCCACAGGATGGACTGTGCCTGTTGCGGACGATAGGCGTCATAAACCACCAGAGAAAGGCCCGCCAGTTGCGCAATGCTGATGCTTTTCGCCAGCGCGGTGACCGCATCCTGGTGCAGCAGGCAGCACGATTCGCGATAAATCGGCGCGCCGGTCAGGTTATCGGCGGTCGCATATTTGAGGTCGATATCCAGCGTCGGAAAAATCACCGACAGATCGACCAGTTGCGGAGTTTCAGACATAGCACGTTTCCTGTTTATTGTTCGAATTGACCAAATTCTTGTTGTAACTGGCGGTTGGTCTGTAGCCGCCCGGTAAGTGAATCGCCCAGCTGTTCCGCCACGCCGGAAAGCAGAAGATTAAACAGACAGCTCACCGGCGCCAGCGAATCCCAGAAGTGTCCGGTGTCCGTTTTCACCTGCAGTAAATCGATGGCGTAATCCCGTGCCCAGGGGCACCAGACATCGGTGATCAGCGCCAGCGGAATGTGCCGCTCGCTGGCGACGCGGCAGTACTGCCGGGCAATGGCGGAGTAAGCGCGGGTATCGGTCAACACCACATACGGTTTCTCAAACCCGGAATTGAGGGATTCCACCCAACTGCCGGAGAGCCCTTCGGAGTAGTTCACCCGAGGACGCAGATATTCGAGATGACTGAAGAAGGCATTGGCGATCCCCCGCGTCGACTGGATCCCCAGCACATACACCGCTTCCGCCTGCGCCAGCTGCCGGGTAATACGCTGGAAAGCGTCCCCTTGCGCCAGTTGATAAACATGGGCGATCGCGTCAATCTCCAGCGATAGCGACTGACGTGCGCGGTCCGGCAACTGTTGCTGTTGTTGCCAGGAGTCCAGACGCTCGTTCATGCCCCAGGGCTGATAGGGGACAGAAGGCAGTTCACGCAGGCTGGCTTTAGCATCTTCCAGATTTCGATAGCCGATTTTGCGCAGATAGCGTCCAACGGTAATCCCGCTGGTACCCGTCGCTTTGCCAATGCTGTCGGCGGTTTCAAACGGGATTTGCGCCACATGGGTCAACAGCCAGCTGGCAACACGCTTTTCACTCGGCGTATGCAGGCTGAAGGTCTGTTCAATTCGGGTCAGTAACTCAGGTTTTGCTGTCATCACCGTCTCGCTGTTACCAGGCTGTCAAAAGTCCGCTCACTGTTAGTTCATTAACAATGCAGGACGCGTGCCATGTTCAAAAACGCCGCCGCGACAGGCGTCAATTGTTAAATTGATGCCGCATTAATTAACTTATGATCAACATTTGTGCAGCGTAGTGCAGTTTTGGTGCAACGGTAAGGCTAAAGGGCGGTTATCTGCCGGATACGCAGGCGCGATCACACTCTCGCGGCGAAATAAACGGCAAACATCAGGATCGGTACCGGGAAATATCAATAACAGCCATAACAAGTATGGGTGTATTTATTTCTGAGAAGGGAGCGGTATTATTCTCTTCGTTCTACATTAACGGTTTAAAGCGCTCATGTAGAGGTTATTTATATCATTAACGGAGCCATCATAATGAACAAATTTTCCCTTTCTACAGCAGGTATTTTAGTAGCAGCGCTGTTGACCAGTGTCAGCGTCAATGCAGCAACGACTGACGCGAAAACCGACGTCACGCCTAAGAGCATGAGCTGCCAGGAGTTCATCGACCTGAACCCGCAGACGATGGCGCCGGTTGCTTTCTGGGTATTAAACGAAGATGAAGACTTTAAAGGCGGCGACTACGTCACTTTCGATGAAACAGTGACAACTGCGGTTCCTTTAACCGTTGAAATCTGTAAAAAACATCCGCAGAGCGAACTGACTAAAATTAAAGATGAAATCAAAAAAGAATTAAGCAAATAAGATTAAGCACTTATTTAAACCCAGCCAGAGTGCTGGGTTTTGCTATATGTGACAACGTCACATTATTAATTTAAGACAATACGGAATTCTGTATAAAGCTCTAAAAACACGTGCCGATACTGAATATAAATTAGCCTGAAAATAAAAGGATGTTTATATGGTCTGGTATCCGTCACGTATTTCGACTCGTTTGACACTCGGGGGGATCGCGTTACTTGCCGTAACGACGTTAGTGATTGTTGTCATTATGCTTTGGCGCGGGCAACCCCGCGTCGTTGAAGTCAATACGGCGTTGATCGAGGAGACCGGGCATGGCCTGACGCGTCAACTCAGCAGCGTCCTGTCACGTATTGAGGGAGAAACCGTAAGTTTGTCGCGACTGGCCGAAGTCCTGCCAAATGATGAAGCGCTGTACCGCGCCGTCGTGCCGCATCTTCTCGGCGAACAAAATAATTCGATCATTACCGGGGGCGGGATCTGGCCTGAACCGGACGCGTTTACGCCTGGTGTTGCGCAGCGCAGCTTTTTCTGGGCGCGCGGTAGCGACGATAAGCTGGTGTATTCCGACGAATACAACGCAGCAGGTGGCAACGGCTACCATAACGAAAGCTGGTATCAGGGCGCGAAGGGCCATTCGCAGGAAAACTGTGTCTGGTCTGATGTTTATCAGGATGCCATTTCCGGGATCAACATGGTGACCTGCAGCATTCCGTATCAACTGGCGGGTAAATTCGCCGGTGTGGCAACCACCGATATTCGACTCGATAACGTTGCCAGCTTTATGCAGCAGCAGGGTGGACGCACCGGTGGATACGCCTTTGTCGTTGATAAACAGGGTCAAATTCTCTATTTCCCACAAAACGATCGGGATCACTCCAGGACCGTCGGCGATCTGGTGAAGGCATCAGGCTGGCTGAGTCCTGTCGCTCAACGTTTGCAGAAACTGCGCACCTCAACCACCGATGTCACCTCCGTGGCGCTGGAAAATGATGGCATTCTGAACGCACCGTCACGCGTAATGTTGTTCCCGATGGCCGATACCGGTTGGGTGGTGGGACTGGTAACACCGCAAGAACGCATCGTCGGGCTGGCGAAAGTGATGATGCGCGATGTTCTTGAAGTTTTGATCCCGGTCATGACGCTGCTGCTGGTGGGCTCCTGGCTGGTTGTCCGCCGGTTGATTGCTCGTCTGG
Organism: Citrobacter amalonaticus; assembly: GCF_001559075.2. Taxonomy (NCBI): domain Bacteria; kingdom Pseudomonadati; phylum Pseudomonadota; class Gammaproteobacteria; order Enterobacterales; family Enterobacteriaceae; genus Citrobacter; species Citrobacter amalonaticus. The sequence goes on along the minus strand of NZ_CP014015.2, from coordinate 4,359,016 downwards.
ACGACACACGGCAGGCGCTGGACGATATCGCGCAGGGAGACGGCGATCTGACCCGGCGCTTAGACGTGAAGGGCAAGGACGAAATTTCAGCGATAGCGGAGGCGTTTAACCTCTTCGTGGACAAAATTGCCGCCATTATGCTTACGGTGCGCAGCAGCAGTGAAGTGGTGGCGAATAACGCCGTTAGCCTTGCCGACAGTAATACCGAGCTGTCTACACGGGTCACCCAGCAGGCGGCCGCGCTGGAAGAGAGTGCGGCCGCAATGGAACAGCTTAATGCGACCGTTCATCAGAATGCGGGTAACACTCAACTGGCGGATGAACTTTCAGAAAGCACGGCGCAAACGGCCAACCGCTGCGGCGATGTCATGCATGGAGTGATTTCAACCATGGATAACGTCAGCGCCTCATCGGGCCGAATGGTTGAGATAGTCTCAGTGATTGACAGCATTGCCTTCCAGACCAACATTCTGGCGCTCAATGCGGCCGTGGAAGCGGCTCGCGCCGGGGATGCCGGACGTGGATTTGCAGTGGTAGCGTCTGAAGTGAGAACGCTGGCGCAGCGCAGCGCGACCGCCGCCCAGGAAATCAAAGCGCTCATTGATGAGTCGGTGTCGCACGTCGATAACAGCAGCCAGCAAATTCATCATGCCGGTGATCGCTTACAGGAACTGGTGGGGCATGTTCGTCAGGTGCGTCAGTTAATGGGGGAAATTCGCGTCGCGGGGGAAGAGCAGCGTAAAGGCGTCGCCGAAGTGACACTTGCCGTCACGGAAATGGACAGCACGGTCCAGCAGAACGCCTCGTTGATTGACGATGCAGCGGCGCGTACGCAGATCTTAAAAGCGGAAGCCGAAGAGCTGGCCCTCCAGGTGTCGTCGTTTAAATTGCCGTAATGTTCTGGTGATGGAATGCCCGGTAAGCGATAGTGCCACCGGGCATGTTCTGCATATCAGATCGTCAACGGTAGCGCCGTCTTCATCCAGTCGGCGATTTCATCAGCCGGTATGGGACGGGAAAAATAATATCCCTGAATCACCGGGCAATTCATCGAGCGCAATAACTCAAATTGTTCTTTCGTTTCAACCCCTTCGGCAATGACCATCAGGTTCAGACTTTGCCCAATGCTGATAATCGCTTCCAGTAAAGACTGAATGCGTTTCTCGGTCTGGCAGCGATCGACAAAGGTTTTATCGATTTTCAATTCCGTTACGGGCAGGCTGACCAGCCGTGAGAGGCCGGAAAAACCGGTGCCAAAGTCATCGATCGACAGTCCCACCCCCATGTTGCGTAAGATCTCAATGCGCCTGAGGATCTCTTCATCCTGCTCCATCATCATGCTTTCGGTGATTTCAACCGTCAGCTGATCGCCCGGAATGGCAAATTCCACCATCGCTTCCGACACCTGGTCCGGCAGTTGATTGCTGCGAAAGTGCAGGGCGGAGAGGTTCACCGACAGCGTCGGAATGGACAGCGACATCGTGCGCCATTCCGCCAACTGGCGACACGCTTCTCTGACCACCCAGCGACCTATGTTCTCAATTTCGCCGGTCTCTTCGGCGAGGGGAATAAAGCGGTTGGGCGGCACGTGACCGTGCACCGGGTCGCTCCAGCGCGCGAGCGCTTCAAAACCATACAGCTCGCCGGTCTGGGCAAAGATCTGCGGTTGATACACTAACCGCAACTGGTTATTGGCAATGGCGTTTTTCAGCGCGGCGCCGAGCTGCAAACGCTCTTTTACCGCGAGGTTCATTTCCGGGTTGAAGAACTGCCAGCCGTTGCCGCCCGCTTTACGAATAAAATCCATCGCGTTGTGGGCGGTGGAAAGCAGATAGTCACGATTTTTTCCCGCTTCATCGCTAATCCCGATGCTGAAGGTCAGCGGGAAGGGTTTATCGTCATAAAGCGTGGCTTCACTGCCGATATTGATCAGTTCATCCGCAAACTGGGTGATATTACTCATTTCGTTATCGTCACTGACCAGTACAAACTGCGTGCCTTCGATACGGCTCAAATATTGCTCGGGTTTGAGCCGCTCGCGGATTTTATTGATGACCTGTTGCAAGACCTGATCGGCCACGGCGTAGCCGAGACTGTCGATGACATCCTGGAAGTGATCGACGCTGATGAGAAACACCACCGGCGAAAACGCTTTCGCGCCGTTAATGAGATCATCGAGGTAGGAGTGCAGATGATTGCGGTTGGGCAAACCGGTGAGCGGATCAAACTGCAGGAGATGCTCAATATGCTGACGGCTTTTCTCCTGTTCCAGCGCCAGGGCCGCCATATGCTGACTGATGTCCGCTACGCGTTCAATAAAGGCGCTGGTTTCTTTTCCTTTCGCCGTTTTAATTAACAGCGTCCCGGCTGGCTCACCATCCCGTTGCCGGATGGTGAGCGTCCAGACGTTCAATGCTTTTGCGTCAATCTCTTTCGATGATGCCGCCCAGAACTGGCGGACGTTGTCTTTCAACGCATACAGTGAAACATGTGTTTCCCGCAGCACCGCTTCAATATTGCGACAAATAATGTCGCCCATTTCGTGAAACGGCGGGCTGCTGCACATCGCCGCCAGAATATTGCCTTCGAGTTGGCGAATCTGCCGTTCTTCGGTGATATCGGAAAAGGTCATGACCAGGTTTTGCAGTTCACTACGCGGGTCGTGAACCGGACTGACAGACACTTTAATCCAGATCTTTTCACCTGCACGGGTGATCACCAGAAACTCATCCTGATCGCGCGTCGTTTTCCCGAGTAACTGTTTGAGTCTCAGGCGATTATCCGACGGTTCTTCGGGAATATTGAGCAGATCATCCGGTTGTTGGCCTGCCGCTTCGGTGATCCCGTAGCCAAACATCTCGGTAAACGCACGGTTACACTGAACAATACGCCGCGCAGGGTCGAGCACAATCACCGGACGGTCGAGGTGATCGACCGCCAGCACCAGCAGACGTTTCTGTTCTTTCTGCTCCATTTCGACGCTGGCATCACGGACAAGCGCCAGATAGAAAATCTTGCCTGCCACGTTCACTTTTGACAGGGCAAAACGCGTCCAGACTTTGCTGCCGTCTTTGCGTTCCAGCAATAACTCCCGACTCATGCCCTCCACGCGGGGTTGACCGCCTTCACGGTTATGACGAATGTAATCCGGGTGTGCCGGGCGTAAATCATGGGGAATGAGCATCGAAATACCGTTACCGATCACCTCGTCCCGACGATATCCCCAGAGTTTTTCCGCTGCCGGATTAAAAAACAACACTTCGTCATTGTCATTAATTAATACTGCTCCCATCATATTCTGCTCAAGAGCAGGAAAGAAAATGCTGTCTCCGGAGCCTTCAACATCGGTTAGCTTCATTTTTTTACCCCTGCATCCGGATATTTATCAGGAGGCTGGTTTCCAGAGTTCAACACAATTCCTGCCCCGTCTTTTTGCCGTATACAACGCTTCATCAGCGATTTGTATTAAGCGCTCGTAATCCGGATGACCATTAAACATGGCGGCGCCAATTGACAGTGAAAGTGGGATGATTTCGCCATCCGGCGCTTTAATTTTGGTTTTTTCAACGCGACTGCGAATACGCTCAGCGGTACGCAGCGTATCGGTCTGGTTCGCTTCGGTGAGCACGATAACAAATTCATCGCCACCGTAGCGGAAAACATAGTCACTGCTGCGTACGTTATCATAAAAAGCCTGAGAAACCCGACGCAGAATATCATCACCGGTATTGTGTCCCCAGGTATCATTGATCTCTTTAAATTTATCGACGTCGATAATCAACACCGAGAGCGAAGTATTGGCGCGATTAGCATGAGCAATTTCACGCTTAAAAATGGTCGGCAGGAAGCGGCGGTTGAGTAATTTAGTCAGCACATCCATCCCCACCTCATGGCGGGACACTTCCTCAAACAATTCACGCAGCAGGGTAATGATTTGCGAGACAGAATTGCGGATTTGCAGCAGGAACTTCACCCGTGATGCTTTATTGTTCAGCGCTTTGGCCGTACTACTGGTGCTATGAAACACACCGTCAAAGTCCTGAATTAAACGCGAAATATGACCGACTTCCGCAATACCGCTGAAATAATGGCGTCCTTTGTGATTAAACCACAGACCAAAATCCGCCTGACTTAAGGGCAGACTGCTACCGAGGTCGGAATCCAGCAACACTTTATAGATAATGTCCATTTCCCATGAAAGCAGGGCGGCAATTTGCCGCTCTTTCTCTTCTTCCGCATTTTCCAGCAGGGTAAAAATACGATAGTTTTCATCTTCTTTGGCGGCAGTACTTTCACTGAAGGAGAAGGCCCGGGACATCACTTCCATTGCCAGATCGATACTGTTTATCGAGTAATGATAAACCTGAAGTTTTTCAACTGAATCATACTGACCATCAATAATGATCGGATAGAGGATCTTTTTCAGAACCCTGAACCCCATTTCGACCAGTTCGACCGGAATACCAATACGCGCATGCACTTCAGCAACCGTGTGCTGTACTTTTATCAGTTCATCAATATTATCGGCTTCGCCGGATAGCACATCCACAATCCACTTTTCAAGTGCACTTTTGAGTTGGCGTTCAACCTGCTCATTACTCAAAAACTCCTCAGCATGCGGATCGGCGAGAACAATGCGATAAAACTCAATGCTCAATGCGTGGGCATGCGCAATCGCTATCTCAGAAGCAAGTTTCCGAATATGAGGGTCGGTTTGTTCAACCAGTGCGACCCATTCATCTTTCATTCTCTTAAGATACATCTCCATGATGTAGATCCTTACAGTGGTTAGCGAACAACATTGCGGCCAGGGTCATAAGCACAGTCTGGATAGTAAGACGAATCTAAATCACAAAACACCTGAAAGGGGACAGGATGACAGTAATGAGATAGTGTAATGCCTTAAGCCATATTTTCATGCGTTCAGGCGAAGTAAGCCTGAAACAATTATAGATATAGCCAAAAGTAGCAAGAAAAATCCTTTTTAAGCGACTTTTAACACTAATCAACATCTAAAAAGTATAGTCCATCCGTTTGATCGTTGAGAGTAATGATGTAACCCACATAAGGTAGCTCACAGAATCTTTGAATGTCAGTCTGTTTTTCAAATCATAAAATAATATGAGCGATTTGTTGAGCAATAGCGTCATCATTATGTAATAAATCCCGTTTTTTACTCCGGGAAATAATTAGCGTGTATTTAACTATTCTTTATCGCGTCATTTATTGAACATTTACCGTAGCGTTGATCGCCAACAATTCTTCAGAACGTACATTGCGTTCTACTTTCTCTTCAGTCACAGCATATCCGCAGCGAAACAGTGGAGGTTACGATGGGACGGCAACTGGTTATTTTTCTCGATGGCACGGGCAATCGCTTCAGTCATAAACCGACGAATGTGATTCGGCTGTTGCGCTCACTGCCGAAAGGGAGCGCAGACGTGCTGACTTATTACGATCAGGGCGTCGGAACGTTCGGCGTCAAGGAGACGCTTTTTGAATGGCAAAAATTGCCGTCGCGGATCTGCGGACTGGCGTTTGGCTGGGGGCTCAAACGTAATGTCGAAGGGGCGTATCATTTTCTGGCGGAGAATTACCGGGCGGGTGACGAAATCTATCTGTTCGGTTTTTCCCGCGGTGCCTATGCCGCCAGAGCGCTGGCGGCATTGATTCACACAGCGGGTATTGTCGACGGTCATCAGGCACATCTCTTTGACTATGCGTGGGCGATGCTGCTGGCCAGGAGCGGGGAGAATAATGCGCCGGACTTCAAACTGCAGGCGCGCTTCAAATCGACTTTTGGCCGGCGGGTTAACGTCCATTTTCTGGGCCTGTTTGATACGGTGAAGTCGGTGGGCTGGATTTATGATCCGGTGATCATTCCCTATACCGCGAAGAACCCCGCCGTCGACATCGTCCGTCATGCGGTGTCTATTGACGAGCGGCGCTGCTTCTTTCGCCAGCATCTCTGGCGCAGAAATAGCGATGTGAAAACGGATCTTAAAGAGGTGTGGTTTGCCGGGGTACATTCTGACGTTGGCGGGGGGTATCCGCCACCGCAGGCACAACTGGCGCTGACGGCTTTTCGCTGGATGCTGGGGGAGGCCTGGCGTGCAGGACTACGCATCGATTTCTCCCGCGCCAGAAAAGAATTGTCGATTCGCTTCCCGGGATTTCCTGCCATTCACGACTCGATGCTGTTGGGCTGGAAACTTGCCGAATGGCTCCCACGCCTGGTCTGGACCGGAGAAGATCATCAACGTGAGCTCAAAATTGGGGCGATGCCGCCGTTTGGTCAGCCGGTACCGCGGCCAATGACGGGCGCCATCAGCGTGCATGCGTCGGTGGTCAATTTGATGAACACGAATCCGGATTATCGGCCGCCTAATCTTCCTCGCTATTATTCGGTCGAAGGGGATGATCCGGGTATCGCAAGTTTGCCCTGAAAATACACGTTTTGCCTGGTTATCTTTACCGTTAATAACCCTGTTCTGAATATTCGCGAACAGGGTTATTAAATTAATGCCTCAGTATGATTCCCATCGGTTGAATAATCTTTTTCTCTTAGAGTAACCCATTAAATCATTACACTATCCTGAAATGTATTACTGGCATAAATAATGCTATCCCGCCTGTTCAGGAGTTAAATGATGAGCACTCGTTATACCGTAGAAATTACCGCTTCCGACGGACATTCTGCCCGCTTAACAATCGACATTTCTTTTCTTCCTGGACAGTCAGAATGGATGTCAGAGCAACCTGATGTTTTTTCTATCGACAAGGGGCCGATGCTTAACGATTTTCTGTTAATGGGGCTTGGCGTCACGCCAGTGGCTTTTCTGACGGGTTTCCCCGACAAAAGCGACGGAGAGGGCGGGAAGAACGATCCGGGAGGAACATTTCCACAGGGTGAACTGAACTGGGAGATCGTGTCCCGGGAGTGATCGCTCGACGGATACCGCAGTGTCGTCTTCACTATTCCCTGGAGGTTGCAATGTCAGAACTCACCACCGCCTGGCAAGACTTGATGGAAAGCATCGAAGCGGGCTGGCGCCGCAGTCGACGTAGCGACCGGGTCAGTCTTTTACCGATGTTCACGAAGGATAACAACCTCCAGTTAAACTTTGATGTGGATAAGAACGACCCTGTGGTCGTCACGTTTGCTCTCAGTAAGAGTCCTGGTTTTCGCTGGTCCCCATCGAAAAAGTATCCTGAATTCTCTGAGCGCACCGCCGACAACGTAGCGCTTCACAGTCAATCGCGAAAAACGGTCTATTTTGATGGACTGGCTCTGAACCTGGCGACGTCCGGGCACGCAGTCAGCCTGTTCCTGACAGAAAACAGCTTTAATATGCGTTATGAACTGACGCTGCAACTGGACAGCGTCAGTCTGTCGCCGGTTCTGGCGGAATCAAATTTGCATCGTTCAGCCCTGCGTAACATGACAGCGGATGAAGCCGGGGATGAGCTGCATTATTTCAGCGCCAACTGCGGTGAAGCCATTGTTATCGCCGACCAGCAGGCCGGAGCCAGTCTGAAAATTGTGTGCGAAGGCGGACAGCCCGGGCGAGATACCACGTGGACTCTGACGCTGGAACAGGCGGAGCGCATTCTTACGCTCCGGCAGGCGACCACGATTCAGATTAACCACACCCCGTTTATTGTCTCGCAGCTACAACAACCGACGCTGACTGAAGAGGCCGGCAACATCATTGCGCAATGGAAGAGTGACGATCCTGACGGGGCACAGTGGCGGTTTGGTATCGAGAGCGTCTCCCTGAATTTTCCGCCGCAGGCAGTGGGCGAAGCGATGGTTCGCGGGGATCGTTTTCGTCCCGCCGGACAGGCCAGTCCCATTGTTCGAGGCCAACCGCTTCCGTTTCGCTTTTCTCGCCGTACTGAACTGACGGTGCGTCCTTCCCGTCTGGATCGACGCTATACCGTACATCCTGGCGATACGTTATCCATTCTACGGGAGGCTGAACTGACGCGGATGGTGAGTGAGATGGTCTATCCGCTGGAGTTGACCTATCTGCGCACACCTGAATTGCAGCGCACGGTGATTGTTTCTGAGATCGCCCGCGCACTGGGGCAACCCGCGATTGCCTTGCCGGTAAGCGAACAGGACTTTGCCATGAGTCCGTTGCTGGAAGCCTATTTTCGCCATAAACCGCAGAAAGATATTGATAAACTGAATGCGCGCATCAACACGCTGAGAACGGACCATCTCGCTGCTCGACAAAATTTCATCAATCGCCTGGCCCGGTTCACACTGAAAGATGCGAACTACCCGCAGCGTAAGCTGGATCTGACAGAAGGTCTTAGCGCCCTGGTGCGCGGCAAAAGGCAGGGGGCCGTTGCCGTTTATCCGTTACCTGCCTCGGTATCGCTGGATGAGTCCCAGCGCAAAGAACTGGATGATTATATCGGCGAGCCCGCCACCGCGCGGACGCTGCCGATTGGACTGCTGTACTCCATCGAATTCGCCTCCGAACTGATGGCGGTGTTACGCACTCCTGTCACGAAATCCGTGCGTTTGCTGGAACTGACGCTCTCATCGCTTGGTGCAACCGGCGCGGTGCAGGCGACCTTTGATGAGGGACGCACGCAGTTCGATGCCAGCGTTGAAAACGGTCAGCTGTCACGACTGGTGAAAACGCGTTATGGCCGCATAGCCACTGTCTGGAACAAAGCGCGTCATGTGGTGGTTTATTCTCGCAGCGCAGCGCCCGGCGCACAGTTTGCCGGGGAGCAGAAGGCGGAAGAATTTTTGGGGCGTCCGCTACTGCGCAAAATGGAGGAGTACATTGAGATCCTCGAACCGTATCGCCTTTTCGAGAGTGAAACGTCTGCGGAAACCAATAAACCGGGATGTCTGCACGCCTTTCATTTCGCCACGCAGCGCATTTACGTCAATGGCGCATGGAGACACGATGTTGAAGCGGGCTACGAAATCCCATTGTTTAACGAACTGGACAGCTCCGGTTTTTATGTTAAGCCGTGGGCAGGGCCGGTTGCGCGGAGCGGAGGCGATGAGCTGACGCAGCACTGGCACGACCAACCGCAGCATCTCTATTTTTTTACTAACACCAAAGCGGGTGCCGGAGCGGATACGGACAAGTGGGAGGCGCAGTTAGCGATCGACTGTGACGAGCATTACTGCTTTGGTGGCATGACACGCCCCACGACAGACAAACTTCTGGGATATCATCAGGTTCCCAGCCTGACCCTACAGGCCCTGGCCAATCCCCGGTTTTCGATGCCATTACGTCCGGAAGGCGTCTCTAACATTGTGCATGGTCGCGGCACAGAAGAACTGGTCGCCAGTATTCGCACAATGCAGATTGAACGTACGCTTGCGATACGCAGGGTGGATCTGAGTAAGCAAACGGGGAATCTGAAAGATAAGATTGAGGCGCTAACCCAGCACGCGACATACAGCGCTGAGCTTAACAGTCTGGACGCGACCCTCCAGACGCTGTTACAGGATGCCAAAAAGCTTTGGACGTTGTATGAGGAGAACAACGTTGAGAAGTTCAAAGTGCGCCTGCTCAAACAAGTCAATGACGTCTTTGCAGAATGTAGCAACCGGCTGAATATCGAGGTTGCAAAAATTACGCATGGTGAGGGCGAAGCCATTGATCACGTCAAAAAGAGCCTCGGTCTGGCGCGATCTCTGGCGGTCACGATGGTCGATGAACTCTGCGCGCAGGGGCATGCGGCGATCGATGATTTGCTGACAACGTTATCGACAATCCGCGATCCGAATCATGAGGTGGAGAGCATAACGTCGTTGCTGGCGAATCGTTACCTCAATCTCCCCGTACAGACTTTTGTCAGACGCTCCGGCGAATCATTGAACGGCGTGAAAGCGGTCATTGAGAATTTGCACCGCTTTTGTGTAGAGGTTTCCGATCAGGTTGATGCTCTGCATCCGGTACTGAATGCCATTATTACGCGTGCGAATGAGGAGTATAAGGCGCTGCTGGAGATAAAGGATCGCGATGCGTTGCTCATGGCGGTCGACACGTATTGCAGCAATATAGCGGCTGCTCTGAGTGATAACATGAAGCGTGTTGACGATATTTGCACCGCGATCAACGCGCTGACGTTTCCTTCGCAATGGCAGGGGCCTCAGCATCTGCGCGATCTGCTCATGTTGCCGCTGAACAATCTGAAACGAGCCGTTTCTGCATTTACCGCGACTCTTGACAAGGTGCCAGAACACATCAGGAACATCAGCGAGCGGGATGCCCAGATTGCTGAACTGGAAAAGCGAATCCCACCTGTGCTGACGCCACTGGATGACACGCTGAGTCTGCTTGAGAAGAAAAACAGGCAGGTAATACGCGATACTGCCACGAGGCTGGAGTCGGTACTCGCCGCCATCGACACCCTGCAAGGCAACCTCTTCGGCGCCGATAATCTAAAGCAAACCTTCTTCCAACAATGGCAACAGGCATGCGTTGCGTACCGGGCGCTGCTCAAGAACATTGAAGAGAAAAATTCGATTGATAAACAATTTGCTGACTTTGTCGCGGCGCTGGACGCGCTAAACCAGTCTCTGATCGTCACCCCCTTCGTCAACAGCTCGCCGTTTTCAACCGCCTTTACTGACTACTGGAACCAGACGTTTATCAACGAGATAGATAAGGCCATTGGGGAACTCTCCACCGGGCTCGATGAGGTTAATAAACAGGCCATCGTATTACTGAGTCACAATACCGAAGTCGTGCAGGCAGAACTGGCACGGCGCAAAGAGGAAGTGATAACGCTGATTAATGGACTATCGGACGCCGGGAAATGGCTCTCTTTCGTCAACGATCTGCAAAAACAGGTAGTGGATACGATCCGGCAGATCCGTGAGCAGTTTGTTGATCAGGCCACGCGACTGTTTGATCAAAAAAGCCGCGAGTATGCGAAAGTCATCGATACGGCGCTAAAGGAAGCAAATTCGGTCATCGCCGATGCGTTTCCCAAAGCCGGACAGGCCATCAAACTGATGAAGCTGCTTTCGGATCCGCCAGCGCTTCCACAACTGACCATTCGTACCGACAACATTGAATATATTTTCGATGATGTAAAAGACCAGATCGAAACGTCGCCGTTTGTGGCCCGACTTCGTGAAGTAGAGTCGGGGATTAAGGAACTGGGGCTGACCATTCCGTCCTGTGAACTAAACGGTAACATTGTGCCCGTCTCGCTTCAGGGCGTTAATTTCTCGCAGATCATTCGTAATACGGCGATGGATTTTGAGAACTTCTTTAAGAAATTCAAGTTGCCGGACTTACCCGATGATGCCATTCGCATCAGCCATCACATCGATCCCAAAACGCGTAGCGCCAGTATCAAAGCGGTCATTGATCATCAGTTTACGAGCACAGAGTCACTGTTTGAGATCTCCGCGCTGAGTCTTGATGTCCGTAAACCGAAGCTGGTGGCCACCAGTGATGTCGATATCTCCGTCGGTGATGCGACCAAAACCCGCACCCAGGCGCTGTTCAGCGGCGACTGGATCCTTAACTTTTCTGGTCAGCCGTTGGTGACCTTTGCGGAGGCCCGTATTCAGTACAGCGAGGCCACAGGCTTTACGTTTGATATCGATCCGAAGAATATTGAGCCACATTCCGCGCTGAAATTCATCGGCGATGTGTTGCGTGGCGCGATGCCTGAGCTTCCTCCCAATGTGGAAATCGTTAAAAACAACGCCGGGATGCCAACGGGGGCGGCGGTGAGTCAGAAACAGGCATTTGGTCCGCTGGAGTATGGCGGTGTTTCGCTGGGCAAATCGGTACTGGCCTCCGGGTTTCGTCTGAACATGAACGACGGGCTGATGCAGATTGAAACCTACTTTGGCATTGGTGAAAAAGCCTCCCCGGTTTCCATGCAGATAGGCGTCTATGGCGGCGGCGGTTGGCTGACGACCCGGGCAGCGGCTGCGTACAAGAACGGCGAGCTGATCCCCGTGTATGAGGCATCGATTGGTGTGGCGCTGAGCTCGACGAAAACGTTCAACCTTGCCGGCGTCGCTGAGGGGAGTTATGCCATTCGCCTGTTTGTTGAAGCCGGTTTCTCTTCCACAGCATCACAGAACTTTTTTGCCGCCGGTGTGCAAATGACCGGTAGTGCGAAGGTACTGGGCTATCTGACTGCGTATCTGAATCTGCTGGTGCAGGTCGAGCATAACAACGGGCGCATGAAAGGGCGTGGACATCTGGATATTTCCATTGAAGTTTGCTGGTGCTACACGGCACATATTTCCCGCACAGTTGAACAGGATTTGTGAGGTGTCTATGTCATTAACAACGTTTAGCTGGATGATGCATGGCAACGATGAAGGGCTGGTGGATGATAAGCGTCAAATCTCGGTTAACTGGGTGGTGCCAACGGGCGAAATAACCGCAGGTGATGCACCGCCAGACGGACAGACGGTGATTGACACCGTCGGTTCTCTGCTCTGGCCCTGGCAGATGCGCATTACCGGCTGGGCATTGATCTCTGAGGGAAAATTGACGCTCGTCACGCCAGTTCCACCCACTACGTTGACCGATCCGCTGGGTTTACAGGAAAAGATGGCGGACGAAATCAGGCAAAAGTGCAGCCGTTGTCAGCAGCCGTTTTCCGCCGACATTGCGCTGGCACAGGCCAGTCCTGGTGAAATCAGTCTGCCGCACCTGTTTGCTCCCTTGACGTTGTTACCGGCCGGCGTGAGTCAGGATATGCTGGGGATGACCCGACGTTTTACCCTCAACGATTCAACACGACCTGATGCCTGTGCTCCGGAATTCATCATTACTCATCACGGCCAGGCTATCGTTTTCAGTCCAGTGGGATCCATCACAACGGACGATATCGTGACGATTAGCTACGAGGCGAAGACGCAGAAAGAGGATGAACCTTACACAGGTTTGCCTGCGTTCACTGTCGTGATGCAACCGATCAAACCCGCCGTTGACGTGACGCTGACGCCGACACTGCAGAGTGCCGAGCGAACGGAAACGGGGATGCGTGCCTGGCTGGCCGATGCGGTTCTGGCACCGCTGCCGATGTTGGCTCAGGTACTTGCCACCAACACAAATGATGATGAATGGAAGATAGAAATTAAGAAACACCAACTGCTGAACCGTACGCTCGGCCCCGGATATCTGCGTTCTGATACCCGTAATAATCCGATTCAGCATTTCTGGTTCTGGGATCGTCTTCAGGATAGCAATCCGGTGGTGATTCCCTTAGAGGAATGGGACGATAACGACAGGGTCTGGGGAACCCTCCGGGAGGCCATTAATCACGCCGGGGCAGGTGAACACCGGCTATTGCAACCCATTGCCGACAGTAACACCCTTCGCGACTTTGCGCTAAACGTAGGGATGATGTTAAGTACCGCCGATGGCCGACGGATAATGATGACCTCATGGCTGGCTGCTGTGGCGGTGAATTATGCCAGTCATCCGGCAGGCACGTTTGGCGACTGGTATCCGTTGATATCGCTTCATTATGCAGACCACAGCATTGCGCAATTGCAGGCGAACTGGTGGTTTTACCATCTGTCTGAATCAGCACCCGCAGCAACAGAAACCCTGCGCACCGGCATCGAATTCTGGATTGCGGGAGAGATGTCACCCCAGGTCGCCGTTCTCAGCGACCGCTATCAGGAGATGCTGGCTCTGCTGGTGGAATGCAAAAAACCTGACGCGCAGAATGCCAGCATCAGTGCAGCCTTTCAGGTACTACAGCAGCATTTACAGTTGCCGGGTACGCAACAGGTCAACAGTCTCGGGGAGGAGCGCGATTTAGCGGTTGAGGTTTGCTCGCCAGCCGGAGCCTATGACGATCGGGACATTCGCGGCTATGCCGTCGCCATGGCGATGGGGAAAGAACAGATCGTACACAAATTAGGCTGCGCATGGCTGACGGATACGGCGCTACAGGTGAAAGTTCACGGAAAATGGACGCCGCTCGAACAGCGCTTTAGCGACACCGTAGGGGCTACCATGCAAAACGGTCGCAAAATGGTGGCGTTTGCCTATTCTGGCGCACCGCTGAGTGGCGCAGTGAGCCTCAAAGACGGCGTCGACTGTCTCGATTTTGGCTGGCCTGAAGATCCGAAAGAAAACTCAGATACCTACACCTCCCCGTGGCGCCTCCCTCCGTTAGCCTATGGTTTTCGCTACTGGGTAACAGGAACGGCAATCGGCAATGGCGGACAGGTTTTGGGCAAGCACTTTCAAATCAGTGGCAACCCGTGTGAACTCAAAGAGGCCAGCAAACTGAATTTTTTACCCGGTGAGGATGAGAAGGCGAAACCGGTTGCGGGATATCTTTATCTGTGCCGGGTTGCGCCGGGTGCCGTGACGCTTCAGTCAGCAGAGAAGGCCGTTGATCCGTGGCTAATGGAAGGGGAATCCCGCGCCTGGAATCAGACAGGTTTAGTGGCAGGGAGCAAACGTCCTCGCGTTGCTGTTATTTGCAACGATAAACCCGGCTGGAACGGCAGCGCGCTGAGGAGCGTCACGCTGACGTTGACCCCTCCGGATGCCACAGAACAGGTTCTGACAAGGTGGATGGAGGCCGATATCAGTCAGGCATTGCTCATACCTGACCTCAAGGAAAGTCAGAAGCTCAAAGCCCTGCGCACCACGCTAACAGGTAAGCTTCGCAAAACGCCGAAAAATCGGCCTGAGGATCGTGTCGATCTCCCACGCCATCCTGCCGTTCGGGCCATCGGGCTGAGTGTGGAGTTTGATGACGGCACAAGCAAAGTGAATACCCTCGTTGAACCTGATTATATGGCAGTCAGAGGTTTTTTAACGCCAGCCACACTTCGTGTTGAGTCGGGAACGTCGTCAACCGTCGTGGTCAACAAGGGCGAGATCGCACTCACACTGAAGCCCGGAACGATTGCCACGGTGACCGTCTGGTCGCTGGTACCAGAGCGATACTTTACGTCTGAGAAAGATATCCGGATGGCAGACCTGGCCATCGACAAGACGCAACCACTGTGGAGCGGGGAGGCGTACCGTGGGTTCTCACCTGTGGTGCACCTGTTTGAATGTTTACCCGACGCAGGCACTCTGCTTAAGACCACGAATGAGGCGTTGGAAGCAATTCAGAAACAGCTCAGTTTCGCGACGCAAGAGTCTGATATCCTCGCACATCTGAAGGTGGAAGAGGGGTTCGATGCAAACTGGCTGAAGGGGTTTCTGGTGCAGCGACACGAATGGCACTGGACGGGCTATCCACTGGCGTTACCAAAACGACTGGATGACAACACCCAACTCGAGCAGTGGGCCGAAGCGTTCGCTGGTACCTCGTCATTACGTGAAACGCAAAGTCATATTCTGCAAACCAACCGCGCGGCACGACCGACGGACTGGCGTTTTGGTTCTCTTGCTGAGCCGGCGATACTGTGTCGCCTGCGATTGCCGGGTTATCACGGTGCGCGTTTTTTTGCCTGCATCTTGCGCCCGATCCTGCGTTATCGCAGCTGGCTGGATAGCAAGGTGGTCCGGGAACTTGAGAACACGATTGTGGCTAAAGGGACCGTTGTACCAGCGCGGATCAACTGGAACGATCCGTCACTGCGACTCGGCCCGCCGATCATTCAGGACACCATTCCGCTGGTTCGCACGGTGATGGCCCGGAAGAAGGAAAATCTGGCGGAGATCCGTACCAGCGCAAATGGTGCGCTGGTATGTCTGAATGACGCGCTGTGTCGGACGGATTCGTTGACGCAGTACAGCGGCGTCGGTGAAACCTTCGACATTGATCTCGAAGCGACCCGTTATGCTACCGTGAATGAAATTGGCCCCAATCCTGTCTTCCACGCAGGGCCGGATCAGGGTGAGGATGAGGCGAAGAAACTGACGCTTTATCTGCCTGACAGTAGCTGGTTCACCCAACTGGGCGAGCCGGTCAAGCCTGCACCCGTGATGAACTGGGGAATTGAGGTCGGTCGTCCCTTTGGCCTGACCTTTGACACCGACAGTAATGCGAAAGTGGCGCAGACGGCCATTATTGTCCGTCCGACAGGCCATGACGTTTTTGCTTACTGGATAATGGCGAAGATTCGCATCCGTCGAATGCTCGACCCACACGAAAAATGGACGCTCAGCGATGAATTCCCCCTCAGCGCGGATGGGCAGAGTTGGTTACTCGGACGCCGGGAAGAGGGTGACGATCGCGTTCCATTTGATTTCGTCGTCGAGGTTCCTCCTGGCACCGATTTTCTCCTCACAATGCATCTCCCCGGAGGAAAACGACTGGAAAAACAGGGCGATGTAAACGACTCACGCCGTCTGCTGTGCAGTTGGCACAAAGGTCAGTGGGGCAAAACGGCTGAAATGCTCTGGGGGTTGCAGGTGATCGATCAGGTCATGGCCTTTGGTAGTGAGCAATGGACCACCGCTAAGCGTTATTCGCCGTGGGAAACCACCGAGGCGACGACCGGGTTGCCGATAAAATCTGCGCTGCCCGTGGCGTTGAAAAACGCAGGGGATTGTCACGCCCGCCGCCTGTTGCTCAGCGACTACGGCGAGTCGCACTGGTTGACCTTTATTGGTATGCCGTACCGCCATCTGGCCATTTCCCGGCAGTCCTTCCGGATGGCGATTGAGGCCGAGTACGATCAATCGCTGCCAAATCATGAACATGCCATTACGCTAACCCGTAGCAGCGAGATACAAGCCAGTGAAAACATTTCCCGCGATTTGTTGATTGAACCCCTGGAACCGATTAAGAAAACCGGGACAGGGGAAGAGGAGCAGCCTTGTATCAAACCGGGGGGAGGCACCTTTCACCTGTTACTGGTGTTTGAACCTGTTAATGACGTGGCGGCACCGATGCCCGGCCAGCAACTGGGGAGGCTGACCGGTGTTTATTACCCGCAGCGCGATCCCATAACGGATAAAACGCGCTATCCGCAACTGCGCTTCCATTCTTATATGGCCGATTCGCCGATAAAGGACAACTTGCCCGATGGCTCAATCGGTTACATCTATAAGTTTCAATATACCGACTGTTTGCCAACGGACTGGACGGCCCTGCAGGCGCAGCTGTTTCCCGAAAAGAATGCGGATGGCTCAGGTGAAGAGGCGAAGGTTCGCTGGTTGCCTGAAATTATTGGTCCCATTACCACAGCACCGTTGCCTGCACACGATGGTAACTGGCCGAAGCCCAATGTCGTGCTCAAGACAAAAGAGGGGAAAGAGAAGTCTTTCAGCCTGAATGTTGATGAAGATCGGGGATGGCGCTGCCAAAAAACAAAAGAAACCGGGGTGTTTGATACGCTCAGTTGGGCTACAGACTTGCTTGGTGGTCTGTGCACCCTGCTTGACGGCGATCAACTGGCGTTGGTGGGGGGGGGAGGACGACTCATCGCAACGTTCACAGACTGGTCGCAGAAAAAGGGCGATGTGCAGACCTATGATGACAGCGGCCAACTCCGAAGTGAGCGCTGGAGCTGGAGACTAAATCCATAAATGGCAATGAAAAGAGAGTACGGTGGCTCTCTTTTCGTGACAGTGTCACTTAGACCAGCGGTTTCTCAGGTAACTGACGGCCTGCTGGGCCTGCGGTTGGTTGAGATTGTTCTCTCTGAACAAAATCGTGCCGCTGATTTGCGGCATTGATTCATTTAAATCGAGCTGTTTCTTCAGTTCCGGAACGCCGCCGTTGACCGTCCAGTCCGGTTCATTGCGAGAGGGCTCACCGACCTTATACAACGCAACACCAATATAGAGCCGTGTTTTTGTCGGTTTCACGACGTCCGCCCACCATTTTGCCAACACATCATAACGTGCCGCATCGCGGGAGAAGGGCCAGTAAATTTGCGGGGCGATATAGTCCAGCAGGCCTTGTTGAACCCAAAGCCGCGTGTCAGCATACGATTCATCATAAGCCGCAGCGCCACGGGTATCCGATCCGGCAGGATCGTGCGAACGGTTACGCCAGACACCGGCCGGACTGACGCCGAACTCCACGTCCGGATTGATCTGTCTGATCGTCCGGGAAACCTGTTCAATGAGTCGTTGGGTGTTATGTCGACGCCAGTCTGCTTTTGAGCTAAATCCCTGGCCGTAGCGCCGGAAGGTCTGGTTGTCGTTCAGCGCAGAACCGGGGGATTCAGCATAGAAATAGTCGTCAAACTGGACGCCATCTACCGGATACCGTTTCACCACTTCAGCCACGATACTGGTTATCCAGTCACGGGCCTCCGGGATCCCAGGGTCGAGAACATAGCGGTCACCGGCGGTACGGATCCAGTCGCGATGGAGGACAAACACGCTGGCTGGCTGAAGCGACACGGTACGGTTCAGTTCGTTCACCGTTGACGGTTTCACATTGGTGGAGACGCGATAAGGGTTGAACCAGGCGTGAACGCGCATGCCACGTTTATGCGCTTCATCGAGCATGAACTGGAGCGGATCGTAGCCCGGATTTTCACCAATCTTCCCGGTGAGCATATCCGACCACGGTAAAATAGATGACGGCCAAAGGGCAGTGCCATCCGGTTTGACCTGGAAGAAGACGGTATTAATACCCAGTGACTGTAAATTATCGAGTTTGTCTGTTAAGGCCTTCTTTTGCATGGCGATCCGCGTGGTGGCGCTACTGACATTCACGGACGCCACTGGCGGCCAGTCAAGCCGGGAAACCGTCGCCAGCCACACGCCGCGAACAGGCTGGTTCAGTTTTTGCGTTTTATACGGCGATGTCGGCGTCGATTTTGGCGGCGTCACCAGCGAAACAGGCGGTTTTGATGAACAACTTGCCAGAAAGATTGTTGCGACAACCAGCGTACTGATTTTTTTAACGCGAGACAGAGAGAAAACGGCACGAGAACAGATATCCATATAGGCCAGTCATCCGGTTAACACAAAAGAGAAATTATTTTGTTCCTAATCGACGTTAAGTCAAGCCGGAGAAGGGGTGAGACGGACAATAAACAGGCTATCGGAGAGGAATGATTTGTTCAACTGCTAAAAATGTTTACGAATCACCAGAACGCATCTTACTGAGTATGAATGAAAACCAGAGCGGTCCTGAAGGCCAAAACAGCAGGGAATGGCTCAGGCATTGGTACAGTGCGGTTGGTGATATTGTATTTAACTTATGTTGATGGTAAACATGGTTCATGGGGGTGAAATCAATTAACTATCTGCTTTTAAATGCCTTTAATTCTTTTTTCATGGCTGTGACAGTTTTTAACTTCATGAACTAACTTTAATGTGGTCAATTTGGATAAGTGTTGAACAGTTCAGCCAGGTACTACTTTAACTGATAAAACCGATGGTCTTCCCGACTAGAAGTTGACTGAGAATATCCTTATCTTTGTGGTATTAGCGTATCGTACAAAACCACGCCTTAAAGGAATAACTCATGTCAGGTTTCATTCGCGACCCTCTGAGCGATATACAGCTCATTGCCGATAACTTACGAGATCGTTACAAAAGCGGTTTTCCCGTACTAAAAGAGATCGTTCAGAATGCGGATGATGCCAGAGCTGCATCACTGCTACTCGGCTGGCATGAGGGGCTTAAAGATGCGGAGCACCCTTTATTACGTGATCCTGCCATTTTCTTTGTCAATGATGCAAAGCTGAGTGATGCCGATGCGAAGGGAATTCGATCAATAGGCTTGGGGAGCAAAGCTGGTAATCAGCATGCAGTCGGTAAGTTTGGGCTGGGAATGAAAAGCCTTTTTCATCTGGGGGAGGTCTATTTTTATGTCGGTAGCGACTGGCAGGAATATCAAGGACAGTACGCTAAAGCCGATGTAATTAACCCGTGGAGCGATGAACGGCCTGACTGGGAGCATTTCAGCGACAACGATAAGCGTCTGCTGCAAAGCACAATAGATTCCATTGATCCTGGTTTATCGTCTAAAGCCTATACGTTTATTGTCTGGATCCCGTTACGTTCGGAGTCCATTGCCGCTGCGCGGGGTGAAAAATACAATTACATCATCAATAGCCCCGATTTTAAACGTAGCACACCTTCATTTATTACCGATCCCCGCCTTCCTGTACAGCTGGGGCATCTATTGCCCATGTTAAAAACGCTCAAATCTGTCTCCGGATACTCGGTGACATCAGGCAGTACAACGCCGCTTTTTACTGTGCAGTTACAGGATGGCTCTGGCAGATGCACTTTTCCGAATACCGGACAGGAACAACACTGGCAGGGGAAAGTCTCCCTGCAATCCGGGCAGGGTAGCAACTTATCTCCTCTTAGTTACGTTGGCGTTGAGACGATGCTGGAGTCTGCGCCTTTTTCGCATCTAAAAGCCCATCCATTCTGGCCAATTAGCTACGGGCGCGACTCCTCAGGCGCAGAGCAAAAAATTGAGGACAAAACAAAACCTCACGCAGCGGCGCTATTGGTTGCCAGAAAGTTGGAGGATGAACAAGCGACGCTTACCGTTCGTTGGGCGGTATTCCTGCCACTGGGCGATCAGGATGTTTCTCAGTCGAAGCAAGTGTTTGTAACGCACATCGCCGGGAATACCAGCTTTGAACTCATTCTTCATGGCTACTTCTTTATTGATGCAGGACGCGTTGGTATTCACGGTCGACAGAGTATCGGTGAGGATACTCCCCTTGAACCCAGCTCTGAGGAGAATGTTACACATGAATGGAACCGCTTGCTGGCAAATGAGGGCACGCTGGCACAGATATTAGCCTCTGTTAGCCTGGGTGCTGCCCGGCTTTCGCTGACAGCTGAGCAGACAATGGGGCTGAGCGCAGGATTACAACGCTATTTTAACAGTAGTGAAGGAAGCCGTTATCAGAATTACGCCACTGCGAAATCTCAGTGGATTTTCCGGATGCAGCCAGGCGAGCGAAGCCGCTGGTTGCTCATTGCAGGGCATCAACCCACGCGACCGCTTCCAACCCCGGTATCTGATGATTATGACCGCGTCTGGGATACGTTACCCGAACTGAAAATACTTGCTGAAGGCTATGCATTATTTGAACAGAATAAACCCAATATTCTGGCATCGCAGAATATATGCTGGACGGGTGAAGAGATTGCCGCACTTTTGAAGTCCGTTCCCCCACACGTATTTGAGTCTCAGACCCAACTGGGTTATCTGAATACCTTCCTCGGGAGCCTTCCTGAGTCGTTTCTGAAGAATAACGAGCGTTGCCTTAATGCCTTGATACGCCTGGCGAAATACGTCATGGCGGAAACAAAATTACCGGCGCTATCCGGGAACAAAGCCGCTGTCTGGCAGTTTCTCTGCTTTATTCCCGAGACGTTTCGCTGGGTATTTTTGATTGAAAGGGACGAACAACGTTTATGGGATACGCTACCGGTCATCGGGATCGGTCGGGTGATTGTTCCAGCCTGTGTTGTTCCCGATCGCGAACGTGGCACAGGTACGCTGAATGTTGATGATGCAGAAAAATGCCTGGTCGCGATTGCCCAAAGCACCATTCAGGATGAGCGGAAAGAGAAAGCTTCGCTTGAATTTCTCTCTGCGCTGACACCATTCGACAGAGATGAAATACTTAAAAAACGCGATACGATAAAGCTATTCAGGGTTTATCGTCCGGGGCAATCCAGGGCGTTTCTGGAGTCCCGACGGACGCTCCAGAAACTTTTCCAGCAGCGCCGCTTATTCCGACGCGGTGAGGTCGGAAACTATCAGCTTGGCGAGCCTCTCGAAAATGCCTTAGCGGATAGTCAGGTTGTCTTCATCAATAAAGACGTAAACGACAAGCTGTTTAGCGGCAAAGTCACCGTGTGCGACACGCGGGCAGTGCTGCATTTACTGGAAAGCAGACCGACGCTTGCAGTTGCAGAACGGCGCGCTGAATTAGCCTCGAAGCTCCAGATTGACCAAGCGTTAAGCACCGAAGAACAGCTTGCCGTGCGGTATTTACTTCATGCCAACAAGCTGGATATCGATCCGTCCTGTGAGCTCTGGTCCGTTGTCCAGGAAAATCCAGTCTGGTCCTTGCTGCATAAAGCTACGCTGGCCAGTAATGAGGACTGGCATATCATTCCTTCTGCTCTTTCTCGCGCCCTTAGGTTTAGCTACCAGGAAAGAGAGCGTATCAATCTTAAAGAGATGGATGCCCACAATGTACTGGAGGCACTTGGCGAGGATATCCTGGCCGTAGATTTTTCTTCGCTGGTGCATACGCAGGAATATGCGGAGGAGATTCTGCGTTACATTGAAGATGACTCCATCTGGCGAAAACTTCCTCTTCACAAAACGGTCAGCGGTGAATTTGTAGCCATTACAGACCAGTGTGCGCTTTACAGTGACTATCCGCTTCCGGAAAAGCTTGCACAATCGGTCATCTGGATTGAACGCGCCTTGTCGCGAGAGGTTCAGAAACAGCAGGACAACTTTTTGCAGGGGATTGACGCGGACAAGGCGATTGCCCTCGCTCTCGGCCAGCAGATGCCATCACAATACAATCGCTTTATTATTGAACAACTAAACCAGTCCGGTAGATTGCCAGGGCTGGTCGAACTCAAAACAAAGCCCTGGCTACTGGCCAATGGCCGCCCAATAGCACCTGCTTATGTCATTGCCGAGCAACCTGAAAACTGGCGCTCGTGTTATTTGCTGAGCAAAGAGAGCAATCAGATTTTCTTCGCTGGACAGATAGACTCCGCCAGTACACATGATCTTGCCCTGATTAAGCCACTTTTGCTAAACAGCGCGGATGAGATCGCTGCCGCTGCACTGAAAATAGCGGCAATTACGCCGGGTTATCAGATTGGCCAGTGCCAACCGACAACGGAAGTGCTGAAACAAGCGGCGAATTATGCTGACGTCTTTAGCTCTCTCAGAGGCTGGAAACTACTCATTGAGTGTTTTAACTTTTCCAGCGAAGGCGTTATTCCGCCAGCTAGCGCGGGAGCCCTAACAGGAAACCAGGTTGATGCCGACCAACTGGTGCAGGCGCATGAGCATCTGGTCTCTCTGGGCATCCCGGCAGAGGAGGTTGCGCAACTTCGGAGAGCCCTGCTCACCGCCATATGCGCCACCTCTGCGTCGCGTAATCTGTTGCCAACATTAACATTGCGCACCCAGGCGAACAGCTACGTGAACGCAACACAGCTCTGTTACGGCGTTATCGGTGCAGCAGGGAAAACGTTGGTCCATGAGCAGGACTGGCAAATCATCAAATCAGCGCTACCGGAGAGTGTACAAGAGTCTTCAGCGTTCGAATCGTCCATCGGTCTGGCTGATAATACGGCCTTTTTGGGCACGGCTAGTATTCTGGAATCCTATTTCTCTCAATGGCACAGTCAGGTCACTAATGGGTTAGCGGTCGCGGCCAATATGCTGTTGATGTCCGGCACTCCGGGTGTCGAAAGCGTGAGTATCCCCTATCTTGGGCAACATACTCCCGATGATCTTATTGGCAAAATGGGGGAAAACTGGAAGGTACTGACTTCTACTCCGGATAATCCTGTGCTCTTTCCGGGGAAATCGCTTCGGCAGGCAGTCTCCTCTATGACGTTTTCTCTGACCCAGTTTGAAGGTGACAGGGCGACGGTTCACTCGATCATGAACACCCCGATCGAAATTGAACTGGAATCCGACGCCCGGACGTTGTTCATCTGGGAAAGACACCGTTTCGCAAGTTCGACAAAAATAGGACTCATGCTACGCAAGCTGCCGGTAATGGAGATGGGGGAGGAGCGTCTGCTTGAAATTCTCAAGCAAAGTGCCGAGTTGCTGTTAGAAAAAGTCTACGGTCAGCGACTCCCACTAGACCATATATGGGGTAAATTCACAGGTGCCGAGCAGTTGGATATTTTGACAGCCAAAATAACCATGCTCGACAGTATCGTGTATCAGTTAGAAGAGCTTCGTCTGCATGATGCGCCACTGGCAACGCTGATAGCGGGATATTACCGGGCACGCGATCCGGAAAAAGGGCGCTTCAATGAAGTTGAACGTGCTCGGGCACTTGAGAAAATTAGCGCAGAAATTGAGCGTCGAAACGACCTGCAGATAGCAATTCTGGAGGCTGTGCGCCATAAAATCACCCAGGCACAGTACCATCCGCAGAGTATCCCCTTCGAATTATTCCAGAATGCGGATGATGCGGTCATCGAACTGGCAACATTGGGTGTTGGAACGGATGAAATCAATGACCGCAGTGTGTTCAGAGTGCGATCTGGTCACGGTGAACTGCAATTTTTTAACTGGGGACGAGAAGTTAACCAGTTCCGGGCTGCGGGCAGCTCGATTGATGGTACAGAGTTCAAATTTAAAACCGATCTGGAGAAAATGATTGCCCGGAATCGGTCGAATAAAGATGAGAAAACCACCGGTAAATTTGGTCTGGGCTTTAAAAGCTGCCTGCTTGTTACCGACAAGCCGCATATCGTTTCAGGGCGTCTGGCTGTTCAGATTGAGGGCGGGATTTTACCCAAAGTCAGCGAGGATCATGATGCCTTGTTCAGGTTGGTACGGGAGGAGCGCCTTGAGGGAGTGTACAAACCGACGTTGGTGTCATTACCACTGCAGGAAAAGTTTACTCCTGATATCGTGCTCCAGGCTTTCAACCGACACGTCGCACTACTGCCGGTCTTTGCCAGACAGATTCATACTATTCAACTCAACGGCGAGTCGTATCACTGGAAGCCAAAATCCAGCGAACTCATTGAAGGCTTGAGTTTTGGGTCAGTGCGGGTTTCATCCTCAAAACGTAAGAGTGATATGACTATTGCGGCCCTGAAAACAGAGGCGGGGAGCTTTGTATTCCGCCGGGGAGCGAAGGGCCCCATTCCATTAGGAAATAATTACAGCATACCGCGTCTCTGGAATCTCGCACCGCTTCTGGGAGAGATCAAACTCGGCTTTGCGATCAATGCGAATTTCGATGTGGATATTGGCCGAAATCAGTTGGCGATCACTTCGGCTCATAACCGGCAACTCTTCACTCTTCTTGGCGGTAAGCTTGCGGTTTTCCTAGCACAACTATTCCAGCGCAGCCAGCAAAACTGGCGGGCGATTAAATCCGAGTGGGAACTGGATGATGAGACTGACTTCGTCACGTTTTGGGGAAACCTGTGGCAGGTGCTGCAGGAGAGCATTCCCGGCGTAAAAAGCCAGGCTGGGAGTGACAACGATGTTGATTCTTATGCTGATTTGATTCTGCAAATGTTCAGCGCTGAGGCTGGAGGGATCTTGTCGTTCTATCACTCACATAAAGCGCTGCCCACCGATATGAGCGATGCATCAGCTCCTCTTATCTCGATGACGACAGTAACCCACCGGGCAAGCGAATTACTGAGTAATATTTCTTCACAGGTTTCAGGGCTTTCAGCCTTACAGCGCTACTTCAAGAATGAGCAATTGGTAAGCTATACGGTAGGGCGTTCCCTTATCGATTTAGGCCTGCTAGTTCCTGCACTGGAACTGGAGACATTACTGGACGAAGAGCTGGATGACAGCTACCTATCACCGTCTAAAGCCGCACAGCTTCAGCCAATTTTTGATGAAACCTTTGATAACCTGCTAAACAAAGAGAAGGCGACTCAGGAACAGGTTGAACGATTCAAAGATCGATTGGCGAAAGTGACCTTATTGATGGAAAACCGTGCCCGCCGACCGGTTAAAGAAACACTGTTGCGACAGGTACACCCTCTCTCTGAGGATGAAAATTTAGTCATCGATTTTGCTCCACAATCTTTCATTTTGTCGTCTCAGTATAGTGACAATGATATTCGATTTATCGAGAGATGCCGGCGTGCTACCCGGCCATACGATGCAAAAATACTGGCTCAGTGGGCGAAGTTATCGGAGGTTGAATCTGACTCCCGCAAACAAAAAGCACTGTGCCGGTATCTTGTTAGCGGGTTGCACGGTGAGGCGCTCGCCGATGGCTTCAAAGCGACACTCGCTCCTCATTGGCTGTTTACTATCGATGTCCAGCATTTGCAAAAATGGGGCTGGAAGAAAAAAGATATAGATATCTTCCGTAACGTTCGTATGGTGACGGACAATGAACGTAACAAACGAATAAATGAGCAGCTCATTAAAGAAGGTCGGTCATCACTGGGCTTAACTGAGGCACTGGAGCGAATTTATAATTGGTGGGAGAAAGAGGCTCCAGAACGCACAGTGTATGAAAGCCAGCTTTATCCAGATGGACAGTTTGACTGGTTAGCTATTAAAGAGGATGACAACCCTGAACGTTTCAACAAAGCATGGCTCCAACTGCTGTTTTTAGGCTCCTGCCAGACTCTGGGACGTACTCGGGAGTATCAACATCGTGATGCGCTGAAATACTTTAGTCAGCAAAAATGGTGGGATGTTTTCGTTCGTACGGATAATGCAGATGATTGGTTTGAGGTTATGGATCGTTACCTGGCTAAGTCCATCACCGGTGAGGCGTACCGGGTATGGCTGCAGATACTGCCGCTGTATCGTTTCTCCAGTAACATGACGGATTATATTGATCTCTTTTGGTCAGCAAAATCGGGGTTGCCGAATATTAACGACCTTATCCGGCCAGGAGAGACTGCAATGTTGTCCGGTAGCAATTTTGCGCCACCCGAGTTGAAATCAACGCTTGGCATCGGAGTGAATTTTATCTTACGTGAACTATGCCGCCATAATGTTTATGAAGATCACTCACTCGCCCCCCATTGCTATATGGCCTCTGCTGGGGTCCGAGATTTGCTAAGTAATCGGTTACCGGAAGGGGGATTACAGCTGGATTCAGCCTCTGCGGAATATTCAAAGGCAATTCACGCTTTTCTCTGTCAACACATGGGTGAAGAAAAGGCCACGTTTAACGGTGCTTTTGATATTCCGTTACGCGTCCTGGCCAGAAGCGAAAATCGAGAGTGCCTGGCGGATATTCTGAAAATTGGCAGCTGGAACGAGAAAAATGATGAGTGATGACGAAATTATCTTAAGTGTAGGCAGCCAGGTCAGACATCCTCGCTTTGGGATTGGCGAGGTGCAACTGGTCCGAAATGGAACTGCGCTGGTCCGGTTTGAAAGCGGTTTTCAGGAACGCCCGGTTAACGAGCTTGAACTCGTTAAAAGTTCCATTGATGCAATCGCCGAGGGCCAGTTTGATAACCTCCGTGAAGTCATTGCCCGCTGTCAGGCACTGGCGATTCGCTCGATCAATGATAGCTGGGGAGTCTTTTCGACGTCACGTATCAACCTGCTGCCGCATCAGCTATGGGTATGCCACAACGTTCTGCGGAAATGGCCGGTTCAGAAATTAATTGCAGATGATGTTGGCCTGGGAAAGACCATTGAAGCCGGTTTAATCTTATGGCCGCTGATTGCAAAAAAGCGAGTGCGGCGTTTGCTGGTGTTAACACCGGCTTCGCTGGTATCGCAATGGCAGGAACGACTCCGTCTGATGTTTGATATCAGGCTGACGCTATATTCTCCGGATATCGATACGGAACGTTCTGATTACTGGAATACACACGATCTGGTCGTGGCTTCATTGCCCACATTGCGCAAAGACAGCCATGGCCGACATGATCGAATGCTTAATGCCGAAAACTGGGATCTGTTGATCGTGGATGAAGCCCATCATCTCAACAATCAGGAAGATACGGGTGCAACACTGGGCTATCGTTTTATCCAGAACTTAATAGAGCATAATAAATTTGAATCACGGCTGTTTTTCACCGCTACGCCCCATCGCGGGAAAGACTACGGCTTTTTCGCATTGCTGCACCTGCTGCGACCCGATCTGTTTGAACCTAATAAAGCGGCTGACGCTCAGCTTCAGAGCGTTAAACAAGTCGTCATCAGAAATAACAAGCAACAAGCCACTGATATGGAAGGGAATAAGCTGTTTAAACCCGTCCAGGTCGGTTCCAGAACGTATATGTTCTCTGCCGTCGAACAAGCTTTTTATGACAAATTAACCAACTTTATTCTAACCGGCCAGGCTTACGCATCCTCTCTGACGAAAGTCGATCAGCGTGCCGTTCAACTTGTGCTGATCGCGATGCAAAAACTTGCTGCCAGCTCGGTTGCCGCAATTTACGCGGCAATCAGTGGCCGTATTCGTCGACTAGGAGACAGTAAGCTTCGGTTACAGGACATTGGGCAGGCGTTATTGCTTCTTGCTGAAGAGCTCGAAGCTCCCGAACTGGATGACCATTACGTCGAACTGGAAGAAGAGTACGCCAGTGTGTCGGTACAGGTGGCACTCATGGAGAATGAGCTGCCAATGCTTGAAGAGCTGCAGCTCCTGGCCTCAGAGGTTCAACAGGAAACAAAGATCCAAACGCTAATTGATGTGCTTGAAAATGAATTCAAGAACCGAACGGTTGTCTTCTTCACGGAATATAAGGCTACACAGGCACTTATCGCCAATACTTTACATCAACGCTACGGCTTTGGTTCAGTCGGTTTTATCAATGGAGAAGGGCATCTGGAGGGTATTTTTAATGAATCTGGAGAGCGCTTCAGTTGGACGATGAACCGCTATGATGCTGCGGGGAAATTTAAAGAGGGAAGCATCAGATTTATTATTTGTACCGAAGCCGGTGGGGAAGGGATCGACCTGCAGGATAATTGCTATTCCATGATTCATGTTGACCTTCCATGGAATCCCATGCGCCTGCACCAACGTGTCGGACGACTTAATCGCTATGGCCAACGTCAGCAAGTAGAAGTCATCGCTTTACGCAACCCGGACACCGTAGAGTCAAGGATCTGGGATTTGTTAAATACAAAAATTGAAAACGTTATGCGCTCTTTAGGCGCTGCCATGGAAGAACCGGAAGATCTGTTACAGCTCATTCTTGGTATGACGGATAAAGGCTTTTTCAATGCGCTTTTCTCAGAGGGATTTGCTGAGGACCCTGAGAGCTTAAAAAAATGGTTCGACTCCAGAACGGGAACATTTGGCGGACAGTCTGCCGTGAGTGTGGTTAAAAATCTGATTGGTCATGCAGAAAGGTTTGAATATCAGAATCTCGACGAGGTGCCCAAACTGGATCTTATCAATATGCAGGGCTTCTTTGACAACATACTTAAGCTGAACGGACATCGCCTTGAGATGAGTGACGAGGGGCTAATGAGCTTTAAAACGCCAAAAATCTGGAGTAATCAGTTTGGCATCAGGCGCCGGTACGATTCTCTCTCATTTGACCGTTCAGTGAAGGATAAAAAAATTGAAATCCTTGGAGTCGGCCATCCCATTTTCGATAAAGCCATAAACCAGGCAGAGCAATTTGATGCCACAGCGGCTATTGCAAAAGGTATAAAGGCTCCGCTATTCGTATATTTGCTGCGAGATCAAATCACCGGTGATAACGGCAATCAGTCATTTACTATTGTTGGTTTGAGTGCAGGCCCAGAATTCAAACTGCTTATCAATGAAGAACTTATGCTTGAACTTTCCAGACTTTACGAAAAAATCCCCAGAAATGTGAGAGATGTTTTCTGGGATACAGAATATCTGTTTGACCACACGTCGTGCCTTTCCGAGACGGAAAAGGAACTTGAGAAAAGGTTACCCATAATGAGCCTGCCATATGAGCATATCACTTACTCGTTGATAGCGACTTTTTTGCCATATGAAGACAATGAGACAAACTCTGCTCACTCAGGCTAGACCCGCAACTTTCTTTCGACATTAGTTGACCTACTTTTGTTAATGATTAACTATGTACTCAGTTTACTATGGTGCGTTAGGCGGAGAAGGGCTGATTTTGAACCAAAGCGAGACTTTACTATTTTACAAAAGCCTCCAATAGTCATTGCAAATGATATCGTTTCAATATCAGTTATTACTTAAAGAGGATAAAGTAAAATTGATTAAGACAGATTGGGATATATTTAAAGCAAAATTTTCAACAAATCCACAAGACGCTTTTGAATGGATGTGTTATCTCCTTTTTTGCAATGAATTTCGAGTGAAAACTGGAATTTTTCGATATAAAAACCAATCGGCAATAGAAACCAATCCAGTTTCCTCAAATGGAGTTAATGTTGGTTGGCAAGCTAAATTTTATGAAGCCGCATTATCCACTCACAAAAATGACTTACTAGAAACGATTACAAAAGCGAAACGTGATTACCCTGATTTAAATAAAGTTATTTTTTATACAAATTCAGAGTGGGGGCAAAACAAGGGAAAGGAACCACAAGGAAAAATAGAAGTAGAAACGAAGGCAAAAGCAAACAACTTAGAAATTGAATGGAGATGCTGTAGCTTTTTCGAATCGCCGTTTGTTGTCGATGATTGTAGCCGGATCACTTCGTACTTCTTCACTCGTTCTGATAATTTATTTAGACTTTTGGAGTCGTTTGAGTCTCATACCCGTGCAATTCTGGACGATATTGAAACTGTTATAAGCTTTGGCGATGAGGATGTTTCAATCAATCGCTCTAATATTATATCTGAAATTGAAAAATCAGATACTAGCGCGTTAATTATAAGTGGAGAAGGTGGCACAGGAAAAACATCTCTAATAAAAGAGCTTTATGGCAATAAAGGTCTGGGGGATGTCTTTTATGTCCATAAGGCGACGGAATTTTCTGTCAGCAACTTGAATGAGTTTTTGTCGGGTGTTTTTTTAAGGGATTTTATTGAAGCACATGAAGGAGTTGATAATAAAACAGTTGTCATTGATTCTGCGGAACACTTAATTGCTCTAGAAAACACCAATCCTATTAAAGAGTATCTATCCAGTTTAATTAAATCCGGATGGAGAGTGTGGTTCACCACGAGAAACACCTATCTGGATGATTTGATTTTTCAGCTATATGAAGTGTACAAAATTAGTTTTAAGTCGGTACACCTAGAAAACCTGAATGAAGATACATTATTCGAGCTTGCTAAAAAACATGATTTTGTCATTCCTGATGATAAAAATCTCAAAGTGCTCATATTGACTCCATTTTATCTCAGAGAGTATTTGAGACATTATCGAGAAAACAAAGGTGCAAGCCACTTTGAATTCAAAGAGTCGTTATGGCCAAGAGTTATTGCAAAACGGTCACCACAACGAGAACAATTTTTTATATATCTTGCCGAAGAAAGGGCTAATTCAGGAAGGTTTTTCGTCATTCCAGACGCCAGCTACTCAAATGAAACAGTAGAAAAATCGTTAGTTTCCGATGGAATAATTAGCTATGAGTCCACTCGTGGGTATTTTATTACTCATGATATTTATGAAGAATGGGCCCTCGATAAATTCGTCGAGAGCAACTTTTTATCCTCAGAAAATGCAGAAATATTTTTTGATAGAATAAAACAATCTTTGCCTATAAGAAGAGTTTTCAGGCGGTGGCTATCAGAGAAACTTAGCGCAGCCAATAAAGAAGTTAGCCATCTTATTGTAGAAACTTTGTCATCTCGCAAAATATCTAATTTGTGGAAAGATGAAGTCCTCGTTTCCATGCTTCTATCCGACTATTCTGATTACTTTTTTAACGTTAATAAAGATTCATTATTAGAAGACAATTTCCGGCTTCTCAAACGGATATGCTTGTTGATAAGAGTAGGATGCAAGGAGATAGACAATAGCTTTTTTGATAGGCTTGGCGTGAGAGCACCAGATATTTTATCAATGGAATATGTAATAACCAAACCGAAAGGAAACGGATGGAAATCGCTTATCAAGTTCATTAATGACAATCTAGAAAAAATAGGAACTAATAATCTTAATTTTGTGTTACCTGTTCTCTACGACTGGAACTGTCACAACAAGTCCGGCGATTCAACCAAATATTCCAGCATAATTGCATTATCTTTTTATAAATCGACAATCGAAGATGATGTCTATATTAGCGATGATGATTTTTCCAAGAGTTTAATCCTCACCATTCTTTATGGGGTAGGTGAAATTAAAAGTGAACTTGAAGCGATCATTGATGAAATAATCATAAATGATTGGAGGAAACATAACGATCCATATCATTTAATGAGTGAATTTATTTTAACAAGAATGGAATGCTCTAATGTTGCTATGGAAATTCCGGAAAAAGTGATCGCTCTTGCAAAATGTCTGTGGATGTATAAATCACCAGAAAGTGATGATTATTTTTATAGTTCGAGATTAGAGATAGATCATGAATTTGGTATGGAGAATGGACATCAAAACTATTTCCCAGCCAGTGCTTATCAAACCCCCATATACGCTCTACTGCAAACTAATTTAGAATTAACATTAAATTTTATTACTGAACTAATAAATTATGCGTCAAAAAAATATGCTGAATCGAGTCTTGATAAGGGCCAGATTGAAACAGTGAAACTGTTACTGGATGATGGGAAGAAAATTTATCTCCCAATTTCAAATCGTCTTTGGTGCATGTACCGAGGTACACAGGTAAACCCTGATTTATTAGAATCAATATTAATGTCATTAGAACGTTTCTTTCTTGAGAGAGGAAAAAATACTAAAGCTCAAACACTTGAATATTATCTAAACTATATCCTAACTAGATCTGAGTCTTCTGCACTCGTGGCAGTTGTCGCAAGCATTGTATGTGCGTTTCATGAGAAAACATTTAATGTAGCTAAAATTCTATTCAGGACAAAAGAGTTTTTCTTCTTTGACACATCTCGAATGATGCTGGATCAAACTCATAAAACTCAGCTTACTTCGTTAAAAAATTTTAGTATCAATCGGATGAATGAACATCACGAAAATGAAAGGATGAGCGCCTGTGACCAAAAACATCGGAAACTATCATTAGAAAGTATTGCGCTTCACTACCAGTTTTTTAGAACAGAGGAAGTAAGCGAGGAAGAATCAGAGAAAAGGCTTCAGGAAATTTGGAAGATTCTTGATGTTCACTACACAGATTTACCAGATAAAGAACAAGAAAGTCATCAAGATAAAACATGGCGTTTATATTTGGCCCGTATGGACAAAAGGAAAATGTCACCTGAAGTGAAGGAAGTAGAAAATGGCTTAGCAATAGATTTCAACCCAGAGATTGATTCAGAGCTTAAGGAATATAGTGAAACGTCTCTGAGAGAAGTGAACAAACCGTTTACATATTCCGGTTTAAATATTTGGGCTGATAGCAGACTCTATAATAGAGATAATTACAAAAAATATGAATCCTATGAAAATGATCCACTGACTGCTTTGGGCGAGGCAAAAGAAATATGGAATCAACTTTCAGAAGGTAACATGGGGGAGGGGGAATTACTGTTTTGTCGAGCCACGCCATCGTATGTGTGTGCTGTGTTATTGCGGGACTTTAAGGAAAAATTAGCAAAAACCGAACTAGAATTTTGTAGGGAAGTCATATTTGAATATGCAAACATCGTTAACAATGATGATTACATGCACCAGGTCGGCGACGGTCTTGTGCCTGCGTTATTTGTGCTCCCAAGATTAATAGAAGATTTTCCGGACGAACGACTAACCATCAAGCTGCTATTAATCAAAGCACTAATGAGGCATGATTCAATATCCATGATGGGAATGGACAGGATAAGTTCAGTAGCCATTCAAGCAGTTCAGCGCCTGTGGAATAAAGAACCTCAGTTCATGAAATCGCTGTACATTGGTTATTTAGTAGTATCTCAAAAATATAGAGATATTCAGGAGCGTTTAAGGCAAGAAGCATATAAGCAGCACAAATATGAAATTAACGAGAATGACTTTGAGCGTGAGTTATCTAAAGAATTAGAGAGTGTAGTGAGGAGTATTGAAGATGAAACCATCGCGGAATCCGTAATAGACAATATTGAAAGCATAGATAATGATATTTTGATAACTGCTTTTCAGCTTGCACTAGTGGATGGCGAACACAAGAAACCAGTACCATTTGCTGAGGAAATCATTGGGATAATTTCACAACAATTGCTTTCACGAGACAGAAAAGACCGGATTGATTATACTTTCAGACATCAATTTTTAAAGCACTATGCCCGTTTTATCCTTCATCTAGAGAATAGTGAGAAGGACAAATATCTTAAGTGTTTTACCGCTAATTTTACCTTGAGTGAAGGTATGGCAGATTTGTTAAATGAATTTGTTAGTGCTGAAGACTCATTGAATATGCCAGACTCATTTTGGTATGTTTGGCGTAGATTTAAAGACCATATCATTGATTCAATCAGCAATCAAAGTTGGAAGCATGATAAAGAGCGCATCATCGAATCCTTTTTATTTGCAAGAGTCCCTTGGAAGGATGAAGCAAAGACATGGCATACATTTTCACCGGAGAATAGGTCGTTTTTTAGTGATTTAAGCGCTAGGATAGGTGGTGAATCTTCTTTTATATATAGCATCTGTAAACTCCTTTGTGGCATAGGAAGCGAATTTTTAGATGATGGGATTTATTGGGTCAGTCATGCAATAAAGACCTTTGATATCGATTTGTCACAAGATAAATCAGGGAATACACTATTTTTGCTGGAAAAATATATGAGAAGATATCTATTCAAAAATCATGACAAAGTTAGACGAACACCAAGCCTAAAAGCACAGTCAATGGTGGTTCTGGATTTTCTAGTCGAACAATATTCCATTACAGGTTACCTCCTTAGAGAAGATATAGCCTAGCGAAAATGCTTGTCGCTGTTTATCTGCATCCAGGGACTGGATGCACTATACACTGACCTGCTCCCCGTTGATTAACACACCCCGATGCTAGTAATGTCTTCATAAGCAACAGGAGGACATTCCCATGAAGAAGCGTTTTTCCGACGAACAGATCATCAGTATTCTTCGCGAAGCGGAAGCCGAAGTTTCTGCCCGTGAGCTCTGCCGTAAGCACGCCATTTCCGATGCCACTTTCTACACCTGGCGCAAGAAGTTTGGTGGCATGGAAGTTCCTGAGGTGAAGCGGCTTAAATCTCTTGAAGAGGAGAACGCCCGCCTTAAGAAGCTACTTGCCGAAGCCATGCTGGATAAGGAGGCACTTCAGGTGGCTCTGGGGCGAAAGTACTGACGACAGGCCAGAAGCGGGAAGCCGTTGAGTTTATGTGTAATGCGACCGGTCTGTCGCAACGTCGTGCCTGCAGGCTTACAGGTTTGTCTCTGTCGACCTGCCGCTATGAGGCTCAGCGTCTGGCAATTGATGCGCATTTATCAGGGCGCATCACTGAGCTGGCACTGGAGCGCAGGCGTTTCGGCTACCGCCGCATCTGGCAGTTGCTGCGTCGGGAGGGCCTCCACGTCAATCACAAGCGGGTATACCGTATTTACCACCTTAATGGACTGAGCGTAAAACGCAGACTACGCCGTAAAGGGCTGGCAACCGAACGGTTTCCGCTTCTGCGCCCGGATGCGCCGAACCTGACATGGTCGATGGATTTCGTTATGGACGCACTGGCCAACGGTCGGAGGATCAAGTGCCTGACCTGTGTGGATGATTTCACTAAGGAGTGTCTGACGATCACCGCTGCTTTCGGTATTTCAGGCGTTCAGGTCACGCGTATTCTGGACAGCATCGCGCTGTTTAGGGGCTATCCGGCGACAATAAGAACCGATCAGGGCCCAGAATTTACCTACCGCGCACTCGATCAATGGGCCTTTGAGCATGGTGTGGAACTACGGCTTATCCAGCCAGGTAAGCCAACGCAGAACGGATTTATTGAGAGTTTTAACGGACGCTTTCGCGATGAGTGTCTGAATGAACACTGGTTCAGCGATATTCTTCATGCCCGGAAAACGATTAATGACTGGCGGCAGGACTATAACGAGTGCCGCCCCCATTCATCGCTGGATTACCAGACACCAGCTGAATTCGCAACAGACTGGCGAAACAGGAAATATGAAGAAAAACCAACCGACATTACTAACTGAAGATTGTATCTAATCCTGGGGGCAGGTCAGAGCGCGGTTACTCTGTTGCTGAAGTATCCGACCGTCTGGGCGTTTCTGCGCACAGCCTCTACAAGTGGCTACGGGCTATCAAGCCTGATAACAGCGAACATCTTACCTCGCTTCAATACCAATACATTTTTAATGGGTATAATATGTGGCTGCTTTTGCCGCATTATTGACAGGAACAAGGACTGGTGATGAATATTGATTTCAGTTTAATTCGCAGCGCCCCCAAAAGCCGTAACGATAGCTTTGAAGCACTCGCCGTACAGTTATTTAGGAAAACCTGTCGAGTACCGACAAATTCAACATTTATTAGTCTGCGTGGAGATGGTGGAGACGGTGGAGTTGAGGCATATTTCCGCTCACCGGACGGTGCCGTATTCGGTGTTCAGGCAAAATACTTTTTCCAGCTTGCTTCCGCAGAGCTTACACAGATTGATAGTTCCCTTAAAGCCGCGCTAAGCAACCATCCCACACTAACCGAATACTGGATTTATATACCGTTTGACCTGACCGGGCGTGTTGCTGCGGGAAAGCGAGGAAAAAGCCAGGCGGAACGCTTTGAAGAATGGAAAAGTAAAGTCGAATCGGACGCGTCAGCGCAAGGGAAGTCACTTTCTATTGTCCTTTGTACCGCAGCTGTTATCTGCAATCAATTACTTGAGATAGACCCTAATGGAGGGATGCGTAGGTATTGGTTTGATGACACGCTGCTGACATCTGCTCAAATTCGACAATGTCTGGATGACGCCATTGCTTTTGCCGGGCCAAGATATACTTCAATGCTGGATGTGGTGACGAATGCTCATGTCGGCCTGGATTTCTTTGGTGGGACTGGTGACTTTTGCGAGTGGTACGAAACATCATTAACACCAATCGTTCGAGAGTTCCATTCACTGAATGGATACGGACGCAAATCGCTGGATATACTCGGCGAAACCCGTGCTACATCCGCCACGGCATTGATTGAAGAAATAATTGCCTACTGTGAGAGCATGAGAGATAACAATGTCACGGCCACATCGGTTACAGATCTTTGCGTCGCTCTGTCATCTCTATTGACACTTTTCGCTGATGCCCGCCATGCTCAAGAAGATAAATTTTATGAAAAGCATGGCAAGCATAGTGATACAGAATCGTTCCGACAGTTCCACGCAGAGTATATGTGTGCATTTCCTGCCGGAGATATGGATGCGGCGAGAAAATGGGAAGAGCAGGCGCAGCAACTGCAAAATTTGCTGACTTCTCAGGTCATTGGTGCCGCAACAGCACATTCCTTACTGCTGGTTGGGCCAGCGGGTATCGGCAAAACCCACGCGATTGTCAGCGCAGCATTGCGTCGACTGGAACATGGTGGTTTTTCCCTGGTCGTCTTTGGAGACGACTTTGGCAAAGCAGAACCTTGGGAAGTGCTACGCAGTAAAATAGGGCTGGGTGCCGCCATCGATCGTTCGACATTATTTGAATGCATACAGGCCTGCGCCGAACATACTGGCTTACCTTTTGTCATTTATATCGATGCCTTGAACGAAAGCCCGCGAGAAGTGCGCTGGAAGGACAAGCTTCCCGAATTGCTCGCTCAATGCAAGTCTTATCCAGACATCAAAATCTGTGTTTCAACCCGAGATACCTATCGCAATCTTGTGGTCGATTCACGCTTTCCAGGGTTTGCTTTCGAACACATCGGTTTTTCAGGACATCAATTCGAAGCGGTACAAGCTTTCGCAGCCTACTATGGGCTGGATGCAGAGATTACACCACTTTTTTCACCCGAACTCAGTAATCCTTTATTTTTACACTTGGCCTGTAAAACGCTAAAGGGCGAAGGCCGTGACAGTCTGGATATTTCTTTGCCGGGTTTTACCTCTCTGTTTCAAGGACATCTCAAACATTGCGATGTTTTAATTCGAGAACGCCTCCACTACGCAAACCCTCGCAATCTGGTAAGGGCTGCAATGATGGCACTCGCGAATACCCTGACACATGAGTTGCCGCAGAACCGAACCTGGGAAACCTGTTGCGAAGCACTGAGCAAAATAGTGGGAACTGAGACCACACCTGAATCCTTTTTAAATGCATTGGCACATGAAGGCCTCATTATCCTTTCTGTTGTAGATGAGGATACCTTCCTAATCCGTCTGGGTTATCAACGCTACGGTGACATACTCCGTGCTATCAGCCTTGTGGAAGCTCTTGATTCGGATACAGCAAAACTAGCGGAGAAAATTGCAGCGTTAACAGAAGAAGATGCTGGATTGCTGGAAGCTCTTGCCGCCGTGCTGCCAGAGAAAACTGCTCTTGAAATTACTGCTGAAGAAGTAGGATTACCATCCGAACAAGCCCATAAGCTGTTCATCCAGTCATTGGTTTGGCGCTCCCGACAAAGTGTAGTGGAAGAAATTGATGAACACATCCATGCAGCACTGCATACACCTGGATTATGGGAGTCGGTTTATGAAGCGCTGTTTTCACTTAGTCTGGTTCCTGACCATCGTCTAAACGCAACTAACTGGCTGGGGCCATTTTTACGGCAGTCATCCTTAGCTGAACGTGACACCTACTTGTCATTAGCTGCGCTGGGATCATTTGATAACAAGAATGCTGTCTATTCACTCATCCATGCAGCACTATTTGCTGACATAACCCATTGGCCTGCTGAAAGCCGGAGGCTGGCCAGTCTAACACTTGCCTGGCTCACTTCGTGTGCTGACCGCCGAATCAGAGATTTATCCTCAAAAGGGCTAAGCAGAATCCTGGCAAACTACCCTGAGAACTGCCAAACAGTAATCAGTGAATTTGCATATTGTGATGATGATTACGTATTAGAGCGTATTAGCCTTGCTATCTACAGTGCATGCTTATTGTCACACCAACGCAGAAATGCGTTTATGCCAGCGCTCCCTGGTCTATTAAGCATTGCGTCAGATAGCAAGAATATTCTGCTCCGGGATACGGTTCAGCTATTAGTAAACTTGTTGAAAACAGGAGAATTTCCCACAGCAGTAACAAGCCAATTACAGCATTACCAGACAAACGTATCATTACCATCACGATGGCCTGTACTGGCGGATGTCAAACCCCTCCTAGATCTGGAACATTTACCATCAAACATGGTGCTCTGGGGAGAATCCATGGCCCCGGATTTCTGGCGTTATCAGGTGGAATCGAAGATTTCCGGCTTTGACTTGGAGAGCGCCAATATCAGCCATGAAAACATTGCCTGTTGGTTAATGCGAGAAGCACTTAATTTAGGATATCCCGGTTATAACCACTGCGCGCTCAATTATGATCGCCATATCGGGAGTAAGTATGGCTCGGGAAGGGGTAGAAAAGGGTATGCTGACCGACTCGGTAAAAAATATTACTGGATCGCCTTACATCGACTACTGGGCATTCTGGCCAGTAATGTTCCCGCACTGGAAGACCCATATTCCGACTACGAACCTACAAGTGATCATCTATGGTCAGTCGACGTCCGTAAAGTTGACCTGACCGATGTACGCGATATCACCGCAGAAGGGGTCTATCCAGTACTGATGGAGGAAACAAATTATGCATTCCCTGACCACAATTCAGATATCAAAGGTTGGGTTCGGACCGATGATTTTCCACCTTATGAAGCTTGTCTTATTCGAAC
Source organism: Citrobacter amalonaticus (assembly GCF_001559075.2). NCBI lineage: Bacteria > Pseudomonadati > Pseudomonadota > Gammaproteobacteria > Enterobacterales > Enterobacteriaceae > Citrobacter > Citrobacter amalonaticus. The sequence goes on along the minus strand of NZ_CP014015.2, from coordinate 4,319,611 downwards.
TGACGAGGAAGGAGAGCAGTGGGTAGCGCTTTCACATAGCTGTTGGGATGACGATAAAGCGCCGAATGAAAATAGCTGGGATTCCCCGTACTTGGGAGTGCGTGCTTCCTACTCAAGCGCACTCATAAATGAAAGCATCCAGACCTTTAAACAGAAAAGAGCACGCGATATTTTCCAATATAATCAGGGAAGTAGTTGTTATCGCGGTTATCTTGCTGAATATCCTGACAGCCCGATATACAAACAACTTCTTAATAGTGATGAAGATAGTGAAGCGTTTAATTTTACAGAAGTCAGTTTACTGCGCGGAAACGAATGGGAATACGACTACTCATATACCATGCCCGAGCGCCAAGATAACCTCATTGCGCCATGCCTGGGAATCATTCAAAAACTCGAACTTTTATGGGATTGTCAAAGCGGTTGGGTTGATCATTCTGGCAAACTTATCGCCTTCCATCAAAAAGGTGTAAAACAACGCGGACTTTTCATCCATCGTTCGGCATTGAACGCCTATCTGTCCATAACAGGTGAAGAGCTTATACATCGCCGTTTTGCTAACAGAGGATATTTTGATTTAGCTGGTCGTAATAGCACGCAAATAGACCTGAAAACTTGGATCCAGTACCGGGCAGACAAGGCACCGGTTGTTTTACGAGAAGAAGAACTGCCGTTTAACTGCTGACAACGATACTTATTAAGTAATCAACTGGCTGCCTTGGCATCGAATGCCAGAAGAGCCATTTCGCACTACCAATTTAAGTAGACTGAAGGAATACTTGGTACAAGCAAACGCACGCCATATCGGATAGAGGGGACTATGAACGAAACCATCGAAAAACTGATTGCCAGTGGCAAGGAAGGGCCATGGTGGGACTTTAAACAAACCTACCACCAAAACAATGCAGCCCTTGTTCACGATATCCTCTGCATGGCAAACGTCCTGCATGACGGTGACCGGTATCTGATTTTTGGCGTGAATGATGAAGGGGTGATTACCGGCGTGCAGGAAGATGGTAAGCAACTTAACCAGGCAAATTTAATCGATCTGTTAAGAAAAGTCAGTTTTGCAGAGCACCATTGTCCGGATATTCAGCTGCACCACATCACACTCCAGCATAAGGTGCTGGCTATTCTACAAATTCGTAACGTCAGAATTAAACCCTACTATCTGACCCAGGACTATATAAAAGAGGGAAAAACTGTCAGAGCCGGTGTCGTTTACACCCGGCAACAAGATGCCAATACGCCCGTAACTAGCTGTGCCAGCCCTGGAGATGTCATGGCAATGTGGAGAGAGCGCTTTAACCTGGACCTGGCACCCGCTGACCGCATAGTCAGACTGCTTCTGGATTACGACAATTGGGAATATGACGGTATCAGTGAGGCCTATTATCGGTTGGACCCGGATTATGCCATTCATATTGGCGACACAGAAAAAGATATAGGAGGACAACACTGGTGGTCAACGATTAGCATTGAGCAACCTTGTCACTATGAATACATCCTCAAATACCGTGGGCGTGTACTTGAACGAGTGCCAATCGTACATTACAGAAATGAGGGTTTACAGTTTCCCTTTCCAGAGATGGATACACTGGCTTATCCAGGAAAAAGGGATGGATTCGTAACTGATTATTATGCAGACGTTTTTTACTTCGTAAAAAACACCTTACCCTACAATCTGTTGAGTCATATCAGAGAATTACACTCACTGCCTGGCCGTAATTCAGGCATAACCATGCCGTTAACCACCCAAACCAAACCGCCGATTATCGAGCTGCCATTCATGGTGTTTGAGAACGCAGGGGAAAAAGAAGAAAAGCTAAAGTTTATTCAAAGTCAGCTTGCTGATTTTTGTCCGGATGGTATGCCTGGTACAGCATCGATGAAAACTGACCCAGAACTAAGAATGGAAGCAGAGAGACAATTTTCCTGGTGGGTTTTTAACCATATGCGTTGAGCCGAAGCCAGTAACCCTGCCTGGGAGTTGTTCATTTTTGACGTTGCAACTAAATGTCAGCGCTACGATAGCGTGTTTTAGTGCGCACTCGCGTATTTTCTCCCTCTTGGGTGAATTTGGCCTGCTTTCGCAGGCCATATACTGCTACCACGCACGACGATGTGCTTTAAGAGAGTCAACGGCAATACCAAGAAAAAGCACTCGGTTGCACGATGTGGACAGCATCCTGATATGGCTCCCATGGACTTACCCCCCAGCCGCGTCCAGCATAGCGAAGCCAGCACTCAGGCTCCATGACATTTTTTATACTTTACTCCCGACCCGCAGGGACAAGGTTCATTTCTGCCTACCGCCCCGAAAAATCGCGTTACTTCGGATTTAGCCGCCTTGTAAGCAAGCTGCGCGATGTAGTTCGACTGATTTTCAACCTCCTGTCGCTGCTCACCTGTTAACCCTTCAAAAAAAGGGGCTAGCCGACACATCTCCGCTTCTGCCTGCTCATATTCGCCTGCAAGTGCCAGTATAACGGCGTACTGGCTTCGGACCTGAACCAGTCGCATGGAACGGTACGAGCCATCCCCGTGAGATGGCTTTTCCAGAACGTTTTATTCGCGAGAGACCTATGGATATTCGACTTACCGGCCACCCTCGCCATGTTCTGCGGGGTATAGCCTCGAAATGCCGTCGAGGGGGCCGACATACCATAATAACGGGGACGGACGACGATGACCGAGAAGAGAATGAGAAATACACTGTTCACTTTGGCTAAAAGTTGGGAGTAATTTAATTTTCTGATATTTAAAAGGATTTATAATCATCAGAAAGAATTCCTTGAATTTCTATAAGATCATTTAATTCAATAATCCACTGATGTATCTCATCCACATCACAAGTTTGAAGTTCATGTTCTTCAGTGACCTCATTACACTTATCAGCAAGTTGTCTTTTAATACAATCTAATAAAACGATCTTAGACTTCATTTGCTTTGCCGCCGGAAGGTTGATTATTAACCACTATGAACCATCTTTAATTATATAAAAAAGATGGTTCATCTACAATATTCATTAGCGTGTTTATTTTTTCATTGACTCTAATGTATCTTCTTTCTTGCTCAGATGAAAGTTTTTTGAATTCTTGTTCCCGAGCTGGTACGTTAATGCATAGCTCATCATATATCTCTTTTGCCCCTGAAATCTTCTCGAGCTCATTAGTATATTTATTAATCATCTCTTTTAATATTGACCTTATGTCACTATTGATTTTTATCTCATCAGGAAAAATAGCGATATTTGATAAACTAATTGAAAGGTCAATTAATTCAACACTAGTTATTGCGGTCTGAAATGCAGTTGTTTCAGAATATAAATTCTGATAAATACCTTTCTGTCGAGTCTTCGTTAAGAGCCCACGCTTCACAAGAATTTGTAACTGACTATAGGAAAATGCCTTCGCTTTAAAATAAGTCTTTGGTAGATTAAAACGCTTAACGAGTATTTTAGCTATATCAGTACTGGTGAAATTACTACTGTTAATATAGTTAATTGCAGAAAATATGTACGATTCAGGGTTGATTATTCGACTACTCATAGCAGTTAAAACAAGTTAGTTAGCTTAGGATTGCTAAGTATACAACAATGACAGATACTTAGACAATCTAAGCACTCGAGGCTAATGAAGATGAATCAGTGTCTGAAAAAAATCCGATACCAGAACGGCTTAAGGAAGCGAGATGCAGGGCGGGATTATCACAGCGCACTCTGGGTCTCCATGTTGGTTTTGATCCCGCATCGGCTAGCAGTCGTATGAATCATTATGAGAAAGGACGTCATGTCCCCGATATTGATACGCTTCGACGTATGGCGGCAGAGTTAAACGTGCCGTTGAACTATTTTTTTTGTGATGATCAAACAACAGCAGAACTTGCGTTACTCATCTCCCGAATGACAGAGGAAGAGCGAAGTAACCTTATCGAAACACTCAAAACATCCTCAGGTGTAACATATGCTGACAAAAAATGATGTTATACAAAAGGCTACTGAACTTTTTGAAGGTAACGAAAGTGCGGCATTAAATTGGTGCAATGAACCAAACAGAGCATTACAGTGGAAGACACCCTATGAGATAATGGACTCTGAAGAGGGGGCATTGAAAGTTGCCATGCTAATTTTTCGAATAGAGCAAGGCGTTTATTCATGACTTTGTTGTGCAAATATAGCATTTTACCTATCATTGTTTTTTTTCCTTTCGTGTAGCTCCATAATCAAGTGCGGAGCAAGAAGGCTTTCTACCGGTATAACCGTATTGATTTTTACCGCTTTGACAATTTCAATTAATGACAAGGTATTCTGTGCTAGCTGTTCGCGCAGCTCTTTGTTCTCTTCCTGAAGCTGCTGATTACGACCAAGCAAAGCCTGACGAGTTTTACGATTCACATACTGCTGCTTTTCTTTGGGGCGAAGATTTAGGGGAGTTAGTTGTTGATCGACATAGGCTGCAATAAGACGTTTTCGTTCAATGCTACTTAATGTACTTAAGCCGCCATTGATGATGCCTTTTGATTTAAGTCTGGCGTGTAAACTTTTAGCTGAAATTGGCGATTTATCAAACCCTTCAATCAACATCAGCTGGAGCTCATGTTCAATCTGAGTATCCAATTCTTTACCCCGCATCAGTCGTCTCCTTGTTTGATTTTTTGGTACTCGAGGGCAAATAGTTGAGCCAGAGTACGAATTTCACCTTCTACTTTTATCTCTCCGGATAGGACCACCTGTGAAGGGATTACTTGCAGGGAGTTTGAGCGATTGCGTAATTGCTTAGTTAAGGCACCTAGTTGTGCTAGATTTTCTTCGATATTGCCTTGCATTAGCTGGTTGCCCGGAAGGGCCGCGGTATACTGTTCAAAAGCAAACGTAGCCTCGTTTAATGCCCGACCTTTGACTTGAACAGTGGAGTATTCATCAATACGACCTGTTAAAGTGAAATGCTCACAGGGCTTCAATGCCTGGCATTTCATTCGATAAGGACATCCCCACAAATTTACGTCTCTCATGCAGGATCCCAATTTCAAGGGAAGCAGTACCGCGTGTCTTTGCACCATTTCAGACGCTTGCGATGGCCCTTCATTTTTACTGATATCCTCGAACGCAGCGGCTATGTCTTCGAATAATCCATCGTCTAACGACGCTTCAATGAATCCTGCAACATCGTCACGATTATCGAAGGAATGCAGGTTCATCTTTATGTTGGTTTCCAGATTCTTCGTGCTGCTAAACACCATCATACCACTTTGTTTTACCGTATCGAGCGGTGTATGAGCGTCAATAGCAGTTAGTGTTGTCTGCTCCTGTACGATCGGAACTAACGGAATAAGAGAAGCAGTCTTACGGCGTTCCTTAAGAGCCAAATGCTGGTAATGCTTATTTTGAGTAATATCAACACGCCCCATCAACATGGCTTGTAAGTGGTCTGAAATTTCAGCAATAGCGAGAAAAGTGTTTATATTGTGACGAGGAATATGAGTACGAAGCTGGGTAGGGCGACCGTCATCTTCGAGAAGTCTGTATTTACTGAAGACCGAAGCATAGCCATCAAAGTTACCGAGAAACTTGTTTATGCCAGCATTACTCAGTGGTAGCGGTGTTGCTTTTAGTCCCAATGCTCTCTTTAACGTCATAGACCCTTTGGGATAAAGGAACAATAAATCCTCATACATAATCTCAAATCTTTTGCCGTTTTCTACCCAGGCGTGAGTGCAGGGAGTATTTGCGCTACTATCACCAAATTCATTTTTAAGGTACAGGCTAAGGTCTGATTTTAAATAATATTTCCTTTTTTCATTACCCGGAAGGAGAATGACTTCAGTCGGAATACAGCCTCGTTTCGCTAACGCTTTTGATGCTTTATCACGTAATCCGGAACGCCCCCGAAGCACTGATGAGGATTGGGCTATGTGTTCTACAATATCATCCAGTTCAACAAGTTCACCTGCAATATCACTGATCGCCTCTGGTAAATAATCAGCAAATCCTTTTAAACGTAAGTTTGTGAGATGCTTTCGTAACTCACATGTTAGTGACTTAACCGATTTGAATATGTTTTCAACTAAAGGAACAGCTAAGGGTTCGACCCAATGTGTTCGATCACCAGCTCCCTTGACACCAACATAGCGAATGCCAAGAAAATAATCCGGCAACCCTTTATCGCGTAGACGTCTGCTGATATCAGCATCATCTATCTTTCGTTTTACCAACGCATCCAGCCTGAGGTTGAATGCTTCAACGGACCGAAACCCCGTGATGATGAGTAGCAGAAGGCAATTGAGCGCTATCTTTTCAGTGCCGTTTTCTACACGCTGGATAAGTGACACGATATTGAGGAATCCTCGAATTGTAATAAGTGCACCTTCACCATCAGTGACTGTATCATCGAGCCTGTCCTGGTGTTTGAGGGCTACTGTTTCCCGGGCTTTCTGGGTCAAATTGGTCCGGTTAGTGTAATTTTCGTCGGACACATAATGTAGAGTTACCAATGTGAAAGCATGATGATTTACTAATTTTTGAATCTTAACGCAACGCCCCTTGTAGTTGGCTATGTTAGGATCACCTGGCTTGGATGCTGCACTCATAGTATCCATCGCACTACGTACAACATCTGTAGCCAGATAGATGGGATGAGTCTGCCCAGTCGATTTAATCAGCGCACAGTACCAGCGTTTCAAAATAATCAGAGTTGCAATAGCAACCGCAGGGGAAATGCTGCGATTTCTGCCTCGATAGACGAGTACCAGCATGGCTTTCATAAACAACTGATAAGTATCGGATACAGTATAGTGTTCATCGATTCCTTTTAGCCGGTTAATCTCATCAAATCGCAATACATTAACACCATTGCCTCGTAACCAGCCGGAACCTTTTTTCCCACATATCCAGACAAGGCTATCCCATGATTCTGCAAAATCAGCTGCCAGATTCTCTTCGAACCAAGCTTTCTGTTCTACGATAAAAGTATCAAAATTCTCTATATTTTTTTTCATTTCCCACAACCTCTGACGTTATGCAAATGACAACGGGCAATCACTGACTTGATTTCTATTTGCGTCGTCTCGTGGATAGAAATTAGTGGATTGTGAGCATTGCCCACACTATCTGACACAGCTATCAGCTCATCGACTTCTTTCAAGATGCTATCTAGTACATCCTGGTGTTGGCCATCAAGGAAAGGGCGGTAATATAAGCAACCATAGCAGCAACGGACTTCACAGAATGGGCATTCGTCATCGGGTCTCGCACAACCACCAATCTCATAATGTAATCGATCACCAACCATGCCAACTACTCGTCGACCTTGCCATTCTTTTGAAGGGACCAACTTCCCAGTCATCATCATAGCCACCATGTTTTGCCACACGGGGTTAGAACCTAGTGCTTTAGCGCGGATCAAGGCCAAGGCCGGTGTTGCCAAGATGTAATGCTTTGCTACAACTAAGGATGAATGACCAAGAATGTGAGCAATCTCTTCGGCACTTACTCCTTGCATAGCCAGTGAATGACCAACGTTGTGGCGTAAATCAGTTGGTGTGATTGATGGGGGGGCTGCTTCTCCGCGAGCAACGGCAGCTTGATAATCAGGTGGGCTGAAGTTTAGAATGGTTTGTCTAATAGACTGAGATACAAACTTAGGTGCTGATGCCCCCATATCAAACATCTTATCGGTAGGTAACAATCTTGCTTTATCTATATAATGGTTAACCAGTGTACCGATTTCCGGCGGGAGCGCCAGAATCAACCGATCAGTAGTTACGTACCTTTGTTTAGCATAAGGTAAAAGAACGCTATAACGAACTAACCCTGTAGCCGTATTACAAGTATCGATTCGAAAGTCACCAGCAGCCAAAGTGGTTATAATCATTTATGTCTAACGCTAAAACCCGATGCGCCCATGAGTTTTTTAATGACGGCAGCCTCTTTCTTGGATCTCTAACATCATCATCTACAGACGTCACTATGATACTGAACTGTACGCCCTTGATGTTAGGTTTAATTGAGTTTTTTTTTAACAGAAGCAACTCACTTACACGTAAACCATAATTCAAAAGAAGACGACAGATTAAATAATTTCTGAATTGAATTTCTCCAGCAGGGAAGGGATTAATAGGATTTGGCTTGGAAGACGATTCTGGTCTAATAATCTCATAAAATTTCCTGACCATGTCTTCTGTAAGGCTATTAAAATGTTTGTTTGAATGCTTTTGCTTGCTGGGTCGAAAATCCGAACGATAGGCCGACAAACGCCTAGATAATTGTAAAGCGTAACGAGAAAGCTCTTTTGGGGTGCCATCCATATAACGAGAAGAAACGTAAGTATTGATTAGATAGTTGATAAAACGGCAGACTGCATGTACATGATTAATATTTGTATTGTGCTTGCTAATTACAGCACGTCCGAGTGTAGGCAACACAAACTTTCCTGATTCAAGATAATGAAGAAATGCTTCAAGCTCACTAATTGCAATCGAAGGATTGTATCCAGACAGATGGAAACTCAAACAGAAAGTAACATCATGTTTTTGATACCAGTACTCATAAAAAAATTTTAGAGCCTGTAGCGTAGATGACTGCGTGGATTCGGAACGTAAAGACAAGCGATCAATGAGAAAGAGAAGTGGAAACAGAAGCGGTAAGTTAGTAGTGGTGTCAACCAATGTCCAAATCCGCCGGTTTGGAGCAACACTCAACTGTTCGAGTATATACATCTGAGACATCCTCAGAGAAGTTCGTGGATATGAAGAAAATAGCTCTTAAACATAATGCCAGCAAACGAAAGATTAAGGGGAGACTTAACCCTATGATTTTATGCGAACCATCTTGGTTCATGAAGTAAGTTAGCAATCAACATGATTTAACATAATATACATTATGCGCACTTAAATAGAGTAAGGAAGAATCCGATGTTCTTCGGCCGTCATTTGTCTTGCTGATTGCAAGCGTTCGCCAGTTCCTCTGATGCCGACAAACCTTCTGTCGCATTAGGTTTTGCCATTCAGCATCCCGTCAAATACGCTCTGCCGTTACGTTCGTTTGATGTATCCTGACACATCTCAGCCTTGAGCTTTGCGTATGTGAAAATCGCGCAGATGAATTCTAACTCTGCAACCTGCATCGTCGATGATTCAGATCCATTTTGAATTCATACCGCCACTACATTTCGCATAAGCCTCACGGCTCCACATGATGAGATTTACATTCTGCGGACAGTGTCGGTAAAACGCGATGACCTCAGTGATATGATTACTCGGTTGTTAAACGGTAAGATGGATTGCATAAGGTTATAAATTTAAAATGGACTCAATTGTAAATATATTCAAAAAGTTTCTGGCATTATGGGGAGTCATTCTTTACATCGTATTCACCATCATTCCAGTTTTAATGGATTTACCTGATGTTGTACAAAAAATAACGATCCCCTTAGGGACAACCATTTTCATTGGCTTGACTATCACCTTTTATATCAACAAAGTCATCACCAGTAAAACCAACTATGAAATCAAAGAATTAATTAATAACAAGTTCCCTAACCTGATATCGCTGGATAAGATAGGGATAAAAAAAATTGAGTACCGGAACGATCTGGATATCTTAGGAATTGATATATTGGGTGCCGAAGAGTTGCATATTGCTATGAATGACGGCAGGAATTTTCTATCTGTTAACGCTGGCGATTTTGCAAAAAGGCTCACAAAATCAAACAAAAAGACGATAATTTTCCTTATCGATCCTGAATCTGATGCTCAGTCATTTTTGTGCAAAAAAAATGGAAAAGCGCGGGATTACTATAAATCCAAAATCAATGAATCCATATCTGAAATCAGGTCATTTGCGGTAAAGCTGCCTGAAAGTAGCATGCTTGAAATTTATCTTATCCCGACGATTTTATCGCAAAATGTCATTCTGACTGAAAATTGTGCTCTGGTGGGCATCTATAGAAATGCGCCAGGTAAATCTAACCACCCTCCCCAGTTTGTCTATGAAAAATCCGGTCTGGACAATGAGTATACCCGCGTACGTATAGACCTTAATTCTCTAACAGAGATGGAAAATACCCGAAAGGCCGAAATACAGCCTCCGTCGCAGCAGTGACGCTAAGCTGCGGCAGAAACGGAGTTCGCTGCAGCCTCTTCGATAAATGATATTCAACTCACCAGGCCTCCGGCTCTCTTAGCATATGGACAATGTTGCACGGATTCATGATCCAGCCGCCCTTGAAACCGTCGGGTAACGGTTCAACGGCATCACAACGGACTACACCACATTGTTCGATGTACTTTTCTGCACCACTGAAATTGGGCGTGAATAATTCCAGCCAGAGTTCTGCCTGACTAAGTCCCGGAGCTTCATCAATCCAGAGTTTGTTCGGCCCGAGTTCAAATCCCACTGCCGGCGGCTTATCGATAATTTCGGGTAACCGAATAATATTCCGATAAAAATCAATCGTCTGCTGATACTGATGTGATGGGACCTTCATCGCGATGTCGATACCACCTTTGATATCGGTTTTATTCATAAGGAATTTCCTTCCCGGGCGATGGCAATACTAAACTAGTATAGTTCATACCTTGTGCACACTTAGCTAAATCATTGACAGGAGAATTGATGATGTCCGACTGGAATCCGGCGCTGTATATGCAATATGGTGCAGAGCGTTCAAGACCCGCCGCAGAACTGCTGGCCAGAATTCAACTTGAGCCTGTCTCTTCCGTGGTTGATTTGGGATGTGGCCCCGGTAACAGTACCGCGTTACTGCAACAGCGCTGGCCTGGCGCGAGCATTACTGGCGTGGATACCTCCCCGGCAATGCTGGACGAGGCGCGAAAGGCTTTGCCAAATTGTCATTTTGTTGAAGCGGATATTCGCCAGTTTCAACCCGTCACACCGCCCGATGTCATTTACGCTAATGCCTCGCTGCAATGGATCCCCGATCACTATGATCTGTTTCCACACCTGGTCAACCTGCTGAATAACAACGGTATTCTGGCCGTACAAATGCCGGATAACTGGCTGGAGCCTTCGCATGTGCTGATGCGCGAGGTTGCTTACGAACAGGACTATCCGAATCGCGGTCGCGACGCCCTGCCCGGCGTTCACGCGTATTACGACATTCTGAGCGAAGCGGGATGCGAGGTAGATATCTGGCGCACAACCTATTATCACAGGATGCGTTCACATCAGGCGATTATTGACTGGGTCAGTGCGACAGGGTTACGCCCGTGGCTGCAGGATCTCAATGAACACGAGCAGCAACGGTTCCTGAAACGCTATCATCAGCTATTACAAGAGCAATACCCACTTCAGGAAGATGGTCAGATATTACTGGCATTTCCGCGCTTATTCCTGATTGCGCGTCGCCAGTCCTGATCTCACTCTCTCAGCGGACAGGCTGCTTTCCAGGCGGCCAGCTTCGCTTTATTATTCCCTGTCGGCCGTGATAATAGCCAGTGTGAAAGCTGACGATCGTCCGTTGCGGTACGCTTCTTTGCTTGACGAGTTGCAGGTGTCGCTTTGGCAGGCGGTGTCGATACGATTCCGGTCGTCGCCGGAGAGTGTATTTTGACTAATAGCTGACAATGTCCGCCTTGCACCGCCGTCTTGCGAACGCTGAATTCGATGTCGCGTTTGTCGTGGCGGTGACAGAGATAATGCAGAATCCCGCTGGCCCGGCGCAAGTCAATATGAAATGCCTGGCTTACGTCATGGCGCGAAAACTCTTTATTGCGCAGAAATCCCCACCAGGCAACGGCTCTGAACAGCGGCATTTCCCCTAAATGCTGGATTTCCTCGGGCATGTGAAAACGGTGCTCCACGCGTCTTTTCGTGGTGGAGGACGATGGATTAATAAACATCGCGTTCCCTTGATACTGATTGGCCTGAATATCAGGTGGATTAAAAGTGTCCAATACATTTATCACGCAAATAGAGTGGATTTATTTGATCTCAATGAGCCTGCGATAAATCACTTTAATTACCTTGTAACGGAGGTTTCCTGCGTTATTCGTCAGGTAATAGAGTGATGCAGTCTATTAATTCACACTTTTCGTTAATAGATCAGGGAAGTGTTGATGATAGAGACATCCCCGCGCATCCTACAGAATGCGCGGGGTTAAGTTTTAAAAGCGCAGCTTCAAACCAAGCACTGCCTGGGTATCGCTAAATCCCTCACTGCCGATCTGCTGACCAATATTTCCCCACAGATGCAGGCGCGAATTTATTTTCGCCTCGACGCCCGTTCTGAGTTCTGCAATATTTTTCGCTCCATCGATCGAGCTGCTGATCTCATTCATTGAGACCGCATCATTACGCGTATTATGCAGCCAGTTCAACTCAACAAAGGGCTGAAAGAGTCGATCTTTACCTTCATCGCGAATAGAGTAGCCCTGCATAAAAGCTTTTACCCCAAGACGACTTTGTAGATTACCCTTCCCTTTATCCCGCACCCATGTGCCGTTATCTTCACGATGATCGTCGGCAGAGACGCCCATCCAGATTAGCTGTGCTTGCGGTTGCAACCAGTAACTCAGTCGCGGTTGTTCAGTCAGTTTAACGGTATGTCCCATCTCCAGAGACGCGGTCATTCCTTTCGAGCGATAGCGTTCTTCCGTCAGAGATTGTCCGCGCACCGTGTTATCAAACCAGTTGTAGAGCACCCATGCGTCTATCCAGGTCCCCTGCTTCGCGGCGTTATCGGCATACCAGGTCGCATACAAGCCTGTGCTGTAACCCGAAACCGTGCCGTCAGCACGATAATGGGATAATGATGACCGGGTATTGCTCTGACTGTTGGCATAACCCGTCATGACACCAAGATGCCAGCGATCCTCCTGACCGGAACTCCATTGAGCCAGATCGCCGCCAATCTGCACCACATAACGATTACTTTGACTGCTTAACTGCCCTGAACGGTCATGAAAACGAGTATGCCCACCGACATTACGTAGCCACAGACTGGTGACACGCGTTTCCCCGGAGATCGGATCGATATACTGCGTTTCACCTAACCTGTCGTGCAAACGGGTAGCAAACAGGGTGTTAGCCGCCCTGCGGTTTGCCAGGTACGCTCCCATTTCCGGGCGCATCACCACGGCGGATGCGCGCTCGATGCCTGGGGACGGCGTAGGCAAGGGCTTCTGATCACCCTCTTTCGGTTCGATAATCGGGTCAGGGTCATCTATGGGATCGGTATCGTCGACGGGCGCCCAGTTATTGACCAGATACCAGTGGTTGGAATCCATGATCCCATCATCATTTTCACTTTCAACTCCGCGTAATAGCGCGTAGTCATACGCCCCGGCAACCAGACGGTTTTGGGCAACAAATTCACCCGTAGAATCTCCAGCCACCTGGACAACTCGCGCACCGTTCAGATCACCAACCGCGACACTGCCTAATTCCTTCAACACGACCCGGGTTGTTCCTGTGGTGTTTCCTGAAACATTAAGCTGGTTAACCACCGGTTTTTGCTGCACTTGATCCTGCGTGGTGTTCAGGATAAGTAAGCCATTGTCACTGGCATAATCGCCCCTGACCGTCAGGACACTGCTGGACAGCGCCAGAGCATCGCGGTTGACCAGCGGATCGCCAAAGCTCAGCGTCCCACCAAGCTGAAGTGACTGAATGGTTTGACTGTAACCGTTAAGATCGAGCGTGGCACCGTCCCCGACTGTGAAATCAGAATTCGGGCTAAAACCTGTGACGCTTCCAGCGCTGAGCGTTCCGCGACTGATGTGAGTATTTCCGGTATAACGATTATCGCCGCTCAGTTGCGTCCGGCCGGGTCCGCTATGGTTGACATTACCGTAGCCTTCTATTGCTGCATTCAGAGAGTAATCATCGCTGGTGTGGTTGAAGTTCAGTGTTGCGGTACTGTTATTCTGATTTGTGTCGCTCAGTACAATGAGCGGCGTCTCGATAGATCCTGCTTCTTGTGCGGTTTCACCGGGTTTACCACCGATATTGATTGTAGCGGTACTTCCTGTCCCAATACCGAGCCTGATTTTCTCTCCTGCCTTAACTTTGCCGCCATTACTGATATTGAGTTCGCCTTTGGCATCATTTGGCGTGGTTTTAAAGCCCCCCAAAATGAGCGATGTACCGACCTCTAAAAGTGAATTTTCACCCTCGACATTGACGACGCCGTTTCCTTTGCGATTCGTGGTGAGCGTTTTGCCGACATAGCCAATATTCATATGTTCACGAACAAAGAGTTGCCCACCATTCAAAATATCCAGTCGGCCTTCTGCCTGATCGCCCACAACAGTCCAGCCGGAACGGATCGAAGAATTCTCACCTTCTATGGTGGTAAGCCCCTTTGCATCAGCATAAAACTCGCCAATACGCAGTTCGTCGATATTAGTGATCTGACTTCCCTCTTTAACCGTTAATGTTCCATCGCCGTTATTTTTGCCGACAAACAAATTCTCGCCACTGAGGTCCCATTGCGCACCTTCGGTTAGCGTCACAATACCGACAGCACCATCACCAATCGCGCTTTCAGATGATTTAATGGTGCGTCCTCTTATTGTGAGTTCACCTTTTGTGCCTTCACCGACAGTCAGGGAACCAAACTCACGCCAACCCAGTTCGTTATTCTCTTTAGCAGATAAAATCACATGGGCATTTTTATTGATAAGAACATCACTGTCCGGAGCCGTAGGCGTCCAGGTTGCCATGACGTTATTTGCTGCTTTAAGTTTTTTCTCAACACAGTATGTTGCCGATTCACTTTCGCAACGTACCTCTTCCGCCAGCAGTCCTGTCGGGGCAATAAGACCAGTGGTGGCAAGTAACAATCCTTGAATAGCCGGCAATGGTGACAGAGACTTTATTGATACGAGTGACGGCGTCGACTTCTTTATATCAACGTGTGGGATCGTGTTCATTCCTGATTGAATAGCGTTCATAGATAATCCTCCTGATCATCGTTTAACATCCTGATATGCACTGATGGCATGCGGATGTTTTAAGAACGCCTTAAATCCCTTATCAAGAGTTATTTATGTTCGTACAGAAATTATGCGGTCATTATCTGAAATTCAATCATCGATAATAAGATAATCCTGAAAACCGGCATTAGCGCATTGACACGCACAGTCTGTCGTTCATTAACTGGAAGGTTCTCTTCTTTCATGTCAACTGGTAGTGCTTATCCGACATCAGTTTAGCTGGAATGGCTGATTCATCATTCATCTCCAGCAGATCAATTTCGATGGCATTACAGATAGCATCAAGGGGCAAGTCGTTGTTCTCTGTCCCAAACGGATCTTCCAGTTCTTCCGCCAGTGCATCCAGAGAGATAAAGGTGTAGGAGATGAGGACCGAAATAAAAGGCGTCATGTAATGCAGATCGACCACCAGGGCGAAAGGCAGCATGATGCAAAACAGATAAACGGTGCGATGAAGGATTAGCGTGTAGGCAAACGGCACCGGCGTATTGGCGATTCTTTCGCAACCGGCAAGAACGGCGGACATGTCATTTAAGCGATTGTTTAAACTATGAAACAGGATATCCGAAAGCTGTCCGTCGCGACGACGTATCGCCAGCCATTCCCCCATCATCAGTAAAATGCGGTTTGCCGGAGAGTGAGAGGCAAACACACGTTGCAGATCTTCCGTGCTAAGATACTTCGCCAGCGGCTCAGCCTGTGGTTTGTGCCGTAGCGTCATGCGCAGGCAGTGAGCGAAGGCGATTTGCAGCCGGACAAACTGCCCTAACTCGCGGTCATCCGGTAATACCGTTTTGACTTCCCGCAGCAACGAGCGAGACGCGATCATCAGTTGTCCCCAGAGTTGACGCGCCTCGACATAACGGGAATAACAGGCGTTATTGCGAAAGCCCAAAAAGATAGCGATTGCCACACCGAGAATACTGAACGGTGCGAGGGTAAATTTGATACCCAGCATCGTATACCACGGCAGCAGGACGATCACGGCAATAGACAGCAGAAAATTGAGCAGCAAGCGGGAAGAGATTTTTGCCAGTACAGAGCCGTGCCAGACGAATATCAGGCGTAACCAGTGCTGTTGGGGACGAACGATCATGACGGTTTTCTGGAAAGAGACGAATCCCGCTATTAAACGTGATCTGGATCAAACATTCAAGCACGTTACACGTTACACGTGACATTGTCACCTGTTTCTCGCTGAAAGACCCTTTCATGCACAGGACTTGCATTGGGGGAAATAGTATTAATCACATTGTATGTTGTAACTATAACGATCGTATAAGAAACCCGGCCTTAGCCGGGTCACTGTTTTAGCACAGCGGTTTCACCGCTTCACGCATTCCTTTTGACAGAATCGCATCGAGATCGGCTGCCACTTGCTCAACCAGCCCTGCCACTTTCGTCAGGTCTTGTTCCCAGTGTTCCTCCACCGCCAGAACGTGACTCACCAGTTGTTGAGTCGTCATCTGGCGATCGCCATGCTGGCTCCAGAGTTGCTGGAAACGGGTGATCCAGTGCGCATCGTCCTGAACCGGATACGTTTCCCCATTACGCTCACCGCGATAGAAAGCAATCAGGGCGGCTAATGCGAAGGTCAGACGAGCCGGGAGTTGGCCGTTCGCCTTCTGCCCTGCCAACAACTGCGGAAGAATGCGGGTGCGGAACTTGGTCATCCCGTTCAACGCAATCGACAGCAACTGGTGCTTAATGTAGGGGTTACGGAAACGTCCGGTTACCGCACTGGCAAAGGATTCCAGCTCATCACGCGGCAGATCGAGAACCGGGATGATCTCCTCATAAATCGCTTTTTCCACAAAGGCGCAGATTTCGGTGTCATTCATCGCCTCGCCGACCGTATCCAGTCCGGCCTGGAATGCCACCGGTACCAACGCCGTGTGCGCACCGTTAAGGATAGCGACTTTGCGCTCTTTGTACGGCTTAATATCGTCAACAATCAGAACGTTAAGCGGATATTTATCGAGACGCAGTTCTGCTGCCAGTGATTTCGGTCCCTGGATCACAAACAGATAGAAGTGTTCGGCTGTATCAAGGAAACCATCGTGATAGCCCAGTTCGGTCTCCAACTGCGCCGCTTCATCGCGCGGGTAGCCCGTAACGATACGGTCCACCAGCGTGGAACAGAAGATGTTTGCCTGATCCAGCCAGGTGATAAATGCCGCTGGCAGTGCCCACTCCTGCGCATAACGCAGCACCAGTTCACGCAGCGCATCACCATTATAATCAATCAGTTCGCAAGGGATGATGATCCAACCTTTATCCTGCGCGCCGTTGAAGTGGCTGTAGCGTTCAAACAGAAGACGCGTTAGCTTCGCCGGATAACTTACCGCTGGCGCATCATCAAATTTATCACCGGCGTGATAACTGATGCCCGCTTCCGTGGTGTTAGAGAACACAAAACGCATCTCAGGATTGTGCGCCAGTTTCAGGAACGCATCGTAATCACCGTAAACACTGATTTCACGATTCACCGAACGAATCAAACGGGCATCGCTGACGGCTTCTCCCTGTTCATTCAGACCACGAATGATTGTCGTGTAAAGGCCATCCTGCGTACTGAGTGAAGGTGGGAATGTACTTTCAATAGGTCGAACAATGACCACACCCGAATTCAGATCGGTATGTTCATTCAGCAGATCAACCTGCCAGTCAACAAAGGCGCGAAGGAAGTTACCTTCACCAAACTGAATGATGCGTTCAGGATAGTGAGCACCGGGAAAATCGCGACGGTTAAGTGTTTTCACAATGGGTTCCCTTTCGATTAGTCATACAACCTGATTAAATTGGTAGAACAGGTTAGCAAAACTTTACGAGAGTAAAACCCTGTTTTGATCAATTCATGACAACTATTTATAGAGATTTATAGAAAAGCGTGGTGCCGGTCAGCTTTCCATCGGGCATCAACGCATAATCAGGGATCTCACCGGCTTTGAGCCAGCCACAAGAGTGGTAGAACAACTCAGCATCACTTCCCGTAGCGGTATCGAGTACCAGCTGCGTTTTTTGCTGCTGTATTGCACACGTTTCCAGCGCAGTCATCAGCTGACGGGCTAATCCCTGGCGACGCGCGCTGGAGTGAACAAGAAGTTTCGCCACGTCCGCGCGATGAGGTTGATTTTCCGGCTGCTGGAGGATGAGTTGCACCGTACCGACAATCACGCCTGAGGGGTTGTCGACCGCAAGAACGACGCGCTCCCCTCTGCCCGCGCTTTGCGCGACGTCATGCCAGAATGCACGTGCTTTTGAGTGTGTAAAAGGTAAAACAAAACTGACTGATGCACCGCGCGTCACGCAGTCGGTCAGGACGTCACAGAGCTCATCAATTCTCGCCTCGATGGCTGCCGCATCCAGCACATAACAGGATTTTGCCAGGGTCATGTTGTCTCCTTTATTGAGACAACACCATGCACTTAACATTGTGATAACACAACAGACAGTGACATAGGATATTGTTATGCCAGATCGCTTCCAGCGAAAACTGTCTTATCCGTCCGGCGGTCACTGGTCCGATTACGACCTTCATTCTTCGAACGGTATAAACACTCGTCCGCTTCAACCATCAATTTGTTGAATACGTCCGTCAGCAAATGGGAACCCATACTGCCATTCCCAAGGCCAATGCTCACCGTCAGATAGATATTCTGCTGGTTCCAGGTAAAGGGATCACGAGCGACAGCGTTGCGAATATTTTCCGCCAGCAGCATCCCTTCCTCGGGATGTATTGAGGGAACCACGACGGCAAACTCTTCCCCTCCCATACGCGCCACCAGTCCCCGGTCGCCGATAATTTGTTGAATACGCTGCGCAAACACGCTGAGCACCCGATCGCCACATTCATGACCGAAGTTGTCATTAATGCTCTTGAAGTAATCGATGTCCAGCAGCATGACGGTAATATGCTGCGAGCGCGGATACTCCTGACGCTTCAGCGCTTCATAGAGTCCGGAACGAGAATAGACATGGGTAAGAAAATCGAAATCGGCACGCAGGGAAACTTGCTTCATCAGGGAATTAATCGCCGCAACGCTGACCGAAACCATAATGGGGCAAATCGCCATTGTGGCAATGCCCAGTCGCGCAGAGAACATCTGCGGCGTAGACAACGGTGACTCCACCGCGATATTGATAATCGAATTGGCCACCAGCACAATTTCAACGGCGCCGGTAATAAAGGTCAGCAGACAGGTGACCTGCGGGGTGTAGCGCACTGCGCACCAGATCAGTGCCGGCAACGGAAAGGCCAGGCTTCCGGCGCCCCCAATAATGACCGATGCCAGTACCGAAATCATTAACGCCACCACGGGCATTAGCTGTTCGGGTTTAAAACGTTTCACCGCACCGGGAATACCCAACGTCAACATACAGGGCACAATCAGCACCCCGGTCGAGAATTGTTCGCTAAACCAGTCAGCCACCAGTGGCCAGAATGACAGTCGGTCGATACCCACAGACCCCATCGCGCCAATTATTGCGCAGAACAGTGCCGCAATCAGACAGTAATTAAATAAGCGCAACGCACTGATGGGCTCATATTTATTTTTCCCCAGTCGTTTATCACGGATCACCAGTTGGGCGACAATCACGATAAACACCATGTTGGAAAAATTAATGACCAACGACGCCCATCCCCACTCGGTGGTGATCGCATCATAGCCCAGCATGGCAACATAGCTGACAGCGTAATAATGCAGTTTGTTAAGCCAGACGTAGCGTGCGAAAACCCCGGCTATCACGCCGTTGAGCGGCCAGAACAGCGAGAGCTCATGCACCAGACGCAGCTCGGCGCCAATAAAGTAGAACAGTGTGGTTAAGGCAAAAATAACGCTGGCGTTACGCAGTGGATGACCTTCCTGAAACAGCCGGAAAGGAGGAATGTGGAGTACGTGCATTAAATATCTATCCATATAATTGCCGTAGGCAATTATCTCTGCGTAATGGTTATAATATTTAAGAGAATAGCATGAATTATTCTCAAAGGTAGCCGTCCTCCTGCCGCGTTAACATTTTTATTTGTTAACTCCGCCAGCAATAAACCACGCTTATTTTATGGGATTAACGTAACCATTTAATTATTACGGTGTATTCATTTGAAGCACTAACCAGTGATGGATAACAGCGACCACATACTGCTGTTGCTCATCGCTCAACGGCTGTCCCTGGGCGATATTATGCCACTTGGCAAGACAGCCGCGACAGCAGGTCGCCGTGGCATGTTGGGCGATAAATACCGGATGACCGCGCATCGGCGTTTGTTTGCCATCATTGACCGGTGTGGCTGGCGCAAGTCGCTTCGCCACAAAATCCGCAGCATGCCGATCGATAACCTCTGCCCCTTTATCCCAGCAATACTGTCTCTCTTTCGTGCCCAGTCGAAAACGGGAGCGAAACGGCGAGCGCGACAGACGGGCAAAAAGCGGATCAAACGTGTTCATCAGTAAACTGAGCGTCCTAAGCGTTGTGTTAGCTGTTCAAGCACCGCGATACCCGCGAGCGAATTCCCGGTCGGATCCAGTTCAGGACTCCACACGGCAATCGCCATCTCATGCGGCACTATCGCCACAATCCCCCCACCAACGCCCGATTTCGCTGGCAAGCCAACGCGCCAGGCAAATTCCCCGGCATTCTGATACATTCCGCTGGTCGCCATCAGCGCATTTATCTGTCGCGCCTGCATCGGCGTCACCACGGGCTCATCAAGATGAAACGCTTTCCCCTGGTTCGCCAGAAAGACAAACGTCTTCGCCAGTTCCACACAGCTCATTTTCAGCGCACAGTAATGAAAATAGTTTTGCAGGACCGTCGTCACGTCATGATGAAAATTGCCGAAGGATTTCATCAGCCAGGCAATGGCGGCATTGCGGGCGGAATGTTCGAACTCTGAGCGGGCCACCACCGCATCATACGCGATATCAGGCACGCCGCTCAGCGCGCGAACCACTTCCAGCATACGCTGACGCGGTGCGCTGAGTCGCCCCTGTAACATATCGCAGACGACCAGCGCCCCGGCATTAATAAACGGATTACGCGGAATGCCGGACTCCATTTCTAACTGCACCAGCGAATTAAACGGTGAACCGGACGGATCTTTCCCCACACGCTGCCAGATCTCATCCTCTGAATAGTGACGCATCGCCACCACCAGACTGAGCACCTTTGAAATCGACTGAATGGAAAAGCGTTCCGCCGCATCCCCGGCCTGCCAGAGCTGACCTTCCACGGTGCAAATCGCAATACCCAGTCGGGAACCCTCAACCGAGGCCAGCGCAGGAATATAGTCCGCCACTTTGCCCTGACCAATCAGCGGGCGAACCTCCGCCAGAATGGTCTCTAAAATTGAATTGTCCAGGGTGATTGCCACACCACGCTCCTTGCCTGCCGGTCTGAAAAGGGCTGCGAGTATAGCAGAGCGGAATACCCCACGTCAGGCCGGAAGTCGGAATCTCGCCACGGCGTGAATCAACTGGTGCGATTCATGATGCAACTGCTGCGAGGAGGCGGATGCCGTATCCACCAGTTCGCGGGTGTCACGAGCGACCAGGTTCAGCGCCTGTAGCTGACGCGTCATCTGATGGATCCGGGTTCCCTGATGCAGCGTCGCGGCGGAGATATCATTCAGCGAGGCACCCAGATTTTCCACCAGCGCGATCACCTGCTGTAAGTTCTCTTCCAGATGCGTCACCGCGCTCGATCCTTCTTCAATCCCCTGCAGAGAGTGATAGATCAGCGCCTGAATATCCTGCGTGGACTGACTGCTCTTGCGCGCCAGCAGCCCCACTTCTCTTGCCACCACTGCAAAACCGCGTCCCTGCTCACCGGCATGGGCGGCTTCAATGGCCGCGTTCAGCGCCAGAATGTTAGTCTGGAAGGCGACGTTATCAATCAGCGCAATAATCCCGCGCATCTCCGCCGAGCGCGTCACAATCGCCTGCATTGAACGATTCACGGTATCCATCATTCGGTCACCGCCAGCCGCAATGGCGCGCGCTTCCTCCGCACGCTGATTCGCCAGTTGGGCAAACCCGCTGTTATCTTCAACGTGCGTTTCCAGTACAGAAATATGCGAGGTGACGTTATTCAGTTCTTCGTTCTGTTTCGCCGACTGCTGATACAAGCGGGTATTGTTTTGCGCCAGCCTTTCGATATTGTCAGCCATCGCCGTTGTTGCCTCACTGACCTGCTGGACGAGCTCACGTAGTCCCTGCTGCATCGCGCCAATACGCACGTGGAGCTGCGACACTTCCCGGTTAGACCCAGGTACGGCAGGAATCGGCTGTGAGAGATCGCCTGCCGCCAGAATATCGATATGTGCGATCAACCGGCGCAGCGGAGAAATCACCCAGCGCGACATTCCCCACCAGACCGCGATCGCAATGGCCAACAGCATTACCGGAAGTAATAAGAACAGATGCTGGAGATCGAGTAGACGATCCAGCAGTTGTTGTCGTCCGCTTTCCCGCGCCTGCGCAGTGACCTTTTGCACTCTGGCATAGTTATCGTTGAAGTCGGCCTGAAACGCCTGAATGGGTACTGCAAAGAACGCATCGATCGACTGCGTCTTACTTAACCCTGTCACCTGCTCCTGGATACCGCCGCTAAAGCGCTGATAACTCTCAACCAGCCCGTCGTCCGCCTGCGGGTTCATGTCGCGCCACGCCTGCCACGCGGTTGTTGACTGGGTTAACGCCTGCCGGGCTTCGTCGATCAACGGCTGCCAGCTACCTTCAGAACCCGTGGCGGCATCCTGCATAAAGTAGACCCCCGCCCGATTGAGCAGATCGCTGGCGGTCAGAAGCGCGATCCGCGCCTCTTCGACTTTTGTCTGCTGACGCAACGCCAGTTGGTTACGCTGCTCGTTTTCCCTGGCCTGACTGACAGAAAACGACAGCATCAGTGATGACGTCATTTGCAGCACGGAAAACAGCGCGATAATGCAAAAAATCCCGGTTAACAGGCCAAACTGCTGAGGCAGAAAACGGCGCATAACGCGACGAAAAGTTTGAGTTAAGTTCATAATATTCTTCAGTATCAACACGTTAAACGCGAGTCTACGAAGCGTAAATGACAAAACTATGGCAGAAATGTGACAAGGCGCCCCGCAGAGCGCCAGAAAGATTAGCGTCGGTTCTTCCAGACGGTCTGCACATTACAGAATTCATGCAGACCAAAGTGCGAGAGTTCACGACCAAAACCGCTCTTCTTAACCCCACCAAACGCCACCCGGGCATCGCTGGCGCTGAAGCCGTTGATGAAGACACCGCCGCATTCCAGACGTGCGGTCATCTCCAGTGCCCGGGCTTCATCGGCGGTAAAAAGGGTCGCCGACAGACCGAAGTCACTGTTGTTTGCAAGTTCCAGCGCATGTTCAGCACTCTTCGCCACGGCGATCGCCGCAACCGGTCCGAAAAGTTCTTCGCGAAACGCCGTCATCTCAGGGGTCACGTTGGTCAGCACAGTAGCCGGATAAAAGTTACCGGCTCCGGATAGCTTCTCGCCGCCAAGCCGTAGCTGAGCGCCTTCGGCAATCGTAGCCTGCACCTGCTGATGCAACTCGTCACGCAGATCGGCACGCGCCATCGGCCCAAGTTCGCTCTCTTCCGCCAGCGGATCGCCCTGCTTCAGTGCGGCGGCAGCAGCGACAAAGCGCTCGGTAAAACACTCTGCGATCCCCTCTTCGAGAATAAAGCGTTTTGCCGCCGCACAAACCTGCCCGCTATTCTGATAGCGTCCGGCCACCGCCGCCTGCACCGCCAGATCCAGATCGGCGTCGTTAAGCACGATAAACGGATCGGAACCGCCCAGCTCCAACACACATTTTTTCAATGCTGCACCGGCCTGAGCGCCAATGGCCGCCCCGGCACGTACGCTACCGGTCACCGTCACGGCCGCAATCCGCGCATCGTTAATCAATGTACTGACGCCCTGATTATCCGCATTCAGCCAGCCGTAAACGCCAGCGGGTATCGCCGCATCAGTAAAGACCTGGCTGATGATTTTTGCGCAGCCGGTAACATTTGGCGCAGGCTTAAGCAGATAGCCATTCCCGGCCAGTAAAATCGGAACCGCCCCGCGCAGCACCTGCCACAACGGAAAGTTCCACGGCATGACCGCCAGAATGGTACCTAACGGACGGTACTCAATCACCGCCTGTTGGTTTTCCACCTGTGTGGGTTCGGCGTCCAGCATCGCCGGGCCATGTTCTGCGTACCAGTCACACAACGCCGCTGATTTTGCCACTTCTGCACGCGCCTGTTTAATTGGTTTGCCCATCTCACGGGTAATGCACTGCGCCATCTCTTCGCCACGCACGCGTAATGCCTGGCCGATGTCGCGTAATTTCTGCGCCCGATACGCCACCGTGGTCTGTTTCCAGTCACGAAATCCCACAGCCGCAAGCTGTAGCGCCTGTTCAATGTCCTGGGCCGTAGACCACGGCAGCGCTGAAAGACGTTCGCCATTGCACGGGTTGATGGAAATGGCATGGGTTGCCGGTGAAATCGTCATACAGTCTCTCCGTCGTTCTTGATGTCATCATCATGGACGCGTTTACTCTTTCCGAAAAATGAATAATATTAACCAAACCATTCACGAAGAGAGAAAACCATGGATCTGACCCAACTGGAGATGTTTAACGCGGTCGCCGAAACGGGCAGCATCACCCAGGCGGCGGTGAAGGTGCATCGTGTCCCCTCCAATCTCACCACCCGCATTCGCCAACTGGAGGCGGATCTCGGCGTCGATCTGTTTATTCGCGAGAACCAGCGCCTGCGCCTTTCCCCCGCCGGGCACAACTTTCTGCGCTACAGTCAGCAGATACTCGCGCTGGTTGACGAGGCGCGGATGGTCGTCGCCGGTGATGAACCCCAGGGGCTATTCTCGCTGGGCGCGCTGGAGAGCACGGCCGCCGTGCGCATACCGGCCACGCTTGCCCGCTACAATCAGCGTTACCCCAAAATCCAGTTCTCTCTGGCGACCGGCCCCTCTGGCAACATGCTGGACGGCGTGCTTGAAGGTCATCTCAATGCGGCCTTTGTAGACGGACCGATTACCCACCCCGGCCTTGAAGGGATGCCGGTATATCAGGAAGAGATGATGGTGGTCACGCCGCACGGTCACGCGCCGGTGACCCGCGCCAGCGAGGTCAACGGCAGTAATATTTACGCCTTTCGCGCCAACTGTTCCTATCGCCGCCATTTCGAAAACTGGTTTCATGCCGATCGGGCAATGCCGGGCACGATCCACGAAATGGAGTCCTATCATGGCATGCTGGCCTGCGTGATTGCCGGTGCCGGTATCGCGCTGATCCCCCGTTCGATGCTGGAAAGTATGCCCGGACATCAGCAGGTCGACGCCTGGCCGCTGTCCGGGAACTGGCGCTGGCTGACCACCTGGCTGGTCTGGCGGCGCGGGGCGAAAATGCGCCAACTGGAGGCGTTCATTAAGCTGTTAACGGAACAGAGCTAAAAACGGGATCTGAATCACAAAACGATTGTCTTTTCATCAGCAAACGTTTTAAGATCGCATCCTCTCCTTTTCGCAACGAACCGATTCATTTTTATGACAACTCAAACGGTTTCCCGCAAAGTCGCGTGGTTACGGGTCGTTACGCTGGCTATTGCTGCGTTTATTTTCAATACCACCGAATTTGTCCCCGTGGGTCTGCTTTCCGACATCGCTCAGAGTTTTAATATGCAGACCGCACAGGTCGGGATCATGCTGACGATCTACGCCTGGGTTGTCGCGCTGTTGTCCTTGCCGTTCATGTTGCTGACCAGTCAGGTTGAGCGGCGTAAGCTGCTGATATGTTTGTTTGCGCTGTTTATTGCCAGTCATGTGCTCTCGTTCCTGGCGTGGAACTTCACCGTGCTGGTGATTAGCCGTATCGGGATTGCCTTTGCGCACGCGATCTTCTGGTCGATTACCGCCTCACTCGCTATCCGCCTTGCCCCGGCGGGCAAACGCGCTCAGGCATTAAGTTTACTTGCCACCGGAACGGCGCTGGCGATGGTGCTGGGCTTACCGCTCGGTCGTATTGTTGGTCAGTATTTTGGCTGGCGAACCACCTTCTTTGCCATCGGGATGGGCGCGTTAATTACCCTGATTTGCCTGATCAAGCTGCTGCCGAAATTACCAAGTGAACATTCCGGCTCACTGAAAAGTCTGCCGCTGCTGTTCCGCCGTCCGGCGCTGATGTGCCTCTATCTGTTGACGGTGGTGGTAGTGACGGCGCACTACACGGCGTATAGCTATATCGAGCCGTTTGTGCAGACCGTTGCCGGGCTGAGCGCGAATTTCGCCACCTTACTGTTACTGGTGCTGGGCGGTGCGGGCATTATCGGCAGCGTCATCTTTGGGAAGCTCGGCAATCGCCACGCCTCGGCGCTCATCAGCATCGCCATCGCGCTGCTGCTGGTCTGTCTGGTACTGCTGTTACCTGCCGCTGACAGTGAATCTCATCTGGCTGTTCTGAGCATTTTCTGGGGGATTGCTATCATGGTGATTGGCCTCGGGATGCAGGTGAAGGTGCTGGCGCTGGCCCCCGATGCCACGGATGTGGCGATGGCGCTGTTTTCCGGCATTTTCAATATTGGTATTGGCGCGGGCGCGCTGGTGGGAAATCAGGTGAGTCTGCACTGGTCAATGTCAACCATTGGCTATGTGGGTGCCGTTCCGGCGCTTGCCGCGCTGATCTGGTCGGTGATTATCTTCCGTAAATGGCCGGTCTCGTTAGAAGAACAGCCGCAGCATTCCTGACAGACAGCCCGGTCATCGCGACCGGGCTTTTTGATCAGTAGGTTTTAATAATTTCCAGCACGCCGTTAATAATAAACTGCACGCCCATACAAACCAGCAGAAAACCCATCAAGCGGGAAATGGCTTCAATGCCGCCCTTGCCCACCAGACGCATAATCGCCCCGGAACTGCGTAAACATCCCCACAGGATCACTGCGACCAGCGCAAAGATGAGCGGCGGCGCGACGGTAATCACCCAGTCCGGAAAATCAGTGCCGTGGCGCACCGTTGAGGCGGAGCTGATAATCATCGCAATGGTTCCTGGCCCCGCCGTGCTTGGCATTGCCAGCGGCACAAACGCGATATTGGCGGTCGGCTCGTCTTCCAGCTCTTCCGACTTGCTCCGCGCCTCCGGCGATTCATGCGCTTTTTGCTGCGGAAACAGCATGCGGAAACCGATAAACGCCACAATTAAGCCCCCGGCGATACGCAGACCCGGAATGGAGATACCGAAAGTATTCATCACCAGTTGGCCTGCATAGTAGGCCACCATCATGATGGCAAACACGTAAACCGAAGCCATTAGCGACTGATGATTGCGTTCTGCGCTGTTCATATTCCCGGCAAGGCCGAGAAACAGCGCGACGGTCGTCAGCGGATTCGCCAGTGGCAGAATCACCACCAGCCCCAGCCCTATTGCTTTAAACAAATCCATCATATTGGCCGTCATTCCTGTTTCACTCATGTATTAGCGGCAAGTATAAGTGGAAAACCATGAAGTTAGCCATTCTGGCGCTGTAAGCATTCGTTATCGACCAGAGATATAACCAGTAATTATCATTAACAAAATGAAATGTGATGCAGAGCACGTCTTTTCGCTTTTAGCAAAACGTGTGATCGGTAAATCCATTCGTTTGACTTATAGTTGCCTGGGCAATATTATCTGCCGTAACTAACTACTTGCCAGGGCAACCATTGTGAAAAGCACCAGTGACTTATTCAATGAAATCATCCCACTGGGGCGCTTGATCTACATGGTCAATCAGAAGAAAGATCGTCTGTTGAACGACTATCTCTCACCGCTGGATATCACGGCAGCACAGTTTAAGGTGCTCTGCTCTATCCGTTGTGCGGGCTGCATTACCCCGGTTGAACTGAAAAAAGTGCTGTCTGTCGATCTCGGCGCTTTAACGCGCATGCTCGATCGTCTGGTTTGCAAAGGCTGGATTGACAGACTGCCTAACCCGAATGACAAACGCGGTGTGCTGGTGAAACTCACCGAACACGGCGCGGCAATTTGTGAGCAATGTCATCAATTAGTAGGACAAGACCTGCACCAGGAATTAACAAAAAACTTAACGGCGGACGAAGTGGCAACGCTTGAGCTTTTGCTTAAGAAAGTACTGCCGTAAAAACAAGAAGAGGTATGACGATGTCCAGACGCAATACTGACGCTATCACCATTCATAGCATTTTGGACTGGATCGAGGATAACCTGGAATCACCGCTCTCACTGGAAAAAGTGTCTGAGCGTTCAGGTTACTCTAAATGGCACCTGCAACGGATGTTCAAAAAAGAGACCGGCCATTCATTAGGCCAGTACATCCGCAGCCGTAAAATGACCGAAATAGCGCAAAAATTAAAAGAGAGTAACGAGCCGATTTTATATCTGGCGGAACGTTACGGTTTCGAGTCGCAACAGACGCTGACCCGGACATTCAAAAACTATTTCGACGTTCCGCCACACAAATACCGTATTACCAATATGCACGGTGAATCACGGTATTTGCTTCCGCTGAACCATTGTAACTAACCATCGCCTGTAAACGACGTAATCGAGGAAATCATGAAACTGTTGTCTTCTGCAATGCTGGTCCTGCTGCTTGTTGTTTCAGGTCAGAGCGTTGCGGAGCAATCCGCGCAGCCCACCACGACAAACAGTCGTGACACGATGATTGTCCCCACCTCTCTGGAGCAGTCACCGTTTGATTTTAACCACATGGGCGCGGGAAGCGATAAGTCCGACGAACTGGGCGTGCCCTATTACAACCGGCACAGCCTGTGATTCGTTTTGCCCTGCTGAAAAGCGGGGCTTTTTTTTGCCGATCGCGATAGCCTGACAAGCGCAGCGCAATCACTGCACTAATTGCCAGGCTTTATCCGGCCTACGATCCCCTCACCTGCGCCGCTCTGCGTAAGCGAAAACCAAACACGTTGATGTACAGACCCGCCATAATCAGCACGGCGCCAAACAACTGTAACGCGCTCAACGTTTCATCGAGCAGCAATGCCGCGCTGGCCAGACCCACCACCGGCACCAGCAGAGAAAGCGGCGCGACGCGCCAGGTTTCATAACGACCGAGCAGCGTACCCCAGATCCCGTAACCGACAATCGTGGCGACAAAGGCCAGATAGACCAGCGATAAGATCGTGGTCAGATCGATAGCAATCAGGCTTTGCACGATTTGCGTCGCCCCGTCGAGGAACAGCGACGCCGCAAAGAACGGCAGTATCGGGATCAGCGCGCTCCAGACCACCAGCGACATCACCGGCGGGCGCGAAGCATGCCCCATTATTTTCTTGTTGAAGATATTGCCGCACGCCCAGCTAAATGCCGCCGCCAGCGTCAGCATAAAGCCAAGCAACCCGACATGCTGTCCGTTGAGACTGCCTTCAATCAGCACCAGCACACCAAAGATGGCGAGCGCAATTCCGGCAATTTGTTTGCCCTGCAAACGTTCGCCAAAGGCAAATGCGCCCAGCACAATGGTGAAAAAGGCCTGAGCCTGCAATACCAGCGACGCCAGCCCAGCTGGCATGCCAAATTTGATCGCGCAAAACAGAAAGGCAAACTGACCGAAGCTGATTGTCAGACCGTAACCGAGCAGCAGCGGCAGCGGAATACGCGGACGCGCAACAAAAAATATCGCCGGAAACGCCACCAGTAAAAAGCGTAACCCCGCCAGCATCAGCGGTGGCATTGCATGCAGCCCCACCTTAATGACGACAAAATTCAGCCCCCAAACCACCACCACCAGTAATGCCAACAGCCCGTCTTTGCGCGTCATACCACCGCTCCGCGAAGTTTAAATTTTTGTAAACAAGTTAAAGTAACGGAAATTATTAGCATGCAACAGATCATTAATTCTGGTAGGGATGGCAGTGCACAATAGAACCATTTATCCGCTATACATCACAATTTTACCGTGTTATTTCTTTACATATCTAAAACAAAAATGACGAATCGCACTGTCGGGCAGAGAAATGAACAAGACGCTGAGACGATCCACCCTCGCTTTACTCGCCTCCTCACTGTTACTGACGATCGGTCGTGGCGCAACGCTGCCCTTCATGACCATTTATCTGAGTCGCCAGTACGACCTGAGCGTGGATCTGATCGGTTATGCCATGACCATTGCGTTGACCATCGGCGTGGTCTTTAGCCTTGGCTTTGGCATTCTGGCGGACAAATTCGACAAGAAGCGCTACATGCTGCTGGCGATTTCCGCCTTTGCTTTTGGCTTTATCGCCATTCCGCTGGTTGATAGCGTGATGCTGGTGGTGCTGCTTTTTGCCCTGATCAACTGCGCTTATTCGGTATTTGCTACCGTGCTGAAGGCCTGGTTTGCCGACCATCTCTCGCCCGGCGCGAAGGCAAAAATCTTCTCACTCAACTATACCGTTCTGAATATCGGCTGGACCGTTGGCCCGCCGCTCGGCACGCTGCTGGTGATGCAGAGCATCAACTTACCCTTCTGGCTCGCCGCCTTCTGCTCCGCCTTTCCACTGGTGTTTATCCAGTTTATGGTCAAGCGTTCTGCCGCCGCCGTTAATAGCGAAAACAGCGTCGCGTGGTCGCCAGCGGTACTGCTGCACGATAAAGCGCTGTTCTGGTTTACGCTGTCAGCGTTTCTGGCCTCGTTTGTGTCCGGGGCGTTTGCGTCCTGCCTCTCTCAGTACGTTATGGTCGTCGCCGATGGCAATTTCGCCGAGAAAGTGGTGGCGGTGGTGTTGCCCGTCAACGCCGCGGTGGTCGTCAGCTTGCAGTATGCCGTGGGGCGCAGACTGACGCCGGGAAACATTCGTCCGCTGATGGGTTTTGGCACCGTCTGTTTTGTCATTGGCCTCGGCGGGTTCATGATCTCCGGCAACAGCCTTTTGCTGTGGGGCGTATCCGCCGCGATCTTTACCCTTGGCGAAGTGATCTACGCGCCGG
Organism: Citrobacter amalonaticus; assembly: GCF_001559075.2. Classification (NCBI taxonomy): domain Bacteria; kingdom Pseudomonadati; phylum Pseudomonadota; class Gammaproteobacteria; order Enterobacterales; family Enterobacteriaceae; genus Citrobacter; species Citrobacter amalonaticus. The sequence goes on along the minus strand of NZ_CP014015.2, from coordinate 4,288,692 downwards.
GCGAATACATGCTGATCGATAACATTGCTCCTGCGGGCATGAAGGCCAGCTATTTCTCGGCGCAGTCGCTGGGCTGGCTGGGAGCGGCGTTTAACCCACTGGCCAGCGGCGTCATTCTGACCTCTTTCCCCGCCTGGACGCTGTTTATCGTCCTGATGGTGGCGATTATTGCCGCATGGGCGCTGATGCTTAAAGGCATGCGCGTCCGCCCCTGGGGCCAGCCAGCGCTGTGCTGAACCGATGTCGTGCAGGCGCAGGCCTGCACGTCTGTCAGATAGCCACTAAACCGCGTACCCCTTCCGATTCCATATTTTCACCGCGTCCGCGTTGAATAATGCTACCGCGCGACATCAGCAGATAGTTATCCGCCAGTTCCGCTGCGAAGTCGTAGAACTGCTCAACCAACAGAATCGCCATATCGCCGCGACGGGCGAGCTGAGCGATCACCTGACCTATCTCTTTGATAACCGACGGCTGAATCCCCTCCGTCGGCTCATCGAGGATCAATAACTGCGGACGACTCGCCAGCGCACGGCCAATCGCCAGTTGCTGCTGCTGACCACCGGAGAGATCGCCGCCGCGTCGCTGTTTCATCTCTTTCAGTACCGGAAACAGCGTGTAGATCTCTTCCGGAACCGCTTTCGCTTCGCGCGACGAAAAGCGTGACAGCCCCAGCAGCAGGTTTTCTTCGACCGTTAGTCGCGGGAAAATTTCGCGGCCCTGCGGTACATACGCGATGCCTGCCTGCACCCGCTGATGCGGCTTGCGATGCGTGATGTTCTTCTCCTGCCAGGTTACCGTTCCGCTACGCGCCGGTACCAGCCCCATCAGACACTTCAGCAAGGTGGTTTTACCGACGCCGTTGCGTCCCAGCAGGCAGGTCACTTCACCAGGGCTGGCGTCAAAGGTAACGCCGCGCAGAATATGGCTGCCACCGTAGTATTGATTCAGTTCATTTACCTGTAGCATCTGTACTCCTTAGCGCCCAAGATAGACGTCAATCACCTGCTCGTTGGCCTGTACCTCGCGCAGACTGCCTTCCGCCAGCACGCTTCCCTGATGGAGCACCGTGACGTGGTCGGCAATGGTTTCTACAAAGCCCATATCATGTTCCACCACCATCAGCGAATGCTTGCCCGCCAGCGTACGAAACAGTTCTGCCGTATATTCCGTCTCCGCATCGGTCATGCCGGCCGCGGGTTCATCCAGTAATAGCAGGTGCGGTTCCTGCACCAGCAGCATACCGATCTCGAGAAACTGCTTCTGACCGTGTGACAACATTCCGGCACGACGCCCTCTTTCTGTCCGCAGCCGCAGCAAGCCAAGCATCTCATCGATGCGGTCGCGCTGTTCGCTGTTTAACCGTGCGCGCAGTGACGCCCACACCGATTTATCGTTTTTCATCGCCAGCTCGAGGTTTTCTGCCACCGTCAGCGCTTCGAACACCGTCGGCTTTTGAAACTTACGGCCAATACCCTGGCGGGCAATGGCGATTGGGTCCAGCGTGGTCAGATCGGTTGACTGGTCATACAGCGCCTTACCGCTTTGCGGACGCGTCTTCCCGGTAATCACATCCATCAACGTGGTTTTCCCCGCGCCGTTAGGGCCAATGACACAACGCAGTTCACCAACGCCAATATTCAGCGTGAGATTGGTTAATGCCTTAAAACCGTCAAAGCTGACGTTGATGTTTTCCAGTTGCAGCACCGGGTCCGTCTGCTGGCGATAGCGATCGCCGGGAACCTGGCGGGTAAAAAGGCCTTCATCCGGCTGCATTATTTGTCTCCTTTGCGGAACAGGCCAATCACGCCACGGGGTAAAAACAGCGTGACGCCTATGAAGATCAGCCCCAGAAACAGCTGCCAGTATTCCGGCATGATGACGGTGAAGAGGCTTTTGGCACCGTTCACGACCACCGCGCCAATGACCGGGCCGATCAACGAGCCACGCCCGCCAAGCGCCACCCAGATGGCGGCTTCGATAGAGTTAGTGGGCGACATTTCGCTGGGGTTAATAATCCCGACCTGTGGCACATACAATGCCCCTGCCAGGCCGCACAACACGGCAGAAAGCGTCCAGACCAGCAGCTTGAAGCCTTTTGGGTCATAACCGCAAAACATCAGCCGGTTTTCCGCGTCGCGCACGGCGGTGAGGATCCGGCCAAACTTACTGCGCGCCAGCGCAAACCCCAGCCACAATGCCAGCACCAGCAGCAATAGCGTCGCCAGAAACAACCCGATACGCGTGGTGGTGGCAGTAACCGGCAGCCCCAGAAGCGTGGTAAAACCGGTAAACCCGTTGTTGCCGCCAAAACCGGTCTCATTGCGAAAGAACAGCAGCATACCGGCGAAGGTCAGCGCCTGAGTCATGATCGAAAAGTAGACGCCTTTAATCTTCGAGCGAAAAGCAAAGTAGCCAAAGATCAGCGCCAGCCCGCCGGGCACCAGTACCACCAGCGCCATTGCCCACGCAAAATGCTGGGTTCCCCACCAGAACCACGGCAACTCGCTCCACGAGAGAAAGGACATAAACGCGGGCAGCCCTTCACCGGAGGCCTGACGCATCAGGTACATCCCCATCGCGTAGCCGCCAAGCGCAAAGAAAAGACCGTGCCCCAGCGACAGCATCCCGGCATAACCCCAGACCAGATCCAGTGCGACCGCCACCACCGCGTAGCAGAGAATTTTCCCGGCCAGCGTCAACGTCCACACGGAAATCGCCAGCGGATGATCGGCGGGCAGCAAGGCAAGAAACGGCAGGATCATCAGCGCCAACAGGATAATCCCCGCCAGCGCCCGACTGATGCGCGGCGCTTTACGCGCCAGTGTTAAGGTCATTGGCATCGTCATTATTCGGTAACTCTCCCTTTCAGAGCAAACAATCCCTGGGGTCGCTTCTGGATAAACAGAATGATCAACACCAGAATGACAATCTTCCCGAGTACCGCTCCCATCTGCGGTTCGAGGATTTTGTTGAACACGCCGAGACCGAACGCCGCCGCCACGCTACCGGCAAGTTGACCGACGCCGCCCAGCACCACCACCAGGAAGGAGTCGATGATATAGCCCTGGCCCAGTTCCGGACCGACGTTACCCAGTTGCGACAGGGCGACGCCGCCGAGTCCGGCAATACCTGAACCCAGTCCGAAGGCCAGCATATCCACACGCCCGGTCGGAACGCCGCAGCAGGCCGCCATACTGCGGTTCTGGGTCACGGCGCGTACCCGCATACCCAGTCGCGTTTTGTTCAGCAGCAGCCAGGTGAAGAACAGCACCAGCAGCGCGAACCCCAGCACCACAATGCGGTTCCACGGTAGCACCAGACTGGCGTAAACCTGTACGCCACCCGACAGCCACGCCGGATTCGCCACCTCCAGGTTTTGTGCCCCGAAAGTCATCCGCACGAGCTGGACAAGCATGAGGCTGATGCCCCACGTCGCCAGCAGCGTTTCCAGTGGACGTCCGTAAAGATGGCGGATCACCCCGCGTTCCAGAATCATTCCCGCGCCAGCAGTAAACATAAAGGCAACCGGCAAGGCGACCAGCGGATAAAAGGCCAGCCACTGCGGTACAAACTGCGCCATCGCCTGTTGCACCATCCACGTACAGTAGGCCCCAAGCATCAACATTTCGCCGTGCGCCATGTTGATCACCCCCAACAGGCCGTAGGTGATCGCCAGACCGAGCGCCGCCAGCAGCAGCACCGATCCGAGCGACAGTCCCATAAACGCCTGTCCGAGCAGATCGCCAATCGCCATCCGCTGTTGGATACGCGCCAGGCTGTCACTGGCCGCCGCGCGCACGCTGGCATCCGGTTCATGCGCCGTGTCGGTAAACGGTTGCAGGCGTGCCTGCATTTCCGGATCGCTGGAATCGCCCAGCAGCATGATCGCCTGACGGCGAACTTCTGCCGACGGACTGGTCAGTTGCAGGTTAGCCAGAACGCGGGTCAGGCGTGATTTCACTTCCGCATCGGTTTCCTGTGCCAGTCGCTGTTGGATAAAAGGCAGCATGGACGGCTGTGCGTCGCGCTGTAGCGTACGGGTCGCCGCCAACCTTTTCGTGACACTGTCACTAACAAGTTGATGCGTCGCCAGTGCGCCGGCCACAAGAATGCGCAGTCGGTTGGTCAGGCGCAGAGGTTTTAACGTTCCCGTCGGGCTACTGGCCGTTCCCAGGGGCACAACCTGCGTCCCTTCACGGGTGAAAGCCTGTTTTGTGCTGTCGGTGAGCAGCGCCTCCCGGCTCAGCGCCGTCAGCAGCGGCAGACGCTGGGGGTCAGGGGTTGACGCCCACTGTTCGAGCAGTTGCGCCTGGCCGGTACGGCTGGCAGCGACAAACGCATCGGCATCGCTGGCCTGAACGAACCATGGTAGAAGCCCGCACGCCAGCAACAAACCGCGAATAAAGCCCATGGCTTTCATGTCGTGATCTCCAGAAGTCCCCCTCCGCGGGAGGGATAAGAACGTTGACAAACCTTGCGACGCTTTCGCCGGATGACGGCTTGCGCCCTATCGGGCATTTCGCCGTCTGCGCCCGCAGGAGGGCTTATCGTTAGTTGCTGGCTGTTTTCACCGGCTGTTCAGATTTCTTGTCATTACCGGCAATAAACGGGCTCCACGGCTGAGCGCGAACCGGTTCTTCGGTCTGCCAGACGACGTTGAACTGACCGTTGCCTTCAATCTCGCCAATCATCACCGGTTTGTGCAGATGGTGATTGGTGGCATCCATCGTCAGCGTAAAGCCCGACGGCGCCTTGAAGGACTGTCCGGCCATTGCCGCCCGGACTTTATCCACATCCGTCGTCCCGGCTTTTTCGACGGCCTGCGCCCACATATGCAGACCCACGTACGTCGCTTCCATCGGATCGTTTGTCACCACGGTATCGGCATTCGGCAGCTTATGGGCTTTGGCGTACGCTCGATAATCGGCAACGAATTTCTGGTTGGTGGCGTTATCGACCGATTCGAAGTAGTTCCAGGCGGCAAGGTTGCCAACCAGCGGTTTGGTATCAATCCCGCGCAGTTCTTCTTCACCAACCGAGAACGCGACCACCGGAACATCAGTGGCTTTCAGGCCCTGGTTTGCCAGCTCTTTATAAAATGGGACGTTAGAATCGCCGTTAATGGTTGAAACGACAGCCGTTTTTCCACCTGCGGAGAATTTTTTGATATTGGCGACAATGGTCTGGTAATCACTGTGCCCAAATGGGGTGTAGACCTCTTCGATGTCTTTATCGGCAATCCCTTTCGAATGCAGGAACGCACGCAGGATCTTGTTGGTGGTGCGCGGATAAACATAGTCGGTGCCCAGCAGGAAGAAGCGTTTAGCGCTTCCCCCATCCTCACTCAGCAGATACTCCACCGCCGGGATCGCCTGCTGGTTAGGCGCCGCGCCGGTGTAGAAGACGTTCGGCGACATCTCTTCCCCTTCGTACTGGACGGGGTAGAACAGCAGGCCGTTCAGCTCTTCAAAAACCGGCAACACTGACTTACGCGACACAGAGGTCCAGCAGCCAAACACCACCGCCACTTTATCCTGACTCAATAGCTGTCGGGCTTTCTCGGCGAACAGCGGCCAGTTTGAGGCCGGATCAACCACCACCGGTTCCAGCTTTTTACCCAGAACGCCCCCTTTGGCGTTGATCTCATCAATCGTCATCAGAGCCACATCTTTTAGCGGCGTTTCGGAAATCGCCATCGTGCCGGACAGTGAATGCATAATGCCCACTTTGATGGTATCGGCGGCCTGAACGCTAAAACTGAGTCCCATCGCGACCACCGAGGCCGAAAGGGCAAACGCTTTGAGTAAGGTACGACGCTGCATAATTTCACTCCTGAAAATAGAAATGCTGTGAGTTCTGGTGCTACCGACAAACAACACGGCGCAAAAAAGAGTTCAGGAGGGATAAGGCAAAAAGGATGCCAGGACGAAGGCAAAGAGGAAAAAGGGTTGGCGTGCGCGGCCTGCAAGGCTTCGCGCGGGGGATGCTCCACAATGAACCCGCGTTGCATTATTTATGTGCAACGCGGTGTGCATTATTGAGGCAACTTACCAGACCTGTTGAGCTATTTCGGTGATAAGTTTGATTTTGTTCCACTGCTGGGCTTCCGTGAGCGTGTTCCCTTCTTCCGTTGAGGCAAAGCCGCACTGCGGGCTGAGACAAATTTGCGCTTTGTCGACATATTGCGCCGCTTCCTGCAGGCGTGCTTTTACGCCATCCGGGTTTTCCAGTTCGCCATTTTTAGTGGTCACCAGTCCGAGAACCACCTGCTGATGGCCTGGACGGATAAAACGCAGCGGCGCAAAATCGCCAGAGCGATCGTTGTCGTACTCCAGGAAGAAGGCATCGACATTGACGCTGCCGAACAGGATCTCCGCAACCGGCTCATAGCCGCCTTCAGAGATCCAGGTTGAACGGAAGTTGCCCCGGCATACGTGCAGTCCCACCGTCAGGTCGGCAGGCTTATCCGCCAGCGCCCGGTTGATCACATCGGCATAAATCCGCGCCAGCGTGTCAGGGTCGTCGCCACGTTCGCGAATTTGCTGACGCTGAGCATCAGAACAGAGATAAGCCCACACCGTGTCATCCAGCTGCAGATAGCGACAGCCTGCGGCGTAGAAGGCGTGGATCGCATCGCGCCAGGTGGTCGCCAGATCGTCAAAATAGTCCTTCAGATCCGGATAGACCGTCGCATCGATATCTTTACGTCCGCCGCGAAAGTGCAGCACGCTGGGGCTGGGAATCGTCATCTTCGGCTGGGCGTTACCGCTGATGCGCTTCAGATAGCGAAAATCTTCCAGCATCGGATGATCGCCGAACGCCAGTTTACCCGTGACCCGAACGCCATGCGCTTTGGTCTGTACGCCGTTAAACTGAATCCCCTGCTGTGAGTCATAACGCTCGACCCCTTGCAAACCATCGAAGAAATCAAAATGCCACCAGGCGCGGCGAAACTCGCCGTCCGTCACCACATGCAGACCGCAGGCGCACTGCTGTTCGACCACCCGACGAATGGCTTCGTCTTCAATGGCGCGCAGCTGTGGTGCGCTTAACTCGCCACGTGAAAACTGCTGACGAGCAACTTTGATGTCGTCGGGACGTAAAAAGCTGCCAACGACTTCTGCGCGAAATGGGGCCTGTTGTCTTTGCATGTGATCTCCTTCGTCGTCAGGCAAAGGTTGCCTGACGTGATAGTTTCTTATTTGAACATTTAGACTTCTGGATGTCTATGCGTCCAAATTGACATACCCTTGTCGCTCAGGCAAACGAGATAAATTCATGGATGATGAAAAAAATTCATCTTCACTCCACAAGACAGGAAAACGCGAACCCTTCATCTTCCCATCCGGTGATGCCGCCAATCATTACCTTCACCGGTATGCCCAGTCTGGCGAGCCTTAATGCCGCGCGGTCGGCACCGTTACAGTGAGGCCCGGCGCAGTAAACCACGAACAGCGTATCCACAGGCCACTGCGCCATGCGTTCGGCGGTCATCATGGCGTGCGGCAGATGGATCGCCCCCGGAAGATGGCGACGTGCAAACATATCCGGTTTTCCCACCACGTGGAGTAAGACGAAATCCGGTTCCCCATTGCGGATGCTCTCATGGACATCGGCACAATCGGTTTCCAGACTCAGACGCGACAGGAAATGGTTGACCGCAACGGTGGATGCGGCGGCGGGAAACTCAGTGACATGACTCATTCTACTTTCTCCTCAGGGACGATTGTGTTTACAATAATTTAACCATCTCTGAGCTGACGTACCGCCTTCGACCATGCCAAAAAACACCAGGATTATGCCAAAATCGCCGCGCCCGCTTGTGGTTGTACTCGCCTATGACGGGCTGTGCACCTTCGAGTTTGGCGTAGCGGTCGAAATCTTTGGTCTGCCGCGCCCGGAACTGGGCGCAGACTGGTATCGTTTTGCCGTCGCGTCGGTCGATGCCGGTCCACTTCGCGCGACCGGCGGCGTGCGGTTAATGGTGGATGGAGGGCTGGAACTGTTGGCTGAGGCCGATATCGTTGTGGTTCCCGGCTGGCGAGGCAGCGACGCGCCGGTACCCGAAGCCTTGTGTGCCGCGCTACGTGCTGCATGGGCGCGAGGTTGCCGTCTGTTGTCGATCTGTTCTGGCGTGTTTGTGCTGGCAGCAACAGGGTTGCTGGACGGGCGCAAGGCCACCACACACTGGCGCTATACGGACACGCTCCGGCAGCGTTTTCCGGCTATCGAGGTACTTGACGACGTTCTCTATCATGATGCCGGACTGTTACTGACCTCGGCGGGCAGCGCTGCGGGGATCGATCTGTGTCTTTATCTGATCCGCGAGGACTACGGTCTTGAGGTTGCCAATAGCGTTGCCCGACGGCTGGTGGTGCAGCCCCATCGCGACGGCGCGCAGCCACAGCAACTTCTGCGCCCCGTTGCCCGGCAGCGTGAAAGCCAGACGCTGGGCCAGCTGTTTGATTTTCTGCACCAGAATCTGACGATGACTCACGATACCGCCTCGCTGGCCAAACGCGCCGGGATGAGCCCACGAACGTTTTTGCGCCGGTTTACCGACTGTACCGGCACCACGCCTGCACGCTGGATCCTCAACGAGCGTTTATTACGGGCGTGCGATTATCTGGAAAATTCACCGCTCAGCGTGGAATTGATCGCGGAACAAACTGGTTTTGGCAGCGCAGCGTTATTTCGCCACCATTTTCGACACATATATTGTCTGTCCCCCTCACAATATCGAAAGAAATTTACTTTTATCCCTAAATAATCACCTAATTCAGCTTTTGTTTAGGTTAAAGCTGCTATTATCTCTTTCACCAACCGAAATTAAGGTAAGCGAGGAAACACACTACCAATTAAATGGAGGCAACGATGCTGGGTAATATGAACGTTTTTATGGCCGTTCTGGGAATTATTTTATTTTCTGGATTTCTGGCCGCGTATTTCAGCCACAAATGGGATGACTAATGAACGGAGAAAGTCCTGAACCGATAAGGCCCCTTGTCGCATCACTGCACAAGGGGCCATTTTTTTTTGCGTCTGACGGGCAAAAAAAAACCGCCGGATAACCGACGGTGAATGCTTGCATGGATAGATTTGTATTTTACTTTTTCCACCGTCCCGCCAGTCCCGGCAGCGACAATGGATCACCTACACCCTACCACACCGATTCTCAATGAACGTTAAACGGCAGGCGCTAAGATCCCGGCGTTTCTCGTTTCCACTCTTTTTTGCTCTGGCAACATGCAGTACGGGAAGACCACGGTTCAGCTGAACGTGTATTTTGTAAGTCCTGCGATTCGGGACGGGAATTCCAGCGTTTTCTCTGTAATTTCTTGCGCATGAACAGCTGCATATTACCTCCGGTTGTCACTGTTTTAGTCCATTAATCAACTTGTTGATGGGAATTTAGCATATCGAGTGCAGGTTAATGTCAATAAACCGTCTGTTTTGTAAAGACGGCACCCCACCACGCATTATTTAACGTGGAAACGTCAACAAGCGGTTTAATTTACCGCGGCGCTAACTGACTGAGAATGGTATGCCCCAGATAATTACTCCAGTTAAAACTATTTTGCAGAACTACCACCGCATTCTGGTTCTGTTTATCAAAGCCAATATAACTGGAATAACCGCCAATATATCCGACCTGATAAGTGACCTGACGATCGGCTAACGTATCAGTTACCCATGCAATATTCGCGGCTTCTTTCTGACGATAAAACTGGGTACGGGAGACGTCCGCAAATGCGCGGGCAAGCACGGCGTTGTCTTGCGACGCAAAATGCGCTCGCGCATAGTCCGCCAGATCGCGTGCGCTGCTGTATAAACTCGCCGCCCCGACCATATTGTGGTTAAACGTCCAGTCTGGCGTCAGTTCACCGCGTCGAATGAGCTTGGGCTGATCTCCCGCATGGCCTAATGCACGATACGGATAGGCGTTGAGCGTCTTGGGCTCAAAACTGCTGTTGTTCATCTGTAATGGCTGGAAGATCAGACGATTCGCCAGCGACGGGATCGACTCGCCGGTACGACGCTGCACAATGTAGCCCAGCAGCGCATAACCGATATTGGAATAGTGCGGCACACGCGCCTCTGGCGCGGTGAAGTCGGCAAGAGAAGTCAGCACCGTATCGTTATCCAGTTGGGTATAGAAATTTTCCCCCGTACTGAAATAACGCAGAAGATTTTCCAGAGTCAGCAGATCCATCGGCTGTCTGGGCAGACCGGAGGTATGCGTCGCCAGTTGCAGTAGAGTAATCTTTCTGGCGTCATCGCTCAGCGGCGTATTCGTCGGCAGAAGCTGCGCCAGCGTGTCGTTCCATTGCAGCACGCCCTGATTCACCAGCACAGTAGTGATTTCAGCCGTCACCCCTTTACTCAGCGACCCCAGCGCAAACAGCGTGTCCGGGGTGATCGGATAACGATGTCGGCTGTCGGTCACACCGTAACTGTGAAACTCAGCCGGTCCGTTATGTTGAATGACAGCAACCACCATTCCACTCACCTGCTTTTCCTGCATATACTGGCGGATCATCGGATCGATGCCGCGCGCATAGTACCCCACGACCGCCTGCGCACTCTGTTCGGCAGGCATATCCAACTGCGATAAGGTGCTGTTGCCACAACCGGTCAGCAGCAGAGCAGAAGAAAGAAGGAGTGGCGCGAACGCTTTCATGAACAGAAAGTCGCCTGAAGGATATCAGCGCAGAAAGGCAGGAAAACAGACATGTACAATGCGGACTCCGGAAAAAGGAGCCCGCATTGTACATCAAGTTGCTAATAATGAGGGGGCGATTGTGTTATCCCGCCAGGCCGCGATGTTTGAGCATGTGGCCGATCTGCGGCTCACTCCCCCGCCATGCCGGGTAAAGGCGTTCTAAATCTTCACTGTTGCCCCGTGACAAAATCGCGTCACGGAACCGCTGGCCGTTCTCACGCGTCAGTCCGCCCTGCTCCACAAACCACTGAAAGCCGTCATCTGCCAGCATCTGCGTCCAGAGATAGGCATAGTAGCCCGCCGCGTACCCGCCGCCGAAAATATGGGCAAAATAGCTGCTGCGATAGCGCGGCGGCACCGCCGGAAGATCGAGTTGCTCCGCCGCCAGCCGCTGTTTTTCAAACATTTCAACGTCCTGAGGGGGCTCGTCAACAGACAGACTGTGCCAGCCCATATCCAGCAGCGCGGCGCTGAGCAGTTCGCTCATGTCATAGCCTTTATTGAACAGGCTTGCCTTACGCATTTTGTCCTGTAACGCCTCTGGCATTTTTTCACCGGTGACCGCGTGGCGGGCATAGCGCGCAAATACCACTGGATGGCTCGCCCAGTGTTCGTTGATTTGCGACGGAAACTCGACGAAATCACGCGGCGTATTGGTTCCCGACAGCGACGCATAGCGCTGTGACGCAAACAGTCCGTGCAGAGTATGGCCGAACTCATGGAACAACGTGATGACATCATCCCAGAGTAACAGCGCGGGCTGTCCTGAGGCGGGTTTCTGATAATTACAGACGTTGTAAATAACCGGTTGGGTTTCGTTGAGCCTCGACTGCTCGACGAAATTGCCCATCCAGGCGCCGCCGCTTTTCGAATCACGGGCAAAGAAATCACCGTAAAAAAGCGCCAGCCCGACGCCGTTATGATCGAAGATTTCCCAGACGCGGACATCCGGATGGTAGACCGGAATATCAAAGCGCTCGATGAATTTGATGCCGAACAGTTGGTTGGCGGTCCAGAATACCCCTTCGTGCAAAACGGTATTCAGTTCGAAATAGGGTTTGAGCTGCAATTCATCTAACGCATATTTCGCACGTCGCACCTGCCCGGCATAAAAAGACCAGTCCCAGGCCTGTGCGGTAAACCCGCCCTGTTCATCATCAATCACCTGTTGGATCTCGGCCAGTTCACTCAACGCCCGTTGGCGCGCTGCAGGGACGATCGCACGCATAAAGGCCAGCGCAGCCTCCGGCGTTTTTGCCATCTGATCGGCGATTTTCCACGATGCATAATCGGCAAACCCCAGCAGTTGCGCCTGGCGGGCGCGAAGGGCTACCAGCCGCTGAATCAGCGCTCGCGTGTCGTTGTCATCGCCTTTTTCAGCACGACGCCACCCGGCGTTAAACAGATTCTCCCGGGTCTGGCGATCGCGCAGCGCGCTCAACGCCGGCTGTTGCGTGGTATTCAGCAGTGGTATCAACCATCCCTCGGCTAGCCCTTTTTCGCTCGCCGCCTGTCGCGCGCTGGCGATCTCTTCCGCGCTGAGTCCCTCCAGTTGATGGGCATAATCGACCACCAGTCCACCGGATTTATTCGCCGCCAGCAGGCGCTGGTTAAACTGGCTGGTGAGCGTCGCGGCTTCGGTATTGAGCGCACAGAGTTGCGCTTTATCGGCGTCGCTCAGTTGGGCGCCGGCGAGAACAAAGCGTTGGTGTGTCACCTCGATCAGACGCATGGATTCATCGTCGAGCCCCAGCGCATCACGCTGTTGCCAGACGCAATCAACGCGGGAAAACAACGTGCTGTTCAGCCAGATATCATTCGCCAGTTCCGCGAGCTCGGCAGAAAACGCCTCATCGAGACGCTGAAGTTCATCATGAGTATGTGCCGCGGTCATGGCGAAGAAGACGCTGCTGACGCGGGTTAACAACTCACCACTTTTCTCCAGTGCAAGAACCGTATTGGCAAAATCCGGGGCAGCGCTGTTGGCAATAATGGCGGCAATGTCCGCGCGCTTTTGCTTCATCCCTTCGTCAAATGCGGGACGATAGTGTTCCGTCTTAATCAAATCAAAACGAGGAGCCTGGTACGGTAACAGGCTGTGGCTAAAGAACGGATTCGTTAACGACATCTTTCACTCCTGAAAACGATTTGTTCAATAGAGTAGGCTTCAGGGTAAAAGACCGCAATCCTGTAAAACCAGGATTACCCGCGAGGGCGGATCGCGTGCTATGGTAGTTAAACGTAAAAAGCGTTGAGGAACAGTGAGATGATCGTTTTAGTAACCGGAGCAACAGCAGGTTTTGGTGAATGCATTACACGTCGTTTTGTTGAGAACGGGCATAAAGTCATTGCCACTGGCCGTCGCCAGGAACGCCTGCAAGAGTTAAAAGAGTCGCTGGGGGATAACGTGCTGACCGCGCAACTGGATGTGCGTAACCGCGCAGCCATTGAAGAGATGCTGGCATCCTTACCTGCTGAGTGGCGTGACATCGACCTGCTGGTCAACAACGCCGGGCTGGCGCTGGGTCTGGAACCTGCGCATAAAGCCAGCGTGGAAGACTGGGAAACCATGATCGATACCAACAACAAAGGGCTGATTTACATGACCCGCGCCGTCCTGCCAGGCATGGTCGAGCGTAACCGCGGTCATATCATCAACATCGGCTCTACCGCAGGCAGTTGGCCTTATGCCGGCGGCAACGTGTATGGCGCGACCAAGGCGTTTGTACGTCAGTTCAGTCTGAACCTGCGCACCGACCTGCACGGCACAGCCGTTCGCGTCACGGATATCGAGCCGGGTCTGGTGGGCGGTACCGAGTTTTCCAATGTGCGCTTTAAAGGCGATGACAATAAAGCGGGCAAAACCTATGAGAACACCACGGCACTGACGCCGGAAGATGTGACCGAAGCGGTCTGGTGGGTCGCCACCCTGCCTGCCCATGTAAACATCAATACGGTAGAAATGATGCCAGTGACGCAGTCTTTTGCCGGACTGAGCGTTCATCGCGGTTAATTTTGCCTCCCGGCCCACGGGCCGGGTATAGCTCGCGACAAAAAAGTGGTAGAATTTGTGGGTTAACTTTCTAAAAAGTAAGAGCGAATGACTGTCGAAACGCAACTCAATCCTACACAGCCCGTAAATCAGCAGATTTATCGCATTCTTCGCCGTGACATCGTCCACTGCCTTATTGCGCCAGGCACGCCGCTGTCCGAAAAAGAGGTGTCTGTTCGCTTCGATGTGTCTCGCCAACCGGTGCGTGAAGCGTTTATTAAGCTCGCGGAAAACGGCTTGATTCAGATCCGTCCGCAGCGCGGCAGCTACGTCAACAAGATCTCCCTCTCGCAGGTGCGAAACGGCTGCTTTGTCCGTCAGGCTATCGAATGCGCGGTGGCGCGGCGGGCCGCAGCCCAAATCACCGACAGTCAGTGCTATCAGCTTGAGCAGAACCTCAATCAGCAGCGGATTGCGATTGAGCGCAAACAGCTGAATGATTTCTTCGAGCTGGATGACAATTTTCACCAGAAACTGGCAACCATTGCGGACTGTCAGCTGGCCTGGGACACCATCGAAAATATCAAAGCCACCATCGACCGTGTGCGTTATATGAGCCTCGATCACGTCTCTCCGCCGGAAATGTTGCTCCGCCAGCATCTCGATATTTTTGCTGCCCTGGAAAAACACGACGCCGATGCCGTCGAGAAAGCCATGACTCAGCATCTGCAAGAAATCGGCGAGTCGGTCCTGCTGATCCGCCAGGAAAACAGCGACTGGTTCAGCGAAGAGTAATTCCCCTGCCTCATCTCTTCTGAGATGAGGTCTCTCCGTTTTCTCCCCTGCATGTCCACATCAAAAAAGATGTGAGATTGATCAAAAACAAAAAAATTCCTGACTGATAAGCGTATTTATATAGCGCCCGTTACGTGGGACCTGAGCCCACGGGCTTTGACGGTAAGTTAGAAAGGAGAAAATACCATGATGACATACGATCGTAACCGTAACGCAATCACCACAGGCAGCCGCGTGATGATCAGTGGCACCGGCCATACCGGTCGCATCAAAGCGATTGAGACCGAAGGCCTGGATGCGGCGCAAATTCGTCGTGAAAAAACAGTCGAAGTGGAAGGCTGTGAAGGCAAATTTGCCCCGGTAGAATTGATTCGTCTCGGCATGAACTAATGGTGTGAGTGCCGGATAATGCCTTGATTATCCGGCAGTCCTGAGGCAGTTACTTCATTTTTGCCGCATATTTTGCCACGGTGGCTTTCGCCCCTTCCGCCAGCAACGTCTGATACGCTTCTTTCACGGCCTGCGTGAACAACGCAACCTGCGGCAGTTCGTTACCAAAAATCGCCTCGATTGCCAGCAGCGCCTCAACGCGGCTTTCACCTTCCGCACTGTTTTGTACCGCCTGTTGGATCACCGGCAGAAGCGGATCGTTGACTTCAATGGCATTTCCCTGTTCGTCCACGCCGCCGACGTAGCGCATCCAGCCCGCCACGCCCAGCGCCAGCAAATCAAAACGACTATTATGTGCCAGATGCCAGCGCACAGAATCGAGCATCCGCTGAGGTAATTTCTGGCTACCGTCCATCGCAATCTGCCAGGTACGGTGACGCAGCGCCGGGTTGCTGTAGCGTTCGATGAGCAGATCGGCATAACGAGTGAGATCCACCCCTTGCACTTTCAGCGTGGGCGCCTGCTCATTGAGCATCAATGCACGGGCAGCCACACGATAATTTTCATCACCCATGCAGTCGTTGATATGCTGATACCCGGCGAGATAGCCCAGATACGCGAGGAATGAGTGGCTGCCGTTGAGCATCCGCAATTTCATCTCTTCAAACGGGATCACGTCAGAAACCAGTTCCGCCCCGGCTTTTTCCCACTGCGGACGACCGGCAACAAAGTTATCTTCAATCACCCACTGACGGAATGGCTCGCAGGCTACGCCTGCCGGATCGCGCACACCAGTCAGGTTTTCAATTTTATCCAGTGTGTCAACGGTGACAGCCGGAACAATGCGGTCAACCATCGTCGACGGGAACGTGACGTGTTGTTCGATCCACGCGGCCAGTTCGGCGTCCACGGCACGCGCGTAGGCGGTGACCACGTTACGCATCACATGACCGTTTTCCGGCATGTTGTCACAGGACATCACGGTGAAGGCGGCTAAGCCCGCCGCTTTACGGCGCGCCAGCGCTTCAACCACCACACCCGGCGCAGATTTCGGTTGATGTGGGTTTTGCAGATCGGCGGCAATCATCGGGTGATCCAGCATCAGCTGTCCGGTCGCCGGGGAATGGCAATACCCTTTCTCAGTAATCGTCAGTGAAACAATCGCAACCTGTGGTTCACACATCGCCGCCAGCACGCTCTCCAGCCCGTCAACCTGAGCATGCAGCGCCTTTTTCACCACGCCCACGACTCTCGCGGTCCAGGCATCGGCAGACATTTCCGCCACGGTATAGAGATTATCCTGCTGTTTGAGATCGGCGATCTGCTGCTCGCCGCCGATCAGGTTCACTTCGCAGTACCCCCAGTCGCTGTTGTGCTCCGCCGCGAGGATATCGGTATAGACACCCTGGTGCGCACGGTGGAAAGCACCAAAACCAAGATGGACAATACGCGGGATCAGTCGGTTGCGATCGTAGCCAGGCAGCGTCGCTTTTGCCGTTAAGAGCTTGTTTTGCATTGTATGACCTACTTTGAATGAAATCAGGACGGTCCCAGAGTAACGCCTGTATGGTTGTATGTTTTGATTTGAATTAATATTTTGCTAATTGGTATAACATCATTTGAAAGTTATGTGACAGGATGCAGTTCCTGATGCTGAGCCTGACGCCCAGGGCAGGTTCCCTGGGCTGAGAGCTGGCTGCATCCATGCAGCCATTAGGGGGTAATCCTCTTAATCGTGCTTATGCCACTCCTGGTATTCACGCTTGAGTCGCTGAGGTGCCGTTTCAGGCATCATGAGCAAGCCGATAACAGAAATGATACCGAGAACAATCACATAGCTTGCTAATCCGTAGTAATGCCCACCGGTCATCTGCAAAATCTTCACTGCCACCAGCCCCAGCACCCCGCTGCCAATCAGTGAACCCAATTGCCAGATTAACGCGATGCCGCTGCAACGAATGTGCGTCGGGAAGAGTTCCGGGAAGAACGATGCCTGTGGTGCGTAGCACATGCTATGCCCAAAACTAATGACGATAATCATCACCAGTTGCGTCAACCAGAAATTGTCCTGATTAATGGCCAGGAAGAACGGAATAATCATGATGACCTGAATCAGCGCCCCCATGATATACACCGGCTTACGACCAATTTTGTCGCAGAGCGCGCCCATCATGGGTATGGCAAGCACTTCGATCACCACCGCGATAATCATGGTTTCCATTAAGATATTGGCATCCAGATTATTGGCTTTGCCGTACGCCAGGACGATTACCGTGAACATGGCAAAAGTACAGGCTTCAATCAGTTTTGCGCAGACGCCTTTTACCACGATGCCAGGAAAATCGCGGATGACTTCAATCAGTGGACGAGACTCTTCCGCTTTCGTCTCACGAATCTGCGCAAAAACCGGTGATTCATCGATTCTCAGGCGAATAAACAGGCCAACAATTACCAGCAGCAGACTAAGCAGGAACGGAATACGCCAGCCATAATCCATCATTGCTTCAGGGGATAACGTGGCATTGAGTAGTGCAAACAGAGCCATCGGTAACAAAAAGCCGACCGGCGCACCGATTTGTACCCAACTGGCAAAGAATCCCCGCCGCTTAGGTTCGGCATATTCAGCCGTCATCAATACCGCCCCTGCCTGTTCGCCACCAACACCAAACCCCTGGAGTACACGAATGAAGATCAACAGAACGGGCGCCCAGACACCGATTTTTTCGTACGTTGGCAATAAGCCAATGCAGAATGTCCCAAGGCCGACAATCAGTATTGTAATTACCAGCGCTTTTTTACGCCCCACTTTATCGCCGATATGACCAAAGACAATTCCCCCCAAAGGCCTTGCCAGGAAGCCCACCGCATAGGTAGCAAATGCGGCCAGCGTACTGATTAACGGATCGTCACTGGGGAAGAACAAGTGGCCAAAGAACAGCACCGCCGCAGTGCCATAAGCAAAAAAGTCATAGTATTCAGCTGCAGTACCAATCGCTGAAGCAGAAGCGACGCGACGAACTACAGGTTTGCTATCAACATCATTTTTAATATCAACGGAACTAACCATAAATAATTACCTTCGTTGGTTCAGAGGTGAACAACATCCATGTCGTATAAATTTTAACTTACCAGTTCCACAAGGTGCCATCTTCAAGCCGGGCAACCGGCAGATAGGCGGGGTCATAGGGATATTTCGCCGCCAGTTTTTCATCGAACTCGATACCCAGTCCCGGCTTCTCGCCCGGATGCATATAGCCGTTGTCAAAGGTCCAGTTGTGCGGGAAGACTTCCAGCATCTGTTCGGAATAGCCCATGTATTCCTGAACGCCAAAGTTCGGTACCCACAGGTCAAAATGCAGTGCTGCCGCCATACAAACCGGAGAAAGATCGGACGGTCCGTGTGAACCTGTACGCACCTGGTAGAGCGAGGCGAAGTCGGCGATGCGACGCATGCCGGTGATCCCGCCCGCATGGGTGATCGTGGTGCGGATATAATCGATGAGCTGTTCTTCTATAAGCTGCTTGCAGTCCCAGATGCTGTTGAAGACCTCACCGACGGCAATCGGGGTTACCGTGTGCTGACGGATCAATCGGAAGCACTCCTGGTTCTCGGCAGGCGTCGGATCTTCCATCCAGAAAAGGCGATAATCCTCGATGCTTTTCCCAAAGCGCGCCGCTTCAATGGGCGTCAGACGGTGGTGCATGTCGTGCAGCAGATGCTCGTTGAAGCCGAACTTATTGCGTACCGCCTCGAACAGTTTCGGCGTGAAATCAAGATACTTTTCTGTCGACCACAGTTGCTCTTCCGGCCACTGTCCTTTGGTGGCGGGTTCATAGGCCTGCCCTTTTCCCTTCGCCATACCGTAAGTGGTTTTCATACCCGGCACGCCGCACTGAACGCGGATGGCTTTGAAGCCCATCTCTTTATGGCGCGCATAGTCTTCCAGCACATCATCAACGGTGTGACCGGTGGTGTGGCAGTAGACCATCACCCCTTCGCGCGATGCGCCACCCAGCAGTTGATACAGCGGCATGTTGGCGGCTTTGGCTTTGATATCCCACAGCGCCATGTCGACGGCGGAGATAGCAGACATGGTCACCGGGCCACGACGCCAGTACGCGCCTTTATAAAAGAACTGCCAGATATCTTCGATGCGGTGCGCATCACGACCGATCAGCTGCGGGCAAAGATGATCTTTAAGGTAAGACGCGACGGATAACTCACGTCCATTCAGCGTGGCGTCTCCCAGACCGGTGATACCGTCCTCGGTCGTAATCTTCAGTGTGACAAAGTTACGTCCCGGACAGGTGACAAAAACCTCAGCCCCTACAATCTTCATTTTTTCTTCCTGGTTCTGTGTGGTGATGGTGAGAATCTACGAAATACACATACTACCATACAAGTATAAGAGGCATGTTTTTCTATCTTGATCACAAAAAATTGCGGGCTATAAAAGAAGACTTTGCAGGGGATACGTCTGGTGGATGCCTGCGCAGAGACGCGCAGGACATCTTAATCAATTGAATTAAAAAAGAATAAAGAGGTAATCACGGGAAATGGCACATGTCATACGACTATAGCGTGACGCATTATGCGCAAGGGACGCTTAACCACGCCCCCATCCCGCCACAATGATCAGCATTCCACAGAGCGCAATGAGCGCACCGCTCCAGTCATACAGGCTGAGTTTTACCCCATCCACGACGCGCAGCCAGATCAGTGCGGTACACACGTAAACCCCGCCATACGCGGCATACACCCGACCGCTGGCGGCCGGATGCAGCGTCAGCAACCAGACGAACAGCGCCAGCGCAACGCCTGCGGGTAACAGCAGCCAGACGGTGGCCCCCCGCTTCAGCCAAAGCCAGGGAAGAAAACAACCGATGATTTCGCAAAGCGCGGTAGCAAAAAATAGCAGCGTGGTTTTAAGCATCTGAATCGTTCATTGACCTGAGGTTCAGGCATGATACGCCATAATCACCCGATCTTATCCATAACCTTCCGCCGGGTATGCCGTGTGCGAGGAATGGTGTAGAATTTACCTGCTAATGATGCTTTTTGCGTCGCTCATAAAAGGAACTTGCCATGAACATTACGCTTCGCAAACGCCTGTGCCTGACGGCAATGTTGCTGCTGGGTGCTGTCGTCTACACCGCGACCGCGCAGGCTGAGACCAGCCGACTGGTGATTGAATCAGGCGATAGCGCCCTGAGTCGTCAACAGGCAGCCATGCAAAAAGAACAGTGGGATGACACGCGCAGTCTGCGTCAGAAAGTGAACAAACGCGCGGAAAAAGAGTGGGATAAAGCGGATGCCGCCTTTGACAACCGCGACAGCTGCGAACAGAGTGCTAACCTGAACGCGTACTGGGAACCGAACACCCTGCGCTGTCTGGATCGTCGCACCGGTCGCGTGGTCGCCCCCTGATACAACGTAGTAAATACAAAGCATTAAACGAGACGTTAAGGATTTGGTATGACAAGCGCCCTCAGTGTAAAGCTGCGCCCGCTGGAGCGTGAAGATTTACGTTTTGTCCATCAACTCGACAACAACGCCAGCGTGATGCGCTACTGGTTTGAAGAGCCTTACGAAGCGTTCGTCGAGTTGTCCGATCTCTACGATAAGCACATTCACGATCAAAGCGAACGTCGTTTCGTCGTGGAATGTGACGGTGAAAAAGCTGGCCTGGTCGAACTGGTTGAAATTAACCATGTCCACCGTCGGGCTGAATTTCAGATCATTATTTCCCCGGAATACCAGGGAAAGGGTCTGGCCTCACGAGCCGCTAAACTGGCGATGGACTACGGATTTACCGTACTTAACCTCTATAAGCTGTACCTCATCGTTGATAAAGAGAACGAAAAGGCGATCCACATCTACCGTAAGCTGGGCTTTATGGTCGAAGGCGAGCTGATTCATGAATTCTTTATTAACGGGGAATACCGCAACACGATCCGGATGTGTATCTTCCAGCATCAGTACCTGGCAGAGCATCGCTCACCCGGTCCGACGATGTTAAAACCTACCGCGCAGTAATCGCTGCGCGGTCCTCTCAATAGTAATCGATGGTATTTTTGATCGTGTAATTGTGCTCGACCGCGGGCTTAACGCTTTCATCAACGATCACCAGCGTACAGTCCGTGGGATTGGCATGACGGTCATAGTCACAGGTTTGCTTAACGTTCCCCAGAGGGTGATCGTTTAGCAGGCTTATCGCCGTGTAATCCAGCTTCTTACGTGGATCGGTCGACGGTTTTGCGCTGACGGATAACGTCTGGTCCTTGCTGATCGTGGTTTTGCCGAGCGGATACCCTTCTGCATCGTAGCGATACTGGACTTTCATCTCTTTTCCCGTCGCCGTAACCACAAAGCCGTTATCATCGGTATCCCAGACAACGCCCGCCGACGGCAGTTCTGCGAGCTGGCATTTCCCCTGCAAACGCACCTTTTTCTCCAGCGTTTCGGCATCGCGATAAAAGTTCGCGTCCAGCACCAGCGCCACGCCGGTATTGTTTTCGAGATCGTGCAACTCCAGCGAGTCAAAACAGCCTTCCTCAGACAGCGTGCCGTTGACGCGCTTCGTCACTTCACCCTTTTCATTAAGCAACGTCTGGCTGAAGTCTTTTACTGGCCCGCGTAAGGGGTCAAAATCAAATTCATTAGAAAAGCTGGCCATTTCCGGCGTAAAGGAGAGCGGCACCGCGCTGTTGTCGCATCCCACCAGCGCAACGCCAAGCGCAAAAAGAAATATCTGTTTTTTCACAGGTTCCCCAGGAGAAAAGGATGATCTTCAGTCATAGTAGCAAAGACTGTCGTTTACTGTATACCTGCGCGAAAGTGGCAAAAAATGGGTAAAACGTGACCAGAATTCACTTATCTCTATCGCGTAATCTGATCAAGATCAAACATATTGACCATCAACGGCAATTATGCGGGCAACAACGGTCTGCTGGCCTTGCGCACCGTACTCGGTGATGATCTTTCAGCGACCGATAAACTAGTGGTTCGCGGAGATACCAGCGGCACCACGCGTGTCAGCGTCACTAACGCTGGTGGCGGCGGTTCACAAACGGTAGAAGGTATCCCCATTGTGGAAGTAGAAGGTTCTTCCAACGGTACCTTTATCAAAGAAGGTCGTATCGTCGCGGGCGCTTACGATTACAACATCATTAAAAAGAACAACCAGAACTGGCATCTGACCAGCGAGGCTATTGCGGAGCCGTTACCGCCGGATGAACCCGCGCCAGCCTCACCGGAAACGCCAGAACAACCCATTCCCCAACCTGGTGAACATCAGTATCGCCCGGAAACCGGCAGCTATCTGGCGAACACCCTTGCCGCCAACACGCTGTTCACCACCCGTCTTCATGATCGTCTGGGTGAAACCCAGTACACCGACGCGTTAACCGGCGAACAGAAAGTCACCAGCCTGTGGATGCGTCATGTCGGTGGACATAACCGCTTCAAGGACGGTTCCGGGCAGATCAGCACCCAGAGCAACCGTTATGTGATGCAACTGGGCGGTGATATCGCGCAATGGAGCACCGACGGTCTCGATCGCTGGCATCTGGGTCTGATGGCCGGTTACGCCAACAGCAAGAGCCGCAGCCACTCCAGCCTGACCGGCTACACCTCACGCGGGGAGATCAGCGGCTACAGCGCGGGTCTGTACGGCACCTGGTATGCCAACGACGCCGATAAAACCGGTGCGTATGTTGATGGCTGGATGCTCTACAACTGGTTTGACAACACCGTCTCCGGACAGGGCCTGGCGTCTGAAAAGTATGACTCGGACGGCATCACCGCCTCTGTCGAAACGGGCTACACCTGGAAACTGGCCGAATTCAGCGAGCGTAATGCGCTGTACATCCAGCCTAAAGCCCAGATCACCTGGATGGACGTGCAGGCCGATACTCACGTTGAGAAAAACGGTACCCGGGTGGTGGATAAAACCGACGGCAATCTGCAAACGCGACTGGGCGTGAAAGCCTATCTGCAGGGGCATAACGCCATGGATGACGGCAAAGACCGCACCTTCCAGCCGTTCGTCGAAGCCAACTGGATCCACAACACCAGCAGCTACAGCGTGAAGATGGATGACATCAGCAACGACGTGAAAGGCAACCGCAATATTGGCGAACTGAAAGCCGGTGTTGAAGGTCAACTGACGAAGAACGTCACCCTGTGGGGTAACGTTGCCCAGCAGATTGGCGATAATGGTTACAAAGATACGCAAGGTATGCTGGGGCTGAAATACAGCTTCTAACCCCTTCCTCCGTGGCGACACAGAATTTCTCACAAACCCCGACGAGGTCGGGGTTTGTGTTTTGCGGAGTAAAGCGATCTTTCAGATTCATCAACGGGTTGCCGGCAATGACAATAGCTTACACTGGCAATGCTATGCTTATTTTGAGCATCTCAACAATGGAGCTGATGATGAAATTATCCCGAGGACTACTGACAGGCATTCTGCTGGCCGCCTCCCCGCTGGTTTTTGCCGCCCCTGACTCCTGCGAACGCGTTAAGAGTGATATTGAGCAGCGCATCATCAATAACGGAGTGCCGGAGGCCAACTTCACCCTGAGCATCGTGCCGAACGATCAGGCCGATCAGCCGGACTCACAGGTCGTCGGACATTGCGCCAACGACACACATAAAATTCTCTATACCCGAACCAGCAGTGGTAATGCCCCCGCCAGCACTACGCCTTCTCAGGATGGCGCCAACGCCGAACCGCAATAATTCCGCCTGTTTTTTTACCCTCCGGCAACGGAGGGTTCCTCTCATTTTGATATGGATTAATACCCCCTACTCACTAAGGGGTAAAATCCCCTCTGTTAGCATGTCTTTGATATCGCTATAAAAAATATTATATAACGCTCTGTTTGACGGTGCGGTATCTGTACAACACTTTCCGCACCACGTTGATTAAAACAGAAAAAGTACGAATGGCTGTTCCCCGGACAAGGAAGCAACCAGGTCAGTTTTTTGACATTAGCAAAGTGAGCAACCATGAAAATCACCACGCCTGAGGCCCTCATGAAGGCCAATATCAGCCGCCGTAGTCTGGTGAAATCATCCGCCATTGGCAGCCTTGCGCTTGCCAGTAGCGCTTTCACCCTTCCTTTCACCCGTATCGCCCGCGCCGCAGACGGCATGACGCCTGCGCCGATCAACGAAAAAGCCGTCTGGAGTTCCTGCACCGTGAACTGCGGAAGCCGCTGCCTGCTGCGTCTGCACGTTAAAGATGACACGGTTTACTGGGTGGAATCAGATACCACCGGCAACGATGAATACGGCAACCACCAGGTCCGCGCCTGCTTGCGCGGCCGCTCCATACGTCGACGCATGAATCATCCGGACAGACTGAAGTACCCGATGAAACGCGTCGGTAAACGTGGCGAAGGCAAGTTTGAACGCATTTCCTGGGATGAAGCGCTCGATACCATTGGCGACAATCTGAAGCGGATCCTGAAAGAGTATGGCAACGAGGCGGTCCATGTGCTTTACGGCACTGGCGTCGACGGCGGCAACATTACCAACTCCAACGTTCCTTACCGTCTGATGAACGCCTGCGGCGGCTACCTTAGCCGTTATGGCAGTTACAGTACCGCGCAAATCAGCGCCGCTATGAGCTACATGTTTGGCAGTAACGATGGCAACAGCCCGGATGACATTGCCAACACGAAACTGGTGGTGATGTTTGGTAACAACCCTGCGGAAACCCGTATGAGCGGCGGCGGCGTCACTTACTACGTTGAGCAGGCACGCGAACGTTCAAATGCGCGAATGATTGTGATCGATCCGCGTTATAACGACACCGCTGCCGGACGCGAAGACGAATGGCTGCCCATCCGCCCCGGTACGGATGGCGCACTGGCGGCTGCGATTGCCTGGGTGTTGATTACCGAAGATCTGGTCGACAAACCGTTCCTCGACAAATATTGCGTCGGCTACGATGAAACCACCCTGCCTGCCGACGCGCCGCGTAACGCGCACTACAAGGCCTATATTCTCGGTGAAGGCCCGGACGGCATCGCCAAAACACCGGAGTGGGCTTCTCATATCACCAGTATTCCGGCGGATAAAATCATTCAACTGGCGCGTGAAATTGGTTCGGCGAAACCGGCCTATATTTGCCAGGGCTGGGGACCTCAGCGTCACTCCAACGGTGAGCAAACCGCGCGGGCGATTGCCATGCTGTCGGTGCTCACCGGTAACGTCGGTATCAACGGCGGTAACTCAGGCGTGCGTGAAGGCACCTGGGATCTCGGTGTGGAATGGTTTTCAATGCTCGATAACCCGGTGAAAACGCAAATCTCCGTATTCACCTGGACCGACGCTATCGATCACGGCACCGAAATGACCGCCACACGCGATGGTGTGCGGGGTAAAGATAAGCTGGATGTTCCCATCAAGTTCATGTGGTGCTACGCCAGTAATACGTTGATTAACCAGCACGGCAATATCGCCCATACCCATGAGGTGCTTCAGGACGACAGCAAGTGTGAAATGATTGTCGGCATCGAACATTTCATGACGGCGTCGGCGAAGTACTGCGACATTCTGCTGCCGGATTTAATGCCGACCGAGCAGGAAGACCTGATTTCTCACGAATCTGCCGGCAACATGGGCTATGTGATCCTCGGTCAGCCCGCGACGTCAGCGAAGTTTGAAAGAAAACCGATCTACTGGATGCTCAGTGAAGTCGCCCGCCGGCTCGGCCCGGACGTCTACCAGACGTTCACCGAAGGCCGCTCGCAGCATGAATGGGTGAAATACCTGCATGCGAAGACCAAAGAGCGCAATCCGGAAATGCCGGATTACGAAGAGATGAAGCAAACCGGTATCTTCAAGAAAAAATGCCCGGAAGAGCATTACGTCGCCTTCCGCGCCTTCCGTGAAGATCCCCGCGCTAACCCGCTGAAAACGCCGTCAGGGAAAATTGAAATTTACTCTGCGCGGCTGGCCACGATCGCCGATACCTGGGAACTGAAAAAGGATGAGATTATCCATCCTCTGCCCGCCTATGCGCCCGGTTTTGACGGTTGGGACGATCCGATCCGCAAAACGTACCCGCTGCAGCTCACCGGATTCCACTACAAGGCGCGCACCCACTCCAGTTACGGCAACATTGATGTCCTGCAACAGGCCTGTCCCCAGGAGATCTGGATTAACCCGATTGATGCCAGCGCGCGCGGGATTCAACACGGCGACACCGTCCGGGTATTTAACAACAACGGACAGATGCTGATCCCTGCCAAAGTGACCCCACGCATTCTGCCCGGCGTCACGGCCATTGGTCAGGGGGCGTGGCTCAAAGCCGATATGTTTGGCGATCAGATTGACCACGGTGGCTCCATTAACATCCTGACGTCGCACCGCCCTTCGCCGCTGGCCAAAGGCAATCCTTCGCACAGTAATCTTGTTCAGGTTGAAAAGGTCTAAGGAGTAACCGATGACAACTCAGTATGGATTTTTTATTGATTCCAGCCGTTGCACCGGGTGCAAAACCTGCGAACTGGCCTGCAAGGACTACAAGGATTTAACCCCGGATGTCAGCTTCCGCCGCATTTATGAATACGCGGGCGGAGACTGGCAGGAAGACAACGGCGTCTGGCACCAGAACGTCTTTGCCTACTATCTCTCTATTGCCTGTAACCACTGTGAAGATCCGGCCTGTACCAAAGTCTGCCCGAGTGGCGCGATGCACAAGCGGGAAGACGGCTTTGTGGTGGTGGATGAAGATGTCTGCATCGGCTGTCGTTATTGCCATATGGCCTGTCCGTACGGCGCGCCGCAGTACAACGCGGCCAAAGGTCATATGACGAAGTGCGACGGTTGCCATGACCGCGTGGCTGACGGCAAAAAACCGATCTGTGTCGAGTCTTGTCCGCTGCGCGCGCTGGATTTCGGACCTATCGATGAACTGCGTAAGAAATACGGTGAGCTGGCGGCGGTTGCTCCGCTGCCAGGGGCACACTTCACGAAGCCGAGTATTGTAATCAAACCGAATGCCAACAGCCGTCCGACCGGGGATACCACCGGTTATCTGGCGAATCCGAAGGAGGTGTAAAATGGGAAATGGATGGCATGAATGGCCGCTGGTGCTGTTTACGGTACTCGGCCAGTGCGTCGTAGGCGCGCTGATTGTCAGTGGACTTGGCTGGTTTGCGATGAAAGACGATGCCGCCGCCCGGCAACGTCTGGTCCGCAGCATGTTTTTTCTCTGGCTGGTCTTGGGGCTTGGATTCCTGGCGTCGATCATGCACCTGGGGTCGCCGATGCGGGCATTCAACTCGCTCAATCGCATTGGCGCATCCGGGTTGAGCAATGAAATCGCCGCAGGTTCAGTCTTTTTCGCCGTGGGGGGAATCTGGTGGCTGATCGCTGTTCTGGGTAAAATGCCGCTCGCGCTGGGGAAATTCTGGCTGCTGGTCAGCATGGTACTGGGGATCGTCTTCGTCTGGGCGATGACCCGCGTTTATCTGATCGATACCGTGCCGACCTGGTATACTGGCTATACGACGCTGGCGTTCTTCTTGACGGTGTTGCTCAGCGGCCCACTGTTCGCGGCATTACTGCTGCGGGCGTCCCGCGTCACCTTTAATGGAGCCCTGTTTGCCAGTATCAGCGTGCTGGCGTTGCTGGCCAGCGTGGCGGTCATCGTTCTGCAAGGTATGTCGCTGGCGACGATTCACAGCTCGGTTCAGCAAGCTTCTGCGCTGGTGCCAGATTACGCCTCTCTGCAGGTATGGCGCGTAGTGCTGGTCGCTGCCGGACTGGGCTGCTGGATCTGTCCGCTGGTGCGTCGCAAAGCGCCGCACGTCGCCGGGTTGCTGGTGGGGCTACTCCTCGTGCTTGGCGGCGAAATCATTGGCCGTGGCCTGTTTTATGGCCTGCATATGACTGTCGGTATGGCGGTGGCAGGTTAACAAATCCGTGCGGGGAAACCCGCACTTTTCAGGATGTTTCAGATGACTGATTTTACTCAACGTGATGATTTTGCGATGACGGCACGCGTGCTGGGGGCGCTGTTTTACTACGCTCCCGACAGCGCCGTAGCCGCGCCGCTGGTGTCAGCATTAACCGCTGATGACTGGCAGACACAATGGCCGCTGGCAGCGGAAACACTGTCCTCGCTGGCAACGGATTTTAAACGCGTCAGCGATGAGTCACTTCCCGAGGCATTCCAGCGCCTGTTCGTGGGACCCTACGCGTTACCGTCGCCGCCCTGGGGATCGGTCTGGTTAGATCGTGAAAATGTCCTGTTTGGTGAATCGACGCTGGCCCTGCGTCAATGGATGCGCGACAACGGCATTCACGTCGAGACAGAGCAAAACGAACCCGAAGATCATTTTGGCTCGCTGCTTCTGATGGCAGCCTGGCTGGCCGAAAGCGGCCGACACAGTGAATGCGAACAACTGCTGGCGTGGCATCTGTTCCCGTGGTCATCCCGCTTTCTCGACGTTTTCATTGACAATGCCGGGCATCCTTTTTATCAGGCGCTTGGTGAACTGGCCCGCTGTACCCTGGCGCAGTGGCAGTCTCAGTTGCTGACGCCCGTCGCGGAAAAACCACTATTCCGCTAATCCACTGAAGGCAGGTTTTTCCTGCCTTTTCTGATACCTGCATTATTCTATATTGTTACAGTGTCACTTTTTACCTGCGTTTTTAAGACAATTCTTTACATACCCTGTTTATCCTTTACGGCATAAGGCCAAATCGCATTTCGCGATTAATAGTCTGCGAATCTAATTTGTCTCTGCGCTGGAATCCTTCCCGCCCTGTTGCTATAGCTCAAAACACCCTGCCGAACCATGGCATAACAACATGCGACGATTTTTCGCCGCCATAACGCATGCAAACAGGGAGACACACTGCAATGCACACATCCACGTTAAAACGCGTGCTGGGCTTTAGTATCGCCATCATTCTGCTACTGGCGCTGCTGGTATGGGGAATTGGCATCGATACCCTCAAATCGCGTCAGGTTGATTTGCTTTATCTTGGTCAACAGCATTTGATTTTAGTCCTTACCTCGATGTTTTTTGCCCTGCTGGTCGGTATTCCAAGCGGTATTTTGCTCAGTCGCCCTGCCGCCCGCGGCATTGCCGAATATGTCATGCAGATTTTCAACATTGGCAACACGCTGCCCCCGCTGGCCGTTCTCGCACTGGCGATGGTGATTATCGGCAT
Organism: Citrobacter amalonaticus; assembly: GCF_001559075.2. NCBI lineage: Bacteria > Pseudomonadati > Pseudomonadota > Gammaproteobacteria > Enterobacterales > Enterobacteriaceae > Citrobacter > Citrobacter amalonaticus. The sequence continues at coordinate 4,259,589 of NZ_CP014015.2, read as the reverse complement.
TGGCGACATGCCCGCCATTGTTGCGCTGTTTCTGGCGTCGCTGCTGCCGATTGTGCGTAACACCTACGCAGGATTGAGTTCTGTGCCGTCATCGCTGATTGAAGCGGCAAACGGCATCGGTATGACGAAATGGCAGCGGTTGCGTCAGGTAGAAATCCCCAACGCCTGGCCGGTCATGCTTTCCGGGATCCGCATTGCCACCGCGATCAACGTAGGTACCGCGCCCCTGGCGTTCCTGATTGGCGCCAGTAGCTACGGCGAACTGATTTTCCCTGGCATCTATCTTAACGACTTCCCGACATTGATTCTGGGGGCGACCGCCACCGCGCTTTTCGCCCTGATCCTCGACAGTCTGCTCGCCTGGCTTGGGCGTGCCCTGAGCCCGCATACGGCCTGATGACAATGATAAGAACAAGGAGCGCTACATGAATCTCAAAAAAAAATGGCTGGGATGGCTCGCCGCCGCGCTGTTCATCAGCGCACAGGCCCAGGCGGCCCCCATTATTCTCGCCACCAAGAGCTTTACCGAGCAGCACATTCTCTCGGCAATGACCGTTCAGTATCTGCAAAAAAAGGGATTTCAGGTTCAGCCGCAGACCAATATCGCCACGGTGATCTCGCGTAATGCAATGATCAATAAACAGATTGATATGACATGGGAATACACCGGCACCTCACTGATTATTTTCAACCACATCAATAAGCGCATGAGCCCGCAGGAGTCGTATGACACGGTAAAACGCCTTGATGCCAAACTGGGACTGGTATGGCTGAAACCGGCTGATATGAACAACACCTACGCCTTCGCCATGCAGCGCAAGCGTGCCGAAGCGGAGAACATCAACACCATGTCGGAGATGGTGGCGAAAATTGAACACATTCGCCAGACCGATCCGGACAACAACTGGCTGTTGGGTCTCGACCTGGAATTTGCCGGGCGTAGCGACGGAATGAAGCCGTTGCAGCAGGCTTATCAGATGGATCTCGACCGACCGCAAATCCGCCAGATGGACCCCGGACTGGTTTACAACGCCGTACGCGATGGCTTTGTTGACGCCGGTCTTATCTACACCACTGATGGCCGTGTGAAAGGTTTTGATCTCAAAGTGCTTGAAGATGATAAGGGCTTCTTCCCAAGTTACGCTGTCACGCCGGTGGTGCGTAAAGATACGCTGGAAGCCCATCCGGGACTTGCTGAGGCGCTCAATACCCTCTCGGCTCAGTTGAACAATGACGTGATCAGTTCGCTGAATGCGAAGGTCGATATCGATCACCAGTCGCCTCAGCAGGTTGCTCGTGAATTCCTGCAACAAAAGAACCTGCTGTAAGGAGCGCATATGGATACGATTCACTACATGATGGATAACGCGGGTTATCTGGCGACTCTCACCTTTCAGCATCTGTGGCTGGTGGCGCTGGCTGTGGGGCTGGCGATTGTGATTGGCGTACCGCTGGGGATCCTGATTGTCCGCCACAAATGGCTGGCAACGCCGGTGTTAAGCGCCGCCACGCTGCTGCTGACGATTCCCTCCATCGCCCTGTTCGGGTTGATGATCCCCCTGTTTTCGCTGATCGGTCACGGAATTGGCGCACTGCCCGCCATTACCGCCGTGTTTCTTTACTCGCTGCTGCCTATTGTGCGTAACACCCATACCGCGCTGGACAGCATCCCGCCAGGCTTACGCGAAGCGGGTCGCGGGATTGGCATGACCTTCTGGCAGCGCCTGCGCTGGGTGGAGATCCCGATGGCATTACCGGTGATTTTCGGCGGTATCCGCACCGCCGTGGTCATGAATATCGGCGTCATGGCGATTGCCGCGGTGATTGGCGCTGGCGGCCTGGGATTACTGTTACTGAACGGCATCGGCGGCAGCGACATTCGCATGCTGATTGCCGGCGCATTGATGATTTGTCTTTTAGCGATTGTGCTCGACTGGCTGTTACACCGCCTGCAAGTCGTTCTGACACCTAAGGGGATACGATAATGATAAAACTGGAAAACCTCACTAAACAATTTTCACAGAAAAATGGTCAACCGCTGAAGGCCGTCGATAACGTTAATCTGAACGTGCCGGAGGGAGAAATGTGTGTACTGCTGGGGCCATCGGGCTGCGGTAAGACCACTACCCTGAAGATGATTAACCGCCTGATTACCCCGAGCAGTGGCAACATCCTGATAAACGGTGAAAATACCAATGAGATGGATACCGTGACCCTGCGCCGTAATATTGGCTATGTGATCCAGCAGATTGGTCTGTTTCCAAATATGACGATTGAAGAGAACATCACGGTCGTCCCCCGCATGCTGGGCTGGGACAAAGCCCGCTGTAAAAGCCGCGCCGAAGAATTGATGGAGATGGTGGCGATGGATGCCAAAAAGTTTCTGCATCGCTATCCAAAAGAGATGTCTGGCGGTCAGCAGCAGCGTATAGGTGTGATTCGCGCCCTGGCGGCGGATCCGCCGGTGCTGCTGATGGATGAACCGTTTGGTGCCGTCGATCCCATCAACCGCGAAGTGATCCAGAATCAGTTCCTTGAGATGCAACGTACGCTGAAAAAAACCGTCATGCTGGTGAGCCATGATATCGATGAGGCGCTGAAGCTCGGCGATCGTATTGCCGTGTTCCGTCAGGGACGCATCGTCCAGTGCGCCAGCCCGGATGAACTGTTGGCTAAACCGGCCAACGAGTTTGTCGGGTCGTTCGTTGGTCAGGACCGCACGCTTAAGCGTCTGCTGCTGGTTTCGGCGGGCGACGTGACCGATCAACAGCCGACGCTGACTGCCGAGCCGTCCACGTCGCTGAATGAAGCCTTTGGCATTATGGATGACAACGATATTCGCGCCATTACGGTGGTGGATGGTGAAGGAAAACCGCTGGGCTTTGTGAAACGTCGCGAGGCGCGCCAGGCCACCGGCACCTGCGCAGATATCCTTCATCCCTTCCGCATTACCGGTAAAGCCGAAGATAACCTGCGCATTGTGCTCTCCAAACTGTATGAAAGTAATACCAGCTGGATGCCGATCGTTGACGAGGAAGGACGCTACAACGGTGAGATCTCACAGGATTATATCGCCGATTATCTCAGCTCCGGACGTACCCGCCGGGCGCTGAACATTCACGAAGGCAGTTAGCACGCACAGCTTTTGCGTCTCCGCAGCTTTCCCCGCAAAATAGGCGGTTTCTGACTCTCTGTGTAACCGCCTATGCACCGTCTACATTCCTGGCCTGACTTACGCGCAATGTTCCGCCGTCTGCTGATCGCCGCACTGATTGGTGTGCTGGCCGCTCTGGCGGTGTCCGGCTTTCGTCACGCTATGCTGCTACTGGAATGGACCTTCCTGAGTAATAACTCCGGCAGTCTGGTCAACGCGGCGACAGGATTAGCCCCCTGGCGGCGTGTACTGACACCGGCACTGGGCGGACTGGCGGCAGGTTTACTGCTCTGGGGCTGGCAAAAGTCTCACCAACAACACCCGCACGCGCCCACCGACTATATGGAAGCCCTACAGACTGACGGTCAGTTTGATTACGGCGCCAGCCTTGTCAAATCTCTTGCCTCGCTGCTGGTGGTCGCCAGCGGCAGCGCTATTGGTCGCGAAGGGGCGATGATTTTACTCGCCGCGCTGGCGGCCTCCTGCTTTGCGCAAAAGTTTACCCCGCGCAAGGAGTGGAAGTTATGGATCGCCTGCGGCGCGGCAGCCGGGATGGCCGGAGCCTACCATGCCCCGCTGGCGGGCAGTCTGTTCATCGCTGAAGTATTATTCTGTACGCTAATGCTGGCCTCGCTTGGCCCGGTGGTGATTTCCGCCGTCGTCGCTCTGCTCGCCACCCGTTTTTTAAGCGGCGGTAACGATCTCCTTTATACGGTGCATCTCAGCGCCCAACTGCACTATGCTCAGTATGGCCTGCTCCTCGGCACTGGACTGTTCGCCGGGCTCTGCGGCCCGCTACTGATGTGGCTAATTTCCACCAGCCACACTGGCTTTCTGCGGTTGAAATTAGCCCCGCCGTGGCAACTGGCGCTCGGTGGTCTGCTGGTCGGTCTGCTTTCCTTGCAAACGCCCACGGTGTGGGGAAATGGTTATAGCGTGGTGCAGTCTTTTCTGCTCACGCCCCCGCTGTTGTCGGTCATTGCCGGTATTTTTTTGTGCAAACTGTTAGCGGTACTGGCCAGTAGTGGCTCCGGCGCGCCTGGCGGTGTGTTTACCCCGACGCTGTTTATCGGACTGGCAATGGGCATGATGCTCGGGCGACTCGGCGGCGTCTGGCTGCCAGGTGCGGATGAAATGACATTGCTACTGGGTTTGACGGGAATGGCCACGCTGTTGGCGGCGACGACGCATGCGCCGGTCATGTCTGCATTGATGATTTGTGAAATGACCGGGGAGTATCGTCTTCTCCCCGGTTTATTGATGGCCTGTGTGCTTGCGTCTGTCCTGTCGAGGACGTTACGCCATGATTCTATCTACCGACAGCAAGCTACCCAGCATTGACAGGCGAATGTACTGTCCGAGTTCGCGCTGCTCGGCACGCGGCAAATACGGCAGTTCGCCAATCAGCGGTGCTGGCAGTTTTTTGCTCAGTACATCAATAATCTCTGCGTAATGTGCCAGACCCGGATTAATACGGTTAGCGACCCAACCGATCAGCGGTAAACCGTCGTTGGCGATCGCCTGTGCCGTCAGCAACGCATGGTTAATACAACCTTCCTGAATACCGACCACCATCAACACCGGTAACTGCTCCTGCACCACCCATTCGGACAGTGGACGCAGATCGTTCATCAGACTGCGCCAGCCGCCAGTTCCTTCAACCACGACGTGATCAACCTTTTCGCTCAGGCTAGCCAGCCCGTTAGAGAGCAAGGTGTAATTGATCGGGCCACAGTGGGCTACGCTACTTTCATCTTCGCTCAGGGCGATGGGGTTAACCGCCTCATAGGGTAATTCCAGCGTCGACACGCTTTGCAGCACCAGCGCATCCCGGTTACGCAACCCTTCGGGCGTCTCTTTGCTGCCCTTCGCAACCGGTTTATATCCCGCAACGCTTTTACCCCCCGACGCTAACGCTTGTAGCAATGCGCGGGAAACAACCGTCTTCCCAACAGAAGTGTCTGTACCTGTAATAAAGAAACGCTTCAGCATCACCAACTCCACCGTTATGCTTCGAAAATATAAGCCAGGAAAATAATACAGTGGAGAAAGTCTAAGGTATGCCAGGTCGAATCAGCTTGAGTTAGCGCAATTTTTGGTAGAACAGTTAAAAAATGTTAACCCTGTAATAGACGAATCAACAAAGAACCATTATACATCGCGTCTTTTACCAGCGCGGCTCCCGCCATTGTCCCCTGATTAGAGAACTGTGTGCTCTCAACGACCATATTTTTGCTGTAGGCCGGTAGCGCCTGCTGGCGGATGCTGTCCGCAATCGCCGGAAACAGCACGTCTGCGGCTTTACTGAGTGGCGATCCAATCAGGATTTTTTGCGGATTGAACAAATTGACCATAATGGCGAGGATACGGCCAACGTGGGTCCCCACGCCGCTGATAATGTCTTTTGCCAGCAAATCCCCCTGTAGCGCCGCCTGACACAGCGAATCGACCGTCAACGGCTGACCGTGAAGCGAAGAGCTCATAGATTGCGCCAGTCGCAGTTGCGCCAGCTCCAGTACGCTTTCCACGCTGGCGATAGTTTCCAGACAGCCGTGGTTGCCGCAGTAGCAGCGTTTTCCGTAAGGATCGACCTGTGTGTGGCCAATCTCCACCAGGCTGCTGCTACCCGCATGCAGTAAATGACCGTCGGTAATCACCCCGGCGCCAACGTTATGATCGATAACCACCTGAATGACATCGCGCGCGCCGCGGGATGCGCCAAACAGCGCCTCTGCCATCGTCCAGGCGCTGATATCATGCTGAATGTAGACCGGCACGCCGGTGTGCTGCGCCAGCGTATCGCCGAGCGGCATCTCTTTCACATCGGCATAAAACGGCATGCGATGTACGATCCCGTTCTCGGTATCGATAATGCCGGGTAAGGTAATGGCGATGGAGGTCAGACGTTCGAGCTTCTGCTGATGACGAATAAAAAACTGATCGACCAGCGTGACAATTCGCGCCAACAGCGGCGTTTCATCGTTAAGCGGCAGTTCAAGACAGTCTTCCACGACCAGCTTGCTGCTGAGATCGCGCAGGGCGAGAAAGATTTCTCCACGGCTGATGCGAAGGGACAGATAGTGCCAGGCTTCGGTTTCCACCACCAGCCCCACCGCCGGGCGTCCGCGACTGCCGGCTTCTTTAATTTCCAGTTCCTGGACCAGATGCGCTTCAAGCATTTCACGCACTATCTTCGTGATACTGGCGGGTGCCAGTTGCGCAAGACGCGAAAGATCAATACGCGATACCGGTCCCAGCTGATCAATCAGGCGATAAACGGCGCCCGCATTGGTCTGCTTTATTTGATCGATGTGCCCAGGCTGACTATCAGCAACCACCTCTGACTCCCTTTATTTTCGCGCTCCGAAATAATCTGTGGGCTATGGTGAAGCACTTCAATACACAACGTCAACTTTTTACTTAGCCGTGTGATTAACTGCACATTTTCAGCCGTTATTAAATTAATTTAAGCGCCCCTGACGGCCTGAACTAACTGCTGACGAAAACGTAGCGCCGCCTGACTCGGCTCATGATGCGCCGACCAGACCAGCCACATTTCTGAAACGGCGTCCTCTTCTGCAATCGGTACCCAACACATCTCATTGAGCTGTACTTTTTTAAATGAGGCCGGAAGGATCGACACCCCTAAGCCGGCAGCGACCAGCCCAATGATCGTCATCGCCTCACCGACCTCCTGAGTAATCATCGGTGTCAACTGGTAACGGCGCATCATGCCGAGGATATCGTCGTAAAGACCGGTTCCGACGTGCGGATCAAAGAAAACAAACGGCTCTTTCGCCAGTTCAGCCAGCGTCACCACCGGCTTTTGCGAGAGCGGAAAAACCCTGGGGATCATCGCCATCAACGGTTCATGCAAAATCACCTCATGATGCAAGCTCTCTGGCAAGGGGGTATTGCGCATCAGGCCCAGATCCAGCGCCCCTTCGCTCAGCGGCGCCAGCTGTTCGCGGGTATTCATCTCGCGGGTCTGCAAATGCATGTCCGGGTATGACTGGCGGAACAGCGACAGGGTATCCGACACCGCGCGGATAAACGGTGCCGACGAGGTAAAACCGATACGCAGTTCTCCAGCTTCCCCGTGATGCAGACGCTGCGCACGGGCGGCGGCATCGTTGACCAGCCCGAGGATCTGTCGACTGTCGGCGAGAAATTGCTTGCCGGCGGCAGTCAGGGCGACGCTGCGGTTTGTTCGCGCGAGCAGGCGCGCGCCGACCTGCTGCTCAAGCATCTGTATTTGCTGGCTCAGCGGCGGCTGCGAAATATTCAGACGAGCCGCGGCGCGTCCGAAATGCAGTTCTTCCGCCACGGCAACAAAGTAGCGAAGGTGACGCAGTTCAATATTCATATTTTAAAAGTATCATTTGAGACTATTAATATATTAGACAGAATAATGAGATTTTCCTACTCTAATCAACAAGGTTATGCCCGTCCCCTCAAAACACGGGTTTGTTGCGCAAGGATTTCCAGTGAGTCGTACTACTACAGTCAATGACGCGACGGCGAGCGATATTGACGACCAACGCATTTCTCAGCCGGTTCAGTTTATTCAACGCGGTACTTCTGCCTTTATGCGCGTCACGCTGGCGCTCTTTTCTGCCGGACTGGCGACTTTCGCCCTGCTGTACTGCGTCCAGCCCATTCTGCCGGTGTTGTCTCATGAGTTTGGCGTATCTCCCGCCAGCAGCAGTATTTCACTGTCGATCTCTACCGGAATGTTAGCCGTTGGCCTGCTGTTTACCGGTCCGCTGTCGGATGCTATCGGGCGCAAGCCGGTGATGGTGACCGCGTTGCTGCTCGCCTCCTGCTGTACGTTGCTCTCGACGATGATGACCAGCTGGCACGGCATTCTGATAATGCGCGCACTGATTGGCCTTTCACTCAGCGGCGTGGCGGCGGTCGGGATGACTTATCTGAGTGAGGAGATCCACCCCAGCTTTGTCGCTTTCTCAATGGGGTTGTACATCAGCGGCAACTCGATTGGCGGGATGAGTGGACGTCTGATTAGCGGCGTGTTTACCGATTTCTTTAGCTGGCGCATTGCGCTGGCTGCCATTGGCTGCTTCGCGCTGGCGTCGGCCCTGATGTTCTGGAAAATTCTGCCGGAATCACGCCACTTCCGTCCCACGTCGCTGCGCCCCAAAACGCTGTTCATCAACTTCCGACTCCACTGGCGTGACCAGGGACTGCCGCTGCTGTTTGCCGAAGGTTTTCTGCTGATGGGGTCATTTGTCACCCTGTTTAACTATATCGGCTATCGTCTGATGCTTTCGCCGTGGGAGCTCAGTCAGGCGGTGGTCGGCTTGCTTTCCGTCGCGTATCTGACCGGAACCTGGAGTTCGCCAAAGGCCGGTTCGATGACGGTACGTTACGGACGCGGTCCGGTGATGCTCTTTTCCACCGCCGTGATGCTGTTCGGTCTGTTAATGACGTTGTTCAGTTCGCTGTGGCTGATTTTCGCCGGGATGCTGCTCTTCTCAGCTGGATTCTTTGGCGCGCACTCGGTGGCCAGTAGCTGGATTGGGCCGCGCGCGCGTCGCGCCAAAGGCCAGGCCTCTTCGCTGTATCTGTTCAGCTACTATCTGGGATCCAGTATCGCCGGTACGCTGGGCGGTGTGTTCTGGCATAACTATGGCTGGAACGGCGTCGGGGGATTTATCGCGATTATGCTGGTACTGGCTATTCTGGTCGGCACACGACTGCATCACCGTCTTCACGTCTAGTCTGAAAGAAAAGCCCGGGTTCACCGGGCTTCTCGCCTCTCGACCAACAGTGGTTACCAAATTCCTAAGATTGATGAAAACCCCATCAATTCTCTGACGGCATCCAGTGCCAGAAGAGCAAAGACAACCCAGTGGAGTGGATTCATTTTGCTGTGTGTGTTTATTGTTATTGGACGGGTACGATGTTCCCGTTGGCTACTATAAAAAAGGCTATCGATAAACATAACTACCCATTATGGTGGGGAAACTCAACCCACCTGTCACGTCGAAGAGGTTACATGGACAACAAAAACTATCAACAACTTACCCGCACCTTCCTGCGACTCTCTCGCTTCTCTTACCTCTCCGCTATCGCCAGTTGGAATATGTTCGCCGTTAGTCATTAATAAGTAAATTCATTAAGAGACCAAAAGAAACCGCTGTTTGCCGGGCTTAGGCTACTAAGCGATGTGAAGTAGATCAATTATTCAAGATGTTAACAATACGGTACTGATATATTTCGATTTTGATTTTAAAATTTTGAAATTGATAAGTTTTTGATGGTATTTTATAGTAAGGGATCATTTACAGACTGGAGGTAAATTATATGACGCCAAAAGAAATACTTTGCCAATGGGTTGACGCATTTAATAATGCAGATATAGAAATTATTTCTGAATTATATGATGATAATGCAATAAACCATCAGGTTGCCAATGATCCCGTTATTGGGAAAGAGGCAATAAAGAAAATGTTTGAACAAGATTTTGCCATCCCAGAAATGGTTTGTATCGTTGAAAATATTTTCGAAGATGGACAATGGGCAATTTTAGAGTGGCGTGACCCATTAGGTTTGAGAGGTTGCGGTTTCTTTCAAATAGTAAACAATAAAATTGTATTTCAAAGAGGCTACTGGGATAAGCTATCTTTCTTAAAACAGCACAATTTGCCTATTGAATAGTTTACAAATTTCTCAAAATGTACATTAAGGGAAGTATAACAACTTACCTTAAAAATTGTTATAATATCAGCACTGTATTAAAATATAACCTAATCAATTAAAAATCAATGAGTTAAATGCATTTAAAATATTATGCCGAATGCTTTTTATATAAATCACGTACTGAATGAGTATTCGCACCAGTTTTTATTAGTTCTGGTATTAAGGCATTTAGTAAGGGTATCTTTAACGATGATATCATTTGAAATACTTCTCATGTTTTGACGATAAGCTACTTCTTTGGAGTAACCGCTCAAGTACTTATTAGATATTTTGTGTACATAGCAAACTAACTGCTTTGTTTTTCCTTCTGCATAAATTTGATGTCTGCTGGTAAAGGTTGCTGGTGGCGTTCAGCCAGAAGTATTTATTAAACTGTTGATACACCTGGTTGTATTATGATGTAGTGACTTCAGTCTTACTGTTCACAGTGACTACTTCCACATAAGTTAAACTCCCTGAACGCCCCCACACGATAAGGTAGAACAAGAATGGAAAAATCATCAGCTTATCATGATGTTACACGCATCTTCCTGCGACTCTCTCGTTTTTCACACCTCTCCGCTATCGCCAGTTGGGATATGTTCACCATGATGCCGCCCGGCGGCAGTGCAGCGCGTGGCGAAGCGCTGGCGGAGCTGAGCGTTCTGGAACATCAAATCCTGACTGAACCAAAAGTGGCGCAATGGCTTGCCGCTGCCGCCCAGGAGGATCTCAATGATGTGGAACAGGCCAATCTGCGGGAAATGACGCGACTGCATACCCAGGCCGCGTTGTTACCAGAGTCGTTGGTGGAGGCCAAATCTCTCGCCGGAAGTCGCTGCGAACACGCCTGGCGCAGCCAGCGTCCCGCCAACGACTGGCAGGGATTTTCAGCGAATCTGAAGGAAGTAGTAAAACTGAGCCGCGAAGAGGCCAGACTGCGTGCGCAAGTCAAAGGCGGCTCGCCGTATGACGCGCTGCTGGACATTTATGAGCCGGAAATGACCAGCGCACAGTTGGATGGCCTGTTTGCCGATCTCAAATCGTGGCTGCCGGATCTGCTCAGTCGCGTGGTTGCCCGCCAGTCGCAGCAGTCGCTGATTGCCCCCGTCGGCCCCTTCCCGACTGTCGTTCAGCGCGAACTGGGGCTGGAGACGATGTCGGTACTCGGTTTCGATTTTAACGCCGGTCGCCTCGACATCAGCGCGCATCCATTCTGCGGCGGCGTGCCTGAAGACGTGCGAATCACGACGCGTTATGACGAAAACGAATTACTCAGCGCCCTGTTTGGCGTGATCCACGAAACCGGCCATGCCCGCTACGAGCAAAACCTGCCGCGTAACGGGTTGGGTCAGCCCGTCGCCCTTGCCCGTTCCACCGCAATCCACGAATCCCAGAGCCTGTTTTTTGAAATGCAGGTAGGTCGCAGCAATGCATTTTTAAGGCAACTGTTACCTGCCGTGAAGCGTCATTTTGGCGATCAGGCCGCCTTTGAAGAGCAAAACTTCATCGCCTGGAATCAGCGGGTAAAACCCGGTTTTATCCGCGTGGATGCCGATGAAGTCAGCTATCCGGCGCACGTCATCCTGCGCTATGAAATTGAGCGCGCATTGATCAATGGCGATATCGAAGTGGACGACATTCCGGCGCTGTGGGACGAAAAAATGCAGGCCTGGCTGGGACTGTCGACAAAAGGGAACTATCGCGACGGCTGCATGCAGGATATTCACTGGACTGACGGCGGGTTTGGTTACTTCCCTTCTTATACGCTGGGCGCAATGTATGCCGCACAGTTGTTCAGCGCTGCAAATCGCGCATTGCCAGGTCTCAGTCAGCAGATTGCCGGCGGCGATTTCAGCGCCTTGTTTGACTGGCTGCGACAGAATATCTGGCAGCACGGCAGTCGCTTTACCACGGCGCAGTTGATTACTCAGGCCACCGGAGAAGCATTGAGCAGCCGTCATTTCCGCGCTCATCTTGAATCTCGCTATCTGTAAACCCCCTCGCCGGGCCGCTGCGCCCGGCGTTGTACATATCGTTACACGCCGAAACCAATGACTCACGGAAGCGCGCATCACCCAGCGATATAGTTATTTCAACGGCCCCGCAGTGGGGTTGAATGAAAAACCAAATCGAGGGTATGAGAATGAAAAAAGTATTAGCTCTGGTTGTTGCCGCTGCTATGGGTCTGTCTTCTGCTGCGTTTGCGGCTGACACTACATCAACTGCACCGGCTGCGGCGCCTGTTGCGAAATCGGCTCCGGCAAAAACCATGCACCACAAAAAACATCACAAAGCGACTACCCAGAAAGCGCCAGAACAAAAAGCGCAGGCCGCTAAAAAACACCCGAAAAAAGCCAAAGCCACGACTGAGCAGAAAGCGCCTGAACAGAAAGCTCAAGCCGCTAAAAAGCACACCAAAAAACACAGCCAAAAACCGGCCGCTAAGCCTGCCGCTCAACCGGCCGCTTAAGTCCTGAATCGGTAAACTGGCGCGCCCCCTCGCGCCATTCTTCAACGGCGCTGAACGCTTTCCCGGTTTAGCGCCGTCTTTTTCGGAGGGTAACATGGTGCGCCGTTATCGCTTTGAGTTCATCCTTATCTCGCTTATTTTATGTGCGCTCATTGCCGCCCGCTTTTATCTTTCCTGATTGTAGTACTCTGATTTTGCTCTCACTTTCCCACCGTTACGTCTATAGTAATTACTGAGGGTTCTCTTTTAATAATCATAATTACCCACACAGAGTGTGATATGCGTAAAACCGTTGCTGTATTACTGGGTTCGTTGTGCTTTTCATCGGGTATTGCGCATGCGGATAAGCCTGACGCGGATACCGGAACCAGTGAAGTCAAAACGTTATTTTTTGGTCAGGACGATCGCGCGCCGGTAAGCGATCCTACCCAATCGCCGTGGGATGCCATCGGACAACTGGAAACCGCCAGCGGTAACCTCTGCACCGCGACGCTAATCTCCCCACATCTGGCGCTCACTGCCGGACATTGCTTATTAACGCCGCCAAAAGGGAAACCGGATAAAGCCGTCGTCCTGCGTTTTGTTTCGAAAAAAGGTCTCTGGCGTTATGAAATTCACGGTATTGAAGGACGGGTGGATCCTGGTCTTGGAAAACGTCTGAAGCCCGATGGCGACGGCTGGATTGTGCCGCCTGCAGCTGCGCCGTGGGACTTTGGCCTGATTGTGTTGCGCTATCCCCCTTCCGGCATCACGCCGTTACCGCTGTTTGAGGGTGATAAGGCGGCACTGACCGCCGCACTCAAAGAGGCCGGACGCAAGGTCACGCAGTCGGGGTATCCGGAAGATCATCTGGATACGCTCTATTCTCATCAGGATTGTATCGTCACCGGCTGGGCGCAGAATTCAGTGTTGTCACACCAGTGTGACACGCTGCCGGGCGACAGCGGTTCACCGCTGATGCTGAAAACCGAGGCGGGCTGGCAGTTAATCGGTGTTCAAAGTTCTGCCCCGGCGGCGAAAGATCGCTGGCGCGCAGATAACCGGGCGATCTCGGTGACGGGATTTCGGGAAAAACTGGATGCGCTGGCCGGGGAGCAATAAGGCGCATCGAGCTGCCCGCGGGCGCGGGCAGCGATACATCAGGCCAGTTTAATCATCACCATACCAGCCAGCAGCAACACAACGCCGATCCAGCCTTTATGATTCAGACGTTGCCCGAACAGTATCCATCCGGCAGCCAGCGTCGCGGCGATACCAAATCCCCCCCACAGCGCGTAGGCAACGGACAGGTCAATGCCCTTTACCGCCTGTGAAAGCGCACTGAACGCGGCGAGTACCGCAACCAGCGAGAGAATGCCGTACAATTTACGACGAAAGCCGTCAGAGAATTTTAAAAAGACGTTGGCGATAATTTCCAGCACGATCGCCATCCCTAACCAGGCGGCGTGAACCCATTCAAACTGTTGCATGGGTCACCTCTTTCGCTGACTGACGCGACTTGCGGGTACCGGATTTGATCAACACGATGCCCACTACCAGCGTTGCCAGACCGGCAATTTTCATGGCCGACAGCGACTCATCAAATAACAGCACGCTAAACAGCGTAATAAATAAAATGCCGATCCCTTCCCACAATGCGTAAGCCACACCAAGGGCGATTTTTTTAACGGCAAAAGAGAGAAAAATATACGAGGCGGCGATCATCACCAGCATTAAAATAAACCCGCTGTTGCCATCGCTTACGCTTGCCCATTTCATCGACAATGTGCCGGTAATTTCAGCGGCAATCGCCAGACCTAATAAAATCCAGTAAAACATAGTGCTTCTCCTGCTTGAGAATATAATCCCTGGGCTTGCACAACGTTGCAAACCAGAAAATAAAATCAGTTAGCCAGACGCGTGGCGTCAGCTCGAACAGAAGAAGGGACTAAAGCGCGTTGCGCCAGTGTTGCTCACCTGCAAGCAAGAAAGAGGAGGAAGTGCGAAGAAGAATTTGTGTAGAAAAAAACGTCCTGAACATATTGTCCATAATATTACAATTATCCGCAGTGTTGCTTCTCGTCATCGCGGATGATAATTGTCCTCGGTAGTTGAACACGCCTGATTTGTATCATAGGCCAGGAATTAACTCAAAACCTTTTCACTTCTTTACCCGAATCGTTTGATTTTTCTCAGGACGATTCGACCCGAATCACATTATTATACGCGGCAAGCAGAAAAATACAGGACGCTCCATGGCAAAACCAATCATCACGCTGAACGGTCTTAAGATCGTCATTATGCTGGGAATGCTGGTGATCATTCTTACCGGTATCCGCTTTGCGGCGGATATTATTGTGCCATTTATTCTGGCGTTATTTATTGCCGTCGTCCTTAGCCCGCTGGTACAGCGGATGGTGAAACTGCGCGTTCCGCGTGTGCTGGCGATCTCCCTGCTGGTGATCATTATCGTGATGGCGATGGTGTTACTGCTGGCCTATCTGGGTACGTCCCTCAATGAACTGGCGCGCACCCTGCCCCAGTATCGTTCTTCACTGGTCATCCCGCTGAAAAGTCTCGAGCCCTGGCTGGTCCGCTTAGGCATCGGCGTCTCGGTGGATGAGATGGTGAAGTACATCGATCCCAACGCGGCGATGACCCTGATCACCAATTTACTGGCGCAGTTAACCAACGCCATGTCATCGATCTTTTTACTGCTGCTGACGGTGGTCTTTATGCTGCTGGAAGTGCCGCAGCTCCCCACGAAATTCCAGCAGATCATGGTTCGTCCGGTCGAAGGGATGGCAGCCATTCAGCGCGCCATCGATAGCGTATCGCACTATCTGGTGCTGAAAACGGCAATCAGTCTGGTCACCGGGCTGGTGGTCTGGGGTATGCTGGCGGCGCTGGACGTTCGTTTCGCCTTTATCTGGGGGCTGTTGGCCTTTGCGCTCAACTACATTCCCAACATTGGTTCAGTGCTGGCGGCGATCCCGCCCATCATTCAGGTGTTGGCGTTTGGCGGCCTGTACGATGCGCTGGTGGTGCTGGCGGGTTATCTGATCATCAACCTGGTGTTCGGCAATATCCTTGAACCACGAATCATGGGACGCGGCCTGGGGCTTTCTACGCTGGTGGTGTTCCTGTCGTTGATCTTCTGGGGCTGGCTGCTGGGGCCGGTGGGGATGCTGCTTTCGGTACCGCTGACTATTATCGTCAAGATTGCGCTGGAACAATCCGTTGGTGGGCAAAGTATTGCCATTCTGTTAGGCGATGCAAACAAAAAGTGACCGACGTAAAAACGGCCTCCGCAGAGGCCGTTTCAACAGAACAACGGATTACAGCGCTTTCAGAATCGCATCCACGCTGGCTTTGGCATCGCCAAACAGCATATGAGTGTTCTCTTTGAAGAACAGCGGGTTCTGCACACCGGCGTAGCCGGTATTCATTGAACGTTTGAAGACAATCACGTTCTGCGCTTTCCACACTTCCAGCACCGGCATACCGGCGATAGGACTGTTTGGATCGTCCTGCGCCGCCGGGTTCACGGTGTCGTTCGCGCCAATAACCAGCACGGTGTCGGTATCGGCGAAATCATCGTTGATCTCGTCCATTTCCAGCACGATGTCGTAAGGCACTTTCGCTTCCGCCAACAGCACGTTCATGTGACCAGGCAGACGTCCTGCCACCGGGTGGATACCGAAACGTACCTTGATACCGCGCGCGCGCAGCTTCTCGGTAATTTCCGCGACCGGATACTGTGCCTGCGCCACCGCCATGCCGTAGCCCGGGGTGATGATCACCGTATGCGAGTTTTTCAGCATATCCGCGGTCTCTTCCGCACTGATCTCACGGTGTTCGCCCACTTCTTCATCACCGCTGGACGCCGTACCATCGGTACCGAAGCCCCCTGCAATGACGCTGATGAACGAGCGGTTCATCGCCTTACACATGATGTAAGACAGAATCGCACCGGACGAACCGACCAGCGCGCCGGTCACGATCAGCAGGTCGTTGCTCAGCATGAAGCCCGCCGCCGCTGCCGCCCAACCAGAGTAGGAGTTCAGCATGGAGACCACGACCGGCATATCCGCCCCGCCGATGGACGCCACCAGATGCCAGCCAAACGCCAGCGCGATGATGGTCATCACCAGCAGCGCCAGAACCTGCAGGCCAACGCTTTCGGTACGGACAAAAACCACCAGCAGCAGGAAAGAGACCACCAACGCCGCGAGGTTCATTTTGTGACGGTTCGGCAGCATCAGCGGTTTAGAAGAGATCTTGCCGCGCAGCTTACCAAATGCCACCACCGAACCAGTGAAGGTTACCGCACCGATGAAGATGCCCAGGAACACTTCGGTCAGGTGAATATTGACCAGAATCGGCTCCAGGCCTGCTTCGTGATACAGATAGCTGTTGAAGCCGACCAGTACCGCAGCCAGACCGACGAAGCTGTGCAGAATCGCCACCAGTTCCGGCATTTCGGTCATTTCAACTTTCTTCGCCAGACGAATACCAATCGCGCCGCCGATGATCATTGCCACCAGGATCCAGGCAACGTTGCCGGTATCTGGGCCAAAAATCGTGGCAATCAGCGCAATCGCCATCCCGGCGATACCGAAGTTGTTACCCTGCTGAGACGTTTCATGTTTTGAAAGTCCTGCCAGACTGAAAATAAACAGGATCGCGGCAACAATGTATGCAGCTGTAACTAATCCTCCAGACATGTGTTACCCCTTAGTTTTTCCGGAACATTTTCAGCATGCGCTGAGTCACGGTGAAGCCACCGAAAATATTGATGCTGGCAATCAGGACCGCGATGAAGCTCAGGAAGCTAACCCAGCCGCCCTGGCCAATCTGCAATAGCGCGCCAACCACGATGATCCCTGAAATGGCGTTGGTCACGGACATCAGCGGCGTATGCAGAGCATGAGAAACGTTCCAGACCACGTAGTAGCCCACCACGCAGGACAGTGCGAACACCGTAAAGTGACCGAGGAACTCTTTCGGCGCGACGTCTGCCAGCCAGCCGAACAGAATGATCACCAGCGCCATCACCGCGTATTTACGCCACGGCGATGCCGGTTTTTCCGGCTCTTTTGCAGCCGGCGCGGCTTTCGCGGCGGCCTGCGGCTGTGCAGATACCTGAATCGGCGGCGCCGGCCAGGTAATTTCGCCGTCACGCACTACCGTGACGCCGCGCACGACCACGTCGTCGAAATCAACGGTGATATTGCCGTCTTTCTCTTTGCACAGCAGTTTAAGCAGGTTAACAAGGTTGGTGCCGTACAGTTGTGAAGACTGTGTCGGCAGACGCCCTGGCAAGTCGGTATAACCGATCACCTTAACGCCGTTTGCCGTGGTCGTGACCTGATTGGCGACCGTATATTCACAGTTACCGCCGTTTTGCGCCGCCAGGTCGACAATCACGCTGCCCGCCTTCATGGAGTCAACCATCTCACGGGTGATCAGTTTCGGTGCCGGTTTACCCGGAATCAGGGCGGTGGTGACAATAATGTCGACCTCTTTTGCCTGCGCGGCAAACAGCGCCATTTCCGCTTTAATAAACGCCTCAGACATCACTTTGGCGTAACCGTCGCCGCTGCCTGCTTCCTCTTTGAAATCCAGTTCGAGGAATTCAGCGCCCATACTCTGGACCTGCTCTTTCACTTCCGGACGGGTGTCAAAGGCACGCACAATCGCGCCCAGGCTGTTCGCTGCGCCAATGGCGGCCAGACCAGCAACACCGGCCCCGATCACCATCACTTTGGCGGGAGGAACTTTACCCGCAGCGGTGATCTGCCCGGTAAAGAAGCGGCCAAACTCGTGCGCGGCTTCCACGATCGCCCGATAACCGGCGATGTTTGCCATCGAGCTCAATGCATCCAGCGACTGCGCACGTGAAATACGCGGTACAGAATCCATTGCCATCACCGTCACATTACGCTCGGCGAGCTTTTGCATTAACTCTGGATTCTGCGCAGGCCAGATAAAACTGACCAGCGTGGTGCCCGGATTGAGTAACGGAATTTCCTCATCTTCCGGTGCGTTAACCTTCAGAATGATCTCTGATTGCCAGACAGCGCTGCTATCGACAATTTCCGCGCCCGCTTCTACAAAAGCTTTATCGTCAAAACTCGCCAGTCCACCCGCGCCGCTCTCTACCGCGACGGTGAAACCCAACTTCAGCAGTTGCTCAACCGTTTTCGGCGTCGCGGCTACACGGGTTTCATTGGTAAACCGTTCTTTTGGTATGCCAATTCGCATAATGTTCCCTTCCATCGGTATTTTTGATGATGGTTTGTCAGTTAACGTGGAATTGCGCAGGCAATTTCACGCAGGGGTATAGGTTACCCCGGAAAAATAAAACAGTAACAAACTCTCTATAACGTACTGAAAATAGCGCTTGTGATCTAGCGCCAAAAAACAGTATTTGTCGGGTTATCAGCAAAACAGGAACGATTCAGCCCTCTGACCGGGATAATGACCTTCAATTCCTCGTGAAAGGCCCATAATTCGCTCAGACGAAGCGGCAAAACATGATTAAGCGCCACGGAAGATCAACTAATTAACATTAAATTAACTTATAAAATTCAGTGCGTTCATCAGTTTTCACTGTGAAATGACCATTTTTTCGACATATCATAATTTGTTATCGACCTTGTGACCTCATCTGCTGTGTCGATTGAAAAATCACGCAGACAGTCACCGGGTTTAAATGCAATAATCAGCCACGTTTCTAGTCAATAACAATACCAGTACCTGGTTTGCGCAAGGCGAAGGATTATTTTTATGAAGCTTAAGAACACTCTCCTGGCGTCCGCACTTCTTTCTGCGACGGCTTTTTCCGTAAACGCAGCAACAGAATTGACGCCGGAGCAAGCGGCAGCACTGAAACCTTACGACCGTGTCACGGTCACAGGCCGTTTTAATGCGATTGGCGATGCGGTGAAGGCCGTTAACCGCCGCGCAGATAAAGAAGGCGCCGCCTCATTCTATGTTGTCGATACATCTGATTTTGGTAACAGCGGTAACTGGCGTGTTGTTGCAGACTTCTACAAAGCCGACGCTGAGAAAGCGGAAGCCAGCAAGAACCGCGTGATCAATGGCGTGGTTGAATTGCCAAAATCAGAAGCTGTAATGCTGGAACCGTTTGATACCGTTACGGTACAGGGTTTCTACCGCAGCCAGCCGGAAGTGAATGACGCCATCACCAAAGCGGCAAACGAAAAAGGCGCCTACGCTTTCTACATTGTGCGTCAGATCGATGCGAACCAGGGCGGCAACCAGCGTATTACCGCTTTTATCTATAAAAAAGATGCGAAGAAACGCGTGGTGCAGAGCCCTGACGCGATCCCGGCGGATTCCGATGCCGGTCGCGCAGCGCTGGCAGCCGGTGGCGAAGCGGCGAAAAACGTCGAAATCCCAGGTGTTGCCACCACCGCGTCGCCGAGTTCTGAAGTTGGTCGCTTCTTCGAAACGCAATCCACTAAAGGTGGACGTTACACTGTCACCCTTCCGGATGGCACCAAAGTTGAAGAGCTGAACAAAGCCACGGCGGCCATGATGGTGCCGTTCGACAGCATCAAGTTCACCGGCAACTACAGCAGCATGACTGAAGTCTCTTACCAGGTTGCCAAGCGTGCAGCGAAGCAAGGGGCTAAGTATTACCACATTACCCGCCAGTGGCAGGAACGTGGTAACAACATGACCATCAGCGCCGATCTGTATAAGTAAGGCTCTCCGGTCATAAAATAAGGCGGCTTTATGCCGCCTTTCGCTTTATTAGTCACAAATTTTCCTCTGATCATTGCATGCAGTCTCTTCTCTCCGTAAAATCCCGCGCCTTAGTGGCTTTCACCATTTTTATGCGCTTTGCCACAATAATTATTCTCCATCGATCGTTTGTACCACGGGATAACCATGGAAAAGAAACTGGGACTGAGCGCTCTCACCGCGCTGGTTTTAAGCTCAATGCTTGGCGCTGGTGTTTTCAGTCTGCCGCAGAATATGGCCGCTGTCGCCAGCCCGTCGGCATTGCTTATCGGCTGGGCGATTACCGGGGCCGGGATATTGCTGCTGGCGTTTGCCATGTTAATCCTGACCCGTATCCGTCCCGAACTGGATGGCGGTATCTTCACCTATGCCCGCGAAGGTTTCGGTGAGCTGATCGGTTTCTGCTCGGCCTGGGGCTACTGGCTATGTGCGGTGATTGCCAACGTCTCCTATCTGGTCATTGTCTTCTCTGCTCTCAGTTTCTTTACCGATACGCCTGAACTACGTCTGTTTGGCGACGGCAATACCTGGCAGGCAATCGTGGGCGCGTCGGTGCTGCTGTGGGTGGTACATTTTCTGGTGCTGCGCGGCGTACAAACGGCAGCCAGCATCAACCTGGTGGCGACGCTGGCAAAATTGCTGCCGCTCGGTCTGTTTATTGTGCTGGCCTTTATGGCATTTAAACTGGAGGTTTTTAGCCTCGACTTTACCGGCCTCGCGCTGGGAGTCCCGGTCTGGGAACAGGTTAAGAACACGATGCTTATCACGCTGTGGGTATTCATCGGTGTGGAAGGCGCAGTCGTCGTCTCGGCGCGGGCACGTAACAAACACGATGTCGGTCGCGCTACGCTGTTAGCGGTGCTCTCCGCGCTTGCTGTTTATCTGCTGGTCACTCTGCTCTCGCTTGGTGTGGTGGCCCGCCCGGAACTGGCGGAGATCCGTAACCCGTCAATGGCAGGTCTGATGGTCAAAATGATGGGGCCGTGGGGTGAGATTATCATTGCGGCGGGTCTGATTGTCTCCGTTTGCGGGGCCTATCTGAGCTGGACCATTATGGCGGCGGAGGTCCCGTTCCTTGCCTCAACGCATAAAGCCTTCCCGCGGATTTTTGCCCGTCAGAATGCGCAAGGCGCGCCATCGGCTTCGCTGTGGCTCACCAACCTCTGCGTTCAGGTCTGTCTGGTGCTGATCTGGCTAACCGGCTCGGATTACAACACGCTGCTGACTATCGCCTCAGAGATGATTCTGGTCCCCTATTTCCTCGTCGGTGCTTTCCTGCTGAAAATCGCTACCCGTCCGCTTCACCAGGCGGTAGGTGTCGGTGCGTGCATTTATGGCTTATGGTTATTATATGCTTCCGGACCGATGCATCTGCTGCTCTCCGTGGTGCTTTATGCGCCGGGTCTGCTGGTGTTCCTGTATGCTCGTAAGACGCATACGCATGATAACGTTTTGAACCGACAGGAAATGGTTCTGATTGGTCTGTTGCTGGTGGCCGCCGTACCGGCGACCTGGCTGCTGGTGGGGTAAACGCATCCCATCGTTTGACGCTAATAGCCTGATTCGCAGGCGCATAAGGAGTTTTTCGATGGGAACGCAACACCCTCTGCCCATTTTAGTGACCGGTGGTGGCCGCCGTATCGGCCTCGCCATTGCCTGGCACTTTATCAACCAGAAACAGCCGGTGATCGTCAGCTACCGCACGCATTATCCGGCCATTGACGGACTGACCAACGCGGGCGCCCTGTGTATTCAGGCTGATTTCTCCACCAATGAAGGCATTCTGGCCTTCGCCGATACGGTAAAAGAACGCGCCAGCGGTCTGCGCGCCATCGTCCATAATGCCAGCGCATGGATGGCAGAGAAGCCGGGAACGCCACTCTCTGACGTACTGGCCTGCATGATGCAAATCCACGTCAATGCCCCCTATCTGCTCAATCATGCGCTCGAAGGCATGCTTCGCGGGCACGGTCACGCCGCCGCTGACATCATTCATTTCACCGACTACGTTGTGGAGAAAGGCAGTGATAAGCATATTGCTTATGCCGCCAGTAAAGCGGCGCTGGATAATATGACCCGTTCATTTGCCCGCAAGCTCGCGCCAGAGGTGAAGGTCAACGCCATTGCCCCTTCGCTGATCCTGTTTAACGAGGGCGATGACGCCGAGTACCGCCAGCAGGCGCTGAACAAATCGCTGATGAAAACGGCGCCGGGTGAAAAGGAGGTGATCGATTTAATCGATTATCTGCTGACCAGTTGCTTTGTGACCGGCCGTAGCTTCGCCGTGGACGGCGGTCGGCATCTGCGTTAGTGCAGTTTGACCCAGCAAAAGATCAGCAGCCAGGCGCTCAGGCACCAGCAGATCACTGCCCCGCCCAGCGCCACCGGCAGCTTCAGAAAACCGGTGAAATACCACAGCGAAACGAGATAGACAAAATAGGGAATAATCGACCACATGCTGAATACGATGGTCGTTCTTAGCGCGTCAATTCCCCGCTCGCTGGCCACGATATAATGGGCAATCAGCGCGAATGTCGGGAACAGCGGGATTAGCCCTGCGATGTAGTAATTCTTCGTTTTTGCCAGCAACCCAATCAACACCACCACCAGCGCACCCAGCGCGGCTTTAATCACGAGTCCCATTACCTTGCCTTTACACATCAATAACATCGGCAACCAGCATAACGGAAGCGTCACCGTTTAGGAAAGATTAATGGAAGGCAACGCCCCGGCGGTGTATGTTGACGTTTTCTGATCGGCAATCAAGACGATGAACACGATTGTATTTGTTGAAGACGATCCTGAGGTCGGCGCGCTCATTGCGGCCTATCTGGCGAAACACGATTTCGACGTGATCGTCGAGCCACGTGGCGATCTGGCAGAAGCGCGGATCCTCCAGGTTCAGCCGGACCTGGTCTTGCTGGATATTATGCTTCCCGGTAAAGACGGCATGACCCTCTGTCGTGACCTGCAAGGGCAATGGCAGGGGCCGATCGTCCTCCTCACTTCGCTTGACAGCGACATGAACCACATCCTGGCACTGGAAATGGGCGCCTGCGATTACATTCTGAAAACCACGCCGCCAGCGGTCCTGCTGGCCCGTCTGCGGCTGCATCTGCGGCAGAGCGATCAGTCTGGTCATAGCAAAGGGATTCAGCCTGCCGCCGTCACGCCGCATAAAACGCTGCGCTTTGGTTCCCTGACTATCGACCCCATCAACCGTGTCGTTTTGCTCAGTGGTGAACAGGTCATACTGTCCACCGCGGATTTCGAGCTGCTATGGGAACTCGCCACGCACGCCGGACAGATTATGGACCGCGATGCGCTACTGAAAAATCTGCGCGGCGTTAGCTACGACGGCATGGATCGCAGCGTTGATGTTGCCATCTCGCGTCTGCGTAAGAAACTGCTCGATAATGCGGCTGAGCCCTATCGTATTAAAACGGTACGCAATAAAGGCTATCTGTTTGCCCCGCACGCCTGGGATGATGTGCCATCACCGCATTCGGGGATGTAAATGAAGAAACTGTTCGTGCAGTTTTATCTCCTGCTGTTTGTCTGCTTTCTGGTGATGACCCTGCTGGTCGGGCTGGTTTACAAATTCACCGCAGAGCGGGCTGGCAGGCAGTCGCTCGATGACCTGATGAAAAGCTCGCTGTATCTGATGCGCAGCGAGCTACGCGAGATCCCTCCGCGCGACTGGGGTAAAACGCTCAAAGAGATGGACCTCAATCTCTCTTTTGACCTGCGCGTTGAGCCGCTGACAAAATTCTCGCTGGATGAACAGAGTATGCAACGTCTGCGTGAAGGCGACATCATTGCACTCGACGATCAGTACACCTTTATTCAGCGCATTCCGCGCAGCCATTACGTGCTGGCCGTTGGCCCGGTTCCCTACCTCTATTTTCTCCATCAGATGCGCCTGCTGGATATCGCGCTGATGGCGTTTATCGCCATCTCACTGGCCTTTCCGGTGTTCATCTGGATGCGTCCTCACTGGCAGGAAATGCTGCGACTGGAGGCCGCCGCCCAGCGGTTCGGCAAAGGTCATCTCAGTGAACGGCTGCACTTTGACAGCGGCTCCAGTTTTGAACGGCTGGGCATTGCTTTTAATCAGATGGCGGACAACATTAATGCGCTGATCGCCAGTAAAAAACAGCTGATCGACGGGATTGCCCATGAACTGCGCACTCCGCTGGTTCGCCTGCGCTACCGACTGGAGATGAGTGAAAACCTCACGGAACAAGAATCTCTGGCGCTCAATCGCGATATCGGACAGCTCGAAGCCTTAATTGAGGAGCTGTTAACCTACGCCCGCCTCGACAGGCCGCAGAATGAACTGCATCTTAGCGAACCGGACCTCCCGGTCTGGCTCACGGCGCATATTGATGATGTGCAAAGCGTGAATCCTGAGCGAACGCTGCGGATTACGCGTCTCGTCCGCGGCGATTATGGCGCGCTGGATATGCGACTCATGGAACGGGTGTTGGATAATCTGCTGAACAACGCGCTGCGCTACTGCCAGTCGACGGTGCAGATAAGCCTGCAACTCAGCGATCGTTTCGCCACGCTGACCGTCGAAGATGACGGGCCGGGCATTGCCCCGGAAGCGAGGGAGACTGTTTTTGAACCTTTCGTCCGTCTGGATCCAAGTCGGGATCGCGCCACCGGCGGGTGCGGTCTGGGTCTGGCGATTGTCTATTCCATCGCCCAGGCGATGGGGGGCACGGTCAGCTGCGGGGAAAGTGAACTGGGCGGCGCCCGCTTCAGCTTTAGTTGGCCGATCTGGCACACACTTCCTGAATTAACCGCTGGCTGACGCTATTCGCACGGTAGTCGCAGGCGATATAACGTGCTATACATTGAGTATGTTGTAACTAATGAGGTGCACAATGGCCCGTTACGATCTCGTCGACAGACTGAATACCACGTTTCGCCAGATGGAGCAGGCGCTGGCTGAACTGACGCAAGCGCTTGGAGAACATCATCTGATGATAGCCCGTGTCTTTTCGCTGCCGGAGGTGAGCAAAGAGGCCGAGCACGCCCCGCTGGATACTATTGCGGTGAAGCAGCATCTGGGTAAGGAGGCCGAAACGCTGGCGTTGGCGCACTATCGCCATCTGTTTATTCAGCAGCAGTCTGAAACGCGCAGCAGTAAAGCGGCGGTGCGTCTGCCGGGCGTGTTGTGCTATCAGGTGGGCAGTGCCAGCCAGGCGGCGCTGGAAAATCAGGTGCAGCGCATCAATCAGTTGAAAACCACCTTTGAGCATATTGTCACCGTGGAGTCCGGGTTGCCGTCTGCTGCGCGCTTTGAATGGGTCCACCGCCATCTTCCGGGGTTGATTACGCTCAATGCATATCGGACGCTAACGGTGATAAACGATCCGGCGACGCTGCGCTTTGGCTGGGCGAACAAACATATCATCAAGAATCTGAAGCGCGATGAGGTGCTGGCGCAACTGGAAAAGAGTCTGAACACGCCGCGCAGCGTACATCCCTGGACCCGCGAGGAGTGGCAGGCAAAACTGGAGCGGGAATATCAGGACATCGCCGCCCTGCCGCAACAGGCAAAACTCAAAATCAAGCGTCCGGTCAAGGTCCAGCCCATCGCCCGGGTCTGGTACAAAGGCGAGCAAAAGCAGGTACAGCATGCCTGCCCGACGCCGCTTATCGCGTTGATCAATACGGAAAACGGCGCAGGCATGCCGGATATTGGCGAGCTACTGAACTACGATGCCGAAAACGTACAGCATCGATTTAAACCGCAGGCGCAGCCGCTGCGTCTGATGATCCCACGACTGCACCTGTATGTGGCGGATTAACGCCCCGGTTTCATACTGCCAACCATCTGCTCTGGCCGCACCCAGCTGTCGAACTCCGCTTCGGTGAGATAGCCCAGCGCCAGAGCCGAAGCTTTCAGCGTCAGCCCTTCTTTATGCGCTTTCTTGGCGATTTCCGCCGCTTTGTCGTAGCCGATATGGGTATTCAACGCGGTGACGAGCATCAGTGATTCATTGAGCAACTGATTAATTCGCTCACGATTGGGTTCGATACCGACCGCACAATGTTCGTTGAAACTCTCCATACCATCCGCCAGCAGACGCACCGATTGCAGGAAGTTGTGGATTACCATCGGACGGAAGACGTTCAGTTCGAAGTTGCCTGATGCGCCGCCGATGTTGATCGCCACATCGTTCCCCATCACCTGACAACACAGCATCGTCAGCGCCTCACACTGGGTTGGGTTAACTTTGCCCGGCATGATCGAGCTGCCCGGTTCATTTTCCGGGATAGCGATTTCGCCAATGCCGCAGCGCGGCCCCGACGCCAGCCAACGCACATCATTGGCGATTTTCATTAGCGACGCCGCCAGCCCTTTCAGCGCGCCGTGGGCATGAACCAGCGCATCACAGGTCGCCAGCGCTTCGAACTTGTTCGGCGCGGTGACAAAAGGAGCCTGGGTGATGGCCGCCAGTTCGTCAGCGACGCGGCGGGCATATTCCGGATGCGTATTCAGCCCGGTGCCGACCGCTGTACCGCCCAACGCCAGTTCGGCCACGTGCGGCAGACTGTTTTCAATGTGCCGCAGGTTGTGTTCTAACATCGCCACCCAGCCAGAAATCTCCTGCCCCAGCGTTAGCGGCGTAGCGTCCTGGAGATGAGTACGGCCAATTTTGACAATATCGGCGAAAGCGTGGGATTTCTCGTTCAGCGTCTTCGTCAACACCTGCAACTGCGGAATCAGATGACTGCGCAACGCCAGCAGCGCAGCCACATGCATCGCCGTCGGAAAGACGTCGTTCGAACTCTGGCTCTTGTTGACGTCATCATTAGGATGGACTTTGCGCTCCATGCCGCGAACGCCGCCCAACAGTTCACTGGCCCGGTTCGCCAGCACTTCGTTCATATTCATGTTGCTTTGCGTACCCGACCCGGTCTGCCAGATAGCCAGAGGGAATTCCTCCGCGTGTTTATCTGCCAGCACCTCATCCGCGGCCTGCATAATGGCGGCGGCTTTGTCGGCGGCCAGCAACCCTAAATCGTCGTTAACCTTTGCCGCTGCACGCTTGGTGAGCGCCAGCGCGTGGATCAGCGAGATGGGCATTTTCTCGGTGGAGATCCGAAAATGCTCAAGCGAACGCTGGGTTTGCGCTCCCCACAGTTTATCTGCCGGGACATCAATCGCGCCCATCGAATCTTTCTCGCTGCGTACCGTTACCATGACCTGCTCCTTAGATAATGAATTGATTAGGTTATGTTCGACATTGCCCACTTGCTTGCGGTCTTATGAGTATCAACGATGTCAGCACCACCGTTTGGTGGTTTGTGCGATAAAAAAAACCGCCCCGAAGGGCGGCTGACGTTACTTAACGCAGCGTGCGCACTGCGACGTCTGAATCTGCTGGAAGAAATCGTTGCCTTTATCATCAACGAGAATAAAGGCCGGGAAATCTTCAACTTCGATTTTCCAGATAGCTTCCATTCCGAGTTCCGGATATTCCACGCACTCCAGGCTCTTGATGCTGCCCTGCGCCAGTACGGCTGCCGGACCGCCAATGCTGCCGAGGTAGAATCCACCATGTTTTTGACAGGCGTCAGTCACCTGCTGGCTGCGGTTACCCTTGGCCAGCATGATCATACTCCCGCCCTGCGACTGAAGCTGATCAACATACGAATCCATACGCCCGGCGGTGGTCGGGCCGAGTGAACCGGAGGCATAGCCTTCCGGCGTCTTCGCCGGACCGGCGTAGTAAATCGGGTGATCTTTTACATACTGCGGCAGCCCTTCGCCATTATCCATCCGCTCTTTTAATTTAGCGTGCGCAATATCACGACCGACGATGATCGTGCCGTTCAGGGAAAGACGGGTCGACACCGGATATTGCGACAGCTGTTCGAGGATCGCTTTCATTGGACGGTTCAGGTCAACGCGTACCGCTTCCCCTTCGCCCGCTTTACGCAGTTCTTCAGGAATGTATTTGCCCGGATTGTGCTCCAGCTTCTCGATCCAGATGCCTTTACGGTTGATCTTCGCTTTGATGTTGCGATCCGCCGAGCAGGAGACGCCCATTCCGACCGGACAGGATGCGCCGTGGCGCGGCAGACGGATCACGCGAATATCGTGAGCAAAGTATTTGCCGCCAAACTGCGCGCCTAAACCAAGGTTTTGCGCTTCCGTCAGCAGCTCCTTTTCCAGCTCGACGTCACGGAACGCCTGACCATGTTCATTCCCCTCGGTCGGCAGTTCATCATAGTATTTCGCCGACGCCAGCTTCACGGTCTTCAGGTTTGCCTCTGCCGACGTCCCGCCGATCACAAAGGCAATGTGGTATGGCGGACACGCTGCGGTCCCCAGCGTCCGCATCTTCTCAACCAGGTAGTTTTTCAGCTTGCCCGGAGTGAGCAGCGCTTTGGTTTCCTGATAAAGATAGGTCTTGTTCGCGGAACCGCCGCCCTTCGCGATGCAAAGGAATTTGTACTCATCGCCATCGACGCTGTAGAGGTCAATCTGCGCAGGTAGGTTGGTGCCGGTGTTCACCTCTTTATACATATCCAGCGCGGCGTTTTGCGAATAGCGCAGGTTATCTTCGATGTAGGTGTTATACACCCCACGCGCCAGCGCCGCTTCATCACCACCGCCGGTCCAGACGCGCTGGCCCTTTTTGCCGACGATAATCGCCGTGCCGGTATCCTGGCAGGTTGGCAAAATACCCTTCGCCGCGATGTCAGAGTTACGCAGGAACTGCAGCGCCACATATTTGTCGTTTTCACTGGCGTCTGGGTCGCGCAGAATGTCGGCAACCTGCTGTTGGTGTGCGGGGCGCAGCATAAATGAGGCGTCATGGAAGGCCTGACGCGCGAGCAGCGTTAACGCTTCCGGGTCGACTTTGAGGATCTCTTGTCCTTCAAATTCGGCAACGGAGACGTATTCACTGGTCAGCAGGGTGTATTCGGTATCATCCTTTTTAAGGGGAAAAGGATCCTGATAATGAAAGGGTTTGTTTGACATTGTTCTCTCACTTACTGCTCGGTCTGATTTTCTTAGGCTTCAGGGCAGATGTTCCATTGCCCTCGTTAAAAGCGAGTTACACTATCCTACACAATTTTTTAACAAAAACTGAGACAAGTACGACTTTTTGCGCCCACAGGTTACTTCCCACAGGTTTCTTGCTTTAATAGTCGAATTAAGTTTCCACTGATTTCCAACTTGCAACAGGGCATTGAACATGCAAAAACTCATCAACTCCGTGCAGAACTACGCCTGGGGAAGTAAAACGGCGCTGACGGAACTCTATGGTCTGGCGAATCCGCAGCAGTTACCCATGGCGGAACTGTGGATGGGCGCGCACCCGAAAAGTAGCTCCAGGATTGAAGACGCCAGCGGGCAGATCGTCTCGCTGCGTGACGTGATTGACGAAAATCAATCCGCACTGCTGGGTGATGCCGTGGCGCAGCGCTTCGGCGAATTGCCGTTCCTGTTCAAAGTGCTGTGCGCCGCGCAACCGCTGTCCATCCAGGTACATCCGAATAAGCGTAATTCTGAAATCGGCTTTGCTAAAGAGAACGCCGCCGGTATTCCGATGGATGCCGCAGAGCGCAACTACAAAGATCCGAACCATAAGCCGGAGCTGGTTTTCGCGCTGACCCCGTTCCTTGCCATGAACGCATTCCGCGAGTTCTCTGAAATCGTTTCGCTGCTGCAACCGGTGGCTGGCGCACACACCGCCATCGCCCATTTTCTCGAACAGCCCAACGCGGAGCGGCTGAGCCAGTTGTTTGCCGGTCTGCTGAGTATGCAGGGTGAGGAGAAATCCCGTGCGCTGGCGATTCTGAAAGCGGCGCTGGAAACCCAGCAAGGCGAGCCGTGGCAGACTATCCGCCTTATCGCAGAGTTTTACCCGGACGACAGCGGCCTCTTCTCACCTCTACTGCTGAACGTGGTGAAACTGAATCCTGGCGACGCGATGTTCCTGTTCGCCGAAACGCCGCATGCCTATCTGCAAGGTGTCGCGCTGGAAGTCATGGCGAACTCCGATAACGTGCTGCGTGCGGGTCTGACGCCGAAATACATCGACATCCCGGAACTGGTCGCCAATGTGAAGTTTGACGCGAAACCGGCTAACCAGTTGTTGACCACGCCGGTGAAACATGGCGCGGAGCTCGATTTCCCGATCCCGGTCGATGATTTCGCGTTCTCTCTGCATGATCTGTCCGCCCAGGAGACAGCGATCGAGCAGCACAGCGCGGCTATCCTGTTCTGTGTTGAAGGCGAAGCGGTGTTAAGCAAAGGCGAACAGCGTCTGGTGCTGAAACCGGGTGAATCGGCGTTTATCAGCGCCGAAGAGTCACCGGTGAGCGTCAGCGGCGTGGGCCGTGTGGCGCGGGTTTACAACAAACTCTAGCAACTTACTGAATTTTGTAGTAACTCTTGCTAAGCTTGTAAAAGGCTTATGACTTTGCCAGGCGGTCTCTACCGCCTGGTTTCATTTTATGGATAAACAATATGAAAAAATCGCTGGTAGCTGCAGGTGTGATCGTCGCACTCGGCGTCGTCTGGACGGGCGGTGCATGGTACACAGGTAAAAAGCTGGAAACCCATCTGGCTGAGATGGTCAGCCAGGCCAATGCGCAGATTAAACTCACCGCGCCGGAAGCAAACGTGGAACTCGCTTATCAGAGCTATCAGCGTGGCGTCTTCAGCAGCCAGTTACAGTTGGTGCTTAAGCCGGTAGCCGGAAAAGAAAATCCATGGCTGAAAGCTGGCCAAAGCGTGGTGCTTGACGAATCCGTCGATCATGGTCCCTTCCCGTTCGCTCAACTGAAAACCTTTAATCTTCTGCCGTCGATGGCCTCAGTAAAGACGACCCTGGTCAATAACGACGTCAGCAAACCGCTCTTTGAGATGGCGAAAGGTGAAACGCCTTTTGAGATCAATTCACGGATTAGCTACAGCGGAGATACCCGTTCCGCAATGTCGCTGAAACCGCTGAACTACGATAAAGGGGCGGAGAAAGTCGCATTCAGCGGCGGCGAATTTATTTTCAATGCCGATAAAGAAGGCAAAGTGGTTTCCCTTTCCGGTGAAGCGAAGAGCGGTCTGGTCGATGCGGTGAATGAGTACGATCAGAAGGTCCAGCTCTCCTTTAACGACCTGAAAACAGAAGGTTCCAGCACGCTTGCGAGCTTCGGTGAGCGCGTCGGCAATCAGAAAGTCACGATTGGGAAAATGTCCCTCGCCGTTGAAGGCAAAGAGATGGCGCTGCTGGAAGGCATGGAGATCAGCGGGAAGACCGATCTCGTGGATGACGGTAAAACCATCAACAGCCAACTGGATTACACTCTGAACAGCCTCAAGGTTCAGAATCAGGATCTGGGAAGCGGCAAGCTGACGCTGAAAGTCGGTCAGATTGACGGCGCGGCATGGCATCAGTTCAGCCAGCAGTATAATGCCCAGACCCAGGCGCTGTTATCGCAGCCGGAAGTGGCGAACAACCCGGAACTGTATCAGCAGAGAGTGACCGAAGCTTTCTTTGGCGCCCTGCCGCTGTTAATGAAAGGCGAACCGGTCATTACCATTGCGCCGTTGAGCTGGAAAAATGCCAAAGGCGAAACGGCGCTGAATCTATCCCTGTTCCTGAAGGATCCGGCCACCGCGCAGGGTGAACCGCAGACGCTGGCCGACGAAGTCGACCGTTCGGTGAAATCGCTCGACGGTAAGCTGTCGATTCCAGTGGATATGGCCGTTGAGTTTATGACTCAGGTCGCCCGTCTGGAAGGTTATCAGCAGGAGGAAGCCGCTAAACTTGCCAACCAGCAGGTGAAGGGCCTCGCCGCGATGGGACAGATGTTCCGCATTACCACCCTTGAGGACAACACCATTGGCACCAGCCTGCAGTACGCTAATGGTCAGGTGACCTTAAACGGGAAGAAGATGCCGCTGGAAGAGTTTGTCGGAATGTTCGGCATGGTTCTGCCCCAGCAGTAATCGCCAGAACCCCTCTACGGAGGGGTTTATTCTTGCACCACCAGTCGCGCAGACAACGTCTGACTGCGGGTGTGACTCTCCTCACGCGCAATGCGTTGCAGGATGCGTTCCGCCAGACTGTAACCCATTTCCCGCGCCGGCATTGTCGCCCAGACAATCGGCAGATCGTCCAGCGCGTTTTCCGCCACATCGGCAAAGGCGCCTAATGAAACCTGCTGCTCAAAGTAGCGATCAACCCCCACTTCACCGCTCTGCCGTCCCGCCCGCATCAGGCCAAACCACGCGCCCATCGCAATCGTTTCGTTATAGCACACCACGGCGCTGATGGTCGGATTCCGTCGTAGTAACGCACCGATTGCCTCGGCGGCCTGCTTCTGGCTGGACACGCATTCCATTACCCAGTCGCTATGAAACGGTAAACCGTATTTCAGCAGTGTCGCGCAGTAGCCGCCGACGCGTTCCGCACGCGTTAATGATGAACTCTGCCCCCCTAGCCATGCGATGCGCTGATGGCCGTGACGAATCAGATGCTCCGTCAGCAGTTGCGCGGCCTGCATGTTGTCCGGACGCACGGTATCCACATCGTCCAGATAACTGGCTCGTGAGGCGAAAACCACCGGAATGCCCTTTTCTTCAGCCATCAGACGCAGATCATCGCTACTGCCAGCCGCCCCGGCGATCACCACGCCGTCAACGCCCTGATTCAGTAGCATGGCAAAACGCTGCGCCAGTTGTTCACCATCCTGACCGCCATGCAACAAAAACGCCATCCGGCCCTGTGCTTCCAGCGCTTCCGTTAACCCCGCCGTCAGTTCTGCATAAAACGGTGCCGTCAGATCGCGGACAATCAGTCCAATCACCCCGCTCTGGCCTCCCCGTAACACCGAAGCCTGACGGTTACGCACAAAACCCAGTTGTTCTATCGCCGCATTTACTCGTTCGCCGGTGGCGGTTGAAATGCGGCCTTTGCCGCTGAGCACCAGTGAAACCGTGCTGACGGAGACGCCCGCCGCCAGTGCGACATCGTGGATAGTGATTTTTTTGGCTATGGCCATAAAAACGCCAGACTCCCTGATAATGTGACAGATAAAACGTTTTATCTATTACATCTATTTATACGCGTTAATATCCTCTGATAATGTGATTTTCACCGCACTAAAAAGTGATAAAACGTTTTATCTTCTTGATCAAATTTTCTCATTACCCATGGATTTGCACAAGGAGTCGTTAGATGACGGCGAAGACAACACCAAAAATTACGCTGTGGGAATTTTTCCAGCAGTTAGGGAAAACGTTTATGCTGCCCGTGGCGCTGCTTTCGTTTTGCGGCATTATGCTCGGGATTGGCAGTTCGCTCAGCAGCCACGATGTGATCACCCTGCTTCCGGCACTGGGTAACCCAGTGCTTCAGGCCATCTTTACCTGGATGAGCAAAGTGGGCTCATTCGCCTTCAGTTTTCTGCCGGTGATGTTCTGTATTGCGATCCCGCTCGGGCTGGCCCGCGAAAACAAAGGCGTTGCGGCATTTGCCGGTTTTGTCGGTTACGCGGTAATGAACCTCGCCGTCAACTTCTGGCTGACCGCAAAGGGTATTCTGCCGACCACCGATGCGGCGATCCTGAAAGCCAACAACATCCAGAATATCCTCGGCATTCAGTCAATTGACACCGGGATCCTCGGCGCGGTGATCGCCGGTATTATCGTGTGGATGCTGCACGAGCGTTTCCATAACATCCGTTTGCCGGATGCGCTGGCATTCTTCGGCGGTACCCGCTTTGTCCCCATCGTCTCTTCAGTGGTGATGGGGCTGGTGGGTCTGGTGATCCCGTTGGTGTGGCCGGTTTTCGCGATGGGGATCAGCGGGCTGGGTCATATGATCAATAGCGCGGGCGACTTTGGTCCGATGCTGTTTGGTACTGGCGAACGCCTGTTGTTGCCGTTTGGTCTGCATCACATTCTGGTGGCGTTAATTCGCTTTACCGACGCTGGCGGTACCCAGGAAGTGTGCGGTCATTCGGTGAGCGGCGCGCTGACCATTTTCCAGGCACAGCTGAGTTGCCCGACCACCCAAGGCTTCTCGGAAAGCGCCACCCGCTTCCTGTCACAGGGTAAAATGCCAGCGTTCCTTGGCGGCTTGCCAGGTGCGGCGTTAGCGATGTATCACTGCGCACGTCCGGAGAATCGTCACAAGATCAAAGGGCTGCTGATTTCGGGTCTGATTGCCTGTGTCGTTGGCGGCACGACGGAACCGCTGGAATTCCTGTTCCTGTTTGTTGCACCGGTGCTGTATGTTATTCACGCGTTGTTGACCGGTCTGGGCTTTACCATGATGTCAGTACTGGGTGTAACGATCGGTAACACTGACGGCAATATCATCGACTTTGTGGTGTTTGGGATCCTGCACGGACTGTCCACCAAGTGGTATCTGGTCCCGGTCGTCGCGGCAGTCTGGTTCGTGGTGTATTACGCCATCTTCCGCTTCGCTATTACTCGCTTTAACCTCAAAACACCGGGTCGCGACAGTGAAATCGCCAGCTCGATCGAAAAAGCCGTTGCCGGAACGCCGGGAAAATCGGGTTATAACGTGCCTGCTATTCTGGCCGCGCTGGGCGGTGCCGATAACATCGTCAGTCTGGATAACTGCATTACCCGTCTGCGTCTTTCCGTTAAGGATATGTCGCGGGTCGATGTACAGGCGCTGAAGGACAATCGCGCCATCGGCGTCGTGCAGTTGAATCAACATAACCTGCAGGTGGTGATCGGCCCGCAGGTCCAGTCGGTTAAAGACGAAATGGCTGGCCTGATGAATACCGTTCAGGCATAAGGACACGCACATGTTTGATTTTTCACAGGTTGTTGACCGTCACGGTACGTGGTGCACGCAATGGGATTACGTGGCCGATCGCTTCGGCACTGCCGACCTGCTGCCGTTTACCATCTCCGATATGGATTTCGCGACGGCTCCCTGCATCCTGGAGGCGCTGAACCAGCGCCTCGCTCACGGCGTGCTGGGCTACAGTCGCTGGAAGAATGATGAGTTTCTCGGCGCGGTTGCCCACTGGTTTGCCCGGCGCCACAACACGCGCATCGATAGCGGATCGCTGGTGTATGGCCCTTCCGTAATCTATATGGTGTCACAACTCATCCGCCAGTGGTCTTCTGTCGGTGACGGCGTGGTGCTCCATACTCCGGCCTATGACGCGTTCTATAAAGCTATCGAAGGCAATCAGCGTCATGTTGTCCCGGTGGCGTTGGAACAACGCAATGGCAACTGGCATTGCGATATGGAGAAACTGGATACGGCACTGGCGCGCCCGGAAAGTAAGATTCTGCTGTTGTGCAGCCCGCATAACCCGACCGGTAAAGTCTGGACGCGCGAGGAACTGGAAGCGATGGCGGAACGCTGCCAGCGTCACGGCGTGCGGGTAATATCTGATGAAATTCATATGGATATGGTCTGGGGCGAACAGCCGCACATCCCCTGGAGCCATGTGGCGCGTGACAGTTGGGCGTTGTTCACCTCTGGCTCCAAAAGCTTCAATATTCCGGCGCTGACCGGCGCTTACGGGATGATTGAAGACGCTGACAGCCGTGATGCGTATCTCAACGCGTTAAAAGGTCGCGACGGTCTGTCCTCTCCCGCCGTGCTGGCGCTGACTGCTCATATCGCGGCCTATGAACAGGGCGAGGCGTGGCTGGACGCGCTGCGGGCGTATCTCCGGGATAATCTACGCTACATTGCGGATACCCTGAACGACGCTTTTCCTGAACTCAACTGGCCGGTGCCGCAGTCGACCTATCTCGCGTGGATCGACCTGCGGGCATTGAACATTGATGATAAGGCATTGCAGAATGCGTTGATTCAACAGGAGAAAATCGCCATCATGCCCGGCTATACCTACGGTGATGAAGGACGCGGTTTTGTACGACTGAATGCCGGGTGCCCGCGTTCAAAACTCGAAAAAGGCGTGAACGGATTAATTAACGCGATCCGATCGGTACGCTGACACCCCATTGCGCAATGGAATTAATCATTGCGCAACATAGCTTTTCCCCTGCTTTTGTTTTTATAATAGCGCGCACTTTTATCTACGAATAATGAGTGCGACCATGATTGATACTTCCCTGCCGTTAACTGACATTCATCGCCACCTTGATGGTAACATCCGGGCACAAACCATTCTGGATCTTGGCCGCCAGTTCAATTTGCCCCTCCCTGCGCAAACCCTTGAAACGCTGATCCCTCATGTACAGGTCACGGCCACTGAACCGGATCTCGTGAGCTTTCTGTCGAAACTGGACTGGGGTGTAAAAGTCTTAGCTTCCCTCGACGCCTGTCGCCGCGTCGCGTTTGAAAATATCGAAGACGCCGCACGCAATGGCCTGCACTACGTTGAGCTGCGTTTTTCCCCGGGTTACATGGCAATGACGCATCAACTGCCGGTTGCTGGCGTGGTGGAAGCCGTTATTGCCGGCGTGCAAGAAGGCTGCAAAACCTTTGGCGTGCAGGCGCAACTGATCGGCATCATGAGCCGGACTTTCGGCGAGGCCGCGTGTCTACAGGAGCTGGAAGCGCTGCTGGCGCACCGCGATCGGATCACCGCACTTGACCTTGCCGGTGATGAACTGGGCTTCCCGGGCAGTCTGTTCCTGTCCCATTTCAACCGCGCGCGTGACGCGGGCTGGCACATTACGGTGCACGCCGGTGAAGCCGCCGGTCCGGAAAGCATCTGGCAGGCTATTTGCGAACTGGGCGCGGAACGCATCGGTCACGGCGTGAAAGCGGTAGAGGATCCGGCGCTGATGGATTTCCTCGCGGAACAACGGATTGGCATCGAATCCTGTCTGACGTCGAATATTCAGACCAGCACCGTGGCATCATTGTCCGTGCATCCGCTGAAAACGTTCCTTGAGCATGGCGTCCTCGCCAGCCTGAATACGGATGATCCGGCGGTCCAGGGGGTGGATATCATTCACGAATATACCGTTGCGGCACCGGCAGCAGGACTGAGCCGTGAGCAGATTCATCAGGCACAGATTAACGGACTGGAAATCGCCTTCCTGAGCGCGGCGGAAAAGCAGGCGCTGCGAGATAAAGTGGCGGCGGCATAACGAAAAGAGGCCCGATGTGTTCATCGGGCCTTTCAGACATCAGGCAAGGCATAACGTCGAACGATGTTTCGCCGACTCAATTCCCAGCTCAATCAGTTCCATAATCTGGATAGCCTGGCTCGCCGGCACCGGATTCTCTCCGTGACCATTCAGCGCATCGCGGATCCCGGCATAGTACGCCGGATAATTCCCCGGCACGGTCAGCCAGGTCTCTTCCACTCGCGTTTCACCTTCAACGCGTGTGACGATGCCATCACGCATATCGTAGCCCCAGTCTTCCTGCGGCAGGCGTTCGCCACTTTTCAGACGCTCTTCCTGCGGATCCAGGCCGTACTTCACATAGCTGCCGCGCGAACCATGCACGATGTAACGCGCCGATTCCGCTGCCGCCAGCATCGTGCCGTGTAAGATCACCCGACGCTGCGGGTAGGACAGCGTGGCATGGAAGTAGTCCGTTGACTGCGCCCCCGGGCGTAACTGGGCCAAATCTACCGTCATGCTGACAGGCAGACCGAACAGATTGATCGCCTGGTCAAGAAGATGCGGTGCCAGATCGTACCAGATACCGCTTCCCGGTCCCCCTTGCTCACGCCAGCGATCCCGCACCTGCGGACGAAAGCGGTCGAAATGCGATTCAAAATAGGCGACTTCGCCCAGTACGCCTTCCGCCAGCATCGCTTTCAGGGTCAAAAAGTCACTGTCCCAACGACGGTTGTGGAAAACGGAGAGCACCCGCCCCAGGCTGCGCGCCAGCGCATCCAGTTCACGAGCTTGTGACAGTGTCACGGTAAAGGGTTTATCGACCACCACATGTTTACCCGCTTCCAGCGCGGCTTTGGCCAGCGGGAAGTGAGTATCGTTAGGCGTGGGAATGACGATTAGATCGATATTCGGGTCGTTAAACAGATGCTTCGGCTCAGAGACAACGGCCACGGAGGGCCAGTCCGCCTTCACTTTCGCTGCATCGCTACTGGAAACGACGGCCAGTTCCAGTCCCGGCGTGCCGTCAATCAGGGGGGCATGGAACGTTTTACTGGCGTATCCGTAGCCAATCAGTCCTACACGGATGTTGTCACTCATATATATGCCTCTCGTTTCAGTCTGCGACTATTTCACACTATCCATGAACCACTCACAATAGTTTACTAACCCTGACGCGATAAAGGTCGTTATTTAACTTAAGTCAAATAAATGTCACTTTCGCGCAGTTTGTCGGTATAAAGTCGCTGAAATCGTTCCCGAAACACTTGCCGGGATAATTATTGCTAAGTAACATCTGCTGCCTGTATTTAAGGATAAATCAAGCAAATGTCGTCAGTCATCGATCGTCTTATTGAATTAACAGGTTGGGTGGTTCTTGCGGTTTCCGTGGTCCTCCTTGGCGTCGCCAACCATATTGATAATTATCAGCCTCCCGAACCGACCGCCGCTGTTCAGCAGAAATAGCGCACCAGGCGGCGTATGTCGCCTGGAAGGTTGGTTTTCCCGTATTACTTGCAGAAAAAGCTGAAAAATTATCTGAAAAAGCGAATTGTGCAGCCTCCCGCGCCTGTGCTTATTGCCAGTCATGGCGAAGCGCGTTACCCTTCGCTCTGGTGTCGTCTGGCACTGCAAACACCACTTAAGAAAATACTTTTTTTCGGCCTTCGCCTGCCGGTTCCTTTCGCCGGGACAGGTTTATTTTACCTTCACCACTCGTGGCTTTATTTTTATAATAGGGATCCCTGTTTATGACTGTTCAGGATTATTTATTAAAATTTCGCAAAATTAGCTCTCTCGAAAGCCTGGAAAAACTGTTTGATCACCTGCACTACACCCTGACCGACGATCGCGACATTATCAATATGTATCGCGCGGCCGATCATCGCCGCGCAGAACTGGTCTCCGGCGGTCGCCTCTTTGATGTTGGACAGGTACCGAAATCCGTCTGGCACTACGTGCAATAAGAAAGTAGCGCTTGCCGGTAAAAGCTTTATAATAATTGCCCCAAAAAGAACGGTACGTCTGGCAATTCCGGAGATTTTATGACCACAACACCGGCACAGCGCATTGGCGGTTGGTTACTGGGCCCGCTGGCCTGGCTTTTAGTCGCCTTGCTGAGTGCGTCGCTGGCCCTGTTTCTGTATGCTACGGCGCTCGCCTCGCCCCAGACATTGGCGACGCTGGCAGAACAAAGTACCGGCAACCTGCTGTTGTGGGGCGTCTCTTTTCTCACCGCCATCGCCATGTGGTATTACACCCTGTGGTTGACGATTGCGTTCTTTAAACGCAGACGCAGCGTGCCGAAGCACTATATTATCTGGCTGCTGGTCTCCGTCTTACTGGCGGTCAAGGCTTTTGCCTTTTCACCGGTGCCCGACGCATTAGCCGTGCGTCAGTTACTATTCCCGCTGCTGGCGGCAGCACTGTTAGTGCCCTATTTCAAGCGCTCGTCGCGCGTGAAAACGACTTTTGTGAACCCGTAATAACCCTACAGTTAACCTGTTGTCGCCTGCTGTAGATTGTCAGATAATAGGCGGCTTTTTTATTTCAGGCCGAAAAATGACTGATTACCTGCTGCTGTTTGTCGGAACTGTACTGGTCAATAACTTTGTACTGGTTAAGTTTCTGGGCCTTTGTCCCTTTATGGGCGTTTCCAAAAAGCTGGAAACTGCGATGGGGATGGGGCTTGCGACCACTTTTGTGATGACGCTAGCCTCTATCTGCGCCTGGCTGATTGACACCTGGATCCTGATCCCGCTCGATCTCATTTACCTGCGCACGCTGGCCTTTATTCTGGTTATCGCGGTCGTGGTGCAATTTACCGAAATGGTGGTGCGCAAAACCAGCCCAGCGCTCTATCGTCTGCTGGGGATTTTCTTACCGCTGATCACCACCAACTGCGCGGTGCTCGGTGTCGCGCTGCTGAATATCAATCTCGGCCATAACTTTTTACAGTCGGCACTGTACGGTTTTTCCGCCGCCGTCGGCTTCTCGCTGGTGATGGTGCTGTTTGCGGCGATTCGCGAGCGTCTCGCCGTTGCAGATGTCCCGGCACCGTTTCGCGGTAATGCCATTGCGCTGATTACCGCCGGATTAATGTCTCTGGCCTTTATGGGCTTTAGTGGTTTGGTGAAGTTGTAATGAATGCTATCTGGATTGCCGTTGCCGCCGTGAGCCTGCTGGGCCTGGTGTTCGGCGCTATCCTGGGTTACGCCTCCCGCCGTTACGCGGTGGAGGATGATCCTGTCGTTGAAAAAATCGATGAGATTCTGCCGCAGAGCCAGTGTGGGCAATGCGGCTATCCCGGCTGTCGCCCCTACGCGGAAGCCATTGGTAGCCAGGGAGAGAAAATTAACCGCTGTGCGCCCGGCGGCGAAGCGGTGATGTTAAAAATAGCTGAACTGCTGAACGTGGACCCTCAGCCGATTGATGGCGATGAACAGGATGTTGCGCCAGTCCGCATGCTGGCGGTGATTGATGAAGCCAACTGTATCGGCTGCACCAAGTGTATTCAGGCCTGTCCGGTGGACGCCATTATTGGCGCAACGCGCGCCATGCACACGGTGATGAGTGATTTGTGCACGGGCTGCAATCTGTGCGTGGACCCCTGCCCGACTCACTGCATTGAACTGCGTCCGGTCGCCGAAACGCCTGACAGCTGGAAGTGGGATTTGAACACGATCCCCGTGCGTAATATCCCCGTGGAACAACATGCTTAAGTTATTCTCTGCTTTCAGAAAAGATAGGATCTGGGATTTCAACGGCGGTATTCATCCGCCGGAAATGAAAACCCAGTCAAACGGCACGCCGCTGCGCCAGGTTCCCCTCGCGCAGCGCTTCGTTATGCCGCTCAAACAGCATATCGGCGCACAGGGGGAACTGTGCGTCGCCGAAGGGCAACATGTATTGCGCGGACAAGCGCTGACCTGTGGATGGGGAAGAATGCTTCCGGTTCATGCCCCCACCTCCGGGACGGTGGTCGCCATTGCCCCCCATTCAACGGCGCATCCTTCGGCATTAGCTGAGCTGAGCGTGATCATCGATGCCGACGGCGAAGACCGCTGGATTGAACGCGAAGGCTGGCAGGATTACCGTTCGCAGAGCCGCGAAACCCTCATCGAGCGCATTCACCAGTTCGGCGTCGCTGGACTGGGCGGCGCTGGCTTTCCAACCGGCAATAAATTGCAGGGCGGCGGCGACAAAATTGAAACGCTGATCATCAACGCGGCGGAATGTGAACCCTATATCACCGCCGACGACCGTCTGATGCAAGATTGTGCGGCGCAGGTTGTCGAGGGTATCCGCATCCTGGCGCATATTCTGCAGCCGCGTGAAGTCCTCATCGGTATCGAAGATAACAAACCGCAGGCCATCTCAATGCTGCGTGCGGTGCTGGCCGACGCGCGGGATATCTCACTGCGCGTCATCCCAACGAAATATCCGTCGGGCGGCGCAAAACAGCTGACCCAAATCCTGACCGGGAAACAGGTTCCGCACGGCGGTCGTTCCTCCGACATCGGCGTGCTGATGCAGAACGTCGGTACGGCGTATGCGGTAAAACGCGCGATCGTCGATGGCGAACCGATTACCGAACGGGTTGTGACCCTCACCGGTGAAGCGGTCAGTCGTCCAGGCAACGTCTGGGCGAGGCTGGGGACACCGGTGCGCCATCTGTTAAATGATGCCGGTTTTTGCCCTTCTGCCGATCAGATGGTGATTATGGGCGGCCCGCTGATGGGCTTCACCCTGCCGTGGCTCGATGTGCCGGTAGTAAAGATCACCAACTGTTTGCTGGCGCCGTCAGCGACAGAGATGGGTGAACCTCAGGAAGAGAAGGGCTGCATTCGCTGTAGCGCCTGCGCCGACGCCTGCCCGGCCGACCTTCTGCCCCAGCAGCTTTATTGGTTCAGTAAAGGGCAACAGCATGACAAAGCCACGGCGCATAACATTGCCGATTGCATTGAATGCGGCGCCTGTGCCTGGGTTTGCCCGAGCAATATTCCGTTGGTGCAATATTTCCGTCAGGAAAAAGCCGAGCTTTATGCAATAAGCCAGGAAGAGAAACGCGCGGCAGAGGCTAAAGCGCGGTTTGAAGCGCGTCAGGCTCGCCTGGAGCGAGAAAAAGCGGCGCGTCTGGAACGTCATAAGAAAGCCGCCGTGCAGCCTGCGGCGAAAGATCAGGATGCCATTGCCGCCGCTCTGGCTCGCGTAAAAGAGAAACAGGCGCAAGCAACTCAACCGGTGATGATCAAAGCTGGTGAGAAGCCGGACAATAGCGCGGTCATTGCCGCCCGCGAAGCGCGTAAAGCGCTGGCACGAGCAAAACAGGCCGAGAACGTCACCGCAGTGGACGCCGATCCGCGCAAGGCTGCCGTCGAAGCCGCTATCGCCCGTGCGAAGGCGCGCAAACAGGAACAACAGGCCAGCAGCGAACCGGCCGCGCCGGTTGAACCGGTGGATCCGCGTAAAGCCGCCGTCGAGGCCGCTATCGCCCGTGCAAAAGCGCGCAAACAGGAACAACAGGCCTGCGGCGAACCGGCCGCGCCGGTTGAACCGGTGGATCCGCGTAAAGCCGCCGTCGAGGCCGCTATCGCCCGTGCAAAAGCGCGCAAACAGGAACAACAGGCCTGCGGCGAACCTGCCGCACCGGCTGAACCGGTGGATCCGCGTAAAGCCGCCGTCGAGGCCGCTATCGCCCGTGCGAAGGCGCGCAAGCAGGCGCAACAGGCCAGCAGCGAACCGGCAGAACCCTCCCCGGAACCGGTCGACCCACGCAAGGCGGCCATCGCCGCCGCGATAGCGCGCGCAAAAGCCAAAAAAGACGCTCAGCAGCAGGTTGTTAACGAGGAATAAATGGTATTCAGAATCGCAAGTTCTCCCTACACGCATAATCAGCGTCAAACCTCGCGCATTATGCTGCTGGTCTTACTGGCTGCGGTGCCGGGCATCGCCGTGCAATGGTGGTTTTTCGGCTGGGGAACGCTGTTCCAGATCGTACTCGCCTGCGCCAGTGCGTTGCTGGCGGAGGCCGCTGTACTCAGATTACGTAAACAGCCGGTAGTGGCGATTTTAAAAGACAACTCCGCACTGCTGACCGGTCTGCTGCTTGCCGTCAGTATTCCTCCCCTCGCCCCCTGGTGGATGGTGATCCTCGGTACGGTATTCGCGGTGATCATCGCTAAGCAACTGTATGGCGGTCTGGGACAAAACCCGTTCAACCCGGCGATGATTGGCTATGTGGTGCTGCTCATCTCCTTCCCGGTGCAGA
Organism: Citrobacter amalonaticus; assembly: GCF_001559075.2. Lineage (NCBI taxonomy): Bacteria > Pseudomonadati > Pseudomonadota > Gammaproteobacteria > Enterobacterales > Enterobacteriaceae > Citrobacter > Citrobacter amalonaticus. The sequence continues at coordinate 4,216,157 of NZ_CP014015.2, read as the reverse complement.
TGACCAGTTGGTTGCCACCGCAGGATATTGCCGCCACCGCGCCGGGACTGGTCGATGCGCTGCAGATCATCTTTACCGGACATACCGCCAGTGGCGGTGATATGAATACGTTGCGTATGGGGATTGACGGGATCAGCCAGGCCACGCCGCTGGATACGTTCAAAACCTCTCTGCATGCTGGCCATTCTGTTGAGCAGATCATGCAGTACCCCATTTACAACGGTATGTTTGCCGGTGCGGGCTGGCAGTGGGTCAACCTGGCCTGGCTGGCTGGCGGTGTTTTTCTGCTGCAGCAAAAAGCCATTCGCTGGCACATTCCGGTGAGCTTCCTGCTCTCACTGGGCGTCTGTGCGACGCTGGGCTGGCTGTTTGCCCCCGAGTCGCTGGCTTCCCCGCAAATTCATCTGCTCAGTGGGGCAACGATGCTTGGCGCGTTCTTCATTCTGACAGACCCGGTGACGGCCTCGACGACCAATCGCGGTCGTCTGGTATTTGGTGCGCTGGCGGGCCTGCTGGTGTGGTTAATCCGTAGCTTCGGCGGCTATCCGGATGGCGTGGCCTTTGCCGTACTGTTGGCCAATATTACGGTCCCGCTGATTGACTACTACACGCGCCCGCGCGTGTACGGACACCGCAAAGGATAATCCATGCTGAAAACGATTCGTAAACATGGCATCACTCTGGCGCTGTTTGCCGCGGGCTCGACCGGACTGACCGCCGCCATCAACCAGATGACCAAAACCACCATCGATGAACAGGCGACCATTCAGCAAAAGGCGCTGTTTGATCAGGTCCTGCCTGCCGATCGCTATAATAACCGTTTGCAGGATCGCTGCGTCGTGGTCAACGCCCCTGAGCTGGGCAAAGGCGAGCATCGCGTTTATATCGCTGAACAGGACGGCACCCCCGTGGCGGCGGTACTTGAGACGACGGCGCCGGATGGCTATTCTGGCGCCATCCAGTTGTTGGTCGGCGCCGATTTCAGCGGCACGATTTTGGGCACTCGCGTGACGGAACATCATGAAACGCCGGGTCTGGGCGATAAAATAGAACTGCGCCTGTCTGACTGGATCACTGGTTTCAGCGGCAAAAAAATCCAGGGTGATAACGACAACCACTGGGCCGTGAAAAAAGACGGCGGGGATTTTGACCAGTTTACCGGGGCGACGATTACGCCACGCGCGGTGGTCAATGCCGTCAAGCGTGCAGGGCTTTATGCCCGGACGCTGCCTGCACAACTTCCTCAACTTCCGGCTTGCGGAGAATAAATCATGAGCGAAATTAAAGACGTCATCGTTCAGGGATTGTGGAAAAACAACTCGGCGCTGGTGCAACTGCTGGGGATGTGTCCACTGCTGGCCGTTACGTCGACCGCCACTAACGCGCTCGGGCTGGGACTCGCCACCACGCTGGTGCTGACGCTGACCAACCTGACTATCTCCACGCTGCGGCGCTGGACGCCAGCGGAAATTCGCATTCCGATTTACGTGATGATCATCGCCTCGGTGGTCAGCGCGGTACAAATGCTGATCAACGCCTATGCCTTTGGCCTCTACCAGTCGCTGGGGATTTTCATCCCGCTGATCGTGACCAACTGCATTGTGGTGGGACGTGCTGAAGCCTTTGCCGCCAAAAAGGGTCCGGCGCTCTCTGCGCTCGACGGGTTTTCCATCGGGATGGGCGCGACCGGCGCTATGTTTGTGCTGGGCTCTCTGCGCGAGATCATCGGCAACGGAACATTATTTGACGGTGCCGACGGGCTGCTCGGTAGCTGGGCGAAAGTCCTGCGCGTGGAAATTTTCCACACCGACACCCCTTTCCTGCTGGCGATGTTACCGCCCGGCGCCTTTATTGGCCTGGGACTCATGCTGGCGGTGAAATATCTCATTGATGAGAAGATGAAAAAACGTCGCGCCAGTGCGTCAGTCGCAACGGAGTTGCCCTCCGGTGAACCAGGGAATGCCTCATGAATAAAGCAAAGCGGTTAGAAATTTTAACCCGTTTACGCGCGAACAATCCGCATCCGACCACCGAACTGAATTTCAGCTCGCCCTTTGAACTGTTGATCGCAGTGCTGTTATCAGCACAGGCGACGGATGTCAGTGTGAACAAGGCCACGGCGAAACTCTACCCGGTTGCCAATACCCCCGCCGCCATGCTGGAACTCGGCGTTGAGGGCGTGAAATCCTATATCAAAACGATCGGCCTGTTTAACAGCAAAGCCGAAAACGTGATTAAGACCTGCCGCATTCTGCTTGAGCAACATCATGGCGAGGTGCCAGAGGATCGTGCGGCGCTTGAGGCCTTGCCGGGCGTGGGTCGCAAGACGGCAAACGTCGTACTGAATACCGCCTTCGGCTGGCCCACTATCGCCGTCGACACGCATATCTTTCGCGTCTGTAACCGTACCCACTTTGCGCCCGGCAAAAACGTTGAGCAGGTGGAAGAGAAACTGCTGAAAGTGGTACCTGCAGAGTTTAAGGTCGACTGCCACCACTGGCTGATCCTGCACGGTCGTTACACCTGTATTGCCCGCAAACCGCGCTGTGGCTCCTGTATCATCGAAGATCTTTGTGAATTCAAAGAGAAGGTGGATATCTGACCGATTGGGGCTGAGCAATCCGCCCCGCCATAACTTTTTGTTATCCTCTGTTTCTTCCTCTTCATTCCGTCAATGATTCCACTCCCTCAGGCTTAGACAAATGAATAATCCTGGTGATTAGCGCTTATTCAGGTTAATCCTTTTTTTAATAACGAAAATTTCTATCCAATTGTGATCCCGATCATAGTGATAACTCTATGTAAATTTTTTTGTTCAGTTTGGTTAATTCTACAATCAGATGACAATGAGTCAGTTTTTATACACAAAACATTACACTGGCTATTTTTTAGATGCTGGCCTTTATCACTACATTAAACGGCAGATAGCAGAACATATCGCCATACAGCGATTTTCAGGGCCAGTTGACAGCGTAAAAAACTGCCATTCTGCAATTAAAGAAATTTAACGCTAGATAACATTTACCAACCCCGATGAATCCACCAGATGAGATATATGTAACAGGTTATTACAAAAGACTTGTCTGAAAGTGCAAGATAGTGAACATTACTTGCCGTTTCCCCTCCCACTATAACAATTTCACGGCTACCCAGTGGTATCACGTGACAGAACACCCCCGTTAATATGGGATGTAAAAAAAGAGGCTAAAGTGTCTACTGCAAACAAGAAACCAACGGAAAGCGTCAGTCTTAACGCTTTCAAACAACCGAAGGCGTTCTATCTCATTTTCTCGATTGAGCTCTGGGAGCGCTTCGGTTATTACGGCTTACAAGGAATTATGGCCGTTTACCTGGTTAAACAACTGGGTATGTCTGAAGCGGATTCAATCACTCTTTTCTCGTCCTTTAGCGCCCTGGTTTACGGTCTGGTCGCCATTGGCGGCTGGCTAGGCGATAAAGTTCTGGGTACCAAGCGCGTCATTATGCTCGGTGCGGTAGTACTGGCTATTGGTTATGCCCTGGTGGCATGGTCCGGACACGACGCCGGAGTCGTTTATATGGGGATGGCCGCCATTGCCGTGGGTAATGGTCTGTTTAAAGCTAACCCGTCCTCGCTGCTCTCGACCTGTTATGCAAAAGATGACCCGCGTCTTGATGGTGCATTTACGATGTACTACATGTCCGTCAATATCGGTTCATTCTTCTCTATGCTGGCAACACCGTGGCTGGCCGCGCATTACGGCTGGAGCACCGCGTTCGCGTTGAGCGTTGTCGGTATGCTGATCACCGTAGTGAACTTCGCGTTCTGCCAGCGTTGGGTGAAAAACTACGGTTCTAAACCTGACTTCGAACCGATCAACTTCCGCAACCTGCTGCTGACCATCGTCGGCGTTATCGCGCTCGTCGCGATTGCAACCTGGCTGCTGCACAACCAGCAAATCGCCCGCATGGTTCTGGGTGTGATTGCGCTTGGTATCGTGATTATCTTCGGTAAAGAAGCCTTCTCTATGCAGGGTGCGGCCCGTCGTAAAATGATTGTGGCGTTCATTCTGATGCTGGAAGCGATCATCTTCTTCGTGCTGTACAGCCAGATGCCGACGTCGCTGAACTTCTTCGCTATCCGTAACGTTGAGCACTCCATTCTTGGTATCGCGTTCGAACCTGAACAGTATCAGGCGCTGAACCCGTTCTGGATCATCATTGGTAGCCCTATCCTCGCGGCTATCTATAACAAGATGGGCGACACCCTGCCGATGCCGACGAAGTTTGCCATTGGTATGGTGCTGTGTTCCGGCGCGTTCCTGATCCTGCCGCTGGGTGCCAAATTCGCCTCCGATGCGGGCATCGTTTCCGTTAACTGGCTGATCATCTGCTACGGCCTGCAAAGTATCGGTGAGCTGATGATTTCCGGTCTGGGCCTGGCCATGGTGGCACAACTGGTTCCACAGCGTCTGATGGGCTTCATCATGGGTAGCTGGTTCCTCACCACCGCCGGCGCCAACATCATTGGCGGTTATGTCGCCAGCATGATGGCGGTTCCGGAAAACGTAACTGACCCGCTGATGTCTCTGGAAGTGTATGGTCGCGTGTTCCTGCAGATTGGCGTGGCGACCGCAGTGATCGCCGTTCTGATGCTGCTGACGGCGCCGAAACTGAACCGCATGACTCAGGACGACGAACCTCGCGAGAAAGCGTCTAAAACCGCTGCCGCGTAAATTTCTGGGAAACGCATAATGAAGCTGCTAACTTTGCGTTAGCGGCTTTTTTTTTGCCTGAACCCGAACCAGGATACGTTAAACCTCAGTTGAAAGGAGTGATCGATGAAACTGTTCTACAAGCCAGGCGCCTGCTCTCTTGCTTCCCATATTACCCTTCGCGAGAGTGGGAAAGATTTCACGCTGGATGGCGTGGATTTGATGAAAAAACGTCTGGAAAACGGCGATGATTTTTTCGCGGTCAACCCGAAAGGACAGGTTCCCGCCCTGCTGCTCGATGACGGTACGCTGCTGACCGAAGGCGTAGCGATTATGCAATATCTCGCCGACAGCGTTCCTGATCGCCAGCTGCTGGCTCCCGTGAGCAGCATTTCACGCTACAAAACGCTGGAGTGGCTTAACTACATTGCGACTGAGCTACATAAAGGCTTCACGCCGCTGTTTCGCCCTGACACTCCAGAAGAGTACAAACCGACCGTTCGTGCGCTTCTTGAGAAGAAAATGCAGTACGTTGATGCCGCGCTCAAAGAGGGACAATGGATTTGTGGCTCGCGTTTCACTATCGCCGATGCCTACCTTTTCACCGTGCTGCGCTGGGCGTATGCGGTAAAACTCAATATGGACGGGTTAGACCATATTGCGGCGTATATGAAGCGAATGGCTGAGCGTCCGGGCGTTGCGGCAGCGCTGAAGGCGGAAGGAATACAGTAAGCGAATCAGACCGGATGGCGGCGGTCAACGCCGCCTCCGGCAGGCAAGTCAAAGCTGTGTGGCGCTAAAGTAATGGTCTGGTTGAGCGATACGATCCTGCGCCGCCACCACCTGCAGTTCATATTCCTGCATTGCTTTGGTGGCAATCATAATTTCATACACCGCCGCCGTCACATGTTCCAGCGCCTGCTGGATTGTCGCTCCCTGCAGCAACTTCACTAACAGCAAGCCACTGGTGACATCGCCCACGCCGACCGGCTGGCGGGCGCCGAAATCCACCAGCGGACGACTGATGTGCCAGGCGTCATCGGCAGTAACCAGCAGCATTTCAAAACGATCCTGGCTGTAACCCGCTCGCGCCAGGTGTTTGACCAGCACAATCTCCGGCCCCTGCGCAATGAGCTCGCGGGCGGCGGCAACCGCTTCGTCCACATTGCTCACCGCGTGTTCACAGAGAATTTCCAGCTCAATCAGATTTGGGGCGATGATGTCGCTGGCGGGTAACGCGTGGCGAACATGAAACTCGGCGACGCCAGGCGCGACAATGCACCCCTTTTCCGGATGTCCCATCACCGGGTCACAAAAATATTTCGCCGCCGGGTTGGCCGCTTTCACCTGACGCACGATCCCCAGAATATGCTCGCCCTGCTCGGCAGACCCCAGATAACCGCTCAGCACCGCATCACAGCGCTTCAGCTGATCGATATCGGCAATGCCCTGCACAATCTCCGTCAGATGCGAGGGCGGCATGACGCAGCCCGTCCATTTGCCGTATTGCGTGTGATTAGAGAATTGAACCGTGTTGAGGGGCCAGACGTTGGCACCAAGGCGGCGCATCGGAAACTCCGCGGCGCTATTGCCAGCATGTCCAAAAACAACGTGGGACTGAATGGCGAGGATATTCTTCATTTTTTGCTTACCACAACCCTGAAAAAATAAAGGGGCGTGGTTTCCCACGCCCCTGCTAACTTTCGATTACTTCCAGCACACCAGACAGTAATTCTTCTTACCGCGACGCAGCAGCGTGTAGCGGCCATACAGACGATCGCCTTCGACGAAGGTGTACTCCGGATCCGACTGCTTCTCGCCGTTAATAGTGATCGCGTTTGACGCAATAGTCTTACGCGCCTGACCACGAGACGGCTGCAGTTCGGAATCCACCAGCGCCTGCATCAGGTCAGCGCCTTTTTCCATCTCCACCATCGGCACACCGTCCTGCGCCAGTTGTTCGAAGTCCGCTTCGCTCAAATCGCTCAGCGTACCGTTGAACAGGCTCTCGGTGATGCGTTTTGCCGCGATAAGGCCCTCTTCGCCATGCACCAGACGCGTGACCTGCTCGGCCAGCACGTACTGCGCACGCGGCGCTTTACCGCTGTTCTTGTCTTCTTCTTCCAGCGCATTGATCTCTTCAATGTCCATGAAGGTGAAGAACTTCAGGAAGCGATACACGTCGGCGTCCGCCGTGTTGATCCAGAACTGATAGAATTTGTACGGACTGGTTTTCTTCGGATCCAGCCATACTGCGCCGCCTTCGGTTTTCCCGAACTTGGTGCCGTCCGCTTTGGTGATCAGCGGAACGGTCAGACCGAAGACCTGATTCTGATGCAGACGACGCGTCAGGTCGATCCCGGAGGTGATGTTACCCCACTGATCGGAACCGCCGATTTGCAGCGCCACGCCATGCAGTTTATTCAGGCAGGCAAAGTCATAACCCTGTAACAGGTTGTAGGAGAACTCGGTGAAGGAGATCCCTTGATCGTCACGGTTCAGACGCTGTTTCACCGCTTCTTTGTTGATCATCTGGTTTACAGAGAAATGCTTACCGATATCACGCAGGAAGGTCAGCACGTTCATGTTGCCGAACCAGTCATAGTTATTCGCCGCGATAGCGGAGTTGTCGCCGCAGTCGAAATCCAGGAACGGAGCAACCTGTTTACGGATTTTGTCTACCCACTCCTGAACGGTGTCTTCGGTGTTCAGTTTACGCTCGGCGGCTTTAAAGCTCGGGTCGCCAATCAGACCGGTCGCGCCACCGACCAGCGCCACAGGTTTGTGACCTGCCTGCTGGAAGCGTTTCAGGCATAACAAGGGAACCAGATGCCCCAAATGCAAGCTGTCAGCGGTAGGATCGAAGCCGCAATAGAGCGCGATCGGGCCTTGCGCCAGTCGCTCTGCTAACGCTTCCTCGTCCGTCACTTGGGCGACCAGCCCCCGCTCTTGCAATTGTTTAATCAAGTTACTGCTTGCCATCAAAATCTCCATGTATAAAACGACTGCACCTTTGCCGGTACACGACTTTTCGCCAGACGCGAAAGCTCTATAGAATAAAGCGCTGGCGCACACAGCGCTAGCGCTTAACACAACAATTTTCCGGGTTTATGGCGCGAGACGGTCAATTTTCCATGCGTTATTTTCACGCTGGTATAAAAAGCGGTCATGCAGTCGGTGTTCACCGCCCTGCCAGAACTCCATCTGTTCAATGCTGACGCGGAATCCGCCCCAGAAACTGGGCAGCGGCACTTCGCCTTGCTGGAATTTCTGTTTTAATTCGAGGAATTTACTTTCGAGGATCCCACGCGCGGAAATACGGCTGGACTGTTTCGAGACCCATGCGCCGATCTGGCTGTCACGCGGGCGGCTGTGGAAATACTTCACCACTTCCAGCGTTGATAAGCGTTCGGCTTTCCCCGTCACCATCACCTGACGTTCCAGCATATGCCAGGGAAACAGCAGGCTGATGCGAGGATTTTTTTCGATTTGATGCGCTTTACGGCTGCCGAGGTTGGTATAGAACACCAGCCCTTTTTCATCGTAGTGTTTCAGCAACACAATACGCTGATACGGTTGGCCATTTTCGTCAACGGTCGCCACAACCATGGCGGTGGGATCCGCCAGTCTGGCGTCACATGCCTGAGCCAGCCAGCGTTCGAAAAGCGTTAACGGCTCAGCGGGAAGATCGCGGCGGCGCAGACCGCCTTTGGTGTATTCACGGCGCAGATGCGCGATTTGCTGCAATTCGTCGTTATCAGACATGGGGTTCGCTACGGATTGTCAGTGGGTGGCGCTATTGTGCGCCGCCCTGCTGGAAATCTCAACGCTTCGGGTTTTGTAACTGGCAGTTATTCAGCACGATACGGTCACGTTTGTAGACGGTCGCTCCGTCGCCCTTCGACCAGAACACATAGATTCCGTCGGTATAGCGCGCGCCTGACGCCGAGATGCCCTGCTTCAGATTAAGCAGTTTATTGTCATAAACAAAATTCACCTCCTGACGGGTATTATTCAATTTTACCGTCAGCGGTTTTTCATCACACTGGTATTCCAGTGTGTCCGTTTGCATACGTTCAACAAACTGGTTGTAGACGCTACAACCAGAGAGCATAAGCGGGAAACAGATGAGTAGCAGTTTTTTCATAGACGTATCCTGAAGACTTTCCTGGTCCGGGAGGGTGAATTCACCCTCCTTAATCTCCACAGTGTAACGGCAGAAGACGAAAGAAAAATTCAGTTAACTCTGAGTTCGTGGGTTGGCAGGAAACACCGCGCCCAGAATGCTTGCTTCACAGGCGCCGGTCACCGACGGTAAATTGCCCGGAAGACCGGCCAGCGTGCGCCATGCCAGCCAGGCAAATGCCAACGCTTCCATATCATCGCCGCTGATCCCGGCCTCATCGGTGGTCGTCACTTCCGTTCCCGGCAGCAGCCCCGCCAGTCGGGTCATTAACAAAGGGTTACGACTGCCGCCACCGCAGACCATCAGACGTTCGCAGCCCCCGCTCAATAGCACCTGTTCGGCGATGGTGACCGCCGTCAGCTCCGTCAGCGTCGCCTGAACATCGCGCGGCGCGATCCCCGGGAACGCCGCCAGTTGGCGTTCGATCCAGCCGTAGTTGAAGTATTCCCGCCCGGTACTTTTCGGCGCGGGTAGCGAGAACCAGGGGTCGCTGAGCATATTTTGTAGCAACGGAATAATCACCGTCCCACCGCAGGCCCATTGCGCATCTTTATCATAGGGTTTGCCGCACTTCCGCCAGATCCAGGCATCCATCAGCATATTGCCGGGCCCGGTGTCGTATCCACGCACGGGCTGCCCCGGAATCAACAGCGACAGATTGGCGATGCCGCCAATATTGAGCACCATTCTTCGCTCAGTCGGATGCGCGAGCAGCGCCTGATGAAATGCAGGTACCAACGGCGCGCCCTGTCCGCCCAGCGCAATATCACGACGGCGGAAGTCGCCGACTACCGTGATACCGGTATGCGCCACAATCTGATTGTTATCGCCGATCTGTAGCGTATGCGGCGCCGCGCCGGTGGGTTCATGCCACACCGTTTGCCCGTGGCAACCAATAGCGATAATGTCTTGCGGACGCAATTTTTCCTGCGCCAGTAGCGCGTTGACCGCCTCAGCAAACAGCTTGCCCAACCGAACATCCAGCTGACCCAACTGGGAAAGCGTCAGAGATTGCCCCTGGCAAATATCGAGAATCGCCTGTTTAAGGGAAACCGGCATCGGCCAGCTGAGGCTCCCCTGTTGGGCCACCATCGTGTCATCTATCGTCGCCAGTACGACATCGACACCATCAAGGCTGGTGCCTGACATCACGCCAATATAACGGCCCGATTTCATACATGTTCCTTTTTAAGCATGACTTTGCGTCAACACTCCATCATAAACGCGCAGTCAATGCTACGCTTCATTCACGTTTTTCCCGAAAGCGCCCTCGCCGTGCTGATTTAATAAATTCACTGAATAGTTCGTTTAAAGTTGGTTAAGCTGCCTGTTATTATGATTTCTGTATCATTCAGACAGAACATGTGACCTTAAACGCGCAAATGCCATATAATTTGACCATGAGGGATGCTTGGGTAGCGTTTCATGGTGAACAGGAGATTTTTAAATGATTAAACGTGTACTGATCGTTTCACTGGCTGGCTTGTCTTTAGTGGGTTGTGCCAACACGGATAGCCTTTCAGGCGATGTCTATACCGCTTCTGAAGCGAAGCAGGTTCAGAACGTTACCTACGGGACGATTGTAAACGTGCGTCCGGTAAAAATTCAGGCCGGTGATAATGATAACGTGATCGGCGCCATTGGTGGCGCTGTGCTCGGTGGCTTCCTGGGTAACACTGTTGGTGGTGGTACCGGTCGTTCTCTGGCAACGGCGGCGGGTGCTGTCGCGGGTGGCGTTGCCGGACAAGGCGTACAGGGTGCGATGAACAAAACACAGGGCGTTGAGCTGGAAATCCGTAAGGATGATGGCAACACCATCATGGTTGTTCAGAAACAAGGGGATACGCGTTTCTCTGCGGGACAGCGTGTCGTACTGGCCAGCAACGGTCGTCAGGTTACCGTTTCTCCGCGCTAAGTGAATTAACGTGTGGTCAGGATCTGACCACACGTTTCATGACATTAATCGTGCGACTGTAGCTCAATGATATTGTGTTCAAGTCGGGTGATCAGTTTAATCAGCAGGTCAATTTCCTGCGCAGAAATCCCTTCCAGAATTTCACCACGCGTTTTGTTGATAACCGCTTCCATATCAGCAATCAGCGGCTCTGCCTTTTCCGTGAGTTTAATCCGCTTGGCCCGGCGATCGCTGACACAGGTCTGACGCGAAATAAGCCCTTTCTCTTCGAGCTGATCCAGCGTACGTACCAGTGACGGCTGTTCGATGCCAATCGCTTTTGCCAGTTGTATCTGTGATTGATCCGGTGGCAGTTGATGAATATTATGCAGCGTAACCCAGTGCGTCTGCGTCAATTCCAGAGGCTTAAGACGGTGGTCTATCAAAGCACGCCAAATGCGCACCAACCGTGCCAGATCAGAACCTAATGGCGATTCCAATTTCATCTCCTTATAATTAGCTTGCTAAGATATTATACTGATTTTAGAATAGTGTGCAGCAATTGTATTGCTAAAACAAATGTATTGCTGCATTTGGTTACCGCCAGACATATTTTTCAGACATTACGCGAAAAAAGCACGCTTCGTACCGGTTTTTGCTAAACCTGGATAAACGTAGCCTGACGCAAAGGACTATTGCTTGTGACCTCCGCACTCAATACAACAGGGATGCCCTTACAGGACTTAGTGATTGGCGCATCTGTTTACTTCCCGCCGCTGTTCAAGGCCTTTGCGCTGGGATTTCTCCTCTGGCTTTTCATCCATTGCCTGCTGCGCGAACGTATTTACTCCGGTGAAATCTGGCATCCTTTATTGATGGATCTGTCAATTTTTGCTCTCTGCGTCTGTTCGGGTCTTCTTTTATTGGTTGCGTGGTAATTATGACGCTGAAAACACTGAAATATTTCTCCACCATTGTGGTTGCTGCCCTTGCCGTCCTGGCGGGATGGTTTATGTGGAATTATTACATGCAATCCCCCTGGACACGTGACGGGAAAGTGCGCGCCGAACAGGTCAGCGTAACGCCGCAGGTGTCAGGCGCTATTGTCGATCTTCCGGTAAAAGATAACCAGTTCGTCAACGCCGGCGATCTGCTTTTTCGTATCGATAAGACCCCTTTTCATATCGCCGAACTCAATGCGCAGGCGCAACTGGCTAAAGCGCAATCGGAGCTGGCGGAAGCCAACAATGAAGCCAACCGTCGTCGTCATTTGTCGCAGAACGTTATCTCCGCAGAAGAGTTAGATACCGCTAATCTGAATGTGAAAGCGATGCAGGCAAGCGTAGACGTCGCCCAGGCGACGCTCAGACAGGCGCAGTGGCAACTGGCGCAGACGGATGTCCGCGCTCCGGTCTCCGGTTGGATCACCAATCTGTCGACGCGTACTGGTGACTTCGCCACCACCGGTCAGCCGTTGTTTGCCCTGGTGGATAGCCACTCCTTCTATGTGATGGGCTATTTTGAAGAAACCAAGCTGCGTCATATCCGCGAAGGCGCGCCTGCCCAGATTACGCTTTATAGTGGTAACATTAAGTTACAGGGTCACGTATCCAGCATTGGCCGTGCCATTTACGACCAAAGCGTCGAGAGCGATTCCGGACTGGTGCCGGATATCAAGCCCAACGTGCCCTGGGTCCGTCTGGCGCAGCGCGTTCCGGTACGTATCGAATTTGACCAGGTTCCGCGTGACGTGACGCTGGTTTCCGGCACGACCTGTAGCGTGGCAATCGGTAAATAAATGAAGCGTCTGCACGTGTCTCTGAGCAATACGCCGTGGCTGAAAGCGACTGCCGGGCAGTGGCGCTATGCCCTGCGTAATACCCTCGCGATGTGCCTGGCGCTGACGTTTGCCTACTATCTCAATCTGGATGAACCGTACTGGGCCATGACCTCTGCCGCCGTGGTCAGTTTTCCCACCGTCGGCGGTGTGATCAGTAAAAGTCTTGGACGCATTGCGGGAAGTCTGCTGGGGGCGACTGCAGCGTTAATTCTCGCCGGGCATACCCTCAACGAACCGTGGCTGTTTCTGTTGAGCATGTCCGCCTGGATTGGTTTTTGTACCTGGGCCTGCGCGCAGTTTACCAATAACGTGGCCTATGCCTTCCAGCTCGCAGGTTACACCGCTGCCATTATTGCCTTCCCGATGGTGAACATTGTCGACATCACTCAACTCTGGGATATCGCGCAGGCGCGCGTCTGTGAAGTGATTGTCGGGATCCTCTGCGGCGGCACGATGATGATGATTTTGCCCAGCACCTCCGATGGCACTGCGCTACTGACCGCGCTGAAGAACATGCATGCGCGCTTGCTGGAACACGCCAGCCTGCTGTGGCAACCCGAGACGACCGACGCCATTCGCTCTGCGCACGAAGGGGTGATCGGACAAATTTTGACGATGAATTTACTGCGTATTCAGGCATTCTGGAGTCATTACCGTTTCCGTCGACAGAATGCGCTGCTGAACGCCCTTTTGCATAATCAACTGCGCCTCACCAGCGTCATCTCGAGTTTACGCAGAATGTTGCTGAACTGGCCCAATCCACCGGCCCCTGTGCGGGAGATCATTGACCAACTTCTGGCGGCGCTGGCCCGTTCACAGACCGACAGCTATGCCGTAGCGCGGATTATTGCGCCACTTGCCCCCACCGACGCGAGCGACTATCGTCACGTCGCCTTCTGGCAGCGGTTACGCTACTTCTGCCGCCTCTATCTGCGCACCAGTCACCAGTTACGCGTGATCGAAAATGGCGGGCCGCTAACCACAGTTAACATCCCGCGAACCCCTGCGCTGGCGCGGCACACCGATAATGCTGAAGCCCTCTGGAGCGGCCTGCGCACCTTCGTCACGCTGATGGTCATTGGCGCCTGGAGTATTACGTCACAATGGGAGTCGGGTTCGGGAGCGTTAACGCTGGCGGCCATCAGTTGTGTGCTCTACTCCGCCGTTGCCGCGCCGTTTAAATCATTGACCTTGTTGATGCGCACGCTGGTGTTGCTCTCGCTGTTCAGTTTTGTGGTCAAGTTCGGCCTGATGGTCCAGATTAGCGACCTCTGGGAGTTCTTGCTGTTTTTGTTCCCCTTGCTGACCACCATGCAATTATTGAAATTGCAGATGCCAAAACTGGCGGGGCTATGGGGACAACTGATTGTCTTTATGGGGTCGTTTATCGCCGTGACCAATCCACCGGTCTATGACTTTGCCGATTTTCTGAATGACAATACGGCGAAGATTGTCGGCGTGGCGCTGTCATGGCTGGCCTTCGCAATATTGCGTCCCGGATCGGATGCACGCAAAAGCCGCCGTCATATTCGGGCGCTGCGCAGGAGCTTTGTCGATCAGTTGAGTCGTTATCCGACGTACAGTGAAAACGAGTACGAGTCGCTGACCTATCACCATATCAGTCAGTTAAGCAACAGTCAGGATGCGCTGGCACGGCGTTGGCTGCTGCGCTGGGGCGTGGTGTTGCTCAACTGTTCGCACGTCGTCTGGCAGCTTCGCGGCTGGGAGTCGCGTTCTGACCCGCTGTCGCAGGTCAGGGACATCTGTATTGCCTTACTGCATGACGTGATGAGCGAACGCGGCGTCCAGCAACGACCGCTTGCCACGACGCTGGCTGAACTCCTGCGGATTTGTCAGACGCTGTCGCACCATCATCAACCCGCCGCGCAAGAGCTGGCGGCGATCGTCTGGCGACTGTATTGTTCGCTTTCTCAGCTGGAACAAGCGCCGCCAGAGGGGTCGTTGACATCCTGATTACTTGATCACGCCACAAGCGAAGCGTGCCCCACCGCCGCCCAGGGGTTTGGGCTGATCGGACATATTATCGCCACCGACGTGGATCATCAGCGCTTTGTCTTTGATGTCGTTAAGGGATTTCAGGCGCGTTGCTGTGACAGGAACAATGGCTTTACCTTCGTTATTCACCACCAGCACGGGCAGATCGCCAAGATGCCCTTCGCCATCCGGCCCGGCATGTTTACCGGTTTTGTGCGGGTCAAAATGTCCGCCCGCAGACTCAGCAGCAGACGCTTTACCATCTTTAATGGCTGGCTGACAGCTGCCGTTGGCATGGATATGAAAACCATGCTCTCCCGGCGGCAGCGCTTTTAGATCCGGCGTAAACTCCAGCCCATTCCCGGTTTCCGCAATAGTCACCTCCCCGATGGACTGCCCGACACCTTGCGAGGTAACCAGATTCATCTCCACTGTCTCACTGGCGGCTTGCGCGCCCGCACAGGCTAACAGGGTTAACACAGCCAGACTCAATCGCTTCATAGGACCTCCGTTCGGTATGTATGTCGGTTAAGTGTAAACCAGTGACGCCATTTTGAACGGAGATCCGCGATTTTACGCTTACGGTACGTCGTAACCCAGCGCGGCTTTACGGATACGGAACCACTGCTGACGACTCATTTTCAGAGACTCCGCTTCCACCGCTGCGCGCACACGTTCGATTTTACCAGAACCAATGATCGGCAGCGGCTGCGACGGCAGACGCAGGATCCAGGCGTAAACCACCTGCTCAATGGAAGAGGCGTTCAGTTCTTGTGCAATGACCGCCAGCTCATTACGCAGCGGCTGGAACGCATCGTCATTGAACAGGCGCCCGCCGCCGAGACAGGACCAGGCCATCGGGCGAATACGCAGTTGTTGAAGCTGATCGAGCGTGCCGTCTAACAGCAGCGGTTGGTGAACCGGAGAGATCTCCACCTGGTTGGTCGCCAGCGTGAACGGAAGGCGCGATTGCAGTAGCGTAAACTGCGCAGGCGTAAAGTTGGAAACGCCGAAGTGGCGTACTTTTCCGCTCTGATGCAGGTGTTTGAAGGCTTCGGCGACCTCATCAGCATCCATCAGCGGGTCCGGGCGGTGGATCAGCAGCAGATCCAGATGGTCGGTCGCCAGATTGGTCAACGACTGTTCCGCGCTTTTCACAATATGATCGCGGTCGGTGATGTAGTGGCCCAGCGCGTTTTCCGCACGGGCGGTGGTGGCGATCCCGCATTTGGTGACGATCTGCATCCGCTCACGCAGATGAGGAGCCAGTTTCAGCGCTTCGCCAAAGGCGGCCTCGCACAGATAGCCACCGTAAATATCCGCATGGTCCACGGTCGTGACACCTAAATCCAGGTGTTCTTCAATAAAGTTCACCAGCTCCTGGGGGGACATATTCCAGTCCATCAGTCGCCAGTATCCCATGACAAAGCGGGAGAATTCCGGGCCTTGTGGCGCAAGAGTAATACGCTGAACCATAACTGCTTCCTCATGAAGTAAATTACAGCGAGTATATACAATTAGTGGCTTAAAAGAGTGAAGGCTGTTGAGGTTCTTCTGGCGCGGCGGGTTTATTTGCGCGTAATTTACGCAGCAGACGCTGGCGGCATAACCGCAGCACATCTTGTTTTTGCGCGTCGCTCATATTTTGCCAGTTGAACCGCTCATCCCGGCTGCGCAGGCATCCCCGGCAAAAACCGCGCTCATCTGACTGGCAAATTCCCCGACACGGGCTCTGAACGGGGAAAAACTCTAACTGCTCTGCCACGCCCTTTCCTCTTCATTAGGTCTTCACTCTATTGAAGACGTAAACACGATTTCTGGCAACCTGACTTGCATTAGACCGACTGGTCTATTACACTCCCTGCCATGAACAAGCAAACTGAATACGATACCCGCGAACACTTACTGGCTACCGGTGAGCATCTTTGCATGCAGCGAGGCTTTACCGGTATGGGGCTGAGCGAGTTACTCAAAACCGCCGGGGTGCCGAAAGGATCGTTTTATCACTACTTTCGCTCAAAAGAAGCCTTTGGCGTCGCCATGCTGGAACGGCATTTCGCCGGTTATCATCAGCGGCTGGCGGTGCATTTTGACACGGGTCCGGGCAATTATCGCGATCGCATTCTGGCTTATTATCAGGAAACCCTGAATCAGTTTTGCCAGCAAGGGATCATCAGCGGCTGCCTGACGGTTAAACTTTCCGCCGAGGTGTGCGACCTGTCGGAAGATATGCGCACCGCGATGGACCAGGGAGCCGGGAAGATTATGCTCATCCTGGCGCAAGCGCTGGAAAAAGGTCGTGACAGTCATTGTTTGACGTTTGCAGGAGAACCGCTGCAACAGGCGCAAATTCTGTATGCGCTATGGCTGGGGGCGAACCTGCAGGCCAAAATTTCGCGTAGCGCCACCCCGCTGGAAAATGCGCTGGCGCACGTAAAAAATATCATTGCAACGCCTGATGTTTAACAGGCGTTTTATTTAATCTCTCACTAGACGACCGGTCTATTCATAACGGAAAACATTATGTCATCTGATAAACTGTTTACCCCACTGAAAGTGGGCGCGATCACCGCACCAAACCGTATTTTCATGGCCCCGCTGACGCGCCTGCGCAGCATTGAGCCTGGCGACATCCCGACTCCGTTAATGGCCGAATATTATCGCCAACGCGCCAGCGCGGGTCTGATCATCAGCGAAGCGACGCAAATTTCCGCACAGGCGAAGGGTTACGCTGGCGCGCCGGGTCTGCACAGTGATGAGCAGATCGCCGCGTGGAAGAAAATCACCGCCGGTGTTCATGCTGAAAACGGCCATATCGCCGTTCAGTTATGGCACACAGGCCGTATTTCTCACTCCAGCCTGCAACCGGGCGGCCAGCAGCCGGTGTCCGCATCCGCTATCAGCGCCGGTACCCGTACTTCCCTGCGTGATGAAAATGGTCAGGCAATCCGTGTGGATACCTCAATGCCCCGCGCGCTGGAAACTGAAGAGATCCCGGGAATCGTCAATGATTTCCGCCAGGCGATCGCCAATGCGCGTGAAGCCGGTTTTGATCTGGTTGAACTGCACTCCGCCCACGGTTATCTGCTGCACCAGTTCCTTTCCCCTTCTTCTAACCATCGTACCGATCAGTACGGCGGTAGCGTGGAGAATCGCGCGCGCCTGGTGCTGGAAGTGGTCGATGCGGGTATTAAGGAATGGGGTGCGGACCGTATCGGGATTCGCGTTTCACCTGTTGGCACCTTCCAGAATGTCGACAATGGTCCGAACGAAGAAACCGACGCGCTGTATCTGATTGAGGAACTGGGTAAACGCGGCATCGCCTATCTGCATATGTCTGAACCAGACTGGGCAGGCGGCAAGCCGTATACCGACGCGTTCCGTGAAAAAGTACGCGCCCGTTTCCACGGTCCGATTATCGGTGCCGGCGCCTATACGCCAGAAAAAGCAGAGAGCTTAATTGAGAAGGGTCTGATCGATGCCGCCGCGTTTGGTCGTGATTATATCGCTAACCCGGATCTGGTGGTGCGTCTGCAACGTAAAGCTGAACTCAATCCGCAACGCAGTGAAAGTTTCTACGGCGGCGGTGCGGAAGGCTATACCGATTACCCGACGCTCTGATCCCCTCCATCGGCATTCCTTCATTGATAGCGGCGTAAAAACGCCGCTATACTAAAACAACATTTTGAATGTATTGACCATTTTTTAAGGGGACAAAACATGCGTTTACTTCATACGATGCTGCGCGTTGGCGATCTGCAACGCTCCATTGATTTTTACACTAACGTTCTGGGCATGAAGCTGCTGCGTACCAGCGAAAATACCGAATACAAATACTCTCTGGCGTTTGTCGGTTACGGTGAAGAAAGTGATGAAGCGGTGATTGAACTGACCTATAACTGGGGCGTCGACAAATACGAGCTGGGTACGGCGTATGGGCATATCGCCCTGAGCGTCGACAACGCGGCTGAAGCCTGTGAGCGTATTCGTCAGAGTGGCGGTAACGTCACTCGTGAAGCCGGTCCGGTTAAAGGCGGCACTACCGTGATCGCTTTTGTTGAAGATCCGGACGGTTACAAAATCGAGCTGATTGAAGAGAAGGACGCCGGGAAAGGTCTCGGAAACTGATTGTTCGCGGGCGCATGATGCGCCCGCTGCTTTTTACGCAGATGACCGTTATTGATAGGACAGTTCGTAAATCACCGAAGCCGAGATCTTCCCGCCCACAATCGCCTCATCCGACGTGCGGTAATAGCGCGCAGCCATAGGAATGGTGTACTGCCCTTCTGACGCCTGTCCCACTCTGAAGGACTGGTTGAGCTGCACCGTTCGCGGTATTTTCCCACCGTCTTTGACCGATAAGATTTGTACGCCTACGTGTTGCGCCAGTCCGTCCCCCGTATCGTTAAACACCACGCCGTTTGCCGGGTCACCACCATTGGGGTCGGTCAGTGTCATTGTGATGGTAGTGGCGGCGTTACATTTGAGACTGAGATTGAACGTCACGTTTTTACCGACATCGCCTTTTTTAGGCAGTTCATTGGCATTAATGCGATTTAAATGGATGGTTGACGGCGTTTCGGGATTAATATCGCAGCCGCCAGGTTTAATGGAAATAGTAAACGCGTTGTAGCCCACAGAGGGACAGATATCGTGTGTATCACTCGTCTGGGAGGATGATAGACAGATATTCCCGAAGTTCGTCTTTGGCAACGTAAAATTTCCCGTGGTCAATGAGCCAGTAGTGACAATATAAAGCTTATATCTCACGCCCAGAACGCCATACCATATAGCATGGTTATCAGCCCAAAGCGCTTTTGTCGGATTTTGCTGGAGACCCTGCCAGGGATTGTTTGGATCTGCGACAGCCATTGCCAGACCTATTCCCGGAACACCAGTCAGAGAATAGACCGGTAAATTACCTTCCGGCGCGGTATAGGTTCCAACCGCAGGATTGCCGCTGGATTCCGCCCAAGTTGATGACCCGCTGCCCACAGAGCATTGTTGCCCGGTAAAGGTAAATGCAGTGACACTGGCAGAGTAAGGCCCACCGATAAGTGAACCCACCGGGTAAGCGGAGGTATCATCCGGCGTTATTACGATATTACCGGGTGTGATAAGCAGATCGCTGCCTTTAACACATGAAGTGGTGTATTTCGCACTGGCATCTCTGGGTAGAATCGATAACAGTAATGCCATGACCACCAGGATTATCCCGTGCGATGAATATCTCACCACACCGTTAACAATACGTTTATTCGCTGTCATAGATACTCATCGCTAATGGCCTAATTAAAATTATCCGCTGAGCCTACAGATTATAAAGAATCACTGAAATAAAATAACTGCAGAAACACAATGACATTATAATGAGCAAAAACACGCCAGCAATCCAGGACCAGTCCGATGTCGCACTACTTATTTAACTATTTTAATCCACAATGCAGCCATTATTTTGTATAATTAAAACACTGAGCCAGACAAGGAATATAAAATTATAATCAGGAAGTGTTTTATCTTTTTTTAATGAACATATTTCAGGTGATGAAAAAATGTCATAATAACGTTTCAAGAGTGGATTCGGCAAGGATAACAAAAGAAGCTGAGAGTGTACTGCGCGGAAGGAGTGTTAAGCAGACCGCGGACACATGCTGCGCCCGCGGTTTGTCGGTATTTTGCCGTTACTGATAGGACAGTTCATACACAACAGAAGCCGAAACCTTTCCGCCGACGATTGCCTCATCCGAGGTTCGGTAATAGCGCGCAACCATGGGAATGGTGTACTGCCCTTCATTCGCCTGACCTACCGTAAAAGACTCATTCAGGTGAACGGGCTGCGGCGTTGTGCCGCCCTCTCTCGCCGACAAGACCTGTACGCCGACGTTTTTCGCCATTCCAGAACCGGCGTCGTTAAAGACCACCCCGTTTGCCGGGTCACCACCGTTGGGATCGGTCAGTGTCATAGTGATAGAGGTTGCCGTGAGACATTTAAGGCCAATGCTAAAATACACATTATTCCCAACATCCCCCTGGTGAGGCAGTGCGGTCATATTAATAGCATGCAACTCTACGGTACCTGGAGTTAACGCCTCATCAATATCGCATGCTGGCACATTAATGCGAGCACTTCCCGTTATAGTCAATTGACTGAAAACAATACCTCCTGAGGTTGGGTTGTTTGATATCCAACCTTTAACAAAGGGGGTTGATAAGGTGACATTGCCAGGGGCGACAGGTCCAATAACATAAAACTGCATTTTCAGATGATTAATAGCCCAGGAGCCTGACCATGAAAGAGTCGTATTCGGGCCAGTGTACCATTTTGTTCCCGAGTTCCCGATTATAGTAGTTGGACTAAAGGCATCGTCCCAAACCTTTATTCCAATACCGGAAACATTTGTTTTGTAAACATCTTTAGTATTCGACTGAGATTGTGTGCTGCCAAATGCAAGATACCCATAGGAGGCGCCAGGATCACATCCAACGCTTGTTGCAGGCCCGTCAGGGATATTAATCACATTGCCTATTGGCCCAAGGCTGGCATCAGAGGGGATATCGAGAGTCGTACTTAGTGTATAGGTATATTTTGAAGCGCCATTCGGAACCCGGCAAGCAGTATGCCCCGGAATACTAAAGAAGATCAGCAGTAAAACGGTAATCTGGCAGAATGCTTTTGACATGTTTATTTTCAGCTCTATGTTCGGTTGAACTCACCGGCAACTTTCCGCAAATTGCTTCATGGCCGTTTTCTTCGTGCTTTCCGATTCTGGTGCAAGGGCGTAACTAACGCTGCACTGCTCATCTGCATCATCACCCCATTTAATATGCAATGTGCCTTTATCATTCGGCACGCGGGCATAAATCAGGCTACCCTGCGACACCACCCCAACGCTAACACCGTTATCATCAAAAACGTCAGCGCCAAACGGCAGCGTCTGACCGGCATGGTCAGCATGAATTAAAACTGGCCGCCCCCTGCGAGCATCAAATTTGGCTTTCACAACGGCGCCAAAGCGCGGGACGATTTTTTGCGAGGTGTTTTCCAGTTCCGTGTTTTCCGAGATCCCTTTCGGGTCAATCACGACATCAGATAACTGATACGGGTTGGTTGCGGGAAACAATGCATAGCCAAAGCGGTCAATCGTCACCCCCGGATAAGACGGTATCGCTGCCCCTTCTGCCCCTTTTGCCTCCACCAGAGTGAACGTATCACCCGTATACGGTGAGAGTGTGATCCCACCTGAGTGGGCGACCAGCGTGCCGGTCATCCCTACTGAAGCACTGTGATAGTCACGACCCTGGCTGTACGACGCCGACAGTGCAGCGAGACTACTTTTATAGGTTCCGCCCACGTCAGTGCGGGATCCTGAGTTGTCATCGTGGCTGCCGCTGACAGAGTAGGTATACTGGTTTTGCGCCCCCAGGGTGCCCGATAAGGTGGCCTGTTCCGAGGAACCGCCGTCGGAATCGTGGTTGTAGTTCATGCTGAGCTGTGGCGCATACGTTCCCATGTCTTGATTTTCCCACAATGGGAAAGAGAAATTCAGATAATAGCTGGTTTGCGATTTGCCCCATTCATCCTGGCTACGACTGACGTTCAGGCTATAGTTAAGCCATTTATAGCTATTGGAATAGCCAATCTGATATTGCCGCTCTACCGATCCTTTATTCCAGTAGTTTTCCATCGTCGCACTGACGTATAGCTGCCCCCAGCCGTCCTCCAATCCCTGGCTGATATTTAACGTAAAACGGTTCTTCTGGCGCTGTACCTGATTGCCATCGTTGCCATGCTGGATATCATCCCGGGTTTGCATCGCCGTTAAATAGTCCATATAGCCACTGCTGGAAAAACGATAGGCCGCCAGGGTGATATTACTGTTGGTTTCAGCGATCAACTTGCTGTAGCTAAGCTGGTAACTCTGCCCTGACATATCGTCACGACCGGGAAGCTGCGTTTTGGACTGCGTGACATCAAAAGCCACGGCGCCGATGGGAAATCCCAGCGCCAGCCCGACTTTTACCGCCTGATAATCCTGGTTTGTCTGCACGCCCGTATAGCCCGTCAGCCGGTTCGTAAAACCCTGTTGCCACGTCGCTTCAAGAAGTGAAGGATCGCTCGGAACGCTGTCGTTGCGTAATTTCCCGGCGCTGAAGCTGTAGTGAACACTGCCAGGACGCAGCAATTGCGATACCGAAGAATAGGGAATCGAAAAATTTTGCTGCGTTCCATCCGCTTCTTCAATGGTCACATCCAGATTGCCACCATAGCCGGTTGGGTAGAGATCGCTAATCACAAACGCGCCGGGAGAAACGGTTGTTTCATAAATTCGTTGACCGTTCTGTTTAATCGTAACTTTCGCATTGGTTTTCGCGACGCCGCGTATTTCTGGCGCATAGCCACGCTGTGATTGCGGCAGCATACGCTCATCGCTTGCCACTTCTGCGCCCGTCACGGGCACGGTGTCAAATAATTGTCCGCTGGTATTCAGTTGACCCGCAGACATTCGTCCCATGATGACCGGAACATCACGCTGAACATAGGTATTCAGTACGCTGTATTTCCCGCCCTGTTCCTGTGTCCAGTTCCAGGAACCATTATGGCGAAGATACCATCCACCGATGTTCAGGCCGCTATCGATGGAGGCATAAAAGGATTTCGACTCGTAATTGTTGTTTTTCGACTCATAGCCATTCATGTTGTATCCCAGCATCAGAGCGGGAATACCGCTGTCCCACATTGATGAGGGAACAGAACCGCGAGGAAGTTTATTGATATAAACCTGCGGGATAGAAAGGTTTAATTGCTGCGCCTCACTGTCAAATTCCTGAGTCGCTTGTGGAATAATATCCTGAATACGAGTGCATTTTTTACTGTCGACCAGAACGTCCCACTGTGTGAATTTAATCTGCTCTTTTTTAAATTCAATAAGTTCGAACACTTTTGCCGGAATACAGGCGTCAACGCTTTTATTCTCACCCGTGCGGAACTCGACGTCGGCGATCGTTAATTTTTCGGTATTTAAGGTGACAATGATTTTATAGGTACCCGGCAACACGTTGGTACCATTTGCAAAGCGTTGTAAATCAATTGTGTTTGCACCTGAACGATTCACAAAGGCGTCATTGAACTCATAATTACCGGACGACTCTGTCGAAGAGGATTCTGTCACTCCGGCGACAGCAAATTGCAGAGGGAGCACAATATTAACGCAACACAGGACATATAATAAGCGCATAATAGGTTCGCCGGAGTTAGAAATTATTTTTTTACTTTATATTTATTCTGACCACCAAAATCATTGATTGACGAATATTCAATGGAATCCATACTGTTAACCTGACTCACGCCGTTGAAATGAAAATCTCCGGCCCCCCCTGGTGAGATCATTTGCGCAGGCGCGACATATTTCTTCCCACCTGAGGTATACGCCACCTCAGCTAACGTAACATAGTAAGGCGTCGGGTTTGTCGCCGTGACGCCGTTGCCGTTAATACTCCAGCGTAATAAATCTGGGGCGTCATTCGCGCTGCCCTTCAATGAAACCGGACGGTAAAATAATTTAATTCGCGTTTTAAACGCAATATTAACTTCGCTGGCATTTATCGAATCCTTTGGCTTTGCCGGGATCGCCAGAACATTCAAATAAAAAGCAGACTCTTTATCCTGTGGCAGCGTATTCTCTGCAATCAACCCAATTCTTAATGTCTGCCCTTTCCCTGGATTGACTCTGTTTATTGGCGGCGTTACGACAAAGACAGAAGCGACTTTATCCGGACTCACATTTTTTTCGCCGTTATCGATCCAGCTTTGCGCCAGTACGGGTTGGCTGCCCGTGTTTTTCATTTGTAGCGTAACTTCGCTTTCACCAGAAGGATAAATGACTCGTGTCCCGTCTAATACCAGACCCGCAAAAGACAGAGTGCTGAAACAAAGCAGTGTCATTGATAATGACAGTTGAGAAAAATATTTAAACCATTTCATTCAATTAATCCAGTAACGACCGTCTGTTAACAGCACTCTGAGGGTTTAATTAGTTGTACGCCAGTTGGTAGGTCGCATTTGCAGTCACTTTACCGACAGTTGGCGCAGCATCGTTACTGTAATACTGCACCATATACGTCAGCGAACCCGCACCACTCACAAGTGTAAATTTCGAGCCTTTGCTCTGATCGCCATTTAAATTAATAGGTTGACCTGCATCGACCAGTTGTAAACTTACCTTCGTCGGCGTTGTTGCCGTATCTTCGTTCGCCAGGTTGCCGTTGCTATCTGCCGCGCCAGTGGCAGGGGCAAAAGTCACACCGATGATAGCTTTATCATCCGAACAACCCGTAACCGAAATTTTAAATGCCTTCGGTAATGCCGTGGTCCCGACACC
Source organism: Citrobacter amalonaticus (assembly GCF_001559075.2). Taxonomy (NCBI): domain Bacteria; kingdom Pseudomonadati; phylum Pseudomonadota; class Gammaproteobacteria; order Enterobacterales; family Enterobacteriaceae; genus Citrobacter; species Citrobacter amalonaticus. The sequence goes on along the minus strand of NZ_CP014015.2, from coordinate 4,191,169 downwards.
GGCGATCCCTGTGGTTGATACTTTCTCCAGCGTAACAATACCGTCGGCTTCAGTTCCGTCCAGTTTGACATCACAGGTAGAAGCGATCACTTCTCCGTCAAACTCAATCTTACCTTTATCTGTTGTGCCAGCCGCATTTGCCGCACTGATGCCAGATAAACCCACTAAAGCACAGGCGGACATCACCATATATAACTTACGCAATTTCATTTATATCTCCATATATATACAACAAGCATGTTGAACAACTACTCACATCCCTAATACGTGGCACTCATGTGATTCATGTTACCTGTAAGGATCCTTTTTAATTTTATTTTCGCTTCTATGTTGGTTATGTCGATTTCTTACTCACTAACCTCGTTAGTTCGACACCAACAACGCGTAATGACTACTTTTGGCCTATGCCATCAGCACAATAGTGATAAAATTTAAGTTATTATATATTGATAAGAAACGCTAACCATCGGCATTGAGTCCAATTTTGTACCAATTCCTGAACGACTACCATTATTAAAATAAGGCGTTACAGGCACACTTAATTCACTATTTAACAGCCTTAACGATAACCAACAGGGAAAATAACGATTTTTTACACAAAATAAATTGCAATAGCGACATCATATTCATTACAGCCCGCCAAAATAATATTTATTAATAATATGTTTTCGTAAATGATTTCCCTGGTGAAACTGTTTCACCTTATTTATCCGTTCTCTCCGTTTCATCCTCCTTTGCATGGCTATCTGTCCATGCGAACTCACCGGGGATGGATAGCCCTGTCGTCCCTGCTGCGCACTCTCACTTCCCTGCCATTCCCGAATGCAGCAAAATTTGGCATAATGCGCGCTGCAATTTTTCTGTATTAAGAGACCCAGATGTCCGATAACGCTCAACTTACCGGTCTGTGCGACCGTTTTCGTGGTTTTTATCCTGTCGTCATTGATGTCGAAACGGCTGGATTTAACGCCAAAACCGATGCGCTGCTTGAGATAGCCGCTATCACGCTGAAAATGGATGAACAAGGCTGGCTGATGCCGGACAGCACGCTGCAATTCCACGTCGAACCGTTTGAGGGCGCGAATTTGCAGCCTGAAGCACTGGCGTTTAACGGTATCGACCCTTCCAACCCGCTGCGCGGTGCGGTGAGTGAATATGACGCCCTGCATGCCATTTTCAAAATGGTTCGCAAAGGCATTAAAGACAGCGGCTGCAGTCGCGCCATCATGGTTGCCCATAATGCGACATTCGATCATAGCTTTATGATGGCCGCCGCTGAGCGGGCGTCGCTCAAGCGCAACCCGTTCCATCCGTTCGTGACGTTTGATACTGCCGCTATGAGCGGACTGGCGCTGGGACAAACGGTGCTCTCCAAAGCGTGTCTGGCGGCAGGTATGGAGTTTGACGGTACCCAGGCGCACTCAGCGCTGTACGATACTGAGCGCACCGCCGTGCTGTTTTGTGAAATCGTCAACCGCTGGAAGCGCCTGGGCGGCTGGCCGTTACCTCTGCCAGAAGAAGCCTGATTGGGTGACCTGATAACGTCGGTTATCAGGTCGCTCCCCCCTTCATCTATACTGTATGTTTGACCAGTATCAATACACCCTGCGCATTTCCCGCTATTCTGTAAAAAGGTCTTGATTCGCCAACACCGCAAAAGGGACAGGGAACATGTCAGCAAAAAATGCGCCGCCTCCGCTGCCGGATATTTTCTCACAGGCAACCCGCGACTGGTTTACGTCGGCATTTCAGCACCCCACGCCGGTGCAATCGCAAACGTGGGCCGTGACGGCAGCGAATCAGCACGCGCTGGTGATTGCCCCGACCGGTTCGGGGAAAACCCTTGCCGCCTTTCTCTATGCCCTGGATCGCCTGTTTCGTGAAGGCGAGGCTGCACACGCCACGTCCCCCTCCGGCAAAGAAAAGAAAGTCACCCGAATTCTCTATATTTCCCCGATAAAAGCCCTGGGTACGGATGTCCAGCGCAACCTGCAAATTCCCTTGCAGGGGATTAGCGAAGAACGGAAGAAATCTGGCTCGCCAGAGGTGGCTATTCGGGTTGGGATCCGCACCGGTGATACGCCGCCTCAGGAGCGCGCGAAGCTGAGTCGTCACCCACCCGATATTCTGATCACCACGCCGGAGTCGCTTTATCTGATGCTCACCTCCCGCGCCAGAGAGACGCTGCGCGGCGTTGAAACGGTGATTGTCGATGAAGTGCACGCGGTAGCGGGCACAAAGCGCGGCGCGCACCTCGCGCTGAGTCTTGAACGACTGGATACGCTTCTGGCAACGTCGGCGCAGCGCATTGGTCTGTCGGCGACCGTGCGTTCTGTTACAGCCGTTGCCGCTTTTCTGGGCGGCGATCGTCCGGTTACTGTTATCAATCCGCCCTCTACCCGTCACCCGGATATCCACATCGTCGCTCCTGCCGTCAATCTTGATGACGTCTTAGCGGACAATAACGACAGCGGCGAGGCCATTCACAAGGGCAGAGAAGGTTCCATCTGGCCGCGCATTGAATCCGGTATTCTCGATCAAATCCTTAGCCATCGTTCCACCATTGTTTTCACCAACTCGCGTGGGCTGGCGGAAAAACTGACGGCCCGCCTGAACGAATTGTATCTCTCGCGACGACAACCGTTGCCGCAACCGCAGGTAGAGCCGGTGCACTTCGACTCGCTAACCGGGTCCACCAGTAATCGGGCGCAGGACGCCGCAGAATACATTGCCCGTTCGCATCATGGTTCGGTGTCCAAAGAGCAACGTGCCGTCACCGAGCATGCGCTGAAATCCGGCGAACTTCGCTGCGTGGTGGCGACCTCCAGTCTGGAACTGGGGATCGACATGGGGGCGGTTGATCTGGTGATTCAGGTGGCGACGCCCCTTTCTGTCGCCAGCGGCCTGCAGCGCATCGGGCGCGCCAGTCACCAGGTCGGCGGGGTATCAAAGGGGCTGTTCTACCCAAGGACCCGTCGGGATCTGATTGACTCTGCCGTCATTGTCGAGTGTATGTACGCCGGACAACTGGAAACGCTGACGCCGCCACGCAACCCGCTGGATATTCTGGCGCAACAGACCGTTGCCGCCGTATCGATGGATCCGGTCAATGTTGATGACTGGTATGCCCTCGTCCGCCGGGCTTCACCGTGGAAAGATTTGCCGAGAAGCGCATTTGACGCCACGCTGGATATGCTGGCAGGGCGCTATCCCTCTGGCGATTTTGCCGTCTTCCGACCGCGTATAATCTGGAACCGCGAAACCGGATTATTAACGGCCCGTCCCGGCGCACAGCTTCTGGCGGTAACCAGCGGCGGTACCATTCCGGACCGTGGCATGTTCAGCGTGCTGCTTCCCGAAGGAGATGAGCAAGCCGGATCGCGTCGCGTGGGCGAACTGGATGAAGAAATGGTGTACGAGTCACGCGTCAACGACATCATCACGCTTGGCGCCACCTCGTGGCGTATTCAACAAATCACCCGCGATCAGGTTATCGTTGTCCCTGCGCCCGGACGCTCGGCCAGACTCCCGTTCTGGCGCGGCGAAGGCGTCGGTCGCCCGGCGGAACTGGGTGAACGCATTGGTGATTTTATCCATACGATGTCCGATGACAACGCTGGACTCCGGCTCTCCCCTCGACTGCGCGATGACAATGTTCTTTCGAATATCAAAGGGTTAATTGACGATCAAAAAAATGCCACGGGCGTGCTCCCCTGGAGTCGCCATCTGGTGCTTGAGCGCTGCCGCGATGAAATGGGTGACTGGCGGGTTATTCTGCATTCACCCTATGGTCGTCGGGTACACGCGCCCTGGGCACTGGCGATTGCCGGACGTCTCCATGCGCAGTGGGGAGCTGACGCGTCGATTGTCGCCAGTGATGACGGGATTGTCGCCCGTATACCGGACAGCGATGGGAAACTGCCCGATGCCGCTATTTTCCTGTTTGACCCGGAAAAACTGCTTCGCATTGTCCGGGAAGCCGTCAGTAGCACGGCGCTGTTTGCCGCCCGCTTCAGAGAATGCGCCGCCCGCGCTCTGCTGATGCCGGGTCGTACGCCAGGGCGTCGTTCCCCGCTCTGGCAGCAGCGCCTGCGCGCAAGTCAGCTTCTGGAAATCGCGGCGGGCTATCCTGATTTTCCCATTATTCTGGAAACGGCGCGTGAGTGCCTCCAGGACGTTTACGATCTCGACGCGCTGGAGCAGGTCATACGTCGGTTGAACACCGGCGAGATCCAGATTTCTGAAGTGACCACACCCGCCCCCTCACCGTTCGCCACCGATCTGCTCTTCGGCTATGTCGCCGAATTTATGTACGCCACCGATGCGCCGCTGGCGGAGCGTCGGGCTTCTGTTCTGGCGCTGGACAGCGAACTGCTGGGCAACCTGTTGGGCCAGGGCGATCCGCTGGAATTGCTTGACCCGGAGATTATCCGCCAGGTTGAAGATGAACTTCAGCGATTCGCGGCGGGCAGAAAAGCCCAGGGGATGGAAGGCGTTTACGATTTACTGCGCGAACTGGGGCCAATGACCGTCGAGGATATTGCCGCCAGACATGAGGGAACGATCGCCGACATCAGGACATGGCTCGATGATCTGTCCGCTGAAAAACGTATTTTCCCGGTTGTTATCGCGGACACGCCGCAGATGGCCTGCATGGATGATGCGGCCAGGCTTCGTGATGCGCTGGGCGTTCGCCTGCCTGCGACGATTTCACCGGCATGGCTGCATCCGGTGAACACGCCGTTGCGCGATCTCTTCCTGCGCTTTAGCCGTACCCACACGCTGTTTACTCGCACCCGGATTGCACAGACGTTCGGATTGGGGGTGGCCGTCATCGACGATCAGCTGCGTCAGTTGCGCGATGAAGGAGTGCTCATTCAGTTGCGTGCCGGTTCGTCATCCATGCCTGATGAAGCGTCGATGTGGGTGAATGAGGACGTATTTCATCGTCTTCGCATCCGCTCATTGCATGCGGCAAGAGAGGCAACCCGCCCGGTTCCGGCAACGAGCTACACCCGCCTGTTGCTGGAACGTCAGGGGCTGATTTCATCCGCCGATGGCAGCCCGGCGCGCTTTGCGGCCTCCTCCATGGGGACGCTGGAAGGAAGTGACGGCGTCACGCGTGTGATTGAACAACTGGCCGGAGTCGGCCTGTCTGCTTCGTTGTGGGAAAGCCAGATATTCCCTGCCCGGGTCCGCGATTATTCACCGGATATGCTCGATGAGTTGCTGGCGACGGGTGAAGTCATCTGGTCTGGGCAAAAGAAACTGGGCGACGATGATGGACGGGTGGTACTGCATTTACGAGATTACCTGGCGGAGACGCTTTCCCCGCCATCCGGTGATAGCGAAGCGCTTTCAGACCTACAGCGCGCCATTTTAGACGTTCTTTCTGGTGGTGGTGCATGGTTTGCGCAGCAACTTAGCGCGTTGATTCAGACGCGTACGGCAGACGCCGGCGCTGACGAGTGGATAACGCCAGCCACGCTGCATGAGGCGCTTTGGGGCCTGGTCTGGCAAGGGTATATCACGACCGATATCTGGGCTCCACTGCGTGGCCTGTCGCGCGCGGCCGCTGTATCGCGCCAGCCGTCACGACGCTCGCCGCGTATGCGTCGTGGACGCCCGGCCTATGCCGCGCCGCGCCCTGCGTCCGTCGCCGTACCGGTTTCTTACACCACGCCTGCGCTGGCCGGTCGCTGGTCGCTGCTGCCGCGAGAGACGCTGAATGATACTGAACGGATGCTGGCCTGCGCCGAGAATATGCTCGATCGCTACGGCGTGATAGGTCGCCAGGCCGTGATTGCCGAGAATATCCCTGGCGGCTTTCCCGCCATGCAGACGCTGTGCCGAAGCATGGAAGATTCAGGGCGAATTCTGCGCGGGCGGTTCGTGGAAGGAATGGGCGGCGCACAGTTTGCCGAGCGGGACACTATCGATCGTCTGCGCGATCTGACGTCGTCGACGTCTGAACCACAGGCGTTTACGGCGGTGGCGCTATCTGCGAACGATCCCGCCAATCCCTGGGGAACGCTGCTTCCGTGGCCGTCGCATCCGTCATCTCTGGTTCCCGGGCGGCGTAACGGCGCGTTTGTTGTGATTTCCGCCGGACAATTGCGGCTGTATCTTGCTCAGGGAGGAAAAAAGATGATGATCTGGACGGAAAATGAGGAGATGCCTTCGCCGGAGATTTTCAGGGCGCTGGCGAGCGCCTTACGCCGTGAACCGCGACTGCGTTTCACGCTGTCGGAAGTCAACGATAAACCAGTACGGCAAACCCCTCTCTTTACCCTGCTGCGGGAAGTCGGTTTTTCCAGTTCGCCGCAGGGGCTGGACTGGGGATAGGCAGAGCAGAAATGAAAAGGAGCTTAACCTGAGTCAGGAAAAGCTCCCCTTTAACCGTCTACTGATTACTCAGCGTCTGATTCTTCAGATTTGTATTTTGCAGCGGTCTCTTTGATCAACTGCTGCAGTTCGCCGCGCTGGTACATTTCGATCAAAATGTCGCAGCCGCCAACCAGTTCACCGTCAACCCACAGCTGTGGGAAGGTCGGCCAGTTTGCGTATTTCGGCAGTTCTGCGCGAATATCCGGGTTTTGCAGAATATCCACATAGGCAAAACGCTCGCCACAGGCGGAAAGTGCCTGCACCGCCTGGGCGGAGAAGCCGCAACTTGGCAGTTTTGGAGAACCTTTCATGTACAGGAGAATCGGGTTTTCAGCGATCTGGCGCTGGATTTTTTCGATAGTGGTGCTCATTGTCTTGCTTCCTTAACTTCTTTTACGGCAGTCGTCTGACATTGTAGCGGTTCAGAGCGACATCGGAAAATAACATTTTCATTACGCTTTACTATTTTATCGTCTGAACGCATAAGTTGCATTCCCAATAATGGTTTCCTCAGTGCCAGTGCCGAAAGTGTGCGCTAAATAAGCAGATTTAGCTTTGGCTGCTGTTTTTTTTTGCACTCAATAGCGAAACCGTATTTTTAACAATAAAAGCTATTAACTTTATCTGTTTCTATAGATTAGAATCATCAGGTTTTGTAAATCACACGCAGGTATGATTGCGACCTGCCTTAACAGAGGAATGCTCAGTGGCGCGGATAAACCGACTTTCCCTCACGCTCTGTGCTTTACTATTTACAACGATTCCCTTTATGCCAATGGCACATGCGTCCAAGCAAGCCAGGGATACGGCTGGTCTTACGGATAGTAAGAAAACCAGCAACAAAAAGAAAAGTACGGCAACAGCAAAAAAAACGAATAAAAGCAGTCAAAAAACCGTTAAGAAAACGACCAGCAAAACCAGCACCAGAACCGCCTCTTCTTCTAAGAAAAAAATCACCGCCCCTGCCAAAACCAGCAAAACAGCCAGTCATAAAAGCAAAACCGTCACCGCGAAGAAAACGGCCGCTGTCAGCTGGAGCGAAAAGTGCACCCCGCGCAAAGGACACAAGCCGACGTGTGTGAAAGTGAAGAACACGGCGTCAGGAAAGATTGCCGATGCGCATAAAGTGAAAGTGCAAAAAGCGACCAGTACGGCGATGAATAAACTAATGAGCCAGATTGGCAAGCCGTACCGCTGGGGAGGCACGTCGCCGCGCACCGGTTTCGATTGCAGCGGTCTGGTCTATTACGCTTATAAAGATCTGGTGAAATTCCGTATTCCGCGCACGGCAAATGAAATGTATCACCTGCGTGATGCCGCACCGATTGACCGTGAGGAATTAAAAAATGGCGATCTGGTGTTCTTCCGCACTCAGGGGCGCGGGACCGCCGATCACGTCGGCGTTTATGTCGGCAACGGCAAATTTATCCAGTCACCACGCAGCGGTCAGGAAATCCAGATCACGTCGCTCAGCGAAGATTACTGGCAACGCCACTACGTCGGCGCTCGCCGGGTCATGACGCCCAAAACCATTCGTTAAAACTTTACCCTGTTGTTAACGCAACAGGGTAAGTTCATCTTTTGTCTCACCTTTCAATTTGCTACCCTATCCTTACGCACAATAAGGTTATTGCGCGAAATACTATTAATAATAAGGAGAGAAGCAATGTCGTTCGAATTACCTGCACTACCGTATGCCAAAGATGCGCTTGCGCCGCACATTTCCGCCGAGACGCTGGAATATCACTATGGCAAACACCATCAGACCTATGTCACCAACCTGAACAACCTGATTAAAGGCACCGCCTTTGAAGGAAAATCGCTGGAAGAGATCGTACGCAGCTCGGAAGGCGGCGTGTTCAATAACGCGGCTCAGGTCTGGAACCACACGTTCTACTGGAACTGCCTGGCCCCGAATGCAGGTGGCGAGCCAACCGGCAAACTGGCTGACGCGATTGCCGCCTCTTTTGGCAGCTTTGCTGAGTTCAAAGCACAGTTTACCGACGCGGCGATCAAAAACTTCGGCTCTGGCTGGACCTGGCTGGTAAAAGGAAAAGATGGCAAACTGGCTATCGTTTCAACCTCCAACGCCGGCACGCCGTTGACCACCGACGCCACGCCGCTGATGACCGTCGACGTATGGGAGCATGCGTACTACATTGACTATCGCAATGCGCGTCCTGGCTACCTGGAACACTTCTGGGCGCTGGTAAACTGGGAGTTTGTGGCGAAGAACTTCGCTGCGTAAAAGTGATAACGCAGAAGGGACTCCCTTCTGCGTTTTTGTCCTGCCGTTAACTGGCGACACACACCTGGTCGGGTTGTTTTCTCGCCGAGACAAACACCAGCAGCAGCGCCATACCCGCCACAATCGCCCCCATCACCGGAACAAAACTGTAGCCCAACCCGCCTGAAATAACGGCTCCGCCCGCCGCAGCACCCAGCGCATTTCCAAGGTTAAATGCACCAATGTTCACGGAAGATGAGAGACCCGGCGCTTCATGAGCCACACGCATGACGCGCATTTGTAACGGTGGGACGACCGCAAAGGTCGCTGCCCCCCAGACCACCATGCTGACCGCCGCGCCCAGTTCATTCTGAGCCAGGAATGGGATCGCCAGCATAATCACCATCAGCAGCAGCAAAAATCCCTTCAGCGTGCCGTTAACCGAGCGATCGGCCAGTTTTCCGCCAAGGTAGTTGCCAATGGAGAAACCCACACCGATCAGAACCAGCATCCCGGTCACAAAAGCCGGCGTCGCATGGGTGATGCTTTGCAGAACAGGTGAAATATAGGTATAGAGCGTGAACATGGCGCCCGCCCCCAGTACGGTGGTCAGCAGCGCCGAGAGCACCTGAGGACGCATCAGCACCGCCAGCTCTTTTTTCACTTCCGGACGCGCCCCGGCACCGCCTTTTGGCAATGAGAAGAAGAGACTCAGCATCGAGATAACGCCCAGCCCCGCCGTCGCCATGAACGACATCCGCCAGCCGATGGTTTCACCCAGCCAGGTCGCCGCCGGCACACCGCCGATATTGGCGATGGTCAGCCCCATAAACATAGTGGCAACGGCGCTCGCCTGTTTGTGCTTCGGCACCACGCTTGCCGCCACCACCGAACCCAGGCCAAAGAATGCGCCGTGGTTAAGGCTGGTTAAAATACGTGACAACATCAGCGTGGTGTAATCCGGCGAAATCGCCGAGAGCACGTTACCGAGCGTAAAAATAGCCATCAGAAAAATGAGCGCATTACGGCGTCCGCGATGTGACAGCAACAGCGTCATCAGCGGCGCGCCGACCATCACGCCTACCGCATAAGCGCTAATCAGCATACCTGCCGCAGGGATGGACACATCAACGCCACGCGCGATGACGGGCAGCAGACCCATTGGCGAGAATTCGGTGGTACCGATGCCGAACGCGCCGATGGCCAGCGCCAGTAACGGATAATTAATTTTCATGCAGTGATGACTCCGGCTCTTCGCGACAGGGCGCGATGCTTAACTAAGAGTCAAAAGCATGACATCAATCACAAAAAAAGAGAAGTTAACAAAAATACAAAAGACTTTTGCAGATTCAATAACAATATGACAGGAGGTTCGAGGGAGCAGGAACTCCCCCGAGGGGGATCAGTGCAGTGCCGCCGTCAGGCCGCCCGCAACGATTAAAGCCAGAACAATAAACGTGGTCACTAATGAAAATTTCAGATCGGTGCTCATCAACTTTTCTCCTTTTTATTCCCACACAAAAAGTGATATAGCGCATTTTTACACACTTGAGTGTAAAAATCTCCCACGATTTAGAGTGATATGTGCTTTTAATACTTCCCCTTTTCGTAAAGATCAGACAAAATTCGACGCTTACTTGATTAGCGTACCGGCCATTGACCCCTTCCTGACGTTCCGTGTCGTTTCCCGGCGTGCCGCAGCCCTGATGTTGGGCACAGGATGAGTAAAGGCAAACGTTTACTTAGCGTAATTTAATGTTCAGGTTGGGTCTGGAGTGAGATTTAATGGCAACAATTAAAGATGTAGCGAAGCGCGCAAACGTTTCCACTACAACCGTGTCACACGTAATTAACAAAACGCGTTTCGTCGCTGAAGAAACACGCAATGCAGTGTGGGCGGCAATCAAAGAATTGCACTATTCCCCCAGCGCGGTTGCCCGCAGCCTGAAAGTCAACCATACCAAGTCTATCGGTTTGCTGGCGACGAGCAGCGAAGCCCCCTATTTTGCCGAAATTATTGAAGCGGTTGAGAAGAACTGCTTCCAGAAGGGCTATACCCTGATCCTCGGTAACGTCTGGAACAACCTGGAAAAACAGCGTGCCTATCTGTCCATGATGGCGCAAAAACGCGTTGATGGCCTGCTGGTAATGTGTTCCGAATACCCCGATCCCCTGCTCTCAATGCTGGAAGAATATCGTCATATCCCGATGGTGGTGATGGACTGGGGCGAAGCCAAAGCCGACTTCACCGATACGGTGATTGATAACGCCTTTGAAGGCGGTTATATGGCAGGCCGTTACCTCGTTGAGCGCGGACATCGCGAAATTGGCGTGATCCCAGGACTGATGGAGCGTAACACTGGCGCAGGCCGTCTGGCCGGTTTTATGAAGGCGATGGATGAAGCGCTGATTAAAGTGCCTGAAAACTGGATTGTACAAGGCGACTTCGAGCCGGAATCCGGCTACCGCGCTATGCAGCAAATTCTGTCGCAGGCGCATCGCCCGACGGCGGTCTTCTGTGGCGGCGATATCATGGCGATGGGCGCCCTGTGCGCCGCCGATGAGATGGGTCTGCGCGTCCCGCAGGACGTGTCGCTGATAGGCTACGACAACGTGCGCAACGCCCGTTTCTTTACGCCGGCGTTGACCACTATCCACCAGCCAAAAGATTCGCTGGGTGAGACGGCCTTTAATATGTTGCTGGACCGCATCGTCAATAAACGCGAAGAGTCGCAGTCTATTGAAGTCCACCCGCGCCTGGTGGAGCGCCGCTCCGTTGCGGATGGCCCGTTCCGCGACTACCGTCGTTAAGCCTCTTCTGCGGGAGTCTCATCTGGCTCCCGCAACCACTCTTTGTTCAGCGTTTCACTGTCTCCCAGATAATCCAGCAGCCAGATCAGCGCAGGTGACATATCATTCTGCTGCCAGGTCAGGCAACAGGCCGCATCCGGGAACGGGTTCTCCAGATTTAACACGACCCACTGCCCCTTGTTAAGATACGGCTTGGCGAAATGCGTCGGTACCATGCCGACACAGAGTCCGGCGCTAATACAGGTCGCGGAGGAATCCCAGTCCGGCACCACCACCCGCTTCTGGTTGTCCAGCAGCCAGGTCACGCGCTTCGGCAGAGTGCGGGACGTATCTTCCAGCACCAGCGACGGCCAGTTGCGCAACGTGTCATCGCTTAACGGCCCGCTCATAGCGGCCAGCGGATGCGTACTGGCAACGACGCAACACCAGCTCAGCTTACCCATATCGCGGAACGTGTATCGTCCTCCCACCGGGATCGCCTGGGTTGCCCCGATGGCGAGTTCGACCCGGCCATCTGACAGCGCGTCCCAGACGCCATTAAACACCTCTTGAAAGACCAGTAGCTCCACGTCATCAAAGTGGCGGTAGAAATCGACGATCAATTGCCGCGTGCGTTCCGGTCGCACGATATTGTCCACCGCGATGGGAAGTTGCCCACGCCAGCCGTTGGCGATCTGCTGACACTGCTGGCGCGTGATCTGCATTTTTTTGATGACAGAGCGGCCTTCTTTCAAAAACCAGGCGCCCGCCGGGGTTAACACTACATCACGATGGCGACGTTCAAAAAGCGGGACGGCCAGCCACTCTTCCAGTTGGCGAACCGTGTAGCTGACCGCCGAAGGCACCCGGTGCAACTCCTGGGCCGCAGAACTAAAACTCCCGTTGCGCGCCACGGCATCGACGACTTCCAGCGCATATTCTGACCACATAATCTGCCTACAAAATTTTTGAATGCAATAAACAAATATTACCGTTTCACAAGCCGAAATTCACTCCCTACACTCTGCGCCAGTGTGATTAATCAAAATTAGAGAACAACTATGCAACCAGGAAAAGGGTTTTTAGTCTGGCTGGCAGGGCTCAGCGTGTTGGGTTTTCTGGCAACCGACATGTATTTGCCCGCATTTGCCGCCATTCAATCTGACCTGCAAACACCGGCCTCTGCCGTCAGCGCCAGCCTGAGTCTGTTTTTAGCAGGCTTTGCCATCGCACAACTGCTGTGGGGACCGCTCTCGGACCGTTACGGTCGAAAACCGATCCTGCTGCTGGGCCTGTCTATCTTCGCTCTTGGCAGCCTGGGTATGCTGTGGGTTGAGAGCGCAACGGGCCTGTTAGTTCTGCGTTTTATTCAGGCCGTGGGGGTCTGCGCAGCGACCGTCATCTGGCAGGCGCTGGTCACCGATTACTATCCTTCGCATAAAATTAACCGCATTTTCGCGACCATCATGCCGCTGGTTGGGCTGTCCCCTGCACTGGCACCGTTATTAGGCAGTTGGATCCTGACCCATCTTTCCTGGCAGGCGATCTTTGCCACGCTGTTTTTCATCACACTGTTGCTGATGCTGCCCGCGCTGTTTTTAAAGCCCACCACCCGGGCTCGCGATGACAGCAACGACAAACTGACGTTCACCACGCTGCTGCGCGCGAAAGCGTACCGCGGCAACGTCCTGATTTACGCCGCCTGTTCTGCCAGCTTCTTTGCGTGGCTGACCGGTTCACCGTTTATTCTGAGTGAAATGGGCTACAGCCCGGCGGTAATTGGACTGAGCTACGTACCGCAAACCATCGCGTTTCTGATTGGCGGCTACGGCTGTCGCGCCGCGCTGCAAAAATGGCAGGGACAACAGCTCCTGCCCTGGCTGCTGGTTATCTATGCGCTGAGCGTGGTGGCAACCTGGGCGGCAAGTTTCATCCATCACATCACGCTTGCAGAGATCCTGATCCCCTTCTGCGTAATGGCGATTGCCAACGGGGCGATCTACCCGATTGTGGTAGCCCAGGCGCTGCGTCCATTCCCGCAGGCGACGGGTCGTGCCGCGGCCCTGCAAAATACCCTGCAATTGGGTCTGTGCTTCCTGGCAAGCCTGGTGGTTTCCTGGCTTATCAGCACACCGCTGTTGACCACGACCAGCGTAATGCTGTCTACGGTTGTTCTGGCTGGACTGGGCTATAAGATGCAACTGCAGCCTTCGAACGTCAGTGAGCAGCAGGATAATCGCGGGATTGCCCACAGCGAATCCCATTGATATCACTCATAATCACCGTTAATTAGTCGGCTAACAATTTTTGGTTGTATCATCGTTTTTTGAGGCCTATACTAAATTTCGGTTGTTAAAATTACGATAATTATTATGTGTTAACGGGAACCGGAGCGTTCCCGGTTCACCATGGATGGCCTTTTCGGCAAGGGGTCCTCCCTTCCTCTGTTCTACGTCGGATAATAGACTCGCGGAATGTTTCCGTGAGATTTCTCACAAAGCCCAAAAAGCGTCTACGCTGTTTTAAGGTTCTGATCACCGACCAGTGATGGAGAAACTATGAGTTCATCGTGTATAGAAGAAGTCAGCGTACCGGATGACGACTGGTACCGTATCACTAACGAATTATTAAGCCGCGCGGGCATCGCCATCAACGGCTCTTCACCCGCAGACATACGCGTCAAAAACCCCAATTTTTTCAAACGCGTGTTACAAGAGGGGTCGCTCGGTCTGGGTGAGAGTTATATGGATGGCTGGTGGGAGTGCGATCGGCTGGACCAGTTTTTTAGCAAAGTCCTGCGCGCAGGACTGGAAAACCAACTTCCGCACCATTTCAAAGATACCCTCCGCATCGCGGCCGCTCGTCTGTTCAATCTGCAAAGTAAAAAGCGGGCGTGGATCGTCGGTAAAGAGCATTACGACCTCGGTAACGATCTGTTCAGCCGTATGCTCGACCCGTATATGCAATATTCCTGCGCGTACTGGAAAGACGCGGAGACTCTGGAGACGGCGCAGCAGGCCAAATTGCGGTTAATCTGCGAGAAATTGCAGCTGCAACCCGGTATGCGTGTGCTGGATATTGGCTGCGGCTGGGGTGGTTTATCACACTATATGGCGACGAATTACGGCGTCAGCGTGGTTGGCGTGACGATTTCCGCCGAGCAGCAGAAAATGGCGCGGGCCCGCTGTGCCGGGCTGGATGTGTCGATTCTGTTGCAGGATTATCGTGATTTGCACGATCAGTTTGACCGCATTGTCTCGGTAGGCATGTTTGAGCACGTCGGTCCTAAAAATTACCCGACCTATTTCGAGGTGGTTGATCGCAATCTGAAACCCGAAGGGCTGTTCTTATTACATACCATCGGTTCGAAAAAAACCGACAATAATGTCGACCCGTGGATCAATAAGTATATCTTCCCGAATGGTTGCCTCCCGTCAGTGCGTCAGATAGCCAACGCCAGCGAAGCGCACTTTGTGATGGAAGACTGGCATAACTTCGGCGCGGATTACGACAAGACGCTGATGGCATGGTACGAGCGTTTTCTCGCTGCCTGGCCTGAAATTGCCGATAACTATTCCGAACGTTTTAAACGGATGTTCAGCTACTACCTGAACGCCTGCGCCGGCGCGTTTCGCGCCCGCGATATTCAGCTCTGGCAGGTGGTATTCTCACGCGGCGTTGAAGACGGCCTGCGCGTAGCCCGCTAAACCTCCTCATGCCCCCGCCGTCTCGCGGGGGCTGGAGGGTTTTACGCTTCGCTGGTGGTTTTCGCCACCGCCGCTTCACGCGCAGCCAGCACTCGTTCTACCGTATCCACCACCGCCTGCGTTTGCGGATCGATTTCGATATTGACGCGCGCGCCCAGTTTTTTCTTACCCAGCGTTGTGCGTTCCAGTGTTTCCGGAATGAGATGCACGCAAAAACGCGTCGCGGTGACTTCACCAACGGTCAGGCTGATCCCATCAATCCCAATAAAACCTTTGTAGAGGATATATTTCATTAGCGTCGGATCCTGGACTTTAAACCAGATCTGACGGTTATTCTCGGAGGTTAAAATCTTTGACACTTCCGCGGTGGTCATGATGTGACCGGACATCAGATGTCCGCCAATCTCATCGCTGAATTTTGCCGCACGCTCGACGTTCAGCAGGTCACCCACTTTCAGATCGCCCAGATTGGTGATCCGCAGCGTTTCTTTCATCAGATCAAAGCTGATGCGATTGCCGTTAATTTCGGTGACGGTCAGGCAGCAGCCGTTATGCGCCACCGATGCGCCCGTTTCCAGCGCGTCCAGCATGTATTCAGGTAATTCCACGACATGGGTGCGAAAATTTGGTTTTTCATCGATCGACACCAGTTTTGCGGTGCCCTGCACAATACCTGTAAACATACCTGCAACTCCTGAATTCAGTTAAGCCATTTCTGCCTGCCACAATAGCAGTTGGAAAATCAGGTTGCCAGTGAAGTGCCCCTTGACCTGTTTTTTCACTGGTGAAATTAGCATTCATCGCTACAATAGACTGAAATTTCCCCTTACATCTTCTTCTTGCTGCCACCCGTGGCGGCTTTTTTAGTCTCTCAAATAAAAACAAAATGATAGGTGTACACGTGCAGAAGTATATCAGTGAAGCGCGTCAGTTATTGGCTCTGGCAATACCGGTGATTCTTGCGCAAATCGCCCAAACCGCAATGGGGTTCGTCGATACCGTGATGGCGGGGGGTTACAGCGCCACCGACATGGCGGCCGTCGCCATTGGGACCTCCATCTGGCTGCCCGCCATTCTGTTCGGCCACGGGTTGCTGCTGGCGCTGACCCCGGTGATTGCTCAGCTTAATGGTTCCGGACGCCGTGATCGCATTGCACATCAGGTGCGCCAGGGCTTCTGGCTGGCAGGTTTCGTCTCAGTGCTGATTATGGTTGTGCTGTGGAACGCGGGCTATATCATCCACGCGATGCACAATATTGATCCGGCCCTGGCGGATAAGGCCGTCGGCTACCTGCGCGCATTATTATGGGGCGCGCCGGGTTATCTGTTCTTTCAGGTCGCGCGTAATCAGTGCGAGGGTCTGGCGAAAACTAAACCTGGCATGGTGATGGGCTTTCTCGGCCTGCTGGTCAACATCCCGGTGAACTATATCTTTATTTACGGCCACTTCGGCATGCCTGAACTCGGCGGTGTCGGCTGCGGCGTGGCAACCGCAGCAGTCTATTGGGTGATGTTCTGCGCGATGCTCTGGTACGTGAAGCATGCGCGTTCAATGCGCGATATCCGTAATCAACAGCGCTTCAGTAAACCTGATAACGTCGTGATGAAACGTCTGGTGCAGCTCGGCCTGCCGATTGCGCTGGCGCTGTTTTTTGAAGTCACGCTGTTCGCCGTCGTGGCGCTGCTGGTTTCGCCACTGGGCATTGTCGATGTCGCCGGTCACCAGATCGCCCTGAACTTCAGTTCGCTGATGTTTGTATTGCCGATGTCGCTGGCCGCGGCGGTCACCATTCGCGTAGGCTATCGTCTGGGACAAGGTTCGACGCTGGATGCGCAAACCGCCGCCCGTACCGGTTTAGGCGTTGGCGTCTGCATGGCGTGCCTCACCGCCATCTTTACCGTGTCGCTGCGTGAGCACATCGCCCTGCTCTATAACGACAATCCGGAAGTGGTGACGTTAGCGGCACAACTGATGCTGCTGGCGGCTGTTTATCAGATTTCGGACTCCATCCAGGTAATCGGTAGCGGGATCCTGCGTGGCTATAAAGATACGCGCTCGATTTTCTTTATCACCTTTACCGCATACTGGGTGCTGGGGTTGCCAAGCGGGTATATCCTTGCGCTGACCGACCTGGTGGTGGATCGGATGGGGCCAGCAGGATTCTGGATGGGCTTTATCATCGGCCTGACCTCGGCGGCAATTATGATGATGCTGCGGATGCGCTTCCTGCAACGTCAGCCGTCAACGGTGATTCTGCAACGCGCTGCGCGATAAAACGACAATAGCCGCCAGCCGGCGGCTATTCTCTCGACATTTTGCGCACTTCCTCCGCAATCGAGTGAAATCCGGAAGAAAATTACCATTTCCCTCTTGCCACCTCCCGGCTCTGCCGCTAATATTCGTCCCCGTTGTCACACACAACGTTGCGTTCATAGCTCAGTTGGTTAGAGCACCACCTTGACATGGTGGGGGTCGTTGGTTCGAGTCCAATTGAACGCACCATTCTGCGTCCGTAGCTCAGTTGGTTAGAGCACCACCTTGACATGGTGGGGGTCGGTGGTTCGAGTCCACTCGGACGCACCATTTCACTGCCTGGTGATAGTGGTGCCTGTTTCTGACGTTATCTCTCCCTTTTCCCTTAGCGTTCTTACCTCCCGTTTGTTTTGCGTTAGTTTTGAGCCCGCTTACCCTTAACCCGAAAACAACAATACCGCATCACCGGTTGGAATAACGTAGCCCATCACCGTTTCCATCATGCAGAACTATGTTAAATTACGCTCGCATTATAAAGTCTAAATATAAAAATATTGATGCACATTATTTAAAATGAGAAGCCTCGCCAATACACTGCTAAAACAACGACCTACAATGAATAAAAATACCTACAAAGCTGTTAAACAACCTGAAATGTCTTATACTTACCTCTTGCGGTTGATGTGTCAGTAGTTCAACACCGGATGTTGATACAAATAACTAATAGCATGGAAGCGATTTATTTTTGGTAAGCTATCGTTAATCCATTGATTTTAATCGATATCAATAACACTTATCTCTGAGGCTATAATGAGTAGTTTACTCTCAGGCATACGCGAGACAAAGCCAACACAAGAAATTTTTGACATTATCAACTATCTGAAAGATAAGGTTAAATTTAGAACTGGCGAAAAAAATAAACGTATTTTATTAACCGTTGATGGCAAAAGACAGGTTCTTCTTCTTACTCATGGTTACTGTAACCTTGTTCGACAGTGGGATCGGAGAACGGTGATGACGTTACATTCTCCCATTCTGGTGGGGATGGGAATGCCTGTAGACCGGGAAAGCCATCTGCACGTCCAGGCCATTGATAATATTGAGTACGCCTTACTGCCTGTTGAAATTTTTGAGCAATATATTGCTGAGTTTAATCTCTGGAGACAACTGGCAACGATCGCGACCTGGGGATTGCAAGCTCACAATGTTTATAATAAGGCTTTAGCGATTAACGATAACCTCAAGATCGCCTCTTTATTATTGATTGAGCTGAATGATGAACCCGAATTTGTTCGTCTTAACACAACGGCATTAGCCTACATTCAGGACAGAACCCTACTTTCCCGTAGTTGGATCATGCATTTTCTTTCCGAGTTAAAAAACGCCGGTCACATTGAGCTCCAGCGAGGGATTTTAACGAAGATCAATGGGTTGCCGCCAGACATCAGTTGAGGCATTTTCAGCGGTTCTGAGCGAGGGGAGCATGCTTTCCCCTCTCACTTTCTGCCCACTTTTGCGCGGGCGCACAGGAACCGGTGAAACGACTGACAACTTATTCATATGTTGCGACAACTTCTACTGCTGCATTTGCTGGTCCCCCCATCGCAAGCCCGCTGGTTCGGATGTAACGCGCCGCCATTTTTATCGTATTATCTCCGCCGGTGAACGCATTTTTTGAAAGAGGCGTTGCGCCGGCACGGAACCCTGAATTCAACTCGCTGGCATAAATGTAACTGTTCAATATGACTGGTTTATCTGGCTCATCACTATCTTGTTGAGAATAATCTCCCCATACCAGTTGAATGCCATAGCCCTGCGCCCCGGTTCCATCCAGCGCAATAATCCCTTTTGTTTCATCAATAATCTGGGTATAGGGCAATATGCTAATTCTTACCTGGCCATTCTGTACCGTGTTATCGTTAATAGTGGCATGAGGATCGAGCGAATAAGGGTAATCATTTTGATCACTGGAGGCGGCCTTCCCTTGATATCCATAGCCATTCGGACAGTTCAGTCGAAAACTGGCATCCTTCCATGCACCATATTTATCCCCCGCAGAGAGATCATTTCCCATATCTACGCGGATATTATCCCCTTCGATATTACATGTACCTGGCTGAAAAATTAGGGTGCCCGTTAATATCCGTGAAGTATTAATATATCCTTTGCCATCAGAGGTTATTCTCTCAGATTGAGAACTGGTAAACGTATTTCCTGAATTAGAATAGATAACAGCAGCATCCGGACCTGTCACGGTAATAGCCCCGCCTTTCATTGGAATGGACTCGCCGGGGATTTTCCAGAATTTAATGGTTGCCCAGAATGGGTCTCCCGCATTCTGCGGATTGGGTTGCCCATAAAGTGCCAGAGTAGGATAAGTTTGTATCCCAGTATAACCCGCTTCATCACTAGCAACTGACATACCAATACCGGAAACATCCGTCTTATAGATATAGTCGTTTCCTTGCTTGCTAATCGGTTGTTCATTCGACAGGATGGTGAAATACATGCGCGTATCTGAATTATTACATTCCCCCACGGCCATGCCGATGTTGGCGTGAATGGTGTAGAGTACCATCCAGTCCGCTATGTTGCTTCCCACGGTTACATTGACATTAGCCGGTTTCAACTCATACGGGACATGTATCTGCGACCATTGTTTCTCCGTCGCATCATTGCGTAACTCACAGTTTTCTGTTCCTGCTGCACTCGCGCTGGAAATATAGTAGAAAAAAAACGCACAGAATAGATAGCATGTCCTTAAGGTCTTTTTTTTCATATATCTTTAACATCCAGACATCAGTGATTTACTCATAAATAAACAAACCAGTGTTCTGATAAAAAGAGCAGAGAGAACGACTGTAGAAAACATTTTGCGAGGCACATTACCTTACCAGACCTGTTTAAACAATAGGGATCATTTTAACACCAAAAGAATTCAAGCCTGAGAGTTATATTTTGCATCTAATCCATAACTGGACTAAATGATTATGCTGCTGGCGAAATAAGATGATTTTACATGTGAATAATCGTCCCTCGCTCGTCGGGAAAGCGAGCATCAACGAAAGCATAAAGCGTTCCCTGACTACCGTATTGTTCATCCCGGGATCTGATACAATCCCATACCGAGTGTCAGGGGAAAACGTCCAGCTCATTATCACTGTGAGTTATCGTTGAGTCGTAACATGGAGAATGGATATGCCGAAATTATTACAACTTCACTTCGCTTTTACTGGCCCATTTGGCGCAGAAATGGCAGAACAGTTGCGTGGTCTGGCGGAGTCGATTAACCAGGAGCCGGGATTTATCTGGAAGGTGTGGACGGAGAGTGAGCAAAACAAGGAAGCGGGAGGGATCTATCTTTTCGCAAACGAGGAGACCGCACTGGCTTATCTGGATAAACATACCGCGCGTTTAAAAAACCTTGGCGTTGACAACGTCATTGCGAAAGTGTTTGACGTGAATATTCCGTTGAGCGAAATCAACAACGCCAGAGTGGGTTAATGATGTCGCTGAGGGGGATTTTCCCCCTCAGCAGGTTCAACGAGACATCAGGCTGGAGAGATATTTTTCCCCCGATCGTTGCACAATTTGACTGGCACTGTGGGTAATATTCTGCCCTTCAAAGGCCCCGTACAGACTGGAAAACGTCACCGTGTTTAGCCGCTGTATGATCCCACTGACGGTTTTCGATGACAGCGGCAACATGTTCGGATAGCTCCACATAAACGAAACCGCGTCAGCACCGGGAGTGACCTGTAAGATATCTCCGGCGAGGATCGTCCCTTCCCCCTCCTCCAGATACAGCACCGTTCCTCCCGCAAAATGGCCGCCCAGACGTAATAATGTGACGCCTGGAAGCACATTGTGTTCTTCCCCTTCCCATAGCCGAATTCTGGGGCTGTCTCGCATGATCCAGGCCCTGTCAGCCGCATGTAACCAGACGGGAGCGTCAAACGCCTCCGCCCAGTCCTGCATTGTGGTGTAGTAATGAGGATGCGAAATCGCGATGGCGCTCAATCCCCCCATTGCACGAATGAGCGTTCGGGTTGCCTGATCCAGATTCGCAACGCAGTCCCACAGAATATTTCCCACCGGCGTTCTGAGCAGAAACGCCCGCTGGTTTATAGCAAAGGAAGGAACGGTTTTCAGACTGAAAAGTGGCGGCGTATGCTGCTGCCACTTGTTGGTATGGCTGGCGATGAGCTCGTCAAAGTCCATCCACGCCTGCCCGGAAACGGGGACATATTGCCGCTCATCGTCACAGATTGTACAACGTTCAACGTTGCCGTGGCGGTTATCGTACGAGGTGCCACAGGCTTTACACAGCGTTATCATCGTCACTCCTGTCCTCACAATAAAACACCGTTAAGTATGGCAGAGGACACAGCGCTTCAGGCTCGTAACGCTATTCCAGTCCGAAACATCCGTACCTTTCTCATCTACACTGACATGATGTCACCGAGGTATCGGCGGCAAAATAACAATAACAGGACGGACAGGGACATGAAAAAAATCGCGATTATCGGGGCTGGCCCGACAGGCGTTTATACCTTTTTCTCATTACTAAAAAAGGCGCAGCCACTGGAGATTGCCGTTTTTGAACGCGGAAACCGGGCCGGAATCGGTATGCCTTACACCCATTCTGAAAATAGTCCAATGATGTTGGCAAATATTGCCAGTATCGAGGTTCCACCTCTTTTTGACACCTGGCTTGAGTGGTTGCAGGCCCAGGAAGCGCAGTACCTTGCGCAGTATGGCGTTAAGAAGGAAACGCTGCACCAGCGTCAGTTTCTGCCACGCATTTTACTGGGCGACTATTTTCGCGCGCAGTTTTTGCAGGCCGTCCACCACGCAGAAAGTCGAGGATTTAAGGTGATATTGTACGAGTCCTGTGAAGTCACAGATGTCGCAGCGGCGCCCACTGGCGTACAACTCTGGACCGATCAACACACGGTGCCGCTGCATGTCGACCTGGCGGTGATCGCCACGGGACACGTCTGGCCGGACGATGACGAATCCACGCACGCATTTTATCCCAGCCCCTGGTCCGGCTTGATGGACGCTGACGTGCCAGCCGCCAGAGTCGGTATTCTTGGAACCTCACTGAGCGGTCTGGATGCCGCAATGGCGGTTGCAGTACAGCACGGAACGTTTCACGAAACGGAGGATCATCAGGTCAATTTCTCACTGAATAAGGACAGTGAAGCGCTGGAAATTACGCTGATGTCCCGTTCCGGCATTTTGCCGGAAGCCGACTTCTACTGCCCTATACCCTATGAACCACTGGAGTACGTTACCGGGGAGGTCATCCAGCGCGAAATCGCTGCCGGTTCAACGGGGCTCCTCGATCGCGTTTTTAGCCTCATGCAACAAGAACTCGCGGCAGCCGACCCGAAATGGGCCGGGCAAATAGCGCTGTCCTCACTGGATGTGGATAGCTTTCCCGTAGCGGTGTTTGCCGACAGAGCGCACAGCGATCCATTCGAATGGGCAGCCTTAAATCTGAAAGAGGTCGACGAGAATAAGCGTAACAAACGCACCGTTGCCTGGCGCTATACCTTACTGCGTCTGCATGAAGGCGTTCAGGATATCGTTGCCTATCTGGATGAAAAAGATAGTAAACGGTTCAGTTCGGGACTTGCCCGCGTGTTTATTGATAATTATGCGGCGATCCCGTCAGAGTCAGTTCGCCGAATGCTGGCGTTGCACGCAGCCGGTATTCTGCGCATTCTCACGCTGGGACAGGATTACGGGAAGGTGATTAAAGCGGATCGTACTGAGATTACGACGCACAACGATCGCCTGTCATTTGACGTATTTATCGATGCGCGCGGCCAAAAACCCCTGAAGACAACGGATTTGCCGTTCCCGCGATTACGCCAGCAATTACTGTCATGTGGAGATGCGATTCCGGATGTTGGCGATGACTATACGCTTCAGGCGCCAGAGAGTGTTCGCGGACGAATTGCCTTTGGCGCATTGCCCTTTTTAATGCATGATCGGCCCTTTATCCAGGGGCTCGTCGCCTGCCAGGAGATTGGCGACGCGATGGCCAGGGCAGTATCAAAACCGGCTTCCCGCCTGCGCAGGCGTTTATCGCTTTACGATCGGTAACGCCGCACGCATTGTGGATGCATCCAGATCCCCATTTGTCCTATACTTGTCGGAAGTCAAAAACGAGCGAAGAAAGGTGCACGATGGAAATTGATCTCGATAATCTGGTCTTTAACGGACTGGAAGAAGCGCAGGAACGTAACGCAGAACGTCTGGACGATGCGGACAAAAAAGCGGAATCGGTGATTGCCGATGATGACTGCGGCGACGCCTGCAAAATCTGATTTTTTTCAACTCGCCGCGCAGAACCGCGCGGCGAGTCCATAAGCCTCTTTTTAGTTCCTCATGATTCCCGCGGTAATTGCAGATTTCATTCCAGTACACCTCGCGCATCCGACGGTGTTCAGCGTGTTGTTTGATCACGAAACCACTCCGGGTCAATGTTAGCAATGTCCACGCCGTACAGGCTGGCGACAGGAAGAATGGACTCCACAACGCGCTGCAGATTGACCTCTGCACCGGGCTGTCGGGTCGGCTCTGGCGTGATGGCAACGCGCGCCCAAAGACGCGCCATCTGCATTTTTACCTTCTCCATCTCCGGCTCCTCTGTTTTGTCAGGTGCTTTTCATTGCAGCGCAAACGGCACAAAAAATGAAATGCGAATTCTGCGCACCGTTATCTGTTTTTGTTCGTTAGTAACCCTTCGTTAACACACTGTTCACTAATAACTTTTTGCATATAAATAAGACTTTTTTCTTCTTTTGCTGCGGGTTCGGGTTGTGGGAGCGTAAAAGGACAAACCAATAATTCCAGGGATATCAAAGAAAATGATGGCAACGAAAATACAGAGCACAAAAAAAACGATTCTCGCCCTTGGCGTCATACTCGCCACGAGTTTCATTAGCATTCAGGCGCAGGCCGATCAACTTGCCGATATCAAGGCCGCAGGCGTGATCAAGGTCGCGACCTTTGACGCTAACCCGCCATTTGGCTCCGTCGACGCGAAAACCCATCAGATCGTCGGTTACGATGTTGATTTCGCCCAGGCGCTGGCGACGTCACTGGGTGTGAAACTGGAACTGGTCGCCACGAATCCCGCTAACCGTATTCCGCTGCTGCAATCGGGGAAAGCCGATCTGATCGTCGCTGATATTACGATCACCCCCGAGCGCGCTCAGGTAATCGACTTCTCCGTGCCCTACTTTGTCACCGGTCAGCAGTTCCTGGTGCCTGCCTCGTCACCCGATAAACTGGATGAATACAGCCGCGCGCGCATTGGCGCAGTGAAAGGCACCACCGGCGAGCAGGCGTTACATCAGCGGTTCCCGCAATCCCGCGTGCTGGCCTATGACGATATCCCGCTGGCGTTAACCGCCCTGCGCAACGGCAACGTGCAGGCGATCACTCAGGACTCCACCATCCTGGCGGGTTTGCTCAGTGGCGCACCGGACAAAGCGCAGTTCAAAATCCTGCCGGATTTACTCAGCAAAGAGGAGATTGGCGTGGGCGTGAAGAAAGGCGAGCCGGCGTTGTTGAAAGCGGTTAACGATGAATTACTGCGACTCGAATCCAGTGGGCAGGCAGGCAAAATTTATGATGTCTGGTTTGGCCCGGAAACGAAAAATCCGCAGCCGCGCGCCTTTAAAATTGAGGCCAGATAAGATGCTGGCTGGTTTATTCACACCTTGTGCAGCCGGATCTGCGGATTTCCACCCGTTACGCCAGGCGCGAGTCGAATTACGCGACGTGGTGAAAGCGTACGGCGATCACCGGGTACTCAACGGCGTCAGTCTCACCGTCGAACCCGGTGAAGTTGTGACAATTCTTGGCCCCTCGGGATCGGGGAAATCGACCCTGATTCGCCTGATAAACCAACTGGAATCGTTGAGTGGCGGCGATATCTTCATCGATGACAAGCCGGTCGGTCAACTTAAGGGGGCCGCGCTGCGACAATTGCGCAGCCGCATTGGTTTTGTATTCCAGCAGTTCAATTTGTATGCCCATCTGACGGCGCAGCAAAATATCACCCTCGCGCTGGAGTACGTCCACGGCTGGAACAGAACCGATGCCACACAGCGCGCCTATGCTCTGCTGGAGCAGGTTGGGCTGGAAGAGAAAGCGGGAGCTTATCCGGCACAGCTTTCCGGCGGTCAACAGCAGCGGGTGGCGATTGCCCGCGCGCTGGCCTCTTCGCCGCAAATTATCCTGTTTGATGAGCCCACCTCTGCGCTCGATCCGGAAATGATCGGTGAGGTGTTACAGGTCATGAAACGTCTGGCGCACAGCGGTATTACGATGATTGTGGTCACCCACGAGATGCACTTTGCCCGTGAAATCGCCGACCGGGTGGTGTTTATCGACGGCGGCGATATTCTCGAAATCGCCTCCCCGGAGGCCTTTTTTACCCGACCGCAGCACCCACGAACTCAGCGTTTTCTGCAAAAGGTGCTGGATCCGCTGCATCAGGAGTTATCACGATAATGCCGTCAATGGACTGGCAGGGGGTGCTCACCGGCCTGCCCCTGCAATGGATCCTCTCCGGATTTCTCACCACGCTGTGGGTCAGCGCCGCAGGCATTTTCCTCGCCACACTGCTGGCCATTTTTCTGTTAGCCCTTCGTCTTTCCGGCCATCGCGCGGGCCGCCGCCTGGTGGCAGGCTGGGTATCGCTGTTTCGTAATACCCCGCTGCTGGTCCAGTTGCTGTTCTGGTATTTCGCTGGCTGGAACCTGCTGCCGCGCGGTTTCGTTGCTTTTGTCAACGCAGAGCATGGCTGGTCAATCCTGCCTGGTAATGTCTGGTGGCTGACACCCGAGTTTCTTTGCTCAGCGTGGGGACTCGGCGTGTTTACTTCGGCGTTCCTGGTCGAAGAAGTCGCCTCCGGGCTACAGGCGGTCTCCGCCGGACAACGCGAAGCCGCAATCTCGCAGGGATTTTCCTCATGGCAGACCTTCCGCCATATCCTGCTGCCGCAGGGACTAACCAATGCCTGGCAACCGGTGGTGGGGCAATATCTCAACCTGATGAAACTGTCGTCATTAGCCAGCGGTATTGGCTTTGCGGAACTGACCTATCAGGTACGCCAGATTGAAAGCTACAACGCCCATGCGCTGGAGGCTTTTGCCGTGGGCACAGCGCTTTATCTGTTCACCGGCGTGGCGCTCGGTCTGCTGCTGACCCATCTTGGGCCTGCTCCCCGACAGGAGAAAAAGCCGCAAACCCGCCGGTTCCGGTTCAGGAGTCCCCAGCATGATCGCTAATATTGCGGTGATAACCGACAATCTGGATTATCTCCTGTGGGGACGCATGGCCGACGGTCAACCCGGCGGTGTGTTGTTGACCCTGATGATGGCGCTGGGTGCGGCAGTGCTGGCCTTACCTGCCGGTATTGCCCTTGCCGCTCTCGCCTGGCGCTTTCCGGGCGTCATCCGTAAGGGATTGTTCATCTGGGCAGAGCTCATACGCGGGATACCGCTGATCTTCGTTATTTTCTGGATGTGGTATCTGCTACCCATGCTTACCGGCAGCGATCTCCCCGGAGCGGCAACCGTGACGCTGGCGCTGGCCTGGTTTACCGCCGCGTCGGTCATGCATTCGGTGTACGCGGGACTCAACGCGCTACCCGCCGGACAGTATGATGCGGCAATGGCACAGGGTTTCAGTCCTGTTCAGGCATTAAGAGGGGTTCTGCTACCGCAGGTGTTACGCCATATCCTGCCCTCCCTGACCGGGATAGGCATTGGTCTGCTGAAGGACACCTCGCTGGCGTTTATCGTCAACGTGCCGGAACTGACGACGGTGGCGGGACAGGTTAACAGCCGGGAACAGATTTACCCGGCGGCTATCTTCATCTTTACGGGCCTGGTCTACTATCTGCTTTGCTACGGGCTGGAGAAAGCGACCCGGCGACGGTTTGCGCTTCGTTGAACGATCAGCACTCAACAAACTGGTGCGCGTCGTCGAGTCGGTATTTCACGCCGGCGCGGATCCCCGCTTCACCTTCAACCGCGACGGCGAAACGCATGCGTTCACCGTCGTGATACGCCAGCGCCGCGCAGCCGCCCGGCCCCAGTACGACGGAATCCACAACCCCGGTACTGGCAACGATCGCGTTGTCGCCGTTGCAGATGATATGCACATTATCGCCGCTGTTGGCGATTTTCGCATTTGCGCCAAAGCTCACTATCTGGCTCAGGTCGCCGTTACTGGCGACATGGTTTCTTTCACCCAGCGAACTCACCCGCACACGCATCCCGCTGCTGGCGATCCGCGTTCCGTTACCGGCGCTGCTGATTCGCGTCGAGTTTCCTGCGGCAGCCAGCCGCGCGCGATCCCCGGAACTGCTGATATGGCTGTTATAGCCAACGCTGCCAATGCGCACGCAGTAGCCCGCACTGGCAATTTGTGACGCATAGCCTGCGCTGGCGATCTTCATGTTATCACCCGCACAACCCAGATTCGCGTTATCGCCCGCGTTCGCCACCTGTTGATCGCCCATTGAGGCATCCGGCCGCGCCAGGCGCGACATGGCGGAGATATCCTGACGGGCGAAATTTTCTTCATCCAGCCAGCGCGACCAGGCGTATTCCACCAGGCTGTTCGCCCAGTCGAGATAACCTTCGCGACTCAACGCCCGATGCACATCGGCGTAGTTGCCACCCTCAGGGAAGCGGCGCAGAAACCAGCGGTATATCAGCGCACCAACCCGCCAGTTGCGTAAATCCTCTCGCGTGATCAGCATACGTTAATGCCGGTGATAACCATCGACCATGCAGCGGAACGTCTCGCCAGGCGTGCGGCCCGTAGTGCACAGGTAGAGGTGACCAAAAATAAAGAACAGGCTGATGATTGCCAGCGCGAAGTGCGCCTGCAGCAACCAGTAGCGCACGCCGGGGAATACGTCGCCCACGACCTGCGGATAGAGCGCCAACAATCCGCTCAGCAGCAGCAACGGCAACAATCCGTACATCACGCCGACATAGGCCGCCTGCTGTAACGGATTAAACTTCGAACGCGGCGTTGCCGGGAACGGATGCGCTTCCCCCTGCATAATGCCAAACAGATAGAAACGGGTCTGTTTCATCGCTCGCGCCACCCAGCCCTGGGGACGGATAATATAATGATGACCGTTCCCGCCCAACGCATTGATCAGCACGAAACCGACCCAGCACGCCAGCAGCAAAAATCCGCAGACCTCGTGCACCGTCAGCAGGCTTTTGATCACCGCTGCGCTAACCAGCGAGAAATGGTTGATAAGCCCGCTGCCGAGCAGGAGCAGAAACAGCAAGGCATTCGACCAGTGCCACAGGCGTACCGCACGAGAATACAGGTAAACCTTCTCACCATGCCCGGCGGCGGCCTTGTTGGCCGCGCGAAAGCGAAGCCAGGCGTGTAACCCCAGCACCAGCCACATCGCCACCAGCAGAAGTCCGGCGATCACCAGCCAGACGGGCCAATACTCGGGGGAAAAGACCGGCACATAATTTGCCAGTTGGGCCTGGAACTGTTCAGCAGTCTGCGACGCGTTCATACATTATCCTTTTTAATCAAATGTTGACCGAACCGACGATACAGATGGGGCTTGCCCGCGCCCGGAAGTTGATACTGGTAATAGTTATTTTCCTGTAGCCAACGCTGGATGTCCGGGCTGTCCTCGCGTCCAAACAGCAACGCATGTTCCGGGCAGGAGGTCACGCAGATGGGCGGAAAGCCTTTTGCCAGCCGGGACTGGGCGCAAAAATCGCATTTGTCCGCCACCTTGGTTTGCGGATTCAGGTAGCGCACCTGATAGGGACATGCGCCGATACAGTAACTACAGCCGATGCAGCGCGAACTGTCGACGCGAACGATCCCGTTCTCATCGCGCCACGACGCACCGGTCGGGCAAACTTCAATGCAGGGCGCATCATCGCAGTGCTGACAGGACTGACGGAAGTAGTGATACAGCGTCTCGTTGTCATTATCTGAAACGGGAATATGCGCAATCGACAGGCGACTTCCCTGCGCGGGAACATGATTCGTTTTGCGACAGGCGCGGGTACAGAGGTTACAGCCATTACATCGCGATTCATCATGGATCATGACGTAACGAACGGGGCCGCTGGCGGTTGTCTTCGCCAGCAGCGTCTGGCCGGGTCCGCTGAAGAAAATGACCGTACCCATGCCAAGCACAAATTTTCGTCGAGTGAAGGACATCTTGTTATCCTCTAATGCTGTGGTCGCGCTCGTCCACGCTTTCCATGAATTCAGGGATTCTGAAACTGCTCAACTTCCAGCCATTCGCACAAACCGTATGCTTTGCCGTAACTCATAAAACGTTCGCTGAATAAATACGGCACGTCGTTCGACGACGAGACCGGGCGAATATCGGCATAGTCGGGATGCGTTTCAATCGCGGCCAGCGCGGCATCTATCTGCTCAGGCGCGAAACCGTAAGGCGATTGTTCCAGCATGGCGACCTTGTACGGACGCGGATAGGTCTGACAGTCAAAGCGCACCGCCAGTGCGATTGCCCGACAGATATCCTTTTCCACCACTTGAACGCACATGTCGGCATAGTTGGCGGTCATGGTCTGGGTTGAGTAGTAATATTCATCCTGAGAGCCCTGCACCCGGGCGATATCCTCGCCGGCGAGCCCCTCTCTGAGTGTTTCCAGTAGCGGTGTGAGCGCCGCCTCTTCCACCGAGTACGGCGGCTGCAAGAACCGTTCGCGCGCGACAAGCTGGCCGCTCGCCGAATGCTGGCGGATGAAATCCGCCATAATCTCTGCGGGGCTTTCTGTCGCTGCCTGTTCATCCGCGCAGGCTACCGGTTCATGTCGCCCCTGTAACCACTGCCGCTTTTCGAGATCGACATCCGGCGCGGCAAGCTGACTCACATCCTCTGGTTGGCTCATATTTTCTTCCTTACGCCGGCAACAGATTCTGCGCGGCCAGGTCATCGGCGACATCTTCCAGGCCGAGTCGATTCAACGTCTCACGCGTCGGGCAGCCCAATTCAGGGTGCCAGCCCATCTCTTTATAAAACAGCGTCAGGGATTCACGCATGTCGTCGCGGTCCATCTTGTCGGTGCCTTCGCTAAAGACCGGAATCTTCGGATCCTTATCAAACACCCACGAGCAGATCAGATCGTGCGCATTGCGCATATCGTTGGTCTGCATCAGTTTCACCGTGTAGGCGCGATGTAGCGTGAAGATGCGTTCTGCGGCTAAATCGAGACTGGCCTGAGTGGTTTCATCACCGGTTACGGCCTGGAAGAATTTGGCTTCCAGATCGAGATCCCCGCGATAGTTGCGGCTTTTCAGCGGAGAGACGGTCATCGGCCAGACCCAGTTACACAGCGTAACGGCGTTATGCAGGCACACTTTCAGCAGCGTCCATTTGGCATATTTAATTTTTGCCGCGTTGATGGGCGTGTAATTTTTGGTTTCATCGTAGGCGTCTGGCGAGCCAAACAGTTCCGCGGCCACTTCCCGCTGAAGTGTTAAGGGCAAACCCGAGCCGATGAAATTGATGTGGGTGTGGGTCATACAGTCGCGGTTAAACATGCAGTTGGTGATGGCCCCCACCTGCGCCGAGGCTTCGTTGGCGTGGTGAACCGGAAAACCAAACGGCGACCACAGTTTGTTTTTTTCATACGCCCAGTATTCATCACCCAGTTGCCAGCGCTCGGCAATGGCATACGACCCATCCGCCAGATGGCTAAGTTCACCCACGCGATGCGCCAGACGATAATAGAAATCCTTGATGAAATTCGGATCGCCTGCTTCCAGTTGATCCCAGCGGATCTGGGCATACTCTTCCGCCGGCAGGACGCGTTTAAACACCCCTTTGCTGTAGCAATACGTAAAGTCGCGGTGCAACTGGCCGTAGTTACACCAGATGCCGTAGTCGTCAAACAGATTCAGCCCCACCAGGTTGCCAATGACGCGGCCATCGTCTTTGTCTTCAAAGTCCTTCGGGCCGTTCGGGAAAATAGTGGTATGGACGAAGTTCGCCACGCAGGTATTCCCGCCGGTGCTCGGCACGCCAAAGTCCTTCACGCGAGGAATGTTCATCTGCGTCATGCAGCGAATCGGACAAGAATGGCAACCGCTCATTTTCACCGTGTATTTTTCTGCTGCCGGGCCTAAATCGAAGACTGATTTGTAGGTCCTGAAACCGACGGTGTTCTGATTACCCGGCGGGATCTCGCCGGTCTCGATCGGCCCACCTTCCGCCGCGCCCCAGAACAACCCTTTGCGTGCGGTCCAGCGCGACGCGGGCGAGGAATATTCCGCCCATGCCTGCGGCGTGCTGGGCACAACATGGTTATTATTCGCGCCAATCAGTTCCGTCATCATGTAATCATTCAACCGCTTCATCTCTTTGCGATCGGCAATATTGACGCCTTTGGTCCCTTCCACGGCGATGGCTTTCAGATTTTTCGAGCCCATTACCGCGCCAGTCCCTGCGCCACCGCTGTGGTTGCGGCTGTTGAGCATACAGGAGAGCGGCACGAGGTTTTCACCCGCCTGACCAATCGCCGCCACGCAGGTTTCTGGTGACGTCATTCGGCAAATTTCTTCCGTGGTGGCACGGGTGCCTTTCCCCCACAGGAAATCGGCTTTTTCGAGAGTGACCTTGTCGTCTTTAATATTGAGCCAGACCGGGGATGCCGCCTTGCCTTCAATGATGATGGCGTCATAACCGGCAAATTTCATTTGCGCCGCAAAAAAACCGCCCATATGCGCATCGACAACCAGATTGCCTTTTGTGAATGTAGAGAGCGACGTGATATTAACGCGAGAACTGCACGGAGCGCCGGATCCGGTAAGCGGCCCCGTCGCAAAAACTAATTTATTGCCTTCATCAAAGGGTTTAGTGCCAGCGGGAACTTCGTCGTACATAATTTTGTATCCGAATCCCATACCGCCGACAAATTTTTTAAATTTACTGGAATCTTCAAGGGTAATATCGCCTGTTGTAAGATTGACCCGTAAAATATTACCTGTCCAACCGTTAGCCATAATGTTTTCCTTTGCAAGACTCAAACAGTAATATCTTTCCACTCGATGATTTTTAATGCCCCGGTCGGGCAGGCACTGGCGCACTCACCGCATAAAACACATTTTGCCGATTTCTTCGTTTCGGTATTGACGGTGGCCATCATCCAGGGACATGCGGTGGTACAGGCGCTGCAACCGATACAGCGTCGGTGATCAACGGCAATGCAACAGTCTTCCTGGTTCCAGGTAATCGCCCCAATGGGACAGACCTTCATGCACTGCGGATCTTTGCACTGACGACAGGTGTCCGGGGTGTAGTTCAGATCGCCATACAGGCCGCCGCCAGACCCAATCCCCTTGTCGCCAAAGAAATAATGCCGGTGAATTTTAATGCGGGAAAAGAAGGTGCCGACGGCGCCATCATTGTAATTGGTACAGGAAATTTCACAGCGATGGCAACCGGTACAGCGGGCGCGTTGGGTCACCAGCACCCCTTTCGGCGTGGAGATCAACCCCACGGTGCCGCTATCGATATCTTCTTGCTTACAGCCAAAAAGCGACAGTAACGCGGGCGCAATGGTTAACCCTGCCAGGCCTTTTCCCGATATACGCAGGAATTCCAGCCGCGTTAAGCCAGTATCTAATAATGGACGATCAACCTGGTTCATTTATTTTGCATCCTCTTCGCAAACGCAGTGCCGACAACACGTCCCAGGCTGATGCTAATTATGCTGAAACAGAGCCTCTGATGTTGCCTCCCACAGCTGAAGTTCTGCCATAACCGGATTGCATAAATAACGCAATTTAACGCAAATAAACTAATCCTTTAGGGTTAGGCGAAATAAATAATGGGAGTTATTGATAGGTATAACTTTGATCGTCATCAATTAAAAACGGGAAGAGAAATATTAAATGCGTAGTGATATTTATTATCATAAAGACAGTGAAATACTGTTCCGCCAGATTACAAATAAATGTGAAATTGTTCCCAACTATAAATTAAAAAACGCTCGTAATATATTTAATAATATAGCGAGTTAGCCGATAGCGGTAATATTGCTCCCTGAATAATTCGAGTGGCAGGAAATAAGGGATGAGTCCATCCCTCGTTGCGGTTAGCCGGCCAGCGCTTTGATTACCGTTTCCATCGCCTGCTTTTCAAGGTCGCTACGCTGAATACGCTGGTTCGCCAGCGCGGTTCGTAGTACCCCGGCAATCACGATATGTTTGGGTTCCTGTCCCAGATCGCGCATTTCCAGCACCACTTTGCCAACCACTCTGCACATCTCACGGTACAGTTCATCGTCTTTTGTCAGGTTTCCCATTATTGTCTCTCATTGCAGGTCCAGTTAAACAGCATATATCAGACTGGAAGGGATGACAAAAAACAAAGAAAATCAAATAAATAACTCACGGTACTATTCAACGATACGCGTTTCTTTCAATTGTTGCCATTTGTTGACCAGCTCCGCCAGATTTGCCGCCTGCATTTTTTCCATCACCCTGGCGCGATGCACTTCTACCGTGCGTACCGCGATGTTCATCACCTGCGCGATCTCGCGGTTCATCAGTCCCTTAACGACGAAGCCAGCTAACTCACGTTCTTTTGCCGTGAGTCCCCGGTAACAGGTGGCGATCTGTTGGCGGGCAACGGCCTGTTCCGAAACCACCAGCGCACGCTCCAGCGCTGTTTGCAACGGTCTGGCGCTGACCGGTTTTTGCAGGAAGTCTACCGCACCGAGTTTCATCTGCTCGACGGCCATCGGCACGTCGCCATGTCCGGTAAGAAACACCACCGCCAGCGTACTTTCGCGCTGGCGCAACACCTCATGGACATGCTTACCGTCCATGACCGGCATCCGCATATCCAGCAACAGTACGCCCGTCTGATACAACTCGGCCTGCTCAAGAAAAACAGCCCCTTCTTCCCAGCACGTAACCGGGTAGCCCAGACTCTCCAGCAGAAAAGCGCAGGCATCGGTGACCGCCACATCATCATCCAGTAAATGAATTATCGCCATTGCCGCTCCGCGCCTCCTGTTGAGTAAAATCCAGTACAACCGCCACGCCAGGCTGCCCGTCGGGCGCGGTCTGATTTCGCAGGTTAATCTCCCCCTGACCGTAACGCACCAGCCGCTGACAAATCACCAGCCCCAGTCCCATCCCCTCTTTCCGACTGGTCTTGAAGGGCTGAAAAGCTTGATGCAGTAAAGCCTCGTCGATACCGCCGCCATTATCCTGCAACGTCATGCGCACGCCCGGTGTCGACGCTGAGGCATCGATCCACAGCGTGGTAGCGCCCGCCTGCGCCGCGTTGAGGATCAGATTAGCCAGCACCTGCTCCAGCAAAACCGGCGGCAGCAAAATCGTCAACGCGCGATCGATATTGCTGTGTAACGTTAACGTCGGGAACTGCTGTGCCATGCGCAACAGTTGCCAGACATGTTGAACCGCCTCGTGAATGCTGATGTTCTCCCACTCTTCCGTGCGGATCGGACTTCCCTGTGCCTGACTCACCCAGCGCCGCAGATTTCGCAGCGTCTCGGCCCCACGCTGCGCCTGCCGATCAATATGCTCAAGCGCTGGCAGTAACGCGTGCGCCGGATCCTGCGACTGCAGGCGAATCAGACTACCCTGCGCGTAATGGCGAATTGCCGACAGCGGTTGGTTCAGTTCGTGCGCGAATCCGGAGGTCATTTCGCCGAGGACGCTCATCTGCCTGGCCGTTTCCAGCGCCTGCTCCTGCTGGCGCAACTGGACGCCGTTGCGTTCAAGTTGTTTACCACGACGCCGAACCAGTAGCATCACCCAGACGTAGTTCAGGGTTAGCAACAGCAGGATCAGCGCGGTCCCGACCATCAGCCACTGATGCTGTATCAGCCAGCTTTTCACATCCAGCCATAAGCGTCGCTGCTGTGGATGTTGCTGCACGTCGCGCAGTAGCGCCTCCACCTGGCTGGTCGACGCCGGCGCCCCCCAGTGGAACGCGGCGGTGTCAGGCGCAGCCAGTAGCGCGCGGGTGACGCGATCGGCCAACGCATCATTGACTGCAGGCAACGCGGCGAACGACCAGTCAGGATAGAGTGGCGTACTGGCTAAACAGTCAATATTTCCGGGACGGTTGAGCACCGCGACAAAATCAGTTTTATCAACCAGTCCCTCTTCGTCCATTTTTTCCAGCAGGCAGACCGGAACAATCACCGCCTGCACTGCGTTTTCACGGAGCAAATAAAGAAGCGCATCGGCTGGAAAACCGCTAAAACGCAGATTGAGGTCGCGCTCCGGGCGCAGACCGGCGTCGCTCAACGCTTTATATCCCAGCAGGTAGCCGCCGAACGCCTGGGGATCGATAGCCCCCACCGTTTTACCGATCAGATCATGTGCGCCGGTGATACCGCTGTCGCGCCGGGTAAGGATCGCACTGCCGATGACGTTACCCGTGCCGCGCGCAGAACGCAGAGACGCCAGCCAGCGCAGCGGTGAATGGCTGTTCAGTTGCACAAACTGCGCCGGGTTGGTCACCACAAATTGCACGGTTCCGTTGTTCACCGCCGCCTGCATCTGGTGCAAATCCAGCGGCTGGATATGGAACTGTTCTCCGGGAATTTGCTGATTAAGCTGCGTTTCCAGCGGCTGCCAGTGGTTACGGGTGGAGACCTCTCCGCGCATCGCCAGAATCCCGATATTCCATGAGCCCGCCAGCGCTGCGCCGCTGTACATTAAGACCGACGCCAGCAGCATCAGGCCCTTCACCGTTTTACCTCTCACACCCTTATCCCCGTTGATTATGTTGTTTTAGATCAACAACCCGCCGGGTATGTGGTTAACCACAATAGAGCTGCCCCCGCCACGATTTTTACACTGTAAATCATCGACATTCTTTATTCATCACACGCAACCCAACGGCGTGACAAATGTTTCGTTGTTGCCTTGAGACGGGAGAAAAAATGGACAGCAGTAAACGGCAGTTTCTCCAGCAACTGGGCGTCCTGACGGCAGGCGCGTCGCTGGTTCCACTGGCGCAGGCGAAATTTTCTTTTTCACCTGAACGCCACGGCGGTTCCACACAGCAGCGTTACGCGATGCTTGTCGATCTGCGCCGCTGCATCGGCTGTCAGGCCTGCACCGTCAGTTGTGCGATTGAAAACCAGACGCCGCAGGGCGAGTTCCGTACCCATGTGAATCAGTATCAGGTCCAGGTGGCGGATGAGGTGACCAATGTGCTGTTACCGCGTCTGTGCAACCACTGCGACAATCCGCCCTGCGTGCCGGTTTGTCCGGTGCAGGCCACGTTTCAACGCGAGGACGGCATCGTGGTGGTCGATAACACCCGCTGCGTCGGTTGCGCCTACTGCGTGCAGGCCTGCCCCTACGACGCGCGCTTTATCAATCATGAGACACAGACCGCCGATAAATGCACGTTTTGCGTCCATCGCCTGGAGGCCGGACTGCTCCCCGCCTGCGTGGAGTCCTGCGTGGGCGGCGCGCGCATCATCGGCGATATCCGCGATCCGCAGAGTCGAATTTCGCAATTAGTCCGCACCCATCACGACGCCATTAAGGTGTTGAAACCGGAAAACAACACCGCGCCCCATGTCTTCTATCTGGGACTGGACGAGGCATTTGTCACCCCGTTGATGGGTCGCGCACAACCCGCACTCTGGCAGGAGGTCTGATAATGCCACCCTTAATCATTGAAGAGGTGCTGACTCGTCCGCAGGCGGTGAGCTGGCTTCCCTGGGCAGTACAGTATTTCTTTTTCATCGGTATTGCCGCCTGTGGGGCGCTGTTTGGCGCCGTCCTGCACTGGCGGAAAAAGGATAATCCCACGCTGGAAAGCCTGACGCTGCTGATTGCTCTGACCTGCGCAATCACCGCGCCGCTGGCGCTGACCGCCGATCTCCACCAGACGGCCCGCGTCTGGCATTTCTATGCGTACCCCACGCCGTGGTCATGGATGCCGTGGGGCGCACTGTTTTTACCGCTGTTCACTGCGTTCCTCGGACTCTGGTTTCTGGCGCAGGTTTACAAGCAACTCACCGGAAAAAGTTACGGCGTCACAAAATGGTTCGCGTGTGCCAGCGCGCTGGCCGCGACAGGGTTGTTGCTCTATACCGGGCGGGAAGTGTCCGTCGTGCAGGCTCGCCCCGTCTGGTTCAGTTATGCCTTTGTGCTGGCGATGTTCCTGAGCGCGCTACAAACCTTTTTAGCGTTGTTAATCGTCGGGCTGCGCGATGATTTTCCGACGCAAAAACGCCTCGCGCTCGGACAACTGCTGACACTGCTCGCCCTTGCCGTCGTCATCATTTTCTGGGTTAGCGGCAATACGCTTTCCGGTACGGCAATCCGCCAGTGGCTGGCAATCTCTGCATCGGCGCGCCATTACGCCTCTGGCTGGCTGGTATTCTGGCTGATCGCATTACTGTTTGGCGTTATCGCCCTGCGCCGCCCGCTGCCATTGCCACTGCGTAGCCTGCTGGCGCTGAGCGCGATGACGCTGTGCTGGCTCATGCGCTGGACGCTGCTGATTCAGGGGCAGACGCTGCCGAAATTCAACGCCCAGTTCAACCCGTACACCCTGCCCGCCGGTACCGACGGTTGGCTTGCTATCCTCGGCACCTTCGGCTTGTGGATAGCGCTGCTCATTATTATTCGCGAAAGCGTGAACGGACTCGCAAGGAGACTGCAACATGGCTAATTTAACCCGTCGTCAGTGGCTCAAAGTCGGCCTGGCCGTCGGCGGTATGGCGACGTTCGCCCTCAGCTATCGTGACGTAGCGAAGCGCGCCATTGATGGCTTGATCAACGGCACCTCGGGTAAAATTACCCGCGACCACATCGTGGGTAACGCGCTGATCCCGGAAGCCAACGCACACTCGCGCTGGCAGCAGAATACGCAGCAAACCATCGCCATGACTCAGTGTTTCGGCTGCTGGACACAATGCGGCGTCAGGGTTCGCGTTGATCAACAAACCAACCGGGTGCTACGTATTGCCGGCAACCCGTATCATCCGCTTTCTCATGAGCATCATATTGACGCGTCGGTGCCGTTCAGCACGGCGATGGCGCAACTGGCGGGCGAGAACGGTCTTGATGCTCGCTCGACGGCCTGCGCCAGGGGCGCGACGCAACTGGAAGGTCTGTACAGCCCGCTGCGTATTCTTGAGCCGATGAAACGCGTCGGTAAACGCGGCGAAGGCAAATGGCAGCGCATCAGCTTTGAGCAATTGATCAATGAAGTGGTGGAAGGCGGCGACCTGTTTGGCGAGGGTCACGTTGACGGCCTGCGCGCCATTCACGCCCCGTCGACCCCCATTGAACCGCAACATCCGGGTTTTGGTCCCAAATCCAATCAGCTTCTGGTCACCAACACCAGCGACGATGGGCGAGATACCTTTTTGCGTCGCTTTGCTCTGAACAGTTTCGGTAGCAAGAACTTTGGCGCGCATGGTTCCTATTGTGGACTGGCCTATCGCGCGGGTTCTGGCGCGCTGATGGGCGATCTCGATAAAAACACCCACGTAAAACCCGACTGGGATAACGTCGAGTTCGCGCTGTTTATGGGCACCTCGCCCGCACAGTCCGGCAACCCGTTTAAACGCCAGGCCAGACAGCTTTCCAGCGCACGCCTGCGCGATGATTTCAGCTATGTAGTTGTCGCCCCGGCGCTGCCATTAACCACCGTGCTGGCTGACGATCACGGCCACTGGTTACCCGTGATCCCCGGCAGCGACTCCGCGCTGGCAATGGCAATGATCCGCTGGATTATCGAAAACCAACGCTACAACGCCGATTATCTGGCGCTGCCCGGCGCAGAGGCCATGCAACACGCTGACGAGAAGAGCTGGACCAACGCCACGCATCTGGTGATCGCCGACGATCTTCCCGGACTGGCCGGACAGCACTTAACGCATAGCCATCTGGATCCTTCTGCGGCCAGTGATCCACTGGTCATAAATGAGCACAACGAGCTGGTCCCCGCCAGTGATTGCCTGCACGCCGCACTGTTTGTCGCGCGCCAGGTGACGCTCGCCGATGGGCGTAACGTGACGGTGAAAAGCAGCTTCCAGTGTCTGAAAGAATCGGCGGAGAAAATGACGCTCGCGCAGTACAGCGAGCAGTGCGGCGTGGCTGAGGACAAAATCATCGCGCTGGCGGATGCCTTTACCCGTCACGGACGTAAAGCGGCGGTCGTCACCCACGGCGGCATGATGGCAGGAAATGGTTTCTATAATGCGTGGGCGGTGATGATGCTCAACGCGCTGATCGGCAACCTCAGTCTGGAAGGCGGCGTCTTTGTCGGCGGCGGAAAATTCAACGGCGCAACGGACGGCCCACGCTACAACATGGCGAGTTTTCCGGGCAAGGTGAAGCCCAAAGGACTGAGCATCGCGCGAAGCAAAA
Organism: Citrobacter amalonaticus; assembly: GCF_001559075.2. NCBI lineage: Bacteria > Pseudomonadati > Pseudomonadota > Gammaproteobacteria > Enterobacterales > Enterobacteriaceae > Citrobacter > Citrobacter amalonaticus. Next base: position 4,151,355 of record NZ_CP014015.2, on the reverse strand, counting down.
CGGCGTATGAATCTTCCGAAGAGTACCGCGACAAGGTCGCCGCCGGACGTTCCCCCTTCCCGGCCAACGCGCCGTGGTATCCGTTTGTCGCCGGTCAACTGACTGAGTTACTGAGTTCCGCGCTGGAGGGGTATCCATACCCGCTGAAGGCGTGGATCTCCAATATGACCAATCCCCTGTATGGTATACCCGGTCTGCGCGCGGTGGCCGAAGAAAAGCTGAAAGATCCGGCACGGTTGCCGCTGTTTATCGCCATCGACGCCTATATGAACGAGACCACCGCCCTTGCGGATTACATCGTACCGGACACGCATAATTTCGAAAGCTGGGGATTCAGCGCGCCGTGGGCAGGCGTCGCCAGTAAAGCCACCACCGCACGCTGGCCGATTGTTACCGCTGCCACCGCCACAACCGCCGACGGTCAGCCGGTTTCGATGGAGGCATTCTGCATCGCGGTGGCAAAGCAACTGAATCTGCCGGGATTTGGCGACAATGCGATTTCCGACAGCGCAGGGAACCATTACCCGCTCAACCGTGCAGAAGACTACTATCTGCGCGTCGCTGCCAATATCGCGTTTATGGGGAAAGCCCCGGTTGCCGAAGCGGTGACGGAAGACATTGAACTCACAGGCGTCCGCCGCATTATGCCTGTCATTCAGCAGACGCTGAAAGCGGAGGAAGTCCGTCGGGTAGCGTTTATCTATTCACGTGGCGGTCGGTTCGCGTCGGATAAGAGCGGTCGGGCCGAAAACCGGATCGGCAACGCGTGGGAAAAACCGCTGCAAATCTGGAATGCCGAGGTTGCCGCTCATCGTCATGCTATCACTGGCGAGCGCTACAGCGGTTGTCCGGCGTGGTATCCGGCGAGACTGTCTGACGGACGTTCGGTGGACGAACTGTTCCCGCTGGCACAGTGGCCGCTAAAGCTTATTTCGTTTAAGTCCAATACCATGGCCAGTGCGTCGGCGGTGATCCCCCGTTTGCACCACGTTAAGCCGGTCAATCTGGTAGCGCTGAATCCGCAGGATGGGCGGCGTTTCGGGCTGTCGCATGGCGACACGGTGCGGATCACCACGCCGGGGGGACAGGTTGAGGCGCAAATCAGTTTGCTGCACGGCGTAATGCCTGGGGTCATCGCGATCGAGCACGGCTATGGACACCGCGAGATGGGTGGCGCACAGCACACGCTGGACGGTGAACCGCTGCCGTTTGATGCGAAAGTGAAATCGGGGATTAACCTGAACGATCTGGGATTTGCCGATCCGACGCGAAAAGTGAGTAACACCTGGCTGGACTGGGTGTCCGGCGCCGCGGTCCGTCAGGGGCTGCCAGCGAGAATTGAGCGATTGCAACGCTAGCGCCGGATGGCAACGCTAACGCGTTTTATCCGGCCTACAGAACGTCACAGGCCGGGTAAGGCGAAACCGTCTCCCGGCAAAAACTGATGCTGGATGACAACGCTAACGCGTTTTACCCGGCCTGCAGGACGTCACAGGCCGGGTAAGGCGAAACCGTCACCCGGCAAAAAGCGGATCAGTTATTCACCGGAATAACCGCACCTTTGTATTTGGTGCGGATCCAGTCCTGAATCTCTTTTGAATGCAGAACATCAACCAGCGCGACGATATCCTTTTTCTTCTCATCGCCGCGATGCACGGTAATGATGTTGGCATACGGGTTATTCTCACCGCTTTCTACGGCAATTGGGTCGTGGACTGGATCCAGGCCGGCGTCGATGGCGTAGTTGGCGTTAATCACCACCGCATCGCCTTCATCGTTGTTGTACATCTGCGGCAGCAGCGCGGCTTCCACGTTAGGCAGGAACTTCAGCTTCTTCGGGTTATCCACGATATCGCTGATGCGTGCGGTCACTTTGTCCACGCCCGGCTTCAGTTTGATTACGCCCTCTTTCTCGAAGATAGACAGAATGCGCCCCTCTTCCGACACCGCATCACGCATGATAATTTTGCCGTTTTCCGGCAGATCCTTCAGTGATTTAACCTTTTTCGAATAGATGCCGATAGGCTCAATGTGGATCGCGCCCGCACTGACGAAATCGTAGGTTTTATCCCCGGCATGATCTTTCAGGACGCTGTTCAGATAAGGAATATGCTGGAAGTAGTTGGCGTCAATTTCGCGGCCCGCCAGCGCGGTGTTCGGCAGGATGTAGTCCTGGAACGGTTTAATCTCCAGATCGATCCCCTGTTTCGCCAGAATCGGTTTGGCCTGTTCGAGAATTTCAGCGTGCGGTACGTTGGATGCGCCCACGGTCAGCGTGTCTGCCCAGGTGGCGAAGCTCAGGGCACTTAAGGTGGCTGCGGCGAGAAGTGTCAGTGATTTTTTCATGATAATGGTTTCCGTATTTTATTAGCGTTTATCTAACAGAGAAGTGATCACATCGCCGCAGAACTGGATAATGAAGACGATGACCAGAATCGTCACCGTCGCCACCAGCGTGACGTCGTTGTGGTTGCGCTGGAATCCTTCCAGATAAGCCAGATTCCCTAAACCACCTGCCCCGATCACCCCGGCCATCGCGCTGTAACTGACCAGCGCAATCAGCGTCACGGTGATACCGGACACCAGAGCGGGTGACGATTCAGGTAACAAAACCCGAAAAATTAAGGTACTCAGACGCGCGCCCATTGAACGTGTCGCTTCAATGACGCCTTTATCCACTTCACGCAGGGCGATCTCAACCAGACGCGCATAAAATGGCGCGGCGCCGACAATCAGCGCCGGTAATGCGGCATTGGCGCCAAGAATGGTGCCGACAATCGCTTTGGTAAACGGGATCAGTAAGACGATCAAAATGATGAACGGGATCGAGCGGAAAATATTCACCACCAGCGAAATGCCGCTGTACAGTGCACGGTTCTGGAACAGCCCGCCGCGTGCGGTGAGGAACAGCGCCAGTCCGAGGACGATACCGAGAACAAAGGTCGCAATCCCGGAGAGCGCGGTCATGTATAGCGTCTCCTGGGTGGCAGCAAAAAGTTGATCCCATTTCAGATGGGGAAACAGATTCTCAGCCATGTTGAATCACCTCACCGTCAATGCCGCTTTTTTGCAGGTCGTCCAGAATGTTGTTGAGTTGCTCTTCCGACGCCACCACGTGCAGCCACAGCTGGCCAAACACGCCGTGTGCCGTTTGGGTCATTTTGCCGTGCAGGATATTGAATGGCAGACCATAGCGCAGGGTCAGTTCACCGACGATCGGCTGATGCGTGCTGTGTCCGGTAAAGGTTAACTTAATCACCGTGCCGCCCAGTTCGCTCGCCAGTTGCGGGTTAAAAGCCTCTTCATCGGCATACTGCCCTACCTGGCGGACAAACTGACGGGTAATCGGCTGTTGCGGATGCGTGAAGACGCTCAGTACGTCGCCTTCTTCCACCACCTGACCGTTCTCCATCACCGCCACGCGATCGCAGATTTTGCGCACCACGTGCATTTCGTGGGTGATCAGCACAATCGTCAGCCGGAAGCGGCGATTGATATCAAGCAGCAGCTCAAGAATTTGATCGGTTGTCTGGGGATCCAGTGCCGACGTGGCTTCATCGCACAGCAACACATCCGGGCTGTTGGCCAGCGCACGCGCAATCCCCACGCGCTGTTTTTGCCCGCCGCTCAGCTGTGACGGATAGGCATTTTCGCGCCCCGTCAGCCCCACCAGCTCAATCAGTTCCGCCACGCGCGCCTGAATTTTTGCTTTTGGCGCGCCGGCGATTTGCATAGAAAAGGCGATGTTTTCACGTACCGTGCGCGACCACAGCAGATTAAAATGCTGGAAGACCATGCTGATTTTCAGGCGCGCCTGACGCAGCGATTCGCCGCGGGCGGCGGAAATCTCGTGACCGTTGATGGTGACACTGCCTGCGGTTGGTTTTTCCAGCCCGTTGAGCAGACGAATCAGGGTGCTTTTCCCGGCACCGCTGTAGCCAATAATTCCGTAAATCTGCCCCTGTTCCACGGTCAGATTGACATGATCAACCGCAGTAATGGATAGCCGGCCTGGCGTGAACACTTTCGAAATATTTTTCAGGACAATCATGTCGTTTGGGTATCCGCGGCTGCTTATTGTTATCCTGCCAGCGCTTTCGGCTATTTAGCAGTATGGATGTCCAAACGAGTGTAATCAGGGTATTTTAGATTTGAAATGATTTAAAAGTCATTTGTTATAACTCGAAGGAATAAGTCGGGTTGCGCAACACAGCCTGGATTTTGCGTTTGCGCAATTGGCAGACACGACTTGTTTAATAACAATTTGTTGTGTAACTGCCTGGATGTATTCTGAAACACCGTTTCCATTTTCCTTTTGTGTCGATTTCAGCGTATAATGCGTGACAATTGTCACTTGAATGGTTTCAGCACATTGACCTGTCATACTCAGAGACTACAAAACGTCCCTTTTTGTCGGGCTGAACGACGAGCACACATTCCTCTGCACGCTCTATCGATGTCACCTATCCTTAGTGCGAGGCATCACAACTTTCGTAATACAGGTTTAGCTTCCAGGCAGTGCGTTCCGGAAGCCGGCTTTCCATATCCTTCTCAACTTAAAGACTAAGACTGTCATGAAAAAGACGAAAATTGTTTGCACCATCGGTCCGAAAACCGAATCTGAAGAGATGTTAACCAAAATGCTGGACGCGGGCATGAACGTCATGCGTCTGAACTTCTCTCACGGTGACTATGCAGAACACGGTCAGCGTATCCAGAACCTGCGCAACGTGATGAGCAAAACCGGCAAGAAAGCGGCAATCCTGCTCGACACGAAAGGTCCGGAAATCCGTACCATCAAGCTGGAAGGCGGTAATGACGTTTCCCTGAAAGCGGGTCAGACCTTTACGTTCACCACCGACAAATCCGTGGTCGGTAATAACGAAATCGTTGCTGTAACCTACGAAGGTTTCACCTCCGACCTGTCCGTCGGTAACACCGTACTGGTCGACGATGGTCTGATCGGTATGGAAGTCACCGCGATCGAAGGCAACAAAGTCATCTGTAAAGTGCTGAACAACGGCGACCTCGGCGAAAACAAAGGCGTTAACCTGCCAGGCGTTTCTATCGCCCTGCCGGCGCTGGCTGAAAAAGACAAACAGGACCTGATCTTTGGTTGCGAACAAGGCGTTGACTTTGTTGCGGCCTCTTTTATCCGTAAGCGTTCTGACGTGGTTGAAATCCGTGAGCATCTGAAAGCGCACGGCGGCGAGAAGATCCAGATCATCTCCAAAATTGAAAACCAGGAAGGCCTGAACAACTTCGACGAAATCCTCGATGCGTCTGACGGTATCATGGTTGCCCGTGGCGACCTGGGCGTTGAAATCCCGGTTGAAGAAGTGATCTTCGCGCAGAAGATGATGATCGAAAAATGTATCCGCGCGCGTAAAGTGGTTATCACTGCGACCCAGATGCTGGATTCCATGATCAAAAACCCGCGTCCGACTCGCGCTGAAGCGGGCGACGTGGCAAACGCCATCCTCGATGGCACCGATGCGGTGATGCTGTCTGGCGAATCCGCAAAAGGTAAATACCCGCTGGAAGCGGTCACCATCATGGCGACCATCTGCGAGCGTACCGACCGTGTGATGACCAGCCGTCTGGACTTCAACAATGACAGCCGCAAACTGCGCATCACTGAAGCCGTCTGTCGTGGCGCGGTGGAAACCGCTGAAAAACTGGAAGCACCGCTGATCGTGGTGGCCACTCAGGGCGGTAAATCAGCTCGCGCAGTGCGTAAATACTTCCCGGACGCCACGATTCTGGCGCTGACCACCAACGAAGTGACTGCCCGCCAGCTGGTTCTGAGCAAAGGCGTTGTGGCGCATCTGGTGAAAGAAATCGCGTCTACTGATGATTTCTACCGTCTGGGTAAAGAGGTTGCTCAGCAGAGCGGCCTGGCTCAAAAAGGTGACGTTGTGGTGATGGTTTCTGGTGCTCTGGTACCGAGCGGCACGACTAACACGGCATCTGTTCACGTACTGTAATAATTCCCGTGTGAATTAATTCGATAAAAAAAGCGCCCTCGTGGCGCTTTTTTTATTTTTCCAATAGCCACTATTAATAAAAAAGCAAATCGGATTGAGCTATCTAATTACAGATTATCTAAGACGAATCCGATGGAAGCAGCCTGTTTTCACACGGTTTTTTAGCCGTTTTTGCGCATTTCGATGCTTCTTTGAGCGAACGATCAAAAATAAGCGTCTTCTCATCAAAAAAATATTCTCAACATAAAAAAGTTTGTGTAATACTTGTAACGCTACATGGAGATTAACTCAATCTAGAGGGTATTAATAATGAATCGTACTAAACTGGTACTGGGCGCGGTAATCCTGGGTTCTACTCTGCTGGCTGGTTGCTCCAGCAACGCTAAAATCGATCAGCTGTCTTCTGACGTTCAGACTCTGAACGCTAAAGTTGACCAGCTGAGCAACGACGTGAACGCAATGCGTTCCGACGTTCAGGCTGCTAAAGACGACGCAGCTCGCGCTAACCAGCGTCTGGACAACCAGGCTACTAAATACCGTAAGTAATAGTACCTGTGTAATAGAAATGGCGCACATTGTGCGCCATTTTTTTTGCCTCGCGTTCTACCTTCCCGCTACTGCGTCTGCACCTCTTCCTGTACTGAGCCATTTTGCGCTGACTGAACAGCAGGTGTAGCCACGACAGTTGGCGTTTGTCCGGCAGAGACCGCCACCGGGTAACCCGCCCGACGATACAACGCTTTATCCACCAGCCCGTCATCCACCTCGTTCGTCGCCTTAAACTGGCTGAACCCGGCAGGCAGCACATACGGCATCGTCTGCACGTTTTGTTCTTCTTCCGGCGACAACGGTCGATGGACCTCAACGTAGCGCAACCCGCCTGGCTCCACGGAATATTTCACCGGTTCATTAATCACTCTCACCGGCGTTCCCGTGCGAACCTGGGAAAACAGCGCTTTGATGTCCGGGGCGTTCATCCGGATACAGCCGGAACTGACGCGCAGACCCACGCTGTCTGGTTGACTGGTGCCATGAATGAGATACTCGCCATTACCGTGCGCCAGACGCAGTGCAAAGAGCCCCAGCGGGTTATTCGGCCCGGCGGGGACCACCGGCGGCAACGTAATGCCACGCTCCAGAGAGCGCTTACGAATGCCTGCTGTTGGCGTCCAGGTAGGATTCGGGATTTTCTGCCCAACGCGGGTTTCCATCACCGGCGTTTCCAGTCCCTGCAAACCAATACCGATCGGATAGACCTGAACGATATTTTCTCCCGGCGGATAGTAGTACAGCCGCAGTTCAGCCAGATTAACGATGATGCCTTCACGCGGCGCATCGGGCAGCAATAGCTGTGACGGGATCGTGACCAGAGTACCCGGCTTTGGCACAGGAGCAATGGTATTATTCGCCTCCAGAATGAGCATAGCGGCAGTATCAAAACGACGGGCAATGGCCTGAAGGTTTTTATCACCTTCCTGCACCGTGTACAGTTGATTCTGTCCAACAAGACGACTGCCTGCTGGCGGTAAGGGATAATCCACCGCCCAGGCAGCCTGTATGACGCTGTAAGCGCCGATAAGCATTAGAGTAATAAGAGACGCGCGTTTCATACCCAACCTCCTGTATTCACTGGCATGGCCAGAATGCTGATAATCCTGTAAGACAGCCCGGCTGCCTTACCTGACAGGATGAAAGCTGTCTATTGAGTTTAGCTAAGCGTTGCGGCTTTGGTACGGATTGCGCGAATCATCGCTTCCAGCCCCTGCGAACGAGACGGCGTGAGGTGCTGCGCGAGCGCCATGTGTTCAAACCACGGCCGCACATCAAAATTCACGATATCCTGAGCCGTCATCTGGTGATACAGAATGAAGACGACCGCAATCAGTCCTTTCACAATGGCAGCATCGCTGTCGCCCTGCAGCTCAATAACGCCTTGCGCATTCTGGCGCATCACTATCCAGACCTGACTCTGACATCCCTGAATCGTATTTTCAGGACAGCGGTCCGCTGCGGATATTTCCGGCAGTCGCTGTCCCAGCTCAATGATGTACAGATACTTCTCTTCCCAATTAGCGCAACGCTGAAAATTACGCAACAATTTTTCTTTATCCGGCAGCGCAGCCATAGTGCCTCCCTGTTACCCCAGTAAGCGATGAATTCGTTGCAAGCCTGTCACCAGACGATCCACTTCTTCATGGGTGTTATACATTGCCAGCGACGCCCGGCACATCGCCGGTACCTGATAAAAAGCCATCAGCGGCATCGCGCAATGGTGTCCGGTCCGCACGGCAATCCCGTAATTGTCGAGAAAACTGCCGACGTCATAGGCGTGATGTTTCCCGAGATTAAAGGCAATCACGCCCAGACGGTCAGTGGGGCCATACAGTGTGAGATCCGGCACCGCCTTCAGTTGCTCCAGCGCGTAGTGCATCAGGTTCTGTTCGTATTCGCCAATCGCCTCCAGTCCCAGCGCTGAAACATATTCCAGCGCGGCGCCAAAGCCGATAATCCCGCCGGTATTCGGCGTTCCCGCTTCGAAGCGCCACGGCGCTTTCGTCCAGGTCGTACCCTCCGTCAGGCTGACGGTGGCGATCATCGACCCGCCCCCTTCCCACGGCGGCATCTGTTGCAACAGCGCCTCTTTGACATAGAGCACGCCAATGCCGGTCGGGCCATACAGCTTGTGGCCCGAGAAGACGTAAAAATCGCAGTCCAGCGCCTGAACGTCTACCGGGTGGTGCATCACCGCCTGCGCACCGTCCACCAGCACCTTCGCGCCATGCTGGTGCGCCATCGCGATCATTTCGGCGACAGGGTTTTCCGTACCCAGCACATTAGAGACGTGCGTTATCGCCAGCAGCCGGGTTTTCTCATCAAACAGGGTAGGCAGGATCTCGTGCTGCAATGTGCCGTCGGCGTTCAGCGGGATCACCCGCAGCTCAGCGCCCACCCGCGCGCACAGCATCTGCCACGGCACAATGTTGGCATGATGCTCCATCTCACTGATGATGATGTTATCGCCCGCGTGGACGTTTTCTGGCCCCCAACTGTTGGCGACCAGGTTAATGCCTTCCGTCGTACCGCGCACAAACACCAGCTCTTCCGCAGAGCGTGCGTTGATAAACAGCGATGCCAGCTTGCGCACGTTCTCCATTTTTTCGGTAGCCTGAGCGCTGAGGGTGTGGATCCCCCGGTGCACCGCCGCATAGCCGTGACGATAAAACTCGGCTTCCGCGTCAATCACCTGGGCCGGTTTTTGCGCGCTGGCAGCGCTGTCGAGATACGCCAGCGGCAGGCCATTCACTTCACGCGTGAGGACGGGAAAATCCGCACGTACGGTGTCGATGGGAAATGTCATGCTACGCCTCCCGGCAGACGTTGGCCGATCCGCGCCAGCACCTGTTGTTTCAACCCCTCGTCGCTCAACGCTTCCGTCAGTTCCGCGGCAAAGGCATAAAGGATCATCTGCTGCGCATCCCGCTGAGCAATCCCGCGCGAGCGCAGGTAGAACATCTGCTCATCGTCAATGCGCCCTACCGTCGCCCCGTGGCTGCACTTCACGTCATCGGCGTAAATTTCCAGCTGTGGCTTGGTATCGACTTCCGCGAGCTTCCCGAGTAGCAGATTGTTATTCGTCATCTGCCCGTCCGTTTTGATCGCATGTTGGGCAACGTTAATGAGCCCGTTAAATACCGCCCGCCCCTTATCGCTGACGATGGTTTTATGCAACTGTCGGCTGTTGCAATAGCCTTTGTTGTGCTCAAGCCAGGTGCGGGTATCGCAGACCTCATTTTTCACCGGCATCGCCAGACTGTTGATCCTGAGCGTTGTGTTCTCGCCGTTCAGTTGCGTGCTGGTGTTGTGACGCAGCACCGCATCGCCGAGCAGAAAGCTGTGGCTGTGCGCCGACGCATCCGCCGCCAGCAAGATGTCGTTATGGGCGAAGTGATGGCTGAGCGGATTTTCAAATACCAGCTTGATGTGATGCAGGTGCGCATTTGCCGCCACGTTCATGGTCAGGCGCGCGCCGGTGAAATGTCGGGCATCATTCAGACTGACGTAGTGCTCGATAACCGTCGCCTCTGCCCCTTCTTCCAGCTCAAGATGGTGGCGATAGTGCGCCGTGTTCACCTCTTCTGCGGATACGCCCTGGGTGATGTGCATCAACAGCAGCGGTTTTGTCGGGCGCTGGTTACGCTTAACGCGGATATTGGTCACGCTACGCGCCAGGCTTTCGGTGAGATGCAAAAACACTTCCGGTTGTACCGCGACCGGCAGGGTCTGGCGCTCGTCGTTGATCGCCACCTCAAAGCCGCTGTTCTCCCAGCTGTCGCTGAGCGCCGGGCTGAACTGCCCGTCGACAAACACCAGCCGCAGCGCCTGCACGTTAAGCGCTAACGCATCGCGCTGCGCCGGGGTGACATCGGCATAACGACTGACGAACAGGCTGCTGCTGAGCCCCTCCAGCGGCGTGTATTTCCAGTTCTCATGTTTGCGCGTAGGCAGCCCCAGACGCAGAACCTGCTGGAGATGCTGTTGCGCCTGTTCAGACCGCGTCTCGCCCTGCGCTTCAAACAGGTGATGCCATTGTTGCAGCGCATTACTGCTGTTCGGTAAGCCAGCCATATCCCTGCTCCTCCAGTTGTTTGACCAGCGTGAAATCGCCAGACTTCACAATCCGTCCCTGATACAGGACGTGGACAAAATCCGGCTTGATATAGTCAAGGATGCGCTGATAGTGGGTGACAATAATGAACGAGCGCTTGCCGTCCCGCAGTGAGTTAACCCCATCGGCAACGACTTTGAGGGCATCAATATCCAGCCCGGAATCCGATTCATCGAGAATGCACAGTTCCGGCTCGAGCACCGCCATTTGCAGAATATCATTACGTTTCTTCTCGCCGCCGGAAAAGCCGACGTTCACCGAGCGGGTTAACAGGTCTTCCGGCATCTTCAGCAGGGCGATTTTCTCTTCCATCAGATCCTGAAAATCGAAGCGATCAAGCGATTCCTGGCCGCGATACGTGCGCACGGCATTAAGCGCCGTTTGCAGGAAAAACTGATTGCTGACGCCGGGGATTTCTACCGGATACTGGAAGGCCATAAAAATGCCTTCCCCTGCTCTCTCTTCCGGCGCCAGATCGAGCAGGTCTTTCCCTTTAAACATCACCGACCCGCCGGTGACCTCGTAATCTTCACGCCCTGCCAGCGTCGCAGAGAGCGTACTTTTCCCGGACCCGTTCGGCCCCATAATGGCATGCACTTCCCCCGGACGAATCTCAAGGTTCAACCCACGCAGGATGGCTTTCTCTTCCACACTGACCTGTAAATCTTTAATCGTTAACATGTTGCTTCCTTAACCGACGCTGTGTTCAAGGCTAATGGCTAATAATTTTTGTGCTTCGACGGCAAACTCCAGCGGCAACTCGGAGAACACGTCTTTACAGAACCCGTTGACGATCATCGAGATCGCATCTTCTTCGCTGATACCGCGCTGCAGACAATAGAACAGCTGATCTTCACCAATCCGTGAGGTGGTCGCTTCGTGCTCCAGTTGCGCACTGTTGTTGCGGCATTCGACATACGGGAAGGTATGCGCTCCGCAGTCGGCGCCAATCAGCATCGAATCGCACTGGGTAAAGTTACGGGCATTGGTGGCGGTCGGCATGATTTTGACCAGTCCGCGGTAGCTGTTCTGACTGTGCCCGGCGGAAATCCCCTTCGAAATGATGGTCGAGCGGGTGTTCTTGCCGATGTGGATCATCTTGGTGCCGGTGTCCGCCTGCTGATGACCGCTGGTTAACGCCACCGAATAGAATTCGCCGATGGAGTTGTCGCCGCGCAGAATACAGCTGGGGTATTTCCAGGTGATGGCTGACCCCGTCTCCGACTGGGTCCACGACATTTTGCTGTTCTCGCCCTCGCACAGCGCGCGTTTAGTCACGAAGTTCAGAATGCCGCCGGTGTTGTTATCGCCAGGGAACCAGTTCTGGACGGTGGAGTATTTCACTTCGGCGTCTTTGTGGATGATGACCTCCACTACCGCCGCGTGCAGCTGATAGCTGTCGCGAACCGGCGCAGAGCAGCCTTCGATATAGCTCACATAGCTACCTTCATCCGCCACCAGGATCGTGCGTTCAAACTGCCCGGTCTTTTCGGCGTTAATGCGAAAATAGGTCGAAAGCTCCATCGGACAACGCACGCCTTTCGGCACATAGATAAAGGTGCCATCAGAAGCAACCGCCGCATTCAGCGCGGCGAAGAAGTTATCGTTACCGGGTACGACAGTGCCGAGATACTGCTTAACCAGTTCAGGGTGATCATGAATCGCCTCGCCGAAGGAGCAGAAAATGATCCCCTGTTCCGCCAGTTTTTCACGATAGGTGGTGGCGACCGAGACGGAGTCAAAAATGGCGTCAACAGCCACTTCACGACCTTCGCGTACCGGCACCCCAAGTTGTTCAAAGGCGGCTTCCACCTCTTTACTGAGAAACGCGTTCGCCCCGGTTTGCTGTACCGCCCCCGGTTCCGAGGCGCAGGTCTCATCACAATTCCCGCACGACGGCGCGGAATAGTAGCTGTAATCCTGATAATTCAGCTTCTCGTAGTGCGCCTTCAGCCAGTGCGGCTCCGGCATGTCGACCCAGGCTCGGTACGCATTGAGGCGAAACTCCAGCATCCACTCTGGTTCATTGCGTTTGGCCGAAATGGCGCGTACCACCTCTTCGTTGATCCCTTTCGCCAGCTCATCCGTTTGCAGCTGGGTAAAGAAACCCTCTTTGTAATTCAGGGGGCCGCCGGTCCAGGTTTTGACATCGTCAGTTGCTTCAGTATTACGAGACATAGTACCGCCTATACCCCAAAGCTTTCGCCACAGCCGCATTCGTTCTGGGCTTTCGGGTTATGAAATTTGAATAACTGGTTTAATCCTTCGCGGACGTAATCCACTTCCGTACCGTCGATAAACGGCATCGCCTGAAGCGGGACATAGAGCTTCGCGCCCTCAACGTCGAACAGCAGATCGTCTTTTTCCGGCTCGCTGACGGTATCCAGCACATAGCCAAAACCAGCGCATCCCGTCTGCTTAACGCCCAGGCGCACGCCCAGCATGCCCGGCTGCTTAGCGACCAGTTCGCGAATATGCGCCGCTGCCGCAGGGGTTAACGTCAATCCGCGCCAGGCAAAATCGTCCGGATTAAATGTTCCTGAATGCAATTCCATAGGGTTACCTCGCATAATGAGCCATCAGGCTATAACACCATGTTAGTGATAACGATTCTCACTTCAACCCCTCAACAGCAGGGGCATTACGGTGTTTCACCCGTTTTGACCACTTTTATTAAGCATAGACCCTGCCACGCGGGTTAAAAGGAATGGATGAATTTGTTCAATATATTGATTAATAATGACTTTAGCGTCTGTCATCGACCAGACTGGTCAAAACAGTAAAGATGTATAGAAAATGACTATTTCAGGGATAGGAATGACGTGAGAAGAGTGAAAGCACAGAAAAACAAAACCCTTAAGGTTGTCAGTAACAGCCTTAAGGGTTCCGGCCCCATCCGGCGCTTATCTCCGGCACTCACGATGGCTTAGCTCTTGAAGGGGCGATAAGAATAGTCTCATATTGCCGAAGGTCATTTTTAACACAAATTGCTATCCGCAATTTTATAAGCCAGATCAATTCATTGGCTTTACGGCATCGCGGTCTGGATCGCCTCCAGAAACAGCCGAAGCCCGGCGGGCTGATGTTCACGGGAAAGATACAGACCGTACACGGCAAGGCGTCGGGGTTGCAGCGTCGGCAGCAGGCGAACCAGTCGTCCCTGAGCCAGCCCTTCACGCGCTTCCTTTTCCGGCACCAGCGCGATCCCCATGCCTGCCAGCGCGGATTCACAAAGCAAAGACGAGATCCCGGCACTCAGATTCCCCTTGATCGCCACCGAGACCGCCTCGCCCTGCTCGTCGAGAAAATGCCACGACTTACCTGCAAATCCACTGTAATACAGACAGTTATGCTGAGCGAGATCCTCCAGCGTCTGCGGGGTGCCGTGCTGACGCAGATACGCCTCTGACGCGCAGAGAACCGACTCGCAGTCGCCAAGTCGGCGGGCAATCGCGCCAGGCTCTGGGTTATCGGTAATACGAATAGCGACATCAATACGTTCACCAACCAGACTGACCGGCTGATTGTTTATCTCAACCTCAATGCGCAGTTCAGGATAGCGCGCTAAAAATCGCGGTAGCACCGGGGCGAGAATATGCATTGCCGTAAAGTGCGCACAGGCGACGCGTAGCGTTCCGCCGGGAATGTCTGCCGACGACGCGCCAATCGCCTGCGAGAGCTGCGCCAGCGTTCGCGTCTTCACCAGCGCCTCTTCCCCGGCAGGAGTAATTGTTAGCCTGCGCGAGGTGCGATGAATCAGCCGCGCCCCGGCCCATTTCTCCATCTCATCGAGATAGCGGCTCACCATCGGTCGGGAGAGACCCAGCGCCCGCGCCGCCGCACTCAGGCTGCCTAAATCGCAGATATGATTGAATACCGTCGCCGCCATCACTCTGTCCATCGCCACCCCATCCGATCGTTTTATGAAACTCAGCATGTTCTGATACGGGAATTCTAACAGATCCCAATTTCCTTAAAATACAGGCCACACACAAGACCATTTCATCTGCATAAGGTTATCCCACATGAAAAGTAAACTGCTGGCCCTGTTGCTGCCTGCTGTCGCCTCACCGCTGTTTGCCGCGCCGCTGCAACTTGACGTCTATAACCCGCAGGAGAACGCCATTTTCCCTGTCTCCTCAACGTTGGTATCGGGTCCGACGGAAGCGATATTGTTTGATGCGCAGTTCAGCACGAAAGACGGTGAAAAGCTGGTGGAGATGATTAAATCTCGCGGCAAGCCGCTGAAAGCCATTGTGATTACCTCCGGCGATCCGGATTTCTATTTCGGTCTGCAGCCGATTGTGAAAGCCTTTCCTGGCGCGAAGGTACTGGCCACGCCGCAGGTTGTTGAGCATATTCGCGCCACCAAAGAGGCTAAGTTGCAGTACTGGGGACCACAGATGAAAGAGGGGGCGCCAACGGCGCTAACCGTCCCGCAGGCAACCACAGAAACGCGTTTTCGCGTCGATGGCGAAACGCTGGAACTGCGTCATCCCAATGATTACGCGGCCTATGTTTGGGTGCCAGCGAATCGGGCCATTCTCGGCGGCACGGGCGTGGCGTCAGGCATTCACGTCTGGACCGCTGACACCCAGACACCGGAGCAACGCGCATCATGGCGTCATGTCCTGACTGAAATGGACAGCCTGCAACCTGCACAGGTCATTCCGGGTCATTACCTTGGTGAGCGCCCTGAAGGCGATCGGGCCATCCGCTTTACGCAGGATTACCTGCAATCGTTCGAACAGGCGCTGGCGGCAAAGAAAGGTTCAACCTGGGTCATTCACACGATGAAAACCGCATGGCCGGGGCTGGCAGAGGAAAGTTCGCTGGAATTGAGCGCGAAAGTGAATTCGGGCGAGATGACGTGGTAATACCGCCAGTGAGAAACAAAAAAACCCGACACGAATGTCGGGTTCTCTTTACGTTAACGATCGCTGAATCAATGAACGCCAAGGCGCCAGGCAAAGTAGATCTCTTCTTTTAATTCAGTGGAAGAGAGCGTCAGTAAATCGGCAAATTCCAGCTCAAGCTGTTTCAGTCTTTTGAGATATTGGGCTGGAGAGAGCGCGGTTTTATCGCGACGTAAAAACTCAATTGCCAGTTGGGCCGGGTCTAGTTGGCTAGTCATATCATCCTCGCTTATGGTCAAAACCTGCACAGTATATCACCTTTTGCTGCGCAGATTATGACCAAAAGCAATAGAGATCACATTTTATTGTGTGACAACGTCACACGACCGCCGTGGTCAGCCTCGAAGTACAGCACAGTCGCTGCTGCTCATCGTAGATGTCGATCTGCCAGACCTGATGCCGGGAGCCGGTATGAATCGCCTTACAGATCCCTTTCACGCGCCCTTCCCGCGCAGAGCGAACATGGTTAGCGTTAACTTCCAGCCCCACCACTTTCTGCTCGCCCTGGGTGCACAGATAACCGGCAACAGAGCCGATACTTTCTGCAAGCACGACGGAAGCACCGCCGTGCAGCAAACCGAACGGCTGCTTCGTACGTCCGTCGACGGGCATTGACGCTTCAAGCGTATCGTCGCCGATATGCTCAAAGCGAATATCCAGCAGGCCGACCATATTGCCTTCGCCCATCGCATTGAGGGCGTCGAGGGTCACTTCACGTTTCCAGATCATCCAATAATCTCCAGTAATGCCTGTACAGGATGACGCACGCCCGTGCCTTCAACCCGTTTCACCTGACTGCGACAGGAATATCCCGTTGCAAGGCACCGGCTACGCGGCAGCCGCTCCATCGCCTGATGCCACGACAGTTCATAAATGCCCAGCGAACTCGCATGGTTCTTTGCCTCATGACCGTAAGTACCGGCCATGCCGCAGCAGCCCACGCTCACGTTTTCCAGCTTCGCGCCAAAACGGGCAAAGATCGACGCCCATTGCGCGGGCGCGCCGGGCAGCGCGGTCACTTCGGTACAGTGACCAAAGAAATACCAGGATTCGCCGCTGACGTCACGCGGTTCCTGCGAAGCCAGCGCGGTGGCCAGCCACTCGTTGGCGAGCTGCACGTGGAAATCGCCGCGCGCGTCGCCTAACGCCAGCTTGTACTCATCGCGATAACAGAGCACCAGCGCCGGATCGACGCCGACCATCGGCATGCCCAGTTTTGCCACACGGTTCAAAAACTCAGAGGTCTTTTTAGCGGTCTTCGCAAAGCGGGTCAGGAATCCTTTGATATGCTGCGCTTTACCGTTTGGCGAGAACGGCAACAGAACCGGCTGCATCCCCAGTTTTTCAACCAGACGGACGAAATCGGCCACCACCTGCGCATCGTAATAGCTGGTGAACGGATCCTGCACCACCAGCACCGTATTGGCTTTCTGCGCATCCGACAGCGCTTCAAGCTGTTCCAGCGTCATGTTCGCCGAGCGATGCCCGACCATCTGTTGTTGCAGCGACGGCGCCGACAGCAACGGCAGATCGACCATGCCGATATGTTTTGCCGACAGCTTGCGCACCAGCGGCTGGTTAATAAAGAAGTTAAAGGTTTTCGGCGCCCGGGCCATTAACGGCGCATAGGTTTCAACCGTCGCCACCAGATGGTCACGCAGCGGACGCAGGTAGCGGGTATGGTAAAGCTGCAGGAAACGCGAGCGGAATTCCGGAACATCGATTTTGATCGGACACTGCGTCGAGCACGCCTTGCAGGCCAGACAGCCGGACATCGCCTCTTTTACTTCATGCGAGAAATCATACTCGCCCTTGTTGGCATGCCAGGTATTGCGGGTGCGTGAAATCAGCGAGCGCAGACTGGGTCGTTTGCTCGCCAGCGCATTTTCCAGTCGCACCGGATCGACACCGCGATCCGCCAGCAAACGTAACCATTCGCGCACCAGCGTCGCGCGCCCTTTGGGCGAGTGGATACGATTGAGGCTGATTTTCATCGACGGACACATCGGGCTCTTCGCATCGAAATTAAAGCACAAACCGTTGCCGTTACATTCCAGCGCTCCGCGCCAGGTCTGGCGCACGGCCAGCGGAATTTGCCGGTCCCAGGTGCCGCGTTTGACCGCATCGACTTTCATCATCGGCGCATCAACGCCTTCCGGCGGACATATTTTCCCCGGATTCAGGCGGTTTTGCGGATCGAACGCCGCTTTAACCTTCCGCAGTTCCGCGAAAAGTTCATCACCGAAGAACGCCGGGCTGTACTCAGCGCGGAAACCTTTGCCATGTTCCCCCCACAACAAACCGCCATACTTTGCCGTCAGCACCACCACGTCATCGGAGATTTGCTTCATCAGCACTTCCTGCTGCGGGTCGCACATATCCAGCGCGGGACGCACATGCAGTACCCCGGCGTCAACGTGCCCGAACATGCCGTAGCTCAGACCGTGACCATCAAGCAGGGCACGGAACTCCGCGATGTAATCAGCAAGATGTTCCGGCGGCACGCAGGTATCTTCGGCAAAGGGAATCGGTTTTGCCGCCCCTTTCGCATTCCCCAGCAGGCCCACCGCTTTTTTGCGCATGGCATAGATACGCTCAACGCCCGCCAGTTCAGTGCACAGCTGCCAGCCAATCACGCCCGCCTCTTCACGGGCAATCAGTTCATCAAGCCGCTCGCACAGGGAAGCCACCTGTCCGTCGATAACCGTTTCATCATCCCCGGCGAATTCGACAATGTTCAGGCCGAGCATCTCTTTGTCCGGGACATCGGTAATCAGTTCACTCACCGAATGCCAGACGATGTCTTCACGCGCCAGGTTCAGCACTTTTGAATCCACCGTCTCCACCGACAGCGCGCGCGCGTCCACCATAAACGGCGCATTGCGCAGCGCAGAGTCAAAAGAGTCGTATTTCACGTTCACCAGTCGGCGCACTTTCGGCAGCGGCGTAATGTCCAGTCGCGCTTCCGTAATGAACGCCAGCGTGCCTTCCGAGCCGGTGAGAATACGGGTCAGATCGAATTCGCTCATGTCATCGTTAAACACATGACGCAAATCGTAGCCCGTCAGGAAACGGTTCAGTTTGGGGAATTTATCAATAATTAACTGACGGTTATCACGGCAGCGCTCCAACACGGTGCGATAGATGCGGCCAATCGCGGTGTTGCTCTGACCGAGCGTTTCCGCCAGTTCGACCGGCAGCGGCTGCGTGTCGAGAATATCGCCGCCCAGCAGCACGGCCCGCACCCCCAGCACGTGATCGGATGTCTTCCCGTAGACCAGCGACCCCTGCCCGGAGGCGTCGGTATTTATCATCCCGCCCAGCGTTGCCCGGTTACTGGTAGACAATTCCGGGGCAAAAAAATAGCCATACGGCTTCAGATACTGATTCAGTTGATCTTTGATGACCCCCGCTTCCACCCGCACCCAGCCCTCTTCCGGGTTGATTTCAATGATGCGGCTCATATAGCGGGACATATCGACAATGATGCCCTGGTTGAGCGCCTGTCCGTTAGTGCCGGTACCGCCGCCGCGCGGGGTGAAGATCAGCGAGATATAACGCGGTTGCGCCGCCAGGCGGGCAATGAGCGCCACATCAGCCGTTGAACGGGGAAAAACCACGGCATCGGGGAGAAGTTGATAGATACTGTTATCTGTCGACATTGTCAGACGATCGGCATAACTGGTTGCCGTATCGCCGGTAAATCCTTGTTGCTCCAGCTCTTGCAAAAAATTGAGCACCAGCTGAACGACGCCGGGTGCCTGAGAAATTTGTGGAATCATTATCGTGACCCTTTCCTGCGGTCTGTGTGTTGTGGGTGTTAATCGTTTGCTTATTGTTGTATCACATTTTTTTCTAATACACCCAACAGAAATACTGGCAGAATCCGCCTGTCAAAAACCGCTGAAATTGCCCATCATTATGAGGCGTGTTTCGAGCGGTCACGTCGCGTCAACGATCTGACGCACTACATAGGTGAAAGAGTTTATGGTCAATATTCGTCAGCCCAGGGATATCGCACAAGTGCTGCTGTCGGTGCTGTTTTTAGCCATCATGATTGTGGCGTGTTTCTGGATTGTTCAACCTTTTATTCTGGGCTTTGCCTGGGCCGGAACGATCGTCATTGCGACCTGGCCCGTTCTACTGCGCCTGCAAAAATTACTCTGGGGCCGTCGTTCGCTGGCGGTACTGGTGATGACGCTTTTATTAGTACTGCTGTTTGTGATCCCGATTGCACTGCTGGTCAACAGTATCGTTGACGGTAGCGGGCCGCTGATTCACGCCGTCACGGGCGGGGACATGACGTTGCCGGATCTGGCCTGGCTGAACAGTATTCCGCTGGTTGGCGCGAAACTCTACGCTGGCTGGCATAACCTGCTGGATATGGGCGGTACGGCGATCATGGCGAAACTCCGTCCGTACATCGGTGCCACGACAACCTGGTTTGTCGGCCAGGCCGCACACATTGGCCGCTTCATGATGCACTGCGGCCTGATGCTGTTATTTAGCGCCCTGTTGTACTGGCGTGGTGAGACGGTGGCGCTGGGTATTCGCCATTTTGCCTACCGTCTGGCGGCAAAGCGCGGCGACGCGGCGATGCTGCTGGCCGCGCAGGCGATCCGTGCGGTGGCGCTGGGTGTGGTGGTGACCGCGCTGGTACAGGCCGTGCTGGGCGGCATCGGACTGGCGGTTTCCGGCGTTCCTTATGCCACGTTGCTCACCGTCATAATGATCCTCTCCTGCCTGGTACAACTGGGACCGCTGCCGGTTTTGATTCCGGCTATTATCTGGCTTTACTGGACCGGCGATACGACCTGGGGCAGCGTGCTGCTGGCGTGGAGTTGCGTGGTAGGCACGCTGGATAACGTGATTCGCCCGATGTTGATCCGAATGGGCGCAGATTTACCGCTGCTCCTGATCCTCTCCGGCGTCATTGGCGGCCTGATTGCATTTGGCATGATTGGTCTGTTCATCGGTCCGGTACTGCTGGCCGTTTCCTGGCGACTGTTCTCGGCCTGGGTCAACGAAGCGCCAGTGCCCACCAGTGAACCTGAAGAACTCCTCGAAGAGCTGAGTGAAATCGAAGCCTCGAAAAAATAGCGCAATAGCAGGCGACTCCGGTCGCCTGATTGATTAGTATGACTAAACAATGGCGTCCCGCAACTAATCTGTACTCCTTGTCCCCGCTTCGCCATCCCTGATTTACATCGCATATTCTTTACGGCTTTTAAACTATTGAGACGAATCTGATCGACGCTAAAACGCCCCATACCCTACTATTAGGTCACGGTTATAGATCAAGACATTGATTTATAAGTATGGAAATCCCCTGAGTGAAACAACGAATTGCTGTGTGTAGTCTTTGCCCATCTCCCACGATGGGCTTTTTTTTTACCTGACTGCGCGGTTTTTACGCACGCCAGATGACGTCTTGTAGGTTACTGCGTCAATGGCGTGATCGCTCCAGCCCGTCACATCATCACCCCAACAGAATGGGAATACTCTTATGTGAAATAATACCTTGCTATCCCCCTTCTTCTGCACCGCATACCGGGTATAACGCACATTTATTCCGCCTTCTGCGAGACAACATTCCTCATGTTTAATGCCGTCAGGACGTTCCAATAAAATTGCAGCGTGGGTCTGGTTGAATAAGCACTATTTACACGTTCATGATTACGCATTGAAACATGTCGCGGCATGAACGCTAGCCGATTACCCTTTGATTCACCACGAGTAACGCCAGTCAGGGACTGATGTTTTTTATTCTTCTGCCAGAGGTAATATTTTTTGTCGGTGCGATATTTTTCCGTTATTTCCTTCATTCACATATTCATAACAAAGAATATTGCACAAGATATTGTGACTCTCTTCATGCCGAAACCGGGTTAATAGTGTTATTTATGCCTTATCGTTTTTTAATATGAGGTCATTCAATGATGAACGCTTATGAACTACAGGCATTACGTCATATTTTTGCAATGACCATTGAAGAGTGCGTGTTATGGATTGCGCCAGATTATAATGTCACCGACTGGCAGCGTTGGGAAAATGGCGAGAGTGAACTACCTCCGGCCATTGTTGAAACGCTGCTGGAAATGCGCAGAAAAAGAAAATTACGCATCAATGCCATTATTGAGAAGATAAACAACCGCATTGGCAATAACACCATGCGTTTCTTTTCTGATTTAGCCGACTTCCAGTCAGTTTATCGTGACGGCAGTTTTCTTGACTGGAAAATTTATCAATCCGTTGCTGCCGAACTCTATGCCCACGACCTGGAACGATTGTGTTAGACCACGTATTTCCTGCCACAGGCGATTCATACTAAGAAACTTCAAATAAACAGACTGATTGTACTTTTAAGGCACGGGGATTTAACCCGTACCAGGGAAAATCATTAGCAATTTCGCTGAGCAGGCATCATGAAAAATCACTATTTCCCCACCGCGATGGGGCTGTATCTCAATTACCTGGTGCATGGCATGGGAGTCATCCTGATGAGTCTCAACATGGCATCGCTCGAACAACAATGGCAGACAAATGCCGCTGGGGTGTCTGTCGTGATCTCCTCATTAGGTATCGGGCGCTTAAGCGTTCTGTTTTGCGCCGGATTATTATCCGACCGGTTTGGCCGCCGCCCCTTCATCATTCTGGGGATGCTTTGTTATGTGACGTTCTTTTTCGGTATTCTGACGACCCACAACATCATCATCGCTTATGCGTTTGGCGTCCTCGCGGGCATGGCGAACAGTTTCCTGGATGCCGGTACCTATCCCAGCCTGATGGAGGCCTTTCCCTCTTCGCCGAGCACCGCCAACATCCTGATTAAGGCTTTTGTCTCCGGCGGACAGTTTTTACTGCCCATCATCATCAGTCTGCTCGTATGGGCAGAACTGTGGTTTGGCTGGTCATTTATCGTTGCCGCCGCAATCATGCTGATTAACGGTCTGTTTTTACTGCGCTGCTCCTTTCCGCCGCATCCTGGACGTCGCGCCGCGCCGGTCACGCCGACACACGAACCGCGCCAACGCCCGGCGGAAAAACATCGCTGCGCATTTATCGACCTGGCCAGCTATACGCTGTACGGCTACATCTCGATGGCCACGTTTTATCTCATCAGCCAGTGGCTGGCGCAATACGGTCAGTTTGTCGCCGGGATGTCATATACCCTGTCAATCAAACTGCTGAGTATCTACACCTGCGGTTCGTTGCTTTGCGTCTTGATTACCGCCCCGCTGGTGCGCAAAACGGTGCGTTCAACCACCTTGCTGATGCTGTACACCTTCGTTTCGTTTGTCGCGCTGTTGACGGTGTGCCTGCATCCGACGGTGTATGTCGTGATTGTCTTTGCCTTTGTGATCGGCTTTTCGTCTGCCGGAGGCGTGGTACAGATAGGTCTGACCCTGATGGCCGCCCGTTTTCCGCATGCCAAAGGAAAAGCCACCGGCATTTATTACAGTGCGGGCAGCATCGCTACCTTCACGATCCCCCTGGTCACGGCCCATCTCTCACAAAGGAGCATCGCCGATATTATGTGGTTCGACACCGGTATTGCCGCCGTGGGTTTCTTGTTGGCGCTGTTTATTGGCTATCGCAGCCGTCTCGAAACAAAACGCCAGTTGATGATATCACCCGTGGCGGAATAAGGCTGAATCCGCCGAATGCAATATTGTTATCGCTGACTGCAATATAGTTTGTATAACGCCAATAACAGCAACAAAACGTCGCAGGAGACGTGGGTTTTCACACTTTCGTCTGCAATATACCTGGTAACGAAAACGTCATGTTATGTAGTTCATGCTGTTTCACCTCCGTATATTAATAGAAAATCGCCGGATATAAAAACGCCGGCGACAGCAGAATTAAATTAACCGGCAAGGAGCTTTGAAAAAATGTCACAGAATAAGGCTTTCAGCACGCCATTTTTCCTGGCGGTCATCTGTATTTATCTCAGCTATTTTCTCCACGGCATTAGCGTCATTACGCTGGCGCAAAATATGACTTCACTCGCCGCGAAGTTTTCTACCGACAGCGCAGGGATCGCCTATTTAATTTCCGGTATCGGACTCGGTCGTCTGGTGAGTATTCTGTTTTTTGGCGTCCTGTCGGATAAATTCGGTCGTCGGGCGATCATTCTGTTGGGTGCCGCGTTATATATCCTCTTTTTCTTCGGCATCCCTGCCAGTCCCAACCTGATGGTGGCCTTTGTACTCGCCGTCTGCGTTGGCGTGGCGAACTCTGCGCTTGATACCGGTGGCTACCCGGCGCTGATGGAATGTTTCCCGAAAGCGTCAGGTTCTGCGGTGATCCTGGTTAAGGCAATGGTCTCCTTCGGACAGATGCTCTATCCGATGCTGGTCGGCTATATGCTGCTCAACAATATCTGGTACGGCTATGGCGTGATCATTCCTGGCATTTTATTTGTGCTGATCACCCTGATGCTGCTGCGCAGTAAATTCCCCGGTCAGTTGGTGGATGCCAGCGTCGCTAAAGAGTTGCCGCAGATGAACAGCAAACCGCTGGTCTGGCTGGAAGGCGTGGCTTCCGTCATGTTTGGCGTGGCGGCATTTTCCACCTTCTACGTTATCGTGGTCTGGATGCCGAAATACGCCATGGCCTTCGCCGGAATGGAAGAAGCGGATGCACTGAAAACCATCACATATTACAGCCTGGGTTCGCTGGTCTGCGTCTTTATCTTTGCCGCACTGCTGAAAAAAATGGTTCGCCCTATCTGGGCTAACGTCTTTAATGCCGGACTGGCCACCGTTACCGCTGCCGTCATTTATCTCTGGCCGTCACCGCTGGTGTGTAACGCGGGCGCGTTTGTGATTGGCTTCTCCGCCGCGGGTGGGATTTTACAACTGGGTGTGTCGGTGATGTCGGAATTCTTTCCAAAGAGCAAAGCCAAAGTCACCAGCGTTTATATGATGATGGGCGGCCTCGCGAATTTTGTTATTCCGCTGATTACCGGCTACCTCTCCACCATCGGCCTGCAATACATCATTTTACTGGATTTCGCTTTTGCCCTGCTGGCCTTTATCACCGGCATTATCGTTTTTGTTCGCTATTACCGGGTCTTCAATATTCCACAAAACGATATCCGTCTGGGCGAACGTTATTTTTCAACAAAAAGTTAAGCGACAATTTAAGGAGTCATGTTATGGATGTAACCGCGAAATATGAACTGATCGGCTTAATGGCTTATCCCATCAGACACAGTTTGTCGCCTGAAATGCAAAATAAGGCGCTGGAGAAGGCCGGATTACCGTTTACCTATATGGCCTTTGAGGTCGACAACAGCACCTTCGCTGGTGCTATCGAGGGGCTGAAAGCGTTAAAAATGCGCGGGACTGGCGTATCGATGCCCAATAAACAACTGGCCTGTGAGTTTGTTGATGAACTGACCCCGGCGGCGAAACTGGTTGGCGCCATTAATACCATCGTCAATGATGACGGCTACCTGCGCGGTTACAATACCGACGGCACCGGTCACATTCGCGCAATTAAAGAGAGTGGTTTCGATATCAAGGGTAAAACCATGGTATTACTGGGTGCGGGTGGCGCCTCCACGGCCATCGGTGCTCAGGCAGCCATTGAGGGGATCAAAGCGATTAAACTCTTTAACCGCAATGATGAATTCTTCCAGAAAGCGCTGGACTTCGCTAAGCGGGTGAATGAAAACACCGACTGTGTGGTGACGGTGACTGACCTTGCTGACCAGCAGGCCTTCGCTGATGCGCTGGCGACGGCGGATATTCTGACCAACGGTACCAAAGTCGGTATGAAGCCGCTGGAAAATGAATCCATCGTCAGCGACGTGAGCCTGCTGCGTCCGGAACTGCTGGTCACCGAATGCGTCTACAACCCGCATATGACGAAGCTACTGCAGCAGGCGCAACAGGCCGGTTGCAAAACCATTGATGGTTACGGCATGTTGTTGTGGCAAGGCGCTGAACAGTTCAAACTGTGGACCGGCAAAGATTTCCCGCTGGAATATGTAAAACAGGTGATGGGGTTTGCGGCCTGACGGCCAGGAACTAAGACTGATAAAAGGTATTAAATGAAAACCGTAACCGTAAAAAACCTCGTGATTGGCGAAGGGGCTCCAAAAATAATCGTCTCGCTGATGGGCAAAGATATCGCCAGCGTCCGCGCAGAAGCGCAGGCCTATCGCGACGCGGATTTCGACATTCTGGAATGGCGCGTTGACCATTTCGCCGATGTCGCCTCTGCCGATGCCGTACTGGAGGCTGTCCGCGCGATCCGCGCTGAAATGCCCCAGACTCCCCTGCTGTTCACGTTCCGCAGCGCGAATGAAGGGGGCGAACAGGCCATTTCAACCGACGCTTATCTCGCGCTGAATCGCGCTGCGGTTGACAGCGGTCTGGTGGATATGATCGATCTCGAACTGTTTACCGGTGATGAGCAGGTCAAGGCGACGGTGGACTATGCGCACAGTAAAAACGTCAGCGTGATCATGTCCAACCATGATTTCCACAAGACGCCGGCAGAAGAAGAGATCGTTGCGCGGCTGCGCAAAATGCAGGAACTGGGTGCCGATATTCCGAAGATCGCCCTGATGCCGCAGAGCCGTACCGATGTTCTGACGCTGCTTTCCGCCACGCTGAAAATGCAGGAACAGTACGCTGACCGTCCGGTGATCACCATGTCGATGTCGAAAACCGGTGTGATTTCGCGCCTGGCGGGTGAAGTCTTCGGCTCTGCGGCGACGTTTGGCGCGGTTAAAAAGGCTTCGGCGCCCGGACAAATATCCGTGAGCGACCTGCGTACGGTATTAACGATATTACATCAGGCGTAATACGCGAAATAAAGGCGGGAAGGATTCCCTCCCGCCAGTAAATATAAATTTTATTCCACAGTGAATATTCCACATGAATATTCAGCGGAGGCCTGCGCCTGAACACAGCGGCGTCGGGTTTCTGCCGGGTATCCAGGAGTTAATATGAAACCTGAAAGACCACCACGCGTTAATGGTCGCGTGCCTGTGCTCTCGGCCCAGGACGCGGTGAATTATATTAAAGATGAAGATGTACTGTGTATATTAGGCGCAGGCGGCGGCATTCTGGAAGCCACCACCTTAATTACCGCTTTAGCCGATAAATATAAACAAACGCAAACGCCGCGGAATTTATCGATTATCAGTCCGACGGGGCTGGGCGATCGCGCCGATCGCGGAATCAGCCCGCTGGCCCAGGAAGGCCTGGTGAAATGGGCCCTGTGCGGACACTGGGGACAGTCGCCGCGTATTTCGGACTTAGCGGAACAGAATAAGATTGCCGCCTATAACTATCCGCAAGGGGTGCTGACTCAGGCTTTACGCGCGTCTGCCGCCCACCAGCCGGGGATCCTCAGCGATATCGGGATTGGCACCTTCGTCGACCCGCGCCAACAGGGTGGCAAGCTCAATGAGGTCACCCAAGAAGACCTCATCAAGCTGGTAGAGATTGATAACAAAGAATATCTCTACTACAAAGCGATTGCGCCTACCGTCGCGTTTATCCGCGCCACCACCTGCGACAGCGAAGGCTATGCCTCGTTTGAAGATGAGGTGATGTACCTCGACGCGCTGGTGCTGGCTCAGGCGGTGCACAACCACGGCGGCATCGTGATGATGCAGGTGCAGAAGATGGTCAAGAAAGCCACGCTGCATCCTAAATCCGTACGCATCCCCGGCTATCTGGTGGATATCGTGGTGGTCGATCCTGACCAGACGCAACTGTACGGCGGCGCGCCGGTGAACCGTTTTATCTCAGGCGATTTCACCCTCGACGACAGCACCCAGCTCTCCCTGCCCCTTAACCAACGTAAACTGGTCGCCCGCCGCGCCCTGTTTGAGATGCGTAAAGGTGCGGTCGGTAACGTCGGCGTCGGTATCGCGGATGGCATTGGACTGGTGGCCCGTGAGGAAGGCTGTGCGGATGACTTTGTACTGACCGTTGAAACCGGCCCCGTTGGTGGGATCACCTCCCAGGGCGTCGCCTTCGGTGCAAACGTCAACACTCGCGCCATTCTTGACATGACCTCACAGTTTGACTTCTACCATGGCGGTGGACTGGACGTCTGCTATCTGAGCTTTGCGGAGGTTGACCGCCACGGCAACGTCGGGGTGCATAAATTCAACGGCAAAATCATGGGGACTGGTGGTTTTATCGATATTAGCGCCACCTCAAAGAAAATTGTTTTCTGCGGCACGCTAACCGCTGGCAGTCTGAAAACAGAAGTGGCCGACGGTAAATTAACCATCGTCCAGGAAGGCCGGGTGAATAAATTCATCAGCGAACTGCCGGAAATTACCTTCAGCGGAAAGATCGCCCTTGAGCGCGGCCTGGACGTGCGCTACATCACCGAGCGCGCGGTATTTACGCTAAAAGAGGACGGTCTGCATCTTATTGAGATTGCCCCTGGAGTGGATCTGGAACGCGATATTCTGGCCAAAATGGATTTCGCACCGGTTATTTCGCCAGACCTGAAGCTGATGGATGAAAGATTATTTATCGACGCCACCATGGGTTTTGAACTGCCGGAAGCGGCGAATTAAAAGGAGTACGATGATGGACTTTTCTTTAACCGAAGAGCAAGAGCTGCTGCTTGCCAGTATCCGGGAACTGATCACCAGCAATTTTCCGGAAGAGTATTTCCGTACCTGCGATCAGACGGCGACCTACCCCAGAGAGTTTATGCGCGCACTGGCGGACAACGGGATTTCCATGCTGGGCGTACCGGAAGAGTTCGGCGGTATTCCGGCAGACTATGTCACCCAAATGCTGGCCCTGATGGAAGTGTCAAAATGCGGCGCCCCGGCCTTTCTGATCACCAACGGTCAGTGTATTCACAGCATGCGCCGTTTCGGCTCGCCAGAACAACTGCGGAAAACGGCGGAAAGCACGCTGGAGACCGGCGATCCGGCCTATGCCCTGGCGTTAACCGAGCCAGGTGCGGGTTCTGACAACAACAGCGCCACCACCAGCTACACGCGCAAAGACGGCAAGGTGTACCTGAACGGCCAGAAGACATTTATTACCGGCGCCAAAGAGTATCCGTACATGCTGGTGCTGGCGCGCGATCCGGAACCAAAAGATCCGAAGAAAGCCTTTACCCTCTGGTGGGTGGAGTCCAACAAACCAGGGATCAAAATCAACCCGCTGCACAAAATCGGCTGGCATATGCTCAGCACCTGCGAAGTCTATCTCGATAACGTTGAGGTGGATGAAAGCGACATGGTGGGCGAAGAAGGCATGGGCTTTCTCAACGTGATGTACAACTTTGAGATGGAACGTCTGATCAACGCCGCGCGCAGTACTGGCTTCGCCGAATGTGCCTTTGAAGATGCCGCACGTTATGCCAACCAGCGCATTGCGTTTGGCAAGCCGATTGGACACAACCAGATGATCCAGGAAAAACTGGCGCTGATGGCAATCAAAGTCGACAACATGCGTAATATGGTGCTTAAAGTGGCGTGGCAGGCCGATCGGGAGCAGTCACTGCGTACCAGCGCCGCGCTGGCGAAACTGTACTGCGCCCGGACCGCGATGGAAGTGATTGACGATGCGATTCAGATTATGGGCGGGCTGGGTTATACCGACGAAGCGCGTGTCTCCCGATTCTGGCGCGATGTCCGTTGTGAACGGATTGGCGGCGGAACGGATGAGATCATGATTTATGTCGCAGGTCGGCAGATCCTGAAGGATTATCAGAACAAGTAAGCGACAGGCCGGATACGGTGCTTGCACCGCTATCCGGCAATTCATGCGCTTACCGATGATGAAACATACACTCAGGCGTCGGACAACAGACAGGCTTGCTCTGCCAGGCTATTTTTAAACTGTTTACGATAGTCTCCTGGCGAACAGCCGACGTGGCGCAAAAACAGCTTCGCGAAGTGGTCGACGTTCTCGTACCCCACACGCCAGGAAATTTCAGCCTGTGAATAATCGGTATTGGTTAAGGCAAATTTTGCTTCGGTCATCCGCCGCTGAATCACATAATTGATCGGTGAAATATGGTACTCGCGGGTAAATTCGTGACAAATATAGCTGACGCTGGCACGAAATTTTTTTGATAACTGCTCAAGCGTAATTTTTTCCCGATAATTATTATTGAGATAGACCAGAATATCTTTAATCAGAACATCTTTTTTAATATGTCCTTGTTCCGAACGATACGCATTTTTAAAGTTCTCAAAGAAGAGCACCGTCAACGCATAGGCAAACGCATCACAGACGGACGACGTCAGTCCATTTTTACTTTGTGGAAGCATCTCCCCGAGCTCATTAAAAATGCTTTTGATGACTTCTTTTCCCTGGCCGACGGCAACCACCGGACAGGAGTGCGATTGCAGCAGTTGGTTTTCCTCCCAGCCCTGAAAACGAAAGCCATACAGCGCGCAGGTGTAGGTGGTGGCCGGCGCGTTCACATCCGATGTCACGGCGTGTAACCGCCCCCGCTCCACCACGACAATATCATCTTCGTGAGCCACATAAAGGGAAGAGTCGATAGTTAATCTGACAATGCCTTTTTTGACATAAATCAGCTCGGTTTCATTGTCATGAACATGATGACCGGACTCCCAGCGGGGATCATCACTAATGACAAATCGGGAAAATCGCGGGGTCTTGCCCTGGTCAAAAAGGCTTTCCATGGCATTATCAAAGCAGCGTTGATACATGACAACCTCCACAAGCAGAAATTCATCCTGAACAATATAATGAGGATAAAATAAAGCGAGTACGGCGGTTATACAACTGTATTTAGTAAGGGCAAAACAAGATTATTTCCCTCACCTGCAAGATAGTACGTTTAATTTTCTCAAATGATTTTCTACTCATTTCTTTTGCACGAGCGATCCCACTTTTTTTGCAAGATACCTGGTAACGAAAACAGATTGCTCCGTCGATAAAAAGCCACCGTCTGTCGCACACTATTTCCAGTCAATTTTCACTTTCCGCCGGGGTGGCCTGATGGTCACTGTCGGTATGCGACTCACAGGAGATGCCATGAAAATAATAACCTGCTTTAAGCTGGTGCCTGAAGAACAGGACATTGTTGTTACGCCCGAACAAGCGCTTAGCTTTGACAATGCAGACGCCAAAATCAGCCAGTTCGATCTCAACGCTATTGAGGCCGCGACGCAACTGGCCACCGAAGCAGAAGATGAGATCGCTGCGCTGACGGTGGGCGGCTTATTATTGCAGAACTCGAAAGTGCGTAAGGATGTGCTCTCCCGCGGGCCACACGCACTGTACCTGATGCAGGATGCGCAACTGGAACACGCGCTGCCAAAAGACACCGCGCAGGCCATTGCCGCCACGGTGGAAAAAATCGGATTCGATCTGCTCTTGTTTGGCGAAGGGTCTGGCGACCTTTATGCGCAGCAGGTGGGTTTACTGGTCGGTGAGATCCTGCAACTGCCAACCCTTAACGCTGTCAGCAGCCTCCAGCGTCAGGGCGATAAGCTGCTTGTGGAGCGTACGCTGGAAGAGGACGTTGAGGTGATAGAGCTGTCACTTCCGGCCGTTATTTGTGTGACATCAGATATTAACGCGCCACGCATCCCTTCAATGAAAGCCATTCTTGGCGCCGGGAAAAAACCCGTTCACACATGGCAGGCAAGCGACATCGGCTGGCGCCAGGGCGAGCTGCGAGCAGAACTGGTTGCCATTACTGTGCCGCCGCAAACGGCGCGTAAGCACATCATTCTGGATAACGATTCGCCGGAAGCCATCGCCGAACTGGCCGAACACCTGAAAAAAGCCCTGAACTGAGCCCAACGGAGAACACAATCATGAGTCAATTAACCCACGTCTGGGTATTTAGCGATAACGTTGAACGCTACGCAGAGCTGATGGCTGGCGCACGTCAGTGGGGTCAACAGGTCTATGCCATTGTTCAGAGTTCTGAGCAGGCGGCGCATGTTAAGCCGCTCGGCGCTGACGGCATCGTCGTACTGGATAAAACCTCCGACCTGCAGCGAATCGAAAATTACGCCGAAACGCTGGCCGCGCAGATCCGGGAAAAAGGCGACGGTCTGCTGCTGATGGCAGCAACCAAACGCTGCAAAGCGCTGGGCGCGCGTCTGAGTATTCAACTGGATGCGGCCATGGTTAACGATGCGACGGCGGTGAGTGTCGAAGAGAACGCACTGTTTGCCGAGCATCGTATGTACGGCGGCCTGGCGTTTGGCAAAGAAAAACTGAACAGCCCGCTGGCCATTATCACCCTCGCGCCTGGCGTACTGGAGCCGATCGCAGCGGATCCCGCGCATGACTGCCCGGTGGTTACCGCCGGGTGGGTGACCCCGCGTCAGGAGATCCTGTGTCAGGAACGTCGCGCCAAATCGCTCAGCAGCGTTGATTTGAGCAAAGCAAAACGCGTGGTCGGCGTAGGGCGCGGCCTGGCGGCGCAGGACGACCTGAACATGGTGCGCGAACTGGCCGCCGTACTCGGCGCGGAAGTGGGCTGTTCACGCCCTATTGCCGAAGGGGAAAACTGGATGGAACGCGAGCGCTATATCGGCGTTTCCGGCGTGCTGCTGAAGTCCGAACTGTATCTGACGCTGGGTATTTCCGGGCAGATCCAGCATATGGTTGGCGGCAACGGCGCCAAAGTGATTGTCGCCGTGAACAAAGATAAAAACGCGCCAATCTTTAACTATGCCGATTATGGACTGGTGGGCGATATCTACAAAGTGGTCCCTGCCCTGATCGCGCAGTTGCGCTGACTCTCACCTTGACCCACATCTCCCGCTGTGCAAACGGCGGGAAGGGAGCTTTAAGCATGTCGGATGAAAAATTTGATGCCATCGTCGTCGGTGCTGGCGTAGCGGGAACGGTGGCGGCGTACATCATGGCAAAAGCCGGACTCGATGTTCTGGTCATCGAGCGCGGTAACAGCGCGGGCAGTAAAAATATGACCGGGGGTCGCCTCTACGCCCATGTGATTGAGCGCATTATGCCCGGATTTGGCGAGAAGGCGCCCATTGAACGCAAAGTCACCCGCGAGAAAATTTCGTTTATGACGGAAGAAAGCGCGATCACTCTGGATTACCATCGCGAACAGCCGGATGTCCCGGCTCAGGCATCGTACAGCGTGTTGCGCAACCGTCTCGATCCGTGGCTGATGGAGCAAGCCGAAGAGGCTGGCGCGCAGTTTATCCCCGGCGTGCGCGTGGACGCGCTGATTCGTGAAGGCAACCAGGTGACAGGCGTACAGGCTGGCGACGATATTCTCGAAGCCAACGTGGTGATCCTCGCTGATGGCGTCAATTCAATGTTGGGTCGTTCGCTGGGAATGGTCCCTGCCTCGTCGGCACACCATTACGCCGTCGGTGTGAAAGAGTTGATTGGTCTCTCCCCGGAGCAAATCAACGACCGCTTTAACTTGTCCGGTAATGAAGGCGCAGCCTGGCTGTTCGCCGGTTCGCCATCAAACGGCCTGATGGGCGGCGGGTTCCTCTATACCAATCGTGACTCCGTTTCCCTCGGTCTGGTATGTGGACTGGGCGACATGGCCCATGCGCAAAAAAGCGTACCGCAGATGCTGGAGGATTTTAAACAGCACCCTGCCGTTCGTCCGTTGATTCAGGGCGGCAAATTGCTGGAGTACTCGGCGCATATGGTGCCGGAAGGCGGACTGGCGATGGTGCCGGAGCTGGTGGGCGACGGTGTGATGATTGTCGGTGACGCGGCGGGCTTTTGTCTGAACCTCGGTTTTACGGTGCGCGGAATGGATTTAGCCATCGCCTCTGCCGAAGCGGCAGCACACGCCGCGATAGTGGCCAAAGAGCGCAAGGACTTCTCTGCCCGCACGCTGGCGGAATACAAAAGCGAGCTGGAGAAAGGGTGCGTGATGCGAGATATGCAGCATTTCCGCAAGATCCCGGCGCTGATGGAGAATCCGCGCTTGTTCACCCAGTACCCGCGAATGGTGGCGGACATCATGAATGACATGTTCACCATTGATGGCAGCCCGAATCAGCCGATGCGCAAGATGATCCTGTCGCATGCAAAACAGGTCGGGCTGATGAATCTGCTGAAGGATGGCATTAAGGGAGTCACGGCACTATGAGCCAGGAAAATCGCGTTAACGTCGACGTCAAACTTGGCGTCAATAAATTCCATGTCGATGAAGGCCATCCGCACATCATTCTGGCGGCGAACCCGGACAGCAATGAGTTTAAAAAATTGCTGAACGCCTGCCCTGCCGGACTCTATAAGCAGGATGAGGCCGGTACGATCCACTTTGATTCTGCGGGCTGTCTGGAGTGCGGAACCTGCCGGGTGCTGTGTGGTGAGACGATCCTCGAAAAATGGGAGTACCCCGCAGGCACGTTTGGCGTGGATTTCCGCTACGGCTGATACGACGGATGGACACAAATGCCGGAGAGTGACGCCTGGCGTCTTATCCGGCATGCAATCCCCTCACTACCCACTTGATTTACCGGGAACCTCCGATGAGTGTCACATTAACGTTTGACGCCGGGCGGCGGGACGCATACCGCAAGCTTGGCTTTTGGGGCGATGCCTCGCTGGGAGACTACTGGCAACATACCGCGCGCAGCGTGCCAGATAAAATCGCCGTCGTGGAT
The DNA here is from genome assembly GCF_001559075.2 of Citrobacter amalonaticus. Classification (NCBI taxonomy): domain Bacteria; kingdom Pseudomonadati; phylum Pseudomonadota; class Gammaproteobacteria; order Enterobacterales; family Enterobacteriaceae; genus Citrobacter; species Citrobacter amalonaticus. Next base: position 4,117,179 of record NZ_CP014015.2, on the reverse strand, counting down.
AACCACGGTAGCGCATTCACCTACACCGCCCTCGACCATGCGGCAAGCTGTCTGGCGAGCTGGATGTTGGCGAACGGCATTCAGCCCGGCGACCGCGTCGCGTTTCAGCTTCCCGGATGGTGCGAATTTACCGTTATCTATCTCGCCTGTCTGAAAACCGGCGCGGTATCCGTTCCCCTGCTGCCCGCCTGGCGCGAAGCCGAGCTGGTGTGGGTGCTGAATAAGTGTCAGGCAAAACTGTTTTTCGCCCCAACCGTGTTTAAACAGACGCGCCCGGTCGATTTGATCTTGCCCCTGCAAAACCAGTTGCCGCATCTGCAACACATTATCGGCGTCGATAAACTGGCACCCGCGACGACCTCGCTCGCCCTTAGCCAGATCGTTGCGGACAGCGCGCCGCTTGCCCGTCACATTCAGGTTCACGGCGACGAACTGGCCGCCGTGCTGTTTACCTCCGGCACCGAGGGACTACCAAAAGGCGTCATGCTCAGCCACAACAATATTCTCGCCAGCGAGCGGGCCTACTGCGCGCGTCTGAATTTGACCTGGCTGGACGTCTTTTTGATGCCGGCGCCGCTGGGACACGCCACCGGCTTTTTACACGGCGTGACGGCACCGTTTCTGATCGGCGCACGCAGCGTGCTGCTGGATATTTTTACCCCAACGGCCTGCCTTGATCTGCTGGAACAACAGCGCTGTACCTGCGTATTAGGGGCGACGCCGTTTGTGTACGACCTGCTCTGTACCGTGGAAAAGCAGCCTGCCGATCTCTCTTCGCTGCGTTTCTTTTTGTGCGGCGGAACAACCATTCCGAAGCGCATTGCTCGCGACTGCCAGCAGCGCGGCATTAAACTGCTCAGCGTCTATGGTTCGACGGAAAGCTCGCCGCATGCGGTAGTGAACCTCGACGATCCACTCTCCCGCATGATGAATACCGATGGCTACGCGGCGGCGGGCGTAGAGATCAGGATTGTTGATGAAGCGCGTAATCCTGTGCCTCCGGGCGTTGAGGGAGAAGAAGCATCGCGCGGGCCGAACGTGTTTATGGGTTATCTTGATGAGCCTGAGTTAACCGCCCGGGCGCTGGATAGCGAGGGCTGGTACTATAGTGGCGATCTCTGTCGGATGGACGAGGCGGGCTACATTAAGGTAACCGGACGCAAGAAAGATATTATCGTTCGGGGCGGTGAAAACATCAGCAGTCGCGAAGTGGAAGATATTCTGTTACAGCATCCCCGCATTCACGATGCCTGCGTGGTTGCCATGCCGGACGAACGTTTAGGCGAGCGTTCCTGCGCCTACATCGTGCTGAAAGCGCCGCATCATTCACTGTCGCTGGAAGAAGTGGTTGCCTTCTTTAGCCGTAAACGTGTAGCGAAATATAAGTATCCGGAGCACATTGTGGTGGTTGAAAAGTTGCCCAGAACGGCATCCGGGAAGATCCAGAAGTTCCTGTTACGCCAGGATATCATTCAGCGGTTACATCAGGAGTGTGTTGAGGCATAACGCGCCGGATGGCGGCATATCGCCATCCGGCATACAAGGGAATCGCGGTAGGCCTGATAAGCGTAGCGCCATCAGGCATTACCTTACTTCTTCAGTTCAGCCAGGCTCAGCCAGGTCTGGACAACGGTATCCGGGTTCAGCGACAGGCTGTCGATCCCCTCTTCCATCAGCCAGGCGGCAAAGTCTTCGTGGTCAGACGGACCCTGACCGCAAATCCCGACGTATTTACCCTGTTTCTTCGCGGCGCGAATCGCCATCGACAGCAGCGCTTTCACCGCGTCGTTACGCTCATCAAACAGCTCAGATACCACACCAGAGTCACGATCCAGACCCAGCGCCAGCTGTGTCATGTCGTTGGAACCGATTGAGAAACCGTCAAAGTATTGCAGGAACTGTTCAGCCAGCAGGGCGTTGGACGGGATCTCACACATCATGATGATCTTCAGGCCATTCTCGCCGCGTTTCAGCCCCTGACGCGCCAGCTCTTCCACGACCGCTTTTGCCTGCTCAACGGTACGGACGAACGGGATCATGATTTCGACGTTAGTCAGCCCCATCTCGTTACGCACGCGTTTTACCGCATCGCATTCCAGCGCAAAGCAATCACGGAAGCTGTCCGACACATAGCGACCCGCGCCACGGAAGCCCAGCATCGGGTTCTCTTCGTCTGGCTCGTAGCGCTCACCGCCCACCAGGTTTGCGTATTCGTTCGACTTAAAGTCGGACAAACGCACAATCACACGTTTCGGCCAGAACGCCGCACCGAGGGTGGCGATCCCTTCCGTCAGACGACCCACGTAGAATTCACGCGGAGAATCAAAGCCTTTCATCATCTCGCGGATGTCGTTCTGCAGTTTGGCATCTTGATCGTCAAACTCCAGCAGCGCACGCGGGTGGACACCAATCATACGGTTGATGATAAATTCCAGACGCGCCAGGCCAACGCCTTCGTTTGGCAGACAGGCAAAGTCAAACGCCCGATCCGGGTTACCGACGTTCATCATCACCTTCAGCGGCAGATCCGGCATTGTATCGACGCTGGAGCTCTTAACGCTGAAGTCGAGCAGGTCGGCGTACACATAGCCCGTATCGCCTTCTGCGCAGGAAACGGTGACCTTTTCGTCATCCTTCATGCGCTCAGTGGCATCGCCGCAGCCCACCACGGCCGGGATCCCCAGTTCACGCGCGATAATGGCCGCGTGACAGGTACGACCGCCACGGTTAGTGACTATCGCCGCCGCTTTTTTCATGATCGGTTCCCAGTCCGGGTCGGTCATGTCGGTGACCAGCACGTCGCCAGGCTCAATGCGGTTCATCTCGCTGATATCCTGAATGACTTTTACCGGGCCCGCCCCGATGCGGTGACCGATAGCACGGCCTTCCGCAATGATTTTGCCCTGCGCGTGCAGCGTGTAACGTTCCATCACCTGGCCGCGGGAACGCACGGTTTCCGGGCGTGCCTGGACGATGAACAGCTTGCCGGTATGACCATCTTTCGCCCACTCGATGTCCATCGGACGACCGTAGTGTTTTTCAATCTGTACCGCCTGCTTCGCCAGTTCCTGCACTTCGTCGTTGGTCAGGGAGAAAATGTCGCGGCTTTCCTGCGGCACATCTTCAATGGTGACCTGTTTGCCGTGCTCCTGGGTCGGTGCATAGACCATGCGGATTTTTTTCGAGCCCATCGTGCGGCGCACAATAGACGGACGATTTGCCGCCAGCGTCGGTTTGTGAACGTAGAACTCATCCGGGTTTACCGCGCCCTGCACCACCATCTCGCCCAGCCCCCACGCCGAGGTGATAAACACCACCTGGTCAAAACCAGATTCGGTATCGATGGAGAACATCACGCCGGACGACGCCAGATCGGAACGCACCATCCGCTGAACACCCGCAGAGAGCGCCACACCACGGTGGTCATAGCCCTGGTGAACACGATAAGAGATCGCGCGGTCGTTAAACAGCGATGCAAACACGTGCTTCACGGCGACCAGTACGGCGTCAAACCCCTGGACGTTGAGGAAGGTTTCCTGCTGACCGGCAAAAGAGGCATCCGGCATATCTTCCGCGGTGGCAGATGAACGCACGGCGAAAGAAGCATGTTGATCATCCGCAGAGAGTTGCGCGTAGGCATCACGGATGGCATTTTCCAGCTCAGACTGGAAAGGAGTGTCGATAATCCACTGGCGGATCTGCGCGCCGGCCTTCGCTAACGCGGTGACATCGTCAATATCCGTTTGATCCAGCAGTTCATAGATGCGCTGGTTTACACCGCTTTGGTCCAGAAACTGATTAAACGCATCGGCGGTTGTGGCAAAACCATTCGGTACCGAAACACCCATACCGGAAAGGTTAGTAATCATTTCACCCAGGGAGGCATTTTTGCCCCCAACTCTGTCTACATCATTCATGCCGAGTTGGTTATACCAAAGCACCAGCGGTGACGAGCCATTGTTGGACATCGAACAATCCTTTTGTGATAAATGAACGAGTTTAGGAAACGCTTAATTACGTATTTATCTTTGCATATTTAACCCGCTTAAAAAAACGGTGAATCGTTCAAGCAAATATATTTTTTATTTTTTCGGACAGTTTACCCATTTGCGCAAACCCGCGAGTGGCGGGCGATCCCCACAAAATGTGTCGGTATAAACATCTGTTCCAGAAAATGAAATGTCCTTTTCATAAAATATAAAAATACCATTTCACTTTCAAAATAAGCGTTATTTTCTACGCTTCAGAGTAATTTTAATTTATGCTTTCAGAGAATTATGACTGACTTTCAGGGTGTGAAAATGGATAATGCTGTAGATCGTCATGTGTTTTATATTTCCGATGGAACGGCAATTACTGCTGAAGTGTTGGGCCATGCGGTGATGTCACAGTTCCCCGTCACTATCAGCAGCATTACGCTGCCGTTTGTCGAAAATGAGAACCGCGCCCGCGCCGTTAAAGACCAGATCGACGCCATTTTTCAACAAACCGGCGTGCGTCCCCTGGTGTTCTATTCGATTGTGTTGCCGGAGATCCGCTCCATCATTCTGCAAAGCGAAGGCTTCTGTCAGGATATCGTGCAGGCGCTGATCACCCCGCTACAGCACGAGATGAAACTCTACCCCACGCCGATTGCCCACCGGACTCACGGGCTGAATCCGGGTAACCTGAACAAGTACGATGCGCGAATCGCCGCCATTGATTACACCCTTGCCCACGATGACGGCATTTCGTTGCGCAACCTCGACCAGGCGCAGGTGATTTTGTTGGGCGTCTCGCGCTGTGGCAAAACGCCCACCAGTCTCTACCTGGCGATGCAGTTTGGCATCCGCGCGGCGAACTATCCTTTTATTGCCGACGACATGGACAATCTGGTTCTGCCCGCATCGTTAAAACCTCTGCAACATAAGCTGTTTGGCCTGACGATTGACCCTGAACGTCTGGCCGCCATCCGTGAAGAACGCCGGGAAAACAGTCGCTATGCCTCCCTGCGTCAGTGCCGTATGGAAGTGGCCGAAGTCGAGGCGCTCTACCGTAAGAACCAGATCCCGTGGCTGAACAGTACCAACTATTCGGTTGAAGAGATTGCCACCAAAATCCTCGATATCATGGGACTGAGTCGACGCATGTACTAACAAACTAGTTCACGGGTTCTGTTTTTTTGTTATCATACTGTTCTACCGCGAGGTGTGACGCACCTCGCACTTGAAATCAGCAGGGATTGGTTTAAGGTTGTGCCCATCACTTCCCGGTACCTCTGCCGTAGAAGCCACAAATTTCTGAGAATTATCATGAACAGAACCGATGAACTGCGTACCGCGCGTATAGACAGTCTGGTCACGCCCGCTGAACTTGCGCAACGGCACCCTGTGTCGTCCGCCGTCGCCAGCCACGTCATCGACTCCCGACGCCGGATAGAAAGAATATTGAACGGTGAAGATCGCCGCTTGCTGGTTATTGTGGGTCCGTGCTCCATTCACGATCTCGATGCCGCACTGGAGTACGCCACACGTTTACAGGCGTTGCGCACGCAGCATCAGGCGCGCCTGGAAATCGTCATGCGCACCTATTTTGAAAAACCACGTACCGTTGTCGGCTGGAAGGGACTCATTTCCGACCCGGATCTCAACGGCAGCTATCGCGTGAATCACGGCATTGAGCTGGCGCGTAAACTGCTGTTGCAGGTCAATGAGCTGGGTATCCCGACCGCCACGGAATTTCTCGATATGGTGACCGGTCAATTTATTGCCGACCTGATCAGTTGGGGCGCCATTGGCGCGCGAACCACCGAAAGCCAGATCCACCGCGAAATGGCCTCGGCGCTCTCCTGCCCGGTCGGCTTTAAAAACGGTACCGACGGAAATACCCGTATCGCTGTTGACGCGATCCGTGCGTCCCGCGCCAGCCATATGTTCCTCTCGCCCGATAAAACCGGTCAGATGACCATTTATCAGACCAGCGGCAACCCTTATGGCCATATCATTATGCGCGGTGGTAAGAAGCCGAACTACCATGCTGAAGATATTGCTGCAGCCTGCGATACGCTGCATGAATTTGATTTACCCGAACATCTGGTCGTCGATTTCAGCCACGGCAACTGCCAGAAGCAGCATCGCCGTCAACTGGATGTCTGTGATGATATTTGCCAGCAAATCCGTAACGGATCGACAGCCATCGCCGGCATTATGGCGGAGAGCTTCCTGCGTGAAGGTACGCAGAAAATCGTCAGCGGGCAGCCGCTGGTTTACGGTCAGTCGATCACCGATCCTTGCCTTAACTGGGAAGACACGGAACTGCTGCTGAGCAAACTGGCCTCGGCGGTGGACAGCCGCTTCTGATCGTTCGCCCATCCGTTCAGGGTGGGCATTTTCTCTCCCTTTTTCGCAAACTACCACATTTAATACTTGTTGTTATCGCGCACATTATTGATAATAAAAATCATTGTTACATTAATTATTATTAATAAATTGTGATACCCGTATGGATAACATTGAGTCCCCCCGCCTTAAGGAACGAGAAAATGCAGCTCCTCCGCCTGCGCCCATCCGCAAGATCAGCAGTCAGAAACTGTTAGGTGATGACGGTAAAGTGATTATCGATCACAACGGTCAGGAATACCTGCTGCGTCAAACGCAGGCAGGTAAACTCTTGCTGACCAAATAGCGCTTTAGCTTGAACAGCTGACTTCCAGACGCTTGCCCCAGTCCGGCGGACGCTGGCTGTAATCATCATGGCGATCGCGGAAAGGTTCCCGCAGCACGGCATGTAAGCGATGCAGTTCACTCATGTCACCTTTTTCCGCCGCCGCAATCGCCCGCTGCGCCAGCCAGTTGCGCAGCACCACCGAAGGATTGGCGCTCAGCATCAACGACTGACGCGCCGCGTCGTCGACACCATCGCGTTGCAAACGCGTTCTGTAACGTGAGAACCAGTCATCAAAGGCGGCACGATCGATAAATTCATCGCGCAGTGGAGAGGCGGCATTCTGCTGCTCTGTCAGACTTAACCTGCGGAAAGTACGGGTATAGTCGCTGTGCTCGCGGGCCATCAAACTGAACAATTCGTTCAGCAGATCGTTGTCATCTTTTTGTTCGGTCATGAAGCCCAGTTTCTGCCGCATCCGCTGACCGTAGCGCGTCAGCAGCGCCACCTGGTACCCGTCGAGGGCATCATTCAACGCCTCAACGGCGATGAAAGGCGACAGGCTTTGCGCGAGGCGCTGAAGATTCCACAAGCCTACCGCAGGCTGATTGTCAAAGCTGTAGCGCCCCTGATGGTCAGAATGGTTGCAAATGAAGCCCGGCTCATAGTCATCCAGGAACCCAAACGGACCGTAGTCCATCGTCAGCCCGAGAATCGACATGTTATCGGTGTTCATCACCCCGTGCGCGAAACCCACGGTTTGCCAGTCGGCTATCAGTGACGCGGTCCGCGCGACCACGTCGCGAAACCAGAGAATGTACTTATCGGCATCTTGCTGGAGGTGAGGCCAGTAATGGCGAATCGCGAAATCTGCCAGCTGCTGAACGTTTTCCGGCTCGCGACGGTAATAGAAATGCTCAAAATGACCAAAGCGCAGATGGCTTTGCGCCAGTCGCATCAGCATCGCTCCCGCCTCCACCGTTTCGCGGTAGACCGGTGTTTCGCTGGTGACAATCGTCAGCGCCCGGGTCGTCGGTATACCCAGGTAGTGCATCGCTTCACTGGCAAGGCTTTCACGGATCGTGGAGCGCAATACCGCACGGCCATCGCCCATGCGCGAATACGGCGTCAAACCGGCGCCTTTCAGGTGCCAGTCCATCGTGCTGCCATCGGCAAGCAACTGCTCACCGAGCAGAATGCCGCGCCCGTCGCCCAGTTGACCCGCCCAGACACCAAACTGATGACCGCTATAGACCTGCGCCAGCGGAGACATCCCCGGCAACAGCGCTTCGCCGCCCCAGACACCCGCCGGGCTGTCAGGATGAAAAAGTGAATCGGGAATGCCCAGTTGTTCGGCAAGCGCATCGTTGTGCCAAATCAGTCGCGAGTGATTCAGCGGTGTTGGCGACAGTGCGGTAAATGTTGCTGGCAGTTCATCGCGCCAGCGGGCTGTAAAAGACAGGGTCATAAGGCCTCCTGTCTGTAGTGTAGACGGTTAACACCGCCATAAACACCAGCAAACAGAAAGGTTATCCGTGGCGTAATTGGGTGACCTGATCGGCCGTGACGGCAGGCCACAGCCCGCCCTGCATAGCGCTAAAACCGAATGGCGTCACACGGGTCAACATCGCCTCGCTGTCGATACCGGCGATCATCAGCGATTCACAATAGGGGGACACTTGCGTAAGGATAGCGCGCATGAACGGTTCGAAGGAAAGACGTGTGGCCCGGCGATGGACAAAATTCCGGTCCAGGATAATTCGTTTAAATAACCCATCGAATATGGCTTTGTTGGCACTTTCCCCTGCACCGAAATTGGCCAGTACCAGAGGAAAACGTTCGGCCAGCGCATTCAGCGTTTTATTCTCTTTGCCTTCAGACAGTTCGGGAAAATTCTCATTAATCATGAGTTCGAGAAATGAAAATCGTTTAACGGCAGAAACGCACTCACTATTCGTTAATAATAACGGTACAACTGCCGGGGTTATATAAATCCAGGCGACAAGTTTATGTTGAATAAAAAAGTGTTGGCACGTTTCGATCAGCGCCAGTTTTTCGATAAATAGCTGGCACTGTTCTTCGGGAGAAAGTCGCGGAAGCACCAGTTCCGTCGGGATACGAACGTCACCGTCTTCACTGACAAAGTTCGCGATAACGCTCAAACCGATAAGTTTTCGTTGTACATTCCGGGCGGGCTGAAAATAGAGTTCAGAATGATACACATTATCCAGTGAAACATTCATCACGGCAGTCCCACATACAGGGAGTGATTCGGCAACCTATTACACAGGATGTCGTCATCCATCTTTTTTAATGCCAGAAGGAAAATGTTCATGTTGTCCTTTTCACCCGGAGCCCCGGTTCCTTAGTATTCAGCTTATCCTGATTATAAACGCTTATCCAGCATTGTTCTTTTTTCGGCAATAAAAGCGAGGGACATACTCAATTGAAATAACGCCCTACGACTAAATGCGTCTCGCCTGCCAAAAGTTTTTCCGCCAGTAAACATTATCCAGCGACGAGCGCATCACGCCGCGACTGGTTGATGCATGAATAAACTGACCGTTGGTATCATAAATACCCACATGTAAACCGCTCTCTCCCGATCCGGTTTTGAAAAAAACCAGATCGCCAGGCAACAATTCGTCTTTATCGATTTCCGTCCCCAGTTTTGCCTGTTGACGGGTTTCACGCGGCAGTTGCAAAGAGAACTGATCGCGCATGGTCATCAGCACAAAACCGGAACAATCCACGCCACCGCGACTCATGCCGCCGTAACGATAGGGCGTCCCGCGCCAGGTCTGGAGTTGATCATTTAAACCGGCAATCACGGTGATGGAATCAGAGAGCCGGGCATTGGGCGGCGGCGCTCGGTGGCTACTACATCCTGCCAACAACAGTGCTGTGCAAAAAAGAAACCAGAAACGCATTCAGGCGAATCCTCTGTATTTTTTATTCTTCACCCTATATAGCGGGTATTTACGTGAGTTTTCAAGAAACCATTTCGTTTAAGTGGTTGATATAATCATTCTGTGACCTTCGATGTCAAGACGCCGGAAGTGCAGACCATACGCATGCGCTAAATGCGCTGGCGTCAGCACTTCATCACGTGGACCGCTGGCGAGCAGTTTCCCCTGTTTGAGCAACCACGCCCGGTGCGCGTGGCGCAAGGTATGATTCAGGTCGTGACTGCTCATTACGATGGCAATCCCCTGCTGGCACAGGCGGTGCAGAATGCGATCCAGCGCATTTTGCTGCGCGACATCAAGGCTGTTCATGGGCTCATCGAGTAGCAATAGCTGCCCCTGCGGGTTGGTCTCTGGCGCGATTTGCAGGATCACTGCGGCAAGACGGACGCGCTGCCATTCCCCTCCCGAGAGTTCCTTCGCATTGCGTCCAAGTTTGTCCGCCAGCCCCAGCGACTCGGCCACCGCCGTCAACTGGTCAGTGCGCGTTTTGTCTGCCTGATGCAGCGTCAGGAAGTGCCATACCGGCATCGCAAAGGGCGGGTTTTGTTGCTGCGCCAGATAAGCACGATGACGGGCAAGTTTGGCTGCGGGCCACAACGCCAGCTCAGTGCCCGCCAGAGCGATCGTTCCCGCCCCACTGGTTAACCCCGCCATCCGCGCCAGCAGCGTGCTTTTCCCGGCGCCATTCGGCCCCACCAGATGCAGGATCTCCCCTGCCCGAATCTCGCCGGACAAAGGCCCTAACCGGGTGGATTTGGCCACATCCTGTAACTGCATCAGTGACGACATTATTTATCCAGCGCGAGTTTGATACTTTCCATAACGATGGGGTCTTCCGGCGTCATATCCGGTGAAAAACGCTGTATCACCTTGCCATCACGACCTACGAGGAACTTCTCGAAGTTCCACAGGATATCGTCCGGATAGAGCGGGGCGCGCCCTTTGCTGGCCATTCGCTCATAGAAACCGCTCCCTTCAGGGGCCACTGCCGTCGGTGTCGCCTCAATCAGTTTCTGGTACAGCGGATGACGTCCTTCCCCGTTCACATCAATCTTGCTGAACATCGGGAAGGTCACGCCCCAGGTCGTCGCGCAGTATGTTTTGATTTCGTCTTCGCTGCCAGGTTCCTGCCCAAGAAACTGATTGCAGGGAAAACCCAACACCGTAAAGCCACGATCGGCCCATGCCTTCTGGATATTTTCCAGTTGCTCATACTGTGGCGTGAGTCCGCATTTAGACGCCACATTCACCACCAGCAGCACATTACCGGCAAATTTTTCGAGGGTCGTCACCTCGCCATCAATCGTCGTCACTTCAGTGTTCAGAATCGAGTCTTGCATAGCCTCTCCAGGATCGTGAGTGATTCAAATACCAGCTTCTAATCATAGACTGTCTTGTCGTACCTAACGTCCGGCTTTGAGTAACAGCCAGATAAAGACCGGTGCGCCGAGCGTCGCGGTGACTACGCCAATCGGCAACTCCGCGGAGGCCAGCGCCAGGCGAGCGACCACATCGGCCAGCAGCAGCGCAATGGCCCCCGCCAGTGCACAGGCAGGTAACAGCACGCGATGGTCCGTTAAGCCGCACAGGCGTAAAATATGGGGGATGACCAGGCCAATAAAACCAATGGCCCCGGCCAACGCCACGCTGACACCGACCATCCATCCGGTAGCAACCACCAACAGATTACGCCAGAACCACAGGGGAAGTCCCAGCTGTCGGGCAGAGGTTTCCCCCAGCGCCAGCATGTTCATCGCCTGTGACTGGCAGCAGATCCACACCAGCACCGGAATCAGGGCCAGCATCAGCCAGGCCTGCTCCCAGTTGACGCCACCGAATCCCCCCATCATCCAGTACATCAACTGACGCAGATCGAATGAGGTTGAGAAATAGATGGCCCAGGTCATCAGCGCGCTACAGATAATCCCCAGCGCCACGCCGGCAAGCAGCAGACGACTGGTCGAAAGATGCCGACGAGCAAAACGCAGGAGGATCAACGTAATGACCAGCGCACCGGCAATTGCGCACAGTCCAAGCGCCCAGTGTGGCAGAACGCCCTTCCCCAGCAGCACGGCGGCGATCAGCCCCACGCCCGCCCCGTTGGAGACGCCGAGCAACCCCGGCTCCGCAAGCGGGTTTTCAAACAGCGCCTGCATCACTGCGCCGGACAAAGCCAGCGCCGCGCCCACCAGCAGAACAGCCAGCGCGCGCGGAAGGCGAATTTGCCAGACAAAGAGTTCGCCACGCGACGTCAGCCAGTCAGCGGGCGATATCCACTGCTCGCCGGCGCACAGGCTTAACCACAGTGTCAGCAGCATCAGCACCGACAGGCTCAGGATCCAGCGCACATGTTGTCGCTGTTGTTGACGGGCAAAAGTCAGCATGATTTCCGTTCAACTGAAAAGGATGTCATTGATTCTACGGTGCGATATCACCGCAGAAAAGAAAAAAGGCCGCAAAAGCGGCCTTTTTAGTTAGATCTGATTACTCATCTTTGGGCGAAGCGTTTTCGACTCGGCTCTTTAACTTCTGACCGGGTCTGAAGGTCACCACGCGCCGTGCTGTAATGGGAATATCTTCGCCCGTTTTCGGGTTACGTCCCGGACGTTGATTCTTATCACGCAGATCGAAGTTACCAAAACCAGAGAGTTTTACCTGCTCACCGTTTTCCAGAGCACGACGGATCTCTTCGAAAAACAGTTCGACCAGTTCTTTGGCATCCCGCTTGCTAAGCCCAAGCTTATCAAACAGATATTCTGACATTTCAGCTTTTGTAAGCGCCATAGGTTCAATCCCTCAATGATGCCTGGAATCGCTCTTTTAATGCCTCTACACATTTGGCGACGGTAGCGGCAATCTCCTCTTCTTCGAGTGTACGGCTGGTATCCTGAAGGATCAGGCTAATGGCGAGGCTCTTATACCCCTCCGCAACACCCTTACCACGGTACACGTCAAATAAGTTTACGCCAACTACCTGATTTACGCCAACTTTCTTACACTCGGATAAAATATCAGCAGCGGGAACGTTTTCGGCGACAACCACAGCGATGTCGCGACGGTTCGCCGGGAAGCGTGAAATCTCGCGCGCCTGAGGCACCACGCGGTCTGCGAGCTTGTTCCACTCCAGTTCGAACACCAGAGTACGGCCATTGAGATCCAGCTTACGTTCCAGCTCAGGATGAACAACACCAATGAAACCAATGCGTTCACCTTTCAGATAAATCGCTGCAGACTGTCCCGGATGCAGTGCCGGATTGGCTTCTGCTCTGAACTGAATGTCACCGAGTTTACCGGTCAGATCCAACACCGCTTCCAGATCGCCCTTCAAATCATAGAAATCAACGGTCTCTTTTGCCAGATCCCAGTGCTCATCGTAACGGTTACCGCAAATAACCCCCGCCAGCATCAGATCCTGACGAATGCCCAGATTGGCCTGGTTATCCGGCACAAAACGCAGCCCGCTTTCAAAAATACGCACGCGGTTCTGTTGACGATTCTGGTTATACACCACCGTTGCCAGTAACCCCGTCCATAACGACAGGCGCATTGCCGACATTTCACTGGAGATCGGGCTTGGCAGCAGCAGCGCCTCTTCACCCGGATGCAGCAACTGCTGCACTTTCGGGTCGACAAAACTGTAAGTAATGACTTCCTGGTAGCCTTTGTCATTCAACAGCGTTTTCACACGCTTCAGAGACAAATTCGCTTCACGGTGCGTCCCCATGATCAGACCCGCCTGGATCGGTTCATCTGGGATGTTGTCGTAGCCATACACGCGGGCGACTTCTTCAACCAGGTCTTCTTCAATTTCCATGTCGAAGCGCCAGCTTGGCGCAACGGCTTGCCACTCGCCTTCACCTTCGGTCACTTCGCAACCCAGACGGCGCAGAATGTCGCTCACCTGCTCATCGGCAATGTGATGACCAATCAGACGATCCAGTTTGCTACGACGCAGCGTAATGGTCGCGCGCTTAGGCAGCGTGGTTTCATCCGTCACATCAATGACCGGACCCGCTTCACCGCCGCAGATATCAATCAGCAGACGGGTGGCACGTTCCATCGCTTTGTACTGCAGCGCAGGATCCACACCGCGCTCATAACGGTGAGACGCATCGGTATGCAGGCCATGACGGCGCGCGCGACCGGTAATTGACAGCGGGCTGAAGAAAGCGCATTCCAGTAGCACATTTTGCGTTTCGTCGTTTACGCCAGAATGCTCACCGCCGAAAATACCGCCCATCGCCAGCGCTTTATTATGATCGGCAATCACCAGCGTATCCGCGTTAAGCTTCGCTTCAGTGCCATCAAGCAGTACCAGCGTTTCGCCCTCTTTCGCCATGCGAACGACAATCCCGCCTTCAATGCGGTCTTTATCAAAGGCGTGCATCGGCTGGCCCAGCTCAAGCAGCACATAGTTGGTCACGTCAACCACCGCATCAATGGAGCGGATACCGCAACGGCGCAGTTTTTCTTTCATCCACAGCGGCGTTGGCGCTTTCACGTTGATGCCTTTTACTACGCGACCCAGATAGCGCGGGCAGGCGTCAGTGGCGTCTACGGTAATCGGCAGGACATCGTTGATGGTTGCCGTAACCGGCGTGATTTCCGGCTCAACCAGCGGCGCTTTGTTCAGCACGGCCACATCACGGGCGACGCCGATGATGCCTAAGCAGTCAGCACGGTTAGGGGTAACGCTGATCTCAATGGTGTTGTCATCAAGCTTCAGGTATTCGCGAATATCGGTACCGATCGGCGCATCAGCCGGCAGTTCAATAATGCCGCTGTGATCGTCGGAAATCCCCAGTTCGGAGAAGGAGCACAGCATGCCTTCAGACGGCTCGCCACGCAGCTTAGCCGCTTTAATTTTGAAATCGCCCGGCAGAACGGCACCGATGGTGGCAACCGCCACTTTCAGCCCCTGACGGCAGTTTGGCGCGCCGCAGACGATGTCCAGCAGACGCTCGCCACCGACGTTAACTTTCGTCACGCGCAGTTTGTCCGCATTCGGGTGCTGGCCACATTCAACCACTTCACCCACGACGACGCCGTTAAATGCACCGGCGACCGCTTCAACACCGTCAACTTCCAGGCCCGCCATGGTGATTTGATTCGACAGCGCGTCGCTATCGATAGCCGGGTTAACCCACTCGCGTAACCACAGTTCACTGAATTTCATTGTTTTATCCTGCCTTTATTTAAACTGTTTGAGGAAACGCAGATCATTTTCGAAGAACGCACGCAGGTCAGTCACACCGTAACGCAACATGGTCAGACGCTCCATCCCCATCCCAAACGCGAAACCTGAGTAGATTTCCGGGTCGATACCCACGTTACGCAGAACGTTCGGATGCACCATGCCGCAACCCAGCACTTCCAGCCATTTACCGTTCTTGCCCATCACGTCCACTTCGGCAGACGGCTCAGTAAACGGGAAATAAGAAGGACGGAAACGAATCTGCAAATCCTCTTCAAAGAAGTTACGCAGGAAGTCATGCAACGTCCCTTTCAGATTGGTAAAGCTGATGTTGGTATCCACAATCAGGCCTTCCATCTGGTGGAACATCGGGGTATGCGTCTGATCGTAGTCGTTACGGTACACACGACCCGGCGCAATAATGCGAATCGGCGGCTGCTGATCTTTCATGGTACGAATCTGTACGCCGGAAGTCTGAGTACGCAGCAGACGGGTGGCATCAAACCAGAAGGTGTCGTGATCGGCACGAGCCGGATGGTGACCAGGAATATTCAGCGCATCGAAGTTATGGTAGTCATCTTCGATTTCCGGGCCGGTCGCAACGGTAAAGCCAAGCTCACCAAAGAAGCTTTCAATGCGATCGATGGTACGGGTGACCGGATGCAGGCCGCCATTTTCAATGCGACGCCCCGGCAGAGAAACATCGATGGTTTCCGCTGCCAGACGCGCATTCAGCGCGGCGTTTTCCAGATCGGCTTTACGCGCGTTGAGCGCCTGCTGTACCTGCTCTTTCGCTTCGTTAATCACCGCGCCGGCGGCAGGACGCTCTTCAGCTGGCAGCTCGCGCAGCGTCGTCATCTGAAGGGTCAGGTGCCCTTTTTTGCCCAAATATTCGACGCGCACATTGTCTAACGCGGCAACATCTGACGCCTGATTAATGGCCGCCTTCGCACTGGCTACCAGTTCTGCGAGATGTGACATGGTTTTCCTCATTGTGTCGGTGAAGACACCGGTTCGTTGAACGTAATCTCTCGATTTCGGGCACAAAAAAAGCCTCCTGATGGAGGCTTTTTTGCGCTGTTTTTCGTTTCTTCTTTCACGCGCTAGCCTCCCGGAGTCAGGTGCTAAAGTAAAAAAAGAAGCGGAAAATAGCAGCATTCATGCTTGCGTTACCTTGTGTGGTAAAACCGGAGAACCTTTATTGAAAAGGGTTACGGATCAATTGTCAACTCATTGACGGAACAACAAATAAAAGAGAGGGAGCCAGGCTCCCTCTTTTCACTGGCTTATGCCAGAGCTGCTTTCGCTTTTTCGACCAGAGCGGTGAACGCTACTTTGTCGAATACAGCGATGTCAGCCAGGATCTTACGGTCGATTTCAACAGAGGCTTTTTTCAGGCCGTTGATGAATTTGCTGTAAGAAATACCGTTCTGACGTGCTGCTGCGTTGATACGCGCAATCCACAGTTGACGGAACTGACGCTTACGTTGACGACGGTCACGGTAAGCATACTGACCTGCTTTGATGACGGCCTGGAAGGCAACGCGGTATACGCGAGAACGCGCACCGTAGTAACCTTTGGCTTGTTTCAAAATTTTCTTGTGACGTGCGCGTGCAATTACACCACGTTTTACGCGAGCCATAGTGCTCTCCTGTATCTATTCTGATTTGTCCCCCTCTTTCACCACTGTGAAATCGGTTGGACATTAAAAAGTAAAAAAACGTTAACGGCTTATGCGTACGGCAGGCACGCGATAACCAGACCCAGATCGCCTTTAGAAACAAGGCCTTTTGGACGCAGGTGACGTTTACGCTTAGTTGATTTTTTGGTCAGAATATGACGCAGGTTTGCGTGCTTACGCTTAAATCCACCACCACCGGTTTTTTTGAAGCGCTTAGCAGCACCGCGTACGGTCTTAATTTTTGGCATTTTAATAACTTCCACTTCGCATTGTTAATAAATGAAACCCAGGCGAGCAAAACCTGTGAAGCCCAAAGGCTCCACAGGAAATACTACTTGAAGGCCTACTGTTTCTTCTTGGGAGCGAGCACCATGATCATCTGGCGGCCTTCGATCTTCGTAGGGAAGGATTCGACTACTGCCAGTTCACTCAGATCGTCACGAACGCGCGTCAGCACTTCCATACCAATCTGTTGGTGGGCCATCTCACGACCGCGAAAACGCAGTGTGATCTTGGCCTTATCGCCATCTTCCAGAAAGCGAATCAGGCTGCGGAGTTTTACCTGATAATCGCCATCGTCGGTACCAGGACGGAATTTAATTTCCTTAACCTGGATAACTTTTTGCTTTTTCTTCTGTTCCTTAGAAGACTTACTCTTTTCATAAAGGAACTTGCCGTAGTCCATGATACGACAAACTGGCGGTTCGGCGTTAGGGCTGATTTCAACTAAATCTACTCCAGCTTCTTCAGCTTTTTCGATTGCTTCTCTCAGACTCACAATACCCAGTTGCTCGCCTTCCAGACCTGTTAAGCGAACTTCCTGGGCGCGAATCTCGCCATTGATACGATTCGGACGTGCCGTTTGAACTCGTTTTCCGCCTTTAATACCTTATTCCTCCAGTTGTTGAAGACTGCGGCTGCGAATCTCTTGTTGCAGCTTCTCAATCACTTCACATACGTCAAGGCTGCCCAGGTCTTTTCCGCGGCGAGTGCGAACGGCAACTTTGCCTGCTTCCACTTCTTTATCACCACAGACCAACATATAAGGGACACGACGTAATGTGTGCTCGCGGATTTTAAAGCCTATCTTCTCATTTCTCAAGTCTGCTTTTACACGAATGCCCGCATTTTGAAGTTTCTGCGTCAATTCGTTAACGTATTCAGACTGTGAATCAGTAATGTTCATCACCACTACCTGAACCGGCGCAAGCCAGGTCGGGAAGAAGCCTGCGAACTCTTCAGTCAGGATACCAATGAAACGTTCCATAGACCCAAGAATTGCGCGGTGAATCATCACCGGTACCTGACGCTCGTTGTTTTCGCCCACATAGGAGGCGCTCAGACGAGACGGCAGAGAGAAGTCCAGCTGTACAGTACCGCACTGCCATGCGCGATCGAGGCAGTCATACAGGGTAAATTCAATTTTCGGACCGTAGAATGCGCCTTCACCCAGTTGATATTCAAATGGGATATTGTTTTCTTCCAGCGCAACGGCCAGGTCCGCCTCAGCACGATCCCACATTTCGTCGCTACCGATGCGTTTTTCGGGACGAGTGGAGAGTTTGACCACGATTTTCTCGAAGCCAAATGTGCTGTACATATCGTAGACCATACGGATGCAGGCGTTAACTTCATCGCGGATTTGCTCTTCAGTACAGAAGATATGTGCATCATCCTGGGTGAAGCCGCGTACACGCATCAGACCATGTAACGCACCTGACGGCTCGTTACGATGGCAGCTACCAAACTCTGCCATACGCAGCGGCAGGTCGCGGTAAGATTTCAGGCCCTGATTAAAAATCTGTACGTGACCCGGACAGTTCATCGGCTTGATGCAGTATTCACGGTTCTCTGAAGAGGTGGTGAACATCGCATCTTTGTAGTTGTCCCAGTGCCCGGTTTTTTCCCACAGCACGCGGTCCATCATGAACGGCCCTTTCACTTCCTGATACTGATACTCTTTGAGCTTGGAGCGCACAAAGACTTCCAGTTCGCGGAAAATAGTCCAGCCGTCGTTATGCCAGAACACCATACCCGGCGCTTCTTCCTGCATGTGATACAGGTCAAGCTGCTTACCGATTTTACGGTGGTCACGTTTTGCCGCTTCTTCCAGACGTTGCAGATAAGCGCTGAGGGCTTTTTTATCTGCCCAGGCTGTACCGTAGATACGCTGCAACATCTTATTGTCGCTGTCGCCACGCCAGTACGCGCCTGCGGTTTTCATCAGTTTAAAGTGATGGCAGAAGCGCATATTCGGCACGTGCGGACCGCGGCACATATCGACATATTCTTCATGATGATACAAACCAGGTTTGTCATCATGGGCAATGTTTTCATCAAGAATGGAAACTTTATAAATCTCGCCACGCTTCACGAAGGTTTCACGCGCTTCGTGCCAACTGACTTTCTTCTTAATGACGTCGTAATTTTTCTCAGCGAGCTCGTGCATCCGCTTCTCGAGCGCATCGATGTCTTCCTGGGTCAACGTACGGTCAAGGTCTACGTCATAATAGAAACCGTTGTCGACAACCGGACCGATAGCCATTTTGGTATTCGGCCAAAGTTGTTTGATCGCATGACCTAACAGGTGTGCACAGGAGTGACGAATGATCTCCAGCCCTTCTTCATCTTTTGCGGTGATGATAGAGAGCGTCGCATCATTTTCGATCAGGTCAGAAGCATCAACCAGTTCGCCATTAACGCGGCCAGCGATGGTGGCTTTCGCCAGACCTGGACCAATGTCCAGCGCAACATCCATGGGGCTTACAGCGTGGTCGTAATGGCGTTGACTGCCATCAGGAAGAGTAATAACAGGCATGTTATGTCCTTATTTGCAGTGGTGACCCATACGCAAGATCACATACAAAGAGAAAATTTATTTGTTTACAGTTAGTTGTGCAGCCATCTAACCAACAATTGCTAAATTGGCACACAATCTGGAACACATCCGCTTTCGCTACGCAAGCGCGGCAATGTGGTCGAACGATGGTAACACTAAAAAAAGGGAGAATGCACCTTTCTGTTTTATATTGGGCTGGATCATGACGTTAGCAAGGTGTTTTTCGCCCCTGAGGAGGAGTAATACCCCATTACTGGCGGATTGGTACAATACCGCTCACGTCGTCAAACGTAAGATTCAGGTTTCGATAACGAAACAGGATCAAGTGACATGAGCGATACGTTAAAAGCTGCATTTATATTTGTTGCGCCTCACGCAGTGGCCGAAACCCATAACGCATGGGTGAAAACCGAGCAGGTGCAGGTTAAAACCATCGCGGTGAGCGATTATCAGCAGGCAGGTAAACTCCTTGATGCGCTCTATGATGAGGGGATCCGCGCAATTGAATTATGTGCGGGTTTCGGCCATCTTGGTGTTGCGCATATGGTGAAAGCGGCAGCAGGCAGAATGCAGGTCGGCGTCGTTCGCTTTGACCTTCATCCGGGACTGGGAAACCGCAGTGGAGACAGTCTGTTTGAGTAAGGCAAGGTGTCTGAGGTAAATATCAACATGCAACGATGCAGTGCACCCAGTATGGCGCTGGCTAACTGGATAGCCCATTTCTGGTGCTGGCAAATGACAGCAGGGACGCCCTTACCCACGCTCTTTCCCGGTACCGGAGGCGAACTGCTGCTCAACCTGGGCGATCCTCTGCTCATTGCGACGATACCGCTGGATAGCCAACAGACATCAAATTACCGTATTGTCCCAAAGGGCGAGGCCGTCCTGCTTCGCCCCCGCAAGTCCAGAATGATATTCACCCCCCAGGGAGAAATCGATTTACTCTCAATCCGGCTGCGCTCTGCAACTTGTTTTCCCCTGCTGGGTATTGCGATGGATGAATTGGATGATGTTCCTGTTTCCTTCACCGATCTGGGTCTATGTTGTGCCATCCCGGAATTGATTAACTTATCGTATGACAAACGTATCAGCCGGTTAGAACGTTGGCTGCTAACAATGGTTGACCGTTGCGAACGGGCGAACAGCGATCTCATCCAGGCGGTGAATCGACTGTATTACGGCGAGTCGTTCTCGACAATCCGTAGCCAGTTGGGAATGACTGAGCGGACGATGCTACGACGCGTACATCAATTCACTGGCGTCGATGCGCGCTATTTTTGCCGCACAGCCCGATTTCAGCGAACGCTGCGCCAGTTACTGGTGGACGGCGATATCCTGACGAGTGCGTTCAGCCACGGCTACTACGATCAAGCGCATTTCATCAAAACATGTCGACTCTATACTGACCTGACGCCCACTGAACTTTTGAAGCGTCAGTACCGACAGCTTAACTACTATACCTACACGCTCGCAGAGTACGGGCCATAGCCCCCCTCTTTTCCTTCCTGCATGGACGAGGCAAGATGCATATCCATTCACTGCCTGGCTGACAGATTTGTTACACTAGGATTAACCGTCTGAAACCGACAGGAAATAAATGATGCCATCAAATCGCTTCGCCAAAAAACACTGGAAAATGGTGGTCGTCCTGATCGTCATCTGTGGCGCAATGCTATTGCTACGCTGGGCGGCAATGATTTGGGGATAGCCGTCGTGATTCTGGCAACGTGCATATTCTGGATAAAAGCGCTGACGGATAAATCGACATCAGACCCCACAATAAAAAAGCCAGACTGGGGAACAGTCTGGCCTCAGCTTACATCCGGTAGCCCAGAGAGACGGTAGTACGTCTGTCCGTATGCTCCGGCGCCGTTTCCGGCGGTTCGGAGTTCCACGTTACGTTGTACGCCACCTTCAGGCCAAAGTGCTCATTGATTGCCACATTCAGCGCCGTCTCGGAGTTCAGCGTCGTATCTTCAGCACCAAACACCGACACGCCTTGCGTAAATTTGGTGTTGTCTGATATCTGCCAGGCATACGCGCCAGAAGCATAGCCCAGCGGCTGCGTTTCCGTTGTGCCATCCGTATGTTCGTCGTACCGTACGCCCGGACCGAATTCAAAACGGAAGCTGTGTACGGGGCCGTTAAGGAACTGGCGACCATAACCGGCGGTGAACACGTCGCGCTCACGGTAGCCGTTATAACGATCCGTCAGCCAACTCGCCTGGCCAAAAAGATAGTCATAATCGGTCACGTTGTAACGACTACGACCGCCAACCGCATATTTCTCTGAAGAGCGTTCATCATTGGAAGAGGTGTTGCTCGCGTTCCCCCACAGTGACCAGGCCGTTGTCTGGCCGTACCAGGTCATGGTCGTGTCCGCGGTCAAAGAAGAACTTTTCGTGTTGCCTGACTGCGCAAGATAACCGGCATTGAGATTGCCTTCGAAGGGTTTCTTCGCACTTGAGGGATCATCCATGACAGTAAAAACGGAATCATCGGCAGTTGCGTACATCGACGCAAACACGCCCCCCGCCAGCAGAACGGCAGCGGGAACTGTCTTTAAAAGCTTCATTTATAAAGAGTCCGTACAACAAAAAAAGAGACCATTACGGTCCCGGAAACTTTCAGAGGGATCAATGACAAACGCCCCAGGAAAGGTAACAAATTATAAAAAGGCTCGAATAACATAGCAATGAATTCTTATTTCATTTTTTGAATAAGAGAGCTCTCAAAACAATTAAATATTTATATATCCTTACGGGAAATTAAAACAATAAACTTTAATTAATCATATTGTTAATGACTTCACTTTAGCGCTATTCGGTGCCAGACTGAACACAGCCTAACAGGAGGTAACGATGGTACGTATCTATACGTTGACGCTTGCGCCCTCTCTCGATAGCGCAACGATCACCCCGCAAATCTATCCCGAAGGGAAACTCCGCTGTACTGCCCCGGTATTTGAGCCTGGCGGCGGTGGTATTAATGTCGCTCGCGCCATTGCCCATCTGGGCGGAACGGCGACCGCTATTTTCCCCGTCGGTGGTGCAACCGGTGAACACCTGGTGGCCCTGCTCGCTGACGAAAACGTTCCGGTCGCAACCATTGATGCAAAAGACTGGACGCGTCAGAACCTGCACGTTCATGTCGAATCCAGCGGCGAACAGTATCGCTTTGTGATGCCCGGTGCGGCCCTGAATGACGATGAGTTTCGCCAGATAGAAGAGCAGGTCCTGGAGATCGAGTCCGGTGCCATTCTGGTAGTCAGCGGTAGTCTGCCGCCAGGCGTCAAAGTCGAAAAACTCAGCCAGTTAATTACCGCCGCGCAGAAACAGGGGATCCGTTGCATCATTGACAGCTCCGGCGAGGCGCTGACGGCCGCGTTAGCTATTGGCAATATTGAACTGGTCAAACCCAACCAGAAAGAACTCAGTGCCCTGGTTAATCGCGAACTTACCCAGCCTGATGACGTGCGCAAAGCGGCGCAGGAAATTGTCCGCAGCGGCAAGGCGCAGCGCGTTGTTGTCTCGCTCGGCCCTCAGGGCGCGCTGGGTGTGGACAGTAAAACCTGCGTGCAGGTTGTGCCACCGCCGGTTAAAAGCCAGAGCACCGTGGGCGCGGGTGACAGTATGGTGGGGGCAATGACCCTCAAACTGGCTGAAGGCGCCTCGCTTGACGATATGGTGCGCTTCGGCGTTGCGGCCGGTAGCGCCGCGACCATCAACCTGGGAACACGCCTGTGCTCCCATGACGATACACAAAAAATCTACGCTTATCTTAGCCAGTCATAATGATTCCCCCCTCTTTTCGAGGGGGAATTTAGCGTAAACCTGTCGGCTTACGCGTTCACCGTCTATGCTACAAACTCATGAGATTACAAAGGGGTGTCAAATGGCCAGTGGGGAAATCACCCGATATGTTGTTACTATCACGTTCCACGAAGACTCCTTAACGGAAATAAATGAACTGAACAACCATCTTACCCGTGCCGGTTTTCTGCTCACCCTCACAGATGATGACGGAAATGTGCATGAACTGGGCACCAATACCTTTGGGTTGATTAGCGCCCAGAGTCCGGAGGAGGTCAAAGCACTGGCCGCAGGGCTGGCAGAAAGCGCGTTAGATAAAATGCCGGAGGTCAGCGTGGTGACCTGGGAAGAGTGGGATCTCAGCGGACAATAAATGCCATTACCGCGAAAACACGTCCACGGTGTGCGTTAGTTCGTGTTTTTTAACCGCATCTTTGCGCTAACCTTATGATCTGGCAGACAACATGGGGAGAGACATCATGTGGCAGGCTATCAGTCGTCTTTTAAGCGAGCAACTCGGTGAAGGCGAAATCGAACTGCGTAACGAACTGCCTGGCGGAGAAATTCATGCCGCGTGGCATTTACGCTATGCGGGACGCGATTTCTTCGTTAAATGTGATGAGCGAGAACTGCTTCCAGGCTTCACGGCAGAAGCCGATCAATTAGAACTGTTATCACGCAGCCATACGGTGACGGTCCCCAAAGTGTGGGCGGTGGGTGCGGATCGTGATTACAGCTTTCTGGTGATGGATTATCTCCCTCCCCGTCCGTTGGATGCGCACAGTGCGTTTATTCTGGGGCAGCAGCTTGCCCACCTGCATGAATGGAGCGATCAGCCGCAGTTTGGGCTGGATTTCGATAACGCGCTCTCGACCACACCGCAGCCCAATGCCTGGCAGCGCCGCTGGTCTACCTTTTTCGCCGAACAGCGCATTGGCTGGCAACTCGAACTGGCGGCGGAAAAAGGGATTGCTTTTGGCAATATCGACGCCATCGTCGAGCACGTGCAACAGCGTCTCGCCTCCCACCAGCCACAGCCTTCTTTATTACACGGCGATCTGTGGTCCGGGAACTGCGCGCTCGGGCCAGACGGTCCGTATCTGTTTGATCCGGCCTGTTACTGGGGAGACAGGGAGTGCGACCTGGCGATGTTGCCGCTGCATACCGAACAGCCGCCGCAAATTTATGATGGTTATCAGTCGGTGTCGCCGCTGCCGTTAGATTTTCTCGACCGGCAACCGGTATATCAACTTTATACCTTGCTCAACCGGGCAAGACTGTTTGGCGGTCAGCACCTGGTAATTGCGCAGAAGGCAATGGACAGACTGCTCGCGGCGTAATCATGGCTGACATCATCAGGCCGCCGGATGGCGGCCTTTCTGACCGCTAACAAAGAAGGAAAAAACGTGGTTTTTCCTTCTTTGTGGTTATCAGCCGAAAATCAATGAATTGATTTTCCTCGTTTTTAATTAGGTACTCTCTGCTTGTCCGGCAACGAGACGAGGTTTGTCATCACTCTCAAAGGCCGCCGGATGGCGGCCTTTTTATTCAGACAAATCCCAGCAGGGAAAAGAACACATAGCCGAGGATGATGATAATCACCGGCAGGATGTAGAGCGGGAAAAACTGCAGGAAAATCGTGTGATGTGGAACCACAATGCGCGACTCAATCTGCTCGCGTGACAGCCCTTCGCTGCCCTTGGCTTTCTCCAGAATCAACTGGTCTTCAACGCCTTCACGTAAAAACCGCGCCTGGCGACTCATACGCGCACCGGAATCCTGCATCGCCAGCCCGATAAAAATCAGCGCAAAAATCAGCCAGAACAGAATGTTCAGGCTATTCTGGAAATCCGGCGTCGGCGAGTTGTACCAGAAGAGGTTCAGAAACGGGGTATTCACTCGCATCATGTCGATCATGACGTGGGTAAAATCGAGCATCACCGCGTTAATCCCTTCCTGCTTTTCGCTGTGCGCGTACATAAATTTCAGGGCTGAAATCAGCGTGGAGAGGAGCGCCGGGATAAATATCACCCATCCTAACATCCTTTTTAACACGGCAATGCGTCCAGCTTGTTGATACGTCATGAGTTCCCCTTGATGAAGACGCGTCGTTTTGGCTTAAGTCTACCTGCTGATAACCCTTTTCGCCCGATCTTTAAAAACGTTATGATAGCGGCTAATGCTGAATACCCTACATTTAATGCTCAACAGGAGAGGTTGTAATGTCAACCCCGCGTCAAATTCTTGCGGCCATATTCGATATGGATGGATTACTGATTGATTCCGAGCCGCTGTGGGATCGGGCTGAACTGGACGTGCTGTCAAGCGTCGGCGTCGATATCACTCGTCGTCACGAACTCCCGGATACGCTAGGGCTGCGCATCGATATGGTTGTCGATCTTTGGTTTGCTCAGCAGCCGTGGAACGGGCCGAGCCGCCAGGAGGTCACCGATCGCGTCATTACCCGCGCCATCGCGTTGGTTGAAGAGACGCGTCCGCTGTTACCGGGCGTCAAAGAAGCGGTCGCGTTGTGTAAAGCGCAAGGTTTGAAGGTCGGACTGGCGTCAGCATCCCCTCTGCATATGCTGGAAAAAGTACTGGCAATGTTCGACCTGCGGGAGAGCTTTGACGCCATCGCCTCCGCGGAAAAACTGCCCTACAGCAAACCTCATCCTCAGGTTTACATCGACTGCGCGGCGAAACTGGGCGTTGACCCGTTATGCTGTGTGGCACTGGAAGATTCCGTCAACGGCATGGTGGCATCGAAAGCGGCGCGGATGCGCTCCATCGTCGTACCGGACAAAGAGGTGCGACACGATCCGCGCTATATCCTCGCCGACGTCAGGCTCAACTCACTCACGGAACTGACCATCGCCGATTTACTTGGCTAACCGGGTTCGGGCAATGATCACATTGCCCGTTTTGCCAGCCAGTCAACAAAATTAAAACAACGTTTCATTTTTAATTGTATTCTTTCCGTTCCTCTCCTATCCTTCTTTCAGGCACATAACAGATAAAAACGGATAGCCGAGGTCATTATGATTCTGGATGCATTTCGTCTCACAGGTAAAGTCGCCATCGTCACCGGTTGTGATACCGGGCTCGGGCAAGGGATGACTGTCGCACTGGCGCAAGCCGGTTGCGATATCATCGGCGTGAACCGCAAGGTTCCTCATGACACCGCTGCCAAAGTAGAAGCGCTGGGTCGCCGCTTTTTCGCCATACAGGCCGATCTGAGCCAGCAAGCGGTCATCGCGGACGTTATCGCGAAGGCGGTAGAGAAATTCGGTCGCATCGACATTCTGGTGAACAACGCCGGGACCATTCGTCGCGAAGACGCGCTCAGTTTTACGGAAAAAGACTGGGACGACGTGATGAACCTGAATCTCAAGTCGCTCTTCTTTCTCTCCCAGGCCGTTGCACGCCAGTTCATTGCCCAGGGTCAGGGCGGAAAAATCATCAATATCGCGTCAATGCTGTCGTTTCAGGGCGGCATTCGCGTCCCGTCCTATACGGCCTCAAAGAGCGGCGTTCTGGGCATTACCCGACTGTTAGCTAACGAGTGGGCGCAGCATCAGATTAACGTCAACGCCATCGCCCCCGGCTACATGGCAACCAACAACACCCAACAACTGCGGGAAGATGCTGAACGCAATAAAGAGATTGTCGATCGTATCCCGGCGGGCCGTTGGGGAACGCCAGACGATCTGCAGGGTCCGGTCGTCTTCCTCGCCTCGAAGGCAGCAGATTACATCAACGGCTATACGCTGGCCGTCGATGGTGGTTGGTTAGCGCGTTAAACGCGCATTATTGACAAAGAGTTACAACGTCACCACTTCCGCCCACTGTATAAAAATCCTATACTGTACGAATTCACAGTTTATCAGGTTTTATCATGACGGCGGAAGGTCACCTCCTCTTTTCCATTGCCTGCGCGGTGTTTGCTAAAAACGCGGAACTCACGCCCGTGCTCGCGCAGGGTGACTGGTGGCATATTGTTCCTTCCGCCATCCTGACCTGTCTGTTACCGGACATTGATCACCCAAAGTCATTTCTCGGTCAGCGACTAAAATGGATTTCGAAACCGATCGCCCGTGCGTTCGGCCATCGCGGATTCACTCACAGTCTGCTGGCCGTCTTTGCGCTGCTGGCCACGTTCTACCTGAAAGTACCGGAGAGCTGGGTTATCCCCGCCGATGCCTTGCAGGGTATGGTGATAGGCTATCTGAGCCATATTGCCGCCGATATGCTGACGCCAGCGGGCGTTCCCCTACTCTGGCCTTGCCGCTGGCGCTTTCGTCTGCCGATACTGGTCCCGCAGAAAGGCAATCAACTGGAGCGGTTTCTCTGCATGGCGCTGTTTGCCTGGGCGGTATGGATGCCACAAACCTTGCCCCAGAACAGTGCAGTTCGCTGGTCATCCGATATGATTAATACGCTGCAATGGCAGTTCAATCGCTTTATAAAGCATCAAATCGACCAGTAAAGCAGCGGAATTATCGTTTTTGGCATAAACAATTCCATTTGAATATAAGAGCCAGGTCACAGTTCTGCTAACCTTGCGGCAACAGGATCGCTGTGACACAGCGGGACGAATAATAAAATCAGGAGAACGGGGATGAATTTTCCATTAATCGCGAACATTGTGGTGTTCGTCATTCTGCTGTTTGTGCTGGCGCAAGCCCGTCATAAACAGTGGAGTCTGGCAAAGAAAGTGCTGGTCGGTCTGGTCATGGGTGTGGTCTTTGGCCTTGCGCTGCACACCATTTATGGCTCTGACAGCCAGGTGCTGAAAGATTCCGTCCAGTGGTTCAACATCGTCGGCAACGGTTATGTTCAACTGCTGCAAATGATCGTCATGCCGCTGGTATTTGCCTCAATTCTGAGTGCAGTTGCCCGCCTGCATAACGCCTCGCAGTTGGGGAAAATCAGCTTCCTGACCATCGGAACCCTGCTGTTTACCACATTGATTGCCGCACTGGTCGGTGTGCTGGTGACCAATCTGTTTGGCCTGACCGCTGAAGGTCTGGTTCAGGGCGGTGCTGAAACGGCGCGACTGAATGCCATTGAAACCAACTATGTCGGTAAAGTGGCCGATCTCAGCGTCCCACAGCTGGTGCTCTCATTTGTACCGAAAAACCCGTTTGCCGATCTGACCGGCGCGAACCCGACGTCCATTATCAGCGTGGTCATTTTTGCCGCCTTCCTCGGTGTCGCCGCGCTGAAACTGCTGAAAGATGACGCGCCGAAAGGCGAGCGCGTGCTGACGGCTATCGACACCCTGCAAAGCTGGGTGATGAAACTGGTCCGCCTGGTCATGCAGTTAACGCCTTACGGCGTACTGGCGCTGATGACCAAAGTGGTGGCGGGTTCCAACCTGCAGGACATCATTAAGCTGGGTAACTTTGTCATCGCCTCGTATCTCGGTCTGGGCATTATGTTCGTGGTCCACGGCGTACTGTTGGGCGTGAACGGCGTGAGCCCGCTCAAGTACTTCCGCAAAGTGTGGCCGGTTCTGACCTTCGCGTTTACCAGCCGTTCCAGCGCCGCCTCTATCCCGCTGAACGTGGAAGCGCAAACCCGTCGTCTGGGCGTGCCGGAATCTATCGCCAGCTTCGCGGCCTCCTTTGGTGCGACAATTGGTCAGAATGGCTGTGCCGGTTTGTATCCGGCCATGCTGGCCGTGATGGTGGCGCCGACGGTCGGTATTAACCCGCTGGATCCGGTGTGGATTGCGACGCTGGTCGGCATTGTGACCGTCAGCTCCGCCGGGGTGGCCGGTGTCGGTGGCGGTGCCACGTTCGCCGCGCTGATCGTACTGCCCGCGATGGGGCTGCCTGTCACGCTGGTGGCGCTGCTCATCTCCGTTGAGCCACTGATTGACATGGGCCGCACCGCGCTGAACGTCAGCGGGTCGATGACTGCCGGTACGCTGACCAGCCAGTGGCTGAAGCAAACCGATAAAACCATTCTGGACAGTGAAGACGACGCCGAACTGGCGCATCACTAAGCGTCCCCAAAACAGAAAACCGCCCTTCGGGGCGGTTTTTTTATGCCGGAATTAATCCGCTATTTCGTTTTCCTGACGGACCTGATTTGCCCAGCGCTGGGCTGATTCCGCCTCGCTGAACGTCGGCGATCGCTGGAACGACTCCCCCATTAAGACAAACGCGACATACTTCCCGCGCAATATCCACACGTCACGAAACGCGTCCATTTTTATCGCATGTTCGGGCGGCGCAGGTTCAACACGCGGAACATAGCTAATAACCGGACGATTTTGTTGGCGAAGAGGTTTCATCATTAATAGCTTCACTAAGACAAATTCAAAAATCAGAAAAGAACTATCTTAGCCGATTATACCCCCGCCCGTCCTGCTCCGGGCGTGCTCTTTCCCCTGTCAACCCACGTTGTCATCCGCGTTCTGCCCGGCGGGATCACACGAGTGGACTATAGTTAGGGGGTTTTTTGACAAAAACAACGACCCTTTCAGCAATGAAAAATGGAGACGAGTTCAATGTCGCATAACGAGAAAAATCCCCACCCACATCAATCACCGGTACACGATCCGCGCGAAGCAAAACCGGGCCTGGACTCTCTGGCGCCTGACGACGACTCGTATCGTCCTGTTCCTGAACCGACGCCTCCCGGCATGCACCCCACGGCGCCCGGCAGTCTGAAAGCCCCGGATACTGGCAATAAAAAGCTGAGCGAACTGGAGAACGTCCGCACAGGCAGCGAGAATTACGCCCTCACCACCAATCAGGGGGTACGCATTGCCGACGACCAGAATTCACTGCGCGCCGGACACCGTGGTCCTACGCTGCTTGAAGATTTTATCTTGCGCGAAAAAATCACCCATTTTGACCATGAGCGCATTCCCGAGAGGATCGTCCATGCGCGCGGCTCGGCTGCGCACGGTTACTTCCAGCCCTACAAAAACCTTGGCGACATCACTAAAGCCGACTTTCTCTCCGATCCGGATAAAATCACCCCGATCTTCGTGCGTTTTTCCACTGTTCAGGGCGGCGCAGGCTCAGCGGATACGGTGCGTGATATCCGTGGTTTTGCCACCAAGTTTTACACTGAAGAAGGGATTTTTGACCTGGTCGGCAATAATACCCCTGTCTTTTTTATTCAGGATGCGCACAAGTTTCCTGATTTCGTCCACGCAGTGAAACCGGAACCGCACTGGGCAATCCCCCAGGGGCAAAGCGCACATGACACCTTCTGGGATTACGTGTCGTTACAGCCCGAAACCCTGCATAACGTCATGTGGGCGATGTCCGATCGCGGCATTCCACGCAGTTATCGCACGATGGAAGGCTTTGGGATTCACACTTTTCGCCTGATCAATGCGGCGGGCAAAGCCACCTTCGTTCGTTTTCACTGGAAACCTCTGGCAGGTAAAGCCTCACTGGTATGGGATGAAGCGCAGAAGCTGACCGGTCGCGACCCGGACTTCCATCGCCGGGAATTGTGGGAAGCCATTGAAGCCGGTGATTTCCCGGAATATGAGCTGGGACTGCAACTGATCCCGGAAGAGGACGAGTTGAAATTCGATTTTGACTTACTGGATCCCACCAAGCTGATCCCCGAAGCGCTGGTTCCGGTTCAGCGCGTCGGTAAAATGGTACTGAACCGCAATCCCGATAATTTCTTCGCCGAAAACGAACAGGTCGCCTTCCATCCCGGCCATATCGTCCCTGGCATAGATTTCACAAACGATCCGCTGTTGCAGGGCCGTTTGTTCTCCTATACCGATACGCAGATTAGCCGTCTGGGGGGAGCCAATTTCCATGAAATTCCGATCAACCGTCCGACCTGCCCGTATCACAACTTCCAGCGTGACGGGATGCATCGGATGAGTATCGACACCAACCCGGCTAACTATGAACCCAATTCCATCAATGACAACTGGCCACGTGAAACGCCGCCGGGGCCGAAACGCGGCGGCTTTGAGTCATATCAGGAACGCATCGAAGGCGACAAGATCCGCGAACGTAGTCCCTCATTTGGCGAATACTACGCTCATCCGCGTCTGTTCTGGTCAAGCCAGACGCCAGTCGAGCAGTTGCATATCGTCGATGCCTTCAGCTTTGAGTTGAGTAAGGTCGTTCGTACCTGGATCCGTGAACGGGTGGTCGACCAACTGGCGCATATCGACATTAACCTCGCGCAGGCGGTCGGGAAAAATCTGGGTATTGCGTTAAGCGATGAACAGACACAAATTGCACCGCCACCAGAGGTGAGCGGACTGAAGAAAGATCCTTCGCTCAGTCTGTATGCCGTGCCGGACGGCGATATTAAAGGCCGCGTTGTCGGGATTTTACTCAACGGCAAGGTCAAATCAGCCGATCTGATGTCCATTTTGCAGGCACTTCAGGCGAAAGGCGTTCATGCAAAACTGCTCTATTCACGGATGGGGGACGTTATTGCCGATGACGGTTCACGACTGACCATCGCCGCCACTTTTGCCGGTGCGCCGTCTCTCACCGTAGATGCCGTTATTGTACCGTGCGGTGATATTGCCGATATCGAGGACAACGGCGATGCACAATATTACCTGCTGGAAGCGTATAAGCATCTCAAACCCATCGCTCTCGCAGGTGAAGCCCGGCGCTTTAAAGCGCGACTTCACATCGACAGTCAGGGTGAGGAAGGCGTTGTAGAAGGTGGTGACGCGGATAGCCGTTTTATGGATGAACTGTTTACGCAGATGGCAGCCCACCGCGTCTGGTCGAGAACGGCTAAAATCCCGGCCATACCGGCCTGAGGCAAATCGCAGGCAAAAAAAGCGGCGCACCACGCGCCGCAAACTCAGGAGTCAGACATCAAGAAAACTGCCCAGACGGTAGCCACGCTCTGCAATCGCATACTTGAGCGATGCCGACGTCAGCACGTCCAGTTCAGTCAAGCGGGGGTAACAATAGGCGCTCTGACGGATGATACTGTCGATAAACGCCGGGTGACACATTACTTCCAGTGAGGATTCTCCACGTTTTGCTGATGCCTCGAGTGCCTGCAGGAACAACGATTCAGAAATCGCTTCCCCGTAAAACTCACTGCTGAACCCTTGCGAGCTACGCAGCGTCGCCGGGAGATCGCCGGTCCTGAACACCGGCTGACGATCAATACGCAGCGCAATATTACGCTCTGCGGCAAAACGTGCGACAAGGGGGAAGATCTGCGGGAACATATGCACATGGTGATGGCTATCCAGATGCGTCGGCTCCCGCCCGAACAGGTCGATGAAACGCTGGTACTGACTGGCAAGCTCACGGGCGATTTCGTCCAGCGGCAGCGTATCTTCCTCTGCCATCTGCCAGATCCATTTTCCCAGACGCCCTTCACGGGTTAATCCCGGCATCTCGGTCAGTGGTTTTCCCAACGTCAGAACAAAGTGCATCCCTACCGCCAGTGTCGGCAGATCGCGGCTTAAGGTGACCGCATGCTCAATGGCATCACCGTTCACCATCGCCGTAGTCGAGGTCACCACGCCGTGACGACAGGCCTCCACGATGCCGTAGTTTTGCCCTTTGCTCAGACCAAAATCATCCGCGTTTACAATCAATAAGCGTTCCATAGCCGACCTCTTTAGTGTTGTGCGTCTTTAAGCTTCGCAATGCACCCGGCAAAGTTTGGCAACCATTTTTCGTGCGCCAGAATCAGTTCACGCGCCAGCCCTTCTGCGTCGTGATCCGAATGCACCAGCGGACTCAGATTCAGCGCTAACAGAACATCGTTAAACTCACCGCTCAGCGCCGCGTTACTGGCAGCGACTTCAAAGCCTTTGATGGTATAGATCAATCCCAACACTTTCTCGTCAAAATGGGTGATACGCGGCGTCGGCGTTGCCCCATCGCGACCCAACGTACAGGTCATCTCGACCGCCCAGTCGGCCGGAATGTTATCGACGTGGCCGTGATGCGGAATGTTGACGTAATGCTCGGTTTGCTTGTCATTGAAAATCGCATTAATGACTTCACAGGCGGCGTCAGAGTAGTACGCGCCCCCGCGCTGCTCCAGCTCCTTCGGCTTGATGTTCAGCTCCGGGTTCTTATACAGATCGAACAGCTGTTTCTCGACCTTCTGTACCACCTGGGCCCGCGCGCCGCCCTTGTAGTATTCACCCATCTCAATCGCCAGCATCTCTTTTTGCTTGAAGTAGTACAGCAGATACGAGCATGGCAGCAGATTCAGAGAACGAATGAGCCCTTCGCTAAACGGCAGATCGAAAATGTTTTTCACCGTGGACGCTTTAAGCTGGCCCGAGGCCACGCCGTCCAACAGCTCAGCAAAGCGTGACTGCCCATTAACGATCACATCTTTGATGAACACCATGTGGTTGAGGCCAAACAGGTCGATCGACAGGTCGTCACTCTCTTTCAGCGCCAGCACATCGTGGATGAACATCTTCATCCCGACCGGAATGTTGCACACGCCAATAAAGCGTTTGAAGTTCGTATGACGATAGACCGCTTCGGTCACCATGCCAGCCGGGTTAGTAAAGTTGATCACCCAGGCATTCGGACACAGTTCTTCCACATCTTTAATAATGTCGAAAATCACCGGGATCGTGCGCAGTCCTTTAAACAGCCCACCGGCACCGTTGGTTTCCTGACCCAGGTAGCCATGGCTCAGCGGAATACGCTCATCCAGTTCACGCGCTTTCAACTGTCCTACGCGCAGCTGCGTGGTCACGAAATCGGCATCTTTCAGCGCTTCACGGCGATCCAGGGTTTTAAACACCTTCATCGGCACGCCTGCTTTTTCGATCATCCGCTGGCAAAGCTGGTAAATAATATCCAGTTTCTCTTCGCCGCCTTCGACGTCAACCAGCCACAATTCGGAAACCGGCAGCTCATGGTAGCGTTTAATAAATCCTTCCAGCAATTCTGGGGTATAGCTGCTGCCGCCACCAATGGTGACGACTTTTAATTTCTGGCTCATCGTTTCTCCCTTCAGTGCTTAACACTGGCGTGAATGAGGCTCTGCCCTTCTGTCAGATATGACACAGACGTCCCGCGTCAATAATGGGCAAGCGTAAACCTGGTTGTTGAGTAAAATAATTACTGATTATATTGCGTGAGTTTTTTTCTGTAGCTATTAGGCGTAAATGACGTCATTTTTTTAAACGTCTTAATAAACAGACTTGGACTACTGTATCCCGCTTCATACGCAATATCTGTTACGGAGTAGTTAGTCATCTCCAGCTGTTTCTTGGCAAAGTTGATGCGAATTTCATTAATTAATTGCATCGGCGTTTTGCTGTAATAACGCTGGGTCGCTCGCGTCAGGTATTCCTGGGACTTTGCGGACAGAAAAACCATATTTTCCAGAGCATTTTCGCCAAACTGCGCTTTATTGTGCATGGTTTCCACGGTGGCTTTCAGCCACTGCGGAATATCATCAAGAACCTGTTCTTCACGATAATGGCGCAGGCGGTTGATAATGTAGAAGGTGACCACTTCGACAAACTCTTCCAGCCCGGTATCACGAAAGTTGAGCGAGGCGATAACCGTCTCGACGTAGGTTAAAAATGCGCTGTTGGTGCGATAGACCTGCGATGCCACGAAACAGAACGGCATGAGCGGGCTGTAGTGCTGTTCAAAAAAACGTTTACTGATGCCAACGTTAAGAATACGCGTCGAGCCGAACTCGTAGAAGCTCTGATGGTGCGAACCGAGCGGAACAAACACAAAGTCACCCCGTTCCAGCAGCACACGTTTACCGTTGATCTCCTGGTAATAGCGACCCGTGAGCACCAGCGTAAACTCATAGTAATCGTGCTGATGCAGACCGCAGGCGCTCTCCGTCTTGTTGTAGATAAAGACATGGAAATTTTTACCGTTAAACAACTGTTGTTCACGGGCAATGGTGATTTCCGGTGCGGTAGCCTGGTGTTGCATCATCAACTCCTTACTATTTCAACTTCTCGTGAAGCTCAATCAACTCTGTCACCAGCTCGCGTGCCAGCATTGACGTCATCAGGTGATCCTGTGCGTGAACCAGAACCAGACTGACTTTCATTTTACCTTCGCCCTGATCGCCTTCAATCAGTTTCGTCTGCACCAGATGCGCTTCGTTTAGCGCCATGCGCGACTGCTCCATCATCGTTTTCGCGGCGTCGAAGTCGCCCTGCTTCGCCTGTTTTAAGGCCGCGTAGGCCAAGCTGCGCGCCTGTCCGGAGTTGATGATAAGCCCCATCACCACTTCTTCGAGCTCTTCGGCTTCGGTCTGGGTATCAGTAATATTCTCGAGATCCATCATAAATCATTCCTCTTTGACGGCCCGGCATGCGTCGCCACATGCCGGGTTAAACTTAAAATTTCAGTGCGTTAGCGATATCTTCTTCGCTCTCTTCCTTGTCGATTGCGTTTTGCGCTTTGTTCGCAACCACCACGAACGGCAGGTAAATCAGCGTCGCAATCCCTAAGTTGAACAAGGCGACCAGCAGAGCCGCAACGCTCCCGTTGGTGTTAAAGAACGCCCCCAGCCCGGTTGGCATGGTCCACGGCGCAATGTTAGTAATGGGTGGGATAATACCCAGGTAATACGCTATCAGCGTAATCGCAGCCAGAATCGGCTGTACCAGAATGAACGGGATGAACATTACCGGGTTCATGATGATCGGCAGACCAAACAGAATCGGTTCGTTAATCTGGAAGATACCTGATGGCAGAGCCAGTTTCGCCACCTGACGATAATCCGCACGGCGAGAGGCGATAAAGATGGCAAGGATCAGACCCAGCGTGGCACCGCTGCCGCCGAGGAAGATAAAGGAGTCGAGCATCGGCTTCGCCCAGACGTGGAACGTCTTACCGGCGGCCAG
This sequence comes from Citrobacter amalonaticus, assembly GCF_001559075.2. Classification (NCBI taxonomy): domain Bacteria; kingdom Pseudomonadati; phylum Pseudomonadota; class Gammaproteobacteria; order Enterobacterales; family Enterobacteriaceae; genus Citrobacter; species Citrobacter amalonaticus. Next base: position 4,081,206 of record NZ_CP014015.2, on the reverse strand, counting down.
CGCGGCATCCACTGAACCGTACTGCTGATAGATAGCGATGTTTTCCAGCGCCCATGGCGTCATGATACCGCTGTCGAGCGCCGTCAGCGCCAGGGAACCGTGGATACCGAAGAACCACAGCAGCGGAACAAAGAGCACGTACGCCCAACCAACCACACTGCCCAGCGAAGCCAGCGGTGTAGAGATGGTGTCCATAATGATCTGGTGGAAGTTAGTTCCCCACGTCGTCAGCGCCCAGGCGATGATCCCCATAATGGAAAGGATAATAAAGCCCGGAATCAATGCGGAGAATGAACGGGAGACGGATGCCGGTACGCTATCGGGTAATTTAATGACCCAGTTGCGATGGACAATAAAGGTAAACATTTCCGCGACCACCAGACCGATAATAATACCGGAAATGATATTCGCACCGCCCAACCAGTTCGCCCCAACCGCATAGGCTTCGCCCACGCTGTAAGGCGTGACGGTCATAAAGGCCGCAACCGATAACAGGCCGGCCGCCAGGGCGTCGACTTTGCGCTCTTCCGCCAGCGCCATACCGATAAAGAATGGCGCCATCAGAGACATAATACCCAGCGTACCGTTATAGACGTTTCCGCCGATGCCTTTCAGACTATTGAGGTTTTCAATGGTTGACGCATCCAGCCGAATACCGAGGGAATAAAAAAACGACCCCTCCCCAAAGCTCAGGAAAACGTTATTGATTAATACAAACATAGCCCCCGCGAGGGTTAATGGCATTAAACGAATAAAACCGTTTTTGATTGCATTAACGTGTGGCTGCTTTCCTATTTTGACAGCAAAAGGAAGGAGTACCTTTTCAAGTGAAGCAATGACGTTACTCATAGAAAAATACCCTTAAAGACCGCAATTAATTATTGCGGTATATGTAAATGAAATAACTCTTTGACGGGAAAATTTAAAATATTAATTTGCAGCGGCTTTTTTAATTGCTGCAACCGCAGCCTTAAGCACGCCTAAACCATCGACTTTGCCATACAGCAGCGAGTCAATCACTTCTACAGGTTTGTTCGGTAACAAACGCTGAATTTCGGGCAACATATAACCAATTTGTGGACCTAATAATACAACGTCGGCATTCGGTCCTTTTTCTCCGGCAAGGGTCTCCGGGTATGCTTCAATAATAACCGGGACGTCATACTTTTCCGCCTGCGCACGCATCTTTGACACTAACAAAGAGGTAGACATACCCGCAGAGCAAAACAGATAAATGTGTTTCTTTTCCATTCAGACCTTCCTCATGTGCGATTATCTGTCAACCAGACACGCCGCAAGTCTCAACCTGCATCTATGCTCTGGACAACCTGCGTAACCGAAAACTTATTTCTGTGTCTGAAATGAGTATACGGCATCGCACCTGCTGATGGTATTTCCTTGACCAACTAAATTGTCTCTCATTGACCTGGCGTTATGACCCCCTTCACACTTCGGGTAAATAATTCGCATCAATAAATAAGATCATCTTCGTTACAAAAAAACCGGCCAGTGGCCGGTTCGTTGAGCTGTACAGGCAATAGACAGTTATTGTGACTTCGCTGCCTGTGGGTCGGTATCATACTCAGCGCAGCTCTGGTAGCCTGAGTTGATAACATGACCGGTATCATCCAGCGCCACGAAATAGGTTTCTGCTTTACCATCACGTTGACCCAGGATGTAGGTCTGGCAGGTACCGCGAGCGTGGATCATGCTCACCTCAGACGACGGTTTCCCGGCAATCTGTGCAACCTGCGCACGGCTCATGCCTTTTTTCACATCTTTGACCACAGGCTGGACAAATTGGTCTTTGGTACGGTCATACGCCGTACACCCTGCCAGCATCGTTAATACTGCTGCTGCACTGAAAATTCCTGCAATAGTCCTGTTCATTTTCCGTCCTCTTGTTTATCAGCGTGTTATATAAGCCTGGAATACATTTTGACATTTTTCAAGCGAACACTTAGCACGCGAATATTTTGCCAGATTCCGTTCAGACGGCAGGATGTCGTTTTAAGCGCCACTCAGCCTGCGTTCTCTTGTCGTTTGCACAGCAAAGGGTTAGCTTTATCACAGTCTGATTTTATTCTTTATACATTGGGGAGGGGGTAAATGACTCTGCAACACGAGATCATCAAAGCGCTTGGCGCAAAACCGCACATTAATCCAGAAGAGGAAATTCGCCGCAGCGTGGATTTTCTGAAGGCATATCTGCAACGTTATCCCTTCCTGAAAAGTCTGGTGCTGGGCATCAGTGGAGGACAAGACTCGACGCTGGCAGGCAAACTTTGCCAGACCGCCATTAGCGAATTGCGTGCTGAGACCGGTAACGACGCGCTGCAGTTTATCGCCGTTCGCCTGCCTTATGGCGTTCAGGCTGATGAGCAGGATTGTCAGGACGCCATCGACTTTATCCAGCCGGACCGCGTGCTGACCGTCAATATCAAAGGAGCGGTACTGGCGAGCGAACAGGCCCTGCGTGAAGCCGGCATTGAACTAAGCGATTTCGTTCGTGGCAATGAAAAAGCCCGGGAACGTATGAAAGCACAGTACAGTATCGCGGGCATGACCAGCGGCGTGGTAGTGGGTACCGATCATGCGGCGGAAGCCATCACCGGTTTCTTCACCAAATACGGTGACGGTGGTACGGATGTTAACCCGCTGTTTCGCCTCAACAAGCGCCAGGGAAAACAGCTGCTGGCGGCATTAGGTTGCCCGGAACACCTTTATAAGAAAGCGCCTACCGCCGATCTCGAAGACGATCGCCCTTCTCTGCCGGATGAAGCCGCGCTGGGCGTAACCTATGAGAACATTGATGACTATCTGGAAGGAAAAACGGTGGATGCCGCCATCGCGAAAATCATTGAAGGCTGGTATCTGAAGACAGAGCATAAACGCCGTCCGCCGATTACCGTGTTTGATGACTTCTGGAAACAGTAAGAATGGACTGGCCGGATGGCGTTGCCATCCGGCTCCCGCGCCACAGTGGCCCACGCCATCTCTTTTTTAATCATACTGACGCTGCTATACTGGATGAATAACCAGCATCCGGAGTTAACCGTGGTACGGCGTCAATCAGTTCCTCGTCTTGAGCCTGAAACAGCAGTTTACGAATATCCTGAACATCTGCGTCCTTTCCTGGATTCGCTCCCGGCCGTGCCCGGTGTTTATCTTTTTCACAGCGAAAGCGACACCCTGCCGCTTTACATTGGTAAAAGTGTCAATATCCGCAGTCGGGTGCTGTCGCATTTACGCACGCCGGAGGAAGCCGCCATGCTGCGCCAGTCCCGGCGTATCTCCTGGATCGGTACCGCCGGTGAAATTGGCGCGCTATTACTCGAGGCTCGGCTGATTAAAGAGCAACAGCCGCTCTTTAATAAACGTCTGCGCCGCAACCGCCAGCTCTGCGCGCTAACGCTCAGGGATGGAAAAGTGGACGTCGTCTATTCGCGCGACGTTGATTTCTCCCACGCTCCGGATCTGTTCGGTCTTTTTGCTAACCGCCGCGCCGCGCTTGCCGCCTTACAGTCACTCGCTGACGAACAAAAATTGTGTTACGGGCGGCTGGGGCTTGAACCCCTGAGCCGTGGCCGTGCCTGCTTTCGCTCTGCGCTAAAACGCTGCGCTGGCGTCTGCTGTAATAAAGAGCATCCACAGGAGCACGATGCCCGTTTACAGGCATCGCTGGAAAAACTGCGCGTTATCTGCTGGCCGTGGAAAAACGCCATTGCGCTCAAAGAGAGTCGTGCGCAAATGACGCAGTACCACGTCATTAACAACTGGCTGTGGCTGGGGGCGGTTGATACGCTGGAGGATGCGGCAACCCTGATACAAACGCCAGCCGGTTTTGATCATGACGGTTACAAAATTCTCTGTAAGCCGCTCGTTTCCGGAGCCTGTGAAATTATTGAACTGAATCCGGGGAATGTCCCTGCAGCCAGGTGATCTCACTGAATAACAGTTTCCCCTCGGTTTTCAACAGCCGTAGCGTATGTTTGCCATCGTGCCAGCAGGCGCCCTGATCGGCAGTCAGCAGTTTATCGCCCAGTTGCCAGGCACCGCTGATGACAAACACCACGCCGCCGCGCGAGCCAAAGGTGGTAAAGGTACGATCGGCCACCCGCACTTTCGCCTGGCAGGAGTCACGCCGGGTCATGATATTAAAATCCATCGACATCTGCCCTTCCGTCAGTCTGGCCTTCACCACGCGCTCCCCGGCAAAGGTAAACGGCTGATGCTGCTTAAGGGTATGGCTGAACGCCCCCTGACTTTCCAGCGTCACTTCGCTGCCTTCCAGCAGGGTGATCACCCGTTCGATACCGGGAAAGAGCGAAAATTCGCCATTACCGGCGATAGAAGCAATGCTGGCACGCCAGTGAAAATCGCGGGTCGCCGGTGGAAAACAGCAAATTTCACGCGTTTCACCGGCACCGTTGCGCCAGAGATTGACCGGCATCTTGCGGATATCAAAGTATTCCATCATCGCTCCTGATAAACATCATGCGGCATAATAAAGCACAACGTCGTTATCGGCAGCCATGATGATTTTCCTTAGGGCCTGAAAAAGAAAAAACCGCCGATCCTGCCCATCGCCTCAGTGGAGAGGATGGACAAGACCGGCGGTCTTCGAATAGGTCTGCTCAGCGATTACTCAGCAGGTACAGGCATTTTACCGTCACGCGCCGGACGTTCTGTCAGACGCTTCTCAAAATTGGCATTAAACTGTTTTTTCTGTTCCGGGGTCAGAATGTTGTAGATCTTATTCTGCGTTTCCATGTGTGCCAGCATGCTAGCTTTGCGCTGTTCTTCCATCTTCGTAATCTGCGCTTCGGCTTTCGCTTTATCGAAGGTATCGCTGGCAATGATGTCGTGCATTGCGCGGCGTTCTTCAACCGGCGGACGCTTCATCTGGTCACGCTGATCCTTCATGATGTCGCGGATCTGTTGTTTCTGAGCATCGGTCAGATTCAGGTCTTTAAACATCATGTCATGATGTGGGCCGAATTTGCCTTTATGCTGCATCATCGGTTTGGCGTCTGCCGGTGCCGCGGTGGTGGTATCCGCCGCATGAGCCAGGTTTGCAGCGCCCAGCGCCAGCCCAGAGGCAACAAACAGTGCAGTTAATTTACGCATAATCTTTATCCTTCCTTTCAGTTATTTTACGGCTTTCTTGTCACCTCCGAAGAAGTACAGCGCCGTGTTGACGAGATTAACTTTACCGACTTAATCGTCAATTAGTCAGAGCATCGGTAAAACAATGAAAGTGTAAAAAACATTTTTTCGCCAATTGTGGAGAAAAAAAGAAATTATTGCGAAGAGTTGAAAGGAAAAATGACAACAGCATGATTTTGCAGGGAATATGAAGAACTATACCTGAGCGCTGATGATAAATAAAGCCGTTCTCCAGGAATAATCCGGATTAATTTCCTGGCGCACGATAAATTAAAACCCACAGGCCTTCGCCTGCGGGAAATAAGTCAGCGCAATTTCTCCAGCATCAGGCCCGCACGTAATCCCGGCGCCACGCCAGGGTTGGGAAAAAGAACGTATTCCACGTCATGGGTGACGACAAAACGCTCGTCGCCCTCTTCCGCCAGCAGCGTGCCGGCGGTAAAGGGCGTGAAGTTGAGCGTCTGGCTGTCCATGTGCAGCACAAACGCGTCGCTGCGCCGGGTGATCTGCGACGCCACCCGATAGCGGACTGGCGGCGTGCCATCAGCCTGGTCAATCTGCCCCGACAGTAAACAGGTCAGCGCGGCAGACGTCGGAGCAAACTGGCGGAGATCGTTGTGACCGAATGGCAAGGCTTTGCCAAGCTCCAGCGTACAGGCGAGCGCGCCGAAGTGTTGAGCACTAAAGTGAGTAAACGTGCCTCCCGGCGTTTGATGAAACACCAGCGCTTCCAGTCCCGCGGCACCCAGCCAGCCAAGAAACGTCTCATCCCAGGGGATGGGACGCTGTGGCAACACGCCGAAGCGCAAATGGTACGAACCCCGAATGGCGGTATGTAGATCGAGATGCCAGCGCACCGACTCCGTGCCCGCCGCATAAAAATCTTCCAGACAGTGTTCCAGTTGACGTGCACGCTGCGTCTCGCCGCTTTCGCTAAACTGTTGCCAGCGCCCGCCAAACATCCGGTTCATATCGCTGTGGCAATAGCGCTTCCCGGCAGCCAGCGCCTGCGGGTTGCCGAGGATCACCAACAGCCGCCAGCGTAGCGTTATCTCCCCTTTTGACAGCGCCAGCAGCAGCGCATTGAGCATCTCTACCGGCGCGGTTTCGTTGCCATGAATACCGGCGGAGATCACCAGCGCGCGGTCGGTCACCGTGACGGGGGTGAGTTCGAGAATACCGGCGTCTACCCAGCGCCAGCGAAAGCCCGCCCCTTCACCTTCACGGACCTTCGGCATCGTCCCCGCCAGCGTGGCGGCAAGGAAATCATCCATGCCCGTCTCCCGATTGCTGGAACGGATAGACAGAGCCAAGCTGCAACAGTTGAGTCAGTGAATCCAACGCTTCGCGCCCTTCCCGCAGCAGTTGCGGGTCGGCGAGATCCGCGGCGGTCAGGCGGTCGCGATAGTAGCGATCCACCCAATCGTTGAGCGAAGTAAACAGAGCGTCATTCATCATTACCGCCGGATTGACCGCCTGGCTTTCTTCTACGGTCAACACCACTCGCAGCCGCAGGCAGGCAGGCCCACCGCCGTTTGACATGCTCTCGCGCAGGTCAAACACCCGCATGTCGCGGATCGGATTCTCGGCTTCCAGCAGGTTCGTCAGATAGCGCCACACGCCCGCATGTTCGCGACACTCCTGTGGCAGGACCAGCATCATCGAACCGTCATCGCGGCTCAACAGTTGACTGTTAAACAGATACGTCGCGACCGCATCGGGCACCGACACGTCAGCCGCTGGCACCACAACAGGAGTAAAACCGGGCACCCGGGCGCGCAGTTGATTCATGACCTCATTCTGTCTCGCAAAGGACTGTTCATGACAGAACAGCACTTCCCGGTTCGAGACCGCAATCACATCGTTGTGAAACACACCAAGGTCAATGACCTCCGGGTGCTGCTGAGCAAAAATACATTGCTGTGGATTCACCTGATTCAGGCGAGCTACCGCCTCGCTGGCTTCACGGGTTTGACGTGCAGGATAGCGGGAAGGTCGCGTATTGCCGCCCTCTTCGCGCCCGTAGACAAAAAGCTGCGTCCCCGGCTCGCCATACTCACCGCCGAGGCGATTATGGTTAGCCGCCCCTTCATCACCGAGCATCGCTACCTGCGGCAGCGCGGAATGCACGGCGAAATAACGTTCATCGCGGAAGATCGCCCGCAGCAACGCCTCCGTGGTGGGCGCTTCGAGTGAACGGTGGAATTTATTATTGAGGTTCGCAACCGTCAGGTGCACTTTACCATCCAGCGTATCCGCCGACGGCGCCACCGTCGCGGCATTTGCCACCCACATCGGCGACGCGGAGCTGACGCTGGAGAGCCAGTGCGGCGCCTGACGCGCCACTTTCTCAATCACCTGTTCATCGCTACCACTAAACCCCAACTGGCGTAATGCAGGAATAAACGGCCGCTCGTGCGGCGGGATCACCGCCTGCGGATATCCCGCATCCGCCAGCGCCTTCATTTTAAGCAGCCCCTGCTTCGCCGCCAGACGGGGGTTTGAAACCTGATGACGATGCCGGGTGGACGCCTCGTTGCCGAACGACAGCCCGGCATAATGGTGTGTCAACCCTACCAGCCCATCGAAATTGACCTCACGTGCTTTCATACGGGCTCCTCACGCGAAAAATCGAGGCCGGGACTCAGCGTGGCTGGCAGCGTCAGCGCCGGGGATTCCAGACTGGCCATCGGCCAGGCGCAATAATCGGCGGCATACCACGCGCTGGCGCGATGGTTTCCGGAAGCGCCCACGCCGCCAAATGGCGCGGTACTGGCGGCACCGGTGAGCGGCTTGTTCCAGTTGACGATCCCCGCGCGCGCTTCCAACAATAACTGGTCGAACTGCGCGCGATCGGGCGAAACCAGTCCACAGGACAGACCAAAGCGGGTGTTATTGGCCATGGCGATCGCCTCGTCGAAGCGCTCATAGCGCCAGACGCCAAGCAGCGGACCGAAGACCTCTTCATCGGGCAGATTCGCCACGCCCGTCAATTCAATAATGCCGGGTGATAGCAGCGAGGTACCGGCCTGTAACAAGCGCGGAGCCAGCAGGGTCTGTCCGCCGAGTGATGCAAGCTGTTGCCAGGCGTCAAACACATGACGCGCCGCCTGTTCGGAGATCAAACCGCCGATAAACGGTTGCGGCTCATCGTCCCAGCGGCCTGGCTGGATACGCTGGCTGACGTCCACCAGCCGGGCGAGAAACGCGTCCCCCTGCGCGCCTTTTTTCACCAGCAGGCGACGTGCGCAGGTACAGCGCTGCCCCGCCGTCACAAACGCGGACTGAATAGTCAGGTGCACCGCCGCATCGATATCCGCCGGATCCTCAATAATCAGCGGATTGTTGCCGCCCATTTCGAGGGCAAGGATTTTTTCCGGTTGTCCGGCAAGCTGGCGATGCAGCTGATAGCCCGTATTCGCACTGCCGGTAAACAGCAGTCCGTCGAGGGCGTCCAGCGCACTCAGCGCCTGTCCCGTTTCCCGACCACCCTGTAACAGATTCAGCACGCCATGCGGCAGACCGGCCTGTTCCCAGAGTCGAATCACCGCTTCTCCGGTCCACGGCGTCAGTTCGCTGGGCTTAAAGAGTAAAGTGTTGCCCGCCAGCAGTGCCGGCACAATGTGCCCGTTCGGCAGATGTCCCGGAAAGTTATAGGGGCCAAATACCGCCAGCACGCCATGCGGACGGTGACGAAGCGTCGCCGCGCCGTCAGGCAACTCACTTTGCTGCTCGCCGGTGCGGGCGTGATAGGCATTGATGGAAATTGCGATTTTGTTGATCATCGCCGTCACTTCCGTCGCCGCTTCCCAGCGTGGCTTGCCGGTTTCACGGGCGATAATGGCGGTCAGATCCGCTTTATTACTCTCCAGCAACCCGGCGAATTTTTCCACAATCGCCTGCCGTTCGCTGAAGGGACGTCTGGCCCAGGCCGGAAACGCGTTGCGGGCAGCGCGAGCGGCCTGCATCACCTGCGCGGCATCGGCATCGTGGCCTTCCCAGAGCACGTTGCCCTGCACAGGATCCTTTTTCACCCGACGTTCACCCTGACCGGTCACCCAGTCACCGTTAATCCATAAAGTCATACCGTTTTCTCCTCTGCGCAGAGACGGACAAAACGAACCCGATCGCCTGCGTGACATTTCAGGGCATCCAGCTGTGCGGCGGTCAGTACCAAGCGCTGTGTATTCGGATCGGCGCGCACCAGCATGACGCGGAAGTGGTGGTAGTTTTCATTCGCCACCAGGCAGGCCGGGAAATCACCGGTTGCGGGCTGCCCTTCGACGACCTCTATCAGCCGACTTTTGCGGATCGCCCGTACCCGGTCGATATCACACTCCAGCGTCGGCCCGCCGTCGAAAATGTCGATGTAATTGCGATAGCGGAACCCTTCTTTCTCCAGCACCGCGCGCGCCGGGGCCGTCTGCGGGTGCACTTCGCCAATGACTGCCTGCGCCTCGTCAGAGAGGAAGTGGGTATAAATCGGATGCTTTGGCATCAGTTCGGCGATAAACGCTTTCTGCCCGGTGCCGCAGAGAAAGTCAGCTCGCGTAAACTCCATCGAGAAAAAGCGTTTCCCCAGGCTTTGCCAGAACGGGGAATAGCCGTGCTCGTCGATCACGCCGCGCATTTCCGCGACCACTTTTTCATTAAAGCGGTCGCGAAACGCGGCCATAAACATGAAGCGCGATTTCGACAGCAAATAACCGTTGCCCTCTTTACGCCAGTCGGGATCGAGGAACAGCGTGCACAACTCACTGCTGCCGGTGTGATCGTTACTGAGAAACAGCGTCGGCAGCGCGTTATAGACGTTCAGCTCTTTTGAAGCATGCACCAGCGTCCCTACGCGATAGTTGTACCAGGGGTCGTTAAGCCCCACAGCGACTTCAATCGCGCAAATCCCCGCCACGGTGCCGGTTTCCAGATCCTCCAGCACAAAAACATAGCCTTGTTCACTTTTCGGCAATTCGCCCCGCCAGGTTTTCAGGGAGCGATCAATACGCGCCGCCAGCGTGGCTTCATTGGCCGGCAGCGAGGTCAGCCCGCCGCCGGTTTTACTGGCCAGTTGCATCAGCGCGCTAATATCGGCGTGCTCAATGGGGCGGATCACCATCATGATGAACCTCCGGCTTTAATCTGTTCGCAGGCCAGCGCAAAACGGTCGAGACCGCTGGCGACCTCTTCCTGCGTGACGTTCAACGCCGGTGCAAAACGCACCACGTTGCCCCCGGCAATCAGCACCATTACGCCCGCTTTCGCCGCTTCCTGGGAAATCTGTTTGGCTTTACCGGCGAACGAATCGTTCAGCACGCAGCCAATCAACAGTCCCAGGCCACGAATTTCACTGAACAGCCCGGTGTGCAGGTTAATGGCGTTCAGACGCTCCACAAACCAGTCATGGCGCTGTTTCACCCCGTTCAGCATCGCAGGCGTATTGATGATATCGAGTAATTTCCCGGCGACGGCGGTCGCCAGCGGATTACCGCCATAGGTTGTGCCGTGAGTCCCGACGGTCATCACGCTGGCGCATTTTTCACTGGCCAACAGCGCGCCAATCGGGAACCCGCCGCCCAGCGCTTTGGCGGTAGTCAGCAAATCCGGCGTCACGCCATAGTGCATGTAGGCGTACAGTTCACCGGTGCGACCCACGCCGGTCTGCACTTCATCAAAAATCAGCAACGCATTATGTCGATCGCACAACTCGCGCAGCCCTTGCAGGAAGGCCTGGGTTGCAGGCACAACACCACCTTCCCCTTGCATCGGTTCGACGATGACGGCGCAGGTGGTATCGTCAATCAGCGTGCTGGCAGAGTTAATGTCGTTGTAGACGGCGTGGCGGATATCCGGCGGCAGCGGCGCGAAATCTTGCGAATAGGCCGGTTGTCCTCCGGCGCTGACCGTGAACAACGTACGACCGTGAAAGGCGTTCTTGAACGCGACAATGCCGCTCTTATTGCTGCCGTGGTGGTCGTGCGCATATTTGCGCGCCAGTTTCAGCGCCGCCTCGTTGGCCTCAGCCCCGGAGTTGCAGAAGAAGATGCGATCGGCAAAGGTGGCGTCGATGAGCTTTTTCGCCAGTCGTAGCGCCGGCTCGTTGGTATAGCCATTGCCGGTATGCCAGAATTTGCTCGCCTGCACATTCAGCGCTTCACGCAGTTCCGGATGCGCGTGTCCCAGCGCGTTGACCGCTATACCTCCCGCGAAGTCGATATACTCTTTACCCTGCTGATCCCACAAGCGTGAACCTTCGCCACGTACCGGAATAAAAGGCGCCGGTGCATAAACGGGCATCATCCATTCATCAAAATTTTCACGCGTAATTGACTGAGACATAGCGACCTCATCGGTAAATAAATAGTTATTTATATGTTAATAAATAGTAGTGTTTGCGCTGTAAATGTAGATTGCAGTCTTCGTGCCAGCCAGCGAAAAAAATGCATAAACGGCTGACTACAACGGAAAATCAATGAGTTATAACCCAGCGATATTCACTATATGTGCATAGAAAGTGAATATGTTTGCGTGAAAGAGGAGTAAATAGAGGAAAAACCGCAATATTATGCACAGGCCAAATATAATTCTGGAAATGTGATCATCTACGAAATTTACAGGAAATTACTGCGCCATTCTGACGCAATCCGCCCTAAAACAGGGCAGACATTGCCCCATTGTTAACACCATTCGCACCCATTGTCGGAATCTCACCATTATGGGCAGTCAGTCTGCGGAAATTCTGCTACCATCCATGCACTATTCATCCAGCAAAATGGCAGCGACTATGAAATTTGTCTCTTTTAATATCAACGGCCTGCGCGCCAGACCTCATCAACTGGCAGCCATCGTCGAAAAACACCAACCCGATGTCATTGGCCTGCAGGAGACAAAAGTTCACGACGACATGTTCCCGCTCGAAGATGTCGCAAAACTCGGCTACAACGTTTTCTACCACGGGCAGAAAGGTCACTATGGCGTGGCGCTGCTGACCAAAGAGACGCCCATCGCCGTGCGCCGGGGTTTTCCCGATGATGGCGAAGAGGCTCAGCGCCGCATCATCATGGCGGAAATCCCTTCTCCGCTGGGCAATCTGACGGTGATCAACGGCTACTTCCCGCAGGGTGAAAGCCGCGACCATCCGATTAAATTCCCGGCCAAAGCGCAGTTTTATCAGAACTTACAAAACTATCTCGACAACCAACTGAAGTGCGACAACCCGGTGCTGATCATGGGGGATATGAATATCAGTCCGTCCGATCGGGATATCGGCATTGGCGAAGAGAACCGCAAGCGCTGGCTGCGGACAGGTAAATGTTCGTTCCTGCCGGAAGAGCGTGAGTGGATGGACCGCCTGCTGGGCTGGGGCCTGGTTGACACCTTCCGCCACGCGCACCCGGAAACCACCGACAAATTCTCGTGGTTTGATTACCGTTCGAAGGGATTTGATGATAACCGCGGTCTGCGTATCGATCTGCTGCTGGCAAGCCAGCCGCTGGCGGAGCGTTGTGTGGAAACCGGTATCGACTATGAAATTCGCAGCATGGAAAAACCGTCTGACCATGCGCCGATATGGGCAAAATTTAAGGTCTGATGCACAACCGTGAACGCCAGAAAATTGGGGGTAACGGGCGTACTGATCCTCTGTCTCGTCGGGGTGCTCTGGGCGTTGCCCCCCGGCCTGCTCACGCTGGAGACGCTTAAGCACAATCATTCACTGCTGGCGGACTGGCAGCGCCAGTCCCCTTTCCTCAGTGCAAGCCTCTATTTTCTGCTCTATACCGCCGTCGCGGCGCTGTCGATTCCTGGCGCGGCGCTGCTGACGCTGCTCGGCGGTGCGCTGTTTGGCCTCTGGCAAGGCACGCTGCTGGTCTCTTTTGCCTCAACGCTGGGCGCCACGTTCGCCATGCTCACCAGTCGTTACCTGCTGCGTGACTGGGTGTCACGGCGGTTTTCCCGGCATATGGCCACGGTGAATCACGGAATGGCACGGGACGGCGCCTTTTATCTCTTTGCGCTACGCCTGATGCCATTGTTTCCATTCGTTGTCGTCAACCTGCTTGCAGGTCTCACCGCCGTTGGCGTGCGCCGTTACTGGTGGGTCAGCCAGTTGGGGATGTTGCCTGCCACCGTGGTTTATCTGAATGCCGGACGCCAGTTAAGCCAGTTAACATCAATACGTGACATTATTTCTCCCGCGATGCTGGCCGCTTTTGCCCTGTTGGGGTTATTACCGCTGGCCTCCCGTTGGCTGGTCACACGTTTTTTTCAGGAGTAATTATGCGCTGGGGATTACTACTTGCGAGCCTGTTGCTGACCGCTCAGGGACACGCCGAACAACGCTGGCAGCAGATCCAGAATGAGGCCCGAGGCCAGACCGTCTGGTTCAACGCCTGGGGCGGAGACACCGCCGTTAACCAGTATCTTGACTGGGTCAGTGGCGAGATGAAAACCCACTATGCAGTCACTCTTAAAATCGTGCGTCTCGCCGATGCCGCTGATGCCGTGAAGCGCATCCAGACGGAAGCCGCCGCCGGACGGAACACCGGCGGTTCTGTCGACCTGCTGTGGGTCAACGGCGAAAACTTCCGCACCCTGAAAGAGGCAGGATTGTTGCAAACCCAGTGGGCGGAAACGCTGCCCAACTGGCGCTATGTTGATACGCAAAAGCCGGTACGTGAAGATTTCTCGATTCCCACTGACGGGGCTGAGTCACCGTGGGGTGGCGCGCAGTTGACGTTTATCGCGGATCGCGACGTAACGCCACAGCCCCCGCAGAGTCCGCAGGCGCTGTTAGCATTTGCCCGGGCGCATCCAGGCACCGTCAGTTACCCGCGACCGCCGGACTTTACCGGCACGGCATTTCTGGAACAGTTATTAATCTCGCTGACTGACAATCCACATGCGCTCACCGTCGCGCCGGACGCCACCACCTTTGCCGGTGTGACCGCGCCGCTGTGGCGCTATCTCGATGCTTTGCATCCGAGTCTGTGGCGAGAAGGGAAGGATTTCCCGCCGTCTCCGGCGCGGATGGACGCATTGCTCAAGAGCGGGACATTGCGCCTGTCATTGACCTTCAACCCGGCGCACGCTCAGCAAAAGGTCACCAGCGGTGAATTGCCAAAACACAGCTACAGCTTTGGGTTTAGCGAAGGGATGATTGGCAACGTGCACTTTGTCGCAATTCCGGCCAATGCCCGCGCCAGCGCCGGAGCGAAACTGGTTGCCAACTTCCTGCTCTCTCCTGACGCACAGCTGCGTAAGGCCGATCCGACAGTCTGGGGCGATCCATCGGTGCTGGATGCGAAAAAACTCCCCGCAGCACAACAGGCTGCGCTGGCAGCACGCATTCCGGACGGGCTGCCCGCCGTCCTGCCTGAGCCTCATGCGGCCTGGGTTAACGCACTGGAGCAAGAATGGCTGCGCCGCTACGGCTCGCGCTAATGCTTCTCGCCTGGCTGGGCATGGCCGCGATTTATGCGCCAATACTGCCTGCCAGCGTGTTGCTGATCGCGCCCGCGCTGTCACTGGCGAACTGGCAGGCACTTTTTGCCGATCCGCAGTTACCGCAGGCATTGCTGGCGACCGTGGTTTCGGTATTCATCGCCGCCGCTGGCGCGCTGTTTATTGCGTTAACGATTGTAGTGACGCTCTGGCCCGGCATACGCTGGCGACGGTTGAGTACCCGCCTGCCATGGTTGCTGGCCATTCCCCATGTCGCGTTTGCCAGCGCCGCGCTGCTGCTTTTCGCTGAAGGCGGACTGCTCTGGCGCGCCCTGCCGTTTCTCTCTCCTGCGATTGATCGCTACGGCATCGGGCTGGGCGCGACGCTGGCGGTGAAAGAGAGCGCTTTCGTGCTGTGGATTTTATCCATTTTACTGAGTGAGAAACGGCTCGCTCAGCAGGTCATCGTCCTGGATTCACTGGGCTACAACCGCCGGCAGACGCTCTGCTGGTTGATCTTACCCACTATCGCCCCCGCACTGGGAGCCGTGATGCTGGCCGTGGTGGCATGGACCATTTCGGCGGTGGATGTTGCCATTATCCTCGGCCCCGGCAATCCGCCAACGCTGGCGGTCCTCTCGTGGCAATGGCTTAGTCAGGGAGACAGCGAACAGCAGATCAAAGGCGCGCTGGCAAGCCTGCTCTTGCTGGCGCTGCTCGCCCTCTTTGCGCTCGCGGGTTATCTGCTCTGGCGCGGCTGGCGACGCACGCTCCCTGACGTCAGTGGCGTACGTCAACGCCGCGTTTCGCCCGTAACGGGAAAAACGCTGTCATTGTCGCTGCCCACCGCGGGCGTGCTCTGTACGATATTACTGGCCTTTCTTGCGCAGCAATCGGCGCTCAATCTCGACGCATTAACCCACAGCGTAGCGATCGGACTGGCCGCCAGCGCGCTGGGGCTGGTCATTTTGCTGCTATGGCTGGAATGGGGACCGCAGCGCGGACACCGGTGGGTCTGGCTGCCAATCCTTCTTCCGGCGCTGCCGCTGGTGATGGGCCAATATGCGCTGGCATTACACCTTGAACTGGACGGTCAGCTTGCTACGCTCATCTGGGGACATCTGCTGTGGGTGGTGCCGTGGATGTTGTTTGTCCTGAAACCGGCCTGGCAGCGCATCGACCCGCGTCTGCTACTGATTGCCCGGACGCTGGGCTGGTCACCGTTGAAAATCTTTTGCACCATAAAATGTCCGCAGATTTTGCGTCCGGTACTGGTGACGCTGGCGGTCGGTTTCTCCGTCAGCATCGCGCAGTATATGCCGACCCTGTGGCTGGGCGCAGGCCGTTTCCCGACGCTGACGACGGAAGCGGTCGCCCTCAGCAGTGGCGGCAGTACCGGTATCCTGGCCGCGCAGGCGCTCTGGCAGTTGCTGTTACCGCTAGTCGTGTTCACACTAATGGCCGGGCTCTCATCATGGGTCGGCCACTGCCGACAAGGATTGCGCTAATGCTCACCGTTCGCCATCTTTCCCTGTTTCTTCACCAGACCCCGCTATTTGGCCCGTTAACCTTCGAGGTGGCAAAAGGTGACATTGTCACATTAATGGGTCCCTCCGGCTGCGGTAAGTCTTCATTGCTCTCCTGGATGGTGGGCGCGCTGACGCCGCCGCTGCATGCTGACGGTGAACTGTGGCTGGACGAACAGCGTCTGGATAGGCTCCCCACCGCCCGTCGGCAGATCGGTATTTTATTTCAGGATGCCCTGCTATTTGATCACTTTACGGTGGGACAAAACCTGCTGTTAGCGCTTCCAGCCAGTTTGAAAGGCGTGGCTCGGCAGGATGCGGTTCAGCACGCGCTTGAACGCGCGGGCATGGCGGGATTGTCTTCTCGCGATCCCGCCACGCTATCCGGCGGTCAGCGCGCACGGGTTGCATTGCTTCGCGCCCTGCTGGCGCAGCCCAAAGCGTTGCTGCTGGATGAACCGTTCAGCCGTCTTGATGCTGACCGTCGGGCAGACTTTCGTCAGTGGGTCTTTGACGAAGTGCGTCGGCTGGACATTCCCGTTGTTCAGGTCACCCATGACGCGCAGGATGTTCCGCCGGGCGGTCACGTGTTGTCGTTATCGTCCGCGTCGTGAAACTGCTGACATACTGCGTTAACGCAAAGTTTTTCACCTTCAGCGAGCACAGAATGGCGCCTTCTTATCTCAACGTCGGGCAATTCGATGAAACGTGTTTCTCAAATGACCGCGCTGGCACTGGCTTTAGGGCTCGCTTGCGCTTCCTCCTGGGCTGCTGATATGGCGCAGGCGCTCAACTTCACACAACTGGCGCAAAAACAGGGTACGGCAATCGATACCCGTCCAGGCGCGTTCTACAATGGCTGGCCGCAGTCGTTAAATGGCCCTTCCGGACATGAACCTTCCGCCCTGAACCTCTCTGCCCGCTGGCTCGACAACATGAGTGACGAGCAGCTCAACGCCTGGATCCAACAGCATCAGTTGAAAGCCGACGCTCCGGTCGCACTGTACGGTAACGACAGCGACGTGCAGGCGGTGAAAGACCGACTGCAAAAAGCCGGGCTGCAACAGGTTGTCACGCTGAGCGACGCGCTGCAGGATCCGGCCCGCCTGCAACGACTGCCGCATTTCGAGCAACTGGTTTATCCGCAATGGCTGCATGACCTGCAGCAGGGTAAAGAGGTGACCGCGAAACCTGCCGGTGACTGGAAAATCATCGAAGCGGCCTGGGGGGCGCCGAAGTTTTATCTGCTCAGCCATATTCCTGGCGCGGATTACATTGACACCAACGAGGTGGAAAGCAAACCGCTGTGGAACAAGGTCTCTGACGCCAGTCTGCAGGCGATGCTGGCGAAACACGGTATCCGTCACGACACAACGGTGATCCTGTACGGTCGCGATGTTTACGCGGCCGCGCGGGTGGCGCAGATCATGCTGTATGCTGGAGTGAAAGACGTTCGTCTGCTCGACGGCGGCTGGCAGACCTGGTCCGACGCGGGGTTGCCGGTCGAGCGCGGCACGCCGGCGAAAGTGAAACCGGAGCCCGATTTTGGCGTGACCATTCCGGCGCAACCACAGCTGATGCTTGA
The DNA here is from genome assembly GCF_001559075.2 of Citrobacter amalonaticus. Lineage (NCBI taxonomy): Bacteria > Pseudomonadati > Pseudomonadota > Gammaproteobacteria > Enterobacterales > Enterobacteriaceae > Citrobacter > Citrobacter amalonaticus. The sequence goes on along the minus strand of NZ_CP014015.2, from coordinate 4,063,491 downwards.
TATGGCGCAAGCGCGCGGACTGTTGCACCGTCAGGATGCTTCGCTGGTCAGCATTCGCTCCTGGCCGGAATTTATCGGCACCACCAGCGGCTACAGCTATATCAAGCCAAAAGGTGAAATTGCCGGGGCGCGCTGGGGACATGCCGGCAGCGATTCGACGCATATGGAAGATTTCCATAACCCGGACGGCACCATGCGCAGCGCGGATGACATCGCCAGCATGTGGAAGCAGTGGCACATTCTGCCGGATCAGCAGGTCGCCTTTTACTGTGGCACCGGCTGGCGCGCGTCAGAGACGTTTATGTACGCCCGGGCGATGGGCTGGAAAAACGTCGCGGTTTATGACGGCGGTTGGTACGAGTGGAGCAAAGATCCGAAAAACCCGGTGTCCACAGGCGAACGTGGCCCGGACAGCAGTCTGTAATGGATTGCCGGATGGTAGTGTAAGCGCTTTACCGCTATCCGGCGTTCATCCCTCATTTTTCCCCTGTAACCCTTTCAGCGTCAGATAACCACTCCAGACGCGGGTCAACGTCGTCATCCAGCACAGCGCGCCGAAGACCCATGCCAGAACGGCAAAATACGCCGGGAAAAGGCAGCCGAGCACAAAGAGTGCGATGGTTTCCGTTCCCTCGGTCAATCCACCGAGATAATAAAACGATTTATGCGCGTAGCCAGGGTTGTCGATATTGTGCTTCGCGGCCAGCGCGGCAAAGGCGAGAAAACTGCTGCCGGTGCCGATAAACGCAAACAACAGCCAGCTCCCTGCCAGCGCGTTCTGCTGCGGGTCGGCCAGAATGAAGCCGAACGGCACCAGCGCGTAAAACAGAAAATCGAGCGCGATATCAAGAAAGCCGCCCGCATCGGTAAGCCCCCGACGTCGCGCCAGCGCACCGTCAAGCCCATCCAGCAGTCGGTTCAGGACAATCGCCACCAGCGCCGCCAGATACCAGCCCAGCGCCAGAAACGGCAACGCCAGTACGCCGAGGCCAAACCCAACCAACGTCAGGCCGTCCGGGGAAACCCCCGGCCTGTCGAGTACGCCTGCGCAGCGGTGGAGCAGCGGTTTAAGCCGTGGATGCAAATGTCTGTCAAGCACGCGGCGCTCCTTTGAGACTGTCGCACAATCCCTGCGACGGGATATCCAGCGCGGCATTGAAACGCGCCGAGAGGTTCTGGAAAGCCAACAGCGCGGTCATCTCGCTAATAACGTCATCGCTGAAATGCTGCTTTATTTGCGCTTTCAGGGCATCATCTACCCGCGGCGGCGTGGCGGTCACCGCGTCAGCATAAGCCAGCGCAACACGCTCTTCTGGTGTAAAAAGCGACGATGCTTGCCAGTCCGCCACCGCCAGCACTTTGTCCATCGCGCCACAGCGCTCTGCCAGCCGCAGACTGTTGGCATCCACGCAGAATGCGCAGTGGCAGACCTGCGACACGCGCGTCATCAGCAGCGCTCGCATCACCGGCGTCAGACGCGCACGTTTACGCTCGAGAAACCCCACGAACAGCGCCACCAGCCAGAACAAAAATGGCATCCGTCCCCACCAGCGCGTCGGGTGTAATACCTCGCCGTAGTGTTTTCTTTGCGACATCACGAGAGGGTTGAGACTGGCAGGGAGACGGGTGAGCGGCGTTACCCACGATTGCGGATCGTTCAAGGAAGACTCCTGGGACTTCAGGTCAATCAAAGATGACGATAGTATGTCACTTTCTGCTGTTGAACATTGACGAATATGATGAAAACCCTCGACGTTGTTGCCGCGATCATTGAACGTGATGGCCAGATTTTGCTCGCCCAGCGCCCGCCGCAGGCGGATCAGGCAGGCTTATGGGAATTTGCCGGTGGCAAAGTGGAAGCAGGCGAAACGCAGCCGCAGGCGCTGGTCCGCGAACTGCGCGAAGAACTGGGAATTGAGGCCACGGTGGGGCGCTATATTGCCAGCCATCAGCGTGAAGTCTCCGGGCGGATGATTCATCTGCATGCCTGGCATGTCCCGGCGTTCAGCGGAGAAGTGATCGCGCATGAGCATCAGCAACTGGTGTGGTGCGAGCCGCACGCCGCGCTGGACTATCCGCTCGCCCCTGCCGATATTCCGCTGCTTAACGCCTTTATGATTTTACGCGACGCCAGACCAGCGGATTCGTGCTGAGCGTTTTCTCGTCGCGCTGGCACTGCAGCAACACGCCATCGGCTTTAATCACCGCCCCTTCTGAATAATTCTGATCCTGATAAATGCAGCACTGATTACAGGGCTGCGCGCGCTGTCCGCCGGAACTGAAGACCTCCGGCGGCACGTTCACCTGAACATCCGGGCGAATGCTTTGATTCGCCAAGGTGGATAAAGAGAGTGTCATCAGCGCTGCCGTCATCGCGATAAAACGCATAGGGTTTCCTTACTATTTCGGGACTGTTCTCAGTATAACGGTAACCCGCGCGGGAAACTTTACTCTCTTCTGTCATCGTTTTTCGTTATGACAGCCGTCTGGTTATTAATTTGCCTGGCACCGGCATTTTTTTCTTGCTATCCGTCACATTCCTGGTGGTATAGTCAAAATCTGCAAACGCACTTAATACAAACAACATAATTACAACCACATTAAAATATAAGAGGTTTTTATATCTATGGATCAGACACGCTCTCTGGAATCATTCCTCAACCATGTACAAAAGCGCGACCCGAATCAAACCGAGTTCGCGCAAGCCGTCCGCGAAGTCATGACTACCCTGTGGCCGTTCATTGAGCAAAATCCGCGTTATCGTGAAATGTCGTTGCTGGAACGGTTGGTTGAGCCTGAGCGTGTGATTCAGTTCCGCGTCGTGTGGCTGGACGACCGTAATCAGGTCCAGGTTAACCGCGCCTGGCGCGTACAGTTCAACTCGGCGATTGGCCCGTACAAAGGCGGGATGCGCTTCCACCCTTCCGTTAACCTGTCGATCCTGAAGTTCCTCGGCTTTGAGCAAACCTTTAAAAACGCACTGACTACCCTGCCGATGGGCGGTGGTAAAGGCGGTAGCGATTTTGATCCGAAAGGCAAAAGTGAAGGCGAAGTGATGCGTTTCTGCCAGGCGCTGATGACGGAGCTATACCGTCATTTGGGTCCGGATACTGACGTTCCTGCCGGTGATATCGGCGTGGGTGGTCGTGAAGTGGGCTTTATGGCCGGGATGATGCGTAAGCTCTCCAATAACAGCGCCTGTGTGTTTACCGGCAAAGGGCTCTCCTTTGGCGGCAGTCTGATCCGTCCGGAAGCAACAGGCTACGGCCTGGTCTACTTCACTGAAGCGATGCTCAAACGTCATGGTCTCGGCTTTGAAGGAATGCGCGTGGCGGTTTCCGGCTCCGGCAACGTGGCGCAGTTTGCTATTGAAAAAGCAATGGAATTTGGCGCTCGCGTGGTGACGGCCTCCGACTCCAGCGGCACCGTCGTGGATGAGAGCGGCTTTACGAAAGAGAAACTGGCGCGTCTGTGCGAAATCAAAGCCAGCCGTGACGGTCGCGTGGCGGACTATGCCCGTGAGTTTGGCCTGACCTATCTGGAAGGCAAACAACCGTGGTCAGTGCCGGTCGATATCGCTCTGCCGTGCGCCACGCAGAACGAACTCGATGTCGACGCTGCCCGTCAGCTTATCGCCAACGGCGTGAAAGCGGTGGCGGAAGGGGCAAACATGCCAACCACCATCGAAGCGACCGATCTGTTCCTTGAAGCCGGTGTGCTGTTTGCACCGGGCAAAGCGGCGAACGCCGGTGGCGTTGCCACCTCCGGTCTGGAAATGGCACAGAACGCGGCGCGTCTGAGCTGGAAGGCGGAGAAAGTGGATGCCCGTCTGCACCACATCATGCTTGATATTCACCATGCCTGCGTCGAGTACGGCGGTGAAAGCAAGCAGACCAACTATGTCCGTGGGGCGAACATCTCCGCCTTCGTGAAGATTGCCGACGCCATGTTTGGTCAGGGTGTGATTTAAGCCCCCCTGCAAACCGAATTACAGGCCCGCCTCTGCTGATGGCGGGCTTTTTTTCGCCGCGCGTTTACGAGGCGCGCTCTTCTTCTTCTCTCCGCCGTCACCGCCTGGCGCCACAATGCCACGGAAGCGACGTACCGGCGTACTCCGCGCCTGATCGATCAGCTGATACAGCGTCCCCACCAGCGGCTGCATGAAATCCTGATAGCGGCACTGTTTTTCGCTGATTTGCGTCAGAATTGACTCCCAGTGAGCAGTCATATCCGGACGGGTCGCCATCTCCGGCAGGGAGTGGAACAGCGCTTTTCCGGCATCGGTAGAGTGGATATAACGCCCTTTTTTGATCAGAAAACCGCGCTTAAACAGCAGTTCGATGATCCCGGCGCGGGTGGCCTCGGTGCCCAACCCGTCCGTTGCGCGGAGGATCTTTTTCAGATCTTTATCCTGAACGAAGCGCGCAATCCCGGTCATCGCCGACAGCAGCGTGGCATCGGTAAAATGGCGCGGCGGCTGGGTCTGACGTTCAACCACTTCGCCCTTTTCGCACAGCAGTTCATCGTCTTTCGCTACCACCGGCAGCGGCGTGCCGTCGTTCTCTTCATCCCGCTCTTTACTGCCCAGCAGCGTTCGCCAGCCCGCTTCGGCAAGGAACCGGGCCTTTGCGACGAATTTACCCTTCGCGATATCCAGTTCAATCACGCATTTACGGAATACCGCATCCGGGCAGAATTGCATCAGGTATTGACGGGCTACCAGGTTGTATACCTTCGCTTCATTGTCCGTCAGATTAATACTGTTGCTGCGCGCAGTAGGAATAATAGCGTGGTGGGCATCAACCTTTTTATCGTCCCAGCAGCGATTACGGGTATCGGGATTTACCGCCGGTTGCGGCAGCAGATCCGGCGCATGCACGCCGATGGCGTTCATCACCGCGTGCCGTCCAGCAAAGTGCTCTTCCGGCAGATAGCGACAGTCAGAACGCGGATAGGTAATCAGTTTGTGGGTTTCATACAGCTTCTGGCAGATGTCGAGCACGTTCTGCGCGCTCAGGCCAAAGCGTTTCGCCGCTTCAATCTGTAAGGCTGACAGCGAGAACGGTAGCGGCGCGGATTCTGATTCTCGTTTATCGTTATAGCTGGTGACCATCGCCGGTTGGCCGTTGATGCGGTTGACCACATGCTCAGCCAGCGGACGGTGTAATAATCGCCCCTCTTCGTCCTGATAGGGTTCGCACGCTTCGCTCGGCTGCCAGATCGCGGTGAAGCGTTCATCCGCAGGGGTCACGATATGTGCTTTCACTTCAAAAAAATCTTTGGCAACGAAGTTCTCGATCTCTTCGTCCCGGCGGACAACCAGCCCGAGCACCGGTGTCTGTACGCGCCCGACGGAGAGCACCCCCTGATACCCGGCGTTACGCCCGAGAATGGTATACGCACGGGTCATGTTGATGCCATACAGCCAGTCCGCGCGGGCGCGGGCCAGGGCCGACACGCACAACGGCACGAATTCGCTGTTTGAGCGCAGACGTTCAATCGCACGTTCAACGGCCTGTGGGTTGAGATCGTTAATCAGACAGCGCTGTACCTGATGACGCTTTTCCGGCGCCAGTTGCAGGTAATCCAGCACCTCGTCCACCAGCAGTTGCCCCTCGCGATCCGGGTCTCCGGCATGGATAACCTCACTGGCCTCATGCAGAAAACGCTTGATCACGTTGAGCTGTTTAGTCACGGAAGGACGCGGCTGCAATTGCCACTTTTCCGGCACGATCGGCAGATCGGCCAGATTCCAGCGCGCGTAACGACTGTCATAGACATCAGGCTGCGCCTGTTCAAGCAGGTGACCAATACACCAGGTCACCACCTGACCGTTACCGCATTCAATAAAGCCATCGCCCTTGCGGTGCGGTTTAGGCAACACATCGGCAATGGCACGCGCCAGACTCGGCTTTTCGGCAATAAACAACCGCATTGGATTAACGGATCTCAACCATGGCGCGACCGCCACGGGCATCAACCAGTTCACCAATCGCCGTCAGATCGATACCAAATTCGGCGGCGGTGGCTTTCACTTCTGCTTCGGCCTCTGGTGTTACCGCCAGCAGCAGGCCGCCGGACGTTTGTGGATCGCAAAGCAGGGAGCGCACCGCCTGCGGCATTTCCCCCATCAGGTGGCCGTAGCTGGCAAAGTTACGCTCGGTGCCGCCCGGTACGGCGCCCAGGCGGATGTACTCTTCCACGCCCGGCAGTTTAGGGATGTCCTGGTAGCAGATTCGCGCCTGTACGCCTGCACCCTGGCACATCTCGCTGAGGTGGCCCAGCAGACCAAAACCGGTCACATCGGTCATCGCTTTCACGCCGTCGATGTTGGCAAATGACGCCCCGGCAATGTTCATCCGGCACATGACTTCCGTCGCCAGCCCCTGATGTTCAGGTTTCAGCAGCGATTTTTTCTCTGCGGTGGTCAACACGCCGATGCCTAGCGGTTTGGTCAGGAACAGTTTACAACCGGCCTCGGCGGTGCTGTTTTTCTTCACCCGCTCAGTGGGGACAATACCGGTCACGGCCAGACCGAAGATCGGCTCCGGCGCGTCAATCGAGTGGCCGCCCGCCAGCGCAATGCCCGCCTGACGACAGGCAAAGCGTCCGCCTTCAGTCACTTCGCGAGCGATTTCCGGCGACAGTTTGCTGATAGGCCAGCCGAGGATCGCGATCGCCATAATCGGTTTGCCGCCCATCGCGAAAATATCGCTAATGGCGTTGGTCGCCGCAATGCGACCAAAATCAAACGGATTATCGACAATCGGCATAAAGAAGTCGGTGGTACTGATAACGCTGGTACCATTGCCCAGATCGTACACCGCCGCGTCGTCGCGGGTTTCATTTCCCACAAGCAGGTTCGGGTCGACAAACTTCGCCTGCTCACTGTGCAGGATGGTTTCCAGCACTTTCGGGGAAATTTTACAACCACAACCCGCTCCGTGGCTGTACTGTGTTAAACGAATAGCATGCTCGCTCATGGACATCTCCTGTCATTGCAATCAGGCTATGGTAGCGCTCATTCCATGAAGTGATAAGAGAGAGTGTCCGAATTCCGGCGTCTTTGCTCAGAATCCAGACAGTTTAGCCTGATTAACTAAAATTTCGTCACGAAAGGCGCGGTATCCGGCACGCTGATGGTGGTTGAGGCTTTCAGTTGTGGGGTACCGAGGTAGAGGAAACCAACGATCTTGTCGTGCGGGCGACAGTCAAACGCGTCGCGCACCACCGGACTGTCGGTTAATGCTCCGCTACGCCAGATCCCGCCAAAGCCCTGTGCGATGGCCGCCATTTGCATCGCCATCACCGCGCAACCCGCGGACATTTCCTGCTCCCAGACCGGGACCTTATGATTTTCATCGCATTTCGCGACCACGGTGATGATAAGCGGCGCGCGAAACGGTGCGCTACGCGCTTTTTCGATCCCTTTTTCATCGCTACCGGCGGCAATCGCCCCCTTTTCCAGCACCGCGCTGAAGCGTTCGCGCCCTTCGCCTTCAATAACGAAGAAGTGCCACGGTTGCAGGGTCTTATGATCCGGCGCGCGCATGCCCGCACGGAGAATATTTTGCAGTTGCTCACCGGCAGGTGCAGGCTCGGCCAGGCGAGAGGCGCTACGGCGGTTAACAAGTAATTCAAGTGCATCCATTTGGTTAACTCCTGTCAGGGTGAATATTCACAAAATTAACACGAGAGCAGATTTTGTTACAGCGCCGACGGTGATTCCTGCTGACAAGAGACGGCAGGGTCATTAGGATAGCCACATCTCATACGCCTGACTCAGGTGTAGTATTGGTAACGGTAGGGAGAATACATGCGAACCCTGTGGCGATTCATTGCCGGTTTTTTTAAATGGACGTGGCGACTGCTTAATTTTGTCCGCGAGATGGTGCTTAACCTGTTCTTTATCTTCCTGGTCCTGGTGGGTGTCGGGATCTGGATGCAGGTCAGCAGTAATAACACCAGCGATAAAGTCGGTCGCGGTGCCCTGATGTTAGATATTTCCGGGGTGATCGTCGATAAACCGTCCAGTACCAGTCGTCTTGGCGTTCTCAGCCGTCAACTGCTGGGCGCCAGTTCCGACCGCTTACAGGAAAACTCCCTGTTCGATATCGTCAATACCATTCGTCAGGCCAAAGACGATCGCAATATCACCGGTATTGTGATGGACCTGAAGAACTTCGCCGGCGCCGATCAGCCGTCAATGCAGTATATCGGTAAAGCGCTGCGTGAATTCCGCGACAGCGGTAAGCCGGTCTATGCCGTCGGCGATAACTTTAGTCAGGGTCAGTATTACCTCGCCAGCTTCGCCAATAAAATCTGGCTCTCGCCGCAGGGTTCCGTTGATATCCACGGCTTTGCCACTAACGGACTGTATTACAAATCCCTGCTGGATAAGCTGAAAGTGTCTACCCATGTGTTCCGCGTGGGCACCTACAAATCGGCTGTCGAGCCGTTTATTCGTGACGACATGTCGCCTGCGGCGCGGGAAGCGGACAGCCGCTGGATTGGCGAGCTGTGGCAGAACTACCTGAATACCATTGCCGCCAACCGTCAAATCCCGGCTGAGCAAGTCTTCCCTGGCGCTCAGGGCGTTCTGGATGCGCTGACGAAAGCCGATGGCGATACGGCGAAGTATGCGCTCGACAGCAAGCTGGTCGACGCCCTGCTTTCCAGCGCCGAAGTGGAAAAAGCGCTGACGAAACAGTTTGGCTGGAGCAAAGCCGAAAATAACTATCGCGCGATCAGCTACTACGACTATACGCTCAATCCGCCTGCGGATACGGGTAGCTCCATCGGCGTGGTCTTTGCCAACGGCGCTATCATGGATGGTGAAGAAACACCGGGGAACGTCGGCGGGGATACCACCGCCTCGCAAATTCGCGATGCGCGTCTGGATCCAAAAGTGAAAGCCATTGTTCTGCGCGTCAACAGCCCTGGCGGCAGCGTGACGGCGTCGGAAGTGATTCGTTCGGAACTGGCCGCCGCACGTGCTGCCGGTAAACCGGTGGTCGTATCGATGGGCGGAATGGCCGCTTCTGGAGGTTACTGGATCTCTACACCGGCCAGTTACATTGTGGCCAACCCAAGCACGCTGACCGGTTCAATTGGCATCTTCGGTGTGATTAACACCGTTGAGAACAGTCTTGACTCGATTGGCGTACACACCGACGGCGTCGCGACCTCACCGCTGGCTGATATTTCACTGACCAAAGCCCTGCCGCCGGAAGCGCAGCAGATGATGCAACTGAGCATTGAGAATGGCTATAAGCGCTTTATCACTCTGGTGGCGCAGGCGCGTAAATCCACGCCTGAGCAGATTGATAAAATCGCGCAGGGCCACGTCTGGACCGGTCAGGACGCGAAAGCGAACGGTCTGGTCGACAGCCTGGGCGACTTCGACGATGCGGTGGCTAAAGCGGCGGAACTGGCAAAACTCAAAGAATGGCATATCGACTATTATCAGGATGAGCCGACCTTCTTCGATATGATCATGGACGGCATGTCAGGTTCTGTCCGCGCCATGCTGCCGCAGGCGATTCAGGCGATGCTTCCTGCGCCGCTGGCCTCAGCGGCCAGTACGGTCAAAGCGGAAAGCGATAAGCTCGCCGCGTTCAACGATCCGCAAAACCGTTATGCGTTCTGTCTGACCTGCGCGAACGTGCGTTAATCCTCACGCCCTCTTCCTGCGAAGAGGGCGTTTTCTCTGAGCAACAAGATACTAGCCATGCAGAAGAAATCGATTTACGTTGCCTATACCGGCGGGACCATTGGTATGCAGCGCTCCGAACAGGGTTACATCCCGGTCTCCGGACACCTTCAGCGCCAGCTGGCGCTGATGCCTGAATTCCATCGTCCTGAAATGCCCGACTTCACTATTCATGAATATGCCCCGCTGATGGATTCGTCAGATATGACGCCGGAGGACTGGCAGCATATCGCCGATGACATCAAAACCCATTACGATGAGTACGATGGTTTTGTGATCCTGCACGGCACCGACACCATGGCGTTTACCGCTTCTGCGCTCTCATTCATGCTGGAGAATCTGGGTAAACCGGTGATTGTGACAGGGTCACAAATTCCACTGGCGGAGCTGCGTTCTGACGGACAAATCAATCTGCTCAACGCGCTTTACGTCGCGGCAAATTATCCGATCAACGAAGTTACCCTGTTCTTTAACAACCGTCTGTTTCGCGGCAACCGCACGACAAAGGCGCATGCTGACGGCTTTGACGCTTTCGCCTCCCCTAACCTCCAGCCGCTGCTCGAAGCGGGTATCCACATCCGCCGTCTGGGGACGCCACCGGCGCCCCGTAGTGAAGGTGAACTGATTGTTCATCCGATCACGCCGCAACCCATTGGGGTCGTCACCATTTATCCAGGAATCTCCGCCGATGTGGTGCGCAACTTCCTGCGCCAGCCGGTAAAAGCGCTGATTCTGCGTTCTTATGGCGTCGGTAATGCGCCGCAGAATAAAGAGTTCCTGAAAGAGCTTAGCGAAGCCAGCAAGCGCGGCATCGTGGTTGTTAACCTCACGCAGTGCATGTCAGGGAAAGTGAACATGGGCGGCTATGCCACCGGCAATGCCCTTGCACATGCTGGCGTCATTGGCGGTGCGGATATGACCGTTGAAGCCACCCTGACCAAACTGCATTATCTGCTCAGCAAAGGGCTGGATACGGATGCAATTCGCAAAGCGATGACGCAAAACCTGCGTGGTGAACTCACGCCGGACGACTGAGGAGGATCTGATGACACACCGTGCGCTATTACTGGTCGATTTACAAAACGATTTCTGCGCCGGCGGCGCGCTGGCGGTCCCGGAGGGCGACAGTACCGTTGATATCGCAAACCAGCTGATTACCTGGTGCCAGACCCGTGGCGATGCGGTAATCGCAAGCCAGGACTGGCACCCTGCGAACCACGGCAGTTTCGCCAGTCAGCATCAGGCTCAGCCCTACAGCCAAGGGACACTGGACGGTCTGGCGCAAACCTTCTGGCCCGATCACTGCGTGCAGGAGACCGACGGCGCGGCGTTTCATCCGTTGCTGAACCGCAAGGCGATAGAGGCCGTTTTTCATAAGGGCGAGAACCCACTGGTCGACAGCTATAGCGCCTTTTTTGATAATGGACGCCGGCAGAAAACCGGGCTGGATGCGTGGCTTCGCCAGCATGACGTGAATGCGCTGATCGTTATGGGACTGGCGACCGACTATTGCGTCAAGTTTACGGTGCTGGATGCGCTGCAACTGGGTTATACGGTGAATGTCATTACCGACGGCTGTCGCGGCGTGAACATTCAGCCACAGGACAGTGCCCATGCCTTCATGGAGATGGCAGCGGCAGGCGCTACGTTGTATACCCTCGCTGACTGGGAAGAAACTCAGCGCTAAACCTCCCGCCGGATGATGGCCTGCCTTGTCATCCGGCGAAAAAATCTTTTCCCTTCCGTCACATAAAATGAACTCAAACCGGCAGTGACTCTGCACAGGTGCTACGCTTGGATGGCTGTTTTTTCGCCACGCCATTTCCGTGGCGTGTTTGCTTTTGATTTTTAATGTCAAAGAGGATTAGCTATGAAACGTTTGCCATTGTTGGCAGCATTACCCTTGCTTTGCGCATCTGTCGCGTCCGCCAGTTCCATGATGTCCGTCGGCTACTTCAACGGCGGCGGAGATGTTACCGCCGGACCCGGCGGCGATATCAACACCCTGGATGTCCGCCAGATTACCCACCTTAACTACTCATTCGGCCTGATTTACAACGCTGAGAAAGACGAAACCAACGCCGCGCTGAAAGATCCTACGAAATTGCATCAGATCTGGCTGTCGCCAAAAGTGGAGTCTGACCTTGCCCTGATCCCGGTACTGCGTAAACAGAACCCACAGCTGAAAGTCCTGCTTTCTGTTGGCGGCTGGGGGGCGCGCGGATTTTCTGGCGCTGCCGCAACGCCGGAGACACGCGCCGTGTTTATCCAGTCCGCGATGGAGGTTATGCAGAAATACGGTCTCGACGGTATCGATCTGGACTGGGAATATCCGGTTAACGGCGCCTGGGGACTGGTCGCCAGTCAGCCTGCCGACCGCGAGAACTTCACACTGCTGCTGAAAGAACTGCGTCAGGCAGTCGGCAATCAGAAACTGGTGACCATTGCCGTCGGGGCCAATGCGGAAAGTCCGAAAAGCTGGGTGGACGTGAAGGCGATTGCACCGCTGCTCGATTACATCAATCTGATGACCTATGACATGGCCTACGGAACGCAGTATTTCAACGCCAACCTGTATGATTCTAAAGACTGGCCAACCGTCGCGACGGCCGATAAATACAGCGTCGACTTTGTGGTCAACAACTACCTGGCCGCCGGACTGAAGCCCCGACAAATGAATCTGGGGATTGGTTTTTATGGCCGTGTTCCCAAACGTTCTGTAGAGCCCGGAATTGACTGGACAAAACCGGACGCGCAAAAAAATCCCGTCACGCAACCCTACTTTGGCGAGCAGGAAATCGCACTGTTTAAATCACTGGGAGTCGATCTGACCAAAGACACCTACGTGAAATATAACGACATCGTCAAAACGTTCCTGAACGATCCGCAGAAACGGTTTACCGAGCACTGGGACGATCAGGCGAAAGTGCCATGGCTGTCCGTTCAGTCGGCTGATGGTAAACCGCTGTTTGCCCTCTCTTATGAGAATCCCCGCTCGGTGGCAATCAAAGCGGATTACATCAAGAAGCGTGGACTGGCGGGAGCGATGTTCTGGGAGTACGGCGCGGACGACAATAACCAGCTCGCGAAGCAACTGGCGGAATCCTTAGACATTACGCACTAAGCACCGTCCTTGACTGAACATGCCCTGTGCGTCCGCATGGGGCATTTTTTTCGGAACCGGTGGGATGAGGTGTGTCACGCGAAACGGGATCGGTTATGATGGCTCCAACCCGTTGCGTCAGCGTTTGACGCCACGTTTCATTTTCAACTGGAGGCATGGGATTGTATGGCTTTTATCCCTAAAAATTACGCCCGTCTGGAAGTAGGCTACCGGGAAAAGGCGCTGAAACTCTTCCCGTGGGTCTGCGGTCGCTGCTCCCGCGAGTTTGTTTACTCAAACCTTCGCGAACTGACGGTGCACCATATCGATCACGATCATTCCAATAACCCGGAAGATGGCAGCAACTGGGAGATGTTGTGCCTGTACTGCCACGATCATGAGCATTCCAAATATACGGAAGCCGACCAGTATGGCTCTACGGTGGTCGCGGGCGAGGATGCGCAAAAGAGCGTCGGCGAAGCCACGTACAACCCTTTCGCCGACCTGAAAGCCATGCTGAATAAAAAATAATCCGCCACGTTAGCCCGGCCGCGCGACGGAATGCCGGGCCCATTGCGCGCTATCAGGATTTGAACGTCACAATCGGTTCTGGCGTAATACCGAAATCCACTTTCAGCTGCTGTTTGCTCTTCATCACCATCTGCCCATTGGTGTCGATCGTCATATGTTGAGCATCCGTATTGTGGCGCGCCTGCCAGAGCATCACCAGTTGCAGACTGTTATCTTTTTGCTCCGGGGTCAGCGCGACGCCATCCGGCCATTTTCCCAGTTCAACGGCGGTGGATAAACGCTGATACACTTCCGGCGTCATGCTGTTAACTATCTCATCAAGATTCATGATAAGTCCGCTCCTATGGAATAATTTGCTGAATCGTTTTTTCAACCTTTCGTCTGGTCACCGTTTTCGTCGTCAATGAAGCTCAGAGAAGCTGAATTGACGCAGTAACGTTCGCCGGTGGGTTGCGGGCCATCGGGGAAGACGTGCCCCAGATGCGCATCGCAGTTTCCACAGCGAATTTCAATGCGTTGCATACCGTGTGAAAAGTCCTTGATATAACGGATCGACTCTTCACTTACCGGCTCGTAGAAGCTGGGCCAGCCGCAGCCGGAATCGTATTTGGACTGGGAGGTAAACAACGGCGCATCGCAGATCAAACAGTGATAAACGCCGTCACGCTTGTTATGCAGCAACTGCCCGGTAAATGGCGGTTCTGTGCCGTGATTCTGCGTCACGTAGAACTGCATTTCAGACAGGTTTTTTTTCAGATCTTCTGCAGAAGGTTTGTTCGCCATTTTGCTCACATCTCACTTTTCATGACGCTGACATTGCGCGACAGATTCTAACAAAACATTAACACCTCAGTGCAGACTTTTGTTCTAAACTTGATCCTTGCGAAATGGCAGCTTGTGAATCGTGATGCAAATCACATTTTTATCTCAGTTGCCCTTTAAAATTCGGGGCGCCGCCCCCATGTGGTTTCAAGCCCAATGGAAGAGTGAGGCGAGTCAGCCGTGCAAAGCTTGTACAGAGGATTGATTTGTCGCAATGATTGACACGATTCCGCTTGACGCTGCGTAAGGTTTTTGTAATTTTACAGGCAACCTTTTATTCACTAACAAATAGCTGGTGGAATATATGACTATCAAAGTAGGTATCAACGGTTTTGGCCGTATCGGTCGCATTGTTTTCCGTGCTGCTCAGAAACGTTCTGACATCGAGATCGTTGCAATCAACGACCTGTTAGACGCTGAATACATGGCTTACATGCTGAAATATGACTCCACTCACGGCCGTTTTGACGGTACCGTTGAAGTGAAAGACGGTCATCTGATCGTTAACGGTAAAAAAATCCGTGTTACCGCTGAACGCGATCCGGCTAACCTGAAATGGGACGAAGTTGGTGTTGACGTAGTGGCTGAAGCGACCGGTATCTTCCTGACCGACGAGACTGCTCGTAAGCACATCACTGCTGGCGCGAAAAAAGTCGTACTGACTGGTCCGTCTAAAGATGACACCCCGATGTTTGTTAAAGGCGCTAACTTTGACAAATATGCTGGCCAGGACATCGTTTCCAACGCATCCTGCACCACCAACTGCCTGGCTCCGCTGGCAAAAGTGATCAACGACAACTTCGGCATCATCGAAGGTCTGATGACCACTGTTCACGCAACCACCGCTACTCAGAAAACCGTTGATGGCCCGTCTCACAAAGACTGGCGCGGCGGCCGTGGCGCGGCTCAGAACATCATCCCGTCCTCTACCGGCGCTGCTAAAGCGGTAGGTAAAGTTCTGCCAGAACTGAATGGCAAACTGACTGGTATGGCGTTCCGCGTTCCAACTCCGAACGTATCCGTTGTTGACCTGACCGTTCGTCTGGAAAAAGCCGCTTCTTACGAAGACATTAAGAAAGCTATCAAAGCCGCTTCCGAAGGCCCGATGAAAGGCGTTCTGGGCTACACCGAAGACGACGTTGTATCTACCGATTTCAACGGCGAAGTTTGCACTTCCGTGTTCGATGCTAAAGCGGGTATCGCTCTGAACGACAACTTCGTGAAACTGGTTTCCTGGTACGACAACGAAACAGGTTACTCCAACAAAGTTCTGGACCTGATCGCTCACATCTCCAAATAAGTTGAGATGAGAAACTGATCCAAAAAGGCGACTTCGGTCGCCTTTTTTTATGGCTTTTCGCTACGGTTGAATCAAGGATTGCATCATGATTAATGAAATTTTTGCACTTCCGGTAATCGAACACATTACCCCTGTCCTCTCCCGCCGTCAGCTCGACGAGCTGGACCTGATCGTCGTCGACCACCCGCAGGTAAAAGCGTCTTTCGCGTTACAGGGCGCGCACCTGCTCTCCTGGAAACCAGCCGGAGAAGAAGAAGAGGTTCTGTGGTTGAGCAATAATACACCGTTTAAAAATGGCGTCGCGCTGCGCGGCGGCGTGCCGATTTGCTGGCCGTGGTTTGGTCCGGCGGCACAGCAAGGACTGCCCTCTCACGGCTTCGCCCGTAACCTGCCGTGGACGCTGAAAGCCCATAATGAAGACGACAACGGCGCAGTGCTGACGTTTGAACTGCAAAGCAATGAAGAGACACTGAAACTGTGGCCGCATGATTTCACCCTGCTGGCGCGCTTTAAAGTGGGCAAAACCTGCGAGATTGAACTGGAAGCGCACGGTGAATTTGAAACGACCTCCGCGCTGCATACCTATTTCAACGTTGGCGATATCGCGGCGGTGAAAGTCAGCGGTCTGGGCGATCGCTTCATCGATAAAGTGAACAACGCCAAAGAAGATGTACTGTCCGATGGCGTACAGACCTTCCCGGATCGTACCGACCGTGTTTACCTGAACCCGGAAGCCTGCAGCGTGATTCACGATGGCGCACTGAACCGCAACATCGACGTTGTGCACCATCACCACCTCAACGTGGTTGGCTGGAACCCTGGCCCGGCGCTGTCTGTGAGCATGGGCGATATGCCGGACGATGGCTACAAAACCTTTGTGTGCGTGGAAACGGCGTATGCCACCGCCGCACAGAAGACCACCGAAGAAAAACCTTCCCGCCTGGCGCAAACCATTCGCGTTGCGAAGGTCTAAGAATGATTGCGGTTGAGACATCACAGGCCGGATAAGGCGTCAGTCGCCATCAGGCATTGTTTGCCGGATGGCGATGCCTGCGCATCCTATCTGGCCTGCGGGTCAAAACCGGATATCGTCACACCATATCCAGCGCCGTTTTGCCTCTCGGCGCGGGATACGCCTTATCCAGTGCGGCGAGTTCCTGAGCGGAAAGCGTCATGCTCAGCGCCGCCGCATTTTGCTGCACATGCTCCACACTTGCCGCTTTCGGAATCGCCATCACCCCGTGATGACTGATGACCCATGCCAGCAGGATCTGCGCTGCCGATGCATTGTGCGCATGCGCGATCTCATTGACCACCGGATGATTCAGTAAACCGCTGCGTAAACGCCCGGCCTGCGCCAACGGGCTGTAAGCCATTACGGGAAGATGATGTTGCTGACACCACGGTAACAAATCGTATTCAATGCCGCGTGAAGCCAGATGATACAGCACCTGATTGGTCGCGCACTGCCTGCCGCCCGGGATCTGCCACAGCGCCTGCATATCGTCGACGTCAAGATTGGACACCCCCCAGCGACGAATTTTACCCTGAGCAATCAGGGTTTCCATTGCTTCGACCGTCTCGGCAAAGGAGAAATTGCCTGACCAGTGCAATAAATAGAGATCCAGATAGTCGGTTTTCAGACGACGCAGACTGGCCTCGCAGGCGGCAATCGCCTTTTGCCCACCCGCGTTCCACGGGTAGACCTTCGACACCAGGAACACGCGTTCACGCAGTCCGTTCAGCGCCTCACCAACCACCTCTTCTGCGCCGCCATCGGCATACATTTCAGCGGTATCGATGAGCGTCAGCCCCAGATCCACGCCCGCGCGAAGTGCAGACACTTCCGCCCGGCGGTGACCGGCATTTTCCCCCATGTACCATGTCCCCTGCCCGATCGCAGGCAGAACAACGTCACCGGCGAAGACAACCTGTTTATCTGTCATCACATTCTCCTTTGTTGTGCACCACCGTAAAGCAAAACAGGGCGCAAGCGCCCTGTTTTGATGCACAGATTGCACTCCCAAGGCTCGGTTAAAACTTAGGCATATTCACACTTCCAGGGAAGCTCTTTTTATGTTGGACAATATTTTTCAGGATCATCCCCATAATACCATCCGGCACAAAATGATTAACCATGCTAATTAATCAAGGTGTCTACTGGTTATCCCACATCTTTACTACGGATAATACTTTATGGGATGGAATACCAGAAATGCTGGAAACTGGGCAAGAAGCCACGCCGAACCGGGTCCAACCAATAACTGCGCAACATACGTGCGTAAAGCTATTCAAGCGGGTGGGGTTATTGTGACCAATACACATAATGCTAAAGATTACGGATCAATGCTGGAGGCAGCAGGCTTTAGAAAAATAGCACCAACACAGCCCCCTCAGGCTGGTGACGTTGTCGTTATCCAGCCATATAAAGGCGGACATGCCGCTGGCCACATGGCGATATTCGATGGTCAGGACTGGTACTCTGACTTCAAACAAAGGGACTTCTGGGGAGGTCCTGGCTATCGCTCATCGAAACCGCCTTATCAAATGTACAGGAAAAATTAATGCGCCTCTTTTTTATCGTATCCATGGTGTATTTACTCACGTCCTGCGTTTCAGGAAACAATGATGCTGAAAAACGCGTAGCTGATTTTTATCACTACTATTTACCTGTTTTTGCCAATAGCCCTGGCAAAATAAAGCCAGATCCTGAGAAAATGCATGAATACGTCTCCCGCGAAACGTTAACTCAACTTGATGTTATTTCACATATTTATGAGCAAGAAATCATCGACTCTGACTATTATACGTACGCGCAGGACTATTCGGTCGACTGGATCCCTTCATTGAAGGTGGGCAAAGCACAAGATGTTGACGGTAGTAAATACGTTACTGTTTGGCTTGGATGCGAAAACGACAAAACCTATCAGATAGGCGTCTACCTGAAAAAAGAAGATCGGAGATGGAAAATCTACAGAGTCAAAAACGTCACCGATGGCTATGAGCACTTTATTTTTGACAGGCAGTCTATTGAAAAAGCAAAGCAACATGCCAAAGAGGTCGAATGACTCAGTGACAAAAAAGCCCGCACAGCGGGCTTTGGGGCTTTTATCGATTGCACTGTGATAATGCACAATCAGAACTTATAGGTGATCCCGGTTGAAATCAGGCCAGTCCAGGATTTGTCCACCATCGGGCTGTCGGTAATTTCATCAGACAGACGGGTGTAGCGTGCAACACCGTAAACGCTCCAGTCACCGAGGAAGTTGTAGTTCGCGCTCAGTTCCAGATACGGATTCCAGCTGTCGTCCGGGTTATAACCACGCATACCACTGCGAGCGGACTCTTTACGTGACACGCCGTAGTAGTAGTCGTTCTGGTTTTCACTGTTCCACTCCACACCGATACCCGGTGTCAGGGTCAGGCCGCCGTTGGTATAGCGGTACAACCAGGCCAGATCCCAGACGATGCCGTTGCTGTTGTCCAGCGTATCCCCGGCGAGCGTGGTACGCAGGAAACCGTATTCGGTGTTGTGAACGTACGATAAGCCCGCCATCATGGTGCTCTTACGCTTATCAAGACGACGCATCTGACGATCGTCGCTGTCACCCGGTTTGAAATACATCGGGGACCAGTAGGCGGTGATCGATAACTTATCTGCGGTGTCGTTCCACAGGTAGTATCCACCACCCAGACCATGGAACCAGAAGTTGTCGCCTTCGTAATTAATCACCGGAACCGGATAAACATCCGCGTCGTAATCTTTATATGGGTGTTCAACCACACCAACGCCAGCGCCAAGCGTCAGGTTGCTTTCAGCGTGCGCCACGGTAGCTGACGATGCGATTAACACGCCAAGTGCCAGAAGTTTGAGTTTGGTCACAATCCATCTTTCCTTATTCAAATGTTCAGCGGCAAAAGTGTAACCGCCAATACGTTACAACCCAACCATTTTACAAATTAATAAAAGAATGTAACCGTCTAATTTTGCAGGCTGAGATGACGCTCTGCTTACAGTGGGGTGAAAACTGTGTGATCTCCCGCGGCATTATTTACACTCGCTATGCACTTTTTGCGGATGAGTTATTGATATGCCATTGAAAATCATTTGTGGGTGCATGCAAGTTTTGCAAATGCCATCTACGCTTTAATTTAGAAGTTGTATCGCCGGGCACGTTGGTCTCACGCTGCGCAAGCTGGCATGAGAGTTGCTGTTTTTTAGATACGAGACAGTAAATGACGTCGTTCAGTCTACCTCTTCCGGGAGCCTCTACTATTCATATGAACGGCTCTTAACCTGTGCTAAAAAACGAAAGGACGGCATATCATGAATATATTCGATCACTATCGCCAGCGTTATGAAGCTGCCAAGGACGAAGAGTTCACACTGCAGGAATTTCTTACCACTTGTCGGCAAGATCGCAGTGCTTATGCCAACGCGGCAGAACGGCTATTGATGGCTATTGGTGAGCCCGTCATGGTCGACACTGCCCAGGAACCCCGACTTTCTCGCCTCTTCTCCAACCGGGTTATTGCACGTTATCCGGCGTTTGAAGAGTTTTACGGCATGGAAGACGCGATCGAACAGATTGTCTCTTATCTGAAACACGCGGCTCAGGGGCTGGAAGAGAAGAAACAGATTTTGTATCTGTTGGGGCCTGTAGGGGGCGGGAAATCGTCGCTTGCCGAACGACTGAAGTCGTTGATGCAGCGTGTCCCGATTTATGTGCTGAGCGCCAACGGCGAACGCAGTCCGGTGAACGATCATCCGTTGTGCCTGTTTAATCCGCAGGAAGATACCCAGATTCTGGAAAAAGAGTACGGCATTCCGCGCCGTTATCTCGGCACTATTATGTCGCCGTGGGCCGCCAAACGCCTGCATGAGTTTGGCGGGGATATCACCAAATTCCGCGTGGTGAAAGTCTGGCCGTCGATTCTTGCGCAAATCGCGATTGCCAAAACGGAACCCGGCGATGAGAACAATCAGGACATCTCCGCGCTGGTCGGGAAAGTGGATATTCGAAAACTCGAACACCATGCCCAAAACGATCCGGACGCGTATGGCTATTCCGGCGCGTTGTGCCGGGCCAACCAGGGGATCATGGAATTCGTCGAGATGTTTAAAGCACCGATTAAAGTGCTGCATCCGCTGCTGACCGCCACTCAGGAAGGTAACTACAACGGCACCGAGGGGATCTCCGCCCTGCCGTTTAACGGCATCATTCTCGCCCACTCGAACGAATCGGAATGGGTGACGTTCCGTAACAACAAAAACAACGAAGCCTTCCTCGACCGTGTCTACATCGTGAAGGTACCGTACTGCTTACGCATTTCCGAAGAGATCAAAATCTACGAGAAATTACTTAACCACAGCGAACTGACACATGCGCCCTGCGCGCCGGGAACCCTGGAAACGCTGGCGCGTTTCTCGATTCTCTCCCGCCTGAAAGATCCGGAAAACTCGAGTATCTACTCGAAAATGCGCGTCTATGACGGCGAGAGTCTGAAAGATACCGATCCGAAAGCGAAGTCGTATCAGGAATATCGCGACTACTCCGGCGTCGATGAAGGGATGAACGGTCTGTCGACCCGTTTTGCGTTTAAGATCCTCTCGCGCGTCTTTAACTTTGACCATGTCGAGGTCGCGGCGAACCCGGTTCATCTGTTCTATGTACTGGAACAGCAGATCGAGCGTGAACAGTTCCCGCAGGAGCAGGCTGAACGCTATCTCGAGTTCCTGAAAGGCTATCTGATCCCGAAATACGCCGAGTTTATTGGTAAAGAGATCCAGACTGCTTATCTCGAATCCTACTCGGAATACGGACAGAATATTTTCGACCGCTATGTCACGTATGCCGATTTCTGGATTCAGGATCAGGAGTACCGCGATCCGGATACCGGCCAGTTGTTTGACCGTGAATCGCTGAACGCGGAGCTGGAAAAAATTGAAAAACCGGCAGGGATCAGCAACCCGAAAGATTTCCGTAATGAAATCGTTAACTTTGTGCTGCGCGCGCGAGCTAACAACAGCGGACGAAATCCAAACTGGACCAGCTATGAAAAACTGCGCACGGTCATTGAGAAGAAAATGTTCTCCAATACCGAAGAGCTGCTGCCGGTCATTTCGTTCAATGCCAAAACCTCGACCGATGAGCAGAAGAAACACGACGACTTTGTCGACCGGATGATGGAGAAAGGCTACACCCGTAAACAGGTGCGTTTACTGTGCGAATGGTATCTGCGCGTACGTAAATCGTCTTAACAGCATAAATGACCCGGAAGATTTTCTCCGTTTACCGGGCAAATAGTTCGTTTGTACGCAAAATCATTCAAGGTGTATCAAGGCGGCAAATGAGTGAATCCCCAGGAGCGTACATAAGTACGTGACTGGGGTGAGCGAATGCAGCCAACGCCGAGATAACTTGAAGGATGAAGCGTAAAGTTGGCAAATGCAGTACGGGGGGCATATGACCTGGTTCATTGACCGACGACTTAACGGCAAAAATAAGAGCACGGTTAACCGCCAGCGCTTTTTACGCCGTTATAAAGCACAAATTAAACAGTCGATCTCCGAGGCCATTAACAAGCGTTCGGTGACCGATGTAGACAGCGGTGAATCTGTCTCCATTCCGACGGAAGATATCAGCGAACCGATGTTTCATCAGGGGCGCGGCGGCCTGCGCCATCGCGTTCACCCAGGTAACGACCATTTCGTACAAAATGACCGCATCGAGCGTCCGCAGGGCGGAGGCGGCGGTTCAGGTAGCGGACAGGGCCAGGCCAGTCAGGACGGTGAAGGCCAGGATGAGTTCGTCTTTCAGATCTCCAAAGACGAATACCTCGATCTACTTTTCGAAGACTTAGCGCTGCCCAACCTGAAGCAAAATCAGCAGCGCCAGCTTACGGAGTATAAAACGCACCGGGCCGGTTATACCGCCAACGGCGTTCCGGCCAATATCAGCATCGTGCGTTCGCTGCAAAATTCTCTCGCCCGGCGTACGGCCATGACGGCCGGCAAACGACGTGAGTTGCACGCGCTGGAACAGGATCTCGACACCATCAGCAAAAGCGAACCGGCGCAGTTGCTGGAAGAGGAACGGTTACGCAAAGAGATTGCTGAGCTGCGAGCCAAAATCGAACGCGTGCCGTTTATCGACACCTTCGACTTGCGCTACAAAAATTACGAGAAGCGTCCCGATCCTTCCAGCCAGGCTGTGATGTTCTGCCTGATGGACGTCTCCGGATCCATGGATCAGTCGACGAAAGACATGGCCAAACGCTTTTATATTCTGCTCTATCTGTTTTTGAGCCGGACCTATAAGAACGTGGAAGTGGTCTATATTCGTCACCACACCCAGGCAAAAGAGGTCGATGAGCATGAATTCTTCTACTCTCAGGAAACCGGGGGAACTATTGTCTCCAGCGCCCTGAAGTTGATGGATGAGGTTGTGAAAGAACGTTACGACCCTGCGCAGTGGAACATCTACGCCGCACAGGCATCGGATGGTGATAACTGGGCGGATGACTCTCCGCTGTGCCATGAAATTCTGGCGAAGAAACTGCTGCCGGTAGTTCGTTATTACAGCTATATCGAAATTACCCGCCGCGCCCATCAAACCCTGTGGCGCGAATATGAACATCTGCAAGCCACGTTTGATAATTTTGCGATGCAACATATTCGCGACCAGGATGATATTTACCCGGTGTTCCGCGAGCTTTTTCAGAAACAAGGTGCCACCAGCTCCAATTAAACGACAGCCAGCCAGGAAAATAGTCTCCTGGCTGGTTCATTTCATGCCTTTTGCACTCCATATCCCTGCTGGCCGGTAGGTTGCACCTGTGACGTGTGATAAAATAGATTATCTGACCAGGAGGGTTGTTGTTTATCATGAAATTGCCCCATAAAGCGCTCAGGCTCTTTATTTCCGCAAGCGTTGTCGTTTTGACATCTTCCTTTTTGATCTATGAACTTATTGCCAGCCATAAGTCAATGAATGGCTACATGCGCTATATCATCGAAAAAGCAGACTCCTCATTTCTGTATGATAAATACCAGAATCAGAGTATTGCCGCCCATCTGATGCGCACACTGGCAACCCCCGAGAAAACGCTCTCGGCGGATACCCGCAATACCCTTTGCCAGTCGTTTGAAAGTGTTAACTCGGTGTATGGTTTGAATCTGACGCAGCACAATTATCCCCCACTTAACGGCACGTTACAGACCTCCGTTGATGACTGTGAGCGTATCGCGGACGATGTGCTGCTGCTTCCTGCTTTTGATCAGGCCGTGAAGGTTAACCGGGAACAGATTGATTATGGAAAAGGCCTCGCCACTTCAGAGGAGAAATTTCATTATTATCTGGATTTACAGAATCAATATATTTATTTCTATGATCCGATCAATACGCGTCAGTTTGCCATGCATCACTGGGCTTTTTTACAAAAAGGCTCATTAGGTATTCATCAGGCCGATATTGATGAATTGTTTTCTGGTCGTACCGTGCTGTCGAGTATCTATCAGGATGATCGTACCGAACTTAACGTGATGAGTTTTTTAACACCGGTCTATCTGGACGGTAAGTTAAAAGGCATCGTGATGGTGGATATTAATAAGCGCAACTTGCAAAATATTGTTTTTACCCGCGACCGCCCACTGGTCTGGCGTTATCTTGATGCCAGCGTGACGGATACCGACTCGGATAAGACGATTATTATTCATCAAAGCGAGAATAATCTTTTCCCGTACGTCCATTACGTCAGCGATCTTCCCGGTGGTCTGCACGTCGAGTTTTCACTTGATATTTTGTATTTCATTGTCTCGTCCTGGAAGCTGTTTCTGTTTTACCTGCTGGCGACGGCCCTGCTTCTCAATATGGTCCGGCTGCATTTCCGCCTGTATCACAATGTGACCCGCGAAAATATCAGCGATGCGATGACAGGCCTGTATAACCGTAAAATTTTAACCCCGACGCTTGAGCAGCGGTTACAGCGTTTTGTCAGCACCGGAACGCCGGTGACCTTTATCGCCATCGATCTCGACAAGCTGAAAATGATTAACGATACGCAGGGACACCACGAGGGCGATCGGGCGATCACTTTGTTGGCAAAAGCGATTGAGGCGTCGGTGCGCAAAAGCGATTACGCCATCCGTCTGGGCGGCGATGAATTTTGCATCATTCTGGTGGATGCGGAGCCTGATATGGCGACTCGTCTGCCAGAACGGATAGCCAACCACCTGCGGACTGTGGCGCCTGAGAAAGATATTCGTTTTTCATCAGGCAGCTACAGCATGCAACCGAACGATACGCTGCATGATGCCTACACTGCCTCTGACGAGCAGCTCTACCTCAACAAGCACCAAAATCGTCAGCGTTCGTGATAATCTTTACCGTGTTTTTTTCGCGCAAACAGGAGTAAAAAATGAGCGAAATGGAGAAAGGCAGCGAAACCCATCAGCGTTTACTCGACTTATTGTCTCTGGAGGGCGCCCGTTATCGCGTCGTCAGCCATGAGGCCGTAGGGAAATGCGAGGCCGTGTCAGAAATTCGGGGCACTGCACTGGGTCAGGGAGCAAAGGCGCTGGTCTGCAAAGTTAAAGGTAATGGGCTGAATCAGCATGTACTGGCTATTTTACCTGCCGACCAACAGGCCGATCTCGGTCAACTGGCGGCATATCTTGGCGGTCTGCGTGCGTCCCTTGCCAGCCCGGCTGAAGTGGACGAGCTCACCGGTTGCGTTTTTGGCGCGATCCCGCCCTTCAGTTTTCATCCGCAGTTAACGCTGGTCGCCGATCCACTGCTGTTCGAGCGCTATGGCGAAATTGCCTTTAACGCCGGCGTGCTCACAAAATCGATTATTCTCAATACTGACGATTATCTGCGCATTGCCCGGCCAGAGTTGGTGGCATTTCACCGCGCATCGTAAGCGTTCAGCTACCACGTTCGAGAATTAAAACAGAAATCACGATAACGGCGGCGATGGCGAAAAAGGATGAACTAATAATGAGCGTTTCAATAAACATCTGATCGTTCATGGCTACACCTCAAAATGAGAGAAACCGGTTCATCTGTTATTGATAGTCCGCAATAATGGCAATTTGATGACAAAATAAAAAATTGCCTGTTTTTTCGCCGTCAGGCATTTGCCCGAAAATAGCCGCCAGATTCTAAAAAAGTCTGTTCTGCGTGGCATTTGGGCGTAGAGTAAACAGGCTTAACTTTTTTTTGGCAAGGAAACCACGATGTTTGATGTCACTCTGCTGATCCTGCTCGGACTGGCAGCTCTGGGCTTTGTCAGCCATAACACCACTGTCGCCGTTTCAATTCTGGTGCTGATTATTGTCCGCGTTACCCCGCTCAATACCTTTTTCCCATGGATTGAAAAACAGGGGCTGACCATCGGGATTATTATCCTGACAATCGGCGTCATGGCGCCTATCGCCAGCGGGACGCTGCCGCCTTCCACCTTGATCCACTCTTTCCTTAACTGGAAATCGCTGGTGGCGATTGTGGTTGGCGTGGTGGTCTCATGGCTCGGCGGTCGCGGCGTGACGCTGATGGGCAGCCAGCCACAGCTGGTCGCCGGTTTGCTGGTTGGCACCGTGCTTGGCGTGGCCCTGTTTCGCGGTGTACCCGTCGGTCCGCTTATCGCGGCTGGTCTTGTCTCGCTTATTGTGGGAAGGCAGTAGCCAACCCCGCCAGATAACGGCCTGGCGTCTGTCCCAGGCCTTTTTTGAACATGGTGATAAACGCCGTGGTCGAATCATACCCCAACAGTTGCGCCACCTGCTGCACGTTCTGCCCTCTGACCAGGGCCTGTAAGGCCAGAATAAGCTGAAGCTGATGCCGCCAGCGACGAAAACTGAGCCCTGTCTCTTTCACCACCAGTCGGGCAAGGTTGCGCTCACTCATCGCAAATACGCTGGCCCACTGCCCCAGCGTTTGCCACTGCGCCGGCTCGCGCGCCATGGTGTCAACCATCCGGCGGATCTTCGGATGCGCTGAAACCGGCAACTGCATCTGCTCCTGCGGCTGTTGTGGGAGCTCATCAAATAACACCTGCGTCAGGCGCTGCGTTTGCGGCGCTGTCCGCTGAGCATCACTCCGCGTCGCCAGCGAGAGGATCAGCTCCCGACAAAGCGGAGACATTTTTAACGTACAGCAACGTCCCGGCAGAGTGACCGCATCCGGTTCGATGAAGAGAAAGCAGAGCTCCGCGCCTGCCGTCACGTGGTTGCTGTGAGGAACGCCGCCGGGGATCCAGACCGCGTACTGCGGCGGCACCATCCACATCGCGCACTCAACATCACAGGTGATGGCCCCGTGCAGTGCCATAATCAGTTGCCCTTTACGATGCTGGTGCTGTGCGCTAAACAGCTCGTCAGGGCGAGCGCGAATACGAAACGCCACGGCGGCATCGTGGTGCAGATCGGGGTCATATCCGTCGAGTCGCAGGCTGTACATCATTTTGTCCGAATTTAGCGATAAACTGTCATTTTAGCTTGATTCGCAACACAGTTAAACGCGGTAAGGTACGGCCTCACCTGTTGATATGAGAGAACAATGACTTCTTCACCACCACGCGGCAACCACGGTGCCCTGCTGATTGCCGGTATCCTGATGATTGCCACCACGCTGCGCGTGACGTTTACCGGTGCCGCCCCTTTGCTGGAGGCGATTCGCACGGACTATGGTCTCAC
Organism: Citrobacter amalonaticus; assembly: GCF_001559075.2. Taxonomy (NCBI): domain Bacteria; kingdom Pseudomonadati; phylum Pseudomonadota; class Gammaproteobacteria; order Enterobacterales; family Enterobacteriaceae; genus Citrobacter; species Citrobacter amalonaticus. Next base: position 4,036,325 of record NZ_CP014015.2, on the reverse strand, counting down.
GACCGCCCAGACGGGGTTATTAACCACTCTGCCACTGCTGGCGTTTGCGCTGGTTTCTCCGCTTGCCGCCGGCATTGCCCGCCGTATTGGCATGGAACGCAGCCTCTTCGCAGCAATGCTGCTGATTTGCGCCGGGGTTGCCGTGCGTTCGCTGCCCGATGCCGCTTTGCTGTTTCTCGGCACGGCCATCATCGGCTGCGGTATCGCCCTCGGCAACGTGCTGCTGCCAGGGCTTATCAAACGCGATTTTTCTCAACACGTCGCCAGACTGACCGGTGCTTATTCCCTGACGATGGGTGCCGCCGCCGCGCTGGGCTCCGCGCTGGTGGTTCCCCTGGCGCTGAGCGGGTTTGGCTGGCGCGGTGCGCTGCTGCTGTTGATGGTGTTCCCGCTACTGGCGTTGCTGATCTGGCTGCCGCAGTGGCGTAACGCCGCCCACGCGAACGTAACCACCTCGCGCACCCTGCATGCTCGCGGCATCTGGCGTTCACCGCTGGCCTGGCAGGTGACATTATTTCTTGGAATTAACTCGCTGATCTATTACGTCATTATCGGCTGGCTGCCAGCAATCTTAATCAGCCACGGCTATAGCGAGGCACAGGCCGGTTCGCTGCATGGTTTACTCCAGTTAGCGACCGCCTCACCCGGTTTACTCATTCCGCTGGTGCTGCACCGTTTTCACGATCAGCGCTGTATCGCCGCGCTGGTGTCGTTGATGTGCGCAGTGGGTGCCGCTGGCTTCTGGTTTATGCCGGATCAGGCGGTGCTATGGACGCTGCTGTTTGGATTCGGCTCCGGTGCAACGATGATTCTGGGGCTGACCTTTATCGGCCTGCGCGCCAGTTCTGCACATCAGGCGGCGGCGCTTTCCGGCATGGCGCAATCCGTCGGTTATCTCTTAGCTGCTTGCGGGCCGCCGCTGATGGGCAGGATCCATGACGCCCAGGGAAACTGGCAGATCCCGCTGCTGGCCGTTGCGGCTCTGGCGATAGTGATGGCGATATTTGGCCTCTACGCGGGGCGTAATAAAGAGATTACCGCCTGAGAGTGATGACAAACCTCATCACAACACTGGACAAGCGAAGATCACCTAATTAAAAACAAGGAAAATCAATTGATTGATTTTCGGCTGATAGCCACAAAGAAGGAAAAACCACGTTTTTTCCTTCTTTGTCAGCAGTCTGAGGGCAGACGAGATGTCTGCCCTGCTGATTAGCCTCGCGCAGCGCGCAGCAACGCCTGCGCCAGGGGAACCGGTTTCCCCGCAAGAGCGCCGCGTTCGGGCTGGAAAAGCGTGGCGACAAAGAACGGATGCGTAACCAATTCCACCGCCCGAATATCCCCGTTATCATCCCAGCCGGTCACCCGCAGATCACCGCTGTCCAGTTCAGCCGCAAACGCCTGTGCAATGCCGTAGTTACACTGATAACCCTCCGAAATCACCGGCTGACCATAGGCTTTAGCAATCAGCGTATTGGGCCGCAGTTCAACATCGTCGGTTTTTTCCACCAGCGAACAGGCGAGTGGCGCAATAACCATCCGGCCCGTCGTGTCAGTTTCCGCATGGGCGGCATCTGACCAGCCCAGCACATTACGCGCATACTCAAGGATGGCATGTTGAAAACCGCCGCAGGTTCCCAGGAAAGGAACGCTGTTTTCGCGGGCATAACGGATGGCCGTCAGCGCGCCTTCGGTATTTTTATAGGGACTGCCAGGCACCACCCAGATGGCGTCATAGCCCACCAGATCTTCTGCGCTGGTGATTTCAGTGCTGGACAGCCAGTCGTAATCCGCCAGCAGTTCCAGAACCGCTGCAGCGTCGTCGATAGCCAGAGGAATCGCCTGATGCGCTGTGATGCCAGCGTTGTAATCACCCACCAGCGCAATCCGCAGCGTATCTTTTACAGGGGATATTTCCATGGAGAATTCCTTACGTCAGAACAATTGGGGACAACATAAGGAACCTCAGCCTACCGATCTTTTACTGCCATCACAATCCCTTAATTTAGGGATGAACGCGTGCGAAGTGATATAGTGATCGGGAGCAGTTTTTCTGCCGGACGAGGCAAATGCGATGAAAAGTAAGGTTTTGGTGAGCGCTTGCCTGATGGGGCTGCAGGTGCGTTATAACGGCAGCGAGAAAGCCCAGCCCACCGCGCTGCTGGCGCGTTTGCAGGCAGAACAGCGCCTGGTGGTTCACTGCCCGGAATTAGCCGCAGGATTACCGACCCCACGCCCACCGGCTGAGATTGTTCGGGCCGATGGCAGCGACGTCATGCAGGGCCAGGCGTCCATTGTGGAAAAGAGCGGTCATGATGTCACCGGGCATTATCAGCTTGCCGCCTGGCTGGCGTTGCGCACAGCACAGGAGGCCGGCTGTGACATTGCGCTACTCACCGACGGCAGCCCAACCTGCGGCAGTCAGTTTATCTACGACGGCAGCTTCAGCGGACAGCGTCATCCCGGGATGGGGGTTGCCGCCGCGCTGTTGCGCCAGCACGGAATCACGGTTTTTTCCGACCAACAGCTCGATGAGTTTTGCGCCTGGATTGAGGAGAGTGACAAGCATGAATATTCAGTGTAAACGCGTCTACGACCCGGCAGAAGACAGCGATGGCTACCGGGTGCTGGTTGATCGGCTGTGGCCACGCGGGATCAAAAAAGCAGATCTCGTGCTCAATGAGTGGGTCAAGGAGCTCACCCCTTCAACAGAACTGCGCAAAGCCTTTCACGCGGAAACGATCGATTTTCAGCATTTTACTGAGCAATACCGCGCGGAACTTGCCACGCAGAAAAAGGAAGGCGAACGACTGGCGCAGATTGCCCGCCAGCAGACACTGACGCTGCTGTACGCCGCCAAAAACAGCGAACAGAATCACGCCCTTGTGCTGGCAGACTGGCTACGCGAGTTGTGATTCGTGGGTAACTGTTGATTCAGGCTGAATATCCGGCAGCAGGGGCATCAAGTGTTCCGCTCTGACCCAGGCAAAACCCCGCTGCCCGTTTGCCGACACCACCTCCCCCGTCACCAGCCAGAGCGCACGCGACGTCTCTTTCGGCAGCATCGTGGTAAATCCATTAACGGGATTAATAAACACCTCACCCGGCTGGCAGAGATGAAACAATTCCACCGTTTTGCCGATATTGCCGCGTCCGGCAGATGTTTTCGCACCAATAATCAGCGCCAGGGTGCCCGGTTTTAGCTGTAACATACTTCTCTCGTTGCGCTCTTGCGACTCTGGTTAAGATAATTCTGAGAAATGATAGCCTGTCGAAAGCGTACTTGTCACGCCCTAGCGACTCGCAGAATAAGCGAAAAGCGTGAGGATAAAACCCCTTTTGTCACCCATTAACCCCTGTTATCCTTGCAGCTCTTTGCATAATTCAGACAGGTGATCGCATGAGACTGGGCATACTGTTTCCCGTCGTCATTTTCATTACGGCCGTGGTTTTTTTGGCCTGGTTTTTTATCGGTGGCTATGCCGCACCGGGGGCGTAAATCATGAAAAAAACGACGCTGATTATGATTGTCGTCGCGATAGTCGTGGTGCTGGGTACCGAACTGGGCTGGTGGTAACGCCAGGCCTGAAATGACAAAGGCCACCCTCAGGTCGCCTTTTGTCAGTCAATTAATGCGGCTTAGCTTTTGATTTTTCTGTAGATAAACAGTACGACGATAGCACCAATAACCGCCACTACAAAGCTGCCGAAATTAAAGCCATCGACTTTCCCAAAACCAAGCAGGGTACTGATCCAGCCCCCCACTACGGCACCGACGATCCCCAGGATGATCGTCATAAAGAATCCACCACCATCCTTACCAGGCATAATCCACTTCGCCAGAATACCTGCAATCAGACCAAAAATAATCCATGAAATAATGCCCATTTTTTCCTCGCTTATCGATTTTGCGTTAGCGGTTTATTCGCCGTTAAAAAGGATAGCACACTGTCAGGAAATTGAAATTTGTGATGAACATCACTTAATTTAGCTTTCTGATTTCTCCCACAAAAGATGGGGTTGCAAGTTTAGATGATAAAGATTATCTTTCTCATTACTGAATAGTTGAGTAAATAACTCAGGTATTCAGTACGACATTGCTCACATTGCTTCCAGTATTTCTTGCCCGCCTCTGTGCGGGCTTTTTTTTGACGTCCGTTCGTCATTTATGTCGAATCCGCTGTCATTTTTCCTGCTGCTTGTGCCTCGTTCCGCGTCAGCGCTGGCTTTGCCACTCTGGCACGTATTGTGCTTATCCCCTGCGTCATGACGACAACCCGAAGCTTCAGCGGCTCCGCTCAGGCTTCGTCACAATTCGCGCTATTTCAGCTTTTAACAGGTCTGTTATTGATGAAAAAAATCACCAGTGTCTGTCCCTACTGTGGGGCCGGGTGCAAGCTCAAGCTTGTTGTTGAAAATAACAAAATCATCCGTGCTGAAGCGGCTGAGGGTGTTACTAACCAGAACCAACTTTGTCTGAAAGGGTACTATGGTTGGGATTTCCTTAACGATACCCGCCTTCTGACTCCCCGCCTCACCCGCCCATTGATCCGCTACCAGAAAGGCGGCAAATTTACCCCGGTCAGCTGGGAAGAAGCGATTCGCTATACCGCCCGACGGTTACTGGAAATTCGCGACAGCGCGGGTCCCCGCGCCATTATGACAACCGGTTCCTCTCGTGGTACTGGCAACGAAACCAACTATGTGATGCAGAAATTCGCCCGCGCGGTTCTCAACACCAACAACGTGGACTGCTGCGCCCGCGTGTGCCACGGGCCTTCGGTCGCTGGCCTCCAGGAAACGCTGGGCAATGGCGCAATGAGTAATTCCATCAGCGACATCGAAAACTCAAAATGCCTGCTGATCTTCGGTTACAACTGCGCAGATTCTCACCCGATTGTGGCGCGCCGGGTGATCAAGGCGCGGCAGAATGGCGCGAAGATAATCGTCTGCGATCCCCGTCGTATTGAAACCGCTCGCATTGCTGACCAGCATTTGCAACTGAATAACGGTTGCAACATGGCGCTGGTGAACGCCTTTGGTTACGTCCTCATTGACGAACAGCTTTACGACAAGGAGTACGTGAACAAGCACACGCAGGGGCTGGATGCCTACTGGCAGACGGTAAAAGACTATGCGCCGGAAGCGGTCGAGCATTTGACTGGCGTTCCGGCGTTGCAGGTTCGTCAGGCGATGCGAACCTTTGCCGCCGCCCCTTCCGCGACAGTGATGTGGGGAATGGGCGTGACGCAGTTCGGTCAGGCCGTGGACGTGGTGCGCGGATTATCGAGCCTTGCCCTGCTGACCGGTAACCTGGGCCGTCCACACGTCGGAGTCGGCCCGGTTCGCGGGCAAAACAACGTCCAGGGTGCCTGCGATATGGGCGTATTACCGAATCTCTTTCCGGGATATCAGGACGTCACCGATGCGGCCGTCAGAGAGAAGTTCGCCAGAGCCTGGGGCATTGATGCCAGCCGGATGGATGACAAGGTCGGCACGCGCATTACCGAAGTCCCGCATCTGGCGCTGGAAGGTAAAATCAAAGCCTACTACATCATGGGAGAAGACCCGCTGCAAACGGAAGCCGATCTGAGGCTGGTGCGTGACGGTTTCGCGGCGCTGGATTTTGTCGTGGTGCAGGATATCTTTATGACCAAAACCGCCGAGATGGCGGACGTCATTTTACCTGCCACCTCCTGGGGTGAGCACGGCGGCGTATTCACCTGCGCCGATCGCGGCTTCCAGCGTTTCGAAAAGGCCATCGACCCCACTGGCGACGTGAAGCGAGACTGGGAAATTATCAGCCTGCTCGCCAGTGAAATGGGCTATCCCATGCACTATGAAAACAATCAACAGATCTGGGATGAGATGCGTGAACTGTGTCCGCTGTTCTACGGCGTCACCTGGGAAAAGATGGGCGACATGGGGCATATCCAGTGGCCCTGCCCCGACCTCGACCATCCCGGTACGCCCTATCTGTATGAAAACAGCCGCTTCGACACGCCAGACGGTAAAGGCAAGCTGTTTGCCGCACCGTGGCGCGCACCTGCGGAAGTGCCTGACGAGGCCTATCCGCTGATTCTGTGTACGGTACGCGAAGTCGGTCACTACTCCTGTCGTTCCATGACCGGCAACTGTGCCGCCCTGCAGGCGCTTGCCGATGAGCCTGGCTATGTGCAGATCAGCACGCAGGATGCGCAAAAAGCAGGAATTCGCCATCGCGACCTGGTGTGGGTCAGTTCACGTCGGGGAAAAGTGATCAGTCGGGCGGATGTCTCCGGGCGCATCAACCACGGGGCGGTGTACATGACCTATCAATGGTGGATTGGCGCGTGTAATGAACTCACGCAGGATAATCTCGATCCGATCTCAAAGACGCCGGAAACCAAGTATTGCGCGGTTAAAATAGAGAAGATCGACGATCAGTCGTGGGCTGAACGCTATGCCGCGCAGACCTACAGTGACATGAAAACGCGCCTTTGCGAGGCGATTGGCTAGCGGAACGGACGTAATAACGGGAGCCAGATGGCTCCCGTTATTGTTTAACCCAGATACTGGATTACATGTTTTCGATGATCGCGTCACCAAACTCTGAACATTTCAGCAGTTTAGCGCCTTCCATCAGACGCTCGAAGTCATAGGTCACGGTCTTCGCGGCAATCGCGCCTTCCATACCTTTAACAATCAGGTCTGCGGCTTCGAACCACTGCATGTGGCGCAGCATCATCTCAGCGGAGAGGATGATAGAGCCCGGGTTCACTTTGTCCTGTCCGGCGTATTTCGGCGCCGTACCGTGCGTTGCTTCGAACAGCGCGCACTCATCACCGATGTTAGCGCCAGGGGCGATACCAATACCGCCTACCTGCGCCGCCAGGGCGTCAGAAATGTAGTCACCGTTCAGGTTCATACAGGCAATCACGTCGTATTCCGCCGGACGCAGCAGGATCTGTTGCAGGAACGCATCGGCGATCACGTCTTTCACCACGATCTCTTTGCCGGTGTTCGGGTTCTTGATTTTCATCCACGGGCCGCCATCGATCAGCTCAGCGCCGAATTCTTCACGCGCTAACTGGTAACCCCAGTCTTTAAACGCGCCTTCGGTGAACTTCATGATGTTGCCTTTGTGAACCAGGGTCAGAGAGTCACGGTCGTTAGTGATCGCATATTCGATCGCCGCGCGAACCAGACGCTTGGTCCCTTCTTCAGAGCACGGTTTGATACCGATACCGCAGTGTTCAGGGAAGCGAATTTTCTTCACGCCCATCTCTTCACGCAGGAATTTGATCACTTTTTCTGCATCTGCAGAGTCCGCTTTCCACTCGATACCGGCGTAGATGTCTTCTGAGTTTTCACGGAAGATCACCATGTCGGTCAGTTCCGGATGTTTAACCGGGCTTGGGGTGCCCTGATAGTAACGAACAGGACGCAGGCAGACGTACAGGTCAAGTTCCTGACGCAGCGCAACGTTCAGAGAGCGAATACCGCCACCGACTGGGGTAGTCAGCGGGCCTTTAATCGCCACGCGGTAGTCACGAATCAGATCCAGGGTTTCTGTCGGCAGCCAGACGTCCTGACCGTATACCTGGGTAGATTTCTCACCGGTGTAAATTTCCATCCAGGAGATTTTACGCTCGCCTTTATAGGCTTTCTCGACAGCGGCATCGACCACTTTCAGCATGGCAGGGGTTACGTCAACACCGATACCGTCGCCTTCGATAAACGGGATAATCGGATTCTCAGGAACGTTGAGTTTGCCGTTTTGCAGGGTGATCTTCTTACCTTCCGCCGGAACAACTACTTTGCTTTCCATTCACCTCTCCTTCGAGCGCTTCTGGTTTGCTCGTCTGTCATCGCGCTGCATGTGCCTTTGCGTCCTGCTGCACGACTGCGTTAGAGCAATTTTTTGTTAATGTTTTGTAATGAGCATGTCAATACTACCCTAATGTTCGCTGCCATGAAAGACACTCGTTATTAGGCTATAATGCGGCAATTGATAAGATCTGAAAATACCATGCAAAAAACTTCTTTTAGAAATCACCGGGTTGAGCGATTCAGCCAACGACAAGTCACTAAGCCCCGGAAAGAAAACCAGCCAAAACGCGTGGTTTTGTTCAATAAACCTTACGATGTTTTGCCACAATTTACCGACGAGGCCGGACGCCGCACGTTAAAAGATTTTATTCCTGTGCAGGGCGTGTATGCCGCAGGTCGTCTCGACAGAGACAGCGAAGGGTTACTGGTGCTCACCAATGACGGCGCATTGCAGGCGCGTCTGACACAACCCGGCAAGCGTACCGGGAAAATTTACTATGTACAGGTGGAAGGCGAACCGACAGCGGAGGCGCTGGAAGCGTTGCGCAATGGCGTGACGCTGAACGATGGCCCCACCCTGCCCGCCGGTATTGAGCTGGTCGCGGAGCCTGAGTGGCTGTGGCCGCGCAATCCGCCCATTCGCGAGCGAAAAAACATCCCCACCCGTTGGCTGAAAGTGACCTTATATGAAGGCCGTAACCGCCAGGTGCGACGAATGACCGCGCACGTTGGCTTCCCCACGCTGCGCCTGATCCGCTACGCGATGGGTGATTACAGCCTGGAAAACCTGGCCAACGGTGAATGGCAGGATGTCACTGATCAAAAGAAAGGATAAATCATGTTCAAACCGCACGTCACGGTCGCCTGCATCGTCCATGCAGAGGACAAGTTTTTAATCGTTGAAGAGACTATCAACGGCAAAGCGCTGTGGAATCAGCCCGCCGGGCATCTGGAAGCCGATGAGACGCTGGTGCAGGCCGCCACGCGCGAGCTGTGGGAAGAGACCGGCATCGAGGCTCAGCCTCAGCACTTCATTCGCATGCATCAATGGATTGCGCCGGACAATACGCCTTTTTTGCGTTTCCTGTTTTCTATTGAACTTGCCAATATGTGCGACACCGAACCCCATGACAGCGATATCGACTGCTGCCGGTGGGTAAGTGCCGACACCATCCTTACTGCCCCAAACCTGCGTTCTCCGCTGGTTGCCGAAAGTATTCGTTGCTATCAAAATGGCGTGCGTTACCCGCTGGAGATGATCGGCGAATTTAACTGGCCGTTTACAGAGGGTGTCAACTAAAAGGGGTGCGTGATAGAATACGCCGCCTTGAAGTTCAATGTCGTGAGTATTCCAATGTCAGAAAGCCCAAAAAAAGTGATCGTCGGCATGTCCGGCGGTGTCGATTCCTCCGTTTCCGCCTGGCTGTTGCAACAACAGGGTTATCAGGTAGAAGGCCTGTTCATGAAGAACTGGGAAGAGGACGACGGTGAGGAATATTGCACAGCGGCAGCCGATCTGGCCGACGCGCAGGCCGTCTGCGACAAGCTCGGCATTGAACTGCACACCGTAAACTTTGCGGCTGAATACTGGGATAACGTCTTTGAACTGTTCCTTGAAGAGTACAAAGCGGGCCGTACGCCGAATCCGGATATTCTGTGCAATAAAGAGATCAAATTTAAAGCCTTCCTGGAGTTCGCCGCAGAAGATCTGGGCGCAAACTACATCGCCACTGGACATTACGTCCGTCGGGCGGACGTCGACGGCAAAAGCCGACTGCTGCGCGGGTTAGATGGCAACAAAGACCAGAGCTACTTCCTCTACACGCTGGGCCATGAGCAGATCGCACAAAGTCTGTTCCCGGTCGGCGAGCTGGAAAAACCGCAGGTGCGCAAAATTGCCGAAGACCTGGGGCTGGTCACCGCGAAGAAAAAAGATTCTACCGGCATTTGCTTCATTGGCGAACGTAAGTTCCGCGAGTTTCTGGGCCGTTATTTGCCAGCGCAACCGGGTAAAATCATTACCGTGGATGGCGAAGAGATTGGCCAGCATCAGGGGCTGATGTACCACACGCTGGGTCAGCGTAAAGGTCTGGGCATCGGCGGTACCAAAGAAGGAACGGAGGATCCGTGGTACGTGGTGGATAAAGACGTTGAGAACAACGTTCTGGTGGTCGCTCAGGGTCATGAACATCCGCGGCTGATGTCCGTCGGCCTGATTGCGCAGCAACTGCACTGGGTTGATCGCCTGCCGTTCACCGGCACGATGCGTTGCACAGTGAAAACCCGCTACCGCCAGACGGATATTCCGTGCACCGTCAAAGCGCTGGACGCCGAACGCGTTGAAGTGATGTTTGACGAGCCGGTTGCCGCCGTCACTCCGGGCCAGTCAGCGGTCTTTTACAGCGGCGAAGTATGCCTCGGCGGCGGTATTATCGAGCAGCGACTGCCCCTGCCGGTATAATTATTCTTAACAGACTGATACAAGGAAGCAGTGACCGTGGCAAAGAATTATTATGACATCACCCTCGCACTGGCTGGGATCTGCCAGTCAGCACGCCTGGTGCAACAACTGGCGCACCAGGGACATTGTGATGCCGATGCGCTCCACGTCTCACTGAACAGCGTTATCGATATGAACCCCAGCTCAACGCTGGGCGTGTTCGGCGGCAGCGAGGCGAATCTGCGCCTCGGTCTGGAAACCCTGCTCGGCGTGCTGAATGCCAGCAGCCGTCAGGGGCTGAACGCGGAACTGACCCGCTACACGCTGAGTCTGATGGTACTCGAGCGTAAACTCACCGCCGCCAAAGGCGCGCTTGACACGCTGGGCGAGCGGATCAACGGCCTGCAACGCCAGCTCGATCACTTTGATCTGCAATCCGAAACGCTGATGAGCGCGATGGCCGGTATTTATGTCGATGTCATCAGTCCGCTCGGTCCACGCATTCAGGTGACCGGTTCCCCTGCCGTATTGCAGAGCCCACAGGTACAGGCCAAGGTTCGCGCCTCGCTTCTGGCCGGCATTCGCGCCGCGGTGCTCTGGCACCAGGTTGGCGGCGGCCGTCTGCAGTTAATGTTTTCTCGTCATCGCCTGACCACTCAGGCAAAACAAATTCTTGCTCATTTAACCCCGGAGTTGTGATCTATGGAATTATCCTCACTGACCGCCGTTTCCCCTGTCGATGGACGCTACGGCGATAAAGTCAGCGCGCTGCGCGGGATTTTCAGCGAATACGGTTTGCTGAAATACCGTGTACAGGTAGAAGTACGCTGGCTGCAAAAACTGGCCGCGCACGCAGCGATCAAGGAAGTTCCTGCTTTTGCTGCCGACGCAATCGGTTTCCTCGATGCTATCGTCGCGAACTTCAATGAAGAAGATGCCGCGCGTATTAAAACTATCGAGCGCACCACCAACCACGACGTCAAGGCGGTTGAGTATTTCCTGAAAGAAAAAGTGGCGAATGTACCGGAACTGCATGCCGTTTCTGAATTCATTCACTTCGCCTGCACCTCGGAAGACATCAACAACCTGTCTCACGCGCTGATGCTGAAAACCGCCCGCGATGAAGTGGTGCTGCCTTACTGGCGTCAACTGATCGACGCGGTCAAAGATCTGTCCGTGCAGTATCGCGATATTCCCCTGCTCTCCCGCACCCACGGCCAGCCGGCTACGCCGTCAACGCTGGGTAAAGAGATGGCTAACGTCGCTTATCGTATGGAACGTCAGTTCCGTCAGCTTAACCAGGCCGAAATCCTCGGCAAAATCAACGGCGCCGTCGGTAACTATAACGCCCATATCGCCGCCTATCCGGAAGTGGACTGGCATCAGTTCAGCGAAGAGTTCGTCACCTCGCTGGGTATTCAGTGGAACCCGTACACCACGCAGATCGAGCCGCACGACTATATCGCCGAACTGTTTGACTGCATCGCCCGCTTTAACACCATTCTGATCGACTTCGATCGTGACGTCTGGGGTTACATCGCGCTGAACCACTTCAAGCAGAAAACCATTGCCGGCGAAATTGGTTCTTCCACCATGCCGCATAAAGTGAACCCTATCGACTTCGAAAACTCCGAGGGTAACCTGGGGCTGTCTAATGCGGTACTGCAGCATCTGGCGAGCAAACTGCCGGTTTCCCGCTGGCAGCGCGATCTGACGGACTCCACCGTTCTGCGTAACCTGGGCGTGGGTATCGGCTATGCGCTGATCGCCTATCAGTCCACGCTGAAAGGGGTGAGCAAACTGGAAGTGAACCGCGACCGTTTGCTGGACGAGCTGGATCATAACTGGGAAGTACTGGCAGAGCCGATCCAGACCGTGATGCGTCGTTACGGTATTGAAAAACCGTACGAGAAGCTGAAAGAGCTAACCCGTGGTAAGCGTGTCGACGCGGAAGGCATGAAGCAATTCATCGACAGTCTGCCGCTGCCGGACGACGAGAAAACCCGCCTGAAAGCCATGACTCCGGCCAATTATATTGGTCGCGCCATCACCATGGTGGATGAGCTGAAGTAATCCCTTGCCCGGTGGCGCGACGTCACCGGGCCGACTTCCGCGCATGGCTCATACCGCCCTTCGGCACTTCCCTTTTCCCGGTTTACGAAATGTTTATCCCCGCAACACCATAATCAGCGTTAAACTGCGTACATAAAAAACAAACAGCTTTTAAAACATGCATTTATAACAATATCAATATGTTGAAATGGACTTAATCAGACGATAACAGAGAATATCAGGTATTTTATCGCACCTAAAGTTGCCCCTAACCTACTATTTGCCCCCAAATTTGCCCCCAAAATCCATACCAAAAACCAATAAAAACCCCGCCGAAGCAGGGTTATGTAGAATCGGCATGGTTGCGAAGAATTACTGAATTTTCAGCACAGCCCCCGCAAGGCTATTCATAACCTCATCCTTCGGAGCTACTATCCAGTCCTTTTTCCTGAAATAGCTAACGAAGGCATCGAATGACATGACAACCTGATCTTCATATAACGGGTATGAGCCTTGGACCACTCCTTTTTCATCCAAATGCAACAGCACTCTACCCGGTCCCTGCTGGGGCATTGCAGAAGGAAGTGAGTTCAGATTCTGCCCTTTCGGTAGAAATTCACCTTCCAGGGCTTTCCCTGCAAGATACTCCATAGCCTCCGCAACCTGCTTTGCCGTCAACTCGTCAATGTGGTTAACGCCGAACTCACGGTGGATCATCTTGTAAAGCGGCTGATAATGAATGCCTGTTTTGCCCATAATGCGGTTTACCAGACCGCGCAATGGGGTGCGATCGTCAGCCGTTGTTTCTGACTTGTGCGGGTTAACAGCTTGCCCTTTCGTCCAGTAGTCATAGAGAACATCGTCGCACTCTTCCTGATAACGGATCACCTGGTCGCGGATCTCTGGCCGAACTTTGTTAGGACTGATAGTGTTCATCCAGGCGGCCAGTTTTCGAAGGGCAAGGCAAATCATCTTTTGAGTACCGCCAGTGGTGGGTATGGTGATTTCCACCATACCTTTAGAAAAACGCTGCTTTATCTTAATAAACTGACTTTTCCAGTCCATCCCCATGCCTTCAACGATTGGCTTCATCGGTGTGTACGGCTCGCCATTATGGTTGATCACGTACAGAGCAGAACCGTAGAATGGGACGTTGATAGCCAGATTTCCAGTTGTTATACTCGCCATGTCAATATTTCCTTTGCAGATATGTTGATACCGAAGCCCTGACTATTGCCGTAGTTGGGGCTTCACTCTTTTTAATGGCCATTAGCCATGTCCTCACGCAAGCTTTTAGCCAACCGCTGCACAATCGCAGAGTTAATCGAGATACCGTCCATTTCTGCCAAGCGGCGGATCTCTTCTTTCATTTGTTCAGGAAGCCGCAGTTGGAAACTCTCACTTTTACGCCCTGAATAACTTACATTTCCCATTTCTATCCCCTTTAGCCATAGAACCAACTTGGTTCTACAACCAATTTAACACTATTTATAATAGTGTCAAGTAGGTGCTATGATGATACAAGTTTGTATCATAGGTTTTTGATGATGAGTAAATTCCCGAGCCAAGAAATGGACCGATTCAACGTAAGATTGCCTGATGGTATGCGTGATGCAATAGCGGAACGCGCCAAACAAAATGGAAGATCAATGAACTCTGAGATCGTGCAAATTCTTGAGGACGCGTTATTCGGGAAGCACTCTCCCGATGACCCGCTGGGAGACAAGCTAAGGCACGCCATAGATAAAGCAATTGACGGCGTGCTGAAGGACTATTGACTAACTAATAAGGGCTTTCTATGAAATTGACCGCAGAGCAATTACGCAATGGATGTCAGTGGCTATCCAGAGAACTGACTCGACTCGAACAACTTAACCGACCTCTTTCGATTGATGAATTCTTTGACCTCTCCGAGGACGAGAAATTTATCAACACTATGTTTGAAAAATATGGACATTTTATCATTGGCCTCCACCTGCTAGATCACCGAAGTGAGCACTGTAATAAAGAACTAATTTCATACATGGAAAATGCCCTTGGTCGGCACACGAACGTTATTACAAGAGGCACCTATGGCGTAGTTGATAATGCCTACCTGCTAGCAATCAATGTTCTGTTCGACATTTCTCGTGAAGCTGATGGGATGTAACAAAAAACCCACCTAATCCCAGAGACGCTCAAAGGCATTTACGGAAAGGAAAAATGAGCAAAGAAAAAGTAGCGTTTTTATACCCAAGCCGGAAAGACGGTCAGCATGACACTGCTACAGCCCTTCTTGTCTATGACTCACCATCGTTCCCTTTCACTTTGGATATTAATTTTCACGCCTATTTTCTTGGGTTTTCGCATAATACGGCGTACTGGATTACATACGAGATCTACAAAGATGATAGCGACTTAGATGAGCCAATATCTAAAAAAGGGCTTTGGCTCAGAGCCAAGGGAAATCCAGGAGATGAAGACCTTTCCGCTGCCGCCGGGCTCAAGCTAAGTGACTGCCAATTCAAAGAACCAGGGCACTACTTCATTCAGGCAACTATCTATCTTGATAAGATCGCAGTACATAAAAATAAAGCTTACTTTAAAGTGGATTTGAACAATGAATGATACAATTCAAGATGTATCACTACCAAACCAGAATCGGCTTAAAGTTGTTCAACCCCACGAAACCTCAGATGACTACGGTAGCGGTGGCGGCAGAGGATCAGGTATGGAACCAAGAGTTGCGAAACTTGAATCTGATGTGAGTTATATCCAGCGGGATATTGAGCTTCTTCAGAAGGACATTAAGTCCATTGATAGCAGGCTTAGCACCATCGAAACCAGCCTTGCCACAATGAAAACCACCATCAAAGCAACAGGTGCCGTTGTCACTGTTGTATTTGCTTTTTGTACCTATGTCTTCGGTAGTTACGTCTCGAAAATTCTTGATGCACTAAACGGATTGGTTCTTAAGTAAGCCCACCTGAGTGGACCATCAAGGAGCAGACATGAACGAGTCAAAATCAATTTTCATCATCATGTGGGTAGTAACATTCTTCCCGTGCTACCGGATGGCAAGGAAAGCCGGGTTTGGTTGGCCAATGGCGATCTTCCTTTCGATTCCTGTTATCCACTACATCACGCTTTATTTCTTCGCTTTCAAAAGGTGGCCCACTCTCCCTAATGCTTAACACTGAGCCCACCTGAGCGAGTTTTAAAAGTCAGATCACCGGGCAATCATCTTCAATGATCCTTCTGATGTGTCGAGGGCTAAAAATCCGCTGTGAGCGAAGAGCGGACACCAGTATGAAGTAAACAGGCGCCCGTTAATATTACGCGGAAATATTACTTAACCCGTTTCCCCGTTTCGTCAATGACCTTTTCGCCATCTTCTTTGGTAAAAGAACTTTTCTGACCTTCAGGTAGAATATCCAGCACCATTTCGGAGGGGCGACAAAGACGTGTGCCGAGCGGTGTCACTACAATCGGCCGATTAATCAGTAGCGGATGCTGAATCATAAATTCAATCAACTGTTCATCAGAAAATTTGTCTTCATCAAGACCCAACAACTCATAAGGTTCGACGTTCTTACGCAGCAATGTACGTACTGAAATACCCATATCTGAAATCAGATTGCTAAGTTCATTACGAGTCGGGGGCGTATCGAGATAATAAATAATGGTTGGTTCGTTACCGCTGTTACGGATCATCTCCAGCGTGTTACGTGAAGTGCCACAGGCTGGATTGTGATAGATGGTAATGTTGCTCATATCAGTATCTCATTACAAAGTGATAGAGAGCCGCCACGCCAGCGCGGCCAGAGTGACGAAAAGCACGGGCAAGGTCATGATTATGCCGGTGCGGAAGTAATATCCCCAGGTGATGGTCATATTTTTCTGTGCCAGCACATGAAGCCACAGCAGGGTTGCTAGGCTACCTATCGGGGTGATTTTAGGACCTAAATCGCAGCCAATCACGTTGGCATAAATCATCGCCTCTCTGACGATGCCGGTCGCAGTGCTCCCGTCTATCGACAATGCACCAATAAGTACCGTCGGCATATTGTTCATCACAGACGACAGGAACGCTGTCAGGAAGCCGGTACCGAACGTGGCAGCCCATAAACCTTTGTCTGCCAGCAAATTGAGTACCGCTGAAAGATACTCAGTCAGTCCTGCGTTACGCAGCCCGTAGACGACCAGATACATACCCAGCGAGAAAATCACGATCTGCCAGGGCGCATCGCGCAGCACTTTTCCGGTATTTATGGCATGACCACGCTTTGCTACCACGAAAAGCACCGCAGCCCCAACTGCTGCTATAGCACTTACAGGGATCCCCAGCGGCTCCAGAACAAAGAAACCGACCAGCAGGAACAGCAGAACAATCCAGCCAGCTCTAAATGTAGCAGGATCTTTAATCGCACTGGCAGGCATCTTAAGTAGCGAAACGTCATATTTGGCCGGGATATCGCGGCGGAAGAATCGATGGAGCATGACCAGCGTGGCAGCTATGGCCGCCAGGTTCACAGGGACCATCACGGAGGCGTACTGCTTAAAGCCCAGTCCGAAGAAATCCGCTGAGACAATATTGACAAGATTGGAAACTATCAGCGGCAGGCTGGCGGTATCAGCAATGAATCCTGCTGCCATGACAAAGGCCAGAGTAGTCGCCTGGCTGAATCCCAGTGCGAGCAGCATCGCGATCACAATCGGCGTCAGAATCAGTGCTGCGCCGTCGTTAGCAAACAGCGCGGCAACAGCAGCACCAAGCAGTACTATCCAGGTAAACAACAGGCGGCCACGTCCATTACCCCAGCGGGAGACGTGCAATGCGGCCCATTCAAAGAAGCCGGACTCATCGAGCAGCAGGCTGATGATGATGACCGCAATAAATGCCGCTGTCGCGTTCCAGACGATATTCCAGACAACGGGAATATCAGCGATATGGATGACACCGGTTACCAGCGCCAGCACAGCCCCGATACTCGCGCTCCAGCCAATACTCAGACCTCTGGGCTGCCAGATCACCAGTACCAGCGTCAGTAAAAATATACTCCCTGCCAAAAGCATCTCAGACTCCGTTATATATGATTATGTAAATGTGTTTTCTGTCTCAGCAGGAGGTGCAAGCTGATTTGTCCAGCCATTTACGCACATCCTCCCGCATACACTGCCAGGACGTCGTGATCGTCTCTGCCGCCCATGCTGGCATGTGGGGAGACAGGCGGTAGTGAATCCATTTGCCTTCCCGGCGGTCAAGTACCAGTTCTGCTTCACGAAGAATCGCCATGTGGCGAGAAATCTTGGGCTGTGACTCAGTGGTGGCCGCGCATATATCGCATACGCATAGTTCGCCGGACTCCCGGAGAAGCATGACAATGGCGAGACGTGTTTCATCCGACAGGATTTTGAAAAGCTGAACAGGTTGTAGCATTTTTCACTCCGTTCCCTTTAGAATATATATATGGTAAATCATATGTATTTATTTTGAAATCATCTGTTCTCTCCGGAGGAGAAAAATGGAACAATTTCCTGCCCTGTCTACTGAATGCTTTGATCAACACATCGCTGAACAATTACACCTGCAGGAGCCGCCACGGATTCTGATCCTGTATGGCTCAGTAAGAGAGCGCTCTTACAGCCGCTTTGCCGCGGAGGAAGCAGGCCGCCTGCTGACAGCGATGGGCGCGGAGGTAAAACTCTTTAACCCCTCCGGTTTACCCCTGCCGGATGATGCGCCAGACACGCATCCTAAGGTCACCGAGCTGCGTGGTCTGGTCAGATGGTGTGGACGGGATGGTGTGGAGTTCTCCGGAACGGCACGGGGCTATGAGCGCTGTTATGAAGGCACAGATCGACTGGATACCCTTAAGTGAAGGTGCAGTTCGCCCTTCGCAGGGCAAAACTCTTGCGGTAATGCAGGTATGTGGCGGCTCGCAGTCTTTTAATGCCGTGAACCAGATGCGTATTCTTGGACGCTGGATGAGGATGTTCACTATTCCCAACCAATCTTCAGTAGCCAAAGCCTGGCAGGAATTCGATGAGAACGGGCGAATGAAACCTTCGTCCTGGTATGATCGTATCGTCGATGTCGCTGAGGAACTGTTTAAAATTACGCTGTTGCTCAAGGGGCAAGCCGGTTACCTTGCCGATCGCTACAGTGAACGAAAAGAGAGCCATCAGGAGCTTTCATCCCGCGTCAATCAGGACAAAATTTAACGTCCTTTCTTATTGAGCACAAAAACGTCCGCTTTGGCACTGAGCTGCCGTCAATAAGGTTTAAAGGGCAGCGTTGATCTAGAAGCTGACACTGAAAAGGCTATTATGGGGCTAACCACGCATATCGAAGCCGGATTTTTGAAAATCTCTATAGACTTCTGGATTGTTGAAGGCTGGAAATTTGGCTTTATGGGCTGCTGATTTTATCGCTTCGCAATAGGCTTTATTGCCGTTGCTGGTTGATATATTTAAAGCCGTGCCATCCTGAGCAAATTCAATATGCAACCTGCATTTTTTCCCCTTCCAGTTTTGCGGCTGATCAAGTTTGGCATTTATTGCCGCCCTGATTGCCCGCGCTTTCGCACCCCATTCATCCTGATCATCCCAGCGTCCTGAACTGCAACTACCTGTTGCCGTGGTCTTATGGCAGCCGGAAGGATGTAGCGGCGCGCAACCCACTGCCAAGCTGACCACAATGGCCAGCATAACGATTTTCTTTACTGTTTCAGACGATCCCACTTCTTGTCCCTCAATCCATTTAAACCTCAGTAATACTGGCATATTCTTCGATCATTCCTGATACCTTTTCAACCACTAATTATCTACATCAACTGGATGTTTCGAATGAGCCTTCTGAATATGTAGAGAGGGGAATAGGCCCCGGTTTATTACTTAATAATTGGCACAAGCAGTTTTTACGTCCACTTCAGGCACAATGTCGTCACCTTAACGGAAAATCTCCAGTTCGCTCACCCGCTATACATTAAACGCCCCACATTTAAGACATCCTCAAAACAGTAACGATAATTATTTGCATTAATATGGTATGTTGAATGTGCTTATAACAAGACAGACTTCTCATGGCGGAAGATAAGACTCATCGCATGGGAAATAACCTGTGGCTGCGTTGAGATGCAGCATCAATACAATTTATGGAGATAAGATGAGAAGAATTTCAGTCCGTTCGGTGTTGTTGGCCTCCACTATTGCGATGTCAACCGCCACAACGGCATACGCCGATAGCCAATGGGCAGCCGCCACCACTACCTTCCCTGGCAGTATCCGTGCAGGGTCACGGGATGTTCCTGTTAAGCCCGGAGATAAAACTGTCATAGCGATTAAGAGCCTGCAGGCGGGCACGACCGTCACCATGCTGAATGGTGCGGAAGTCCTGACACCGAAACCACTGACCGCCGACGAGAAGGGAAACCTCACTATTCCGCTAACCGTTCCGGCCGATGCTGCTACAGGCCTTCACCCACTCACTGTTATCACGCAAAATCCCGCGAGCGTTTCGCAGGTCATGTTGAAATTGTCCCAAATTGTTCCCCCGAAAAATACTGAGGCTTTCAGGCTGCAAACAATTCCCGTCGGTGAGCGAGCTTACCAGTCGGCAGTTTCAGCCGACGGGAAGCTGTTCGTGACCTCTGCACGTGGCCCGAATGATGGTAGCCGCCTGATGAGACTGAACGCCGTAACGCTGACTGTCGAAGCGGAGGCTACGCTGCCTAAAGACAAAAAGGGTGAGCAGATTGGGGTCTTCGGCATCGGTGTTGATAATGTCCATAATCATGTATGGGCGACGAACACGCTCGTCGGGACGGTGACCGTCTATGACGCAAAAACGCTTTCCGTCGTGAAAGTCTTCCCGGAGGGGTCGGTCGTACATCCACGCGATGTAATTATTGATGAAGCTCACAATCGGGCTTATGTCAGCGCAGCGCTGACCGGTTTTATCGAGGTATATGATACCAAAACGCTGGAACATATCGGTCAGATGGAGTTCGTAACTGACCGCGGTCGCGACCAGTTTTACAGTACAGATCTTGCCCTCGACAGTGCCGATAGGAAACTCTACGGCGTCAGCCGCGATACGCCATGGATAGGCTGGATTGATCTCAAAACGGGTAAGAGTACAACGGTGAAAATACCTCAGGCGCAAGGTGCAACTGACATCGCTCGCGATCCGGAGACTGGCCGTCTTTACGTCGCTTCCCAGGAGACGAACAATGTCGTGGTTCTTGATGCGGACGGTAAGGTTCTCGCTGATACTTACATTGGTGCCGGGGGCGTATCTGTCGTCTGGGATCCCGTGACGTCGCAGGTCTTCGCCGCCACGCGCGCAGGCGGAACCGTAGCTGTTCTGAACAAGGATGGTAAACTGGTCGCTAATATCCCGATGGGTGATGCGCCAAACCACCTGACCGCCGGGCCTGATGGTGCCGTTTATCTGGTGTCTATGTATGGTATTCCCGGGGATAAAGCTCAAACAGGCTCGGTGACGAAAATAACCATAAAAAGATAGCGGCTTTAATCCGCCACGTTATTCTCAGGCAGGTCAGCCTGGCATTATTATTAACCCCCAGCCGTCTTTGGGGTGGGGGTATGTTCCGGGCATATCTGACCGACATTCATACCCTCTTACTTGAGACAGGCTGACGCCCATCGCGATCCATAAACACAAATTTGCAACAAATACTCCGCGCTGCAATATCT
Source organism: Citrobacter amalonaticus (assembly GCF_001559075.2). Taxonomy (NCBI): domain Bacteria; kingdom Pseudomonadati; phylum Pseudomonadota; class Gammaproteobacteria; order Enterobacterales; family Enterobacteriaceae; genus Citrobacter; species Citrobacter amalonaticus. The sequence continues at coordinate 4,015,321 of NZ_CP014015.2, read as the reverse complement.
ACTGCACGAAGCTGCCCGTACGCAAGTATCTATGGGGCAACTCTGAGCTAGAAGCTGAAGTATACACTCATCATCACCCCTGATGGACTCATAACATTGAGGTGTATTATTAAACGGGGAGCAAATCAACTTAAGCATGTACGTTTGCATTGTACTAAGATGCTTATCCGACAGGTGCTTTAAGATATAGTCTCAGGATCAAGATGGATTTTTCGACATGACCAGAACAGAAAGGCTTCTCGAATTACTACAGATATTAAGGGCGCAACGATATCCGATCACTGCTTCCACTCTCTCAGAACGATTAGGAATAAGTGTGCGCTCCCTTTACAGAGATATTAAAACGCTACAACACCAGGGTGTATCCATTCAAGGAGGCGCAGGAATTGGATATATCATCAAGTCTGACTTTCATTTACCTCCTTTAAATCTTTCTCATGAAGAAATCAATGCCATTACACTTGGGTTAAATTGGGTTTCTCATAATACGGATTATAATTTCAAAAGCACCGCAAGGAATGCGCTTGCCAAAATACATGCCGTCATTCCTGGTGAATTAAAAAATCTTATTGAGAATCAATCCTATCTGACCGGTCCTTCAGAAAAGAATGAAATATTCTTCGAAGACATTCGTAATGCTATTAAAAATCGAAAAAGAATCAAAATAACGTATCGTAACAAGCAAGATGTTTACTCTTCTCGAATTATATGGCCCATCGCATTGGTATATATGGAGTCATGCTGGCTTTTGGTTGCATGGTGTGAGATGAGAAATGATTTTCGTCATTTCAGAACTGATAAAATCGAAGATATTGTGCTACTGGATTCCATGTACAGGGAAAGCAGAACGGTTTTATTGAAAAAATGGAGAATAAAAGAAGGGATCTGCGTAGGGAAAGAGTACTGACAAAAACTGTCACAGCTAATTTGTATACTTCCCCAGATGTAAGACTCAATTCTACTTCATAGGGGGAATTATGAATTTTCAGAATAAAGTTGCTATTATAACAGGAAGTACCGCAGGTATAGGTGAAGCCGTCGCAGAGCAATTACACAAACAGGGTGCTAAGGTCGTTATTGTATCCCGCTCATCAGAGCAGGCTAAACAAAAAGCGAAACTGTTATCTTCACAGGGACAACAAGCATTGGGGATAGGATGTGATGTGTCGCAGCCTGGACAAGTACAGAAAATGATAGATGACGTTATCAAATATTTTGGCAGGCTTGATTATGCTGTAAATAATGCAGGCTTAACAGGTGAGCATGGTAAAGACATAACAGAACAGACAGTTGAAAACTGGGATAATGTCATTGCTACCTCATTGAGCGGCATTTTTTACTGCCTAAAATACGAGATACCTCAGATGATGAAGTCTGGTGGCTCTATTGTTAATTTATCTGCAGTAAATGGGCTGGTTGGCATTCCTGGATTGGCACCTTACACCGCGGCTAAGCATGGTATAATCGGTTTAACCCAAACCGCAGCGCTTGAGTTTGCATGTAAAGGCATTCGAATCAATGCGGTCGCGCCGGGCTATGTCCAAACCCCACGAATGAGTGAATTCCCTGAAAATATCGTACGCAGTTTCACAAATAGTCACCCAATGAAAAGGATGGCAAAAATGCAAGAAATAGCAGACTTCATATTGTTTTTGCTGTCAGACAAATCAGCGTTCTGTACTGGTGGAGTATATCCAATTGATGGTGGGTATCTAGCTGAGTGAAATTTCTCTTAAGTCCTTTTTAACCGTAATAATTGCCTCACCTGGTGGCAGGTTCAATGGGTGTTAGAATATATAATTAACGCTTCCATTATAGGGCTAGTGATAAAGTATTTCCAGCATGGATTAACATGAGGTTTGATGATCGGCTCTCCACTGGTTCATACATCATGCCATTAACAATATCCGCTTCACGCCCTGAGGCATTCAACCAACCTGTTATGGCTTATTGAATGCCTATTTTTTATGTGGGGTATTGTTGGGACAAAACCAAGATATTATCCGGACGTGAATCGATGTCAGATCACCGGTAAGCGTCCAGCGAGAGCTATCTGGTTATAATCTGATGTATCCGACAAAGTGGTGTCCATCAATTTCTATTTAAAATAGGATACAAAAAATGGCCCCTGAGGGCCATAAGATAATCAGAAGTTATAATTAAGACTTACTGAATAATTTCGTGGTTCATTGAATGCCACTCCCCCCGATGGGTTCGTGTTGTATTCGCGATCAAACAGGTTTTTGATGTTTCCTTGTACTGAGATGTTTTTGTTTACCTGATAACGGGCAAACAGATTTGCCAGCGGATAACTTCCCTGATGGATGCGTTCTGTCTGACCTGATGGATTCGTCGCCTTTTTATAGGTGCGGTTCTGCCAGTTGATCCCCCCGCCAACTGTCAGTTCAGGTAACACAGGAAGGCTATAACTACTAAATAGTTTCAGGCTGGTTTGAGACATATAAGGATTGGTTCGTTCACCAGTTGCATCTTTAGCAACATAACGTGTAGCACCGAATGTTAACTTCAGATTATCCGTTATCGCTCCATTGATTTCGAAATCGATACCCCGACTCACAACACCTTTAGCTGCTTTATAAGCATTTTCACTGCTGTTATTGACATAAGTATCACTCAGAATTTGACCAAGATTATCTTGCTCAATGCGGAATACAGACAGACTTGCAGTTATTCTGCTGTTATCCCAGTCCCCTTTTATGCCCGCTTCATAGTCCTTACCGGTTACAGGCTTCAGATAATTCCCCTGTTGATCACGGTAAGTCTGCGGCTGGAAAATAGAGGTATAACTGGTAAATGCCGAATACGTCTCGTTGATGTCGTAAACCAGGCCGCCATAAGGAGTAATGTTATTTTTCTCCATATCAGCGGAAGTGCCATGTGAACTGTAACGGGTATAACGTGCACCAATAATTAAAGCGAGTGGATCAGCAAGTGAGAAACGGGCAGCAGCATAACCCGCATTCTGACGGATAGTATCTTCAGATGATAGTGCCCATGCTGGCCAGTCAGGTTCAGCAACATCACCATTCCAGTTGTTCCAGTCACCAATTTCTTCCGGAGAAAGCATGGAAGAAGAGTAAGTATAACGGTTGCGCTGACGGCTGTAATCAACTCCTGTAACCAACTGATGCTGACGACCAAATAATTCAAATGGGCCAGTGGCATAAGCATCTACAGCAGTCTGTGTGCGCAGGCCTTTATACCAGCCAGCAAAGCCTGGAGCAGCGTTGGTAAAAAGACCGGTGGCCTGGTCCGGATAACCAGAAACATAGAGCAGTTTACTGTCAAAATCTGATTCAACATGTGTTCCATTAAGACGCGCCTGCCAGCCATTGTCAAAGTTGGTGGTCAGGTTCGCGAACACCTTGCGTGACAGAATATTGTAATGCGTCCAGTCCGCTGAAGGGTTATCTCCACGATTGTAATCAATACGGCTGCCGTTGCTGTACCAGGTGGGCAATCCTCCCCATGTCGGCCCGTCGGTATTCCTGCTCTGGTAGTCATAACCCAGGTCCAGCGTGGTGTTGTCGGTAATATCCGCCGCCATGGTCGCGTAGAGGAACTTCTTCCTTTTATGATAGCGATCCACCCAGCTGTCCTGATCCTGGTAACCCGTCACCACGCGGCCACGCAGCGATCCTGACTCATTAAGCGGCCCGGATAAATCAGCAACGTAGCGCTGGTTATCCCAGCTTCCGTAACTTGCTGACAGATTGCCGGCAAAGGTTTTACTGTCGGCTTTTTTACGGATCATGTTAATGGCCGCCCCCGGATTTCCTGTGCCAGTCATCAGTCCCGCTGAGCCACGGACAACATCTATACGCTCATAGATGGCTGAATCACCGTCCGTTTCACCAAAGTTCCACGCGCCCGTCTGGGTGGAGGGGATATCGTCATAGGTATAGTTATTGATGTAAAAGCCGCGTGAGTAAAAGTCCACGCGCTCAGAGTCATTCTGCGAAGCAGAAATTCCTGTAACATTAGCCAGTGCATCGCCGACATCCTGTAAGTCCTGGTCTTTAATTCTCTCCTGGGTCATCACACTGACTGACTGAGGGATATCTCGTTGAGACAGGTTCAGTTTCGTACCCGCCCTTGTGGCTGGCACAGTATATGAGCGGGAACTGTCCACTACCTTTCCGTTACGACCATCTGATATGACAACTATAGATTCTTCGGACCGATTATTATCTTTTTGACTGCTGCTATCAACTGCGTTTGCGTCGTTTACAAAGAGTACATGACTGATGCAATTTATTAATAATGAATAAGAAAATTTCTTCTTTAGTCCTGCGGTGTTACGTTGTTGGTTGCCACATCTTTCTGTGAAAGACATTTTAATACCTCATCATTTATTTTATGTATGCGTATGTATTCCTGTTTTAAGTTCTGTCTCATGAAGTGAGAGCAAGAACCATGCTCATACAGAAGACGTGCGGCACACTGCAAATGCAAATGAGAGTGATTTCCATTACTATTTATGGATGGCATACTTTGCACTGAAGGTGTTGTTATAGAGCAAATGAATATCTGCGTGGTTTAACTTATGAAGAACTATAATTCTTTGATAGAAAATAACAGATGATTTTTTGGATACAAATAATCTGTTATTTTCAAAATGCTATTATTCCAATAACGTAGGCGATTCCTTGTTTTTTCAAACACATATAAAGCATTAAAACATACCAGAACGAAAATACAGAATATCTCCCTAAAATACTATCCCTATTTGAAATGGATTTTCGGTATAGTGCCTGATAACATGAGATAGATTTGAAAGACTCAAACAAAACCACAGGAAAAATATGAGAATAGGAATAGCCTTCCCCATACTGGTCTTTATCGTCGCTGTGACATTCCTTATGTGGTTTGTCGTTGGCGGATACGCAACACCAGGAGCATAAATCGATGGAGTTTCTGTGGCACATGACACTTGCCATCGTGTTTATGACATATCTGATGATGTGGGCTTTACAAAAATAAAAGGACAAAAGTTCGTTTAAAATTGTAGTCATTTATAAGTGATTTAAGAGGGTGGAATGAACACGTTCAGCATAATCGCGATACCATTTTTTGCTTTGTCAGTGGTTCTTCTGACACTTGGTACTACGAGAAAAAATCGGGCATGCTTCATTGTTGGCGGGGTATTCATGGCTTCCAGTGTAGTTAATGCTATTATCGGTATAGCTATGTAATCGACATGAAATTCATCATATTTACCGCCCTGTCATGTGTAACGGTCTGGTACATACTTTGTATCCTGTGGTGTGATTTACCATTGAAGTAAAGGTTAAATATGAGAGAGAGCCTGTTTTTCATTTCAACAGTTGTCATCTCAGTCATTTTCATCTTCATCTGGATCATCTTTTTTGGTCCTGTGAAAGGTGAAGAAAAAACTTACATTCAGGATTCAACTTTTTTTGCCATAGTGGTTATGGGATTACTCTTGCTTGCATTCATCGCTGTTGCAATGATGGTTCTTTTGCTTTGAAAACAATAATTACTGGATATCCCCCCCTTCTCCGAGCCTGAAATATTACATACGGTGCGGTTACGATAACTATTCTTTCACGCACTCTTGCTTGAAACACTTTTTGTTGTGATGCCTGACGCAGCAGATTTCAGTGCCTGATTGAATGCAACTACCGTGACAGGTTTCTTCTCTGCCTTTACCCTATTCGAATGACTCTGGAAAACATAATCATCCGCTGGATATTTTTTCCTGCGTCTTTGTATTATTTCAATGATTATCGGCGGCATTAACATTTTCATTTCCTTGTAATGCTCCATTTTTTTCAGTGTTATGATCTCTCCCGTAATGTCACTGTAACGAAGCATCCTGAGTCTTCCTACTCCTACAGGCAGATAGTAAAGGCATATCCACAAATCAGCCCATGTATCACTGATATCCAGCAATCTGTGGTTGATTGCTGCAACCTCATAAAACGTAAGCAAATCCCTCTACCTTCCTTAACCTGGCCCTTTCATTTTATTTACTACAGACCAACATAAGAGATCCAGTGATACTTACTCTAAACCCACATTTTGGTAGGTTTTATCAGTATTGGGGATGAGTAAATATTACAGTTTTTTGTATTCCCCCTTCAGCATCGGCCATTACAGGTGGAAACTGAGTATCTTGCTGATCTTTAAACTCAGAGATCACTGTTCAGATACTGAATAAAAAAGGAGCCTAATGGCCCCTTCTTTTACTCGCCTTTCAGCGTCTTTAATTCGGCCTGCAACTCTTCCACCTGCCGCGCCAGAACCTTAACGGCGGAAATGGCATCCAGCAATAACGGGTTGCTGTCCAGCACCAGGTTTACTTCGTCACCGTTGTGCACTTCCTTGACGTAGCACGGATCGATGCTGCGGATCTGCTGGGCAATCACCCCGCGCCGTACACGTCGCTTATCATCATCCTTATAGACGAAGGTTTTTAACTCCATCGCTTTGATGTTTTCCAGCGATAACGTGCCGTCTGTATCAGTGATCTCATCCTTAAGCGTGGAATCACATACGGCTGCTGATGTTACCTTCTGCCAGCCCTGGAAATTGCCTCCCTCTACTGAACGGAACCACATACCGCTATTCCGTCCGCATACCTGAAGTCCGTACTGCCCCGCCGCCGCTATAGCGTGCCCGGTACTTAACCCGAACACGACACCGCCGGTCGGGGTATCGGTGTCGCCAGTTAAGAAATACGTCCTTTGCGTTGAAATGAGTTTCTGCCAGTTACCAAAACTGTTTGTCTGCCCGGGTATGTGCGTTATCACTGAACCACCCAGGCCGTTAGACCTGAATCCATATGATTCCGCCTCAACAAGAACGCCGGATTCGTCATACCGCGATTGTGTAATATTGCCTTCAGCTAAGTTGTTTCCAACCGTATAGCCGGATTGCATAGCCATTTCGTGCACCGTTTTCTCACCGGCACGATAGGCGGATTTAACTTCTCCGCCTTTTACTAATGTTCCAGAATACGGCAAAGCGGCATCCGCGTTAGTAACTGTCCATAACGTATCCGCCGCCGTGAAACCGCCGGACGCACGGATGATCCAGACGCCAGTAAAGCCGTTACCCCGCACCTCGAAAGGCGATCTGGAGTACGCGTTATTAGCCTGCGACGCTTTGAACATTATGATCTGAATGGACGTTGCCGACGTGGCGTGTAGCGCAACGGGTTCGTAGGCGGAGTTAGGTCCGGTGTTAGGTACAAAGGGGCCGCTCGCTCCGATAGCGTTATTAACCAACGCATTACCCGAAGCCGCAGATCGCGCTTGTCTTAATAGTAAATTACCTTCAATTTCCGGCGCGCCGTTCTCAAATACGGTGCCTGGAACATAATAACCACCACCATCGCCACGACCATAAAGGCCCCGGACAGAGCCGTCTTGTACGCCGTTCATATCAGGAACGCGGAAAGTTGTTGATCCGTTTCCGTTAGAATAATTCCCTCGTTTGGTCTTGTCAGACAGCCAGATAGCATCATCGATCGGCGTGTGCATCTGCGCATGCGCCCATAGTTCGGGCCAGTCGGCGCGGTTCAGGATCTGCCCATCGGACAACACTGCCCACGCTGGGACAAATGCGCGGCTAGTCCAAAGCGACGGCATACCTACGCCGAAGTTCTGCACACCGTTCATGGTCGGCCCTGTGCCACCACCGCCAGATACGTAGTTTTCAACCCAGCGTTGTGTTGTTGCGTCGTACGGGTTTACCGGGTCTCCTGCCAGCGGAGTAGACCCAAGAGGGCGGAGGTTAAGCCAGGCGGCTGCACGGTCCGCCAGGTCTGACAGGTTAAGAGATTTAACGAGTGCCTCAACAGGGTTGTGTGATGCTGCTTCTTCTGCTGATTTTCTCGATTTCTCCGAATAATGAAACGACGAATATTCGTTACCTGTTACCGGATTATCCTCCGGATTAAGCGCATATTTACGAGCCAGGTCCTTATAGCCTTCAGCATTCGTTTCACTCTGGGCAGCCTCAGTGGCTGAGCCCTGCGCGCCAGTTGCAGCAGTGGACGCTGTCTGCGCATCAGTTGATACCTGCTGAGCAGTGTCAACGACCGTGTTTTTATCGGCTTCAACCTGCTGCACATCTTGGTTGATTTGTGCGGCAAGTTGATTGAGATAATCAACATCAAGTGTACTCAGCGTGGCGGCAATACTCTTCCAGGATGGTCCTGAAAACGAAGAGCCATCAGGCAGAAAGACAGTAATATTTCCGTCCACGCTGAATACGGATTGCCAGTTTTGTTTGTCATAGTTCAGCCCACGCAACGCCTCGGTGCTTTGTACCACCAGCTCGGATGTAACCTGGTTCTGCGTGACTCGTGGTACTGCATTCCACGCGGAACCTTGCTGTGTAGGGCCGGGATATTTTCTGATGAGGGTGATTTCAGTATCACCCTCGACGGACTTAACCGGGAGGGTGTAAGTAACGCCACCGACGGTAGCAACAACGAAATCACCGGCGGCCAGTTCCGTAGAAAATGAGGTGCCTACCCCGGAGACCAAATCTGAGTTATTGGTCAGGGTTAATGTTCCTGCTGACATAACGGTTCCTCAATACATATTGGGTAAAATAAGAATCGGCATGGTGATATTTCTGTTTCTGGTCATGTCCCAGCCATTGCTGTAGTAGTTACCCACAACCTTGTTGTATGCCGACCTGACGTTTCCGTTTGACATAACCACACCTTTGGTTCTTAAGTTCCCGTAACCACCATTCATACGAACCTGAACCCCGGTATAAGTAATCTGGCAAAACCCGTTATTAATGTTCTGGAATGAATCAGTAATCTGAAGCTGTCTGTCATAAACAAACGGGCGTTTACGAGTGGAGAAAGTTACCTGTCCTGCGGCATTAGTCATGGTAATGCCATCACCGCCAACAGGTGCGGTCTGGTTAAATATTACAAGGTCTATAGTTGCACTTCCGGCAACATCATCTCGACCTGAATAGGAGATATCACGAACGATGATATTCGCACCATCAAACCCAACCGAAACATTCGGGTTGCTCCACTTACCAAATGGGATACCGCTAACCGGGAGTGGTGCACTACCATTTACAGTGATTCGCCCTGTATATGCACAGGTCATTAATTTCGCGGCGTTTGATATCGCAGTAAAATTGGTTGAGCTTGAAACAAATAATCCTTCGTTGTATGTCTGGGCGGATAATATTTCCATTACATAACCAGACCAGTCCGGGTAAAAACTGCCACCTCCTAATGTTTCCACGCTAATTATCACCCCTGAATTTCCATTTCTGGCTACGTTCCCCATCATCGCAACGTCATAATAGGAAAAGTCAATAATGGAAATGGGATTAGTGGGGATAACAATCACCTGAGAACCAGCGACCAGTGATGTATTTACCGGATACTGACTCTCCTGTGATGACAAACCAGAAAACGATGTGCAGAACGACGGGGCACGAAGCCCCGCTGTAATAGCCATCACTGGCCTGCCATCGTTATAATCAATCAGTATTCCTTCCGGCATTATGACCACCTCCCGACGACGACACGCCCCCCACCAGGTAAACTAACCGTGATACCATTTCCATTAATAACGACCGTATTATTCACACCATTAAATGCAAACTGACCACTGTCAGCATAAAATTTCCCATGGAATTCACAATTTCCGTTCTTATCGATATTCCACCCTGCCCCTAACGGCCCTGAAACGAAAGAGGTGGACCGGATATAGTTACCAATTTTGGCGTTGGTGATACTGCCATCCTGAATAAGCGCATCGCGGATAAATACCTGTCCGTTAAAGACAAAGAAAGCTGCGGTGTAATTTCCCGGATCGCTACCAGAATAAATGCCGAACTGATCAGCAGCAAAAACCACTGTGGATTTATATGTGCTGCCCGATGGCTCGATGGACATGCCAAACCCGGTGTTATATTTCACACCGTTTCTGACAATACCAAGGTTCAGTTCGTACGACGCTTTCGCAGTGCCATCGTTTTTCACTTCGGCTGTTAATTTCTGATTTACAGCCGCCATCAGTAACCCATCTGGCCCGATCTGCGCCTGTACATAATCAGCCAGCTCAGCATATGCGCCATCAAGATTTGCAACTGTGGTGGCAACCGTCATGACTTCAGCTTTAACTTCGCCGTACTGCTCAAACTGACGCTGTACCGTGCCGTGATTGGCGAGGGCATTTTCCATTATGCCTTCAAGGTTTGTATCAACCCCGCCTTTAACGTTCTGGAATGCTTCAGAATTCTGAACAGAATCATCAATGAGGTCGATCAGGCTTCCTGTATCCATTGAGCACATAGCAGGAACTTCGATAAATGCAGAAGCACCGAATGCGTTAATGGTCCTGATATACCAGTAATAGGTATGCCCGACCTGCAACTGATTGCTGGTCCACGTGGTGCCCATCCCCTCTCTGCTGGCATTGCCCTCAACGATCTCAGTTGAGGTGCCCGACAGTTGCGTCTCACCTGATGTCCAAAAATCGAACTGGGTGGAAACGTTGGTGATAGCAGCAAGGCGGGGGATCATCGTCACCGCAAAGAAACCCTGCTCAATATCAACATGCGAGGGCGGCGGCGGCGCTTCAACACTGAACTCAAGATAAGCTTCCGGCGATTCTGCCCCCATCTGATTCACCGCTGAAACATGCGCCGTGTAGGTATTCCTTGGCAACCCAGTCAGACGAGTGAAAGAACCCGGCACCTGAACAGAAAGCACCATCTGGCCATTGCGACGAATGACGACTTTGTTATAGACAACCTGCCCGATATTTTCCCAGGACAGTATCCCCTGGACCACCTGACCGATTTCTTCGACGGTGTACTTCATGTTCTGCGGCTGGGCAACACCACCGGACGGTAACTGAGTGAATGGAGGGCGCTCTATAGGCTTGCCAACAGCATCACCCCATACATCAGCCGTTTCCTGTTTCAGTGTCAGTTGCACGCCGTTCTGCACACCGAATTTCCAGTCCGTCACCCGCATCTCAACGTTCACGATGCCAATAGACGGGAAATTGACCTTCACATACATTCCAGGACGATATCGGTAACCGCTGAGATTCAGCGTAACGTTCATCGTTCTGGCAATACGGGTACGCTTTAACTTCACATCAGCCAGGCGCTGCGCCTGAAACTCACTCGTCACAAATCGCAGTTTCATATCCTGCGAGATTTCGACGCCGTCCTCCGCCACCCACTCGCTTACCGATACGGATGGGAAATCAGCTTCAGTAAATCCCTGTTGCGGATCGACGAATGTTCCCTTGATAGTGTTAACACGCTCCGACTGGGAGACTTCCGGCATGATTTCGATATCACCGGCCAGCTGGCTTTCGGTGATCACTTCCGTTGCCGGGCCATAGTACGCGCCAACCAGCAAACCATGCTTACCGGCAATATAGGTCACGTCTCCTGCACAGGCCGCAAGCATCCCCTCCAGAATGCTCACCTTGTTTTCGCTGAGGTCAAACTCACCGTTGATCGTGTAGCGTCTTTCGACGGTATTGCCGCCGGTGATCACATCCTCATCGCAGATGTTGGCGGCTTCCTGAAACTGATCCCAGTTAATGTCTGAATCAGGAACCTTCAGGTAGTTGCGGTAATAGTCCAGGATGACCAGCGCTGCGTTATTGCTGTAACCGGTCAGGCCTGTTCTCGGGTCGTATACGACGCGCCCAAATTTCTCTACCTTGATATTGGGAATACCGGACGGGAATTTCTCTGCGCTGAATTTCAGGGAGACACGTAGCCATGTGATCCCCTTGCCGATCATGTCATTTTTCCATGACGGGCAGTTCGACAGCATGAACGGATCAGAGGTCTGCCGGTTCGTGTGCAACTGGAATGATGCATGCTCGGGATAACTGCTGATGGGTTCGTCGCCGAGCCATACCGTTCCGATGCTGGATAATGAATGCCCTGCGAGAGCAACGGCCAGGTGCAACATTTCACCATCATCCTGCTGGCCGGGCTGTTCTTCTGAAAAGAACAACGTACCGGCGGCAGTGGTACGTCCATACACAACCGTTTTGGCGCTGGCCGCTGCACGAAGAACCTGTTTACGTTCTGATGTGTCACGGTATGAATCAATGGATGGTTTTTTGGTGAGTGCCTGAGTTGCAACCTGGGCGGCAACAGTGATAGCCATTGCGATCCCGTAATACTGATATGAAGCAGCAGCACCTGCTGCAACGGTCGCAATGACAGGAATAGCAGCAGGCATTAGCGAACCCTCCAGACACTCAGCGGTTTAACCCGTAAACTCACCAGACCATTTTCACCCGGCACCCAGACCGAGCCGGAATACACCACGCCAGCGCACTTCGCCCCGCCGTTCTCGACAATGGCGATGTCCCCACGCTGAGCCAGTTTCACCGGAACCTCGTCAAGGTATTTGCCAATCACTTTTTCCAGCGTCCCGCCACCTGTAAGAATCGCTTTCTTTGCGCCGGTTTCACTGTCATAAGTTCCACGCCAGTCTGCCGCATAGTCATCGCCACACATGGCCTGAGCGCAGTCTGCCGCAAACAGGCAACAGTCATGTTTGCCCCATGAAAAAGGCCGCTCAATAGCGGCCTTCATCACTGCATTTAGTCTGTTTTGCCAGTCAGGGTGCTTCATGCTTCCTCACTTATAAGTAAACCCTGGCGCATCCTTTTTGTTGCCCCAGAAAATGGAACGCTCAGCCATCTGCGCCACATAGCGAAATATGCGGTCACCAGAATAAGAGGCCTGTTGTGATTCGTCGGTATAGCGATCCGGGAAAGGTCGTTGCCAGTCTTCAAAAATATTACTGATGGTGTACTGAAGAGCGTTGGTCTCTCCGGCAGTGGCCCCGGTACCAGTTACCTTCCCTTTAAACAGAAGATCGGCAACCTGCACCACGCCGTTGTCATCCATCGCAACCAGATAGATTTCAGCATTGCGACCAACACAACGTTCATTCAGTGTTTTGGCAAATAGCGACAGGTCGAGCCCGGAAAGCGTCATCTTCACCTGCGTCGGGCTTGTCGTGTTCGTCTCAGTGGCATCGTCAATCGATCCCATGCGTCCCATGCCGTAATAGACGTAGCCACCCAGCACTATCGTCCCGGTACCGGAATGCACATACACAGTGCCGGATTCAAACTGAATACTGGCAGCGATCACCGCTGTCACCCGGTCGCGGGAAAGCCAGTCAACCATGGCGTCAGAAAATGGTGAATACAACATTAAAACGCCTCCTCAAATTCAATGGTCATTGACGTTATCCCACCCGGTTTACGATCAAATGCGCTCTGCAAGTTATCCGAAAGCTTGAATATCCCCCATGGCTCTCGCACCTCTACCGTACTATTTGCCGCCGGAGATGACCGCAGCATTGGGGATATAGGGATCACAGCAACACCGCTGGAATTGCTGAATACATCCTCAGTCACTTTTTTCAGTTCCGAATTTACAGTCAGGTAGTAACCGGCTTGCATCACTATCGTATTAGCCGGCCAGCCTTTAGTTGAAAGGGTACTTCCTGTTTGATTCGCATCCGCCACTAACACTGTGGCGGCAGTCGAGCCACCATCACGCCCCCAGTCGCGAATTTTCACACGTCCATATTCACCGTCCAGTGACGCCAGTACTGCCTCAATTTTTCTGGCCTGAGCGTCATCCAGAACGTCATAGCCGACAGTACATTTCCACCGGGACCCCGGAAAGCGCGCTACCTGGGATGAGCCATTGAATGGAGATCTGAATGTTTTGGTATTCGACTCGAGATACCAGTGGAGGGATGAAGGGCGAGGCCCTGGCCACTCTAATACATCAGCCATCTGTTAAACTCCTAGTAATCTCCGCCCCTGCCCACGGTTCTGAAAATCCTGAAGCATTTCCTGTCTGGCCTGTCTGGCGCCGTCGCTAGCCCCTTTTCTGGCAGCATCTTCCATTGCTCGATTCAATGCAGCGTCGCCATTTCCTGAAACATGAATCGTTTGCTGAACGATTATGTCGCCAGAGAAACCTCCCCCCTGCTCTCCCATCATCCTGACCCCCAGATTCCCGTCAGGCGTTCTGGCAAGAGGCATAATTGCTTCCGGTCCGGCTTCACCAAATACACCAGCGCCTTTAGCGAAGGCAAAAAGCTTTGGTGAATCAAATACACCGCCAGAATATGCGCTAAGTGATGGAGAGTCATAAACCCCACCTTTAGCATTTTGTTTGAAGAAATCCAGCCCACTTGATGCACTGCCATAGACTCCGGAAGGAGTTGATCCACCGCTGTTCGCTGAACCAAATAACGAGCCCCAAATACCTGCGCCTTGCATTGATTTGATGCCGTTTACGATCATCGCGTTCAGTAACACTTTTTGAAGGGACTTCAGAACGCTCATAGACCACTCGTTCCAGTCCGCTTTACTACCGCTCAACCCGTCGGCCATCGTATCGACAAGGCCACTCATCGCTCCCTGAACAACGCCAGACATCTGGGTAGAATACGTCGATGCTGTATCCATCCAGTTTCGCCCCCCCTGCTCAACGCCGCCCAGCCAGTCATTGTTCATCGCGTCGAGGTCTTCATAGTGTTGCTGCATTATTGCCCTCTCACGACCTAATGCATCAGTCAGCATTTGTGATTTAGCGTTATACGTCTCCTCGCTCATACCTTTCGATTTATCTGCATAATCACGATCAAGTTGCTGTCGCTGGGCATTATATTTTTGTTCCAGTTGAAGCAGTTCTTGCATCTGTTTCTGCTGCTTCTCACCCAGACCGAAACCAGAATCCTGAACAGCATAGCTGGCTCGCAAATTATCCAGCCCCATCTCAAGCGTACTGCGATACGATGCAAGTTCCGTCGCCTCCTTCATCAGGCGGTTATTTTTCTCCTGTTGGGCATTGCGCTCCATCAATGAAGTAATTTCGTCTTTACGAAGCAGTAGCGATTTTTGTGCGGTAGTTAATTGGGATGGTGATCGTGTTTCCAGAGTGGAAAGCTGTTGACGCCATTTGATGAGTTCCTGTTCAGAAGAAGACAGTTTGTTTGTTGCTTCAGCCTGAGTAACCAGCAGGGCGTTTTGCTGGTTGAGCTGATCAATCATACGTTGCCCTGCATCTTCAGTAGCGGCTTTACCTTTTGGCGCTGCTGGCGTTTTTGGGTCTTTGTACATTTCATTAATGCGAGAAACATTTTTCGCATACTGATCCGCACTGATCGCCCCGGCATCCAGAAACTTCTTCTGTTGCTGAATCGCCTTGTTTCTCTTATCAGCATTCGACAAGAACTGCTGGTTGACGCGATCCGCTTCCTGCTGGGTTTTGATGCGTTGCTGCTCAGCCTTATTTGCTTCAGACACAGCACCACTGACATCAGCTTGAGCTGTCATCGTGAGTTGCAGGATGTTTAACTCCTGCTCAAGCTCATTACGTCGAGCACCAAAAACAGCTTTCCCACCAACGGCGTTATCGATCCAGTCCAGTTCCTTACGAATTTGTGCAATGCGTTCATTACCGCCAGAATCTCGCCCAACATCAAGCATGGCATCCCAGGCGCTTTTTGCGGCTCCAGCCAAACCATTCCATGCCTTTTCCAACAAACCAAGATTCTGTTGAATGTCAGTTGCACGCTGCTGCATGGTGTTTGCATATGCGTCTGTAGCGACACGTGCCGCTTCCTGCTGGTTACCTTCATCCTGAAGGGCTTTAATCTGGTTGTAAGTCGCCAGCGTCAGGAAGTGGTACTGGTCATTTAGTTTGGTGATTGCATCCAGCGGATCGGCGGCTATTTTGTTGAAGTCGTCCACCAGTTGATCGGTCGCAATACCAGTGGCTTCACTCGTTTTAACAACGGCAGTTGTCACGCGCTCAAGCGAATCACCGGCAACCTTTCCAGATTCCACCAGTAGATTTAACGTCGATGCCGCTTTACCAGTGATAGAGTTTGCCGCCACACCAGCGCGCGCAGCGATATCAGCCAGTTGGCTTGATGTTTTCCCTACCTGATTACCCGTCAGGATAAGTGATTTATTAAAAGCGTCCTGTTCCTGGCTCCCCTGGTAATAAGCCAATCCAAGAACACCAACAGCGGCTGCCGCCAGGGTGAAAGGGTTAACCAGCCCAAGAATATATCCCCCCATAGCCTTGGCTGCAGGACCAATGCCGCCGAACATGTCCTTTAACTGACCGCCCTGCTGTAACAGAACCATCAATGGTGGTTGCCCTGCGGCTAAGCTTGTGACGATATCGGTCATTTGCATCGGAACAAGTCGCATGGCAAAAGCGGTCTGCTTTGCAGACATGCCAGTATTTTTCAACTGGTCTGAAAATCCAGTGAGACGGTTACGTGCCTCATCGATTTTTTTCGAATAGACATCAAAAGTCTCATCGTCCAGCATGTCTTTCGACTTGAATTTCGCCAGTTGCTGCCGTTGTTTATCCAGCTTATTCAGCGCAGCATTAACCGGATCAATGCGGTCAAGCAGTTCCGATAATGCTGCCGATTCTTCCTCGGTGGCTTTTGTTACCTTCCCGGCGCTGGCCGCTGCTTTCTGCCCCCATTCAGTCAATCCATGTAGGGCGCTGGTCAGGCTTTCTGCTTTTTTTTCTGCGCCTGTGCTGTCGATGATGATGGCGAGGCGGGATGTCTGCTCTGACATTGCGATCTCCAAACGGAAAAAACGCCTTTCATTAGCGATTTTTTAAGGTATTAATGTTCGTTGCCGATATAACTAAAAAATAATGGAGGTTTTCATGTTTCAACTGCCCAATAAATTACCTAGTGAGGATTTATCTGTCGGTGTCAACGCTATGATGATGATCATCGCGGAAGCTGAAAATGTTTTTGGTCACCGAGATACTTCTTATAAAATCAATCCAACAATCATATATGGAGACCACTCACCTCGAGCTTCAGGAATGGTAATAAATGGGGAGAAAATATGTATTGTTCATCTCAGTAATGGTTCAAAAGCTGGTTGGCCTTGCTTCTTGTTTGAGATGGCTCATGAGGCTGTACATATACTAAACCCTCGAAATGATCCTGCATCTTATCTGGAGGAAGGTATCGCTGTTTGGTTTTCGCAAATCATGTGTAAAAAATATGGATTTAGGCCTAACGCACCAACCGGGAAATACCGCAGAGCGCTTGAATTGATAAAATCTCTTCCTGAAGAACCACCGATTGTTGTTTCTAAAATCAGAGAGCTGTATCCCAATCTAACTGATCTAACCCAAGAAGAATTACTCGCATGTTACTCATCCATTTCAGCATTAACAGCTAAGCGATTGGTTGCAAAAATGGTTTAAGCAACAGGCCCGAGATTGAGTTAGTTTACGATTGTTCCAGTCTTCTGATTCATTACCCACTCTTCACGCCATGCGTTATCGAGGGCAAATATCGCAGCGTCAAATTCATCACGATCAATGAGAAGCGGCCTGGCAGAAAGAAAGCGCTCAATATCATGAAGTGAGATCGGAAGCGGTACGCCCGCCATCCCTGCATACAGACGGGAGCGGGAGATAACGGAGTAGGCGTTGAGGATTTCCCCTGTCACACCGTCAATTTCAGGCTCTGGAATTGGCGGGAGTTTTAATTTCTCCCTTCGCCACTTTGCCTTTTCACCCTGCTCCCCGCCGAACTCACTCAGCCACTTTTGCGCTTCGATGGCTTTTTTACGGTTTCCTGCTTTTGCTGTTCTTTCCCCTGGGCGATGCTGGCGGCTTCAGCCAGAATTTGCCAGTAAATCACTGGTTCCTGTTTCATAAGTGCAGCACCGCGTTCCGGCGTGTACTCAATCGGAACCTCTTCGCCATCAACAAGCTCACCGACGCCCTTCCAGTCTTTCAGCAGGTAACGCGCGCAGTTATCGATCAGCAGGTCATCAGCGGAGTCAATTTCTCCGATCGATGACAGGCTAAATTCGCTGGTTCCAACCTGGTAACTGGCATCCATCTTTTCAATATGGCGGCGGATAAGCGCATTGCGCGAGCGGTACTGATCGTTATCAATACTGCTGACGAGTAGTTTCAGCCCTTCAATGGGTTTCATATCTTTCAGCGGTGTAAACCAGCGCTCGCCGCCAATATCAATTCGTGGAGTCAAGATGATCATTAAAAGCTCCTGCATTAAAAAAGCCCGCGCCGCCATGCAGAGCGGAACGGGCAAGGGAAATTTTATGGTTCGGTTACGGTAATCTCGGCGGTGGCGGTGAAGCCTCGCACTTTGCCGGTTATCGTTGCGGTGCCGTCACCGACTCTGTCTACCTGGCAGGTTTTTTGGCCTGTCGATACCACCGTTGCGACCGTCTGATCTGATGACTCCCACTGCACAGCATCAGTCGCACCAGCCGGGGTAAGGTTCGCTGTCAGCGTGACGGAAGTACCGACATCACCTGATGAAGTTGCTGGCGTTACGCTGATTGCCGTGGCTGGGACGGTAACAGCGCGGGTAATCGTCGGCGACTCGTCGGCCGCAGTGATATCCAGTTGAACCTGGATAATGTCAGTATTGCCGCCATCCGGCCAGTCACCGGCGACCTGCACTTTCGGGAAGTCAAACGTGTACTGCCCTTCGTCGTTCGCCAGCGTGAAACTGAATGGCACGGTTGCGCCGGTAAGCGTTTTGCTCCAGACCTCCCACGCAGCTTTAGACCATGAGAGTGTGATCGAACCTGACGGCGTAAAGGTAGTAGGGATGTTCGCCCCGGCAAACGG
Organism: Citrobacter amalonaticus; assembly: GCF_001559075.2. Lineage (NCBI taxonomy): Bacteria > Pseudomonadati > Pseudomonadota > Gammaproteobacteria > Enterobacterales > Enterobacteriaceae > Citrobacter > Citrobacter amalonaticus. The sequence goes on along the minus strand of NZ_CP014015.2, from coordinate 3,996,610 downwards.
TGAACCGGTGCCGATACAGCGCTGCGTCTGGACGTTATTGTCGAACTGGATGTTGAAGGTATCGATACAGAAACCATCACCGCCGTCGATCCCGTTCAGGTTGATTGCTGTGACCTCTTTGAACGAGTAACGCAGTTCGCCAGCATTATCTGCAGGAGTACCGGTGATGTAGCTCGTATCGTCTGCTTTTGAGCCCCAGCCCAGCCCGGCGAATGTGACTGTCGCGGTAACGTCGCCATCATTCGGGACCGCCAACTGGAACACACTTACCTGCGCGCCGCGGACAATGGAGGCAATACCAACGTCCGACGCGTATGTTGCGAGTGAGAAAGAGATACGGTCATTCCCCATCGTCAGCACATTACCCGCCCACTCCGCGCCAAAACACGAAGCCAGGAAGTCATCATGCTGGCCATAGCGGAATTTTGCCCCGACATCGCCGCCAACATCGACCGTTCCCAGCGTAGCGCCCTGCGCCATTCGAGTGCCGCCGATTTCATCGTTGTCATTGGTATTCTGGGACGGGCCAACGCCCCAACTTGTGCGTTTGAAAAGGTTCCATGGAATACCCGTTGGGGTCACTCCGGGAGTAGTTTCGCGCACGAATGCACTAAGAACTTTGGCTCCAGATGACATCTGGTTACCTCCTGTTATTTGGCGCTAAGTCGCGCGGTAAGGGATGTTGATGTTCCATTGATACCAACCATTGGCATCACCGACTTCGTATGCTGATGCTGCGAAATAGCTCAGTGCGCCGTCATCCCGGAACTCGAACAAAGAAACAATTTTGTCGGCGGCCTGAGTTATTGGTAATGAGTGAGAACCGGCGGGAACAAAAAGCTGGATAATGACAATCCCCGTTCTGTGTACAACGGGACCCGCGCCGATTTCCGTCGCGCCTGCCTGACCGGCTATGTTTGTCACACGCGCCCAAATATCCTTTCCTTTCGGGTCGAATGTCGGGTCGTTAGGGTATGTCACGTCACTTTCAGCAATAGCCGTCTGCGCCGTCATGCGAGCAATGACAGCGTTACGAATTTCTGTAAGGGTCATTTGTAGGCCTGTGTTACACCGTGGAATGAGACAGCGTAGATACCTGCCGGAGCCTGCTGCGAGTGACCATTCTCAAGAGGTTCCGCGTATGGGAGGTTATTCTGAATGTAGATGACTGAATAAGGTTTTCCTTGCACGATAACAGCGCTGCCTTGCTGAAAAGTCGCCGATCCATTTTTATCTGTTGTATCGGTGGTGCCGTATTCAGGAGAGCCAATACTCACCTGATTATTCGCACGGAAACGCCCGGTATCGACCGGAGAGCGAGAGACAATTTCATTCAGCAACTGAAGCGAGATAAAACGCAATTTTTTACCAACGTCTTCCTCAACCTGATTCATAAAAACAGAGGGGTCGATACTCCACCCGTTCGCCATATCACACCCTCCGCAACTGAATGGAATAAGCGGCTCCCGCTGGATCTGTTTCCACAGAAATCGCCTTGTATCGCTGTTGCTCACCAGTAACCAGGTCAGGCGCTTCGATGATATGGTCAACTTTCGGCTTATCGGTCACTTCGTTCACCAGCGCCACCAGTTCAATATCACCTTTGAGGATGTTCAAGCCATCAATGCGCTCAACGCTGTAATCAGCCAGCACGCCACGTCCGGTATACGTAACAGTGGTTTTCCCTCCGGTTTCCGTAACGGGATCCCATCCTGTTTGAATCACATAGGAACCAGTGAACGCATTAACAGCGTCGGCAAGGTCATCGTCGAAAGCAGCGGCGATTTCTGCCTGAAGTTCGTCACGAAGTCCCACATCACCCCCTCACCAGCCTGATTTGTGACTGATTGACGCCATATGGCTTTAGCAACGCCAGAGCGAACTGCAAGTCAGGATCGAGCAATGCAGTGCTATTGGTGGATAATTCCGCGAATGATTTCGACACACTGACGCCTTTAGCCTCGACTGATTTGCTGGTCACTACGCCTGAATCAGTTTTTTGCTGGTAAAGTTTTCCGGCTGCAGCAACCGACGAAACATACGCACCAGCCTCTTTGACATCATCAGGAATGTCATCCGGGCAAACCCGCAGATATAATCCGTTCAGCCAGGCATTCGCCATTTTCACGGATTTTTCTTTTTTACTGGCATCAGTCCAGTCGGCACCGAGGATATGATCAACATCCGCTACCGTGATGTAGGTGATCATGAATCACTCCTCTATGCGCCAACCTGCCGCCTTCCAGTTTTCCACTTCGTCAGGATGCACGTCTGCGGTGGTGGGCGCGCCGGGAAATACTGAGAAGTCAGTTACCATAGCAACCAGAATGCCCTGCAGCTCCTGCTGCTCTGAATTGTTTTGCATAGTCCGTTCAGCGGTAAGCTTTTCTGCAGCACGCTGCTCTTTGGTTAGTCCAGCCATAAACCCTCCATTAAAAAGGGGCCGCAGCCCCCCTGATAATTAACCCTGAATTAAGCAGCTATGCTCTGTTTTCACTGCCGCCACGCCCCATGACAGACCAACTTCGTAGCGTACCTGGCGGTACTGTCGGTACAGCGCCACCTGGTAAGTAATACCAGATACCGGATCGGTAACGTTCATCACATCATCCGCAGTGTCGCCACCCTGCGGCATTGCAGGCGTACGGGAAGCCAGAAGGAATGCGTTACGATCGAACGCCATATTTGCGGTGTAGGTACCACCAGCAGTAATAGCGGTATTATCAACAAGCGCCTGACGTAAGCCCGGAGCGGCCAGAGTGATAATCGTGGCAGTCGCGGCAGCAACAAGGTATTTATTGCTGTCCCCCTCAAACATCACGATGTCACCGGCTGCGATGGCGCCAGTACCAGTGTCAATCGCAATCAGGATATCGCCTTCATCTTTTGCCCCATTCACAAGATACCCAGTCGCAGGAGACGCAGCATGTTTCTTAATATGAGCGGATTCGTGGATATTGAACCCTTCCAGCCGCCCCACGATACCTTCACGAAGAAGCGCATCAGTACCGGACTCATTCACTTTGAACAGAACAGACTGTTTACCGCGGAGGTTAGCAATAGCCGAAGAACCGAGAACCATCTGCAAATCAGTTGTCGGCGAGCCGTTGTCCGAAAGAACCTGGCGCGCATTTGCCGCATCTGATAAATCACCTGCAATACCGAAAGGAGCAGTACCGGCAGTGCCGACAGCACGGGAGGATGCGAAATACAAAGCTGCGAGATCTGCATCCATCTCATTAGCCAGCGCGCGAAAAGCCTGCTTAAACTGATCCGCAAGAATGGTGTTGTATGTCCCTGCTGGCCCCAACGCCAGTTGTTCCTCACCGTTCCATTTGACAGGGGCCATTTTGGATTTGGTGATTTTGACATCAACTGTGCCAATCGTCTGGTCACCATCATTTGGTGCAGTAGCCCCCGGCGTAATGTCAACAGTGGTTGCAGGTGGCGCAACCGGTGCAGTAACAGTCTGGTCCTTCGCCGCCGCATCAGATTTGGCATTGCGCGATACGGCCGGAATAAAACCGACCTGCTCGCGAGAAACGGTATCCAGAGCCGTAAAGATAGTCGGGATCAACCCGGTAAGTGTGTTAGCCATGTGTATGGATTCCTTGGAGATTTAAATATAGGGTTGGTTGAGCTATCCAGCTCTGGCACCAGCCGCCATCCGACGGCTGGCAAAAAATTAATCGACGATGGTGATACCCTCTTTGAGGGTCGATTGCTGATCTGCCGGACTCAGACTGGTGAACGAGTCACGTTTCATTGTCTTCTGCCCGGAAGCATGCTGTGTTTGGCGCGAACCAGTACCCTGATTACCGCTGGCCTTCAGGATGTGGTCTTTTTGCGGGTACTGCTCCACCAGGAATTCCAGCGCCTCATCAAAGGCCGCCAGCTCACCCGGCTTAGAGCGGGAGTAAATTTTGTTGCCAGAGCCGTCATACGCAACGACTTTGCCATCTTCAACTTTGAACGACTGACCAAAGCGGGCCTGGAGCATGTCGGACGGGATTGCGACTTTATCTGCGATGAATTTTGAGCCAGAGAACCGGCCGCCGATCATTTCCTGATAGAGCTGGCCTTCGAGGGTGGTCGCGCGCTGAGTGGCTTCATCGAGCTGAGTCTGAAACGCTTTGGTGATATCCGCTTTCACCTGGTCAACGGCACCCGCGTCGATCAGTTTTTTCTGGTCGATTTTGGTCATCATATCCAGCGCTTCGAGTGCCTTCGTCGGGTCACCGATTTTGGCAAATTTGGCCAGGTTGGCTTCGGCAGTTTCTTTGGCCTCGCGATGGGATTTAGCCTCGCCATTCAGTGCCGAGATTTTGCTGACAGCCTGAGCGGCATCGAAGCCAATTTCTTTCCCGTCGTCATGCACGTAAACCGGCAGGCCATTAGCATCGACTTCTGCGTAGTGCTTACCGTTTACTTCTACTGTCTTCAGTTTCATGTTGTTACCTTTGATTTGGTCATCCGACCGTTGCACCGCTCACCATCCGGATTGCGGCCATAAAAAAGGCCGCCCGGAGGCAGCCTGTTGTGATTTATTGAAGATTAAAGCCCTGCATCCCTGAACGCCTGCGCGTCACGTTCACGCAACTGCGCCAGCGTCAGCCATTCGCCTTTGTCGGTGTAGAACTCATCAGGAGACATGCCACCATCACGAATCAACCGGGCGCGCTTCTCGCCAACGATTTGCTTCTGGCGCTCGAACGACTGGCGCGAGAACCATTCCTGATAGTTGGTATCGCCGGGCACAACACCATCCATGCTGGCGCGTTCCGCTGGCGGGATATCGCGAACATCGATACCCAACTCTTTCGCTGATTTGAGAATGAAGGTTTCAGTGGAACGGCAGCAGAAATGAATGCGCCCCGGCCCCTGCAAATAAGGAACCTTATGACCGATTGGCTTATTATCCAGTGTGTACTTCAGGCGGTCGCGAATCCTGCACATCTGCGTCGTTCTGTTGTCCAGGGTGGAAAGCCACTGCTTACCCTTCATCAGGTCGTTATTGGCGTCAGCAAAGCTGTTACGCGCCGTCGCCGCAAGATGCCCCACCGCCGTTTTCGCGATACTGGCGGCATTGGCGCGACTCAGTTGCAATGCGCCGTCCTGATAACCTTTGTTGGCGTGACCGCGAACCTTCCGCGCTATCTGCTCAGTTGTATCACCCAGTAGAAATCCCTGTCTCACAGTGTTCGTAATGCGCGTCATTCTGTCGGCTTCCAGACCGGAAGCCCATTCACTGAGCAATCGACCCTGAAATGGCTGTGCCATTGCCGCAGCATAAACTGCGTCTGGAGAGATACCCACTAGCGGATGAACGTCGGTCACGAACTCCGGCAACAGCGCGTCAAAGAGACTCAACTGATACCCCGCCTCATGTTGCGCCAGGTCATTCAGTTCGGTCGACAGGCTGGAAAACATGCCGTTTATCGCTGCGCGGTTAATCTCCCGCACGCCCGCCAGCAGTGCTTCAAGACGCGTGACTGTAAAGCTATTCGGATCTACGCCATCCATCGCCACCAGCAGGCGCGCCGTCAGTTCAGCATCACTTTCGTTGAGCAGTTTCACCATCCTGTTGGCAACGCCGGTACTGTAACGACTAATCCAGAGAGCGTGCGCTATGGACTCGTCACGCAGTTGCTCATTAACCATTGCCATCGTTACCACCCATCAGCGTTACCTGCTGGTTTTTCAGCTCATCGATCACGTCATCCGGCTTCGCGTCAGGATCGATGAATTTAAGCGCCTGGAGCACGCGCACGGCATCAACCTGGCGAATGTCGCCACCCTGTCGCAGAGACTGAACGGCCATAGCAGCAGATGAATCGAACGTCTGAGCCGTAACATCCAGCTCTGTGCGCACATCAACATTGCCGCCATCACTTTCACCAATCCACTCAGCCATGATTTGCAGAATGTTATCAAGTGCATCCTCCAGCGAACTCGCCATGGTGTACAGCGGCGAGTTTTCCTGCATATGCTCTTCATGCGTCTGGTCGTCAGATTTTGTTGATGTGTTTTCTGCGCGCAGCAGTTTCGCGCCCGCCTGGCGCATCTGATTTTCCAGATCATCCAGCGATGTTTTGCCGGAGTCGATAGCGGCACCTGTGTGCTCGACGTATTCCAGACCATATTGATCGCGATTGTCGAATTTTGTCGCTGTGGACGCACCAATTGTTAGTGACTGGTCATCACCAAGTCCATATGCCACCAGTAACGGCACACGAGCAACGTGAAGAATGTTGTCTTGTTCGCTCTGGCTCTGCCAGTGCTTGATGTTTAGTAATGCCAGATTTAGCAACGGCGGAGATCCGCGCATAAATCCAGTTTTTTTGGTGTAGAGCGTTACAAGAGTAATGTCGTTGCGACTGGTTTCCCACTCTTCATAAAGAGCCCAGTTTGATTCCCCACCATTACCTTTGTTGCGGCGCCAGATTTCCACTTTGCGCGGCATGATATGGCGGATCTGCTCAACTTTGGTTTGCCCGAAGTCGTGACCATCCTCGATAATGACTTCTTTTACGCGTAACTCAGTGAGCACAACCTTTCCGCTGACAACCTTTGATTTCCAGCCAATCACCTGCCGAGGATTAAGCATCGTTACATACGGGCGACCACCGGCAGCCTGTTCATCTGCTTTTGTGCGAATGTCTTCAGTATTGGTACGTGGATAATCCACCAGCGCATGGGCGAGACCGTACTGAAATGCCAGGCTGAAGAATTGCTGCGCCCAGACATCAAGGCGACTGCCTTCCATATCGATGTTTTCAGCCAGAGTTTTGATCTGGTCAGGTGTATCCTGACTCAATACCGTTGGTTCAGCGAAAACGCGCCCAGTATTTTGTTTAATGCTTTCTTCGTAAGCCGGGAGCAGCGTCGCAACGCGTAGGCGCTCTTTGTAACCTTCCGGATCTTCGTTCGGCCACTTAGGTAGATACACCTCACCCTGTCGACGCATTTCCAACGTGCCGCCCATCAGGGCATCATTAATGTCCCACGCCTCAACCATGTCGTTATAGTCGAGATTGGGTGTTGAAATATCTGGCATGGTTTTACATCCGAAGTGGTGTTGATTTGCCTGTCGGTTTGATGATCGGGAACTGTTTCACGATGAAATAACCGCCAGCATCGTTGGGATGATCGTTATCCGCAGATTTATCCGGCTCGCCGTTCTCGGCCCACACCTGTTGTTCGAGCGATTCGGTGTATACCGGGCAGCGCTGCACGTTAACTTTATAACGCCTCTCTCCGTTACCGTTGCAGAACATGGCATTCATGGAGTTAATACGGTCTTTTACAGGAGGGTTCGACGCATTCACGACTACGTTAAAACCTGCCTGCCTGAGCTGGGCAATGTCCGTGGCGCTGGCATTACTGGATTTTCGGGAATCCCCTGACGCATCCGGATAGATATAGATTTCCCGCACCTTCCGATAGTCGTGACCGTCATACAGCCAGAACCGCTCCTTGATGATGCGAATCATGTCCGGGGTGTCGTATGCCTTCACGATTTCATTCACCGCACAGGGAAGCCCCAGGCGGAGAACGTGAACAATTCCAGCCATTTTTCCAACGTTGAAATCCATCCCGATATATAGCGACTCACCGGGCTGCTCTTCTTCCCGACAGTTATTCAACTTTCGGTCGAACTGATGGTAAATGGTCCCGCTGGTCAGGTTAGTAAAAAGGCCACGCAGGTACGCTTTAATCAGCTCTGGCGGGTAAGATTCCATCAATGAAGGGATGTAATCCGCCGGCAGGTTCTTTTCATTATCAAACGTCGAGGCCTGCACCAGACCATACAGCGTTGAGAGCGAAGGTTTATCCCGAACAGCCTTTGCGAACTGTTGATAGACAAACTTAAACCCTTCCGGCGTCGTGGTAACGTCAATACCATTGCGCAGGCCCGGTACTTTGTAACGCATACGCGCGATAATCTTACGCCATGCTAACTGCGCTTTTTTGGCTGGCATTACGTCCAGCTCATCTATCAGGGCGTTACCGATTTTGAAACCAACGATCGTTTGAGGCTTCTCCATCGAACGACAGATTGTTGTTCCGCGATACTGGCGCCCGGCGTAGAAATGGACCTCTTTATTACCCTCGTTGATTTTGACGTTCAGCCCCCAGTCAAAGGCCACCTCTTCAACAGTGGGATAAAAGATGTCGCGGATCTGCGGATACGTTGGTGCAAAATAGCCCTGGTTGATTTTTGGGTGTTCCCACATTCCCTTGCAGATTCCACCGCAGCCGACCCATGTCTTACCGGAACCAAACCCAGCCACGTAGGCTTTAAATTTGTGCTCCATCGCGAGAAAACGAGCCTGAGGAATGTTAAGCGTCGGCGATATCATCGTCTTCCCTCACTCTCGCATCCACAACGTTGATATTGATTGCTACCGGCGTTGGTTCATCATCTTCAGGATCTGAGGCAAGCTCTTTCCGTAATTTTTCGACCTCCAGTTGTCGGCGCTCGATTTCAATCTGTTGTAGGCGCTGGGCGAACTCACTGTCAGCCAGGCCGAGGCGTTTCATTACGGCCTCATACATCCGCTCGCGGCTTATCGCGGTAATTTCCACGCCATGTTTTCCGAGCTTCACGCCGGAATAAGCCAGAGCAGCATCAGGGGATAGCTTCCGGGTATCAGCGAAGAATGGCTGGCCGATACCATCGCCATTACAGCGAGGGCATTCAGGGTTAGGCACGGTGGTGTGATCGTAACCGTACCCGCCAACATCGAGAGGCTCACGACGTTTACGCTCAAGCGCTTCTAGTCGCTTCTCTTCGTACTCCACAGCATCGCGCCATTGATATTGGTGACCGAATCCCCAGCAATAACGGCAACTCCCACGGCGATATTGTGAAAGCTGGTTAGCGTCGAAAGTGGCGAGTTGCCACATCTGCGCAAGCACCTCATCTGCGCTACCGAGTGTGCGCATTAACGATTCTTTCTGCTGCTGCGCAATTGCCCGCGCAACGTTAGGATTCGTTATGAGCTGACGACCATAGTTTGGGTCACTATAGCCAGCGCGCTCGGCGGCTGTCGTGGCGTTCTGGTCCTTCAGGTATTCAGCGATAAAGCGTTTTACCTTCGGGCTAAGTTTGCTGTTAACCAGTTCCTCTGCGCTTTTTTCTTTCTGCGCAGTGCGCAATTTCTTCTGCGCAGGTTTTTGCGCACTTTGCGCAGGCGGCTTCTTGATGTATCTACGGGCGGTAGCGTAGTTCAGTCCCTGCGCTTCACACCAATCCTTCGGTGATACGCCGGTTGCGGCATGATCGGACAGGAACCGTCGCTGAAGCTCGCCCCAGTCCGGTTTTGCCATAAGTTAGTCCTGTTTAAAACGACTCTTTACGGGAATGTGCATACGAGGAGCAAAAAAAAGGCCGCCTGAGCGACCTGATGTGTGAGGGAGAATTTATATGAGCTTGATCTTGACGGCGTAACCTTCGAGGCCAGTCATTGTTTCGCGAGCTGTAAACTGGATATCAGCGACTTCTTTGCCTGTCTTTTTTTTGAGCTAACTAATTTTTTTTGCAATTAAATCAGCAACATCCGTTTCAGCTTTATTTTTTAACTCTTCAATTTTCATTATGCACCTCTTCTGGTCTTTGACGGCATCTATACTCCGGCAGATCCCTTGATTCATGTGACAACTTGGACAACCAATGATATCTATAAACGAAAATTTGAAAAGGCTCAATAATCAAGGGGTTAGTGCATATTGTTTATACTATGTTCGCTCAATAATCAAACAACCATTCATTACTTTAGCTGCATTCATAAAGTTATGAACAGTAATCATTTAAAGAGTTTTGATGCTGCTTCAAGGATTTCCTCAGAAGTAACATCCCGGTCTGAGGCAACATAAACAATCTTATGATCTCCGGTTATAGACGGAAAACCTGCAGACATTACTTGTAGATGTGCTTTTTCCCCATTAGGGTACTCGCGCATTATTGTAGTAATACCCTTCATTACTGATACTACTACCGCGGATTCTGAATTAAAAAACACTATCACTTTTTTCATGATTTTCCCGTAATCACTCTGTCAATAAGAACCGCATAGAAATAAAAAAGGCCCCATAAGAGGCCTGACTTTATTTTCTGAAATCTAATGGAGACTGACCAGAACGAATGTACATTGCAATATTATCGAATGTTATCATTGTAGTTTTGCAAAAAATACATTTCGCGCCGAAAGGATTGCTATCTGTGACATCAAAAGATGATGTTCTGTACTGAGACCCATGGCAACAAGGGCATCTGAAATGAATATTATTAGTAATAACAGTTTCCTTAAAGGGCTACGACATTAACTGCCGAGGGACCTTTAGGGCCCTGTTCAACACCAAACTCGACTTCCTGATTCTCATTCAGCGTCTTAAAATCGTTACTCTGGATAGCAGAAAAATGTACAAATACATCCTTACTACCATCTTTTGGAGTGATAAAACCAAACCCTTTTTCAGGATTGAACCATTTAACTAAACCAGTCATTTTGTTAGACATAATCATTACCTTTTTTGAGTAAGCCCTTGGGCAGAATGGTCCGAAAAAAATTATCAGAGAGAAAAAGCCGACAAGGAAATCTCAATAGGAACAAATAATAAAATTATTACAGTGACTGCTTCAGATAAATTTGTAACAAACCAGAGCCCCATTAACGCATGATTAACACTACATAGCAAGATATAGTTTTGTAAGTCAGTAACACTCTGCTACTGAACATGTTTTTATGTCAATTGACGAATTTTATTTTGATTCATCCCCCTGCAATACACTTTTAGTTTGCTTTAAGGATTCATATGTACGTTGACAAGTCACTCCTGCAATGTAGCGTTCGTCAGCGATTGCAGCATAACGTTTAGCTTCTGCTGCAATATCTCCGAGCATGTCGGCGAGCATTCCGGCGTCGGGGCTGGTTGTTTTGCTTCTGACGGCAGCGGCAAGATCTGCGGTGTGCTTTGCGGCGTCCAGGCGGGTGGCAAGTTTTGTTGCTTCGGTGCGCAACTGGTTAACAGTAGCAGACAGGCCGGCAGCAGTGGCAGCAGCTTTGGCGGCATTCGCTTGCGCATCTTTAACAGCCTCATCCCGGGCAATAATGCGCCCTTGTTCAATCATCCGGGCGGCAGTCTGCGCGTTTGCTGTTTGTGAAGCCTCTGCGCCGTCACGTTCTGCCCACTTTTTTCCCCAGCCCAGATCACTCCAGACATTTCCGGCAATGAATGCGGCGGCCACCAGAAACATCATCACCAGTAGTTTCCAGTATTTCTCCAGGATGCCCATCATGACAGGAACACATCACGCTCAGCGGTGCGGCGATTCGTGAGCCCTGGCATAACTTTTCCACCAGCTTTATCCCAGCGCAGAAACTCATCAGCAGCGTCTTTGATATCGCCAGCATTCAACTTCTTCAACAGCGTGGATGTTGATAGCGCACGCGAGCCGACGTTGTAAGCGAACGATACCAGCGCATCAAACTGGCCTTGTGTCAGTTTCACTCTGACCAGTTTCAGCACATCGTTTTCATAACTCACCAGCCCCGTTTTCAGCAGCCGATCAGCAGTCGTCTGGTCGATAGTCATTCCCGGTTTTACTTGCTTGCCATCTACCGGGTAGGTCCAGCCGTAGCCAATAGTCCACGGTACGCCGCCTGTTCCCGGATCTGGATAGGCGGTCAGCCGGCAACCTTCGAATTTTTTTATCAGCGCAATGCCGTCAGGACTGGTTTGCATCGTCAACTCCCGCCTTTTTGGCTGCGAATTTCTTAATCAGATTGCCGATCGAATCGGTGCCAATGTATCCAATAAAGACGCTGGCAATGTATGCGAGGTTGCTACTCAATCCGGAGAAGTCGAGCAGGTCACGAATAAACCAGGCGATCATCGCGCACATCAGCGCATCAATTAGCGTCTTCATCTTGGCGCCACCGTTATAGCGACCACGCAGGTACGCCATAATAAAAGCCAGCATTGCACCAATACCCTGTTCCCTGACGGCAAGTAGCGCAGCAACGAAATCTTGTTTGTATGGCATTTTCATAGGCCTCACCTCCGATAGTTCGGATGGCATTATCGTAAGCGTCCAGCGAGAGCCGTCTGGTCATAATCTGAAGCATACGACAAAGTGGTGTCCACCAAATAAGTAGTGGGAACCAAAGTGTCAGATATGCAGAAAAATATGACTCCCGGCAGGCGTAAGGGCTGCCCTAATTATTTTCCTGAGTTTAAAAAGCAGCTCGTAGCTGCCTCCTGTGAACCCGGGATATCCATCTCAAAACTGGCGCTTGAAAATGGCATTAACGCCAATCTGTTGTTCAAATGGCGCCAACAATGGCGTGAGGGAAAGCTGCTGTTACCTTCCTCAGAGAGTCCTCAGCTACTCCCTGTGACTCTCGATGCCACCTCCGTACAGCCAGAACTAACCGCTGAGGGCCCGGAGGCTCTCAGTATCAGCTGTGAGGTAACGTTCCGGCACGGGACGCTCCGCCTTAATGGTACGGTCAGCGAAAAGCTCCTGACTCTGCTGATACAGGAACTGAAGTGATGATCCCGTTACCTTCCGGGACCAAGATCTGGCTGGTTGCCGGTATCACCGACATGCGCAACGGCTTCAACGGGCTGGCTGCAAAAGTGCAGACGGCGCTGAAAGATGATCCGATGTCCGGCCACGTCTTCATCTTCCGGGGCCGCAGTGGCAGTCAGGTCAAACTGCTGTGGTCTACCGGAGACGGGCTGTGCCTGCTGACCAAACGGCTGGAGCGCGGGCGCTTCGCCTGGCCGTCAGCCCGCGATGGCAAAGTGTTCCTGACACCGGCGCAGCTGGCAATGTTGTTGGAAGGCATCGACTGGCGACAGCCGAAGCGGTTGCTGACCTCCCTGACCATGCTGTAGGCCTCTTTATCCTGGTTGTTGCAGAATAAGCCTGGTAAAATGCGGGCTTATGAACGACACCTCTTCTGACGACATCCTTCTGCTGAAACAGCGCCTGGCTGAACAGGAAGCGTTGATCCACGCCCTGCAGGAAAAGCTGAGCAACCGGGAGCGCGAAATAGACAAGCTGCAGGCGCAGCTGGATAAACTTCGCCGGATGAACTTCGGCAGTCGTTCCGAAAAGGTCTCCCGCCGCATCGCACAGATGGAAGCCGACCTGAACCGGCTGCAGAAAGAAAGCGATGCTCTGACCGGTCGGGTGGATGACCCGACAGTGCAGCGTCCGTTGCGTCAGACCCGCACCCGCAAACCGTTCCCCGCATCACTCTCCCGTGACGAAAAACGGCTGCTGCCGGCAGAGGCATGCTGCCCGGACTGCGGCGGTGCGTTGAGTTACCTGGGCGAAGATGCCGCCGAACAGCTGGAGCTGATGCGCAGCGCCTTCAGGGTTATCCGGACCGTGCGGGAAAAACACGCCTGCACAAAATGCGACGCCATCGTGCAGGCCCCCGCGCCTTCACGCCCCATCGAGCGGGGTATCGCCGGGCCGGGGCTGCTGGCGCGCGTGCTGAGTTCAAAGTATGCAGAGCATACCCCGCTGTATCGTCAGTCAGAAATATACGGTCGCCAGGGTGTGGACCTGAGCCGTTCACTGCTGTCGGGCTGGGTGGATGCATGCTGCCGGCTGCTGTCACCGCTGGAAGAGGCGCTTCAGGACTATGTCCTGACCGATGGCAAACTCCATGCCGATGATACCCCGGTGCAGGTGCTGTTGCCGGGTAATAAGAAGACGAAGACCGGGCGGTTGTGGACATACGTTCGCGACGACCGCAACGCCGGGTCAGCGCTGGCACCGGCCGTGTGGTTCGCCTATAGCCCGGACAGAAAAGGCATCCACCCGCAGACCCATCTTGCCGGCTTCAGCGGTGTGCTGCAGGCGGATGCATACGCCGGGTTCAACGAGCTTTACCGCAATGGCCGGATAATGGAAGCCGCCTGCTGGGCTCACGCCCGCCGAAAAATCCACGATGTGCATGTCCGAACGCCATCGGCGCTGACGGATGAAGCCCTGAAGCGTATCGGCGAGTTGTATATCATCGAGGCGGAAATAAGGGGAATACCGGCAGAACAGCGCCTTGCCGAACGTCAGCAGAAAACGAAGCCACTGCTGAAATCACTGGAAAGCTGGCTGCGTGAAAAGATGAAAACCCTGTCGCGACACTCAGAACTGGCGAAAGCGTTCGCATACGCCCTGAACCAGTGGCCGGCCCTGACGTACTATGCAGACGATGGCTGGGCGGAAGCAGATAACAACATCGCTGAAAATGCTCTGCGGACGGTCAGCCTGGGTCGAAAAAACTGGCTGTTCTTCGGTTCGGATCACGGAGGTGAGCGCGGCGCGTTGCTGTACAGCCTGATCGGGACGTGCAAACTGAACGGTGTGGAGCCAGAAAGCTACCTCCGCTATGTCCTTGACGTCATTGCTGACTGGCCGATAAACCGGGTCAGCGAACTGCTCCCCTGCCGCGTAGCATTGCCAACTGAATAACACCTCCCCGTCAATACGGTTCTCGCTGCACGCTTACGCATTATCTGGTGGGATGTTAAAACTGCACTGATAAAGTCCTTAATTGGTGCAATTGCACCTCTGGAGTGCAATCGTCCTCACAACCAAACAATAATCAATTGATTTTATTAACTTTAAAAATGGCTGGTTTATTGCTTGAAGAATATAACCAAACTGAGGAAGAGGGATGAAAGATGACAAATACACTTTTTTACCACTTACAATACTGGTTTTACCTTGCAGTTCTAATGTTCTTGTTTCAGGTCATATTCAATTAAGTGACTATTTAATCAGCTTCTGTCATGGTATGAAATCAGGCTTCACAGACTGCGATTTATCAACAAAGCACGTAGCGGATGCTTCCCCTGAGTCTGAATATGAAAAAGGCTGCCATTAGGCAGCCTTAACTTAATGAACAGTACTGATTAATATCGCTTGATTGTATTGTTCGGAGTTCTTTCAGACCAGTCAGGTCGCTCGCCAGCCATAATGGCACGCTGTTGAGATGGCGTAACAGACTGGGTTATTTCAGGCATTGACCTATAGACCGTTTTCGCAGGCGGGTTAATAACAACATCCGAACTACAGCCTGAGAGCAGGAAAATTACAAACGTAAATGATTTAGAATCAATCACTTTAACCCCTTCCGATGGGATGAAATTTAAACAACGGTAGTGCCCCTCATTCTAAAGAGATGGATCTGCAGAGTTACGCGAGTAAATGGATTCAACAAAAAGGATACCAGCTATACACTACTGATTATCACGGCGAAAAAGTGCCCATTCCTCAATGCGTTCACCAGATGGCAAGTTGCAGTAGCCCACTTCACCATTTTTTTCTTTAACAATATCGAGTTTTCCACCTTTTTTGACGCAATAGACTGAGGCAGGGTTAGCCAAACCTACAGACGGTGGTTGTTTTGATTGAGAAGAGCAACCTGCGACAAGAATGACTGAGGCTATAATTACAACTTTTTTCATGGCATCTCCTTTTAACAAAAGGATGCTAGCTGAACAGGTTGCAAAAAGCAAAAAACCGCTGAAGTGAACATGATGAATTTGTTTAAGACTGCTCCGGACCACAAGTCTCGCATCGCATATTGCGTCAAAGAGGATCTTGACCTGACCGGATGTCCATCTGGTCAGGAAGATTCGCCACAAAAACACCATCCCCTCCCGACAGTCTCTGAATAAAAAACTGACATAGTTATGTGCAATCCCCCAAGCCAGTGTCTACAGGTGTATCATGAGTACACAAAATGTGAGCGATAAGGAGATAATATGCTTTTTCAGGAGGTTGTATCATCCAAAATAAAATCTATAGGTTACTATCCGTCAGAGAAAATACTCGAGATAGTGTTTATTGCTTCTGGCACCTACCAGTACGTTGGCGTTTCAGCAAAAACTCACAAAGCTTTTCTGGAAGCTAAATCCAAAGGCCGCTTCTTTGGTGGCGTGATCAAAGATAAATATCTTTGCCGCAAAATTGGGTGAGTCCGTATTAAGTGCCGCTATTGATTGCGACATGCCCCGACTCCAAAAAAGCAAAAAACCCCGTCGAGGCGAGGTCTAAATATCTTTAACGTGGGCGAAACATCCCATCGTTGATACGAGATTAGCCAATTTCCGCCAGATTTGCAATAGCCCGATGAAATATCATCTCGTTACCTTCTCAAGCATCTTTTCTGCAAACGATTCTTCAATATGGCAATACTCCACCAGCCGATCGAAGAACAGTTTGAAATTTCTGCGCCAGGTAGTTTCGGTTACGCCAAGAGCCTTGAATACTTCTGTATCCTTTAACCTTGGGTAGCCACGACCAGTGCAACGGGGGCATTTTTTAAAAACAGGAAGCCCCTGCAACTCGGATTTTTTCTTATCCAGTACCTCGCCGCGGCCCCGGCACCGGCATTCATTTTTAGTGTGCCCCTTTCCGTTACACGCTTTGCAGATCACCCTAACCTGCTCGCGGACGGTTTTCGCTTCCTCCCAGTCTGATGGTGAGATTCCCTTCGTAACCTTTACCCACTTCGGAGGTTTCCCGTCCGGGTATGTCACTTTGTTGGTAAATATCTCAGCATCAATAAATCCGGATCCGGCGCAACTACTGCATGTCACTATGCTAGCAGCGCTTAGCGAATAATCCCGGAAAACATATCCTGCCAGTACCCGCAAGAACTCAGCGCGCTGCTGCTCTGACATTGCCTGCAGAGGCTTATTCCGGCTGGCGCGCTGAATGGCAAGTCCGTTAATGAAGGAAATAATATTATCAGGTTGCAGAACACCGGCTTTTGCCAGGTAAAGCTCTATGCCTATCGCTGATTTTGACGTTGCCAGACCCAACGCGGCCATCACATCAGTGATCGTCAGCGTATCTGCTGAAATACCGCATGGAACGGCGCCGGGCATCATGGATTTAGGCGAAAAATATTTTGGTAAGGAATCAAGCTTCATTTCGATGCTCCCGTTTTGCTTCAATGCGGATATAATTGCGAAGGATGCGGTATGCCACCGGAAAAGATCCCCGGTAGCGATAAATGCGCAGTCGTAACCAGCGCCACCGAAAGGATTCAATAACTTCAGGCTTCATACTGGCACCACCAGCCCGCGTCGGGCGATTTCAATGACTGTAAGGACAATCGCGCGATCCATTAACTGTCTGCGTTCATCCCTGTTTAGCTTGTTTCCGTTATCAATTCTGTCATGACAGCAAACACACAGTGCAGCCGTCGCACAGTCATCCACTTTCAATCCCATTCCCTTGCCTTCATTTCGGTGAGCGACCTGCGTCCCCCACGCCCCACACAGAACGCAATGCTCAATCTGACCAACAGCCGCAAGCCATTTTTTATTTCGATAAATAGCCATCCTTACCTCCATGCCCGGTGTTGCCAACGGCGGCTAGGCCGAGGAGGTTTGTTGACTTCAGGCAGTAGAGCGCTGACAGTCCAGGTGATGTAATCGGAGTTAAGGCTGCGCTCGACTTTAATGCCTCGACGCCGGTATTCCGCCATGAGCTCTTCAGCCTGCTGGGTAGTGCATTGGGTGTAATGGAACCAGGTTTCTCTCATCCCCATCACCCCGCAAAGCTCATAAGCTGGACGGCGGCATTCTCCGCTTCTTCCCTGCTGTTGAAAGTGCGGGACAATATCCAGCGCCAGAGCACATCCAGAGCAGATTTATACAGATCCTGGAATTCGGTTTCGTCCATGTTCGCGAAGGCGATACTACGGGGATGTTTGCGGAGAGTTCCATCTGGTAACTGGATTGCGTCATAGTGCCCGGCTTCGACGGTCACCCATGCGCGGTAAGCGTCGAAGGATTTACACAGACTTATGCCGTTCGTGATACGCCGACTGGCGATCTGCTTCAGATACTGCTCGGAAGCATCCAGCAGAGCGCTTTCATTGCCGCCGTATGAGGCAAGGAATCTGGCATAACCATTAACGAGTTTGCGTTCATTCGAAGAAATAGCGCCGCCGGTTGGTTCCCAGTATTCAAACCCGAGATTCAGGAGCGCAAAGAAACGGCGATGGAATGCAGGATTCCTCACCTGGCGAAACTCAGTCACCAGCACGGCGCCGAGTTTTATTTTTGATTGCAGAATATCGCTGGTCTCCGGCGTTGCGGGGATCAGGATTCCTGAGGACTGCTTGATGAGTTGTAGTTCGTGCGCCATGGTTTTCTCCGTGGCGCAGCAG
Source organism: Citrobacter amalonaticus (assembly GCF_001559075.2). Lineage (NCBI taxonomy): Bacteria > Pseudomonadati > Pseudomonadota > Gammaproteobacteria > Enterobacterales > Enterobacteriaceae > Citrobacter > Citrobacter amalonaticus. The sequence goes on along the minus strand of NZ_CP014015.2, from coordinate 3,978,398 downwards.
GTTAACGGCTGTTCAGACCGTTGATTTCATATTATCAGAAGGTGGAGTCACCCGATAGCCGAGACGACGAATAAACTGCGCAAAGCCATTGGGAGTAAAAACTTCTTCGTCATCCAATAAAGGCCGCATTGAGACCATGCCATTGACGCGATAGATAAGATGCCTGCCCGATGAAGGAAAGCTAAACACCACGCAGCCGTCAGACCTTCTTACAATGTCATACCAGTTGTCTTCTGACGTTTGCAAAGCTGAATCACTCACATTCTGTTCTCCCTTCGAGCGACGTACAGACGCGATTAAAGATTGTCGGCAGCAGCATCAAAGGGATACGCAAATTGCGGTATTCTGAAAAATGCGCGCCACCATTAAGCGCAATGTTAGTAAAACCAGTCGTCAGCGCTTTCCCGTATCTCCTGCAGAATATTTTCGATTTTTTTTATCATCTTTATTTCCACAGAAAACGCTCAAACCATCAGAATCAGTATGACGGATTATCAGACTGCAATCCTCATACTGATGACTAAGGCGTTTGAGCAGCTCTCTCTCCAGTGCTGATAGCGCTCCTCTCATAAGTTATTTAGCGCGATCAATGATTAATTCAACTTTCATAATAGCCCTCACCAGATGAACTGTATTTTTATACAGTATACCTATGCAAGAAAATGATCAACGGTTTAAGAGCACAAATTGTTAATTATGTGTCAGGAAGCCAAACCTCAACCAGCCGTAGTTAGTTGAATTTAATAGCGTTTTTAAGCGGCGATTTCTTTCGACTGGCACAACTCTGGCAAATTGGCACGTACCAACACTTCAGCGAAAGACGGTTGAGGTACCGCAGTGAAATACTGAAAAAAGGAAACAGCACTCGGCGGAGTATGCTGGTTAACATTCTATCTAGTGCTTGCTTGCATTGAATGCTCGACGCTTATCTATCATATGGATATAGAAACCACGTAGCTCTTTACTTTGCCGCTCTCGCATTTCTTGAGGTAGAACATCACGCTCACTTTCCCAGTCCGATACCTCTTTAGCGCATATTTTATATGCGGAATTTACTATTTCAGCCGCATCCCTGTTTGTATCGATATAGGGGATAGTATTCCTGTTCAAGCATTGAGATATCGGTGACCCAAAATTAAAATCATCGGCTACCGACATGGTAGAAATGAGGAGTGGTAATACACATAGCAATCTCATTTTTTGTTAGCCTCAACCATTTAGATGTAATGCGGATCGCTACTCTTCGGCAGTGCCACGCTGATCTCCCTATAATGCCTCAAGCGCTCCAGAAAGTAATCTCTCAGATGTTCAGACTGCTCACGCATTACCTGTTCAGCTATAACCGGCATGTTCAGGCGTTCTTTGTACGCCACGCCTGAAGCGGCAAGGTCAACGTTAACCTTGTCGCGTTCTTCCTGACTCTTTGCTGCGATATTATGACTCAGCATGATGAATCCCCCTCAATGCTATAAAGGGATTATACATTACATCACCATTTCTTTCGGCTGGTGCAGTTCCAGCTAATTAGCACACCCCAGAGCTTCAGCGAACGGCGGACCGGTGCGCGAGGATTTGCCTTGGAGCGGATGTATTGGATAAGGTTACAGTTAACTTTGTCGTTAACGATTCAGTAGTGTTATTTCATACCCGCCTCTGAGAGGTGACCCCAAAGCAGAGAATCGCAGGTGCATTCTGCATCTATGACTCTGAGTTCAGATATTGTGTGCGTGTAAACGTCACCGTCTAGTGCAATTCCATCGCCGGGCATCAGGTTGACGACACGATTATTATGCACTGTTATTAAAATTGATTATCAATAATCAGTTGTTTACCATCTGCTTTCTCGTTCTCCATAATCGCGATCATCTTCCACTGGTTCATACTCATCGATGATGTCTTGAACGCCTTTAGAACATCCTTCCGCAAATGATTCAGAATCGCTCTCGTCACACTGGCTCGTATTACTCAGGCCATAATTAATTGCGTATTCATACCCGGCGATATGTCCGGAGCAATCGTCATAGCACCGCATCCCTCTGTAAAACAAATTACCGGTTAATGATTTAATGGGGGTTCTTCCGCCAATAGATTCTACTTTTGCAGTAAAATCCTGACCTGCTGGCGTTCGGAAAAATTGTGCAGAGCGCTCTTTCCTCTCTTGTCTTTCTTTTACTCTGTTACTACAGTCGTACACGCCATAGGTTAAAAATAAAATAATTGCTATTGATAAGTATTTTCCCATTGTCCTCAATCCATGATTGTTGTTCGTTTTATGGTTTCCCAGTTAGCCTAGGAACACTATTAATCCTTGTTATATGCTTGGTCACTCATTTATGGCAACTCTAAACCCTTTCCATAATAGTATCTAACACGCTCTTTGTACGCCACACCTGAAGCGGCTAAATCCACGTTTACTTTATCTTGCTCTTCTTTACTTTTTGCAACAATGTTCCTTTCTGGCATGATAAATCTCCCTCAATACCTTGAGGGAGATTATACATTACATCACCATTTCTTTCGGCTGGTGCAGTTCCAGCTAATTAGCACGCACCAGAGCTTCAGTGAAGGGGGGTGAAATCACTTTACCGCAACAGATACCTGCTTGCCTTTCGAATACTTCACACTACGGAAGTCCTGGTCAATAATATACTGCTCCGATAAGCTGGAGCAGTACATAGAGTTATCAAGGCAAAACATAAGTAGCACTTTTACTGCCATGCAAAAATGTCATTAAAAAGTGAGATTTATTTTACCCCAAAAGGTTCTGCCGGATTCATTAACTGATGTGTTTGCTGAATAACCGAAACTGCTGTTTCCAGCAAGATTCAGGTGTTCGCTGTACGTTTTGTCAAACAAGTTATCAACGCCGGCGCTAATTTTAACGTACTTATTAACTTTGTATGCAGCATTCGCCGAAAACACAGCAAAAGCAGGACTACTATTAAAATCTTTACCAACGACGTTGCCTTCGTTAATAGCAACACGGTTCTGGCTGCTAACAAGACGCAAAAGGCCAGTACTGCTCCAGTCGCCCTGTTCCCAGGTCAGCCCCAGACGGGCTTCAAGCGGTGGTGTCTGTGGTAAAGGCTGATGGTTGGATGTATTTTCCCCCCACGAATAAGCAAGGCTGGCATCCGTTTTCCATGAGTCTGACCATTTATACGCAATACCTGCCTCCCCCCCCATAATGGTTGCATTGACGTTATCAACCTGGCTGATATATGCATTATCAGGATCATAGCGGAACAGAATAAAATCATTTACACGACCAATATAAGCGGATACCCAAGTGTTTATACGTTCACCGTTGTACTGAGCACCTATATCAATCTGAGTTGTTTTTTCCGTTTTGAGTTTATCGAAGGCATCACCAGAACCTCCAGGCCCATAAGTCGGCGAAAAAAGCTCCCAGTAATCGGGGAAACGCTCCGTGTAGCCTATACCTGCATAAAACATAACCGGTATGTCAGCCATATTATGTTCGAAGCGAACAAAACCGGCCGGTAATGTATCAGTCCGTTTTGCTGAACCCACATCAGTGTAATTATCAACCAGAACGCGATCGAGACGTGCGCCCCCCTTTACCTTGTTCTGCTCAGTTACACTCCAGGTCAGTTCGCTGAAAAGACCGTAATCGTGGAAACGGGCGTCTTTATTCCAGCGATCATCAATTTTATTACGGTGTGTACTAAGTTGTGTATCTGCGCCACTGCGAAGCTCAAAATCTGAGAAAAGGAAGGTTCCCATCATTCTTCCACCAACAGTGCGACGGTCAACCTCCATCGCCATTGGCATACTCATATTCATTGAAGAGTCTGAGTCCATTGCTGAGTCCATTGAGGAACCCATAGCATCCCCCATCTCATCACCTGACATCCCCTCCGACATACTACTGCCTGGAGAGCGCAGGGAATAGTTATCCATAATATGATCTGCATAGTTGTAATATACATTTGCCTCAAACTTATCGAATACCTCGCCAATACCGGATTTTTCAAAGCGCATTCCTAAGCTTTCCCTCTTAAACTGCGAACCATCCATACCGCGACCAGCATAGCGTGCTTCACCATCGCCTTTACCTGCAGTAAGCTCTAGAAGTGTGTCTTTGTCTGGTGTCCAGCCTATAGCCATATCGCCATTCCACTTATCCCATCTGGAGGGCACGCGGTCTCCATTTCCATCCTTGTAGTCATCCGAACGTGACTTATTGCCAATGAGGCGAAGATATCCCTCCTCACCGCCCAGACTGACATCAGCATTTTCATCCCAGCGATTGTTTGACGCAGCAAGAAGACTGGCAGTACCCTGCACCCCCGCCTTTTCAAAGCGTGGCTGTTCACGATCAAAACGGATAGTTCCCGCCGAGTTTCCAGGCCCCCAGAGCACAGTCTGAGGGCCCTTAATCAGAGTTAACACATCAAAGCTTTCAGGAGAAATATAGGAGCTTGGTGCATCCATACGTGCCGGACAGGCACCAAGCATTTCACCATTATCAGTCAGAATTTTCAGACGAGAGCCAAACATGCCACGGAACACAGGATCACCATTGGTTCCACCGTTACGTATCTGTGAGAACCCAGGAATAGTTTTCAGATAATCCGAGCCGTCGCTTGCCGGAATTGGCTGACGGGGTATTTTGGGCGAGGTAACAATTTCGAGCGGAGTGGAAACTGGCGCAGTTACAATCATCACAGAATCATTCTCTATCTGAGAATGGTCGTGCTTTTCTTCTGCAAAAGTAGTGTCTGATATCAACGCCATCAGGACAAGAGAAGCAAGTGGCGTGCGTACAAAATAGTTGGTTTTCATAAAGTACCTTACTGTTTTCAGGCGTAACAAAATCTGCCCTTAAAAAATGAGCATGACGTTACTGACTTACTGTTTTGTTGCTTAAAACGAAGACTGAAATACAGCAGGCGGGGCACGGGCACGCTGAGGTGCCCAGGGTTGAAAGAGCGTGACGCAGTTAAGCGGAATTAATGAGAAGCGAAGGACAAAAAGCAGGAGCAACCACAACAAAAATACAAGCGCAAACTGGATAAACGGCAGTTGCACAAGTAACTGACAATATCCGCAGGCAATCTCTTCCATCGGAGACATTGCCTTACCAGACATCATCTGCTGATCCATCAGCGAAGACGGTTCACAGACCGCAGACATCGCCATGTCATGGTGTATCCCTGGCATAGCATGCGTGATGTGCTGACAACCTGTCCGGTGGGCTATCGTTCTGGAGATGGCCGGTGCAACGAACAGCATGGCGACAGCAATCAGCGCCAGCCATGCGGCTATGTGATTAGTTCGTATGCGCCCTTGCAAAATGTTTCCAGCTATTAATTTATCTGCCGAAAGTGTATCTGATTTTATCTTTGAATGTTACAAAAACAAAATACAAACGATAAGCATTCTTATTACCTGCAGCATGTGGAATTATGCGCTCTTATCGTGGAAGTATAAGAATCACTTTCGAAATATTTGCAATTACATAGCGAATATTGCTGCAATCACGTTATATGAAGCTTAATAGCTAAAACATTATGCTGACTTCCGCTGGCCCAACGGTTTCAGGAACATCCGCCAGCGGGAGGTTTTCCAGCTAAATGATCCGGTTGGTGGCGTATTGCAGTAGCTGATCCATCACTTGTGCTCCTGCTGTTGATCCGCTTTGATGTGCAGCCGCGGTTCTCCGTCTTTCGGCTCAGGCCATTGCCGCGCCATATTCACCGCCAACTTTTCTTCCATCGCTGCGGTTATTTCCGTATCGCTGATACCGGAGCGGCGTTGGGCGTCCCAGAGCAGGAACTGCATGTCTGCCCACTCACTGAGGTCGTCAGATTCAGTTGCGGCTTCCAGCGCTTCTTTGCTGAGGTGTTTAAGCGGGCCAACATTGCCGAACGTCTTATCTGACCATTCGGCATGGCGCTGACGGATTAGATTGCGTAGTTGGAGTGATGCGTCTTTCTCGTCTGGCAACACAGCCTTACCCTGAAGCAGGGCGGCAGGCAATACGGTTACCATGCTTGTCTCGTCCTTATTGGCTGTTTGTTCCGGGTACGCACCGTGGGAATATAAATCAACTGACACCTTTAATTTCCCAGCAAACACATCAAATCCATTGACACCATCTTTTTGCATGTACTCCGCAACAACCATTGTTAGAAGCTTCAAAGTTGCATCAATATCGTTGCAGTTCAACTTCTCAAGAAATTCCGTAACTAGCTTCTTCTTATCGCTTATATTCATCTCACTCCCCCTTACCGATGCCAGCGGCTGTTCTGGCGTAAACAATAACGCCATCATCAGGACGCTTACGCGGTAGATAAATTCCCGGTCTTGGCCATAAAGCAATGAATCGAGACTCGCTGCGCTCAAGTCTGTGAAATGCCCTCTCGCTCATAACACCAATTGGACGCAACGCCGCTTTCTCAGCCTCCAGCTCTGCTATGCGCTCCTTTGCGGCTTCCAGTTGTCCCTGAAGATGTTTGTATGTTGCTATCACGCCTGTACCCTCCGCTCGAAATAGACATACTGGTTAATTGCGCTGAGCGGCATTTCTAGCTTTTCGGCAATATCCCGGCGGCTGATGCCCTCCTGATGTAACTCCCTCGCCAGTTCAACATCATGCTGACGGTACCGGGCCGACTGATGGTGATCACCGCGCAGATAAAGTTTGATTCCCTGCGCGCGAGCTTTAGTGCGTACCGCAGCGCCAGTTCTGCCAATTAGCCGGCCAATATTTCCTACTGTCATGGTCCCGGCGCACTGCCGAATAATCATGATTTCTGCGCTAACCCACTTGCTCACAAATCCTCTCCGCTGAATAAATTCAGTGCACGGCGATGTTTGTTAACTTCCCGAACGGCTACACGGAGTTTCTCCAGTCCGTGCAGGTTGGATTTGACTTTGCGGATCTGGTTGCTGATTTCCCGTAGTGATGGGAGCCGCATTGGCTGAGATGGTTTTCTCAGTACAGGGATGCTCTCTAGGAATGTTTCGGTCCCTGCCGAAGGTATCGCAACTTTCGGCGTGATCTCAATTTCCGGTAGTTCTGCAAACACTGGCTCCGGGGTAATTTCCGTTTCGTCAGGAAGTCCCCACTTAACGCCTTTCCCCTGACCGATTTTTTTGATGTGTCCGCGCTTTGCCATCAGGCAGAGGTTTGACGCTAAGCCTCTTGGATCTCGTCCGACAGCCGACGCCAGCGCTACGGTATCCATGTTCCCGTTTTCGGTTAGTAGTGCGACGATTGCCTCAGGTTTGATCGGCTCAATAACCTCACCGCGCAGCGGTTTCTTTGGGGTGTCGTTTAAATTTTTCGCACGCAGTACGGTCTTCGCTGGCGCTGACCGAATACTTGTTTTTCCGTCAGCATCACCTGTTACTTCCCATCCGCCATCGAAAAAATCACACAATCCCTGTTCACGCTGTTCGCGGAGCATATTCAGCGCTTCAACAGGTTCAATTTCCAGGCGTGCCGCGACTTCACGGTATGTTGCTTTGCCCATTGCTTTTAAAACATCGATTACGGTTTCCATAAAACCTCCAGGAAATTATTTAACGATCCGGAGGTGGCTAACGTTTTTCCGGTAGCTTCCCCAGTCAAAATTCACCCACATCCCGCCGTCCATCTGGAGGCGATCGATAACCCGTGCGCCCAACGCATCAAGCAGGCCTTCATGGTTCAGGTTCGTCAGTACGCCAACCGGTCGCATGGAGGACAGACGACGATCGATAACCTGATTCAGAATGACTTTCTCGCCGCTGCTGCCACGCTGAATTCCGACTTCATCCAGCACCAGCAAATCGACTTTGCAGAGGTCATCTAACAGTGACGCTTCCGATTGCCCGCCGTCATAGCACTCACGCACCCGTAGCATCAGATCGGGGATAGTCACCACCAGCACGCTATGTCCACCAGCCAGCAGATGATTGCCGATAGCAGCAGCCAGATGGTTCTTTCCGGTACCAGGACCACCACTGAAAACAAAGCTGGCGAATCCAGCACCAAAGTTCTCTGCATAACTTTTTGCCAACGAGAAGGCCTTACGCTGGCTGTCGCTATTGACGTCAACCTTGTAGTTAGCAAACGTGCAGCTGCGATGCAGATCCTGAATTCCGGAGCGCCCGAAAATTTTCTCGGTTCTTGATTTCTGGTTCAGCTTCTCCAGTTCCTCACAACGTTTTCGGCCTTCTGATTCTTGCCATGCTCGCCACTCTTCAACGGTGGAAAACTTAGGCTGAACGCTGGCCGGGATAATTCTTTTCAGGCGTTCGAGAGCTCCGCCAGAACTGACAATGTTTTTCATCGCTACCCCCTGAACCCCGATGGGATTTTTTTATCAGGCTCCGAAATCTGATTAGGATCTCGGGGACCTGACGCCTGCTGGATCGTCCACGGTTCACTGAAGTGCATACCGGGACCAAAAAACGTTTTCGCCTGTTTCACGAATTGCGTATTCAGGCTTCCCTCGGCTTTGACGAATGCCGCGTAGCGCTCCACGCCCTCGTGTATTTCCCTTGCGGTAGCTCCATCCTTGATTCGGGCATTCCAGGCTTTGAAGGCATCGGTCTTGCTGTTACCCCCCGACCGTTTTGGATAAATCGTCCAGACTCGCTCAAACTCATCAGGGTATTTTTTTTGAGATTCAGGTTTATCGCCGTCGTCTTGTTCCGGATCATCTGTTGGGGTGGCGGAGCCATGCCCCGAACTATCTTTATCCTGTTCTTGATCCTGATCCTGATCTTGGCTTCGTAGCCCCTTCGAAGCCCCTTCTGAAAACAGATGAGATTCACGCTTATGACTCAGATGAAAATCTGTTTTATAACGCTCATAAAATGCTGATAAAAAAGGATTATCAGTTAATGATGCATACTCGTTCCTGACCCCAGCACACCGGTTATCACTAGGTTTCAATTCTTTGCCTACCTGATAGGCAGCCATTTCATGCACCCAGACCATCTCAGTGACCTCGTCATAGCTACAAAACCCCGCTTCAATGGTCCTTTTAAGCCCCTTCAAAGCCCCTTCAAAGCCAAGTCCTGTTTCATGCGCTATGTACAGAACTGGCAGGTAATACAAACCGAGCATGTTTGCGTGTGGCGAGGTCATCAGATAAAACGAAACCACCTGCGCCTCCGCGCCTTGTTTCCTCAATTCGCGCCCGGTCTTTCCAAGCCAGAACTGAGGTGCAACAGTTGCGTAATCACGCATAAAAACCTCTTAATCGCTAAAGTGGTGGCCCATCTATCTTTCTGACGACTGATTTTTCTGTCATAATTTCCTCGTAATTTCTGCCTGGAATTACACCGAAGGCCGTCTGTGTTGGCGCACAGCGGTCTTCCCCCTTTCAGCACAAGCCCTGTTGCCTGCCCCGTTTAGCCCGTTTTGAATCAAACCGATCCGCTGGCAAAGTTTGTTTCTCAGCCCATAATTTCGCGTGGCGTAGAACATCATCAAAAATCCTCCCTTTCCTGCTCGCCTGGCTCATGCGCTTGTACATGTCGACAGCCTGAAATGCCCCCCCTGCGCTACTGCCGCAGTGAAGCCCTGCCGGATTAGCTCTTCCCGGACGTGCTTTTCAATAAAACTTTCCCAGCTCATAACGCCTCCAGATTGGGGCAAAATGCGCCGTACTCTTTCCGCCGAAATTCAACAGCAACTTTCGCTGCATCAGATTTTTTATCGAAGTAACCAAGGCTGATAAGTCGGCCATCTTTAAAGCCGCTTGCCTGCCATTTGCCATATGGCTCATTCCAATAAACACCTCTAACCCCACTTTTATTTTTCTGGTTTCGCCTGTTTCTTGAATTTTCCAAATTAGATGCCAAGCGGAGGTTGGCGATTCTGTTATCGGTTTTAACTCCGTAAATGTGGTCAATAAGCAAATCACCTATATCGCCGTTGACAACAATCCACGCCAGGCGATGAGCGGCGTATGACTTCCCCTCAATACGGATTTTTATGTAACCGGATAACTCAAGACATCCAGCGATCTGACCGACTTTAATTCTTCCGTTAGTGCTTACCTTCCAGCGAAATTCTCCCGTTTCAGGGTCGTACCGGAGATACTCAAGAACCTTTTCACGGCTAATTTGATTCATCTGGTAGCCTCACATGACACCCGGCGCTATGGCCGCGATACCACTCAGAACCTGAACGACAGCATCACCCGGCAACATATTCAGCAGATGCTCAATCCCTTCCCTGACCTCTTTCACCAGTTGATGCTTTGGGGCATTCAGCATTACGGCCTGTTTCGCTTCGCTGATTTCCTTCTCCATCGCTGCAAAACGCGTCATGAAGCAATCCTGCCCGATAAGGCGCCCACGAAATTCCAACGGCAAAACAGCCAGGATTGCCGGAGTCAGTTGGCGGATGTTTTCGCACGCATATCCGGTGTCGCTGTCCAGCCAGCGGAAAAGTTTCTGCCGCTTGCGGCTCAGGTCGTTAGGAAAATCCAGCCCGGCGCCGCCCTGTCGCTCCCATTCTTCAACGATGATCCCGGCGACTACGTCCTGGTTGTCCAGCGATGCCGACCACGCACGAACGGCAGCCCGAATCAGGTCATGCGTATCCGCCGGATCAGGCTGATTGCGATTTATCATCGTGGCCGGAGGAAACCCGGTATTTTGTTGAAATGAAATTGAATGCACGGTTACGCCCTCGCTTCCTGCGCCGGTAATCCATCCGTTGGGTTCGGATACAGATCAGGGCGCAATTCGTGGGGGGTAACACCAGTTGCGTTGAAAATTGGTAAAACACGATCGGCTGGCACGACGCCCTTGTATCGTGTTTTCCAGCGACTAACCGACATCGGTTTAATGCCTAGCTTTGCGGCTAAGTTGCTGGCAGTGCCAGCTTTCTGAATGGCCTTTTCTAATCCGTTCATGAGTATCTCCACTAGATTCACAAATAAATTAAGCCTCAGACTTAACAAAAGATCAAGTCCTGAGCGAATTTTAATTTATAAGCAAAAGGCTTATTCTTCTGATATGGCTGAGAAAAAAATACTTAACCCGATTCTCATCGAGCGTTTGACAGAGCTGACGCAACGAGGGATGACAAAATCTGATATGGCAAGGGTTGCGGGGATTACTCCGCAATCCGTAAACGGCTGGTTCAAAAAAGGGGTTATTAGCAAAGAATCTGCATTAGCTGTAGCTGATGCTGCTGGCGTATCCGTCCCTTGGCTGCTAGGTGAAGATGTCGGAGAAAAGAACGGGCTTAAGCCAGACGAGCAGCGCCTGCTGGAACTCTATCGCCAGTTACCGGAAGAAGAGCAGCAGAACATGTTGCGGATCGTATCTCTGCGACTGAAGGAACTCGACGAGTTGTACGCCAAGTACATGGGGCGGCGGATTAAGGGTGATAGCGAATAATCATCACAACGAATTTATCACGTAAGCGCCATCTCCCATAAATATTACGGATAAGTTTGTAACTGAAATAATCAAAGCAACTGTAGCCAAGGTATCAGAGCCAGACATAGGGATTACTCCATGAGCTATAGCGACATCGTTGCAACTATTGCAATGATAGTATCAATTATTGCCGTTCCTGCAAGTGGATACTTTAGTTATAAGTATGCCATTAATGGAGAAAAACGTAAGGAATTCAATGCAATTTCAGATGTCCTGAGAATTAAATTGTACAATCAAATTAGGTTAATCGAGAAAGGAATATTTCCAGATCGTGGAAGCGATAGTATCTCTGTGAACGAGTTTGATTCTCTAATGGGTGTGACAAAGAGAAAGAAAATTCCTTCTTTGGATAAAGCAATTATTCAGTACCGACGTTCATTGATGGGATTTGAGCGACTAAACGATTATGGTGATCTTCGGATTACTGACCCCGATGGGATGATAAAAGCAATTAAAATTCTACTGCCTTATGTGGACAGGCAGTAGGTAGCCAATGACCTGATGAGGTGTTTCGGTGATGAGAGGTCGCATATATGCGGCCTTTTTTTACGTCATAACAATGCAAGCATAAAAAAAATTTCTTGCTTGCTTGTTTATTTATACAGTGATTTAATGCAAGCACATTTCACAGCAAGGTGCTTGCATATGTCAGACGATAAGAAAGAACCAAAAGGTAAGGCAAAAGGTGGTGTTGCTAGAGCACGATCATTAACAAAAGAGCAGCGATCAGATATTGCAAAAAAGGCAGCAGCAGCCAGATGGAAAGATAAGCCATTGAAGGCAACTCATAAGGGTAACTTCATGGAAGAATTTGGCATAGATACAGAATGTTATGTCTTAGATAATGAATCCAAAACTGCCGTTGTGACTAAGACGGGCCTTGCAAAACTTATTGGTCTTGGTGAGCGAGTAAAGGATATAGACCGAGTACTAAATGCTCAGTATATGCAGAATTACGTTGACGCAGTTTTGCTAGATAAAATGGAAAATCCTTATATTTTTCAATGGGAGAACGATGGCGCACTCCTCGGCTCATTTACTGGCGGTCATGGCTATGATATTTCAGTTGTCATCGATATTTGTAAGGCTCTTACCGCGGCTAAAGACAATGGAGACCTCCCGGGCTCCAGATTAAACGCTGCCATGCAAGCCCAAGACTTAGTAAACTCAGCTGCAAAGGTTGGTATAACGAATGTTGCTTATGCCGTTGCTGGTTTTAGACCTGAAGTTCAACAAGTAATTGATCTCTTCAAAGCGTTTGTCCGGGAAGAAGCTAGACAGTACGAAAAAGAGTTCCCTAATGAGCTTTATGAGGCGTGGTATAAAATTTACCAACTGAATAAGCCCGGTCGTGGTCGTCCATTCTTATTCAAAAAATTAACAATTGAGCAAATCTATAAGCCTTTGGCGAGAAGTGAAGGTAAGATCCTTGATCTAGCTAAGAGCAGCAAGGACGAGTTTGGGAAGCCCGGTGATAAGATTCACCAATTTTTATCAGAAGTTGGAGTCAAGGCCTTGAAGCAACAAATAGGTAAGGTCTTGGCAGTAACAAGCCTGTTTGACGATAAAGACTCTTACGAAGCCGCACTGGTAAAAGTAAATAAGTAAGGTGTAGACCCCCGGCCACCGCGCCGGGTTTTTTATTGCCCTTTTCTCACCATTGCCGCTGAATCGCGCAGAAACCCCTTGTGGATCACATTCCTTGCCGCCTTTCGCTTTGCCTCCAGACTATCAACAACCACGCCGCCAATTTCACCCGCGATGAATGCGGCACGGTCTTCTTCCAGTTCGTCACTATCCATAGCCCACCCTCACTGATGTTTATCTGACCATAAGCATCCTCCACTCTCGTACATTCGCCATAGAAATAAGCCTAAAACTTAATTATGAATTTAGCCTAGAACTTGACATGAGTTAAGTCTAAGGCTTAATATAAATTCACAGCGACACGACCACCCAGGCAGGACGCCCACGAAGTAGCCGTCCGGGGCATACGAAGACCGGAATGAGGTGGATCAGTTAACGCGCAGCAGGTTTCAAACGTTCCGCCAGCCGGGCGATAACGGCAAGCAGAGGGATAAATCATGAGTGAGGTTATTTTTAGCTTTGAAAGCTCCAGCGATGCGGCACGCGCTGGAATGTTGATGAATAAGGCGGATCCGTCACTGCGTTATGTGCAGATGCGAGCAACTGTCTGCGTAACCTGGCATGCAAACATCATTTCGGCCACGCAGGCAGTTATGGATGCAAACATTCCATGCACTTTTCAATACTGGAATGACATTAAAAACAGTCATCGCAGGGGGTGAAAATGATTGATTTCGCACGTCAGCCAGCACGCATCCAGGCCGTTCGCGGGAATGCTTTTACTGCACCACTGCGTTTCCTGTGGCGAGTTCTGAAAAATGGTAATAGTGCAACGGTAGCTAACAAATGAACACGCTGTACGCATTGGTGCTGACGATTGCCATGGCAAACGGAGACTTCCAGGAAGGCATCATCGGCGTATATGGAAGCAGGGAACAGTGTGAATCCGCAGCCAGTGAGCAAAGTAGTATCACTGATTGTTATCCGCTCGAAGGTATCGTTCAAAACGGAGAGTTGCCAAAACACTTTAAGGACAGGTGATGAAAAAAGAATGTGGTTATTGCCACAAGCCTGTTGAAGAAGGCGCAGAAGTAAAGAGCACCTTGCTCTATCTCAACGGTTCGCAACTGGCACAGAAAGAAAAAGAATATTGCTCTAAACAATGCGCTGAATACAACCAGATGGCGCACGAAAGTTAATTAGTACCCCTGAAATATGAAATGAAAAATTCGCCATTAATTTGGCGCGGCTTCTTACACCCTTAATTTAACAACTGGAGATTTTATGGAAATCGTAAAAATCGAAATGAACCTGAAAGCAGTGAATAAAGAAGTGGCTGTATTCAACTGCGAGAAGAAAGTATCAGGCGTTATTCATTCAGCCGAAACGGGTGTGGTCACGGTCATTCTCGACGGTGGCTATGTATTCGGCAAGTTCGACTGTCCTCTCTGTGCTGTAGAGGCAATCTCAATACTGTCCGTGAAAGTGAGTGATGGCGATAACGCCGGGTTTGGTAACTACCGCAGATACAAACTCGATTACTCAGAAAAAGTTTTTAGCACCGTTCATTAAGCAAAAGCCCACACGAGGTGGGCTTGCCCTGTCCGGTCTCACCGACCAAAGCGAACCGGACATTCTACCTGGTAAAACCGAGGTGCCATTAAGGCGCCTCCATTCTACACGAAGTGAGGATAAAACAATGAGTGGAACTAATCCCGTATTTTTAGTCCGCAAAGCAAAAAAATCATCAGGCCAGAAAGATGCAGTTCTCTGGTGCTGTGATGATTTTGAATCGGCAAATGCCACACTGGATTATCTCCTGATTAAATCAGGCGCAAAGCTGAAAGATTATTTCAAAGCTGTCGCTACTAATTTCCCTGTCGTCAACGAGCTGCCGCCGGAAGGCGAATTGAGCTTAACCTTTTGCGAATTCTACCAGCTCGGCAGCGACAACATGACCTGGGCGCAAATTCCAGGCGTGACACTGCCATCATCTGAAGCCGTTGCCGCCGCCCGTCAGCGTATCGTTGATGGTGTTGATACCGAAACAGGCGAAGTGCTGGAAGACCATACAGAAACCTTTGGCAACGAAGATAACGCCGTAAAGCCTGGAGGTCTCCCTGCTTACGCTTACAACGTCAACGGCGAACTGATGGAGGAAGTGGAAAAGGAAATGAACCAGCCGGTCGCCAGAATGAGCGAACGCCACCGCATACTCTCTCAGTTCATTCTTGATGATGCATTCTCACATCACGTGACACCGGTACAGCTCGCCGAAGTAAGCCGCCTTGAACTGGACATGAGTAACAGTTATATCCAGGACATGTTGCTTGCCTGCCATAACGTACCAGCCATTCAAAAGCTGGATACCCCAAACCTGTGGAAATTTACTGACGCCTTTAAACGAATTTTCCCGCAGGACAAACGACACACCCTGCATTTGATGATGAATTTTGCACAGGCATTTGTTGATACAGAATATATCGATCGTGGCCTGTTCGTTAAAGAATGGGCTAAAGGAAATCGTGTGTCTGAAATTAATCGCACACCATCTGGCGCGAACGCTGGCGGCGGTAATAAGACCGATCGTCATCCGGATGTAAAGCATAATTTTGACGTTCTCGACATTGAAATAGCACTCGCAACCCTGCCTATGGATTTTAATATTTATGACATTCCAGGTAGCGTTTACCGTCGCGCAAAAGAAATCGTTCAGAAAAAGGAAAGTCCATTCAAAGAGTGGTCTTCAGCACTGCGTGAAACGCCCGGTATCCTAGATTATTCCCGTGCAGCTATTTTCGCGCTTATTCGAAGTGCCCACCCTGAATATTATCAATACCCAGGGAGACTTAGGGGATATATCAATGCCAATTTAACGGAAAGCAACCACGAGAAACCAACTGCTGAAATTCTTGCTGCCGCCCGACACACTCCGGAAAAAGACGCAGTAGAAGAAGCTAACCGTCAGCTTGCTGCCGAGCGCGGAGAATATATCGAAGGCATCAGTGATCCGAACGATCCGAAGTGGGTGAAAACTGAATCAAGCCCTCAGACCGAGCAACCTGAGCTGGTAAAAAAAGTTGCAGACGGCATTTTCGACGTGTCCGCCTTAATGCAGAACTCTTCGACTCATGGCACTAAAAAGGGTCCGGAGACCACCAGCAATGTGCAGGTTCAAAAAACTGACGGTGATGAAAAACAGGCTGGTGATGCGCTGTACGCAGGCGAAAGTAATCTGGGGACTGGTGAAGAAGCAGATGCCGGAGAGCAGGCCATTCTGAACCAGAGTCAGGCTGAAACGTACCAAAATGACGACTCAGTAAACCATTCAGAACCAGAAGCGCAACAAAATGCGCCTGAAACACAACAGGAGAAACCAGCACCGGAGTGGCCGTCATACTTCGAGCCTGGCCGTTATGAAGGTGTGCCGAACGACGTTTATCACGCCGCGAATGGTATCAGTTCAACGATGGTAAAAGACGCACGACTGAGCCTGATGTACTTCAATGCACGACATATAGAGAAAACGATAAGCCGTGAAAGTACCGAAGCGCTGAGTTTCGGCAGTCTGGTACATACCCTCGTTCTTGAGCCTGAAAAATTCGATGATGAATTTGCGATATTTCCCGGCATTCCGGCAGGCGCATTCACCAACACGGATACGCTCAAAGCGTTCATCCGGGAATACAACGCCGACAAACCTAAAGCCGAACAACTGAAACTGACTGGCAAGAAGGAAGAACTGCAGGAATCCATCCGCGCAGTTAACCCAGACGCAATCTTTGCTGATGAATACGAGCAGAAATGGCGCGAAAGCATGGCAGGGAAAACCATTCTTACCAGCGAACAGGTGATGTTAGCCAAAAACATCCAACAGGCAATATTCAACAACCGCGACGCCAGCGATCTTCTCAATAACCCTGGACGACAGTCTGAGGTCAGCTACTTCGGCATTGATGAAGAAACAGGTCTGAATATCCGGGTGCGTCCGGATATCGAACTCAGAACAGCGAGCGAAAATACCTGCGCGGACCTTAAAACTATCAGCATCGGTAATGTTCGTCAGGACCGCATAAAAGAGCGCCTGCACAGGGAAATCATTGACCGTGATTATCACCTCAGCGCTGCGATGTACTGTGATGTTGCCGGGCTAGATAGCTTCTCTTGGATATTCGTCAACAAGGAGCCGGGTTACCACTGGGTTGCCGTCGTCGAGGCGTCAGAATCGTTACTTGAACTTGGTCGCAAAGAGTACCGTCGTGTTCTGCGCCAGATTTACGATGCAATGGAAAACGATAACTGGCCAGCGCCAATCACTGAAACCTACACCGACGAACTCAACGATTATGACATTCGTCGTCTTGAAGCTCTGGACGCGGAATAAGGAGAAGCAACATGTCAAATATGCTTATTGATATCAAAGCGAGCCTTGATCGCGAACTGGTTCCGGTTCAGTCATTGCTACCGGCACACGTCTCCTTTGAGCGATTTACCAATGCGGCCGCTATCGCGATTGCCAACAGCGAAGACCTCAGAGTTGCCGATGGTCAGTCGATCATCAACTCTCTGGTTGCGTGTGCAAAAGATGGCCTTGTGCCGGATGGTCGTGAAGCTGCGCTGGTCATTTTTAAGAAGAAAACGGCTAACGGTGACTGGATCAAGGTCGCGCAATATATGCCAATGATTGACGGCGTTCTGAAACGCGCCCGCCAGTCAGGCGAAATCTCCGTGATAGCTACCCGCGCAGTTTACGAGAACGACACCTTCCGTGTCTGGCTTGATGATGAAGGTGAACACGTTCTCTATGAGCCAAGCCTGGGCAATCGCGGTGAGATCCGCGGTGCATTTGCTTACGCGAAGATGAAAACAGGTGAGCTTCAGTATGAATGGCTGAACATCGATGATATCGACAAGGTCCGCGCCGCCAGCAAAAGCAGCGACAAAGGCCCATGGGTTGACTGGTATGAGTCAATGGCGCGTAAGTCAGCCGCACACCGCCTGTGCCGCCGCCTGCCGAATAACTCCGAAATTATGGAGATGCTTGAGCGCGGAACAGAAATGGTCTGGCAGAAAGAGAAAGATATCACTCCTGTTACTTCTGGTTCCTCATTAATCGAGCCGCATGGTGGTCAGGGTGCCGATGAGTCAGGAAATTTTGATGCAGAAGTTATTGCCGAAGAATTCCGCCAGCAAATCGATTCTGTCGAAGTTGCAGAGGATGCCAAGTCTATCGGCTCCCGAATCGACGCAGTCAAAAATGAACTGGGCGCAAACCTCTACACGGAACTGAAAAACAAGGCGCTGGGTCGCTTCCACCAGATCAACGCCAATAACAAAATTAAGGACCTCATTAATGGATTACCCGAGACAGGAAGTAAAGAGGCCGAAACTGCTTTTGCTGATGTTGAGAAAAAACTCGAGTTTCTGAAACCTCGTCTAGGTGATGACTTGCATCAGGGCTATCGCACTACCCTGGACGACATGAAACCGGAATATATCGGCTAATTGCATCGGGAGGGGGAACGCCCTCCCGCCACAGGGGGTTTTATGCGCCTTATCAATCGCAGTAAACAATCACCATTGGGCCGCCGGGCATGTGATGCAGCACTGGCAAAGCATGTTGAACGATACGGTGACTATGGTCGCAGCGACAGAAAGGAAACATACACAGTGAACGTGGACGGCGTGAAGATCTGGGTAGAAGTTGTCAACCGCCATAAGAGCTATGTAGCTACCGCTATGACAGGCATGCGCCGGCTAAGAACTCTGCCCGGTCGGTTTAACTGATAACGAATTATCAATGTCAAAACACCGGCGCATCTATACTGGCGCCGGTTACCTGAGGTGAACCATGTCACAGGTAATTTTTAACGAAGAGTGGGTTGTTGAGTCCAGACTGACCGAAAAAACAGGTCTTACTGAAGGACAGATTAAAAATTATCGCCTTAAGCTATGGATTGAAGGTATTCACTTCAAGCGCCTTACTGCGCTTGGACAGACTGACAATTCCAAAGGTCTGCTTTGGTACAACTACCCGAAGATTAATCAGTTAGTTCAGGATGCTTAATGAAATACCCGACTGGCGTTGAACTGCATAATGGGAAAATCAGAATCACATTTACCTATCGCGGCATCCGCTGCCGCGAAGTTCTTCGTGGCTGGGTTGTTAACAGCAGCAATGTTAAGAAAGCAGGAAATCTGCGCGCGGCAATTGTAAGCGAAATACAACTCGGGAAGTTCGACTATCCAGCACGCTTTCCTGAATCAAAAGCACTTAATAAATTTTCCTCCACAAAACGGCTCACCACGTTCAAAGAACTGAGCGATTTTTTTACGGACACAAAGGCGCTGGAGGTGTCGGGCGCTACATTGCAATCCATCACATCTGTAGTTAACACCCTAAAACGCGTTGTGGGTGAGAACACGCGTCTGGTTGATATTCAGCATGCCGATATTCTGAATTACCGTAAAGAACTGCTAACAGGGGGAGTGATTAATCCTGCTATGCCAAATCTCATCAAACAAGGTAGATCCCCTTCAACAGTCAATAAACAAATGGCTGTTTTATCAGAAATGCTGAAGCTCGCGAACAGAAGTCAGTTTATATTACATGCACCCTATGAGGGGGTATCGAGGCTAAAGCTCTCTAAAGCAGACCCCGATCCACTTTTGCTTCATGAGTATCAGGCGCTGATTGCATCACTTCCACGCAAACTTGCCTTGATCATTATTGTTGCAGTGCATACGGGGATGAGGCCTGGAGAGATTTGTGCGCTGGCATGGGAGGATATTGACCTGAAAAAAGGTGAGATTCATGTATCCAGAAGCCTGACGAACAAACGGTTGTTTGTTCCGCCCAAAACAGATGCCGGGATAAGAACGATCACATTGCTGAAACCCGCTCTTGATGCTCTGCTGGAGCAGTACGAAATCACCGGAAGCGGACCTAAACAGGAAATTCAGTTTCATCATCGTGAGATCGGGAAAACCGAGCAACAAAAGCTTCGCTTTGTTTTTATCCCCGGAGAGAGCTCATATACAAAGGAAGGTTTTTTTTCTAAATATTCGATTTCCTATGGCTGGAAACGAGGTACTAAACTTTCTGGTATCCGGGAGAGAAATGCCTATCAGTCACGGCATACTTACGCTTGCTGGACACTGATGGCTGGAGCGAACCCTTCATTCATTGCCAGCCAGATGGGGCATGAAGATGCACGCATGGTCTACGAGGTTTATTCGAAGTGGATTGGTGACATGAACCAGGATCAGGTCAGTATTCTGAATAATCAGATGCCAACGGCATTGCCCCCAGGACGCCCCCAAGGGCGCGGCAGGATGAAAAAAATCATTTAATTTCATTGCGCTGGTTTCAACTTTCATAATCAGCGTTAAACTATTCATACCGTAAATACAGTGAGAAAAGATGATGCGTGTACTGGTTGTTGAGGATAATGCGTTATTACGTCATCACCTGAAAGTTCAGCTTCAGGATGCCGGACATCAGGTTGACGACGCCGAAGATGCCAAAGAGGCCGATTATTACCTTAACGAACACCTGCCTGACATCGCTATCGTCGATTTGGGGCTTCCGGATGAAGATGGACTTTCACTGATCCGCCGCTGGCGGAGCAATGACGTTTCGCTCCCGGTTCTCGTCCTGACCGCCCGTGAAAGCTGGCAGGACAAAGTGGAAGTGCTGAGCGCGGGTGCGGATGACTACGTCACCAAGCCGTTCCATATTGAGGAAGTCGCCGCACGGATGCAGGCGCTGATGCGCCGTAACAGCGGCCACGCTTCGCAAATTATCTCTATTCCGCCTTTTCAGGTTGATCTCTCGCGCCGCGAACTCTCGGTTAATGATGAAGTGATCAAACTGACCGCGTTTGAGTACACCATCATGGAAACGCTGATCCGCAATAATGGCAAAGTGGTCAGCAAAGACTCGTTGATGTTGCAGCTGTATCCGGACGCCGAGCTGCGTGAAAGCCACACCATCGACGTGCTGATGGGCCGTCTGCGTAAAAAAATACAGACGCAGTATCCGGATGAAGTCATCACCACCGTGCGGGGCCAGGGATATCTTTTTGAATTGCGCTGATGAATAAACTGTTGCGTCATCTTTTCCCGCTGTCACTGCGCCTGCGTTTTCTGCTGGCCACCGCTGGTGTGGTGCTGGTGCTCTCTCTGGCCTATGGCATGGTTGCGCTGGTCGGTTACAGCGTGAGTTTCGATAAGACCACGTTTCGTCTGCTGCGCGGCGAGAGTAACCTCTTCTATACGCTTGCAAAATGGGAAGACAATAAGATCCACGTCGAACTTCCCGAGCACCTCGACATGCAGAGCCCCACGATGTCGCTGATCTATGATGAGAACGGCAAACTGCTGTGGGCCCAGCGTAACGTCCCCTGGCTGGTCAGACTGATTCAGCCCGACTGGCTGAAAAGTAATGGTTTCCATGAAATAGAAGCCGACATCAGCGCCACCAGCACGCTGCTCAATGACGATCACTCAGTTCAGGAACAACTGAAAGAGGTTCGGGAAGATGACGACGACGCCGAAATGACCCACTCGGTAGCAGTGAACGTTTACCCGGCTACTGCGCGCATGCCGCAACTGACGATCGTGGTGGTGGACACCATTCCGATTGAGCTTAAACGCTCGTATATGGTCTGGAGCTGGTTTATTTATGTGCTGGCTGCCAATCTGTTGTTGGTCATTCCCCTGCTCTGGGTGGCGGCCTGGTGGAGTTTGCGCCCCATCGAGGCACTGGCTCGCGAGGTGCGCGAGCTGGAAGAACATCATCGCGAACAGCTTAACCCTGCAACGACGCGGGAGTTGACCAGTCTGGTGCGTAACCTGAACCGCCTGTTGAAAAGCGAGCGTGAGCGTTATGACAAATACCGCACCACGCTGACCGATCTCACCCACAGCCTGAAAACCCCGCTCGCCGTGCTGCAAAGTACGTTACGTTCGATGCGCAGCGATAAGATGAGCGTCAGCGAGGCAGAACCGGTGATGCTCGAACAGATCAGCCGGATTTCACAGCAAATCGGCTACTACCTGCATCGCGCCAGTATGCGCGGCGGCGGCGTCCTGCTGAGCCGCGAACTGCATCCGGTCGCACCGCTGCTGGATAATCTCACGTCGGCGCTGAACAAAGTGTATCAGCGTAAAGGGGTGAACATTAGCCTCGATATCTCACCGGAAATCAGCTTTGTCGGCGAGCAGAACGATTTTGTCGAGGTGATGGGCAACGTGCTGGATAACGCCTGCAAGTACTGTCTTGAGTTTGTCGAGATTTCTGCCCGCCAGACCGACGATCATCTGTACATCGTGGTGGAAGATGACGGTCCTGGGATCCCGCACAGCAAGCGCGATCTGGTGTTCGATCGCGGTCAACGTGTGGATACGCTGCGCCCTGGGCAAGGCGTAGGACTGGCAGTGGCGCGAGAAATTACCGAGCAATACGACGGCAAAATTGTTGCCAGTGACAGTCTGCTCGGCGGCGCGCATATGGAAGTTATTTTTGGTCATCAGCAGCCGGGGCCGAAAGACGACTAAACCCAAATGTAATAAATATGAGCCAACTGCACGCATCTGGTTAAGCATCCGTTATAATCGGTGACAGATACCCGCCCCAGCCTGTGGAAGCTCAATATGGAATACCAATTAACACTCAACTGGCCCGAATTTCTTGAACGTCACTGGCAAAAGCGCCCGGTGGTGTTAAAACGCGGCTTTAATAACTTTATCGATCCCCTCTCCCCTGACGAACTGGCAGGGCTGGCGATGGAAAGTGAGGTCGATAGCCGTCTGGTAAGCCATCAGGATGGCAAATGGCAGGTCAGCCATGGTCCGTTCGAAAGCTATGACCATCTCGGCGAGAATAACTGGTCGTTACTGGTGCAGGCGGTGAACCACTGGCATGAGCCAACCGCCGCGCTGATGCGACCCTTCCGCGCCCTGCCTGACTGGCGTATCGACGATCTGATGATCTCATTCTCGGTCCCTGGCGGCGGCGTAGGTCCCCATCTCGATCAGTATGATGTGTTTATCATTCAGGGAACCGGTCGCCGTCGCTGGCGCGTGGGTGAGAAGTTGCAGATGAAGCAGCACTGCCCGCATCCGGATCTGCTGCAGGTCGATCCTTTTGAAGCCATCATCGATGAAGAACTGGAGCCGGGCGATATTCTCTATATTCCGCCTGGATTCCCGCATGAAGGCTATGCGCTGGAAAACGCGATGAACTATTCCGTCGGTTTCCGTGCGCCGAATACCCGTGAGCTGATCAGCGGGTTTGCCGACTACGTCCTGCAACGTGAGCTGGGCAGTACTTATTACAGCGACCCTGACGTGCCGTCGCGTGAGCATCCTGCTGACGTCCTGCCGCAGGAGATGGATAAACTGCGTACCATGATGCTGGATTTGATTAATCAGCCGGAGCATTTTAAACAGTGGTTTGGCGAGTTTATCTCCCAGTCGCGTCATGAACTGGATATTGCGCCGCCGGAGCCGCCATATCAGCCTGATGAAATCTACGATGCCCTGAAACAAGGCGATGTGCTGGTGCGTCTGGGGGGATTACGGGTACTGCGTGTGGGTGATGACGTTTATGCCAACGGCGAGAGAATTGATTCCCCGCACCGTCCGGCGCTGGAAGCCCTTGCCAGCCATATTGTGCTGACTGCTGAGAACTTTGGTGACGCGCTGGAAGATCCATCGTTCCTCGCGATGCT
The DNA here is from genome assembly GCF_001559075.2 of Citrobacter amalonaticus. Lineage (NCBI taxonomy): Bacteria > Pseudomonadati > Pseudomonadota > Gammaproteobacteria > Enterobacterales > Enterobacteriaceae > Citrobacter > Citrobacter amalonaticus. The sequence continues at coordinate 3,954,654 of NZ_CP014015.2, read as the reverse complement.
GGCAGCTCTGGTCAACAGCGGGTACTGGTTCTTCGAAGGGTAAAACTGAAACGATGCCGGATGGCGGCGCTAACGCGTCTTATCCGGCCTACGGTTCACATGTCCTGTAGGCCAGATAAGCGTCGCGCCATCCGGCATCAACCACGCTACGACTGCTTCGCCGTTAACTCGGCAATCCGCACAATCACCTGCACCGCTTTTTCCATGCCTTCCAGCGTCACAAACTCATGCTTGCCATGATAGTTGTAGCCGCCGGTGAACAGATTCGGGCACGGTAGTCCCATGAAAGAGAGCTGCGCGCCATCGGTACCGCCGCGAATCGGCTTCATATCCGGTTGGATATCGCAGTCACGCATCGCCTGCTGTGCGATATCCAGCACATGCGGATGCTCAACCACTTTTTCGCGCATATTGTAATAACTGTCTTCAATCACCAGTTCAATATAACAGTCCGGATGCAGCCCCTTCCCGACCTTTCTGGCAATCTCCATCATCTTACGTTTGCGCGCTTCAAACTGTTTGCGGTCGAAGTCGCGAATGATGTAGTGCATATCGGCGCGGTCCACGGTGCCTTTCATGCTCGCCAGATGGTAGAAGCCCTCATAACCTTCAGTCATTTCCGGGCTTTCATCCGCCGGAACCTCGGCATGAATGCGCGCCGCCAGGGATAATGCGTTGACCATTACGCCTTTCGCCGTCCCCGGATGCACGTTATTGCCGACGATTTTGATATTCACCGAAGCGGCATTGAAGTTCTCAAACTCAAGTTCACCCACGCCGCCGCCGTCGACGGTATAGGCCCATTTGGCATCAAAGGCTGCAACATCAAAGTGTTTCGCTCCTTTGCCCACCTCCTCGTCCGGCGTAAAAGCGACGCGAATATCGCCATGCGGAATATTTTTATGCTTCAGCACCGCCAGCGCCGTCATGATTTCCGCTATACCCGCTTTGTCATCCGCCCCCAACAGCGTTTTGCCGTCGGTGGTGATCAGCGTTTGTCCAAGCAACTGATGCAGCACCGGGAACATCACCGGCGACAGCACTTCATCGCCAATGCCCAGCGCGATATCACCGCCGCGATAGTTCTCCACGATCTGCGGATTCACGTGCTTACCGCTGAAATCCGGTGAGGTATCCACATGGGAAATGAAGCCAATAGCAGGGATGTCGCCTGGGACATTCGCCGGCAACGTTGCCATCAGCGTCCCTTTGTCACTTAATGTCACATTGACCAGCTCCATCTCTTCGAGCTGCTGTTTGAGCAAATTTAATAACTTCCACTGTCCCTCAGTACTGGGAACCTGTCTCACACCCGCTTTCGATTGGGTATCCAATGAAACGTAGTGTAGAAAACGCTCAAGTAGTTTATCCATGCAGTCACCCTCACTATTTGTGACAACATTATCAGTAAGCCACAAAAGACAAATATTGCGTCAGGTCACTTTTATCCCCGCAAACGAGAATATTTCGCTTCCGGACCCCTTTATTCAGGAAATGTATACACAAAATTATTCAGGATGCATCGCGGCGGCAAGCGAATGAATCCCCCAGGCGCGTACAAACAGTACGTGACTGGGGTACGTGACTGCAGCCAACAAAGAGGCAGTCTGAAGGATGAAGTGTAGAGTAATTGGCAACAAACATTGGCGATGACAACGGTTTGCCGTAGAATTACGGCCCTCATTAAGAGTCACCAAGGTGGTCAACCACAAACCCCGCATCGGTCAGCCATCCGTTGCGTCTACATGGGACAGAGTAAAAAATTGAATAAACAACCGCGTTCGCTTTCACCGCTGGTTCTTTTGTCAGGTATCAGCAAAAGCTTCGATGGAAAAGAGGTCATTTCCGAACTGGATTTGACAATCAATAATGGCGAGTTCCTCACGCTGCTTGGCCCTTCTGGCTGCGGTAAAACAACCGTTTTGCGCCTGATTGCCGGTCTGGAAACCGTAGATTCCGGGCACATCATGCTCGATAACGAGGATATCACCCACGTACCGGCAGAAAACCGTTATGTGAATACCGTCTTTCAAAGCTATGCGTTATTCCCCCACATGACTGTTTTTGAAAATGTGGCCTTCGGTTTGCGCATGCAGAGAACCCCCACTGCCGACATTACTCCGCGCGTACTTGAAGCACTGCGGATGGTGCAACTGGAAGAGTTTGCCCAACGTAAGCCGCATCAACTCTCCGGCGGCCAACAGCAGCGCGTGGCGATTGCCCGTGCGGTGGTCAATAAACCACGCCTGCTGCTGTTAGATGAATCCCTCTCCGCGCTGGACTATAAGCTACGAAAGCAGATGCAGAACGAACTGAAAGCCTTGCAGCGTAAGCTCGGCATCACGTTCGTATTCGTAACGCACGATCAGGAAGAAGCCCTGACCATGTCCGATCGCATCGTCGTTATGCGCGATGGGCGCATCGAACAGGACGGCACGCCGCGTGAAATTTACGAAGAGCCGAAAAACCTGTTCGTCGCCGGATTCATTGGCGAAATCAATATGTTTAACGCCACGGTGATCGAGCGTCTGGACGAACAGCGCGTTCGTGCTAACGTTGAAGGCCGTGAATGCAATATCTACGTTAACTTCGCCGTTGAGCCAGGGCAGAAACTGCACGTTCTGCTACGCCCGGAAGATCTGCGCGTGGATGAAATCAACGACGACAACCACATTGACGGCCTGATCGGCTACGTCCGTGAACGTAACTATAAAGGCATGACGCTGGAGTCGGTGGTTGAACTGGAAAATGGCAAGATGGTGATGGTCAGCGAATTCTTCAACGAAGATGACCCGGACTTTGACCACTCTCTCGACCAGAAAATGGCCATTAACTGGGTAGAAAGCTGGGAGGTCGTACTGGCTGATGAAGAACACAAGTAAATTCCAGAATGTGGTGATTGTCACTATCGTCGGTTGGCTTGTGTTGTTTGTCTTTCTGCCCAACCTGATGATTATTGGCACCAGCTTTTTGACCCGCGACGATGCCAGCTTCGTCAAAATGGTCTTTACGCTGGACAACTACGCGCGTCTGCTCGATCCGCTCTATTTTGAAGTGCTGCTGCACTCGCTGAATATGGCGCTGATCGCCACCTTCGCCTGCCTCGTGCTCGGCTATCCTTTTGCCTGGTTTCTGGCGCGACTGCCAGAGAGAGTCCGCCCACTGCTGCTGTTTTTGCTGATTGTCCCGTTCTGGACCAACTCGCTGATCCGCATCTATGGGCTGAAAATTTTCCTCAGCACCAAGGGTTACCTGAACGAGTTTTTGCTGTGGCTCGGGGTGATTGATACGCCGATGCGCATTATGTTTACCCCGAGCGCGGTCATTATCGGTCTTGTCTATATCCTGCTGCCGTTTATGGTGATGCCACTGTATTCCAGCATTGAGAAACTCGACAGACCGTTGCTGGAAGCGGCAAAAGATCTGGGTGCCAGCAAGTTGCAGACCTTTATTCGGATCATCATTCCGCTGACCATGCCAGGGATTATTGCTGGTTGCCTGCTGGTAATGCTGCCCGCGATGGGACTGTTCTACGTCTCCGATCTGATGGGCGGCGCGAAAAACCTGCTGATCGGTAACGTGATTAAAGTTCAGTTCCTCAATATCCGCGACTGGCCGTTTGGCGCCGCAACCAGCATTACCCTGACGATTGTGATGGGCCTGATGCTGCTGATTTACTGGCGCGCCTCCCGACTGCTGAACAAAAAGGGAGAACTCGAATGATCGGTCGCCTGCTTCGCGGCGGTTTTATGACCGCTATCTATGCGTACCTGTATATTCCAATCATTATTTTGATTGTGAACTCCTTTAACAGCTCGCGTTTTGGCATCAACTGGCAGGGCTTTACCACCAAATGGTATGGCCTGCTGATGAATAACGACAGTCTGCTGCAGGCAGCACAACATTCGCTGACGATGGCTATCTTTTCCGCGACGTTTGCCACCGCTATCGGGTCGCTAACGGCCGTGGCGCTGTATCGCTACCGTTTTCGCGGCAAGCCGTTCGTCAGCGGGATGCTGTTTGTGGTGATGATGTCGCCGGATATCGTGATGGCGATTTCACTGCTGGTGCTGTTTATGCTGCTGGGCATTCAGTTGGGCTTCTGGTCGCTGCTGTTCTCGCATATCACCTTCTGCCTGCCTTTCGTGGTTGTGACGGTCTATTCGCGGCTGAAGGGGTTTGATGTGCGAATGCTGGAAGCGGCCAAAGATCTGGGCGCCAGCGAAATCACCATCCTGCGTAAAATCATTCTGCCATTAGCTATGCCAGCAGTCGCCGCAGGCTGGCTGTTGAGCTTTACCCTGTCGATGGACGATGTGGTGGTTTCGTCGTTCGTCACCGGGCCGGGCTATGAAATTCTACCGTTAAAGATCTATTCGATGGTCAAGGTCGGCGTATCTCCGGAAGTTAACGCGTTGGCGACCATTTTATTAGTGCTGTCGCTGGTGATGGTCATCGCCAGCCAGTTGATTGCTCGTGATAAAACCAGGAGCCGTTAAGGTTCGATACTCAGGGGACGCTAAAATGAAAAAATGGTCACGCCACCTGCTCGCGGCAGGCGCTCTCGCGATGGGAATGGGCGCTGCGCACGCGGACGACAGTAAAACACTCTATTTCTATAACTGGACCGAGTACGTTCCACCAGGACTGCTGGAACAGTTCACCAAAGAGACCGGCATTAAGGTTATCTATTCGACCTACGAGTCGAATGAAACCATGTATGCCAAGCTCAAAACTTACAAAGACGGCGCATATGACCTGGTGGTGCCTTCCACCTATTACGTCGACAAAATGCGTAAAGAGGGCATGATTCAGAAGATCGATAAATCAAAGTTAACCAACTTTGACAACCTCGATCCTGAGATGCTGAATAAACCCTTCGATCCTGGCAATGACTACTCCATCCCGTACATCTGGGGTGCGACGGCTATTGGCGTAAACAGCGACAGCATTGACCCGAAAACCGTCACCAGTTGGGCTGACCTGTGGAAGCCGGAATACAAAGGCAGCCTGCTGTTGACCGACGACGCGCGCGAAGTGTTCCAGATGGCGCTGCGTAAACTTGGCTATTCCGGCAACACCACCGATCCTAAAGAGATTGAAGCGGCCTATAACGAGCTGAAAAAGCTGATGCCTAACGTCGCTGCGTTTAACTCCGACAACCCGGCGAATCCGTATATGGAAGGCGAAGTGAATCTGGGGATGGTGTGGAACGGCTCCGCCTTCGTTGCACGCCAGGCCGGTACGCCGCTGGAAGTGGTCTGGCCGAAAGAAGGCGGGATCTTCTGGATGGACAGCCTGTCAATTCCGGCAAACGCCAAAAACAAAGAAGGCGCGCTGAAGTTGATCAACTTCCTGCTGCGCCCGGACGTGGCGAAAGAAGTGGCGGAAACCATCGGCTATCCGACGCCAAACCTGGCGGCGCGTAAGCTGTTAAGTCCGGAAGTCGCCAACGATAAATCGCTCTACCCGGATGCAGAAACCATCAGCAAAGGTGAATGGCAGAACGATGTGGGTTCCGCCAGCGCGATTTACGAAGAGTATTATCAGAAGCTGAAAGCAGGACGCTAATTCAGCAAAAAGGCCCGGAAAATCCGGGCCTTTTTATTACAACCCTTTCAATAACTTCTCCACAAACTCAGGCACCACCTGGCTTGCCGGACCGTAATATTTCTCTTCAAACTCACTGCCGACCTGGCTTGGTTCCAGATTCAGCTCAACCGTATGCGCGCCGTGCAGCTTCGCTTCGTGGACAAAGCCAGCCGCCGGATAGACGTGTCCGGAGGTGCCGATAGCGATAAAAACATCCGCCATGGCCAGCGCCATATAGATTTCATCCATCCCAAGCGGCATCTCGCCAAACCACACTACGTGCGGACGCAGCGGCGCAGGAAACTGGCAGCAGTGACATTTGTCTTCCGGCGTCACATCGCCCGTCCACTCCAGGATTTGCCCGCTCTGCGAGCAGTGCACCTTCAACAGCTCGCCATGCATATGGATAATATTCTGGTTGCCCGCCCGCTCATGCAGGTTATCGATATTCTGTGTCACCAGCAAAAAGCGGTCGCCCAGCGCCTCTTCCAGCTTTGCCAGCGCGATGTGCGCCGGATTAGGCTGGATTTCAGGCTGCTGCAATTGCCGACGGCGGGCATTATAGAAAGACTGCACCAGCGCGGGATTACGGGCGAAGCCTTCCGGCGTCGCCACATCTTCAACCCGGTGCTCTTCCCACAGTCCATCAGCGGCGCGGAAGGTACGAATACCGGACTCCGCGGAGATCCCTGCCCCTGTAAGCACCAAAACTCTTGGTTTTTCCATCACTTCCGGTACCACTCTGTCTCTGAAAAAGATCCGTTGACGAAGGCGTTCGCGCAGATGGCGTTTGTTTTTCCGAAATCGACTTAACCGATGACCCCGACGCGACAGCATAGCAACCTCTTTTGATTAATCGGTAAGATGTAAAAAGGCGGCGCCGCGCATCCCACCCGCATCACCATGTCGCGCTCGCTCAATGCGGGGAACACGTGCCACGGGAAGCAGATGACGCGGCAATCTGTCCGCCAGATCGGTGGTAATAGCCGTAAAATTCGACAATCCACCCCCGATAACCACCAGATCCGGATCGACGATGGTCAGGATATTCCCCAGACACACCGCCAGCAAATCCAGATAACGCTCAACATGCGCCCGCGCCTGTTCATCGCCCTGCTCCCACAGTGAAATGATTTCAGGCGCCTGTAACGGTTGATGATAGTAATGCTGATACAACCAGGCAAATCCTCGCCCGGACAGATAATTTTCAATACAGCCAAGTTGACCGCAGCCACAGCGGCGCAATGGGAAATCGAACCCCATCAGGGTGAGCGCATCGACCGGCAGACGCATATGACCAAACTCGCCGGTAATGTAACTGCGCCCGGTGATCGGTTTTCCGTTGAGGATTAAACCGCCCCCCACCCCGGTGCCCAGAATCAGGCCCATCACCAGCGGATAGCGGGTGAATTCGTCATCCCAGGCTTCAGACAGGGCAAAACAGTTGGCATCGTTGTCAAGGCGAACGTCGCGATCAAGTCGCGCGCTAAGATCGGCACGCAGGGGTTTGCCACTGGCAGCAGGGACATTCGCGGCATACAGCGTGCCATCTTCGGTTTCCGGCATCCCGGGGAGGCCAATGCCCACCGAACCTTTCACGCCAAATCGCTGGTCGGCTTCCGCCACCAGCCCGCAAACGGCCTCTAAAAAAGCGTCATAGCTGTCGCGCGGCGTGGGAACACGCTTTTCCCACTGTAATTTCCGCTCGTTATCAAAGACGCCTAACGCAATTTTTGTCCCACCAATATCAAACCCGTAATACATTGCCGCTCCTTGTTTTGTACACTGTATCCTTCAGGCGGCCGCGGTTCAGGTCACATGAATGATGTTGTGTATCTCTCACGCAATTATGGTTACTGGCCGCTGAGCACCCTTGCAGGATCGATGTTACTGGCGCGTCGCGCCGGATACCAACTCGCCAACAAACTCAGCAACAGTGCGGTGACCAGCACGTAAATCACATCCAGCCAGTGCAATTCGGATGGCAGGAAGTCGATAAAATAGATATCCCCGGAGAGGAACTGATGGCCGATCAGCGTTTCGATACCGTTAATGATTGGCGTCAGCTGTAGCGAAACCACCACACCAATGACCACGCCGATCAGGCTGCCGAACAGTCCAGCCAGCAAACCGTACCAGACAAAAATGGCGCGGATCAGGCCATCTTTCGCTCCCAGCGTTCTTAATACCGCAATATCGCCGCTCTTGTCTTTTACCGCCATCACTAATGTTGAGACAATGTTAAAACAGGCAACGCCGATCACCAGCACCATCGCCAGATACATAATGGCGCGGATCATCTGGATATCGCGGTACATATAGCCATAGGTGCCAATCCAGCTCTTGATGTAGACATAGCTGTTGGTCACTTCACCTGCATCACGCACCAGTTTGTTAGCGTTAAAGACGTCGTTGACCTTCAGCGCGATGCCGGAAACCGTGTTGTTCATCTCCAGATACTGCTGGGCATCGGCCATCGGGATCATCGCGAAGCTGTGATCCAGTTGACCGCTTAACTGCAAAATGCCGGCAACGTGCAGGCGCACGCGTTTCGGCTGCATCAGCTTATGATCGGCATTTGAATTGGGGATCATAATGGAGACCCAGTCCCCCTGCTTCACCTTCAGCGCGTCTGCAACGCCCTTGCCGATAATGATTTGTTGCTCACCGGCTTTGAAATTATCCCAGGCGTGGTTTTGCACGAAGGATGGCAGCGCGCTTAAACGCCGCTCCTGTTTTGGGTCAACGCCCTTTACCTGCACCGCGCGTAGGTTCGCCCCACTCTCCACCAGCCCGGTAAAGTTGATATAAGGTGCCGCAGCGACAATGCCTGGTACCTTCTGTACCTTGTCGAGTGCTTCCTGCCAGTTGTTCCACGGCTGATTTACGGCTTCAATCTCTCCGTGTGGAACGACGGCCAGAATACGGTTGTTCAGCTCACGCTCAAATCCGTTCATGGCGCTTAAACCGACGATCAACACCGCCACACCCAACGCGATACCCACAGTAGATATCACCGAAATTAACGAAACCATACCGCCGCGCCGCCGACCACGGCTAAAGCGCAGACCAATCAATAACGATAAAGGCGAAGCCATTACTCAGCTCCCATCAGGCTCAATTCAGCCGTCAGGCGACCATCGCGCATTTCAAGCTGGCGGCTCATTCGCTTCGCCAGTTGAAGATCGTGCGTCACCACCAGAAATGCCGTGCCCTGAGAGCGGTTCAACTCGCCCAGAAGCTCGAAAATGCTGTCCGCGTTACGCGCATCAAGGTTACCCGTTGGCTCATCTGCCAGTACCAGGCGCGGGTTATTCACCAACGCACGAGCGATAGCCACGCGCTGGCGTTCACCGCCAGACAGTTCAGACGGGCGATGGCTGGCACGATGGTCCAGCCCTACCGCTTTCAACATATCCCGTGCACGCTCGGTGATTTCAGCCGGTTTTTTCTTGCCGATCAGCAGCGGCATCGCCACGTTTTCCAGCGCGGTAAAGTCCGGTAGCAAATGGTGGAACTGGTAAATAAAGCCCAGCTTCTGATTACGCAGTTCTGCTTTTGCCGCCGACGAGAGCTTGCTCATTGGCTGACCGCTAAAAATGACGTCGCCGGAAGTTGGCGTATCCAGCCCGCCTAACAGATGCAGCAGCGTACTCTTACCGGAGCCGGAACTGCCGACAATCGCCATCATCTCACCTTCGCCAACGCAAAAACTGACATCGTGCAGTACATCGGTCTGCACAGTGCCTTCCTGATAGCGTTTGCACAGGTTGTCGCATTGCAACAGGATCTTATTCATAACGTAAAGCCTCAGCGGGTTGAGTGGCGGCAGCGCGCCAGGAAGGATAAAGCGTAGACAGCAGCGCGATGGCCATCGCCACCAGCGCAATGACGATAACCTGCAGCGGCTCGATGGCGACCGGCAGCGCAGCGCCATCCAGAAGCACGCCGATAATAGGCATCAGATTATTCAGTTGGCTGGCAAGCAATGCGCCCAGCACCGCGCCCAACAGCGCGCCAATAATCCCGGCACTGGCCCCCTGAACCATAAACACCATCATTATCTGCCGTGGCGTCAGCCCCTGCGTTTGTAGAATCGCCACTTCCCCTTGCTTCTCCATTACCATCAAACCCAGCGAGGTAATAATATTAAAAGCCGCCACCGCCACGATCAGGCTAAGCAGCAGCCCCATCATGTTCTTTTCCATGCGCACGGCCTGGAACAATTCTCCTTTGCGCTCGCGCCAATCCTGCCATTTGGTGCCTTGCGGCAGCGTTTGCTGGCTCAGCGTGTCAACCTTTAACGGCTCATTCAGCCACAGACGCCAGCCGGTGATATTACCCAGCGGGTAGCGCATCAGGCGTGAAGCATCCTGAATGTTGGTTAGCATCTGGTAACCATCGACTTCACTGTTGGCGGCGAAGGTGCCAATCACCGTAAACAGACGCTGGCTCGGCAGACGCCCCATTGGCGTAAACTGGCTGGCCGAGGGCACCATCACGCGAATTTGATCGCCACGATTAACGCCCAACTGCCCGGCAAGCTGCTCTCCGAGGATGACATTATACTTACCCGGCTGCAGATCTGTTTGCTTCACATTGACCAGATACGGCGTTAACGGATCTTTTTGCGCCGGATCGATACCCAGCATCACCCCGACCGCCACGCTGCGCGCGCTTTGCAGCACGACATCGCCGGTTGTCAGCGGCGCAATACGATTGACACCGTTCAGTTTTACGGCGCTTTCCGGCAGTTGTTGAGGATTCAGAGAGCCCTGCTCCGCAGAAAGGATGGCCTGAGGCATCAACCCCAGGATGTTATTTTGCAGTTCACGTTCAAAACCGTTCATCACTGACAAAACCGTGACCAGCGCCATCACCCCAAGGGTAATGCCGATGGTGGAAAGCCAGGAGACAAAGCGACCGAAGCGATCTGCTGCACGCCCGCGCATGTAACGCAGGCCGATGAATAGAGCGACAGGTTGGTACATGAAATCCGTCTGGTTGCTGTTAGCAAAGTCACGAGTATATAAGCGAAAGCCGCATGGGTAAACGCCTGAACCGTAAGTGTTCGTCAGTACACAGAGGAAAGGGATCCACAGCGCGACAGGCGCAGGATATCGCCCCCGCCGACCCTGATCCTTTTCTTAAAAAATCAAAAAACAGAATGTTACGCATTACAGCGCCAGGGCCACCCCGCAGGATCACAAGCTATGTTGAATAACGCGAGCGCGCTGTCCTGATGAAAAAGAAAGAACTATGGATTAACCAAATCAAAGGGTTATGTATCTGTCTGGTCGTCATCTATCACTCAGTCATCACCTTTTACCCTCATCTGACCCACTTCCAGTTGCCCCTTTCGGCACTGCTATCGAAATGCTGGGTTTACTTTAATCTCTATCTCGCCCCGTTTCGCATGCCGGTATTTTTCTTTATCTCTGGCTTTTTGATTCGCCGCTATATCGACAGCGTGAGCTGGAAAGAGAGCGTTAACAAGCGGATCTGGAGTATTTTCTGGGTGCTGGCGCTATGGGGGGTAGCCCAGTGGCTGGCGCTCAGCGCCCTGAACAACTGGCTGGCGCCGGCACGCGATCTGCATAATGCGTCCAACGCCGCTTACGCCGGTTCCGTTAGCCAGTTCCTTCACGGCATGCTGACTGCCAGCACCAGCCTGTGGTATCTGTATGCGCTCATTGTCTATTTCGTAATCTGTAAAGTGTTCAGCCGCTGGGCCGCGCCACTGTTCGCCCTGTTTGTGGTACTGAGCGTGACGGTCAACTTTATTGCCACCCCGTGGTGGGGAATGAACAGCGTGATCCGCAACCTGCCGTATTACAGCCTCGGCGCCTGGTTTGGCGTCCCGCTAATGGCGTGGATCAAAGAGGTGCCGTTGCGCCGTTATGCGCTGCCCTGCGCGGCCGCCTTCGTGCTGGCTATCGCGGCATGGCTGTTTAACGTCTCATTGCTGCTGTCGTTGGTCTCTATCGTGCTGATCATGAAGCTATTTTATCAGTACGAGCAGCGCTTCGGCATGCGTGAATCCAGTCTGCTTAACGTGATCGGTTCGAATACTATCGCGATTTATACCACGCATCGCATTCTGGTCGAGGCGTTCAGCCTGCTGCTGATCCCGCAAATCAATGCCACCGTCTGGTCCCCCGAACTGGAACTAACCCTGTTGCTGGTCTATCCGTTTGCCAGTCTGTTGGTGTGCACGCTGTTGGGCCTTGCCGTACGTAAAGTGTCGCAGGGCCTGTTCGGCGATATCCTCTTCTCTCCCCCTTCTCGCCCGCAAGCCGTTGGTTATTCCCGCTAAACTTTTCGCCCTCCGATGAGGGCGATTCAATTTGCTAATGAGGAGCGATCACGGATAATAAAGGGCATTGCTTATCAGACGACTACCTAAAAGAGATTCTGACAACCGAATGCCTGAACAACAACGTTACACGCTGCCCGTGAAAGCGGGCGACCAGCGCCTGTTGGGTGAACTGACCGGGGCTGCCTGCGCTACGCTGGTGGCGGAAATTGCCGAACGTCATGCCGGTCCTGTAGTGCTCGTGGCGCCCGATATGCAAAACGCGCTGCGCCTGCATGATGAAATCCGTCAGTTTACCGATCAGATGGTCATGAGCCTCGCGGACTGGGAAACCCTGCCCTACGACAGTTTCTCCCCGCATCAGGAAATTATCTCCTCACGTCTCTCCACGCTGTATCAGTTGCCGTCGATGCAGCGCGGCGTGCTGATACTGCCGGTCAATACCCTGATGCAGCGCGTCTGCCCGCACAGCTATCTGCACGGTCATGCGCTGGTGATGAAAAAAGGCCAGCGTTTATCGCGCGACGCCCTGCGTTTACAGCTCGACAGCGCCGGTTACCGGCACGTTGATCAGGTTATGGAACATGGCGAATACGCCACCCGCGGTGCGCTGCTGGATCTGTATCCTATGGGCAGCGAACAGCCCTATCGCCTGGATTTCTTCGACGATGAAATTGACAGTCTGCGCCTGTTTGACGCGGACACTCAGCGCACGCTGGAAGAAGTCGACGCCATCAATCTGTTGCCCGCCCACGAATTCCCAACCGACAAAGCGGCGATCGAACTGTTTCGCAGCCAGTGGCGCGATACTTTCGAGGTGAAGCGCGACGCGGAGCATATCTATCAACAGGTCAGCAAAGGCACCTTGCCGGCGGGGATCGAATACTGGCAGCCGCTGTTTTTCAGCGAGCCGCTGCCGCCGCTGTTTAGTTATTTCCCGGCAAATACGTTGGTGGTCAACACGGGCGATTTAGAAAACAGCGCCGGGCGTTTCCAGGCCGATACGCTGGCGCGTTTCGAAAACCGTGGCGTGGATCCGATGCGTCCGCTGCTGCCGCCGGAATCACTCTGGTTGCGCGTCGATGAGCTCTTCTCTGAACTCAAACGCTGGCCGCGCGTACAGCTCAAAACCGATCACCTTCCCGCCAAAGCGGCAAATACCAACTTAGGTTTCCAGTCGCTGCCGGACCTCGCGGTTCAGGCGCAGCAAAAATCCCCGCTGGATGCGCTGCGCAAATTCCTCGAGTCCTTCAACGGGCCGGTGATTTTTTCGGTTGAGAGTGAAGGCCGCCGCGAATCCCTTGGTGAACTGCTCGCCCGTATCAAAGTCGCGCCGAAGCGCATTATGCGTCTGGATGAAGCGACGGAGGCAGGACGCTACCTGATGATTGGCGCCGCCGAGCACGGGTTTATCGATACGACGCGCAATCTGGCACTCATTTGTGAAAGCGATCTGCTGGGCGAGCGCGTGGCGCGCCGTCGTCAGGATTCGCGCCGCACAATTAACCCGGATACGCTGATCCGCAACCTGGCGGAGTTGCATCCGGGGCAGCCCGTGGTGCATCTGGAGCACGGCGTTGGACGCTATGCCGGAATGACCACGCTGGAGGCGGGCGGGATCAAGGGTGAATACCTGATGCTCACCTACGCCAATGACGCCAAACTGTACGTCCCGGTCTCCTCTTTGCATCTGATCAGCCGTTACGCCGGAGGCGCGGAAGAGAACGCGCCGCTGCATAAACTCGGCGGCGATGCCTGGTCACGCGCCCGACAGAAAGCGGCAGAGAAAGTGCGCGACGTGGCGGCTGAACTGCTGGACATCTACGCCCAGCGCGCAGCAAAAGAGGGGTTCGCCTTCAAACACGATCGCGAGCAGTATCAACTGTTCTGCGACGGCTTCCCCTTTGAAACGACTCCCGACCAGGCGCAGGCGATTAACGCCGTGCTTAGCGACATGTGTCAGCCGCTGGCGATGGACCGGCTGGTGTGTGGTGACGTTGGATTTGGTAAAACCGAAGTGGCGATGCGCGCCGCGTTTCTCGCGGTCGAAAACCACAAGCAGGTGGCGGTGCTGGTGCCGACAACCCTGCTCGCTCAGCAACACTTTGACAATTTCCGCGATCGTTTTGCCAACTGGCCGGTGCGCATCGAAATGCTTTCCCGCTTCCGTAGCGCCAAAGAACAGGCGCAGATCCTGGAACAGGTTGCCGAAGGGAAGATTGATATTCTGATCGGCACGCACAAGCTGCTGCAAAGCGATGTGAAACTGAAAGATCTGGGGCTGCTGATCGTTGATGAAGAGCACCGTTTCGGCGTGCGTCATAAGGAGCGCATCAAAGCGATGCGCGCCGATGTGGACATTCTGACGCTGACCGCCACGCCAATTCCGCGTACGCTGAACATGGCCATGAGCGGCATGCGCGATCTGTCGATTATCGCCACGCCGCCAGCGCGCCGTCTGGCGGTGAAAACGTTTGTTCGCGAGTACGACGCACTGGTGGTCCGCGAGGCGATTCTGCGTGAAGTGCTGCGCGGCGGGCAGGTCTACTACCTTTATAATGATGTCGAGAACATCCAGAAAGCCGCCGACAGGCTGGCGGAACTGGTGCCGGAAGCGCGAATTGCCATTGGTCACGGGCAGATGCGCGAACGCGAACTGGAACGCGTGATGAACGACTTCCACCATCAGCGTTTTAACGTACTGGTCTGTACCACCATTATCGAAACCGGGATCGATATCCCGACCGCCAACACAATTATTATCGAGCGTGCGGATCACTTCGGTCTGGCGCAGTTACACCAGTTGCGCGGCCGCGTGGGACGCTCACACCATCAGGCGTATGCCTGGCTGCTGACACCGCATCCCAAAGCAATGACCACCGACGCGCAAAAACGCCTGGAAGCGATTGCCTCGCTGGAAGACCTGGGTGCAGGCTTTGCGCTGGCGACTCACGATCTGGAGATCCGCGGCGCGGGTGAACTGCTCGGGGAAGAACAGAGCGGTTCGATGGAAACCATCGGCTTCTCGCTGTATATGGAGCTGCTGGAAAATGCCGTCGATGCCCTGAAGGCCGGACGCGAGCCGTCGCTGGAAGATCTCACCAGTCAGCAAACCGAAGTCGAACTGCGTATGCCGTCGCTGCTGCCGGACGATTTCATCCCGGACGTGAATACCCGCCTGTCATTCTACAAGCGTATCGCCAGCGCGAAGAGCGAGAATGAACTTGAAGAGATTAAAGTGGAGCTGATCGACCGCTTCGGTCTGCTGCCCGATCCGGCGCGTACCCTGCTGGATATCGCCCGCTTGCGTCAACAGGCGCAGAAGCTGGGTATCCGCAAACTGGAAGGCAACGAGAAAGGCGGCACTATCGAATTTGCCGAGAAGAACCATGTCAACCCAGGCTGGCTGATTGGCCTGTTGCAAAAACAGCCGCAGCACTTCCGTCTTGACGGACCGACCCGGCTGAAGTTCATCCAGGATCTGACCGAACGGAAAACACGGATGGACTGGGTGCGTCAGTTTATGCAACAACTGGAAGAAAACGCTGTAGCATGATTGCGTGGTGCCGGATGGCGGCTTCGCCTTATCCGGCCTACAAATCGATGCCTGGCCGTAGGCCTGATGAGCGCAGCGCCATCAGGCAAGGCTCCGCGATCTTTACAACTCTTTGCACTTCCCTTGCATTTAAAGACATACCACCCCGCCATAATTATCATTGGACTCCTCTGGCATAATAACCCTTTGATTTGTGATGATAATGAACACTATGCGACTCTCCCGCTGGCTGGCCTTTTTTGCGCTCGCCGCCAGCATTACGCTTGCGCTTCCCGCGCAGGCGAATACCTGGCCTCTTCCTCCGGCTGGCAGCAAACTGATCGGAGAAAATAAGTACCACGTTGTCGAAAATAACGGGGGTTCACTGGAAGCCATCGCGAAAAAATATAATGTCGGTTTTCTCGCGCTGTTGCAGGCGAATCCCGGCGTGGATCCCTACGTTCCCCGCGCGGGCAGCGTGTTAACCATCCCGTTGCAGACGCTGCTACCGGATGCTCCGCGTGAAGGCATTGTCATCAACCTGGCTGAACTGCGTCTCTACTACTACCATCCGGGGAAAAATGCGGTCACCGTCTACCCTATCGGCATTGGCCAACTGGGCGGTGATACCCTGACCCCGACGATGGTCACGACCGTCTCCGACAAGCGCGCTAACCCGACCTGGACGCCTACGGCGAATATCCGTGCCCGTTATAAAGCACAAGGAATCGACCTTCCTGCGGTGGTTCCTGCCGGACCGGATAACCCGATGGGACACCATGCCATTCGCTTAGCGGCGTATGGTGGCGTCTATCTGCTGCACGGCACCAACGCCGATTTCGGTATCGGCATGCGCGTCAGTTCCGGTTGTATCCGCCTGCGTGATGGCGATATTGAGACGCTGTTCAGACAGGTTACGCCGGGCACCAAAGTGAATATTATCAATACCCCGATCAAAGCCTCGGTTGAACCGGACGGGACGCGTCTGGTCGAAGTCCACCAGCCGCTGTCGAAGAATATTGATGATGACCCGCAGATTCTGCCTATCGTGCTGAACAGCACTCTGCAATCGTTTAAAGATTCCGCGCAGACAGACGCAGCGGTAATGCAGCATGTGATGGACGTTCGCTCCGGAATGCCGGTCGATGTCAGACGCCATCACGAGGTGGATCAGCAGTCGATGTAACGATTCCGGACATGAAAAAGCCCCGCTGAAATACATTCAGCGGGGCTTTTTTTATGTCGCGTTATTTTGCAGCAGCAGGCATCAATGAGGGGTTAATGCTTATTTATAAATGACCGCGGTACCGTGCAGGTTGTTCGGACCCGTCACTGAAGTAATGCGGAACGATTTCGCACCCATAGCATCCGCTTTCTGCGCCAGTTCGTCCTGCAGTGAACTCAGGTTAGTCCCTGCGTTCGCAGAGATGGTGCCGACTTTTTGCTGACCTGCAGGCGTGGACTGAACTTCTACAGCTGCGAAGCTTGCGAATGACAGTGAACTCAGAACAGCAGCAGCGATGAGGGTTTTTACGTTTTTCATAATAGTGACCTTTTGCAGATGATTGGGCGTCGTAAGCATTTACTTAACGATCGATAGGTAAATGATAGATGTGATCCAGGTCACACGTCAACCCATTTTTTATAACGATCGTTATATAAAATCAAAAGCGCTTATCTTTCATACAACTAAGCTGAAAATTTTTTTCTCGCGAATGCGCTGGAGCCTGTGCGGGTTTATTTTTATAATGGTTGTTCACTAAACCCATTAAGGTACGACGGCACCATGACAACTGAATCGACAAGTTGTGTTAAAAAAAGCCGTGGCCGACCAAAAGTGTTCGACAGGGAAGCCGCGCTTGATAAGGCCATGACACTCTTCTGGCAGCACGGTTATGAGGCAACATCGCTTTCTGACCTTGTTGAAGCGACGGGTGCGAAAGCGCCAACGCTGTATGCGGAATTCACCAATAAAGAGGGACTGTTCCGCGCGGTGCTGGACAGATACATCGCCCGCTTCGCGGCAAAACATGAAGCGCAGTTGTTCTGTGAGGAGAAAAGCGTTGAGGCGGCGCTGGAGGACTACTTCACCGCGGTGGCAACCTGTTTCACCAGCAAGGACACCCCCGCTGGCTGCTTTATGATCAACACTTCCGCGACGCTTGCCGCCGCATCACGCGACATTGCACATACCGTGAAATCGCGTCATGCGATGCAGGAACAGACCCTGACGCAATTTCTGCGTCAGCGGCAGGAGCGCGGCGAGATCCCCGCGCACTGCAATGTGCAAAACCTTGCCGAGTATCTGAGCTGTATTTTGCAGGGCATGTCTATCAGCGCTCGTGAAGGGGCCAGTTTCGACAAGCTGATGCAAATCACTCACACCACTCTGCGTCTGTGGCCTGAATTGCTTAAGGCCTGATCGTTTTCTCTGACCGGGAACCTTGTTTCCCGGTTCTTCTGCACCACAATTCCCGCACAATTATTAATGTTATCATTTAGTTAGATTCATTTTTTTGCAAAAATCTATTGATAATAGCAATTATTATCAGCAATATTCGCATTTGATTTTACATCTATTTCACAATGTAACAGCCGGCTACGACCGGTTAAATCCCTTCACCTGCACAGATATTTTCAGAAAGGAATGCGAATGAATAAGCGTCTTTGGGTCCTCAACCCGATCCTGTTAGCCCTGACTCTGCCCGCTGCGGCGGCGCAGACAGAAGAAGAAAACCTCATCGTCAGCGCCAACCGTAGCCAGAAAACCGTCGCCGAGATGGCACAGACCACTTGGGTGATTGAAGGCCAGGAGATTGAGCAACAGGTTCAGGGCGGCAAAGAGTTCAAAGACGTGCTGGCGCAACTGATTCCGGGCATCGACGTTAGCAGCCAGGGGCGTACCAACTACGGAATGAACATGCGTGGTCGCGCAATTGTCGTGCTGATCGACGGCGTACGCCTTAACTCATCGCGTACCGACAGCCGCCAACTGGATGCGATCGACCCGTTTAACATCGCACATATTGAGGTCATTTCAGGCGCCACGTCGCTGTATGGCGGCGGCAGTACCGGCGGCTTAATTAACATTGTCACCAAAAAGGGTCAGTCCGATCGCCAGGTAGAGCTCGAACTGGGCAGTAAATCCGGCTTTAACAACAGTAACGATCACGACGAGCGCGTTGCTGCGGCAGTTAGCGGTGGAACGGATCGCGCTTCTGGCCGACTGTCCGTCGCTTATCAGCGCTTTGGCGGCTGGTATGACGGTAACGGTGACGCCCTGATGCTCGACAACACGCAAACCGGTCTGCAGCACTCCGATCGGCTGGACGTGATGGGAACCGGCACCCTCGATATCGATGACAACCGCCAGATACAGTTGGTCACCCAATACTATAAGAGTCAGGGCGATGAAGATTACGGGCTATACCTGGGCGAAAACATGTCCGCCGTTACCGGTAGCGGCACCGCCAGCACCCGCAGCGGGCTTAGTTCAGACCGTATTCCAGGGACGGAACGTCATCTGATCAGCCTGCAATACTCCGACGCGGACTTCTTCGGCCAGAATCTGGTCAGCCAGATCTATTACCGCGATGAGTCGCTGAAGTTCTACCCCTTCCCGACGCTCAGCAAAGGTCAGGTGACCAGCTTCTCGGCTTCGCAGCAGGATACCGACCAGTTCGGCGCCAAAATCACCCTCAACAGCCAGCTGATGGATAACTGGGAGCTGACGTGGGGCGTCGATGCGGATCATGAAACCTTCGACTCCAATCAGAAGTTCTTCGATCTGGCCTGGTCTGTGCCGTCAGGCGGGATGGACAATCGCACGGCCTATACGACCGGACGTTATCCCGGCTACAGCATTACCAACTTCGCCCCGTTCCTGCAAAGCAGTTATGACATTAACGACATCTTCACCCTGAGCGGTGGCGTGCGCTATCAGTGGACGGAAAACCGGGTTGATGATTTCGTGGGTTACGCGCAGCAACAGGGTATTGCCAACGGTTTAGCGAGTTCTGCCGATGTCATTCCTGGCGGCAAAACCGATTACGACAACTTCTTGTTCAATGCCGGGCTCCTGGCGCATCTCACCGAACGCCAACAGGCATGGTTTAACTTCTCTCAGGGCGTTGAACTGCCGGATCCCGGAAAATACTACGGCAACGGCACTTACCAGTTGGTGGGCGATCATTACCAGCTCCAGCGCAGCGTAAACGTGGCGGATTCGCGTCTGGAAGGAATCAAGGTCAATTCGTATGAGCTGGGCTGGCGCTATACCGGCGATAATCTGCGTACCCAACTGGCGGCGTACTATTCGACGTCCGATAAGTCGATTGTGATTAACCGCAGCGATATGACGATCCGCGTGGAACCTGACGATCGCCGGATTTATGGCGTGGAAGGCGCGGCGGATTACTTCATTCCTGACAGCGACTGGAGTCTGGGTGCGAACTTTAACGTCCTGAAATCCGAAGTAAAACAGAACGGGAAATGGGAAAAATGGGACGTGACGCTGGCATCGCCGTCCAAAGCCACCGCCTGGGTCGGCTGGGCGCCCGAGCCGTGGTCGCTACGGGTTCAGACCCAACAATCGTTTGATCTCACCGATGCCAGCGGCAACAAGCTGGATGGCTATAACACCGTGGACTTTATCGGCAGCTATCAACTCCCGCTGGGCAAACTGACCTTTAGCATTGAAAACCTGCTGGATGAAGATTACACCACCCTGTGGGGACAGCGCGCACCATTGCTGTACAGCCCAACCTATGGCAGCCCATCGCTGTACGAATATAAGGGCCGGGGTCGTACCTTTGGTCTGAACTACGCCTTAACCTTCTGATAAAAAAAGCCCCTCAGCCTGAGCGAATGAGGGGCTAACTTGCAGAGTACCGCTTTTTTTACGCTTTGTTATTCAGAATCAACTGGCCGTTGTTATCCAGCGGGATCTGCGTGCCAGGATCTTTATCCATGCGAATCTTGCCCTGCTGGTCGCCAATCTTATAGGTGACGTCGTAACCGAGCATTTTTTCCGATTTGTCATAGACGGTTTTGCAGCGCTGCTGCGTGGAGGTATAGGTGTCGTTTTCCTGCATTGAGCCCTGGATCTGGTTACCGGCGTAACCGCCACCCAACGCCCCGACCACCGTTGCCACATCCTTACCTCGTCCGCCGCCGAACTGATGACCAATCACGCCACCGGCAACCGCGCCCAGCACCGAACCGGTAATGCGGTTCTCATCCTGGACGGGCTTGCGATGCGTCACTGTCACGTTGCGACACTCCTGTCGCGGCGTCTTAATCGTCTCTTTGATAGGTGTTGCAGACACCACCTGAGCATACTGTGGGCCACGATCAAACACGTTCAGACTGGCAACCGCCGCCACACCCAGCGCAGCAGCTACGCCAATCCCTATACCCGCCAACATCGATTTATTCACGGGAGATCCTCCTTCTTTGCTATTGGTTACAATTTTGCAACCAATGCAATAAGAAGCCCATCAGACTGCGGATGAAAATATCGTTGGCCGCCATTAAAACAGGATGATTCAGAGAACTCTGAAGGAAGAGGCCGAGCGGAGAAGGCGCTCAGCACCGCCAACGGGCGATGCTGAGTCAGGCGGGATTAATGCAGTTTCAGACGCGGGCGGATCACGCGGTTAATGCTGCCCACCAGCATCATCAGACCGGTTTTAAAATAGCCGTGCAGTGCGATCTGGTGCATACGGTACAGTGAGATGTAGACGAAACGAGCAATACGCCCTTCCACCATCATCGACCCTTTGGTCAGATTGCCCATCAGGCTGCCGACGGTCGAGAAGTTGGAGAGCGACACCAGCGAGCCGTGGTCTTTGTACTGATACGCTTTCAGCGGCTTACCGTTCATCTGCGCCAGAATATTGTTCATCGCACAGGTCGCCATCTGATGCGCAGCCTGAGCACGCGGCGGCACAAAGCCTCCTTCCGGACGCGCACAGGAGGCACAGTCGCCAATCGCGTACACATCAGGATCGCGGGTGGTTTGCAGCGTCGGTTCGACCACCAGTTGATTAATCCGGTTGGTCTCCAGGCCGCCAATCTCTTTCATAAAGTCCGGCGCTTTGATCCCCGCCGCCCAGACCATCAGATCGGCTTCAATATATTCACCGTCTTTGGTATGCAGGCCGCCCGCATCCGCGCTGGTCACCATCGTCTGGGTCAGTACGCGAACGCCGAGTTTCGTTAATTCGTTATGCGCCGCGGAAGAAATACGCGGCGGCAGTGCAGGCAGAATACGTTCACCGGCTTCCACCAGCGTCACGTTCAGCGCGTCGTTGGTCAGCCCTTTGTAGCCGTAGCTGTGCAGCTGTTTCACTGCGTTATGCAGTTCCGCCGACAGTTCTACGCCCGTCGCGCCGCCACCGACAATCGCAATATTCACCTTACCGTTCGCGCCCAGATTGGCGGAATACTTCAGGAACAGGTTCAGCATTTCCTGATGGAAACGACGCGCCTGATGCGGGTTATCAAGGAAGATACAGTGATCTTTCACACCCGGCGTGTTGAAGTCATTGGAGGTACTCCCCAGCGCCATCACCAGCGTGTCATAGGCAATTTTACGCTCAGGCACCAGCAGCTCGCCCTTCTCATCGCGCAGTTCCGCGATGGTGATGGTTTTCGCTTCGCGATCGATGTTCATCACCGAGCCCAACTGGAACTGGAAGCCGTGGTTACGGGCATGCGCCAGATAGCTCAGAGCGTCCACGCCTTCATCCAGCGAACCGGTCGCAACTTCGTGCAGCAAGGGTTTCCACAGGTGGCTGTGGTTTCTGTCAACCAGCGTAATTTTCGCTTTTTTCTTGCGACCCAGCTTGTGCCCCAACTGCGTCGCCATTTCCAGCCCGCCAGCTCCCCCGCCGACAATCACGATCTTTTTCAATGGTGTAGTCAACGTGACCCCCTTAAAATGATTAACCAATTGTTAATTAAACGTTATAAACATAGCCTTTAATTAACAACAAGTTACGACAATGAAAATGTCCTTCGAGAGTGAGAATAACACATGCGGTGCATTGGTCATACCAAAATTGATGTGTATCAAGTTTTGCTGCTGAAAAGATAGACAACGCCGGGAAAACAGGCAAAAAAAACCAGCCCGAAGGCTGGTTTGATTCGACAATTCTGTCAGACAAGGGGGTCACCCCAGGGTCTTAAACGCCTTGATGCGCTGCAAATGCGGCGAAATGTTCTTAAATTTATGTGTCTGCTCTTCGTCCCACACGATCTCATAGAAATGGTGGAGCTCTTCTGACGCTCGCTGACTGTTCAGGGCTTCGTCATGACGCGAGAGAATAACCAGACAACGATCGCGATTCTTCTCGCGGAAGTTGGTCACGCACTTGGTGGCGATATCGGCATACTCTTCCGGACGATCGATCTTGCCTTCCATGTTCTCATACGGGAACAGGTTCGGATTAAACACCACCTGGCGAACATCGCAGAGAAAACCAATGCGTTCTGCCCAGTAGCCGCCGAGGCCAACGCCGCAAATCAACGGTCGCTCATCAACATTAAGCTGCAACATTTTGTCCACTTCTTTCAGCAGATGCTGCATGTCATGTTTCGGATGACGCGTGCTGTAGCTTATCAGTCTGACGTCCGGGTCGATAAACTGCAGCTGCAAGACTTTTTCGTGGTTTCCCGGACTGTTAGAGTCGAAACCGTGTAAATAGATAATCATCGCATCCTCACCAAACGTGCGTTAATGACCTGCTTTCTCTTCCTGCCAGCGTTCATGTAACTGGTTGAGCTGCGCGCTGACGGTTTTCCAGCGTGCCGAGTCCATCAGTTCCTGACGCGAAAATGAACCTTTATGATACAAACGTGTAACACGCTCTGCATTGATCGGCGACAGATTATCTAACACACTGACCGCCCCTTTACGATTATTGCAGACCAGAATCATATCACAACCCGCATCCAGCGATGCCTGCCCACGCTCAGCATAGCTGCCCATGATCGCCGCCCCTTCCATCGACAGGTCATCAGAGAAAATGACGCCGTCAAAACCTAACTCCTGACGTAGAACCGTTTTCAGCCAGTGCGGAGAACCGCTCGCCGGGCGTGGATCGACAGCGCTGTAAATGACGTGCGCCGGCATGATAGCGTCCAGCTTATTTTCGCTAATCAGCGTGCGGAACACGGACATATCTTTCGCGCGAATTTCCGCTTCAGGACGCGGATCGGTCGGCGTCTCCTTATGCGAATCGGCGGTCACCGCACCGTGTCCCGGGAAATGTTTGCCGGTGGTTTTCATTCCTGCCGCGTGCATACCGTCAATAAAACGGGTCGCCATCGCCAGCGCGTTGAGCGGGTCGGCATGATAGGAACGTTCACCAATCGCCGCGCTGATATGCCCGACATCCAGCACCGGCGCAAAGCTGATATCAATGTCCATCGCAATCATTTCGCTGGCCATCAACCATCCGGCCTCTTCCGCCAGTTTACCGCCGGCTTCCAGCCCGAGCAGCGCGGCAAAAGACTGCGCGGCGGGCAGTCGGGTAAATCCTTCACGGAAGCGCTGTACGCGCCCGCCTTCCTGATCGACGGCCACCACCAGATGGTTGCGCGATGCCGCGCGGATCTGGCGCACCAGTTCACGTAACTGTTCCGGGTCGTGGTAATTGCGTGTAAACAGAATCAAACCGCCCACCAGCGGATGGGCCAGAATGTCCCGCTCTTCTGCATCCAGTTCAAACCCTTCGACATCCAACATTACTGGACCCACACTGCTCTCCTTAATCCTTCGTTGCCAGCTGCCGCCAGGTTGCATCGGCCAGACTGATAAATTGTCGTTCGCCGGTCTGTTGCCAGCGGTATTCAAACCAACCGGCCTTCAGCATCAGTATCCACGGATACCAGCGTCTGACCTGTTGCCATAATTTTTGCCCGTCCATGCGCGCGCTAACCGCATACGCTTCGACCAGTCGTCGGTGTTGCTCCACATCGTCCACCCACACCGCCGCCAGTTCAAGGGCGATATCGCCGTCTCCGGCATATTCCCAGTCAATCAGCCGTAGTCCTGTCGGACCATGAACGATGTTGGCGGCGTGGACGTCCATATGCAGCGGCGCGAGGCGTAGCGGACGAGGTTCCCCGCGCTTGCGCAGGCGTTTCAACCCTCTCAACCAGTGCGGTGTTCGCCGCGCCGGATCGCTCCCCTGCCAGTATTGTTCCAGCAGCGGTAGCAAATAAATACGCCAGCCAAAACAGGGCTGCTGATGAAGATAATACAGTAAGCCCGCCAGTTCGTCGGCCCCCGGCAGTCCGGATTTTATCTCGCCCGGAACATAGTCCACCGCCATCCAGCCGGCCAGGTAAAAACGCGGCTTCGGCGCAAGGCGTTCAGGCAGCCGCGATAAAGCATGATACTGGCGTAAAAAATGCGCTTGCGGCGCATCGGGATCGTGATGGCGGCGAAGAACCAGCCGCTGGGTTGGACTTTCAATAATCACGCTCCCGCCGCTCAGGCCACTCTGACCTTCGGCGACGGGACGATAGTGCGGAAAGTAGCGCGACAACACCGCGTCGCGCTCTGGGATATTATTGCTGCTGAACGGCACCTTTACCTGACCAGATTATCTCGCCAGTTTGTACCAGCATTAATTGCATTTGCAGTGATGGCGCGTTGACGTTACCCGAGGCACTGGAATACAGCACATAGTGCGCGCCGACGTTACGGGCAATACCAATCGCTTTGCTACGCGTTCCCAGACTGTCCTGTGGCGACAGCCCTAACTGCTGTTTTGCCATCGACAACTGTTGCGCAGAGACCAGGGTAAATTTGCCATTGTTCGCCAGCGCATTGCGCAGCGTTTCCGTGGCTTCACCTGCGTTCAGCGAACCGTTAGTGCGGTTGTTGACGCTATCGACCAGCAGTACGCTCCCCTCTGTAACGCCGTCGGCCTGCAACATTTTGCCCACCATCGGCTGCATCGCGCTATTCCAGTCGTAATGACGTACGCGCGGCGCCGGCGCCGCAGTCTGATCTTCATGTTCAATAGGCCCCGGCTGTCCCGGGATCGCAGGCACCGAAGGAACCCCTGGTGCAGGTTCTTGCGGCTGCGCGGGCTGTTCCGGCGTGGGTTTCACCTCATCAACCGGTGCAGGTTCACGTTGCACCACACAACCGGACAGGAACATCGCCAGCGCGGCTATCAATGCGTAGCGACTCATTTTTGTCTTCAAGATTCACCCCTTACAAATAAAGATAAAGTCTGACTTTGTGCGCCCCCAGATAATTGGCGCTGCCATACAGCGTGACCGACGAATGCGCCGGGATCGTCACGCTACGCGGCGCTTCCAGGGGATGCATTTCTAGTCCCCTGGCGTCATACCAGTAAAAGCGATAATGAACGGTAACGGGTTCTTGCCTTTCGTTATACAGCGTTGAGGATGCAGAGGGCTGAATATCAGACGTGGTCAACGTCGGCTCTTGCGCGGTGATCCCCGCTGCCAGCAGCGTCGACTCCATCACCAGCGACTGTTCATCGCTTACCGGGATCTCAGGATGAGAACGGCATCCGGCAAGTAAGAGCAGACCCAGCGAAAGCGCAATGCATCCTCTGGTCATCATGACAGCCCTTTGTGCGCGAGCATAGGACCGAGCGCGCGACCGCCCAGCAGATGCATATGGATGTGATACACCTCCTGGCCGCCATGACGATTGGTATTCATGATCAGGCGGTAGCCATCTTCGGCAATGCCTTCCTGCTCGGCAATTTTTGCCGCAACGGTAATCATCCGTCCCAGCGCCTGTTCATGCTCTGCGCTGACGTCATTGACCGTCGGGATCAGAACGTTGGGAATGATCAGGATGTGTGTAGGCGCCTGGGGTGAAATATCCCGGAATGCCGTCACCAGGTCATCCTGATAAACGATATCGGAAGGGATTTCACGACGAATAATCTTGCTGAATATAGTCTCTTCTGCCACGACGTTTTCCTTTTCTAAAAATTGCCATGCGTGATGTCATGCTACGCTGAGCCACATTGCGAGTATAGAGTATGATCGACTTAAACCTGCTCTTTCAACCTTAACCCACGATTTCTTAAGCAAAAAACCATCACGGTGGCGCACTTATAACCATTTATCCCCTCTCCTGTGCCAAAAAGTAATGAAACAAGATTTCAGAAAGCAAGTTACATCTGTTTACAGAGTGAATATGAATGCGTATATTTCGCATTTGCATTTTCATGCGCATTAAATGGTTAGAAAAATAAAAAGGGGCTCATCGCCACCTTACACGGCCTGAGCCAGGATTCGTTCACTATTAAGGGCTTTCTGATGTCTTTCACAACACACAACAGGGATGAACAACGCCAGGCTGGCGCCACACCATCGTTGCTGGCGGCCTGCATCGCGATGGCATTGATGCCATCCATGAGTTTCGCGGCGACCACACCGGAAGAGACCGTCATTGTTGACGGTTCTGCGCCAGCAACCTCAGCGGACAGCGACGAACAGGATTACAGCGTCAAATCCACCACCGCCGGAACCAAAATGATGATGACCCAGCGCGATATTCCGCAGTCGGTCAGCATCGTCAGCGAACAACGCATGGAAGATCAGCAGTTGCAAACGCTGGGCGACGTGATGGACAGCACGCTGGGGATCAGCAAAAGCCAGGCGGATTCTGACCGCGTCAGCTACTTCTCCCGTGGTTTCCAGATTGATAACTATATGGTTGATGGTATTCCGACCTATTTTGAATCCCGCTGGAATCTGGGGGATGCCCTCACCGATATGGCGCTCTATGAGCGCGTGGAAGTGGTGCGCGGCGCAAACGGCCTGATGACCGGCACCGGCAACCCGTCGGCCTCCATCAATATGATCCGCAAGCACGCTACCAGTCGTGAGTTCAAAGGCAACGTGTCGGCGGAATATGGCAGCTGGAATAAACAGCGCTACGTGATGGATCTGCAAAGCCCGCTCACCGATGACGGTAACGTACGCGGCCGCATAGTGGCGGGTTATCAGGACAACGACTCCTGGCTCGATCGCTATCACAACGAGAAAAACTTCTTCTCAGGCATCATTGATGCTGACCTGGGAGAAACCACCAGCCTTGCCGCCGGGTATGAGTACCAGAAAATCAGAGTGGACAGCCCAACCTGGGGTGGTCTGCCGCGCTGGAATACCGACGGCAGCAAAAACAGTTATGATCGTGCCCGCAGTACTGCGCCTGACTGGGCGTATAACGATAAAGAGATCAACAAAGTCTTTGTCACACTCAAGCAGCGTTTTGCCGACACCTGGCAGGCGACGATGAATGCGACCCACTCGGAGATCAAATTCGACAGTAAAACGATGTATGTCGATGCGTATGTGAATAAGGCTGATGGCATGTTGGTCGGCCCTTACAGCAGCTATGGACCGGGTTATGACTACGTTGGCGGTACCGGCTGGAACAGCGGTAAGCGTAAAATGGATGCGCTGGATCTCTTTGCCGACGGCGGTTACGATCTGTTCGGTCGCCAACACAACCTGATGTTTGGCGGCAGTTACAGCAAACAGAACAACCGCTATTTTAGCTCTTGGGCAAACGTCTTCCCGGATGAGATCGGCAGTTTCAACAACTTCAATGGCAACTTCCCGCAAACCGACTGGGCACCGCAGTCGCTGGCCCAGGACGACACCACGCACATGAAGTCGTTGTACGCCGCAACGCGCGTTTCACTGGCTGACCCGCTGCACCTGATCCTCGGCGCGCGCTACACCAACTGGCGTGTCGATACTCTGAGCTACAGCATGGAGAAAAACCACACTACGCCCTATGCCGGCCTGGTTTTTGACATCAATGACAACTGGTCAACTTACGCCAGCTACACGTCCATCTTCCAGCCGCAGAACAAGCGCGATATGAGTGGGAAATACCTCACGCCGGTTACCGGGAATAACTATGAGGTGGGCCTGAAATCTGACTG
This sequence comes from Citrobacter amalonaticus, assembly GCF_001559075.2. NCBI lineage: Bacteria > Pseudomonadati > Pseudomonadota > Gammaproteobacteria > Enterobacterales > Enterobacteriaceae > Citrobacter > Citrobacter amalonaticus. Next base: position 3,926,249 of record NZ_CP014015.2, on the reverse strand, counting down.
GATGAACAGCCGACTGACCACCACCCTCGCCGTGTTCCGCATTGAACAGGATAACGTTGCCCAGTCGACAGGTGCGCCAATTCCGGGTACCAATGGCGATATCGCGTATAAAACGGCGAACGGTACCGTCAGTAAAGGGGTTGAATTCGAAGTTAACGGCGCAATTACCGATAACTGGCAGATGACCTTTGGCGCAACGCGTTACGTTGCAGAAGACAATGAAGGCAACGCCGTCAATCCGAATCTGCCGCGTACCAGCGTCAAGCTATTCACTAGCTACCGTCTGCCAGTGATACCTGATTTGACCGTGGGTGGTGGCGTGAACTGGCAGAACCGCGTGTACACCGATACCGCAACGCCGTACGGCACCTTCCGTGCAGAGCAAGGCAGTTACGCGCTGGTGGATCTGTTCACCCGCTACCAGGTGACCAAGAACTTCTCCGTGCAGGGTAACGTCAATAACCTGTTCGATAAAACCTATGACACCAACGTTGAAGGGTCGATTGTTTATGGCGAGCCACGCAATGTGAGCATCACCGCAAACTATCAGTTCTGATCGTAGCCCGTAAAAAAGGCAGCCATTCGGCTGCCTTAGTTCTCCCCAACGTCTTAGGTCTTAGCTGTTACGGATGTATTCATCCATCTCAGTTTTCAGGTTATCGGATTTCGTACCGAAGATAGCCTGAACACCGGAGCCTGCGACCACCACACCTGCGGCACCCAGTTTCTTCAGGCCAGCCTGATCCACTTTCGCCACGTCAGCCACGCTGACACGCAGACGGGTAATGCACGCATCCAGGTTAGTGATGTTTTCTTTACCGCCAAACGCCGCAATCAGCGCAGGAGCCATTTCACTGGTCGCGCCCGCTTTCGCGTCATCGGTATTATCTTCACGACCCGGGGTCTTCAGATCCAGCGCTTTAATCAGCACGCGGAAGATGGTGTAGTAAACAATCGCGTAGCCCGCACCAACAATCGGGAACAGCCACAGCTTGCTGCTGTTACCGGACAGCACGATAAAGTCGATCAGACCGTGTGAGAACGACGTACCGTCACGCATACCCAGCAGGATACAGATTGGGAACGCCAGACCCGCCAGAATCGCGTGGATAACGTACAGGATCGGCGCAACGAACATGAAGGAGAACTCGATCGGCTCGGTGATACCGGTCAGGAACGAGGTCAACGCCGCGGAGATCATGATGCCGCCCACTTTGGCGCGGTTTTCAGGTTTCGCTGAGTGCCAGATAGCAATCGCAGCTGCTGGCAGACCATACATTTTGAACAGGAAGCCGCCAGACAACATGCCCGCCGTCGGGTCACCTGCCATGTAGCGAGGGATATCGCCGTGGAAGACCTGACCTGCCGCGTTGGTGTATTCACCGATCTGCATCTGGAAAGGAACGTTCCAGATATGGTGCAGACCAAACGGTACCAGGCAGCGTTCAATGAAGCCGTAGATACCGAACGCCACGACCGGGTTCTGGTATGCAGCCCACTGAGAGAATGTCTGGATAGCCGTACCGATTGGCGGCCAAATAAAGGACAGAATCACACCGGTAAAGATCGCCGCCAGACCAGAGATGATCGGCACGAAACGCTTACCAGCAAAGAAGCCCAGATACTCAGGCAGCTTGATACGGTAGAAGCGGTTAAACATGTACGCTGCAATCGCACCGGAGATAATCCCCCCGAGTACACCCGTGTCCGCAAGGTGTTTTGCTGCGATTTCTTCAGCAGGTAAATGCAGAACCAGCGGCGCGACCACGGCCATGGTTTTCACCATGATGCCATAGGCAACTACCGCAGCCAGAGCCGAAACGCCATCGTTGTTGGTAAAGCCAAGCGCGACACCGATAGCAAAAATCAGCGGCATGTTTGCAAAAACAGAACCGCCGGCTTCTGCCATCACGTGCGATACAACGGCTGGCAGCCAGCTGAAGTTTGCGGAACCGACGCCCAGCAGGATACCTGCGATAGGCAATACGGATACCGGCAGCATCAGCGATTTACCGACCTTTTGCAGGTTAGCAAATGCATTCTTAAACATAATTGAGAGTGCTCCTGAGTATTTGTGCTTTCTACGTTCACACGCATTGGCGAGGGGGGAGAACCCCGCCGTGGACAGGGCATCTAAGTGCCCTTTATTTATTACACAGAGTAAAATAAATCGGCGAAATATAGTTTGACGGCTATCACGTTTCAACTCTGGACAGCGCGTTAAGTTGCACATTTTGACAAAAAAGGTATCAGAATGTGTCAGATCGCTCATTCACCGCCCACTTTGTGGCGGTGAACTTTACTCGCTTTACTTATTAATTACGAGCTTTAAAAAAACTCGATTACGAGGCTGACTGCAGGCGGGAAGCGTTGATATGGAACAGACGGGCAAAGTTATCGGTGGTGATCTGCGCCAGTTCTTCAACCGCCACACCTTTCAATACGGCCATGTATTCCGCCACGTCGCGGACCATCGCTGGCTGGTTCTCTTTACCCCGATGCGGTACCGGTGCGAGATACGGGGAATCCGTCTCCACCAGCAGTCGATCCAACGGCACATATCGCGCAGCGTCACGTAACTGTTCAGCATTACGGAAGGTCACAATGCCGGAAAAGGAGATATAAAAACCCAGATCCAGGAGTTTACCCGCCGTTTCTCTGTCTTCTGTAAAACAGTGTAGTACGCCGCCACAATCCGTCACGTTTTCATGACGAAGAATCGCCAGCGTATCGGCGCGGGCATCGCGCGTGTGGACGATCACCGGCTTGTTCAGTTCACGGCCGATCTGGATATGATGAATGAATGACTCTTGCTGGCGCACTTTTGTTTCGGGGGTATAAAAGTAGTCCAGCCCCGTCTCTCCCATCGCCACCACGTCGTCATCAGCCGCCAGATGACGCAGTTCTTCCACGTCATACGGTTCGTCCTGATTGAGTGGATGCACGCCGCAGGAGAAAACGACGTTATCGCGCTGGCCGACCAGTTCCCGCATACCGCGGTATCCCGGCAGCGTCGTCGCCACCGCCAGACAGAATTTCACATCGCGCGCGGCCGCCTTCGCCAGCACGTCATCCACATCCTTATGCAGAGATTGATAATCCAGGCCATCAAGATGGCAGTGCGAGTCGACTAAAAACATAATGTCTCTCTTACAGGTGGGGAACAGGCAACACGGTGCCTGGTTGGAGGTAATGCTCGATTTGCAGAAGAAGATCGGTTAACACCAGTTCACGGTTTATTCCGGTCACGTTAAGCAGTTGTTCGCGACAGTGGCAGATAGCATTGAGGATTGCCTGAATTCGCGTCTGAGACAACTGACCGGCAATCGTGGCGATCAGTTGCCCGGCATCCGCGTTGGTCATCACGGTGGCCCCGTGCTGACGTTTAAGCGCATCCATCATTAACGTCGCCAGCCAGTGTAGTCGGGCAGGCGCCTGTTCATGATTAAGCACCGTCAATAATGAGTACCAGTCGCCAGCAGGAAGGCTGCTCGCCAGCGCCTGACACAGCGCGTTACGCTGGGACCAGCTTTCGGAACCCAGCAGGGCCAGCGCCGCCCCCGGAGAACCTGCACTCAGGCGCAGCGCGGTCAACAATGCTTCTTGTGACACCGTCACTTCTCGCGCAAGCCACGATACCGCGTACGATTCAGCCGGCGGCGCGAGATGATGCAAACGACAGCGGCTGCGCAGTGTCGCCAGTAACCTCGCGGGTTCACGACTGGCGAGAAAGAACCAGGTTTGCGCGGGCGGTTCTTCCAGCGTTTTAAGCAGCGCATTGGCGGCGGCATCAGTCATCAGCGCCGCATCCGGGATCCAGACCACTTTGGCTCCGCCCAGTCGCGCACGCTCATACAGTTTTTCACTCACTTCACGCACGGCATCAATGCCCAGCGTGCTTTTCCCTTTTTCCGGGAACAGTGAATAGTAGTCCGGATGCGTTCCTGCCTGCATCAACTGGCAACCACGGCAGTGGCCGCAGCTTTTATGTCCATCCGGTTGCTGGCAAAGCAGGTAGCGGCTCAACGCATAGATCAATGCGTCGTCGCCCATTCCCGGTAAGGCCTGAATCAGTAGCGCATGGTGACCCCTTCCCGCCTGATAGCTCGCTACCAGCTTCTCGAAGTCAGGTCGTAACCATGGATACCATTTCATTCTCCCTGCTCCTTCACCCACTCGGTAATGGTGGTACGGATATCGCTCATCACCGTATCCAGCGGCTGCGTCGCATCAATCGTGCGGATACTGGCATCACGGGCTGCCAGCTCCAGATAGCGAGCGCGGGTGCGATTGAAGAAATCAAACGACTCCTGTTCGATGCGGTCCAGTTCGCCACGGGCGCGAGCGCGTTTCAGCCCCACTTCTGGCGTGACGTCCAGGTACAGGGTTAAATCCGGGCGAAAATCCCCCAGTACAGCATCACGCAGCGTCGCCAGCATCTGCTGATCGACTCCGCGACCACCGCCCTGATACGCCTGCGTGGACAGATCATGACGGTCGCCAATCACCCATTTACCTTCTGCGAGCGCGGGTTTAATGACCGTCTCAACCAGCTGCACTCGCGCGGCATAGAACATCAGCACTTCGGCTTTTACGGTAATGGTTTCGTCACCGACTGAACGGATGTCCAGCACCAGGCTACGCAGTTTTTCTGCCAGCTGTGTACCGCCCGGCTCGCGGGTAAAAACCATGTCGCGAATGCCGAGTTGTTCAAGCGTCTCAACCACAACATTCTTTGCGGTCGTTTTTCCGGCGCCTTCCAGCCCCTCGATGACGATATAATTACTGCGCATTTTTTTCCTTAAGCACTTTCAGATAGTCCTGCACTGACCGGTTATGGCTGGCAAGATTAGTATTAAAAGTATGACCGCCTTTACCATCGGCCACAAAATAGAGATACGGCGTTTTGGCCGGATGCGCCGCCGCATTCAGCGAAGCTTCACCCGGCATCGCAATCGGTCCTGGCGGGAGTCCGGTCATCGTGTAGGTATTATAGGCCGTTGGCGTTTCCAGGTCCGCGCGCGAGATCTTGCCATTATAACGCTCCCCCATCCCGTAAATCACCGTGGGATCGGTCTGTAGGCGCATCCCGATACGCAGGCGGTTGATAAAGACGGAGGCGACCTGATCGCGTTCGCTGGCAATGGCCGTCTCTTTTTCAATAATCGAGGCCATCGTCACCAGTTGGTTTTGATCCTTATACGGCAATCCTTCCGCACGCCCTTCCCAGACGCGCTCAACCGCCTTCACCATCTTCTGATGGGCGCGCTTGAGTAAGGCAACATCCGTGGTATTGGCGGTATACATCCAGGTATCGGGCCAGAACCAGCCCTCCAGTCCATCGGTACTCTCAAGGCCCAGCGCTTTTGCGACGGTTTCGTAGCGATCGTCGCTCAGGGTATGTTTGATATACGGCGCATCACGCAGCTGTTTGAGATAGTCGCTTAAGCGCATACCTTCCACCAGCCGCAGTGGGAACTGCGCCTCTTTGCCGCTTTCCAGCAGCTGCAGCATCTCGCGGACGCTCATACCCGGCGTTAAACGATAGGTTCCGGCCTTAAAGTGGGAGAGTTCTGGCTCGACGCGCAGCAACCATTGAAACACGCGGGGGCGGTTAATGACCCGATCCGCATACAGCTGATCGCCCAGAGCCAGGCGTCCGGTACCCGGCTTAAGGGTAAAAATGGTCTCTTCTTTAATCAGGATTTTACTGTCCGCCAGATGGCGAACCTTCCACATTCCCGCCCCTGCGGCAATGCCCAATACAACAACCAGTAAAAGGACAACACGAAACAATTTTTTCATGACTAATTCGGATGCTCACACAGTGGGGCCAGAAACTCAAATAATACACGTGAAGACAACGTGTTAGCGCCATAAGCCCGCACGGGCACGATCGGCATCAGCGCATTACAAACCACCATTTCATCGGCATGTTGCAGCGCTGCTTCGCGGGCATGGGTTTCGACAACCTGAAAAGACGATTGTGCCAGTTTCCGGATACAGAATTGTCGCATAATACCGTTCACTCCCGCCTGATCGAGGCGCGGCGTATAGACCACATTGTCTTTTCGCCAGAATAAATTAGCCGCACAGCATTCCGTAACCCAACCCTCACTGTCAAGAACCAACGCCTCATCGGCGTCCGTCTGCTCAAGATGGGAGCGAATCAGCACTTGTTCGAGCCGGTTCAGGTGTTTGATGCCCGCAAGCAAAGGGTTACGTCCCAGACGAACCGGACTTAAGGCAAGCGTAATCCCCTGTTCGCGCCAGCGGTCGTAATGCTGCGGATAGGCAGAAACAGAGAGAATGCGGGTGCTGTCACGGCACTGCGCGCCGCTGTATCCTCGCCCCCCACTTCCACGGCTGATAATCACCTTCAGTACCGCACGTGAATGGCCCGCGGCCAGCACGGTCATTTCTCGCTCAAGCACATCCCAGTCATCAAAGGCAATCAGCAATGTCGCGCAGGCCGCCTGCAAACGCCGCAAATGCGCCGCCAGCAGCGATACCGTGCCATCGAGAATGCGCGCAGTGGTAAAGCAGCCATCGCCAAACTGGATGGCGCGATCGCTTGCGGGAAGAGATTCCTGTTCACGGCCATTGATCAAGAACATGGTGGCTCCTTATGCGTGGCCCGTTAGTGTCGCAGGATGGTTAGCGCAGGACAAGGGAAGAAAACGCAATAAAAAAGGCCCGACAAGCGGACCTTTTAACCAGGGAGGAAAAACGGCGGTCAGACCTTTTTAAAGATCAATGAACCGTTGGTCCCACCGAAACCGAAGGAGTTACACAAGGTGTACTCCATTCCGCTGACCTGACGCGCTTCGTGAGGAACGAAGTCCAGATCGCAACCTTCATCCGGGTTATCCAGGTTGATGGTTGGCGGAACAGCCTGATCGCGCAGCGCCAGGATAGAGTAAATCGACTCTACCGCGCCCGCTGCACCCAACAGGTGACCGGTCATAGATTTGGTGGAACTCACCATCACACGGCTTGCCGCATCGCCAAAGACAGATTTAACCGCCTGCGCTTCAGCTTTATCGCCTGCCGGCGTGGACGTCCCGTGGGCGTTAACGTAGCCAATCTGGCCAGGTTCAATCGCCGCATCACGCAATGCATTGACCATCGCCAGGGCAGCGCCTGCACCGTTTTCCGGCGGCGACGTCATGTGATAAGCGTCACTGCTCATCCCGAAGCCAACGACTTCAGCATAAATTTTTGCGCCGCGCGCTTTTGCATGCTCGTACTCTTCCAGTACCACCATGCCTGCACCGTCACCCAGAACAAAGCCATCTCGCTCTTTGTCCCACGGGCGGCTTGCCGCTTGCGGGTTTTCATTACGGGTAGACAACGCACGTGCTGCGCCAAAGCCGCCTACGCCCAGTGGCGTACTGGCTTTTTCAGCACCGCCCGCGACCATCGCGTCCGCATCGCCGTATGCAATGATACGCGCGGCATGACCGATGTTATGTACGCCTGAGGTGCAGGCGGTCGCGATAGAGATGCTTGGCCCACGCAGGCCATACATGATGGTCAGGTGACCTGCCACCATGTTAACAATCGTCGACGGAACGAAGAACGGGCTGATTTTACGCGGTCCACCGTTCACCAGGGAACTGTGGTTTTCTTCAATCAGTCCGAGACCGCCGATACCAGAGCCGACAGCGGCGCCAATACGGGATGCGTTCTCTTCCGTTACTTCAAGGCCAGAATCCTGCATGGCCTGAACGCCAGCGACAATTCCATATTGAATGAAGGCATCCATCTTGCGCTGTTCTTTACGCGAGATAATGTCATCACAGTTAAAATCCTTTACTAAGCCAGCAAATTTCGTTGCATAGGCGCTAGTATCGAAATGGTCGATCAGGCTGATGCCACTCTGACCGGCAAGGAGAGCTTTCCAGGTAGACTCTACGGTATTGCCGACAGGAGACAACATGCCCAGTCCGGTCACAACTACACGACGCTTAGACACGGTTGTCCTCCAGGGAGGGATAATTGATTCAAGTGGGACAAAAAGATAAAACTCAGGCGGTCGAATGACCGCCTGGAGATGTTCACTTACGCCTGGTGGCCGTTGATGTAATCAATGGCAGCCTGAACGGTGGTGATTTTCTCAGCTTCTTCGTCCGGAATCTCAGTATCAAACTCTTCTTCCAGAGCCATTACCAGCTCAACGGTGTCAAGAGAATCTGCGCCCAGGTCTTCAACGAAAGAAGCATTGTTGGTAACTTCTTCCTGCTTAACGCCCAGCTGTTCGCCGATAATTTTCTTAACGCGTTCTTCGATAGTGCTCATACTCTTAAATTTCCTATCAAAACTCGCTTTCGCGATGGTTTTCGTAGTGTATAAAATGTTGAAAAATTTGCAACTAAATCCCGGCAGGTCTTACCACGATTTTACGTTATTTTGAGGCCAAGACCTATAATAACGCAAATATTTTTCTACGCTTCATCCTTCAAATTGTCTCTGTGTTGGCTGCATCTTCAAACCCTGGTCACATAGTCATCAATGCTCGCAGGCTTTTTCGGTCTTGCCGACTTGATACAATTTGGATGATTTTGCGTATCTCGTGGTTAAACCATATACATCCCGCCGTTGACGTGCAAAGTCTCACCCGTGATGTAACCTGCTTCGTCAGAGGCTAAAAATGCAACCGCACTGGCGATCTCTTTCGGATTGCCAAGACGACCTGCAGGAACTGCCGCCAACGTACCCGCACGCTGCTCATCAGTCAGCGCGCGCGTCATGTCCGTTTCAATAAAGCCCGGAGCAACAACGTTCACCGTAATACCGCGGGACGCAACTTCGCGCGCCAGCGATTTACTGAAGCCGATCAGACCCGCTTTCGCCGCAGCGTAGTTTGTCTGACCCGCATTTCCCATGGTACCAACCACAGAACCGACAGTGATAATACGTCCATGACGCTTTTTCATCATAGCGCGCATTACCGCTTTTGACAGGCGGAAAACAGATGAAAGATTGGTTTCGAGAATATCGTTCCACTCATCATCTTTCATTCGCATCAGCAGGTTATCACGTGTGATACCGGCATTATTGACCAGGATATCCACTTCACCAAATTCTGCGCGAATTTTTTCCAGAACAGATTCGATAGATGCTGGATCAGTCACATTCAACATCAGACCTTTACCTTTAGCACCTAAGTAATCGCTAATGGCCTGAGCGCCACTTTCGCTGGTCGCGGTACCGATAACGGTCGCGCCACGGGCAACGAGCGTCTCTGCAATTGCGCGGCCAATGCCACGACTTGCACCGGTAACCAGCGCGATTTTTCCTTCAAAACTCATGGTGTTCCTCTTTTATTGCGCAAGTGCCGCCGACATCGCCGCCGGTTCGTTCAGAGCCGAGGCAGTCAGGGTATCAACAATACGTTTCGTCAGGCCTGTAAGCACTTTACCTGGACCTACTTCATACAGGTGCTCAACACCCTGCGACGCCATTAGTTCGACGCTCTTCGTCCACTGTACCGGACTGTACAACTGGCGCACCAGCGCATCGCGAATGGCATTCGCGTCAGTTTCGCACTTGACATCCACATTGTTGATAACCGGTACAGACGGCGCGTTAAAGGTAATTTTCGCTAATTCTGCCGCCAGTTTTTCCGCCGCCGGCTTCATCAGCGCACAGTGAGACGGTACGCTCACCGGTAACGGCAGCGCGCGTTTTGCACCGGCGGCTTTACAGGCCGCACCGGCACGCTCAACGGCGTCTTTGTGTCCGGCGATAACGACCTGCCCCGGCGAGTTATAGTTCACCGGCGAGACCACCTGGCCTTCTGCGGCTTCTTCGCACGCTTTTGCAATGGACGCATCATCGAGACCGATGATAGCAGACATACCGCCTGTGCCTTCCGGAACGGCTTCCTGCATGAATTTACCACGCAGTTCAACCAGACGCACTGCGTCAGCAAAATTAATGACACCGGCGCAAACCAGCGCTGAGTATTCACCCAGACTATGACCCGCCATCAGCACCGGCGCTTTACCGCCCTGCTGTTGCCAGACGCGATACAGCGCAACGGACGCGGCTAACAGCGCAGGCTGCGTCTGCCAGGTCTTGTTCAGTTCTTCAGCCGGCCCCTGTTGAGTCAGCACCCACAGGTCATAGCCAAGCGCTGAAGAAGCTTCGGCAAACGTCTCTTCGACGATGGGGTAGCTTGCCGCCATATCGGCTAACATCCCAACGGTCTGGGAACCCTGTCCAGGGAACACAAATGCGAATTGCGTCATGTTTAAATCCTTATACTAGAAACGAACCAGCGCGGAGCCCCAGGTGAATCCACCGCCAAAGGCTTCAAGCAACACAAGCTGACCTTCTTTGATGCGTCCGTCACGCACGGCTTCATCCAGCGCGCAAGGAACGGAGGCCGCAGACGTGTTGCCGTGTCTGTCCAGTGTCACCACCACATTGTCCATCGACATGCCCAATTTTTTGGCCGTCGCACTGATGATACGCAGGTTAGCCTGGTGCGGAACCAACCAGTCAAGTTCTGAACGATCCAGGTTATTGGCCGCCAGCGTCTCGTCGACGATGTGCGCAAGTTCGGTAACGGCCACTTTGAACACTTCGTTGCCTGCCATCGTCAAATGAATCGAATTTTCCGGATTCACGCGATCGGCATTCGGCAGCGTCAGCAGTTCGCCATAGCGACCATCAGCATGCAGGTGGGTAGAGATGATGCCCGGCTTGTCGGAGGCGCTCAGCACCACGGCACCGGCACCATCGCCAAAAATTATGATTGTGCCGCGATCGGTCGGATCGCAGGTGCGGGCCAGAACATCGGAACCGACCACCAGCGCGTGTTTGACCGCGCCCGTTTTAACGTACATGTCGGCGACGCTTAATGCGTATGTAAAGCCGGCGCAGGCTGCGGCGACGTCAAACGCCGGGCAGCCTTTGATGCCCAGCATATTCTGAATCTGGCATGCTGCGCTGGGGAATGCATGTGTCGCTGAGGTGGTCGCTACCACAATCAAGCCAATCTGTTCTTTATCAATGCCCGCCATTTCCAGCGCGCGTTGAGCCGCCGCAAAACCCATCGTTGAGACGGTTTCATTCGGCGCTGCAATATGGCGTTCACGAATACCTGTACGGGTGACAATCCACTCGTCAGACGTATCGACCATTTTTTCCAGATCGGCGTTAGTCCGCACCTGTTCAGGCAGATAGCTGCCAGTACCAATAATCTTTGTATACATGTACGCTCAGTCACTTTTTGGTTATATACCGCGCATCACAACGGCTAAGAAGCTGGGGCTCTCACGCCACACCGTAATCAGTGTGGCTGTGATGTGTCGCCATTACCAGCGTCCAGCATTGTAAATCCAGCTGGGTATACCGATTCCAGGCGAGCGGCAATTCGCTGAGGAACTTGTCGCTGCACCGCCTGCACTGCCTGTTCAATCGCGACGGTAAACGCTCGCTGATTGGCCGCACCATGACTTTTTATCACCGTGCCGCGCAATCCTAACAGACAGGCGCCATTATACTGGTCGGGGTTGAGGTGACTGAATCGCCTCGCCAGGCTTTTTTGTAACCAACGTTTTAATATCAGCAGCCACCACGACCGTTTTTTACCCTCACCCTGAGATTTCAGCAGTGAAAGGAACATTCTGACAACACCTTCCATCGTCTTTAATGTGACATTGCCCGTAAAACCGTCACATACCAGAACATCCGTTTTCCCCGTCAATAACTCATTGGCTTCAAGATAGCCGATGTAATTGATGGAAGGGATCGTTTTTAGCACCACAGAGGCATCCCGAATGCTGTCGAGCCCCTTGGTTTCTTCTTCGCCGATGTTGAGCAAGGCCACGCGAGGGTTGTTAATACCCACCACTTCTTCCGCAAGCACCGAGCCCATAATGGCAAATTGCACCAGCATCTTGCTGTCGCAATCGACATTTGCCCCCAGATCGAGGACCACCGTCTTCCCTTTCTGCTGATGCGGCAAAACCGTCACCAACGCAGGGCGCTCAATACCGTCGAGCGGTTTGAGCAATAATTTTGCAAGTCCCATCAGCGCACCGGTATTTCCGGCGCTAACGCAGGCTTGTGCTCGCCCTTCCTTCACGAGTTCCAGCGCCACCCGCATTGAGCTCCCGCGACTGGCGCGGATTGCCTGCGAAGGTCGGGCATCACTGGCGATAACTGACTGTGCAGGGATAATCTGCAGACGCGAACGTTGTTCAAAGTCAGCTTTAGCAAGTAATGGCGTGATGGTATCGGGATCCCCGACTAAAAGAAGTGTGAGTTGTGAATTAGAATTCAGTGCCTGCAATGCTGCAGGCACTGTCACGGAAGGGCCAAAATCTCCCCCCATGACATCTAACGCCAGGGTTAGACGTGTCAAAGTCGTTTCGCCGCCTGGTTTGGTATTTCCCCGCAGCAACGGGGAATTTCCTCACTAAGCTTCATCACACGGATTCTCTTCGTCTCTTACGCGGAAGAGGCATTAACAGCCTGCCTGCTACGTAAAATTCGTTGAGTAACGCGTGATTACTTAGCGATTACCTTGCGGCCACGGTAGTAACCGTCGGCGGTGATGTGGTGACGCAGGTGTTTTTCACCAGAAGTTTTGTCTACAGACAGGCTGGTGACTGCGGTCAGAGCGTCATGAGAACGACGCATGCCACGTTTGGAACGGGTTGGTTTATTCTGTTGTACGGCCATGGACCTTACTCCTCAATTACTTACGCTTTAAGCTGGCTAATACGGCAAATGGGTTTGGTTTTTGCGCTTCATCAGGCAGTTCACCAAAGACCATGTCCGCCTCGGACACTTCACAGTGTTCAGAATCATGCACCGGAACTACCGGCAAGGAGAGGATAATTTCATCTTCCACCATTGCAAGCAGATCGATTTCACCGAATTCGTTAACCTCAATCGGCTCATACGCTTCCGGGAGTGCTTCAGCCTGTTCGTCGGAACGGACCGGACTGAAACAATACGTTGTGTGAACATGATGAGGAAACGGCTTCCCGCAACGCTGACATGCGAGCGTTACCGAAACCTTCGCATCACCGGTAATCACGGCAAGACGTTGGTTATCGATAGCAAACGACATGGCGCATTCCACATCACTGTCCACACTGACTACAGAATCGGCGACGCGCTCTACCAGATCAGAAGTATAGATACCTTCATAATCGAGGCGTTTTTGAGCCGTACGAACCGGATCAAGAGTCAGGGGTAATTTTACCTTTTGCATAGGGCGCGCATATTAACTTTGTAACGTCATATAGTCAAAGAAAAAGGCAGCCTGCGGTTGCCTTTTGCCAATAATTCGCACACATTGCGGTTTACAGACTTATTTTCGCTCAGGAGACGCCACAACGGCACGCCTGAAGGACGAAGAGCATAGTTTAAAATGGCTCTCATCAATACGCTATATCTGGTGGAAAAAATATGCCTAATCTCATTCTTGCCTCCACATCTCCCTGGCGCCGCGCCCTGCTGGAAAAACTGGCGATGCCCTTTGAATGCGCGGCCCCTGAGGTAGACGAAACGCCGATGCCCGGAGAGAGTCCTCGCCACTTAGTCAATCGACTGGCGCAAGAGAAAGCGCAATCGCTGGCTCACCGCTTTCCGTCACACCTTATTATTGGTTCCGATCAGGTGTGTGTACTGGATGGCGAAATCGCCGGTAAGCCTTTAACAGAAGAGAAAGCCTGCCAGCAGTTAGCCAAAGCCAGCGGCAATATCATTACGTTCTATACCGGTCTGGCGCTGTATAACTCCGCGACGGGACATTTACAGACCGAAGTGGAGCCCTTTGACGTTCACTTCCGCCATCTCAGTGAAACGGAAATTGAAGATTATGTGCGTAAAGAACGCCCGCTGCACTGCGCAGGGAGTTTTAAAAGCGAAGGTCTGGGAATTGCGCTCTTTGAGCGCTTAGAGGGGCGCGATCCGAACACGCTGATTGGTTTACCGCTGATCGCATTGTGCCAGATGCTACGCAGGGAAGAGATGAACCCGCTGAAAACCTGATTAAAGGCGCTATCCAGTAAGCCTGATAAGCGCAACATCATCAGGTATAAACCTGCCGGATGGCGACGTAAACGTCCTGTCCGGCAGGTTTAGCGCAATAAGAGAGCAACGCGCATCAGGCTGGCTTACGCAACACCTGTAAACAGCGCTTCAGTTGATCGTCCATCGGCGCTTCGATGCGCAGTACCTCACCCGTTCCCGGATGAGTAAACTTCAATGCGGCCGCATGCAGAAACAGACGCGACAATCCCGTTCCCGCCAGTTGCTTATCGAACTCGCGGTCGCCGTAGCGATCGTCAAAAGCAATAGGATGACCCGCGTACTGGGTGTGCACGCGAATCTGGTGTGTACGGCCCGTCACCGGGCTACAGCGGACCAGCGTGGCGAACGCGTAACGTTCTTCCACCTTAAAACGCGTTTCCGACGGTTTGCCTTCCTGATTCACCCGTACAATACGCTCGCCGCTTTGCAGGATGTTCTTCAATAACGGTGCCTGTACCGTTTTGACATGCGACTGCCATTGCCCGCGCACCAGGGCGAGATAATCTTTCTGCATCCCCTTTTCGCGCAGCTGCTCATGCAGCGAACGCAATGCTGAACGCTTCTTCGCGACCAACAGCACGCCAGACGTATCGCGGTCAAGACGGTGTACCAACTCAAGAAAACGCGCTTCAGGACGTAGCGCACGCAACCCTTCAATCACGCCAAAGCTTAACCCGCTGCCGCCATGCACAGCGGTTCCCGACGGTTTATTCAGCACCAGGATATGGTCGTCTTCATAAAGGATAACGTCCGCCAGCGCCGCCACTTTTTGCAGATGCGGTGAAACGGCCTCTTCTTCACGTTCCGCCACGCGTACAGGCGGAATGCGCACTTCATCACCTGCTTGCAGTTTGTATTCGGGTTTGATGCGTTTTTTATTCACCCGCACTTCGCCTTTACGCAAAATGCGATAAATCATACTTTTCGGCACGCCTTTGAGCTGCGTGCGCAAAAAGTTATCAATGCGTTGCCCCGCTTCGTCAGCAGTAATAGCAACAATTCTTACGGATGGAGTCTCTGTTTTCATGGGGGCCGATTCTAAATAGCCATAAGGATTAGCGCCACTCATTTTTCTATGCTTATATTTATCTTTATCCGTCGTCACTCACGTGCTTCATGATTGATTTGGTGGTTATTAAACCAATCACCGCGCATAAGTGAAAAAACTGTGAGTAAGCGGGTGATAAATGGTAAAAGTCATCTTGCTATAACAAGGTTAGCAGTGGAATAATGTCACCGCTTCCGTGCTGAATCTTGTTAAAACAAGGAATTTTACGGAAAGACCCATTTTGTCCGGACGATCATCCACGCAGCAATGGCGTAAGACGTATTGATCTTTCAGACAGTTAGCGGGCTGCGGGTTGCAGTCCTTACCGGTAGATCGGATCTTCTCTGGAGAGTAATACCCAGGCGGTTCCCCTGATAATTGCGCTGCGTTTCCGTATGAAATGCAGGCAACCGACACTCTGCGCCTCTTTGAGCTGACGATAACCGTGAGGTTGGCGACGCGAATAGACACGAGGCCATCGGTTCACACCCGGAAAGGCAATACTCTGCCCGCAGCTTAGTCGTCAATGTAAGAATAATGAGTAAGTTACGATGAAAAGAATGTTAATCAACGCAACTCAGCAGGAAGAGTTGCGTGTTGCCCTTGTAGATGGGCAGCGTCTGTACGACCTGGATATTGAAAGTCCTGGACATGAACAGAAAAAAGCGAACATCTATAAAGGCAAAATCACCCGTATTGAACCGAGTCTGGAAGCCGCTTTTGTTGATTACGGCGCTGAACGTCACGGTTTCCTCCCGTTAAAAGAAATTGCCCGCGAATATTTCCCCGCCAATTACAACGCTCATGGTCGTCCTAACATCAAAGATGTGCTGCGCGAAGGCCAGGAAGTTATTGTTCAGATTGATAAAGAAGAACGCGGCAACAAAGGCGCTGCGCTGACCACTTTTATCAGCCTGGCGGGCAGTTATCTGGTTCTGATGCCAAACAACCCGCGTGCGGGCGGTATTTCTCGTCGCATCGAAGGCGACGACCGTACCGAGCTGAAAGAAGCGCTGGCAAGTCTTGAACTGCCTGATGGCATGGGCCTTATTGTACGTACTGCGGGCGTAGGCAAATCTGCCGAAGCGCTGCAGTGGGACTTAAGCTTCCGGTTGAAACACTGGGAAGCCATTCAGAAAGCCGCTGAAAGCCGCCCTGCTCCGTTCCTGATCCATCAGGAGAGCAACGTGATTGTTCGCGCCTTCCGCGACTATCTGCGTCAGGATATCGGTGAAATCCTTATCGATAACCCGAAAGTGCTCGAACTGGCGCGCCAGCATATCGCGGCGTTGGGTCGTCCGGATTTCAGCAGCAAAATCAAGCTCTACACCGGTGAAATCCCGCTGTTCAGCCACTATCAGATCGAGTCGCAGATTGAATCCGCCTTCCAGCGTGAAGTGCGTCTGCCTTCCGGCGGCTCTATCGTTATCGACAGCACCGAAGCGTTAACCGCCATCGACATCAACTCCGCTCGTGCAACCCGCGGCGGCGATATCGAAGAAACCGCGTTTAACACCAACCTGGAAGCGGCCGATGAGATCGCCCGTCAGTTGCGCCTGCGCGACCTCGGCGGCCTGATCGTTATCGACTTCATCGATATGACCCCGGTACGCCATCAGCGTGCGGTGGAAAACCGTCTGCGTGAAGCGGTCCGTCAGGATCGTGCGCGTATCCAGATCAGCCATATTTCACGCTTCGGCCTGCTGGAAATGTCCCGTCAGCGCCTGAGCCCGTCGCTGGGCGAGTCCAGCCATCACGTCTGCCCACGCTGTAGCGGTACCGGCACCGTGCGTGATAACGAGTCGCTGTCCCTGTCTATTCTGCGTCTGATTGAAGAAGAAGCGCTGAAAGAGAATACGCAGGAAGTCCACGCGATTGTACCTGTGCCGATTGCCTCCTATCTGCTCAACGAAAAACGTACAGCCGTTAATGCTATTGAAACCCGTCAGGATGGCGTGCGCTGCGTGATCGTGCCTAACGATCAAATGGAAACGCCGCACTACTCCGTACTGCGCGTACGCAAAGGTGAAGAGACGCCGACCCTGAGCTACATGCTGCCGAAGCTGCATGAAGAAGCAATGGCGTTGCCGTCTGAAGAAGAGTTCGCCGAGCGTAAACGTCCTGAGCAGCCAGCGCTTGCCACCTTCGCGATGCCAGAAGTTCCGCCTGCGCCAACGCCTGCCGAACCGCCAGTGAAAGCCGCTGCGCCGAAGGCCGCCGTTGCGCCAGCCGCTCCGGCAGAGCCGGGTCTGTTGAGCCGTTTCTTTGGCGCACTGAAATCGCTGTTCAGCGGTAGTGAAGAAGTGAAACCTGCCGAGCAGCCTGCGCCAAAAGCCGCAGAAAAGCCGGAGCGTCAGCAGGATCGCCGTAAACGTCAGAACAACCGCCGTGACCGTAACGATCGCAGCGAACGTCGTGACAACCGTGATAACCGTGGCGAACGTTCAGAGAATGGCGAGAACCGCGACGAGAATCGCCGTAACCGCCGCAATGCGCAGCAGAATGCCGAAAACCGTGATAACCGTCAGCAATCGACCGACGTAGCGGATAAAGCGAAGTCTGGTGATGAACAGCAGCAGCCACGTCGCGAACGTAACCGCCGTCGCAGCGAAGACAAACGTCAGGCTCAGCAGGAAGTAAAAGCGCTGAATCTTGACGAGCAGCAGACTCCAGAAACCGAACAGGAAGAGCGCGTTCGTCAGGCTCAACCACGCCGTAAACAGCGTCAGTTGAACCAGAAAGTCCGCTACAGCAGCAATACGTCCGAAGTGGAAGTGGTAGAAACCGCTGCCGCAGAAGAGAGCGTTGTCGCACCGATCGCAGCACAGACTGCACCAGCGCAAAGCACCGAGCTGGTGAAAGTGCCACTGCCTGTCGTGACAGAAGCGGCCCCAGAGCAGGATGACAACGGTGAAGCACGCGATAACGCCGGTATGCCGCGTCGTTCCCGTCGTTCTCCACGTCATCTGCGTGTGAGCGGCCAGCGTCGCCGTCGTTATCGTGACGAGCGTTACCCGCTGCAGTCGCCGATGCCGCTGACAGTTGCCTGCGCCTCGCCAGAAATGGCGTCCGGCAAAGTGTGGATCCGCTACCCGGTAGCGCGTCCTCAGGATGCGCAGCCAGAAGCTCAGGAAATCGAACAGGTACAGGCACAGCCTGTCGTGACCGAACCGCAAGCCGTAGCTACCGCCGTTGAAACCGTTGCCGCAGTCGAACCGGTCGTTGAAGCTGTCGTTGAAACGAAAGCAGAAGCACCGGTTCAGGCTGAAGCTGTGGTTGAAACGACGCATCCGGAAGTGATTGCCGCCCCGGTGGTTGAAGAGCCGCAGATGATTGCCGACGCCGATGTGCCGGTCGCCGAAGAGGTTGCCGCTCAGGCAGAGCCTGTCGCTGAAATGCAGGAAACCGCTCCGGTCGTTGAAGAGACACCAGAGGTGGTTACGGTAGAGCCTGAAACAGTGACTGCAGCGCCTGACGAGGTTGCGGCTGAACCTGAAGTGGTTGCAGAGCCTGAAATCGTTGCAGAACCTGAAATCGTTGCAGAGCCTGAAATCGTTGCAGAACCGGTTCAAGCGCCTGTGATCGTTGAAGCGCCAACCACGCCAGCGCCAGTATCCGAACCCGTTGTCGTTGCACCGGTCGCAGAAGTCGCAGCACCAGTCGCGGCAGAACCTGTTGCTGAGCACAGCCACGCCGCTGCGCCGATGACTCGTGCGCCAGCACCGGAATATGTGCCGGAAGCGCCACGTCACAGTGACTGGCAGCGCCCTGCTTTCGCCTTTGATGGCAAAGGCGCCGCAGGTGGTCACAGTGCGTCACACAGTGCCTCCGCTGGACCGACTCGTCCTCAGCCTGTCGAGTAAAATCGACAGCGTAAAAAGCCGACCTCAGGGTCGGCTTTTTTATTCCCCTTCAGGTCGGCGCATTCCCGCCAGTTCCGGCATCACCTTTTTCATCAATTCCAGAAATTTTCGCAGGCGAGTGGGATAATAACGTGCCCAGGGATAGACCAGGTGCACCGGCAAAGGTGCGGCCTGCCAGTCAGAAACCAGCTCGACGAGTCGCCCTTGCGCGATATCCTCGGTCACCGTCCAGCTTGACACCACCACCACGCCTAACCCCGCCAGCGCAGCATTGCGCGCTACATAGATACTGTCGGTACTCAGTCGCGGCGTGATCGGAAAGGTCACCGGCTCCCGACTGTGCTGATGGCTAAGCGAGACGTTATGTTGGTAGAAAGTATTGACGGCAATCCAGGGCAGTGACGATAGCTGTTCTGGCACCGAGATCGTTGCAAATTGCGCCAGCAGCGCCGGTGACGCGACCACGCTACGCGGGACTTCCGCCAGCAGCACAGAAACCGTTGCCGGATCGACCTCCACGCCTACGCGGATCGCACAGTCGATATTGTCGCTGAGAAAATCGACCGTTTTATCGTTGAGCATCCACTCCACCGACAGATTGGGATAGCGCGCTAAAAAGTTCAGTAACGGCGTGAGGAGCTGCTGCTGACCAAAAGCATGCGGAGCCCGCACCCGCAATGTCCCGACGGGCTCATCTTCCGTGACGTTGAGTCCGTCCTCTAACGCCAGCCAGGCATCAATGATATGTTTGGCGTGCTGGTATCCGCGCTCGCCGTCGTCCGTAAGCTTCATGGCGTGCGTGGTACGTAAGACCAGTTTCACCCCCAGCATTGCCTCCAGCGACTGCAACCGCCGACTGATTGTCGCCTGGGTCGTGTTCAACTGACGAGCGGCCGCTGACAACGATCCGGCCTCCACGATGCGCACAAACGTTCGCATCAGTTCCACCCTGTCTATACGCTCATTCTTTTTCATTTATCCGGTGCTCATACGCTTTACGTATAATGGTTTTACCACTTTGCTGACTACCAGGCCACCGACGTTCAGAGAAAAATAGCCTCACACCTGTGATTGAGGATTTTTAAATGCACACACCGTCTCGTTGGCTGATCTTTGTTCTGGCGCTGGGCGCAGGCTTCAGTGTCGCCGCCATCTACTATGCACAACCATTGTTACCGCTAATGGGGGCCGATTTGGCACTCAGCATCACCGGCATGGGACTGGTGCCCACGTTAACGCAGGCCGGCTATGCGCTCGGGATCCTGTTCTTATTGCCGCTCGGCGACCGTTACGACCGGCGGAGGCTCATTCTGATGAAAAGCGCAGCGCTCGCCCTGCTGCTGCTGGCCTGTAGCGTCACTGACCAGATGCATTCTTTGCTGACAGTAAGCCTGTTGCTGGGGATGGCGGCAACGATGGCGCAGGATATCGTCCCGGCGGCGGCAATACTTGCCCCAGAAGGTAAGCAGGGAAAAACGGTCGGGACCGTGATGACCGGCCTGCTGCTGGGCATTTTGTTGTCACGCACCGTGAGTGGTCTGGTCGGAGAAGCCTTTGGCTGGCGGGAAATGTATCAACTCGCCGCGCTCAGTATTGCGCTGGTCGGCGTGTTGCTGTGGAAAGTCCTGCCCGCGTTTGCTGCCCATTCCACGCTGAGTTATCCCGCGCTGATGGTGAGCCTGGCGCAGTTATGGCGTCGCTACCCGGCACTGCGTCGTGCCGCCCTGGCTCAGGGGTTTCTGTCCGTCGCGTTCAGCGCGTTCTGGTCAACGCTGGCCGTCATGCTTGCCGGACATTATCAGATGGGCAGCGCCGCTGCGGGGGCATTTGGTATCGCCGGGGCTGCTGGCGCGCTGGCCGCACCGTTGGCCGGTCATCTGGCAGATAAGATAGGGGCCGAAAAAGTGACGCAACTGGGGGCGTTGCTGGTGACCATCTCTTTTGCGCTGATGTTCCTGTTACCCGCCTTACCCGTGCAGGGTCAGTGGTTGCTGATTGCGCTCTCCGCCGTCGGCTTTGACCTGGGACTGCAATCAAGTCTGGTGGCGCACCAGAATCTGGTCTATAGCCTCGAACCGCAGGCCAGAGGCCGTCTGAACGCACTGTTGTTCAGCGTCGTCTTTATCGGCATGGCGCTCGGCTCGGTGCTCGGCAGTCAGATCTATGCGCTGGCAAACTGGCAAGGCGTCGTCGCGCTGGCCACCCTTAGCGGTGCCATTGCGCTGGTCATCAGACTGGCGGGAAAGCGTTCATCTGCTCATCTGCGGGTTAGCGTGTAACCGACAAAAAAATGCCCGCTCCGGGGTGAGATGGAGCGGGCAGACAAAACATACCCAGTTTCATGATATGTTTCAAATCGGTATTAGCGGTTGAGCTGGAACAGCGACATCCCCTGCATATCGGTGAAGGCTTTATAGGATGCCTGGAGCGCCGCCTGCTGCATGACGTACGATGAAATGGCCGCGTTCCAGTCCACATCCACCAGATTACTCATCTGCTGCGTTTGCCCAAGTGCGCGATCGGTGCCCAGCGAGTCCAGACTCTGCAATTCCTTCAGTTGTGTCCCCAGCTCCGCACGCACGCTAAGTACGTTATTCAGGGAGTTTCTCAGTCCACGGTTGGTTTTTTCCATAACAGCTTTAGCATCCGCTTTCAGCGTCTCATCATCACCGACCGGTGATTTTAGCGAGGCAATCGCTGAATCCAGCATTTTGAAAAGACTGGTTTCGGAGGTCCCGTTATTAGGTTCAGGAACAGAATTGCTGGTGATGGTGTCGAAAATTTTGTTGCCGGTGTGACCAATCACCATAGTACGAGAAGCATCCACCTGCTGAGTGATACTCTCCGTACCGCCGTTATAGGTGCCGTCAGCCTGCGAAAACGGTGCAGCGTCGGTTTTGTAACCCGCAAAGATGTAACGGTTATTACCGTCAGTGCTGTTTGCCAGGTTCATCAGTTGATCGCGGATCCCCTGTAAGTCAGTCGCCAGCGAAGCGCGATCATCATCACTTAGGGTACCGTTGACCGCATTAATGATTTTTTCCTGCGCGCTTTGTATCGCTGTCGTCACCTGGTTTAACACGTTCTCTTCCAGCGAAACCTTCTGCGTGGCGAAAGTTCGCGCCAGGGCGAACTGGCTATTCTCTGCCTGCGCCTGTGACAACACCACGGCCTGAGATGCGGCGATGGGATCGTCAGACGGATTGATTACCCGCTTTCCCGACGACATCTGCTCACCGTATTTCATCCATTCCGCCTGGGAATTGGTGATACCGCGCATGTTCTGCTGGTACATCATTTGGGTACTGATACGCATCGTTTCCTGCTCCCTTAGCGAATACTCAGCAGTGCATCAAACAGAGAGTTGGCGGTTTGCAACACCTGGGCGTTGGCCAGGTAATACTGCTGGAAGCGTTGCAGGTTGCCGTACTCTTCGTCAAGGTTGACGCCGGAAATGGACTGTTGCTGATTGCTCAGCTGCGTCACCACATTGCCCTGGGTGGTGCTGCTGGTTTTCAGCGTGGCGGTTTTGCTGCCCACGTTGCTTACCAGCGTGGCGTAGGCGTCGTTGAACGATTTCGAACCGCCTACCGTTGTGCTGTCCTTTTGCAAATCCAGCAACGCCTGACCGTTACGGTTGTCGCTCTCGCCTGCCGTGGCGTCCTTCGCCATCGCAATTTGCGATTCGTTAGTCACCAGAACGCCCATATTGATGATGGCGTCGCTGACCGGCTTGACGATAAAGCTGTCATTCTTAGCAGGGCCAACATCGATGCTAATCTCCAGGCCATCGAAGGTCAGTTTGCCCGCATCCTCGGTCGCTTCAAAAGAGGTGTTATCCGCAAGACGCGTCACCTGCCATTTCGCACCGTCATAAACCACTTTATAGTCTGTCGCCTGAACCTCTGAGGCGGTTTTAACGGTCGCGCTGATGCTACCAGTATTCTTGCTATTTCCATACACAGCCGGGTCGCCGATACTGAAGAAATCGACATTATTTTTGCCGTTCGCATCATACCCCTCGCGGTGCTGCTGGTTAAACGCATCGGCGAATGCCAGCGCCAGTTGTCCCAGCGTATTGCGCGCCTGATCCAGATCCTGAGAGCGGAAGGTCAGCAGACCGCCGAGCGAACCGGTCGTGATCAATTTTTCCGGAATTTCGATATTGCCCGCGATGGAATCCACATAGGCAACAGTGGTACGCGAAGGATCGGCCTGCGAAGGGACCGCCGCTAACTGACGGGCATTACTTCCCTGCACCAGTGAATAGCCGTTCGCCATGGTGATGTTATAGGTGCCGCCGTCCTGAATGCTGACTTCCACGCCGACAATTTTGTTCAGCTCGCTGACCAACTGGTCGCGCTGATCAAGCAGGTCATTTGGCGATGCCCCAGCACCCACACCGGTCAGACGCGAGATCTGGTCGTTCAGACTGGCAATCTGCTTACTGTAGTTGTTGATCTGATCGACGCTGGAACCAATCGCGATATTGACCTGCTTGTCCTGATCGCGCAGATACTGGTCGGTCGTTTTAAACTGGTTAACCAGTCCATTGGCTTTACCAATCAGCGTCTGGCGTGCCGCCGGGTCTTGGGCGTTACTTACCAGCGTTTGCAGGCTGGTGAAAAAATCCTGCATGGACGTGGAGACAGAGCTGGTTTTGCTGGCCAGCAGGTTGTCGATTTTGGACATCTGCTCATAACGGGTCGTCAGGCCGCTGCTCTGATTCTGCGCCGCGCGCAGTTGATTGGTGATGAACGAATCATATTCGCGCTGTACACCCGAAACATAGACACCATTGCCCACCCAACCGCCGGCACCCAGCGTGCTATTGGCTTGCGCCATAATGGTCGTCTGACGGGTATAGCCCGCAACGTTATAGCTGGAAATGTTGTTACTGGCAGTATTCAGCGCCGCCTGAGCCGCGCTCAGCCCGCTCATGGCGTTATTAATCAAGCTGGACATGGAAGTTCCTTTTAATCCTTCAGTTACAGATCATTATCGGCAGCAGGTCGCGGGACTTGAGCCATTTAGAAGAGATTGTCGAGATTCGTGTTGTAGGCGTTGCTCACCTTCTCGCTCATCGACTTCAGCTGTTGGATCATGCTGGTCAATTTACGCGCATAGTTCGGGTCGGTGGCATAGCCGGCGCTTTGCAATGCCTGCGCGCCCTGTTCCGCGGTAACCGCCGTGGTCACCGCCGCATAGCGTGGATTGCGGGTCAGCAGACCGACGTAATCCGACAGCGCTTCAAGGTACGAGCTGTACACGCGGAATTTGGCCTTCACCTTTCTCGCTTCGCCGTTTTCATATTCGGTCGTGGTGATTTCCGTCACCGGCCCTTTCCAGTTACCCGAGGCCTTCACACCAAACAGGTTGAAACTCGGCTCGCCGTTTTCCCGGCGGATCTGCCGCTGCCCCCAGCCGGACTCCAGCGCCGCCTGCGCCAGAATCAGGTGATGCGGCACGCCGCTCTGCTCACTGGCCAGACGGGCAGGCAGCGACAGTTGCGCCAGGAAGTCTTTGCTGTCGCCGGAGAGCGGTTCGTCATTGCTCTCCGGTGTTTTGGGCATCGCTTTACGCACCAGTTGCGTCAGTGCCTGGTTCTGGTAGCTGGTCACCGTTTCCAGCGGGAACTTCATCGGCACCTGCGGCGTTTCTTCCGCGGGCTGCGCCTGTCCCTGCGTCATCTGTTTGACCATCATTTCCGCCAGCCCCAGACCTTTACCGGCGGTCATCTGCTGCGCAATCTGCTGGTCATACATGCTGGTATACAGACGCGTCTGATCGCTGCTGAAGACGCCATCTTTTGGCAGCGCTTCACGCATGCTTTTCAGCATCATCTGGACGAACATCCCTTCCACCTGGCGGGCCACCGGGCGGATGTTCGCCGCCGGATCCTGACCCGCTTTCGCCTTCAGTTCATTCAGCGATTGCGCATCCCAGGCGGCGCTGGCCATCAGTTTGCTGTCGCTAATCATCAGATGATTTCCAGTTTCGCGCGTAAGCAACCGGCGCTCTGCATCGACTGCAGAATTGACATCAGATCCATCGGCGTCGCCCCCAGCGCATTCAGCGCACGGACCACGTTGTTCAGATTGGCGCTGGAACGAACGCTTTGCAGCGAACCGCCGCTCTGACGCAGATCGATTTGCGTTTGTGGCGTCACCACCGTCTGACCGCCACCAAACGGCGTATCCGGCTGGCTGACGTTAGCCTGACGGTTAACGGTAACGGAGAGATTCCCCTGTGCTACGGCACAGCTATCCAGCGTGACTTCGCGGTTCATCACCACCGAACCGGTACGTGAGTTGATCACCACTTTTGCATCCTGCGGCGTCACGTTCACCTCCATATTCTGGATATCCGCCAGGAAGCGAACCTGAGAGCTGTTGCCGCTCGGTACGCGAACCTGAATCGTGCGCGCATCCAGCGCGGTGGCGCTGCCAAAGCCGCGTGACCGGTTGATGGTGTCAGCAATCTGCTGCGCCATGGTGAAGTCTTCATTATTCAGTTGCAGGTTCAGCGTGTTACCCGCGCCGAACTGGCTGGGCAACTCGCGCTCGATTGTCGCCCCGTTGGTGATCCGTCCGCCGTTAAGCTGGTTCACCTGCACACTGCTACCGCCTGCAGACGCCCCGGCGCCGCCGACTAAAATGTTGCCCTGCGCCAGCGCATACACCTGGCTGTCGACCCCTTTCAACGGCGTCATCAGCAGCGTCCCGCCACGCAGACTTTTCGCGTTCCCCAGTGAAGACACCACCACATCGATGGTTTGTCCCTGACGACCAAAGGCCGGGAAGGAGGCGGTTACCATGACCGCTGCGACGTTTTTCAACTGCATGTTCGTCCCGGTCGGCACGGTAATACCCAACTGCGAGAGCATGTTGTTCAGGGTCTGGGTGGTAAATGGCGTCTGGGTCGTCTGGTCACCGGTCCCGTCCAGCCCCACCACCAGGCCGTAGCCAATGAGCGAGTTTTCGCGCACGCCCTGCACGCTGGTCAGATCGCGGATACGATCGGCATGCGCCAGCGTGGCGACGAGGACCAGAACCAGTCCAACTACAGATTTCAACATGGGAGACCTCGCTTACATCGGCGACAGGTTAAGGAAGAAACGCTGGAGCCAGCCCATATTTTGCGCTTCGTTGATGTAGCCGTTTCCGACATATTCAATACGTGCATCCGCCACCTGAGTTGACGGAACGGAGTTGCTGCCGCTGATGGTGCGCGGATTCACAACCCCGGAGAAGCGGATGAACTCAGTACCCTGGTTGATGGCGATCTGTTTTTCACCCACGACATGTAAATTGCCGTTGACCAGCACCTGATCGACGGTCACGGTCAGCGTGCCGCTAAAGGTATTACTGGCGTTGGCCCCGCCCTTGCCGTTAAAGGTATTCCCGCCGGAAGCCTCGACGTCCGCTCGCGCATTGCCGAATAATCCTTGCAGATAGCGCGGTACGGTATCAAAGCCAAAGTTGGTTTTACCGTCACGACTGGCGTTGGCAGAAGAGCTTTTACTGGCGCTGACGTTTTCCTGCAGCACAATGGTCAGCGTATCGCCGATGTTGCGCGGACGACGGTCTTCAAACAGTGGCTGATAGCCATAGTTGATGGGCTGCGCGGACTGAAAAATCGAACCATTTGCCACCGGCGTCGGGCCAGGAACAGGCTGCGCCGTGGTCGCGCCCTGGACGAGCGGAGTGGAAGGAATCCAGGCACATCCTGACAGTGAAACCACCAGCAGGGCCATGATCGGGTAAGCGTGCGCAGCGTTTTTTTGCATTGCCTTTATCTTCTGAATCAGGGTGCCGGTGAGACAGAAGCCTCACCGGACAACGCCTTAGAGTTGCGTCAGTTTTTGCAGCATCTGATCGGTCGTTGAGACCGCTTTGCTGTTGATTTCGTAAGCGCGTTGAACCTGAATCATATTGACCAGTTCTTCCGCGACGTTGACGTTTGAGGTCTCGACATAGCCCTGGTACAACAGGCCCGCCCCGTTCAGACCCGGCGTGCTCTCATTCGGCGCGCCGGAAGACTGGGTCTCGGTGTACAGGTTTTCACCAATGCTCTCCAGACCGGTATCATTCATGAACGTGGTCAGATTAAGTTGGCCCACCTGTACGGGCGCCGCCTGTCCCTGTTGGGTTACGCTCACCACACCATCACGACCGATGGTGATGCTCAGGGCGTTAGCCGGAATGGTAATCGCTGGCTGAACCTGGAAGCCGCCGGCGGTCACCAGTTGACCATTCTGATCGACCTGGAATGACCCATCACGGGTATACGCAGAAGTACCATCCGGCAGCAGGACCTGAAAGAACCCCTGACCTTTGATGGCGACATCTTTACTGTTGTTGGTTTGCGACAGGTTGCCCTGGCTGTGCAGACGCTCGGTCGCCACCGGACGCACGCCGGTACCGATTTGCAGACCGGACGGCAGCGTGGTCTGCTCAGAAGACTGAGCGCCAGGTTGACGAATGGTCTGATAAAGCAGATCTTCAAACACCGCACGCTGACGCTTAAAACCATTGGTGCTGACGTTTGCCAGGTTATTGGCAATCACATCCATGTTGGTTTGCTGCGCGTCCAGGCCGGTTTTGGCGATCCATAATGAACTGATCATAAAGTGTCCTGTATTAAGTCATCGACAGCAGTTGGTTAGCGCGACCAGCGTTGTCATCCACGCTGCTGATAACCTTCATCTGCATTTCAAAACGGCGGGCGCCGGCAATCATGTCGCTCATCGCTGACACCGCATTGACGTTGCTCCCCTCCAGCACTCCTGACATCACGCGAATGGTCGGATCGGCCTGCAGCACCGGGCCACGGGTTGCCTGTGCGGCAGCGGTCAGACGGAACATCCCGTCGTCGCCACGCTGCACTTCG
Source organism: Citrobacter amalonaticus (assembly GCF_001559075.2). NCBI lineage: Bacteria > Pseudomonadati > Pseudomonadota > Gammaproteobacteria > Enterobacterales > Enterobacteriaceae > Citrobacter > Citrobacter amalonaticus. The sequence goes on along the minus strand of NZ_CP014015.2, from coordinate 3,898,385 downwards.
TTCCCCTCGGCCTTCACCAGCTTCAGACGTCCCACCGGCGCGATGGTGTTCGCCGGATCGCCGGGATTCAGCGCGGAGATGGTGCCGTCCGCCGCGATGGTGATTTCCGACCCTTCCGGCACCGCAATCGGCCCGGCTTCACCAATCACTGGGTGCCCCTGAATGGTCAACTGTCCGGTCGGATCCACCTGAATGCTGCCGTTACGGGTATAGCCTTCGCTGCCGTTCGCGGTCTGTACCGCCAGCCAGCCATCCTGCTGTAACGCCACGTCCAGCGGACGCGAGGTGTAATCCATCTGGCCAGGCGTCATATCCGCCCCCGGCGTGGACGCGGTGACCAGCGTACGCGTCGGCAATGACAGCCCTTCGACGGGAACGGCGCGCAGCGCATTGAGCTGTGCACGGAATCCCGGCGTCGAGGCGTTGGCCAGGTTGCTGGCCGTCACCGCCTGTTGGTTCAGCGTCTGGCTGGCCGCCCCCATCGCGGTATAGATTGCGTGATCCATTACGTTATCCCGTCAGGCGCTTAGCGCAGGTTAACCAGCGTGTTAAGGATCTGGTCCTGGGTCTTGATAGTCTGCGCGTTCGACTGATAGTTACGCTGGGCGACGATCATGTTCACCAGTTCTTTACTCAGATCCACGTTCGAAGACTCCAGCGCGCCGTTGGTCAGCTTACCGAAGTTACCGGTCCCCGCCGTCCCCAGCAGTTCCACACCAGACGCCTGCGTGGCGGCCCAGACGTTATCGCCCTGAGAGGCCAGACCTTCGTTGTTGGCGAAGTTCGCCAGCACGATCTGCCCCAGCACTTGTTTCTGTTCGTTGGAGTAGTTGCCGACCACGGTGCCATCGTCGTTAATCTGATAGCTGACCAGATCGCCCGGCTTGTAACCGTTTTGCGTGGTGGCGATAACGGCGTTAGTCCCGGTGTTCTGCTGCATGGAATTTTGCAGGCTGAGAGTGAAGGTCGCAGGGACAGCACCGTTTACTGTACCGGTAGTAATGGAGAATGACGGCGTGGCATTAGGCGTACCGCTCAATACCCAATCTTCCGGCGGTAATGTCGTACTGTGCGTATATTCTTCAACGTTATCCAGCCCACCGTTCTTATCGAATGTCATCTGCGCGGCTTTCACCAGCGGTGCGTTCGCGACGCTGGAATCCTGAGTCCAGACGTCCCAGGTGTTATCGCCCGTTTTAACGTAAAACAGGTTAATGTCGTGTTGGTTACCCTGGCTGTCGAACACTGTTACAGGCGCACGTTTGTTGTAGCTGTCAGCGTCGGTTGGTTTGAAAGGCGTATTCGCCGGAACCTTGTCCGTTGAGTTCAGGTTGATCTGCATTGCGGCAGTATCGGTGCTTTTCGCCCCCATCAGGGTATTCGGGATGGTGATCGGACCCGGGTTTGCCCCTTGCTGAATGGTCGGCGGCGTACCCGTTGCCGGATAGCCAGTCAGTTGCATGCCCTGCATGTTGACCAGGTTACGGTTTTCATCCAGTTTGAACTGGCCGTTACGGCTGTAGAAAACCGAGCCATTGCTGTCGACCAGACGGAAAAAACCGTTCTGGCTGATAGCGACATCCAGACCACGACCGGTGTTGGTGGTCGTACCATCAGTAAAGTCCTGAGTGATGCCCGCGACTTTTACGCCCAGACCGACTTTTGAACCGGCAAACATATCCGCAAAAGACGCCGTACCGGATTTAAAACCATAGGTCGCGGAGTTGGCGATGTTGTTACCAATGACATCGAGGTTGGTGGCGGCGGCATTCAGACCGCTGACCGCTTGTGAAAAAGCCATGATGACTCCTGATTAGTGTGAAGGCTTAGATTATCTGCCGTACTTCGTCGAGGGTGGTGGTTCCATAGGTGCCCAGATCCAGAGTGTTGCCGCTGCTGCTGCGAATCACCCCTTGTACCAGTGCAAACTGCAAGGGTTGCGCCACCAGTTGCGTCGAGCCGTTGCTGGCATGAATCGCCACGTTATACGAGCCGTTCTCCGCCGTCGTGCCATCGGTCAGGGTGCCATCCCAGGTAAAGGTATGGACACCCGCCTTCAGCGCGCCAATCTCAATCGTGCGCACCACTTTGCCGTCTTTGTCGGTAATGGTGGCGGTGACTTTATCAGCCGGCTGTTGCAGCTCAACGCCAAACGGCGTGGTGGTGGTGGTGGCTCCCTCTTCGGTGCCTTTGCCCGCCAGAATGGTGGTACCCGGGATCATCACGCCATGACCAATCAGCGCGCTGGCCTGTAATGACTGGCTGTTATCGATCTGTCCGGAGATTGACCCCAGGGTGGTGTTCAGCTTCTCAATACCGCTGACGGTGCTGATCTGCGCGAGCTGTGTGGTCAGCTCGTTGTTCTGCATCGGGTTAGTCGGATCCTGGTTTTTCAGTTGCGCCACCAGCAGCGTCAGAAAGCTGCTTTGCAGATCGGCCGCATTGCTGCCCGACAGGGAACTCCCATTGCTGGTACTTTTCACACCGGTGTTTGTCGGATCGTTAACGTTTACCGCAATTGACATGACTGTCTCCTTTTACTGGCCCAGTGTCAGCGTCTTAAGCATCATGCTTTTAACGGTGTTGAGGACTTCGACGTTCGCCTGATAGCTGCGGGAGGCTGACATGGTATTAACCATCTCACCGACCACATCGACGTTAGGCATCTTCACGTAGCCATTGGCATCGGCCAGCGGGTTACCGGGTTCATAGACCAGCTTGTCCGGCGCCTGGCTCTCAATCACGTCCGACACTTTCACGCCCCCCGTGACTGCGCCGGGAGCCGCATCCACCTGGAAGACCACCTGCTTTGCGCGATACGGTTGACCATCCGGTCCCGTGACGCTGTCGGCGTTGGCCAGGTTACTGGCGGCCACGTTCAGACGCTTGGACTGCGCCGTTAATGCCGAACCGGCAATATCAAAAATATTCAGCAGCGCCACGGATTAGTTCCCCCCCTGTAGCACGTTCATCATGCCTTTAATCTGCCCACTCAAGGCAGTCAGGCTCATCTGGTACTTCAGGCTGTTATCCGCAAACTGCGTGCGCTCCCGGTCCATGTCGACGGTATTGCCGTCGAGGGAAGGCTGATCGGGAATGCGGTAGAGCAAATCCGTAGACGGTGCAGTGATGGCCTGGGCGGGAATATGCTGTGCGGAGGTTAATGCCAGCGACACACCGCTGGTTTCTTGCCGTCCACGCACCATGACTTTTTTTAACTCACTGGCAAAATCCATGTCGCGCGCCTGATACCCCGGCGTATCGGCGTTCGCAATGTTGGCGGCCAACACCTCTTGCCGTTGGGCGCGAAGATTCAGCGCTTCCTGTTGAAAACGTAAGGCGGCGTCGAGCTTATCGAGCATATCTCCTCCGCAGATGACAAAATTCAGCCGACAGCTTAAATCCCATTACGCGCGCGTTATCGCTGGAATAAACGCAAAATGGGTCGCTATTTATTGCGTTGATGGTTGCGACACACGGGTAGAATCCTGTCATTGCGAAAACGGTGGGAGGTGACGATGCAAACGTTAAAACGTGGATTAGCCATGCTGGCGCTGCTGTTCAGTCCCCTGACGCTGGCCCAGGATTTAAATGCGCAGTTGAACGACTGGTTCGGACAGCGCCTGGCCGGATTCAGCGACGATGTGGTCGTGACCGTGCGTACTCCCCCCAACCTGTTGCCGCATTGCGAAACGCCGGCGTTCAGCATGACCGGGGCAAAGCTGTGGGGGAACGTGAATGTGCTGGCACGTTGCGCCAATGAAAAACGTTATCTGCAGGTCAACGTACAGGCGACGGGAAACTATGTGGTTGCAGCCGCGCCCGTTGCGCGTGGAGGCACGCTTGGCCCGGCCAGCGTCACGCTAAAACGCGGACGCCTTGATCAGCTCCCGCCCCGTACCGTGCTGGATATCAGCCAGGTTCAGGATGCGGTGAGCCTGCGCGATCTCGCGCCGGGACAGGCCATCCAGCTCAATATGTTGCGCCAGGCGTGGCGCATTAAAGCCGGACAGCGCGTGCAGGTGGTTGCCAATGGCGATGGATTCAGCGTCAATGCGGAAGGTAAGGCGCTGAACAATGCGGCGGTCGCGCAAAACGCACGAGTGAGAATGTTATCGGGTCAGATTGTCAGCGGCATTGTCGATCCTGATGGGAATATTCTTATTAACCTATAATGAGTTAAAGATTTTGTTGCGGCTGCCGATAGTGATTACACATTCGATGACAGCTGGCCGCTACAGCATAACCCCTCGATGAGGATGATAAAAATGAGCATTGACCGTACCTCACCTTTGAAACCCGTTAGCACCGTCCAGGCGCGTGAAAACACGGATGCGCCGGTCCTCAAAGCGCGTCAGGAAAAAACCTCGACGGCAACCAGCACCAGCGTGACGTTAAGCGATGCTCAGGCAAAACTGATGCAGCCCGGCGTGAGCGATATCAATATGGAACGTGTTGAAGCATTAAAAACCGCTATTCGTAACGGTGAGCTGAAGATGGACACGGGGAAAATCGCCGACTCGCTGATCCGCGAGACGCAGAGCTATCTCCAGAGTGAGTAACTGACCGTATGACGCGCTTGTCAGAAATACTCGATCAGATGACGGCTGTCCTGAATGACCTGAAAACGGTGATGGATGCCGAACAGCAACAACTTTCCGTTGGCCACATTAACGGTAGCCAGCTGCAGCGTATTACAGAAGAAAAGAGTTCTCTGCTGGCGACCCTGGATTATCTGGAACAACAGCGACGGCTGGAACAAGACCCGCAGCGTAGCGCGAATGATGACGTCGCCGAGCGCTGGAAAGCGATTACCGATAAAACGCAGCACTTACGCGACCTGAACCAGCACAACGGCTGGCTGCTGGAAGATCAGATTCAGCGCAATCAACAAGCGCTTGAGGTTTTAAAGCCCTATCAGGAACCGTCGCTGTATGGCGCGAACGGTCAACCCTCTTCTGCCTCTCGCGGCGGAAAAAAATTCTCTATTTGATGATTACCGGATGGCGGCGTTTCGCCTTATCCAGACTACAGCACGGTGTAGACTGGATAAGCAAAGCGCCATCAGCCATCGTGATTACACCGTCCGGCGTGCAAACTCTTTCACTTTAAAGCCCATCACCGCCAGCGCGGCAAAGTAGGCGGCAATACCGGCCACGACCACCGCCATCAGGCGAAGCAGACGCCACGGCATGGTCCCCAGCGACCACTCCGGCATGATATGCAACATACCAACCAGCACGGCGGCCATCACCAGCACAGCAACAATCAGACGGATCAAAAAGCGCATCCAGCCCGGCTGTGGGGTAAAAATGTTCTGCTTGCGCAGTTGCCAGTACAGCAGTCCCGCGTTCAGACAGGCGGCAAGACCAATCGACAGCGACAGCCCGGCGTGCTTCAACGGTCCAATGAACGCAAGGTTCATCAACTGGGTCATGATAAGCGTCACGATGGCGATCTTAACCGGCGTTTTGATGTTCTGCCGCGAATAAAAACCCGGCGCCAGCACTTTCACCACAATCAGCCCCATCAGCCCCACAGAATAAGCAATCAACGCGCGCTGCGTCATCAGCGCATCGAAGGCCGTGAATTTACCGTACTGGAATAATGACGTAATCAAGGGTCCAGACAGGATCCCAATCGCCACCGCACTCGGCAGCGCCAGCAAAAAGCACAGACGCAATCCCCAGTCCATCAGGCGGCAATATTCGTCATGGTCGCCTTTTGCAAAACTCTTCGACAGTGAAGGCAGCAGAATGGTCCCCAGCGCCACGCCCAGCACCCCCGACGGAAACTCCATCAGGCGATCCGCGTAGTACATCCACGAAACGGAACCAGACGCGAGAAAAGAGGCGAAAATGGTGTTAATGATCAGTGAGATCTGACTGACGGAGACGCCGAGTATCGCCGGGCCCATTTGTTTCACAACCCGCATCGCCCCCGCATCGCGGAAGTTAACCCGCGGCAGCACCAGCATGCCGATTTTCTTCAGATGGGGAAGCTGATACACCAGTTGCAGCACGCCGCCAACGGTTACCGCCCATGCCAGTGCCAGCACCGGTGGATTAAAATACGGCGCGGCGAACAGCGCGAAACCGATCATGCTGATGTTCAAAAACGTGGGCGCAAACGCCGGAATGGAGAAGCGGTTCCAGGTATTGAGGATCGCCCCGACCAGCGACGCCAGTGAGATCAGTAAGATGTACGGAAAGGTGATTTGCAGCAGTTTGGTGGTTAACGCGAATTTATCGGCGGTGTCGGCAAACCCCGGCGCCGTCACCATGATCACCCACGGGGCGGCCAGCATCCCGGCAACGGTGACCACGGCAAGCGCCAGCGTCAGCAGTCCCGAAACATAAGAGACAAACACGCGAGTGGCGTCTTCGCCCTGCTTGCTTTTGTATTCAGCCAGAATAGGGACAAAGGCCTGAGAAAAGGCGCCCTCCGCAAATATGCGGCGTAGCAGGTTGGGTAATTTGAATGCCACAAAAAAGGCATCGGTTGCCATCCCGGCACCAAAGATTCTGGCGACAATCGCGTCACGTGCAAAACCCAGCACACGTGAAAACATCGTCATTGAGCTGACGGCGGCCAGCGATTTTAATAGGTTCATTGCTTTTTTATTCCAGACCCTACGGCAAAACGCCTGCAGTGCAGGCGTTGGAAGAGGCGCTTAGTCTACCTGGATTACGGTGAATTACTACCGCCAGATGTTACAGGGGATTATTCGCTCATCGCCTCGCGCCAGAGCTTATCCACCACGCGCTGGGCAAGGATCGCCTGCTCGCCCGCGGTTTCCGGAACCGTCTGATTTTGTACACATTCGACAAAATGGCGTGCGCAACCCGCGAATCCACGCTGTTCAAGCGTGGTTTGCCAGCCCGGAACCGGTTTGTGCAATACACCCTGCCCGCGCTCTTCACGCCACTCACGCATATCCGTCACGTCAATCAGCCCGCCATCGGTCACCGCCTGCACACTCTCACGCTGGCTTCCCGCTCGACGGTGCATACTGGTGGTGATTTGCAACTGACTGGCCGCGAAATGGTGCTCTGCGTACAGCATCTCGCCCGCGTCGTTGGTGAGTAGCGTCCCGCTGCTGAGCTGCGCGTTGCCGCCCGCCAGCCACAGCGCGGTGTCAACGACATGCAGATAATCATCCAGCAGCGTGAACCGCAGATCGTGAGGCCCCACGCTGTCGGTACGGTGTTTATCCATCCGCAGAGACGCCGCCGTCCCCAGTTCCGCCTTCAGCTCACGATACAGTGGCGCAAAGCGACGATTGAACCCGACCATCAGCGTCAGATTTTTCTTCGCTGCTAACGCTACCAGCCGCTCAGCATCACGTAAATTTTCCGCCAGCGGCTTATCAACGCAGACATGAACGCCGGCATTGAGTAATTCACTGACGACGGCGTAATGGGTCGCCGTGCTGGAATGAACAAACACCGCGTCGCAGCCCGCGGCAAGGTCGGTCAGCGAACCGGCATACGGAATGCGCCAGGCTGCGCAGATTTTCTCCGCTTTTTCACGCGACGGCGACCAGGCGGCCTGTAGCGTCCAGTCGCTGGCGGTGCCAAGCACGGGTAGCCAGGCTTTCTGGGCGATGCCCCCAAGACCGACCACCCCGATACGTAATGGTGTCACGTTATTCTCCCAGATGTTCCAGTAGCGACTCGAGGCGCTGTTTCAGCGCGGCGACTTCGCTTTCCAGCACCTCGACGCGGGCCTGTAAATCCCCTGTCGCCGCCTGTGGCTCATCGGCCAGGGCTACTGGCTCCTGCACCTCGCCGCAGAACAGATGCATATAGCGGCTTTCGCGCTTACCCGGTTCACGCGCCAGACGGACGACATAAGGGCCGTCTTCCCGCGTCGCCAGACGTTCCAGGGTCGCGTCAACTTCCGCCATATCGCTGAATTCATACATCCGCGAGGCGCGACTGCGCAATTCGCCCGGCGTCTGTGCGCCGCGTAGCAGCAGTGTCGTCACCAGCGCTACCTCCGCGGGGCTCAGTTTCAGGTTGCCAAATTCCGAGTTACAGAAGCGCTGCTCATACTTGGTGACGCGGCTACCAAAGCCGCTGACCGTGCGCAGAAAATGGCGCTTCACCAGATTGTCGAGTTGTTCCTGCACCTCGTGCTCCGCCATATTCATCACCGGTTCACGGTTGGTTTTCTGATTGCAGGCGGTGACCACGCCATTTACGGAGAGCGGATATTGCTCTGGTGTCGTGACCTGTTTTTCGAGCAGACAGCCAATCACACGGGCTTCAGCGGCAGTTAATTCATATTTCATAGGGTATCCTCACCGACCTGCGGTCCATTCTGATGTCGTTAACGCCGTCAGCACGTGGTCGCGCCATTGCCCGTCAATCAACAGATAGTCTTTCGCGTAGCCTTCTTTTTCAAAGCCAAGTCGCGCCAGTAAATCGCCGCTGCGTTTATTGTGCGGCATGTAATTCGCCATAATGCGATGAATATGTTGCGTGCGTTGCATATAACGAATTGCGGCGGTCAGTGCTTCAAACATCAGTCCCTGCCCCTGCCATTTCTGCGCAATGGAATAACCCAGATAGCAGGCATGGAAAGACCCCCGCACCACGTTAGAAAAATTCGCTACCCCGATGACCTCCTTTTCATCAGGATCCAGCAACGCAAAGTAATAGGCGGAACCTTGCTTATGAAATTCGGCAATCATGCTCAGCCGCGCCTGCCAGCCGGAGGGATAGCAGTGGCTTTCATCACGAATTGGTTCCCAGGGTTTTAAGAAATGACGATTTTCCGCGTAATAATCTGCCAGACGCCAGGCATCACGCTCATGCACTAAACGCACGACCAGGCGGTCGGTGGTTAAGCGCACTTTTGGCACGTTACTGCGATAGCCAAACATATTTATTCCTACTCCTTCCCGAATCGCCGTTACACCCTGATTGACTTACTATACCTGTGCAAAACCACCCTGTGAAAAGTGCAATTTGCCATTTTTTGAATTATTCCGCCATTTTGATGAAAACTCTCTATCAAGATGGACTTTTGATAAAAAAATATTGTCCCGGCGAGGGTGGGCAAAAAGACAGCGAAGCCGCAGAATAGGAGGTACTTCGCTTTATATACTCTCAATCATTCGAATGCCGCAAATTCCGCGCAACCCGAAGAGTGACGAGTGTTTCCCGGGAGGGGAAATGTCGCGTGTCTCGCAGGCCAGGAACCTGGGTAAAACTTTCCTGCTCATCGATAATATGCTGGTCGTGTTGGGCTTCTTCGTCGTATTCCCGCTGATCTCAATTCGTTTCGTCGATCAAATGGGTTGGGCCGCCGTGATGGTTGGCATCGCCCTTGGCCTGCGTCAGCTGATTCAACAGGGGCTGGGAATTTTTGGCGGCGCGGTTGCCGACCGCTTTGGCGCGAAACCGATGATCGTCACCGGCATGCTGATGCGCGCCGCCGGGTTTGCCACCATGGGCATCGCCCATGAACCCTGGCTTTTGTGGTTCTCCTGTTTCCTTTCCGGTCTCGGCGGCACGCTGTTCGATCCGCCGCGCTCGGCGCTGGTGGTGAAGCTGATTCGCCCGCATCAGCGGGGGCGCTTCTTCTCAATATTGATGATGCAGGACAGCGCAGGGGCCGTTATCGGTGCGCTGTTAGGCAGTTGGCTGTTGCAGTATGACTTCCGTCTGGTTTGCGCGACCGGAGCAATATTGTTCGTGCTTTGCGCCGCCTTTAACGCCTGGCTGCTGCCTGCGTGGAAACTCTCTACTGTGCGTATTCCGGTACGGGAAGGAATGAGCCGGGTGCTCAGTGATAAACGCTTTGTCACCTATGTGCTAACGCTTGCGGGCTATTACATGCTGGCGGTCCAGGTCATGCTGATGCTGCCAATTATGGTCAATGACATTGCCGGTTCACCTTCCGCGGTGAAATGGATGTATGCCATTGAGGCTTGCCTTTCTCTGACGCTGCTCTACCCCATTGCACGCTGGAGCGAGAAACGGTTTCGTCTTGAGCATCGCCTGATGGCGGGCCTGCTGCTGATGTCACTGAGCATGTTACCCGTGGGGCTGGTGAGTGACTTACAGCAGTTGTTCACGCTGATTTGCACCTTCTATATCGGTTCGATTATCGCCGAACCTGCCCGTGAAACCCTCAGCGCCTCGCTGTCGGATGCCCGTGCGCGCGGCAGCTATATGGGCTTTAGCCGTCTGGGGTTAGCCATAGGCGGAGCTATCGGGTATATCGGCGGCGGCTGGCTGTTTGATATGGGGAAACTGCTCCAGCAGCCCGAGTTACCCTGGATGATGCTGGGGATCATTGGCTTCATCACCTTCCTGGCGCTGGGCTGGCAGTTCAGTCATAAACGCACACCGCGCGGCATGCTGGAACCCGGCGCCTGATTTGATACCTGCGCATCTCTCCTCCATACTGAAAGGGAACTGACAGTCAAATGGAGGAGAAACGTGAAGCTTTATATTTACGATCACTGCCCTTTCTGCATCAAAGCCCGCATGATTTTTGGCCTCAAAAACATCCCCGTCGAACTGAATGTCCTGGCCAACGACGATGACGAAACCCCAACCCGAATGATTGGCCAGAAAATGGTGCCCATTCTGCAAAAAGACGACAGCCGCTATCTACCGGAAAGCATGGACATCGTCCATTACGTCGATAAGCTGGATGGCAAACCGCTGCTCACCGGCAAGAAGAACCCTGCCATTGACGAGTGGCTGCGCAAAGTGAACAGCTACGCCAATCACCTGTTGCTGCCGCGTTTTGCAAAATCTGCATTTGATGAGTTTTCCACCCCTTCGGCACGCAAGTATTTTACTGAGAAGAAAGAGGCGATGATTGGTAGTTTTGCCGACCATCTTGCCCATTCCGCTGGCCTGACCAAAAAAATCAGTGATGATTTGCGCGCACTGGATAAGCTCATTGTGCAACCCAATGGCGTGAACGGTGAGCTTTCCGAAGACGACATCCAGTTATTCCCCCTGCTGCGTAATCTGACGCTGGTGGCCGGTATCCACTGGCCGACACGCGTTGCTGACTATCGCGACAATATGGCGAAACAGACGCAGATCAATCTGTTATCATCAATGGCGATTTAACGTTTACCGGCGGTGGCTGAACCATACCGGCTGCCGCTTTTTTCAGTTTTTTCTACTGGCGAAGTTCGTGCTGGTGACACATGCTGCGTTATGTCAGGATTATGACGACCGCATCGTGTAGAGGAACCCCATGAAGAAGATTTTTTTTGCTGCCGCGTTGATTGTTGGCGGCCTGTTGACCGGCTGTAATCAGCTCACACAGTACACCGTAAGCGAACATGAAATAAATCAGGCGCTCGAAAAGCGCAACAACTTTGCCAAAGATATCGGACTTCCGGGCGTTGCCGATGCGCATATCGTACTCAACAATCTCTCCAGTCAGATTGGGCGCGAAGAGCCGAACAAAGTGACGCTGACCGGCGATGCAAAACTGGATATGAATTCGCTGTTTGGCAGTCAGAAAGCAACCATTAAGCTAAAACTGAAAGCCCTGCCCGTCTTCAATAAAGAAAAAGGGGCCATCTTCCTGCAGGAAATGGAAGTCGTGGACGCCACCGTGACGCCGGAAAAAATGCAGTCGGTGCTGCAAACCCTGATGCCTTATCTGAATCAGTCACTGCGCAATTACTTTAACCAGCAGCCAGCGTATGTCCTGCGCGAAGACAGCAGCAAAGGCGAAGCGCTGGCGAAAAAATACGCCAAAGGCATTGAGGTGAAACCGGGCGAAATCATCATCCCGTTCACTGATTAAACGACAAAGGCGCTGCGGCGCCTTTTTTTACGTGCAAACGAAAACGTTTCCCCTTATCCTTTGTTTCCGGCAAAAATGACATCCCCCAGCCGGAGCATATTGATGACAGCACCTTCCCAGGTTTTAAAGATCCGCCGCCCAGATGACTGGCACCTTCACCTTCGCGACGGCGAAATGCTGAAAACGGTTGTGCCGTACACCAGCGATGTTTATGCACGTGCGATTGTGATGCCCAACCTGGCGCCGCCGATCACCACGGTAGATGCGGCAATTGCCTACCGCCAGCGCATCCTTGATGCGGTCCCTGCCGGACAGACCTTCACGCCGCTGATGACCTGCTATTTAACGGACACGCTGGATCCCGCTGAACTGGAACGCGGCTTTCGCGAAGGCGTGTTCACCGCAGCCAAACTCTACCCGGCGAATGCCACGACCAACTCCAGCCACGGCGTCACCTCCATTGATGCGATCATGCCAGTACTTGAGCGCATGGAAAAACTCGGGATGCCGCTGCTGGTGCATGGCGAAGTCACCCACGCCGATATCGATATTTTTGACCGGGAAGCGCGTTTTATTGAGACAGTGATGGAGCCTCTGCGCCAGCGCCTGCCTGCGCTGAAAGTGGTCTTTGAGCACATCACCACCAAAGATGCGGCGGAGTATGTCCGTGACGGCAACGAATTACTGGCCGCGACGATTACACCGCAGCACTTGATGTTTAACCGTAATCACATGCTGGTTGGCGGCATTCGCCCACACCTCTACTGCCTGCCAATTCTGAAACGCAATGTTCACCAGCAAGCCTTGCGTGAACTGGTTGCCAGCGGCTTTGAGCGCGCCTTCCTTGGCACCGATTCGGCCCCGCACGCTCGTCATCGTAAGGAATCGAGCTGTGGCTGCGCGGGATGCTTCAACGCGCCAACGGCACTGGCCAGTTATGCAAGCGTATTTGAAGAGATGAATGCCCTGGCGCACTTTGAAGCGTTTTGTTCACTGAACGGTCCGCGATTCTACGGCCTGGAGGTCAATGACACCTTCATTGAACTGGTACGTGAAGAGCAGCAAGTACCAGAGAGCATCGCGTTGACCGACGATACGCTGGTGCCGTTCCTCGGGGGCGAAACGGTACGCTGGACGATTAAAAAGTAAAAAAAAACGATGCCGCCTGTTGTAACCTGGCCAGGATGACTGTATAAATAACCAGTATATTCAACAGGGGGCCATTATGCGTATTGAAGTCACCATTGCTAAAACTTCACCTTTACCTGCCGGAGCTATTGACGCCCTGGCAGGTGAACTCTCCCGTCGTATTACTCACCACTTTCCCGATAATGACGGTAACGTGACCGTTCGTTATGCCGCTGCAAATAATTTGTCCGTGATTGGCGCGACGAAAGAAGATAAAGAACGGATCAGCGAAATTCTCCAGGAAACCTGGGAAAGCGCTGACGACTGGTTCATTAAAGAATAAAAATGCTATGCCGTAGTCTCTTTTGCCGGGTCGCCCCGGCTTTTTTCTCTCATCGTTAAGACAACTGTTTTGCGGCATCATTTAATAATTCCCTGTTGCCTTCAGAATTGATTATATTTTCACCAGTCACTCAAGATTATTGCACAACATACTTAAAAAGAGTGAACAAGATGGTGATTAATTACTCACAAATTCTTAATTTGCAGAAATTTATGCTCCCCCCTCTTTAAAATCTCAGTGAATACCCTTATTTATTGATATACTGAAGTTGCTTCAGATAAAAACGCATTGAACCTCGAAAACCGTTGTCTTGTAACACGAATTAGGGGGCATGATGGAAAAGAATAATGAAGTCATTCAGACTCATCCGCTTGTGGGATGGGACATCAGCACCGTAGATAGCTATGACGCGCTGATGCTGCGTTTGCACTACCAGACTCCAAATCGTCCCGAACCCGATGGTACAGAAGTCGGTCAAACGCTCTGGTTAACCACCGATGTTGCCAGACAATTTATTTCGATATTAGAAGCCGGCATTGCCAAAATCGAATCCGGCGATTACCAGGTAAACGAATACCGTCGGCATTAACGAGACGGACATTCTCACTTAAAAAGGCACCTTCGGGGTGCCTTTGCTATTTCTGGGTTGTATTACGCATTTCACTTATTTACTCTGCATCAAACGCGACAGCAGAGAGAAACCGATGAAATACGACTTAATCATTATAGGCAGCGGGTCCGTTGGGGCAGCCGCAGGTTATTATGCCACTCGCGCCGGGTTAAACGTTCTGATGACCGACGCGCATATGCCGCCACACCAACAGGGTAGTCATCACGGCGACACCCGGTTGATCCGCCACGCATATGGCGAAGGTGAAAAATACGTTCCGCTGGTGCTGCGCGCGCAGGCGCTATGGGACGAACTCTCCACTCAAAATGAAGAGCCGATTTTCGTCCGCTCCGGCGTCATCAATCTTGGCCCCGCCGATTCGCCCTTCCTGGCAAACGTCGCGCGCAGCGCAAAACAGTGGCAACTGAACGTTGAGCAACTGGATGCCGCCGCCATCATGGCGCGCTGGCCTGAAATCCGCGTACCTGCAGACTACACCGGCCTGTTCGAAGCGGATTCCGGTTTTTTACGCAGTGAACTGGCGATCAAAACCTGGATCCGTCTGGCAGAACAAGCAGGATGCGCTCAGCTCTTCAACTGCCCGGTCACAGCCATTCACCATGATGATGACGGCGGAGTAACGGTGGAAACCGCTGACGGCGAGTACAGCGCGAAGAAAGCGCTGGTGAGCGCCGGTACCTGGGTTCAGGCTTTGATCCCCGACCTCCCCATCCAGCCGGTACGAAAAGTATTTGCCTGGTATCAGGCCGATGGCCGCTATAGCATCAAGAATAAGTTTCCTGCCTTCACCGGTGAACTGCCCAATGGCGATCAATATTACGGCTTCCCGGCGGAGAACGACGAACTGAAAATCGGTAAGCACAACGGCGGGCAACTTATCCACGCCGAAGCCGATCGCAAACCGTTTGCCAGTATCGCCAGCGATGGGTCTGAAGCATTCCCGTTCCTGCGTAATGTCCTTCCGGGGATCGGCTGCTGTCTGCACGGTGCGGCCTGCACCTACGACAACTCACCGGATGAAGACTTTATCATCGACACGCTGCCCGGCCATGACAACACGCTGATCGTGACCGGGCTGAGTGGTCACGGCTTTAAATTTGCCTCGGTGTTGGGTGAAATTGCCGCTGACTTTGCCCAGGAAAAGCCATCCGCCTTTGACCTGACGCCATTCAGGCTTTCCCGATTTACGGCATAATCATCAAATGGCCTCGTAATGAGGCCTTTTTAATGGTGATTAAAATATGCGTCGTCTGTTTCTTTATCTGGTCAACAATATTCGCGAGCATTTTATGCTCTACGTTATTTTGTGGTCGCTACTGGCTATTCTTGATGTTATTTACATCCTGTTTTACTGAGCCCTCAGCATTGACAAATACTGACAAAAACTGAAGGTTATCTAATTTTTGTTTTGATTTTTTGAATAACAAAACCAATCCCCCACCCCAACAAACAGTCACGAATCGGTCATTTCTGACGAATCCATTGAATCAAAATCCATACTAAATGCAAAATTATTGAATCAACGTTAAATATCTCTCCCGATGTTATTTTTTAGTTGCATTTATGTCTCTGTCGGGCCATTTTCATTCAATCCTGAAATATGAAATGGAATTTTTATGCAATTTTCAAATACCCCTCAACGATATGGTTTTATTTCCGCCATGCTTCACTGGCTAACTGCGTTGGTGGTCTACGGTATGTTTGCTCTCGGTCTCTGGATGGTGACGTTGAGCTATTATGACGGCTGGTATCACCAGGGGCCGGAATTGCACAAGAGCATCGGGATCCTGCTGATGATGGGCCTGGTCGTGCGGGTCATCTGGCGTCTGCTCTCTCCACCGCCGAAAGCACTGAAGAGCTATTCGGCCCTGACCCGCGCTGGCGCAGCGTTGGGCCACCTCGCGCTATACCTGCTGTTGTTTAGCATTGTCATCAGCGGTTACCTGATCTCAACAGCGGACGGTAAACCGATCAGCGTTTTCGGCTGGTTTGATGTCCCGGCGACCTTCGCGGATGCTGGCGTTCAGGCCGATCTCGCCGGAAGCGTACACCTGTGGCTGGCCTGGACCGTCGTTATTCTTTCCGTTCTGCATGGCCTGATGGCCTTCAAACACCACTTTATCGATAAAGACGACACCCTGAATCGCATGTTGGGTAAGTCGTCATCTGACTATGGAGCTCAAAAATGAAAAAAAGCCTGCTGGGTTTAACTCTCGCCTCTCTGCTGTTCACCACCGGTTCCGCCGTAGCGGCGGATTATAAAATTGACAAAGAAGGACAACATGCCTTTGTTAATTTCCGCATTCAACACCTGGGATATAGCTGGTTGTACGGCACGTTCAAAGACTTCAACGGGACCTTTACCTTTGATGAAAAAGATCCCGCGGCAGACAAAGTGAACGTGACTATCAACACCAACAGCGTGGATACCAACCACGCCGAGCGTGACAAGCACCTGCGCAGCGCTGATTTCCTGAATGTAGCGAAATTCCCGCAGGCGACCTTTACCTCCACCAGCGTGAAGAAAGACGGTGACGAACTGGACATCACCGGGAATCTGACGTTAAACGGCGTAACAAAGCCGGTGACGCTGGAAGCGAAGATGATCGGTCAGGGTGACGATCCGTGGGGAGGTAAACGCGCAGGCTTCGAAGCCGAAGGTAAAATCAAGCTGAAGGATTTCAACATCACCACCGATCTGGGTCCTGCCTCGCAGGAAGTGGATTTAATTATCTCGGTTGAAGGCGTACAGCAGAAGTAAGCATTTCGAGAGGGGGCTCCCCCCTCTCCTGTTCGTTACTCGGCGGGATCCGGAATACCCAGTTTCGTATTCAGTCGCCCACGCGACTTGTTGAAGATTTTATTACCGTTCTCGCGCCCTGCGCGCAGGCGACGTTGCTCTTCTTCCGGTAACGCACTCTCTTCGCAACAAATCTCGCTGCAGCAACCGTTGTACTGTTGCGCACACGCCGGGCACTGAATAAACAGCAGATGGCAGCCGTCATTTTTACAGTTGGTGTGGCTGTCGCACGGCGCGCCGCACTGATGACAATGTGCAATCACCTCATCTGAAATGCGCTCGCCCATGCGCTCGTCAAACACAAAGTTTTTGCCGATGAAACGCACCGGTAACCCCTGCTCGCGGGCCTTGCGCGCATATTCAATGATACCGCCTTCAATGTGCCACACTTTACTGAAGCCATTGTGCTTCATCCAGGCGCTGGCTTTTTCACAGCGAATACCGCCGGTGCAGTACATCACAATCTTTTTATCTTTGTGTTCCTGCATCATTTCGACCGCTTTGGGTAACTGCTCGCGGAACGTGTCGGCCGGAATTTCCAGCGCGTTCTCAAAATGGCCCACTTCGTATTCGTAGTGGTTACGCATATCGATGAACAGCGCATCCGGGTCGTCGAGCATCGCGTTCACTTCAGCAGCCTTGAGATAGTCGCCGACATCGCTGGCATCAAAGCTCGGATCCTCAATGCCATCCGCCACAATCCGCTCACGCACTTTCATCCGCAGCACCCAGAAAGATTTCCCATCATCTTCCAGCGCAATGTTCAGACGCACGCCGTTAAGTGCCGGATCAAAGGCGTACAGCTGCTGGCGGAACGCCTCCACCTGACTTTGCGGTACGCTGATTTGGGCATTAATCCCTTCATGCGCCAGATAGATCCGACCAAAAACATTCAGCGCTGTTAACTTTTGATACAACGCATCGCGTGTGGCCTGCGGGTCTGCGATGGTAAAATATTTGTAGAACGAAATGGTCGTGCGCGGCTCAGTTTCAGCCAACATCCGGGCTCTGAGGGCGTCATTGGAAATACGGTTATGTAACACTGGCATGGTGTACGGGTCCTGCAACAGGTGAAAATCAGAATCGGCGGCATCATATAGCAATCAGTGCCAATTTACATCCATACATTTTGCGCTACATTTCCTTCTTCAAACTAAAAAATTAACAACATTTGCTGCATTTATCGCCATTCCAAAGCCACAAATTTTTTCTGGCAGCGAAAAAATGCAACAATACAGATAATTGCCCGTTTTAAGGTATACAACAGGAAAGACATGACGAATTTACCCAAGTTCTCCGCAGCACTACTGCATCCACGGTATTGGTTAACCTGGCTCGGTATTGGCGCACTTTGGTTGGTCGTGCAGTTGCCCTATCCGATACTCTATCGCCTTGGTCATATGATGGGTCACCTGGCGCATCGTCTGATGAAGCGGCGGACGAAAATTGCGTATCGTAACCTCGAGCTCTGTTTCCCTGAAATGAGTGAGGGCGACCGTCATGCGATGGTGGTTAAAAACTTTGAATCCGTCGGTATGGGTCTGCTGGAAACCGGGATGGCCTGGTTCTGGTCCGATCGTCGCATCACCCGCTGGACGGAAGTGATCGGTATGGAGCATATTCGTGACGTTCAGGCTCAGCAGCGCGGAATTTTGCTGGTGGGGTTGCACTTTTTAACCCTGGAACTCGGCGCGCGCCAGTTCGGTTTGCAGGAACCCGGCATCGGCGTTTATCGCCCGAATGATAATCCCTTGCTCGACTGGCTCCAGACCTGGGGACGTATGCGTTCCAATAAATCCATGCTCGATCGCAAAGATCTGAAAGGAATGATTAAGGCGCTGAAGAAAGGCGAAGTGGTCTGGTATGCGCCGGACCACGATTATGGCCCGCGCGCCAGCGTGTTCGTCCCGCTTTTTGCTGTTGAACAGGCGGCCACCACCTCCGGCACCTGGATGCTGGCGCGAATGTCTAATGCCTGCCTGGTGCCGTTTGTTCCGCGTCGTAAGCCCGACGGCAAAGGCTACCAGCTGATTATGTTACCGCCCGAATGTTCACCGCCGCTGGATGACGCAGAGACCACCGCCGCCTGGATGAACAAGATTGTTGAAAAGTGCATCATGATGGCGCCGGAGCAGTACATGTGGCTACATCGCCGCTTTAAAACGCGTCCTGCCGGGATGCCTTCCCGCTATTAAATCCTACAGAGCAGTCCTTCCGGACTGCTTTTTCACCACTTTTAGCGATAAAAGCTCCCCGCATTGCGACCCTCTGCATCCAGGCGCATAATGAATATGCTTAATTTATATTCGTTTTTTGCCCGATCGCGCCAACAGCGCATCACACGCGGATCGCTATGTCACCCTCTGATACTCCCATAAACTGGAAACGTAATCTCACTGTCACCTGGCTCGGCTGTTTCTTAACCGGCGCCGCATTTAGCCTGGTGATGCCATTTTTACCGCTTTATGTCGAACAACTCGGCGTAACGGGCCACAGTGCGCTCAACATGTGGTCCGGACTGGTCTTTAGTATTACGTTTCTTTTTTCTGCTATCGCCTCTCCCTTCTGGGGCGGACTCGCCGACCGTAAAGGCAGAAAGATTATGCTGCTGCGATCCGCGCTGGGAATGGCGATAGTGATGCTGCTAATGGGCCTTGCGCAGAATATCTGGCAGTTTCTGGTGCTGCGTGCGCTGCTCGGGTTACTGGGCGGATTCATTCCCAACGCCAACGCCCTGATCGCCACCCAGGTACCACGCAATAAAAGCGGCTGGGCGCTGGGAACGCTCTCTACCGGCGGCGTCAGCGGTGCATTACTCGGCCCACTCGCGGGCGGCCTGCTCGCCGACCAGTATGGCCTGCGCCCGGTTTTCTTCATCACCGCGACGGTGCTGCTGATCTGTTTCTTATTGACGCTGTTTTTTATTCGCGAAAACTTCAAACCCATCAGCAAGAAAGAGATGCTGCGCGTCCGGGAAGTGGTTGCCACGCTTAAGAACCCGAAACTGGTACTGAGCCTGTTCGTCACCACGCTGATTATTCAGGTCGCGACAGGTTCCATTGCGCCGATTCTGACCCTCTATGTGCGCGAACTGGCGGGTAACGTCAGCAATATTGCGTTTATCAGCGGGATGATCGCGTCCGTACCCGGCGTCGCGGCGTTACTCAGCGCGCCAAGACTCGGCAAACTGGGAGACCGCATCGGGCCAGAGAAAATCCTCATCGTTGCGCTGATCCTCTCCGTCCTGCTGCTTGTCCCCATGTCCTTTGTGCAGACTCCGTGGCAACTGGCGGTACTGCGCTTTTTATTGGGTGCCGCTGACGGCGCGCTGTTGCCGGCGGTACAAACGCTGCTGGTCTATAACTCCACAAACCAAATCGCCGGGCGCATCTTTAGTTATAACCAGTCTTTCCGCGATATCGGCAACGTCACCGGCCCGCTCATGGGGGCGGCGATTTCCGCTAACTATGGCTTCCGCGCCGTCTTTCTGGTCACCGCCGGGGTAGTATTGTTTAACGCTATTTATTCCTGGAACAGCCTGCGTCGTCGTGCTTTCTCGCGAACAGCGGGATGATTTTTCAGCATTCATACTTGCATAACCGGAGAATCAGCTATTCTTTCCCTGAATACCTCATCAAATCAAAGGGAGACTCTGATGACCCTGTATGCAACGCTGGAAGAAGCCATTGACTCAGCCCGTGAAGAATTTTTGGCGGACCATCCTGAGCTCGAGCAGGATGAAGCCGATGTACAGCAGTTCAACGTGCAGAAATATGTGCTACAGGATGGCGACATCATGTGGCAGGTCGAGTTTTTTGCCGATGAAGGAGAAGAAGGCGAATGCCTGCCGATGCTCAGTGGCGAGGCCGCGCAAAGCGTCTTTGACGGCGACTATGATGAGATAGAGATCCGCCAGGAGTGGCTGGAAGAGAATACACTGCATGAATGGGATGAAGGCGAATTTCAACTTGAGCCCCCGCTGGATACCGAAGAGGGTCAAACCGCAGCCGATGAATGGGATGAGCGGTAATTACTCGTAAGGGCCGTGATGCATGTCGAGCGGCAACAGCAGCGTGTCAAACACCAGCGAGAACGGCAAATCGAGGATAGTGACATAACGCCATGCTGAATCCCGGACGTCCCACTGCACGCCCGGATAGTACTGGTTACCATGCCCCTGTCCGGGGATTGTCCGGCTGATAATGCTGCCGCACCCGCTTAACAGCATCACCATGATGCCCACCGCTATGATTCGCACGGGATACCTCATCAATCGTTTTCTTCAGTATAAAAAAATACCGGCGCAGGCCGGTATTTTTCAGATGATTTCGCCGGATGGCGCTTACGGCGTCTTCAGCGTCTGTGGGTTCAGGGTGATATCCTGATAGTAACTCACCCACGATGAATACTTCTCTGGTGAATTCCAGACACGATAGTGCAAACGCGCCATCGTCACCGGATCGCTCAGCAGTACCAGACGGCGGTCGCGATTCAGTTTTTCCGGGGTCTCGTTCAGCGCCTGCTCAACGTGACGAT
The DNA here is from genome assembly GCF_001559075.2 of Citrobacter amalonaticus. NCBI lineage: Bacteria > Pseudomonadati > Pseudomonadota > Gammaproteobacteria > Enterobacterales > Enterobacteriaceae > Citrobacter > Citrobacter amalonaticus. The sequence goes on along the minus strand of NZ_CP014015.2, from coordinate 3,877,154 downwards.
CGCGGGCAATCTCCAGCACATGGCTTGCACGGTGACGAGCTGTCGCCATCGCGGTAGCCAGCGCGTTAAACGACGGGTTAAACACCGCGTGCATGAAGCCGTCCTCAAGCGAGCGGTTGCGGTTCATCACCAGATACTTGTCGGTATCCACCAGCACCTGCGGCGGTGAATACTCTTCCGGGATCAGGAACAGCTTCCAGCGTTTGGTACGCAAACCGACCGTTGAACGGCTGGAGATCACCGAGACAAACGGTGACAGGATCAGCGAGAAGACAATCGGCGCCAGCCAGAACAGGAAACGCAGATCCAGCCACGCCATGCCGACCGCCCACACCAGGCCCAGCAGCAGCTGCGAACCATGACGCATAAACGCTTCGCCCCACGGGGTAGAGTCATCGTCACGCTGCGGCGAATTCCACACCACTTCCCAGCCGAGGAAGGCACTCACCACGAAGACGGTGTGGAACAGCATGCGCACCGGCGCCAGCAGTACGGAGAACAACACCTCCAACAGCAGCGACAGCGTCACGCGGAGAAATCCACCGTACTCTTTGGTGCCTTTACACCAGATGAGCAGAATACTCAGCAGCTTCGGCAGGAACAGCAGCACCATCGTCGAGGCAAACAGGGCTATCGCCAGTTCAGGACGCCACTGCGGCCAGACCGGGAACAGCTGGCGCGGTTGCAGAAAGTATTGCGGCTCGGTAAGCGCATGGACTACCTGCAGCGCGGTCGACAGCGCGAGGAACATAAACCACAGCGGCGCGGAGAGATAAGACATCACCCCGGTCAGGAACACGGCGCGGTGAACCGGGTGCATCCCTTTTACAAGGAACAGACGGAAGTTCATCAGGTTGCCATGACACCAGCGACGGTCACGCTTCAGCTCATCCAGCAGGTTCGGCGGCAGTTCTTCATAGGAGCCTGGCAGATCGTAAGCAATCCACACGCCCCACCCGGCTCGACGCATTAACGCCGCTTCCACGAAGTCGTGCGACAGGATAGAACCGGCGAAAGAGCCTTCACCCGGCAACGGCGCCAGCGCACAGTGTTCGATGAACGGCTTCACGCGGATGATGGCGTTGTGCCCCCAGTAATGGGATTCACCTAACTGCCAGAAGTGCAAACCGGCGGTGAACAGCGGTCCGTATACGCGCGTCGCAAACTGCTGACAGCGCGCATACAGAGTGTCCATTCCGGACGCCTTCGGCGATGACTGAATGATCCCGGCGTTCGGGTTCGCTTCCATCAGACGCACCAGACCACTCAGGCACTCACCGGTCATCACAGAGTCGGCGTCCAGCACTACCATGTAGCTGTACTGGCTGCCCCAGCGACGGCAGAAGTCATCAATGTTACCGCTTTTACGCTTCACACGACGGCGACGACGGCGATAGAAAATCTGTCCTTCGCCCTGCACTTCGGCAATCAGCTCCATCCACGCCTTTTGTTCTGCAACGCAGATATCGGGATTGTAGCTGTCGCTAAGAATATAGACATCGAAATGCTCGCCGTTGCCGGTCGCTTTTACCGATTCCCATGTCGCGCGCAGGCCGGCAAAAACGCGATCAACGTCTTCGTTACAGATAGGCATAATCAGCGCGGTACGGTGCTGCGGATTCAGCGGTTCGTCACCGACCGTTGACGCCGAAATACTGTACTTATCGCGACCAATCAGCAGTTGCAGGAAGCCCATCAGCGCAGTCCAGAACCCGGCGGAAACCCAACAGAACAGCACCGCAAAGAGGATCAAAATACCGGTTTGCAGCATATACGGCAGCAACTGCATGAAGGAGACCCACAGATCCTGCCCAACCATATCCGCCGGATTGATCAGCGCCCAGCCCTGATACGGCAGAATCGTCTTCATGTACCAGGTCGCGACGACCGTCTGCGCCAGCGTCAGCAGCAGCAGCGTATAGCGACGAAGGGTGCCGACGGTACGCCACTTCTGCTCGCTTTCCTGTTCTTCTTTCGTCAGACGAGCCAGATAGCGCGGCGTGACGTCACGTCCACGCAGACGATCCCAGAAGCGCCCAACCGGGTTGGTCCGCCAGGGATCGGGAAACATCGAAGAACGTTTGGCTTTTGGCATTGCCTGAAGCTGGTCGCGCCCTTCGTCATCTTTGATCAACTGCCCGTCGCCCAGCGCGTCTGGCCAGGCTTGTTGCAGACGCGCTTTAACAGAACCCTGCGGTGAATCGTCTTCTCGCGAGTAACGGCGATGCTCGGCATCCAGCGCTTCGTGCACCGCGCGGATGTCAGTTGTCGGCAATGCCGCTTTCTCGATCTCCGAGAGCGGCATGGCGTCAATGTACTCAGTTGTTTTATTCATTGGCAGGTAACTGGTAGCTCCAGGTTTCACTCAACGTCTGATCGGCATTGACCAATGCCGCACGCATTTCAGTGGTTTTCTTCGCATCTTTCACTTTCACGCGCATCGTCATACGCCAACCTTTGGTGATCGGGTTGTAACGTACCGTTGTTTCCACGATCTCGCCGTTGTCGCCAATGCTGGTTTGCGCGGTGACCGGGGTATCCTGCGGCAGTTTTTTCATGTCCGTGCCGGTGAAGTCCACCACGAAGGCGATCGTACCGTCAGGCTGGCGAATGAGATTCGACTGTTTGACATCGCCGGTTGAACGACGCGTCTGCTGCACCCAGGCGTTATCCGGCGCATGAAGTTTGTCTTCATCGCGACTGAACGTCAGCGTGTATTTAAAGTTCATCTCTTTGCCAGGTTCAGGCAGTTGATCCGGCGTCCAGTAAGCGACGATGTTATCGTTGGTTTCGTCATTGGTCGGGATTTCAACCAGTTCAATCTTACCCTTGCCCCACTCGCCCTTCGGCGTGATCCAGGCGCTTGGGCGCAGATCGTAACGGTCGTCGAGATCTTCAAAGCGAGAGAACTGACGGCCACGTTGCAGCAGGCCAAACCCTTGCGGGTTTTCCATCGCAAAACTGCTCACCGCAAGGTGTTTCGGGTTATTCAGCGGACGCCAGATCCATTCGCCGTTGCCGGCATGAATCGACAAGCCGTTGGAATCATGCAGTTCCGGACGATAGTTGGTCGCCGGTGAGGGCTGATTTGGCCCATACAGGAACATACTGGTTAACGGCGCCACGCCCAGTTTACCGACCTTATCGCGCAGGTAGACTTTCGACTGCACATCGACAACGGTGTCACGCCCAGGGATTATCACAAAACGATAGGCCCCGGTCGCACGCGGAGAGTCCAGTAAGGCATAAATCGTCAGGCGCTTGTCAGTCGGTTTTGGACGTTCGATCCAGAACTCACGGAAGCGGGGAAATTCTTCGCCTGAAGGCAGCGCGGTATCAATAGCCAGGCCGCGCGCAGAAAGGCCATACACCTGACCGGCACCCAGGACGCGGAAGTAGCTTGCGCCAAGCATGCTGACGATTTCATCATTTTTGTCTTTGCTGTTGATCGGGTACAACACTTTGAAACCCGCAAAGCCGAGATCTTTTACCGTGTCTTTATCATGCTGAACGTCGCCGAAATTGAAGTAGTCCGGGCTGTATTTGATTCTTTTAACCGTGGTTGCCGTGACTTCATTGATTTTAACCGGCGTGTCGAAGTACATACCCTGGTGGTAGAACTCGAGCTTGAATGGGGTCTTAAGATTGCTCCAGTATGCTTTGTCGCGATTAAACTGGATCTGCTGATAGTCCGCATATTTCATGTCGCGGAAAACGGAGGGCAAGTTACTTTTTGGCGCCTCATAGCCTTTACCGGCTAAGGATTGAGCTTGCTTTGCAACATCATCGATGGAGAAGGCCCAGGCCGACGACGTGTACAGCGTTAACATGACTGCCGCACCCAACCAACGCATTTTCATCATTTGTGGTTTATGTTTCATAATTAGTAAGCACTTCCCCCTTTGTGTGCTTATATCGATCCGATCTATTTTAATGGATAATCAGGCATTAGGACAACTGAATCCCTGCATTGTTCAGCACGCTGGCTCATGGTTTAGACACCTCGCCGGGCCCTTTTTCACTTTGCGTGCTTATCCTGGAGACAGGTCGTTGTACTTGGTGTAGGGTTGCCACCGACTGTAACGAGTAAACGCCTTACCGATAAGACGATTAGTCTGAGAATCTGAGAATACGAAAACCTTTATGAATCCCGTACCCGCACAGCGTGAATATTTTCTTGACTCCATCCGCGCCTGGCTGATGTTGTTGGGTATTCCCTTCCATATTTCATTGATCTATTCCGGCCATACCTGGCATGTGAACAGCGCCGAGCCCTCATGGTGGCTGACCCTGTTTAATGATTTTATCCATTCATTCCGGATGCAGGTCTTTTTCGTTATTTCCGGTTATTTTTCGTACATGTTATTCCTGCGTTATCCGCTGAAACGCTGGTGGAAAGTACGCGTTGAACGCGTAGGCATTCCGATGCTTACTGCGATTCCCCTGCTGACGTTGCCGCAATTTATTATGCTGCAATACGTCAAGGGAAAAGCCGACAGTTGGCAAACGCTCTCTCTGTATGAAAAATACAACACGCTGGCCTGGGAATTAATTTCTCATCTCTGGTTTTTACTGGTTCTGGTGGTATTAACAACCGTCAGTCTATGGGTATTTAGCCGGATGCGAAAAAACCTGGAAAAGGCGGAAAAAAAACGGCTGGCTGCCGTGTCGATGGGCAAACTGACGTTCATCTTCTTCTTACTGGGTATCGGTTATGCGGTGATACGGCGGACGCTGTTCATTGTTTACCCACCCATTCTCAGCGACGGCTTGTTCAATTTCGTGGTGATGCAAACGCTCTTTTATGTGCCTTTCTTTATGCTGGGCGCGCTGGCCTTTATCTCACCTGAGCTTAAAGCGCTTTTCACCACCCCTTCACGGGGATGTACGCTGGCGGCGGCTTTCGCCTTCATCGCCTATTTGCTGAATCAGCGCTACGGCAGTGGTGATGCCTGGATGTACGAAACGGAATATGTCATCACCATGGTGCTCGGATTATGGATGGTCAATGTGGTGTTTTCCCTCGGCCACCGTTTACTCAATTTCCAGTCAGCCCGCGTCACCTACTTTGTTAATGCGTCACTGTTTATCTATCTGGTACACCATCCGTTAACACTGTTTTTCGGCGCATACATTACGCCGCATATTGCCTCGAATCTGTTGGGCTTTATCTGTGGGCTGATCTTTGTGGTTGGCATCGCGCTGGTACTGTACGAGATTCATTTGCGCATTCCGCTGCTCAAATTCCTGTTCTCCGGCAAACCGCCGGTCAGACAGGAACAAAGCAAAAAAGTGACCGGCTAATGCCAGCAGCCACGTTAAAGCAGCCACTCGACAGGCAATAGCGTCGCCAGTCGCACCAGAACCCGCTTCCAGAATCCGGTGGCGGGTTCTTTTTTTAACACCTGCTCTGCGTCCTGCTGCCGATCCACCCAGTTAATTCGCCCCCAGCGATCGAGGCGTAATTGCCAGGCCGCATCGCGTTGACTCTCGATGAACCGTTTATGGATAAGCGTCGCCAGCGTCTCGCTTTCAATCACAAATCCCATTTCCGTGTTCAGCAACGTGGAACGGGGATCAAAATTCAGTGAACCAATAAACACCTTACGCCCGTCAATACTGAACGTTTTGGCATGCAGGCTGGATCCGGAGTTCCCCGTAAGCCCCCTGTCGTGCAGTACCACCTGACGTTCACGCGTCGGCTTCAGTTCATAGAGTTCGATACCATAACGCAGTAGTTTCTTCCGCCAGCGCGCGTAACCGGCATGTACCACCGCGACATCATTGGCGGCTAATGAGTTGGTGAGGATCGCAATTTTGACGCCTTTGCGCACCAGTTTCAGCAACTGCAAGACGCCTGCGCGGGTCGGGACAAAATAGGCAGAGATAATGTCAATCCGTTCCGTCGGCGATCCCATCACGTCAAACAGCCGTTGCGGCAGTAACGAGTGGCGCTGCGCTTTCCCCTCGCCTTTTAACGGATCGTCACTTAATAGCCGGGTCTTCGCCCAGATAAGGGGCAGCGCTCCGCGATCGAGATGGGTCATAAACGGGCTGGTTTCCAGTTTATGCTGGTATCGACGGGTGATGGGATCGTTGTACCAGGCGTCGGGTAACTCAATGCGGTCGGTGATCTCTTGCTCGGAAAGCGCCAGTACCGATTTCAACGTCGAAACCGAAGCGCAATGCCAGTAGCGTTCGAAATCCTCAGCAACCTCCCTGACGACGGGGCCGATGGCCATCACGTCCAGATCGGAGAACAGCGGCTCCTCGCCCGCGCCAAAATAGGCATCGCCAATGTTTCGCCCGCCCACCAGGGTGACGACACTGTCGGCAGTATAGCTTTTGTTATGCATCCGTCGGTTGAGCCTGGCGAAATCGGTCAGATAACCCAGCATCCGGAGCATGCGAAAAGAGAAAGGATTAAACAGGCGAACTTCAATGTTGGGATGGGCGTCGAGCAGTTGCAGGGTGTCATCCAGCCCTGGCGTGTTGTTGTCATCAAGCAACAGGCGCACATGGACGCCACGTTTTGCCGCCGCCAGCAGGACGGCGAACAGCAGCCGCCCGGACATGTCGTCTTCCCAGATATAGTACTGAACATCCAGCGTGCGCTCCGCCATTTCCGCCAGCCGGTAGCGGGCGGCAAAGGCGTCCAGACTGTTATCGAGCGCAAGGATGCCGCATTCTCCGGGATGATTGTCGCACAGAGGACGCGTGGCGCGAGCGAGCCGGGTCAGTTCATTCATCGCCTTGTTGGGTAAGTAAACGCTGGTAGAGTCGGGTTGTTTCGTCGTCATAACAGACAAAGTATATCTGCTCAGGCAAAGCGCGGCGGGTAATAAATTCCGAAACGGTCTTTAACGCAATTTCAGCGGCTGCCGCTCGCGGATACCCATAGACTCCGGTACTGATTGCCGGAAAGGCAATAGACGCGTAGCCGTTGGCCAGCGCCAGATTCAGGCTATTAACGTACGCATCCTGCAGCAGTTGCGCTTCGTTATGTTCGCCGCCGCGCCAGACTGGGCCGACGGTATGAATAACGGCTTTGGCGGGGAGGTTTCCCGCAAGCGTGATCACCGCATGGCCTGTCGGGCACTCACCCTGCTGCTGTCTGACCTTCATACAGGCTTCCAGTAAGGCGGGACCCGCAGCGCGATGGATTGCCCCATCAACACCTCCGCCCCCCATCAGCGAGGCGTTTGCGGCATTGACGATGACATCAACCGCGACCGTGGTGATATCCCCCTGGATAACATGAATACGCGATTCCATAGAACCTCCTTGCGTCACTCTGTTTTGTAAGTGTACAGCAGGGGATACCCTGAAATCGCTTTTTTCGTGTGCTTGTCTGAACGCCCGGTTTAGTGGTAACTGATATCCATCACCGCCAGTTTTTTCTCCTCATCCAGATAGCGCAAATTAACCGCGGCGATCTGTTTGAAGTGTTGCGGCGCTTTAAGCAGTTCCTGCGGCGAATAATAGCGGGTTTGCGTGCGCCCCTCGTTATAGCAAGACATCGCAAGGCGCTGTTGCTGCTGACTCACATTACAGGGCGGCTCAACGATTTGACCGGTAAAACGAATAACCCCGCCCTGTCTTCCCGCATCCGCGATTGCGGTGAAAGAATACAGGGCAAGAAGCGCGAGCAGCAGAAGGCTCGTTTTACGCGTGACAGGTAACGGCATGATGCTTTCCTCAATGAGTATTCATCCTTGAGGGGTGATGTTTTCCCTGATGGCGACAGGCCCGGGAGTCACGCATTCCGCGTCACTCTATTCATAGTCGAGCCGCCTCGCTTCTGCCAGCATCAACGCATAAATTGTCAGTCAGTTATGACGGTTTCGCAGAGGGCGGCCACTGTTGTGATAAATGCAGCGACTGGCCGTCAGAAACCGTAACCACGATTTTGACGGTGTCTTGCGCTGAGATATTTAAACTGAGTCTGGTCAAATCAATGGCCTGATTAGCAGGCAGAGAAAGGGTCTTTTGTTGTCGTGACTGACTTTGCCCCGCCACGCCGTCACGAAGGGCTAAAACCTGCACCTGGCACACACAGGGTTGTGTCAGGGTGACCTGCGGCGTAATTGTGTAAATGTCGCCTTGCTGGGTGGTTGCAAACGTTATCTGATTAGAGAGCGCCGCAAGGAGTAATAAGGTGTTCATGATCTCCTCCCGAAAAAAAACAGGGCTTTCGCCCTGTTTATTGTCAGCACATAAACTGAATTAGTACTGGTTAGCTGTGGCGTTGTTGCCAAAACCAACTTGTTTAACCAGAACGCTGGAATCAGAAGCCGTCTGGTTAACCAGCGCGGCGTTACGTCCACCGTATTGGCTCACAGTAATATCCGAGTTTTTGCCGTTCCACTGATCGATGGTGGCGTTGTTTTTGAAGCCTTTCTGAGTCAGATCAATGGTGCTGTTATCTGCACCCTGACCAACATCGGCGCCGTTACCATAGCCGTGCTGGGTGATTGTTGTGTCTGATTTACGAGCGTCGCTTTGCAGCGCAAGTGCGGCGTTATTGGTCCCGAACTGATAAATGCTCAGGTTTGAATCCGGGCCGGAGCTGCTTCCGCCACCGCCACCACCACCGCCGCCCCATTGTGGAACAGAACCAGCCAGAGCACTGCCAGAAACCACGATTGCTGCAAATGCTGCCACTTGTAAAAGTTTCATGGTAAACCCCCATCGGATTGATTTAAGCGTCGTCAATGGATTAGCGTTGAATAACGCGAATTGCCATTTGCGACTGTCTCTGCACTACAACTGCTGTTTTTTGCGTACCATACTGAGTAATATTTGCTTTATTTCCAGAACCTTTCTGGATAATCATCGCAGTATTACCGTAATTACTTTGCGATATACTGGCATCATTGGAATTACCCGACTGAGCAATATACGCAAAGTTATAAGCTCCTGATTGGTCAACTTTGGCCCGGTTACTTCCACCTTCTTGTGAAACCACCGACAAAAGTTTAGAGCCCTCCTGGCGTATCTTTGCACTATTATTCGTGCCCACTTGACCAATTATGGCTGCCTGATTAAATGAAGACTTACTTAATTCATTTACCGCAAAGTTATATTCGGAATGCGCTAAATCATAACTTGTTGCGGAAGCAATTCCAGGCGCACCCAGTACTGTTAACATCATAAATAACAATTTGTTTTTCATGTTGTCACCCTGGACCTGGTCGTACATCGAGAAAATAACGTTCTCATCAATTTTCTTGTTAACGCTAAACGTAATTTGTTAACGCCGCGTTACGATGAAGAGTATGTCTGCGGAAACATTTTAAATAACTCACCCGCCAGTGGTATTTTTATATTTTCGCTCACACCAAAGTACTAATCAGGGCAGGAATACCCTGTTATTTACGCTTATTTTATTTTTTCCATACTCACCGTTAATGCTTTTTCTCGTCGTCAGTCAGCAGGCTGTACAGTGGGCTTTCCAGGCTATGTTGTACGGTCGAAGAAGAGAGAGATGCGCAAGTCGTGACAAGCCTCGTTTTTTTCGTCATCAAAATGCACGACGCCGACGGATCTCATAACTCAGCAATTTCCCCACCGATGAAGTGCTAGCACAAATTGCATTTATTACTTTAAATTCAGTTAATTAATATAATTTGTATGATTTTTTAAATCTGTGCAATAACGGCTGGATGTACAACTTTACTATCAAATCTAAACTTAAAAAAAGCTCAAACTTAACAAATTAATATATATTTTTACATTCCGTTACATGTTTAACACTTGCTTTAAGATTTGTAATGGCTAGATTGAAATCAGTTGTAGTTCATTTGTATTAATATTTTGACCCGTTCGGGCTGATTCTTATTTTACTACACACAGCAGTGCAACATCTGTCAGTACTTCTGGTGCCTCATTTTTGCAGGCAGCTGTCAGGTGTGCGACTAAAAAAGTGGGGTTTCATCATGTTTAATGAAGTCCATAGTATTCATGGTCATACATTATTGTTGATCACCAAACCATCCCTGCAAGCCACAGCATTATTGCAGCATTTAAAACAATCTCTGGCCCTCACCGGAAAACTGCATAATATTCAGCGTTCTCTGGATGATATCTCCACCAGTTGCATTGTTTTAGTCGATATGATGGAAGCAGATAAAAAGCTTATCCATTACTGGCAGGATAACTTAAGTCGGAAAAACAATAATTTAAAGACGTTATTGTTGAACACGCCCGATGATTATCCCTACCGGGATATTGAAAACTGGCCGCATATCAATGGCGTTTTTTACGTAGCGGATGACGAAGAGCGTGTCGTAAACGGTTTGCAAGGGATCCTGCGGGGAGAGTGCTACTTCTCACAGAAACTGGCCAGTTATCTGATCACTCACTCAGGTAATTATCGCTACAACAGCACTGAGTCAGCCCTCCTGACTCATCGCGAAAAAGAGATCCTGAATAAGCTGCGTATCGGCGCCTCTAATATCGAAATCGCGCGTTCACTGTTTATCAGTGAAAATACGGTCAAAACACATCTTTATAATCTTTTCAAAAAGATAGCTGTCAAAAACCGTACCCAGGCGGTTTCGTGGGCAAATGATAACCTCAGGCGATAAAGCCATGAAACGCTATTTGACCTGGCTTGCAGCGGCACAGTTTCTGTTCGCTGCCGGCACGACGCAGGCTGTAGAAGTTGAAGTTCCTGGGCTCTTAACTGACCACACGGTTTCGTCTATCGGCCACGATTTTTATCGTGCTTTTAGCGACAAATGGGAAAGTGATTATCCAGGTAATTTAACCATCAATGAGCGACCCAGTGCACGTTGGGGAAGTTGGATCACGATAACGGTAAATCAGGACGTTATATTCCAGACTTTTTTATTTCCAACGAAAAGAGACTTCGAAAAAACTGTTGTCTTCGCGCTGGCACAAACTGAGGATGCCTTAAACCGCCGGCAAATAGATCAAACACTATTGAGCACCGGCGATTTAACGCATGACGAATTCTAAAAAGTGATTTTTGTCCGGAGGCTGTAATGCGTGTCAAACATGCAGTAGTAGTACTCATGCTTATTTCGCCATTAAGTTGGGCCGGAAATATGACCTTCCAGTTCCGTAACCCTAACTTTGGTGGAAACCCCAATAACGGTTCTTTTTTACTGAATAGCGCCCAGGCGCAAAACTCTTATAAAGATCCCAGTTATAACGACGATTACGGAATCGAAACTCCCTCCGCGTTGGATAACTTCACTCAGGCCATTCAGTCACAAATATTAGGTGGGCTGTTGACCAATATTAACACGGGGAAACCCGGCAGGATGGTGACCAATGATTTCATTGTGGATATTGCTAACCGGGATGGACAGTTGCAGCTAAACGTCACGGACAGGAAAACGGGAAAAACATCGACGATCGAAGTGTCGGGTTTACAGTCGCAATCCACCGATTTCTAAGCACCGCCACGTAAGGACAATCATCATGCAGCGCTTACTTGTATTCGTCGCCGTCATTTTACTGAGCGGATGCTTAACCGCCCCGCCAAAAGAAGCCGCTAAACCGACATTAATGCCTCGTGCGCAAAGTTATAAGGATTTAACGCATTTACCGTCGCCAACGGGCAAAATTTTTGTCTCGGTGTATAACATTCAGGATGAAACCGGGCAGTTTAAACCCTACCCGGCCAGTAACTTCTCAACAGCCGTCCCACAAAGCGCCACCGCGATGCTGGTCACCGCGCTGAAAGATTCTCGCTGGTTTGTTCCACTGGAGCGCCAGGGACTGCAAAACCTGCTGAATGAACGTAAGATCATTCGTGCCGCCCAGGAAAACGGGACTGTCGCCATCAACAACCGGATCCCGCTGCAGTCGCTGACGGCGGCCAACATCATGGTTGAAGGGTCGATTATCGGCTACGAAAGTAACGTGAAATCCGGCGGCGTCGGTGCGCGTTACTTCGGTATCGGCGCAGACACGCAGTACCAGCTTGACCAGATTGCGGTAAACCTGCGCGTGGTCAACGTCAGCACCGGTGAGATCCTCTCCTCGGTCAACACCAGTAAAACCATTCTGTCTTATGAAGTGCAGGCAGGGGTGTTCCGCTTTATCGATTACCAGAGACTGCTGGAAGGTGAAATTGGCTACACCTCCAACGAACCGGTGATGTTATGCCTGATGTCCGCCATTGAGACGGGCGTCATCTTCCTCATCAACGATGGTATCGATCGCGGGCTGTGGGATTTGCAGAATAAAGCCGATCGCCAGAACGACATTCTGGTGAAATATCGCCATATGTCGGTACCGCCGGAATCCTGATGATCAGGATAAAAAAAAGCGTGAGGGATTCCTCACGCTTTTTTATTTTCCGCCACGGTTCGCGTACTGTGTCTTTCTCGCCGGGCCGCCAGCCACAGGCCACTGTTTTTCATGGCATAGCCAAAGAGCAAGCCAACCGCCAGTGAAGGCAGGACCAGTTTCCAGTCCCCCTGCCCGGCAAACGTGGCGCACGCGCCAATAAATGTGCCTGGCACAAATGACAGTAAGACTTGCTTTGCCTGAATACACATCAGGAAGGCCACAACGCCGGTGATCAGATAACCCACCAGTTCGAGATGCGGCGTCAACGCGCTACCGTAAATAATGACCAACGCCCACACCACGCCGCTCAACAGCGTGGAGGCCGAAATGGCCAACCCCTTTAACCCACCCTGTGGACAGGCGAAATAGGCCGTACAGCCTAAAAACCCTGCCCAACTCAGTAAGCCAAGAGACACGGCCACCCATCCCCAGATACCGGAGAGAATGCCCGTTGTGATTGCAATGGAAAGAAGTATGTTCATGCCGCGCATGATAGCAGAAAATGCCCATATGAATGAGATCACGCACACATTTTATGCAATGTTTAACTCATGTTGCATGCAAAAGTGATATACATCACATTTATTCGTCGGTCTCTTCTTCCAGTTCGTCCCACATCGCGCCAATGGCATCGCGTGTTAACGGCGCCATCGTTCGCCAGAAAGGGGTCGCGGCGTGCGCTTCCACTTTACCGAGGAAGGTACCGCACCACGGAATGATGTAATCCGCGAACAGGGTTTCCTGCGCCTCGCTTTCATCCTCTGCAGACTGATCTTCCAGCCAGGAGGCGGCCAGCAGCAACGTACCAATATGATCGGCTGGCGTCTCGGCAAGCGGCATACCCCGTGCGGAAAGGAAGGACCGCACCTCTGATTCTGTCGCCCCTTCCACCCACGCGCTGCGATACGGTGGCACTGCGCACTCCGCACCGACAAACAGCGCGTTGTAATCCGCCGCCAGTTGGGCCATATCACAGCTTTTCTGCAGACGCGCTAACAGTTCATCCTGCTCGAGCGGCCAGCTCGCCGGGAGTTTACCTTCGCGAATCAGGGTAAAAAGCGGAACCAGCAAAGGATCCTGCGGTTGACGGTAATACAGCGATCCCAGTACGCGGCACAGGATAGAAAACTCGTTCATCTAAATATTCCAGCTCGTGGTGGTTAAAGTTCAGCAAATTCAGGAATCGGCGCCATTCCGCGTGATTCCAGGAAATTGAGTAATCGTTGCGGGGTCACGTTCAAAATACGATCTTCCGGGAAATTCACCTCTTCGATAATTTTCAGACACTCGCTGAAGTCACCCATCGTAAAGGCGGTATGAGAATCTGAACCCAACGCCACCCAGCCGCCAGCATCGCGCACCGCTGCCGCCACCGCGCGACAGTTCGCTTCACTGCCTTTGCGTGAATGAAGGAAGGAAGAGTTGTTAATTTCCAGTGCAACATTGTATTTTGCCGCAGCCTCGGCAATTGCTGTGATATCAACGGGATATTTCGGGTTGCCGGGGTGACTAATGATATGCACAACGCCGCTCGCCATGGTGGCGATCATCGCCTGCGTATTGGTGGCTTCATCGTGGGGGGCGAAAACCGGTTCATGAAAGCCCGCAATAATCAGATCCAGTGAGGTAAGCATCGGACCGGTACAGTCGATTTCACCTTCGATATTTTTGATATTTGCCTCAATGCCTCGCAGGATCCCTACCCCATCCACCACGCGCGGCCAGATACGCATATTGATGAAATGCCAGTGGTGTGGAGCATCCGCCATGTCCGGACCGTGATCGGTAATTGCGAACAGTTTCAGTCCCTGGCGCTTCGCCTGGGCGATGTAATCGCTCAGAGTGCTATAAGCATGGGTGCTGGCGACGGTATGCATATGCAGGTCAACGGGATACATGTCTCTCTCCTGTGGTCATTTTTCGACAAGGATAGCAGGAATCGCCTGCGTTTATTAGTCGAAACCCGGCATCTGCCGGGTATACCTTAATAACCGCGCTGGCGGTCGACCTGCCCGGTCACCGCTTCGCCGTTTTCCAGATGTGAAATCGTGCGGGAAATATAGGCGACGGCTTCAGCGGGACGCGTGACTGCCGCAATATGCGGCGTCATCGCCACGCGCGGATGTTTCCACAGCGGACTATCCGCGGGCAGCGGTTCACGGCTGAAGACATCCAGCATCGCCCCTTTGAGTTTATTACTGTTCAGTGCGGCGAGCAGATCATCTTCATTAACGTGTACGCCACGCGCGAGATTCAGCAGATAAGCACCATCCTGCAATTGGTCAAGCAGTTTGCCATTGATGATGCCGACCGTTTCCGCCGTATTGGGTAGCAGATTTATCAGCACGCGAGTCTGGCTGAGGAATGCGCCCAGTTCTTCGGTACCGGCAAAACTCTCAACTCCCGGCCAGGTTTTACGACTGCGACTCCAGCAGCGCAGCGGGAACCCCCAGGCCTGTAAGCTTTCTGCCACTTTCGCTCCCAGCACGCCAGCGCCCATAATCCCCACGGTAAACGCCTCGCGCGTATATTCCGGCAGCGGTTGCCATTGGCGCTCATTTTTCAGCGCCTGGTAATCATCAAAACGACGGAACCAGTGCAATACCTGACTGACCGCGTATTCCTGCATCTGCAAGCCCATACCGGTATCTTCGAGACGAAAGAGAGGAATGGCGGGATCCAGCATCGTGGGATGGGCTTTCAGTTTGCTCAGGATCGAATCCACCCCGGCGCCCAGAGCGAACACCGCCTTAAGTTTACGCCCTTCCAACATTTCTACCGGTGGGTGCCAGACCAGCGCATAATCTGCCGGATCGTTATCGCCCTGCTTCCACTCCCGGACTCTGGCACCAGGGATTGCTTTTTCCAGGGCAGCGATCCACCAGGGGGTATCAAACGTAGGGTGATAGAAAATGATATCCATATTGACTCCTGCGGGTTGTTGTGCGCAATTTTTCGCACTTATTATCATCGTTTTCAAAGGGATCATCAGCATAGCAAATTCGCTGGCGCTGGCAAAAAAAGCAGTTTCCGCCTAATTAACCGACAGGTTGCCTGAAGTTTGTGTAAACGCACGATTTTTTGGAAAAGTTGATTGACGCAGGCGGCGTATTTCCCTAAATTAGCGCCCGTTCCAGTTGTTGAGGAACAACAATATGGTGAGGTGTCCGAGTGGCTGAAGGAGCACGCCTGGAAAGTGTGTATACGGCAACGTATCGGGGGTTCGAATCCCCCCCTCACCGCCATATTTGAGAAAGAGCTCGTACGAAAGTACGGGCTTTTTTTTCGCATATGGCACACGCCGGGGGATGAGAATCCCCGACCGGGGTTCGACAACGGGCGCAGCCCGTTGGACGGAATGGCCGCAGGCCATAACGCCCGCAGGGCGAGCGAAGCGAGTCAATCCCCCCCTCACCGCCATATTTGAGAAAGAGCTCGTACGAAAGTACGGGCTTTTTTTTCGCATATGGCACACGCCGGGGGATGCCCCCAAAAAACAAAGCCCGGTCATCCCGGGCTCTGAGCGCAAAGATTGCTAACTTAACTGTACGCATTCAGCGTTCGCTGGCAGAGCGCCGAGCGAACGCAATCATCTTTGTTGAAGCGAACAATCCCGATCATCTCATCTTCTGTAAAGCGGGCCAGCGCGTCACTTAGCCCTGACTGAACATGGGAGGGTAAATCGCACTGGGTAATGTCCCCGTTTACGATAACCGTCACATTCTCCCCGAGGCGCGTTAAGAACATCTTCATTTGCGCAGCAGTGACGTTCTGAGCCTCGTCAAGAATGACCACTGCATTTTCAAATGTACGTCCGCGCATATAGGCGAACGGCGCGATTTCCACCTTACCGATTTCAGGTCGCAGGCAATATTGCATAAAGGATGCCCCGAGTCGTTTAACCAGCACGTCATAAACCGGCCGGAAATAGGGAGCGAACTTCTCCGATACATCTCCAGGTAAGAAGCCGAGATCTTCATCAGCCTGCAGAACTGGACGGGTGACAATGATCCTGTCTACATCTTTATGTATCAGGGCCTCTGCTGCTTTTGCCGCACTGATCCAGGTTTTACCACACCCGGCTTCGCCCGTAGCGAAAATCAGTTGTTTACTCTCGATAGCATTCAGGTAGTGCGATTGAGCCTCATTGCGCGCCATGACTGGCGTGGTGTCGCGACTGTCGCGCGCCATGCCAATCGCTTCTACGCCACTCATCTGCACAAGCGAGGTGACCGATTCTTCTTCACGCTGTTTATGACTGCGTGAGTCCCGTCTCAGCACACGTTTTGCTTCACGACGAGCTTTGATCACTGCTTTTTGTCTTCCCATGGATAGCACCTTGAGTTGTTGGTATTCATCACACGCGCCGTTGGCAGCGCGATTATGCGCACGAACATCTGCGGGTTGGCTTCCTTGTAAGCCATTGCTTGCCTTTCGAATAGACGCCACACACGGCTACGCGCACCGAATATGGCGTCAGTAACACGAATAAGAGGGGAAAGTGAGCGAAATTTAGCGGTGACGAGGTGGCTACCGGAGGAGAGACTTCCGCGTAATGGGCTGCAAAAACTGTCAGAAACGTGTCCACGAGAGGACTTTACCATTCGCGATCTCCATAGTGAATAATCATCACTGCCGGGAACTACCGCTATTACGTATAATTACATCAGAACTTAGCAATAACGCAACAATATTTTTACCTGACGTTAACTAAGCTCTCATTTTCTGTTGGCAACAGTCTCTTACGGAGATATTACAAAATTATTTCAAAAAACGGATCATACAAAAAAAGAATATTTTCAGTAGCGTGAGGTGCAGCATACCCCGCCCGCAGACGGGGTATTATTGTCATGCTTCAAGCAGAGACTGGCCCAGATAGCGATCGGCCTGCTTGATTCCCGGTAGCGCGAAGAAATAGCCGCCGCCAATCGGCTTGACGTACTCTTCCAGCGCCTCGCCATTTAGCCGCTTCTGCACGGTCAGAAACCCTTTTTCCAGGTCGTGTTGATAGCAGACAAACAGCAATCCCATATCAAGCTGTCCCGATGGCGTCACGCCAAGAGAGTAGCTGTAGCCACGGCGCATCATCAGGCCCGACTGCGTCTGCGCCGTGCGTGGATTCGCCAGACGAATGTGGCTGTCCAGCGCAATGACGTTACCCTCCGGGTCGCTGGCGTAATCCGGCACATCATGTTCGTGCTGCATCCCCAACGGCGCGCCGGTGTGCTTATCACGGCCAAAAATGGTTTGCTGCTCTTTGAGCGGTGTGCGATCCCAGAATTCGACGCGAAACTGAATCAGACGCACGGCCTGATAAGATCCGCCAATGGCCCACGCCGGTTCCCCCTGCTCCGCCGTCACCCACACCACATCCTGCATCAGCTTTGCATCGCTGCTGTCCGGATTCGCCGTGCCGTCTTTAAAGCCAAGCAAATTGACCGGGGTCTCTTTACCCTTACTGCGCGCCGCATGGTCGGATATAAACCCTTCTCGCTTCCAGCGAACGCTCAGCAAGTCCGGCGTATGCTTGATGATATCGCGCAGGGCATGGATCACCGTGTCCTGGGTGTTGGCGCAAATCTGCAGCAACACATCGCCATGGCACAGCGCGGCATCCAGAGAGTCATTCGGGAAACGGGTCATTTTCTGCAACGTCTTTGGCATCTGCGCCTGCAGCCCAAAGCGCGTATCGAACAGCGAATGCCCCACCGACAGCGTCATGGTCAGGTTATCCGGCGCGATGAAGGCGCCGAGGATCCCGGAGTCCATTGGCGGCAAGCGCGGGTTCGGCGTTTCCGGTGCCGGGCCGCCGGTAGTCAGGAAAGCAATACGTGTCGTCAGCAGGCGAAACAATCGTTCGAGCTCACCTTTATCGGACGCCAGGACATCAAACGCCACCAGCATCATTGAGGCCTGCTGCGGCGTCAAAATCCCCGCCTGATGGGGACCGTAAAAAGGTTGAGTCTCGCTACGGGCATCCGGTGACAAGGTTCCCGGCGCGCTTTGCGGCTTTTGCGCATGGGCAACCGGACAACCGCCAGTCAGCGCCAGCGCGCCGCCGAGCGCGCCCATTCCTTTCAACAAACGTCGGCGTGACGGTTCGCTCACGCCGTTTTTATCATCATGCTGCATGGTGCTTAGTCCAGACCCAGTACACCGCGTAATTGCGCGAGATCTTCCGCCAGCGTCGTAATCGGGCCTTTCAGCGCGTTGCGATCCGCATCGGTCAGTTTATCGTACGTCTCAAAACCGTCTTTGGTGCGATATTTCGCGAGGATGGCATCCACTTTTTTGAAGTTCGCATCCACTTTCGCCAGCAACGCTGCGTTGGATTTCTGCAGTTGCGGACGCAACAGGTCGACAATCTTCTGCGCACCGTCCACGTTCGCCTGGAAATCCCACAGATCGGTGTGGCTGTAACGATCTTCCTCGCCGCTAATTTTACTGGCTGCCACTTCTTCAATCAGTCCTGCTGCGCCGCCAACCACTTTTGACGGTGGGAATGCCAGTTCACTGATGCGTTTTTGCAGATCCAGAACGTCGGTATTCAACTGATCGGCGTATTTCGCCATCCCTTTGGTCGAGTTATCGCCAAACAGCGCTTTTTCCAGACGGTGGAAGCCGGTAAATTTCGGGTCGGCGGCTTTTTGTTCGTAGTCGTCTTCACGGGCATCGATGCTGCCGTCGAGATCGGAGAACAGCTCAGCAATCGGTTCGATACGCTCGTAGTGCTGACGGGTTGGCGCATACAGTGACTTCGCTTTCTCCAGATCGCCCGCTTTAATGGCATCGGTGAAGGCTTTGGTTCCCGCCACCAGTTGCGCGGTCTCTTCGGTCACATAGGCTTTATAGTCGGTGATGGCGCCACCCAGACTGAGCAAAGCATCACTCTGCGCGGCATCGGCCGTCGCGCTGCCCTTAACAATCAGCTTCCCTTTCGGGTTAGTCAGCAGGCCACAGGTCATGTCATATTCGCCGGGTTGCAGATTAGCCGTCATCTTCTGACTGAACCCAGGCGCGATGTTTTCGCGCTCTTCAACCACCATCACGCCCTTCAGAATCTCCCATTCCAGCGCTTTCTGGCTGTGGTTTTGAATGATGAACTGGGTTTTGCCGGCATTAACCGTAATGCTCATCGGCTCACATTGTTTATCGGTTACCGTGACCTTAACCTGCGGAATATCCGCAGCATGGGCAGTAAAAGCAGAAGCAAACAGCGCAGCCATGCCAAGCTGCAGCGCACTACGGCGAAAGTGATTCGTCATGACCATCCCTTTAAATAAGTATGTTGTAACTATGTAAGAGTCTGCGTCGCAAAGCGTTAAGGCGCTGTGCGGGACGCGGTTGTGCCTGTGCGCGGCGGCAATGCAAACACCACCAGCGCCGGTATCAGGTAGATAAACCAGACCGCAACCTCACTGACGCTCGGGGCTTCCTGGTAGCCAAAAATACCTTCCATCAGGGTGCCAAACAGCGAGTGCGTCGAAAGAATAGCGCTCATATCAAACGCCACGTCCTGGAAGTGGTTCCACAATCCGGCTTCATGAAAAGCACGAATCGCGCCTGCAGCAAGACCGGCCGCTACCAGCAAAATGAACAGGCTGGTCCACTTAAAGAAAGCGCCCAGGTTCAGACGGATGCCGCCCCAGTAGAGTAAGAAGCCGAGAACGACAGCCGTCGCCAGACCCAGCATGGCGCCAACCGGCGGCCAGACCCCGACGTCCTGTTGAAAGGCGGCCAGCAGGAAAAAGACGGATTCCAGCCCTTCACGCGCCACGGCGAAAAAGACCATCATGATCAATGCCCAGCCATGGTGATTACCGCGCTGTAATGCGCTGTCGACCGCCTGCTCCAGTTGGACTTTGACGTTGCGCGAAACCTTACGCATCCAGAACACCATCCAGGTGAGGATCACCACAGCAATCACCGCGACGATACCTTCGAACAGTTCCTGTTCCTTTTGCGGAAACTCACCGGTGGTCTCGTTGATGAAGATCCCAAGGCCCAGGCACAGCGCCGCCGCCAGAAATACGCCAATCCACATCACGCCAATCCAACGGCCTCGTTGGGTACGCTTCAGATAACTGGCAATCAGGCTGACTATCAGCGCGGCTTCCAGCCCTTCACGCAACATAATTAGAAACGGAACAAACATGCCAGACACCCTTAAACGTTATTCTTAGTCAACTGATGCAAAGAAAGGTAAATTACAGTGATAGTGATTATCATTACGGAAAGAGAAAACTCAAGCAGAATGTAATGATAATGATGTCATAATGTAAACGCTTAGCGGGTTAATGGTTATGGAGGGAAGCGATCGTTGAAAAAGACAAAAAAGCCCGCACGAAGCGGGCCTGATAGTCAGAGGATTGAGGCGTTAGCCTTCCTGCAAACGCGACGGCGGTGCGGAATGATAGTGCGCGTCCGCCTCCGCAAAGCGTTTGAGCATCGCCGATGATGGCGCTTTACCCAACAGACTGAAGGCGACAATACCAACGCTGCCGAAGATAAAGCCCGGAATGATTTCGTACAGATCCAGCCAGCCGAAATGTTTCCAGACGATCACCGTCACGGCGCCGATAATCATCCCGGCCAGCGCGCCGTTGCGAGTCATACGCGACCACATCACCGAGAACAGCACCACCGGACCAAACGCGGCACCGAAACCCGCCCAGGCGTAGCTCACCAGACCCAGAACCCGGTTCTCCGGGTTCGCCGCCAGAGCGATAGCCACCAGCGCGACCACCAGCACCATAATGCGCCCTACCCAAACCAGCTCCTGCTGGCTGGCGCCTTTACGCAGGAACGCTTTGTACAAATCCTCGGTAATGGCGCTGGAACATACCAGCAACTGACAGCTCAGCGTTGACATCACCGCCGCGAGAATTGCAGACAACAGGATGCCGGCAATCCACGGGTTAAACAGGATTTGCGCCAGTTCGATGAACACGCGCTCCGCGTTCTGATTCACTGAACCCGCCAGCGCCGGATTGTTGTTGAAGTAAGCGATACCGAAGAAACCGACCGCTACTGCGCCCGCCAGACAGAGGATCATCCAGGTCATGCTGATACGACGGGCATGAACGATGCTGTGGTGGGAATCCGCCGCCATAAAACGCGCCAGAATGTGTGGCTGACCGAAGTAGCCCAATCCCCAGCCCATCAGGGAAATGATGGCGACAAAATTCAGCCCTTTGAGCATATCAACGTTCTCAATGCTCTTCTGTTTGATGACTTCCAGCGAATCGCCAAAGCCCCCAACGCTGATGATGACGATCACCGGTGTCAGGATCAGCGCAAAAATCATCAGACTGGCCTGCACGGTATCCGTCCAGCTTACCGCGAGGAATCCGCCAATAAAGGTATAGAGGATGGTGGCTGCTGCGCCCGCCCACAGTGCGGTTTCGTAGCTCATGCCAAAGGTGCTTTCAAACAGACGCGCCCCTGCCACGATGCCGGACGCGCAGTAGATAGTGAAGAACAGCAAAATCACCAGCGCGGAGATAATGCGCAGAACCCGGCTCTTATCTTCAAAGCGTCCGGTGAAATAATCCGGTAGCGTCAGGGCGTTATTATTATGTTCGGTGTGCACACGAAGACGCCCGGCCACCAGCTTCCAGTTGATCCACGCCCCTAAAGTCAGGCCGATGGCAATCCAGCTTTCTGAAATCCCGGAAATGAAAATCGCGCCCGGTAAGCCCATCAGCAGCCAGCCGCTCATGTCCGATGCGCCTGCAGACAGCGCCGTCACAAACGGCCCAAGGCTGCGGCCCCCCAGAATATAATCATCAAAGTTCTTGGTTGAACGCCAGGCGATAAAACCAATCAATATCATGCCAAAAATGTAGACACAGAACGTCACCAGCATCGGTGTGCTAATTGCCATAAACTCTCCAGACTCTTCTGTTTTATTGCCCTGCCGGAACGTGGCAAAGCATGTTGTATTTCCCAGGCGACCGTATCCTGCCGGAAGCGTGAGTTATTCACAATCGATTTAACACACCATTTACATCAAATTTTGCTGCCGATGAATACTAATTTCCGCCAGGTTGCACTCTCTCACACTTTTTCCGGTTGCACCTTTTAAAAGTGTTAACTGCCGCAGAGAAAAAGATAGCGTTATTATTTTTCCCAACGTCATACATCTTTCTTTTATTAACATTTCATTCATTTTTAAGCTTGTCGTACAGGTCACATTTAACGTGGTTGCACAAAGTTGCAACATAGTAGATATTTCTCGATAACCACACGCAGTACATTATCGAACAACAGGAGCAGATGGCATGGGAACCACCACGATGGGGGTTAAACTGGATGACGCAACGCGCGAGCGTATTAAGTCAGCGGCAACGCGAATTGATCGCACCCCGCACTGGTTGATTAAGCAGGCAATCTTTAATTACCTGGAGAAACTGGAAAACGATGACACGCTGCCAGAACTTCCTGCGCTATTAGCCGGAGCCGCCAACGAAGGCGATGAGTCCACGGCACCGCAGGAAGAGATCCATCAGCCTTTCCTGGAATTTGCCGAGCAGATCCTCCCACAGTCGGTCTCGCGTTCCGCCATTACCGCCGCGTACCGTCGCTCAGAAACTGACGCCGTTTCGATGCTGATGGAACAGGCGCGTTTGCCGCAGCCGGTAGCCGAACAGGCCCACAAGCTGGCTTACCAGTTGGCGGATAAACTGCGTAATCAGAAAACAGCCAGCGGCCGTGCCGGAATGGTGCAGGGCTTGCTGCAAGAGTTCTCTCTCTCTTCGCAGGAAGGGGTGGCGTTGATGTGTCTGGCGGAAGCCCTGCTACGTATTCCGGATAAAGCCACACGCGATGCCTTAATCCGCGACAAAATCAGCAATGGTAACTGGCAGTCGCACATTGGTCGTAGTCCGTCGCTGTTCGTCAACGCGGCGACCTGGGGTCTCCTGTTCACCGGCCGTCTGGTCTCCACCCATAACGAAGCCAGCCTTTCGCGCTCCCTGAACCGCATTATCGGCAAGAGCGGTGAACCGCTGATCCGTAAAGGCGTCGACATGGCGATGCGTCTGATGGGCGAACAGTTCGTCACCGGGGAAACCATTGCTGAAGCGCTGGCGAATGCCCGTAAGCTGGAAGAAAAAGGCTTCCGCTACTCCTACGATATGCTGGGTGAAGCTGCGCTAACCGCGGCCGATGCGCAGGCTTATATGGTCTCTTATCAGCAGGCGATCCATGCGATAGGTAAAGCATCGAACGGACGCGGAATTTATGAAGGTCCAGGAATCTCTATCAAGCTCTCCGCCCTGCATCCGCGTTACAGCCGTGCCCAGTACGATCGAGTGATGGAAGAGCTCTATCCGCGCCTGAAGTCGTTGACGCTGTTGGCGCGCCAGTATGATATCGGCATTAATATCGATGCCGAAGAGGCCGACCGTCTGGAGATCTCCCTCGATCTGCTTGAAAAACTGTGTTTTGAACCTGAACTGGCTGGCTGGAACGGTATTGGTTTCGTCATTCAGGCGTACCAGAAACGCTGCCCGTTCGTCATCGATTACCTGATCGACCTGGCCACCCGCAGCCGTCGTCGTCTGATGATCCGTCTGGTCAAAGGCGCCTACTGGGATAGCGAGATCAAACGCGCTCAGATGGACGGTCTGGAAGGCTATCCGGTTTACACGCGCAAGGTCTACACCGACGTCTCTTATCTCGCCTGTGCGAAAAAATTGCTCGCTGTGCCGAATCTGATCTACCCGCAATTTGCGACCCACAACGCCCATACGCTGGCGGCCATTTATCAACTGGCCGGACAGAACTACTATCCGGGTCAGTATGAGTTCCAGTGCCTGCACGGGATGGGTGAGCCGCTGTACGAACAGGTCACCGGTAAAGTGGCGGATGGCAAACTGAACCGTCCGTGCCGCATTTATGCGCCGGTCGGCACCCATGAAACGCTGCTGGCGTACCTGGTGCGTCGTCTGCTGGAAAACGGGGCCAACACCTCCTTTGTTAACCGTATCGCGGATACCACGCTGCCACTGGACGAACTGGTGGCCGATCCGGTCGAAGCTGTCGAGAAACTGGCGCAACAGGAAGGTCAGACCGGCCTGCCGCATCCGAAGATCCCACTGCCGCGCGATCTGTACGGCAAAGGCCGCGATAATTCGGCCGGTCTGGATCTTTCCAACGAACATCGTCTGGCCTCACTCTCTTCTGCCCTGCTCAACAGCGCGCTGCAAAAATGGCGGGCGTTACCGATGCTCGACGCCCCGGTTGCCGAGGGCGAAATGAGCCCGGTGATCAACCCGGCAGAACCAAAAGACATCGTGGGCTATGTCCGTGAAGCCAGTGAAGCCGAAGTGGAACAGGCGCTGCAAAGCGCGGTGAACAATGCCCCTATCTGGTTTGCGACGCCGCCGCAAGAACGTGCAGCTATCCTCCATCGCGCTGCCGTATTGATGGAAGGCCAGATGCAACAATTGATCGGCATTCTGGTCCGCGAAGCCGGTAAGAGCTTCGCCAACGCCATTGCCGAAGTGCGTGAAGCGGTAGACTTCCTGCACTATTACGCCGGTCAGGTGCGTGACGATTTTGATAATGAGACCCATCGTCCGCTCGGACCGGTTGTCTGTATCAGCCCGTGGAACTTCCCGCTGGCCATCTTCAGCGGACAGATTGCCGCCGCGCTGGCTGCCGGCAACAGCGTACTGGCAAAACCCGCGGAACAGACGCCGCTCATCGCCGCCCAGGGCATTGCCATCTTGCTGGAAGCTGGCGTACCGCCGGGCGTGGTGCAACTGCTGCCTGGTCGGGGTGAAACGGTGGGCGCGCAACTGACCGCTGACAGCCGCGTGCGCGGCGTGATGTTTACCGGTTCTACCGAGGTGGCGACACTGCTGCAACGTAACATCGCGACGCGTCTGGATGCACAGGGGCGTCCGATTCCGCTGATCGCCGAAACGGGCGGCATGAACGCGATGATCGTTGACTCATCCGCCCTCACCGAACAGGTCGTGGTCGACGTGCTGTCCTCGGCGTTTGACAGCGCCGGACAGCGCTGCTCCGCGCTGCGCATACTCTGTCTACAGGATGATATCGCCGATCACACGCTGAAAATGCTGCGTGGCGCGATGGCCGAATGTCGGATGGGCAACCCGGGGCGTCTGACTACCGATATTGGTCCGGTGATCGACAGTGAAGCCAAATCCAATATTGAACAGCATATTCAGGCCATGCGGGCGAAAGGTCGTCCCGTGTTCCAGGCGGCGCGTGAAAACAGTGAAGATGTTCGTGAATGGCAAAGCGGCACATTCGTTGCGCCGACGCTGATCGAACTGGAAAGCGTTGATGAGCTGCAAAAAGAGGTCTTTGGTCCGGTTCTGCACGTTGTACGCTACAACCGTAACAACCTGGACGCACTGATTGCCCAAATCAACGCCTCCGGCTACGGACTGACGCTGGGCGTCCACACCCGTATTGATGAAACCATTGCTCAGGTCACCGGCTCAGCGCACGTGGGCAACCTGTACGTCAACCGTAATATGGTGGGGGCGGTTGTCGGCGTACAGCCGTTCGGCGGCGAAGGGCTGTCGGGAACTGGTCCGAAAGCCGGTGGACCGCTCTATCTCTACCGTTTGCTGGCAAACCGTCCGGAAAATGCGCTGGCCATCACTCTGGCGCGTCAGGATGCGGACTATCCGGTAGACGCCCAGTTGAAAGCCGCGCTGATCCAGCCGCTGGAAGCGCTCAGCGAGTGGGCGGCCGATCGCCCTGTGTTGCGTCAACTCTGTCAGCAGTTTGGCGAACTGGCGCAGGCCGGTACGCAGCGTCTGCTGCCGGGTCCTACCGGGGAGCGTAACACCTGGACGCTGTTACCGCGTGAGCGCGTGCTGTGTATTGCCGATGATGAGCAGGATGCGCTGGTGCAGCTTGCCGCCGTCACCTCGGTCGGTAGTCTGATTTTGTGGCCTGACGATGCCTTCCACCGTGATCTGGCGAAGCGCCTGCCGGCAGCGGTTTCCGACCGCATTGCGTTTGCGAAAACCGACAGCCTGACGACGCAGCCTTTTGATGCGGTGATCTTCCACGGCGATTCCGATCAGCTTCGCGCGCTGTGTGAAGCAGTGGCAGCCCGTGAAGGCGCGATTGTCTCGGTACAAGGTTTCGCCCGTGGTGAAAGTAATATTCTGCTGGAGCGACTGTACGTCGAGCGTTCGCTGAGCGTGAACACAGCAGCCGCCGGAGGTAACGCAAGCCTGATGACAATTGGCTAAGGCTGTGGTTAATTAAGGCTCCGGAAACGGGGCCTTTTTTTATGGATCCAGAGGGAATGATGAAACGAATACTACTCACCTGCGTTGCGCTGGTGCTCAGCGGTCAGGCGCTGGCCGATGACTGCGCTAATGCCAGTACGCAAGCGGAAATGAATACCTGCGCCGTCACCCAATACCAGGCGGCAGACAAAGAACTGAATGAAACGTATCAGAATGCGCTGAAACGCGCAGCCCCGCCACAGCAGGAACTGCTGAAAAAGGCGCAGACCGCATGGATCGCCATGCGTGATGCCGACTGCGCGCTTATCAGCTCTGGCACCGAGGGGGGAAGTGCTCAGGTGATGATCGCCAATCAGTGCCTGGCGGATAAAACCGCCGAGCGGGAAGCGTTTCTCGCCTCGCTGCTGCAGTGCGAAGAAGGCGATATGAGCTGCCCGCTGCCGCCAGCCAATTAACGAACGCGAATTCCCTCAATAATCATGCGCTGAACGTTTTCAACCGTCTGATTAAAAAAGGTTTCGTCACGCAGCGTTGCGCCCGTCACCGCTTCAACCTGAGGCGCAAAGTCGGCGTAATGCTGTGTTGAAGCCCAAATCATGAAGATCAGATGGTGCGGGTCGATCGGCGCCAGCTTGCCGCTTTTCACCCAACCGGCAATCAGCGCGGACTTTTCATCAATCAGCGTTTTCAGATCGCCAGTCAACTCATCCATCAACAACGGTGCGCCAGCCAGCATCTCCATGCAAAAAAGCCGCGAGGCCTGCGGGTAGTCACGGGACACTTCCAGCTTCAGCCGGATGTACTCTTCAATAGCGGCCAACGGCGCAAAATCTTCCCGAAATGCTTTTAAGGGGGCCAGCCAGATATCCAGAATCTGTCGCAGCACGGCGACATACAGCGCCTCTTTTGACGGGTAGTAATAAAGGAGATTGGTTTTGGAGACGCCGGCCTGTTCGGCAATTTGCTCAATGCGTGTGCCATGAAAGCCATATTGTGAAAACGTATTTAACGCGGCCGTCAGAATCGCCTCGCGTTTCGCGCTGACCGCCTGCGAACGTTTGCCTGTTTTTTTCTCCGCACGTTGAACCATGCCCTTCTCCTTGCTCCGTGAATCCGGCAGTGGCGCATAGTCTGCGGGGCGTTTCATTTCAGTTCAACCTGACGGGTAAAAAAAACCGCCGGAGGATCCGGCGGCGGTGGCATCATCACGTCGGGATGGGATGCGTTCGTGATGCGTTTCCGGGGTAGCAGGCCTGGTCGTTACGAATTACGATTGCCGTGGCTACTTTTACCCCCTTTCTTACCGGCTTCAGAGGCACGCTGCGGGTCGTTCTTGAAATTTCCCCCGCTGTGCTGACCACCTTTACGACCTGCTTCTGATGCTCTTTCACGGTCTTCGGCAAAATTGCCGGAACCGCCTCGATGGTTTGCCATTACTGACCTCCGTCATTGATTAGACATCGTCGTGTCCAGGTGTCGGGGAGTCTCCCCTCACGGTGTATGACCCTTGTCATAATAATCACCGCGTGGAACTAAGCATAGTGAACACCGCTCGTGGATGAGTCGATTCGTAACATTCTGTAATATCTTTGCCCGCGTATGGCTCTACCGCCGCGAAGAAGCCGCATAATTGTTTCTTATGGCAAAAGAAAGCCAGTGCGGAAAAAATGTTTCATGATAATTCAGAACGCGCCGTTGGCATGGGTCCGCTTAAAATCATGATAAAATTTATTATAAATCAAAGAAATGTTTCTAAGGCTTGCACTCTCGTCGACACGACTTATCTTTAAATAAGTGCAGCAATTTGCTGCTTTCGATAAACCGAGGAGTAGTGCAAATGGCAAAAGTTCTGGTGCTTTATTATTCCATGTACGGACACATCGAAACGATGGCACATGCGGTGGCAGAGGGAGCGAGCAAAGTGAATGGCGCGGAGGTCACCATCAAACGCGTACCAGAAACGATGCAGGCGGAAATCTTCGCTAAAGCTGGCGGTAAAACTCAAAATGCCCCCGTCGCAACCCCGCAGGAACTGGCTGATTACGACGCCATTATTTTTGGTACGCCAACGCGCTTTGGCAATATGTCAGGCCAGATGCGTACCTTCCTGGATCAGACGGGCGGATTGTGGGCGTCCGGCGCGTTGTATGGCAAACTCGCCAGCGTTTTCAGTTCTACCGGGACAGGCGGCGGCCAGGAACAAACGATTACGTCCACATGGACTACACTTGCCCATCATGGGATGGTGATTGTGCCCATTGGCTATGCCGCGCAGGAACTGTTCGATGTTTCGCAGGTTCGCGGTGGTACGCCTTATGGCGCAACGACCATTGCCGGTGGTGACGGTTCACGCCAGCCCAGTCAGGAAGAGCTCTCTATCGCACGTTACCAGGGCGAATACGTTGCCGGTCTGGCAGTGAAGCTCAACGGCTAATCTTCAACGGGAGGATAAGAATGCCAACTCAAGAAGCGAAGGCTCATCACGTCGGTGAGTGGGCAAGTCTGCGCAATACATCGCCGGAAATAGCCGAAGCCATATTTGAAGTTGCCGGATATGACGAGAAGCTGGCAGAAAAAATTTGGGAAGAAGGCAGCGATGAAGTGCTCATCAAAGCCTTTGATAAGACAGATAAAGACGCGCTCTTCTGGGGCGAACAAACCATCGAACGTAAAAACGTTTAATCCGTCAATTCCCCCGCTTGCGCGGGGGAACCTCATTTACTTCGCCGCCTCATTCAACAACGTGTCAAACTTGTCGATCGGACAGAAACCGTTCGCATCAATCGGGCATCCCTTCAACTCCAGGGTCACGCGTTGCGCCGGGGCTTTCAGCGTCAGCACATCCGCATTACGCAGTTGATCTGAACTCTGATACACATACTCAATTTTCATCAGATCGCGGTTGGCCTTCGTGTCATGCCAGCGCTGGAAGACAATTTTGCCGCCAATCGGCGTGCGTTCGTTCTGATCATGTAACTGATAGGGTTTGAATTCCAGTGCGGTGAGCAGTGAGGCGATGTTTGAGTCATGCCCTACCAGCACGGTGATTTTCGGCGCTTTCGCCTGTTCGGTCACCAGCGCTTTGTCGATGTATTTCACCAGCGGTTTCGCCACATTACGCGCGACTTCCGGAGAGGTAAACAGGCTGTCCTGGTAGCCATTTTTCAGTTTCGACAACACTTTCCACTGCTGATCGGATTTAATTTCGCCCCAGGCCACCTGATCCATCGGGAATCCTTCGTAGTATTGCAGCGTGAAGGCGTCCACCAGCGAGTTACCCACTTTCAGCGGCCCGGAGACGCCTGGCTCCTGCTCATAGTTCGCGCTAAAGGTATCTTTAGCCTCAGTCAGAGAACACTGCTGTTTTTCCTTGCACGATGGCGAGTCTTTGTAGTTGATCATCTGCTCCAGCAACTGGTAGCTGTCATCAAGTTGCATCTGGCTGCGCTCTTTTTCCATCGCCTGTACGGCTTTCTCGCGGAAGGCCGCCGAGTCATCGGTGATCACCGGGTTAAAGGTCGGGTCCATGGTGCCCATTTTTTCCTGGTGATGCACCGGAACATCGCAGCCAGGGAACGCGCCGGTGATAAAGAACTGGGCGGTCGCGACCGTACGCTGCAGACTGTTGGCATAGGTATAGACCGTATCCGGTGCCGGGCACTCGCCGGATTTCACCATCCCCTGCTCTGCCAGCCATTCACGCATGTAATGGCCCATATACACTTCCAGCACGCCACCTTTGGTGGTGAGCTGTCCGCCCGGCACATCCCATTCAGGCCATTTATTCGGAGTGGACTGCTCCAGCACGCTGCCATTATTCGCCAGCGGCGCACGTAAGTTATGTCGACTCATCATCAATACTTGCTGTAGCTGATAGCCTTCCGGCGCCGTTTGCGCCTGTGCGGCAGAAGACAACATCACAACCCCTGCCACAGCGGCGGCAATTAACGATTTGTTCATCCCTACGACCTCGTGTTGTTATTCGTCATTTATAAGTGTGACAGATATATGACACTTTTCCGGGAACGAGACCGCAAAACAGGGATTCAGCGCATCATATTGATGCCAAATATCATTTGCAGCTTGCGGATCCCGGAGGGCGTGAAGGTGACCTGGCGGCTTCCCGGTGCCGTTTTAATCCACCGCTGCCCAGTTAGCCAGGTCAGTAGCGCGGCGCCGAGTACACCACCCAGATGATAACGTCGCTCGCTCCAGTCCAGACAGCCGCAGCTAAATTTGCGTCGTGACGCGCCAGCCTGTACCACAATGCCCAGTTCCGCCATTTTCTCCTCACCCAGAGGTGTCAGGGTTTCACCATCTGCCGCCAGCCACTGCCGGGAAACCAGCGTATCAAACAGTCTCACCGCCACTTCTCCCGCCAGATGGTCATAACAGGTCCGGGCCTGACGCAAACTCAGCGGCGTAGTGATTTTTCGCGATGCTGTTGATGCCCAGGCGACGCCCATCAGGCGCTCCAGCAGTTCCGCTATGTCTGTACTTGCGAGGCGAAAATAGCGGTGCCGCCCCTGGGCGAGAGAAACCACAAACCGCTGCTCGCACAGACGGGCCAGGTGCGCACTGGCGGTAGACGCTGAGATATCCGCCACCGCGCTCAGTTCCGTCGCCGTCCATGCCCGACCATCCATCAGCGCGCACAGCATCCGGGATCGCGATTTGTCCGCCATTACCGCCGCCGTCAGCGCCATTCGCGATTCCAGTTCGCCGTCTTCTTCATTTACGACTATTGACGTCATACTGACCTCTCAGCCTCGGGGGAGGGTTAACCATGGCACGATTTTGTCATTAAGTCACAGCACGGAGCATCATTTCGATACTTAGCCCCATCAGACAAAACAGAAAGCAACGTTTAAAAACAACGGGTGAGATCACCCGCCGGATACGGGTGCCTGCCCACTGGCCGATCAGCGCCGGAACGATGGCGAATGCCGATAAGCTCAGCGACTGCATGGGGAGCGCGCCGTGCCACCACAGTCCAAGTGCTAACGCCAGCGTGGAAAAGGTAAAAGAGATACCGAGCGCCTGAACCAGTTCATCCTTCTCAAAGCCCAGCGACTGGATCCACGGCACCGCCGGCATCACAAAGACACCCGTTCCGCCGGTCAACAACCCGGTGGCGAATCCAACGATCAATGAGAGCGGTTTTTCACGCTGCGGTGCGACCGCAATCCGTTTTCCTGCCAGGGTCCAGAGCGCGTACACCATCAGCGCCAGCCCCAGCGCAAACTGTGTGCGGGAAGTATCGCCACCGGTGATCCAGACGCTGGCCAACAGTGTGGCAATCACCACCGTTAGCAGCATCGGCCAGAGTCGTATCAGCAACATCCGGGTATTCCCACCACCGCCAAACTGAAACAGATTGCTGACCAGCGAAGGTAACAGCAGCATAGCTGCCGCCGCAACCGGTGAGATCAGCGAACCGAGGATCCCCATCGCCACAGTGGGCAGTCCCATGCCGGTGACGCCTTTCACCATCCCCGCAAGAACAAAGGTCAAGGCAATCATCACAACCTGGTCGGGGTCGAATGCAAAAAGAAGGGTCATACTTCAGAGTCCTGTAAGGAGAAGATGACCCATCCTGAATGCTCGCGACGATGCTTGCTTCGTCAGCGAACGAAATGTGGTTTCAGCTATTCAGAGATAATGACTTCATGGCGGATGTTACGCGCGCAGTAGGCCGTCCCGTCTTTGAGATACAATTCCTGAAAACGGCTGTTATCCATCGGTTGCTGCAGTCGCGAACGCTCGGTATCGACAAACTCTTTTTGCACGCGGTAATGCACCGCATCCTGTGTTTCGAATGCGATAAACTCGCGGGTGGCATAGGGCTTATGTTTCAGTTTGACATAGACGATGTACTGCACCGTGCTGAACGTAAGCCCGGTTCGCACGGCAATCTCCTTCATGGTCAGCGGTTCATCGGATTCATACAGTGCCTGAACCTGTTGAATTCTCTTCTGGTTATACGCCGACACACGCAAACTGAGTTTCAGCCGGTAAGCCATATTGCGCACCACTGTCACATTGGTGCACAGCATCTGCGCAATGTGTTGCGTCGAGAGGACGCCCGCGTTTTCACGCAGGAGAGCCAGGCTCTCGTCGTTCCAGATAAATGCCATCAGCGGTATCCCTCCACCGAAAACTTATTGCCCCGCGAGACGGGCGAACGTGGCGGCTAATTCCGCCGGTTTACGCATTCCCTGATGCCACTCCAGCACCCGACCCTGTGGGTCAATCAGGACCGAGGTCGGTGTGCCGATGACCTGATATCGTTCCTGAGTGATTTTCATCTGATCGCGAAGGACCGGATACGACACCTGATGCTTCGCCAGCAGCGCATCCAGGCTGACCGTTCCCGGATCGGTATTCACCGCCACCACTACCACGCTATCGCCCCATTTCTGGCTGAGCGTTTCCAGCGAATCCATCTCCGCCAGACAGCCACCGCAGCCTGCCGACCAGAAGTTCAGGTAGATGGATTTCCCCTGCCAGCGATCCAGTCCGGACTCCTTGCCCTGTAAATCGAAGGCCGCCAGCGCCGGAGCCGTTTCGCCTACAGCCAGCTTTTCCTCTTTACAGCCACTGAGCAATACCGCCAGTGAGAGAATGAAAACGTTAAGCCAGCGCATGTTGCATCGCCTCCTCTCCCTGATACTTTC
Organism: Citrobacter amalonaticus; assembly: GCF_001559075.2. NCBI lineage: Bacteria > Pseudomonadati > Pseudomonadota > Gammaproteobacteria > Enterobacterales > Enterobacteriaceae > Citrobacter > Citrobacter amalonaticus. The sequence goes on along the minus strand of NZ_CP014015.2, from coordinate 3,843,904 downwards.
CGTGTTGCAGACGCAAAATGCGATCGGCAAACTGCCCAAGCGCCGGGTTATGCGTCACCATGACTATCGTGCGCCCCTGACGGTGCAAATCGGTAAGCAAATCCAACACCCGCTGTTCATTCTCTTCATCGAGGTTGCCTGTCGGTTCATCCGCAAAAATGACCGGCGGCTCATTCACCAGCGCCCGCGCAATACAGACACGCTGCTGCTCCCCGCCGGAAAGCTGGCTGGGTAAATGGGTGACGCGGTGCCCAAGGCCGACCTGTTCCAGTACTTTTCTGGCCGCAGCCTCGTCCACTACGCTGTGGTAGTGCTGTGCCAGCATGATATTTTCCAGCGCGGTTAAAAAGGGAATGAGATGGAATTGCTGGAACACCAGACCAATCTTCTCGGCGCGAAAACGACGCCGTCCCTCTTCGTCCAGTGCGGCGGCGTCCGTTCCATCAAGGAACACCTGGCCTTCCGTTGCGGTATCCAGGCAGGTGAGAATGTTCATCAGCGTCGTTTTCCCGGAACCGGAGGCCCCCATAATGGCGACAAACTCCCCTTGCGTAATCCGCAGGTTAATATCATCCAGGGCGGTAACGTCGCCAAACCGTTTATAGAGGTGACGTGTTTCGATCGCCACCTGTGGAATCTGCGTCACGGACATGGCGCTACTCTCCTTTCAGCACTTTAGCGGGTTCGACGCTGACTGCGCGTCGTACCGGAACAATCGCCGCCAGAATGGCGACCAGTAAAGACAATATGAGGGTGATGGGCAGCACCGGCAGACGCAGCGAGATCGCCGCGTTAAATACCGTCAGTCCCAACAGTTGCGCCAGCAGATAACCCAACAACCAGCCGCACACCACGGCCGCAAGGGCGATAATGCAGGTTTCCAGCAAGATTTGCCGTACGATGTCGCCATTGCTGGCGCCCAGCGCTTTTTGCAGGGCGAATTCGCGGGCACGCTCGCCGACTATCGCCATCAGGGTGGTATTCACGCACAGGGAAGAGAGCGCCAGAATCACCAGCGAGACCAGTCCCATCAACCCTTTGATCTTATCCAGCACCTGCCCTTCTGAGGCGGAGACTTTACGCACCGGGCGAATCTCCAGATCCGGGTACTGGCTTTGCAGCCGGCTGGCATAGCGATCAACCTGACCGACATCATTACTTACGCTCAACAGGCCGTGGCTGATTTTCCCCGGCTGATGCAGCCAGGCTTGCGCCACGTCGAGGCTGACGATCAGCATGTTGTCCGTGGCGTCGCCAGCTTCGACAATGCCTTTAATCTGCATATTTTTCCGCTGATTATGATCGACCAGCGTGACGTTATCGCCGGGCTGAACGTTGAGGCGCTCCGCCAGCTTGACGCCAATCATCGCGTTGCGATCGTCAAAGCTGACGCCAATCCAGCTGCCCTGAACCTGCCAGTAAGGCACCAGTTTTTGCAACGATTCAAACCAGACGCCGACGATCACCACTTTTTCCAGTTCGGTACGCGCCATGCCGTATAACCACGGACTGGCACCGTGAACCAGCCCCGGCGGTGCGTCATCCAGAATAGTCTGTAGCGCCTGCTGCGGCATACTCGCGCCGTGTCCCGGCCCGATGTAGAAGTTGGCGCCGAAGGTGCGCAACTCTTCACTCATTTTGGTATTGATGTCGAACCAAACCGCGCTCAGCGCCGTCACGATGGTCGCCCCCACCATCAGCGCGGCAAAAACCACGCTAACCCGCTGAAAGCGCAGGCGTAGCGCCCGCCACACCAGCAGCCAGAGCATTGTCTGTTTAGCGGCCATACAGCACCTCCACGGGATAGAGTCGCGCAATGCGCCGCGCCGGGAACCAGGTTCCGATCAGGGCAATCAGCACCGCAACCACCAGCACGCACGGCACCACAATCCAGGCGAAATCAAGCGGCGCGTCGAACAGCATCACGCCAATCGCTTTCGCCAGCCCCCACCCGGCAACGCATCCCAGCGCCCCGCCTGCCAGACCACTGGAGGCGGCTTCGAGGTAGAACAGCAGCATGATCTGCCACTGGCGCGCGCCAAGCGCCTTCATCAGACCGATCTCTTTGGCGCGTTCCATAATGGTGCTGGTCATCAGCGAGGCGATCCCCATTGCCGATGCCGCCAGCGCGGCAATCGTCACCACCGCCATCAACAGCTGAATTTTATCAATCACCACCCCTTCAGATGCGGCGACCTGCCAGACCGGACGCACCTCCGCCCCGGAGATCGCTTCCTCCAGTTGATGGGCGATAGAAGAAACATAAGCAGTGCAGTACCAGAGGTCGTACTCTTCCGCATTGAGCGCATCCAGATTTTCCCGCGCACGGCGTGAAAGCTCATTTTCCGGTACCGTCAGCGCCGAAACACGAATGGCCTGCACCTTGCCGGGCAACCCCAATAGCGTCTGCGCCGTCGCAAGCGGCATCACCAGTTGGTTATCTTCCTCGCCGCCGCTGGAGAGGATCCCGCTGACGGTGACATGAACTGTTGTACCCGCGTTGTTTAGCGCCAGCGTATCACCCGCTTTCCATCCTGTTTGTCGCGCCAGCGCGTGCCCCACCAGCGTTTGCGGTGGACTGTTCTCGCCTTCCTGCGGCCAGTCGCCGGTCACCTGCCAGAACGGGCTGACCGTTTTCTGTCCGGTTTCATATCCCTCTTCATCCGGAATATCGACCGGCTGACTGAAGAACGTCCCGAGAATGCGCACCGCGTTATCGTTAACGGTGACTTCACCGCCCAGCATCGGCGCAAAACCGACAATGTTATTGCGCCAGAAAATATCTTTGATATTCGGTAATTCAGCTTCATCAAGGAAATCCTGCCCCGAGAGCGGATTACTGCTTTCGCTAAACAGCGCAGGCAATGCCGCTTGTCCGGCAGGCTCAATCAGGATGTTCGCGCCGTAGGACTTGAGCTCCCTCGACATTTTGTCACCGATATCGATCGACACCGCCAGCAGCGCCGAGATCAGGCTGGCTGCAAGAAAGACCGTGATAATCGCCAGCCCTTTACGCCGCAGGTTGCGTCCCCAGGATTGTCGTAACATTCGCCACAGCATCGTTACTCCTCCCTCAGTTCCGCAGGAACAAACTGTTCCGGCGTTTTACGAAAACGGTCATAGTTCGCTTCGGAGGAGAAGAACCAGGTCTTACCGCCGTAGCTGTATTTGAAGTCCGCCGAGGTATTGGTCAGCGTTGAACCGTCAACCGGATCGGTCACCTGAATGGTCATCACCGTCGAGAAGTAGTTCACGCCAGCGGCCAGTTCTTTACCGGGGATCACTAACTCTTTTTCATCGTTGTGCCAGTTTTCAATCGGCACTGGATTGCAGCCGCCGGGTTTGCCAATAGAAGGGATAAAAATGTGTACCCCGCAGGCGACGCAAATGACCTGATTGCCTTCCATCACATAGCCCTGATCGCCGCACAGCAGACAGGCATCAAACACCACGCCAAAGCGCAGTTTATCGGGATAACGGTTGATGATGAAAAAGCGCACGGCTTTGCCATCGTCAGCCACCCAGACAAAGCGATGCAGCTTACCGTCCCGCAGTTGTTCAACGGGCAGATGGACACTGCCGTCGCTGGCGAGCGTTACCGGGATGGCTTGCGAAAGCTGCGGCGGCTGAGACGCGACGTTGTCCCACCACAGTTGCCCGGCAATCACCACTACGGCGCAACCGAGGGTGACCAGCCATAGCCGCAGCGCATTACGCCGCTGCGCCAGCGCCAGGCGATGAGCGATCGGTTCTTCTGTTGCCCGCGTCTGCCGGTGAGCGCTCAGTAACGACGGCAGCCAGCACAGCGCCAGAATCAGCAGTAATCCCACCGCCATCCAGTTATAGGCTGGCGCATTATTGGTCACTTTCGCCACAAAGCTCAGCAGCGATTTCGCCAGCGGCAGCACCTGTAGCTTCATCAACAGCAACAGCAAATTACCGCTTAACGGCAGCCACAGCATGACCAGCAGAATGAGGGTGAACGGCCAGTACAGCACGCGGATTCGGCGCAACAGCATGGCGCAAAGCACGCCCGCCAGACAGAGGATCGCGAAGGCAAGGACCACTGCCGTCAGATTCAGCAGCAGTTCAGTATTCAGGACATGCGTGCTGGTTAAGCCACCGAGATTCGGATCGAGCGCCCAGTGACGCGCTGCGCCAAAGACCAGAATCCCCTGCCACAGATAGCGCACGCGGTTTCCCGCCCACCAGAAGCTGAGCACAAACAGCAGCGTGACCATCACTTCCGTTCCGACCAGTAACAGCTGTACCGGTTGTGAACCGCGCAGCGTCAGTCCTGCCAGCACGCCGACCACCAGGCCAATAAGCAGCGTCCAGCCCAGAGGGCGTAAGGAAGGGGGATCGTTTCGACTCCAGAGAACACCGGAGAGTAGCGCGATGCAGAAAAAGACCTGTAGCGTGGTGACGAAAAAGTAACTCATGACATCGACTCAGAACAGCGGATTGACTCGGCCGGGATGAGTTAGCATCCCGGCGCATCGGTTTTCTTAGTTCAGACCGACGTATTTAAATTCGTAGCTCACATCAAACGGTTTCCACCAGCGACCGACGCCAGTGTCACTGTCGGTGTGACGGTGCATCCCCGCTTTTGACGGCGGTTCAATGTGGTAAGTCACTTTGTAGTTGCCCACGCCCATCATCTTGACGTTCGCGCCATAGTGAGGGCCATCGCTGGCGACCATCGGCATAAACGTCCCTTCTTGTTTTTCACCGGTATCGCTGTTGACCAGGGTGTAGCTGATGGTCAGATACGGGATCCACTCACCTGCGCCAAAGCCGTTTTTACTGCCTTCGACCGCGTGAATATCCGCCTCAAGGTGAATATCGGCTTTGGCTGCCGGTAAGCCCATGCCGCGCGGTTCCATATCAATTGGCTGCAGGTAAACGGCGGCCAGCTCCATTTCATTCATCACGACAGGCTCGCCCGCCGGGTACTCTTTAAAGGCGAACGCTGCCGGTGCGGTGAAAATTCCGGCCATCACTGCGCTGGCAATCAGGGTTTTCTTCATGGTCATCAGACATATCCTCTCGTCTAAAATCACAACTACAGAGTGTTTTTTATTGTTTCCCCGGGAACGGCGCTTTTTCGCCGCATTACCCACAGCGCAAGCAGCGCAGCGAGCAGCAATACTGCCTGCGGTAACAGCGTTTCCACATAGGGATAAATCCCCAGCCAGCTGATTTCCGTGAAGCCGTTAATCAACGTTGGCTGGAACAGTTTGCCTTCCACCAGTTCCAGCACGCCTTTGCCCGCAAACACGAAGGCCATCAGGTACATGAAACTGCCGGTAAACATAAAGAAGGGTTTCAGCGGCAAACGCACCACCGAATAACGCATGACCAGCCACGCCGCCAGTAACACGACACAGCCAATAACAAAGCCCGCGCCAATCGCCATGTGTCCGGCGACATCTTTGGCATCGCCGATCAGGGCGTAGTAGAACAGAACCGTTTCGGCACCTTCGCGATAGACCGCGAGGAAACTGGTCAGCCACAGCCCCACCAGCGACCCTTTCGTCAGCGAGTGAGACAGCTTGCCTTCCAGCCAGGCCTTCCAGTGTCGGGCTTCCACTTTAGACAGCAGCCAGTAGCTCATGAAGAACAGCATCACGACCGCAATCAACATCGTGATGCCTTCCAGCAGTTCCCGGCTGGCGCCTGAGTTGGTGAACAGCAACTGGAAAATCACGGCGGTGATCACGCTGGCGACCAGGGCGACGATTACCGACTGGCGAATCAGCGGCAGCTTATCCTGATGATTGTTTTTCACCATGTAGGCGACAATCGCCGCCACGATCAGCAGGGCTTCCAGCCCTTCACGAACAATGATCATCAGGCTGTAAAGCAGCAGGCTCCACTGCGTCTCTTCTCCTTCGCCAAGCATCGTCACCGCTTTTTGCAGATCCTGCTCGAGCGCGCTCGCTTCTGACTGGAGTCTTTCTGCCGGCTGACCGGCCTTCATCAAGCTGACCAGACGGGTGAAGTAGGCTTCCAGCGTGGTTTTGAACGCCGAATCACGGGAGCCGATTTTGTTTTCCATGCCGCTGGCTTCGAAGCGATCGAAATAGCTGTCCTGAACATCCAGAATGGCATTCTGCGCCTCGCCGCGTTGATAACGTGCAATGGCGTCCTGAATGCTCTGATTGATTCCACTGGCCACTTCACCCCAGTTCGTGCGCGAACTCCCCTCCTCCACCGCCGGAGCGTTGTCCGCAGTTTGTGGAGCCGCAATCTGCTGATCGTCGCGGGTCGTCGGTAAGCCAGGCAGAATATCCTCGATATCCTGTAACAGCGTGGTGACCTGATAAGAGACGTCGTTGAGGCGATCCGGTTGGGCGGCAAGGGCAATCAGCGCGGAAAACTGTTGATTGATGGCGGCGGCATCTTTGGCCGAACGATTCTGCCTGACCGACATTTCCATCTCAGAGTTTTTGAATCCCTGATAGTGCGCCTGCTGAACGTGCTGACTGGCCGTAGCGTAGTTCCCGGCCTGATAGTCATTCACCGCCTGGGCCAGCAGATCGTCGATAATACGGAAGCTCTCTTGCCAGTGGACAGCGATATCCGCTCGGGTGAGCGCGCTGTGCTGCTCTTCCGCCACCAGTCGGTGCCCGCCATCCAGCACCGGTTCAACCTCGCGCAGCGAGGCTTTCAACCAGTCGATTCTCGACTGCACATCAGCGAGCGGTTTTTTCTCGCCAATCATCCGCCGGATTTCACCGAAGGCGCTCTCCATTTCGTAACTTTTACTGGCGGAAATGTTAATGCGGATGGGACCTTCGAGATTTTCGAACACCTCAAAGTAGGCCATTTGTACCGTACGGCGCGCCTCATCGGTTTGCTGCTGAGAATAAAGTTCTGCTGTTTTATCAAGACGTTGCTCAATATCTTCAATAAACGGAGCATAGTTTGTCGCGGCCCATACGCTAACGCTTATGAGCAGACTGAAGAGAGTCACCAGCAGTGAGAGGCAAAACTTACGCACGATACGCACCAAAAGAACACAAATGATAATTATTATCATTATCGATTTTTGCTGACGTTGTACATGACCTGGATCATAAAAATGTCAACGGGTGACAACTTATGTAAATTTATTTCATCGATATGTGATGGAGGGCGAAATCTGACGGCGGGTAATACACCGCCCTACCGTCAGGAATTGAATGACGACGTTGCGTAAATCCGCAAAAAATTAATGATACTGCGCCTACTGGCTTAAAGTAAATTATCCGCAGGCGCACATCATTCAGCGATACAACATCTCCGGGTCTTGTTTCAGTCGCTGCAAAAATGGGCCATAACCCTGCTCGCTGATCCAGTAGTTAATACTCTTCTCAACGCCCGTTGACGTCAGCGTCGCACCAGAAATACCATCAACGGTATATTCATTATGCTTCCCTGATGTCTCCTGAACTATTTTCAACGCCGGCGTTCCATTATCATCAGCCACTTTTTTCCCCGGCCATTGTTGACGCCAGTTTTCATCTTTCACTCTGGCCCCCAGAAATGGCGTCTCTCGCTGCTGATAATAATACAGATTGTTCACCGTACGGCCGTCCAGTCCCAAAGAGAGAAATGCGTGCATCATCGATTTCGCCCCTTTGCCCGAAACAGGAATGATAACCTGCTGAATCTTATTATACTTATCTTTTACCAGGTAAACTTCCGCCAGCGAACAGCGCTGACGAATCTGTGCAGGGTCCTGCTCTGGAGTGAGTTTTTTACATCTCTGTGCGGCCGTTTTATCCGTCACCCACTCGCCGGAATCCAGATTTACTGTGCGCACGATAATCGAACGCTGATACAGGTTATCTCGCGATTTTTTATCCTGAGAATCCGTCTTAAGTAAGCCCGCCGCCTGTAAAACAGCGGCATTTTTTTCTTCTGCCGTCGGCTCCGTCATTTCCCCCTGAAAAAGCATAAACCAGGCGATCGCAATCAGAAAAATAAGGACACAAAGCACCATCATTGATGCAATAATAATTTTACCCTTGCGCATTTCTTTATAATCCCTGTAAGCATTAACATCGTTATATCGCTACATGATATGCCATCACTCCTCGTCATTTGCAATAATAAAAACCGCGAAAATATAGATTCAGCCCCGTTTACTTTTCGCCTTAATATTTGAATCGTATATTGTTACGGCTATTTCATGGTGTAAAAAAACCGGGTTTCCCCGGTTTTGACTCAACTGATTTTCGCCCACCCTAGCCGCAGGAGCATTCCCCAGTAGCTGGTCCAGCCGCTGGTAGTGGAAACCACCTGCCCTTTTGATACCACGATCAGCGTGGGGGTGACGCTGATATCCCAACTGCGGGAAAGGGCACCACTGGCATCGTTGACCACGGGAAAAGAGATCCCTTTGCGCGCCAGCCAGCGCGTGAGCGTCTGTTCATCTCCCGAACGCAGCGCAATGGTCAGCACATTCTTCCCTTGCGCCTGCAAGCGGGCAACGTCCGGTGTGGTATAGCGGCAAACGCCACACCAGGTGGCCCAGAAATAGATGAGTAGCGGCTCTTCCTCACTTAATGCCGCCAGCGTCACCCGTTCGCCATCCAGCGTATAAAGCGGTGTACTGTCGAAAGCCGTCGGTGCCTGTGGCGCGCGCCAGGCATCCATCAGCCACATTCCACCAGCCAGCAGGAGCAGAAAAATCACACCTTCAGGCAGCCAACGCCGCAACTTACTGACCATTTGCCACCGCCAGTTTTTCTTTGACGATCTCCTCAAGGACTTCCCAGGAGACAGCACCGGGGATCAGTTCATCGCCAACGATCGTCGCCGGCGTTCCCTGAACGCCAACGAGTCGCGCCAGTTGCAGATTGGTGCTCAGCGTTTCATTGCTTTTTTCATCCAGTATGACCGGACTGGCAGCCGATTTTTGCTGCGCCTGCTTAATGCTGACGTCAGTGTGATACCCCCTCTTTTGCATCAGCTTTTCATGCAGCGCGAGGAACTGCTGTGGATGCTCGCGCCAGGTGGTGAGCGCCGTCCGCGCAGACAGCACCGAGCTTTCGCCTTTAAACGGCAGCGGTTTGATAATCACCGCCACGTCCGGGTATTTCGCCACCAGTTTCTCCAGCAGCGGATCAAGCTGTTTGCAGTACGGACAGTTGTAATCGGTAAAATTCACCAGCGTCAGTTTTGCCTGTTTTGCGCCAATGCGCGGACTGGCCGGATCGTTAAACAACGCCTCCTGAATGAGGGCTTCAATCTGTTTTTCCTGCTCCGGGGTAAACGGCGCGGCTTCTTTGGCGTGGCTGAACGCGCTGAACAGGGTAAATAACAGGATGATCAGGGATTTCATGGCGTTTCTCCTTTCGCTTCAGCCAGCGTTTCTAACAGACCGTCGCGCGTTAATAACGTTGGCAGCGCCTGACCTTTCGGTAAGCCCGGGCCATAAATTTGGTTATATGGAACGGCAACCTGGCCGCGTGATTTCAGAAATGCCGTAATGTCATCAGACCGCAATGTCCAGTCGCCGCGCAGAGCCACCACATCCGGTTGCTGTAGCGCCGTCTGCACCGCGTCGGTGTTCAGCACGTTATATTTATTGACCTTGCAGGTAATGCACCAGTCGGCGGTCACATCGATAAATACGCGCTTATGCTGCGCAAGCGCGTCAGCGATCGCCTGCTCGCTCAGCGGCTGCCAGCGGACACTCTCTTTCGCCGCACTCTGAGGGGTAAAACCCAGATGAGGCAGAAGCAGCGTTGCCAGCCAGAGGGCCGAACCGAGCATCATTAAGCCGAGCAGGCGTCGCAGTCCGTTCATCCAGCGTCCCGGTCGCGGCAGACGAAGCGCCAGACCCGGACGCAGTGCGACCAGCAACCACGGCAGGCTCATCCCGACGCCGAGCGCGAAGAAAAGCCCCCATAGCACGGGCAGCGATGCCGTCAGCGCCACCGCCACGGCCGTGCCGAGAAACGGCGCACTGCACGGTGTTGCCAGCAGCGTGGCGAATGCGCCTTGCCAGAAATGCCCTGCCAGACCGTTGCCGCCGTAAGTCGCCAGTCGGGTGGTCATTGATGACGGCAAGCGAAATTCAAACAGGCCGAACAGACTGGCGCTGAAGGTCAGCATCACCAGCACCATCGCACCAATAAACCACGGATTCTGGAACTGGATACCCCAGCCCAGCGCCTGATTGCTCAGTCGTAGTACGGTCATCAGTAATGCCAGCGCCATGAAGGAGATCAAAATCCCGCCGACCGACGCGAGGAACTGCCGTCGTATCTGTTGGCGGTTTTTCTCCTCAACGAGCAAAATCGAACCCAGCTTCATCCCCAGCACCGGCAATACGCAAGGCATCAGGTTGAGGATCAGTCCGCCCGCCAGCGCCATAAGGACCACCTGCCAGAGCGGCAACCCGGCGGTATCCGCCGCCGGTGCATCACCAACGGTAAGCTGGCTCTCCTGCGCCACACCGTTATCCGCCAGCACCAACGTGAGCGATTTGCCGCGCAGATTCGGCGCCCCTTCCCCCCAGCTATCGTGAACCGGCACCGTCGCGTGAAGTTTTTCGCCATCGACCCGGATCAAGGGTTTAGCAAAATCCGAGTCCTCTACGCTATCGAGGAACAGCGCGGGTGCGGTCCAGCCACCGCGGCGCTGCGCCTCGATCACCAACTCGCCGTCACGCGCACCGGCGATCAGGGTTTGCGTCAGACCTTGCGCCAGGGGCACGCGTCCCATCGCCTGAGCATAATCATGTGCAAATCCGGCATCCTGTTGAGAGGCCGTGAGCGAAAACGGGTAGTCGGTCAGCAAACACACGTTGCTACAGGTAGAGAGCGTAAGCACACCGGCAATGCGCTCGGGAGTGTCTCCCCGGACGGTCAGCGGAAACGTGACCTGTTGGTGATAGCCCTGGGTGGTAATACCGGCGACGTCAAAACGGGCCGGTGTCGGCCAGAACCAGTCCACCGCTGGCATCTCTCCTTGCCAGGCGATGGCAGGCGCAACGCCGCCTTCCCCCGGCGAGCGCCAGTACGTCTTCCAGCCGTTTTCCAGTTTGACGTCGATCAGCAGACGGGTTTCCCCCTGTGCTGACGTATCGGCGCGCAGTCGCACGCTGGCATGGTCGTTCTCCGGGGAACGCAGCCAGCCGCTCTCTGCCGCCCACGATGTGGGCAGCCAGAGTAATAACAGGCAGATCAGTCCCTGCCTGAAGGCATACATCATAATTTTTCTCCATGAATGATTAACTTACTGTACGAAACAGCCGGTCTGTCATTCGCGGAAAACGCAGAATCTGAGATGGACCCGAAGTCTGGGGGGAGAAATAACGCGTTGTGGGAAGAACGGTAAGCGTACCGTCCTGAGCGGCGTTAACAAGGCAAGAAGTATGCAGAGCGCGAGGAGCGCGCCTTCAAAGACGACCGGTGGCGCGGCAAGCAGCGATTTCGCACTGAGCTCGCACGGGGTCACGGGGGACGTTTCATCTGTCACGGACGTCGGCGATGCCGTCGCCGCGATCGCGGTTGTCTCCATCTGCAACGCATGCAGGCCCGCCATGCGCTGCGCGGTACAGACCATCACCACGACACATGCCAGGCAGAGGAACCACCATCCCATCCGTTGACGTTTCGCCATTACACCCTCACTCATTGACGCGAGTTATCTTAGCGGCTGGCGTGTTTTACGCAACCTCTGGGCTGTAAAGTTATGTTGTCTCGCTGGTTGGCATTCATCCTCGACAGGATTACCCTACACTTACCGGTGACACCTTTTATGGGATCCCTTCAGCCTGTATTGATTAACCCGAGAGAACGCTATGGAATTAAAGGATTATTACGCCATCATGGGCGTGAAACCGACGGACGATCTCAAGACTATCAAGACCGCTTACCGCCGACTGGCCCGCAAATATCATCCCGATGTCAGTAAAGAACCCGATGCCGAAGCCCGCTTTAAAGAGGTCGCCGAAGCCTGGGAAGTGCTGAGCGATGAGCAGCGACGCGCTGAATACGATCAGCTCTGGCAACACCGCAATGACCCGCAATTCAACCGTCAGTTCCAGCAGGGCGAGGGTCAGAGTTACAACGCCGAAGACTTCGACGATATCTTCTCCTCTATTTTTGGTCAGCATGCGCGTCAGTCGCGCCAGCGCCATGCCAGTCGTGGACATGATATTGAAATTGAAGTCGCGGTTTTTCTTGAAGAAACGCTCGCTGAACACAGCCGAACCATTAGCTATAACCTGCCGGTCTACAATGCGTTTGGCATGATTGAACGTGAGATTCCCAAAACCCTGAACGTAAAAATTCCGGCGGGCGTCGGCAATGGTCAACGCATTCGTCTGAAAGGCCAGGGGACGCCGGGTGAAAACGGCGGACCAAATGGCGATTTGTGGCTGGTGATCCACATCGCGCCGCATCCCCTGTTTGATATCGTTAACCAGGATCTGGAAATTGTGGTGCCGCTCGCCCCTTGGGAAGCCGCGCTGGGCGCAAAGATTGCCGTCCCCACGCTCAAAGAGAGCATTCTGGTCACCATTCCCCCCGGCAGTCAGGCCGGACAACGTTTACGCATCAAAGGTAAAGGTCTGGTCAGTAAAAAACAGACCGGTGATTTGTATGTCGTGCTGAAGATCGTGATGCCGCCGAAACCGGATGAACGTGCGACTGCGCTGTGGCAGCAACTGGCAGAGGCACAGTCAGGATTTGATCCGCGCAAAGATTGGGGGAAAGCATAATGGCTAACGTCACCATTACTTTTACAGTTACCGAGTTTTGCCTGCGCACCGGCGTGACGGAGGAAGACCTGAACGAAATCGTGGGTCTGGGCGTCATCGAACCTTACGCCGAAACGACGGACAGCTGGCAGTTCGACGATCATGCGGCCACCGTGGTACAACGCGCCCTGCGGTTACGTGAAGAACTGGCGCTCGACTGGCCGGGGATCGCCGTCGCACTCACGCTACTGGAAGAGAACGCGCGTTTACGTCAGGAAAACCGCCTGCTACGACAGCGGCTTGCGCGTTTTATTACTCATCCATAAGTATTGGGCAGCGTAAGCTGCCCAATTATCAGGCAATGATATAAATCAACGCTGGCTCAACGGGATAGCCGTACGATAGTAGCATTCAAAATGCCACTTTATGGAAGTCAGAAGGCAATGAGCGAAAAAAGCAGAAAGCGCTGGCAGCGCCGCCCTGGGACAACGGGCGGAAAACTGCCGTGGAACGACTGGCGTAATGCCTCCACCTGGCGCAAAGCCACGCAATGGCTGCTGATGGCGATCAATATTTATATTGGCGTGACGTTTTACTACTGGGTGCGTTATTACGAAACTGGCGGAACCAGTCTGTACGTTCCCCGACCTGGCGGCATTGAAGGTTGGCTGCCCATCGCGGGCCTGATGAACCTGCGCTATACGCTGGAAACCGGCATCCTTCCCCCTGTTCACGCCGCCGCCATGCTCCTGCTGGCCGCGTTTATGCTGGTCAGTCTGTTGCTCAAAAAGTCGTTCTGCTCGTGGCTGTGCCCGGTTGGTACGTTGTCCGAGCTTATCGCCGATGTGGGTAAGAAATTATTCGGTCGCAACTTTGCGCTACCTCGCTGGCTCGATATCCCTCTGCGTGGCCTGAAATATCTGCTACTGGCCTTTTTTCTCTACATTTCACTGTCGATGCCGGCGCAAGGTATTCAGTATTTTTTAATGTCGGCATACGGGATTATTATCGATGTGAAGATGCTCGATTTCTTTCGCAATATCGGCACAGTCACCCTGCTGAGCGTCGCCCTTCTGGTGGTCATAAGCCTGTTCATTCGCAACGCGTGGTGCCGTTATCTGTGTCCCTATGGCGCCCTGCTCGGGCTGCTTTCCCTGCTCTCACCGTTCAAAATCCGCCGCAATGCGCAAAGCTGTATTGACTGCGGAAAATGTGCCAAAAACTGCCCGTCGCGGATCCCGGTGGATAAGCTGATTCAGGTGCGAACGGTGGAATGCACCGGCTGCATGACCTGCGTGGAATCCTGCCCGGTGGCTTCAACGCTGACATTTTCCCTGCTGACGCCAACGGGAAATGCTGAAACACGGCGAGGAACGTTATCGGGTATGGCGATGACGCTGCTGGTACTCGGCATTATGTTTGCCATTATCGCATTCGCGATGCTGATGGGCGTCTGGGACAGTCCGGTGCCAGAGCAGCTTTACTTCCGTCTGATTCCTGAAGCAAGGATGATCGGGCATTAACAGATACCGGATGGGCCTGCGCACCATCCGGTTGTTGACCATCACTCCGGTTTCTTGTCTTCGCTGATGCCATCCTCGATAAAATCTTTATCGAGTTCTTCGGCATTCCCCTCGTGATCGCGTCCGGAAAGAATGTTCCAGCAGGCGATAAACAGCGCGGCAACGAGCGGACCAATGACGAAACCATTGATGCCATAAATCTCCATTCCGCCCACCGTGGTGATAAGAATCAGGTAATCAGGCATTTTGGTATCTTTGCCGACCAGAATGGGGCGCAGAATATTATCCACCAGCCCTACCACCACCACGAAGAAACCGACGATGAAAAAGCCCTGCCACAGTTGCTGTGTCGAAAAGAGATAGATAGCCGCTGGCACCCAGATGATCGCGGAACCCACGGCGGGGATCAGTGACAGAAACGCCATCAGCGCCCCCCACAGAATGCTGCCGTCAATCCCCACAATGTAAAACGCAATTCCGCCCAGCGTCCCCTGCACGATCGCCACCACAACCGTGCCTTTTACCGTCGCCCGGGAGACCGCTGCAAACTTCGCAAACAGGTGCTGCTTAACAAAATTCGACAACGGTAGCGAGTCGAGGATTTGCCGAACCAGAAACGGTCCATCCTTGAGCAGGAAAAAGAGCAGGTAGAGCATGATGCCGAAACTGATCGCGAAACCAAAGGTGCCTTTGCCTATCAGGAAGGCGCTCCCGGCCAGATATTGCCCGCCCTTTAATGCTACATCCGACAGCTTCTGCTGGATTTTTGCGGCGTTATCGAGGGAGTGATCGGCAAGAAACGAACGCGCCCACTCCGGCATATGCGCAAACATACTCGCCACCACTTCCGGGAACTGAGCGTCATTATGCTGCAACTTGTTGTACACCACATTCAGTTCAACGGCGAGTGAGGAGAGGATCAGCATTAACGGGATGAATACGATCAGGCAGATAATACCCAGCGTCAACAAAGACGCCACCCCGTTACGCTCCCCCAATGCCGCACGCAGTTTGTTTTTCACCGGGTAGAAGATAACCGTCAGAATCGCAGCCCATAAGATGGCGGAAAAGTATGGCGACAGCACGTCGAAGAAAGCCCATGTCACCATGGCGAGAAGAAAAAGGAAAAACCCTTTATTCAGTCCGTTAAAACGCATTAGAGGATCCTGTAAACAAAGAAACTCTGTGGACTATAGGACTGATTGCGGATTTTACAAAGCCGACAAGAAGAAAACCGTCAGACAATGCTTCACCTTCAAAATGTGATAGTGCTCATTGTTTCACCAAAAGGAATTGCATTTAGCTCAAGAATAGATCAATCATAATCATATACACGAACACGGTCCGCATATACGAACAAAACGGAGAAAAGATGAGCGCATTCGATTACAGCAACCCGGTAAAGTTTTATTTTGGCGCAGGGAAATTCAATCAGTTAGGCGAGATAGCCGCGAAGCACGGGCAGAACGTATTACTGGTCGTGTCTGACAGCACCAAACACACAGGCCAACTCGAACGGGCGCAACAGGCGCTTTCTGACGCCGGGATTGCCTTTGCTATTTACGATCGCTTTATGCAGAACCCGCTTTCGACACTGGTTGAAGAAGGCGCAGCGCTGGCCAGAGATGAACACTGCGATCTGGTCATTGGGATCGGTGGCGGCAGTGCAATGGATATGGCAAAAGGCATCGCCTTTTGCGCCTGCAATGAAGGCAGTATCTGGGATTACGTGTTTGGCAAAAAACAGGCGCAGCACGCGTTGCCGGTGATATTAATCCCCACCACGGCCGGAACCGGCAGCGAAGCGAACCGGACCGCCGTGTTTACCAATCCGCAAACGCATGACAAAAAAGGGCTGGTTAATCCACTGATCTACCCTGTCGCCGCCATCATCGATCCCGAACTGATGCTGACCCTGCCCAAACGCGTTATCGCTGGTCCGGGCGCTGATGTTCTTTTCCATGCCCTGGAATCTTATATCTCGCGTAATGCAAATCCATTCAGTGAAATGCTGTCCCTGCAGGCCATTCGTCTGCTGGCGAAAAACCTGCCGCGGGTTTACGAGGACGTGAGCTGTCTGGACGCCTGGGAAAAGGTGACACAGGCCAGCACACTCGCGGGAATGGCGATCGACTGTGCGGGAACCACATTACCGCACGCGCTACAACATCCGATGGGCGGGTTGCTGGATGTGGTGCACGCAGAAGGGATTGCCGCGGTCTACCCTGTCTTTCTTGAATACACCTGGTCCGCCTCTCCAGAGAAGTTTGCCGCCATCGCACAAGCCATGGGCGTTAACACACGGGGAATGACCACTGAACAAGCGGCGCAAAGCAGCGTTACCGCCGTCACCGACTTCCTGAAAGGCATCAATATGCTGCCGACGCTGAGCGAACTTGGGGTAAAAGAAGAGCATTTCGACTGGATCATTAATAACGTGCTGACCACGATGAATGTGGTTTTAAACAATAACCCACGCGTGCCTGATGCGAAGACACTTCGCGATCTTTTAACCCGTAGCCTTTAATCGATAAAGGAATAGCCATGTTTATTATTATAGATTCTGGCTCGTCAGCAACACGACTGTATCTTATGGATTCCGGCGACCTCCAGGTCATTGACCGATCGGTTATCCAGACTGGTGTCAATTCCACCATTGACAAGGGAAGCAATGAATTTCTGAAAACGGAGATGGCATCCGGAATAAAGGAACTGCTCAACAGGCACTCACTGTCGACTGAAGAAATTGAATTTATTATCGCCTCAGGAATGATTACATCTAATCTGGGGCTTTACGAAATACCGCACCGGGAAGCACCAGCGGATATTGAACAACTGGCTAAACATGCCGTGCGTTTCGCCGGTAATGCCCTTTTGCCGGTGAATATCCCGGTGATACTGATTCCGGGGATAAAAAATAAAACCACGGCCCAGTGGCAGAACCTGAGTGGCGTCGACCTCATGCGTGGCGAAGAAACGCAGGCCGCAGGCGTATTGTTAGCCTGGAACCCGACATTGCCCTGCACGCTGATTGAACTGGGCTCAACCACTAAGCTGATATCCATCAATGAAAAAGGCGAAATCGCCGGCAGCATCACTTCACTCAGTGGTCAGGTTTATGCCGCCATTCTGAAACAGACATTTGTTGCTGCCAGTGTAGAGAATGCCGAAGACGCCGAATTAGATGAAACAGTTATTGATGCGGCGTACCGCTCTATTACGCAAAGTGGCTTCCTGCGCACCGTATTAATGACGCGCTTCTTACAATTTTCTTTACCCAGTACAGCAGCGCAGAGAAAGTTATTTCTTGAAAGCGCGATGGCCTGCGACGATCTCAAACTGCTGTCAGATGCCCAACACCAGGGATTTAATCTGAACGGTGACGTCTATCTTATTGGGAATGCGTCACGCTGCGCCTTATACCATTATATCTTTTCACATTATGCAGAGCGTAATGCGCATTTCCACATTATTTCCGATGCGGAAAGTATCGATATGCTGGCAATAACCGGAGCGAGCGCCATCGCCCGCGCAATACAAAATAACCCGCAGTAAGGTGAAAACAAGATGACCATTATTACCATCGATACCGGGACCACCAATACCCGCGTCTGCGCCTGGCAGGACGGAACATTACTGGCTGAAGCGGCGCGTTCCGCAGGCGTTCGCGACACCGCCATTACCGGCAGCACGGCCACGTTGATGCAAGGCGTCAGCGATGCCGTCCAGGAGGTAAAGCAAAAAGCCGGCATCCCTCGCGACGCGAAGGTAATTTACCTCTCCGCCGGGATGATTACCTCCAACGTGGGTTTATGTGAGATCCCCCACCTTGTCGCTCCCGCCGGGTTAAAAGAACTGGCGGAGGGTATGACCCCCGCGCATCTGCCAGAGATTAGCGATGACCCCATCTGGTTTGTTCCTGGCATACGCAATCACAAAGACGCCGTCTCACTCGATAACGTCGAGCAGATGGACATGATGCGTGGCGAAGAAACGGAAGCGATTGGCGTACTCAGTAGCCTTGATATCCGTGGGCCAGCGTTGATTATTTTACCGGGGTCGCATTCCAAATTTGTCAAAATTGATGCGCAGAATCGCATCGAAGGCTGCGTGACCACCATGGGCGGTGAGCTTCTGGAAGTGATTACCCGGCACACGATCCTGGCCAGCTCGTTGCAGCATCAATTCGCGACCGACATCGACAGCCCGTCGTTATTACAAGGGGCCCGCCAGTGTCTGCAGACCGGGCTTTCCCGCACCTGTTTCTCGGTTCGCGTGCTGGACATGTTTGCTTCCTTATCGCTGAACCAGAAAGCGAACGTACTGCTCGGCGCCGTCTTGCAGGATGATCTTCAGGCCGTCAAAAACAGTCGGGCCTTTGACTGTCCGCCGGATACGCACATTGTGGTGTGCGGTAAAGAGGTTCTTAAATTCGCGTTCGCCACCTTAATCGATCATGACCCGTGGTTTAACGGAAAAATAACCGTCGCGCCGGAAAATAAATCCTTATCGGCAGAGGGATTACTGGCGTTGGCGAAACGGAAAAACATTATTTAACTCCTTTGTACCCTACAAAAATAAAGGTTTACGTTATGAACACAACCGTAAAAGAAAGTGCCGTAGTCAAAAAAAGAGGCGGTAAAAGATGGTTTGTTGTTTTCCTCTTATTAATCGGCGGGATAATTAACTATCTGGATCGCGCGAGTTTATCCATCGCCGCGCCCGATATGATGAAAGAACTGAATCTGTCTAACACGGATATTGGGCTTCTGGGATCGGTATTCGCGTTAATTTACGCATTGTGCCAACTCCCGGCCGGTTTTCTGGTTGACCGCTTTGGTCCTAAGAAAGTATATGGTTGGGCCGTCGCATTATGGAGCGGCGCCACGATGCTGACGGGGGCATGCAGCAATATGATGACCCTGATTTTCGCACGCGGAATTTTAGGCATTACCGAAGCCCCCTGCTGGCCCGGCGCGGCCAAAATCACGGCCTCATGGTTCCCTAAGAAAGAGCGTGCGCTGGCGACAGGCTTCTGGGATGCTGCGTCGAAATGGGGCCCGGCCATTGCTCCGCCGATTCTGGTGGCCATTATCGTACCTTTTGGCTGGCGTTCTTTATTTTATATTGCCGGTGCCATTGGCCTGGTCTTCGTGGTGTTCTTTATTTTTGCTTATCACCAGCCGGAAAAACACCCGAGTATCACTAAAGAAGAACTGGATTATATTAAGGAAGGCGGCGGTGGCACCGCAGAAAAACTGACCGGTGATGCAGAGAAAATCAGTTGGGGCGGTTTATTCAAATACCGTTGCATCTGGGGGATGATATTAGGCTGGTTTTGCTATGTGTGGATGATGAATATTTTCACCACATTCCTGCCGCTTTATTTGATGAAAACTCAGAACATTCAGCTTAAAGAGTTAGGGATCTATGCCAGTATTCCTTATTTCGGCGGTATTGTCGGCGCCATTATGGGGGGATACATCTCCAAATGGTTAATCGATAAAAATATCTTTACCGACTCACTGAAAGCAAAACGCGTCACCATCAGTATCTCTGCGTTACTCGCGGGTATTGCGGTCATTGCCGTGCCGATGGTGGATGGCCTATTTGCCACATTAACGCTGCTGGTGATTGCAATGGCGCTGCTTTCCGCGCTCTCCGCAACCGGCTGGGCGCTGCCTGGCGACGTTGCCCCCTCCTCCATGGTGGCGTCAGTCGGCAGTATCCAGAACTTCGGCGGCTATTTTGCCGGATCGCTCTCCCCCCTTGCCACTGGCCTGATTGCTGATGTCACTGGCTCTTACACCCTGGCCTTCGTCAGCGGTGGGATCATCGCGGCCTGCGCCGCACTGTGTTACTGGTTCATCGTAAAAGAGCCGGTAAAAGTAGAAGAATAATACCGTCAGGGGGGAAATCTCCCTGACTTTTTACAGAGGTTATCAATGATTAAACATCGCGTTATTCACGCTATAGAACAGACCGGACTGATTGCCATCGTGCGCGGTATCGAGCCTGAATCTGTTTTGCCTTTGGCTGAAGCGTTATATGCAGGTGGCGTTGAGGTAATAGAGGTGACGTGCAATTCCACGCGTTATCTGGAAAGCATCACTGCGCTAAAAACGAAAATGGGAGACAAGATGAAGGTGGGTGCCGGTACCGTCATCAATCCCGTGATGGCGCAACTGGTGATCGATGCCGGCGCTGATTTTGTGTTGTCGCCCGATTTCAATCCCGACGTCATCTCTATGGTCCATGAGAAACAACGACTGATGATTCCGGCGGTGATGACGCCATCCGAAATCCTCCAGGCCTGTCGCCTTGGCGTGGATCTGCTGAAGCTTTTTCCGGCAAACAGCCTGGGCATCGATTATCTGAAAGAGATCCAGGGACCGCTGGATAATCTCGCGCTGATCCCGGTGGGTGGTATCACGCTTGAAAATACAGCAAGCTTTGCCCGCGCGGGCGCGTTTGCGGTCGGCGTCGGCAGTGCGCTGACAAACAAACAGTGGGTAAACGATGGCGAATGGGAAAAAATCACCCGACAGGCCGAGGCATTTATCCGGGCTTTTCGCGATAACAAGCCGCGGTAAATGACCCCGGCGCATTGCCTTGCGCGTTTTTCCTTCATTGTGTTCATGAAGTCCGCCTGGCTATACTGCGGCTCATTAAAACTACAGTGAGGGAAGAACGTGTCTGAGAAGATTAACCGCTCTGTCGCGCGGGCACTGGAAATCATGGAGCTGATTGCGCAGAGCAAAGAAGATCTCACCATTTCAGAGATCAGCAAATTTCTGGCCATCCCGAAAAGTACGACTTTCGATATTCTGTATACCCTTCTGGAAAAAGGATATCTGGAACAGACCAGCGAAAAACAGAAAACGTTCAGGCTGGGCATGAAACTGTTCCAGACCGGCGCTCACTATCTCGACAGAACGCCTTTTCGCGATGTCGCCCACGCCACGCTGGAAAATCTGGTTGAAACCGCAGGCGAAACGGCCTTCCTTGCGATTCTCAATAAGGATGAGCTGGTGTACCTGGACAAGATTGAAAGCCCCAATTCCGTCAGAACCTCGGCGCGTATTGGCTCCAGTAACCCGCTGTACTGTACGGGGCTGGGTAAAGCCATTCTCGCCACTCTGCCCGATGACGAGGTACGCGCCATATTAAAACGAACCGGTGGTCTGCAACCGGTTACCCCCTATACCATCACGGATGAAGCACAGTTTATGTCTATACTCGCCCAGGCCAGACAGCAAGGTTATGCGGTTGATGACAGAGAACATAACAGCGAAGTCTTTTGCCTCGCAGCGCCGGTGTACAACCTCCACGGACACGTTAGCGCAGCCATCAGCGTCGCCAGTTTATTTTCTAAAGTGAAGGACGATCGGCAAAAAATAGAGCAACTGGGGAGAATGATCTCAGCCGCTGCGCTGGAGCTTTCACACCGAATCGGCTATCGGGGTAATTCACTCTATGTGAGTGAATAAGTTGATGGACGGTTTTACCTGACAGAATCGACCTGTACGCTGAGACCGTAAGGTCGAGTCTTCTCCACGCCAGTGTGGAAAGGAAGGCCGGAATCTGTTGTCCGGCCCGCAACCAGCCTCTGAAAGCTCGGTTTGTTACTGATAACGCGCCACCAGGTCCTTAACCATTACGGCATACGTTTGTTGCTTAAGTTGCACAATCTGCTGTTCCGTCACTGTGTCTGCAGTTGCCTTCTGTCCTGGCTGCGGAGTCAGCATTTTGGTCTCATAATTGGAGGGTGACCAGGTGGCCCAATCGCCACTCGCGACATCCACCAGCGTGAAACGCACCAGATAGCGCAGCGATGTGCTGTCAGGCTGTTTCCCTGCTTTATAATCCGACCAGACCATGCTTTTGGACGCGGCATCAAATCTACCGGACTGCAACGTCTCCTGATAAACGATAATCGCTTTCTGATGCCCTTTCGCCGCAATGTAACGTAGCGCCTGCATCCAGTTAGTATTCTCAGCAACCGCTGCGTCCTGGTTCTCGTCTTTGCTTTTGTCTTTACTACAGATCGCTTTTTTTTGCCTGTCCGGGATGCCGGAGAACATCGCGACCGTGTAATAGCGGCTCATTTCCTGTTGCATGACCGCCTCTGGCGCCCGATTGCCGGACTGTACCAGAATGACGGGTGAGTTCAGCGGTACGCGAAAATTGTCCTCTGCCAGTGCCGCCTGAATATCGTCTTCAGAGACCGCCAGCGTGGTTTCATTGCCGAAAATATCTTTGTCCGTCAGCCAGGAGGGTGACGTCGTATTTCGGCTGGTACTCTCCGCCTGCAATGTGGTTTTCTTCGCATCAATGGGTGAGTGCGAGGCACAACCCACCAAAATAGAGAGGGTTACACACGACAATATTATTGACCTGAAATCCATTTTATCCGGTCCCTTATCTAAACCTACAAGATTCTGAATGGCAGAAATAATTATATACCTGAAGGGCCTCACCACAAAACGGGATTTACCCTTTTCAATTATTCACAAAATAAATATTTATAAATTTTTTATAACCTCCGTTTTTATATTGTTGAGAATCTATGCAGATTCACACAATGACTGACTCACATTCATTTCATTATTAACATGAGAAAAACACGATGCTCATTGCTAAATTATCGTCTATCCAGTTGAAATTAGATAAAATAATCGCCACGAACATAACGTATTACGGATGCCATATCAAAAAAAGATGATATTTCACTTTGCCCGAATCGCTAAAGTCACTGATAATGCGCCCGTTCGTCTCTTCAAAATGGCGGTATATTCCCTATGCTACATTTATTTGCTGGTCTGGATTTATATACCGGCTTGATGCTTTTACTTGCGCTGGTCTTTGTCCTGTTTTACGAAGCCATAAACGGATTTCACGACACCGCTAATGCGGTCGCGACCGTCATTTATACCCGTGCCATGCAGCCCCAACTGGCAGTGATGATGGCGGCGGTGTTCAACTTTTTTGGCGTCCTGCTGGGTGGGCTCAGCGTTGCCTATGCCATCGTACATATGCTACCCACAGATTTGCTGCTTAATATGGGGTCGTCACATGGCCTCGCGATGATTTTTTCCATGTTACTGGCGGCGATTATCTGGAACCTGGGAACCTGGTATTTCGGGTTACCGGCTTCCAGTTCTCATACCCTGATCGGCGCGATTATTGGGATTGGGCTCACCAACGCGCTGATGACCGGGACTTCGGTAGTCGATGCGTTAAACATCCCGGCGGTAGTCAATATCTTTGCTTCATTGATTGCATCTCCCGTCGTCGGAATGGTGATTGCAGGCGGCCTGATCTTTCTGCTGCGTCGCTACTGGAGCGGCACCAAAAAACGCGATCGCATCCACCGCCTTCCTGAAGAACGGAAAAAGAAAGGCGGTAAAAAGAAACCGCCATTCTGGACACGTATTTCGCTCATCTCCTCAGCGGCTGGCGTAGCCTTTTCTCACGGCGCAAACGATGGTCAGAAAGGGATCGGCCTGGTGATGCTGGTGCTGGTGGGGATTGCGCCAGCCGGTTTCGTGGTGAACATGAGCGCATCAGGCTACGAAATCACCCGCACGCGTGATGCTGTCGGCAATCTTGAAATGTACTTTCGGCAACACCCTGGCGTGATAAAACAGGTGGCTGACAAGGCTCAATCGCTTACTGCTCCGACAGCGGATACCACACCGACAACCGAATTTCATTGCCATCCGGCGAATACGATGGATGCTCTTGGTCGCGTCAAAACACTGTTACCAGCCAACCTGGAGAGTTACGACGCATTAAGCGTGCCGCAACGCGGTCAGTTACGACGCATCATGCTGTGCATCTCCGATACGGCAGATAAAGTGGCAAAGCTGCCGGATATCAGCCGTAGCGACGTACATCTGTTGAAAAAACTGAAAACCGATA
This sequence comes from Citrobacter amalonaticus, assembly GCF_001559075.2. NCBI lineage: Bacteria > Pseudomonadati > Pseudomonadota > Gammaproteobacteria > Enterobacterales > Enterobacteriaceae > Citrobacter > Citrobacter amalonaticus. The sequence continues at coordinate 3,819,754 of NZ_CP014015.2, read as the reverse complement.
TGCTGAGCACCATTGAATATGCGCCGATCTGGATAATCATGGCCGTCGCGCTGGCGTTGGGCATGGGGACGATGATCGGCTGGCGTCGCGTGGCAACCACGATTGGCGAGAAGATTGGTAAGAAAGGTATGACCTATGCCCAGGGGATGTCCGCACAAATCACAGCGGCGCTCTCCATAGGTCTTGCCAGCTATATCGGGATGCCGGTTTCTACTACGCATGTGCTCTCTTCCGCCGTGGCGGGAACGATGATTGTCGACGGCGGCGGATTACAGCGGAAAACTGTCACCAGCATCGCGATGGCCTGGGTATTCACATTGCCAGCGGCGATTTTACTGTCCGGGTTTCTGTACTGGGCTTCCCTGCAACTTCTCTGAGTCCACTGACGGCTCAGCGAAGCGGAATGTGCCTGAGAATGCCCAGCTCGCCAGACTGGGCATGACGACTTACTGAGGATGAAAGCTAACTGCGGACTGATTACCGTCAGTGTGATGATAGCCACGGTCAGTCATAAACTCGGCTATCGCTTTTTCCGCATCCGCCAGCACATCATCCAGCGGCTGATTCGCATCAATATCAACCAGAGGCGCGCCACCAAAGGTCAGCTGTGGTGTTATCGCGATTTTTTTTGCCAGCGCTTCTCTACGGTGATCGGGTTTACGTGCACAGGCAACGTCGAGATCAACATTCAGTTTTATCACTAAATCCGGTTTATGGCTGGCCATCCAGCGAAACGCCGAGCGTTCTTGTTCGGCCAGCCAACTAACGAAGCGACTCCCGTCTGCACTGGCAGGAAATACAGTACCATCATAGGCACCGGGGATTTGTATCTGAGGGTAGCGATCGGCTAACACAATTAAGCCCCGCCGACGACACGTCAGCATATGGCGAAACCGCAGTAACCGACGCGCAACGAAAGACATAATTACTAATGCAGGTATCGCTCCAGGTAATTTTTTTGCAGTTTTAACTTTATTACGCTCAATAACTTTACCTAATGAATTACCCATTAACGGTAATTTAACCACGGCGCGTCCTACATTTCCTGCCTGCTTACCTAAGTGAACTTTTTCAGTCGGGCCATATTTCTGCAAACAGATAACAAGATGTTCGCAGACCGTTGTTTTCCCCGAACCATCGCTGCCAATAACGGCTATTAGCGGAGGTTTAATTGATTCCATAAATACACCTTTAAATAAATATACCCACCATGAATAATTTATTATCCGATTCTCCTTCCGGATATAATTGTTAATACTAAAACGACAATTAGCCATTGTCACAACTTTATTGAACAGATATTCTTGGCACTCAACCGCCACCATCAATTAATTATTTAAACTGGAACTTTCGTGAGCCAATATACTATTCCCACTATAAATCCCCCTTTTGCACGGGTGATTGCTATAGTCGGCTGCGATGGTTCAGGTAAATCAACCCTGGCAGCCAGCCTGACCTCGCATCTGGCTTTACAACTGCCAACAAAACAGCTTTATCTCGGGCAGTCCTCTGGTCGTATTGGCGAATGGATTGAACATTTGCCTGTTGTCGGGACATTGCTGGGTCGTTATCTGCGAAAAAAAGCGGCACGCGTACACCAGCGCCCCTCTGCGCCGCCAGGAAACATCACGGCGCTGGTGATCTTCCTGCTCTCTTGCTGGAGAGCGTACAAATTCCGCAGCATGCTAATCCAGAGTCGGCAAGGCACGCTGTTCATCGTCGATCGTTATCCCCAGGCGGAAGTGCCCGGTTTTCGCTTTGACGGACCGCAGTTAGCCAAAACGGCTGGCGGCAATCGGTGGGTACGACTCCTGAAAGACCGTGAACGCCAGTTGTACCAGTGGATGGCCTCCTGGCGGCCTCTGCTGTTGATCCGGCTGGATATCGATGAAGAAACCGCCTTCTCACGTAAGCCTGATCATCCCCTTGCCGTGCTCCACGAGAAGATCGCGGTCACGCCGCATCTGACGTTCAACGGGGCGACAATCCTCGAACTGAACGGTCGGGAGCCGGCGGATAAAATTCTTACTGCGTCATTACGCTCAATTCAGACCTCTCTTCGCGATCACCGGATCGGATTTCCGAGTCCTTTTTAAGACGGAACGACATGGACACAGAGAACGTAAGCTCCCAGAACGGACCATTAGCGGAATATATTCCGGGACTGATTGCTGTGGTGGGCTGCGATGGCACCGGTAAATCCACGTTAACCGCGGATTTGGTGAAAAACCTGCAGCAAAGGTGGGTGACTGAACGCCGCTACCTGGGACTGGTTTCCGGAGAAGATGGCGACAAAATCAAACGTCTGCCGCTTATCGGGAGATGGCTTGAACGACGACTGGCGGCCAAATCGTCAAAAACGCAGAGCATGAGTACCCAGGCTCCCGCACTTTGGGCGGCGTTAATTATGTACGGGTTCTCACTACGCCGGATGGCTAACTTACGCAAGGTCCGGCGACTGGCGCAAAGCGGCGTGCTGGTGATTAGCGATCGTTACCCTCAGGCCGAAATTTCCGGTTTCCATTATGACGGACCGGGGATTGGCGTCGAACGCGCGACGGGCTGGGTGAAAAACCGCATGGCGAAACGCGAATCCCGCCTGTATCAGAAAATGGCGTTATATCGTCCTGAACTCATCATTCGTCTTGATATCGATATTGATACCGCATTTTCCCGTAAGCCCGACCACGACTACAACGAGCTGCGCGACAAAATCGACGTCATGATGAAGATCACCTACAACGGCGCGAGAATTTTCGATCTGGATTCCAGAGCCCCCTACCGCGAGGTGCTGGAAAAAGCGCTGGCAGCCGCCTCCGTTATGGCCCGGGATTCTCAGCGCAGGCGCGTTTTAGCGCAACACGCCAGCGTCCTGCCCGAAATCGGGGAGCACCCATAGCGAAATAATCTCTGAACTCAGGCACTGCGCACGTCACCGGCCTGAGATTTTATGCTGGGCGGGTTTGCTCCTGCTGAGTGATGATTAACCAGGTCTGGCGGGTTTTCTCCCATGAAAAAGTGGTTTGCTGATGGCGCGTTTCGCACCATCATTCGTAATAGCGCCTATTTAGGCTCCAGTAATGTGGTGAGCGCCCTGCTGGGGCTACTGGCGCTTTCCTGCGCCGGTAAAGGGATGACGCCGGCGATGTTCGGCGTGCTGGTCATTGTTCAGTCGTACACCAAAGCCATTAGCGATTTTGCCAAATTCCAGACCTGGCAACTGGTCGTTCAGTACGGGACACCCGCGCTGGAAAACAATAATCTGCAGCAGTTCCGCGATGTGATCTCTTTTTCCTTCAGCCTGGATATCGCCAGCGGCGCGGCGGCGATCCTTTGCGGGATGGGGTTACTGCCGTTTCTCTCGCATTCATTAGGCCTCGACGCCGATAGCTTCTGGCTGGCAATGCTGTACTGCACACTGATCCCTTCAATGGCCTCATCCACCCCAACGGGGATTTTGCGGGCGGTGAACCGTTTTGATTTGATTGCCGTACAGCAGGCCACCAAACCTTTCTTGCGCGCGCTGGGCAGCGTTATCGCGTATTTCGGCGATTTTGGGTTTGCCGGTTTTGTGATCACCTGGTACGCCTCCAGCCTGGTCGGCGGCACAATGTACTGGTGGTTTGCCGCGCGCGAACTGCGTAGCCGGAATATTCACGGTGCGCTACGCCCGCAACTGTTTGAATCAGCGCGCCGCCTTGAAGGCGCATGGAATTTTGTCTGGGCAACCAACTTTGCCCACACGATCTGGTCTGCACGCAACTCATGCAGCACGGTATTGGTGGGGGTCGTTCTCGGTCCTGCCGCCGCCGGGCTGTTTAAAATTGCGATGACTTTTTTCGATGCGACAGGAACGCCCGCGCAGTTGCTTGCAAAGAGCTTTTATCCCGAAGTGATGCGCTTAGATCCGCGCAGCAAAAAACCGTGGCGACTGGGAATGAAATCAGCGCTGCTGGCCGGTGGGATTGGAATCGTCGTAGCGCTTGCGGTGGTGATTGTCGGTAAGCCGCTCATTTCGCTGGTTTTTGGCGTTAAATACCTCCAGGCGTATGACCTCATCCAGATCATGCTTGGCGCAATTATCGTATCGATGTTGGGTTTTCCTCAGGAATCGCTGCTGCTTATGTCCGGTAAACAGCGGGCTTTTCTGACCGCACAGACCCTGGCTTCCCTCGCCTACATTGTCCTGCTGCCAGGGCTGTCGCATCTCTTTGGCGTAATCGGCGCGGCTTTTGCTTATTTCGCCGGACAATGCCTGGATGTGCTGCTTTCCCTGATCCCAACGCTACACGCCTATCGCCATCGCCAGCGCTTACCATTTACCGCAGGCAAAGAGACTCACTCATGACGCACGAAAAATTCTCGCCAGACGTTCTCCAGCACCTGTTTGGGGCGGTGGAAGAAGACGACATCGTTGATCGCCATGCCACGCTACCGGAGCGTGTTCAAACCTACTGCACCGAGGATAATATCCGTCGCTGTTATGATCTGTGCCTGCAGTTTTGGGAGGAAGGTTTTACCCGCACGGACTTACTGCGTTTGGTGCTGAAGCAATTACGCGGCGGCGAGCTGTCAGATAACGAACGGATGCAGTACAAATTCATTCGCGCGCGTTATAAGCATTTACGTTTTGCGCTACGTCTCTATCGCAAGAACCACCAGGCCGGCCGTTTATTTAGCAAAACCACCGTTTTTCTCGGCCACTTCCAGGACGGGTTTCGTAACGGGAATAAAACGATTATTGCCACGTATGGAAAGCGCCTGCGTCTTTACCTGAGTCGTCCCGTCTGGTGGGTCGTCCAGTATTCCTTGCGCCACAGTCAGCCAGAGACGGCCAGCGGATTTACAACCTATTGTCAGGCGCAAATGCGCACGCTACGGGATCTGCTGGCCCAACCGCAACTGACAGGTAGTGAATTCCACACCATGCGAAAAATCATCAGTCAGCAGGTTTCTTATTTCGACACGTTACGTTCTCTCGATCCCGACAATCACGATGCTCGCGCCATCTCCCGCTTTCTGGCTGCGATTAACGGTCTGATGGGAGACCGACATGATGAGATGGTGGCTGATGCAATGGAAATGCGAACACCGTACGACGCGCCCTGCGCCCTGAATGGCGATATTCGCGGACGTATCGAGCAATGGCTCGCCCGTTATCCTCTGTAGATTGTCCGGCACAGGATTCCCCATCTCAACTCAGCGAAATAAAGGATCTGCGATGCTGCTACGTCGATTATTGATGATTTCACTTCTGCTCTCACCGTGGCTGGCGTCAGCGCATAACTTTGTCGACGGCCAGCCGGTTAAGCCGATTGTCATTACGGATCGCGGCGAATTGCTGCTGGATAATCGCGATACGTTTAGCTACCGAAGCTGGAATAGCGGTGAACTGGCGGGAAAGGTGCGCATTGTTCAGTATATCGCCGGGCGAAAATCAGCAAAAAAGAAAAACGCAATGTTGATTAAAGCCGTTAAGGCCGCCAATTTCCCTCTGGATCGCTTTCAACCGACCACCATCGTGAATACCGATGATGTGATCTTTGGCTCTGGTTTCTTTGTCCTCGGCAAGATAGAAAAAAACAAACGCCGCTACCCGTGGGCGCAATTTATCATCGACAGCAGCGGGCTGGGGCGCAGAACCTGGCAACTCAATGAGATGAGTTCAACCATTCTGGTGCTGGATAAAGAGGGCCGCGTTTTGTGGGCCAAAGATGGCGATCTGACGCCGAAAGAGGTGCATCAGGTCATTGCGATGGTACAAAAGATGGTTAACGAATCGCCAGGCCTGTGATGAAATTAATTGAACACTACATCATGACCGGCATTTGTCGACTGGTGATGACACTTGTGGGCTTTCTGATTTTTATTTTCGCCTGCTATTGCGCACAGCGCTACCTGACCGAAGCGGCCAACGGGACATTAGCCCTCGGCGTTGTGCTGAATGTTGTCTTCTATAAGGTGTTGATTGCGCTGGAGATGCTACTCCCCGTTGGTCTGTATGTTTCCGTCGGCGTCACCCTTGGTCAGATGTATACCGATTCGGAAATTACGGCGATAGCCGCCGCTGGCGCCACGCCTTCACGCCTTTATCGCGCCGTGATGTTCCTCGCCATTCCATTGAGTATTCTGGTGACGCTACTGTCCCTGTACGGCCGCCCCTGGGCTTACGCGCAAATTTATCAGTTAGAACAACAGTCGCAGTCAGAGCTGGATGTCCGTCATCTGCAGGCAAGAAAGTTTAACGTCAACAACAATGGGCGGATGATCCTCGCCCGTCAGATTGACCCCGACGCGGCACATCTGAATGATGCGCTGATCTACACCGCCTCTGACAATAAAACCCGTATCTTCAGGGCCAACAGCGTGGACGTTGTTGATCCCTCCCCCACCACGCCCTCAATAATGTTGCACTCCGGTACCGCCTATGTCCTGGATCATCAGGGTAGTGATGATAACGAGCAAGTTTTCCGCAATCTCAGACTGAATCTGAAACCGTTCGATCACAATGACGAGGTCAAACGGAAGGCGAAATCCATACAGACGCTCGCTCGTTCCTCAGACCCGGCGGATACCGCTGAACGGCAATGGCGGGAAAGTCGCGGAGCCTGCGCGCTGTTCATGGCGCTGCTGGCCGTTCCGTTAAGCCGCGTCAGGCCGCGTCAGGGACGGTTTTCCACGCTGCTCCCGCTCACGCTCTTATTCGTCATCATTTTTTATGGCGGCAATATATGTCGGACGCTGGTTGCCAACGGGGCGTTTCCCGTCACGCCAGGACTGTGGCTGATTCCTCTGCTCATGCTGGCAGGTCTGGTGATTCTGTTGATTCGCGACGGCACGCTGCGGTGGAAAACGCATAAATGAGCATCTTCAGTCGCTATATAATACGCAATCTCTTTTTAGGATTTGCGGCTGCTGCAGGGTTACTACTCCCCCTGTTTACCACCTTTAATCTGATCGGCGAACTCGATGATGTGAGTCCATGCGGATATCGCTGGACGCAGGCGGTGATGGTCGTGTTGATGACATTGCCCAGGACCCTTATCGATCTTGGTCCCTTTATCGCTTTGCTCGATGGCATTGTCGGACTGGGACAGTTGTCGAAAAGCGGGGAATTAACCGCCATACGCACCACGGGATGTTCAATTTTCAAAATCGCCATGGTGACGCTAAGTGCGGGACTGATGCTCATCGTTACCTTCGGCGCCATTGATGAATGGATTGCCTCGCCGATGCAGCAGCAGGCGTTGCAGATTAAAACGCGCTATAGCAATCACGATACGGCAGGAAACATTCTGTGGGCCCGGCGCGGCAATGAGTTTGTGACGGTAAAATCGTTGGATGCGCATCATCAGCCAGAGGGCATTGAGCTGTTTTATTACCGGGCGGACCGCTCTCTGCAACGGTATATTTATGCCCGAACCGCCACCATTTCAGATAACGGTACCTGGCGGCTTGAGGGCGTCAATCAGAAAGAGTGGAGCAACGGCAAGGAGACAACCGAGACGAAAGAGAACGTCGTGTGGTCATCCCTGTTCGCGGGCATGAGTCTTGAGGAACTCACCCTACCCAGCAACAGTTTTTCAGTTAAACAACTCGATCATTATATTTCCTACCTGAAGAGTACAGGTCAACCCAGTCTCGAATTTACGCTGGCGTTGTGGCTAAAGCTGGGACATCCGCTTTTGATCCTGGCGATGATTTTACTGGCAATCCCGTTCACCTTTAGCGCCCCCCGCGCTCCCGGACTGGGGAGTCGACTGGCCGTCGGCGTGATCGTTGGCCTACTGACTTACGTCTGCGACCAGATCATCGTCAATCTGGGACTGCTCTATTCCCTGAACGTACAGTTGACCACGCTGGCACCGCCAATATTGCTCCTGGCGGTGGCATTAATACTGGTTTATCGATTCGATCGCCAACCCTGAGATCGCAACATTCATCAGACGGCGTGAGGCGCAGGGGAAGAAGTTGCAGCAGGTATTCTCAGGAAGAATACCTGCTGCGTAGAGCGCATTATTTTTTCAGCTGTGCAAAGGCCTGAATAATCGCATCAATCTGCTCGTAGGTGTGCGCGGCATTGACACTGCAGCGCAGCAACGTGATCCCGGCGGGTGCCGCCGGTGGCAAAATGAGATTCACATAAACACCAGCGGCGATCAGTTCGCGCCAGATACGCAGTCCCTCTTCTTTTGCGCCAATAATCACCGGCACCACAGGGCTGATGTGCGAACTCAGCTCATAACCCAGTTTCTCAAGCCCTTCATACAGTCGCGCTGCGTTATCCCACAGCTTTTGCCGCAACTCCGGTTGTGTTGCGATCGTTTTTAACGCTGAGCGGACGGTTGCAATGCTCGACGGCGAAGGTGATGCGGTGAAAATATAAGGACGACTGGCGTAACGCAGGACATCCATGCCCTGTGCGCCCACGGCAAAACCGCCAATAGAAGCCAGGCTCTTACTGAAGGTTCCCACAATAATATCGACATCCTGCTCCACACCGGCGGCTTCCGCCAGTCCCCGTCCCTTCGCGCCCATCACGCCAAAGGAATGGGCTTCATCGACGATCAAAAAACCACCCAACCGTTTTTTGATCTCAACAATATCGACCAGTGGAGCAATGTCGCCCAGCATGCTGTAAATGCCTTCAACAATGATGATAGCGTCTTTGGCGCGCTCACCAAGGCGCACCATGCGCCGCTCGAGATCTTTCGCGTCATTATGGCGAAAGCGGATAATTTCAGCGCCACCTAACGCACAGGCATCATAAATGCTGGCGTGGCTGTCCGCGTCCAGTAATACCACGGCATTGTGACTGGCAAGCGTGCTGATTATCCCCAAATTCGCGGTATAGCCCGTGGAGAAGACGATGGCCGATGGCCGGTCAAAAAAATCGGCAATCTCCTGTTCTAAGGCTAAATGTGGTCCATAGCTGCCATTCGCCATTCGCGAACCGGTCGTGCCTGTCCCCTGCCTGGCTAAAGCGGCCTGTCCCTCGGTAATCGCCTGTGGATTAAAGGTGAGTCCCAGATAGTTATTCGTACCCGCCAGAATAATTTTTTGGTTGCCAATCCGTCCTTCCGTTGCGGAAAACACCTCATCGATACAAGTGCCAAATGGGTTAATCCCCGCCATGCTAAATTGTTCCCGCTCGCTGGCCAGGCGCGAGAATTTATCATAAAGACTCATTGATACTCTCCAGATAAGGGATTAACGCTTCCATTAATTGCGCAGGGGTTCTGACATCCAGCAAAATGTTAATAGGGATAGAGATATCGAATTTATCTTCCAGCAACATTAATAAATCCATAACTTTAATCGATTCCAGCCCAAGGTCATTAACCAGATCGCTGTCAGGATGGATATCTACGCTGCTTTCGACCATACCCTGCAAACAATAAAGGGTGTAATCCATTACTTCTTCATGATTTAACATAGAAAATAACATACCTGTAATATAAATAATTAAAATAGCCCCTGCCGTAACGCATATTCCAGGCTAATCCGGGGAAACCAGTTTATTTTCTCACACAGACATTTATTATTTGCCGACCAGTCTGAGTGGATTAATTCACAAACTTTACTCCGGGTTAACATCGGCTCTTTTCCGGCAAACAGACTGATTAACGTACTCGCGTCGGCAAGCAATGTGAGTAACGGTAATGGAATGGTGACGGTGCGAACTGGCCTGTTACGCACTGCGGCCGCAATGTCCTGAATGCGTTGCCAGTTATAGCCACCAGTAACACCATCGCAGAGTTCATAAGGATAAACCGGCGTCCGGTCGGCTATAAGCCATTGACTGACAGCCTGAGCTAAATCGCTCACGTGTAAAAATGACAACCGGTTTTCGGCAGCGCCAAAACGCGGAAGGTAACCGCGCAGCATCGCGCGAAACAGCGGAGTTAACTCTTTATCACCGGGTCCATACACAGCCGTAGGACGAAAAATCCCCAGCGTAATCTCTGCGGCCATCGCCGTTAACCGCTGTTCTGCGACAAATTTGGAGTTTGCATACCATGAGAGTTCCGGGTGACGTGCTGCAAGCGACGAGATAAACAGAAAGCGTCGGCAACTGCCGCTCTCTTTCGCGGCCTGCATCAGTCGTTGGCTGCCTTCAACATTGCAGCGGGTGAAGATCGCTTCTTTGTGTCCGCGAACCTGCCCTGCACAGTGGATGACGTGTTCCGCTCCGGCGACCAGTTGCGCCAGTGCCTCACTGTCTTCCAGCGAACCCCGGATCCAGACAAGATTATCGCTCGCGTCGTGGCGAACCGTTCGGGTTAACGCCCGAACGGCAAAACCGCGAGACAACAGGTCATCAATGATATGCCTCCCGATAAACCCGGTTCCGCCTGTCACCGCAACCGTGGTGCTCATTGCGAATATCCCGGCACGGGGACTGGAGAGTTAAGCGTCTCAGCGAAGAGATTCAGATAGCGTTTTTTCGCTTCCGCGCGCGCCGGTTTCCCGGATGATGTCCGTGGAATACTGTGCGGCGGCAAGAGTTCGATGCTGACAGATACGCCAAACTCGCTTTGTACCCGTGCGGTCAGGCCATGGACAATCTGCGCCCGGCGTTCTTCACAACTGACCCGGCACTGGATCTGTAAAATAATCCGTTCCTGAGACGTCACAAATGCTATCGCATCACCGGAGTGTATTTCCGGTTCCTGTTCCGCAATGTACTCAATATCCTGAGGCCAGATATTCCGACCACGAATAATGATCAGATCTTTTATACGTCCCGTCACGTACAGGTAGCCATCCAGCAGATAGCCCAGATCCCCGGTATCCATCCATCCCGTTGACTGGATTTCCTTCTGCGAAACGGGATCCTGAAAATAACCACTCATCAGGCTCGGGCCGGAGATGCAGATATGGCCAACATCTCTTTCAGGCAGTGGACTCCCACCTTCGTTACGAATTTCAATGCGGTGACCGGGAAGCGCTTTACCGCAATTCACGAAAGTGGATATCGACCGGGTACTTTTCGTCGGCGCGATCGCTTTACCCTGGTATTCGAGTATGTCGCGATCGACATCGTTCACTTGTGATCCTGAGGCTTCATCAGAAAAACTCACCGCCAGCGCATTTTCAGCCAGACCGTAGCACGGCATGAACGCTTTGCTGTCAAATCCCGCGTGCTTGAAACATTCGCCGAACTGATTCAGTTGCCCGGCAGAAATGGGCTCTGCTCCCACTCCAGCTACGCGCCAGCAGGAGAGATCCAACCCGGCAAGTTCGTTGTCATTGATACGACGCAGGCATAAATCATAACCGAAAGGCGGCGCAACGGAGACAGTGCAGCGGTTCTGACTGATTAACTTCAGCCACTGCAGTGGGCGCATGGCAAAATCCTGTGTGCGCAGATAGTCAACGGATAGCTGAGTCGCCACGGGCGTAAGCAGAAAGCCCACCAGCCCCATGTCATGATAAAAAGGCAGCCAGGATACGCAGCGGTCGCTGTCACGTAATTTGATTCCATCATGGCTAATCACGCGCAGATTCGACATGACTTCACGATGAGTAATAATGACGCCGCGAGGAAAACGCGTGCTGCCCGAGGTGTACTGAAGGTAAGCAATATCATCTGGCGACGGTGATGGCAGCTCGATATCCTCTTCCGGCAACGCATTAAATTGCGCATTGCTGAGAATGTGGATTGCCGCGCCATGCTCGTTGACCCCGTTTATCAGCGACAGCCATTGGTCACTGCTGATGATGGCCGTGGGCTGACAACTGGCAAGTAGGCCCTGCAATTTCGCGGAATAAGAATCGCGTTGTCCAACCCCCATAGGAATGGCCAGCGGTACCGCCACCACCCCCGCATACTGACACGCAAAAAAGGCTTCGACAAAACCTACGCTGGTTTCAGCAATCAGCGCAACGCGATCGCCCTTCTTGAGATTCAGCGAAAGCAACCTTCTGGCCCCGGCTTTTGCCCGCATTTTTAGCTGGCGATACTCCAGTACGGCTTCAGGCTGGTTGCGTCGATCATAAAAATTCATTCCTGCATTTCCCAAAGCGGCATAGTCCAGAGCTTCCACCAGGGTTGAAAAGTCAGCATAACGCATAGGAAGAGAATGAGTTGAGATTCTATTGGACATATACACCATGAAAATGTTTGAATTTAAAATCACTGGATATACAAAACAAATAATCGGCGGAGGATAATATAAATTAAATAATCATTAAACAGTACTTCTTTTTTTGGCAAAAGATCATCAACAAAACAAATATTTTTCCGTGTTTTAATTTTAATGATTATGATATTACCCAGCTAAATATTTAACCCGCCCCACAATATAGAAAATTATCATTAACGTCCCTGACCGTCTCCTGCTTTACATTTTATCGTCTGGTCCTATCGCCAATCGCATTAAGTGGTAAAAGAAAGAAATATACTTTCAGTAATTTATTTCGTTTTCGACTGACAACGTCATCGTATGGCAGTTAATGCAATTATGTTTATTTCTGCACTTTTTATTTAAGGCTGTTTATGATTCAGATACAAAAAGTCATGAATAAACATGACCTCAACGCATTTATCTCTTTCCCTTCTTCACTTTATTGCGCCGACGCCAGTTGGATCGAACCCCTGCACTTTGAACGCGCAGAGCATCTGTCAGCGAAAAATCCGGGTTCCGAACATATCCGCTGGCAGGCCTGGGTCGCTAAAAAAGCAGGACGGGTCGTCGGGCGAATCACTGCGCAAATTGATACCCTGCATCGCAAACGGTATGGCGACGATACCGGGCATTTTGGCATGATCGACGCCATCGACGACCCCGAGGTCTTTAGCGCACTGTTTGCCGCCGCCGAATCATGGCTGAAATCCGCCGGGGCGCAAAAAATCACCGGACCTTTTAGCCTGAACATTAACCAGGAAAGCGGCCTGCTGGTTGATGGTTTCGAGACGCCGCCCTGTGCGCTGATGCCGCACGGGAAACCCTGGTATGGCGCTCATGTGGAACAACTGGGATACACAAAGGGAATCGATCTGCTGGCCTACTGGATGCAGCGCACCGATTTATCTTTCTCACCGTCGCTGGTCCGACTGATGGATCAGGTGCGTCAAAAGGTCACCATCCGCAGCATCAACCGTAAGCGGTTTAGTGAAGAAATGCAGATTCTGCGTGAAATTTTTAACTCCGGATGGCAACACAACTGGGGATTTGTCCCCTTCACGGAACACGAATTCGCCACCATGGGCGAGCAGCTCAAGTTCCTTGTTCCGGACGATATGATTCACATTGCTGAAATAGATTCCGTGCCTTGCGCCTTTATCGTTGGCCTGCCGAATATTAATGAGGCGATTGCCGATCTCAAGGGTCGGCTGTTGCCTTTCGGCTGGGCCAAACTGTTCTGGCGACTGAAAGTGAGCGGCGTGCGCACCGCGCGAGTGCCTCTGATGGGCGTTCGTCAGGAATATCAGTTCAGCCGCATTGGCCCGGTCATGGCTCTGCTGTTAATTGAGGCATTACGCGGCCCGTTTGCCAGACACCATATTGACGCGCTGGAGATGTCCTGGATTCTGGAGTCAAACAGCGGGATGCGCACAATCCTGGAACGCATCGGCGGAGTTGCCTATAAGCGCTATCGCCTGTACGAAAAACAACTCTGATCGCAGTCTGAAGAAGCAAACGCGGAGCATCGGTAAGCCCCCTCCGCGCTTTTTGCTGTGGACTGACGCCAGCCCTCATGTAAGCAACAACGCGTTCCCGCCTGAAAACTGCATTCTGTCTTAATTCCCCTCATTCATGATGGCCTCCCGCCGTGCGGAATTGCGACTGATGTCGCAAAAATTTCACCCTGAAAATTCTGTCCATATAGCCGGGATTCTTGCCTATCACACATTTTCTGCCCCCTCCCTAAAGTAGGTCTTAGCCCATAACGTATGTTTTTTCAGCTAACAGGAGTCGCAGTAAATGATCGATTTTAATGACCCACGTCAGGTAGCCAAAGCCATTCAATTCACGAACGTCAATCCTGACTTAACCCGGGAAGGGCTTATCCAGCATCTGAATATCTGTATGGAATATCAGTTTGATGCGGCAATGATTGCCCCCTGCTGGGTCTCCCTTGCCAAAGATGTGCTGAAAGGGACCGGGGTTCGTGTCGCCACAACCGTGAACTTTCCGCAGGCGAACGACACCACCGTAATGAAAGTTGCCGTGGTGCGCGAACTGGCAAAAGAAGGTGCCGATGAGTTTGATTTTCCACCCAATCCGGGTTTTCTGCTGGGGGGTGAGGATGAACTTTATTTCCGTGAGCTGAAGGAAGTCACCCATGTCGCACATGACCTGGGAATGAAAGTTAAAGCCATGCTGGAATTTGGTTTCATCACCGAAGAAGCGATGAAAATCAAAGCTACCCGTTATGCCTATGAAGCCGGTATTGACTGGGTGAAACAGTCAAGCGGTTGGGGCAAAGGCGGTTGCGCCGCAACGGTGGAAGATGTGCGACTTCTCAAAGCTCACATCCAGGCGCCTTGCCGGGTCAAAGTCTCCGGTAAAGTGAATACGATTGAGAAAATGAAAGAGATGTTCGTAGCGGGTGCTGAATTAGTGGGGACCAGTTCCGGTCCTGAACTGGTCAAAGGACTGGTTGGCGACATCAACGCTTATTAACCGAAATGTGCCGCTGGCCGCAGCGGCACAACGCCCTGCACAATTTAAGGAGTATGTGATGAGTGTATTTATTCTCGGTAGCTACGCGAAAGCGCTGGTCATGACCGCTGAACGTATCCCGCTCGCCGGGGAAACGCTGATCGGACATGACTTCCGCCAGACATGGGGAGGAAAAGGCTCCGACATGGCGGTTCAGGCCGCGCGCTTAGGGGCCGATGTCGCCTACAGCGGCGTGGTGGGTAATGACACCTTCGGTAATGAGTTTATCGAACTGATGCAGGAAGAAGGGATCAATATTGATGCGCTGACCCTGACCAGCGAACTGCCCACCGGCGCGGGCCTGATCATTAAGGACAAAGAAGGACGCAATGTCATTGTGGTAGATATGGGGGCTAACAAGCTTTTTACCCCTGCCCTTGTCGATAACGCGCTGCAGCAACTTAAAAACAGCCACGTGGTGTTAACCCAGTTAGAAATTCCGCTCGAAACGGCGCTCTACGGTTTAAGAAAGGCCAAAGCGCTGGATAAGACGACGATTCTCAACCCAGCGCCGGCCAGAGATCTTCGCGGACGCGATTTGAGCGCGGTTGACTTCCTGACGCCCAATGAAACGGAAGCTCGTGTCGCTCTGGGGCTGGCTCCGGACGATCCGCTGAGTAACCGCGAGGTTGCCGACAGGCTACTGGAAACGGGATGCCGCTATGTGGTGATGACGCTGGGGGACGCGGGCGCGGCGGTCTACACCGCTGATACGACGCTGGAGATACCGCCCTGTCTGGTAGACGTCGTCGATAGCAACGGCGCAGGTGATAGTTTTAACGCCGCCCTTGCTGTGGCGCTGGATGAAGGTAAACCCGTTAACGAAGCGGTCCTGTTTGCTAACGCCACGGCGGCACTGTGCTGCTCTGACTGGGAAACGGTTCCCTCTTATAAATATCGCAGCGATGTCGATGCCTGGATGCAATTCAACCTGAGCCGAAGGAATCCATAACATGAGACCCGACAGAATCTTACACCCTGAACTTGCCGCCGCGTTAGCCACCTTAGGCCACACCGATATTGTCCTGGTTACCGATGCGGGATTCCCGATTCCGGCGCACGCGAACCGAATCGATCTGGGCTTCTGGCCCGGGCAGATTGACGTCCGGGAGATCCTGCGCGTGCTGCGTAAAGAACTCTTCGTCGAAGAGGTGCATTTTGCCAGCGAAGTCCGCGACTGCCATCCGCAGTTGTACCGCGAGGTACAAACGATCTACACCGGTTCAGGCGCGGAATTTTTCGCCGCGAGCCATGAAACGCTGTGCCACGAAATAGCCCTGCAAGCCAAGCTGATTATCCGTTCCGGATCGTTTGAGCCCTGGGCCAACTTCGCCCTGGTCGCCAGCACCGATCCCTTCGCCTGGTTCACCGACGCGTCTGGCGTACAGCCCCTCCCCGCCTATGTTGCACGGCGCCAGCGGATTGTCGACAACCTCGTACCGGAACTTAACTGACAGGACAGGATGATGAAAGCAGCGGTAATCAGTCAGGCGCAGCCAGGCAAAGTGGAATTTCGCCAGCAGGCCGTGCGGGCGTTAGCCTCCGGTGAAGCGCTGGTCAACGTGGAATGTTGCGGCGTTTGCCACACCGATTTACATGTCGTGCAGGGTGATTTTGGCCCGGTGCCGGGGCGAATTCCTGGGCACGAAGGCATCGGGATTGTCAGCGCCATTGCCGACGACGTGACCAGCCTGAAGGTGGGCGATCGCGTCAGTATTGCCTGGTTTTATGAGGGCTGTGGCGTATGCGAATACTGTGTCAGCGGGCGGGAGACCTTCTGCCGCGACGTGAAAAATGCCGGTTACAGCGTCGATGGCGCGATGGCCGAACAGTGCATCGTCAAAGCGGATTACGCGGTAAAGGTCCCGGAAGGTCTTGATCCCCTGGTGGCCAGCAGCATTACCTGCGCGGGCGTAACAACCTACAAGGCAGCCCAGGTCTCCGGAGTCCGTCCGGGGCAGTGGCTGGCAATCTGGGGAGCAGGCGGTTTAGGCAATATGGCGATCCAGTTTGCCCGCAATGTGTTTAATGCCCGCGTGATCGCCATTGATATTCAGGATGACAAACTGGCACTGGCCAAAGCAAGCGGCGCGGACGTCACGCTTAACCCCAATAAAGAGGATGTTCCCGCCCGGATTCAGGCGTTAACGGGGGGCGGCGCGCACTCAGCAATTGTGGTGGCAGTCGCGCGTTCGGCCTTTAATCAGGCGGTTAACAGCGTCCGGGCCGGTGGCAAAGTCGTGTGCGTGGCCGTTCCTGCCGGTGAACTCTCGCTGAATATCGTCAAGACGGTGCTTGATGGCATCCAGATTGTCGGCAGCCTGGTGGGAACGCGTCAGGATCTGGCGGAAGCCTTCCAGCATGCGCTTGCCGGGCGCGTCCGTCCTGTCGTACAGCCCCGAAAACTGGAGGAGCTCAATGCCATTTTCAAGGAAATGGACGACGGCACAATCCAGGGAAGAATGGTGATTGATTTACGTACCGTGCAGCACACAGAGGAGTGAGACGGATGAAAATTACAGGCTGGCGTACGCTAACCACCTGGCATCACTGGGAAAGACCGATTGGTGATGTTAACGGCACCATCGAGTCCGGGGTGACCGAAGTGCCTGTTCTGATGCTGGAAACAGACGAAGGGATCACCGGGATTGGCCTCGGCGGGCATGCCGACATCGAACGTGTCTTCCCGGCGATTGAAGGTGAAGATCCCCGTGCGGTGACCGCACTTTACGATCGCATGCTGGCCTGGGTTTTCAAAAGTGGTCATGCCGGTAATACCTTCGGCGCCATCGGCGTTGTCGACATGGCGTTATGGGATCTGAAAGCGAAGTGCGCGGGAGAACCGCTCTGGCGGCAGCTTGGCGCCAGGCAGGGGTTCGTTCCTGGCTATGCGTCCGGACTGGATTACCCGCTCTCACTGGATGCGCTGGTCGCATTGCATCAACGTTTTGCCGATCGGGGATTCAGCGCATTCAAACTCAAAGGTGGGCTGGACGTTGAGCAGGACCGGGAACGCTTTGCGGCGGTCAGAGAGGTTTATCTGCGTAACACCCCTTCGCCGGTCATGATGCTGGATGTCAATGAGTCAATGAACAGCAAACAGGCTGTCCGCTATATCAATCGTTTACAGGAAACACTGGATCTGAGCTGGATTGAGGAACCTGTAAGACGCTGGGATGCCGCCGGTCACGCCGCGATTCGCCAGCAGGTAACCTGCGCGGTGGCGACAGGAGAAAACCTGACGGGTATAGAGCAGTACCTGCCGTTGCTGAACGCGCAGGCGGTCGATGTGCTACAGGCGGGAATGTGTTGGGGGATTACCCATTTCCTGCGCGTGGCGAATCTGGCGCAGGCGTTTAACCTGCCGGTCAGCCCCGTCGGCTACAACGCCAACCCCGTTGCCCACGCCGCCGCCTCGGTCGTCAATCATCTGAGTTGTGAAGTGCAGGACCTGAATTTCCCGTTGGGTCTCCAGGTGGATCAACGAATAGAAAATGGCGGCATCCTGTTGGGCGATGAACCCGGACTCGGTATTTCCATTGATGAAACGGCAATTCAGTCACAGCACGATAAGGGGAGCTGGACGATTGCCCAGGGCCCCCATGTCAGACCGGAACGCGCCGGGCTAAGGCTGACACTCCAGTCACCACAACCCGAACAATCAACAAGGACTACAAAATGAAAACCGTACCGCTGGGCCACACAGGAATTCAGGTCCCCGTTCTCGCGATGGGAGCCGCATCGCTGGGTAGCATTTATCATCCGGTGTCTCAACAGCAAGCCAATGAGACTGTTGCCACCGCGCTCAGTCATGGCGTGAACTACTTTGATGTTGCCCCCTACTACGGGCTCACGAAAGCCGAAACGGCATTAGGTGTCGCGCTTAAAGGCGTTCGTCGTGAAAGTTACACCCTCGCGACCAAGGTCGGCCGCTATGGCGACAACCTCTGGGACTTCTCGCGCGAAGCCACCTTACGCAGTGTGGAAGAGAGCCTCACTCGCCTGGGCTGTGATTACATCGATGTCATTCAGTGTCACGACATTGAATACGGAGAGATGTCGCAACTGCTGGATGAAGCGCTGCCGACGCTTCGTGAACTCAAGGACAGCGGCGTGGTCCGCCACGTCGGTATCACCGGCTACGACCTGCCGCTACTCGAACGTGTCGCCTGCGAGCAGAAAGTCGATACGGTCATGGCCTATTGCACATGGACTTTACAGGACCGACGACTGGGCGCCGTAGCGCAGCGGTTGAACAAAGCAGGTATTGGCGTCCTCAATGCGTCCCCACTCTCAATGGGACTGCTGACCCGTTCAGGTGCGCCGGACTGGCATCCGGCCCACGACGATGTCCAGCGCGTATGTCGCCACGTGTCTGAACTGTGCGACAGCGTCGGCGTGAACATCGCGCAGGTTGCCCTGCAGTTTGCTCTGACGACCGCCGCTGAGCATGGTATTGCGTCCACCGTCATTGGGACCGCCAGCGCCGATAACATGCTTGATAACGTCCGCTGGTCTGAGCAACCGCTCGATCCTGAACTGCTGGACAACATTAACGCCCTGATGGCGCCAGTACTGAACATCGGCTGGGATGTGTTGCCAGGTAACGGCGGGAAGGCGCAGAAATGAAAACGCTCGACAGTCATCTTCATCTCTGGGATCCGGGATTATTGCGCTATGACTGGCTCCGCGACCTGCCAGCGCTAAACCGGGCTTTTTTACCGCAGGAGCTTGCCCGGCATGCCGGAGCGCCGGATGCGGCAATTGTGGTTCAGGCCGACTGCGCGGCTGAACAGGCCATTAAAGAAGTGAACTGGCTGAATCAACTGGCTGATGACAGTCCGATTGCCATAGCAGGCATTGTCGCCTGGGCGCCCCTGGAATGTGGTAACGCCGTCATTCCTTATCTGCGCCAGTTACGACAGCTTCCGCGCGTGGTGGGTATTCGCCGTTCCCTACAGAACGAAGCGCGGGAATGGTTTTACAGCGCAGATTACCGTGCCGGTTTGCTGGCGGCAGTAGAAGAAGGTTTTGTCATTGATATGTGCGTCAGGGCTGCACAACTGCCTGCCCTTTACGACCTGATGACATGGCTCTACGAACGGGCACCGGAGGCTTGCGTGGTCCTCGACCACATAGGCAAACCGGCCATCGTCCGCCACGAATGGCAAGAATGGGTGGAGGGAATTAAACAGTTGGCAACCTTCCCCAACCTCGTCTGCAAACTCTCGGGACTGCCGACGGAGGCCGACTGGGAAAACGGGCAACCGGAACATCTGAAGCCCTGGATACAACAGGCCATCACTACATTTGGCGCACAACGCTGCTTATTTGGCGGTGACTGGCCGGTTGTCGAACTGGCCGGAGGCTATACCCGCTGGAGGAATTGCGTGACCGACGCCATTACCTCTCTGTCGCCGGAGGAAATAAACGCAATCATGGCTGATAACGCCAGGAATATATACCTGAAAAAAGCCAGGAAAGGTTAAAAAAGTCAAATTTACACTGATGTCGTTTATTTCATTTTACCCTACTGTATAAAATTTGAGGAAATAAGCATGTCTGATAATATCAACACATTGCCATCCGGGAAGGCTGCCGATAAGCACCAAACCGACTCTCCCGAAGGCAATATCATGGTCACCGGGAAAAAGAAAAATATTCTTCTGGCTTCCCTGTTCACTAATTTCTTTGTTCTGCTGGCCTTGTATTGTGGTGTTATTTCCGTTCTTTTGCCGAACCATGTCGCGCAAATCGACCCGGCAAATAAAGCCAATAACCTGGCGATTGTCATGACCACGGCCCTGTTGTTTACCATTTTCGCGCAACCCATTGCCGGGGCATTATCCGATCGATGCCGTTCAACCTGGGGCCGCAGATCGCCTTTCATTGTTGGTGGCGCGTTAATTGGCGGACTGGCGATTTTCGGCATCTCAATGATGACAACCATCGCCGGAATTGCGGTTTTCTGGCTGATGGCATCGGTTTCGCTGAACTGTATGAATGGGCCGCTCGCCACCGTCGTGGCGGATAGATTCTTACCAGAAAACAGAGGGATAGCCTCAGGCTTCGTCGGTGCTGGTTCGACAGCGGGCGGGACCGTCGGTATCATCCTCGCCGGATATCTGGCCTGGAATCTCCAGTTAGGCTACCTCGTGTTTGCTCTGGCGATCGCTGCCTGCTGTCTCGCCTTTGTGTTGATCAACCGTGAACCGTCGACGCGAGATCTACCGGTAGAGCCCTTCAAATGGGGAACGTTTTTCAAAAACTTCTGGGTCAGTCCACGTCAGTATCCCGATTTCGGTTGGGCATTCTTTGGCCGCTTTGCGATGTATCTGGGCTATCAGGGCGTGGTCACCTATCAACTGTATATCCTTCAGGATTTCATTGGGCTAAGTGTTGAGGAGTCCAACTACGCCATCGGTACGATCTCGGTCATCACGCTGGTCACCTTGCTCTTTTCCGGTCTGGTATCCGGTGTCATCTCCGATAAACTGCAGCGGCGTAAGATTTTCGTTTTTCTCTCCACAATTCTGATGGCGGCTGGCCTCTGTATTCCTCTGCTTATGCCAACGCTGACCGGTATGTATATTTATGCCGCGATTATGGGATTGGGTTACGGGGCATATACCTCCATTGATATGGCACTCATGACTCAGGTATTACCTGGTGGCGGTAAACAAGCAGGTAAAGATATGGGGATCCTGACTATCGCGACGGTATTACCACAATCATTTAGCCCTATATTATCGGCCTGGTTATTAGCGACATTCAATAATGATTATTCATCATTATTTATTGCCGCCATTATTTTTGTCTTTGCTTCATCATTCTTTGTATTACCGATTAAATCGGTTAAATAAAAAATAACGGTTCGCAGGCGAGACCACACTCGGCAACGGGTGGGTGGGCCCTCGCCTGTCCGCAACAAGAGGGACGCTATAATGACGCAACGTATGATATTAAATGAAACCTCCTGGTTTGGGCGAGGTTGCCGCAGCCAGTTAATACATGAACTCACCCGACGGGGTTTTAGCCGGGCGCTAATCGTCACCGACAGCGGCCTGGTCAAATGCGGGATTGTCGGGAAAATTACCACCCAGCTTGATGAGGCCGGTTTTGCCTGGACATTGTTCGACCGTGTTGTCCCGAACCCCGGTATAACCGTAGTGCAGGAAGGCGTTGCCAAATTTCGCGCCAGCGGCGCTGACGTGCTCATCGCCATCGGCGGCGGATCGCCTCAGGACACCTGCAAAGCTATCGGGATCATCATTAATAACCCTGAGTTTGAGGATGTTCGCAGTCTGGAAGGGTTCGCTGAAACGACTCGTCCCTGCGTGCCTGTTATTGCCCTTCCCACTACGGCGGGAACCGCGGCAGAAGTCACCATTAATTATGTGATTACCGACGAAGAGCAGCAGCGGAAATTTGTCTGCATCGATCCGCATGACATTCCACAGGTCGCCCTTGTGGATGCGGATTTAATGGATGCCATGCCAGGTTCGCTCAAAGCGTCCACCGGCATTGATGCCCTGACTCATGCCATTGAGGGTTATATCACGCGCGGCGCCTGGGAATTACCGGATGCGCTTCATCTTAAAGCCATTGAAATGATTGCCAAATCGCTACGCAGCGCGGTTGCTGGCGATGCACAAGCAATGGAAAAAATGGCGCTTGCGCAATATATCGCCGGTATGGGCTTTTCCAATGTGGGTCTCGGCCTCGTCCATGGCATGGCGCATCCGCTGGGCGCGTTTTACAACACGCCGCACGGTGTGGCCAATGCCATCCTGCTGCCCGGGATCATGGCATGGAATGCGGCCTACACCGGAGAAAAATACCGCGACATCGCACTGGCAATGACCATTCCCGACGCCGTCACGTTACCGCTGGAACAGGTACGACAGGCTGTTGTCGATGCGGTCTGTCAACTCAATCGTGATGTTGGGATCCCCGCATCACTGCGTGAGATTGGGATGAATCAGGACGATATCCCGCAACTGGCGCTGGCCGCGTTTAACGATGTCTGTACCGGCGGAAACCCACGCCAGGCCACGGTCGAGGATATCGCCGCACTCTATCAGCAGGCTTTTAACGGAGCGAACGTACAATGACACAACAGATAACCCCACCCTTGTTCAGCGGGGTGATTCCTCCCGTCCCAACGCTCTTCACCGCCGAGGGCGAATTCGACGAAACGGCGCAGGCGACGCTAATCGAACATCTGATCAATTCCCCTGTCGACGGGCTTTTTTTCCTCGGCAGCGCCGGGGAGTTTGCCCATATGTCGCGCGAGATGCGCCAGGACGTCGCTGCTTTTTGCACTCGCCAGGTTGCCGGCCGAAAACCCGTGCTAATCGGTATTGCCAGTTGCGGAACACAGGAGACGATTGAAGCCGGTCTTCATGCGCAACGCCTCGGCGCGGATGGTGTGGTCGTCGTGAACCCCTGGTATAACCCGCTCAGTGAAAGCAACCTGCTTCAGTACTTCAAAAAAGTGTCTGAGGCGCTGTCTGTGCCGATCATTTTGTACAATTTTCCCGCGCTGACCGGGCAGTCTATACCGGTATCGATTATCAAAGCCCTTGCCGTCGACTGTCCCAATGTTGTGGGTTTGAAAGATACGGTAGATACGCTTTCCCATATCAGGGAGACGCTCCATGCAGTAAAACCCGTACGTCCCGATTTTGCTGTCTTCGCCGGCTATGATGAATATCTGCTTGGCACATTAATCCTCGGGGGAGATGGCTGTATTCCTGCCAGCGCTAATTTTGCGCCGCAACTCACCTGTGGGATCCGCGATGCCTGGCATGCGCAGGATTATTCCCGTGCCGTGGAACTGCAACAGTCGCTGTCATGGATCCCTCCCCTCTACGGGTTGGATCTGCCCTTTTATAATGCCGTGAAATATGCGTTACAGCTTATTGGCCTGGACATTTCTGTCCATTCATTACCCCCCGCGTCGCCACTGACCGTAGAAATGGAAATAGAAATTGAAAATATCCTACAGCGCGCGGGTGTAATTAATAAGGAGCGTCAGTAATATGAAAAAGATTCGTCGTTTTGGCTGCGTGGTTAAAGTCCGCCCCGAAAAACTGGAATATTATAAGGAGCTTCACGCAAATCCCTGGCCTGAAGTCAATGCCATGATTAAGGAATGTAATCTGCGTAACTTTTCCATTTATTATAAAAATGGGCTGCTGTTTAGTTATCTGGAATATACCGGTGATGACTATGAAGCCGACCAACAAAAAATGGCGGCACACCTCAAAACACAAGAGTGGTGGCGGGAAACTTCACCCTGTCAAATGCCGCTGGAGGGGGAACCCGAAGGCACGCTATGGGTAGAAATGGAAGAAGTATACCACCTCGACTAATACAAAAATAATAATACTGATTCTCTGCGCTTTCTGAAAGCGCAGAATTCCCTGTATCTTAATAATGATAGAAACCTCCGAGAATAATATGAAAATTACCTCTATGACCTGTATCAGCCTCGGTTTAATTCATCTTTTCACCATCCCGTACGCTTATTCTTCGCAAAATTTAAATATAGAAGAACGGCTGTCCCAACTGGAATTGCGTTTGCAAAAAGCTGAAAGCCGGGCCGCACTGGCCGAACAACAAAATGCCCAACTGGTTAGTCAATTAAAGCAGACGGAACAAGAATCACAGCAGGCGATAAAAACGGTGGAGGGCCTGGAAGCCCGCACCCAACGAATTGAAAAAATAACCCCCGATGAAGATGACTATTTTGAGCTGCATGGTTATGCGCGTGCCGGCATGATGACCAATCATAATGCCCGCCACACTCAGGGCGGTCCGTTTATGACGCCTGCCGGACAAACGGGCGGTGCGATCGGCCGTCTGGGTAACGAACCGGATACGTATGTTGAAGTCTATCTGGAGAAGAAAAAGCGGCTGGAGAACGGCGCAACAACCCGATTTATGACAATGATTGCCGATCAGCAAAAAAGCTATAACGACTGGACGGCAGATTCCAGCACGCTGAACGTAAGCCAGGCCTTTGCTGAAATCGCCTCGCTTCCAAGTTTTACGGGTCCCTTCAAGGATACGACGCTATGGGCCGGTAAGCGTGTGGATCGCGACAACTTTGAAATCCCCTGGCTGGATTCCAAATTCGTCGCGCTCAACGGCACGGGTGGCGGTATTTATGACATCCGCTGGACTGATAACATCCGCAGTAACTTCTCCTTCATTGGTCGTAGTTTTGGCGATGTGGACGTCGTCAACAATGACGTTCAAAACTATGTTCTGACAGCCAACAACTATTTTGGCCCGGTGCAATTGTTCATCAGTGGGATGCAGGCAAAAGACAATGAAGCGCGTGAGACCTTAAGCGGATATAAAGTCTTCAATGCGGCGAACAAAGGCTACACCGCGCTGTTAGGGTATCAGGGTGACAGTTTTTATGGCCTGACCCAGGGTGAAACGCGCAGCGTGATCTCATGGGGACAGGGTCTTGGCGCAGAAGTGAAGAACATTGGTACCGATCCGGCGTTACTGTCTGATGCAAAAACGTTACGTCTGGCCAGTTATGGCATCGTCAATCTTGCGCCTGACTGGGACTTTGCGCCTTCGCTGTTAGCCCAGCAAAGTGCCGATCGCTATGTGAAAAGCGATGATTATCGCTGGATAACCCTGAACGGACGACTGATGCAGAACATCACGCAAAACTTCGCGCTGGGGTACGAAGCCACCTGGCAATATATGGATCTCGATCCCAATGGCTATCAGCAATACCAGAAGGTGAGCGGGAATTTTTACAAGCTGACCTTTGCACCGACGTTCCGGCCTGACGATATTTCGCCCTTTTTTACCCGTCCTGAATTACGCGTTTTTGCAACGTGGATGAACTGGGATAGCGATCTGGATAAATACAGCCCAAATGACACCTTTGGTCAGAAAGGTTTCACTTCAGGCGGTGAGTGGACATTTGGCGTTCAGATGGAAACCTTCTTCTGATGCCGGGCGAACGGTTCTACTGCGGTAAAACCGTTCGCTTTTCTGAAACGGACTGAACGCTGCTTACAGTGATTTTTCCCGTCGGCGGAATTCACTGGGTGAAACGCCGACCGCCCGATGGAACTCACGCGAAAAATGCAGTTGATCCTGATAACCTACCTGACTGGCGATGCTTCCGATTGTGGCATCCGTTTCGACTAGCAGTCGGCGCGCCTGAGACAGGCGGTAATTTTTCAACCATCGCAGCGGGCTTTGATTAAACGTCTCCTGAAAGAGACGAAAAAGCTGGGATTTACTCACCTGGCAATAGAGCATAAATTTATCAATATCCCACTCGTCGTTATAGTGACTGTGAATTTGATAAATCAGGCGGCCTAATCCGCGATGCGTGATCACCGGTGAAACTTCATTCTCATGACTGCGACTTTCCAGAAGAGTATAAATTAATTTCGAGCACAACAGATCGCAATGGGCATCCGCGACCAGAGTATGGCTTTTCATCAGACCAAATAACTGATGGTAAATATCGGTTATTTCATCTGGCGATTCGAACTCAAATACGGGTTGGTGAAGGACGTTAAGAAAATTCATAATATTGTCCATCTTCGAACCGTCAATTCTTAACCACAATATCTCCCAGGGGTCGGCGCTGTCTGGAAAATGTTCATGCGGCATCCTGACAGGGAGCCAGACCAGACTTCCCTCCCTCACTTCGTATTTTTTATTCTCCAGGCAAATAACGCCTTTCCCCTTGAGACAGAAAATAAGTTCATGTCCCACGACAGACTGACGCTGGATATGGAAATTCGCTCCGGTCAATATATGACCAGCTCGTAATACCCGATAATTTACCAGTGTAGAAAAATCTTCTGATTCCCGATACCAGTTTTCAATGACCTGTGTTCGCTGCGGCAGTGAACTCATATGCCATACTCCGAAAGGGTTGGTACATTTTAGACTAATTAATCCATTGTAAGATAACAAGAGGAAATGATGGCCAGAGGTGATTTAATTCTTTGACTCAGTTCACAAGATTAAGTAACGATAATATTATATCGTTAACTCAGCATTTCCTCTCTTAAAAAAAGGACATTACACGCCTGCCATCCGTCATCATAAAAAAAGAGCGGATAAAATCATTAATTTGGTTTAGGAAGCATTTATATTTATCGTCTTTTTGTAAATAATTCTGCAAGATGAATTAACAAAAGGATCATTATTCTCATATCGCTCGCTTATTCTGCCACGTTTTTATCGTCTTCTTTTCGCTTAAGGACGGTTTCTTACAAATGTCTGCGTATAATGACGCCTCTACCCTGTTATCTGCTGTTCATTATGATGGTTTACATACGTTCATCTCCTGGTATTTTCCTCTGTCATTCGAATCGCTATAACTAACATCAGTAAAGCCCCCACTTATCATCGAAGGAGCGGTTAATGAAAGTGCTAAGCAAAAGACAAATATCACTGGTCAACCGTTTAGCTCATGAGAATGGGTGGCTGACCACCGCGCAAGCCGCGAAGATACTCAATATTTCTGTCAGTACGCTCAGACGAGACGTCGAAGCCATTAATCTTTTTTTCGCCGATAAAGATAGCGTCATACTCAGTCGCCCCGGTTTAGGCCTGAAACTTGATGCGCATGATATCGTCTCGCTCCCCGCGACCTCCGGTGATGAGCATGTTGTGAACATACTAAAAAGTAAAAGACTGGTCGGTATTGCGACCGATTTACTGACACATTCACCCTCACCGCTGTCCATCAGTTTTTTATCAGAAAAATACTTCATCAGTCGTTCTTCTATTGTGGAAGATTTAAACAAGATAGAGCGCTGGGTCGCATGCTTTGCTCTGCTGATGATAAAAAACCGTACGGGAACATTTATTGAAGGCACGGATTATGATATTCGCATGGCCCTCAAGGAGATCATTACCCATAGTGTTTTATGCAACTATCAAATGACGGACAGCAGAATCGACAGATTCTCCCGGGTGCAATTGATCAATGAATTTGGCCAGGACAGCGTCTCCAACTGTATCAATCTCATCACCTATATAGAGGATGAATTAGGGTGTGCCATTAGCGAACCCTATTACACCAATCTTTTCTCACATTTGCTGGTCACGATCCGACGAATGGAGAAGAGAAATAACCGCCCACCTAATGACCCGGTACAGGCACATAATAGTAAAGAATGGCTTATTGCTGAAAAAGCCATCATCTGGCTTGAGCAAAAATATGCCTTCACCTTCCCGGCAATTGAGGTGAACTATATCTATCAATATCTTGTTTCATCCGGGAAACATCCCGAGCATACTGTACCATCAGCCAGAGGGCTGCACGACAAAGAAGCGCTGGATTATGCAATCCAGCTCACCAGCCTACTCTCTCAGTCGCTAAAATGTGATTTGATCTCTGACCAGACATTACTGAACTCGCTGGTGATGCATATTAAACCGATGCTAAATCGCCTGTCTTTTAGGATCATCATCCATAACCCATTACTGGACGAAATAAAGAAAGAGCTTTCACCCGTCTTTGTTGCGGTCAGAGACGCGACTCTGACGATGAATAAGAACAGTAAACACGATCCCCCGTCTGAAGATGAGGTTGCCTATTTAACCGTGTACATTCAGGCTGCCATAGAAAAGGTAAAAGAAAATAAGAAAATTATTCTTGTCTGTTCAAGCGGCGTAGGAACATCTCAACTTCTCTATAGTCGGATTACTAAAGCATTTCCTGACTGGGAGATTATCGATATTGTTCCTGGAAGCAGACTGAAAAAAACACTGGCTGAGAAACAATGTGACTTAATCATTTCAACCATACGGATAGAGGAAATGATGATTCCTGTAGCCTATGTTTCCGCGCTGTTTTCAGCCAAAGACATTATTCGGGTGACGGAAACCTTATTCGCCGAACGCCATATCCAGGAGAAATAGCATGTTAGATAAAATAGTGATCAGCGATCTGTTAAGTAAAGCCTGCGTTATTACTGACATGCAGGCGACAAGCAAAATAGATGTCATTGAGCAATTGACTCAGTCACTTTGCGATGAAGGCATTATTGATAATAAACAAGGGTTTATTAACGATGTCCTTGCGCGAGAATCCCTGGGGTCGACCGGTTTTGAAAATCAGATAGCCATTCCACATGGGAAGTCCCGATGGGTGAGTGAAACAAGAATAGCCGTTGCCAAACTGCAGGATACGGTCGATTGGGAAACAATGGACAGTTCCGATGTAAAACTGGTTATTCTTTTTGCGGTAAAAGAGGCAGACAGCGGAGCTGGACATATCAAAGTTCTGGCTCGTATATCTATAGCATTAGGGGATGATGATGTTGTTGAGAAATTACTTAATGCCAGTTCGCAAGAGGAACTCTACCGGTTAATTATTAATAATACCGGAGAGTAGTTTCTTCACAAGGAGAATAAAATGAAAATAATTGCGATTACCGCCTGTCCAACAGGCGTTGCACATACTTACCTTGCAGAAGCCAATCTTAAAAAGAACGCCCTTAAAAAGGGTATCCCTATCCTTGTCGAAACGCAGGGTGCTGTTGAAAGTGAATATATTTTTACCGATGACGATATCCGCCAGGCCGATATTGTTTTAATTGCTGCGGATAAGGTCATCGACCTTAGCCGCTTTCATAACAAAAACATTATTCGGGTTTCAGTGACGCGCGCCGCGAAAGATGCCGCAGGCTTACTGGATGAGATTATCTCCGGGGAATTACAGCCTGAGCGACACCTTGAATCCGGGACTGAGCAGGAACCGTCCAAAGCCGATAAAGATAAATCGCTTATTTCTCAGATTTATATTCATCTGATCACCGGCGTTAATCTGATGATCCCGTTCGTTGTTGCGGGCGGCATTCTCATCGCACTGAGCTTCTCATTTGGTATTACGGCAGCAACGCCCGGCGATGCCAACTTCAGCCCACTGGCAAAAATGCTGTCGGATATCGGAGGCGGTGCCGCCTTTGCCCTGATGCTCCCAATCCTCTCGCTCGGGATCAGTAAATCGATCAGCGGCAATATGGGGATCGTATCCGGCGCAGTAGGCGGCATGATGGCCATACAAACCGGGTCAGGTTTCCTGGGGGCTTTGCTGGCAGGTTTTTTAGCCGGGTACGTCACACTGGTTATTGTTAAATACATTAACCTCCCCAAATCCGTCGCAGGCCTTAAGCCTATTTTGATCGTGCCATTGTTGAGCGTGTTTATTACCGGCGCACTGATGGTGCTGGTTATTGGCGAACCGATTAAGTTTCTTCTCGACTCGCTGACATCGTTCCTCGAAAACCTCGGCAATACCAATGCCGCAATTATGGGACTGCTAATTGGCATGATGGTGGCCTTCGATATGGGCGGGCCACTTAACAAGACCGTCTGCATGTTTGCCATTGGCCTAATGTCGACAGGTATCTATGAGCCTATTGCTGCCTGCATGGCGGCAGGTATGGTCCCGCCATTGGGCATTGCGCTGGCCACCACGTTATTCGGTCGCAAATTTACCTGTCAAGAAAGAGACACCGGGAAAGTGACCTATGTTCTCGGGCTGTCCTTTATCACCGAAGGCGCCATTCCCTATGCCGTTGCCGATCCGCTCCGCGTTATTCCCGCCATCGTCGCGGGATCCGGGTTGGCTGGCGCACTCTCTATGGCGTTGGGATGTGCGTCGAGAGCGCCACACGGCGGCGTTTTCGTGATGTTCATTCCCAATGTGATTACCCATGTTGTGGCCTATGTCGTTGCTATCGCCGCTGGTGCGTTACTGACCGCCATTATTCTGCGTTTTATTAAGAAAGATTGCCCTGAAACTGTACAGGAGATGTAACCATGCTTATGAATATGAAAGATCTGTTAGCCGTCGCTCAACAACATAAATTCGGTGTCGGGGCTTTTAATATCGCTTCAGCTGAATTCGCCAGAGTGGTTATCGACGTTGCAGAAAAACTGCGCTCTCCGGTTATTCTTGAAGTGCATCCGGACGAACATGATTTCACCGGTGATGAATTTATTTACTATCTTCAGGAACTGGCCATTAAAGCAATGGTGCCGGTGGTCATTCACCTTGATCATGGACAGACCCTTGAGCAGATTATGCGGGCGATACGGACCGGCTATACCTCGGTGATGATCGACGCGTCGGCCCTCCCGCTGGAGGAAAATATCGCCATCACCCGTCGTGTGACCGAAGTGGCGCACGCTGCGGGTATTTCCGTCGAAGCCGAACTGGGGACTATCGGTGTGGCACAGGGCAGCGGCGAGGGAGGCCATGCTGAAATACTGTATACCGATCCCCAACAAGCCGAGCAATTTGTTAACGAGACGGGGGTCGATACGCTGGCGGTGGCGATTGGCACATCACACGGTTTATATCCGGCAGGAAAACAACCAAAACTGGATATCGAACGGCTGAAAGCCATTAAACAACGCTTAAGCATCCCGCTGGTTCTCCACGGGGGGTCGGGAAATAAAGATGAGGAAGTCGCAGAATCCATCCAATACGGTGTCGGCAAAATCAACATTTCCAGCGACATGAAGAAAGCCTTCTTCGTTGCCCTGGAAGACGAGCTGAAGTCAGGCAGTCACGAACCTAATGCCTTATTTATCAAGCCAATGGAATCTGCGAAAGCTATCGTGGTTCACAAGATGAATTTATTCTCATCTATCGGCAAAGCCGCACTTTACCGTTAAAAGACCAGCACATTACCCGCAAAAAGGGAATCCGTAAGGATTCCCTTCCCTGTTACGTTTCAGTGTCCGTTGATCGTTTCATTCATTTCTGAACCTGGTGGAAAATCCGCCGCGGAAAGAACAATATTCAGGCCTCGGGGCCGGAATGTTGTTGAATGAATCAGCATATATTTATACCAGCGAAAAAATAACCGCTTATCCCTTACGTTTATACGTTCAAGAATACTGTACAACCTTGAGTATATCGACTTCTGGCTCAACCCCAGATATTGCGAAGCGTCAGCATAGGTATCCAGACAAACAATCGCATTGAGCGTGTGTTTATCAGCCCGATTCATCTTCGCCATAAACTGGCAGAACTCACACGTCTGAACGCCACTGTTATCCTGCGCATCCCAAAGTTTTTCAATAATCAGATTAATAGAATCACAATAATTTATATGTTGCTTCAGGAACAAATTGTCTTGTTTGTCTGAAATACTTACTAATGTATATTCAGCAACTATGGCGCAACAGCATCGTGTTTGTACCCACATTGCAGGAAGAAAGCAGAATGGTTTCCGATCTGTCGGCCTCGCTGCCAGATTTTTTATTTCACTCAGCGCAAGAGCGATCAGTGGAGAAATTTTATCATCGACAACCACGTTATCCCTCCTTGTGTCGCTATTCGCAAATATACACTTAACTTAAAAAAAACTGCCAAATGATATAACTGTTCAATCCAATACATCATGATAGGAAACAACTATCACTATTCTTAATTTTATCGACAAACTAGATCAGATTATTAACAATAATAGACATATATACATAAATATCAATCGGATACAAAAACCAACAAACAATGCAATTCAATAATAAAACCAACAAAAAAGAAACAATAAATTAACTTTTTTACATGTAATATTATTGAAAAACCAGGATTATTTAATCACTGCTTAGGAAAATAAATAAATCACCACATCAATCTTAGGAATTATCAAAAATACATTTTAAGAATCTTCTGAAAAGAGAGAATAATCCTACAAAAACAAGGATGGAATAATGTTAATTATCAATAAAAATTAGTTAACTTAATTGGAAACAGGCCTCCACTTTTTTGGGATTATTAAAAAATTATTATAGCCACGTCACAAAAACAATCCATTTGTATTGTTTTAACGATTAATTGCTGACGAGTCTGACCTGACATCGTGATGGGACGGAAAGGAAGAACGCTTCGGGTGGATAATTAGTTAATACGGGTCGTCGCTTTTCACCACGACGCTTCTCTTCTGGGGAGAATACGGCATAGCCCTCAGGCTATACCGTATGACTTACTTTATCGTGCGATTAACGCAAACACGCCCCAACCGAAGTATTCCCGGGCGTATGTGACGTGGCGTTTAGGCGCTATCGTCAACTCCGCACGGACCTCATCGGCAAAATCATCCTCTGCATTAGCCTCTAACCAACGGCGCATCGTCAGCCATTTCGCTGCTTCATATCGGTCCCAGCCCTCCTGGTCCGCCAGTACCATTTCCACAAC
Organism: Citrobacter amalonaticus; assembly: GCF_001559075.2. NCBI lineage: Bacteria > Pseudomonadati > Pseudomonadota > Gammaproteobacteria > Enterobacterales > Enterobacteriaceae > Citrobacter > Citrobacter amalonaticus. The sequence goes on along the minus strand of NZ_CP014015.2, from coordinate 3,786,859 downwards.
GTCATAGCCGAGTTCGTCGAAAGAAGCGACGAGCCCAGGAAGGGTAAGAAAATCAGCCTTCGACGAAACACCACAGGCCTGGGCGATCTCTTCCGTCGCGGGAATCTGACGCCACCAGGGTTCACCGATCAGTATCATTCCGCCAGGCTTGAGGCTTTTTGCCAACAGCTCGACACTGCCGGCAAAGCCACCAGCAATCCAGGTCGCGCCAACACAGGCCGCCACGTCGCATTTTTCGTCCGTGACGTAACCCGCCGCGTCGTTATGAATAAAATGGACGCGTTCGCTGACGCCGAGCTCTTCAGCACGCTGTTTTGCCTGCGCGGTGAAGAGCTGGCTCATGTCGATACCGGTACCGTTAATGCCGTGATCGCGCGCCCAGGTGCAGAGCATCTCACCTGAACCACTGCCGAGATCAAGAATGCGCGCCCCCGGCTTCATGCGTAACACCCGGCCCAATGTGGCGTACTTTTCCGGCGTGAACGGGTTATGAATGCGATGTTCGCTTTCGCTAATCGTAAAAATACGTGGGATATCCATTAGTTAATTCCTTTCATTGCGTTGTGAATAAGAGAGCGTTCAGTCTGATTGCTATTCACGCCAGTGCTCCGGTTTCATTAAGGCCTGCGCACATTGAATGTCGCCGACACGATCAAGGGGTTGTGCAGAGAGGGACTGCATCATCCAGCAGGCCTTATGTTCCTCCGCAATGGGGTAAGGTGCGGGATAGCCTTTGTCTCCTGCGCAGGGTTCGAATCCATGTCGCGGATAGTAAGTGGCATGGCCGAGAACAAAAACGCACTGACATCCCATCGACCGTAAGTGTTCTAAACCGGTACGAATCAATAATCCGCCCACGCCCTTCCCCTGGTATTCAGGTATGACCGCCAGAGGAGCCAGGATATGCATCAGCGGCGAATGCATTTCTCCTTTGAAGGTCGCCCGGGTAAACAGGATATGCCCGACGGCTGTACCTGCCTGTCTGGCCAGCAACGATAGCGTTGGGCGCGCGGTGTCGTCCTCGAGCAAAGAAGCCACCAGGCAGGCCTCTTTACTGTAGCCAAAGGCGCGGGTTTCGACTTCCCGGATGTCGTTGGCATCACTTTCATCGGTGATATGAAAAGTGAAGTTGCGTGTTGTCATAACACTCTCCTTAGCGGTTATCTGGCTGAGCACGAACGTTGTTCAGCCCGGTGGTATTAATGCGGTACGGCTGACCATTAACGGATTTGATCAGCTTTTTGGTTTTGAGTTTTTTGAAGACGGCGAGTGTACAGTCGGTGAGCAGCAGCCCTTCGCGGCTGTAGCATTCAACGGCAGTGACGCGGCCTGACGCATCGCGGACGTGCGTAATACGTCCACCTTTGGCGAGAACGTGTAAGGTACGTTGTTCCTGACGGGATAAATTCATACTGGAAAACCTGTTTAATCATCATGTGCAAAACGTGCAAACACACAGCGGTGTCCGCATTCGATTTCGGCGCATTGATAATCAGTCCGGCCTGGAAAGGTCGGGGAAACTGATTATCAGATGATTACATTCTCCAGCATCAAAGCCTCGGGTTGAGTTGAAAGGTATTTACGGTGTGAATGGTAACACGTAATGTCAGCAGGGGTATGTGCAGGTCGGAAAAATGTGATCGCCGTCCAAAACGCGATCCCACCCACAGTTATTGCAGCACCTTTACGTCACCCACCGTCCTTCTGGCGGATAAAAGAGAATGAATGCTAACCCATTGACATATAATGATTATTTTTTATTTTCTTGATTTTTATTAAAGTAAAACAATAAAAAATTATTGTTTAACTTTAATTTTGTGTATTGTTTGCACTATCACGTAATGCTGACTCACAGAGGTTTTATGTCCACTGATGCACTGGCGCAACTCAGCCAAAGAATGGTCACGTTCACCATGATGCTGTTGATTGCTATCGTTTTGCTAAATTCGGTTACCCTGTTTTTTCCCGCCTTATCATTCTCGAATGAGTTCTACGGGATAACGCTGTCTCTCACTGACCAGCGGCTCTCTGCGCTCAATATCAACCTGCAGACGCTGCCATGGTGGCAGGCTGCGGGTGCCGGGGTCATCAGCCTGTTGGTTATGGCTCCACTTTGTTACTGCCTGTATCAGCTACGATCGCTGTTTCAGGCTTATGCCCGGCGGCACTATTTTTCCGCTCGTTCGGCACAGCATATGAGCAGAGTCGGCGCCTCACTGGGGGTCTGGACGGTGATGACCCTGCTTGCGGATCCGGTGACCAGTTACTGGTTGACGATGCTTCACCCTGCGGGGGAGCGTGAAATATTGATCGGGTTTGAGCTCCATCATGTCGTCTGGTTTTTTATTGCGCTGTGCGTGATGGCAGTGGCTAAAATACTGGAAAAGGCGAGTGCTCTTTACGAAGAAAATAAACTGTTCCTTTGAGGCGGTAACTGTTATGGCAATCATTGTTAAACTGGATGTGTTACTGGCCGCAAGAAAAGTTAAATCAAAGGAACTTGCTGATGCGATTGGAATTACAGAGCAGAATCTGTCGTTAATAAAGCAAGGGAAAATTAAAGGCTTTCGATTTTCTACTCTTGATGCCTTGTGCAAATATCTTGATTGTCAACCAGGCGATCTGTTCAGTTTTATTCCCGTTAAAGAGGACAACGGAGATTAATCGCCCGATTCAGTCCTGATATTGCATTTCTGCCAGTCTGAATAAACACCGCGGCTTGCGGCGGTGTTTGCTATTGGAAAAAAACCGTGCCGCCCTACCCTGGTTTCGATTTCTGATGATGACAATACAGGTTTACGACCTGCATAACTAAATGATTATTATAGCTGAAAGGAGCATCAATTATGTTTATACGGATAATAGCCACCTCCATTGCCCTCTGTTCTGTCTCTTTTATTCCCTTAGCCATGGGGGAAACTGAGAATATATCTCAAGGCGTGAGAACGCCGGAGAATATGGCTGATGAGCGACTAAATCGCGCGGATTATCGGGATATGATCGCTTCCAGAACGACTCGTCTTGCCGGACACCCCACGAACAACGCCCTGCGCTGGGATATTGCGCAGGATGAACGGGTGACAGGCAATCTCGATAAAGCCGAGGAGTATCTAAAACCTTTATTCGATGACCCACTGTACAAGGACGAGGCGACCTATACGCAGGGTGTGATTCGTTATTTGCAGGGCGATTATGCGCAGGCGGAAACGCTTTTCCGCAAGGCCTCAAAGGATCTGAGAAGTCAGGTTCGACTGCTTTACGTCTATTACCAGACGGGCCAGTATGCGAAAGCGAAAACGTTGTTCGACGATACACAACGGAAATCACTCAGTGAGAATGACCGCGCCCTCCTGAGTTTAATGAATTCCTATGGCAGTGACCAACCTTACCGTCCCGTGTGGAAAGCTGAGCAATCGGTATTGCCCTTTATCTCCATGAATCATCTACCGGTGGTCTCCGTCACGGTGAACGGGCAACCTGTGAATGTCTTCATCGATACCGGCGCCGATTTATTTGTGCTCAACGCCGCAATGGCAAAGAAACTGAATCTCGAATTGCAGGCCAGTTTCACGGGAACGTATGCCGGAGGAAAGACGGCGGAAACCCATTATTCACGACTGCAATCATTAGATTTGGGAGAGGTCACGTTGCATGACGTACCTATTGATATTGCAGAGTTCCCGGATTCATGGGTTTTTACGGATGAAAAAACAGGTGAAAAAATTGAAGTCAACGGTATTTTATCCACCGGTGTATTTCACCAGTTCCTCACTTCGCTGGATTATCCGCAACGCCAACTGGTGCTGATGCCCAGAAATAAAGAGAGTCAACGCAAAGTCGCCGCCGACGGTGGTACTCACGTTCCCTTTATCCTGGAGGGAACGCATTTCATGATTGTCAAAGGCGCAGTTAATGGTAAGGAGGATATGACCTTTTTCCTGGATTCCGGTCTCGACGATCCAGATGCCGCGATTTTGCTGCAGAAAGAAGCATTGAATTACGCCGGGGTGAAATTGCAGGATGGGGATCACGCGATTCCAGATAACGACCAGGGGGGACTGGGTGGTGGCGGGTTTGCCGTAACCCGTCTGCCCATCGACAGTATCTCGGTTGGCACATTAAATCAGAAGGGTTCAACAGGGCTTTACGGTGTATTACCAGAAGAACTCTACTTTACCGAATCCGGCATGATTCTCGACGGCTTTATCAGTCACCAGTTTTTAAAACACTATAAATGGACCATCGATTTTGACGCAATGGTGATGACATTCCAGTAACGGGATAGCCTGCCGATACGGGCAGGCTATGTCAGCTGCCTTACCGCTAACGCGTTGCCGCTTTCATGCTCATCACAAATGCGTTTAACTCAGCCAGCATCGTTTCCTCATTATCACTATTTTTCTCAATGATCTTGACGATGGCAGAGCCTGAAATGGCCCCCGTCGCACCGGCGCCGATTGCATCCGCCACCTGATCGGGGGTGGATACACCAAACCCCTGTAGTGTTGGGGGAGCCTGGTACGTGTTCAGTGTGGCGACCAGATGCTGCAGCGGTTTTGCGGCCTGCCGTTCGGTCCCCGTGACCCCGGCACGGGAAAGCAGATAGGTATAGCCGCGACCGTGGAGGGCTATCTGCTGGAGCAGTTGATCTTCGGCATTCGGGGGACAGATAAAAATGGGCGCCACGTGATGATGCATCGCGGCCTGACGGAACGGCGCCGACTCTTCGAAAGGCACATCAGCTACCAGCACCGAATCCACCCCGATACGCGCGCATTCGGCATAGAACGCCTCAATACCACGGTTGAAAACCAGATTGGCATACACCAACAGCCCTATCGGGATCGTCGGATGTTTCTGGCGAATCGTCGCCAGCATCTCAAAACACAGGGTCGGCGTAACGTCGGCAGCAAATGCCCGCAGCGCAGCATTCTGAATCGTCGGCCCATCGGCCAGCGGATCCGAAAAGGGGATCCCCAGTTCCAGTGCATCGGCCCCTGCCGCAATCAGAGTATCGATAATTCGCAGCGACTGCGCCGGGCCCGGATCGCCGATCATGACAAAGGGAACAAAAGCGCCTTCTCCACGGGTTTTCAGCTCAGTAAACAGGGTGTTATAGCGTTCCATCACATTTCTCCTCGTGCGTGCAGAATATCGTGTACGGTAAAAATATCCTTGTCTCCCCGACCTGAGAGGTTAACCACCAGCAACTGCTCTTTGTCAGGATTTTCACGCATCATTCTCAGGGCGTGGGCCAGCGCGTGTGAGGATTCCAGCGCCGGAATAATGCCCTCTTCCCGGCTGAGGATCTTAAAGGCCTCCAGCGCTTCATCATCAGTAACGGAAACATAATCGGCGCGCCCGATGCTGTTCAGGTATGCATGCTGTGGCCCGACGGAGGGGAAATCCAGCCCCGCCGAAATGGAACAGGACTCAATGATTTGCCCCTCATCCGTCTGCATCATCGGTGATTTCATGCCGAAATAGATGCCCACGCGACCGTGCTTTAACGGTGCGCCATGCTCGCCCGTTTCAATGCCATGACCGGCTGGTTCCACGCCGATCAGCCCGACGCGCGGCTCATCAATAAAGTCAGCAAACATGCCAATCGCGTTCGAACCGCCGCCGACACAGGCGATCACCGCATCCGGTAGACGGCCTTCTTTTTCCAGAATCTGTACCCGGGTTTCTTCCCCTATCATGCGCTGGAACTCACGCACGATGGTCGGGAATGGATGAGGCCCCGCCGCCGTGCCCAGCATGAAATGCGCCGTTTCATAGCTGCCAGACCAGTCGCGGAGCGCCTCGTTAGAGGCATCTTTCAGGGTAGCCGAACCACTGTGCACCGGGATGACCTCTGCGCCCATCAGACGCATGCGAAAGACGTTTGGCGACTGACGCTCGATGTCCTTCGCGCCCATGTAAATGCGGCATTTCAGGCCAAGCAGCGCACTGGCGAGGGCGGACGCTACGCCGTGCTGCCCGGCCCCGGTTTCAGCAATAATTTCCGTCTTCCCCATTCGCTTTGCCAGCAATGCCTGACCCAGCACCTGGTTGGTTTTGTGCGCCCCGCCGTGGAGCAGATCTTCACGTTTGAGATACAGCGTCGTGCGGGTTCCTCGGGTGAGATTGCGACACAGCGTCAGCGCGGTAGGGCGTCCTGCATAGTTTTTCAGCAGGTCAGTAAACTCGGCCTGAAAAGCCGGATCGTTCTGTGCGTTAACAAAGGCGTCTTCAAGCTGTAGCAGGGCGGGCATGAGGATTTGCGGAACATACATCCCGCCAAATTCGCCGAAGCGAGGGTTGAGTATCGTGCTCATTGTGGCTCCTTAATAACTGCGCAGTGCCTGAATAACCGGGCCTTTTCCCTGGTCTGGACTCTGCACGTGAAGTGAATTCAGTGACTGCGCAGCACTGGCTGGCTGCATTCTCGCGGTAAGACGCTCCGCGTATGACAAAAATTTGGGCAAAAAAAAGCCCGCTCATGGCGGGCCGGGTATCGGTGTGCAGACTGCAGACGTGACGATACTGCCCGTTAACGGGAAGTGCGCCACCAGCTGTGCTGAGTCATCATTGAAAATGTCATTACCTGATACCTGTATAATTAATCGTGTTGTACTAGTTAACTAGTTCGAGAGAGTGAAGTCAACACTTTCGTTGCATAAAATGTGTTCAGCATGCGTTTGCATAGTAGACAAACGCCAGCTTATTGCCGTCGGGGTCTCTCACATAGGCGCTGTGAAAGCCTTGTCCATACTGCGGTCTGTGACCCGGCGCACCTTCATCCGTACCGCCCAGGCGAAGAGCGAGCGCGTGAAGTTGCTGGATATGTTCGACGGATCGAGCATTCAGCGCCACCATCGCGCCATTACCGACGCCTGCGGCCTGGCCATCAAAGGGTTTGCCAACGCACAGTCCGGTGGTGTGGTTTTCACTGAACATCCCCCAAGATGCGCCCTCTTCGCCCCGGCCTGCTTTCGGGTGTCCAAGCAGTTCCATTAACGGATCGTAGAAACCGATCGCACGTGGCAGATCGTTCGTACCCAGCATGATGTAAGAAAACATACTCCCTCCTCTTTTGATGTCGCAGGGATTATCCGCCTGATATCCCCCGCGGGCTTCACCGTCAGGTTATGTGTCGCCTGACTAACATACCGAACGACGGCGGGTCATTAAGCGCGTCAGATCAATAGAATAGACCAATACCATAATGAAGATTGATTGAACTCATATCCCCGGCGATCGCCGTTTTGCTAGTCTCTGCGTATCGCTTTGCCGGTAAGCAGGATGGCAGCGCTGGAATTTTTTGCATTACTGCACCTTTTACCCCCCATTATGTATGGATTAAATAAGATGGATGAGAATGCGGTTCTGACATTGCTCAACGAACTGGGTATACCTTATCGGTATGTTTCACATCCGGAGGTGAAAACGGTCGCCGATCATCTGAGTTTCGCGGCGACGTTTCCGGCGCAGTTGCTCAAAAACCTGTTACTGAAAAACAGCTCGGGTAAACACTTCTACCTGTACATCCTTGATGGCAATCGCAAGGCAGATCTGCGTGAATTAGCGCAGCAACTTGAGGAATCGCGTCTGTCTTTCGCGTCGCCCGGCGAGTTGATGGCAACCTTAGGCGTTGAACCCGGCAGCGTGACGCCTTTTTCTGTCGCCTGTCACAGTAAAAGCAACATTCAGATCATCCTTGACGCCTCCGTTTCTGCCACGCAGCCTCTGGGATTTCATCCTCTGGTTAACACCGCGTCGGTATGTATTTCCCGATCGGATTTATTACGGCTGTTGGCATTTTACGGCTATTTTCCGACAGACATTCAATCTGGTGACATACTCCGGTTTAAGCGTGATGCGCTTTCATCCTGACTGGTGAGTCTTGTAGTGACTGGTATTCAGGACGTTCTGGCGCAACAAGACCTTACCCAGCAGATACGTGGTTGCCTGTCCGCCGATATGAACACGCTCCCCGACACTCTGGCAGCGTAACTCCCCGCCGCGTTCGGCCCCCTGATGCGCCAGCATCTCCGTTTTGTTCAGTTTTTCCGCCCAGTAAGGAATGAGCATGCTATGCGCTGAACCGGTAACGGGGTCTTCCGCTACGGCTTCTCCTGGACAGAAGAAGCGACTGACAAAATCGTATTTCCCTTCACCCGCCGCGGTGACGCAAACCATTTTCCCCAAGGGGAGCATAGCGTGGATATTCGGGCGCAGCGCGTCAACCTGCTGCTGATTATCCAGCACCACCATATAATCACGCCCCACGCGCACGTCTTTGTATTCCGTGATACCCAACGCGTCCAGCAGAAGAGACGGCGGCGTGACGGGCTCGGTTCCCCAGGCAGGAAAATCCAGCGTCAACCATTCACCGCGACGGGCGACAGTCAGCGGGCCAACAAACCGGGTAGCAAAATGGATAATGTCGGCCGGATAATCCAGATGTTCAAAGATGACATGAGCAGCCGCCAGCGTGGCATGCCCACACAGATTGATTTCTCCCTGAGTGGTAAACCAGCGCAACTCAAAACCGTTTTCAGTGGGGACAAAATAGGCCGTTTCTGACTGGTTATGTTGTTTAGACATCTTCAGTAACGTCTCATCAGGTAACCATTCGGTTAGCGGACATACTGCCGCGGCATTACCGCCAAACGTCGTGGTACTGAAGGCATCAACCATGTAAAAATCAATTTGTTGCATCGCGCAAACCTCGAATTGTTCTTTGTGCAATTCACACTCTATCATGCCATAGCGACCAGTCGTCTTTCATTTTCAGGTATTCATATTCAGCGTAATGGCAGTGCGATAATTCTGCTATTCAAACTGCGCACAAGATCACATTTAATCATCGGATTACGGTTCAGCATGTTGAACAAGGCATATTTTCAACTGTGCAATGCCGATACTATTTATTCTAACAGCAGGAGGGAGCCGTTATGGTTCGCAAAGGGTGTAATTCATTAGTCCGCGCCGAAAAAATATTAACCCACATCGCATGGGTAGGCGTGGCGAGTTATATGGAGCTATTAAAAGAATTCCAGTATCCCAAAAGCAGCCTGCTTAATTTACTAAATGTGATGGTGGAGTGCGGCTTCTTAATTAAAAATAAAAACGGCCATTATTCGTTGGGAATAAAGAACTACGAACTGGGTTGTCAGGCGTTGCACCGCCAGAATATCTTTGAAGTGACAAAGCGGCCTATGCAGGAGCTGTCGCTGAAAAGCGGTCTGGTCTGTCACCTGGGGGCGATGGAGCGCTATTCTGCTATCTATCTCGACAAGGTTGAAAGCCCGGAATCAGTGCCAACGAGTAAAAGCTGGATTGGTAAAAAACTGGAATTACACATTACCGCGCTGGGTAAAGCGTTATTAGCCTGGAAAACACGGGAAGAACTGGATTATTTTCTAGATGCGATCACGTTGACGCCACACACGCGCAATACGTTTACCGATAAAAAGTTATTTCTGGAAGAGTTACAAAAAACGCGACTACGGGGATGGGCGATAGACAGCGAAGAATCAACCTATGGCGCGGTATGTTTAAGTATGCCGGTATTCAATATGTATAACCGGGTCAACTATGCGATCTCGCTTTCAGGCGATCCTGTGGTTTATTCAGGAAATAAGATTGACGGTTATCTGGAACTACTCCGCAAATGCGCCGGGCAAATATCTTATGGGCTGGGCTACAGAAACGAAAATGAGTATTTACGAAAAGGAAACTGAGGTAATGAGAAAATTCAGCGGCATTATTCCACCGGTATCCAGCACGTTTCATCGTGACGGAACCATTGATAAAACGGCAATGCGTCAGGTTGCCGACTTCCTGATCAATAAGGGAGTCGACGGGCTGTTTTACCTTGGCACCGGGGGTGAATTTAGCCAGATGAATACCGCCCAGCGAATGGCGTTCACCGAAGAGGCCGTCGCCGTTGTCGACGGTCGGGTTCCGGTCCTAATTGGCGTCGGTTCGCCTTCTACTGATGAAGCGGTCAAACTGGCGCAGCATGCCCAGGCCTGCGGCGCTGACGGCGTTGTCGCTATCAACCCCTACTACTGGAAGGTTGCGCCGCGCAATCTTGACGACTATTACCAGCAGATCGCCCGTAGCGTCACGCTGCCGGTGATCCTGTACAACTTTCCGGATCTGACCGGCCAGGACTTAACCCCGGAGACCGTGAAACGTCTGGCGCTGCAAAATGAGAACATCGTCGGGATCAAAGACACCATCGACAGCGTCGGCCATCTGCGCACGATGATTAACACCGTTAAGTCAGTGCGCCCGTCATTTTCGGTCTTTTGCGGCTACGACGACCATTTACTCAACACCCTGCTGCTGGGCGGCGATGGCGCAATATCCGCCAGCGCGAACTTTGCTCCGGAGCTCTCTGTCGGTATCTACCGCGCCTGGCGCGAGGGCGATCTGGCTACCGCCGCCACCCTGAATCAAAAGCTGCTGCAACTGCCGGCAATTTACGCCCTGGAAACGCCGTTTGTCTCACTGATCAAATACAGCATGCAGTGCGTGGGATTGCCGGTGGAAACGTATTGCTTGCCGCCGATTCTCGACGTGTCAGAAGAAGCCAAAGAAAAAGTCCATGCACTGCTGGTCGCACAGGGAATTTTATCGCTCTGAGGAGAAGATCATGTCTGTTCGCTCTATTTTTGCTGACGAGAGTCACGATATCTACACCGTCAGAACGCACGCCGATGGCCCTGACGGTGAACTGCCGCTGACGGCGGAGATGCTCATCAACCGCCCGAGCGGGGACCTGTTCGGGATGACCATGAATGCCGGAATGGGCTGGTCTCCGGACGAACTGGATCGCGACGGCATTTTACTGCTCAGCACGCTGGGAGGGTTACGCGGGGCTGACGGTAAGCCCATCGCGCTGGCGCTGCACCAGGGTCACTACGAGCTGGATATCCAGATGAAAGCGGCCGCAGAGGTGATCAAAGCGAACCACGCCCTACCCTATGCCGTGTATGTTTCCGATCCGTGCGACGGACGGACTCAGGGTACAACGGGGATGTTTGATTCGCTGCCGTACCGTAATGACGCCTCAATGGTGATGCGCCGCCTGATCCGCTCCCTGCCCGATGCGAAAGCCGTCATTGGCGTAGCGAGCTGTGACAAGGGACTCCCGGCCACCATGATGGCCCTCGCCGCGCAGCATGACAAAGCGACAGTGCTGGTGCCCGGTGGCGCGACGCTGCCCGCGAAGGATGGGGAAGATAACGGCAAAGTGCAGACCATCGGCGCACGCTTCGCCAATGGCGAGTTATCGCTACAGGACGCTCGTCGTGCTGGCTGTAAGGCCTGTGCCTCCTCTGGCGGCGGCTGTCAATTTCTGGGCACCGCCGGGACATCGCAGGTGGTGGCCGAAGGTCTGGGGCTGGCCATCCCGCACTCTGCGCTGGCCCCTTCCGGTGAGCCGGTGTGGCAGGAGATCGCCAGAGCCTCCGCAAGGGCAGCGTTGAACTTGTGTAAACAAGGTATCACTACCCGGGAAATCCTTACCGACAAAGCGATTGAGAATGCGATGACGGTTCATGCGGCGTTTGGCGGCTCAACAAACCTGCTGCTGCACATCCCGGCGATTGCCCATCAGGCAGGCTGCCATGTCCCGACCGTTGACGACTGGATCCGCATCAACAAGCGGGTGCCCCGGCTGGTGAGCGTACTCCCCAATGGTCCGGTTTATCATCCGACGGTCAATGCATTCATGGCGGGCGGTGTGCCGGAAGTGATGTTGCATCTTCGCCGTCTTGGATTGCTGCATGAAGACGTGATGACCGTAACCGGTAGCACACTGAAGGAGAACCTCGACTGGTGGGAACACTCCGAGCGGCGACAGCGGTTCAAACAGCTTCTGCGCGACCAGGAACAGATCGACGCCGACGAGGTGATCATGTCACCGCCACGCGCCCGGGAGCGTGGCCTGACCTCAACAATCACCTTCCCGGTGGGCAATATTGCCCCGGAAGGATCGGTGATCAAATCCACCGCCATCGACCCCTCAGTGATTGATGATCAGGGCATCTATTACCATAAAGGGGTGGCGAAGGTTTATCTGTCCGAGAAAAGCGCAATTTACGACATCAAGCACGACAAGATTAAAGCGGGCGATATTCTGGTCATCATCGGCGTCGGCCCTTCCGGTACCGGAATGGAGGAAACCTACCAGGTTACCAGCGCCCTGAAACATCTGTCTTATGGTAAGCATGTCTCACTGATCACCGATGCGCGTTTCTCAGGCGTTTCTACTGGCGCGTGCATTGGTCATGTGGGGCCGGAAGCCCTGGCTGGGGGGCCAATCAGTAAATTACGCACCGGGGATATTATTGAAATTAAAATTGATTGCCGTGAACTTCAGGGCGAAGTCAATTTCCTCGGAACCCGTAACGATGAAACATTACCTTCACGTGAGGAGGCAACTGCACGATTAAATGCCAGACCCAGTCATCAGGATTTACTTCCTGATCCTGAACTGCCAGACGACACCCGGCTTTGGGCGATGCTTCAGGCAGTAAGCGGCGGAACATGGACGGGCTGTATTTATGATGTGAATAAAATCGGCGCAGCCCTGAGCGATTATATGAATAACCACTTAAAGCAAAAATAAAAATATCCAGACTGCTGAATAATCCGGCTACGCATTATTAATACATTGCGTAGTCGGGCTATGACCGGTCGCTACCCTACAATGAGAGGACGTTATGCCACTAATTATCGTTGTGGCAGGGATTGCTTTACTCCTGCTTTTAACCATTAAAATTAAACTCAATACGTTTGTTTCCTTAATTATTGTCTCGATTGCTGTCGCCATTGCCAGTGGAATGGATCTGAATAAAGTTGTCACGTCGGTCGAATCCGGTCTTGGCGGTACGCTGGGCCATATTGGTTTAATCTTCGGCTTCGGCGTGATGCTCGGTCGCTTACTGGCTGATGCGGGCGGCGCACAGCGAATCGCCCTGACCATGCTGAATTATTTCGGTAAAAAGCGGCTTGACTGGGCGGTGGTCTGTTCAGCCTTTATCGTCGGCATCGCGCTTTTTTTCGAAGTTGGCTTAATTCTTCTGGTGCCTATTTTATTCGCCATTGCCCGTGAAGCGAAAATATCGCCGATGTTTATGTGCGTGCCAATGCTTTCCGGTTTGCTGGTCGCGCACGGTTTTTTACCCCCGCACCCCGGCCCAACCGTTATTGCCCGTGAATATGGCGCGGATGTGGGACTGGTACTGATTTACGGCATTATTGTCGGCATTCCGACCTTTATTCTTTGCGGACCGGTGTTGAATAAATTCTGTCAGCGGATTATTCCTGACGCGTTTAAAAAAGAAGGGAATATTGCCTCCCTCGGCGCGACCCGCCGGTTCAGCGAAAACGAAATGCCGGGCTTTGGCATCAGTTTTCTCACGGCGATGCTGCCAGTGATCCTGATGGCGGTCGTCACAATTATCCAGATGACCCATGCCAAAAACGCCGCGGAGTCAGGCACGTTTTATAACGTATTACTGTTCTTAGGCAACTCGACAATCGCAATGCTGATTTCACTGTTGTTCGCGATTTATACCATGGGTCTGGGCCGCGGGAAGACAATCCCTGAACTGATGGATTCCTGTGGGAAAGCCATTGCGGGTATTGCCGGGCTGCTGCTGATTATCGGCGGTGGCGGCGCATTCAAGCAGGTTCTCATCGATTCTGGCGTGGGTCAGTACATTTCCACCCTGGTTTCAGGCATGGATATTAATCCGATCCTGATGGCCTGGGGCGTTGCCGCGTTCCTGCGTATTTGTCTGGGTTCCGCCACCGTTGCGGCGATTTCCACCGCCGGGCTGGTTATTCCGCTGCTGGCGGTGCATCCCAGTACTAACCTGGCGTTGATTACGCTGGCCACCGGCGCGGGCTCCTGTATCTGCTCTCACGTCAACGACGCCAGCTTCTGGATGATTAAAGACTTCTTCGGTCTGACCACAAAAGAGACGCTGTTGTCCTGGACGCTGATGTCAACGCTGCTATCCCTGTGCGGATTGCTGTTCATCCTGCTCGCCAGCATTATTTTATAAGTGCGCCTTCGCCAGTGGATCGCCTTGTCGGTTCACTGGCTCCCCTACTTCACTCATTTTGCGGGTATCAGAAAAACACCATGCCTTCATAAGGATGTTTCATGCACGCGTGAAGACGGCTGGTTAAATCGCCATCATGGATTTCCAGCTTGTGTCCATCAGGATCTAAAAAATAGAAAGACTTTCCTTCGCTCTTATTGATTTTCCATTCGGTAACACCCAGCAATTTTAGTTTCTCAACAAACGCATCGAAATCATCGTCCTGAACACTGAATGCGTAGTGGGTGTAATCGTCCCGGCGGGTAACGACATCCGCAGAAAGGCATAACCACAGACTGCCTAAACTCAGGTAAGCGCCATGGGCCCATTTAGCCTTAAGGGTAAACCCAAGCGTATTAACGTAAAAATCAACGCTTCTTGCAACATCACTGACGGCGAGGGTGATGTGGTTCAGCCCATTCAGCATACTTGAGTCTCTTTAACAGGGTGCGGGAATGTCAAACTACCATAAGCCTACTGAAACGCGCAGCATGCGTGACCGGAAAACAGAGAACCGGTTACGCTCAGGCTTTGCTCTTTTTTTGATCGGAGACGATGACAAGGGCTATCCCGGCTAACACCACCAGCGTACAAAGCAAGATTCTCATATCCGGCAACTCCCCGAGAAACACGATCCCGCCTCCCGCTGCAATACAGGGGACGCTCAGTTGCAAGGTGCTGGCAGTGGCTGAGGACAGGCCAGCAACGCGACTGCCCCACCGAGTAATCTCAACATGCTGAACGTCTCGGGGTCGGAATACCCGTTCTTTAAGGCAATACGACAGAGGATAGAATTGGCTGCAAACGCAGTTAATACAAAGGTAACCAGCAACAGCTTTTTCATACTCCTCCGCATGAGGTATAAGCTAACGCCCACTTTTGACGCCCAGCAGGACTGGACTTCAGGTCTGTGGCGTGCAACGTTTTCTGTTCACAGCATAGTCTGACAACATGTCCGTATTCCAGTCAGGGATCCTGGCGGCGGCGTCTGAGGCTTCTATCTCATGATGTTAGCGCGCAAATGTTGTGCCGGTTGAAAGTATAATGACGAGCAACAGGTAAAAGACTTAACCATCTAAAAATTAAGGTGACGTTATGGCAACGATAAAGGATGTTGCACAGTTAGCGGGCGTGTCAACCGCGACCGTTTCACGTGTCATTAATCAAACCGCATGGGTTGAACCCGTGACGCGTGAACGTGTTGAAAAAGCCATGCGAGAACTGAATTATCGTCGCAATGCCGCCGCGATTGCGCTGGCAAAGCGGAGCGGTGACATGCTCGGGTTATTGACTGGCAATCTTGCCGATCCCTTTTTTGCCCGGCTTGCGCGCGGCGTCGAGGAAGTCTCACGCGCCGAACGATTCCGTTTGATGGTCTGCAGCGGCGGTCACGACGAAGGAATGGAAAAAGCCGGGCTTGATTTTCTGATCAACCAGGGCTGTGAGGCGATTGTGGTACATGCGAGCCGATTGCCTGAAAAGGAGCTGCTGCGCTATGCGGCCCATTTGCCTGCTATGGTGGTTGTAAACCGCTATATTGCCGGTATGGCCAATCGCTGCGTATGGCTGGAAAATTGTCACGCGGCGAAAACGGCAACGCGTCATCTGCTGGAACAAGGGCACCGGTGTATTGCCTGTGTGACAAGTGATTTACCGATTATCGATCGCCACGAGCGGCTGGAAGGATATCGCCAGGCGTTAGCTGAATATGGCATTACGCCAGAAAAAAGCTGGGTGATTAGCGTACCTTTTAATGAAGAAGGAGGTGAACGCGCAGCACACCAGCTTCTTAACAGCGCGATTCCTTTCACCGCCGCGGTGACATTCAATGATGTCATGGCCGCCGGCATCATGCGCATCCTCCATCAGAAAGGCATTGCGCTACCGCAGCAACTTTCCATCGTAGGATTTGATGATGTGGTGATGGCACGTTACCTCTTTCCGGCACTGACTACGATGCATTATCCGGTTGAACGAATGGCGCGTCGGGCTTCTCAACTGGCAATACAACTCTTTAAGGGAATGACGCAGCAGCCGGGTATGAATAACTTTGCTGCTGAACTGGTTATCCGTGATTCCGTTATTTCACCCCATCGCAATGACTGAATGGTCAAGTCTCTGAATCGTGATCTACTTCAAATTTACCACTCTCATGTAATCGCTTACATGAGGGCGAACGAGCGATCACAGTCAGGTAAATGGGTGTTCATCTACTCTTGAGCGACCTTACAGACTGGAGATTCATCTATGAATGCCTCTCAAAAAAACAAAAAAACGCTCTCATTCGGACTGGCGCTGCTCCCTATTTTAGCCATGCTACTGCTGCTAATTATTGGCTACGGCATCATGGGGTTGCGCATTGAGCCGTTGTTGCTCTGCTCTGCTGCCGTCGCCGCCGGACTGGCCTGGTGGCAGGGGTATAGCTGGGAAGACATCATCAGCTCGGTAGTGGATAAACTCGCGAAAGCGATGCCGGTCATCATGATTTTGATCTGCGTGGGCGCCTTGATTGGTACATGGATGTTCAGCGGCACGATTCCTTACATGGTGTACTGGGGACTCAAACTCATCAGCCCCGAATACATTCTCATCGCCGCCTTCTTCCTGACCAGTGTCGTATCGGTATGTACCGGTACATCATGGGGTTCAGCAGGCACCGTTGGGGTTGCGTTGATGGGGGTTGCCGCTGGACTGGATGTATCCCTGGCGGCAGCGGCGGGCGCGGTTGTTTCAGGGGCCTACTTTGGGGACAAGATATCACCGCTGTCAGACTCAACCAACTTTGCGGCAATTGTCGCAGATACCACCCTTTTCGAGCATATTCAGCATTTATTATGGACCACTATCCCGAGCTTTCTGCTTGCTGCCGTGGTTTATCTTATTGCGGGCCACAGTACGATGCTGGGCGAGGTCGCAACGCCCCAGCGGGTCACCGATATTGTCAACGCCCTGGAGTCGCTGTACCACTTTAATATCGTTCTGATTTTGCCTCCTGTCATTGTGTTATGGGGAGCTATCCGCAAGAAGCCAGTGATCCCGTTAATGTTGAGTGCCTGCGTGTTAGCTCTGATTCTGGGCGTCGTTATGCAGGGGCTCAGCATCAAGCAAGGGCTGGATGCCTTTATTGATGGATTCAACATCACTATGTTCCCGCAAGGTAGCGAAGGCATCATTGCTGATGTTCCGCGCCTGCTTAACCGTGGGGGGATGTTCTCAATGATGGGCACTATCCTTCTGGTATTTTGCGCGTTCTCTTTCGCTGGTGCCTTAACGTTGACGGGTGCACTCAACATTATTATTAACCGCTTACTGACGGTCATTCACAGTGTTGGCCAGTTAATTGCGGCAACCATTGGTACCACGATTCTGGTGACCGGCGCGACAAGCGACGGAAAGCTGGCACTTCTGGTTCCTGCTGAATTGTTTAAGGACGCGTACCGTCGGATGGGACTGGATACCAAAAATCTCTCCCGTACCATTGAAGATGCGGGAACCGTCATTGAACCGCTGTTACCGTGGACCTCTGCCGGTGTCTATATGGCAACAACATTAGGAGTGAGTACGCTGGATTTACTGCCCTGGGCCGTCCAGTGCTATGCCGCTATCTTCTTTGCCTTATTTTTTGGTTTCACTGGTATCGGTATTGCGAAAACATCCGCAGTCACAGGAAAAGAACAGAATTTAACGGCAGCAGAATAGGAAGGGAATTCGATGGATTTTAATAAGATTATTGATCGCCACAACACGGGTTCTGTGAAATGGGACTTTATGACACGGTATTTTGGCGAGGGAGCACATGAACTGCTGCCGATGTGGGTGTCTGATTTTGACTTTACCTGCCCGGACGCTGTTCAGGAGGCCTTAATTCACCGCGTTAAGCACGGTGTTTTCGGTTACAGCGAACGACCGCAAGCTTACTTTGATTCATTAATCGCATGGTTCTCAACCCGACATCGGCTGGAGATAGCGCAAGAGTGGATATGCAGCGTTGAAGGTGTCGTTCCGGGGCTATCGCTACTGGTTCAAATGCTGAGCCAACCCGGTGAAGGGGTGGTGGTCCAGGGGCCCTGGTATGGATCGTTTGCAAAAATCATAACCCTCAACGGCAGGCGGTTACTGGAAAATCCCTTGCATGAGGACTTCGCTACGGGTTACCAGATGGATTTAGTTCATCTGGAAATGCTATTCCGTACTGAACGCCCGCCATTAATGATTTTATGTAATCCGCATAACCCAACCGGTCGTTGTTGGTCGGCACAAGAACTGGAACAGCTCCTCACCTTGTGCGAGGAATATAATGTTACATTGGTGTCCGACGAAATATGGGCCGATTTGCTACTTCCGGGAGAACAATTTACTTCCGTCCTGCACCTGGGAGAACGCTGGCATTCACGCGTCATCTCTGCCACTTCCGCCAGTAAGACCTTTGGGTTGTCGACATTGCGTATTGCAAACTTTCTGATCCCGGCGACGGCATTGCGTGAACACTTTTTGCGCCGTCTGGATGCGCATGGGCTGGATGTATTCAATGCGCTCTCCATCGAGGCGAGTACGGCAGCGTGGCAACATGGTGCTCCGTGGCTGGATGAGCTACTCGATTATCTGGCAGAAAATCGCCGCTGGTTTATCAAACAGGTCGATGAGTCTCTCCCCTGGGCTCGGGTTGCCCCTTCCCAGGCCACGTATCTGTTATGGGTTGATTGCAAGGCGCTGGGACTGGATGACGAACAACTCAAATGGGTAATGGCTGACGTTGCGGGTATTGCACCTTCAATGGGAAATAGTTTCGGCCCGATGGGCAATGGTTTTATCCGCCTGAATCTCGGATGCCCACGCGTTTACCTTGAAAAAGCGCTGGAAGGATTGAAACGTATTGCATTTCCCCCGACAAAGACATTTCATTCCATCCGTTAGTTGAAAATGATAACGCGCTTACGCTGAATGAACCTGTTAAGGTTTAAACAAAAAACGTGCTGTCATTACACAAACGCATCTTTTGGGATGCGTTTGTGTAGGGCTTAACACTATGGATCTACACATACCGGTAAGAACAGAGAGCATCATCACTATTTTTTTATACATGGAGCGCGACTTATGAGCATCAGTATACGACCCGCTCAAGTTTCTGATGTCGAAACTATTTTCGACGTCAGAACTTCAGTTACCGAGAATCATCTTAGCCGCGAAGAATTGCGGCTTCGGGGGATCACCGAGGACGTCGTGGCCGATATGATTCAAAAAAGTTGTTGCACATGGGTGGCGACTGAAAACGGAAAAATTATCGGTTTCTCCATGATTTTGCCAGATGAAGGCTGTCTTTTTGCCGTCTTCGTGCACCCGGAGCATGAAGGTAAAGGCACAGGCCGCAGGCTTGTTAAGATTGCTGAGCAGGAGTTATTCAAACACCATACGGTAGTCTGGCTGGAAACTGACAAAAATAGTCGGGCGGCGAAATTTTACGTTCAACTCGGCTGGGGAAATGGGACGAACATTAATGATACCGACATCAAATTTGAAAAACGTCGTAGCGTTTAATCAAACGCCAGTGTTTATCCATGTCCGCTCCCGTCACCAGGCGGGCAGGTCATGAAGCGGACTTTTCCGCTTCCCCCTACTTATCACTCGGGCGCCAGAAACCATTAAAATCGTCGACGAGCGATACTCTCCTGAGCTTCAGGCCCGCAAAGACCGTTAAGACTTAAGCAAGTTTGACTTTAATCAACCACCGAAACCATTCAACAGGACTATTATTCGCGGCTTTATTTTTTCAAAACAATAAAAGTCGCCCTCCACATACTGTGGGTAACGGGTCAGAGTTCAGACACTAAAGATTAGGTAATGATGATGTTTAAGAAGCAATTAGCGGTGATGGTTTTGGCAATGGCAACCGTGCTCCCCGCGCACGCAATTAGCGCGCACTATCGCGAGCAGTTGGATCGCTCAGGATGCAATATGGTTACGGACTCAAACGGTACTTGCGATATCCATAAAACAAAGGCGCAAAACGCTAAAGCAGCACAAACACCAGCAATGCAGGAGCGCGCAAAAATCGCTGCGATGCTGGAAGATTCTGTCATCGGCCAAAGCACCGACGACGCCTATGCTGCGCTTGAGAAAAGCGGATTCCAGAACCCGGAACCGTTGCAGTGGACCAAGGGGAAATACGAGGTATTCCTTGATGTTAATCCGCGCGGTACGGTCCAGGCCGCCACGTTGCGCTAATTCACAGTAAGCAGCCACGCGCAGGGACTGGTTTTATCCCCTTTCGTTTTCAGCCAGTCCTTGACGCCCTGACTCTATGCAGTAAACGGGCGGTACGCTGTCCAGATATGAAAAGTAACACTTTTCGGTGGTTCTGTTTCGTTCACGTCGGATGAATAACCGCCTTCGGGGTTTTCCGGTGTCAGAAAAGACTCAATAAATGATCCTGAAGCCTGTTGAAGAGATATTCATTGATGACTCGTATGGTACAAACGGTGAATACAATACCAATGAACATTGTTCACCTATATTGTATTCACTCGATTTTATTAAGACATCAGAATGCCAGTTTGATACCTAACATTGCAGACGTGTCACTGTAGCCTTTATCACCGATCTGCTGACCGATGTTACCCCACAGGGCAACGTTCTTCGTCAACTGACCTTCAACACCGGCTTTCAGTTCGCCAATATTGCGGGTACCCTTCAGATTCACGTTTTCACCGTTCATTGCGACGCCAAAGTCTTTGGTGTTGTGGATCCAGTTGGCTTCCACAAACGGCTGGAAGGTGCGGTCTTTACCGTCATCCAGTTTGTTGTGGCCCTTGCCGAACAGACGCACACCGACGCGGGTCTGGATGTTGCCATCACCGTTACCTTCCACGCGGGTACCGTTAACTTCTTTGTGCTCATCGGCCTTCACGCCCATCCAGGTGACCTGGGCTTTGGGCTGGATGTACAGCGCGTTGCGCTCGCTGAGTTCGGCCAGTTTCCAGGTGTAGCCGGATTCAACAGACGCGGTGAAACCTTTAGAATCATACTCTTCAGATTCGACACCACGGCCAGACACGGTGTTATCAAACCAGCTGTACTGCGCCCAGGTATCGACATACGCGCCTTCGTGCGTCGCATTGTCCTGCAGCCAGGTGCCGTACAGGCCGACGCTGTAACCGCTGACGCGGCTGTCGGCACGGTTACCGTTACGCTGGTTTTCGGCGCGCGCTTTCTGGTTCGCATAACCGGCCATCAGACCCAGATGATAGCGGTCGGCGTTGCCCGAAGACCACTGCGCGAGATCGCCACCGAGCTGCATGACATAGCGGTTGGCCTGCATATCCAGTTGACCGCTGCTGTCTTTCTGACGGGTATGACCGCCCACATTACGCAGCCACATGCTGGTGACGGCGTCTTCGCCGGTCAGCGCGTCAACGTAATGCGTTTCACCCAGGCGATCCTGCAAACGGGTATTGAACAGCGTGTTCGCCGCCTGCAGGTTCATGCCATACAGGCCTGCTTCCGGACGCACCGCGTGCTCTCTCGGTTGAGTGGGTTTCTGTGGTACGACAGGGCCAACCGGATCGGTCGGAGAAACCGGGGAAACCGGGACAACGGGCTCCTCAGGCGGTTCCGGAGACAGCGCGCTGCTCAGATACCAGTTCTTCTCGTTCGGGCCTTCGCCACGCTGCAAAGTATAGTCATACGCACCTGCCACAATACGTCCACTTTGCGTGAATACACCGTCAGAATTTCCACCTACGCTAATCAACTCGATACCGTCAGTGGTGACGCCACCAGCACCACCCGCATTCAGCACTTTCACGTTGGTGGTACCAGAGGTGTTGCCAGCAACAATCAGGCGATCGGTCGGCGAGGCATCGTCACCCAGTTGGGTGTTCATCACGAGATTACCGTTAGTACCGCGGAAATCACCGTCTACCGTCAGAGTTTTGAAGGTATCTGCATCACGCACCAGCTTGCGCGTCTCCGTCGCTGGCGGCATAAAGGTCAGCGTGGAACCGTTCAGTGTCAGGTTAGTTATGTTGGAATCACCTACCATATCCCACTTGCTGTTGCTGCCATTTAACGCGAGGTTGATGGTGCCGGTGCTTTCCGTGGCCGTATCGCCATAGATATAGGAGTTATCACCGGAAACAATATTGATGGCATGACCTTCACGGGAATACATTTTGCCAAAGGCAACCAGTTTGTTGTTGTTAACAATGTTGGTAGAGCCGCTACCCCCCAAGGAGGAACCGTAAATGGAATAGAGCGTATCAGCAACGGAATCATAAGAAAGCTGGCTGCCCAGCGTCACATTCCCTTTAAAGCGATCGTTTGAGCCATACTGGCTCAGTAAATAGACCGTTTTACCGCCTTCTGACTGGACATTAAGATTGTTAATCTCAGTATCTGTTGTGGCCCCGGTAGCGCTACTGCTGGAATAACCTGTTAACGTCGCAGCATTGCCTCCGGACACTTTTACGCGGGCATCACCGATACGGTATTTAGCAGAACCCAGCACATCACTGTTGCCGAGTTGAATACCCGTAGCAGTGTAATTACCTGATACATCGATGGTAAGGTTATTAACGGAAAGGTCGGTGGTTCCCTTCTGGCTGTAGCTGACTAAACCCGAAACAGATTGATGATCTGCGGCGCTACCATGGCTAATAGCCTTAATGTTAAGTTCATTAAACTTAACATTATTGGTCAGGTATTCAGGAATATCATCGTCACCGCGGCCAACAAAATGATAAATGGTATCCAGCAGTTCAATGCCTCTGATACTTCCTATAGCATTGTCCATATCCAGCGTCGTTTTGCCTGAGAACGTCGCTTCATTGCCAGTAATATCAATCCCTTCCAGATAACCATTGGTAGCGTTAACCGCCTTAATATTAACATTACCAGTAAAGTTTGACTCTTTACCGTCTAATTGTAACGAGGCGTGGTGCCCCCGTCTGGAAAGGGGATCTGTATCAATATAAGAAATATTGACATTTTCTGCATTGATAATAGCGTCACCACTGGTCTCAATGTTCCCAGTCTTAATGGTTGTCGTTCCTTTTAGATCTGCACGTGCACTTCCGATAAGAGAAATGGCGCTAACAAGATCGCTATCATCAACGTGGGTTTGCTCTTCGTTAATGGTCAGGTTTTCAGCCTTCAGCACCCCTGTCCCCGACAGATAAATCGCATTACCTCTATAATTACCATTCGTTAAATAATCGAACATGTAATTAATCGTGAAATTTTTACCGAGATCGACTGTACCGGCTGTTGCCTTTACAAAATAACCCGGGTTATAAAATAGAGAATCATCCGGATAGGCTCCGGCGCTGGTTATGGTCGTGTTATCTCCCATCTTCACCAGCCCATCACTCACACTGACGTTGATATATGATACATCGCTACCCGTCGCCAGGTTGACGGTACGATTATCCGATGCGGTTGAATTACTAATAGTAACGCTGTCTGCTCCTGCTGCAGCGGTAAATACGGCAGAGGACAAAATCGCGCTAACAAACAATGCTATTTTATTTGGTTTAAAAGACGTACTCATATGATACGCTCCTTGTTTATCCATGGATATTAAATAAAAATGATTCCATTACGTTTCCGTACAAAATCCCTCATAGGGTCGGGTTCAACCAGCAAAAAGAAAGGTGTTGCCAGGACCAAAACCACACTTAACACAAGTGCGTTTTTGCATTAAGTGAAATAACGATATGAGGTATTCATATGTATAAATTCATATCTTTGAACTTATGTTACTCAGAACCAATCCAGATCATTTCAAATTTATACAAACACAAAAGTAACGCACGGACTATATTTTCTATTCTTTGAGGGAGTATATCAAATGAAATAATTTTAAAAGCTCAGTAAGCGCTCTATTATAACCATGCGCAATATGCAGTACATCACATTGTTTTTTAACATATTTTTATTATTTAAACTTCTTTAAGATATTTTTTAAAATTCTTAAATGAATGCTTTAAACAATTCATCAAAATAAAACCAAAAATAAAAATATAAATTCAGAGATGTAAATGCCAGGCATTTTTATATTGTCTTTGCATAGACACAAATTGAATATTGTAATTTAAATCATAACCACTAAAGAGCATGTTTTTTATAAGGCTATTTTCATACCTTACTAATTTCCAGATTGCGGCGAAGTTATTGCTTTCGTTTCAACGGTCGTTCGCCACGACGTGCTCCAGAGAATCTTCTGAAGATGCGTCATTGCGTCAAGGACATCGATATTTCCAGCGATTGCTGCATTCGTGGTATGAAAAACAACGCACGCCTGCGTGCTGCGACTAAATTAGCACTTAGCACAATGACGTTTTATCCAACTTTTAGGATAGTAAAGCAAAAGCCATTTCAGATTATGAGGGAAGCGCAGAGAGGAGTCGTTTTCAATGTTCATAACACTGAGAAGCAAGATGAGTAGATACGATTGACGGGCGAATACCAACACTATACCAACAGCCAAAAAAACAAAGGGGTTACCTTTCGGTAACCCCTTGTTTAATCTGGCGGAAGCGCAGAGATTCGAACTCTGGAACCCTTTCGGGTCGCCGGTTTTCAAGACCGGTGCCTTCAACCGCTCGGCCACACTTCCGGAATGAGGCGCACTATAAACATCCCGATGCGCCGTGTAAAGCCCGAATGTGTTCGTTTGCCTGAAAAACAGTCAAAATGCTGTTAATAGCCTGAAATAACAACAGATTGACCATTTATTCAGCACACACTCACGCTTTATCAGCCATTCACTGTCATCCACGATGAAACCTGATTTAGATCAAATGAGTAAAGATGGGTAAAAGCGCTGTGTCGCCGTCTGTGTTTTCATTATCCTCCATCATTAATTACATCTGTCATAAGAGAGTGACTCATGGATCGTATTGTTAGTTCATCACATGACCGTACATCGCTACTCAGCACGCACAAAGTGCTGCGCAATACCTATTTTCTGCTGAGCCTGACGCTGGCGTTTTCGGCGATCACCGCTACCGCCAGCACCGTGCTGATGCTGCCCTCTCCGGGTCTGATTCTGACGCTGGTGGGGATGTACGGACTGATGTTCCTGACCTATAAAACGGCGAACAAGCCAAGCGGTATTATTTCCGCGTTTGCCTTCACCGGCTTCCTCGGTTACATCCTTGGGCCGATTCTGAACGCTTATCTGTCCGCAGGAATGGGCGACGTGATCGGTATGGCGCTGGGCGGTACTGCGCTGGTGTTCTTCTGCTGCTCCGCCTACGTGCTGACCACTCGCAAAGACATGTCCTTCCTCGGCGGCATGCTGATGGCCGGTATTGTGGTGGTGCTGATTGGTATGGTTGCTAACATCTTCCTGCAACTGCCGGCACTGCACCTGGCGATCAGCGCGGTGTTTATTCTGATTTCTTCAGGCGCAATCCTGTTTGAAACCAGCAACATCATCCGTGGCGGTGAGACCAACTATATCCGCGCAACGGTTAGCCTCTACGTTTCGCTGTACAACATCTTTGTCAGCCTGCTCAGCATTCTGGGCTTCGCCAGCCGCGATTAACGGCCACAAAGCATGACACCCGGCCCCGCTTATGCGGGGCTTTGTTTTTTGGTAAACTGCCGCCAGGTTGTCTAACGCAGTGAAGAATTATGTTGATCTTTGAAGGTAAAGAAATCGCTACCGACGCCGACGGCTATCTGAAAGAGAGCGCGCAGTGGAGCGAAGCGATGGCGGTGGTCATTGCTGAAAACGAGGGAATTACCCTCTCCCCGGAACACTGGGAAGTGGTGCGTTTTGTGCGCGACTTTTATCTGGAGTTTAATACTTCGCCTGCGATTCGGATGCTGGTCAAGGCGATGGCAAATAAGTTTGGCGAGGAGAAAGGCAACAGCCGTTATCTGTATCGTCTGTTCCCGAAAGGTCCGGCAAAACAGGCCACCAAAATTGCTGGCCTGCCGAAACCGGTGAAGTGTATTTAATAACGAATACTAAAACCGGTAAACGCCTCTCGAGGACGGTGCGGCTCACTCAGGACTCTGTCTACCCGGGCAGAACGCGGGCCGCCGTCCTTGAGCCACTTCAGTAATTTGTCGACCTGTTCCGCTTCGCCGCTGGCAACAACCTCCACGCTGCCATCATCCCTGTTCCTTGCGTAACCGGTTAAGCTCAGGCGCCGTGCCTCCTGCTGCGTGGTATAGCGAAATCCCACCCCCTGAACCCGGCCATAAACCCACGCGATAATGCAGACTCTCGACATTGTTATTCTCCTTCACATCCTCGGGCGCGTTGCAAATCCGGGTAAAACTCAGGACAATGGCGCCCATTTCTTTGATTCGACAGAACCGTTAATTATGAGTGTACGTTTAGTGTTAGCCAAAGGGCGCGAAAAATCATTACTTCGCCGCCATCCGTGGGTCTTTTCTGGTGCTGTTGCCCGTATGGAAGGTAAAGCCAACCTCGGTGAAACCATCGACATTGTTGACCATCAGGGTAAATGGTTAGCCCGTGGCGCCTTTTCCCCGGCGTCGCAAATCCGCGCACGCGTCTGGACCTTCGACAAGAACGAGTCTGTCGATATCGCCTTCTTCACCCGCCGTCTGCAACAGGCGCAGCAATGGCGCGACTGGCTGGCAAAAAAAGATGGTCTGGACAGCTATCGTTTGATCGCCGGAGAATCCGACGGCTTGCCGGGCGTGACCATCGACCGCTTCGGTCATTTCCTGGTGCTGCAACTGCTCAGCGCCGGCGCGGAATATCAGCGTGCCGCATTGATTAGCGTGCTGCAAGCGCTCTACCCGGAATGTGCGATTTATGACCGTAGCGATGTCGCGGTACGTAAAAAAGAGGGGATGGAACTGACGCAAGGCCCGGTCACCGGTGAGATCCCCCCTGCACTGCTGCCGATTGAAGAGCATGGTATGAAACTGCTGGTGGATATCCAGGGCGGTCATAAAACCGGTTATTACCTCGATCAGCGTGATAGCCGTCTGGCGACGCGTCGTTATGTCGAAAACCAGCGGGTGCTCAATTGTTTCTCCTACACCGGAGGTTTTGCCGTTTCTGCGCTGATGGGCGGTTGCCGTCAGGTGATCAGCGTCGATACCTCCCAGGAAGCGCTGGATATTGCGAAACAGAACGTTGAACTCAACAAACTCGATCTCAGCAAGGCGGAATTTGTCCGTGACGATGTCTTTAAACTGTTACGAACCTATCGCGATCGTGGCGAGAAGTTTGATGTCATCGTGATGGATCCGCCGAAGTTTGTCGAAAACAAAAGCCAGTTGATGGGGGCATGTCGGGGTTACAAGGATATCAACATGCTGGCGATCCAGTTGCTGAATCCGGGCGGCGTGCTGCTGACGTTCTCCTGTTCCGGCCTGATGACAACAGATTTATTTCAGAAAATCATCGCCGATGCCGCAATTGATGCGGGGCGTGATGTACAATTTATAGAGCAGTTCCGTCAGGCCGCCGATCATCCCGTGATCGCTACCTACCCGGAAGGGCTGTATCTCAAAGGGTTTGCCTGTCGCGTCATGTAACTTGAAAAGTGGAATTTTACCCTCATATCGAGAGTAATGATTTCCCGGGAGGTGACTATGATTGCCAGCAAATTCGGTATCGGCCAGCAGGTCCGCCATTCCCTGTTAGGATATCTCGGAGTGGTCGTGGATATCGACCCGGTCTATTCGCTTGCAGAGCCGTCGCCTGATGAGTTGGCGGTCAACGACGAGCTTCGCGCCGCTCCGTGGTATCACGTGGTGATGGAAGATGATGACGGTCGTCCCGTGCATACCTATCTTGCCGAAGCGCAGCTAAGCAGCGAAACGCAGGACGAGCATCCTGAACAGCCTTCGATGGATGAGCTTGCTCAGACCATCCGTAAACAGTTGCAGGCCCCTCGCCTGCGTAACTGATCCTTACCAGGGCCCGATGGCACATTGCTTCTCGGGCCCGTCAACTTACTTCGTTAGCCCCAGTCGTGGGATCTCAATCGCCGGGCAGCGATCCATCACTACCATCAATCCCGCTTCGCGCGCCAGCACCGCGGCCTGCTCATTAATCACGCCCAATTGCATCCACAGCGTTTTCGCGCCAATCGCAATCGCTTCCTGAGCGACGCCCCATGCCGCTTCTGAATTACGAAACACATCCACCATATCCACTTTTTCCGGCACGTCCGCCAGCGTCGCGTAGCCCTGCTGCCCTAACAAGGTTTTACCGGCAACCTTCGGGGAAACCGGAATCACATGATAGCCCTGATCGAGTAAATACTTCATTACGCGGTAGCTTGGACGGTCAGGTTTATCGCTTGCGCCAACCAATGCAATGGTGCGGGTCGAGGTCAAAATGCCAGCAATATCGGTCTCTTTCATCATCATTCTCCAGGCTGTTTTGTAAAGTGTACGACAATCCTGACAACCCAACCATGCGTCCCACCCGGAAGTATGAGAGCAAAACGCTAAAATATGTCTATATGTTAGTAAACATGATTCTCGAAAAATTTTGATACATTCTTACCCGGCGGTCTTTGGACAGGAGAACCCTATGAAAACCGGCACTGTGACCCTGATGATAGCCCTCTGCTTGCCGGTCACGGTTTTCGCTACCACGCTTCGTCTTTCAACCGACATTGACCTGCTGGTGCTGGACGGCAAAAAGGTCTCCAGTTCGCTCCTGCGCGGTGCGGACAGCATTGAGCTCGATAATGGGCCTCATCAACTTGTTTTTCGGGTTGAGAAGACTATCCGCCTCCCCAGCCATGTAGAACAGCTCTACATTTCCCCGCCGCTGGTGATCAGTTTTGACACTCAGCGCGTGGAGCAGGTTAATTTTCACCTTCCGCGCCTGGAAAGCGACCGCGAAGCCAGCCATTTTGATGTGGCTCCGCGGCTGGAATTACTGGATGGCGACGCGATGCCGATCCCGGTACAACTGGATATCCTCGCCATTACCTCAAAAACTAAAACCATTGATTTTGAGGCAGAAACGGAGCGCTACAATAAATCGGCAAAACGAGCGTCCCTGCCCCAGTTCGCTACGATGATGGCCGACGACAGCACCCTGCTTTCGGGGGTCTCAGAACTGGATACCATTCCGCCGCAATCTCAGACGCTCACAGAGCAGCGCCTGAAGTACTGGTTTCGCCAGGCGGACCCGCAAACCCGCAATAGCTTTTTGCAATGGGCGGAGAAACAACCCTCGTCCTGAAGTTTTGTTCCGTCCGGCTTTTTTTTCGTCTTTCTCTTGCAGCATCAGGCACATTCAGTACTCTGTAGCAAAGCCCACAATGGAACTGAATGATGGAACTGACGACTCGCACTTTGCCGGCGCGTAAGCACATTGCGCTGGTTGCACACGATCACTGCAAAAAAATGTTGATGAGCTGGGTAGAACGCCACCAGCCGTTGCTGGAAAAACATGTACTCTACGCCACCGGGACGACCGGAAATCTGATTCAACGCGCGACGGGTATGGACGTTAACGCCATGCTGAGCGGTCCGATGGGCGGCGATCAGCAGGTTGGCGCGTTGATTTCTGAAGGGAAAATTGATGTGCTGATTTTCTTCTGGGATCCACTTAACGCGGTTCCGCACGACCCGGATGTAAAAGCGTTGCTGCGTCTGGCGACCGTCTGGAATATCCCTGTCGCCACCAACGTCGCCACGGCGGATTTCATCATCCAGTCGCCACACTTCAATGATGCCGTCGACGTGCTCATTCCGGACTATCCGCGTTATCTGGCTGAACGCCTCAAGTAATCCCGCGCAGGCGACGCACGTCGCCTGTTGCTTACGGTTTTCTTACCACCGGAACGTCCAGGTCTTTGAGATCCTCCACGAAACGTGAGGGGTTCGCTTTGTTGTACAGCAGCCAGACCCGATGTCGGGCGCGGGTCAGGGCAACATAAAGCAACCGCCGCTCTTCCGCATCCGGAAAATCTTCCACAACCGGCAGCAACGCCTCTTCCATGATGGATTCACGCGCCGGCGCCGGGAAACCATCGCTCCCTTCCTGTAACCCGACAATGATGACGTAATCCGCCTGTTGCCCCTTGCTGGCGTGGATGGTCATGAAATCAAGCTGCAGCTTAGGCCAGCGGGTTGCCGCCTTTTCGAGACTGGTCGGTTTCAGATGGTGGTAACGCGCCAGCACCAGAATCCGCTCATCGGCTTTCGCATAACCGGAAAGCTTATCCAGCAACGCATCGAGCTGCGTTTCGTCCAGCAGCGTGACGGCTTTCTTATCTCCCGCCGTGAGACTATTAAGCGGTTTCTTCAGCTGATGTGGGTTCTGCTGAATAAAGCGGTTGGCGATTTCGCCAATGCGGTTGTTGAAGCGGTAGGTGGTGTCGAGATCACAACGATCACCGTCGCCGAAGGTCTGATGAAACGCGGTCGTTAAGGAAAGCTGCGCGCCGCTAAAACGGTAAATGGCCTGCCAGTCGTCTCCGACGGCGAACAGCGTGGTATGGCTATTTTGCTTACGCAACGCAGCCAGTAACGCCGCTCGCTGCGGGGAGATATCCTGAAATTCATCCACCAGAATATGCTTCCACGGACTGACAAAACGCCCTTTTTCCAGAATCACAATAGCCTGATGAATCAGACCGGAAAAATCGACGGCGTTTTCCGCTTTCAGCGCGCTTTTCCAGGCCTTCAGCAATGGTGCCATCAGCTTCACGCGCTTTCCGAACAGATCCCGAATCTCCTCCGGTGCGCTGGCGATCATCTCCGCCTGTGCTCCGCCATGCATGCGCATCAGGCTCACCCAGCGATCCAGACGCGAGGCAAGACGCCGCTGAAGTTTTTCATCGTCCCAGAAGTTACCTTCCGGCACCGTCCACGCCATCTCCTCTTCCAGCCACTGTCGCCAGCCCTTCGCCTGCGCTTTTTTCTCGCTGCATTGCTGACGCCAGGTGCTGATAAACAGTTTATTTCGCGCGGCGGTGTCATTTTCAAGCTTACTGATGGTCGGCACTTTTTTGCTGCCCTGCTGGATGATATGCAGCGCCAGGGCATGGAACGTCCGCGCCGTTATCTCCTCGGTATGCAGCCGCTCGCGAATACGCTCATCCATCTCCTGCGCCGCTTTGCGACCAAAAGCCAGCAGCAGGATCTGTTCTGCGGCCGCTTCGCCCCGCGCCAGCAGCCAGCCTGCCCGCGCCACCAGCACGGATGTTTTACCGCTACCGGCCCCAGCCAGCACCAGTAAAGAATGTTCGCCATTGACGACCGCACGGGCCTGAGCCGGATTGAGCGGTGACGATTCCACCTGCTGGAAGAAATCGGCGTATTCCGTCAACATCGTTTCGGTATACGCCTGGTTATGCTGCAGTCGACATGCCTCGATATCTTTCAGCCACGCCTGGCACTGGCGCAGCGCATCGCGACAGTTATCAAACTCTTCCAGCCGATTAACCGGCAGCGGTAGCGCAGCAAACGCCCGCAGGATCTGTTGCTGTAACCCCGTCGTCTGCTCGCGCGTCAGCCAGGCATTTTGCCCGGTACGGGCCGCAATTAAATCCAGTTGCTCCTGCAGTACGCCAGCCGCCACTTCACTCATTTCCTGGCTCCACTGCTGCCAGCGGCTATTCAGATGGTGATGGAAGCGCTGGGTTTCCGCCCACTCGGTGCCATGCAGTCGCACCACTTTTTCGTCCGGCAGCACAAATTCCAGCTCCCCCCACACCAGCCCGCGCTTACAGTGAATCGCCAGTAACTGATTGAAGGGAATGAGATATTCATGACGATCGCCCGATACCTTAATGCCGGCATTGAGGATCACCGCCCGATCGTACGGGTGTTGCGCCAGACGTTTACCAATAGACGTTGCTTTCAGTTCCATGACTCAGTCAATCCAGACAAAGCGTATTTCTTCTCAGTGTAACCGCCAGAGAATACGTGCTCCAGCCCAAAAAAACGTTACAATTGCCGGAAATCATAGAAAACCAGAATCAACCGAGGGTCTATGCGTACCGTTCTGAATATTTTGAATTTTGTGTTGGGGGGTTTTGCCACCACGCTGTCCTGGTTCCTGGCAACGCTGGTCAGTATTGTGCTGATCTTCACCCTGCCGCTCACCCGCTCATGCTGGGAAATCACCAGGCTGTCGCTGCTGCCTTACGGAAACGAAGCGGTACATGTTGATGAACTGGACCCGGCGGGGAAAAGCGTGCTGATGAATACGGGCGGAACGCTGCTGAATATTTTCTGGCTGATCTTCTTCGGCTGGTGGCTGTGTCTGATGCACATCGCCGCAGGCATCACCCAATGCATCACGATCATTGGTATTCCGGTTGGCATTGCGAACTTTAAGATTGCCGCGATTGCACTGTGGCCGGTGGGACGTCGCGTTGTCTCCGTAGAAGTCGCACGTGCAGCACGTGAAGCGAACGCCCGTCGCCGTTTTGAGTCATCAGGACGCTAAGTCAGTATGTTAAGTCCCCTGCTTCGCCGCTATACCTGGAACAGCACCTGGCTTTATTACGTGCGTATTTTTATCGCCCTCTGCGGAACAACTGCGCTGCCCTGGTGGTTGGGCGATGTCAAACTGACCATCCCCCTGACGCTGGGGATGGTGGCAGCGGCGCTGACCGATCTGGACGATCGTCTCGCGGGTCGTCTGCGTAACCTGATCATTACGCTCATCTGCTTTTTTATTGCCTCCGCTTCGGTCGAGCTGCTGTTTCCTTACCCGTGGCTGTTCGCCATCGGACTGACGCTCTCCACCAGCGGTTTTATCCTGCTCGGCGGTTTAGGACAGCGGTATGCGACGATTGCCTTTGGTGCGCTGCTGATCGCCATTTACACCATGCTTGGGGCGTCATTGTACGCCCAATGGTATCAGCAACCGCTTTTGCTGCTGGCGGGCGCTATCTGGTACAACGGGCTGACGCTTATCGGCCATTTGCTGTTTCCGATTCGTCCCCTGCAGGACAATCTGGCACGCAGCTATGAACAACTGGCGCACTATCTGGAGTTGAAATCACGGCTTTTTGACCCGGATATTGAAGACGAAAGCCAGGCACCGCTTTATGACTTAGCGCTGGCCAACGGCCAACTGATGGCGACACTGAACCAGACGAAAGTGTCCCTGCTGACTCGCCTGCGCGGCGACCGGGGGCAGCGCGGTACGCGGCGAACTCTGCATTACTACTTTGTGGCGCAGGATATTCATGAGCGCGCCAGCTCTTCGCATATTCAATACCAGACGCTACGCGACCATTTCCGTCACAGCGACGTGATGTTCCGCTTTCAACGTCTGATGTCGATGCAGGGCCAGGCCTGTCTGCAACTGTCGCGCTGTATTTTGTTGCGCGTCCCCTATCAGCACGATCCGCATTTTGAACGCGCCTTTACGCATCTCGACGCCGCGCTTGAGCGAATGCGGGCAAACGGCGCCTCCGCCGATCTGCTAAAAACGCTGGGATTTTTACTGGCTAATTTGCGCGCCATCGATGCACAACTGGCAACGATTGAATCAGAACAGGCACAAGCTATGCCGCGTAACGAGTCGGAGAGCCAGCTCGCCGATGACAGTCCACACGGATTCAGTGATATCTGGCTGCGGCTGAGTCGTAACTTCACCCCTGAATCTGCGCTGTTTCGCCATGCAGTCAGGATGTCTCTGGTCCTGTGCGTCGGCTATGCGATCATTCAGATAACCGGTATGAATCACGGCTACTGGATCCTGCTGACCAGCCTGTTTGTTTGTCAGCCAAACTACAACGCCACGCGGCACCGCCTGGCGCTGAGGATCATCGGTACGCTGGTCGGAGTGGCGATTGGCATCCCGATTTTATGGTTTGTTCCGTCGCTGGAAGGTCAGCTTATTTTACTGGTGATCACCGGCGTCCTGTTCTTTGCCTTTCGCAACGTCCAGTATGCCCACGCCACCATGTTTATCACGCTGTTAGTTCTGCTGTGCTTCAACTTGCTCGGCGAAGGGTTTGAAGTCGCCCTCCCGAGGGTGATTGATACGCTCATCGGCTGCGCCATCGCCTGGGCGGCAGTGAGCTTTATCTGGCCGGACTGGCGTTTCCGTAATCTCCCGCGGATGATGGAGAGAGCGACCGACGCCAACTGTCGCTATCTGGACGCTATCCTGGAACAGTATCATCAGGGACGCGACAATCGACTGGCATACCGGATTGCTCGCCGCGATGCCCATAACCGCGATGCGGAGCTGGCCTCCGTGGTGTCGAATATGTCCAGCGAGCCCGATGTGACGGCGCAAACGCGTGAGGCCGCATTCCGTTTGCTTTGCCTCAACCATACATTCACCAGTTATATTTCTGCTTTAGGGGCGCATCGTGAGCAACTCACCAACCCCGATGTGCTGGCTTTGCTGGACGATGCGGTCTGTTACGTCGATGATGCGCTACATCATCTTCCGGCTGACGAAGCGCGCGTGCAGCAGGCGCTAGCCGAACTAAAACAGCGCATCCAGTATCTGGAACCGCGTCCGGACAGCAAAGAACCGCTGGTGATTCAGCAGGTCGGGTTACTGGTGGCCCTGCTGCCGGAAATGGGGCGACTCCAGCGGCAAATCACTCAATCTTCTCCACCGACATCGGCACCGGCGAAAGCGACTTAACCCACAGAGCAAGCTCCTGGCGGCGTATCGCCGGGAGCGCCGCCTCATGAATGCCATAAATGGCCCCTTCAAGATTAAACAGCACCTTGTCAGTAATGGATTTATTCATCTGTCGAAGTCGCAACCAGCACATTTTAGCGCCCAGCATTCGCAGGGTGGCGACGTCGTAGATCCCCGCCTCATTCAGCAAACTCTCCAGATGAAAGGTCATATTGGGGAGATCCTTAAGCCGCTGCTGAGAACAGCGGGACAACTTCTCTTGCAACGCAGCATCCAGCGAAAACTTCGATAACTGGATCAACTGTTGCTGGTCGCGCCAAAGACTGTCATCGACCTGATAATAGTTAAGCATGACCGGACGCCCGCGTTTAAGAAATGTCAGCCAGACTGGGGAATGTTGCACGCAATACTGTACGCTTTCCTCACAAGCCCGCAGATAGAGCTCCCCATTGGCGACCATCGCAAAAACGGTATTCCGGATAGTCAGACTGTAGCTGCCAAACAGTGAGCGGAAGTGGATCGTCCCCAGAGAAGATAAATATTCCTGTGATTTATAGATCCTGTCATAGGAGTGAATTTTCATAAAATTCCCTTTTAAATCATAAACTAAAAGAATGATTTGCCGTCACGAATCCGTTAATGACGAAAATAGGCAACTTATTCTCAAGGGGCAAGCTGAATTTCGTTTTTACCGCTACCATGAATAAAAATTGCGAGTCTCTTTCCGAAAATAAAGTTGATCTTTCACGACAGCAGGGTTACTGTACATCCATACAGTAACTCACAGGGCTGGATTGATTATGTACACTTCAGGCTACGCAAATCGTTCTCCGTCATTCTCTTCCACATCGAACACGATGGCGCGCGTCTCTTCCGAGAAAGTGTCCACCGGGCTTATCAGCGAAGTGGTCTACCGAGAAGACCAGCCCATGATGACGCAGTTACTGCTGTTACCGCTTCTTCAGCAGTTAGGTCAGCAATCGCGCTGGCAGCTCTGGCTGACGCCACAACAGAAGCTGAGCCGAGAATGGGTTCAGTCTGCCGGGCTTCCGTTGACCAAAGTGATGCAAATTAACCAACTGTCCCCGTGCCATACGCTGGAATCAATGGTTCGTGCATTACGCACGGGCAACTACAGCGTGGTGATCGGCTGGCTGACAGAAGAACTGACAGAAGAAGAACATGCTGAATTGGTTAAGGCTGCGGATGAGGGGAACGCGATGGGATTTATCATGCGTCCCGTAAGTGCGCACACTCATGCCACGAGACAGCAAACCGGGCTAAAAATTCACTCAAATTTGTATCATTGAGTAAAATTAGGATTTATCCTGGAATTATTTTTACCCCAGTACCTTCGCATTGAGGACTAACGTTTTTTTTCTGTGAACGCTTGGCGGACGCGGTTCCCGCGAAATTTGACGAAAAATTCTGATGCGCCAAATGTTAAATATTATGTATACAAGCTTTTTTTTTTCATATGCCTGACAGAGTTCACACTTGTAAGTTTTCAACTACGTTGTAGACTTTACATCGCCAGGGGTGCTCGGCGTAAGCCGCAGATATCGGTAGAGTAACTATTGAACTAGTCCCCCGGTGAAGGATTTAACCGTGTTATCTCGTTGGAGATATTCATGGCGTATTTTGGATGATAACGAGGCGCAAAAAATGAAAAAGACAGCTATCGCGATTGCAGTGGCACTGGCTGGTTTCGCTACCGTAGCGCAGGCCGCTCCGAAAGATAACACCTGGTACACTGGTGCTAAACTGGGCTGGTCCCAGTACCATGACACTGGTTTCATCAACAACAACGGTCCGACCCACGAAAACCAACTGGGTGCCGGTGCGTTCGGTGGTTACCAGGTTAACCCGTATGTTGGCTTTGAAATGGGTTACGACTGGTTAGGTCGTATGCCGTACAAAG
This sequence comes from Citrobacter amalonaticus, assembly GCF_001559075.2. Taxonomy (NCBI): domain Bacteria; kingdom Pseudomonadati; phylum Pseudomonadota; class Gammaproteobacteria; order Enterobacterales; family Enterobacteriaceae; genus Citrobacter; species Citrobacter amalonaticus. The sequence goes on along the minus strand of NZ_CP014015.2, from coordinate 3,750,240 downwards.
GTGACAACATCAACGGCGCTTACAAAGCTCAGGGCGTTCAGCTGACCGCTAAACTGGGTTACCCAATCACTGACGATCTGGACATTTACACTCGTCTGGGTGGTATGGTATGGCGTGCAGACACCAAGTCTAACGTACCTGGTGGCGCTTCTACCAAAGATCACGACACTGGCGTATCCCCAGTATTCGCAGGTGGTGTTGAGTACGCAATTACTCCTGAAATCGCTACCCGTCTGGAATACCAGTGGACCAACAACATCGGTGACGCTAACACCATCGGTACTCGCCCGGACAACGGTCTGCTGAGCGTGGGTGTTTCTTACCGTTTCGGTCAGGAACAAGCGGCTCCGATCGTAGCGCCGGCTCCGGCTCCAGCTCCAGAAGTACAGACCAAGCACTTCACTCTGAAGTCTGACGTTCTGTTCAACTTCAACAAAGCAACTCTGAAACCAGAAGGCCAGCAGGCTCTGGATCAGATGTACAGCCAGCTGAGCAACCTGGATCCGAAAGACGGTTCCGTCGTGGTTCTGGGCTTCACTGACCGCATCGGTTCTGACGCTTACAACCAGGGTCTGTCTGAGAAACGTGCTCAGTCTGTTGTTGATTACCTGATCTCTAAAGGTATCCCGGCTGACAAGATCTCCGCACGTGGTATGGGCGAATCCAACCCGGTTACTGGCAACACCTGTGACAACGTGAAAGCTCGCGCTGCACTGATCGACTGCCTGGCCCCGGATCGTCGCGTTGAGATCGAAGTTAAAGGCATCAAAGACGTTGTAACTCAGCCGCAGGCTTAAGTTTCCGTCTTATGAAAAAACCCCGCGCTGCGGGGTTTTTTTTCGTTTGTCATCAGCAAAACAGATTTAACGTAGCGAGTCACTCTTTGCCTAACAGCGCCTGCAGATCCTGCTTTAGCGAAGACATCTTGTTAGCGTACTTCTCTTTATTCTCAGCATCTTCAATCAGTTGCACCACGGTCTCTGATAACGTTTTGCCTCGCCGCTGTGCCAGCCCGGCCAGTCTTTGCCAGACGATAAACTCCAGATCGATGGATTTCTTTCGCGTATGCTGATGCTCGGCATTGAAATGGCGTTTACGCCGCGCGCGTATCGTCTGTTTCATGCGGTTTTGCAGCGCGGGATTCATATGTTCGTCAATCCAGAGATTAACCCGCACCGGTTCATTTTCCAGCGTAAGCAACAAATCCACGGCCTCCTGGGCAGCACTGGCCTCCACGTAACGGGTAATTAATTCCCCTTCGCGATGCTTCTTCACCAGGTACTTCCACTTCCAACCGCTTTCAAGATTCTCAAGTTGTTGATATTTCATGGCGATCTCAATGTTACCGTGTCACTCCTATCAGAATATCAGCTTTTTTAGCATCTGAAGAAAAGAATATTCAGGCTGTGAGCCACTCTGCAGCCTCCTGTGCGTTTGCCATCGCTTTCCACGTGTGAAGCGCGGACGGTTACGCTATAATCGCGTCTTTTACAACAGACTAAAAAACATCAACTTTGACCATTACGAAACTTGCATGGCGTGATCTTGTCCCTGATACCGAAAGCTATCAGGAGATTTTTGCACAGCCACATGTCACTGAAGAAAACGACACATTACTGAGTGATACTCAACCACGCTTGCAATTTGCCCTGGAGCAATTGTTACAGCCCAGAGCCTCATCCCCTTTTATGCTGGCCAAAGCGCCCGAAGAGCTTGAGTATCTTAATCTGCTTGCCGATGCCGCACGTGCCTTGCAGCACGATGCTGGTCAACTGACGGGAGGTCATTACGAGATCTCTGGTCACACGATTCGCTATCGTGACGCTGAGCGGGAAGAGGACAATTTTTCTACCTTATCTCAGGTGGTGATTGCCGACTGGGTTGAGGCGGAGCAGCTGTTTGGCTGCCTGCGTCAATTCAACGGCGACATCACGTTACAACCGGGACTGGTTCACCAGGCCAATGGCGGCGTGCTGGTTATCTCCCTGCGCACCTTGCTTGCGCAACCGCTGCTGTGGATGCGCCTGAAAGCGATTGTCAGCCGCGAACGCTTTGACTGGGTAGCCTTTGATGAATCACGTCCTCTGCCGGTCTCTGTGCCGTCTATGCCGCTTAAACTGAAGGTGCTGTTAGTCGGTGAGCGCGAATCGCTGGCGGATTTCCAGGAGATGGAACCCGAACTGGCCGAACAGGCAATCTATAGCGAATTCGAAGATAATCTACAGATTGTGGATGCAGAATCCATGACGCAGTGGTGCCAGTGGGTAACGTGGACCGCGAAACGTAATCAGTTGCCTTACCCGGCGCCCGACGCCTGGGAAGTGCTGGTTCGCGAAGCGGTGCGCTATACCGGCGAACAGGATACGTTACCGCTCAATCCGCTGTGGATCATCAGGCAGTTCACGGAAGTCGCGCCGCTGTGCGAAAGCGAAACCTGCACCGGTGAACAGCTTAGCCTGATGCTTGCCCAGAGAGAGTGGCGTGAAGGGTTCCTGGCTGAACGCATGCAGGATGAGATCCTACAGGAACAGATTCTGATCGAAACCGAGGGTGAGCGCGTTGGTCAGATCAATGCCCTGTCGGTGATTGAGTTTCCTGGCCACCCTCGCGCCTTCGGTGAACCTTCTCGTATCAGCTGCGTCGTGCACATCGGCGATGGCGAATTCACGGACATTGAGCGGAAAGCTGAACTTGGCGGTAATATTCATGCTAAGGGGATGATGATCATGCAGGCGTTCCTGATGTCAGAACTCCAGCTCGAACAACAGCTCCCCTTCTCGGCTTCGCTTACGTTTGAACAGTCTTACAGTGAAGTCGATGGCGACAGCGCATCCATGGCGGAACTGTGCGCGCTCATCAGCGCCCTGTCAGATGTGCCGGTGAATCAGAACATCGCTATTACCGGATCGGTCGATCAGTTCGGTCGTGCCCAACCGGTTGGCGGTTTAAATGAAAAAATTGAAGGCTTCTTCGCGATTTGCCAACAGCGTGAACTGACGGGTAAACAAGGGGTGATTATCCCTTCTTCTAACGTCAGACACCTGAGTCTGCAACCCGCACTGTTGCAGGCCGTTGAAGAAGAGAAGTTCACTATCTGGGCGGTAGATGACGTGACTGACGCATTACCGCTGCTGTTAAATCTGGTGTGGGATGGCGAAGGCCAGATGACGCTGATGCAGACTATCCAGGAGCGTATCGCCCAGGCGACGCAACAGGAAGGGCGTCACCGTTTTCCGTGGCCGCTGCGCTGGCTGAACGGGATTTTTCCGAACTGATCGGACTTGTTCAGCGTACACGTGTTAGCTATCCTGCGTGCTTCACTAAAATAAGGCTTACAGAGAACATGGTAGATAAACGCGAATCCTATACAAAAGAAGACCTTCTTGCCTCTGGTCGCGGTGAGCTGTTTGGTGCGAAAGGCCCGCAGTTGCCTGCTCCGAGCATGCTGATGATGGACCGTGTCGTCAAAATGACCGAAACGGGCGGCAACTTCGACAAAGGTTATGTTGAGGCAGAGCTGGATATCAATCCGGATCTTTGGTTCTTCGGATGCCACTTCATCGGCGATCCGGTCATGCCGGGTTGTCTGGGGCTGGACGCAATGTGGCAGTTGGTTGGATTCTACCTCGGCTGGCTCGGCGGCGAAGGCAAAGGCCGCGCACTGGGTGTAGGCGAAGTGAAGTTCACCGGTCAGGTGCTACCTTCTGCGAAGAAAGTAACCTACCGTATCCACTTCAAGCGCATCGTAAATCGCCGCCTGATCATGGGTCTGGCGGATGGTGAAGTGCTGGTGGACGGTCGTCTGATTTATACCGCGAACGATCTGAAAGTCGGTCTGTTCCAGGACACCTCTGCATTCTGATGCCAGCCCGGTGAATGACCAGACAGCGTCATTTATCACAGGTCATAAAAGGCGAAACCTCCGCACTGCGGAGGTTTCTTTTTAAAGAGACAGAATCAGGCCATTACCACCCTGTCAGCCATGGCTTCTCGCCAGCCTCCTAGCCAGTACGACCTCTGATTCAGCGTCTGATAGGGACACATTTCTTTTGAGCGTCCGGCAATACCGGCCTGATAACCACGTTGATGTGCCCGTTCCAGGCGATCTCGTTTTTGTCTCTTCATGCCTCGTTTCCCTCATACTTATATATCTGGTGGAAAAGATAACAGTGATTACGAAGTGTGCAATCACACTAAACGAATACCGCGAATCCCCAGTTCCGTCAATGCGCAAAATTCACACGGGTGTCATATTTGTGAGCTAGCGAAAAACTCAGTTGTACAAAAAATGTGAGCCGGAACAAGTTCCTGGCCCCTCTCTACGGCAAAAAGAAACCGCCTCAAACGCGCTGTCTGAGACGGTTTTATTTACAAAAATTTAAACTATGGAATGCGCTTCAGTTCCTGAGCGATCGCCGCCGCTTCCTGACTCCAGACGGTCGCCAGCACTTTCACCATTTCATCGTAACCGTCCTGCGTCTGTACGGCTTCAATGTGGAACGGACGCTTAATGAGGCGTCCCTGATGGTTCAGCAGCCACTCACCGCTGACCACCACTTTGCCATCATAGCGACCGTGGAACCCGGTTACCGTTACATTGAGCGTGTCCTGTACGCTGCCTAACGGTTGAGACGCTACCACCCAACCCGGCAATTGCGTACTCAGATTGGCAACCAGCGTATTGCGTAACTGTTGATCCAACGGGCTGGCCCATAGATTGTTATTGGCGATCACGTACTGCACATCGCTGGTCTGATAGACCACGCCATTGCCGGCGAGATAATCCGGCACCGCAACCTGCTCGACCCACAGCAGACGATTGCCCTGGCTTGCGGTGCTCTGCACGCCACCCTGTGCAACAGGAAGCTGGTAATAGCTTTTGTTATCTCCACTGGAGCTGCACGACGTCAGCCAGAACGCCATCGCCACTACTAGCCACTTTTTCATTGTTTCGCCCTCTTCGGCTCTGGATCTTTCTTGTCCTTCGCTTCAAACACCAGCGCATTGCTCTTGTCATTCAGCGTTTTCAGCACCGGCTGTAGCTCGCGGAGCACCTGATCAAGACGTTGCATATCGGCCACCATCTTGTTGTAGGCTGCGGAGCCAGGCTGGAAGCCCTGCATGCTGCGATTCAGTTCACGCAGAGTATTCTGCATATCTGCCGGCAGTTGTTGCATAGACTGACTGGACGTAATCTTGTTCATGTTATCCAGCGTCGTTTGCAGATGTTTCATCGTGCGCTGGCTTTCACTCAACGTATTGGTGGCTTGCTCAATCATCGGATTCAGCGGCAGATTGTTGATCTTATCCAGCGCTTCCATCAGTCGCTGCTGAATTTGCGCCAGACCGCCGCTCACCGTCGGGATGATCTGATAACCGTTAAACTCGCGAATGCCGGTAATCGGCGGCTCTTTCGGATAGAAGTCCAGATCGACATACAGCGCCCCGGTCACCAGGTTCCCGGTTTTCAGCGAGCCGCGTAAGCCCCGCTTCAGCAGGTCGGCCAGATGAGCGCCCACGTCGGTATCTTCACCCAACTGCGCTTTCAGGCGCTCGGGTTCAATGCGCACCAGCACTGGAATACGGTAATCGTTGTTAAATACCTGGCGCATATTTGGCGCAAAGAACGGCACTTTACTCACCGTCCCCAGACGAATACCGCGGAATTCCAGCGGCGCGCCCGGTTGCAAACCCCGGATCGAATCTTTGAAGAACATCAGGTAATCGATGTGCTCAGTGAACAGCGAATCCTGAATACTTTTCTGATCGTCATACAGGCTAAACGCGGCCTTCTCGGCAACCGGCTGACCCTGCTCAAGCCCTTCAGGAACGTCAAAGCTGACGCCACCGCCAAACAACGTCGTCAGCGATCCCATTTCCACCCGCATCCCCGCGGACGTCAGATCGACCGCAATCCCGCTGTCCTTCCAGAAACGGACGTTGCTGGTGACCAGGCGATCGTTTGGCGCATTGATAAACAGCTGGTAGCTGATGCTGCGCTTTTGCGGATCAAAGGTACTGGTTTCCACCGATCCGACGCGATAGCCACGGAACAGAACCGGATCGCCCGGACTAAGCTGACCGGCTTTTTTGCTGTCGAGCACCACGCGGATCCCTTTGGCATCGGGCGGCGCCAGCGGCGGCGAATCCAACAGATCATACTTTTCCAGTTTGCTGCCTTTATTACCCGGCTGCAGTTCGATGTAGGCGCCAGAAAGCAGCGTCCCTAAGCCGCTGATCCCTTCACGTCCAACCTGCGGCTTCACCACCCAAAACACGGAGTCTTTGTGCAGCAATTTTTCCATACCGGCGTTCAGACGCGCTTTGATTTCAACGTGCGTCAGATCGTCGGTCAGCGTGGCGCTTTCGACGACACCCACGTCAACGCTGCGGCTTTTGATGGTGGTTTTTCCACCCTCGATGCCCTCGGCATTGGTGGTGATCAGGGTCACTTCCGGTCCCTGATGGCTATAGTGATAGAACAGAACCCATGCCCCAATCAGCGCAGTGACGATGGGAAAAATCCACACGGGAGACCAGTTTTTTACCTTCTGGATTTTGGCTTCCCCACTTTTAGATTCCATGTTGTCAGGACTCCTCATGGCCTGGTTCTGGTTCACGATCCCACGACAGACGCGGATCAAATGTCATCGCAGAAAACATTGTCATAATGACGACTAAAGCAAACATTAATGCACCCATTGCTGGATAAATATTCATCAAACCTCCCATGCGCACCAGCGCAGAGAGCACCGCGATAACAAACACATCAATCATTGACCAGCGACCTACAAACTCCACCACTTCGTAAATCAGGTGCATGCGTTCACTGTCACGCTTGCCATGTCCTTTGGCGTCCCAGCACAGCCAGGCAATTGCGATCATTTTTAGCGTCGGCACCATAATACTGGCGATAAAGATCACCGCCGCGACCGGGTAAGAGCCCTCGCTCCAGATTAAAACCACCCCCTCAAGAATGGTGGAAGGCAGTTTCGACCCCAGCAAATCGGTGATCATGATCGGCAGAATATTCGCGGGTAGATACAGCATGATCGACGTGAACAGTAATGCCAGCGTCCACTGCAGGCTGTTTCTGCGGCGCACATACCCTTTTGTTTCGCAGCGCGGGCAAAGATGCTCATCCGCCGGAAGGATCGCCGTACAGCAGGAACAAGAACGTAATCCCTGACGGATGCCCGGAACGCCAGGCGTTAACGTCTGTTTAATCACAGGCATAGGGGCGATGTCATCCCACAGCCAGCGACGATCGACGCACTGAAATGCACGCAGTTGCAGAATGCAGAAGAAACACCAAGGGATAAAGCTACTGCCGACGCCGATATCGCCATATGCCATCAGTTTGACGAAACTCACCAGCACGCCCGCGAGGAAGATTTCCGCCATTCCCCAGCTCTTTAGCTGAAACAGAATGCGCGCCAGTTGGGCTTTGAGCCTTCCGGGCATTTGAACCCGATTCACCAACAACAGAATGGTTAACAGGCAAAACGCGGGAACCAGCTGAACGAAGAGTAAAAAGAAAGTACCGAGACTGGCGTAATCTTCCGAAAAGAGGACGCCAGGAATTTCCATCAGGGTCACTTCACTGCTCACCCCGGCGACATTCATATTCACAAAAGGGAACAGATTCGATAAAAGCAACATAAACAGCGCAACTAACGCATAGGCAGTGGGACGCTGTCTCGGCGCGTCCCACATCACCGTCAATGTTGTGCCACATCTCGGACATGCCGCTTTCTGCCCATGCTCAAGGTGGGGTAATGCCACCAGCATGTCACACTGCGAGCACAAAATGTGCTTTGCGGCATGATGATGTTCGCACATGGTGTGCTCCTTAATTATGCACCATTCTTTAACGCTTCAAGATACTCCCAGCGCTCAAAGGCCTGCTCAAGTTCTTGCTCTGCTTTTGCCAGATCGGCCAAAACCTGTTGCGTCTGCTCATGAGGCTGGCTGAAAAACGCGGCATCGGCAACCTGCGCCTGCAGCGCTTCCAGTTTCGCTTCCAGTTCTTCCAGCAACTGCGGTAACTGTTCCAGTTCGCGCTGCAGTTTATAGCTTAGTTTGCTACTGGCGCGTTTTACAATTTCTGCTTTCGGGGCAACCACTTCCTCAGTTTTTTTCGCCACTGGCTGTTTAAACGCCAGATGTTGTTCCTGTTGACCGCGCGCATCATGATAGCCGCCGACGTAACGACCGATTTTTCCGTTGCCTTCGAAAATCCAGCACTCGGTCACCGTATTATCGACAAACTGACGGTCGTGGCTCACCAGTAGCACGGTGCCCTGATAACCATCAATCAGCTCTTCCAGCAACTCCAGCGTTTCGACGTCAAGATCGTTCGTTGGTTCATCGAGAATCAACAGATTGCTGGGTTTCAGAAAAAGACGCGCCAGCAGCAGACGATTTCGCTCTCCGCCGGACAGTGCGCGCACCGGAGTCATCGCTCGTTTCGGATGGAACAAGAAGTCCTGCAAATAGCCGAGCACATGGCGCGGTTTGCCGTTAACCATTACTTCCTGCTTACCTTCGGCGAGGTTGTCCATCACCGTCTTGTCCGGATCCAGCTCGGCCCGGTGCTGGTCGAAATACGCGACTTCCAGTTTCGTACCGACATGGATACGACCGCTGTCCGGCGGTAACTGGCCTAACATCAGCTTCAGCAACGTGGTCTTGCCGCAGCCGTTAGGACCGATCAGGGCAATTTTATCGCTGCGCTGAACCTGAGCAGAAAAGTCTTTCACCAGCTGTTTGCCGTCGACCTGGTAATCCACGTTCTCCATTTCGAAGACGATCTTACCGGAGCGGGTCGCCTCTTCGACCTGCATCTTCGCGGTGCCCATCACTTCGCGACGTTCGCTGCGTTCGCGGCGCATCGCTTTCAGCGCTCGCACGCGGCCTTCATTACGGGTACGACGGGCTTTGATGCCCTGGCGGATCCACACCTCTTCCTGTGCCAGCTTGCGATCGAACTCGGCGTTCTGGAGTTCTTCGACGCGCAGCGCCTCTTCTTTCTCAACCAGGTACTGATCGTAATTCCCCGTATAGGTCACCAGCTTGCCACGATCGAGGTCGACAATGCGGGTCGCCATATTGCGAATAAAAGAACGGTCGTGGGAGATAAAAATGATCGTCCCGTTGAACGATTTCAGGAATCCTTCCAGCCAGTCAATGGTTTCAATATCGAGGTGGTTGGTCGGTTCATCCAGCAGCAGAACGCGCGGATTACTGACCAGCGCACGCCCCAACGCGGCTTTACGCAGCCAACCGCCGGACAGCGACGACAGCGCTGCATTAGGATCCAGTCCTAGCTGCGCCAGCACTTCGTTGATTCGGTTTTCCAGTTGCCACAGGTTGTGGTGATCGAGCTGCTCCTGCACTTTTGCCAGCTCATTTAAGTTTCTGTCGCTCGGATCGGTCATCACCAGGCGTGAAATATCGTGGTAACGCTTGAGATATTCCGCCTGCTCTTCAATGCCTTCCGCAACAAAATCGTAAACGGTGCCTTCCACGTTACGCGGTGGATCCTGTTGCAAACGAGCAACGATCAGATCCTGCTCATAAATAATGCGCCCATCGTCCAGACCCTGCTCACGATTGAGGATCTTCATCAACGTTGATTTTCCGGCACCATTACGGCCCACCAGACAGACGCGTTCGTTATCTTCGATATGCAGTTCTGCATTATCGAGAAGCGGCGCGTCGCTGAACGACAGCCATGCGCCATGCATACTGATTAATGACATTTACTTATCCTTTCAGGCCGCGGTAATCAACCAGCAGTTATGGATTTGACGGTTACGGGCAAAGTCCTGGGAAAGCGTTTTTTGGGTGATTTCTTGTGCTTTCAGTCCCAGCGCCGCCAGGCCGTCAAGATCCATGCGGAATCCGCGTTTATTGTTGGAGAACATGATCGTGCCGCCTTTACGCAGCAGACGTTTCAGATCTTTCATCAGCGCCAGGTGATCGCGCTGAACGTCAAAGGCATCCTCCATCCGTTTCGAGTTGGAGAACGTCGGGGGATCGATAAAAATCAGATCAAACTGTTCATTGGCTTCACGCAGCCAGGCCAGACAGTCGGCCTGGATCAGGCGATGCGCGCGTCCGCTCAAGCCGTTCAGACGCAGGTTGCGCTCCGCCCACTCAAGATAGGTACGCGACATATCGACCGTCGTGGTGCTGCGCGCGCCGCCTAAACCTGCGTGCACGCTGGCGCTGCCGGTGTAGGAGAACAGGTTAAGGAAATCTTTGCCGTTGCTCATCTGCCCCAGCATCCGTCGCGCAATACGGTGATCGAGGAACAGTCCGGTATCCAGGTAATCGGTCAGGTTCACCCACAGGCGAGCGTTGTATTCGCTTACCTCAATGAATTCCCCCTTCTCGTTCATCTTCTGATACTGGTTTTTCCCTTTCTGTCGCTCACGGGTTTTCAGCACCAGCTTGTTCGGCGCAATCTCCAGCACCGACAGGGTGGCCGCGATGATGTCGAACAGTCGCTGACGCGCTTTCTGTGCATCGATAGTTTTCGGCGGGGCGTACTCCTGAATCACTACCCAGTCGGCGTAGCGATCTACCGCCACGTTGTATTCAGGCAGATCGGCATCGTACAGGCGGTAGCATTCAATCCCTTCCTGACGCGCCCATTTTTCCAGTTTCTTGATGTTTTTACGCAGACGGTTGGCGTAGTCTTCCGCCACCGTTGCCGGTTTGCTGTCCGGCGCGCTTTCCGCTACATGGTAGTTTTTCTGCACGCAGTCCAGCGGACCGTTTTTCGCTTTGAATTGCTTGTCCGCGCGCAGTTGCAGGCTGCTTAGCAGATCCGGTGAGGCGCTGAACAAAGAGAGATTCCAGCCGCCGAACTGGTTCTTCATGGTACGCCCCAGCAGGCTGTGCAGCGCAATCAGCGCCGGCTCGCTGTCCAGACGCTCGCCGTAAGGCGGGTTGCTGATCACCGTCCCGTAAGGGCCTTTCGGCACTGGATTGCTCAGCTTCGCCACGTCTTTGACTTCGAAGGTGATCAGCTCGCCAATACCTGCGCGACGGGCGTTGCTGCGCGCGCGTTCAATCACGCGGGCATCGCTGTCAGAGCCGTAAAAATGCGAGGTATAGTCGGCCAGACCTTTGCGAGCGCGGGTTTGCGCTTCCGCCTTCACGTCCTGCCAGATAGCGTCATCATGCTGCGCCCAGCCGCTAAAGCCCCAGCGACCACGGTGTAAGCCCGGTGCGCGATCGGTCGCCCACATGGCCGCTTCAATCAACAACGTACCCGAACCGCACATCGGGTCGAGTAGCGGTGTCCCCGGCTGCCAGCCAGAGCGCATCACAATCGCCGCCGCCAGCGTCTCTTTGATCGGCGCCAGACCGGTGCGATCGCGATAACCGCGCAGATGCAGGCCATCACCGCTTAAATCCAGCGCAATGCTGGCCGTGTCTTTATTCAGCCAGACGTTCACGCGGATATCCGGCGATTCGCGATCGACATTCGGGCGCGGCAGATTTTTACGCGTGAATGCATCAACAATCGCATCTTTGACTTTCATCGCACCGTACTGGCTGTTGCGAATGGTGTCGTTCAGCCCACTGAAGTGGACAGCAAAGGTCGCACCCGGATTAAACATCGCCGTCCAGTCGATCGCCTGCACACCAAGGTAAAGGTCTAAGTCACTGTAAACTTTGCACTCACCCAAAGGTAAAATAATGCGCGAGGCCAGACGACTCCACATCAGGCTCTGGTAAACAAGCCGGGTGTCGCCCTGAAAATGGACCCCACCCTGAACCACCTGACACTCCACGGCGCCGAGGCTTTCCAGTTCAGTTTTTAACAGCTCTTCCAGCCCACGGGCCGTACTGGCAAACAAAGAATTCATAGCGTCACTTATACTCGAAGAAAATTGCTGCGCATTATAGCTAATATGGGCGCTATGTCATAAAGTTGAGGGCTTATTTCTTTTGAGGGGCCGTACCGTGTTGACGTTATCCAGACTTTTCATCCACCCCGTCAAATCAATGCGTGGCATTGGGCTGACCCACGCTCTGGCAGACGTCAGCGGTCTGGCTTTCGATCGTATTTTTATGATCACCGAAGCCGATGGCACCTTCATCACAGCGCGTCAGTTTCCACAAATGGTGCGCTTTACCCCCTCCCCTCTGCATGACGGCCTGCATTTGACCGCACCTGACGGCAGCAGCGCGCTGGTACGGTTTGCTGATTTTGCCGCCCAGGATGCGCCAACGGAAGTCTGGGGCAACCATTTTACCGCACGAGTCGCCCCCGATGCGATTAATCAGTGGCTTAGCGGCTTCTTCTCCCGCAGCGTGCAACTCCGTTGGGTTGGTCCACAGCTGACCCGGCGGGTTAAACGCCACGCGGGCGTGCCGCTCTCCTTTGCCGATGGTTTTCCGTACCTGCTGTTGAATGACGCTTCGCTGCGCGATCTGCAGCAGCGCTGTCCGGCGGGCGTGCAGGTTGAACAGTTCCGCCCGAACATCGTAGTTTCTGGTGCAACGGCATGGGAAGAAGACAACTGGAAAGTGATCCGCATTGGCGAGGTTATCTTTGATGTAGCGAAGCCGTGCAGCCGCTGTATTTTTACCACGGTCAGTCCGGAAAAAGGGCAAAAACATCCCTCCGGCGAGCCGCTGGCAACGCTGCAAACCTTCCGTACCGCGCCGGACAATGGCGATGTCGATTTCGGGCTAAACCTGATCGCCCGTAACAGCGGAGTGATTCGCGTTGGCGACGACGTTGAAATTTTAGCGACTGGCCCGGCCCGGGTGTACGGCGCCGCCGCGCAGGATGACGCCGTTGATGCCGTGCAACAGCCCGATTCCACCGTCACCATCGACTGGCAGGGACAGGCGTTTGTGGGGAACAATCAGCAGGTATTGCTTGAGCAACTGGAGAACCAGGGGATCCGGGTTCCCTATTCGTGTCGGGCGGGAATTTGCGGCTGCTGTCGTATCAAACTGCTGGAAGGCGAAGTGAACCCGCTGAAGCGATCGGCACTGGGCGATGATGGCACCATTCTCAGCTGTAGCTGCGTGCCAAAAACCGCACTGAAGCTGGCGCTTTAAACCGCCTGTTCCAGGCTGAAGCTGTGCGGACGGAACTGCGGCTTCAGTCGGTCATTCATTATTTTAATCGCATCACCAAGCTGCATTGTCCGCCCGGCCACAACCACGCCGGGTTGCGCCAGCAGGCACAGCGCCGCATTCTCGCCAGGCTCTACCACTAACAGATTGATTTGCTCCTGGGTATCGCTCAGCCAGACACAGGCCGCATCGCCGGTTCCGGGTACCCAGTTTTCGCCGTGCGCCACAAAGTGCCAGCTTTTCGGCATTTGTGGTTTCAGATAGCGAATGGCCACTAGCGCATTGAGCACCAGCTCCGCTTTCTGGTCTTTAGAGAGCTCAAGGTCGCGGCACTTTTCTTCAAAAGAGAAGTACAGCGCGGCATCATCAACGCAAAAACCAGACGGTGAGAATGCATCCGGGGTAAGCATTTTGCGGGCAAAACGCGAGCGAAATAACATGCCATTGGCTAAATCGAGCATCATTCGGTCATGCTCTTCGTCATAATACCAGCGCCAGTTATCGTCAGGTTTAATTCGCATTATTTTCTCTCCCCTCTCCATCGCCCCGTTGCAAAATTGTCCTTTTTCGCCGCTTCGTTTATTACCTTAATAAGCAAAGCCTAAAATGTTTAAATAAGCAACAGTGAAAGAATATAAAACAACCAGGGAAGGAAATAAACCCCTGGTTGTCTGATATTCTGATAAAGAGAGAGAAAAAATCAAATATGGGTTACGATTTCTTTAATCAGCGGCGGACCTTTAAAAATAAAACCAGAATAAATCTGAACCAGCGACGCCCCGGCAGCCATCTTCTCGCGCGCGGCAATCACTGAGTCGATACCGCCGACGCCAATAACAGGCAACTGACCTTTTAATTCCTGAGACAGACGGCGGATAATTTCTGTACTTTTTAATTGCAGCGGACGACCGCTTAAGCCACCCATTTGATCGCAATTTTTCATTCCCTGAACCAGAGAACGATCGAGTGTTGTATTGGTGGCAATAACGCCATCAATATTATGCCGTACTAAACTATCGGCAACCTGGATCAGTTCTTCCTCAGAAAGATCCGGCGCGATCTTTACTGCGATCGGAACATATTTCTGGTGGATCGTTTGCAGATCGTTTTGTTTATTTTTAATCGCCGTAAGCAAATCATCCAGCGCGTCGCCATATTGCAATGAACGTAATCCCGGCGTATTTGGCGAGGAGATATTAATAGCAATATAACCGGCATAGGCATAGATTTTTTCCATACAAATCAGATAGTCATCTTTACCCTGCTCAACCGGCGTATCTTTATTTTTGCCGATATTAATCCCGAGCACCCCGTCATAATGGGCCTTTTTAACGTTCTCCACCAGGTTATCAACGCCGTGGTTATTAAAGCCCATACGGTTGATCAAACCTTCGGCATCGACCAGGCGGAACAGTCTTGGCTTATCGTTGCCGGGCTGTGGACGCGGGGTCACGGTGCCGATCTCGATCGAGCCAAATCCCATCGCGCCCAGGGCATCAATACACTCCCCGTCCTTATCCAGACCGGCGGCCAGACCGAGCGGATTTTTGAAGGTTAATCCCATACAGGTAACCGGTTTTGCCGGAACTTTCTGGCGGATCAGCGCTTCTAGCGGCGTTCCCGTCACACGACGTAATTGCTGAAATGTTAATTCATGAGCGCGCTCAGGATCGAGCTGGAAAAGGGCTTTACGAACGAAGGGGTAGTACATGAACTCTCCTGGATTCCCGGTGTGCAAACCGGGGGCGTATTATGGGTGATATCGGTCAAAAAGGGAATTGACCTGCGGCAATAAAAAGCAAACGTTTTCCCTGGCAGCTTCTTTTTATGCAATTTTCAGCTTTTCTATTCCGCATAAATCATTTCGATTCCCGATTCCCCTCTGTCAGACTGCAAAAATTGTTATCAATGTTAAATAAAAGCGAACAATTGGTTATAAGGGGGAGAATGCATTTATGCGCGTCATCACTCTGGCGGGAAGCCCACGCTTTCCCTCTCGATCCAGCGCCTTACTGGAATATGCCCGGGAAAAATTGAACGGTCAGGACGTTGAGGTATACCACTGGAATTTGCACAACTTCGAGCCTGAAGATCTGCTGTATGCCCGTTTCGATAGCCCGGCGTTAAAAACACTGGTTGAGCAACTGAAAGAAGCGGATGGCCTGATCGTTGCCACGCCGGTCTATAAAGCGGCCTATTCCGGGGCGCTTAAAACGCTGCTTGATCTGCTCCCGGAACGGGCGCTGGAAGGTAAAGTCGTCCTGCCACTGGCGACGGGCGGCACCGTTGCTCATCTGCTTGCCGTCGATTACGCGCTGAAACCGGTGCTCAGCGCCCTGAAGGCCCAGGAGATTTTACACGGCGTCTTTGCCGATGACTCCCAGGTAATCGACTATCAGCATAAGCCGCATTTCACACCCAATTTACAGCTGCGTCTTGATAACGCGCTGGAAACGTTCTGGCACGCCCTGCATCGCCGCGACGTTAAGGTTCCCGCCTTTGAGACGGTGAGAGGTGCGGCCCATGCGTAATCTTCTTAAAGCCCGTACGGCATGGCTGGCATTCGCTGGACTGCTGGCCTTTACCGGACTGACACAGGCGGCGGAGCCCTCACCAGATGCCCTGCGTATTGGCTATCAGAAAGGCAGCATCAGTATGGTTCTGGCGAAAAGCCACCAGCTGCTTGAAACACGTTATCCCGGAACAAAAATATCCTGGATTGAATTTCCCGCCGGGCCGCAGATGCTGGAAGCCCTGAACGTCGGCAGTATTGATCTGGGCAGCACCGGCGATATTCCGCCCATTTTCGCCCAGGCCGCCGGGGCAGATTTAGTGTACGTCGGCGTCGAGCCGGCGAAACCGAAAGCCGAAGTGATTCTGGTGCCGGAAAACAGCCCCATCAAAACGGTGGCGGAACTGAAAGGTCACAAAGTCGCGTTCCAGAAAGGCTCCAGCTCCCACAACCTGCTGCTGCGCGCCTTGCAACAGGCCGGGCTGAAATTTACCGATATCCAGCCTACCTACCTGACCCCTGCCGATGCCCGAGCGGCTTTCCAGCAAGGGAATGTCGATGCGTGGGCCATCTGGGATCCTTACTATTCTGCAGCATTATTGCAGGGCGGCGTGCGCGTGCTGAAAGACGGCAGCGATCTGAAACAAACAGGATCGTTCTATCTCGCCGCGCGACCGTACGCAGAGAAAAACGGCGCATTCATTCAGGGCGTGCTGGAAACCTTCAGTCAGGCGGACGCGTTAACCCTTAGCCAGCGTCAGGAGAGTATCGCGCTGCTGGCGAAAACGATGGGTCTGCCGGAACCCGTGATTGCCTCATATCTCGATCATCGCCCGCCAACCACCATTTCACCGGTCAGCGACTCTGTGGCCGCGTTGCAGCAACAGACCGCGGATCTGTTTTACGACAACCGCCTGGTACCGAAAAAAATCGATATTCGCCAGCGCATCTGGCGCCCTACTCAACAGGAAGGAAAATCATTATGAGCCTGAATATGTTCTGGTTTTTACCGACGCACGGTGACGGTCACTATCTGGGAACGGAGGAAGGCTCTCGCCCGGTGGATCAAGGCTATTTGCAGCAGATTGCGCAGGCGGCGGATCGTCTGGGATTCACCGGTGTGCTGATCCCAACCGGGCGATCCTGCGAAGACGCGTGGCTGGTCGCGGCATCGATGATCCCGGTAACTCAGCGACTCAAATTCCTGGTGGCATTGCGCCCGAGCGTCACTTCACCGACGGTCGCCGCACGGCAGGCCGCGACGCTTGACCGCCTCTCCAATGGTCGCGCGTTGTTTAACCTGGTCACCGGCAGCGATCCACAGGAACTGGCGGGCGACGGTGTGTTTCTCGATCACAGTGAACGTTACGAGGCCTCTTCGGAGTTCACCCAGGTCTGGCGTCGTTTATTGCAGGGCGAAACCGTCGATTTTAACGGCAAGCATATCCACGTTCGCGGGGCGAAGCTGTTCTTTCCGCCGATCCAACAGCCGTATCCCCCACTCTACTTTGGTGGCTCTTCCGACGTCGCTCAGGATCTGGCCGCTGAGCAGGTCGATCTTTACCTCACCTGGGGTGAACCGCCTGAACTGGTGAAAGAGAAGATCGCCCAGGTGCGAGCCAAAGCCGCGGCACGCGGACGGAATATTCGTTTTGGCATTCGCCTGCACGTCATTGTCCGTGAAACCAACGAAGAAGCATGGCGGGCCGCGGATCGGCTGATCGCCCACCTTGATGACGACACTATCGCGAAGGCGCAGGCGGCGTTTGCCCGGACGGATTCCGTCGGTCAGCACCGGATGGCGGCGCTGCATAACGGCAAGCGCGACCAACTGGAGATCAGCCCGAATTTGTGGGCTGGTGTGGGTCTGGTGCGTGGTGGCGCCGGGACCGCGCTGGTCGGTGACGGCCCGACGGTGGCGGCGCGCATCAATGAATATGCCGCGTTGGGCATCGACAGCTTTGTCCTTTCTGGCTATCCACATTTGGAAGAGGCGTACAGGGTCGGCGAACTGTTGTTCCCGCATCTGGACGTCGCGATCCCGGAAGTCCCACAACCGCAGCGCCTGCATCAGCAGGGTGAAGCGGTGGCGAATGAATTTATCCCGCGCAGCGTTGCGCAGAGCTGAGGAGAACCATGATGGCAACGCCAACGAAAAAGTGGTTATTACGCGTTGCGCCCTGGTTTTTACCGGTGGGCATCGTCGCCGTCTGGCAACTGGCCTCCTCCATGGGCTGGCTCTCCGGGCGTATTTTACCCTCACCGGAAGGGGTGGTAACCGCCTTCTGGACGCTCTCCGCCAGCGGCGAACTCTGGCAACATCTGGCCATCAGCTCCTGGCGCGCGCTGATCGGCTTTTCGATCGGCGGTTCGATTGGCCTGACGCTGGGGCTGATTAGCGGCTTATCGCGCTGGGGAGAACGCCTGCTGGATACCTCAATCCAGATGCTGCGCAACGTTCCGCATCTGGCACTCATCCCGTTAGTGATCTTGTGGTTTGGCATTGATGAAACCGCGAAGATCTTCCTGGTCGCGCTGGGGACGCTCTTTCCTGTCTATATCAATACCTGGCACGGGATCCGCAACATCGATCGCGGTCTGGCGGAGATGGCGCGCAGCTACGGATTATCCGGTTTTTCGCTGTTTCTCCATGTGATCCTGCCCGGCGCCCTGCCCTCGATCATGGTCGGCGTGCGCTTTGCGCTGGGGCTGATGTGGCTGACGCTGATTGTCGCGGAGACCATTTCGGCCAATTCAGGAATCGGTTATCTGGCGATGAATGCGCGGGAGTTTCTGCAAACGGATATCGTGGTTGTCGCCATTATTCTCTACGCCCTGCTCGGTAAACTGGCCGACGTCAGCGCTCAACTGCTGGAACGCGTCTGGCTGCGCTGGAACCCGGCTTATCATGTGAAGGAGGCCACCGTATGAATACCGCCCGTCTGAACCAGGGTACGCCGCTCCTGCTGAATGCGGTAACGAAAAAGTACGCGGCAAACACCGTACTGAATCAGCTTGATCTCCATATTCCGGCAGGCCAGTTTGTCGCCGTCGTCGGACGCAGCGGCGGGGGCAAAAGCACCCTGCTGCGTTTGCTGGCGGGGCTGGAATCACCGAATGCCGGAGAACTGCTGGCAGGGACCACGTCGCTTCGCGATAGTCAGGACGATACCCGCATGATGTTTCAGGATGCCCGACTTCTGCCGTGGAAGTCGGTGATCGACAACGTGGGTCTGGGGCTGAAGGGTCACTGGCGGGACGCTGCGCGTCAGGCGCTGGCGGCGGTTGGGCTGGAAGACCGTGCGACGGAATGGCCAGCGGCGCTTTCCGGCGGACAAAAGCAACGCGTCGCCCTTGCGCGGGCGCTGATCCATCGGCCGGGCCTGCTGTTGCTTGACGAACCGCTTGGCGCACTGGATGCGTTAACGCGTCTGGAGATGCAAGAACTTATTGTTTCGCTGTGGCAGGAGCATGGTTTTACTGTACTGCTGGTGACGCATGACGTCAGCGAAGCCGTGGCGATGGCCGATCGGGTGTTGCTGATTGAGGATGGCAAGATTGGACTGGATCTGACGGTCGATATTGCGCGCCCCCGCCGCCTGGGCTCGGTGCGTTTAGCGGAGCTGGAGGCCAACGTGTTGAGACGGGTTATGCAGCGTGGGGTAACGGAACAGCCGATCCGTCGGCATGGATAAGCATTCAGGACATTGTAGGCCCGGTAAGCGTGAGCGCCACCGGGCATTTTGCCGGATAGCGGCGTTACCGCCTTATCCGGCCTACTAAACGACAGGTCAAGGTCTCAGGCTAACGCTTTGGTTACCTTCTCGAACAGATCGCCGGAGAGATTCTCCAGCCCTTTCAACTGTTCCAGCGCGGCACGCATTTTTTGCTGACGCTTCGCATCGTAACGTTTCAGACGGATCAAAGGTTCGATCAGACGCGACGCCACCTGCGGGTTACGGCTGTTAAGCTCAGTCAACATCTCAACCAGGAACTGGTATCCGCTGCCATCTTCGGCATGGAAAGCCGCCGGGTTACTGCCGGCAAACGCGCCAATCAGCGAACGAATACGGTTCGGGTTGCTCATGCTGAACGAACGGTGTTTCAACAGGCCGCGTACCGTGTCCAGCACGTTATCCGCCGGACTGGTGGACTGCAGGATAAACCATTTGTCCATCACCAGACCGTCCTGATGCCACTTGTCGTCATACTCCTGCATCAACGCATCACGGCACGGCAATTGCGCAGCCACGGCCGCAGACAGCGCCGCCAGCGCATCGGTCATGTTGTTGGCTTCACGATACTGTTTGCTCACCAGCGTGTCCGCCAGCGTCGTTTCACCAAAGGCCAGGAAGCGCAGGCAGGCGTTACGCAGCGTACGTTTACCGATGTCCGCATGCTCAACGCGGTACTCCTCCAGC
Organism: Citrobacter amalonaticus; assembly: GCF_001559075.2. Classification (NCBI taxonomy): domain Bacteria; kingdom Pseudomonadati; phylum Pseudomonadota; class Gammaproteobacteria; order Enterobacterales; family Enterobacteriaceae; genus Citrobacter; species Citrobacter amalonaticus. The sequence goes on along the minus strand of NZ_CP014015.2, from coordinate 3,730,197 downwards.
CGGTTGGCGTTGTAGATCGCCAGGAACTCATCCGCCAGTTCGGTCGCCAGTGTACGCGTTAACGCTTCGCGAACTTCCGCGATCGCCAGCGGATCGATGATATCAAACAGCTCAGCAATTTCGTTTGCCGAAGGCAACGTCAGGATCTCCGCCGCCAGCGCCGGATCGATCTTCTCATCCAGCAGCACCGCGCGGAAAGCATCCGCCACATGCACCGGCAATGACAACGGTTGTCCCTGCTGATGACGCGCCACGTTCAGCTTGATATACGTTGCCAGCAGACTTTGCGCCGCGTCCCAACGGGAGAAGTCATTGCGTGCATGACGCATCAGGAACGTCAGTTGCTGATCGCTCCACTTATACTCCAGTTTCACCGGGGCTGAAAACTCGCACAACAACGCCGGTACCGGCTGGAAGTAAACGTTATCAAAGACAAACGTCTGCTCCGCCTGGGTGAAATTCAGTACCGAATTCACCGGGTGACCGCCTTTCTGCAGCGGGATCACTTTACCTTCGTTGTCATACAGTTCGATGGCAAACGGAATGTGAAGCGGCTGTTTTTCGGCCTGATCCGGCGTTGCTGGCGTGCGCTGGCTGAGGGTCAGCGTGTATTGCTCGGTTTCCGGGTTGTAGTCATCTTTGACGGTGACAACCGGCGTGCCGGACTGGCTGTACCAGCGGCGGAAGTGGGAAAGATCGACGTTAGACGCGTCCTCCATGGCCTGAACGAAATCATCACAGGTCGCCGCGCTGCCATCATGACGTTCAAAATACAGCTGCATCCCTTTCTGGAAATTCGCCTCGCCCAGCAGGGTATGGATCATGCGAATCACTTCTGCGCCCTTTTCATACACGGTCAGGGTGTAGAAGTTGTTCATTTCAATGACCATGTCCGGGCGGATCGGATGCGCCATCGGGCTGGCATCTTCAGCAAACTGCAGGCCGCGCATAGTACGCACGTTGCTGATCCGGTTAACGGCACGAGAACCGAGATCCGAACTGAACTCCTGATCGCGGAAAACGGTTAAGCCCTCTTTCAGACTCAACTGGAACCAGTCGCGACAGGTGACGCGGTTACCGGTCCAGTTGTGGAAATATTCATGGCCGATCACGCGTTCAATATCGAGATAATCTTTGTCGGTGGCGGTGTCGGTACGCGCCAGCACGTATTTGGAGTTAAAGATATTAAGCCCTTTATTCTCCATCGCGCCCATATTAAAGAAGTCGACGGCGACGATCATATAGATGTCGAGATCGTATTCCAGGCCGAAGCGCTCTTCATCCCACTTCATCGAGTTCTGTAACGACGTCATCGCCCACGGCGCACGATCGAGATTGCCGCGATCCACGTACAGTTCCAGCGCGACTTCACGCCCGGACCGGGTCGTAAAGGTGTCGCGCAGCACGTCGAAATCACCGGCAACCAGCGCAAACAGATAGCACGGTTTCGGGAACGGATCCTGCCACTGAACCCAGTGACGACCGTTTTCCAGTTCCCCCTCGCCGGTGCGGTTACCGTTGGAGAGCAGGAACGGATATTGACTTTTATCGGCAATAATTTTGGTGGTAAAACGCGCCAGTACGTCCGGACGGTCGAGATACCAAGTAATATGGCGGAAACCTTCCGCTTCGCACTGGGTGCAGAGTGCATCGCCCGATTGATACAGACCTTCCAGCGCAGTATTCCGGGCCGGGCTGATTTCATTCACAATTCGCAGCGTAAAACGCTCGGGCAGATTGCTGATCACCAGCGCGCCCGCTTCTTCTTTCCAGGCTGTCCACGGTTCATCATTGACGTGGAGAGAGACCAGTGTCAGATCTTCTCCATCCAGTTTCAGCGGGGCATCCGATGCGCCATGACGAACAGCCTGGCTCACTGCCGTGACCACGGTTTTTTCAGCATCCAGGTCAAAGGTCAAGTCAATATCAGTAATCTGGTAATCCGGCGCACGGTAGTCGTGGCGGTATTTGGCTTGTGGCTGTTGTGTCATAAAAAAACCTTTAGCATCTTTTGAAGAGTCTCGTCTCCAGTCTATTCCTGTTGCGTAAAACGCGCTACGCAGAATGTTTATCTTTTCAGGCACAAACACTCATTTCGCTACATTTTTATAACACGAGGCACGAAATGCACTCGACCCTAACCTCAGCTTATGGTGTGATCGGGGTTCAATAAATCGCTAAACAAGGTATACTCCAGCGGTTTTCTTAGTTGTTTATTGTACTAAACGCTCCCGTGAGAGGATGCTACTGCGCACCTATGACACAATTCGCTTCTCCTGTTCTGCACTCGTTGCTGGATACAGATGCTTATAAGTTGCATATGCAGCAAGCCGTATTTCACCACTACTATGATGTGCAGGTAGCGGCTGAATTTCGTTGCCGAGGCGACGACCTGCTGGGTATTTATGCCGACACCATTCGCGAGCAGGTCAATGCTATGCAGCATCTGCGCCTGCAGGATGAAGAGTATCAGTGGCTCTCCGGCCTGCCCTTCTTCAAAGCGGATTACCTCAACTGGCTGCGCGATTTTCGCTATGACCCACAGCAGGTATCCGTCAGTAACGACAACGGGAAGCTGAATATCCGCTTAACCGGCCCGTGGCGTGAAGTCATCATGTGGGAAGTTCCACTGCTGGCGGTGATCAGTGAGCTGGTCCATCGTTATCGCTCACCAGAAGTAGGCGTCGCGCAGGCCCTCGATACGCTGGAGACGAAACTCGTCGATTTCTCTGCTTTAACGTCAAATCTCGATATGTCCCGCTTCCACCTGATGGATTTCGGCACCCGTCGCCGTTTTTCCCGTGAAGTGCAACAGGCTATCGTTAAGCGTTTGCAGCAGGAGTCGTGGTTTGTTGGCACCAGTAACTACGATCTGGCGCGCCGTCTGTCGCTAACACCGATGGGCACACAGGCGCACGAGTGGTTCCAGGCGCATCAACAGATAAGCCCTGAACTGGCGACCAGTCAACGCGCCGCCCTCGCCGCATGGTTGAATGAATATCCGGATCAGTTAGGTATTGCGCTGACCGACTGCATCACGATGGATGCGTTCTTACGCGACTTTGGCAGCGAATTTGCGACCCGTTACCAGGGATTGCGCCATGACTCTGGCGATCCCGTTGAATGGGGTGAAAAAGCTATCGCGCACTATGAGAAGTTGGGTATCGATCCGCACAGCAAAACGCTGGTTTTTTCCGACAATCTGGATCTGAATAAAGCCGTCGATCTTTACCGGCATTTCTCCTCCCGCGTACAGTTGAGTTTTGGTATTGGCACGCGCCTGACGTGCGATATTCCGCAGGTTAAGCCGCTAAACATTGTGATCAAGCTGGTGGAGTGCAACGGTAAACCGGTTGCCAAACTGTCTGACAGCCCTGGCAAAACCATTTGCCATGACAAAGCCTTTGTTCGCGCGTTGCGCAAAGCGTTTGATTTACCGCATATCAAAAAAGCCAGTTAATCCTGCCAGGGAGCCGCTTCGGCTCCCTTTTAGCATTTATTTCTGAATTCTTTTCTTTTCTTGTTAATTCTACTTGTCTGATTGCAGATGCCAGGTAACATAGGAAATCCCCATTCCGGGGAACATGTGTTTATATATCGGACTATTAACAGAGAGAATATTATGAGCGTTGTGCCTGTAGCCGACGTACTCCAGGGCCGTGTAGCCGTTGACAGCGAAGTCACCGTGCGCGGATGGGTACGTACCCGCCGAGATTCAAAAGCTGGCATCTCCTTCCTCGCCGTTTATGACGGTTCCTGCTTTGATCCTGTACAGGCCGTCATTAATAATTCTCTGCCCAATTACAATGAAGAAGTGCTGCGTCTGACCACTGGCTGCTCCGTTATCGTCACCGGGAAGGTTGTAGCCTCTCCGGGACAAGGACAGAGTTTTGAGATCCAGGCCACTGAGGTTGAAGTCAGCGGCTGGGTTGAAGATCCAGACACGTACCCGATGGCGGCGAAACGTCACAGCATCGAGTACCTGCGTGAAGTTGCGCACCTGCGTCCGCGTACCAACATGATTGGTGCCGTCGCACGTGTTCGCCACACGCTGGCGCAGGCGCTGCACCGTTTCTTCGATGAGCAGGGCTTCTTCTGGGTTTCCACTCCGCTGATCACTGCGTCTGATACTGAAGGCGCCGGTGAGATGTTCCGCGTGTCGACACTGGATCTGGAAAACCTGCCGCGTAACGATCAGGGCAAAGTAGATTTCGACAAAGACTTCTTTGGTAAAGAGTCCTTCCTGACCGTATCCGGCCAGTTGAACGGCGAAACTTACGCCTGCGCGTTGTCGAAGATCTATACCTTCGGCCCGACTTTCCGTGCGGAAAATTCCAACACCACCCGTCACCTGGCGGAGTTCTGGATGCTGGAACCGGAAGTGGCCTTCGCCAACCTGAGCGACATTGCCGGTCTGGCGGAGGGCATGCTGAAATATGCCTTCAAAACCGTACTGACCGAGCGTGCTGACGACATGAAGTTCTTTGCCGAACGCGTGGATAAAGAGGCGATTAGTCGTCTGGAACGTTTCATTGAAGCGGATTTCGCCCAGGTGGATTACACCGATGCAGTCGCTATTCTTGAAGAGTGCATTAAGAAAGGCAGAAAGTTCGAGAACCCGGTTTACTGGGGTGTCGATCTTTCCTCCGAGCACGAACGTTATCTGGCAGAAGAACACTTTAAAGCGCCGGTGGTGGTGAAAAACTATCCGAAAGAGATTAAAGCGTTCTATATGCGCCTGAACGAAGATGGAAAAACCGTTGCCGCGATGGACGTTCTGGCGCCGGGTATCGGTGAAATCATCGGTGGTTCACAGCGTGAAGAGCGTCTGGATGTACTGGATGCGCGCATGCTGGAAATGGGTCTCAACAAAGAAGACTACTGGTGGTATCGCGATCTGCGCCGCTACGGTACCGTGCCGCACTCTGGCTTCGGTCTCGGCTTTGAGCGTCTGATCGCTTACGTTACTGGCGTACAGAACGTTCGTGACGTGATCGCCTTCCCGCGTACACCGCGTAATGCGACGTTCTAAGATCGTTCACAAAAAGGCCAGCGTTGCTGGCCTTTTTTATCGCCTGAAATGTCAGTTTTTGTGAGTAATAAGTAAGCAATTCTACGATCAACCCCCAAATCTCCCCACTCCTGTTACCTGATATTACGTTGTAATATTTCTGCATAAAAAATAAACCGCAATTTTCTTGCGGATTAGTATTTCCTCACCCAATAGCACATTTTATACACAATCTCACAGCATTCCAGACGTCCAGATACGGCCATAAGCAAAACTGGAAACGTCTATTTTCTGTACGCTATTTTTCACTTATCAAAATTAAAGATAAGAAAATCATATAAATAGATATAAGTGGCGTGATCTGGAGCTGAAATCGTTTCGAAATTTGATATCGTTCACAAAGTTCCAAAAATGTAATAATTAGTTACACATTTTTTCTTTCTGAAACCAATTCTTTATCTTTGTAGCACTTTCACGGTAGCGAAACGTTAGTTTGAATGGAAAGATGCCTGTCAGACACATAAAGACACCAAACTCTCATCAATAGTTCCGTAAATTTTTATTGACGAAATTTATTGGCGGCAGTGGCAGGTGTCATAAAAAAACCATGAGGGTAATAAATAATGATGAAGCGCAATATTCTGGCAGTGGTAATCCCTGCCCTGCTGGTAGCCGGTGCAGCTAACGCTGCAGAAATCTACAACAAAGACGGCAACAAACTGGACCTGTACGGTAAAGCCGTTGGTCTGCACTATTTTTCTGACAACGCAGGCAATGACGGCGACCAGACTTATGCCCGTCTTGGCTTTAAAGGGGAAACTCAGATCAATGACCAACTGACCGGTTACGGCCAGTGGGAATATAACTTCGCCGGTAACAACTCTGAAGGCGGTGATGACGCGCAAAACAACAACAAAACCCGTCTGGCATTCGCCGGTCTGAAATTCGGTGACGCGGGCTCCTTCGACTACGGTCGTAACTACGGTATCGTTTACGATGCACTGGGTTACACCGATATGCTGCCAGAATTCGGCGGTGATACCGCATACAGCGATAACTTCTTCGTTGGCCGTGTTGGCGGCGTTGCTACCTACCGTAACGCTAACTTCTTCGGTCTGGTTGATGGCCTGAACTTCGGTGTTCAGTACCTGGGCAAAAACGAGCGTGAAGGCAACGTAGGTCGCTCTAACGGTGACGGCGTCGGCGGTTCTGTTAGCTACGAAATGAATGGCTTCGGCATTGTTGGTGCATACGGCGCAGCTGACCGTACCGACGATCAGGTCAATTCTGTTCGTGGTCACGGTGAAAAAGCTGAGCAGTGGGCAACCGGTCTGAAATACGATGCGAACAACATCTACCTGGCGACCAACTACGGTGAAACCCGTAACGCTACCCGCATCGAAGACGGTTTTGCCAACAAAACTCAGGACTTCTTCGTTGTTGCTCAGTACCAGTTCGATTTCGGTCTGCGTCCGTCCATCTCCTACAACAAATCCAAAGCGAAGAACGTAGAAGGTGTGGGTAGCGAAGATCTGGTGAACTACATTGAAGTAGGCGCTACCTACTACTTCAACAAAAACATGTCCACCTATGTTGACTACCAGATCAACCAGATTGATTCTGACAACAAACTGGGCGTGAACTCTGACGACACCGTTGCTCTGGGTATCGTATACCAGTTCTAATAGCAGACCCCTTTGCTAAATGCCTAAAAAACAGGACTTCGGTCCTGTTTTTTTATGCCTGTCAGCAAAATCTTGCGACTTCAAAAAACCTTCAGGGTTTTCATCACTAACGGTTGGCATTTTGTAAATCTACCGTTAACCTGATAACGGATTTCCCTTCTGTAACCACAATGGAACCTCGTCATGTTTGAGAACATTACTGCCGCCCCTGCCGACCCCATTCTGGGTCTGGCCGATCTGTTTCGTGCTGATGACCGTCCTTCGAAAATTAACCTTGGGATCGGTGTTTATAAAGATGAAACTGGCAAAACGCCAGTGCTGACCAGCGTTAAAAAAGCCGAGCAATACTTACTCGAAAATGAAACAACAAAAAACTACCTCGGCATTGACGGTATTCCGGAATTTGGCCGTTGCACGCAGGAACTGCTGTTCGGCAAAGGTAGTCATCTTATCAATGACAAACGCGCACGCACGGCGCAAACGCCGGGCGGCACCGGCGCGCTCCGCGTTGCAGCCGACTTCCTGGCAAAAAATACGGCAGTAAAACGCGTCTGGGTGAGCAACCCGAGCTGGCCAAACCATAAGAGCGTGTTTAACTCCGCCGGGCTGGAAGTACGGGAGTATGCTTATTACGACGCAGAAAACCATTCTCTCGACTTTGATGCACTGCTAAACAGCCTGAGCGAAGCGCAGGCGGGCGATGTGGTGCTGTTCCACGGTTGCTGCCATAACCCAACCGGTATTGATCCTACGCTTGAGCAGTGGCAAACCCTGGCTCAGCTTTCCGTCGAGAAAGGCTGGTTGCCGCTGTTTGACTTCGCGTATCAGGGCTTCGCTCGTGGTCTGGAAGAAGACGCGGAAGGACTGCGCGCGTTCGCCGCGCTGCACAAAGAGCTGATTGTCGCGAGCTCCTACTCCAAGAACTTTGGCCTGTACAACGAACGTGTGGGTGCCTGTACGCTGGTCGCGGCAGATACGGAAACCGTTGACCGCGCCTTCAGCCAGATGAAATCCGCCATTCGTGCGAACTACTCTAACCCGCCAGCCCACGGCGCATCTGTGGTTGCCACAATTCTCAGCAACGATGCACTGCGCGCAATCTGGGAACAGGAACTGACCGATATGCGTCAGCGCATTCAGCGTATGCGTCTGCTGTTTGTGAACACCCTGCAAGAGAAAGGGGCAGATCGAGATTTCAGCTTTATCATCAAACAAAACGGCATGTTCTCGTTCAGCGGCCTGACCAAAGAGCAGGTTCTACGTCTGCGTGAAGAGTTTGGCGTTTATGCGGTGGCTTCTGGTCGCGTCAACGTTGCCGGCATGACGCCGGATAACATGGCACCGCTGTGCGAAGCCATTGTCGCCGTGCTGTAAGATTTGCAATAAAAGCAAAGCCCGCGATAAGCGGGCTTTTTAATGGGGATTACCAGACAGGCATTTCATCCTGCAGGAACGGGTTGTGCAACCGTTCATAGCCCAGCGTCGACAGCGGGCCATGACCCGGAATAAACGTCACGTCATCACCTAATGGCAACAGCTTACGTTTGATCGAGTCAATCAACTGGCTGTGATCGCCGCGCGGGAAATCACTGCGCCCGACTCCACCTTTAAAAATCACGTCGCCTGAGATGAGCAGTTGCGACTGCTCGTCAAAGAAAACAACGTGTCCAGGCGTATGGCCCGGGCAATGCAACACCTGTAAAGTCACATTCCCTACGCTGACACGATCTCCTTCGTTAAGCCAACGGTCGGGCGTCAGTGGCTGACATTCGCCGAGGCCAAACATGCGACTCTGAGCAGGCAAACCCTGCAGCCAGAACTCATCTTCTTTTTCCGGACCGATAACCGGTACACCGTAGTGTTGCGCCAGTTCTGCCGCAGCACCCACATGATCGAGGTGTCCGTGAGTGAGCAGGATCTGCGTCAACGTGATGCCGCTGGCATCCACTTCCTGTTTGATTTTCTCAGCATCGCCGCCGGGATCGACAAGCGCTGCCAGACGCGTTTGCTCACACCAGATCAAAGAACAGTTCTGGGAGAACGCGGTGACCGGAATAATACGATAGTTCATACTGCTCCTGTTTCGATAATCACCAGTGCCGCGCCGGCCCGGTGTCAATATGCACAAAGTTACTGCGTGGGTAGTATCCTACACCACCTGCGCGCATAGATAACGCGGCTTTGCGAATATTACTTAACGAAATGCCTTCAATATGAAAATCCATGGCCTGGCCTTTAGTGTGATAGCTTTGTTTCGCTACCCCACGGCTGTGCGCACGCAATTCATTGTTGGTATCCAGTGAACGATAACCGGAAATCAGTTGAACGGGCTTACGTGTTCCCAACAGCCCTTGCAAGCGGAAAAGCTGATCGAAGAGTCCGGGATCGATGGACTTCACCTTATTCGCGCGATAGTCACGGAAAAAATGGTTAAGTTTGGCTAATTCATCCTGAATATAAGCTCTGCCATCAAAAAATTCCGCTTTAATTGACTCTCCGGTGTTGAGGTTGCTCAGAGTCAAAATACGCGGACGCGGGGTAGAGAGTGTGGCAAACGCAGGCACAGGCAAGATGGCAGCGCCGAGGGCAGCACCACCTAACGCCAGCAGTTTGCGGCGATTAGCGTCAAATTTGTCCATGGTTTAAGGTCTACAGGTCAATGTTATCGTCTATATGCTTTAGCGCACGATAGGCACCTTAACTGGCATCAAAGCCGCCGTCAAGTTGGCCCAACCCCAGCAATGACGGGGCTTCTGGGCCGATGCCCCTGTCACTGCCAATTATTACGACAACAGATTAACCAGAACTTCTTCATTTACCTGATTAATTGTTCTGCTTTTGCCACAATTTGTGCGCTGGATCGCGCTGTCAGATCATAATTGTAAATATCTGTACGATACTGGGTACGTCCGTCCGCGCCAACAAACGCCGTCAGGTAGTAAAGGTTGACCGGGATAGTCTGACGAATATTCACGTAGCGCGTGTCGCCTTGCTTCAGCGCATCGGAAATTCGCGTATCGTTCCAGCCCGCATCCTGTAACAGCATGTTTGCCAGTTCAGAAGCCTTGTTCACACGCACGCAGCCAGAACTGAGCGCCCGGGTATCCTTCTGGAACAAATTATGGTTCGGCGTATCGTGCAGATAAATAGCATCGGAACTTGGCATATTGAACTTATAGCGGCCCAACGAGTTACGCGCTCCCGGCGCCTGCTGGAAACGGAACGGTAAATTTGACGGCGTGATGGTTGACCAGTCAACCTGCCACGGATCAATCGCCTCTCTGCTGTTCCAGCCCCGCATCACAGTATAGCCGTGACGTTCAAGGTAGCCCGGATCGTTCCACAGTTTAGGCAGAATATCCTTACGCGCCAGCGTCGGCGGGACGTTCCACGGTGGATTGACCACCACGTTATTCAGCGCGCTGCTCATCATCGGCGTTTTACGATCGGGACGACCGACAATCACCCTGGACGCCAGTACCTGATTACCGTTCTGATAATAGACCAGCGAATACGCCGGAATATTCACCATAATTCCCGTCGACAGTTCAGACGGCAGCAAACGCAGACGCTGGATATTGAGCGCCAGTACCCCTGCGCGCTGCGCGGGGGTCACGTTCAGCCAGTCGCGGGTAGCCGGGCCAATGGCGCCATCTGCGCCCAGCCCTTGCCACGTCTGGAAGCGTTTTACCGCTTCAACCAGCTCTTTATCATACGCAGCACGGACAGCCGGCGCTGGCTTACTGCGCGGCGCGGTCTGTTTTGCTGTATCAACGCCCGGGGTTTCAACCGCAACGGCAGACGGACTGACCACCGCCTCTGACGAGGTATCATCACCGGGCAGCGCAATTTTCGGTCCCCCTTCCAGCATCCCGGTGCGCTGCAGTATTTCCCGCAACGCAGGCACGTCGTTGCTCCACTGACCCGGGCGTAGCGTTGCTTTGCCGGTCAGTTGCGGCCATGGACGTGAATCGCCCACCAGCGTTAACAACGATGCGTGCATTGACGCATACTGTGGGTGCTGAGGTGCCAGCCCGGCAATAAACGTCGGAAGTTGTCCATTATCCAGCGCAACCTGCCACTGATTGATGACCGACAGCGGCGGCGTCGCCAGCGCATACGGCTTACTGCTGTACAGCCAGCGATTACCTTTGACCGGAATATTGGCGATCAGATGGAGATACCCCATCATCGCATCAGACAACACCAGATCGCGTGTGATGCCGCTAACGGCAGGATCGGTCAGTAACGCCACCCAGGTGGTGAACTGAGGCTGGAAGCCGGCAATGGCGACCTCAGCCAGCTGTTGCTGGAACGCTTTGACGGCTTCGCGATTTTCCCACATCGGTTTCATATCGCGCGCCGCATAAAGCAGTTCAAGCTGATTCATATAGACAGGCGTATAGCCTGAAGGAAGTTGCGACTGAAGCTCAGCTCGCGCCTTTTCCGCCGCCCCCTCAGGGAGTGGCTGCAAACCCGCCATCACAGCCGTGGCGCCAGATTGCGCCTGCGGCTGCGGCTGCGCGAGACTCTGCTCACTGACAACGACAGGGCTGTCGCCAGGTATCACTTCAGGCTCATCAGCCTGAACACTGGACAGTGGAGCGAATGCTACGGCCAGGCATAAACTCATTGCCGAGAGCCGACGACCACCAATTTTATTAAGCAACATCCCTTGCCCTCTGGTTACATTACGACATGCTCACATCTACCGGAGCTTTCCTTCATTATAGAAAGGCTGATATGCGATTGCCTAACCTAATGTAAAGAAGTTTAAAGAAAATGCACCTGAAATCCATAGTTTAAGAAATGAAAAAGACGGCTTTTCAGCCGTCTTTAGGGTTTTAGCTGGCTTCTGACGGGGCATCAGCCTCGCCGGGGAGCGGATCCGGCAACTGCGGCGCAAACCCGCGTAGCCCGACCACATGGACGTGTTCCGTATTCTGGAAGACTTTACGGACCAGCTTATAGGTAGTGCCCTTCTCCGGACTGATGTTTTCCGGCGCCGCGATAATGAGCTGCATCTGCAAACGCTCACAGAGTTCAAACAGCGTCGCGATGGAGCGCGCATCCAGACGGGCGGCTTCATCAAGGAACAGCAGGCGGCATGGCGAAATATCTTTCCCGCGCAGTCGGCGCGCTTCATCTTCCCAGCTTTGAACCACCATCACCAGGATCGACATCCCGGTACCGATCGCTTCACCGGTCGACAGCGCACCGGACTCCGCACGCAGCCAGCCGTCAGAACCACGGTTAACTTCCACTTCCATTTCGAGATAGTTACGGTAGTCCAGCAACTCCTCGCCAATGGTTTGCGGCGTACGCTGTCCCATGTCGATTTGTGGGTTCAGGCGTTGATAAAGCTTCGCCAGCGCTTCCGAGAAGGTCAGACGGTTGCTGTTGAACAGATCCTGGTGCTGCTCATGCTGTTCAGACAGCACTTCCAGCAGCGTGGCATGGGTTTCACGCACATTCACGTTCAGACGCACGCTGTGAACCTGGCCGAACGACACGCTCTGCAGCCCCTGGTTGAGCTGACGGATACGGTTCTGCTCGCGCTGGATGGTCTTGCGAATAATATTCGCCACGCTACGTGAGCTGATCGCCAGTTTCTGTTCGCGGGAGGTCAGCTCTTCAGTCAGACGGCCCAGCTCGATTTCCATCTGTTCGATGGCTTCCACTGGATCGTCGGTACGAATGATATCCTGACGGATACGTTCGCGCAGATGCTGATACACCGCGACAAAGAACTGGATCTTACGTTCCGGACGTTTCGGATCTTCCGACAGACGCAAGACATCACGCAGATGTTCGTTATCAGCGACCGCCAGACGCAGCGCACCCAGCGCCTTATCCGACATAGAACGCAGTTCATCACCCGAGAGATAGGCCAGCTCACGGCGGTGCAGGCGACGCTCGACGCCGCTGTCTTTCACCAGTCGCATCACTGCACACCAGCCGGCTTTCGCGGTCACCACCTGCTCACGCATTTCGTGGTAATCGCGTTCCAGTTTGCGCAGTTTGCGGGTCAGGTTATCCATCTCCGCTTCACAGAAGGTAAGCGCTTTTTCAAGCTGGTTACGCCGCGCACGGTTGTTGCTGAGTTGCGAATGCAGTTCATCGCGACGAATGCGCGCACGCTCTTCCGCCCCGCTATCGGCACGAACGCCGATATCCTGCAATTCACGCTGTAAATCGTTAAGCAGCTCTTTCTTGGTATCGTAAGAGCTTTTCAGCGAAGCCAGAACCTGATTGTACTGACTCAGTTGCGCCGCATGACCACGCAGGGCTTCACGGGCGCGGGTACGTTCAGCTTCCGCATGTTCCAGTCGCTCACGCAGTTTTTCGTTCAGATCGCTGTTGCCGCTGAGCATTTCCGCTGAGTCGGAATAGCCGAAGTGCGCACGGCGCTGAACCACTTCGGTCAGCGCAAACGCCTGCTGACGCGCATCACGCTGCGTCTGCTGGGAGTATGCGTAATCTTCTTTCAGTTGTTCAAACTGTTCCGGATCGCTCTGCAACACCGAAACCATCGGTTCCAGTTTCGCCAGTTGGTTGCCGTGCTGCTGTACAAAGCGCGCGGCTTCTTGCGCTTCATCCAGACGCTCGCGGATCTCCTCGACGCGATCCGCCAGACTGTCGTCAGCCAGCAAATTCAGACGCGGCAGCAGGCGGTTCAGCGCGGCAACGCCCTCTTTCGCCTGCTCGTACTGCAGACGCTGCTGCTGGTTGTCGTTTTCGTGGGCGGTCAGCGCACGTTCCAGTTCAACGCGACGGCTGTTGAGCTGGCGAATTTCGGCTTCCGGATCGGATTCAAAGGCCACCGAAAGATGGCTGCCAATGAAGCGGCTGAACGCCTGATGCAGGCGCTGCGTTTTCTGAACGTCAAAAGAGAGCGTGGCAAAACGCTCGGATAATCCTTCACGCTCGGCATGCAGCGTTTCGATACGGTTTTCTCGCGCCGCACGGCCAAACAGCGGTACGGACGGGAATCGCGAGTAGCGCCACTGGCGATCGGCAATCTTCACCACCACCGCTTTTTCCAGTTCGTCAACGCTGAAGACGCTGTCATCAAACGACTGCGGATCCCCTTCGATCAGATACAAATCTTCCGGGCAATCCGTTAACCCTTCTAGTTGCTCAGAGATCAGCGACAGATCCGGCACCACGATGGCGTGACGCGACGGACCATACAGCGCGGAGAAGTACGGAGCATCTTCAAGACTGACGTCGTCATAAATTTCTGACAGCAGCACGCCGCCAAAGCGTTCCGCCAGCGCGTTCAGACGCTGATCTTCCGAACCACCAGGCTGACTTAAACGTTCGATCTCTTCGTCAACGGCATTCTTGCGGGCGCCAACTTCATCGCGTTCCACAATCGCTTCACGTTCACGCTCAAGCAATTGCTGCAGATATTCGGTCACTTCCTGGCTGGACGTAAACTCTTCGCCACACTGCTCGCTGAGCTGGCTCAGGCTGTTTTGCGCCGCCAGCCAGACGGGGGCACGCTGCATGAGATGCTGAATGCGGGACTGTAGCTGTTCCTGCTCCTGACGCAGCGCCATGCGCTGTTCATGCGCGCTGGAAACGTTGTCAGACAGCGAGGCGATACGCGCTTCCAGTTCCTGATGCAGGGCTTCCAGTTCGTCAATATCGAAATTTTTGCCCTGACGTTTACAGAATTCCGCCAACAGACGTTCAGCTTCTTGTTGCTCGCGCAGGCGCTGTTCCAGTTCGCTCAGTCGCATACGCAGCGACTGCGCCTGTTCCGCCAGGTGACGCTGGTCAACGCCTTCGCGCAGCAGTTCGCGCGCCACGTCCCAGGCCTCATTTCGCGCCAGCGGGCCATTGATCGCCACCACCAGCTGATAGGCCTGCTCGAACTGACTGTGCGCGGTTTGCGCCACGCTCATTTTCTGTTCCAGCGAAAGCATTTTTTCGGTGGCTTCCTGCTCTTTCGCCTGGAAGGTTTCCAGCCACTCGGCGGCGCTATCGGCCGTCAGGTCCGGCAGATGACACACCGCTCTGGCGCGCTCCAGCGCCGAGATCGCCTGGTTGTACTGGATGGCGCGGGTCTGCTGAACGTCCAGCGCCTGCTGGTAATCCGCCAGTTGGCTTTTCAGCTCATCCACTTCCAGCTCGGCAGCTTCAGCGCGGGCTTCGTTCTCTTCCTGACGATCGGCGGCTTCCGCCACCACTTCGTTTTGTTCTTCGAGACGGATCTGCAGCTCGTCGAGATCCGCAGCATAACGTTCAATTTTTTCCTGCTGACGCAACGCCGTTTGCACCAGGTTCAGGTGATCGCTCGCCGCCTGATAATCGGCTTCGAGATCGCCTTCCGCGCCGTTGTGCTCGCCCAACTCACGCGCCATGTCGACGTGTTTATACTGCTCCGCCGCCAGCTGTTTGCGCGACGTGTACAATTCGCGACGGAATTCCAGCGCTTTATCGAGGTGGATCCGGCGCTCATTGGCGTGGCGCATATAGTCCGCCGCCACATAGTTGGTGGCTTCGCTGATCAGGTGTTTAAACAGATCGCGATCGGACTGGGTCACGCGAATAGCTTCCAGCGTCAGGCGGTTTTCCCGCAGCGCGGCTTCCATATCCTGGAACGCCTTACGCACCCCGCTGTTTTCCGGCAACAGGTAGTCGCGCAGAGAACGGGTGATCGCGCTGGAAATCCCGCCGTACAGCGAGGCTTCAATCAGGCGATAGAATTTACTACGGTCAGACGCAGAGCGCAGACGACGGGCGATGAGGCCCAGGTCGAACATCAGCGAATGGTAATCGGTGATCGAGTTGAACTGCTTAAACTGCACGCCTTCCATCTCGTCGAGCTTCTCTTTCAGCTCCGTCAACGGCAGGACGCGCGCCTGACGTTCATTCAGCGTCTCCGTCACCAGTTGCGTGGGCTGCACAGACATCGGCAGTCCCTGAATGGCAAACGGTTTGATATCGACTTTACGGTCGCGTCCGGCAACCTGCTGCAAACGCACACCCACCACCACGCGCTGATGGCGCGAGTTGATCGTATCAAGCATCGAATAACAGACGCCCGCTTTCAGCTTACCGTGCAGACCTTTGTCGCGCGAGCCGCTGGTCGCGCCTGCTTCGGTGGTGTTACGGAAGTGCAGCAGGGTTAAATCCGGGATTAGCGCCGTGACGAACGCCGCCATGGTGGTGGATTTCCCCGCGCCGTTCCCCCCGGAAAGCGTGGTAACCAGTTCATCCAGGTCAAAGGTACGGGCAAAGAAACCGTTCCAGTTAATCAGCGTTAGTGAGCGAAATTTACCGCGTTCAATCATTATTCTTCTTCTCCACTGTCCGGCTGATTCTCTTCGGTCTCATCATTGAGCTGCAGGTGGTTTTCGACCGGCATCGCTTCGCCATCGCGGATCAGACGACGCTGCGCTTCCCGCGGATCATCGCCACTGCGCACATCCGCGCCAAAGCGGAACACCGATTCCGTAATGCGGAATTTGCTGCTGTCGTGTCCCATAAACCACACCATACCTAAACGGCGAAGACGGTTTAACGACGAGCGCATTTTTTCCTGTAACTTCTGGCGGTCGACGTCGGAGCCGGTTGAGCGGTTATTCACCAGCTTCAACAGTTTGGCTTCGTCAGCCAGCGTCAGCAGCTCGTCGTACAATTCCTGCTGAGTGAAAATCCCCTCGTTCGCCAGCCGCTCCGGACTGAGATAGAGGTAGCAGAGAATTTTACCGACCATCATGTCCAGTTCAGACAACACGGAACGCGGGATAATGGTCGTTGAACGCGGACGCAGGTAGAAGAATCCTTCCGGCGCGCGGATCAGTTCCACGTTATAGCGGCTGTAAAACTCTTCCAGATAGTCCTGAAAGTCCATCAGAAAGGCATGATTATCCAGTTCATCCAGGCCAATGTGGCGGCCTGAACGTAATGCGCTGTCCAGCGCCGGAAATAACGGATTCGCCAGCGCCTGCGCCAGCTTAACCGGCATCACTTGTTCAATATTTGTCAATGACATGCGCCTGTACCTTGGCTCCGTAATCATTAATCGGCTGCCATTTGGCTGGCAGTCCGGTGAAGTCTGCTTGCGCTACGCCAAGGCGTACCGCCTGATCGATAACAATGCGCGCGACGTCAAAATGACGCGCACGCGGGTATTGCGCAAGATACTCGCGCACTACCAGACCGAGATCTAGCGGCGTCTCTTTCGATTTATAGATAGCCAGTTGGCCTTCGATAATCGCCGCCAGCTGTTCGCGGATCTCGTTAAACTCTTCGTACTCTAAATCTGGCGGAAGTTCCCCGGTGACCTCTTCATCACGCAGCGCCATCTCTTCGTCACGCATATCCAACAGACGATCGGCGTTGGCATAGGTCAGCGCCCACGGCTCGTCAAAGTAGGTCTGTACCGACTGACGTAAGCGCTGGGCAAAGACGCGGTTTTTATCCATATCGATGGCGGTACGGATAAATTTGTGGACATGGCGGTCATAGCCAATCCACAGGTCGATCGACTGCTGACCCCAACTGATAATACGATCGAGCTTGCTTTGCAGGTCAAACACCAGGCGATCAACAAAATGCAGATCGTCATGGGCCAGCGTTGCATCCTGGATACGCAGCAGATTGGCCTGCAATTTATCGCCTGCCGCTTCCAGCGTATCCTGCAGTTCGCGCAGGGTACCTGACGTTTCTGACAGTAGCAGTTCACAGCTCGAAATCGCCGCGCGCCAGTCTTTATTCAGCAGTTGCGCGATATCATCTTTCACCTGCTGCTGCTGTTCATCCATGATGCGCTGAGTCAGATCGATACTGTCGAAAATCTCAGCGACCGAATACTTGAGCGGCGCATAAACGTTGCGATGCCAGTGGAACTCATCGCCGCCCTCATCGGCGGCATCCGCCGCGCGCTTGAGCTCACCCGCCACGATCGACAACTGCATTGACAGACGCAGTGTGGAAAATTCACGTTGGCGAATATAGTAATCGGTAATGCCAATGCCGAGCGGCGTCAAACGATAAATCGCGTTCCCTTCTGCCTGCTCACTGGTAAAGCGGTTCAGCAGACGTTGACGCACCATATCGTTGATCGCATTGTTCGCGCGCACGCCAATGGTTTCGCTGGTTTGCTCAAACGCATCACTTACATGGCGGAACGCATCCACCAGTTCGCCTTCGCTCATCTCACCGTCCAGGCGCTCGCCGTTCAGCGTGGCCACCGCCAGCAGAAACGAGAGTCGGTCTACCGGCAGCGAGATAGAGAAGTCATTTTTTCTGGCCCAGGCAACCAGTTCGGGGACTGTCTGGGAAAATTCACTCATAGGTTATCCTTGCATCTGCGGTTTACGCGCGGTGACGTGAATGTAACGACCCAGGCTGACATACGGCTCCTGGCGACAGTAACGCGTTTCTAATTCAAGCAATATCTCATAGCAGTCACGCTGCTGATGTTTCTCACGCAGATAATCATGAAACACGCGCACCCCGGTTTTCCCGGTGATCTGCCAGCCCATCTGTTCCAGCCACTGGTAAACCTCTTCTGGCTCACGCGGATAGTCTGGCGACAGGGTACGCTTCTTACGTTTGGGCATCCCTATCTGCACGTAGTCAAAGTTCCCCGCCACCATGTTATGCATCAACAGGCCGTTGGCATTGTAGAACATTAACGACAGTACGCCACCGGGACGCAATACCGACCAGAGGGTCTCTAACACACTGACCGGATCGGCGACCCACTCCAGCACAGCGTGAAACAATATCAGATCAACGGAGCTTTCCAAATGCGAAGCGACGTCCTGAGCAGCGCATTGTATAAAATGCATGTTGTGGCTCACACCTTTGGCTTCTGCCGCCCGTTGCGCACGGGCAATCATCTCAGCGGAGACGTCACACAACGTCACGTGATGACCACGTTCTGCCATTTTAATGGCCGTCTGTCCTTCACCGCCGCCAGCGTCCAGCACACGCAATTGTTGTGAGCCAAAGTCCGCCAGAATACGGTCGAGATCCTGCCACAGGATCGCCTGCCTTAGCTGCCCTTTTGTGGTGCCGTAAATATTACGGGAAAACTTCTCAGCAATGTCATCAAAATTGCGATCCCGCATCGGGCTCTCCACAGGCTGGCTTAGGTGTTCTCTGATAAAACCGCTATTTTGTCACACCCGCGCGGAGAATGAACCTCTCTGGTGTAATATCGCGATTATTCTTCTGCTGTATGGTCAAAAAAGGAACCAAAAAGGATGCTTTTTACACTGAAGAAAGTGATTGGCGGCATGCTGCTGCCTCTCCCTTTTCTGCTCTTGATGATGGGTATCGGCCTGGCGCTGTTGTGGTGTAGCCGTTTTCAGAAAACCGGCAAGGTATTTATCAGCCTTAGTTGGCTGGCGCTGTTCCTGCTCAGCCTGCAACCCGTTGCTGACCATCTGCTGCGCCCGATAGAAAATAGCTACCCAACCTGGCAGGATACGCAGAAAGTCAAATACATCGTCGTGCTGGGCGGTGGCTATACCTGGAATCCACAGTGGGCGCCCAGTTCCAACCTGATTAACAACAGTTTGCCACGTCTTAATGAGGGAATACGTTTGTGGCGGGCTAATCCGGGTTCGAAATTGATTTTTACCGGCGCGAATGCCAGAACCAATCCGGTGAGTACGGCAGAGGCTGGCGCGCGGGTGGCGCAATCGTTGGGTGTGCCGGGAGAAGATATCATTACGCTCGACAAGCCCAAGGATACAGAGGAAGAAGCTGCTGCCGTGAAGCAGGCCATCGGCGACGCGCCATTCCTGCTGGTTACTTCCGCCTCTCATCTGCCGCGAGCAATGATTTTCTTTCAGCAGGCCGGGTTAAATCCACTGCCGGCGCCGGCGAATCAACTGGCTATCGATTCCCCGTTGAATCCATGGGAGCGGGCAATCCCCTCTCCCGTATGGTTGATGCATAGCGATCGCGCAAGCTACGAGATGCTAGGAAGAGTCTGGCAGCGGTTGAAAGGCTCGTCAGGCGAGCCAGGGCAGAAGTGATTTCGCAGCGAGATCAAAATGAGATCGGTTAAAGCGCCCGGTATTGACCAGTTGCGCAACTTCATCCCATAACACATATAACCAACGCCGCCAGATGAACGATTCCGCCACTGGCGCGCGTTGCAGGTAGTGCCAGAGCAGCCCTTCCGCCAGTGTGTTATCTACCAGCCGGAACAGTTCGTACTCCCGTGGTGCCCAGAGCATAATACCAGGCCCCACCATCGCCAGAAGCTGGTCGCTCCGGGCGTCTTTTAACATGCTGCGCAGACTAAAATTGCCATGCACCAGTACACAGTTGTCGTTAAAGCCTTCAAACAGCGCTGGCAGACATTCGCGGGTGCGAAACAGAATGCGTTTATCCTGCATCGTTAGCCCGGTGTTGTTGAACTGATTGAGCGTACTCCAGAGCACCTCAACCCGCTGGCGGTACCAGGAAGGCCAGATATTCTCCTGCGTATTGTCCACCGCGCCGACACAACCCCGACTATCCTGGCGGTGCCAGGCCAGTAACCCTTCGACAATCTGATCTTTGAGCTGCTCCCAGCGCTCCGGCGTCCGGGCCGGCGCTTCAACCGGGACGCCGCGCAGACGTTCCAGCAGTAAGACATCCGGACCGGGATGTTCATCGTGAGTCATCACCCCGTAAATGACCGGCATTCGCACAGTGCCGCTACGCGCTAACATGGTGGTTTTCCAGGCCAGTTGTTGTGCGACTCCCGGCGTGGTGAAACTTTGGGCCATCAGCGGCATCGGGTTGCCCTGGCTGTCATAGAGCGACCACAGTGCTGTGTCGACTTTTTCATTCACGCATTCAATGCGGCTCAGTTTTTCGCCTAGTAAATGACTTAATTCGGCGCGCAGCTGTTCCATTCAGATTGCCCTCATAAAAGCTACTGCTTTTATAATGAGCGCCACACCGACGGATGTCACCCAGATGAGATCAATTGTTGAAAAGAAAAAACGTGGAAAATCGTAACGGTACGACACTCCTCTCACTACAGAGCGGAGTGTCGTAAAGAAAATTAACGCATTTCAGCGCGAACGCGCTCGAGGTCTTCTGCGGTATCAACACCGGTACCAGGCACTTCTTTTGCCACGGCCACATGGATTTTTTCGCCGTACCACAGCACGCGGAGTTGCTCCAGCATCTCGATGTTTTCCAGCGGGCTGGGCTGCCAGCTCACATAGCGGCGGATAAAGCCGGCGCGGTAACCGTAAATGCCGAGGTGGCGCAGGAAATTATCGCTAACGGTCTCGCGGCTTTTCGCAAAACGATCGCGATCCCAGGGGATCGTCGCACGCGAGAAATACAGCGCATAGCCTTCGGCATCCAGTACCACCTTCACTGCATTCGGATTGAACGCCTCTTCTGCGCTATGAATCGGTGCCGCGAGCGTGGCCATTCCAACCTGACGCTGCGCCAGGTTTTCTGCCACCTGGCGAATAATGATGGCCGGGATCATCGGCTCATCACCCTGCACGTTGACAATCACGGTGTCATCGCTGAAACCACACTTCTCGACCACCTCAGCCAGACGTTCTGTCCCGGACTGGTGATCGACGCGGGTCATGCACACTTCCCCACCGGCTGCTTCAACGGCGCGTGCGACGTCTTCATGATCGGTCGCGACGATAATGCGCTCAGCGCCGGATTCACGGGCGCGTTCCAGCACATGCACAATCATCGGTTTACCGTTGATATCCTGCAACGGTTTACCCGGCAGACGCGTGGAGGCGTAGCGGGCAGGAATAATGACGACAAAACTCATGATTTACGCTCATCAGCCGCTAATACGCGGGCCTCGGTTTCCAGCAAAACGGGAATGCCATCGCGCAACGGAAAAGCGAGGTTATCCAGTTTGCAGATCAGTTCTTGTTTTTCCTGGTTGTACCAGAGTTTGCCGTTACAGACCGGGCAGGCAACGATTTCAAGCAGTCGATGATCCATAGTTCCTCCAGATGGACCGGGTAATGAATGAGGAAATCTTATCATACTCGCTCATGCGACTGCGTCTATTTCCCACCCCTGCCGACATTGCGTAAATATCCCTTCCGGACAGTGACCCAGCGTTACGCGAACCGCATTCTGCCAGCGAGCAAAATCGGTTATCGCCTGCTGTAACCCGTTTTGCAGCGTCCCCCCCGGCTTTACGCCTTCCTGCAGATAGAGAGAAATCACTTCCAGCACGCCCGTTTTACGGTGCATTTTGGCGTCCATCCGTCCCACCAACTGACCCCGGTGCAGTAAAGGCAGGACAAAATAACCATACTGGCGCTTCGGAGCTGGCGTGTAGCACTCCAGCCGATAGCTGAAATCGAACAGTTGCTCCGCACGTTTTCGGTCCCAAACTACCGGATCAAACGGCGACAGTACCGCGCTATGCGTCGCTGTCAGCTTTCCTGTCTGCGCCTGTTCAAGCAGCGGCAGCAAATCCGCATGCAACCACAGCCGACCAAGATTTTCGACCTCTACCGGAATGATGTGCTGCTGTTCAGCCCGCACGTCGCGCCAGTTTTGTAATTCAGGACGTTTCAGACGGTAGTAATCTGCCAGCCACTGCTCACGAAAAATGCCCAGGCTGCGCGCACTGTTGTCCAGCATGACAGACTCTGCTTGTGTCCGGGGTAGCAAATCGCGTTCGTCATCCCAGTGTGGCATCACGCGATGCGTGAGATCGTACACGCGCTGGAAATTGCGTCGTTCAATCACCATCACTTTTCCTGCCGTAAACAGCCCTTCCAGATGCAGCTTGTGCGGCTTCCAGTCCCACCAGCCGCTGTTGCCTTTACGCGGATGCTCAAAGTCCGCCGAGCGTACTGGTCCATTTTGATGGATATGCTGCAACAGTTGCTCAATTTCGCCGGCATGTTCTTTCATCCACGCAGCCTGGTACTTCCAGCCCATTTTTTCAGGTGCCAGCATCCGGTGGCGTATCAGCGTAAAATCACTACGCGGCAGGAAACAGGCCTCATGGGCCCAGTACTCCATCAGTTCACCCTGCGTCAACGCATCATCCAGCCACTGTGTGGTGTAATTGCCCAGTCGGCTGAACAACACAAGGTAGGGGCTGCGGGCGACAATATTGATGGTATCGATTTGCAGCAGCGACATACGGGTAATCGTCGGCAGGATATCGCTTGCCAGCGCACGACGGCGTGGTTTTTTTAACAATCCCTGAGCAGCGAGATGAAGGTTACGGGCATCCGTAAGTGAGAGGTACGGCAACGACATTCATGATTCCCTCATTTGTACGCTGCCGTCATGGTGGTGCGCTAACACGTCAGCGAGATCAATTTTTCGAGTAATGTCTCAGGTTCAGTCCCCGATAAATGTGCATCGACAGGAAGATACCACCAGTTGTCTTCCGCAAAGGCGCGGCACTTCACGGCGTCCTTCTCCGTCATGACCAGCGTTTGCGACCTGTTCAGTAAGCCGTTGACATCACGCGAAGTCAATGCCTGATGATCCGCCAGCGGAACACATTTCTGCGGCTGTACGCCACAGGCCTCTAACGTGGCAAAAAAGCGCGGCGGATGACCAATACCGGCCATTGCCACGACATTTTGCAGTTGCGCGACGTCACGACGCTCACCGGTACGCAGGTTCACGGCCAGTCCTGGCGCCAGATGCATCGGGATCTCTCCCGCCTGCGGGATACCGCCATTGACGATAACCGCATCCACCGTTTTCAGGCGACCAGCCCGCTCCCGCATCGGACCTGCCGGTAGCCACCAGCCGTTGCCGAAGCGACGAACGCCATCAACCACCACTATCTCGACATCGCGGGCCAGACGGTAGTGCTGAAGACCATCATCGGTAACGATAATCTGCACATCGTGATGCGCCAGAATCGCCTTAACCGCGTCAGCCCGGTTGGGCGATACGGCAACCGGCGCGCCGGTGCGCTGATAAATCAGCACCGGTTCATCACCGGCTTCCGCCGTGGTGGTTTCGGCATTCAGCAGCAAGGGATAGGACGCCGCTTTACCGCCATAACCACGAGAAACCACCCCAACGCGAAGACCGCGCTGCTGGAGTTGTTCCACCAGCCAGATCACTACCGGCGTTTTGCCGTTGCCGCCCGCAGTCAGGTTACCGACCACCACCACCGGCACCGGTGCGCGCCAGGCGCGTTTGATCCCGAGCGTGTAGCACAGACGGATCGCCCCGCTCACCAGGCCGTATAGCCAGGAGAGTGGGAGTAACAGTCGCCACAAGGGCGACTCACCGGACCAGATGCGTGCGATCATTGACCAAATTGCATTTTGTGCAGTTGCGCGTAGACGCCGCGGTGTTCCAGCAGCGCGTTGTGCGTACCACGCTCCACAATCAGCCCATCTTCCACGACCACAATTTCATCGGCCTGTTCGATGGTTGAAAGACGGTGCGCAATCACCAGCGAGGTGCGGTTTTTCTGCAGTTCGTCCAGCGCCGCCTGAATGGCGCGCTCAGATTCGGTATCCAGCGCTGACGTAGCTTCATCAAGGATCAGAATCGGGCTGTCACGCAGCAAGGCGCGCGCAATGGCGATACGTTGGCGTTGACCACCGGAAAGCAGCACGCCGTTTTCACCGATCACCGTGTCAAGTCCGTCATCCATCTTATTGATAAAGTCCATGGCATAAGCCATACGAGCCGCTTCTTCGATCTGCTCACGGCTATACTGCTCAGTTCGCGCGTAGGCAATGTTATTCGCCACTGTGTCGTTGAACAGATGCACGTTCTGCGACACCAGTGCGACCTGATTACGTAACGAGGCCAGGGTGTACTCACGCAGATCGTGACCATCCATCAGGATCTCGCCTTCATTGATGTCATAGAAACGCGTGATCAGGCTGGCAATGGTTGATTTACCGGAACCTGAACGGCCCACCAGCGCAACGGTTTTACCCGCCGGAATTTTCAGGTTGATGTTGCGCAGCGCCGGCACTTCACGGCCTGGATAGGTAAAGGTGACATTGCGGAATTCCAGATCGCCGGTCGCACGCTCAATCACGCGTTTACCTTCGTCTTTTTCCTGCTCGCTATCCAGGATGGCAAATAAAGTCTGGCACGCGGCCATCCCGCGCTGAAACTGAGCGTTAACGTTGGTCAACGACTTCAGCGGACGCATCAGGGCGATCATTGAGGAGAAGACCACGGTGATTGTCCCTGCCGTCAGGCTGTCCATCACGCTTGGGAAGCTGGCCGCGTACAGCACAAACGCCAGCGCCAGTGAAGCAATTAACTGGATGATAGGATCGGAAATGGAAGAGGCAGAAACCATCTTCATCCCCTGCAAACGCATCTTGTTACTGACTTTGTCGAAGCGCTTCGTTTCCACTCCCTGACCACCGAAGATCAGTACCTCTTTGTGGCCTTTGAGCATCTGCTCCGCGCTGGTCGTCACCTGCCCCATCGTATTCTGCATGTTCTTACTGATAGCACGAAAACGTTTCGAGACTACGCGAATCGCGATCGACACAATAGGTGCCAGCACAACCAGGATGATCGACAGCTGCCAGCTGTAATAGAACATCATGATGAACAGGCCGATAATCGATGCGCCTTCGCGCACAACGGTAATCAGCGCACCGGAAGACGAAGAGGCGACCTGTTCAGAATCGTAAGTAATACGAGACAGCAGCGTGCCGGTGGATTGCTTGTCAAAGAAGGAAACCGGCATTCCCATCATATGACCAAACAGGCGACGACGCATGGTCATCACCACTTTGCCGGATACCCAGGAAATACAGTAGCTGGAGATATAGCTGGTGATACCACGTAATATCATCAGCCCAATAACCACCAGCGGCATCCAAAGCAACACTGAGCGATCTGTTTTACCAAAACCATCGTCCAGTAATGGTTTGAGGAGCGATAACATGAAGGTATCGCTGGCCGCGTTGAGGATTAACGCAACACCCGCCACGATCAGACCCGATTTGAAAGGCGCAATGGTTGGCCACAGTCGGCGAAACGTCTGCCACGTAGAGAGATCTTTATCGTTATGCATTCAAGAAACCAGCATCTGTTGAAATAGCCGCATATTCTACCCGTTATCGTCTGACACGCCAAACCACTGATGATACCAACGAGGTAAAATTTGCTCCCGCAGGCTGGTGACCTGCCAGCCCTGTGTTGAAAAATCCAGCGAAATTTGCCCCTGATGCGGGGTATCACACCATTGGTAACCCTGTTGCAGATAGCGCTGCTTCACCTTCCATGACGGCAGTCGCCAGGCGTTATAGCGTGAGGCGGAGACCAGCGCCACCTTGCCACTCGCGCGTTGAAGTAACGCCAATGAAGACGAGGTACTGCTGCCATGGTGCGGTACCTGGATTGCCGTCGCCGTAAGGTGCTGCCAGTAATGACTGAGCATTTTCAGTTCCGCGGGGGACTCTATATCGCCCGTCAGCAGAATACTGTGCGTACCATCATCAATCTTTACGACGCAGGAATGGTTATTCCCCTGCGTCGGGTCTCCTTTCAACGGCCAGTGCGCGCTAAAACGCAGTCCCTGCCATTGCCACATCTCACCGCGATAACACGGCAAATGCCCCTGCCAGCCTAACGGACTGCGCACCCAAAGCGTTGGCCAGGTTGCCTGCAAAGAGTGTAGTCCACCGCGATGGTCGAGATGCTCATGGCTGAGAATAATCCCTTCTGGCTGCAAGTGGTGCCAGCGCAGCCACGGAATAATCATCTGCTGTGCGCTGTCACCTCCCGGCCAGGCCAGCCCGGTATCATAGAGTAACGCTTTACCATTGCGGGCTATAACTATCGCCAACCCCTGCCCGACATCCAGCATGTGTACCTGCCAGGCGTCAGTACGTACCGGACTCCAGAACGGCCAGCTCAGTAACGCCAGCGTCGCCAGACAGAGACCGGGGAAAACGCGCCAGGCGATAAACCGCCAGCCGGGTAGCATCAGCCAGGGAGCAAAGACCAGCCACTGCCAACGGGCATCAACGTTGATCCACCCCGCAGGCAAATGATTGAGCGCCCAGAATAGTGCGGCCAGTGAGCGATCGGCCAGATACCAGAGTCCGCCCTCAAGAAGCAGCGGACCAGTGAGATGGGCCACCATTCCGGCGAGGATCAGCGGGACGCTGACAAACGTAACCAGTGGAACAGCAAACAGATTGGCGGCAAACGATGTCAGGCTGATGCCGTGAAACAGTGCGATTTGTAACGGCAAGAGCAACAGGGTAATCCCCAGTTGCAGATGTGCCAGTTCAACCAGCAAGCGCCCGGCGCGTGATGTGGGCCA
Organism: Citrobacter amalonaticus; assembly: GCF_001559075.2. Taxonomy (NCBI): domain Bacteria; kingdom Pseudomonadati; phylum Pseudomonadota; class Gammaproteobacteria; order Enterobacterales; family Enterobacteriaceae; genus Citrobacter; species Citrobacter amalonaticus. The sequence goes on along the minus strand of NZ_CP014015.2, from coordinate 3,703,238 downwards.
GGTAGGGCAAGGAAACCATTGATACCAGAATAACAGAGCCGCAACGGCAAAGGCCGAAAGCCACAGGCTTTGCGAGATCGCGGCGACGGGATCGACAACCAGAATAGCCGCCAGACAGCAGCACCAGACTGACCATCCACTCCATTGCCGCCCGCTTAATTTTAGTGCGCCCCACACCAGCAGCGCCACCACCGTACGCAGCGCCGGAGGTTGTAATCCGGTCAACCAGGCGTAAAACGCAGCGCAAATAAGTCCACCGATCAGCGGGTGTTGCCAGCGGATTGCACCGACCGGAAGCAGAAACTGCACGCCGCGAATCAGAGCGGCTGCCAGTAAAGCCGCAAAAGCGATATGCAGACCGGAAATCGCCATCAGATGCGCCGTACCGGTATCACGCATGAGCGCTTTGACCTCCTGTGGCACCAGCAGGCGTTCCCCCATCCCCAGACCCAGGATCACCTGCTGCCAGGGATAGTTTTCCAGAGAGGCCGTTAACGAGGCGAGATAGCGGGCTCGCCAACTGCATTTGCTGTCGACAACCTTTGCCTGTAAAAAGCGGCCAGTGAGCGATTGATGCTGTGCCAGGGCATAACGCTGGCTATCAAATCCGCCGTCATTCAACTCGCCATGCATGGCGCGAACCTTCAGCGTCATCGCCCAACGTTGTCCCGCGCACGGCGCGATCGGCAAATATTGGTTATAAAGCACAATCCCGACGGCAGGGAAAAGACGATGCCCATTAAGATGCGTGATCAGCCCGGCATGCGTGGTCATGTTATCCGTAGCCGTAAGCTCGACGATGGTCTCCTGCGTGGCGACGGGCAACGTATTTCCCGCCCACAGCGACTGTTTCGCCGCCATGACGCCCCAGAGAAAAAACAGCAGGAGAAGCCCGGCGAACTGTGCCACTTTCCAGCGGAGCAGGCCTAGCAGACAGGCCAGCACAAACAGAAGGCTAACCACCCATTCCCCCGGCAGTGCAGGTAGCAAAAATAAAGGGAAAATCCCCCCTAATGCACACAGACTGACCGTCGTTAATTTCATACACACCTCCGTGTTGGCAGCAGTGTGCAGGTCTGAACCGGGATTGTCAGGAGGGGAATGAAGGATTTACGGCCATGATTCCGCGATTTTCATCGCCAGCCGGCAATGTGCAACATGAAATGCGAGCAGCATTCCAGGGCTGAAAAAAGGCAAGAAAAAAGCACCGTAAAGGTGCTTTTCTGAGGTTATGTTTTGCGAAAAACTTAACCGTAAATATTGGCGCGATCGCGCAGTTCTTTACCCGGCTTAAAGTGCGGAACGTATTTCCCTTCCAGATCCACTTTGTCGCCAGTCTTCGGGTTACGCCCGGTACGTGGTGCACGGTAGTGCAAAGAAAAGCTGCCGAAACCGCGGATTTCAATACGCTCGCCCTGTGCAAGAGTCGAGGCCATATGCTCCAGCATCTCTTTGACTGCATCTTCAACCGCTTTCGCGGGAATATGAGATTGCTGAGTGGCAAGTCTTTCAATCAATTCTGACTTGGTCATGATTCCTCCGGTTCCAATAAGCTGCTGCTGTTGCATTGATTAAGGGCGGCCGTAGCCGCCCTTTGTCATTGATTACAGAACGAATTCTATAATCTGTCAAGTATTCTCATCTGACTTCGGGATGAAACCTCCCGAAGTTTCAAAGAATTACTCGCCTTTAGCTGCTTTGAAAGCTTCAGCCATTGCGTTGTTCGAGAAGTTTGCATCTTCCTGTTTGTTAACAGTTGCGATGGCATCTTTCTCATCAGCTTCGTCTTTAGCACGAACAGACAGGCTGATTGCACGGTTCTTACGGTCAACGCCGGTGAATTTAGCTTCAACGTCGTCACCCACGCTCAGAACCAGGGTAGCGTCTTCAACGCGGTCACGGGATGCTTCAGAAGCGCGCAGGTAACCTTCAACGCCGTCAGCCAGTTCTACGGTTGCGCCTTTCGCGTCAACTGCAGTCACTTTACCGTTTACGATTGCGCCTTTCTTATTCAGTGCAACCCAGTTGTTGAACGGATCTTCTGCCAGCTGTTTAACGCCCAGAGAGATACGCTCGCGCTCTGCGTCAACCTGCAGAACAACTGCTGCGATTTCGTCGCCTTTTTTGTATTCACGAACTGCTTCTTCGCCTGCAACGTTCCAGGAGATGTCAGACAGGTGAACCAGGCCGTCGATGCCGCCGTCCAGGCCGATGAAGATACCGAAGTCAGTGATAGACTTGATTTTACCTTCAACACGGTCGCCCTTGTTGTGGGTTTCCGCGAACTGCTGCCATGGGTTAGATTTGCACTGCTTCAGGCCCAGGGAGATACGACGACGTTCTTCGTCGATATCCAGAACCATAACTTCCACTACGTCGCCAACGTTAACAACTTTGGACGGGTGGATGTTTTTGTTGGTCCAGTCCATTTCGGAAACGTGAACCAGGCCTTCAACGCCTTCTTCGATTTCAACGAAGCAGCCGTAGTCGGTCAGGTTGGTTACGCGACCGGTCAGTTTGGTACCTTCCGGATAACGCTTAGCGATAGCGACCCACGGATCTTCGCCCAGTTGTTTCAGGCCCAGAGATACACGGGTACGTTCGCGGTCGAACTTCAGCACTTTAACAGTGATTTCGTCGCCAACGTTTACGATTTCGCTCGGATGCTTAACGCGTTTCCATGCCATATCGGTGATGTGCAGCAGGCCGTCAACGCCACCCAGATCAACGAATGCACCGTAGTCAGTGAGGTTCTTAACGATACCTTTAACTTCCATGCCTTCCTGCAGGTTTTCCAGCAGCTGATCGCGCTCTGCGCTGTTTTCGGATTCGATCACGGCACGACGAGAAACAACAACGTTGTTGCGTTTCTGATCCAGCTTGATGACTTTGAATTCAAGCTCTTTGCCTTCCAGGTGCAGCGTATCGCGCACCGGACGAACGTCTACCAGTGAACCTGGCAGGAACGCACGAATACCGTTCAGCTCAACAGTGAAGCCGCCCTTAACTTTGCCGTTGATAACACCGGTAACAGTTTCAGCATCTTCGTAAGCTTTTTCCAGCGTGATCCATGCTTCGTGACGTTTCGCTTTTTCACGAGACAGCAGTGTTTCACCGAAGCCGTCTTCTACTGCATCCAGAGCAACGTCAACTTCGTCGCCCACCTGGATTTCCAGTTCGCCGGCTGCGTTCTTGAACTGCTCTGCAGGGATTGCAGATTCAGATTTCAGGCCTGCATCAACCAGAACAACGTCTTTGTCGATAGCAACAACAACACCGCGAACGATGGAACCCGGACGGGTTTCGATTTCTTTTAAGGATTCTTCAAACAGTTGAGCAAAAGATTCAGTCATGTTTAATCTTCAGGTTTCATATTTAACGTCCACCTGGCTCCGTGCCGGATGGGGTTGTTTAACATACCCGCTGTCATTCCATTGCAACGGGGGTACTGCAAATTCGGTCGCTTTTAAGCGAGTGCCAGTTTTTGGCGCGCGTATTGTAGCGCTTTTTCAATCACTTGCTCAATGCTTAATCGTGTGGAATCTAAAACTAAAGCATCAGCAGCGGGAACCAGCGGCGCTACAGCACGGTTTCGGTCGCGATCGTCACGTTCTTTGATCTCGGCCAAAAGGCGTTCAAAGTTAACACTAAAGCCCTTCTCCTGCAACTGTAGCATACGGCGATACGCACGTTCTTCCGAGGAGGCGTCAAGGAAAATTTTGACCGGCGCATCCGGGAAAACCACCGTCCCCATATCACGTCCATCCGCGATCAGTCCCGGCGCTTCACGGAAAGCGCGTTGACGACGCAGCAGCGCCTCACGTACACGAGGGAACGCGGCGACCTGAGAGGCGGCATTGGCGACTTCCTGCGTGCGGATTTCACCGCTGACGTCTTCCCCTTCCAGGATCACTTCCAGATTTCCGTCGGTTGAGACAAAGCGGACATCGAGATGGGTTGCCAGCGGAACCAGCGCGTCTTCCGATGCAACATCGACATGATGATGTAATGCCGCCAGCGCCAGCACGCGATAGATTGCGCCAGAGTCCAACAGATGCCATTGCAATGCTTCCGCCATCGCTTTGCACAAGGTGCCTTTTCCTGCACCGCTTGGGCCATCAATGGTAATTACCGGGGCAATTGCCGTCATCTTTATCTCCTTAAACAGGCGTTCTGTTAACGTAAACGCCGCGCATTATACGCGCCAACGCCCACAATCGTTAACATTGTGTGCAAAAACCGGTTTAGTCTGTCACCAGGTGAAGAATAATTGCGCAATTATAGCGGGCCGGGGAGAAACCAGCCCGAAAGATGACAATGTTTTACTTTTTATCTTCAGCGATACGGTCACGCATATGCTGAGCGCGGTCGGCTGACGCCGGGTGGGAATCCATCAGGGATTTAGCATGGTCGGCATCCATTGTGGCTAACTTATCGAATGCGCTCACTAACCCTTGCGTATTGATGCCACGTTTTTTCATCAGATCATAGGAGAAGTCATCAGCCTCAGATTCCTGACTGCGGGAGAACGCCGAGTTGATTACGCCTTCAGCCAAATCGCCTAACTGCGACTGAGAGAGTTGTGAAGCGACGCCGCTGGTGGCAGAAATAGCATCACGCGCGGCCAGTGTGGCGTAAGCCGTCTGCATTGCTTTACGGGAATGCCCTAAAGAGACGTGACCTAACTCATGACCTAATACCCCTTCGATTTCATTATCGGTCATCAAATCCATCAACCCGGAATAGACGCGGACACAGCCGTTCGCCATTGCCCATGCATTGACGTCGGAAGTGATGTAGACCTTATAATCGACCGGAGTACCATCAATATTATTTCCCAGTGCTTTGGCAATCTTGCCCAGGCGAGCGGTGTATTTACTGCCGGTTCCCGCCAGTTGATTCTGGCTATCCATCTGTTTGCAGGAGTTGCTGGACAACGTTTTGACATCGGCGTCAGAAAGTGTGGCCGCTTTATATGCGGACATGCCCGAACTGGCGAGCATGTCACCATTAACGCCGTTTTTACATCCCGCCAGCAGCGCGGCGGATACTGCAATAGTAATCAGGAGTGATTTATTTTTCATGCTAATCTTCCGTTGATGTTTATAATAAAATTTATATAAATCAAAAAATTAAATCATCAACACGTTAGCATCGGCAGTAGCAGGAAAAAAGTACAGATACAGACGATATCGCGCCAGCCAGTTGACCGGCGCGAAGAGAAAAATCAGGCAGGGGTACTGATACGCGCCAACTGTTCGAAATAATCAGGGAAAGTCTTAGCGGTACATTTCGGGTCAAGGATCGTGACCGGCGTGTCAGATAACGCCACCAGCGAGAAACACATTGCCATACGGTGATCGTTATAGGTGCCAATTTCGGCAAACTTCAGCTGTGCCGGCGGCGTGATGCGAATAAAATCATGCCCCTCTTCCACGTCTGCGCCAACTTTACGCAGTTCGGTTGCCATCGCAAACAGACGGTCAGTCTCTTTGACGCGCCAGTTATAGATGTTGCGAAGCGTCGTCGTGCCTTTGGCAAACAGCGCTGCGGTGGCAATGGTCATCGCCGCATCCGGGATGTGGTTCATGTCCATATCGATGGCGTTGAGTTCACCACGGGTACAGGCGATAAAGTCGTCACCCCAGGTGACGGTCGCGCCCATTTTCTCCAGCACATCGGCAAAGCGAATATCACCCTGCATGCTGTTGCGGCCAATCCCGGTCACTTTCACCGTTCCGCCTTTAATGGCGCCTGCTGCGAGGAAATAGGAGGCCGATGAAGCATCCCCTTCAACCAGGTAGTGGCCCGGAGAGCGGTACTGCTGACCCCCTTTAACCACGAAGCGCTGATAGCTTTGGTTCTCTATCTCAACGCCAAAGGTTTTCATCAGGTTCAGCGTGATATCGATATACGGTTTCGACACCAGATCGCCTTTGATACTTATTACCGTATCTTGCGGTGCCAGAGGCGCGGTCATCAGCAGCGCGGTGAGAAACTGGCTGGAGACGCTGCCGTCAACCTCAACCTGTCCGCCGGTAAATCCGCCACGCAGTCGAAGCGGCGGATAATTTTCCTGCTCCAGATACTCAATGTTCGCCCCACCCTGACGCAGCGCATCGACCAGATGACCAATCGGGCGCTCTTTCATACGCGGTTCGCCGGTCAGCACAATGTCGTTTGCGCCAAGGCACAGCGCGGCGGCCAGCGGTCGCATCGCCGTTCCGGCATTGCCCAGAAACAGCTCTAATGCGCCTTCGGCGTGCAGAGGACCTGCGTTACCCGTGATTTCGCAGCGGGTGCGATCCGCAGACAGGGTGTAATCAATCCCCAACGCACTCAGTGCATTGAGCATATGGCGAACGTCATCGCTGTCTAACAGGTTGGTCAGCGCGGTGGTGCCATGTGCTAACGCCGCCAGTAACAGCGCGCGGTTAGATACGCTCTTCGAGCCTGGCAGATTAATCGTGCCATCGACCCGTGCGATGGGTTGTAACGTCAGGGATTCCATGAAACTCAACTCTCAAAAGACAGAAATAAAAACCCCACAGACAAGGCTGTGGGGATGAAAAGAGACACCAGATTAGCCGCGGCGACGCTCGAAATCAGCCATGAAATCGGCAAGTGCTTTTACCCCTTCCAGCGGCATCGCGTTATAGATGGAGGCACGCATACCGCCGACAACGCGGTGGCCTTTCAGCGCGTGCAGACCGGCGGCAAAAGACTCTTCCAGGAAGATCTTATCCAGCGCGCTGTCAGCCAACTGGAACGGCACGTTCATACGTGAACGGTTCGCTTTCGCGACATCATTCCGATAGAAGTCGCTGTTATCAATCACGCCATACAGCAGTTCTGCTTTTTGCTGATTGATTTTATCCATCGCTTCCACGCCGCCATTGGCTTTCAGCCATTTGAACACCAGGCCGGAAAGGTACCAGGCGAAGGTCGGCGGCGTATTGAACATAGAGTCATTGTCGTTCAGGACGGAATAATCGAGGATCGACGGACAGGCCACATTCGCTTTACCCAGTAAATCTTCGCGTACAATAACGAGCGTCAGACCCGCCGGGCCAATGTTCTTCTGTGCGCCCGCATAAATGATGCCATAGCGGGAAACATCCAGCGGTCCGGAGAGAATGGTTGAGGAGAAATCGGCGGTCACCACCACATCGGAACCAAAATTGGGCGTTTCGTTAATGGCGATACCATCGATGGTTTCGTTCGGGCAGTAATGCAGATACGCGGCATCAGCAGAAAGCTGCCACTCGCTCATCGGCTTCACGCCGCGCAGGCCATCGACCGAGACTTTGGCGTCGATCACATTCGGCGTGCAGTATTTTTTCGCTTCTTTGACGGCGCTGGCTGCCCAGTAGCCGGCATCAACATAGTCAGCCGTGGTTTTGTCGCCCAGAATGTTCAGCGGAATGGCGGAAAACTGGCCGCGACCGCCGCCGTGACAAAACAGCACTTTGTAGTTGGAGGGGATATTTAACAGATCGCGAAAATCCTGCTCCGCTTCTTGCGCGACCTGGATGAATTCTTTGCCGCGATGGCTCACTTCCATGACGGACGTACCAAGACCGTTCCAGTCACAAAGATCCTTTTGAGCCAGTTTAAGCACGTCTGCCGGTAACATTGCCGGACCTGAACTAAAATTGAAGACCTGAGCCATTTCCCCTCACCACGTTGCGTTGTTATTAACCCAACCTCTTTTCGTACATGAACAGACACTGGGTATAAGTTATTCCTGTGGATATCGGTTTTATCATTCAGTGACACGCGCCGCAATGGCTAAAACTGAGCAGAGCAAAAATGAGTGTTCGCTCACACAACAGAATCTTCGGGATTGACGATAAAAGACCGATATTTTTGCTGTCAGACGACCCGTTTTGCCCGACTGGCCTTCGACCATTCTGGATTTTTGCAGCGTGGACAAAATTGGCTATCGCCGGCACTCATACGGATCACTTCACTGCAGCGCACACAGGCGTAATCTCCCGCTTCCGGCATGACCCTGAAACGCTGCGTACAATATTCCGGCAGAATGCTGAGTCCAGGCTTCACCTTTTCGTCTGCAAAGAAATAGACGCTGATTTGCCCGTTCGTTTCGAGGATCGCCAGTCTGACCTGCCCCAGTTGCTCAACGCCGTTCAGTCGCAACTCCATAAAGAACTCAAACTCGGTCATGTTGGCGTTGCCGAGCTTCGACCAGGCTAACTCGCCGTCTTCGATGATCACGACGGGTTTGCCTTCCAGCAGATCCTCCAGCGTTTCGCTGCGCGCCATCAGCCACATCACCAGCCGGTACAAAATCGCCAGCGTGATAAAGACCACCAGCACCGGCAGCATGGGAACATCGTCATAAAAGGCCACGTCTCCCGCCGCCGACCCCAGCGTCAGAATGATCAGCACTTCGAATAACGACATCTGCCGCACACCGCGCCGCCCCGTCAGTTTAAGAAACAGAAACACCAGAATAAAGGTGTAGAGACTGCGCAGTGCGACTTCCCAGAGGAACTCCAGGGGCACTTTGTCGAGCGCCATCCGTTGTAAATCAAATGCTTTCATTTTTATGCCCTTAACGCGGGTAGTGGATAAAAGCATAGCCAAAACTTTTATTTGCGCCGCGTCCGTGGCGGCGATAGCGTCAGCCACATAAAACCCGTATCATTGCGCGCTTTCCGTACGACAAAAGTGATTTTCATGACGCAAACATTTATCCCCGGCAAAGACGCCGCTCTGGAAGACTCCATCGCTCGCTTCCAGCAGAAACTGCTCGATCTCGGCTTCCACATTGAAGAGGCCTCGTGGCTGAATCCGGTGCCGAACGTCTGGTCCGTGCACATTCGCGATAAAGAGTGTGCGCTGTGCTTTACCAACGGCAAAGGGGCGACGAAAAAAGCCGCGCTGGCCTCGGCGTTGGGTGAATATTTTGAGCGTCTGTCCACCAACTATTTCTTTGCCGATTTCTGGCTGGGTGAAACCATCGCCAATGGTCCGTTCGTGCATTATCCGAACGAGAAATGGTTCCCGCTGACCGAAAATGATGACGTACCGGATGGTCTGCTGGATGCGCGTCTGCGTGCTTTCTACGATCCCGAGAACGAACTGACCGGTAGCATGCTGATCGACCTGCAGTCTGGCAACGAAGAGCGTGGTATCTGCGGCCTGCCGTTTACCCGCCAGTCGGATAACCAGACCGTCTATATTCCAATGAACATTATCGGCAATCTGTACGTCTCAAACGGGATGTCCGCCGGTAACACCCGCAACGAAGCGCGCGTGCAGGGGCTGTCTGAAGTCTTTGAGCGTTACGTGAAGAATCGCATTATTGCTGAAAGCATCAGCCTGCCGGAAATTCCGGCCGACGTGCTGGCACGCTACCCGGCAGTGGTGGAATCTATTGCAACACTGGAAGCGGAAGGTTTCCCAATCTTTGCCTACGACGGTTCTCTGGGCGGTCAGTATCCGGTCATCTGCGTCGTGTTGTTCAATCCGGCTAACGGCACCTGCTTCGCCTCTTTCGGCGCGCACCCTGATTTTGGTGTCGCACTGGAGCGTACCGTGACGGAACTGCTGCAGGGTCGTGGTCTGAAAGATCTCGATGTTTTCACGCCGCCGACCTTCGACGATGAAGAAGTGGCAGAGCATACCAACCTGGAAACGCACTTCATTGACTCCAGCGGGCTGATCTCCTGGGATCTGTTCAAGCAGGACGCTGACTACCCGTTTGTTGACTGGAGTTTCTCCGGTACCACAGAAGAAGAGTTTGCCACCCTGATGGCGATCTTCAACGCGGAAGATAAGGAGGTGTACATCGCCGATTACGAGCATCTCGGTGTCTACGCCTGTCGGATCATCGTTCCGGGGATGTCTGATATTTATCCTGCTGAAGATCTGTGGTTAGCCAACAATGCCATGGGTGCCCATCTGCGCGAGACCCTGCTCTCACTGCCGAACAGTCGCTGGGATAAAGAAGACTATCTCAATCTGATTGAGCAGCTCGATGAAGAAGGGTTTGATGATTTCACCCGCGTTCGTGAACTGTTAGGCCTGGCAACCGGTTCAGATAACGGCTGGTACACCCTGCGTATTGGTGAACTGAAAGCGATGCTGGCGCTGGCAGGTGGCGATCTGGAACAAGCGCTGATCTGGACCGAATGGACGATGGAATTTAATACGTCGATCTTTAGCGCTGAGCGGGCGAATTATTACCGTTGCCTGCAAACGCTGTTACTGCTGTCACAGGAAGAAGAACGTGAACCGCTGCAGTATCTGAACGCGTTTGTGCGTATGTATGGCGCAGATGCCGTCGAAGCCGCCAGCGCAGCATTGAGCGGTGAAGCGGCCTTTTATGGCCTGCAGCCGGTTGACAGCGATTTGCACGCATTCGCGTCACACCAGTCGCTGTTGAAGGCCTATGAGAAGTTGCAGCGCGCAAAATCTTCATTTTGGTCAAAATAAAGACAATTAACCCACACTGAGTAGGTTTAAATAATTGTCTGAGCTATATTACGGGGCGCACTAAGCGCCCCGTTTTACTTATTTTTGAATATCCAAAAATAAATGTAATAACAAGGTTAAATATTGGTAGTTGATATTAAACAACTTAACCGCTAGTTGTTACTTTGCCTGTCAATTACTCCATATTAATTAACTGACCAACAGCCCTGGGAAGGAAAATTTTCAACTCATTTGCTAAATTTTAAAATTTATTTTTATCATATTAATCAATAAATTACTCCGAAATCGCATAAAAACCATGCGTGTTACGGGCCTATAAGCCAGGCGAGATATGATCTACATCAATTTCTCATCTATAATGCTTTGTTAGTATCTCGTCGCCGACTTAATAAAGAGAGAGTTAGTGTGAAAGCTGACAACCCTTTTGATCTTTTACTCCCTGCAGCAATGGCCAAAGTGGCCGAAGAGGCAGGCGTCTATAAAGCAACGAAACATCCGCTTAAGACTTTCTTCCTGGCAATTACTGCCGGTGTGTTCATTTCTATCGCCTTTGTTTTCTATATCACTGCAACGACCGGTACAGGTACGATGCCCTTTGGTATGGCGAAACTGATTGGCGGTATCTGCTTCTCCCTGGGGTTGATTCTTTGCGTCATCTGCGGTGCAGACCTCTTTACGTCAACCGTGTTGATTGTCGTTGCCAAAGCCAGTGGTCGTATCACCTGGGGTCAGTTGGCAAAAAACTGGCTCAACGTCTATTTTGGTAACCTGATTGGTTGCTTGCTCTTTGTGCTATTGATGTGGCTTTCTGGCGAGTATATGGTCGCCAACGGCCAGTGGGGACTGAACGTCCTGCAAACCGCCGACCACAAAATGCACCATACTTTTGTTGAAGCCGTCAGTCTCGGTATCCTCGCAAACCTGATGGTCTGCCTGGCCGTATGGATGAGCTACTCAGGCCGTAGCCTGATGGATAAAGCGTTTATCATGGTATTACCGGTTGCGATGTTTGTGGCCAGCGGTTTTGAGCACAGTATCGCAAACATGTTTATGATCCCGATGGGTATTGTAATCCGTGATCTCGCAACACCGGAGTTCTGGAGCGCAGTTGGCTCGACGCCGGAAAGTTTTTCTCACCTGACCGCGATGAACTTCATCACTGATAACCTGATTCCGGTTACGATCGGTAACATTATCGGCGGGGGTTTGTTGGTTGGGTTGACATACTGGGTCATTTATCTGCGTGACAACGATCATCATTAATTGATGTCGCGATACACGCAGTAAATAAAAAATCCACTTAAGAAGGTAGGTGTTACATGTCCGAGCTTAATGAAAAGTTAGCCACAGCCTGGGAAGGTTTTACCAAAGGTGACTGGCAGAATGAAGTAAACGTCCGTGACTTCATTCAGAAAAACTACACTCCGTACGAGGGTGACGAGTCCTTCCTGGCTGGCGCTACTGATGCGACCACTGCACTGTGGGACAGCGTAATGGAAGGCGTTAAACAGGAAAACCGCACTCACGCGCCTGTTGACTTTGACACCTCTGTTGCTTCCACCATCACTTCTCACGACGCTGGCTACATCAACAAAGCGCTCGAGAAAATTGTTGGTCTGCAAACTGAAGCTCCGCTGAAACGTGCGATCATCCCGTTCGGTGGTATCAAAATGGTTGAAGGTTCCTGCAAAGCGTACAATCGCGAACTGGACCCTGCCTTGAAAAAAATCTTCACTGAATATCGTAAAACCCACAACCAGGGCGTTTTCGATGTTTACACCAAAGACATTCTGAACTGCCGTAAATCCGGTGTTCTGACTGGTCTGCCGGATGCATATGGCCGTGGCCGTATCATCGGTGACTACCGTCGCGTTGCGCTGTACGGTATCGACTTCCTGATGAAAGACAAATACGCTCAGTTCGTTTCCCTGCAGTCTGACCTGGAAAACGGCGTAAACCTGGAAGCGACTATCCGTCTGCGTGAAGAAATTGCTGAACAGCACCGTGCGCTGGGTCAGATCAAAGAGATGGCTGCTAAATATGGCTGCGATATCTCTGGTCCGGCTACCAACGCTCAGGAAGCGATTCAGTGGACTTACTTCGGCTACCTGGCTGCGGTTAAATCTCAGAACGGCGCTGCAATGTCCTTCGGTCGTGTCTCCACCTTCCTGGATGCATACATCGAACGTGACATGAAAGCAGGCAAAATCACCGAGCAAGACGCTCAGGAAATGATTGACCACCTGGTCATGAAACTGCGTATGGTTCGTTTCCTGCGTACGCCTGAATATGATGAACTGTTCTCCGGCGACCCGATTTGGGCAACGGAATCAATCGGTGGTATGGGCGTTGATGGCCGTACTCTGGTTACCAAAAACAGCTTCCGCTTCCTGAACACCCTGTACACCATGGGTCCGTCTCCGGAGCCGAACATCACTGTTCTGTGGTCTGAAAAACTGCCTCTGAACTTCAAGAAATTCGCCGCTAAAGTGTCCATCGACACCTCTTCTCTGCAGTATGAGAACGATGACCTGATGCGTCCGGACTTCAACAACGATGACTATGCTATCGCTTGCTGCGTAAGCCCGATGATCGTTGGTAAACAAATGCAGTTCTTCGGTGCGCGTGCAAACCTGGCGAAAACCATGCTGTACGCTATCAACGGCGGCGTTGATGAAAAACTGAAAATGCAGGTTGGTCCGAAATCTGAACCAATCAAAGGCGACGTCCTGAAATTCGACGAAGTGATGGATCGTATGGATCACTTCATGGACTGGCTGGCTAAGCAGTATGTCACCGCGCTGAACGTTATCCACTACATGCACGACAAGTACAGCTACGAAGCTTCTCTGATGGCACTGCACGACCGTGATGTTATCCGCACCATGGCATGTGGTATCGCAGGTCTGTCCGTTGCGGCTGACTCCCTGTCTGCTATCAAATATGCGAAAGTTAAACCGATTCGTGACGAAGACGGTCTGGCTATCGACTTCGAAATCGAAGGCGAATACCCGCAGTTTGGTAACAACGACGCGCGCGTTGATGACATGGCGGTTGACCTGGTTGAACGTTTCATGAAGAAAATTCAGAAACTGAAAACCTACCGTGATGCTATCCCGACTCAGTCTGTTCTGACCATCACCTCTAACGTTGTGTATGGTAAGAAAACCGGTAACACCCCAGATGGTCGTCGTGCTGGCGCGCCGTTCGGACCAGGTGCTAACCCGATGCACGGTCGTGACCAGAAAGGTGCGGTTGCCTCTCTGACCTCCGTTGCTAAACTGCCGTTTGCTTACGCGAAAGATGGTATTTCTTATACCTTCTCTATCGTTCCGAACGCACTGGGTAAAGACGACGAAGTTCGTAAGACTAACCTGGCCGGTCTGATGGATGGTTACTTCCACCATGAAGCGTCCATCGAAGGTGGTCAGCACCTGAACGTGAACGTGATGAACCGTGAAATGCTGCTGGACGCGATGGAACATCCGGAAAAATATCCGCAGCTGACCATCCGTGTATCGGGTTACGCAGTACGTTTTAACTCCCTGACGAAAGAACAGCAGCAGGACGTTATTACCCGTACCTTCACTCAGACCATGTAATGTGTTTTGACTGAAATCACGCGTTAAAAGGCGTACAATAAAGGCTCCACGTAAGTGGGGCCTTTTTAACAGGTCGTTTCCCGACTGCAGCCTGTTTTGTCAGCTATCTATACTCAATGGATAACCGCCAAAACAGACTCGACACAGCCAATGAGCTGTGCACCAACACGGCCCCGGATGGGCCACATCTGGAGAAACACCGCAATGTCAGTTATTGGTCGCATTCACTCCTTTGAATCCTGTGGTACCGTTGACGGCCCAGGCATCCGCTTTATTACTTTCTTCCAGGGCTGCCTGATGCGCTGTCTGTATTGCCACAACCGCGATACGTGGGACACGCATGGCGGTAAAGAAGTCACCGTTGAAGAACTGATGAAAGAGGTCGTGACCTATCGCCACTTTATGAATGCATCCGGTGGCGGCGTAACGGCGTCAGGCGGTGAAGCCATCCTGCAAGCGGAATTTGTCCGTGACTGGTTTCGTGCCTGTAAGCAAGAAGGTATCCATACCTGTCTGGATACCAATGGTTTTGTTCGCCGCTACGACCCGGTGATTGATGAACTGCTGGAAGTCACCGATCTGGTGATGCTCGACCTGAAGCAGATGAATGATGAGATCCACCAGAACCTGGTCGGCGTTTCCAACCATCGTACGCTGGAATTCGCCCGCTATCTGGCAAACAAAGATATCAACGTGTGGATCCGTTACGTCGTGGTGCCTGGCTGGTCCGACGATGACGATTCCGCGCACCGACTCGGGGAATTTACCCGCGATATGGGCAACGTTGAAAAAATCGAGCTCCTGCCCTATCACGAACTGGGCAAACATAAATGGGTGGCGATGGGCGAAGAATACAAACTCGATGGCGTACATCCACCGAAGAAAGAAACGATGGAACGCGTCAAAGGTATTCTAGAGCAGTACGGTCATAAAGTGATGTACTGATTGAGTCTTCTAAAAAGGCTACCCGTCGGGTAGCCTTTTTACTTTCGGTTCGGGAATACAGAGAATTAACCAAAACGGGATGCAATAACACACATTGCATCCCGTTTGTGCTGAATTAAACGTGAGCAACCGGGTTCGGAGTATGTCCGGCATTGCGCAGCAGCATCAGTAAATAAATAAACGACACGCTGGCAATCATAATAAACAGAAGATTATCGGAATAATTCTGCATCAACATGGCCGTGAAGGAAGGCCCTAACAGGCTGCCAACGGTATAGCTCAGCAGCAGCGCCTGGTTCATCGCCACCAGTTGATGATGTTCCACTTTTTCACAGGCCCAGGCCATCGCTACCGGATAGAGCGTAAAACCGGCCGCCCCCAGAATAAAGAGCGCAGGCGCCATCGCGGCCTGGCTTAGCATCGCGATGCTGCCGAGGATGACCACAAACACCTGCACGCGCAGCACCAGCAGTCGACCAAACTTATCCGCCAGCCGCCCGATTGGCCACTGGCCGAGGATGCCCGCGCTAACCAGTACCGCCATCCAGAAACCAATACTGGCGTTACTCATGCCCTGATGATTGAGATAGAGCGGCATCAGGCCGTACAGCGAACCAAGGACAATCCCGGAAATGATGCAGCCGTTAACGCCCAGCCGCGCCTGACGCAGTTTCAGCATTGCGGTAATTGGCGTGTCGTTGTGTGCATCAGACTGTTGATTCAGGATGCGGGTAAAGAGCAGTGGTAAAATCCCTGCCAGAATCAGCCCCGTCGCCCACGGCAGCACGTTCATCAGCTCCGTAGAGACTTTGCTGACCAGCAGTTGTCCGAGGAACGTCCCCACATAGTAAACCATCATGTAGGCCGCCAGCAGGCGACCGCGGTTACGTGATGTCCCGCTGCACATCAGCGCACTCTCAACAACCACCCAGATCATGGCGCAGCCAACGCCCGCGACAAAGCGCCATGCCAGCCAGCTCCAGAAGCCGACCATCACCCCAAGGCCCACACAGCCGGCCGCAAAAATCAGCGAGGCAAGGTAGTAGCTACGGTTAAACCCGAGGCGTTTGATTAAAACCCCTGTCAACAGCGTCCCGACCAGGTTACCGGTGAAATAGGACGAACTGATCATACCCACCTGCCACGTCGGCAGGTTTTCCTGGGCGAGCCAAAGCGGGACGAGCGTGTTCAGCACCGCAATCGCCAGGGTCAGCAGAAGTAGACCAGCCAGCAAAAGCAAGACAGGTCGGGTATAGGTAGACATGAGTATAAACCGTGAGGAAGTTCAAATTTCACGCGCATCATGCCACCAACAAAAACATTGTCAATCGGCGGAAACCGTGGCGTGGCAGCCCTTTTCCGTCTTCGATTGAATTTATTGATTAAGATTATGAATTATTGCTGCCGAACCGGCTACAGGTAGCTGTTTTCATTGATTTAACGCAAAAGAGTTCCGTTTCGCTTAGTCGAAAAAACTCATAGTCCCGGCAGCATTTTTTTTCCGTTCTATGCTTTGAATGAACCATACGCACCTGAATGAATTCGGGCGCAGAGTTGACTCAAGCAAGGGGAAGCGAATGACCAAGCCTTATGTTCGTCTCGATAAAAACGATGCTGCGGTTCTTCTGGTAGATCACCAGGCCGGACTACTCTCACTGGTCAGGGATATTGACCCTGATAAATTCAAGAATAACGTGCTGGCGCTGGGAGATTTAGCCAAATACTTCAAACTGCCAACCATTCTCACCACCAGCTTCGAAACCGGTCCAAACGGCCCGCTGGTTCCCGAATTAAAAGCCCAGTTCCCGGATGCCCCATACATTGCACGACCAGGGAATATCAACGCCTGGGACAACGAAGACTTCGTGAAGGCCGTCAAAGCCACGGGGAAAAAGCAGTTGATCATTGCGGGCGTAGTGACTGAAGTTTGCGTGGCATTCCCGGCGCTGTCCGCCATTGAAGAAGGTTTTGATGTCTTTGTCGTCACCGACGCGTCGGGTACGTTTAATGAAATTACCCGCCATTCGGCGTGGGATCGCATGTCGCAGGCCGGTGCTCAGCTCATGACATGGTTTGGTGTGGCCTGTGAACTGCACCGTGACTGGCGTAATGATGTTGAGGGATTGGCGACGCTGTTCTCCAACCACATTCCGGATTACCGTAATCTGATGACCAGTTACGATACGTTGACTAAACAGAAATAGTAAAACCGGGGCGAAAGCCCCGGTTATTCACTTAGCTGGCAACCGCCATACCGACGGTCATATGCAGACCGTAGAAAACGCCGCGACCAATCAGTTCTCCCACCAGCAGCAGAATAAAGGCCACTGACAGCAGCGGAACCGCAGGCTGATAACCTTTCAGCTGTGGCACAATCCAGCAGCACAGTGCCACTGCCAGTACGCCAATACGCCAGGCCATCAACGACCCGTAGTCCGGCACCAGCGCAGAAGCCTGCTGAATAGAGCTGTGAATAGTCGCCAGTTCTGCGCCCTGCATCACCGACATGATGGCACTGACCACCAGCGCCAGCAGTGAAACCGCAGGCAGCAGACGCATCGCCCAGCCGTCGACTCCCGCCACGCGCAGCAGCAGATAGCCCAACAGCGGACCGCCCATCAGCAGAGTCAGGAAGAAGCCCAGCGGCGTCCAGACGCTGTACCAGGTCGGTACGGTATCAATGCTGTTATAGACGCGCACCATCATCCAGACGAACAGCACACCCAGCACCATCGTGAGCAGCAGCCACAGGTTACGCAGAGCCGGAGAGAGCTTTTTCAACACCGCCAGTAGCCAGCCTATCCCGCCAACCGCAAAGAAAATCGAGCCGCTGGCAATTTCATTACTCAGCGCTGACGAACCGACACGGTTAAGCGAGTTAAACGCCCGCATTGGCGAGCCGAGATGCAGCATAGACGCGATAAAGCCAATCCCCATCAGCACCCACAGCGCGAACATGCCGGTAATCACGCGCTGTTGCGTTTCGGTCCGCAGGTCGCCTTTCATCAGCGCCAGCGCCAGAACAATGAAACCACCGACCACACATTGTCCGAAGACCGTGAAGATCATCAGCGGCCATTCATGCCATCCACTTCCCATCTTACACCTCCTTCGGATTCGCCAGATAGCCGGTGGTATCCCCGGTCGGGCGACTGTTGGCATTCGGTTTGATCACAATACTCGGCTTCGTGAAGTGCGCACCCGGCAGCGGAGCAACCGCCGCCAGATCACCGTGTTTCTTGCGCAGTTCATCGACAGGACCGAAATCCAGCGCACGCAGCGGACAAGACTCGACACAGATCGGTTTCTTGCCTTCTGCCACACGGTCATGACAGCCGTCGCATTTGGTCATGTGACCTTTGGCGGCGTTGTACTGCGGCGCGCCGTACGGACAGGCCATATGGCAATAACGACAGCCGATGCAGACATCTTCATCGACCACCACAAAGCCGTCTTCCCGTTTGTGCATCGCCCCGCTCGGACAGACTTTAGTACAGGCCGGGTCCTCGCAGTGGTTACAGGCAATGGACAGATAGTAGGCAAACACGTTCTGATGCCAGACGCCGTTGTCTTCCTGCCAGTCTCCGCCCGCATATTCATAAATGCGGCGGAAGCTGACATCCGGGGTTAAATCTTTGTAATCTTTACAGGCCAGTTCGCAGGTTTTACAACCGGTGCAACGGCTGGAATCAATAAAAAATCCATACTGGGTTGTCATCGGTTACTCCTTACACCTTCTCAACCTGAACAAGGTTCGTATGTGACGGGTTCCCCTTTGCCAGGGGAGACGGACGCTGGGTGGTCAATACGTTGATACAGCCGCCCTGGTCAATGCGTTTTGTATCCGGGTCATACCAGGCCCCTTCCCCTAACGCAACCACGCCCGGCATCATCCGCGGCGTCACTTTCGCCTCAATATGTAGCTCTCCGCGACCATTGAAGATGCGGACCTTGTCGCCATTACGAATACCGCGTTTTTGCGCGTCGAGCGGGTTGATCCACATCTCCTGGCGGCACGACGCTTTCAGGACATCCACGTTGCCATAGGTGGAGTGAACGCGAGATTTATAGTGGAAGCCCGTTAGCTGCAGCGGGTAATCTTTGGTCAACGGATCGTTGTAGTTCTCAAAGCCCGGCGTGTAGATCGGCAATGGATCGATGACATCGCCTTCCGGCAGTTCCCAGGTCGCGGCAATCTCCGCCAGTTCCTGCGAGTAGATCTCGATTTTACCCGACGGCGTGGTCAATGGATTGGCCTGCGGATCGTCACGGAACGCCTTATAGGCCACATGGTGCCCTTCCGGATCGCGCTGCTTAAACAGACCCTGCTTACGGAATTCCTCAAAAGTCGGCAGCGCCGGAATGGCTTTACGCGACTGCTCGTACAGATGACGCATCCACTCTTCCTGAGTGCGTCCTTCAGTAAACTGCTGCTCGACGCCCAGACGCTTCGCCAGTTCGCTGGTCATCTCATAGATAGTTTTGCATTCGAAACGCGGCTTGATGGCCTGATCGGCAAAAATCACATAAGACATATTCCCGCAGGAAGCATCCAGCGCGAAGTCCATCTGTTCAGAAGCCGTGCAGTCCGGCAGCAGGATATCGGCATACTTCGCCGACGACGTCATGTGACAGTCGATGACGACAATCATTTCGCACTTCTTGTCATCCTGCAGGATGTCATGCGTGCGGTTGATCTCTGAGTGCTGGTTGATCAGACAGTTACCGGCGTAGTTCCAGATCATCTTAATCGGCACGTCGAGTTTATCTTTGCCGCGCACGCCATCACGCAGCGCGGTCATTTCTGGACCGCGTTCAATCGCGTCAGTCCACATAAACATGGAGATACTGGTTTCTATCGGGTTTTCCAGCGTTGGCATCCGTACAAACGGCAGATCGTAAGAGCCTTCACGTGCGCCGCTGTTGCCGCCGTTGATCCCGACATTACCGGTCAGAATGGCCAGCATTGAAATGGCACGGGTGGCGATTTCGCCGTTCGCGTGGCGCTGCGGACCCCAGCCCTGGCTGATGTAGGCCGGTTTTGCGCTGCCGATTTCACGCGCCAGTTTGATAATACGGTCTGCCGGAATGCCGGTAATTTGCGCCGCCCATTCAGGCGTTTTTGGCGTACCGTCATTCCCCTGGCCGAGGATATAGGCCTTATAGTGACCATTCTTCGGCGCGCTGGCTGGCAACGTTTTCTCGTCGTAGCCCACACAGTACTTATCGAGGAACGGCTGATCGACCATATTCTCAGTAATCAGCACATAAGCCAGCGCATTCACCAGCGCCGCATCGGTACCCGGACGAATTGGGATCCATTCATCTTCACGACCGGCCCCGGTATCGGTATAGCGCGGATCGATAATGATCATCCGGGCATTCGATTTCTGTCGCGCCTGTTCCAGATAATAGGTCACCCCACCACCGCTCATGCGGGTTTCGCCAGGGTTGTTACCGAACAGGACTACCAGTTTGCTGTTTTCGATGTCAGACGGGCTGTTACCATCCGCCCAACCACCGTAGGTGTAGTTCAGACCCGCCGCAATTTGTGCGGAAGAGTAATCACCATAGTGGTTCAAATAACCGCCGCAGCAGTTCATCAGACGCGCCACCAGGGTATTTCCTGGCGGCCACGAACGGGTCATCGTACCGCCCAGCGTACCGGTGCCGTAATTGAGGTAGATAGACTCGTTACCGTAGTCTTTAATCAGGCGCTGCATGTTGCTGGCGATGATGTCGTAAGCCTCATCCCAACTGATACGCTCGAATTTACCTTCTCCGCGTTTGCCCACGCGTTTCATCGGGTATTTCAGACGATCCGGATTATAGACACGACGGCGCATGGAGCGCCCGCGCAGACAGGCGCGCACCTGATGTAAGCCGTCGTAGTTGTCGTCACCGGTGTTGTCGGTTTCAACATATTTGATTTCGCCATCCACAACATGCATGCGTAACGGGCAACGACTCCCGCAGTTTACGGTACAGGCGCTCCAGACGACTTTTTCACTGGCTTGTGCCGGGCTCAGGGCTTCGGCAGCATTAGCGATACGGGTAAATGGCAGGGTAAACGCGCTGCTGGCCATCGCCAGTCCGCCTATCGCCGTCGTTTTGACTAAACCGCGACGACTCACCTCCGCTGCCATCACGGCATCAGGGATCTTAGTTTTCATAAAGGCTCACTCTGCTTGCTTACAGTAAAAAAACAGAAATTGATGTTATTATTTGAGTAGTTAAGCATCGTTATATAGATTTATATATAACGTATTTACAGGATAACAGCGCAAAATGCTGAATTTCATTCGAAGGTAATATTACCCCCAAGGGAGTAATGATTATTGTCCGGCGTCAAACAGGCATAAAAAAAGCGCCCAAAGGCGCTTTTTAGAAAAGAGTGGAGCGAGGATTAACCAATATATTCCAGTCCGTTCATGTACGGACGTAACACTTCTGGTACTTCGATACGACCATCAGCCTGCTGGTAGTTTTCCATCACGGCTACCAGCGTACGACCGACCGCCAGACCAGAACCGTTCAGAGTATGCACCAGACGGGTCTTTTTATCGGACTTGCTGCGGCAGCGTGCCTGCATACGGCGCGCCTGGAAATCCCAGACGTTAGAGCAGGACGAGATCTCGCGGTAGGTATTCTGCGCCGGTACCCACACTTCCAGATCGTAGGTTTTACATGCGCCGAAGCCCATGTCGCCGGTGCAAAGAATGATTTTGCGATACGGCAGACCCAGCAGTTGCAGCACTTTCTCCGCATGGCCAGTCATCTCTTCCAGAGCCGCCATTGAATCTTCCGGTCGAACGATTTGTACCATTTCAACTTTGTCGAACTGGTGCATACGGATCAGGCCACGGGTATCACGACCGTAGGAACCCGCTTCAGAGCGGAAGCACGGTGTGTGCGCCGTCATTTTGATCGGCAATTGGTCTTCATCGATGATTTCATCACGCACCAGGTTGGTCAGCGGCACTTCCGCCGTCGGGATCAACGCGTAGTTGCTGCTGTCAGCCTCTTCTTCCAGCGGACGGGTATGGAACAGATCGCCGGCAAATTTCGGCAACTGACCCGTACCGTACAGAGTGTCATGGTTGACCAGATACGGCACATAGTTTTCGCTGTAGCCATGCTGCTCCGTGTGCAGATCGAGCATGAACTGCGAGAGCGCACGGTGCATACGGGCAATCTGCCCTTTCATCACCACAAAACGGGAACCCGTCAGCTTAACGGCAGCAGCGAAGTCCAGACCGGTATGCATTTCGCCCAGCGTGACGTGATCGCGAACCTCAAAGTCAAACTCGCGCGGGGTACCCCAGCGGCTGACTTCAACGTTATCGTTCTCGTCTTTACCCACCGGGACATCGTCAGCAGGCAGGTTAGGAATGGTCAGCGCGATATCGCGGATCTCAGCCTGTAAAACATCCAGCTCCGCTTTTGCGGCATCCAGCTCTTCGCCCAGTTTGTTCACTTCCAGACGTAAAGGCTCGATATCTTCCCCGCGCGCTTTCGCCTGGCCGATGGATTTCGATCGAGAGTTACGCTCTGCCTGCAGGTTTTCAGTATTAACCTGCAAAACTTTACGACGCTCTTCAAGAGCGCGCAGCTTATCTACATCCAGCTTAAAGCCCCGGCGTGCCAGTTTTTCAGCGACTGCGTCTGGCTCATTACGCAGCAGATTGGGATCGAGCATGCTTATCCTGTGCTTATCGAATTGAAAGAGGAAAATGTGACCACAGCCTGCGGTCACAGGGATACAGTGCCAACATTACCGCAACGCCTGCGCTAACGGTAGCGTTTTATAGGGCTATTTTGATCCTGTCCGGCGAGCCAGGCGAGCTTTTCGCCAATCTTGCCCTCAAGACCTCTGTTTGTGGGGTGATAATAGCGTGTTTGTGCCATCTCCTGCGGGAAATATTCCTCTCCGGCGGCATAGGCATTCGGTTCGTCATGCGCATAACGATATTCCTGGCCGTAACCCATCTCTTTCATCAGCTTTGTCGGCGCATTGCGCAGATGAACAGGCACGTCATAGTCAGGACGTTCGCGGGCATCGGACATCGCCGCTTTAAAGGCGGTATACACCGCATTGCTTTTCGGTGCGCAGGCCAGATAGACAATCGCCTGGGCGATAGCACGCTCGCCTTCAGCAGGCCCAACACGCGTGAAGCAGTCCCAGGCGGAAATCGCCACCTGCATCGCACGCGGATCGGCATTACCCACATCTTCGGAAGCAATCGCCAGGCAACGGCGCGCGACATACAGCGGATCGCCCCCTGCCGTAATGATTCGCGCATACCAGTAAAGTGCTGCATCCGGCGCGCTGCCGCGAACTGATTTATGCAATGCGGAAATGAGATCGTAGAAGCGGTCGCCTTTATTATCAAAACGCGCACTGCGCTCGCCGGCGATTTCGGTCAACAGCGCGGGAAGCAGCACTCGCTTGCCGCTGTCATCCACTTCCGCCATATCGGCCATCATTTCCAGGGTGTTCAATGCGCGGCGCGCATCACCGTTGACCAGTTCCGCGATGGCTCTGCGGGTATCATCTGGCAGAACGATATCCTGCCCACCGTAGCCCCGCGCCTTGTCTTCCATCGCCTGACGGAGAACCTGTTCGATATCTTCGGTGGTCAACGATTTGAGCAAATAGACGCGCGCCCGCGACAACAGCGCAGAATTCAGTTCAAACGACGGGTTTTCGGTGGTTGCCCCGATAAAGGTGATCGTGCCGTCTTCAATATGCGGCAAGAACGCATCCTGTTGGCTTTTATTAAAGCGGTGAACTTCGTCAACAAACAGGATGGTACGACGCCCGGCATTACGATTCTGTCGGGCGCGTTCGATGGCTTCGCGGATCTCTTTCACGCCGGAGGTGACCGCTGAAATCCGCTCAACGTCAGCATCGGCGTAGCGGGCAATCACTTCAGCAAGCGTGGTTTTTCCGGTACCTGGCGGTCCCCACAAGATCATGGAGTGCAGATGTCCGGCTTCAATCGCGCGCGGCAACGGTTTACCCGCAGCCAGCAGGTGCTGCTGACCAATATACTGCGCTAAATTTTCTGGCCGCATCCGCGCGGCCAGTGGCTGAAAGGTATTATCAGAAAAATCGAGCGACAGGTTGCTCACGCAGGCCTCTACTTACGTTGATCGTCTACCGTTACGCCTTGCGGTGGAGTGAAAGTGAACTTCGATGCGTCAACGGCGCCATTCTGCTGCGATTTCAGCTGATAGCTGCTGCGCTGGTCATCCTGCTCCACGGCGCTGAACTGATGAATGGTCCCGTCACGACCCACGTTGATGGTGAACTGTTTCAGATTACCGTTGCTGGTTTTCGGCGTCAGGACGAAGTCGTCACCGTTCTGCTTGATATTGTACTGTTGCCAGTCGCTGGACTGGTTGCGGGCAATCAGCATAAACGGCGTGTTGCCGGTGGCGTCTTTCAGCCAGGTCGCGGTGGCCTGCTCAACAAACGGGTTGAAGAACCACAGCGTTTTCCCATCAGAAACCAGAATGCTTTCATCAGGCTGCGTCATGTGCCAGTTAAACAGGTTGGGACGCTTCACCCACAAATCACCCTGACCTTCCTGAACAGCGGCACCGCTGCCATCGGTCACTTTCTGTGTAAAGCTGGCGTGGAAGCTGCTTACTTTATCCAGACGACTTTTCAGATCGCTGGCGGCATCCGCCCAAACGCTGCTTACCACGAATCCTGAGAGTAATGCACAGGTGATTGCGATTTTTTTCATTGTTATTCCTCAAAATACGTCACTCCCGACCGGGAGATCCCTCTGCTATCCATTCCAGGCCAAAAATCAGCGTGAGGAAAGAAGACAATACTGAATTACGTAACTTTGCACTTAGTCAAACGGCGGCGGTGCCAGCACTTCACGATTGCCGTTATGGCCCTGTTCGCTGACAATCCCCTGCGCTTCCATCTGTTCGATAATGCGCGCCGCACGGTTGTAGCCAATGCGGAACTGGCGCTGTACGCCGGAGATGGACGCTTTGCGTTTCTCTGTCACAAAGTTGACAGCCTGATCGAATAACGGATCCAGCTCTTCACCGCCGTCAAAACCACCGCCGCCACCTTCGCTTTCGCTGTCGGAGGTGATGCCATCCACATACTGCGGACGCCCACGCGCCTTCCAGTCCTGTACCACCGCGTGCACTTCCTGGTCACGGACAAATGCGCCGTGAACACGCACCGGCATGGTGGAGTTTGGCCCGGAGTAAAGCATATCCCCCATCCCCAGCAGCGATTCTGCACCGCCCTGATCGAGGATGGTACGCGAGTCAATCTTACTGGACACAGTGAAGGCAATACGTGTCGGTATGTTGGCTTTGATAAGACCAGTAATGACGTCAACCGATGGACGCTGCGTCGCCAGCACCAGATGGATCCCGGCCGCACGGGCTTTTTGCGCCAGTCGGGCAATCAGCTCTTCAACTTTCTTACCGACGGTCATCATCAGGTCGGCAAATTCATCCACCAGCACAACGATATACGGCAGTTTTTCCAGTACCGGATGCTGCGCATCCATACTGTCGCCCGGCTTCCAGTACGGGTCCGGAATCGGACGTCCCATCCGCGCGGCTTCGGCTATCTTCTCGTTGTAACCCGCGAGATTACGCACGCCCAGCGCAGACATCAGCTTGTAGCGGCGCTCCATCTCGTTAACGCTCCAGCGCAGGGCGTTAGCGGCGTCTTTCATATCCGTGACGACTTCCGTCAGCAGATGCGGAATGCCTTCGTAAACGGACAGCTCCAGCATTTTCGGGTCGATCATGATGAAGCGCACGTCTTCCGGCTGCGCTTTGTAAAGCATGCTGAGGATCATGGCGTTCACCCCAACCGATTTACCCGAACCGGTTGTCCCCGCCACCAGCAGGTGCGGCATTTTCGCCAGATCGGCCACCACCGGATCGCCGGCAATATCTTTACCTAACACGACGGTCAGCGGCGACGGGTTCTCACGGAACTTCGCGTTATCCAACACTTCACGCAGATAAACGGTCTGCCGTTTTTTGTTCGGCAATTCCAGGCCTACGTACGGTTTACCCGGAATCACTTCCACCACGCGCACCGCGACAGTCGACAATGAACGCGCCAGGTCACGAGAAAGGTTGGAAATACGCGCCGCCTTCACGCCCGGCGCCAGATTCAGTTCAAAACGCGTAATCACCGGGCCTGGCGAGTAATTGACCACATCGGCCTTGATGCGGAAGTCTGCCAGGCGGGCTTCAACCAGGCGCGCCATTTGCTCCAGCGCGAAGGTATCAACCGGCTCCACTTCACTCGGCGGTTGCGTCAGCAGATCCAGCGAAGGCAGTGGCGTCGTCGGTCTTTGCAGCGGACGACTGTCACCGTTGCGCATCAGCAGCGGGTGAATCAGGCTTTCCTGCGGCTGTGGCGCTACCGGCGGTTGTGGCTGCTGATACTGTGGCTGCGGCGCTACCGGTTGTTGCGGCTGCTGATACTGTGGCTGCGGCACTACCGGTTGTTGCGGCTGCTGATAGTGCGGTTGCGGCGCTACCGGCTGTTGCGGCTGCTGATAGTGCGGTTGCGGCGCTACCGGCTGTTGATACTGCGGCGCTGTGGGTTGCTGAACAGGCGCAGACTCCGGCATTACGCCCGGCGTAAACAGCGGTTCATGCGGGCCGTTATCGACCAGCGTTTTCATGGGTGAAAACTCAAAATCATCCAGCGAGAATGGATTTGCTCCGGCAGGTTGCTCACCGGCGTAGCGCTGTTGCTGTGAAGAGGCAAACTGGCGCGCCAGTTCAGCTTCCGCAGCGGCATCTTCATCGTCGGCCTGCGCTGGCTCATGCTGATACTCGTCGCCATAACGACTTTGCTGCGACTGGGCAAACTGACGAGCCAGTTCGTCCTGTTGCATGGCATCGATTTCATCATCGCCATACTGCAGATCGTGTTGTCCGGCTTCACGCGCTCTCTCCTCAGCCATACGCTGAGAAGGCAATTTTATGCCATATGATGCCAGCTCACGGCGTGTCGGTACACGTACGCGATTGGGACGGGGCAGTTGCGGGCCAATCCCTTCTTTTACCTGCGGACGCGGCGCTCCGCCGTTCGCGAGGCTGAAGACTGGCGCAGCTGCTGCCGCCGTCGCACCGGCTGATAAGGTCGCGTCCTTCACGCCTGCAGCGATCGGCGCAATGGCCGCAGCAGCGTCAACAGGCGGTATAGCAGGCGCTGCTGAGGGTGCAGGAACCACCGGTTCAGGCGCATTAACCGGTTCAGGAATCGGCTGATACCACGCGGCCAGTTGCTCACGTTCACGCGCACGCTTCTCTTCTACTTCTTCAAAGTAGTACAACGGCGGACGCGCAGGTTTTGTCTCTTCGACTACCGGCTCAGGCTCTGTAATCGGGGCCTGTTGAACCACAGGCTCCTGCGGCGGTAAAGGCGCCGGTTGATACGCTGGCTGATGATAAACCGGCGGCTGGACAGGCTCCGGTTGATAAACCGGCTCAGGCTGCCAGGGTTGTTCTGCCGCAGTCTGCGGTTGCTGCCACGGTTGCTGTGGTTCGCCTGGCTGCGGATAACCGGTTTCAGGAGCCACTGGCGCAGCGTATTGCGGTTCAGTCGGAACAGGCTGTTGCCATGTTTCATTCTGCGCCTGATGCGGTTGCGCGTACGGATTGTGCGGCGGATAGCCTTCCGGCGCAGGCGCAATCACCGGCTCGCCGGTTTGTGGGCCTGGTACAGGCTGCCATGCAACCGCGGGTTGTACAGGAACGGTTTCCGCTCCCGGTACGGGCGGCGTTTGCATTATCGGATCAACCGGCGCGGCCCAGGCCTGAGTTGCGGCCGTTGCTGCCGCCGCAGCGGCGACGGGTTCGGTTACCGAATGACCGTTTAGCAGCGGATCGTACTCATCATATTCGGGCTGTGTCGCACGATGCCCGGAGAACAGCACATCGCCAGGATCGGCCGGAACGCCGCGCGCGCTCCAGGAGATCTCATCGTCATCATCCATGCGTCTGCCGGAGAAGAGCGCCGCATCAGTCTGACGGCCATGCGGATTGATAAATTTTTCAGCCAGACGTTTACGGCGCGCCAGCGCACCGCGAAGAATACGCGCCCGACGGGATTCACGTTTCCCGCCCTCGACTTCATCTTCATACTCTTCATCGTCTTCGTATTCGTCGTCTTCTACCCAGGTATCATCACGACGGGTACGGTTGCTGGCAAAGGTCAGAATATTGAGCAGCCAGCCGCCGAGTTTTTCGGCGATGCTGACCCACGACCAGCCGGTGAAGAGCGTCAGCCCTGCCGCCCACACGCACAGAAGCGTAATGGTGCCGCCACTGCTGTGCAGCAGCGGTTGCAGCGTGGTACTCAACAGACTGCCAATCACCCCGCCGGACGCGAAGTACCAGATGTCATCGGCATTAATGGCGGCCAGACCACAGGAGGTGAGGATAAGGGCCAGCACGCCAATGATGCGCAGCGAGACGGCAAAATAGTCGATATAGTCATCGGTCGCCTGGTGACGCCAGGTAAACCAGCAGCCACCCACAATGATGACAGGGATGATGTACGCCATAATCCCAAAGATAAAGAACAGGGTATCCGCCAGCCACGCCCCAGGTGCCCCGCCCAGATTATGGATAGGCTCATGCCAGGCCGTTTGCGACCAGCTGGGATCAGAAGGGTTAAAGCTCAGTAAGGCTGCCATCAGCCAGACGGCAAAAAGGGCAATAAGAATCAGCAACGCCTCCAGAAGTCGGCGCCCGCTGCTTAACTTTGTCAATGTGACTTCTTTGTCTTCAGTGTATTCCTGGCTCAAAAAAGGCTCTCCAGGTTTCGGGCTTTTCCTGCCCGATGCTAAAACGGACAACAGCACCGGGTTACCCCGGCACTGTTGCTGTATGGATTAACAGGAGTGTAATCAAAATACGCCGATTTTGCACCTGTTCCGTATTAGCGCGTCTTAATAACCAGACGATTACTCTGTTTGACTTCTTCCATTACCACGTAAGTACGGGTGTCATTGACGCCAGGCAGACGCAGCAGGGTTTCCCCCAGCAGCTTACGATAGGCTGACATGTCCGGCACACGTGTTTTCAACAGGTAGTCGAAATCACCGGACACCAAATGACACTCTTGAATTTCTTCAAGTTTCTGTACGGCGGCGTTGAATTGTTCAAACACATCCGGAGCGCCACGATTCAGAGTAATCTCAACAAATACCAGAAGTGATGCATCCAGATAATGCGGGTTCAACAGCGCTGTATAGCCCTGAATGAAACCCTGTCTTTCCAGACGACGCACACGCTCAAGGCAGGGCGTCGGGGAAAGTCCCACTCGTTTAGAAAGCTCGACGTTAGAAATACGCCCATCCTTTTGCAGCTCATTAAGAATGTTACGATCAATACGGTCGAGATCTTTGCCAGGGCGCTTCTTGCTATCTACCATTATTATTGTCTCTCTGTATTCCTTCCCTACTCCTGCCTGACTCATCAAACATCATTGTCGAGAGTCGATGCCCATCACCATAGACCGAACCCAAGAGGATTAACGGCGCGCAATGCCTGGGTCTATAGTGAGAAGACCGTTGCCTGACGGCAGCTATCGACATCACGAATGGCGTCTGTCCACACCATGCGTAGATTTCGCTAGCCCGGTAAACATGGTATTTATATGCATGATTATGCGGCACACACACAACACTGTTTTTTTCTTCCTCGAATGTTTTCGCAAAACAGCAGGTGATTGTCAAAGTAAAACATCGATTTTTAGTACAACATGCCAGTTATTCATTACGCGTTAAGACGATTCATCATTTTATCACCTTATAACTGAGCGATTTTAAGTAGAATTCATTATGGCGTGACTGCAGATTTGTTCACTCATTGGCCTCGTCTATTCCACAAATTGTTAACAAAATCGCTATACTCTTTTTTTACGCCGTCAAATTCCCTACAATCCAGCCCATTGCCTGCCAACAACAATGAGGATCTCATGGGCACGACCAAACACAGTAAACTGCTTATCCTGGGTTCCGGCCCGGCGGGATACACCGCGGCGGTCTATGCTGCGCGCGCAAACCTGCAGCCGGTACTGATTACCGGTATGGAAAAAGGCGGTCAACTGACCACCACAACAGAAGTGGAAAACTGGCCGGGCGATCCAAACGATCTGACCGGACCGCTGCTGATGGAACGCATGCACGAACATGCGACTAAGTTTGAAACCGAGATCATCTTCGATCACATCAATAAAGTGGACCTGCAAAACCGTCCGTTCCGTCTGATCGGTGACAGTGCAGAGTACACCTGCGATGCGCTGATCATCGCAACCGGCGCATCCGCCCGTTATCTCGGTCTGCCGTCAGAAGAGGCATTCAAAGGCCGTGGCGTTTCTGCCTGCGCTACCTGCGACGGCTTTTTCTATCGTAACCAGAAAGTCGCGGTTATCGGCGGCGGTAACACGGCCGTCGAAGAAGCGTTGTATCTGGCGAACATCGCCTCTGAAGTTCACCTGATTCACCGTCGTGACGGCTTCCGCGCGGAAAAAATTCTGATTAAACGTCTGATGGACAAAGTGGAGAACGGCAACATCGTACTGCACACCCACCGCACGCTGGAAGAAGTGACCGGCGATCAGATGGGCGTCACGGGTCTGCGCCTGCGTGATACGCAGAATACGGACAACATTGAGTCGCTGGAAGTTGCGGGGCTGTTTGTTGCCATCGGCCATAGCCCGAACACGGCGATTTTCGACGGTCAGCTTGAGCTGGAAAACGGCTACATCAAAGTGCAGTCCGGGAGTCACGGTAACGCGACCCAGACCAGCATCCCGGGCGTCTTTGCTGCGGGTGACGTGATGGATCACATTTACCGTCAGGCTATTACCTCCGCAGGCACCGGTTGTATGGCTGCGCTGGATGCTGAACGCTACCTCGACGGTTTAGCCGACGCGTGCAAATAGTTTTTACAAATCAGTAACAAAAGTAAATAAGGCGACTATAAGTCGCCTTTATTTTTGCCCCGTTGTAACATTGCCCTGCCTAAAAATTCTGATAACTCACCTGCAAAGCGCGCAATGAATAAAACTCGTCAACAAGAGCTAACCCGCTGGTTAAAACAGCAAAGTGTCATTTCCCAACGCTGGCTTATGATTTCTCGCCTGCTGGGATTCGTGAGTGGCGTACTGATTGTCGCTCA
Source organism: Citrobacter amalonaticus (assembly GCF_001559075.2). NCBI lineage: Bacteria > Pseudomonadati > Pseudomonadota > Gammaproteobacteria > Enterobacterales > Enterobacteriaceae > Citrobacter > Citrobacter amalonaticus. Next base: position 3,672,024 of record NZ_CP014015.2, on the reverse strand, counting down.
GGCCTGGATCATGGCTCGCATTCTGCAACATATGATCATGGAGAATATCCCACGCGAGGCGTTGCTGTTGCCATTTGTCGTGCTGGTGCTGATCTTTATCCTCCGCGCCTGGGTTGTCTGGCTACGCGAACGCGTAGGATTCCATGCGGGCCAACATATCCGTTTTGAGATCCGCCGCCAGGTGCTCGACCGCCTGCAACAGGCCGGTCCGGCATGGATCCAGGGAAAACCCGCAGGAAGCTGGGCCACGCTGGTGCTGGAACAAATTGACGATATGCACGATTACTACGCTCGTTATCTGCCGCAGATGGCGCTGGCAGTGTGTGTTCCCATCCTGATCGTCGCGGCTATTTTTCCGTCGAACTGGGCCGCCGCGTTGATCCTTCTCGGCACTGCGCCGCTGATCCCTCTGTTTATGGCGATGGTCGGTATGGGCGCTGCCGATGCTAACCGGCGTAATTTCCTTGCCCTGGCGCGTCTGAGCGGACATTTCCTCGATCGCTTACGCGGAATGGATACTCTGCGCATTTTTGGCCGTGGTGAAGCTGAAACCGAAAGCATTCGCGTCGCGTCGCAAGATTTCCGCCAGCGCACGATGGAAGTGCTGCGCCTCGCCTTTTTATCGTCGGGCGTACTGGAGTTTTTTACCTCGCTTTCCATTGCGCTGGTCGCGGTTTACTTTGGCTTCTCCTACCTCGGTGAACTTAATTTCGGCCACTACGGCACGGGCGTCACGCTGGCAGCAGGCTTCCTCGCCCTCATTCTGGCCCCTGAGTTTTTTCAGCCGCTGCGCGATTTGGGGACGTTTTATCACGCTAAAGCACAGGCGGTAGGCGCGGCAGACAGTCTGAAAACGTTTATGGAAACGCCGCTCGCCCATCCGGAACAAGGCGATGTGGAGTTATCCGCGCAAGAGCCTATTTCCATTGACGCCGTCAATCTCATCATTTCGTCGCCAGAAGGCAAAACCCTGGCGGGACCGCTGAACTTCTCCCTCCCTGCCGGGCAGCGTACCGTGCTGGTCGGCCGCAGCGGTTCGGGTAAGAGTTCCCTGCTGAATGCGCTTTCCGGCTTCCTCTCTTATCAGGGATCGCTGCGCATTAACGGGGTGGAACTTCGCGAGTTGTCGCCAGAGTCCTGGCGTAAGCATCTCTCCTGGGTAGGGCAAAACCCGCAGTTGCCCGCGGCGACGATACGAGAAAACGTTCTGCTGGCTCGCCCGAATGCCAGTGAGCAAGAGTTGCGTACCGCGCTCGACAGCGCCTGGGTCAGTGAATTCCTGCCGCTGTTACCGCAGGGAGTGGATACGCCCGTTGGCGATCAGGCCGGACGTTTGTCCGTCGGCCAGGCGCAGCGCGTGGCGGTAGCCCGTGCGCTCCTTAATCCTTGCAAGCTGCTGCTGCTGGACGAACCGGCTGCCAGCCTGGATGCCCATAGCGAACAGCGGGTCATGCAGGCGCTGAAAGCCGCCTCAAAACGCCAGACAACGCTGATGGTCACGCACCAGCTTGAAGATCTTGCTGACTGGGACACGATTTGGGTGATGCAGGACGGACAGATTATCGAACAGGGCTCCTGGGCCGAACTGAGTACCGCCAACGGCGCATTTGCGACGCTGTTGGCCCATCGTCAGGAGGAGATCTAAATGCGTGCGTTGCTGCCTTATCTGACGCTCTATAAACGTCACAAGTGGATGTTAACGCTGGGTATTGTGCTGGCGATTATCACCTTACTCGCCAGCATTGGCCTGCTGACGCTGTCCGGCTGGTTCCTCTCTGCGTCGGCCGTCGCGGGCTTTGCCGGTATCTACAGTTTTAACTATATGCTACCTGCTGCGGGCGTGCGCGGCGCGGCCATTACCCGGACTGCCGGACGCTATTTTGAGCGGCTGGTCAGCCATGATGCCACCTTCCGCGTGCTGCAACATTTGCGCATTCACACCTTCAGCAAGCTGCTGCCGCTCTCCCCTGCCGGGCTGGCCCGCTATCGTCAGGGTGAACTGTTGAACCGCATTGTGGCAGATGTGGATACGCTGGATCACCTCTACCTGCGCGTCATCTCCCCCCTGGTGGGTGCCTTTGTGGTGATTATGGTTGTGACGATCGGTCTGAGCGTGCTGGATGTCACCCTCGCCTGCACCCTCGGCGGCGTGATGCTGCTGACACTGTTTATCATGCCGCCGGTGTTTTATCGCGCCGGTAAAACCACCGGACAAAACCTGACACACCTGCGCGGACAGTATCGTCAGCAGTTGACCGCATGGTTACAGGGCCAGGCTGAACTGACCATTTTCGGCGCCAGCGACCGCTACCGCGCACAGATGGAGGCCACCGAATTACAGTGGCACGAAGCGCAGCGTCGCCAGTCTGAACTGACAGCACTGTCACAGGCGCTGATGTTGCTCATCGGCGCCGTAGCCATCTTACTGATGCTGTGGATGGCGGCAGGCGGCGTAGGTGGTAACGCTCAGCCTGGCGCGCTGATTGCTCTGTTTGTCTTTTGCGCGCTGGCGGCATTTGAAGCGCTGGCTCCGGTGACCGGCGCATTCCAGCATCTGGGACAGGTCATCGCCTCCGCCATGCGGATCACCGAACTGACCGAGCAGAAGCCGGAAGTGACTTTCCCGACTGACGTATCCGACGTCCCGGTTCAGGTCACCCTGACGCTGCGTGACGTTTCATTCAGCTACCCCGAACAAGCGCAAAAAGCGCTGGATTCGCTCTCCCTGCAGGTAAATCCTGGCGAACACATCGCCATTCTTGGGCGCACCGGGTGTGGTAAATCGACATTGCTGCAACTGCTCACGCGCGCGTGGGATCCGCAGCAGGGCGAGATCCTGCTCAACGGTCGCCCGATTGCGACATTGAATGAAGCGACGCTACGCAAGACCATCAGCGTTGTGCCACAGCGCGTACACTTGTTCAGCGCCACCCTGCGCGACAACCTGCTGCTTGCCGCGCCCGACGCCAGTGACGAACAGCTGGCAGACACGCTGCGTCGCGTCGGGCTGGAGAAACTTCTCGACGATGCCGGCCTCAACAGTTGGCTGGGCGAAGGCGGTCGTCAGTTATCCGGTGGCGAACTGCGCCGTCTGGCGATCGCCCGTGCGCTTTTGCATGATGCGCCGCTGATGCTGCTTGATGAACCGACGGAAGGTCTGGATGCGACGACCGAAAGCCAAATGCTTGAATTGCTGGCAGAGGTGATGCGCGATAAAACGTTACTGATGGTGACGCATCGCCTGCGCGGACTCGCGCGTTTTGATCAAATAATAGTGATGGACAACGGCCAAATTATTGAGCAAGGTAATCACGCAGATCTGTTAGCGCAGCAGGGTCGTTATTACCAGTTTAAGCAAGGTCTGTAAGCTATTATTGAACGATCCGACTCGCGTACTGGAGTTCTGCTGTCATGCGCCTGGTTCAGCTTTCCCGACACTCTATCGCCTTCCCATCGCCGGAGGGCGCTTTACGCGAGCCAAACGGCCTGCTGGCGCTTGGGGGCGATCTCAGCCCTGCGCGCCTGCTGATGGCCTATCAACGCGGTATTTTCCCGTGGTTTTCGCCTGGCGATCCTATTCTCTGGTGGTCACCGGATCCCCGCGCCATTCTGTGGCCTGACACGTTTCATGTCAGCCGTAGCATGAAGCGCTTCCATAAGCGCTCTCCGTATCGCGTCACGCTGAATTATGCGTTTGGCCTGGTCATCGAAGGATGCGCCAACGATCGCGATGAAGGCACCTGGATCACCCAGGGCGTGGTAGAGGCCTATCATCGACTGCACGAACTGGGACATGCCCATTCCATTGAGGTCTGGCGCGAAAATACGCTGGTTGGCGGGATGTATGGCGTTTCCCAGGGGGCTCTGTTTTGCGGCGAATCGATGTTCAGCCGACAAGAGAATGCGTCAAAAACCGCACTGCTGGTTTTTTGCGCAGAATTTGTCCGCCAGGGCGGTAAATTAATGGATTGTCAGGTGCTCAATAGTCATACCGAATCGTTAGGGGCGGTCGAAATTCCGCGCCGGGTGTATCTGGAACACCTCGATGCATTGCGCCAGCAACGCTTACCTCGCGATTTTTGGGTCCCTCGCACGTTATTTTTGCCCCAGTGGTGAATGTTTTCGGCACATTTTTTGTCAGGGTGTTATAATTGCGGTCGCAGAGTTGGTTTAGCCCATTACCCCGCTGCCGTTAAGGATCCGTTCGCGTCAGGTAACGCCATCGTTTATCTCATCGCTCCCTTATACGTTGCGCTTCACGTGCGGCTTTGTCGTGTGTTTTTGAAGCGATCCGGAGTAATGCGCCAAATTTTGTTTGCTGCGTTTTAAACGTGCAAATCTTTACTTATTAAAAGAACTTCGGCATTATCTTGCCGGTTCAAATTACGGTAGTGATACCCCAGAGGATTAGATGGCCAAAGAAGACAATATTGAAATGCAGGGTACCGTTCTCGAAACGTTACCTAATACCATGTTCCGCGTAGAGTTAGAAAACGGTCACGTGGTTACTGCACACATCTCCGGTAAAATGCGTAAAAACTACATCCGCATCCTGACGGGCGACAAAGTGACTGTTGAGCTGACCCCGTACGACCTGAGCAAGGGCCGCATTGTCTTCCGTAGTCGCTGATTGTTTTCACGCCCGAATGGCGTCCAGATAATAAAAGGTCGGTCAATCCGGCCTTTTTTGTTGCATGAAAATCCCCTACTCTTCCGCCATCCGCGCATACTCATCCGTCAGAAAATCCACCAGCGCTCTGACCGATGGCAGTAATCCCCTACGTGAAGGGAAAACGGCGTGAATTACCTCTCTTCTCGGCTCCCAACCTTCCAGTAACGCAACCAGTTCCCCCGCCGCAAGCTGTTCTTTCACCATTAAGATAGGAAGTTGTACGGCACCGACGCCGGCGATGGCCGCCGCGCGCAATGCCAGCATGTCGGTCGTGATAAATCGCGGGGTAAAGTGCACTTCCGCTCTGGCCCCTTGCGGACCGTACAGTTCCCAGCGATGAATATGTTTGCCTGCCGACAGACTCAGTCCGGGCCAACGGCATAATTCCGACGGCGCCGTCGGGGTGCCCATACGTGCGATCAGCGCCGGGCTGGCAAACAACCGGTGTGCGCGGTCGGCAAGCACCCGCATCACCAGATCGCTGTCCTCGATCGGGCGAGGACGCACTCTGATTGCAATATCAACGCCTTCCCCTACCACATCAACGCGACGGTTCGTGGCTTCGAGTTGCAGCGTCACATCGGGGTAGCGCGCCATAAATTTCGCCAGCATCGGCCCCACGTGGACGTGAAGCAGCGTTACCGGACACGTCAACTTCACCACGCCGCGAGGCTCAACCTGCAATGCGGCAATCGCATCCTGCGCCGCCTGTGCTTCCACCAGCATTGCTTTGCAGTGTTCATAGAACGTTTGTCCCACTTCCGTGACGTTAAACTGCCGCGTCGTCCGCTGGATGAGCCGCACCCCCAGTTGCTCCTCCAGTTGCGCAATGCGCCGGCTGAGCTTTGACTTCGGTTCATCGAGTGCGCGACCTGCTGCAGCAAACCCGCCCTGCTCCACGACATGGACAAACCATGCAAAATCATTGAGATCTGGCTTTACCATTTATTGTTCCATTTTCAGAACGATGAGGTTCATTTTAGCCACTACTCACCTCGCCGTCATGAATATAAGCTTATTCATAACGTAACAAGCCATTGAGGAGAGAATGATGAAACAGGTTACAGGCGTCTATACCGCACCTCGTCCGCACTGGGTTGGCGATGGATTTCCGGTTCGTTCACTGTTTTCGTACCAGTCCCACGCTGAGCAGTTGAGCCCATTTTTGTTGCTTGACTATGCCGGTCCCCATACGTTCGCGCCGGGAACAGAAAAGCGTGGCGTGGGTGAGCATCCCCACCGTGGTTTTGAAACGGTGACAATTGTGTACAGCGGGGAAGTTGAGCATCGCGACTCAACCGGTCGCGGCGGCATTATCGGCCCCGGAGACGTGCAATGGATGACCGCTGGCGCAGGCATTCTACATGAGGAATTTCACTCTGAAGTCTTCACCCGCAAGGGGGGAGAACTGGAAATGGTGCAACTGTGGGTGAATCTGCCAGCAAAAGACAAAATGACGGCACCGGGTTATCAGAGCATCACTCAGGATTTCATCCCGACCGTTGAGCTGCCGGACGATGCAGGGACCGCGCGAATCATTGCCGGTCAGTATCAGCAAGCGACCGGTCCGGCACGCACGTTCTCGCCGCTGAATGTCTGGGATATGCGGTTACAACAGGCGCGCCCGGTGACGCTTTCGCAGCCTGAAGGGTGGAGTACCGCGCTGGTCGTCCTGAAAGGCTCAATCACGGTAAATGGATCGACAACAGCAAGCGAGGCGCAACTGGTGGTATTAAGCCAGCAAGGGGACGCATTGCATCTGGAAGCCACCCACGATGCCAGCGTGTTGCTACTGTCGGGAGAACCGCTGAATGAACCGATCGTCGGCTACGGTCCGTTTGTCATGAATACCAAACAAGAAATCGCAGAAGCCGTTCGCGATTTTAACGCGGGCCGCTTTGGTCAAATCTGAGCGTGAGGAGATCGTGAAGAACCGCGAAATGCTGGATTCACAACGCTAAATCACTTCCCCGACGGCTTACGTCGGGGTAGATGTACAATGCGTAACCAAACGAGAAGCAAAGCGTAAATACTGCTTGACCGTTTTCGCGCAACTCCCTATAGTAGCGCCCCGTTGCCCCCCAAGCGGTCAGGCAGCAATACAATATGGTGAGGTGTCCGAGTGGCTGAAGGAGCACGCCTGGAAAGTGTGTATACGGCAACGTATCGGGGGTTCGAATCCCCCCCTCACCGCCATATTTGAGAAAGAGCTCGTACGCAAGTACGGGCTTTTTTTTTCGCATATGGCACACGCCGGGGGGATGAGAATCCCCGACCGGGGTTCGACAACGGGCGCAGCCCGTTGGACGGAGTGGCCGCAGGCCATGACGCCCGCAGGGCGAGCGAAGCGAGTCAATCCCCCCCTCACCGCCATATTTGAGAAAGAGCTCGTACGCAAGTACGGGCTTTTTTTTCGCATATTGCACACCCTGGGGGATGAGAATCCCCGACCGGGGTTCGACAACGGGCGCAGACCGTTGGACTGCCCGCACAAAAACGCCTGGAGCGCTTTTGAACAACGCTTGCGTTGGCCCCGAAGGGGCGAGGCCCAGGGATGGACCGAGTAACGGCGAGCGAAGCGAGTCACCCCCCTTCACCGCCATATTCACGTTTTTGTTTGCCACTGAAGTCATCTGCAATTTTATCCAATACAGCGCACAACACAACTGGCATGCTGTCAGAAATGGCGCAAAGGAGAAAATATCAATGCAGCTATGTTATGCCCCTGAAATGCACACAAGATTCGGACAACGTCGTACCGCGACGATGAATATTAATGGTATCCACGCGAATGCCAATTCTGATGCACACATCGCTCAGTTCCTTGCAGTCGCCGATAAGCGACTGGCGACATCCCGAGAAGGCGAGTTTGCTGAGATTAAGGCCTGGCGTCGTGCTTTTTCCGAACTAGGCCTTAAGCCAACGCAGTATCGCTGCGCGTCGGAATCCTTGTTAAGGCGATATCGGAAGAGCGGTGAATTGCCGACGCTGCATCCAATGATTGACCTGTGCAATGCCGTTTCCCTCGCCTTTGCCATACCGGTTGCCGTGTTTGATATCGATCAGATCAGCGGTGCGTTAACGGTACGCCCTGCCTGTGGGGATGAGTCCTATGAGACTTTTTCCGGGGAGACGGAACACCCTGAACCCGGTGAAGTTATCTTTGCCGATGATTCCGGGCGAGCCCATGCCCGACGCTGGACTCATCGGCAAAGCGGCAGGTCGGCCGTTAAGCAAAGTACGTCCAGGGTGTTGATTGTCGCCGAAGCGCTGCACGAAACCGCACAGGATGACGTTGAACGACTCATTTTTGCGCTCACTGACGCCATATCTCAGATCTGGCCCTCAGCTATACAGACGGATGTGAAGCGCTTATGACCCTATGCATATGGCCTATTGTAACGGTGGCACATCGATTTCTCGTTCCGATATTAAATGATGAAAAATTACCGAGAATATATGCTTTGCTAAAGGCATGTGCTAAGTTGGAATATTGCGTATATCATTAACATCCAATCAGACTTATTGGGACAATGATGAAAACAATTATCAGCAAAGATTTTAGGGCAGAAAATGCCTGGGAAGCAATGGACATTGCCTCGCTAAGTGGAACCTCCGTACGTTTACACTGGACAGATAAGCCCTATAAGTGGCATATAAATGATGGTCAGGAAGTTTTTGCTGTTATGGATGGCGTCGTTTAAATGTTTTATAAGGAACATGGCGAAGTCAAAACAGTGATACTGAATACAGGGGATCTCTTTTTTGCCGATCAGGGTTGTGAACATGTTGCACATCCTAAAGGTGAAGCCAGAATAGTAGTAATTGAAAAAGAAGGCTCAGTATAAATACTTTCTTTCAGCCCCCTGAACAGGCATAGTAACAAACGAGAATGGATTTTTTTACAACAGGAGTTGTCATGTTTTCTTATATCATGCTGGGCACTAATAACCCGGAAATTTCTTATCAATTTTATGCGCCGTTGATGGACGTGCTGGGCTATCCGCTGGATGGTCGAAGTGAGAAAGGTGCAGCCTGGGGCACATTCAAAGATAATCATGCCACAGGGCTTTGTGTTGGCCTACCCTTTAATCATCGACCGGCGACATTTGGTAATGGCGTGATGGTGGCCCTTAATGCCCCCTCCGTTGAAATCATTAACAAGCTCTATACCTTAGCGCTAGAAAACGGAGGCGAAGATGATGGTCCTCCTGGTTACCGCCCACACTATGGCGATGATTTTTATAGTGCTTATGTCCGTGATCCTGACAATAACAAGATTGCTTTTGTTTTTTACGACCCGGCTAAAAAGTAAAGTCTACTGTATTTTCTATGTTGCCTGCCCGCCACACCGATTTTCGTTCAACGGCGTTTTTAAGGCCCTGCAAGACATTCGTTATTTCATTAGCAAAACTGAAGCATCCTGACACTCTGCATGTATAAACAGAGCGTCAGGATGTTATCTCAGTGTGAAGATAAATATCAAATGTGGCAAACCAGGATTAATACCGAAGAAGAGCCATTATTCTGATTTATTGGCATTCTGTGCAATTATGCGCAGATACTCATTGTTTTTAAACGCAATCATAATAAGTTCAAACATGACTCGACAGCCAACCAGACTCAAAATAGTCCCAAATAACCCAGCGATGATTTGACCGTTAAATATAGAAATTACGCCACCAACGACCACTAAGGCCATAAAAATCCAGTATAAAAACACCATGATTTTAGGTGTCAGAAGACTATCGAACCCCAGAATTACTTTCATTGGCTATCCTTAATAAACAAAATTTGAAGAAAACTGCCAGAACAACATATATTATTTATTTCAAGATGTAAATACCGATTTATTCACCAACTTCTTTCCCATTCCTTATGAATTAAAGATGAGAATTTTCGTTAAATAGCGTGATAATGATTTCAAAATCATAACATTAGCAATGTGTGGAATAGCATTCTACAGAACAAGAATTAGTATTTATTGTTAAATAGTTATTAAATTAATATTTCATCACGTCTTTTACTGGCGAATAATAATCTGATATTAAAAAGAGAAGGTTTTGAGGACGTGAACAGAAGTTTGCTGACCTCAGACAATAAAAAACCGGGCACTGTGTGAACTGCGCCCGGTTTTTTTAGACAGCGAAGAAATCAGAGATTAATGCGCGGCTTCCGGTTTGTGCTTCTGTGCGCTCTGGAAGCCATAGGTCAGCTCATTTTTCTCTTTATCCAGCGCCACGGTCACCTGCCCACCATCGACCAGCGAACCAAACAGCAGCTCGTTTGCCAATGGTTTTTTCAGGTTATCCTGAATCACACGCGCCATTGGACGTGCGCCCATTGCCCGGTCGTAGCCTTTCTCTGCCAGCCAGTTACGCGCTTCCTGGCTGACTTCCAGAGAGACACCTTTCTGATCCAGCTGAACCTGCAGCTCGACGATGAACTTATCGACAACCTGGTGGATCACCTCAGTAGACAGGTGCTCGAACCAGATAATATTGTCGAGACGGTTACGGAATTCCGGCGTAAACACTTTCTTGATTTCGCTCATCGCGTCAGTGCTGTTGTCCTGATGAATCAGGCCAATCGATTTACGTTCCGTTTCACGGACGCCGGCGTTGGTTGTCATCACCAGCACCACGTTGCGGAAATCGGCTTTACGCCCGTTGTTATCCGTCAGCGTGCCGTTGTCCATCACCTGCAGCAGCAGGTTAAAGACATCCGGATGCGCTTTTTCGATTTCATCGAGCAGCAGTACCGCATGAGGATGCTTGATGACCGCATCCGTCAGCAGACCACCCTGATCGAAACCAACGTATCCCGGAGGCGCGCCAATCAGGCGGCTGACGGTATGACGTTCCATATACTCGGACATGTCAAAACGCAGCAGTTCGATTCCCAGCGCTTTGGAAAGCTGCACCGTCACCTCGGTTTTCCCGACCCCGGTCGGACCGGCAAACAGGAAGGAACCGACTGGCTTATGCTCGTGTCCCAGGCCCGCACGGCTCATCTTGATGGCTTCGGTCAGCGCCTCAATGGCTTTATCCTGCCCAAAGACCAGCATTTTCAGACGGTCGCCAAGGTTTTTCAGCGTATCACGATCGCTTTGCGACACGCTCTTCTCCGGGATACGCGCGATACGCGCCACCACGGACTCGATATCGGCCACGTTGACGGTTTTCTTACGCTTGCTGACCGGCATCAGGCGCGCACGCGCCCCCGCTTCATCGATCACGTCGATCGCTTTATCCGGCAGATGACGGTCGTTGATGTATTTCACCGCCAGCTCAACCGCTGCACGCACCGCTTTCGCGGTGTAACGGACGTCATGGTGCGCTTCATACTTCGGTTTCAGGCCATTGATGATCTGTACGGTCTCTTCTACCGACGGTTCAGTAATATCAATTTTCTGGAAGCGACGGGCTAACGCACGGTCTTTTTCGAAAATGTTGCTGAACTCCTGATAGGTCGTGGAGCCGATCACGCGGATCTTACCACCGGAAAGCAGTGGTTTAATCAGGTTTGCCGCATCCACCTGGCCGCCCGACGCCGCACCGGCTCCAATAATGGTGTGGATCTCGTCGATAAACAGGATGCTGTTGGTATCCTGCTCCAGCTGTTTCAGCAACGCTTTAAAGCGTTTTTCAAAGTCACCGCGGTATTTGGTGCCCGCCAGCAGCGAACCGATATCCAGCGAGTAAATGGTGCAATCGGCCATCACTTCCGGTACGTCGCCCTGCACGATACGCCAGGCCAGGCCTTCGGCTATCGCTGTCTTCCCGACGCCGGATTCCCCCACCAGCAGTGGGTTATTTTTACGTCGACGGCACAGTACCTGGATGGCGCGCTCCAGTTCTTTGTCACGACCGATCAGCGGGTCAATACCGCCAACCCGGGCAAGCTGGTTAAGGTTAGTCGTGAAGTTCTCCATACGTTCCTCCCCGCCAGCTTGCTCGTCGGTATTGGGCTGACTGCCAGGATCAGACGACTGACTCGGCTCATCTTTGCGCGTACCGTGAGAAATAAAGTTGACCACATCAAGACGGCTGACCTCATGCTTACGCAGCAGGTAAGCGGCCTGAGATTCCTGTTCGCTAAAGATGGCGACCAGCACGTTCGCACCGGTCACCTCACTGCGCCCGGAGGACTGAACGTGGAAGACCGCACGTTGCAGAACGCGCTGAAAGCTCAGCGTCGGCTGCGTGTCGCGTTCTTCTTCGCTGGCAGGCAGTACGGGTGTGGTTTGTTCAATGAAGGCTTCGAGTTCCTGACGGAGCGCCACGAGGTCCACGGAACACGCTTCCAGCGCTTCGCGGGCCGATGGGTTACTGAGCAGCGCCAGTAACAAGTGCTCGACGGTCATAAACTCATGACGGTGCTCGCGCGCTCTGGCGAAAGCCATGTTTAAACTGAGTTCCAGTTCTTGATTGAGCATAGGCACCTCCCCCAATTTTTATGCCTGCATTCAGGCTTTTTCCAGCGTACACAGCAACGGATGCTCGTTCTCCCTCGCATACGTGTTCACCATCGCCACTTTGGTCTCCGCGACCTCTGCGGTGAAAACGCCGCAGATGGCTTTACCGTGATAGTGAACCGCAAGCATCAGTTGCGTTGCACGTTCTACATCATAAGAAAAGAATTTTTGTAACACGTCAATAACAAACTCCATCGGAGTATAATCATCATTGACTAATATCACTTTATACATAGATGGCGGTTTTAGCGCGTCACGCACTTTATCAGCCGCCAGCTGGTCGAAATCCAGCCAGTCGTTCGTCTTACCCATTGTCAGTCGTCATCTTCAGTTACGGTTACCGGCAGAACAGTCTGCCGCTGACAAGAGCGGATGTGCACAATCAATCTACCTCAATTAATAGATAACTATCATCTATCACTGGCATCCGCGACATCTGTCACATTCCCGCCAATAGCGTTAACTGCTTCAAATTTTTGATTCATTTTTACCCACCGACCCCCGTCAGACGCTTGACGCCCCGCCTGATTTCTCTAAATTGTAATTTCGAGAGTTGGCGAGGTTTTGAACAACCCCCACTCCACCACCGGTTCATTCCATCTTACTTATATAAGATTTACGAAGGATGTCGAAGCATGGAAACGGGTACTGTTAAGTGGTTCAACAATGCCAAAGGGTTTGGGTTCATCTGCCCTGAAGGCGGCGGCGAAGATATTTTCGCTCACTATTCCACCATTCAGATGGATGGTTACAGAACGCTAAAAGCCGGACAGTCTGTCCAGTTTGATGTTCACCAGGGGCCAAAAGGCAATCACGCCAGTGTCATCGTGCCTATCGAAGCAGAAGCTGTTGCATAGCTCTTCTGTCTCATTGTGTACATCCCGCAGGTAAAATGCCAGCCCGATCGGCTGGCATTTTTATTTCCCGGGACGTTACTCTCGCGCTAACGCATCGACCGGATCCAGTCGCGCCGCGTTGCGCGCCGGTAACCAGCCGAACAGGACGCCGGTAAAGGTAGAGCACAAAAATGCCGTCAGCAGCGCGACCGGCGAGAAGCCAATCTCCCAACCGGGCAGGAACAGTTGCAGCGTGAAGGCGATCAGCATCGACAGGCTGATACCCAGCGCGCCGCCCACCAGACAAACCAGCACCGCTTCAATCAAAAACTGCTGCAGCACATCACTGGCGCGCGCGCCAACCGCCATCCGGATGCCGATCTCCCGCGTACGCTCTGTGACAGATACCAGCATAATGTTCATCACGCCGATCCCGCCAACCACCAGCGAAATTACCGCCACCAGCGTCAGGAATAACTGAAGAGTACGTGTGGTCTTTTCAGCGGTTTTCAAGACACCGTCCATATTCCAGGTAAAGAAATCCTTTTTGCCATGACGCAGCGTCAGCAGTCGGGTGAGTTGCTGTTCGGCCTGTGCGCTGTCGAAACCTTCCTTCACTCGTACGGTAATCGAGTTAAGCCACGACTGCCCCATAATGCGCCCGGACATTGTGCTGTAAGGCAACCAGACGCGCAGGATTTTGCTACTGCCAAACATCGACTGCTTCTCTTCCGCCACGCCGATGACCGTCGCGGGCATGTTGCCCACGAGGATCACCTCGCCCACCACGTTCGCCTTATGCGGAAACAACTGACGTCGGGTGTTGCTGTCGAGCACCACCACCTGCGCACGACCGTTGAGCTGTTCGCGGTTGAACGTTGTCCCTTCGCTGAAGGTCATGCCGTAAACGTTAAAATAGTCGCCGCTGACTCCGTTCGCGCTGGCGGCAACGTCGGTATTGCCATAACGCAAGCGCAGGTTCTGCGACACGGCGGGCGTCGCGGAGGTCACCCAGGGTTGTTTTTGGATCGCCGCAAGATCGTCGTATTTCAGCGCCTGCTGATACTGTGGATCGTCGTCGCCAAAATCTTTGCCGGGGTAGATATCAATGGTGTTGGTCCCGATGGCGCGGATATCCGCCAGCACCAGCTGTTTCGCTGCGTCGCCGACCACCACAATCGACACCACTGACGCGATGCCGATAATGATCCCGAGCATCGTCAGCAGCGTGCGCATTTTGTTGGCCGCCATCGCCAGCCACGCCATGGTCAGTGCTTCGCGAAACCCGCTGACAAACTGACTCCAGCCGGACGCCGTTTTCACCGTCGGTTCCTGAATGCCCTGCCCCTGCGCGGCACGCTTCGCGGGCGGATTACGCACAATTTCGCCGTCATGGATCTCAATCACCCGCTCTGCCTGAGCGGCAACCTGCGGATCGTGGGTGACGATAATGACCGTATGCCCGCGATCGCGCAGCTGGTGCAGAATAGCCATCACCTCTTCACCGGAACGGCTGTCGAGCGCACCGGTGGGTTCATCGGCGAGGATCACCTGTCCGCCGTTCATCAGCGCGCGAGCAATACTTACGCGCTGCTGCTGACCGCCGGAAAGCTGCGAGGGCTGATAATCGACGCGATCGCCCAGACCAAGCCGCTGGAGCAGCTCCTGCGCACGCGCCAGACGCTGTTTCCTTTCCGTACCGGCGTAAACGGCGGGGACTTCGACGTTTTGCGCCGCCGTCAGATGTGACAGCAAATGGTAGCGCTGGAAAATAAAGCCGAAATGCTCCCGACGCAGTTGCGCCAGCGCATCGCGGTCCAGCGTTGAGACATCGCGTCCCGCGACCCGGTAGGTGCCGCTGGTGGGTTTATCGAGGCACCCCAGAATGTTCATCAGCGTGGATTTGCCGGATCCAGACGCACCGACGATCGCGACCATCTCCCCGGCATTGATCTGTAGCGTGATGCCTTTCAGCACCTCCACCTCTTCTTCTCCGGAGGGATAACTGCGGCGAATATTGCTCAGTTCAAGCAATGCCGTCATTGCGCGACTCCCGGTTTACCCTCGCCCGTCACCACTTCATCACCGGCTTCCAGCCCTTTTACAATCTCCACGTCGGTGTCATTGCGCGCGCCAATGGACACTTCGCGTTCACGAGTTTCACCGTTACGCAGCAGGGTTACCTTATAGCGATTGTCCCCGACCGGGTCACCCAGCGCGGAAAGCGGGATCGTCAGAACGTTTTTCACATCCGTTAGCTGAATATGGACCTGCGCGGTCATCTCCAGCCGCAGAATGCCTTTGGGGTTGGGCACTTCAAATCGGGCGTAATAGAAAATGGCATCATTCACTTTTTCCGGCGTCGGCAGCACATCTTTCAGCGTCCCTTCGTAACGGGTTTGCGGATCGCCCAGTACGGTGAACCAGGCCTTCTGCCCCGGTTTAAGGTGAATAACATCGGCTTCAGAGACCTGCGCTTTTACCAGCATCGTACTCATGTCCGCCAGTGTCAGAATGTTCGGCGCCTGCTGCGCGGCAATCACCGTCTGCCCTTGTAGGGTGGTTATCTGCGTGACTTCACCGGCCATCGGCGCGACGATGCGGGTGTAGTCGAGGTTGGTCTTCGCGGTATCCAGAGATGCCTGATTGCGTTTGATCTGCGCATCGATGGTGCCGATTTGCGCCTGCTTCACCGCCATCTCCGTTGCGGCGGTGTCCAGATCCTGTTGCGACACGGCCTGGGTTTTTGCCAGCTGTTGCTGACGGGAGAGCGTCACCCGCGCCAGCTTCCACTCGGCTTCAGCCTGCTGGCGTTGAGCGCGAAGCTCCATCAGCGTCGCTTCCACCTCTTTGATCTGGTTTTCCGCCTGTTCAGGGTCGATAACGCCCAGCAGCTGGTCTTTCTTCACCTTATCGCCAATCGCCACCGACAGCGTTTTGAGCTGACCACTCACCTGCGCGCCGACATCCACTTTTCGCAATGCGTCGAGTTTGCCGGTTGCCAGTACGCTTTGCTGCAAATCTCCCGGACGCACAATCAGCGTCTGATAATTTGGCACCGGCGCATTAAGCGTCCGCCAAAGGGCAAATGCCCCCAGGATGAGAATGAAAATAAGCAACAGATAGCGCTTTTTAATTTTATTTCCCTTAATACCCATAGCGATCCTGATGGTAAGTTTTCAGCTGAAATTCAACAGTATCTAAACAAACCGCAAGCGAAAAGGATAGCGCTCGCGGCATTGATGATTGGTTAAGATTCAGCGTGTTTCAATTTTCGCAATCATCGCATTGCGGATTATGATCATGTCACAGATTACTGATAATACCTTTTACACTTCAGACGTTGCGTCTCCTTTACAATTATTTATGCGCCTGGCGCGAGGTCAATTACTGCCGGGTAAATTCTGGCGGAAGGCCAGCTTTCGCCGTAAGTTTTTAATTCGCTCGTTGTTGATGCCAATGGCTACCCGTCAGTTGCTGGAAAATCTGACCCAATGGCCTGAGCTGAATACGCTGCTGGCCCGACAACCCCGGTTGCCAATTCGTCTGCACCGCCCGTATATGGCCGTGAATATTAAGCGCGATACCGCGCTGACCGCGCTCTGTAGCCATTATGATCTGCTGCGTCAGTTATTCAGCCGCGAACAACTGGCCCGTTATTTAAGCCAGAACGGCCTCAACCTGGCAAAATTCGAGGCCAAAGACGGCGCGTCATTCCAGCTTGATTTAGTCAGTCTGGTCTCACTGGATAAAGAAGGTGAAAGTACCGTCGTGATCCGCGACGAGCAGGTGCGTATTCTGGCAGAAATTACCTTCACATTCTGCACGTTAAACGGAAAACGCACCCTGTTTATTGGCGGCTTGCAGGGCGCGGCGAATGATGTTCCACATGAGGTCATTCAGCAGGCCACCAAAGCCTGTTACGGCTTGTTCCCCAAAAGAGTGGTAATGGAAGCGCTGTGTCAGTTCGCTCAGATCGCCAGGGCGGAACAGATTCTGGCAGTCAGCAACGCGGTGCATGTTTATCGCAGCTGGCGCTATATGGACAAAAAAACGCAAATGCATGCCGACTACGACGCCTTCTGGGCGTCCCTGGGCGGTGAAAAAACGCAAGGAGATTACTTCTCGCTGCCGCTGACCATTGCGCGGAAAAGCGAGGCGGATATCGCCAGCAAAAAACGGGCTGAATACCGCCGCCGCTACGCGCTGCTCGACAGCGTCGTCACGCAGGTTCCGCAGTGTTTACAGGATTAGTCCGCTCTGCCGCGCGCCAGCCACAGCACCCGGGAGAACATTTTTCTCAGCAGCGTCGGCACCGCGTCCACACCTCGCCGCCCGGCTTCCATCGCCACTTCGATGGCTAAGTCGGGCTTCGATGAGCGATGGATCGCCTTCGAAATGATTTTACGCATATTCATTGGCACATTTTCCGGGATTTGCGCCACCCGGTGAAAAACATCGGCAAAACCCTGCCGGTACATAAAGTGTTCCATATCCAGCGCAGGCAGCGTGGTCAGGTGTTCGCGCTCCTCTTCCCGGTCATTATTCAGCAGGCTTCGCACCGTGGCGGCATATTTTTTCCCGGCTTCATCACCATCCACCAGCACGTGCCACTCAATGCCCATCCGCCGGGCGAATTTTACCAGCGGTTTAAGACCGGACTGCGCGAATTCGATCACCTTAATCCCTTCGGCATCAAAGTGATGACCGCACTGACGGGCCAGTTCGTTGATCACCCAGGTTTCTGTTTCCCCTTCCACCAGCAGCCAGCAGCGGGCAAACAACGAAGAAGCACGGTTAAAGCGAATGTGGAAGGCAATGCGTCGACCATCCTCTGCGCTCAGACCACCCGGTCCCAGACGCCAGGCCGCCACGCGCGAGGATTCACGCACCAGACGACAGACATGTTCCACCGGGGTCAGCGAGAGCAACTCCCCCGAGTTGGTAGTGGTGATGCGCTGAAGCGGTAGCAGATTCAGCAACTGCCATGCCACTGACAGCATGATGGGATGCAGGCGCGTTTCCGGATCTTCCACCAACAGCAGTGGTCTGGCGTCTTTATGCAGCCTGACGGTGCCCTTCGCCTGCAACAGCGTGGAGAACAGCCCCAGCAGAATCACCCGGTGAGTACGTCCCCCCGGTTTGTCGATCATCCGGTTGATAATATCGAGATAGCGCCAGCTTCGCTGTTCGTTGGCGGAGCGTCGGCGCATTAAGCGGTGGCGGGACTGCGAAGTGCCCTGCTCGGTAAAATAGTGCTCAAGCAGTTGCACCATCGCCGAAAGCCCCTGACGGATCTGTCCGTCGGTGAGATTCTGCGGGCGCATCGCCAGTTCGCGGGCGAGAAAATCCAGTTGACGGGCGGTGACTTCGACATCGTCAACCTCCGGCACCGTGCCGTTACGAATACGGCGCATAAACCGCGCATCGCGTAAACGCAGCACCGGCATCAGGCGCACCAGATGCCGCGCCTGTTCGTTGATATCGTCAACCGCCAGCGGATGCCCGTCGCCGTCAAGAAAACTGCGCAGCGTCATCACGCTGCCGTCCTCACCGCATTCGCCTTCAAGGCGATAAAAGATACGCTGAAAACCATCGTGACATGGCGTCCAGCACGCCTCCAGCGCCCGGTAGCGGCGAACCCGATAGCGTCCAGGTTGAGATTCACGAAACGTCAGTACGATATGCAGATGATGTTCGCGGCCTTTCATATCGCCAGGAGGAAACCAGAAATCATCGCGGTCAAAATGATACAGCTCAGATTCGGGTGACAGCAGCAGTGTTAACGCATCCAGTAAACTTGATTTACCCCAGGCGTTCTCACCAATCAGGACGTTATTCTGCTCGAGCATCAACGACAGTCGATTGATACCGCGAAATCCCACTATCTCAACGCGTTCGAGAATCATGTATCCTCCAGAAAATCTTCACTTTCCCTTTACTCTCCCCGCAGTATAACCACAAAACCCGACGCGAGACGTGACAAGGATATTATTACGCAGGCTAACTGTGTGAATAGTGAGCAATTCATTTTCTCCGGTAATCAGATATAGCAAAAAGACAATTTACATGACGTGAATAAATCAGAATTTGTAAATCCTCTTTCATATGAACATGCGCTACACTTTGACTAAGACAAATCGAAGCAAGGAATGACGCCGCATTGCCCTAAATCAAACTAACGGGTTTTATTTGACTAGAGAACGGATGACGATCGTTTTTAAAATAGCGAGCTATTTATTTGTCGTCATTCAGGCAGACAATAAATATTCATTACCACAATCATTTTGTGGTTATTTTTTTACATTGAGGTGGATATGTTGAGAAAATTAGCAGCCGAATGTTTTGGTACATTCTGGCTTGTTTTTGGTGGCTGCGGCAGTGCCGTACTGGCAGCAGCGTTTCCGGAATTAGGTATTGGTTTTTTGGGTGTCGCGCTGGCCTTCGGTCTGACCGTATTAACCATGGCCTTTGCCGTTGGCCATATTTCCGGCGGACATTTTAACCCGGCGGTGACATTAGGCTTATGGGCTGGCGGTCGTTTCCCGGCAAAAGAGGTTATTGGCTACATTATTGCCCAGGTAGTAGGCGGTATTATTGCAGCGGCAGTCCTGTATTTAATTGCCAGCGGTAAAGCCGGTTTTGACGCAACCGCCAGCGGCTTCGCCTCCAACGGTTACGGCGATCACTCTCCGGGCGGCTACTCTATGCTGTCCGCGATTGTTATCGAAATCGTGTTGACTGCCGGCTTCTTGCTGGTGATTCATGGCGCAACGGACAAACACGCACCGGCAGGTTTTGCGCCGATCGCGATCGGTCTGGCGTTAACCCTGATCCACTTGATCAGCATTCCGGTGACCAATACGTCTGTGAACCCGGCGCGGAGCACCGCGGTCGCTATCTTCCAGGGCGGTTGGGCGTTAGAACAGCTGTGGTTGTTCTGGGTGATGCCAATTATTGGCGGTATTCTCGGCGGTCTTATTTACCGTACGTTGCTCGAAAAACGCGATTAATGTCAGAACGCCCGACGGCGCATACCCGTCGGGTCAAACGCGCTTCAGCCGGATAAGGTATCGTCCTTTTCCGGCTTTTATTTTGCATCTTTACTGAACCCGCGTTATTGGGTAGTGTCATGGCGCTGTCTCGCTAATTCAAAGGACCCGGCTGTTCATGTTTTCAGGACTTCTCATCATTCTGCTTCCGCTGATAGCGGGTTATCTCATTCCGCTTCGACACACCGCGGCATTAAAACTGATCAATCGACTATTGAGCTGGATGGTTTATCTGATTCTCTTTTTTATGGGGATCAGTCTGGCCTTTCTGGATAATCTGGCGAGCAACCTGCTGGCGATATTTCACTATTCCGCCGTTAGCATTACCGTTATTTTGCTGTGTAATATTGCCGCATTACTGTGGCTGGAACGCGCATTACCCTGGCGACATAATCACCAACAAGAGAAACTGCCCTCCCGTATCGCGATGGCGCTTGAATCACTGAAGCTGTGCGGCGTGGTAGTGGTCGGCTTTTTGCTGGGGTTGAGCGCGCTGCCCATTTTGCAGCACGCCACAGAAGCAAGCGAATATACGCTGATCCTGCTGCTGCTGTTGGTCGGCATCCAGTTACGCAACAGCGGAATGACGTTAAAGCAGATTGTCCTGAACCGGCGTGGCATGATTGTGGCGGTCGTGGTCGTCGCCAGCTCCATGATTGGCGGCCTGATTAACGCGTTGATTCTCGGTCTGCCAGTGAAAACCGCGCTGGCGATGGCGTCAGGTTTTGGCTGGTACTCCCTTTCTGGTATTTTGCTGACCGAATCGTACGGTCCGGTGATCGGCAGCGCCGCGTTCTTTAACGATCTGGCGCGCGAACTGCTCGCGATTATGCTGATTCCAGGTCTGGTGCGTCGCAGTCGTTCTACCGCGCTGGGGCTGTGTGGCGCCACGTCAATGGACTTTACCCTGCCGGTTTTACAGCGTACCGGTGGCCTGGAGATGGTTCCGGCGGCGATTGTTCACGGCTTTATCCTCAGTTTGCTGGTACCCATTTTGATGGCTTTTTTCTCCGCTTAACTCCCTCTTTGGCGGTAGGCCTCTGCCGCCAAAATTGCGCTAAATCAATCTCCCTGTAAGTTGTATCAGAAATCCCTTTTATCCCTCTGCGCACAGGCATAATCTTAAACATGTATATTAAATATAACTTTAAAAGGTGTGACCATGTTTTGTGTGCAATGTGAACAAACCATCCGAACTCCGGCAGGAAACGGCTGCTCTTACGCGCAGGGTATGTGCGGTAAAACGGCTGAAACCTCTGATCTGCAGGACCTGCTGATTGCCTCCCTACAAGGTCTGTCTGCATGGGCGGCTAAAGCTCGTGAATATGGCATCATTAATCATGACGTTGATAACTTTGCCCCGCGTGCTTTCTTCTCCACGCTGACCAACGTTAACTTCGACTCTCCACGTATCGTCGGCTATGCTCGCGACGCTATCGCGATGCGTGAAGCGCTAAAGGCCCAGTGCCTGAGCGTTGACGCCAATGCGCACTGCGACAACCCTATGGCTGACCTGCAACTGGTTAGCGACGATCTGGGCGACCTGCAACGCCAGGCTGCCGAATTTACCCCGAACAAAGACAAAGCCGCGATTGGCGAGAACATTCTCGGCCTGCGTCTGCTGTGCCTGTATGGTCTGAAAGGTGCGGCGGCTTATATGGAGCACGCGCACGTTCTCGGTCAGTACGACAACGATATCTATGCGCAGTACCATAAAATCATGGCGTGGCTGGGTACCTGGCCTTCCGATATGAACGCTCTGCTGGAGTGCTCAATGGAAATCGGCCAGATGAACTTCAAAGTGATGAGCATTCTGGATGCCGGTGAAACCACCAAATACGGCCACCCGACGCCGACCCAGGTTAACGTTAAAGCGACCGAAGGGAAGTGCATCCTGATCTCAGGTCATGACCTGAAAGATCTGTATAACCTGCTGGAACAAACCGAAGGCACTGGCGTTAACGTCTACACCCACGGTGAAATGCTGCCAGCGCACGGCTATCCTGAACTGCGTAAATTCAAGCATCTGATTGGTAACTACGGTAGCGGCTGGCAGAACCAGCAGGTCGAATTCGCCCGCTTCCCTGGCCCTATCGTGATGACCTCTAACTGCATCATCGACCCGACCGTTGGCAGCTACGACGATCGTATCTGGACCCGCAGCATCGTCGGTTGGCCAGGTGTGAGCCACCTGGAAGGCGACGATTTCGGTCCGGTTATCGCGCAGGCGCAGCAAATGGCAGGCTTCCCGTACA
The DNA here is from genome assembly GCF_001559075.2 of Citrobacter amalonaticus. NCBI lineage: Bacteria > Pseudomonadati > Pseudomonadota > Gammaproteobacteria > Enterobacterales > Enterobacteriaceae > Citrobacter > Citrobacter amalonaticus. The sequence goes on along the minus strand of NZ_CP014015.2, from coordinate 3,649,732 downwards.
GTGAAATTCCGCACCTGATCACCGTCGGTTTCGGTCGTCAGACCCTGCTGGGCGCGGCGGACACCCTGATCGATCTGGTGAGCCGTGAAAAACTGCGTCACATCTTCCTGGTCGGCGGCTGTGACGGCGCGCGCGGTGAACGTAACTACTTCACCGATTTCGCCACCAGCGTCCCGGATGACTGCCTGATCCTGACTCTGGCCTGCGGTAAATATCGCTTCAACAAGCTGGAATTCGGCGATATCGAAGGCCTGCCGCGTCTGGTTGATGCCGGTCAGTGTAACGATGCGTACTCCGCGATCATTCTGGCAGTGACGCTGGCTGAGAAACTGGGCTGTGGCGTGAACGACCTGCCGCTGTCTCTGGTGCTCTCCTGGTTCGAGCAGAAAGCAATCGTGATTCTGCTGACCCTGCTGTCTCTCGGTGTGAAAAACATCGTCACTGGCCCGACGGCGCCTGGCTTCTTCACGCCGGATCTGCTGGCGGTACTCAACGAGAAATTTGGTCTGCGTTCCGTGACCACCGTTGAAGAAGACATGAAGCAGTTGCTGAGCGCGTAAGGAGTAAAGAATGACAATGCCAACTCATCAGTGCCCATGGCGGATGCAGGTTCATCACATCCATCAGGAAACGCCGGATGTATGGACAATTTCGTTGTTGTGCCACGACTATTATCCGTATCGCGCCGGGCAGTATGCACTGATCAGCGTGCGTAATTCTGCGGAAACACTGCGCGCTTACACGCTCTCTTCAACGCCGGGGGTCAGCGAATACATTACGCTGACCGTTCGCCGGATTGACGACGGTGCGGGCTCACAGTGGTTAACCCGCGACGTGAAGCGCGGCGACTACCTCTGGCTGTCCGATGCGATGGGCGATTTCACCTGCGAAGATAAAGCCGATGATAAGTTCCTGATGCTGGCAGCTGGCTGTGGCGTTACGCCGATCATGTCGATGCGCCGCTGGTTGGCGAAGTACCGTCCACATGCTGACGTGCAGGTGATCTTCAACGTGCGCTCGCCGCAGGATGTCATTTTTGCCGAAGAGTGGCGTCAGTATCCGGTCACGCTGGTGGCGGAAAACAACGCCACCGCCGGTTTTGCCGCCGGTCGCCTGACCACGGAACTGTTGCAACAGGTACCGGATCTGGCCTCCCGCACGGTGATGACCTGTGGCCCGGCGCCGTATATGGATCTGGTCGAGCAGGAAGTGAAAGCGCTGGGCGTAACGCGCTTCTTTAAAGAACAGTTCTTCACCCCGGTAGCGGAAGCGGCAACCAGCGGTCTGAAATTTACGAAGCTACAGCCGGCGAAAGAATTTTACGCGCCGGTCGGTACGACGCTGCTGGATGCGCTGGAGAGCAACAAGGTGCCCGTCACCGTTGCCTGCCGCGCGGGCGTCTGCGGTTGCTGTAAAACCAAAGTGGTTTCCGGCGACTATACGGTCAGCAGCACGATGACGCTGACCGATGCCGAAATCGCCGACGGCTACGTGCTAGCCTGTTCCTGCCATCCGCAGGGCGACTTAGTACTCGCCTGATAGCAGATTGCCGGATGGCGCTGCGCTTATCAGGCCTACGAGAGCAATTGTAGGCCGGATAAGGCGTTTACGCCGCCATCCGGCAATTCCTCACCGCCAGGCTGAATTGCCAGCGACCGAAAACCGTCCTGCACCGAGAAACGCCACCGCCAGCGCGCCGATAAAGAAATAGACCAGGCTTTCAATTGCCCATGCCCCGGTTTTATCCAGCGCCCAGGTTTCATTCATCCCGACCATCAGCCACGCCACAATCATGGTGAACGCCAGCACCAGCGCCGCCGGACGCGTCAGGATCCCGAGAATAATAAGGCAAGGCGCTATCACTTCCCCCACCAGCACGCCGTACGCAATAAAGCCCGGCAGCCCTTTGGCAATCAGCATTCCGCTGATGCCATCAATCCCGGCAAACAGCTTATGCAGCCCGTGGAACAGCATCAATCCCCCAACCGCCAGGCGTAATAAAAACTTGCCAAAATCCTCGTGCGTCAGCATCCGATTCACTGTATTTAACAATGTTGTAAGCATCTGAATTTACCCCTGGTTCACTCTGATTTTTTTCACGCTACGCGTTATCCCCCCTGAAAGGAAGCTGCTGAAAATAAGGGGGTGCCACGCAGCGTAATCAGTATCTTCATCTAAACTTGTAACCGGTATCACAATTAAGGAGATGGAAAACCATGAAACAAACGGTTGCCGCTTTTATTGCTAAAACACTGGAACAGGCAGGGGTGAAACGTATCTGGGGCGTGACGGGCGATTCGCTGAACGGCCTGAGCGACAGCCTCAATCGCATGGGAACGATTGAGTGGATGTCGACCCGTCATGAAGAGGTTGCCGCGTTTGCGGCGGGTGCGGAGGCGCAGTTGACCGGCGAACTGGCGGTTTGCGCAGGGTCTTGTGGACCCGGTAACCTGCATCTGATTAACGGTCTGTTTGATTGTCACCGTAACCACGTCCCGGTGCTGGCCATCGCCGCCCATATTCCTTCCAGCGAAATTGGCAGCGGATATTTCCAGGAGACGCACCCACAGGAGCTGTTTCGCGAATGCAGCCACTATTGCGAGCTCGTTTCCAGCCCGGAACAGATCCCCCAGGTCCTGGCGATTGCCATGCGAAAAGCGGTGCTCAATCGCGGCGTCTCGGTGGTGGTATTACCGGGCGATGTGGCGTTAAAACCGGCGCCAGAAAGCGCCAGCAGCCACTGGTATCACGCGCCCTTACCGATCGTCACGCCCGCGGAAGAAGAGTTAAGAAAGCTGGCCCAACTGTTACGCTACTCCAGCAATATCGCCCTGATGTGCGGCAGCGGCTGCGCGGGTGCGCATAAAGAACTGGTCGAGTTCGCCGCCAAAATTAAAGCCCCCATTGTTCACGCCCTGCGCGGCAAAGAGCATGTCGAATATGACAACCCATACGATGTGGGGATGACCGGACTGATCGGCTTCTCATCCGGCTTCCATACCATGATGAATGCCGATACGCTGGTGCTCCTCGGTACGCAGTTCCCCTACCGCGCGTTCTACCCAACTGACGCCAAAATTATTCAGATTGATATCAACCCCGGCAGCATCGGCGCGCACAGTAAGGTCGATATGGCGCTGATCGGTGATATCAAAGCCACGCTGACGGCGCTGCTGCCACTGGTGGAAGAAAAGACCGAGCGTAAATTCCTCGACAAGGCGTTGAGCGATTATCGCGATGCGCGTAAGGGCCTCGACGATCTCGCCAAACCCAGCGAAAAGGCGATTCACCCGCAGTACCTGGCGCAGCAAATCAGCCACTTTGCCGCCGATGACGCCATCTTTACCTGCGACGTCGGTACGCCGACGGTGTGGGCCGCCCGCTACCTTAAAATGAACGGCAAGCGCCGTCTGTTAGGCTCGTTTAACCACGGTTCGATGGCTAACGCCATGCCGCAGGCGCTGGGCGCACAGGCCACCGCGCCGGGACGTCAGGTCATTGCCATGTGCGGCGACGGCGGATTCAGTATGCTGATGGGGGATTTCCTGTCGGTGGTCCAGATGAAGCTCCCGGTCAAAATCGTGGTCTTTAATAACAGCGTGCTGGGTTTTGTGGCGATGGAGATGAAGGCCGGTGGTTATCTCACCGACGGCACGGAGTTGCACGACACTAACTTTGCACGCATTGCCGAAGCGTGCGGCATCACCGGTATTCGGGTGGAAAAAGCCGCTGACGTCGATGAAGCGCTACAGCGCGCCCTGTCAATCGACGGCCCGGTGCTGGTGGATGTGGTTGTCGCGAAAGAAGAACTGGCCATTCCGCCACAGATCAAACTGGAGCAGGCCAAAGGCTTCAGCCTGTATATGCTACGCGCCATCATCAGCGGTCGCGGCGATGAGGTGATCGAACTGGCAAAAACCAACTGGCTCAGGTAAAACAATGCACATCGCCTTTCAAACAATAGGGATGTGCAATGATCGATCTACGCAGTGATACCGTCACCCGTCCGGGTCGCGCCATGCTTGAAGAAATGATGGCCGCCCCGGTCGGGGACGACGTGTACGGGGATGACCCCACCGTTAACGCTCTCCAACAATACGCCGCTGACCTTTCAGGTAAAGAAGCGGCGTTATTTTTACCCACCGGCACCCAGGCCAACCTCGTGGCGCTACTTAGCCACTGCGAGCGCGGCGAAGAGTATATCGCCGGTCAGGGGGCACATAACTATCTGTATGAAGCCGGCGGCGCGGCGGTGCTCGGCAGCATTCAGCCGCAACCGATTGACGCCGCGGCCGACGGTACGCTGCCGCTGGATAAAGTCGCCGCCAAAATAAAGGCGGATGACATTCACTTTGCCCGTACCCGCCTGCTAAGCCTGGAAAATACCCACAACGGCAAAGTGCTGCCGCGCGAGTATCTGAAAGAGGCATGGGAATTCACCCGTGAGCGCGGTCTGGCGCTGCATGTTGATGGCGCGCGTATTTTTAACGCCGTCGTGGCCTACGGTTGTGAACTCAAAGAGATCGTGCAGTATTGCGACTCCTTTACCATCTGCCTGTCCAAAGGGCTGGGGACGCCGGTCGGATCGCTACTGGTCGGCAGCCGCGATTACATCAAGCGCGCTACCCGCTGGCGCAAAATGACCGGCGGCGGCATGCGTCAGGCCGGTATCCTGGCGGCAGCCGGACTGTATGCCCTGAAAAATAACGTTGCGCGCCTGCAGGACGATCACGACAACGCGGCCTGGCTGGCAGAGCAGCTACGGGAAGCCGGGGCGGACGTGATGCGTCACGACACCAATATGCTGTTTGTCCGCGTCGGAGAAGCCAACGCCGCAGCCCTGGGTGAGCACATGAAAGCACAGGGCGTGCTGATCAACGCATCGCCGGTTGTCCGTCTGGTGACCCATCTGGATGTTTCGCGGGAACAGCTTGCTGATGTCGTCGCTCACTGGCGCGCGTTCCTGAATCGTTAAGGAGAGAGATGTGCCGCAACGCATAGTAGTTCTTGGCGCCAGTGGTTACATTGGTCAGCATCTGGTGCAGGCGCTCAGCCAGCAAGGACATCAGGTACTGGCGGCGGCACGTCGCATTGAACGACTGGAAAAACAGCAGTTGCCCAACGTCAGTTGTCATAAGGTCGATCTGAACTGGCCGACGCAGCTTGCGTCTCTGCTGACGAATGTTGATACCGTCTACTATCTGGTACACGGTATGGGAGAAGGCGGCGATTTCATCGCCCACGAACGTCAGGTCGCGCTTAACGTGCGTGATGCCCTGCGTGAAACGCCGGTCGGGCAGCTGATTTTTCTCAGCTCCTTGCAGGCACCGGAACACGAGCAGTCCGACCACCTGCGGGCGCGGCAGATCACCGCCGATACCCTGCGTGAGTCTGGCGTGCCGGTAACGGAACTGCGCGCCGGGATCATCGTCGGAGCCGGCTCCGCCGCTTTTGAAGTGATGCGCGACATGGTCTACAACCTGCCGGTGCTGACCCCGCCACGCTGGGTGCGTTCACGTACCACGCCCATCGCGCTGGAAAACCTGCTGCATTATCTGGTGGCCCTGCTGGATCACCCGTCTCGTGAGCATCGGATCTTTGAGGCCGCCGGGCCACAGGTGCTTAGCTACCAGCAGCAGTTCGAACATTTCATGACGGTGAGCGGCAAGCATCGCTGGCTTATCCCCATCCCCTTTCCCACCAGTTGGATTTCCGTCTGGTTTCTGAATGTCATCACCTCGGTGCCGCCTACCACCGCGAAAGCGTTGATACAGGGCCTCAGACACGATCTGCTGGCCGATGACAGCGAACTGCGGGCATTGATACCCCAAAAGCTTATCGCCTTTGACGATGCCGTACGCAGCACGCTGAAGGAAGAGGAGAAACTGGTGAACTCCAGCGACTGGGGCTACGACGCGCAGGCGTTTGCCCGCTGGCGACCGGAATACGGTTTTTTCGCCAAACAGGCCGGGTTTACCGTAAAGACATCCGCCAGTTTGCCGGCATTGTGGCGGGTCGTGAACCGTCTCGGCGGCAAAGAGGGCTATTTCTTTGGCAATGCATTGTGGAAGATCCGCGCCGCACTGGATCTGCTGGTCGGCCATCGGCTGGCAAAAGGTCGCCCTGAACACGACCTGCTTCAACCGGGCGATACCGTAGACAGCTGGAAAGTGATTATCGTCGAGCCGGAAAAACAGCTCACGCTGCTGTTTGGCATGAAAGCGCCAGGACTGGGACGGCTGAGCTTTACTCTTGACGATAAGGGCGATCATCGCGAGATTGACGTGCGCGCCTGGTGGCACCCGCATGGCATGCCCGGGCTTTTCTACTGGCTGCTGATGATCCCGGCGCACCTGTTTATTTTCCGGGGAATGGCAAAAAAAATAGCCAGACTTGCAGAACAAATCACAGATAAATCGTAAAAACTTACTGTATTGTTTCACGTTTCCCATTGCATACCGACGTAATTCACGGAAGAATGCGCACGACGTTTTATTAAACACAGTGGACTGATATGAAGGTACTGGTTACCGGCGCAACCAGCGGCTTAGGACGAAACGCGGTTGAGTTTTTGCGCAACAAAGGCATCAGCGTCAGAGCGACCGGTCGCAACGAAGCGATGGGTAAACTGCTCGAAAAAATGGGCGCGGAGTTTGTGCATGCGGATTTGACCGAGCTGGTCTCTTCGCAGGCGAAGGTTATGCTTGCGGGCATCGATACGCTGTGGCACTGCTCAAGTTTCACCTCACCCTGGGGAACTCAGGAAGCCTTTGATCTGGCAAACGTTCGTGCGACCCGCCGTCTTGGCGAATGGGCCGTCGCATGGGGCGTGCGTAACTTTGTTCATATCTCCTCTCCATCGCTTTATTTCGATTATCACCATCATCGCGATATCAAAGAAGATTTTCGCCCGCACCGCTTTGCCAACGAATTTGCCCGCAGCAAAGCTGCCGGGGAAGAGGTCATCAGCCTGCTGGCCCAGGCGAATCCACAGACCCGGTTTACGGTGCTGCGCCCACAGAGCCTGTTTGGCCCACACGACAAAGTGTTTATCCCCCGTCTGGCACACATGATGCACCATTACGGCAGCGTGCTGTTGCCGCACGGCGGCAGTGCGATGGTCGATATGACCTACTATGAGAACGCAATCCACGCGATGTGGCTGGCGAGCCAGGAACTGTGCGACAGCCTGCCGTCCGGTCGGGTGTACAACATCACTAACGGCGAACCCAGATCCCTGCGCAGTATCGTGCAAAAGCTAATTGATGAACTGAATATTCACTGTCGGATCCGCTCTGTGCCCTATCCGATGCTGGATATGATTGCCCGTAGCCTGGAGCACTTTGGCAATAAGTCTGCCAAAGAACCGGCGTTAACCCACTACGGGGTGTCGAAGCTGAATTTCGATTTTACGCTGGATATCAGCCGCGCCGAAGCGGAACTGGGGTATAAGCCAGTGGTGACGCTGGATGAAGGCATTGTGCAAACGGCCGCGTGGCTGCGCGACCACGGAAAACTGCATCGCTAACCTTGCCCATACTTTTCCAGTAACGCCTCAGCAATCGCCTGCGTTTCAGCATCGGCAACGCCATTCCACAACGTCGGGCGGAAGTGCATCTGAAACGCCATCACGACGCGCTGCTGTTCACGCGCGGTCATTTCAGGCTTCACCTCATAACCATAACGCGACAACAGATCCAGCAGTGACGCCATCTCAACGGGCGCGTGCGGCGCCCGTCCAGCGAGGTAGAAATTTACCCGCTGCGCATCAGGCCAGGCGCCAATACCCTGCTCTGCCAGCGCTCGCCAGGGAAACAGCGGACCGGGATCGTCTTTTCGCTGCGGAGCGATATCCGCATGCGCGACCACGTTCTGTGGCTTGATGTCATAACGGGCGATGATGTCTTTCGCCAGCGGTATCAGCGCCTGAATCTGCGCAGGCTCAAACGGGGCAAAATATTTATCACCCGCCGATTTTTGCCAGCCGCGATTTTCCAGCTCAATGCCAATCGAGGTGTCGTTGATGCGCGTCGCGCCGCGCCAGAAGCTGATACCGGCATGCCACGCCAGATCCTGTTCCGGCACCAGTTGCCAGATACGCGGTTTACCGCGATGCAACGGCGGCACGGACGGGATCAGATAATGCGAGCTGACGTTTTTATCCGTCAGCGTCGCCAGCGAGCTATCGAAATCATCCGCCGTATAGTGGATCACCAACACTTTAATGCGCGGATATGCCGCCTGCGCCTGATGACGGGTATCAAGCTGATAACCATCTTTATCAACGATCCCTTTTTCGCCTGCGCATCCCGCAAGGAATAACGCAAAGGCCGCCAGCCATAACCCCTTTCTCATCGACGCGTTTTCACCGCCGTCCCGCTCACGCTGACCATCAGCATGCTGCTGTCTTTGCCGACCGTTTCATAATCGATATCAATGCCAACCACCGCGTCAGCACCCAGCGCTTTCGCCTGCTCGCCCAGCTCCGCGAAGGCAATTTCACGCGCTTTGCGTAACTCTTTTTCATAAGCGCCTGAACGACCGCCGACGATATCGCGGATACCGGCAAAAAAGTCCCGGAAAATATTCGCGCCCAGGATGGCTTCGCCGGTGACCACACCGCAGTATTCCACGATGCTTTGTCCTTCAAGTGTGGGGGTTGTCGAAAATTGCATGATGTCTCTCCTGGTTACATTCAGCACATTATCAGCGCCATACACTATCATTGAAAGGATATAATTGATTATCGTAGATGACTGTTATCTTAGAAGACTCATGGCAGAACGCTTATAAGGAAATCACTATGCGCTATTCGAAACTCTCCCTGCTTATCCCTTGCGCGCTGCTGCTCAGCGCCTGCACCACCGTCACGCCAGCCTATAAAGACAACGGGCCGCGTACGGGGACCTGTGTGGATGGCGGCCCGGACAGTGTGGCTCAACAATTCTATGACTATCGTATCCAGCACCGCAGTAATGATATCACCGCCCTGCGCCCTTACCTGAGCGACAACCTGGCGAAACTGCTGTCGGATGCCAGTCGTGACAGTGCGCATCGTCAACTGATGAGCAGCGATCCGTTCTCCAGCCGCGCAACGCCACCGGACAGCGCCAGCATCGCCAGCGCCTCGACCATTCCGAATAGTGATGCACGCAACATCCCGCTACGCGTTGCGCTGAAACAGGGCGATCAGAACTGGCAGGATGAAGTGCTGATGATCCGTGAAGGACAGTGCTGGGTCATTGATGATGTGCGCTATCTCGGCGGCAGCGTGCATGCCCCGGCCGGGACGCTTCGTCAGTCGGTTGAAAACCGTTAATCTCTCCGCTTAAACGCGCTAAAAATCGTAACCCCCGTAAATTGTCTGGCATTCTGCATGGAATGCCGACAATTGTTCTTACCGGCCTTCTCCCTCGCTATTTTGTGCTATGTTTAAGGGGAAATGCGCGCTATATTTAACTTTTAAAGCATAAATATTGCATAACTATTCTGTCAAAGGTACTATCTGCGGCTTCAATAGCTATCAGACGGCCAGTATACGAGTATCAATGAGTATTCAATTAAACGGCATTAACTGCTTCTACGGCGCGCATCAGGCGCTGTTCGATATCACGCTGGATTGCCCGCAGGGTGAAACACTGGTGTTACTGGGCCCAAGCGGGGCCGGTAAAAGCTCACTGCTGCGGGTACTCAATCTGCTTGAGATGCCGCGTTCCGGTACGCTCAACATTGCGGGAAATCACTTCGATTTCCGCAAAACGCCGTCAGATAAAGCGATTCGCGAGCTGCGCCAGAACGTCGGAATGGTCTTTCAGCAATACAATCTGTGGCCGCACCTCACCGTGCAACAAAACCTGATTGAAGCACCCTGCCGCGTGCTGGGTTTATCGAAAGATCAGGCGTTAGCCCGTGCAGAAAAACTGTTGGATCGCCTGCGTCTGAAACCTTACAGCGATCGTTATCCGCTGCATCTTTCCGGCGGTCAGCAACAGCGTGTCGCCATTGCCCGCGCGCTGATGATGGAACCGCAGGTGTTGCTGTTTGATGAACCTACCGCCGCGCTGGATCCGGAAATTACCGCGCAAATCGTCAGCATCATTCGTGAACTGGCGGAAACCAATATTACACAAGTGATCGTGACGCACGAAGTGGAAGTGGCGCGTAAAACCGCCAGCCGCGTCGTGTATATGGAAAACGGTCATATCGTCGAGCAGGGTAATGCGAGTTGCTTTGCCGACCCGCAGACCGAAGCATTTAAAAACTATCTCTCTCACTAAGATTCGGGACAACACAATGAAAAAAGTTCTGATTGCCGCGCTTATCGCAGGCTTTAGCCTTTCCGCTACAGCAGCCCAGACCATTCGTTTTGCGACCGAAGCGTCCTATCCTCCGTTTGAATCCATGGACGCTAATAACAAGATTGTCGGCTTTGATGTTGATCTGGCCAATGCGCTGTGTAAAGAGATCGACGCGACCTGTACCTTTACCAACCAGGCGTTCGACAGCCTGATCCCGAGCTTGAAATTCCGTCGTTTCGACGCGGTGATGGCCGGGATGGATATCACGCCTGAGCGTGAAAAACAGGTGCTGTTCACCACCCCTTACTATGACAACTCCGCGCTGTTCATTGGTCAGCAAGGTAAATTCACCGGCGTTGATCAGTTGAAAGGCAAGAAAGTGGGCGTGCAGAATGGCACCACTCACCAGAAATTCATCATGGATAAACACCCGGAAATCACTACCGTTCCGTATGACAGCTACCAGAATGCGAAACTGGATCTGCAAAACGGCCGTATTGATAGCGTGTTTGGTGATACCGCGGTGGTCACCGAGTGGCTGAAAGACAATCCGAAGCTGGCGCCGGTTGGCGATAAAGTGACGGATAAAGATTACTTCGGCACTGGCCTCGGCATCGCCGTACGCCAGGGCAACGAGGAACTGCAGCAGAAATTCAACACTGCGCTGGAAAAAGTGAAGAAAGATGGGACTTACGAGACCATCTATAACAAATGGTTCCAGAAGTAAGCCTTGATGAACGAATTTTTCCCACTTGCAAGCGCCGCCGGGATGACCGTCGGCCTTGCCGTCTGTGCACTGATCCTCGGCCTGGCGCTGGCAATGCTTTTCGCCGTCTGGGAGTCAGTGAAATGGCGTCCTGTGGCGTGGACCGGTTCCGCGCTGGTCACCATTTTACGCGGCCTGCCGGAAATTCTGGTGGTGCTGTTTATCTATTTCGGCTCCTCTCAACTACTGCTGATGCTCTCTGATGGCTTTACGATCAATCTGGGCGTCGTGCAGATTCCGGTACGAATGGAGATCGAAAACTTCGACGTCAGCCCCTTCCTGTGCGGGGTGATCGCCCTCTCTCTGCTCTACGCAGCCTATGCGTCACAAACGCTGCGCGGCGCGCTGAAAGCGGTACCGCTGGGTCAGTGGGAATCCGGCCAGGCGCTGGGACTGTCGAAGACCGCCATTTTCTTCCGGCTGGTGATGCCGCAAATGTGGCGTCATGCGCTGCCGGGGCTGGGCAACCAGTGGCTGGTATTGCTGAAAGATACTGCGCTGGTGAGCCTCATCAGCGTCAACGACCTGATGCTGCAAACCAAAAGTATCGCCACGCGAACCCAGGAACCGTTTAACTGGTACATCATCGCTGCGGCGATCTACCTGGTGATTACGCTGGTGAGTCAGTACATTCTCAAACGCATTGACCTGCGCGCGACACGTTTTGAGCGGAGACCGGGCTGATGTTTGAGTATTTACCTGAACTGCTGAAAGGGCTGCATACCAGCCTGACGCTGACGGTGGCGTCCATTGTCGTCGCCCTGATTCTGGCGTTGATTTTCACGATTGTTCTGACGCTGAAAACCCCGGTCGTAGTCTGGCTGGTGCGTGGCTATATCACGCTGTTTACCGGTACCCCGCTGCTGGTGCAGATCTTCCTGATCTACTACGGGCCGGGACAGTTTCCGTCTCTGCAGGAGTATCCGGTTCTGTGGCATCTGCTGTCTGAGCCGTGGCTGTGCGCGCTGATTGCGCTGTCGCTAAACAGCGCAGCCTATACCACTCAGCTGTTCTACGGGGCGATTCGTGCGATTCCGGAAGGCCAGTGGCAGTCCTGCGGCGCGCTGGGGATGAGCAAGAAAGACACGCTGGCAATCCTGTTGCCGTATGCCTTTAAACGCGCCCTCTCCTCGTATTCCAACGAAGTGGTACTGGTGTTCAAGAGTACCTCTCTGGCGTATACCATCACGCTGATGGAAGTGATGGGCTACGGCCAGCTGCTGTACGGTCGCACCTATGATGTGATGGTGTTCGGCGCAGCAGGAGTCATCTACCTGATCGTCAATGGCCTGTTGACGTTAATGATGCGTCTGATCGAGCGCAAAGCGCTGGCTTTCGAGCGCCGAAACTAAGCACTTTATTGCATAAAACACAATCAACAAGACGGACAAGTTTCTAAACTGTCCGTCTTTTTTTATTTAACGAAAAAATAGTTAATCATTTTTATTGCATATAAATTCAATTACTGGCATTGTAAATCCATGCCGCAGAAACGGCGCCTCATCATAACGGGAGTCCAACCATGAAAAAGTTAGTTCTGGCCGCATTACTTGCCTCTTTCGCCGTCGGTGCCTCTGCCGCTGAAAAAATCAGTTTTGGCGTCTCTGCGACCTATCCACCGTTCGAATCTATGGATGCCAATAACCAAATCGTCGGCTTCGACCTCGATCTGGCAAAAGCCTTGTGCAAACAAATGCAGGCAGAATGTACTTTCACCAACCATGCGTTTGACAGCCTGATCCCGGCGCTCAAGTTCAAGAAATATGACGCCGTGATTTCCGGTATGGATATCACCCCAGAGCGGAGCAAACAGGTGGCGTTTACGACCCCCTACTATGCCAACTCGGCGCTGGTGATTTCGAAGAAAGATACCTACAAAACCTTTGCCGATCTGAAAGGTAAACGTATCGGGATGGAAAACGGTACCACTCACCAGAAATACTTGCAGGACAAGCACCCGGAAGTGAAAACCGTGGCCTATGACAGCTATCAGAATGCGTTTATCGACCTGAAAAATGGCCGCATTGATGGCGTATTCGGTGATACCGCCGTGGTGAACGAGTGGCTGAAAACCAACCCGCAGTTGGGTGTAGCAACCGAGAAAGTCACCGATCCGCAGTACTTCGGTACCGGCCTCGGCATCGCGGTTCACCCGGATAATACCGTGCTGCTGGATAAACTGAACGCTGCGCTGGCGGCGATCAAGGCCGACGGTACGTACCAAAAAATCAACGACCAGTGGTTCCCGCAGTAAGTCGAATCGCTGGCGGTAGAAGGCCTGACAACGCTACGCTTGTCAGGCCTGCAAAATACACATCACACGCAGGCCGGATAAGGGGCCAGCGTCGCCATCCGGCAAACCGTGACTAATCCTTCAACAACAATGTCAGCACTTCATAATGCGCGGTATGTGGAAACATATCGAAAAGCTGTACCCGTTCAATGCGATAGCCCGGCAATGCGGCAATATCTTTCGCCATCGTCTGCGCATTACAGCTGGAATAGATAATGAACGGCGGCGCCATCTGTCCCAGGTAATCGCAAAGCGGCTTGCCGATTCCGCGTCGCGGCGGATTCACCAACACCAGATCCGGCCCGCCCCCCTGCCCGGTGGCAAACTGCGTCGAATCCAGCGCCTGAAAATGAAGATGGGTTAAGCCCAGTTCCGCCGCTGACTGCTTCGCACAGGCAATGGCTTCCGGGGCAATTTCAATTCCCGTCAACTGCATCTGCGGCGTCGCGCAGTGCAGACCAAAACCGCCGACGCCACAGAACAGATCCCACATGTGATTCACCGGCAACTGTCGTACCCAGTCACGCGCCGTGGCATACAGTTGGCTTGCCACCGCCGGGTTGGTCTGGAAGAAACTGTGCGGGCGGATCCACAGCGGCACGTCGTTAAACCGCTCCGCCAGCGCCTGCTGTTCAGTCAGGAAGATTTCTGTCTCCCCTTCCATAATCGCCATATGCACGGGCTGAAGATTGACGCTGATGACCTTCAGTTGCGGCAGTTGCGCCTGCAACCACGGCAACGCAGCACGCAACTGCGCCAGTTTGCTGTCGGAACGCAGAACAAAGCGCAGCATCATACCGCCATCAAACTGACTTTCCGTCAGCAGAAGGTACTTAAGCTCTCCACGCTTGCGCGCCACGTTGTAGGGAGTAAGTCCGGCACGCGCTATAAACGGTTTCAGCACGGCAAACACCGGCGCAAACGAGGCCGGATAGAGCGGACAATCGCACAGATCCTCTGGCGTACCATCGCGATGCAACATGCCCAGCAACGGTTTTTCCACACTGCCGCTGACCACCATCTTCGCTTTATTGCGAAACGCCTGCTCCGGGCCGCTGACCGGCGCGCACCACTCCCCGACCGGAAAACCGGCAAGCAGATTTTGCAGATCGGTGGTTTTGGCGGTGAGTTGCTCGCCAACGGGTTGCGTGATCCACTGACAGGAACGACAGCGACCGGCGTCATAGAGTGCGCACTGCATACAGAAACCTTTATCTAAACAGGGGCGAGGATTATACACATTATTGTAAGCGGAAGAAGCGACGACTGGCCGCGGGCACAAACAGTAATAACAGCACCAGCATATCGGGCAACTTTTGCATCATCAGCGTACGCAGTATCTCCCGCTTTGACTCACCGGCAATACTGAACAGTTCGGGATAACCGTAGCCCAACGAGGCCGCCCACAAATAGCCTGCGGCAATCACCTGCGTGAGGAGATACACCCACCGCGCCCAGTTACGCCCCTTCACCAGTGAAAACGCGCAGCCGATCTCCACAAACACCAGCACCAGACTGCCCAGAAAAACCAGCGTCAAATTCCAGGTCTGCACACTGCGATGGATAAACTCAGCCAGTCCGCGAACGCCAAGCGTGTTAAAGATCATCAGCAGGTCGAGCCCACGGATCATAATAATGGCGAGCGCCGCCACCTGCACCAGCGCAGGCACATTCAGGCGGGCATGTGATGAGGATGATTTTTTAAAAAATCCCAACGAATCGTCTTCCATGAAAACAATGCCGCGACGGGCGCGGCATTATGTAGCCAGGTTGGCAGATTTTAGTGTCTTCAGTCACGTCTTGCACGCTGGATATCGCGGATCCGCTGTTTTTCCGTGCGGGCCATCAGATACCAGGCGATAAAACCGACAATTCCGACCACACCGAGGATCAGCGTCGCCAGGGCGTTGATTTCCGGGTTAACGCCCATCCGCACGCTGGAGAAAACCAGCATCGGTAATGTGGTCGCGCCCGGCCCGGAGACAAAGCTGGCAATGACCAGGTCATCCAGTGACAACGTGAACGCCAGCAGCCAGCCGGAGACTACCGCTGGCATAATCATCGGCAGCGTAATCACAAAGAACACCTTCAGCGGCGTCGCCCCCAGATCCATCGCCGCTTCCTCAATGGAGCGATCCAGTTCACGCAGGCGCGAGGAGATCACCACCGCCACATACGCCGTACAGAACGTGACGTGCGCCAGCCAGATAGTCAACATGCCACGATCCGACGGCCAGCCAATAGCGTGTCCCAGCGCGACAAACAGCAGCAACAGGGAGAGCCCGGTGATCACATCCGGCATCACCAGCGGCGCGGTGATCATAAAGGCAAAGCCGTTCGACCCGCGAAAGCGGCCAAAACGCACCATCACCACCGCAGCAATCGTGCCGAGTATCGCCGCCATGGTCGCCGCGCAGGCGGCGATGGTCAGACTTAACCCCACCGCGCTCATCATTGCGCTATCGCGGAACAGTTCGCCGTACCAGCGCGTTGACCATCCTGCCCACACCGTGACCAGTTTGGAACTGTTAAACGAGTAGATGACCAGCATCAGCATCGGCGCATACAGGAAGGTAAATCCGAGCACCAGAATCACAATGCGCCAGGGCGAACGAATTACCGGTAAGTTGTTCATCCGTGGACCCCTCCGCTTTTTTGCTGATGTTTGTGGAACCACATAATCGGGACGATCAGCAGCAGCAACATCACAATCGCAACCGCAGATGCCACCGGCCAGTCGCGGTTGTTAAAGAACTCTTGCCACAGCACGCGACCAATCATGATGCTGTCTGGTCCGCCGAGCAGTTCCGGGATCACAAACTCGCCCACTGCCGGAATGAACACCAGCATAGAACCGGCAATAATGCCGCCTTTGGTCAGCGGGACGATCACGCTAAAGAACGTTTTCAGCGGACGCGCGCCCAGATCCAGCGACGCTTCCACCAGCGAGTAATCAATCCGCGTCAGCGCGGTATAAATCGGCAGCACCATGAACGGCAGATAGGCGTACACAATGCCGATATACACCGCCAGATTGGTGTGCAGAATGGTCAGCGGCTGGTCGATGACCCCCAGCCACAGCAGAAAGTTATTCAACACGCCATTATTTTTCAGGATCCCCATCCAGGCATATACGCGGATCAAAAACGAGGTCCACGACGGCAGGATCACCAGCAGCAGCAGAATATTACGCGTTGACGGCTTGCTGTGCGCCACCGCCCACGCCAGCGGATAGCCCAACAGCAGACAGCAGAGCGTCGAGATCCCCGCCACCTGTAGCGACTGCAGATAGGCATCAAAATAGAGCGGATCGTCCGTCAGCTGCAGGAAATTACCGAGATTAAGGGTGATCGACAGCTGCCCGTCGGCCCACGCCATCAGTTCCGTATACGGTGGTATCGCCCGCGCCATCTCCGCCAGACTGATTTTAAAAACGATCAGAAAAGGCAGCAGAAACAGCAAGATCAACCAGACGTAAGGCAGCGCTATCACCAGTTTGCGCCCGTGCTTCATCTGTACGCGCGCCAGCCAGAACGTAAAGCCGCCTGGTTTTTCTACGCGTGCCGGAGGTTCAAGTGTACTCATCTTCGCTCCTTAAACCGTCAACACCACACAACTGTCCGCATCCCAGCACAAACGTACCTCATCGCCCCAGGTCGGCAGACCTTTGCGATAACGGTGAGCGTTTTGCAACTGGGCGCTGATCATCTGTCCGCTTTTCAGGCGAACGTGATAGATGGAGAGATCGCCAAGATAGGCAATGTGCACCACTTCGCCGACGGCGAAGTTAAAACCGTCGGCAGGCGGCTCTTCGCACAGCATGATCTTTTCCGGGCGCAGCGCCACGTGCACCGGCACGTTATCCACCACCGACGCATCCGGATCGACCTTCAGCGGATGCACCAGTCCAGGGGAATAGAGCACCAGGCCCTCTTCCTGGCGCTCTTTAAGCACGCCCTCAAACACGTTGACTGAACCGATAAACTCCGCGCTGTAACGAGTGGTCGGATGCTCGTAAATCTCTTCCGGCTCACCGATTTGCACAAACTTACCGCGGTTCATGATGGCAATACGCCCGGCCATGGTCATCGCCTCTTCCTGGTCGTGCGTCACCATTACGCAGGTTACGCCGACGCGCTCAAGGATATCGACCACTTCGAGCTGCATACGGTCACGCAGCTTTTTATCCAGTGCGCCCATTGGCTCGTCAAGCAGCAGAAGTTTAGGCCGTTTTGCCAGGCTTCGCGCCAGCGCCACACGCTGACGCTGACCGCCGGAAAGCTGATGCGGTTTGCGTTTAGCGAACTCCTGCATATGCACCAGCCCCAGCATCTCTTCGACCCGACTGGCAATTTCTGCTTTCGGCAGTTTGTCCTGCTTCAGGCCAAAGGCGATATTCTGTTCCACCGTCATATGGGGAAACAGCGCATAGGACTGAAACATCATATTGATAGGACGTAAATAAGGCGGCACCTGGGACAGGTCGACGCCATCCAGCATGATTTGTCCGGTGGTGGGTTGCTCAAACCCCGCCAGCATGCGCAGCAGCGTGGATTTCCCACAGCCTGATGCGCCCAGCAGGGCAAAGATTTCACCTTTATAGATAGTCAGACTTACGTCATCAACAGCGTGCTGACCATCGAAGGATTTGGTCAGGTTGCGGATTTCGAGGAGCGGCGTCAGCGCTTTACGGGTTTTCGCCTGCGGGCGTGGGGTGGCATCATTCACGGGGTGCTCTCCGGCAGAAACAAATCATGGTGCAGGCGCACCAGAACGGTGCGCCTGTTGCCGGGAGCGCTTCGCTTGCCCGGCCTACTTCAACGGCGGATTATTTACCGCTCTTCACCTTGGTCCAGGCACGCGTACGGACGCGGTCAATCTTCGGATCCTGAACTTTCAGGGTGAACATCTTCGCGCGCACGTCTGCTGGCGGATAAATGCCTGGATTATCACGCACTTCTGGGCTCACCAGCGCTGTGGCCTCTTTGTTGGCATTCGCGTAGAACACGTGGTCAGAGATATGCGCAATCACGTCCGGGCGCAACAGATAGTTGAGGAACTGATAGGCCTCGTCTTTATTTTTGGCATCTGCCGGCATCGCGAAGACGTCAAAGAAGGCCATCGCCCCTTCCTTCGGAATCGAGAAGGAGATATTGACGCCATTCTTCGCCTCTTTCGCCCGGTTGGCGGCCTGCCAGACATCCCCTGCCCAGCCGATCGCCACGCAGGTATCGCCGTTAGCCAGGTCGTTGATGTACTGCGAAGAGTGGAAGTAACGGATATTCGGCCGCAGCTTGAGCAGCAGGTCGGTAGCCGGTCCGGTATAGTCGTCCGCTTTGGTGCTGTTCGGATCTTTACCCAGATAGTTCAGCACGGTGGCAAACACCTCTTCTGGCGCATCGAGGAAAGAGACGCCGCAGCTCTTGAGCTTTTCAAGATTTTCCGGCTTCAGCACCAGATCCCAGCTATTAACCGGGGCATCAGCGCCGAGCACCGCTTTCACTTTATCGACGTTGTAGCCAATACCGGTGGTCGCCCACATATACGGCATCGCAAATTTATTGTCCGGGTCGTGTTTGGCGACCAGTTTCAGCAGTTCCGGATCGAGATTTTTCCAGCCCGGCAGTTTGCTCTTATCCAGCGGCTGGAAAACGCCTGCCGTCAGCTGACGTTCAAGGAAGCTCGCGGAAGGCACGACCAGGTCAAAACCGGTGCTGCCTGCCATCAGTTTGCCTTCAAGTACTTCGTTGGAGTCAAAAACGTCATAGACCACTTTGATGCCGGTCTCTTTTTCAAAATTAGCGACCGTATCCGGCGCAATATAGTCAGACCAGTTATAGATATGGAGTGTTTTTTGTTCCGCAGCGAGCGTGCCGGCAGAGACGGCCATCAGAGCACCCGCAACCAGACCCGATAGCCATTTTTTATTTAAGGCGGTCATAATCTCTTTCCTTATCAAAGTTCGTTAACAAACGAACCAAAAAAGTTGCACTCAATGCTATGCAAGAAACGTGCATAGTTTGTCATTCGGCAAAAACCAGGAAGAGTGGACGCTCCCCCGACCGTTATTGCTCGCTGTAATGAAGCTTCGCAAGAATAACTTTAGCCAGGGTTTCAGGCTATAGCCCAGATTAAAAAACGCCTTTTATCAATTTTTTATGCAATTTATGTCTATGTGATAAAGCGAAACGGCGGGAAAGGAGGTGAATAATTCTTTAAAGAAAGGTTAAATGCAGAATAAAAGAACGTAAACCGCAGCCGCTCTGGCAGCGACTGCGCTATACGCGTCATACTTCACGTTAAAATCAGTGAAGAAAATGGTTCTCAACGCTGCTTTTTTGCGCGTCTTCTTCGGCGGTAAACAGCATCTGGTGCGCGCCCGCTTCAAGAATGACCATGGATATCTGCTCTTCGCTCTGACGCACAAACCACTCGAACTGCGCGTAGGTCACCCCCTGCATAACGGATAAAGACTGGCAAACCACCAGCTTTGGCAGATTATCATCCTGCATATCCAGAAACGCTTTCACGGTGAGGGAACTGGCATTGATGGCAGACAGATCCGCCGCCAGCGGCAGTAACGCAGAAGGCCTCACTTCCGCCATCGCAGAAAACAGCAGCGTATTATCGACGAGATCTAATTTCGCATCGTAGATGCCGTCAAAATTTTGCATGTGCGGTAAATGCAGTGCCTGACAGGTATCACATTCAAAAAAACTCATGCCCAGGTCGTCGAGCCATTGCCGCAACGTATCCAGAGTGGGAACGACCAATTCTGTCATAATAATGTGCTACCTCTTACGATGAAAAAATACCGGCACAGCTTACGCAAAAAGTGTTCGTCATGCCACGATCATCGGCGATATTAAGACTAGCCACCCGTTTTGAGACAAAATTCAGCCGTCGCGTGGCGTTCGATCCACTGAATCATGCGCCCGGCGATATCGATACCGGTGGTTTTTTCGATCCCTTCCAGACCCGGAGAGGCGTTCACTTCCATCACCAGCGGGCCGCGCTCGGCGCGTAAAATATCAACACCAGCGACATCAAGCCCCATTGTCTGCGCGGCTTTAATCGCAATCTTGCGCTCACGGGGAGTAATGTTGGCAACGCAGGCCACGCCGCCGCGATGCAGATTAGAACGAAAATCGCCGTCCTTCGCCCGTCGTTCGATGGCCGCGACCACCTCATCCCCCACCACCAGACAGCGAATATCGCGACCTTTGGCCTCTTTAATATATTCCTGAACCAGAATGTGGGCGTTAAGCCCCCGGAAAGCATCCACGACGCTCTCAGCAGCCTGACGGGTTTCCGCCAGCACCACGCCAATCCCCTGCGTTCCTTCCACCAGTTTCACCACCAGCGGCGCGCCACCGACCATATCGATCAGATCGCTGGTATCATCCGGCGAGTGCGCAATGCCGGTAATCGGAAGATCGATACCCTGGCGCGCCAGCAATTGCAGCGAGCGTAGCTTATCGCGGGCGCGGGTAATTGCCACAGATTCGTTCAACGGATAGCTGCCCAGCATCTCAAACTGGCGTAGCGCCGCCGTACCATAAAAGGTGATCGCCGAACCGATACGCGGAATGACGGCATCAAAATGAGGCAGCTTGCGTCCTTTATAATGAATTGAGGACGCCGCCGGATTGATGTTCATATAACAGGAAAGTGGATCGAGTATTTCAACCAGATGGCCGCGCGCTATCGCCGCTTCACGCAGGCGCTTACACGAATAGAGCGTTCCATCCCGGGACAATATGGCAATTTTCACCCTGCACCTCTCAGCATCACTCGATCACTATCCCGCGTATCATACACAGCGGCGGAATTTTTAGCGCGTGGCCCACCCCTGTTTATGTAAATATTCCAGGATAAAGGGACGATTTTCCTTAATCAGCGTGCGGCGAATATGATCGCTCCAGGTGTCACGGCGGGTATTGCTGCCGCGGCTGAGATAATACTGCGCGAGCTGTTCGTCATAATCAGCCAGCGCGTCCCTGTCGAGCGGCTGGTAGTGGTTTTCGTGCATCACAATCGCGGCAGGCAGGCGCGGCTTAAGATCCGGATTATCGGCAGGCCACCCCAGGCACAGCCCAAACAGCGGCAGTACGTGCTTCGGCAGCGTCAGCAATTCCGTGACCGATTCGATGTTATTACGTAAGCCGCCGATATAAACGCCGCCCAGCCCCAACGATTCCGCCGCCGTCAGCGCGTTTTGCGCCATCATCGCCGTATCAACCACACCCAGCAGCAACTGCTCTGCCAGACCTAATTGCGCGTCAGGGCAAATCTGCAGATGACGATTGAAGTCTGCGCAGAAGACCCAAAACTCAGCGGCCTGCGCGACGTGCTGTTGACCGCCGGTTAATGGCACCAGCGCGTCACGTAGCGCCGGATCCGTAATACGAATAATAGACGTGCACTGCAAAAAGCTGGAGCTGGAGGTCGCCTGAGCGGCCGCCAGAATCGCCTCTCGCTGTTCAGGCGTAATCGGTTGATCGGTAAAATGACGAATCGAACGGTGACGACGCAGAAGGTTAATGGTTGGAGTCATTCTCTTTTTCTCTGTCTGAACGGGATGAATCGGATGGGGGCTTCATCAACTGTGGCGCCAGTCTCTGTGCGACTTGCCAGACGAATGCCAGCGCGGCGGGGATCATTAGCAGTACGCCCAAAAAAAGCATGATAATGACCGCTAACGCGCTGTTAAACGGGGCGGGAAGCGTCAGGTAGTGGTTCAGCGACAGCAAAGCCAGCGCCAGAAGCACCATACCTACCATTTCCAGAATCAATACACTTTTCGGTAACGCGCCGGTCATACGCACAGGAAGCCCTCTTTTGTGAGACATAGTGTAAGGCGTTCAGCGTGAATGTGTTTAACAGATATAGACTAAATGTATCGAAGTAAAAGGTGCAACCTACTGTTCAAGACTGACGATTAGCGTCATCATAGCAGCCATTCGCCGTCAGGCTTTGAGTTCGAGGAGAGAGACTACAATGTTCACCGTTATTTTTGGTCGCCCGGGTTGCCCTTACTGTGTACGCGCAAAAGAACTGGCAGAGAAACTGAGCAACGAACGCGATGATTTCAACTATCGCTACATCGACATCCATGCGGAAGGTATCACCAAAGCGGACCTGGAAAAGACCGTAGGCAAACCGGTTGAGACCGTGCCGCAGATTTTTGTTGATCAGAAACACATCGGCGGTTGCACCGATTTTGAAGCCTGGGCGAAAGAGAATTTGAATCTGTTCGCCTGAGTGCTGTGAGTGATGTAAAAACGCCCTCTCCGGAGGGCGTTATTGGTTTTTACGCTGTCGCGGCCTGAACAAACTGCTGATGAACAGGAAGCATAAGGCTCCCAAAGCACACCAGAACACCGCGCTGAATAACCACGCCATCTCCTGCCACAGCGAGCGAGTGGGCGTAAAGAAAAGACGCGTAAGCAGCAAACAACAAGGTGCTGCAAGCATCGCACCAAGGAGCGGTTTAATCACCTCCCGGCGATGAGAGCAAAAACTGGCGACCGCGCCTGGCAGCGTAAAAAACAGTAGCCCAATTTCAGGATGCCCGGCTGCCCGAAATGCCCCTTTCATGTGCATCGTCAGAAAAAGACAGACAACCACAAAGAGCACAAAGCAGCAGACCGCTCCTACCCAACCATGTTTATATTTCAATCATTTCTCCTGACACTGTCTCTATCGAACACACTTTTCGCCAAAGGCGTCCAGTCAGATAAAGCCGTTCAGCATTCCGTGCCAAAATACGCCAACACGATTCTTATAGCCGTTGATACGTAATGAGATTAAACTAGCCAGATTATATTGTTGTGCCGCTTATATTTGGGCCGTGAATATGTCACAATCACCCTTATTTGATGGCAAAAACAGTAGCCTAAATTACCATTTCTTTCAACAGCTTACTCGTAAACAAGAAGTTAGTCTCCGTGAATATAAACGTCGCCGATTTGTTAAATGGGAATTACATCCTGTTATTATTCGTAGTACTGGCTCTCGGCCTGTGTCTCGGTAAATTGCGTCTGGGCTCCATCCAACTGGGTAATTCCATTGGCGTTTTAGTCGTCTCTCTCTTATTAGGGCAGCAGCATTTCAGTATTAACACTGACGCACTGAACCTGGGCTTTATGCTGTTTATTTTTTGTGTCGGCGTTGAAGCGGGTCCTAACTTTTTTTCCATTTTTTTTCGGGACGGGAAGAATTACCTGATGCTGGCTCTGGTGATGGTCGGCAGCGCGCTGCTGATCGCCCTGGGGCTGGGTAAGCTATTTGGCTGGGACATCGGCCTGACGGCCGGTATGCTGGCTGGCTCAATGACGTCTACCCCGGTTCTGGTTGGTGCTGGCGATACGCTGCGCCATTTCGGAATGGAGAGCGCACAGCTTTCCCGGGCACTGGATAACCTGAGCCTGGGCTACGCGCTGACCTACCTGATCGGTCTGGTCAGCCTGATCGTCGGCGCACGCTATCTGCCAAAATTACAGCATCAGGATCTGCAAACCAGCGCCCAGCAAATCGCCCGTGAACGCGGTCTGGATACCGATACGAACCGGAAGGTGTACCTGCCGGTTATTCGTGCTTATCGCGTCGGCCCGGAGCTGGTCGCCTGGACGGACGGAAAGAACCTGCGTGAGCTCGGCATTTACCGTGCGACCGGCTGCTACATTGAACGTATCCGTCGTAACGGTATTCTGGCAAACCCGGACGGCGACGCCGTACTGCAGATGGGTGACGAAATCGCACTGGTCGGCTATCCGGATGCGCATGCCCGACTCGACCCCAGCTTTCGTAACGGCAAAGAGGTTTTCGACCGCGACCTGCTCGACATGCGGATCGTCACGGAAGAGATCGTGGTGAAAAACCACAATGCAGTAGGACGCCGTCTTGCTCAACTGAAGCTAACCGATCACGGCTGCTTCCTGAACCGCGTGATTCGTTCGCAGATTGAAATGCCGATTGATGACAACGTAGTGCTCAATAAAGGCGACGTATTGCAGGTCAGCGGCGATGCGCGTCGGGTGAAAACGATCGCCGATCGCATTGGCTTTATCTCGATTCACAGCCAGGTAACCGATCTGCTGGCCTTCTGTGCATTCTTCATTATTGGTCTGATGATCGGCATGATCACCTTCCAGTTCAGTAACTTCAGTTTCGGCATCGGTAACGCCGCTGGATTGCTGTTCGCCGGGATCATGCTGGGCTTCCTGCGTGCTAACCATCCCACGTTTGGCTACATCCCGCAGGGCGCGCTGAACATGGTGAAAGAGTTCGGCCTGATGGTCTTTATGGCGGGCGTTGGCTTAAGTGCGGGCAGCGGCATCGGTCAGGGGTTAGGGACGATTGGCGGTCAAATGCTGATTGCTGGGCTGATCGTCAGCCTGGTGCCGGTGATCATTTGCTTCCTGTTCGGCGCCTATGTCCTGCGCATGAACCGGGCGCTCCTTTTTGGCGCCATGATGGGGGCACGTACCTGCGCACCGGCAATGGAAATTATCAGCGATACCGCGCGTAGCAATATCCCGGCGCTGGGTTACGCGGGCACCTACGCGATAGCCAACGTGCTGCTGACGCTGGCGGGGACACTCATCATCATCATCTGGCCAGGCTTAGGATAAAACTGAAGTTGTCCCTTAAGTGAAAATTTTTTGCAAATACGTAGAACTTTTCCTCAAGGCGTCAGTCATAACTATTGCCACTGCTTTTCTTTGATGTCCCCAATTTGTGGAGCCCATCAACCCCGCCGTTTTGGTTCAAGGTTGATGGGTTTTTTGTTGCCTGAAGTTCAGCCCCTGGCATGGCAGTACCGCTTTCGACCAACATGCCACCACGTCCCTCATTTCTGCGAAATGAGTCAGGCAGGGCATACACCGATCTGCCACTCAGGCACCACTCCTCCATCGACGCTTTCAGCAATGAGTTCGGGTAAAACTACCCTCCTTATTTATTAATCAAACGTCTAACAGTAAAGTCAGCAATAATAACCAGCATGGCGTATACGATATATATATACTCAACCACTAAAAAATAGACAAAAAATATATCTTCAAACCACCTCACCTTACAACCATATAACTTTGACCTCAGTTTGATTAAAATCAATGATCTCGGGTGTTTTTCTGCGCATTTTTGCAATAGATTACTTTAATAAAATTAATGGTTAAACAACATCTAATAATCTTCTTATTCTATTACACCTCATCGTCAATAAATTGAACGAATCTTTGCGTGAGGGACTGGATAAATCATTCGTTTTCATCACTCAAGGATAATACATCATTATCCTGAATTAGATTTACAGGACGTAAAAAATGAATCGTAGCTATAACATTATCTGGAGCCACGCGAAAAATATGTTCGTTGTCGCGTCTGAACTCTCCCACGGCAACAGCAGAATCAAAAGTCAGGTTCGTGCATCAGGATTAGGCATGGCATTGATGCTCGCCGCCACGGCCTCTATGGCTGCGGAATTAGGGCCGCAAAGCGGCGCCAGTATTGCTTTACAGGATGGCGATGTGGTCACATCAACCGAGGGAGGCATTGGCATAGACAGTACCGAAACCGGTGGCAGCGGTGTGCAAATCGACGGTCATGCCACGGTGAACGTGAGCGGTGATTCCGGTTCCATAGGTATGAAGTTGGACAATAACGAAACGAACAATCTGGGTTCCGGCACGGTCATCAATGTCGTCGACACAGGGACGATAACCAATAGCGGTACCTTTGGTATCGATATTGATAAAAATAATCCGTTAACGGCTATTGACGCTGATAATCTTCAGATTAATGTCAGTGCACAGAAAAGCGCCTATGGTATTTATGCGTACAATACTCAAGGCTTGATTAATTTAGGGAAAAATAGTGTCATAACCGTAAAATCCGCGACAAGTAATGCCTATGGTATTTACTTAAATAACAATGATGGTAATTTTAGTGCTGATAATGCGACGGTTAATGTCACTGTTGATAAAGGCCAGGCTTACGGTATTTACCTCGATGAGTCTGAGGCGAATCTTGGGGATAATACACATATTGCGCTTAACAGTAATTCATCGGCTACCGGATTAACCCTCAAACCAGGCAGCGCTCTGAATGCCAATAACCTCAAAATCGATATTACCGGTTCAGGTTATAGTTTCAGTGGCATTCAGGTCGTCGGTGACAGCACTGCGGATATTGGCGCAGGCAGCAGCATAAATCTTTCAGGAAATATCAGTTATAGCTATGGCATAAGTGCGTCGACAGGCTCGTCATTTACGGCAACCGACCTTGCCATCACGTCCACAACCACCTACTCAGGGAATTCTTATTTTCACGGCGTCGATATCTCTGGCGGCTACGTTGACCTCGGCACGGGTTCAACTATTAGTGAAACGGGATACACCAGCGGCTTCGGCATCATTCAGTCTTCTTACCCGGACGCCATCTTCAAAGCCGACGACCTGACAATAGATGTCACCGGTGCCAATGTTTATGGGATCCAACAGGAAAGTGGCACGATGGATCTGGGTTCAGGCAGCAGCGTCAGTGCCGACGGCTCATCCACGACCATCTGGATCCTTGGTGGAAGTTTCACCGCCGATGAACTCACGGTAAAAACCGCGCAGTCTACCGGTATCACAGCACAGAGCGGCGACGACTCGCTTGTCGTTTCCATCGGGGCTGGCAGCATTGTGGACGGCCGGGAGGTCGGTGCCAGCGGCAAGACCAACGGTATCTGTATCGGTTATGACGGTTTGGGGGGGAGTGAAACAGGCGTCTTTAATTTCAACGGTACCGCAGATAACCGCAATACCATTTATGCCGTCAATGGCTATGGCGCCTCGGCCCAATTTTCCGGACAAACATTGAATATCTCTAATACCGACATCATCATGAGCGGCGACAAGAGAACCTATGGCCTGTGGGCCATAGGTGACTATAGCTTCACCGATGCCGGGATCATCAATGGTGAGAACCTGACCATCGACATGACTGCGCTAGAAGAAAACGGCTATGGCGTGGTTGTCCAGCAAGGCGGTATCGTAAATTTGAGCGGCGACACAACGATCCTCACTGATAACGGTGTCGCCATCTGGAACCCGAAAGTCACCAACAGCAGCACGCCTAATCTGGTTTACCAGGGGGGCACCATCACCGGCACGGGGAAAATGGATATCGTCGGCGATATTGTAAACAGCGGCTGGGGATATATTGATCTCACGATGGATGCTGGCTCTTATTTTGAAGGCGCGACATCGATAAACCAGGACCTGGGTCCAGATAATTCCTCGTTGGTTATCTCGATGGCGGCACAATCAGAGTGGCAAATGACAGGCCCTTCCTCATTGAGTACGCTTGATAACGGGGGAAAAATCATCTTCTCTGAGGACAGCGACAATGGCGTTCTGAGCACGCTGGACGCTGATAAAATGACGCTGGAAAAAAGTAGCGAGCTGGATATCAACCTGAGCACCATCCCTGACTCAGCACTCATCACCGGTAATGACATCACCCTGGCGGGAAATTTGCAGATTTCTGCCCCCGACACCAGCGACATCACCTCAGATACACAACTTCAGTCATTCACCCTGATTGATGCCAGTAGCGCCATCAAAGGAAACTTCGATACGCTTTCAATGGGTCAAAATAGTGTGGATTACCTGGCGTTAGGTGGCTGGATCGATCCCGATGACAACACAAAATATGACGTTGGCGTTGGCTTAAGCTGGTATGCGGGTAATACGCTGTCGTCTACACCCGCACATGGCACTTTCACATTGGACGCAGGCCAAAGCTTCGAGGTTACCCAAACGCTCGCAGACGTAGATGCACAAAGCGCAACCGGCTGGGATGGCAGAACGCTGAGTAAAAAAGGGGATGGTACGCTTATCCTTTCTGGTAACAACACCTACAGCGGTGGTACGCACATCGACAGCGGGACGCTGGTCGCGACAGACACTGACGCCCTGGGGAGTGGGGATATTGATAACAGCGGCTGGCTTCTGCTGGATGCGGAAGGTCAGTTTGCGCTGACTCAGAATCTGATCACCCACGCCGGTGGCGTCACACAAATTGCCGAAGGAAGCTCGCTGCAGGTCGATAGGTTGATCCAGGATGAAGAAAGTACGCTGGATATCAGTCTGGATCTCTCAGCCAGCGCGCCGGTAATTATCGCGCAAGAAGCCAGTCTCGATGGAACGCTCAATATTTCCGGCATCACAGGAGAACCTGATTATAGCGGTGAAGTCACCATTATTGATGCCGAACAGGCCATCAGCGGTAGTTTTGATCAACTCACCGTCGCCGGAATGCCAGCCGATCAGGTGGATTTCATCACCGTTGAAGGGCGCATCAGCCGGACCGACAATACGCAGTATGAACTGACCTATGGGTTGAACTGGTACGCTGACAGCTATAACGCCCTCACCCCGGCACACGGTAACTTTACGATTAACGATGCAAACGAGAGTTTTACGCTTGCAACACCACTGACAGACGTTGCGCCAGACAGCGCCACTGGCTGGGATGGAAAATCACTCGATAAAATGGGGGACGGCGCATTAATCCTCAGTGCCAGTGAAACCTACAGTGGCGACACGCTCGTTGAGGAAGGTACGCTCTGGCTGGCAGAGGACGCTTCTGTCGGCGTAACCGACAGCGATCAGAATGTTGATATCGCACAAGGTGCGACCTTTGGCGGCAGCGATCGGTCGGTGGTCAATGGCAATATTAGTAACCAGGGAACGCTGCGCTTTGACGATACGGTGACCGTCAACGGCGATGTGACCAACGACGGTGAACTTCTCAGTGGTACCGGTGATGCGCCGGTCACCAGCCATGGCTACACCAGCAATAACTCACCCGACAGCACACTGATCATTAACGGCAATTACACCAGCAATGGTGGCTCCTTAACGCTCAATACCCAACTGGGGGACGATAGCTCAGCCAGCGACAAACTGATCGTCAACGGCAACACCGCTGGCGACACCACGCTGTATATCAACAATGCGGGCGGCGACGGTGCGCAGACAGACAAAGGTATTGAAGTCGTGGAAGTCAGCGGAACCTCGGACGGTACCTTTACCCAGGGCAACCAGGTACAGGCCGGATTATATGAATATCGGCTGTATGAGGATAGCGGCGACTGGTATCTGCGCTCAGCAGCGGAAGACAATGGCGGCGGCGATGACGACAATGGCGGTGGCGACGACGATGGTGGAGATGACAACGGCGGCGGTGATGATAACGGCGGCGACACACCCGTCACCCCACAGTACCGCCCGGACATTGGCGCTTATCTTGGCAACCAGTGGATGGCACGCCATCTGCAGATGCAGACCCTCTACGATCGCGAAAGCAGTCAGTATCACTCCACAGACGGTAGCGTCTGGGCGCGTTTCAAAGCGGGTAAGGCCGAGTCAACAGCGGCTGATGGTAATATCGATAACGACCATCATTACTCTCAGTTCCAGTTGGGAGGAGATATCGCCACATGGAGCAATGGCCTACAGAATCTGAACGTCGGTGTAATGGGTAGCTATATCAACGCCGATACCGACAGCACCGGCAACCGTGGCGCAGACGGTAGTCAGTTCACCGCATCCGGTAATGTTCAGGGCTACAACCTTGGTCTGTACGCCAGTTGGTTTGCCGACGCGAAAACCCACAGCGGTGTCTATATCGACAGTTGGTACCAGTACGGTATTTTCAACAACAGTGTCGATGATGGCAGTATCGGCCGGGAAGATTATGACTCCACGGCCAGTGCCGTCTCGCTGGAAACAGGCTATCGCTATGATATTGCACTCGACAGCGGCAATACCGTCAGCCTGATACCGCAGGCTCAGGTGGTCTGGCAAAACTATGATGCCGACAGCGTGACCGATCAGAGTGGAACGTACATCGATGGTCAGCACAGCGACAGCTGGAACAGCAGAACCGGTCTGCGTGTCGAGGGGAAATTGCATTCAGGCGCCAACCTCATCCAGCCTTTTGCCGAGATTAACTGGCTGCATTCTACTGACGATAACGTAGTTTCGTTTGACGATGCACAAGTGAAACAGGATCTACCGGCCAATCGCGGCGAGCTGAAGCTGGGTGTTCAGGCAAATATCGCCAGTCAGTGGAGCGTGCGCCTTCAGGCCGCTGGACAGACGGGGGATAACGGATACAGCGATCTGAACGGGAGTCTGAATATACGCTATAACTGGTAATCGTCCTGAACAATGCTCTTCGCTGCCTGGCGGAGAGCATTCTGTTACCGCACGGCGTTTCGTCTGGCGATCCGCCCTACCATCTCACGAATTTCTGTTTTATCCAGCGGCGTCCGGTCAGTCACAAAATGCAGCGTCATCCCTTCAATAAAAGCGTCCAGCGCCCGGGCGGTAATAGGATCAAACCACTGCTCAAGGGTTGTCTGACTGGTTTGCATCCAGTCCTGCATCACACTTCGTAGCGCCGGTTTACGATTCATCATCGCGTACAGCTGATACATCAGCTCCATATTACGCGGCGTCGTCACTTCTGAACTGTAAATGAGGGTGGTGATCGATTCGCAGGCCATTTCCGGCCCGGTCACCCCGGCAAAAAAGTCACGATATTGCTGCGCCATATCGCGCGTAAAACGCGTGAACGCCTCTTCAATCAACGAGTCCATACCCTCGAAGTAATACGTCATCGATCCCAGTGGAACCCCTGCACAGCTGGCGATTTTACGATGCGTTACAGCACTGATCCCATGCTCAGCAATTGTCTCCAGGGTTGCCTGAAGTATCCGTTCCCGGCGCTGCGGATCGTTTGGTCGTCTGCTCATAAATTCCCCTTCCGATTTATGTACAAATGTACACAAACTTGCTAGTGTTGTCGCTATTGTTGTACTTCTGGTGCTTCCCTGATGACATTGACTTCCTCCCGCAAAGCCCTGCAACGCCGAACCTGGGCGCTTTTTATGTTCTTCTTTTTGCCCGGCCTACTGATGGCCTCCTGGGCCACGCGTACGCCTGCCATTCGTGACACGCTTTCGGTTTCGACGGCGGAAATGGGGGCCGTGCTGTTTGGTCTCTCGATTGGTTCGATGAGCGGCATCCTTTGTTCGGCCTGGCTGGTGAAACGATTTGGCACACGAAAGGTGATTCGCACCACCATGTCCTGCGCGATTGTAGGGATGCTGGTACTGAGTCTGGCGCTTTGGCTCACCTCCCCGGTGCTGTTTGCGCTGGGTTTAGGCGTATTCGGCGCCAGTTTTGGTTCCGCAGAAGTGGCGATCAATATTGAAGGGGCGGCCGTCGAACGTGAGATGAACAAAACCGTGCTGCCGATGATGCATGGTTTTTACAGCTTCGGCACGCTGGCGGGCGCAGGCGTCGGGATGGCGCTGACGGCCTTTGGCGTCGCGGCAACCACGCATATTGTGCTGGCTTCGCTGGTGGCGATTGCGCCGATTTTTATTGCCATCAAAGCGATTCCCGACGGGACGGGCAAAAACGCCAGCGATGGTTCTCATCACCAGGAAAAAGGCGTCCCCTTTTGGCGCGATATTCAGTTGCTGCTGATTGGCGTTGTGGTGCTGGCGATGGCCTTTGCTGAAGGGTCCGCCAACGACTGGCTACCGCTGTTGATGGTCGATGGTCACGGGTTTAGCCCGACTTCCGGATCGCTGATTTACGCAGGGTTCACGCTCGGGATGACCGTCGGGCGCTTTACCGGCGGCTGGTTTATTGATCGCTACAGTCGTGTGGCGGTAGTTCGCGCCAGCGCCCTGATGGGCGCGCTCGGTATTGGTCTGATTATTTTCGTCGACAGCGCCTGGGTGGCTGGCGTCTCCGTGATACTGTGGGGCCTGGGCGCATCGCTCGGTTTCCCGTTAACCATTTCTGCGGCCAGCGACACGGGACCGGATGCGCCGACGCGCGTCAGCGTCGTGGCAACCACCGGCTATCTGGCGTTTCTTGTTGGCCCTCCGCTGCTGGGCTACCTCGGCGAACACTATGGTTTACGTAGCGCCATGCTGGTGGTGCTGGCGCTGGTGCTGCTGGCCGCCGTTGTCGCCAGAGCCGTCGCCAAACCAAATTCAACTACGCAAACTGCGATGGAGAAGGGATAAATGGGTATTAAGTTAATTGCAGTCGATATGGATGGCACCTTTCTGAGCGATCAAAAGACCTATAATCGCGAACGTTTTCTGGCGCAGTATCAGCAGATGAAAACCCAGGGCATTCGTTTTGCGGTCGCCAGCGGCAACCAGTATTACCAGCTCATCTCTTTCTTTCCTGAGATTGCCCATGAGATCTCCTTTGTCGCCGAAAACGGCGGTTGGGTGGTGAGCGAAGGCCAGGATATCTTCAATGGCGATCTGGCGAAATCCGATTTTACCGCCATCGTCGATCACCTGTTGACCCGCGCCGATGTGGAAATCATCGCCTGTGGTAAGAACAGCGCGTATACCCTGAAAGAGTACAACGACGAAATGAAAGCCACCGCTGGCATGTACTATCACCGCCTCGAATTCGTGGATGATTTCGACAATATCAATGACGTGTTTTTCAAATTTGGCCTGAACATCTCTGACGACCGGATCCCGGAAGTTCAGCAAGCGCTGCACGACGCCATTGGTGATATCATGGTGCCTGTTCACACCGGCTATGGCAGCATCGATCTCATTATCCCCGGTGTACATAAAGCGAACGGTCTGCGTCTGCTCCAGCAGCGCTGGGGAATTGATGATAACGACGTGGTGGTGTTTGGCGACGGCGGCAATGATATTGAAATGCTGCGCCAGGCGGGCTTTAGTTTTGCAATGGAAAATGCGGCGGATGCGATTGCGAAGGCCGCGAAATATCGTGCAGGCTCAAACAACAAAGAAGGCGTCCTCGACATCATTGATTGCGTCCTGAAGAACGAAGCGCCGTTTAATTGACGACGACTGGCGTCATTCAGTAGGCCGGATAAGGTGTTTACACCGCCATCCGGCTTTATTACCTGACGGCGGTGCGCTTAGCGGGCCAACAATGTCGCGATTACCCTTCCCGCGTATTCCCGACCTGTTTATCTTTCAGGAAGATAAACATCAGCAGCAGCCACAGAATGCCGTTTGCCAGGTTAAACAGGCTGAACAGGCCGTTCCCTCCGCCTAAATAGGCGTACTTGCTCAGTTCAATCCCGACGGTAAAGATCAGCATTTGCAGCATTCCCATCGCCGCAGAGACCGTGCCTTTACTCATGTCGCTGGCGAACAGCGTGAGGCGCACCAGCCCAGCGTTGGCCACGCCGATGCCGAACGCGTATACGCTCAGCCCCGCCGTCATCCACAGATACGCATGGGATGCGACTACCGTTGCCACTGCGGCGATCATCAGCCCCAGCACTATCGGCCAGCCGCCCATGATGATCAGCGAACGCACCGTACGTCGTGCCGTCAGGCGCGCCAGTACCAGGTTCCCGGCAATCAGCGCGCCAAAAATCGGCACCTGCAGCAGGCCATACTCGTAGCTACTGAGCTGCTCGCCGCTAATAATGATTATCGGTGACTGGGCAATCCAGGCCAGCAGCGGCAGGCTGACGAATCCCAGCGCCAGCGCGCCAGCGACAAAACGCCCATTTTTCAGCACCAATCTGTAATCACTACCCAGCGCCTTCAGGGATAGCGGCTCGCCGATCCGCGTGGCGGTCTCCGGCATCGCCCGCTGCAGACCAAAGAACGCGATCGCCGCCAGTGCAGCGAACAGCACAAACATGCCTTCCCACGGCAGGACATGCACCCAGGCCGCGCCCACCAGCGGTCCCAGCAGTGGCGCTATCAACGCGACGTTCGCCATCAGGGCGGTGATTTTAATACACACCGCCTCTTCAAAGGACTCCTGGATCGCCGCATAACCCACCGCGCCAATAAAGCACAGGCTGATGCCCTGTAAAAAACGCAGCAGTGTAAATTGTTCAATGCTTTGCGCCAGCAGCGTCGCCAGGCAGGTGACAATAAACCACACCACGCCCGCTAGCATCACCGGACGACGGCCAATGCGATCCGACAGCGGCCCTAACAGCCATTGCAAAAACATACCGCCGGCCAGATAGGCGGTCATGGAAGTCGGTACCCAGTCGATCCCCGCCTGATATTGTTCCACCACCGCCAGCATGCCGGGTTGGATCATATCGTTACCAATGTAGGTAGAGAATTCGTAGAGCACCAGACAGAGAGGGAAAAGCAGCGCCTGACGTCCAAGACGGGCACCTTGTTGTAAACGGTTTTGCATGCAATCTCTTCGACAATAAAAAATCGCGCAAAGTGTAATGAAAGCGCCTCGCCTGAGATAGTGAATTATGCGTGGCAAAAGCAAAATGCGCACATTTTTACCGGCTCATGAAAATCCGCCTCTGGGTTTAAGGTTAATCTAAGTTGACGCGGTTATGCTGAATGAAAAATCACGAGCGATGTCTGAAACACCTTCATTTTACAGGTAAATAAGACAATCCCTCTTTACCCCGTGGACGGACACTTTTATTCTCGGCCTGCCTGGATTTTCATTAAACGAACTGAGTCTGACTGCTATGCTGGAAAATATTAACTATTCGCTGTTCTACTTCATCAATGCCACGCCGGACTCGGCATCGTGGATGATTTCCCTCGCCATTTTTATCGCCAGAGATCTGATCAATATTGTCCCGCTGTTAGCCGTTGTTCTCTGGCTGTGGGGACCGCGTGAACAGGTTTGCGCGCAGCGGCAGTTGATCGTCAAAATGGCGATAGCGCTGGTCGTTAGCCTGCTGATGTCCTGGCTCATGGGACACCTGTTCCCACACGATCGTCCGTTTGCCGATCACATTGGCTACAATTATCTCCAGCATGCGGCAGATGACTCGTTCCCCAGCGATCACGGCACGGTGATATTTACCTTCGCACTGGCGTTTTTGTTCTGGCATCGTCTCTGGTCCGGCGTTCTGTTGATGGTGTTGGCCGTAACCATCGCCTGGTCCCGCGTCTATCTTGGCGTGCACTGGCCGCTCGACATGCTCGGCGGACTGCTGGCAGGGATGATCGGCTGCCTGAGCGCGCAGATGATCTGGCAAAAATTCGGTCCGGCCCTCTATCGTGGCCTGCAACATTGTTATCGCATCTGCTTCGCCCTGCCGATTCGTAAAGGCTGGGTACGTGACTAGACGAAGGAAAAAAGAGTAATATTAAGCGCTCTGAAAGAGACAGAGCGCTTAATTATTCATCCAGGGGAATTATGGAAACACGTCGCGAAGAGCGTATTGGTCAATTGCTGCAGGCACTGAAACGCAGCGATAAACTCCATCTTAAGGAAGCCGCGACCCTGCTGGGCGT
The DNA here is from genome assembly GCF_001559075.2 of Citrobacter amalonaticus. NCBI lineage: Bacteria > Pseudomonadati > Pseudomonadota > Gammaproteobacteria > Enterobacterales > Enterobacteriaceae > Citrobacter > Citrobacter amalonaticus. The sequence goes on along the minus strand of NZ_CP014015.2, from coordinate 3,614,051 downwards.
CTCTGAAATGACCATTCGCCGCGACCTGAATAACAACAGCGCGCCGGTGGTGCTGTTAGGCGGCTATATTGTGCTGGAACCCCGCAGCGCCAGCCACTATCTGCTCAGCGATCAAAAATCCCGCCTGGTGGAAGAAAAACGTCGCGCGGCGCAACTGGCGGCAAGCCTGGTACAGCCGCATCAGACGCTGTTTTTTGACTGTGGCACGACGACGCCGTGGATCATCGAAGCGATCGATAATGATATTCCGTTTACCGCCGTCTGCTATTCCCTGAATACGTTTCTGGCGTTGCAGGAAAAACCGCTGTGTCGGGCGATCCTCTCCGGCGGCGAATTTCACGCCAGCAATGCGATTTTCAAACCGCTTGATGCTCAGGAAACCCTGAACAATATCTGTCCGGATATCGCCTTTTACTCCGCTGCCGGCGTTCATATCAGCAAAGGGGCGACCTGCTTTAATCTGGAAGAATTGCCGGTAAAACACTGGGCAATGTCGATGGCGCAACATCACGTGCTGGTGGTCGATCACAGCAAATTTGGCAAGGTCCGTCCGGCGCGGATGGGGGATTTAAAACACTTTGACGTCGTGGTCAGCGACTGCTGCCCTGACGATGAGTTTGTCAGCTTCGCCAAAGCGCAGCGAATTAAGCTAATGTACTAATGGCAATTTGCCGGACAGGCATCAGCGCTGTCCGGCAATTATCAGGGCTTAAGAGAACCAGCTACCGAACCACTGATGGAATTTCATCAGCACGAAATCCCACATCCGGCCAAAGAATCCGCCCTCTTCTACCGCTTCCATCACGATCAGCGGACGCTGTTCAATCGACTTGCCGTTCAACTGGAAGTCAATCGTCCCGACCACCTGGCCTTTTTTCAGCGGCGCGGTGAGCTGCGGTTCAGTCAGCGTAAAGCTGGCTTTCAGGTTTTTCAGTTGACCACGTGGAATGGTCACGGAACCGGCTTCGCCTGCCCCCAGATTCACCTCACTCTTATCACCAAACCAGACGCGCTGGGTCACGAAGGTGGCATCCGGTTTGATTGGCGTTACGGTCTCAAAGAAGCGGAAACCCCAGGTCAACAGTTTTTCTGATTCATTAAAGCGGATACGGTCAGTTTTGGTGCCTAATACCACCGAAATCAGACGCATATCGCCCTGGGTGGCCGACGCGACCAGATTGTATCCGGCTCCCGCCGTGGTGCCTGTTTTCATGCCGTCAACGTTCAGGCTGGAGCTCCAGAGCAGACGGTTACGGTTGGGCTGGCGAATCTTGTTAAAAGTGAACTCTTTCTCTTTATGGATCGCATACTCTTCCGGCACATCGTGGATCAGTGCTTTACCCAGCAGCGCCATGTCGCGCGCGGTGCTGAACTGGCCCGGCGCATCCAGACCGTGAACCGTCTGGAAAGTGGTGTTCGTCAAACCAAGCTTTTTCGCATAGCCATTCATCAGACCGATAAATGACTCCTGACTCCCAGCGACGTAGTCTGCAAGCGCGATACAGGCGTCGTTGCCGGACTGAATAATCACCCCTTTATTGAGATCGGAAACCGCCACCTGATCGCCGGGCTTCAGGAACATGACCGAGGAGCCGCGCAGCGCCGGGTTACCGGTTGCCCAGGCGTCTTTGCCTATCGTCACCATGTCGGTCAGTTTAATTTTTCCCGCCTTGAGTGCCTGCCCCACCACATAGCTGGTCATGATTTTCGTCAGACTGGCAGGATCCAGTTTCTCATCGGCATTGCCTTCTGCCAGCACCTTACCGCTGGCGTAATCCATTAAAATCCACGCGCGCGCATCGACGCTCGGCGCGTCAATGGTCTGTTCCGCCGCCATCACCGTCGGCGCAAAGAGAAAGAGAAGTGCTGAACCCGCTGCAAAATTACGAAGGGAAGAAACGTATTGCGTCATAAATGCCACCCGAGTATCCATTCAAAAAATATACGTCATACCACCGTATAATAAGTGCGGTGAGTAATAACGCACTAAGAAGCGTAAGGGAACCGTAAGTTGGTAAAGTTTTTAAAGTTTATGCAATAACCCCCCGCTATGCCGCCACGGAGAGGAATTTTTTGTTGGCTGTTGCGTAAATGTTGGGTTTATCTCACCATGTGGAGTGAACGCAGCCCTGAGGCTGTCCATTTTTTGAGGGGTAATTATGATTACGCTGTGGGGCCGGAATAACTCAACCAACGTCAAAAAAGTGTTGTGGACGCTCGAAGAACTGGAATTACCGTTTAATCATATCCTGGCGGGAGGACAGTTTGGCCTGAACCATGATGCCGATTATCTGGCGATGAACCCGAACGGTCTGGTGCCTTTGCTGCGTGATGATGAAAGCGACCTGCTGCTGTGGGAATCCAACGCCATCGTGCGTTACCTGGCCGCGCAGTACGGACAAAAACGTCTGTGGGTTGAGGCCCCGGCGCGTCGGGCAGAAGGCGAAAAATGGATGGACTGGGCGAATCAGACCTTGAGCCCGGCACACCGTGTGGTGCTTTTTGGCTTAGTGAGAACACCGCCGGAACAGCGCGATAACGCCGCCATTGATGCGGGGGCGAAACGCTGCGACGAGCTGTTTGCGATCCTCGATGCGGCGCTGGCCGACCAACCCTGGTTCTCGGGCAACGAATTTGGCACCGGTGATATCGCCATCGCGCCGTTTGTCTACAACCTGTTCAACGTGGGACTGACGTGGACACCGCGTCCGCATCTTGAGCGCTGGTACCAGCAACTCAGCGAGCGTCCGGCGTTTCGTAAAACAGTCATGATCCCGGTCAGCTAAGCCGTTCAGACGCGCGGCCTGTCGCCGTGCGTCTGTTATTCACTAATAACCCATCACTCACATCCATACAATTTGTCTTTTTATTTCAAAGCATTATATCTCCCGCATGCTCTCTCAAAATACGAAACTGAATTCGTGATGCGCTTTGCAGAAAGTCGCGATGGCCGTTGCCGCGAGGCCGAAGCTAATAAACATTAGCAAGCAAACGATCTGCATGGAGACCAACGATGCCGCAACAATGGAGCACCACCCGGGCGCAGTCCTGGTATGAACATCATGGATGGGCGTGTGGGTTCAATTATCTGCCACGAACCGCTGTCAACTGGAACGAGATGTGGCAAGCCGACACCTTCGACTTACCGGTCATCGAACAGGAGCTCGCCTGGGCGGAAAGCTACGGCTATAACGCTCTGCGGACCAACCTGCCGTTTATCGTCTGGCAACACGACCGGGAGGGATTACTGGCGCGGATTGACGCGTTTTTGGAGATCGCCGCACGTCACCGGATTCAGGTGATGCTGACGCTGATGGATGATTGCGGCTTTTCCGGTGATGAACCGTGGTTCGGTCCGCAGAAAGCCCCCACGCCCGGGGTACATAACAGCCAGGCCGCTGCCAGTCCAGGCAGAGCCATTGTGATGGATCCCGACCAGTGGCCGCAGGTCGAAGCATACGTTCGCGATATCCTCACTCACTTCGCCAGGGACACGCGCATTGCAATCTGGGATTTGTACAATGAACCGGGCAACCGGGGAGTTTTCCTCTCCCCGCAAGAGTACGCCGAAGCGGATGTGGCGCTGGAAGAGTATGCTCTGCGGCTGGTACATGCCGTTTTTCGCTGGGCGCGCAGCGTTGATCCACTGCAGCCGTTAACCATCGGCGCCTGGCATGTGGATAACGAGCGCCGGGGCACGTTTAAGCATCCCATTGACGTCGCAGCGCTGGAACTCTCGGATATCATCAGCTATCACGCCTATGTTCCTGCGGCCAGGCAGTCAGACATCCTGCATGCCCTTTCTCTTTATGGCCGCCCGGTCTTGTGTAGCGAATGGCTTTCTCGCCATACCCACTGCGTGTTCAGCGAGCAGCTTCCGCTTTTTAGCACTTTTAACACCGGTTGCTATCACTGGGGGCTGGTGCAGGGGAAAACGCAGACCTGGATCCCGTGGCCCGGCGTTAATAAATCTCACCCGACCCCACAGTCGCTGTGGTTTCATGACGTACTGAAGCCTGACGGATCCCCCTGGTGCGAGGAGGAAATGCAACTGGTGAAACGACTTACGGATTCCCGGCAGAACGGGGGCTGACTTTAAGCAGCTCGCCGTCGGACTCGTCGGTTAAGACATACAGATAACCGTCGGGCCCGACGCGTACGTCGCGGATCCGCTGTTTTCGCTCACCCAGAATGCGCCCCTCTTCAGTTACCGTATTGCCATTCACGTTCATCACAATCACATTCTGGTCTTTCAGTGCGCCAATAAACAGTTTCTGCCGCCACTGAGGGAAAGTATCGTGGTCATAAAATGCCATCCCGCTGACGGCAGGCGATTTCTGCCAGTAGAAAATGGGCTGTTCGGTGCCCACCACCTTTTCACCCTGCGCTTCCGGGATCTTAAATCCGCTGTAGTTGATGCCCCAGGTCGCCAGCGGCCAGCCATAATTTTTCCCTTTTTCGGGGATATTGATCTCATCTCCACCGCGTGGCCCGTGCTCATTGAGCCACAGCGTATCGCTCCATGGATTCATCGCCATCCCCTGCGGATTGCGGATCCCATAAGACCAGATTTCCGGGCGCGCGCCAGGCTGATTAACAAACGGATTGTCCGGAGGGATTTTTCCCTGATCGGTCAGACGCACCACTTTACCCTGCAGTTTGTCGAGATCCTGTGCAGTTGGCCGTTGGTTGTTTTCCCCCAGCCCAATGAACAAATACCCATTGCCGTCAAACACCAGTCGTCCGCCAAAATGATTGCCGGTTGAGAGTTTTGGCATCTGCCGGAAGACCGTCTGGAAGTTTTCCAGCCGCGAAAGATCGTCGCTGAGTCGACCATAACCCACCGCGGTTCCCGCGTTGCCCTGCGCATCGGCCTGCGCAAAACTGAGCCAGACGCGCCGCGACTGGCTAAAGTCCGGTGCCAGCGCCACGTCCAGCAGACCGCCCTGCCCGCTCGCCCACACCGTTGGTACGCCAGGGATCGGATCAGAAAGCCCTTTATCGGCCTGCCAGTGACGCAGCTGACCGCCCCTCAGGGTGATCAGCATGCCGTTGTCGCCCGGCAGAAACGCCAGCGCCCACGGATGATCGAGTTTGGTTTGCAGTACCTCAACATTGACCGCAGGCGTTTCTGCCTGACTAAACCAGGGGAAAATGAGCAATGTCATTAATGGGATAAGCGAACGACGCATAACGCCTCCTTGTTGACTCTGGTTAAAGCGTAGTCAGCGAGAAACGTCAGGGAGGCATTTTTACAAAAACTTAACGATGAAAGGGGGAGTCGCCTCCCCCCTTAAATCAGGCATCTTCAAGCGTTGAATGAGCCTGCAGACTCTGAATGCTCAGGGTTAAGGTTGTCAGGCAGGTATTGAGTTTTTCTGCATTGACGGCAATAAAGTTCGGACAGTCGTGGTGTCCGCTCATCAGGCACACCGCCGCAGCGGCGAGTGCACCTTCGGCATGGTGCAAGGCATCCCATTCTTCCTGATCGAGATGCAGATTCAAGCGCAACGATTTATCGTGCAGCTCGCGGTTCAGTTCGAAAAAGTTCTCACGTAGATGATCATTCTCGCTGACTGACATGTATCCTTTCGCCATCCTTAGCTGCAGATACGCAGCGAGGTCGATCCTGGCGTTGATGAGCTTATTCAGCAGATCGGTTCTCAGTCTGTCAACGAACATACTTCGTTCCTCCTCTTCCAGCCATGGTGCAACATAATAGTATGGCTATTTTTTGTACAATGTGATGCCTGAGATCAATAATTCACCCAGCATTAACATAATTTACAAAGTCGCTATAAGCCGATGCGGACTTTCCCGCGCTTATCGGGTGAGATAGCAATACAATTTTTGTGCGGAACTCTGTAGAATCCCTGCCCTGAACATTCCAATAACTGAACAATTTTTAAGCTATGAGCAAAGTAACCCACCAGCCGAAAATCGGCTTCGTTTCCCTCGGCTGTCCGAAAAACCTCGTCGATTCGGAACGAATCCTGACTGAACTGCGTACCGAAGGCTACGATGTCGTCCCGAGTTACGACGACGCCGATATGGTGATCGTCAATACCTGCGGTTTTATCGACAGCGCAGTACAGGAATCACTGGAAGCCATTGGCGAAGCGCTGAACGAAAACGGCAAGGTGATCGTCACCGGCTGTCTGGGCGCGAAAGAAGATCAGATCCGTGAAGTCCATCCGAAAGTGCTGGAAATCACCGGGCCACATAGCTATGAACAGGTTCTGGAACATGTTCACCACTACGTGCCGAAACCGAAGCACAATCCGTTCCTGAGCCTGGTGCCGGAACAGGGCGTGAAGCTGACCCCGCGTCATTACGCCTACCTGAAAATTTCTGAAGGCTGCAACCATCGCTGCACCTTCTGCATCATCCCGTCCATGCGCGGCGATCTGGTTAGCCGTCCAGTTGGCGATGTGCTGAGCGAAGCAAAGCGTCTGGTCGATGCCGGAGTGAAAGAGATCCTCGTGATTTCTCAGGACACCTCCGCCTACGGCGTGGATGTGAAGCATCGTACCGGGTTCTATAACGGTGAACCGGTGAAAACCAGCATGGTCAGCCTGTGTGAACAGTTGTCTAAGCTGGGGATCTGGACGCGTCTGCACTACGTTTACCCGTATCCGCATGTTGACGACGTCATCCCGCTGATGGCGGAAGGTAAAATCCTGCCGTACCTGGATATCCCGCTTCAGCACGCCAGCCCACGCATTCTGAAGCTGATGAAGCGCCCTGGCTCGGTTGACCGCCAGTTGGCGCGCATCAAGCAATGGCGCGAAATCTGTCCGGAGCTGACCCTGCGCTCAACGTTTATTGTTGGTTTCCCGGGTGAAACGGAAGACGATTTCCAGATGCTGCTCGACTTCCTGACAGAAGCGCGACTCGACCGCGTAGGCTGCTTCAAATACAGCCCGGTAGACGGCGCTGGCGCCAATGAGCTGCCGGATCAGGTACCGGAAGACGTGAAAGAAGAGCGCTGGAACCGCTTTATGCAACTGCAACAACAGATCTCCGCAGAACGTCTGCAGGAGAAAGTCGGTCGCGAAATTCTGGTGATCGTCGATGAAGTCGACGAAGAAGGCGCGATTGGTCGTAGCATGGCCGACGCCCCGGAAATCGATGGCGCAGTCTATCTGAACGGCGAAACTAACGTGAAGCCGGGCGACGTGATCCGCGTGAAGGTGGAAAACGCCGACGAGTACGATCTGTGGGGCACGCGGGTTTAACGCTCAATGACGTAGGCCGGATAAGGCATTTGCCCTATCCGGCAATGCCTGATGGCGACGCTAACGCGTCTTATCAGGCTTACGGCTCACCCTTTTATCTTCGGGTCCAGCGCGTCGCGCAGGCCATCGCCTAACAGATTAAACGCCAGTACCGTCAGGAAAATTGCCACCGCCGGGAACAGCGCCACATGCGGCGCAATCACCATATCCGCCCGCGCTTCATTCAGCATCGCGCCCCACTCCGGCGTCGGCGGCTGTGCGCCCAGTCCCAGAAAAGACAGACTTGCCGCAGAGATAATCGACGTGCCAATACGCATGGTAAAAAAGACCACAATCGACGAGACGGTCCCTGGCAAGATATGGCTGAAAATAATGGTCGCATCGCTGGCGCCAATGCTGCGCGCCGACTCGATAAACGTCTGCTGTTTCAGCACCAGCGTATTACCACGCACCAGGCGGGCGAACGCCGGGATGGAGAAGATCGCCACGGCGATAATGACGTTCGCAATGCCGCTGCCCAACACCGCCACCACGGCAATCGCCAGCAGGATCCCCGGAAACGCAAACAGCACGTCGCAGATGCGCATGATTAACCGATCCCACCAGCCTTCATAGTAGCCCGCCAGCAGCCCCAGTACGGTGCCAATCGCCGCGCCAATCAATACCGCAAATACCCCTGCCGCCAGCGAGATTTGCGCGCCAACCAGCACACGGCTGAAGATGTCTCTGCCCAGCGAATCCACGCCGAACCAGTGCATCATCGACGGCCCATCATTCAACCTGTCATAATCGAAATAGTTTTCCGCATCGAATGGCGTCAGCCAGCGAGCGAAGATCGCCACCAGGATCAGCAGCAGTACAAACAGGCCAGCAATCAACGCCACATGCTGACGACGAAAACGTCGCCAGAACTCGTGCCACGGCGTGCGCACCCGTTCGGGTTTCACTCTCGGCATGGCATTTAAAATCGCCTGACGGCGCCAGTTAAGTAATCGCATCCTTACTTGTACCTGATAGCCGGGTTAATGGCGGCATACAGCACATCCACCACTAAGTTGATAAGAATAAATTCCAGTGAGAACAGCAGGACTTCCGCCTGGATCACCGGATAATCACGCATCTCCACGGAGTCCACCAGCAGACGACCAAGACCGGGCCAGTTGAAGACCTTTTCGACCACGATAGACCCACCGAGCAAAAAGCCGAACTGTAACCCCATCATGGTGACGACAGGGATCATCGCATTGCGCAGTCCGTGCTTGAGCACCACCCACGTTTCACTGACCCCTTTCGCCCTGGCGGTGCGCATATAATCTTCACTGAGCACATCGACAAACGAGGCGCGGGTAAAGCGCGCCATCACCGAGGCCACCGCCGCGCCAAGGGTGACAGACGGCAGAATGTAGTGCTGCCAGCTATCGGCCCCGACGGTCGGCAACCAGCCTAACTCCACAGAGAACACCTGCATTAACAGCATCCCCAGCGCGAACGCCGGAAAGGAGATCCCGGTAACAGCCAGCGTCATGCTGAGGCGATCCGGCCAGCGATTACGCCATACCGCCGCGACAATCCCCGCCGCCATACCGAACAGAACGGCCCAGATCATACTGGTCAACGTCAGCCACAGCGTCGGCATAAACCGGCTGGCGATCTCTTCCGAGACCGGCCGACGGGAAACCATCGAGAGGCCAAAATCACCCTGCAACACGTTAGTCATGTAATGCCAGAACTGGACGTGCAGCGGCCTGTCGAGACCGAGCTGTTGACGAACCAGTTCAATCACCTGCGAGTCGGCTTCCGGCCCGGCAATCAGCCGCGCCGGGTCACCGGGCAACAGGTGAACAAATAAAAACACCAACACCGCAACAATGAACAGGGTCGGAATCAACCCCAGCAGGCGTTTGAGGATATAGTTAAGCATCCGATTTCCGCTGTGGCTTATTTCAAATCTGCATCATCAAAGCTGAACCCCGTATCTGGCATGATCCAGAAACCAGTCAGTTTGTTACTGTGCGCCGAGACCAGTTTTTCCACCACCAGCGGGATCCATGGCGACTCTTTCCAGACGACATCCTGCGCCTCTTTGTACAGCCGCGCTTTCTCTTGCGGATCGGTCGTTTTCAGCGCGTCGGCCAGGTCGGTATCCACCTGCGGATTGCTGTAGAACGCCGTGTTAAACAGCGTTGGCGGCCAGTTTTGCGAGGCAAACAGCGGCGACAGTGCCCAGTCGGCTTCACCGGTCGACGCCGACCAGCCGGTGTAGAACATCCTGACACCGCTCTCTTTCTGCCCTTTGCCCTCCACTTCCGACGCGCGCTGACCGGCATCCATCGCCGTCACCTGCACTTTCACCCCCACCTGCGCCAGCTGCTGTTGGGTAAACTGCAACACTTTCTGGGCGGTACTGTGATTGTGCGATGACCACAGCGTGGTGCTAAAACCGTTCGGATAACCCGCTTCTTTCAGCAGTTCACGTGCTTTTGCCGGATCGTAAGGCCATGCCGTGTAGCTTTGCGCATAAGCAATCGACGGCGGCACCACGCCGGTAGCCGGAGTCGCGTAGCCGGCAAACGCCACTTTCACCAGCGCCTGACGGTTGATGGCGTAGTTTAACGCCTCGCGGACTTTCGGGTTGTCGAACGGCTTTTGCGTCACGTTCATGCTGATGTAACGCTGCATGATCGACGGACTGGCGACCAGTTGCAGATTTTTGTTTTTCTCTAACAGCGCCGCCTGCTCGTAGGGGATCGGGAAGGCAAACTGTGCTTCCCCGGTTTGCAGCATCGCCGCACGGGTATTGTTATCGGTGACCGGACGCCAGGTGATGCTGTCCAGCTTCGGTAATCCCGGCTGCCAGTAGCCGGCAAATTTCTTCACCTTCACAAAATCGGTTTGATTCCAGGTGTCCAGCGCGTATGGACCGGTACCGACCGGATGGAAGCCAATCTCTTTGCCGTATTTCGCCAGCGCGGCCGGTGAGATCATCGCCGTTGCCGGGTGCGCCAGGATATTAATAAACGCGGAGAACGGCTGCTTCAGGGTGATTTTTACCGTCGCGGGATCGACGGCCTCTGTTTTGGCGATGTTTTTATACAGGTTATAACGCTTGAGGCTATTGGCGGGATCGCTGGCACGATCGAGGTTTATTTTCACCGCTTCGGCGTTAAAGTCGGTACCGTCCTGGAATTTCACACCCTGACGCAGTTTAAGGGTATATACCAGGCCGTCGTCAGAGACGGTGTAGCTCTCTGCCAGCACGTTCTTCAGCTTCATCTCTTTATCAAGGCCAAACAGCCCCTGATAAAACGACTTTGCCACCTGCTGCGATAAGGTGTCATTCGCATCATACGGATCGAGCGTGGTGAAGTTGGACCCCACCGCAACCACTACATCTTTCGCGGCAAACGCCGGGGACGCCGCCAGCGCGGTCGTCGCGCCTAATGCCAGCAGCCAATGTCGGGCGAGCAATTTTGTCATCTTTTTTCTCCTGAACCCTGCCTGATTGTTATAAACGCAATAGCGCATTTTCTTGTTGTGGACGCGCGACATAATGCCCGGGCCCGACTAACTGCAATGAAACAGGTGCTGGCGCTTCGCCGCGCCGGTAAATGTTGCTGGGCAGATCGTCCGACAGCAGCACCCGCTGCGGCCGGTGATGTCCGGGATCGGCAACCGGAACCGCCGCCATGAGCTTACGGGTATACGGATGCTGAGGATCTTCAAACAGCGCGGCGCGTGGGCCGATCTCAACAATCTGCCCCATGTGCATCACCGCAACGCGGTGGCTGATCCGTTCAACGACGGCCATATCATGCGAGATGAACAGCCAGGCAATCCCCAGCTCCCGCTGCAAGTCGAGCAGCAGGTTGATAATTTGCCCGCGAATCGACACATCCAGCGCGGAGACCGACTCATCGGCAATAATCACTTTTGGATTGAGCGCCAGCGCGCGGGCAATACAGATCCGCTGGCGCTGTCCGCCAGAAAACTCATGCGGGTAACGCCACGCATGTTCAGGTTTCAACCCGACACGCTCCAGCAGCCACGCCACGCGATCGGCCGCCGCCTTACCCTGCAACAACCCGTGGACGCGCAGCGGCTCCATGATGGAATACCCCACGGTTTGTCGTGGGTCGAGCGAGGCGTACGGATCCTGAAAAATAAACTGAATATCGCGGCGCAATGGCTGCAATTGACTGTCGGACAACGTATCGATTCGCTGACCGTTGAAAATAATCTCGCCGGACTGCGATTCCACCAGGCGCAGTAGCGCGCGTCCGGTGGTGGATTTGCCGCAGCCCGACTCACCGACCAGCGACAGCGTCTCGCCAGGCCAGAGATCAAAGCTGACATTTTCCACCGCATGCACTTCGCGAGTCACCCGATTAAGGATACCGCTACGTAACGGGAAACGAGTGACCAGATTGCGTACCTGCAAAATGGGCTCTCCCTCGACCACCGTATTTTGATCGACAGGCCGCTCACGCTTTTCTGGCTCGCTCAGAGAGATCAACGGGAAGCGGCGCGGATAAGGGAGGCCTTTCATTGCCCCAAGTTGCGGCACCGCCGCTAATAATGACTGCGTGTAAGGATGCTGCGGCGAGCGGAAGATCTGTTCCACAGTGCCGGTCTCTACCCCTTCACCCTGATACATCACCAGCACACGATCGGCGACATCCGCGACCACGCCCATATCGTGAGTGATGAAAATCACCCCCATCGACATCTCTTGTTGCAGAACTTTAATCAGCTGCAGGATTTGCGCCTGAATCGTGACGTCCAGCGCGGTTGTCGGTTCATCGGCAATCAGCACCGCCGGGCGACACGAGAGCGCCATCGCAATCATCACACGCTGGCGCATGCCGCCGGAAAGCTGATGGGGATAGCGAGATAGGATCGCTTTCGCCTCCGGAATGCGAACCTGATCGAGCATCCGCTTAGCCTCCGCCATCGCCTCTTCACGCCCCGCCCCCTGATGCAGGCGAATGGACTCGGCTATCTGCTCGCCCACGGTAAACACCGGATTGAGCGACGTCATCGGCTCCTGAAAGATCATGGCGATATCGGCGCCCCGGACCCGCTGAAGTTGCGACGTACTCTGTTCGCCCAGCTCAATCACCTCGCGGTTCCGACGACGCAGCAGCATCTGCTCACACTGCACCTCGCCGCCAGACTGTTCAATCAGTCGCATCAGCGACAGCGCGGTGACCGATTTGCCTGAACCGGATTCACCGACAATCGCCAGCGTCTCGCCACGCTTGAGACGAAATGACAGGTCCCGCACCGCCTCAGTGCGCTGCTGGTCCTGTTGAAAAGCGATATTCAGATTGCTGACGGCCAGCACGTCGCTGGCGTCAAGCGCATCACTGTGTGGCAACGGTGTCCCCTTTTTCCCGGTAAATCCCGGTCGTTGGTGTATCCCCGGCATAGCCCCAGGCGCGATACATTCCTTCGCAATTAAACGGCAAGGCCACATTCCCCTCATGATCGATGGCGATCAGCCCGCCGCTCCCGCCCAGCGCCGGTAACTTCTCCATCACGACTCGTTCGCAGGCCTCCGATAAGCTCAGGCCGCCGTAATCCATCAACGCGGCAATATCGTATGCCGCCAGCGCGCGGATAAACACTTCGCCGGTGCCGGTGCAGGAGACCGCCACACTGGCATTATTGGCATAACAACCCGCGCCAACAAGCGGGCTGTCGCCGACGCGGCCCGGTAATTTGTTGGTCATGCCACCGGTTGACGTCGCCGCCGCCAGATTGCCATGTACATCCAGTGCGACCGCGCCCACGGTGCCCATTTTTTTGCCTTCATCGAGCGGTGCGCCGCTGTGATCCAGCACGGTTTCCCCGCTTGAGCGCGCAGCCAGCAGTTGTTCATAACGTTCAGGCGTTGAAAAGAGATCCGCGGACACCAGCGCCATCCCCTCCCCGGCCGCAAATTTTTCAGCGCCCGCGCCGATCATCATGACATGCGGGCTGCGCTCCATCACCAGTCTGGCGGCGAGGATCGGGTTACGCAGATGGCTGACACCCGCCACCGCTCCGGCTTTCAGGGTATTGCCATCCATGACGCAGGCATCCAGTTCATGAGTCTCGTCACGGGTATACACCGCGCCAATCCCGGCATTAAACAGCGGACACTCTTCAAGCAGTCGCACGGCTTCAGTGACCACATCCAGCGCGCTTTCTCCCGCTTCCAGCATCTTTTGCCCGACGTCGACAATGTCGGAAAGCGCCTGGATATAGCGTAATTCCTGCTCCTGGCTCATCTGCGCGCGGGTAATCGCCCCTGCGCCGCCGTGAATTGCAATGACTGCTTTGCCCATGTTTGTCGCCCGTCTTCTACAAATATCAGAATTCTGTAGAGTTATTGATTCGATTTTTGACTATAGAAAGATGCGATTAGCATGTAAAGCATTCACATCCTTCCTAAGTCCGAGGTGGCATACAGTCCCCTCGCATTTTCTGACATAATAGACGGATTCGATTTTGCCCCGCAGGAGTGTTTTCATGGAATTTACCGCCGGACTGATGCCGCTGGAAACGGCGCTTACCGAAATGTTGTCGCGTGTTACCCCGCTCACCGCCGTCGAGACGCTGCCGCTGGTGCAGTGCTTTGGCCGTATTCTGGCGACCGACGTGGTTTCGCCGTTGGACGTACCGGGTTTCGATAACTCGGCGATGGACGGTTACGCGGTACGACTGGCCGATCTCGCCAGCGGACACCCGCTGCCGGTCGCCGGTAAAGCATTCGCCGGTCAGCCGTTCCAGGGAGAATGGCCTGCGGGGAGCTGCATTCGCATTATGACCGGTGCGCCGGTACCGCCGGGATGTGACGCGGTGGTGATGCAAGAACAGACGGAACAGACTGACAATGGCGTACGTTTTACCGCCGACGTCCGCGCCGGGCAAAATATCCGCCATCGCGGCGAAGATATCACCCACAATGCGGTGGTTTTCCCTGCCGGCACGCGTCTGACCACGGGCGAACTGCCGGTACTGGCATCGCTCGGCATTGCCGACGTCCAGGTTGTGCGTAAAGTGCGCGTCGCGCTGTTCTCGACGGGCGATGAACTGCAACTGCCCGGTCAACCGCTCGGCGAAGGTCAGATTTATGATACCAACCGCCTGACCGTACACCTGATGCTGCAACAGTTGGGTTGCGACGTGATCAATTTAGGCATCATCCGCGACGATCCGCATGCCCTGCGCACGGCGTTCATCGAAGCTGACAGTCAGGCGGATGTGGTGATTAGCTCTGGCGGCGTGTCCGTCGGTGAAGCGGATTACACCAAAACCATTCTTGAAGAGCTGGGCGAAATCGCCTTCTGGAAACTGGCAATCAAGCCGGGCAAACCGTTCGCCTTCGGCAAACTGAGCAACAGCTGGTTCTGCGGGCTGCCGGGTAATCCGGTGTCAGCGGCGCTCACCTTCTACCAGTTGGTTCAACCTCTGCTGGCGAAACTGAGCGGCAATACGGCCAGCGGGTTGCCAGCGCGCCAGCGCGTACGCACCGCCTCACGACTGAAGAAAACGCCGGGACGCCTTGATTTCCAGCGTGGTGTACTACAGCGCACCGCCGACGGCGAACTGGAAGTCAGCAGCACGGGGCATCAGGGTTCACATGTTTTCAGTTCCTTCAGTCAGGGCAACTGCTTCATTGTGCTGGAGCGCGATCGCGGTAACGTCGAGGCCGGTGAATGGGTGGAAGTCGAGCCCTTCAATGCGCTGTTCGGAGGCCTGTGATGGCAGAACTCAGCGATCAGGAGATGCTGCGCTACAACCGGCAAATCATTCTGCGCGGCTTTGACTTTGACGGACAGGAAGCGCTGAAGGAAGCCAGGGTACTGGTTGTGGGCCTCGGAGGGTTGGGCTGTGCGTCCTCGCAGTATCTGGCGAGCGCCGGCGTTGGCCACCTGACGCTGCTCGATTTCGACACCGTATCGCTGTCGAATCTCCAGCGCCAGACGCTGCACAGCGATGCAACCCTCGACCAGCCGAAAGTGGAGTCGGCGCATGCCGCGCTAAACCGTATTAATCCGCACGTGGCTATCACCCCGATTAATGCTCTGCTGGACGAGACCGCCCTTCGGGCACGCATCGCCGAACACGATCTGGTGCTGGACTGCACCGATAACGTCGCGATTCGTAACCAGCTCAATGCGGGTTGTTATGCGGCAAAAGTCCCGTTGATTTCTGGTGCGGCGATCCGCATGGAAGGCCAGGTAACCGTCTTTACCTACCAAGAAGGCGAGCCCTGCTATCGCTGTCTGAGCCGTCTGTTTGGTGACAATGCGTTGACCTGCGTGGAGGCCGGAGTGATGGCACCGCTGATTGGGGTGATTGGATCGCTCCAGGCAATGGAGGCGATA
Source organism: Citrobacter amalonaticus (assembly GCF_001559075.2). Lineage (NCBI taxonomy): Bacteria > Pseudomonadati > Pseudomonadota > Gammaproteobacteria > Enterobacterales > Enterobacteriaceae > Citrobacter > Citrobacter amalonaticus. The sequence goes on along the minus strand of NZ_CP014015.2, from coordinate 3,598,438 downwards.
AAGCTGCTGGCGCAGTATGGTCAGCCTGCATCAGGGAAAATCGTCATGTACGATGCCATGACCTGCCAGTTTCGTGAAATGAAGCTGATGCGTAATCCGGGCTGCGAGGTGTGCGGAACAGCATCAGCTTAACCAGGTTTCCAGACCGGATGGCGGCATTGCCTTATCCGGCCTGGAACCGATCAGATAGAGGTTCGCCCAAAGGCACTCTGCCAGTCGTGTTCAAACTTCGCCACCGCCGCCTCCACAGCCGGAGAGCTAATCAACTGCCCGGCAACGTCCAGCGGTAAGGTGATGGATTCACACCCCGCCAGCAGACAATCCAGCGCCTGACGCGGAGTCTTGAAGCTGGCGGCCAGCACTTTGGCATGCGGCGCATGCATCTTCAGTAACTTCTGCAAATCAGTGACGGTCTGAATGCCGTCGCCGCCCTGCGCGTCTACGCGGTTCACGTAAGGCGCAACATACTCCGCCCCCGCCAGCGCCGACAGCAGCCCCTGCGCCGCACCGTACACCGCCGTTCCCAGCGTCGGGATGCCTTCCTCTTTCAGCAGTTTGATCGCCGCCAGCCCTTCCGCCGTGACCGGCACTTTCACCACGATGTCAGGAATGATCCCACGCAGTTTGCGCGCATCAATCACCATTCCTTCCGCCGTTGTCGCCATCACCTGGGCAAACAGCCGCCCCTGTCCCCCCATTGCTTCATGTAACTGTGGCAGTAAAACGTCCAGCGTTTTTTTACCCGCAGCCACAATGCTGGGGTTAGTGGTCACGCCCGCCAGCGGGAAAATTCGCGCCAACGCTTTCACCGCGTCAACGTCGGACGTATCCAGATAGAGTTCCATAATCATTCCTCAACGACTCGTTAGCATAAATGAAAGATACCACGGCAAAACCTTTCTGTTAGTTGACGTACGTCAACATAACTTTCATTCGAAAGTTATTTAATCTTTATACGAAACATGTGAGGCCGTTTATGATTTTTAATATTCAGCGCTATTCCACACACGATGGCCCCGGTATCCGCACCGTGGTGTTCCTTAAAGGATGCTCTCTGGGCTGTCGCTGGTGTCAGAATCCGGAAAGCCGGGCGCGCACGCAGGATCTGCTGTTTGATGCACGTCTGTGCCTCGAAGGCTGCGAGCTTTGCGTCCAGGCGGCCCCAGGCGTCATCGAACGCGCGCTGAATGGCCTCCTTATCCATCGCGAAAAACTCACTGACGCGCATCTTACCCGCCTGACCGATTGTTGCCCCACTCAGGCGCTGACCGTTTGCGGCGACGTCAAAAGCGTAGATGAGATAATGGCCACCGTTCTGCGCGATAAACCTTTTTATAACCGCAGCGGCGGCGGCATTACGCTGTCCGGCGGCGAACCGTTTATGCAGCCGGAGCTGGCCGCGTCGCTGTTTAAAGCCAGCCACGAGGCGGGCATTCATACCGCGGTTGAAACCTGTCTGCATGTGCCGTGGAAATACATAGAACCTTCACTGCCCTGGATCGATCTGTTCCTGGCGGATTTGAAACACGTCGCCGACGCGCCGTTTAAGCAATGGACGGATGGCAGCGCGTCACGCGTACTGGAGAACCTGAAAAAACTCGCCGCCGCCGGGAAAAAAATGATCATCCGCGTTCCGCTGATTCAGGGGTTTAACGCTGATGAAGAGGCCATTAAAGCGATTACCGATTTTGCCGCCGACGAACTGCACGTCAGCGAGATCCACTTTTTGCCCTACCACACGCTGGGCATCAACAAATATCACTTACTCAGCCAACCCTACCACGCGCCGGATAAGCCGCTGGATGCACCCGATCTGCTCGCCTTTGCGCAGCAGTACGCCTGCACGAAAGGTTTGACCGCGACTTTACGAGGATAATCCCATGACCCAACTGAAACTGGATACGCTCAGTGACCGCATCAAAGCGCACAAAACCGCGCTGGTGCACATCGTCAAACCACCGGTCTGTACCGAACGCGCGCAGCATTACACTGAAATGTACCAGCAGCACCTGGACAAGCCGATTCCGGTACGCCGCGCGCTGGCGCTGGCACATCATCTGGCACAACGAACCATCTGGATCAAACACGACGAGCTGATCATCGGTAACCAGGCAAGTGAAGTCCGCGCCGCGCCGATCTTCCCGGAATACACCGTCTCGTGGATTGAAAAAGAGATCGACGATCTGGCGGACAGACCAGGGGCAGGCTTTGCGGTCAGTGAAGAGAACAAGCGCGTACTGCATGCCGTGTGCCCGTGGTGGCGCGGTCAGACCGTTCAGGACCGCTGCTACGGCATGTTTACCGATGAGCAAAAAGGGTTGCTGGAAACCGGCATTATCAAAGCTGAAGGCAACATGACCTCCGGTGACGCACACCTGGCGGTGAACTTCCCGCTGCTGCTGGAAAAAGGCATTGACGGCCTGCGGGAAAAAGTCGCGGAGCGCCGTTCTCGTATTAACCTGACCGTTCTCGAGGATCTGCATGGCGAGCAGTTCCTGAAAGCCATTGATATCGTGCTGGTTGCCGTCAGTGACCACATCGCCCGCTTTGCCGAACTGGCACGTAAAATGGCAAGTGAAGAGACGCGTATCAGCCGTCGTAACGAGCTGCTGGCGATAGCGGAAAACTGCGATCTGATTGCCCACCAGCCACCGCAGACGTTCTGGCAGGCGCTGCAACTGTGCTACTTCATCCAGTTGATTCTGCAAATTGAGTCCAATGGTCACTCGGTGTCGTTCGGGCGCATGGATCAGTATCTTTATCCGTACTACCGCCGTGACGTGGAGCTGAATCAGTCGCTGGACCGCGAACACGCCATTGAGCTGCTGCACAGCTGCTGGCTGAAACTGCTGGAAGTGAACAAAATCCGCTCCGGCTCGCACTCTAAAGCTTCCGCAGGCAGCCCGTTGTATCAGAACGTCACCATTGGCGGACAAAACCTGGTCAACGGTCAGCCGATGGATGCGGTCAATCCGCTTTCTTACGCGATCCTTGAATCCTGCGGTCGTCTGCGCTCCACTCAGCCTAACCTCAGCGTGCGTTATCACGCCGGGATGAGCAACGACTTCCTTGATGCCTGCGTACAGGTGATCCGCTGTGGCTTTGGCATGCCAGCATTTAACAACGACGAAATTGTGATCCCGGAATTCATCAAACTCGGTATTGAGCCGCAGGACGCCTACGATTACGCGGCGATTGGCTGTATCGAAACCGCCGTCGGCGGCAAGTGGGGCTACCGTTGCACCGGCATGAGCTTTATCAACTTTGCCCGCGTAATGCTGGCCGCGCTGGAAGGCGGTCGTGACGCCACCAGTGGAAAAGTCTTCCTGCCGCAGGAAAAAGCGCTTTCCGCCGGTAACTTCGACAATTTCGACGAGGTAATGGCGGCATGGGATACCCAGATCCGCTACTACACGCGCAAATCGATTGAGATTGAATATGTGGTCGACACCATGCTGGAAGAGAACGTGCACGATATTCTCTGCTCGGCACTGGTCGACGACTGCATCGAGCGGGCGAAGAGCATTAAGCAAGGTGGGGCGAAGTATGACTGGGTATCCGGTTTGCAGGTCGGTATCGCCAACCTCGGCAACAGCCTGGCCGCAGTGAAAAAACTGGTCTTTGAACAGGGGGCCATCGGTCAGCAACAGCTGGCGGCGGCATTGGCCGATGATTTTGAGGGTCTGACCCACGAGCAGTTGCGTCAGCGTTTAATCAACGGTGCGCCGAAGTATGGCAACGATGATGACACGGTCGACACCCTGCTGGCTCGCGCGTACCAGACCTATATTGATGAACTGAAACAGTACCATAACCCGCGTTACGGACGCGGCCCGGTCGGCGGTAATTACTACGCGGGCACCTCGTCTATCTCGGCAAACGTGCCGTTTGGCGCAGCAACCATGGCGACACCAGATGGCCGTAAAGCGCATACCCCGCTGGCTGAAGGGGCAAGCCCGGCGTCCGGCACCGACCATCTGGGTCCAACGGCGGTGATTGGCTCAGTCGGCAAACTGCCTACCGGTTCGATTCTGGGCGGCGTGTTGTTGAACCAGAAGTTGAACCCGGCGACGCTGGAAAATGAATCCGACAAGCAGAAACTGATGATCCTGCTGCGCACCTTCTTTGAAGAGCACAAAGGCTGGCACATTCAGTACAACATCGTGTCGCGCGAAACCCTGCTGGAGGCGAAAAAACACCCGGATCAGTACCGTGATCTGGTGGTCCGTGTGGCCGGTTATTCCGCCTTCTTCACCGCGCTTTCACCGGACGCGCAGGACGATATCATCGCCCGTACCGAACATATGCTGTAAAAAAACGCCCGGTGGCGCTACGCTTACCGGGCCTACATTGTCTCCCCCGTAGGCCGGGTAAGGCGAAGCCGCCACCCGGCTTTCTGACTTTCATTCGAAATTAAATTTGTGCTTTAGGTCACATTGTTATTAAAATGTTTCTGGTCGCAGTTTTGAGCCAGGAGCTTTGTATGACCGTTAAAGTTATCGTCACCGATATGGACGGAACTTTTCTCAATGACGCCAAAAAGTACGATCACGCACGATTTATGGCGCAGTACCACGAGCTAAAAAAACGCAACATTGAATTCGTCGTCGCCAGCGGCAATCAGTATTTTCAGCTCATCTCTTTCTTCCCCGAACTCAAAGACGAGATCTCCTTCGTTGCCGAAAACGGCGCGCTGGTGTTTGAGCATGGCAAACAGCTTTTTCATGGCGAACTCACGCGCCACGAATCTCAGGTTGTGATGAGCGAATTGCTTAAAGATAAACAACTCAACTTTGTGGCCTGCGGTCTGCAAAGCGCTTACGTCAGTGAAAACGCGCCGGAACCCTTTGTCGCGCTGATGTCGAAGCACTACCACCGCCTGAAGCCGGTGAAGGACTACCATGACATCAGCGACGTGCTGTTTAAGTTCTCGCTGAATCTGCCAGACCAGCAGATCCCGTTGGTTATCGACCACCTGCACACGGCGCTGGACGGCATTATGAAACCCGTAACCAGCGGTTTCGGCTTTATCGACCTGATCATTCCCGGACTCCATAAAGCCAATGGCATCAGCCGGTTACTAAAACGCTGGAACCTCTCACCGAAGGAAGTGGTCGCCATTGGCGACAGCGGCAATGATGCAGAAATGCTGAAAATGGCGCACTACTCTTTCGCCATGGCGAATGCCACCGACAGCATCAAGGCACTCTCCCGCTATCAGACGGATGACAACAATCATCAGGGCGCACTGAACGTGATTCAGTCCGTGCTGGATAACACCGCCCCCTTCAACATGTGACTGCAATAACCGGGGCACCCTGTTCCGGTTTCATTTTCTTTCCCTCCTGTTCATCAACTCAAAACTTTAAACTTGCATTAACTTTTTTATAACTTATATTATCACCTGTAAGTTATATTAGTTTCGAATGAAAGTTATGCGAGGTGATTATGGCTTTTACCTTCACGAGTGACACATTACCGGTCGATCATAAAGCGGCGATCCGTCAGATGAAGCAGGAACTGCGGGCGCAGCTCGGCGACGTCCAACAGATCTTCAGCCAGATTAGCGATACCATTGCCACCCGCGTGGCGGAAATCAATGCGCTTAAAGCCCAGGGCGCCCCGGTTTGGCCTGAGCTGTCGTATGCCGATATCAACGCCGGCACCGTCACGGCGCAGCAGCGCGAACAGATCAAACGTCGCGGCTGTGCGGTCATCAAAGGTCACTTCCCGCGTGAGCAGGCGCTGGCCTGGGATCAGTCGATGCTGGACTATCTGGACAACAACCACTTTGACGAGGTGTACAAAGGCCCAGGCGATAACTTCTTTGGCACCCTCACCGCTTCGCGCCCGGAAATCTATCCGATCTACTGGTCGCAGGCGCAAATGCAGGCCCGACAGAGTGAAGAAATGGCGAACGTACAGTCGTTCCTCAACCGTCTGTGGACCTTTGAAAGCGAGGGCAAGCAGTGGTTTAACCCGGACGTCAGCGTGATCTACCCAGACAGGATCCGCCGCCGTCCACCGGGAACCACGTCAAAAGGGCTGGGCGCGCACACCGATTCCGGCGCGCTGGAACGCTGGCTGCTGCCGGCCTATCAGCGCGTCTTTGCGAATGTGTTTAATGGCAAGCTTACGGAATACGATCCGTGGCATGCCGCCCATCGCACTGAAGTGGAAGAGTATACGGTGGACAACACCACCAAATGCTCAGTGTTCCGCACCTTCCAGGGCTGGACCGCGCTGTCGGATATGTTGCCCGGTCAGGGGTTACTGCATGTCGTCCCCATTCCGGAAGCCATGGCCTATGTGCTGTTACGTCCTCTGCTGGATGATGTTCCGGAAGATGAACTGTGTGGCGTGGCACCAGGGCGGGTACTGCCAATATCCGAACAATGGCATCCCGTGTTGATTGAGGCGCTTACCAGCATTCCGCCACTGGAAGCCGGCGACTCCGTCTGGTGGCATTGCGATGTGATTCACTCCGTAGCGCCGGTCGACAATCAGCAGGGCTGGGGAAATGTGATGTACATACCCGCCGCGCCTCTGTGTGAGAAGAATCTGGCCTATGCGCACAGCGTGAAGGCCGCGCTGGAGAAAGGCGCATCGCCGGGCGATTTCCCGCGTGAGGATTACGAAACAAACTGGGAAGGCCGCTTCACGCTGGCGGATTTAAATATCCACGGCAAGCGCGCGCTGGGAATGCGTTAACGGTCATACAGACCTTCCTGTTCAACGGCGGTGCGTCGTTTCCCCTGACGTATCCGCCGGACCGACTCCCGTACCGCAAGCGTGCCATTAAGTAATAACGAACTGACTGGTGCCTCCGGGCGTACCAGACGCTGTTGGAGCATATACACCGCCTCTGTCCCCAACTCATCCCGGGGAACATGAACCGCCGTTAAGGGGACATCCTGAATCGACGCCAGATTGAAACCATCAATACTCATCACCGAGATGTCCTGCGGTACGCGTAGCGCCTGTTTTTGCAGTGCGCTGATGACTCCCGCCGCCATGAAATCCCCCCCGACTAAAAACGCAGTGGGTAAATCCTCCCCCTTTCTCTGACTGATCCATTCACTGACCAGATGCTCTGTCTCTCTGGCACTGAAGCTGGATGCCACCAGCAGGTCGCGTTTGTCACTGAACTTCAGGTTATGCGACCGCCACGCATCGCGGATCCCTGCTAACCGCAGCTCCATTGTGTATCGGCGCAGGCAGAGAACATTCATCACCTCGCGATGCCCCATTTCAAACAGATAACCCGCTGCTCGCTCACCAATCGACCGATGATCGGGCGCCACCACAGGAAGACGCATTAACCGGTCGCGACAGTTAATCAACAGGCACGGTTTTCCTACATCAACGGCTAAATCATGGATATGCGGATCGTCTATCCCCAGCAAAATAGCGGCTTGCGTATCCGGTTCGTTCATTCGCGCCAGAAACACTTGCGCATCACTGTCATGTTCCTCAAGGGCGCAGTAGCGCAATCGGACTTCGTGCGAGGCCAGCCCTTTGTTCACACTCTGGATCACACGGTAATAAAAGATGTCGGACCGCTCATCAAATGCCCGCTGTGGCGCAAAGATCATCAGGCTATTGAGTAGCAGACGACCTGCCGCCATTCCCTCCATCACCCCCAGTTCACGCGCGCATTCCAGCACGATACGCCGCGCGTTGTCGCTGGTGTTGGACTTTCCCGCCAGCACGCGCGAAACGGTGCTGATCGAGAGCTGCGTCCGGGCGGCAATTTCCCTGATTTTCAATCTTTTATCCATTTTGTGATCTGGCTCCACTTGCCTGATGAAAAAATTTTCACGGCCAAAAATCGAAGCAATGACAGGCTTCGAATGAATGTTGTCAGAAAACGGACTTTCTGTATGAGAAAGCTTGCACAAATTCTGCTACTGACGGCTCCGTTTCTCCCTTAAGGTAAATTTGTCATACAACTTCCATACTAGTTGTATAGCAACTTAATCGCTTAACGCAATAAAAACTAAAGCGATAAAACCCTGTGGCATACGAAACATTCCCCTACCGTCCGTCTTGTGGAGACTGAAAATGAGTCAGGACATCAACAACACTGCTGCGGCAAGCAAACCCCGTCGCGTTATAAAAAATCTGCGCTGGTATGTGCTGGTACTTTTTTTACTCGGCGTCACCGTTAACTACATCACCCGAAATTCATTAGGCATTCTGGCACCGGAACTGAAAGAAAGCCTGGGCATCACTACCGAGCAATATTCGTGGATTGTCGGCGCATTTCAGCTCGCCTACACCATTTTCCAGCCGTTATGCGGATGGCTGATCGACGTGATTGGTTTGAAAATTGGCTTCATGGTTTGCGCCGGCATCTGGGCGCTGATGTGTATTTTTCATGCCGGTGCCGGAAGCTGGTTGCACCTTGCGATCCTGCGCTTTTTTATGGGTGCCTCAGAAGCCGCCGCAACCCCGGCCAACGCCAAAACTATCGGCGAATGGTTCCCTAAATCAGAACGTCCAGTCGCTGCCGGCTGGGCTGGCGTCGGCTTTTCGATTGGCGCAATGCTCGCGCCCCCCATCATCTACTTCGCGCACGCCTCATTTGGCTGGCAGGGCGCATTTATGTTTACCGGCGTGCTGGCGCTGCTGTGGGTGACTCTGTGGTGGGCGTTCTATCACAACCCGGAACAACACCCGAATCTGAGTCAAGATGAACTGGCCTTTATTAAGCAGGATAACGAACCGCCAGCAGTTAAGCTGCCTTTCCTGACAGCATTAAAAACCGTCTCAAAAAACAAACGATTTTATGGTATCGCCATCCCGGCCTTTATGGCGGAGCCAGCCTGGGCCGTACTGAGCTTCTGGGTGCCGCTGTATCTCGCCAAAGAACACGGTATGGATCTGAAGCAGATCGCGATGTTTGCCTGGCTTCCGTTCCTGGCGGCTGACATCGGCAGCGTGGCGAGCGGCTATCTGACGCGTTTATATACCCGCCTGTTCGGTTGCTCCCGCGTCAACTCGGTGGTGGCAAGCTCTGTGACCGGCGCATTTCTGATGATCTCATTGGGGATCGTCGCCATTACCCGCGATCCCTATATCACCATTGTGCTGATCTCCATCGGCGGCTTCGGGCATCAGATCATCTCCTGCATGCTGAGTGCGCTCGTTGTCGAGTCGTTTGATAAAGGCCAGATGGCCACCGTCAACGGCATGCGTGGTTCAGCGGCGTGGATCGCCAGCTTCCTTTTCTCCCTTTTGATTGGTGTTACGGCTGACAAAATCGGCTTTAACCCACTCTTCATTGCCATGGGTTTCTTTGACCTGATTGGCGCTGTTTTCCTGGTGGCATTTATTGCTGAACGTCGCGCCAAGCGCGCCTGATAGTGGATGTATTACATATGAAAACCCTGAAAAACTGGACTCTTGATAAACAATCGGCCACTCACCTTGAACTGGTGGTGGATAAACAACACCGCCTGTGTCTATACGTGCTGGAAGAGAATCTTTTTCGCGTGCTGATCAAACGGAAAGGTGAGCTGGCGCTGGACCGAACCTGGAGCATCGCGCCTGAAAAAGACGTACCGTGGGAAGGTCGGCACCGCGACGACATCAGCGGTTTTAGCTGTCCGGCCTGGACGCTTTCGCAGCAGGACGATGGTGTGACGGTGTCGACTCACCAACTGCGCGTCACCGTCCATCAACCACTGTGGCTGGAGTGGGAGTATCGTAATGACGCCGGCGTTTGGCAATCGCTGGTGAACGATCGCGCCACCAGTGCCTATCTGATCAACGCCCACGGCGATGGTGTCGCGCATTACCTGAGCCGCCGTAAGGATGAACGTTTCTACGGCCTGGGCGAGAAAGCGGGCGATCTGCAGCGTAACGGTAAGCGCTATGAGATGCGTAACCTCGACGCCATGGGCTATAACGCCGTCAGCACCGATCCGCTGTACAAGCATATTCCCTTCACCCTCACCCGCCGCGATGACGTCAGCTACGGTCTTTTTTATGACAACCTCAGCAGTTGCTGGCTGGATCTGGGCAACGAGATCGACAACTATCACACCACCTATCGCCGCTGGCAGGCGGAAGCAGGCGATATTGATTACTACATGTTTACCGGCAAACGGGCGCTGGACGTCACCAAAGCCTTCGTACGCCTGACCGGGAAAACCCTGTTCGGTCCAAAATGGAGCCTCGGCTACAGCGGTTCCACAATGCACTACACCGACGCGCCGGATGCGCAAAACCAGCTCATGAATTTTATTCGTCTGTGTGCAGAACACGCGATCCCGTGCGATTCTTTCCAGCTCTCGTCGGGATACACCTCGATTAACGGTAAGCGCTATGTCTTCAACTGGAATTACGACAAAGTGCCACAACCCAAAGTGATGAGTCAGGCATTCCACGATGCCGGACTGAAGCTTGCTGCCAACATCAAGCCCTGTCTGTTGCAGGATCACCCTCGCTATAACGAGGTGGCGGAAAAAGGATTATTCATTCGCGATTCCGAAAACGATGTACCGGAACGCTCCAGCTTCTGGGATGATGAAGGATCGAACCTCGACTTTACCAACCCGCAGACCATTCAGTGGTGGCAGAACGGTGTGACGACGCAACTGCTGGAGATGGGGATAGATTCCACCTGGAACGATAACAACGAGTTCGAAGTGTGGGATGGGGAAGCGCGCTGTAACGGCTTTGGCAAGGAAATTGCCATCAAACACATTCGCCCGGTGATGCCGTTGCTGATGATGCGCGCCTCGCTGGAAGCGCAACAGCGTTTTGCACCGGAAAAGCGTCCGTATCTGATTTCCCGCTCCGGCTGCGCAGGGATGCAACGCTATGTTCAGACCTGGAGCGGAGATAACCGAACCAGTTGGGATACTCTGCGTTATAACACCCGTATGGGGCTGGGAATGAGCCTGTCCGGGCTGTTCAACGTCGGCCATGATGTCGGCGGATTCTCAGGCGATAAACCCGACGCCGAACTGTTCGTACGATGGGTACAGAATGGCGTCATGCATCCACGCTTTACCATTCACTCGTGGAATGACGACCATACGGTGAATGAACCCTGGATGTATCCGGGCGTGACGCCAGCCATTCGCAGCGCGATCGCGTTACGCTATCGGCTGCTGCCCTATCTCTACACCCTGCTCTGGCAAGCCCATGCCGACGACGAACCGATGTTACGTCCGACGTTCCTCGACCATGAGCATGACGCGCAAACCTTTGAAGAATGCGATGACTTCCTGTTGGGTCGCGACATACTGGTCGCAAGCGTGGTGGAGGCCGCTCAGCGCGAGCGTCGTGTCTGGTTGCCAGATAACGAAACCGGCTGGTACGATTTTTACACTCACCAGTGGTTCTCTGGCGGCCAGTGGATCACCCGCGATGTGCCGCTGGAAAAACTGCCGCTGCTGGTACGTGCCGGGGCGGGTCTGCCGCTCAGCGAACGCATTACCCATGTGAATGCCGAAAAAGACGATACCCGTGAACTGATGCTATACCCGGTCAAAGGTGTCGGAACGACCTCTGGTTTGCTGTTTGAAGATGACGGCGAGTCATGGGGATATCAACACGGCAATGCGCTGTGGGTAGAGTGGGAAATGCAATGCGACAGCTCAACCATTAACCTGAAGGTGAACGCGCGAGGGGATTATCGTCCAGCGTGGAAAGCGCTGAAGGTGTCGTTACCGGCAGGAGAAAGACGCACGCTGTTGGTGAATGGTGTCGAAGGGAGTGAGTGGGTGTTGTAGTGCGTTATTGCCGGGTGGCGGCGTCGCCTTACCCGGCCTACGGTCTGAGTCGTAGGCCCGGTAAGCGTTGCGCCACCGGGCAATTGTTTTAATTCTCAATACCTTTGCTACGCAGATAATCTTCGTAGTTACCGCTGAAGTCCACCACGCGCTCTGGGGTGATTTCCAGCACGCGAGTCGCCAGCGAGCTCACAAACTCACGGTCGTGAGAAACGAAGATCAGGGTTCCCTGATACATCTCCAGCGCCATGTTCAGCGATTCGATGGATTCCATATCGAGGTGGTTAGTCGGTTCGTCCATGACCAGAATGTTTGGCTTCTGCATCATCAATTTACCGAACAGCATCCGACCCTTTTCACCACCCGACAGAACCTTCGCGGGCTTTTTGATGTCGTCCTGGCTGAACAGCAGACGACCGAGGATGCTGCGCACCGCCTGTTCGTCATCGCCTTCCTGCTTCCACTGACTCATCCAGTCGAAGACCGTCAGATCGTTTTCGAATTCATATTCGTGATCCTGCGCGTAATAGCCAATGCGCGCGTTCTCAGACCATTTCACGGTACCGCTGTCGGCATCCAGATCGCCCACCAGCGTTTTCAGCAGCGTCGATTTACCCACGCCGTTGGTCCCCAGTACCGCCAGCTTTTCACCGACTTCCAGCAGCAGGTTCACGCCTTTAAACAGCGGACCGTTGTCAAAACCTTTGCTGAGCGCTTCCACTTCCAGCGCGTTACGGAACAGTTTCTTGTCCTGCTCGAAGCGGATGAACGGGTTCTGACGGCTGGATGCCTTCACTTCATCGAGTTTGATTTTATCAATCTGACGAGCCCGAGACGTCGCCTGACGAGATTTAGAGGCGTTGGCGCTAAAACGGCTGACGAAGGATTGCAGGTCGGCAATCTGCGCTTTTTTCTTGGCGTTATCCGCCAGCAGACGTTCGCGCGCCTGCGTCGCGGCGGTCATGTATTCGTCGTAATTCCCCGGGTAAATACGCAGTTCACCGTAGTCGAGGTCCGCCATATGCGTGCACACCATGTTCAGGAAGTGACGGTCGTGCGAAATGATGATCATGGTGCTGTCACGTTCATTCAGCACCTGCTCCAGCCAGCGGATGGTATCGATGTCCAGGTTGTTGGTCGGTTCGTCGAGCAGCAGAATATCCGGATTGGAAAACAGCGCCTGCGCCAGCAGTACACGCAGCTTCCAGCCAGGCGCGACTTCGCTCATCGGGCCGTAGTGTTGCTCCACCGGAATACCGACGCCAAGTAGCAGTTCACCAGCGCGCGCTTCTGCAGAGTAACCGTCCATCTCGCCGTATTTCACTTCCAGATCGGCCACCTTGTAGCCATCTTCTTCGCTCATCTCCGGCAAGGCGTAGATGCGATCGCGCTCCTGCTTCACTTCCCACAGCTCACCGTGGCCCATGATGACCGTATCAAGCACCGTGAACTCTTCAAAAGCGAACTGATCCTGGCGCAGCTTACCGATACGCTCGTTGGGATCGAGAGAAACGTTACCCAGCGTCGGCTCAAGGTCGCCGCCGAGAATTTTCATAAAGGTGGATTTACCGCTACCGTTGGCGCCAATCAGGCCGTAACGGTTGCCGCCGCCAAATTTGACGGAAATGTTTTCGAACAGCGGCTTACTGCCGAACTGCATGGTGACGTTGCTGGAAACTAACACGGACGTATCCTAAAGAATATGTGACAAACCGCGCATTATGCCACAAGTCTTAAATAAGATCGCGCCCCGTCGCAAACGACTACACTGGGGTGACAGGAAAAAAATGTGATTTCGTACACATCTGAATTCCCTGTTAACAGGAATGCACATATAATGTGCTCCCAACACTACAGAATTCTCAACCCAACAGCCTGCCAGGCAATGAATCTCGCATAACATGAATATGAAATTAACAACGTTTTTCGCGGCAGCACTCGCGGTAGTCGGCTTTTGCAGTACCGCATCCGCTGTCACCTATCCTCTGCCAACGGATGGTAGTCGCGTCATTGGTCAGAATCAGGTTATCACCATCCCGGAAGGTAACACGCAGCCGCTGGAATATTTTGCTGCTGAATACCAGATGGGACTTTCCAACATGCTGGAAGCTAACCCGGGCGTGGATACCTTCCTGCCGAAAGGCGGCACCGTGCTGAACATTCCGCAGCAGTTGATTCTGCCGGACACGGTGCATGAAGGCATCGTGATTAACAGTGCGGAAATGCGTCTGTACTACTACCCGAAAGGCACTAATACGGTGATCGTCCTGCCAATCGGTATCGGTCAGTTAGGTAAAGACACGCCGATTAACTGGACCACCAAAGTAGAACGTAAGAAAGCCGGTCCGACCTGGACGCCAACCGCGAAAATGCACGCTGAATATCGTGCCGCAGGTGAACCGCTGCCTGCCGTTGTTCCAGCGGGTCCGGATAACCCGATGGGTCTGTACGCCCTGTACATTGGGCGTCTGTATGCCATTCATGGCACCAACGCGAACTTCGGTATCGGCCTGCGCGTGAGCCACGGCTGCGTGCGTCTGCGTAACGAAGACATCAAATTCCTGTTCCATAATGTACCTGTCGGCACGCGCGTACAGTTTATCGATGAGCCGGTAAAAGCCACCACCGAGCCAGACGGCAGCCGTTACATTGAAGTTCACAACCCACTGTCAACCACTGAAGCGCAGTTTGAAGGCGGTGAAATCGTACCGATTACCTTGTCGAAGAGCATTCAGAACATCACCAATCAGGCCGATGTGGACCAGAACGTCGTAGAGCAAGCGGTTCAGAACCGTTCAGGGATGCCTGTTCGTCTGAATTGATGAGTCTGCATTCGTTACGAGAGAGGGCTCATTCACTGAGCCCTTTTTTATTGATAGCGCCAGGCAATCAGAAAAGACGTCACCGCTGAGTGTGCAAGCGACTCCAGCACATCGCGATCCAACGGTTGCTGATCAATTAATGCCCCCGGGAAGGGATATCCCATGATCGCACCGAGAAAAGCGGTCGCCTGAAGTTGCGGATTATCAAGCTGTACTCTCTCCTGCGCCTGATATTGCGTCAGTATCTCTGCCAGCGCCTGTAAAACTCGCCCTGTTGGTCGCTGCTTAAGCGTGGCGTAAAGCTCTGGTTTCTGCACCAGAACCTGAATCAACAAACGCTGGAAATGGATATGTGCAGGGGCATAAAAGTGTTCTTGCACCACTTTCGCGAAGCCGAGCAGTAATGCCGGTAAATCGTCCGCGTTATCCGCCATCATCTGACGAAGCGAAGGTTGCATCCTCGCATTGAGAAACGAAAACGCTTCAACAAGCAGCGAATCTTTCCCGCCGGGGAAATGGCTATACAGTGTGGGCCGGGACGTTCCGGCAGTCGCGGCGATGGTGTCTAACGACACATCAAGCCCCTGATCCAGAAAAAGATCACAAGCGGCCTGTAAAATTCGGGGGCGTGCTTTCATCGGACGCCCACGTTGATTTGCCATTAAAACGGTCCTTAATGATTTGTCGATGCAACCTTACGTTTTCAGATACCGTAGTCCTTGTCGAATAAGGATGAAAAACAGCGGCACAAAAAGCAGCGTTAAAACGGTACCGGTAAGCATCCCTCCAATGACGGCGGTACCGATCTCTATTCGACTGACCGCCCCCGCTCCGGTAGAGAGTACCAGAGGGATAACACCTGCCACAAATGCCAGTGAAGTCATGATAATGGGTCGCAAACGTAACCTTGCTGCCTCATACGCCGCTTGCGTAATCTCCAGACCTTCGGCGATACGCGACTGCGCAAACTCGACAATCAAAATCGCGTTTTTTGCCGACAATCCCATCGTGGTCAATACGCCAACCTGGAAATAAATATCATTGTTGAATCCGACGAGCATTGAAGCCGTCACCGCGCCCAAAATGCCCAGTGGAATGATCAACATGACCGCCAGTGGAATTGACCAGTTTTCATACAATGCAGCAAGGCAGAGAAAAATAAAGATGAGAGACGCCATGTAAATCCACAGCGTCTGAACGGATGATGCTTTTTCTTGAAACGACAAGCCGCTCCACTGCAAACCTAAACCAGGCATTTCCGCTATCATCTCTTCCATCAGATCCAGCGCATGGCCAGAACTGGTGCCTGCTGCGGCATTGCCCTGAAATTGAACGGCAGGCAAACCATTAAAACGCTGCAACATCTGTGGACCCGTCGTCCATTTGAATGACGTGAAGCTCGCGATTGAGGCCATATTGCCACTCGATCCTTTCACAAACCAGGAGGCAAGATTCTCAGGCGTCGCACGCCACTCGGCATCCCCCTGCATGTACACCTTTTTGACGCGTCCGCGATCGATGAAATCATTGATGTAAACGCCCCCCAGCGCTGCAGAAAGCGTTTCATTAATATCGGCGTGAACAACGCCCTGAGAACCGGCTTTCAGTGGATCAATATTGACTTGTAACTGCGCCTTTTCTTCAAGACTGTTGATTCTGACTGCAGTGAGATATTCACTACCGCCCGCCTGGCGTAAAAGCGCCTGCTGCGCCTGCAGGAGTGCCTCATATCCGATAGCAGATTGATCCTGAAGCCACAATTCAAATCCGCTGGACTGCCCAAGCCCCCGGACAGTCGGTGGGGACATCGCATTGATCGCTGCCAGAGGCACCGTTTTGAAATAGTGATTCGCGCGGGAAATGATCGCACTGGCACTATTCTGTTCCCCGCGTCGACGGTCCCAGTGCGTTAATTCCGCAAAAGCCATTCCGACATTTTGACCGCTCCCCGCATTATTGCGCCCTGTTACCATAAAGATAACGTTGAGGTTATCTTTCTCTTGCGTCAGAAAGTAATCGGTAATGGCGTCACCCACACGCTGCGTCATGGAGAGTGGCGATCCGGTAGGGAGAGTAAACTGAATCATCACCGCGCCCTGATCCTCATCAGGAAGAAAACCGGTCGGTAAGCGTTGATATTCCCACACCATAAACAGCACCAGTAACGTCGCAATAATGCATGAACGCAGGGGCCGTGAAACTATCCGTCGCAGCGTGGCTAAATAGCCCTGCTGGCTCTTTTCCATCCCCTGGTTAAAACAGATAAAAAAGGCCCCTTTCTTCGGGTGCTCTTTTTTCAGCAAATGGGCGCAGAGGGTTGGTGTCAGTGTCAACGCCACCAGCGCGGAGAGTGTCATGGCAGCTGCGATGGTCACGGTGAACTGTCGATAAATAATACCCACAGAACCGCCAAAAAACGCCATCGGAATGAAAACGGCCGCCAGCACCAGCGCGATACCAATCAGCGCACTGGTGATTTCCCTCATTGAATGCAATGTCGCTTCCGTGGGCGTCATATTTTCTTCGGCCATCACTCGCTCAACATTTTCGACCACCACAATAGCGTCATCCACTAACAGGCCGATCGCCAGTATCATGGCAAACAGCGTCAGGGTATTCAGGTTGTAACCGAGGACACTTAAAATACCGAACGTACCGAGCAGGACGACCGGTACCGTGATCGCAGGAATCAACGTGGCGCGCCAGTTTTGCAAAAACAGATACATCACTACGATGACCAGGAAGATCGCTTCAATTAATGTCCACACGACGCCTTCGATGGAAACCGTCACGAACGGCGTGCTGTCACGCGGATAAGCACTGATCACCCCTTGCGGAAACAGCGTACTGAGACGTTCAACTTCCGCACGAACATTTTCAGCCGTTGCCAGCGCATTCGCCCCTGATGCCAGCTGAATGGAAATTCCGGCGGCCGGATAGCCATTCAGGGTCGTCTGATTCTGATAATTTTCGGCTCCCAACTCTATGCGGGCAACATCACGTAAATAGATGACAGACCCATCAGGATTAATACGCACAACGATATTTTCAAATTGTTTGACGGTTTCAAGCCGCGACTGCGCCATCACGGTCGCATTGAGATATTGCCCCTCGACTGCAGGCAGTGACCCCACCTCCCCCCCGGTGACCTGTGCGTTCTGAGCTTCAATAGCAGCCCGGATATCAGACGGCATCAGACTAAAACTAGTGAGTTTGTAAGGATCCAGCCAGATGCGCATCGCATACTGTGCGCCAAAAATAGTGGTTTCTCCTACGCCATCAACCCGACTGAGCGGGTCCTGCAATGTGCTAATAAGGAAATCACTGATATCCAGACTGCTGAGTTGTCGGGTCTCATCATAAAGCGCGACCACCATCAGGCTATCCCCTTGCGATTTCGTCACCGTTATACCTTGTTGCTGCACTTCCGGCGGTAAACGGGTTATCGCCTGATTAACCGCGTTTTGTACCTGAACCTGCGCCATGTCGGGGTTCACCCCCTGATTAAAGCTGAGGCTGATTCGGGACTGGCCGGCGGAACTGCTGGTTGACGAGAAATAGAGCAGCCCATCAATCCCTTTAATCTGTTGCTCCAGCACCTGAGTGATGCTGTCTTCAACGGTCCTGGCTGATGCGCCTGGGTAATTCGCCGTAATATTCACTCCCGGCGGCGCGATATCGGGATACTGCTCAATGGGTAGCAGAAACAGCGCAAGCGTCCCTGCCGCCATAATTGAAATGGCCAGCACGGCGGAAAAAACCGGTCGGATAACAAAAAAACGCGCCAACATAGACAACCCCCCAGTCAGTAACCGCTGAACCGATATCGCACGGGCCGGAAACCTTACCGCAACGCTTAATCCGCTCACTAAATAAACAGTTTATTTACTTTACTGTAAAGTAAATAAACTGGTCAAACAAAAAACCCTCTTCGGGAGGATGAAAAGGGTTTTGTCAGCACGTTGAAAGATCAGCGAATGTTGAATAAAACAAATCCTGCGACGGCCGCCCACACCAACATCGGCAGCGAATAGAGATGAAAACGCCACCAGATGCGTCGGTCGTTTGCCATCCGTAGCGCAATCAAATTCGCCAGCGATCCGGGCAACAGACCAAATCCACCGACGTTAACCGCCCATGCCAGCAGCACGGTCGGAGGCACGTAATTCAGCAGCAAGATGGTGCTGGGGACATTGCTGATAAACTGCGACAGGCCAATTGCCGTCAGCCACAGGCCGGGTTCAGACAGCGAGTCGACGTGATTTAACGTCCCCTGCAACGCCGGCAGCTGCGTCAGTAGATGGACATCAATAAACATCGCCATAAATACCAGCAGCAGCGTCCAGTCAACGCTCAACACCACACGCCGCGCCAGTAGCAAAAACCCCAGCGCCACCATCGCCAGCCCTACCAGCTCTTGTTTGAACTCCAGCGCCGTCAGAAAGACGATGTACAGCCCCAGACACCCCCATACCAGTCGCGGCTGCCATTGCGGCGCATGTGTGCCGGTGTGGTACGACAGCGGCTTATTAGGGAAGCAGAACCAGCACACGACCAGCAGCGTCAACATCATCACGGCGGCAAGCGGCGCCATCTGGCTGATAAAGGCGAAAAATGAGAGACCAGAACGCCCCCACAGCAGAATGTTTTGTGGGTTGCCGATCGGCGTCAACAATGAACCGGCATTGACCGCCAGCGCTTCAAAAATAATGAGCCGGTTGACCGGAATCGCACACAGCTTCTTCAGCGTAATGGTCAGTGGCACGACGATAAAGAGCGCGACGTCGTTGGTCAGAAAAGTGGAAAGCAGCGCTGCTGCCAGCACCATGAACATCGCCAGACGGCGTTCAGTCGCAAAGCGGCGGGTCATTTTACGTCCCAGCACATCGAAATAGCCGCTAAGTTCAACGCCTTTAGTCAGCAGCATCAGGCCGCTCAGGGTGATAATGGTGTGCCAGTCAATGGCACCAGGCCAGGTCCGTGGCGTGAACGGCACCCACAGACTCAACCCCACGCCAACGACAATCAATAGCTGAAAAAAACGGTCGCGTTTCAACGCCCGCAATAAAGGCAGGTTCATTCAACGGAAGTTCCGTGTCGCTCGGTAAAGAGCCGGAATGCGTCCAGCGTCTCCTGACTAACATGGTGCTCCATCCCCTCAGCATCGCGACGGGCTATCTCAGCACTCACGCCCAACACCAGCAGGAAGTTCTCCACGATCTGATGGCGTTCGCGACTTTCCTGCGCCAGCTTCTCCCCTTCCGGGGTTAAGAAAACGCCGCGCCAGGGGATCATTTCGATCAGTCCCACCGACGCCAGACGCTTGAGCATCTTGGCTACCGTCGGCTGAGACACCCCAAGCCGGGCCGCCATATCCACCTGACGCGCCTCCCCGACTTCAATAATCAAGTCTGAAATCAACTCAACGTAGTCGTCGATCAGTTCGCGGCGATGCGCCTCTCTCACCTGACGAAACCCCTCAACGTGTTCCTCAACGTTCACTAACTGCGTCACTTTTTTTGTTGTTGGCATACCTGCGCGACGACTCATTCTGCTTCCTCATTCCTGTGACGCGTTAACAGCATCTAATTGGAGAGCGTCCATTGTAAACCAGAGTTGCCCGGGCACAAAAAATTAACGTTTTAGCAATAGCTATATAATATAGCCTGTGCTATATCTGTATGTAATGCAGTCATCCCTCACGGATCGAGGGACCAGAAAGTCAGGAGGTCAATATGAACGAGTTCAAGAGGTGTATGCGCGTGTTTAGTCACTCTCCCTTTAAAGTCCGGTTAATGCTGCTCTCAATGCTGTGCGATATGATCAACAGCAAACCTGAGCAGGACAAACCTTCAGAAAAATAACGCGGCGTCGCGGTACGCCGCTTCATCTGGCTGTCATATATGGCCGCTACACTCCTGTTTATGTCAAAATAGCCCTTCTTTTTGTCGGATTTGCTAACCTCTTCGCAAAACAATTTCTGTCAGCCCGTTGACCTTCACATTCACACGCTCTATCTTCTTGCAGCCCTGCCTAACTTGCGGCTCGCAGATGCGGACCTCTTCCCCTCTTCACGCACTCTCAGCAGGTAATGACCCTTGGCGCCAGGGTAAGCACATGGCGTTATTACGATAGTGGCATATGAATTTAACCGTCAAAGACTCGCTTCTTGCTCGCAGCCGGGCCCTTAGCCCGTGGGCTGGCTTTTATGTTTTGCAGTCCCTGCTGATCAACCTGGCGCTGGGCTATCCGTTTAGTCTGCTGTATACCCTTGCCTTTACCTGCATATTGCAGTTGCTCTGGCGGAGTGCGCCGAGAGCGCAGAAGGTGCTGATCGGCGTGTGTTCGCTTGTCGCCGCCTGTTACTTTCCTTTCGGCCAGGCTTACGGATCGCCAAACTTCAATACGCTGCTGGCCCTGCACTCGACCAACATGGAAGAGTCCACGGAGATCCTGACGATTTTCCCCTGGTACAACTACCTGATGGGGGTGTTTATCTTTGCCCTTGGCGTGATCGCCGTGCGTCGCAAACCTGACGAAGAGAAGAAACGCTGGAATAAATATGACAGCCTGTGCCTGCTGTTCAGCGTCGTCGCTTTTTTTGTCACTCCCGTACAGAACCTGGCCTGGGGCGGCGTGTTTAAATTAAAGGATACCGGCTATCCGGTATTCCGTTTCGCCAAAGACGTCATCGTCAATAACAATGAAGTCATTGACGAGCAGGAGCGCATGGCGAAATTCGCCAGCATGAAAGACACCTGGACCGTCACCGCCGTGAAGCCGAAATATCACACCTACGTGGTGGTGATCGGTGAAAGCGCTCGCCGTGATGCGCTGGGGGCATTTGGTGGCCACTGGGATAACACCCCGTTTGCCAGCAGCGTTAACGGCTACCTGTTTGCCGATTACGTCGCGGCCAGCGGGTCAACGCAAAAATCGCTCGGGTTAACCCTCAACCGGGTCGTTGATGATAAGCCGCAGTATCAGGATAACTTTGTCACACTGGCAAACCGCGCCGGTTTCCAGACCTGGTGGTTCTCTAATCAGGGACAAATCGGCGAATACGATACCGCCATCGCCAGTATCGCAAAGCGGGCTGATGAAGTGCATTTTCTGAAGAGCGGTGACTTCGAAGCGGACAAAAACACCCAGGACGAGGCGTTGTTAAAAATGACCGCGCAGGTGCTGGAAACGGAACGCACCCAGCCGCAGCTGATTGTCCTGCATCTGATGGGTTCTCATCCCCAGGCCTGCGATCGGACAAAAGGCAAGTACGACACGTTCGTCCAGTCGAAAGAGACCTCTTGCTATCTCTATACCATGACCCAGACCGACGACCTGCTGCGAAAACTGTACGACCAGCTCCGCAACAGCGGCGGCAGTTTCTCGCTGGCGTATTTCTCCGATCATGGCCTCGCCTTTAAAGAACGCGGGAAGGAAGTGCAGTATCTGGCGCATGACGACCAGTTCCAGCAAAACTTCCAGGTCCCGTTTATGGTGCTCTCCAGCGATGACAAAGCGCATAAAGTCATCAAAGCGCGGCGTTCCGCCAACGACTTCCTTGGCTTTTTCTCACAGTGGACAGGGATCAGCGCGAAAGAGATTAAGATGAAGTACCGGTTTATCTCTGAACAGAAGGCCGGGCCGGTGTATATCACCAACTTCAAATTGCAGAAGGTGGATTACAACCACCTGGGAACCGACGTTTTTAGCACCAAATCGCGCTAACGTCGCGAGACACAGCCAAAAAAAATCCGCCCCTTGAGGCGGATTTTTTATATCACCGACGTGATTAGAAGCGGTAACCGACGCCTGCGATCCAGGTGCCAACGTCAACGCTACGAATACGGCTCTGCTCGTAAGAGAAGTCCAGCGCAACGTTTTCGATCGGGTTGAACTGCACACCTGCGCCATAAGAGAAACCATAATCGCTGGTATCATCTTTATGCGTCGGGTAGTTGGTGTCCTGGAATTTACCGTAGCCTACACCCACAACACCGTAGATGCTTGCCCAGTCGTTCAGACGGTAAGCCGGACCAGCAGTGATGCCGTAGTACTGAGTTTTGTTGTAATCGCCTGCACCGTTAGTACGATCTTTTTCGGTGTAAGTGAAGGAACCGATTACGCCCAGCGGGTTGTTGTCCTGCTCATAGCGATACTTCAGGTTGAAACCGTTCATTTTGTTCGCCGCGCCCTGAGCATCGCTCTGAGCATAACCACCGGTAACGGTAGACGTTGCAGCGACGGCGGAACCTGCGGAGATAGCCAGAACAGCGGCCAGTGCTGAAAGACATGCAATTTTTTTCATAACCACCTCAAATGTGCTTCAAATAAATCCTAAGTGTTAAATATATCAAAAATTGATGAGAAACTCTTTGCGATTAGTGATGTCTAACGGGCCATTTCATGTAACAGAACATTTCTATGAGCCGCTATCTCTTTCAATTAACATCACTTTTCCAGATATTCGCCCCATTATTACGCGCATAATAAAGGACATTCATCCAGATTATTCCTAATCTGCCAGCGCATTAATCCATCAACTTGCCGCCATTTTACGGCTTTCCAGGAATTTTTTTTCAACGAAGACTCAACCGCAGAAGGTTATTTCCATTACACTGCCTCTTTTACTTTTCTATACACAAATCAGGCAAGTTGCTGGATGGCGTGTATCTACAGTTATGTCGGGAGAACGGATGCCAGGGTCGTCACGTAAAACGCCAGTTTGGTTGCCTATTTTAGTACTGCTTATCGCCATGGCCTCGATCCAGAGCGGCGCATCGCTGGCAAAATCATTGTTTCCGCTGGTTGGCGCGCCCGGCGTGACCGCCCTCCGTCTGGCATTAGGCACGCTGATTCTTATTGTCTTCTTCAAGCCATGGCGTCTGCGGTTTGCCAAAGAGCAGCGTCTGCCGCTGCTTTTTTACGGCCTGTCGCTGGGGGGAATGAACTACCTCTTCTATCTGTCGATTCAGACGGTCCCGTTGGGGATTGCAGTCGCGCTGGAGTTTACCGGGCCGCTGGCGGTCGCCCTGTTCTCTTCGCGACGCCCCGTTGATTTCATCTGGGTGGTGCTGGCGGTTCTGGGGCTCTGGTTCCTGCTGCCGCTGGGTCAGGACGTTTCGCATGTCGACCTGTTCGGTGCCACCATGGCGCTGGGCGCAGGTGCCTGCTGGGCTATCTATATTCTCAGCGGACAACGCGCCGGTGCTGAGCACGGCCCGGCCACCGTCGCAGTAGGCTCGCTGATTGCCGCTCTGGTTTTCGTCCCGCTTGGAGTAGCGCAGGCCGGGGAAGCGCTCTGGCACTGGTCGGTGATTCCGCTGGGTCTGGCGGTTGCGGTGTTGTCGACAGCGCTCCCCTACTCGCTGGAGATGATTGCCTTAACCCGCCTGCCTACACGCACCTTTGGTACGCTGATGAGTATGGAACCCGCACTGGCCGCCGTGGCGGGTATCCTGTTTCTCGGCGAAACGCTCACGCCTGTCCAGTTGCTGGCGCTTGGCGCGATCATTGCCGCCTCGATGGGCTCGACGCTGACCATTCGACGGGAGAGCAAAATAAAAGAGGTTGATGTAAATTAATTTTACATTTCTGCATGGTTGCATAACCATGCAGAATATCTTCCCGCTGTTTTCCCTGTATTTTCCTGATATTTTCCCACCGTCCACCTGCCCCGCACCGACTATTTATTCGCCTTCTCATATCGGCATCAGAATATTGTCATCGTCGTTCTTACCCCTGCGCAACTACATGAATAATAATGCAATTAAATACCGATGTTGTTAAATGCTATTAAAGCGATAGGCAGAGCCAGAAAAGCAGGAACGATAACCGGTGCTATACTGAATCTCGTAAATTACTGGGACATAACATCAAGAGGATATGAAATTATGAGTACCGCTAAATTGGTAAAAACAAAAGCGTCCAATCTGCTTTATACCCGCAACGATGTCTCCGACAGCGATAAGAAAGCAACGGTTGAGTTGCTGAATCGTCAGGTGATCCAGTTTATCGACCTGTCACTGATCACGAAGCAGGCCCACTGGAACATGCGCGGCGCTAACTTTATTGCTGTCCATGAGATGCTGGATGGCTTCCGTACAGCATTGACCGACCATCTCGACACGATGGCAGAGCGTGCCGTACAGTTGGGCGGTGTGGCGCTGGGGACCACGCAGGTCATTAATAGCAAAACGCCGTTGAAAAGCTATCCGCTGGACATCCATACCGTTCAGGATCACCTGAAAGAACTGGCAGACCGTTATGCTGTCGTCGCCAACGATGTGCGTAAAGCCATCAGCGAAGCGAAAGACGAAGATACCGCCGATATCTTTACCGCCGCTTCCCGCGATCTCGACAAATTCCTGTGGTTCATCGAATCCAACATCGAATAATCACATCATAAGCATTCCCTCTAATACCCTCGCCACGGCGGGGGTTTTGCACTTTTATGGTGCACCACATCGCCACCTCCCCGCTGTAAAGTAAAATATTTGTAATAATCACCTCACACAATCGTTAACGAAAGATTGTTTTATCAACGATCTTTGCGCTAAATAGGCAGACCGTTCGCGCATCCTTCGGATTGCACTAAATCAGTGCCCCAACATGGTGCAAAAAGCGAGTTTTGCTCCACTACCTGTGCAAAAGCGCGCAGTCTCCTCTTGTTAAAACAATGGGTTGCAAAACTGGCACGATTCTTTCATTACACTTATCGTTCTCGCAGGGGATCGCCCCGTGGATAAAAAAGGAAATGCTATGAAGTCTGTATTAAAAGTTTCACTGGCAGCACTTGCCCTGGCTTTTGCGGTGTCCTCTCATGCCGCGGATAAGAAACTGGTTGTCGCAACTGACACCGCGTTCGTCCCGTTTGAATTCAAACAGGGCGACAAATACGTTGGCTTTGATGTGGACCTGTGGGCCGCCGTAGCAAAAGAACTGAAGCTGGATTATGAACTGAAACCAATGGATTTCAGCGGCATCATCCCGGCACTGCAAACCAAAAACGTTGACCTGGCGCTGGCGGGCATCACTATTACTGACGAGCGCAAAAAAGCGATCGATTTCTCTGACGGTTACTACAAAAGCGGCCTGTTAGTGATGGTGAAAACCAACAACAACGACGTAAAAAGCGTAAAAGATCTGGACGGTAAAGTGGTTGCGGTGAAGAGCGGTACTGGCTCCGTTGATTACGCCAAAGCCAACATTAAAACGAAAGATCTGCGCCAGTTCCCGAACATCGATAACGCCTACATGGAACTGGGTACCAACCGCGCAGATGCGGTTCTGCACGATACGCCGAACATCCTGTACTTCATCAAAACCGCAGGTAACGGCCAGTTCAAAGCGGTGGGTGAATCACTGGAAGCACAGCAGTACGGTATCGCATTCCCGAAAGGCAGCGACGAACTGCGCGAGAAAGTGAACGGCGCGCTGAAAACGCTGCGTGACAACGGTACCTATAACGAAATCTACAAAAAATGGTTCGGCTCAGAACCTAAATAATAAGACGTTTTGCCTTCAGATGTTGCCCGGGGGCGCTAAGCGTACCGGGCATTTGATTTTTTTCACCACGGTAACAGGAACTACATATGCAGTTTGACTGGAGTGCCATCTGGCCCGCCATTCCGATCCTGCTTCAGGGTGCCAAAATGACCCTGTGGATCTCCATCCTCGGTCTGGCTGGCGGGATCATCATTGGCTTGCTGGCGGGTTTAGCCCGTACCTATGGCGGCTGGATCGCCAATCACGTCTCTCTCGTCTTTATCGAAGTCATCCGTGGCACGCCGATCGTTGTCCAGGTGATGTACATCTATTTTGCCCTGCCGATGGCCTTCCCGGACTTGCGCATCGATACGTTTAGCGCCGCCGTTATCACGATCATGATTAACTCCGGCGCCTATATCGCGGAAATCACTCGTGGTTCGGTTCTGTCGATCCACAAAGGATTTAGCGAAGCCGGTCTGGCGCTGGGTCTATCCCGTCGCGAAACCATCCGTCATGTGATCATGCCGCTCGCGCTGCGCCGTATGCTGCCTTCGCTCGGTAACCAGTTAATCATCAGTATCAAAGATACGTCGCTGTTTATCGTCATCGGCGCAGCGGAACTGACCCGCAGCGGTCAGGAGATTATTGCCGGCAACTTCCGCGCCCTGGAAATCTGGACCGCGGTGGGGGTTATCTACCTCATCATTACGCAAGTCCTGAACATCGTGCTTCGTAGTCTGGAAAGAAGGATGAAAATCCTGTGATTGAATTTAAAAACGTCTCAAAGCATTTTGGCCCGACCCAGGTGCTGCATAACATTGATCTGAACATTAAGCAGGGCGAAGTGGTGGTGATTATCGGACCATCCGGTTCCGGTAAATCCACGCTGTTGCGCTGCATTAATAAACTCGAAGAGATTACCTCCGGTGATTTGATCGTCGATGGGCTGAAGGTCAATGACCCGAAGGTTGACGAGCGTCTGATCCGCCAGGAAGCGGGGATGGTGTTCCAGCAGTTCTATCTTTTCCCTCACCTGACCGCGCTGGAAAACGTCATGTTTGGCCCGTTGCGCGTTCGTGGGACGAAGAAAGACGCTGCCGAAAAGCAGGCAAAAGAACTGTTGGCGAAAGTGGGTCTGGCCGAGCGCGCTCACCACTACCCGTCTGAGCTTTCCGGCGGTCAGCAGCAGCGTGTGGCGATTGCTCGCGCCCTGGCGGTGAAGCCGAAGATGATGCTGTTTGATGAACCGACCTCTGCGCTCGATCCGGAACTGCGCCACGAAGTACTGAAAGTGATGCAGGATCTGGCGGAAGAAGGGATGACAATGGTCATCGTCACGCACGAAATCGGCTTTGCTGAGAAAGTCGCCTCACGCCTGATCTTCATCGACAAGGGTCGTATTGCCGAGGACGGTAATCCGCAAACCCTGATTGAAAACCCGCCAAGTCAGCGTCTGCAGGAGTTCTTGCAGCACGTTTCCTGACGGCCAGCCTCCCTTCCGCCAGGAGGGGAGGTTTCTCTACGACTCTTCCCATTTCGAATCGCCGCGCCTCCAGCCACTATACTTATCTCTTTGTTCTGTTTTCTCACTGGAGGAGTCATGCGGTGGATCCTGTTCATCCTCTTTTGCCTGCTGGGCGCACCAGCCCAGGCGGTGACCATTCCCGGCGTCACAACCGGCGCTGATGCTAACGCACAAACAACACCTGCGCCCGAGCCTGATATTGAGCAGAAGAAAGCGGCCTACGGGGCGCTGGCCGACGTACTGGAAAATGATACCTCGCGCAAAGAGTTGATTGACCAGTTGCGAACCGTCGCCGCCACGCCGCCGCCGGATCCGGTACCGAAAATCACCCCGCCGGTGGTCGTTGAAGAAAAAACGGTGCTGGAAAACGTCACCGATCTCAGCCGCCATTACGGCGAAGCGCTGTCTGGTCGCTTTGCCCAGCTCTACCGCAACATCACTGATGCGCCGCACAAACCCTTTAACAGCCAGACCTTCAAAAATGCCCTCAGCCACTTCCTGATGCTGGCCGCTGCGGTATTCGGCTTCTACTGGTTGATTCGTCTGTGTATGTTGCCGTTGTATCGTAAAATGGGTAACTGGGCGCGGAAAAAGAACCGCGAGCGTAGCAACTGGCTTCAGCTACCCGCAATGATCGTTGGCGCATTGATTATCGACCTGCTTTTGCTGGCGCTGACCCTGTTTGTCGGTCAGTTGTTAAGTGACAGACTGAACGCAGGCAGCCGCACCATCGCCTTTCAGCAAGGGCTGTTTCTGAACGCTTTTGCACTGATCGAATTTTTCAAAGCCATTCTGCGGCTGATCTTTTGTCCAAACGTGGCGGAACTGCGGCCCTTTACCATTCAGGATACCAGCGCCCGTTACTGGAACCGGCGACTGAGTTCGCTGAGCAGTCTGATTGGTTATGGTTTGATCGTCGCGGTTCCGATTATTTCCAATCAGGTGAACGTACAGGTCGGCGCGATGGCCAACGTGGTCATCATGCTGTGTATCACGCTGTGGGCGCTGTATCTGATCTTCCGTAACAAGAAAGAAATTACCCAACATCTGCTGAATCTGGCGGAACGCTCGCTGGCCTTCTTCAGTCTGTTTATCCGCGCCTTTGCGCTGGTCTGGCACTGGCTGGCAAGCGCCTATTTTATCGTCCTGTTTTTCTTCTCCCTGTTTGACCCAGGCAACAGCCTGAAGTTTATGATGGGGGCGACGGTGCGCAGCCTGGCGATCATCGGTATTGCGGCTTTCGTTTCCGGGATGTTTACCCGCTGGATCGCCAAAACCATCACCCTCTCCCCGCATACGCAGCGCAATTATCCCGAACTGCAAAAGCGGCTCAACGGCTGGCTCTCTACCGCGTTGAACGTGGCGCGGATCCTGACGGTGTGTGTCGCCATCATGCTGTTGCTGAACGCATGGGGACTGTTTGATTTCTGGAACTGGCTGCACAACGGCGCCGGTGAGAAGACGGTCGATATTCTGATCCGCATCGTGCTGATTTTGTTCTTCTCCGCAGTAGGCTGGACGCTGCTTGCCAGCCTGATCGAAAACCGGCTGGCGTCCGATATTCATGGCCGCCCTCTCCCCAGTGCGCGTACCCGCACGCTGTTAACCCTGTTTCGTAACGCACTGGCGGTGATCATCAGCACGATCACCATCATGATCGTACTTTCGGAAATTGGCGTTAACATCGCCCCACTGCTGGCCGGTGCCGGGGCGCTGGGGCTGGCAATTTCCTTTGGTGCGCAAACGCTGGTGAAAGATATTATTACCGGGGTCTTTATTCAGTTTGAAAATGGTATGAATACAGGCGATCTGGTTACCATCGGGCCGTTAACCGGTACAGTAGAACGCATGTCGATTCGCTCTGTTGGCGTACGTCAGGACACCGGGGCGTACCATATTATTCCGTGGTCATCGATCACCACCTTCGCCAACTTTGTCCGCGGCATTGGCTCGGTGGTCGCCAATTACGATGTGGATCGTCATGAAGATGCCGATAAGGCCAATCAGGCGCTGAAAGAGGCGGTCGCGGCGGTAATGGAAAGCGAGGACGTTCGTGGGCTGATAATTGGTGAGCCGTCGTTTGCCGGGATTGTCGGATTGTCCAACACGGCATTTACGCTGCGGGTATCGTTTACCACGCTGCCGCTGAAGCAGTGGACGGTTCGCTTCGCGCTGGACAGCCAGGTGAAAAAACATTTCGACCTGGCGGGCGTTCGTCCACCGGTGCAGACCTGGCAGATTCTGCCCGCCGCGCCAACGACACCGACAGCGCCAACCGCACCGGCGTCGCTGCCACCCGGCGAGCCGACGCTCTAGCGTTTACGCGTACTAAAACGGCGGCGCTGGTCGTCGTCCATAAAGGTCCAGGCGATAAAGCGGCTCTGCTTTTGCCCCTGGGCCATCTCTTTTTTCACCACCTTGACCGCCCCCACGTCAGTCAGCGCGCGATAGAGCGGCGGCAGGTTTTCGCCGCGTGACACCAGCGTGGTAAACCACATGACCTGACGGCCAAAGGTCTGGCTTTCGGCAATCATCGTTTTGATGAACGCGACTTCCCCCCCTTCACACCACAGCTCCTGCTGCTGACCGCCGAAGTTCAGCGCATCATCTTTGCTCTGTCCGAGGTTGCGGCGTTTGCGCTCGCTTCCAGCACGAGCAGAGGCGGCGGACTCGTGGAACGGCGGATTGCACAGCGTCGCGTCATATTGCTCATTTTTATGAATAATACCGTTAAAGATAGCCGCTGGAGTTTTCTGTCGACGCAGGCGAATGGCGCGCGTCAGCCCTGGATTGGCGCTGATAATGGCCTGCGCGCTGGCTAACGCCTGCTCATGCGTCTCACTGCCCGTGAAACGCCAGCCATACTCATGCACGCCGATCAGCGGATAAATACAGTTCGCGCCCACGCCAACATCAAGGATTGTGGCCTGAGTCGGCACACTTCCCGTTGTCTCGGCAAGCAGATCGGCCAGATGGTGGAGGTAATCTGCACGCCCTGGCACCGGCGGACACAGGAATCCTTCTGGAATATCCCAGTTTGCCACCCCATAGAAGTGCGCCAGCAGCGCCTTATTCAACGCCTTTACCGCCAGCGGATTGGCAAAATCAACGCTTTGCTCGCCCGCGGGGGTCAGGACGAGATACTGCGCCAGCTCAGGCGTGCCTTTGCAGAGCGTGGCAAGATCGTAGCGACTGTGATGACGGTTGCGCGGGTGTAAGCCTGGTTTCTGGGGGGACATAGCATTCTCCTTTTAACAGCGGCGTAAGATACCCGCATAACGCAACGCGGTAAACCGGGTTGATGAGAAACAGCCGCTTCACTGCAGCGTATCTGCGCGCGAAACGGGACGAAGCGGCGCAAATCGCCCAAATATCAATGATATGTATGTCATTGATTTGTCAACATACGTCAATATTTTTCGTTCAAATTTTAAGCAGATCATCATCAATTTTTTACGCCATTCCTGCCGCACTGACGACCTAAACTTATCTGGCACTACACGTTGTTTCACTGAGGAGAGCATCATGAAAAAATGCCTCGCATTACTCGTCGCTACCACGCTTGCAGGTGTGGCATTCGCGGCGTCTGCAGCACAACCTCTCAGCAGTCCCGATACCGGCCAGCTACGTGCGTCAGGTACCGTCTCTGCCACTGGCGCCACCAACCTGAGTGACCTGGAGGATAAACTGGCGGAAAAAGCGCAAGAGCAAGGCGCGAAAGGCTTTGTGGTTAATTCCGCAGGCGGTAAGAACCAGATGTATGGTACAGCCACCATTTACAAGTAACCTTCCCTACCACCTGCCCGATAGCGACGCCGCTTATC
Source organism: Citrobacter amalonaticus (assembly GCF_001559075.2). Taxonomy (NCBI): domain Bacteria; kingdom Pseudomonadati; phylum Pseudomonadota; class Gammaproteobacteria; order Enterobacterales; family Enterobacteriaceae; genus Citrobacter; species Citrobacter amalonaticus. The sequence goes on along the minus strand of NZ_CP014015.2, from coordinate 3,567,030 downwards.
GGGCATTGCCCCTTGACTGAGCAATTTTTGACTCCATCTTGACTATAATAACCTCGTTATAAAGCGTGAGGAGAACCGTGCTATGGCCTCTGGTTGGGCAAATGATGACGCTGTGAACGAACAGATCAACAGTACAATTGAAGATGCTGTCGCGCGTGCAAGAGGTGAAATTCCGCGCGGTGATAGCCTGTATGAATGCGAAGAATGTGGCGATCCGATCCCGGAAGCCCGCCGACAGGCAGTGCCGGGTGTAAGATTGTGCCTTAACTGCCAACAGGAGAAAGATTCGCAGAACTCCTCCTATACGGGATATAATCGCAGAGGATCAAAAGACAGCCAGCTACGTTGACCTATCCTTACACAGATATAAAGAACATGCCGTTTCGCTTACGCTCACGTTAAATTGCTCTCTGCGTAGCAAAATGTGCCGTTCTCCTCTCAACTGTAAAGTGAACTGCGAAGAACCGTAAATTCATCTCGTGAATTAATTAATAATCAATAAGTTATTTGTCATTCAATTTTTTTGATGAATGTTGTCAATTCTCTTCGATTTTATCTCTCGAAAAAAAGCGTGATACTCATCACATCGACGGAACATCGTCTTCCTTAATAAATAACCTGCGAGAGATTAACAATGAAAACTATCAAATATGCTGTTGCCGCTGTTGCCCTGTCTACTCTGTCTTTTGGCGTTTTCGCTGCCGAACCTGTTACGGCTGCTCAGGCGCAAAGCATGAATAAAATCGGTGTGGTTTCTGCAGAAGGCGCAACCACGCTGGACGGCCTGGAAGCAAAACTGGCTGAGAAAGCCGCTGCTGCCGGCGCAAGTGGTTACAGCATCACCTCTGCCAACAACAACAACAAAATGAGCGGTACTGCTGTTATCTACAAATAAGGTTTACCCCGTCTGCTGCCAACAGACACCCTGCTCCAACCCTCATTGAACCTGAATTACCCTTGTTTGCCCGTCCGCCACTGGACGGGCTTTTTTTTTATCTGTGGCGCTAAAAACTGTCGTTTACTCGCGCCAGTCCTTCCTCGAGTGTCGCCACCTCACCCGTTGCCACCAGACAACAGGCTATCTGGATTTTCAACGATGCCGGTACCGGCTCGCTTCCCGCCAGGCAGCGTTCAATCCAGCGCGCGGTCGTCTCAGGATCCTTTGCCGCAGGCAGCGGTACAGGTTCGTCGGGCATTTCACTTTGTCGGCTCTGTAACACCCGGGTGCCGGTGCTATCAATCAGGCTAATCTGCGGGCAGCGTTGCGGATTGGCGTACACCTCACCTTCGGTTCCGTGCATCAACAGCCCACGGCCACCAATATCACTGAAGAATTTCGCTACGCGCGGCACATATTCCGGATGCGACACGCTGGCAAGACGCAGTGCGGCGTCTTCAGCAAACGGCGTCGCCAGCTTCGCCAGCGTATGCGCGCTGTTGCGCACGCCCAGTCGCCAGCGCATTGCCAGCTGTTTTTCCAGCGGTGGGCAGAGCGTGCTCACCGGAATAAAGACCGGCTGATGTCCATCCAGTTTCGCCTGTGCCTGCCCGGCATGACGCGTCGGGGCAATCCCCATCAGCTCGAAAATGGTCTCCGTCAGCACGCGGGTCGGATCTTCGCTCACCCCATGTACGACCACTGGAAAACCCAGTTTATGCAATAAAATCGCCAGCAGCGGCGTCAGGTTCGCCTGTTTGCGCGCGCCGTTATAGCTGGGGATAACAATCGGCATCGGCTTCGCAACCGGCGGGGTAAGCTTAATGGAATGGTTTTGCATCGCCTCATAAAAGCCCAGCATTTCGGCTTCCCCTTCCCCTTTGATGCGCAACGCAATCAGTACGCCGCCCATTTCCAGTTCCGGCACGTCGCCGTTGAGCATGTGGGTATAAAGCCCTCGCGCGGTATCCTGGTCCAGATCGCGGGCGTGGTTTTTCCCCCGGCCGATCTCTTTAATTATTTTGCGGTAATCCATCGAAAACTCCTTGCCTCACACTCACGTTATTTACGCCGACGGCGCGTGGGTTTCGCTTTTTCTTTTGCCTTAACGATAACGTCTGGCACAGCGGGTCGCTCTATGGGAAAAACAGGTAATGCCTCCAGTAAACGCTTGCCATAATTTTTGGTCAACAGACGCTTATCATAAATCACCACTTCTCCCCAGCACCCGTGGCTACGGATCAAGCGCCCCACCTGCTGGATAAGATTAAACGAGGCGGCGGGTAAACTCTGCACTTCGAACGGATAGCGATTGAGACTTTTAAGCCACTCGCCTTCGGTGATCACCACCGGGCTGTCGATGGGGGGAAAAGCAATTTTGTGGATATGCACCTGACTGAGTAAATCGCCTTTCAGATCCAGACCTTCGGCGAAAGATTGCAGCCCAACCAGTACGCTGCGCTCGCCGTTTTCTACCCGCTTACGGTGCAGTTCCACCAGCCGGTAGCGCGGCTGATCACCCTGGACCAACAGCAACAGGCGCAGATCGGTGACGTATTCCAGAAAGCGCTGCATCGCTCGCCCACTGGCAAACAGCACCAGCATGCCGGAATGCTTTTTACTTTCCAGCTGTTCGCGGAAATAGGCAGCCATCTCCGCAATATGCTGCTCTTCGTTGTCTATCAGCGGCTCATAGCGCATCTGCGGAATAATAATTTTGCCCTGCTCGACATGGTTAAACGGCGAATCGAGCGCGACGAAGCGGTCTCCGGCTTTTTCCTTCAGGCCGCTCATCTCCTGCAGACGCGAAAAGCTGTTAAGTGAACGCAGCGTGGCGGAGGTGACGATAATATGCGGCACACTGCGCCAGAGTAACCGCTCCAGTTGATCGCTCACGCGGATCCCTACGCAGTGAAACCAGACGTGGGGTTGTCCGTCACGCACCTCGCGTGTCGTCCATTTCGACACCGGTGCGCCGGATGACTGGGCCAGCGAGGCCAGCCGCCACAGTTTGCTCTGCGCTTCAAACATCCCCAGCGCACGGTTCATCTGCAAAATAGCCCGGTGCAAACGCACAACATCATGGCTGCCGGTTTTCTCGCTAAGATCGTTCAAAAACAGCTCCGCCAGACCACGCAGCGTTTCGGTGAGCTTCGCCAGACGCTGGCAAATCTCCATCACTTCATCCGGCAGTTCCCCCATCGCAAAACGATGTTCCGCTTCCTGCCCGACTGGCATGTACAGACTGAGAATGTTATTAAGTGACGCGATAAGTTCATACAGCTCTTCGCAATGGGCGTTCAGACGCTCCGGATTCGCCAGCGGCGGCGTGGTTTTGGGGCGAAACTGCTCCATGCAGGTCGCCACCAGTTTGCAAAACAGATCCAGTTGCAGACGATACCAGGGGGCGGTAATTTCCGCACTCATTTCCAGCGCATCGCGGGCGACATCCGGCAGGTGATGGCCTTCATCGAGCACCAGCAGCAGATTTTTCGGGTCCGGTAACACCGCTTCGCTTTCCATCGCCGCCATCACCAGCGCATGGTTTGCCACCACCACTTCCGCTTCCTGAATCTCGCGACGGGCCACAAAAAACGGGCACTCGCGGTAGTAGTGGCAGTTGCGGTTAAGGCAACTGGCTTTATCGGTACTCAGTCGTCGCCAGAGATCGTCGTCAATGGCAATATCCGTATGATCGCGCAGGCCGTCCCACTTGTAGCTGTCGAGGTCGCCTTTCAGCTTTGCGCAGCGCTTCTGCTCTTCCTGATTGTTCGGCGTGAGTTCATCGTCAAGAAAGGCGAGCAGATCCTGCTGCGTCGGTTCGGTACTGGCCAGCGCCGTCAGATTTCGCGGACACACATAGCGCCCGCGACCAAATGCGGCGGTAAAGCGAAGATCGGGAATGATTTTGCGCAGTAGCGGCAGATCTTTACTGTAGATCTGATCCTGCAACGCCACGTTGGCGGTACTGACCACCAGCGTTTTTTGCTCTTCCCGCGCAATGGCAATGCCGGGAATGAGATAGGACAGGGTTTTCCCCACTCCGGTAGGAGCTTCAATCGCCAGATGACGCCCTTCTTCTCCGGTCAGCGTTTTTGCGACATCGGCAATCATCTGCCGCTGCGGCGCACGGGGGATAAAGTCGGGGATCTGTTCCTGAAGCGCCTTATACCAGGCGGCGATTTGCGCTTTAAGCGCAGCGGTTAATGCCATGAGAAAACCTGAAACACTGTATAAACAGCCACTATTGTGGCACATTTCAGGCCTGGAACGTATCTTTTTTGCCGCTTCTGGAAGGCGCTTCGCAACCTGGAGACGAAGTGCCGGATGGCGGCTTACGCCTTATCCGACCTACGGCTATATACCAATCTGTGCGCGTAGTGAAGTGCCGGATGGCGGCTTACGCCTTATCCGGCCTACGGCTATATACCAATCTGTGCGCGTAGGCCTGATAAGCGCAGCGCCATCAGGCAACTGCGCTGCGACTTAATAGTAACCCAGCAGCTTCCACCACAGCATGCCCACGGCGAAAATGATAATGACGTTGAAGGTCACCACGCACAGGTTGATTCGGTAAAACCGTGGTCGCTCGAAATAGCCTTGCGCAAAGTAGATAGGACCGGGTCCGCCGCCGTACTCGGTGTTCCCCCACATCAGGTTACTGAAGATACCGAAGCAGATAGCCACCATCATCGGCGGTGCGCCGGCAGCAATCGCCGTGGCGGCAAATGGCGCGTACAGCGCGGCAACGTGCCCCGTGGCGGTAGCAAACAGGTAGTGGACGTAGATATACAAGACACCGAGCACGATGAAGGCTTCCATTGCACCGAACCCCTGAATCCCGCTACCCAGCTTCACCGTCATCCATTTGATGAATCCCAGATCCGCCAGACCCGTCGCCAGGCTGATGATCACGCTGAACCAGATCACCGTATCCCACGCCGCATGGTCATTGAGGAGACTTTTCCAACTGACCGCTCCGGTCGCAAACAAATAGGCGGCCAGCCCCAACCCAACCGACGTCGCAGAGAGGCCAGTTATCAGACTGGTTCCCCAGCCCACCAGCGCCAGCACAAAGCCTATGGCTACTTTTTTCTCATTACTGCTCATACCGCCCAGTTCGCTCAGCGACTGTTTGCCCATCGCTTTGGCTTCCGGAGTCTGTTTCAGTTCCGGATCCAGCAGCTTGTAGACCAGCAGCGGCATCAGGCAAAAACAGACCATCGCCGGAACGACGGCGGAAATAAACCAGCCGCCCCAGGTGATCTCCAGACCCAGCGTGGATTTTGCCAGGCTTGCCACCAACGGGTTCGCCGCCATCCCCGTTAAAAATATCGCCCCGGTGATCGGCGTGAACTGAAAGCAGACCATCGTTAAGAAATCGCCAATCCGCTTACCGGTCACGCCGGGCGCCGAACCGAGCACGTCATTGATTGAGCGGGCGATCGGGAAAATAATCCCGCCGGAACGCGCCGTTACAGAAGGCATCGCCGGGGCCATAATCAGGTCGGAAACGCCAAGCGAATAGGCGATCCCCAGGCTACTGCCACCAAACAGCGACAGCATTTTATAGGCAATGCGTTTCCCCAGCCCGGAGGTGACAAACCCCAGCGAAAGCACGTAGGCGCAGAAAATCAGCCATACCGTGCCAGAGGCAAAGCCCGACAGCGCCTTTGCCTCGGTCAACGTTTTGCTAAAGATGACCACGCAAAGCGCAATCAGCATGACCGCCCCCGAAGGGAGCGGCTGGGTCAGGATTGCCGCAATAGTGGCGGCAAAAATCGCAAACATATGCCAGGCCGCCGGCGTTAACCCTTCAGGGACGGGAATAAACCAAATGACGGCACCGATCACCAGCGGGATCAGAAATGAGAGAAGTTTCTTTCCCGCGACAGAATTTGTAGACATAGCCATATCCTTATTCCGTTAGCACGAGAATGTTCATTTCCGTGACTGATATTTGGCCAGCACCTGATCGACCATCTCAGGCGCCATTCCCAGATAATTTGCCGGGTCGGTCAGTTGGTTAATCAGTTGCGGATCCAGTCGTTGTGCGACGGTCGGCATGGCATTCAGTACATCGGCCAGATGACCGCCCTTCTCATTGACGATGCGACAGGCGTCATACACCACATCGTGAGCATCCTGACGACCGATGTACGGAGCCAGCCCCATCATCACGGCTTCGGCCACAATCAGTCCATTGGTCATTCCCAGATTGCGCGTCATCGCGGCTTCATCGACCTCCAGTCCTGCCAGCATGAAGTTGGCCTGATGCAGCGCCCCTGCGCTCAGGACGAAACTTTCCGGGATCGCAATCCATTCCGCGTGCCACGGTCCGGTGGCGCGCTCCAGATCCTGAACCATCGCATCCAGCATCAATCCGGCCTGTTGGCGAACGCCTTTCGCACAGGCCAGCATCAACTCACTGGAGATAGGGTTACGTTTTTGCGGCATCGTGCTGCTGGCGCCACGTCCTTTTACGAACGGTTCATACAGTTCACCAAACTCGTTCGACGCCATCAGCATCACGTCATAAGCAATTTTTCCTAGCGAACCGGTGATGACCGCCAGTAAATTTACCGCTTCGGCGAAGCCGTCGCGCGCTACGTGCCAGGTGGAGGTCGGGACGTTGAGACCTAACTCTTCCATCAGCGCTTTTTGTACCGGCAATCCTTTGTCGCCCAGCGATGCCAGCGTTCCGGCAGCCCCGGCAAATTCACCGACCAGTACACGCGGACGCGCCTGTTGCAGTCGTTCGGCGTGGCGTTCAAACATGTCCAGCCAGATGGCGGCTTTATAACCGAAGGTCACCGGCAGCGCCTGCTGTAAATGGGTGCGACCGGCCATCGGTGTATCCCGATAGCGCAGCGCCAGATCTGCCAGCGTTGCGCGCAACCGGTTCATATCCGCTTCGATCAGTTCAAAGGCGTCACGGATTTGCAGTACCACCGCCGTATCCATAATGTCCTGCGTCGTCGCCCCCCAGTGCACATAGCCGCCAGACCCTCCGGCCTGCTTTGAAATCTGGTGCACAAGCGGCAGGATCGGATAACCGACGATTTCCGTCTCATGGCGCAGCAAATCGAAATCCAGCGTATCGGCATTGCACTTCTCGGCGATCTCTTTAGCTGCGGCTTCCGGAATCACTCCGCAACGCGCCTGCGCTTTGGCGAGCGCCACCTCCACTTCGACATACTTGCGAATGAGTTCGTAGTCATCAAACACCGCGCGCATTGCCGGTGTACCAAAAGAATCTCTAAATAAAACAGAATCCATTACATTCGAAGCCATAAATCCCCCGGTTCAATCTGATAATGATAAGATGAGCGTCTGACCCGGTTTACAACGCAACCGGGACAACAACAATGTCCGCACATACATGAATGTCCGTACATTTAGAATGTACGGACATTTATAATAATCATGACGAATGTATGGAATAGCCCGTACCCATTTTTGTGACTGTGATCATTAATTATTTGACGAAATTGCGATGAAAGAATCTCTGTACAAACGGATAGCCCGTGAACTGGCCCATCAAATCTCGACAGGAACTTACCCGCCCGGTTCACTGTTTCCGACAGAAATGGAACTGTGCGAAACCTGGCAAGTAAGCCGTCACACCATGCGCGAAGCGCTGCGGGAATTAACGGAACAGGGGTTGATTTCGCGACGTAAAGGCGCAGGTACGCGCGTATGCGAACCGCAGGCGAGCGGGGTTAACCATCCGCTGTCGCATCTGGAAGATCTGCTGCTGTTGGCGAAAAACAACCTGCGGGTGATTAAAAAGATCGATGAGATTGTGGCGGATATTGAGCTTTCCCAGCTGATAGATTGCCCGCCTGGTTCACGCTGGCTGCATATCGCCAGTATTCGCGAGGATGCGCAAAACCCGGATGCGCCTATTTGCTGGACGGACAGTTACGCCAGCACCGATTATTCCAGGCTGCGCGCGTTTATCCGCGACGATCCGCACTCGCTGATTAGCGATCTGATCGAAACGCACTACGGAATTAAGAGTCACGAAGTGCATCAGACGATCACCGCCGTTGGCGTACCGAAGAAAATCGCGAAGATACTGAATGTCGAGCCCGACTCTCCGGGGATGCGCATCGTACGACGCTATCGGGATCGTGACGGAAAAGTGTTCGAGACCACGATTTCGATTCACCCGGCGGGAAGATATACCTGTTCTATTGTGTTGAAATCGCAGAATTCGGGGGAGTGAGGGGGGGTTGTATTCGCTTTGCGAAGCATATGCCACCTCTGGGACGGGTACCGTTCACCTCATGTCCGCAGCTAGTCTGGTGCACCAGCACCAGTGAACGGGTTAAGGAGGCTCGTCGCCGCCTCCTTAACAATCCAGGCTCCCGACAGGAAAATTGTCGCTTCGCGATGCCCTCCGCTTATTCCTCCAGGCTACCGGGACGGGCGCGACTCAGCGTCCCTGCTTCGCACGCCCTGAACCCGCATCCTTGCGGGTTCCCCGGCCTTACGGAAACGCGTCGGCAATTTTCAGTCGGCCCCATCCACACCTGACCACCTGAGCGGTTTACTTTTTACAGCGAAATGAATTTACCTGAAAGGCTGAGAATCGAAGCGATGCCGTTGGTCCGGCGTGAAAATCGATGAGCCGTTGACGGCTGACCGGGTCCGCCCGCAGGGAAGCGGGCGGAGGGGACGGCCTGCAGGGATGCAGGCTCGGCCCCGACCCGACAGGCAGACGACATAAGGCGAATGGACCACGAAGTGGCGATTTTCCCGGCCGGGAGCCAGGGTTGCAAGGGAGGCGGCGGTGAGCCTCCCTTGCACGTTCACGTGTACTGCGGTTTCAGAGAACCACTGAATATAGAGTGAACGTAACATTTCTCAGAGTATCAGGTTCCCCTGCCCCCTTACTGTACTGGCGTAATTCTGCGTGGACGACGCGGCGGACGGGGCTTTTCGCCTGCCGGTTTCGCATCGCCTGTGCGGCGTGAAGGTTTAGCGCCGACTTTTGGCGCGCCACCGTCCTGACGACGCGGCTGCTGAGCACGACCCGCGCCCTGCCCTTGTCCCTGACCGCGGCCTCGACCGCCGCCACCGCCGCTACGCTGCTGACGACCATTCTGGATCGGCTCAGCTTTAATCGATGGATCCGGCTCGTAGCCCGGCGTAGTAATACGCGGGATCTCTTTTTTCAGCAGTTTTTCAATGTCACGCAGCAGTTTGTGTTCATCAACACAAACCAGCGACAGCGCTTCACCCGTCGCCGCAGCACGACCGGTACGGCCGATACGGTGCACATAATCTTCCGGAACGTTCGGCAGCTCGTAGTTCACCACGTGCGGCAGTTCTTCGATATCCAGACCGCGCGCTGCAATGTCAGTCGCCACCAGCACGCGGATATCGCCTGATTTAAAATCCGCCAGCGCACGGGTACGCGCTCCCTGGCTCTTGTTACCGTGGATTGCTGCGCTGCGGATACCATCTTTGTTGAGCTGTTCCGCCAGGTGATTAGCGCCGTGTTTGGTGCGGGTAAAGACCAGCACCTGCTGCCAGTTGCCCTGACCGATCATCTGCGACAACAGTTCGCGCTTGCGTTTCTTATCGACAAAATGGACGTGCTGCGTCACCTGCTCAGACGCCGTGTTGCGACGCGCCACTTCAATTTCCAGCGGGTTATGCAACAGCTTTTCAGCCAGCGCCTTGATCTCATCAGAGAACGTCGCGGAAAACAGCAGGTTCTGACGCTTCGCCGGCAGTTTCGCTAACACCCGGCGAATATCGTGAATAAAGCCCATATCCAGCATACGGTCCGCTTCATCCAGTACCAGAATCTCAATCTGGTCCAGCTTCACCGCGTTCTGGTGTTCCAGGTCCAGCAAGCGGCCCGGCGTTGCCACCAGCACATCGACGCCACCACGCAGTTTCATCATCTGCGGGTTAATACTCACGCCGCCAAAAACCACCAGCGAACGAATGTTCAGATACTTGCTGTAATCACGGACGTTTTCACCAATCTGCGCCGCCAGTTCACGCGTCGGCGTCAGGATCAGCGCCCGCACCGGGCGACGTGCCTTGCCGTGCGGCTGTTTGGTAATAAGGTGCTGTAACAGCGGCAGCGTAAAGCCCGCCGTTTTACCGGTACCGGTCTGCGCACTCGCCATCAGGTCGCGACCTTCCAGCACGGCGGGGATCGCCTGTTGCTGAATAGGGGTAGGTTCACGGTAACCCTGCTCGGCAATGGCGCGCAGAATATCAGGATTTAAACCCAGGGAATCAAAAGACATAACTACTCCGAACCGCCCCGACCGTTCCCGGTGTCGTTTTCAGGGAGATGCATACAATTTGGGAATGACAAAAACCACAATGTCATGAAGGGGCGGAGTGTAGCAGTTTTTGTGACACACCGCATAAATTATCCCTGTCACTGGAAAAGACAAAATAAACGACCAGACTGGACAAGGAGAATATTCAGTCATAATCTTAATCAATCGATTGATTAAGAATTAGGTCGCGTGATGAATACGCCCACCATGACCACGAAAGGTGAACAGGCCAAAAGCCAGCTGATTGCCGCCGCACTGGCACAGTTTGGCGAATATGGCCTGCACGCCACCACCCGCGACATTGCCGCGCAGGCCGGGCAAAATATTGCCGCCATTACCTACTATTTTGGCTCAAAAGAGGATTTATACCTCGCCTGCGCCCAGTGGATTGCCGATTTTATTGGCGGGCAGTTTCGGCCGCACGCGGAAGAAGCCGAACGCTTATTCGCCGAGCCCCACCCCGACCGTGCGGCCATGCGCGAGCTGATTCTGCGCGCCTGCAAAAACATGATCATGCTGTTGACCCAGGATGACACCGTCAATCTGAGCAAATTTATCTCGCGTGAACAGCTCTCCCCTACCGCGGCCTATCAACGGGTGCACGAGCAGGTTATTGAGCCGCTGCACAGTCATCTGACCCGTCTTATCGCCGCGTATACCGGCTGCGACGCCAGCGATACGCGCATGATTCTGCATACCCACGCGCTGCTCGGCGAAGTGCTGGCATTCCGTCTCGGTAAAGAAACCATTTTGTTACGTACCGGCTGGTCGCAGTTTGATGAAGAAAAAACCGCACTGATTACGCAGACCGTGACCTGTCATATCGATCTTATTCTGCAAGGGTTATCGCAAAGGAGTCTGGACTGATGAAAAAACCTGTCGTTATCGGGCTGGTGATTGCGGCACTGCTCGCCGTGATTGCCGGTGGCACATGGTGGTATCAAAGTCGACAGGATAACGGGCTGACGCTCTACGGCAACGTGGACATCCGTACCGTTAACCTCAGCTTTCGTGTCGGTGGTCGACTCGCATCGCTGGCGGTGGATGAAGGAGATGCCATTAAAACGGGACAGGTGCTGGGCGAACTGGATCATGCTCCCTATGAGAACGCCCTGATGCAGGCAAAAGCGGGCGTTTCCGTCGCCCAGGCCCAGTACGATTTGATGCTGGCGGGCTATCGTCAGGAAGAGATCGCCCAGGCTGCGGCAGCGGTGAAACAGGCCCAGGCAGCCTATGATTACGCGCAGAATTTCTACAACCGCCAGCAGGGGTTGTGGAAAAGCCGCACCATTTCCGCTAACGATCTGGAAAACGCCCGTTCTTCCCGCGACCAGGCGCTGGCCACGTTGAAATCCGCGCAGGACAAACTGAGTCAGTACCGTTCCGGTAATCGCGAACAGGATATCGCCCAGGCGAAAGCCAGCCTTGAACAGGCGCAGGCACAGCTGGCACAGGCGGAACTCGACCTCCATGACACCACGCTTGTCGCTCCGTCGAACGGCACGCTGTTAACCCGTGCGGTCGAACCTGGCAGCATGCTCAGCGCAGGAGGCACCGTGCTGACGCTCTCCCTCACCCGACCGGTCTGGGTGCGCGCCTACGTCGACGAACGTCATCTCTCTCAGGCACAGCCGGGACGCGAAATCCTGCTGTACACCGATGGACGTCCCGACAAGCCTTACCACGGTAAAATCGGTTTTGTCTCTCCGACGGCAGAATTCACTCCGAAAACGGTAGAGACGCCAGACCTGCGTACCGATCTGGTTTACCGTCTGCGCATTGTGGTCACCGATGCCGACGACGCCCTGCGCCAGGGCATGCCGGTGACGGTGAAGTTCGGCAACGAGGCTGGACATGAATGACGCCGTCATCACGCTAAGCGGGCTGACTAAGCGTTTTGCCGGACTGGAAAAACCGGCGGTCGCCCCACTCGACTGTACGATTCACGCCGGGTATGTAACCGGTCTGGTGGGGCCGGATGGTGCCGGGAAAACCACGCTGATGCGAATGCTGGCGGGCTTGCTGAAGCCGGATGGTGGCAGCGCGACGGTGATTGGCTTTGATCCGATCAAAAACGACAGCGCACTGCACGCCGTGCTCGGTTACATGCCGCAGAAATTCGGTCTGTATGAGGATCTCACCGTGATGGAGAACCTCAACCTGTACGCGGATTTACGCAGCGTGACGGGCGAGGTACGAGAAAAAACCTTTGCCCGCCTGCTGGAGTTTACCTCGCTCGGCCCGTTTACCGGGCGTCTGGCGGGAAAACTGTCCGGCGGGATGAAACAGAAGCTGGGGCTGGCCTGTACGCTGGTCGGCGAACCTAAAGTGCTGCTGCTGGATGAACCTGGCGTCGGCGTTGATCCGATTTCACGTCGCGAACTGTGGCAGATGGTGCACGAACTGGCGGGCGACGGGATGCTGATCCTGTGGAGCACCTCCTATCTGGATGAAGCCGAACAGTGTCGGGACGTGCTGCTGATGAACGAAGGCGAACTGCTGTATCAGGGGGAGCCAACCCAACTGACGCAAACCATGGCGGGACGTAGTTTTTTGATGCACAGCCCGCAGGAAAACAACCGTAAACTGCTCCAGCGGGCGTTAAAACTGCCGCAGGTCAGCAACGGTATGATCCAGGGGAAATCGGTGCGTCTGATCCTGAAAAAAGAGGCCACGGCGGACGACATTCGCCATGCCAACGGCATGCCGGAGATCGACATCAGCGAGACGGCGCCACGCTTCGAAGACGCGTTTATCGATCTGCTGGGCGGTGCCGCGACCTCTGAATCACCGCTGGGTGCCATTCTGCATACCGTAGAGGGAACGCCGGGTGAAACGGTGATTGAAGCGAAAGCGCTGACCAAGAAATTTGGCGACTTCGCCGCCACCGACCACGTCGATTTTGCCGTCCAGCGTGGTGAAATTTTTGGCCTGCTGGGCCCCAACGGCGCGGGCAAATCGACGACCTTTAAAATGATGTGCGGCCTGTTAGTACCCACATCCGGAAAAGCGCTGGTGCTGGACATGGATCTGAAGGTCAGCTCCGGCAAAGCACGCCAGCATCTGGGCTATATGGCGCAAAAATTCTCGCTCTACGGCAACCTGACGGTGGAGCAAAACCTGCGCTTTTTCTCCGGCGTTTATGGCCTGCGGGGACGCGCGCAGAACGAAAAAATTGCCCGTATGAGCGAGGCGTTTGGCCTGAAGAGTATCGCCTCGCATGCTACCGACGAACTGCCACTGGGCTTTAAGCAGCGTCTGGCGCTGGCCTGTTCGCTGATGCATGAACCGGACATCCTGTTTCTCGATGAACCCACTTCAGGCGTCGATCCCCTCACCCGCCGCGAGTTCTGGCTGCATATCAACAGCATGGTGGAAAAAGGCGTGACGGTGATGGTGACCACGCACTTTATGGACGAAGCGGAATATTGCGACCGTATCGGCCTGGTCTATCGCGGGAAATTGATTGCCAGCGGCACGCCGGACGATCTGAAAGCGCAGGCCGCCGATGATGACACGCCGGACCCGACCATGGAGCAGGCTTTTATCCGGCTGATTAACGACTGGGATAAGGAGCATGCCAATGCGTAACCGCCTTCTCTCCTGGCGTCGCGTACGGGCGCTGTGCGTCAAAGAGACGCGGCAGATCGTCCGCGATCCCAGTAGCTGGCTGATCGCCGTGGTGATCCCACTGCTGCTGCTGTTTATTTTTGGCTACGGCATTAACCTTGACTCCAGCAAGCTGCGGGTGGGGATCCTGCTTGAGCAGCAAAGCGAAGAGGCGCTGGACTTTACCCATGCGATGACCGGCTCGCCGTACATCGACGCCACCATTAGCGATAATCGCCAGGCGCTGATTGAAAAGATGCAGGCCGGGCGTATTCGCGGCCTGGTGGTGATTCCGGTCGATTTCGCCCAGCAGATGGCGCGCGCCAACGACACCGCGCCCATTCAGGTCATCACTGACGGCAGTGAACCCAATACCGCCAACTTCGTGCAGGGCTATGTGGAAGGGATCTGGCAAATCTGGCAGATGCAACGGGCGGAAGATCGCGGGGAAACGTTTGAACCGCTGATTGAGGTGCAGACCCGCTACTGGTTTAATCCGGCGGCAATCAGCCAGCATTTTATTATCCCTGGCGCGGTGACCATCATCATGACGGTAATCGGCGCAATCCTCACCTCACTGGTGGTGGCGCGTGAATGGGAACGCGGGACCATGGAAGCGTTGCTCTCTACGGAAGTGACGCGCGCCGAGCTGTTGCTGTGCAAGCTCATCCCCTACTACTTCCTCGGCATGCTGGCGATGCTGCTGTGTATGCTGGTATCGGTGTTTGTTCTCGGCGTCCCGTATCGCGGATCGCTGCTGCTGCTGTTTTTCATCACCAGCCTTTTTTTGCTCAGTACGCTGGGGATGGGACTGTTGATCTCTACCATCACCCGCAACCAGTTTAATGCCGCCCAGGTGGCGCTTAACGCCGCCTTTTTGCCGTCAATTATGCTGTCAGGTTTTATCTTCCAGATAGACAGTATGCCTGCGGTGATCCGTGCGGTGACCTACATTATTCCGGCACGCTACTTCGTCAGTACCCTGCAAAGCCTGTTTCTCGCCGGTAATATTCCGGTGGTGCTGATTGTCAACGTGCTGTTTTTGGTAGCCTCGGCGGTGATGTTTATTGGTCTGACATGGATAAAAACCAAACGTCGGCTGGATTGATGTAATAAAAGGCAGTGTGCCTGATGGCGCTGCGCTTATCAGGCCTACGAGGTGCTTCATCGGGTATAAGGGCAACACTATGTTTCATCGTTTATGGACGTTAATTCGCAAAGAACTGCAGTCGCTGTTACGCGAGCCGCAAACCCGCGCGATCCTGATTCTGCCGGTGCTGATTCAGGTGCTTCTGTTTCCCTTTGCCGCGACGCTGGAAGTCACTAACGCCACCATCGCCATCTATAACGAAGACAACGGGAAGCACTCGGTTGAGCTGACCCAGCGCTTTGCCCGCGCCAAAGCCTTTACCCACATCCTGTTACTGAAAAGCCCGCAGGAAATTCAGCCCACGATCGATACGCAAAAGGCGCTGCTGCTGGTGCGTTTTCCGGCGGATTTCTCGCGCAATCTGGATACCTTTCAGTCTGCGCCCATGCAGTTAATCCTTGATGGTCGTAACTCGAACAGCGCGCAGATCGCCGCCAACTATCTTCAGCAAATCGTGAAGAACTACCAGCAGGAGCTGATGGAAGGCAAGCCGAAGCCGAATAACAGCGAGCTGGTGGTTCGCAACTGGTACAACCCTAATCTCGACTACAAATGGTTTGTGGTGCCCTCACTGATCGCGATGATCACGACCATTGGCGTGATGATCGTCACCTCGCTGTCCGTAGCGCGCGAGCGCGAACAGGGCACGCTGGATCAGCTGTTGGTCTCCCCGCTCACCACCTGGCAAATATTTATCGGTAAAGCGGTTCCTGCACTGATTGTGGCCACCGGCCAGGCCTCTATTGTGCTGGCAGTTGGTATCTGGGCGTATCAGATCCCGTTTGCCGGGTCGCTGGCGCTGTTTTACTTCACGATGGTGATTTACGGGCTGTCGCTGGTGGGATTTGGCCTGCTGATCTCCTCACTCTGCTCCACGCAGCAGCAGGCGTTTATCGGTGTATTCGTCTTTATGATGCCGGCGATTTTACTGTCGGGCTACGTCTCTCCGGTCGAGAACATGCCGGTCTGGTTGCAGAATCTGACGTGGATAAACCCGATCCGTCACTTCACGGATATCACCAAGCAGATCTATTTGAAAGATGCGAGTTTGCAGATTGTCTGGGGAAGCTTGTGGCCGCTACTGGTAATAGCGGCCACGACGGGATCAGCGGCGTATGCGATGTTTAGACGCAAAATCATGTAGTTTTTTGTCTTTCGCCAGCAGCGAAACCACAGCGGGTCCGGCCAGGATTGCCAGTCCCGCTAACGCCAGCAGGACGTTGTTTTGTAAAACCCGGGACAACAGCCACAGCACAATCAGCGCCGCGCCGAAATACCAGGTGGTGGTGAGTTCTTCCAGCACGTCGGCGACTTCGCGCCAGCGCTGCTCATGATGACGCTGTAACGCCAGCATCAGTAATACGGTCACACCATACACTACGCATAATCCCAGGCCGACGTGCACCAGCGTGCCACTCATCCAGCCCACGACCAACAACGCCACGACCAGTAAATGCAACATAATCTGCCAGCAACTTAACCCCGTTGCGACACGAACTCGTTGTTGCCACCTCATGGCTTTTCTCCTGAAAGATTTTTCTCTAATTACTCAGAGTACCGCACTTTACGGAAAATTCCGTAACACCGCACCTTTTTGTGACGACGACTACACTATTTCAATCAGAAGCGTGACACCAACAGGAGAAAAATGACTCAGTCGACACGAAATTTTTCATTCACCGTGCTCACCATCAATACGCATAAAGGCTTTACCGCCTTTAACAAGCGCTTCATTTTACCGGAACTGCGTGATGCCGTTCGTACGGTTGGCGCCGACATTGTCTGCCTGCAGGAGGTGATGGGCGCGCACGAAGTGCATCCGCTGCACGTCGAAAACTGGCCGGATACCACGCACTACGAATTTCTCGCCGACACCATGTGGAGTGACTACGCTTACGGGCGTAACGCCGTCTACCCGCAAGGGCATCATGGCAACGCGGTGCTGTCACGCTATCCTATTGAACATTATGAGAATCGGGATGTTTCGGTCGGCAGCAGTGAAAAGCGTGGCGTGCTCTACTGTCGTATTGTTCCGCCGCAACTCGGGAAACCGATTCATGTGATGTGTGTTCACCTCGGCCTGCGAGAAGCTCACCGGCAGGCGCAGCTCACCCTGCTGGCAAACTGGGTTAACGCCCTGCCCGATGGCGAACCGGTGGTGGTGGCCGGTGATTTCAACGACTGGCGGCAGAAAGCGAATTATCCGCTAAAAGTCGCTGCCGGGCTTGAGGAGATTTTTACCCGCGCCCGCGGTCGCCCCGCGCGCACCTTTCCCGTCAGCCTGCCGCTGCTACGCCTCGATCGTATTTACGTGAAAAATGCCAATGCCAGTTCGCCGACAGCGCTGCCGCTGTGCAACTGGCGGCATCTCTCTGACCATGCCCCCCTTAGCGCGGAGATCCATCTATGAAATGTGGCTGGCGTGAAGGTAATCAGATCCAGTTACTGGAAAACGGCGATCAGTATTATCCCGCCGTGTTTGCGGCAATAGCCGATGCGCAGCAAAAAATTATTCTCGAAACCTTCATCTGGTTTGAAGATGAGGTAGGGAAACAGCTCCATGCGGCTCTGCTGGCCGCAGCAAAACGTGGCGTGAAGGCGGAAGTGCTGCTGGACGGCTACGGCTCGCCGGATCTAAGTGATACGTTCGTCGGCGAACTGACCTCAGCAGGTGTGGTGTTTCGTTATTACGATCCGCGTCCCCGAATTTTTGGTATGCGCACCAACGTCTTTCGCCGTATGCATCGCAAGATTGTGGTGATTGACGACCGGGTGGCGTTTGTCGGCGGGATTAACTATTCCGACGAACATATGTCCGACTACGGCCCGGAAGCCAAGCAGGATTATGCAGTGCGTGTGGAAGGACCTGTCGTCGCCGATATTCTGCAGTTTGAGGTGGAAAATCTCCCCGGACAGAGCGCGGTGCGCCGCTGGTGGCGTCGTCATCACCGTGCGGAAGAGAACCGCCAGCCCGGCGAGGCGCAGGCGCTGTTCGTCTGGCGCGATAACGACGAGCACCGCGACGATATCGAACGTCACTACCTGAAAATGCTCACCCAGGCACGGCGGGAGGTGATTATCGCCAACGCCTACTTCTTTCCTGGCTACCGGTTACTGCACGCCATGCGCAAAGCCGCCCGCCGCGGCGTGCGCGTCAAACTGGTCGTGCAGGGGGAGCCGGATATGCCGATTGTGAAAGTCGGAGCCCGCCTGTTGTACAACTATCTGGTGAAAGGCGATGTCCAGGTTTACGAATACCGCCGTAAGCCACTGCATGGCAAAGTGGCGCTGATGGATGACCACTGGGCGACGGTCGGCTCCAGCAATCTCGACCCGCTCAGCCTGTCGCTTAATCTGGAAGCCAACCTGATCGTTCACGATCGCCAGTTCAACCAGACGCTGCGCGACAACCTCAACGCGATCATTACCGAAGACTGTAAGCAGGTTGATGAGTCGATGCTGCCGAGACGCACCTGGTGGAACCTGACCAAAAGCGTGCTGGCGTTCCACTTCTTACGTCACTTCCCGGCGCTGGTCGGCTGGCTTCCGGCACATACTCCCCATCTGGCGCAGGTGGATCCGCCAGCCCAGCCCGAAATGGAAACGCAGGATCGGGTGGAGGTACAGAACACAGGAGCCAAACCCTGATGGCAAAATCACATCCGCGCTGGCGGCTGGCAAAAAAGATCCTCACCTGGCTGTTTTTTATCGCCGTGATTGTGCTGCTGGTCGTCTACGCCAGCAAGGTCAACTGGGAGGAGGTGTGGAACGTCATTCGCGATTACAACCGGGTTGCGTTGCTGAGCGCCGTCGGGCTGGTGATCCTCAGCTATCTGCTCTATGGCTGCTATGACCTGCTGGGCCGCGCCTATTGTGGTCACAAGCTGGCAAAGCGGCAGGTGATGCTGGTGTCGTTTATCTGCTATGCCTTTAACCTGACGCTCAGTACCTGGGTCGGCGGCATTGGTATGCGCTACCGACTCTATTCCCGCCTCGGCCTGCCGGGTGGCACCATCACCCGTATCTTCTCTCTAAGCATCACCACCAACTGGCTGGGCTACATTCTGCTTGGCGGGATCATCTTCACCTTTGGCGTGGTGCAACTGCCGGCCCACTGGTATATCGACGAGGGCACGCTGCGCATTCTGGGCGGGGTGCTGCTGTTAATCATCGCTATTTATCTGTGGTTCTGCGCCTTCGCAAAGCATCGTCATATGACGATCAAAGGGCAAAAACTGGTGCTACCGTCGTGGAAATTTGCGCTGGCCCAGATGGCTATCTCCAGCACAAACTGGATGGTGATGGGGGCGATCATCTGGCTGCTGCTGGGCCAGCAGGTAAACTATTTCTTCGTGCTGGGCGTGCTGCTGGTCAGCAGTATCGCGGGGGTGATTGTCCACATTCCTGCGGGAATTGGCGTCCTGGAAGCGGTCTTTATCGCGCTGCTGGCGGGGGAACACGCGTCGCAAGGCACGATTATTGCCGCCCTGATCGCCTATCGCATGCTGTATTACTTTGTCCCGCTTTTGCTGGCGCTATTGAGCTATCTGCTGCTGGAGAGTCGAGCGAAGAAGCTGCGGGCAAAGAACGAGAAGGCGATGGCGAAGTAATACCTCGTCACCGCCCTCGGCATCATTTTCGTTGGCCGGATAAGGCGTAGCCGCCATCCGGCACAACGAACTCAGCGGCGATTGCCTAAAATACGCAGCAGCATCAGGAACAGGTTAATGAAGTCCAGATACAGCGTAAGCGCGCCGAGAATCGAGTATTTACGCAGGTTAGAACTGTCACGCACATCGATCTGCTCGCCGATGTTCTTCAGTTTCTGGGTGTCATAGGCGGTCAGCCCGACAAACACCACCACGCCGATATAGGTCACCGCCCACATTAGCGCTTCACTCTTCAGCCAGAAGTTCACCAGTGAGGCCAGGATGATACCGATCAGCGCCATAAACAGCATGTTTCCCCAGCCGCTCAGATCGCGCTTCGTGGTGTAACCCCACAGGCTCATCACGCCAAACATCCCGCCGGTGACCACAAAGGTGCTGGCGATCGAGGAGTAGGTGTAGACGACAAAAATACTGGAGAGCGTGAGCCCGGTTAGCGCCGAATAGAGCATAAACAGCGTCGTCGCCATGCCGGCACTGAGTTTATGCACCAAGCCAGACAGCACAAAGACCAGCGCCAGTTGAGCGATGATTAAACCGAAGAACGTAATTTTGCTGGAAAAGACGAACATCATGACGGCTGGCGTATTCGCCGCATACCACGCAATAAACGCGGTAAGCAGCAACCCGACCGTCATCCAGCCGTATACCTGCGCCATATAGGTTTGCAGGCCGGAACGCGCCTGCACGATTGATTCGGATCGTGGAAATCGGTCCATGATAATCTCCTGATTGAAAGTGACCACTCTGGATAAGCGTATCACAATTTCCTGCTACCAGCGTTTTGCCGCCTGCCGATCGCTGTCGCGGGCTTCCACCCAGCGCTCGCCTTCCGGCGTGGCTTCACGCTTCCAGAACGGCGCACGCGTCTTCAGATAGTCCATGATGAACTGCCCGGCCTCAAACGCACTGCTGCGGTGCGAACTGGTGACGCCGACAAAGACGATTTCATCGCCCGGCCACAGTTCGCCAATCCGGTGAATCACCGTGACGCGTCCCAGCGGCCAGCGCGCCCGCGCCTCGTCGACAATCTCCGCCAGCGCTTTTTCCGTCATTCCCGGATAGTGCTCCAGCGTGAGCGCCTTCACGCTGTCGCCGAGATTATGGTTGCGCACTTTACCCGTGAAAGTCACCACCGCACCGTCTTCGTCGCGTGCCGCCAGCCAGGGATATTCATCCCCCACGCTGAACGGCGCAGGCCCGACCACAATTTTTGTTTCCGCCATCTCAGCCTCCCGTGACCGGAGGAAAGAAAGCCACTTCATCACCCGCCGTCAGCGGATGATCAAAGCTCACCAGCGTCTGGTTTACCGCCGCCAGCAGCTTGCCGTCTTCCAGCGCCAGCGCCCAACGGTTGCTGTTAGCAGCCAGATGCTGACGCAGCGCTTCCACCGTCGGGAAATCTGCCGCCACATCCAGCGTATCGGTACCCACCAGTTCGCGAACCTGAGCGAAGAACAAAACCTTAATCATTCGAATCCGCCTTAAAATCGCCAGACTTACCGCCGCTTTTCGCCAGCAGACGCACCGGACCAATCACCATATCTTTCTGCACCGCTTTGCACATGTCGTAAATGGTCAACGCGGCCACGGACGCCGCCGTCAGCGCTTCCATCTCCACCCCGGTTTTGCCGGTAAGACGACACAGCGATTCAACACGGACACGATTGTGTTCAGGTTGCGCCTGCAGTTGTACTTCCACTTTGCTCAACAGCAACGGATGGCACAGCGGGATCAGCTCCCAGGTGCGCTTTGCCGCCTGAATACCGGCAATACGCGCGGTGGCGAACACATCGCCCTTGTGGTGGCTGCCGTCGATAATCATGGCCAGCGTTTCGCTGCGCATGGTGACAAAGGCTTCAGCGCGCGCTTCGCGGACGGTCTCCGCTTTTGTGGAGACATCCACCATGTGCGCTTCACCGGCGGCGTTTATGTGAGTCAGTTGCGACATACTTATTACTTCTTCAGATGTGGGTGAAAATTACAGGGACGCGTACGGGCATCAAGCTGCGGTGCAATGATATTGTCCCACGCGGTACGGCAGGCTTTGGTGGAGCCTGGCATCGCGAAAATCAGCGTTTTGTTGGCCACGCCCGCCACCGCGCGCGACTGCAGCGTAGCCGTGCCGATCTCTTCAAACGACAGCATACGAAACACTTCGCCGAAGCCTTCCACTTCGCGATCAAATAACGGCAGCAGCGCTTCCGGAGCCTGGTCGCCTTCGGTCAGGCCCGTGCCGCCGGTGACCAACACCACCTGCACCGCATCACTGGCAATCCATGCTGAAACCTGCGCGCGAATGGCGTAACGGTTCTCTTTGACAATCGCTTTATCGATAATCTGATGCCCCGCTTCCTGCGCGGAATCACGCAGAAAATGGCCGGAGGTATCGTCCTCTTCGCCACGACGATTAGATACCGTCAAAATAGCAATGCGGGTCGGAATGAATTCAGCGCTTACCTGACTCATGGAAAACTCCTTGTTCAAAGCGGCGTTAACCGCCTATGTATGAGAGGTTCTGGGTGATACCGGTATTGTTCTGATGCAGGAAATGGGTCTGTTTTTTCTCACGCAACGCAAGTGCGATACGCGCTTCCAGCGCATCTTGTTGCTCATCGTCTTCCAGCAAATCACGCAGGCTGACGCCTCCCTCACCAAACAGGCAGAGATGGAGTTTACCCACGGAGGAGACGCGCAGACGGTTGCAGGTCGCGCAGAAGTCTTTTTCATACGGCATGATGAGGCCGATCTCACCCTCATAATCGGGGTGACAAAAGACCTGCGCCGGACCGTCGCTACGCTGGCGTAGCTGGTGGATCCAGCCGCGACGCAACAGTTCGTCACGCAGCACCTGACCGGAGATGTGATGTTTACGGAACAGTTCGCTGCCCTCACCCGTCTCCATCAGTTCGATGAAACGCAGTTGAATGGGACGCGTCTGGATCCAGTCGAGAAAGGTATCGAGTTGATGATGGTTCACATCGCGCATCAGCACGGTGTTGACTTTAACTTTTGCAAAACCGGCATCAAACGCGGCATCGATGCCCGCCATCACCTGCTGGAATTTATCCTGCCCGGTAATCGCGTGGAACTGACGCGCATCAAGGCTATCGACGCTGACGTTAATGCCGGTCAAGCCAGCCTCGCGCCAGTGGGCGGCATCACGCGCCAGACGGTAGCCATTGGTGGTTACCGCCAGTTGACGAATCGCCTCGTTTTCACGCACGGCGGCAATGATGTCGGTGAAATCACGACGCAGAGAGGGTTCGCCACCGGTCAGACGCACTTTTTCAGTGCCCAGGTTGGCAAAGGCGCGGGTCACCCGGCGAATTTCATCGACGGAGAGAAAACCTTTATTGGTGACGCCGCCGGGCTTGTAGCCATCCGGCAGGCAGTATGTGCAACGAAAGTTGCACACGTCGGTAATCGACAGACGCAAGTAGTAAAACTTGCGCGCGAAAGCATCGGTCAGTTGTGTGGCCATGTACACCTTTCCAAATACGGGAGGCGAAGTCATTTCTTCCTGCGCCCTGGTGGCAATGCGTTTGCGTTGTCACGGCCAAAGCACCGTATCATTTGACCCAGGTGCAGAGGCTAGAGTGTTTACTGTGGTTATGGCGATACTAGCGTGTAAATGAACATAATGCCATTTACACTTAACGCTGTATAATCATGTATATAGCGTCATGATCGTGCCATTTCGCTACAGAATAAGCAAAAATAGCACTTTTGCATTGATGTATATCATTTCGCAGTCAGGCATTCGTCACTCTAAAGAGGTAGTACGGCAGAATTTATTTTCTCAACTTGCCGTTGGCGAATTGCTGAAAAGCCCCTGTTTGCGCTACTGTAGCGCGGTAAATCTGACTTCAGGAATTTTTATGCGCAATCGTACGCTGGCTGACCTGGATCGTGTCGTCGCTCTCGGCGGAGGGCATGGATTAGGACGCGTTCTCTCTTCCCTCTCCTCCCTCGGCTCACGCCTCACCGGTATCGTGACCACCACGGATAACGGCGGCTCGACGGGCCGTATTCGCCGCTCAGAAGGGGGAATCGCCTGGGGCGATATGCGCAACTGTCTCAATCAGTTGATTACCGAACCGAGCGTCGCTTCCGCGATGTTTGAGTACCGTTTTGGCGGTAATGGCGAACTTTCCGGTCATAACCTCGGAAATCTGATGTTAAAGGCGCTCGATCACCTGAGCGTGCGGCCTCTGGAAGCTATCAACTTAATTCGTAATCTGCTAAAAGTAGACGCACATTTAATCCCCATGTCGGAGCTGCCCGTTGACCTGATGGCGATCGACGATCAAGGGCATGAAGTGTACGGTGAAGTGAATATTGATCAGCTCACCTCGCCCTTGCAGGAACTGATGCTGTCACCAAAGGTCCCCACTACCCGGGAAGCGGTGCAGGCGATTAACGACGCCGACCTGATTATTATCGGTCCGGGCAGTTTTTACACCAGCCTGATGCCAATCCTGCTGCTGGATGAGCTCGCCCAGGCGCTGCGCCGCACGCAGGCGCCCATGGTCTACATCGGCAATCTGGGTCGGGAACTGAGCATCCCCGCCGCAAGCCTGACGCTGATCGATAAGCTAACCATTATGGAGCAGTATGTCGGTAAAAGAGTCGTTGATGCGGTTATCGTGGGACCGAAAGTGAATGTCTCTGCGGTCAGCGACCGGGTGGTGATTCAGGAAGTTCTGGAGGCCAGCGATATTCCTTATCGCCATGACCGCCAGTTATTACACAGCGCGCTGGAGAAAGCCGTACAGGCGCTGCGGTAACCGCCTGATTGCCTGATTACCTGATGGCGCTACGCTCATCAGGCCTACTTATCACATCTGCGGACAGCCAGCGAACAGGCCGGATACGGTATTTACACCGTCATCCGGCAATCTCTCACGACGCGGCGATAAACAGTTCACGCAGCTGATGCAGTTGATCGCGGATCTGCGCGGCCTCTTCGAATTCCAGATTCTGCGCATGCTGCATCATCTGCCCTTCGAGCTCGTGGATCTTCTGTTGCAGCGCTTTTGGCGTCATGTCCAGTTCCACCACATCCGATTTCGCCGCGGAACGCGATTTGCCTCTGCCCTTCGCCTTGGTTTTCGCAATGTTCTGCCCCAGCGCCAGAATATCGACCACTTTTTTATTCAGGCCCTGCGGAGTAATGCCGTGCTCTTCGTTGTACTGTTGCTGTTTCTCACGACGACGCTCGGTTTCGCTAATCGCCTTCGCCATTGAGGCCGTAATTTTGTCACCGTAAAGAATCGCCTTCCCGTTAATGTTACGCGCCGCACGACCGATGGTCTGTATCAGCGAACGTTCGGAACGCAGGAACCCTTCCTTGTCGGCGTCGAGAATCGCCACCAGCGACACCTCAGGCATGTCGAGACCTTCGCGCAACAGGTTGATCCCCACCAGCACATCAAACTCGCCCAGACGCAGGTCACGAATGATTTCCATACGTTCTACGGTATCGATGTCCGAGTGCAGGTAACGCACCCGCTCGCCGTGCTCTTCCAGATACTCGGTGAGATCTTCCGCCATGCGCTTAGTCAGCGTGGTTACCAGCACGCGCTCGTTAATCTCCGCGCGCTTGCGGATCTCAGAAAGCAGATCGTCCACCTGCGTTGCCACCGGACGTACTTCAATCACCGGATCCAGCAACCCTGTCGGACGCACCACCTGATCAACCACTTCGCCGCCCGATTTCTCCAGCTCGTAATTGCCCGGCGTCGCAGACACATAAATAGTCTGAGGTGCCAGCGCTTCAAACTCTTCGAACTTTAACGGGCGGTTATCCAGCGCCGATGGCAGACGGAAACCGTACTCCACCAGCGTCTCTTTACGCGCCCGATCGCCGCGATACATCCCGCCAATCTGCGGGATGGTGACGTGGGATTCATCCACCACCAGCAAACCGTCGGCGGGCAGATAGTCAAACAGCGTCGGCGGCGGCTCACCCGGCCCGCGTCCTGACAGAAAGCGCGAGTAGTTTTCGATCCCTGAGCAGTAACCCAGCTCGTTCATCATCTCCAGATCAAACTGGGTACGCTGACTCAGACGCTGTTCTTCCAGCAGTTTGTCGTTGGCCAGCAGGACTTTGCGACGTTCAGCCAGTTCGACTTTGATCTCTTCCATCGCCTGCACAATGCGCTCACGCGGGGTCACGTAGTGCGTTTTCGGGTAGATGGTGTAGCGCGAAATGGTGGACTCCACCTGCCCGGTCAGCGGGTCAAACAGCGACAGACGCTCCACCTCTTCGTCAAACAGCTCCACACGCAGCGCAATGTCGTCGGATTCCGCCGGGAAGATGTCGATCACCTCACCGCGCACGCGGAAAGTCCCGCGCTGGAACGCCTGATCGTTACGGGTATATTGCAGTTCAGCCAGTCGCCGCAGAATGGCGCGCTGATCGATGATCATGCCCACCGTCATGTGCAGCATCATCTTCAGATATAAATCGGGATCGCCCAGACCATAGATGGCGGAAACAGAGGCCACGACGATCACGTCACGGCGCTCCAGCAATGCTTTGGTGGCCGACAGGCGCATCTGCTCAATGTGTTCGTTCACCGAGGCATCTTTTTCGATGAAGGTGTCTGAGCTGGGAACATACGCTTCCGGCTGATAGTAGTCGTAGTAGGAGACGAAATACTCAACGGCGTTATCCGGGAAAAACTCTTTCATTTCACCATACAGCTGCGCCGCCAGCGTTTTGTTGGGCGCCAGCACCATCGTCGGACGCTGCAAATCTGCGATCACATTAGCAATGGTGAACGTTTTCCCCGAGCCCGTTACGCCAAGCAGCGTCTGATGCGCCAGGCCGTCCTCCAGTCCCTCTTCCAGACGGCGTATCGCCTCGGGCTGATCGCCGGAAGGTTTAAATGCGGAATTCAGTTTGAACGGTTTACTCATGAGCAGCTACCTGAAGGAATGAGCGGGCAGGTGTGTAATTTTACTCGCAGAGGATAATATTGCCAGTAAAATATACTGGATGAAAAAACAGTAACGCCTCATGAAATTTGTGTTACGCATGATAAAAGCGGATCGGAGATGGCTATAATTTCACCGCTGGCAAGATATTACACTACGAAGCGGGTTTATCCCCAGACCATTGACTTCGTTAACATTGTCAAGATGTGTGATGAAAGTTTTATTGCATTCAATGACCACAATATGACAGCCATTGATTTTATCTAACGCGCTGTAAATTATAGGATATTTCACAAAGACGCCTTTCGCACCAATTCGGCTGGAAGCCGCGTATTCTCTCGCTTGCCTTGTGTTTTCTAACTCTAATACACAAGGTTATCCACAGGAATGGTGGATAACTGCCTGCAGGCCATATGGTCTGCCGCCTGGCAAATTCCCGGTCCGACCCACCAGGGAGCACATAAAAAAAAATTATCGCTAAATTTTGATTTTTATCAGCTAAAGAAGTGCCCCTGGCAGGCGAGATCTTGCTCGCAATTTCGCCTTTTACTCACCCGTGAGTAAAGCGAGATCCAGATATTGTCCTGTGGCCGTATTTTCGGCTCCTGCCGCCAGCCACGGGATTTCGCCTAACAATGGCGCAGGGATGGCCCGCGTAAGCGTCGCCAGATACTCATGATGACGTTTTCCCGGCGGCGTGACGTCATTCGCCACCCACCCGACAAGCGGAAGTCCTGCCTGCTGTACCGCCTGCGCTGTCAGCATGGCATGGTTTATACACCCCAGCTTCACGCCGACGACCAGGATCACCGGTAAGCGCTCGCGCTGCACCCAGTCGGCGAAGGTAAAATCGTCCGCAAGCGGGGTAAACCAGCCGCCAGCGCCTTCCACCAGCAGCCACTCCGCCTGCGCGTCCAGCGCGCGCAGTCCGTCTGACATCACGTCAGCACGAATCGGCTTTCCTTCATCGGCGCTGATGATATGCGGTGAGGTGGGTTCCGCGAAGGTGTAGGGATTCACCGCCGCGTAGTCCAGCGTCAGACTGCTGTTGCGCTGAAGCGCCAGGGCGTCACTGTTGCGAAGTCCTTCTGGCGTCATGTCACTGCCTGATGCGACAGGTTTATAGCCAGCCGTCCGATAACCCAGACTGCGCGCCGCCTGTAGCAACGCGCAGCTGGCGACGGTTTTACCGACTTCCGTATCGGTACCGGTGACAAAATAACGTTTAGTCACGTGCAATCACTCCTGCAAAAAGATGGTAGGTCAGCGGATATTTCCCCTGCCGCTGCGGCCACGCCAGTTGAAGCTGCTGCAACTGCGAGCGGGTTAAGACGCGCGACTCGCGCCCCTCGTGCAAATGGGTCGCGCCGATGCCTTTCAGCGAGCGCATGGCGCTCAGGGCGTCATCAAACTCCAGCGTCAGAGAGATGGATTGATGATGTCCCTGCCAGTCGCGCATCGCCTCACACAGCGCCTCACAGGATAAAAAGCGGTTGCCATGCGCCCGCTCATCCACCGCGCGCCAGGCCTGATGAAGCTCCGGCAGCGAGTCCTGAGCCAGCGTGGTGAAGGCCACGCAGCCACCAGGGCGCACGACCCGATACAGTTCGCTCAGCGCCTGATGCAGACTGTCACACCATTGTACGGCCAGATTGCTCCAGGCCAGGTCAAACGTTGCGCTGGCTAACGGCAACGACTCAATGTCGCCGGCGAGATAGTGATGCGCCACGTCCTGACGACGCGCTTCGTCCAGCATGCGGGCAGAGAGATCCAGCGCGGTGACCTGACTCCCCAGCTCGCGCCAGTAGCGACTCAAACGCCCCGGCCCGCAGCCGGCATCCAGTACCTGTAAAAATGGGCGCTCCGGCAGTTGCGCCAGCAACGCGTCGGCGCTCAGGCGCTGCAATGTGGCGTGCTGCTCATAGTGCGCTGCCGCACGGCCAAACGCCGCCGCGACCGCCTGTTTATTCACCTGCCCCATGCAGCACCTCCAGCAATCGGTCGATATCCTCAGGCTCATGCGCCTGAGTTAACGTCAGTCGCAGACGGGCCGTCCCGGCGGGTACGGTCGGCGGACGGATCGCCGTGACCCAACACCCCTGACGGCGTAAGGTGTCCGCCAGCTGCAACGCGCGCACATTTTCGCCAACAATCAGCGGCTGGATGGCGCTGTGCGACTGCGCCAGCCTGAAATCGGCATGATTGATAGCCGATCTGAAGCGCTGGATCAGCGCAGTCAGTTTCTCCCTGCGTGCGTCACCTTCCTGGCTGCGAATCACCGAAAGCGACGCCTGTAACGCCATCGCCTGCGCGGGCGGCATGCTGGTGCTGTAAATCAGATGACGGGCGAACTGCAGCAGGTAATCGGCAACGCTTTCAGAGCACAGAATCGCCGCACCGCTGACGCCAAAACCTTTGCCGAACGTTACGACCAATAACGCCGGTTTTACCCCCTGCTGCCAGCAGCTCCCGCGTCCCTCTTCTCCACTGACGCCAATGCCGTGGGCATCATCCACCAGCAGCCAGGCATTACGCGCCTGCGCGGCCTGCTGAATGTCCACAAGCGGCGCGTTGTCGCCATCCATGCTGAATACGCCTTCGGTCACCACCAGTTGTCGCCCAGAACAGGGGGCGTCAAGCAGGCGCGCGAGATGCGAGGCGTCGTTATGGGTAAAGCGGCGAAGCTGCGCCGGGCTAAGACTGGCCGCTTCCAGCAGCGAAGCATGGCTGAGACGGTCAGCGACAATCCGGTCATCCTTTTCCATCAGCGCGGTAATCACCGCCTGGTTTGCGGCGAAACCCGAGATAAACAGCAACGCGCGCGGATAGCCCAGCCAGTCGGCCAGTTCCTCTTCCAGTTGCTGATGGGCAATGGAATAACCGCTGACGTGACCCGAGCCGCCGCTGCCGACGCCAAACCGCTCCGCTCCCTGCTGCCAGGCGCGAAGGATATGCGGATGGTGACTCAAGCCCAGATAATCATTGCTGGAGAAATTGAGATAGCGCTGGTCATTCGTCTCCAGCCAGCGACCGGCTCCCTGCGCGACCGCGTAACGTCGGCGCAAAGTATCCGCCGAACGACGCGCCGCCAGCGCATCGTCGATTTTGTGTTGCCAGGTCATACGGCAGCCGCGTTGTAGTAATCGTCGGTATCTGGCGTCAGCAGCGCCTGCTCCAGACGCGCACGCTGCTCGTTATCCCCGGCGAGCACCGCCGTTTGCTTCGGGTTCAGCCCCAGCTTATGGAAAAGCTGGAGGTCTTTGTCCTCTTCCGGGTTTGGCGTGGTGAGCAGTTTGCAGCCGTAGAAAATAGAGTTGGCGCCAGCCATAAAGCACATGGCCTGCGTTTGCTCATTCATCTGCTCGCGACCGGCGGACAGGCGCACATACGAGGTCGGCATCATGATGCGCGCCACGGCAATGGTGCGAATAAAATCAAATGCGTCGACGTCATCGTTATCTGCCAGCGGCGTGCCTTTTACCTTCACCAGCATATTGATCGGCACACTTTCCGGCGGGGTCGGCAGGTTTGCCAGTTGCAGGAGCAGCCCGGCGCGGTCGGTCACCGTTTCGCCCAGACCGACGATGCCACCGGAACAGACTTTGATCCCGGCCTCGCGCACTTTATCCAGCGTGTCGAGCCGCTCCTGGTAGGAACGGGTGGTGATGATGTTGCCGTAAAATTCCGGCGAGGTGTCGAGGTTGTGGTTGTAATAGTCCAGCCCCGCCTCCGCCAGCCGTTGCGCCTGCGATTCATCGAGCGTGCCAAGCGTCATGCAGGCTTCCAGCCCCAGCGCTTTCACCCCCTGAACCATCTGCTGCAAATACGGCATGTCGCGCTCGTGCGGGTTCTTCCACGCCGCGCCCATGCAGAAACGGATAGAGCCGGCGTTCTTCGCCTGGCGCGCCGACTCCAGCACCTGCTCAACTTCCATCAGCCGCTCAGATTCTAGACCGGTTTTATAGCGCGAACTTTGCGGACAATATTTGCAGTCTTCCGGGCAGGCGCCGGTTTTGATCGACAACAGCGTGCTGACCTGTACCTGGCGAGGATCGAAATGCTGACGGTGGATTTGCTGTGCCTCGAACAGCAGATCCAGCAGCGGTTTTTCAAATAATTCGGTGACTTGCGACAGCGTCCAGCGAGAATGAGTGGTCATAATTTTATACTTTTTGTGGTGATAAAGGTGTAGACTTGTAAACCTAAAACTTTTTAATTTGGTTTACAAGTCGATTATGACAACGGACGATATCACTTTTGATCAGCGCCACATCTGGCACCCCTACACCTCTATGACGTCTCCGCTGCCGGTCTATCCTGTTGAACGGGCCGAGGGCTGCGAACTGATTTTATCCAGCGGTGAGCGCCTGATTGATGGCATGTCGTCGTGGTGGGCCGCGATTCACGGCTACAACCATCCGCAGCTCAATGCCGCGATGAAAACGCAGATTGACGCCATGTCGCATGTGATGTTCGGCGGGATCACTCATGCCCCCGCCGTCAACCTGTGCCGTAAACTGGTCGCCATGACGCCCGCGTCGCTGGAGTGCGTGTTCCTCGCCGATTCCGGTTCCGTCGCGGTGGAAGTGGCGATGAAAATGGCGCTGCAATACTGGCAGGCTAAAGGGGAATCCCGTCAGCGCTTCCTGACGTTCCGTAACGGCTATCACGGCGATACCTTCGGCGCGATGTCGGTCTGCGATCCAGACAACTCCATGCACAGCCTGTGGAAGGGCTATCTGCCGGAAAACCTGTTTGCCCCTGCTCCGCAAAGCCGAATGGACGGCGAGTGGGATGAGCGCGATATGGTGGCCTTCGCGCGCCTGATGGCCGCGCATCGCCATGACATTGCGGCAGTGATTCTCGAGCCGATTGTTCAGGGGGCAGGCGGTATGCGGATGTACCATCCGGAGTGGCTGCGCCGCATCCGCAAAATGTGCGACCGCGAAGGCATTCTGCTGATTGCTGATGAAATCGCCACCGGATTTGGCCGCACGGGCAAACTGTTTGCCTGCGAACACGCCGGGATCGCGCCCGACATTCTGTGTCTGGGTAAAGCGCTGACCGGCGGGACGATGACCCTCTCCGCCACCCTGACCACCCGCCAGGTAGCGGAAACCATCAGCAACGGCGAGGCGGGTTGTTTCATGCATGGCCCAACGTTTATGGGCAATCCGCTGGCCTGCGCGGTAGCGACCGCCAGCCTGTCACTACTGGAATCCGGCGACTGGCAGGCGCAGGTCTCGGCCATTGAAACCCAGTTACGCCAGGAACTCGCCCCGGCGCTGGCGTCACCATGGGTGGCTGATGTCCGCGTGCTGGGGGCGATTGGCGTGGTGGAGACGATGCATCCGGTTAATATGGCGGCCCTGCAGAAATTCTTTGTGCGACAGGGAGTGTGGATCCGCCCGTTTGGCAAGCTTATCTACCTGATGCCGCCGTATCTCATCCAGCCAGAGCAACTGCGCCGTCTGACGCAGGCCGTGAACGAAGCTGTGCGCGACGAAACATTTTTTAACGCGTAATTAACGGTAAGCTGTGCGGTTTCTGGTTACACTTTTTGGCGAGAATTAAGGAGAGTGCATGAAATTAATCAGCAACGATCTGCGCGATGGGGATAAGCTTCCCCAGCGCCATGTCTTCAACGGTATGGGCTATGACGGCGACAACCTTTCTCCGCACCTGGCCTGGGATGAGGTGCCTGCCGGAACGAAGAGTTTCGTGGTGACCTGTTTCGACCCCGATGCGCCAACCGGCTCTGGCTGGTGGCACTGGGTCGTCGCCAATATTCCTGCCGACATCCGCGTACTGCCGCAGGGCTTTGGTTCCGGACTGGTTGCGCTGCCAGATGGCGTTATCCAGACGCGAACCGATTTCGGTAAAGCGGGCTATGGCGGCGCGGCGCCGCCAAAAGGCGAAACCCACCGCTATATCTTTACCGTTCATGCGCTGGATGTGGACAGGATTGACGTCGATGAAGGTGCCAGCGGCGCGATGGTCGGATTTAACGTCCATTTCCACTCGCTCGCCAGCGCCTCGATTACCGCAATGTTCAGTTAAGCGTCTTATCCGGCCTACGGGAGGGATTCGTAGGCCGGATAAGCGTTAGCGCCATCCGGCGCTGTTCAGAGAAATTCCGGCACGAGCTGCAGCAAGGCCCCCTGCGCCAGCAATTCTGTCGCACACTCAATATCCGGGGCGAAGAAACGGTCCTGGGTATAATGCGCGACCTGCTCACGCAATACCGTTCGCGCCTGCTCCAACAGCGGACTTGACGTTAATCCCTCGCGCAAATCGATCCCCTGACACGCAGCCAGCCATTCGACGGCCAGCACGCCGCGAGTATTCGCCGCCATTTCCCATAACCTGCGCCCTGCCGCGGGTGCCATCGAGACATGATCTTCCTGATTCGCCGACGTTGGCAGGCTGTCCACGCTGTGCGGATGCGCCAGCGCTTTGTTCTCGCTGGCGAGCGCCGCCGCCGTCACCTGGGCAATCATAAAGCCAGAGTTCACGCCACCGTTTTTGACCAGAAAAGGCGGCAACTGCGACATATGCTTATCCATCATCAGCGCAATTCGACGTTCGGACAACGCGCCAATTTCGGCAATCGCCAGCGCCAGATTATCTGCCGCCATCGCCACCGGTTCAGCGTGGAAATTACCGCCTGAGATGACGTCCCCCTGCTCAGCAAAAACCAGCGGATTATCAGAGACCGCATTGGCTTCCGCCAGCAGTACGTCCATCACCTGGCGCATCTGCGTCAGACACGCGCCCATCACCTGCGGCTGACAGCGCAGAGAATACGGGTCCTGCACCTTTTCACAATTGTGGTGCGACGCCGACAGCGCGCTGGTCTCCGTCAATACATGGCGATACAGCGCCGCCGCGTCGATCTG
Organism: Citrobacter amalonaticus; assembly: GCF_001559075.2. NCBI lineage: Bacteria > Pseudomonadati > Pseudomonadota > Gammaproteobacteria > Enterobacterales > Enterobacteriaceae > Citrobacter > Citrobacter amalonaticus. Next base: position 3,533,509 of record NZ_CP014015.2, on the reverse strand, counting down.
CCCACGCTGCCCGCGCGCGGCGTGAATACGCGCATCAAATGGACGGCGGGACCCTAACACCGCTTCGGTGGTTAACGATCCGCACATGACAGCCGACGCAAACAGCTCTTGTGCTTCAAACAGTCCGCGCAACGCAAACGCCGTCGACGCCTGTGTGCCGTTAAGCAGCGCCAGCCCTTCTTTCGCCGCCAGCGTAATTGGTTCCAGCCCGGCTTTTTTTAACGCTTCCGTCGCCGGTAACCATTCCCCCTGCCAACGCGCCTTTCCTTCACCCAGCAGCGTGAGCGACATGTGGGCCAGCGGCGCTAAATCACCTGAGGCGCCTACCGATCCTTTCGCCGGAATGTGCGGCCAGACTTCGGCGTTAACCAGCGCAATCAGCGCCTCTATCACGCTAAGACGAATACCGGAGAAGCCGCGCGCAAGGCTGTTTATCTTCAGCACCATGATCAGGCGCACCAGCGCATCATCTAAGGCATCACCCACGCCTGCCGCATGCGACAGCACCAGCGAACGTTGCAGGTTTTGCAGATCCTCATCGGCGATGCGCGTCTGCGCCAGCAGACCAAAGCCGGTGTTAATGCCGTAGGCCGTGCGCCCCTCAGCGACAATCGTGTTGACGCAGGCCACACTGGCGTTAATGCCATCAATCGCGCTGGCGTCGAGGCGCAGTTTAACCGGCTGCTGCCAGATCGCACGCAGCTGTGAAAAGCTCAGATGGCCCGGCGTTAAGGTCATGGTATTCATATCAGCGTTTCCCCTGCGTTGCCGCAACCATCGGTAGATTCAGCCCCTGTTCCACGGCGCACGCCACGGCAATGTCGTAGCCCGCATCCGCATGACGCATTACGCCGGTCGCCGGATCGTTATGCAGTACGCGGGTAATTCGCTCGGCGGCTTCATCGCTACCGTCACAGACAATGACCATCCCGGCGTGCTGTGAGAAGCCCATTCCCACACCGCCGCCGTGATGCAGCGATACCCAGGTCGCCCCGCTGGCCGTGTTGAGCAGCGCATTGAGCAGCGGCCAGTCGGATACCGCGTCAGAACCGTCGCGCATCGCTTCGGTTTCGCGGTTGGGGCTGGCGACAGAGCCGGAGTCCAGGTGGTCGCGACCGATCACAATTGGCGCCGACACTTCCCCCTTGCGCACCATTTCGTTGAACGCCAGGCCGAGTTTTTGCCGCCATTCGAGACCCACCCAGCAGATACGCGCTGGCAGCCCCTGAAAATTAATGCGCTCCCGCGCCATGTCCAGCCAGCGGTGGAGATGTTCGTCATCCGCCACGATCGCTTTCACTTTGGCGTCGGTTTTATAAATATCCTGCGGATCGCCGGAAAGGGCCACCCAGCGAAACGGCCCGATGCCGCGGCAGAACAGCGGGCGAATATAGGCCGGTACGAAACCAGGAAAGGCGAAGGCATTATCCACGCCCATCTCTTTCGCCATCTGACGAATATTGTTGCCATAATCGAACGTTGGTACGCCCATGTCGTTGAACGCCAGCATGGCCTCGACGTGCTTTGCCATCGAGTGCTTCGCGGCCTCTACCGTTCCCTGCGGATCGGAAAGCGCTTTTTGCTGGTAGGTTTCCCAGTCCCAGCCGGAAGGTAGATACCCGTGCAGGGGATCGTGGGCGCTGGTCTGGTCGGTGACCATGTCCGGACGCACACCGCGCTTCACCAGTTCGGGCACCACATCCGCCGCATTGGCGCACAGGGCAATCGATACGGCTTGACCTTCGCGGGTATATTTTTCGATACGCACCAGCGCGTCATCAAGAGACGTCGCCTGTTCATCGACATAACGGGTGCGCAGGCGGAAATCGATACGGCTCTGCTGACATTCAATATTCAGGGAACAGGCGCCTGCCAGCGTCGCCGCCAGTGGCTGCGCGCCTCCCATGCCGCCGAGCCCGGCGGTTAACACCCAACGCCCGCGCAGGTTGCCGTCGTAGTGCTGCCGTCCCGCTTCAACGAACGTTTCATAGGTGCCCTGCACAATTCCCTGACTGCCGATATAGATCCAGCTTCCGGCCGTCATCTGACCGTACATCGCCAGCCCTTTCGCATCCAGTTCGTTGAAATGCTCCCAGGTCGCCCAGTGAGGCACGAGGTTGGAGTTGGCGATCAGCACGCGCGGGGCGTTCTGGTGGGTTCTGAACACGCCAACCGGTTTACCGGACTGAACCAGCAGCGTTTCGTCCTCTTCCAGTTGAGTCAGGGCGTTGACAATCGCGTCATAGCATTCCCAGTTACGGGCCGCGCGGCCTATACCGCCGTACACCACCAGCTCATGTGGGTTCTCAGCGACATCGGGGTCCAGGTTGTTCATTAACATGCGCAGTGGCGCTTCGGTCAGCCAGGATTTGGCCGTCAGCGTTGTCCCTCGCGGGGCGCGGATATCTTGCTGACGATACTTGCTATGAGACATAACAACGACTCCTCACGGGCATGCCGGAAAAGGTTTATCCGGCAAATGGAATGATCGGGTGTGAGGTAAATATATACTTGTCTATACAAGACATAACAAGACGCCATTTAACAAATAAGATACATTTTTGTTATATTGCGTCAGCAATCACGCTTTTCAGTCCGCGCGATTCAGGAGGAGAAATGGCCCTGCAAGCGGTAACGAGACCCCGGGAAGAGCAACCGCGCGTGAGAAACGATCTGCGTGGCGGACCAGGTGGTACGACGAATGAGTAAACAAGGATCGGTCTCGCCGATGTCGAGTAAAGCGCACTCTTCTGTCGTGGCGCGCACCGCTTCAACAATGTGCTCCCCTTCCGTCAGCGGGGCAATCAACGACAGATATGCATGCGGCGTGGTCTGGCTGTAATCCTGCGCCAGATACTCCGGTACAATGTCGGCATTCACACAGCGATCTTCAATCTGTACCGGCTGGTCGTTTTCAAAATGTACCATCACAGAATGATAAATCGCCGTGCCTTCCGTCACCTTCAGCGCCGCTGCCTGCCGCGCATTGGCCGGTTTCTTTTCCAGAATCAGCACCTCGCAATGATGCCGATGCGCCCGTGCGGCGATTTCATCGGCAATACTGCGAATTTCAAACAGCGCGGACTGGCCTTTCGGCTCCGCGACAAAGGTTCCCACGCCCTGCAGGCGCACCAGCATCCCTTCGTCGGTCAGTTCACGCAGCGCCCGGTTGATGGTCATCCGGCTGAAGCCGTACTTTGCCACCAGCTCCGCCTCCGACGGAATACGATCGTGCGGCTGCCAGACGCCGCTGGCGATCTTTTCGCTAATCTCGCGTTTAACCGTCTCATAGAACGGCGCGGGAGCAGAACGAGGGCGAGAGAGTGTCATGGGAATGTTTTACCTTATCAATCAATTACTGCCACCAGTGGGCGATTTGCCAGCCAAGCCGCGCCGCCACGCGTGCCGACTTGCCATCATTATCAAAGCGCGGATTAAATTCAACCAAATCCACCGCCTGGAGCTTACCGCTGCGGCAAACAGGTTCAATCAATTTCAGCAGGGTCGCCAACGGCACGCCCAGCGCCGCAGACGCCGATACGGCAGGCATCTCTCCAGCCGGCAGGACGTCGAGATCGACGGTCAGATAGAGTTTATCCACCTCACGGATAAACGCCGCCAGTTGAGCATGGGCTTCATTACACTGTAAATCTTCCACCACCAGCACGTTGCGCTTGTGCGCCTCATCCCACAACGCCTGGGTATTTGCCGCCCGGCTGACGCCGATACACGCATAGCGGAACTCACGCTGCTGCTGGTCGCAAAGCTGCGCCAGTTGACGAAACGGCGTGCCAGAGGTTGCCCGCCCGGCGTTGCGCAGATCCAGATGCGCGTCGAGATTAATGATCCCTACCCGCTCGCCAGGGAATGCATCGAAAATACCCGCCCCATGACCAAACGCCGTTTCGTGCCCGCCGCCAAGGACGAAGGTGCGCATCCCCGCGTGCTGACATTGACAGACCGCATCACGTAACGCCTGCTGCGCCCCTTCCAGATCCGTCGTAGGAGCCAGCAGGTTCCCCATATCCACCAGTCGCTCATGTCCCGCGTGACTCGCCAGGTTAGCCAGCGCTGAACGCAACGCGTCCGGCGCGCCGGCGGCGCCAGGACGCCCATGATTACGCTTGACCCCCTCATCGCAGGCAAAGCCGATCAGCGCGATCCTGTCACGGTATCGCTCTGGCGAAAATGTCAGGCTGCGTGTGATCGTCTGAAACAGACGCAGCGCGTTTGCGGCTTCGCCGCTGTCATCTCGCCCCCGCCACAGGTCAGGGGCAGCCGCTTCCCATTGCGTCATGTGATTTGTCCTCGAAATATGCGTTGATATAGCGGGTTGCGCCCAGGTTCATAGAGGATCTCCACCGGGTTTTGCGCATCCCAGACGTTAAAATCGGCAACGTAACCCGCCTTCAACTGTCCGTGCGTCGCCTGGCGGCCCAGCGCCTGAGCGGCATGACGGGTGACGCCCGCCCATGCCTCCTCCGGCGTCAGTCCGAACTGCACGCAGGCCATGTTCATCGCCAAATGCAGGCTGATAAAGGGGCTGGTGCCGGGGTTGAAATCGGTCGCTACCGCCATTGGCACCTGATAACGGCGCAGCAACTCAACGGGCGGGCGCTGCGTCTCTTTGAGGAAATAGAACGCCCCCGGTAGCAGTACGCCAACGGTGCCGCTGTGACGCATCGCGACCACGCCCGCTTCATCAAGATACTCAATGTGATCCGCAGAAAGCCCATGATAGCGGCTGACCAATTGCGCTCCGCCAAGCAGAGACAACTGCTCGACATGCCCTTTGACCGGAATGCCCGCCGCCTGCGCCGCGCGCAATACCCGCTCGCTTTGTGCCAGGGTAAACCCCACGCTCTCACAGAACAGATCGACCGCTTCAAACAGCCCCTTTTCCCATAGCTGCGGCAGTATCGTTTCGCAGACGTGGGTGATATAGCCGTCAGGATTGTCCCGATACTCAACCGGCACGGCATGCGCCGCCAGCAGCGTGGGGCTGATTTCGATAAGATTTTCTTCGGCCAGGCGGGCCGCGACGCGCAGCATCTTTTCTTCGGCTGTCGCATTCAGGCCATAGCCGGATTTCACTTCCAGCAGGGTCACGCCCTCGCGCATCAGACGCGCGATCCGCGCCTGTGCAGAGGCAAAGAGCGCCTCCTCCGTCGCGGCACGCGTCGCCGTCACGGTGGCATTAATACCGCCGCCCTGCGCGCTAATCTGCTGATAAGAGACGCCATTCAACCGTTGCTCCCACTCGCTGGCACGGTTGCCGCCGAACACCAGGTGGGTGTGACAGTCAATCAACCCTGGCGTCACCAGACGTCCTTGAAGGTCATGCGTATTGGCGTGCGCAGTCGGGAGAGACGCCTCCGGTACAATCGCCAGCACGCGCCCCTCACGGATAATCAACGCATGATGGTCCAGCAGGCCATACGGCGCCGTCTGCGCCGGATCGAGCGTCGCCAGACGGAGGTTTCGCCAGAGCGTATCATCAGGTAACAGGTGTTGCATGCCCTCTCCAACTTGTCTTAGGTTGTATAGACATTTATTTGAGATCGCACGCGGGAAGTCAATCATCCCGGGCAAAAATGTTACTTAATTGTGACTTTGACGGTACCCGAATCCACGAGGAGTGGTTTAAAAAACAACTTTTTAGCTTTTCACCTTCCTGTTTTGCTCAACTTAGTATAAAAAAGCAGGCTTCAATGGATACTTTTATAGCCCGGAGCAACTCGTGAACACATCATCAGTTTCCCGTCTGGCGCTGGCACTGGCTTTTGGCGTGACGCTGACCGCCTGTAGCTCTACCCCGCCGGATCAAATTCCTTCCGATCAAACCGCGCCAGGAACCTCCTCGCGCCCGATTTTATCGGCGAATGAAGCGCAGAATTTTGTCGCTAAAAACTATTTTTCTTCCCTGACGCCGAACACCGCACCGTGGACGCCATCTTCAATTTCTCTGCCTGCGCAGCCTGACTTTGTGGTCGGACCGGCCGGTACGCAGGGCGTTACCCACACCACCATCCAGGCGGCGGTGGATGCGGCGATCACCACGCGCACCAACAAACGTCAGTACATTGCGATTATGCCGGGTGAGTATCAGGGAACCGTCTATATCCCTGCGGCGCCAGGTAGCCTGACGCTGTACGGAACGGGTGAGAAACCGCTGGACGTGAAGATTGGCGCGGCAATTGACGGTGAAATGAGCACCGCTGACTGGCGTCATACGGTGAATCCGGGCGGGAAATATATGCCTGGCAAACCGGCCTGGTACATGTTTGACAACTGCCAGAGCAAACGCGGCGCGAATATCGGCGTGATGTGTTCAGCGGTATTGTGGTCACAGAATAATGGCCTGCAGTTGCAGAATCTGACCGTTGAAAACAATCTCGGCGATAGCGTGGATGCGGGCAACCATCCGGCCGTTGCGCTGCGCACCGACGGTGACAAAGTTCAGATCAATAATGTGAACATTCTGGGCCGCCAGAACACCTTCTTTGTAACCAACAGCGGCGTGCAGAACCGTCTGGAAAATGATCGCCAGCCGCGTACGCTGGTGACCAACAGCTATATCGAAGGCGATGTGGATATCGTTTCCGGTCGCGGCGCAGTGGTGTTCGATAACACCGACTTCCGCGTAGTGAACTCGCGTACTCAGCAGGAAGCGTACGTCTTCGCCCCGGCAACGCTGTCGAACATTTATTACGGTTTCCTCGCCACCAACAGCCGCTTTACCGCCGCCGGTGACGGCGTGGCGCAGTTGGGCCGCGCGCTGGATGTCGATGGCAACACCAACGGTCAGGTCGTGATCCGCGATAGCGTGATTAACGAAGGCTTTAACATGGCACAGCCGTGGGCTGACGCAGTGATCTCTAAACGTCCTTTCGCGGGCAATACCGGCGCGAAGGATGATAAAGGCGAAACCCAGCGTAACCTGAACGACACCAACTTTAACCGCATGTGGGAATACAATAACCGCGGTGTGGGCAGCAAAGTGGTGACTGCGCCGAAGCAGTAAGCATAAAAAAACCGGCATCCTGCGATGCCGGTTGTTCTTTTACCGGTTGGTTAAAAAACTATTCCAGTTAATACGCGTTAACCACCACCCACATCGGGCCCTGGCCTACCGCATAACGTCCCTTCTCCGTTAACAGCCCCTGCTCACCGGCAATCTCGTACACCGCGATATGGTGTGACTTCTGCCCGGCAGCAATCAGGTATTTCCCGCTATGGTCAACATTGAAACCACGCGGCTGCGTTTCGGTTGGCTGGAAGCCCTCTTTGGTCAGCACGCTGCCATCTTCTGAAACGCTAAACACGGTAATCAGGCTGGCGGTACGGTCACAGGCATACAGGTGACGACCATCCGGCGTAATGTGAATGTCCGCTGCCCAGCGGGTGTCGGAGAAATCAGCCGGCATCATGTCCAGTGTTTGCACGCATTTGATATCACCGTGCGGATCTTTCAGTTCCCAGACGTCCACAGAGCTGTTGAGCTCGTTGACGCAGTACGCATATTGCTGATTCGGGTGGAACGCCATATGGCGCGGACCGGCCCCTTCAACGGTGGTCACTTCCGCTGGCTCTTGCGCCACCAGCTTACCGTCATCGCTGAGGGTAAACAGGCAGATACGATCCTGCTTCAGCGCAGGCACCCACAGAGTACGGTTATCCGGGGAGATATTGGCGGAGTGACAGCCATCCATCCCTTCCACCACATCCACAACCCCGACCGGCAGGCCGTCTTCCAGACGGGTGACGCTGACGTTACCCGCGTTATAGGAGCCAACGAAAACGAAACGGCCGTGATGATCGGTAGAAATGTGCGTCGGGCTGCCCGGTAGCGCGGATTCTGCGGCAAACGTCAGCGCCCCATCATCCGGCGCAATCCGGTAAGCCAGTACACGGAATTCAGGACGCACGCCCACGTAGAGATAACGTTTATCCGGGCTGACCACCATCGGCTGAACCTGCCCGGGCACATCAACCACCTGTACCAGCGTCAACGCGCCATCATGATTCAGGCTCCAGACATGGATCTGTTGGCTTTCAGGGCTGGCGGTATAAACGGTTTGCTTCATGAATGCTCCTCTGCTTTAGGCAACTGGCTGCAATAATGGAATACAGCTTAACGTAGTCGCTTTTAACGGTGAATGCTGAATCTATACTAGGGTATACGCACAAAATTTTGCCTGCTCCCCGTCCCGGTGTACCATTCAGGCAGACAAAATTTCAATGTTAATCGGGATGACGATATGACCGCTCGCGTGATTGCCCTGGATTTAGATGGAACCCTGCTGACCCCGCAAAAAACCCTGCTCCCCTCATCTGTCGAAGCGCTGTCGCGCGCCAGAGAGGCAGGCTACCAACTTATCATCGTCACCGGGCGTCATCACGTCGCAATTCATCCTTTTTATCAGGCACTGGCGCTGGATACACCTGCAATTTGCTGTAATGGTACCTATTTGTATGATTATCACGCAAAAAACGTTCTCGCAGCCGATCCCTTGCCGGTTAACCAGGCGCTACAGCTTATTACGCTGCTGGAAGCGCATCAGATTCACGGCCTGATGTACGTGGATGACGCCATGCTGTATGAGCATCCGACCGGCCATGTCCTTCGCACATCAAACTGGGCGCAGACGCTGCCGCCGGAACAGCGCCCGGTCTTCACCCAGGTGCCTTCACTGGCGCAGGCGGCGCACAATGTCAACGCGGTGTGGAAATTCGCCCTGACAGACGAAGACATCCCTAAACTGCAGCAATTTGGCAAACATGTCGAAGAGCAGTTGGGCCTTGAGTGCGAGTGGTCCTGGCACGATCAGGTCGATATCGCCCGTCAGGGTAACAGCAAAGGCAAACGCCTGACCGAGTGGGTTGAATCTCAGGGCGGGTCGATGGAAAACGTGATTGCCTTTGGGGATAACTACAACGACATCAGTATGCTGGAAGCGGCTGGCACTGGCGTGGCGATGGGCAATGCTGACGACGCAATCAAAGCGCGCGCCAACGTCGTTATCGGCGATAACACCACCGACAGCATTGCGAAGTTCATCTATAGCCAGCTGTTGTAATCAGGCGGTTATCGACACGCTCTTAATCTGCGCGTACAGCCAGAGGCCAGGTTTGATCCCCAGTTCATCCCTGGCCCAGGGGCTAATGCGCGCCCACAGCGTTTTACCCCCCACCTCAAGCTGAACTTCCACCTGCCCGTTATCGTCGTAGCAGTGGATCACCTTCGCTCGCAGGATATTGCGGATACTGGTCTGCTGCGGCGGCTGCAGCACCAGCGAGACATCCGACGCCTGAATGCGAATGCGCAGCGAGGCCTGCAGCGGCTCATTGAGCTTATTGACCCATAGATGCTGGTCACCCAGCGCCAGCGCCGTCATCGCGTAATGCGGATGATGCTCCAGCACGCTCACTTTCAGGATGCTGCTCTGCTGTTCTTTCGGCAGCCATGGATGCATCACGCTGCTGCTCCAGACCTCTTCCAGCGCGCCAAATGCCTTCACCTGACCGTCTTCCAGCACCATCACGTTATCGGCCAGATGGAGAATTTCGTCGAGCGAGTGACTGACGTAGAGCATGGGAATGTTGATCTCCCGCGCCAGACGTTGCAGATAGGGCAACAGTTCGCGCTTACGCGGAATGTCCAGCGAGGCGAGCGGTTCATCCAGCAGCAGCAGTTCCGGCGCGGTCAGCAGCGCCCGGCCAATCGCCACACGTTGTTTTTCACCGCCGGAGAGACCGCCCGGCAGTCTGTCGAGCAGAGGCTCAATACCCAATAGCGCCACCAGCTTATCGAACTGGCCGGCCATGCTTTTCGCCATGCCGTAACGCAGATTACCGCGCACTTTATAATGGGGAAACAGGCGCGCATCCTGAAAAACGTAGCCTATCCGGCGCTTTTCCGGGGTCAGACAGATACGCTTTTCCGTGTCGTTCAGCACCCGTCCGTTGAGTACAATGCGCCCTTTCTGCGGTCGCGTCAGGCCACTGATCGCATTGATGAGCGAGGTTTTTCCGGAACCGGAGACGCCAAAAATCGCGGTGATACCGCTGGCGGGCAGCGTTTCGTTAAGCGAGACGCAGTGGGTCCCCAGCGTCTGGGAGAAATTGAGTTCCAGCATAATTATCGCCCCGTCCGCTCACGGCTTAGCCGCGCCAGCCATTCAGAAATTAACAGTGAAATCAGCGCCAGTACGATAGAGATAAGGCACAATCTCGCCGCTGCGCTTTCACCGCCCGGCGTCTGAATCAGGGTATACATCGCCGAAGGAATGGTGCGCGTTTCGCCGGGAATATTGGAAACAAAGGTAATCGTCGCGCCAAACTCGCCGAGCGAGCGGGCAAACGCCAGTACCGTCCCGACAATAATGCCAGGCAGCGTCAGCGGAAGAGTAATCGTGAAGAAGACGCGCCAGCGCCCCGCGCCCAGCGTCCGGGCGGCTTGCTCCAGCTTAAGGTCCACCCCTTCCAGCGCAAGCCGGATAGCACGCACCATCAGTGGAAAAGACATCACTGCCGCCGCCAGTACCGCGCCGCGCCAGCTGAAGGCAAAGGTTATGCCAAACCAGTCGTACAGCCACTGGCCGATAAACCCGCGCCGTCCCATCGAGACCAGCAGCAGATAACCGACCACCACCGGCGGTAATACCAATGGCAGATGCAGTACGCTATCCAGCAAGGCTTTGCCCGGGAAAGTGCAGCGCACCAACAGCCAGGCAAAGAAGATCCCAAACGGCAAACTAAACAACACGGCCAGGGAAGACACTTTCAGGCTCAGAAGAACGGCCTGCCATTCGGGATCGGTCAATATCATTACTTGGTCGTAAATCCGTAACGTTTAAAGATTTCAGCAGCCTGCGGTCCTTTCAGGTAATCATAGAACGCGCTGACCGTGGCGTTTTTATGTCCATCAACAATCGCGATGGGGTACTCCACTTTTTTGTGCGAATCTTCCGGGAAGGTGGCCACGACTTTAACGCCTTTACTGGCAACCGCGTCAGAGCCGTAAACGATGCCCAACGGCGCTTCGTTACGCTCGACCAGCGCCAGCGCGCCGCGCACATCTTCCGCCGGCGCCAGTTTCGGTGACAGCGTCTCCCAGGCCCCCAGTTTCTGCAGCGCTTCTTTCGCGTAGATCCCCGCCGGAACGTGTTCCGGGTCGCCTACCGCCAGACGTCCACCGTTCAGCAGCGTCGTCCAGTTGGTTTTGCTGTCAATCGTAAAATCTTTCTGCTCACTGGCTTTTGGCGCAACCACCACGAGGCTGTTGCCCAGCAGCGTCTGACGCGTTGCGGTATCAATCGATTTCTTATCTACCGCGTAGTCCATCCATTTCTGATCGGCAGAAATGAACAGATCCGCTGGCGCACCGGCTTCGATCTGACGAGCCAGCGTTGAAGACGACGCAAAAGAGGAGACCACGTCGACATTCTTCTCTTTTTTGTACTCTGCCGCGATATCCTGCATTGCATTGGTCAATGACGCCGCGGCAAATACCGTGATTTTCCCTTCATCCGCCAGCGTTTGTCCGGCAACCGTCAGTGATAATGTTGCCCCAGCAAACAAGCGTAACCATGTACGAGCCATCTGTAACTCCTTACGAGTATCGTTATGTAGACGCAAATATAACGACAAAGCAACGATTTTCCCAGAAGTTATTGATACCACTAAGAGGTTACGCAAAGAAAATATCGGCAGGGATGAGGAGAACTTGAGAAACAATCCTAATGGGGTGCGGGCTGCATTGAGGCGCAACCAACAAAGATACGGTCTGAAAGATGAGAAAACAAAAACGCCCGACTGAGCGGGCGTTTGGGAAATCAATGATTCTGTCTGGACTGGTCTTTCTGACCGATACCGGAGAAAATGTTGAACACTTCACCGAGACCGTAAATCAGACCCAGGATGATGGCCATCACCACAGGTACCATGATTACGGCGAATACCAGACTTTTCAATAACTCTAACATGGTCAACTCCTGATATAGTCCTTGTAGTATTCTAACCGCATCACTGAGAAAAGCACTCCCCTTTTGTGCGGTCGGCTTTGCGTCTCTGCGGTTTTCCGTCACAATAACCTTTTTGCCAGGATCTTGTTATGCAAGCCGAAATCCTTCTTACCCTGAAACTTCAGCAAAAACTGTTCGCCGACCCCCGACGCATCTCTTTGCTCAAGCACATTGCGCTTTCCGGTTCCATTAGTCAGGGCGCGAAAGACGCAGGCATCAGCTATAAGAGCGCCTGGGACGCCATCAATGAAATGAATCTTCTCAGCGAACAAACGCTGGTCGAGCGTGCGACAGGCGGTAAAGGCGGCGGCGGCGCGGTGTTAACCCGCTACGGTCAGCGTCTGATCCAACTCTACGATCTGCTGGCGCAGATTCAGCAAAAAGCCTTCGATGTTTTAAGCGACGATGACGCGCTGCCGCTCAATAGCCTGCTGGCGGCCATCTCGCGTTTTTCCCTGCAGACCAGTGCGCGCAACCAGTGGTTTGGCACCATTACCGCCCGCGATCGCGATCAGGTGCAGCAGCATGTCGATGTCCTGTTGGCCGATGGTGAAACGCGACTGAAAGTGGCCATCACTGCCCAGAGCGGCGAGCGTTTAGGGCTTGATGAAGGCAAAGAGGTACTTGTGCTGCTGAAAGCGCCGTGGGTGGGAATTACCCAGGATGACGCCATCGCCCAGGCCGCGGATAACCAGCTCCAGGGCATTATCAATCATATTGAACGCGGCACAGAGCAGTGTGAAGTATTGATGACGCTACCGGACGGTCAGATACTGTGCGCCACCGTGCCGGTAGACGACGCCGCGTCGCTGAACGAAGGTGCGAATGTGACAGCGTATTTCAATGCCGACAGAGTGATTCTCGCAACGTTGTGCTAGGTATCCCTACCTCGGTTATAACGGCGGGATGTTACCCGCCGTTATTTTTTCTTTGAAATTCATTACAAGATGAATAATTCCACCCGGCAAAAAACGACGCATCGTTGGCTATTTTTTGCTGGCGACAGGGGACATTAAAAAGCTCATCGTACCCGCAATACCCTCTTTTTATTGCGGAATACGGAGCAAAAAATGTCAGATTTACCGGAGTGGCAGGCACTTGCCAACAAGGAGCTCAGCCGGCGGAATAAAACCGTCGAGTCGCTGGTCACACAGACAGCGGAAGGCATTGCCATCAAACCGCTGTACACCGAAGCCGACCTCGACAAACTGGAAGTCACCGGCACCCTTCCCGGCCTGCCGCCTTACGTTCGCGGCCCACGCGCCACCATGTACACCGCGCAACCGTGGACCATTCGTCAGTACGCTGGCTTCTCTACCGCCAAAGAATCTAACGCGTTCTATCGGCGTAACCTCGCCGCTGGGCAGAAAGGCCTTTCTGTCGCCTTCGATCTCGCCACCCACCGTGGCTATGATTCCGATAATCCACGCGTCGCAGGCGATGTCGGGAAGGCTGGCGTGGCGATCGATACCGTTGAAGACATGAAGGTACTGTTCGACCAGATCCCACTGGATAAGATGTCGGTATCGATGACCATGAACGGCGCGGTGCTGCCAGTGATGGCGTTTTATATCGTGGCGGCTCAGGAGCAAGGCGTGTCGCCGGAACAGCTAACCGGCACCATTCAGAACGATATTCTGAAAGAGTACCTGTGTCGTAACACTTACATTTACCCGCCGAAACCCTCCATGCGCATTATTGCCGACATCATCGCCTGGTGTTCGGGCAACATGCCGCGCTTTAATACCGTCAGCATCAGCGGCTACCATATGGGCGAAGCGGGCGCCAACTGCGTACAGCAGGTCGCTTTTACCCTGGCGGATGGTATTGAATACATCAAAGCCGCCCTTTCTGCCGGGCTGAACATTGATGACTTTGCGCCCCGCCTTTCATTCTTCTTTGGCATCGGCATGGATCTGTTCATGAACGTCGCCATGCTGCGCGCGGCGCGTTATCTGTGGAGCGAAGCGGTGAGCGATTTCGGCGCAACCGACCCGAAATCGTTAGCTCTTCGTACCCACTGCCAGACTTCCGGCTGGAGCCTGACCGAACAGGATCCCTATAACAACGTAATCCGTACTACTATCGAAGCACTCGGCGCCACGCTTGGCGGCACCCAGTCACTCCATACCAACGCCTTTGACGAAGCTCTCGGTCTGCCCACCGACTTTTCTGCCCGCATCGCGCGTAACACGCAGATCATCCTGCAGGAAGAATCAGAAATCTGCCGCACCGTGGATCCGCTGGCTGGCTCCTACTATGTGGAATCGTTAACTGACCACATTGTTAAACAGGCGCGGGCCATCATCCAGCAGATCGACGACGCGGGCGGGATGGCAAAGGCTATCGAAGCCGGGCTACCGAAACGGATGATTGAAGAGGCGTCTGCTCGCGAACAATCACTGATCGACCAGGGCAAGCGCGTCATTGTCGGCGTCAACAAATACAAGCTGGAAAAAGAAGACGACACGACCGTCCTGGAGATCGACAACGTCAAGGTGCGCAACGAGCAGATCGCCTCCCTGACGCGGATCCGCGCGAGCCGCGATGATGCCGCCGTTCACGCGGCGCTGGCGGCGTTGACCCACGCCGCATTGCATAATGAGAACCTGTTGGCCGCCGCTGTGAACGCCGCACGCGTCCGCGCCACGCTGGGTGAGATCTCCGACGCGCTGGAGTCGGCGTTTGACCGTTATCTGGTGCCAAGCCAGTGCGTCACCGGCGTGATTGCGCAGAGCTACCATCAGTCCAACCAATCGGCCAGCGAATTTGATGCCATCGTGGCGCAAACAGAACAGTTCCAGGAAGACAGCGGTCGTCGTCCGCGCATTTTGATCGCCAAAATGGGTCAGGATGGTCACGATCGCGGCGCAAAAGTGATCGCCAGCGCCTATTCCGATCTCGGTTTCGATGTCGATCTCAGCCCGATGTTTTCCACTCCGGAAGAGATCGCCCGCCTGGCGGTGGAAAATGATGTACACGTCGTCGGCGCCTCCTCGCTGGCGGCCGGTCACAAAACGCTCATCCCTGAACTGATCGACGCGTTGAAAAAATGGGGACGCGACGATATCTGCGTGGTCGCAGGCGGCGTGATTCCCCCTCAGGACTATGCCTTCCTGGAGGAGCGTGGCGTGGCGGCCATTTATGGCCCCGGCACACCGATGCTGGAAAGCGTACGCGACGTACTGAAGCGGATAAGTCAGCATCATGATTAGCGAATCCACGCTGACTGACACCGTGCGGCGATTGCGCCAGGCAGAGCGGGCCACGCTCGCCCAGGCCATGACGCTGATTGAAAGTCAGCACCCTCGTCACCAGGCGCTGAGCGCACAACTGCTGGATGCCATTATGCCTTTCACCGGCAACGCGCTGCGTCTGGGGATCACTGGCACGCCGGGGGCAGGAAAAAGCACTTTTCTGGAGGCTTTCGGCACGCGACTGATCCGCGACGGACTGCGCGTGGCGGTGATTGCCGTCGACCCCAGCAGCCCGATCAGCGGCGGCAGCATTCTTGGCGACAAAACGCGAATGACCGAACTGGCGCGATCGGATGCCGCCTTCATCCGCCCGGCCCCCTCCCGCGGCCATCTGGGCGGTGCCTGTCTGCATGCGCGAGAGCTGGGGCTGTTGTGCGAAGCGGCGGGCTTCGACGTTGTGATTATTGAAACCGTCGGCGTTGGACAATCGGAAACAGAAATCGCCCAGATCGTGGACTGCTTTGTGTCGTTACAGATAGCTGGCGGCGGCGACGACCTGCAGGGCATCAAAAAAGGGATCATGGAAATGGCAGACTTGATTGTCATCAACAAGGATGACGGGGAAAACCATAACCGTGTCGCTATCGCCCGCCATATGTACGAAAGCGCACTGCATATAGTGCGGCATAAATATGCCGAGTGGCAGCCGCAGGTATTGACCTGTAGCGCGCTGGAAAAACGCGGGATTGACGAGGTCTGGCAGACCATCTGCGATTTCAGAACACAGATGACCTCCAGCGGGCGACTGCAACAGGTACGCCAGTTGCAGGAAATTGACTGGTTGCAAAAGCAGACAGAAGCCGAGGCGTTGCGGCTGCTGTTCTCCCGTGACGACTTCGACCGCTACTACCACCTGACGCAGCAGGCCGTCAAAAACAACCGTCTCTCGCCGCGCGCTGGCCTTCAGCGAATCCGCGAATACCTTCAGAATCATTACTTTTCATAAAGAGAAAAATATGCCTTATCAATACGTTAACGTTGTTATCATCCGTAAAGTGGCGGTCATTGAGTTCAACTATGCCCGCAAACTGAACGCCCTGAGCAAAGTCTTTATTGACGATCTCATGCTGGCGCTCAGCGATCTCAATCGCCCGGATATTCGCTGTATTATCCTGCGAGCCCCCAGCGGCGCGAAGGTCTTCTCCGCCGGTCATGACATTCATGAACTGCCCGCCGGACGGCGCGATCCGCTCTCTTATGACGATCCGCTGCGCCAGATCACCCGTATGATTCAGAAGTACCCCAAACCGGTGATCTCCATGGTCGAAGGCAGCGTCTGGGGAGGCGCGTTTGAGATGATCATGAGCTCCGATCTGATCATCGCCGCCAGTACCTCCACGTTCTCCATGACCCCGGTTAACCTTGGCGTTCCGTACAATCTGGTCGGGATCCACAACCTGACCCGCGATGCGGGTTTCCATATCGTCAAAGAGCTGATCTTCACCGCGTCCCCTATCACCGCGCAGCGCGCGATGGCGGTCGGCATTCTCAACCATGTCGTCGCCGCCGAAGAGCTGGAGGATTTCACGTTGCAGATGGCGCACCATATCTCGGAAAAAGCGCCGCTGGCTATTGCCGTGATCAAGGAAGAGCTACGCGTACTTGGCGAAGCGCACACCATGAATTCCGATGAGTTCGAACGTATTCAGGGGATGCGCCGCGCCGTTTACGATAGCGAAGATTATCAGGAAGGGATGAACGCGTTTATGAATAAACGTAAACCCAATTTTGTGGGCCATTGATACCGGGAAGGGACAAGATATGAAAGACCCCTGGTCACGGATGAGCGCCGACGACGCGGCGCAGGTAATCGAGCACAATGCGATGGTTGCTTTCAGCGGCTTTACCCCCGCCGGTTCTCCCAAAGCACTCCCTGCGGCTATCGCCCGCCGCGCCAGTGAGCTACATCAGGCGCAGCAACCGTTTCAGATTCGCTTATTGACGGGAGCGTCTATTGGCGCTGCCGCCGATGACGCGCTGTCCGAAGCTGACGCCATCTCATGGCGCGCCCCCTATCAGACGTCAGGCAGTCTTCGGCAAAAAATCAATCAGGGTCAGGTACGATTTGTAGACCTGCATCTGAGTGAAGTGGCGCAGATGGTGAACTATGGTTTCTTTGGCGATATTGACGTCGCGGTGATTGAAGCCTCGGCGATCACGCCTGACGGACGGGTCTGGCTCACCAGCGGGATCGGCAATGCGCCCACCTGGCTGCTACGGGCGAAGAAAGTCATCATTGAGCTGAAT
This sequence comes from Citrobacter amalonaticus, assembly GCF_001559075.2. NCBI lineage: Bacteria > Pseudomonadati > Pseudomonadota > Gammaproteobacteria > Enterobacterales > Enterobacteriaceae > Citrobacter > Citrobacter amalonaticus. Next base: position 3,515,979 of record NZ_CP014015.2, on the reverse strand, counting down.
CACTACCACAACCCACGCGTCGCTGAACTGGCTGATATCGTTATTCCCGGCGCACCGCCGCGTCGCAACAGCGTCCCCATTTATCATGCGATGGATCGCGTGGGCGCCCGGTACGTGCAGATTGATCCCAACAAGATTGTTGCGGTAGTCGATACAGAACTCCCCGACGGCGGAAACGTGCTCGATAACGCCAATCCTGTCTGCCCGCAAATCGCCGATAACGTCGTAATGTTTCTGCTGGAAGAGATGGCGCGCGGGCGGATCCCTGCGGAGTTTCTGCCACTGCAAAGCGGTGTGGGTAATATCAATAATGCCGTGATGGCGCGGCTGGGTGAGAACCCGGATATTCCATCTTTTATGATGTATTCGGAGGTGTTGCAGGAGTCCGTCGTGCATTTACTGGAAACGGGAAAAATCACCGGAGCCAGCGCGTCCAGTCTGACAGTATCCGCCGATTCCTTGTGGAAGATTTATGACAATATGGACTTCTTCGCCAGCCGTATTGTGCTTCGCCCACAGGAAATCTCCAATAATCCGGAAATTATCCGCCGTCTTGGCGTCATAGCTCTCAATGTCGGGCTGGAGTTTGATATCTACGGCCACGCCAACTCAACGCACGTGGCTGGTGTGAATCTGATGAACGGCATTGGCGGCAGCGGTGATTTTGAGCGCAACGCCTACCTGTCTATTTTTATGGCGCCGTCCATCGCCAAAGGCGGCAAGATTTCCACTATCGTCCCCATGTGCAGCCACGTTGATCACAGCGAGCACAGCGTGAAGGTGATCATCACCGAACAGGGGATCGCCGATCTGCGGGGACTCTCACCGCTACAACGGGCGCACACGATCATCGATAACTGTGCACATCCTCTCTATCAGGACTATCTACACCGCTATCTCGCCAGTGCGCCTGGCGGGCACATTCATCACGATCTCAACCATGTGTTCGATCTGCACCGCAATCTGATCGAACACGGTTCGATGCTCGGCTAAGCCATCTCTGCGCCACGATCTTCCGCAATATGCTGAAGCATCGTGGCGGTATAGCGATGGTTTTTCAGAGAGTAAAGGTACTCCTGCATATACATCGTACCGCCGGGCGCATCGAAATACTTCAACGTCGCCGGATTCACCAGACGCCAGGCAAACCAGGGGATCACGGTCAGAAACTGCCCGCGCTCTACCGCGCTTATCTTCGCCATAAAGCTGTAGGGACGATAGATGATCGTTGGGTTAATGCCGCATGGCCGCATATGCGCTTCCAGTATCGCTTCAAAATTGGCCCGATTCTGAAAGCGCATTTGCAGCCAGGGCAGTTCGCGCAAAAGCTCCTGCGGCTGTTTATCCTCGTAGCGACGGGAAACAAGAAACCCCAGACGCAGCGGTTTCAACTCACTGATGGTCAGATTATCCAGCTCCTGCACGCGAGCCGAAACATACTGTGGCGAAATGATAAAATCGAGCTGGCGGCTAAACAGGTTATCAATGACTTCATTCTCGCTGAACTCAACAGACTTTACGGTCACACCGTTATACTTGTCGCCCAGACTGATCAACTGGTCGAAAATAATCGTTGGGTAGGTGTTGTCGACGCCAATGACTATGTTGCGCGAACCACGCGCAGCGTGATGAATTTCATTATCGATCGCCGACAGGGACTGATAAATCGGAAACAGTTTCTGGTACAACTCCTGCCCGGCCTTGTTCAGGCTTATGCTGTTGTCTTTACGGGTAAATAGCGTATAGCCAATTTGATCTTCCAGCGCAGAGATGCTTTTACCAAATGGCGATGCCGTCATGTGTATTTTCTCAGCCGCTCTGGCGATATTATTGGTTTGCGCCAACAGGATGAAATTACGCATTTTTTTCGAGATAAAAACATCCATAAAACACTCCATCATTCATCGCCATGACATCTCTACTGGCTGCGAAAAAATACTGGATAACGCGTCGCCCTTTTTTGCAGTTGCTCACAAAATAGCGATAGTTCTGTCGCCGTAATCGCCGCATGGCACAGATACCTACATCGATTTTAAAGCGCCGTTTTTTTACCCGCCGTCACGCTAATCACATTGACATTCCTCCCCGGAACACGTATCCCTGTCATTCATTGCTGCAAAAAATGGGATACAAATGTCATCGTTGCATATTTCGCAAGGCACGTTTCGTCTTAGCGACACAAAAACGCTTCACCTGGATTCCGTGACGTTAAATGCGGGTGAGAGTTGGGCGTTTGTCGGTTCGAACGGAAGCGGGAAATCGGCGCTGGCACGCGCGCTGGCCGGCGAATTGTCGCTGCTCAAGGGCGAACGCCTGTGTACGTTCTCACGGATAACCCGTCTCTCCTTCGAGCAACTGCAGAAACTGGTCAGCGATGAATGGCAGCGTAATAACACCGATATGCTCAGTCCTGGCGAAGAGGATACCGGACGAACCACGGCGGAAATCATTCAGGACGAAGTGAAAAACCCGGCCCTCTGCGCAACGCTGGCGCAGCAGTTTGGTATCACTCATCTGCTCGATCGCCGCTTTAAATATCTTTCTACCGGCGAAACGCGCAAAACGTTGCTCTGCCAGGCGCTGATGGCTGAGCCGGACCTGTTGATTCTGGATGAGCCGTTTGACGGTCTCGACGTCGCTTCCCGCCAGCAACTGGCAGGACTGCTTGAAACGCTACATCAGTCAGGTATCACGCTGGTGCTGGTGTTGAACCGTTTCGATGAGATCCCGGCATTCGTTCAGTATGCCGGTGTACTGGTCGACTGCACCTTAACGGAAACCGGGGCGAGAGCCGACTTACTCCAGCAGGCGCTGATCGCGCAACTTGCGCATAGCGAGCGACTGGAAGGGGTGGCATTACCTGAAGCCGACGAACCCGCCGCCTACCCTGTTCTGGCTGCCGATACGCCGCGGATCATCCTCCGGGATGGCGTCGTGTCATATAACGATCGCCCTATTCTCGATCGTCTGAGCTGGCAGGTCGATCCCGGCGAACACTGGCAGATTGTCGGCCCCAACGGAGCAGGAAAATCGACGCTGCTCAGCCTGATCACCGGCGACCATCCGCAGGGTTACAGCAACGATCTGACGCTATTTGGCCGTCGTCGCGGCAGTGGTGAAACTATCTGGGATATCAAAAAGCACATTGGCTACGTCAGTAGCAGTCTGCATCTCGACTACCGGGTGAGCACCACGGTGCGCAATGTGATTCTGTCGGGCTATTTCGATTCCATCGGGATTTATCAGGCCGTGTCGGATCGTCAACAAAAACTCGCGCAGCAGTGGCTGGACATTCTGGGACTCGACAAACGCACTGCCGACGCGCCGTTTCATAGTCTCTCCTGGGGACAACAGCGACTGGCGCTGATCGCCCGTGCGCTGGTTAAGCACCCGACCCTGCTGATTCTCGACGAACCCTTACAGGGACTGGATCCACTAAACCGCCAGCTTATTCGTCGCTTTGTCGATGTGTTGATTAGCGAGGGCGACACGCAACTGCTGTTTGTCTCCCATCACGCTGAAGATGCGCCTGCCTGTATTACCCACCGTCTGGAGTTTGTGCCAGACGGCGAGACCTATACCTATCAGCAAACGCGGCTGCGTTAGTTTTCATCCGTGGGCGCGAAAGCGCCCTTTTTTTTCGGATAAAAGGCGCAATCATTCTTAAAGTTAATGATTTATAATCGATTAATTGATGACTCAGCGTGAGAAATCGCGAGTGTAAACGATTCCACTATTTTATTCCATGTCACACTTTTCGCATCTTTGTTATGCTATGGTAATTCCATACCATAAGCTTAACGGAGCGAATTATGAGAGTTCTGGTCACCGGTGGTAGCGGTTACATAGGAAGTCATACTTGTGTACAGTTGCTGAAAAACGGTCATGACGTCATCATCCTGGATAACCTCTGCAACAGTAAGCGCAGCGTACTGCCTGTTATTGAACGTCTGAGCGGCAAACATCCGACGTTTGTTGAAGGCGATATCCGCAACGAAGCGCTGATGACGGAGATCCTGCACGATCACGCCATTGACACCGTCATCCATTTTGCCGGACTGAAGGCCGTCGGCGAATCCGTTGCAAAGCCGCTGGAATACTATGACAACAACGTCAACGGAACGCTGCGACTGATTAGCGCCATGCGCGCCGCCGGCGTCAAAAACTTCATTTTCAGCTCATCGGCAACCGTCTACGGCGACCAGCCGAAAATCCCTTATGTCGAAAGCTTCCCGACCGGTACGCCGCAAAGTCCTTACGGCAAAAGCAAGCTGATGGTCGAGCAGATCCTCACCGATCTGCAAAAAGCCCAGCCGGAGTGGAGCATCGCGCTGCTGCGCTATTTCAACCCGGTCGGCGCACATCCATCAGGCGACATGGGCGAAGACCCGCAGGGCATCCCAAATAACCTGATGCCGTACATCGCCCAGGTTGCGGTAGGCCGTCGCGATTCGCTCGCCATTTTTGGCAATGACTACCCGACCGAAGACGGCACCGGCGTACGCGATTACATCCATGTGATGGATCTCGCTGACGGCCACGTTGCCGCGATGGAAAAACTGGCAGGCAAACAGGGTGTCCATATTTACAACCTCGGGGCAGGCGTCGGCAGCAGCGTGCTGGACGTGGTCAATGCCTTCAGTAAAGCCTGCGGCAAACCGGTGAATTATCATTTTGCTCCGCGTCGCGATGGCGACCTGCCAGCCTACTGGGCAGATGCCAGCAAAGCCGACCGCGAACTGGACTGGCGCGTAACGCGCACGCTTGATGAAATGGCGCAGGACACCTGGCACTGGCAGTCGCGTCATCCGCAGGGATACGAGGATTAAGAAACATCATGAGTCAATTCAACCCCGTCGATCATCCGCATCGTCGTTTTAATCCGCTCACCGGACAGTGGATTCTGGTGTCGCCGCATCGCGCCAAGCGCCCCTGGCAGGGGGCGCAAGAAACGCCTTCTAACGAGGTGCTGCCAGCACACGATCCAGACTGTTTCCTGTGCGCGGGCAATACCCGCGTCACCGGCGATAAGAATCCGGATTACAGCGGAACGTTTGTGTTCACCAACGACTTTGCCGCGCTGATGACGGATACGCCTGACGCGCCGGACAGTCACGACCCGCTGATGCGCTGCCAGAGCGCACGCGGCACCAGTCGCGTTATTTGCTTTTCACCGGATCACAGTAAAACCCTGCCGGAGCTTAGCGTTCCTGCCCTGACCGAAATAGTGAAAACCTGGCAAGAGCAAACCGCTGACCTCGGGAAACGTTATCCCTGGGTACAGGTCTTTGAAAACAAAGGCGCGGCGATGGGCTGCTCGAATCCCCACCCCCACGGCCAGATTTGGGCCAACAGTTTCCTGCCAAACGAAGCTGAACGCGAAGATCGTCTGCAAAAAGCCTACTTTGCTGAACAGGGCTCGCCGATGCTGGTTGACTATGTGCAGCGCGAGCTGGCTGACGGCAGCCGTACGGTAGTAGAAACCGATCACTGGCTGGCTGTCGTCCCTTACTGGGCGGCATGGCCGTTCGAAACGCTATTACTGCCGAAAGCGCATGTGCTGCGCATTACCGATTTGACCGACGAACAGCGCGCAGACCTTGCGCTGGCGTTGAAAAAACTGACCAGTCGTTACGACAACCTGTTCCAGTGCTCTTTCCCCTATTCGATGGGCTGGCACGGCGCGCCGTTTAACGGTGCAGAGAACGAACACTGGCAGCTACACGCGCACTTTTATCCGCCGCTGCTGCGTTCCGCAACCGTCCGCAAATTTATGGTCGGTTACGAAATGCTGGCCGAAACCCAGCGCGATCTTACAGCGGAACAAGCGGCAGAGCGTCTGCGCGCGGTCAGCGACATCCATTTTCGCGAATCCGGAGTATAAAAATGAGTCTGAAAGAGAAAACACAATCTCTGTTTGCTGAAAAATTCGGCTACCCTGCAACCCACACTATTCAGGCGCCAGGCCGCGTCAATCTCATCGGTGAACATACCGATTATAACGACGGCTTTGTGTTGCCCTGCGCCATTGATTATCAAACCGTCATCAGCTGCGCTGCCCGCAACGACCGTCAGATCCGCGTCATTGCGGCCGACTACGATAATCAGACTGACGAGTTCTCCCTTGATGCTCCTGTCGTGACCCATGACAGCCAGCAGTGGGCAAACTATGTACGCGGCGTGGTGAAGCACCTGCTCAAACGCGACAGCAGCTTTGGCGGCGCGGACCTGGTGATCAGCGGTAATGTCCCGCAGGGCGCGGGTCTGAGCTCTTCTGCCTCGCTGGAAGTAGCTGTCGGTACCGTGTTCCAGCAGCTTTACCATCTGCCACTGGACGGCGCACAGATTGCGCTCAACGGTCAGGAAGCGGAAAACCAGTTTGTCGGCTGTAACTGCGGGATTATGGATCAGCTCATTTCTGCGCTGGGCAAGAAAGATCATGCCCTGCTGATCGACTGCCGTACGCTGGGCACTAAAGCGGTCTCCATGCCAGAAGGCGTAGCGATCGTCATCATCAACAGCAACTTTAAGCGCACGCTGGTCGGTAGCGAGTACAACACTCGCCGTCAGCAATGCGAAACAGGCGCGCGATTCTTCCAGCAGCCAGCCCTGCGTGATGTCAGCCTGGATGCCTTTAACGCCGTGGCGAACGAACTGGACCCACTGGTTGCCAAACGCGTCCGTCACGTGTTAACTGAGAATGCGCGTACTGTTGAAGCCGCCAGCGCGCTGGAAAAAGGCGATCTGCAACGCATGGGGCAACTGATGGCCGAATCGCACGCCTCAATGCGTGATGATTTCGAAATCACCGTGCCGCAGATTGATACGCTGGTTGACATCGTCAAAGCCACAATTGGCGAGAAGGGCGGTGTCCGCATGACCGGCGGTGGATTTGGCGGTTGTGTTGTGGCGCTGATCCCGGAAGCGCTGGTCCCTGCCGTCCAGCAAGCCGTGGCTGAACAGTACGAAGCTAAAACCGGTATCAAAGAAACATTCTATGTGTGCAAACCATCACAAGGAGCAGGACAGTGCTGAATGAAACACCCGCACTGGCACCCGATGGTCAGCCGTACCGCCTGTTAACCCTGCGCAATAGCGCGGGGATGGTGGTCACGCTGATGGACTGGGGTGCTACGTTACTCTCGGCCCGCATTCCTCTTTCCGACGGCGGCGTGCGTGAAGCGCTGCTGGGCTGCGCCAGTCCGGAGCATTATCAGGATCAGTCGGCGTTTCTGGGCGCCTCAATTGGTCGTTACGCCAACCGCATTGCCGACAGCCGCTACACCCTCAACGGGGAAATGGTTACTCTGCAACCGAGCCAGGGCGTCAACCAGTTACACGGCGGGCCGGACGGATTTGATAAACGCCGCTGGCAAATTGTTAACCACAATGAACGTCAGGTTCTGTTTGCCATAAGCTCAGACGATGGCGATCAGGGCTTTCCAGGCAACCTCTGTGCGACGGTGCAGTATCGTCTGACCGATGACAACCGCATCTCGATTACCTATCGCGCGACAGTGGATAAGCCGTGCCCGGTCAATCTGACCAACCACGTCTACTTCAACCTTGATGGCGATCAGACCGACGTGCGTAATCATAAGCTGCAACTTCTGGCGGATGAGTATCTGCCGGTGGATGAAGGCGGGATCCCACGCGACGGCCTGAAACCGGTCGCCGGAACCTCTTTTGATTTCCGCACCGCGAAAGTGATCGCCAGCGAATTTCTTGCCGATGACGACCAGCGCAAAGTGAAGGGTTACGATCACGCTTTCCTGTTGCAGGCAAAAGGCGACAGTAAAAAGCCGGTTGCCCTGCTCGCTTCGCAAGACGGAAAGTTGCAGATGGAGGTCTACACCTCGGCCCCGGCGCTACAGTTTTACTCCGGTAACTTTCTCGGCGGCACCTCTTCACGCGGACCGAACGCCTACGACGATTATCAGGGCCTGGCGCTGGAGAGCGAATTCCTGCCAGATAGCCCGAACCATCCGGAATGGCCGCAACCAGACTGCGTTCTGCGCCCCGGAGAGGAGTACGCCAGCCTGACGGAATATCGCTTTATTGCTTCCTGATGGTGTGACGCAACCCGTGCAAAATGCCCGATAGCGCCTGCGTATCGGGCTTTAGATACCGCATCTTGCTCAAATCCCCACCACTCAAAGACAAAATCGCAACTCAGAGTTCACAAGAACCTTACACTGCTGCACTATTTTCGCTATGGTTATGCGTAAGCATTGCCGCTGCCCCGTCACGGCAATATAATGAGAATTATTATCATTCGATAAAGCTTGAGGAGTGAGAGTATGGCTGTAACTAAGCTGGTTCTGGTACGCCACGGCGAAAGCCAGTGGAACAATGAAAACCGCTTCACCGGTTGGTATGACGTTGACCTGTCCGAGAAAGGCGTGGGCGAAGCGAAAGCAGCAGGCAAACTGCTGAAGGCTGAAGGCTATAGCTTCGATTTTGCTTATACCTCCGTGCTGAAACGTGCCATCCACACGCTGTGGAACGTACTGGATGAACTGGATCAGGCCTGGCTGCCGGTCGAGAAATCCTGGAAACTGAACGAACGTCACTACGGTGCGTTGCAGGGTCTGAACAAAGCAGAAACCGCTGAGAAATACGGTGACGAGCAGGTTAAACAGTGGCGTCGTGGTTTCGCGGTGACCCCGCCGGAGCTGACCAAAGATGACGAACGTTATCCGGGACATGATCCGCGCTATGCCAAGCTGACCGAAAAAGAATTGCCGCTGACCGAGAGCCTGGCGCTGACCATCGATCGCGTGATCCCTTACTGGAACGACACCATTCTGCCACGCATGAAGAGCGGCGAGCGCGTCATCATCGCGGCGCACGGTAACTCCCTGCGCGCGCTGGTGAAATACCTCGACAACCTGAGCGAAGACGAAATCCTCGAACTGAACATCCCGACCGGCGTGCCGCTGGTGTATGAGTTCGACGAAAACTTCAAACCGCTCAAGCGCTACTATCTGGGTAATGCCGACGAGATCGCAGCGAAAGCCGCTGCCGTCGCCAACCAGGGTAAAGCGAAGTAAAAGTGTCGCCGGATAGCGGCTTGCGCCCTGTCCGGCCATTTTCTATACCCTAATCACGCCATCCAGTACCACCTGCGCCCTGCCCTGTGAGCAACACTCTACGCGGGCCCGGACGTTATACACTTGCGCCAGACTTTCTGCTGTGATGACCTTTTCCGGCTCGCCGCTGGCGACCCGCTTTCCGTCTTTAAGCATCAGCACATGTTCACTGTGGCGCAGCGCGATATTGATATCATGCACTACCACCACCGTGACCATATTACGCCGTCGTGTTTCGCGACGAACGACATCCATCACATGAAACTGGTAGTTCAAATCCAACGCACTCAGGGGTTCATCAAGCAACAACAAATCGGGATGACGGATCAGTGATTGCGCCAGTCCCACAAGTTGCCGTTGTCCTCCGGAAAGCTGATCAAGGTAGTGCAATGCCAGAGAGGTAATTCCCAGTTGCTCGAGGATCGCCAGCACCTGTTCATCATCACGTTTACCCAACGCCCGCTGCGCGACATGGATCGACTCCAGAACATGCAAATGCACGCCCTGTGGCAGCGACTGAGGCAAAAACACGACTTTCCCGGCCCGCTCGGCGAGCGACAGCGCCGACAGGTTCTCTCCGTCCAGTAACATTTCGCCGCGAGCTTTACCCAGCCCGGCCAGCGCGCGTAACAAGGTCGATTTCCCACAGCCGTTCGGCCCCAGCAGCGCCGTAATTTTACCGCGCGGCAGTTCATCGACGCTAAGATCGTCAATCACCGGTCGTTCTGGATAGCCCGCAGTGACGCCCCGCAGGATCAAGCCACTCATGACATACTCCCCCGGTGACGCAAAATAATGCTCAGAAAGAACGGGACGCCCACCAGCGAGGTGACAATCCCCACCGGTATGATGATACCGGGAAGGATGTTTTTCGAAGCGACAGAGGCCAGAGAGAGCACCAGTCCGCCTGTCAGAATACTGCCAGGCAGATAGAAACGGTGATCTTCACCAAACAGCAGACGTGATATGTGTGGCGCCACCAGGCCAATAAAGCCAATCGGGCCGACGAAGGCTACTGAGAGTGCGGACAGCAAACTGATGCGCAGCAGCGATGACAGGCGCAAGCGACGCACGTCGATACCAAAGCTCATCGCCCGTTCTTCCCCCAAACGCAGCGCGGTCAGTTGCCAGGCGCTACGCATTGACCACATCCCGACGCAAATAAATGCCAGCGCCAGTACGCCCATTTTTTCCCACGACGCCCGCGCCAGGCTGCCCATTGTCCAGAATACCAGTCCCTGCAACGTATCCTCATCAGCCACGAACTGCATCATCGAGACCAGCGCGTTGAAGGTAAAGACCAGCGCGATACCAAACAGCACCACGCCGGAGGTCGCCACCCGGGTCCAGCGGGTAATGCCGTCGAGCAACAGGGCAGAGAGCAGCGCAAAAATGAACGCATTCGCCGGAATGAACCACGCGGCAGGAATACCGGGAATGCCGATCCCCAGTACAATCGCCAGCGCCGCGCCAAACGCCGCCGCCGAAGAGACGCCCAGCGTGAACGGACTCGCCAGCGGATTATTCAGGATGGTCTGCATTTCAGCCCCCGCCAGCCCCAGCGCCATGCCAACCAACAGTGCCATGAGGGCGTACGGCAGACGAATCTCCCAGACGATAACCCGGGTGCCACCGCTGGCGCTCGTCGGATGAATCAGCGTTTGCCAGAGTTCACCGATCGGCAGTCCAGATGGGCCGAGCGTAAAGTCCAGTAGCAGCGAGCCAACAATTGCCATCACGATCATCAGCACCAGCAGTACGCGCTTGCGGATGACCTTGCGATATTGCGTGTTAATGACATCGTCAATGGCTGTCTGAGGAAGAAGAGACATAGCGGGATAGCAGATGCGTTTGCGAATGAAGGCCGGATTATAGCGCAATTGCCACTCGCTATATAAAAAAATATATTCCGAAACGCGAATACGCTCGGCGAAGAGACAAAAAAGCCGACTCCAGAAGTCGGCTTGTCAGGTTGCAGACGCGTTATCCGCGACGCGCTTTTACCGCATCCGCAAGCTGGCGCAGGATGATGTCGGTATCTTCCCAGTTAATGCAGGCATCGGTAATGCTTTTGCCGTACACCAGCGGCTCACCGCTGTCCGGGTTCTGATTGCCTTCAACCAGATGGCTTTCGATCATCACGCCCATAATCGCAGTCTCACCGTTTGCAATTTGCTGGCATACGTCAGCCCCGACTTCCATCTGCTTTTTAAACTGCTTACAAGAGTTGGCATGGCTGAAATCAATCATGATTTGCGCAGGAAGACCCGCTTTCGCCAGACCTTCTTTCACCGCCGCGACATGTGTAGCGCTGTAGTTCGGCTCTTTGCCGCCGCGCAGAATGATATGGCAATCGCCGTTACCGCTGGTGTTCACAATAGCAGAGTGACCCCATTTGGTGACCGACAGGAAGCAGTGCGGTGCACCGGCGGCGTTGATGGCATCAATCGCCACTTTAATGGTGCCATCGGTACCGTTCTTGAAACCGACCGGACAAGAGAGACCCGACGCCAGCTCACGGTGAACCTGAGATTCGGTGGTACGCGCGCCAATCGCGCCCCAGCTCATCATATCCGCCAGATATTGCGGGGTGATCATATCGAGGAATTCACCTGCCGTCGGCAGGCCGCTGTCGTTAATATCCAGCAGCAGCTTACGCGCAATGCGCAAACCGTCATTGATCTGGAAGCTGTTATCCATGTGCGGATCGTTAATCAGCCCTTTCCAGCCAACGGTCGTACGCGGTTTTTCAAAGTAGACACGCATGACGATTTCCAGCTCGCCTTTCAGCGCTTCGCGCAGCGCCAGCAGACGACCCGCGTACTCTTTCGCCGCCACAGGATCATGAATTGAGCACGGCCCAATCACCACCAGCAGGCGATCGTCATTCCCTTTCAAAATTTTGTGAATGGCTTTACGCGCATGGGCAACCGTGTTGGCGGCATTTTCTGTAGCGGGGAATTTTTCCAGCAGTGCGACAGGGGGTAATAACTCGTTGATCTCTTTAATACGTAAATCGTCGTTCTGATAATTCATGATTATTCCAGCGTTGCCATACTTATCTAAATGAATGCAATCCCTCCAATCTATATCCTCAGCCAAAAAGTGTAAACGGGCTTTTACACTTCGAACGGATTAATCCTGGAATTCAGCTAAAAAACGCCACAAAGTAGCGAAAAATGAGATCTAACCTACAATTTTTAACTGTAACCACTCTGTTTATGAATCTTTTCAAGATTCTCTGCTGAGCCTTTGCGCTCGTTTGAGATCTTTAACCATTGCCTGCCCCTTTGACTGGCACATGCACTGTTGGAAGACGTTCTCCGACAACTCAACCAAAACAGGAGCATCTTATGCGAATGACAAAACTGGCCTCACTTTTCCTGACCGCCACGCTCAGCCTTGCCAGCGGCGCTGCGCTGGCCGCCGAATCCAGCACCCAAAGTAATAATGGCCAGGCGAATGCCGCCGCTGACGCCGGCCAGGTCGCCCCGGATGCAAAAGAAAACGTGGCTCCGAATAATGTTGATAACGACAATATCAATTCAGGCGGCACGATGCTGCATCCAAATGGCTCTTCCATGAATCACGAGGGAATGACCCAGGATGAGGTGCACAAAAACACAATGTGTAAGGACGGCCGCTGCCCGGACATGAACAAAAAAGTGGAAACCGGTGACGGTATGAACAACGGTGTTGATAGCAAAACCGATGGCACCACGCAGTAAAACTGAAAACAAGCTAATAGGAGAGCGCGAGCTCTCCTTTTTATTTTATTCGTCCAGAAACGGTATGATGTCATACAGTTAAGATGAAAATAACTAAGGGATGACATTATGGCGCACTCACACTCTCATTCTGCCCCTCACCTGCCCGAGGATGGCAATGCTCGCCGCCTGCTGCTCGCGTTTTGCATCACGGCGGGCTTTATGTTGCTGGAGGTGGTGGGCGGGATTTTATCCGGTTCACTGGCGCTGCTCGCCGACGCCGGGCATATGCTGACCGATGCCGCCGCACTGTTGTTTGCGCTATTGGCCGTTCAGTTCGCCCGCCGACCGCCGACTATCCGCCACACCTTTGGCTGGCTGAGACTGACGACGCTGGCCGCTTTCGTCAATGCGATTGCGTTGGTCGTGATTACGATTTTAATCGTCTGGGAGGCGATTGAGCGCTTCTACACGCCGCTTCCGGTGGCGGGCGGCATGATGATGGTCATCGCTGTCGCCGGATTGCTGGCGAATATCCTTGCCTTCTGGATCCTGCATCGCGGCAGCGAAGAGAAAAACCTGAACGTACGCGCTGCGGCATTGCATGTGATGGGGGATTTATTAGGTTCGGTCGGGGCCATCATCGCGGCGGTGATTATCATCTGGACCGGCTGGACGCCTGCCGACCCCATTCTGTCGGTACTGGTCTCACTGCTGGTTCTGCGCAGCGCGTGGCGCTTATTGAAAGATAGCGTGAATGAATTGCTGGAAGGCGCCCCGGTTTCGCTGGATATCGCTGCGCTGCAGCGCCACCTCAGCCGGGAGCTCCCTGAAGTGCGAAACGTCCATCACGTACACGTGTGGATGGTGGGTGAGAAACCGGTCATGACCCTGCATGTACAGGTGATCCCGCCGCACGATCATGACGGACTGCTGGAACGCATCCAGCACTTTCTGATTCATCATTACCAGATTGAACACGCCACCATTCAGATGGAATATCAGCCCTGTCACGGGCCGGACTGCGATCTAAATCAGAAAGTGTCCGACCATTCACATCACCACCACTAATGGGACAGCGCGTGTGAGCCTCGTTCGCGCGCGCTGTTAATCCACATCCGGCTACCGTTAAGCGCAATAAAGGTCAGGATCAGGTACTCCAGCGACATCGCATAGACCCCCTGCAGGGCAAAGATCACGACGCTAATCACATTGATCACCACCCAGAGCAGCCAGTTCTCAACGTATTTGCGGGTCATCAGGATCATCGCCACAATCGACAGCACCATCATGCAGGAATCCCAGAACGGGAAGGCATCGGGCTGTAAATCCGGTACGGCAACCTGTAAACCCAGCATCTGCATGATCGTTACTGCGATACGGGTCAGAAAATCAAAGACCGGGTCGATATAGACCGTCATCAGACCGATCGCCGCCACACAAACCGCCAGCCAGCCCAGCGCCTTCGGCAGAGGCAGCCAGCGAATCTTAAGTTCTGCCTCGTTCTGCGTGGTCTGCCGCGACCACGCATACCAGCCGTAAATGTTGGCGGCGAAAAAGAAAAGCTGCAACAGCAGGCTGGCGTAGAGCTGGATCTGGAAAAAGATGATCGCAAACAGCGTGACGTTAATCAGGCCAAAAGCGTAGTTGCTGATCTTCTCCATACTGGCGAGACCAATGCACAACAACCCCGCGATAGTACCTACCGCTTCGATCCACGACAGATCGTAACCCCCAGCACCCATTGGTATATGTACCAGAATGTTCTGCGTGCTAAAAAAGTCCATCTTTTCCCCCGGAGCGTGTGATTATCTACGCACGTAGTGTAGCCGCAAATTCCAGCATACGGTTTAACGGCGCTAATGCGCCTTCTCGCAGCGCTTCGTCAACGTGTATCTCATGTGTCTGCCTACCCTGCTCCAACCCCTCAGCGATTGCTTTGAGGCCGTTCATCGCCATCCACGGACAGTGCGCACAGCTGCGACAGGTAGCGCCTTCTCCGGCAGTGGGCGCTTCCAGCAGCTCTTTACCCGGTACCGCCTGCTGCATTTTGTAGAAAATACCCCGATCGGTAGCGACAATAAGTTGTTGATGTGGCAGCGTTTTGGCTGCATTAATGAGCTGACTGGTGGAACCAACAGCATCGGCCATATCCACTATTGCCTGCGGTGATTCCGGGTGAACCAGGATCGCGGCATCCGGGTACAGACCTTTCATGCGACTCAACGCCTGCGTTTTGAACTCGTCATGGACGATGCACGCCCCTTGCCAGCAGAGGACATCCGCCCCTGTCTGCTTTTGAACATATTTCCCGAGATGACGATCCGGTGCCCAGATGATTTTTTCACCCAAACTATCCAGATGCTCAATCAGTTCAACCGCGATACTGGACGTCACCACCCAGTCGGCGCGAGCCTTAACCGCCGCGGAGGTATTGGCGTAAACCACGACAGTGCGATCCGGATGGGCATCGCAGAACGCGCTGAATGCGTCGATCGGACAGCCAAGATCCAGCGAGCATTCCGCTTCGAGGGTCGGCATTAAAATGGTTTTTTCCGGGCTGAGAATTTTGGCCGTCTCGCCCATAAAGCGTACGCCTGCAACGAGCAGCGTCGAGGCGGGATGATTGGCGCCAAAGCGGGCCATCTCCAGTGAGTCAGAAATGCAGCCGCCGGTCTCTTCGGCCAGTTGCTGGATTTCGGGGTCGGTGTAATAGTGCGCAACCATCACCGCATCACGCTCTTTCAGCAGGCGCTTGATTTTTTCGCGGTAGAACGCTTTTTCATCGGCGCTCAGCGGTACCGGCTTCGGCGGAAACGGATAGATTGCGGCTTCAGGGTCAAACATCACGCTCATCATGCTTTCTCGTTTTACTGGCTTAACGAATTAACCGACTTAAGGCGTGATGCATGCCATGATCGGTCATATTTGTTTTATATGCTAAACAAGATAGCGGATTGAGCGGCAAAAGTCACAACAATTGCGCTTGATAACGCCGGATGGCGACTGACGTCTTATCCGGCCTACAAGGCATAACCATTGACCAGATCAATCATTGACAGGCCTGACAAGCGAAACGCCATCAGACGTTACGCAGGTTCGAGAATCGTTACATTCTGCGCATAGCAAAAAGGCGCCGCCAGCGCCCTCTTTTGCACTGGTGGGTCGTGCAGGATGACTCGCTTCGCTCGCCCTTCGGGCCGTCGCCGCCAGCGGCTCCGTTGTCTCACTGCGTGAGACCCGAACCTGCTACAGGTTCGAATCATTACATTCTGTGCATAGCAAAAAGGCGCCTTTAGGGCGCCTTTTTACACTGGTGGGTCGTGCAGGATTCGAACCTGCGACCAATTGATTAAAAGTCAACTGCTCTACCAACTGAGCTAACGACCCCTTACGGGATTTTCTTACTTAATCATTCAGGATGGTGGGTCGTGCAGGATGACTCGGCTTCGCCTCGCCCTTCGGGCCGTTGCTGTTGCAACGTTATCCTTCACGTTCTCTACCAGTAACCACCTTAATATTGGTGGGTCGTGCAGGATTCGAACCTGCGACCAATTGATTAAAAGTCAACTGCTCTACCAACTGAGCTAACGACCCATTCGGGTGTTGCCTGAAAGATTTGTTTTTTTACTCGGCACCAATTTAATATTCGATGTTAAATTGGTGGGTCGTGCAGGATGACTCGGCTTCGCCTCGCCCTACGGGCCGTTGCTGAAGCAACGTTATCCTCCACGTTTAACATCTGAGTTTGATGTTAAATTGGTGGGTCGTGCAGGATTCGAACCTGCGACCAATTGATTAAAAGTCAACTGCTCTACCAACTGAGCTAACGACCCGAGTGGTGGGTGATGACGGGATCGAACCGCCGACCCCCTCCTTGTAAGGGAGGTGCTCTCCCAGCTGAGCTAATCACCCAATACTACGCTGGATACTACTGACTAACTTTATTAGTGGTGGGTCGTGCAGGATTCGAACCTGCGACCAATTGATTAAAAGTCAACTGCTCTACCAACTGAGCTAACGACCCACTTTTGCGCTGCTTTTGGTTTGTTTGATATCCCTTGGCAACGGCGGCATATATTACTGATTTAAGATTTGAGCGCAACAAAAATTTCGATGTAGATCACTCAACTGCTTAGGAATCGCACGACACGACCAGAAATAATTCGATTTCTGGTCGCATGCTGTGCATTACATCGCGCCAAGACGTTTCTGCGCTTGTTTTGCGCCTTCGGTGCCTGGGTATTTGCTGATAACCTGCTGATATACCGCTTTTGCTTTCGCGGCGTCACCTTTGTCCTGCATGATCACGCCGACTTTATACATCGCGTCAGCAGCCTTAGGTGACTTCGGGTAGTTTTTCACTACCGAAGCAAAATAAAACGCGGCATCATCTTTTTTACCCTTGTTGTAATTCAACTGACCGAGCCAGTAGTTGGCATTCGGCTGATAAGTCGAATCAGGGTACTTTTTGATGAAGTTCTGGAATGCCACAATTGCATCATCCTGACGGGATTTATCCTGCACCAGGGCAATTGCCGCATTGTAATCGGTATTCGCGTCACCGCTTTGTACTGGCGCCCCCGACGTCGCAGCACCTGCGTCAGGCGCAGACGTCGCTGCCCCCGCTGCTGCTCCGCTCTGATCGCCGCTTGCAGGCTGCGCGGAAGCACCACCGCTGCTCAGACTATCCATCTGTAACAGGATCTGCTTCTGACGCTCAACTACCTGATTCAGTTGATACTGACTTTCCTGAATTTGACCACGCAGGGAGTCTATATCGGCCTGATTATCAGAGAGTTGCTGCTGGAGTTGGGTTAAAAGCTGGCTGTGAGCGTTAGAAATACGCTCGAGTTGAGTGACACGGTCTTCGACCGAGCCTGAGCCGACACTACTGATTGGCGCCTGAGCAAAAGCGGCCCAGGGGGCCGCTATGCCAACCAGTAACGACAGACTCAACAGATGATGTCTGAAGTTACTGCTCATGCAATTCTCTTAGTAAACCAGTACGGCACGACGGTTTTTGGAGTAAGCCGCTTCGTCGTGACCCAGTACTGCAGGTTTTTCTTTACCGTAAGAAACGATGGAGATCTGGTCAGCAGAAACGCCTTTACCCTGCAGGTACATCTTAACAGCGTTCGCACGACGTTCACCCAGGGAGATGTTGTACTCAGGAGTACCACGTTCGTCCGCGTGACCTTCTACGGTGACTTTGTAAGACGGGTTGCTACGCAGGAAGTTAGCGTGCGCATCCAGCATTGCAGCGAAGTCAGAACGGATATCGTACTTGTCCAGATCGAAGTAAACGATGTTGTTCTGCTGCAGCTGCTGCATCTGCAGACGAGCCTGCTCTTCGGAGGACATGTTGCCGCTGCCGTTTGCATCCATACCAGTGCCGGCACCCAGCATGCCTTCGCTGCCGTCATTGCTGGCGTTCTTGTTAGAAGAACATGCCGCAATAGCCATAACAGGCAGAGCGATCATCAGCCCTTTCAGCACTTTGTTCAGTTGCATTTCAATGATTCCTTTATTAATCAATTATTTATTATCACAGATACGGCGACCAGGCAGGGAATTTAACCTGTCCATCAGTTGCCGGAAGACGCGCTTTGAAACGCCCATCTGTAGAAACCAAATTCAGCACGGATCCCATCCCCTGAGAAGAGCTGTAGATTACCATAGTGCCGTTAGGTGCCAGACTTGGCGTTTCGTCCAGGAACGTTGACGACAGAACTTGTACGCCACCCGCTACCAGATCTTGTTTGGCAATGTGCTGCTGACCATTGGCCGAACTTACCATTACCATAAATTTGCCGTCGCTGCTGACATCAGCATCCTGGTTTTGTGAACCTTCCCAGGTAATACGCTGCGGAGCACCGCCGTTAACGTTAACTTTATACACTTGCGGACGACCCGCCTGATCCGATGTAAAGGCCAGGTTCTGGCTGTCCGGGAACCAGGTTGGCTCCGTATTGTTGCTGCGACCATCGGTCACCTGACGGATCTGACCAGAGCCGATATCCATCACGTACAGGTTCAGACTCCCGGTTTTTGACAGGGCAAACGCCAGTTTGCTGCCATCCGGAGAGAATGCAGGCGCACCGTTGTGACGCGGGAATGACGCAACCTGACGGACCGCGCCGTTAGACAACGTCTGGATAACCAGCGCAGAACGACCGCTTTCGAAGGTGACATACGCCAGTTTAGAACCGTCCGGAGACCAGGCCGGAGACATCAACGGCTGCGGTGAACGGTGAACCACAAACTGGTTGTAGCCATCGTAGTCAGACACGCGCAGTTCATACGGGAACTGACCGCCGTTGGTCTGAACAACATACGCGATACGGGTACGGAATGCGCCTTTAATCCCGGTCAGCTTCTCAAACACTTCGTCACTGGCAGTATGGCCGGCATAGCGTAGCCACTGCTTGTTTACTTTGTAAGAGTTCTGAGCCAGTACAGTACCCGGCGCGCCGCCGGTGTCAACCAGCTGGTAAGCGACATTGTAAGAACCGTCCGGATTCGGAGTTACCTGACCGACCACGACCGCGTCAATCCCCAGCGCAGACCATGCAGCAGGTTGAACGTCCTGCGCAGTCCCAGGCTGTTGTGGCAAACGAGACCGATCTAACGGATTAAATTTACCGCTGTTGCGCAGGTCCGCGCCAACGATGCCACCGATATCTTCAGGTGCAGCACCCGGCCCTGCCCACTGGAATGGCACAACGCCAATCGGGCGCGCCGAGTCCACCCCTTGGGTTATCTCGATACGTACTTCTGCGTGCAGCACCGCTGCCCACAGCATTAGAAAACCAAATGCTACTCGTAATGCCTGCTTCATCATATCTCCCTTATCCAGGCGATCAGCCCACGATAATTTAGCAGAATGTTAACAAACTCAAATACACAAAACTACCAGAACCCAGCGACTACCGCAGATTGTTTTCCCCGCCATAACGGGGAAAGTTTAGCTTACGGTTTAAAGTCCAGAGGTGCGTTTTTAAACACTTCATATACCGCCTGGCTCGGTGGTTTTGGAATCTTCGCTTGTCGGGCTGCAGCAAGCGCTGCCTGACAAAGCGCGGGATCGCCACCTTCAGACTGGATGTCGAGCAGCATACCGTCTGAAGCCAGTTTTATCCGCAGCGTACAGGTTTTACCTGCATAAGACGATGCGTCGTAGAACTTGCTCTCAATGGCAGATTTAATCTGCCCGGCATAGTTGCTGATATCCGCGCCTGATGCGCCATTATTTTTAGTATTACCACTCCCCGCAGGAGAAGCGTTGTTCCCTTTTGCCCCACCGCCGGTTTTCGGCGCATTCTTACCGGAGCTGAGATCGCCAAGCAGATCGTCAACACCAGATGCCGCGGCTGCTTTTTCAGCAGCGGCCTTTTTGGCCGCAGCGGCTTTATCGGCTGCTGCTTTCTTATCGGCAGCGGCTTTATCGGCTGCAGCTTTTTTATCAGCGGCGGCCTTTTCTGCGGCGGCTTTTTTCTCAGCAGCGGCTTTCTCGGCGGCGGCGGCTTTCGCTGCAGCCGCTTTTTCCGCAGCAGCTTGCTTAGCGGCTTCAGCCTCGGCTTTCTTCTTCGCATCGGCAGCCGCTTTAGCCGCTTCAGCTTCCGCTTTCTTCTTCGCGTCAGCAGCGGCTTTTGCCGCCTCTGCTTCGGCTTTCTTCTGTGCATCCGCCGCGGCTTTCTTCGCGGCTTCTGCGGCTTCTTTCACCTGTGCATCAGCTTTCGCTTTGGCATCCGCTGCCGCTTTCTTCGCCGCTTCTTCAGCCTGTTTCTGCTGTTCCTGCGCTTTCTTCGCGTCGGCTTCAGCCTGCTTCTGCTGTTCCTGAGCCGCTAAACGTTCTTTCTCGATCTGCTTAAGCCGTTCCTGTTCGGCAGCCTGCTTCTCACGAAGCTCTTCCGCCTGCTGCTGCTCCAGTTTTTCACGTTGCTCTTTGGCACGCTGCGCACTTGACTGTTGCTGCTGCTGACGTTCGTACTGCTGAACCACGGCGCCAGGATCAACCATTACGGCATCGATGGAAGAACCGCCGCCGCCGCCGGCTGAAGCCTCAATATGCTCATCGAACGAACTCCAGATCAGGACTGCAAATAGGATGACATGCAGCACCGCTGAAATAATTATCGCCCGTTTGAGCTTGTCGTTTTGTTCGGTTGCCTTTGACACTCTCGGTTCCCAAAAACTGTTCGCCTGTTACACGCTCTCTTTCAAACCAGAGACGCAAATGATCAGATAGGCTGCGTCATTAAGCCAACCGACTTCACACCCGCACTGTGCAACAAGTTCAGCGCTTTAATTATTTCATCGTAAGGCACGTCTTTCGCGCCCCCGATCAAGAAGACCGTTTTCGGATTGGACTCCAGGCGACTTTTCGCCTCGGCGATCACCTGTTCCGGCGGCAGTTGATCCATACGATCTTTCTCAACCACCACGCTGTACTGCCCTACTCCGGAAACCTCAATAATGACCGGCGGATTGTCGTTACTGCTCACGGCCTGCGACTCGGTCGCATCCGGCAGATCGACTTCCACACTCTGCGTAATGATCGGCGCTGTCGCCATAAAGATCAGCAGCAGCACCAACAGAACGTCGAGCAACGGTACGATGTTGATTTCGGACTTCAGGTCGCGACGACCTCGTCCACGCGATCTGGCCATGGCTTACCCCTTGTTGCTTTCGCTAACGGTAAACGCCTGACGGTGCAGAATCGCGGTGAACTCTTCCATAAAGTTGTCGTAATTCAGTTCCAGCTTGTTAACACGCTGATTCAGACGGTTGTAGGCCATGACCGCCGGGATTGCCGCAAACAGACCAATCGCCGTAGCAATCAATGCTTCCGCGATACCCGGCGCAACCATCTGCAACGTCGCCTGTTTTACCGCCCCGAGCGCGATAAATGCATGCATGATCCCCCACACGGTACCGAACAGACCGATATACGGGCTGATGGAACCCACGGTGCCGAGGAACGGAATATGCGTTTCCAGCGTTTCAAGTTCACGGTTCATCGAGATCCGCATCGCACGAGATGCCCCTTCCACCACCGCTTCTGGCGCATGGCTGTTTGCCCGATGCAATCGTGCAAACTCTTTGAACCCGCTATAGAAGATTTGTTCCGAACCCGCCAGATTATCACGGCGGCCCTGGCTCTCCTGATACAGGCGAGACAGCTCAATACCGGACCAGAATTTGTCTTCGAACGCTTCAGCTTCACGCGCGGCGGCGTTAAGAATACGGGTCCGCTGGATAATGATGGCCCAGGATGCGATTGAAAAACCAATCAAAATCAACATGATAAGTTTAACCAGAAGGCTTGCCTTCAGGAACAAATCAAGGATATTCATGTCAGTCACTGCTTAAACTCCGCGACAATAGACTTGGGAAGCGCACGAGGCTTCATTTTGAGTGGATCAACGCAAACAATCAGAACCTCAGCCTCATTGAGCACGGTGTTCTCTGCGTTGACAATGCGTTGCGTGAAAACCAAAGAGGTGCCACGCATTGACGTAATTTCTGTTTGGATTTCGAGCATATCGTCGAGCCGCGCAGGCGCGTAGTATTCCAGCGTCATTTTACGCACCACGAAGGCAACTCGCTCAGCCAGCAGCACCTGCTGACTGAAGTGATGATGACGCAGCATCTCTGTGCGTGCTCTTTCATAAAAAGCGACGTAACTGGCGTGATAAACCACACCACCGGCGTCGGTGTCTTCGTAGTAGACACGTACCGGCCATCGAAATATATACTTATTCATCCTGCTGCCTCTTTGTTGGCTTCGTCCACTCACACCAGTCACTTACTCCTGTAAGCTCCTGGTGATTCGCGCACTTGCCGCCGCGATGCATCAAGAATGCTGTTGTATATAGCGTTGTATTCACTTTACATCCCGGTAATGCAACAAAAGTTAGTGCTTTTAAACGTTGCTACTATACGCGCGCGATTGAGGCTTGGGAATGGGGAGAGGTTAAGGGAGAGTAAAAATTTATGGGCTTATGCAAGCCCATAAATACTTAAGGATGTTTCTTATTCAAAAGAAGAAGAAAATCAGACCGACAATAAGCACGATATCGGCAAGTAGCGGAGAGAAAATCCCCTGCCAGTGCGCGGCGCGAGGACGAAAACCTACGCCATGAATGATGCCCGCACAGACCGCCCACATCAGCAGCAGACCGTGCCAGATTTCCAGCCCGCTGGTTTTAGCTGCGAAGCGGGAGGGATCCCAAAACATACATCCTGCTAACACTAACGCCATCACCAAAGAAAGCGCCCGTAACGGGCGCTTGTCCATCGCGTTATATTGCATCGCGATCAGGGTGGTCATCAGTGTTCTTCTTGACCGTCTTTGCTTGCCTCGACGTGCTCAAGGGCCAGCGCGGTGATGATCCCAAATGCACAGGCAAGAAGCGTTCCCAGAATCCAGGCGAAATACCACATAGTTTGCTCCTTACTTAGTACAGAGAGTGGGTATTGTTTTCAATATGCTCTTTGGTGATGCGACCGAACATTTTCCAGTAACACCAGCTGGTGTAGATGAGAATGATCGGAACAAACACCGCAGCAACCCAGGTCATCAGATTCAGCGTCAGCTGACTGGACGTCGCATCCCACATGGTCAGGCTCGCGTTCATCATGGTGCTTGAAGGCATCACGAACGGGAACATCGCGATACCAGCAGTCAGGATGATGCAGGCCAGCGTCAGAGAGGAGAACAGGAATGCCCATGCCCCTTTCTCCATACGGGAGGTCAGAATCGTCAGCAGCGGCAGCGCCACACCCAGTGCCGGAACCAGCCACAGGATCGGTGCATTGTTGAAGTTGACCATCCAGGCACCCGCTTCACGCGCCACTTCTTTGGTCAGCGGGTTAGACGCCGCATGATGATCAACCGCAGAGGTCACCACGTAGCCATCAATACCGTACATCACCCAGACCCCCGCCAGCGCGAAGCAAACCAGAGTGACCAGCGCCGCAATCTGCGATGTCGCACGGGCACGCAGGTGCAGTTCACCCACGGTACGCATCTGCAGATAGGTCGCGCCCTGAGTAATGATCATCCCTACGCTCACCACGCCCGCCAGCAGGCCAAACGGATTCAGCAACTGGAAGAAATTACCGGTGTAGTACAGACGCAGATACTCGTCGATATGGAACGGTACGCCCTGCAACAGGTTGCCGAATGCCACGCCGATCACCAGCGGCGGCACGAAGCTCCCCACGAAGATGCCCCAGTCCCACATGTTGCGCCAGCGGGTGTCTTCAATCTTGGAGCGGTAATCAAAACCGACCGGACGGAAGAACAAAGACGCCAGCACGAGGATCATCGCCACATAGAAACCGGAGAACGCCGCAGCGTAGACCATCGGCCAGGCCGCAAACAGCGCGCCGCCCGCGGTGATCAGCCACACCTGGTTACCGTCCCAGTGCGGAGCGATGGAGTTAATCATAATTCGACGCTCGGTGTCGTTACGACCGAGGAAACGGGTGAGCATGCCCACCCCCATGTCGAAGCCATCAGTGACCGCAAAACCAATCAGCAGAATGCCAACCAGCAGCCACCAGATAAAACGTAGTACTTCATAATCGATCATTTGACGACTCCTGTCTTAGCGTGCCGGCTGAGTAGTCGCGGTGGACTGCTCAAAGTGATAGCGACCGGTTTTCAGGCTGCTTGGGCCAAGGCGTGCGAACTTGAACATCAGGAACAGTTCAGCCACCAGGAACAGGGTATACAGGCCACAAATCAGGATCATGGAGAACAGCAGGTCGCCGACGGTCAGCGACGAGTTCGCCACCGCGGTTGGCAACACCTCACCGATCGCCCACGGCTGACGGCCATATTCGGCGACAAACCAGCCGGCTTCTACTGCAATCCACGGCAGTGGAATACCGTACAGCGCGGCGCGCAGCAGCCATTTCTTCTCACCGATGCGGTTACGAATCACGCTCCAGAAGGAGAGCGCAATGATCGCCAGCAGCAGGAAGCCACATGCCACCATGATACGGAAGGCGAAATACAGCGGCGCAACGCGTGGGATAGAATCTTTCGTCGCCTGCTGAATCTGCGCTTCAGTCGCATCAGAGACGTTCGGGGTATAGCGTTTCAGCAGCAGACCATAACCGAGGTCTTTTTTCATGCTGTTGAACTGTTCGCGAACAGCCTGGTCGGTCGAACCGGCACGCAGTTGCTCCAGCAGTTCATACGCTTTCATCCCGTTACGGATACGCTCTTCATGCTGCACCATCAGGTCTTTCAGACCAATAACCGGCGTATCGACAGAACGCGTGGCAATGATGCCCAGTGCGTAAGGGATCTGAATCGCCAGTTTGTTTTCCTGCGACTCCTGGTCAGGAATACCGAACAGGGTAAAGGCAGCCGGAGCAGGCTGAGTCTCCCACTCTGCTTCAATGGCCGCGAGTTTGGTTTTCTGCACGTCGCCCATTTCGTAACCGGATTCATCACCCAGAACGATAACAGACAGCACGGCAGCCATGCCAAAGCTCGCAGCAATTGCGAAAGAGCGTTTTGCGAAAGCGACGTCGCGGCCTTTCAGCAGGTAGTAAGCGCTGATACCAAGGATGAACATCGCACCGGTCACGTAGCCAGACGCCACGGTGTGCACAAATTTCACCTGGGCAACCGGGTTAAGGACCAGTTCAGAGAAGCTCACCATCTCCATACGCATGGTTTCGAAGTTGAAATCCGATGCGATAGGGTTCTGCATCCAGCCGTTTGCGACCAGGATCCACAGAGCGGACAGGTTGGAACCTAAAGCGACCAGCCAGGTTACCGCCATGTGCTGAACTTTGCTCAGACGATCCCAGCCGAAGAAGAACAGACCTACAAAGGTGGATTCGAGGAAGAAGGCCATCAGACCTTCGATCGCCAGCGGCGCACCGAAGATATCCCCAACATAGTGGGAATAGTAAGACCAGTTTGTCCCGAACTGGAACTCCATGGTCAACCCGGTTGCCACACCCAGAGCAAAGTTGATACCAAACAACTTGCCCCAGAACTTAGTCATATCTTTATAAATCTGTTTGCCGGAAAGGACGTAGACCGTTTCCATAATGGCCAGCAGGAACGCCATACCAAGCGTCAGTGGCACAAAGAGGAAGTGGTACATCGCGGTCAAGGCAAACTGTAAGCGCGACAGTTCGACTATATCTAACATCATGACTCCTTGCTCATCGCATGAAGACTCCGAGAGTGACCCCGTTAGAAAGGGTCACACGCATGCCCCAATACAAATTTATTTGTGCGCTCTCGCCGTTATCGTTTTCCTGGAGAAGGAAACAGAAAGGGCGAAAGGTTACAAACATGTTAATAAAAAACTCAAATTGATCCCGCAATTATATTACGCCGCAAAATCCTTACAATAAACAGGTTTTTATTGAGGAAGATTTGCATTTTTCGACAGTGATCAATTTATAGCGAATTTATCACCTTTCCACCAATTTGATCGGCGACAATTTAACGTGTTTCGCACCCTTTTTCCAACGTTTAAACATTGATTTAAATCAATAACAGTGCTTTTTGTTAATCGTGTTTAAATTGAGTGATCGTAGTGAAAAACATGTTGCTAACATGTATCTTTGCGGGCGGGAATGGTTACCATGTGAAAATGTATATATAAAAAGACAGTGTTTTAATTAACCCATCACAGGAATTCCTCTTCCCTTTCCCGATTCGTTCAGCGTAGACAATTTATTGTTATTTGCCAGGATATAAATTCCACGCGCCAACTTTCACAATTATTTCACTTTTATAGCGCTATAAATTAACACCGCGCAGTTATTATTCTGTTAATAAAAAAGCCACGCAATGCGTGGCCTGTGCCTGTTTGCTGGCTATTCACACAATCTTGTAGCTGAATGTTCGCGTTTGCCCCGGTAAAACCGGGCCAATGTCGCTGCGCTTTTCATCAACGCTCTGAACCGGCTGCTCATCCAGGCGCGTTTCTGTACACGATTGAACCGCTCTGCCGAAGGCAACCGTTGCGTCGCATGACTCCGAATCTGAAGGATTAAACAGGCGCAGGATCAGTTCCTCTCCCTCTTCCGATTTCTTCAGGGTGCTCAACTGACACCCGACCGGCGGCATAGTGAACAAACTGTAGCGGTCAGGCGTCATGAAACCGGCTTTGTTCAGTTTCATCGCATCCCACGGAATCTTGTTATAACACTGTACCGGGGTAAGCCAGGCCCTGGCCTGCTGAGCAATACCGGCGTTTACTGGCGTACCGGTATAACTGAAAAGGCTCAGCCGACAGTGCAATCGTCCGCGCAGTTGCGCATCCGGCACCGCCATTTTAATGCCTGAAGGACGGCCTGGACGCAAAAGCAAATCCTCTTTCCCGAGGAGTCCAACACCGCGTAGCAGCGTGATGGCGAAAGTTTTTTTCCTGTCACCCAGCACTTCAAATTCACGCAACCCTTCGGTGAAAACCGCCAGACCGTTTCTGCCCTCCTGAAGCGTCGCATAATTAAGCATATTCCAGACGGGAACCGGTGCCTCTTTCCAGCCCTCTTCCCGCCAGTTTGCCAGTGCGGGATCCCGCACGGGGCGGCTCACCGTACCAAACTGCGTATCTGCCAGCACAGTGTCGGTCACAAACGGAGTGGGGATCAGTACCCGCAGGCGATGATCGTCAGCCTGATTATCCAGAAGCACTTCAATATCAATACGCCTGCTGTTGTGGCTCAGGATGACCGTTATTTCAACCTCAACCCTACCGCTACGCTGGCGAGCGCGACGTTCCGTAAGATTGAGCGGCACGGCCATTTGATAACAAATCCGCGCCCGGCTTTGCCATGCTTCATGGGTCACCTCGCACTCTGCTTTTACCGACGCGGAAGTCAGAAGCCACTCTTCTCTGGCGGGCGAGTAATCATACTCATCCCCATCATCAGAGCCCTCTTCCAGCTCCAGGACGCGGTCATAGCAGATGCCGCTATCTTTGTCATACAGACGCAGCGTGCCATCGTCGTTAACGGTAATCTGCCAGAACGCATTTTCCAGCCCCTCCGCCCGGGAGGTTTCTGGCGGATTATTATTTCCCGCCTCGCCTTGCGTCACATACAGCGTGCGATAACCCATCGACGGTACAATCTGATGGATCTGGATATCAAACTCCATAAACGGCTCGTAGTTACCGTAATGCACGATCTGCCTGTCTATCAGTCCAGGATCGATCTCGCGAACCGCGCGCACAAAACAGGGAACGGGATTTCCCCGATCGTCACGCAGGCAAAACTGATGACCTCGCAGGCGGATCGTCGTGTTAATCACCTCTTCACGCGGCCACGGCATCAGGTTAAACAGCACCAGTTTGTCACTGTCGCTCTGCGGCATGTTGTCTGTGATTTTGCGCAGATAAAAACGGATCAGGTTATCTGCCATATCCTCCGCCAGTTCGAAGCGCGCGATGATTTCCCGGTGAACCTTATCGCTACAGCAACATCCAATGCTGTCGTGGGCATGATTTTTTAAAATCTCTTTCCACATTTTTTCCAGCAAACCGTGGTGATACTCAAAGCCAAGCGTCCAGGCCAGCGTCGCCAGGGGTTCAAGGATATTGACGATCTTGTTTTCAATGCGCGCATGAATGAGTTTGATGTCCATCCGCGTCGAGCCAATCGTGCGGTGTACCCGCATATACTTGCCGTCAATAAATTCGCCTTTCAGCGTAGCGAGTTGTTCACGTCGATTCTCGATATGTTCAAACACCGCTTCAAAACGGCTCATCACAAACTTCCGCTGTGGGTAGATCTCGCGCAGTTTGTCCATCACCGTAAAAATGTTCTGTTGCAGCGGCATCTGATCGTGGCCATTAGGCAGCAAAATCTCTTTGGTTACTGACGCTTTTTCCAGCACCTCAAAATAGCTGTCAAGCCGTTTGCGCAGTCCGCTCTCATCCTCTGGTAAGTACTTACCAATTGCGTAACCCAGCGGCAGCACCTGCGCGACAACTTCACTGCCATCGCTGCTTTGCCATAAAAACTCGGTCTTATCGGTACCGTGACGCTCTGAACAACCGCGCCAGAACATCGTGCGGGTGATGCCAAATCCGTTGTAGATATGCGGAAGCTGTCCCGACATGCCAAAGGAATCCGGTAGATAGCCAATTTTCATCGGTTCGCCAAAGGCCTGGCAATCACGCATGCCATACAGCAGATTACGCACAATAGACTCACCGGAGACAATCGTGGTATCCGTCTGGGTATACCACGGGCCAATGATCAGCTTTCCGGCTTGCACCAGACGTTGTACCCGACGGGTATTTTCCGGCTTTATCGCGAAGTAGTCCTCCAGCACCGCCGTCTGTCCATCAAGAACGTAATATTTATAGTCGGTATCCTGCTCCAGTCGGGTGAGGATCTCTTCCATATTATTGACCAGCAAAATGCGCGACGCCTCGGTGGTAAAATACCACTCCCGATCCCAGTGCATATGCGGGGTAATGTGAACGCGAGATACAGCTTTCATCTTCGTTTCCTGTTCTGAATTAAGACGTTACGCCATCCGTCATATATTTGCCCTGCTTCACCGCATAGCGTCGCCAGAGCAGCAAAACCAGTGTTGAGATAGCGGTTCCCACCAGCGCCGCACCGAACCAACCCGCCGCCGCCAGTACGCCGCCGTACCCGGCATCGTGCAGCAAAAAGAGTGAGAAAATACCCGCACCAGGCGTTGAGAGACCGATATTCATCGCCCCAACCATTGCCCCTGTCGCCATTGATCCGAGGACAAAGGAGCCAATCACCCGCACAGGATCTTCAATCGCCATCGGGATTGCCCCTTCGGTAATACCCGCCAGCCCAAGCAGCCAGGTAGATTTACCGGTTTCAATTTCAAACGCTTTAAACAGACGCGGAGAAACTAACGTTGACGCAGTCACCGTAAATGCGGAGACCATTTTGACCGAGGCAAAGATGGCATAAGGACCATAGACGCCGTTCGCCATCGCCCCCAGACAAAAGGCATAGGCGGCCTTATTGACGGGCCCCCCCAAGTCAAATGAACACATAAAGCCGAGAATCGCGCCAAGCAGCAGCGCATTCGCCCCAGATAAACCGTTTAGCCAGACGGTCAGACTGTTGTTAATCCATGCCACAGGTTCACCAACCACAAACAACATCAGACTGCCTGCCCCCAGCGTGCCAACCACCGGATAGAGGTAAAACGACAAAAAACCGTTGAATTTACTGCTCAGCCGCAGGTGGTTTTTCACCCAGCGCATCAGGTATCCGGCGATCAATCCTCCCGCGATTGCGCCAAGAAAACCGGAACCAATCATGTTCGCGGCAAGCCCCGCAGCAAAACCGGGTGCCAGTGCGGGTTTATCCGCCAGTGAATACGCGGTGTATGCCGCCAGTACAGGCACCATCAAAATGCCGAGGATCCCACCGCCAAGTTTGCGATACATCCAC
Source organism: Citrobacter amalonaticus (assembly GCF_001559075.2). NCBI lineage: Bacteria > Pseudomonadati > Pseudomonadota > Gammaproteobacteria > Enterobacterales > Enterobacteriaceae > Citrobacter > Citrobacter amalonaticus. The sequence continues at coordinate 3,485,735 of NZ_CP014015.2, read as the reverse complement.
AGCCAGGAGTTCTCCTGATCGAACAGCGGTTGCAGACCAAATATCTGCGCCAGCAATACCGCGACAGCAAGTACCGTCCCGCCCGCAACAATCAGCGGCACGGCAAAGGAGATCCCACTCAGTAACGCTTGTTTTAACTCCGTCTTAAACCCTTTAGGCTGATGACTCTCTTCCTGCCGCGCACGCTTTTCATTTTGTGGTTCAAGCGCCAATGCTTGCAGGATCAGTTGTTCAGCATGGCGAATCGGCTCGGCGACGGGTACCGTCAGCGCCGGGATCCCCGCAAACCGTTCGCTCTCTTTGATTGCCACCTCAGCAGCAAAAATACAGGCACTGGCCGTATTCAGTTGATCCGCCGTTAAGCGCCCTTCAATACCGTTAGCGCCCTGCTTTTCAACAAACACATTGACGCCCAGTTTCCGTCCGGCTTTCTCCAGATATTCCGCCGCCATATAGGTATGCGCGATACCCGCCGGACAGGCGGTCACGCACACAATCGTGGGAGCGTTGAATGGGGTTGCTACCGTCGGTTCATGCGTGTTGTCATCCAGCGCCGACAACAGCTCGTCTGCATTCGTTGCCGCCATAACACGGGCTCGCGTCTCATCATCAGCCAGCTTCGTGGTGAGCGCAGTCAGCAATTGCATATGGGTACTGCCCGCCTCTTCCTGCGGAATAGCGAGCAGGAAAATCAGTTCAACCGCTTCCGGACCATCGATCCCTTCCCAGCTCAAGGGCTCGCTGAGCGTCGCCACAGCAAAAGCGGCTTCTTTGACGGCCGACGTTTTCCCGTGCGGTACCGCCAGCCCTTCTCCTAACGCAGTAGGTCCGAGGTTTTCACGTGCAAACACTTCTTCCAGAAAGACATCAGAATCAGCAATTTTGCCCAACGCCGTTAGCCGCTGCGCTAACGTACGAATCGCCTCTTCACGGCTGGTAAACCGGGCGTTCAGGCACAGCGCGTCCCGCTGGGTTAACGTCGTCAGGTTCATCATGATCCTCACAAAATGGTTGTTTTATGTGCGAAGGATTGTGCCAGACAAAATAATACATTTATGTGATCACTTTCACTTAAAGAGTGATATTTGTATTTAATTTGTATTGTTTACACTCAAGATTCATCAGGCATAATGTGAAAAGTCGTCTTAACAACCTGACAGAAAAAACCATGAGCCGAAAACCGCTGTATCGACAGATAGCCGACAGGATCCGTGAACAAATCCAGCGGGGTGAGCTGAAGCCCGGTGATGCTTTGCCGACAGAATCCGCGCTACAGGCGGCATTTGGCGTCAGTCGGGTCACCGTGCGTCAGGCGCTAAGGCAGTTAACCGAGCAGCAGATCATCGAAAGCATTCAGGGCAGCGGCACGTACGTTAAAGAGGAACGGGTTAATTACGACATCTATCAATTAACCAGTTTTGATGAAAAACTGACCGATCGTAGCAGCGATACGCACAGTGACGTGCTGGTTTTCGAAGTGATTCAGGCCGATGAATTTTTGAAAAATCAATTACAACTGGCTGATGATAAACGAGTCTGGCACGTCAAGCGGGTGCGTTACATCAAGCAAAAACCGGTCGCGCTGGAGGAGACATGGATGCCGCTGGCATTGTTCCCTGATTTAACCTGGCAGGTAATGGAAAACTCGAAGTACCACTTCATTGAAGAGGTGAAGAAACAGGTCATCGAGCGCAGTGAGCAAGAGTTGATTCCGCTGATGCCCACCGAAGAGATGAGCCGCCTGCTTGTTATCCCTCTCACAAAGCCAATCCTGGAAAAAGTTTCGCGTGGCTTTTTAAAGGGAGGACAGGTATTCGAATACAGTCGCAATGCGTTTAATACTGACGATTATAAATTTACGTTGATCGCCCACAGGAAACAGCGTTAACAGGAGTGCGCGTTAACACTATTTCGATGAAGTGTTAACTGCTTCACAAATATATATGAAATGTAATACACAGAATTTCCGCTGTCCCACAGCGGGAATAGCAAACAAATCACTATCATATTTATCATTTTATTAACAATAATAAAATGACGTACAGAAACATCATACTTTATTCCGTTACACACCTCACATTTCTTCTTCTGAAATTATTTAAATACCCTTTCCGCGTAAAGACAAATAAACAGGATTCAGATCACAAACATAGAACATCGTTTAATAGACATCTATTTATTAAAATATATACCATCTAAAACAATGCACACAATCAATTGATAATAAACGATTTTTAAATTTTCATTCATAGAACAGTCGTTTTTCGAAAGATATTTTGAAAATAGATCAATTGCATCCATCGCGCCTCCCCACGACACTCCGTCCCTATTAAAACATTTCAAAACATTTTATTTCTTACCCTGAGTCCTGGAGAGGATTACCCATGAAAAAATCAACACTCGTTATTGGCGTCATTGGTGCTGACTGCCATGCCGTAGGCAATAAAGTTCTGGACCGCGTTTTTACTGCCCATGATTTTCGCGTAATCAATCTGGGCGTAATGGTGAGCCAGGATGAATATATTGATGCCGCGATCGAAACCGGCGCCGATGCGATTGTCGTCTCTTCCATTTATGGCCACGGCGACATCGACTGCCTGGGTCTGCGCGAGCGCTGCATCGAACGCGGTATCGGCGATATCCTGCTTTACGTCGGCGGCAACCTGGTGGTCGGAAAGCATGACTTCGCCGACATCGAAGCCAAATTCAAAGAGATGGGCTTCCAGCGCGTCTTCGCCCCAAGCCACGATCTCGAAGACGTGTGTCAGTTGATGGCAGCGGATATCAACAAACGCCACGGCGTTGAACAGCGTTGTCTGGAAGAGGCTATCTGATGCAAACCGTCTCTGTCGATATCGGCTCGACGTGGACCAAAGCTGCCCTCTTCGCAAAGGAGGGGGATGCGTTAACACTGGTTAACCACGTTCTGACTCCGACGACGACCCATCATCTGGCGGACGGTTTTTTCGCCAGCCTGAACCAGGTGCTGAACGTTGCCGATGCGCGCCCACTGCTCAACCGCGGTGAAGTGACCCTGAAATACTCCTCGTCGGCGAAAGGCGGTCTTGCCGTCGCCGCAATGGGGCTGGTGCCGTCGATCACCCTGGAATCGGCAAAAGTCACGGCGCATTCCGCCGGGGCAAAAATCGCCCAGTACTATTCGTACAAACTGAATCGCCATGATATTCAGGCGCTGGAAGCCTCACCGCCGGACATTCTGCTGTTTACCGGCGGCACCGACGGCGGCGAAGAGAGCTACGGTCTGGCCAATGCGCATGCGCTGGCGGCGTCCAGCCTCGACTGCGCCATTATCTACGCCGGAAACCGCGACATTCAGGATGATGTCCAGGCGATTCTGGGACACAAAGATCTGACCACGGTAGACAACATTCTGCCCGACCTCGATCACCCGAATCCCTTCGCCGCCCGCAAGGCGATTTGTGATGTCTTCCTGTCCCGCATCGTGAAAGGCAAGGGCCTGGATGTGATTGTCGGTGAAACCGGCGAAGAACCCATGCCGACGCCCTGGACGGTGTACGAACTGGTCAAAGCCATCAGCGAAGTCGATAGCGCATGGAAAGAGTTCATGCTCATCGACATGGGCGGCGCGACCACCGACGTCTATTCCGCCAGTGCCAATACCCTTTCGCCCGATACCGTGCTGCACGGCGTCCCGGAGCCCTTTGTTAAGCGCACCGTGGAAGGCGATCTCGGCATGCGCGTCTCCGCCGTGGTGGTAGGCGAAAGCACCCAGGAACTGGTGAAGGTGGTATTCGCTCAGCAGCCGGCACGCCAGGAGGCCTTCTATGGCTACCTGCGTCATCTGGTGGCGCATCCCGATTATCTGCCGCAGAGCGAGGAAGAGAAATACTTTGATTCTCTGTTAGCCGGACTGTGCGTCGGCTACGCCGCCGAGCGTCACGCAGGCACCAAAAAGCAGGTCTGTACCTGCGTTGGCAACGTCGATTTACAAATGGGACGCGACCTGACCACCGTGCGCAAAGTGGTCGGTTCGGGCGGCTGGCTCTCCCGCGCCAGTCAGTTTGATATCCATCACTGGCTCAAATATCGCGAACTGGACGACGACGGCAGACGCATTCTTTTACCCACTCAGTTTGAGTACTACCGCGATGCAAAAGGTCTGCTCCCGCTGCTGGCAAACGTTGCCAGACTGGATCCCCAGGCCGCTGCGCGCACCAGCATTCACTGTTTAACCCTATAAAACCTAAGGCAGCGACGAATGGAACTTCGAAATAAAAAATTAACCCATGACGAATTTATGACCGAACGGCATCAGGTGTTGCAGACGTGGCATACCGGCAAAGACGTCGAACATTTTGAAGATGGCGTGAAGTATCAGCAGACCATTCCTGAGAAAAAACGTTTCTCTCACGCCTTGCTGAAGGCGGATCAGGAAGGGAAAACCCTGAGCCAGCCGCGTGCCGGTGTGGCGCTGATGGATGAGCATATCGAACTGCTGAAAACCCTGCAGGTAGAGTGTGACCTGCTGCCCAGCACCATCGATGCCTACACCCGTCTGAATCGTTATGAAGAAGCCGCCATTGGGATCCAGAAATCCATCGAAGCCGGGACCTCAAAACTCAACGGACTGCCGGTGGTTAACCACGGCGTGGCGGCCTGTCGTCGGATGACCGAAGCGCTGGAGAAACCCATTCAGGTCCGTCACGGTACGCCGGATGCACGTCTGCTGGCGGAGATCGCCATGGCCAGCGGCTTCACCAGCTATGAAGGCGGCGGTATCTCCTACAACATTCCTTACGCCAAACGCGTGACGCTGGAAAAATCCATTCGCGACTGGCAGTACTGCGACCGCCTGATGGGGCTGTATGAAGAACACGGCATTCGCATTAACCGCGAACCGTTCGGCCCGTTGACCGGCACGCTGATCCCGCCGTTCATGTCTCACGCAGTGGCAATTATCGAAGGTCTGCTGGCGCTGGAACAGGGCGTGAAATCCATCACCGTCGGCTACGGCCAGGTGGGCAGCCTGACGCAGGACATTGCCGCGATCCAGTCACTGCGCGAACTGTCCCACGAGTATTTCCAGAACTACGGCTTCAATGATTACGAGCTGAGCACGGTCTTCCACCAGTGGATGGGCGGATTCCCGGAAGACGAATCCAAAGCGTTCGCCATTATCTCCTGGGGCGCAGCGGTCGCCGGTATGTCCGGCGCGACCAAAGTGATCACCAAGAGCCCACATGAAGCCTTCGGTATTCCGACGGCGGCGGCAAACGCCCAGGGACTGCGTGCGTCACGTCAGATGCTCAACATGGTCAGTGACCAGAAATTCCCGCCGTGTGCCGCAGTTGAACAGGAAGTGGATCTGATTAAGAGCGAAGTTCGCGCAGTCCTGAAGAAAGTGTTTGAACTGGGCAACGGCGATGTCGCGCGCGGCACCGTGCTGGCCTTCGAAGCAGGCGTACTGGACGTACCTTTCGCCCCGGCCTCCTGTAACGCCGGTAAAATCCTGCCGGTTCGCGATAACGCCGGCGCGATCCGTATTCTGGAAGCCGGTTCAGTGCCGCTGCCGCAAGACATTCTCGCTCTACACCACGATTACGTGGCCGAACGTGCCCATTACGAAGGACGTAAACCCTCATTCCAGATGGTTGTTGATGACATCAACGCTGTATCCCACAGTCAATTAATAGGAAGACCATAATGAAAATTAAACAGGCGCTTTTTACCGCTGGCTACTCCTCATTCTATTTTGATGACCAGCAGGCGATCAAAAATGGCGCAGGTCATGACGGGTTTATTTATACCGGCGATCCGGTTACCCCGGGCTTTACCTCTGTACGCCAGGCTGGCGAGTGCGTTTCCGTACAGCTGATTCTGGAAAACGGCGCCGTCGCGGTGGGTGATTGCGCCGCCGTTCAGTACTCCGGTGCCGGCGGTCGTGATCCGCTGTTCCTGGCTGAACATTTTATTCCGTTCCTCAACGATCACATTAAACCGCTGCTGGAAGGCCGCGACGTGGATGCGTTTCTGCCGAACGCCCGTTTCTTCGACAAACTGCGCATCGACGGTAATTTGCTGCATACCGCCGTTCGTTACGGTCTGTCACAGGCGCTGCTTGACGCTACCGCGCTGGCTTCAGGCCGCCTGAAAACGGAAGTGGTGTGCGACGAATGGCAACTGCCGTGCGTACCGGAAGCCATTCCGTTATTTGGCCAGAGCGGCGACGACCGCTACATCGCCGTCGACAAGATGATCCTCAAAGGCGTTGACGTCCTGCCGCACGCGCTGATCAACAACGTTGAAGAGAAGCTCGGCTTCAAAGGCGAAAAACTGCGTGAGTACGTACGCTGGTTGTCCGACCGTATTCTCAGCCTGCGCACCAGCCCACGCTACCACCCGACGCTGCATATCGACGTGTATGGCACCATCGGTCTGATCTTCGATATGGACCCGGTGCGCTGCGCCGAGTATATCGCCAGCCTCGAAAAAGAAGCGCAGGGTCTGCCGCTGTACATTGAAGGCCCGGTCGATGCAGGCAACAAACCGGATCAGATCCGTATGCTGACCGCCATCACCAAAGAGCTGACCCGTCTGGGTTCCGGCGTGAAAATTGTCGCCGACGAATGGTGTAACACCTATCAGGACATCGTGGACTTCACCGATGCCGGCAGCTGTCACATGGTGCAGATCAAAACCCCGGATCTCGGCGGCATTCACAACATCGTTGACGCGGTGCTGTACTGCAACAAGCACGGGATGGAAGCCTATCAGGGCGGTACCTGCAACGAAACCGAAATCAGCGCCCGCACCTGCGTACATGTGGCTCTCGCCGCCCGTCCAATGCGTATGCTGATCAAGCCGGGTATGGGCTTCGATGAAGGTCTCAATATCGTGTTTAACGAAATGAACCGCACCATCGCGCTGTTGCAGACTAAGGATTAAGAGATGGCACGCACATTTAAGATCTTATCGCCGACGGCTATCCTGGGTTATGGCTTCCCGGAAGAGAGCTTTCGTAAAGCCATGGAAGCGTCACCGGATCTGATCGCGGTTGACGCAGGCTCCTCCGATCCTGGCCCCCACTACCTGGGGGCGGGTAAACCGTTTACCGATCGGGCCGGAGTGAAACGCGATCTGCGCTATATGATCACGGCGGGCGTTAAGAACAACATTCCGGTGGTGATCGGCACCGCCGGGGGATCCGGTGCAGCACCGCACCTTGAGTGGTGTCGGCAGATTATCCTTGAGATCGCACAGGAAGAAAAACTGTCCTTCTCAATGGCGCTGATCCCATCGGATGTGAATAAAGAGGTGGTTCATCAGGCGCTGGATAACGGCAAAATCACCGCGCTGGACTTTGTTCCGGCACTGACCCACGAGGCGATCGAAGAGAGCACCTACATCGTGGCGCAGATGGGGATCGAACCGTTCCAGCGTGCGCTGGAAGCCGGTGCGCAAGTGGTATTGGGCGGACGGGCTTACGATCCAGCCTGCTTCGCGGCGCTGCCGATTATGCAGGGATTTGATGAAGGTCTGGCGCTGCACTGTGGCAAGATCCTGGAATGTGCGGCCATTGCCGCCACCCCAGGTTCCGGCTCTGACTGCGCAATGGGGATTATCGACGACAACGGCTTTACGCTGAAGACGTTCAACCCGAAACGCAAGTTCACCGAAACGTCGGCGGCGGCACACACCCTGTATGAGAAATCCGATCCGTACTTCCTGCCAGGCCCTGGCGGCGTACTGAACCTGAAAGGGTGCAGTTTCAAAGCGGTAAACGATGGCGAAGTGTACGTCAGCGGTTCCCGTCATGAAGAAACGCCGTATGCGCTGAAACTGGAAGGTGCGCGTCAGGTGGGCTTCCGTTGCCTGACCATCGCCGGTACCCGCGATCCGATCATGATTGCCAGCATCGACACCATTCTCGAAGAAGTTCAGGCCAGCGTCGCCCGCAACCTCTCGCTGAATGATGACAGCATCCGCATGACGTTCCACCTGTACGGCAAGAACGGCGTGATGGGTAATCATGAGCCGGTGCAAACCGCCGGGCATGAGCTGGGCATTTTGCTGGATGTGGTCGCGCCAACGCAGGATATCGCCAACAGCGTCTGTTCGCTGGTGCGCTCTACCCTGTTGCACTACGGCTACGAAAACCGGATCGCCACGGCAGGCAACCTCGCCTTCCCGTTCTCGCCATCCGACATTCAAAGCGGGCCGGTGTATGAGTTCTCAATCTATCACCTGATCGAAGCCAGCGACGCCCTGCGTTTTGACTTCCATATCGAACAGGTGACGCCAGAAGGAGTTCAGGCATGAAACACGCTATTTGCACCCTGGCGCAGGTGATTCGTTCTAAAAACGCCGGACCGTATGAACTGGTGTTAGATATTTTATTTAAAACGCGCGAAGACTATCAGCGGGTAAAACGTTCTGAGCAATTAACCCCGCAGTTAATTGCCCGCTTATATAACGTTGAACCTGATTTTATTCATCGCATCGTCTGGTTCGACCCGGCGAATGCCGTAAAAATCGTGATGCCTCGCGATATTATTTCCGGCAACGTTGGTGACAATGATGTTTATGGCGCGCAGCAGCATGCGCCGTTATTAAGTATTGAGTTCGATCTATAGTAAATAAAATACAACAACGTCCATTGGCGTACAGGATTTCGCTGTATCACTGTATTCCAGATAATTCATGCGGTTGGTCACAACCAGCGTGCGCCTGAACTGCTGTCCTGGTTCAGGCGCACGCTACCCTACAACACTTCACAGACCAGCCTTGATCCGATGGAGTAATAATGAAGAAAATAAGTCTAACCAAAATGATCATATTAGGCCTGATACTCGGCATGATTGCCGGGGTGGCTATTAATAATATGGCATCGGCAGATACAGCAAAATCGTACGCGCAGGATATTTCTATTTTTACCACCATCTTTTTACGTATGGTAAAAATGATTATCGCGCCGTTGGTTATTTCAACCCTGGTTGTCGGTATCGCGAAAATGGGCGATGCCAAAACGCTGGGGCGTATATTCTCAAAAACCTTTTTCCTGTTTATCTGCGCCTCACTGCTGTCGATTGCGCTGGGTCTGGTCATCGTCAATCTGTTCCAGCCTGGTGCGGGCATTAACTTCGTCGCCCATGACGCCGGGGCCGTGGCGGCCGTGCAGTCAGAACCGTTCACGCTGAAAGTGTTTATCTCTCACGCCGTACCGACCAGCATTGTGGATGCAATGGCGCGTAACGAAATCCTACAAATCGTGGTGTTCTCGATTTTCCTCGGGTGCAGTCTGGCCGCCATTGGCGAGAAAGCCGAGCCGATCGTGAAGGTGCTCGACTCACTGGTTCACGTCATGCTGAAGCTGACCGGTTACGTCATGCTGTTCGCCCCGTTAACCGTGTTCGCCGCGATCTCCGGGCTTATCGCTGAACGCGGGCTGGGCGTGATGGTGAGCGCCGGGATCTTCATGGGTGAGTTCTACCTGACGCTGGGTATGCTGTGGGCGATCCTGATCGGCCTGTCAACGGTGATTGTCGGTCCATGCATCAGTCGTCTGACAAAAGCGATTCTCGAACCGGCGCTGCTGGCGTTTACCACGTCCAGTTCTGAAGCCGCGTTCCCGGGCACTCTGGATAAGCTGGAGAAATTCGGCGTCTCGTCCAAGATTGCCAGCTTCGTGCTGCCTATCGGTTACTCCTTCAACCTCGTGGGTTCAATGGCCTATTGCTCGTTTGCCACCGTCTTTATCGCGCAGGCGTGCAACATTGAACTGAGCATGGGCGAGCAAATCACCATGCTGCTGATTCTGATGTTGACCTCCAAAGGTATGGCAGGCGTACCGCGTGCCTCGATGGTGGTCATTGCCGCTACCCTCAACCAGTTCAACATTCCGGAAGCCGGTCTGATCCTGCTGATGGGCGTCGATCCGTTCCTCGACATGGGACGTTCCGCAACCAACGTGATGAGTAACGCCATGGGCGCCGCGATTGTCGGTCGCTGGGAAGGTGAACACTTCGGTTCCGGCTGCCGGGGCACTGCGCCGGTCAAAACGCCAGAACAGGAGCGTCCTGCCACTGAGCCGTCAGAAGTGGTGATGTCCTGATGATATAAGGTTGCCGGATGGCGCTATTGCTTATCCGGCCTACACATCGAGTATTAACCTGTAGGCCGGATAAGGGGCTTGCGCCGCCATCCGGCAACATGCCAATCACACCAACAAGGTTGCACCATGAACGTAAAATTCTTCGGCGCGAGCATGTTAACCGCCAGCCTGTTTTTTAGCGCCGCCACGCTGGCGCAAACGGCACCGGACTACGCCGCATTGATCGAACAGGCACACCAGAAATACAAAAGTAACGACGACGGCAAAGTCGCCGACTATATCCCTGCTCTTGCCACCTACAGCCCTAACAACTTCGCCATTACCCTCGCTACCGTTGACGGCAAAATTTACCAGACCGGAGACATCAACAAAGCATTCCCAATGGAATCGCTGAGCAAAGTCTTCACCCTCGCGCTGGCGATGGAACAGCGTGGGCCACAAGAGGTGCTGGATAAACTCGGCGCCAATGCTACCGGCCTGCCCTTTAATTCCGGTCTCGCGGTCGAACTCACCCGAGGCGCACCGGAGAATCCGCTGGTCAATGCTGGCGCCATGAGTACCGTCAGCCTGATTGATGCCAAAGACAAAACCGACCGCTGGAACAAAATCCTCGCCAACCTGAACGCCTGGGCCGACGCCACGCTCACGGTCAATGAACCGGTATTTCGATCGGAAATGGAGACCAACCAGCACAATCAGGCGCTGGCGCAATTAATGGCATCGTACAACAGCTTCTACGGCAACACGCAGGAGGCCGTGGAGATCTACACCCGCCAGTGTTCAGTAGACGTCACCGTTGAGCAACTTGCCAAAATGGGTGCCGTACTGGCCAACAAGGGGAAATCGCCGTTCACCGGCAAACAGTTGCTCAATGAGCGCTATGTTCCGCAGGTACTGGCTGAAATGGCCATCGCCGGTCTCTACGACGGCAGCGGAAAATGGCTGTACACCGTCGGTATTCCGGCGAAAAGTGGCGTCGGCGGGGGAATGGTCGCGGTGGTACCGGGACAATACGCCATCGCCGTTTACTCACCGCCGCTGGACAGCGCCGGGAACAGCGTGCGCGCCCAGCAGACTATTGAATATGTTGCCCATGCAACGCAGGCCAATCTCTTTATGGCGCATTAAGCGGATGCCGGATGGCGCTCATGCGAATCCGGCCTACGAATCAGGCTTTTTTGTAAGTCGGATACGGCACGACGACGCCCTCCGGCGATATCAACCTTAACGTGAGAAGTAACATGTCTAAACCCTTTGTCTGGCAAGAACTCTTTGTACAAAGCAAAGAGAGTACGGAATACGAATTACTGAGCAATCAGCATGTTACGGTGACAGAGTTAGATGGCGAAGAGGTCATCAAAGTGGCGCCGGAAGCATTAACGCTGCTGGCGCAACAGGCATTCTATGAAGCATCGTTCTTCCTGCGCTCCGGACATTTAAAGCAGATTGCCAGCATCCTGCACGATCCGCAGGCCAGCAGTAACGACAAATATGTCGCCCTGCAGCTGTTACGTAATGCGGAAGTGTCGGCGAAAGGCGTGCTGCCGAACTGCCAGGACACAGGTACGGCGACAGTGGTCGCCAGCAAAGGCCAACAGATATGGACCGGCGGCGATGACGCCGAAGCGCTCAGCAAAGGGATTTACACCACCTTTAAGGAAAATAACCTGCGCTACTCGCAAAACGCCGCGCTGGATATGTATACCGAGGTCAATACCGGCACCAACCTGCCGGCGCAGATCGATATCAGCGCCACGCCGGGTAACGAATACCGCTTCCTGTTCGTCAATAAGGGCGGCGGCTCAGCCAACAAAGCGGCGCTGTTCCAGGAGACCAAATCGATCCTGCAACCGGAAAAGCTCACCGCCTTCCTGATCGAGAAGATGAAATCGCTGGGCACCGCAGCCTGCCCGCCGTATCACATCGCTTTTGTCGTCGGTGGTCTCTCCGCAGATCAGGCGCTCAAGGTCGCCAAACTGGCCTCAACCAAGTATTACGACAACCTGCCCACCAGCGGTAACGAACTGGGTCAGGCGTTTCGTGACACCGCGCTGGAATCCGCGCTGCTCAATGCCAGCCGTGAATTTGGCATTGGCGCACAGTTTGGCGGCAAATATTTCGCCCATGATATTCGCGTCATTCGTCTGCCGCGCCACGGCGGCTCCTGCCCGATCGCGATGGCTCTCTCCTGCTCCGCCGATCGCAATATCAAAGCGAAGATCAACAAACACGGGATCTGGCTGGAAAAACTCGAGCATAACCCGGGCAAATTTATCCCTGAATCCAGCCGCATCGAGAACAGCGCGCAGAGCGTAAACCTGGATCTGAACCGTCCGCTGCGCGAGATCCTGCATGATTTATCCGCCCTGCCCGTCGGTACGCGGCTTTCGCTAAACGGCCCGATCGTCGTCGCCCGCGACATCGTGCACGCCAAACTCAAAGAGCGCCTGGACAACGGCGAAGCGATGCCAGCGTACATGAAAGATCACATTGTCTACTACGCAGGCCCGGCCAAAACGCCGGATCAGATGGCCTGTGGCTCGCTCGGGCCAACCACCGGCGGGCGCATGGACGGTTATGTCGATGCCTTCCAGGCCGCTGGCGGTAGCCTGATCATGCTGTCCAAAGGCAACCGCAGTTCGCAGGTCACCGAGGCCTGCCATAAACACGGCGGATTCAACCTCGGCAGCATCGGCGGCGCCGCAGCCTTACTGGCGCAGCAATACGTGAAAAGCCTGCGCTGCCTCGAATACCCCGAACTGGGAATGGAAGCGGTCTGGATGATGGAAGTTGAAAACCTGCCGGCCTTCGTGCTGGTAGACGACAAAGGAAACAACTTCTTCAGCCAGTTTGAACAACAGCATCGTTGTGCATCCTGCCCGGCAGGACATTAAGGAGCGTTTATGCAAGCGCGAGCCAATGGCGACCGTCATCGCCAGCGTCAGCAAAAGCTGAAAGAACAGGTGGATATCCGCGTGGCAGCCGCCACGGAACAAAAAGGGATTTTGATCGTTTTCACCGGTAATGGAAAAGGGAAATCCACGGCCGCCTTTGGCACCGCCACCCGTGCGGTGGGTCATGGTAAAACCGTTGGCGTCGCGCAGTTTATCAAAGGCCAGTGGGATAATGGCGAATACAACACCCTGCATCCGCTGGGGGTTGAGTTTCACATTATGGGGACCGGGTTTACCTGGGAAACGCAAAACCGCGAGTCAGATATCGCCGCGGCGCTCGCCGTCTGGGCAGAGAGCAAGCGCATGCTGGCCGATGCGCATTACGATCTGGTGGTGCTGGACGAACTCACTTACATGCTGGCGTATCACTATCTTGATACCGACGAGGTGATCGCCGCCATTCGGGAGCGTCCGGCGCAGCAGAGTGTGATTGTGACCGGGCGAGGGTGTCACGCGCAGTTACTGGAGCTTGCCGATACGGTGAGCGAACTGCGCCCGATCAAACATGCGTTTGACAGTGGTATTCAGGCTCAGGCAGGAATTGACTGGTAGTCACGTCGTTGCCGGATGGCGCATGCGCTTATCCGGCTTCCCGTTTGCCCGTCATCCGCCATCAGCGTTCCAGGTGAGATACCACCGATTTTTGCAACAGCCAGTCGCGGAAGACCTGTAAATGACGGGATTCCGCTTTTTCTTCCCGCCAGGTCATGATGAAACGATTACCCGTGCGCATGGGCACATCGCAAGGGATCACCATGTCACCGTTGTCCAGATCGTGCTGGATCGCAAAACGCGGGAGCAGCGCAACCCCCAGATTCGATCGCACCGCGGCGATCAGCATCGACAGCAGATCAAAACGCGGGCCTTTGTTGGCCAATGGACTACTGACATCCGACAGGGCGAACCACTCCTGCCAGCCGTTAATTCGCGTACTTTGATGCAGCAATGGAAACTCATTGAGCAACTCTTCGACCGCCAGTTTCTGGTTAGGCTGTGACAGCAGACTGCCGCTGCAAACCGGGAGGATTTCCTCTTCGAACAGATACTCCACTTCTGACCACGGCGAACAGAAGTCCTCACGCATAATGGCCGCATCATATTCACGATTGAGAAAATCGCCCATGTTCGCCAGCGAGTGAATATTAACGATAATATCGGGGTTAAGTTTGTTGAATTCACGCAGATTGGGGATCAGCCAGTGGGTGCTGAACGTCGGATTGACCGCCAGTTCAATGACTTCGACCGTGGGCTGCCAGGTCATAATGGTATTCGTATCACGCTCAAGTTTATTTAGCGTTTCCTTAACAATGCTCAAATAATGCTTCCCGGCCGCGTTTAAAAAAATCCGCTTTTTGGCATGACTAAATAATGCAGTATGCAGAAAATCCTCAAGTGCATTCACCTGGCGAAATACGGCACTTTGCGTTAATGCTAACTCCTCCGCCGCACGCGTATAACTTTCATGACGTGCCACCACTTCAAACGTCACCAGTAATTCAGTCTTTGGTATCTTTCCTCTCATAACGTCTTCCATATGCCGCGTACAAAAATAGTTTAATTTATAAAAAATAAATGCAACCGACTCCCGATTGGCCTGAGAGTTATATTTTATTTCCTACCTGGATGTCATTGATCCACTCCATGGTTTATTCACACAGGAGGCGAACAAATAATAACCAATAATACGCAAGACTGACCATAAACACAATTTAATTAAGGTTATTTTGCGACAAATAGCGCCAATAAGTTCTTAATAATTTTTCAAGATAACTTGTTTATCGGAGAAAAAACTTTGCGGGTTTAATCAATATTATTTACTTATTATTTCAGGAGAATTCAGTTCACTAAACGATAAGCAAACGATGGCGTTTTTTCATCTGCTTTTACTCTTTTTACCGTTTTTCCCGACAATAATTAAGGACGACATATGAAAAATTCCGGAAAAGTCTGGCTGGTTGGCGCAGGCCCGGGTGATATCACCTTACTGACCCTTAAAGCCCTGCAGTGTATTCAACAGGCTGATGTCATCATTTACGATCGGCTGGTCAATCCCAAGATGCTTGAGTGGTGCTCAGCGAGCTGTACCTGCATCAACGTTGGCAAAAGTCCGGGCTATCATTGTGTTCCTCAGGAGGAGATCAATACCCTGCTTATCCAACATGCGCGGACGCAGCGGAACATTGTGCGCCTGAAAGGCGGCGATCCTTACGTGTTTGGCCGCGGTGCTGAAGAGGTGGAATGTCTGGTCGAGGAAGGCATTGCCTTCGAAGTGGTGCCGGGGATCAGTTCAGCCATTGGCGGGCTGGCCTGCGCCGGGATCCCGGTGACCCACCGCGACCTGGCATCGGGTTTTCATGTCGTGACAGGACATACCCGCGAAGGTAATCAGCAGCAGGACTGGCGGCAGCTCGCGAAGCTCAACGGCACGCTGGTGATTGTCATGGGGATCGCTAATCTGCCGTTTATCTGTGAAGAATTGCTGATGGGGGGCAAATCACCGGACACGCCCGCGGCGATTGTGATGTCAGCCACCCGGGACAATCAGCGACGCTTAACCTGTACGCTTGGCACATTACTCACGAAAGCGCAGGAAGCGAATATTGTGCCACCGGCGCTGATTGTGGTTGGCGATGTTGTCCGTCTGAGCGACCGACTCTCATTTATTCCAGAGGTGATGGAACGCACCTACAGCGAAAGCTGCTCATGACGGAATGACTGCGGAGACGTCTGGTGAGCCGCCCGGAACACCCGACAAAAATAGCTGGTCTGCGCATACTGAAGTTTCCGGGCGATGCTGTCGATAGAGTTGGTCGGATCGCACAGCAACTCACTCGCCCGCTGCATTTTTTTCTGGCTCACCCAGGTTTTAAAATTCACTCCCTGCCGTTTCTTAAAGAAACGGCTAAAGTAGTTGGCGCTTAGACAGACATGCGCGGCCACCGACTCCAGCGTCAGTTCCTCATATAAGTGTTCATCAATATAGCGCAGTGCGGCGACCAGTTTCTTTTCGTGGCGAGAAAGTTCCATTGCCGACAAACGCAGGTCGCTCAACTGCACATCGGCGGTGTCCAACGTTTTACTCTGAACCGGATTGAGATTATTAATAATAAAGCTGAGCAGGTTTGCCGCCGCCACCAGGTGATTATTTTCAACAAGCGCGACCTGATTCCAGGCTGATTTGATTTTAGGATCGAAAACCCACTGCCGATCGTCATCAATGACAATAGTTTTATATTCCGGATATTTTGCGCGCACCTGTCCGCAAATAATAAACCCCAGCAGATGCCCTTGACGAATTAACGGCATAGAGAAAAAACTTAACCCCGCATGACAGCAGAGAATTCTGATTTTTTCTTCTTTTAACCCTTCGAAAGCACAATATTTATCACATTTCTGACAACTTTTTTGGTATTGCGGATTAGCGCGCAGTAATGAACAGAACGAATTAAAATTATGACAGGCGGAGATTTCCCGACCATTAATGTCTACCACCACGGCAGCAAGCCCCGTGGCCTTAGAAAACACCTCTGCCAGTGAGTAAAAAGTGTGTAAGACATCGTCCTGATTATGCTGAGGCACGTCACGCTCCGTCAGTGGTCTGGATAACGTCGTTAATATGCAAAATTTGTCCGGCTGAAAGAATGACCCTGACCGCAAAAAATAATCTCATTTATTCAGGTGATTATGATCAAATTGCAAGAGCGGCGTCCCCGTCTCCTCAAAACCGTTCTGCGCCGGTTGTGACAACTTTTCCCAAAGATTAACGAATCTTCACATCGCTCTGTGAGCATCATTTCAATGCAATGAATCAATTTATTCATTGTTTTCAATTGATTATATAAAATCGATTCAATTTTATGATGTGCTTATTTGTGAGAATCATCATGTGAATGTGAAACGCCCTCCTGAATAATAGGCTCAATTACCAGACAATCTGAACGGAGTGGATGTATGCCCGTCACGACAGGTGTTATCGCCGACGACTTTACTGGCGCAACGGATATAGCAAGTTTTATGGCTGAACAAGGCTGGCGGGTCGCGCTGCTGCCCGGGATGCCAGACGCCGCACAGCCGTGGAATGAAGAGGTCGACGCGATTGTCATCTCGCTGAAAAGCCGTTCTCTACCGGCTGACCAGGCCATCGATCAATCATTACGCTGCTGGCAATGGCTGCACAACATGGCAGGCGCGCGGCAGATTTACTTTAAATATTGCTCCACCTTTGATTCCACCCCCGCCGGGAATATCGGTCCGGTCAGCGATGCGCTGATGGAAGCGATGCACGCGCCGTACATTGTTCACTGTCCAGCCCTGCCGCAAAACGGACGTACGGTGATTCACGGTCATCTGTTTGTGCATGGCGTATTGCTGAATGAATCCGGCATGGAGAAACATCCGCTCAACCCGATGACCGATGCGAACCTGATTCGCCTGCTCATGGCGCAAACTACCAGCACGGTCGGGCGTATTGACCTCAGCACGATTCAAAAAGGTGTGGAAGCGGTCACTCACGCGCTGGACCGCTGCCAGTCTGAAGGTGTACATCACGTGATTGTGGATACCTTCAGCGAAGCCGATCTGCAGACCCTCGCTCAGGCCTTACGTCATACACCGCTGCTGGCGGGCGGTTCCGGCCTGGGTGGCGCACTGGCCGCTTGCGCCGCGCCACAGCGTGGACGGGATGCAGTACATCCCTTCCCGCAGCCGGCAAAAACGGTGGTTTTTTCCGGAAGTTGTTCCACCATGAGCAACCGCCAGGTGAATCGCTATAAAGCGCAGGCCGCTTCTCGCCTGCTCGACGTGGCGCGCTGCCTGGCAGACGCAGAGCATTACAGCGATGAGCTGTCGCTGTGGACAATGGCGCATGTCGATGACGCGCTCGCCCCGCTGATTTACGCCACCCAGCCACCGGAAGCACTGAAACGTATTCAACAGGAGTACGGCGAGCAGCGCGCCAGCCGGGCAATTGAGCATACCTTTGCCAGACTGTCGGCCAAACTGCAGGCCGCGGGCGTAAACGGTTTTATCGTCGCGGGTGGCGAAACGTCCGGCACCGTAGTGGAGGCGTTACAGGTGACGCGACTGGCGGTCGGCAAAGCCATCGCGCCCGGCGTGCCGTGGGTGTTTTCCGCCGAGCCGCCGCTGGCGCTGGCGCTGAAATCAGGCAACTTCGGTGACGAAGACTTCTTTTTCACCGCGCAGGAGTATGCATCATGAGTCAGCTTAACGAACAGCAACTGCGCGAACAGCTGGTGCATTACGGTCGCTCCCTGTTTATGCGCGGCTTCAGCAGCGGTGGTTCGGGCAACCTGAGCGTAAGGTTACCGGACGGCGGCTATCTGGTGACGCCGACTAACTCCTGTCTGGGCGAGCTGGACGCCGCCACGCTCAGCAAACTGGATGCCAACGGCGTTCACCTCAGTGGCGATAAACCCTCGAAAGAAGTGCCCATGCATCTGGCCTGGTACCGTCATCGTCCGACCTGCGGCGCGGTAGTCCATTTGCATTCGCCATGGCTGACCGCCCTTTCCTGCCTGCCGTGCAGCACGCCGGAAAACTGTCTGCCGCCGTTAACGCCATACTACGTAATGCGCGTCGGGCAGTTACCGCTTCTGCCTTATTTCAAACCCGGTCATGAAGGTATTGCCAGTGCGCTCAGCGAAATTGCGGCGGACCATATCGCCGCGCTCCTGGCAAATCATGGTCCGGTAGTCAGTGGCCGCTCACTTCGTGAGGCGGTGTTTAATGCCGAAGAGCTGGAAGACAGCGCCCGCATCTGGCTGACCTTGAAACCACTGGGCTACGTGCCGCTAACGGCGGAAGCGGTAGCTGAACTCCAGTCATCCTTGCGAGTGTGAGGTGAAATGATGATCCCCGAACAACGACGTGATTTTATTTACCGCTACGTGCATGAAAAAAACGTCGCCTCGTTTAATGAGCTGGCGGATCTGATGAGCGTGTCGCACATGACCGTGCGCCGCGACATTCAGTTGCTGGAAGAAGAAGGCAAAGTCATCTCGATCAATGGCGGGGTGAAACTCAACAATCTGCTGAAATCGGAGCTGCCGTGGCGGGAAAAAGCCGAGTTGCATCATGACGTGAAGCGGCGGATGGGACAGCTTGCCGCCATGCTGATAGAGCCAGGGCAAACGCTGTATCTCGATGCGGGAACGTCGTTGTTTGAAGTGGCGAAAGCCGTCGCCGCCAGCCATTGTTTTAACCTGACGGTGGTAACCAACGATTTCTCCATCAGCCACTACCTGATGGATATGCCGCATATCACGCTGTATCACACCGGAGGACTGGTGGATCAGCGCAACCGCTCCTGCCTGGGGAAAAGCGCCGCCAGTTTTCTGCGCACGATCAACATCGACGTGGCGTTTCTCAGTTCGTCTTCGTGGGATACCGAACGCGGTATGTCGACCCCCAGCGAAGGCAAAGCCTCGGTGAAAGAGGTGGTACTCACCGTCTCCCGCCGTCGGGTGCTGGTTTGCGACAGCAGTAAATTTGGCAAATACGGAATGTTCCACATCTGCTCACTGAATCAACTGACCGACATTATTTCGGATAACCGGTTGCCCGACGTGGCGCAGGACACCATTGCCAGCCAGGGCGTGAAACTACACCTGGTGGATTGCCGGGAGGGAACGCAGCATGCTGAAGTTAGCGGCTAACCTCGACTGGCTGTTTTGCGAATACCCCATTGCCGGGCGCTTTCAGGCCGCAAAGGCGGCGGGTTTTCACGGCGTTGAAGGGCTGTTTCTCTGGCAGCATCCGCTGGACGTGCTGCTGGCGGCACAACGGGAAACCGGCCTGCCGGTGGCGCTGATGAATGCGCCGGCGGGTAACTGGCAGGCAGGTGAACGCGGACTGGCCTCCCTGCCGGGCCGTGATGAGGAGTTTCATCGCAGTCTGCTGATTGCCCGCGATTACGCCACGGCACTGGGCTGTCGCAAGGTGCACGTCATGGCCGGACTGCGCGTGGCCGGACTTTCCGCCAGCGACCAGCGCGCACGGCTGATAGACCAACTGCGTATCGCCTGTGACGTCATGGTCGAAGCTGGAATCGACGTACTGATTGAACCGTTAAATCCAGACGATATGCCTGGTTATTTCGTTGATAGTTTTCCACTGGCTGAGCGTCTTATTCGCGACGTGGGCAGGAAAAATATCGGCTTACAGTTTGATATTTACCACTGTCAAAAAATGCACGGTAATGTTGCGCATCTTATTGAACATTATTTACCGATCATTAAACATTTTCAAATTGCTTCTGTACCCGGTCGCCATGAACCGGGAACGGGAGAATTAAATGAAGCATGGCTCTTTGAATTTATTAAGCAAACAGGTTATCAGGGCTGGATGGGTTGTGAATATAAACCGTCAACACCAGGGCCCGAATCGTTACGCTGGATGACACCGTACTTATAATTTTAATATCTCTGTACCGGAAAACCGGAGGAACACATGTCGGATACTGTTATTATCTCGCTGGCGCCCGTTGCCGCGGATTGCCCCAGAGTTATACCCGAAGAACTGGCCCAGGAAATACTGGCCAGCGTCGAACATGGTGCGGCCATCGTGCATTTACATGTTCGCGATAAACAAGGTCGCCTGACGCCAGACACCACAGATTTTCAGGCGACAATCGACCACGTCATGCGCCATTCCGACCTGATTATTCAGGCCTCCACCGGTGGCGTCTCCGCCATGTCGATTGCCGAGCGCTGCGCGCCACTGGACTGTCCCGGCGTAGAAATGGCGTCGCTGAACGTCGGCTCCGTTAACCTCGGCGATGCCGTATACTTTAATCCCGGACCGGACGTCGAATATTGTTCGCAACAAATTACCCAACGTTCCATTATTCCCGAATTTGAAGTTTTCGAAATTGGGATGATTAATAACATTCTGGCGCTGGAAGAAAAAATATCGTTCAAGAAACCGATGTTATTCAATATTGTCCTCGGACACCGTGGAAGTTCACCCGCGACGGTTGATGCGTTAATTGCCTTGCGCAGTATGATCCCACGCGACGCCTTATGGGGAATTACCCATTTTGGCCGCAAGAATTTCGATATTATTGCGGCTGCGGTCGGGATGGGTGCCAGCGAAGTGAGAATTGGTTTTGAAGACAGCTATTATTTAAGCGCCGAAGAGAAAGCTCAGCATAATTATCAGCAGGTTGCCAAACTCGCCACGCTTATTCGCAGTATGGATAAAAAGGTCGCCACGCCGGATATTGCGCGGCAAATGTTAGCTATTCCACCACGGCAGTAATAACGAGAGAAAGGACATTTCACCATGACTATCACAACCGTTATTCACAAAACCGGACTGGGCGTCTGCATCGCCGGTGGCGCACTGGCGGCAATTGGCGCGCTGATGCAGTCTCCCGCCCTCTGGCAGCCGGGGCTGGTGATGCTGACGGCTGGCTTCGCGGCAGGCGCGGGCTACTGGACAAATCTTCGCAGCTACCAGTTTACCCTGTGGATCATCGCCGGCTTTGTCGCGGCGATGACCTGGTCAACCGATCTGATCGTCTGGGGCGGATTCAACATCACCCATAAGTGGATCGTTTTTTTAGTGATCCAGGCGACCATGTTCAGTATGGGGACCAAACTCACGATTCAGGACTTCATCGATGTCGCTAAAATGCCATGGGCGGTGTTTATCGGCACCTTCTGTCATTTCGTCATCATGCCTTTGCTCGGCCTGAGCATTACGCTGATCTTCGACTTCCCGCCGGAAGTGGCGGTGGGCATTTTGCTGATTGGCTCCTGTCCCAGCGGGCTCTCCTCCACCGTCATGGTGTATATCGCCAACGCCAACCTGGCGCTGGCGGTCTCTATCGCCGCCGTCTCGACGCTGGCGGCGACGGTCATGACCCCGCTGTGGGTGAATCTGCTGGCGGGCTCGATGATCGACATCCAGCTCACGGCGATGGTGATGGACGTCGTGAAAATCGTATTGATCCCGATTGGCGCAGCGATTTTACACGACTACCTGAAAACCTATGCCGGTGTGCAGGGTCGTCGAACCGTGCAAATTCTGGCCGGGATCAGCGCCATCTGGCTGCTGTATATGATTGCCGGCGGCTGGGACTCGCTGTTTGGCAGCGCCAGCGCCGACGCGCAAATGTACGCGGTGGTGTTGAACTTTGTGGCGGGCGGGATCATCTGGGCGCTGTTCTATAACTGGCTGTATGGACGCGTGGACGGCGTTAAGAAGGTCATGCCGACCATTTCGATGATGGGCATCATTTTCTTCACCACCACGGCGGCAGCGGCCGGACGCGACAACCTGGTTCAGGTCGGCTTTCTGCTCTGCTTCGCCATGCTGATGCACAACCTCGGCGGCTTCCTGATTGGCTATCTGATGAGCCGCTGGGTCTTCCGCATGGATGTTCAGTCCGCCCGGACGGTGGCCTTCGAAGTCGGCCTGCAAAACGGCGGGATGGCATCAGGTCTTGCCGCCGCGATGGGCAAACTGGCCACCGTTGGTCTCGCCTCTGCGGTCATGACACCGCTTGGCAACGTCAGCGGCTCGCTGCTGGCTAACTACTGGCGCAAAAAGGATGCCCGACAGGCGCAGGCCCAGAGCGAGAGTTCGCCTGCTCAGCCGGTATCAGAACCTCTGTCAAAAGGATAACTCACAATGATGACTTTAACCCTGGAACAGGCAAGACGCGCGGTAGACTACGCGCTCGATCTCGCCGACACCCGTTACACGCAACGTCCGCTCAGCGTGGCGGTGTGCGACGCTCACGGCGAGTTACTGAGCTTTGCCCGTATGGATAACGCCAAACTGTTGACCATTGAGCTGACGCAGCGTAAAGCGCGCACCAGCAGCCGTTTAGGCTGCACCACTCAGGCGTTTTTACAACGTCTGCAAAACGAGTCGCTGGATATCAGCTACTTTGCTGACCCACGTTTTACCGCGCTGCCCGGCGGCGTACCGATTCTTCACAACGGTAAATGCCTGGGGGCCGTTGCGGTTGGCGGGCTGTCTGCCCAGGAAGATCACGATGCGGCCATGGCCGTTGCCGAATGTTTGCTCAAGGAGATCGCAGAATGAAAAAGATCGCTATGCTTCACACCAGTTCCGCCACGCTCGCCATGATGCAGCAACTGATCGGCGACATCATGCCAGAAGCGGACGTGATGCACCTGGTCGAAGAGTCGATGATTAAGCAGGTGATGAAGGCCGGTGGCGTGACGCCGAACATTGCGGCACGCATTGCCGACTACGTCCACATTGCCGAAAAAGCCGACTGTGAGATTTTCATCACCGCCTGTTCGTCCATTGGCACGGCGGTTGAACAGTGTCAGTTTATGACGCCGCTGCAGCTTGCGCGTATCGACTGCGCGATGGTGGAAAAAGCCATTAGCCGGGGTGAGAACATTGCCGTGCTGGCCACCGTCGCCACGACCATGAAACCGACGCTGGAGTATGTGCAGCGCAAAGTGCAGGCCAGTGGTAAGCAATGCACCGTGACGCCGATATTGATGGAAGAGGCCTTCCATGCCCTGCTGGCGGGCGATATGGAAACCCACGATCGCATCGTCAGTGAAGGATTGCACAGCGCGTATAAACAGGCTGATGTGGTCATGCTGGCGCAAGCGTCGATGGCTCGCGTTCTGCAGCAGCTTCCGTCTCCGCCCGTCCCGGTGATGACCTCTCCGGAAAGCGGCATTCGCTGGCTGAAAACGCTGGCGGAAAGCGCATAGCCCATCACGTCAACACTCCCCCGTAGGCCGGATAAGCGCCAGCGCCATCCGGCAAACAGACAGGCAAAAAAAAGGCCATCATCAGATGGCCAACCATGTCGAAAATGGACCAGCCCTTTCCCCTGCATCACGGGTAAATGCAGGGGGCGGGCTGTTTTATTGCTTTTACTTAATGACGGCTTTCAGCGCTTCGCCGATATCGGCCAGGCTGCGAACGGTTTTCACTCCAGCGGCTTCCAGAGCTGCGAATTTCTCATCCGCAGTCCCTTTACCACCAGCGATAATGGCTCCTGCGTGACCCATACGTTTGCCTTTCGGCGCGGTCACACCGGCAATGTAGCCAACAACCGGTTTGGTCACGTGATCTTTGATGTAGGCAGCCGCTTCTTCTTCCGCGCTACCGCCGATCTCACCGATCATCACGATCGCTTCGGTCTGCGGATCTTCCTCGAACAGTTTCAGGATATCGATGAAGTTAGAACCCGGGATCGGGTCACCGCCGATGCCCACACAGGTGGACTGGCCGAAACCGTAGTCGGTGGTCTGCTTAACCGCTTCATAGGTCAGCGTACCGGAACGGGAGACGATACCCACTTTACCCGGCTTATGAATGTGACCCGGCATGATACCGATTTTGCATTCACCTGGGGTGATTACGCCCGGGCAGTTCGGGCCGATCATGCGTACGCCCGCTTCATCCAGTTTCACCTTCACGGTCAGCATATCCAGCGTCGGGATACCTTCGGTAATGGTGATGATGAGCTTAATACCTGCGTCGATGGCTTCCAGAATAGAGTCTTTGCAGAACGGTGCCGGAACGTAGATAACCGTTGCGGTCGCGCCGGTTGCTTCAACCGCTTCACGCACGGTGTTGAACACCGGCAGGCCCAGGTGCGTGGTGCCGCCTTTGCCTGGCGTTACGCCGCCAACCATCTGTGTACCGTAAGCTATCGCCTGTTCGGAGTGGAACGTCCCCTGGCTACCGGTAAAGCCCTGACAGATAACCTTGGTGTTTTTATCGATTAAAACAGACATTATTTCCCCTCCACTGCGGCAACAACCTGCTGAGCTGCATCCGTCAGACTTTTCGCTGCAATAATATTCAGGCCGCTGTCAGCCAGTTTCTTCGCGCCGAGTTCGGCGTTGTTGCCTTCCAGACGAACCACTACCGGAACGTTAACACCCACTTCCGCTACCGCGCCGATGATACCGTCAGCGATCAGGTCGCAACGTACAATACCGCCGAAGATGTTAACCAGAACCGCTTTAACGTTGTCGTCAGAGAGGATAATTTTGAACGCTTCGGTTACGCGCTCTTTGGTTGCGCCGCCGCCAACGTCAAGGAAGTTAGCCGGTTCGCCGCCGTGCAGTTTCACGATGTCCATGGTGCCCATCGCCAAACCTGCGCCGTTAACCATGCAGCCGATGTTGCCATCCAGTGCGACGTAGTTCAGTTCCCACTGTGCTGCCTGCGCTTCACGCGGGTCTTCCTGCGATTGATCGCGCATTTCACGCAGATCCGGCTGGCGGAACAGCGCGTTGCCGTCAGCGCCCAGTTTGCCGTCGAGGCAGCTCAGATCGCCCTGCTTAGTGATAACCAGCGGGTTGATTTCGATCAGCGCCAGGTCGCGTTCAAGGAAAATGGTCGCCAGGCCCATGAAGATTTTGGTGAACTGCTGAACCAGTTTGCCTTCCAGACCCAGTTTGAACGCCAGCTCGCGTCCCTGATACGGCATTGGGCCGGTCAGCGGATCAAGCGCAACTTTGTGGATCAGATGCGGGGTTTCTTCCGCCACTTTTTCAATTTCAACGCCGCCTTCGGTGGAGGCCATGAAGACCACGCGACGGGAGCTACGGTCAACCACCGCGCCCAGGTACAGTTCTTTATCAATATCGGTCGCAGCTTCAACCAGAATCTGGTTGACCGGTTGACCGTTGGCGTCTGTTTGATAGGTCACCAGACGTTTGCCCAGCCAGTGTTCAGCAAAAGCGCGGATCTCTTCTTTGCTTTTGACCACTTTCACACCGCCCGCTTTACCGCGGCCACCTGCGTGAACCTGACATTTTACTACCCACGGACCTGCACCGATTTTCGATGCCGCTTCTTCAGCTTCACGCGGAGTAGTACAGGCATAACCCACCGGCGCCGGTAAGCCATAGCGGGCAAAAAGTTGTTTTGCCTGATATTCATGTAAGTTCATGTGTTCTGTCCATCCTTCAGGTAATCGTTATCTTTAAACCCGTAGACCGGCGTGGTGCTTGTGCCGGAGGCGCTACGCTCATCCGGCCTACGAGGCAGGTGATACTCTTGTTTACTACACGTCCAGCAGCAGACGAGTCGGATCTTCCAGCAGTTCTTTGATCGCCACCAGGAAGCCCACGGATTCGCGACCATCGATCAGACGGTGATCGTAGGACAGCGCCAGGTACATCATCGGCAGGATTTCGACCTTGCCATCTACCGCCATCGGACGATCTTTAATCGCGTGCATCCCGAGGATCGCGCTCTGCGGCGGGTTGATGATCGGCGTGGACATCAGGGAACCGAATACGCCACCGTTGGTGATGGTGAAGTTACCGCCCGTCAGATCTTCCACCGTCAGCTTGCCGTCACGACCTTTGATAGCCAGCGTCTTGATGTTTTTCTCGATGTCAGCCATACCCAGCGTATCAACGTCACGCAGTACCGGGGTTACCAGGCCGCGTGGCGTGGACACCGCCATGCTCACGTCGAAGTAGTTGTGATACACCACGTCGTCGCCATCGATAGACGCGTTCACTTCCGGATAACGTTTCAGCGCTTCCACCACCGCCTTCACGTAGAAGGACATGAAGCCCAGACGGATACCGTGGCGTTTTTCAAACGCTTCACCGTACTGCTTACGCAACTCCATGATCGGCTTCATGTTGACTTCGTTGAAGGTCGTCAGCATGGCAGTGGAGTTTTTCGCCTCCAGCAGACGCTCGGCCACGCGTTTGCGCAGACGGGTCATCGGTACACGTTTTTCGCTGCGCGCACCCAGGGCCGGCTGTGCAGCAGGGGCTGCTGCCGGTGCTTTAGCCTCGGCCTTCGCAGGGGCTTTCGCCAGATGCTTATCCACATCTTCACGGGTGATACGACCACCCACACCGGTGCCTTTGATAGCGCTGGCGTCGAGGCTGTGCTCAGCCAACAGGCGACGGATCGCCGGGCTCAGGGCATCGTTATTCTGCTCTTCCAGAGAAGCCTGCTGACGCTGCGCCGGGGTAGACGCTTTTTCTTCAGACTTCGCGCTGGTTTCTTTACCCGCGCTATTGCCTTCACGCAGGCGACCGAGGATCTGGCGCGAGGTCACGGTCGTGCCTTCGTCTTCCAGAACTGCATCCAGAATGCCGTCCGCTGATGCCGGTACTTCCAGTACCACTTTGTCAGTTTCGATTTCTACCAGCACTTCGTCACGAACCACCGCATCACCCGGTTTTTTGTGCCAGGTGGCAACAGTCGCGTCCGCTACGGACTCAGGCAGGTCGGGAACAAGAATATCTACGCTACTCATTATGTATCCTTTAATTAATCGACGTTCAGCGCGTCATTGACCAGATCTTGTTGCTGTTTCTGGTGAACGGACATATACCCTACCGCCGGAGAGGCGGAGGCCGGGCGACCTGCATAACGCAGAGCGGACCCAAATGGAATCACTTCACGGAAATGATGTTGGCTGCAGTACCATGCGCCCTGGTTGAGCGGCTCTTCCTGGCACCAGACAAAATCATGTACGTGAGCGTACTGTTTCAATACTTCCTGCATCGCCTGATGCGGGAAAGGATAAAGCTGTTCGATGCGCACAATGGCGACATCTTTCTGATTGTTCTTGCGACGCTGTTCCAGCAGGTCGTAATAAACCTTACCAGAACACATCACCACACGCTTCACGCCTTTCGGATCGAGGTCATCCACTTCGCCGATGGCAGGCAGGAAGGTGCCGTTAGCCAGTTCGTCCAGGCTGGAAACCGCCAGCGGATGGCGCAACAGCGATTTCGGCGACATGACCACCAGCGGACGACGCATCCCGCGCAGCGCCTGACGACGCAGCATGTGATACACCTGAGCCGGGGTAGACGGTACGCACACCTGCATGTTTTGCTCAGCGCAAAGTTGCAGATAACGTTCCAGACGCGCGGAGGAGTGCTCCGGGCCCTGCCCTTCGTAACCGTGCGGCAGCAGCATCACCAGGCCACACATCCGGCCCCATTTCTGCTCACCGGAGGAGATGAACTGGTCGATCACCACCTGTGCGCCGTTGGCGAAGTCACCGAACTGTGCTTCCCAGATGGTCAACGTGCGCGGTTCCGCCGTGGCATAGCCGTATTCGAATGCCAGTACCGCTTCTTCAGACAGCACGGAGTCCCAGACGCGGAAGGAGCCCTGTCCGTTATGGACATGCTGCAGCGGCGTATAGGTTGAACCATTCGCCTGGTTGTGAATAACCGCGTGACGGTGGAAGAAGGTACCGCGACCTGAGTCTTCACCGGACAGACGAACCGGAATCCCTTCGTCGACCAATGTAGCGTAGGCCAGATTCTCGGCGCCGCCCCAGTCGAACAGTTTCTCACCAGCCGCCATAGCCTGACGATCGCCATAAATCTTCGCGACGCGTGACTGCATCTCAACCGCTTCCGGCACCGTACTGATGCGTTTCGCCAGTTCCTGCAGACGCTTCATCTCAACCTGGTTCGGGTAGTTTTCATCCCATTCGTGGTTGAGGTACGGCGACCAGGTAAAGGAGTGCATGTTCATCGGACGCCACTCTTTCACCACGCATTCGCCCGCGTCCAGCGCGTCACGATACAGGTTGACCATTTCAGTGGCATCTTCCAGCGTCGCAACTTTATCCGCTTCCAGCTTGTCAGCGTAGATTTTACGCGGGGTCGGATGCTTTTTGATTTTCTGATACATCAGCGGCTGAGTTGCACTCGGCTCGTCGGCTTCGTTGTGGCCGTGACGGCGGTAGCACACCAGGTCGATGAAGACATCGCGTTTGAAAGTGTTACGGAAGTCCAGCGCCAGGCGCGTAACGAACGCGACCGCTTCCGGATCGTCCGCATTCACGTGGAAGATCGGCGCCTGAACCATTTTACCGATGTCGGTGCAGTACGGGGTGGAACGCGCATCCAGCGGGTTAGAGGTGGTGAAGCCCACCTGGTTGTTGATCACGATGCGAACGGTACCGCCCACTTCGTAACCCCGCGCTTTCGACATGTTCAGGGTTTCCTGAACCACGCCCTGCCCGGTTACCGCAGCATCGCCGTGGATGGTAATCGGCAGGACTTTGTTGCTGCTTGGTTCGTCCAGCCTGTCCAGACGGGCGCGAACGGAACCAATTACCACCGGGCTGACGATTTCCAGGTGCGACGGGTTAAACGCCAGCGCGAGGTGAACCAGACCGCCTTCGGTTTCGATATCCGATGAGAAGCCCATGTGGTACTTCACGTCGCCGGTGCCGAGATGTTCTTTATGTTTGCCCGCAAATTCGTCGAACAGGTCCTGCGGTTTTTTACCCAGCACGTTGACCAGTACGTTCAGACGACCACGGTGCGCCATACCCAGCACCACTTCACGGGTGCCGCTGTTGCCGGCATGGCGGATCATCTCTTTGAGCATCGGGATTAACGCATCGCCGCCTTCCAGCGAGAAGCGTTTCGCGCCCGGGAATTTCGCGCCCAGATAACGTTCCAGACCTTCTGCTGCGGTCAGTTCGCTCAGGAAGCGTTTTTTCTCTTCACCGCTGAACGCGGCGCGACCGGATTCGATCCGCTGTTGCAGCCAGCGTTTCTCTTCGGTGCTGGTGATGTGCATGTACTCGGCGCCAATCGGGCCGCAGTAAGTTTGTTTGAGCGCGGAAAGCAGCTCGCCCAGCTTCATCGTCTCTTTGCCGCCGGCAAAAGAACCTACGTTAAAGCTTTCCTGGAAATCGGCCTCTGTCAGATCGTGGAAGGAAGGATCCAGATCTGCCACAGTTTCTTGCTGCCACAGTCCCAGCGGATCGAGATTCGCATGCTGGTGACCACGGAAGCGATAAGCGTTGATGAGCTGCAGGACTTTAACCTGCTTCACATTGGTATCAGGGTCGGAAATCGAAGAAGAGTAACGTGAGGCATCCTTCGCCAGACGACGGAAATAATCACGCGTTTTTGAATGGAATTGATCCGGTTTGACTCCGGTGCCAGGTAACTGCTGGAACGTCGAACGCCAGTTAGCGTCTACCGAGTCAGGATCGGTTAAGAAGTCTTCATAGAGCTGTTCTATCCAGCTCTGGTTTGCGCCAGAGAGGTAAGAAGAGTCCAACCAGGCTTTCAAAGCGCTGTTCTGCATCGTGATCCCTTAAGCATTTATATGCTTACTTCGCCGTGGATACTACCACGCATACGTCGTATGCGTGCCGGGGTTCACTTGTTACGGACTGTCGTGTGATCTGCGTCCGCTAAGGAACCTTTAAAAACTGTCAAACATGGGGGCAGTTTTTAGAGGTTTCCTGCACTGATTTGCCTGGTGGCGACCCCGTAGGCCTGATAAGCGAAGCGTCATCAGGCAAAATGTGCCGGATGGCGACGCAAACGTCTTATCCGGCCTACAGGATTGCCACCGCGGGCAATGTCTACTTACGCACTGCGTTGCAACAGCATCGACTTAATGTGGCCGATGGCGCGCGTCGGGTTCAGCCCCTTAGGACATACACTGACGCAGTTCATGATGCTGTGACAGCGGAATACGCTGAATGCATCGCTTATCCCTTCCAGACGGCTGTCGGTCTCGGTATCACGGCTGTCGATCAGGAAGCGATAGGCCGCTAACAGACCCGCCGGACCGATAAACTTATCCGGATTCCACCAGAAGGATGGGCAAGACGTTGAGCAGCAGGCGCACAGAATGCATTCATACAGCCCATCGAGTTTTTCCCGCTGCTCTGGCATCTGTAAATGCTCGCGAGCCGGAGGATTTTGCCCATTATTCAATAAGTAAGGCTTAATCTTCTCATATTGTGCATAGAATTGCCCCATGTCTACTACCAAATCGCGGATCACCGGCAAACCAGGCAGCGGACGGATAACAATTTTCTTACCGGGCTGAACCAGCGCTGACACCGGCGTGATGCAGGCCAGGCCGTTCTTCCCGTTCATGTTCAGACCATCTGAACCACACACGCCTTCACGGCAGGAGCGGCGGAAAGAGAGGCTAGGGTCTTTCTCTTTGAGCTGCATCAACGCATCCAGCAGCATCATGTCACGCCCTTCTTCGCCTTCCAGGGTGTAATCCTGCATGCGCGGAGCGTCATCAACATCCGGGTTATAGCGATAAATTGAAAACTCGAGTTTCATTGTCCTGTCTCCGCATTAGTAAGTACGAATCTTCGGCGGGAATGCCGGGCGCAGTTTCGGTTCCATGTTGACTTCACGTCGGGTCATGGATTCCGTCTCTGGCAGATACAGGGAATGGCACAGCCAGTTTGCATCATCACGCTCCGGGAAGTCGAAGCGGCTATGCGCGCCACGGCTCTCGGTACGGAAGTTGGCGGACACTGCGGTTGCATAGGCAGTTTCCATCAGGTTATCCAGCTCCAGACACTCTACGCGCTGAGTGTTGAATTCGCTGGAGGTGTCGTCCAGACGGGCATTTTTCAAACGCTCGCGGATGGCTTTCAGCTCTTCCAGACCTTTTGCCATCGCATCACCTTCACGGAAGACCGAGAAGTTATGCTGCATACATTCCTGCAGCGCTTTGCGAATCACCACCGGATCTTCACCATCACGGTTGTTGTTCCAGCGGTTCAGACGCGCCAGGGACGCATCGATTTCGTCTTCTGTGGCATCGCGTAGTTCGCCCTGCTCGGCGATAGATTCCTGCAGATGCAGACCGGCCGCACGACCGAACACCACCAGATCCAGCAGCGAGTTACCGCCCAGACGGTTAGCGCCATGTACCGATACGCAGGCGATTTCACCGACCGCAAACAGCCCCGGAATCACCACGTCTTCGCCCTGCTCGTTCACCGTCAGCGCCTGACCGGTCACTTTGGTCGGAATGCCGCCCATCATATAGTGGCAGGTTGGGATAACCGGAATCGGCTCTTTCACCGGGTCAACGTGGGCAAAGGTGCGGGACAGTTCCAGAATACCCGGCAGACGGGATTCGAGAACGTCTTTACCCAGATGGTCGAGTTTCAGTTTGGCATGCGGACCCCATGGACCATCGCAGCCGCGACCTTCACGGATTTCGATCATGATAGAACGCGCCACCACATCACGACCCGCGAGGTCTTTCGCATTCGGCGCATAACGCTCCATGAAGCGCTCGCCGTGTTTGTTCAGCAGGTAACCACCTTCACCGCGGCAGCCTTCTGTCACCAGAACGCCCGCACCGGCAATACCGGTTGGGTGGAACTGCCACATTTCCATATCCTGCACTGGCACACCTGCGCGGATAGCCATGCCCACGCCGTCGCCCGTGTTGATGTGGGCGTTAGTGGTGGACTGATAGATACGGCCTGCGCCGCCAGTGGCCAGCACGGTCGCACGGGCTTTGAAGTAGACCACTTCACCGGTTTCGATGCACAGCGCGGTACAACCCACCACTGCGCCATCGGCGTTTTTCACCAGATCCAGCGCATACCACTCGGAGAAAATCGTGGTGTGGTTTTTCAGGTTCTGTTGATACAGCGTATGCAGCAACGCATGACCCGTACGGTCAGCCGCCGCCGCGGTGCGTGCCGCCTGCTCGCCGCCGAAGTTTTTCGACTGGCCGCCAAACGGACGCTGGTAAATTTTGCCGTCGTCGAGACGGGAGAACGGCAGCCCCATGTGTTCCAGTTCCAGAATCGCTTCCGGACCGGTTTTACACATATATTCGATCGCGTCCTGATCACCGATGTAGTCCGACCCTTTAACGGTGTCGTACATGTGCCATTCCCAGTTATCTTCATGGGTATTACCGAGCGCGACGGTGATGCCACCCTGCGCAGAAACGGTATGGGAACGGGTTGGGAACACTTTGGACAGCAGCGCACAGGTCTGGCCGCTTTGGGAAATTTGCAGTGCTGCACGCATACCTGCGCCGCCTGCACCAATGACTACAGCATCAAATTCTCTGACTGGCAGTTTCATTACACACCCCACACCACAACGAATCCATAAATCACGTAAACCACCAGTGCAACGACGATAGCCAATTGCAGCGGCAAACGAATTGCCAGCGGTTTAACGTAGTCGGTCAACACCTGCCACATGCCGATCCAGGCATGAATCAAGATGGAAAAAAGTGCCAGCAGAGTGAAGACTTTGGTGAAAGCCGATGAGAAGAAACCGGTCCAGACTTCCCAGGTCAGTTCGCCGCTTGTGGCGAAGAAACCCACCATATAGATGATGTATAACGTCAGAACGATAGCGGTAGCACGGACCAGGATGAAGTCATGTACGCCATTGCGTCCTAGTGCGGAGGCGTTGCTTACCATACGAGGACTCCTGCGAGAAGTGAAAGCACGACAGTGATAACAAAAGAGATTTTGGCTGAGCGTTTACCCGCTTCGAATGTTTCTTCCAGATAGCCAAAATCCATCATCATGTGACGAACACCGACCACGACGTGATACGCCAGCGCGGTAAGGATGCCCCACATAATAAATTTAACAAAAAAGCTACCCATGATGGCGGATGCCTGTTGGAATCCTTCAGGGGAAGAGAGGCTGGTGCCCAGTAACCACAACAGGATCCCGACCGCCACAAAGGTGATCACTCCGGAAACGCGATGGAGAATGGACGCTATCGCCGTGATTGGGAACCGGATCGTTTGCAGATCCAGATTGACAGGTCTTTGTTTTTTCACATTTCTTATCATGAATAACGCCCACATGCTGTTCTTATTATTCCCTTTGGACTTCGGGTACAGAGAGTGAATCTCCTGTAGCCTGAAAGACGACGGGATTTCCTTCCTCCGGTCTGCGTGCGGGTCAGACAGCGTCCTTTCTATAACTGCGCGTCATGTAAAACACTGCTTCCAGATGCTAAAACGACACGTTACAACGCTGGGTGGCTCGGGATTGCAGGGGTTTCCGGAGACCTGGCGGCAGTATAGGACGTTCACAAAATCATTACAATTAACCTACATATAGTTTGTCGGGTTTTATCCCGAACAGTGACACAGGTCACGATAACAACATTTATTTAATTTTTAATCATCTGATTTGACAATCATTAAACAAAGTTGTTACAAACAACACCAGAAAAGGCATATAATGCGTAAAAGTTATGGGGTCACTCTTTAACCTGCAAATAAGTTATGTAACAGTAGGAAGATATTGACCGATCCCTTCAGTACAGTTAATAGTGATAGACAGGTTGAATAATTCGGATTGCTAAGTTGTTGATTTGTTGCTAATTCACCATGAGTTAACTGATTTACCTGCAAGCGCCCATTGCTCTGTACCCTGGTTTTCTCCTCTATCCAGAGCGGCGAGCCGAATAACAAACTGGTAACGGTTGATTGATGTATCGATGGCAAATCTCACCTGAGTAGTCTTAAGCAATAAGGCGCTAAGGAGACCGTAAATGGCTGACACAAAAGCAAAAATCACCCTAAATGGTGATACGGCTATTGAGCTGGATGTGCTGAAGGGCACGCTAGGTCAAGATGTTATTGATATTCGTAGCCTGGGTTCAAAGGGGATGTTTACTTTTGACCCTGGTTTCACCTCTACTGCATCCTGCGAATCCAAAATCACATTCATCGACGGCGATGAAGGCATTTTGTTGCATCGCGGCTTTCCGATCGATCAGTTGGCCACCGAGTCTAACTATCTGGAAGTGTGCTATATCCTGCTGAACGGCGAAAAACCGACGCAGGCAGAATACGACGCGTTCAGAACCACCGTGACTCGCCATACGATGATCCATGAGCAAATCACCCGCCTGTTCCACGCTTTCCGTCGCGATTCACACCCGATGGCGGTAATGTGCGGGATCACCGGTGCGCTCGCCGCGTTCTATCACGACTCTCTGGATGTGAACAATCCGCGCCACCGCGAAATCGCGGCATTCCGTCTGCTGTCTAAAATGCCGACGATGGCGGCGATGTGTTACAAATATTCTATCGGCCAGCCGTTTGTTTATCCGCGTAACGACCTCTCCTACGCCGGTAACTTCCTGAATATGATGTTCTCCACACCGTGCGAAACCTATGAAGTGAACCCGGTACTGGAACGCGCGATGGACCGTATCCTGATCCTGCACGCCGACCATGAACAGAACGCATCCACTTCAACCGTACGTACAGCAGGCTCGTCTGGCGCGAACCCGTTTGCCTGTATTGCTGCGGGTATTGCGTCCCTGTGGGGACCGGCGCACGGCGGCGCGAACGAAGCGGCGCTGAAGATGCTGGAAGAAATCAGCTCGGTTAAACACATTCCGGAATTCGTTCGTCGTGCGAAAGACAAGAATGACTCTTTCCGTCTGATGGGCTTCGGTCACCGTGTTTACAAAAACTACGATCCGCGTGCAACCGTGATGCGTGAAACCTGCCACGAAGTGCTGAAAGAGCTGGGTACCAAAGATGACCTGCTGGAAGTGGCGATGGAGCTGGAACACATCGCGCTGAACGACCCGTACTTCATTGAGAAGAAACTCTACCCGAACGTCGACTTCTACTCCGGTATCATCCTGAAAGCGATGGGGATCCCGTCTTCCATGTTCACCGTGATCTTCGCCATGGCGCGTACCGTTGGCTGGATTGCGCACTGGAGCGAAATGCATACCGATGGCATGAAAATCGCGCGTCCACGTCAGCTGTACACCGGCTACGAAAAACGCGATTTTAAATCTGACCTTAAGCATTAATCGTCAGACCGCCGGATGGCGCTAACGCGTATCCGGCTTACGTTAGTGTATCGCGTAGGCCGGATAAAACGTTAACCTTGCCCTCCGGCAAATTCCCTCGTTTTATTGACCCGAGTTATATCCTTCTCGCAACACTTTCTCTATTATTGATTGATAACCCTCTTGATTTTCCTTAGGGAGCACGGAATGCCAGTTCTGCGGTGGGGCCTGCTGTTTTTGCTGTCACTTCTTTTGTCCCTGCTCTTTCTCTGCATTCATCTTCCGGCAGCCTTACTGCTTGGCCCGATGATTACCGGCATTCTGTTCAGCCTTCGCGGTATCTCTCTGCAACTCCCCCGCTGCACGTTCCTCGGTGCTCAGGCCATTCTCGGCTGCATGATCGCGCAAAATCTTTCGGTCTCCTTGTTAACCACCCTGGCGGCAAACTGGGCGGTGGTACTGGCGGTTCTGCTGGTGACGCTGCTCTCCAGTACAGCCGTCGGCTGGCTGCTGGTTCGCTACAGTTCTCTACCGGGCAACACCGGGGCGTGGGGTTCATCGCCCGGCGGCGCGGCGGCAATGGTCGCGATGGCTCAGGATTACGGCGCCGACATCCGCCTGGTCGCCTTTATGCAGTATCTGCGGGTACTGTTTGTCGCTGGCGCGGCGGTGCTGGTGACCCGGTTTATCATGGGTGAGAGCGCGGAAACCGTCAGCCAGCAAATTGAGTGGTTCCCGCCACTGAGCGGCAATTTGTTCACGACGCTGCTGTTAGCGGCGGTTGCCAGCGTTGTTGGACGGGTGCTGCGTATTCCTTCCGGTACGATGCTGGTGCCGATGCTGGTCGGCGCAGTGCTGCATGCGAGCGGCATGATGGTGATTGAACTGCCGGAATGGTTGCTGGCGATCGCCTATATGATTATTGGCTGGCAGATTGGTCTCGGATTCGACAAGCAGGTATTTTTTATGGCGCTGCGACCGTTGCCGCAAATCCTGCTCTCTATCTTCGCCTTACTGACGATTTGTGCAGCGATGGCCTGGGGTCTCGCCCACTATATGCAGATTGATTTTTTAACCGCCTATCTCGCCACCAGCCCTGGCGGGCTGGATACGGTTGCGGTAATTGCCGCCGGCAGTCACGCCGACATGTCGCTGATCATGGCAATGCAAACCCTGCGCCTGTTCAGTATTCTCCTCACAGGCCCCGCCATCGCCCGTTTTATTTCAGCCAAAGCGCCGCGACACGCGCATTAATGCTGGCAATGCGGACACCAATAGAACGGGCGCGAGGAGAGCATGGTTTTTTCGATGATCCCGCCGCAGCGTTCGCAGGGTTCACCGTCGCGGTGAAACACCTTAAAGCGAAACAGCGCGCCATGATGCCGGTTGTCATCCACCTGACCGCGGGTGGTATATGACAGGCGCGGAATATCCAGCAGCGCATGCGCTAACGCCGTCAACTGCGCATCGTTGAGATCGCGGGCTTTATGCTGACCGGTTAACCCCACCTGCCAGAGGATCTCCACGCGCAGATAGTTTCCCAGTCCGGCGAGAAAAGCTTGATCCAGCAACAGACCGGAAAACTGGCGGTTGCGAAAACGCGGCGAGAGTAACCGCGCTTTCACCGCGTCAGGCGTCAGACGCGGGTCCAGCACGTCCGGCCCGACCCGTTGCAGGAAGGGATGGGTAGTGAGCTGTTCCGGCGTCAACATCTCAATGTCAGACGCGCTGTAGAGCAGAATGGTTTTATCCGCGGTTTGCAGTTTAACGCGCAGAATACGGGTGGTTTGCGGCATGTCGCCACTGTCCACCACGCGCCAGACGCCATACAACTGGTTATGGCTGTAGAGCGTCAGACCAGCGGAAAAATGGGTCAGCAACGCTTTGCCGCGCGTCTCCATCGCCGTGACGATCTGCCCCACCAGCGTGGATTGATACGGTTTTAACTGCGCAAAGGCAAACCAGACATCCGTCAGGGGTTTGCCTTTGATCGCCGCCTCCAGGTTATCCGCCGCACGGCGGATCTCCGGGCCTTCAGGCATGGTTCTGTCCTTATCTGAGGATATTAGTGCGTGGCGCCACCTGTCACGGCGATGTCATCGTCGATCTGCAATGCGGTAGCGATCGCCACTTCCAGCGCCAGACGTACCGTTTCCGCCGCCATACTGGGCGCACCCGGATGCGCCGCCGCCTGTTGCGGCAGATAAGGGATATGGATGAATCCCCCCTTCACCTCCGCGATGCCGCTCAGTTTGTGCAGCAATCCGTACATCACATGGTTGCAAACAAACGTCCCCGCCGTCTGTGAGACCGACGCTGGCACACCCGCTTCACGCATCGCCGCCACCATGGCTTTGATGGGCAGCGTGCTAAACCAGGCCGCTGGCCCGCCAGCAACAATCGGCTCATCCACCGGCTGTTGGCCTTTATTATCCGGAATACGGGCGTCGTCGACGTTGATCGCCACGCGCTCAACGGTAATATCGGTCCGTCCGCCCGCCTGTCCGATGGCCAGCACCAGCGACGGAGAGAGCGTATCAATGGCGGAATTCAGCACACTGAGCGACTCGCCAAACACACACGGCAACTGACGCGCCACCACGCGACACCCGGCGATGATAGCATTGTCGAGCTGCGAGACCACTTCCCAGGAAGGGTTAACCTGCTCGCCGCCGAAGGGCTCAAATCCGGTGATTAATACTGTTTTCATCCGTCCTCCTTACAGGAACATCAGGAAATACATCAGGAACACGTTGACTAACAGGAGCAGTATGCCGGTCGGCACCTGCGCTTTAATGACCGCGTTTTTATCTGGCAGTTCCAGCAGCGCCGCGGGCACAATATTGAAGTTTGCCGCCATCGGCGTCATCAGCGTACCGCAATAGCCGGAGAACATCCCAATAGCCGCCATCACCGCCGGGTTTCCACCGTGCTGGAGCACCAGAATCGGAATGCCAATCCCCGCCGTGACAATCGGGAAGGCGGCAAACGCATTACCCATCACCATCGTCAACAGGGCCATCCCAATGGTATACACCGCTACCGCGATAAAGCGGCTGTCGACGGCCAGATACTCTTGCGTAAGATACGAAATGCCACTGCCGACGCCTGCCGCCGTAAACAGCAATCCTAACGTTGCGAGGATCTGCGGTAAAATAAATGCCCAGCCGATGGAATCCAGCAAACGGCGCGCCTCCTGAATCGGCTGATGCACCTTCTCATGGGTCATTTTGACAGCCATGCCGAGACCAATCAGTGAGCCTGCGGTCATTGAGAACAGCGTCACCAGCGTGGCATGATTACCTGGTCCAAACAGGGCGTCCTGCAGTCCTGGAATGTGGTTGAACATCAGTACGCCAATCACGGTGACGACCGGAATGGCCAGTGCCGGGTAAAACAGGCGGTTCCCCAGACGCGTAGCGCTCTCTTCCCGTTGCTCGCGGGTGCGCTGATGATAACTTCCCAGCTTCACACCGCCAAAACCGGCGATCAACGCCATGAGCACCACCGCGACGCCGACGGCAATGTTGACCGTGCGTTTGTCGCCCACCAGTTGATACGTCCAGTCGCCCAGCAGGAACAACAGCCCGTAGACGCCCCAGAATAACCCGGTAGTCAGCCGACGCGGATTCGCTTTATCCTGCCAGGACATAATGGCGACAATCAGCAGAACGATCCCCGCCAGCCAGTAGAGGTAGCTTTGTTGAAAATTCATTGCGCCTCTCCTTTGCGGGTGTCAACAGAACCGGCTTTTGCCATCTCGCGTTGCAGATAGCTGTCCAGCCGCCACAGGCGCGTACCGTGGATCACGAAGGCGCACAGAGCCGTTGGGATCCCCCACAAGGCAATGTGCAGCGGTTCGGTCTGAATGCCACCGGACTCCAGCATAAAGTTGTGCATGAAGATAATCGCGCCGAAGGCGACGAAGATATCCTCACCAAAAAAGAGCCCCACGTTATCCGTCGCTGCCGACATCGCTCGCAGACGGTAGCGCACCGCGCCGGGCAATGCCCCGTACGTTTTCTCCGCCGCCCCTTCCGCCATAGGCGCTAACAACGGACGCACCATTTGCGGATGGCCGCCCAGGCTGGTCAGCCCCAACGCAGCGGTGGCTTCACGAATAAACAGATAGACGATCAACAAGCGACCTGACGTGGCGCTTTTAATCCTGGCAATCCACGCCTGGGCGCGTTCTTTCAGACCGTGACGCTCGAGCAGGCCGATAACCGCCAGCGGGATCAGCAGGATAAACGGTAGGTTGCGGGTGTTGAGAAAACCTTCACCCAGTTTTTCGAGGATCGTGGCGATCGGCATTTGCGCCGCCAGTCCGGTGACGATCCCGGCGACAATGACCACCAGCACCGGGTTAAAACGTAAAAGAAATCCAACCACAATGACGGCGATGCCCATCAGTGGCCAGAGCGTTATTGCATCTCCCATAATCCATTCCTGTATGTTGTGTTTTGTTGTGGTGTTTTTATATGCGCAGCCCCTCAATGGAGGCTGCGTCAGTGTGTTTATGCAACAATGGTGATACCGCGGGCTTCAAACGCCGCGCGTAAACGTCGGGCAAAGGCCAGCGCGTGTTCGCCATCGCCATGAATACAGACCGTTTGCGCCACGACGCTTGCCCACTCGCCGGTGAGACTTTTCACGCGTCCGGTTTCAACCATTCCCAGCGTTTGCGCCAGCGACTGTTCTTCGTCTTCAATCAGCGCGCCCGGTTGGCTACGTGGCACCAGACTGCCGTCCGCCAGATAACCGCGGTCGGCAAACACCTCCTGTCGCGTGACAAGACCGTAACGCTCGCCCGCACGAATCAGCTCGCTTCCCGCCAGGCCGACCAGAACCAGCGCCGGATCGCTGGCGTGTACCGCTTTTGCAATAGCATCCGCCAGTTGCGGATCTTTCGCCGCCTGGTTGTAGAGCATGCCGTGAGGTTTCACATGGCGCATGACGCCGCCTTCCGCCCTGGCCATTGCCGCCAGCGCGCCGATTTGATACAGCGTTTGCGCGTAGACGGTTTCCGCAGGTAGCGTCATCGCTGTGCGACCAAAGTTTTCCCGATCCGGAAAGCTCGGGTGCGCCCCAATGGCTACGCCATTTTTCAGCGCCTCGCGCACGCTGGTCAGCATGGTTTGCGCATCGCCGGCATGAAAGCCGCAGGCAATATTGGCCGATGAGACCAGCGTCAACAGCTCTCCATCGCTGGCGCAGCCTTCGCCGAGATCCGCATTTAAATCAATGTTCATCATTGAGTCGCCATGTGAGTTGTTCCAGATAGCGCTGTTGGTCCTGCCGCGCTTTCAGCGCCTCCTCCAGCGAACACTGAACAAAGTGAATCGGTTGACCGAGCGGGATCTGCGCCAGATGGTACATATCGGCCTCAATAATACAGGCAATGCGCGGATAACCGCCGGTCGTCTGGGCATCGTTCATCAATACAATCGGCTGCCCGTTGTGCGGTAC
The DNA here is from genome assembly GCF_001559075.2 of Citrobacter amalonaticus. Taxonomy (NCBI): domain Bacteria; kingdom Pseudomonadati; phylum Pseudomonadota; class Gammaproteobacteria; order Enterobacterales; family Enterobacteriaceae; genus Citrobacter; species Citrobacter amalonaticus. The sequence goes on along the minus strand of NZ_CP014015.2, from coordinate 3,444,651 downwards.
CTGAATCACGCCGGGCAGCAGACCGTGCGACACCAGTTCCCGATCCGTCGTTCGCGTCAGCGGCTGTCCCTGCAAGCGGTAGCCCATCCGGTTACTCTGTGGACTCAGATGCCACGGCGATCGCCAGAACGACTCCTGTGAAACGGCGTCAAATTCGTGGTATTCCGGCCCCGGCAGCGCCCGAATGTGGTTCCCCCATAGCAGCTGCTTTACCCCTCGCGCTTCCTGGAACGGGCGCCGGGGTTTGCCGGTTGCCAGCCGGTCGCCATCTTTCAGCAGACGGCCTTCCAGCCCGCCGATGCCTACTTTGAGATCGGTACTGCATGACCCCATCACTTCCGGCACGTCGATGCCGCCCGCGACGGCAAGATAGCTGCGCATACCGTGCTGCGGACGTTTTAGCGCCAGACGCTGGCCCGCTTTCACCGGCAGACGCCAGCCCGTCCAGACGGGGTGATTATCCAGCCGCGCTTCGCATCCTGCGCCAGTCAGGGCAAACCAACCGTCGGTTTCAAATTCCACAACCAGTTGTCCGAGGGTAATTTCCAGCACCGGGGCACTGGCCTCATTGCCCACCAACAGGTTAGCGATTTGCATCGCCGGTTTATCCAGCGCGCCACAGTGGCTCACGCCTGACTGACGAAAACCATGACGACCGCCATCCTGAACCGAAGTGTACAATCCCGCGCGAATAATATTCAGCATACCCCCTCCTTCTGCGGGATAAAGCGCACGCTATCGCCAGGGCGCAGGAGAACCGGTTCTTCTTTTTTCGGGTCGAACAGGGGCAGCGACGTATGACCAATTAACTGCCAGCCGCCTGGCGTTGGCAGCGGATAAATACCGGTTTGCGGCCCGCCGATACCCACCGATCCTGCCGGAACGATCAGCCGCGGCTCTGCGCGCCTTGGCGTGTGCAGTTGTTCCGGTAAGCTACCGAGATACGGGAATCCCGGCTGAAAACCTAAAAACCAGACCACGTACTCGACCGACGCGTGCAGTTCCACTACCTGCTTTTCGCTCAGGCCGCTGTGGCGGGCAACGTCCGCCAGATCGGGACCACCTGCGCCGCCGTAGGTCACCGGAATTTCGATATAGCGTGAGTCAGGCTCCAGCGCCTCACTCTCCTCCCACCAGCGTTGCAGGCGTTCGATCGCATCCAGCGCCAGCGTTTGCGGGTCGCGCAGGATCACGGTGATATTGTTCATTCCCGGAATCGCCTCGACCACGTTTGGCGTCTCAACCAAACGCTGAGCGAGCCGCCAGATACGTTTCTGGCTCGCCAGCGTCACCGGCGGCTCAAGCTCCAGCACCACCGCCGTTTCACCTAACAGATAACAACGCGCTCGTTGCACTTGTGTTCCTCTTGTTTTTACCACCCGCTTCATCAGGCGTTATTGTCGCTGCCAGTCAGGACTCGGACAGCGCACAAAAACCGGAGCGTACAGGGAGTACGTGAGGATTTTGAGCACTGCCCAGGGCCAGAATGGCAAGTAAAATAGCCCTTATGAGGCGGGTTATGCAGGGTTGGGAATATCAATAAACGTCACATCCAAATCGGTGTTCTCCGTCAACCATTCGCTGAGCGCACGGATCCCGCCGCGTTCGGTGGCGTGATGCCCGGCGGCGTAAAAATGCAGCCCCTGCTCACGGGCAGAGTGGATGGTTTGTTCTGAAACTTCGCCGGTAATAAAGGCGTCAACGCCAGACTGCGCGGCGCTGTCGATGAAGCTTTGCCCGCCGCCGGTGCACCAGGCGACGCGTTTGATGGTATCCGGCCCGGTGTCGCCGCACCATAACGGCCTGCGTCCAAGACGTGCTTCAATCCACGACGCCAGTTCCAGCCCAGGAACCGGCATCGCCAGTTCGCCCCAGGGAACCAGCGGCTCGATTTCACCCATTACGGTGATCCCCAACAGGGCCGCCAACTGTGCGTTGTTACCCAGTTCGGGATGCGCATCCAGCGGGAGATGCCAGCCGTAGAGGTTAATGTCATTCGCCAGCAGTGTTTTCAGGCGATTGCGCTTCATCCCGCGAATCACCGGGGATTCGCCTTTCCAGAAATACCCATGATGAACGATGACGGCATCGGCCTGCAGACGCACCGCTTCATCCAGTAACGCCTGACTGGCGGTCACACCGGTGACGATTTTCTGCACCGTTTCTTTGCCTTCAACCTGCAAACCGTTTGGCGCGTAGTCGCTGATGGCGGCGCTGTTCAGTTTCTCGTTGATCAGTTGTTCCAGTTCGGTGTTTTTCATCATCGATCCCTTGTTTATTTATGCACTCCGTTAAAATAGCGTCCCTGTGGCGGTTCGTCGATAGACAATTATTCGCCATATCAAGAAACCATCGCCGCGCGCTTAGCCATAAAAAAGAGGCGTGTTGACGCCCCCTCTTCCTGAATAGTTATGGCGTCAGATCGCATAGTCACCGTCAGCTTTTTCGTGCGGCCTCATACGCGGCGAGTGTCTCCTGACGCGCCTGTTTGTGATCGACAATAGGCTGCGGATAGTCGAGCGAAATGCCCTCTTTTGTCGCCCATTTCCACGGTTCGTGTACCGCCTTGCCCGGCACATCGCAAAGCTCTGGGATCCACTGACGGATAAACTCACCGTCGCTGTCGAACTTTTCGCCCTGCGTCGTCGGATTAAAAATACGGAAATACGGCGCGGCGTCGGTTCCGGTAGAGGCCGCCCACTGCCAGCCGCCGTTATTTGCGGCCAGATCGCCATCGATCAGCTGTGACATGAAATAGCGCTCGCCTTTACGCCAGTCGATCAGCAGATCTTTCACCAGGAAACTGGCCGTAATCATCCGCAGTCGGTTGTGCATCCAGCCGGTGGCGTTCAGTTGCCGCATCGCCGCATCAACAATCGGATAACCCGTTCTCCCCTCCTGCCAGGCCTGTAAATCATCCGCACGGTCCCGCCAGCGCACGCGATCGGTCCAGAGAATAAAGGGGCGGTGTTTGCACAGACCGGGATGGTACGTCATCAGATGGCGATAAAACTCACGCCAGATAAGTTCGTTCAACCAGACGCTGCCCGCGCCGCCATCCAACGCCTGCGGCTGTTCCGCCAACAGGCGATGCAGACACTGGCGCGGCGATAAGCCGCCGGTAGCAAGACTGGCGGATAAACGACTGGTGCCCTCAATGGCCGGGAAATCGCGACGTTCGTCGTACTCGCCCGCTCCCTGCTGGCAAAACTGGCGTAGCCGGGCAATGGCGGCTTTTTCTTCCACCGGGAAAAGGGTCTGATCAAAATCCTGCTGCGGATAATTAAGGCTGAGTAGAGGTAACGATGACAAAACCTCATTCCTCTCCCGCCGTTCGGGCGCGGGAACGCACTCCGGCATCCCCTCCTTCAGCCGTTTTAACCAGGCATTTTTAAACGGCGTGAAGACTTTATACATCTCATGATTTCCCGTCATCACCGAGCCTGGCGGCAGGATCACGCTGTCATCAAACCCTTCACAGACCACATTGGGCAGCGCGCTTTCCACTGTCGCATCGCGCTCGCGCTCATTCACTTCGTACTGATAGTGGTAGAACAGATGGCTGACGTCATGCTGTTCGCACACCGCTTTCACCGTTTCAATGCTGGCCGCAAAATCATTGACCTCTTCAAACAGTAGCGGAATGCCTTTTTCCGCCAGCGCCTGCTGTAAAGCGTTTAGCTGAGCCTGGATAAAGGCGGCCTGGCGCGGTGACATCTCATGATTCGCCCACTGTTCAGGCGTGGAGATAAACAGCGCCACGACGCGTGTAGCGCGATGGCGGCAGGCGGCGGCAAGGGCAAGATGGTCATGCAGACGGAGATCGCGACGAAACCAGACCAGATGGGTGGACATAACACTCCCGAATGAAAAAAATCAACTCCCGTAGCGCAGCCGCAGGGCTTCCGGCCAGGGATCAAAATAGCGTTGCCCGGAGAGATACGCATCCGGATATTCCGCCATATAGTGTTTGAGCAGCGTCACAGGCGCAAGCAGGGGTTGCGTAGCGCGTCGGTAGCCGTCAATGAGGGATGCCAACTCCTGCCGCTGACGGGCATTGAGTTGTTTGCGAAAATAGCCCTGAACATGCATCAGGACATTGGTATGGTTACGCCGGGTGGCAGGATGGGACATCAGTTTCATCAGGCGCAGACGATATTCAATGAAAAAATCATCAAGGCTTTCCCACTCATAGAGAGCAGCGACAAAGCGCCCCAGCTCGCGATATTCCGGCTGCGAATGGGCCAGCAGCAACAGCTTATAGCGGCTGTGATAGTCAATCAGCGCGCCACGCGTGAGTCCTTGTTGGCGCAGTCCGTTCAATTCATGCAGGGCATAAATCCGCGCGACAAAATTTTCCCGTAATTGTGGGTCGTGCAATCGCCCGTCCTCTTCAACAGGGAGCCACGGGTAAGACGCCATCAGGACTGAGGTAAAGAGACCGCGGCCGGCTTTGCGATTGTTTTTCCCATCGGCGTCATAAACACGAACGCGTTCCATGCCACAACTGGGGGATTTCGCGCAGACAATATAGCCACAAAGGTGCCCGAAACGGCTGACACGTTCTTCACTGAACGCGGTCATCGCCTGAGTTAAATCGCCCTCACGCTGATCGCTGAAACGCAATGCCATTGCCTCTTCCATTTTCACTAAGCGCAATGCAGGACGCGGCACCGGCAGGCCGATCGCCATTTCCGGACAGACGGGTTCAAAGTGCACCCACGGTGAAAGTTCTTCGACTGCAAAGGTCAGGCGTTTATGTCCACCATCAAAGCGAACCGCCTCCCCTAACAAACAGGCGCTAATGCCAACAGGGATTTTCTCGCTCATGATGTCTCCTTTTCCATTTCTGAAATAAGTGTAGACACAGAGGCATAAAAAAACCGCCACATTGCTGTTGGCGGTTTTTCTGAACGCGATGCTCTTAGTAGAAATCGCAGGTGGCTTTTTCAGCCTGATCCATCCACACCGGTTTATCGCTGGTTTTTGACCACACACGGTGTAGATAGCTATAAAAACGGGCGCGGTCTTTCCAGAACAGCATGACCGGTAGTGCCAGCACCCCAGCCACAACGGCGAAAGTACGGCGTAACAATACAACATGTGCTGGATATTCTTTGTACAACTCCATGATTCTCTCCCCTTTATCTGGCCGGTAATCATCACCGGTAAAGTCAAATTGGTTATCTGCTGAAAATAGTACCGCTTTGCGTGTAATTTTACTACTCATCCGACCACTTATTTTTAGCTATTTACGCTTTGTTTATCTTTATCGCGTAATTAAGTTACAAAAAAGTTAAATTAATACTAATCATTAGTTAAATAATGGTTTTTGCCATTTTTATACTTTTTTTACACCCCCGACGTCGATTTTTGCGAAATCTTTGCAGGCAGATATTTACGCTGTGTTTATCACATTTATGCCACGGGAGGTGCACTGTGAGTGCAGGCGTGATAATCGGCATCGTGCTGATTTTCTTATTATTAGGTTACCTGGTATATGCATTAATCAATGCGGAGGCGTTCTGATGGCTGCGCAAGGATTTTTACTCATCGCCAGTTTTCTGCTGATTCTGTTCGTGCTCGCCAGGCCGTTAGGCGCGGGCCTGGCGCGGCTGATCGGCAATAATCCGCTGCCTGGTACCGCGGGCGTTGAACGCCTGATCTGGCGCGGGCTGAGTATTTCGACACATGAGATGAACTGGAAGCAGTACCTGCTGGCGATCCTCGCGTTGAACATGCTGGGGCTGACGCTCCTGTTTCTGCTGTTGGTGGGGCAACACTTTCTGCCGCTGAATCCACAGCAGTTGCCTGGGCTGTCGTGGCAGCTGGCGCTCAACACTGCGGTCAGCTTTGTTGCTAACACCAACTGGCAGTCCTACAGCGGGGAAACCACCTTAAGCTATTTCAGTCAGATGGCCGGGTTGACGGTACAAAACTTTTTATCCGCCGCAACCGGGATCGCCGTGGTGTTTGCTCTGATCCGCGCCTTTACGCGCCAGAGCATGAGCACCCTCGGCAACGCGTGGGTCGATCTGGTGCGCATTACGCTGTGGATCTTATGCCCCATCGCGCTGGTGATAGCCCTGTTCTTTATTCAGCAAGGCAGCCTGCAAAACCTGCTGCCCTATCAACCCTTCACCTCCCTGGAAGGTGTGCAACAACTGCTGCCAATGGGGCCGGTGGCCTCGCAGGAAGCCATCAAGATGTTGGGGACCAACGGCGGCGGCTTCTTTAATGCCAACTCAGCACACCCGTTCGAAAACCCCACCGCGCTGACCAACATGGTGCAGATGCTGGCAATCTTTTTAATTCCAGCCGCGCTCTGTTTCGCGTTTGGCGACGCTGCAGGCGATCGCCGTCAGGGACGGATGTTGCTGTGGGCCATGTCACTCATATTTATCGTCTGCGTCGCCGTGGTGATGTGGGCAGAGGTTCAGGGTAACCCGCATCTGCTGCAGTTTGGTGCTGATTCCAGTCTCAATATGGAAGGCAAAGAGAGCCGCTTTGGCGTGCTGGTGAGCAGTCTTTTTGCGGTGGTGACGACGGCAGCCTCGTGCGGCGCGGTGATCGCCATGCACGACTCGTTTACCGCGCTGGGCGGCATGGTACCGATGTGGCTGATGCAGATTGGCGAAGTGGTGTTCGGCGGCGTTGGTTCGGGCCTTTACGGCATGCTGCTGTTCGTGCTGCTGGCGGTGTTTATCGCCGGACTGATGATTGGCCGCACGCCAGAGTACCTGGGCAAAAAGATCGACGTTCGCGAGATGAAAATGACCGCGCTGGCGATTCTGGTCACCCCTGCGCTGGTCTTACTCGGCACCGCGCTCGCCATGATGACCGAGGCGGGGCGCAGCGCCATGCTCAACCCCGGTCCGCACGGCTTTAGCGAAGTCCTGTACGCCGTCTCTTCCGCCGCCAATAACAACGGCAGCGCCTTTGCCGGTCTGAGCGCCAACACCCCGTTCTGGAACTGTCTGCTGGCGTTCTGCATGTTTGTTGGTCGCTTCGGGGTCATCATTCCGGTGATGGCGATTGCCGGAACGCTAGTGGCGAAAAAGAGCCAACCGGCCAGTCCTGGCACGCTGGCGACCCACGGCGCGCTGTTTATCGGCTTACTGATCGGGACGGTGCTGTTAGTCGGCGCCCTGACCTTTATTCCTGCACTGGCGCTTGGCCCAGTGGCTGAACACCTTTCCTTACGCTGAGCGATGCGGAGCACAATGTTATGAGTCGCAAACAACTGGCGCTGTTCGAACCGTCTCTGGTCGCTCAGGCGCTGATGGACGCAGTGAAAAAATTAAGCCCACATACCCAGTGGCGCAATCCGGTAATGTTCATCGTCTGGATGGGTAGCCTCCTGACCACCGTGATTACCGTCGCGATGGCGACAGGCCAGATGGCGGGCAGCGCGCTGTTTACCGGGGCGATCAGTCTGTGGCTGTGGGTCACCGTACTGTTTGCCAACTTTGCTGAAGCGCTCGCCGAAGGGCGCAGTAAAGCGCAGGCCAACAGCCTTAAAGGGGTGAAAAAGACGGCGTTTGCCCGCAAACTGCGCGAGCCGAAGTACGGTGCGAAGATGGATCACGTCCCGGCCGATGAGTTGCGTAAAGGCGACATCGTGCTGGTGGAAGCCGGCGATATCATTCCCTGTGACGGTGAAGTCATTGAAGGCGGCGCCTCCGTGGATGAAAGCGCCATTACCGGCGAGTCCGCACCGGTGATCCGCGAATCCGGCGGCGATTTCGCCTCGGTGACCGGCGGGACGCGCATTCTCTCCGACTGGCTGGTGATCGAATGCAGCGTGAATCCCGGCGAAACTTTCCTTGACCGGATGATCGCCATGGTCGAGGGCGCCCAGCGCCGTAAAACGCCCAACGAGATCGCCCTGACCATTCTGCTGATAGCCCTGACGATTGTCTTTTTGCTGGCAACCGCAACGCTGTGGCCATTTTCTGCCTGGGGCGGTCACGCGGTCAGCGTCACGGTGCTGGTCGCCCTGTTAGTTTGCCTGATCCCAACGACAATCGGCGGGTTGCTCTCCGCGATTGGCGTCGCCGGGATGAGCCGTATGCTCGGCGCGAACGTCATCGCCACCAGCGGACGCGCAGTGGAAGCCGCAGGCGACGTGGACGTGCTGCTGCTGGACAAAACCGGCACCATTACTCTCGGTAACCGCCAGGCCTCAGACTTCCTGCCTGCGCAGGGTGTCGATGAAAAAACGCTGGCCGACGCCGCTCAGCTCTCGTCGTTAGCCGATGAGACGCCGGAAGGTCGCAGCATCGTGATCCTCGCCAAGCAGCGCTTTAATCTGCGCGAACGCGACGTGCAGTCGCTGCATGCCACCTTCGTCCCCTTTACCGCTCAGAGTCGGATGAGCGGCATTAACATCGACAACCGGATGATTCGTAAAGGTTCCGTCGACGCCATCCGTCGCCACGTTGAGGCCAGCGGCGGCCAGTTCCCGGCGGATGTCGAGCAGAAAGTGGACAGCGTCGCCCGTCTGGGCGCCACGCCGCTCGTGGTGGTGGAAGGTTCGCGAGTGTTAGGCGTGATCGCGCTGAAAGATATTGTCAAAGGCGGGATAAAAGAGCGTTTTTCCCAGTTGCGTAAAATGGGGATTAAAACGGTGATGATCACCGGCGATAACCGCCTGACCGCCGCCGCCATCGCCGCCGAGGCGGGTGTGGATGACTTCCTTGCCGAAGCGACACCGGAAGCCAAGCTGGCGCTGATCCGCCAGTATCAGGCGGAGGGCCGCTTAGTGGCGATGACCGGTGATGGTACCAACGACGCGCCGGCGCTGGCACAGGCTGATGTGGCGGTGGCAATGAACTCCGGTACGCAGGCGGCAAAAGAAGCGGGCAACATGGTCGATCTTGATTCCAACCCGACCAAGCTTATCGAAGTGGTGCACATCGGCAAACAGATGCTGATGACGCGCGGTTCACTGACCACCTTCAGTATCGCCAACGACGTGGCGAAGTATTTTGCCATCATTCCGGCCGCGTTCGCCGCGACCTATCCGCAACTGAATGCGCTAAACATTATGCGTCTGCATTCGCCGGACTCGGCCATTCTGAGTGCGGTGATCTTTAACGCCTTGATTATTGTCTTTCTGATCCCGCTGGCGCTGAAAGGCGTTAGCTACAAACCGCTTTCCGCATCCGCCATGCTGCGCCGTAACCTGTGGATTTACGGTCTGGGGGGGCTGGTAGTGCCGTTTATCGGCATCAAAGTGATCGATTTGCTGCTGACCCTGCTGGGTCTGGTGTGAGGTGTCTGATGAGTGCTTTACGTCCGTTGTTTTCAACAATGATTTTCCTGCTGCTGCTGACGGGCGGCGCGTATCCGCTACTGACCACCGCGCTGGGACAATGGTGGTTCCCGCATCAGGCCAACGGTTCACTGATTCGGGATGAACACGGGGTGCGGGGTTCTGCACTGATCGGGCAGAACTTTACCGCTGAAGGCTATTTCCAGGGACGGCCTTCGGCCACCGCTGAAATGCCCTATAATCCCATGGCATCCGGCGGCAGTAATCTTGCCGCCAGTAACCCGGAACTGGATAAACAACTGCAAAACCGGGTCGCCGCCCTGCGCGCCGCCAACCCGCTGGCCAGTCATAACGTACCGGTGGAACTGGTTACTGCCTCCGCGAGCGGTCTGGACAACAACCTGACGCCCGCTGCGGTGGTGTGGCAAATCCCCCGCGTGGCGCAGGCCCGTCATCTCACCATTGAACAGGTGACGCGACTGGTTGCAGAATACACGCAGAAACCGCTGGTGAGCTTTATCGGTCAACCGGTCGTAAATATTGTCGAACTCAATTTATCGCTGGACAGCATGAATGGCGAATAGTGAACCGGTACGCCCCGACCCCGATCGCCTGCTTGAGCAGGCGGTCGCCCCGCATCGGGGAAAACTAAAAATCTTCTTCGGCGCCTGTGCGGGCGTCGGGAAAACCTGGTCGATGCTGGCTGAAGCCCAGCGCCTGCGCGCACAGGGACTCGACATCCTGATTGGCGTGGTGGAGACCCACGGACGCAAAGAGACCGCCGCCCTGCTGGATGGTCTCAGCATTCTGCCGTTGAAACGCCAGGCGCGCCACGGACGTCATATCAGTGAATTCGATCTCGACGCCGCGCTCGCCCGCCGTCCGGCGCTGATCTTAATGGATGAACTGGCGCACAGTAATGCGCCTGGCTCACGCCATCCCAAGCGCTGGCAGGACATTGAAGAACTGCTCGACGCCGGGATTGATGTCTTTACCACCGTCAACGTGCAGCATCTCGAAAGCCTGAACGATGTGGTCAGCGGCGTGACGGGGATTCAGGTGCGCGAAACCGTACCGGATCCGTTTTTTGACGCTGCCGACGAGGTGGTGCTGGTCGATTTACCGCCTGACGATCTGCGTCAGCGCCTGAAAGAGGGCAAAGTCTATATCGCCGGGCAGGCCGAGCGCGCCATCGAACACTTCTTCCGCAAGGGCAATTTAATTGCGCTACGCGAGCTGGCGTTGCGCCGTACCGCCGACAGGGTGGACGATCAGATGCGCGCATGGCGCGGTCGTCCGGGTGAAGAGAGAGTCTGGCATACCCGCGACGCCATACTGCTCTGCATTGGTCACAACACCGGCAGTGAAAAACTGGTGCGCACCGCCGCACGGTTGGCGTCGCGACTGGGCAGCGTTTGGCACGCCGTCTATGTCGAAACCCCCGCGCTGCATCGTCTGCCGGAAAAGCAGCGGCGCAATATTCTGCACGCCCTGCGACTGGCGCAAGAGCTAGGCGCGGAGACCGCCACACTGTCCGATCCCAGCGAAGATAAAGCGGTGGTCCGCTACGCCCGCGAGCATAATCTGGGAAAAATAGTGCTGGGGCGGACGACAACGCGACGCTGGTGGCATCGCGATTCTTTTGCCGACCGGCTGGCGAAACGTGCGCCGGAACTGGATCTGATGGTCGTCGCCCTGGACGAACCGCCGGCTCGGGCGCTGACATCTATGCCCGACACCCGCACTTTTAAGGACAAATGGCGCGTACAAATTCAGGGCGGCCTGGTCGCCGTCGCGCTCTGCGCCCTCACGACCTTTATTGCCAGCCAGTGGCTGGCTGCCTTTGATGCCGCAAACCTGGTGATGCTCTATCTGCTCGGTGTAGTGGTTATCGCCCTCTTCTATGGTCGCTGGCCGTCGGTGTTTGCCACCTTTATTAGCGTGGTCAGCTTTGATCTGTTCTTCATTGCGCCACGCGGCACGCTTGCCGTCTCGGATGTGCAGTATCTCCTCACCTTCGGCGTCATGCTAACGGTAGGGCTGGTCGTTGGTAACCTGACGGCAGGCGTGCGCTATCAGGCTCGCGTTGCGCGCTACCGGGAACAGCGTACTCGTCATCTTTATGAGATGTCGAAAGCGCTGGCGATGGGACGCCGTGCGCAAGATATCGCCAGTACCAGCGAACAATTTATTGCCTCCACCTTTCATGCCCGCAGCCAGATTTTATTGCCGAATGAAGAGGGCAAACTGGCCGCCCTCACCCACCAGCAGGGAATGACGCCCTGGGATGATGCTATTGCCCGCTGGAGCTTTGATAAAGGGTTACCGGCAGGCGCCGGCACTGATACTCTGCCCGGCGTGCCGTACCAGATCCTGCCGTTACGCAGCGCCGACAAAACCCACGGTCTGGTGGTTGTCGAACCGGGCAATCTGCGTCAGTTAATGATCCCGGAGCAGCAACGACTGTTGGAAACGTTCACTCTGCTGGTGGCGAATGCGCTGGAACGTCTGACCTTAACCGCCAGCGAAGAGCAGGCGCGGCTGGCCAGCGAACGGGAAAGCCTGCGTAACGCCCTGCTCGCGGCACTTTCTCACGACCTGCGCACCCCGCTGACCGTGCTGTTTGGTCAGGCGGAAATCCTCACGCTCGATCTTGCCAGCGAAGGCTCGCCTCATGCCAGACAGGCCAGCGAAATTCGCCAGCATGTACTGAATACCACTCGCCTGGTGAATAACCTGTTGGATATGGCGCGGATTCAGTCCGGTGGTTTCAACCTCAAAAAAGAGTGGCTGACGCTGGAAGAAGTGGTGGGCAGCGCGCTGAAAATGCTGGAGCCAGGCCTGCTTCATCCGGTAAACCTCTCCCTGCCCGCGCCGCTGACCCTCATTCACGTCGATGGCCCGCTGTTCGAACGGGTACTGATTAATCTGCTGGAGAATGCCATCAAATATGCCGGACCGCAGGCGGAGATCGGCATCGACGCGTACGTTGAAGACGAACATCTGCAACTCGACGTCTGGGATAATGGGCCAGGCATTGCGCAAGGACAGGAGCAGCGCGTGTTCGATAAATTCGCCCGGGGGAACAAAGAGTCGGCGGTGCCGGGCGTCGGGTTGGGGCTGGCCATCTGTCGGGCGATAGTGGAAGTGCATGGCGGGTCGATTGCCGTCTATAATCGCCCTCAGGGCGGCGCCTGTTTCCGTGTTACACTCCGACAAGACGCTCCACCAGAACTTGAAGATTTTCATGAGGATATGTGACAAACGTTCTGATTGTTGAAGATGAGCAGGCCATTCGCCGCTTTCTGCGTACCGCGCTGGAAGCCGATGGGCTGCGCGTGTATGACGCCGAGACCCTTCAGCGCGGTTTACTGGAGGCGGCAACGCGCAAGCCCGATCTCATTATTCTCGATCTCGGTCTGCCGGATGGCGACGGCATTGATTTCATTCGCGACCTGCGACAGTGGAGCGCCGTCCCGGTGATCGTGCTCTCTGCGCGCAGCGAGGAGAGCGACAAAATTGCCGCGCTGGATGCGGGGGCCGACGACTATCTGAGCAAACCTTTTGGCATTGGCGAATTACAGGCACGCCTGCGTGTTGCCCTGCGTCGTCATTCCGCCACTCCCTCTCCCGAACCGGTTGTGCGCTTTTCCGATGTGGTGGTGGATCTCGCCGCGCATCTGATTCATCGCGGTGAAACAGAAATCCATTTAACGCCGATTGAGTTTCGCCTGCTGGCCGTGTTGCTCAACAACGCCGGAAAAGTGCTGACTCAGCGCCAGTTGTTGAACCAGGTCTGGGGACCGAACGCCGTCGAGCACAGCCACTATTTGCGTATTTATATGGGTCACTTGCGACAGAAACTGGAGCTCGATCCCGCGCGACCCCGCCACTTTATTACCGAAACCGGCATTGGCTATCGTTTTATGCCGTGAATGGTTATTCATTATTTTTAAATAATTCTTAAATTTATTTTTTATTATTCCCACCTGGCCATAATTATATTATTTTGACCAGGTCAATTCTCACTGAAAATAAAGAACACAGAATTATAACAAATAATAAACAAGGTGATATCTTATCGTCAGTCATGCATAAAAAACGACTAAATATTTTGCGAATGATCGTTTTTTATTGATCTCCTTCACGGATCGGGGCGTTTTCCTGGATAAAATACCTTCACCTTCTACTGATAAAGAAAAGGTAATCAAAATGGAAAACAATAGCCGTACAATGCCCCATATCAGGCGGACAACACATATTATGATGTTTGCCCACCGTAATAGCTTTGACTTTCATTTCTTTAATGCCCGTTAGTCTTTCGACTATGGGCACTCCAGCATACAGGTCTTCCTGACTCGCTGTATCACAGGCTCACGCCTGTATTCCTCAGTGCTCACTCTGCTTAAGCCTTGATTTACCTGTGACCGGACAGGTAAGGTTTTTTGCATCCTAAAAAAAGCAATTTACTGATTTATTTATCAGGGGACAAGCATTGCTTTTATTCCGGAGTTATCAGTTTCTCATTCGAGAAATTGAGGACCTGCTATTATCTGAAAATAAAGAGATGAAAATGTCTGAATTAAAAATTGCCGTGAGTCGTTCTTGCCCTGACTGTTTTTCTACACAACGCACGATTGTGAATGTTGATGAAAGTAATTTTATTGACGTAGCTGCCGTGGTGTTGTCTGTCAATGATATTGAACGTGGGAAACTCGATGAAATTGACGCGACCGGCTACGGTATTCCGGTGTTTATCGCCGCAGAAGAGGAAGAGCGCGTACCGGCAGAACACCTGCCGCGCATTTCTGGCGTATTCGAATGCAATGAAGCCCGTACCGCTTTCTATGGCCGTCAGTTAGAAACCGCTGCAAACCATTACGAAACACAATTACGTCCTCCCTTCTTCCGCGCGCTGGTTGACTACGTTAACCAGGGAAATAGCGCATTTGACTGCCCCGGACATCAGGGCGGCGAGTTTTTCCGTCGTCATCCGGCTGGTAATCAGTTTGTGGAGTATTTTGGCGAAACGCTTTTCCGCTCCGACCTGTGTAATGCCGATGTGGCAATGGGCGATTTGCTGATCCACGAAGGCGCGCCATGCATCGCTCAGCAACACGCGGCGAAAGTGTTTAATGCGGATAAAACTTACTTTGTGCTGAACGGAACATCTTCGTCCAACAAAGTGGTGCTGAACGCGCTGCTGACTCCCGGCGATCTGGTGCTCTTCGACCGTAACAACCATAAGTCAAACCACCACGGCGCGTTATTGCAGGCGGGCGCAACGCCGGTCTATCTGGAAACCGCACGTAACCCGTACGGCTTTATCGGCGGGATCGATGCCCACTGCTTTGAAGAGAACTACCTGCGCGAACTGGTGAGCGAAGTGGCGCCGCAGCGGGCTCGCGACGCACGTCCATTCCGTCTTGCTGTTATCCAGTTGGGCACCTATGACGGCACGATTTATAACGCCCGTCAGGTGGTGGATAAAATTGGTCACCTTTGCGATTACATCCTGTTCGACTCCGCCTGGGTGGGCTATGAGCAGTTTATCCCGATGATGGCGGATTGTTCTCCACTCCTGCTGGAACTGAACGAAAACGATCCGGGCATTCTGGTGACTCAGTCCGTTCACAAACAGCAAGCGGGCTTCTCCCAGACCTCGCAAATTCACAAAAAAGACAGCCATATCAAAGGGCAGTCGCGCTATGTGCCGCATAAACGCATGAATAACGCGTTCATGATGCACGCCTCCACCAGTCCGTTCTATCCGCTGTTTGCCGCGCTGGACATTAACGCCAAAATGCACGAAGGCGTCAGCGGCCGCAACATGTGGATGGATTGCGTCGCTAATGGTATTGACGCCCGTAAGCTGATCCTCGACAACTGCCATCATATCCGTCCCTTTGTTCCGGAACTGGTTGATGGTAAACCGTGGCAATCTTATCCGACTGCGGAAATCGCCAACGATCTGCGCTTCTTCCACTTTGTTCCCGGTGAACACTGGCATGCGTTTGAAGGTTATGCCGAGCATCAATACTTTGTTGACCCCTGCAAACTGCTGCTGACCACCCCGGGTATCAACGCACGCAATGGCGAATACGATACCTTCGGCGTCCCGGCGACTATCCTTGCCAACTTCCTGCGCGAAAATGGCGTGGTCCCGGAAAAATGCGACCTCAACTCGATCCTGTTCCTGCTGACCCCGGCGGAAGACATGGCGAAACTGCAACAGCTCGTCGCCCTGCTGGTACGCTTCGAGCGACTGCTGGAGTCTGACGCGCCGCTGGCGGAAGTCCTGCCGTCTATCTACAAACAGCACGAAGCGCGCTATGCCGGTTACACCCTGCGCCAGTTGTGCCAGGAAATGCACGACCTGTATGCGCGTCACAACGTGAAGCAACTGCAAAAAGAGATGTTCCGCAAGTCGCATTTCCCGCGCGTCAGCATGAATCCGCAGGATGCCAACTACGCCTATCTGCGCGGTGAAGTGGATCTGGTGCCGCTGCCTGAGGCCGAAGGCCGTATTGCCGCTGAAGGCGCGCTCCCTTACCCACCGGGCGTGCTGTGCGTGGTTCCGGGGGAAGTCTGGGGCGGTGCGGTATTGCGTTACTTCAGCGCGCTGGAAGAAGGGATCAACCTGCTGCCCGGTTTCGCGCCGGAACTTCAGGGTGTGTACATCAACGAGTGTGATGGTCGCAAACAGGTGTGGTGCTACGTGATTAAACCGCGTGAAGCACAAAACGGCCTGTTGAAAGGAGAAGCATTATGAGTAAAGCCAAATCCAATAAAATGGGCGTGATGCAGCTCACCATCCTGACCATGGTCAATATGATGGGCTCCGGGATCATCATGCTGCCGACCAAACTGGCTGAAGTCGGCACCATTTCGATTATCTCCTGGCTGGTGACTGCCGTCGGGTCCATGGCGCTGGCCTGGGCGTTCGCCAAGTGCGGAATGTTCAGCCGTAAATCAGGCGGTATGGGCGGCTACGCGGAATATGCGTTTGGTAAATCCGGTAACTTTATGGCGAACTACACCTATGGGGTATCGCTGTTGATTGCCAACGTCGCCATCGCGATCTCCGCCGTGGGTTACGGTACCGAACTTTTCGGCGCCTCCCTCTCCCCGGTGCAAATCGGTCTCGCCACCATTGGCGTACTGTGGATCTGTACGGTCGCCAACTTTGGCGGTGCGCGCATTACCGGGCAGATCAGCAGTATCACTGTCTGGGGGGTGATCATTCCGGTTGTCGGTCTGTGCATCATCGGCTGGTTCTGGTTTAGCCCAACGCTGTATGCCAACTCGTGGAACCCGCATCACGTACCGTTCTTTACCGCCGTCGGTTCGTCTATCGCGATGACGCTGTGGGCGTTCCTTGGTCTGGAATCCGCCTGTGCGAACGCAGAAGTAGTGGAAAACCCCGAAAAGAACGTCCCGATTGCCGTACTGGGCGGAACGCTGGGCGCGGCGGTGATCTACATCGTCTCGACCAACGTGATTGCCGGGATTGTGCCTAACATGGATCTGGCGAACTCCACCGCGCCGTTTGGTCTGGCGTTTGCGCAGATGTTCACACCGGAAGTGGGTAAAGTGATCATGGCGCTGATGATCATGTCCTGCTGCGGTTCGTTGCTGGGCTGGCAGTTCACCATTGCGCAGGTCTTTAAATCCTCTGCCGATGAAGGTTATTTCCCGAAAATCTTTTCTCGCGTGACCAAAGTCGATGCGCCGGTTCAGGGGATGCTCGCGATCGTCATCATCCAGAGCGGCTTATCGCTGATGACCATCAGCCCGTCGCTGAACAGTCAGTTTAACGTGCTGGTCAACCTGGCCGTGGTGACGAACATCATTCCGTATATTCTGTCGATGGCCGCACTGGTGATCATCCAGAGAGTAGCGAATGTACCTGCAGCGAAGGCGAAATCGGCAAACTTCGTGGCCTTCATCGGTGCGATGTATAGCTTCTATGCACTCTACTCGTCAGGTGAAGAAGCGATGCTGTACGGTTCCATCGTGACCTTCCTCGGCTGGACGCTGTACGGTCTGGTTTCACCGCGCTTTGAACTGAAAAATAAGCACGGTTAATACCCCATCCCGGACTGCAGGCAACTGCGGTCCGGTTCCCTCAACTTCCTGTTTAAGACAGCAATCATGAGTAATCCAGAACGTATCGTCAGCGATCCTGATGACATTCTCGCCATTATCAAAAATCACCCGATTTGCCGGATAGCGCTCAACGATGAGACCAGTCCGTATATTGTGCCCGTCAATTTTGGTTATGAGTATCAGGACGGGCGCTGGACTTTCTGGTTCCACGGCGCACGTAACGGGAAAAAGATGCGTCTGTTACGTAGAAATCCGGCAATCAGTATCGAGATTGATGGCGACCACCAGCTGATGGAGGCTGAAGAAGCCTGCGATTATAGCTACGCATATACCAGTATTATTGCCAGCGGAAAGGCATCCATTGCCCTGCCACGACGCGAGATGGAACACGGTCTGAACGTGATAATGCGTCAGGTTGTACCAGAAAAAACGTTCCATTATCGTGAAGAGATGATGAAAGCGGTATGCGTAGTTCGCATTGACTGCCAGACATTAACCTGTCGGCGGCATACCGCAGTAGCCACACCGTTTTCATAAACCTGATAAGCAAAGCGCCTTCAACAATACCAGCCGTACCTCGTCCGGCCCGACGCTAACCTTTTTCACGGTCTGTGACACCCATCATTAAAACGCGGTTTTATTTTTAATGAATGCATGTTCTATTTATTTCCTGAATGTCGTGACAATGTTTTATTAGGTTCAGGGGTCGACTAAGACCGAAAACATCTATCAGGAGATGGACATGAAAAAAGCCTTTTGTATGGCGCTCTTGCTGTTAAGCAGCTCTTGCTTTGCGCAGAGTACAGACGTTAACGCGGTGACAAATGCTGTAGAAAGCATGCGTCAGGCGATGCTGAGCGGTGAAAAATCCAGTCTGGAAAAAGTGGGGTTACCTTCTCTGAGCTATGGTCACTCCAGTGGAAGAATTGAAAATAACGCCGAATTTGTTGACGCTATCGTGACCGGAAAATCACAATTTAAAACTCTGAATCTGAACGACCAGACTGTGCAGATTGATGGCGATGTCGCGATTGTCCGCCATATTCTGGAGGCCAAAACCAACGACAGTGGAAAACCTGGCGAAGTAAAAATCGGCGTGATGCTGGTGATGAAAAAAGACAGCGCCGGAGACTGGAAGTTATTAGCGCGTCAGGCGTATAAGCTCCCCCAGTAACCACGCGGACTTCCGCCAACGTGCGAGCGTAGGCCTGATAAGCGTAGCGCCATCAGGCAATCAAACAGCACCGGCAGCAGCCTACGGGAAAAGTGTTCGGAAATAAAAAAGGAGCCTTACGGCTCCTTTTTTAATGCGGCTTTCCAGCTCAGGCGTTTTTCAACACTTCGCTGACGATTTCGACCGCTTCTTTCTCGATCTGTTTGCGATGTTCTTCGCCGAGGAAGCTCTCGCAATAGATCTTGTACGCATCTTCTGTACCAGACGGGCGCGCCGCGAACCAACCGTTGTCGGTCATGACTTTCAGACCGCCAATCGACGCACCATTACCTGGTGCCGCCGTCAGACGCGCGGTGATCGGGTCACCAGCCAGCGTACTGGCGCTGACCATCTCCGGAGACAGTTTAGACAGCGCCGCTTTTTGTGCCGACGTTGCGCCTGCCTGCAGACGGTTGTAGCTCGGCGCACCAAAACGGGCGGCAAGCTCGTTATAGTGCTCCTGCGGATTCTTCCCGGTGACGGCAGTAATTTCCGCTGCCAGCAGGCACATGATGATCCCATCTTTATCAGTAGACCACGGCGTACCGTCGAAACGCAGGAAGGATGCTCCCGCGCTCTCTTCGCCGCCAAAGCCGAAGCTGCCATCAAACAGACCATCAACGAACCATTTAAAGCCCACCGGAACTTCGACCAGTTTACGACCCAGATCGTTAACCACGCGGTCAATCATTGCCGAAGAGACCAGCGTCTTACCGACAGCCACGTCTTTGCCCCACTGCGGACGATGCTGGAACAGGTAGTTGATAGCCACCGCCAGATAGTGGTTCGGATTCATCAGCCCCGCCGGAGTGACGATACCGTGACGGTCATAATCCGGATCGTTGGCGAACGCCAGGTCGAACTTATCGCGCAGCGCCAGCAAACCGGCCATGGCACATTCAGAGGAACAGTCCATACGGATTGCGCCATCTTTATCGAGATGCATAAAGCGGAAAGTCTGATCAACCTGATCGTTTACGATGGTCAGATTCAGTTTGTAATGCTCTGCGATACGCTTCCAGTATTCAATACCGGAACCGCCCAGCGGATCCACGCCCAGCGTCAGACCGGCTTTCTGGATCGCCGCCATATCGACGATATCCGCCAGCCCCTCAACGAACGGCTGTACCAGGTCCTGCTCTTTGACATGACCGGACGCCAGCGCCGCATCCAGAGAAATACGCTTCACGCCTTTCAGATCGTCAGCCAACAGCGCATTCGCGCGATCTTCCACCACTTTCGTGACGTTGGTATCTGCCGGGCCACCGTTAGGCGGGTTGTATTTAATGCCACCATCTTCCGGCGGGTTGTGGGACGGCGTAATCACAATACCGTCAGCCAGCGGACCGCCTTTTTTGTTGTGGACCAGAATGGCATTCGACACCGCGGGCGTGGGGGTAAAACCGTTGTTCTCCTGAACAATCACGTCGACACCGTTCGCTGCGAGCACTTCCAGCACGGAGATAAACGCCGGTTCAGACAGTGCGTGAGTATCTTTCCCCACGTAGCACGGACCCGTAATGCCATTTTTTGCACGTTCTTCCGCGATAGCCTGCGCAATCGCCAGAATATGGGGCTCGTTGAAGCTATGACGGCCTGCACTGCCACGGTGTCCGGAGGTGCCGAACTTCACCGCGTGTTCCGCATTTCCTTTTGCGGGCTTCAGTACATAGTATTGTGACGTCAGTTGCGCGACGTTAATCAAATCACTCTGTTGCGCAGGTTTGCCTGCGCGGTCGTGGATTGCCATTGCCTGGTCCTTCTCTGCATGGATTAAATTGTTCCGCAAACCTTTTCAATCAATTCCGCCGGGAATTGCATTGACTGCATGATGTGCTCAATCATGCTGCATTTACGGCCGGTGTTGGTGTTGGTGATCACCCAATACGGCGTGCCGGGCACGTGTTTGGGTTTGGTCTGGTTACCGTTTTTCAGTAGCGTCTGTTCATCAGCCGCGAAGTAGACACGCGTACGGCCATGCAACGATTCCGTTGCCTCAGCAAACGCGTGTTGATCCAGTGTATAGAGTGTAGTCAGCACCAGCATAAAGCGGTTAACGGCCTTCTTCTGTTCGGCATATTCATCGGACAGAAGCAGTTCACGCATAGCGCGCACTTTATCTTTGACAAGATTGACGGGTTTCGCCTCGGCAACAACCGGCTGCGCGACGCGAACCTCTTTTGTCACTGGCGTGACGGGCTGTGATGCGGCGGAAAACTTCAACATACGCCGTAAAATCTCGGATGCGCTCTCGCCGATATGCTTCGTGTGGCTGGCAATATAGCTGTAGAGTTCATCATCAACTTCAATCGTTTTCATCTTAATCCAGTGCGGTGTCTTATCTGATCTGAAATACAAATCGTTGGGAGTATAGGGGCAAATCCCAACAGCGAATAGCGTCAAACCCGGCTGAACAAAAAACTCGGAGAAAACCGAAGTGGTTGCAGCCCAGTGGCAGAATGGTCAACATAATACCCTAACCCGACAGAGCGAAAAAAAGAACTTTGCCATGAAATTGAATATCCGAGCGCAATCCGCACAAAACCTGCACAATAATTATCCCATCGTACTGGTTCACGGTTTATTTGGCAGCCTGGACAATCTGGGCGTGCTGGCTCGTGACCTGGTGAACGACCATGACATCATTCAGGTCGATATGCGTAATCACGGCCTTTCTCCGCGCGACCCGGTGATGAACTACCCGGCAATGGCGCAGGATCTGTTAGATACGCTGAATGCGCAACACATCGAAAAAGCCACCTTTATTGGTCATTCGATGGGGGGAAAAGCGGTGATGGCGCTCAGCGCGCTGGCCCCGGAACGCATCGCCCGTTTAGTGGCGATCGATATTGCCCCGGTGGATTACCACGTCCGTCGCCATGACGAAATTTTCACCGCCATCAACGCGGTGACGGCATCGCCGGCAAAGACCCGTCAGCAGGCGGCTGCAATCATGCGCGAACATCTTAATGAAGAAGGTGTGATTCAGTTTTTGCTGAAATCGTTCGTTGACGGCGAATGGCGCTTCAACGTGCCGGTGCTGTGGGAGCAGTATCCGCATATCGTCGGCTGGGAGACAATACCGGCCTGGGATCATCCGGCACTGTTTATTCCCGGCGGCAACTCCCCTTATGTCACCGAAGCATATCGCGCCGATTTACTGGCGCAGTTCCCGCAGGCGCGTGCGCACGTCATTGCCGGAGCCGGTCACTGGGTGCATGCCGAAAAACCGGAGGCGGTGCTGCGCGCCATCCGTCGTTATCTTAATGAAACGGCTAACTGATTAAAAACTCAGCGTCCGTGCGCGATTACGCGTGCGAACGTTGGCGCGCCTCATTCGCTGATGTATGATGGCGCGCTATCCATCCGGGCAGAGGCCTGGCTGATTGTTTCCCCGAAGTCACCAATATCATGGCCAAAGAACAAACGGACCGTACGACACTAGATCTGTTCGCGCACGAGCGTCGCCCGGGACGACCGAAAACCAATCCGCTTTCGCGCGATGAACAGCTGCGCATTAATAAGCGTAATCAACTCAAACGCGACAAAGTTCGCGGTCTTAAGCGTGTCGAACTCAAACTCAACGCGGAAGCGGTTGATGCGTTGAATGAGCTGGCGGAATCCCGAGAGATGAGCCGCAGTGAACTGATCGAAGAGATATTGATGGCCCAACTGGCGGCACTACGCGGCCAGGATCTTGCCTGAAATCATCCCATTTCCCACTTTCATGTAGCATGGAGTGCACTCGTATGCGTTTGCTATTTCCGCATACCTGACTGTTCTGCTATGATTGCCCTTATCTGTGGGCAATTCGCCACCACCATTTCAATAAGTTTCAAGAGGTTACTTTACTCATGGCAATCACTGGCATCTTTTTCGGCAGCGACACCGGGAACACCGAAAATATCGCAAAAATGATTCAAAAACAGCTTGGTAAAGACGTTGCCGATGTGCATGACATTGCAAAAAGCAGCAAAGAAGATCTCGAAGGCTACGACATTCTGCTGCTTGGCATTCCAACCTGGTACTACGGTGAAGCGCAGTGCGACTGGGATGACTTCTTCCCTACCCTCGAAGACATTGATTTTAACGGCAAACTGGTCGCACTGTTCGGCTGCGGCGATCAGGAAGATTATGCAGAATACTTCTGCGACGCGTTAGGCACGATCCGCGATATCATTGAGCCGCGCGGTGCAACTATCGTGGGTCACTGGCCGACCGCAGGCTATCATTTTGAAGCCTCCAAAGGTCTGGCGGATGACGACCATTTTGTCGGTCTGGCGATTGACGAAGACCGTCAGCCGGAACTGACCGCCGAGCGCGTGGAAAAATGGGTGAAGCAGATTTCTGAAGAACTGCACCTCGACGAGATCATCAACGCCTGATGTACGGCGGCGCAGACAATGTTTGCGCCGCATCAATAGACAGAACCAATCAAAATAATTGCTACAAATTTGTAACTTTCTTGCCCATCCCTGTACAATGTGCGGGAGTTTTTAGGTGGCGCTCTCATTTCCAGGCAATACCGACTATTTATTAACATTTGCCAGAGGCTTGCAGTTTTCATTTAGACACGGCAGTCCTATAATGAAACGCATTATCTCGAGTGCAATTTCTGTCACTTCTTGTATGAAGTGAATCGTTTAGCAACAGGACAGATTCCGCATGACTGACAACAATACCGCATTAAAGAAGGCTGGCCTGAAAGTAACGCTTCCTCGTTTAAAGATTCTGGAAGTTCTTCAGGAACCGGAAAACCATCACGTCAGTGCGGAAGATTTATATAAACGACTGATCGACATGGGTGAAGAAATTGGTCTGGCGACCGTGTATCGCGTGCTGAACCAGTTTGATGACGCCGGGATCGTAACCCGCCACAATTTTGAAGGCGGCAAATCCGTTTTTGAGCTGACCCAGCAGCATCATCACGATCACCTTATTTGCCTCGATTGCGGCAAAGTGATCGAATTCAGTGATGATTCTATTGAAGCACGCCAGCGTGAGATCGCAGCAAAACATGGCATTCGTCTGACGAACCATAGCCTTTATCTGTACGGCCACTGCGCTGAAGGCGATTGCCGCGAAGACGAACACGCGCACGACGCGAAATAATTTGCACTATTCTGAAAAGCCAACCTGTCGGTTGGCTTTTTTTATGCGCGCCATTCGCCACTCTGCGCTTTCTTCTGACAGCATGTTGCTTTAATGTAAAATCTCCCCCTGCCTTGTCCGGAGAATCGAAATGGAACTTCGCCAGCTACGTTATTTTGTCCGTATTGTGGAAACCGGCAGTATGGGCAGCGCGGCGCTCGATCTCGACATCGGCGTCTCCGCGCTCAGCCAGCAGATGACGCGGCTGGAAAACGAACTCGCCATTCGTCTGTTGCAGCGAACCTCGCGTGGCGTAACGCCAACCCGCCGGTCTGGCCTTTTACTCGCAGGCACAGCTGGCGTTGCGTCATGCTGATGATGCTATTCTGGCCGCGCGCGATGCGCGTCTGTCCGGACACGTCAGCGTCGGTATGGCCCCCAGCACGGCCTCCGTCCTGGGAATGCCGTTTATTCATGCCATGCGGGAACATTACGCCGACGTTCGCCTGCATGTGGTGGAAAGCCTGTCGGGTAATCTGGAACGGATGATCAACACCCGTCAGATTGATCTGGCCGTTGTTTTTCAGAAAGAGAAGATCCTGCGCTGGAGCGCCAGGCCGGTTCTCGAAGAGCGACTTTTTCTGATTGGCACGCATGACCTGCTGGCGGCGATTCCGGATGACACCATAACCCCTGCTCAACTGGCGAATATTCCCCTGATCATGCCAAGCCTGGGCCACGGACTGCGCGGCCGACTGGAGGCCATTTGTCAGGAACACGGACTGAAGGTGGATATCGCCACGGAAATTGATGGCCTGACGTTACTGATGCGCGCCGTTCGCAGCGGACTTGGCGCCACGTTGCAACCAGGTGCTGCCATTTCGCATCTTGAGAGGGAAGCGCTGAGAGTGATTGGCGTCCATAATCCCATACTCAGCCGCCCTAATTTTCTGGTCAGTCTGTCTGACGATGAACTCACCCCCGCCGGTCTTGCAGCCCGCGTGATACTCACAAAAGTGATGCGTGAACTTGTGGAAACCGGCAGTTGGCCGGGTGCGACCCTTTACGCTCACTAAACAGGTCTTTAGCTTCCCGCCATAGCGCCCATACAACCTGTACGTATACATTTCAATTACAAATTTAACAAATAGTTAAATGGTAATGGAGTAGACGATGGTTGATGTACTGGTGATTGGCGGTGGTAATGCCGCGTTATGTGCCGCCTTAACCGCCCGTGAGGCAGGAGCTTCCGTGTTGCTGTTAGAGGCCGCGCCCCGGGAATGGCGCGGCGGCAACTCCCAACACACGCGCAATTTACGCTGTATGCACGATGCGCCACAGGATGTGCTGGTTGAGAGTTATCCCGAAGAGGAGTTCTGGCAGGATCTCTGGCGTGTCACCGAAGGCAATACCAATGAAGCGTTGGCGCGCCTGGTGATCCGTACCTCTTCACAGTGTCGCGACTGGATGCGCCAGCATGGTGTCAATTTTCAGCCCCCACTCTCTGGTGCGCTGCACGTCGCGCGTACCAATGCCTTTTTCATGGGCGGCGGTAAAGCCCTCGTGAACGCTTATTACCGCAGCGCAGAAAAGCTGGGGGTACAGATTCGCTACAACACGCCGGTGCAGGCGCTTGAATTGCATCATGGCGATTTCGTCGCAGCCCTGGCAGGTCACGAGCGCATTGAGGCAAAAGCCTGCGTACTCGCCGCCGGTGGATTTGAATCCAATCGCGAATGGCTGCGTGACGCCTGGGGAGAGAACGCACGCGGCGAATGGCCAGCCGATAACTTCCTCATTCGCGGCACCCGCTTTAATCAGGGCGTCTTGCTCAAATTTATGATCGACGCCGGGGCTGACATCATCGGCGATCCATCCCAGTCCCACTGTGTGGCGATTGATGCCCGGGCCCCGCTGTATGATGGCGGCATTTGCACGCGCGTGGATTGCGTCTCACTTGGCGTGGTAGTCAACCGGGATGCGGAACGCTTTTACGATGAAGGCGAAGATTTCTGGCCGAAACGTTATGCCATCTGGGGGCGTCTGGTTGCCCACCAGCCAGGGCAGATTGGCTACTCCATCATCGACAGCAAAGCGATCGGCCACTTTATGCCGCCAGTTTTCCCCGGCGCACAGGCCAATACGCTGGATGAACTGGCCCGCCAGCTAGGGCTGGATCCCGAACGCTTTACCCATACCGTGGAGCACTACAACCAGTCCTGTCAGCCGGGTCAGTTTGATCACACGACGCTGGACGACTGCGCAACGCTGGGCCTGACGCCACCGAAAACCCACTGGGCGCGCCCCATTGATACACCTCCCTACTACGGCTATGCCCTGCGACCAGGGATCACCTTTACCTATCTGGGACTGAAAGTGAATGAACATGCTGCGGTCCATTTTGCAGGCGTCCCCAGCCGTAACCTGTTCGTTGCCGGTGAGATGATGGCAGGCAACGTACTGGGCAAGGGCTATACCGCCGGTGTCGGCATGTCCATCGGCACCACGTTTGGTCGCATCGCAGGTAAAGAAGCCGCGCAGGCAGCACGTAAGGAGGCGCATCATGAAGCAGCTTGAAAAACTGATCATCGAAGCCAAAATCCTCACCGAGCCAGAGGCTGAAGTCGAGCGGGTGATGCAGGTGTGTAACGCCTGTCGCTATTGCGAAGGGTTTTGCGCCGTGTTCCCGGCGATGACTCAACGACTGGAATTTGGCAAAGCCGACATTAATTATCTGGCAAACCTGTGCCATAACTGCGGCGCCTGCCTGCACGCCTGCCAGTATGCACCGCCGCATGAGTTTGCGATCAACGTACCGAAAGCGATGGCGGAAGTGCGTCTGGAAACGTATCAACACTACGCACAACCGGCGGCCTTCGGGGCGCTGTATCGCCGGGCTGGCGTCACCGTGACGCTGGCGCTGGTCTTTGGTCTGATCCTCTTTTTACTCCTCGCGATGGGGCTGAAGGGATCGCTGCTCCACCCGCCGTTGGCCGGTGATTTCTACCAAATTTTCCCGCACAACCTGCTGGCATGGATGTTTGGCTCGGTTTTCATGCTGGCGATCGGTTTACTGATGGCAGGGGTGATCCGCTTCTGGCGCGAGATCTCTCCCGTCGGGCCGCGTCCGGCGGAAATAGCCGAAGCCTCACACAATGTGCTGACGCTGAAATACCTCGACGGTGGACATGGCAAAGGCTGCAACGACGCGGACGATGCTTTCACGTTGATGCGTCGTCGTTTCCACCATTTCACCTTCTACGGCTTTATGCTCTGTTTCGCCGCGACCGTGGTGGCGACCGGTTATCACTATTTCGCCGGATGGGAAGCCCCCTACCCGTTCTTCAGCGCGCCGGTCATGCTTGGCACGCTCGGAGGAATCGGTTTAATTGTCGGCCCGACAGGCCTGCTGTGGTTAAACCTTAAGCGCTCGCCACTGCATGGCGACGCGCGACAGAAACCGATGGATCGCGGCTTTATTTTACTGCTGCTCCTGACCAGCCTGACCGGTTTAGGTCTGCTGGCGGGAAGAGACACCTCATGGATGGGGATCCTGCTTGCCCTCCATCTTGGCGTGGTCATGGCACTTTTTTTGACCATCCCATACGGAAAATTTGCCCACGGATTTTACCGCTGCGCGTCTTTACTCAAATGGGCGATTGAGAAGCGACGTGGAAAACAGGCGGGGGTCGCAGGCGACTGACCCGCACACTCTTACCTCTATACATAATTATGATAAGACAGTGGAGCAACCTCAATGACTCAACAACCATCGCGCGCCGGCACGTTCGGCGCAATACTGCGTGTGACCAGCGGTAATTTTCTCGAACAGTTCGATTTTTTTCTGTTTGGTTTTTACGCCACCTATATTGCAAAGACGTTTTTTCCCGCCGAAAGTGAGTTCGCTGGCCTCATGCTGACCTTTGCCGTTTTTGGCTCCGGTTTTTTAATGCGCCCCATTGGGGCAGTTGTACTGGGGGCGTATATTGACCGGATTGGCCGACGGAAGGGGTTGATGGTCACCCTGGCGATTATGGGTTGCGGCACGCTGCTCATCGCCCTCGTTCCGGGTTATCAGACTATCGGCCTGCTGGCTCCCGTGCTGGTCCTGGTGGGACGTCTGCTACAGGGATTTTCTGCCGGCGTCGAACTGGGTGGCGTCTCTGTTTATCTTTCTGAGATCGCCACGCCAGGCAATAAAGGCTTTTACACCAGTTGGCAATCGGCCAGCCAGCAGGTGGCGATCGTGGTCGCCGCGCTGATCGGTTACGGTCTGAATGCCACGCTGGGACACGATGAAATCTCCGAATGGGGTTGGCGAATCCCGTTCTTCATTGGCTGTATGATTATTCCGCTGATTTTTGTTCTTCGACGTTCGCTACAGGAAACGGAAGCCTTTTTACAACGTAAACACCGCCCCGACACCCGGGAAATTTTTACCACCATTGCTAAAAACTGGCGCATTATCACCGCGGGTACCCTGCTGGTGGCGATGACGACCACGACCTTTTATTTTATTACCGTTTATACCCCCACTTACGGGAGAACGGTGTTGAACCTGAGCGCGCGTGACAGCCTGGTAGTCACCATGCTGGTGGGGATTTCTAACTTCATCTGGCTGCCGATTGGCGGCGCCATCTCTGACCGGATCGGGCGTCGTCCGGTGCTGATGGGCATCACCTTGCTCGCCCTCATCACTACCTGGCCGGTCATGAACTGGCTTACCGCTGCACCCGACTTCACCCGCATGACGCTGGTGCTGCTCTGGTTCTCGTTCTTCTTCGGCATGTACAACGGCGCGATGGTAGCCGCACTAACCGAAGTGATGCCGGTGTATGTCCGAACCGTGGGTTTTTCACTGGCCTTTAGTCTCGCCACGGCAATTTTCGGCGGCCTGACGCCAGCCATCTCTACCGCATTGGTCCAGTTGACCGGCGATAAGAGTTCTCCGGGGTGGTGGCTCATGTGCGCTGCGCTGTGCGGGCTCGCCGCGACGGCAATGCTGTTTGTTCGTCTCAGCCGTGGTTATCAGACGGCTGATAATAAGCTCTGAAACGCAAACGGGCGGAGATCTCTCTCCGCCCGCTTTATGTGGTCTCTGACGCTTACTTCGCCGTATTGTTACTGCGAATTTCCTGCCAGATCTTATCGCAATCGGCTTTCACAGCCTGATCGTTACCGGTACGTGTCGCCTGAATACACTGCTGATAATCCAGCACGCGAACACTTTCCTGATTCGCAAACTGTTGATGCTGCTTTTCTTTTTTCAGCACATCCAGCACGCTCTGGCAGGCTTCGATTTTTTCTGGCGATCCCTGTGCCGTGTTGATACAGGCGCTATATGCCTCTTTCAACCGGCTGTCTTCTTTCGGGGCCGTTGACGGTGCGCAGGCCACCAGTCCCGAGGCCATTACGGCGATGAGTATCAGTTTTTTCATAGCAGGGTCCTCAACGATGCGGCAGGCACAAGGCCTGCCGCTGATGGCATTAGAAGATGGTGAACGGTGCAATCACAATGAACTTCACGTCGCGCTCATCCTGGAAGATGTTGCCGTAACCGCCGCCCCAGCTCGGGATGTTGGAGTGGTTGTCATATTCGGTGAAGTGCAGTTTAAACATGGTGCCTTTCGCACGACCGTCCTGCAGGGTGTAGACCGCATCCAGGCTGTATGAAGACTCTTCGATGGTACGGTTTTTGTCGTAGTACGCATCCGGGCTGCTCTGCCAGGTAGACGGTTTCGCGTCCCAGGCATACACATAGGAAGCCCCGACGGCCCAGCCCGGCAGGTTCCAGTTCTTCAGGTCATACATCGCGCCAAAGAAGACCGCTTTTTCGCCGTTGGCGTTGAAGTCTGAACGGTTATCCCACCAGATATCCAGACGACCGTTGGACGACGCATAGGTTGGCGTCATACGTTGCAGGAAGAACCCTTGCTGCCCTTCAGCCTTAACCCAGGTTCCTTCCAGACGCAGGTCAACCACTTCCGCCACTTTGTAGCCGAAGGTCAACGCCTGCAACCAGGCGGTTCCGTCATAGATATCGCTGGCGCTGCGGTCATCGACTTTGTCACGCGCACCGTAGAACTGGTAGCTGGTGGAGAACGGATTGCCACCTAAATCAAACTTGTAGCTGGCTTTGGCGAAGTACTGATCGACATAGCCTTCGGACTGACCAAATGCAGCTTCCAGCACCAGGTCATTTTTGAAATCATATTTTGCGCCGACAGAATGGAGATAATCGACTTTGGTCTTTTTATCGCCCTGGTAGAATTTATCAACCTCAGTGTGCCATGGCGCTTTATATTCGTTGGCCCACATATAGGAGAAGCTCAGTGCGCCCGCATCGCCGTAGTCAAAGTTTGCGCCAGCTTCGGCACCCTGATAGGTACCCGGCATAAAGCTCCAGTGCGGCGCTAACAGCGTCTGACCGGTAGGCTGAATATAACCGGCACGTGCCCAGGCTGGACCGTATTTGAATTTCGCGGCGGCCTTGTACAGACTGATTCCGCTCTTATCGCCGGAGTAGTCTTCATCGTAGCCTTTGTTCTTTTTCGAGAAAGCGATTTCGTTTGGATGGCCGCTGTCGCCGTTTTCTGCCATTTCAATCGCAGTAAACGCCGCCACATCGAGACCGAACATATCTGCTGCATAGCCGGACTGGAAATCCAGGTTGGCGTTCCAGGTCGCGTGAGAAAGGTTGGTTTTGTATTTATCTCCGTCGGTGACATCTTTACGGTCGCGCTCGCGCTGCCAGTAATAAATGCCGCCCGTCAGGGTTGAATCATCAATAAAACCTTCGGCCTGTGCCTGCGGAACAACGACCAGACCCGACAGTGCTGTGATACCGGCGATAGCCAACGCCAGCGCACTACGTTTGCCACTAAACGTACGCATATGTTAATCCTCTTTGACGTATAAATTGCTGTTGCCAAAGGCGAAACAGCGAAAAAATAAAAAAGTAAAAGTAGCATTGAGAAAAACCTCACTGACTACAGTGATAGACTATTTTTCGCGACGCGAATTATCAATACCTTTCTGTAACGAGAATGTAAGAGTATGAGCAACCGCACATATTTCATCGCTTCCTGTTACATTTTATTCATCCATCAACAAATGCCATAAAAGATGTAAATTCTCTTTGTTTTCCAGAAAGATGAACGCGGTTTCATGCCATTATCTGTTTTTTGCGCACGTTATCGATAACAGACGGTTGTTAATGACATTATTTTTTGAATGGGGATTAATTCGCTTCGCAAAGCGAGATATTTCGTTAAACAGAAGATGAAAAAAACGCCGCAGAATGCGGCGTTTGAAGAGGTCGTTGCGGCAGCTTATTCGCCGACTTTCGCCCAGGTGTCACGCAGGCCAACGGTGCGGTTAAACACCAGTTTCTCTGCGCTGGCGTAACGGCTGTCCAGACAGAAGTAACCTTCGCGCTCAAACTGGAACGCTTTCCCTGCTACCGCGGCTTTCAATGATGGCTCTGCAAAGCCCTGTTTGATCACCAGCGATTCCGGGTTCATCACGGACAGGAAATCTTCCGCCGCGCCAGGATTCGGTACGCTGAACAGACGATCGTAGAGGCGAATTTCAACTGGCAGCGCGTGTGCGGCGCTAACCCAGTGGATCACGCCTTTCACTTTGCGGCCATCAGCCGGATCTTTGCTCAGGGTATCCGCATCATAGGTACAGAAGATGGTGGTGATAGTGCCTTCCGCATCTTTTTCCACGCGTTCTGCTTTCACCACGTAGGCGTTACGCAGACGCACTTCTTTACCCATCACCAGACGCTTGTACTGCTTATTGGCTTCTTCGCGGAAGTCAGCGCGGTCGATCCAGATTTCACCGCTGAACGGAACCTCACGCGTGCCCATTTCCGGTTTGTTCGGATGGTTAGGCATGGTGACCATTTCGCTTTCGCCCTGCGGGTAGTTCTCGATAACCAGTTTTACCGGATCGATCACCGCCATCGCACGCGGGGCGTTTTCGTTCAGATCTTCGCGGATACAGGATTCCAGCGACGCCATTTCGATCGTATTGTCCTGCTTGGTCACGCCAATGCGTTTGCAGAATTCACGGATCGCCGCGGCGGTATAGCCGCGACGACGCAGACCGGAGATCGTCGGCATACGCGGATCGTCCCAGCCTTCAACGTGCTTATCAGCCACCAGCAGGTTCAGCTTACGCTTGGACATCACCGTGTATTCCAGATTCAGGCGCGAGAATTCATACTGGCGCGGGTGAACCGGAATGGAAATGTTATCCAGCACCCAGTCGTACAGACGACGGTTGTCCTGGAACTCCAGGGTACACAGAGAGTGCGTAATGCCTTCCAGCGCATCGCTGATGCAGTGGGTGAAGTCGTACATCGGGTAGATGCACCACTTGTTGCCGGTCTGATGGTGCTCGGCAAATTTAATACGGTACAGAACCGGATCGCGCATCACGATAAACGGCGACGCCATGTCAATCTTCGCACGCAGGCAGGCTTTACCTTCTTCAAAACCGCCGGTACGCATTTTTTCGAACAGAGCGAGGTTTTCCTCGATACTGCGATCGCGGAACGGACTGTTTTTGCCAGGCTGAGTCAGCGTGCCACGGTATTCGCGGATCTGCTCCGGCGTCAGCTCATCGACATACGCCAGACCTTTGTTGATCAGTTCAACCGCGTAGGCGTGCAGTTGATCAAAGTAATCTGAGGAGTAGCGGACGTTGCCAGCCCAGTGAAAACCTAACCACTCAACGTCGTTTTTGATCGAATCAACGTACTCGATATCTTCTTTTACCGGGTTGGTGTCATCGAAACGCAGGTTGCACTGGCCCTGGTAGTCTTGCGCGATACCAAAGTTCAGGCAGATGGATTTCGCGTGGCCAATGTGCAGATAGCCATTTGGCTCCGGCGGAAAACGGGTATGGATCGTGGTGTGCTTACCACTGGCCAGATCTTCATCGATGATCTGACGAATAAAGTTACTCGGGCGGGCTTCAGCCTCACTCATCGTGGATTCCTCAAAGCGTAAACAACGTATAACGGCATATGATCTTATAAGCCGGACTGACTGACAACCTTTAGTTACTGAAAAAGTGGCGTTGAAGAAAAATAGGCGGGAATTTGCTGCAAAAAAAAGCGGCGGAGGTTTCCCCCGCCGCTTCATGTTACCGGATGGCGTCTTATGCCTTACCCGGCCTACCCTTTAATTTCATACAGTGGCGTTTGACCGGCAACCACGTGACCGTCGGCTTTAATCACCAGGCCGCTGAAGTCGTCGATGTTGCTGCACACCACCGGACTGATCATCGAGCGCGCGTTCGCGTTCAGGTAATCCAGATCCATTTCCAGAATCGGCTGACCCGCTGTCACTTCCGCGCCCTCTTCTACCAGACGTTTGAAGCCCTGGCCGTTCAGCGCGACGGTATCGATACCCATGTGGACAACGATTTCCGCGCCTTTCTCGGTTTCCAGGCAGAACGCATGATTGGTGTTGAAGATTTTCACGATGGTGCCCGCTGCCGGAGAAACCACGGTTTTATCCGTTGGTTTTACCGCAACGCCATCACCGACCGCTTTGCTGGCGAACGCTTCGTCAGGCACCTGATCCAGCGCAACCACATCACCGGTCACTGGCGATACCAGTTCAGCAATGGTCACCGCATTCGGTACAGCCTGCGGTTTTGCCGTCGTCTGGGCAGCAGGCGCTGCAGAGGCTTCAGCCGCCGCAACCGGACCGGTTGTTTTCATTGCGTTGGCGATTTTCTCAGCCACGAAGCCGACGATAATCTGCACGCTGGTTTTGTTCAGACGAATCACACCAGAAGCCCCCAGGCGTTTCGCCAGGCCTTCATTCACCAGCGACGAGTCTTTTACGCTCAGGCGCAGACGGGTGATGCAGGCGTCAATACCAGTGAGGTTATCAGAACCGCCGATGGCGGCGATGTACTGACGCGCCAGAGCAGAAACGTCCTGCTCTTTATCGCTGCTCACGTTGAGGTCCTGACCATCCGCTTCGCTGCCAGCCACGGCCAGTTCACGACCCGGAGTCATCAGGTTGAACTTGGTGATAACGAAACGGAACACCACGTAGTAGATGGCAAAGAACACCAGACCCTGCGGGATCAGCATCCACCACTGGGTCGCCAGCGGGTTACGGGAAGAAAGCACCATATCCACCAGACCCGCACTGAAGCCGAAGCCGGCAATCCAATGCATGCTCGCCGCGATGAATACGGAGATCCCGGTCAGGACGGCGTGAATCACATACAGAACCGGCGCAACGAACATGAAGGAGAATTCCAGCGGTTCAGTGATACCGGTAAAGAATGCCGCAAACGCACCAGCCATCATGATACCCAGCACTTTGGCCTTGTTCTCAGGACGCGCGCAGTGGTAGATGGCCAGCGCCGCACCCGGCAGACCAAACATCATGATTGGGAAGAAGCCCGCCTGATAACGACCGGTAATCCCGACAACCGCTTTACCCGATTCAATAGACTGGGCGCCGCCGAGGAAGTTAGGAATGTCGTTAATGCCCGCAACGTCGAACCAGAATACGGAGTTCAGCGCGTGATGCAGACCCACCGGAATCAACAGACGGTTAAAGAAGGCGTAGATACCCGCACCGGTTGAGCCCAGTTTTTGAATGTGTTCACCGAAGTTAACCAGACCGTCGAAAATCACCGGCCAGATGTACATCATGATGAACGCCACAATGATCATCACAAAAGAGGTGAGGATCGGCACCAGACGGCGACCGCTGAAGAAGGAGAGCGCTTTCGGCAGTTCGACGCTGCTAAAGCGGTTGTACAGTTCAGCGGAGATAATACCGACAAGGATACCCACGAACTGGTTGCTGATCTTACCGAAAGCGGCAGGAACCTGGTCAGCAGGGATCTTCTGAATCATGGAAACCGCAGCCGGAGAACAGAGCGTGGTCAGCACCAGGAAGCCCACAAAACCGGTCAGCGCCGCAGCACCGTCTTTATCTTTAGACATACCGTAAGCCACACCGATAGCAAACAGTACGGACATGTTATCGATAATGGCGGAACCGGACTTAATGAAGAACGCCGCAAGGGCGTTGTCTCCACCCCAACCTACCGGGTCGATCCAATAGCCGACCCCCATCAATATTGCCGCCGCAGGCAGCGTGGCGACCGGCACCATTAGCGCACGGCCTACCTTTTGCAGATAACCTAGAATACTCACTTTCTTCCCCCTTTGAGACCCCGTTAAGGCTCGCTTTAAGCTGTGTTTTTATTTTGTCACTAACTTATTGAAATTCAGTTGTTGCTTTACTGGCATTGTGAGTGTGTAAAAATTTAATTCGTACCGCAAATTAAAAGCGTGTTTTTTGTGAGTTTAGTCACCAAATATCGTTATATTCACTCCCTTTTACTGGCTATGTGGGAAAACTTATTTTATCATTCAAAAAATCAAGACAGATTGATCCAACTGATGCATGCCAGGTTACGCTTTACCATGCACCTATGCACAATCCGTCAACGGCTTACATTTACTTTCTGAGGTGAAGAATGAGACTGATTCCCCTGACTTCCGCTGAACAGGTCGGCAAATGGGCTGCACGCCATATCGTTAATCGCATTAATGCGTTCAAACCGACAGCCGATCGTCCGTTTGTGCTGGGTCTGCCGACAGGCGGCACGCCGCTGACAGCGTATAAAGCCTTAGTCGAAATGCACAAAGCGGGCCAGGTTAGCTTCAAACACGTCGTGACGTTCAATATGGACGAATATGTCGGCTTGCCAAAAGAGCATCCGGAAAGCTACTACAGCTTTATGCATCGCAATTTCTTTGACCATGTTGATATTCCAGCAGAAAACATCAACCTGCTCAACGGCAACGCGCCGGACATCGACGCCGAATGCCGTCAGTATGAAGAAAAGATCCGTTCCTACGGTAAAATCCACCTGTTCATGGGTGGTGTCGGTAATGATGGTCATATCGCCTTTAATGAACCGGCTTCGTCGCTGGCTTCTCGTACCCGTATCAAAACCCTGACGCATGACACCCGTGTGGCAAACTCCCGTTTCTTTGACGGCGACGTGGATCAGGTACCGAAGTACGCGCTGACCGTTGGCGTGGGTACCCTGCTGGACGCTGAAGAAGTGATGATTCTGGTGCTGGGTTCGCAGAAAGCGCAGGCACTGCAGGCTGCGGTAGAAGGCAATGTGAACCACATGTGGACCATCAGCTGTCTGCAACTGCATCCGAAAGCGGTTGTGGTGTGCGATGAGCCGTCCACAATGGAACTGAAAGTTAAGACACTGAAATATTTCAACGAGTTAGAAGCCGAAAATATCAAAGGTCTGTAATGTAGTCTCCGCCCTGTTTTATGTTCAGGGCGGCATATTTTTTGAAATCGGGGGTCGGAATGTATGCTTTAACCCAGGGCCGGATCTTCACCGGTCACGAAATTCTTGATGACCATGCGATTGTTGTCGCCAATGGCCTGATTGACCGCGTTTGTCCTGTGGCAGAACTGCCGCCAGAGATCGAACAACGTTCAGTGAACGGGGCCATTCTTTCCCCCGGCTTTATCGATGTCCAGCTCAACGGCTGCGGCGGCGTGCAGTTTAACGACACGGCGGAAGCCGTCACCGTTGAAACGCTGGAGATCATGCAGAAGGCCAACGAGAAATCGGGCTGCACCAACTACCTGCCGACGCTGATTACCACCAGTGACGATCTCATGAAGCAAGGCATTCGCGTGATGCGTGAATACCTGGCGAAACATCCGAATCAGGCGCTGGGTCTGCACCTGGAAGGCCCATGGCTGAACCTGGTGAAAAAAGGGACGCACAATCCGAGCTTTGTCCGTCAGCCTGACGCTGCGCTGGTCGATTTCCTGTGCGATAATGCCGACGTAATCACCAAAGTAACGCTGGCGCCGGAAATGGTCCCTACAGAAGTGATCAGCAAGCTGGCGAACGCCGGGATTGTGGTTTCTGCCGGTCACTCAAACGCCACGCTGAAAGAAGCGAAAGCCGGATTCCGCGCAGGTATCACCTTTGCCACACATTTGTTCAACGCGATGCCTTATATCACCGGACGCGAACCGGGCCTGGCAGGTGCGATTCTGGATGAAGCTGATATCTATTGCGGCGTGATTGCCGACGGCCTGCACGTCGATTATGCCAACATCCGCAACGCTAAACGGCTGAAAGGCGACAAACTGTGCCTGGTGACGGATGCGACCGCGCCCGCAGGGGCAAATATTGAACAGTTCATTTTTGCTGGTAAAACAATATACTACCGCAATGGACTTTGTGTAGATGAGAACGGGACGCTGAGCGGTTCATCATTAACCATGATTGAAGGCGTGCGTAACCTGGTTGAACATTGCGGCATTGCACTCGACGAAGTGCTGCGCATGGCGACCCTCTACCCTGCGCGCGCCATTGGTGTTGAGAAACACCTCGGCAGCATCGCGGCGGGTAAAGTGGCGAACCTCACCGCTTTCACACACGACTTTAAAATCATCAAGACCATCGTTAATGGTAACGAGGTCGTTACTGAGTAAGAGAAAGTATGACACCAGGCGGACAAGCTCAAATAGGTAATGTTGATCTCGTAAAACAGCTTAACAGCGCGGCCGTTTACCGCCTGATTGACCAGCATGGGCCAATCTCGCGGATCCAGATTGCCGAGCAAAGCCAGCTTGCCCCCGCCAGCGTAACCAAAATTACGCGTCAACTGATTGAACGCGGACTGATCAAAGAAGTTGATCAGCAGGCCTCCACCGGAGGCCGCCGCGCTATCTCTATCGTCACCGAAACCCGCAGTTTTCACGCCATTGGCGTGCGTCTTGGCCGCCACGACGCAACCATCACCCTGTTTGACCTGAGCAGCAAAGTGCTGGCGGAAGAACACTATCCTCTGCCCGAACGCACGCAGGAAACGCTGGAACACGCGCTGCTCAACGCTATTACCGCTTTTATTGACAGCAATCAGCGCAAAATCCGCGAGCTCATCGCCATTTCCGTGATCCTGCCGGGGCTTGTCGATCCGGAAAGCGGCAAGATCCACTATATGCCGCATATTCAGGTGGAGAACTGGGGACTGGTTGAGGCGCTGGAAAAACGGTTCCTCGTCACCTGTTTTGTTGGCCACGATATCCGCAGTCTGGCGCTGGCAGAGCACTACTTTGGTGCAAGCCAGGATTGCGAAGACTCCATTCTGGTGCGCGTCCACCGCGGAACGGGCGCCGGAATTATCTCTAACGGGCGAATTTTTATTGGTCGTAACGGCAACGTTGGCGAGATTGGCCACATCCAGGTTGAACCACTCGGCGAGCGCTGCCACTGCGGCAACTTTGGCTGTCTGGAAACCATTGCCGCGAACGCGGCGATTGAACATCGCGTCCTCAATCTACTCAAGCAAGGCTACCAGAGCCGCGTTCCGCTGGAAGACTGCACAATCAAAACCATCTGCAAGGCAGCAAATAAGGGCGACAGCCTGGCTTCTGAGGTGATCGAGCATGTCGGGCGTCATCTGGGCAAAACCATTGCGATCGCCATCAACCTGTTTAATCCGCAAAAAGTCGTGATTGCCGGTGAGATCACCGAAGCCGATAAAGTGCTGTTACCCGCCATTGAAAGCTGCATTAATACGCAGGCGCTGAAGGCGTTTCGCACGAATTTACCGGTGGTGCGTTCCACGCTGGATCACCGCTCGGCCATCGGTGCGTTTGCGCTGGTAAAACGCGCTATGCTCAACGGTATTTTGCTCCAGCATTTGCTGGAAAACTGATGCGCTCTTATAGTATCGGATTATTAACACATCTCCTGGGTAGTTCATGACCATTAAGAATGTCATTTGTGATATCGACGGCGTGCTGATGCACGACAACGTCGCCGTACCGGGTGCGGCGGAATTTTTGACTGGCGTAATGGAAAAAGGCCTGCCGCTGGTGCTGTTGACCAATTACCCGTCGCAGACCGGCCAGGATCTGGCGAACCGTTTCGCGACGGCTGGCGTCAATGTGCCGGACAGCGTGTTTTATACCTCGGCAATGGCAACCGCCGATTTCCTGCGTCGTCAGGAAGGGAAAAAGGCATATGTTGTCGGCGAAGGCGCACTGATCCACGAATTGTATAAAGCCGGTTTCACCATTACCGATGTAAACCCGGATTTCGTTATCGTTGGCGAGACCCGTTCCTACAACTGGGACATGATGCACAAAGCGGCTTACTTTGTGGCAAACGGCGCACGCTTTATCGCTACCAACCCGGATACCCACGGCCGCGGGTTTTATCCGGCCTGTGGCGCGCTCTGTGCTGGTATCGAAAAAATCTCTGGTCGTAAACCGTTCTACGTCGGCAAACCGAGTCCGTGGATTATCCGTGCGGCATTAAACAAAATGCAGGCGCACTCGGAAGAGACGGTGATCGTCGGCGATAACCTGCGCACCGATATTCTCGCCGGCTTCCAGGCGGGGCTCGAAACCATTCTGGTACTCTCCGGCGTTTCCACGCTGGATGACATCGACAGTATGCCGTTCCGCCCAAGCTGGATTTATCCCTCCGTCGCCGAAATCGACGTTATTTAACCCAGACCACGTCCCAGGACGTGGTTTTTCATTTTTGCTGCCTGAAAAAATAACACCATTCAACAAAAACGGCAAAAAATTGATAATTCATCAATAAATATGCTCAATGCGTAATCTTTTTTCACTAATCGACAATCAACATTGCGTTTTTTCTTTTTCTGACCGCAAACCCCTTGCGCCTCTTGTTTCTTTGCGGCATTTTCTTTACCAAGCAAACACAAAAAGCATTACGCAACAGGTTAACGGAGAAGGTTATGTGTTCAATTTTCGGCGTATTCGATATTAAGTCAGATGCAGGTGAACTGCGTAAAAAAGCGCTTGAGCTGTCACGCCTGATGCGCCATCGCGGCCCGGACTGGTCCGGTATTTATGCCTGCGATAAGGCTATTCTGGCCCATGAACGTCTGTCGATTGTCGACGTCAACGCCGGTGCGCAGCCGCTGTATAACGAAAAGAAAACCCACGTGCTGGCCGTCAACGGTGAAATCTACAACCACCAGGCGCTGCGTGCAGAATATGGCGATCGCTACGCGTTCCAGACCGGTTCTGACTGCGAAGTGATCCTCGCGCTGTATCAGGAAAAAGGCGTGGAGTTTCTCGACGACCTGCAAGGGATGTTTGCCTTCGCGCTGTATGACAGCGAGCAGGATGCATATTTGATTGGCCGCGACCACATCGGCATTATCCCGCTGTATATGGGCTACGACGAATTCGGCAACCTGTATGTGGCGTCAGAAATGAAAGCGCTGGTGCCAGTTTGCCGCACCATTAAAGAGTTCCCGGCGGGAAGCTATCTGTGGAGCAAAGACGGTGAAATCCGTCAGTACTATCAGCGTGACTGGTTCGATTTTGACGCGGTAAAAGATAACGTTACCGACAAAAACGAACTGCGTCAGGCGCTGGAAGATTCCGTCAAAAGCCACCTGATGTCAGATGTGCCTTACGGCGTACTGCTCTCTGGCGGCCTGGACTCTTCCGTCATCTCGGCGATCACCAAAAAATTCGCCGCCCGTCGTGTCGAAGATGACGAACGTTCTGAAGCCTGGTGGCCGCAACTCCACTCCTTCGCCGTCGGTCTGGAAGGTTCTCCGGATCTGAAAGCCGCGCAGGAAGTGGCGAACCATCTGGGGACTGTACACCATGAAATTCACTTTACCGTACAGGAAGGGCTGGACGCGATCCGCGACGTGATTTATCACATCGAAACCTACGACGTTACCACCATTCGCGCCTCCACGCCGATGTACTTAATGTCGCGTAAGATCAAGGCGATGGGCATCAAAATGGTGCTGTCTGGCGAAGGGTCGGATGAAGTGTTCGGCGGCTACCTCTATTTCCATAAGGCGCCAGACGCCAAAGAACTGCACGAAGAGACCGTTCGCAAGCTACAGGCGCTGCACATGTTTGACTGCGCCCGCGCCAACAAGGCGATGTCGGCCTGGGGTGTGGAAGCACGCGTCCCGTTCCTGGATAAAAAATTCCTCGATGTGGCGATGCGCATCAACCCGGAAGATAAAATGTGCGGCAACGGCAAGATGGAAAAACATATCCTCCGCGAATGTTTCGAATCCTATCTGCCGGCAAGCGTCGCATGGCGTCAGAAAGAGCAGTTCTCCGACGGTGTGGGTTACAGCTGGATCGATACCCTGAAAGAGGTGGCCGCTCAGCAAGTTTCCGATCAGCAACTGGAAACCGCCCGCTTCCGCTTCCCGTACAACACGCCGTCTTCAAAAGAAGCGTATCTGTACCGCGAGATCTTCGAAGAGCTGTTCCCGGTGCCAAGCGCCGCAGAATGTGTGCCGGGTGGCCCGTCCGTCGCCTGCTCTTCTGCTAAGGCGATCGAATGGGACGAAGCGTTCAAAACCATGAACGATCCATCCGGTCGCGCAGTGGGTGTTCACCAGTCCGCTTATCAATAAGCCACACTGATGAAAAAGGGCCTTTCGGGGCCCTTTTTTGATCCGGAAAAACGGTTCAGAAAGCGATTAATAACCAATAATTGCCGAATATTGCGCCACGCTGTTCGCAACCTAACCAAACAGTCACATTCCGGGCGTTTTCGATGAAAAAGGGGTTGACGCTTCAAGGCTCAATACGCATAATGCGCCCCGCAACGCCGATAAGGTAAGCGCGAAAAAAGATGGCTACGTAGCTCAGTTGGTTAGAGCACATCACTCATAATGATGGGGTCACAGGTTCGAATCCCGTCGTAGCCACCATCTTTTTTGCGGGAGTGGCGAAATTGGTAGACGCACCAGATTTAGGTTCTGGCGCCGCAAGGTGTGCGAGTTCAAGTCTCGCCTCCCGCACCATTCCCATAAAAGCGTTGCACGGATGGGGTATCGCCAAGCGGTAAGGCACCGGTTTTTGATACCGGCATTCCCTGGTTCGAATCCAGGTACCCCAGCCATATTTCTTCGAGTTTGCGGATTACCGCGACGGTCATTGGGGTATCGCCAAGCGGTAAGGCACCGGTTTTTGATACCGGCATTCCCTGGTTCGAATCCAGGTACCCCAGCCATCGAAGAAATACCGTATCTGGCTACGTAGCTCAGTTGGTTAGAGCACATCACTCATAATGATGGGGTCACAGGTTCGAATCCCGTCGTAGCCACCATATTCAGAACACGTTAGCTTCTTTAAACGGGTTCAAAACAATTTGTTGGGGTATCGCCAAGCGGTAAGGCACCGGATTCTGATTCCGGCATTCCGAGGTTCGAATCCTCGTACCCCAGCCAAATTTGAAAGACGTTCACGATGTGAATGCACCCTGTTGGGGTATCTCCGGGCTGAGTCCGGCACGAGATAACCGACATACCATTGGGGTATCGCCAAGCGGTAAGGCACCGGATTCTGATTCCGGCATTCCGAGGTTCGAATCCTCGTACCCCAGCCACATTAGAAAAGCTCGCTTCGGCGAGCTTTTTGCTTTCTGTTATTTACCCGACTGGCGAGTAAGCCTGATAAGCATCGCGCCATCAGGCATTCATTAGCACTACAACCCTAATGCGTATTTCAGCGCCTGACGTTTTAACACGCCAGCGCGTTCTGCCGCCATTAGCCCAAGGTTACGAATAATCCTCAGCGGCTGCAGGTCATTACTGAATCCGGCGTAGAACAGATCCATCCCGCTTTGCATGATGAAATTATCCGCCATGCGCCGGGTCTGGTAGCGTTTCAGAACCGGCTGACTCGCCCAGGACTCGCCATAGCTGCGGGCATTCACCAGCACAT
This sequence comes from Citrobacter amalonaticus, assembly GCF_001559075.2. Taxonomy (NCBI): domain Bacteria; kingdom Pseudomonadati; phylum Pseudomonadota; class Gammaproteobacteria; order Enterobacterales; family Enterobacteriaceae; genus Citrobacter; species Citrobacter amalonaticus. Next base: position 3,402,161 of record NZ_CP014015.2, on the reverse strand, counting down.
CGATGAGCGCATCCACATCGCGATAACCCAGGTTTACCCCCTGCCCGGCCAGCGGATGAATGGTGTGCGCCGCATCGCCAACCAGCGCCAGTCCCGGCTGCACATATTGCAGGGCATGGCGGCGCGTCAGCGGAAACGCGCCTGCCGCGACGGGCATCACCTGTCCCAGACGCGCCGGGAAATGCTTCGCGATCTCCGTCTGAAGCTGCGACATACTGAGCCCCTGCAACTGACGGATCCGCGCCGGAGCGTCATACCACACCAGCGATGCCCAGTTATCGAACAGCGGCAGAAACGCGCGCGGGCCATCCGGCGTAAACTGTTGCCAGGTGCTGTCTCCGGGATCATTCTCGCACTGTACGGTAATCAGCATGCAGGATTGCGCATACTGCCAGGCGTGAATGCCAATGCCGGCCATCTGCCGCACCTGCGAATTTGCTCCATCCGCGCCAATCACCAGTTTTGCGGTGATTCGTTCGCCACCGGCCAGCTCCAGCTCATGACGTTCGTTATGGCGATGCAGCGCAATCAGCGAAGCCGGAACCCGCAGCGTCACTTTCGGATGTGCTTCCAGCGCCTGCCAGAGCGCCTGTTGCAGAACGTTGTTTTCAACCATATACCCGAGCAGCGGCAGCTTCAGTTCGCTGGCGTCAAACACCACATGCGCGTTTTCCCACTCCCAGGTTTCCAGTCGACGATAGGGATGACTGCGCATCCCCTGTACGGCATCCCAGACGCCAAGTCCCTTCAGCAGTGAAACCGAGGCGGCGCTGATCGCCGAAATACGCACGTCCGGCTGGCTGTCCGCAACAAACGGCGCAGGCACGGCGTGTTCAATCACCGTTACCGTGAAGCCGTGTTGTGCCAGCCCCAGCGCCAGCGCGCCACCGACCATTCCCCCGCCGACAATGGCAATTTCCGTTGGTTGATTTGTCATGGTCAATCATCCTGTTGCATGAATAAGACAAGTTTACAGGATTTTTTACCCCTTGAGGCTGATAACGGTCATACTGGTCACCAGGGCAGCAAAGCATTACACTATGCGCCCTGCAATTCAGCCACTATTTCGCAAGAGCAAGTCGATGACCAAAAAACTCCATATTAAAACCTGGGGCTGTCAGATGAACGAATACGATTCATCGAAGATGGCCGATCTGCTGGATGCCACTCACGGGTATCAACTGACCGATGTGGCGGAAGAAGCGGATGTGCTGCTGCTGAATACCTGCTCAATCCGCGAGAAGGCTCAGGAAAAAGTCTTCCATCAGTTGGGCCGCTGGAAGCTCTTAAAAGAGAAGAATCCCGATCTGATCATCGGTGTCGGCGGTTGTGTGGCGTCTCAGGAAGGCGATCATATCCGCCAACGCGCGCACTATGTCGACATTATCTTCGGGCCGCAAACGCTGCATCGCCTGCCGGAGATGATTAACTCCGTTCGCGGCAACCGTAGCCCGGTTGTCGACATTAGCTTCCCGGAGATCGAGAAGTTTGACCGCCTGCCTGAACCGCGCGCGGAAGGTCCGACCGCGTTTGTCTCTATTATGGAAGGCTGCAACAAATATTGTACTTACTGCGTGGTGCCTTACACCCGCGGTGAAGAAGTCAGCCGCCCGTCGGATGATATCCTGTTTGAAATCGCCCAGCTTGCCGCTCAGGGCGTACGTGAAGTCAATCTGCTTGGTCAGAACGTCAACGCCTGGCGCGGACAAAACTACGACGGCACCACCGGTTCGTTCGCCGACCTGCTGCGTCTGGTTGCCGCCATTGACGGTATCGACCGCATCCGCTTCACCACCAGCCATCCGATCGAGTTCACCGACGACATTATCGATGTCTATCGCGACACGCCGGAACTGGTGAGCTTCCTGCACCTGCCAGTGCAGAGCGGTTCGGATCGCGTGCTGAATCTGATGGGACGGACCCACACGGCGCTGGAATATAAAGCGATCATTCGCAAGCTGCGTGCGGCACGTCCGGACATTCAGATAAGCTCCGATTTCATCGTCGGCTTCCCGGGTGAAACCACCCAGGACTTCGAGCAGACCATGAAGCTGATTGCTGACGTTAATTTCGATATGAGCTACAGCTTCATCTTCTCTGCACGTCCGGGAACGCCGGCCGCCGATATGGTCGATGACGTGCCGGAAGAAGAGAAGAAACAGCGTCTGTATATTCTGCAGGATCGCATTAACCAGCAGGCGATGGCCTGGAGTCGTCGTATGCTCGGCACCGTTCAGCGCATTCTGGTGGAAGGAACGTCGCGTAAGAGCATCATGGAACTGTCTGGTCGTACCGAAAATAACCGCGTGGTGAACTTCGAAGGCGCGCCGGAGATGATCGGTAAATTTGTCGATGTGGAAATTACCGATGTCTGGACCAACTCACTGCGCGGGAAAGTGGTGCGCACCGAAGACGAAATGGGTCTGCGCATTGCAGAAACCCCGGAATCGGTGATTGCGCGAACCCGTAAAGAGAACGAGATTGGCGTCGGGTTCTGGCAGCCTTAATTCTGCTGAAAACGTCAAAATGCCCGATGGTGCTACGCTTATCGGGCCTACTGGAGCACGACGCTTCATAGGCCCGATAAGGCTCTTGTATTTCCTCTCTACGCCCCCATCTTTATTCCAGTGCTTGCGCCTTTCCCCCGTGGCGTGAATAATTTCCTGACAGGCCGGTGAATGTTCATCTTCCGGCTCCCTATGCATAAGAGGAACAGTTTGAACACAGACACTCGCGAAATTACCCTTGAGCCTGCAGACAACGCCCGCCTGCTGAGCCTTTGCGGCCCGTTTGATGACAACATTAAACAGCTGGAACGCCGTCTCGGCATCGAGATTAACCGCCGTGACAACCATTTTAAACTGACCGGTCGCTCGATTTGCGTCACCGCTGCGGCAGATATCCTGCGCAGCCTGTATGTCGATACTGCGCCGATGCGCGGCCAGACGCAGGATATCGAACCGGAGCAAATCCATCTTGCGATTAAAGAAGCGCGTGTGCTTGAGCAGAGCGCCGAAAGCGTTCCCGAGTACGGCAAAGCGGTCAATATCAAAACCAAGCGTGGCGTGATTAAACCGCGTACGCCTAACCAGGCGCAGTACATCGCCAACATTCTCGACCATGACATCACCTTCGGCGTCGGTCCTGCCGGTACAGGGAAAACCTACCTCGCCGTTGCCGCCGCCGTGGATGCCCTTGAGCGGCAGGAAATCCGCCGTATTCTGCTGACTCGTCCGGCGGTTGAAGCCGGGGAAAAACTGGGCTTCCTGCCAGGCGATTTGAGCCAGAAGGTTGACCCATACCTGCGCCCGCTGTATGACGCCCTGTTCGAAATGCTCGGCTTCGAGAAAGTTGAAAAGCTGATTGAGCGCAACGTGATCGAAGTGGCTCCGCTGGCCTATATGCGCGGACGTACGCTGAACGATGCCTTTATCATTCTTGATGAGAGCCAGAACACCACCATCGAACAGATGAAGATGTTCCTGACCCGCATCGGCTTTAACTCGAAGGCGGTGATTACCGGCGACGTCACACAGATTGACCTGCCGCGCAACATCAAGTCTGGTCTGCGCCATGCCGTTGAGGTGCTGGCAGAGGTCGACGAGATCAGCTTTAACTTCTTCCACAGCGAAGACGTCGTGCGCCACCCGGTGGTTGCCCGTATCGTTAACGCCTATGAAGCATGGGAAGAAGCCGAACAAAAACGTAAAGCCGAGCAGGCTGCCGAGCGCAAGCGTGAAGCTCAGGAACAGGAACAGAAATGAGTCAGGTGATCCTTGATTTGCAACTGGCGTGTGAAAACAACAGCGGTTTGCCAGAAGAGAGCCAGTTTCAGACCTGGTTGAATGCGGTTATCCCGCAATTTCAGGAAGAATCAGAAGTGACGATTCGCGTGGTGGATGAGGCCGAAAGCCACGACCTCAATCTGACCTGGCGCGGGAAAGACAAGCCGACCAATGTGCTCTCCTTCCCGTTTGAAGCCCCACCAGGTATTGAGTTGCCGCTGCTTGGCGACTTGATCATCTGCCGTCAGGTCGTTGAACAGGAAGCGCAGGAGCAAGGTAAGCCGCTGGATGCCCACTGGGCGCACATGGTCGTCCACGGCAGCCTGCATTTGCTGGGCTACGATCATATCGAAGACGACGAGGCAGAAGAGATGGAAGCCCTCGAGACAGAGATTATGCTTGCTCTGGGCTATGAGGATCCGTACATTGCCGAGAAGGAATAAGCGACCGGGCGAATGCCCGGTGGTTTCCGGTGATGCCATGCGCTGAGTTTGCGCGCATTGAGCAAGAGATTAACTAACAAGAGAACCCATACGACGCCATGAGCGACGACAATTCACACAGTAGTGACACGTTAAGCAGCAAGAAGGGATTTTTTTCCCTGTTACTGAGCCAACTTTTCCACGGTGAACCGAAAAACCGTGATGAACTGCTGGCGCTGATCCGTGATTCCGGGCAGAACGAGCTTATCGATGAGGATACGCGCGACATGCTCGAAGGGGTGATGGACATTGCGGACCAGCGCGTTCGCGACATCATGATCCCCCGCTCCCAGATGATTACCCTGAAACGCAACCAGACGCTGGATGAATGCCTCGATGTCATCATCGAGTCCGCCCACTCGCGTTTTCCGGTGATCAGCGAAGACAAAGATCACATTGAAGGGATTCTGATGGCCAAGGATTTGCTGCCGTTTATGCGCAGCGATGCCGAGGCCTTCAGCATGGAGAAAGTGTTACGTCAGGCCGTTGTCGTCCCGGAGAGCAAACGCGTTGACCGTATGCTCAAAGAGTTTCGCTCTCAGCGTTACCATATGGCTATCGTCATCGACGAATTCGGCGGTGTCTCCGGTCTGGTGACCATTGAAGACATCCTTGAGCTGATCGTCGGTGAAATCGAAGATGAATACGACGAAGAAGATGATATCGACTTCCGTCAGCTCAGTCGCCACACCTGGACCATTCGCGCGCTTGCGCCGATCGAAGACTTCAATGACGCCTTCGGCACCAGCTTTAGCGACGAAGAGGTCGATACCATTGGGGGTCTGGTGATGCAGGCGTTTGGTCACCTGCCCGCACGGGGTGAAACCATTGATATCGATGGTTACCAGTTCAAAGTGGCAATGGCCGACAGCCGTCGTATTATTCAGGTTCACGTCAGAATTCCGGATGACTCCCCCCAGCCAAAACTGGACGAATAAAACCGAACGGGAAGAAGAACTCAATGGCTTTTGCCTCATTAATTGAACGCCAGCGCATTCGCCTGCTGCTGGCGTTATTATTCGGTGCCTGCGGTACGCTGGCTTTTTCTCCTTATGACATCTGGCCCGCTGCGATTGTGTCGCTGATGGGTTTGCAGGCATTAACCCTGAATCGTCGCCCGCGTCAGTCAGCCGCTATCGGCTATTTCTGGGGACTGGGACTCTTCGGGACGGGGATCAACTGGGTTTACGTCAGCATTGCGCAGTTTGGCGGGATGCCAGGCCCGATCAACGTCTTCCTTGTCGTGCTGCTCGCGGCATACCTTTCACTGTATACCGGGCTGTTTGCTGGCGTACTTGCGCGTCTGTGGCCGAAAACCAGCTGGTTACGGGTCGCCATTGCTGCGCCGGTGGTCTGGCAGCTAACCGAATTCCTGCGTGGCTGGGTGCTGACAGGATTTCCGTGGCTGCAGTTTGGCTACAGTCAGATCGACGGCCCGCTGAAAGGGCTGGCGCCGGTAATGGGTGTCGACGCCATTAACTTCCTGCTGATGATGGTCAGCGGATTGCTGGTTCTCTCGCTGGTCAGCCGTAACTGGCGTCCGCTGGTGGTCGCTATCGTCCTTTTCGCGCTCCCCTTCCCGCTGCGCTATATCCAGTGGTACACGCTGGAACCGCAAAGAACCACCCGCGTATCGATGGTTCAGGGCGATATCCCGCAGTCGTTGAAATGGGACGAAGGCCAGTTGATGAATACGCTCAAGATCTATCTGGATGCGACGCAGCCCGAAATGGGGAAATCGCAGCTGATCATCTGGCCGGAATCCGCCATTCCGGATCTGGAAATCAACCAACAGCGCTTTCTGAGCATGATGGACGACCTGTTGCGTTCGAAGAACAGCTCGCTGATTACTGGTATTGTCGATGCGCGACTGAACAAGCAGAACCGCTACGACACCTACAACACCATCATCACGCTGGGGAAAGACAATCCTTACCTCTATGACTCCACCAACCGCTACAACAAAAACCATCTGGTGCCGTTTGGTGAGTTTGTGCCGCTGGAATCCATTCTACGCCCCTTAGCGCCGTTCTTTGACCTGCCGATGTCCTCGTTCAGCCGTGGCCCGTATGTTCAGCCGCAGCTGCATGCGCACGGTTTAGCGCTGACCGCCGCGATTTGCTACGAGATCATTCTGGGCGAACAGGTACGCGATAACTTCCGTCCGGATACGGACTATCTGCTGACCATCTCCAACGATGCGTGGTTTGGTAAGTCGATTGGCCCGTGGCAGCATTTCCAGATGGCGCGGATGCGATCGCTTGAGCTGGCGCGGCCGCTGTTGCGCAGTACTAACAACGGTATTACGGCAGTGATTGGCCCGCAGGGCGAGATCCAGGCGATGATCCCGCAATTTACGCGCCAGGTGTTGACCGCCGATGTGACGCCAACAACGGGCTTAACGCCGTACGCCCGCACGGGCAACTGGCCGCTGTGGCTTATTACCGCGCTGTTTGGTTTTGCCGCCGTGTTAATGAGTTTGCGTCAACGTCGCAGATAACACAGTGCACCATCAAATCCAGGCCGGATAAGGCGGTACGCCGCCATCCGGCGGTTGTGCCACATCGTGCCTGATGGCGCTACGCTTATCAGGCCTACAAACCTTCCCCCCGAAAACCATTCTGGCACGCCTATTGCTTTGTTAAAAAAGGCAAACCTGTTTTTAGCGTTTAGCGCAACTTAGTCGCACTAAAGTAGTTCACCGGTAGCACCGAAACGGTGCAATGAGAGATTTTTGCCTCTAAACGGTGCGGCGCACTTCGCAAAAATAAACAATAACGCAGCAAAATCTTTACATTAAGCCAGACTAAATGTTAACAAACAGGTAAAACACTGCACGCTTAAGTTGCAGGTGATAACAACACAGACACTCACAATAGGTATCACTGCGTCGACGGCGCAGACGATAAGGAGTTGGATATGCAATTACGTAAGCTAGCCACAGCAATGCTGGTGATGGGACTGTCAGCCGGTCTGGTACACGCGGAAGACGCGGCGCCCGCCGCAGGCAGCACGCTCGACAAGATCGCCAAGAACGGCGTTATCGTCGTCGGTCACCGTGAATCCTCCGTGCCGTTCTCTTATTACGACAATCAGCAGAAAGTGGTGGGTTATTCTCAGGATTACTCCAACGCCATCGTTGAAGCCGTGAAGAAGAAACTGAACAAGCCCGATCTGCAGGTTAAGCTGATCCCGATTACCTCTCAGAACCGTATCCCGCTGCTGCAAAACGGCACTTTCGACTTTGAGTGCGGTTCCACCACCAACAACCTTGAGCGCCAGAAACAGGCCGCTTTCTCTGACACCATCTTTGTCGTCGGCACACGTCTGCTGGCGAAGAAAGGCGGCGACATTAAAGACTTCGGCGATCTGAAAGGCAAAGCGGTTGTTGTAACCTCAGGCACCACCTCTGAAATTCTGCTGCACAAGCTGAACGACGAGCAAAAAATGGATATGCGTATCATCAGCGCTAAAGACCACGGTGACTCTTTCCGTACCCTGGAAAGCGGTCGCGCCGTTGCCTTTATGATGGATGATGCCCTGCTGGCCGGTGAGCGCGCGAAGGCGAAGAAACCGGATAACTGGGAAATCGTCGGCAAACCACAGTCTCAGGAAGCTTACGGCTGCATGCTGCGTAAGAACGATCCTGAGTTCAAAAAGCTGATGGATGACACCATCGCCCAGGCGCAGACCTCAGGCGAAGCCGCGAAATGGTTTGATAAGTGGTTCAAAAATCCGATCCCACCGAAAAACCTGAACATGAACTTCGAACTGTCGAACGAAATGCAGGCCCTGTTCAAAGAACCGAATGATAAAGCACTTAACTAACTAGAACGAAATGGGGCGGGAACTCCTTGCCCTCTCGATTGCTATACAGCACGGACAGACTATATGCCTGATGGTCGTTCCCCATCAGGCCTGAAAACCGAAGTACGCTGGATAACAATCTTCGAGGGTAGCGCTGCTACCCTTATTTTTTCGGAGTAGATGTATGTCAATAGACTGGAACTGGGGCATTTTTTTACAACAAGCCCCATTCGGCAACACCACCTATCTCGGCTGGCTCTGGAGCGGTTTCCAGGTCACCGTCGCACTATCCATCACCGCCTGGATCATTGCCTTCCTGGTCGGTTCTTTGTTTGGCATTTTACGTACTGTCCCGAATCGCTTCCTTTCCGGGATCGGCACCCTGTATGTAGAACTGTTCCGTAACGTACCGTTGATCGTCCAGTTCTTCACCTGGTATCTGGTGGTGCCTGAACTGCTGCCAGAAGATCTTGGCATGTGGTTTAAGGCGGAACTGGATCCCAATATTCAGTTCTTCGTTTCGTCCATGCTCTGTCTGGGGCTGTTCACCGCAGCACGCGTCTGCGAACAGGTTCGCGCCGCTATTCAGTCACTGCCGCGCGGCCAAAAAAACGCGGCGCTGGCGATGGGGCTGACCCTGCCGCAGGCCTACCGCTACGTGTTGCTGCCTAACGCCTATCGCGTGATCGTCCCGCCGATGACCTCTGAGATGATGAACCTGGTGAAAAACTCCGCCATCGCCTCCACCATCGGTCTGGTCGATATGGCCGCGCAGGCCGGTAAGCTGCTGGATTACTCGGCGCATGCCTGGGAATCGTTTACCGCCATTACTCTGGCGTACGTGTTGATTAATGCCTTCATCATGCTGGTGATGAGTCTGGTGGAACGTAAAATCCGCCTGCCTGGCAATCTGGGAGGCAAATAATGTACGAATTCGACTGGAGTTCTATTGTCCCTTCCCTGCCCTATCTGCTGGATGGGCTGCTCATTACGCTGAAAATTACGGTCACAGCGGTGATTATCGGCATTGTCTGGGGCACCATTCTCGCCGTTATGCGCCTTTCCAGTTTTGCGCCTGTCGCCTGGTTTGCTAAAGCGTACGTTAACGTCTTCCGCTCCATCCCGCTGGTGATGGTACTGTTGTGGTTCTACCTGATTGTGCCAGGGCTATTACAGGACGTACTGGGGCTGTCGCCGAAAACCGATATTCGCCTGATTTCGGCGATGGTCGCATTTTCGATGTTTGAAGCCGCCTATTACTCCGAAATTATCCGCGCGGGTATCCAGAGTATTTCCCGTGGACAGTCGAGTGCGGCGCTGGCGTTGGGGATGACTCACTGGCAGTCAATGAAGCTCATCATTTTGCCGCAGGCGTTTCGCGCAATGGTGCCGCTGCTGCTGACGCAGGGTATCGTCCTGTTCCAGGATACGTCTCTGGTGTACGTCTTAAGCCTCGCGGATTTCTTCCGCACCGCGTCTACGATTGGCGAGCGTGATGGTACACAGGTCGAAATGATCCTGTTTGCCGGTGCCGTTTACTTTGTTATCAGCCTGAGCGCGTCGTTGTTGGTCAGCTATTTGAAGAAAAGGACAGTTTAATGATTACCCTGAAAAATGTTTCTAAATGGTATGGTCACTTTCAGGTGCTGACCGACTGCTCCACGGAAGTGAAAAAAGGCGAAGTGGTGGTCGTCTGCGGCCCGTCAGGTTCCGGGAAATCCACGCTGATCAAAACCGTTAACGGCCTGGAGCCAGTGCAAAAAGGTGAAATCACCGTGAACGGCATTATGGTCAACGACAAAAAAACCGATCTGGCGAAGTTACGTTCACGCGTCGGGATGGTGTTCCAGCACTTTGAACTGTTCCCGCATCTGTCGATTATCGAAAACCTGACCCTGGCGCAGGTGAAAGTCCTTAAGCGTGATAAAGCCCCGGCGCGCGAAAAAGCGCAAAAGTTGCTGGAACGCGTAGGCCTTGCCGCGCATGCCAATAAGTATCCGGCGCAGCTTTCCGGCGGCCAGCAGCAGCGTGTGGCGATTGCCCGCGCGCTGTGTATGGATCCTATCGCGATGCTGTTCGATGAACCCACCTCCGCACTCGATCCGGAGATGATCAACGAAGTACTGGACGTCATGGTTGAACTGGCCAACGAAGGGATGACCATGATGGTCGTAACCCATGAAATGGGCTTTGCCCGCAAAGTGGCGAACCGGGTGATCTTTATGGACGAAGGGAAAATCGTTGAGGACTCACCAAAAGAAGAGTTCTTTGCTAACCCGAAATCCGAACGCGCAAAAGACTTCCTCGCCAAAATCCTGCATTAATCTTGCTGGCGCGCATGTCAGAGTGCGCGCCATCTCACGCTTTCTTGCCTCGCTCCTCGAATCATTTTCACCCCGGCGTTACCCTTGCCACAAAGTAGCATTCATAAGGAGTAACAATGGCACTGCCAATAATCATAGATTGCGACCCGGGTCATGATGACGCTATCGCAATGGTTCTCGCCCTCGCCTCACCGGAACTTGACGTTAAAGCCATCACCTCATCCGCAGGTAACCAGACCCCCGATAAAACGCTGCGCAACGTATTGCGAATGTTAACGCTGCTGAACCGCACGGACATTCCGGTGGCGGGCGGTGCGCCAAAGCCCTTGATGCGTGAACTGATCATTGCCGATAACGTCCACGGCGAAAGCGGACTGGATGGCCCGGCGCTACCGGAACCCGCCTTTGCGCCGCAGCCATGCACCGCCGTTGAGCTGATGGCAAAGACGCTGCGCGAGAGCACGCGACCAGTCACCCTTGTCTCAACCGGGCCGCAAACCAACGTTGCGCTGTTGCTGAACAGCCATCCAGAACTGCGTGACAAAATCGCCCGTATCGTGATCATGGGCGGTGCAATGGGGTTGGGCAACTGGACGCCTGCCGCCGAATTCAATATCTATGTCGACCCTGAAGCCGCAGAAATCGTCTTCCAGTCGGGGATTCCGGTGGTGATGGCCGGTCTGGACGTCACGCATAAAGCGCAAATACATGTCGAAGATACCGAACGCTTCCGCGCCATTGGTAACCCGGTATCCACGATTGTTGCTGAACTACTCGACTTCTTCCTTGAGTATCATAAAGACGAGAAATGGGGATTTACCGGCGCGCCGCTGCACGACCCGTGCACCATCGCCTGGCTGTTGAAACCCGAACTGTTTACCACCGTTGAACGCTGGGTTGGCGTGGAAACGCAGGGGAAATACACCCAGGGGATGACCGTGGTGGACTATTACTTCCTGACGGGCAATAAGCCGAATGCCACCGTAATGGTGGATGTGGATCGTGAAGGGTTTGTAGACCTGCTGGCGGAACGACTAAAGTTTTACGCGTGATCAATGCCGGATGGCGCTGACGCTTATCCGGCCTACATAATAAGTCATCGTAGGCCAGATAAGATGCGTCAGCATCACCATCAGGCTATATTACGGTTCAAACGGTCGGCGCTGGAACTGGTCGTGTCCGCATTTCGGGCACAATGGCAACACGTCCGGCGTATACACCGCCAGGTGAAAATGACACTTCTCACAGACCAGATTGCCCAACCCCACCACTTCGCCGCTGTGATATACCCCGTGATGACTCAGGTCCTGAAAAACTTCGCGCCATTCGAGCTGTGTTTTGTCGGTGATATCCGCCAGTTCCTGCCACAGGCTCTCTTTAATCACCCGCATAAAAACGCTGTCGGACTCCTCTTCCAGACTCTCCTCATAGCTGATGGCAAACTCTTCCAGGTCGCGTCTGACGGCGCGCGTCAGTTCGTCCACTTCGGTTCGCGTTAACTCCCCGGCCTGCAAAACCTGCTGCCGCGCCTGTTCTACCAGCGCATCGATATCACGCTCGCCATTGCGCAGACGTTCACTTAATGACGCCACCAGCTCACGGTAGTATTGAGCAACCTTGTTCATCGTTTCGCCTCCTGGGTCGTTAACTGTCTATAATAATAGACGTTATTTGGGTCGCGCTTTGCAAGACTGCCCACAGAGTGTGTAAATTCGTGCAAGGATTACCGTTGCGTGAATTCGAACCTGAATGCGCGAAAGGCTGTTTTGACGCGGGCGTTTGGGCTATGCTATGCGGATCTGAAACACCACATCGAAAGCTACGTTTGTAGCTGTATTGAAAACAGGACCACTGGCTGCCATGCAAGAGCAATACCGCCCGGAAGAGATAGAATCCAAAGTACAGCTTCACTGGGATGAGAAGCGCACATTTGAAGTTACCGAAGACGAGAGCAAAGAGAAGTATTACTGCCTGTCTATGCTTCCCTATCCTTCTGGTCGACTACACATGGGCCACGTACGTAACTACACCATCGGTGACGTGATCGCCCGTTATCAGCGCATGCTGGGCAAAAACGTGCTACAGCCTATCGGCTGGGACGCATTCGGCCTGCCTGCGGAAGGCGCGGCGGTGAAAAACAACACCGCGCCGGCACCATGGACCTACGACAATATCGCCTACATGAAGAACCAGCTCAAAATGCTGGGCTTTGGCTATGACTGGAGCCGTGAGCTGGCGACCTGTACCCCGGAATACTATCGCTGGGAGCAGAAATTCTTCACCGAACTGTACAAAAAAGGTCTGGTCTACAAGAAGACCTCTGCGGTCAACTGGTGCCCGAACGATCAGACCGTACTGGCGAACGAACAGGTTATCGACGGCTGCTGCTGGCGCTGCGACACCAAAGTTGAGCGTAAAGAGATCCCGCAGTGGTTTATTAAAATCACCGCCTATGCCGATGAACTGCTCAACGATCTCGATAAACTGGATCACTGGCCTGACACCGTGAAAACGATGCAGCGCAACTGGATTGGTCGTTCTGAAGGCGTGGAAATCACCTTCAACGTGAACGATTATGACAACACGCTGACCGTTTACACGACCCGCCCGGATACCTTTATGGGCGCCACTTACCTGGCGGTTGCCGCCGGTCACCCGCTGGCGCAGAAAGCGGCAGAGAACAACCCTGAACTGGCAGCCTTTATCGACGAATGCCGTAACACCAAAGTGGCCGAAGCCGACATGGCGACCATGGAGAAAAAAGGCGTCGATACCGGCTTCAAAGCGGTTCACCCGCTGACCGGCGAAGCGATCCCGGTCTGGGCGGCTAACTTTGTGCTGATGGAATACGGCACCGGCGCAGTCATGGCTGTACCGGGTCACGATCAGCGCGACTACGAATTTGCCACCAAATACGGCTTAACCATTAAGCCGGTTATCCTGGCAGCCGATGGTTCTGAGCCGGATCTTTCCGAACAGGCGATGACCGATAAAGGCGTCCTGTTTAACTCTGGTGAATTTGACGGTCTGGCCTTCGACGCGGCCTTCAATGCCATTGCCGATAAGCTGGTCGCCAAAGGCGTGGGCGAGCGTAAGATCAACTACCGTCTGCGCGACTGGGGCGTTTCCCGTCAGCGTTACTGGGGCGCACCGATCCCGATGGTCACGCTGGAAGACGGCACCGTACTGCCAACGCCGGAAGATCAACTGCCGGTGATCCTGCCGGAAGATGTCGTGATGGACGGCATCACCAGTCCGATCAAAGCCGATCCTGAGTGGGCGAAAACCACGGTTAACGGCCAGCCTGCGCTGCGCGAAACCGACACTTTCGACACCTTTATGGAGTCATCCTGGTACTATGCGCGTTATACCTGCCCGCAGTATCAGGAAGGGATGCTGGATTCCAACGCGGCAAACTACTGGCTGCCGGTAGATATTTACATTGGCGGTATCGAACACGCCATCATGCACCTGCTCTACTTCCGCTTCTTCCACAAACTGATGCGCGATGCCGGCATGGTGAACTCTGACGAGCCAGCAAAACAGCTGCTGTGTCAGGGGATGGTACTGGCGGATGCGTTCTACTATGTGGGCGAAAACGGCGAGCGTAACTGGGTTTCCCCGGTGGACGCGATCGTTGAGCGCGACGAGAAAGGCCGTATCGTGAAGGCGAAAGACGCGGCGGGCCATGAGCTGGTGTATACCGGCATGAGCAAAATGTCCAAGTCGAAAAACAACGGTATCGACCCGCAGGTGATGGTTGAACGTTACGGCGCGGATACCGTGCGTCTGTTTATGATGTTCGCCTCTCCGGCTGATATGACGCTGGAATGGCAGGAGTCCGGCGTGGAAGGCGCTAACCGCTTCCTGAAACGTGTCTGGAAACTGGTGTACGAACACACTTCCCGTGGCGATGTTGCGCCGCTGAACGTTGACGCGCTGACGGAAGATCAGAAAGCGCTGCGTCGCGATGTACACAAAACGATCGCCAAAGTGACCGATGATATCGGCCGCCGTCAGACTTTCAACACAGCAATCGCCGCCGTGATGGAGCTGATGAACAAGCTGGCGAAAGCCCCGCAGGATGACGAGCAGGATCGTGCGCTGATGCAGGAAGCGCTGCTGGCGGTAGTACGAATGCTCAACCCGTTCACCCCACACGTCTGCTTTACGCTGTGGCAGGCGCTGAAAGGCGAAGGCGACATCGACAACGCGCCGTGGCCGGTCGCGGACGACGCTGCAATGGTCGAAGACTCCACGCTGGTCGTGGTCCAGGTTAACGGCAAGGTACGTGGTAAAATCACCGTTCCGGTGAATGCGACAGAAGAGCAGGTTCGTGAACGTGCGGGCCAGGAACATCTGGTCGCTAAATATCTTGATGGCGTTACCGTGCGTAAAGTGATTTACGTACCGGGTAAACTCCTCAATCTGGTCGTTGGCTAAGCGCGGGAGGAAGCGTGCGATATCTGGCAACATTGTTGTTATCTCTGGCGGTGTTAACCACCGCCGGATGTGGCTGGCACCTGCGCAATACCACGCAGGTTCCGGACACCATGAAAACCATGATTCTGGACACGGGGGATCCGAATGGTCCGTTAAGCCGTGCGGTGCGTAACCAACTGCGTCTGAACGACATTGAGCTACTGGATAAGAGTACGCTGCGTAAAGACGTACCGTCTCTGCGTCTGGGCCGGGTCAGCATTTCGAAAGATACTGCGTCTGTCTTCCAGAATGGGCAGACAGCGGAATACCAGATGATTATGACGGTCAATGCGTCAGTATTGATTCCGGGTCACGATATTTATCCTATCAGCGTCCGGGTATTCCGTTCGTTCTTCGACAACCCGCAGATGGCGCTGGCGAAGGATAACGAGCAGGATATGATCATCAAAGAAATGTACGACAGAGCGGCGGAACAACTGATTCGTAAGCTGCCAAGCGTACATGCTGCGGATCGTCTCTCATCGCAAGAAGAGGTTGCCGTTGACGATACAGAAGCGGCTCCCGCTTCCTCTTCAACGCGTGTCTCCAGCACGCTGGGTAACTGATGATTCGGTTGTACCCTGAACAACTCCGCGCGCAACTCTCTGAAGGGTTGCGCGCGGCGTATCTGCTACTCGGAAACGACCCGCTGCTGTTGCAGGAAAGCCAGGATGCCATCCGTCAGGTTGCGGCAACTCAGGGGTTCGACGAACACCACACGTTTACTCTCGACAACAACACTGACTGGAACGCCTTGTTCTCGCAATGCCAGGCGATGAGTCTGTTCGCCAGCCGTCAGACGCTATTGTTGTTGCTGCCCGAAAATGGTCCGAATGCCGCGATGAATGAACAACTGGCGACGTTGGTTCAACTGCTGCATGACGATCTACTGCTGATCGTGCGCGGAAACAAGCTCACAAAAGTGCAGGAAAACGCCGCCTGGTTTAGCGCGCTGGCCGACCGTGCCGTACAGATCAGTTGTCAGACGCCGGAGCAGGCGCAACTCCCCCGTTGGGTGGCGGCGCGCGCAAAGCAAAATAATCTGCAACTGGACGACGCGGCGAATCAACTGTTGTGCTATTGCTATGAAGGTAACCTGCTGGCACTGGCGCAGGCGCTGGAACGTTTGTCCTTGTTGTGGCCCGACGGTAAGCTCACCCTGCCTCGCGTCGAGCAGGCCGTTAATGATGCCGCCCACTTCACCCCATTCCATTGGGTAGATGCGTTGGTCATGGGCAAAAGTAAGCGCGCACTGCACATTCTTCAGCAGTTACGTCTGGAAGGTAGCGAACCGGTTATTTTGCTGCGTACCCTGCAACGCGAACTGTTGCTGCTGGTAACGCTGAAACGCCAGTCGGCCCATACTCCGCTGCGTACGCTTTTCGATAAGCATCGCGTCTGGCAAAACCGTCGGGGTATGATCGGCGACGCGCTGAACCGACTGAGTCCGACGCAGTTACGCCAGGCGGTCCAGTTACTGACACGTACGGAAATCACGCTGAAGCAGGATTATGGCCAGTCGGTCTGGGCGGAGCTTGAAGGGCTCTCACTGCTGATTTGCCACAAAGCGCTGGCTGAAGTTTTTATTGATGGCTGATATGAAATCGTTACAGGCTCTCTTTGGCGGCACCTTTGATCCGGTGCACTATGGTCACCTCAAACCCGTGGAAACGCTGGCCAACCTGATTGGTCTGTCACGGGTCATCGTGATGCCTAATAATGTTCCTCCTCATCGCCCGCAGCCGGAAGCCACCAGCGCACAGCGGAAAACCATGCTTGAACTGGCGATTGCTGACAAGCCGTTGTTTATCCTCGATGAGCGTGAACTGAAGCACGACACCCCTTCCTATACGGCGCAAACGCTGAAGGCCTGGCGTGAAGAGCAAGGCCCGGATGCCCCGCTGGCGTTTATCATTGGCCAGGACTCGTTGCTGACCTTCCCGACCTGGCATGACTACGAAACCATTCTCGACAATACCCATCTTATTGTCTGCCGCCGTCCGGGCTATCCGCTTGAAATGGCGGAGGAACAGCATCAGCATTGGCTGGATCAACATCTGACGAATACGCCGGACGATCTGCACCTGCTACCGGCAGGGAAAATCTATCTCGCCGAGACGCCGTGGTTCAATATTTCCGCCACGATCATCCGCGAGCGGCTGGAAAACGGCGAACCGTGTGATGATCTGATGCCGCACGCGGTGCTGGAGTATATCAATGAGCACGGACTGTATCGCTAAGTACGTCGCTTAACGCCGCCAGCAGGCGGTTGTTCTCTTCCTGACTGCGTATTGCCACGCGGAAATAGCGTCCATCAAGACCTGGGTAATTGGCGCAACTGCGGATCAGAATATGTCGCGCCAGCAAAGCGCGCTGAAGATCGGTTTCGCAGCGCAGCAGAAGATAGTTCGCCTGGCCGGGATACACCGTCAGCCCCGGCAGCGCACACAGCTGCTGATAAAAACGTCCGCCCTCTTCCCGCAGCCACTGCCATGTCGCCTGTTGATACGCGGTATCCTCCAGAACCTGTTCCCCTGCCAGTGCGGCAAAAGCGTTGATCGACCACGGCATCTGGCGCGCCCTCATCGCCGCGACCGCCTGCAGATCGCTGTTGATGAGATATCCCAGCCGCAGTCCCGGGATGGCATAGAATTTTGTCAGTGAACGCAGAACCCAGATATGCGGGTTATCCTTTAACAGCGGAATAAATCCCGCTTCATCAGCGATAAAATCGATAAATGCTTCATCAAGAATCAGCGCTATATTCAGCGCCTGACAGCGCCCGGCAATCGCCTCAAGTAACGCCCGCTCCGGCAGTAATCCGGTGGGATTGTTAGGCGTGCACAAAAACAGACAGTCCAGATCTGCCGTTAACGCATCGAGAATCGCCCCGGTCAGTTGCCAGCCATCTTCTTCACGCAGCATGAACGTATCAATGACGCATTCGCCACCCTGCAACGCGCGGCGGTATTCGGCAAATCCCGGCGCGACGATCATCGCTCGCCGCGGTTTCAAGCCGTTCACCAGGGTAAAGATCGACTCTGTCTCACCGTTTCCGGCGAGGATCCATTCGACTGGCACCTGATGATGTCGGGCCAGCGCCTGATGCAGGTGATGGTAATCGACGTCAGGATAGCGCTCGGCAAGGTGTAAATTGTCGACAATGGCGCGTTTTACCGTTTCAGGCATACCCAGAGGATTAATATTCGCGCTAAAATCCAGCAACTTCTCGGGCGAGATCCCGAGGAACTCAGCCGCCTCACGGGTGTTACCGCCGTGGGCGCTTTTGAATAGAGACATCGTGCCGCTCCTGGCAAAAGAGGCTATTTTAGAGAAATTAGCGCGCGCGTTCAGGGCGAATATCATGTTTTGCGCGAATACGTATCACGAGGGGAAAATGCGACTCTGGTTAGTTCGTCATGGTGAAACCGAGGCTAATGTGGCGGGATTGTACAGCGGTCATGCCCCCACGCCGTTGACCGGGCGCGGCGTCGCGCAGGCGCAAACGCTGAATACACTGCTTCGCCAGGTTCCCTTTGAGCAGGTGCTGTGTAGCGAGCTGGAGCGTGCGCAGCACACGGCGCGCTTAGTGCTTCAGGGACGTGAACTGCCGCTGCAGGTGAAGCCTGAGCTCAATGAGATGTTCTTTGGCGACTGGGAGATGCGTCATCACCAGGATCTGGCCCGCGAAGATGCCGAGAACTATGCGGCCTGGTGCAACGACTGGCAAAATGCGGTTCCCACCAATGGGGAGGGATTTCAGACCTTCGCCCGGCGCGTTGAGCAGGCAATGTTGCTCCTCGCCGACTATCAGCACCATGATCATGTGCTGATAGTCAGCCATCAGGGTGTTCTCAGCCTGTTAATCGCCCGGTTGCTTGCCATGCCCGCCGCGGCGATGTGGCATTTTCGCGTTGAGCAAGGCTGCTGGAGTGCCATTGATTTTACTGGCGATTTTGCCACGCTTCGGGTTCTCAACAGTAGAGCGATATGGACGCCCGGCGAGTAAAATATCTGTTTTTTACCGCCAGCAACGCTCCGCCCATTGACACCCCCGGACAGGCTGCTATTCTCCGCTGCCAGACTTTTCCCACCCTTCAGCGTTTTGCAGAAATTGTTTTACAAAAATGGCGATGCATTCTGTTGCATGGGGTGGGATGATAGCCCACTTTCAAAAGCCGCCCGGTGACATTTGTCCCGAAAAGACTGTGGGTTCAGGTATACTGACAGGCTTATTAATACTCATTCATGCACCCAGGGGGAAAACTTGCAGGGTAAAGCACTCCAGGATTTTGTTATCGACAAAATTGATGACCTTAAAGGTCAGGACATCATCGCCTTAGACGTTCAGGGCAAATCCAGTATCACCGACTGCATGATCATCTGTACCGGTACGTCCAGCCGTCACGTCATGTCTATTGCTGACCACGTTGTTCAGGAATCTCGCGCGGCGGGAATGCTGCCGCTGGGCGTGGAAGGTGAGAGCGTCGCCGACTGGATTGTCGTTGACCTGGGTGAAGTGATTGTCCACGTGATGCAGGAAGAGAGCCGTCGCCTGTATGAGCTGGAAAAACTCTGGAGTTAATGCGTGAAGCTTCAACTTGTCGCGGTAGGCACGAAAATGCCCGACTGGGTACAAACCGGTTTTACCGAGTACCTGCGGCGTTTTCCCAAAGACATGCCTTTTGAGCTGTTCGAAATTCCGGCCGGCAAACGCGGCAAGAACGCGGATATCAAGCGTATTCTCGACAAAGAGGGTGAACAGATGCTGGCTGCCGCTGGCAAAAACCGCATCGTCACCCTGGATATTCCCGGTAAACCCTGGGACACGCCGCAACTGGCGACCGAACTGGAACGCTGGAAACTGGACGGTCGTGATGTCAGCCTGTTAATTGGCGGGCCGGAGGGATTATCCCCTGCCTGCAAAGCGGCGGCAGAACAAAGTTGGTCGCTCTCTGCACTCACGCTTCCTCATCCGCTTGTCCGGGTGCTGGTGGCAGAGAGCCTGTATCGGGCGTGGAGCATTACCACTAATCACCCTTATCACCGTGAGTGATCACTGAGCTTGAGTAGACTAAGCAGCGGATGAAATTACAGAATTCTTTTCGCGACTATACGGCTGAGTCCGCGCTATTTGTGCGCCGGGCGCTGGTCGCTTTTTTGGGTATTTTACTGCTCACCGGCGTGCTTATCGCCAACCTGTATAATCTGCAGATTGTCCGTTTTACCGATTACCAGACTCGCTCGAATGAAAACCGGATTAAGCTGGTGCCCATCGCCCCCAGTCGCGGCATCATCTATGACCGTAACGGTATTCCACTCGCCCTGAACCGCACCATTTACCAGATCGAAATGATGCCCGAGAAGGTCGACAACGTGCAGCAAACGCTGGATGCCCTGCGCAGCGTCGTCGATCTGAGCGATGATGATATTGCCGCCTTCAAGAAAGAGCGCGCACGTTCCCACCGCTTTACCTCTATTCCCGTCAAAACCAACCTCACCGAAGTGCAGGTTGCGCGTTTTGCCGTGAACCAGTACCGCTTCCCGGGTGTGGAAGTGAAAGGTTATAAGCGCCGGTTCTACCCGTACGGTTCCGCGCTCACCCACGTCATTGGCTACGTGTCGAAAATTAACGATAAAGACGTTGAGCGACTGGATAAAGACGGCAAACTGGCTAACTACGCCGCGACGCATGACATCGGAAAACTGGGGATTGAGCGCTACTACGAAGATGTGCTGCACGGTCAAACCGGCTACGAGGAAGTCGAAGTCAACAACCGTGGCCGCGTCATCCGCCAGCTCAAAGAGGTTCCCCCGCAGGCCGGACACGACATCTACCTGACGCTGGATCTCAAACTGCAGCAGTATATTGAGACGCTGCTGGCCGGTAGCCGTGCTGCCGTGGTGGTCACCGACCCGCGCACTGGCGGCGTGCTGGCGCTGGTTTCAATGCCAAGCTACGACCCGAACCTGTTCGTCGACGGTATCTCCAGTAAAGACTATTCCGGTTTGCTTAACGATCCAAACACGCCGCTGGTCAACCGCGCAACGCAGGGGGTGTATCCGCCGGCGTCGACGGTGAAACCGTATGTCGCCGTATCTGCATTAAGCGCGGGCGTTATCACCCGTAATACCAGCCTGTTTGACCCTGGCTGGTGGCAGTTACCAGGCTCAGAAAAACGCTACCGTGACTGGAAGAAATGGGGGCACGGACACCTGAACGTGACTAAATCGCTGGAAGAATCGGCAGATACCTTCTTCTATCAGGTCGCTTATGACATGGGGATCGACCGCCTCTCCGAGTGGATGGGCAAATTCGGTTACGGTCACTATACCGGTATCGACCTGGCGGAAGAGCGTTCCGGCAACATGCCTACCCGCGAATGGAAGCTCAAACGCTTTAAAAAACCCTGGTATCAGGGCGATACCATTCCGGTCGGCATCGGTCAGGGCTACTGGACGGCAACGCCGATTCAGATGAGTAAGGCGTTGATGATTTTGATTAACGATGGCGTCGTGAAGGTGCCTCATCTGCTGATGAGTACCGCAGAAAACGGCAAGAAAGTTCCCTGGGTACAACCGCAGGAGCCACCGGTCGGCGATATTCACTCTGGCTACTGGGAACTGGCGAAAGACGGCATGTATGGCGTCGCCAACCGTGGCAACGGGACCGCGCATAAATATTTTGCCAGCGCGCCGTATAAAATTGCCGCTAAATCCGGTACCGCACAGGTCTTTGGCCTGAAAGCCAATGAAACCTATAACGCGCATAAAATTGCCGAGCGTCTACGTGACCATAAACTGATGACCGCATTTGCACCGTATAACAACCCGCAGGTGGCCGTCGCCATCATCCTGGAAAACGGAGGGGCGGGCCCGGCAGTGGGGACCATTATGCGTCAGATTCTTGACCACATCATGTTGGGCGATAACAACACCGATCTGCCAGCGGAAAACCCGGCGGTTGCAGCGGCGGAGGATCAATAACCATGACGGATAATCCGAACAAAAAAACATTCTGGGATAAAATCCATATTGATCCCACCATGTTACTGATTTTGCTGGCGCTGTTGGTTTACAGCTCACTGGTTATCTGGAGCGCCAGCGGCCAGGACATTGGCATGATGGAGCGTAAAGTCGGTCAGATTGCGATGGGTCTGGTGATCATGGTGGTCATGGCGCAGATCCCGCCGCGCGTCTATGAAGGCTGGGCGCCGTATCTCTATATTTTCTGTATTATTTTGCTGGTGGCGGTCGATGCCTTTGGGGCGATATCCAAAGGCGCGCAGCGCTGGCTGGATCTCGGCATCGTGCGTTTTCAGCCTTCTGAAATCGCCAAAATCGCGGTGCCTCTGATGGTCGCACGCTTTATCAACCGCGACGTCTGTCCGCCCTCCCTGAAGAACACAGCCATCGCGCTGGTGCTGATTTTTATGCCGACGCTGCTGGTGGCGGCGCAGCCTGACCTCGGGACCTCGATTCTGGTCGCGCTTTCCGGGCTGTTCGTACTGTTCCTCTCGGGTCTGAGCTGGCGTTTAATTGGCGTCGCTGTGTTGCTGGTCGCGGCGTTCATCCCGATCCTGTGGTTCTTCCTGATGCACGATTATCAGCGTCAGCGTGTGATGATGTTACTTGACCCGGAAACCGACCCGTTGGGCGCCGGTTATCACATCATTCAGTCTAAAATTGCAATTGGTTCCGGCGGTCTGAGCGGCAAGGGGTGGTTACACGGTACCCAGTCGCAACTCGAATTTTTGCCCGAACGCCACACCGACTTTATCTTCGCCGTCCTGGCGGAAGAGCTTGGCCTGATTGGGATACTGATCCTGCTGGCGCTGTATATACTGCTGATTATGCGTGGCCTGTGGATTGCCGCCCACGCGCAAACCACCTTTGGTCGCGTGATGGCCGGTGGCTTAATGTTGATTTTATTCGTTTATGTCTTCGTTAATATTGGTATGGTGAGTGGAATTCTGCCTGTCGTAGGCGTTCCGCTTCCGTTGGTCAGTTACGGAGGCTCAGCACTGATCGTGTTGATGGCCGGGTTCGGGATTGTCATGTCGATCCACACCCACAGAAAAATGTTATCGAAAAGCGTGTAAGGGGTGCGCAATGCGTAAGCAGTTGCCTGGAGTCTGCGTCGTAGCAGGAATTATGCTGCTCGCGGCATGTACGAGTGATGATGGTCAGCAACAGAACACCGTCGCGCCGCAGCCAGCGGTATGTAATGGGCCCGTCGTTGAAATCAGCGGAGCCGATCCGCGTTTTGAACCGCTCAACCCAACCGCTAATCAGGATTACCAGCGAGACGGTAAGAGCTACAAGATAGTGCAGGATGCCTCGCGCTTTAGTCAGGCAGGGTTCGCGGCGATTTACGATGCCGAGCCCGGCAGCAATCTGACCGCCTCAGGCGAAGCGTTCGATCCTATGCAGCTCACCGCGGCGCATCCGACGTTACCGATCCCGAGCTATGCGCGGATCACTAACCTCGCCAATGGACGGATGATCGTGGTGCGCATTAACGATCGCGGTCCCTATGGCAACGATCGCGTGATTTCACTGTCGCGTGCCGCCGCTGACCGTCTGAACACCTCCAATAACACCAAAGTGCGTATCGACCCGATTATTGTCGCGCAGGATGGTTCCTTATCTGGTCCGGGTATGGCCTGTACCACGGTGGCCAAACAGACTTATGCCCTGCCCTCACGTCCGGATCTGAGCGGCGGCATGGGCAGCGTCTCCTCCGCACCGGAAGCGATGCAGCCTCAGGGTGACGTTCGCGCCATCAGCAATTCCACGCTGCAAAGTGAAGATAATGCCGGCGCACCGGTTCAGAGTAGTGGGTTCCTCGGTGCCCCGACAACCCTGGCTGCCGGCGTACTGGAAGGCAGTGAACCGACACCAGCGCCACAGCCCACGACTGCGGCTCCCGTTAGCGCGCCAGTCAGTACACCGGCAGCAACACCCGCCGCGACGACTGCGCCTGCCGCCGCTTCCGCCAGCGGCAGTTACGTAGTCCAGGTTGGTGCGGTAAGCGATCAGGGGCGTGCCCAACAGTATCAGCAGCGCTTAGGCCAGCAGTTTGGCGTACCGGGACGCGTCACGCAGAACGGCGCCGTGTGGCGTATTCAGCTCGGGCCGTTCGCCAGTAAAGCCCAGGCCAGTGCGCTACAGCAGCGCTTACAATCTGAAGCCCAATTACAGTCCTTCATTACCGGCGCACAGTAACGTAACAAGGGCATCTGAAGTGTCAATTTCTGTAAATGACGTTAACAACGTTAACAAAGTCATGCGGAAAGTCAGATGCCTGCCGGTATTGCATTTGCTATAGTAGGGCACTTTTTTTTAATTCCATCACGGACGTCGTAGTTCAGACCATGAAGACCACTTTTTCCGCTCGTTTCCTGCAGCGCATGGCGCTCACCACGGCTCTTTGTACAGCCGCTATTTCAGGCGCGCATGCCGATGACCTGAATATCAAAACCATGATCCCGGGTGTTCCGCAGATCGACGCGGAGTCCTACATCCTCATTGACTATAACTCCGGTAAAGTGCTGGCGGAACAAAACGCCGATACGCGTCGCGACCCGGCCAGTCTGACCAAAATGATGACCAGTTACGTTATCGGTCAGGCAATGAAAGCGGGCAAGTTTAAAGAGACGGATCTGGTCACTATCGGTAATGATGCATGGGCCACGGGTAATCCGGTCTTTAAAGGTTCATCGCTGATGTTCCTGAAGCCGGGCATGCAGGTTCCGGTATCGCAGCTGATTCGCGGGATTAACCTGCAGTCTGGTAACGACGCCTGCGTCGCGATGGCTGACTTTGCGGCTGGTAGTCAGGATGCGTTTGTCGGTCTGATGAACAGCTATGTGAACGCGTTGGGTCTGAAAAACACCCATTTCCAGACGGTTCACGGTCTGGATGCCGACGGTCAGTACAGCTCCGCTCGTGATATGGCGCTGATTGGCCAGGCGTTAATCCGCGACGTTCCTAACGAATACTCCGTCTACAAAGAAAAAGAGTTCACCTTTAACGGCATCCGTCAGTTGAACCGTAACGGTTTGCTGTGGGACAACAGCCTGAAAGTCGATGGCATCAAGACCGGTCATACCGATAAAGCAGGCTACAACCTGGTGGCCTCGGCGACCGAAGGTCAGATGCGTTTGATCTCCGCCGTCATGGGCGGGCGCACCTATAAAGGGCGTGAAACAGAAAGTAAAAAGCTGCTGACCTGGGGCTTCCGTTTCTTCGAAACGGTTAACCCGCTGAAAGCAGGCAAAGAGTTCGCGTCTGAACCGTCCTGGTTTGGTGATACCGATCGCGCCTCCTTAGGGGTTGATAAAGATGTGTATCTGACCATTCCGCGTGGCCGTATGAAAGACCTGAAAGCCAGCTATGTACTGAACAGCACGGAGCTGCATGCGCCGCTGCAGAAAAATCAGGTGGTCGGTACCATCAACTTCCAGCTTGACGGTAAAACCATTGAGCAGCGCCCTCTGGTCGTGCTGCAGGAAATCCCGGAAGGTAACTTCTTCAGCAAAATCATTGATTACATTAAGTTAATGTTCCATCACTGGTTTGGTTAAAAATTGAACACTTGAAAGTGTGATTTCCATCCCCATATACTAAGCATCAGTAAAACTCCCGCCCTCTGGCGGGAGTTGTTATTTATTTACGTTACGCCGGAGCTGACATGAAAACCAAACTTAACGAACTGCTTGAATTCCCTACTCCTTTTACTTACAAAGTTATGGGGCAGGCGTTACCTGAGCTGGTTGAACAGGTGGTTGAAGTGGTACAGCGCCATGCGCCAGGTGATTACTCTCCGACGGTAAAACCCAGCAGCAAAGGCAATTACCACTCGGTCTCGATTACCATCAACGCGACCCATATTGAGCAGGTTGAAACGCTGTACGAAGAACTCGGTAACATCGAAATCGTCCGTATGGTTCTGTAATACAGGTTCGGGCCCCGACCATGTTCGGGTGCCCACCTCGCCTCCTCTTCTCTGTGATATACTTCCCTCCCCCATTGATTACTTCTCTACGGAGATGCTGTTTTGTCTCAGGATAAAATACTGGTCCGCCAGCTCGGTCTTCAACCCTACGAACCCGTCTCCCAGGCCATGCACGACTTTACCAACACCCGCGATGAACAGACTCCCGATGAAATCTGGCTGGTTGAGCACTATCCGGTTTTCACCCAGGGTCAGGCAGGGAAAGCGGAACATGTTTTAATGCCCGGTGATATTCCGGTCATTCAAAGCGATCGCGGTGGGCAGGTGACTTACCATGGACCAGGCCAACAGATCATGTACGTTCTGTTGAACCTGAAGCGACGTAAACTGGGCGTGCGGGAATTGGTTACGTTGCTGGAACAGACTGTCGTAAATACTCTGGCTGAGCTGGATATTGACGCTCATCCGCGTGCAGATGCCCCTGGCGTTTATGTCGGTGAAAAGAAAATATGTTCCCTCGGTTTGCGTATTCGCCGCGGTTGCTCATTCCATGGACTGGCATTAAACGTTAATATGGATCTCTCGCCTTTCTTACGAATTAATCCCTGCGGCTATGCCGGTATGGAAATGGCAAAAATATCTCAATGGGATAACCAGGCCACGACAGATAATATCCAACCACGATTATTAGCCAATATTTTAGCACTGCTAAATAATCCCCCTTACGAATATATTCCTGCTTAACTTATTGAATGCAATGGCCCAAAAAATCGCGGGCCATTGTCACCCTTCCGGTTCAAATGCTTTACAATGTCTCCTGGTTTCTATATTTTCTGTCTGTCTTAGCTTGAATTTTTAACGAGTTTACTCCGTCATAAAAATCGACGTAGGATTTTTCTTTATACAAACGTTAAACCTTCAATCAATTGCCATAAAAAGGTTATCGATACCGCGAGATGAACAATAGTGGTGCAAAAAGCATGCTTACAACAAATACAAGCATCACTATTATTTATAATGTGAATTAAATTGGAGTTAGAACGTGAGTGAAAATAGTAAGCCGAAAGGACATTTCTACGAACATCGACCCGAAGATAAACCGCAAATTTTCAGAACGCTGAGAAATATCGACCTGAACCTGCTGACTATTTTTGAAGCTGTTTATGTTCATAAAGGAATCGTCAACGCCGCGAAAATTCTCAATCTGACTCCCTCAGCGATCAGCCAGTCCATTCAGAAACTGCGCACAATATTTCCTGATCCCCTGTTTATTCGAAAAGGCCAGGGGGTGACGCCCACGACGTATGCCACCCATCTGCATGAGTATATCAGCCAGGGGCTGGAATCCATTCTCGGCGCGCTGGATCTCACCGGCAGTTACGATAAACAACGGACGATTACTATCGGGACCACACCGTCTATCGGGGCGCTGGTCATGCCGACAATTTATCACGCCATCAAAACAAGCCATCCGCAACTGCACCTGCGTAACATTCCCGTCCATGATGCCGAAACGCAACTCAGTCAGTTTCAGAGCGATTTGATTATTGATAACCACCTCTACAGCAACCGCGCAGTAGAGAACCATGTTCTGTTTTCTGACAAAATCGAACTGGTCTGCCGCCAGAACCACCCTTCTCTGACGCGTGCCGTGACCCCTGAAGCCCTCGATGACGCTGAACATAGTCTGCTGATGATCGAAGGACAAAGCTTCACGCTCCTGCGCCAACGTATCCAGGAACTGTTCCCCGATCGGCAAATCAGCTTTAGCAGCTACAACATTTTTACGCTGGCATCACTCATCGCCCACAGCGATCTGGTGGGTATTATGCCCGCCCGCTTCTTCACGCTGTTCAGCCACTGCTGGCCGCTTCAGCGGATCCCTCATCCATCCCTGAACCATGAGAAAATCGACTTCTCACTGCATTACAACAAGCTAAGCTTACGCGATCCAGTACTGGAGAACGTCATCACAGTGATCCGCGACGCCTTCTGAAAAAGAAATGTTGCGACCAGGTCAAAACTGATGTCAGGCAAATGGCACAAAACAACAACTATTTTACATTTTGCCGGCCACTCAGGCTGCTTTCAGGCCCGTTTCAATGATATACTGCGTGTTGTTAATTCAAAAATAGTTGATAAATACAACATTCCCTTGAATTGAAACGCTTTCCCTCGTTATTCGCAACTGGAACACGCACGCTATGAGTAAACCCATTGTGATGGAACGCGGTGTTAAATACCGCGATGCCGATAAGATGGCCCTTATCCCGGTCAAAAATGTGGCGACAGAGCGCGAAGCCCTGCTGCGCAAGCCGGAATGGATGAAAATTAAGCTTCCAGCGGACTCCACTCGTATCCAGGGCATCAAAGCAGCAATGCGTAAGAATGGCCTGCATTCTGTTTGTGAAGAAGCCTCTTGCCCAAACCTGGCGGAGTGTTTCAACCACGGTACCGCCACGTTTATGATCCTCGGCGCCATTTGTACCCGTCGCTGCCCGTTCTGTGATGTGGCCCACGGCCGCCCTGTGGCGCCGGACGCCAACGAACCGGTTAAGCTGGCACAAACGATTGCCGACATGGCTCTGCGCTATGTCGTTATCACTTCTGTTGACCGTGATGACCTGCGTGACGGCGGCGCTCAGCACTTTGCCGATTGCATTGCCGCTATTCGTGAGAAAAGCCCTACGATTAAGATTGAAACGCTGGTCCCCGACTTCCGCGGTCGTATGGATCGCGCCCTGGAGATTCTGACCGCCACTCCGCCGGACGTTTTCAACCATAACCTTGAAAACGTGCCTCGTATTTATCGTCAGGTTCGCCCAGGCGCTGACTACAACTGGTCGCTCAAATTACTGGAACGCTTTAAAGAAGCGCATCCGGAGATCCCGACCAAATCTGGTCTGATGGTGGGTCTCGGTGAGACGAATGCGGAAATCATTGAAGTGATGCGCGATCTGCGTCGTCATGGCGTGACCATGCTGACGCTGGGACAATATCTGCAGCCGAGCCGTCACCACCTGCCCGTTCAGCGCTATGTCAGCCCGGATGAATTTGAAGAGATGAAAGCAGAAGCCATCGCGATGGGCTTTACCCATGCTGCCTGCGGACCGTTCGTCCGTTCGTCTTACCATGCTGACCTGCAGGCGAAAGGGATGGAAGTGAAGTAATTTCGAAATAAATACTTACATTTCGCCCATAAAAAACCCGCTTAATCGCGGGTTTTTTCTCATCAGGGTAAAACGGCCAGGCGTTTAGCTCCGGATATTACTCTTTATGAGAGAGTTTCTCAGCCTGAATGCTGCCGTCTGCGTCTTTTTTCGCGCCCGCATCTTCATCATTCATTGCTTTCTTGAAGCCCTTAATCGCCGTGCCCAGGTCTCCACCCAGTGTACGTAACTTCTTGGTACCAAACAGCAGAACGACCAGTGCGGCCACCACCAGCAGTTTGGTAATACTAATCTCACCCATAGATACCTTCTTAACTTAAAACAGGCGGCGTAGCGCGCCCTTAGTAACCTGAGAATATTAACGGTCATTTGACGCGCGCACACAATAGCAATCTGTAACAAGGTGAATCAAGCAGTGTTTAAAAAAACGTCATGATAATTGCGGTGGCACAAATCTGCGGTTACGTAATACCGGTAATTGCGCCCGCACCTGGCGGATCCGCTCAGCGGAAATCTCCGCCATGACAAGTGTCGGGACGTCTGCCGCCGCTGCAATCGTCACCCCAAAGGGATCAATAATACGGCTCTGCCCGATGTTTTTGTTACCACACTCCCCTGCGGCAATCATATAGCAGGTGGTATCGAGCGCGCGGGCAGCCAGCAGCGTCGACCAGTGATGTTCCTTCAGCGCCCCTCTGACCCATGCCGCTGGTAACACCAGTACTTCCGCGCCCTGCAACGCAAGCGCCATCGACAGTTCGGGAAAGCGCAGATCGTAGCAGGTCATCAGCCCCACTCTGAGTCCATCCACATCAAGCAGCGGTGCGATAACATTACCCGCATCAACATTGCGGGACTCCTGAATGGAGAAAGCATCATAGAGGTGTAGCTTGGCGTAGCTTGCCACGATTTTCCCCCCGCGCAGCGCCACCAGCGTGTTCACTGCACGACCGGGACGAGAGGGAACGTGAACGGTGAGAATGGTGGTCATCGTATTCAATGCGCTTTCCCGCAACAATTGTTTCAGAAAATCTCCCTCTACAGGCTGGGCGGATTTCACCGACAGGTCGGGATCCGCATCGTCTCGCGCCAGCAATGCCTCAGGCAGAACCAGCAATGACGCGCCGTTTTCCGCCGCCTGCGACATGAGCGTGACGCAAGTTTCTGCGTTCTTTTCCCACACAGAACTGACGGCAAATTGCCCTGCAGCAACTAGCATATTTCCTCCGGTCAGGTTTATCAGGCTCGCCAACGATGATTATTCAGCGTTACACTTATCTTATATACCAACCAAATAGCAGGATTACGCAGTGTTACAACTTCTTTTAGCGGTTTTTATTGGCGGTGGCACAGGAAGTGTAGCGAGGTGGATGCTCAGTATGCGGTTTAACCCCATGCATCAGGCGATTCCGATAGGAACCCTGACCGCAAATTTAGTGGGTGCATTCATCATTGGTATGGGACTGGCATGGTTTAGTCGAATGACTAACATCGATCCAATGTGGAAGGTCCTGATCACAACCGGCTTTTGTGGCGGCCTGACAACCTTCTCTACCTTTTCGGCGGAAGTGGTCTTTTTGCTTCAGGAAGGTCGAGTGGGCTGGGCAATGCTGAATGTGTTGGTCAACCTGTTGGGATCATTTGCGATGACGGCGTTAGCGTTCTGGCTATTTTCCGCCTCCAGCGCTCACTAAGAACCAAAAAAAACCCGCTAATAAGCGGGTTTTGAAATCTTGCTGACGTAAGCTTACAGAGCAGTTACGTTTGCAGCAGAAGGGCCTTTGGCACCGTTAGTGATTTCGAACTCTACACGCTGACCTTCAGCCAGAGTTTTAAAACCATTGGTCTGGATTGCAGAGAAGTGTACGAACACGTCTTTGCTGCCATCTTCCGGAGTAATGAAACCGAATCCTTTGGACTCATTAAACCACTTAACGTTACCTTTAATCTTAGACATCAAAATTACCTTTACATGAAAAATAGACACAAATGCTGTGTCGGGTACCAGTACACCAATTGTGGTTCACTTTGTCCAGTCGAACTTTGGCAAAAAGTGATAAATGTCGCGTTATTTTTTGACATAAGCTTATATCACTTTGTTTTATATGAAATTTATTGCCATTAATCGGTTCAGAACTGAAAACGCATCCACGCAAAGTATACGTTACCGTTGTTATAAGTGCCGGGGATATAGGTCATCTGAAACGTTGCCGGACCGTAACCAATGGAGGCCAGCGGCAGCAGGACAGGAAGAGGAATGTAGTTCCAGTTATCACGCGCCGTCACACCGGCGGTAAAACCTAATCCCAGATGGAAATTGTCATCCGGCAGAGGTCGCCAGGTACTTTCCCAACCATAACCACCGATCGGCTCCCATTTATTCCATGAATCTTTGAAAGCCATAATGTAGAGGCCATGCCAGTTTCCCTTTTCATCCCAGCGCGACTGACCAAAACCGCCGCCCCACGGACGCTCGTTATAACGATCGGTTTTTTCTTTATCATAGGCAAAACGCGCATGCCAGGTTATCGCGGGAATATACAAATCATAGTGCTCAGGTTGCTGCCAGGTTTCGGCAACATTATCTGTAAAGGTATTAAACCACCCTTTTTCTTCTGCTACTGCACGCGGCAGTATCGCTAACTGAATAAAAAGAAATGAAAAAAGGAAAAAATAATTTTTAGCTGTACTCACAACGTTTATTACCATTCTTAAGTTCAGTCTTTATTATACCAAAAATAACTTGAATGAAACCTTAACAGCGGCAGCGCTGACCTGAATCAGATTGTTCTAAGATTTTTAACGCCACCATTAAACCTTATTCTTTGTGGTATTATTTATCGCTGAATTATCAGTCAGATATTGTATAATTTTTACCCATTCACGTTACAAACACTCTTTCGCCGCCACTCGTTAACAGCAATACCTCATAAATAAAACAAAAAAGAAACAATCAAGAATTTTCCTGGAAAAAGGAAAATAAAATATTTCACCTTCATCACGCCAACGAAAAAAATAGCCGCTGACCGACCGTTAATCGTTCTGTTTATTGATTTTAATCAGCAAGTAGCAAGCACTTATTCGGCACATTTTCACACCAACTTATTGGCATTTTCTTAATTTCACTTCTGGGTGTCTACGCGACAGGGGAAACAATGTTGACATTTATCGAACTCCTTATTGGAGTTGTGGTTATTGTGGGTGTAGCGCGCTACATCATTAAAGGGTATTCGGCAACCGGCGTGCTTTTTGTTGGCGGTCTGGTGCTGCTGATTATCAGCGCCCTGATGGGCCACAAAGTGCTGCCTTCCAGCGAAACCACGACGGGTTATTCCGCGACGGATATCGTTGAGTACATCAAGATCCTGCTGATGAGCCGTGGTGGCGACCTTGGCATGATGATCATGATGCTCTGCGGATTTGCCGCTTACATGACCCACATCGGCGCGAACGATATGGTCGTGAAACTGGCCTCAAAACCTTTGCAATACATCAACTCACCTTATCTGCTGATGATTGCCGCCTATTTTGTTGCCTGTCTGATGTCCCTGGCGGTGTCTTCCGCCACCGGACTCGGCGTATTGTTGATGGCGACGCTTTTTCCGATCATGGTCAACGTGGGGATTAGCCGTGGTGCCGCAGCGGCCATTTGTGCCTCGCCTGCCGCAATTATCCTTTCCCCTACCTCCGGTGACGTCGTGCTGGCTGCCAAAGCAGCCGAAATGCCGCTGATCGATTTTGCCTTTAAAACCACGCTGCCCATCTCCATTGCAGCAATCATCGGGATGGCGATTGCCCACTATTTCTGGCAACGTTATCTGGATAAAAAAGAGAACGCGGCCCACGAAATGCTGGACGTGAATGAAATCACCACCACGGCACCGGCGTTCTACGCCATTCTGCCGTTTACACCGATTATCGGGGTGCTGATTTTTGATGGTAAGTGGGGACCGCAACTGCACATCATTACGATTCTGGTGCTCTGTATGCTTATTGCGGCGGTGCTGGAGTTCGTTCGGGGTTTCAACACCCAGAAAGTGTATTCCGGTCTGGAAGTGGCGTATCGCGGTATGGCCGATGCGTTTGCGAACGTGGTGATGCTGTTAGTTGCGGCGGGCGTTTTCGCACAGGGTCTGAGCACAATTGGCTTCATCCAGAGCCTGATCTCCATCGCCACTTCGTTTGGGTCGGCGAGCATCATTTTGATGCTGGTACTGGTGATTCTGACCATGCTGGCAGCAATGACCACCGGTTCCGGTAACGCGCCGTTCTACGCTTTCGTCGAAATGATTCCTAAGCTGGCGCAATCATCGGGTATCAACCCGGCGTATCTGTCGATTCCAATGCTGCAGGCGTCCAACCTGGGCCGTACGATCTCCCCGGTCTCCGGCGTGGTCGTGGCGGTAGCCGGGATGGCAAAAATCTCCCCGTTTGAGGTGGTAAAACGCACCTCCGTACCGGTCATGGTCGGACTGTTGATCGTTATCATCGCGACCGAAGTGATGGTGCCGGGAACCTCCTCCGCAGTAACGGGAGGCTGATTCAGAACCCATGCCGGATGATGGCGCACGATGCCTCATCCGGCCATACGCCGCCATTAACCGTGGTAAATACGCTGCGGTCTCCCCACCTTGCCATGCACAATTTCCGCAATAACCAAATGCCGACTGGCACAATATTCGAGGTACCGTCTGGCGGTCGTACGGCTGATGGTCAGCGCCTGCGCAACGGTTTCGGCGGTGTGCTGTACCTGAGGATCAGCAAACAGCTTTTTAACCGCATTCAACGTTAGCGCATCAATGCCGGTGGGCAGTTCATCTTTCGGCTCGCCTCGCGCATAGGCATTAAACATCTCATCAATTTGTCGCTGACTGGCACTGTCGTTTTCTGCCAGCATCCGTCTGCGCTGTTGGTAACGAGTGAGCGTTTGCCCCAGGCGCTCATAGGCGATAGGTTTTATCAGATAATCAAACGCCCCGCTGCGTACCGCGTCGGCCACCGTTTCCATATCGCTGGCCGCGGTGGTAAAGACCACCCCGCCGGGATAATGCGACGCCGTCAGCTCATGCAACAGTGAGATCCCCTTCCCGTCCGGAAGGTAGTTATCCAGCAAAATGAGACCCGGTTTAAACCGTTCAATCATCATTCTCGCCTGCGCCAGATTACCGGCTAACCAGATCTGATTAAAACCGGGAATATGGCGGATGTACTCTGCGTGCATCTCGGCAAGCAGCATTTCATCTTCAACGATTAATAGGGTTAATGGTTCCGTCATTGTTCTTTTTCACTTTCGGAATAAAAAGAGAGAATAAGGTGCCACAGGGATCGTTATCTTCCAGAGTAATCGTTCCGCCACAGCGCCCCACATAACTTGCAATCAGGTACAGTCCGATGCCGTGCTCACCCGGCTCATCGGAACGGGTGCTTACACCCTGTTCGAATATTTTTTCGCGCAGTGCCTCAGGGACGCCGCATCCCTGGTCGGCAACTTCGATCACCACATCATCGCCTTCATCGCTCAGATACAGTTCCACAACCTTATTCCCCTGCCCGGTACGCAAACTGGCTTCAAACGCGTTGTCGAGAAGATTCCCGACAATCGCCGCAAACTCGGTACTGTCCAGCCCTTCCGGCAGCTGCTGGAGCTGACTGCCGGGAACGATCGTCATTTTGAGACCCAGTTCACGCGCGCGCTGAGCCTTACCAAACAGCAGGCCCGCCACCTGGCGATCGGCAAACGCCTCGCGCAGGCTGTCAATCAACTGTTGTTGCGCCTGCGATTCCCCCTGCACCATCTCCCTGACCCGATCGTACTCTTTCATTTGTAGCAGGCCATTGAGCGTTGACATCCAGTTTAGATGTTCATGGCGCAACGTTCGCAGACTCTCCACATATTGCTTAATCTGTGTCAGTTGCGCGTTCAGGGTGGCGATTTCATCTTTGCTACGAAAGCTGATAATCGCCCCCAGCAACTCATCGCCTGACCGGATCGCCTCACGGTTGGCAATAAC
This sequence comes from Citrobacter amalonaticus, assembly GCF_001559075.2. NCBI lineage: Bacteria > Pseudomonadati > Pseudomonadota > Gammaproteobacteria > Enterobacterales > Enterobacteriaceae > Citrobacter > Citrobacter amalonaticus. The sequence goes on along the minus strand of NZ_CP014015.2, from coordinate 3,367,140 downwards.
GCTCAGGCCATTGAAGTTGACCATCGCGTCCACACGCCTTTCGGCAATCTGTTCGGTAAAGAAATCCGATGGATTCACCACCTCATGAATCGGTTTGCCCAACCATTGTCGACCTGGCGAACGCAGGCCAAGCATCTTTCTCGCACTACGGTTAATGGCCGTAATATAACCATCCGGATCAACGGCAATCAGCCCTTCATAAACAGAACTGAATAGCGCTTCCTGCTGACGAACCACCCGGGCAATTTGTTTCGGTTCCATCCCCATCATCTGACGGCGGATATGAGCGGCAAAAAACCAGGAAAGCAACATCAGTATCACCAGCAGCAAAACAAACACGCCGGCCATCGGCAGAATGAAGTCCAGCCGCCAACTGTCAATTTTGCTGACCAGATAACCGATGGAGACCACGCCAATAACGTTGCCGCCATCATCAAAGATTGGCGTTTTTGCCCGCATTGCCAGGCCGATGGAGCCCGTCCCGGTAATGAAATAGCTCTCTCCCCTCTCCAGCGCGCCTGGTTTGGTGAACTGCATCGGGTAGCCAATTTTCTCCGGGTTAGGATGATAAAGCCGGATAGAGTGGCTATCGCCAATCACCACATAGTCAAAATCGGTGTCGCTTTGCAGTTTACCGGCAATAGAGGCCAGTCGTTTGTAATCGCGGTCCTTCACCGCCGCAATGACGCTATCGTTAGCCGCGATAATCTTCGCCTGGTTCATCGCCATATCACGGACATGCGTACTTAAATAATCCTCAAAACTGGCGGAAAAATACTGTGCCAGCGCGGCGATAATGAACACCGAAAAAACGAGAATAAGCAGAAAAATGCGCAACGGAAATGCCAGTCGGCGAAAAAAAGAAAACGGCTTTTTATTTTTTTGAACCAACATGACTGTTCCTTAACGGGCATTATTCGGTAGAGATCGCCAACAAATGTAATAAAAATGTTTTATTCGAATACGCAGAGAATAAAGACGATCGTTACAGATTCACCACATTAAATCAATTAAGTCACTTAACTCCACGTCACAATCTGCGATAAGAATAATTAAAAAACTTAAAACCATTAAACCCATAAAAACCATCTAAGTGTTTGTGAAATAAATCAAAATTTATCTCAAAAATACTCCTTACGATGTATGCATTCGGGAAAAAAAGAAATAGATCGTTGCAAAATCGTCTTTTTCCCGGAATGAAAACAAAACGTTATCAAATGGTTTTTTCATACAACATACGCACAAAGCTGGCAACAACAATATATCTTCAGGACTTATCTACTATGTTTGGTAATAATGTGTTCACGCGCGTCAAACGCTCAGAAAATATAAAAATGGCGGCGATCACGCAATTCCTGAAAGAGAATGATCTGAGCGTCGATACCACCGTTGAAGTTTTTATTACCGTGACCCGTGATGAAAAACTCATCGCCTGCGGCGGTATCGCCGGAAATATCATCAAGTGTGTAGCCATTAGCGAATCGGTACGCGGCGAGGGGTTAGCGCTCACGCTGGCGACAGAACTGATCAATCTCGCCTACGAAAGGCACTGCACACATCTCTTCATTTATACCAAAACTGAGTATGAAACGTTGTTCCGGCAGTGCGGATTTTCAACGCTGACCCGCGTTCCCGGCATCATGGTGCTAATGGAAAACAGCACCACACGACTGAAACGCTACGCGGAGTCGTTGAGCAAACTGCGTCATGACGGCAAGAAAATCGGTTGCATCGTGATGAATGCCAATCCGTTCACCAATGGGCACCGCTATTTAATCCAACAGGCAGCGGCGCAGTGCGACTGGCTTCATCTGTTCCTGGTGAAAGAAGATACCTCCCGTTTCCCGTATGAGGACCGACTCGACCTGGTGCTCAAAGGCACCGCGGACATCCCGCACCTCACCGTTCATCGCGGTTCGGAATACATCATTTCGCGCGCCACGTTCCCGTGCTACTTCATTAAAGAACAGAGCGTCATCAACCATTGCTACACCGAAATCGATTTAAAAATTTTCCGTCAGTATCTGGCACCCGCGCTGGGGATCACCCATCGCTTTGTCGGAACGGAACCCTTTTGCGGCGTAACCGCCCAGTATAACCACGACATGCGTTTCTGGCTGGAAACGCCAACTCTTCCCGCCCCGCCCATTGAACTGGTGGAAATCGAGCGACTGTGTTTCCAGGGGACGCCGATCTCAGCCTCTCTGGTACGCAAACTGCTCGTGAAAAAAGATCTCACGGCTATCGCGTCGCTGGTGCCTTCAGCCACTTTGCAATACCTGCAAAGCATGCCTGAGCGCACACCCGCTCACGCGACAGTCCGCCAAAAGACCCCCGCATTAGTAACAGGTGAAAAATGAAAATAAACCAGGCTGCCGTCGCAGGCACACTTGAGTCCGGTGATGTGATGATACGCATCGCCCCTCTCGATACGCAGGAGATTGACCTGCAGATCAACAGCAGCGTTGAGAAACAGTTTGGCGAGGCCATTCGCGCCACCATTCTGGATGTTCTGGCGCAGTATGACGTGCGCGGCGTGCAATTGAATGTCGATGATAAAGGCGCACTGGACTGCATTTTACGTGCACGACTGGAAGCATTACTGGCGCGCGCCAGCGGCATCCCGGCCCTGCCCTGGGAGGATCGCCCATGATTTCCGCTTCTCTGCAACAGCGCAAAACGCGCACTCGCCGCAGCATGCTGTTTGTCCCCGGCGCCAATGCCGCAATGGTCAGCAACTCGTTTATCTATCCGGCAGATGCCCTGATGTTTGACCTGGAAGATTCCGTCGCGCTGCGTGAAAAAGACACCGCTCGTCGCCTGGTCTACCACGCGCTGCAGCATCCGCTGTATCACGACGTCGAAACCATCGTGCGCGTTAATGCGCTGGATTCTGAATGGGGGATCAACGATCTGGAAGCCGTCGTTCGCGGCGGCGCTGACGTGGTCCGTCTACCGAAAACCGATACCGCTCAGGATGTTATCGATATCGAAAACGAAATTCTGCGCATTGAAAAAGCCTGCGGTCGCGAGCCGGGCAGCACGGGTCTGCTGGCCGCCATCGAGTCACCGTTAGGCATCACCCGCGCCGTGGAAATCGCCCACGCTTCTGAACGTCTGATCGGGATCGCGCTGGGCGCGGAAGACTATGTACGCAACCTGCGCACGGAGCGTTCGCCAGAAGGCACTGAATTACTGTTTGCCCGTTGCTCCATTTTGCAGGCCGCGCGCTCTGCCGGGATTCAGGCCTTCGATACCGTCTATTCCGATGCCAATAACGAAGCAGGCTTCCTGCACGAAGCCGCCCACATCAAACAGCTGGGTTTTGACGGCAAATCGCTGATCAACCCACGCCAGATTGACCTGCTGCACAACCTGTATGCCCCGACGCAAAAAGAAGTGACGCACGCGCGTCTGGTCGTGGACGCCGCAGAAGCCGCCGCCCGCGAAGGCCTCGGGGTGGTCTCCCTGAACGGCAAGATGGTCGACAGCCCGGTGATCGAGCGCGCACGTCTGGTGCTCTCCCGTGCAGAACTTTCCGGCATCCGCGAAGAATAAGGCAAAAACAATGACCCAGAAAAACGAACAGTCTCAACGACAGGAACGGGTAGCGGCCTGGAGCCGCCAGGCTGAAAGCGACCTTTCCACCTATACCCGCGCCGCAAAACAGGCCCTGCAGGAACAGAAACCGCGCGATCAAAAACTGTGTGCCAGCCTGGAAGAGGCGATCCGCCGTTCCGGTTTGCAGGATGGCATGACTATCTCCTTTCACCATGCGTTTCGCGGCGGCGACCTGACCATCAATCTGGTGATGGCAACCCTCGCCAGCATGGGATTTAAAAACCTGACGCTGGCTTCCAGCTCTCTGAGCGATTGCCACGCGCCGCTGGTCGACCATATCCGTAACGGCGTCGTTAGCCGTATTTACACCTCGGGTCTGCGCGGACCGCTGGCAGAAGAGATCTCTCGCGGCCTGCTCGCCGAACCCGTTCAGGTTCACTCTCATGGCGGCCGCGTGCATCTGGTACAGAGCGGCGAGCTCAGCATTGACGTCGCCTTCCTCGGCGTTCCGTCCTGCGATCCGTTCGGTAACGCTAACGGCTATACCGGTAAAGCATGTTGCGGCTCACTCGGCTATGCCCGCGTTGACGCTGAAAGCGCCAGCCAGGTGGTGCTACTGACGGAACAACTGCTGCCTTATCCGCACAACCCGGCCAGCATTACTCAGGATCAGGTTGATCTGATTGTGCAGATAGACCAGGTCGGCGATGCCGATAAAATCGGGGCTGACGCCACCCGAATGACCACCAACCCGCGCGAACTGCTGATTGCCCGCAGCGCGGCAGAGGTCATCGCCCACTCCGGCTATTTCAAAGAAGGTTTTTCACTGCAAACCGGTACCGGCGGCGCCTCACTGGCGGTCACGCGTTTCCTGGAAGACAAAATGCGTAGCCGTGATATCCGTGCAGATTTCGCGCTGGGCGGTATCACTGCCACCATCGTCGATCTGCATGAAAAAGGGTTGATTCGCAAACTGCTGGACGTACAGAGCTTCGACCGCAACGCCGCAGAGTCACTGGCACGCAACCCGAATCACATCGAAATCAGCGCGAACCAGTATGCCAACTGGGGTTCAAAAGGGGCTTCCGTTGACCGTCTGGACGTGGTCGTGCTGAGTGCGCTGGAAGTCGATACCCAGTTTAACGTCAACGTGCTAACTGGTTCTGACGGCGTCATTCGCGGCGCGTCCGGCGGCCACTGCGATACCGCCGTCGCCGCTGCGCTGTCAATCATTGTCGCACCGCTGGTACGTGGTCGCATTCCGACGCTGGTAGATAACGTGCTGACCTGCGTCACGCCGGGTTCCAGCGTCGATATTCTGGTTACCGATCATGGTATTGCGGTTAACCCGGCACGTCCGGAACTGGCGGAACGTCTGAAAGAAGCCGGGATGAAGGTGGTCTCCATCGAGTGGCTGCGTGAACGGGCGCAACAGCTCACTGGCGAACCACGTCCCATCGAATTCACCGACCGTGTGATTGCCGTGGTGCGCTATCGCGACGGTTCGGTGATCGATGTTGTTCATCAGGTGAAGGAATAAGCCATGCACCTGCTCCCTGAACTTGCCACCCGCCATGCGGTTTCAATTCCCGAGCTGCTCGTCAGCCGGGATGAACGACAAGCACGGCAACATGTCTGGCTGGCGCGCCATCCCATTCCACTGGTCTCCTTTACCGTGGTAGCGCCTGGCCCGATTAAAGACAGCGAGCTCACCCGTCGCCTCTTTAATCATGGTGTGACTGCCCTGCGTACGCTGGCGACACAGGCGGACTGGCATATCAGGGAGCAGGCTGCACTGGCCTCAGCCAGCGGGCCGGAAGGCATGCTCTCGATTGAGGCACCGGCCCGTGACATCAAGCTCGCGACCATTGAGCTCGAACAAACCCATCCTCTGGGACGTTTGTGGGACATCGATGTGCTCACCCCCGGAGGTGAAATTCTCTCCCGCCGCCATTTTGCCCTTCCTGCCCGCCGCTGCCTGCTGTGCGAGCAGAGCGCTGCCGAATGCGCGCGTGGCAAAACGCATACGCTCTCCGCTCTGATCACCCACATGGAGGCGCTGCTGCATGCTGCCGATTCCCAATATGCCCGTTGAAACCACCCCCTTTCCCCGTACGCTGTTTGACGCATACGGCCATCTGGCGTGGCGTGCAATGCTGACGGAAGTCAACCTGTCGCCAAAACCCGGGCTGGTCGATCGTCTGAACTGCGGCGCGCATAAAGACATGTCGCTGACGGATTTTCACCGCAGCGCGCTGGCGATTCAGGCCTGGCTGCCGCGTTTTATTGAATATGGCGCATGCTGTGCGCAGATGCCGGCCGACGCCGTACTAACCGGCTTACGCCCGTTAGGTATGGCCTGTGAAGCGGACATGTTTCGCGCCACCGCGGGTGTGAACACCCATAAAGGCAGCATTTTTTCTCTCGGTCTGCTGTGTGCCGCCATTGGCCGTCTGCACCAGCAGCAGCAACCCATTACCCCGGAAACGATCTGTACCACCGCCGCCCGCTTTTGCCGCGGCCTGACCGAGCGCGAACTGCGCAATAACAATCAACAACTCACGGCAGGTCAACGACTTTATCAGCAACTGGGATTAACCGGCGCACGCGGCGAAGCCGAAGCGGGATATCCGTTGGTTATCCGCCATGCACTTCCGCACTATCGCGCCCTGTTAGCCGAGGGACGCGATCCCGAGCTGGCGCTGCTGGACACCTTACTCCTACTGATTGCGCGCAACGGCGATACCAACGTGGCTTCGCGCGGCGGTGCGGCAGGACTGCGCTGGATACAGCAACAGGCAAACGCATTGTTACAACAAGGGGGCATCCGAACCCCCGCCGATCTCGATCATCTGCATCAGTTCGACAGCCACTGCATTGAACGCAATCTCAGCCCTGGCGGCAGTGCCGACCTGCTGATCGTCACGTGGTTTTTAGCCCAGATATCTCAAGTTAAACATTTACACAATTATTGAAAAGATCCTTTCCGGAGAATCACTTATGTCTTTATCGAAAGATAGTATATGGAAGTTGTTGGCCCCCCTGGTCGTCATGGGCGTCATGTTTCTTATCCCTGTCCCGGACGGCATGCCCCCTCAGGCATGGCATTACTTCGCCGTTTTCGTGGCGATGATCGTCGGTATGATCCTGGAGCCGATCCCGGCTACCGCGATCAGCTTTATCGCCGTGACCATCTGCGTGATTGGTAGCAACTACCTGCTGTTTGATGCCAAAGAGCTGGCGGACCCGGCATTCGATGCCGGTAAACAGGCGCTGAAATGGGGTCTGGCGGGTTTCTCCAGTACCACCGTCTGGCTGGTGTTCGGTGCGTTTATCTTCGCGCTGGGCTACGAAGTCACCGGTCTTGGCCGTCGTATCGCGTTGTTCCTGGTGAAATTCATGGGCAAACGCACCCTGACGCTGGGCTATGCGATTGTCATCATCGATATTCTGCTGGCGCCGTTTACGCCATCCAACACCGCCCGTACCGGAGGCACCGTGTTCCCGGTAATCAAAAACCTGCCGCCGCTGTTTAAATCGTTCCCGAACGATCCATCCGCACGTCGTATCGGCGGTTACCTGATGTGGATGATGGTCATCAGTACCAGCCTGAGTTCTTCGATGTTCGTTACGGGTGCAGCGCCAAACGTGCTGGGTCTGGAATTTGTCAGCAAAATCGCCGGTGTGCAGATTAGCTGGCTGCAGTGGTTCCTGAGCTTCCTGCCGGTCGGTATCATTTTACTGATCGTTGCGCCGTGGCTCTCTTATGTTCTCTACAAACCTGAAGTCACACACAGTGCGGAAGTCGCTGCCTGGGCGGGCGACGAACTCAAAACCATGGGGACCTTGACGCGTAAAGAGTGGACGCTGATCGGTCTGGTTCTGCTGAGCTTAGGGTTGTGGGTCTTTGGCGGTGAAGTGATCGACGCCACCGCCGTCGGTTTGTTAGCCGTTTCTCTGATGCTGGCGCTGCATGTGGTGCCGTGGAAAGACATTACCAAATACAACAGCGCCTGGAACACGCTGGTGAACCTTGCCACCCTCGTGGTCATGGCAAACGGTTTAACCCGCTCCGGTTTTATTGACTGGTTTGCCGGTACAATGAGCACCCATCTGGAAGGGTTCTCGCCTAACGCGACGGTAATTGTGCTGGTGCTGGTGTTCTACTTTGCTCACTACCTGTTTGCCAGCCTGTCGGCGCACACGGCAACCATGCTGCCGGTTATTCTGGCGGTCGGTAAAGGTATCCCGGGCGTACCGATGGAACATCTGTGTATCCTGTTGGTGCTGTCCATCGGGATCATGGGCTGTCTGACACCGTACGCAACAGGCCCTGGCGTCATCATCTACGGCTGCGGCTATGTAAAATCCAAAGATTACTGGCGTCTTGGTGCCATCTTCGGGGTGATTTACATTGCGATGCTGTTGCTGGTTGGCTGGCCGATTCTGGCGATGTGGAGCTAGTTCTGACCTAAAACGCTGAATGGATCAAGGCCCGCGGGGTAAAGACACCTCGCGGGCTTTTTTTATGGTTAAATAGATACTATTCAGATTTTATATAAGTTCAGAATCATCATGAAACCGACCTGGCAAAAATGGGTGTGGCTCGCCGCCCCACTCCTCCCCCTTTCTACCGCAGCCGCCAACGAATTACAGGCAACGCAGTACGGCGACTTCGACCGTTATGTGCTGGCGCTCTCCTGGCAGACGGGCTTCTGCCAGAGCCAGCACGAGCGTGACCGCCGTGAACCTGACGAGTGTCGCCTGCAAAAAGAGACCGCCAACAAAGTTGATTTTCTGACCGTTCACGGTTTGTGGCCGGGGTTGCCGAAATCGGTCGCTTCGCGCGGAGTCGATGAACGCCGCTGGATGCGATTTGGCTGCGCCACGCGTCCGATTCCTAATCTGCCGGAAGCTCGTGCCAGTCGTAAATGTTCCGCGCCAGAAACAGGGCTTTCGCTGGAAACCGCCGCCAAACTCAGCGACGTGATGCCGGGAGCGGGCGGTCGTTCTTGTCTCGAACGCTATGAATACGCAAAACACGGCGCCTGCTTTGGCTTTGATCCGGACGCGTACTTCGGCACCATGGTGCGGTTGAATAAAGAGATCAAGGCCAGCGAGTTAGGGGCATTTCTGGGTGAGAATTACGGTAAGAGCGTCAGTCGCCGCGCCTTCGATGCAGCGGTGGCCCGACGTTGGGGAAAAGAGGCCGTCAAAGCGGTTAAACTAAGCTGTCACGGCAATCCGGCTTATCTGACGGAGATCCAGCTCTCACTGAAGGCCAGCGCCATCAATGCGCCGCTCTCCGCCGACTCGTTTGCCCCGCAGCCCCATCCGGGAAACTGTGGTAAACAGTTCGTCATCGACAAAGTGGGTTATTGATCTTTTAACCCGGCGTGAAATCCGCACCGGGTCAAAAATCAACGTTTCGCACGCGCATCCGGGCGCACCAGATCAAAACGGTGCGACTCGCTGATCGCATAGTAGGCCGTTGGGCCGCCGGCGCGCAGCACGGGCTGTGCTTTTGCGGTCTGATAAATCCCCTCTTCCAGCAGCGTTTCGGCAATATGAATCCCGACGACCTCACCGAGGATCAGCCAGGTTTCGATGGCTTCACCCTGCGCGGTCGTCAGTTGAATACTCTGCGACAGGCGACATTCAAAATTCACCGGGCTTTGCGCAACCCGTGGCACTTTCACCAGCCGACTTTCCGCCTTCGTCAGCCCGGCGGCAAAAAATTCATCTTCGCCATGCGGCAGACTGGCAGAGGTTTCATTCATCGCGCTGGCTAACTCTTGGGTGGTCAGATTCCAGACAAACTCGCCGGTTTCCATGATGTTACGCACGCTGTCTTTCCAGCCGGTGCTGGCAAAACCGATAATGGGCGGATGATAATTAAAACAGTTGAAGAAGCTGTAAGGCGCCAGGTTATCCCGGCCAGCGCTGTCCTGAGAGGCGATCCAGCCAATTGGCCGGGGGCCAACAATAGCATTCAGCGGATCGTGCGGCAAGCCGTGTCCCTGCGAGGGTTGATAGAAATACATAGTATTCTCTGATGAATTTAACGTCGGCGAAGCACGAAATGCGCTCCGCTCATCCCCCTGATGGAAGAGGATCAGCGTAGAGCAATCCGTTCAAGATTACGACTGAATAAAGTTGAGCAGATCCTGATTTATCTGCTGCTTATGGGTGGTGCAGATGCCGTGGGAACCGCCCGCATAAACCTTCAGTTGAGAATCAGGCAGTATTTCCGCCGCTACCTTGCCGCAGGTTTCAAATGGGACAATCTGATCGTCATCACCGTGAATGACCAGCGTCGGAATGGTCATTTTGCGCAGGTCTTCGCGCAGGTCCGTTTCCGAGAACGCCTTAATGCAGTCGTACAGCGCTTTTATCGAGCCCTGTAATCCCTGCTCAACAAAACTCTCCCGCACGGCTTTCGACTCTTTCGCTCCCGGACGGTTATAGCCGTAGAATGCGGCAGTGAGTTCATAGAAAAAGGCGGCACGGTCATTGACAACGCCTTCACGGATACCGTCGAACACTTCTTTCGGCACGCCGTTTGGGTTGAAATCCGTTTTCACCATGATGGGCGTCACCGCGCCAATCAATACCGCTTTCGCCACCCGCTGCGTCCCGTGTCGCCCAATATAACGCGCCACTTCGCCACCGCCAGTCGAGTGACCGACGTGCACCGCATTTTGCAGGTTCAGGTGTGCGGTCAGTTCAGCCAGATCGTCGGCATACTGATCCATCGTGTGTCCCTCCCACGGTTGCGCGGAGCGCCCATGCCCGCGCCTGTCGTGGGCAATCACCCGATATCCTTTCGATCCAAGAAAAAGCATCTGATCTTCGAAGGCATCTGCCGTTAACGGCCAGCCATGGCTGAAGACAATAGGCTGTCCACTGCGGTCACCCCAGTCCTTAAAATACAGATAGCTACCATCTTTGAGAGTAATTTTGTCATACTGGCTCATGAGATCTCCTGTAACGGAACGCTGAGAAAGTGACGCGCCCGCGGCGCGCGCTTAAAAAGCATAATGCAAATTTGAGAACGATCACGTTTATCGAATAAAATTCATACTAGCGATGCTTTTTTGGCTATTTACCCGAATGTGAACTAAATCACTTCAAACCCAGGGTAAGTCTCAGTATCATCGGGAGAGTTAAACCCTTGCCGCCAGACGGTGAGGGTTTTCTTTTGGGAATATTACCTGCGGCAAAACGCAGTACTGACGACATGGAGTAAAAATGTCCAGACCAACTATCATCATTAACGACCTTGATGCAGAACGCATCGATCGCTTACTGGAGCAACCCGCGTATGCAGATTTACCCATTGCCGACGCGTTAAATGCCGAGCTGGATCGTGCCCAAATGTGTTCGCCAGAGACCATGCCGCATGACGTCGTGACCATGAACAGTCGTGTTAAATTCCGCAATCTCAGCGATGGCGAAATTCGCGTGCGCACGTTGGTTTATCCTGCGGCGATGACCGACAGCAGTACGCAACTTTCAGTGATGGCGCCAGTGGGCGCAGCGCTGTTGGGCGTGCGTGTGGGCGACACCATTCACTGGGAACTTCCGGGCGGCGTATCCACCCACCTTGAAGTGCTGGAGCTGGAATACCAGCCAGAAGCAGCAGGCGACTTCCTGCGTTAATCCCATCTGCATAAGCGACTCTCCGCTTTACCCAGAGGATGCGCTCGCATCCTCTTTCCGGCACCTTTCGTAAAATCACCCATTCTTCCTGGTTCACCTTTCGTCTGACTCGTCCACACTGAATCGGTTTCATTGGCAGGTGCGGTCATGAACGAAACATTCAGCATATTACTGGGATTCTTCATTATGGCGGCGATCATCGTCGGCGCCGTGCTTTACCTGGAGAATCACTGGTAGTGAATGAACAAGGAATCGCCGTACATGCGAAAAATACCCTGCAGAAAGCAGACAGAATTATTATTATATGCTTGAATGATTTAAGTATTAATTAACAGGGAGAAACGGGTATGTATAAGACAATCATTATGCCGGTTGATGTTTTTGAAATGGAACTCAGCGATAAGGCAATTCGCCACGCTGAATTTCTGGCGCAGCAGGATGGCGTCATTCATCTTTTGCACGTGCTGCCTGGTTCTGCCAGCCTGAGCCTGCATCGCTTCGCCGCCGACGTTCGTCGTTTTGAAGAACACTTACAGCATGAAGCCGAAACCCGACTGCAAACGATGGTCGGTCACTTCAGTATCGATCCTGCGCGTATTAAGCAGCATGTCCGCTTTGGCAGCGTCCGCGACGTGGTCAATGAGCTCGGTGAAGAACTGAATGCTGACGTGGTGGTCATTGGTTCGCGTAATCCGTCAATTACCACACACCTGCTGGGTTCTAACGCCTCAAGCGTGGTACGTCATGCCACGCTGCCGGTGCTGGTTGTGCGTTAATCATCTTATAACTGACAAAAAAAGAGGTGCCAGTCGGCACCTCTTTCATTTTGCAGGTGTAGTCTTACTTTCTTTTTTTATGCCGTCTTCGTACGAATCAGGTAATCAAAGGCGCTCAGAGAGGCTTTCGCCCCTTCGCCGGTCGCGATGATAATCTGCTTGTACGGTACGGTGGTGCAGTCGCCCGCCGCAAATACGCCCTTCACACTGGTTTCGCATTTTGCGTCGATGATGATTTCACCCATCCGGTTGCGTTCAATCGCCCCTTCCAGCCAGGTGGTGTTCGGCAACAGGCCAATCTGGACGAAGATCCCCGCCAGTTCAACGTTGTGAACGTCGCCGCTCACACGGTCACGGTATTCCAGACCAACCACTTTCGTGCCATCGCCTTTCACTTCCGTAGTCTGGGCGTTCAGAATGATATCGACGTTTTTCAGGCTGCGAACTTTATCCTGCAGAACCTGGTCCGCCTTCATTTCCGGGGCAAATTCCAGCAGGGTCACGTGTTCCACAATCCCCGCGAGATCAATCGCCGCTTCCACGCCGGAGTTACCGCCGCCGATCACCGCCACGCGCTTGCCTTTAAACAGCGGGCCATCGCAGTGCGGGCAATAGGTAACGCCTTTGGTACGATACTGATCTTCACCCGGAACGTTCATGTTGCGCCATTTCGCACCGGTAGCAATGATAATGCTGCGTGCTTTCAGTACCGCGCCGGAAGCGGTTTCAATCTGATGCAAACCGCCTTCGCTGGCCGCTGGCACCAGTTTGCTGGCGCTCTGGCTGTCGATGACATCCACGTCATAATCATCGACGTGGGCCTTCAGTGCACCGGCTAACTTCTGCCCTTCCGTTTTCGGGACAGAGATGTAGTTTTCGATATCCACAGTATCGAGCACCTGGCCGCCAAAACGTTCGCCCATCAGGCCGGTACGAATCCCTTTACGTGCGGAGTAGACCGCTGCTGCTGCGCCCGCAGGGCCGGAGCCGACAATCAGAACATCATAAGCATCACGCTGGCTCAGCTCTTCTGCGGCACGTTTTTCAGCGCCCGTATCCACTTTCGCCACGATTTCCGTCAGCGTCATCCGACCCTGACCAAACTCTTTCCCGTTAACGTAGACAGCCGGAACACCCATCACGTTACGCTCAGTGATCTCGTTCTGGAAGGTGCCGCCATCAATCGCCGTATGCTTGATACGCGGGTTCAGCACCGCCATCAGGTTTAGCGCCTGCACCACGTCAGGGCAGTTATGGCAGGAAAGTGAGTAATAAGTTTCAAACTCAAAATCGCCGTCAATATCGCGAATCTGCTCAAGCAGAGACTGCGCTTCTTTTGACGGGTGTCCACCGGTCCACAGCAGCGCCAGAACCAGTGAGGTAAATTCGTGTCCCAGCGGAGAACCTGCAAAGCGCGGCCCTTGCGTCGAACCCGGATTGGTGATCAGGAAAGAGGGTTTGCGCACCGGCAGGCTGTTGTCTTCTTTAAAGGTGACTTTCTCTGACAGTTCAGCGATTTCAGCCAGCAGTTCCTTGATTTCCGCCGATTTAGCGCTGTCATCCAGCGTCGCAATCAGCTCAACGGGTTTCGTCAGTTTCTCAAGATAAGCCTTGAGCTGGGTTTTCATATTTGTGTCGAGCATTCTTCTTCCCTCTCTGAAAACATCATCATGCAAGCTGCCTTAATTGGGCTGCATAAATGCAACTTGCATCATGGGGTTTAAAGAACGGATGCAAAAATGCATCCGTTTAATGGTTAAATTTCCTTTGGATTTCGCGCCAGGGCAAGGCGGCTAGCCTGATGATCCCCGGGAGCTTACTCAAGTAAGTGACCGGGGTCAGAAGGTGACGCCAACGCCGCCATGGCGTGAAAGACATAGAAATTTTTAGATCTTGCCGACCAGATCTAAAGATGGAGCCAGCGTCGCTTCGCCTTCTTTCCACTTAGCCGGGCACACTTCGCCTGGGTGAGAAGCAACATACTGAGCGGCTTTGATTTTACGCAGCAGGTCAGAAGCATCACGGCCGATACCTTCAGCGGTAACTTCGATCGCCTGGATGATACCCTGCGGGTCAACAACGAACGTTGCGCGGTCTGCCAGACCTTCGTCTTCACGCATGTTGTCGAAGTTACGGGTCAGGGCGCCAGTCGGGTCGCCGATCATCGCATATTTGATTTTGGCGATGGTGTCAGAGCTGCTGTGCCATGCTTTGTGGGTAAAGTGGGTGTCGGTAGAAACGGAGTAAACGTCTACGCCCAGCTTCTGCAATTCTTCGTAATGGTCTGCAACGTCACCCAGTTCGGTCGGGCATACGAAGGTAAAGTCAGCCGGGTAGAAGAAGAAGACGCTCCAGCGGCCTTCGGTATCTTTCTCGGTCACTTCGATGAATTCACCGTTTTTGAACGCCTGGTTTTTAAAAGGTTTAATTTTGGTATTAATCAAAGACATCTGTACTTCCTCCATGTTTTCGTTGAGGGATAAGTTACCGAAGATTGACTGACAGGGCTAATGCGTTTCCTTTATCAAATCAATAAGCGTTAGCTAACAAACCTCTCAATTCAACGTTGTGAACGTGCTACGACGCAAAGTAAAAAGGGCCACCTTTGCAGGCAGCCCCGTTACCTGAACTACCCGTGGGTAACTTCAGCGCCAGTGAAACTGGCTATGTGTTGCGCTCTACATTACCTTAACAAAGGCTGTAACAGCGAGAAGGATTACACCACCCCACTCCTGAAAGGGCAACGTTCCAGCCTGAGGTCTTATCTATGGCTGTGATAGGTTTCCCCACCGTTCTCGCAATCGCTCTGATTTATAAGGATAAAAGATGTTAAAACGTACGCTTTTGCTCTCCCTCTTCCCTCTTTTTGCCTGGGCCGAAGACCTGCCTGCGCCCGTTAAAGCAATAGAACAACAAGGGATTACCATTATAAAGTCGTTCGATGCGCCCGGCGGGATGAAAGGCTATCTTGGGAAATATCAGGATATGGGGGTCACTATCTACCTGACGCCTGATGGCAAGCAGGCCATTTCAGGCTACATGTACAATGAAAAAGGCGAAAACCTGAGCAATCAGTTGATAGAAAAAGAGATCTATGCGCCTGCCGGACGGGAAATGTGGCAGCGCATGGAAAAAGCCAACTGGCTTCTCGATGGCAAGAAAGAGGCTCCAGTGGTGCTCTATGTTTTTGCTGATCCTTTCTGTCCGTACTGCAAACAGTTCTGGCAACAAGCGCGGCCATGGGTGGAGTCCGGCAAAGTCCAATTGCGGACGCTACTCGTCGGCGTCATCAAACCAGAGAGTCCAGCTACCGCCGCTGCCATTCTGGCATCGAACGACCCGGCAAAAACCTGGCATGATTATGAAGCCTCCGGCGGAAAAATGGCGCTCACTGTACCCAAAACGATTTCTCCGGAACACATGAAGATCCTCAATATGAACCAGAAAATCATGGATGATTTAGGCGCAAACGTCACACCCGCGATTTACTATATGAGTAAAGAAAATGTTCTCCAGCAGGTCGTTGGCTTGCCTGAAAAAGCGCAACTGGATGCCATGATGGCGCATCCATAATTAATACGGGTAATTATATGCAATTAGATATAATTACCCTGAATAATTCACACAACACGTTTAAAAATCACTTCGTTATTTAAGCTTCACTAAAGTAACACTCAAGCCAGAAAGAAACATTTCTTTGCAAAAATCCTTTGTTTTTAACCGCGCAAGCTTGTATAGCGAGCATTTAATATCAATTGAAATATATTCAAAACAGATATATTTAATATAATTTAATTAATTCATTGAATTTATTTAAGCATTGCACGCTCCCAAAAAAGGCTTATATTATAGAGGGATATCTATTTCAGGCGAATGACTATAACGTTTAAGGATAAGCGATACATGTCAGTTTATAAAATATCATTAAACCAAAATGTTCTTGAAGCCGCTGAAGAACGCATCACCTGGACTCTCGAAAATCTTCCCCGCGTATGCGTCTCCTTTTCCGGTGGTAAAGATTCCGGCTTGATGTTGCATCTGACGGCAAATCTTGCACGTAAGCTACACAAAAAAATCAATGTGTTGTTCATTGACTGGGAAGCACAATTTTCCTGTACCATTCGTTATATTACCGCGTTGCGCGAAATGTATGCCGATGTTATCGACCATTTCTATTGGGTTGCCCTTCCGCTCACCACCCAAAACGCACTGTCACAGTTTCAACCTGAATGGCAGTGCTGGGAACCCAATACCCAGTGGGTTCGTCAACCGCCGCCAGACGCCATCACCGATCCGGGCTATTTTCCCTTCTATCAATCCGGCATGACCTTCGAACAGTTTGTGCGTGAATTTGCTGACTGGTTTTCGAATAAACGCCCGGCAGCCATGATGATCGGGATTCGGGCCGATGAGTCCTATAACCGTTTTGTGGCAATTGCCAGTTTACGTAAACAGCGTTTTGCCGATGACAAACCCTGGACGACCGCCGCGCCAGGTGGACATACCTGGTATATCTATCCGCTGTATGACTGGAAAACAGCCGATATCTGGACCTGGTTTGGTCGTACAAATCTGCCCTGTAATCCGCTCTACAACCTGATGTATCAGGCCGGTGTCCCGGCCCGTTACATGCGTATTTGTGAGCCATTTGGCCCCGAACAGCGTCAGGGATTATGGCTCTATCATGTTGTTGAACCGGAAAGATGGGCAGCGATGTGCGAGCGTGTTAGTGGCGTCAGAAGCGGCGGGATCTACGCCGGGCAGGATAATCACTTCTACGGCCATCGAAAAATTCTCAAGCCCGATCACTTGAGCTGGCAGGACTACGCCATGCTGTTACTGCTCAGCATGCCAATCACCACGGCAGAGCATTACCGCAACAAAATCGCCGTCTATTTACAGTGGTACAAGAAAAACGGCCTTGATGAGATCCCGCAAACGCAGACTGGCGATATTGGTTCGAAAGATATCCCCTCCTGGCGACGCATCTGCAAAGTGTTATTGAACAATGATTACTGGTGTCGGGCGCTCTCTTTCAGTCCAACTAAACCGAAAAGTTACCAGCGTTATAGCGAACGCATGAAAGCGAAACGCAAGGAATGGGGAATTTTATGCAACAACGATTAACTCAGGACCTCCTTAGCTATCTCTCTGGCTTATCTGATGACGAAAGAATTAAAGCCATCAATGAGTTCAGAAAGGCGATTCACAGCGTCAGTCCGTTTCGCGACGAGCCGGTTGACTGTGTGCTATGGATAAAAAACGAACACATTTCGCCTAACGATTACAATCCCAATAACGTTGCTCCGCCGGAGAAAAAGCTGCTGCTGAAATCCATTGAAGCGGATGGCTTTACCCAACCCATTGTTGCCACCCAGTCCAGCCCGGAAGAGTATGAGATCGTCGATGGTTTTCATCGTCATGAACTGGGAAAAGGCAAAGCCTCGCTCAAATCCCGTCTCAAAGGCTATTTACCCATTACTTGTCTGGAGGGGGAGCGTCATGACCGCATGGCAGCGACGATTCGCCACAACCGCGCCCGTGGCCGTCATCAGATCCACGCGATGTCTGAGATCGTGCGTGAACTGGCATTACTGGGATGGGAAGACGAAAGAATCGGTAAAGAACTGGGGATGGACGAGGACGAAGTCCTGCGCCTGAAACAGATCAACGGTCTTCAGGAGCTGTTTGCCAGTCGTCGGTTTTCAAAAGCCTGGACGGTGAAATAACCTGATTATGCCGGATGGCGTGCTTATCCGGCGCAAATCCCCTCGCATTCAACAGCAGCGTGCCCCGCCTTTTCCGCCATAGCGCGCATCCTGACGCTCACGGAAAAACTCCTCATAGGTCATAGGCGTCTGATCCGGATGGGTGATCCGCATATGCTCGACGTAGTTGTCATAGTCCGGCACGCCAATCATCAGTTTTGCGGCCTGGCCCAGATATTTCCCGGCTTTCGAAAGCGTATCAAACATCATTACCACCTGTCAGAAAATCCCCTCTCCCGATCGGGAGAGGGGCATAATTACACGTTAGTGCGCGCCTTTGGCCTGCGCAACGATCTCGTCCACATTTTCCGGCATCGGCTCATACGGCGTTTCTTTCGCCGTCGGCTTGTCTTCTTTGAGAGCGGCGAGCGCCGTCTTAATGGAGAACAACGCCAGCACCACGACCACCACCATGAAGAAGATGGTCAGGCCCGCATCCAGACGGTTATTAAACACCAGTTGCGCCAGCTGCGATTCCGTGTACTGCGGCGGGATATTGCCACTGTCGATCATCGCCTGGAACTTATTGGCAATCGCCAGGAAGCCTACTTTTGTATCCGGGCTGAAGGATTTCTGCCAGCCCGCCGTCAGAGTACAAATCAGCAGCCACGCGGTCGGCACCAACGCCACCCATGCATAACGCTGACGTTTCATCTTGAACAGGACAACCGCGCAGAGCATCAGCGCCATGCCTGCCAGCATCTGGTTAGCGATACCAAACAGCGGCCACAGGGTGTTAATGCCGCCTAACGGATCCACCACGCCCTGATGCAGGAAGTAGCCCCACGCCAGTACGCACAGTGCGGTCGCCAGCAGGTTGGCAGGCAATGAGTCCGTACGTTTAAGACCTGGAGAAACCACGCCCAGCAGATCCTGCAGCATAAAGCGCGCCGCACGCGTCCCCGCATCAACCGCCGTCAGAATAAACAGCGCTTCGAACAGAATGGCGAAGTGATACCAGAAGGCCACATCCATCATCCCACCCAGCGCGCCGTGCAGGATATAGGCCATCCCCACTGCCAGCGTAGGCGCACCACCCGCGCGGGAGATAATCGACTGCTCACCCACCTCGTTGGCAATCTGATGCAGCGTATCCGGCGTAATCGCAAAGCCCCAACTACTGACCACCTGAGCGGCAGACGCCACCACATCCGTAGTGCCGGCAGGCGCCAGCACAGCCATTGGGCTGTTCATGGCAAAGTAGACGCCCGGATCGATGATACAGGCAGAAACCAGCGCCATGATGGCGACAAACGATTCCATCAGCATGCCGCCGTAGCCAATGAAGCAAGCCTGACCTTCGTTCGCCAGCATCTTCGGCGTCGTGCCGGAGGAGATCAGCGCGTGGAAACCCGAAACGGCGCCACAGGCGATAGTGATAAACAGGAACGGGAACAGGTTACCTGTCCACACCGGCCCGGTACCATCGACGAATTTGGTCAGCGCAGGCATCGTCAGCGTTGGACGCATGATCAAAATGCCCACCGCCAGACCGACAATGGTCCCGATTTTCAGGAAGGTTGAGAGGTAGTCACGCGGTGCCAACAGCAGCCACACCGGCAGTACCGCCGCCACGAAACCGTAGCCCACCAGCATCCAGGTTAACTGAACGCCAGTGAAGTCAAAGTACGGCGCCCAGGTTGGACTTTCCGCGACCCAGCCGCCGGAAATAATGGCAAACACGAGGAACACCAGACCGATAACCGACACTTCGCCAATACGACCCGGACGCAGATAGCGCAGGTAGATCCCCATAAAGATCGCCAGCGGGATGGTAAACGCGACGGTGTAGGTTCCCCACGGACTGTGGGTCAGCGCTTTCACCACGATCATCGCCAGCACCGCAAGGATAATCACCATGATCATGAAACAGGCTACCAGCGCAATCACCCCTGCGGTTGGGCCCATCTCCTCTTTGACCAGTTCACCCAGCGAGCGGCCATCGCGACGCGTCGACACGAAGAGCACCATGAAATCCTGTACCGCCCCGGCTAATACCACGCCAGCCAGCAACCAGATCATGCCTGGCAAATAGCCCATTTGCGCCGCCAGTACCGGTCCGACTAACGGACCCGCACCGGCAATCGCCGCAAAATGGTGACCAAACAAGACTTTTTTATCGGTGGGCACGTAGTCGAGCCCATCGTTATGGCGCACTGCGGGCGTCATACGCGTCGGGTCAACCGCCAGCACATTTTTGGCGATGTACAGACCGTAGAAACGATAGGCAATGAGATAGACACAGACCGACGCCACGACTATCCACAGTGCGTTGATCTGTTCCCCACGGTTTAGCGCAATGTAACCCAGAGCAAATGCACCCATTACCGAGAGCACTGTCCAGATGAGGTATTTCCCTGATTTATTCATGGTTGTTATCCGTTTGCGTGTTCCAGAGAAGAGAGATGTTACATTTTGTTTCTATAACATCTTTTCTGGTTTTAACAACCTGACAACCCAATAAACCTGAAGTATCACCGACTATTTACATTGCATTGTTAACTGGATCACTCCATTCACCCGTTAACGCTGCAATCTCATGACATTAAGCGTGCTCAGCCCAGCACCGCGGTTCCCAGTCGGCAAGTACAACAACGCCGCCCTTGCTCATCAAACACAACGATTTCCCAGCTCTGGCTTTGACGTCCCAGATGCAGCGGCTGGCAAACACCGCGCACCTTACCCTGCGAAACCGCCCGGTGATGGGTGGCGTTCAGTTCTGTCCCAACCACGCATTGCCCGTCACGGGTCATCAGATACCCCGCCATTGAGCCTAACGTTTCGGCCAGCGCCGCTGAGGCTCCGCCGTGCAGTAAACCAAAGGGCTGGTGCGTGCGGGTATCCACCGGCATTTCGGCTTCCAGCACGTCGTCACCAAGTCGGGTATAGATAATGCCCAGATGTGCCACCATCGTGTTCTGGCTGGTAGCGTTCAGTTCATCAAGCGTTAAATGACGTTTCCAGATCATCGTTACGCTCCCAGCGTAGAGCCGCCGTCCACCACGATGTCCTGCAACGTAATGTGGCTGGCCAGATCGGAGGCGAGGAACAGAATGGTGTTAGCGATCTCTTGCGGTCGGGCGATTTTGCCTAAAGGAATACCGAGCTTAAACTGCTCGCCAAAGCCGCGAATGCGCTGCTGTTCCGCATCATCGCTGACCCACAGCGTCCGCTGCATGTCAGTATCCGTGGATCCTGGCGACACCAGGTTACAACGCACTCCGCTGCCCGCCAGCTCCAGCCCGACGGTCAGCGCCAGACTTTTCAGCGCCGCCTTCGACGCCCCATAGGCGCTCATGCCGATACGCGGCGTATGCGCAGCATCGGAAGCCACAGTCACGATCGCCCCGCCCCGCTGATGGCGAAACTGCGCCATCGTCTGCTGGAACAGATTAAAGGCGCCACCAACGTTAACTGCAAACGTCTGCTGCCAGTCGTGCGGACTCAGCGCGTCGGTCGCGCCCATACGTAAAATCCCGGCAGCATTCACCAGCACATCCAGCCGTTCCGTGTGTGCCAGCACGCGCTGACAAACCTCAGCCACCTGTCCGGCATCCGCCACATCCATCACCTCAGTGGCAAACGGATAATCCTGTAAAGTGAACTCGCGATCGAAACCGGTGACCTGTGCCCCAGCCTCAGCAAACGCCAGCGCCGTGGCGTAACCAATGCCTTTACCCGCCCCGGTGACCCACACCGCTTTGCCGCGAAAATCAAATCCGGCCATTAGCGCACCTCACGGGAGAGTAGCGCCCACCAGGCATCAATGGTCGGTTTTTTCGCCAGCATCACGAAGTCGATATCGCCGTGCACTTTACGCCAGCGTGCTGCCAGCGCCATCATCCGTACCGAGTCCAGACCGTAATCGATCAGGTTCTCGTCATCCATCGGTTCATCGGACTCATCGAGCAGCGGTAAAATCAGCGCCCGCAGTTCATCTTTGCTGGTCGGTACCGGCGCGGGCAACAACTCCTGAGTCATCACGACGCGACCTGAACGTCCCGCAACATACTTCAGCGACATCAGGTGCTCTTCACGGCTAAAGTCGGCCAGCGCGTCCGCTACCATGAACGGCTTGATATCGCGCATGAAAGCATCTGTCGCGGTGGTCATACAGCCAATGTGCGCATATACCCCGGTGATAATCAGCTGATCGCGGCCGGTTTCTTTCAACATCAGTTCCAGCGGGGAACGGTGAAACGCGCTGTAACGCCATTTCACCAGCACATTATCGGCTTCATCCGGCGCCAGCGCGGCGACCACTTTTTGTTGCTCCGGTGAGCGCGTCAGTCCCGGCCCCCACATGTCGTTAAGCAGGGCGCGATCTTCATCGCTCTGATCCTTCGGCTGCGCGGTGTAATAAACCGGAATATTATGCGCTTTACAGTAGTTGCGCAGCGCGGCGATATTGGCGATCACCTGTTCCATCATCGGACAGTTTTCACCCCAGAAGCTGACGAAGTAGTCCTGCATATCGTGGATCAGCAGCGCCGCACGGTCCGGTTCAAACGCCCAGTTGACCTTATTGACCGGAATATCGAGCGCGGTTGGCAGCGCGTAAGCCTGCAGTTTAGGAATTGCCATTGCGTGTTCTCCTTCAGGCCGAACGTGTTGCCAGCCACTGACGTAATTGTTTTTTATCGACTTTACCCACCGGAGTCAGAGGCAGCGCCTCAACGATTTCCACCCGGTCCGGTAACTTGAATTCAGCGACGCCCTGCTCGCGCAGGAAGCGACGCACCTGTACCGCGCGCAGCGGTTCTTTCACCACCAGGTATGCGCAGCTTTTCTCCCCCATCAGCTCGTCTTCCATACTGACCAGCGCCGCATGGATCACCGCCTGATGACGCAGTAACAGGTTTTCGATCTCTTCCGCGGCGATCTTCTCGCCGCCACGGTTGATCTGATCTTTTTCACGCCCCTGAACGGTGATGTAGCCATCCTCGTCAATGGCGATCAGATCGCCTGAACAGTAGAAACCGTTGGCGTCAAAGGCACTGGCGTTATGCTGCGGACTTTTGTAATAACCACGGAAGGTGTACGGGCCACGCGTCATCAGCCGTCCCGTTTCCCCCTGCGGCAGCGGGTTGCCGTCGGCATCTGCTACCCACACTTCATCATCCGGACACATCGGACGCCCCTGGGTATTGATGATTCGCTCCGGGCTGTCGTCGAGACGGGTATAGTTCACTAAACCTTCCGCCATGCCGAAAACCTGCTGCAACTGGCAGCCAATTTCAGCCGGGATCCGCGCTGCCAGCGATGCGGACAGGCGCGCACCGCCAACCTGTAACAGCGTCAGTGAAGCCAGTTGCGCATTGCTGCCCCACTCGTTAATCGCCTGTAACCACAGGCTGACCGCTGGCGGCACCAGCGCCGTCGCGTTGATCTGATGTTTTTCAATCAGCGGGAAGCACAGCGTGGCGCTCGGGTCTGCGGCCAGCACCACAGTGCCACCGGCAAGAAATACGCCCAGCGATCCGGGTGAACTCATGGCGTAGTTATGCGCGGCAGGGATGGCGCATAAAAAACGCGTATCGGCGGTGAAGTGACAGATTTCATTACTACGACGCACGCTGTAGTAATAGTCGTTGTGGGTTCGCGGGATCAGCTTCGGCGTCCCGGTCGTGCCGCCGGAGAGCTGGAAGTAAGCCACCTCATCCGCAGGCGATGGCGTGGCGGTAAACGCGTCTGCTGGCTGGTTTATCGCCGCTTGCAGGCAGTGCTCGCCGCTGTCATTGAGCAGATGCACCACGCGAATAGAATTATGCTGCGCAATAAACGTATTCAGAAAATCATTGTCGGCAAACAGCGCGTGCTGACGATCGGCAATCAGCAGCGCGGGCTCGATCTGCGTCGCATAGGCGGTAAGTTCAGTGCGTTGATGGCTGAACAGAGCAAGCACGGGTGCGACGCCAAGCTTCAGCAGCGCAAAGAACGTGATATACAACTCCACCACGTTGCCCAGTTGTACCAGCGCGGTTTCGCCGGATTTGATCCCCTGACGGCGCAGCGTACAGGCAAGATTGTCCGCCGCCTGATTCAGTTCACGATAGCTCAACTGGCGCTCACCTTCGATGACCGCCGTATGGTCGCTTTCTGCATGGCGGGTCAAAATATCCGTCAGCGGCAGATCCTGCCAGTAGCTCTTTTCGCGGTACCGACGGGCAAATTCGTCAGGCCACCGGGTGAAAGGAATGCTCATCATCGCTCCTTAATGCAATCCAAAAACGTTCAACATGGTGGAAAGTTTGACGCCGGTTTCACGCCATTCCCCCACCGGTGAAGAGGCCGGGACGATCCCTGCGCCTGCAAACAGACGCACCTGATTTTTCCGTAACCTCGCACAGCGGATGGTCACCACCCACTCACCGTTGCCTTCGGCGTCGCACCAGCCGACGATGCCGCCAAACAGTTCGCGGTCAAACGGCTCCAGTTCGGCAATCAGCTGTTTCGCCGCCTGATGCGGGAAGCCGCTCAGCGCAGGTGTCGGATGCAACAGACAGGCCAGCGTCAACGCGTTTTCTCCGGCGTTGGCTTTGCCTTCAAACGGCGTGCCGAGATGCCAGAGCGTGGGTGTGGTGATGAGCTGTGGCGAAGACGGCAGCTGCAGATCCTGGCTGCGCTCGCGCAGCACGGTTTTCATCGCCTGCGTAACCAGCTCATGTTCATGGCGATCTTTCTCTGAGGCCAGCAGGCGGTTGCCGGCTTCCCGGTCCAGCACGTCATCAGGCTGACGGCGCGCGGAGCCCGCCAGCGGCAGTGAGCTAAAGCGATCGCCTTCTTTGCGCAGCAGCAGTTCCGGGCTCGCACCGAGCAAGACGCCGCCATCGTGCAGCGGGACATGGAAGTTGTAACTAACCGGGTTTTGCGCCACCAGACGTTCCAGCAGCGCGCCGCTGTTGATCTCAGCGTCGGTAGTGATGTCAATCAGTCGCGATAGCACCACTTTGTCGACTTCCGGCGTCGCCGTCAGCGCAGCGGCGCGCGCGACCATCTCTTCGAACGTCTCCTGCTCGGGAATGGCATTACGCGCCGTGACGTTGAGTGTTTGATGATCGGTAAAGTAGCGTGATGATTGCTGCTTTTCCTGGCGAGAAAAGGTCTGCCAGCTCTGAGGAATAAACAGCAATGATGGCTGGCAAGTATCGAACGGAATCGCCCCCACCATAACCGGGTTTGCGATACCCTGCGCTTTGGCATCGGCGAACAGTGCGTGTAATTTTTGTTGGAAGGGGCTGTCTGGCGAATCGCCGTTAACGGCAGGTTCATCGAAGCGGGCGAAGCATCCTGACGTCGTGAAACTCCGATACGGCGACATAAAGAAAAAGCGATGGGGTGCAAGTGTTGCCATGGTCTGCTGAATTTCCTCGGCCAAAGACGTATCCATATCATCCTCCAAAAATGATAAAGGTTTTAATAATGATTATCATTTATATTTTCGGGCGCTAACCTAAAAGCAAACAGGCGACATGTCAACTCTTGAGGTAGCACAAAGTGCGACTAACGCTTGCATCCCTTACGCTTAATAATGAAAATGAGAAGCATTAATAGCTCAGTACAGGAACTGATTTGTGAGACTGCCTTCCCTGCTCGTTACGCTCTTCGTTTTCGGATTCTCCTCAGCCTATGCGGCGGACTGGCCGCGTCAGGTGACCGACGTTCGCGGCAGCCACACGCTGGAACACAAACCTGAACGCATCGTCTCTACCAGCGTCACGCTGACCGGTTCATTGCTGGCGATTGATGCACCGGTGGTCGCCAGCGGGGCGACAACACCTAATAACCGCGTGGCTGACGATCAGGGATTCTTACGTCAATGGGGCGACGTGGCAAAAACGCGCAAGCTGACGCGCCTGTATATTGGCGAACCGAACGCCGAAGCGGTGGCAGCACAAATGCCCGATCTCATTCTGATTAGCGCGACCGGCGGCGACTCTGCCCTGGCGCTGTACGATCAGCTCTCGCCTATTGCCCCGACGCTTATCATCAATTACGACGATAAAAGCTGGCAGTCGCTGCTGACGCAGTTAGGCGAGATTACCGGCCAGGAGAAACAGGCCGCCGCACGTATTGCGGAATTTGATAAGCAGCTAACCATCGTTAAGCAGCAACTGAAATTGCCGCCGCAACCGGTGAGCGCGCTGGTCTACACCGCCGCCGCCCACAGAGCCAATCTGTGGACGCCAGAGTCCGCGCAGGGAAAAATGCTGGAGCAACTCGGCTTCACGCTGGCAACGTTGCCTGGCGGACTGCAGCCCAGTCAAAGCCAAGGGAAACGTCACGATATCATTCAGCTTGGCGGTGAAAATCTGGCAGCCGGACTGAACGGAGAAGCGCTGTTCCTGTTTGCCGGCGACGAGAAAGACGAACAGGCGATTTACGCCAACCCACTGCTGGCGCACCTGCCTGCGGTACAGAACAAGCGCGTCTATGCCCTGGGCACCGAGTCTTTCCGTCTGGATTATTACAGCGCGATGCGGGTGCTAAACCGCCTCTCCACGCTGTTTTAATCGCCATTGCCGGATAGCGACGATAACGCGTTATCCGGCCAGTCTCACACTATGCGGGTTCCGGCGGCGTCTGGCGGAATCGACGTAATTCACTGAGTAACAGCAGCAGTAGCAGTCCCACAATCACCAGACCAAAGCCGCTAACGCTCGCCGAAGCCACCGGCGTCATGATCGCTCCCAGCCCCCCTAATAACGCCGCGCCAATCGCGTCTCCGGTGACGTTCTGCGCCGTCCACAGGCCGTTGATGCGCCCTAACATATTTTCCGGCGTCTGCGTTTGCAGCATCGTGTACTGCAACAGCGAACTGATGGCGCTCAGCCAGCCAAACAGCGCGAGACACACCACGCCGAGTACCCAGACAGGCATCAGGGCAAACAGGCCAATGGCCAAAAATGACCCCACGGTCGAGGCCAGCATGATTAATCCCGGACGCACGCTGTGCGCCAGTTGCCCACTGGTGAGTGCGCCAACCGCCGCCCCGAGCGGGATGGCGGCGTACAACATGCCAATCTGCGCCGCTGACATCTGCCAGCTAATCGCCAGCGCCGGATAGAGCACGCGCACGGCGCTGGCCATCGTCAGCAGACCGCCAAGCAGCGCAATACCACCGATCAGCGGACTGGCAAGTAGGAAGCGAAACGCCGTCAATAGGGATTTCAGCGGATGTTCACGCTGCTGCGGCGGTGGCGGCAGCGCCGGAAGGCTCAACAGAGGTAATAAGGTGATAAAGGTACCTGCCGCCGCCAGACCGTAGTTCCAGGCCACACCGCCGGTGGCGAGCAACAGTCCACCCAGCATGGGCGAAATCACCGAACCCAGACGCACGGTCAGCATGGTAATCGCCCCTGCCTGCATCAGGTTTTCGCGCCCTACCAGCGAAGGCGTTGCCGCCAGCAATGCCGTCACGCCCAGCGAGGCAAAAAAGCCGTCCCACAGACCCAGCAGATAAATCGCAATCAACGAAGGTTCCGGCAGCATGGCGTTCAGACACAGACCGATGAAGCCAATACCGCAGGTACCGCGCGCCAGCAGGATCACTTTTTTGCGTTCATAACGGTCGGCCAGGACGCCACCGACCATCAACCCGACAAACATCGCGCTGCCGGTCAGCGTTACCGAAAGGCCCACCTGCCAGGTGGAGTGCGTCATCATCTGGATCTGTACGGGTACCGCGACGCCGAGCAGTCCGAGCGAAACAATAGAGATAAAACGGGCCAGGAAGACAGCGCGAAATGCCGGGTGTGTCTTCAGCAAACTGAGGTTAAGCAGCCAGGATTGTCGATTCATTACAACGCCTTAATGCGATCTTTTTTTCATTATCCATTCAATGGCTGCACATGCTAACATAATCAAATAAGATCGATAACGATAATTACTATCATTATCAGGGAAGTTGATATGTCATGTTCTGTTTCCGTGACGCGTGCCATTGCCGTGCCCGGATTGTTGTTATTACTGGTTATCGCCACGGCATTAAGTCTGACCATCGGTGCAAAATCCTTACCCGTCTCCGTGGTTCTGGAAGCGCTCACCGGCACCTGTCAAAGTGCCGATTGCACTATCGTACTGGACGCCCGCCTGCCGCGAACGCTGGCAGGATTGCTGGCCGGGGGCGCGCTGGGACTCGCCGGGGCGTTAATGCAAACGCTCACCCGCAATCCGCTGGCCGATCCTGGGCTGCTTGGCGTCAACGCCGGGGCCAGTTTTGCCATCGTGCTGGGTGCGGCGCTGTTCGGCTTTTCCACACCGCAGGAACAACTGGTGATGGCCTTTATCGGCGCGCTGGTGGCGTCCCTGATTGTGGCGTTTACGGGCAGTCAGGGCGGCGGTCAGTTGAGCCCGGTACGTCTGACGCTGGCGGGCGTCGCGCTCGCCGCAGTTCTGGAAGGTCTCACCAGCGGTATTTCCCTGCTGAATCCTGACGTCTACGATCAGCTTCGTTACTGGCAGGCCGGTTCACTGGATATCCGCAATCTGCAAACCCTCAAGGTGGTTATTGTGCCTGTGCTGATAGCCGGTGCCACTGCGCTGATGCTCAGTCGGGCGTTGAACAGCCTGAGTCTGGGAAGTGATACCGCCACCGCGCTTGGTAGCAAAGTCGCGCGTACGCAACTTATCGGTCTGTTAGCCATCACCGTCTTATGCGGTAGCGCCACGGCGATTGTTGGGCCCATTGCGTTTATCGGTCTGATGATGCCGCATATGTCGCGCTGGCTGGTCGGCGCCGACCATCGCTGGTCGCTCCCCGTGACGCTGATCGCCACCCCTGTTCTGTTGCTTTTTGCCGATATTATTGGTCGTCTGATTGTTCCCGGCGAACTGCGCGTGTCCGTCGTGAGCGCGTTTATTGGCGCTCCGGTGCTGATCTTTCTGGTTCGTCGTCGTCCGCGAGGTGCCGCATGATGTACGTATCGCGTCGCCTGCTAGTCGCTTGCCTGCTCCTGACGGCCGGCTGCCTGATCTTCGCGCTCTGGGGTCTGCGTAGCGGCGCAGTGACGCTGGAAATCCCACAAATTATTGCTGCCTTAACCGGCGATGCGCCGCGTAGCCTGACGATGGTGGTGACCGAGTGGCGCTTGCCGCGCGTGCTGATGGCACTGCTGATTGGCGCTGCACTCGGCGTCAGCGGGGCGATTTTTCAGTCCCTGATGCGTAACCCGCTCGGCAGCCCGGATGTGATGGGCTTTAATACCGGAGCCTGGAGCGGCGTACTGGTCGCGATGGTACTGTTTGGTCAGCATCTGACGGCTATCGCGCTGGCAGCGATGGCTGGCGGGATTCTGACGTCACTGGTGGTCTGGCTGCTGGCCTGGCGCAATGGTATTGAAACCTTCCGCCTGATCATTATCGGCATCGGCATTCGTGCCATGCTGTTTGCGTTTAACACCTGGCTGTTGTTGAAGGCTTCGCTGGACACGGCATTGACCGCCGGATTGTGGAATGCCGGCTCGCTTAACGGTCTCACCTGGGCAAAAACCTGGCCTTCCGCGCCGATCATTATTCTCATGCTGGCAGGCGCCGGGTTGCTGGTGCGGCGCATGCGTCTGCTGGAGATGGGTGATGACAGCGCCTGCGCGTTGGGAGTCAGCGTGGAGCGCTCACGGCTCGCCATGATGCTGGTCGCCGTGGTGTTAACCGCAGCCGCTACCGCACTGGCCGGACCGATTTCCTTTATTGCGCTGGTTGCCCCGCATATTGCCCGTCGCCTGAGCGGCACCGCGCGTTGGGGATTAACCCAGGCCGCGCTCTGCGGCGCGCTGTTACTGCTGGCGGCCGATCTGTGCGCGCAGCAACTGTTTATGCCTTATCAGCTTCCGGTGGGTGTCGTCACCGTGAGTATCGGCGGTATTTACCTTATCGCCTTGTTAATTCAGGAGTCCCGCAAAAAATGACCGAATCAGTAGCCCGTTTGCGTGGCGACCAGTTAACGCTGGGTTATGGAAAGTTCACCGTTGCTGAAGACCTCAACGTCACCATTCCCGATGGTCATTTCACGGCCATTATCGGCCCCAATGGCTGCGGGAAATCGACGCTGTTGCGAACCCTCAGTCGGCTGATGACGCCGGCAAACGGTCACGTCTGGCTGGACGGTGAGCCGATTCAGCGTTATCCCAGCAAAGAAGTTGCTCGCCGCATCGGTTTGTTGGCGCAAAATGCCACGACGCCGGGCGATATCACCGTGCAGGAACTGGTGGCGCGCGGGCGCTATCCGCATCAGCCGCTGTTTACCCGTTGGCGCAAAGAAGATGAAGATGCCGTGACGCAGGCCATGCGCGCCACCGGTATTACACATCTGGCCGGACAAAGTGTGGATACGCTATCCGGTGGTCAGCGTCAGCGCGCATGGATAGCGATGGTTCTGGCGCAGGAAACGTCAATCATGCTGCTCGATGAACCGACCACCTGGCTGGATATCAGCCATCAGATTGATTTGCTGGAATTACTGAGCGAACTGAATCGCGAGAAAGGCTACACCCTCGCCGCCGTGCTGCATGACCTCAACCAGGCCTGCCGCTATGCCACTCATTTGATCGCGTTGCGTGAAGGAAAAATTGTCGCAGAGGGGGCGCCGAAGGAGATTGTCACCGCAGAATTAATTGAGAAAATCTATGGGTTGCGTTGCATGATTATCGACGACCCGGTAGCGGGCACACCGCTGGTGGTGCCTCTGGGCCGACGTTAACCGCTGGCCGGAAGGCGCTGAGCCTTCCGGTCGTCAATCAGACCAGATGCTCCCGGATCATGGTTTCATCCCGTTTACGCGATACCATAGCATGCTGGAGAAGTACACCAGCACAGGCCATAATCCCTCCGATCAGTGCAGCCAGCACAACCACGATCATTCTACCCGGCCCCTGTTTTTTCACCGGTAATGAAGGCTTGAGCTGATATTTGAACGGCGAGAATTTCACATCCTGAACATTGACTGACTCCAGTTGCTCAACATAATACTGCCGGTTTTTTAACTCGGCATTCAGTTCAGCCACATCCGTGACCGATTTTTCAATCTCCAGCTTTCGCTGGATCCCATCAGCGCCCAAAGAAATAGAAAAATCAGGATCGTCTTTCACCGCCTGGCCATTACTGTAAACCGGTTTTTTAATTCCGGCGGCATTTGCAATCTCCAGAGAATAATTGAGTCGTTGAATATTGGTATCCAGCTGATTTTTAAGTTTGACGCGATCCAGAGCCAGACGCTCTTTCTCAAAGCGGGTTTTGACTTCCAGCTGATTGCGAATATTTTCCAGCGAGTCCTGCACGACTATCTCAGAAATAAACTGGATATAGCCCGCCAGTACCTGCTGCGCCTCTTCTTTGGCTGGAGCCGTAAAACTCAGCACCCATGACGTGTACAGTGCCGTTTCGTTTTTCTTTCCGGCATTGCTGTCCACCGCGCTCATCTTTTCGCTCAGCGCGACAATGGCCCGATGCAGGTCCATTTCATCGATTTTCGCCCCTTTTAACTGCTCCATCACATACGGTGATGAGCGTAAATATTGCTCCAGCAGTGAAGACGACTGAAATTTTTTGATGAAGAGATTGAAGGTATTGTTACGATCCACACTGACATCAAGGTCCAGAACACGTAATCCCGTCAGCGTTCTTTGCAGATCCTGCCACTGAATTGGCTCAGCTGGCGTCACCACCGCTTCGCTGGTCCAGCGTTGTGGCAAAAAGAAGGTGATGAATAGCCCCACACACGCAAACGCAAACGTGCACGCAATAATGCGTTTTTTCGCCTGCCATAAAATATCAATCAGGTTTAATAAATCGATTTCATTACTCTGGGTCTGCGGCAACGGAAAACTCGTAAATTCCGTATTTTTATCCTGCTTCACATTGAGTGACGGCATACCGTACGTCCTGATGCTTGTTCCATGAAAGTTATTTATGCCAATAGCGTAGCAAACCCCTAAAACATTCCGAAATACTAATGCACGGATAAAGTCAAATTCAGAATTTGACCCCTGGCGGTAATATTCCTAATAACAGAATTATCACAATAAAAAATCCCCCGTAACAATGACGCGTTGTTACGGGGGACAAATAACTGGCTCAGTATTAATCAATCACGGTTATATTTATTACAACACCCGGCGATGATTGGACCAATATTTTCAAAGGCTGACGGAGAGATAATCTCCACATGTGCACAGTCCTGGCGATACACCTCCAGCTCCGCGATCCACGGCGCCCAACTGCGCTCCGGACTTACGCCTTCCGGCAGGGTGCGCTCGGCAACAAACAGCGTCGCGCGCCCATCAAAGGGAACGCTGTGCGCGCTGGTCAGTAAGCGAACCGCATCAGCGTAGTTCCCTTCAATAGTGCTAAACAATTCGCCAGAGGCGTTCCCCTGCTGCGCGGCCAGAAAGGCTTCCCGCTCGCGGTCAATTTCTGCCAGTACTTCCGGGTCGAGTCCATTGGCCTCTTTTTCTGACCAGTTCTGCGTTTCCGGCGGCCAGGTATCTAGCAGGCCGAGGAAGGCGACGGTTTCACCCCGCGCCCGCAGGCGTGCGGCAATACCGTGCGCCAGCGTGCCACCAAGAGAATAGCCCAGCAGGTAATACGGACCGTGCGGTTGTTGTTTAAGGAGCATCGCCAGATGGTGTTCGCAGACCGCGTCCAGATCGGCTGCCGTCTGCATCGGCCCTTGCGGACGCGGCGACTGGATACCGGTAATGGACCATTGCGGACTGAGATAGCGCGACAGTACGCTAAACTGCCAGGCAAATCCTGATGCCGGATGGAAACAAAATAGCGTTGGGCCGTCGCTTTTGCGTAACGGCAGCAGCGTTTCAAACCCCAGACGCTGTACCTGTGCGTCATCATCCGCATCCAGCAGCGCCGCCAGTTGCGCTACCGTCGAGGCCACCATGACCTGCCCCGGCGTCACCTGACGGGTGACGGTCCGGCTCAGTTGCGCCGCCAGCTTCATGGCCAGTAGCGAATGGCCGCCCAGCGCAAAGAAATCGGCCTCAACGTCGTTGACGTCACAGCCCAGCAGCTCACTGAATGCCTTCGCCACCGTTGTTTCACTGCCCGGCTGTGGGGCTCTTCCTTTGGCTCGCGACGTTAATTCCGGCATCGGTAGCGCTTTACGATCCAGCTTACCGTTGGCGCTGAGCGGCAGTTGCGCCAGCTGCAGCAACACCACTGGCACCATATGCGGCGGGAGCTTTTCCCGCAGTTGTGCCTGGAGCGCGGGGATATCAAGCGGAAGTCCTGACTGCGAGACCAGATACCCCACCAACTGGCGGGCATCGCCCCCTGTTGCCGCCGCCTGATTAAAGACGCAGGCGTGAACCACCGCCTGTTCAACATCAGGCAACGCCTGCATCACACGATCGATCTCGCCCAGTTCGATACGCTGACCGCGGATCTTGAGCTGATCGTCACTGCGTCCCAGATACTCCACCGCACCGTTATCCAGCCAGCGCGCAACGTCTCCGGTACGGTACATTCGCTCTCCCGGCGCAAACGGATCGGCGATAAACCGACTCGCCGTGAGGTCCGGCCTGCCAAGATAGCCCTGTGCGAGTTGGATACCGGTCAGATAGAGATCGCCCGCCACGCCAACAGGAACCGGATGCATCATCGCATCCAGGATCCGCAACCCGGTATTCCATACCGGGAAACCAATCGGTACGCTGCTGCCAGTGACGTTTGCCAGTTCATCGCCCCAGGCCGGATACCAGCTGACATCAACCGCCGCCTCCGTTGGGCCGTACAAATTATGTAACGGGGCATGCGTCAGCCGTTCCCATTCACGACATAAATCAGCAGGTAAGGCTTCGCCGCTGCAAAAGACATGCTTTAACGTTGCGCAGCTTTCACCGGCACTCTCTGGCGTCAGTGAGGCGACGAATGCCGCCAGCATCGATGGCACAAAGTGGGTCGTTGTCACCTCGTAGTGGGCAAAGAAGCGCTGCATGGCCAGCGGATCGCGATGCGCTTCCGGTTCCGCCATCACCAGCTTCGCCCCGGCGATAAACGGCCAGAAGAATTCCCACACCGAGACGTCAAAGCTGCACGGTGTTTTTTGCGCCACGACGTCCTTCGCCGTCAGCCCATACTGGTTTTGCATCCACAGCAGACGGTTAACGATGGCGGTTTGCCCGACCATCACCCCTTTCGGTCTGCCCGTTGAACCAGAAGTAAAGATGATGTACGCCGTATGCTGCGGTTGCGATAACCCCAGCGGCGCGCTATCGCCTGCCGACAGCGGTTCACTATAGCAGAGGCTTTCCAGCCCCGGAATATCGCTAAAGCGTGGTAACTGTTCTGCTGTGGTGATCAGCAGTTTCGGCTGCGCGTCTTCCAGCATCATTCGCAGACGATCGTCCGGATAACCGGTATCTAATGGCAGCCAGGCCGCACCGGCCTCAACAATCCCGTGCAACGCCAGCGTCAGAAATACGGAGCGCGGTAAGGCCACCGCGACGCTATCACCCGGCTGCACACCGTGTTCTCGCAGCATACCGGCGAGCGCCACCACCTGTTCGCGCATTTCGCGGTAGCTGAAATCATAGCGGGCATCCGCCAGCGCGGGCGCGTCCGGCGTTCTGCTCGCCTGTTCCGCCACCAGCGCACTGAGCGTCGTGGACGGGATCTCAACCGCCGTGGCGTTGACCTGCGCAATCTGCTGATATTCAGCAGGAAGCAGCAGATCGGCATCACCACAGCACAGGGCTGGATTAGCGGCAAACTGTTCGATCAGCGCCATCAGACGCAACGCATGCTGTTTGAGCGTGGCTTCATCATAACGTTGTTGGTTGGCGAGAAGCTCAATGCTCAGTCCGCCTTCTTCATCCGGGAACAGCGCCAGTTCAAGATCGTTAACCGGTCCCGTCGCCAGCGTATGGGTTTGCGCCGTGACACCCGGGATCTCCAGTTGATAGTCGAAGACTTTGACGTTAAGCACCGGGCCAAAAAGCGGATCTTCTCCGGCCGCCCGGCCGCTGTCGCGGACGATTTGCTCCGCATCATAGCGCTGATGACGGCGCATTTTCTTAAGCTGAGCGGACAACCGTTTTGCCAGTTCTGGCAGTTTTTCTGCAGCATCAATACGCACGCCCAGCGGTAACACGTTGAGCACGGGGCCGGTGGCGGTCAGCGCCGCCGAGCCCATGCGGCGCATAAAGATAAAGCCTGCCGCGTATTCCATCCGGCTGCACAGTCGTCCCAGCCAGAGCGCTACCAGCGCCAGCGCCAGATCGGTTCGCTGCACGTCAGGCAGTTGTGCCGCCAAGTGGCGAAACGCGCCTTCCGGGGCGTTAAGCTTCATGCGGTAAATGTCAGACGTCGCCGCCCGCCCCGGCAGCGGTGCGGGTGAAAGCGACGCTGGCGGCGGAAGCTGTTTGCGCTGCTCGGCCCAGAACGCGCCATCGCGTTGCCAGGCCTCACTCTGACGATACTGCTGATACTCTTCCACCACCTCAGCAAACGGCGTGAAGGGTGAGTCAGGCGTCGCGTCCCCCCGGAGCCATGCGCTGTAAATTGCCGCTATCTGGCGGGTAATCGCCGGGAAACTGAAACCATCGACCAGTAAATGATGATAGCGCTGATACCAGTACCACTGGTCGTCACCAACCTGGAACAACTGATGATGTACCAGCGGCTTGCCGCCATCGACGCGCAGATTTTGCTGCAGGTCGGCCTGCATCAGCGCCAGCGCGGCATCATGCGGGTTCGCCGCGCTGCGGAGATCGCAAATCTGCGGTTCAGCAAACGTAAAAGCGTCATCGACCCATTGCCAGACGTCGCCGTTATCCTCGGTAAAACGCATCCGTAAGGTATCAGCCTGCTGTAAACCGGTGACGACTGCGCGCGCCAGTCGTTGCGCATCCAGTTCACCGGTTAACACCACATAATGTGCGACGCTCCAGGCGGAAGGTAATGTGGAGAGTTTTTCCGCCATCCAGATGCCAGGCTGTGCGGCAACAAGCGGTAAACGAGGGCTCATTGCGCCTCCTGCGAAACGGCGTAATAACCGGGAATTAACGTGGTCCAGTGACGCGCCAGCCACTGCTGGCAAGCTTCCTGAGACTGCGGTTCGCATACCATCTGCCAGCCAGTAGGTAATGCGCAATGCTGCGGCCAGAGGCTAAACTGTTGTTGCGAATTTTGCAGAATGTAGAACTGTCCCTGCGGGTTATCGAAGGGATTACTGAATTCCATACTCAACTCCTGTCGTGGAAAATCGTTCGCTCAGAGCAGCGGCTTCCAGAGGTCGATCAACCCCTGCGTCAGGCCACCACGCCAGCAAAGCGCATCATGTCCGCCGTCAACCTGACGCCAGAAAACCGACTGCTGTGTCGTCTGTAGTTGTGTGTAGAGCGCCTGGTTCGCGCGAAAGATAACCGGCTCGCGGACTCCCGCCTCGAGGACAATCCGCAATCCCTTTGCGGACAGCGTACCGGTGCGAAGTTGTTCAATAATCAGCCCGTTCTGTTGACCGCCGCGATGGGGCCACCAGTAAGAACCGGACTGGCTGAGCACGCAGCCAAAGCGCTGCGGCCAGTGCAACCCGGCAAACAGCGATGACAACCCGCCAAAACTTTGCCCTGCAACGACCGTGCGCTCAGGACGATCGCTGAATGGCGCAACGCGCCGGACCTGCGGCAATAACTCGTGTTGCACCGCCAGCCAGAAATCCGCGTTGCAGGGAAGTTCACGGCTGCGGTGTGTGGTATCAATGGCATCAATAAGCAGATAAACCGCTGCTGGCAGTTGCCCCCGCTGAGTGAGTGAAGTGAGCGCTGGCCAGACGGGCATGCTCTGCGCCCAGAATTGCCCATCGAGGAGAACCGCCAGGGGGCGATCATCCGGCTGCGCATCACCAGTCGTAAAGACCCATACCCGACGCGTATTGCCCAGACGCACGCTGTTCCAGTGCAGAACCACCGGCGATGACACTGGCGTTTGTGGGGAGTCCCAGCCCGGTTGTGCAGGGGCCTGCGGCATCTCAAGCGCCGACACGGCGTGCCCTCGCCCTCCTTTCCAGCTCACCGGATTAAGCGGATCGGCAATCGCCTGTGGCAACAGTTGCCGCCAGCCTTCGCGCAATGCCGTGCGATCCAACACGCCATCAGCCTTCAACGAGGCAAACGACTCGTCCCGCGTTGAGGGAATAAAACAATAACTGCCGCGCCAGTTAGCGCTTAATACAGTCTGCCACTGCCAGACATCCGTTCCGGCAATACGCTGCATCGTCTGAGGAAAGACATTCTGGTGATGATCGGTAACGCCAGTGATGTATACCCAGACGCGCTGAATGGCTGAGTGAAACTCACTCCCCTGCGGATCGCGCCACCAGAAGGTCACCCGGTAATTTCCGTCTGCTTCACGCGTCCATTGCGGACCGTTTTTTGACTGCCACCAGGCCTCACTGCCTACCGTTAACGCCGTCACCGTCATAACCTCATGTTTATTGTGATTTTTTTCATTGTTTGATGAAATATATTGATAATATTATTGATAACTATTTGCATTTGCAATAGCGTATTGACGCGCCGTGGGAAGCGCGAACAGTTTTTAACCAACCGCGCTGCGGGCTTTTCTGGAACGGAGGGTTTTCGCAGAGGCGGGCGACATCGGGCCGGATACCGATCTCAGGTGTCTGGTACACGTGGCTAAAGAAAAGCAGGAAATACAATGAACAAGAAGATTCATTCCCTGGCCTTATTGGTCAACTTAGGGATTTACGGGGTAGCGCTGCCCGCAATGGCAGAAGAAACCGCTGATAGCACCGCCGTCTCTCATGAAGATACTATTGTGGTTACCGCCGCCCAGCAGAACTTGCAGGCTCCTGGCGTGTCGACTATCACCGCAGATGAAATTCGCAAAAACCCTCCCGCTCGCGACGTCTCTGAAATCATTCGTACCATGCCTGGCGTTAACCTGACCGGTAACTCGACCAGCGGCCAGCGCGGCAATAACCGTCAGATTGATATTCGTGGGATGGGGCCAGAAAACACCCTGATCCTGATCGACGGTAAACCGGTGACCAGTCGTAACTCCGTGCGCCTCGGCTGGCGCGGTGAGCGCGATACCCGTGGCGATACGTCATGGGTGCCGCCGGAGATGATCGAACGCATTGAAGTCCTGCGCGGGCCTGCTGCCGCACGTTACGGTAACGGCGCCGCCGGTGGCGTGGTGAATATCATCACCAAAAAGGGCAGCAACGAGTGGCACGGCTCCTGGAATACCTATTTCAACGCACCGGAACACAAAGAGGAAGGCGCGACCAAACGCACTAACTTTACCCTCAACGGTCCGTTGGGCGGGGATTTCAGCTTCCGCCTGTTCGGTAACCTGGATAAAACGCAGGCCGATGCGCGTAACATCAACCAGGGCCATCAGTCTGAACGTACCGGCACCTATGCCGACACGCTGCCAGCCGGTCGTGAAGGCGTCATCAACAAGGACATTAACGGTGTGGTGCGCTGGGACTTCGCGCCGATGCAGTCGATTGAACTGGAAGCCGGTTACAGCCGTCAGGGTAACCTGTATGCCGGGGACACGCAGAACACCAATACCAACCAGTTGGTGAAAGATAACTACGGCGAAGAGACCAACCGTCTCTACCGTCAGAACTACTCGCTGACCTGGAACGGCGGTTGGGATAACGGCGTCACCACCACCAACTGGGTGCAGTACGAACATACCCGTAACTCCCGTACGCCGGAAGGTCTGGCGGGCGGTACTGAAGGGATCTTCGACCCGAAAGCGTCACAGAAATATGTTGATGCCGACCTGAACGACGTCACGCTGCACAGTGAAATCAGCATGCCGTTCGATTTGCTGGTTAACCAGAACCTGACGCTGGGTACTGAATGGACCCAGCAGCGCATGAAGGACATGCTCTCCAACTCGCAAACCTTTATGGGCGGTGATATTCCAGGCTCCAGCAGCACCGACCGCAGCCCTTATTCAAAAGCAGAAATTTTCTCGCTGTTCGCTGAGAACAACATGGAGCTGACCGACAGCACCATGCTAACGCCGGGCCTGCGTTTCGATCACCACAGCATCGTGGGCGACAACTGGAGCCCATCGCTGAACCTGTCACAGGGCCTGGGCGATGACTTCACTCTGAAGATGGGCATTGCGCGGGCGTATAAAGCGCCAAGCCTGTATCAGACCAACCCGAACTACATTTTGTACAGTAAAGGCCAGGGCTGCTATGCCACGGGTGCCGCGACCGGCATCGGCTGTTACATGATGGGTAACGACGATCTGAAAGCAGAAACCAGCATCAACAAAGAGATTGGCCTTGAGTTCAAACGTGATGGCTGGCTGGCAGGTGTGACCTGGTTCCGCAACGATTATCGCAATAAGATCGAGGCCGGTACGGTACCGATGGACCGCACATCGATTACCAACAAAGGCAAAACCACCTACACCGATATCTATCAGTGGGAGAACGTGCCTAAAGCGGTCGTGGAAGGGCTGGAAGGGACGCTGAACGTACCGGTTAGCAACACCGTTAACTGGACCAACAACATCACTTACATGCTGCAGAGTAAAAACAAAGAGACCGGCGAACGCCTGTCGATTATTCCAGAGTACACGCTGAACTCAACGTTGAGCTGGCAGGTACATCAGGATGTTTCTCTGCAATCCACCTTTACCTGGTACGGCAAACAAGAGCCGAAGAAATACGATTACCAGGGTAAACCGGTGACCGGTTCGGATAAACAGTCCATCAGCCCGTACAGCATCGTGGGTCTGAGCGCGACCTGGGACGTGACCAATAATGTCAGCCTGACCGGCGGCGTGGATAACGTCTTCGACAAGCGTCTGTGGCGTGAAGGTAATGCGCAAACGACCGGTAGCACGACCGATGTCTCTTATATGCGTGGCGCAGGTGCGTACACCTATAATGAACCGGGTCGTACGTGGTACATGAGCGTTAACACACACTTCTGATGCCCTCTTCCCTCCTCCATTCGGAGGAGGGATTTTGATGACGCGATGCAGACAACCCACTTCCCTCTGATTCTGGCGCACCATACGTTGCAATGTGTGACGTTCGAGCCGGACACCTTCCACGAGCACGATCTGCTGTGGCTTCCTCATCATGCGCAACTGGCACGAGCCGGGCGTAAACGTAAAGCCGAACACCTGGCCGGTCGTATTGCCGCCGTTCATGCGCTACGCGAGTGGGGTCATAAAAACGTACCGGGAATCGGTGAACAACGACAACCGTTATGGCCACATGGTCTGTTCGGCAGCATCAGCCATGGCGCCACTACCGCTCTGGCGGTGGTTTCCCGCCAGCCAGTAGGCGTCGATATAGAAACGATTTTCACACCGCAGACGGCGGCTGAGCTGGCAAGCAGTATCGTCACTGAAACAGAAAAAGTTCGATTGGCAGGAAGCGGATTACGCTTTGAACAGGCGCTCACACTGGCATTTTCCGCCAAAGAGAGCGCCTTTAAGGCAACCCCGGAACGCTCGCAGGCAGGCTGCGGATTCATGCACTATCACATTCTCGACGTTCAACATAACCAGATAAGGCTACAGGCCTTCGACCAGATCTGGCGTGTGCAGTGGCTCGTAAAAGATAGCCATGTCATTACCGTGGCAACGGGTTAGCCCTTACAGCATCGCCCGGGCCTGAGCCGCAATCGACTGTGCATCGAAACCGTGGTGCTGGCGCATCCAGCCGCGATCTGCTGCCGCAGCATATTCACCATCCGGGATACCTAAGCGCTTCAGAACTGCAGCCGTGCCGCCTTCCGCCAGGACTTCCGCCACCAGGCTTCCCAGCCCACCGTTGATATTATGTTCTTCAACGGTGATCACCGCTTTGCAGCCTTTCAGTGCCGCTAACAGGGCTTTGGTATCGCACGGACGAATGGACGGTACACTCACCACCGTCGCCTGAATACCGGAGTCGGCTAACAACGCGGCCGCATCAACAATTTCGTGAACAGTTGAGCCCGTCGCCACCAGCGCCAACGTGTCGCCTTCACGTAAAGTCACCACGGCCCCCGGAACAAAGCGATAGCTCTCGTCATGCAACTCCGGAAGCGCCTTTCCGTCCATACGAATATACACCGGCCCCTGATAGCCAATGGCATAGTCAATGATCTGCCGACATTCTCGCGGTGAAGAAGGGGCGAAAATCTGGATATTGCCAAACCCACGCATAATAGCGATATCGTCGATCGCATGGTGCGTGCTCGCCAGCGGGCCATAGCTGGCTCCCGCGTTCAGACCAAACAGCTTCACGTTGGTATTGTTGTAGCAGACATCAACTTTAATTTGCTCATTAGCACGGGAAATCAGGAAAGGTGCCGCGTTACAGGTGACCGCAACCTTGCCACCGAGCGCAAGCCCTGCCGCTGTCCCGACCATACTTTGTTCGGCAATCCCCACGTTGACCAGTCTGTCCGGATACTGCTTAATGAAGGGGCCAATTTTCGCGGTGGAGGTTGAGTCCGCCACGACCGGCACCAGATCAACGCCATTTTCTACCGCATCGATAAACGCCTGAACCATGACGTTCGCGAGGTGTTCTGCATTACTCATCTTTCAACTCCTCCAGAGCCAGTTCAATCTCTTCACCTTTCGGCACCCGGTGGTGCCACTCAGGACGCCCCTGGATAAACGAGATACCCGCGCCTTTTGTGGTATTGGCAATCACGACGTTAGGTTTCCCTTCCTGTTTCAGTCCTTCCAGCGTACTGACGACCGACGCCATATCATTTCCCTGGCATTCGGTAACCTGCATGCCGAAGGCGCGCCATTTATCCGCGAGCGGATCGGTATTCATGATTTCACGCGTGGGTCCAGCCAACTGGAGATTATTCTTGTCATTAATGATCACCAGGTTATCGAGTCCATAATGCGCCGCCGCGAGCGCAGCCTCCCAGTTGCTGCCTTCAGCCAGTTCACCATCGCCGGTAATTAAAAAGATGCGGCGGGCACTGTTGCTTTTCTTCGCTGCCAGCGCCAGTCCCACCGCAACAGGCAAACCGTGGCCCAGCGCGCCAGTGTTCAGTTCAATACCCGGCGTTTTCTGGCGTACCGGGTGACCCGGAAGATGGGAGTTGGCGTGCTGGTATGTGCTCAGCCAGTCAACCGGGAAAAAACCGGCCTCCGCCAGAACACAGTAGTAGCAACCTACCGCGTGGCCTTTGGACTGGATATAGATGTCCCGATCCTCATCGGCGATACGATCCGGAGCGACATTCAAAATACGGAAATAGAGTGCGGTGAGCAGTTCAACCTGAGACAGATCCGCACCGGTATGCCCTCCTGCTGGGCTGTAGGCGTTTAATTTAACGATGTGACGGCGCACCGCTCGCGCTGTGCGCTCAAGAGTCTGGATATCATAGTGCCAGGGATTCATTTAACACCTCTGAATTTATTTTCAATATGGAATATTTATTCCATCAGGGACTAAAAAAACCAGAAATCCCTTTGCTTCGCATCAAACGGCTTACGCCACGACATCTTACCCAGGAACATTCTGCCTCCTCACCGCGACCACATTAACGTCGGGAATAATCAGTTGACCTGAAATCACCATGAATATATATTCACAAATGATTCTTTATTCAATTATGCAACCACATTTCCGTATTTGTCCATCCCTGTTTTTGAGGATTGGTTAAAGTTAGAGCTTTATCACACTTACCTGCCTTTTGTTTTCGCGTATGATAAAAGTCTCTAAGATAATGGCTGTACGTAAATGATTTTCGGGGAAATATATGGCTAAGCAGGATGAACAACGGCTATTGGTTAAAATCGCCACCCTTTACTATCTTGAAGGACGTAAACAGTCCGATATTGCTCAACTTCTCTCGCTTTCTCAGTCGTTTATCTCCCGAGCCATCACCCGCTGTCAGAAAGAAGGGGTGGTAAAAATCAGCGTCGTACAGCCCTCAAATATCTTCCTGAATCTTGAAAAAGGGATCGAAGATCGTTACGGACTCAAACAGGCAATCGTGGTGGATACCGAAGACGATGCTACGGACCACAGCATCAAACGCGCCATCGGTTCCGCCGCCGCCCACTATCTTGAAACTCGCCTGCGGCCCAAAGATCTGGTGGGCGTCTCCTCGTGGAGCTCAACCATCCGGGCGATGGTTGACGAAGTGCATACCCAGAATCTGAAAGCGGGTGGCGTGATCCAACTCCTCGGCGGTGTCGGACCAAACGGCAATGTGCAGGCGACTATTTTGACCCAGACGCTGGCGCAACATCTTAACTGCGAGGCCTGGCTGCTCCCTTCACAAAGCATTGAGGGGTCGGTTGAGGAGAAAAATCGTCTGATCGCCAGCAAGGATGTCGCTGAGGTGATCTCGCGTTTCGATAATGTCGATATCGCCATTGTGGGGGTGGGCATTCTGGAGCCGTCCCAGTTGCTTAAGACGTCAGGTAACTACTACCACGAAGATATGTTACAGGTCCTGGCCGATCGCGGCGCGGTGGGAGATATCTGCCTGCACTACTACGACAAAAACGGTGAACCGGTTTTACAGGATGATGAAGATCCGGTCATTGGCATGGCGCTCGATAAAGTCAAAAAATGCCCCAACGTGGTAGCGCTGGCGGGGGGAACAGACAAAGTTGCCGCCATCAAAGGGGCGCTGAACGGTGGTTATATCGACGTGTTGATCACTGATTATCCTACCGCGCGGATGCTAGTCACTGCCTGAGCCCTCTCTCTCTTCGGTCTTTGCGTAAAACGGACTCAACGCAAAGATCGTATAAAAATCCCTATATTTCAATAAACTGAAAGGATTCACCTCTGCGTTAATTTCGTACAAACCTGATATTCTTCCCGTTGTGTAAGTGTGATTCCCAGCACAATTGATGATTTTTTCTATAGCCCAACTGAAAGATTCTGGCTAAGGTATTAAATAAATAATCAGTATCGAATATATATTCAAGACATTAAAAATACACAATGTCACAAACAAGCCTGATTAAGTAAAGACGCGACAGTAAGGGAGCCCTCTTCCCTTCAACGCCGGGACGCAATGTGACTCAGGAGATAATCATCTATGTGTGCAGCAACGAAAGAGTTCATCATTGCGCTGGATGAAGGTACCACCAACGCAAAAGCCGTAGCACTGGACGCACAGGGTCAGGTGATCGCCAAATTTTCTCAACCGCTGGCTATTCAGACGCCGCGAGAAGGTTGGGTTGAGCAATCCGGTGAGGTATTGATTGATGCCTCACTCGATGTGATTGCGAAAGCGATCAATCATGTTGGTGCTGACAACGTCGCAGCCCTGGCGATCAGTAATCAGCGTGAAACCGCCATTGGCTGGTATCGCCAGACGGGCAAACCGTTGAATTCCGCCATCACCTGGCAGTGCACACGCAGTGCGGCGTACTGTGAAGAACTGCGCCACGAAAACAAAGAACACCTGATCAAAACCACCACCGGCCTGCCGATTGCACCGCTTTTTTCCGCCTCTAAAATGCGCTGGCTGCTGGAGTCGGTAGCCGATGGCCCGCAGCTCGCGGCCCAGGGGAAAATCTGTCTGGGCACTATCGACAGTTGGTTGCTGTGGAATTTAACCGGCGGTGAGGCCTTCTGCTGCGACTACTCCAACGCAGCCCGCACCCAGTTGCTCAATCTGCACACCGGGCAGTGGGATGACACCATGCTGGAACTGTTCCACATCCCTCGCGCCGCATTACCGGAAATTAAGCCCTCCAGTGGATTATTTGGCTATACCCGTGGCCTGAGCGGCATTCCGGATGGCATCCCGGTGATGTCGATGGTCGGCGACTCGCACGCCGCGCTGTTTGGTCACGCCCTCGGCGAGATGGGGTGTGTCAAAGCCACTTACGGCACCGGGTCCTCCGTGATGGCGCCGGTGACCTCAGCCCAGTGCGATATTGGCGCACTGGCGACCACCATTGCCTGGCACGATGGTGAGAACATCATTTATGGCCTGGAAGGGAACATTCCACACACCGGGGATGCGGTAGCGTGGATGGCAGATAGCACCGGGTTAAGCGAACTCACTGACGCCGAACTGGCTCATGAGCTTAATACGCTTCCCGCTTCCGTTGAATCAACCCTGGGCGTGTACTTCGTCCCGGCATTAACCGGACTCGGCGCGCCCTGGTGGGATGACAGCGCGCGCGGCGTGATCTGCGGACTCAGTCGCGGCGTCAAACGCGCTCATCTGATCCGCGCCGCCCTGGAGTCGATCACCTATCAAATCGCCGATGTAGT
Organism: Citrobacter amalonaticus; assembly: GCF_001559075.2. Taxonomy (NCBI): domain Bacteria; kingdom Pseudomonadati; phylum Pseudomonadota; class Gammaproteobacteria; order Enterobacterales; family Enterobacteriaceae; genus Citrobacter; species Citrobacter amalonaticus. Next base: position 3,322,150 of record NZ_CP014015.2, on the reverse strand, counting down.
GGTCGCCATGCAACAGCATGAGGACTTTAGCTTGTCGGCACTAATGGTCGACGGCGGCCCAACAAAGAATGACTGGTTAATGCAATACCAGGCAGACCTGCTGGGTTGCCCGGTGATGCGCAGTGATGTGCCTGAGTTGTCGGCCATTGGCGCCGCGTTACTGGCGCGCAAAGCGCTCCATCCTGGCTCGCTCACTGATTTAAAAGCCTTTTTAACCGTACATAGCGCATTTCAGCCTGATATGGCCCGCCATCATCGCCTGCAAAAAAGATGGCAAGAGTGGCGCAATGCGGTGAACAGAACACGATGGAAACCGGCCCCGTCCGCCTGACGCCTCACCAGGGAAGATGCGTGACGCCCCTACTCATTAACAAAAGGAGAACTCCGGACCATTAGCCCTGTTTACAAGAATTCATGCTTTACGTTGTTTCACCGTACCCGACAATAACAACACAGAGAGAACATTGTCATGAAATTACGTTTAACGCTGTTAACCGCTGCAACCCTGACTGCTTTGTCTTTTTCTGCCCATGCGGCAGAAAAAGGGACAATTATGATTATGGTGAATTCACTGGATAATCCGTATTACGCGTCGGAAGCCAAAGGTGCCAGTGAAAAAGCCCAGGAGTTAGGCTACAAAACCACAATTTTGTCGCACAGCGAAGATGTCAAAAAACAGAATGAATTGATTGATACCGCTATCGGCAAAAAAGTTCAGGGTATCGTTCTGGATAATGCGGATTCAACGGCCAGCGTTGCCGCCATTGAAAAAGCGAAAAAAGCCGGTATTCCCGTCATATTAATCAACCGCGAAATTCCCGTTGATGATGTGGCGCTGGTGCAAATTACCCATAATAACTTCCAGGCCGGTTCTGAAGTTGCCAACGTTTTCGTTGAGAAAATGGGGGAGAAAGGGAAATACGCCGAGCTGACCTGTAACCTCGCCGATAATAACTGTGTTACCCGTTCAAAATCCTTCCACCAGGTTATTGACCAATTCCCGGATATGGTCAGCGTTGCCAGACAGGATGCCAAAGGGACGCTTATCGACGGTAAGCGAATTATGGACAGTATTCTGCAAGCTCACCCGGATGTGAAAGGCGTCATCTGCGGTAATGGTCCTGTTGCGCTGGGCGCTATCGCTGCGTTGAAAGCCGCAAATCGCAATGACGTTGTGGTCGTCGGCATTGACGGCAGCAACGATGAGCGCGATGCGGTGAAAGCCGGCACCTTGCAGGCCACCGTCATGCTGCAGGCTCAGGCGATCGCCGCACAGGGCGTAACCGATCTGGATAACTACCTGCAAAAAGGGGTGAAACCAGAGAAACAGCGGGTCATGTTCCGCGGCATTCTCATCACCAAAGATAACGCAGATAAAGTACAGGATTTCAATATCAAGTCCTGATCTCGGGTAGTTGCGCCTCTCCGGAGGCGCAGAGGAGAACATTATGTCTAAAAAAGCCTGGCTGGCGCTGGTCGTATTGACTGTGGGCGGATGCCGCATTGTCTCGCAGCAGGAGCTTGCGGATCTCAAATCTCCGCCAAATCCTCATATGGCCAATATAGACCAGACGTGGCAAAACAAAATTGTGCCGCAAATTGTTGGGCAGGCTCGTCCGGTGGCAGATTTAATCACTGCTTTACAGGCCGAGAAAGACTTCGACAGCGCCTGTAAAAAACTGGGCTATCGTTCTCAGGAAGAGAATCCCTGCATCTTTTACGTCAAGGTTGAAGGCAACATTGGCACAATCGATACCGCCTCCCGCAGCGGAAAGATGACCGTCGCAGATAAAAGCGGCAGCAATATTATTGTTCAGATTGGTCCAACGCTACGCGGTACACAATTACGTGATGCCTATAAAGGGGCGACTTACGGTGATTTTAACGACCAGGTGTTATTTGGCGAGTATGGACGCGCCATTAACGACCAGGCGATAAAAATGATTCAGGCGGCCCAACTTAAAACCGGTGAAGCCACGCAAGTGTATGGCGTATTTTCCGCCTGGGATATTCCTCAGACAATCCCTGATATTACGCCCGCAAAAATTGCGCCTGCAGGAGGACAATAACATGCAACAGCAAGATATCGTCGCTCCCCAACCCGTCGAATCAGAAGTCATTATCGAAACCCGCAGCCTGTCTCGTGTCTATCCTGGCGTGGTGGCATTAGATAACGTCAATTATCGGGTATATCGGAATAAAGTGAATGTTCTGATCGGAGAAAATGGTGCGGGTAAATCCACCATGATGAAAATGCTTGCTGGTGTCGAAACCCCATCCTCCGGTGAAATTTTTCTGGATGGTACGTCTGTTTCGATGAATTCGACGCATCAGGCTGAAAAATTGGGTATTAGTATTATTTTTCAGGAGTTGAATTTATTCCCGAATATGAACGTCATGGACAATATTTTCATGGCGAATGAGTTTTTTCAGAAAGGGAAAATTAACGAAAAATACCAGTACGCGCTGGCACAAAGTCTGCTAAAGCGACTGGAACTGGATGTTGATCCCTACACGCCCTTAGAAGAGCTGGGGATCGGCCACCAACAACTGGTCGAGATTGCCCGCGCGCTCTCAAAAGATACGCGCGTCTTAATCATGGATGAACCCACCTCTGCGCTGAGCCAGTCTGAAGTCAAAATCCTGTTCAACGTGATTGAGCAACTCAAACGACGCGGCGTCACCATTATCTATATTTCCCATCGGCTGGAAGAGCTGATGGAAATTGGTGACTACATCACGATTTTCCGTGACGGTCGCTTTATCAGCGAGCGTCCGGTCAGTGATGCCAGCATTCCGTGGATCATCGAACAGATGGTGGGCGATAAGAAAAAACACTTCGATTATCAACCGGCTCCGCAAGGCAATACGGTTCTCGACGTGCAGGGACTGACCGCGCTCCATTCCAGCGGCGGCTATAAACTCAATGACGTGTCGTTTAGCCTGAATAAAGGCGAGGTAATTGGGATCTACGGTCTGCTGGGTGCCGGACGCACCGAGCTGTTCAAAGGACTGGTGGGCCTGATGCCCTGCCAGAGCGGGAGCGTTCAACTGAACGGTGAGTGTATCGATAAAGCCCACTTCCAGTCTCGACTTAAGAAAGGGCTGGCGCTGGTGCCAGAAGATAGACAGGGCGAAGGCGTCGTTCAGATGATGTCGATTCAATCCAATATGACGCTCTCTGACCTCAGCCTGCAGGGTTTTCGTCGAGCCTGGAAGTGGCTCAATCCACAAAAAGAGCAGGTCAGCGTGAAGGAGATGATTCAGCAACTTGCCATCAAAGTCAGCGATCCCGAATTGCCCATCACCTCACTCAGCGGTGGAAACCAGCAAAAAGTGGTGCTGGGTAAAGCATTGATGACGCAGCCGCAGGTGGTGTTTCTCGATGAGCCGACCCGTGGCATCGACGTCGGGGCGAAAACCGACGTGTATCACCTTATCGGCAGAATGGCGCAACAAGGGCTGGCTGTGATGTTCTCTTCATCAGAGCTGGACGAAGTGATGGCGCTGGCGGACCGTATTCTGGTGATGGCGGATGGCCGGATCACCGCTGATGTCCCCCGTCATGCAGTCACCCGCGAGAAGTTGATCGCGGCTTCTACACCGCAAGATTAATCAGGCTGGAATCCATCATGAACCAGAAATATATGATTTACATGTACCTGCTGAAGGCCAGAACGTTTATCGCGCTACTGCTGGTCATCGCATTCTTCAGCGTGATGGTACCGAATTTCCTGACCACATCTAACCTGCTGATTATGACCCAGCACGTTGCGATTACCGGCTTACTGGCAATTGGGATGACGCTGGTGATCCTCACCGGTGGCATTGATCTGTCGGTCGGCGCCGTTGCAGGCATCTGCGGCATGGTGGCGGGAGCGTTACTCACCAATGGCTTGCCCATCTGGGGCGGTAACATCATCTTCTTCAACGTACCGGAAGTGATCCTCTGTGTCGCCATCTTCGGCGTTCTCGTCGGGTTCGTAAATGGCGCCGTCATCACCCGCTTTGGTGTTGCGCCTTTCATCTGTACCCTCGGCATGATGTACGTTGCCAGGGGATCTGCCCTGCTGTTTAACGACGGTAGCACCTACCCCAACCTTAACGGTATGGAAGCGCTGGGAAATACCGGTTTTGCTACTCTGGGTTCCGGCACGCTGCTCGGGATTTACCTGCCAATCTGGTTAATGATTGCCTTCCTGGTGCTGGGCTACTGGATCACCACCAAAACTCCGCTTGGCCGCTATATCTACGCGATCGGCGGTAACGAATCCGCGGCGCGTCTGGCCGGTGTGCCGATCGTCAAAGCGAAAATTTTCGTGTACGCCTTCTCCGGGTTGTGCGCTGCCTTTGTTGGGTTGATTGTCGCGTCTCAGCTACAAACATCGCACCCGATGACCGGCAACATGTTTGAGATGGACGCCATCGGCGCCACCGTCCTGGGCGGAACCGCGCTCGCTGGCGGTCGCGGACGGGTATCCGGTTCCATCATCGGGGCCTTCGTCATCGTCTTTCTGGCCGATGGCATGGTGATGATGGGCGTCAGTGATTTCTGGCAGATGGTCATTAAAGGTGTCGTGATCGTCACCGCCGTGGTTGTCGACCAGTTCCAGCAAAAGCTACAGAACAAAGTCATTCTGATGCGTCGTCATGAAGAAAAACAGACGACAGCACCCTCAACAAATACCGTATCCAGTTAAGTAGCATCACTCCGCCGGGCATCGCGTGTCCGGCTTATACAGGGGAAAGAAATATGCAACGTGATTTTCATGGTAAGACGGTCGTCATCACCGGAGCATGCCGGGGGATTGGCGCAGGTATCGCTGAACGTTTCGCCCGGGACGGCGCAAACCTGGTGATGGTCTCCAACGCTGAGCGCGTTCACGAAACGGCAGAGCAACTGCGCCAGCGCTACCAGGCTGATATTTTATCATTGCAGGTTGATGTCACTAACGAAGAGCAAGTACAGGCGTTGTATGAACAAGCCGCTGTGCGCTTTGGTACGATTGACGTCTCCATCCAGAACGCTGGCGTAATCACCATCGATTACTTTGACCGGATGCCAAAAGCAGATTTTGAAAAAACCCTTACCGTCAATACCACGGGGGTGTGGCTCTGCTGTCGGGAAGCGGCGAAATATATGGTGAAACAGAACCACGGTTGCCTGATTAATACCTCTTCCGGTCAGGGACGTCAGGGCTTCATTTACACCCCACACTACGCCGCCAGCAAAATGGGTGTGATTGGTATCACGCAGAGCCTGGCGCATGAACTGGCCCCGTGGAACATTACTGTCAACGCCTTCTGTCCAGGGATCATCGAAAGCGAAATGTGGGATTACAACGACCGCGTCTGGGGCGAGATCCTCAGTACCGATGAAAAACGCTATGGCAAAGGTGAACTGATGGCGGAGTGGGTAAAGGGCATCCCCATGAAACGCGCGGGTAAACCTGAAGATGTCGCCGGACTGGTCGCCTTCCTTGCCTCTGACGATGCGCGCTATCTTACCGGACAAACCATCAACATTGATGGTGGCCTGATTATGTCGTAATACCCGACAGGGTATTTGTGAAGAGAGTTATCACTATGATCGCAAAAGATTTTGCTCAACAACTGTTTAATCTGCAAGGACGCGTCGCTTTCGTCACAGGCGCGGGTAGCGGCATCGGTCAGACCATTGCCTGGGCACTTGCCAGCGCGGGTGCACGGGTTGTCTGTTTTGATCTACGCGAAGACGGCGGACTGAAAGATACGGTCAATCATGTTGAAGCGATTGGCGGCCAGGCGGCACTCTATACGGGAGATGTTCGTCAGCTTAATGACCTTCGCGCCGCCGTTGCCCTGACCAAAGAACGGTTTGGTCGTCTGGATATCGCGGTCAACGCCGCCGGTATTGCCAACGCCAACCCGGCGCTGGAAATGGAAAGCGAACAGTGGCAGCGCGTTATCGACATCAACCTCACGGGCGTGTGGAACTCCTGTAAGGCCGAAGCGGAACTGATGCTGGAATCTGGCGGCGGCTCGATCATCAACATCGCCTCGATGTCCGGGATCATCGTCAACCGTGGCCTTGAACAGGCGCATTACAACAGCTCTAAAGCGGGGGTGATTCACCTCTCGAAGAGCCTGGCGATGGAATGGATTGAGAAAGGCATTCGCGTCAACTCAATCAGCCCGGGATACACCGCCACGCCGATGAACACCCGTCCTGAAATGGTTCATCAGACGCGTGAATTTGAGAGCCAGACGCCGATCCAGCGCATGGCAAAAGTGGAAGAGATGGCAGGTCCGGCGCTATTCCTCGCCAGCGATGCAGCCTCGTTTTGCACCGGCGTCGATCTCGTTGTTGATGGCGGATTTATCTGCTGGTAAACCGAAATTCGCCCGCAGCCATGACTGACTGCGGGCGATGGATAAAGCGGGCGCCGTCTCATCCAGACCTGACAAGCGGATATGCGGGGATAACTCCCCGCATAACGGCTACTTCTTCGATTCGTAAGCGAGAACTGCCTTAAACTCAATACCACGCTCCCTGACGCTAAACTCACAGAGTGAGTCCCTCACCAGAAGCGTGAATCCCAGCACCGTAATACAGAGTGCGATGACTGCCATTAAGGCATATTTCGTCAGCATGTATTGCCTCCATGCGAAGAAGAGACTACCATCCGAATTGTTCAGGTTTGGAATGGTAGCCTCAAGGTTGATAGTACTGTCACCTTGGGGCTTTCTTCTTTCCAGACCTCAGCAATGGCCTGAAGCTGGACAGCATCAGGCACCCGCCGTTATCGTACTCTTCTTCTCACCCATCACTGTATATTTACACAGCTAAAGCGCATTTTCGGAAAACGTATAGAGTGTCCTACATACCCGGGAACAGCACGCCATTGCCTGGCGCTTCGCGATCCAGATGGATGAAATTCAGATGGCGTTCATACTGGTCGAGAATATCGGTAATCACCTGCTCTTTGCTGTAGTCCATCAGGTCATTGCCCTGACTGCCTTCCAGCAGGAAGGTCTCCAGACGGTAATAGGTCGATTTCCCGCTGCGTGCGCGATAGGTAAAACCCGGAATCGCATACTGCTGCGGCCAGATTTGGTAGATAAAGTTACGTTCATCCCCCATGTGCACCCGCAAATCAAGGTGCCCCAGGCTTTCGCCTTCTACCGGCGGCAGACTTTTCAGTTCTACGTGCGCACCACGCAGTGTTAACTCTTGCGCCACCTCTTCCATCGCCGGGAAACACACGTTTTCCATCATCTCGCGGGTGTAGCGTGTGCCGGGATAGTTCATCAGACGTGACAGACGTTTTTTCCAGCTCAACCGGTCCTGTACGCCCATTGGTCGCGGCGCCGTATTCCGGTTAGCACTCTCACGGCGATAATCTTCCACCTTCAGCGACTTATACAATCCCGCCATAATAAAGAAAATGACGAAGCTGAACGGTAGCCCCATGATCACCGTGGTGTTCTGCAAGGCTGAAATTCCGTTCGTCATCAGCATTCCCAGGGTCAGCAAACCGATCGCCACCGACCAGAAGACACGCAGCCATGACGGCGCATCGCTGTTGATATCTTTCAGCTTCGAGGTGAAATTTCCCAGCACCAGCGCGCCGGAATCCGCTGAGGTCACATAAAACAGCAGGCCCGTGATGGTCGCCACCGAGGCGCTGAAGGTAAACGCCGGATATTGCGCTAACAGGCTGTAGAATCCACGTTCCGGATGCGCCATCGCCTCCTGAGCAAAACCCGCATCGCCGTGGATAATTTCATACAGCGCGCTGTTGCCGAATACCGACAGCCACAGCAGCGTAAAGGTGAACGGAATAATCAACGTACCGAAGACAAACTGACGGATGGTGCGCCCACGTGAGATTCGCGCGAGGAACAGGCCAACAAACGGCGACCATGCCACCCACCACGCCCAGAAAAATAGCGTCCAGTTATTCATCCACTCAACCGGACGATCGAAGGCAAAGCTGTTGAGCGTCATCCCCATAAAGCGATTCACATAGTCGCCCACATTGAGCACCAGTGCGTTGAGCAGAAATGAGGTGTCGCCCATAAACAGAACAAAGAGGATCAGCCCCAACGCCAGCAGAACGTTAAGCTCTGAAAGTACGCGGATGCCCTTATCCACCCCGGACGTGACCGAAATCGTGGCGATCACCACTGACAAGACAATCAGTGCCGCTTTCGCCGCCATCGAATCCGGGATATCAAACAACACGCTCAGACCGTAGTTAAGCTGAACCACACCAATCCCCAGCGTCGTGGCGATACCAAAAATAGTACCGATAACAGCGGCGATATCGACGCTATGCCCAATCGGTCCGTTGATACGTTTACCAAAGATCGGATAGAGCGCAGAACGGATGGTCAGCGGCAGATTATAGCGATAGCTGAAATATCCCAGCGCCATGCCCATCAGGGCATACATTGACCAGCCGGTCAGACCGTAGTGAAAGAGCGTCCAGACCATCGACTGACGCGCCGCTTCAATGGTCTGCCCTGCCCCTTCCGGCGGCTGCATATATTGCGTCACCGGCTCCGCCACAGAGAAGAACATCAGGTCGATACCAATCCCGGCGGCGAAGAGCATAGCTGCCCAACTGAGCAGACTGAACTCCGGTTTCGATTGCTCCGGCCCGAGCTTTACCGAGCCAAAACGCGAGCAGGCAATGAAAACAACAAAGACAATGTACAGCGTGGCCGCCAGCAAATAGTACCAGCCAAACGTTTTTGAAACCCAGTTCAACGTCCGGCCAATCCAGACTGCGGAGAAATCACTAAAAAAGATGGTGGTCAGGGAAAACAACAAAATCAGCCCGGCGGACGTGTAGAAAACCACCGGATTGATTTTGTCCTTTTCTCTGCGCTGGGGAAGGTCTGACATCCAGTATCCTCACATTTTTTGTAACTATTAAAAATCAAATTCGCAACAATTAAGACACATTTTATATTGAACGTCCAATCAAAAACCGCTTTAATGGTGAAACAAAACTGATGAATGGAGTCCCAAAATGCCCAAACTGGGGATGCAGTCGATACGGCAGCGGCAGCTGATTGACGCCACGCTGGAAGCGATAAATGAAGTCGGGATGCACGATGCGACGATTGCGCAAATCTCCCGTCGTGCCGGTGTTTCTACCGGGATCATTAGCCATTACTTTAAGGATAAGAATGGATTGCTGGAGGCAACGATGCGCGACATCACCAGCCAGCTGCGTCATGCCGTTTTGCATCGACTCCATGCGCTACCGGGTGCGCGCGCCGAGTTGCGATTGCGCGCCATCGTGGCGGGAAACTTTGACGAGACCCAGATCAGCCACGCCGCAATGAAAGCCTGGCTGGCGTTCTGGGCCAGCAGCATGCACCAGCCGATGCTGTACCGCCTGCAGCAGGTCGCCAGTAAACGCCTGCTGTCAAATATCGTGGCCGAATTCAAACGCGAGCTACCGCGTGAACAGGCGCAGCAGGCGGGCTACGGATTAGCGGCGCTGATAGACGGGCTATGGCTGCGTGCTGCGCTAAGCGGTAAGCCGTTCAACCTCAGTCTCGCCCAGGCGCTGACCACCCATTTCATCAGTCAGCACTTACAAAAAAGTCACTGACTCACCGAGGAGAATGCATGTCCCGAATGGCAGAACAACAGCTTTACATTGATGGTGGCTATACTGCTGCCACCAGCGGTCGGACTTTCGAGACGATCAACCCTGCCAGCGGCGAGGTCCTGGCCACCGTACAGGCCGCAGGACGTGAGGATGTCGACCGCGCGGTGAAAAGCGCTCAGCGCGGACAAAAAATCTGGGCGGCGATGACCGCCATGGAACGCTCGCGCATTCTGCGCCGGGCAGTGGAGATTCTGCGCGAACGTAATGACGAACTGGCGACGCTGGAAACGCTGGATACCGGCAAACCGTTCAGCGAAACCGCCAGCATCGATATCGTCACCGGCGCAGACGTACTGGAATACTACGCCGGGTTGATTCCCGCGCTGGAAGGCAGCCAAATCCCGCTACGCGAGACCGCGTTTGTCTACACCCGTCGCGAGCCGCTGGGCGTCGTCGCCGGGATTGGCGCGTGGAACTACCCGATTCAAATCGCATTGTGGAAATCCGCACCAGCCCTGGCGGCAGGCAACGCGATGATCTTCAAACCCAGCGAAGTCACCCCGCTGACCGCCCTGAAACTGGCAGAAATCTACAGCGAAGCCGGCCTGCCGGACGGCGTCTTTAATGTCCTGCCGGGCGAGGGCGCGGAAACGGGCCACTATCTGACCGAACATCCGGGTATTGCCAAAGTTTCCTTCACCGGCGGCGTCGCCAGCGGCAAAAAAGTGATGGCGAACGCTGCCGCGTCCTCGCTCAAAGCGGTGACGATGGAACTGGGCGGGAAATCGCCGCTGATCGTTTTCGAGGATGCCAACGTCAACCTTGCCGCTGACATCGCGATGATGGCGAATTTCTACAGCTCCGGCCAGGTCTGCACCAACGGGACGCGCGTGTTTATTCCGGCACGGATGAAAAGCGCATTTGAGCAGACCATTTTATCCCGCGTGGCGCGGATCCGCGCAGGCGATCTGTTTGATTCAGCGACCAATTTTGGCCCGCTGGTCAGCTTCCCGCATCGCGAAAATGTCCTGCGCTATATCGAAAGCGGTAAAAACGAAGGCGCGACGCTGCTTTGCGGTGGCGATGTACTGAAGGGCAGCGCATTCGACCATGGCGCCTGGGTTGCCCCGACGGTGTTCACCGACTGCCGTGATGAGATGACCATCGTCCGCGAAGAGATCTTCGGCCCGGTCATGACAATTCTGACTTACGAGAGTGAAGACGAGGTTATTCGCCGCGCCAACGACACCGACTATGGTCTGGCCGCTGGCGTCGTCACCCAGGATCTCAATCGCGCGCATCGCGTCATTCACCAACTGGAAGCCGGGATCTGCTGGATCAACACCTGGGGGGAATCCCCCGCAGAAATGCCGGTTGGCGGCTACAAGCATTCCGGTATCGGGCGTGAAAACGGCGTGATGACGCTACAAAGCTATACCCAGGTGAAATCCATTCAGCTCGAGATGGCGCCATTCCAGTCTGTATTTTAAGCAGGAGGTTTCATTGCATTTTGACTATATCATTATTGGTGCCGGTTCTGCCGGCAACGTACTGGCAACACGACTGACAGAAGACAGCAATACCACCGTTCTGCTTTTGGAAGCGGGCGGCCCGGATTACCGTGCGGACTTCCGCACCCAGATGCCGGCGGCGCTGGCTTTCCCGTTGCAGGGGAAGCGCTATAACTGGGCATATGAGACCGAACCAGAACCGCATATGAACTATCGCCGCATGGAGTGCGGCCGCGGCAAAGGGCTGGGCGGATCCTCGCTGATTAATGGCATGTGCTACATCCGTGGCAATGCGCTGGATCTCGACCACTGGGCAGAAGAACCCGGACTTGAGCACTGGAGCTACCTCAACTGCCTGCCCTATTACCGCAAAGCGGAAACCCGCGATGTCGGCGCGAATGACTATCACGGCGGCGACGGCCCGGTCAGCGTGACCACCTCAAAATCGGGCGTGAACCCGCTGTTCGACGCGATGATCGAGGCGGGCGTCCAGGCGGGTTATCCGCGAACCGATGACCTGAACGGCTATCAGCAGGAAGGCTTTGGCCCGATGGACCGCACCGTCACGCCACAAGGGCGTCGCGCCAGCACGGCCAGAGGCTATCTGGATCAGGCGAAAAAACGGCCGAACCTTACCATCGTGACCCACGCGCTGACCGACCACATCATTTTTGACGGTAAAAAAGCGATCGGCGTGGAGTGGCTGGAAGGCGACAGTACAATCCCCGTCCGCGCGACGGCCCGGAAAGAGGTGCTGCTGTGCGCGGGCGCGATTGCTTCACCGCAGATCCTGCAACGCTCTGGCGTAGGCGATGCCGCGCTGTTAAAAGCGCATGCCATTCCGCTGGTTCACCATCTGCCAGGCGTCGGTGAAAACCTGCAGGATCATCTGGAAATGTACCTGCAGTATGCATGTAAAGAACCGGTCTCGCTCTACCCTGCTCTGCAGTGGTGGAATCAGCCGAAGATCGGCGCTGAATGGCTGTTTGGTGGTACTGGCGTCGGCGCCAGCAACCATTTTGAAGCGGGCGGATTTATTCGCAGCCGTGAAGCATTTCGCTGGCCGAACATTCAATACCATTTCCTGCCAGTGGCGATTAACTACAACGGTTCGAACGCGGTGAAAGAGCACGGTTTTCAGTGCCACGTTGGTTCGATGCGCTCGCCGAGTCGCGGTCATGTACAGATCAAGTCGCGCGATCCGCGCGAGCATCCGGCGATTCTGTTTAACTACATGTCGACAGAGCAGGACTGGCAGGAATTCCGCGATGCGATTCGCCTTACCCGTGAAATCATCAACCAGCCGGCGCTGGATAAATTCCGTGGACGAGAGATCAGTCCCGGCATTGACTGCCAGAGCGACGAACAGCTGGATGCGTTTGTTCGTAACCACGCGGAAACGGCGTTCCACCCCTGCGGCACCTGTAAAATGGGCTTTGATGAGATGGCCGTAGTCGATGGCGAAGGCAACGTGCACGGCGTGGAAAATTTACGCGTGGTGGATGCGTCGATCATGCCGCAAATTATCACCGGCAATCTGAATGCAACGACTATCATGATTGGCGAGAAAATTGCCGATGCCATTCGCGGTCGCGCGCCGCTGGCAAAAAGCACCGCACGCTATTACGTGGCGGGCGATGCGCCGGTACGTAAACCGGCACAGCGCTAAGGAGATTTCCGCTCTGGTAACAGAGCGGAATGTCGTTTATGGCAACCGACACTGCGCCAGCGTTTGCCGCTGCCGACCGTGCTCGTCAAAATTCTCCGGCGCTAACCAGCGCTGTAATGCGCGGTCACACTCAGGCCACTCGCGATCAATCATCGACAACCAGTCGCTGTCCCGATTGCGGCCTTTGCGGACAATTTTCTGGCGAAAACGGCCTTCAAACACAAACCCTAACCGCTCTGCCGCCCGGCGCGACGCCAGGTTCAGAGAATCACATTTCCACTCCACGCGGCGATAGCCCAGCGCAAACGCATACCGCAACAGCAGCCAGACGGCTTCTGTGCCCAGTACGCTATTTTTCATCCGCGGCGACCAGGTGACATGGCCGATTTCAACGCTGCCGTGCTCGCGTTCGATCGCCATAAAGCAGACTAACCCCACCGCACGGTCAGCGCGGATATCCACCACGGTGAAAGGCACCAGCGCGTCATCATTCGCTTTCCCGCTGAGCCAGTGGAACGTCGCCTCTACGCTGTCGGGGCGACTGCTCGCCAGCCACGTCCAGTCCCGCTCGTCATCGGCCTGCGCATAGGCGTCGAACAGATCTCCGGCATGACGTTCTGGATCGAGCGGCTCAAGGCGGCAGTAACGACCTTCCAGCACGGTTCGTTGCAGAACCGACGCGCCATGCCAGTCCGGCAACGCGTCGCCAACCGTCTGACCATACTGATTAATTTCCGGCACAGCTCACTCCTTACGCAACGGTAAAATCTGGTTATAACAGTTCCCGATTCGTCTTCAAAGCGCCACTTTCAGATTTCTTCTGCCGCTGCGGATTGACCTATCGCTTCTATACTAAAAGCACATCACCAGGGGAGCGAATGCCATGCCACTACCCGATTTTCACGTCTCGGAACCGTATACCCTCGGCATTGAACTGGAAATGCAGGTGGTGAATCCGCCTGGTTATGACCTGAGCCAGGACTCTTCGACGCTGATTGCCGCAGTGAAAGATCGGGTGAGCGCCGGAGAGGTGAAACACGATATCACCGAAAGCATGCTGGAGATGGCCACCGACGTCTGCCGCAACATCGATCAGGCCGCCGTGCAGTTTTCCGCCATGCAACAGGTGATCCTCGAGGCGGCGGCCGACCATCACCTTGAAATTTGCGGCGGCGGCACTCATCCGTTTCAGAAATGGCAGCGCCAGCAGGTGTGCGACAACGAGCGCTATCAGCGTACGCTGGAGAACTTTGGGTATCTCATCCAGCAGGCCACCGTATTTGGGCAACATGTCCACGTCGGCTGTCCCAGCGGCGATGACGCCATTTATCTGCTGCACGGACTGTCGCACTTTGTCCCACACTTTATTGCGCTCTCGGCGGCGTCACCCTATATGCAGGGCTCCGACACCCGCTTTGCCTCGTCGCGCCTGAATATTTTTTCCGGATTTCCTGATAATGGCCCGATGCCATGGGTCAGCAACTGGCAGGAATTTGAGGGACTTTTCCGCCGGCTCAGCTATACGAGCATGATCGACAGCATTAAGGATTTGCACTGGGATATTCGCCCCAGCCCGCATTTTGGTACCGTCGAAGTGCGGGTGATGGATACGCCGCTGACCCTGTCGCATGCGGTGAATATTGCCGGGTTAATTCAGGCCACCGCCCACTGGCTGCTGACCGAGCGCCCATTTAAGCATCAGGAGCGTGATTACCTGCTGTATAAATTCAACCGTTTTCAGGCCTGCCGTTATGGGCTGGAGGGTATTCTGACCGATGTGCATAGCGGCGATCGCCATCCGCTGTCAGATGACACCCTGCGCCTGCTGGAAAACGTGGCGCCCTCGGCAGATAAAGTGGGGGCGACCAGCGCTATCGAGGCGTTAACGCGCCAGGTGAAAAACGGCCTCAATGAAGCGCAGACAATGCGTGACTTTGTCAGCGAGGGCGGTTCGCTCATCGGGCTGGTGAAAAAACATTGTGAGATCTGGGCAGGGTAAACGGAGCGGGTTTGCGTTAATGGAGAAGATCCCGGACAATGGCTTTTTTAACTCAAGTTTAACAATGCCATGAAACACCCGCTTGAATCCCTGATGACCGCTGCCGGTATTCTGCTGCTGGCTTTTCTCTCCTGCCTGCTGCTTCCCGCGCCGTCACTGGGACTGGTGCTGGCGCAAAAGCTGGTGGAGACCTTCCATCTGATGGATCTCAACCAGCTCTATACGCTGCTGTTCTGCCTGTGGTTCTTAGCGCTTGGCGCTGTTGAATATTTCGTGATTCGCTACGTCTGGCGTCGTTGGTTTTCGCTGGCTCACTAAGCCGGTGAAATCCCGCATTCCGTAGACCAGCGCTTCACACCACGCGGTATAGTCGTGGCCGCTTGACCACGGGTGAAAGCTGACCGTGTAGCCTTTCTCCCGAAGCACCTTTTCAAACGCCCGCGTATTGCGATAAATGCCGCCGTTTGGCCCCTGCATTTCAAAGCGTCCGGCCTGCAGCCAGAATTTCACCGGATAACGCGGTGAATCCTGATACTGCCGGGTCAACCAACTGGCCTCCTCCCCTTTCGGCGCCCACCAATAGGAACCAGACAGACTTAGCACGTTGCCAAACAGGCGCGGATAGCGTAACGCCACCCATGACGATGCCAGCCCACCATAACTGGATCCCGCCAGCACCGTTTTTTGTCGCGTGAGAGCAATGCCCTGCTGACGCAACCAGGGCAGCAATTCGTAAGCCATAAAATCGGCAAACGCCGGGTTTGGCGGCAGCTCTTTACCGCGCCGTGGGTGATCGAGAGAATCCACAAACACCACATTGACTGGCGGGAGTTGATGACGAGCAATCAGCCCATCAATAACCCGATCGATATGGTATTCATCCAGATAGGTTTTGCCATCAAACAGGATCAGCGTCCAGCGCGCCGGTTGCGCGGTGTGCGGGCGGTAAATCGCCACTTCCCGCGTATTACCCAGTCGCTCGCTGGCGATCGTTTTCCGCATCAGAGAACCGTGACGCAGTGGCTGCGACATGGCCTGAACCGAACAAAAACGGGATGGACTGAGATCGAGCAGCGACGACTGATTCCAGCGATCGGCAAATTTCGCGCCGATCGTCAGCGGGTTGAACGGATCGGCCTGCGCGCTGACCAGGATGGCACGCCGCTGATCGCGAGGCGATCCGTTGATCAGTGGGACATCCGGCGCCAGCTTATACTGCATGACTGTATCCTTCGGAACGACATAGCTACGAAACCAGACGTCGGAATGGCCTAAACGAAACAGCGGATCGTGATCGCCCGCCGGTGAACCGAAAAGAAAAACGTTCTGTTTTGCGCCACGCCAGAGAAAAGTCACGCGTTTGTGGTCGGCATCGTAGGGTTCCACCAGCGGCGTGCCGTAACGTTGACGATCCTGCCAGAATTCGGTGGTGCCTGCTCCCGCCGCAAGGGCTTTTTCCAGTTGCTGCAAAACGGGACTGACGGGGGCCATGCGCTGAGTTCGCGGTAAAGGCGTCGTCTCTCTCATCTGCCAGGAGAAGCGCCAGCGCATGCCTTCATTGCCGTGTAGCACCAGCGAGGTGACCTGTTGCTGAGGCAGTGAAAACAATAGCTGATGCTCACCATCTGCAGGGCCGCCTTCCAGCAATGTACGAATACGTCGGTTCTGACCATCAAGCAATCGGGCATCAGTAATGCCGGAAAGCGTCGCAGAGACATAGTTTTCATTTAGCGCAGGAAGGACAAAACAGATTTCCCCGCTGGCATCAAATTTCCCTTGCTGCTCCCCTTGCACAGAGGGAGTCGAACACGGCATTGCCTGAGCCGACATCGTCCCCAGCCCAAGCAGCAAACCACTCCACGCCATCTTCATTGGCCAACCGTTCCTCATGAAATTTGTTAGCCACGCTAATGTAAATGGGAATGATTTGCAATAAGATTTAGGTAATTGCAGCGGCGCGTAGAGTGGGGGAAGTGTTCCTGATAGCTCTCGCTATCAGGAAAGAATCAGTGCGTCCGACTGTGATTTTCTTTGCGGTAGGCGCCTGGCGGCTGGTTAAACGTGCGGGTGAAAATGCGGGTGAAAGTCTGCTGAGAGTCAAACCCGTAGCGCAGGCAAATGTCATACACTTTTTCGTTGGACTCGCGCAGATCCCGCGCCGCCAGCAGCAGTTTGCGCTCGCGAATGTAGCGCCCCAGGCTCTCCCCTTTGTACTGCAAAAACAGACGCTGCAAGTGCCACTTGGAGTAACCCGCATGACGGGCGATGTCGTCAATGCGCAGCGGCTGATTCAAATTATCATCTATCCACTCGACAATGCTGTCGATAACCTGAGCAGAAATGGTCATTCGGAACTCCTCTCCTGCAATTGTGTTGCCTGATCCCACCATGGGGTGAACCGTTGTGCTGAATCATCCAGCTTCACCGGTTCCCCCTGCATCGGAGTGAGCAGACGGTAGGCTTTATTCCGACTGGCCAGCGCCAGTCGTTTGTAAGGGTCATCCCAGCTATGCTTTGCCAGCACAAAGCGTCCGGCATGACCGGGCAATATCGCTTTTGCCCGCAAATCCAGAGCCGCCTGCGCGGTCTCTTCCGGCATCATGTGAATGTATTTCCAGTCCTGGTCATATTGACCGTTCTCCATGATGGCAAGGTCGATGCCGCCAAACTGTTCGCCAATCGCCCTGAAATGGGGGCCATAACCCGAGTCGCCGCTGTAATAAATTTTCTGTTCCGCCGTTTCAAACAGAAAACTTGCCCACAGCGTCTGGTTGCGCTTGATGCCACGCCCGGAAAAGTGTCGCGCGGGCAGCACATGGATCATCAGCGAATCGTCGACCCTGACGGACTGATTCCAGTCGCGCTCTTCAATAATGTCGCCGTTCATTCCCCAGTATCGCAGATGAGAGCCAACGCCCAGCGGCGTGAGCACACGCTTCACCTTTGGCATTAACGCAGTGATGGTGGCGTAATCCAGATGGTCATAGTGATCGTGAGAAATGATCAGCAGGTCGATCGCCGGCATTGTCTGCGCCGTCCACGGATACTCGCCGGCGAACGCTTTGTTAAGGAACGAAAACGGTGCGGCGTAGCTGCTGAAAACCGGGTCAATCAGAATGCGTTTGCCGTCCAGTTGTAGATACCACGAGGAGTGCCCCAGCCAGATCAGGGTATTCTGCTCAACCGGCAGGCTGGCAAGATCGGTGGCAACCAGCGGTAAGGGCTGCGCAGGCCGTGCATTTTCACGCTTCGCGACCAGAAACTCCCACCATGCCGCGAGCATACTTTTGTTTCCGGTATAGCCCGGCGTTGGCACCTGATTATGGAATTGCCCATCACGGTAGTTTGCAGATTGTTCTACCTGGCTAAGCTGAGCGCCCTGCGGCGCCTGGCCGAAGCCAGCATTGAGGACAAACGGTAACGTTGCTGCACTGGCAATGAGCATAATAACGACCACACAAACGGAGAGAGGCTTCATATCCTGACCTGTAAAACGCGCTCCGGTCCGATGGTTTGCGCGGCTGACTCTTGATTATGAGTGAGTAAGCACTCATTATAGAAATCGGAAGTTTCGCGTCAAGATGATTTTCAATCTTTGACATTCACCGTTGCGGCGCTGCAAAGGCCGTGTTTCAATCACCTTTTTAAACAATCTTAAGGGTAAAGTGTAGTGGCTCGTCCGAAGAGTGAAGACAAAAAACAGGCATTACTGGAGGCTGCAACCACGGCCATTGCGCAATCCGGGATCGCGGCATCGACCGCTGTGATAGCCCGCAACGCAGGCGTGGCAGAAGGAACGTTGTTTCGCTATTTCGCGACAAAAGACGAGTTAATCAACGAACTTTATCTTCATCTTAAACAGAGCCTATGCCAGTCGCTGATCGAGAATCTCGATCGTTCACTGACGGATACCAAAGTGCTGACCTTTTTCATCTGGAGCAGCTATATCAGCTGGGGCCTCAACCATACCCAGGGACATCGCGCCATTCGCCAGTTAGCGGTCAGTGAAAAAATCACCAAAGAGACGGAACAAAAAGCCGACGACCTGTTTCCTGAGCTACGCGATCTCTGCCACCGTTCGGTGCTGCCGGTCTTTATGTCCGATGAGTATCGGGCTTTCGGCGATGCGCTGTTTTTAACGCTGGCAGAAACGACAATGGAATTTGCCGCTCGCGAACCGGCTCGCGCCAGTGAATTTATCTCCCTGGGCTTTGAAGCGATGTGGCGCGCCCTCACCCGTGAGGAAGCATAATGGACGAAAAAACGCTGTACGCGTGCGCGCAACGTCTGGCGCTGGCGTTTCCGTTTACCGAACACTGTTGGCCGTTCGGTCCGGAATACGACGTGTTTAAAGTTGGCGGCAAGATTTTTATGATCGTGACCGAATTTAATCGCCGTGCGGTGATTAACCTGAAAGCCGATCCGGAAAAATCACTGCTGAATCAGCAGATTTACCCGAGCATTACCCCCGGTTACCACATGAACAAAAAACACTGGATTTCCGTCGCCCCCGGCGATGACATCAGCGAGTCATTGCTGGAAGAACTGGTCGACGATTCGTGGAATTTAGTCGTCGATGGCCTGGCTAAACGCGACCAAAAACGAATCCGCCCTCTGTGATTGGTCGCGTAAGCCGAAAACTGTTTTCGTATTATCTCTCTTATCATCGTCCAGAGAACCTTGTACCCTGCGAGTATTAAAACCAACCGGGAGTAGTTATGGATATCGTTTCAGTGGCCTTAAAGCGTCACTCCACCAAGGCATTCGACCCTAATAAAAAGCTGACCGCTGAAGAAGCAGAGAAAATCAAAACGCTGCTGCAGTACAGTCCGTCCAGCACCAACTCTCAGCCGTGGCATTTTATCGTTGCCAGCACGGAGGAAGGCAAAGCGCGTGTGGCCAAATCTGCCGCCGGTAGCTATGTCTTCAACGAGCGCAAAATGCTTGATGCCTCGCATGTTGTGGTGTTCTGCGCCAAAACGGCCATGGACGATGCGTGGCTGGAGCGCGTGGTCGATCAGGAAGAGGCCGACGGGCGTTTTGCTTCTGCCGACGCGAAAGCCGCCAACCACAAAGGGCGTACTTTCTTCGCCGATATGCACCGAAAAGATTTGAAAGATGACGCGCACTGGATGGCAAAACAGGTTTATCTGAACGTCGGTAACTTCCTGTTAGGCGTTGGCGCGCTAGGTCTGGACGCGGTACCGATTGAAGGGTTCGACGCAGCCATTCTCGACGCGGAATTTGGCCTGAAAGAAAAAGGCTTCACCAGCGTGGTCGTGGTTCCGGTTGGCCATCACAGCGTCGAAGATTTCAACGCGTCGCTGCCCAAATCTCGCCTGCCGCTGGAAACCACGCTGACAGAGGTGTAATTCACCCAGCGCCCCTCCGTTTGCATAATTTCCCCTCAGCGGTCATCATTGACCGCTGTTTTATAAAGGAGAGGTTATGCAGGAATTAATTACCCAGGTCGAAGATTTAGCGGGTATTGAGATGAATCACACCACCTCGCTGGTGATGATTTTCGGTATTATTTTTCTCACTGCCGTCATTGTGCATATTATTTTGCACTGGGTGGTACTGCGCACATTTGAAAAACGCGCCACCGCCAGTTCCCGTCTGTGGCTACAGATTATTACCCAGAACAAATTATTCCATCGTCTGGCGTTTACCCTACAAGGGATTATCGTCAATATTCAGGCCGTGCTGTGGTTGCAAAAAGGCAGTGAAGCGTCAGACATTCTGACCACCTGCGCGCAGTTGTGGATCATGATGTATGCCCTGCTGTCGCTGTTTTCATTACTGGACGTCATCTTAAATCTGGCGCAAAAAATACCGGCAGCCTCTCAGCTTCCGCTCAAAGGCATATTTCAGGGCATTAAACTGATTAGCGCGATTATCGTTGGCATTCTGGTGATCTCGCTGTTAATGGGGCAATCCCCGGCAATCCTGATTAGCGGCCTGGGCGCGATGGCGGCCGTGCTGATGTTGGTATTTAAAGACCCGATTCTGGGACTGGTTGCCGGCATTCAGCTTTCTGCTAACGACATGCTGAAACTGGGCGACTGGCTGGAAATGCCGAAATACGGCGCGGACGGCGCGGTCATTGATATTGGTCTGACAACGGTGAAAGTCCGCAATTGGGACAATACCATCACCACCATCCCCACCTGGTCACTGGTTTCGGACTCGTTTAAAAACTGGAGCGGTATGTCGGCTTCCGGTGGTCGACGGATTAAACGCAGCATCAGCATTGATGCCACCAGTATTCATTTTCTGGATGATGATGAAAAGCAGCGCCTGTATAAAGCGCGTCTGCTGAAGCCTTATCTGGATACGCGCCATCAGGAAATCGATGAATGGAATCAACAACTGGATGCGCCTGAATCGGTATTAAACCATCGACGGATGACCAATATCGGGACTTTCCGCGCCTACCTGAACGAATATCTGCGCAACCATCCGCGCATTCGTAAAGACATGACTTTAATGGTACGCCAGTTAGCGCCGGACGATCATGGTTTACCCGTCGAGATTTACGCCTTTACCAATACTGTGGTCTGGCTGGAATATGAAAGTATTCAGGCGGATATTTTCGACCATATTTTTGCGGTCGTGGAAGAATTCGGCCTACGTATTCACCAGTCACCCACCGGCAATGATATTCGCTCGCTGGCGGGCGCGTTCACCAAATAACTCAGGTACTGGCGCGTGAAATAAAGCGCCAGTCCATCATCACTCTTTCCGTTGGCGCATTCGGATTATCGATTTTATTGAGCAGTAAGGTAACCGCTTTGCGGCCAATCTCCCGCGACGGCTGTTCAATGGTGGTGAGCGACACCATCTCAGAGAGTTCAGTGCCATCGAACCCAACCACGGCGATATCCTGCGGTACGCGAAGACCCGCCTGCTCAATGGCGCGCAGCGCCCCTGCCGCCAGCGTATCAGAAACGGCAAACACCGCGTCCGGCGGGTTTTCTTTTAGCAGCGTTTGCATCGCCGCCATCCCGGCTGCTGAACTGAGGTCGCTGGCATATTCCACCGCCTGATAGGCCAGATCACGCAAATGAATCACGCTCTTATAACCGCGTTCGCGCAGACGGGCATATTTGTAGCTTAAATCGTGGTTAATCAAGGCGATCCGCTTACGTCCGCTGTCAGCAAGCTGGCTTACCACGTGCTGCGACGCATCCACATCATTGATCCCGACACAGGAAACCGTCCCCGCATCGGCATATTCGGCACACTGGACCCAGGCCGCGTTGCCGATTAATTCCGCAAGTTCCGGCAGCCGGGAGAAGGCATCCATGGTGATAATACCGTCAACGATTTTCCCCGACAGCAGGCTTAACCCTGAGCGGGAACGATCGATATCGGAACCTGAATTGCACAGCAGGATACGGTAGCCGTTTTTCTCGGCCTCTGCTTCGATGCCCTTGACCACCTCGGCGCAGAACGGGTTGGCGATGTTGGATACCATCACCAGAATCATATGGCTGCGCGCGGTACGGAGCTGACGTGCCAGCAGATTGGGCTGGTAATTGCTCTCCTTGATCGCCTGCAAAACCCGCTCACGGTTTTTCGCTTTCACGCTGTCGCTGTTGTTCAACACGCGCGACACCGTCGCCACCGAAACCCCGGCCAACTGAGCGATTTTCTGAATAGACATAACGACGACACATCCTGCGGTTAGCGTTTTATGCAGGCTATCATAAATTTGTTGCCCGGCGAACCGGGCAACGCGTCATCGCTCAACGCGTACCCAGCGTTGCTGCTGATGACTTTTTACTATCGCATCAATGATATACATCACATTCGCGCCATCATGGAAGGTAGCAAACAATGGCTGTTCCGGCATTTTCCCAGCCTGAACGGCACGGTAGAACTGCGCCATCATATTTTTGAAGGCATCGGGCCAGCCTTCAATATGCCCGCCGGGAAAATGCGCGCTGTCGACGACATCGCGGTTCATTAGTGCAGGATCATCGCTCAGGATCTGATTCGCCTGCGCACGATGCCCCACCCATAACTGCTGCGGCATCTCCTGATCCCAGGCAACGGACTGCTCGCTGCCGTTGATTTCAAATGTCAGGCCATTTTTATGCCCGGCGCTCACCTGTGAAACGCGAAAACTGCCTTTGCTGCCATCATCAAAGCGGAACAATACCGAGCCAAAATCTTCAGTGCTTACCGGTTTATCTTCATACCGGGCGTTCGAGTCGTGAGTAAAAGTCTGGTTACCCGCAACGTTTGCCTTGCGCGTCGGCCAGACGATCGCGAGATCGGCCATCACTTCTGTGATGCGCCGTCCGGTGACAAACTGCACCGTGTCGCACCAGTGAGAGCCAATATCCGCCACGGCGCGCGACGCCCCGCCGAGCGCCGACTCTACCCGCCAGTTGTAATCGGTTTCCAGTAGCATCCAGTCCTGCAAATAGCTGCCATGAGTGGCAAACAGTCGCCCGATACTTCCTGCGCGCATCATACTGGCCGCCTGCCGCACCATCGCAAACTGACGATAAACAAAGCTGACGCCGTGCACCACGTCGGCCTCTTCCGCCAGCGTCACCAGTTCCCGCGCCTCTTCCGCCGTCATGCACAGCGGCTTTTCAGAGAAGACGTGCTTGCCTGCCCGCAAGATCTGCCGGTTAATCTGCGCATGCAGATGGTTCGGCGTACAGTTATGCACCACCTGCAGATTCGGATGCGCAAGCAACTCCTCAACGCTGCCATAGGCATGCGGCACGTTCAGTGCCTGCGCCTTCTCCCGTGCCTGAGAAAGACTTCCGTCGCACAGCGCCACCACCTGAACAAACCCGAGGCGGCGCAGCGCTTCGATATGCGCAGGGCCAATAAATCCGCTGCCAATAATGCCAACATTAATCACTGGCGCCTCCGGCAGCAAAATCATCAAACGCCCGTCCGGAGACCGGAATAATATGGCGGCGGATGAATTCGCTGCCTTCGCTGGCCCCGATCTCACCGTCTTTCAGGCAGCATTCCCACTCCAGCACCGCCCAGCCGTTAAAGTCATACTGCGTCAGCTTGCTGAAAATACCGTTGAAATCGATCTGCCCGTCACCCAGTGAGCGAAAGCGCCCTGCCCGGTTGATCCACGGCTGATAGCCGCCGTATACCCCACTGCGTCCGTTTGCCCGGAACTCCGCATCCTTCACGTGAAATGCTTTGATGCGCGTGTGGTAGATGTCGATAAAGGCCAGGTAATCCATCTGCTGCAACAGCATATGGCTGGGATCATAAAGAATGTTGCAGCGCGGGTGGTTGTCCAGAAGGCGCAAGAAACGCTCGAACGTGACGCCATCATGCAAGTCTTCCCCGGGATGTAGCTCAAAACAGACATCCACACCGTGCGCATCGAACGTATCCAGTATCGGTCGCCAGCGGTTGGCCAGTTCGCTAAACGCCTCCTGAAAACGCGGTTCATTGTGCGGCGGCCACGGATAGAAAAACGGCCAGGCCAGCGAACCGGAAAATGTGGCATGCGCATTAAGTCCCAGTTTTGCCGACGCCGCGGCCGCCTGTTTTAGCTTCTCCGTAGCCCATGCCTGGCGCGCCGCATCGTTACCGCGCACCTCCTCTGGCGCAAAATGGTCAAAGGCGTCGCTATAGACCGGGTTAACCGCGATCAGCTGTCCTTCCAGATGGGTCGACAACTCGCTGATGGCTACCCCGTATTCCGCCAGCTTACCGTTGATGTCATCGCAATAGGCCTGACTTTGCGCCGCTTTTGCCACATCAAAAATATGCGGCTGATGGCAGGGGATCTGTACCGCTTTATAGCCCTTGCCCGCCGCCCAGCCCGCCAGCCCCTCCAGCGAGTTAAACGGCGCTTGCTCCCCGATAAACTGTGTCAGAAAAATACCCGGCCCTTTAATCGTCCTCATACCACCTCCAGAAAATTACGCCTTGTCATCGTCATACTTAAACGAGAACAGGAAAATCAGTGCAATCACCGCAGCCGCCACCGCCGGGATCCACCAGAATGAGACCCACGCCTGCGGCACGGTTTGCCCGGCAACCAACCGGTTATACAACGCCCCGGAAATCTGCGAGCCCAACAACATCCCGATACCGTAGGTGAACATCACGATCATGCTCTGTGCCTGACCTTTTACCTTTTCACCCGCCACACGGTCGGTGTAGATAAAGCCGACAACAAAGAAAAAGTCATAGCACACGCCGTGCAGCAGAATGCCGAGATACAACAGGAAGCGCCCCTCTTCGCTTACGCCAAGCGCAAAGAATGCATAACGGACGAACCACGCCAGCATGCCGATCAGCAGCATGTACTTCACGCCCAGACGGCGGAACAGCAGTGGGATCACCAGCATGAAGAAGATTTCTGACATCTGCCCGAACGACATCGCGGTGCTGACATCCGCAATACCGGCATCCGCCAGATAAGAGGCGGTGTAAGCGTAATAGGTGCCGAGCGGTACCGAGATCAACATCGCACACAGCGAAAAGATAAAGAAATGACGCGTTTTGAGCAGCGCGAACGCATCGGCACAAAACAGATCGCGCACCTGAACTGGCTGTCCCTTCGCAGGTGCCGGCGTATGCGGCAACGTCAGACTGTACAACGCCAGCAGTACGGAACTGGCCGCCGCCACCTGGAAGATGGTTATGCTGGATGCCACGCCGGTGACGCCGATGAAAATCCCTGCCACGATCCAGCCGATAGTGCCGAACACGCGTACCACCGGGAAGGTTTTATCGACATTCGACAAACTGTGAAACGCAATGTTATTGGTCAGCGCCAGCGTCGGCATATAGCACAACGTATAGCCGAACAGCAGGCCAATCAACAGCGCCCCGTTCTGGGCAATCAATGCCCCCGGCACAAACCACAGGATCACCGCTCCGGCCAGATGCATCACCGCCATCACCTTTTGCGAGGCAAAGAAGCGATCCACCAGCATACCGAGCACAAACGGCGAAAGAATAGAGGCGATCGGCCCTGCAGAAAACGCATCGCCAATCAGCAAAGACATGTTGTGTTGCGTCATGACCAGACCGAGCGTCACCGACCAGCTTCCCCAGATAAAAAACTGTAAAAACATCATCAGCGACAGTCGGGGTACCAGCAGCCGATGCTGCCCTATCGCCTTTCCACTACTTTCCGTTGTTGACACCATTTTGAGCCTCGCCTTTAAAAAGTAATCGATTACAAATTGCATCACATGAAAAGTAATCGATTACAAAACAAAGATCCTGTGGATCGAAACAGAATTGGGAGAGGGGTCACGATAAAGTTGGAGAGTAGCGGTGGCGAGTAATAGGTTTTGTCGGCCCGGTAAGCAAAGCGCCACCGGGCATCAACAGGTTACTTTTTGCGGGACAGTTTGAACGCGATAAACAGGAAGATGACCCATACCGGCAGCAACATCGCTGACAGACGCATGTCGTCGATGGTGCACATCAGCACAAGGATCATCGCCAGAAAGGCGATACAGATGTAGTTCCCTGCCGGGTAGAGCAACGCTTTGAACTGGGTATCGCGCCCTTTGCGACGCATCGCGGCACGAAAACGCAGGTGCGCCAGACAGATCATGATCCAGTTCAACAGCAGCGTCGCCACCACCAGTGCCATCAGCAGGCCGAAGGCCTCTTTCGGCAGCAGATAGTTGATAAGCACCACCAGCGAAGTGATCGCACCAGAGAGTAGCAGTGAGTTTACCGGCACGCCACGACGGCTGACGCGGGTCAGAAACTTCGGCGCGTTGCCCTGCACGGACAGACCAAACAGCATACGGCTGTTGGAATAAACACCGCTGTTATAAACCGACAGAGATGCCACCAGAATCACGAAATTCAGTGCAGAAGCCACCACGTTGCTGTTCAGATCGTGGAAAATCATCACGAAAGGGCTGCTGTCAGATTTCACTTCTACCCACGGGTAGAGCGCCAGCAGAACCACCAGTGAACCGATGTAGAACAGCAGAATACGATACACCACCTGATTGACTGCTTTCGGAATGCTTTTATGCGGTTCGCGCGCTTCCGCCGCGGTGATGCCGATAAGTTCCAGCCCGCCGAAAGAGAACATAATCACCGCCAGCGACAGAACAAGCCCCTTCCAGCCCGTCGCCAGAAAACCGCCGTGCTGCCACAGGTTATCGATAGTCGCCCGCTCGCCACCGTTGCCCGAGAACAGCAGCCACAGGCCAAAACCGATCATGCCGATAATCGCCAGCACTTTGATGAGCGCAAACCAGAATTCGGTTTCACCGTACAGACGGACGTTCACCAGGTTGACGGCGTTAATGATAATAAAGAAGGCCGCAGCCCAGACCCAGGTGGGGACGTCGGGTAACCAGTATTGCATATAGATACCGGCGGCCGTCAGTTCAGCCATCCCGACCAGCACAAACATCACCCAGTAGTTCCAGCCTGACAGGAAGCCCGCAAACGGTCCCCAGTATTTATAGGCAAAGTGAGCGAAGGAGCCCGATACCGGTTCTTCGACGACCATTTCGCCGAGCTGGCGCATGATCAGAAAGGCAATAACCCCGGCGATGCCATAACCCAGCAGCACGGCAGGCCCCGCCATCTGAATTGCCGGACCGATGCCCAGAAACAGCCCGGTACCAATCGCGCCGCCAAGGGCGATTAACTGAATATGTCGATTTTGCAAACCACGTTGCAGCGTCGGACTCTGTTCCGACGACGCTTCAGAACGGCCGTTGCCTGAAGCGGATGACGCGTCTTTCACGCCCTACCCCTGTCTCTTTTTTAGAAGGGGCACGTTTTAACACTTCATGCTGGAGGTGGCAAGTTAAAGGCACGGGAATGGATGGGGCATCCTTGCCCCTGATAACGAGGTGGAACTCAGAACTCGTAGCCAACGGACACTTTGAAGGTACGCGCTTCCCCCTGGGTAACGTACGTGCCGGAATCATCAACACTGGCCCAGTAGTTTTCGTTGGTAACGTTGTCGATGCCCGCGCGAACGGTCATCTGATTTTGATTCTGGTTAAGCGCGAAGCGATAGCGCATGCCCAGATCCAGAGTGGTGTAGCTGTCGAGCTTTTTGGTATTGGCCAGGTCCGCATACTGAGAACCGGAGTGGTTCACACGCGCGGTAGCGGTCAGACCTTCAATCGGTTTGATGTCATACTCGGCGCCCAGCACGGCGTAAAAGTTTGGCACGCCGATAACATCATTGCCCTGATTCAGGCCGTTGTTGGTTTTGGTCATCTCCGCCTGCAACCAGGTGGCGCTGGCGTTCAGACGCATGCCCAGCATCGGTTCGCCGAAGACATTCAGCTCAACGCCACGGTTACGCTGCTCGGCATCCAGACCATAATGTTTGGTTTCACTGTCAAGAATTGCCGACGGCATCTTGATCTCAAACAGCGCCAGCGAGCCGCCAACACGCCCGAAGTCTGCCTTCACACCCACTTCATTCTGTTTGGAATGGACGATACCGGTACTCTGACCATAGTTGGTTGCAGTATTGGGTGCCGTTTTACCGGGCTGTAACGCTTCGGTGTGGTTGGCGTAGAAAGAGATCTCTTCCCACGGTTTATAGACGACACCGTAAGTCGGCATCCAGCGACTGCCGTCAAAACCGTCGGCGGCGTTTTCCGCTCCGGTGATTTTGTCATAACCCCGAATCACCACTTTCTGATGGCGCGCCCCGACGGTAAACAGCAGTTTGTCATCCAGCACGCCCAGCGTATCGCTCAGCAACCAGCCCTGAGTGCGGGTGCGTCCGCTGGTCAACGGATCGCTGTAGTTACCGCCTTTACCGTTCGAGTTGGTACTGGCCGGCGCATCAACGCCGCTGTTGTGGTAGATGTTGGTATACGGGTTATCCGCCGCTTTAGACATTTTCCACGCAATTTTTTCGTTTTTGCTTTGTGCTGAGTAGCCGACGTTCACTTTGTGCGAGACAAAGCCGGTATCGAAATTGCCGCGAATCCCCGCCATACCGCTTACCGTGTCGCTGATGCGGTTAGTATCAAGACGACTGGCGGTGGCTGTACCGCTCTTATCCAGCAGTTTTGGCGCGCTGTAGAGACCTTCTTCGTGCGCGTGCTGAGCGCCAAGTCCGGTGTAGGCAGTCCAGTTGTCAGTGATGTCGTATTCACTACGCCACATGCCGAACTCGTTTTCAATGTCGCTATACGCCCATTTCTGCGAGAAGTTGCGGTCATTTTTTGGCGGCGTCGGAACGAAATCGACCGCAGAAATGTTGACGCTGGTTGGGCTACCGTGGAAGGTTTTCTTCTGATAACCCACGTCCAGTGAGGTGCGGAAGTTATCGCTTCTGTAGTCCAGACCGGTGGAGAGCAGCGTGGTGCGACGGCGATCGTCCTGAATTCGGGTTTCGCCTTCACGGTGGACCAGATTCACCCGCGCGCCAAACTGATCGTTGTCGCCAAAGCGACGACCGGCATCCAGCGTGGTGCCAATCTGTGAATCAGAGGTGTAGTCCACGCCGACTTTGGCCTGCGGGATGTCGCCTGCATGTTTCGGCTCAAGGTTGATCATCCCGCCGACGGCAGAACTCGCGGCGCCGTTCATCAGGGCGTTTGCCCCTTTGAAGTTTTCGATGCGATCCACCATCTGCGCATCCACCACCTGACGCGGCAGAATGCCGGACAAGCCGCCAAAGGTCATATCATCGCCGTCAAATTTCAAGCCACGAATGCGGAAACTTTCCGCGCTGTTGCCGTAGCCCTGGACATACTGCACGCCCGCATCGTTTGCCACGACGTCGGCGATGGTTTTTGCCTGTTGATCCTCAACCAGTTTAGAGGTGTAGCTGATGACGTTGAAGGGAACGTCCATCGCGCGTTGCTGGCCGAGCATCCCCAGTCTGCCGCCGTTGGCGACTTGTCCATCAAGAAACGCCGGCAGCGGCGTGTCGCCGCCGGGTTTGAAATCACTATGGGTTGTCGCCTGAACCACAATGGTGTCTTCTGCTTTTTTCGCGGTGTCTGCCGCCCAGGTCGTGCCAGAGATTGCGCCAATCGTCAGCGCCAGAATTGTTTTGGTGTTGTTCATGTGAATGCCATCAAAAAGAGTCAATGTCGCGGGGGACAACATCCGTCCCCCGGCTGATTTTTATTATTTATTCAGCTCAATACGTACAACGCTGTCCGGCGCGTCGGTTGAGTGGTCTTTATTAAATTTCTGTTTCACGGTGACATACAGCGTCTGGCCGTCAGCAGAGAGCAGCAGGCTGTTTGGATTCGGCGGCAGGTCCCAGCTTTTCTTCACGCTGTAATCAGTCGCGTTGAGGCTGAGCAGCTTCCCGGAATCACGCTGGGTGATGTAAATTTCGTTGCGTTTCGCGTTGAATTTAACGGAGAGCGAATCGCCCACGTCCAGTTGCTTCAGCACCTTGCCGGTGTGGATATCGAGCACCAGCGTGGTTTTCGCTTTGGAGTTATCGGTCACGAACAGACGTCCGGTTTGTGGGTCTTCTGCCATATTCAGCAACAGCGCCGGCTTGTCGCCCAGCGGCTTCCAGCGTTTCTCAACGCGCTGGTTACGCGGGTTGATCACCAGGATTTCACCGCCGCCATTCGCGGCGTAAATGCGCTGGGTCGTTTCGGAATAGTGCAGACCGGTCATCCATTTGCCGGTGTTTTTAATACGCGTTTTCAGCTTCAGCGTTTCAGCATCAACCACCCAGATCACCGCTGGATCGGCAACCGCGCCGATATACAGCAGGCCGTTATGCAGCAGTACCTGGCGTGCGCCATACGGGAAACCTTCCGCGTTCCGCTCCGGGAACAAGACGCGATGTTTGACTTTGCCATCCGCAGTGTTCAGCGCGCTCAGGCCACCGTCCAGCGAGTTGGTGACGTACACCGTTTTGCCGTCAGGCGAAATCGCCATACCAAAGTTTTTCAGATCCGTGTGGCTGCGACCGGTAGTCTTAAGGGTTTTGGCATCCAGTTTGTAAACCACCCCGCCCTGAACATCTTTAAAGCCTTCGGCACTGGCGACATACAGCGCGTCACCGGCTGGATTTAACGCCATCTCATACAGGCCATCCGCCAGATCGCGTTTTAACGAATCGGTCGCCACCGCTGGCGTCGCCGCTTTTTCAACGGTATTTGTCGCTGTAGTGGCGGGCGTCGTGGCCGCGCAACCGCTTAATGCCGCCGCGATCAGCACGGCCAGCGCAGTAATACTTTTTTTCATTCCTGGGTTCCTTACCAAAAAAAAGACACGCATTAAATAATAAAGAGAATGAGAACTATACTTATTCTCCTTTTCGAAGCAAGCGTATTTCGCGCAAAAAATACCCTTAATGAAACAGAGGTTCGAATTGTGAGAGCTCAAACGAAAATGGCGAGTGAACGATAATTTCTGCGAATTATTCTGGACGAACAGGCCCCACAGGCCACAGAATGCGATTTGCACTTTTTTTATATTTTTCAAACGAATGACTTAACCTAAATATCGTCATTCATGTGTCGGTCACGCCAGGCAACGGTGTCATGAATAAAATCATCAAACGACTCGAAATCATTAAAAGCGCCATCGAACTTGAGGATGAGGAGATCATCCAGCAGCAGCTTGTGCATCTGCAGCGGGAATCTGGCGATCCCGTAATAACGGCAATTGCCCGGGCTATCGAGACGCGTCGGTTCAGTGATGCAATGCGTGAAATTGCCACCTGGCTACAAAATCAGCGCGCCATAACCAGCTGGCAGGATCCGGCGATTGCCGCCAGCAAGCTGGAACTTAAGGCGCTGGAAAGTCAGTTGCGGGAGCTAATCGACACCCGTAATACCCGTATTCAAATTCTGGATGAGTTTAACGACCAGTATCATCTGCGCCTCGGGCCATTAATGAGCCGTATTCTCGAGCTGCGTAAACAGCTCGCCGCCAGCGCCTTGCGTCGTCAGGAAGCGGAACGCAGACGCCGTGAGAAAGATTACCTTTCCTGTCAGCAGTACATCTCGCTGGCTGTCGATCGCTTAGCCCAACTCAAACAGCAGTGGATGGGCATGGATTCGGCTTCTCGTGCCGCTGTCGACATCCGTCAGCGCATTCAGCAGCAAACGGAGCTGATTACCGATCTGCTCGCCGAGATCCGTGAACTGGAAGCCGATTTTTCCCGTCAGGATGACAGCGACACGCGGCAGGCGCAGGAAGAGGCAGCCCATGAATATGAGGAGTATCAGGAACAGCAGCAGGATGCTCAGCACCGTTTCGCACGCGATCAGCGTCTTTCAACGGATGAGCGTAATGAGCTTAAGCGCCTGTGGCGTCAGGCCAGCCGTTTGTGTCACCCGGACGTCGTCGCTGATGAACTGAAAGAGAAAGCGCACCAGATGATGGTGCAGCTCAATCTGGCGCGGCAAAATGCCGATCTGGCGGCCATTCGCGCCCTGCTCACGCAGTTACAAAGCGGTCTGGAACCAATGATGGCCAGTGACCGACTGAACAATCTCGACCATCTGCGGCAGAAAATCCAACAGTTGCGGATCCAGATTGACGCGCTGCTGAAAGAGATCGCCGGGCTGGAAGCGGAAAATGCCTGGCGTCTGGCGACCTCGGTTCGCGATAAAGAAGCGTACTTTTCCGAGCAGGAGCGCGCGCTGGCTGAGCTTCGCGATACACTGGAGAACCAGGTAAAACATGTTGAGCAGGATCTGCTGGCGGGTTAAGACTTTTTTGCAAAAAAAACGTTCTGGCGCCGCTGGACTACCTGAATAATCCGAAATTAGCACAAATAATCAAAAACAACATTTAACCATGCCGATGAAGACAAAAAAGGTATTTTATTTCAAATTAAAACGACAAATGCAGATTCATTAACTGACAACCTCTATTTTTTAAACAGTTCACACTATCCATCACATCTCCATTGCGACATTCACCAGGAATATTCCTAACGCACAATACCCGGGATCGCCATGCTAATCCCACTTCACCTGATTGCGCTCCTTCCCTCCCTTTTGTCTCCGCTATTTTTTAGGACTTCCCCGCAAACTCTCCATTATTTTTCCACCTATTTTCATCAATCCATAAGTGAAATCTATCAATCATTCTCCAGAAGGTGAAATAAACGATTTATCTTAAATTTTAACAAAGCGTAATATTTCACTTGAGAATAATCCCAATACAAGATGCGGATTTAAACAGATTCCCGGCCAGGGAAAGAACCCTTTTTTAATGCGTTAAAGAGGGGCAGGATGCTATCGCCGATTCAAGGAGAATTTAATGTCAAAAGCTATTTTTATGGGTGATGATTATTACACCTGGCTTGGCATGAAAAATATTCTGCGCGGCACATCAATCTATTATGGCATGCAATATTATGCAGCCTGTTCACCGCCCTCTTCCCTCCCGGTTGTTCAAAATAATGATTACCTCATTATTCATCCCGAACAGACGGATATTCTGAAATACGCCAGTATCATTCGCCGTCTCTCCTCGCGTTCGTCACTGATGCTTTTTGTGCTGACGAATGCCGAAACCTTTGCGGTATTCCAGACCATTTGCGGCATGCAGATGCACTTTCTCGACCGCAAGTTGAGCCTTGACGCGCTGCACCGCCGGGTGACTCAACTCATCAACTGCAAGAACACCAGTGTGAACCAGCCACTGGCTAATGCCATGAGCGTGAATGAATTTAACGTCATGATGATGTATTCCCGGGGGTGGTCGCTGTCCAGAATTGCCACTATTGCGCATAAAAGCGAAAAAACAATCGGTACCTATAAAAGCAATATTGCCAAAAAGTTAGGGCACAACAACACCCATCTGAAATATATATTCTCCCACTATCGCTAACCATCTACTAAGGAAATACGACACGGACGACTGAGCATAATTTAAGGCGTTATCAATCACTAAAAATTATTCCGCCCTGCGGAAGGGACTCCTGTTTTCGAAATTTGACAACCCAGGCCAACTCATCGCGAGCCAACCCTAACCACAAACGCAACGTGTCAACCAACTAAAAACAGAAATGCAGACGAGGTTATTATGAATAAGGTTTACAACATCATATGGAATGCGACACTCGGGCTTTGGGTTGTCGCCTCCGAATTATCAAAAGGGAAGAAAAAAAGCAGTTCGCGTAAAACGGGACTGCTGGTTGTTTCCGGTTTATTTGCTGGCGTTTCTCTCACGACCGTCGCTGCGCCGATCGTGACCGATGGCACACGCGATATCGCCGTGGATTACCAGGATGGCATCTCCGCCGGTGTCCATCAGGACGTATTCAACTACGGTTTTTTATATGAAAACCAAAACAACGCCAATGAACTGAATATCACCGGCGCGATCCCCAACATCGCCTACGGACAGACCGGCATTGTGGAATCGTCGACCATCCGGGATCTGCTGGAAAGCGGCAAAATTATTATTACCGCCACCAACCTCGCCCACGAGCAAAAATCCATCACCACAATTGAAGAACTGGCGGAATACCTGAGTCATACACAGTCGTCTACCCCGCAGCAAAGCGTGGAATTTCAAGTGATTGACCCGGCCGATCCCGAGACAACCTCCACTCTGAAGGTGTTTGATACCGCAAGCCTGGCAAACTTTATTAGCGTTTCGCAGATTGGCGATGCCGTGCTTAACACGTTTGATGCCAATGTGTCGCAAATCTATAAGCAGTTTGGCTTTGCCCTTGCCAAAGATGGCGCAACCGCCAATCTCAATATTGGCGATAATTCACTGAAAGTAAGAGAAAATGCCATCCGTCTGCTGGCAAAAGACTCTTCTCTGCTCAAAGCGCAAGACCCGAACAGCAAGGTCAACTGGCAATCCGATAACTACATTCAGTTTGGTGCTGCGCCGGTCGTTCCGACCAAAACCTTTGCCGGTTCGAAACAGACCACCGAGTTTGGCAAAGACATTACCTTAATGACCTACGGCTACGACGAAGAGGGCAATGTCGTTGAAACGGGTAACCGCACCTTTTCCATCAAAAGCACGGCGGACCTGGCGAATTTCAACAACTGGCTGATTGGCGCCGGCAGTGAGAGCGCCAAAACCCCCGATGGGCAAGATATCAGCCAGATCCAGCTCTGGCTGGATTCTGGCGCTATCAGTAAAGTTTCTGACGCACAGACCTACTACGCGAGCCTGATCAATCAACTGCTGACCTCCGGTACCAATGCCGACCTGCTGACCTGGGATTACGATGTCTGGACGGACGGACAGGCGCACACCAATAACACCACGGCGGCCACAGGGGAACTGCATGCCATCTACGCTAATGGCCAGGGCACCACCGGCACATTGGTTGCGGGCACAACTCTGGCTGTCGATGGCAGTATCAATGGGGCAATGAAGGCCGATGGCGAGGGTTCTATCGTCAATGAAGGCGCCCTGAACGTGCTGCGAACCGCTACCGGACAAGGGTTGGCGATTGGCATGCTGGCCAGTGATGCCAGTGCCACTAACCACGGCACGATTAACTCCGGTTTGTTTATCGACAAAGATGGTAATCAGAACGTCAGCAGTTACGGTGCCTACGGTATGCAGGGGCTGGGAAACAGCACCGTGGTGAACGAAGGGACCATTAACCAGGCCATCACAACGAACAACTACGGAACCGCAGCTGCAGCCGACCCATGGTCAACCGATAAACCCAACAGTTCTCTGACGCTCGCTATCGGTATGCAGTTGTCCGATCAAACCAACGGGAGCAACAGGGGTGAGATTAACGTCGTGGACGGACGCGCTAACGGCGTCTCATTTGGCAAGGGAACGGCTTACGCCGTTGAAGTGTCCGGTGATGCCACCTTCACAAACGCCGCTAGCGGTACCCTTTACCTCGGGCGTGATGCCGTCACCCCCGCTGACGATGTTGCGATGGGCGGCGGTGCCAGCCCCAGCGCCGGGATCCTGACCCGAAGCTCAGGCGATGTCACCAATGACGGAACGATCACCCTCGGAAAAGGCGTACGTAACGCGGCGGGGATCCTGGTCGGCAACGCCACCGGGAATGTGATCAACACGGGTAAAATCACCCTCAATGGCGACTCGTCGTCCGGCACCAGCCAGAACTTCGGTATTTCCGTGCGCGACAGCGGCAGCGAAAACGGCCAGCAGATCCGCAACGACGGCGAGATTACCGTCAACGGCCACAACAACATCGGTATCCATCTGACCGCCAGTTCGAAGAACGCGCATGTAACATCCAGCGATACAGGGGCGATCACGGTCGCGGGCGACGGTGGCACGTCAAACCGTAACTATGCGATCTGGGCTGAGGGAAGTACCACATCCCAGGCCACCGTCGACGTGTATTCCACAATCACGCTGGAAGAAGTCGGCAACATTGGCGTTCATGTCCGCGATAACGCGGTGGCTAACATTAACAGTACCAGCAGTCCGCTGTTCAACAATAGCGATCAAATAGGCTACTACCTGTACGGCAAAGGCGCGACCGCCAATATCGGCGAAGCCGTTATGAACGATAACGGTCAGGCGCGCACCACGTTATTCCGCATTGCGAATGGCGCAAACTTTGCCGGCAATACGTTCGACCCGCTGACGCACCAGCCATCTAAACTCGAGATGACCTTAACGGGCGAAAAATCAATTGGCGTCTTCGCGACCGGTAAAGGCAGCACCGTGGATACGGGTGAAGCAACATTTACGGTAAGCGGCAACGGTGCGGCGGCACTGCTGCTCGAAGGGGGCGCAGAAGGCACCATCAGCGATAAGACCCTTATTGAACTGACCGGCTCAAATACCACTGCCGGGATTGTCGATGGTCAGGCGCATCAGTTGAACGGTAACAAACAGGGCACCCCTGTCGAAACCATTCTTAACTCCAGCGCCATCATTAAATCCCTGGATACTGGGCTGAACGTCATCGCCTATGTGGCGAAGAATCTCGGCAACATCGTTCTGCAACAGGACGCGGTTGTCGATCTCGCCAGTAAAGACAGTATCGGTGTTGACGTGCAAGAAGGAGGACGGTTAACCAACAACGCATCCCAGGCATTGCATGTCAGCAACGGGATTGGCGTTCGCGCCTCTGGCAAAGATGCGCAGATCAAAAAGCTGGGCGCGATTGAGGTCGATGACGGTACCGCAGGCGTGCTGCTGACCAATGGCGCAACGCTGAATATCACTGCGGGAACCGGTGGATTAGCCGATACCATTACGACCAACGGCACGGCGGATGGGATTCGTCTTGAAGCCGGTGCGGGGTCGCTGGCCGCCAAAGGCGTCACCATCAGCGCATTGGGCAGCGGCGCAGGCATTCAGAACCATGCCGAAAGTTCGGATATCACGCTGAACGACGTCACGATTAACGCCAACGACGGTCCGGGGATCCGCACCAGCGTGGCGCTGAACGTGAAAGACGGCGCCAATAATATGCTCAACGTCACTGGCTCTGGATCAGGCTTTGCCTTCATGAAAGAGAACGGCGACAACGCGACCGGCGATTTGGTTATCGGCACCGGTTACACCGTGCTGGTACACAACGATACCGGAAACGCCACGGGGAACGGGATCGATGCCCGCACCAACGGCAGACTGACCACCCGCGCCGATATTACCATTCAGGACGCGACGGGCGGTTCAGCCATTCTGGCAAAAGACGTTTCCGCCATCACCAACAGCGGCAACATCACCTCCAACAGCGTGAAGGGTCCGGTGGTGGATGCCAGCGGCGACAGCAGCAAAACCATCACCAACAGCGGCACGATCCTCGCCGCCACCGATCAGGATGTCGCGATTCAGTCCGGTAAAGGCAATGACACCATCAACATCAGCGGCGGCAATACGCGTGGTGTCATCAATACTGGCGCCGGTAGCGATCGTTTTATCTGGAACAGCGGAACGTTCGCCGGGGAGGTGAACTTCGCGGGGACAACCAACAACAAGGCCAACATCGGCAACGTATCGCTGGCGAACACGCGCCACATCACCACGCTCGCCGGTACGGGTAACGCCCTCACCTTCACAAACACCAAGGGTAATATCGGTACGCTGCTGGCGGATGACCTCAGTCTGGGAACCCACATCGGCAGCGGCTGGAATACCTTAACGCTGACGGGCGCGCAGGCGGATATGCGCATCGTGGATAGTCTGACACTGACTGACGGCACCCTGGCCGTTAACGACGGCGCGACGCTGCGCACGGGCGACCATCGCGATGCCAGTAATACCGGCGCGACCATTGGCAACTACAGCATTACCACCAGCGGTAAGGCCAGCAACATCATCTTTGATACGCTGGGCAATGACGCTGACAGCCAGATTTATCAGGGCACTATCAGCGGTAGCGGCAACTTTGTCCGTGCAACGGGTGGCACGACGGTGTTCACCACCGACAATAGCTACAGCGGTTCCACTACGATCAATCAGGGCGGGATTTTACATCTCGG
Organism: Citrobacter amalonaticus; assembly: GCF_001559075.2. Lineage (NCBI taxonomy): Bacteria > Pseudomonadati > Pseudomonadota > Gammaproteobacteria > Enterobacterales > Enterobacteriaceae > Citrobacter > Citrobacter amalonaticus. The sequence continues at coordinate 3,284,000 of NZ_CP014015.2, read as the reverse complement.
TCAGGGCGGCACGACGGGCGGTATCAACCCGGTTTCGCAGATCATTGATGACGGTATTCTGACCGTGAATCGCAGCAACAACGTCCTGCTTAACGGAGTGATTTCTGGTATCGGCGCGCTGGAGCAAATCGGTAAAGGTATCACCCGTTTAACCGGTGCCAACAGCTATAAAGGGGAGACCACCGTCGACAACGGCACACTGCTGGTCAATGGCGATCAGTCTGCCGCGACGGGCATAACCACCGTGAACGGCATTGCAACCCTGGGCGGCACCGGCACCCTCGGCGGCGACGTCGTGATGAATGACGCCACCACCCTTAGCGCAGGCGACGACGGCGCAGGGACGCTGAAGATCAACGGTAGCCTGCAACTGGGTAGCAAAACCACCTCCGCGTTTGAACTGGGACAAGCCTTCGTGCCCGGCGGCGCACAAAACGATCTGGTCGATGTCACCGGCAATCTGCTGCTCGACGGCACGCTGAACGTCAGCCAAAGCACAGGCGGCACGTTTGGTCCAGGCGTCTACCGTCTCTATAACTACGGCGGCACGCTCGACAACCAGACGCTGGAGTTAGGCGACGTTCCGGCGGGTCAGGATAAGAGCAATCTTTTTGTCCAGACGGTGCTGGATAAGCAGGTCAACCTGGTCAACGCCAACGGCGTCACGCTGCAGTTCTGGGACGGCGCGCAGACGGGCGAAAACCACGGTAAAACCGGGATTGAAGGCAACGGTAAAATTGACGGTGGCGATGGCAAATGGATGGCTATCGGCAGCCTGGGCGATAACAACTGGACGCAGCAGGATGGTATCGGCAACGCGCCATGGGCGCAAAAAGCCTTTGCGGTCTTTACCGGCAACGCCGGTACGGTCGAAGTCGATCAGAGCGCCGGCAATGTTCAGTTCTCTGGCGCGCAGTTTGACGCGGACGGCTATGTCATCAAAGGCGATGCGCTAAACGCATGGGAAACCACCGCGGGCAGCAATGAGCTGATGCTGCGCGTCGGTGCCGGTGGCGCAGGCGATAACTTCACCGCAACGATCGAATCGACGATCCGCGAAGGTGACAGTGCGGATAGCCTGACGCTGGTCAAAACCGACCAGGGACGTCTAATCCTCAGTGGCGACAACACGTATCATGGCGGCACGCGTATCGATGGCGGCACGCTACAAATCTCGACGGATAACAATCTGGGCCAGGCGGGAACCGGCGTCACTATCAACAACGGTTCAACGCTACAGCTGGGCGCGGATTTTACCACTCAGCGCACTCTCACCCTGGGGACATCTGGCGCGGATGCAGTGTTCGATCTGAATTCGCACCACTTCTCCCCTGTTGGCGATATCGCGGGCGCGGGCAACCTGAAAGTCACCAGTAGTACCCATGATGCGGCCAGCACGCTGTCGCTCGATCGGGCTAACCGCTATCAGGGCACGACGCTGATTGAAGGTACCGGACAAGCGCACAACGTCACGGTAAATGCCAGCCAGACGGGAACATTTGGTAGTAACGCCAGCAGCACGGTGAGCGTAACGAAAGGCGCGACGCTGAACATCAGCGGCGCAGCAACCGGTCTGCAATCCCTGACGCTGGACATTGCCGACAGCCTGTTAACGCTAAAAGACACGGTCACTGCCGCCGACGCGATGCTGAATCTGAACGGCACAGCAAAGGCGCTGATTGCAGGCAATGCAACCGCAGGACAGTCGACCATTAACGTATCAGAAGCGAGCACGCTGGCGCTGGAAGAGGATGCCAGCGGCGGCAGCGCAACGGTGACCAACAGCGGACTGATGTCCTTTGCCGATCGTGCGCTGGCGGAAATGACTACCGTGAAAAACCTCTCCGGCGGCAACGTGGATGTCAGCAACGTCGACAGCGCGACGTCCATCGGTTCGTTGTCCGGCGCGGGCAACGTTGTGCTGGGCGATAAAACCCTCTCCCTCGGTAATCTGGCGCTGGATGACACCATCAGCGGCATCATCAGCGGTGACAGCGGCAATCTGGTGAAAATCGGCGACGGAACGCTAACCTTAACCGGCGACAACACCTGGACCGGCACCACATCGGTCGATGAGGGCGTACTGCTGGTCAACGGTAATCAGGCGGCAGCGACCGGTGACGTAACGGTCAAGGCGGGCGCGACGCTGGGCGGCAACGGCATTATTGGCGGCGCGGTGAATGTTGCGGATAACGGCCATATTACCGCCGGTTCCACACTTAACAGCGTCGGCAAACTGACCACCGGCGCTCTGACGCTGAATGAGCTGTCGCAACTGGATTATCAGTTTGGCCAGGCGTATACCCCAGGCGGTGCCTTCAACGACCTGATTAACGTCAACGGCGATCTGGTACTCGACGGCAAGCTCAACATTGAAACCTCACCCGGCGGCAGCTTTGATGTCGGCGTCTATCGCGTCATTAACTACTCCGGCACGCTGACCAACAACGTGATGGACATTGCCAACGCCCCGACGGCGGCAGACAGTCTGTACGTGCAGACATCGGTTAACAATCAGGTCAACCTGGTAAACCACGGCGGTCTGACGCTGCGCTTCTGGGACGGCACCGGCGGTGAGAATGGCGAACTGAAAAACAACGGCGTGATCAACGGCGGCGACGGTATCTGGCAATCCAGCCACGGCAACGATAACTGGACCACCGATGAATCCACACCGGAAGGCGCGCTGAACGCTCCGTTCACCGATGCCGCGTTCGCCGTCTTCCAGGGGGTGGCAGGCAATGTCACCGTGGATAACAGTCTGGGTGATGTGATCATCAGCGGCGCGCAGTTTGCCACCGATGGCTACCGCATAGCGGGCGATGCCATCACCACTGACACCGCCAATACGTTGATTCGCGTCGGCGACGGCACCGTCGATGGCGCAGGGTATATCGCCACCATCGACAGTGAGATCCGCGGCACCGGCGGCGTCAATAAGAGCGACCTCGGTACGCTGATCCTGACCGGCGAGAACAGCTACAGCGGCGGTACAACGATTACGGCAGGGACACTGCAGGTTTCCGGCGATAAAAACCTCGGCGCAGCCAATACCGGGATCACCTTTAACGGCGGCACGCTGAAGTATGGCGATGCGTTTAATACCGCCCGCCAGGTGACGCTGGAGTCCGGCGGCGGGACCTTCGACACCAACGGCTTCAACGTCGAACTGTTGACCGACGTTGAAGGCAGCGGCCAGTTAACAAAAACCGGCCAGGGTACGCTCACGCTTACGCTCGACACCACTTACACTGGCGGTACCCACGTCGTGCAGGGCACGTTGCAGTTGGGTAATGGCGGTGAGATCGGCAGCGTACAGGGCGATATCATCGCTGACGGCATACTGGATGTGAAACGCTGCAACAGCTACACCCTGAGCGGCAATATCAGCGGCGAAGGACAGCTCCACCACACCGGCAGCGGCATCACCACGCTGGAAGGCGCGAACAGCTACAAAGGCGCAACGCTTGTCGCCAACGGGGTTCTGCAGGCCGGTGGCACCAATACGTTGAGCGCTGCATCTCATCACTATGTGGCGAGCGAAACCGCGCTGAAAACGCAAGGCTACGACCAGACGGTCGCCGGATTAACCAACGGCGGCAGCGTGTCGCTGACGGGGGCGGCGATCGGTTCCGCGTTGACGGTGAAAGGCGATTACAGCAGCAAAAACGGGACGCTTGAATTAGCCGCGGCGCAGAACAGCAGCGGTCAGGGTATTGCGGACCGACTGGTGATCGATGGCGGTAAGGTCAGCGGCAGCACGCTGCTGAATGTAGACGGTTCCGGACTGGGCGCGCCGACGGTGGGCGATGGGATCGAAGTGGTGACGGCGAAAAACGGCGCCACCACCACGGCACAATCCACGCGTGACGGCTTCTATCTGGCGAGTAACCGGATGTCTGCCGGGGCGTTTGAATATCAGTTGTATGCCGGCAACGCGAAAGGCCAGGGCGAAAACTGGTACCTGCGCAGCGAATATCGTCCGGAAACCATGCTCTACTCCGGTCTCGCCAGCGTAGTGCGTCAGGGCGACCTGAGCCTGTTAGGCAATATGCACCAGCGAATGGGGGACGATGCGCGACCGGGTCTCGATGAAGACAACCGTGCGTGGGCGAGAATGATTGGCTACTCCGGTAAAACCAAACTGGACGATGTCACCGGCACGCAGACCACCAGCCACACGATGGGGATTCAGGCAGGGGTTGACCTTTACGCGGATACCAGTTGGAAAGCCGGTGTATACACCAGCATTCTGGATATCGACAGCAGCGTCAAAGGCAGCAACGCGGGTAGCGCGGGTAAAGGCGGTAACATCGATGACAACGCGTTTTACCTGGGCGGTTACGCCACCTGGTTCTCCACCGATGGCATGTATGTGGATAACGTCCTGCAATACGGTAACCATGACGCTCGCCTGTCGGCATCCGGAAACACGGGTTCCCATACCGTGAAAGGCCATACGCTGACCGCCTCGACGGAGATCGGCAAAGCGTTCCGCTTAGGGGCAAGCGCATGGAGTCTGGAACCCCAGGCGCAGTTGATCTATCAGTACAGCGATTTTGATGACAGCACGCTGGGCGGCGCGACGAAGACGAAGGTCAGACTCGATACTGCCGATGCCTTCACCGCCCGTGTCGGGCTGCGACTGAAAGCTGACTATGACACCCGCCACGGTAAGATTCAGCCATATGGTCGCGTCAACCTGTGGCAGGGCCTGGGGTCGAAAGACAAAACACACTTCAGCAATGCGGTTGCCACCACGACGCTGGAATCCTCGCAGCAGTACTCCAGTACCGAAGTCGCGGCGGGTCTGAGCTGGAATATCGACCGCGACCTGCAGGTGTACGGCGAACTGGGAACGCAGTTCAACAACGGCGGGCATAAATCGCAGGTGGAAGCGCCAGTCAATGCCTCTATTGGCTTTAAAAAGTCGTTCTGACAACCTCTGAGGGGAGTAGGCCGGGTGAAGGCAATGCCTCACCTGGCCTACGTTGTTCAGGACACCTGTAGGCCTGATAAGCGAAGCGCCATCAGGCTAACGACAAGCTCAGGATAAAAATGACAGCTGATGGTTGAATCTGACGATCAGTTTATTCAGTTCAGTAGAATGGGCCAGACCCAGCTTCGTGATGATTCGCATTTTATGCGTCTGTATCGTTTTATAGCTCACACTGATCAGATCCGAGATTTCATTTGGCGAATATCCGCTCACCAGCAAACTGAGGATTTGCTGTTCACGATCGCTCAGCCGTTTTTGTGAACGGAATAAGCGGGGATTCCAGCACTCCCCCGTCAGAGTCGTCAGTCGACCAAAATCACGCAGCGGTGATTTATCGGTCAGTACAATCACTTTTTCGACATACAGCAACTCAATGCACAATTTTGCCAGACGGTCATCGGCAATCACCACCACGGCATTATCGTAAACTTTAAAGCGGTTCTTATTTAAATAGCTGACAAAATCAGCGCAGGACTGTTCGTGACTGATGATATTAAAAATCATCAGCCGATGGCGATAGCGTGCAGAGTAATCCACCATCACCTGCCAGGGGACATTCGTCACCTCAGCATTTTTACTTTTTAAATACGTTGAGACACTGCTGCCGACAAAATCTTCATTTCCACACATCAACATAAAGTTCACCTTCCTTTATAAACTTTTCAATTTATTACTCATCAAAAAATGAATAATGACCTTTTCGACATCCAACGCGTCGCGTGGATGTTTGAATTCAAACTTGCAGGAGATCTGCTGACAGGAATAAAGCTGGTTGTTTTCATCAAATTCGTTGATGGCAACAACGTTGACGACCCGGAGATCGCAATGCAAACGACCAAACTGTTCAAAATCAAGGGATGCCCCTTTGATCAGCGCATTTTTATAAAGAAAGCGGGTATTTATTTTTTGTGAAATCAGCGCGCAACCGCCGCGGGAGATATTCTTAATCTGCAGTGAATAATTCTCACCATTTTTATAGCGCCCAGAACAGTAAAAATGATACCCCTTTAAAAAGGAGAAACGCTGATGCTGGCGGCGCTGAACCAATAAGATCACTTCAGGTATGCGATACGCCAGTCCGCACTCCAGTTTATCGGTCAGCGACTGACTGAACCGGGCATTGAACCGGATAATGCCGCTGTCGCTGTGCAAGATAAAAGACTGGATAGAAGAGAGTGGGATGTCGCTATTGTTGGCAATCACGAAGTAGTCGAAGTCAACCTTTTCTAATTGAGTGACCACGCTGGTGTCTTTAAATTTCAGTTCCACCTTAGTTTTTCTGAGAAGCTCTTCGCGAATAATGGCCACGATCTCAAATTTATTGTCCTTTGCCATCCCAAATCCCATAGTTAAATCCTTATTTTGTATTTCAGATACTTCTCATTCGTGTTTAATGATAAAAGGCTAAAACTGACTCCCGCAGATGGTTTTTTGATTACCATAAGGGATTACCTTTCAGATATTTCGCATGATATTAAGTTTTTGGCTATTTTTACTGATTAATTGATATGTAAAAACATTCAGTGAAGTGTAAAAGTGGCCCGCATTATGCGTAAAAGAGGGTGAACTTAACGAAAACTTGATAATAAAAATGAATAAAATGCGATTAACTGCACGATTCTGAAATATAAAACCGATGTTTACACTATTTGCAACATAAGGATTCGGGTTGTGCTTTTTATGCACAACCCGCTGAGGGATAACGGCAAAATTAAATATCAGAGGGGACGAATGAACAATAACGGGAGATTCAGGAAGGGATAAATCTTATCATCAGAAAAAGCATTTTACAGTATTGCGGAATATGTCAGAAAGAATGAAAGACTTCCGTCAGAATGATTTTCTCCGGCCCGCTTCATTTCAGCAGGCCGGATGATAAAGGTGTTAACGTGATATTTTGCGGTGACGATGCATCCACATCAACTTATAAGCCGCGGGGATAATAAACAATGACAACAGCGGTGCCGTGATCATGCCACCGATCATGGGCGCTGCAATCCGGCTCATCACTTCCGAACCGGCCCCTGTCCCCCACAAAATCGGCAGAAGACCGGCAATGATCACCGCCACGGTCATCGCTTTGGGTCGTACCCGTAGCACCGCCCCGTGATACAGCGCGTCATCCAGTTTCTCTGCGCTGAACGTCTGCGGGTTGTCCAGTGAAGGATCGGCCTCAATGGCATGGCGCAGGTACATCAACATAACCACGCCAAACTCTGCGGCGACCCCCGCCAGCGCGATAAACCCGGTTCCTGTCGCCACCGACAGATGGAACCCCATCCAGTAGAGGAACCAAATTCCGCCCACCAGCGCAAACGGCACGCTGGTGATGATCAGCAGCGCTTCTCCGACCCGGCGGAACGCCAGATACAGCAGGACGAAGATGATCATCAGCGTCATGGGCACCATCAGCTTCAGCTTATGGTTCGCCCGCTCCAGCAACTCAAACTGACCAGAAAACGCGACGCTGGTACCGGGCTTCAACTGGACGTTATCGGCAATCGCCTTTTTCAGATCGTTGACGACAGAGACCATATCCCTGTCGCGCGCATCAATGTAGATCCAACTGGTAGGCCGCGCGTTCTCCGTTTTTAGCATCGAGGGCCCCGGCGCGATGTTGATTGTGGCCACATCCCCTAGTGTAATTTGTTGCTTCATCGGCGTCAGGATCGGTAACTGGCGCAGCGCCTGTGGGCTGTCCCGGAAGCTCTGCGGATAACGCAGATTGATCGGATAACGGGCAATCCCCTCAACGGTCTCCCCGACCATCGCCCCACCGACGGCAGAGGTAATAAACAACTGTACGTCACCTACCGTCATGCCGTAGCGGGCTGCTTTCTCACGGTTAATATCGATGTTGAGATAGCGGCCGCCTTGCAAACGCTCAGCGAGCGCGGACGTCACACCGGGAACGGTTCGGGCGACTTCTTCAATCTGCTCAGCCATCGCATCGATATCAGCCAGTACGTTACCAGAAACTTTAATCCCAATCGGACTCTTAATCCCGGTAGAGAGCATATCAATACGGTTACGAATCGGCGGCACCCACAGGTTTGCCAGCCCCGGCAGACGAACGGTGTTGTCCAGTTCCTCGATGATTTTGTCCATCGTCATCCCCGGACGCCACTGATCCTGCGGTTTGAGCTGAATCGTGGTTTCCACCATCTCCAGCGGCGCCGAATCCGTGGCGGTCTCCGCTTTCCCGGTTTTGCCAAAGACTCTGGCGACTTCCGGTACGGTCATGATCAGCTTATCGGTTTTCTGTAACATACTTGCTGCTTCTGCCGCCGAAATCCCCGGCAGCGTGGACGGCATGTACAACAGATCGCCTTCGTTAATCTGCGGTAAGAACTCGCCCCCCACTTTACTCAGCGGCCAGGCAACCGTCAGGATCGAGAGCACCGCCACCAGCAGCGTGGTTTTCGGCCAGTGCAATACTTTCAGCAATAGCGGATGGTAAATACGGATCAAAAAGCGGTTAAGCGGGTTGCTGCTTTCCGCCGGAATTTTCCCGCGGATCCACAGCCCCATCAGGATCGGGATCACCACGATCGCCAGAAAAGCCGCCCCCGCCATCGCATACGTCTTGGTGAACGCCAGCGGCCCGAACAGGCGTCCTTCCTGCCCTTCCAGGGTAAAGATGGGAATAAATGAGAGCGTGATGATCAGCAAACTGATGAACAGCGCCGGACCGACCTCCACTGACGCATTGGTGATCACCTTCCAGCGCGTTTCGTTATCAAGCGCTTCGCCCGGATGCTGGTGTTCCCACTCTTCCAGCCGTTTATGCGCATTTTCGATCATCACAATGGCGGCATCCACCATCGCTCCCACGGCGATGGCGATCCCGCCAAGCGACATAATGTTGGCGTTCAGCCCCTGGAAATGCATCACGATAAAGGCGATACACAACCCCAGCGGCAGCGAGATGATCGCCACCAGCGCGGAACGCACGTGCCAGAGAAACAGCGCGCAGACCAGTGCCACGACGATAAACTCTTCCAGTAGCTTATAGCTGAGGTTATCGATGGCACGGTCAATCAACTGACTGCGATCGTAGGTGGTCACCACCTCCACGCCTTCCGGCAGACTACTTTTCAGCGTCTCGAGTTTATTTTTAACCGCCGAGATCACCTCACGCGCGTTTTTACCGGAGCGCAATATAACCACCCCGCCAGCCACTTCGCCATCCCCGTTGAGTTCGGCAATCCCCCGGCGCATTTCCGGGCCGATCTGCACTCGCGCCACATCCCGCAGGTATACGGGTACACCGTTTTCCCCTGACTTCAGGACGATATTATTGAAGTCATCCAGCGTTTGCAGATACCCGCTGGCGCGGACCATGTATTCTGCTTCCGAGAGTTCCACCGATGAGCCGCCCGCCTCCTGGTTAGAGGCATCCAGCGCCCCTTTCACCTCCGACAGATTGATGCCGTACTGAGCGAGTTTCATCGGGTCGATCACCACCTGATACTCTTTCACCACGCCGCCCACGGAGGCCACTTCCGACACATTCGGGATGGTTTTTAACTCATATTTCAGAAACCAGTCCTGCAACGAACGCAGTTCCGCCAGGTCGTGCTTACCGCTGCGATCGACCAACGCATACTCGAAGATCCAGCCCACGCCGGTCGCGTCCGGGCCCATTTCCGCGCTGACGCCCGCCGGGAGCTTACCCTGCACCTGGTTGAGATATTCCAGCACGCGAGAACGTGCCCAGTATGGATCGGTGCCATCTTCAAAAATGACATAGACATACGAGTCGCCAAACTGCGAGAAGCCGCGCACCGTCTTCGCGCCGGGTACGGACAGCATGGTGGTGGTCAGCGGATAGGTCACCTGATTCTCGACAATCTGCGGTGCCTGCCCCGGGTAGCTGGTTTTGACGATCACCTGCACGTCGGACAGATCGGGCAGCGCATCCACCGGCGTGTTAACGATGGTCCAGGTCCCCCAGACGCTGAGAAAGAGCGCGCCAATGATCACCAGAAAGCGGTTGGCGACCGAGCGGCGAATAATCCATTCAATCATCTGCGTTCTCCTCAGTGCGCATGGGCCGCATGATCGGGCGACGCTGGTGGTTGCTGGGCGCGCATCCGATCCAACGCCCCCGAAATGTTGGCTTCTGAATCAATCAGGAACAGGCCGCTGGCAACCACCTTCTCACCTTCAGCCAGCCCGGAACGGATCGCCGTTACCCCTTGTGAGGCCTGGAAAACAGAGACGGGTTTAGGGACAAAACGCCCTTCACCGTCCACGGTGATCACCCGCTGCTCGTTGCCGGTATCGATCAGCGCTTTAGACGGGATCAGCAACATCGGCTCACTTTGCGTTTTCAGATTGAGATAAGCGTTCATCCCCGGTTTCAGCGCTTCATCGGGGTTATCGACTTCCAGGCGCAGTTGCAACGTTCGGGTGGTGGCATCGGCGCTGGGCAGCAGCGTCCACTTGCGGAAGGTGAAGGACTTGTCCGGACGCGCCGGAACGGTCAGCGAAAATGGCGACGCGTCTTTAATCAGCCACGCGATGGATTCAGGCACCGCGGCGGTTACCCACACCGGATCCATCCCCTGAATTTTCGCTACCACGTTATCTTTGGCGATGTTCATGCCAGCGCGTAAATCAAAGGCGGTAATCACCCCGTCAATGGGTGCCGTAAGGGTAAAGCGGGTCTGAATTTTGCGCGTTGCGGTCAAACGCCGAATATCCGCTTCCGGCATTCCGGCCAGCCGCAGTCGCTCCAGAATCCCCTCAACCTGAGTTGCCGTGCCGCCAGTCTCTTTGAGCAGCAGATATTCACTCTGCGCTTCTACCCAGTCAGGGATCGTGAGTTCGAGCAGCGGTGCGCCTTTTTTTACCTTATCACCCACGGTGAGCGGCCAGACTTTCTCGACAAATCCGGCGGCCCGTGCCTGCATAATGACAAACTGATACTCGTTGTAACTGACGTTGGCCGGAAACGTCTGGGCAAAGGTGAGAGGACCTCGGCGCACGGCCTCGGTTTTCACACCGAGATTTTGCGTTTGCGTTGGATCGATACGGACGCCCGGCGCAGCGGCGCTGGCAGACTCTTCATCGGCATATTTCGGCACCAGATCCATATCCATAAAGGGCGATTTGCCGGGTTTATCGAAGCGAGTATTCGGGTACATCGGGTCGTACCAGAATAGCACCTTGCGGGCTTCTTTTTCCGTGGCAGGCGGTGTATTCGCCGACGGGTGCGTAGCGGCGAAATACGCGTAGCCGCCTACGGCGATAATGCCGCCCGCCATCATGCTACCGATAATCAGCGCGATATTTTTCATGAGGTCATGCTCAACGTTAAAATAAGAGAGAATTACTGGCTTTTAATATCCTGTAATAAAGAGAGGTTGCCCTGCTGGATAAACGTAAACGCCACGTTGTCGCCGGGTTTAATATCGTTGAGCTGCGTTTGTGGTGTGATGGTAAAACGCATGGTCATTGCCGGCCAGTTCAGCGCGGGGATCGGGCCATGTTCAATGGTGACTTTTTTGCTTTCCGTATCAACGCCTTTTACCACGCCAGTGGCGCTGATCGCCGGGCTTTGTTCGGCAGCAGGCATGGCGCTCATCATATCGGCGTGATGGTGTTCATTGGCCTGAGCATTCATTGCCAGCGTTGAGAAAATCGCGAATGCCGCCGCTTTACATACTGTGTTCATGTCAATCTCCTGTGATGTCTTTAGATTTATTCCAGCCAACCGCCGCCAAGCGCGGTATAGAGCGTAATTTCGTTAACCTGTCGGGCGTAATTAAGGTCAAGCAGGGTTTGTTGCGTCGCAAATAGCGAACGTTCGGCGTCCAGCACTTCGATATAGCTCACCGCACCGTTGCGATAGAGCGCTCTGGCACGCTGAAGAGTGATTTGTAGCGAGGTCAGGTAACGCTGCTGACCGCGAATCTGATCGGTAAGGCTCTGGCGTAGCGCCAGCGCGTCGGCAACCTCTTTGAACGCGTTCTGGATCTTCTGCTCATAATTGACCACCGACTGCTGCTGGCGGATTTCAGCCAGATCGAGGTTGGCCTGATTACGTCCGGCGTTGAAGATCGGTAACTCCACTTTCGGAATGAAATTCCACATCCCGCTTGCCGCCGAAAACAGACTGGAGAGATCGCTGCTGCTGCCGGAGATCCCGCTGGTCAGCGTGATGGAGGGGAAAAATGCCGCCCGCGCCGCGCCGATATTGGCGTTTGCCGCCATCAGCGCATGTTCGGCTTCCATGATGTCCGGGCGCTGCAACAGGATTTGCGATGAGAGCGATGGCGGTAACGTCACGCCGTTGATATCACCGACGTCCTGTCGCGTGTCATCCGGCAGCTTGCCGTAGCTCCCCAGCAATAGCTGTAGCGCGTTAGTCGCCTGCGCCAGTTCCCCCTGACGTTTCGCGATATCACTGCGGGTACTTTCAATCACGCCGCGCGCCTGTTCCAGCGCCAGCACGTTGGTACTGCCGGTGACCAGTTGTTTTTCCACCAGCGCATATGCGCGCTCATAGTTGCTCAGCGTTTCTTGCGCCACCTGAAGCTGGGCTGAGGCCAGACGCTGATTGAACCAGCTCTGCGCCACGTTGGACACCAGCAGAATATGCACTGCCCGACGCGCCTCTTCGCTGGCGAAAAAGTTCTGTCGATCGGCTTCGCTCATGTTTTTCAACCGGCCAAAGAAATCCAGATCAACGCTCAGGTTCAGCCCGGCCTCATATTCACGCGTACTGCGGGTGTCACCTTTAAGTTTTCCACTCCAGTTTCCGCTGCTTTCTGCGTTCAGTTGCGGATAGCGATCGGCATCAGTCACCCGATATTGCGCCCTCGCCTCCTGCACTTTCAGCGTCGCCATGCGTAAATCGCGATTGTTGCGCAGTGCCTCGTCAATCAGCGCTTTCACCTGCGGATCGACAAAAAACTGCCGCCAGCCGCTGTCCTGATAGCCTGTCGGTGATGTCACCAGTTGGTTCTGACTGAGAGAAAACTGCTGCGGCACCGGAAGCGCCGGGCGCTGATAGTCCGGGGCGAGTGAGCATCCTGCCAGCAGTAACGCCATTGAGAGCGTGAGAAGCTTAAAATTACGCATAAGCCTGATTTTCATGTGGGTTGATATCAGCAACTTTACCTGGCGCTCTCTGATCGACCCGTGACAGCAAAATGACAAAGCTGTCATTTTCCCAGAATGCGATTGCTATCCGATCTGGCTTCTCTAGAATTGAGTGGCCCCATGACATTCGCGTGGTGAAGGAGGACGTATTGAAGATTTTGATTGTCGAAGATGAGAAAAAAACCGGTGAATACCTGACCAAAGGGCTGACGGAAGCGGGCTTTGTTGTCGATCTTGCCGACAACGGTCTGAACGGCTATCACCTGGCGATGACCGGCGATTATGACCTGCTCATCCTTGACATCATGCTGCCCGACGTCAACGGCTGGGATATTGTCCGGATGCTACGTGCCGCGAATAAGGGCATGCCGATTCTGCTGCTTACCGCACTGGGAACGATTGAACATCGGGTGAAAGGGCTGGAGTTAGGGGCGGATGATTATCTGGTTAAGCCATTTGCCTTTGCCGAACTGCTGGCGCGCGTCAGAACGCTGCTACGCCGGGGGGCGGCGGTGATTGTCGAAAGCCAGTTTCAGGTGGCCGATCTGATTGTTGACCTGGTGAGCCGCAAAGTGAGTCGTAGCGGCACCCGCATCACACTCACCAGCAAAGAATTTACCCTGCTGGAGTTTTTCTTACGCCACCAGGGGGAAGTTTTGCCCCGCTCGCTGATTGCCTCTCAGGTGTGGGACATGAATTTTGACAGCGATACCAACGCCATCGACGTGGCCGTGAAGCGCCTGCGCGGCAAAATTGATAACGACTTTGAGCCTAAGCTGATTCAGACCGTGCGTGGCGTGGGATATGTGCTTGAGGTGCCGGATGGTCAGTAAGCGGTTATCCCGCCCTTTTTCGCTGGCGACGCGCCTGACCTTTTTTATCAGCCTCGCGACCATTGCCTCCTTTTTTGCCTTTGCCTGGATCATGATTCAGTCGGTCAGAGTGCATTTTGCCGAACAAGACATCAACGATTTAACTGAAATCAGCGCCACCCTCGAACGTATCCTTGGCCCCTCCGACGAGCCGGAATCCCGCCGTCTGGAGATCCTGAAAAACGTGGTGGCCGGCTACTCAAACGTCATTATTTCGCTGGAAGATGCTAACCAGCAGGCGCTTTTTCATTCCCCTCATATGCCGGATATCCGCCAGTTTCTTGCCCATGCCACGGTGGATAAAACCGTTCCGGGCGGCAACGTCTATTTGATTAACGGTCCGTCGATGCAGATGGCAGGGCACGGCACCCATTCCAGTTGGCGCATGATCCGCCTGCCGGTCGGGCCGCTGGTAGACGGTAAACCGGCCTATACCCTGTATCTGGCGCTGTCGATCGATTTTCACCTGCATTACATTAACGATCTGAAAAACAAGCTGATCATGACCGCCTCGATCATCAGCATGTTGATCATTTTTATCGTGCTGTTTGCCGTTTATAAAGGCCACGAACCGATCCGTAGCGTCAGCCGACAGATACAAAATATCACCTCGAAAGATCTCGACGTACGTCTGGATCCCCGGTCGGTGCCTATTGAACTGGAACGGCTGGTGCTCTCGTTTAATCACATGATCGAGCGTATCGAAGACGTTTTTACCCGCCAGTCCAATTTTTCTGCTGATATTGCCCATGAGATCCGTACCCCTATCACCAACCTGGTGACGCAAACGGAAATTGTCCTCAGCCAGCCCCGTAGCCAGAAGGAGCTGGAAGAAGTGCTCTATTCCAACCTCGAAGAATTTAGCCATATGGCGAAAATGGTCAGCGATATGCTGTTTCTGGCGCAGGCCGATAACAACCAGCTGATCCCGGAGAAAAAAGCGATCAATCTGGCGGATGAAGTCAGTAAAGTGTTCGACTTTTTTGAGGCGCTGGCGGAAGAACGGGAAGTCGGATTGCATTTTGAAGGGCGTCCATGTCTGGTTTCCGGCGATCCCGGGATGCTGCGCCGGGCGATCAGCAATCTCCTCTCCAACGCGATGCGCTACACACCATCGGGCCAGACCATTACCGTCCGCCTGACAGAGGCGGACGAACAGGTGCACATCATCATTGAAAACCCGGGAACGCTCATCCCTGCCGAACATTTACCACGGTTGTTTGATCGCTTTTATCGCGTGGATCCGTCCCGCCAGCGCAAAGGCGAAGGTAGCGGCATCGGACTGGCGATCGTGAAATCGATTGTGACTGCACACCACGGAAAAGTGTCGGTGACTTCGGATGCGAACGTGACCCGGTTTACCTTGAGTTTGCCGAAAGAGCAGGCCTGACTGGCCTGCTCCCCGTGCCGTAGCCTCCCTCCTCAGCACCGCCAGCACTAAGATTCATCCTAAAAAAAACAGCGGCTTATCTTGACTGATTTTTCATCGATACATCTTTTTAACATTTATATTACTTTCTGCGCTCCGCCAGTCCACTTCTGTGACAACATGGTTGACCGTCAATCTTCTCTCTTCTGTCCGATAACGCCTTGCCCGCTATCGGATAAACACTCTCTGTCCATGCCGATCCTCATCGCCAAAAATTCAAACTACTGCACAAAATTCATCACCAAAAGGGAATAAAAATCCGAAAAATTGACCCTCTATACATTCTGAAACATCGCAGAAAAATTATCTCAGACGTTGCAATGAGCAATCAGGAGCTTTTCAGCCACTCCTTTCACCTTCACCATTGTTAATATAGCGTTGATATTTTTTAAAAGGTTTAATTATTACAAGCAGAATAAAGCATGGTTTATTTTTTATTGTGAAATAAGTCTCTGACTGATACCGTAAAAATACACACTAACAGTTATAAATATAAACAGGAGATGACATAAAAGCTTATGCAATATAACCTCCTGTGGTTGGTTTGGGGGCTTTGGATTTACCTCATCATCCATTACGGCGTAGGGGATCAACATTTTTACATCACGTTGAAGTCTCGATGGAAGATTGTTGCCGCAATTATTTTAAGCTGTGGTTTAATTTATGCTGTTTACTTACTTTCATCATCGACGGGGATCCGCACCATGTTTAAACGTAAAGGGCAAAACACGACTTTTGCTGATACCAACGCAGATATTAACATTGCATCATCGCTTAATTCTTCCCAGGTCTCCTACCTCGGTGACGATGTAGAAATCACGGTAAAACCTTCGCATAGTGCACAGACGGAACCCTCCGTTGCTGTTATTCCTGAAACCTGCATTATTAAGGGTGAACTGAACTCTACCAGTGACATTCACGTCAATGGTCGTATTGACGGTATTATTCGCTCAGAGAAGACGGTCCACATTTTAAAAAGCGGACACGTTGAAGGTGATATTATTGCTTACGCTATCGCCATTGATGGCGTGCTGAATGGCAACTGTATTGGTGGCGAAGTCAGTATTAATGCGCAGGGTATTGTGAATGGTCAGGTGAAAAGTGATTCGCTGGCCATTCACAAAAATGGCCGTTTCTATGGCAACTCACTACCACGTGAGGATGAAGAAGAACATGAAAATGCGTTTATTTCTGCAATGGAATCAGTGAAAGAAAACACGGTCGATATTTCAGACTTTTATAGAGAGTAATGTATTTATCGACATGCCGGATGCTGGCGATGATCATCGTCGCCGCATTATGGCAAAGAGCTGCCTGGTTGCTGATCCAGGCCAACGGTTGCCGTAATGCTGGACATTGCAGAAAAATAAGAGATGGAAGAAAGGCTCTTGCGAACACATTTGCTTCTCCGCCTGAACGTAATGTGAAGCGATCGATTCACTCTCTCCCGATCCATCCTGACACCTCAGACTCATCGTTATCATTCCCTGCATCAGATTAGGTCTATGAATTTCATTCATAGCGCCTATTTAAATAGCGTAATTATCTTTAACCGCAACTTCGTTAATCTGGGTACATCACGTGACGATACGCCGCGAAAGGCAGCGGAAAGTGGCGACAGCTGATGGACACACCCCAGCCTGCGCGGCTGGGGCGTCATCGGAGGCTAACTAAATATTCTTATCGAAGAAGACGTCTAACTTTTGCAAAGCCTCATCAACGTATTTTGGCACCCAATAGGTCTCGATATGGGTAGCGCCTTCGATCAGGAAGAGTTCTTTGTCCTTCGTACCGGTGGCCTTCGCGAACGCATCTTCAGTCATATAGAGCGTATCCGCTTTTGTACCGGCAATCATCAGCAGCGGTTTATTGATGAGATTGATATGGTCCGTTACGTCAAAGCTCATAAAATCCAGCAGACTGCTGGTGGTGTATTTGAACGTGGAGTTCGGGTGGGCGTGGGTTTTCCAGTAGTACTCGTAGCCCTGGCGATACAAGGCAAAAGGTAATTTAGCAATCTGTTCATCAGTCAGGTTGGCATCGCCGGAGTAAAGCACTTCTCCTCCGGCGGCTTCCTGAGCACGTGCATCCGAAGCCTGCTGAAGACGCTGCTGGATAGTATCCAGCTGTGAATCCTGCATGCCGTTGCGGCGCACAAGGCCTGAATTAAACATGCTGATGGTTGCTATCGATTTAAACCGTTTGTCTGTTTCGGCCGCAACCAGCGAATACCCGCCGCCGCCGCAAATACCCAGCAGGCCAAGGCGGGCGGTATCGACGCCAGGATACTGACTGATGTAGTCAGCCATGCCATGGATATCCTCAATGCGATTAGCGGGTTTATCCACGCTGCGCGGCATCCCACCGCTGGCGCCCTGATACGCCGCATCGGCGGTAATCGTAATGTAGCCCTGCTCGGCGAGGCGCTGGGCATACAGCCCGGCAACCTGTTCTTTTACGCCGCCATTAGGATGCGCGACCACCACCGCAGGGTATTTTTTGGCGGGATCGTAGTTAGCAGGGGTATAGACATTCGCCGCAATCTGGATGCCCTGCAGATCGTATTTCACAGGATGAATATTGACCTTGCCTTTGACGTTTTCGGTGATGGCTTCGTCATAGACGAGTGTGAATGGATTTTTTTTGTAATCAGCCGCATTGACTGAGGTCACCCCAGCCATTGCCGTGAGTAGCATTGCACTAATAAGCGTGAATTTCATGGTCTCTCCCGATGCGTTTCGGCCTGGTTATACAGGCTCGCGGAATCAAATTTGCAGGCTCAGAGTAGGCGGAGAGGGCTGTCAGCATCGTGACGGGGAAATAACATTTTTGTCAGTTTACGCCGCATCCCTAACTGACCGAATTGTCAGGAAAATGTCAGCTAGCCGTTGGTAACGAATGCCTATTATTACCCTCAACAGCATACGAATGGATAACCGAAGAAGGAAACAGGATGAGGCTGCTATTGGTCGAAGATGAAGAAAAAACGTCAACCTATCTCAACCGTGCGTTGAGCGAGTCCGGATTTACGGTAGATGTCTCTGCAGACGGCGCTGAAGGTCTTCATTACGCGCTGGAGTTCGACTACGACGCGATAATCCTTGATGTGATGCTGCCGGGGATGGATGGTTACCGGGTACTTGAGGGTGTGCGAGCAGCCAAACAGACGCCGGTGCTGATGCTTTCGGCTCGCGGCTCGGTCGATGAACGCGTTAAAGGGCTTCGCCTTGGCGCAGATGATTACCTCCCCAAGCCCTTCTCGCTGATTGAGCTGGTGGCGCGTATTCAGGCACTGGTACGTCGCCGCGCTACGGATGGCGCAGATATCACCCAGCTGCAAATTCACGATCTGCATCTCGACTTACTGGCTCGCCGCGTATTTCGTGGCGGAACACGGCTGGAACTGACCGCGAAAGAGTTTTCCCTGTTGAGCCTTCTGGCCCGGCATCAGGGAGAGATACTGTCAAAAATGATGATTGCGGAGCAGATATGGGACATGAATTTTGACAGCGATGCCAACGTGGTTGAAGTCGCCATTAAACGCCTGCGAGCCAAAGTGGATGCGCCTTTCGATATCAAACTGCTGCATACCGTTCGTGGCATGGGGTATGTCCTCGAAGTCCGGTCCGAATAAATGAAGGGGATAAGCATGCCTGAGCGTTCCATTTCCGTTCATCTGGCGCTGATGTTTGCCTTATCCGCGCTGCTGATTGTGTCCGTCATCGGTATCCTGCTCAGAAGCTCTTTGCATGACTCTTTGCAAAAGCAGATGCACAACGAGCTTTTATTCCGGGAATCATTAATGAGCCCGTGGATCACCGCACGCACCTCGGCTGACGACTGGTCGACGTTGGCCAATAAATTCACCGTATTAACCAATTCTGAAGGTGAACGCGTTCGCTACTGGATAGTGAGCGATAACCCACGCTTTAGCATGGGAGGAACACCACCGGTGGGTGTTCAGTGGTCTTCTTTACAGGAAGGCTTTAATAAAGTGCCCGGCGCATCGGAAGGTGCCTGCTCGCTGTTTCTGTTAGTGAAAACGATCCCCGCCAACGGTGACAGGCCTGAGCTGCGCTATATTGTTGCCATCGACTCCACGCCGTACATGGGCACACTGAATGCCTTCACCCGGACGCTGCTCATCATAGCCGCACTGGGCGTCGTGATTGTCGCCTTGCTGGGATACATCGTATCAAGGATCGGTCTTCGCCCCGTTGGCGCACTCAGTAAAGAGGCCGAGCATCTTGCACCGGGAGACCATGGTCAGCGCCTGAATACCCGCGCGTTGCCCGAAGAACTGCAGCAACTGGCGTCATCATTTAATGGTGTGTTAGAACGTCAGGAAATCGCCTGGCGTCAGCTTGACAGCTTTAACGCCGATGTTGCGCATGAACTCCGTACCCCGCTGACCAACCTTATCGGCCAGACGCAACTGGGTCTCTCGCGCCGACGTTCGCATGAGGAACTGGAAGAATTATTGGGTTCCAATCTGGAAGAACTGGAACGCATGACGTCTATCGTTAACGACATGCTGTTCCTGTCCCATGCCCACGCGGGTGAACATGCCTCCCAGCTGACTAAGGTGTCCCTGCGAGAAGAAACCCTGAAAACAGCCGAGTATGTTGAACCCTCATTTGCGGAAAAACAGCTTTCTCTGGATGTTGAAGGAGATGTGACCGCGCACATCGATCGGCGACTGTTCCACCGCTCGCTGGCTAATTTACTGGAAAACAGCGCAAGGCATTCGCCGTCCAATAGCACGGTTACAGTGCGCTTAAGCGAAAAAGGTCATCAGGCCTGTGTTGAAGTGTCAAATCCGGGCGATCCGATAGCACCAGAACACTTACACCGACTTTTCGAGCGGTTCTATCGCGTTGACACCTCCCGGGCGAGAAGTGATACCCACCATGGGCTGGGCCTGTCGATCGTCCGCGCCGTCGCCATTATGCACCGGGGAGATGTCTTTGCCCGGAGCGAGAACGGTATCAATACCTTTGGGCTGACGCTTGCCAAACAGCCTGATGCAATCCGTACAGAAAGAGTGATATCGGAGACAAAATCGGGACACCAACGCGCTAAGCCTGCTGACAAAATTGTCAGAGAGCCGTCAGTCTGATGTCAGGCTACCTGCGCCAGAATCTCAGCCAGGACTCACCACTGCTGATTAAAGGGAGGAAACAGTGAGAATAAAAAAACTAGTTAGCGGTTTTCTGGCGATGATGGTCATGGGGTTTTTAGGGCAACCCGCGTTCGCATCAGAGGATTCAACCGTACAATCCCGCACGCTGATTATCTGGTTTTCCCAGCCCGAGGAAATGAAGCCCGATGCCGTGGATGGTTTTTCCGGGGCCAGCGTATTACAAAAAAATATGCCAGAGACCGGTAGCACGCAGTTTATCGCACAACTGATTCAGAAGCAGACTCACGGCGACCTGTTTCGCATTGAAACCGCTACCCCCTACCCTCGCCAGCATGATGCACTGTTACGCGTTGCCGAAAAGGAACAGCAAACTAACGCCAGGCCCTCACTCAAAACGCCGCTCCCCGATCTCAGCAATTACGACACCATTTACGTTGGCTATCCCATCTGGTGGTACACCATGCCAATGGTGATATATAGCCTTTTTGAGCAAAATGACTTTGCCGGTAAAACGGTCATTCCCTTTACCACCCATGGCGGCAGCCGGTTAGCTGACTCCCTGCGACAAATAGCCCGTATGCAGCCGCAGGCCAGGTTAGTCACTCGTGCGCTCTCGATCTCGCGCAATGATATTTCAGGCCCTGACGTACCCGCGCAGGTTGAGCAATGGGTAAAACAAGTCCAGCCACAGCGTTAACCCATCGACATGAAGAAAATTTATATTTTCCAGGTCATGCAGGATACGCTGATGACGTTACTTCTGCTGGTACTGATGGGATTTCACCTTCACGGTGAAATCGTACATGAATGGGCGGGGATTATTTTTACGCTGCTCATCATGTTGCATTTATACCTTAACCGACATCGACTATGGTTACTGTCACCGACTATTCCGTTAACGATGCAGAGAGTGAACAGGGTCATTAACGCAGTGACATTCGTTGTCATCCTGACCGCGATTATCTCTGGCATGATGCTGTCCCGACATATTCTTCTGGCGCTGCCGTTCCACAACCCGGCGAACTGGGTCAGAAAAGTACACATGACGTCGGTCCACTGGGGAATGCTCATTCTGGCGCTGCATATCGGGTTGCACTGGAAAATGCTGGCCACGTTTTTTTGCCGAGTCCTGAACATCTCCGGCAGCTCACACGTTGCAAATATCATTATGCCTGGTGTTTTTTCACTCATCGCACTACTGGGATTGTACGGATTACTGAGCCAGGACTATCTCGATTATTTGCTGATGAAGGTCGATTTCTCCTTTTTCGATTACGATGAATCTGCCCTTCTTTTTTATTTCCGCTACCTGGCCATTATTGTTTTATTTGCCTTAATGACGCGCTTTTTGCTTTGGTCTTTTATTTTTAGAAAATGCAAAGCAATGTCACCCCAATAGGGGTTAACTGACAGAATTGTCAGGCTGGCGTCAGTCTGACGACATGTCACCCTGATTAGAATCATTGCAGACCCTCCCCATCATCGTAGATAAGGACGCTTTGCATGATCAGACATTTACGTTACCTCGGGCTGTTACTGCCCCTCGTCACATTTTCATCCTGGGCAGCGGAACAAAATCCCCCTGTCCATATCGCCCCCGCAGGAAGTCAGAACGCGGTGGATGGGCCAGCCGAGAACTTTACCGGTCGCGTCCGGGTTGATCCTCTCTTCAGGCCGGATAACGACATCCCTGTTTCCGGGGCTTATGTCACCTTTGAACCGGGTGCTCGTTCCGCCTGGCATACGCATCCGGCAGGTCAGCGGCTGATTGTGACCTCGGGTGTTGGGCTCACCCAACAAGAAGGGCAGCCGGTGCAGGTCATCCGCGCTGGCGATGTTGTTTCTTGTCCGGCGGGCGTCAAACACTGGCACGGGGCGGCGCCTGGCAGCGCGATGACGCATCTGGCGATAACCGGGATTGTGGATGGCAAAAGCGTTAACTGGATGGAGAAAGTGACAGATGAACAATACCACGCCCATTAAAGCATTAGCGGCAGCAGTAGTGCTGACCATTGGTTCTGGTCTCGCCGCACATGCTGCGCCCGTCAACAAAGGAGCCTCAGAAATGAACCACGAACAAACGGTTTCAGATACGCTGTCAGCCCGCCAACAGGCCATCCCGTTGATTGCCGCATCGATGGCCAGCAGTCAGATGGATAAGCTGAATACTACGCTTAATCAGGGGCTGGATGCCGGACTCACGGTAAACGAAACCAAAGAGATTCTCGTCCAGCTTTATGCCTATACGGGCTTCCCCCGTAGCCTGAATGCGCTTAATGAACTGATGAAGGTCGTCGAAGCACGTAAACAACGTGGCATCGAAGACGTTGAGGGTAAAGAACCGGTTGCCCCGGTCCCTGTCGGGGATGAGCTTCGCCGTGTCGGTACCGCAAACCAGACAAAAATCTCAGGCGCTCCCGTCCAGGGCCCGCTGTTTGATTTTTCCCCGGTCATTAATCAGTTCCTGCAAGCGCATCTTTTTGGCGACATTTTCGCCCGCGATAACCTCGACTGGCAAAGCCGCGAGCTGGCAACGGTTGGCGCATTAGCGGCCACGCCGGGCGTCGAATCACAACTGCTGTCGCATACCCGAGCCAGCATGCGGGTCGGCCTGACGGCAGCGCAGCTGCGCCAGCTGGCACAGGTTCTGCGTGAACATGGCGAAAGTGATGCAGCAACGCGCGCTGAAAAGGCGTTGCAGCAGGCGCTCGACAGCAAATAAGGTAAGTTGGTCAGAGACGATACGCGGCTAATCGTGCGCATTCATGAGTCTGCCAAATAAGGGCAATCAGGGGTGCTAAATAATTCACGCTGGCAACTCAGATATGATTGAACGGCAAACATAACAGAGGATGTAATCTTGAAGACTGTCTTAAAAACGCTGGCCATCTGCGTAATGGCGGGTGGCCTGGTGACTCAGTCGGTATACGCCGAGCCGCTGGTCATTCAGGAACAGGGAAGCTTCTCTGCAGGTGGTACTATCATCACCGCCCCAGGAACATTTGACGCGAAAAAGCCGCTGGATTCTGCTGGCCAAACCTGGCATGGCGATCATGCGTCTGTGTTCTACCAGATTCCGGAAAATCCGCATAAATACCCTATCGTCATGCTGCACGGCGCAGGTCAGTTCTCCCGCACCTGGGAAAGCACGCCGGATGGTCGCGAAGGGTTCCAGAACATATTCCTGCGTCGCGGATTCTCAACTTATCTTGTCGATCAGCCACGCCGTGGCAGCGCCGGACGCACGACGGTAGAAGGTACGGTTACGCCTAAACCGGATGAACAAATGTGGTTCAACCAGTTCCGCGTTGGCGTGTGGCCAGAATATTTTAAAGGTGTTCAGTTCTCTCACGACAAAGAAGCACTGAATCAGTATTTCCGTCAGATGACCCCGAACACCGGGCCGTTTGATATCAATGTCATCTCTGATGCGATGTCCGCCGTCGTGGATAAATCTGGCCCCGCTATCCTCTTCACCCACTCTCAGGGTGGCGGACCAGGCTGGTACACGGCGATGAAAAATGACAAGGTCAAAGCCATTGTCGCCTTCGAGCCTGGCAGCAGCTTTGTCTTCCCGGAAAAAGAACTCCCTGCCCCTATGCCAAGCGCGTTCGACACGCTGAAGGGTGAGCCTGTGCCAATGGAGCAGTTTATGGCACTGACCAAAATCCCGATTCTGATTATTTACGGCGATAACATACCGGATAAACCGGTAGCCATGCCCGCGCAGGACAGCTGGCGCGTAAGGCTGGCGATGGCTCGTGAGTGGCGTGACGTGGTGAACAAGCATGGTGGGGATGTCACGGTGACACATCTGCCTGAAGTGGGAATCAAAGGGAATACCCACTTCCCGTTCTCTGATCTCAATAATGTGCAGATTGCTGATTTGGTGAGTCAATTCCTGAAGGAGAAAAATCTGCAGTAGGCGTTTTAGAAAATCACCTAAATCGTTTAAAAGAGCGCCCAACCCATAGTGGGCGCTCATCGCCTTGTGTAACTTATTCAAGTACCGGCAAAATATAACCTTTACGCGCACTTTGCCACGCAAGAACAGCGAGGCCCAACGCAATGAAGGACAGAATTGCGCCCGCCCAGTTCGGAGAAGCCAGTCCAAAACCCGCAGCAATGGTTACCCCACCGGCCCATGCCCCCAGCGCATTTCCCAGATTAAACATGCCGATATTGACCGAGGCCGCCATTGTCGGAGCTCCCGCATGGTTGGCGCGCTCCATTACCAGTTTCTGAATCGGTGAGACCGTCGCGAAGCCGAACGCCGCCATCAGGAAGACTGAGATGCTGGCAACCCACTGGCTTTCAACACCCGCCCAGAAGACCAGCAGCACCAGCCCCTGAGCCGCGAGGGTAACGAATAGCGTGCCAAACAGAGAGCGGTCAGCGAAGCGCCCACCAATCCAGTTGCCAACGGCAAGCCCCAGACCAAACAGCACCATTAACCCTGCCACGCCGCCTGAGGAGAAACCGGCCTCCTGCACCATCATAGGGGCAATGTAGGTAATCGAGGTGAAAAAGGCAGCCGGGCCGAAAATCGTGATCCCCATAACCAGCAGCACCTGCGGGTCAACAAAGGCTCTCAGTTCGTTACGTAAAGCAATCGCTTTGCCTCTCGCAATATGCGGAACCAGCAGGGTTACACTTGCCATCGTCAGCAGCCCGATACCGGCAATGATCCAGAATACCAGCCGCCAGCTAAAGGTCTGTGCAAGCCAGGTCCCCGCAGGAACGCCGAGAAGATTGGCTAATGTCAGCCCCGAAAACATAAAGGCAATGGCGCTTGCCTGACGCCCGGGCGCCACCAGCGATGCGGCAATAATCGAACCGATACCAAAAAAGGCCCCGTGATTAAAGGAGGTGATAATACGGCCGACAATCGCAATCTCCATGGTTGGCGCGATGGCCGTCATGATATTACCGATCGTAAAGATACCCGCCAGCGCAATCAGCATGGCCTTGCGGGGGATCTTCGCGCCGACAATCGTTAACAGCGGTGCACCAATAAATACGCCCAGCGCGTATGACGTCGCCATCATTCCCGCTTTCGGGATACTGACGCTAAATTCTGCGGCGATTTGTGGGAGGATCCCGGCGATGACGAATTCCGTCAGGCCGATACCAAATGCGCCCACGGCGAGGGCGAAAAGTGCGATAGGCATTGCAACTCCATTATTCGTTTTGTGGCTTAATAATATTAGGTAGAATTAAGTATATTCATATTTTCATTCAGACTGAGAAGCCCTGTGAGCGCATTTGATAAAGAAAAAGATAGTATTCGGCAGACAAGACATAAACCGGCGGAACTGGATGCCATTGACCGAAAAATATTAAGTGCCCTGGCAGAGGACGCAGGTCGCAGCTACACGGAATTGAGTGAGATTGTGAACTTATCAGCCCCGGCGGTTCACGATCGCGTAAAACGACTGAAGCGCGATGGAGTGATCAAGGGTACCGTAGCGGTCCTGGATGGCTGCAAGTTGGGACGGACGCTGTTAACGTTCCTGGTTATCGACACCAGTAGCTATCAAGCAACACGCGCCCTTTTGCAGTTCACCAGCCGCAAGGAAGTGGAAGAGTTGCACACCGTTGCCGGCGACGGCTGCGTCTTTATCAAAGTACGCGCCGCCGATACCGAATCGCTGGAAAATTTCCTGATGGAGATTCAGAGCCTTGAGGGCGTACGCTCCGTACGCAGCTATATTGCGCTTTCCACGTTTCTGGAGCGCGGGCCTTCGCCGGATTAAGACGTGCTGACCTTCTGGCGGGCGGTGAAAAATGTCAGTACCCCGGCGTAAAGGAGCAGCACGCTACTCATGGCAAACGTGCTCTGCCAACCGAGGTGGTCAAACACGATGCCTCCTGCCGTTGATCCAAGGGCGATGGAGAGCTGAATCACCGCGACCATGAGCCCGCCTCCGGCTTCAGCGTTATCAGGTAACGTACGCGCAATCCATGCCCACCATCCGGTTGGCGCGGCAGTGGCCAGCATGCCCCAGAACCCTAACAACAGAGAAACCGTCCAGAGCTGATGCCCGGTCAGCATCAGGCCGATGGCAATGGCGGCCATCAGTCCGGGTATGGCCATCAGCGTGGGGTAAAATTTTCTGTTGAGGAATGTCGAAACAACCAGCGTGCCGATAAAACCTGTTACGCCGATAATCAGCAAAATCAACGACAAACCTGAGGAATCAACCCGCGTCACCGACTCCAGGAACGGGCGCACATAGGTAAATAGTGTAAACTGGCCCATGAAAAACAGGCCACAGGCCAGCATGCCAACCGCAATCACACGGCGGCTAAGTATGCGGAATACCGCGCCAGGTGACGTGTGGCTTTTATTCGCATCCATGCCGGGCAGGCTGATGCACTGCCAGATAAAGGCGACAACCGCGATAGGCACCAGGCACAAGAAAGCGCCTCGCCATCCGACCGTGGCACCCAGATAGCTTCCCAGCGGCGCGGCCACGACCGTCGCCAGCGCATTACCGGCGTTGAAAATCGCCAGCGCACGCGTGACCTGTTGCTGCGGCACCAGACGAATCGCCGTTGCCGCAGACATCGACCAGAATCCGCCAATCGCCACACCAATCATCGCGCGACCGACCATATACATCAGATAACTGGAAGCCAGCGCAATAATAAGCCCCGATACGGCCATCAGAACCGTCATTCCCAATAGCAGGAATTTACGATTCATCTTTCCAGCTAGCGTTGAAAGCGTCAGGCTGGTCAGAACCGCCAGCGTGCCGGAGATAGCAATCCCCTGCCCTGCCAACCCCTCCGTCACGCCCAGGTCACGGGCAATCGGCGTGAGCAGGCTGACGGGCATAAATTCAGAAGCAATCAGCACAAACACGCACAGGGTCATGGCAAAAATACCGCCCCAGTATGCGCGCTGATGATGAGGTGATGGTGTTTGGTTTAGCGTCGACATAGTGAAATTTCACGAAGGTCAGGATAAAAGCCACCGGCCTCTATGGCGGGTGGCTTTGCATCAATTCAGGAGAGGGTTTATTTCAGTTTGGTCTGGAAAAATTGTTCGAATTTCGCGAAAGGTATTTTTCCGGCCTCGTTATCGTACAAGTCCACGTGATTTGCCCCAGGCACCACCACCAGCTCTTTGTCTTTACTGCCAACAGCCTTGTAAGCATCTTCAGCAAAATAGCGTGAATGCGCTTTCTCACCGGTCACAATCAGCGTCGGGATGGTGATTTCATTGGCGTAGCTCAGCAGCGGCATATTCATAAATGACAGCGGCATCGTTGCCGTCCACGCCCCGGTAGAGTTAACGGAACGTTCGTGGAAGCCGCGCGGCATGCGATAGTAATCGAAGAACTCTTTCAGTACCGGATGAGGATTTGCCGGCAGCGTTTCTGGCAGAATACGCTCGCCCGCGCTGACCTTGCCGTTGCTGTCGACATTAATATCATGGCCACCGTGAGCGAACGTTCCGCTCTGCGCATCCTTCCAGCGCTGTTCATTCAGATACTGCAGAACAGCACGACGATCGGCGGTTGAATAACGATCTTTGCCATCCCCCACACCATGACCCATCGCCCGGCTCATGTCATACATCACGCTGGTAGCCACCGCTTTAACGCGGGTATCCATCGCGGCATCGTTAAGCGCCATGCCGCCCCAGCCACAAATACCGAGCAGCCCGATACGGTTGCGATCCACCTCTTTTTGCAGACCTAAGAAATCCACGGCCGCGCTGAAATCTTCCGTGTTGATATCCGGTGAGGCGATGTTTCGCGGATAGCCGCCGCTTTCCCCGGTGTAAGAAGGATCGAACGCCAGGGTAACAAACCCTTGTTCCGCCAGCGTCTGCGCATACAGGCCGCTGGATTGCTCTTTCACTGCGCCAAATGGCCCACTGACCGCAATCGCCGCCAGCTTGCGATCGCCACGGTCTTTAGGCAGGTAAAGATCGCCCACTAAGGTGATGCCATATCGGTTCGGGAACGAGACTTTACGATGTTCGACTTTCTGGCTCTCGGCGAACGTTTTATCCCATTTATCTGTCATGGACACAGGGGCATTAGGATGGGTTGAATCAGCATAACTCATTGTCGTGACTCCACTTAATGATGCGAATAGCAGCATGGCCGGCATCGCGGTTTTTAGCGTTCGGGTGAAGGCTTTCATAAAAATCCCCATAAAAAACAACAGAGAGATACAGGTTTCCAACGGACAACGCTGCGGTGCTTTGCTTTGATGGGGTCATTATAGTGAGCAGAATTAGTGCTGATTAGGGGGCGATTATTGCTAAGATTGATACCATATTGTTATAAATGAATGCTGAGATTGCTGGCATGAAGGGGGGATTTTTCAATGGCGAAAAGGGAGAACTACAACGAGCTGTACCTGTTTATGCAGGTGGTGCGGGAAGGCAGTTTCACCGCAGCGGCTCAGCGGCTGGGTCTTGCTCAGTCAGGAGTCAGCCGATCTGTTCGCGAGCTTGAAGAAAGGCTGGGCGTCCAGCTGCTGGTGCGCACCACGCGTAAACTGTCGCTGACGCAAGCTGGCGAGCAGCTCTACCAGAAGACGGCATCTGGATTTGATACGTTAGATCGTGGGCTTGCCACGCTGGCGCACTACCGTGAGACGCCCTCCGGTACGGTACGTATCAATGCCAGCCAGCACGCGATTGATAAATGCCTGCTGCCAAAGCTTGCGGTATTTAAACAGCGCTATCCTGATATCAGGCTTGAACTGATGAATGAGAGCCGGTTCGTGGATATCATCGAGGAAAGATTCGATGCCGGCGTCCGCCTGGGGCCTGAAGTCGGCCAGGGTATGGTCGCGGTACGCATCACGCCCGATATGGAGATGGCGATTGTAGGAACTCCGGAACATTTTCGTCGCTATGGTTTTCCGCAAACCCCGGCGGATTTAAAGGCGCATCCCTGCATCGCCTATCAGTTTGCCGACGGCAGCGTATACCAGTGGGAACTCAATCAGGATGATAAAAAAATTACCCATCGTCCTGAAGGACAATGGGCCTTATCTGACAGCTATATGGAGGCAGAAGCCGCCCGGTTGGGCTTAGGATTGGCCTATGTTCCTGTTGAACTGATAGCGGATGATTTAGAACACGGTAAGCTTATCAGGGTGTTGCAGCGTTACAGCCTGCGAATGGAGGGATTGTTTCTCTATTACCCTCATCGCAACGTCTCCCCCGCCCTGCGGATGGTCATTGAGACATTGAAAATCTGAACGTTAACAACGACCGACTCTTCACTGTACAAAATTGTGTCAGGTAGTCCCTCTGCTTTCAATTCCAAGGTCCGTTGTGAGCGAAAAGCGGACGTAACGTCATACTTCGGCATTAAGAGGATCTTTCCAGCGTATTCATTTCAGCAAGCAACCAGCGTTCAAAATTCTCTAGCGCCGCTTCATTTATTCCAGTTTCCGTCGGTTTTACTAAACAGAATTTTTTGCTCAGGCTTTCTGATGCTGGCCAGGGCGAAACAAGCATGCCACGACTCAACTCATTCTCGATATACATATGCGGTACCAGTGCCACGCCCTGTCCCACCATTACGGCAGCGATGGCCATTTCATGAAGATCGTAGCGAACACCCTGAGCCGGATTATCGAGAAGTATCCCACTTTCCCGGGCATAGTGATGCCATGCATCAGGGTTCTGTCGACGGTGAATCCGCGGAAGTTCGTTTAGCTGTTTATTGACGTCATTATTTGTTAACAGTGCCGGATGGCACACGGGCACCAGATTTTCCTGAAACAGAAATTGCATACGCATGCCTGCCCATGCGGAATGTTCAAAATGAATCACAGCGTCAAAGCCACTTCCGGGCAAAATGAAAGGATCGGTTCTGGCAGCAATATTTAACGTTATGTCCGGGTACGAAGATTTAAAGCCGTTCAGGCGGGGAATAAGCCAACGGCTGGAAAAGGTTGGCAGGACGGCGATATCCAGACTCTTACTACCCTCTGGCATTCCCATTATGTAGTGCGTATCCCTTTCTAACCTGTCGAGCGTTTCACGTACGTGATGCGCATACCGCGCGCCGACAGGGTTGAGCTTTACCCTGCTTCCCACACGATCGAACAACTTACAGTTCAGCAAAGATTCAAGTCGCGCAATCTGACGGCTAATGGCCCCTTCCGTTAACGATAATTCCTCTGCAGCACGGGCAAAATTACCATGCCTTGCAGCGGCATCAAAAGCCTGAAGTGACGCACTACTGGGTATTTTTCTGCGCATGAAAACTGTTCCCTGCTCTGAGCCTGCAATCTGATTTCATTGACTGAATGTCACTAATTCGTGACTTATTATCGATTTTAAGTCGTATAACCAGCTTGTAGCATGATGAAAAATCATTGAGCAACTGTTTTTGCTTGTGTCTATGACTCATGTGGAGATGAACTGATGTGGTATACCGTGGAATGCTCGTATAACGATTCTGAAAGCGAGGCAGAATGGAATGCCTTTTACAACCAGCAAAAATTGCCCGCATTGATATCTGTTACTGGGTTCACTACATCTCAACGCTTTCGTGCCGTCACACCCGGCTGCCCTGTTTACCTTGCCATTCATACTGTTAAAGATGCGGATACTCTTAGTCGTGATGATTACTTTTTAAAAGGAGGAGGTAATTTCGCTCGTTGGCAGAGCTGCATTACTGACTGGCATCGTAACCTGTATGAAGCTGAAGACCTTGCTCCAAACATATCTTCTGATGAAATTCTGCTATTGAGCTCAAAACCCATAGACTTTTTAGATACAGAAATGGGATATCGTGGGCTGGAAATGCTGGCGGTGGGCCTGGATAAAACACCTGAATATCGCGTTGCATACGTTTTGCCTTCTGAAATTGCCTCGCGATTTACAGATGTGCCCGAGGTGGACCTCTACGAGCCTCTTACATCGCAGTTGCAGAGTGCTTTAAAAGAGAAACCATACCCGGCAGAACACATATTCGCCCGAAACTAATCCAGAGGTATTTATGAGCCATCAACCCTTCCCATTCCGTCAGATTGGAGATTTTCAGATAACTGCGCTGAGTGACGGCACTATGTCAGCCAGTCTGGATTTACTGTCAGGCATTGAAAAAGCTGATGCGGACGTCATTCAATATAACGCCGGAATCGATGAGCCCGGCAATATCCATATAAACTGTTACCTTATCCGCGGTCGGGGAAGAGTCATTTTGGTTGATACCGGCGCAGGACCGCTGAACAACGTGGGGGGGCAACTTCAAGCAAACCTTGCAGCCGCTGGCGTCAGCCCTGACGACGTGGATACTGTTTTATTGACGCACTGCCATCCGGATCATATTGGTGGCCTGCTGGATGCTGAAAAACGGCCAGTCTATAAACATGCTGAAATTATTCTTCATCCTCTCGAAGCGCAACACTGGCAGGATGATAAAAAACTAAAAATAGCGAATGAGCGCGGGCAACGTAATTTTGGACTGGTCCGCCAGACGTTACACGCTTATGCGCAGAACGTGAGTTTTTTTAACGGGGATAAAATAGCAGATGGCATTCTCCCGGTATGGTTACCAGGCCATACGCCGGGACATACAGGCTTTCGCATTGATTCGGATGCTCAATGCTTATTAATATGGGGAGACATCGTCCATTACCCTCATATTCAGTCAGCACAACCGGCTGTTTCCATTTTGTTTGACACCGATCCCGCTCTGGCCGAAGAAACACGGAAGAAAATTCTGGAAAAAGCGGTCAGGGAAAAACTGATTATTGCAGGCATGCATTTAGGCCAGGCCGGGTTTGCTAACATTCTCAGTGCTGGTAATGGATACCGCATTTCCTACTCTGAGAAATGACACGTTCACACTTACGGAGCAGGTAACAAAAGGCCAGCTAAGGCCACTGAAGCAAGCGGAAAAAACGGATGAATGGCCTCTGTGATGGTCATATTGTCGCAGGGCTTGATGACTATCTGTTCAAAAAACGTACTTAGCGTACGTTTTCGTACGGTAGGGCTTCAGACCACATTTAGGTCCCTAAGGTGAAAAGTTGTGCCTCTTGTTCACGAACGTCCTCCTTGATTAAGGATAGCGTTGCATCGACCCGTTGAACTCACAGCTCAAAGCGGCCCTTCAGCTTAGTTGGCTCTACCGCTATGGGCATGGCGCGGACCCGAATATGGTGGAAAGTTATAGGGTTACTTAGTCCTTACCTTATAAAGTGATACTATTTCAAGACATCCCTTCCTAGGAATAATATAATGAGTATTATTTATATTGTTGTTTTAACCTATATCAAACCACTTGAACAAGTTGACTCTCAAATTCCAGAACATATTGAATGGCTTAAAAAAGGTTACTCAGATGGTGTATTTTTAGCTTCAGGAAGAAGAGTTCCACGTAATGGAGGTATCATTATCGCAAAATGCGACAGTGCCGAATTATTGGAAGAACGTCTTAGGCAGGATCCGTTCCAAAAGCTAAATATCGCTAAAGCTGAAATAATTCCCTTCGAAGCTACTATGAAAGCCGAATTTCTGGAAAATATGCTCTGATCATGATTCGGCTCAATAGCTCATATTGAGCCGAATCATAGTGGGATATTACCGCCTCTTCGGCTGCTACTACCACCAGAACATAACTTTTTCCATCCAGTTTTTCAGATAACAGACCTGTGCCCTTATTCCACCCGAAAACCGGCCGATTGGTTAACCAATCGGCCGGTAATCAATCGAATAAAGCCGCGTTCTTTGCGAATTACTCATCCTGTAATCAACTGGCTGTAACGACTGATATCGACGTTGCCGCCGCTGATGATAATCCCTACACGCTTCCCCTGCAGGTGTTCTTTATGTGCTAATGCTGCGGCAAAACCCAGACAACCAGCTGGTTCCACTACCATTTTCATCCGTTCGGCAAAAAAACGCATACAGGAAACCAATTCGCCATCGCTGACGGTAAGGATATCATCAACTTTTTTTTGAATGATCGGAAAGGTGTATTCGCCGAGATGTTGCGTCGTAGCACCATCAGCAATGGTTTCCGGCGTTTCGATATGAACGATTTTTCCGCAGCGCAACGATTGTTGTCCGTCATTACCTGCTTGCGGTTCAACACCGTAAATTTTGCATAAGGGCGAAAGATGACGTGCAACTAGTGCCGAACCAGCCAGCAAACCACCACCGCCGAGGCTGATAAACAGCGCATCAAGTTCGCCTACTTCTTCAAACAACTCCTTGGTTGCCGTCCCTTGCCCGGCAATGACATCCGGGTGATCATAGGAGGGGATGAGAGTCATACTATGTTTTTCTGCCAGTGCCCGACCAATCTCTTCGCGGTCTTCGGTATAACGGTCATACATAACCACATCCGCACCATAGCCCCTAGTAGCAGCGACTTTTGCTGCCGGTGCATCCTTTGGCATAACAATGGTTGCCGGTATCCCCAGCAGTTTTGCTGATAGCGCTATGCCTTGAGCGTGGTTGCCAGATGAGAAAGCAACCACCCCATACTTTTTTTGCTGCATAGAAAATTGCGCTAACGCATTCATGGCTCCGCGGAATTTAAAGGCACCAGTACGCTGGAAATTTTCACATTTAAAAAACAACCTAGCCCCTGACATATTGTTGGCTGAGATTGAGGTGAAAACCGGCGTTTTATGGGCGAAACCGTTGATACGTTCAGCCGCTGCCACGACATCCTGATAGTCCGGGAGGATTAATTCACTCATCGTGATAACCTTATTCAGTTGTGAAGTTAATGTATACTAGTGAAGGCGTGTGATGTTTAAACGAATGAAAATTTCTGATTAGCATAAATAATTAGTGTAAGTATATCGTTGTTATGACCTGTTGAATTCACATCCAACACCTGACGTAGTTAACGGCGTGAAGTAAGAACCAAAGGAGTAAAATAATATTCACACAGTCAATTCGCTTGTTATTAGCGCTGCAGTATAAATGCTAACCACAGGTATTCTGTCGCTCCCATTGGATTTATTTAAACCACTCTCAATGTGGCAATTGCTACGGTAAAATTTAATTTTATTCAGCTAAATAACCCCCATCAATTGGATAAACACCTCCAGTACAGAACGCTGAATTATCTGACAGTAGAAATAATATGAAATTTGCCACTTCCTGCATTTTTGCCATTCTTTTCATAGGGTGGCTATTTGCGAAACTGCGTAAGATGTTTTCTGGGAATTCACTCATTCGCGTGGTTTGGACATACCCTGGGGCGACTGCATTGATTCGAATGCCTTTGCATGCAAACTCTAGTGCTGCAGATTGGGTTAGTCCGATTATACCATGTTTAGCTGCGGTGTAAGGTGCCAACCCAGGAATGCCAACCAGACCATTAACTGCAGATAAATTAACGATGGAACCACCAGACTTCATCATCTGAGGTATTTCGTATTTTAGACAGTAAAAAACACCGCTTAATGAGGTGGCAATAACCTTATCCCAATTATCGACAGTTTGCTCTGTTATGTTTTTATCATGCTCACCTGTTAAACCTGCATTATTTACAGCATAATCAAGTCTGCCGAATTTTTTTATAACGTCATCTATCATTTGTCGTACTTGTTCTGGCTGTGATACATCACATCCGATCCCAAGCGCTTGAGGTCCATGTGAGGATAATAGTTCTGCTTTTTGTTTAGCCTCCTCTGATGAGCGGGATACAATAACAACTTTTGCACCATTTTTGTGTAATTGCTCTGCGACAACTTCACCTATCCCTGTGGTGCTTCCTGTTATAACTGCTACTTTATTCTTGAAATTCATAATACCCTCATTGAAGTGGATGTGAGCCTTATATCTGGAAGCAGTATACAAATTAGCTGTGACAGTTTTTGTCAGTACTCGCTCTCCACGCCGATCTTTTCTTTCTCTCTCCATTTTTTCAATAAAATCAATCTACTCTCACTATAAGTAGAACCCAGTTGTAAGAATGTTTGAATTTTATCAACCCTAAAATGACGAAAATCATTTCTCATTTCACACCATGCAACCAAAAGCCAACATGACTCCATATATACTAATGCGATGGGCCAAATGACTCTAAAAGATAAAACATCCTTCTTGTCACAATAATTTATTTTTACTCTCATTTGATTTTTTATAGCATCGTGGATATTTTTAAAAAAAATCACATTATTTTCTGAAGGACCTGTGATATAGGATTGATTCTCGATCAGGTTTTTTAACTCACCGGGAATGACAGAGTGTATTTTTGCAAGTGCAGCCCTTGCGGTTTTTTTGAAGTCACCATCTGTATTATTAGACACCCAATTTAATCCAAGTGTAATAGCATTGATCTCGTCATGGGAAAGATTTAAGGGGGGCAAATGAAAATCAGATTTAACGATATAACCAATTCCAGCACAACCTTCAATACACACTCCTTGATGCTGTAGCGTTCTTATATCTCTATAAATGGAGCGAACACTTATTCCTAACCTTTCTGAGAGTGAAAATGCTGTGATCGGGTATCTTCGCGACCTTAAAATCTGTAGCAATTCGAGAAGTCGTTCTGTTCTGTTCATGTTGATAAATCCGTCTTTGCCTTAAATGATACCTTAAAGCATCTTAGTATAAAGTAAGCGTAAATGCTTAAATTGAGTTTCTTCCAATTGATTAATATAGCGCAATATTAATAGTGGTGGTTAGTGCCTCCCCTCCACACACCATGCTCAGAGCAGACTTTCGATTCATTTTTCTCTCCCATTTTGTGCCAGAAGCAGATAATGGAGTACACTGAAAAGTGCTGTTCTGAATAAACCCGTAGGGTATTCTCATTCATTTTTCGCTTTCGAAAATGCGGTATCCACTACCCTTTCGAGGCACGCAGGCAACCCTGACTGACTCATATGCATACCTGCAATAATCAGTTTTTCATTGGCAGCCTTTCTCATGATGCATTTTTTTGTTTTCTTGGCCTGAGCAGGGTCACTGTCGAATAAGATTGAAACATCCGGTTGTGCTGACTGAATATGAGGATAATGCACAATATCTCCCCAAATTAATAAGTATTCATCATTCGCATCGATGCTAAACCCTGTATGCCAGGTGTATGGTCCGGTAAACATACTGGCAGAAAGCCTCCTGCTATTTTTTCTCCGTTAAAAATATATATTTCAGGCATAAGCGTGTAACAATTGCCGAGCAAGAAAAAATTAGTTGAATGCTCGTTTCGCTGATTTGCCTGAGCATAGTGCAATACCGCAGACAATCAGTAATGCGCTGACCAGATGATATAAATGCAATGGTTCACTAAGAAACATCACGCTGAATAAACCACCACTCAGTGGGATAAAATGGGAAAACACTTCTCCACGCGTCGCACCAATTGCCTGAATACCTTTATTCCATAACAAATACGAGAGCCACGACGGAAAAATAATCAGGTACAGCAGACCAATAACCAAACTGCTGTGGCTAAATTCGGCAAGCGGCGGAATACCATTTTTTGCCATAGAGAAAATCAATATTGGAAGAAGCACTACAGCACCTATCGTCGCGCTAACGGCTACAAACGCATTTCCCCCCACTTCACGAGGCTTAAGACGTAGAAACGCGCAATATACCGCCCAGCTTGCTGCCGAGCCCATCGTCCACAGATCGCCACGATTGAGATGCTTTAGGGTGTCCAGGTGCCATAAGTCCCCCTGCATCACCAGACAGATCACACCGAAAGAGCTGATAATAACGCCAACGATATTCTGAATTGTTATTTTTTCTTTGAAAATATTTTTATTGATCAATAAGACCAATGCTGGAGTAGTAGATAAATAAATGGCAGCATTAAGCGAGGAGGTATATTGCAGGCCAACATACAGAGTCAGTGGGAATAATACCTGTCCAAACAAAGCTAGAAAGGTGATTATGTGAAAAGAACGTTGCATAGCATTCCATTGCCCGCGAATCTGCCTGTAATAGAGTGCAACCAGCAATATGGCAGTAAATATCCAGCGAGCAGAGGATAATAGAACAGGATCAACAAGACTGACTAACAGATGTCCTACCACATAATTTCCGCCCCAAAAGCATGCAGCGAGAGTTAGTAAGAAATAAGGCATAGTCATACCCCTTAATAATACATTTTGTTACCTAGAACATTACCGCGATGAAAATAGAGATGCTAATATAATTTTTTGCTCAGACGGCATCGTTTTAAACTATGAAATTTACCCTCAGGCAACTTGAGTTTTACATAGCATTATCAGAAACATTGCAAGTTTCTAAAGCTGCCAGCCGTTGTCACGTTTCGCAGTCTTCCATGACTGTCGCGTTACGTAATCTGGAAGAGGCGCTTGATGTACAGCTCTTTCTGCGTCAGCCAAAAGGGATCCGGCTTACTTTGGCCGGTGATCGCTTTCTGACGCATGCCCGCACAATCATCAGCAACAGCTACATCGCCTTGGAGGATTTGCATCGTCAACCGGAAACCACTGCCGGGAAAGTGCGGATAGGGATAGCTCAGACACTTTCGGCTTACCTACTACCAGAGATACTGAGTGACATTGAAAGCCGTTTCCCCTTACTGGAAATTGACTATTTCGAGGCTACAGCGCCTGACCTGCTGGCTGCTCTGCGCCAGCAGCAGGTTGATTTTTGTCTACTGCTCACATCGAACATACAGCGCGACAGTGATCTGGAGGTCGAAACCATTATTCGATCGCTACGCCAGCTTTGGATTGCCCCGGGACACGCTTTGCTGAGTCAGTCTGTTATCCGCCTGAGGGATATCGTGAAGCTGCCATTTTTGATGCTGGAAACCGATCAATATCCCAAGGTGATCACCAATATCTGGCAGCACGCTGGCTATCAGCCCTCCGTCCAGTTTCGCAGTAACTCCTTTGAAACCGTTCGCAGCCTCGTAGCCCAGGGCAACGGTATCACAATCTTATCCAACTTGGTCTATCGCCCCTGGTCGCTAAACGGTCAGCGCGTCATTCGTCGGACGATTGAAGACTGTATCACCTACATGGACGTCGGCGTGGTAACCAACGCCGGACAATCCCTGTCAGCTCCAGCTCAGCGGTTCATGGATTTTTTACGTTCGCTGATTGTGAGACTTGAAGGTAAGAGTTAAGTGCGTTGTTAAAAACCTGTTCTGAAAAACTAATGAATGAATAGCGACGACTTCGATAGTCATCTTTTAAGTTGGCAGATTAGTGCAAATTTCTGCTGTTCGCTTAGGGGTCAGTTTGGATATCGAAAATTATTGTACGTTAAGGTGATATTTTGTACACCTCGGCTGCGGTAAAGGATATTGACCACGTTGACAGGTAGCTAAGAGCGAGTAGCGGAAGCTCGCAATTGTTATTACCGCGTAGGATGCATTACTAACGTTGCTATGTGTTAACGAACGGGGAGCGGGTCAAGCTAATCGTAAATGCAGGTCGAACCGATTTCAAATGCAGGTCACTACATTTATGCTTACGGCAATTGTTGACAGAAATAAGTTGGCAAGGTCGATCTCGAAGGAGTGGACTGGAAAAAAAGCTGGTTGAGGTGGATTAAAATGGCTATGGAAGTTCACGGGTTTATTATTTCGTCTCCGTTCGTGTTCGTCTGCGATGGTAAGGTTTATCGCAGCCAATCGGGGAAAAACTGGACGGTCATATTTAGCCGTTACGGTACGCAAGCCTGGGGGAATGATACCTATGCTTCCCAGCGCGTTGACCGTGCTTGCCCGCCAAATCGTAACGAAGAAGTTCGTTTGGCTTTCCGTGGCGCAGTTATGCGCCACTTCAAGCTGAACTACACCCAAATTGAGGCATTCTTCCAGCGTCAGATCGACGAGGACAAGCAAATCCTGGTCGAAGGAAATTCGGTTAAACGCCATGTGGGTGGCCGCAGCAGCTACAGCACAGGCAGTAGTAGCACGACGTTATCTGCTCCCGCGCCCGCTCCAGTCAAAAAGGAATCCCCCCATCCAGCGCTTAAACATGGTTGTCCAGCAAGTCGTTTGGAAGAATTCCTGGCCTGGGAAAAAGCGCACCTTGGGATTTTGAATCGTGTCAAAATGCCCCAGCGCGTTGCCATGTTCCTGGGAACCTGGGAAGAACCGAATGCGGTCAAACCTGAACCCGTGGTGGCCGAAGAACCCCAGGCTGAAGAACCTCGAGCCGAACGGTCGCTGGCTGAAGAACGCGAACATAAAGAAGATGTACCCTTCTATGGCCGTCGCCGTCGTGATCAGGGGAAATTCCGTGAAGATGTGATGCTTAACTGCGGTGGCCGTTGCGTCTACACGAATGCCATTGCGGTACGCTGCGAAGCCGCACACCTTAAAGCCCACGCTCGCAAAGGTGGCGCGAGCTTTAAAAACGGTCTGCTGCTGCGCGCTGATATCCACAAGCTCTTTGACGCGGGACTATGTGCCATCGATCCGCACACGCTTAAACTCTGGTTCGCGCCAGACCTGGTAAAAAAAGACGCAGATCTCGCGGCCATTGATGGGATAACGATGCGCAAAACGCTGCTCCCTATCAACAAAGACAACATCGAAGACCGCTGGGATGCCTTCGTTAAGATCTTGCTGGCATGATTAACTGGTCACAAATGTCCGCTCCTGGCACAAAGCCGACCATCAACCTCCCCCTAAATTAATGAGCACATCTAATAAACCCTAGCTAATTACCCCATCTAATCGAATAAATCCGTTTGCGTTATGCTTTTCCTACACAACAGCTGAAGGATAACGTCATGCCAACTGTAAAACTGAACAACGGGATTGAAATGCCCCTG
This sequence comes from Citrobacter amalonaticus, assembly GCF_001559075.2. NCBI lineage: Bacteria > Pseudomonadati > Pseudomonadota > Gammaproteobacteria > Enterobacterales > Enterobacteriaceae > Citrobacter > Citrobacter amalonaticus. Next base: position 3,243,713 of record NZ_CP014015.2, on the reverse strand, counting down.
CTGGGCTTTGGTGTCTTCCAGATGACGGATGCCGCTGAATGCGAAAGAGCCGTTATTGATGCCATCGATACGGGATACCGCCTGATCGATACCGCTGCGTCTTATCAGAATGAAACCCAGGTCGGGAACGCACTGAAACAGACCGGTATTGCCCGCAACGAACTCTTTGTAACGACCAAGCTGTGGCTGCAGGATACGAATTACGAAGGCGCTAAAGCCCAGTTCGAACGCTCCCTGAATCGGCTGCAGTTGGATTACGTTGACCTGTACCTGATTCACCAACCTTACGGCGATGTCCATGGGGCATGGCGTGCTATGGAAGAACTGCAGCAGGCAGGCAAAATTCGCGCTATTGGCGTCAGCAACTTCCATCCTGACCGACTGGCCGACCTTATCGCCTTCAACAACGTGGCCCCTGCGGTGAACCAGATTGAAGTTAACCCCTTCAACCAGCAACTGCATGCGGTTCCATGGAATCAAAGCCGTGGCATTCAGCCGGAAGCCTGGGCTCCGTTTGCTGAGGGGAAAAATGGTCTGTTCCAGCATCCCGTGTTAACGGCAATTGGCCAGAAATACGGCAAAAGCGTGGGCCAGGTGGTGCTGCGTTGGATCTTCCAGCGAGGCATCGTTTCACTGGCGAAATCGGTGCGCAAAGAACGCATGGCAGAGAACATCAACATTCTCGATTTTGAACTCAGCGCTGAAGATATGTTGCAGATTACCGCTATCGATACCGCAACAAGTGCTTTCTTCTCACACCGCGATCCTGCCAGAGTTGAATGGTTGGCCGGTCGCAAACTGGACGTTTAAGACGCGATAAAAAGAGGCAATGAATTAATGCAAAAACGTTATCTGGGTCAATCCCGACTCGAAGTGTCCGCGCTTGGCCTCGGTTGCATGGGCTTAAGCCATGGCTACGGCCCGGCGACCGATACGCGTCAGGCTATCGAACTTATTCGCGCCGCGGTTGAACGAGGCGTCACCTTCTTCGATACCGCTGAAGTGTATGGCCCCTTTCTTAATGAAGAGGTGGTCGGTGAAGCCTTAAAACCATTTCGTGACCGCGTGGTCATCGCCACCAAGTTTGGATTTACTTTTGGCGACGACAACAAGCAGCAGATTTTAAACAGCCGTCCGGAGCATATCCGTAAAGCGGTGGAAGGATCATTACGCCATCTTAAGACTGATGTTATTGATCTGCTGTATCAACATCGTGTCGACCCGGATGTCCCGATTGAAGATGTTGCGGGAACGGTGAAAGACCTGATCGCTGAAGGCAAAGTTAAACATTTCGGTCTGTCCGAAGCGGGTGCGCAAACCATTCGTCGTGCGCATGCCGTACAACCTGTTACGGCGCTGCAGAGCGAATACTCCATGTGGTGGCGCGAGCCTGAGCAGGAGATCCTGCCGCTACTGGAGGAACTGGGCATTGGTTTCGTTCCCTTCAGCCCATTAGGCAAAGGCTTCCTGACGGGCTCGATTAAGCCAGGAACCACTTTTGGCAAGGATGATTACCGCAGCACGGTGCCGCGTTTCGCCGAGCAGGCGATTGAAGCCAATGAAAAGCTGGTCTCATTGCTGGGTGAACTGGCGGCAGAGAAAGGTGTGACGTCTGCACAAATCGCTCTGGCATGGCTACTGGCACAAAAGCCGTGGATTGTTCCTATCCCTGGTACAACCAAAATGCACCGGCTGGAGGAAAATCTGGGGGCTGCCGACATCATTCTTTCTCAGGATGACTCACGGCAGATAACCCAGGCGCTTGAAACCATTAAAATCGTCGGCGAACGTTACTCCCCTGAACACCAGGCTCGCGTGGGCCGTTAATACCCGGGCGGGTCTACGGACCCGTTATTCCTGGTAGCGAAGTGCATCAATCATCAGCGCAAAAGCGGGCGGATGCTGCTTACGGCTCGGGTAGTAGAGGTAATATCCGGGGAAAGACGGACACCAGTCCTGCAGAATCTGGATAAGCGCTCCTGACTGTAGATAATCCTGCACCCTGTCTTCAGGTATACAGGCGATACCAAAACCGGATAACGCCGCATCAATTCGTTCCGCCTGCAGATTGAACGTGACCTGCCCTTCCACTCTGACCCGTAACGGTTTCCCATCCTTCTCAAACTCCCAGTGGTAAAGCCCACCGGCAGTCGGCAGGCGCATATTGATGCACCGATGATTTTGTAGCTCGTGCGGCGTTTCAGGGGCAGGATTTGCAGCGAAATAAGACGGTGCTCCCACCACAGCCATTCTCATGTCCGGCCCAATTCTTACCGCAATCATGTCTTTATCCACGCTTTCACCCAGACGGATCCCGGCATCAAAACGCCCCTCGACAATATCGACAAAGCCGTTATCAACGATCAGTTCAACATTGATTTCCGGGTATTCCCTGAGGAAGGGTTTTAGCTTCGGCCATACCAGACTTCGCGCGGCATGCTCCCCGGCTGATAAACGAATATTGCCGGAGGTGGTGCCGTTAAGTTGAACCAGCGATTCCAGCTCCTGTTCAAGATCGGCGATACGCGGTTCAAGGCAGGCAATAATTCTCTCACCGGCCTCTGTAGGGGCAACGCTTCGGGTCGTACGGGTCAGAAGGCGGATATTCAGCCTTTCCTCCAGCGCCTTCATCGCGTGGCTGAGTGCGGACTGAGAAACGCCCAGTTTGCCCGCTGCTTTGGTAAAACTTCTCTCCCTCGCTACCACAAGAAAGATTTGCAGTTCGTTGAAGTTTTCTTTGAGCATCGGCGATTTCCTTATGGAGGCATTCCCTTCATCGCACACTCATGAAGGGTGTTCATAGACGCAATCATTTTAGCCCTATTACTGACAATAATGATAATTGATATTCTGACCGTATCGAAAATAAGTCAGAAATATCAGAAGGTTTATCATGAAAATACTCGTTGCAGGCGCGACCGGAAGTATTGGTCTTCATGTCGTGAATACCGCTATTGAAATGGGTCATCAGCCCGTGGCGCTGGTCAGAAATAAACACAAAGTAAAATTGCTTCCTCGTGGAACGGATGTTTTTTACGGCGATGTTTCAATGCCTGAAACACTCACCGATTTTCCGAAAGATATTGATGCCATCATCTTCACGCTCGGTTCCGATGGTCAGGGTCGTATTGGTGCCAGAGCGATCGATTACGGCGGAGTGCGCAATATTTTACGAATATTCAGGGATACACCTGTTCGTATCGGCCTGATGACCACGATTGGCGTGACTGAGCGGCTCAGCACCTGGAATCAACGCACTGAGGTTCATGACTGGAAAAGACGTGCCGAGCGTCTGGTCAGGGCTAGCGGTCATCCCTATACCATAGTCAGGCCCGGCTGGTTTGATTACAACAATGATGATGAGCACAGAATCGTTATGCTTCAGGGAGACAGGCGTCATGAGGGAACACCGGAAGATGGTGTGATATCCCGGGAGCAAATCGCCCAGGTTCTGGTCAGTGCCCTGACCAACGACGAGGCAAAAAATAAAACGTTCGAGCTGGTAGCTGAACGAGGTGAAGCACCACAGGATCTTACCCCACTGTTTGCAGACCTGCAGTCTGATGATCCACAAAAAAATGATGGGGTTCTGGACATAGACAATATGCCTCTGCGTGAAGAACCTGAGTGCATTATTAACGAGCTGAACCTGTATTCAAAAAATTAAACAATCTCCAACTCTGACAATTTTGTCATATAGCGGTCAGCCTCATGACAGATTAGATCTGTATATTTACATATACAGACGGGGAGAGTTCCCCTGATACGAGTCCAGTTTCATACATAGATTTTAAAAGAGGTATTAGATATGAAAGCATTACTTATTACTGCATTGGTCATGGGGTTTATTTCAGTGAATGCCGCCTCTGCTGCTCAGGAAATTAACCATCCAGACGGGAAAGAAAAGATCGGTGTCGTCTCAGCCAGCAATACCTATACACTTGATGAGTTATCGAATGCGCTCTCTCGTAAGGCTGATGAGCAAGGGGCAACGTCATTCAAAATCCTGTCGGCAACAGGAAATAACAGACTGCATGGGGTTGCGGAGATCTATAGGTAAATAATCAGCATCTCAAAAAGGAGATGTCATAGGCCCTATATCATGCGCGTCGATTTATATTCAGCACAGAAGACATCATCAGTAATATAACTCTTATGGATTGATTCAAACTTACATAAGCCGCTTTTCAGGCAGTTTATTTATCCGTAGGAGTCAGTATGGAAATGGTGCTGAGAACCTTAGCCATGTATTTTACTGGTCAGGTTTAATATCGTTGGACGCCGGGCGTTATTACAAATGACCAGTTTCGACCTGATTTTATTGTTGATTATTAGCGAAGCCACACAACAGGCATTACTGAGCAATGATTTTTCCGTTACGGGGGCGATGCTCACAATAGTCTCTCTGGTGGCAAGCAAGTTTAATCAGTCCATGCGTAAATTGTTTTTCAGCACTGTGATATCTGAAAGCAGGTGAATAAATACATCTTCAATACTTTTCATATTCATAAGAATACCCTCTGGATTATAGAAATATCTGCGAGTCTAAAACAGACCCGCAGGACACTCTTTTTATTAAAGGATGAGACTGGAGCTAATAATCAGGAATTGTCAGATTTACGGCCACCACTGTGCTGGCCACCTTTGCGATCTGCTTCAGACGCCTTATCTCGGTCTTCAGCGAAATTACCGGAACCACCACGATGCTCTGCCATATATCACCTCATACATATCGGCTATGTCAGTCAGATACAAAAATGTATTCGTACCTGTCGTTGTTCAGTGCTTAACGTTAGTGTTAATTCTGACTTAGTCAAATTTAATACCCGCACCCATTTTTTACCATTGTTATTTTTCAACACATTATAAAACCACCTCTTTGTTTATTTTTCACCCACCATGACATTAACAAAAAGTCACCCCATGACTACTCTAAGAATAATAAAACCCCACTCAACCCAGGATTAATCTCATACAAGGCATTATTAAGATACAAGTCGTTAAATTTGTTCTACGCTTATTGATTCTTGTCAGAAAAATAGAGAGAGGTGATTGAATGGCTAATAAATATAATGAAAAACAGGGGGCTATTATGAAAAATACAGAGCGCTTTCCTGCTCCGCCTTTTCCACACCAAAAACAACCCTTTCCGGGGCTTGCCGGAAAAATGCAACCACGTCCCGATCACGGTGAAGAAAGCTATCACGGAAGCGGTCGGCTTACTGGCAGAAAAGTGTTAATTACCGGTGGTGATTCAGGTATTGGTCGTGCAGTTGCTATTGCGTATGCGCGTGAAGGTGCGGATGTCGCTATCAACTACCTGCCTGATGAAGAAGAGGATGCTCGTGAGGTCGTCGATCTGATAAAAAAAGCAGGAAGAAATGTCGTGGCGATCCCTGGTGATATTCGTGAGGAATCGTTTTGCCAACACCTGGTTAGTCAAGCGGTTGAGTCCTTAGGTGGGCTTGATGTACTGGTCAACAACGCGGGGCGCCAGCAATTCTGTGAATCGATTGAAGAGCTCACAACTGATGCCTTTGATGCAACCTTCAAGACCAATGTCTATTCGATATTCTGGATTACTAAAGCGGCAGTCCGCCACTTGCCATCAGGGGGAGTGATTATCAACACCTCGTCAGTGCAAGCTTACGAGCCCAGCGAAATCCTGCTGGATTATGCTCAGACCAAAGCAGCGATCGTTGCTTTTACAAAATCGCTTGCAAAACAACTGGCACCGAAAGGGATCCGGGTAAATGCCGTTGCTCCAGGTCCCTACTGGACGGTTCTACAATGTTGTGGCGGCCAACCACAAGAGAAAATTGAGCAGTTTGGTGCCAATTCACCGCTCGGCCGGCCGGGTCAGCCCGCAGAAATTGCACCACTTTATGTCACCCTGGCTTCCGCGGAGAACAGCTATACGTCCGGGCAAGTCTGGTGTTCTGACGGTGGGACCGGGACGTTATAACATGTGTTTATAAGAATGAACCGCAACAGAACAGGTACAGTTCCATACCTTAGTTTGCGAAGTCGAGAGCCGTTCTGTTCATAAATATCTGATTAGGAGATATCCGACATAGAGCTCACCCTAATTCGTTTAGGACTAGAATAGAGTAGGTGTATGACGTATTCCACTTTAGTACTGTCTTTTACCTGACACCCAGGAGATTAAATGGCTGACTTAAATGAACGCATTGAAATCCTTGAGAAAAATATCGATGATCTGAGCCTCGATCTTCACGCATCAAAGGTTGCTATTAACGTTTTATCTACGGTGATAAACACCATGAGTGGTGAACCTGGTTTACTTGAGAGATCATATGAGCAAACCAGAAGTTCTGCTCCTCTTTTAAAGTTCAATCACCCAGTAGAGGAAGGTTATGAGGATAAACTTACGGAGAGAATATTGAATTTACTCTCGGCTACCCAACACGAGCTTAACTAATGCAAAGCTACCCAAGAGGATAAACGGAATATCCTCTTAAGGGGATCGCATTCTGGAATGACTCAATTAAGTTGGACAGTTCATGTTACGGGCCTCCATGGCTGAAGCGTAACCACTATCAGACGGGGTACTACGGCGGTCCTGTTCAGCGCCAGTACTGTAATAGTGACTTAATCCCGTGTCTTCCGGTTATTTTATTCAACCGTATCAGCGTTAACATTCCGTACTAAAAAACAGCCATTCTGCGCACCACGACAGAAAAGTAATTCTGCCTACCCCTGATTAATCTGCTACAGCGACACAGTCAATAATGTGGCGTTTCTGACCGCAATGATGAGCGAGGACCTGGAGTAAGCTATCCAGATGATATATAGCAGTCTCTGCTTTGCAGGCCTCATTACATCCTGTGCTGGTAAACTTCCTTATTCATCGTGCGGTCAATACGACATAAACAACTTCAGATGTCCCTTCCCCGGAAAGCGACTGCGACATCGGCATGAGGATGTTCTACTCTATTAATGAGCGTTTTATCAAAGCTGTTAAGTCTATTCTTTTCGCCGATAGCCATTAAGAATAAGATCATAAGATAGTAATCATTACAGCGCTGAACACGAAACGAAGCGATAGGCTATCATCCCTCGATATTATTGCTTTATATATTTATGAAAAACATTCGGCCAATCACTCTTTTCTGCCATTTTATTGAGTAGTTGCATTAACTCATAATCGCTACGTAAATTAAATCTTTGCATAATCTTGTATTTATGAGTGAATACCGTTTTTTCACTGATCATCAATTCGTCTGCAATTTGCATAACTGACATACCCTTATATAAACAAATCATGCTGCGGACCTGCTGAGGTGATAGTGTTTTTTGCTGACAGTCATAACATGAAACGGATGACTGACGATAACCTTCCTGCCGCATCTTGTGCCAGGCAGCATTCAATGCCGAACGTAACTGTGTCACGGAGGCCCGACGAGAAATAAAAATAACATCCTGAAAACAAGGAGGCGGAGCTGAGACGCGCTTATCATTATCAACAAAGCCAATCACAACTCCCTTTTTACGCTCCTGTAATTCAGGGCAGCAAATAAAGCACTCTCCAGGACATAATGCAAGCACAATGACATCAGCTACCTTCACGCTTTCTGATGTGAAGTTATAATTGAAATCAATTTTTATATTCTTATGAGAAAAGAAGTCACTGAAAAACCAGGTCAATCCACTCTGAAAAAATGCATCTAACTCTTTTATAACAATATTAATCATTTACCATACCAATATATAATTAAATTTCTCTATAGATAGGTCTTTTTCTCAACAGACGAACTTCTTGTTATATCGCCCCGTGGAATTAAAAATTGGCAACAACATAGCATTCAATCTTCGCCGGGAGTTATTACTCTGTTCCCAGGCAGCGATATAAAAGCCCGTATAAAAGAACCCTGCAATACTAAAAGAATGCTCCCTTTAAGGGATGGCAAATAACACGCCTATATCTTTTTTCAATCAGCAGCCTGTCAATTGTATTGCATTGTCAAAACGACGACTGCGCGAATGGTCCCCGGTGTTGGCCTTCCAGCTACCGACGTGACCATGGCTTTCATGGGAATGGTCGCCGTTCTGTCTGCAGCAATATTTTGCGAGATATGGGATCCGCTACCCATTAACAGACCTGTGGTGGCATCAGATATCGCGATAGCCACGCGAGTTGCCGTGCCATTATTTTGGTAATAATGTTCACCAGCCTCTGGGTCAGGCGTTCCGGTAAAACCGGTCATCACGCTCAGCGTACCCTGTGGGCAACGGGTAAATAACAGGTTAAAAGAGACCGGTTCAGAAGATGACCCTGGTGTGAACATGTTTGTTGCCTGTATATTACCAAGATCGATATTCATATTCGAATTTCCACCATTAAAAATACACGGTGATGCGATAATGCGACCTTTGACCTTTATATCCACATTATCTGCCGACAGCGCTGGTAATGAAATGGCGCAAATCAGAAGCATAGCAAAGTTGTTAATATTCATTTAACAGTCCTTATTGATAGGTCAGACTCAGCGTTGCGGAAGCATTCGCAATCCCCGTTGTTACCGTAGTTTTTGTCTGATAATAACGTGCGGTTAACGGGAACATCTCCTGGCCACCATTTGTTCTCTTCAAAACAAGGTTATTTCCAGGAATTAAGGGGATATTATTGTAAACAAGCTGTATGCCAACCCCACTCGCGACCCCTACACTTCCCTGACCTGTTAATGCAAGCACGGTGTTATCACTGACGTCTGGATTTTGTATCCCGGTTAGCATAACGTTAATATTGGCTCCGGGATCACAGTCCAGAATTAAATTTTGCGTCTTCTGTGCATCAACTGGCATTGTTCCCACTGCAGAACCAAACTGGCTAACTAAAACATCACCCATTTCAAACAAAATATTCGATGTTTTTACTGAGCACGCCACCTGAGTGATAGATCCAGTTCCCGCATTCACGGGAATTTCAGGCGCAATTTCTCCACCTCGATATTGCATCGTAAAGGCCACAAACGATGCCAATTGCCCGGTCACCGAGCCAGATGTAATATCACCAATCTTCCAGAATTGTATAATCGGCTGAAAGTCATTAATAGCAAGATTGCCAGAGTTAGATGACCAACTGAATGTTGAATAATTATCACCGCCAATAAAGTTAGTGCTAGAATAAGTTGCCTGGCCTGCTTTAGTGTTTTTATAAAAGCCTAAAGAAACACCTACCCCTGGCAAATTCGTTTTATAAACACGCCGAGTTCCGTATGTTGCGAAATAGGGTAAAACACCACTTCTCATCCCTGCACTTGATCCTTCATCTGCGGTTGCAACGCAGGTATAAGCATGCGTTAAGGAGCCATATATCTCATTACTGATCGCTTGCCCAATAGGGATATCTCGCTGAACAATAATATTGCCATAATCTACTGAATATGGAGATCCGATATAATTATAGTTACAGCAGAATCCACTTAGTGGAAATAACATGCTTAGCATTAAGAATGCAAAACTGATAATTCGCATATCTACACACCTGATTTAAATAGTTTCATTTTGACGTTAACGGCAAATCGCATTATCCAGAATCACATCGTTATTCTGCTTCATCATGTTTATAGAGTAATGTACATTGCAGGTGTTTTCGGATTGATTTCCCCATTTCACAGTCAGGTTTACTTTCGGATCCAGTCCCGTTAAGTACACCTGACCATTATTGCCAACGATAAAGCCGCTATGCTTTGCACCTTCAATGCTGACTATTGCGCCGAACGGCACGAAATGACCGTTTCTCTGGGTCAAAATCATCAACATGCGAGCACCCACACTTGCCAGATAGTTCGCCCTGACGATGGCTCCACGGGTAGGCACCACGGTTTTGACCGTTTGTTCAAACTCAACGTTAGCCGGCAATGACTCGGTGATTAATGACACATCATTTTTGCGGTAAGGCATTAAATTCGAGGCAAGGGTATATCCTCGATAATCTGTTGTAGCCCCACTCATATTATGGATGCCAACACCGGAAGCCCCTGGGGCGGCAATCAGGACGTTAGTTTCTCCCAGCGGTTGAGAGAACGTCACGCCATTTGCATGAGCGACAACGCCCCCCTGAAGCCCGTAATTAAGACGATCGATATTTTTGTCATAGCTGTATCCGGCCGTTAACTCACCATAGGTGCCTTTATAGTCACCGTTCATGTTGCCGGTATAACCCACCCCGTTAGTGCCATAACCCTGCTGAACATTCCAGTTAAAAACGTTATTCGGCAAAGCCACACCATTCATCCCAACGCTGTGTGTCGTGCCATTACGCTTGCTGGCATTCATGCCATAGTTTGCCCATGTCTGCGGCAAAAGCTTTTCCAGGGGGATGCTGATATTCAGTGCCAGCATCTGGTCTTTATCGTAGTTCTGGTGAGCGCTGTGCGTGCCCGCGCTAGCATTCTTACTCAGGGTCCAGGTCAGACCGTAACTAATACTACGCCAGTAGTTGTTATACCCAACGCTCCAGGATTCCATCGTCTTACCGGAGTCCCAGTAATCTTCACGCGCGACGCTCAGCATCAAAGAACCCAGGTTATCTCCCAACCCCTGGCTCAGCGTCAGCTCAGCACGATTGCGACGTCGATCCTGAAGCGCATGACTGTCACCATAAGAATCAAGGACCTCCTGCATGCCATAGTAGCCGTTGGTGGAATAGCGGTAGCCTGCGATTGCAAAGTTGGTGCCAGTTGTAGCAAAGTTTTTACTGTATCGTGCCCGCCAGGATTGACCGTTTGATTTTGGCATATTTTGTGGCGTGGACCAGCCCTGGGTTATATCGGTGGAGATAGCGCCGAAGTCGCCCATATTCTTACCCACACCCGCGGCGAGAGCCTGATACTTCCTCGATTCCTGCAATCCGCCATAAAACGTAAAACCATAGGGCAAGCCGAGAATACCGCTAATCTGACCAAAAGGTGTTTTATCCACACTGCTGTTATAGGAACGATATTGACCACCTGTTAACGCATATTTTATTCGCCCTTCACGCTGCAATACGGGAAGTGAGGCAAACGGCACGCTAAAGTGTTGTTCACTGCCATCAGCCTCTTTAATGGTGACATCAAGATCTCCGGCGCCGCCGGTAGGATACATGTCCGTAATTTCAAAAGCGCCTGGTGCCACAAAGCTCTGGTAAATCTGATAGCCATTCTGACGAATAAGCACCTGAGCATTGGTTCTGGCTATGCCGCGCACCACTGGGGCATAGCCCTTGAGAGAGTCAGGCAGCATGTCATCATCGGAAGCAAGTTGAGCTCCCCGGAAAGGTATGCTGTCGAAAACATCTGCCGGGGCAGAACTGTCCCCCAGCGTGAGCTGCGATTTCAACGGAATTATCGTGCGTTGGGCGTAAGTGTAAACCGTATCCCAGGCATCGTGTCCCTGCGAATCTCGCGACCAGGTAGTGTAATTTCGTAACCGCCAGGGACCAATGTTCACTCCCGGACGAAGGTTGGCATACTGGCTATCGCTGTTGCTGCTGTTATTTTTTGCCCAGTTGTTCGCCCCACTCAGAGTGTAGTTGAGCATAGCGGCGCTAATGCCTTCATCCCAGTGTTCGGACGGCACCGACCCTCGAGCTTGCGCTGATATTGCCGCCTGCGGAATGCTCAATACCAGGCGCTGCATGGCAAACTGGAAATCCGCACTAGCGTGAGGAATGGCGTATAGATTTGCACAGGATGTATCGCCCTTCAAACCGGGAAAAAGTCCTGTCTTTACCCCCCAGTTTTGTAATTGCTCAATGGTTAAGCAGGGTTCTAATTTTTCATCGCCATTAAGCTCTTTCATTAATATAAACGTAATATCGCGGGTATCGACTAACTGATCATCCAGTACAACATCAACATGATAATTCCCTGGTGCCTGTGCGCCAGACTCAAACCCTGAAAGATCGACTTTCACTGTCCCTGGATTATCCAGCTCAACCAATTCTGGGTTAAAAAAATCGCGACTATAACTATTTTGTGCATTACCGAAGAGCACGACAGTTATCAATAATATCAACCGAGCAGGTCGTTCTTTTATAGAATCCTTAGCCATTATCCTAAATCCCACTCAGTTTGTTTTTACCTTTCTACAGACTGGCCTTGTGTTCTGCACCTGGACTGCCATAATCATTGATAATTTTGAATACAACTGCCCCCTTTGTTATCCCGGAAGGTAAGTCGAATGTCGCCGTACCGCCGGGTAATACATAACTGACATCAAGCAATTTCTTACCCGCCACTGAAATCTCATTAAAATTAATCACATGTTGTGTCGGATTATTTACCTGTATTTTCTGTCCTATCTGTTGCCAGCGTAATTTATCAGCCTGCTCTTCCGGAAGTGTGCCTTTCATCACCGCTGGCCGGTAGATAAGCTTAATTCTAGTCTTAACGGCAATTTGCAATGTATTGTCGACTTTAGACGAAGAAGGTATAGCTTTTATGTTGAGCCAGAACAGACTCTCTTTATCCTGAGGTAATGCTCCGGTTACCACAATACGCTCGACATTTTGTTGTCCATTATTCAGACGGTACAGAGGCGGTGTAATAATAAAAGGAGCCTTCTCTATACCACCGTCAGGCGTTTCGATCCATGACTGGATAAGATATGGCATGTCATCTGGATTGTTAACGTTAATAGAGGCCTCTTTTTTATTACCATCAAAAATAACGCGAGTCCCACCAATAATCACACCAGCCTGGGCAACAGATAAACCGGCGCTCAATATCGCGGCGGTAAGTAATATGTTGCGAAGAAAATTCATTTTACACCTCTAAAAGATGGGGCCGTACCAGCCCCATCTGTTTTCTGAACAAGAAACTAGTTATACACAACGGAGAAGTTAGCAACGGAGTTTGCCGTACCTGGCGTTACCGATGTGGTGGTAGAAATATATTGCGCATAGAATTTCAACGTATTGTCTTGCGTACTGCTAAGTATGTAGCTATAGCTGTTTTCGCCGTGCAAAGGCAGATCGGCTTTATCTGCAGTCATCAGATTAATCGCCACCCCCGATGCCGCACTCGATGTTGATGTATCAATAGCCAGCAAGTTAGGATTCGTCAGATCCGGTGTACCATCAAAGCGCACTTTTGTAGACGAAACCGTGACCGGACAGTTTTTCAGAACAATATTAAAATCCTTCGCAGCCGCTTTTGTGCCGCTATCCGGGAATTCACTTTTATAAAAGTTACCCAGATTTACTTCCTGATTTTTCGAAGCCACATCGACTTCACAGGCATTATCCAGAATGTTGCCGACGAAATTAACGGTGCCAGCGGCAGCATAAACGTGAGACATAGACAGCGCTGCGATTGTAGTTAGTGCCACTAAAAAAAGATTTTTTTTCATCACTCTGTTTCCTTATTAACTTTGTTTACTACCCATTTTTTGACAATAGGCTTCCTGTGGGAGTTACACCCTTTTGTGCCAGTGACTTTATTTTTAGAGTGCAGCATGCCAACCATAATTAATTACGGGAAAATACTGAACTGTTCAGCTGACTGGTTAAAATTTATCTAATCATTTTCTTAAACTCAAATGTTTTCTCAGTCTAGCTGTAGACTTTCCGTTAACGAATATTCAACATTCATTTCTTGTTTCTCCCCATCAGCAACGTCCAGTCTATTTTTAGACTTACGTATCAAGAACCAAAAAATCAATAAGTTAGAACGCAAATTTTCCCAAGTCTACTTTTAGACCTTGTGCAAATATTCCTTGAATTCTTAATTTTTAAGATAATTCTTCATGCCGTTCAAAAAATGATCATGCATGCGGAATTGAGGTTTCTTATGAACACGCGCTTAACGACCACGGAAAACAATGACAAATCATCCGCCCTGGAATTAAAACCATTCATGCATATAGAGACACTGAATAAACATGTGTTACCCGTTGCAGAAAGATTAGTGATCGGCAGAGGTGATGTTGTGCATTATTATAAAGATGATATCCGGCAATGTTTTTTGCTATTACAAGGTAGCGTCGCCTTGCATCGCCGCGGCGATGGTATTGTTTTAAACTCTGAATCGGCACCGTTTATTTTGGGCGTCAGCAGTCAGTTTTCCTCTGAACATCTTTATGTCAGAGCTCTGGAAACTTCAGAGATAGCCCGTGTGTCATTGGATTGTTTTAATAACATCGTTGCGCAACAGGATTTATGGGAGCATTTTTCGAAACTCTTGATTTACACTGCCTCCCGCGTGTATGAGCATTGTGCGCAAATATCGCAGATGTCGGCCTATGACATTATTCGCTTTCAGCTTGTTGAACTCATGCAAGAGCCTGACGCGATACGACAAACAATTACGGCTGCGGCCTATATCAAAAGCCGAACCTATCTTTCACGTAGCGGTATCATGCGTATTCTGGCAGAACTGCGAACCGGGAAGTACATCACCATGGAACGGGGTGTACTACTTGATATCAACCATTTACCCCGTAAATATTGACGATTGCGATGCATGGCACAGGGAGTAACGCTATAATCAGACAGGTCAATATGAAGGTTATCGGTTATGTCCTCTTCAGAAAAACCTCACAAAGGTTCGCCCTATGCGCAAGAGCTGATTACTCACTTACAGCCGTATTCTACTCTACGTAAAATAGAACGTGGGGAGCAGATGGATTTCCAGGTGAATGGTCAGGGAATGTGTTATCTCATCCTGGAGGGAACCGTGGCGATTTATCGCCGAAAGGATAATATGATGCTGTCAACTGCGCGCAGTCCCGCTCTGTTTGGTCTTGCCAATCTGACGGATATTTACTTCGATGATTATATTAAAACCGTCAATTCCTGCGTGATTGGCGAGATCTCCACCGATCGTGTAAACGAAATTATCAAAGAAAAGTCGTTATGGGGGCTTCTCTCAAAACAGCTGATGTTTGTGTATGCCCGACTTTACAACAATGTGATGCCTCAGGGTGCTCCGACTGCGTACGAGATGATTCGTCAGCAGTTACTTAAGCTAATAGAAGAAGATGAGAGTTATCGTACCGCAGTCACGGCAGAACTCTACATACGCGAAAAAACCCATCTTTCTCGCAGCGGCGTCATGCGCATCCTGGCGGATTTAAGAACGGGTGGTTTTATCGAAATGGAAGAAGGTAGGCTCATTAAAATACACAAGCTTCCCGCCAGATACTGAGAAAATAGAAAACTGATAACAACGGGATGAGATGTAAAAATGCTGCCAGGATCATTAGCCACAGCAAATTGAGTACGTATCGACGCCGCAGTTGAGCAAGTTGATGTACCAACAGTTGGCTTAGTCTACTCACGTTTGATGCCCACGTCTGGCACTAGAGAGACCTTCAAATTCAGCGGTTGAAGAGATATACAGGCATAAAAAAAGACGTCCGTTGACGTCTGTTGACTTCGAAATGGCGCCCCCTACAGGATTCGAACCTGTGACCGACGGCTTAGAAGGCCGTTGCTCTATCCAACTGAGCTAAGGGAGCATTGAACTGCAATGCGGACTGACACAAAACTGGTCGGTATTATACGTTCACAACCTTAACGGTCAATGGCTTTCCTCTCAACTGCTTGAGTTGTGAGCATCCTGCCTTTCCTCCGGGCAAATCCCCCGCGAATCGCCATCTAAAACAGCGTCGACTGTAAGCGGTAACTGACAACCGTCTTCACTTCTGACAAAATAGCGCCATCCCCTTTGACGTGAAGTAACAGATGGAATCCTCTCTCTGATGGCAGCAAAGATTATTGACGGTAAAACGATTGCGCAGCAGGTGCGCTCTGAGGTTGCTCAAAAAGTTCAGGCGCGTATCAAGGCCGGACGTCGCGCCCCAGGCCTGGCGGTAGTCCTGGTCGGCAGCAACCCGGCATCGCAGATTTACGTCGCAAGCAAGCGTAAAGCCTGTGACGAGGTGGGATTCGTCTCCCGCTCCTATGACCTGCCGGAAACCACCAGCGAGGCGGAACTGCTTGAGCTGATTGATACGCTCAACGCCGACAACACTATCGACGGTATCCTGGTGCAACTGCCGCTTCCGGCAGGCATTGATAATGTCAAAGTGCTGGAGCGGATTGATCCCGATAAAGACGTGGACGGTTTCCATCCGTACAACGTCGGTCGCCTGTGCCAACGTGCACCCCGTTTGCGTCCCTGCACGCCGCGCGGGATCGTCACTCTGCTCGAACGTTACAACATCGATCTCTATGGTCTGAATGCGGTTGTGATCGGCGCCTCTAACATCGTGGGTCGTCCCATGAGTATGGAGCTACTGCTGGCCGGTTGCACCACCACGGTGACCCACCGCTTCACCAAAAATCTGCGTCACCACGTTGAGCATGCCGATCTGCTGATCGTTGCCGTCGGGAAACCGGGCTTTATTCCTGGTGACTGGATCAAAGAAGGCGCTATCGTGGTTGATGTCGGCATCAATCGTCTGGAAAATGGCAAGGTCGTCGGCGACGTGGTGTTTGAAGACGCTGCCGCACGTGCCTCGTACATTACGCCCGTACCGGGCGGCGTGGGGCCAATGACGGTCGCCACACTTATCGAAAACACGCTACAGGCGTGCGTTGAATATCACGATCCTCAGGACAATTAATATGGCAACATTTTCTTTAGGCAAACATCCTCACGTTGAACTGTGCGATTTGCTGAAACTGGAAGGCTGGAGTGAAAGCGGCGCCCAGGCGAAAATTGCCATAGCCGAAGGTCAGGTCAAAGTGGACGGCGCGGTAGAAACCCGCAAACGCTGTAAAATCGTGGCCGGTCAAACCGTGAGTTTTGCCGGACAGACCATCACCGTAACAGCCTGAGCTGTCTGACGCCTCAACCCGCTCTCTCCTCCGGGGATGTCGGGTTGAGACCCCCTTATTCTCTTCCCCTATCTCCCTACGACCATAGCGGTTAATTATCGATCAACTTCAAAGAATCGCGATTTCATTTGATGAAGCGTGAAATTTCAGTTGCGCAAAATCCACGCCTTCATCACGATAAGTAGAACGTTCTACTATAACGTTCTACTTACAATAACAGCGTCAATAAAAACGCTACTCGGGGGAAATCAGCATGGGTCTGATATCAGGGTTTGTTAAATCGTTGTCTAAATTATCGATGATTGGTCGCGCCTTAATGCTGCCAATTTCTCTGCTTCCCGCTGCGGGCCTGCTGTTGGCCTTCGGGGATAAATTCCATCTGCCGCTGATGATGAACGCAGGCGGCGTTATCTTTGATAACCTGCCGATGCTGTTTGCTATCGGTTCTGCCGTCGGTCTCGCTTCAGAATCAGGTATCGCGGCGCTGTCGGCGGCGGTCTCTGTGTTTGTCACCAATATCACCATCAGTACGGTGCTGAGCATCACGCCGGAGATGGCCTCTCAGGGCGGCAAATACGCGATGGTAGTCGGTATCCCGACCCTGCAGATGGGCGTCTTTGGCGGTCTGATCTGCGGTATTCTCGCCGCCTGGTGTTACAACCGCTTTCATACCATGCAGTTGCCGGAATTCCTCGGTTTCTTCTCCGGTAAGCGTTTTGTGGCCATCGCCACCGCGTTTCTCTCCTTCGTGCTCGGTCTGCTGCTGCCCTACGTCTGGCAACATATCCAGTCCGGTATCGATGCGCTTTCGGTGGTGGTTAACGGCGATAATCAGGCAGTCTCAACCTTTATCTTTGGCCTGGTTGAACGTGCGCTGATCCCGCTCGGTTTACATCACATCTGGTATCCCTCCTTCTGGTATTCCTTTGGGGATTACACCACTCAGGCCGGTCAGGTGATCCACGGCGACCAGACAATCTGGTTCAAAATGCTGGAGGAAGGGGTCAAATCCTTCAGTAGCGATACCTATCAGAACGCAGGTAAGTTCATGCAGGGCGAGTTCCCGCTGATGCTGTTTGCTCTGCCTGCGGCATGTCTGGCGATGTACCACGAAGCGCACACGAAAAATAAGAAAATTGCCGCCGGTATTCTGTTCTCAGCGGCGCTCACCTGCTTCCTGACAGGGATCACCGAGCCGGTTGAGTTCACCTTTATCTTCGTGGCGCCGATTCTGTACGTCTTCAACGCCGTGATGGCGGGACTGGCCTATATGACCATGTACCTGTTGCATGCGCATATTGCCAAATCGTTCTCCGCCGGTTTCATCGACTACCTGTCGTTTGGCATTCTGCCGTCCTTCAATGGCTATCAGACCAATTTCCTGAACGCCATTATCATCGGCGTGCCGATGGCGCTGATTTACTACTTTACCTTCCGCTTTGTCATTCGCCGTTTCGATATCAAAACGCCAGGTCGTACCGAAGTGACCGCCAATGCAAACGACAAGACGGATACAGAAATTGCCACTGAAATCATCGGTCTGCTGGGCGGTGCGCAGAACATCGACTCCGTCGGCTCCTGCATCACCCGTCTGCGTCTGGAAGTGGCGAAAAGCGACGTGGTCGATAAAGACGGTCTCAACGGCCTCGGCGCGCGCGGCGTGGTTTTTGTCGGCGATAACGGTATCCAGGTGATTTTCGGTGCCAGAGCACAGTTTATCGCCCAGACCATGTCCACGATGATCGGCAAATAATAAGATGCCTGAATGACACGTCTCCTGTACGCTGGGAGACGTTGTTGTATCTGGCTGATAACCGGTATTTTTCAGGGAGCGATTTTGAAGAAAGTCAGCATTATTGATGTGGCAAAGCAGGCGGGCGTTTCGGTCTCAACCGTTTCGCTGGTGCTACGCCAGAAAGGGAAAATCTCAGAGGCAACCATTGAGAAGGTTCATGCCGCCATCAATACGCTTGGCTATGTCCATAACATCGCCGCAGCGAATCTTCGCGCCAATACCTCCAATTTGATTGGTCTGATCCTGCGCGATTTTAGCGACAGCTTTTCCATCAAGGTAATGGCAAGCATTGTTCAGGAACTGGAAAAAAACGGTTTTATGGTTTTTCTCGGCCAGCCGCTTAACGATGGCGATCACCTGGAGCGCTGTCTGCTGTCGTTTAAGCAGCAGGGCGTCGCCGGGGTGATTTACCTCGCCTCCGATAATCGCGCCTCAACATTGCCAGAGAAAATCCGCCACTGCCCGCTACCGCTGGTGGTGGTGTCTCAGTCGCTGCTGGAAGACAAATGCGATCTGGTGATGCGCGATAATCGCCAGGCCGCGAATCTGGCGACCCGCTACCTCATCGAGCGCGGTCACCGTAATATCGCCTATATCGGCGGTCAGGAAGGCTGCCACATTCGTGAACAACGACTGCTGGGTTTTCGCAGCGCAATGACACAGAACGGCCTGGTGTATCGCGAGGAGTCCGCACCGGCCTGTAGCGACGATACTCAGGCGGCGGGGCTCGCCACACGCCAGTTACTGGAAAAGAACAACACCTTCACCGCCCTGCTCTGCCATTCTCCCGCCGCGATGATTGGCTCGATCTCCGGCATTCATCAGGTTGGGCGCACGGTCGGGAAAGATGTTTTCCTCACGCAACAGGTTGCCCTGATTGGGTTCGAAGACATGCTCCACGTGAATCTGACCTCGCCGTCATTAACCTATGTTTCATCCGCCAGTGAAGAGACCGGACGCCAGGCGGCAGTCCTTATGATGCGCAAACTGAAAGAGCCAGAGCTACAAATCCAGCGTATTACGCTTTCCGGTCAACTGGTCGTGCGCGAATCGGCGTAAATTCAGAATTCACCCGCCTCCTCTCCCGCTTGTCACTGCTATATTGCTATGATTTGCCAGGGATAATGCCAATGCCTACCGTTATCACGCACGCCGCCGTCCCGATTTGCCTTGGGCTGGGTCTGGGACTGAAAGTCATTCCTCCACGTTTACTGTTTGCCGGGATCGCCCTTGCGATGCTGCCGGACGCTGACGTGCTTTCGTTTAAACTCGGTGTGTCCTATGGAAACGTGTTCGGCCATCGCGGATTTACCCATTCGCTGCTGTTTGCGTTGGTGGTTCCGCTGCTCTGCGTGTGGATGGGACGACGATGGTTTAAAGCCGGGTTAATGCGCTGCTGGCTGTTTTTGACGGTTTCGCTGCTGTCGCACAGTCTGCTGGATTCTGTCACCACCGGGGGCAAAGGCGTTGGCTGGCTGTGGCCGTGGTCGGATGAACGCTTCTTCGCGCCGTGGCAGGTGATAAAGGTCGCGCCGTTTGCGTTATCACGTTATGCCACGCCGTACGGACACCAGGTGATATTTTCGGAATTATTATGGGTATGGCTACCGGGAGTGATGATGATGGGTGTGCTGTGGTGGTATAGACGTCATTAATAGTGCCTGATGGCGCTACGCTTATCAGGCCTACCGATCATTCCATCGTAGGCCGGATAAGGCGTTAGCCGCCATCCGGCAATTCAGGTAATTATTTACGACGCCAGGTCGTCCCCTGCGGGCCGTCTTCCAGCACGATGCCCATCTCGTTCAGGCGGTCACGCGCCGCATCCGCTGCCGCCCAGTCTTTGGCTTTACGGGCATCCAGGCGCTGTTGAATCAGCGCTTCAATTTCCGCGACTTCACCGTCGTCCGCCTGCGCTCCGCTTTGCAGGAACGCTTCCGGATCCTGCTCCAGCAGTCCCAGCACGCCAGAGATCTTACGCAGATGAGAGGCCATCGCGTTCGCAGCGGTCATATCCTCGCCTTTCAGACGGTTCACTTCACGCGCCATATCAAACAACACGGAGTAGGCTTCCGGGGTGTTGAAATCGTCATTCATCGCCTCAACAAAGCGCGCTTCAAACGCCTCGCCGCCGGCAGGCGCGACCGACGTATCCGTTCCGCGCAGCGCGGTGTACAAGCGCTCCAGCGCAGAACGTGCCTGCTTCAGGTTCTCTTCGCTGTAGTTCAACTGGCTACGATAGTGGCCGGACATCAGGAAGTAACGCACGGTTTCCGCGTCGTAATACTTCAGCACGTCGCGTACGGTAAAGAAGTTACCCAGCGATTTAGACATCTTTTCGCGGTCAACCATCACCATCCCGGAGTGCATCCAGTAGTTCACGTACTCACCGTCATGCGCACAGGTGGACTGGGCAATTTCGTTTTCGTGGTGCGGGAACATCAGGTCAGAACCGCCGCCGTGGATATCAAAGTGATTTCCCAGCTGTTTGCAGTTCATCGCGGAACACTCAATGTGCCAGCCAGGACGGCCTGCGCCCCACGGTGACGGCCAGCTCGGCTCGCCCTCTTTGGACATTTTCCACAGCACGAAGTCCATCGGGTTGTGCTTCACATCCACCACGTCCACGCGCGCACCAGCCTGCAGTTGATCCAGATCCTGGCGCGACAGTTGTCCGTAGTTCGGGTCGGTCGGGACATCGAACATCACGTCGCCATTGTCCGCCACATAGGCGTGACCTTTAGCAATCAGCTGTTCAGTGATTTCAATGATTTCGGCGATATGGTGGGTTGCGCGCGGCTCCAGATCCGGACGCAGAATATTTAGCGCATCAAAATCGTTGTGCATTTCGGCGATCATACGATCCACCAGCGCGACAAAGCTTTCGCCATTTTCATTTGCGCGTTTAATGATTTTATCGTCAATATCGGTGATGTTACGCACGTACTTCAGCTTGTAGCCCAGAAAGCGCAGATAGCGCGCCACCACGTCAAACGCCACAAACGTACGGCCATGACCAATATGACAGAGATCGTAAACGGTAATACCACACACGTACATGCCGACTTCCCCGGCATGAATAGGTTTGAATTCCTCTTTTTGGCGCGTCAGTGTATTAAAGATTTTTAACATCGAAGATTCCGTGTAAGACGTGTGTGGATAACAAAGTCTGTATAATACCCATAATTGGGACGGGAAGCAGCACACTTTGCGAGGTGATCGCAGCGTGCGGTTATGCTATAACACCTCCCTAACTCTGACCCTTAGTTGGGTTAAAGCACCACTATATCGGAACAGGATGCAAAAATGGTTACTTTCCACACTAATCACGGCGATATCGTAATCAAAACGTTTGATGATAAAGCGCCTGAAACAGTTAAAAACTTCCTGGACTACTGCCGCGAAGGTTTTTACAACAACACCATTTTCCACCGTGTGATTAACGGTTTTATGATTCAGGGCGGCGGTTTTGAGCCTGGCATGAAACAGAAAGCCACCAAAGAAGCTATCAAAAACGAAGCCAACAACGGTCTGAAAAACACCCGTGGTACGCTGGCGATGGCGCGTACTCAGGCTCCGCACTCCGCGACGGCGCAGTTCTTCATCAACGTTGCCGACAACGACTTCCTGAACTTCTCCGCCGAAAGCATGCAGGGCTGGGGCTACTGCGTATTTGCAGAAGTTGTTGAAGGTATGGACGTGGTTGACAAAATCAAAGGCGTTTCTACCGGTCGCAGCGGCATGCACCAGGACGTACCAAAAGAAGACGTCATTATCGAAAACGTGACCGTCAGCGAGTAATCGTGACGACACTGTTTATTGCAGATCTTCATCTCTGCACGGAAGAACCGGCGATCACCGCCGGTTTTCTGCGTTTTTTAGCGGGTGAAGCTCGTCAGGCCGACGCGTTGTATATCCTGGGCGACCTGTTCGAAGCCTGGATTGGCGATGACGATCCCAACCCGTTACACCGTGAAATAGCCGCCGCCATTAAAGCGGTTGTTGATTCCGGCGTCCCCTGTTTCTTCATTCACGGTAATCGTGACTTCCTGATTGGCAAACGCTTCGCCCGCGAAAGCGGCATGACGTTGCTCCCCCAGGAAAAAGTACTCAATCTGTACGGTCGTCGGGTGCTTATCCTGCACGGCGATACGCTGTGCACTGATGACGCGGGTTATCAGGCATTTCGCGCAAAAGTCCATCAGCGCTGGCTGCAAACGCTGTTCCTCGCCCTGCCGCTGTGTATTCGCAAACGCGTGGCCGCCCGAATGCGTGCCGACAGCAAAGCCGCCAACCGCAGCAAGTCGCTGGAAATCATGGACGTCAACAAACATGCGGTTATCGCGGAGATGGAAAAACACCATGTCCAGTGGCTGATTCACGGCCATACTCACCGTCCTGATGTTCACCCGCTCACTGCTAATGGTGAACCCGCCTTCCGCGTCGTGTTAGGCGCCTGGCATCATGAAGGTTCAATGGTTAAAGTCACGCCGGACGATGTGGAACTGATCGCTTTCCCGTTTTGAGAAAAAAGCTCTCTCATTATTAATACTGGAATACTCGCGATGATTATTAGCGCCAGCCGTCGCACCGATATACCTGCTTTCTACAGTGAGTGGTTAATGAACCGCATTCACGCTGGCTTTTTGCTGACCCGGAATCCTTTTAACTATCACCAGGTCTCTCGGGTGTCATTGCGACCTGAAGATGTTGATGCGATCGTATTCTGGACACGCAATCCCACGAAACTGCTTCCCTATATCGATGAGCTCACTGAAATCGGTCATCGCTTTTATTTCCAGTTCACCCTCACCGGGTATCCGCGGTTGATTGAGTCTAAAACCTTAAATCCGCATAAAGCGCTCGACGTATTCAAACGACTGTCAGCAAAAGTCGGCGCTGAAAAAGTCATCTGGCGCTATGATCCCATTTTGTTTTCAAACCACCTTCCGTTTGACGAACATATCCGCCTGTTCAGTAAAATCGCCAGCGAATTAGAAGGCCATACCCGGCGCGTCGTCATTAGCTTCGCTGATTTCTATCAAAAGACAGAAAAAAACCTGAAGGCGATTGATTCGCTCATTTACAGCGATATCACGCAAAACCATGAACTCTGTTTAGCGTTGTCGCAAAAATTATCAGAGATTGCCCGGCAACATGGACTGGACATTTACTCCTGTGCCGAAGAAGCCAATCTTACCGGGCAAGGCATTCAGCATGGGAAGTGTATTGATGAGGCGCTGATTAATGACTTATTTGGCTTATTAATCCCTGATAGCAAAGATTCAGGTCAACGTGAGGCCTGTGGATGTGTGAAGAGCATAGACATCGGCACCTACAACACCTGCCTGCATGGATGTCAATATTGCTACGCGACCGACAATCAGCATCAAGCCAACAGCAATTTCAAAAAACATGATCCGCAGAGTCCTTTTTTGTCAGGGGGGACTGAGGGGGTCGATCCGCTTCTGTTGGAACCGGTACGTTTCCAGCAAAATCTCTTTTGACGTCGCAGGAAGCCTTAAAATCCAGCTACGCAACCGTTTTCCTTGGCGTAGTATCGTGCTATTCTCTGTGGCCTCAAAAGCAGTGTGTCCCGCACCACAGGAGTTTTCAGACGCATGTCTTCCCGCAATAATCCGGCGCGTGTCGCCATCGTGATGGGGTCCAAAAGCGACTGGGCTACCATGCAGTTCGCCGCCGAAATCTTTGAAATCCTGGATGTCCCACATCACGTAGAAGTGGTTTCTGCCCACCGCACTCCCGATAAACTGTTCAGCTTTGCCGAAAGCGCCGAAGAGAACGGCTATCAGGTAATTATTGCTGGCGCGGGTGGCGCTGCCCATCTTCCAGGTATGATTGCGGCGAAAACGCTGGTGCCGGTACTGGGCGTTCCGGTACAAAGCGCGGCGCTGAGCGGCGTCGATAGCCTGTACTCTATCGTGCAGATGCCGCGCGGTATTCCGGTCGGTACGCTGGCGATTGGTAAAGCGGGCGCGGCTAACGCGGCGCTGCTGGCGGCGCAGATTCTGGCAACGCATGATAAAGCGCTGCATCAGCGCCTGACCGACTGGCGCAAGGCGCAAACGGATGAGGTGCTGGAGAATCCGGATCCGCGAGGTGCGGCATGAAACAGGTTTGCGTACTGGGCAACGGGCAATTAGGCCGGATGCTCCGTCAGGCGGGTGAACCGCTGGGCATCGCCGTCTGGCCGGTCGGGCTGGATGCGGAACCGGCTGCCGTGCCTTTTCAGCAAAGCGTGATTACCGCAGAAATCGAGCGCTGGCCGGAAACCGCGTTAACGCGTGAATTGGCGCGTCATCCGGCCTTCGTTAACCGCGATGTATTCCCAATCATTGCTGACCGCCTGACGCAAAAACAGCTTTTCGATAAGCTCGGTCTGGCGACCGCGCCGTGGCAGTTGCTGGCCGACAAAAGCGAATGGCCTGCTGTCTTTACCCGTTTAGGCGAACTGGCGATCGTGAAACGTCGCGTCGGTGGTTATGACGGTCGTGGTCAGTGGCGTCTACGTGCCGATGAAACCGATCAACTGCCGGACGACAACTACGGCGAATGCATTGTTGAGCAGGGCATTAATTTCTCGGGTGAAGTGTCGCTCGTTGGCGCACGCGCACATGACGGCAGCACGGTGTTCTACCCACTGACGCGTAACCTGCATCAGGACGGTATTCTGCGCACCAGCGTCGCCTTCCCGCGCGCTGATGCCAGACAGCAGGCGCAGGCCGAAACCATGCTTTCGGCCATCATGCAGGATCTGGGTTACGTCGGCGTGATGGCGATGGAGTGCTTTGTGACACCGGAAGGTCTGCTGATCAACGAACTGGCCCCGCGCGTACACAACAGCGGTCACTGGACGCAAAACGGCGCCAGCATCAGCCAGTTTGAGCTGCATCTGCGGGCGATTACCGGCCTGCCGCTGCCGTCACCGGTGGTGGACAGTCCGTCGGTAATGGTGAATCTGATTGGCAGCGATCTGAACTACGATTGGCTGAAACTGCCGCTGGTTCATCTGCACTGGTACGACAAAGAGGTGCGTCCAGGGCGTAAAGTGGGTCACCTGAATCTGACCGACAGCGATACCGCGCGACTGAGCGCCACGCTGGAAGCCCTCTCGCCGCTGCTGCCGACGGAATACGCCAGCGGTATCCTCTGGGCGCAAACTCAGCTCAAGTAAGCCTAAAATGCGGGGAAGTTTAACTTATACTTCCCCGTCCTCTCCTTCCGCGCGTAAAATCCCGTCCATTGCTGTTTGTCTTTTTCAGGATTTCTCATGAACGATGGAACGGACTATCGCGCGATCCTTACCGCCGATACGCCCTTAATCGATGTCCGCGCGCCGGTTGAATTTCAGCAGGGCGCCATACCGGGCGCGATAAATTTACCCTTAATGAATGATAACGAGCGCGCCGCCGTGGGTACCTGCTACAAACGCCAGGGGCCAGAGGCTGCACTGGCGCTCGGTCATCAACTGGTCTGCGGCGAGATTCGCCAGCAGCGTCTGGATGCCTGGCGCGAAGCCTGCCAGCAATATCCGCAGGGCTATCTCTGCTGCGCCCGGGGCGGTCAGCGTTCGCACATTGTCCAGCAGTGGCTACGTGAATCCGGTGTGGATTACCCATTGATCAACGGTGGCTACAAGGCGCTACGCCAGGCCGCGATCGCCGCCACGGAAGAACAGGTCCAAAAACCGATCGTGCTGATTGGCGGCTGTACCGGCAATGGCAAAACGCAACTGGTGCAACAGCAGGAAAATGGGGTAGACCTCGAGGGATTAGCCCACCATCGCGGCTCCTCTTTTGGTCGCACGCTGGAACCCCAGCTCAGTCAGGCCAGTTTTGAAAATCTGCTGGCGGTGACGCTGCTCAAAAAGCAGGCCACACGCTGGGTGCTGGAAGATGAAGGCCGGATGATTGGCGCTAACCATCTGCCGGAATGTCTGCGCGAGCGCATGGCGCAGTCCACAATCGCCGTGATTGACGATCCTTTCGAGCGCCGTCTTGAGCGCCTGCGGGAAGAGTATTTTGTGCGAATGCATCATGATTTCACCCACGCCTATGGCGACGAGCCGGGATGGCAGGAGTACAGCAACTATCTGCATCACGGGCTTTTCGCCATTCAACGGCGTCTGGGCTTGCAGCGGTTTAACGCGTTAACCGCAAAGCTGGACGTGGCGCTGGAGGTACAGCGTCATACCGGCAGCACCGAAGCGCATTTCAGTTGGTTAGTGCCGCTGCTGGAAGAGTATTACGATCCGATGTATCGCTATCAGCTGGAAAAGAAAGCCGGAAAGATTGTCTTTCGTGGAACGTTCGAAGAGGTTGAAGCGTGGTTGCGCAGTTGAAAAATGCCGGATAGTGATCATTTGTAGGCCCGGTAAGCGTTAGCGTCACCGGGCCTGGCATCAGACTCAGAAGTCGTAACGCAGACGTACCAGGTTCATATCACCCAGGTTGTCGGTGCTGGAGGTAAAGACGTGTTCGTAATCAACACGGAAACCGTAATCCAGCTGGAAGCTGATACCCACGCCATTGTCGGTACGCAGGTAGTTGCGACCATTCACGTATTCAATACGGTCACCCATGAAGTACGGCTGAACAGATTTCAACGCATACTGGTTGATTGGGAATTTATAGCCCGCAAAGTATTCCAGACCCCACGCATCACCGGCAAAGTAGTCGTTAACAGACACTTTCTTGGTGGTCATGAAGTTCTGGTACCAGCCGCCGCCCAGTGAGAAGGTCCAGTTATCCGGGGTCCAGCTCAGCGCGGTACCCACGATGTTCTGATCGTACGTTTTGCTGCCGTTACCGCGCATTTCCGCACGCGTGTAGTTCCACGCCGTACCCCAGCTCAGATCGTCAGTAATGTGATAATCCGCACCCAGTGAACCACCGCCTTTACGCTTGTAGTTCAGGCCATTGTTCGGGTTGTAGTCGTCGCTGAACAGATAAGACGCGTAGAGATCAACATCGCCAACCGTTTTCTTATATTTCAGCATTTTGCGGGAACGGTAAGAACCATCATAGTCGCCGTTAATCCCGTTACCCGGAGCCTGACCAATCATGTCGTAGTCCCAGATATCGGTTTTCGCACCAACCACATCGTAGTAGATGCTGTTCTGTTGACCGAAGGTCAGCGTACCCCAGGTATCGCTCTTCAGACCGGTGTACAGCATACGACGCGTGGTGTCATGCGCGCCATCAGCATAGTGATTGTCCCAGTTGAACTGTGCCGGAATGTTGACGCCCAGCTCGTAGAAGCTGATCCAACTGATGTCATCAAACAGATAGTAATCTGCCGCGAAGCGGAAACGGGTACCGCCGTCGAAGCCATTGCGTTTATAGCCATTTGCGCCGTCATCGCCCGTCATATTCTGGAACTGAGGACGAATACTCCCGCCAACGGTAAAGTTGAGACGACTCAGCGGATTGCCCGCCTGCGGATCTTGTTTCAGAACGGTGATTTCCGCCTGAGAGGCGAAGGACGTCAATGCCACTGCTGCGCCGATCGATGCCGCCAGCGCTGTTGTTTTTATAGTCATTATTTTTCCTTGATAGATTTCCTGCTAATTATTCAGCGCTTGAATATTAACTGGTATTAACACTGACGTGTTGGCGGGTTTTTAATGATTTGTGCCGTTAAACAGCGAGGGGTTATCAATTTATGCTACTAAGAAAGTACGCGCCAGCATAAAAACCGGCGCGTCATTATCACGGCATTAAACAGTAAACTGACGGAACAACGCTTTCCCTTTCAGCAGACGGACGCCGAGCCAGCCCCCGCAAAGAGAAAGTAAAAGCGCGCCGCAAAGAGGCAGGACAATCCACAAACGCCAGTCAGGTTCCCACGGGAAGTCAAACACCTGAGTTTGCAGCACCGCCAGCGCGGTTTCCGCGCCGATGGACGCCACCAGCCCGGAGACCAGCCCCAGCATGGCAAATTCACACCACAGCGTGGTGCGCAGGAGTTTCTTGCCCGCGCCTAACGTACGCCAGACCACCAGCTCCTGATGGCGCTGGCGCATGCCGACCTGCACCTGCGCCAGTAGCAGCAGCATGCCGCAGGCGGTCACCAGCACAACCATGACCTCCAGCGCCCGGCTAACCTGCTCCAGCACCTGCCCCACCTGCTTGAGGATCGCGCCGATGTCTAACAGGCTAATCGTCGGGAACTCACGGTTAAGCTGCGTCAGCATGCCGTTGCCGTTTTCCCAGCGGAAGCTGGTCAGCCAGCTTTGCGGCTGACCATCCAGCGCGCCGGACGGGAAGATAAAGAAAAAGTTGGGGCGCAGGCTTTCCCAGTCGACCCGGCGCAAACTGGTCACCTTCGCGCTGAACGCCTGGGTGTCCCCCATAAAAGTGACGCTGTCGCCGAGTGAAACGTTCAACCGTTTTGCCAGCCCCTCTTCCATCGATACCTCGCCTTCTTCTGGCGGCCAGTTGCCGGCGGTGATGGGATTGTGATCCGGACGGGCATCCTGCCAGGTCAGGTTCAGCTCACGATTCAGGGACTCATCTTGTCCACCTTCCGTCGGTGTGTTGTTTATCGCTGTCAACCGCGCCCGCACAATCGGGTAGAACGCCTCCGGGATCACCTGATGTTCGGAGAGAAATGCCTTCACCTGCGGCACCTGCTCCGGGGCAATGTTGATCAGAAAATAGTTGGGACTTTCCGGCGGAAGCTGCTGCTGCCAGCGATCCAGCAGGTCACCGCGTAAAACCAGCAGCAGCGCCAGCAGCATAAACGACAACGAAAATGCTGACAGCTGGCTCAGCGTCGACCACGGCTGGCGCAACAGGCGACTGACCGCGAGGCGCAGCGGCAGCGCCGACAGCGTCATCCCGCGCAGAACGTTCAGCAGCATCCATCCCAGCACGCCGCACAACAACGCCAGCACGACCGCCCCCGCCAGCACCGCCCACAGCAGCGGGCTGCCGCCCATTAACCCGGCCAGTAACACCACCACCACCACGGTCACGATCGGCAAATAGAATTTCAGCGGCCAGACGTTGGCCACCACGTCACGACGCAATACGCGCAGCGGCTGGGTGGCTAATAACAAGCGATATGGACGCAAACCGACCAGTAGAGAAATCACCGTCATGGTGCCCAACGCCCAGATCCACGGCCAGAAACTGGCAGGCGGCAGCGCGGCGGGCAACACCGGTTTAAGCAGCACCATCAGCATCTTTTCGAATAACAGGCCGATCGCCCCGCCCGTCACGGCGGAAAGCGCCAGTACCATCAACCACTGCCCGACAATCAGTTTTCGCAGTTGCGCCCTGCCCGCGCCGAGCGTTTTCAGAATCGCCACCAGATCGTAGCGACTGCGGCAGTAGTGATTCATCGCCACCGCCACGGCAGCGACGGCCAGCAGCAGTGTTAACAGTGCCGAAAGAAGAAGAAATTGTTGCGAACGCTCAAGGGATTTACCCAGCGCGCCTTCGTCCTGTTCAAGTCCGTACCAGCGATGTTCCGGCTTCAGTTGCGGTAACAGCCACTTTTCATAGCCGTCAAGCTGTTGTGGCGTACCGCCAAATTTATAGCGCCACGTGACGCGACTGCCGGGCTGCACGGCACCGGTTTTCGCGACATCCGCCGTATTCATTAACAGACGCGGCGCCATCTGGAAGGGATTAAAACCGGAATCCGGCTCCTGCACTACTTCACCGGCAATGCGCAGCGTGGCATCGCCGACATCAATGGTGTCGCCGGTTTTCAGATTCAGCAGCGCCATCAGTCGCGGCGCCAGCAGTACCGTTCCCTGCTGCGGCTTGAGCCCCGGCGGGTTGGTTTCCAGCTCGCCGTACATCGGGTAGATGTCATCGACCGCTTTGACATTCGCCAGTTGTGGCGTGTCACCGGCAAAGGTCATGGTGGCAAAGGTCAGTTGCTCCCCGACCTTCAGGCCGCGCTGACGCGCTTCGTCAATCCACGTCTGCGGCACCTCGCGTGAGCTGCGCAGCGCTCGATCGCCGGCCATGAACTCACGACTTTGCTGACTTAACCCTTTTTCCATCCGGTCGCTGATGTTGCCCAGCGCCAGCACGCAGGCCACCGCCAGACTCAGCGCCAGCCAGACAATCAACAGCGACGGCGAACGCCATTCGCGCCAGAACCAGCGTGCGATCATGCCTCCTCCTGCAACTGTCCATTCACCAGACGCAGCCGTCGGTTACAGCGCGCCGCCAGTTGCGGATCGTGAGTCACCAGGATAAGCGTGGTACCGTGTTCGCGGTTAAGAGAAAAGAGCAGATCGGCAATTTTCTCACCGGTCTGCCGGTCGAGGTTCCCCGTCGGTTCATCGGCAAACAGGACGTCCGGGCGACCATTAAAGGCACGCGCCAGCGCCACGCGCTGCTGCTCACCACCGGAAAGCTGTGCCGGAAGATGGTCCAGACGCTTGCCCAGACCCAGTTGTTCCAGCAGGGCTTTTGCTCCCGCTTTACTTTGTCCGCTGTTTTCGCCGCGCAGCAGTGCGGGAAGTTCGACGTTTTCCAGCGCATTCAGTGTGGGAATCAACATAAAGGACTGAAAGACAAAACCGACATGCTGTGCACGCAGTTGGGCCCGGGCCTCTTCATCCATCTGATGCAGCGGTTTCCCCACCAGATTGACGTCGCCCTCGGTGCCGTCGTCCAGTCCGGCGAGGATCGCCAGCAGCGTGGATTTCCCTGAACCCGACTCGCCAATCAGCGCAATGGTCTCGGCGCGTTTGACAACCAGGTCAACTCCGGTAAGGATGGAAAGCTCGTGCTCCCCCTGACCGACGGACTTCTTAAGATGATGAACTTCAACAATGTTTTCCGCTGGCATTTGCCTTTCCTGTTCCTGATCCTGTTTACCTGTCGGGCCGCTGTGGCTGACACGTTGTTAATCCTCGGCGACAGCCTGAGCGCCGGATACCGAATGTCCGCCAGTGCCGCCTGGCCTGCGTTGCTCAACGATAAATGGCAGAGCAAAACCACTGTGGTGAACGCCAGCATCAGCGGCGACACCTCCCAGCAAGCGCTGGCGCGTCTGCCTGCGCTACTCAAGCAGCATCAACCGCGCTGGGTGCTGGTTGAGCTGGGCGGCAACGACGGACTACGCGGCTTTGCGCCGCAACAGACCGAACAGACGCTGCGCACCATCGTGCAGGACGTGAAGGCGGCGAACGCCGAACCGTTGCTGATGCAAATTCGCCTGCCCGCAAACTATGGTCGTCGGTATAATGAAACCTTTAGCGCGCTCTATCCAAAGCTCGCCAAAGAATTTGATATTCCTCTGTTACCCTTTTTTATGGAAGAGGTCTATCTGAAACCGCAATGGATGCAGGATGATGGTATTCATCCTAACCGCGATGCCCAGCCGTTTATCGCCGACTGGATGGCGAAACAGCTGAGTCCTTTAGTAAAACACGAGTCTTAATTCAACGGAGATCCTGACAGGTAAAGTTATGCAAAAATCGGTCTTAATAACAGGATGTTCCAGCGGTATCGGCCTGGAAAGCGCGCTTGAGCTGAAGCGTCAGGGCTTTCAGGTTCTCGCCGGCTGCCGCAAACCCGACGATGTCACGCGCATGAATAACATGGGATTCACCGGCGTATTGATCGACCTCGACTCGCCTGAAAGCGTGGATCGCGCCGCTGACGAGGTGATCGCCCTGACCGATAACTGCTTATACGGGATCTTTAACAATGCCGGATACGGCGTCTACGGTCCGCTGCCCACCATCAGCCGCGCGCAGATGGAGCAGCAATTTTCCGCCAATTTCTTTGGCGCTCATCAGCTCACGATGCGTCTGTTACCGGCCATGCTGCCGCACGGCGAAGGTCGGATCGTGATGACCTCCTCGGTGATGGGGCTGATCTCAACGCCCGGGCGCGGCGCCTACGCGGCCAGTAAATACGCGCTGGAAGCCTGGTCAGATGCGTTACGCATGGAGCTGCGTCACAGCGGAATTAAGGTCAGTCTGATTGAACCCGGCCCCATTCGCACGCGCTTTACTGAAAACGTTAACCAGACCCAGAATGACAAACCGGTGGAAAACCCCGGTATTGCCGCACGTTTTACGCTCGATCCTGAAGCCGTCGTCGCCAAAGTGCGCCATGCTTTTGTCAGCGACAAACCCAAACTCCGCTATCCCGTCACGCTGGTGACCTGGGCCGTCATGCTGCTCAAACGTCTGCTGCCGGGACGCCTGATGGACAAAATTTTGCACGGATGAGTTGAAGCGTACGCGTCAGCCCCCATGTAAAAAAGAAATCGACACAAGAGAGTGACTCCATGTCCACACAGAATATTGTCAACATTAACGAATCGAACCTGCAGCAGACCTTAGAACTGTCTATGACCACGCCGGTCCTGTTCTACTTCTGGTCTGAACGCAGCCAGCACTGCCTGCAACTGACGCCGGTGCTGGAAAGCCTTGCCGCGCAGTACAACGGTCAGTTCATTCTGGCGAAGCTCGACTGTGATGCCGAACAGATGATCGCCTCTCAGTTCGGTCTGCGCGCTATTCCGACCGTCTATTTGTTCCAGAACGGTCAGCCGGTTGACGGCTTTCAGGGACCGCAGCCGGAAGAGGTGATTCGCGCCCTGCTCGACAAAGTGTTGCCACGTGAAGAAGAGCTAAAAGCGCAACAGGCCATGCAACTGATGCAGGAAGGCAACTACACTGAAGCGCTGCCGCTGCTGAAAGACGCCTGGCAGTTGTCTAACCAGAACGGTGAAATCGGCCTGCTGCTGGCGGAAACGCAAATTGCCCTCAACCGCTCCGAAGACGCAGAAGCCGTGCTGAAAACCATTCCGCTTCAGGATCAGGACACCCGTTATCAGGGGCTGGTCGCGCAAATTGAACTGTTGAAACAGGCGGCGGATACGCCAGAGATACAGCTACTGCAACAACAGGTGGCGGAAAACCCGCAGGACGCCGGACTGGCAGCGCAGCTGGCGCTGCAGCTGCATCAGGTGGGACGCAACGAAGAAGCGCTGGAACTGCTGTTCAGCCATCTGAAAAAAGATCTTGCCGCCGCAGACGGTCAAGCGCGTAAAACGTTCCAGGAAATTCTTGCCGCGCTGGGTACCGGCGACGCGCTGGCGTCGAAATATCGCCGTCAGCTGTATGCGTTGCTGTACTGATCGTATTTGCCCGATGGCGCTACGCGTATCGGGCCTACGCAAGCCGCCGGTTACGATTTCCTTAAATGCGTCACCACCAGTTGGTGACGCGAGTTGTAAAACTTCCGATAGGTTAAATAACAGGCAATGATGGTCGACAGACTCGCCGTTGAGAGCAGCATAAACGTCACCATAATCTGATATTTAATCGCTTTGACCGGATCGATACCGGCAAAGATCAGCCCTGACATCATCCCCGGCAAACTCACCAGTCCGACCGTTTTCGCGGAGTCGATCGTCGGGATCAGCGAGGCGCGAATGCTGTCGCGGATCAAGCCAGCAGACGCCATTTTCGGCGTGGCGCCGAGACTGAGTTTCTCCTGAATCTGCTGTTGTTCACTGCTGAAACGCTGGCCGAGATTGTTGTAGCACAATCCGACGGCCACCATTGCATTACCGGCGATCATCCCGGAAATGGGGATCACCTGCATCGGAATAAATTCAATCGACCCCGACAACACCAGCACCGCCAGCGTTAACCCTGCCCCTGTCGTGATGGCAATAAACGAGGAAACAAACGCTTTATCAATATATTTACTGCGCTTCTGCGCGTTATACGCGGCGTTAAAACAGATAAATAGCACCATCACTAACGTCAGGACCGCATGATTCACCGCGAAGATATATTTCAGGACATAGCCGACGATAATAAGCTGAACCACGGCGCGAGCGACGCTCCAGAGAATATCTTTCTCCAGCGCGAGTTTCTCTTTATGGCTTATCAGCATCGCCACCACCACCAGCATCATCGCTAATGCCGGTGACTCGTTAGTAATATTATGTTCATTCATTACGCGCTTCCTGCATTTCTCCGGCATGCGGCATCAGAGTGATTATTTCATCCGCATGATTAATTTCGTCTTTATCGTGAGTCACCCACAGCACCCCTATCCGCTGCTCGCGAGCATAGTGATGAATAATCTCATTCACATTGCGCTTATTGCTTTCATCCAGCGCGCTGGTGATTTCATCAAGCAGTAAAACCTGCGGCAAAAACTGTAAATTGCGGATCAGAGAAATGCGCTGTTTCTCTCCGCCGGAAAGTTCGTTGATATTTTTCGTCAGCATCGACTCCGGCAGTTGAAAGCGGGCCAGATCCGCCAGAAAAGCCCCAGGATCAGGGCGCCGGTTACGGATTTGCCAGGGGAAGATCAGATTATCGTAGACGGTATCGCCAAACAGCGCGGGCGTCTGGGCGCAATAGGAAACCTGTTGACGATAATGTTCCGGGTTGAGAGTGGCGATATCCTCCCCGACAAAGAGGATCTCGCCGCTATTCGGACTGAGCAACGACGCAATAATCTTCAGTAATGTACTTTTTCCACAGCCGGAAGGGCCGGTGATTAATTTAAATTCACCGGGATGTAAGTCAAAACTGATGTTATTCAGAATTTTCGTGGTCCCGACCTGGTAACCCACATTGTTTACCTGCAGCAAAATGCTATTTTCACGCATTATCTATCCTGTTTTCGCGTTTTATCGCAAAATAGTGTATCCCTCTAATTAACGGGAGGGGAACTCTCTTTAATGAATCAGGTATAATTTCAAGAGTAACGTCGCCAATCACGACATCATGGACAGTTCAACAGGAGGTTTTTCAATGCTTATCGTTATTCCTATTCTCATTTTTGTCGCGCTGGTCATCGTCGGTGCCGGCGTGAAAATTGTTCCCCAGGGGTATCAGTGGACGGTAGAGCGATTTGGCCGCTATACCAAAACGCTGCAACCGGGCTTAAGCATCGTTGTGCCGTTCATGGACCGGGTTGGCCGCAAAATCAATATGATGGAGCAGGTGCTGGATATTCCCTCGCAGGAAGTGATCTCGAAAGATAACGCCAACGTCACCATTGATGCCGTCTGCTTTATTCAGGTGATTGACGCTCCGCGTGCGGCCTATGAGGTCAGCAATCTGGAACTGGCGATCATCAACCTCACCATGACCAACATCCGTACCGTTCTGGGTTCGATGGAGCTCGATGAAATGCTCTCCCAGCGTGACAGCATCAATACCCGACTGCTGCATATTGTCGATGAAGCCACCAATCCCTGGGGCATTAAAGTTACGCGTATCGAAATTCGCGATGTCCGCCCACCGGCTGAACTGATCTCCTCAATGAACGCCCAGATGAAAGCGGAACGAACCAAGCGTGCCTATATTCTGGAAGCCGAAGGGGTGCGTCAGGCGGAAATCCTTAAGGCCGAAGGGGAAAAACAGTCGCAGATCCTGAAAGCTGAAGGGGAACGTCAGTCCGCCTTCTTACAGGCGGAAGCCCGCGAACGTTCCGCTGAAGCGGAAGCCCGCGCCACCAAAATGGTGTCTGAAGCGATCGCCTCCGGTGATATTCAGGCGGTGAATTACTTTGTGGCGCAGAAATATACCGAAGCGCTACAGCAAATCGGCTCGTCCAGTAACAGTAAAGTGGTGATGATGCCACTGGATGCCAGCAGCCTGATGGGCTCCATTGCCGGGATCACTGAACTGATCAAGGACAGCGCCAGCGAACGGAATAAATAATGATCGAGATGATTGTGGGGCATCCCCATATTTTCTGGCTCAGCCTCGGTGGTCTGCTTCTGGCCGCTGAGATGCTGGGCGGCAACGGTTATCTGTTATGGAGCGGCGTCGCGGCGGTCATTACCGGCATTCTGGTCTGGCTGTTGCCCGTCGACTGGGAATGGCAGGGTATTATCTTTGCCGTCTTAACGCTGCTTGCCGCCTGGTTCTGGTGGAAGTGGATGGCAAAACGCGTTCGTGAACAAAAGCCCGCAGACAGTCAGCTCAACCAGCGCGGCCAGCAACTGGTCGGCCGTCGGTTTGTACTGGAGTCGTCTCTGGTCAATGGTCGTGGACACATGCGGGTTGGCGACAGTTCATGGCCGGTCAACGCCAGCGACGATCTGCCCGCCGGCACTCACGTTGAAGTGATTGCCGTTGAAGGCATCACGCTCTACATCAGACCCCTTCCCCGATGAAACAGATGACAGGAATCGCATGATGGTCAGGAAGACGCCTCTGGCATTAAGTTTTTGCGCACTACTGGCGAGCGCCCCGCAGGCATTCGCCTCGTTTGATATGGCAGACTGCACGTGGAGCGACGAACGCTGCCTGCTGAAAGGCGACCCTATTCTGACGCCCGATAATGATTCTCGCGATAACCTGTTGCGCCTGCTGAGTGAGGCAAAGTCGTTTGCTGTGCCCGTCCAGTCGATGCCTGCGGATATCACCCGCTCACGCGACTTCTATTTTGCTTATCACCCGCAGTGGGATGACATTGATGTCCGGACGGACTCATCTGCACAAACGCAGAACGCAACCAGCCCGCTCGCCAGGCAAATGGCAACGCTGCAGGTGGAGCCGGTTGAATTCAACCACGACGGTGATCAGGAAAACCGTTTTGTCTCCAATAATGCCGACAGCGTCAGTCAGTTTTTTGCCGCGCTGCAAAGCGATGCGGCGCTGACGGCAGAACAAAAGCAGGCGCTGGCGCAGGCACGTCTGGGGCTTTATTCCGGGGCCAACGCAGAGCAAATTACGGCGTCCCTCGCCGCGCTCCCGGCGGATTCAGTTGCCCTGACGTATAAAACCTATCTGACCGGCGCGGCCCATTTTTACGCGGGTGAATACGAAAGCGCCGCGCAGACCTTCACGTCTCTGCTTAAGAGCGATCGCCCGTGGCTGGCGGAAACCGCGCAATATATGCTGATGCGCACGGCGCTGAACAAAAGCAGCCAGAACAGTGTCGGCGAATATGGCGATTTTGATATCGCGCGAATAAACCGTGAAGACGCCTTGCTCGCGCAAAAAGAGGCGCAAACCTATCTCCAGCGCTGGCCAGAAGGCCGCTATGCCGATTCCGCACACGGCATGCTGCGCCGCATCCACTGGTATTTGCAGGACTGGACGTCACTTGCAGGATTGTATGAGCAGGCATTCCAGCAGGCCGCCGATGCGCAGGCGCTGCGAAACCTGGTGATTGAATACGATAATGTCTTTGGCATGCAGTTTTACGATCAATCCGTCCAGGAGGCGTTCGCCGATGCCCCCCTCGTCAGTTATATCGAGATGCTGCGCGCCCTTCGTCTGAACAGCGACCAGAAGCCAACCCTGACGCAGGCCAACCTTGATGCCAGCAAACCGGTTTTTGAAAAAAGCGGGAAACTGCCGCTGTGGCGCGATCTGCAACTCAACCTGTGGCTGGTGACAGAGAACGATGCTGCCATTCTGCAGGCGGTTACCCCGGCGCAAAAACTACCGGCTCACGATATCCTCGCCTTCAGTGAACAGGTTCTCTACGGTAACGCGCTGATGGGGCAAAAGCAGTGGTCAGCGGCACGCGATTTCTGGTCGACACTGCTGAAGCTGAGCCAGGATAACGAACAGCGGCAGTATGTGCAGGCAAAACTGGCGGCGACGCTGGTCTACAGCGGCGATACGGCGGCGATGTTTGCCCCGGACAGCGCGGTCACCAGCTTGCGCTATCGCTCGCGGGTACTGAAAACCGTGGCGACGCCTGAACAGCTGCGCCAGCAGGTCAGCCAAGGGCCGAATAATGAAGAACGCACTATCGCGCTGCATACGCTGCTGGTGCGCGATCTCACTGAAAACCGCTTTAGCGACTGGCTGCAGGACCGCAAACTCGCCAGCGCCATCACGCAGCCGGTGATCGGTGAAGCATTCGACGACATCAATCTGAGCACGTTTGACTGGAACGGCGACGCCGCTGAAGCCGGTTACGTGTGCCGTAGCCTCAATGACACCGTCGGCACGCTGAGCAAAAATCCCGATGATGCCCATGCGCTGAACTGTCTGGGTGAGTTTTTCCGCACGTCGCAAACCCATGTTGATTTGTGGAAAGACAGCGCAGGCAATGGCGTGCTGGAAGCCGCTATCGACCGCAAGCATCCGGTTGGGCAGTATGACCGCCAGAGTTACTATCAGCAGGTCATTACCTCGCCGCAAGCCGAGCATGAAGACAGAAGTTACGCGCTGTATCGCGCCATCATGTGCTACGCCCCGTCCGGTGCAAATGAGTGCGGCGGAGAAGAGGTGGACAAACAGCAGCGCAAAGGCTGGTTCACGCAATTGAAAACCCAGTATCCGGGCAGTCCGTGGGCGCAAAAACTCAAATACTACTGGTAATCGCGCTACTGGCGGGACAGGCGCAGGCAGTTGAGACGGTTACCGCCCGCGAACATCCCGCCTTCTGGCTCTGGTCAGGGGTAAAGGCCAGCGATGAACTGAGAGGCGCCCGGACGGTCTATCTGCATCAGGGTGAAGTATTGATGCGGGCGAAGGGCGCAGAGTTTCAGCGTCTGGGACTTCCCGTCAGCCGCCTGACGTTTCCGTCCATCTGGCTTACCGTGCGCTTTACCACGCTCGACGTTCCGGACGCAATTCCGGCACGCATCGTGCGGCTGATGCAGCGCTGGCAGGCGGCGGGAAATCAGGTGGTAGGGCTGCAGGTCGATTTTGACGCCGCGACGCATCAACTCGCCGACTATGCCCGCTTTCTGCGGGCATTGCGCCAACAACTGCCTCCCGACTTTGCTCTTGGGGTAACCGGATTACTGGACTGGGCGAAAACCGGTGACGTCGCGACGCTGAACGCGCTGCCGATCGATGAACTGGTGGTGCAGAGCTATCAGGGGCGGCGCACGGTGACGAATTATCAGGACTACCTGCCCGCCCTCACCCGCCTGCGTATTCCATTTAAGCTTGGTCTGGTACAGCACGGTAAGCGGGACAGCCAGGCGGAAGCACAGTTACGCACCTCCCCGTGGTATCGCGGCACGGTGGTCTTTATGCTCAACTCCGACGCGCGTTAAGCCTGCGCCTTGTGGTGGCAGCAGCCAGAAAGGTTATCAATAATTGGGCATTCCGCGCTGTCATCGCCCGGACACGACTCAGCCAGCGCCAGCAACTGTACGCGCATTGACTGTAATTCGCTGATATGGCGCTCAATTTCAGCCACTTTCTCCAGCGTCCGCTTTTTGACATCCGCGCTGTGACGCCCCGGATCGTTGAACAGATTTACCAGTTCACCGCACTCTTCAAGATTGAATCCGACCTGGCGCGCCTGGCGCAGTAGCGTCAGCTCATTGAGATGCTGCTGCCCGTACGTGCGATAGCCGTTTTCGCCACGCAGCGGCGGCGTGACCAGCCCTTTCTCTTCATAAAAGCGGATCGCTTTACTGGTTAAGCCGGTTTTTTTTGCTACATCGCTGATATTCACACGTCCTCCGCACCTTAAGCTGTGGCATGGTGTCATTATAACGTACTTGTTGCTGACACCCCACACCCCATCCCTATTGATGCCAGTAACCATCTGTTATTTCACAGGTCACGGGCGTTACCACTGCCACTTTCACATTTTCCCGGAACCGCCGATCGTTCGTACAGAATAAACAGTGAAGAACATCGAAGCGGGCATACCTTTTTCTGTAACAATTGCCTGTTATAAGTGATCGCTTTCGCAATTTTAACTCTTTTATTTGATCATTCTACGCGGGTAGATTTATTAATCTCCGGTAAAAATATAATATCTACGCGAGTAGAACGTGAAGAGCACAAGCCTGCGACGCATGTCGACAGATAACTTCAAGGAGTTCTTATGAACACGCATTCATCCTCTGTTCCCCTGACGGATAACCAACAAGCAGCACAAGAGCGGCTGGAAACCCCCGAAGGACGCCGCGAGTTTTGGCGAGCAACATTTTCCTGCTGGTTAGGCACCACGATGGAGTATGCCGATTTTGCTCTGTACGGCCTTGCCGCAGGCATTATCTTTGGCGATGTCTTTTTTCCGGAAGCGACACCTGTCATGGCGTTGCTTTCCAGCTTTGCCGCCTATTCTGTTGGATTTATTGCTCGCCCCATCGGTGCGCTACTGTTCGGCTGGATAGGCGATAAACATGGTCGGAAGATTGTCATGGTTATCACGATTGGATTGATGGGCATGTCGACCATGCTAATAGGTTTAATCCCCAGCTACGCCCAGATTGGCGTCTGGGCGCCGGTATGCCTGGTTATCCTTCGATTTTCTCAGGGACTGGGAGCCGGAGCGGAGCTTTCAGGCGGTACTGTGATGCTCGGCGAATATGCTCCCGTTAAACGCCGTGGGCTGGTTTCCTCGATTATCGCGCTAGGCTCGAACAGCGGAACATTACTGGCTTCTCTGGTTTGGCTCATCGTCCTGCAAATGGACAAAGATGACTTACTGAGCTGGGGCTGGCGTATTCCTTTTCTTTGCAGCATTCTTATCGCCGCCGCCGCATTATTCATTCGTCGCCATATGCGCGAAACGCCCGTCTTTGAACGACAAAAAGCCCTCCTGCAGGCAGAGCGAGAAAAGGTTCTTCGCGAGGGGAAAGCACAGCAACTGCATGATACACGTAGCTTCTGGAAACGGACCCGTGCGTTCTGGACCATGGTCGGATTACGCATTGGCGAGAATGGCCCCTCCTACCTGGCTCAGGGATTTATCATTGGCTATGTCGCTAAGGTGCTGATGGTGGATAAATCTGTGCCGACCGTGGCGGTATTTATCGCATCGGTTCTGGGATTTGCCATTATTCCTCTGGCGGGTTGGCTTTCCGATCGATTCGGCAGACGGATCATCTATCGTTGGTTCTGCTTGTTACTGATCCTGTATGCCTTTCCGGCATTCATGCTGCTGGATTCTCGTGAGCCGTGGATTGTTATCCCAACGATCATTACCGGGATGGGACTTGCGTCACTGGGTATTTTTGGTGTTCAGGCTGCCTGGGGCGTTGAGCTTTTCGGTGTCACGAATCGTTATACTAAAATGGCATTTGCAAAAGAGCTCGGTTCGATTATGTCTGGCGGGACGGCGCCACTCATCGCCTCTGCACTGCTCTCGTTTTACGGACACTGGTGGCCAATCGCTCTCTATTTCGCTCTTATGGCCACCATTGGACTGGTAACCACTTTCTTTGCACCAGAAACCCGTGGGCGGGATCTTAACTTACCCGAGGATGCGATTTGAGGCCAGAGAACGTGAGACGCGCGTTCTTTACCAAAGATTTTTGGGTCATAACGCCTTATGCTGTCTGGAAAAAATCACTCTGAACGCAATCAGGTAGGTGCCTCGTGACTCAATCACATTCGCAACGCGTAACACGTTCTGACGTGGCAAAAGAAGCGGGAACGTCCGTCGCTGTCGTTAGTTACGTTATTAATAATGGTCCACGTCCCGTTGCCGAAGCGACCCGGCAACGTGTACTACAGGCCATTAAGAAAACCGGCTATCGACCCAATGGCATCGCGCGTGCGCTGGCTTCAGGGAGTACACAAACTTATGGGCTTGTCGCACCGGACATCTCGAACCCGTTTATCGCCTCTATGGCCCATGCTCTGCAACACGAAGCATTTGCTGATGGCAAAGTACTCCTGCTGGGTGATGCAGGCGACAGTAGCTGCCGTGAACGTGAACTCATTAATAATATGTTGCACCGCCAGGTTGACGGGCTGATCTACACCAGTGTTGATCGCCATCCTTATATCAATTTGATTCAGGAGAACGGTACGCCCTGTGTCATGCTCGATCGTGTGGATCCGGGACTTAACGTCAGCGTTATCCAGGTTGATGAACAACAGGCAGCGATGCAGGTAACACAACATCTGATTGATCATGGATACCGCGACATCGGCATCATCTGTGGCCCGCGTGAAATGCTGAATACTCAGGATCGTATCCGGGGCTGGCAGCAGGCGCTGGAAGCCTCATCGTTAATGGTCAATCCCTTATGGATTTTTTCGACCAACTATACCCGCGCCGGGGGTTACGAGGCGACAAAACGTATGTTGCAGCGCCAGCCACCGCGCGCGCTGTTCGCGACGAATGAACAGCAGGCACTGGGTTGTTTACGCGCTCTGGCGGAACAGGGGCTGCGCGTTCCTGAAGATGTTGCACTGGTCTGTTTTAACGCAACCCATGAATCAGCTTACAACGTCCCCTCGTTAACCGCCGTTCTGCAACCGGTCGATAAGATGGCCCGCGCGGCAATTGACATGCTGAAAAATTGGGATGGAGAGGTTCGCCGCGTTGAATTTGAATTTTATTTACGAACAGGAGAGTCGTGTGGCTGCCAGGGACATAAAGTACAACCCGAGACAACGTGAAAATACATCGATGCGGATCATAATTGACTGCGATCCAGGCAATGGCATCCCCGGCGCGAATATCGATGACGGCCTGGCGCTGGCGCTGGCGATCGCCGCGCCGCAAATCACTCTGGAGATGATCACCACTGTCGCAGGAAACACACCGGCAGACGTGGGATATGCCGTCGCGAAAGATCTCATTGCGCAATTGGATGTTCCGGTTGCGGTCTACCGTGGCGCCTCGCGTGCGCTCCGGGAAGATCCGCAACCCTGGCGTGAAAAACTGGATCATGGTGTCGATCAGTTCGGCTTGCGGCAACTCTGGTCGGAGGTTCCTGCCCCGGCATTGTGTCAACAGGTGCCCCCCCATGCGCCTGAGGCAATAGGTGAACTCATCAGTAATAACCCTGGTGAGATCACGTTGGTTGCTACCGGTCCACTCACCAATGTGGCCATTGCCCTGCAGCTTTACCCGCAGATGGTTCACGCGGTCAAAAATATCGTTGTTATGGGCGGCGTATTCAATGTGCCGGGCTACCTGAAAGATACAAATTTTGGTCTGGATCCTGAGGCGGCTCATGCGGTGCTTACCAGCGGTGCGCCAGTCACGCTGGTCCCGATGGACGTGACAACGAAAACTCAACTGCTTCACGCTGATTTGGATCGTCTGGCAAAAACAGAAAACGGGCTTAGCCGTTATTTGGTGCAAACCATTCGCCCGTGGATCACATACTCTATGCAAACCCGCAATCTGCCCGGATGTTGGATCCACGATGTGTTAACCGTTGCCTGGTTACTGGATCCCTCTCTGGCAACGATGGAGGAAGATTATCTGGATGTCTCTCTGGAAGGCATCACGCGGGGAATGACCTGTCGCTATGGACGTGACACGTTGCGTCTCAATGTCGGGATCCCTGAGCCAAAAGGTGCGCGGGTAAACATTCTGCAGAGCATCGATAACGAGCGGCTTCTTTCGCTGATTGAGCACTATATCCATACCTACAGCGCATAGCGTTACGGTCAGAAAAGGAGACCTTTCTACGCTGCTTGAGGTGAGTTTTTTCGGAGGAAATATGAATACGTTATCCTTCCTCTTATTCGGTGAAGGAGAATCTCTCTTAATTACCCTGGGCAAAATTTGCGTCGCTTTTATCCTCGGAGGGGTCATCGGTCTTGAAAGAGAATCGAAAGGAAAGCCTGTCGGATTTAAAACGTGCGTCATTATTTCCGTCGCCAGTTGCGTTCTGACAATCGTCTCTATTCAGTCAGCAGAGTATTACGCGGAAATCTCGATGAATATACGTAGCGATCCGATGCGCCTGGCCGCACAAATTATCAGCGGCGTAGGCTTTCTCGGTGCAGGTGTTATCCTTCATCGCCATGATGACGCCATATCCGGGCTGACAACCGCAGCCATTGTATGGGCGTCCGCAGGAGTGGGAATTACCAGTGGCGCCGGTTTTTATATGCATGCTCTGCTTGCCACAGGCTTGTTCCTGCTGGCCATAAAACTCAGCTATTTTGTGATCTTTTTACAAACCAAAAATCAATTGCCCGGTAAAGTAAAGATTCGCATTATTCTTGACGAAAAATCAGGGCTACAAACGCTGGTGGAAAGTATTAATCAGCAAAAAAACATTATTGAAGCTATCACCATCCGCGATGTCAAAAAGGGGAAAATAGAGGTTAACCTTAAAGTCGTGATTAGAAAAAAAATGACCTTACCGGAACTTTACAACAACCTTTCTACCCTCGAACATGTTTGCGCCATCGCGCTGGAACATTAAAAACACAGGGAAAAAACAAATCCCTTGACCTTCCCCTTGCGGGAAGGTTTAACCTTTATCACAGTCAGTTAATCCCTGTAATAAAGGAGTGTAGTGATGTCTCACACTATCGACCTGACCCTGGACGGCCTGTCCTGCGGTCAC
Source organism: Citrobacter amalonaticus (assembly GCF_001559075.2). Classification (NCBI taxonomy): domain Bacteria; kingdom Pseudomonadati; phylum Pseudomonadota; class Gammaproteobacteria; order Enterobacterales; family Enterobacteriaceae; genus Citrobacter; species Citrobacter amalonaticus. Next base: position 3,198,888 of record NZ_CP014015.2, on the reverse strand, counting down.
TGCGTCAAACGCGTAAAAGAGAGTCTTGAACAACGCCCGGATGTTGAACAAGCTGAGGTTACCGTGACTGAAGCGCACGTCACCGGTACTGCCAGTGCCGAAGCGCTTATCGACACCATCAAACAAGCCGGTTACGGCGCAGAGTTAAGCCACCCAAAGGCTAAACCGCTGGCGGAGTCATCAATCCCGTCGGAAGCGCTGGCAGCGGTCCCTCCTGAGCTTCCGGCAGCGACGGCTGAAGATGAGAGCCAACAGCTGCTGTTAAGCGGCATGAGCTGCGCCAGCTGTGTTTCCCGGGTACAAAATGCGCTGCAAAGCGTTCCCGGGGTCACGCAGGCACGGGTAAACCTCGCGGAACGTACTGCGCTGGTGATGGGCAGTGCGTCCGCCGCAGATTTAGTCCTGGCGGTGGAAAAAGCCGGTTATGGCGCGGAGGCGATTGAAGACGATCTCAAACGCCGTGAGCGCCAGCAGGAAACCGCCATCGCAACAATGAAACGCTTCCGCTGGCAGGCGATTGTTGCCCTGCTGGTCGGCGTGCCGGTGATGGTCTGGGGGATGATGGGCGATAACATGATGGTGACCGCCGACAACCGCAGTCTGTGGCTGGCGATCGGCCTGGCAACGCTCGCCGTGATGGTCTTTGCGGGCGGTCATTTTTATCGAAGCGCGTGGAAAAGCCTGATGAACGGCACCGCGACGATGGATACCCTGGTGGCGCTGGGCACCGGCGTTGCCTGGCTGTATTCCATGAGCGTCAACCTGTGGCCGCAGTGGTTCCCGATGGAAGCACGTCATCTTTATTATGAAGCCAGCGCGATGATCATTGGTCTGATTAACCTCGGACACATGCTGGAAGCGCGCGCGCGTCAGCGCTCGTCTAAGGCGCTGGAAAAATTACTCGATCTCACGCCGCCAACGGCGCGAGTGGTTACAGAAGAAGGTGAAAAGAGCGTACCGCTGGCAGAGGTTCAGCCGGGGATGCTGTTGCGCCTGACCACCGGCGACCGCGTGCCGGTTGACGGTGAAATCACCCAGGGCGAAGCCTGGCTGGATGAGGCGATGCTCACCGGCGAACCTATCCCACAACAAAAAGGGGAAGGCGACAGTGTGCATGCCGGTACCGTCGTGCAGGATGGCAGCGTGTTGTTCCGCGCCAGTGCGGTAGGCAGCCATACCACACTGTCGCGCATTATTCGCATGGTGCGCCAGGCGCAGAGCAGTAAGCCTGAAATCGGTCAGATGGCCGATAAGATTTCCGCCGTGTTTGTCCCGGTCGTGGTGCTGATTGCGCTGGTGAGCGCGGGTATCTGGTACTTCTTTGGCCCGGCCCCGCAAATTGTCTATACCCTGGTGATTGCCACGACGGTACTGATCATCGCCTGTCCGTGCGCGCTGGGTCTGGCGACGCCGATGTCGATTATTTCCGGCGTAGGTCGTGCGGCTGAGTTTGGCGTACTGGTGCGTGATGCCGATGCGCTGCAGCGCGCCAGCACTCTGGATACCGTGGTCTTCGACAAAACCGGGACGCTGACCGAAGGCAAACCCCAGGTCGTTGCGATTAAAACCGTTGGCAGCACTGACGAGGCGCAGGCGTTGCGACTGGCGGCCGCGCTTGAACAAGGCTCCAGCCACCCGCTGGCACGGGCAATTCTCGACAAAGCGGGTGACGGCGCACTGCCGCAGGTCAACGGTTTCCGCACCCTGCGTGGATTAGGCGTTAGCGGCGAAGCGGAAGGCCATACGCTGTTGCTGGGCAACCAGGCGCTGCTGAATGAGCAGCAGGTTGACACCCGCGAACTGGAAGCCGAGATTTCAGCCCAGGCTTCCCAGGGCGCCACGCCGGTATTGCTGGCGATTGATGGCAACGCGGCGGCGCTGCTGGCCGTACGCGATCCGCTGCGTAGCGACAGCGTGGCAGCCCTTCAGCGACTGCACCGTGCCGGTTATCGTCTGGTGATGTTAACCGGCGATAACCCGACGACGGCCAACGCCATCGCCAAAGAGGCGGGAATTGATGAGGTGATTGCCGGCGTTCTGCCGGACGGTAAAGCCGATGCCATTAAACGTCTGCAAAGCCAGGGGCGTCAGGTGGCGATGGTCGGTGACGGCATCAATGATGCACCGGCGCTGGCGCAGGCCGATGTCGGGATTGCAATGGGCGGCGGCAGCGACGTGGCGATTGAAACTGCCGCAATCACACTGATGCGCCACAGTCTGATGGGCGTAGCAGATGCGCTGTCCATCTCCCGTGCCACACTGCGTAATATGAAGCAGAACCTGCTCGGGGCGTTCATCTACAACAGCATCGGGATCCCGGTGGCCGCCGGTATCCTGTGGCCGTTTACCGGTACGCTGCTCAACCCAGTGGTTGCCGGTGCGGCAATGGCGCTCTCATCCATTACCGTGGTGAGCAACGCTAACCGACTGCTGCGCTTTAAACCAAAAGAGTAAGCGATGCCGGATGGCGCTGACGCTTATCCGGCCTACTGCGTTAATGTGAAACGGCAAAGCCGGATGAGGCACTTTAGCGCCGCCATCCGGCAATTCACACATTGCACAGCCCTGGGCCACGCGTTAGCATGGGCTTCTGATTAGGGAGGTCGCATGGATCTGTTTTACCGGGTAAAAACATTCTTCGCTACGCTATCCGGCAATCGCTATACCTGGCCCGCCATTGATGTTTCGTTGCCCGGCAACCGCCATTTCCACCTGATTGGCAGTATTCATATGGGCAGTCGCGATATGTCCCCTCTCCCTGCCAGACTGCTCAAAAAGCTTCACAACGCCGATGCGCTCATTGTTGAGGCCGACGTCTCCGGCAATGACAGTCCCTTTGCCGATCTACCCGAGTTTGCCGCGCTGGAAGAACGCATCAGCGAGGAGCAATTGCGCAACCTGCATCGCGCGACCGATGAACTGGGGATCTCTCCGGCGCTGTTTTCCACGCAACCGCTGTGGCAAATCGCGATGGTGTTGCAGGCCACCCAGGCGCAACAGTTAGGATTACGCCCGGAGTACGGCATTGATTATCAACTGTTGCAGGCCGCGAAAAAGGCAGAAAAACAGGTGATTGAACTGGAAGGCGCCGCCAGTCAGATTGCGCTATTGTGCGAACTGCCTGATAACGGTCTGGCGCTGCTGGATGATACGTTGACGCACTGGCACACCAACGCCCGACTGCTGCAGCAGATGATGAGCTGGTGGCTGAAAGCGCCGCCGCAGGACAATCACCTGACGCTTCCGAACACCTTCAGTCAGTCGCTGTATGATGTGCTGATGCATCAGCGCAATATCGCCTGGCGGGATCGTCTGGCCGCGCTGCCTGCGGGTCGCTATGTGGTAGCTGTCGGCGCGCTGCACCTGTATGGAGAGGGGAATCTGCCGGAGCTGATGCGATAAAAAAAGTGGCCAATATTTCTATTGGCCCGTCAAAGAGGAATTTCATCATTATTATTATGCCGCCGCTTAATGCGACGGTGTATGTCGATTGTCGCTCAAACTCTGCATCCTGCCAACATAATTGCGCAAGATGGTACTATATTTCGGACATTTGTTAGAGATACGCTTGACTTGTCATTTGGTTTAGCCAGGAAAAATAGCTATGACACCCGCCGTTAAATTACTCGAAAAAAACAAAATTACGTTCAAAATCCACACCTACGATCACGATCCCGCCGAAACCAACTTCGGTGATGAGGTGGTACGCAAGTTAGGGTTGAATGCCGATCAGGTGTACAAAACGCTGCTGGTTGCGGTGAATGGCGATATGAAACATCTGGCGGTAGCGGTCACCCCCGTGGCCGGACAACTGGATCTGAAAAAAGTCGCCAAAGCGCTCGGCGCGAAAAAGGTCGATATGGCCGATCCGCTGGTTGCGCAACGTACAACCGGGTATCTGGTCGGCGGCATTAGTCCGCTGGGACAGAAAAAACGTCTGCCAACGCTGATCGATGCGCCAGCCCAGACGTTTGACACCATTTTTGTCTCTGGCGGCAAACGCGGGCTGGACATTGAACTGGCGGCGGTTGATTTGGCCGCGATTCTGGAGGCTAAATTCGCCGATATCGCCCGCCGGGACTAAATGCGTATTTGTGCCGGATGGCGACGCACGCGTCTTATCCGGCCTACCTCTTATCAGGCCGACAAACCGCGCTGACCTGCAGGCCGGAAAAGGTGCCAGCACCCCATCCGGCACTCCGTCCTGTTACTGCCAGCTGACTTCCCCCTTCGGCTCATACGCACTGGCATCGAGCGGTGAGTTTTTCTGAATGTATTCCTTCAGCACTTCCGCATCAATAAACCCGGTGTTGACGTACCCCGGTTTGTTATCAATACGCGGATAACCATCGCCGCCGGTCGCGTTAAAGCTGAGCGTCGCCATACGATAGGTTTTCGCCGGGTCAACTGGCTCGCCATTGATTTTCAACTCGTTGAGCTTGCCATCTTTTGCCACAAAACTAACCCTGGCAAACTGCGGATAGGCGCCGGAATCCGGTTTCATTTGCGCCACAGCCGTCAGATAGTCCGTCACATCCTTACCGTTCATATCGACATACACGACAACGTTGCCGAACGGCTGAACCTTCAGCACGCTTTTATAGGTGATATCCCCGCCTTCGATCGAGTCACGAATGCCGCCGCCGCTCATGACGCCGAAATCAGCACCGGTGCGCGCCATTTGCGCAGCCAGAATCAAATGCCCCATGTTGGTCTGCACAAAACGGACCTTGCTGCGGTCGCCTTCCAGACGGTCATTCACCGCCCCGATTTTCACATCCAGCTGCGCTTTTCCTTTATTCTGGAACGGAGACAACAGCGAGAGCATCTGCGCATTCTCAGCGATTTCCGGGGTGTAAAGTACATGCTCACTTTTCCCGTCTTCCCAGGTCACTTTCTTCTTCAGGTTCACCGGAATCAGCTGATAGTTGACCATTTTCATCTCGCCGTTACGGAACTCAAAGTCCGCGCGACCAACGTATTTCCCCCACTCATGGGCCTGTACAATCCAGATCCCGTTCTGTTTGTCCGGCGCACACGGCGTACCGGGAACGTAATCCACCTGTTTTTTATTTTCCGCTGCCATGCACACCGGGTCCTGTGAGTGACCACCCACAATCATCGCCAGCGCGCCCTCTGGCAGACTGCGTGCCATTTCGACGTCGCCCGGCGCGTTCGAACCATGGTTACCGTTGTCGTAGTGCCCCATGTGAGTGGTGGCAATCATGACGTCAGGCTTTTCATTCATCTGCAACTCCTGAATCACCACCTTTGCCTCTTCCGCTGGTTTGCGAAATTCGATATCGGTGAAGAACTCAGGGTTACCGATTTTCGCCGTGTCATCAGTAGTCAAACCGATAACCGCGATTTTCAGGTCCTGACGTTTAAAGATGGCCCAGGGTTTGAACAGACGCTCGCCGGTACTTTTCTGGTAAATATTGGCCGAGAGAAAGGGGAACTTCGCCCACTTCTCCTGCTGACGCAGGACGGTGAGCGGATTATCAAATTCGTGGTTACCGACCGCCATCGCGTCATAACCAATCAGGTTCATCCCACGAAAGTCGGGCTCAGCATCCTGGAGATCCGATTCGGGAACGCCGGTATTGATGTCACCACCGGACAGCAGCAGGACGCTGCCCCCTTCGGCAGCCACCTCGCGACGAATCCCGTCCACCAGCGTTTTTTGCGCTGAGAGACCGTACTCGCCGTATTCGCTGCGCCAGAAATGGCCATGATGATCGTTGGTATGCAGAATGGTGATTTTATAGGTTTTATCTTTTTCATAAGCCTGAGCAGGCTGACTTGCCAGCGTGAATGCGGCGAACAGTGCCAGCGCCACACCCCGTTTCAAAAATTTCATGTTTCTCTCCCTGATTCCTTCACTCGGCTGAAATTACAATTATCTGAAATAATAGTCGAATAAGTTTTCAGAATTGAGACTTCCTTCAAACCTCGTCCGCAGGTATGTTAGTCAGGTAATAATCACAATGACGATATTCCCCTATGCGCAACATCGTTCACGTTGCATCCGGGCAGCGTGAAGGATAAAGCGCATACATCGCAAATCAGACAGAAGTGACTTTCTATGGCAATGAGTGAACAAACCCAGCCAGCACTTGGTGCGTCCGCGCCAGTCGCTAAGGCACGTACGTCGTTCGGCATTTTAGGCGCGATCAGCCTTTCACACCTGCTTAACGATATGATTCAGTCGTTAATTCTGGCGATCTATCCGCTATTACAGTCCGAATTCTCACTGACCTTTATGCAGATAGGGATGATCACCCTGACCTTCCAGTTGGCCTCTTCGCTTCTACAACCGGTGGTCGGCTACTGGACCGATAAGTACCCGATGCCGTGGTCGTTGCCGATTGGCATGTGCTTTACGCTGAGCGGGCTGGTGCTGTTGGCGATGGCCGGCAGTTTTGGCGCCGTGCTGCTGGCTGCCGCGCTGGTGGGCACCGGCTCTTCGGTATTCCACCCGGAATCGTCCCGTGTGGCACGGATGGCCTCAGGCGGACGCCACGGTCTTGCCCAGTCCATCTTCCAGGTGGGCGGTAACTTTGGTAGCTCCCTCGGCCCGTTGTTGGCGGCAGTGATCATCGCCCCTTACGGCAAAGGTAATGTGGCCTGGTTCGTGCTTGCGGCGCTGCTGGCGATTGTCGTGCTGGCGCAAATCAGCCGCTGGTATGCCGCGCAGCATCGTATGAGCAAGGGGAAACCCAAAGCAACGATTATCAATCCGCTGCCGCGCAATAAGGTGGTGCTTGCGGTCAGTGTCCTGCTGATCCTGATTTTCTCGAAATACTTCTATATGGCGAGCATCAGCAGCTATTACACCTTTTATCTGATGCAAAAATTCGGATTATCGGTACAAAACGCGCAATTTCACCTCTTTGCCTTCCTGTTTGCGGTTGCTGCAGGAACGGTAATCGGCGGGCCTTTAGGCGATAAGATTGGCAGAAAATATGTCATTTGGGGCTCTATCCTCGGCGTCGCGCCGTTTACGCTGATTTTACCTTATGCCACCCTACACTGGACCGGTATTTTAACGGTGATCATTGGTTTTATTCTCGCCTCCGCGTTTTCCGCCATTCTGGTGTATGCCCAGGAGCTACTGCCGGGTCGTATCGGCATGGTTTCTGGTCTGTTTTTTGGTTTTGCCTTTGGGATGGGTGGCCTGGGAGCCGCCGTGTTAGGTCTGCTCGCTGACCACACCAGCATCGAGTTAGTCTATAAAATCTGTGCTTTCCTACCACTTCTGGGGATACTGACCATATTCTTACCTGATAACCGGCATAAAGCCTGAGTTTCTTGCGGCTAAAGCTAAACTTTAGCCGCTCGCTACACCTGTTGTTATAAGCCTTTGCTCTGTATCCAGTCCGCTCGTTTTCCGATCCGTGCCTTTTTCGCCTCAAATTGCAGTTTTCTTCAAAATTCAATAATTATTCACAAACATAATAGTCAAAATTGTCATAAACTATTACCTGGAATTTTGGAAATCAGCTACCAAAGGAGACGGAATGCATCACGCCACCCCGCTTATCACCACCATTGTTGGCGGCCTTGTGCTCGCTTTTATACTCGGCATGCTTGCCAATAAACTGCGTATTTCTCCTCTGGTGGGATATCTGTTAGCGGGCGTTCTGGCCGGTCCTTTTACTCCTGGTTTTGTGGCTGATACCAAACTTGCGCCGGAGCTCGCTGAGCTTGGCGTTATTCTGCTGATGTTCGGCGTCGGTTTGCACTTTTCACTGAAGGATTTGATGGCGGTAAAGTCGATAGCCATTCCCGGTGCGATCGCCCAGATAGCCGTGGCGACGCTGTTGGGTATGGCCCTTTCCGCCATGCTGGGCTGGTCGCTGATGACCGGCATCGTCTTTGGTTTATGTCTTTCAACCGCCAGTACCGTGGTGCTGCTGCGCGCGCTTGAAGAACGACAACTGGTCGACAGTCAGCGAGGGCAGATAGCCATCGGCTGGCTGATTGTTGAAGATCTGGTGATGGTGCTGACGCTGGTCCTGCTGCCCGCCGTGGCCGGAATGATGGAAAAAGGCAACGTCGGGTTCGCCTCGCTGGCGGTCGACATGGGTATGACCATCGGTAAAGTTATCGCCTTTATCGCCATTATGATGCTGGTTGGCCGCCGTCTGGTACCGTGGATTATGGCGCGCAGTGCGGCAACCGGCTCCCGCGAACTGTTTACCCTGTCCGTACTGGCGCTGGCATTAGGTATCGCTTTCGGCGCAGTAGAACTGTTTGATGTCTCCTTCGCGCTGGGCGCGTTCTTTGCCGGGATGGTACTGAATGAATCGGAACTGAGCCATCGTGCGGCCCACGATACTCTGCCGCTGCGCGACGCATTTGCCGTCCTGTTCTTTGTCTCCGTCGGTATGCTGTTTGATCCGCTGATTCTGATCCAACAGCCGCTGGCCGTGCTGGCAACGCTTGCCATCATTATCTTTGGTAAGTCGGTCGCCGCCTTCTTCCTGGTACGTCTGTTTGGCCACTCGCCGCGTACCGCGCTGACCATTGCCGCCAGCCTGGCGCAGATTGGTGAGTTCGCCTTTATTCTCGCCGGTCTGGGGATGGCGCTGAACCTGCTGCCGCAGGAAGGGCAAAATCTGGTGCTGGCGGGGGCGATTCTGTCGATTATGCTCAACCCGGTGCTGTTTGCTCTGCTGGAAAAATATCTGGCAAAAACCGAGACGCTGGAAGAACAGACGCTGGAAGAGGCTATCGAGGAAGAGAAACAAATTCCGGTGGATATCTGCAACCACGCGCTGCTGGTCGGTTTTGGCCGCGTCGGCAGTCTGCTCGGTGAAAAACTGATGGCGGCCGGAATGCCGTTAGTGGTTATCGAAACGTCACGGACACGGGTGGATGAGCTACGCGAGCGCGGGATCCGCGCGGTGCTGGGGAATGCCGCCAATGAAGAGATCATGAATCTGGCGCACCTGGATTGCGCCCGCTGGCTGATCCTCACCATCCCGAACGGCTACGAGGCCGGCGAAATTGTTGCTTCTGCCCGCGAGAAGTGCCCGAATATTGAGATTATCGCTCGCGCGCATTATGACGATGAGGTCGAGTACATTACCGAACGCGGCGCTAATCAGGTCGTGATGGGCGAGCGCGAAATCGCCCGTACGATGCTGGAACTGCTGGAAACACCACCAGCAGGTGAAGTCGTGACGGGGTGACCGTCGTTGCATCGGCTCGTTTGCCTGATGGCGCTTCGCTTATCAGGCCTACGTGATGACACAGATAACAGCAACCGTAGGCCGGATAAGGCGTTTACGCCGCCATCCGGCATGATGACTTAACGATCCCAGTACGACTCTTCGAGGCTATCCTCACGCTCCGGCAGTCCACGCGTCAGACGCGGGGAGTGCTGGTTCAGTACCTGATAACTCACGCGATTGGCATATTTACACACCTGCGCTAATGACGAATAGGTCAGCCAGGTGAACTTATGCTTACTGGAATTTGGCACATTCGAACGGTGATAGCTGTTGGCGGTAATATCATGCAGCAGCGCCGCCAGCGCGCCGTCACCTGCGCCATTGGTGTTCATGATCTTTTCTGGGCCGCCCATATACGGAGCGATATGGGAATAGACACGCAGCGGATTGCGACAGTCTTTATGGCGCATCGCACGGCTGAACTCATACTGGTTAAATTCGGCAATCGCGCCCGGCAGCAGCGGGTGCTGGGTTTTGCGTTTGGCTTCCTCTTCAGTAAAGCCCGCCATGTACAGCCCTACCGGTCCGGCGGTACACAACACCAGATCGACCCAGTCCAGCGCTTTGTCAGACGCCAGCAGCGGATCGTTTTCACCGGTCAGCGCTTCGGCTTCTTCTTCATTCATCGCCAGAATAGAGACGTTCTCTTTCAGGAAATCCTGCCACCACTGCGGGTTATCGGCGATGACAAATTTGGTTCCCAGCGTCAGTACCACCGGCACATTGTGCTTTTTAGCGTACTCTATGGCCTTCATGGTGGCTTCCGGCATCGGCTCGCCCGGCTTGCAGCGTACCAGATAGGAGGTCAACACCAGCGCCGATGCCCCGGCAATTACCGATTCCGGAATGCTTTCCGCGCGCAGTTGGTTCATGTGCCCTGGGCTGATGGCGAAGGTACGCTCGCCGGATTCGCCTATCAGGGTAAAGCAGCGGCCAATCGGTCCGTCAACGCCCTGCAGATAGTTAAGGTCGGTCCGGCTGGAGGTGTTACACAGATAGCGGTATGCGTAACTACCAATCTCAATGTTGCTGCACATTACGCCCAGCAACACTGAACGGTCATCGGCCAGCACAGAGTAGTTATGCATGGTGTTGCCAATGGTCCCGCCGGCAAACTGATGGGTGATCAGGTTGTCACGTACCAGTTCCTGATACAGCGCTTCGGCCACGTCATCCTCAATCACCAGCGAATGCCCGGCGCTCAGTCCATAACGTTGCACAAACGCGTCATCCACTTTCGCCTCAATATCCACCAGCGTTTGATCGATCCCCACCACCCATGCGGCGCTGGTTTCATTTTCATGCTGGATTTGTTGCAGCAGCGGATCGCGTGCATTGACAGGGAAATAATGTTTGGATTTGCGTTTACCGGGAAATTTCATGGCTGTTTTTACGGGTGGCTAACTGAGCGGTGCATGGTAGCACATTCCCCCTGCGACAACAGAGTTTCAATATCGGACGGGCGGATCGCAGTTTCCATTACGAAAGTTTTTACAATGGGTCGATTTCACATGGAGCGTTTTATGAAACTGGAAAACAAACTTCCCGTACTGGCACGCATTTCAGATGAAATGAAGGCGGTACTGAATGTCCGGCAGGACGATCTGCCGCCCTGGCCGCCCGCTGATGATGTGGTCGCTATGCGCCAACACTACATTCTTGAACGCCGCTTCTGGAACGCGGATGCACCGCAGATGCCAACGCGGGAATATGCCATTCCCACGCGCTGGGGAGAGGTGACAACGCGCCTGTACAGCCCAACGCCAGACAGTCAGGCTACGCTGTTTTACCTGCACGGTGGCGGTTGTATTCTCGGTAATCTGGATACCCATGACCGTATCATGCGCCTGCTGGCAAGCTATACCCAGTGCACGGTGATTGGCGTCGACTATTCGCTCTCGCCTGAAGCGCGCTTTCCACAAGCCCTTGAAGAAACCGTTGACACCTGTCAGTTCTTTTATCAGCAGGCGGACGACTATCAGTTGAATATGACACGCATTGGCTTTGCTGGTGATTCCGCTGGCGCGATGCTGGCGCTCAGCAGCGCGCTGTGGCTGCGCGATAAGCACATCTCCTGTGGAACGGTGGCGGGCGTGCTGTTGTGGTACGGCCTGTACGGTTTACAGGATTCAGTGAGTCGTCGACTGATGGGCGGCGACTGGGATGGCCTCAGCCGCCAGGATTTAGCGATGTACGAAAAAATGTATCTGCGTAATGCCGACGATCGCGAGTCGCCATACTATTGCCTGTTCAACAACGACCTGACACAGGCGGTGCCGCCCTGCTTTATCGCCGGTGCGGAGTTTGACCCGCTGATCGACGACAGTCGCCTGCTCTTCCAGACGCTGGCGGCACACCAGCAGCCCTGCGAATACAAAATGTATCCCGGCACCCTGCACGCCTTTCTGCACTACTCACGCCTGATGAAATCTGCCGATGATGCATTACGCGATGGTGCGCGTTTCTTTACTCAGCAGATTAACGCGGCACGTTAGCGGTACGCGGCCGTCAGTTTCAGCATCATATCGATATGTTCCGGTGCGGCATTCAGCGCCGGAATATATTCATACTTTTTGCCGCCCGCGTCGAGGAAGATCTCTTTATTCTGCACCGCAATTTCTTCCAGCGTCTCCAGACAATCCGCCGCGAAGCCCGGACACATTACCTGAATATGGCCCGTTCCCTTCTCGCCTAACATCTTCAGCGTTTCATCAGTGTAGGGCGTCAGCCACGGTTCACGACCAAAACGCGACTGGAAGGTCATCATGACTTTTTCTGGCGGCAGGCCGAGCGCAGAAACCAGCTCTCGGGTGGTATCGCGGCAACGCTGCGGATAGTCGTCGCCTTCATCCGCAAAACGCTGGGGAATACCGTGATACGACAACAGCAGCAAATCGGGTTCGCCATGTTCGGCAAACGAGTCTCGCGCGCTGTTCGCCAGCGCATCAATATAGGCGCTGTCATCGGCGTAATCGCGAATAAACGAAATGCCGGGAATACGACGTTTACGCGCCAGAATGCGCGCCAGCTCATCCCAGACCGCCGCGGCGGTTGAGCAGGAATATTGCGGGTACAGCGGCAGCACAACAATGTGATCAACGTGGTTCGCCAGCAGCTCGTCTACCGCGCTTTCCAGCGACGGCGAGCCGTAACTCATACCCAGCGCGACGGGCGTGTCCGGTAAGCGCGCAGCAAGCGCCTGCTGCTGTTGACGGCTGTAGACCATCAGCGGCGAGCCGCCTTCCATCCAGACTGACTGATAAAGCTTTGCCACTCGCGGAGCGCGCAGCGGCAAAATTACACCGCGTAGTAGCGGCCACCACAACACACGGGGCGTATCGACAACGCGTTTATCGCTTAAGAATTGCCGGAGATAGCGTGTTACTGCCGCCGGGGTGGGGGCATCGGGAGTCCCAAGATTTGCCAGCAGGATACCGGTTTTCGTCTGACGCATTACCGCCTCTTATCGATTCAAATTGTTGATAATTGTAGCGGAAAAGCGAATAAGAAGAACTAATTGCTGTGAGAGGTATGACGAGAATTTGCCTGATGCCGCTGCGCTTATCAGGCCTACAGGATAATGGCAGGCCTGATAAAAGGTTCACGACGCGAAAAACTTAGCCGAGGATTTTTTCCAGCGCAGCACGCACGTCAGCAACGGCCTGAGTCCCGTCAACTTTCGCGTATTGGGTGTTACCTGCTGCCGCTTCTTTCTGGTAGTAGCCAATCAGCGGCGCCGTCATCTGATGGTATTCCACCAGACGCTTACGCACGGTCTCTTCCTGGTCGTCTTTACGGGTGGTCAGCTCTTCACCGGTCACGTCGTCTTTACCTTCAACCTTAGGCGGGTTGAATTTGATGTGGTAAACGCGGCCAGAGGCAGCGTGCACGCGACGACCGACGATACGGTCAACGATCAGCTCATCCGGTACGTCGAATTCGAGAACATAATCCACCACGATACCGGCTTCTTTCATGGCGTCTGCCTGCGGAATCGTGCGCGGGAAACCATCTAACAGAAAACCGTTACGGCAATCTTCCTGCGCGATACGCTCTTTTACCAGCGCGATCACCAGCTCATCCGTCACCAGCTTGCCGGCGTCCATGATGTCTTTCGCTTGTTTGCCCAGCTCGGAGCCAGATTTCACGGCGGCACGCAGCATATCACCGGTGGAGATTTGCGGAATACCATACTTCTCCATGATGAACTGAGCCTGAGTTCCTTTACCCGCGCCCGGAGCGCCAAGCAGAATGATACGCATTACGAAAATCCCCTTAAAGGTTGTCGATATTTTTAAAAAAGCGCTAAACGATACCACCATCACGCATTTGTCTCAAGGAAGGCGCCCTGCGCTGAAACGGTTAATGAGGGAAAATTTAGAAAAGAGAGGCGATTAAAAGAAAGGCCAGATGGCGATAACGCCCATCCAGCCTGGACAGAATATATCAATGTAGGCCGGATAAGACGCTAACGCGTCGCCATCCGGCATTCACATGGCGGTTATCAGGAAACCAGCAGTTGGTTCATACGACGAATGAACTGGTTTGGATCTTCGAGCGTGCCGCGCTCGGCAAACAACGCCTGATCCAGCAGCAGTTCAACCCACTCGTTGAATTGCGCTTCATCCTGGGTATCCGCCGTGCGTTTCACCAGCACGTGGTCCGGGTTGAGTTCAAAGATATATTTCACTTCCGGCACGTTCTGGCCCGCAGCGGCAAACAGTTTCGCCATCTGGGTGCTCATTTCGTCCGCGTCGGTGGTGACAATCGCCGGCGTATCGGTCAGACGGTGCGTCAGACGTACGTCTTTCACCCGGTCGCCCAGCAGGTTTTTCACGCGCTCAACAAACGGTGTCAGCGCTTTTTCCGCTTCTTTCGCGCTTTCATCAACCTCATCAGCCAGCTTGTCGATAGACTCGTCCGCTTTGGCGACGGACTGGAACGCCTTACCGTCGAACTCGGTCAGGTAGTTCATCATCCACTCGTCAATGCGATCGGAGAGCAGCAGCACTTCGATGCCTTTCTTACGCAACAGTTCCAGATGCGGGCTGCTCTTCGCTGCCGCGTAGCTGTCTGCAGTGATGTAGTAAATCTTCTCCTGCCCTTCTTTCATGCGGGAGACGTAGTCTTCCAGAGAGACGGTCTGCGCAGAAGAGTCGGTATGCGTCGACGCGAAACGCATCAGTTTGGCGATGGTTTCCTGGTTAGCGTGATCTTCCGCCGGCCCTTCTTTCATCACCAGACCAAACTGCTGCCAGAACGTCTGGTATTTTTCCGCGTCATCTTTCGCCAGTTTTTCCAGCATCTGCAATACGCGCTTGGTCAGTGCGCTACGCAGGTTGCGGGTAACGCTACTGTCTTGCAGGATCTCACGCGAGACGTTCAGCGGCAGATCGTTAGAGTCGATAAGCCCTCGCACGAAGCGCAGATAGTTCGGCATGAACTGCTCGGCGTCATCCATGATAAAGACGCGCTGGACGTACAGCTTCAGGCCGTGTTTGTGATCGCGGTTCCACATGTCCCACGGCGCCTGCGACGGGATGTACAGCAGGCTGGTGTACTCCTGCTTCCCTTCTACGCGGTTGTGGCTCCAGGTCAGCGGATCGGTAAAATCGTGCGCGATATGTTTGTAAAACTCGTTGTACTCGTCGTCTTTGATTTCTGACTTGTTACGGGTCCACAGCGCCTGCGCCTTGTTGATTTTCTCCCAGGAAACGACGGTTTCGCCGTCTTTTTCTTCCTGTTTTTCAATCTCAACCGGCAGCGCGATATGGTCGGAATATTTGCTGATGATGGAACGTACGCGCCAGTCATCAAGGAACTCGTCTTCGCCTTCACGCAGATGCAGGGTGATTTCCGTTCCGCGATCGTCTTTGGTGATATCGGCAACGGTGTATTCACCTTCGCCCGCCGACTCCCAGAACACGCCGTTCTCCGGCTTGTCGCCTGCGGCGCGAGTGCGGACCGTCACTTTATCCGCGACGATAAACGCCGAATAGAAGCCTACGCCAAACTGACCAATCAGTTGACTGTCTTTCGCCTGATCGGAGCCCATGGATTCAAGGAAGGATTTGGTCCCGGACTTCGCGATGGTCCCCAGATGATCGATCACGTCATCACGGTTCATCCCCACGCCGTTATCGGCGATGGTCAACGTACGCTTATCTTTATCGAAGGAGACGCGTACGCGCAGTTCACCGTCGCCTTCATAGAGGTCCGGGTTCGACAGCGCGCGAAAACGCAGCTTGTCTGCCGCATCGGAGGCGTTAGAGATAAGCTCACGCAGGAAGATTTCTTTATTGGAATACAGAGAATGGATCATCAGGTGCAGAAGCTGTTTTACTTCTGACTGAAAACCACGAGTTTCTTGTCCTTTCATGTAGATCTACCTCAACAATGCCATTTTCAATGGTAAAAACACGTTGAGGGTGAAATGGGGACAAGCGGGAAGGTTTTCAAGCGGAGGCCACGAGCGCAGCCTCCGTTTGGTCAGAATTTAATCTTGTGGCGTCCTGCCAGAGAATGCGACAGCGTGGTGCCGTCCACCATCTCCAGCTCACCACCGACCGGCACGCCATGGGCGATACGGCTGGCATCAACGCCATATTGCGCGCAGAGTTCAGCAATGTAGTTCGCCGTGGCTTCCCCTTCGACCGTCGGGTTGGTCGCGAGGATCACTTCACTGAGTTGCTCAGAGGACAGGCGCTGCTCAAGTCTGTCGAGACCGATGTCATCCGGCCCGATGCCGTCGAGCGGCGACAAATGCCCCATCAGCACGAAGTAGCGCCCGGAAAACTGCCCGGTCTGCTCGATAGCGTAGATATCCGCCGGGCTCTCGACCACGCAAATCTGGCCGTTTTCCTGGCGACGCGGGTTCGAACAGATATTGCAGACTTCCTGCTCGGTGAAGGTGCGGCAATCGGCGCAGTGACCGATTTCCGACATCGCCCGGGTGAGCGCTTGCGCCAGACGCATCCCGCCGCTGCGGTCACGCTGAAGCAGCGTAAATGCCATGCGCTGCGCCGACTTCGGGCCAACGCCCGGCAGACAGCGCAGTGCTTCCATAAGCTGAGTTAACAGCGGGCTGGTTTGCATCAGAACGGCATCTTAAAGCCTGGCGGCAGTTGCATACCGGAGGAAACAGAGGCCATTTTCTCTTTCTGGGTCTCTTCAATACGACGGGCAGCATCGTTAAATGCAGCAGCAACCAGATCTTCCAGCATCTCTTTGTCATCTTCGAGCAGGCTTGGGTCGATCTCCACGCGACGGCAGTTATGCGCGCCGTTGATGGTCACTTTCACCAGACCCGCGCCGGATTCACCGGTCACTTCCAGCTTGGCGATTTCTTCCTGCATCTGCTGCATTTTTTCCTGCATCTGCTGGGCCTGCTTCATCAGGTTACCCAGACCGCCTTTACCAAACATAGGCTTCTCTCTCAATCACGTTAAGGGATGACAATCATAAGCGTCGCTTACGATCAAATGGGGCGGATACTCTCTTCATCCAGATCCGCATCGAAGAATCGACGCAGAGTCTGGATGTTGTTATCCGCAACTATCGACTCGCGCGCCTGCGCAAGTTTCTCTTCATAAATCGCCTGACGCCATTCCAGCGGCGTTCGCACCGCCGGATTATCATCTTCTACGATGGTCAGTTCAACCGTTGATCCCGCAAGCTGACTCAGTGCTTCCGCCAGCTTTTGCTGTGCACCGCTGGAATTCAGGTGACGCTGGCTGGAACGCAAATGCAGACAGACCGCATTGCCGTTCTCTTCTTTCCAGGCATTGAGCGCGACCTGCTCAACCAGTTTGGGCAGCGAGAGCTGACTGACCTGCGCCGCCCACGGATCGCGTTCAATCGCTTCTGCGGCCAGCTTAGCAGCCAGTTCCGGCGTTTTCTCATGCTCCAGCGCTTTCTTCAGCGCCTTCGGCGTCGCCACCACCTCTTTCACTTCAGCAACCGGCGTGGTCGCCTTCCAGCGATAGGCTTCTTTCTTCGCCGGAGCCTGTTCGAGCGCAGACGGCGCAGGTCGAGCCTGCACGCGTTCTGATACCGAAGCCAGTCTTTCCAGCGCAGCGTTATTCACCGGCCGCGCGCGGGGTGCGGCTGCCGGTTCACTCTTTTTTGCTTTGGTTGCTCCCTGCGCACGTTGCAGTTGATTGCGCGCCGCCAGCACCTGACTGGTGGATTCCGGCAGCGGCGCTGTCGGAGATGGTTGCGCAGGCGCAGACTGCTGCGACACCTGGGTCGGCGACATTACCGCCGTTGGCGCGACAGGGGCAAACGATTGTCGCGGAACCTCGGGTTCTGGTAACGGCATACGCGGATGAAACGCCAGCGCCCGCAGTAAGGTCATTTCAACGCCCATGCGTCTGTCTGGCGCGTACGGCAGTTCTTTACGGCCAATCAATAACGTCTGGTAATAGAGCTGAACGTCCGCCGGCGGCACAGTACGCGCCAGTTCACGCATGCGCACTTCGATCGTCGCCATGTCGCTGCCAAGCGCGGCAGGAGACAACTGGACCAGCGCAATACGGTGCAGCAGACCCAGCATTTCGACCAGCAGCGCTTCCCACTCGATTCCCCGCGCCGCAGCCTCGTTGACCAGCGTCATCACCCGTTCGCCGTCGGCGGCGATTACCGCCTCCACCAGCGACAGCGCCTGATCGTCATCCAGCGTGCCGAGCATCGCGCTCACCGCCTGGGTGGATACCTGGCCGTCACCGCTGGCTATCGCCTGATCGGTCAGACTCAATGCGTCACGCAGACTGCCGTCGGCCGCACGGGAAAGCAGTTGCAGCGCACGCGGCTCGTGGGCGATCTGCTCTTCGTTAAGAATATGTTCAAGCTGATGGCGAATCTGGTCGACATCCAGCGCTTTAAGATGGAACTGCAGGCAGCGGGACAGAATGGTCACCGGCAGCTTCTGCGGATCGGTTGTCGCCAGCAGGAATTTGACGTGCGACGGCGGCTCCTCAAGCGTTTTGAGCAGCGCGTTAAAACTGTGGCGAGACAGCATATGCACTTCGTCGATCAGATAAACTTTGAATCGACCGCGCGCCGGTGCGTACTGGACGTTATCCAGCAGGTCCCGGGTGTCTTCGACTTTGGTGCGCGAGGCGGCATCGATCTCAATCAGATCGACAAATCGCCCCTGCTCAATTTCGCGGCAGTTATCACACACGCCGCACGGCGCGGCGGTAATGCCGGTTTCGCAATTCAGTCCCTTTGCCAGCAGACGGGCAATGGAGGTTTTACCGACACCCCGGGTACCGGAAAATAGATATGCATGGTGAATACGCCCTAACGACAAGCCGTTCGCCAGTGCGGTCAGCACATGTTCCTGGCCGACGACGTCAGCAAAGGTTTGTGGGCGCCATTTTCGGGCTAAAACCTGATAACTCATTGGCTGGCTCTGAAACGCTGGAAGGTGGATTCATAGGGGGGAATGCTAACACAACCTCGCACATTCAGCGAGGTTGAGAGGTGATATTCAGGCGACATCGTTGCAGCCAGTTTGGTGACGGACAGCGCGCAAAAACCGGAGCGTACTGACAGTACGTGAGGATTTCGAGCACTGACCGGGGCCAAAATGGCAAATAAGATAGCCTGAATCAGTGTCCCGGGAAAGGAACCAGGCTATAACAGTTGATGCCCTGCTGCGCCAGGCGCTGTTCGCCGCCGAGGTCAAACAGGTTGATGATGAACGCGGCATCGGTCACTTCGCCGCCCAGACGACGGATCAGTTTCACGGTCGCTTCAATCGTCCCGCCGGTTGCCAGCAGATCGTCAACCACCAGCACTTTATCACCGGCGTGGATCGCATCAACGTGGATTTCCAGTTGATCGGTGCCGTATTCCAGTTCGTAGCTTTCAGCGATCGTTTCACGCGGCAGCTTGCGCGGTTTACGCACCGGCACAAAGCCAACGCCCAGACCCAACGCTACCGGCGCGCCAAACAAAAAGCCGCGTGCTTCGGTACCGACAACTTTGGTGATGCCTGCATTTTTGTAACGCTCAACCAGCAATTCGATGCTGAGCGCGTAAGCTTTCGGATCTTCCAGTAAGCTGGTGACATCACGGAAAAGAATGCCCGGTTTCGGGTAGTCCTGAATGCTTTTAATGCTATTTTTGAGAAACTCAAGCTGCTGTGCAGTTGCGGTCATAAGTTTGTGCCTGATTAATACGGTGTTACTTCACGGCGCACTATACACTTCATCCTTCAGGCTGCCTCTTTGTTGGCTGCCATCATTCATCCCGGCCACTTACTGATGTAAGCTCAGGGATTCATTCAGTTGCCGCCTCGATGCACCTTCAAGGATAGTGTGTATATAGAAGGCCAACATTAATTTGACCCGGCGCGCCTGTGCTCGAAAACGGTCGAATTTACTGGCTACCGCCCTCAATTGCAACCGCGATTATTATGCTTCAGTGCTTTTGTTGCTTTTCGTCAATCACTGGTATTCGCCACATAAATATCAGCAGGCAGACCAGGATCACCAGCAGCAGGATCCGCACCCACCACATCGGGGTCAACCACAGCGATATGGCGAAGGTGATGAGGATCATTACGATCGCGCGGGGCTTAACGCCCGGCGGCATAGCCTTATATTTCTGCCAGAATCGCAAATAGCTGCCAAACCACGAGCGATAGAGTAACCAGTCATGGAAACGCGGCGATGAGCGGGCAAAGCACCAGGCAGCCAGCAGGATAAACGGTGTCGTCGGCAGTACAGGCAACACGACGCCCAGCGTCCCCAATACAACTGCCAGCCAACCCGTGATGATTAAAAGGATTCGTTGCATAATAAAGGCATATCGCAAACCAGAACGCTACTTTAGCATAACAGTTATCATTTTCATCGGAGTGTTACATTGAAAACCGCCATGCTGCTGCAAAAGCTGGAAGATCAGCTCGCCCTCCTGCGCCAACGCTGCGCGCCGGTGGCGCAGCATGCCACGATCAGCGCCCGCTTCGATCGCCATCTTTTTCAGACACGCAGTACCCTGCTCCAGGCCTGTCTGGAGGAAGCTGAAGGCCACCTTCAGGCGCTACGTCAGGCGGTTGAACAACAGCAATTGCCGCAAGTTGCCTGGCTGGCGGAACATCTGGCGTCGCAACTGGAAGCGATCTCCCGCGAAACCGCCAGTTGGTCGCTGCGGGAGTGGGACAGCGCCTCGCCGGGTCTGGCACACTGGCAGCGCAGACGCATCCAGCATCAGGAATTTGAGCGACGCCTGCAGGAAATGACCGCGCAACGCAAAGCGCGACTGGCTCAGGTCACCCGCCTGGACGAACAACAAACGCTGCAACGCGAAGTGGAAATCTATGAAGGTCGTCTGGCGCGCTGTCGTAAGGCGCTGGACAATATTGAACGTGTCCTGGCGCGTTTAACCCGCTAATCCCTGGAGACGCTATGTCACTTGAAAACGCCCCGGATGAGGTCAAACTGGCCGTCGATTTGATTGTGTTGCTGGAAGAAAACAATGTCGCCCCGGCTACCGTTTTGAAAGCGCTGGAAATGGTTAAGCGGGACTATGAAAAAAAAGTGGCTCAGACGGCTGACAAACCGGATTGAGTTTTGCCTGATGGCGCTGCGCTTATCAGGCCTACATTTCTGAGCGGGTATTGGATATTACCCTGTGTTGTAGGCCGGATAAGACGCAAGTGACGCCATCAGGCATGCGATCGTTTGATTAAACCGCAGGCGCCGGATCGTCGCCTTTGATCTCGCGTTTAACCTCTGTAACCTCATCGCCCTTCTCGTTGCGCAGATGCACTTCAAGCTGGTTAAAGGCGATATCAATGTTATTTTCGCGACACAGACGATCGATTGACCGGTTCAGTTCATCAACCGTGTGGCTACGATCGCGCAGCTCACGCACGTACAGACGCAGTTCGTGATCCAGGGTGCTGGCGCCGAAGGTGGTGAAGAACACCGCTGGCTCGGGATCGTGCATCACTTTCGGATGCTCCATCGCGGCCTGAAGCAGGACTTTCTTCACTTTATCCAGATCCGAACCGTAAGCCACGCCGAGGCGGATCACCAGACGAGTGGTGGTATCAGACAGCGACCAGTTGATCAGGCGCTCGGTTACAAACGCCTTGTTCGGGATGATCACCTCTTTACGATCGAAATCGGTAATGGTGGTCGCGCGGATACGGATCTTGCTGACGGTACCGGAGAACGTGCCGATCGTCACCGTATCGCCGATCCGCACCGGGCGTTCGAACAAAATGATCAAGCCCGAGACAAAGTTACCGAAGATCTCCTGCAAACCGAAACCGAGACCGACCGATAAGGCCGCCGCCAGCCACTGCAGTTTATCCCACGACACGCCGAGCGAACCGAAGACCGTCATCGCCCCGACGGCAATGATGATGTAGTTCAGGATCGTGGTGATGGCGTACGATGCGCCCTGGCGCATTTTGAGGCGCGACAGCACCAGCACTTCCAGCAGACCCGGCAGGTTGCGGATCAACGCCCAGGCCACCATCGAAGCGATAATGGCAAACAGCAGGCTGCCCATCGTCACGCTTTTCACTACCGCCGCGCCTGCTTCGGTGCCGTTATAGTGCCAGAGCGTAATGCTGTCGAGATAGCTGAACACGGTGATCAGATCGGACCAAATCGCCCAGAACACCACCGCAAACAGTGAAACCATCAGCAGCATCGTAATGCGTAATGTTTGCTGGTTCACCTGCTCCAGCGCGATGGTTGGTTCTTCCTGCGGTTCCGCCCCTTCGGCCCCCTCTTTCACCAGATTCTGACGACGCGCCAGCGCACGACGCCAGGCGATACGCCGCGCCGCGACGCTTAAACCGCGCAGCACCGTCTGATACAGCAGGTTCCAGATGATGACCAGATAAACGGTCTCAATCCAGCGGCCCGACAGGCGCAGCGTGGTGTAGAAGTAGCCGGTTGCCGTCAGCACCATCAGCGCAATCGGGATGATTGACAGGATGGTGATCGTCACCAGGCGCAGGCCATGCGACTCTTTATCACGCCAGCTTTCACGGCACATCGGCCACACCAGAAACGCGATCAGCAGCAGGTTGAGGAAAATCATCGCCTGCCCCAGCACATCGTCCATCAGATGCAGCGGAGAAAGCTCTGCCACGACGGACCAGAAGTGGAGTGGCAGTAGCGCCAGGCTGATGCGCACAATCTGGCGACGCCAGTGGCTGGTCAGTTGTGCAGGCATACCGAAATGGCGAATCGCCACCCCGTCTTTTTCGAGCACTTTCCAGCACAGTCCGAAGACCAGCCAGAAGATAGCCAGTTTTTTACTGAATGCCCACAGCAGATCGCTGATGTTTAACTGCATGGTCAGCAAAATCAGGCCGACAGCCAGAATCAGCAGGCACACCGGCAGTGCACGGATCAGATCGATCAGAATCGCTTTCGGTGTGTTTAGCTGACTGTCATTGCGCAGCGACCCCACCGCGGCGGCGAGTTTCTGCTGCCAGGCTTTCAGCCACTTCAGACGCCAGCGAATCAGCCCGGCAATCAGCAGTAGCGGCAGCCCGGCCAGGAAGGCGATAAACACCGCCGGCCACGCTTTTTCCCAGTTCACCGTGATTTTCATCGACTTGAACTGATCTTTCAGCGACTGCGGGAAGGCTTTGATCCAGTCCCAGTCCATTGGTCGGTTGCTGTTTACCCAGAAGATTTGCTGGGTCAGGATCTCTTTCAGGTTTTTCGAGACGCTCATTAACTGCTGCTGATTAATTTGCAGGTTAATGGCCATCATGAGCTGATTGCCCAACTGCTTATTAAGCTGGTCCAGCAGTTCACGGCGCATATCGACAACCTGCAACAGCGCATCGTGGACTTCGTCATTTACTTCGTTGCTGTGACCTTCTTCCAGCTTAGCCACGAACGCATCGTTCTGGAACAACGCGTCACGCTGTTGGTTAATTTCGAACTGCTCCAGACGCAGGTCCGCAATGCGGTTGGTCATGTCAGAGAGTTCATCCGCCGACGGCAGCGTTTGCTGCTGCTGATAGAGAATACGCGACAGCAGCAGGCTTCCCTTCAGCACCGCGATTTGTTCTTTAATATTGCGTTCGGATTGCAGCGCACGGTCCAGCCAGTTTTTGACTTTGATGTTTTGCTGCATCAGCGAGTTGCCATTTTCCGTCGCGGTGATCAGGCGCTGGCTGAGCTGATGATTGATTTCCAGCTCCTGTTTGACCAACGGATTGGCCTGGATCCGCGCGGTTTCATCCGGTGAAATGGCCTCCTGCGCCGTTTTTTCCGTTAAGGTCAGACGTTTACTGTTGACCGCTTCCTGCAGCAACTGCATCTGATGCTCGAGCCGGTTGCTGTTTGCGGTGACATAATCGCGCTGCTTTTGCAGAGTGTCCTGCAACACCGTATTGCCTTCCAGGCTTTTACGCTGTTGATCGATCTGGGCGTTCAGTAACGTTTGCTGGGCCTGTAAAAGCACCTGCTGAGTCGGTCGCAACGCCGCTTCGCCCACGTTGGTGCCGTCCAGTCGGTTGCGGATCTGCTGAAGCTGCTGAGAAGCCGTATACATCGCATTTTGTACGCGTTCGGGCTGCGTTTGCAGGGAGACCAACTGGCTGTTATAGGTGGCGAGATCGTTTTGCGCGTTCTGCAAATCATCCAGTACCTGCGCCACGCGCAGTTCTAACTGGCGTAATGAAAGCGTACTGAGCGTCTTACGCGTTTCATCATCATTATCCACATCGCTGAGGGCATTCAGGGCCTCTGTCGCCTGACGCATTTTTTCCGGCGCCTGCGCCACGCGCTGACGGAGCTGCGTCGTCTCGTCTTTCACCCGCTCGATTTTCTCCAGCGTTGCGATGGTCTCGACGAGATCCTGCTGAACCAGTTTATCCTGCGCGGAAAGGTCTTTTTGCTTATTGAGCGTATCCAGTTGGCTTTGCACCTCCGCCTTCGACGGCAGATCGCTGTTTGACGACGCGCGGGCAAGCGCCAAAGACTGGCAGGACAGCATTAAGATGAAAACAGCCACCGTGATAAAAACGAGGTGCTGTGCACGTTTATAGAGCTGCAACATAGTCATGTGAATGAAGGTTTCTGAACCGAAAAGACGACCGAAAATAGTCAACGAGCAAGAATATCACGGCTCTGTCAGACAGAATAGCGGCAGCGAAACCGTCCAGGATAATTCCTGGAGTGGCGTCAGGACACGGCGTCAGGCCCCGTCGACTGTAGCGTGGGGCAAAATGTTAACATTTCCAGCAACACGGCGACGTAATCCCGCGCTTCTTTTTTGAGATCAAACGATTGTGGAGCAAAAAGCCAGTTTTCCATCAGACCTGAAATCATGGCGCGCATGATCACCGCCGCCCGCCGCGTAATCAAATTTGCAGGCAACATTTTTGAATGAATACAATGGGCTAACGTTTGTTCGATCCGATCATAGCTTTCGAGACAGATGTTTCTTTGCGCCTGCTGGACTATAGTCATTTCTCCCACAAATTCACATTTGTGGAATATAATCTCCATCAATAAACGTCGCCGTTCTTCTGTCACGGTAGATTCAAGGAGATGAACGAGTATTTCTCTTAACACTGATAGTGGATCGTCGGGGAATTTTGCCTGATACTCAGTCTCAAGCTCACCAATACTGGATTCTGATAGTTCCCAGATTTCACTAAATAAATCCGACTTGTTTTTGAAATGCCAATAGATTGCACCGCGAGTAACGCCAGCGGCTTTTGCAATCTCCGCCAGCGAGGTGGAAGATACCCCTTGTTGCGAGAACAACCGTAGCGCTACATCCAGGATGTGTTGTCGTGTTTCCTGCGCTTGTTGTTTGGTTTTTCGTGCCATATGTCGGTGAATTTACAGGTGTTAGATTTACATACATTTATGGATGTATGTACCATAGCACGACGATAATATAAACGCAGCAATGGGTTTGTGGACTTTTGACCATTGATCAATTTGAAATCGGACACTCGAGGTTTACATATGAACAAAAACAGAGGGTTTACGCCTCTGGCGGTCGTTCTGATGCTCTCAGGCAGCTTAGCGCTTACAGGATGTGACGACAAACAGGCCCAACAAGGGGGCCAGCAGATGCCAGAAGTTGGGGTTGTGACGCTCAAAACCGAACCTCTACAGATCACAACTGAACTCCCGGGTCGCACCAGTGCTTTCCGTATTGCGGAAGTTCGTCCTCAGGTAAGCGGGATTATCCTGAAGCGTAATTTCGAGGAAGGTAGTGATATCGAAGCAGGAGTGTCTCTCTATCAGATTGATCCTGCGACGTATCAAGCCACTTATGAAAGCGCGAAAGGCGATCTGGCGAAAGCCCAGGCCGCTGCCAGCATCGCTCAGGTAACGGTTAACCGTTATAAAAAGCTGCTGGGCACGCAGTACATCAGTCAACAAGATTACGATCAGGCGCTGGCCGATGCGCAACAGGCGAATGCCGCTGTCGTTGCCGCGAAAGCCGCCGTTGAAACAGCGCGCATTAACCTGGCGTACACCAAAGTGACCTCTCCGATTAGCGGCCGTATTGGTAAATCTGCCGTGACGGAAGGCGCACTGGTGCAAAACGGTCAGGCGACAGCACTGGCAACCGTGCAACAGCTCGATCCTATCTATGTTGACGTGACGCAGTCGAGCAACGACTTCCTGCGTCTGAAACAAGAACTGGCTAACGGAACGTTGAAGCAGGAAAACGGCAAGGCGAAAGTCGAGCTGGTGACCAGCGATGGCATCAAATTCCCGCAGACCGGTACGCTTGAGTTTTCAGACGTGACCGTCGATCAGACCACCGGTTCTATCACCATCCGCGCCGTCTTCCCTAACCCGGATCACACTTTACTGCCGGGAATGTTTGTTCGCGCGCGTCTGGAAGAAGGAACCAACCCTACTGCGTTACTGGTACCACAACAAGGCGTGACCCGTACGCCGCGCGGTGATGCAACCGTGCTGGTTGTGGGCGCTGATGACAAAGTGGAAAGCCGTCAAATCGTGGCCAGTCAGGCGATTGGCGATAAATGGCTGGTGACCAGTGGTCTGAAATCAGGTGAACGCGTCATTATCAGTGGGCTGCAGAAAGTGCGTCCTGGTGCGCAGGTGAAAGCACAAGAGATTACCGCAGAGAACAACCAGCAAGCCGCTAGCGGTAGCCAGCCTGAGCAGTCTAAGTCTTAACTTAAACAGGAGCCGTTAAGACATGCCTAATTTCTTTATCGATCGCCCCATATTTGCATGGGTGATCGCCATTATCATCATGTTGGCAGGGGGGCTTGCGATCCTCAAGCTGCCGGTCGCGCAATATCCGACGATTGCGCCGCCCGCAGTGACGATCTCCGCAACCTACCCTGGTGCTGATGCCAAAACCGTGCAGGATACGGTCACGCAGGTTATCGAACAGAATATGAACGGTATCGATAACCTGATGTACATGTCCTCAAACAGTGACTCCACGGGTACCGTGCAGATCACCCTGACGTTTGAATCCGGTACGGATGCAGATATCGCGCAGGTTCAGGTGCAGAACAAACTGCAGCTGGCGATGCCGTTGCTGCCGCAGGAAGTACAACAACAGGGTGTAAGCGTTGAGAAGTCGTCCAGTAGCTTCCTGATGGTTGTCGGGGTTATCAATACCGACGGCACCATGACGCAGGAAGATATTTCGGATTACGTCGCCGCCAACATGAAAGACACCATCAGCCGTACTTCCGGCGTAGGTGACGTTCAGCTGTTTGGTTCGCAGTATGCGATGCGTATCTGGATGGACCCGACCGAACTCAACAAGTATCAGTTAACCCCGGTTGATGTCATTGCGGCCATCAAAGCGCAGAACGCCCAGGTCGCAGCCGGTCAGTTAGGCGGTACGCCGCCGGTGAAAGGCCAGCAGCTCAACGCATCGATTATTGCCCAGACCCGTCTGACGTCAACCGACGAGTTCGGCAAAATCCTGCTGAAAGTGAACCAGGATGGCTCTCAGGTTCGTCTGCGCGACGTCGCGAAAGTTGAACTGGGCGGCGAGAACTACGACATCATCGCGAAGTTCAACGGTAAACCGGCCTCCGGCCTGGGGATCAAACTGGCAACCGGTGCGAACGCGCTGGATACCGCCGCGGCGATCCGTGCCGAACTGGTGAAGATGGAACCGTTCTTCCCGTCAGGTCTGAAAATCGTTTACCCGTATGACACCACCCCGTTCGTGAAAATCTCTATTCACGAAGTGGTGAAAACGCTGGCGGAAGCGATCATCCTCGTGTTCCTCGTGATGTATCTGTTCCTGCAGAACTTCCGCGCGACGCTGATCCCGACCATTGCGGTGCCGGTCGTTCTGTTGGGGACCTTTGCGGTACTTGCCGCTTTTGGCTTCTCGATAAACACCCTGACGATGTTCGGGATGGTGCTCGCCATCGGCCTGTTGGTGGATGACGCCATCGTGGTGGTCGAGAACGTCGAACGTGTTATGTCCGAAGAGGGGTTACCGCCGAAGGAAGCCACGCGTAAATCCATGGGCCAGATTCAGGGCGCACTGGTGGGTATCGCGATGGTGCTGTCTGCGGTATTTATCCCGATGGCCTTCTTTGGTGGATCTACCGGTGCGATTTATCGTCAGTTCTCCATCACCATTGTGTCCGCAATGGCGCTGTCCGTACTGGTTGCGTTAATCCTGACGCCGGCGCTGTGCGCCACCATGCTTAAACCGGTTGCCAAAGGCGACCACGGTGAAGGCAAAAAAGGCTTCTTCGGCTGGTTTAACCGCATGTTCGATAAGAGCACGCACCATTACACCGACAGCGTGGGTAATATTCTGCGTAGCACCGGTCGTTATCTGCTGCTGTATCTGATCATCGTGGTCGGCATGGCGTTCCTGTTCGTCCGTCTGCCAAGCTCCTTCCTGCCGGACGAAGACCAGGGCGTATTCCTCAGCATGGCCCAGTTGCCTGCGGGTGCGACCCAGGAACGTACGCAGAAAGTGCTTGATGAGATGACCGACTACTTCCTTACCAAAGAGAAGAGCAACGTTGAATCGGTGTTTGCGGTTAACGGCTTCGGCTTTGCAGGTCGTGGTCAGAACACCGGTATCGCGTTCGTCTCGTTGAAAGACTGGGCTGACCGTCCGGGCGAAGAGAACAAGGTTGAAGCCATTACCCAACGCGCTTCTGCCGCCTTCTCGCAGATTAAAGACGCCATGGTATTCGCCTTTAACCTGCCCGCGATTGTGGAACTGGGTACCGCGACCGGTTTTGACTTCCAGTTGATTGACCAGGCGGGACTCGGTCACGACAAACTGACCCAGGCGCGTAACCAGTTGTTCGGCGAAGTGGCAAAACATCCGGATCTGCTGGTCGGCGTTCGTCCGAACGGTCTGGAAGATACGCCGCAGTTCAAGATTGATATCGACCAGGAAAAAGCACAGGCGCTGGGTGTTTCCATTAGCGACATTAATACCACGCTGGGTGCCGCATGGGGCGGAAGCTATGTGAACGACTTTATCGACCGTGGTCGTGTGAAGAAAGTTTACGTCATGTCCGAAGCCAAATACCGTATGTTGCCGGAAGATATCGGTAACTGGTATGTGCGCGGCAGCGATGGTCAGATGGTGCCGTTCTCCGCCTTCTCGTCCTCACGCTGGGAATACGGTTCACCGCGTCTGGAACGCTATAACGGTCTGCCTTCTATGGAGATCTTAGGTCAGGCGGCACCGGGTAAGAGTACCGGTGAAGCGATGGCGATGATGGAGCAGTTGGCCAGTAAGCTGCCATCCGGTATCGGCTACGACTGGACGGGGATGTCCTACCAGGAACGGCTGTCCGGTAACCAGGCCCCTGCCCTGTATGCCATCTCACTGATCGTCGTCTTCCTGTGTCTGGCGGCGTTGTATGAGAGCTGGTCTATTCCGTTCTCCGTAATGCTGGTGGTTCCGCTGGGGGTTATTGGTGCGCTGTTGGCGGCCACTTTCCGCGGCCTGACCAACGACGTTTACTTCCAGGTGGGCCTGCTCACAACCATTGGGTTGTCGGCGAAGAACGCGATACTGATCGTCGAATTCGCCAAAGATCTGATGGATAAAGAGGGCAAAGGCCTGATTGAAGCAACGCTGGATGCGGTTCGTATGCGTTTACGTCCGATCCTCATGACATCTCTGGCGTTCATTCTGGGCGTTATGCCACTGGTTATCAGCTCCGGTGCCGGTTCCGGCGCACAGAACGCCGTAGGTACTGGCGTAATGGGCGGGATGGTCACCGCAACGGTTCTGGCTATCTTCTTCGTCCCGGTCTTCTTTGTGGTGGTACGCCGCCGCTTCAGCCGGAAAAGTGAAGATATTGAACACAGCCATTCCGTAGAACATCGCTGATGCTCATCTGATAAAAGGCCGCGCAAGCGGCCTTTTTTTTCGAATGAAATCAGCAAAAGGGCTTATTGATACATTGTTGACTTTTGGTTGTGGATAATAAAGGTTATAATCCACAAGAGGATGAAGGCTATTTCTGGCCATTTGGCTTATGGCTTATTCCCTGCTTAATAACTCATTATTAAGACAATTCCTGGGGAGCATCCGTTTCTGGTTTCGTGCCGGAGGTAAGCGAAGAGGATGGAAAGAGAAGATAATCTGATGAATTTCAAAATAATCACGTAATTATCTCATTCCGGAATGGGTTGTCGGCATGCTATAATGAGAAAAATCTACAAACCTTCACTTTCTTTCGTATTACATTAATTGTAATTTTTCGTAATATAGCGATGAAATCTTTTTTAGAGTAGATTATAGTTAAATCATCAAGCGTAGAAGGCAAGTACCAGGTCAGTTAGTTGTACCCATCCCGAAAGGTGTTCGGTTAGTTCAAGCCACTAAGAAGGGGATGCGTTATGGATGAATACTCACCCAAAAGACATGATATAGCGCAGCTTAAATTTCTTTGTGAAACGCTTTATCACGACTGTCTTGCAAACCTTGAAGAAAGCAATCATGGCTGGGTTAACGACCCAACCTCGGCGATCAACCTTCAACTCAACGAACTGATAGAGCATATTGCAACCTTCGCACTTAATTATAAAATTAAGTATAATGAGGACAATAAGCTGATTGAGCAGATTGATGAATATCTGGACGACACATTTATGTTGTTCAGCAGTTATGGCATTAATGCGCAGGATCTGCAGAAATGGCGGAAATCAGGTAATCGCTTGTTCCGCTGCTTTGTGAATGCCACCAGAGCTAATCCTGTTAGTTTGTCTTGTTAAAAATTATTACAATCATAGGTAAGATTTATGTCCGATAAACCATTAACTAAAACTGATTATTTGATGCGTTTGCGACGCTGTCAGACAATTGACACGCTTGAGCGCGTGATCGAGAAAAATAAATATGAATTATCTGACAATGAACTGGCTGTATTTTACTCAGCCGCCGATCACCGTCTCGCAGAATTGACGATGAATAAACTTTACGACAAGATCCCCTCCTCCGTCTGGAAATTCATTCGTTAATTTGATTACTGAACATCAGGAAATACGGACGTTTTCCTGGAGGACATTTATCTTATTTGCAGTAACAATAGCATGACTATTGTGATTTCTGTCACGGTATGGCTCAGGGATCGTTCCCTGGTTAGCGCAGTCCCTCTACTGTATTGCCTCACTGGTGAACCGTCAGAGAGTGCAGAATGAGTGAAGAGAAGCGGAAAATGATAGCGGGTGAACGGTATCACCCGGCAGATGAGACCCTGCGCCATGACCGATTGCAGGCACGTCGGTTTGTTCACCGCTACAATCACACCGCCCCGGATGAAAAGGCCGAACGACTGGCTATTCTCCACGCCCTGTTAGGCCAGTGCGACCGGCCTTACATCGAGCCGTCATTCCGCTGTGACTACGGTTATAATATCTTCCTGGGTAAAGCATTTTACGCCAACTTCGACTGCGTCATGCTTGACGTCTGCCCCATTCATATTGGTGATAACTGCATGCTGGCTCCCGGCGTGCATATCTATACCGCCACGCACCCGCTGGATGCGACAGAGCGCAATAGCGGACTGGAATTCGGCAAACCCGTCACGATTGGCAATAATGTCTGGATTGGTGGGCGTGCAGTCATTAATCCCGGCGTCAGCATTGGTGACAATGTGGTGGTTGCCTCCGGCGCCGTCGTGACCAAAAGCGTACCCGCTAACGTCGTGGTGGGTGGTAATCCGGCTCGGATTATTAAAACACTGTAAATAGAATTGTAACTGTTATGCTAAATTGTGGTTAATCTGTTACTTTTTTCACGCTAATCGCCCACTTAAAATAGGGCGTTCCCCTGTAAGTAGCGAAATCACGAAGGCAAAAAATGACAGAAATACAACGCCTGCTCACTGAAACCATCGACGAACTGAACGTGCGTGAGAAGCGCGATAATAAGCCCCGCTTTAGCATCAGCTTTATTCGCAAACATCCTGGTTTGTTTATTGGGATGTATGTTGCATGGTTTGCGACGCTGGCAGTCATGCTGCAATCAGAAACGCTGGTCGACTCCGTCTGGCTGCTGGTGGTGCTGTTTGTCATCCTCAACGGTTTTTTCTTTTTTGATGTCGCCCCGCGCTATCGCTATGAAGATATCGACGTGCTGGATTTCAGAGTGTGTTACAACGGCGAATGGTACAACACCCGGTTTGTGCCTTCCGCGCTGATTAGCACCATCCTTCACTCCCCCCGTGTTGACGATGAACGCAAAGCGCAATTACAGAAGATGTTGACGCGTAAGGGCGAACTGTCGTTTTACGATATCTTCACCATTGCCCGCGCGGAAGCCACGCCATAACCGATTGGTGTTGCCGGATAGACTTTCTCTCTATCCGGCCCCCCCTTCTCCCTAACGCCGTTTTTTCCTTCCCTGTACCGCTTTAAAACGCGGGTTGCTCTTACAAATCACATATAAACGCCCTTTCCGTTTTACTATCTGACAGTCCGGATGGCGCTGCTTTGCGCTACGTAATGAATTCAAGACCTGCATGGTATCCTCTTCACCTCAAAAGTAATGTTATAATATAACATTACTTTATCGCTGAACGCACGACAGTTCAATCCTTTCTGCATTAACGCCCATTTTTTCGCTGTGCAGATGGCGAAAATTCACACTCCCCTCAAAAAAATCGGCAGATTAACGACATCATTTACAGGGCTTTTTTCCCGATCGGATATACTTTCTCTACAATGCGTTATTAAGGATATTTGCGTGAGAACACGACATCTGGTCAGTCTGGTGACAGGAGTGCTTATCCTCGCCGTGTTGGTTCCGGTCGGTTTGAGTGTTTGGCTCGCTCATCGCCAGGTCGAGAAGAAATTCATCGAGGAACTGGATACCTACTCATCGCGCGTTTCTGAACGTACTGAACGCGTGGTAGCCCAGGCAAAACAGGCATTGCAGCAGATTAGCGCCGTGAATAGCGCGCCTTGCTCGCGTGAACACTTACTGGCGATGCGGAGACTCTCCTTCAGCTATCGTTATGTCCAGGAAGTGCTGTATCTGCGCAACAACATGCCGGTTTGCTCATCCCTGGAGCAGGAAAGTTATACTTCGGCCTTCCCTCCGCCCATGAAAATCACTAACGATGGCTACCGCGCCTGGTTTACCGCGCATAACGATCTGGGGATCGAGCGCTACATGGCAGCACTGGGCTATGGCGACTATATCGTGATGATTGATCCCGCCTCTTTTATCGACGTGGTTCCTTTTGGCGCCTGGCAGATCGATGTCGCGATTATTGGCGTAAAACACAATACCGTCATTGCCAGCAGCAGCGCGCTCGCACCGAATATTCTGCAATTTACTCAGGAAACCACGCCTCGCCACCTGGAAAGCCATGGCATTATTTATGAAATTCGCCCTTTCCCGGAGATGGGCATTACCATTGTCAGTTGGGCGTCGACCCTCCCACTACAAAAAATTTGGTACCGGCAGGCGCTGATCTGGGTTCCCGCCGGCACGCTGATCGGTCTGCTGGCCGCCGCCTTTATTCTGCGCATTCTGCGCCGTCTCCAGTCTCCCCATCACCGATTGCAGGATGCCATCAATAACCGGGACATTAAGGTTCACTACCAACCCATTATTTCGTTATCCACCGGGAAAATCGTCGGGGCTGAAGCGCTGGCACGCTGGCCGCAAACCGACGGCAGCTACCTGTCACCCGACATTTTTATCCCCCTGGCCGAACAGACCGGGCTTACCGAACCACTCACTCGTTTAATTATCGAAACGGTGTTTGAGGATATGGGGCAATGGCTGAAGCAGCATCCCGAACAGCATATTTCCATTAATATTGAAGCGGCGGATCTCGCCTCTGAAAAGCTCCCGACGTTGCTCAGTAAACTGCTTAACCGGTATCAGCTTGCCCCCTCACAGATAGCTCTGGAACTGACGGAACGGGGATTTGCCGATCCGAAAACCAGTTCACCCATTGTCGCCCGCTACCGTAAGGCGGGACATGCCATCTATATTGATGATTTTGGCACCGGCTATTCCAGCCTCAGCTATTTGCAGAATCTGGACGTGGATATCCTGAAAATCGACAAATCGTTTGTCGATGCCCTGGAGTACAAAAACGTGACGCCGCATATCATCGAAATGGCCAAAACACTGAAGCTGAAAATGGTGGCGGAAGGGATTGAAACGGCTAATCAGGAAGACTGGCTGCGCCAGCACGGCGTCCACTACGGGCAGGGCTGGCTTTACAGCAAAGCGCTGCCCAAAGAAGCATTTATTCTGTGGGCGGAAAAACGCTTATAACGCGGAGATGGCTGGCGGCACGCCGCACAGCCAGTCACGCTAGTCGTCGATAATGGGTGAGAATCCGCCGTAAATCATGCGTTTACCATCAAACGGCATCGACTCGCCGAACGCTTTCATGCGCGGATCGGTCATCATCTTCTGATTCGCCGCATCCCGCACCTCTTTTGACGGGTATTCAATCCAGCTGAATACCACTTCTTCGTGCTCCTCGGCTTTCACCGCCATACGAAAATCGGTGAGTTTGCCATCGGGCACATCCTCGGCCCAGCATTCCACAATGCGGAGCGCGCCAAATTCCTTGAACAGCGGTGCTGCTTTTGCCGCCATCGCCTTATAAGCCTCCTTGTTTTCGGCAGGTACGGCAAGGACAAATCCATCCACGTACTTCATGAGAAAAACCTCCGAAGTCCACCGCGCGGCAAGCCAATTCCAGCCGCGTCAGTCGTGAATAAGTTTAGTCGTCCTCTCCGGTCTATGCCGTCTGAATCCGCGCCCGGGGTTTGTAGCGAAACCACGGCAGGCAGATCTGGATCAGAGGCCCAATCGCCAGCGCATACAGCACGGTTCCGACGCCAAGCGTACCGCCGAGCAGCCAACCACTCAGTAAAACAGAAACTTCAATCGCCGTTCGAATCGTACGCACCGACCATCCCGTGCGGGCGTGAATACCGGTCATCAGACCGTCTCTCGGCCCGGCGCCAAAACCCGCACCAATGTACATCCCCGTCGCCAGGGCGTTCACCACCACGGCCGCCACCAGCATAAGGCTACGCACGACGAGGGAGGAAAACGCCGGCATCACCGCCAGCGCGGCATCGGCGGCAAGTCCGATCACAATCACGTTACTGAGGGTGCCCAGCCCAGGACGTTGACGCAGGGGGATCCACAGCAAAAGGACCAGCGCACCGACAATAATCATCACCACGCCAATCTTCATCGACAACAGATTCGCCAGCCCCAGATGGAACACGTTCCACGGATCGGCACCTAAATCCGCGCGCACAAACATCGCGGTGGATACCCCATACAGAGCCAACCCAAAATAAAGTTGAACCAGACGACGCCCCATTTTCACCCTCCCCGTTCAGATAGCCTTCATCATCGCTGTAATTGGCACTATGATTAATGACCAGTTTTGAAAAAGTGGACTGCAATGTCATCACGTCGTTATGGAAGTCAATCTCTCCAGCGCCTGCTTGGGCACTGGCAGGACAGCGCTGCGAGAACCCCGCTCTGGCGGCAACTGGCAGAAGCGTTGCGTCTGCTGATCCTCGACGGGCGCCTGGCGCTCGACAGCCGTTTGCCCGGAGAACGCGAACTGGCTACGGTACTCGACGTCAGCCGGACCACCGTGGCCAGCGCGCTGGCGCAATTGCGGGAAGAGGGATATCTGGAGAGTCGGCACGGCAGTGGGTCGCGCGTGGTTTTGCCGGGTCATATCCGCGAAGTGCCGACGCGCACCGGTACCACGATGGCGTTGGATCTCTCCACCGCTGCCCTCAGTGCGGGGCCTGAAATCCATCAGGCTTATCAACAGGCGCTGGTTGCGATGCCGCCGCATTTGCTGACGTCGGGCTATCAACCGCAGGGATTACTCTGCTTGCGAGAATCGCTCGCCCGTCATTACTGCGCGCGAGGCCTTCCGACAACGGCGGATGACATCATGGTGGTCAACGGCGCGGTCAGTGGTCTGGCGCTGATCCTGCGCTTATTGACCGGCCCCGGCGATCGGGTAGTGGTCGATCATCCGACGTACCCGCTGGCGATTGCGGCCATTCAGGGCGCCTCCTGTCGACCGGTGGGCGTGTCATTACCCGAACAGGGCTGGGATACAGCCGGACTGGCAGCAACCATCGCCCAGACCTCACCGAGAATGGCCTATCTGATGCCGGATTTTCACAATCCCACCGGGCGGTGTATGGATGATGAGACGCGGCAAGTCATCGCGGATATCGCTGCCCGCACACGTACAACGCTGGTGATTGACGAAACGATGGTGAACCTCTGGTACGACGCCCCACCGCCACCGCCGCTGGCGACGTATCACCGCGACGCCCCGGTAATTATGCTGGGTTCGGCCGGCAAGAGCTTCTGGGGAGGACTGCGTCTGGGCTGGGTGCGTGCGCCATCTCGTACTATCGCCGCGCTGGTGCAAACGCGGGATACGGTCGATTTGGGCTCACCGATCATCGAACAACTTGCCACCACGTGGCTACTGGATAATGCCGATTCATTTTTGCCGCAGCGCAGACAACAGCTCGCCGCGCGGCGCGCACTCTGCGACACGCTGATGCGCAAGCACTTTCCCGAGTGGCGCTATCAGCAACCACAGGGCGGATTATCCTTCTGGGTAGAACTGCCGGATACGCTGGCGACGCTTTTCGCCACGCGAGCGGAAAGCGTCGGGATTCAACTCGGAACAGGCACCCGCTTTGGGCTCGCGGGCGCATTTGATCGTTTCTTACGTATGCCGTTTGCCTTGCCGGAAGAGCCTCTGCGCGCGGCATTTAACACCCTGGAACCGATCTGGGAAACACTGCGTCTGCAGTCCGGCAGCGGTAAGGTGCGTAAGATTATTTAATGCTGACGAGGAACCGGAAAACCCTTGAGGGAAATCACAAAGTTATCTCCCTCTTTCTTTATTTTGGCGCCGGCATCGCACCAGTCTGAGGCAATGCGAAAAAATTCATCGCTGCCGACGTTCCAGCTCAGACAAACATGCTTAACATAACCCGAGCGGAGCAGTTCACAGGCTTCGCCATAGTTACTGGCGATAGAGAGCGTTTGCTGTTTCATTTTTTCTTCTTCAGTAGTCTGCGCAATGCTTTGATTTCTTTAGGAGTCAGTGGCTCAACAAACGACTCTTCCGTGTGTTGGCTATCGATATCGCCAGCCGAGACCCCCGCCTCTGCCGCAACGTCGAAGGCAATCAGCAGCAGTTTTTCTGTCGTGATGCTTAAATTCTCATTATTCAGTTCAGCGTAATGACGCAGTTTTTCTTTTAACGTCTCATCAATTTTGACATTCAGTACTGCAGTAGCCATCGTAAGGATCCTTGTGGACAGGCAAAAGCACGGTTCCGGCGACGACAGGATCGCCATGGCGTGATAAGAGAATTGAGCGCCAGGATTTAACATCCCAAAAACACTCTGCCAGCATTTGATGACAAAAAAATGACAAAACTATGACAACGACAAGAAGAAAAACGAAGATGTGATGCCGGATGGCACAAATGGGTGGGGGCCCTGCCAGCTACATCCCGGCACACGCGTCATCTGCCTTGGCTGCTTCCTTCCGGACCTGACCTGGTAAACAGAGTAGCGTTGCGGGAGAACCAACAGAGCCCCCATTGAGAGCGTTGTTAACCAACGCGCAGGCGCATTATCACTGCTGCCCCCTGTAATTGCAAGCTATCGGCGGTCAGATGCTGGTTTCTTGCGCAATGGAACTTCCCGCGCCCGCCATTCCAGATTATGCTGAAGGATTACCGCAGGAAGAGACCATGGA
This sequence comes from Citrobacter amalonaticus, assembly GCF_001559075.2. NCBI lineage: Bacteria > Pseudomonadati > Pseudomonadota > Gammaproteobacteria > Enterobacterales > Enterobacteriaceae > Citrobacter > Citrobacter amalonaticus. The sequence continues at coordinate 3,161,392 of NZ_CP014015.2, read as the reverse complement.
CAGACAAGACACTTTCCCTCAGCGCGTCTGGCAAATTGTTGCCTCCATTCCCGAAGGCTGTGTCACCACTTATGGCGACGTCGCAATGCTCGCAGGCTCTCCGCGTGCGGCCAGACAGGTCGGCGGCGTTCTCAAACGTTTACCTGAAGGCAGCACCCTGCCCTGGCATCGGGTGGTGAATCGGCACGGCGCGATTTCACTCACCGGTCCAGATCTACAGCGACAACGGCAGGCATTACTGGCGGAAGGTATTGTGGTGTCCGGGAGCGGGCTGATCGATTTACAGCGGTATCGCTGGAATTATTGACCCTCTCCGGGTGGAGAGGGTCAGACAGGCCTTAGTACTGCGTCGGGGCAGGCACCGCTGAAGACGGGTTGACCTGCGTTGGCGAGGTTGAAGGCACTGTCGTCGCTGCCCCACCGCTTGCCTGCACAGGAACTTCCGTCTGCTGGACCGGTACCAGAGTCAGATCGGCTTTCGTGCCGCCCTGGTTGATGACCGGCTGAACGGTATCGGTAATAAACACCAGTTTGTCATTCACCGTAATTGCCGCACTCAGCAGAATGCGGGCATTCGGCTGCACGTCAGCCGGGTTAAACGGCAGAACGAAGCTGAATGGCGCCTGTTTCCCTTCGGTACGAACCGCTTTCTGGGACAGAACTTTCGACGGGGCGTCGGCGAGCGACGCATCCGACAGGGTCACGGTCAGCACGGCGTCAGGCGGCAATGCCACTTTCTGACGGATCCATACGGTACCCGAGACATTAGGTTGCTGAATAGCAGGCTGTGTGGCCGTTGCTGAAGTGTTTGGGTTCGGCGCTGGCGTCTGGATATCCGCGCTTTTATCCGCGCAGGCAGCCAGAGCAACCGCAACCGCTAAACCACTTACCATGTGCATGAGCTTCATTAAATTCTCCTTATCATCTCTGCACCAGCGGGTTTTCCTCCCGCCGGAAGAGTGGTTAACAAAAACGTAACGTAGCTAAGTGTGGCACATATCACTTATTTTTGCCTGGAATTGGCCAGTTTTTCAGACTATTGCACCCATCGGACCACTTCCAAAATTGCGTTATACTCTGCCTATCTCGCTTCGGCGTCGTTGTTACCTGGAGAGCATGTATGAGTCAGGCACTGAACAATTTGCTGACATTGTTGAATCTGGAAAAAATTGAGGAAGGACTCTTTCGGGGCCAAAGTGAAGACTTAGGGTTGCGCCAGGTTTTTGGTGGACAGGTCGTCGGTCAGGCGCTATATGCGGCGAAAGAAACGGTACCGGAAGAACGCCTGGTCCACTCGTTTCACAGCTATTTTTTACGCCCTGGCGATAGTCAGCGACCGATTATTTATGACGTGGAAGTCCTGCGCGACGGCAACAGCTTCAGCGCCCGCCGCGTTGCCGCTATCCAGAACGGGAAGCCTATCTTTTATATGACTGCCTCCTTCCAGGCGCCGGAGCCCGGTTTCGAACATCAAAAAACCATGCCGCACGCCCCCGCGCCGGAAGGATTAACATCAGAAACCGACATTGCCCGGACAGTCGCGCATCTGCTGCCACCGATTTTAAAAGATAAATTTCTCTGCGATCGCCCGCTGGAAGTACGTCCCGTTGAGTTTCATAACCCGTTAAAAGGCCATGTGGCAGAACCCACGCGCCAGGTGTGGATCCGCGCGAATGGTGCGTTGCCCAACGACATTCGCGTCCATCAGTATCTGTTGGGCTACGCCTCCGATCTCAATTTCCTGCCCGTTGCCCTGCAACCTCACGGCATTGGTTTCCTGGAAAAAGGGATTCAGATTGCCACGATCGATCATTCCATGTGGTTCCACCGTCCGTTTGATTTGAATGAATGGCTGCTGTACAGCGTGGAAAGCACGTCGGCCTCCAGCGCGCGCGGATTTGTCCGCGGCGAGTTTTACACGCAGGATGGCAAACTGGTGGCCTCGACAGTGCAGGAAGGGGTGATGCGTAATCACAACGAATAAAAAGCCGGATGGCATGGTTGCGCATCCGGCGGTATCCCGCGTTGCCCGGTTACGTTAACCGGGCATCTTTCTGTTATGCGTTGTAGGCATTCTCGCCGTGGCTGTTCACATCCAGCCCTTCGCGCTCTTGCTCTTCCGGTACGCGCAGACCGACGGTCATATCCGCCAGCTTGTAGCCGATGAAGGCCACGACGCCAGACCAGACGATCGTGATGGCGATGCTCTCAAGCTGCACCAGCAACTGATGCCCCATCGTCACCCCTTCCGCAAAACCCACACCGCCCAGCGCGCTTGAGGCAAAGACCCCGGTAAGAATACAACCGACAATCCCGCAGACGCCGTGAACGCCGAACACATCACACGGGTCATCAACACGCAGCAGACGTTTGAGCATGGTCACGCCCCACAGCCCGGCCACGCCAGCCACCACGCCAATGATTAACGCGCCGCCGACACCGATGTAACCACAGGCAGGCGTTACGCCAACCAGACCGGCAATCGCCCCCGAGCATGCGCCCAACAGAGACGGTTTACCGCGCAGCGCCCACTCGCCGAAGATCCAGCCGAGAATCGCGGCGGCCGTGGCAACAACGGTGTTCACAAAGGCCAGCGCGGCAATTTCGTTCGCCGTCCCTGCGGAACCGGCGTTAAAGCCGAACCAACCAATATAGAGGATCGCCGTACCGGTAAAGACCATCGGCAGGTTATGCGGTTTGAACGCCTCTTTGCCGAAGCCCACACGTTTGCCAATCAGGTAGGCCCCCACCAGGCCAGCAATGGCGGCGTTGATATGCACGACGGTACCGCCGGCAAAGTCCAGCGCACCGTGCGATCCCAACAGGCCGCCGCCCCACACCATATGGGCAATCGGAATGTAGGAGAGGGTCAGCCAGACCACCACGAAGATCAGAACGGCAGAGAAACGAATGCGTTCCGCCAGCGAACCGACGATCAGACCGACGGTAATACAGGCAAACGATCCCTGGAAAGCAACGTGAATATACTGGTAGATACTGCCCATTACGGCGGTCAGTTCAATGTTTTTCAACATCACCCAGTTGAAGTTACCGAAGAAGCTGTTCCCTTCGCCGAACGCCAGTGAATAGCCAAACACCACCCACATGATGCACACCAGCGCAAAGGTGACGGTGACCTGCGTCAGCATCGACAGGACGTTCTTCCCGCGGATCAAACCGCCGTAGAACAGAGCGATACCCGGAATGGTCATAAACAGCACCAGCGCAGTACAAATCATCATAAAGGCGTTATCGGCTTTATCCGCCACTGCCGGAGCAGCCATCGCGAGACCTGGCAGCAGCGCCAGCGAAGCAAGGCCCGTTTTCATCGTTGCTATCTTCATTTTGTCGTTTCCCGTTACTGTGTGCCAGGCTTTACAGCGCCGCTTCGTCAGCTTCGCCGGTGCGAATACGAATGACGCGTTGCAGCTCCGCGACGAAAATTTTGCCGTCGCCAATTTTTCCGGTGTAGGCCGCCTTGCTGATGACATCGATCACTTCATCCAGTTGGTCGTCGGCAATGGCCACATCAATCTTCACTTTAGGCAGGAAGTTGACGCTGTACTCTGCACCCCGATATAACTCGGCATGACCCTTCTGACGTCCGAACCCTTTCACTTCGGTGACGGTCAGCCCTTGAATACCAATAGAAGAGAGCGCTTCGCGAACGTCTTCCAGTTTGAACGGTTTGATTACCACGGTAACCAGCTTCATAGATCCCCTCCAGTCAGAATTCGGCATATGGTGCGACTACACGACTGAGGTATTGCAAGGGGTATGCCAGAATTGAAAAAGCGGAGCCGATGTCTGTTCTACAGGCCGTCTGGCGGGCAATTCAGAAAGGAAAACGGAGCGGGAAAAGAAAAACGCACCATGACAGTGCATGATGCGTTACATTTTTGCACCACCGCCGAAGCGACCCGGCAACGGCGGTGCATCAGGCGGGAAGCGACTCCTCGCGAACGCTGGCCGCCAGCTCCTCGCCGGCAAGCTGGAGCTGATACATCTGCCAGTAGCGCCCTTGCGCCGCAAGCAGTTGTTGGTGAGTACCACGCTCTACCGCCTGTCCACGATGAAGCACCAGAATGGTGTCCGCCTCGACAATGGTCGACAGTCGGTGTGCAATCACTACCAGCGTGGTGTGTTCGCGCACGGCGGCCAGCGCATGCTGAATAGCCTGCTCGGTACCGGAATCGATGCTGGCGGTCGCTTCGTCGAGGATCAGGATCTGCGGCGTTGCCACCAGTACTCGCGCCAGCGCCAGCAGTTGTTTCTGCCCGACAGAGAGGGTGTTTCCCTGCTCGCCAAGTTGGGTATGAATGCCTTCACTCATCCCACGCGCCAGCTCTGCCAGTTGCACCGTCTCCAGCGCCTGCCACACCTGCTCTTCGGTGATATCCCGCCCCAGCGTCACGTTCGCCAGGAATGAATCCGCCATCACCACCGGATCCTGCTGTACCATCGCCACGCCCTGACGTAACACGCTGTGACTCAGCGAATGTAATGGACGGCCGTCAAGGCGAATCTCCCCCTGACTTAGCGGGTAGTAACCCATCAACAGGCTGGCGAGAGTACTTTTACCGCTGCCGGTATGCCCCACCAGCGCGACAAAACTGCGGGACGGTACGGAAAGAGTGACATTTTGCAGCACCAGATTATCGTCGCGATAGGCGAACGACACATCCTCAACGTCAATCTGCCCGGACGCCAGCGGGCGCGGGTCCTGCCCGTAACGCTGGCGCGGCCCGTCCATCAGTTCAAACACACGCTCCCCGGCCACCACGGCCTGCTGCAACATCGACTGCTGGGTGGTCAGTTCGATCAGCGGTTCATTCAGGCGTCCCAGATAACTGATAAAGGCGTAGAGCACCCCGACTTCTATTGTCCCTGCCGACGTAAAACTGAACAGCATCAGCAGGCCACAGAGAATGAGCGCGGAAAACAGGCTCAGCAGAGGCCGCAATAAGAAGCCATCTAAACGCAGCGTCTGCATACGCGCCAGATAATGCGAGCGGCTGGCTTCACCCATGCGTTCACCAAAACGCGCCTGCTGGCGAAACTGCTGGATCACGCTCATGCCATTGATGATTTCGTTGAAGCCGTCGTTGATATCGGCGAGATAAGCCCGCACGCGGCGGACAATTGGCGTGCTGTAACGCTGATAGATAATCATCACCACCAGCACCGCCGGGAAGATCAGGATCGCCACCAGCGCCATGCGCCAGTCGAGACTGAACATCGCCACCAGCATCGCACCAATCAGTGCAGCGCTGCGCAGAACCGTCGCCACTACCGTGACATACAGATCGCGAATCACTTCGGTATCGTTGGTGACGCGCGAAATGAGCTGCCCGACGGGCTGCGTGTCAAATTCACTCAATGGCTGACGCAGCGCGGCATCCATCACGTCGGTACGCAATTGCTGCACCACGCCGACTGCTGCGCGGTTAAACAACAGCGACTGAGCATAGTGCAGGCTGGCGGCGAGGATCTGCAGCCCGAGATAGGCGGCAATCAGCCCGGCCACTATCCCCAGCGGCAGGTTATTTTTAGCCACCATGTTGTCGATGAAGTAGCTGATCAGCAGCGGCCCACTGACTTCTGCGGCCGCCGCGACCCACAGCATAATCACTGCAACACCTAGCGGTTTTCGCCACGGCGATCCATAGGCCAGCAGGCGTTTGAGGGTCGGCCATAACTGCCCAAAACTACGCATTTGCCGCCTCCTCGTTATTTTCCGGCGCCTCATCGAGCGCCGCTTCCAGTTGCTGATAACGGTACATATCACGATACCAGCCCGGCTGCTGTACCAGCGCCTCGTGATCGCCGCGCTGCGCGATATGCCCATGCTGCATCACGATAATTTCGCTCGCTTCTGTCAGCGCCGAGAGACGATGCGCGCTGATGATCACCGTTCGCCCTTCTCCCCACTGACGCAGATTGTGCAGGATCTGATGCTCCGTTCGCCCATCCACCGCCGACAGAGCATCGTCCAGGATCAGGATTTCGGCATTCAGCAACAACGCCCGCGCAATGGAGATACGTTGTTTCTGCCCGCCGGAGAGCATCACGCCGCGCTCGCCGACTTCGGTATCGTAGCCCTGAGGCAGGCGAAGAATATCCTCATGTACGCTGGCTAAACGCGCCACATGTTCAATGTCCTGTTGCGTGGCGCTGGGGCAGCCCAGCGCAATGTTATTAGCCACGGTATCCGAAAACAGGAATGGCGTCTGACTGACCACCGCCAGCCGGCTGCGCCAGCTGTCCAGTTGCAGGCGCGGCAGAGGAATGTCATGAAAGCGAATATCCCCCTGGGTGATATCGAAATGGCGCTGAATCAGCGACAGCACGGTACTTTTACCCGCGCCGGTCGGCCCGCAGATGCCCAGCATCTGCCCTGGCTTAAGCTGAAAATTGACGTTTTCCAGCGTCGGATGCGTGGTTTGCGGATAGCTGAACGCGCGGATCGCCACCGCCAGCTCACCCCGCCCTTCCGGCACCGGTTCGCTCCCATCATTCACCACCGGCGCTTCGGCCAGCATCGCGCGAATACGGCCATAAGCCGCGCTGCCGCGCTCCACGATGTTAAACATCCACGCCAGCGCCAGCATCGGCCAAATCATCAACCCGAGGTACATCATGAAGCTGGTCAGTTGTCCCAGCGTTAGCGAGCCTTGCACGACCATCCAACTGCCGCCGCCGATAGCCAGCAGGTTCGCCGTGCCGATGGCGATATAAATCGTCGGATCAAAGCGGGCATCAATGCGCGCCACGCGCATGTTTTTCTTCCCGGTATCTTCCGCGTCAGCCGCAAACAACGCGGACTGCCGATCCTCCAGACCAAAGGCTTTGATCATGCGAATGCTGGTCAGGCTCTCCTGGGTACGGTCATTGAGACTGGAGAACGCCGCCTGCGCCAGTCTGAAACGATCATGCAGACGATCGCCGTAGCGTTTGATCATCAGCGCCATCACCGGCATCGGCAGCAGGGCAAACAACGTGAGCTGCCAGCTGATCTGCGTAGACATCACAATCAGCACCGCGCAACCCATCACCAGCGAATCCACCAGCGTCAGAACCCCTTCCCCTGCGGCAAAGACCACGCGATCGACGTCATTGGTGGCGCGGGCCATTAAATCACCGGTACGGTGGCGCAGATAAAATTCAGGATGCTGGCGACTGAGCTGGCGGTAATAATCTTCGCGTAGCTCCACCGCCAGTTGGTAAGAAGCACCAAACAGCAGCACGCGCCAGACGTAGCGCAACAGATAAACCACAACGGCAATCAGGGCGATGGTACCAATCCACATCATGACCTGTTGCGGCGTAAAGTGTTGTGTGGATACGCCATCCACCACAATACCGACCACTTTTGGCGGAATGAGTTGCAGAATAGCGATGAGGATAAGCAAGGCAACCGCCCCGAGGTAGCGACGCCACTCCCGGCGAAAATACCAGCTTAATTGAGCAAATAATCGCACGTATTATGTCCTGACCTGATTTTCCGGCAAATCGTGCCGGGAGAGTTATTCGATTGGCAGCGCAGTGGTGTATTTAATCTGTTCCATGGCAAAGCTCGACGTGACGTCCGACAGACCGGGAACGCTGTTTACCAGACGTTTGTAGAAGTCGTCATAGCGCTTCATATCGGCCACCTGGACCCGCATCAGGTAGTCGTATTCACCGGCCATGCGCCAGAAGCCCAGCACCTCCGGCATCTCACTGACCACCGTCACGAAGCGGCAATACCAGTCACTGCTGTGATGCTGGGTTTTGATATGCACAAAGGCAGTCAACCCCAACCCCAGTTTTTCCGGGTCAAGCAGCGCGACTTTTCCCAGCAGAATGCCATCGTCTTCCAGGCGTTTGAGGCGCTTCCAGCAGGGTGTGGTGGTCAGATTAACGGCATCCGCCAGCGCCTGCAAAGAGAGGGTGCAGTCCTGCTGCATCAATGCAAGTAGCTTACGGTCAATTTTATCTAACATACCGGCACCTCAGAGAAGAATTTTCTCCTTACATTCTATTTTAAAGGTTAAATGGCAACAATTTTTTCCGTGCTTTTCGTTACTCTTGGCACAAAATGACAAATGGATATTAATGATGAACAGCACCTGGGTTAAAAATGCCATCAATGAGATTAACGCGGATTATCAGCGCTCGGCTGATACCCATCTTATCCGCCTGCCGTTACCCGCTTTTCCGGGGATCCAGCTCTATCTGAAAGATGAAAGCACCCACCCGACCGGTAGCCTGAAGCACCGACTGGCGCGTTCACTGTTCATTTATGGGTTGTGCAACGGCTGGATTAAGGAAGGCACAACCATTATCGAATCCTCTTCCGGATCAACGGCGGTATCCGAAGCCTGGTTCGCCCGTCTGCTGGGACTGCCGTTTATCGCCGTCATGCCCGCCTGCACGGCCAAACGGAAAATTGAACAGATTGAATTTTACGGTGGTCGCTGCCATTTCGTGGACAGCGCCTGCGAGATTTATGCTGCGTCAGAACAGCTGGCGCACGAGTTGAACGGCCATTATATGGATCAGTTCACCTATGCCGAACGCGCCACCGACTGGCGCGGTAACAACAATATCGCCGACAGCATCTTCCGCCAGATGCAGTGCGAACCGCATCCCGTACCGAAACACATTGTGATGAGCGCCGGAACCGGCGGGACCTCCGCGACCATTGGCCGCTACATCCGCTGCCAGGGTTACGATACAAAATTGATGGTGGTGGACCCGGAAAACTCGGTTTTCCTGCCTTTCTGGCAAACGCGTGATGCCACGCTGCGCAGCCCTGTCGGCAGTAAAATTGAGGGGATTGGCCGTCCGCGCGTCGAACCGTCATTCATTGCCGACGTGGTCGATGAGATGTTGCGCGTCCCTGATGCTGCCAGCGTGGCGACCGCTCACTGGCTGGAAACGCAGTTGGGCCGCAAAGTGGGAGCCTCAACAGGCACCAACATGTGGGGCATGCTGCAACTCGCCGCCCGCATGCGCGAAGCCGGAGAAACCGGCTCGCTGGTGACGTTGCTGTGCGACAGCGGCGAGCGCTATCTGGACACCTACTACCATGCTGAATGGGTAAGCACCCATATTGGCGATCTCACTGCGTCGAAAGCCGAACTCGCCCGGTTGCTGAATGTGAATTAAATCAAAAAAAAACCGGGCTGAACGCCCGGTGCTGGTAGGGTCTCTCATTCGGGGGAATAAGGTCGATTTGGATAGTCCAGCCAATGTGTCAAAAAGTGTGATACCGCCTGATTGCGACAATGACCAATCACCGGTAAATGAGGAAGTTCGGCAATAAGTTGCGGCATGGCATTGCCCATGATCAGGCCGTGCCCGACGCTGCCGAGCATTTCGCGATCGTTCATGGCGTCGCCAAACGCCATACATTCTGCCATCGACAGGCCAAGATGCCCGCTCAGTACCTCCAGTGCAGAACCTTTGTTACAGCCCACCGGCAGCACTTCCAGGCAATCGACCGCAGAGAAGCAAAGATGAGCTCGCGCGCCTAACACCTCTTCAAGCTGAATTTTCAGCCGCGTCAGATCGTCATGATCGCCACAGAAGCAAACTTTGGTCACCCGATCTGCCGGGATACGCGCGACATCCACAATCTGATAGCGAAACCCGCTATAGACGTGGGCGTGCAGCATCTCGGGGATCTCTTGTCCGGTAAACCAGCCGTTATCGTTGAAGACATGCATACTCGCCTGTGTGTCCCAGCGCTGATGCAGGACGATCTCAGCAACAGCCGGATCCAGATCCTGACGGTGCAGCACCTCACCTTCCAGCGAGTGGATACGCGTCCCGTTGCCGGTAATCAGAAAAGCATCGAGTGAAAAGGTGCCGAGAATATGGCGCATTTCCAGCACATGACGCCCGGTGGCAAACGTCAGAGTTATGTCGCGTTCGCGCAGTCGCGCCAGGGTGGAGAGCGTTTCATCCCCCAAAAGGTGATTTGGCATCAACAGGGTGCCATCCATATCAAATGCAGCCAGGCGCGCCATCTCTTTCTCCACTCTGTGACGGATTAACTTGTGATTGAGTATTACCTGATATATACGGAAGTAATAGTGAATAGATAAAAGGAATTGTTCCGGGTTTATATGCGACTTCTCAACCGGCTTAATCAGTACCAGCGACTCTGGCAGCCTTCTAACGGCGAACCGCAGAACGTGACCGTCGGAGAACTGGCTGAACGTTGCTTCTGTAGCGAGCGGCACGTCCGCACGTTGTTGCGCCAGGCGCAGGAATCAGGTTGGCTGGTCTGGGAGGCGCAGTCCGGGCGCGGTAAGCGTGGGCAACTGCGTTTTCTGGTGACCCCGGAATCATTGCGCACGGCGATGATGGAACAGGCGCTGGAAAAGGGTCAACAGCTTAGCGTACTGGAGCTGGCACAACTGGCGCCTGGTGAACTGCGGGCCATGCTGCAGCCCTTTATGGGGGGTCAATGGCAAAACGACACGCCCACGCTGCGTATTCCCTATTACCGTCAGCTTGAACCGCTGCATTCTGGTTTTCTTCCCGGTCGCGCCGAGCAACATCTGGCGGGGCAGATTTTCTCCGGCCTGACCCGTTTTGACAGCCAGACCCAGCTTCCCTGCGGAGATTTAGCCCACCACTGGGACATCTCCGCCGACGGGTTGCGCTGGGACTTTTATATTCGTTCAACGCTGTTCTGGCACAACGGCGACGCGGTAGAGACCGCGCAACTGCATCAGCGACTGCTGATGTTGCGCGAACTCCCGGCGCTGAACCGGCTGTTTATCAGCGTGAAGCACATTGAGGTGACGCATCCTCAGTGCCTGACGTTTATCCTGCACCGCCCGGATTTCTGGCTGGCGCATCGGCTGGCAAGCTACGGCAGCCTGCTGGCACATCCGGAACATCCCGTCATTGGGACGGGGCCTTTTCGTCTGACGCTGTTTACGCCGGAACTGGTACGTCTGGAAAGCCATGATCATTACCATCTCGTACATCCGCTGCTGAAAGCCATTGAATACTGGATCACCCCTCAGCTTTTTGAGCAGGATCTGGGTACCAGCTGTCGCCATCCGGTGCAGATAACCATTGGCAAACCCGAAGAGCTCGCTACGGTGAGTCCGGTGAGTACCGGCATCAGCCTCGGTTTTTGCTATCTCGCGCTAAAAAAAAGCCCCCGCCTGACACCACTGCAGGCTCGTCGGCTGGTCAGCCTTATTCATCGTTCTTCGCTGTTGCAAACGCTGGATGTGAGAGAAAACCTGATTACACCCTGCAACGAACTGTTGCCTGGCTGGGAAATCCCGCAGTGGGAGGGGCTGGAAGCGGTTGAACTGCCGAAAAAGATGACGCTGGTTTATCACCTGCCGGTTGAACTGCATACCATGGCAGAGCACCTGCGCCACACGCTGGCAACCCTGGGCTGCGAACTGACGCTGATTTTTCATAACGCGAAAACCTGGGATGGCTGCCAACGGCTTGCCGAAGCAGATCTGATGATGGGAGACCGCCTGATTGGCGAAGCGCCCGAGTATACTCTCGAACAGTGGTTGCGCTGTGATTCACTCTGGCCGCACGTGCTTGATGCGCCGGCGTTCTCCCATCTTCAGGCCACGCTGGATGCGCTGCAAATCAGACCGGAAGAGGATCATCGCTATGCCGCGCTGCGGCAAGTTTTCGCCAGCCTGATGGATGACGCCACGCTGACACCGCTGTTTAACTATCACTACCGCATCAGCGCGCCGCCGGGTGTGAACGGGGTGCGGTTGAATCCGCGCGGCTGGTTTGAGTTCACCGAAGCCTGGCTACCGCCACCCGCGTCGTGAAGAAGCTGGTCGCCGGGCAACTCTGGCGCTACCATAGCGACTTTATGCACGCCATCCTTCAAACTGCCTCTTTATTGGCTACGTCTGTTCACCCCTGTCATTTACTTAGGTAAACGCCAGGAGATTCTCAGACTTGCCGCCTTGATGCAATTTGAATGATTTTGTGTACAGCAATTTATCAGGATTAACCATGAAACGTGCCGTCGTAGTTTTCAGTGGAGGGCAGGACTCCACCACCTGTCTGGTGCAGGCGCTGCATCAGTATGATGAAGTGCATTGCGTGACCTTTGATTATGGTCAGCGCCATCGAGCGGAGATTGATGTTGCGCGTGATCTGGCACTGAAACTGGGCGCCCGTGCGCACAAAGTACTGGACGTGACGCTGCTGAGTGAACTGGCGGTCAGCAGCCTGACTCGTGACAACATCCCGGTTCCGGATTACGAACCGGATGCCGATGGGATCCCAAATACCTTTGTGCCTGGACGCAATATTCTGTTTCTGACCCTGGCGGCGATTTATGCTTATCAGGTAAAAGCTGAAGCGGTGATTACCGGCGTCTGCGAGACCGATTTCTCCGGTTACCCTGACTGTCGTAATGATTTTGTCGAGGCGCTGAATCACGCCATCAAACTGGGAATGGCAAAAGATATCCGCTTTGAAACGCCGCTAATGTGGATTGATAAAGCCGAAACCTGGGCGCTGGCAGATTATTGGGGCAAGCTGGATCTGGTGCGTGAAGAAACGCTGACCTGCTACAACGGCATTAAGGGCGACGGTTGCGGCCACTGTGCGGCCTGTAATCTACGCGCAAATGGCCTGAATCATTACCTGGCGGATAAACCGGTCATCATGGCGGCAATGAAGCAGAAGACCGGTTTGAAATAATTGCGGGTTTCGCCGGATGGCGGTGCCAGGCACCTTATCCGGCCTACAGTTGAATCATCCACACCTACTTCACCATCTGCTCCAGCTTTTCGCGTAACTCCCCTTCCAGCGGCAGCGCTTTTTGCGATTTCAGATCGATACAGACGAACGTAATGAGCGCATCAGCCACCACCTGTCCTTCCGGTTCCAGCGTAATCACCTGGCTTAGAATACCGCTTTTCCCGTTGAGCTGTTGCACCTGGCTGGTGACAGTCAGCAGATCGCTCAGAACCGCCGGGCGGCGATAGTTAATATTGATGTTGACCACCACGAAAGCGATATTGTGGGCAGTCATCCATTGAAAGCTATCGCTGCTTTCCAGACCATCCCAGCGGGCTTCCTCCAGAAACTCAAGATAGCGGGCATTATTCACGTGCTGATAAACATCAAGATGATAACCACGAACCTTAATCTGTGTTTGCATAGCGCAGAGACCTTACGTTTTTTATAAGAATGTACTCTATGGAAGTAGAGAGGCCATAACTGGTATGACCTCTACTATCCTGGCAAATTTTTGCCACTGCGCAAGTTATTAAAGTGTTAAAATTGACAAATTACGCTCTACCAGCGAATTTCCCATCCCTGGCACTTGCTTGAGATCTTCCACCGTTTTAAACGGGCCGTACTCTTCACGATAGCTGACTATCGCCTGCGCTTTCTTCAGGCCAACACCGTTCATCGCTCGCGCCAGCTCTTCTGCCGATGCGGTATTGATGCTGACCCTGGTGCCCTCTTCGGTGCTGGCTTTCGCCGGAACCGCGGCTTTGTTTTGCCCCGCGACCGGAGCTTGTGCGCTGGTCTCCACCGCCGGGCTTTTCGCTGCCGCTGTCGATGACGCCGCCAGAGCGCTTTGAGTCATACCCGCGCAGGCGAAGGAAAGGGTGATAAGTAACGCTTTGATTCCATGTTTCATACTGTTTTCTCCTTGTTAGTGAACAGTGGAATCACGATAACGAGGCAAAAACCAACGAACAAATGGCAAATGTCAGAAATGGAAAAGGCCGCGAAAGCGGCCTTCAGGTGTTACAACGGTTGTGCAATGATTTGCGAGACGTCTCGACGATTACGGCTGTTGATCCATCGCATCGCCGATTTTGATTTTCGCCGATTTACGCAGGTTACTCATCAGCGCTTCGAAGACAATCTGCGCATTGTTCTGGGTGATCCCCTGAACCATCGCTTTCTTCTGCTCTTCCGGCATGGAACCCGCTTTCACGTCGTCCAGGGCCAGCAGAACCACATTGCCTTGCATATCGTTGGCAATGCCATAGCTCGGCTTATCTTTCGCCGGCAGGCTCAGACCAAACGCCGCCTGGCTAATAGGATCCTGGCCCGTACGGCTCAGCGTTTTAGACTCGCCAAAGCTCAGACCGGCGGCTTTCATCGCTTCTGCGCCTTTACCCGCCTTCAGCTCAACCAGCAGTTTTTCCGCATCCAGTTTAGCCTGCTGCTCTGCCTTGTTGTGCTTAACCAGCGCCGTAACCTGATCTTTCACCTCAGACAGCGGCTTCACGGCCTCTGCTTTGTGATCGCTGATACGCAGAACAAACGCGCGATCGCCATCCACAGTGATGATATCGGAGTTTCTGCCCGGCGCGCCGTTTTCACCCACCAGAGCGCCATCAAAAATGGCGTCTGATACCGGTTTGAAATTCAGCTCTTCCGGCAGGCTCTCGTGGCTGAACCAGCCCGTCTGTACCGCTTTCGCGCCAGCCGCCTGTTCGGCACCCGCCAGAGATTCCGTATCATTGTTCGCCGCATCGCTCACTTTCTGCTGTAAAGCAAAGTAAGCATCCAGCGCTTTTTCCTGTTTCACTTTCGCGGCGATGTCATCACGGACTTCGTTCAGCGGCTTCACAACCGCCGGCTGAATGTCGTCCAGACGCACCACCAGGAAGCCGACAGAGGATTTAATCACGCCAGAAAGCTGGCCCTTCTCTTTCAGCCCGGCATTTTTCAGCTCATCCGGCGTGGTGGCGTCTTCCAGCCAGCCCATATCGCCACCGTTGCGGGCAGAGATGATGTCGGCAGATTTCTCTTTCGCCAGCGCAGCAAAGTCACCGCCTTTGTTCAGCGCGTCCAGGACCGCTTTCGCTTCATCTTCCGTTTTCGTCTGGATAATACTGTAACGGCTACGCTGCGCCTGGGTGAACTGATCCTGATGCTGATCGTAATAAGACTGGATATCTTCATCGCTGACCGGTTTTTGCATCGAGGCAGCGTCCAGCTTGATGTAGCTGACGCGGAACTGTTCCGGGGTCATGAAGCTATTTTTGTGCTGCTCGTAGTAGCTGGCCACTTCCTGGTCCGTCACCGACTGCTTCGCTGCAAGGGCATTAACGTCAATCGTGGCTTCGCGGACGACGCGCTGCTGAGCGACAAGCGCCGCCAGCTCATCCGTCTCGCCTTTGAGCATGAAATCGGTACCCGCGACGCCGCTGATAAGCTGCTGCGTAGTCAGCTGGTTACGCAAGGCTTGCGCATACTGGTCAGCGGTCATCCCCATCTGATTGACAATCGCGTTGTAGCGGTTGTTATCAAACTTGCCATCGACCTGGAATGCCGGCGTGGAGAAAATGGCCTGCTTCACTTGTTCATCGCTGATGCCTAGTTTGAGTTCGCGGGCATACTGGTCAAGCAGCGCTTCATCAATCAGACGATTGAGCGTCTGCTGGCGCAGGGTTTTCATGTAACCTTCGTTTGCCGCGAGCTCAGAGTACTGGTCGCCCAACTGTTGCTGCATGCGATTACGTTCGCTGTTGAACGCATTCTCAAACTGCCCACGGCTGATTTCCTGGTCATTCACTTTAGCGGCGTAGTTATTGCCTCCGCCAATCAGGTAACCACTCACGCCGGTCAGAATGAACGACACGATAATGATTCCGAAAATAATCTTGAGCACGAGACTGTTAGCAGCCGTGCGTAAGCTGTCCATCATGGTGTAACCACACTCCGCTGTAGGTGACTATACACTGCATCAATCAGGCTGCTTCGTCGTGAACCGCCCCGATGCAACGTGAATACCTTAGTGTATATCATAGCGTTTCCTGAACGCTGCGTATAAAGGTCTATTGTGACAAGAAACAGGGGCGATTGTCAGCCCACAACGAGTATAAAATCGCTGCAAAAACAAAAAAGGCACATCAATTGATGCGCCCTTGTACTGAGTCCTGTCCCCGGAAGGGGATCACGCTTAGTTTACTGCGTCTTTCAGTGCTTTACCTGCACGGAAACCAGGTACTTTGGCGGCAGCAATGGCGATCTCTTTACCTGTTTGCGGGTTGCGACCAGTACGGGCAGCACGCTCTTTAACAGCAAAAGTACCAAAACCTACCAGCGCAACGTCATCCCCTTCTTTCAGAGATTCGGTAACAGAAGCAATAATTGCGTCTAACGCACGCCCTGCCGCAGCTTTGGAGATATCAGCCCCTGCAGCAATTTTGTCGATCAGTTGAGATTTATTCACTCTTCTCTTCCTCATTATAATTTATATCGCACCAGAATCCTTCAAAGTGCGACCGCGCAGCAGTTATATCAGGCCTGCCATGCCCTTACAACACCCGATAATGATGGCAAGCCCAATCCGTCATCTAAATTAGCTATACAAAAAAAGGCTGGCAAGTACGAAATGGCCTGCCAGCCCTGTTTTTATTAGTGCTCTTTGCGCGAGGTCACTATTTTGCCGTCACAACCTGCATTCCAGAGGGTTCATTTTGCAATGCGAGAGTCAGAACCTCTTCAATGCGTTTCACCGGATGGATGTCCAAATCGGCAATAACATTGTCCGGAATCTCTTCCAGGTCGCGTTTGTTTTCATCCGGAATTAAGACCGTTTTAATACCACCACGGTGCGCAGCCAGAAGTTTTTCTTTTAACCCACCGATCGGCAGTACCTGACCACGCAGGGTGATCTCACCGGTCATCGCCACATCGGCACGCACCGGGTTACCGGTCAGGCAGGAAACCAGCGCGGTACACATCGCAATACCGGCGCTCGGACCGTCTTTCGGCGTCGCCCCTTCCGGGACGTGAACGTGAATGTCGCGTTTTTCGTAAAAGTCCGGATTAATACCCAGTTTCTCCGCGCGCGCGCGCACCACGGTCAGCGCAGCCTGGATGGACTCCTGCATCACTTCACCCAGCGAACCGGTGTAGGTCAGCTTGCCTTTGCCCGGCACGCACGCGGTTTCGATGGTCAGCAGATCGCCGCCCACTTCCGTCCACGCCAGACCGGTCACCTGGCCCACGCGGTTTTCATTGTCCGCGCGACCATAGTCAAAGCGCTGTACGCCCAGGTAGTCGTGCAGGTTATCGCCATTGATCACAATGTGTTTCAGTGACTTATCCAGCAGCAACTGCTTGACCGCTTTCCGGCACAGTTTGGAAATTTCACGTTCCAGACTACGCACGCCAGCTTCACGAGTGTAGTAACGAATAATGCCGATAATGGCGCTGTCGTCGACCGTCAGCTCGCCTTTCTTCAGCGCGTTACGCTCAATCTGCTTCGGCAGCAGGTGCTGTTTGGCAATATTCAGCTTCTCGTCTTCGGTATACCCGGACAGACGGATCACTTCCATACGGTCCAGCAGCGGCGCCGGAATGTTCATGGAGTTGGAGGTCGCGACAAACATGACGTCGCTGAGATCGTAGTCCACTTCCAGGTAGTGATCGCTGAATGCCACGTTCTGCTCAGGATCCAGCACCTCAAGCAGTGCGGATGCCGGATCGCCACGCATGTCGGAAGACATTTTATCGATCTCATCGAGCAGGAACAGCGGGTTTTTAACGCCCACTTTCGCCATTTTCTGGATCAGTTTACCCGGCATAGAGCCGATGTACGTCCGACGGTGACCGCGAATTTCCGCTTCATCACGCACGCCACCCAGCGCCATACGGATGTATTTACGCCCGGTCGCTTTGGCGATGGACTGACCCAGAGAGGTTTTACCTACCCCCGGCGGTCCCACCAGGCACAGGATCGGCCCCTTGATTTTGTTCACACGGCTTTGTACCGCGAGATATTCAAGGATGCGGTCTTTCACACGCTCCAGACCATAGTGGTCGGTATCAAGGATTTCCTGCGCCTGACGCAGGTCTTTTTTGACCTTGCTACGCGCATTCCACGGCACCTGTACCATCCAGTCGATGTAGCCACGCACGACGGTCGCTTCCGCCGACATCGGCGACATCATTTTCAGCTTCTGCAGTTCAGCTTCGGCTTTCTCTTTCGCCTCTTTCGGCATTTTTGCCGCGTCGATCTTCCGCTTCAGCGCTTCATTTTCGTCTGGCGCGTCGTCCATTTCGCCGAGTTCTTTCTGAATTGCCTTCATCTGCTCATTCAGATAGTACTCACGCTGAGATTTCTCCATCTGCTTTTTCACGCGGTTGCGAATGCGCTTCTCAACCTGCAGCAGATCGATTTCAGACTCCATCATCGCCATCAGATACTCCAGACGCTCGTTCACGTCGGACATCTCCAGCACGGACTGCTTATCCGCCAGCTTCAGCGGCATATGGGCAGCGATGGTGTCCGCCAGGCGCGCCGGATCGTCAATGCTATTGAGCGACGTCAGCACTTCTGGTGGGATTTTCTTGTTCAGCTTGATGTAGCCTTCGAACTGGCTGATCGCCGTGCGTACCAGTACTTCCTGTTCGCGCTCGTCAATAGCAGGCGAATCAAGGTATTCCGCTTTCGCAGAGAAGTGCTCACCGTTATCAGACAGCGCAGAAATACGCGCACGCTGTAACCCTTCGACCAGCACTTTGACGGTGCCGTCAGGCAGTTTCAGCATCTGCAAAATAGAGGCCACGGTCCCGACGGTGAAAAGATCGTTTACACCCGGCTCATCCGTTGATGCTTCTTTCTGGGCGACCAGCATGATTTTTTTATCATGGTCCATAGCCGCTTCCAGACAACGGATAGATTTTTCCCGCCCTACAAACAAGGGTATGACCATGTGCGGATAAACCACCACATCGCGCAACGGCAATACGGGGATTTCAATGCGTTCAGAACGCTCAGGATTCATAGAGCTCTCTCTTAGTTTAGTGTCCGCCAGGTAATCAGATGGCATAGCTGTGCTTCACGCCACCTTTAACATGTATGTCAGTATATGGGGATGTTTCCCACACATTCAACGCCATGATTACGGAAAAAGTAAAGGGGAGATAAAATCCCCCCTTTTTGATTAACTGATTGTATGGATTGGCTAATTATTCACCAGATGCCTGCTGGGCTTCCGGCTTGCCGTAAATCAGCAATGGCTTGCTCTGGCCGCCGATCACTGACTCATCAATCACCACTTTTTCGACGTCTTCCATCGAAGGCAGATCGTACATGGTATCCAGCAGCGCGGCTTCTACGATGGAACGCAGACCACGGGCACCGGTTTTACGCGCCATCGCTTTGCGGGCAATCGCATCCAGCGCTTCGTCGCGGAACTCCAGGTCAACGCCTTCGAGGTTAAACAGCGCCTGATACTGCTTGGTCAGCGCGTTTTTCGGTTCTTTCAGGATCTGGATCAGCGCTTCTTCGCTCAGTTCGCTCAGCGTCGCCACAACCGGCAGACGACCAATAAACTCAGGAATCAGACCAAACTTGATCAAATCTTCCGGTTCAACCTGCGAGAGCAGTTCGCCTTCGCTGGCCTTGTCGGATTTTGCTTTCACCGTTGCGCCAAAACCAATGCCGGAGCCGGTTTCAACGCGGTTGGCGATCACTTTATCCAGACCGGCAAACGCACCGCCACAGATGAACAGGATCTTAGAGGTATCCACCTGCAAGAATTCCTGTTGCGGATGTTTACGTCCACCCTGCGGCGGAACGGCAGCAACCGTCCCTTCGATCAGTTTCAGCAGCGCCTGCTGTACGCCTTCACCGGAAACGTCACGAGTGATCGACGGGTTGTCAGACTTACGGGAAATCTTGTCAATTTCATCGATATAAACGATACCACGCTGCGCTTTCTGCACATCGTAGTCGCACTTCTGCAACAGTTTCTGGATGATGTTCTCAACGTCCTCACCCACGTAACCCGCTTCGGTCAGCGTGGTGGCATCCGCCATCGTGAACGGAACGTCCAGCAGACGCGCCAGCGTTTCCGCCAACAGCGTTTTACCGGAACCAGTCGGACCGATCAGCAGAATGTTACTTTTGCCCAACTCGACGCCATTGCTGGTGTCGCCGTTGCGCAGACGTTTGTAGTGGTTGTATACCGCGACCGCCAGCACTTTCTTCGCCTGTTCCTGACCAATGACGTAATCGTCAAGGTGGTTACGAATTTCGTGTGGCGTCGGCAGCGCACTGCGTTCACGATGCGGTGCAACTTCCTTAATCTCTTCGCGAATGATGTCGTTACACAGATCGACACATTCATCGCAGATATACACGGATGGACCGGCGATGAGCTTACGCACTTCATGCTGGCTTTTGCCGCAAAAAGAGCAGTACAACAATTTGCCCGAGCCATCTTTGCGTTTATCTGTCATGAGTCAAAACCTCTTCTTTGTTCTTTGTGCCGCACACGACGACGCAAAATGCCATTCTCAGGCGCAACTCGCTTTGTCGCGTTGTGCCGCCCCTGGTAAGTATAGCGGCAGAGTTGCGCCCCGGGCATCAATTACGATGGGTCAAAATCGAGTCGACTAAGCCATACTCCACTGCCTCAGCGGCAGAGAGGAAGCGATCGCGCTCAGTATCACGCTCAATCTGCTCAAGAGATTGACCCGTATGGTGTGCCATAAGTTCGTTCATGCGCCCTTTAACTTTCAGGATTTCACGGGCGTGAATTTCAATATCTGTTGCCTGGCCCTGGTAACCGCCCAACGGCTGGTGAATCATCACGCGGGAGTTCGGCAGGCAGAAACGTTTACCTTTCGCCCCGGCCGTCAGCAAGAACGCGCCCATAGAGGCCGCCTGGCCCATACAGATGGTGCTGACGTCTGGCTTAATAAACTGCATGGTGTCATAAATCGACATGCCTGCGGTAATTACGCCGCCCGGAGAGTTAATGTACAGGTAGATATCTTTTTCCGGGTTTTCGGCTTCCAGGAACAGCATCTGCGCCACGATCAGGTTAGCCATATGATCTTCGACCTGGCTGGTCAGAAAAATGACACGTTCCTTAAGTAGACGAGAGTAGATATCAAAAGAGCGCTCACCACGTGAGGTCTGTTCAATGACCATCGGCACCAGCGCCATATGGGGTGCAAAGTTATCTCGTTCGCCGCTGTATGACATTTCCGTCTCCTGGATAAAAAATGAAAAAACCTGCTGTACCGATTGTAACCTTATGGACGGATTATCAGCTAGTCCCTCTGTTATGGGTACGGCATCGCCATAATTCAAGCATAACAATCTTTTGCTTTAACGCTAACACCGAAAAACGCTTTTTCGCACTCTTCCATGCAAAAGTCATGACAAAAAAAAGACCCGCCACCTGACGGTGACGGGCCTTTGTGCGAAATTCGCGCGTTTAAGCGGAATTACGCCTGCTGGTTCATCAGCTCATTGAAGGTCGTGGCTTTTTCAGTCACTTTGGCTTTCGCCAGAACTGCTTCAACCGCCTGTTCTTCCAGAGCGACGTTACGCATGTTGTCCATCAGCTCTTTATTTTTGCTGTAGAACTCGATCACTTCTTTCGGATCTTCGTAAGCAGAAGCCATCTCTTCGATCAGGCCCTTCACGCGATCTTCATCCGCTTTCAGTTCGTTGGTACGAATCACTTCGCCCAGCAGCAGACCTACTACTACGCGACGCTTAGCCTGTTCTTCGAACAGTTCACGCGGCAGCTCCAGTGCTTGTTTCTCGTTACCACCGAAACGCTGAGCAGCCTGACGACGCAGAACGTCGATTTCGCTGTCAATCAGTGCAGCAGGAACGTCGATGTCGTTCGCTTTCACCAGACCGTCGATTGCCTGAGATTTAACACGGTTACGCACCGCGCCTTTCAGCTCGCGTTCCATGTTTTTACGGACTTCGGTACGCAGACCGGCAACGGAACCATCTTCAACGCCGAAACGTTTGATGAATTCTTCAGTCAGTTCCGGCAGCTCACGCTCTTCCACTTTCTTCAGGTTGATGGCGAATTTCGCCGCTTTACCTTTCAGGTTTTCAGCGTGGTAGTCTTCCGGGAAAGTCACGTCGATGGTGAACTCTTCGCCTGCTTTGTGACCTTTGATACCGTCTTCAAAGCCCGGGATCATACGACCCTGGCCCATCGCCAGTACGAAATCAGACGCTTTACCGCCTTCGAACTCTTCGCCGTCTACAGAACCGGTGAAGTCGAGGGTAACGCGGTCTTCTGCATCCGCAGCGCCGTCTTTATCTTTCCAGGTCGCCTGCTGTTTACGCAGGGTATCCAGCATCACGTCAACATCCGCGTCGGTGACTTCAACAACCGGTTTTTCAACTTCGATTGCGTCCAGACCGGTCAGTTCAACTTCCGGATAGACTTCGAATTCTACCGCGTAGGTGAAGTCTTCACCCAGTTTGTATTCGCCCGGAACGTAGTTCGGTGCGCCAGCCGGATTGATTTTTTCTTTGATGATGGCATCAACGAAGTTGCGGCTCATCAGGTCACCCAGAACGTCCTGGCGAACAGACGCGCCATAACGCTGAGCAACAACATTCATCGGTACTTTGCCTTTACGGAAGCCGTCAATACGCACTTTCTTCGCTACGTTGACCAGCTCGCTTTTAACAGCGGTCTCGATGCTGTCAGCAGCGATAGTAATCGTTACACGGCGGCCAAGGCCTTGAGTGGTTTCAACTGAAACTTGCATCTTGTTACCTCAAAAAATCACAGTGCTCGGTCAACTCTACTCCGCAAGCACAGATTATTAGCTTCGCGGAACCGGGATGTTCTCTTAATCAATCACATTCCCTGTCGTCAGAATCATCCCGAAGACATTCAAATAAGACGCGGCATTATAGCGGCATCACTTTTATGAGTCGAGAACGGTTATTGCGCGTTGCTGCGGCATTTTTCACAATTCCCGGCTATTCTTGCCCTGAAAAGGGTTTGACCCGTGCAAAATTCAGACAAAACAAAACGGCCCGCAGGCCGTTTTCACATAATCTTTAGCAACATACTGGAAAAGCGCCAGCGGTTGCAAATGCGTTTTTACGCGATGCTTCCCGCACCCCGACATGGCGGCGACGCAAAGATCGTATCCTGCAACCCTTCCCACTCTTTGATGGTATAGGTATGCAGAGCCAGCGCGTGGACCGTCGTAGACAGTTCTGCAGTTAATGTACCGTAGATCATCCGATGACGATTTAAAAAACGCTCGCCGGTAAAGCGATCGCTAACCAGAACGACTTTAAAGTGGCTTTCTGAACCAGCCGGGACATTGTGACGATAGCTTTCATCCACGACCTCGAGGAACACGGGTTGGAACGCTGCCCTTAATTTTTCTTCTATTTGCTCACGTATCATCATGATATATCTCCTCAAACGGCGCTGAGATGTCACCCATCCCTTTAAATATTAGCCGCTTTTACCGGTTCCATTACACCATTACAACAAAAATTTAGCCTTCGTCTGATTTTCGCCGTCAACGCGATGAAGTTTACTGATTCAACCCGCTGGGGGATGGCATAAATACCCAATTTGGTCTCTATAACCTCATTATTCGGACAACATGATGAATTTACATGCGTTACCCACTTCCCCTCGCCGTTGGCGATGTTATGATGGCGGGAATTATTCTCTATCCATATGATTAAGAGTTACTGAGAGCACGAACATGTTAAAAAAAATCCTCTTCCCGTTAATCGCGCTTTTCATGCTGGCGGGCTGTGCGACACCGCCAACCACGATTGACGTTTCGCCTAAAATTACGCTTCCGCAACAGGATCCGAGCCTGATGGGCGTGACCGTTAGCATCAATGGCGCCGATCAGCGTCCGGACCAGGCGCTGGCGAAAGTGACCCGCGACAATCAACTGGTGACACTGACTGCCTCCCGCGATCTGCGTTTCCTGTTACAAGAAGTGCTGGAAAAACAGATGACCTCACGCGGTTATATGGTCGGCCCGAACGGTGCGGTGAACCTGCAGATCATTGTTAACCAGCTGTACGCTGATGTGTCTCAGGGCAACGTGCGTTATAACATCGCCACCAAAGCCGATATCGCGATCATCGCGACGGCGGCTAACGGCAACAAGATGACCAAAAACTACCGCGCCAGTTACTCCGTTGAAGGCGCGTTCCAGGCGACCAACAAGAATATCGCCAACGCGGTTAACAGCGTGCTGACCGATACGATTGCTGACATGTCTCAGGACACCAGCGTCCACGACTTTATCAAACAGAACGCTCGTTAATTTCTGCCCCCTGACCCGGCACCGCGCCGGGTCAGCTTTATATGCCCATGCCCAGTCACTACTTACGTATTTTTCAACAACCAAAATCAGCTATCTTGCTGATGTTGGGTTTTGCCTCCGGCCTGCCGCTCGCGTTGACCTCCGGTACGCTTCAGGCGTGGATGACCGTCGAGAATATCGATCTGAAAACCATCGGTTTCTTTTCGCTGGTCGGTCAGGCTTACGTCTTTAAGTTTCTCTGGTCTCCGGTCATGGACCGCTACACACCGCCCTTTTTAGGTCGTCGTCGTGGCTGGTTGCTGACAACGCAATGTTTGTTGCTGGTATCCATCGCCGCGATGGGTTTTCTGGAGCCCGGTAGTCAGTTGCGCTGGATGGCGGCGCTGGCAGTGGTGATCGCCTTTTGTTCAGCGTCGCAAGATATTGTGTTTGACGCCTGGAAAACGGATGTCTTAGCCGCAGAAGAACGCGGGACCGGTGCGGCAATCAGCGTGCTTGGCTATCGCCTCGGAATGCTGGTGTCCGGCGGACTGGCGCTGTGGATGGCCGACCGCTGGCTCGGCTGGCAGGGCATGTACTGGCTGATGGCGGCGTTGCTAATCCCCTGCATTATTTCTACCCTGCTCGCCCCCGAACCGACTGACACTATTCCGGTGCCAAAAACGCTGGAACAAGCGGTAGCTGCCCCCTTACGTGATTTCTTCGGTCGCAACAACGCCTGGCTGATTTTGCTGCTCATCATCCTTTATAAGCTGGGTGATGCCTTCGCCATGAGCCTGACCACCACCTTTTTGATTCGTGGCGTGGGCTTTGACGCCGGTGAAGTGGGCGTCGTCAATAAAACGCTGGGACTGATAGCCACCATTATTGGCGCGCTGTACGGCGGGGTATTGATGCAGCGACTGACGCTGTTCCGTGCTTTACTGATTTTCGGCATCCTGCAGGGCGTCTCCAACGCCGGATACTGGCTCCTGTCGGTGACCGACAAACACATGTTCAGCATGGCCGCCGCGGTGTTTTTCGAAAATCTGTGCGGGGGGATGGGGACCTCGGCGTTTGTTGCACTGCTGATGACACTGTGCAATAAGTCGTTTTCTGCCACCCAGTTCGCCCTGCTATCGGCACTTTCTGCCGTCGGGCGCGTCTATGTTGGCCCGGTTGCCGGTTGGTTTGTCGAAGCGCACGGCTGGTCGACGTTTTATCTTTTCTCCGTCGTGGCCGCTGTTCCGGGTCTGATATTGCTGCTGGTGTGTCGGCAAACGCTGGAGTACACGCGACAGAGCGAAAGTTTCCTGCCGCGAACAGAATTCCGTTCGGCCTACAGTCTGGCGTTATGGATTTTGATGGCGGGATGCGCGTTGCTTGCCGTCTGGCTGCTGTTGCTGTCGATGAACGCGATGGATTTCACTAACTTCTCCTTCCTTGCCGGACTGCTGGAAGTCGCGGTGACTGTCGCCATTTTCGGCATCGTGTTTGGCGGATTGCTCGACTATCTGGCGCTGCGCAAAACGCGACTGGTGTAAACGCCCCCTTTATTTAGCCGTTGTAATCACCTTGCGTAATTATATCGGCTAAATAAGCAGCAATTGAAAAAAATAATATTTGTTGTTTTGTGCGCAATAGAATCTGGAAATTATTGACGCCTTTTATAGGTTTTATTTTCCTTACTCGATTCAGCCTGACCACATTTATTTTTTGTATTTTATTTGTCTCTTTATTGATAATCACTTGTTAAGCAATTGTTTTATTTTTGCATTGGTTATACCAATTGCCCTCCTGTCGCCTCCCTGGAATCCCCTTTCGTTATAACGTGATGTTGCAACAGGTTCTTAATGCTGAGACGACATATCCTGCAACATATGTGACACGGGCGGCAGAACCCGGTAACACAGATCCAATGATGTTTACAGTAATGTAACCTTCCCGTAAAATGCCCACACACTTTAAACGCCACCAGGTCCCGTGGAATTGAGGTCGTTAAATGAGACTCAGGAAATACAATAAAAGTTTGGGATGGTTGTCATTAATTGCAGGCACTGCATTACTCAGTGGCTGTAATTCTGCGCTGTTAGATCCCAAAGGACAGATTGGACTGGAGCAACGTTCGCTGATACTGACGGCATTTGGCCTGATGTTGATCGTCGTTATTCCTGCAATCTTGATGGCTGTAGGTTTTGCCTGGAAGTACCGTGCAAGCAATAAAGATGCGAAGTATAGCCCGAACTGGTCACACTCCAATAAAGTGGAAGCGGTGGTCTGGACGGTACCAATCTTAATCATCATTTTCCTTGCCGTGCTGACCTGGAAAACCACTCACGCTCTTGAGCCAAGCAAGCCGCTGGCACATGACGAGAAGCCCATTACCATCGAAGTGGTTTCCATGGACTGGAAATGGTTCTTCATCTACCCGGAACAGGGCATTGCTACCGTGAATGAAATCGCCTTCCCGGCGAACACTCCGGTGTACTTCAAAGTGACCTCTAATTCCGTGATGAACTCCTTCTTCATCCCGCGTCTGGGTAGCCAAATTTATGCCATGGCCGGTATGCAGACTCGCCTGCATCTGATCGCCAATGAAGCCGGTACCTATGACGGTATCTCCGCAAGCTATAGCGGACCTGGCTTCTCCGGTATGAAGTTCAAGGCTATCGCAACAGAGGACCGCGCCGCATTCGACCAATGGGTTGCTAAAGCGAAACAGTCACCGAACACCATGAGCGATATGGCTGCGTTCGAGAAAGTGGCTGCACCAAGCGAATACAACCAGGTGGAATATTTCTCCAACGTGAAACCCGATTTGTTTAAAGACGTTATTAACAAATTTATGGCTCACGGTCAGAGCATGGACATGACCCAACCAGAAGGTGAGCACAGCTCGCACGAAGGGATGGAAGGCATGGACATGAGCCACGCGGAAGCCGCCAACTCAAGGGGCTGAGGAAGAAAACGATGTTCGGAAAATTATCACTGGATGCAGTCCCGTTCCATGAACCTATCGTCATGGTTACGATCGCTGCCATTATCGTCGGGGGTCTGGCTTTATTAGCCTTGATCACTTACTTCGGTAAGTGGACCTACCTGTGGAAAGAGTGGCTCACGTCCGTTGACCACAAGCGTCTTGGCATCATGTATGTCATCGTCGCTATTGTGATGTTGCTGCGTGGCTTTGCCGACGCCATCATGATGCGTAGCCAGCAGGCGCTGGCCTCTGCGGGTGAAGCGGGCTTCCTGCCGCCTCACCACTACGACCAGATCTTCACGGCTCACGGCGTGATCATGATCTTCTTCGTGGCAATGCCTTTCGTTATCGGTCTGATGAACCTGGTGGTTCCGCTGCAGATCGGTGCGCGTGACGTTGCGTTCCCGTTCCTGAACAACCTGAGCTTCTGGTTCACCGTTGTCGGCGTTATCCTGGTTAACCTGTCTCTGGGCGTTGGTGAGTTCGCACAGACCGGTTGGCTGGCCTATCCGCCACTCTCGGGAATAGAGTACAGTCCCAGCGTCGGGGTCGATTACTGGATCTGGAGTCTCCAGCTATCCGGTATTGGTACGACGTTAACCGGTATCAACTT
Organism: Citrobacter amalonaticus; assembly: GCF_001559075.2. Taxonomy (NCBI): domain Bacteria; kingdom Pseudomonadati; phylum Pseudomonadota; class Gammaproteobacteria; order Enterobacterales; family Enterobacteriaceae; genus Citrobacter; species Citrobacter amalonaticus. The sequence goes on along the minus strand of NZ_CP014015.2, from coordinate 3,133,751 downwards.
CTTCGTTACCATTCTGAAGATGCGTGCGCCGGGCATGACCATGTTCAAAATGCCGGTCTTTACCTGGGCATCACTGTGCGCGAACATCCTGATTATCGCGTCATTCCCAATCCTGACGGTTACCGTCGCGTTGCTGACCCTGGATCGCTATCTGGGCACCCATTTCTTTACCAACGATATGGGCGGCAACATGATGATGTACATCAACCTGATTTGGGCCTGGGGCCATCCGGAAGTGTACATTCTGGTTCTGCCCGTATTCGGGGTGTTCTCCGAAATCGCGGCAACCTTCTCGCGTAAACGTCTGTTTGGTTACACCTCGCTGGTCTGGGCGACCGTGTGTATTACCGTACTGTCGTTCATCGTCTGGCTGCACCACTTCTTCACCATGGGTGCTGGCGCAAACGTAAACGCCTTCTTCGGTATTACCACCATGATTATCGCCATCCCGACCGGGGTGAAGATCTTCAACTGGCTGTTCACCATGTATCAGGGCCGCATCGTTTTCCACTCCGCTATGCTGTGGACGATTGGCTTCATCGTGACCTTCTCCGTCGGCGGGATGACCGGCGTTCTGCTGGCGGTTCCGGGCGCGGACTTCGTACTGCACAACAGTCTGTTCCTGATTGCGCACTTCCATAACGTCATCATCGGCGGTGTGGTCTTCGGGTGCTTCGCCGGTATGACCTACTGGTGGCCAAAAGCGTTTGGCTTCACGCTGAACGAAACCTGGGGTAAACGCGCCTTCTGGTTGTGGATTATCGGCTTCTTCGTAGCCTTTATGCCGCTGTACGTGCTGGGCTTCATGGGGATGACCCGTCGCCTCAGCCAGCAGATTGACCCGCAGTTCCACCCGATGCTGGTGGTAGCCGCCTGCGGCGCCGCGCTGATTGCACTGGGTATCCTGTGCCAGCTGATTCAGATCTTCGTCTCTATTCGCGACCGCGAGCAGAACCGTGACCTGACCGGTGACCCGTGGGGTGGGCGTACGCTGGAGTGGGCAACCTCTTCTCCGCCGCCGTTCTACAACTTTGCCGTTGTGCCACACGTTCACGAGCGTGATGCATTCTGGGAAATGAAAGAGAAAGGTGAAGCGTACAAACAGCCTGCGCATTATGAAGAAATTCATATGCCGAAAAACAGCGGTGCGGGCATTGTGATTGCGGCGTTCTCTACCGTCTTCGGTTTCGCCATGATCTGGCATATCTGGTGGCTGGCGATTGTAGGCTTCGCAGGCATGATCATTAGCTGGATTGTGAAAAGCTTTGACGAGGACGTGGACTACTACGTACCAGTCCCGGAAGTCGAAAAACTGGAAAACCAGCATTTCGATGAGATTTCTAAGGCAGGGCTGAAAAATGGCAACTGATACTTTAGCGAACGCGACTGCCCACGCGCACGAACACGGGCACCACGACGCAGGCCAGACCAAAATCTTCGGATTCTGGATCTACCTGATGAGCGACTGCATTCTGTTCTCTATTCTGTTCGCAACCTATGCCGTTCTGGTGAACGGCACCGCAGGTGGCCCGACAGGTAAGGACATTTTTGAGCTGCCGTTCGTTCTGGTTGAAACTTTCCTGCTGTTGTTCAGCTCCATCACCTACGGCATGGCGGCGATCGCCATGCACAAGAACAACAAGAGCCAGGTTGTCTCCTGGCTGGCGTTGACCTTCTTGTTTGGTGCTGGCTTCATCGGGATGGAACTCTATGAATTCCATCACCTGATTGTTAACGGTATGGGTCCGGATCGCAGCGGCTTCCTGTCCGGGTTCTTTGCGTTGGTCGGCACCCACGGTCTGCACGTCACTTCCGGTCTGATCTGGATGGCCGTGCTGATGGTGCAAGTCGCCCGTCGCGGCCTGACCAGCACCAACCGTACCCGCATCATGTGCCTGAGCCTGTTCTGGCACTTCCTGGATGTGGTGTGGATCTGTGTGTTCACTGTTGTTTATCTGATGGGGGCGATGTAATGAGTCATTCTACCGATCACAGTGGCGCGTCCCATGGCAGCGTAAAAACCTACATGACAGGTTTTATCCTGTCGATAATCCTGACGGTTATCCCGTTCTGGATGGTCATGACGGGTGCTGCCTCTCCAGCCGTAATTCTGGGGACTATCCTGGCAATGGCAGTGGTGCAGATTCTGGTGCATCTGGTGTGCTTCCTGCACATGAACACCAAGTCTGATGAAGGCTGGAACATGACGGCTTTTGTCTTTACCGTGCTGATCATCGCCATCCTGGTTGTCGGTTCCATCTGGATCATGTGGAACCTCAACTACAATATGATGATGCACTAAGAGCGGCGGTTATGATGTTTAAGCAATACCTGCAAGTAACGAAACCAGGCATCATCTTTGGCAACCTGATCTCGGTGATCGGGGGATTCCTGCTGGCCTCCAAGGGCAGCATTGACTATCCCTTGTTCATCTACACGTTGGTCGGAGTGTCACTGGTTGTGGCGTCGGGTTGTGTATTTAACAACTACATCGACAGGGATATCGACAGAAAGATGGAAAGGACCAAGAATCGGGTGCTGGTAAGAGGCCTGATCTCTCCTAAAGTCTCGCTGGCGTACGCCACCCTGCTGGGTATTGCTGGCTTCATGCTGCTGTGGTTTGGCGCGAACCCTCTGGCCTGCTGGCTGGGTGTGATGGGCTTTGTGGTTTATGTGGGCGTTTACAGCCTGTATATGAAACGCCACTCGGTCTACGGCACGCTGATCGGCTCTCTCTCCGGCGCGGCGCCGCCGGTGATCGGCTACTGCGCGGTAACCGGTGAGTTCGACAGCGGCGCGCTGATTCTGCTGGCGATTTTTAGCCTGTGGCAGATGCCGCACTCTTATGCCATCGCGATTTTCCGCTTTAAGGATTATCAGGCGGCTAACATCCCGGTTCTGCCGGTGGTGAAAGGCATCTCTGTCGCCAAAAACCACATCACGCTGTATATCATCGCGTTTGCCATCGCGACGCTGATGCTCTCTCTGGGCGGCTACGCCGGATATAAATATCTGGTGGTTGCGGCAGCGGTGAGCGTCTGGTGGTTAGGCATGGCGCTGCGCGGTTACAAAGTGGAAGATGACCGAGTCTGGGCGCGCAAGCTGTTCGGTTTCTCCATCATCGCCATTACCGCGCTCTCCGTGATGATGTCGGTCGACTTTATGGTGCCGGATTCACACAATCTGCTGACTTACGTCTGGTAAGTTAATCGTCATATCTTCTATGCCGGATGGCGGCTGACGCCTTATCCGGCCTACAAAAAAGCACATTGCTTGTAGGCCGGATAAGAGATGTTAGTCTCGTCATCCGGCATTTTCGTCTCTAGCCGACGCCACTCACAACCCCAACATTTGTTAATAAAGCGCATATTTACCCCGCCTGCTTAGCGCTTTACACTAGGCGCGAAATTAAGACAGAGGTGGGAATGAACGATTATAAAATGACGCCGGGTGAGTTGCGCGCCACCTGGGGTTTAGGGACCGTATTTTCTCTGCGCATGCTTGGCATGTTTATGGTCCTGCCGGTTCTGACCACATACGGCATGGCGCTACAGGGAGCCAGCCAGGCGTTAATTGGCCTCGCCATCGGCATCTATGGTCTGGCGCAGGCTATTTTTCAGATCCCTTTTGGACTGCTCTCCGACCGTATCGGTCGTAAGCCGCTGATTGTCGGCGGGCTCGCTGTGTTTATCCTCGGCAGCATCATTGCCGCGCTGTCGGACTCCATCTGGGGCATTATTCTTGGCCGCGCGTTACAGGGTTCGGGGGCGATCGCCGCCGCGGTGATGGCGCTACTGTCAGACTTAACCCGTGAACAAAACCGCACAAAGGCAATGGCGTTTATTGGCGTGAGCTTTGGCATCACCTTCGCAATCGCCATGGTGCTTGGGCCAATCATTACCCACGCCCTGGGGCTCAACGCCCTCTTCTGGATGATCGCCATCCTGGCAACGCTTGGCATCATCCTGACGCTGTGGGTGGTGCCAGACAGTGACAACCACGTGCTCAATCGCGAATCGGGGATGGTGAAAGGCAGCTTCAGCAAAGTGCTGGCCGAACCGAAACTGCTGAAGCTTAACTTCGGCATCATGTGTCTGCACATTCTGCTGATGTCCACCTTCGTTGCCCTGCCCGGCCAGTTAGCTGATGCCGGACTACCCGCAGCGGAACACTGGAAAGTGTATCTGGTGACGATGCTGATTTCGTTTGGCTCGGTCGTCCCGTTTATTATATACGCCGAAGTGAAGCGGCGGATGAAACGGGTGTTCCTGTTCTGCGTAGCGCTGATTGTGATTGCCGAGGTTGTTCTCTGGGGCGCGGGCAGCCATTTCTGGGAACTGATTATCGGTGTGCAACTGTTCTTCCTCGCCTTCAATCTGATGGAAGCCCTCCTTCCCTCACTGATCAGTAAAGAGTCTCCGGCAGGCTATAAAGGCACGGCGATGGGCGTGTATTCCACCAGCCAGTTCCTCGGCGTCGCCCTGGGCGGTTCACTGGGCGGTTGGGTCGACGGGATGTTTGACGGACAGACGGTTTTCCTTGCCGGGGCGTTTTTAGCCGTTGTCTGGCTCGCCGTCGCCAGCACCATGAAAGAGCCGCCGTATGTCAGCAGCCTGCGGGTAGTCATTCCACCGGAGATTGCAGCCGATGACGTGCTGAAGCAGCGTTTACTGGCAACAGAAGGTGTCAGTGAAGTTTTGATTGCCCAGCAGGAACATTCCGCCTATGTGAAGATCGACAGCAAAGTGACCAACCGCTTTGAGGTTGAGCAGGCCATCAGCCGGGCGTAAAAGTGAAAACGGTCCGGAAAGCCGGACCGTTGAAGATTAATCGCGGAAGTTTTTAAACTGGAACGGCTGTCCCAAATCGCCGCCACGCACCAGCGCCATCACGGACTGGAGGTCATCACGGGATTTCCCGGTCACGCGAATCTCTTCACCCTGAATCTGCGCTTGCACCTTCAGCTTGCTGTCTTTAATCAGCTTAACGATCTTCTTCTGCACGGCGCTCTCGATGCCCTGCTTCAGCTTTGCTTCCACAAACCAGGTCTTCCCACTGTGGACGAACTCGTCCGGCACGTCGAGGGATGTCCCTTCAATGCCACGCTTGAGCAGCTTGGCACGCAGAATGTCCAGCAACTGGTTAACCTGGAAATCGGATTCGCTCAGTACCTTGATGGTTTTATTGGCATCATTGAGCTCAATGGTCGCTTCAACGCCGCGAAAATCAAAACGTGACTCAACTTCACGAATGGCGTTATCCACGCCGTTACGTGCTTCCTGAAGATCAACTTCAGACACAATATCGAAAGATGGCATCTTTTCCTCTCCCTTCATTTTTGATGCGAAGCATAATACCTGCAAAGTGACCCAACAGACAGCGCTATACTATGTTAGCAAACACCTGGTGCTGTTGCGGGTGAGGAGGAAGAATGAAAATTACCGTACTGGGATGCGGAGCCTTAGGACAGTTATGGCTTTCTGCGCTGTGCAAACAGGGACATGACGTACAAGGTTGGCTGCGCGTTCCGCAGCCCTATTGCAGCGTGAATGTGATTGAGACGGACGGGTCGATATTTAACGAATCCCTGACGGCAAACGATCCGGAGTTTTTAGCCACCAGCGATCTGCTGTTGGTCACGCTCAAAGCGTGGCAGGTCTCCGACGCGGTCAAAGCGCTGGCGTCGACACTGTCGGAAACGACACCCATTCTGTTGATCCATAACGGCATGGGAACGATTGAAGAATTGCACACTATCCGCCAACCCTTGCTGATGGGAACGACCACCCACGCCGCACGTCGCGATGGCAACGTCATTATCCATGTCGCGAACGGCACCACGCGTATCGGTCCGGCGCGCGAGCAGGATGGTGATTTCAGCTATCTCGCCGATTTGCTGCAATGCGTACTGCCTGACGTCGCCTGGCATAATAATATTCGCGCCGAGATGTGGCGCAAGCTGGCGGTGAACTGTGTGATCAACCCCCTGACCGCGCTGTGGAACTGCCCGAATGGCGAACTGCGCAACCATCCTGAAGAGGTCAACCTGATTTGCCAGGAAGTCGCGGCGGTTATTGAACGCGAAGGTCACCATACATCAGTCGACGATTTACGCTATTATGTCGAGCAAGTTATTGACAGTACGGCAGAAAACATCTCATCCATGTTGCAGGACATTCAGGCTCTGCGTCATACCGAGATTGACTACATTACCGGATATCTGCTGAAACGCGCCCGTGCGCATGGGATTGCGGTGCCGGAAAACAGCCGCCTGTTTGAGTTAGTAAAACGAAAGGAGAGTGAGTATGAGCGCATCGGCACTGGTATGCCTCGCCCCTGGTAGTGAAGAAACCGAAGCGGTTACCACTATCGACCTGCTGGTTCGTGGTGGAATCGACGTCACCACCGCGAGCGTCGCCAGCGACGGCAGTCTGACCATTGTCTGTTCACGCGGCGTAAAACTGCTGGCGGATGCGCCGCTGGTTGCCGTGGCCGATGGCGACTACGACATCATCGTTCTGCCGGGCGGCATTAAAGGCGCCGAGTGTTTTCGCGACAGTCCGTTACTGGTCGAAACCGTTAAGCAGTTTCACCGCTCCGGACGGATTGTCGCCGCCATTTGCGCGGCAGCCGCTACCGTACTCGTTCCACACGACATCTTCCCCATCGGCAACATGACGGGCTTTCCGGCGCTGAAAGACCGCATTCCGGCTGAACAATGGCAGGATAAACGCGTGGTCTGGGACCCGCGGGTGAAGTTGCTCACCAGCCAGGCCCCGGGGACCTCAATCGATTTTGGTTTAAAGATTATCGACCTGTTGGTTGGGCGCGAGAAAGCCCATGAAGTCGCGTCACAACTGGTGATGGCAGCAGGCATTTATAATTACTACGAGTAAGATGACGCAAGGCTTATCAGTCTCCAGGCCGGATAAGACGCTTTAGCGTCGCCATCCGGCATCATCGTTGTTTAATGCCTGATGGCGCTGCGCTTATCAGGCCTACAGGAAACCCCCGACCAATCATTCAAAACCAGGGAGCGGAACCCATCACATTACTGTAAAACAGCATTCTCCCGGCCAGTTCCCCCGTGATGATTAATGCCACCCATACCCAACTGCGCATCCCGCTGTTCAGACGTGATATCCCCCACACTGCGACACACACGCTGGCAAGCAACTGCCACCAGAGCAGAGGGCTGGACGCATCGGCACCCGGAACCTGATAGCGAAGGCCCAGTGCGCCTGCGCTCAGTACAATGCCAGCCACAATCCCCGCATTACAGACCGTAGAAGGTGAAAGATGCCAGTACGCTCGGGCAATGGCGACGCTCATAAACCCCGTCAGCAAGGCCGTTCCCAGGAACGCGGCAGGCGTCGCAACGTTGTGCCAGAGCGGGTGTAGCGGCATCTGGTAATAGACCTGCGAGGTCACCAGAATGGTGCCCAGCCCCACCAGCGCCGTCACGCCGCCCAGCAGCGTCACTCCGCGCGGCGCAGGCCTGAACCAGCACAGCAGTAGCCAGCAAAACATCACGCCATTGAGCACAATAAACGCGGCCACTTCCCGACTGAGCCAGGAGCTCTCCAGTCCAGTCAGGGAGCGGTAAGCGCCTTCAGGCGCTCCCAGATGCGCCAGCGATGCACAGGATCCCAGCACGGTAATGATCCAGAACCGAAGCGCCAGCGTACGACACTGCATTGCGCTGAATTTCTGTGCGCTGAAAGACTGGCATAGCGTCAGCGCCAGTACTCCACCAATACCCCACTGAGCGAAGACGGTGAAGAAGACCAATGGCAATTCATAATGTTCCATGTTGTTCTCCTTAATCCCGCGGCGGAATAATGACAATGTTAGGCTGGCTAATCGTGTGATCGGGCAGGTTGTAGCGTTTTTCCAGCACCGCCCATTGCGTCGTATGCTCTTTACGCAGCTCAGCGATCTCACCAAAACGTAATACGCCTGCCGGACAGGATTCTACGCAGCGCGGCTGCAATCCTTCATCGAGACGCTCAGCACACAAATTGCACTTACTGGTTTTCCCTTCGGCGGGATCGTACACCGGCGCACTCCACGGGCAGGCCATGATGCACATCCGACAACCAATGCAGCGATCGTGATCCTGCACGACAATGCCGTCGGCACGTTTGCTGTACGTCCCCGCCGGGCAGACTTTCATGCACTGCGGGTCATCGCAGTGGTTGCACGACATGCTGATGAAGGCCTGCGTGTTGGGCTCATCCGTATGACGTTCGCGAACCCGACGCCAGAGTACGCCCATCGGCGTCATGTTTTCTGATTTGCAGGCCATGCTACAGGTTTTACAACCGTAGCAATTTTGCATATCAATAAGAAATCCATACTGTCTCATCGCCATTAAGCCTCCCTTCTCACATCAACAAGCGTACTGTTGCAACAGTGCCCATTCCCCAGCACTTCCACCTGATCGTTGGTCACATGGCTACTGCTTCCTCCCTGCTGCTCCCACCAGCCGTTATCCAGACTCACGACTCCGCGTTTGATATGGGTGGTCACGTCAGCAATCGCCCGATGCTGACCGCGATGATTGAACACCACGACCCACTCTCCAGGCTGAATCTTACGCTGCCGGGCATCTTCCGGGTGAATCATCACGTTCGGGCGGTTACGCTGAACCTCCAGGATCCACTCGTTCATCCCGTGGCTGGAGTGCACGCTGCGCGCCAATTTGCGCTGCACCGCCATTAGCGGATAGGTTTGAGCCAGTTCAGGCGAGCCTTTAACCGATTCTTTCACCTGCTTCCAGGTCACCACCGGCAGGAAATCCTTTTTCGCCCACTCCTCAATGTACAGATGCGCTTTGCCGGTCGAGGTGAGGAACTGGCCGTCTTTAAACGGGATCCAGTCTTCTTCAACGGGGCATACCGGCCCCTTTTTCAGCATGTCGCGGGTAATGCCCGAGCCTTTCAGGCAGGTATCGATATAGTGCTCAATGGGCTGGTTAAAAACCTCGCCAAAACCAAAGCGTTCGGCCAGTCGGGCAAAAATCCAGTAATCGGGTTTGGCTTCTCCCGGCGGCTCCACCGCCTTCTCCATCAGTTGCACATAGTGGCTGCGCACGCCCGCCATAAGACTGACATCCTCAAAAATGGTCGTGACGGGGAGCACCAGATCGGCATATAGCGCAGACGAACTCATCAGGTTGTCGGCTACCACCACAAACGGTACCTTTTTAAAGGCCTCTCTGACCTGGTTGGTATTGGGCAACTGGGTCATCGCACCCAGCGTCATATTCCACCAGAACTTAATCGCATGCGGTTTTTCGTTAACGACCCAGTCACCGATTTTGGGAATAGGAATGGCGGGAATTTTGGCCGCATTCGGCGCCGGAGGAACGATGGGCGAGAATTTTGCCATCTGTCTGACGCCACCCGCATCGCAGACCCCCGCCCCGGCTTTGCCAATATTGCCGGTGATCAACGCCAGATAGAACTGGCTGGCGGCAACGTAAGTACCAAACTCGGTTCTCTGTGCCCCCGACATGTTCTGCACAATCATCGCCGGTTGCGTTGCGGCGTAATCTCGCGCCAGACGGAGCACCGTCTGCGCGGGCACATCAGTCTCCTCCTCCACTTTCTGCGCTGTCCAGGGTTTTGCCTGCGCCCACACGTTATCCAGCACGGTGGTGAATTCACTGTTGGCAGGTAATTCCTCACTCAACAATGCAGGCATCACGCCGGGCGCATCATGGCGTTTCAGGGTCTGACTCTGTATATCAAACACCAGATAGCTGTCCGCGTCCTTTGGATCGGCACGCATCAGTTGCTGCTGCGGATCCACCAGATAAACCGCACCGGTATGCGCGCGCAGGAAATCCGCGTCATAGCGTTTTTCCTGCATGATGATGTTAATCATCCCTAATGCCAGGGCGATATCCGTACCCGGCACGATTGGTACCCACTCGTCGGCTTTCGCCGCCGTTTCGTTAAATCGCGGGTCGATCACCACCAACCGTGCGCCGTTTCTCTGCGCCTGTGAGTAGTTTTTGAAATAGGCATGCATGGTGACCGCCGGGTTATTCCCCCAGCACAAAATGTAGCGGCTGTCTGCAATGGTGTCGCGGGTATCGGCATAACGCAGGCCAACCATCGGCATCATCGCCGCGGTGACCGCCGCGCAACAGAGCGAACCGGCGGTTTTGGTACTGCCACCTAGATAGTCGAAAAAGGCTTTGGCCATATCGTTCTTGATGGAGTCCATGTTCCCGGAAGCGGCAGTGAGCAATAAGCCTTTATTGCCCTCAGTGGCGATGGTCTCCCGGATGTTCTTTTCAATGAGATCCAGCGCGACGTCCCAGGTTATCGGTTTAAATTTCCCCTCGCCTTTTTCTCCTGTTCGCAACAATGGTTGCGTCAGCCGTAATGGGTGATAAACCCATTTGGTGCGGCTAATTCCCCGTAAACAGCACTTCACATTGAAGCCTTTCGTCGCTTCAATTTTCATTAACCGGTCTTTCCAGACGTACGCCGTCAGGTTGCAGTGCAAACACTCCATCGCGCAGGTCGAGCGGAACGTCTGGTAATCCGATTGCTTAAGACGAAATCGGGGTAAAGGCGCACCGTTAGCCTGACGCAGCGTCAGAAACGTCGGCGCTAATGAGGATAACCCCACCACACCGAACCCTTTTAACAGGGTTCTTCTTTTTAAGCGGATATTGCTCAATGCGTCCATGTTCTTGCCCCTAAAAAAGTTCATTATTAGTTAACCAAGGTTCACCAGTGATTAACCTGACGCAAGTCAATATCTAACCATTTAGGAGTAGTGAGCTTTTTAAATTGCGAAGACAGTACTGATTTCAGCCGCGATGATATACTCGCGAAGAATCAAAAAAGAGAACGCATATGGCTGAAACATCGCAAGGGGTCAATTCGGTTGATATCGCCGTCAACATTCTGGCGTTCGTTGCCAGTCAAAACGGCCAGACGCGGGCCATCGATATCGCTACGGGATGCAACCTGTCGAAAAGTCGTTTACACAAGTATCTGGTCTCACTCTGTCGAACCGGTATGCTGGGGCAAAACGAAAAAGGACTTTATTGCCTGGGATCGACCCTTCTTCAGATGGCGGGGAATCCAGCGGCTGCACGCGATCCGGTGAGTGAACTTAATACGGCGCTGATCGCGTTTCGCGATACCTTTAACCACTCTACCGGCGTGGTGGTTGAGACGGACGGCGGATTAGTGTTGAAGCACTACAATCGCAGCTTCCGTAATGTGGATATCGATTTTCTGCCCAACACGCCCGTTCCGCTTCACGCCAGTTCAGCGGGTCAGGTATTCATGAGTTATTCCGCCTGGCAGCCGCAAGACCAGGCGCAGGCACAACTGATTGAGCAGATACGCTCTCGGGGCTACGCGGTGCGTCACAATCCGACACAGGGGATCCCTGGCGCACAGTCGATTGCCTGTCCGCTATGCAATAAAAAGGGAGAGCTGGTGGCGATTGCCGTGACGATGGGGTTCTTCAGTACAGACGACATGCCGCAGATTGCCGGACAGTTAGTAAGTAGCGTCGAAGCGCTTCATTTGCAGGAATAAGGTTCCCCCGGCGCGGATGGCCGGGGGAAATCGCGATTACGGGCGATACACTTTCACATTCTCAAAGCCCTGCTCACGCAGATACAGCGCCTGCAGACGGCTCATCACGCCGCGCTCACACCACAGCAGCCAGGTTTTATTCTGGTCGAGATCGCCGAACTGAGTGCTCAGCTTGTAGAACGGCAGCGAAACCACATCGACACCTTCTACCTTCAACGGCTTATCGTCCTGCTCGTCGATGGAGCGGATATCCAGAATCACGTCGTTCGGGCCAAAACCGCTGACGGTTTCAACTTCCACCACATCCTGCTGGGTCTGCTGCGCGATTTCACGAATATCGACATTGCTGGCTTCTTCAACCACTTTGTCGAGGATGCTGAAGTCAAAGTTCTGTTCTTCCGCTTCAATCTTCGCCTTGATGGCTTTCACCGTCGGACTTTTTGAAATCACGCCACAGTATTCCGGCATGGTGCGGGCAAAATCTTCCGTCCCAATCTGGCGCGCCAGATTGATGATGTGCTCTTTATCGTAAGCAATCAGCGGACGCAGAATCAGCGTATCGGAGACGTTATCAATCAGACGCAGGTTGGTCAGCGTCTGGCTGGAGACCTGTCCCAGCGCTTCGCCGGTGACCAGCGCCTGCACGCCATAGCGCTCTGCCACTTTCGACGCCGCGCGAACCATCATGCGTTTCAGTACCACGCCCATCTGGCCGTCATCCACTTTTTCGAGGATCTCGCCGACCACTGGTTCAAAGTTGATGGCGACAAAACGCACGCGATGTGAACTGCCGAAGCGGTTCCACAGATAGTGCGCCACCTGACGAACGCCAATTTCATGGGCCGCGCCGCCAAGGTTAAAGAAGCAATAGTGAACGCGGCAGCCGCGACGCATCAGCATATAGCTGGAAACGCCGGAGTCGAAGCCGCCGGAGATCAGCGACAGTACGTCTTCCTGCGTCCCGATCGGGAAACCGCCGATCCCTTCGTAGCGGCCTTTAATCAGCAGCAGACGATCGTCTTCCACTTCCAGATGGACAGTCACATCCGGGTTGGTCAGCTTCACGCGCGCCGATTCAATATGCTGATTTAAACCGCCGCCTACGTAACGTTCCACGTCAATAGAGCTAAACTCGTGTTTACCGCGACGTTTAACGCGCACGCAGAAGGTTTTGCCTTCCAGTTGATCGCGGTATTGCACCAGCGCCTTCTCGAAAATATCGTGCATGTCGGTAAACGGCACGTCTTCGACTTCGAGAATGTGGTGAATCCCCGGGATACGGGTCAGCGCGTCGCGGATCGCCAGACGCTGGTTTTCATCTTTCGCGCGAACTTCGATGTTATCCCAGTGACGGACAACGGCGAGGGTCTCATCATAGTGCTTTAAAACGTTACGAATGTTCCCGGTCAGCATTTTTATAAAGCGCAAACGCACAGATTGGCTTTTGATGGTGATTTCCGGGAACAATTTAATGATAAACTTCATGGCGGCAATGGTTCTTTAGCAAGCCAGTTACGGCTTGTAGTGGAGAAATAGTACAGCAACCCCGTTAAGGGCTGCATCCAGGCGCGGAAGTATACCACTATCACGCGATTCCTGTGCACATTGCGCGTTATACCCTCAATAATTCGAGTTGCAGGCGGGCGGCAAAGGAGCGCATCCCCTGGCGCTGACACAAGTAAGCGGCTGGAGTGAGCGAATGCAGCCAACGTACATGCAGCCTGAAGTATGATGGGTAAATTTGATAATTGCTCTGAGTCCGTTACCATATCAGGGCTGAAAATACTGAGAGTCAGACATTTATTATGGCGAAGAAAAATGAGGCGCCGGTCAGCTTTGAAACGTCGCTGAACGAGCTGGAGCAAATTGTAACGCGTCTGGAAAGTGGCGATCTGCCGCTGGAAGAGGCGCTGAACGAATTCGAACGTGGCGTGCAGCTGGCACGTCAGGGTCAGGTGAAGTTGCAACAGGCTGAACAGCGTGTGCAAATCCTGCTGTCTGACAATGAAGACGCATCCCCTACGCCTTTTACAGCGGATAACGAGTAAATGGATTTTTCGCAGCAGCTTCAGGCCTGCGTCGAGCAGGCTAATCAGGCGCTGAGCCGTTTTATTGCCCCACTGCCCTTTCAGAACACTCCCGTGGTCGAAACCATGCAGTATGGCGCATTATTAGGCGGTAAACGTCTGCGTCCGTTTCTGGTGTATGCCACCGGTCAGATGTTTGGTATCAGCCTGAACACGCTGGATGCCCCGGCAGCCGCCGTTGAGTGCATTCATGCTTATTCGCTGATCCATGACGATCTGCCGGCAATGGACGATGACGATCTGCGGCGTGGCCTGCCGACCTGCCACGTCAAGTTTGGCGAGGCCAATGCGATTCTGGCGGGTGATGCCCTGCAAACGCTGGCGTTCTCGATTATCAGCGACGCCCCGATGCCGGAAGTTGCTGACCGCGATCGGATCGCGATGATTTCCGAGCTGGCGAGCGCCAGTGGAATCGCCGGAATGTGCGGCGGTCAGGCGCTGGATCTTGACGCCGAAGGTAAACAGGTGCCGCTGGAGGCGCTGGAGAAAATCCATCGTCATAAGACGGGCGCTTTGATTCGCGCCGCGGTTCGCCTGGGGGCGTTAAGCGCCGGAGAAAAAGGCAGAAATGCGCTGCCAATACTCGACAAATACGCAGAAAGTATCGGCCTGGCATTCCAGGTTCAGGATGACATTCTGGATGTGGTGGGCGATACTGCAACGTTGGGTAAACGTCAGGGCGCCGACCAGCAGCTTGGCAAAAGTACCTATCCTGCACTTCTGGGCCTTGAGCAAGCCCGGAACAAAGCCCGGGATTTAATCGCAGAGGCTCGCCAGTCGCTAAACCAACTGGCCGCACAGTCACTCGATACCTCGGCACTGGAAGCGCTAGCGGACTACATAATCCAGCGTAATAAATGAACACACTGTCTTACTTAAAGGCCTCTGATGAGTTTTGATATCGCCAAATACCCTACCCTGGCACTGGTCGACTCCACCCAGGAGTTGCGACTGCTACCAAAAGAGAGTCTGCCGAAACTCTGCGACGAACTGCGCCGCTATTTACTCGACAGCGTCAGTCGTTCCAGCGGACACTTCGCCTCCGGGCTGGGCACGGTCGAGCTGACCGTGGCGCTACACTATGTCTATAACACCCCGTTTGACCAGCTCATCTGGGACGTGGGTCATCAGGCTTATCCACACAAAATTCTGACCGGTCGTCGCGATAAAATTGGCACTATCCGCCAGAAAGGCGGCCTGCATCCGTTCCCGTGGCGTGGCGAAAGCGAATATGACGTCCTGAGCGTGGGTCACTCCTCTACCTCTATCAGCGCCGGTATCGGCGTGGCGGTTGCTGCGGAAAAAGAGGGCAAAGATCGCCGTACCGTCTGCGTGATTGGCGACGGGGCGATTACTGCCGGAATGGCATTCGAGGCGATGAACCATGCGGGCGATATCAAACCCGACATGCTGGTCATCCTCAACGACAACGAAATGTCGATTTCCGAGAACGTCGGCGCGCTAAACAATCACCTCGCGCAGTTGCTCTCCGGTAAGCTTTACTCTTCCCTGCGCGAAGGCGGAAAAAAAGTCTTCTCTGGCGTACCGCCGATTAAAGAACTGCTCAAACGCACCGAAGAACATATCAAAGGCATGGTCGTACCTGGCACGCTGTTTGAAGAGCTGGGCTTTAACTACATCGGCCCGGTCGATGGTCACGATGTACTGGGACTTATCACCACGCTGAAAAACATGCGCGACCTGAAAGGCCCGCAGTTCCTGCATATCATGACCAAAAAAGGCCGGGGTTATGAACCGGCGGAAAAAGACCCGATCACCTTCCATGCGGTGCCGAAATTCGATCCGTCCAGCGGTTGTCTGCCGAAAAGCAGCGGCGGTCTGCCGAGCTATTCGAAAATCTTCGGCGACTGGCTGTGCGAAACGGCGGCTAAAGACAGCAAGCTGATGGCGATCACTCCGGCCATGCGCGAAGGATCCGGCATGGTCGAATTCTCGCGTAAATTCCCGGACCGCTACTTTGACGTGGCGATTGCCGAGCAGCACGCGGTGACCTTCGCCGCCGGACTGGCGATTGGCGGTTACAAGCCGGTGGTGGCCATTTACTCCACCTTCCTGCAACGCGCCTACGATCAGGTGCTGCACGACGTGGCAATTCAAAAGCTGCCGGTCATGTTTGCGATTGATCGTGCGGGGATCGTCGGGGCCGACGGGCAAACTCACCAGGGGGCGTTCGATCTCTCCTATCTGCGCTGCATCCCGGAGATGGTCATCATGACCCCGAGCGATGAGAACGAATGCCGCCAGATGCTGTTTACCGGTTATCATTACAGCGATGGCCCCACGGCGGTGCGCTATCCACGCGGAAATGCCGTCGGCGTTGAGCTGACGCCGCTGGAGAAACTGCCGATCGGAAAAGGCGTGGTGAAGCGTCACGGCGAAAAGCTGGCGATCCTCAACTTCGGTACCTTAATGCCGGAAGCGGCAAAAGTCGCGGAATCCCTCAACGCCACGCTGGTCGACATGCGCTTTGTGAAACCGCTGGATGAAGCCCTGATCCTCGAAATGGCGGCGCGTCATGAAGTACTGGTGACGCTGGAAGAAAACGCCATTATGGGCGGGGCCGGTAGCGGCGTGAACGAAGTGCTGATGGCGCATCGCAAACCGGTTCCGGTGCTTAACATCGGCCTGCCGGACTTCTTCATTCCGCAAGGTACACAGGATGAAGCCCGCGCCGAGTTGGGTCTGGATGCCGCAGGCATTGAGGCCAAAATCAAGGCCTGGTTGGCATAATCCCCCCTTCGCTCCTGCTATGCTTAACCCATAACGAGCATAACAGGAGCGAAATAATGCAATACAACATCTTAGGAAAAACGGACCTTCGGGTTTCCCGCCTTTGTCTGGGCTGCATGACGTTCGGCGAGCCGAATCGCGGAAACCACGCCTGGACGCTTCCCGAAGAGAGCAGTCGCCCTATCATCCAACGCGCCCTTGAGGGCGGTATTAACTTTTTCGATACCTCGAACAACTACTCAGCCGGCAGCAGCGAAGAGATCGTCGGTCGCGCTCTGCGCGATTTCGCTCGTCGTGATGAGGTGGTGGTCGCCACCAAAGTGTTTAATCGGGTGGATGACCTGCCGGAAGGATTATCCCGCGCGCAAATCCTGCGTTCTATCGATGACAGCCTGAGACGGCTGGGGATGGACTACGTCGATATCCTGCAAATTCACCGCTGGGATTACAACACGCCGATTGAAGAGACGCTGGAAGCGTTAAACGATGTGGTCAAGGCCGGTAAAGCACGTTATATCGGCGCGTCGTCAATGCATGCGTCGCAGTTTGCCCAGGCGCTGGCGCTGCAAAAACAGCACGGTTGGGCGCAGTTTGTCAGCATGCAAGACCACTATAACCTCATCTACCGCGAGGAAGAGCGCGAAATGCTGCCGCTGTGCTACCAGGAAGGTGTGGCGGTTATTCCGTGGAGCCCGCTGGCCAGAGGGCGTCTGACGCGTCCGTGGGGAGAAACCACAGCACGCCTGGTTTCTGACGAAGTGGGGAAAAAGCTGTATAGCGAAAGCGACGAAAATGATGCGCAGATTGCCGCACGGCTGGCCGGTGTGAGCGAAGAACTTGGCGCGACGCGCGCCCAGGTGGCGCTGGCGTGGCTGTTAAGCAAACCCGGGATTGCCGCGCCAATTATCGGCTCATCACGGGAGGAACAGCTCGATGAGTTGCTGAATGCCGTGGATCTCACGCTGAAACCCGAGCACATCGCCGAACTGGAAACGCCGTATAAACCGCATCCTGTGGCCGGATATAAATAAGGAAATGTGCCCGATGGCGCTTCGCTTATCGGGCCTGCACACACGATCCCAGGCCCGATAAGGCGGTTACGCCGGCATCACCATTCAAATAATGCCAATCGGCCAGTGATGGCCGATGAAATAGAGGATCCCGGCGGAAATCACTCCGGCGACAATATCGTCCACCATGATCCCCATTCCGCCATGCACGTTGCGATCGAACCAACGGATCGGCCACGGCTTCCACATATCGAGAATACGGAAAATCACAAACCCGGCGGCGACCCACTGCCAGTCATGGGTCGGCAACGCCATTAGCGTGATCCACATTCCGATGAATTCATCCCAGACGATGCTGCCGTGATCGTGCACGCCCATGTCTTTTGCCGTCTGGTGGCAAAGATAGACGCCGATACAAATCCCCAGCATCACCACCAGCGAATAGAGCTGCCACGGCAGAAAGGTCATCAGATACCAGAAGGGAATTGCCGCCAGCGATCCCATCGTACCCGGAACAACCGGACTGAGGCCGCTACCAAACCCGGTAGCCAGTAAGTGCCACGGGTTAAGCAGATTCAGGCGGCTTTTGGCGACATCTTTATGGCGTGGCAAAATGGTCATATCCTTTCCAGTCAAAAGTGACAGGCGTTCCGTCACGCATGAAATGAATCCCTTCCACATCGGCGCTCATCTGCCCAATGCAGGTAAAGGCAACGCCAAGCTGGCCCATAGCCACCTCCAGTGCACCGCGGTTCAGTTCCGGTACCGTAAAGCATAACTCATAGTCTTCACCGCCAGACAGCGCCCAGCGCAGCGCCTGTTCAGGTTCGACGTGACGCGTCATCGCGTCTGACCAGGGTAGCGCATTGAGATCGACTCGCGCACCGCAGGCACTGGCCTTCACAATATGCCCAAGATCGGAAATCAGGCCGTCAGAGAGATCAATCGCCGCGCTGGCCAGATCGCGCAGCGCCTGACCCTGCAAAATACGCGGCGTCGGACGCAGGTGGCGCTTGAGCAGGTACTCACGATCGGCAGCATCGACAACCTGCAAGCGGTTCTGCAAAATCGCCAGACCCGCAGCGCTATCGCCCGGCGTACCGGTCACGTAAATCCAGTCGCCCGGTTTCGCCCCGGCGCGTTTCAGGGCGCGCCCGGCAGGAACAAAGCCGTGGATACCCAACGTCATCGACAGCGGACCCCGCGTGGTGTCGCCGCCAATCAGTTGCATACCATAGTAATTCAGACATTCAAACAGACTGTCGCTGAAGGCTTCCAGCCAGGGTTCGTCCACCTCAGGCAGGGTGATCGCCAGCGTCAGCCACGCCGGATCGGCCCCCATCGCCGCCAGATCGCTTAAGTTCACCGCCAGCGCTTTGTACGCCAGATCGGCAGGATCAATGTCGGTCAGGAAGTGGTTGCCCGCCACCAGCGTATCGGTGCTGATCGCCAGCGTCTGTTTATCGGGGATGTTCAGAAGTGCACAGTCGTCGCCAATACCGGTTTCGACGTCAAGACGAGAGCTTCTGACACGGTCAAAATAACGGGCAATCAGGGAAAATTCGCCGCATGCCATACGTTATGCCTCAGCAGAAAAAATGAAAAAGCCGCCAGGAGAGAGGAATCGTTTCCACTTCACTGACGGCCTGGAGATTACTTTTTGTTGGGGCGAATCGCAGGCGCTGCTTTATCCAGAACGCCATTGACGAACTTGTGGCTGTCTTCCGCACCGAACGTTTTCGCCAGTTCGATCGCTTCGTTAATGGCCACTTTGTATGGCACATCACTGCGTTTAGACAGCTCGAACAGCGCAATACGCAGTACGGCTTTTTCCACCTGACCCAGCTCTTCCAGCAGACGAGACAGGTAAGGCTTCATCAGGCCATCCAGGTACGCGCTGTTAGTCGCCACCCCGGACAGCAGTTCACGGAAGTACATGACGTCAACATCTTTCACGTCCTGTTCTGCCAGGAACTGGTATTCAACATCAGCGATGTCGTTCTGGGACAACTGCCAGGAGTAGAGCGCCTGAACGGCACACTCACGAGCGCGGCGACGAGCAGCAGGTTTCACGGATTTCCCCTTACAAAAATCAGGCCTTGATGGCTTTCAATACATTAATCATTTCAAGCGCGGTCAGTGCAGCTTCCGCGCCTTTGTTGCCAGCTTTGGTGCCAGCACGTTCGATAGCTTGTTCAATGCTTTCGGTGGTCAGGACGCCAAAGGCGACCGGAATTTCGCTGTCCTGAGCGACATGCGCCAGGCCGTTGCTTGCACCGCCAGCGACATATTCGAAGTGAGCTGTGCCGCCACGAATAACCGTACCCAGCGCAATCACCGCGTCATATTTACCGGTTTTCGCCAGCGCGCCCGCTGCCAGCGGCAGTTCGTAGGCACCTGGAACCCAGACAACGGTAATGTTTTCATCTTTGACCTGACCAATGCGTTTCAGGGCGTCAATCGCACCTTCCAGCAGGCTGTCGTTGATAAAGTTGTTGAAACGCGCAATGGTGATGGCGACGCGAGCGTCCGGAGTAGCAACGTTAGCTTCAATAATGTTCATATTCTTCCTTCGGGTTCGATATGGCCCCGTAAGGGGGGCGGATTTTATCATAATATTCTGTGCGCTGCTTCCTATAATTCGAAAATTCGAAAGCCTCACGCAGGGGTTAAATGCAGGCAAACGTCCGGGCCCACCTGGCGTATCTCATTGAATTTGAAATGGGGGGCGTCAGCCAGTTTCTCAAGCCCTGGCAACACACATAATCCCCTGGCATCACTGCCTAACAGTTTAGGCGCAAGATAGACGATAAGCTCATCAACCACACCGGCCTGCAAGAGTGCACCGGCGAGCGTCGGCCCAGCTTCCACCCACAGACTGTTAATCTGTTGTTTTCCCAGCAGCATCATCAGCACCACCAGATCCAGATGACCGTTATGCTCCGGCACCCTGATCGTGCGAACCGAATCAGGCCAGACGCGCGCGTCTTCTTTCGTGCGCGCAATCCAGGTTTCCCCTGGCTGCTGTACCAGACGATGCTCCGGCGTCACGCGGTTCTGACTGTCTATCACAATTCGCACCGGCTGGCGCACGGCATCCTGCGGATAAACCGCCTGTGTCGCCTCACCCAGCTCTGACCAGCGCACGGTGAGCTGCGGGTCGTCCGCCAGCACCGTCGCGCTGCTGGTTAAAATGGCGTGGCTTTGCGCGCGCAGACGCTGAACATCACGTCGCGCCTCTGGTGAGGTAATCCACTGGCTTTCACCGTTGGCCATCGCCGTACGGCCGTCCAGCGAAGCGCCGAGTTTCAGTTGCACATACGGAAACCCGGTGCGCATTCGTTTGAGGAAACCTTTATTTAACGCTTCGACTTCGCTCATCATCAGCCCGTGGCTGACGTCGATACCCGCCTGTTGCAGACGATATAACCCGCGTCCCGCCACTTGCGGATTGGGATCCTGCATCGCCGCCACCACGCGAGAAACGCCAGCGGCAATCAGCGCATCGCAGCACGGCGGCGTACGGCCATGATGGCTGCAGGGTTCAAGCGTGACATACGCGGTGGCGCCTTTGGCCTTATCGCCCGCCATACGCAGGGCGTGCACTTCCGCATGCGGTTCGCCGGCGCGATGATGGTAGCCTTCGCCGACAATCTCGCCATCGTTGACGATCACGCAGCCGACATTAGGGTTGGGATGGGTGGTAAACCGCCCGCGCTGCGCCAGCTTCAGCGCTCGCGCCATGTATAACTCATCCTGCATGGCTTAATCCTGTAGGCGAGCGATCTCTTCGCCAAATTCTTTAATATCTTCGAAGCTGCGGTAAACCGAGGCAAAGCGGATGTAGGCGACTTTATCGAGTTTTTTCAATTGTTCCATCACCAGATTGCCAATCATCTTACTGGGGACTTCACGCTCACCGGTGGCGCGCAACTGCGACTTAATGTGATTCAACGCCATTTCGACGTCATCGGAACTCACCGGACGCTTTTCCAGCGCACGCTGCATTCCACTGCGCAGCTTTTCTTCATTAAACGGTTCGCGCACGTCGTTGCTTTTCACAACACGCGGCATCACAAGCTCTGCCACTTCAAAAGTGGTGAAACGTTCATTACAAACCAGACACTGCCGACGGCGGCGTACGGAAGAGCCCTCGCCCACAAGACGAGAGTCAATTACCTTAGTGTCTACGGCGAAACAGAATGGGCAATGCATACGGCGTCCTGACCAGGTGGTTAACAGAAATCTATTTTAACCTGAACTGACGTGACAACAAAGGCGCAACGCTTTTGAGACAATGGATCGATGTCTTTACGCCTTTTACGATCTACCATTAACTTATCGCGACAATTCAGGAAATAAGAGTGATGACAAGACGTTACCTAAGAATTCTCCTGGTGGGAAGTCTCTTTAGTCTGAGCGCCTGCGCACAACAAAGCGAAGTGCGCCAGATGCATCAGAGCGTTTCGACGCTCAATAAAGAGATGAATCAGCTTAATCAGGAAACCGTGAAGATTACCCAGCAGAACAGTCTGAACGTCAAATCAACCCGCGGCGTTTATCTGCTGCCGGGCTCCAATACCCCGGCACGTCTGAACAGTCAGGTTGGCACACTGCGCATGTCGCTTATCAACATTGCGCCAAACGCGGCCGGCACCCGGGTGACGCTGCGTATTCAGGGGGAGTCCAACGATCCGCTGCCAGCGTTTAGCGGCACCGTTGAATATGGGCAAATTCAGGGAACAACTGACAATTATCAGGAAGTAAATGTGCAGAATCAGTTGATCACGGCCCCGGCGAGCGTGCTGGCGCCCAGTGATGTGGACATCCCGCTGCAACTGAATAACCTGACGCCCGATCAATTAGGATTTGTGCGTATCCACGACATCCAGCCTGTTACGCAATAAACCTCCTTGCGGAACGTTTTGTGCGTTCCGCAACATCTCCTGTTCCCTTTTGTTATTCCTCTTACATACACGCCCTTTTTAGTAAACGTTGGCAACATTCATGGAATGCCAGTACAATCCTCGCGCTAAAATACGCAAACGTGAAAGCAATCGATTACGTAAATGATAGAACTGTGAAACAAGACATATTTTTGTGAGCAATGATTTCTATAATAGGCTCGCAGAAACACGAAATATTCAGAAACGCTATTTGCGCCTTTTTCACTCCCGTCAGGGATTTCAAACAGTGGCATACAATATGAAAAAAACATTACTTGCAGCCGGTGCCGTGCTCGCGCTCTCCTCGTCATTCACCGTTAACGCTGCGGAAAATGATAAACCGCAGTATCTTTCAGACTGGTGGCACCAGAGCGTCAACGTCGTCGGTAGCTATCACACACGTTTCGGACCGCAGCTCCGTAACGATACCTACCTGGAATATGAAGCTTTCGCGAAGAAAGACTGGTTCGACTTCTATGGCTACATGGATGCGCCGGTTTTCTTCGGTGGTAACACCGACGCGAAAGGGATCTGGAACCACGGTTCTCCGCTGTTTATGGAAATCGAACCGCGTTTCTCCATCGACAAACTGACCGGCACTGACCTGAGCTTTGGTCCGTTTAAAGAGTGGTATTTCGCCAATAACTACATCTACGACATGGGTCGTAACAAAGATGGCCGTCAGAGCACCTGGTACATGGGTCTGGGTACCGATATTGATACTGGCCTGCCGATGAGCCTGTCCCTGAACGTGTATGCCAAGTATCAGTGGCAGAACTACGGCGCCGCTAACGAAAACGAGTGGGACGGCTACCGTTTCAAAGTGAAATACTTTGTCCCGATTACCGAACTGTGGGGCGGTAACCTGAGCTACATCGGTTTCACCAACTTTGACTGGGGTTCCGATCTGGGCGACAACGATTTCTCCGATCTGAACGGCAACAAAGCGCGTACCAACGACTCTATCGCCTCCAGCCATATTCTGGCGCTGAACTACGACCACTGGCACTACTCGGTCGTAGCGCGTTACTGGCATAACGGGGGTCAGTGGAACGACGACGCTGAGCTGAACTTCGGTAAAGGTAACTTCAACGTGAAATCTACCGGCTGGGGTGGCTACCTGGTTGTCGGTTACAACTTCTGATAACGTCCCTTTCCTGCAAAAGCCAGCCTGAGCGCTGGCTTTTTTTATGCGTGCGTTTCGTCGCGGATCTTACGTAAAAAATCACTCAGCGATCGATCGGCGCACTCGCAAAATCGTCTGTCGAGCGGCGTGATGCTTAAACAGCGATCGACACGAAAACAGCGGTAGTCTTCGCGTCGCTCGCACCAGGCCACCAGCAGCCAGAATTTGCCTTCGAAGAAGATCCCTAATGGCTGCACGTCCCGCCAGGAAAGCTGTCCGGCCTCGTCGCGGTAATGCAGCGCCAGCACCTGCTGGATAGTCACCGCCCGGTGGATCACATCGAACGCGCTGCGTGAATGGTGTTGTCTGCCAAAGTCTGGCGCGAAGATACGCGCCTGTTCGGCCTTGCGTCGGCTTTCTTCCGGCAAGATCGCCAGCACTTTTTCCTGCGCCGACTCCAGTTCCCTGGAGAGCAAATCACCGCCCCATGTGTGCAGCAGACGAATGGCGGCAATCAGCGCTTCCGATTCCCGGTGCGTCAGCATCAGCGGCGGGAGATCAAACCCCGCCATCAGACGATAGCCGCTCCCCGCCTCCCCTTCGACCGGCACGCCGGAGAGCGAAAGGTCACGGATATCACGATAGATCGTCCGCTCTGACACCTCAAGCCGCTCCGCCAGCAGCGCTGCCGTTGTCAGCCGCCTGCCACGCAGGATCTGGACTATCTGGAACAAACGGTCAGCGCGACGGGTCATAGTTGCTCTCTGTGATTAAGCCGGTTGATGTAAACCCACACGATTGCCTTCGCTGTCGGTAAACAGCGCGATGGTACCAATCCCTTTACCGAGATCGAACGGACCAAAAACGCAGTTGCCACCGGCACTGGCGACGCGATCCAGCGTGGCACCGAGATCGTCCGTATGCAGATAAATAATGGCACCCTGCAATGAAGGCGCGATACCGTCAAACTTCGCCAGCGCACCACCAGGAGCCGGATCGTCATACGGAAAAACCGCCAGATCGGCAAAGCCCATTTTTTCACGACGCAGCGACAGACCCATGACCGGCTCATAAAACGCAATCGCGCGCTCCATATCCGTTACGGGAATTTCAAACCAGTTGATAATGCTTTTCATCGTTCCTCCTGCCTGTGTGGGTAAGTTCAGGAAGAGGATAAAACAGGGCTCCTGACAGCATAGTGTCAGTAGTGATTGCAGGACAAGAGAAAGGGAGAAAAGAAAAATCCCGATCGAATGACCGGGATTTCTGAGCGTTAACTGAAAATCGGATTACGGCAGAATTGACGGCTGATCCGCCCCTTCTTTCTCGACTTTCTGTTGCAGCATATGCTCGCGCTTCATACCAAGCTTAAGCGCCAGCGCCGATGCCACGTAAATGGACGATGCCGTACCGATGGACACCCCGATAAGCATGGTCAGCGAGAAGCCTTCCAGCACCGGACCACCGAACAGGAACAGCATCAGGATAACCATTAACGTCGTACCGGAGGTAATCAACGTACGGTGCAGCGTCTGGGTCAGTGACACGTTAAAGATTTCGTAAGGCGTCCCGCGACGAATTTTGCGGAAGTTTTCACGAATACGGTCAGAGACCACGATACTGTCGTTAAGCGAGTAACCGATAACGGACATCAGCGAGGCCACGATAGTCAGGTCGATCTCGATATGGAATAACGACAGGATCCCCAGTGTAATGATGACGTCGTGCGCCAGCGCGATAACCACGCCCGCCGCCAGTCGCCATTCAAAACGGATACCTACGTAAACCAGGATGGAGATCAGCGCTGCCAGCAGCGCCATCGCACCGGTTTGCGCCAGATCGGCACCCACGCTCGGTCCGACGAATTCAATACGCTTCACTGCCGCGTTCTGGTTGGTGGATTCGTTAATCACACTCAACACTTTGCTGCCCAGCACCTGGCCGCCGTTTGCCCCTTCGGTCGGCGGCATACGGACCATGATGTCGTGGCTGCTGCCGAAGTTCTGTAAAAGCGGATCAACAAAGCCCGCTTTTTCCAGCGCGTCGCGCATCACATCCATCTCAGCCGGTTTTTCCAGCGTGATTTCAATCACCGTACCACCGGTGAAATCGAGACCCCAGTTAAAGCCGCGCACGCCCATCACGATGATGGCCAACACCAGCAGCAGGCCGGAGATGCCGAAAGCCCAGTAGTCCCAGCGCATAAAGTCGATGACTTTACGGCCGTGGTTCAATTGTTCAACAGTATATTCCTGTGCCACTTCGCACTCCTCAGATTGACAGCTTTTTGACGCGCTTGCCGCCATACAACAGGTTTACGATGGCACGAGTACCGACGATCGCGGTAAACATCGACGTCGCCACACCGATACCGGTAGTAATCGCGAACCCTTTAATTGCCCCGGTGCCGACGGCGTACAGGATAATGACCTTAATCAGCGTCGTAATGTTCGCATCAAAGATGGAACTGAAGGCGCCAGCATACCCTTCGTTGATCGCCTGCTGTACCGAACGTCCGTTACTCAACTCTTCTTTAATACGTTCGTTGATCAGGACGTTCGCATCGACGGCGACGGCAAGGGTTAAGACGATCCCCGCAATCCCCGGCATACTCAGCGTTGCCCCTGGCAGCAGCGACATAATGCCGACAATCAGTACCAGGTTAGCAATCAGCGCGCTGGTCGCAATCAGACCAAATTTCTTATAGAACAGAATCATGAACAGGATGGACACCGCCAGACCGGCCAGACATGCTTCCAGACCCTGCTTGATGTTCTGCATCCCCAGGGTTGGGCCGATGGTCCGTTCTTCAACAATCTGAATTGGCGCAATCAGCGCACCGGCACGCAGCAGCAGAGAGAGCTGACGCGCTTCGTTCGGGTTGTTGATCCCGGTAATACGGAAGCTGTTACCCAAGCGAGACTGGATGTTGGCGATGTTAATCACCTCTTCCTGTTTCACCAGCACCGCACGACCGTTAGCGTCTTTCTTACCGCTGTCTTTGTACTCCACAAACAGGGTCGCCATCGGTTTACCGATATTGTCCTTGGTGAAGTTAGACATGATGTTGCCACCTGCGCTATCCAGCGAGATGTTTACCTGCGGTTGGTTGTATTCGTCCTGGCTGGAAGTGGAGTCAGTGATATGGTCACCGGTCAGGATGACGCGTTTGTACAGCACAACCGGCTGACCTTCGCGCATCTGTTTCACTTCGGAATCGCCCGGCACACGACCGGAAGCCGCCGCAGACTGATCAACGTTGGTGTTGACCAGACGGAACTCCAGCGTTGCTGTCGCGCCGAGAATCTCTTTCGCACGCGCCGTATCCTGAATACCCGGCAGCTCGACCACGATACGATCCGCGCCCTGGCGTTGTACCACCGGTTCGGCGACGCCCAACTGGTTCACACGGTTACGCAGGATGTTGATGTTCTGTTGTACCGCGTATTCACGCGCTTCACTCAGACGCGCATCGGTCATCACCGCACGCAGCGCATTACTGCCCTGACTTGTGATCACCAGATCCTGGTGACGCTTGCTGAGGTAAGCAATCGCTTTATCACGTGCGTCGGCATCGCGGAAGTTGATGCTCAGGCCGTAATTGTCTTCTTTACGAACGGTAGTATACGGGATGCCTTCTGTACGCAGATCGCTGCGCAGGCTGTCGATATTTTGTTCCTGCAGTTTCCCCAGCGCGGTATCCATATCCACTTCCATCAGGAAGTGAACGCCGCCACGCAGGTCAAGACCGAGTTTCATCGGTTCTGCTTTGATGGCCGCCAACCAGCGCGGGGTTGCCGGAGCAAGGTTAAGCGCCACGACGTATTTATCACCCAGCACGTCCACCAGCGCTTCACGTGCGCGCAGTTGGGTGTCGGTGGTGTCGAAGCGCGCAAGAATCGCGCCCTCTTCCAGTGCCACAGACTTAGCGGTAATTTTTTCTTGTTGTAACGTATTCTGGACCTGGATCAGCGTTTGCTCACTGGCGGCGACACCGCGCGCGCCAGTGATTTGAACGGCCGGATCCTCACCATACAGGTTGGGAAGCGCATACAGCAGACCGACGACAATGACGACGATCAGCATGATGTACTTCCACAAAGGATAACGGTTTAACACGGCAGTTCCCTTAGGGAAAAGTTACTATTACAGCGCCTTCATGGTGCCTTTCGGCAGAACGGCAGCTACGAAGTCACGTTTGATAACCACTTCAGTGGTATCGTTCAGTGCGATAGCGATGTAACCAGATTCAGCAACTTTGGTCACTCGGCCTACCAGGCCACCGTTAGTCAGGACTTCATCACCTTTCGCGATGGAGGCCATCAGGTTTTTATGCTCTTTGGTGCGCTTCTGCTGTGGACGCAGGATCATAAAATAGAAAATCAGACCAAACACCACCAGCATCAGAATCAGAGACATCGGGCTGCCCTGCGCCGGAGCACCTGTTGCCGCTACCGCATCAGAAATAAAAAAGCTCATTCAAATTCCCTCATTATTAAAATTAATCAACGTTCAAAGGTGGAACCGGTCGACCCTGACGTTGGTAAAAATCGGTCACGAAGCTCTCTAATTTACCCTCTTCAATAGCCTTGCGTAAACCCGCCATCAAACGCTGGTAGTAACGCAGGTTATGAATCGTGTTGAGTCGCGCGCCCAATATTTCGTTGCAACGATCAAGATGATGCAAGTAGGCACGTGAATAATTGCGACAGGTGTAGCAATCACACTCAGCATCGAGTGGGCTGGTATCGCTCTTATGCTTCGCATTGCGAATTTTCACCACGCCATCGGTCACGAACAGGTGACCATTACGCGCATTGCGAGTTGGCATCACGCAGTCAAACATATCGATACCGCGACGCACGCCTTCAACCAGATCTTCAGGTTTACCGACGCCCATCAGGTACCGTGGTTTATCTGCCGGAATTTGCGGGCAAACATGCTCGAGGATGCGATGCATATCTTCCTTTGGCTCACCCACAGCCAGACCGCCGACAGCGTAGCCATCAAAGCCAATCTCTACCAGACCTTTCACAGAGATATCACGTAAATCTTCGTAAACACTGCCCTGGATGATGCCAAAAAGCGCATTTTTGTTGCCCAGACCGTCAAAACGGTCGCGGCTACGCTTCGCCCAGCGCAGTGACATCTCCATCGATCGTTTAGCATAGTCCCAGTCCGCCGGGTACGGCGTGCATTCGTCAAAAATCATGACAATATCGGAACCGAGATCGTACTGAATCTCCATCGACTTTTCTGGATCAAGGAAAATCGGATCGCCGTTGATCGGATTACGGAAGTGCACGCCCTGTTCGGTGATCTTACGGATATCGCCCAGGCTGAAAACCTGGAAACCGCCGGAGTCCGTCAGAATCGGTCCTTTCCACTGCATGAAATCATGCAGGTCGCCATGCAGCTTCATGATCTCCTGGCCTGGACGCAGCCAGAGATGAAAGGTATTACCGAGGATAATTTGCGCGCCGGTCGCTTCAACTTCTTCCGGCGTCATGCCCTTAACGGTGCCATAGGTGCCCACAGGCATAAAAGCAGGCGTTTCCACTACGCCGCGATCAAACACCAGGCGGCCACGGCGGGCGCGACCGTCGGTGGTATCCAGTTCGAATTTCATTTTTTCTCCAGTACGTCAGAAAAACAGTCCAACGTGTCAACCAGCGCTGCGGATTTATTCCCCAACGCGTTCATTCAAAGCTTGCGGATTGTACGTGATAAACATCGCGTCCCCGTAGCTAAAAAAGCGATAATTTTGTTCTACCGCAGCCTTGTAAGCGTTCATCGTATGCTGATAACCGGCAAACGCCGAGACCAGCATAATCAATGTCGATTCAGGCAGATGGAAGTTGGTCACCAGCGCATCGATCACTTTGTATTGATAACCTGGATAGATGAAGATTTGTGTGTCGCCAAAGAACGGTTCAATGAGCACGTTCTTCGCCGCCTGCGCCGCGCTCTCCAGAGAACGCACTGAGGTCGTGCCCACCGCAATCACCCGGTTACCGCGCGCTTTCGCCGCCAGCACCGCATCTACCACCTCTTGCGGCACTTCCGCATATTCGGAGTGCATGATGTGATCTTCAATGGTATCCACCCGCACCGGCTGGAATGTCCCTGCGCCGACGTGCAGCGTCACAAACACCATCTCGATACCTTTCTCGCGCAGTTTTTCCAGCAGCAGTTCGTCAAAGTGCAGGCCCGCCGTTGGTGCGGCAACGGCGCCGGGCTTTTCGCTGTACACCGTCTGGTAAAGCTCGCGATCGGCGTCTTCATCCGGGCGGTCGATATACGGCGGCAGCGGCATGTGACCAATGGCATTGAGAATATCCAGTACCGGACGCGTGTCGTTAAATTCGACTTCAAACAGCGCGCCGTGGCGGGCCGTCATCGTCGCATTGATGCTTTCGTCATCGCCAAGCAGCAGTTCTGCGCCCGGTTTCGGCGCCTTGGAGGCGCGAATATGTGCGAGGATGCGTTTATCATCCAGCATGCGTTCAACGAGAACTTCAATCTTGCCGCCGCTGGCTTTACGCCCAAACAGGCGCGCCGGGATCACGCGGGTATTATTAAAGACCAACAGATCGCCAGGGTTGAGCTTATCGAGCAAGTCGGTGAAAGTGCCATGCGTTAGCGCGCCCGTCGGCCCGTCCAGCGACAGCAAACGGCAGCGACTGCGCTCCGGCTGCGGGTAGTGGGCAATCAGGGATTCAGGTAATTCAAAGGAAAAATCGGCAACGCGCATGACACTGACTCAGACTAAAAATAAGAGGCGGGTAGTCTAGTGCCGGGGCGCGCTCCCTGCAACCTTTACCCCTCAGGATAAATCACATAACCTATACACAAAATCATTCAAGATGCATCGAGGCGGCAACTGAGTGAGCCCCAGGCGCTTGCACAAGCCAGTCACAAGAGTGAGTGGCAAATCTGTAGGGAACAGATTTGAACGTCGCGAAGCGGCGGTCAGTAAGGGCGAGTCTCATGGATGAGGCGAGTAACTCATCAGCCAACAAAGAGGCAGTTCGAAGGATGAAGTGTATATGAATTTTCTGGCTCACCTGCATTTAGCCCATCTCGCTGATAGTTCGCTTTCCGGTAATCTGCTGGCCGATTTTGTCCGCGGAAACCCGGAATCACACTATCCACCAGACATCGTGGACGGCATTCTGATGCACCGTCGTATAGACGTGATGACTGATAACCTGCCGGAAGTCCGCGAGGCGCGAGAGTGGTTTCGTCGCGAAACCCGTCGCGTTGCGCCGATTACGCTGGACGTAATGTGGGATCATTTCCTCTCGCGTCATTGGGCACACATTTCCCCTGAGTTTCCGCTACAGGCCTTTGTCGGCTATGCCCACGCCCAGGTCTCCACCATTCTGCCCGATTCACCGCCGCGCTTTGTCAATCTGAACGATTACCTGTGGTCGGAAAAGTGGCTGGAGCGCTATCGCGATATGGATTTTATCCAGAACGTATTGAACGGGATGGCAAGCCGTCGTCCACGTCTGGATGCGCTCCGCGACTCCTGGTACGACCTGGACAACCATTACGATGCGCTGGAAGCGCGTTTCTGGCGGTTTTACCCACGGATGATGGAACAAGCCAGGCAGAAAACGCTCTGATACCGGCTGGATCAGTCGACCGGATACGGCAAGGCCGCCCTCCGGCGATTTGTCCGGTGGTGCTTTCGCTTACCGGGGCTACTGAGAATATTGATAGGTAAAAGCTCACTGAACGATTGTCAGCGCCTCTTTGTCATATTCGCCATCACCTTCTATACTGGCCCGCGTTGCGTTCCAAAAACCCTTAACTTTGCAGGAGAATAATATGGTACTGGTGACTCGTCAGGCTCCGGATTTCACAGCAGCTGCGGTACTCGGTAGCGGTGAGATTGTTGAGAACTTCAATTTCAAACAGCACACCAACGGCAAAGCGACCGTTCTGTTCTTCTGGCCAATGGATTTCACTTTCGTTTGCCCGTCTGAACTGATCGCGTTCGACAAACGTTATGAAGAATTCCAGAAGCGCGGCGTTGAAGTGGTTGGCGTTTCTTTTGACTCAGAATTCGTCCACAACGCATGGCGTAACACCCCTGTCGACAAAGGCGGCATCGGTGCAGTGAAATACGCAATGGTTGCTGACGTTAAGCGTGAAATTCAGAAAGCCTATGGCATCGAACATCCGGAAGCGGGCGTTGCGCTGCGTGGTTCTTTCCTGATCGACGCAAACGGCGTGGTTCGCCACCAGGTGGTTAACGACCTGCCGCTGGGCCGTAACATCGACGAAATGCTGCGTATGGTTGACGCGCTGCAGTTCCACGAAGAGCACGGTGAAGTTTGCCCGGCACAGTGGGAAAAAGGCAAAGAAGGTATGAACGCCTCTCCGGACGGCGTTGCAAAATACCTGACCGAAAACGTCTCCAGCCTGTAATCGGCATGAATTAAAGAAAAGGCTCGCCACGGCGAGCCTTTTTTGTTTTCTGACCGCCAGCCCCTACCATCTCGCAACACCTTTTTAACGCACCGCCATACAAATATTGATGTCATCAATGAGTAAAATCGCCTTCCAGCCTGATTTTTGCCAACTTGTTCAAACTTTGTAAAAAAAACACCCCATTATTTGTGATAAAAATCGCATTCCTTCATTTTAAATTCAGACATTTGACGGTTTATCTTTACGTTCTGTTTCTTCCGCGCAAAAAAGACACAATCTAACTCATTGATATAAAACAACATAAAAAATAAATCGTTTGTCGACAAAATAACGCCAACATTCCCCTGGTGTGATCGGCTTCAACATTTAAAAATCCATATGTGATCTGTCCCATAATTTTTGTTGCTATATTTGGCCATGATCACGTTCAGGAATATGAACGCATTAAGGATCGGATGATGGACATTATTTTTAACCCTGGACTGATTACGCTTAAGCAGAATATTTCCAGCCCCGAGCAGGCTATCGAACTGGCTGGCTCGTTACTGGTCCGGCAAAATATTTGTCGCCCGGAATATGTCAGTGAAATGGTTAAGGTCTACCGGGATTTCGGCTCCGCCATTGTTATCGACTATGGCCTGGCGATGCCCCATGCCCGGCCAGAAAAAGGCGCATTGCTGACCGGATTTTCTTTAGTCACCAGTCAACAACCGTTCGCCTTTGGCCATGAGGAGTTTGATCCGGTTAACGTCATCATCGCCATCGCAGGCGCGGATGCCGATAGCCATATAAAAATGATCCAGCTGATCGCCTCACTGATTGAGTCCGATATTGTGACCTTTCTTCAGCAGGAAAATGACATTAATTCAGTATTACATTTCATCCAAAAACAAATGGAGTAGTCATTATGTTAGTTATCAGAACGGTTTGTGGTAACGGTATTGGCAGTTCATTAATGGCTGCGAATAATGTCAAAAAAATATGTGATGAATTAGGTATCAAAGCCGACGTTGCTTCCGTTGATTTCGCTAACGCCGTAGGCGAAAAAGCCGATCTTTATGTCACGATTAAAGAGCTGGCAAACCAGTTTCCTGCGCACTGTAACGTCGCCATTATTCGTAGCTACGTGCATAAAGCAAAAATTGCTGAAGATATTACCGAGGCACTGACCAAAATTGCTGCAACTCACTCTTAATCATTATTGAGGGAACGATCATGCAGGCTATTCTTAGTTTCTTATCAGAAATCTTTAGCCAACCCGCATTCCTGATGGGGATTATCGCATTTGTCGGTTTAGTGGCGCTGCGCTCTCCAGGGAATAAATTACTCACCGGTACCTTAAAGCCTATTTTAGGGTATTTAATGTTAAGCGCAGGTGCTGGTGTTATCGTTGCCAACCTGAACCCGCTTGGCGGAATTATCGAAGCCGGATTTAATATTCGCGGCGTAATTCCTAACAACGAGGCTATTGTTTCCGTCGCGCAGAAAGTTCTGGGTGTGGAAACCATGAGTATTTTGCTGTTAGGTTTTATTTTTAACCTCATTATTGCTCGCTGTACCAAGTACAAATATATCTTTCTGACCGGCCACCACTCATTCTTTCTGGCGTGCCTGTTTTCAGCGGTCTTACAGGCAGCGGAATTCCGCGGCTGGATGTTGGTTTTAATTGGCGGATTCTTGCTCGGCTCATGGTCGGCCATTTCTCCGGCAATCGGCCAGCGTTATACCAAACAGGTGACTGAAGACGGCGGTATCGCGATGGGACACTTTGGCTCCCTAGGCTATTACATCTCAGCCTGGATCGCCACAAAAACCGGTAACCCGGCAAACTCATTCGCCGATACTGAAATCTCAGAAAAGTGGGGCTTTCTGCGCGATACCACGGTCACAACCGGGATTGTGATGTTCATTATCTACTTTGTATGCAGCGCCGTTGCTGGCACTGAATATCTGCGTACGATAACGGATCAGAACATGTTGATCTTCTCTATCCTTACCGGTCTGCAGTTTGCGGTTGGCGTCGCCATCGTTTACAACGGCGTACGGCTGATCCTCGGCGATCTGGTTCCGGCATTCCAGGGGATTAGCCAGAAGCTGATTCCTGACTCAATCCCTGCCGTTGACTGCGCGGTCTTCTTCACCTTCAGCCCAACGGCGGTCGTCGTAGGCTTTATCAGCTCATTTGTTGGCGGTCTGGTCGGTATGCTCATGTTGGGTGGACTGGGAATGGCGCTGATTATTCCGGGCATGGTACCGCACTTCTTCTGTGGCGGGACCTCCGGGGTATTCGCCGACAAGCTTGGCGGTAAGCGCGGCTGCATCATCGCCTCCTTTATCGGCGGCATATTCCTTGCTTTCCTGCCAGCCATGCTGCTTCCGGCATTGGGTAACCTGGGCTTCGAAAACAGCACCTTCGCTGACTTTGACTTCGCGGTGTGGGGAATTATTATCGGTAACGCCTTCACCCAGTTTGGTCAGATCACTATCTATATGATTTGTCTGGCGCTTATCGTCGCGCTGCTGGTGCCATTCTGCTTCCGTTCGGTTCGCGTAGTCGGTGACACGCTCAGCTATGAGGAGCTCACTGCGGATAAGAAAAATGAATAAGCGGTTTCATTTTTCCCTGCGGGAAGGGATTTCTTCCCGCAGCTGACAAAATAATCAGGAGTTGTTATGGCTATCTTGTCCATCGGGTTTTCATGTTTTGATCAGTTTTTCTTTTTGAATGAATGGCCGCAGGAAAATACCAAAAATTTCTGCCATGACTTTATTGAAAGTGGCGGCGGCCCGGCAGCAAATGCGGCGTGGCTACTGGGATTATGGGGCGAAGATGTTTATTACATCGGCCATCTGAACCAGGACCTTTACGGTCAGCGGATTATCGATGAGTTTGCCCAGGCGGGCGTCGATACCAGCCAGGTCGTCTTCTCCGATGAAATGATCACGCCGCTGGCATCGGTGCTGGTAAACCGCTTAACGGGGTCGCGGACGATTATTACCCGTAAAATGCAGACGCCACCTTCGCTGACCTATGACCAGAAGCTCAAGCTTGATGATTTAGCTGAACGGTTGATTGCGTCAGACGAGCCCGTAACGCTATTAATTGATGGTCATGAAGCGGAAATCAGTGAGTACTTAATTAAGAAACTCCCATCAGCGCGAGTGGTCATGGATGGCGGTTCATTACGTGACAGTAATATTAAGCTAGCGGCCTGGACCGATTATTTTGTGGTCAGCGAACACTTTGCCCGTGACTATATGGGATATCGTGCTCTGAGTACCGAAGCAGAAATTAAAGCAGCATTAGTCGAGTTAAATAAAATTTGCCGTGGGGAGGCCTTTATTACCCTCGGGGAAAAAGGTTGTGCGTTATTAAAAAATGGCATGCTGCAAATTGTGCCTGCCTGGCTGTGCAATGCCGTTGATACCACCGGCGCAGGAGATGTATTCCACGGAGCCTTTACTTACGGCGTTCATTACTCATGGCATATTGATAATATCATTTTATTTGCCAGCCTGACCGCCGCAATATCCATAGAAAAAAAAGGTGTCCGCGAATCCATGCCGGATCTTGCCGTTGTCCACAACTCGTTAAATAGCTACGAAAGAAACTTAAAGCAATATTTTGGCGAGTAATTGCTTTTAATGAATATCAAGAGGTGATTATGTTAGTTTCTATGAAGGACATGCTTCAGCATGCCCTACGGGACGGTTATGCCGTAGGGCAATTCAATATTAATAATCTGGAATGGGTCGGTGCGGTATTAAGCACAGGACAACAGTTGCGCTCTCCGGTTATTTTAGGCGTTTCCGGCGGTACGGTTAAACATATGCTGGGATTAAAATGTATTCATGACATCGTGGTTAATGCGATAGATTATTTAAACATTGATATTCCGGTCGCACTGCACCTGGATCATGGAACCACCCGCGAAGCCTGCGAAGCGGCTATCGACGCCGGATTCAGTTCCATTATGTTTGATGGTTCACACCTGCCGTTTAACGAAAACCTGGCCATCACCCGTCATCTGGTTGAACTGGCCCACAGCAAAGGCATTTCGGTTGAGGCTGAGCTGGGTACCATCGCCGGCAGTGAAGACGGTATTGTCAATTCCGAGGTGATTTACGCCGACCCACAGGAGTGCTACACCCTGGTCAAAGAAACCCAGGTCGATTGCCTGGCGGCCGCGCTGGGTTCAACCCATGGACTGTATAAAGGCAAAGCTAAACTAGGGTTTACGGAGATGAAAACCATTTCCGAGTTGGTGAAAGTCCCTCTGGTATTGCACGGCGGCACCGGTATTGCTGACGACGACATGCGTAAAGCCATTGCCTGCGGGACGGCAAAAATCAACGTCAATACTGAAAATATGTACGCCTGGTGCCAGGAAGTGAAAGCGATATTTGCTGCCGATACCGGTCACGACGTGAATGACCCACGGAAAGTGATCAATCAGGGGCTAAAACCGGTACGCGAGATGATTGCGCGCCGCATCGAACTTTTTGGCTCGCAAAACCGCTATTAGAAACGTCTGGCTTCATCGAGTAATGCCATCTCAGGGAGAAACCCGCCGCCGGTCAACGCCGGGGCGGGCAATATATTGCTGACGACGAGCCTTTTTATCGCTTACTGCGTACCGTCCTTTTTGACTTCCCGCCAGATACGCCAGGCCATTAGCGCCAGAACGGCGACCCCCAATATCAGCGCCCCCCACACCAGCACCGTTTTCCACTGGCTTTGTTGCTCGGCAGTCGATGTTGCCGTCAGCCGCGCCTCGCCGCCGAGAGCGATCTCATTCTGAGGCGTGGCCCGTGGCAGAGAGTCCGGCTCCTGCGTTTTACGTAGCGACGCCGGGATCAGCAAATCAAGGCCAATATCCGCTTTTTGCGCCGCCCGGTTGCCCCAGACCAGCATGTAAGGCCCTTTTCCCTGAGTATTGAACACCAGTTGATAACTGTCCCGCGCGCCGCTCAGCGCAGGCAGTCTCTCCGGCAGGCGTGCGTTAATGGTCGTCATCCGAACGGCGTCAACCCGTTGACCGGAAAGACGAATATCCTCCGAACGCTTGCCGTTCAGGCGATAAAGCACGGTTTTCGTCAGCGGCTGCCAGGGCGCTTTTTCAGCGCTACGCCACGCCAGTTCTACCGGTAAAACCCCTTCATCATCCAGATCGATTCTGAGCGAAGTCAGAGGCTGCGGCTGTGTCCAGCGCCAGACCGCTTCGTCATTGGACACCTTCTCCTCTTGCGCGCCGATCTCGATTCGTGCGGATTCCGGCGCACTGTTTTCGGCAATAGCGGTCACGCTGTTTAACGTCAGCGCCGGGCTTTGTGAGTCGAGGATCACCAGCAGATAACGATTCCCATCGGCAGAGAGTCTCAGGCTGGCACTAATGGTATCCATTTTCAGCCGATCGTTATCACGCGTCAGCGCCATCAGCGGCGCCTCTTCCTGTACGGACCGCCAGTAGCGTAAATCACGACTGGTATAGACCGACGCTTTCCCCTGCCAGTTGCCCGTCGGGGTATCCCAGTTCAGACGCAGTTGCTCCAGGAAAAAGTCGTCTTTCATCTCCTCCGGCAGCATCAGTAAATAGCTCTGTCCGACCGTTTTAACGTCATCACTTTCCAGATGAATTTCAATGCCGGTCTTCGAGCGTAAGACAAAAGATTCCCCGCTACGTCGCCCCTCCTCACGCGGCGGGACAGGCGACATATCCAGGGGGAAGAGTCTCAGCGTGACCGTTTGCGGCGTAACGGGCTGGGTTTTCTGCGCCACCAGCGTAAACGGCACCGTTTCCCCCGCATGATTAAAGACGCGGACATCGCGCAAATCTGGCCAGGCGGTCCCCTGGTACACCGCCTGCGGGAGCGACACGCGATACCACGGCGATGCGCCGGAGGTTTCCAGCATAACGCCCGTCGCGTAATCCGTCGGAGACTCCTTAACGTCATCACTGCCGACGGCGGTTCCTGCCACGCCCAGCAGCACGCTACATAATACCGCTTTCATCCATTTCATTTTTCTTCTCCAGCTTTGGGCGGTAACGGTGAAAAATACCCGACAATGAGCACCAGTATAGCCACACCGATAAACGCGACCGCACGCGCCAGGCCGCCGCCACGCGCGCTGTCCACCAGCATTAGTTTCACAATCACAATTCCTAACAATACCGCCCCGCACAGCCATTCCCGGCGTGAACGATAGCGGGTCGCGCGCAGCATCACTACCAGTGCCACCAGCATCCAGAACAGCGCAAAACAGGTCTGAATCAGCCGTGAATGCCACAGCGCTTCTACGTTCCACGCCACATCGCCATACCAGGCCAATGCGCGCAGCAGCATACCGTTCAGCCACCAGAAGCCGAGTGCGACCAGCGCAACCACAGGCCACGGACGACATACGGACACCTGCACCGGAAAAAAGCGCAGGGAAGCGCGATAAAACACGATCAATCCCAGCAGCGCAAAAGCCGCCCCTTCTTCCAGCGGGTTGATCAGCGGTAGCCAGGTCTGACGATAGACCACGCCGTCCTGCAAATTGGTCAGCACTAACAGCCCCACTAACGCCGCCGCGACAGGAATCAGCCCCTGACAGGCATACAGCGCGGGCCAGACCCGGAACGGCCACAACTGACGACGAACGGCCATTGAGACGAGGAAAATCAACGCACCGCCTGCCGCCATCGCCACACCGCTGCCCCAGGCCGCCATTCCCCACGGTAGATCGCGGGCAAACCAGAACAGTTCCGCCGCCAGCGCCAACAGAATCATCCAGAAAAGCGAGAGATGCGCCAGTCGGGAAAGACGCGGCGGCAACGCCTCAGCATCACGCCAGAGCAACGCCGCCGCCGGTAATGCCAGACACCAGGCCAGATTCTGCCAGCCTGCGGCAAAAATCTGCTGTTGAGATATCTGATACAACAGCACCACCAGCATCATCGGCCACAGCAACCATTTGCAGGCATCCAGCGCCTGCCACGTCAGACGTGCGGCGGCAAATCGCCAGCTCCAGACCGACATCGCCATCAGCGCCAGCACGCCTGCCATCACCTGCGAATCGGTGGTCAACAGCCACTGCGCGGCGCCAGTGAGCGCCACAATCCAGAAAATCACCCCGCCCGCCAGCAGTCCCATGCTGCCGCGCAGATGAATCTTACGCCACAGCCACGCCCCTGCCAGCCAGCAGACGCTAAGGATGGCAAAGATCAGCATCAGCGAAAGCGCGGTAGTGCTGTTCGCCTGCGCCCACAGCGCGCTGCCGAGCGCCAGCACCAGCAGCGCGGTGCCGCTGTAGCTCATGCGTCGCTGCTGCTGTTGCACTCCCAGCCACAGGATCCCCAACCCTTCCAGCGCCCAGGCCATGGCCGTCCACTGCGCCGACAGCGCCAGCGGGATCGCAAGGGTGGTAAACGCGCCGCCCAGCGCCAGCGCAGCCAGCACCAGCGGTCGGCCCAGCGACGGGTAGCGGCGTAATACCAGCCATGCCAGTACCAGATAGAAACCGCCGTAGCCCAGCGCGCTGAGCGCCGGACCATATTCCCAGTGGCGGATAATGGCGTACTGCATACCAAAACCAATGAGCGGCGGCGCAAACAACAAAACGCCATCGATAATCTGCTTGCCCTTCGCCTGCGCTCGCAGCGACAGCGCCACGCTCAGCACGCCAAAAAGCAGAATGTTGGCAATCAGGAACAACTGGCAGTTCAGGTAATACGCTGGCTGATAGTCATCCAGCCCCCAGAGACCGCCAACGCCAAAGGTAAAGAGCAGCCCGAGCAGATTAAGCTCGCGCCAGTGTTGCCAGACGCTGATCGCCAGAATGCCGACCGAAAGCAGCAAATAGAAAGAGAACAGCGCGACATAGTTACCGCTTCCCGTCGAAAGCAGCAGCGGGGCAAGATAACCACCGAGGCTCGCCAGCATCGCCAGACTGAGCGCTTTTTGCAGAATCGCCAGTCCAACGCTCGCCGCGCAGATAACCACCAGCAGCACAAAGGCCAGCGTCATCGGCAGCATTTGCCAGAGACGAAACGCGCCAAAGACGGTGAGATAGAGCGCACCTGTCGCCCCGCCCTGCAAAATGAGGGCATAGATTGGCTGTTTATGCCGCAGACGCCAGCCTATCGCCAGCAGGACAATCGCAAACAGCGCCGCCGCAACTAGACGCAGCTCAAGCGGGAACAGGGAGTGCTCGACCGTATAGCGCAACAGGAAAGAGAGACCGAGGAAGAGAAGCAGGATCCCCAGTTTAGCCAGCGGATTACCCTGCATAAACCAGCGCACCAGCGATGACATCACGCCGCCAAAGGCGGAGGGTTGCGCTGCAGCAACAGGGACTTCTCTTTCGACGGTTTTCTCGGCGCTTGCCGCGTTCTGCGGCGTATGCGAGCGCCAGGGATTGACGGGAGTCTGTTTGGGTTCAGGTTCTGGCGCCGCCACCGGGATCGGGGCCGGGTCGCTCTCCATGACCGTCTCCGCAGGCTGAACCGGTGCCGCTGCCGTCGGTGTTGTCGCAGGGGCAACAACGCCGCGTTGCTCCAGCTCTTCTACCCGTCGGCGTAACCTGGCAAGCTCATCGCGCGTCGCCGAACTGCGATTAAAGGCAATAATCGACAGGATGGGCACCACCACCAGCGCGAAGAACAAAAAGACGCAGCCAAGGATTAAAAGGTCGTCCATGTATCCACCTTCACTGTATTAGGACAGTCCAGAATGACACAAATTGTTGCATTTGTGCCATATCTGTTAGCAGAGTGAACCACTTTTCAGAAAATACAGTCAGCCTCTGCGCACAGGCAGAGGCTGTCAGGCGGGATTAAAACGCAAAGCACGAGCAGCCAAGCGCGCCCCAGAAGGCCCGATCGTCAGACACCGGGATCCCCGACTGACGGGCAATATCATGCTGATGACCGTGCACGCCGCAGCTCCCGCAGCACTGGTGCATCTGCACCACGGCACCCACTTTCGCGGCGGCTGGCGGCGCCGAGCGATAGTGTCCCGGCACTTTCACCACCGGAGACCAGTCCGGGACGACCGGGATCGCAGGCGGCGCCAGCGGAGTAAACTGTCCGGCGGCATACACCACTTTGCCATCGACAATCGTCATCACCGACTCAATACCTTTGATCTCCTCTTCCGTGACGCTGAAGTAGTCTTTTGACAGCACCACCAGGTCGGCCAGTTGATCTTTAGCAATGCGCCCTTTTTTGCCCTGCTCGCTGGAAAACCACGCGCTCCCCGCTGTCCACAGTTCCAGCGCCACGTCGCGCGGCAGACGGTTGTTGTCGTCATACATCGCCGTCCCACCGACCGTGCGCCCGGACACCAGCCAGTACAGCGCCGTCCACGGGTTATAGCTGGCAACGCGAGTGGCATCGGTTCCGAGCCCCACCGGCACCTCGGCGGCCAGCATTTTTGCCACTGGCGGCGTCTGTTTCACCGCCTCTTTCCCGTAGCGGTCGATAAAGTATTCGCCCTGGAAGGCCATACGATGCTGTACCGCAATGCCGCCGCCCAGCGCTTTCACGCGATCAATATTGCGCTCGCTGATAGTCTCGGCGTGGTCGAAAAACCAGTGCAGACCGTTGAATGGAATATCACGGTTCACTTTCTCAAACACATCCAGCATCCGGCTGATGGATTCATCGTAAGTGGCATGCAGACGGAACGGCCAGCGGTGCTCCACCAGATGGCGCACCACGCGCTCCAGTTCATCCTCCATCCCTTGCGGCAAATCCGGGCGCGGTTGCAGGAAGTCTTCAAAGTCCGCTGCGGAGAAGACCAGCATCTCCCCGGCCCCGTTCGCACGGTAGAAATCGGTCCCCTGGCCCGGCTTGAGCATATCGGTCCAGCGCTCAAAGTCTTCCAGCTCCTGCTTCGGCCGCTGAGTAAACAGGTTATAGGCAATG
This sequence comes from Citrobacter amalonaticus, assembly GCF_001559075.2. Lineage (NCBI taxonomy): Bacteria > Pseudomonadati > Pseudomonadota > Gammaproteobacteria > Enterobacterales > Enterobacteriaceae > Citrobacter > Citrobacter amalonaticus. The sequence continues at coordinate 3,091,905 of NZ_CP014015.2, read as the reverse complement.
CGCACCGTCATCTGATTGTTGGCATGCAGTTGCTCGATGATCTCGTAATCTTCCGGGTAGTTCTGAAAACCGCCGCCAGCGTCGATGGCGCTGGTCAGTCCGAGACGATTCAGTTCACGCATAAACTGGCGGGTGGAGTTCACCTGCATCTCCAGCGGCAGTTTTGGCCCTTTCGCCAGCGTCGAGTAAAGGATCATGGCGTTAGGTTTGGCGATCAGCATCCCGGTGGGGTTACCGTTGCCATCGCGGACGATCTCGCCGCCTGCCGGATCGGGTGTCGCTTTGGTGTATCCCACGGCTTTCAGCGCCGCGCGGTTTAACAGCGCACGATCGTACAGATGCAGCACGAAAACGGGAGTATCCGGCGCGGCGTCGTTAAGCTCTTCCAGCGTTGGCATCCGGCGTTCGGCAAACTGAAATTCACTCCAGCCGCCCACCACGCGAACCCATTGCGGTGACGGGGTTCGGTCGGCCTGTTCTTTCAGCATACGCAGTGCATCGGCCAGCGAGGGTACCCCTTCCCAGCGCAGCTCCAGATTGTAATTCAGCCCACCGCGGATCAAATGCAGGTGGGAATCATTAAGCCCCGGAATCACAGTGTGACCTTTCAGATCAATCACCTGTGTACCATCAGCGGCAAAACGCATCACCTGATCGTGCGTTCCCGTGGCGAGAATTTTTCCGTCCTTGATCGCCACGGCATCAGCCTGCGGGCGGTGGCTATCGAGGGTATGTATTTTTCCGTGGGTCAGAATCAATGAGGCAGTTTGAGACATAACACTCTCCTGACGAGCCGATCAGGCTTTTTTCAACCAACCGGCAAACAAACGGGTTACGATGGGCATCCACAACCAGACCACCAGCGCAACCACACAGGCATCGTTGATTAGATGCAGTAACAGCGTTCCCTTCAGCGACGGCAATAGCATGCCGGTCAGCCACGGCACCAGATTGGTGCTGGGGAAGATAACCAACAGGGTGATCAGAAACTGCTTCCAGCGCAGCGGTTGACGGACGTGTGGCGCGGGGGGCGTAAACCAGAATGCCGCTTCGGTGTGGATCTCGGTTTTATCGCCTTCCGCCAACAGTGGAGCGATCTCTTCGACCAGGATCCGCCGCGTGTCTGACTGCGTCCAGTTATAGAGATGCTCGAGCGTGTCGAAGCGAATAATGATGTTCCACAGATTTTGCCCATCCGTCGGACGAATCACATTCGCCCCAAGATGCCCGGGAAACGCTGCCGCGACTGGCATGATTTTCCCCAACCATAGCTCATAACGCGCCGCCTGGTCGGGCTGCAGCGTATGCGTAATTACCAACGTCACATGTGTATTCTGCGCCATGAAAAGTTCCTTGCTGAAGGGTAATGGCGGGTTGCCCCGCCATCAGACTGCTGACAAGGAAGGAAAAGACGTGGTTTTTCCTTCCTTGTGATCATCAGCCGAAAATCAATGCATTGATTTTCCTGGTTTTTAATTCAGAATCAGGCTTTACGTTCCGGCGCGCCGTGCACCAGGGTGTAGGCATAATCCACGCCCATGCCGTAAGCGCCACTGTGTTCACGAACCAGATCCATCACCGCGTCATAGGTCTCTTTGCGTGACCAGTCACGCTGGTACTCCAGCATAACCTGTTGCCAGGTCACCGGTACGGCGCCGGCCTGCACCATGCGATCGATCGCGCGCTCATGCGCATCAACAGAGGTGCCGCCGGAGGTATCCGTTACCACATACACTTCGTAACCGGCTTCCAGCGCCATCAGTGCCGGGAAGGTCAGGCACACTTCAGTCCATAAGGCAGAGATAATCAGTTTTTTACGCCCGGTCGCCGCCACGGCTTTCACAAACGCCGCGTCTTCCCAGGAGTTCATGGAGGTACGTTCGATAGGTTTCACATCCGGATGCACCGCCAGTAACTCAGGCCAGATGTAACCACTAAAACTTTTTGTTTCGACTGAAGTATAAATGACCGGCACATTAAATATTTTGCCGGCTTTCGCCAGCGCGACAGTATTATTTTTCAGCGTCTGGCGATCAATATTCGCTACCCCAAATGCCATTTGCGGCTGATGGTCAATAAAAATGAGCGTCGAGTTAGATGGATTAATCAGTTCCCGAATAGACATAATATACTTCCTTAATCAATGAGTTAGAAATTGACGTCTGGTATCCGCCGTCAGCCATCAAATCCTGAATCAGAAAGCCTGTTTAGTATAGTTGGAAATTTCTAACGACTTATTAAAGAAAACTTACCGTTGTGTGAAATAAGCCCTGTCACGGCAATATTTCTTTTATCTTCAAAAAAATGCACATCTTCCATCTAATTTATTCACTGGTTTTGTTTCTCGTCATTCGGTACAACAGAGGGGTTTATTTTCAGGGATATATTCAGCCTATGCGCATTAATCTGGACGTTCTGCTTATCCTGGACGCTATCGACAAATACGGTACTTTTGCCGCCGCTGCCGAATCGTTGTTTAAGACGCCCGCGGCGCTCAGCTATATGATTCAGAAGCTGGAAAAAGACCTGAACATCGAACTGCTTGACCGCTCCGGGCATCGGGCCAAATTCACCGATACCGGACTGATGATGCTGGAAAAGGGGCGTTTGCTGCTCAGCGCGGCAAAAGATCTGGAAAAGCAGGCGCTGCAACTGAGCTCCGGTTGGGAAAAAGAGCTGGTAGTTGCACTGGATGTCTCCTTCCCCTTTGAGGTGCTGTTACCTCTCATCGACGCCTTCCACGCGCTGAACAAACAGACGCTGCTTAAATTTTCATACCACACGCTGGCGGGGTCATGGGAAGAGCTAACGCATAATGGCGCGGATATCATTCTTGGCGCGATTAACGAACCGCCGACATCTGCCGCGTGGTCCTACAAAATGTTAGGCACTCTGGATAATGTCTTTGTGGTGGCGCCCAATCATCCGCTAGCCGCACTCTCTGACCGATTGACGAATGAACAACTTTGCCTGCACCGCGCCATTGTCATCAGCGACAGCGCGCGTTTTTGCCATCCGCTGCAAACCAACCTGATGGAAGAACAGCCGCAGATCCATGTCGATGATTTTCACAGTAAAGTGGCGCTGCTGCGCGCCGGGATGGGCTGTGGGTTTCTCCCGCGTCATATTGCCAGCCCGTGGCTTGCCACGGGCGAGCTGGTCGAAAAAAGCGTTATCTCGTTTCGCGAAAAAGATGTCGCCTATATGGCATGGCGCGAGGGTCACAACGGGCTGGCGCACCGCTGGTGGCGGGAAACGCTGCTTGCCAGCCCCGATATCGCGCGGCTGTATCAGTGATTCACCCAGAGAGTGGCGGAAATCGCCGGCAATGTCAGAATATCGTCAGACAGTTGCCCTTTCCCTTCTTTGCCGCACCATTCTTTTACGTTGAGCAGCGGTGACGCCGGGAGCACCACTTCACACGCCTCGCCGCGGTTAATGGCGACCAGCACGCGCTGCTGCTGGTAGACGCGCAAAAATACCACCACGTTGTCTTCCGCATAGACCACCTGGCACCCACCGTAGCGTAGCGCCGGAATGCCATGCCTCAGCTTCGCCATCCGCTGGTACAAGGCAAGCAATGTGGCATCCTGTTTTTCCTCCTGCCAGGGAAACGTCTTGCGGCAGAACGGATCGTTATCGCCATCCAGTCCCACCTCATCGCCGTAATAGATACAGGGCACGCCGGGCCAACTAAACAGCCAGACGACCGCCAGCGGCAGACGGGCGACATCATTGCCCAGGAGCGATTTGAAACGGGCGGTATCATGACTGTCGAGCTGGTTGAACATCCGCAACTGCTGCTGATGAGAGAGCCCGGCGCGATAGTTCTCCATCCACGCCATACAGGTCTGCGCGTCAATCTGCTGGGGATCGTAAGAGATATCGGTATTGGCAAGAAAACCCCACAGCGGAAAAGTGAAGCCACGATAGTTCATCGCAGCATCTTCTGCATCCGCCTGCAGCCACTGTCGCGCATCACCAAAGTGTTCGCCAAAGACGTAGGCGTCAGGCTGCGTTCCCTTCGCCGCCTGAGTGATCCCGGCGACATGCTGAAGGTTATTACGCGCACCGCCCGCTTCACCCAGCATATGCACGACGTCGAGCCGCCAGCCATCCATGTTCCACGGTGCTTTCAGCCAGTGACGAACGATGCTGTCTTCGCCGCGATACATTTCGTTGACCAGATTTTCGGACTGATAATCCAACTTCGGCAGACTGGAGTATCCCAGCCAGTCCAGCGCAACGCCGTCCGGCGAAAAGCTGTACCAGTCACGCCAGGGAGAATCCGGATGGTGGCACGCGCCGCCGGAGCCGCGCTGATGACGATCGAACCATGTATGGGAGTCGCCGCTGTGGTTAAACACGCCGTCCAGCACCAGCCGCATCCCCTGTTGTTGGGTTTTCAACCGCAGACGCATCAGCGCCGGATCGCCGCCAAACTGCGGATCAACGTGACGGTAATCCTCAGTATCATATTTATGCACGCTCGGGGCGGTGAATACCGGGTTCAGGTACAGGGCGGTGACGCCCAGCTTTTTCAGGTACGGCAGTTTTTCGCTGATGCCGTCGAGGTCGCCGCCATAAAACGTAGAGCCGCCAGCTTGCGCGGTCAACGGTTCATCCCAGTCACGTAGCACAATCTCCTGCCCGGCGGCGTGATGGTAATAGACCTGATCCTGCTGCGCGTCGCGTGACGCGCTACGGGCAAAACGGTCGGGAAAGATTTGGTAGAAAACCTGATCGGCCACCCACTGCGGCCCGCTGTCCGGCGCATCCACGGCAAATTGCTCCAGACGAGCAGGCGGAAAACGGCTGAATCCTTGCGGTGTAAACCACAACTGGCGATCGATCCAGAGCAGCTTGAAGCTGTAGCGCCGACGCGGCTGCCCGCTGCGAAGATCAATCGCCGCACGCCAGGCGGTCACGCCCGGAAACGGCTGCGTGCGTAATTTGTGCATCGCCAGCGCAATTTCTTCGTTGTCATTTTCCGCACGTAGCGTGACGCGCTGCGGCAGGTTCTCCCCCGTCAGCCAGAGCGTAATGGTCAGTTGGTCTTTGTTTTGCTTAACAAATGGGGCAACCGGTAGGTGCCAGGCGTTCAACATCACGTATCCCCTTTGATGAAAATGAGCACACCTTGCCATAGCGATTTACAGGATAACTCATCATCTGAAGGTTTATTGGGGGAGGAGTTCGGGGGAGGAGAAATGACCGGATGGCATTCACGCCACCCGGTACAACATTACTGCGCTTGCGCCATCTGACGATCGTGGCGACGCTTGAACATCCAGCCAATCATCAGCAGAACAATCCAGCCACAGCCAACGTACAACGAGATGCGGGTGTCCGGATGATAACCGATCAGTCCGATGATAAAGACGAGGAAAATCAGGCCTACAATGGTCGTTGCCACGCCGCCCGGCACTTTAAACTTCAGCGCTTTCACCTCTTCCGGCGGCAGACGACGACGGAAAGCGATTTGCGACAGCAGGATCATAATCCACACCCATACCGTCGCGAAGGTCGCCAGCGACGCAATCACCAGGAAGACATTCTCCGGCATGATGTAATTCAGATACACCGCAAACAGCAGAGCGATAGTCATCACCATCACGGTGACCCACGGGATCCCCCGACGCGAGGTTTTGGCGAACACTTTCGGCGCACTGCCCTGCTCCGCCATCCCGTGCAGCATACGACCGACGCCAAAGACGTCAGAGTTAATCGCCGACAGTGACGCCGTAAGCACCACAAAGTTGAGAATGCTGGCAGCAAAGGTGATACCGAGATGCTGGAAGGTCAACACAAACGGGCTACCGTCGGTTCCCACCTGGTTCCACGGGTAGATAGACATAATGACGAACAGTGTCCCCACATAGAACACCAGGATACGCATCGGCACCGAGTTAATCGCGCGCGGAATAGACTTCTCCGGGTCTTTCGCTTCACCGGCAGTGATACCGATGATCTCAATACCGCCGTAGGCAAACATCACCATCTGCAGCGACATCACCATCCCCAGCCAGCCGTTGCTGAAGAAACCGCCGTTAGTCCACAGGTTATGGATCCCGGTCGGTTGTCCGCCGTTGCCAATCCCCCAGATGATGATACCGAAGCCAGCCACAATCATGATGATGATGGTGGCAACTTTAAAGAAGGAGAACCAGAACTCCAGCTCACCAAACACTTTCACGCTCATCAGGTTGATGGCGCAAATGATCAGCACCACGCTGAGCACCCAGATCCAGTGCGGCACCGTCGGAAACCAGACGCCCATATAGATGCCGAACGCGGTCACGTCGGCAATGGCGACAATCAGGATTTCAAAACAGTAGGTCCAGCCGGTAATGTAACCGGCGAGCGGGCCGAGGTTTTCCTGCGCATAGCGCGAAAAGGAGCTGGCGGAAGGGTTGTGTACAGACATTTCCCCCAACGCGCGCATAATGATATAGGCCGCCACCCCACCGATAATGTAGGCCAGCAGCACGCTCGGCCCGGCCATTTTGATGGCGTCCGCAGAGCCATAAAACAGCCCGGTGCCGATTGCTGAGCCCAGGGCCATAAAGCGAATGTGTCGGGTGCTTAGCCCACGCTTCAGCTTGTTATTACTTTCCATCGATTCCTAACCCATCAACACAATAAAAAACCACGGGGCCAGTAATAGCCCCGTGGTTAAAACACTTTTTCCGCAATCTTAGTGTGCGCTGGAAGTCACCTGTCGACCTGCTGCGCGATCCCAGACAACCGCCAGGATCACCATCACGACGGTAGGCATTAACCACGCCAGACCTTGTTCCGCCAGCGGTAAGCGCTGGGTCCAGGCCGGTAACACGTCGCCGATTGCCGATGCTTTAATACCATCAAGGATACCAAAAATCAGGCTGATAAACATTGCCGGAGCAATGACGCGGGTCGAATTATGCCACCATGAGCGGGTAAAACTTAATACAACCAGTGCGATACACGGCGGGTAGATTGCCGTCAGCACCGGAATAGAAATCTGAATCAGATGGCTGAGCCCCAGGTTAGAAACCACCATCGAGAAGCCGCCAAGAATAAACACCAGCGTGCGGTAGGAGAGCGGCACATACTGGGCGAAGAATTCCGCGCAGGCGCAGGTCAGGCCGACCGCCGTTACCAGACAGGCGATGAAGATCAGCGCCGCCAGCAGCAGGCTACCCGCACCGCCAAAGGTGTGCTGAACATAGGCATGCAGGATCGCCGCGCCGTTCGCCGACTGATCGACCAGCGTGGCGCTGTCAGATCCGAGACGGAACAGCGCCAGGTACAGCAACGTTAATCCTACGCCCGCCATCAGGCCAGCCCAGACGGTATAACGGGTCAGCAGACGCGCTTCGGTCACGCCGCGAGAACGGGCGGCGTTAACAATAACGATGCCAAAAACCATCGCGCCCAGCGTATCCATCGTCAGGTAACCGTTAACGAAACCATTGGAGAATGCCGCCGTCTGATAGGCTTCCATGGCATGACTGATCGGGCCGGCAGGCCAGATGATGGCCGCAACGGAGAGCACAATCAGCGCCAGAATCTTCAGTGGCGCCAGGAAGTTACCCACGGTATCCAGCAGTTTGCCCGGATAGAGCGACACCAGAATGACAATGGAAAAATAGACCACGCTGTAGATAAACAGCGGCAGCGTCGAGTCGCCGGTCAGCGGGGCAATGCCCACTTCAAAAGAGACCGTTGCGGTACGCGGCGTAGCAAATAACGGTCCGACGGCCAGATAGCAGACGGTCGCCAGCAAAACGCCAGCCACTTTACCGATAGGGGTACTCAGACTGTCAACGCCACCACCGACTTTCGCCAGCGCGATAACGGTCAGCACCGGTAGCCCAACAGCGGTGATCAGAAAACCGAATGCCGCCATCCAGACGTTTTCGCCTGCCTGCAAACCAACCATTGGAGGAAAGATGATGTTCCCTGCGCCGACGAACAGCGCAAAAGTCATAAAGCCCAGCGCAATAATATCGCGCGATTTTAACTGATGGGTCATAAAGCTTACGGCCTGTGGATGTGGTGTTGATTAAATTAACGTAGTGTCTTTCCCTGCGGGAAGAAACAGCGGTTTTTTTAAGCCATTCCAGAGGGATATATCCCATAACCAGGAAAGCAAAGAATAGTTTTTCGATTTACCGCCTGAATACAGTCAGTCTGACAGCATCTGGGGCGCAATTTAAACGCTTATAACGTTTTAAAGCAAGGAGGGATCCAAAAACCGGAAGATTATAGCGATATCAAATCTCACACTAGTGTAAAACACCATACTAAAGAAAAAGTCATGGCTTATCATGCGAACAAAAAACAACCAGACGTTGATAAATTCAGCAGAGTTATCTTAGCCGCAAAGAAAATAAGCCAGCATTAGCTGGCTTATGGAAAGAAAACCTTACGATTGCACTTTAAGCACTTTTTTTGGCAATTAATCGTTCCGGCAGCACAAAACTAAAGCGCGTCCCTTTACCCGGTTGACTGTCGATCATCAGGCGACTTTCGTGATGATTCAGCGCGTGTTTAACGATAGCCAGTCCCAGTCCACTGCCGCCCGTTTGCCGCGATCGCGCTTTATCCACCCGATAAAATCGCTCTGTTAACCGTGGGATATGTTCCGGCGCAATGCCCGGTCCGTTATCCTCCACGCTAAACTCCGCGCCGTGCGGCGCCGCATACCAGCGGACGGTGATATGGGTTCCCGCTGGGGTATGGTTCACCGCGTTATACACCAGGTTGGACATCGCGCTACGCAGTTGCTCTTCATTCCCCAGTACTTTCAGCTGGTTATCCACCTCAAAACTGAACGTGTGCTTCTGCTGACTGAGCGTCTGCGCCTCGCGTTCAACCATCCGCAGCATCATAGGGACATCGACCTGCTCATTGAGCAGAAGCGTCGGGGCGGCTTCGATTTTCGACAGCGTGAGCAACTGTTTCACCAGTCCTTCCATGCGCGAGGTCTGGTCGCGCATCGTTAACAGCGCTTTTTCGCGCGTTGCCCCTTCCAGCGTTTGCTCGTGCATCATTTCAAGATAGCCCTGCAACACCGTGAGCGGGGTACGCAGTTCGTGGCTCACGTTGGCGAAGAAATTGCGTCTCGCGCCTTCGAGCTGGTGCATCTGGGTCATGTCGCGCGCCACCATCAGCAGTTGCTTATCGGTATACGGCATGACGCGGATTTCCAGGTGTCGGCCGGTATTAAGCACCAGATTTAACGGTCGGCTGAAATCCCGCAACTTGAGGTACTGCGTAAACTCCGGATAACGCAGCAGGTTCAGGATGTTCTGTCCGCTATCGTCCGGCCAGCGTAAGCCCAGCACCTGTTGCGCCAGACCGTTACACCAGAAGATCCCCCCCTCTTCGGTGGTCAACACCACCGCATCGGGCAGCGACTCCGCCCCGCTGCGAAAGCGTTTAATCAGATTGCCCAGCTCACGACGACGCTTTTTATTGCGCAGTTGCATCTGATGCAACCCATACAGCAGCGGTTCCCAACTGCCTCGTCCCGGCGGCGGCGTCATGCTTCTGTCGACCCACAGCCACCATGAGAGGCGTAATAAATTCCAGAAATGCCAGATAAGCAGTCCTGTTACCGATGCCAGTAAAAACCACGGCAGGTAACCCAAAAATGCACTTAGGATCAAGGTCGGGATACAGCAAAGTATCAGCTCCAGCACCAACCTTTTCCATGACAGCCGTTCCAGCACGGGTCACTCTCCCTTCAGAGCCAGGCTCTTGTTCTTGCCTTTCAAAAACGGGTCGAAAAACGATACCCTGTCCCGCGAACCGTCTGCACCATCCGATCGTGGCCGCTGGCTTCCAGCGCCTTACGCAGACGGCGAATATGCACATCAACCGTGCGATCCTCAACGTAGACGTTGGTGCCCCAGACGTGATTCAGCAGTTGCTCACGGCTGTAAACCCGCTCGGGATGCGTCATAAAGAAATGCAGGAGTTTAAATTCCGTCGGCCCCATATCGAGCGGGTTTTCGCCGGTCATCACGCGGTGCGAGGTGGGATCCAGGCTTAGCCCCTGCATCTCAATGACCTCTTCCACCGCCATCGGCGAAATCCTACGCATCACCGCTTTGATGCGGGCAACCAGCTCTTTCGGCGAGAACGGTTTGGTAATGTAGTCGTCCGCGCCGGTTTCCAGGCCGCGTACGCGATCCTCTTCTTCCCCTCTGGCGGTCAACATCATGACCGGAATATCCCGGGTCATCGCTTCACGCTTGAGGTGTTTAATAAACTGTAGACCAGAACCACCAGGCAACATCCAGTCAAGGAGGATCAAATCCGGCCAGGGTTCATTAAGCTGGTTCACCGCACTGTCATAATCTTCAGCTTCAACGGGCTGAAAGCCATTTTGCTCAAGCACGAAACAGACCATTTCGCGAATTGGAGCTTCATCTTCTACGACCAGAATACGTCTCGCCATGATTTGCCCTGTTATATAAGTTGCTTATCATCATCTGTCTTAATGCGGCGCCATTATGCGTCAGTTTTATGACAGATTTATGAAAATGCGTGCTGACGTTAACCTTAGGTTGTTGATTTATGACACCCGAGAAACGAGATATTACAGCCCCCGAATGGTTATAATCCCCTTTATGCTTTTTTGCCATGGAACCGTTATGCGCATCCTTCACACCTCTGACTGGCATCTGGGACAAAATTTCTACAGCAAAAGCCGTGCCGCTGAACATCAGGCCTTTCTTGACTGGCTGCTGGAAACAGCGGTTGAGCAACAGGTGGACGCGATCATCGTGGCAGGCGATATCTTCGATACCGGCTCACCGCCAAGCTATGCCCGCGAGCTCTATAACCGTTTTGTGGTCAACCTACAGCAAACGGGCTGTCATCTGGTGGTATTAGCGGGAAATCATGATTCCGTCGCCACGCTGAATGAATCCCGTGAGATTCTGGCGTTTCTCAATACCACGGTTGTGGCCAGCGCCGGTCACGCGCCGCAGATCCTGCATCGTCGCGATGGTCAGCCCGGCGCGGTGCTGTGCCCGGTGCCATTTTTACGCCCACGCGACATTATCAGCAGCCAGGCGGGACTCTCTGGCCAGGAAAAACAACAGCATTTACTGGGTGCCATCACCGACTATTACCAGCAGCAATACGAGGCCGCCTGCGCGTTGCGTGGCGATCTCGCCCTGCCGATTATCGCCACCGGCCACCTGACTACCGTGGGTGCCAGCAAAAGTGACGCCGTGCGTGACATTTATATTGGCACGCTGGATGCTTTCCCGGCGCAAAATTTCCCGCCTGCCGATTATATCGCACTGGGTCACATCCACCGGGCGCAGAAAATTGGCGGTACGGAGCATATCCGCTACTGCGGCTCGCCCATCGCGCTGAGCTTTGACGAATGCGGCAAAAGCAAATACGTGCATCGGGTGGACTTCCAGGACGGCGCATTAACCAGCGTCGAGGAGCTCACTGTTCCGGTAACGCAACCGCTGGCTGTGCTGAAGGGCGATCTTGCCGCCATTACCGAACAACTGGAGCAGTGGCGTGACAGTCCGCTGGAAACCCCGGTCTGGCTGGATATTGAAATCACCACCGATGAATACCTGCATGACATGCAGCGGAAAATTCAGACGCTGACGGAAACACTGCCCGTTGAGGTGCTGTTAGTTCGCCGCAGTCGGGAGCAGCGCGAACGCATGTTGAGTAACGAACGCCGGGAAACGCTGAGCGAACTGAGCGTGGATGAAGTATTTACCCGCCGTCTGGCGCTGGAAGAACTTGAGCCGCCTCAGTGTGAACGCCTGACATCACTTTTTCACCGCACACTACAGACACTGTCCGGGGAGCATGAGGCATGAAGATTCTCAGTCTGCGCCTGAAAAACCTCAACTCGCTGAAAGGGGAATGGAAGGTCGATTTCACAGTGGAACCCTTTGCCAGCAACGGACTGTTTGCGATTACCGGGCCTACCGGGGCGGGAAAAACCACTCTGCTCGACGCGATTTGCCTGGCGCTGTACCACGAGACGCCGCGCCTGAATACCGTGTCGCAATCGCAGAACGATCTGATGACCCGCGATACGGCGGAATGTCTGGCGGAAGTGGAGTTTGAAGTCAAAGGCGAAGCGTATCGTGCGTTCTGGAGCCAAAACCGGGCGCGCAACCAGCCCGACGGTAATTTGCAGGTTCCGCGCGTTGAACTGGCGCGCTGTGCCGACGGGAAAATCCTTGCCGATAAAGTGAAAGACAAACTGGAGATGACGGCGGAACTGACCGGGCTGGATTACGGCCGCTTTACCCGCTCAATGCTGCTCTCACAGGGGCAGTTCGCCGCCTTCCTCAACGCTAAACCGAAGGAGCGAGCGGAACTGCTGGAAGAACTGACCGGCACGGAAATTTACGGCCAGATTTCCGCTCAGGTTTTTGAGCAGCACAAAAGCGCACGCACCGAACTGGAAAAATTACAGGCGCAGGCCAGCGGCGTCGCGCTGTTAGCGCCAGAGGCGTTGCAGACGCTGACAGAAAGTTTGCAGGCACTCACTGACGAAGAGAAACAACTGGTCGCCCAACAGCAGACAGGACAACAGCAACTGAACTGGCTGACGCGACAGCGCGAACTGCAGGCCGACGCGAACCAGCGTCAGCAAATGCTGCAGGTTGCACAGGAAGCGCTGGAAAACGCCCAACCACAGCTGGCAGCGCTCAGCCTTGCGCAGCCCGCCAGAGCGTTGCGCCCACTGTGGGAGCGCATTCAGGAGCAATCTGCTACCGTTTCCCGCACTCGTCAGCAGATTAACGAAGTGAATGCTCGCTTACAGAGTAGATTCACGCTTCGCAATCACATCCGCCGCCAGGCTGAGCGGCAGTCCACTGCCCTGCTCGCCACGCAACAGACGCTAAGCGAGTGGCTAAACGAACACGATCGCTTTCGCCTGTGGAGCAACGAGTTAGGAGGATGGCGCGCCCTTTTTGCTCAGCAGGCCAGCGATAACGTTCAACTGGCAAAATGGCAGCAACAGCAGGTCAACGACAGCCGCAAGCTGGAATCGCTGCCGCCGGTGACGCTCAATCTGACGGCGGATGAAGTCGCTGTTGCGCTGGCGAAGCATGCGCAACAGCGCCCCCTGCGCCAGCAACTGCTTTCGCTCCATGGTCAGATTGTTCCCCGACTGACGCGTTTGAGTCAGCTTCAGGCGACGATGACGCATAACAAACAGGAACTGGCCCGACTCAACACCCTGCTGGAGGCTAAACGCCAGCAGTATAAAGATAAATATCAGCAGTATCAGGATGTTAAAACGCTCTGTGAGCAGGAAGCACGGATCAAGGATCTGGAAAGCCAGCGTGCGCAGTTGCAGTCCGGCCAGCCCTGCCCGCTTTGCGGTTCCACCACCCATCCTGCTGTCGCGGCGTATCAGGCACTCGAACCCGGTGTTAATCAGGCGCGACGCGATGCGCTGGAAAAAGAAGTCAAATCGCTGGCCGATGAAGGCGCCACCCTGCGGGGACAATCAGAGGCCGTCAACCAGCAGCTTCAGCGTGATGAAAGCGAAGCGCAGGCGCTGGTTAAAGAAGAGCAAGCGCTCACTCAACAGTGGCAAGCCACGATCGGCGCACTGAACGTCACGTTACAGCCGCAGGAGGATATTCAACCCTGGTTGATGGCGCAGGATGAACACGAGCAGCAACTCTACCAGCTCAACCAGCGCCATGATCTACAAGCGCAAATTACCGCCCATGCGCAACAGGTGGCGCAGTTCCGCCAGCAAATCGACCAGCGCCAGGCGACGCTGGCAGCCCAGTTAAGCCGCTATACGTTGTCACTTCCTGAGGAAGGCAGCGAGGAAGCATGGTTAGACGCGCGCGCGGCGGATGCACAAACATGGCAACAGCGGCAGACGGAGTTGACGGCGTTACAGGCGCGCATCGCGCAACTCACCCCGCTGCTCGAGACGCTGCCCGTCGCCGATACCGACGCTGAAGATGATGCAAGCGTGACGCTGGAAAACTGGCGTCAGGTTCATGACGAGTGCGTGTCGCTGCACAGTCAATTGCAGACATTACAGCAGCAGGAGAAGCAGGAAACTCAGCGCGCTGCCGATGCGCAGGCGCAGTTCGATGCTGCGCTTGAGCACAGTATATTTGCCGATCAGGCGGCATTTCTTGCCGCGCTGCTGGATGACGAGGCGGTCACGCGTCTGGAACAGCTAAAACAGTCGCTGGAAAATCAGGTTCAGCAGGCACAGACGCTCGCCGCACAATCGGCGCAGGCGCTGGCGGCACATCAGCAACAGCCGCCAGCGGGTCTGGATCCCACACAGTCGATTGAGCATGTTCAGCAAACCGTGGCGCAGTTAAACGATCGGGTACGCGACAACGCCACGCGTCAGGGCGAAATACGCCAACAGCTAAAACAGGACAGCGACAATCGCCAGCAGCAGCAGACGTTGATGCAAAAAATCGACAACGCGATGCAACAGGTTGAAGACTGGGGCTACCTGAATGCGCTGATCGGCTCTAAAGAGGGGGATAAATTCCGCAAATTCGCCCAAGGGCTGACGCTGGATAACCTGGTCTGGCTGGCGAACAACCAGTTGACCCGTCTCCATGGTCGCTATCTGCTACAGCGCAAAGCCAGTGAAGCGCTGGAACTGGAGGTGGTCGACACCTGGCAGGCCGACGCCGTGCGCGATACCCGTACCCTTTCCGGTGGCGAAAGTTTCCTGGTCAGTCTCGCACTGGCGCTGGCGCTCTCCGATCTGGTCAGCCACAAAACGCGCATTGACTCGCTGTTCCTTGACGAAGGCTTTGGCACGCTCGACAGTGAAACGCTGGATACCGCCCTTGATGCGCTGGATGCGCTCAACGCCAGCGGCAAAACCATTGGCGTGATTAGCCATGTGGAAGCGATGAAAGAACGGATCCCGGTGCAGATCAAGGTGAAGAAAATCAACGGACTGGGCTACAGCAAACTCGACAGAATGTTTGCCGTAGAATAACGAATCGCTTTCGGAGCAACGTATGTAGCACGATCGTCAATACACAAAGACGGATAAGGAATGGCAATACGGCAGACTTATCCGCAAGCTATACACTATTGGCTGCGGTTTTCGCAGCCGTCGCGCTTAACCCGCGCTTGAAATAACGGCAGGTGGTATGAAAAAGGCGATTTTCGCATTGGCGCTGGGGACATTTGGCCTCGGCATGGCCGAATTCGGCATTATGGGGGTATTGACGGAACTGGCACGCGATGTCGGCATATCAATTCCGACCGCCGGGCATATGATTTCGTATTACGCCTTTGGCGTGGTGCTGGGTGCACCCATCATCGCCCTCTTTTCCAGCCGCTTTTCCCTCAAGCATATTTTGCTGTTTCTGGTGACCTTATGCGTCATTGGCAACGCTATCTTCACCCTCTCCTCTTCTTACGCCATGCTGGCGATCGGCAGACTGGTTTCAGGCTTTCCGCATGGCGCCTTCTTTGGCGTCGGCGCGATCATTCTGTCGAAGCTCGCCCGACCAGGGAAAGTGACTGCCGCGGTGGCCGGTATGATCTCCGGCATGACCGTGGCGAATCTGGCCGGGATCCCATTAGGGACGTTTCTCAGTCAGGAATTCAGTTGGCGGTATACTTTTCTGCTGATCGCGGTATTTAACATCGCGGTGATTTGCTCCATTGCCTTCTGGATCCCCGATCTTCGCGATGAGGCAAAAGGCAGACTGCGCGAGCAGTTTCACTTTCTGAAAAATTCCGCGCCCTGGCTGATTTTCGCCGCCACGATGTTCGGTAACGCTGGCGTGTTTGCCTGGTTCAGCTACGTTAAGCCCTACATGATGTACATCTCGGGCTTCCCGGAAGCGAGCATGACCTTCATTATGATGCTGGTCGGGTCAGGAATGGTGTTGGGAAATCTGCTCAGTGGTCGGCTATCGGGCCGGTTTTCGCCGCTCAGCATTGCCGCAACCACGGGTTTTGTTATCGTCCTCGCCCTGTTGCTGCTGTTCTTGCTGGGAGATATCAAACTTGCCTCGCTGACGTTCGCCTTCATCTGCTGCGCAGGACTGTTTGCGCTCTCCGCGCCCTTGCAAATCCTGCTACTGCAAAATGCTAAAGGCGGTGAAATGCTGGGCGCGGCGGGCGGACAAATCGCCTTTAATCTCGGTAGCGCCATCGGCGCGTATTGTGGAGGGATGATGCTGACGCTGGGCTTTTCTTACAACTATGTGGCGCTTCCTGCGGCGCTGCTGTCATTTTCCGCCATGTCGTCGTTATTGCTGTACAGCCGCATGAAACATAAATCCGATCCGGCAGTAGTAGCAGGCTGAGAGCCTGCCACGCACCGGGCACGATTCTGGGTAATAACCTTATTTCTGCGGCCACAGCCACGCCGCGCCGCGCACGCCGCTGGAGTCACCGTGCAGAGCCTTACGTACCGGCGTTTCACACTCTCCACCGAACACAAACGGTTTAATCAACTGCGGTATCGTTTTGTACAGGCGGTCAATGTTGCTCATTCCGCCGCCGAGAACGAAAACATCCGGGTCGAGAATATTCACCACATGGGCCAGCGATTTCGCCAGCCGCAGCTCATAGCGGCTGAGCGCCAGTTCTGCCAGCGCGTCTTGTTCCTCCACCAGGCGGATAATTTCACTGCCTTTTAGCGGGTTACCGCTCAGGCGATGGTAATCGGTGGCAAACCCGGTGCCGGAAATAAACGTCTCAATGCATCCCTGTTTTCCACAGTAGCAGGGGACTTCTTCACGGTAGCGAAGCTCATCCTCGTCCATCCACGGCAAAGGGTTGTGCCCCCACTCGCCCGCCGTCCCGTTGCCACCAATGTGCGCCCGACCGTAGAGCGCCACACCCGCGCCGCAGCCGGTGCCAATAATCACTGCAAAAACCGTCTGCGCCCCGGCGGCGGCGCCGTCGACCGCCTCAGAGACCGCCAGACAGTTCGCGTCATTCGCCAGACGAACATCACGCTGCAGACGAGCGCTAAGGTCCTTATCAAACGGCTGTCCGTTCAGCCAGGTGGAGTTAGCATTTTTTACGACACCGGTGTAAGGCGAAATGGAACCCGGGATCCCTATCCCTACCGTCCCCGTTTGCCCGGTGGTCTGCTCCGCCATCGCCACCAGTGTGGCAATGGTTTCGATGGTTTGCTGATAGTCATTTCGCGGCGTCGGCAGACGATGGCGGAACAGTTGCTCCCCTGCCTCACTGAGCGCGATCACTTCCGTTTTGGTGCCGCCTAAATCAATACCAATACGCACACGGTGTTCCTCTTTTTTTGGGAATATCAACAGAGTAGAGCGAGGGATTGGGAATGGCAATGCAAGCCTGCCCACAATTCGTTACTATACGCGCTGGATTTAACGACAAGGCCGTGGAAATTATCATGCTGTGGTTCAAAAATTTAATGGTTTACCGTCTTAGCCGCGATATTTCATTGCGTGCCGAGGAGATGGAAAAACAGCTAGCCTCAATGACGTTTACCCCTTGCGGTAGCCAGGATATGGCAAAGACGGGCTGGGTGCCGCCAATGGGATCGCACAGCGATGCGTTGACGCATACCAATAACGGCCAGATTTTGATTTGCGCGCGTAAAGAAGAGAAGATCCTGCCTTCTCCGGTGATCAAACAGGCGCTGGAAGCGAAGATCGCCAAACTGGAAGCCGAACAGGCGCGTAAGCTGAAGAAAACCGAGAAAGACTCGCTGAAGGATGAAGTGCTGCATTCGCTACTGCCGCGCGCCTTTAGCCGCTTTAGTCAGACCATGATGTGGATCGACACCGTAAACGGGTTGATCATGGTGGATTGCGCAAGCGCGAAAAAAGCGGAAGATACGCTGGCGCTGCTGCGTAAAAGCCTCGGTTCTCTGCCGGTGGTTCCACTGGCGCTGGAAAACCCGATTGAGCTGACGCTCACCGAGTGGGTGCGTTCTGGCTCCGTGGCTCAGGGCTTCCAGTTACTCGACGAAGCTGAACTGAAAGCCATGCTGGAAGACGGCGGCGTGATCCGGGCGAAGAAACAGGATCTGGTGAGCGACGAGATCGCCGTCCACATTGAAGCGGGTAAAGTGGTGACCAAGCTGGCGCTCGACTGGCAGCAGCGTATTCAGTTTATGATCTGCGATGACGCGTCGATTAAACGGCTGAAATTCAGCGACGAGCTGCGCGATCAAAACGAAGATATCGACCGGGAAGATTTCGCCCAGCGTTTCGACGCGGACTTTATCCTGATGACCGGTGAACTCGCCGCGTTGATTCAGAATCTGGTGGAAGGTTTAGGCGGCGAAGCGCAGCGCTAAACGAAGATTCCCTCTCCACACGGAGAGGGAAAAATATTACAGATAGCGACAAAGATATGAGGTCGGTTCTGCGACCTGTAAATGAAACTCGCTATGGCCCGGGACGTTGAATACCTCTCCTGCGGCATACACTTTCCATTCGGTGGCATCCGGCAGTAACACATTCAACGCGCCGCTTACGACCGTCATCTCCTCAGGCTCCGCGGTACCGAAGGTGTATTCACCTTCCAGCATCACACCCACACTGGCACGGCCAGTACTGCTGCTGGTAAAGCCGATTGATTTTACTTTGCCGGAAAAGTATTCGTTACTTTGAAGCATAAACGGGCCCTGTCTCGTTGGTAAATTGACAACCAATATAGGGGGCAGCCCTTTGGCCTGTCACGCAAAATTAAACCAGCAGTTCTGAAGCCAGTCGCGCAATCAGCACATTAGAGAGCAGCACCGGGACATCGAGCGATTTTTGCAGGACATCGCGGTGGCGCTGATGAAAACCCAGGGAGTCGAGCATGATGACATCCGCCCCCTGTTCCAGCAGATCTTTCCCGGCTTCAATCAACTGCTGGGTACTGCCGTGAACCGGATTCGCCAGCGAGAACAGCGGCGGCGACTGTAAAACCTGCCATTTCTCCGCTTGATCGGCCATCAGATCTTCAACCGGCACAATCACCCCCACCTGGTGACCATCGACAATTGAGGCCACCAGCGGTGGAATAATACGCAGCGGCTCAAGCAGAATGCTGTTACGGGCGGTCATGCTGGCAATCGACACGGTACTCATCAGTAAAATGACGTCGTAGCCCTGGTTATCCAGCACTTCGATGACGCTTTGCAGATCGCGTTCCACTTTCTGCCGTGAAACATAAGCCAGTTCATTATCGTTAAGCAGGGTTAACAGCGGGTCTTCGTCAGATTCCAGCGCATATTCCGCCAGAACGTCATCACGACTCATTTTTCCGAGCAAACTGTGATGGGTGATATGTTGTTCGTCGATGTACTCAGTCAGAAGCGGTAAGACTTCACTCATGGGTACAACACCGATTGTGAGGATAGCCAACGACGCACTCATTTTTTCCACCTTCTTTTTTACTTCGTCGTTTATTCCCGGGCAAATGCGCTGCACCACTGCCGACACTTACCTTTGCAAATGCAAAAAAGCGTAGCAGGCGCAGCACAAGTCGCTGTGTAAAGATTCCAGATCATTCCAGTAATAGATTGTTATTGTTTGATGTTAGTTTTCAGGTACAACGATTCATCGGTGAAAAATGTGATGCAGGTTGGGTTTATACTCGCTCAGATTCCATTCCGAGCCGTTCAGTCGTCAGGTTTTATCCGGGTCTTCGTAACGGGCTTTCGCATCCATCGCTTCCTGCGCGCTGGGATGCTCGCTGATTAACGAATCCGGTTTCGGGTGATCGGCGCGCAACTGGTACCAGGTGACCGTCTGTCCCGGCGTTCCTTTCTCAATGGTGACAATATACGCTTCGCGTGGATAAGGCGGTTTGGTTGGCATAGTGCTTCCTTCTGTCGAATGAAGTTTAAGTATAGACCCCGCCTTGTTTGCACAGCGCGCTCTGCGCCAGCCTGCGCTGAATTTCAGAAATCACCTGGTCAGGTGAATTCGCCGCGTCAATGATGAAATGGGCCGCCTCGCGATACAAAATATCCCGCTGTTGCAGCACCTCTTGCACCTCTTCGCTCAAAGGTTTACCGGTCAGGGTGGGACGCAACTCCTCTTCAGGCGAGGCCTCAAGACGATTCACCAGCGTCGGGACCGGCGCGCTTAAATAAATGACGATGCCGTTATCCCGCATAAAGTGGCGGTTATAGTCAGTGAGAATGATTCCCCCACCGGTCGCCACCACCGTTGACGGTGCAGTCACCGCCTCCAGCGCAGCCGTCTCTCTGGCTCGAAATCCCGGCCAGCCTTCTCGCTCGACGATTTCCGCGACGGTCATTTGTACCTGCGACTGCAGCCATTGATCGGTATCGACAAACCGACAGCCAATTGCCGTAGCCAGCGCCATGCCAACCGTTGTCTTTCCACAGCCGCGTGGGCCAACAAGATAAAGCGGTTGCGTCATAGTGGGCGTTCCCCAGAAGGCCGCAAAGCGGCAGGATCAGATGTCATTAAAGGAATAATCATACCATCAAACTAGTACAGCGTTAAGTGTAAAGAATTTATTCCACAAAAAGTGAAAATATCAATCTATGCCCTACTATATCAAGAAATAGCGCTGAGGAAAGTGTAAAAAATAAATTACATTCACGCTTTTCTGCGCTGAACTTCCAGCCACCACTTTTCCAGTTCCGCCGCAAAATGCTGACGATCGCGCGCAGAGAGGCTATCCGGCCCCCCCGTCTGGATCCCGCTGGCGCGCAATGTATCCATAAAATCGCGCATCGTCAGACGTTCGCGAATGGTCGATTCGGTATAGCGCTCACCGCGCGGATTGAGCGCCGACGCGCCTTTTGCCAGCACTTCGGCGGCCAACGGGATATCGGCAGTAATGACCAGATCGCCCGCCGTACACTGGCGCACAATCTCGTTATCCGCCACATCAAATCCCGCAGGCACGCGCAGCGTACGGATATACGGCGACGGCGGCACGCGCAGGCTCTGGTTCGCCACCAGAATCAGCGACATTTGCATGCGTCCGGCGGCACGATAGAGGATCTCTTTAATTACGTTCGGACACGCATCCGCATCCACCCATATGGTCATACTGTCTCCCGTCTCTTGTGCAATCGGCTATTGTCTCGTGCTTTTGCGCTGCGGCAAAGTGCTGTTTATCCTTCATGCGTCTTTCAATCCGCGCTAAGCTAGGCTTTATCAAACAAAACAACAACTATCACCCATAGGGAGTGACGAGATGGAGAAGAAAATCGGTTTTATCGGCTGCGGTAATATGGGGAAAGCGATCCTCGGCGGTCTGATTGCCAGCGGTCAGGTGCTTCCTGGCCAGATCTGGGTCTACACCCCTTCCCCCGATAAAGTTGCCGCGTTGCACGATCAGTATGGGATCAACGTCGCGCAGTCCGCCCAGGAAGTCGCCCAGGTGGCGGATATTGTTTTCGGCGCCGTGAAGCCGGGCATTATGATCAAAGTGCTCAGCGAGGTAACCTCCAGCCTCAACAAAGAGTCGCTGGTGGTTTCTATTGCGGCAGGCGTGACTCTCGATCAACTCGCCCGTGCGCTGGGACACGACCGGAAAATCGTACGCGCGATGCCAAACACGCCGTCGCTGGTTAATGCCGGGATGACCTCAGTGACGCCAAACGCGCTGGTTACCCCGGAAGATACCGCGGATGTGCTGAATATTTTCCGCTGCTTTGGCGAAGCCGAAGTGATTGCCGAGTCGATGATTCATCCGGTGGTTGGCGTCAGCGGTTCCGCCCCGGCATATGTTTTCATGTTTATCGAAGCGATGGCAGATGCCGCAGTTCTGGGCGGTATGCCACGCGCGCAGGCTTACAAATTTGCCGCTCAGGCGGTCATGGGATCCGCGAAGATGGTACTGGAAACGGGCGAGCATCCTGGCGTACTGAAAGATATGGTCTGTTCGCCCGGCGGCACGACGATTGAAGCGGTCCGTGTACTGGAAGAGCGAGGATTTCGTGCGGCGGTGATTGAAGCGATGGCGAAGTGTATGGAGAAATCAGACAAACTCAGTAAATCCTGAGTGAACAACCGGACGTCAGGCCGCCACTTCGGTGCGGTTACGTCCGGCATTCTTTGCTTTGTAGAGCGCCAGATCGGCCGATTTCAGCCATTCACGATAGTGACCAAACTGCGGCGTCAGCGGCGCAACGCCAACGCTGATATGCAAAATGACCTGCGGCGCGCAGGCCAGACGTAACCCGCGTAACCCCTCATGAACCCGTGACATCGCCGCGATGGCGCTCTCGGCTGGCGTACCGCACATAATCACCGCAAATTCATCACCGCCAAAACGCCCTATCACATCGCTTCCGCGCAGGGTCATTCTCAGCTGTTGGGTCAGCGCCAGAATGGCTTCATCGCCAACGTCATGACCCCAGGTGTCGTTAATACTTTTGAAGTGGTCGATATCGATGATCAGCAGCGTGGCATCCCGATGCTGGCGACGACAGTGCTCAAATTCGTTGCGCAGTAATATTTCCCAGTGTCGTCGGTTGTAAACCCCCGTCATGCCATCACAGGTACTCATCACCTGCAACCGGCGCTTGTGCAGCGCCAGCTTTGTCGCGGCCTGATAGCTAATCCACGAGAATAACAGCGGGTAAATCACGATGACCGGCAGCGTCAGTACCCCTTCCAGCGGCGCACTTCTTAACGCCAGAGAGGCCCCCGTCAACTGCAATGTGACCAGACAGGCGACGACCATCAGGGCAAGTCCGGCAACAAACAGTCGCACACCGCCTGCGCCCATCAGATTCATACAGATGATCATCAACAACGCGGAAGAAGGCAGCGCATTGACGCCCATCAGTCCCATCCACATTCCGGCGAGTACCGCATCCGTTTTCAAATTGGTAAATTCCCGACTCAGCGGGTCGACGGCTCTGCTGGCGATTTGCCAGGCCAGATGTGGCCAGACGAACGCCCATCCCACCAGCAACAACCACCAGACACCGGGGACAGGGTTCGCGACCAGCGCGGCGGCGACAGGGAAAAACATTCCCCCCAGCGCCACTGCGCGCGGCACTCTTACTCGCCGGGCGAATCGCAGTCCAGAGCGTTGATGGTCGTTTTGCTGCGATAAAAGAGAGGTTTCATCGAGATCGACCGCTTTTTTGTAAAAGTTTTCGTCATTCATTATTTTTTGGGAACATTCTGAAACAATTTTCCCAAATTATAGAGACGGGTCTGGCGGGGAAAGTATGATATTTCGGGTGAGCGTTTTTCTTTGCTCACCCGTAAGCACTAGGTCGGCGCTAGGCCGCTTTCTTCAGGCAGGCACTCATAAACTTACTGCGATCGTCACCTTTCAGCGATTGTTCCGTCGCCTGGACGTTGCATTCACGCATTTTTTGCTGCTGCGGCGTCAGGCTTTTTTCACCGGGAGCGGATTTGCTGTTTTTAAGGCAATCGCTCATGTACGTCTTACGGGCATCTCCTTTCAACGCTTTCGCCGTCGCCTGTTGATTACAGGTAGTCATGCGCTGCTGTTGCGGCGTTAATGTTTTCTCTGCCGCACCAACGGTCGTTAAAAAGATCAAACCAAACAATAGGGTAACCAGTAATGTTATTTTCATAGCACCATCCTTTTTTGAGTATTCACTCGACTATCTCCCGCACGTCAGCGCGGGGGATATTCAGATAAGTCTGGCTGCTAACGATAAAAAAACCACCCGGCAGCAAAAGTTATCCTGCCGGGGGTTGGATTATTTCAGGCCTAACGCCGCTTTCATGGTATAGAACAGGTCGGTTTGATCGGTCAGCCCCACCACGTTGGCTGCATGAGGACCATAGGCCGCAATACGCAGCTGGCTGCCGGTATGCTCCTGCGATTCCTCTTCGGAGTTGCCATAGCTGATCACCATTACGGCGCCATCTTTGGTGTTTAATGCCTGGGTCAGACCCGGCGCTTTGGTCTCTGGCGCGACGATCTGGCTGGCGTGAGCGTGATCGGCGGTGACAATCACCAGCGTGTTACCCTCTTTTTTCGCAAAGGCCAGCGCGCGCTGCACCGCTTCGTCCAGATCCACCGTCTCGCCGATCTGTCCGCAAGGATTGGCGGCGTGATCCTGTTTATCGATGGAGGCCCCTTCCACCTGCAGGAAGAATCCCTTCTCATTTTTGCTCAACAACTCAATGGCTTTGTCGGTCATTTGCGCCAGCGTCGGTACGGTCTCATCGCGTTTTGGATTCGGCGTACAGGTTACGGCAGGCTTATCAATATTGCCGTGGTAAGACGCTTTTGGGCCTTCCCAGCGCACAGGCATGTTGCCGTCAGAGAACAGTCCCAGCAACGGTTTGTCCTGACTGGCTTCGCCAATCGCCGCCAGCGAGGCCGCATCGCCGACCAACTGGTAACCACGGGCCTCGGCCTGTTCACGCAGCGTTTTGCCCTGCCACTCGCCGGCCGTTGCGGTTTCGGCGAACGTTTTCGCGCCGCCGCCCAGCGTGACATCCGCACGGGCATTCAGTAGTTGTTCGGTGATCGAGCCTTTGCCGCCTTTTTCCAGCGCATTCGTCGGGCATTTCTCGCTCGTTACGCTCGGGCCATAGCATTTACGTGATGTCACATGCGCCACAAGCGCGGCTGGCGTGGCATCCTGCAGCTCGGCGGTTGAGACGTTACCCGTCGCCAGCCCCGCCGCTTTCGCCATTTCCAGCAGCGTCGTATGATCTTTTTCGTGAATATCGACGCCCAGCGCGCCGTTGTAGGTTTTCACGCCGGTTGTCCATGCGGTTGCTGATGCAGCAGAATCCGTCACGTAATCCGGCTTGCCGGTCTTTTTATTCAGCGCATAGTGGGTGTATTGGCCGGTCAGCGGTAAGGCATCAATCCCTTTAAAATACCCACCCGCGCCTTCAGCATAATTTCGCGCAGCCGTAATTTCCGAATCACCCATACCATCGCCAATCAATAAAATAATATTTTTAGCCGGTTTATCATTCAGTGATTCGCGCAATGCCTGTGTTTGATCGGCCGATAATCGGCGTGCTCCGCCAGGCGTTGTAATATCACCCTGTGCGGCACGGTTATCCAGAACCGCCATTGACGACGTTTCAGAATAGCTAACAGGGATATACAGCAGCGGTAACAATGCAAGAGCAATAGCGCTTTGTTTCACTTTATTTTCTCCATGTACTTAATACACTTAAAATAAAAAACAAAGCGACTATAGGTCTCTGATATGACAGGTTTATGACAGCACAGAAACGGGATAAAACTAGTAACGAGGATGCCTCAACAACTTTTGTACATACTGGCGCAGCAACTCCTTATCGTTATCCGGAATGCTGGCATCGGGCTTTACGCCGTCAAGCGCGCCCTCTACCTGATGAATCAGCATTTGCTGCTCGTTCTGAGCCATATTACGCAGCATCGCTGTGACGATAATCTCTAATGCTTCTACCTGAGCAACCAGTTCTTTCGACTCTTCCTCTTTCTGGGCAAGCTTAAGCAACAACTCAGCTATTAGATTTTTCATGACCGCATTTCCTTATCCAAAGAAGGCTGACGTTATCACTATGAATCCATGCTGCCTAGAGTCTGAAAGTAGTATTTTTATAAGAAAGGAAAGACTTTGCGTAAATAATCACAGAATACGGTGAGCGAAACGTTTCTCGCGCGGAAACAGAACGCTAAATTAAAAGCCAGGAATAAAATAGTCACCCCTGGCCATAATCTAAAGTTATGATAAAAAACGATCAGTTTTACTTAAGTCATTTTTTTAACCGCTTCACGCCCGCTTGCGGATATTTCGCCGCTGGCGCAGAACCAGGGCTAACTGACAAATGTTAATCATCACGATAATGGCGGTGGCAATAAATACCCAACGGAATCCTGCCATGGCTGAAACCGTCGCGCCCATCAGCGGGCCCGCGACATTGCCAAGGTACATAAACGATTGGTTATATCCAAAAATACGCCCGGTTATTTGGTCACTGGAGTATTTGACCAGCAGCGTCTGAACCGCGGGCAGCATGGCGCCATCGGCAAAACCGAGCAGAAAACGTAATACCCCGAGCTGAAAGGGCGTCGTAACCCATGACATGGCAAAAAACAGCACCACCGCACAAATCAGCGTTGCCATCAGGATCCTTTCAGTGCCGATGCGATCCCCGAGTTTACCCAACCGGGGCGCGGAGATAAGCGCGGAGACCCCAGGCACCGAGGCAATTAAGCCACTCAGAAAAGCAATATTATTACTGTCCGGGGCCATCGACTTAATAAATAACGCCAGAATCGGGCTGATTGAGCCATTACATAACTGAATCACCAGGGTGGTGAAAAACAGACTGATCACCAGCGCCGGATAAGGCAGCGACGCAAATACGGCTTTCCCGCTCAACCGTTCGCTCTTTTTCAGCGTCGGACGCACGCCTTCTTTAATCAAAAAGAGTGTGACCATAAAGCTGACGACCAACAGCATTGCGGTGATAAAAAAGACCGGGCGTAACCCCACATGATCGGCAATAAACCCGCCCATCAACGGGCCGCCAATCACGCCGCTGATTTGCGCGGTCGCCAGCGTACTGAGCGCCCATCCGCTACGTTCGCGGGGCACCTGAGACGCCACCAGTGCCATCGCGTTAGGAATATAGCCAGACGTTAAGCCCATGATGCCGCGCAACAGAAAAAGCTGCCAGACGTTGGTGGCAAAAGCCTGCAACAGTATCGCAATCGCCATGCCGAGCGAGGCGCGTAGCAGCATCAGCTTGCGACCTTTACGGTCTGCCAGGCTGCCCCAGAGCGGAGAAACAATCGCGGAAATTAGGAATGTGACACTGAACGTCAGCCCTGACCACATCGAGAGCGCTTCGTGGGAGGTCACCCCAAGCTGCGAAATATAGAGCGGCAAAAACGGCAGGATTTGACTGATTGCCAGACCGGTAAAAAAGCAGCCGAACCAGACGGAAATAAGATTAACTTTCCAGGATTCCATAAACGCTCATCGTGATAAATAGCAGAAAACGCCGGCTAGTTTAGCAATCTCCACGTCTGTCAGGGGATCCTCAGGTGCGGTGGCGCGCAATTTGATATTTTATCTTCCCGTTCACCAGATTTGTGAAATACATCACATTAAAACCCAACAAGCGACAGGGCTTTATGCTTAGCGACAGAGGCCAAATCCCCGTATCCCCAGGTGAAAATGGTTGGCGTGAGCGGCGTTATAGTCCGGCCCCAGGCCGTTGCCATAATATTGACAGCTCGCACTGAGCAGCGCCCGCAGCCACGTTGCGCTTTCTTCCTGCTTCCAGCCGCGCAGAACGGTGACGTGTCGCCCGTCGGCGAGAATAAAGCCGCTGATATCCAGGGCCTGTGCGCTGGCGTGTTCACTACGGCGTGCATCAGGGCGATGGTAAATGTTGCGGCAGGCGTAGCTGCCGAGATGCTCGATCCGGGTCAGTTGGCTCATCATCAGACGTTCCGTCAACGGTGCAGCCTGCTGCCCAACATACAACGCGGAACGCAATGCTAACGGACAGGAGGCAAGGAAGCTGCTGCTCAGTTTGACGACGCCAAAATCCCGCACCCGTACTACGTCGGTTAAAGGACATTCGCCAGCGCTGTCGGCGACAGGCTGCGACGTGATCAGCTTCTGCTCGTTTGCCTGCTGCAACAGCGTCTGACAGCGCGCTGGCGTCAGACGTTTAAGCTTAAATTGGGTAAGCCAGTTTGGCGGATCGGATAACTCAAGAGGGGCGAGCGGGTTGTAATAAGACGGCAGATAGCGATATCCCACGCCACACGCCACGCTCAGAATCATCATCGTCAGCCAGACTTTTCCTCTCACGCGCCCTCCCGTGTAATTCTCCCTAACATTATGGCAGAAGCCCGCGAATCCCTCGTTTTGTCGTGGTAATGTATACGCTTTGCGTTCGAAGGAATGGGTTTAAGATGGCAAAGTTGCGGGTAGGAATCGTATTTGGTGGTAAATCAGCGGAACATGAAGTGTCATTGCAATCGGCAAAAAATATTGTCGATGCCATCGACAAGACCCGCTTTGACGTCGTGCTGTTAGGCATTGATAAGCAAGGGCAGTGGCACGTCAGCGATGCCAGCAATTATCTGCTCAATGCAAACGATCCTGCGCACATTGCGCTGCGTCCTTCTGCGACCAGCCTTGCGCAGGTTCCGGGCAGACACGAGCAGCAGTTGATTGATGCGCAGAATGGCCAGCCGCTGCCGACCGTAGACGTGATTTTCCCGATTGTGCACGGCACGCTGGGTGAAGATGGTTCCCTGCAGGGAATGCTGCGCGTGGCGAATCTGCCCTTCGTTGGTTCCGACGTGCTGGGTTCAGCAGCATGCATGGATAAAGACGTCACCAAACGCTTGTTGCGTGATGCCGGACTGAATATCGCGCCGTTTATTACGCTGACGCGCGCCAATCGCAACACGATAAGTTTTGCCGAGGTAGAAGCCCGTCTTGGCCTGCCGCTGTTCGTTAAGCCCGCCAATCAGGGATCGTCTGTCGGCGTCAGTAAAGTCACCAGCGAAGCGCAGTACGCGCAGGCGGTCGACCTCGCGTTCGAATTCGATCACAAAGTGGTGGTGGAGCAAGGGATCAAGGGGCGCGAGATCGAGTGCGCCGTGCTGGGTAACGATCACCCGCAGGCCAGCACCTGTGGCGAGATCGTGCTCAACAGTGATTTCTATGCCTACGACACCAAATACATTGACGATAACGGCGCGAAAGTGGTGGTTCCTGCGGCGATTGATCCCCACATCAACGACAAAATCCGCGAGATCGCCATTCAGGCGTATCAGGCGCTGGGCTGCGCCGGCATGGCACGTGTCGACGTCTTCTTAACGGCCGACAATGAGGTGGTGATCAATGAGATCAACACCCTGCCAGGCTTTACCAACATCAGTATGTATCCGAAACTCTGGCAGGCCAGCGGCTTAGGTTACACCGATTTGATTACCCACTTGATCGAACTGGCGCTGGAGCGCCACGCTGCAGATAACGCGCTGAAAACGACGATGTAATCTGCACTTCCCGGTAAGCCTGACAGCGGTTTGTTGTCAGGCTTACGCCGTATCATCTTCCACACGACGACGAATAATCAATCCTGCCAGCCAGAAACTGACGATCCAGGTCACCAGCCCCACGGCATAGGTTTGCCAGCCCCTGGCTTCAAACCCCAACAGCCCGACAACGCCGTTCAGAATGAAAATCAGGCCGATAGCAAAGGCGTAGTAGTGCCAGTCACGGCGAATTTTTAAAGGCAGGTTCATGGCAACTCCTGAACGAAAAAAAGTATCGTCGCATATTACGGGAAACCGGTCTGTGTCGTGTGCGGAATTTCTTAAATGTTGCCGAATTTAATTTAAGGTAACTGATTTGTGACAACTGACAAAAATCTGCAATCCAGGATTCATCCCAGACTGAAATTACCATCATTCTGATATTGACAAACGCGATGACCTGTCACACTCACGGTAAGTTACTGGCATAGTGTCAGAGATGCAGAATTACTCGCGGAGGTCATTTATGGCTGATTTCACTCTCTCAAAATCCTTGTTTAACGGGAAACATCGAGAAACCGCCTCTACGCCAGGCAACATCGCTTATGCCGTGTTTGTTCTGTTCTGTTTTTGGGCCGGAGCGCAGATCCTGAACCTGCTGGTTCACGCGCCTGGCGTATATGAACATCTGATGCAAGTACAAGAGACAGGACGCCCGCGCGTAGAGATTGGGCTGGGCGTCGGAACCATCTTCGGTCTGGTGCCGTTTCTGGTCGGCAGTCTGATTTTCGGCGTCATCGCCGCCATTCTGCGCTGGCGCTACCGCCGCCAGTAATGGCCCGACGGTTATTGTCCCATGCACTTCGCCCGGCGATCGTCGACCCGTTTTGCAAACCATGCGGTAGTGAGATTACGGGTGATTTTCGGGCTTTCCAGTTGAATACCGGGCAGCATTTCACGCGGTAATCTCTTCCCTGTCTTTGCTTCAGCAAGCGTAAACACCTTTTCGTAAAGCGCCGTCTCTTCAAACGCAAGACTGTCGCCTTTCTCCAGTTGACGGCGGATCGCGCTCTCGCTGAGATCCAGTTTGCCCGCCAGTTTACGCACCGCCAGCTCCGTTTTACCGGCTTCTTTACTGCCGTAGGCGATCAGGTCGCCATCCAGCGCCAGTTTGACGCCACTGGCTTTACTGACTGCGTTCTGAAACGCGGCGTTTCGACTGGCATACCATCCGGCGTTAAAGTCGGCAAAGCGGAAAATCGGCGCGCTGTAGTTGGCCGGGTAATTGAGCAGGTGGTAGGTTCCGAACCAGAGTCCACCGCGACGGCTGAACACTTCCTGACGCACCGTTCCATCCATCTTCCACGGATACCCTTTGCTGTGCTGCTCGGCAAACGCAATGCTGACCTGCATCGGACCACCGGTATGGACCGGATTGAGTGAACCGAACAGCGTCTGTCCCATCGGCACCATATTGATGAAGTCATCAAAAATGGCGCTGAGCTGCTTTTCCGTTTTGACCGTGTCCAGACGCTCACTGTAGCTTTTCCCGTTCGGGGAGGTGATTTTCAGCGCGGTATGCACCAGGAAAACCGGAATATGCATCCGCTCGGCGCGCCGGTCTATCTCCTTCCAGGCAATGTTGTTCAATCCCGGAACGGCGGGATCGGCCTGATAACTGGACTCCTGCTGTGCGACCGCCAGCACCGAACAGATATTTTCCACGGTCGGCGCCAGCTTCTGGCTTTCAAAGGTTTTGGCAATATCCTGCGCCCAGTTGTCCCGATCCTTCACGCTGGCCGGCATTTTCTGGCGCACCACGCTCGCGACATCGACCGGTTTCTCGCCTTTTTTTAGTGGTTGCGAGGGCTGACTGCTACATCCTGCCAGCACCAGCCCGGCCAGCAATGACAAAGGGTAAAGACGAGACACCGCCGACATAACGTTTCCTTTTGTTAACCAAGTGTGTGGGTGACAGCCTGAATATCCCGCTCGTCCAGTTCGCGCTCAAAACTGCGCAGACGTTTATAGATAGACATCAGTTCAACCAGCGTTGTCCACGAGTTGATCAGGTACTGGAACGCGCCCCGCACCTGGCTAAAGACGTTGGTAATTTGCGTCATCAGACCCAGGGTAATCGTACCGGCAACAATCGACGGAAACAGCAGGAACAACCCGAAAACGTTGTCCACCTGCAGGTAGAGAATGCGCGCGATATTAAAATACATGTAGTGGAAATAGAGACGGAAATAGTTCTGACGAACCGCACTGAACAGCTCACGAACCGTCGGCGGCGTGGCGCGATTGGCATCGTCTTCCCCGTATACCAGCTCTTTACGATAAGCCGCTTCCACCCGCTGATTTTTAAATTCCAGTCCCGGGAGCTTGATCCCGACCACCGCCAGCATACCGGTGCCCATCAGTGACCAGACGATCGCTGCAATCACCAGGCCATAAGGCACATGACCGACTATCGGCAGTTCAGGCACGTGCGGAGACAGCGCAACCAGCACCGGCAGGAAGGCGATCAGCGTCATGATAGCGTTAATAAAACTCACGCCCATGCTTTCCAGCGTTGAGGCAAAACGCATGGTGTCTTCCTGCACACGCTGCGCGGCCCCCTCGATATGACGCAAATGCTGCCACTGCGCCATGTAATATTCGTTCATCGCCGTACGCCAGCGGAACACATAGTGGCTGACAAAAAAGTTGTTCAGCACGCTAATCACCACGGCAATCAGCGCGATGCCAAGGAAGATCCCCAGTTCGTTATAGAACTGGCTCATGGTGACCTTATGTGGTGCGCTAAGGGCGGTCTGGATCAGATCGTAAAATGGCGCATACCAGGCGTTGACGGCCACCCCGACTTCGACCAGAAACCAGGTGACGAAGATAATCAGCGAGGTGCCAAGAATTGACCAGTACTGCCAGCGATGCGGACTGTAGAGAAACCAGAACAGCGCAAACAGCCCGACACAAAGCACGTAGTAGGCATAAAAAATCAGGTAGCTCAGCGACCAGAAACGGGCGGCGCTGATAGGCACGGTACCCGTTGCGCCAGTCAGCCGCGCAACCCAGTCCCCACCACCGGCTTGCCAGAAAATAACCGCGACTATTGCCCAAATAAAAGCCGAAAGGAAAAAAGGACCCGGCTTTGGGAAAAAAGACTTAAACATGATGCTCTCCTGCTAACTTCTTATCGTTATGACAACTGCTGTGTTTTTGCCGCTGCGCGGACTAAAAATAAACGGTCACAACAGGCGAAACCGCCATTGTGACCAACATGGCGGCGCTTAGTTCGTTTTCCAGTCCTGAAGAATTGTTTCGACGGGTTTCACATATACCGGATTGTCCGGCACGATTAGATTGCGCCAGACATCATTATGGTGCGCAATCAGCGTCAGGGCAGGAGCAGCCGGGCGATGCGCAGTGGTATGGGCATCTTCCGCAACCGTAATGCGATAACCCCGGCTGGCGCCGTTTCTGATGGTGGTATCGACACAATAGTCCGTCGCACAGCCGCAAATGACAAAGTGTGAAATCGCCTGTTCGCGGAGCAACCGTTCGAGCGCCGTTTTGTAAAAAGCATCGCAGGCGGTTTTCGTGACATATTTTGCATTCGCAGGCGTGTCCAGTTCAGGCAGCAGCGCAAACCCCGCGCTCCCCTCCTCCAGGCCACCCGCCTCGGTGTGCTGAATAAAAATCGTGAGATCGGCCGCCCGCGTCAATTGATTGATACGTTCCACGCACGCTTCCCGATCAATACGCGGCGTGGCAAACACGCCGATTTGCATATCAACAACCATCACAACCCGTTTTTCAGACATCGTCAGCCCCATCCAAGAGTGGTAATGAAAGATTATTGCACGCCCCGGATCACAAAAGCGGACTTTCTTTCGCGGCAAAAACGCCGCGTTTACGCGCCGTTACGTTTTTCTCACTATCCTTGCTCTAATTAGCGCTTTGCAATGTACCGTTGCGTAGTATAAATACGCATACACACCATCCTTCAGGTTGCCTCTTTGTTGGCTACGTTCATAAACCCCGGTCACATCGTTAACGTTGTGGCGGGGGATTGACTCGCTTGCCGTCCCGATGCCTCCCGAATGATTTCGTGTAACGTTTTTCACTTCATCTCATTCATGGACAACACCGTTGAAACGTAGTCTGCTTTTTTCTGCCGCGCTGTGTGCGGCGTCATTGACCTCAGTCCAGGCGGCTCAGCCTGTCGCCGACCCGGTTTTTGCGTCTGATATTGTCGAACGTTACGCCGAACATATTTTTTATGGCAGCGGGGCGACGGGGATGGCACTCGTCGTGATCGACGGTAACCAGCGTGTTTTTCGCAGCTTCGGTGAAACCCGTCCGGGTAATAACGTGCATCCACAACTGGATTCCGTGATTCGTATTGCGTCACTCACTAAGCTGATGACCAGTGAAATGCTGGTCAAACTGCTCGATCAGGGCACCGTAAAACTGAACGATCCGCTGAGCAAATATGCCCCTGTCGGCGCGCGCGTACCATCGTATGAGGGAAAACCGATCACGCTGGTCAACCTGGCGACGCACACCAGCGCACTGCCGCGTGAACAACCCGGCGGCGCGGCAAAGCGCCCGGTGTTTGTCTGGCCTACGCGTGAACAGCGCTGGCGTTATCTCTCCACGGCGACGTTGAAAGCCGCACCGGGTTCACAGGCGGCCTATTCCAATCTGGCGTTCGACCTGCTGGCGGATGCGCTGGCAAACGCCTCCGGCAAACCCTATACCCAGCTTTTTGAAGAGAAAATCACCCGCCCGCTGGGCATGAAAGACACCACCTATACTCCCTCTCCCGATCAGTGCAAACGTCTGATGGTCGCAGAGAAAGGGGCTAGCCCGTGTAATAACACGCTGGCAGCCATCGGCAGCGGCGGGGTTTATTCAACTCCGGGGGACATGATGCGCTGGATGCAGCAGTATCTGTCCTCTGATTTTTACCAGCGCAGTAATCAGGCCGACAGAATGCAAACGCTGATTTATCAGCGCGCACAGTTAACGCGGGTAACCGGCATGGATGTCCCCGGCAAGGCCGATGCATTGGGATTGGGGTGGGTCTATATGGCGCCGAAGAATGGACGCCCGGGAATTATTCAAAAGACCGGCGGTGGCGGAGGGTTCATTACCTATATGGCAATGATTCCGCAAAAAAATGTGGGTGCGTTTGTGGTTGTCACTCGCTCTCCGCTCACCCGCTTTACAAGCATGAGCGACGGTATTAACGAACTGGTGGTTGAACTGAGCGAAAATACGCCGCGCGTGGTTCCGGCGTCTTAATTAATAATCTGAAGGCAAACGGTTTATTCCCACCAGTTTGCCTTTATTCATTTCGATGTAGCCGCCTTTTCGTAACGCCGCAAGGACTTCTGCCACCACGGAGCGTGAAATTTGCGTGCGCTGGTGAATATAACTCATCACCCCAATTCGTGAGCGTAAACCTTCATCCCACTCAATCATCGAGAAAAGGGTGGTTCGGATCTGTTCGTAGGAATTATTGCCAATTAACTGACGATCGCGCTGCTGCAGGATCCGGTTCTGCCAGGTTAACCAGTAAAAAGCTTCACGCCATAGCTGATATTCTTCAATAATCGCAACGGTTTGCGACGACGAAAGGTGATAACCCGAGCACATCCCTTCGCTGATGAGATCGTACTGAACATCATTTTTCATCACTCCATTGGTCAATCCCATAATGAAAGGGGCCTGGGCGATACCCACAAGAATATGTTCATTACGTCTTAATGAGATAATCCCTTCCAGAATCACTACTGTCGTGTCGGGATGTTTTTCAGTGGAATAAAGAAGATGTTTTTCATGGACATGTTCAAAACGGGTACCAAATTTTGACAAAAACTTATCGAGCTGTGCAAATTCTTGCAGCGGTTTATTCAGAGATAACATCTGTGCGTCCCTTGCAGTAATGCCCGTCAAATCCTTGACGGGCATTTTTTTAGATTAACGCCGCGATATCCATTTCCGTAAGGGAATGATTACCAGGTATATTTAACGCCCGCGTTAGCCGACCAGTCCTGATCAACATCGCCGCCGCCAAGGTAGTTCGCATCGGTATACGCGCTGAAGTTCTTGGTAAAGCTGAACTGCGTACCCAGACCAACGCGAACCGCTGAACCTTTGGTGCCATTGTCGATAGAATCGCCGTTGACATCCGCATGGTTACCCTGATCGTCATACACGTATGCCAGTTTGAAGTAAGGCGTAAGCGCCTGATCCTGGCTGTATGTGAAGGTATAGCCCGTATCCACACCCAGTTCATAACGCATGCTGTCGTAAGACTGACCGTCAAGATGCATGTCGTTGCTTAACCGGTAGTCATCACCAGACTGGAACAGACCAGACACGCTACCGTACGGCGTAACGTAACCCGCATCACCCACTTTCCAGTCGTAGCCCAGTTTCAGACCGAAGCCCCAGGCATCTGTTGACGTTTTACCATCTACATACTGACCGTCGCTCATATTGGCAGACAGATCGTTGTTGAAGTGGGAGTAGCTCAGGTTGCCATCGACAAAGACGTCGTTAGCAAAGCGAGCGGATGAGTAGAGGTAGGCAGACTGGCTGTCCTGATCCACCTGACCGGTATGGTCGCTCATGTCGCCTTTGGCGAAGCCTGCCGCTGCACCGACAATCCACTTCGCGTTATTACCATCAACTTTGGTATCCACACCCACCATGATGCCGTTGACATCCTGGTCGTAATTAATGGTGCCATTGTTGCCGTTGAAGCCGCCGCCGAAGTAACTTACCCATGCGCCGCCGTTATCCGCCAGACCGTGACGAGAGTTGGTCAGACGTGTTCCGACGGTATCCTGCTCCAGGTTCCAGATATTGGTGTTGGCAGACGGAATGCTCAGCGCCATGTTGGCGTAATCGGTCAGTTCCATCTGCTGCATGACAACAGTATTACCCTGTTGCTGAGCCTGATAGGTGTATGCGCCAAGGTCCGCTTTGTTCGCCGCAGAGAAGGTCGCCGTGCTGTTCTTATCGTTAACGTGCTCTTTGCCTTTGTAATCCGCGATGGAACCTTCACCGGTGGCATTGTCGATACGTACTTTGTAGTTACCGGTTGCCGCAGCCGCATTGTCGCCTGCGTTATCCACTTCAGACGTATCAGCGGTGTAAGCATCACCGTTACCGTTAATGGTCAGGTGACCATCGGAGTTCATGCCGATAACGCCATAACCATAGTTAGACCTGGTGGTGTCTGCGGTACGATCGTTGGTCAGATCGGCATCCAGAACGTAGTTGTTACTGTGAATGTCAAACACACCAGCATGCACATTGCCATCCGCATCGGTGGAGCTGGTCAGATTCAGGGTATCCGTCTGCAGCGCATAGTCCGCGCTGTTGCCGACGTCCAGAACACCGTCATTGGTGACGTTGATGGTGTTGGCATACAGTGCAGCATCATCCACGCTCCAACCCGCAGAGACATCATCAGCAATCGTGACGAGGCTGTTGTCGATGGTCAGCGTGTCGGTTGCCACGTGGCCATCTTCGTTGATGTTCAGCGCAGCGCCGCTTGTCAGGCCAATGGAGTCAGAAACCAGGTAGGAATCGCCAACGTTCACGACAGAACCACTGTTGATGCTCAGAGTATCAATCAAAGAGGCTTTCGTGGTATCCCACTCGGAGCCATTGTTCAGCGTGACGTTGAACAGGCCGCTTTGATAGACTTCATTACCAACAACATGACCGTTTTCATCATAAGCGGTGTTGTCATCATCAATGCCATACGTTGATGACGGCCACAGGCTGTTCGCTGCAATGTCGATCAGCGTAGCGGTCGCGTCGGTACCCGCCGCAACACCGTCATATACACCGTCGCCATCAGTATCAACCTGATGTACCGACATCGCTGCACCCACCCACTTGCTGCCGTTATCTAACGTCAGATCCATGCGGTCAGTGCCATCCCAGCCATTGGTGTCAACATCGGCGTCAGTATCACGATAGCTATCCGCGCCATTCGGGAAGAAGTTTTCGTCAAAGTTGCTGGAGAAAACCACATCGCCCATCAGCGTAGAATTGCTGAAATAAGCGGTCGTCTGCATGGCGTTGTCTGCCGCCGGATTGGCAATCACAGCTAAAGCGATGTCATCAGCAGTAACTTTACCGCTGTAATCACTGGCGTTACCGTTGTTGCCAAACCAGCCCGAGGTACCTTCATCTGTCCATGAACCCGACGTCACGGTAGAGTCCGTTACCGTGATCGTGTTATTGAACACTTCATTGCTGTTTACGCCAGTGCTGACGGTATTATCGTCAACATCGCTCCACTCATAGCCCTGCGTCAGGGTAATGCCAGCAACGTGAGAGTTGTTGCTAATAGCCAGATCCACTTCCTGATCCAGGGTGATCGCAGTCCCCAGGTCGTAAACATCAACATTATGCGTATCGGCGGTACCGTCGGTGTTGGTGCCGTTGTAGGTATAATGCTCGTAGTTATCGTCGATGGTTGAGTTATCAACGGTAAGCGCCAGGCGATCGTAGACATAGCCCGTATCACGACCATCGGCACATTCGCTCGTCATGCACTCTGACGTAATCATGCCGTGCACGGTGCTGTTTTTAATCGTCAGGCTGTTGCTATTGGTGTTGGTAGAAAGACCATCATCCAGATAGATAAGTTGAAATGACACCGTTAACGGTCGCGTTATTGATTACCGGGTAGATATCTCCGTTATACAGGCTATCGGTGCCATCGTTATTCCAGCCGACGTAACCATCGTAGTACACACCATCCGGATAAGTTGCGTCGTTATAGTGGTCAAATGTGGTGTAAGTCGTACCAGAAATATCTGTTGAAGCATTCGCCTGAGAAGTGATTGCCAACGTGCAGGCTAATGCTAATTGTGAGACTACAAGTTTCTTTTTCCAGGAGTGCATTTGTCATCCCTCCTCAGGGACGTAATAGTGTTGATCCATCAATAACCAATGCATAAAGAACATTATGTTTCGCAAGGAGGATTATGCGGTGTCCGCAATGAAAGGTTCAATTATTCTTTCCCTGGAGTCCGAAAACAGACAATAACAACATCACCACAATCGCTCAATAAAAATATAAAAACACATATAAAACAACAAATTAAAATAAAACCACAGAGGAATATATATAACATATCAATACTTGCAACCCAAAAAATAGATAATGGTTAATAAATAAACATCAATTAACCAGGAATAATAACCACTTTTATGAATTGATATGTTAAATAGCACAGGAAATAATAATAAAATAACCAAATATAATTATTTGGTTATTTACGACAAAAAATTGCCAAACTATTCCATTTATTTTTCAGGAAAACAAAACCATAAGGCCCATTTTCGTAAAACACTCGCCCGTGGCTTCAGGTATACTATGGCCTTCAATTTCACAAACATCAGGCATCCCATGACAGACTTAATCCATCGCCCTCGCCGTCTGCGCAAATCTGCAGCGCTACGCGCCATGTTTGAAGAGACAACACTCAGCTTGAACGATCTGGTGTTGCCGATCTTTGTTGAAGAAGAACTCGACGACTACAAAGCGATTGAGGCCATGCCCGGCGTCATGCGCATTCCGGAAAAACACCTGGCGCGCGAGATCGAACGTATTGCCAACGCCGGTATCCATTCCGTCATGACCTTTGGTATCTCTCACCATACCGATGACACCGGCAGCGACGCCTGGAAGGAAGACGGCCTGGTGGCGCGGATGTCGCGTATCTGCAAGCAGACCGTGCCAGAAATGATCGTGATGTCAGACACCTGCTTCTGCGAATATACCTCCCACGGTCACTGCGGCGTGCTGTGTGAACATGGCGTGGATAACGACGCTACGCTGGCAAACCTTGGCAAGCAAGCCGTTGTCGCTGCGGCAGCAGGCGCAGATTTCATCGCCCCTTCCGCCGCGATGGATGGTCAGGTACAGGCGATTCGCCAGGCGCTGGATGCCGCAGGCTTCACCGACACTGCCATCATGTCCTACTCGACCAAATTTGCCTCTTCCTTCTATGGTCCGTTCCGCGAAGCGGCGGGCACCGCGCTGAAAGGCGATCGCAAAACCTATCAGATGAACCCGATGAACCGCCGTGAAGCGATTCGCGAATCGCTGCTTGATGAAGCGCAGGGTGCGGACTGCCTGATGGTGAAACCGGCGGGTGCCTATCTGGACGTCCTGCGTGACATTCGTGAGCGCACAGAGCTGCCGCTCGGCGCCTATCAGGTCAGCGGCGAATACGCGATGATCAAATTTGCCGCCATGGCAGGCGCCATTGATGAAGGAAAAGTGGTACTGGAAAGCTTAGGCGCTATCAAACGCGCAGGTGCGGATCTGATCTTCAGCTACTTCGCACGGGATCTGGCAGAGAAAAAAATCCTGCGTTAAGTTTTCCCTGAACATGCCGGGTGGCCCCGCCATCCGGCCTTTCCCCAAAACGTCACCCAAACGTCATACAAGCGACACTTACCGCTTCTACTGTCAGCACAGGAAGAAGGAGGTGTTGTTATGTTCAGTCTCGATAACGTACTCAGCGACCTTTGGCCCGAGGCAAGGACAGCGCCCTGGCAGAAAAAGGTGTTACAACGCGTACTGTATGAAAAAGAGTTCCAGCAGTTTGCCGCCCGCCATCGTCATCTGAAAGGCGTGGATATGGTGGAACAGGTCCTGGAACATCTACAAATACGTTGTGAAATCCCCGAGCATCACATTGAAAACATCCCTGAAAATGGCCCCCTGATCATTATTGCCAACCACCCTACCGGTGCGCTGGATGGACTGGCGCTCATCTATGCCCTCTCCCGCGTACGGCGTGACATCAAAGTGGTGACTAACCGACTGCTCTCCCATCTGGAGCCCCTGAGTTCGTTGTTCATCCCGGTCGATAACATTCAGGGACGCACGCCAAAATCGTCGTTACAGCAAATGGATAGCCATCTGCAGGCCGGCGGCGCGCTGGTTTTCTTCCCGGCAGGGGAAGTTTCGCGGCTGACGCTAAAAGGAATCGCTGAACGCCGCTGGCACTCCGGATTTATCCGCATGGCAGAAAAGTACCGGACGCCGCTGCTGCCGGTACATATTCAGGCGTACAACAGCCCGCTGTTCTATGCCTGTGGGTTGGTTTCTTCCAGCGCGACGCTGCTGCTGTTAATGCAGCAGATGTTTCGCCGTCGCGGCAGCACGCTACCCGTACGCATCGGTCAACAAATTGCCTGGACGCAATGGTCCACCAGCAAAAGCAGCGTGCGCGAGCAGGCGGAAAAGTGTCGGGAGCATGTGATCGCACTGGGCAAAGGCCGACCGGGCCTCTTTCGCACCGAATCGACGATCGCCCCGCCGGAGAACAGAGCACGACTGAAACGCGAGCTGGCACAGGCGGAATGTCTGGGAAAAACCGCCGACGGCAAGCAAATTTACCTCTGGCAGCGCAACGGACAAGAGGAAGCGACGGTCCTGCGCGAACTGGGACGACTGCGTGAAATCGCCTTTCGCGCCGTGGGTGAAGGGAGCGGCAAGCGCAGAGATGTCGACCGTTACGATGATGACTATCTGCATCTGATCTTATGGGACGAGGAGGATCTTGAGATTGTCGGCGCTTACCGGTTCATCCCCTGCGCGCAGCAGCTGGAAAAACAGGGGCCGGAGGGACTCTACAGCCACAGTCTGTTTGACTACGATGAGCGGATGGCGGACATCATGCAGCACGGTATTGAGCTGGGACGTAGCTTTATTCAGCCGCGCTACTGGGGACGCCGCGGGCTGGATTATCTCTGGTCAGGAATCGGCGCATACCTGGCGCGTTATCCGCAGTATCGTTACCTGTTCGGACCCGTGTCTATCTCCGGAGGATTACCGCCGGATGCGCGCGATCTGCTGGTTGCCTTCTATCGTCTGTGGTTTCCGCCAACGCATCCGCTGGCCGTCTCACGCCAGCCGTATCCCGCTTCGCTACCGGATGTGCTGGCGCAGTTTGCGGGTAACGACTACAGCGAAGATCTGACGCGGCTGAAGTCGCTGCTGGGGAATCTGGGCTGCGGCATTCCCCCGCTCTATAAGCAATACTCAGAGCTCTGCGAACCCGGCGGCGTGCAGTTCATCGATTTCGGCAGCGATCCGGATTTTAACCACTGCGTGGATGGCCTGGTGTTGGTGGATTTGACCTATCTGAAGGCCAACCGGTATCAGCGCTATATTGAGGCGCATTTATAACGCCGTTGCCCGGTAGCGCTACGCTTACCGGGCCTGAAATGAAACGTAGGCCCATCACGGTGCACGATAAAACGGCTTATCTCCTAAAATCGTGGCCCGGTGCATAATACGCCGCTGCGGCAGGTAATCGGCGTTCGCATAATGCTGCGTCACACGATTATCCCAAATCGCCACATCATTCGGCTGCCAGCGCCAGCGCACCTGAAATTCCGGTTTCGTAATATGCGCAAACAGAAAGCCAAGCAGCGCCTCACTCTCTTTCTCCGTGACATCAACAATGCGCGTGGTGAAGCCTTCATTCACGAACAGCGCCTGTTTACCACTGATCGGATGGGTTCTGACCACCGGGTGTACCAGCGGCGGATGCTTCGCCACCGCTTCACGCCAGCGCTGATGCTCCTCCTCTGTTTTGCGGTACTTGTATTCCTGGAAGGACTTGCGGAAGTCATGCTCCGCCCGCAAACCGCTCAGCAACTGACGAAACGGCTCCGACAGCGCCTCATACGCCGCGATGCCGCTGGTCCACAGCGTATCGCCGCCGGTGGATGGCAACACCTTTGCCGCCAGAATCGCCCCGGCAGGCGGTGTATCAATAAACGTCACGTCAGTGTGCCAGTTGTCATTATCCGGCGGATTATCATTGTGCGTATCCAGCACGATAATCTCCTCGACGCCCTCCGCATGCGGATAGACCGGATGGATATGCAGATCGCCAAAGCGCTGAGCCAACGCCCGTTGCTGTTGAGGCGTGATGGCCTGTTCGCGCAGGAACACCACCTGATGGCGCAGTACCGCGTGATAAAGCTGCTCAAACTGATTGTCGCTCAGCGGGCGGGTCAAATCCGCCCCGGCGATCTGTGCGCCGATGTACGGCCCCAGCGGGGTAATGCTCAGACGTTCACTCATTGGACTTCTCCATGCCAGGGCGTCAGACGGCGCTGAAGCGCACGCAGACCCAGTTCTAAAATAAAGGCGATAATCGCAATGACCGCGATCCCTGCCAGCACCACGTCGGTCGCCAGAAACTCACCGGCCGACTGCACCATAAACCCTAATCCCCGCGTCGCCGCAATCAGCTCCGCCGCCACCAGCGTCGACCAGCCTACGCCGAGCCCGATGCGTAATCCGGTGAGGATCTCCGGCAGCGCGCCTGGCAGGATCACCAGCCATAACACCTGCGCCCGGCTCGCGCCCAGCGAACGGGCGGCGCGGATCCGCACCTGTTGCGCACTCTTCACCCCCGCCAGCGCGGACATGGCGACCGGAGCGAAAATCGCCAGGTAGATCAACAGGATCTTGGACGTTTCGCCAATCCCGAACCAGATCACCATCAGCGGTAAATAAGCCAGCGGTGGCACTGGACGATAAAGCTCAATGATCGGATCGAGAATGCCGCGTAGCGTCGGGCTGAGCCCCATCGCAATCCCGACCGGAATACCGAAAGCCACCGCGGCCAGCAGCGCCAGCACGATGCGAGTCAGGCTGGCGGCCAGATGCTGCCACAGCGTGGCATCCATAAATCCTTGCGGACCGGCGATGGTGATAAGCTTTTGCAACACCTGGTCTGGCGGCGGCAAAAACAAAGGGCTTATCAGCTGCAGCGCGGCAACCGTCCACCACACCGCCAGAATCACCGTTAACGTCGCAAGGCTCAGCGTAATCTGGCGCGAGAGCGGCCAGCGCCATCTCAGCGGTCGTTGGCGCGGCTTGTCGTTGATCACCACACTCATGAGAAGGCCTCCCGTTGCTCAAAGACGCGGCTTAAGACGTATTCGCGGGTCGCGATAAACTGCGGATCGGACTTAATGCTGCGGCTCGCTTCGCCCGCCACAAAGCGGCGGGCAAAGGTCAGCGGCAGACGCTCCAGCACCCGACCGGGTCCTGGTGACAACAGCACCAGTTCGGTCGCCATAAACACCGCTTCTTCAATATCATGCGTAATCAGCAGCACCTGCTTACCGGTCTCATGCCAGAGTTTCAGCAGCAGGGTTTGCATCTGTTCGCGGGTAAAGGCGTCCAGCGCGCCAAAGGGTTCATCCAGCAGCAACAGCTGTGGGTTCGCCGCCAGCGCGCGGGCAATGCCAACGCGCTGGCGCTGACCGCCGGAAAGTTGCCAGATAAAGCGTTTTCCTGCCCCGTCCAGCCCCACTTTTTTCAACATTTCCTGAGCGATACTGATGCGCTGCGCTTTCCCGATGCCCGCCAGTTGCAGACCCAACGCGACGTTATCCTGCACGTTGCGCCACGGCAGCAGCCCTTCGTGCTGAAACACCACGCCGCGCTCCGCACCTGGCCCGTCAACACGTTTTCCCGCCAGTTGAATGCTGCCGTGTTGATACGGTACAAATCCGGCAATCAGGTTCAGCAGCGTCGTTTTGCCACATCCCGAAGGCCCCAGCACCACCAGCAGTTCACCGTTGTCGAGCGTCAGATTAATATCTTCCAGCGCCGGTTTACCGCCGTAATCGGCATACAGATGAGAGAGTTGCAGCATCAGCGCCTCCTTTATTGCACGAAGCGATCGGTAACGTACTGGCTGTAATCGCTTGCTACCGCAGGCACCTTGCCCTGCTCCTTCAGA
Organism: Citrobacter amalonaticus; assembly: GCF_001559075.2. Classification (NCBI taxonomy): domain Bacteria; kingdom Pseudomonadati; phylum Pseudomonadota; class Gammaproteobacteria; order Enterobacterales; family Enterobacteriaceae; genus Citrobacter; species Citrobacter amalonaticus. The sequence goes on along the minus strand of NZ_CP014015.2, from coordinate 3,048,145 downwards.
AACTGCGCGGTGTCGATAATCGCTTTGTTCCCCGGTCCGGTTAGCTCAGCCGTTTGCTGCTGGGGAGTGAGATAGGTATTGCCTTTCACCAGTCCCGGCACATCGGCTTCCGGAACGCCGCTCAGACGCGACAGCTTGCTGATGTTCTCCGGTTGCTTCAGCCATTCGTCGGGATTCGCGATATAGGGTTGCTGTGCGTCGATAGCGCTTTTCGCGAAGGCTTTCACCACCTCCGGATGCTTCTCGGCAAAGTCTTTGCGCACTACCCACACATCCAGCGTCGGGGCACCCCACTCACCTACTTTTTCCGAGTCGGTCAGCACGTTGCCATCTTTTTCCAGCGCGTTAACGGCAGGCGCCCAGACATAAGCCCCGTCAATATCTCCGCGCTGCCAGGCGGCGATAATCGCCGGCGGCTGCAGGTTCACAATCTCCACCTGACCGGGTTTGATCCCCCAGTGTTTGAGCGCGGCCAACAGGCTGTAGTGAGTGGTGGAGATAAACGGCACCGCGATGCGTTTGCCGATCAGGTCCTCGGGTTTACCGATCGTTTTCTTCACTACCAGCGCTTCGGAGTTACCGAGTTTCGACGCCAGCAGGAAAACCTCGATCGGGACCTGCTGACTGGCGGCGACCGCCAGCGGGCTGGAGCCGAGATTGCCAATCTGTACGTCGCCGGAAGCCAGGGCGCGAACAATGCTCGCGCCGCTGTCGAATTTACGCCAGTCGACGGTAGCCCCGCTCTCTTTAGCAAAGGTGTTATCCGCCTGCGCCACTTTTGCCGGTTCCGCGGAGGTTTGATACGCGACGGTGACGTTCACCGCCTGCGCCTGAAAGGTGATGAATGCCAGTGCGGCGAGAAGTGTATTACGCGATGAACGTGCCATATTGTCTGCTCCCATGTCTTGTTATGGAGGCAGTATTTCGTTGTGGCCGGGTTTGATAAAGGAATTAAAAATTCTTGCTAAGAACAAAGCGTTTTTAGAAAAAAAACGGGAATGGTTAGTCGGGATATGACTTTCATGTCACCGTATCAAACGGTTCCGTTCGCCTTGTATTTCTAACCGTGGGACAGACGTTTTCATGTCACTTCATCAAAGGGTTCCGTTCGCCCTACGAACCGTGATTATCTGGACGTAAATTTCCCGCGAACGTGTTAAGGAGGCTCGTCGCCGCCTCCTTAACAATCCTGGCTCCCGGCAGGAAAATTGTCGCTTCGCGATACCCTCCGCTTATTCCTCCAGGCTATCGGGCCGGGCGCGACTCAGCATCCCTGCTTCGCGCGCCCTGAACCCGCATCCCTGCGGGTTCTCCCGGCCTTACGGAAACACGTCGGCAATTTTCAGCCGGACCCATCCACACCAGACCATCTCTGCGGTTTGCTTTTTTTACAGCGAAATGAATTTACCTGAAAGGCAGAGAATCGAAGCGATGCCGTTGGTCCGGCGTGAAAATCGATGAGCCGTTGACGGCTGACCGGGTCCGCCCGCAGGGAAGCGGGCGGAGGGGACGGCCTGCAGGGACGCAGGCTCGGCCCCGACCCGACAGGCAGACGGCATAAGGCGAATGGACCACGAAGTGGCGATTTTCCCGGCCGGGAGCCGGGATTGTTAAGGGCGTGGCGGAGAACGCCCTTAACACGTTCGCGGGTAAGTGAGTTCCAAAGAAGCAATAGTCATAAAGCGAACGGAACCCTTTGATGAAGTGACATGGAAATGCCTGACACCTTGTGGAACCGTTTGATGAAATGACATGAAAACACATACCACCAGCGCCCCCAAATATTGCCATTTTGTTACATTCATTCCATAACTGTACCTGATTGATTGCCAGCGCAGCGGCGCCAGGCATCATAGGGTCATTATCCGGCAAGAGAGCAAAATCATGATACGTGTGGTGCTGGTGGACGACCATGTGGTGGTGCGTTCCGGCTTTGCGCAGTTACTCAGTCTCGAAGAAGACCTCGACGTCGCAGGCCAGTACAGCAGCGCGGCGGAAGCCTGGCCTGCTTTATTGCAGGACGACGTTAACGTTGCGGTGATGGACATCGCCATGCCGGACGAAAACGGTCTGAGCCTGCTGAAACGTCTGCGGGCGCAGAGGCCGCAATTTCGCGCCATTATTCTTAGCATCTATGACACGCCAGCCTTCGTACAGAGCGCGCTGGATGCGGGAGCCAGCGGCTATCTGACCAAACGCTGCGGGCCGGAAGAGTTAGTGCAGGCCGTCCGTTCCGTTGGGCTGGGGGGGCATTACCTCTGCGCGGATGCGCTGCGGGCGTTGCGTGGTGGAGAACCGTCATCGCCGGTACTGGAGGTTCTGACGCCACGCGAACGGGAAGTGTTTGATTTACTGGTCAAAGGTGACAGCGTAAAGGAGATTGCCTTCAAACTCGATCTCAGTCATAAAACGGTCCATGTCCATCGCGCCAACGTGCTGGGCAAGCTGAACTGCCACAGCACCATCGAGTTGGTTCATTTCGCCCTCGACCATCAGTTACTGGCGGGGCATTGATGTCGCGCAACCTCCGCCACGTCGTCATCTCGCTGTTTATTGTGCTGGCCTGGGGCACCGGCTGGCTAATGTTATGGACGCTCGGTTTTTATCTGACGCACAACGGCCAGCAGGCGGCCCTGTTCCTGCCGCACGGCGTCTACCTGGCGCTGCTGATCCTGCTATCACGCCGCTACTGGCCCGCGCTGGTGCTGCCGCCGATGATGATGATGTTCTGGCTGCACAGCGAGCAACTGCTCAATGGCTATATTCTGCTGACCACACCGCTTATCAGCATGATTCCCGCCAGCCTCGCGCAGACCTTCTGGTACCGTTTCCCCCTTTACTGGCAGCGGCTGACGCTGCTGCTGGCCACGGTAACTGCGGCCTCATTGCTCAACGCCGCTCTGCTGTCGCCGTTCGTCAAAAGTCCGGCGATGCTGCTCGGGCTGGCGTCGTTTACCGGTGGCGTGCTGCTGACGCCGTTCGTTTATCTGATCTTCGAGTTTCTGCGCCAGCAGCATCGCTATCACCTGCTGGGGCTGGACACCAATAACCCGCCGCTGCGTACCTCGTTAATCATCTGGTGCAGCCTGTTTTTCATCATTGGCATTGGTACCCAGATGGTGCTGTCGCCAGAGATTGAACGCCTGCTGTTGATTGTGGTGTTTCTGCCCAACGTGGTGATGGCGTGGAAATTCGGCTGGCAGGGTGGCGTGCTCTCAGGGCTATTGGGAAGCATGATGATCACCATCGCCCGCCAGGTTGGCGTGGGTTTCAGCAATCTGATTGAACTGGAGATCTTTCTCGCGACACAGTCGCTGCTCGGTATTGGTCTGGGGATCGCCATCAGTCGTCAGCAGCATCTGGCGCAAAACCTGCACCATTATCGTCGGCGTCTGGAAGCGGAACTGGCGGCGCGGCGCGCGCTGGCCGAGAAACTGGTGCATACCGAAGAGGATACGCGCAAGAGCCTGGCGCGCGAACTGCATGACGAGATTGGGCAGAACATCACCGCCATTCAGATCCAGTCGCAACTGGTAAAACGGGCGCACGATCCGGCGCAAGCCCAGGCCGCCGCCAGCCAGATCAACGATCTCGCCCGGCGAATCCATCACTCCACCCGCCAGTTATTGCGCCAGCTTCGCCCACCCGCGCTGGACGAACTGTCGTTCAAAGAGGCGTTGCTCCACCTGCTCAACGAATTTGCCTTTACGGAGCGCGGCATTCGCTGCCAGTTTGACTATCAGCTTGCCGCCACGCCCGAGAATGAAACGGTACGCTTCACCCTCTATCGACTGTTACAGGAGTTGCTCAACAACGTCTGTAAACACGCCGGGGCCAGCGAAGTCCGAATTGTTCTGCGTCAGCAGGGAGATATGCTGCATCTCGACGTGACCGACAACGGCGTGGGGATCAGCGCAGACAAAATAGCCGGTTTTGGCATTCAGGGGATGCGCGAGCGGGTCAGCGCTCTCGGGGGTGAACTGACGCTGGAATCGCGGCACGGTACACGGGTAAGTGTTAACTTGCCCACAAATTTGCAACAAATCGCCTTCTGACCAGGAAAAAGTCTTAGTCACTCCGGACTTTCTCTCATCCCCTTTCGGTTTCTCTTTCTTATAGTCAACAAAACGGAGACGGCTATGCACGCAGGCGCAGCAACTGAAATCAATCAACGTTACCGGACGCTGCGTCCACGACTACTGATGTACATGGTCATCGGTTACGCCGCGTTTTATCTGACGCGAAAAAGCGTCAACTACGTGCTGCCTGCGCTGCAAACCGATCTCGGGCTGGATAAAAGTGACATCGGTCTGTTGGGTTCCCTGTTTTATCTGACCTACGGCCTGTCGAAATTTACCGCCGGGTTATGGCATGACAGCCACGGACAGCGTTGGTTTATGGGCGTGGGCCTGTTCGCTACCGGCCTGCTGAACGTGGTGTTTGCCTTTGGCGAGTCGCTGACGCTGCTGCTGGCGGTCTGGACGCTGAACGGATTCTTTCAGGGCTGGGGATGGCCGCCCTGCGCTCGCCTGCTGACCCACTGGTATTCGCGTAACGAACGCGGCTTCTGGTGGGGCTGCTGGAATATGTCGATCAACATTGGCGGGGCGATTATCCCGCTGATTAGCGCCTTCGCCGCCCACTGGTGGGGCTGGCAGGCCGCAATGCTGATGCCAGGGATAATCAGCATGGCACTGGGGATTGGGTTAGCGCTGCAACTGAAAGGCACGCCCCAGGAAGAGGGTTTACCGTCCGTCGGCAACTGGCGTAACGATCCGCTGGAACTGCGCCAGGAGCAGCAGAGTCCGCCGATGGGGCTGTGGCAAATGCTGCGCACCACGATGCTGAAAAACCCGATGATCTGGCTGCTGGGCGTTTCGTATGTGCTGGTCTATCTGATCCGCATTGCGCTCAACGACTGGGGCAACATCTGGCTGACGGAAAGTCATGGCGTCAACCTGCTCAGCGCCAACGCCACGGTGATGCTATTTGAAGTCGGCGGGCTCCTCGGCGCGCTGTTTGCCGGTTGGGGCTCGGACCTGCTGTTTAGCGGTCAGCGGGCGCCGATGATTTTGCTGTTCACGCTGGGACTGATGGTCTCCGTCGCCGCGATATGGCTGGCACCGGTTCATCATTACGCCCTGCTGGCAGTCTGTTTTTTTACGGTGGGCTTTTTTGTCTTTGGCCCACAAATGTTGATTGGCCTGGCGGCGGTGGAATGCGGACACAAAGCGGCGGCAGGTTCAATCACCGGTTTTCTCGGCCTGTTCGCCTATCTGGGGGCAGCGCTGGCGGGCTGGCCTCTGTCGCTGGTCATTGAACGCTACGGCTGGTCGGGGATGTTCAGTTTGCTCTCGGTCGCCGCCGTACTTATGGGTTTACTGCTGATGCCACTGCTGATGGCGAGCATCACCACCACTCTCAGTCAAAGGATAAAACAATGAAAATGACCCTTACCTCTACTCTGATTGCCTCCGCCGTTGCGCTGGCGACCTTATCGGGCGCCGCACACGCAAAAGGGCGTCTGGTGGTGTATTGCAGCGCCACCAACGAGATGTGCGAAGCGGAAACCAAAGCCTTTGGGGAAAAATATGACGTGAAAACGTCGTTTATTCGCAACGGCTCCGGCAGCACGCTGGCCAAGGTCGATGCCGAGAAGAAAAACCCGCAGGCTGACGTCTGGTACGGTGGCACGCTGGATCCACAGTCTCAGGCCGGTGAAATGGGTCTGCTGCAGCCATACAAATCCCCGAACCTGGAACAGGTGATGGAGAAATTCCGCGATCCGGCGAAAGTGAAAGGCAACCTCTCGTCAGCGGTCTACGTGGGGATCCTCGGTTTTGGCGTCAACACTCAGCGCCTGAAAGAGAAAAACCTGCCGGTGCCGAAATGCTGGAAAGATCTGACCAAACCGGAATACAAAGGCGAAATTCAGATTGCCGATCCGCAAAGCTCCGGTACTGCCTATACCGCACTGGCCACTTTCGCCCAACTCTGGGGTGACGATCAGGCCTTTGATTACCTGAAACAACTGAACGCCAACGTCTCGCAGTACACCAAATCCGGTATTGCCCCGGCGCGTAACGCGGCTCGTGGCGAAACCGCCATCGGCATCGGCTTCCTGCATGACTACTCGCTGGAAAAAGAACAGGGCGCGCCGCTGGAGCTGATTTCTCCGTGTGAAGGTACCGGTTATGAAATCGGCGGCGTCAGTATCCTGAAAGGGGCACGCAACCTCGACAACGCCAAACTGTTCGTCGATTGGGTACTGTCAAAAGACGCACAAGAACTGGCGTGGAAGAAAGGCAAGTCCTATCAGATCCTGACCAATACCACGGCCGAAACCTCGCCGAACTCACTGAAGCTCGACGACCTGAAGCTTATCAACTACGACATGGATAAATACGGATCCACAGATGTCCGTAAAGCGTTGATCAATAAATGGGTCAGCGAAGTGAAGATGGGTAAATAAGCCCACACGATGACTTCCTGACGTTAAGGTTACGTAGGCCGGGTAAGGCAACGCCGCCACCCGGCAACCATCGTCACCCTGAATGCCGGATGGCGCTCACGCTTATCCGGCCTACTCGGGATTGAACACCGGAAAACGTATGTCACACACACTTGCACTCCATCCTGTGAAAAAGCGGGATGCGATATTCCTTTGGGTTTTACTCGGCTGGCTGGCATTCGTCCTGCTGCCGAGCTGGAGCCTGGATTACGGTCTGCTGGAATCCACGAGCGATGAAATTCTCGAGGCCTACGGCTGGTCACAGTTCAATATCAGTTGGCTATGGTATCTGCTGCCAAGCCTGCTGCTGGTACGCCCGTTCCACGAAGCCAGACGCGAACAGCGCAGCCGCCACACCCTCGATGCCGGCTGGGCGTTTTTGTGTATCGCCTTTATCGTCATCAGCGCCACCGTTGAAGGGCGTGGTCTTGGCTACGCCACCATCGTGCTGTTTGTCGCGCTGGGAGCGATCATGACGCTGGCACTGACCCGCCTCGAATGGCTGGGCGGCGATCGGTTTGTGATCGGTTCGCTGGTCACTATCGTGGCGCTCATCGGCATCTTTATCGTCTGGCCAAGCATCGCCATTTTCATCCCGATGTTCACCAACGACGCCGGGGAGTTCGCGCCGCTGGCGTTTATGAATGTGCTGTCGCAGGCGCATATCATTCAGGTGATCCTCAACTCTATTGCTCTGTCGATTGCGGTAGGTATTGGCTGTACCTTCTTCGGTCTGGTGCTGGCGATTTATACCACCCGTATCGCCCAACGCAGCGCCATTATTGGGCGTATCTTTTCGATTCTGCCGATCGTCACACCGCCGTTTGTGGTGGGGCTTGGCGTCACGCTGATGATGGGCCGTTCCGGCTATGTGACCGAATTAATGGTCGACTGGTTCGGGTTGACCAACACCAACTGGCTGTACGGATTTACCGGCATCTGGCTGGCGCAGGTGCTGGCGTTTACCCCAATGGCGTTTATGATCCTCGACGGCGCGATCAAAACCATTCACCCGTCGCTGGAAGAGGCGTCATATACCCTGCGCGCCAGTCGCTGGCAGACGTTTAACGGCGTGTTTGTGCCACTGCTGAAACCGGCGCTGGCGAACGCCTTTCTGATTGTCATCGTGCAGTCGCTGGCCGACTTCAGTAACCCGCTGGTGCTCGGCGGTAACTTCGACGTGCTGGCAACGCAAATTTACTTCTACATCACCGGTTCGCAGCTTGATTACCAGGCCGCCAGTACGCTGGGCGCGTTCCTGCTGCTGTTCTCGCTGCTGGTGTTCTGTGTACAGTACATGTGGATTGGCAAGCGCTCTTACGTCACCGTTTCCGGGAAATCGTACCGTGGCGACGTGCAGCCGCTGCCGGTCACGCTGGTCTGGAGCGTGGTGGCCATTCTGGCGATATGGATTGCCTTTAACGCCCTGCTCTATGGCAGCATTTTCTACGGCAGCTTCACCGTGAACTGGGGCGTGGACTACACCCTGACGCTGGATAACTTCATCAAACTGTTTGGTCAGGGGATGAGTGACGGCGCATGGCCTTCGCTGCTCGATACCCTGTTGTATGCCGGGATTGCCGCGCCGATCACCGCCGCCTTCGGTCTGCTGATCGCCTGGATTGTGGTACGCCAGCAGTTCAAAGGCAAAAAGACCATCGAGTTCACCACCATGTTGTGCTTTGCCGTACCGGGCACCGTGGCGGGCGTTTCGTACATCCTTGCCTTTAACAGCGCCCCGGTATACCTCACCGGCACGGCGGCGATTGTCATTATCTCGATGGTGATGCGTAACGTCCCGGTTGGTATTCGCGCCGGGATCGCCGGGCTCGGCCAGATCGATAAATCACTGGATGAAGCCTCGCTCAGTCTGCGTGCCGGGAGCTTACGCACTATCACGCACATTCTGCTGCCGCTGTTGCGCCCGGCCATTCTCTCGGCGCTGATCTACAGCTTCGTGCGCGCCATCACCACCGTCAGCGCGATTGTCTTCCTCGTCACCCCGGACACCCGCGTGGCAACGGCCTACATTCTGAACCGCGTGGAAGACGGCGAGTACGGCGTGGCGATTGCCTATGGGTCGATTCTGATCGTGGTCATGCTGGCGATTATTTTCATCTTTGACTGGCTGATTGGGGAAGCGCGTATTTCCCGGTCTAAAGCCAAAAACCAGGCGTAATGGAGCGCACTATGAGTCAGAAAAATTTCGTTGAACTGCGCAACGTCACTAAACGATTCGGCAGCAACACGGTTATCGACAATATCAATCTCACCATCCCACAAGGGCAGATGGTGACGCTGCTTGGCCCGTCCGGCTGCGGCAAGACCACCATTCTGCGCCTGGTCGCCGGTCTGGAAAAACCGAGCGAAGGACAGATTTTTATTGATGGCGAAGACGTCACCCATCGCTCTATTCAGCAGCGTGATATCTGTATGGTGTTCCAGTCGTATGCTCTGTTTCCGCATATGTCGCTGGGGGAAAACGTCGGCTACGGTCTGAAGATGTTGGGCGTGTCGCGCGCCGATGTGAAAACGCGGGTGAAAGAGGCGCTGGCGATGGTCGATCTGGAAGGATTCGAGGACCGCTATGTCGATCAGATCTCCGGCGGTCAACAGCAGCGCGTGGCGCTGGCGCGCGCGCTGATCCTCAAACCAAAGGTGCTGTTGTTTGACGAACCGTTGAGTAACCTCGACGCCAACCTGCGCCGCAGCATGCGCGATAAGATCCGCGAGCTGCAAAAGCAGTTCGATATCACCTCGCTGTACGTTACCCACGATCAGAGCGAAGCCTTTGCGGTTTCTGACACCGTGCTGGTGATGAACAAGGGGCATATCATGCAGATCGGTTCGCCGCAGGATCTCTATCGTCAGCCTGCGTCCCGTTTTATGGCGAGCTTCATGGGCGACGCCAACCTGTTCCCGGCCCACTTTAGCGAGGATGCCGTCGATATCTACGGTTATCGCCTCCCCCGCCCCGCGCATTTTGCATCCCAGGGGAATGGCACCGTGGGCGTACGCCCGGAAGCGATTACCTTAAGCAATCGCGGTGAGGAGAGTCAGCGCTGTGTGATTCGGCATGTGGCCTATATGGGACCACAGTATGAAGTCACGGTGGAGTGGCACGGACAGGAGATCCTGTTACAGGTCAACGCTACACGCCTGCAGCCGGATGTCGGTGAGACGTACTATCTGGAAATCCACCCCTACGGCATGTTTGTGTTAGCCGATGCGGCATGATAGTTCGTCGCCCGATGGCGGCTAACGCCTTATCGGGCCTACTTATCCGCTACAGCTGTAGGCCTGATAAGCGTAGCGCCATCAGGCAATTACAGTTGTAGGCCGGGTAAGGCATCCGCCGCCACCCGGCACAAACTCAACGTTGCGCGTTCAACGCGGCGATATCCTTTGGTGTGGTGCGACAGCACCCGCCAATCAACTTCGCCCCGGCAGCCTGCCACTGCGGCAGGTAATCCGCCAGGCGCACACATGATTCATCGTGGTGATGCCAGCTTTTGCTGCTCGCATCGTAATACTCTCCGCTGTTCGGATAGACCACCAGCGGCAGCGCCGTTATGCCGTACAGATGCTGCAAAGCGGCGGTGGCCTGTTCCAGGGCAATACAGTTGATCCCCATCGCCACCACCTGCGGATAATGTTCGAGAAACGTCACAACCTCGCGCAGCGGCGTGCCGTCGCTCAGATGCTCGCTATCGCGCAGGGTAAAAGAGAACCACACCCGCGCACGTGGATATGCGGTTAACAACGCCGCCAGCGCCTGAATCTCGGCAAAATTCGGTAGCGTTTCGCAGGCCAGCAGATCGGCCCCGGCATCCAGCAACGCCTCCACGCGCGGACGGTGGAACGTCTGAAAGGCTTCGCGGCTCAGCGCGTAATCTCCACGATACTCCGAACCATCAGCCAGAAACGCGCCGTAAGGCCCGACGGAACCGGCGACCAGCAGCGTGCCCGCCTGCGAATTTTCTGCCAGATACGCCTCACGCGCTTTACGCGCCAGTTCGACACTTTTACCAATCAGCGCTTTCGCCTGCGCCTCATCAAAGCCGCAGGCGGCAAATCCCGCTGGCGTCGCCTGATAGCTGGCGGTAATGGCGCACTGCGCCCCCGCCCGAAAATAGTCCAGGTGTACTTCGCGGATGAGCTCCGGGTTTTCCAGCAGGATTTTCGCTGACCACAGGCTGTCGGCCAGATGACACCCACGCGCTTCCAGCTCCGTCGCCAGTGCGCCATCCAGCAACAGGAAATCCTGCTTATCCAGAAGGGCGCTTAACGGATTATGTTGCGACATGATAAGGCTCCTGTTTTGCGAACGAGAACAGTCACCCTAACACAGCGCTAACGACGGGGATCCGCGCTCGCGCGCAATTCCCGACATACCGTTAGCGTTGCACCAGTCGCAAAAACCCACGCCGGGCGCTTAATGCAGGATCAGGAGTCACAATCAGATACAGAATGGGTCGCCAGCTCATAACGCCTCCACTTCAAGGGGTTATCTACACTCTGGCAGGGGAAATATCCTCCGGCGCTAAGACGAAAGTGGGAACGTTCTGTTACACCTCATGCCAACGGGTGAGGCAGACAATTGGCCCAATCCCATCGTTATTCGCCCATTTGCCCACATTCAGCTTCTGGTCAACACTCTACGATGACACCACTAGCCCCCTCACGTGGAGTATCACCATGAACATTACCCTTATTCGCAACGCCACCCAGTTGATTACCTTTGGCGGCAAAACCTTTCTTGTCGATCCGATGCTCGCCCCTCAAGGCGCATATCCCGGTTTTCCCGGCACGGCGCGGGCCGACATCCGTAATCCGACGGTGGAACTTCCGTGCGACATCGACACCCTGTTACAGGCCGATGCCCTGATTGTCACCCATCTCCATGCGGATCACTGGGACGAGGTCGCCGCAAAGGTCGTGCCGAAAGAGAAGCCGATTTATGTGCAAAACGACCAGGATGCGCAAATCCTGCGGGAACAGGGTTTCAGTCAACTCACCGTGCTGACCGACGATACCCGATTGGGTGAGATCTCCCTGCGCAAAACTGGCGGTCAGCACGGCTCCGACCGGCTGTACGCCATTCCCGCCATGGCTGAGCGGTTGGGCGATGCCTGCGGGATTATTTTCCAGCATCCACAGGAAAAAACGCTGTATCTGGTCGGCGATACGATCTGGCGCGATGAGGTTGAAGCCAATATGGTTTCTTTCCAGCCGGATGTGGTGGTCCTCAATGCCGGGTTTGCGCATGTGATCGGTTTTGGCGCCATTATCATGGGGGCAGAAGATGTGCTGAAAACCCACTTCGTTCTGCCCGACGCGCAGATTGTGGCGATTCACATGGAGGCGGTAAACCACTGCCTGCTGACACGCGCGGCGCTCAGGGAATACGCGCGCGATAACCAGATTGCAGAATATGTCCGGGTGCCGGAAGATGGAGAAACCCTGACGTTTTAATCCCCAGCCGAGGAGTGGTATGCGCCCCGTTACCGTCGCGATCGTCGCCGTTGAAGATTTTAGTCCGTTTCACTTCTCGGTGCCGTGCATCATGTTCAGTGAAAAAGCGGCAACGAAGAAACGCTTTGAGGTGCAGATTTGCGCTGAAGCCCCCGGCGTGGTCACCTCTGCGGAAGGCTTTTCCGTTACCGCCCGCCAGGGATTTGCAGCGATGACGGCGGCGGATATCGTGATTGTCCCCTGGTGGGGAACCCCCGCGCTCCGCCCGTCGCAGTCGCTGCTTGATGCGCTGGTTCAGGCCCGACAAAACGGCGCCCAGGTGGTCGGGTTATGCCTTGGCGCATTTGTGCTCGGTTACGCAGGACTGCTGGATGGCCGGCGCGCCGCCACCCACTGGGAGTTTGAAGCCGATTTTCAGACGCGTTTTCCCGCCGCGCACCTGGACATCAACGCCCTGTACGTCGACGATGATGGCATCATCACCTCAGCCGGTACCGCCGCCGCGCTAGACTGTTGTCTGTATCTCATCCGCCAGCGGTTTGGCAGTACGGTGGCGAATCAGATTGCGCGCCGGATGATTGTGCCACCGCATCGCGAGGGGGGTCAGGCCCAGTTTATTGCCCAACCGGTGGCGAAAAATACCCAGGATCAACGGATTAACGGCCTGCTGGACTACCTCCGCCAGCACAGCCACGAACAGCACGATCTGGATTCGCTGGCGCAAAAGGTGATGATGAGTCGCCGCACCCTGACCCGTCACTTTATGAAAGCCACTGGCTCAAGCGTTGCAGAATGGCTGATCAATGAACGTCTGCGCCGCAGCCAGGAACTGCTGGAATCCTCCCGGCTTCCCGTCGAGCGTATCGCCGGAGAAGTCGGGTTTCTGTCTCCGGTGACCTGGCGTCAGCATTTTAAGTCCCGCTTCGGCGTCAGCCCGGCAGAATGGCGAAAAACCTTTCAGGGTGTGGCATCATAGTGTGCAGAACACGTTGAATTCAGGGGTAAGAATTGTGAAACCGGTAACGCTATACGATGTTGCAGACCACGCAGGGGTCTCCTATCAGACCGTCTCCCGCGTGGTAAATCAGGCGAGCCACGTTTCCGCGAAAACCCGGCAAAAAGTGGAAGCCGCCATGGCGGAGCTGAATTACATCCCCAACCGCGTCGCCCAACAACTGGCCGGAAAACAAACGCCGCTTATCGGCGTGGCAACGTCCAACCTGGCGTTGCATGCCCCTTCGCAAATTGTCGCCGCCATCAAGTCGCGCGCCGACCAGTCCGGTGCCAGCGTGGTGATTGCCATGGTTGAACGTCACGGGGTCGACGCCTGCAAAGCGGCGGTACATAACCTGCTGGCGCAACGGGTAACAGGGCTGATTATCAACTATCCCCTTGATGAAGACGATGCCATCGCCGTCGCCGCCACCTGCGGTACTGTCCCCGTTCTGTTCCTCGACGTTTCTGATCTTTCCCCGATCAACAGTATTATTTTCTCGCATGATGATGGCGCACGACTGGGTGTTGAACATCTGGTCCAGAACGGCCATCAGCGCATTGCTCTGTTAGCTGGCCCTCGTTCTTCCGTTTCGGCACGCCTGCGCCTGGCGGGCTGGCATAAATACCTTGCCCGCTATCAGTTGCAACCGGTCGCAGAACAGGAAGGCGACTGGAGCGCGATGTCCGGTTTTTTGCAGACGCAGCACATGCTCAGCGCAGGCATCATCCCCGGCGCAATGCTGGTGGCAAACGATCAGATGGCGCTGGGCGCGATGCGGGCCATCAGTGAGTTTGGTCTGCGCGTGGCGAGTGACATTTCAGTGGTGGGTTATGACGATACCGAGGACAGCGCCTGCTACATCCCGCCACTCACCACCATCAGGCAGGATTTTGCGCTTCTCGGCCAGACCAGCGTCGATCGCCTGCTGCAACTTTCCCGTGGCGAATCCGCCCCCGGTAATCAACTGCTGCCGGTCACGCTGGTAGAACGAAAAACCGTTCTGCCGCCTGAAAAACAACACGCTTCCCCCCAGGCGCTGGCGGACTCGCTGATTCAACTGGCGCGTCAGATCGCGTTATTACCTCGCGCGGAATAATGTGAGTCAGTTCACTCATTAGACCCCTCAGGCTTTACAGCTTTCTGGCTTCCCTCGTATGTTGAATAAAATTGTGAGCGGATAACAATTATCAACAGGATACAGCCATGACATTCACTACGGATTCACTCGCCGCCGTACTGGCCCGACGCGACTGGGAAAATCCCGGCGTCACGCAGCTTAACCGTCTGGAGGCGCATCCTCCTTTTGCCAGTTGGCGCAACGCGACTGATGCGCGTAACAATACCTCCTCATCCTCTGTTCGCAGTCTGAACGGCGCGTGGAAATTCAGCTGGTTCGCCTCGCCGGAAGCCGTGCCGGAAAGTTGGCGTCTGGGCGATCTGGATGATGCCGATACGATCGCGGTGCCATCCAACTGGCAGATGCTCGGCTATGATGCGCCCATTTATACCAACGTGACCTATCCGATCCCGGTGAATCCGCCGTATGTGCCGCATGAAAATGCGACAGGATGTTACTCGCTCACATTTACTGTCAGCGAAGCCGAACGCCGCGATGGACAGACACGAATTATCTTTGATGGTGTGAATTCCGCTTTTCATCTCTGGTGCAACGGACGCTGGGTGGGCTACGGTCAGGACAGTCGTCTGCCATCTGAATTTGATCTCAGTGAGTTTCTGGTCAGCGGTGAGAACCGTCTGGCGGTGATGGTGCTGCGCTGGAGCGACGGCAGCTATCTGGAAGACCAGGATATGTGGCGAATGAGTGGCATCTTCCGCGATGTCTCCTTGTTAAACAAACCCGCCACGCAAATCAGCGATTTGCGCATCACCACCCACCTCAACGAGGATTTCAGCCAGGCAATATTTGCCGCCGAAGTCAGAATGCGTGGTGAGTGCTGTGACAGCCTGCGAGTGACCGTTCAACTGTGGGATGGCGATGTGCTGACAGGCGAAAGCACCGCCCCTTTTGGCAGCGAGATTATTGATGAGCGCGGTGCCTACGGCGATCGCACGACGCTGCGTCTGAATGTCGATCAGCCTTCACTGTGGAGCGCCGAAACACCGCATCTTTATCGCGCGGTCGTGCAGCTCCATACGGCTGACGGCACGCTGATTGAAGCCGAGGCCTGCGATGTCGGCTTCCGTCAGGTCTGCATTGAAAACGGCCTGCTGTTGTTGAACGGTAAGCCACTGCTGATTCGCGGCACCAACCGTCATGAACATCATCCTGAAAACGGCCAGGTGATGGACGAAGAGACGATGGTGCAGGACATCATTCTGATGAAGCAGAACAACTTTAACGCCGTGCGCTGCTCCCACTATCCGAATCATCCACGGTGGTACACGCTCTGCGATCGCTATGGTCTGTATGTGGTGGATGAGGCCAACATCGAAACCCACGGTATGGTGCCCATGAACCGCCTGACCGACGACCCAACCTGGCTGCCCGCCATGAGCCAGCGCGTGACGCGCATGGTGCAACGCGATCGCAACCATCCGAGCATTATCATCTGGTCGCTGGGGAATGAATCGGGCCACGGCGTCAACCATGACGCGCTGTACCGCTGGCTGAAATCAGAAGATCCGTCACGCCCGGTACAATATGAAGGCGGCGGCGCGGACACGGCGGCAACGGATATTATTTGCCCGATGTATGCGCGCGTCGATCAGGATCAGCCATTCCCGGCCGTGCCGAAGTGGTCAATCAAAAAATGGCTGTCGCTGCCCGGTGAACAACGCCCGTTGATCCTCTGCGAATACGCCCACGCGATGGGAAACAGCCTCGGCGGATTCGCCAAATACTGGCAGGCATTCCGCCAGTACCCGCGCCTGCAGGGCGGCTTCGTCTGGGACTGGGTCGATCAGTCGCTGATTAAATACGATGACGAAGGCAACCCATGGTCCGCGTACGGCGGCGACTTTG
The DNA here is from genome assembly GCF_001559075.2 of Citrobacter amalonaticus. Taxonomy (NCBI): domain Bacteria; kingdom Pseudomonadati; phylum Pseudomonadota; class Gammaproteobacteria; order Enterobacterales; family Enterobacteriaceae; genus Citrobacter; species Citrobacter amalonaticus. The sequence continues at coordinate 3,032,179 of NZ_CP014015.2, read as the reverse complement.
GCGACACGCCGAACGATCGCCAGTTCTGTATGGACGGGCTGGTGTTTGCCGATCGCACACCGCATCCGTCGTTGTTTGAGGCGAAACACGCTCAGCAGTTTTTCCAGTTCACGCTGCGACCTGGCGCGCAACGTCAGATTGAGGTCACCAGCGAATATCTGTTCCGCCATAGCGACAACGAGATTCTGCACTGGACCCTTACACTGGATGGCAACCCCATTGCCACCGGGGAGGTCACGCTGGATATCGCGCCGCAGGGTCGTCAGCTCATCACCCTGCCGGAGATTGCACAGCCTGACGCGGCAGGTCAGCTCTGGTTGACGGTGCGCGTGGAACAACTACAGGCAACCGCCTGGTCGCCTGCCGGACATGTCAGCGCCTGGCATCAGTGGCCGCTGGAAGAAAAACTGAATGTCCTCTGCTCACCACGCGCCAGTACGGCGCCACAGCTCAGCGTCAGTGACGCGGCCTTTCACGTGGCACTTCGCACGACGCGTTGGGAATTCTGCCGTCAACAGGGCACGTTAACGCAGTATTGGATTGGCGATGAAGCCCAGTTACTGACGCCACTGCACGATCAATTCACCCGTGCGCCGCTGGATAACGATATTGGCGTCAGCGAATCGACCCGCATTGACCCTAATGCCTGGGTCGAGCGCTGGAAAGCCGCCGGGCATTATCAGCTCCAGCCAGTACTGCTGCAATGCGATGCCCACGCCCTTGCCGACGCGGTACAGATCGCCACCGCGCACGCCTGGCAGTATCAGGGCGAAACCCTGTTTATCAGTCGTAAAACCTGGCGCATCGACGGTCACGGCGAAATGCAGATCACCGTTGATGTTGATGTCGCCAGCGGCACGCCGCATCCGGCGCGTATCGGCCTGACCTGCCAGCTGGCGCAGGAAGCAGAACGGGTGAACTGGCTGGGGCTTGGTCCGCATGAAAACTACCCGGATCGCCTGTCTTCTGCCTGTTTTGACCGCTGGGATTTATCACTGGATGAGATGTATACCCCTTACGTTTTCCCCAGTGAGAACGGCCTGCGCTGCGGTACGCGTGAACTGAAGTACGGTACGCACGTCTGGCGTGGCGACTTCCAGTTCAACATCAGTCGCTACAGCCAAAAGCAACTGATGGAGACCAGCCATCGCCATTTGCTGCAACCCGAAGCCGGCACCTGGCTCAATCTTGATGGTTTCCATATGGGCGTTGGCGGTGATGACTCCTGGAGTCCTTCTGTGTCACCGGAATATCAGCTGAGCGCCGGGCGTTATCACTTCCAGATTGTCTGGGGCCAAAAATAATAACAACCGGGCAGGCCAACGCCTGCCCGGTCGTCGCGTAAGGAAGTCCACATGCATTATTTGAAAAATACTAATTTCTGGATGTTTGGCTTTTTCTTCTTCTTTTATTTTTTCATTATGGGAGCCTACTTCCCGTTTTTCCCGATCTGGTTACACGATATCAACCACATCAGCAAAGGCGATACCGGCGTTATTTTCGCCTGCATCTCCCTGTTTTCCCTGTTGTTCCAGCCAATCTTCGGCCTGCTCTCTGATAAACTCGGCCTGCGTAAACATCTGCTGTGGATCATTACCGGGATGCTGGTAATATTCGCGCCCTTCTTTATTTACGTTTTTGGTCCGTTACTCCAGTTCAATATATTACTCGGCTCGATCGTCGGCGGGATTTATCTCGGTTTTATCTACAACGCCGGGGCTCCCGCCATTGAGGCTTATATTGAAAAAGCCAGCCGCCGTAGCCATTTTGAATTTGGTCGCGCCCGTATGTTTGGCTGTGTCGGTTGGGCGCTGTGCGCCTCAATCGCCGGGATTATGTTCACCATTAATAACCAGTTTGTTTTTTGGTTGGGTTCCGGCTGTGCGGTGATTCTGGCGATTCTGCTGTTCTTCTCAAAAGCGGATGCCCCCTCTTCTGCAACGGTTGCCGATGCGGTCGGTGCCAACCAGTCCGCCTTCAGCCTGAAGCTGGCGCTGGAGCTGTTTAAGCAGCCAAAGCTGTGGTTCCTTTCGCTCTACGTGGTCGGCGTCTCCTGTACTTACGATGTGTTTGACCAACAGTTTGCCAACTTCTTCACCTCATTCTTTGCGACGGGCGAACAAGGTACACGCGTTTTTGGCTACGTCACCACCCTGGGAGAACTGCTGAACGCCTCCATCATGTTCTTTGCACCGCTGATCGTGAACCGGATTGGCGGAAAGAACGCGCTGCTGCTGGCGGGGACCATTATGTCCGTGCGGATCATCGGCTCCTCATTCGCCACCAGCGCGCTGGAAGTCGTCATCCTGAAAACGCTGCATATGTTTGAGATCCCCTTCCTGATTGTCGGCTGTTTCAAATACATCACCAGCCAGTTTGAGGTGCGTTTCTCTGCCACGATTTATCTGGTGTGCTTCTGCTTCTTTAAACAGTTGGCGATGATTTTCATGTCCGTCTTTGCCGGCAACATGTATGAAAGCGTCGGTTTCCAGGGGGCGTATCTGGTTCTGGGGCTGATTGCACTGAGCTTTACGCTTATTTCGGTCTTTACCCTGAGTGGACCGGGGCCATTTTCCCGCGTGTTCACACCAGCAGGTAAACAAGTTTGACTGTCAGTGACAAGGATAGAATAGCGTCAATGAACGTTTCGATGAGAGACAGAATAAAAGCCGGAAAACTGTTTACCGATATGTGCGAAGGTCTGCCAGAAGAGAGGCTGCGCGGTAAAACGCTAATGTATGAATTCAATCACTCACGACCCTGCGAGACTGAAAAGAGGGAAAAACTGATTCGCGAAATGTTTGGCTCGGTGGGGGAAAACGCGTGGATAGAGCCACCGATCTATTTCTCTTACGGTACCCATATTCATGTAGGCGATAATTTTTACGCGAATTTTAACTTTACCATTGTGGATGATTACACGGTCACGATTGGCCATAACGTCCTGATTGCCCCCAACGTCACAATCTCTGTAACAGGGCACCCCATTCACCATGAATTGAGGAAATCGGGGGAAATGTTTTCTTTCCCGGTAACCATAGGTAATAACGTCTGGATTGGCAGCAATGTGGTGATCAATCCCGGTATAACGATTGGCGATAATTCGGTTATTGGCGCAGGGAGCGTCGTCACAAAAGACATTCCATCCGATGTGGTTGCCGTGGGAAATCCTTGTCGGGTGATCAGAACCATTAATGAAAGAGATAAAGAATATTATTTTAAAAATTATAAAGTTGAGCCGTCAGCTTAAGGGGTAATACCGGATGCACCGCTCACGCGGTGTATCCGGTTACGATACCAGATTACTCCTCGATGACCTGGCGGATTTGCTGCAGCGCCGCCGGATCGTCAAGCGTGGTGAGATCGCCCGGATCGCGGCCTTCGCAAATGGCCTGGATCGTGCGGCGGAGCATTTTGCCGGAACGGGTTTTCGGCAGTTGTGAAACAAACCAGACGTGGGCAGGACGACCAAAATTGCCAATCTGGCTGTCTACCAGCGCCATAATCGCCTTCTCTTCCGAATGCGCCACGTCGCTGTCCTCAAGGCTATCGCTCTGTTTGGGAATGACAAACGCCACCGCCACCTGCCCTTTCAGCGCATCTTTCACTCCGACCACCGCCACTTCCGCCACGTTCGGGTAACTGGAGATACTCTCCTCGATTTCCCGCGTGCCCAGCCGGTGCCCGGCGACGTTAATCACATCATCCGTACGACCAAGAATGAAGTAGTAACCATCGGCGTCGCGGATCCCCCAGTCAAACGTGGCGTACACCTGACGCTCGAACAGCGACCAATAGGTATTCACAAACCGTGCGTCGTCGCCCCAGATGGTCTGAATACAGCCGGGCGGCAGCGGCCCTTCGATGACCACCATCCCCTTCTCGTTGGCGCCGCAGGGTTCGCCGGTCGTCTCATTGAGCAACTGCACGTTATAGCCATACATTGGCACGCCGGGACTGCCCAGGCGTGACGGACGGTCATCCAGCGCTCGGGCCAGCGCCATAATCGGCCAACCGGATTCGGTCTGCCAGTAGTTATCGACAACCGGCACGCCCAGCGTTTCGGTTACCCAGCTTGCGGTCGGTTCATCCAGCGGCTCGCCGGCCAGATAGAGCACCTCCAGCGAGGAGAGATCGTGATTGCGGATCTGCGCGGTCGGGAATTTTTTCAGCACGCGAATGGCGGTCGGTGCCGAGAACATGCGGTTGACCTGATATTTCTCGACGATTTTCCACCACACGCCGCAGTCCGGATAGGTCGGCAGCCCTTCATACACAATGGTTGCCATCCCCGCCAGTAGCGGCGCGTAGACAATATAGGAATGTCCGACGACCCAACCGATATCCGACGCGCAGAAGAACACGCCACCCGCTTTACCGCCAAAAATGGTCTCCATGGAGGTCGCCAGCGCTACGGCATAGCCGCCGACGTCACGCTGCACGCCTTTAGGTTTGCCGGTGGTGCCGGAGGTATAAAGAATGCAGGACGTTTCATTGGATTCCAGCCACGTCACCGGCACCGTGGCGCCGAGATGCTGCTGGCGCAAAGTCGCAAAGTCGAGATCGCGACCGGTCACGCGCGCCATTTTCGCCAGTCCGCGATCCACCAGCAGCACCTGTTTCGGCTGATGTTGCGCCTGATCGATCGCATCATCGAGCAGCTTTTTGTAGGGCAACACTTTACCGCCGCGCGCCCCCGCATCGGCGGAGACGATCAGCACCGGCTTCGCGTCATCGATGCGCGCCGCCACGCTGTGCGAAGCAAAACCGCCGAACACCACCGAGTGGATCGCGCCAATCCGCGCGCAGGCCAGCAGCGTGATATGCGCCTCGGCGATCATCGGCATGTACACCAGCACCCGATCGCCGCGCTGCACACCGAGCGATTGCAGCATCGACGCCACCACGTTCACTTCGTCATATAGCTGACGGAAGGTAAAGGTGCGCTCCTCTTCGGTCTCGGATGAGACAGCGATCAGCGCCAGCGCATCCGGTTGTTTCTCCAGCCAGCGGTCAATGGCGTTATGACACAGATTGGTCGTACCGCCGCAAAACCAACGGGCAAACGGCGGATGGCTGTGATCCAGCGTGCGGGTAAACGGCTGCTGCCAGTCGATGCGCCGGGCCTGTTCGGCCCAGAATGATTCCGGTTGCGTAACAGAACGCTGATAAAATTCGCTAAAAGACATAACGCTCTCCTGTTGAACTTACGCCTGATGAAGCGGGTTCTAGATGACATAAAGGTCCATGTACTCATTGACCGGCATCTGCTCCAGGCACGTTCTGTCCAGGGAGACATCCAGGATGCGCTGCTGTTGGCGAGTCGGGAACTGGCGCGCCAGGTTAGTTTTGAATTTTTCGACCAGTTTCGGGATCCCGTCGGTACGGCGACGTGCATGGCCAATCGGGAACGCCACGACCACCTCGTCAAACTGCGAACCGTCAGTGAACTCCAAGGTAATGGCATTGGCGATAGCGCGTTTTTCCGGATCGTGATAGTCCGCGGTAAACGCCGGATCTTCAACACAACGGATCTTCTCGCGCAGGGAATCGATCCGCTTATCCTGCGCCACGCCGTCCTCATAATCCGCCGCCGTTAAGCGTCCGAACAGCAGCGGGATCGCTACCATATACTGAATACAGTGATCGCGATCGGCCGGGTTATTCAGCGGCCCCTGCTTATCGATGATGCGAATGCAGGCTTCGTGGGTGCGAATGGTCACTTTTTCGATATCCGCAGCGCTTTTACCTGCTGCCTGCATCTGCGCGTACAGCGTCATTGCCGCTTCAACCGCCGTCTGAGAGTGGAACTCCGCCGGGAAAGAGATTTTGAACAGCACGTTTTCCATCACGTAGGAGCCGTATGGACGCTGGAAGCGGAACGACTCGCCTTTGAAGGAGACGTCATAAAACCCCCAGGTTTTCGCCGTCAGTGCCGACGGATAACCCATCTCACCGGTTTTCGCCATCAGCGCCAGACGCACCGCGCGCGAGGTCGCATCGCCTGCCGCCCAGGATTTACGCGTGCCGGTATTCGGTGCATGGCGATAGGTGCGCAGCGACTGTCCGTCGACCCACGCCAGCGACACCGCGTTGAGGATCTCATCACGTGTCAGCCCCAGCAGCTCGGCGACCACGGCGGTGGAGGCCACTTTGACCAACAGAACGTGGTCGAGCCCCACGCGGTTAAAAGCGTTTTCCAGCGCGATACAGCCCTGAATTTCGTGGGCCTTAATCATCCCGGTCAGCACTTGTTTCATGGTCAACGGCGCTTTACCTGCCGCGACCGCGTTGCGCGACAGCCAGTCCGCTGTCGCCAGGATCCCGCCGAGGTTATCGGAAGGGTGGCCCCACTCCGCCGCCAGCCAGGTGTCATTGAAGTCGAGCCAGCGGATCATCGCACCAATGTTAAACGCGGCCTGTACCGGGTCGAGCTGAAACTGGGTACCCGGCACGCGTACGCCGTTGGGCACCACGGTACCCGGAACAATCGGCCCCATCAGTTTTTTACAGGCCGGATATTCCAGCGCTTCCAGACCGCAGCCCAACGTATCAAGCAGGCAGTAGTGGGCGGTGTCATACGCCACCGTTGAGGTGATCTCGTAGCTCATGACGTAATCCACGATATCAACGATTTCACGATCGAATTCCGGGCGAACATTTAAAATTTGAGCGGACATAAGGTACGTTTCCTGTTTTTTATCTTTAGAGGTAATGAATTACTGACGCTGATCGATCGGCACAAACTCACGATCTTCCGGGCCGGTATAGTTGGCGGAAGGACGAATGATTTTGTTGTCCTGGCGCTGTTCGATAATGTGCGCCGCCCAGCCGGTGACGCGGGCGATAACAAACAACGGGGTAAACATTTCGGTGGGAACGCCCATCATGTTGTAGGAGACCGCCGAGAACCAGTCGAGGTTAGGGAACATCTTCTTCGTCTCCCACATCACCTCTTCCAGACGATCGGCAATGTTGTACATCTTCAGCGAGCCGCCCTCTTCAGAAAGCTGCTTCGCCACGCGTTTGATTACCTGATGACGCGGATCGGCAATGGTGTAAACCGGATGACCAAAGCCAATCACTACCTCTTTGTTTTCCACGCGCTTACGGATATCGGCTTCAGCTTCGTCCGGCGTTTCGTAGCGCTGCTGAATCTCCAGCGAGACCTCATTCGCCCCGCCGTGTTTCGGGCCGCGCAGTGCGCCAATCGCGCCAATAATGGCCGAGTAAACATCCGATCCAGTGCCGGCAATCACGCGGCTGGTAAAGGTGGAGGCGTTGAACTCATGCTCGGCGTACAGCACCAGTGAAATGTGCATGGCTTTTTCCCAGCTTTGCGCCGGCTTTTCGCCGTGCAGCAGGTGCAGGAAATGGCCGCCGATAGAGTCGTCATCGGTTTCCGGCTGAATACGCTCGCCGTTGTGACTGTAGTGATACCAGTAGAGCAGGATAGAACTGAGCGAGGCCAGCAGCTTATCGGCAATATCACGCGCGCCGGAAACGGTATGCCCCTCTTTTTCCGGCAGCGTACAGCCCAGCGCCGATACGCCGGTGCGCATCACGTCCATCGGGTGCGATGCCGCTGGCAGCGCTTCCAGTACGGTACGGACGTTGGCCGGTAATCCGCGCAGCGCTTTGAGTTTACTTTTGTATGCCTGAAGTTCGTCACGGGTCGGGAGTTTGCCGTGAATCAGCAGGTGCGCGACTTCTTCAAATTCGCACTGCCGGGCGAGATCGAGAATATCGTAGCCGCGATAGTGAAGATCGTTACCGCTTTTACCGACGGTGCACAGCGCGGTATTGCCCGCCGGTACGCCGGACAGCGCGACGGATTTTTTAGGCTTAATGACATGGGTATTATTTTGCAGGATCGTTGTGTCGCTCATGTTGTCCTCGTCATTATTGTCATATGTAGGGTGCTGAGGTTTTTCGTCCAGGCCGGATAAACGCAGTGCCATCCGGCATTGCCTGATGGCGGCTACGCCTTATCAGGCCTACTGTTTGGTATACAACGCGTCGAGTTTCTCTTCGAACTGGTAGTAATTGATGCTTTCGTACAGTTCGTTGCGGGTCTGCATGATGTCGATGACGCTCTTTTGCGTCCCTTCCTGGCGCAGCACGTTGTAGACCTTTTCAGCAGCCCGGTTCATGGCGCGGAATGCCGAGAGCGGATAGAGCGCCATCGCCACGTTCGCACTGCGCAGTTCGTCGGTCGTAAACAGCGGCGTAGCACCAAATTCGGTGATATTGGCAAGAATGGGCACCTGGACTGCATCGGCAAACTGGCGGTACATCGAAAGCGCGGTGATCGCCTCCGGGAACAGCATGTCGGCGCCCGCTTCGACATAGGCCTGCGCACGATCGATCGCCGCGTCTAGCCCTTCCACCGCCAGGGCATCGGTACGCGCCATGATCACAAAGTTGGGATCGGTACGGGCATCCACCGCCGCACGAATGCGATCGACCATCTCCTCTTTTGAAACGATCGCTTTATTCGGACGGTGGCCGCAGCGCTTGGCGCCAATCTGATCTTCAATGTGTAGCGCCGCCGCCCCGGCTTTGATCATCGACTTCACGGTGCGCGCAACGTTAAACGCCGATGAACCAAAGCCGATATCAGCGTCCACCAGCAGCGGGAGCGGGCAGACGTCGGTGATGCGGCGAATGTCGGTCAAGACGTCGTCCAGGGTGGAGATCCCCAGATCCGGCAGTCCCAGCGAACCGGCCGCGACGCCGCCGCCAGAAAGATAAATCGCCTGATACCCGGCACGCTGAGCCAGCAGCGCATGGTTGGCGTTGATGGCGCCGACGATTTGTAAGGGGTTTTCTTTGGTGAGTGCAGCGCGAAATGCCTGACCCGGAGAATCCAGAGACATAGTCCATCCTCGTGTTATCAACTTGTAACTAACCGTTGAATCACATAAAGCAAGGGCTATGCCAACGCAGACATGAAGGTAATCATTATATTTTTATTCATTTTAAAACAAGGGATTATATTTCAGAATGGAAGAAAAAGTAAAAGAATGCAGATCCATTAGCGTTTCATGAAACGCTAATTACGTGTTTCATGAAACAGAAGTGAAACATCATAAAAAAGATGTCAGATACCAGAGATTTTCCGTCCCCAGAGAGAACATCACCTAATTTTATTGATTAATTTTAACAACCACTGGCTAAAGAAAAGCATTGTAGTGATGATTAATATAAATTTTGAGAATGTTTCAGGCGCGGAATACCAGAAATTCGGAAACGCAACATTTGCACCACTCAGGAGCGAGGACGATATAAATACAGATAACAGTATACAAAGCGCCTTTTTCATATTTTCCATTAGGTTATCCAGTACATTATTTTTGTTATGGAGGAGTTTCCTCCTCCATCATACTTAAAATCACTTACAGGTACCACCTATTCCACTTGAACTGCAGTTACTGTTAGCCCCAGAGCCTCCCCCATTACCATTCCCATGAGAAAAACAGCCACCAGCAAATGCGCCTCCTGTGATACCAACGGCAACTCCTGCCAGCCCTCCCAATGAACCTGCAATAGCGCCACCAATAATACCATTATTGCAATTCGTCACATCCTGACCTAAACCACCATAAAACCCTGAATTATTATTCCGTCCCTGATTGTTATAATTGCTGCCTCTGGAGCTAGAAGTATTCCTACCATTTTCATAATTAGAGTTAGCATTACCACCCGACACAAAATTTATTTCCGATATCGATAATTCACGAATACTCATACTCTCTCCTTTTTCAAAAACACTTACGAACACATTTCTCACTATTTTATATTTCACTATATTTCAAAGCGTAAAGACAAACATGTTCAATTTGAGATCTACGTTGCAAAACATTATGATCAATTAACTGATTATATATATCCACACAAAACATAAATAAATTATATAACAATTAAAATCCGCGATAAAAAATCACATCAGATTCATAAAAAACCAAAAACAATAAATTTCAACAATATTTAACACTTCAGTTCTAACTCCTCCGAATTTAAATAGAGAAAATATATAAAATCATCTAAAACTTGACAGCGATAAGATTTACCAGTTTACTACTAAAATAAAGTTTAGTCTAAAATCTAAACGGAAATATAAAATACATTCACAAAAAGCATAAGAATCACGAATGAAATTATTTAGAAAAGAAGTCATTGAAAATTTAAATAGTACGACATATGGGGGTGTGATCATCCCCACCTCATTCAGTCTGCTATTAAGTACAATAGCAACTATAGCATTAATAGTTTTAATTTCTATCTTTCTTGGCTTTGGTGAATACACTAGAAAAGCTCGTCTTACTGGCATTGTAATGCCATCATCTGGATTAATAAAAATAACACCACAATATAGTGGCTATGTAACTAAATTAACAATCCAGGAGGGTGAACATGTCCAGAAGGGGCAAGCTCTTTATCATATAAGTGGAGAACACTATGGCAGCAAAGGTACAGGGACTTTGGCTGCAATGAATCTGTCCTTACAAACACAATACTCCATGCTTTCCTCACAAAAAATGTTAGAACAACGAGATAATAACCAACAGCAACAGTCAATTCAACAGCATATTACATTAATACAATTACAAATAAAAAGCGGTGAACAACGATTACTATTAGCGAAACATCAAGCTGACTTATCTTCGTTAGTAGTAAGGCGTTACCAAAAATTAATAAATCAAAAATATGTTTCTGAAATTGAATATCAGTTAAAACAAATTGAATCAGCGTCAGCTAAAGAAAATGTGGAGAATCAGCGTCAGCTACTTCTACAACTACGGGCCTCTCTGGACAACGCAAGAGATGAACTAGCTCACTTGATTGTACAAGGTGAAAGTAGAAATGCCGAATTGAGCAGGCAGTTACAAGTAATAAAACAGCAGCAATTTGAGCTTGCAAGCCAAGAAAGCTTCACGTTAACTGCACCAGTGGCAGGAACTGTGGCAGCTATTCTCATTCGACAAGGGCAATCCGTAAAAGCTCAAGAACCAGTAATGTCGCTAGTTCCCGAAAATTCAGACCTACAGGTAGAACTTTACGCGACTAGTCAAAATGCAGGTTTTATTCAACCCGGCCAAAAGGTCGCTCTCAGATATACCGCTTTTCCTTATCAGAAATTTGGTGTCCAGTACGGAACCATTCTCGAAATCAGTCGAATAACGCTAGCACCTACAGATCTACTATCCATTTCACCAATGATCTGGAAAGTAAATGAGGGCCACTATCGTGTCATTGTAAAGCCTGAGCTTTCGCATATTCTGGCTTACGGGAAATATGAACCTCTTCGCCCGGGAATGACTTTAGAAGGCGATGTAAATTTGGATACCAGATATCTATGGGAATGGCTAACAGAACCACTCTGGAGTCTAAAAGGAAAGATTTGATGGAATCACTGAAATGGTTTGGGAAAAAATATCTCCCTGTAATACGACAGGCAGAATCTTCCGAATGTGGTCTTGCTTGTCTCGCTATGATTGCCAATTGGTATGGATTACGAACTGATTTATCTACTCTTCGTGGCCGTTTCAATATCGGCTCAAAAGGAATGACTCTACAACAATTAATGGAGTGTGCTACCGCTATTAATCTATCCTCACGGGCAATACGCTTAGATCTTGAAGAGCTAAAATCACTTAACCTTCCCTGCATACTTCACTGGAATATGAATCACTTTGTCGTACTGCATAGTATCAAAGGCCATAGATTAGTAATACATGATCCTGACAAAGGTAAAATTTCAATCAACCTATTAGAAACAGGGAAACATTTTACCGGAATTGCTCTCGAATTAATGCCAGTTGCTGACTTTAGCTGTCGAGATGAAAGAAAAAAAATACGACTACGTCAACTAACAGGTAAAACACCTGGATTATTTTCGTCTATGTTATGCATCATGACCTTTTCGCTAGTGCTCGAGGCAATCACTTTGGGAGGGCCTCTTATAAATCAAATTGTTATTGACGATGTTTTAGTCGCATCAGATAAAAATCTACTGACTGTCATTTTAATTGCACTACTTCTACTTTCGCTAACTCAATTATTGATATCACTTGCCCGGCAATGGGCTAGTATTGCGTTATCCGTTAGTTTTAATATGCAGTGGACAGCTAATATTTTCCATCACCTAATTCGGTTATCCCTAACCTGGTTCGATGCCAGAAGCATAGGAGGAATTAATGCTCGCTTTAGTGCAGTGAACAATATTCAACAAGCATTAACAGTGCAAATTTTAGAAGGTATACTAGATGTTCTTTTGGTCATTACCTCTCTAGGTATGATGTTATTATATAACACTACAATGACTTTTATTGTACTTTTGGCAGCGTTGTTTTACGGAGTATTAAGAGCACTTTGGTACCCATCTCTACGACAAGCAACGGAAGATACTTGGGATGCCGAAACACAAGAATCTGGCCATTTTCTTGAAACACTAAGTGGTATATTGAGTCTTAGAATTAATGGTGTAATACCGCATAGAGAAGCTGCCTGGCTCAATCTAAATGTTGAGCGTAGGAACGCTCAACTACGCCAAAGCAGACTAATGATGGGATTTGACATAGCTAGCACCCTAACATCTAGCTTAGTATCAACAGTAATTCTATGGAAAGGTGCCAATGAAGTTCTGAACGGCACTTTTACGGTAGGGATGTTTGTTGCATACCTTTCTTATCAAACACGTTTCTCTTCCAGTGCCAGCAGCCTGATCAATTCATTTTTTTTATGGCGGATGTTAGATGTCTACAATGAACGACTAGCAGATATTGTAATGACACCGCAGGAAGGCTACGCTAATGCAAATAATCCTACTCTTCCAGGTATTGTACCTCTCCGTGAATTCACAAATTCATCCCCCTCTGCCATAATGAAAACTGAATTACCTCTGGTATTGGAACACCTAACCTTCAGTCATAAGGGTATAAACAATCGTATAATTAACGATATATCAATGACACTTAGCCCAGGAGAAGTCGTCGCCATTACAGGTAAATCTGGATGTGGAAAATCAACCTTGATACAGCTAATTTTAGGCATTTATGCACCTGATGCGGGTACGATCAAAACATTAGGAATTCCTAATTCTCATCCAAACTACTTTCAAGTTCGCCAACACATTGGTACAGTACTTCAAAATGAGCATCTATTTCGTGGGTGTATTGCAGATAATATTATTTTTTTCCATGAAGATAATAACTTTGAACGAATGCTCCAATGTGCACAACTCTCCCTAATTCATGATGAAATAATGAAGATGCCAATGGGCTATCAAACATTAGTTGGAGAGGGGGGGGAGGTCTTTCTGGAGGGCAGAAACAAAGAATACTGTTAGCAAGAGCACTATACAAGCAACCTGCCTTTTTATTGCTAGATGAAGCTACTAGCCATTTAGATATAGAAAGTGAGATTCTCATCAGTCAAACACTCCGTCAATCTGGAATTCCAGTGTTATTGATAGCTCACCGCCCAGAAACTCTCGCTTCTGCAGATCGTATATTGATTATGGATAAAGGAGAACTAAGGTAGATAACTGATTAATTCAATAAAAAAGCGTGTCAGCTAACGTTTCATGAAACGTCCCGACCGGTTTCATTGCAACAATTATGAAACAAGACTACACCCAATACTCTGTCCTTTTATTTTGGATTGGCTATGGCGACGACAAATCTTCCCCCGCGGGTGAATGATGACAAACCGGTTATCTGGACGGTCTCGGTGACGCGACTGTTCGACCTGTTTCGCGACATCAGCCTCGAGTTCGATCATCTGGCGACCATCACCCCAATCCAGCTCGGTTTTGAAAAAGCGGTGACCTATATTCGTAAAAAACTGGCGACCGAACGCTGTGATGCGATCATCGCCGCCGGATCAAACGGCGCGTATCTGAAAAGTCGCCTGTCGATACCGGTGATCCTGATCAAACCCAGCGGGTTTGACGTCCTGCAGGCACTGGCAAAGGCCGGGAAACTGACCGCCTCTATTGGCGTGGTGACCTATCAGGAAACGCTGCCAGCGCTGATGGCCTTTCAAAAAACCTTTAGCCTGCAACTGGAACAACGCAGCTATATTACCGAAGAAGATGCGCGCGGGCAGATCAACGAGCTGAAAGCGAACGGCATTGAAGCGGTGGTTGGCGCGGGGCTTATCACCGATCTGGCGGAAGAGGCCGGTATGACCGGCATCTTTATCTATTCCGCCGCCACGGTGCGCCAGGCCTTTAGCGATGCACTGGACATGACTCGCCTGACCCAGCGTCGCCACGGCCATTATGCCTCCGATCAGGCGCTGCACACCCGCTATGAGCTGGGGGATATTCGTGGCGAGTCCGCGCAGATGGAGCAGGTACGCCATACCATTATGCTGTATGCCCGTTCATCCGCCTCCGTCCTGATTCAGGGGGAAACCGGCACCGGGAAAGAACTGGCGGCCCAGGCCATTCACCGCGAGTTTTGTACGCGTCCGGGCACGCGCGGCGACAAAACGGCGCATCCGTTCGTCGCGGTGAACTGCGGGGCGATCACCGAATCGTTACTGGAAGCGGAGCTGTTTGGCTACGAGGAAGGCGCCTTCACCGGATCGCGACGCGGTGGCCGTGCCGGGCTGTTTGAAATCGCCCACGGCGGAACGCTGTTTCTCGATGAAATCGGCGAAATGCCGTTGCCGCTGCAAACCCGACTGCTGCGCGTGCTGGAAGAAAAAGAGGTCACCCGGGTGGGTGGACATCACCCCATTCCGGTGACAGTGCGGGTGATTAGCGCCACCCACTGTAATCTGGAAGACGAAATGAAACGGGGGCAGTTTCGTCGCGATCTGTTTTATCGCCTGAGTATTTTACGTCTGTCGTTACCGGCCCTGCGGGAGCGCCCCGCTGATATCCTGTCACTGGCGGAAGGGTTTCTAAAACAGTCGCTGGCCGCGCTCTCCGTACCGTTTACCGAGTCGGTACGCGCCGGACTGGCGCAGAGCGTCTGCGTGCTCTGGCAATATCACTGGCCGGGAAATATTCGCGAATTGCGCAATATGATGGAACGGCTGGCGCTGTTTTTAAGCGTTGAACCGATGCCACAACTGGACGTGCCCTTATTACAGCAGCTATTGCCGGAACTGGCGCAAAGCAAATCGCCGTCATCCCTTTTGCCTTCCGCTACGCCGCAGCAGGTGCTGGCGCAGTTTAACGGTGATAAACGTGCCGCTGCGCGTTATCTGGGGATTAGCAGAACCACATTCTGGCGGCGGCTGAAGGAATGAACTGCCGGATGGCGACACACAGCGTCTTACCCGGCCTGCAACCGTCACCAGGCCAGTGCCATCCGGCACGCTTACAGATTACTTTTTCTTGTAGATATTGGCAGTGCCATGAATTTTATTGTCGGTTTGACCCGAGGTCAGCACGACCACATCAGCCCCTTTCTCATCTGCTTTTTTGAGCAGATCTTCTTTCGCATCCTGAGTGGACGTTTCATTGCTGGTATTGATATTACCAATCAGGGTGTACTGCGACTCCACCTTCTCAAACTCAGCCTTTGTTAACAGCTCCGCTGCAAACGCATTTGTCGCCACAAAAGCCAACGCACCAATCAAGAGTTTATATCCAGTTTTCATAGAAAAGCTCCAGGTTATGTTATGACGCTATCATCACCGCTGAATCCATGTCGCTGTTCAGGGATGATTAATAACTAGTTCAGCTTTCAGGAAAAATCCAGAGCCCTTTCAGTGATATGTTGCTTTTGTGGTTTCAGCCTGATCAGAACTTTTTTTTGCGTTCTACGGTAACGTTAAGTCACTATCCGTGTATAAATAAAAAAATGATCAACACCCCTGTCTTTTAATAAATCACACATGGATGCATGAATATGAATAACCTTGCTCAGGACAACCCCACTTAAGATTATTATTAAAACCTCTTCTGACTTATTGGTAATAATCTCAAAGCCAACAAAAAATATTCAGATTAATACCAATGTAAAAATTGACATTCATCAAAAAAATGACAGTTAAGCAGCCTGAAATCCTTAGGTAAAATTATTACCATACGTAATTAAAAACGTTAAACCGATATTCATACTAATGTTAAGCCTTCGCATCTATTCAGTCTGCCTTATCGAAACTCTCATCTATCTTGTTGTTTTTATCTTTATATTTGCACTATTCCTGGATGAGAAGCCAAAAACAATAAACATTGATAATCAAATAATTAGCAACCACTTAAACATTTTCACTCCGTTAACGACGGTTAATAGACTCAACCTATCAATAGCGAATACAAGCCTACGGTAAAACGATTACGCTATATCGCCTGCGACAAATAATATTAAAAATCATCAGAATTTTATTTACATGAGCAACCCCACAAATGGCCGTGTATTCAGGACTGGCTTTTCTTGCTCATGCCGCGGCGTAATATTTGAATCTTAAGGAAGAGTCAATATATGAAAATAAATGCACAAAAATTCCCTGAAACACTATTAGCCATTGCAATTTCCATTGCCTTAACGTCCACCGCAACAGCCAAAAATAATATTACTCCGCCAGCGGGAATAAATGACACGGTCATTATTAATAATGACCAAAGTATTACGCTTTCCACCACGGAAAATACCGATCCCGCGTGGGATAACTTCCGCAGTCTCTGGGTCGGTGATAACTCTGACGGCTCGCTACTGATCGATGGCCGTGATATTGCCACCGCCGCCGGTATGATCGGTAATGGCGCGAACGGCAGCGTGACGCTGACGAATGGTGCAACCTGGACACTGGACAATCTGAATCTGGTACTCGGGACCCATGATGGTTCAGGAACGCTGCTGGTGAGTAACGGCAGTAAAATCAGCGGCATTGATGAACTGCGCATTGGAGAATATGCCGCAAACGCGCAGGGAACGGTGACCATCGATGGCGCAAATTCGTCTGTCTCATCCGTCTGGAGCGTGGTTGGCGATCAGGGGCGTGGCAACCTGGTGATTACCCGCGGCGGTTCCCTCTCCTTAAGCGAGCACATGAACATCGGCTACGTCGGCAATACGAGTAACACCAGTCGTAATGGCTACGGTGTCACCCTCGTGGACGGTGAAAACTCGCTGCTGGATGTGACCGAAGGTATTTACCTCGGGGGGTTCGCAACAACCCCTAATGACGCCACCGGGATTCTCACCGTCAGCAATGGCGCAACGGTCCGCTCGGGTAACTTAATCTGGCTGGCGGTGGGAGAAGGCAGTACCGGTATCCTGAATATTGGCGGCGCAAAGGGAGAAGCGCAACAGGCCGCGGGAACGCTGGACCTGCCGAGGATCCACCTTGGCAACACCGGCGGTATGAACACAGCGGAACTCAACTTTAACCATAACAGCGACGACTTCGCGCTCTCGGCCAAAATCACAGGCACCGGTGAAGTGAACCATGTCGGCTCAGGGACAACCACGCTGACAGGCGCCAACACTTACCAGGGCCTCACTCACGTCGCAAGCGGCACGCTGCGCGCTGGAGTAGAAAATACCCTGAGTGCAAGATCGGATTACCGCGTGGACAGCGGCGCGCAGCTGGATCTTAACGGTTATTCGCAGACCCTGAATTCGCTGGAGCTGGCCGGTACAGCGATACTCTCTTCCCCGTCGCAGGTAAAAGCGGCCTTTACCCCGACCACAATGACGATTAACGGCGATTACACCGGCAACAACGGCCTGCTGGCCTTACGCACCGTGCTGGGCGATGACCTTTCGGCGACCGATAAACTAGTGGTTCGCGGAGATACCAGCGGCACCACGCGCGTCAGCGTCAGTAACGCCGGCGGTAACGGAGCCGCGACGACTGAAGGTATCCGTATTATCGACGTTGAAGGCGTTTCAAACGGTACTTTTGTGAAAGAAGGCCGTATCGTGGCGGGCGCCTATGACTACGACATTGTGAAACGGGATAACCAGAACTGGTCTCTGACCAGCGTGGCCTTGCCTGGACCGATTCCACCAACACCGCCGGTTGAGCCGAAAGAGCCAGAGGTTCCCGCACCTCCGACACCGGCAGGTCCGCACCAGTATCGCCCGGAAACCGGCAGCTATCTGGCGAATATCCTTGCCGCCAACACGCTGTTCACCACCCGTCTTCACGATCGTCTGGGTGAAACCCAGTACACCGACGCGTTAACCGGCGAGCAGAAGGTCACCAGCCTGTGGATGCGCCACATCGGCGGACATAACCGCTTCAAGGACGGTTCCGGGCAGATCAGCACCCAGAGCAACCGTTATGTGATGCAACTGGGCGGTGATATCGCGCAATGGAGCACCGACGGTCTCGATCGCTGGCATCTGGGTCTGATGGCCGGTTACGCCAACAGCAAGAGCCGCAGCCACTCCAGCCTGACCGGCTACACCTCACACGGGGAGATCAGCGGCTACAGCGCGGGTCTGTACGGCACCTGGTATGCCAACGACGCCGATAAAACCGGTGCGTATGTCGATGGCTGGATGCTCTACAACTGGTTTGATAACACCGTGTCCGGACAGGGCCTGGCGTCTGAAAAGTATGACTCGGACGGCATCACCGCCTCTGTCGAAACGGGCTACACCTGGAAACTGGCCGAATTCAGCGAGCGTAATGCGCTGTACATCCAGCCTAAAGCCCAGATCACCTGGATGGACGTGCAGGCCGATACTCACGTTGAGAAAAACGGTACCCGGGTGGTGGATAAAACCGACGGCAATCTGCAAACGCGACTGGGCGTGAAAGCCTATCTGCAGGGGCATAACGCCATGGATGACGGCAAAGACCGCACCTTCCAGCCGTTCGTCGAAGCCAACTGGATCCACAACACCAGCAGCTACAGCGTGAAGATGGATGACATCAGCAACGACGTGAAAGGCAACCGCAATATTGGCGAACTGAAAGTGGGCGTTGAAGGCCAGCTTAACCAGCGTCTGCAACTGTGGGGCAACGTCGCCCAGCAGATTGGCGACAACGGCTACAGCGATACTCAGGGAATGTTAGGCATCAAATATAGTTTCTGATCCCCCAAACCAATAAATGTCCTGCGAAGGCCGGACATTTTTTCTTTATTACAAATAAAAATAAGTCGTTAATCTCACGGAGAGTCATAAATGACAAATATAAAATGGAAATGTCTTGTACCTGTCGTAGTGGGAAGTTCGTTTCTCGCCTCACCGTTTGTCTTATCGGCCGAGCTGGAAGATCAGACCTTCACCAGTTCAATGTCGTCTATTAATAGCGGAACCCACACCGTCAGCCTGGGCAATGTGACCTTCGATGCCAGCGGTTACACGGGCATCGCCAATTACCAACGCGCGCTCATCAACACCCTGAACGGTGCGGTGAACATTAATATCAGCGACGGAAATACCCTGACGCTGAGAGGTTTTAATAATAACGCAACAGACGAGCGTGCAACGCTACATGCTTACAAGCGAGGGTCACTCAGCGGCACAATGACATTCACCGGCGGCAATATTGTCGTCAGTAATGAGGTCAACAATAGTTATACCGATATTTATGGTTTATTTGCCGGACCCGGCGGTAAATTTGATTTCAAAAGTAACGGCGATAATAAAGTCAATTTAACTGTTCTGATGCCGCAAGCGGGATATGTCAGCACCCACCGCTCGGGTATTGGCTTGTATAACGGTGAACTTGCCTTTGATGGCGGAAACTTTGTCATCAATGTTGACGGCGATCCGGGCGACAACTCTATCGACCGTCGCGTGGGGATAGTGCTTGCCGCAGGAAGTAATGTGGATATCAAAGCCGATCGTATTGATATCGATGCCAATGAACTGGCACTACAGTTTGCCGCAAGGGCTGGCGATAACACGAATAGCACGGCCTATAACGTGATTAATACCGCCAAATTTGAAGCTGACTACATCACCCTGAAAGGCAGCCAGGGGATCCTGGCGGCGCTACCCTACGCCACTTATGGTACGAGAAATAGCATCGAATTTACCGGCCTCACGCAGATTGAAGCGCTTTCACGTGGTGATGAAAATAACCTCTTTGGTGAGGTTGGAGGGGGTCGGGCACTTGACCTGATGGCAACAGATATCACCTTCAACAGCAATGCGATCATCGTCGGCGAGAACCTGACTTACCTGGGTAACCGACCCGGTTACGAGCATGAATTCGCAGGTTGGATCGACGCGTACTGGATGCGAACCATCTCCCTGACAGACCAGTCGTCGCTTATCGCAAAAGGCGATCTTCTGCTGACCAGCAACGGCGGATATTACAACACAGGCCTTTACCTTTGGAAAAGTGAGGCGCAGTTTCAGGGTAAAACCGCCATTACCATGCAAAATGGCGTCGATACCGCACGCGCGGTTTATGCTTATGATGGCGGCAGTAACACCACAAAAGTTGAATTCCAGGATGATTTAGGCATCTCACTGTCTGATACACACGCCAACTATGTGGCGGGTATCGAAGCCGCGGCTGGTGGTATTGTCGATGTGCAGAAAGGTCTGCTGATGACGGATAACAGCGATCCCACCTGGTCCCTGCTCTCCCGTGGAGCAAACAGCCTGATCAACGTGAATTCATCAGAAACCGGCACGGTACAGGTCATTGGCGACATTGGCGCAATTAACGATGCCACGCTCAATATGGTACTGAATAACGAAAACTCATTCCTGACGGCCACAAGTTATACCGCTACGTCTGGCTCAACCAGCAACGGTATTGTTAACCTGGATCTTTCCAACCAGGCCGTGTGGAATATGACCGGTAGCTCTCATGTCACCGACATCACCTTAGATAATGGGACTGTCAATTTCCTGCCTCCGGAAAGCAGCGGTGTGTTTAAGACTCTGACTGTAGAAGGTAATTTCTACGGCGGCGGAACACTGAAAATGAACACGACACTGGGTGGCGATGATTCTCCCACCGATAAACTTATTGTGGAAGGCGACACGTCCGGTAATACGCTGGTTGCGGTGAATAATATCGGCGGTACGGGCTCGCAAACGGTGAACGGTATTGAAATTGTCGAAGTGTATGGCGATTCCGCAGGTACTTTTGCCAAAGCCGGACGTATTGTCGCGGGGGCTTATGACTATGATGTGGTGAAAAAAGGTAGCAACTGGTATCTGACCAACACCTTCATCACTGACCCAGTGCCGGAGCCGGAGCCGACTCCAGATCCCGACCCGACACCAGCCCCCACGCCACAGCCGGAAGGAGAGAAAACCTATCGCCCGGAAACCGGTAGCTATCTGGCGAACATCCTGGCGGCCAACACCCTGTTCAACACCCGTCTTCACGATCGTCTGGGTGAAACCCAGTACACCGACGCGTTAACCGGCGAGCAGAAGGTCACCAGCCTGTGGATGCGCCACATCGGCGGACATAACCGCTTCAAGGACGGTTCCGGGCAGATCAGCACCCAGAGCAACCGTTATGTGATGCAACTGGGCGGTGATATCGCGCAATGGAGCACCGACGGTCTCGATCGCTGGCATCTGGGTCTGATGGCCGGTTACGCCAACAGCAAGAGCCGCAGCCACTCCAGCCTGACCGGCTACACCTCACGCGGGGAGATCAGCGGCTACAGCGCGGGTCTGTACGGCACCTGGTATGCCAACGACGCCGATAAAACCGGTGCGTATGTCGATGGCTGGATGCTCTACAACTGGTTTGACAACACCGTGTCCGGACAGGGCCTGGCGTCTGAAAAGTATGACTCGGACGGCATCACCGCCTCTGTCGAAACGGGCTACACCTGGAAACTGGCCGAATTCAGCGAGCGTAATGCGCTGTACATTCAGCCTAAAGCCCAGATCACCTGGATGGACGTGCAGGCCGATACTCACGTTGAGAAAAACGGTACCCGGGTGGTGGATAAAACCGACGGCAATCTGCAAACGCGACTGGGCGTGAAAACCTATCTGCAGGGGCATAACGCCATGGATGACGGCAAAGACCGCACCTTCCAGCCGTTTGTTGAAGCCAACTGGATCCACAACACCAGCAGCTACAGCGTGAAGATGGATGACATCAGCAACGACGTAAAAGGCAACCGCAATATTGGCGAACTGAAAGTGGGCGTTGAAGGCCAGCTTAACCAGCGTCTGCAACTGTGGGGCAACGTCGCCCAGCAGATTGGTGACAACGGCTACAGCGATACTCAGGGAATGTTAGGCATCAAATATAGTTTCTGACTTTCAACCACCCGTGGTAACACGGGTGGTTTTCTGCCCTCACCTCCCTCTTTGTGACACCATTCGCATCCCCCTGGTTTTGTGATAAATATGATGAGGTTACTTTATCCAATTCAGGGAAATGTGGTTTATGGAACCTCTGCATGCGGTTTTCCTCACCGTCAGCCTGTTCGTGCTAACCTTTTTCAACCCCGGCGCCAATCTGTTTGTGGTCGTGCAAACCAGTCTGGCCTCCGGACGGCGCGCAGGCGTATTAACCGGTCTGGGCGTCGCATTAGGTGACGCAATCTATTCCGGGCTGGGACTGTTTGGCATGGCGACGCTGATTACCCAGTGCGAGGCGATATTTTCGCTGATCAAAATTGGCGGCGGCGCGTATCTGCTGTGGTTTGCCTGGAACAGTATTCGTCACCAGGCCACGCCGCAAATGCCAACGCTGCAGCAACCCGTTAGCGCGCCGTGGACGGTGTTCTTTC
Source organism: Citrobacter amalonaticus (assembly GCF_001559075.2). Classification (NCBI taxonomy): domain Bacteria; kingdom Pseudomonadati; phylum Pseudomonadota; class Gammaproteobacteria; order Enterobacterales; family Enterobacteriaceae; genus Citrobacter; species Citrobacter amalonaticus. The sequence goes on along the minus strand of NZ_CP014015.2, from coordinate 3,009,528 downwards.
GTCGCGGCTTACTGACCGATCTGTCAAATCCACAAACCGTCCTGTTTTTTATCAGTATCTTCTCCGTCACGCTGAGTGCCGACACGCCCATGTGGGCAAGAATGATGGCCTGGGCCGGGATTGTGCTCTCTTCGGTTATCTGGCGCGTCTTTCTGAGTCAGGCCTTTTCGTTGCCCGCCGTGCGCCGGGCATACGGCAGAATACAGCGTGTCGCCAGTCGCATCATCGGCGCGATTATTGGCCTGCTGGCGTTACGGTTAATCTATGAAGGCATTACCCATCGCTAAATCTCTCCCCCCTGAAATAAAGTAGTTTCAGGGGGCAGTATTTGCCCCTGCCATTCTCTTTGCTGTAAAACATTATTACCAAAAAAAAGCAAACGCTCTCTTTTAAATAAATTTAACGCAGAGAGAGACGGGTTTAATTATTCACCATAATGGCAGAATGGGAACAATCTGATGTTAAAAAATAAATCACTTCTTTTATTACCGTTTATTCTCGCCGGCTGTACGATGAGCGACAACGATATGCGCAAGGCCTACAGCAACCACTATCAGCAGCCAGCAGGCTATGTGGCAGCCTATAAGGAAAAAATCGCCGGAATGGACAGTGACGCGCTGGCAAAATATGCGGCAGCAGAAGAACAGAAAAAAATGCGCGGCCAGTCCAGCGTGAAAATTGATGATTACATTACGGCGCAAAACATTCAGGCCAGGGGTCAGCGCGTGGTCTTCGATTATTCACTTTCTGAAAAATGGTTAGCACTTCCTCCCGCACAACAACTCGAAAAACAGAAACTGATGGAAAAAGATTTGATATACCGTACCTGTTCACTGGAGACGGTAAAACTGGCGCAGGAAAAAGGACTGGAAGAAGAGCATAACTATTACAGTAACTATCCCGGAACGATTGCCTTTACTCTGCGTACCAGTGGGCAAATCTGTATCAATAATGGTTTTGCACGGTAATCCCCGAAGCTCCGGCGTCAGCGGGAATTTCCCCGGAGGCATTGCGCCACCGGGGATTTTGTCATCAGAACGACGCTTTAATACCGATCATCGCTGAAGTATCGCTGTAGCCGTTGTTGCCAATCTGCTGAGCGACGTTCCCCCACAGGGCGACGTTCTTCGTCAACTGGCCTTCAACACCGGCTTTCAGTTCGCCGATATTGCGGGCGCCCTTCAGATTCACGTTCTCACCGTTCATTGCGACGCCAAAGTCTTTGCTGTTGCGGATCCAGTTGGCTTCGACAAACGGCTGGAAGGTGCGGCCTTTACCGTCGTCCAGTTTGTTGTGACCCTTGCCGAACAGACGGACGCCGACGCGGGTCTGGATATTGCCGTCGCCATTGCCTTCCACGCGGGTACCGTTAACTTCTTTGTGCTCATCCGCCTTCACGCCCATCCAGGTGATCTGGGCTTTTGGCTGGATATACAGTGTATTACGCTCGCTGAGCTCCGCCAGTTTCCAGGTATAACCAGATTCGACAGAGGCGGTGAAGCCTTTGGAGTCATACTCTTCCGATTCGACGCCACGACCAGAAACGGTGTTATTAAACCAGCTGTACTGCGCCCAGGTGTCAACGTATGCCCCTTCGTGGGTTTCGTTATCCTGCAGCCAGGTACCGTACAGGCCGACACTGTAACCGCTGATACGACTGTCAGCGCGGTTACCGTTACGCTGGTTCTCGGCACGACTCTTCTGATTGGCGTAGCCTGCCATCAGACCCAGATGGTAGCGGTCGGTGTTGTCCGAAGACCACTGCGCAAGATCGCCGCCGAGCTGCATGACATAGCGGTTGCTCTGCATCGCCAGTTGGCCGCTGCTGTCCTTCTGACGGGTATGCCCGCCAACGTTACGCTGCCACAGGCTGGTGACGGTTTCTTCACCGGTCAGCGCATCCACATAATGCGTTTCACCCAGACGATCCTGTAAACGGGTGTTAAACAGCGTGTTCGCCGCCTGCAGGTTCATACCGTACAGACCCGCTTCCGGACGTACCGCATGTTCACGCGGTGTCGGAGATGGCGACGGCGGATCGGTAGGATCGGTTGGATACACAGGATCCACCGGAGACAGGGCGCTGCTCAGGTACCAGTTCTTGTTGTTCTGGCCTTCGCCGCGATGCAGGGTATAGTCATAGGCGCCGGCCACGATACGACCATGTTGTTTAAACACACCGTCAGAATTGCCGCTGACGCTAATCAGCTCGATACCGTCAGTCGTCAGGCCGCCTGCGCCGCCAGCGTTCAGCACGTTAACGTTGGTGGTACCCGAGGTGTTGCCCGCAACTATCATCCGGTCAGTCGGTGACGCGTCATCGCCCAGTTGGGTGTTCATCACGAGATTACCGTTAGCGCCGGTATAATCACCGTCCACCGTCAGGGTTTTGAAACTTGCGGCATCGCGCGCCAGCTTGAAGATTTTCGTACTGGCTGGCGTAAAAGTCAGCGTGGAGTCGTCCAGCGTCAGGTGCGTGAGCTGAGAACTTTTGGTCATGTTCCAGGCCGAGCCGTCCGCCAGCGACAGGTTATTCACCGCGTTGCCGCTGGTTACCGTCCCCCCGACGAAACGCGACTGGTTGATTGCGCTGACGTCAACCACGGCGGAATCATTGGCTTCGATAGTCCCGACAACCTGGATTTTTTGCGGGTTAATTGTCACGCGAGAGTCTGCATTTTCAGCCAGAATAGCGGTGGCGTCCGGGTCATTGTAGTTAACCCCCATCTGTACCCCGCCGTTCAGCGTGATTTCGCCGCCCTTGTCCGCACGGACGTAGTTCCAGCTCCCGCTGCGGGTGGTATCGACAACATCAATGTTCAGACGACCATTAATGTCGATTTTACCCGCAGTGAGTGCATCTTCTTTACTGGCCCGAATGCCGGTACCGGTTGTTTGCTGATGCCCCTGAGTGTCCAGCGTGATGTTCAGGTCGTTACTGGTAAACTGCGAAGCACCCACGGACTCGACGCCACTGAGAACGGTATTATCTCCGCCCGATTTCAGCAGCAGGCTCGTCTTCCCTGCCATGGTCACATGCGCATCCAGATCGACGCCTGTGAGACCATCTGAAACCCAGATCCCGGAAATCACGCCATGCGCATCGTTCACGGTGACATCAATAGAGGTGTCGCCAAGCGCTTCAACGTGACCCGCATTGGCACTGATACCGTCCGCATACTGATCGGCGACGGATGTAATCGTGGCGTTTTGATAACGAATCAGCGAACGATCGGCATCCACCACAGATTCCGAATCGAGGCCAACAGCGTAGAGCGTTCCTTTACTATTGACGGTCAAATTTTCGGCATTGATTTTCGATCCCGACTTCGCATAGATCGCGAAATTCTTACCATTCGCCCCGGTCACCGCCGCATTAACCGTGGTGTTCCCGGTTAAGGTAAAGACGCCATTGTGTTTATTGCCAAGAATACCGGCAATATCTTTGCCGTCACGTTTCTGGCTGAGATTTATCGTCAAATTATCGGCAACGATCGAGCCTTTTTGCGCGAGATAAGCGGCACTGGTGCCACCGACCTTAACGATCCCCACCGCATACATGAACTGATAATCGGCATCCAGCGGGATGTCTGGTCGCCCCACCACGGTGCCTGGAATCACATCACCGATGATATGATTCACGGTAGTCCCTGAACCTAAATTAATGGTTCCGCTGTTGGCGACAATCACTGTCCCGTTGGAAATCAAAAAGTCGCCGTTTTCAAATTCACCGCGACCTGAGACCGTAGGCGTTCCGCCTGGATTCGTAATGGTAACCGCGCCATTGTTCGCCACGGAGATCGTATTATTCTCTCCTGACGTACTAAGGATTTTATATTCTTGATCCGTAGCAATCGTTCCGCTTCCGGTAATAATGCCAGTTTCATCATAAATTACTGCGCTTGCGTTATTTGCCATTAACAGATTACTAATTAACAACGCCAGGGGTGTTATTTTAAGATCCTTTATATTCATCTCGATATCCACTGATAAAAAATAACAGCACGCCATACATTACATTATCGAATGCAGTGCAGAGGTGTCTATTTTTAGTAAAAGTAACGGCTATTTAACGCCTGTCTAACCGACACGAACTCCCTGAGTCTCGTTGCGGTATTTAGGCAATATTTTCCAGATATCAGACGTGAGAACAAATGAAATGACCTTAGCCAGGATAACAATGCAATTATCTTAAAAACAAAATTTTGGAAGATTATAATTCCTTAAAAAATATTATAAACAGCATATTATTTCATTAAATACAATTAAAGAATGAAGTATTTAAGAAAAATTTATACTCGATTAAGATTTTTCCACATTAATCAGACATCAGGGATGATGTGAGAAGCTATTTTTATGAGGGAAAGCGACGGAATCTCATCAGGTCATATCCGACGACTCAGCAACAACGGTTCGGCATTTCTGCGGACAGGGTGAAATTCTGTTTGGAATGGGGCCATCTATGATGAGGCGCGAGTTTCTTTCGTCAGAATAACTTTTTTGTCTGGAGGGAAAAATAAAACCGGCGCATCAGTCGCCGGTTTTATCAGTGAGTGTTAATTATCGGTCAGGCATATTACGCCGGTTTTTGCTCTGTTTTCACTTGTGCGTTTTCCAGCATCCGACGCACCGGAACAATCAGCACAATCAGTACTGCCGCGCAAATCAGCAACGCAATGGAACAGCGGGCGAAGAGGTCGGGCAGCATATCCAGTTGGTCAGCCTTAACGTGCCCACCAATCAGACCCGCCGCCAGGTTACCCAATGCGCTGGCGCAGAACCACAGACCCATCATCTGGCCCCGCATTCTTTCCGGTGCTAACAGCGTCATGGTCGCCAGACCAATCGGGCTCAGACACAGTTCGCCCAACGTCAGCATCAGAATGCTGCCCACCAGCCAGAACGGCGATACGCCCGCCCCACCGTTGTTCAACACGTTCTGCGCCGCCATCATCATCAGGCCAAAACCCGCCGCCGCACACAGAATACCGATAACAAACTTGGTGATACTGCTCGGACGCACGTTTCTGCGCGCCAGCGCCGGCCAGGCCCAGCTGAAGACCGGAGCCAGCAGGATGATAAACAGGGCATTGATCGACTGGAACCAGACGGCAGGAATTTCGAAATCACCGATCATGCGGTTGGTGTAGTCGTTCGCGAACAGGTTGAACGAGGTCGGTTTCTGCTCAAACGCCGACCAGAAGAAGGCCGCAGAAACCAGCAGAATGAAGCAAACCAGCAGCCTGGCGCGCTCTTTGCGGGTCAGCCCGGCAAACACGAACAGATAGATAAAGTAGAGCGCCACCGAAGCGGCAATGACGTAGACCAGCATACTGGCAACGGCGACCGGGTTAATGACGATCACCCCCTGGGCAATCAGCGTCACGATAATGGCAACACCGACCGCCAGCGCCAGCAGCCAACCGCCCACACCGTTTTTCTTCACCACCGGGCTGTTCCAGGTTGAATCGAGCCCCACTTCACTGTCGTAGCGTTTCATGGAAGGAACGGCAAACACGCGGAAAATGACCAGCGCAACCAGCATCCCGATCCCGCCGATACCAAAGCCCCAGTGCCAGCCGTGAGATTTAATCAACCAGCCGGAGATCAGCGGGGCAATGAATGACCCCATGTTAATGCCCATATAGAACAGCGAGAAACCGCCATCGCGGCGGGCATCGCCTTTCTTGTAGAGGGTTCCCACCATGACCGAGATACAGGTTTTGAACAGACCCGACCCCAGCACGATAAACATCAGACCGATGAAGAACAGGTTGTCGCCCATCCAGGCCGAAAGGGCAATAGACAGATGGCCGAGCGCGATCAGGATCGAGCCGTACCACACCGCGCGTTGCTGCCCGAGCCAGTTATCAGCCAGCCAACCACCCGGCAGTGCCGCCAGGTACATACTGCCGGCAAAAATACCGACAATCGCGGACGCATTTTCGCGCGCCAGCCCCATACCGCCGTCATAGACGGTCGCGGCCATGAACAGGATCAGTAACGGACGAATGCCGTAAAACGAAAATCGCTCCCACATCTCCGTGAAGAACAGTGAACCCAGCGGATAGGGATGACCGAAGAACGTTCGGCTTTCGTTTTTATTAACAGAGGAATGCATAATTTCTCCCGAAAGGGTGTGTTGTCTTGCTTGTAGCCACTGAATTACCCGCCGACCATTCATATATCTGGCCGATCATTTACATCCAGCGAAATATTATTTAACCATTTGATAACCATAAGACAGTTTTGTCTAGTGCCAACATCAGGACTTTAAGATGAAAACTCGATAGATGTCTAGTTTTGTAGATTTTCTGTTTGATGAATAAGAATAATGATTGACTTTAAAAGCCTGCAAATTATTGCTTATCAATTCATTAATAAACAAGGGGTTACCTTCAAACATTATCCCTGAAAGGGCGAAAATGGTCGATCCTTGCCGTCCGGTCTTTTTTTTACTGACCGGGATTTATGAATGACATTCATAGTGGCTATCCCGTTGGCGACCATTATCTCTGGGTCTGAAAACGCTACACTGCGTCTCACTCTTCATATCCCGATGGATGACTATGATTACCTCTCAGGCGTGTTCGCTCACCGCAACCGGTAAATCGACTGGCCTTACTTTTGTGCTTATTCTCAGTGCGCTAATGGCGTTTACGTCCTTATCCACGGATATTTATTTACCCGCCATGCCGGTGATGGCGAACGATTTACAGGGTGATGCCGAATTGACCATCACCGGTTTTTTGATTGGCTTTTGCATTGCACAGCTCATCTGGGGGCCAATCAGCGATCGTTTCGGCCGCCGCCTGCCTCTTTTCATTGGCATTACGCTGTTCATCATCGGTTCGGTGGGATGTGCCCTCTCAACCAGTATTGGGCAAATTGTTTTCTGGCGAGTGTTTCAGGCGCTGGGCGCCTGTACCGGCCCGATGCTGGCGCGCGCGATGATCCGCGACCTGTTCAGCCGGACGCGTGCCGCGCAAATGCTCTCCACGCTGATGATTGTGATGGCGATTGCCCCGATTGGCGGGCCGCTGCTGGGCGGCCAGATGATCAAAATCACCTCCTGGCATGCCATTTTCTGGCTGCTGGCGATCGTGGGCGCTTTCATCCTGATGACCTTGTTCTGGCTACCTGAAACCTTACCCACCGAAAAACGGCTGAAAACCTCTGTCGCCGGCGTTTTTCGCCACTATTATGCATTGCTGAAGCATCCACAGTTTTTGCGATTCACACTCTGCCTGACGTTCTACTACGTTGCGGCGTATGCGTTTATCACCGGCTCGCCGTTTGTTTACATCAGCTATTTTGGCATCGAACCTCAGCATTATGGCTGGTTGTTTGCGCTGAATATCGTGGGGCTGATGGCTGTAAGCCTGGTGAACCGGCGTCTGGTGCATCGCTATCCGCTTGATCGGTTACTGAAATTTGCCATAGGGATCGCCACGCTTGCCGCGCTGTTGCTGGCGGCGGCGACCGGGCTGAAATTCGGTGGGATTAGCCTTATCGTCGGGACGATTTTTGTTTTCTTCTCGATGAACGGCATTATCGCCGCCACCTCCACCGCCTGTGCGCTGGACGCGCTGCCCAACGTTGCCGGTTCGGCGTCGGCGCTCATGGGCTCGCTACAGTACGGCAGTGGGATTATCTCATCGCTGCTTCTGGCCCTGTTCAGCGACGGCACACCCTGGACAATGGGCTGGGTCATCGCCCTGTTTACCGTCGCCAGTGCCGTGATGGCATTGACCGCCCCCCTCATAACCCAGGAGAAATCATGAACGAACAATTTGCAGGTAATGGTATTTTCCCGAAAGGGCCGAAAAATGAAGCGTATGCGCAATATTTTCAGGGGACCAGCTATCTGAATATGCTGTCCACGCAGGGTGTGAATATTGGCAACGTGGTGTTTGAACCCGGCTGTCGCAATCACTGGCATATCCACCACAAAGGCGGGCAAATTCTGCTGGTGACCGGCGGGCGCGGCTGGTATCAAGAGTGGAATAAGCCGGCACAGCCGCTGGTCGCCGGAGACGTCGTCAATATTCCGCCCGGCGTAAAACACTGGCACGGCGCGGCAGCCGACAGTTGGTTTGCTCATCTTGCCGTCGAAGTCCCCGCACAAGGAGCCTCCAACGAATGGCTGGAGCCGGTCAGTGAGGAAGCCTACGCCCAGCTACCCTGATCACTCAGGGGTAGCGTAGCGCCTCGATCAGGCGCGCAAACGCGGGCGGGTGCTGTTTGCGGCTGGGGTAGTAAAGATAGTAGCCCGGAAATTCAGGGCACCACGCCTGCAGAACCTGCACCAGCGCGCCGGATTTGACGTACTCAGCGACAGAATCTTCCGGCACGCAGGTGAGGCCAAATCCGGACAGTGCGGCATCAACGCGTTCGGTGAGCAGGTTTAAGGTCAACTGCCCTTCCACCCTGACGCGCAGCGGCTTTCCGTCTCGCTCGAATTCCCAGTGGTACAAGCCGCCAGCAGTAGGCAGGCGCATGTTAATGCACCGGTGATTCTGTAATTCATGCGGTGTTTCAGGCGCGGGACGATCGGCAAAATAGTCTGGCGATCCCACCACCGCCATCCGCATATCCGGGCCGATTTTTACCGCGACCATATCTTTATCGACGCTTTCGCCCAGACGCACTCCCGCGTCAAAACGGCCTTCTACGATATCCACAAAACCATTATCGACCACCAGTTCGACACTGATTTGCGGCCAGGCTTTGAGAAAGGGTTTCAGCCTCGGCCACAGTAAACTGCGTGTCGCGTGCTCTCCGGCGGATAAACGGATATGGCCTGAGGGGGTGCCGTTCAGTTGAATGAGCGCTTCCAGTTCCTGCTCAAGATCGGCAATACGCGGTTCGAGACAGGCGATAATTCTCTCGCCAGCGGCGGTTGGCGCCACGCTGCGAGTGGTGCGGGTCAAAAGCCGCAGGTTCAAACGTTCCTCCAGCGCTTTCATCGCGTGGCTGAGGGCCGATTGTGAAACGCCAATCTTCGCAGCGGCTTTGGTAAAACTCCGCTCTCTGGCGACCACCAGAAAGATCTGCAGTTCGTTGAAGTTTTCTTTAAGCATGGGCGGATCCTGACAGGGTGCGGGATTCAGGCATGATAGTGAATCACTCCCCGCATTGTAAGGCTCCCCGGTCTAAAAAAATGCCCGACGGCATAAGCTATCGGGCATCCGGTTTCTCTGGTTAGCGAGAAGGTAGATTATCATTTACGCCGTATCGCGATGGGCCATCAGGGCATAGAGCTTCCCGGCAAAGGTTTCACTGACCGGCCACTCTTCAGCGGCAATGCGGGTCACCGTGTGAAAACCGCACTGCGCCAGCAACTGCAGGTACTCTTCGTCCCGCCAGGCACGCGTCTGGCTGCTAAAATGCACAACGCTGGCGTCAGCCTTAAGCGCCCAGAACGTCGTAGTGCTGGTTTGCCTATCCTCATCCCAGCGATTTTCGCTCAATAACAAGTGCGGTTCAGCGAGAAACAGCCCCTGCGGACAGCGCTGCCAGGACGCGGGCGCCGTTCCCTGCCTTTTGACTTCGTCAAACGTATGCACTTCAATCAGCAACTTGCCCCCCGGCTTCAGCCAGGCTGCACTGCGCGACACCAGTCGTTGCGCATCCTCAGCGCTAAAGACATTGATTTCACCGAAGGTCATCATGATGAAATCAAAAGTGCCGTCAGGCTGGTAGTCGCGGACGTCCTGTTCCTGATAATCAATGTCCAGCGCTGCGCTCTGCGCCTGTTCTCGCGCCCACTGCACAGAGGCCGGAGAGAAATCGACGCCAGTGCAATCAAATCCGCGCTGCGCGAGACGTTGGGTGTAAAAGCCGGGGCCGCATCCCAGATCAAGTATTGTTGCGCCTACGGGAAGCTGGCGGGCGATCCAGTCGACCTGTTGTTCAATGACCGAGAGTTTACGACTGGCCCAGTCGTGTTCCTGTGACAAATGGTTTTCCAGCATTCTGCGGCTGAAATCCGGATCATTCCACGGGATCTTTCCGCCCGTTTCACGATCGTTGTATTGCCCACTCAGAAGCGTCAGTTCAAGAAGATTCATCCGTTGATCTCATCGTAATGTGCCTGGTGGCTGAAATATCATTCCAGCACTCCTTCACTACGACAGTATTGTCTCATGATCCCGGAAATATTACTTCCTGCTCAGCTCACACCGGATCATATTTTGTCAGCAGGAAAATCTGATTTCGGCTGATAACTACAAAGCAGGAAAACCACGTTTTATTCCTGCTTTGTCAGCGGTCTGAGGCGGTACCGCGTACCGCCTTTACTTCGTCATGCGTTCAGCGAAGCCATATCAATCACGAAGCGATATTTCACATCGCTTTTCAGCATTCGCTGCCAGGCGACATTAATATCCTGGATGGTGATGAGTTCAATATCTGACGTGATTTGGTGCTCGGCACAGAAATCGATCATCTCCTGCGTTTCAGCGATGCCGCCGATCACCGATCCCGCCACCGATTTTCGCCCCAGAATCAGCGGCGTACTGTTCAGCACAGGATCCAGATCGCCCAGATACCCCACCAGTACGAGGGTACCGTTCAGCGCCAGTGTAGGGATATACGGTTTCAGATCGTGAACATACGGAACGGTATCAATAATCAAATCGAACTGGTTATAGACGCCCTGCATTTGCTTTTCATCGGTTGAAATCACAATATGCGCGGCGCCCAACCGACGGGCATCCGCCTCTTTGTTCGGGGAGCGACTAAACAGGGTTACCTCCGCCCCCAGCGCTTTCGCCAGTTTGATCGCCATATGGCCCAGACCGCCTAATCCCACCACCGCAACCTGACTGCCCGGCCCCACCTTCCAGTGGCGAAGCGGCGACCAGGTGGTAATCCCGGCGCACAGCAGCGGCGCCGCGCCTTTCAGATCCAGCGTCTCGGGAATTTTGATGACGAATTTTTCGGTCACCACGATCTTATCGGAATAGCCGCCGTAGGTCGGCATATGATCATGGCGATCGATATCGTTATAGGTCAGCGTGTTTCCTTCTTCGCAATACTGTTCCAGCCCTTGCTCACAAGGTTTACAGTGCTGGCAGGAGTCAACCATACACCCCACCCCGGCGTAATCGCCGACGCGAAATTTCGTCACGGCGCTACCCACATGCGTAATGCGACCAATAATCTCATGACCCGGCACCATCGGGTATTTCGCGCCGCCCCAGTCATTGAACGCATTATGAATGTCCGAGTGACAGACCCCGCTATACAAAATCTCGATAACCACATCATTGTCGCGCGGATCGCGGCGAACAAATTGATGCGGAGCCAAATCTTCTTTCGCGGCAAACGCGGCGTAACCTTTTACATTAAGCGTCATGAATGTTCTCCTGATGATGGGTCATATGGCGTGAAAGGGACGACACAGCGCGCAGGCCTTGTCGTCGTCACTCGCTGGCGATGTCATGCAGAATATCGTTTAGACGAAGAGGCAGTAAGGGTATCCACTGGCATGGCCTTATGAACCTGATTCATAAATTAACAGCGTTAGCAACGCAGACCCGCTTAAGTCTAGTCGACATCGCTGCCGATGGCCGGATGAACGCCTGCCTGTACGGTCAATCCGGCAATATATTTGTCACGTAAATAAGATGTGGCGCTCATTTTTTGCGCATGTCCAGCCCTATTCTGAGAACCGTTTTCAGGAGGTTAAAAACATGAAAAAGCTTCTGATTTGTTGTTTGTTCGGGAATACGGCAAATTCGCTTGCCAAAAAGATGCAGGTACTGGCAGATAGCAGCGGTCACCCTCTCATGATTAGCGCGGTAGGACTGGATAATTTCGCCAGCGTTGCTCCCGCTTTTGACGGTTTTCTCATTGCGCCGCACATTCAATACAAACTCTCTGAGATTTATGAAATTGTCGGCAACGCGCGTCCAGTTGCCATTATTGAAAGCCTGCCCTATGCGTCCCTGGATGCAGAGAACGTTTTACATTTTGTGAAGGAGAATATGCCTGAGCTGGCAGCCTGACACATGAGGCCGCAGTGGCCTCTTATTATGAACGATAACGGTCGAGGGGATTCTCACGTTCATCCCCTCGATTCATTTGCTATTATTTTGCGGAATAGAGGAAATAATCAAAATCGGCATAAATGCGCTCGCCGGTGAAGTCCTGACAACACATCCCGACAAACGCCCCGGTGAAGCGTTCAATGCCTCTTTCTTTAAAATACTCATCGGAAAGTTTACTGTATTCCACATGATCACCTACCGGGAACCAGGTGCGTTCATCCAACGAATAATAAAACCTGGCGGCATCGTCTTTCACGCAGACTTTAAGATACACCAGGCCATCACCGGTAATCTCAATACCTTCCCCCGTCGGCAGTGAAAATCGGTTAAGGTCGTTAATCATCAAATTAACCGTCCTCTCACCCTTTTCACTGCAGGAAATATGCAAATAAATATAATTTGTCGTGTCGTAAAAACAGACTAATCCTGCCATTTGTTGGAATGAACGAGGATGAAAATCGACGCAGGTTTGCGCAGTGAAGGCGAAATCGGTTTGTCTTCGTGCCAGTAAACTCTGATAGTGATGTGAACTCAGTGATTCACGACCGCGCAATCGCAACCAGCCTTTTCTCTCTTTCAGCGAACACATCTCTTCGCTCAAGGGGATACGCAACGACTGATAGTGCAGCGGCAGTACGGGCGTATCAAAATCATCTTTTTCAGGGAGCGCGGGCCAGGGGAACTCTCTCAGAGACGTTTGTACTCTCAGATCCGGCTCGACGTTGTTATTTGCCAGTCGCAACCAGCCCTCGTCATTCCAGTAAACCTGTTGAATCGCCGTTTCTCGCCCCATCGGACTGCGGCCTCTGGAGGGTAATGGTCGACCGCATAAATGAACGATAAACCACTCCCCCTGACTGTTTTCAATAAGATCGGCATGTCCGACGCGCTGAAGCGGAAGACGACAATTGAAACGTGATGTCATCATTTGGCCGATGGGATCGGTTTCGTAGGGGCCAAACAGATGTTTTGAACGTGCCACGGTCACGCTATGGTTATAGAAGGTGCCGCCTTCTGCAACCAGCAAATAGTACCAGCCGTTATATTCATACAGATGCGGTCCTTCGGTGATCCCAAGCGAGGTTCCGGCATATATTTTCCGGCATTCACCGACCAGCGTGTTTTTCTTTTCGTCATATTGCTGAATAATAATGCCATTCCATTTTGGAAATCCGGCCTCCCCTCCGTCCATATAGCTCATTTCCATACTCACCAGCCACTTGCTCCCATCGCTATGATGAAAAAGCGAAGGATCAATTCCCCGGCTATTGAGATACGCCGGCTCAGACCATTCGCCTTCGATATCTTCAGTGGTCACAATATAGTTATTGCTATCCCAAAAACGTCCGCTCACATTTTTGACATCGGTGTAGATGAGATAGAACCGGTCCGCATCGTAGCTCAAACAGGGGGCATATATTCCGCCAGAATCCGGGTTCCCCATCATGTCGAGTTGGCTTCTCCGATTCAACGGATAAGAAATAAGTCGCCAGTTTTTGAGATCATACGATTTATACAGACAAACGCCGGGAAACCATTCAAAGGTTGACGTCGCTAAATAATAGGCATCACCCACTCTGATGATGGAGGGGTCAGGATTAAAACCTGAAATAATCGGGTTGGTTATTGTGGTCATAGATACGTCCTGAAAGACAAAAATGAATTTACGTTATACTGACGGAGTGATACCACTGTGCTTACGCATCATATGAACGATATCGCTGCATAATAAAAAACATGATTAAGACAAAAACGGCCGGGATAATCGTAAAAATAAGGCGCACCGTCAGAGTAGCGAGATCCGTTTGCATCGCGGCGTTCCCGATATAACCACCAAAGGTCAACAACCAGCCGATAATGGCGCCCCCCACGGCAATACCAATTTTGATGGCAAATAAATTGGTGGAAAAGACCAGTCCGCTTAATGAACGATTTGATTTTTTCTCGACATTATCAATAATGTCGCTCAACAGACTCCATTGCAAAGGGGCCGAGCTTGAGTCAATAAAATGGATCAGGCAAATGACGCTGCAAATCAACATGACAGATTCCGCCGGGACGGCAAACAGTGCAGTCAGAATGACAGCCTGAATCACCAGTGTCAGTTTGTAGGCCCGTACCCGATCAAAATTCTTGTACAGCAAAGTGGTGGACATTGCCCCCACAAATCGTGTGCAAAGAATAATAACCAGTACCGTGCTGACTAAATCAGGTCTTTTCATATAGTAACTGACAAAATAGATCGCCCCACCCGTTTTTAAGATGCCAGCAATCAGGCTGGCGATATTGAGCGAAAAGATACAGCGCCAGTTGAAATCGTTAATAATGATCAGCAGTTCCTGATAAATCCCTCGTAGGTTATGACTTTTGTCCACTTCTTTAACATAGTGCTCTTTGGTCAGTGCAAAGCAGAGAAAGAACATGATGGTACTCATGCCCCCCATGATGACCATCGCCAGAAAATAACCTTTCTGCAAATCGCCTGCGCCCAGTATTTTGGTTAACGGTAGCGCGACGACAGACACAATAATGCCGCCTAATGCCGCAAAGGCAAAACGATACGACTGCAGTGAAACCCGTTCCTTTGCATTCTTTGAAATATTATTGATTAATGCACAGTAAGGAACGTTGACGAGAGAATAAAAAAGAGACAATGCAGTATAAGAAACATATGCATAAACAATCCTGCCCGTCTCGCCAAAATCAGGCGTATAAAATGTCAACGCGCCAAAGACACCAAAGGGCAGAGAAAACCAAAGTAAATAAGGTCTGAACTGGCCGTACTTCGTTTTGGTATGATCAGCAAGATAGCCAATATAGACATCGGCAACCGCATCAAATGCCCGGACAACGAGAAACATTGTCCCCATATGAAAAGCACTTAATCCATAGATATCCGTATAAAAATAGGCCATAAACAGCATAATGGTTTGCCAGATAATATTGGATGCGCCATCACCTAATCCATAACCTATTTTTTCTTTGACTCCTGACTTATTCATAAAAATACCTTTTACTTGAGAGGTTCAAGAATTTCAAATATCCAGGGCCGGCCTCAATATAAAAGATAAGTGCAATCAGGGATAAAAAATGTAGAAAAATGGGTCATTTATATAATTTTTTTGCGCCAGCCGCTATGTGCGGATCACATTTCCGGCAAGAACTCTCTGCGGGTGATACTTCGCGTGATTTATTTTTAAACGTGCAAAACCAAAGAATCGTTATCAATAGTAATCATTAGCGGTAGCAACTGATAAGGGTTAACTGGAGAGGTTTTCGTTAATTTTAAGCTGCTCAGAGGTGAGATTGCTGGTTCTGAATTTTTTCGGCGTAACGCCGATAAATCGCCTGAACTGATAGCAATAGTAAGCGGCATCCGTAAATTCACATTTGTACGCGATGTCTGTGATGCTAAGATCGGTATTACGCAACAACTGGACCGACATCGCAATCTTCTTACGCAGTAAATACTCTTTAAAACTGACCTGCATAACCTTTTTAAATACTCTGGAGAAATGGCCGGGTGACAACCCAACTGCATCTGCCGCCTCGTTGAGGCTGATGTTAAAAGATGTCCCTGTTTCCACAGCAATCACAAAGTTAATGATCATGCTAAATATTGACTGGCTATCCGTTTCAGACAAAATTTTATCCGAAGTCATCACATGCTGAAGTACCGTATTCAGCAAGAGAATGAGCAGAGGCCTAATCTCATTTTCCGTATGATCTTCATCGTTCACGTCTGAAAACCATCTAAAAATGAAATCCAGCCTGTCAGCCTCCTTTTCGCTCAGACAGGTGACGACGCCGATATGCGGTTCCAGCACCGGGAGAAGGTATTTCAGATTACTGAGCATTACCCTATCGTACTGTAAAATATAACGCTCATGATCGTCTGTAAATTCCAGTTCCATATCATGAAGGACTAACGGACTGACATAGATCAAGGTGTTATTCTCAATCCTGAACTTTTCCCGGCCAATGCTATAGCTGCCCGTTGCTTTGCGAAACCACATGATTTCGTGTTCAAAATGGACATGAGGTTTTATGTACATTCCTTTTTCAGGCACCTTTTCTCGAGCCCTCAGGATGTAATCGAGACCGGTTTTAGTCTCTAATTTTTCAAAAAAATAATCAGCATTAATCGGTGTCGGCATAATTTTTTTCAAAAAATTGAGAAGTGTTTGCGATGTGATAGCACATGGGCGAAGCCGAGTACACCGGATTTTGATGTTGCGCCTCGGGTATGGCGGTTTAGTTGTCGAACAATATTTATTCTATCCCAGCATCAACGTTAATAATTATCTGACAATCTTTTTTTTAGTCCGTAAACATCGACTGAACCATTATTCCACATATGTTTAAACGCATGGAACATCCGCGAAAACGCGCCAACGATGAAAAGCAGATGAAAAATTAAACAAACGGATATTTATATGACCGACAAACAGGAGGCCTTATTGAAACTTGCTCCCCCACCACACATTTTGGCATCAAGCTGTAACGACTAAACGCGGATAGCAGTGAAGAAAGAAACGGACGACGTTGCGGGATGTAGAGAAAACGGACGATTGGGTGTAGCAAATGAAATGGTGCGATAATAGGAACAAAACAAAACATACAAATCCTTTGATAAGTATAATTATTTTCTTGTTTCATCTTTATAAATGCCCCCTTTTGTGCCCCCATCTTGTTTTTCATGCGACTCGATGAGCCTTTCATCGAGTCGTTAATCTCATCAAATTCTTCACGTATCGTGGAAACCTTCTCAGATCTCCATCCCCTCACAGCCGTGATCGGCTAAGAACAATATTACTTACCTCCCTGTAAGAACACCGGCTCATCAGCCCGCACGCTTTCCTGGCTTGAAGAATGTCTGTCGCAGTCAAATATGGTGCATGTACCTGAGAGGTAAATCCATTGCGATCGATACGAACTAACTCATATTTCTCTACCAGAAAGTTAACGGCATTAGCCAGGGTGATACCGGCATCGATATGTTCCTTAATAACAGTTTCATCACTGAACGGCGTGTCGTTCAGTGTCAGGCCATAATGCTGTTCCAGCAGACGAGTAAGTAACATTTGCCAGATAGTCACGGGCGTCAGGCATGGCTTCGCCGCCCGCATATTTGTTGCAGGTAGAAATTTCATTTTTTCTCTCGTGAAAATAATTAACGTTGAGTGGGATAAACGGCGATGTATACGTAGCCACAACTACCAAGCGTATCGGCTTCGCAGGTGAGTCCGTTGTGGTAAAGCATGACGCTGTGTTGATAGCGGGGATTGAGCTCGCCACTGATGAGCATTAGTTCCAGTTGTTTGAGTATTAATGGAAATGCCTGGTCGAGGCTCAACGCATCCTCGTCGCTGAAAGCACCATTAAACCCGGCGCGGTCAGCGAGAAAATGCACCCGGCTGCCTTCCTGTACCAGACGAGCTCCAAAACAGGGTGTAATAGCGCGTTTAAGTCCCCACGGCTGGCTGGCGGGATTCTCCGGCTTGGTACCGGAGTCTGAGTGAATGCTCATTATTGTTCCTGATTAAAGGGAAGGATTAATTGAGAGTGACGCTTCGAAGAATGACATAGGGACCATTGCGATCATGACGGCGCTCAGCAAACACGGCCAGAACGCCGCGTATGTCCTGAACTTCCCGGCCAGCATAATGGCAGATACTGCCAGACCATTTATATTTACCGGTACAGAAGCGAAACAGTCGGGAGCCAGGATGTTGCCGATATAGAGCCATGGCCTGGCGCTTACTGATGATTTTCACATCCAGCCTCGCTCCGCAAACGACACAATGCCATCCTGACCGACAACCAGATGATCGAGCGTTTTCACATCAACCAATCCCAGCACCTCCTTCAGTTTGTCAGTCATATGGCGATCGGCTTTGCTGGGCTCCGGATCGCCGGATGGATGGTTATGCGCCAGTACGACAGCTGCAGCATTGAAGCGAAGCGCAGACTTCACCACCTCACGGGAATGGACCTGCACATGGTTAACTGAACCTGCAAACAGCGTTTCGCTCTCCAGTAAACGGTGTTGGTTATCGAGATAGAGCACCATAAACACTTCCCGTTCCTGTCTGGCCAGCTGTAACCGAAGCCAGTCACGGGCTGCAGCACTTGAGGTAAAGGCTATTCCAGGCTGGCGCAGATATTTATCCAGCAGGTTGATAGCGCGGCGGATGGTCCGTTGGGCATAGGGTGTCAATCCGGAGATCGCGGGGAGCAGGCAATCATGTTGAGCCATAACCGCCAGCGGAAAGAGTTCAGACTGCAATGACACCGGGGGTAATGTGGTATTCATGTCAGGTATTCCTCAGTCGATTAGATACATAATGGCGCTGCATTCTGGATGGTTTAGCGCGTAGTCGCGTAAGCGATAATAGTGCTCACTAATTGCGTCACACTCGGTGCGACAGACGTGGTGGCTGTATGCCATCAAGCAGACCGCTATACCGGCAGCCTCTCCGCTCATCTCCGCATCGTTGCCATTCATCGGGTTGAACAACGTCCACTTCTCACCGTCGGGCTCCGGAGCCATAAATGCGCCGCCGTTGCTGAGTGTGTAAAAGCTCCAGACGCCGCCGCTGTAATCAGCGCGCAGACGATCCATCCAGCCAAATATTCGGGGCTCAAGCGTTATCCACTGCGGGATGGTGCCAAAGTGCTGCGGCCAGAAGTCGATGCGTAGCTCGTCAGGGACCACTGAGGCCGTAATTGCTGTCTGCTGAGCGAATTGAGGGTGTTGTGTATCCATTTAACTATCTCCTTATGCCGGAACTGTTGTTTAACACCCGAAAAACTCGAGCATATTTTCTGCCATCACCCACAGAGCGCGATTGAGCTTCACATCGCCGTCAATGCCGGTAACAGCACGGGTACGGCTGCTTTTCCCCTGTGGGCTACGCCCTGACAGACCACCTTTCATCAGGTTCTCCTGGACACGCTGGTAGACGGTCCACAGGTCATCGCTGTAGTCCTCCCGGCGACGAGGAGTCAGCAACTGCGATACCGTGACCGGCTGGTGGTCCTCTCCAAATCGATACTTAAGTGCAGCATTTGCCAGTGCGTGACGGGCCGGGGCTGGCAGCGCCAGCGACTGCATCGCATCGCGCTTCTCCTCCACCCGGTCAAAGACCCCCAGCACTTCGTAAGCCCCTTCAATCACCTTCTCGACGACATTACCTTTATGCGGCACCCGCACTTCTCCGAACGACTGACCGCAGACCAGGCCGTTGGTACAGACGCCACGAAACAGCCCCGGCAGCATCTGGTAGCTCGAGGAGCCGTCATGGCTGTTGAGCAAAATAATTTCCGGTACCTGATGCCTGGTCAGTTGACTGGCACGACGCAGGCGAAGCATGTGTTTGGTGTGCTCCCGCTTGCTCAGGTCACGGACCTTCGTCTGGCAGGCAAAGAACGGCTCAAAGCCTTCACGCTGCAGGTTTTCGAGAATGGTGATGGTCGGGATGTAGGTATAACGGTCTGAACGAGACTCATGTTTGTCACTCCCGAACACGCTGGGGACATGACTCATCAGCTCTTCGTGGGTCAGAGGCCGGTCACGGCGTATCTGGTTTATACGGCCAAAGCGGCTGGCTAATCGCATGGCTAACTCCTTATCTGATAATCAAATAAAAACAAAAAAGGCCATGTTCCCGTAGGAGCATGGCCTGTTGCTATCTGGTGTTGGTGCGTAGCGGGCTGGAGAGGTCTGAAATGTGAATAATTAATCGCTGTAGCGTGTGGTCCGGCACTCACTGAGGTCAGACAGTTCTTTTTGCGTATTCTTCAGACCCGGACTAAAGGAGCCAACTTTGTTATTGTTGACGTAAACATCGAAATTAGACGACAGAACCAGCGCGTCAATAAATGACACCCAGGCGTTATCGCCATTCCTCCAGCCGAGGGATGAAGGTAATGGAAACTGACTGTTATCCATGACCACCGTTATTTCTGTCCCGTTGTCGTGAGAATCCAACATCGTACCATTGGGCAGGGTCACTAATACGCCATGTTGCAGAATGTTCTGTTCATCCGGATTACCAGTACAGTTGAGGTTAAAAATCACCTTCTCAGGGCTACTGATAATGTATTCCGTCACCCCCATCCCAAAACCACTCGTCCACATATTGGGAATAGCCTGTGCTGTTGATACAGAAGCCAGCATAGCTAATGTAACTATTACGTAAGGCAGTCGCATGATGTTGTCCTCAAATCATGTAATAAAGCTTTTGTTGTTTGAAACAATAAAGTAATGAAAAAACAGTTGGATTATCTTATTTGTTTGTAGCGAAACGCTTCTTTCCCGGCATAAATCCCGACGAGATCGTCATAACGAGGGTCCTTTTTATTCGTGCGGAATGTTACCTTCATATCCGGACTGCACATATCCTTCATGGTGAGATTGAATTCTTTACCTGGCGTAATCGTATAGCCTGTTGCTACACCGTCTTTACTGGGAGTGATCCACCCCCATATGCCACCCGGACAATCTCTGGAAGGTTTCGAGCGAACAACAATAAACCATCCCATTGAATCCACTTCCGTCGCTGTACACAGTTTTCTGACCTGTCGGTGGGCATCACACCAGAATATATTCCCACTCTTATTATTCACTGCCGCAGGCAGGAACCCGCTATAAGGACGTGCTGCATGAGCATTACCTGCGATAAGTAAGGGGAACAACATGACTGGTAGTAAAGACAATAAGTTCAATTTTTTCATTGCATTAACCTTACATTTAATTATGGAGACCATCTCTAATCAGTTTGTCCGGATTGCCCCCGACTTTCTGATGGAGAAAATGAATTCAGCGACTGTTGAATAAAACGGAAATGAGGTAAGGCTAAGATAAAATGTTTGTCCTCCGACAGCTGATGGAGAAGCTCACTGCGAATAAATGTTTCCCGGGATGGCCTTACCAGATGAATCTCATCCAGCCGGAAGACACGTAGTTGCCTGTTATGTTCAGCGACCAGATACCAGTAACCATCCAGGGCGATTAGCCGGTAAGGTGCAACGGCCTCATGACGCTCCCCTTCAGTCAGAATGGTGATGCGCTGACATCCCGAAATAGCTCTGACCAGCCTGTAGAAGCAGAGCTTTCCTGCCGGGGGATGAGGTCTGTCCTGATGCCATACCAGACAAGGTCGCTCATCACAGTCCAGCAGGCTGCTGACCAGTCGCCGGTCAAAGCCCGGGAAAACCCCGGCCAGCCCTGTGCGGTGAGCAAAGGTCAGAATATCTATTTCCTGCCGCGTACTGTGAATATCCGAGCGCAGACTGCACTGCCCCTGGTAGTAATCCAGGTCGAGATACATCAGACGTTCCCGAAAGTCACGACGCAGCGTGCGCTCTGACACCCCGAATTCAGTTGCCAGTTTGCGAATAAACAGAGTTTCACCGGACACCAGGCGGCTGATAATCAACGACAACCTGACGGCAAGCCGGTCATGTCGCCGTTCCTGAAGCGTCATGAAAGATTTCTCCTGAGATGTTAACTCTCTGAATTAATAATGATTACTTTAAAGGAAGGGGTGGACAGGGTATGGACAACATCGGAACTATTTTTTATGAGCAGCACGGGCTTGTGGGCGCTCGTCTGACAGATAATGATGCTTCGTCTGATTTAATTGATGATAAAACGCAGTGGAAAGGACATGTCCACAATCAACAAATCATTAACAACCAGTTCATCATTCGCAGAGAAAATTGCAATATCAGAAGAATATCCAGTCCCAGACGGCCCGTGCGACCGACACCACCGCATCACGCACGCTACGAATCACCGTTTTCAGCGATGCAGGCATGAACGAAGATGATTCTGCGGTATCGAAAACCCGGCCCACAGCTTCACCGAAATTGTTACGGGCCTGCGACTTTACCGGCTCTGTGCAGAGTCTCCCGTGCAGTTGTGTCGCTACCGGGCTGGTGGCGCGGTCAGGCAGACAGCGCATCATGGTTGCCACCATCTCCTCAATACCCCAGCCAGTGCTGGCTGACACCACACAGACCGGATGATACGGTTTAAACATCGCCATAATCGCAGCCTGCTTTGCTTTAAGATTTCCCAGTTGGTGCGGTGAAGGTTTGCTGGTGAGGGTATCCCATTCATGACAGGGTTCGATTTTGTCGGACTGGTTAATCACAAACTGTACCTTTTGCCTGTAAGGTTGCATTACGCCGTGCCAGAACTGCTCGTCCACGGTCAGTGCCCTATCATCGGCCTTAATGAGCCACAGCACCAGATCCAGCTCCGGCAGGATTCGACGGTACAGGGCCCGGTATTCATGATCCCGTCGCCCGCTTTCACCTACACCCGGTAAATCGACAATCACCAGACTGTGACAACCGCTGCGCAGCCGGAAGCGCAGTACGTCGCGAGTACAGGCGTTCACGTCACTCACCGGGGACACCTCGCCCCGGAAAAGTTCGTTGCAGAGAGAGGATTTACCAGCACCACTTTTGCCCATGATGCCAATCACCGGCTCGTAGTGAGTCAGGTTCTGGATACGTTCAAGAATAAGCTGGCGAAGCGTGTACGGAAGCGACGCAAGCGGTTGTTCAAAGGCCTGAAGGCCATCAGGTTTATTCATACAGTAGTCTCAGCGTGAAAAATTAAAAACCCCGCGTTCCAGTCAGGAAGGCGGGGGATTCACAGAGATGATATCTATCTGAAATTACTTGGGATTTTAGATTAACACGTAAACGGACTTCTGCAGGGCAGAACTAAAAGATGTCCGCTTAGTGCCAATGGCAGACGTTGTTAAGCTCATGCAGTATGGATTCACGAAGAACATACGTTATTTTTTGTCCTGATTGACTCGGAATGAAAGCTCCTGATGGCTCTCTTTTCACTCGCTGTAGCGATCTGCAAGATAACCGGTTTCTCCCTTAAGCAGCACTGTGATTTTAAACAGCGCCTCGGCTACATCGACGGAACTAAATGTTTCTCGACTATTCTCTAAGGCAACTTGCGGCATTTACAAAAAAGAGCCGGGTTTTACCCGGCTCTTTTTAGCTGATTTCAAAATCTTTTAATTCCCCACCTTCAGCAATCAGATTTGAGATCCGCTTCGGCATTCGCCCCTGACCTGACCATGTTTTTGACTCTCCAGTTTCGTTAGTATATCGATACTTCGCGGGGCGGGGGGAGCGCGTCCTTTTAGCCTTACCCGGAGAGCCAATAGCAGCTAAAAGTTCGGAGGGGTCGATACCCTCATCAAGCATCATCTGACGAAGTGTTTCCAGTTTATCGCGGCGCTGACTTTCATTTGCAAGACGTAATGTCTCTTCTTCTCGTCGTTCTATAAGAATAATTTTAAACTTTTCCAGAACATCTTCCAGTACATCTAATGACATTTCACGAGTCTGAGAACGTAAGGTACTTAAAACTATGATGCCAGGAGTCATCCGGAGAGCCTTTTTATATCCTCATAACTTATTGCTTCAGTCACACCTGATGAGATTTAAAATGAGGAGAGACAGCGCCGCCACTTAGCAAGGTTTTTCACAAATGGCAAGATGGCACGCAGGGGAGAGACACCTGCATTTTGTCAGAAGGTAGCGAATTACTCTCTCTTTATAGAGGTGTTTCTAAAAAAGTGTAATGTAAAAAAAAAGCCTGCTGTTAGCAGGCCATAAATGTTTTCAACTCATTTTTGTTCGATTCTGATAAATAGGGTAAGCATGCAATTAAACGTGGAGCAGAGAGCATGACAAAAATGCTATAAATATTTCCTGGCCGCATCAAGTATCTCCTGTGACGTTAACTCCCTGTCAGTAGCCACGTAAACAATACCATGATCGCCAGTTAAGGAAGGAAAACCTGCAGACATAATCCGAAGATGTGTTTCTTCACCGTTTGGATATTCCTGCCTGATAGAGGATATACCTTCCAGAACGGTCATGACTTTACAGGATTCAGCATTAAAGAAAACAAGGACTTTAATCATATTCTATTACCCTGTTCTCTCGTGGATATTAACTGGCAGATGCCATTAAGGTCAAAGCCATTACGCACTTCTTATTTAACATGTGGTTAGTTTGTGCTTTTAGACTTTTTATGCAGTAGTACTGCACTTCATCACATCGGTTAGCATACTCATAATTTTGAAAAATATGCTGATCAGATATTATGAATAAACGACTTTCATCTGATTTAAGTTATGGATCTGTCTACTCAGGAATAATCCTTTATAGTTATCGCAGACCCACAATGATTTATTTATCGCAAAGTGTTACGTTTGCAGCAGCAGGACCCTTGTCTCCGCGGTGAATGGCGAATTCAACTTTCTGACCTTCAAATAAAGTTTTAAAGTTGTCGCCATCAAGTGCAGACAAATGGACAAAGATATCTTTGCTGCCATCAAGAGGAGAGATGAAGCCAAAACCTTTGTCTTCGTTAAACCATTTAACCAGGCCCATAATTCTAGAGGTCATACTGACTCCGTTATACATGATTGTATTGATAGTAAACGTATAGGATTAAATATATGGACTCAAAAGAGGGGATATCAACGATAGCGCCTGGTAATGAGAACTGCCCGGAAAATTTCTAACTTTCATTAGTACATCGAACTGATGGGATTCATTAAGGCACAGGGAATCGATATAAGCAAATTATCTTTTAGCCGTCCAGAGGTCCTGTAGGGAAAATAAAAGTGGCTGAATGCCATTTTCAATGTATAGTCTTTACGTGTTTTCAATAAGGAATTGACTTGTCCCATAAAATGACAGGAATTGTCAAAAGCTTTGATATTCTTAGTGGTAAAGGCCTCATCATCCCATCTGATGGACGAAAAGACGTTCTGCTTCACATTTCAGCCGTTAACTCTCGCGAATCAGAATTACTCATCCCTGGAAGCCGCATAGAGTTTTGCCGGATAAACGGTCTCAGGGGGCCTGTGGCTGCGAACATTTATCTTTCCTGATTTTCAGTGTGTCAAAATAGATAGATTAAAACTTAACCACATGTGGTACGGTGAAGCTCATTCATTGAAAGGTTAATGGTTATGTCTGTTATCAATTACGCAATGAAATTCTTCAGCAGTGCGTCTACTGCCACTGCTGCCTGTCCTGTTTGTGGCTTAAAATCAGTACAACCGTTGTCAAAAATCCGGCTCAACCAGACCATGCTTTGCCCCGGATGTAAGGCTCTGTTTATCTCCCGACGCTAGCTCGACCAAAACCGCAGAACAGAGCTCATGTCCTATACTTATGTTAGATTCCGGCAGCTGTTAAATCCCTGATGCCTGACGCCCATCCTGAGAGAACGTTTCTGAACTGATTTCGCAACTGCTCCTGCGCGCTAACGTCGCATCAGAGCAATGCTATGAAAATGATCCCCAGAGCGTGGTTTAACCGCTCCCGTATTCTGATGAATGCTGCCGAAAACATAACGTTTTCGGCGAACGATCCTGCCGGTGAAAGCTCGCCGCGGTCAGAACTCTTTTCGACCGTCCAGATGGAACGCTACGGCCAGAAGCTGGCGCGGACTCATAAAGTATCACCGGATAGGCATCCTTATTATCTTCTGAAACGGCTTGGCGACAATGAGGCCGTCATTACCCAAAACTGCTATGAGCTTAACGCGGGTAAAAAGACCAGTATCATGCCCGCCGGTGAATGGCTGCTGGACAATTATTATCTGATTGAGGAACAAATCCGCACTGTCCGCCAGCATCTGCCGAAAAGCTTTGGCAAAGGTCTTCCGTCGCTTGTATCGCCGCTGAATTGCCCACGAATTTATCATATTGCATCAGAGGCCATTGCTCACGGCGATGGCCGCTGGGATGCCGCCAGCCTGACCAGCTATCTCACTGCCTATCAACAGGTGACGCCGCTGACGCTGGGTGAAGTCTGGGCGTTACCGGGAATGCTGCGCCTTGCGCTGATTGAAAATCTTCGTCGTATCAGTATGGAAGTGATAAAAGCGCAGCAGGACAGAAACCTTGCTGATACGTGGATAACAAGGATTGTCGAATGCGCAGAGAGTGCGCCTGGTGATTTAATCATGGTGGTTGCCGATATGGCGCGCTCCCGACCTCCGTTAACCAGTGCGTTTGTCGCAGAGCTGGTGCGGCGCCTGCAGGGGCATGGCAACGCGCTGTCGTTACCTCTGACCTGGGTTGATCAGTGCCTTCGGGAACAGGGGATCACCACTGACGTTCTCATACATAGTTTCAATCAGCAGCTTGCCGCCAGCCAGCTGTCCGTCAGTAACAGCATCGCGGGCCTGCGTTTATTGAGTGAAACGGACTGGGCTGATTTCGCCGAAACGATAAGCGTTGTCGAACAGGCATTACGCAATGATCCTGCCGGCATCTATCCCCGGATGCACTTTAATACCCGGGATCATTACCGGCACGTAGTTGAGGTTCTGGCCAGAGACAGCGGTCTCAGCGAGCCTGAGGTTGCTGAGAAGGTGCTGGCGCTTTCAGAGGAAAAAGCGCCCGATACACCGGAACATCATGTTGGTTATTATCTTGCGGGCGAAGGTCGACAGGCGCTGGATATTCATCTCCTGGCAGACGCCTCAAGGCTCATACGCTTGCGGCACAGTTTCAACAGAATAACCCTGCTGTCATGGCTTGGAAGCCTGGCGTTGCTGACAACCGCAGCGACCGCAGCAATATTGCACGAAACCGCCATGCAGGGCGCAGACTGGCTATTGATCGCGGTGATATTACCTCTGATTATCGCATTAACTCAGTTAATGAGCGATTTGCTCAGTGATGCAACCACCCGTTTTCGCGTTCCTCGACCCTTACCGGGGATGGATTTTTCAGCCGGTATTCCCGCTGACAGTGCCACCATGTTAGTCATTCCCTGCATGTTGACCAGCCACGAAAGTTTCAGCCAGCTCCTCACCAGTCTTGAAGTCTGCTGGTTGGGGAATGAAAACGAAAATCTCAGGTTCGCGCTGCTCACTGATTTTGCTGATTCTGAAAATGAACCCTCGCCGGAAAGTCACGCGCTGCTCAGACAGGCTATCGCCGATACGCAGGCGCTTAATCGCCGCTACCCCTCCGGCCGACCACGTTTTTATCTGTTACATCGCCAGCCTGAATGGAACCCCTCGGAAGGAGCGTGGATGGGCTATGAACGCAAGCGGGGAAAACTGGCGTTACTGAACAGCTGGTTGCGCCATCCCGGAACGCAATTCGTCAGCGTTGCAGAGATGCCTGCCCACCTTTTACCGGGTCACATAAAATACGTCATTACCCTGGACAGCGATACGGTGCTCCCGCGCGATACGGCACACAAACTCGTCGCGACGATGGCGCATCCGCTGAATACGCCTGAGTATGATCCGGTACGCCAGAGGGTTGTCAAAGGATTCGGTATTTTACAGCCCGGTCTTGCGGAGGAGATACCACGCAACGGTCAGGGGCGTTACGCAGCCCTGCGCAGCAGCGTACCGGGCAATAACCCTTATTCGATGATGTCTTCGGATATTTATCAGGATCTCTTTGGGGAAGGCTCGTTTGTGGGCAAAGGGATTTACGATGTTGATATTTTTATGCAGGCCACTACCAACATCTGCCCGGAAAATCTGGTACTCAGCCACGATCTGCTTGAAGGATGCTATGCACGTTCGGGTCTGCTGAGCGAGGTGTTACTGTACGAACAGTACCCTAATAATTATCTGTCGGATGTTGCACGACGTTCACGCTGGATCCGGGGTGACTGGCAACTGCTTAACTGGCTAAAACCACGCGTCAGAAAAGCCGATGGAACCCGGGTCAGGAATCCGCTGACCGCGCTTTCTTACTGGAAATTACTCGATAATCTACGTCGCAGTCTGGTCGCCCCCTCCTTACTGATATTGCTGTTCTTCGCTCTGCTTTGGGTACCCAACCCGGTTTACTGGCTGGGCATACTGTTGCTGATATGGCTGTTGCCAGCCATCCTCTGCATCAGCCACGACCTTCTGCATAAACCTCTGCGTCGCCGCGTGAAGCCGCATCTGTTAATGGTGGGGGCGGGCGCGCTAAAGCGTCTGTCAGGTATCAGCCTTAATTTTGCGATACTGCCGCACGAAGCCGGATATTCGCTGAAAGCGATCGCCGTGACGCTATGGCGACTGGGGATAAGCAGGCGTCACCTCAGCCAGTGGGTCAGCCACAGCCAGGACAGCAGTCAGGCCAGACCCACTGTTGCACGTTTTTATCAGGCGATGTGGCTGAACGTTGCCGGTGGCGTGGCGCTGACAATACTGACCGGACAATTTGCCCCACAGCTGCTGGGGATTGCGTTACCGATCGGTTTGGTATGGTGTGTGGCACCGCTGCTGATGAGCTGGCTGAGTCGCCAGCCCGTGCGTAAGGTTTTTTCGCCTAATCAGGAACAAAAACAGCTGTTACGCCAGACAAGCCGTGAAATCTGGGCTTTTTTTGAAACATTTGCCACAGCAAAAGAGAACTGGCTTCCGCCTGATAATTATCAGGAAATACCACAACCGACGGTGGCACACCGAACTTCTCCTACCAATATTGGTCTTTCACTTATGGCTAACCTGACGGCATGGGACTTTGGCTACCTGCCTGGCGGAGAGGTGCTCCGGCGCGTGTCGCTCACGCTCGACACGATGGATAAAATGGAGCACTACCGGGGCCATCTCTACAACTGGTATGACACCCGTACGCTGGCCCCCCTAAGTCCACGCTATATCTCCAGCGTCGACAGCGGCAATATGGCCGGGCATTTATTGACCCTGCGTGCAGGCCTGTCCGCCATGCGTCATCAGCCTGTTTTAAGCAACCAACAGATACTGGCAGGACTGAACGATACGCTGGATATTCTGGAAAAACAGTGGGGTAAGAACCCACCTGACAGCCTGAGACTGCTGCGCAAGCATTGCCTGAACGCGGTGTCGCTCTCTCCGCAGGCGCTTTTCAGCGAACTGAAAAGCATGCGCACCCAGTGCAACCATCTGACCAGCGCATGTCATCAGGGATCTCCTCTTCAGATGCGCTGGGCTGGACATCTGGAGCATCAACTGGTTCAGCTTTGCCATGAGTGGTCTCTGTTGCTTGGCTGGTTGCCTGCATCCTGGAATGAACAGACGCTGCCGACGCTGAGCGAGCTTGCCCGTCCGACATTAACCGGTACAGGAACGCCTCCGGCGTCAGTGGCGGAGCAGGCCCGAATGCGACTCAATATTATCACCGAGCTGGAACAGCGGCTGGATGAGCATGCCCGGATGGATTTCGCCTTTCTGTACAGTGAAGCAACCAGTCTGCTCAGCGTCGGTTATAACTGTGACACCAATATGCCTGACAAAAGCCACTACGATCTCCTGCCGTCTGAAATCCGCCTGACCAGTTTTCTTGCCATTGCGACTAATCAGCTGCCTCTTAAAAGCTGGTACGCGCTGGGTCGATTGTTTACCACGATTGATAATGAAACTGCCCTGATGTCATGGAGCGGATCCATGTTTGAATATCTGATGCCGAATCTGGTGATGCCCACCTGGCCCGGCAGTCTGCTCGATGAAATGAGTCAGTCGGCGGTTATGCGCCAGATTCATTGGGGGAAAGAACGCGGGGTACCATGGGGTGTTTCAGAGTCTGGCTATCATGCTTTTGATGTTCAGCATAATTATCAGTATCAGGCATTTGGCGTACCGGGGCTCGGTCTACGCAGGGGACTTGCCGATGACATGGTTGTTGCTCCTTACGCCACGCTGCTGGCGCTGATGGTTTCCCCACAGAGAGCCTGTGAGAACCTGTTCAGGCTGCAAAAAAATGGTGCACGCGGAGAATACGGTTTTTATGAAGCGCTGGACTATACCCCCTCACGTCTTGCAACCGGTCAGCTCTATGCGGTGGTACAGTCCTGGATGGCGCATCACCAGGGTATGGCATTTCAGGCGCTGGCTCATGTGCTGCTTGACGCCCCCATGACTGAACGCTTTATGTCCAGCACGGTATTCCGGTCAGCGAGTCTGCTGTTACAGGAGCGCGTGCCGGATGCGGTCGATCTGTACAGTCCGCGCCGTCATTTTGAATCTCATGAGGGCATGGTCAAACCCGTTCGCTATGAACCCCGTATTTTCTATAGCGTGGATACCCCCTCCCCGGATATTCAACTCCTGTCCAACGGCCATTATCATCTGATGTTGACCGCGGGCGGCGGTGGTTACAGTCGCTGGAATGATATTGCACTAACGCGCTGGCGCAGTGATACCACCCGTGATAACTGGGGAGCATTCTGCTACATCCGCGATACCCAGACGGGAGATGTGTGGAGCAATACCTGGCAACCAACAGGCTACACCAGCGGACAAGACGAGGAAGTGTTGTTCACCGATGCGGGGGCAGAATTCAGACGCAGCTTCGGGGGACTCAGCGTCAAAACTCAGGTGGTGATCTCTCCGGAGGATGATGTTGAATTGCGACGGCTCACACTGATTCATCGTGGTCGTAAGCCTCGCTCTCTGGAGCTGACAACCTATGCTGAAGTGGTACTGGCACCTGATGCCAGCGATCTGGCACACCCGGCATTCAGCAATTTGTTTATTCAGACTGAGCTGGCTCCTGAGCGTGACGCTATTCTTTGCCACCGGCGCCCGCGCTCACCGGATGAACCGGGCCCTTGCCTGTTTCACATGATGGTGGTGCACGGCGATAACCGACATAACGTGTCGTTTGAAACGGACAGGGCAAGGTTTATTGGACGTGGCAGAAACCCTGCGAATGCACAGGCAATAGAGACGGGAGGGATGCTAGGCAACACGTCGGGCTCGGTGCTGGATCCGATACTGGCAATTCGCAACGCCATCATTCTGCAGCCAGGGCAGCCGGTTACGATTGATATCATTTATGGCATCAGCGAGACCCGTCAGCAGAGCCTGGCGTTGCTGGAGAAATATCGCGATTACCCTATTGCCGATCGCGTCTTTGAACTGGCCTGGTCTCACAGTCTGGTGGTATTGCGCCAGATGAACGCCAGTGAAGATGATGCCACGTTGTTCAATAGTCTCGCCAGCGCTGTGCTTTACCCTGTCCAGGAGCTGCGCGCCGAAGGCCAGGCGATAGGCCGCAACCGGCGTGGCCAGTCCGGACTGTGGGGCTGGGCAATTTCAGGGGATCTGCCGATAGTGCTGCTGAGTATAACCAGCGAGGAAAGTATCACCTCAGTGACCACACTGATTCAGGCACACCGTTACTGGAGACAGAAAGGGCTGGATGTTGATTTGGTTATCCTGAATAACAGCCCCGGCGGCTACCAGCAGGGATTACAAAATCAGATTATGGAGTTAATTTATGCCGGGTCTGAAGCCAGTCTGCTGGATAAAAAGGGCGGGCTTTTTGTCCGCAACGGTGAGCATCTCTCCGCTGAGGATAAGTTGCTTTTGATGAGCGTGGCCTGTCTTTATCTTGATGACCGCGCAGGGGGTATTAATGAGCAGCTTAACCAGCGTATTCATACCCTGAAATCGCCGGCAAGGGCATTCATTCCGCGTGCTGTGCGCGAGCGTAATCAACATACGGACTGGAGCCCTGATACCAGTCAGTTATGCCATTTCAACGGATACGGTGGATTTTCTCAGGATGGGCGGGAGTATCAGATCGTCCTTCGGGAAAATGCGCTTACACCGGCTCCCTGGTCGAACATACTGGCAAATTCTCGTTTTGGCAGTGTGATCTCAGAGGCAGGGCAGGCCTATACCTGGTATGAGAATGCCCATGAATACCGGTTGACGCCGTGGGAGAACGATCCGGTGAGCGATCGCAGCGGCGAGGCATTTTACCTGCGCGATGAAGAGAGCGGGGAGTGCTGGTCGCCGACGGCTTTACCTGTTCGCGGACACGGTGACTACCTGACCCGCCATGGTTTTGGCTACAGCGTTTTTGCCCATCGTGAGAGTGGTATAGACAGCGAGTTGACGGTCCTGGTTGCTGAAGAAGATCCGGTTAAACTGGTGCTCCTGACGCTCAGTAACTCCTCGGGACGGACACGTCAACTTTCCGTCACAGGCTATGTAGAGTGGACGCTCGGAGAAACACGAACGCGCTCAGCCCCTCACATTGTGACACATGTGGCCAGAACGCCCGGCGGCTGCGGGATACTTGCGAATAACTTTTATGGTGATAATGGTGGCGGCCGAACTGCATTTTTTGCCGTCAGCGGTAATGACTGTTCTCTGACAGGGGACCGCCGGGAGTTTATTGGCCGTAATGGTTCCCTTCACGCCCCTTCGGCTATGAAACTGCAAAAGCTTTCTGGTAAGACGGGGGCCGGTCTGGATCCCTGCGGAGCGGTGCAATCGGCGGTTACATTAATTGACGGGGACCAGAGGACGTTTATTTTTATCCTCGGTGCAGAGGAGAATGATGTTTGTGCTCAGGAGACGCTGGCCCGCTACATGAACGAGGATACGGTCCGCCAGGAGCTGAACCGGATTCATAATCACTGGCACAATGTTCTCGATAAAATCGTAGTTAACACCCCCGACACGTCCGTAAATTTACTGGTTAATGGCTGGCTGTTGTATCAGACGGTCGCCTGCCGTCTTATGGCCCGGAGTGGCTACTATCAGTCTGGCGGTGCATTTGGTTTTCGCGATCAGCTGCAGGATACGCTGGCTCTGAGCCACGCTGCTCCGGACCGGATGCGTGAACAGATAATACTCTGTGCATCACGGCAGTTTATCGAGGGGGATGTGCAACACTGGTGGCACCCGCCACACGGCAACGGTGTGCGTACCCGCTGTTCCGATGACTATCTTTGGCTGCCGCTTGCTGTTTGCCACTATGTTGAAACGACGGGGGATATGGAGGCTCTGGGAATACGCATTCCTTATCTGGAGGGACGCTCGCTTCAGCCTGGTGAAGAGTCTGTCTATGACACGCCGGTCATCAGCGGCACCGAAGAGACACTCTGGTTACACTGCGTCAAAGCTATTCACTATGGACTTCGCTTCGGGGAGCATGGCCTGCCGCTGATGGGGGCTGGTGACTGGAATGACGGGATGA
Source organism: Citrobacter amalonaticus (assembly GCF_001559075.2). Taxonomy (NCBI): domain Bacteria; kingdom Pseudomonadati; phylum Pseudomonadota; class Gammaproteobacteria; order Enterobacterales; family Enterobacteriaceae; genus Citrobacter; species Citrobacter amalonaticus. The sequence goes on along the minus strand of NZ_CP014015.2, from coordinate 2,976,473 downwards.
ACCGGGTGGGTATCGAAGGCAAAGGTGAAAGCGTCTGGCTGGGCTTCTTCCTGTACGACATTTTGCAGCGGTTTGCAGCGCTGGCGGAGCGCAGGCTGGATGAAAGCGTCGCCGCGATGTGCCGTTCACAGGCTCTGCGCCTGCAAAGTAATCTCGAAGCCCACGCCTGGGATGGGGAATGGTACCGGCGCGGGTATTTTGACGATGGTACTCCCCTGGGATCGAAAACCTCACAGGACTGCCGGATTGATGCGATTGCGCAGAGCTGGTCTGTATTGTCCGGCGCCGCGAGCCCGGGACGGTGCGCAAAGGCCATGCAGGCGCTGGATAAGCACCTTGTGGATAACGAAGGAGGGCTGATCAAACTGTTAACGCCTCCTTTCGACGGACACGGTCCAAATCCGGGCTACATACAGGGGTACCTGCCCGGCGTGCGGGAAAACGGAGGGCAGTATACGCATGGCGCCATCTGGGCAGTGATGGCCTTTGCCCGAATGGGGAATGCCGGACGAGCCTGGCAACTCTGGTCAATGCTCAACCCTGTAAATCATACCCTGAATGCGGACTCTGTCGGGATTTATAAAGCTGAACCTTATGTCATGAGTGCTGATGTCTACAGCGTCGCTCCCCATACCGGACGTGCAGGGTGGAGCTGGTATACCGGTTCCGCAGGCTGGGCCTGGCGTTTACTTACCGAGGAATTACTGGGGATAAAACGTTCCGGCACTGACTTTAGTGTTCATGCCAGGTTACCGGATGAGTGGTCGTCTTTTTCTATGGCATATCAATATGGTGAAAGCCATTATCAGATTAGTGTTTCACGCGGCGATGCAGAATATTGCGTGACGCTGGATGGTGTTCTCCTCCCTGATGACAGAATACCGCTGAAGGATGATGGACAAAACCATACGGTTGAGATCATTCAGAACTGACACTGATCCCGGAGGTGCATTAACGTCTGCCGTTAATGCGCTGATTATCCCTGAGAACATCAATCGCAGTCTGCATGGCGATTTTGTCATCCCGCCTTTTTTGTTTGTCCTGCATGACCTGAAGGTATTCCAGCAAGGTGCGGGTATTAATCGGTCGGCCCTGTTTACCCACAGCCAGCACGGCTTCGCCAAGAATAATTTTCACAGGCGGTAGTTGTGCCGGATACCAGTCAAGGGTGTCTTCTGATTTCATCTTAAATTTCTCACGGAAGGGTAGTGTATCATAAATCAGACGTTCAATTTTCAATATCTGATATCCTGATTCAGACACAACTTAACATAACTTATGCCAGTTATTTTTATATTAAAGCGTATAATAATTACTCTATTCCTCAGAGAATTATTTATGTCTTATACAAATGGGCTCAGGTATTTTAAAGAAAGACCGGTTCATGTTGCCTGTCCGGTATGTGCACACAGAGCCGATCAGAAAGCAGGTAAACTAAGAAAAGATGCGGTTCTTGAGTGCCCTGCCTGCGGACTGTTGTTCAGACCTTCAGAATGCTGGTGTATCGGCGGCTGATCAGCTTCTGCCACTTAACGTCAGTGATGTCGGAAAATGACAACATTCCTCCTGTACTGCTGTTGTCGAGGGTATGATAATGAAATCTAAAAAATCTGTTTTTATTGAAGGGCATATTATGTCGAACAGCTGTCACGGACAGGCTGGCCAACCTTTCTGTATTCACAGGGTCAGGTTTAGTAATGGTAAATATGCGATTATTCGGGTGGCATCCGGGATATGTTTCAAACCAGACGAAATTATTCAACGAAACGATTGTGAGTGGTTTTGTAAACTTACCAAAATTCGGCTTCTTTCTTTTGAGTACCTTGATGATGATGAATCAAGAAGACAATTCCTTGAGTATCAATGATAAAACCATGGATTTATAACAGGATAAATTTACTGGCTTACAATTCACTCCTGGTTCTTTAAATTATTCACCAGCCACTGGAAAATATTTTTTCCTGAATTTAGATGAATTTAAATCATCTAAAACAAAATGTATCGCTAAAGACGAATTGCCTCATTGTTTTCCTTTTGCGTTATAACCTTCATTAGCATTAAGGAAATTTATGGCACAGACTTTTACTCATAATTTACTTCATCCTCGTCACTGGCTTACCTGGTCTGGTTTGGGTCTGCTGTGGCTTCTCGTTCAACTTCCTTACCCGGTTTTACATATTCTGGGCTCTGGCCTTGGAAAAATATCAAGACCCTTTCTGAAACGCCGGGAACGGATTGCGATTAGAAATATCGAACTGTGCTTTCCCGAGATGACACCGTTTGCCCGGAGCCAGATGGTCAATAAAAACTTTGTTTCTCTCGGGCTGGGACTGATGGAAACAGGAATGGCCTGGTTCTGGAGCGATGCGAGAGTCAAAAAATGGTTTGATGTCGAAGGGCTTGAAAACCTGACCGGTGCGACAAGAGGAGTAATGGTTGTCGGGATTCATTTTATGTCCCTTGAGTTGTGTGGAAGAGTAATGGGGTTATGCCATCCTATGATGGCAACGTATCGCCCACACAATGATCCATTAATGGAATGGGTACAGACAAAAGGGCGTATGCGTTCAAATAAGGCTATGATTAATCGACGTAATTTATCAGGTTTTGTTCATGCGCTAAAAGCAGGTGAAGCCGTTTGGTTTGCACCAGACCAGGATTATGGGTCTAAAGGAAGCGTTTTTGCACCTTTTTTCTCGGTAAAAAAAGCAGCAACGACGAACGGAACGTATGTTCTTTCAAAACTCGCTGGTGCGCCCTTGATCACACTTAGCATGATTCGACGTAGCGATAAAAAAGGTTATCACATGTATATCAGCAAGCCGTTGTCAGGCTATCCAGGGGAAGACAAGGTCGCCGCAGCGGCTTATATGAACAAGATCATCGAGCGTGAAATTCTCCGTGCTCCTGAGCAATACCTGTGGATGCATCGCAGGTTCAAAACGCGTCCTGAAGGCGAAGTCTCTTTATACAAATGAACAACTCTACTTGTCACGAGCCAGAGTCTATCTTTCTTGCCACTGCGTATTTGTAAAAAATGCGATAAGGAATTTTCGATCGGATTCATGCTAACGATGGGTTGACTGACAGCCAAGGTTAATCAATTAAACCGGTTCGGATTTGAAGGTCCGTTTTTCGCTCACAGCGTACCTTCAGCTCAGTTAGCTTGTAAGATTCGAGCCAAAAACATATATTCTAGTAAACAGGAAACCGCTCCATCATCCATACCCCGCCATATTAATCTTTAACAAGTATGTGCTCTCTACGTAACGGGACAAGAGAGAGATAGCTATAGACCTTGGTCCATTAAGATTCATTACAATACTGAGAAATCAGACGAAGAAACCACTGAGATCACAACGCTATTTAGCAGATCGCCGATAAGATTTCGCCGCTTGCCAGGCATGTTTCATCTTCTCAATAAACTCCAGCTTCTCTTCAGGTTGGACGTTCCACACATCTATAGCCGCAATAATCATGTCATAACGCATAGACATATTATAAGGGCGAAGATAGCCCGCTATTCGTCCTTTTCCTTTGAGATAGTCCCAGAGATAAACTAACTGAGTTTCATCATCACGTGATATCCAGTCAAAATCTGTCAGAAAAAAATCATATTGCTCAAGCCAGCGCTCATGCAGTTTTTTGAAATAAGTGATCTTATCTCCAAGTGAGCATGGAGCTTCATCAATGAACCTCATCACACCATTGATGAGTTCACGCTCAGTTACCGGAGTGGGGTTGTACAGATCGGTACTTGCTCCCGCGTTCAGATAGAATCGGGAGAAAACGCGTTTCGGTTTTTTCGAAGCAGTAGCCTGTGGATTTTTTATCAGGTCCCAATCTATATCGTCCAGGTCGATATTCAAATTAGAGAAATCAATATTTGTGAAGATATTATCATCCATTAAAAGAGAATTAAAACTACCAGAACCACCGACGTCATTCCCCAACCCACCAAGCGTCAGCCCTGCAGATAATACTGGGTATTCAAAAATATAATGGTGAGCAAACCACAATGCTCTTGGTGTACCTTTAAAACAATCAAAATAATCTTTATCAATCAGTAGCAGCTCAGCCCATTCTTTAAGAGTTTTCCGACCAACTTTGATCCTGTCCTGATCGCCTAGGAAATGCCGTTCAAGGATCTCAGAGATTAAACGTCGAAACTGATCCGGCGAATCATAAGTACTCCACTGTAAGGAGTAATCAGTGTTGGAAAGCGCACCAAGCATTTTTAGGTACATTATCTCGTAGCGGATCATATCGTAATGCAACATCGTCTCTTCCCTCTAATTCTGGCTCCTGAACACAGATTAGCATGAGTATCTTTTAGGTAGAGGGAGGCAGGTCACAGGCTGAGGAATGGCTGATTTTTTACTGATATCCTACTGATTTTATTGTGATAAAACTCTGACACCTTACTGCATTATTCCTGTTATTTTCACTCTATGACCCTCCTCTTTTCACCTCATTAGAATCGTTCACCAGCAGATATGAACATTTGGGTTTTTAGTATAATTAAAGGGGGCTCCCTGTTTCTATACCACCCTGTTCACAGCTTCTTCCCTCATTCATTAACCCTGCCTGTATTCCCCTGGATACATAGTTCCCTGTATCTGCCGTATCCCTGCTTCTCTTAAAAATTACATCTTATCCCAATCCTTTGTACTCCACCTGACAAAGGATAAATCAATGCACACACCTTACCCTTTTAATTCCAGATTTGTAGTGGTCAACTAAAACTGGCCACGGTTTTAGAGTTTTTCCAGTATCGGTTTTCCGATTCGTTTGGAGGTAATCCACCGTTATAGTCATGCGGCCTTAGCGAGCTGTAATACCCGACGATATAGTTTGTGATCGCATGAGATGCTTCGCTAAAGTTTATATAGCCTGTCACTGGCACCCACTCGTTTTTCAGACTTCTGAAGAAGCGTTCCATCGGGCTGTTATCCCAGCAGTTTCCACGTCGGCTCATACTTTGCCTGATCCGGTAACGCCACAATAACTGCCGGAACTGCCTGCTTGTGTAGTGGCTACCCTGGTCACTGTGGAACATCACTCCCGCTGGTTTACCTCGGGTTTCCCACGCCATTTCCAGCGCTTTGATGGTTAGCTTGCTGTCCGGTGAGAATGACATTGCCCAGCCTACCGGTTTCCTGGCGAACAAATCGAGAACGACGGCGAGGTAAGCCCAGCGCCTGCCTGTCCAGATATACGTCACATCGCCGCACCATACCTGATTAGGCTCTGTCACTGCGAACTGTCGCTCAAGGTGATTTGGGATAGCGATGTGTTGATGGCCACCACGTTTATACCGGTGGGTGGGTTGCTGACAACTCACCAGTCCCAGTTCTTTCATGAGCCTGCCGGCAAGCCAGCGTCCCATTCTGAAGCCTCTCAGGGTTGCCATGATGGCGATACTTCTCGCGCCAGCAGAGCCATGGCTAATGTTATGCAGCTCCAGAACCTGACTACGTAATACAGCCCGCTTGCCGTCTGGCTTTTCGGGGCTTTTCACCCAGTATTTGTCGCTGCTGCGATGAACCCCGAACACGTGGCAGAGTGTGACCACAGGATACTGCGCTCTGAGTTTCTCGATTAACGAGAACTGTTCAGGGAGTCTGACATCAAGAGCGCGGTAGCCTTTTTTAATATGTCGTTTTCCATTTCAATGCGTTGTAGCTTTTTCTTTAACTCACGTATTTCAATCTGTTCCGGGGTTATAGGAGAGGCTTTAGGTATTTTGCCCTGTCGTTCATCCCGTAACTGCTTTACCCATCGCGTCATGGTAGAAAGCCCCACGTCCATAGCACTGGCCGCAGCTGCAACGGTGTAGTTTTGATCAAGGACCAGTTGAGCGGATTCGCGTTTAAACTCTGCGCTGAAATTTCTTTTTTTCATTGGGACACCTGTATTGTTCTGAGATGAGCATATCACCTCTGTTCAGGTGGCCAAATTCAGTAAACCACTACAGATACACGATGAACTGGTTTCTGCTGTCTCTACTCAATGACCACCTGAATCAGCTACTGAACCGATACTCCCGAATACAGGCACTCAGACTCGACCTGTTCTATCAAAAAGGTACAGAGCGCTATAAACGTCATTCATGGAATGAAACCGAGCGCGAGGTGCGCATGCTGGTTGAACGCACCCTGCAGCACACAAATCTGGCAGGATATTTCTGGGTTCTCGAGAACTCTGTAGACCACGGGTGCCATGCCCATATCGTGTTCTATCTCGACAGGCACCTTAATCAGGCTACCTACCCAATAGCTGAGAGAGTAGGAACAATATGGCGGGAAATAACGCAACGAGAAGGCTATTACAACCGCTGCGAATACAAGTCCACTTATGAAGTCAGTATTGATAAGCCAGTGAACTACGATGATACCGAAGCCATCGATAACCTGCGCTACATCATCAGCTACCTTGCCAAAGAAGAACAAAAGCACGGTCACTATTACTACGGAGCCAGTGAGGTACCGCCGCCCAGCGGACTGGGGCGTCCTCGCACGGTGTAGCTCGCGTTCTGCACTTTTTTACGTATCAATCCATTGATGTGGAAGGGCTGGTGGTAACGAGCAATCAACCGCCAGCTCAGGATGATCCCACAATGGAAGACAGCATCATGACAGAACAAATTTCTTTGCTTGATGACCACCTGGTGGATATGCGGTTCATCACGAAGCTAACGGGGCTGACAGATAAGTGGTTTTACAAGCTGATTAAAGATGGCCTATTCCCGAAGCCGATTAAGCTGGGCCGCAGCTCCCGCTGGCGACAGAGTGAAGTCGAAGACTGGCTATTAGAACGCATCCGTTGTTCGCGCGAGTACTAAGAGCACGCTATCGGTCTGAACATCAACGGGGGAGTAATCCAAAAATGTCAGTAGGCGCAATAAGTCTTGTTTGGAAATACAAACCGAAGCTGTGTTAATCAGAGGGTGAAAACCCAGTGACCGACTCGCTGATACAGAAGTATCGATAACAATTCGAATATCGTAAGCGTCCAGCGAGAGCCGTCTGGTCATAATCTGAAGCATACGACAAAGTGGTGTCCACCAAATAAGTAGTGGGAACCAAAGTGTCAGATATGCAGAAAAATATGACTCCCGGCAGGCGTAAGGGCTGCCCTAATTATTCTCCTGAGTTTAAAAAGCAGCTCGTAGCTGCCTCCTGTGAACCCGGGATATCCATCTCAAAACTGGCGCTTGAAAATGGCATTAACGCCAATCTGTTGTTCAAATGGCGCCAACAATGGCGTGAGGGAAAGCTGCTGTTACCTTCCTCAGAGAGTCCTCAGCTACTCCCTGTGACTCTCGATGCCACCTCCGTACAGCCAGAACTAACCGCTGAGGGCCCGGAGGCTCTCAGTATCAGCTGTGAGGTAACGTTCCGGCACGGGACGCTCCGCCTTAATGGTACGGTCAGCGAAAAGCTCCTGACTCTGCTGATACAGGAACTGAAGTGATGATCCCGTTACCTTCCGGGACCAAGATCTGGCTGGTTGCCGGTATCACCGACATGCGCAACGGCTTCAACGGGCTGGCTGCAAAAGTGCAGACGGCGCTGAAAGATGATCCGATGTCCGGCCACGTCTTCATCTTCCGGGCCGCAGTGGCAGTCAGGTCAAACTGCTGTGGTCTACCGGAGACGGGCTGTGCCTGCTGACCAAACGGCTGGAGCGCGGGCGCTTCGCCTGGCCGTCAGCCCGCGATGGCAAAGTGTTCCTGACACCGGCGCAGCTGGCAATGTTGTTGGAAGGCATCGACTGGCGACAGCCGAAGCGGTTGCTGACCTCCCTGACCATGCTGTAGGCCTCTTTATCCTGGTTGTTGCAGAATAAGCCTGGTAAAATGCGGGCTTATGAACGACACCTCTTCTGACGACATCCTTCTGCTGAAACAGCGCCTGGCTGAACAGGAAGCGTTGATCCACGCCCTGCAGGAAAAGCTGAGCAACCGGGAGCGCGAAATAGACAAGCTGCAGGCGCAGCTGGATAAACTTCGCCGGATGAACTTCGGCAGTCGTTCCGAAAAGGTCTCCCGCCGCATCGCACAGATGGAAGCCGACCTGAACCGGCTGCAGAAAGAAAGCGATGCTCTGACCGGTCGGGTGGATGACCCGACAGTGCAGCGTCCGTTGCGTCAGACCCGCACCCGCAAACCGTTCCCCGCATCACTCTCCCGTGACGAAAAACGGCTGCTGCCGGCAGAGGCATGCTGCCCGGACTGCGGCGGTGCGTTGAGTTACCTGGGCGAAGATGCCGCCGAACAGCTGGAGCTGATGCGCAGCGCCTTCAGGGTTATCCGGACCGTGCGGGAAAAACACGCCTGCACAAAATGCGACGCCATCGTGCAGGCCCCCGCGCCTTCACGCCCCATCGAGCGGGGTATCGCCGGGCCGGGGCTGCTGGCGCGCGTGCTGAGTTCAAAGTATGCAGAGCATACCCCGCTGTATCGTCAGTCAGAAATATACGGTCGCCAGGGTGTGGACCTGAGCCGTTCACTGCTGTCGGGCTGGGTGGATGCATGCTGCCGGCTGCTGTCACCGCTGGAAGAGGCGCTTCAGGACTATGTCCTGACCGATGGCAAACTCCATGCCGATGATACCCCGGTGCAGGTGCTGTTGCCGGGTAATAAGAAGACGAAGACCGGGCGGTTGTGGACATACGTTCGCGACGACCGCAACGCCGGGTCAGCGCTGGCACCGGCCGTGTGGTTCGCCTATAGCCCGGACAGAAAAGGCATCCACCCGCAGACCCATCTTGCCGGCTTCAGCGGTGTGCTGCAGGCGGATGCATACGCCGGGTTCAACGAGCTTTACCGCAATGGCCGGATAATGGAAGCCGCCTGCTGGGCTCACGCCCGCCGAAAAATCCACGATGTGCATGTCCGAACGCCATCGGCGCTGACGGATGAAGCCCTGAAGCGTATCGGCGAGTTGTATATCATCGAGGCGGAAATAAGGGGAATACCGGCAGAACAGCGCCTTGCCGAACGTCAGCAGAAAACGAAGCCACTGCTGAAATCACTGGAAAGCTGGCTGCGTGAAAAGATGAAAACCCTGTCGCGACACTCAGAACTGGCGAAAGCGTTCGCATACGCCCTGAACCAGTGGCCGGCCCTGACGTACTATGCAGACGATGGCTGGGCGGAAGCAGATAACAACATCGCTGAAAATGCTCTGCGGACGGTCAGCCTGGGTCGAAAAAACTGGCTGTTCTTCGGTTCGGATCACGGAGGTGAGCGCGGCGCGTTGCTGTACAGCCTGATCGGGACGTGCAAACTGAACGGTGTGGAGCCAGAAAGCTACCTCCGCTATGTCCTTGACGTCATTGCTGACTGGCCGATAAACCGGGTCAGCGAACTGCTCCCCTGCCGCGTAGCATTGCCAACTGAATAACACCTCCCCGTCAATACGGTTCTCGCTGCACGCTTACCGAATATCCTTCTCCTTGTTATGTGCAATAGCGAAAGGCGTAACCCCGCTAGGTTCCACACCGAGTATTTCTATTAACTCGTCTGGTTTAGCGAAAGACAGACGCGATTCATTACGCTGGAGCGCTAACTCGCGAAGATCTGCCTTTTTATTGCCATCAAGAACATACAGGTAGAAATGCTTACCAGAACTATTTTTGAGTAACAGGTTCTTCAGCAACTGTGCCGGAAAATCCGCAGCAAAACTCGCATGGTCAGCGACCGTCTTCACTTCCGGATGTGATATGTACTGAAAAGATATATCCAGCTCTTTAAGCAATTTCAGAACCGCATGCTCATTCATATTTCCCCCTAAGTTTCATCACTGCCTGTAGCTTATGTCACAGGCAATGTAATTCACCTGAAGCTCATCTTGAATCTGTCCTTCTGCTAAGCCATTACCCTACTGGCACAACCGACCTCAAGATGAGCTTCTTACTTTTAACGATGCGTCAGAACGATCCTGCGCCGGGCGAACATCGTTTCCGCAGATAGCTGGAAGTGATATTCCGCTGCCTTCAGCTTTCTCGATTTAAGCATTTTCAGCGTAACTCCACTTATATGCCCTACTGCAACCCTTCTCTGAATTTCACCAGCGCTCAGCATGAGCTGCTGCTTCAAAATCGACAACAGGCTGACCTGGAATGAACGGGAAATCCTGACACTAACGCGGACCCGCTGGTGGGCAGTGATGCTTACCGGCCAGCGTTCCTGAACGGTAAAATCAGGCCGACCCGATAGCTCGGCATTATTTCGCTTCAGCGTAGCTGTGTCATAGGCAAAATGTAGAACCGTGGCTGCATCGTTCATCATCAATCGGTGATGAAGTTCGCGGTCAATTTTGCTGACGTGCAGGCGCGTAAACAGGGATATATTCCAGGTGTAATCGCAGTGTGTGCATTTGTAGATACTCCACACGTCCAGCACCTTCTTTTGCGAATTAACCCGAAATGCCCCCGAAGGCAAAAAGTCCCGTTTAATGCTGCATGAAGGGCAGCGTTTCGCGATGCGCTGATACCCCACAGGCGTGACGGTCCATGTAACTTTCATAACGTACCTTTTTTAACCCATACAAAACCGGATCCGCACTGAACGGACCATAGATGTTTATGTTCGAAAAATATTTAAGAGTTATTTTTCAGCGGGTTAAAAAAAGATTTCCAACGTTACAATCCTGTCAACGACCAAAGAGATACAGTAAGACTATCAAAGCGGCATTCATTGGACATATGAGTTGAGTCAATATTCATAATGTTATCAGCAGCATCTCTTGATCTGACCCGCTAAACGCCGCGCAGCAATTCTGTATATTTAGTAGACAATTAAACGACAGAAGGTGCGTGTTATGACATAGCACGAACAGTTTTGTCAGGCCTATGAGATGCCGATATCCGCCTGTATTCTTGCTTAGAGCGCATTTACTCTTTCCGGTGATGCAACTCGATGGATTTACTTTCTGCTGGCGGCAGGATGACCTTCCACTACGCGGCACTGCTAGCCGGTATAGCCGTCATCTATTGGTTTCCGGTCTGCTTAAACTGGGCAAGCAGCACCAGGGGCAGTCAGTATCACCGGTAGGCTGCCAGGAGCAATAATGCAAAAGAGATTAAGGAGGGTTTATGTTTTCTTACGTGATGCTGGGTACTAACGATCTACAGCGCGCCATAAGGTTCTACGATCCGCTGATGGAATTGCTTGGACATCCAAAGGCAGGCCGTAATGAAGAAGGCGCATCCTGGGGGACGTTCAGCAATAACCATACCATCGGATTGTGCGTCGGCAGGCCCTTTAACCAGCAACCAGCGAGCGTTGGTAATGGCACGATGGTCGCACTGAATACCCACTCGTTTGAACACATCCAGCAGTTGTACGAACTTGCTATCAGTCTGGGTGCCAGGGATGAAGGTACACCGGGGCACAGGCCACAATACGGACAGGGATTCCATAGTGCCTATGTACGCGATCCGGACGGGAATAAGCTGGCGTTTGTGTTCTATGCCGATGAGGGTTGAAAATCAAACTGACAGTTTTCGTGTTGTGTATGAAAGCGGCGACGCACCGGACATAGTCAGAGAGTAGCCGTCGGGAGTAGCGTCAGGCGGTAACTCTTGTAGTCGCAGAGACTGGGGCAGGAGAATCATTAAACAGGAAGCCTTATGCAAATAATATCGTCAAGATGCATCATTCGACCATTTCAGTCACACGAAATTGATAGTTTTATGGTGTATCGTAATGATGCTGAGTGGATGAAATATCAGGGATTTAAGGGGCTAACAAAAGAGGACTATGAAGCAGAGTTGCTGGGAGTTCTTACACTTGCTCGCGGTATTCAATTGGCCATTGTCAACAAGCTGACGCAGGTTTTGATTGGTGATATTTATTTACGTCAGCAATGCGATGTGTTTTGGCTCGGCTATACCATCAGTCCCGCTTATGCTCGCCAGGGATATGCAATTGAAGCAATTACCGCCACGATCGACTGGATAAAAGAGAACGGTTTTTCACTCATCAAAGCCGGTGTGGATCCGGAAAATACCCTTTCAATAAAATTACTTATCAGGATTGGCTTCAACTTTTCAGGCATCGAAGATGGGTGAGCATATTTATGTTCTGGATTTAACAAAAGGAGAATAACCTCCGGAGGGGAAAAGCCAATGAGGCCATATAAGGGGTACTAAAACCTGCATTCGACAGTGCACCTGCCTTTTTTCAGTAAATGAGCTGGCGTTCGATTTCCGAAGTACATCACACTTTTTCTACTGAAACATATCCCTGCTAAAACTGCGTGTTATTATTCGCTCCGTAAATACCTTTCATCTCTACCCGAGGCTTTGATGCTGGAGAATGTAATCATCCGATAATCAGCTTACCGACCTTTTCAGGCCGGACTGATTATCAATGCGCCGAAATCGAATGCGGACACCGCTGTGTGTTTGCACGTTTTGCACATGATGATTAAACAGGTTCTTCAGTATGAATTTATCCCGTCAGGAACAACGTACGTTACACGTTCTCGCTAAAGGTGGACGTATTGCGCACGTCCGCGATTCTTCAGGCCGCGTCACTTCCGTTGAATGCTACACCCGCGAAGGGCTGTTGCTGACCGACTGCACGCTCGCCGTCTTCAAAAAACTCAAAACCAAAAAACTTATCAAGTCCGTCAATGGTCAGCCCTATCGAATCAACACTACCGGGCTGAATAACGTTCGCGCTCAGCTCGATAATCGCTAAGGAGAGTTTCTATGACAGCACACCACTTCACTTTTCAAATCACAGATGAAAGTGATGCCAGTGATATCCGGGAAGTCGAAACCCGCGCATTTGGCTTCAGCAAAGAAGCCGATTTAACGGCCTCTTTACTTGAGGATGAAAGCGCGCGCCCTGCGTTATCGCTGCTGGCCCGACATGAAGGCAAAGCCGTCGGGCATATTTTATTTACCCGGGCAACCTTCAAAGGGGAAATGGATTCACCGCTGATGCATATCCTCGCTCCCCTGGCAGTCATACCGGAATACCAGGGGATGGGCGTGGGACGACGGTTGATACGCACTGGCATCGAGCACCTGAGGTTGATGGGCTGCCAGACAGTATTTGTGCTCGGCCACGCCACCTATTACCCCAGACATGGGTTCGAACCCTGTGCCGGAGACAAAGGCTATCCGGCACCTTATCCCATCCCGGGGGAGCACAAAGCCTGCTGGATGATGCAATCACTCACCGCTCAGCCCATGAACGTGACCGGCCACATCCAGTGCGCGCAGGCCCTGATGAAACCGGAGCACTGGCGTGAATAACAATCTTGTTGTGCCCTTTTTGGTGCTTAACCCAATAACAGGAATTAAATAATGGATATCCCACGTATTTTTACCATCAGCGAAAGTGAACACCGCATCCATAACCCGTTCACCGAAGAGAAGTACGCCACGCTGGGTCGTGTGCTGCGTATGAAACCGGAGACCCGCATTCTGGACCTCGGCAGCGGCTCGGGCGAGATGCTCTGCACCTGGGCCCGGGATCATGGCATTACGGGGACTGGCATCGACATGAGTTCGCTCTTCACCGCGCAGGCCATACACCGCGCGGAAGAACTCGGCGTCAGCGAACGCGTACATTTTATTCATAATGATGCGGCGGGTTACGTCGCCAATGAAAAATGTGACGTAGCAGCCTGCGTCGGCGCGACCCGGATTGCCGGAGGCTTTGCCGGGACAGTCGAACTGCTGGCGCAGAGCCTTAAACCGGGCGGGATCATGCTCATCGGTGAACCTTACTGGCGTCAGCTTCCGGCAACGGACGAGATAGCCCAGGCCTGCGGCGTCAGCTCGACAAGCGATTTCCTGACGCTGCCAGGACTTGTGAGTGCATTCGATAAACTCGGCTACGACGTAGTGGAAATGGTGCTGGCAGACCAGGAGGGCTGGGACCGATATGAAGCTGCGAAATGGCTGACCATGCGCCGCTGGCTGGACGCCAATCCTGACGACGACTTCGCCGCCGAAGTCAGGGCCGAGCTAAACATCTCGCCGAAACGCCACGTAACGTACGCGCGGGAATACTTTGGCTGGGGCGTGTTCGCGCTCATCGCCAGGTAAGAACAGGTTCCCGGTATTTCTGACTGGAGATACCGGGAGCTTCGCCTTTGCTTTGATCTGATGCATCACCTGCACAATACATATTCAGTATGTTTATTAATCAGGATGTCATCATAAGGAGCATCATATGTCACAACATGAACAGTTCTGTCAGGCTTGCGGAATGCCGATGTCGGCACCCGATGCACACAGTGCCAGTGATAAATATTGCGCGTACTGCTGCGACAGCAACGGCAATCTTAAACCCTGGGAAGAAGCGGTATCAGGCTTAGCCAGCTTCCTTGATTCCTGGCAAAAAGTCGGCCCGGAAGAAGCACAGAAGCGGGCAAAACGTTATCTGACGGCAATGCCCGCCTGGGCTCATAAAGCGGACGAGTGATTTGAGCTGATTATAGTCACTCCCCCTGAATCCATTAAGGAGAGCCCATGTTTTCTTACATTATGCTTGGAACCAACGACCTGCCACGCGCCATTACATTCTACGATCCGCTGATGGATATGCTGGGGTATCCCCGTGGCGGCAGGAATGAGGACGTCGCATGGTGGGGCGTTTTCAACGGTAATAACACGACGGCACTGGGTATCGGCAGACCTTTTGATAAACAGGATGCCACGACCGGAAATGGTGTGATGGTCGCCCTGATTGCCCGCTCTGCCGAACATATCCAGCAGCTTCACGCGCTCGCTTTAAACCAGGGCGGCACGGACGAGGGAGCACCTGGCCTGCGCCCGCATTACGGCGAAGGTTTCTACAGCGCTTATGTTAGAGATCCCGATGGCAACAAGCTGGCTTTCGTCTATTACACCGCACAATCCTGAGTAAGATAAATCGGGGGCCTCAGCGCCCCCACCTGAAACTAAACCGATCCCGCAAATTTCAGAGGAGCGTTGGACGAGTTGATAAATGCCGAGATGTCTGACTTTTTTACGCCAGAACTCTATAGTGTGACAACCGCAGCACTATCACCCTCTCAAACCCTTTAAACCTTTCAACCGCATGGCTTTTGTCTGCCCTTCAGGGACGGCTTATGCCTGCGTGTTGGTTGGCTGGAGCCTAGAATATGTTCGTCAAATCCTTTCTCGCTCTCGACGGTAATGGTCGTCTGACAGGTGCCAGAACGGTGCAGACTGCGCCATACGATCGCTGGTGTGGTGTTCCCCTGGATGGCTCGCTGCCCAATCTTCAGGTCAGCCGTATCGACCCGAAGGTAGAGACAGAGCACTATCGTCGTTTTGTTCTGGAAAATCAGGGCAAAGGGTTAGATGCGGAAGGGCTGGCGGTGCTGGAGGAAGACCTCCGCTCGCCATGCACTGAAGAGATTGCTGTCTTCCAGACATTCTCACGGATCATCAAAGAGGCCGACGACCATTTTGTCATTATGGACACCGCGCCAACGGGTCACACACTTCTGCTACTGGATGCGACTGGAGCCTATCACCGGGAAATGGTGCGCCAGATGGGGCAAACACATGACCATGTGATGACGCCAATGATGCAATTGCAGGACCCGGAGAAGACGAAGGTGATTATCGTGACGCTTGCCGAAACGACACCTGTACTGGAAGCAGCAAACCTGCAGCAGGATCTGCGTCGCGCTGGCATCGGGCCGTGGGCATGGGTTGTTAATAACAGCCTGGCGGCAGCTGAACCGTCTTCACTTTTCCTGAAGACCAGGGCGAACCGCGAGTTACCTCTCATCTCTGATGTGGAAGAGCAGTATGCAAAGCGTATTGCATTAACAGCGCTACAGAGCGAAGAGCCGGTTGGTATTGACCTGCTGGAAGAAATGGCGAAGTAACAATGAAGGGGGCAAATGCCCCCTTCATCTTTATTTCAGTCTTTTACCTGCATCATCAACGACTTTTTCACCGTCTTCTTTGGTGAAAGCTGCTTTCTGAGCATCTGGAAGGATATCCAGAACGACCTCGGAAGGACGGCAAAGTTTAGTTCCCAGTGGCGTCACTACGATCGGACGGTTGATCAGAATCGGATGCTGCAGCATAAAGTCAATGAGCTGGTCGTCAGTAAATTTATCTTCTGCAAGACCCAGTTCCTCATACGGCTCGACGTTCTTACGCAGCAAAGCACGGACGGAAATGCCCATATCCGCAATGAG
This sequence comes from Citrobacter amalonaticus, assembly GCF_001559075.2. Lineage (NCBI taxonomy): Bacteria > Pseudomonadati > Pseudomonadota > Gammaproteobacteria > Enterobacterales > Enterobacteriaceae > Citrobacter > Citrobacter amalonaticus. The sequence continues at coordinate 2,960,280 of NZ_CP014015.2, read as the reverse complement.
TTTGACCAGCTCATCGCGTGAAGGTGGAGTCTCAAGGTAAAGAATAACGGTCGGCTCATTACCGCTGTTGCGGATCAACTCCAGCGTATTACGCGACGTGCCGCAGGCCGGGTTGTGATAAATGGTGATGTTGCTCATATCAGTATCTCATTACAAAGTGAAAGAGAGACGTAGCGCCAGCGCGGCCAGCGTTACAAACAGCACAGGCAGAGTCATGACGATCCCGGTGCGGAAATAGTATCCCCAGGTGATGGTCATATTCTTCTGTGAAAGTACATGCAGCCAGAGCAGCGTTGCCAGGCTACCAATAGGTGTAATTTTCGGGCCCAGATCGCAGCCAATCACGTTGGCGTAGATCATTGCCTCTTTAATAACGCCAGTTGCAGTGCTTCCATCAATAGAAAGAGCGCCAACCAGCACGGTAGGCATGTTGTTCATGATGGAAGACAGGAAAGCCGTCAGGAACCCAGTACCCAGCGTCGCAGCCCAGAGTCCTCTATCCGCCAGTACGTTCAGCACACCTGAAAGGTATTCGGTTAGCCCGGCGTTGCGCAGACCGTAGACCACTAGGTACATCCCCAATGAGAAGATGACGATCTGCCAGGGTGCGCCACGTAGCACTTTGCCGGTGTTAATGGCATGGCCTCGTTTCGCCACGGTAAACAGTATTACCGCCCCAACTGCAGCAATTGCGCTTACAGGAATCCCGAGCGGCTCGAGGACGAAAAAACCAACCAGCAGAAGAATCAAAACTATCCAGCCGGTGCGGAACGTAGCAGGATCTTTTATTGCTTTTGTCGGTGTCTTAAGGAGAGCCAGATCGTAAGTCGGCGGAATATCCTTGCGGAAGAACAGATGCAGCATAACCAGCGTGGCAGCAATGGCTGCAATATCCACCGGCACCATTACCGACGCATATTCGGTGAATCCCAGACCAAAGAAGTCCGCCGAGACGATATTCACCAGGTTCGACACGATAAGCGGCAGGCTGGCTGTATCGGCAATAAACCCGGCAGCCATGACGAATGCCAGTGTCGTGCCTTTGCTGAACCCTAATGCCAGTAGCATGGCGATGACTATCGGCGTCAGAATAAGTGCCGCACCATCGTTGGCAAACAGTGCCGCCACCGCTGCACCGAGCAGAACGATATACGTAAAGAGCAAACGGCCACGACCGTTACCCCAGCGCGAAACATGCAATGCCGCCCATTCGAAAAAGCCTGATTCATCAAGCAGCAGGCTGATAATAATCACGGCAATAAAGGTCGCCGTCGCGTTCCAGACGATATTCCACACCACCGGAATATCGCCCACATGCACAACGCCAGATATCAGAGCCAGTCCCGCGCCCAGCATTGCACTCCAGCCGATCCCTAATCCCTTTGGTTGCCAGATAACCAAAACAATGGTCAGGACAAAAATAGCGCCTGCCAGTAACATAAAACCTCCTGACAGGGCGACTTTGCCGCCCTGTATATGCAAAAAAATTAACTCATCAACTCTCTGAGCTTTTTAATACCGGCGGGCTCTGACGCCAGCACCGGAACAAGCGCTATGCGCTCAGCGTGCTGATTCTTAACAGCCTCAATCTGAGGCCGTTCCTGCCGGGCGCGCTGGCAAAGCAACGGAGAACGCGTATCCGCAATGGAAAGGCTGTTATTGATAATCCAGCCCCACGGATGAATCCCCGCTCTTTCAAGGTCAGCCTGTAGGCTTGCCGCTTCCAGTACCGGTGTGGTTTCAGGCAGAGTGACCAGCAGGACTTTGGTGCGTTCCGGGTCCTGAAGCTGCATCATCGGAGTGGTAAAATGACCTTTATCCCCCATCTTCTTGGCAATCTCACGGTGATAAGCCCCGGTAGCATCAAGCAGTAATAGCGTATGCCCGGTAGGTGCCGTATCCATGACCACAAACCGTTTGCCTGCTTCACGGATTACGCGTGAGAACGCCTGGAACACCGCAATCTCTTCCGTGCAAGGAGAACGTAAATCCTCTTCGAGCAGCCGTTTCCCTGCTTCGTCTAGATCTCTTCCCTTCGTCTCAAGGACATGCTGGCGATAACGTTCGGTTTCATCGTGAGGGTTGATTCGGCTGACCTGAAGGTTTTTGAGGCTGCCGTTCAGCGTTGTACTCAGGTGCGCAGCAGGATCAGAGGTCGTGAGATGCACGTCAAATCCCATGTCTGCCAGCCTGACGGCGATAGCCGCTGCCATCGTGGTTTTACCTACGCCACCTTTGCCCATCAACATAATCAGGCCGTGCTCACTGCGAGCGATATCATCGACCAGGTCAGAGAGCGATAAGTTTTCAGGCGTGTACTGGATGTTCGTTACCGGGAGCGGTAATGCCTCAGAACCGGTATCCAGCAGTCCCTTCAAGGCTGAAACACCAACCATATTGACTGGCTGTAGTAATAGGGTATCTGTCGGTAGCTCAGATAAACCGGCAGGAAGATTTGCCAGTACCTCCTGCTCACGTTGCCATATCGCAGCGGCCAGGGCGTCATGTTCAGCTTCGGTTTTAGGCAGCACACCATTAATAACCAGGTACTGATTTTTCAGGCCAATTGCAGCCAGTTCTTCATGGGTGCGGGCGACTTCCTGCAGCGTAGATTTTTGCAGTCGTGCAACCAGAACCAGGCGGGTACGTTCAGGATCGGACAACGCCTCTACTGCATGAGCATACTGCTCACGCTGCTTTTCCAGCCCGGCCATTGGGCCAAGACAGGAAGCACCATCTGGATTACTTTCAATGAAGCTACTCCAGGCACCGGGAAGCTGGAGAAGGCGAATCGTGTGGCCCGTCGGCGCTGTATCAAAAATGATGTGATCGAAACGGGTCAGCAGGGAAGCGTCTGTCAATAAGCCGGTGAACTCATCAAACGCCGCAATCTCAGTGGTACAGGCTCCTGAAAGCTGCTCGCTGATACTGTTAACAACGTCATCAGGCAGAAGACCTTTGATAGGATCAACGATTCTGGCGCGGTATTGCTGGGCGGCTTCCTGCGGGTCAATCTCCAGAGCAGAAAGCCCAGGAACTGCCGTCACAGGGCGAATGGTATTACCGATAGCCTGATCGAACACCTGACCGACATTGGAGGCCGGATCGGTACTGACCAGCAAAACCCGCTTACCCTGTTCAGCAAGGCGGATTGCCGTCGCGCAGGAAATAGAAGTTTTACCTACACCTCCCTTACCGGTAAAAAACAGGTAAGGTGGGATATTCTGTAAGAATTTCATATGTCCTCCTGACATATTCAGCAACAGGAAGTATTACCACCACAGCAGCTGGTGGGAGCTAACCCTACCTTCTCCAGCGGAATACCGAACCAGCGAGCCAGCTCAGCACGTTTTGGGTATCGCCCTGCCATCACCGTTTCACCGTCCAACAGCAGTAGCGGAAGACCTTCTGCTCCAGATGCTTCGAGGAATGCTTTCGCTTTCTCATTCTGCACAAAGCTCATGGGCTGCTGCGCCAGGTTGTAACGTTCAACCTGTCCACCACGTCCTTTCAGCCACTGCACATCAGCAGAAAAATCAACCAGAACCTGATCGACATCTGAGCCACATACGCCGGTACTGCAGCACATTGCCGGGTCAAACACCGTTAACGTCTTCATTCTGAATACCTCACATTTGGAAAAACATATATGTTCAGGCAAATTTTTTAGATGCAAACAGCCTTACCGCTACCAGAGCAGTTTGCCGATGCCAGCTTACGGGCGATGGCCTGTACGTCGTCCTGTTGGCTTAACCAGGCCTGCTCAATCACCTGAGCAGCCCAGGAAGGAATATGCGGGGATAAGCGGTAGTGAACCCACTTGCCCTGCTTGCGATCCAGCAATAGACCACTTTCCCGGAGCATTGCCAGGTGGCGGGAGATCTTGGGCTGTGACTGTTCTAGCGCAGTACAAAGGTCGCACACGCACAGCTCTCCCATCTCTCTAAGCAGCAACACAATGCCCAAACGAGTCTCATCGGAAAGGTTTTTGAAGAGCTGTAGGGAAGTTAGTGTCATTGAGCCTCCTGAATGTCTAAAAAATATAATACACTGTAAGTAAATAAGATCAAACATATATTCGATAAAACGCATATGAGAATCGATATAACTCTGAACAGAGTCATATCATGCCGGAATTCAGTTGTTTAATGGAGTAGGATTTCAGGCCAAAGTTGGGCGAAAGATCATTTAAAAATGAAGGGTTAAGCTAAGAAAGCGTGGGGTAAAACTGCTAGGGCGGATACTCCAAGTGATAACTTCAGCATAATAAAAATTAATATTAGAGAGAAAAAGAGCATGTAACCAATTTAAACTACACACTCTTATTTAAGGCTGTAAAGCATAAACTCACTTTTCTGCATTATTATTTATAGTCTGCCCTACGTTTCCAGCTTTTAGGAATCAAGGCCTCCCCAGATTCTCTAGTCCAACGTTGTTTTGTTGCTTCAACATATCGAACATCATCTACAAAATAAGCGTGCTCTAATAATATAACCTGTAATCCTTCCTCTCTATTGACCTCATCAAAGAGAAAATTAATATGTTTTCTCATTGCCCTAAAGTCTTCATCATTAGAGTTTATTTGAGTTTCATCTACGCCATTTGATTCATCTTCTTCATGAGCATTAGAATTAATATTTATTTTACTAGGCGAATTAGAAAAATATGGCCGGCTCAATTGATCTAACACTAACAATCCAGGAATAGGACGTTCTTCTTTTGCAAAATACCGCTGCAAACCAAATGATAATGCTATGTGAACAGCTAAGTAGTTTTGATCAGAACCAATATCAGCCATTGATAAAATAGAACCATAAGGACCTTTCTCTACGAGACTAACTTTAGGCTCTCTGGAAGAGAATAATATTTCAGCATTAGTACAAGGTTCTTCTCTCGGTAGCATTTGAAATGCTTGATTAGAAAAGTTAGAAATCAAGTTCTCCGCTCTCTGTAACCTTACCCTTCTGTTATCTAGGTCTACAACAGACTCTAACTTATTGATTTCACCTTGCAAGCCACTTAAGTCTTTTGCAGAATGTAATAACCTATCATCGAGTGTCTCGAGGAAAAAACTAGCTTTACCACGAAAATAAGCATGCATTTGAGCTAAACTAGTTAGTCTTTTTCCATTCTGTATTTGAGATAATTTTGATTCAATTGCTGCATCAACTTCTCTAAGTTTTAAACTAAGGTTAATTTCACCTTCAGATAGTTCATCCATTTGTAAGCTAAGATGAGGTTTGATTCGCCCAACCTCACTATTTTCAGAACTTAAAACCTCAAGTGAATGTTTTATCTTTTGAGCAACTTCTGCACCTTTCTTAGTTTCAGAGTTGCAAATGGGACATGTTGTAGGGATTTCTGACAAGTTCAAATACTCAGCTATCCTTAACTTCTCATGTTGTTTTTTAATAGCACATTGATAATCATTTGATTCTTTCAATGCCATGAACATTGCACGTTTCTTACGTTTAGTTCGATTGAGATCATGTAGGATATTTTTTCGATAATCATGTAACTCTGAAAGCTCATTCTCGTCAGGATAATTTAAAGTATCCATGGGGTTATTCATGGTGCTTTTTAATAAAAAAATAAGCTCATGCTCATCAATACCATATAAATCTCTCTCTGATAACAATCCTATTTCTTGGGCTTCTGCTAAAAGAACTCTTAAACGTTGTTTTACTAACCCATCTTTTGAACGGCGAGCTTCTACTCTGCTACTTTCAATTTCCAGTACTCTACGAAGCTGGCGCAAACGTTTTTCAGCAACGACTGAAGCTTCTGAACTTACGCCTAAAAAATAAGGAAGAGTTGAGATAATTGCTGGGGATTTTTTATTATCGTCCAAGCCATGAAGGAGTACTGTTTCGCTATCTATAACTTCCTTCGTAACAAATATGTATGGTGTTATATGTCGAACTGTAGCTTTCTCTGTATATTGACGATTAGAGTCTAAATCATTATTTAAGTCGCCAATCTGAAAAGCTCGCTCTAAAATAGCTTTTGCTGCAGATACTGTAGTACGCCCCTCAAGTTCTTTAATATTCTTTGGAACAGAGAGTTCTCGCCCCGAAGTAATATACATACAATCACTTGATTTTTTACCAACGGGAGGAATTTGGCGACACACAATCAACTGGTCCTTCCCTTTTGACCATCTAACTCCCACAACGGTACAATGGCGCTTAATATAAGCGGGTAATTCACACGAAGAAGAGCCCAAGCAATAATCAATTGCTTTTATTATTGCGGATTTACCTGTTCCCGAGGCTCCAGTAATAATATTAACTTTACCAACATCAAATTGGATCTCACGAAATAAATCTTCAACCCCAAAAAAAAAGATTCTTTCGATATTCCATCTTTTCATAACGTAAGTCCCATAGCTTCAAAAGTGGCCCTCGTTGATCCCATTTCAGAAAACCAATAAGCTAATAAACGTGTTTTCTTTAGGGATAGACTATTGTCTTTCATAAGACGCTCTAGCTTAATATTATTTCCAACTACTGTTCCATCAACATTTAATTTCAATATTTTTGAAATACATCCAAATCTAATGGCTTCAGTTGTAATAGCTAATGTAGAGTTTACTCGCTTAGTTAATTCATTAAGCACACTTGGATTCCTTTCCAACCAAACTAGCAAACCAGTCTTTATATTGCATCCTAAAAATGTTGAACTTAAATCCTCTGATAAAACAATAGGAAGAACTAAGTAGATGAGAGGAATTTCTGGATTTATCTCAATGGAAGTATTATAGAAATCACAAAACCCCGATAATAAAAACGAGCAAAATACAGGGTTCGTTTCAGCATATATATCGTGAGCTAAAATCATTTCTTATCCCTTAACAAACCCTTGTAATCAGGATGCCATCCCACTTTTAACTCTATTGATAATAATTGATAGGTCCCACGAACATAATAGCTAGCATTCCAATTCGGAGCAAAAGAACGTATCTGGGTATGAGCCAAGTCAAAAGACCATCTGAACAATTGATATCCTTGTTCTTCTTTATGATGACCTTCACAATCCTCACACTCCTCGGCCATTCTTTCATACTTATCAGACCATGTTTCTAATAGTAATTTATCGTATTGATCTATTCTGCTCGCCATATCAAATCGTTCATTGCACCACTTGTGCCGTTGAGATCTTGCCCTCCATTCTTCACGAGTTGCTTGCGATATATCAACCCGCCGCCCCTTAATAAGCTCTATTTGATTGACAATCATTGAATGTGGATTGTAGTTACTAGGCAAAATTGCATTTTCAAAATCGGCGTTCAGTTCGTCCCTTTCTAGTTCACCAGATATTTCTGATAATCTTTGTTGAACCTCAAGCTTATATATAACCCTTTCTCTTTTCCCACACAAAGAGAATATCACTTGAAGATCCCACCACTCCAGTAATCGTTGACAGATTAATTCACGTTTACTTGGAGGGAAGTTAGTTAACTTGCTTTCTATATCTTTACTTATATTTGATATGTTTTTTTCACTTGCAAAAAGCACTACTTTTCCCAATAATTCTTTTCGAGTATCTTTTTGCAATTCTAAAAATGATTTACATGCATTATATCGCTGGACATGTGGTGCTGGAACTTTCTTTTGAGCTAATGAATGTTCATGTTCTTCTACGACCCGAGTAGCCTCATCGATGAGTTTTAGTAGTAGTAATTCACGGTCTGAATTTTCTTGAGTTAAAACAAACAATTCGTCTTTATTACCGACAGGTGCAACAGTAATTAATTGTAGTCTTGTTTCATCTAAATTAATTTTAGGTAAAAGATCTATCCAAACCTTGAATGTTTTCCATAACAATGTAGATGTGATCGTGACTGAGGCTGGATTAGGCTTAATAGAATGCTTTAATTGTGATAAAAGGCTTTCGCCATTAGCTACAATCTCGACGTCATCTAGGCGTTCAAGACAAAGAGCTGCATCATCATGCTCGTTTTCGAGGATTGCTTTAAGTGCATAGAGTGACTGGTAGTAAAAACCAAGTGCAGCTCCTTCTGCGGTATGGTTCACAGCTCGACTCATGCTCTTCCCTCTCTTAGAATCTAATACATTTCATATTCCTAATGAAAGGCCTTGTTTGAAGAGATTAAAAAGCCTTAGATTTTAAAGTATATGAAACGAGCAAAAACCTAATGACACCGATAGTAACGTAGTTAGCTCACTAAATGCACTTTATTTTAGTAATAAATTGATATCACTCATATTTTTACTTTTCATTGCTTTCTTGTAAAGATGTAATATTCTCACAGATATCCCACCTGATAATTTAACTCATTGATTAAACTGATCATATAGTGAGATTTCTGTTATGTCATGGCATTAGATTGAATGCTAAACTAAAAAACCAAGCTGCGGTAGATTACGTTTGCATACTTCTCTTGATGTTTCGGTAAACTTCATAATGTAGCAATCTATCTATATGATTTGCATACCACTGCATCATCTCTCTTCGCCCTTCCAGATACAACGCATGGTTATACGTCCCACGGATCGCATTCTTATCGACATGCGCAAGCTGGGTTTCAATCCATGCCGTATTAAACCCTTCCTCATGCAAAATTGTACTCATCGTGTGCCTAAAACCATGTCCAGTAACCTTCCCCGTATATCCAATCCGCTTAAACACCTGATTTATACTCGCTTCGCTCATCGTTTTACGGGGGTCATTCCTTCCAGGAAACACCAGTGGATATTGACCAGACATCACTTTGAGTTGCTGTACGATTTCCAGCGCTTGGGTAGAGAGGGGTACCAGATGAGGCCGTTTCATCTTCATACGCTCTGCAGGGATTTCCCACACTGCTTTCTCAAGATCAAATTCACTCCAGAAAGCACCTCGGAGCTCGCCAGTACGAACCCCCGTGAGTATCAGCAGCCGAGCGGCAAGAACAACTAACGGGCTTCCAGTATAGCTGGATAGGGCTTTAAAGAAGTCTGGTAACTCTTCAACCGTCAGGAAGGGATAATGCTTCGATTCATGCCCTGACATCGCGCTGGTTAGATCCGCTGCAGGATTGTATTCCGCACGACCGGTAACTATGGCGTAGCGAAAGACTTCACTGCAGCGCTGGCGAACCTTCTTAGCCTTCTCTGTCGCGCCACGGCTTTCCATACGACGCAGCACATTCAGCAGAACCAGTGGTTTGATTTCATTCACCGGCAGTTGGCCGATATAGGGGAAAATATCTTTATTGAAGGCTTCGATGATGTCGGAGGCATAGCCTTCTGACCATCTGCTCACCTTCGTACCGTGCCACTCAAGCGCCACAGACTGGAACGTGTTATTGAGCTGCACATCGCGAACCAGCTTTTCTTCTTTCTTGGCAAACGATGGATCGATACCCTCGGCTAGTTTTTTCTTGGCTTCATCACGCAGTGCTCTCGCTTGTGCAAGGGACACTGCCGGATAGACCCCAAAAGCCATACGCTTCTCTTTTCCATTGAAGCGATACTTCATCCGCCAGTATCTGGAACCAGAGGGAACAACCTCAAGATACAAACCAGCACCATCTGCCAGCTTATAGGCTTTCTCTCTGGGTTTAGCTGCGTCTACCTGTCGCGCATTTAGCTTCATTGGGGGCATCTCCCAGGACCGAACACAGAATGCCCCCACTTATGCCCCCAACTGCGACTTGATTTCAGTTGAGTCCAGTTGATAACAGGAGATAAGATACGGGCCATAAACCGCAGTATACGGGCTTTTAGTTGATTTCGGTAGACTTGGGAAGAGTTTGAAATGGTGCCGATAATAGGAGTCGAACCTACGACCTTCGCATTACGAATGCGCTGCTCTACCAACTGAGCTATATCGGCCCTGATAAGGACGCGGCCACGAGTGTGAACACGGGGTAGAAGGTTAAAACTAACCGAGTGATGCGTCAATAGTCTTGCGAATCAAGTGGCTGATTTTGCATCACCCGGCGTTAATTAGGCACGAATCGTATCGTCACCAAAGCCGATCCACTTATAGGTGGTCAGCGCTTCCAGCCCCATTGGACCGCGGGCATGTAATTTTTGCGTGCTGACGGCGACTTCCGCACCGAGACCAAACTGCCCGCCATCGGTAAAACGGGTTGAGGCGTTGACGTACACCGCAGACGAATCCACTTCGTTCACAAAACGGTTCGCGTTGTGCATGGTACGCGTCAGGATGGCGTCGGAGTGCTGGGTACCGTGCTCGCGAATATGCGCGATGGCGTCATCCAGGTCAGCGACGATTTTGACGTTCAAATCCAGCGACAAGAACTCGTCGTCAAATTCTTCTGCTTTCACCGCCACCACGTTTGCTGGCCCCGCGTTCAACAGGGCAAACGACCGCTCGTCCGCATGCAGCGTCACGCCGCTCTCCGCCATCTGCTGACTCAGCGCCGGCAGGAAACGCGTCGCGATGTCCTGATGCACCAGCAGTGTCTCTACCGTGTTACAGGTACTCGGACGTTGCGTTTTCGCATTGACGATAATCTTCAGCGCCGGGGCAATCTCTGCGCTGTCGTCGACAACGATATGACACACGCCAATCCCGCCGGTGATCACCGGGATAGTCGACTGCTCGCGGCACAGCTTATGCAGACCCGCGCCGCCACGCGGGATCAGCATGTCGATATACTTGTCCATACGCAGCATCTCATTCACCAGCGCACGGTCGGGGCTTTCAATGGCCTGAACCGCCGCTTCCGGTAAACCACAAGAGGTTAACGCCTGCTGGATCACGCGCACGGTGGCCGCGTTGGTGCGATATGTCTCTTTACCGCCGCGCAGAATCGCCGCATTGCCCGTTTTCAGGCACAGAGAGGCGACATCGACGGTGACGTTTGGACGCGCTTCATAAATGACGCCAATCACGCCAAGCGGCACGCGGCGACGCTCCAGACGCAACCCGCTGTCCAGCAGTCCTCCGTCAATCACCTGCCCGACTGGATCCGCCAGATTGCAGACCTGACGGACGTCATCAGCAATCGCCTTCAGGCGCGCAGGCGTCAGCGCCAGGCGATCGAGCATCGCCTCGCTCAGGCCGTTCGTGCGCGCTTCGGCCACGTCCTGCGCATTAGCGTTCAGGATAGTGTCAGTTTGTGCTTCAAGCTCATCAGCTATTTTTTCCAGCACGCGATTTTTTTCGCGGCTGGAGAGCTGCGCCAGTTTGTACGACGCGGCTTTGGCAGCAATGCCCATTTGTTCCAGCATTTATCTGCTCCTTAACGGGTAATCATGTCATCACGATGGACAGCGACCGGGCCATATTCATAGCCCAGAATCGCATCAATCTGCTGGGAGTGGTGTCCGGCAATGCGGCGCAGCGCGTCGCTGTTGTAGCGGCTCACGCCGTGGGCGATGTCGCGCCCTTCCAGATTACAGATGCGGATCACTTCACCACGCGAGAAGTTGCCTGTCACGCTTTTAATGCCTTTGGGCAGCAGGGAACTGCCACGTTCCAGAATCGCCGCCGTCGCCCCTTCATCCACGGTGATTTCACCGGCAGGCGGCGCGCCGAAGATCCAGCGTTTGCGGTTCTCCAGCGGGGAAGCCTGCGCGTGGAAGCGGGTACCGACAGAGATGCCTTCCATCACGTCACCAATCACTCCCGGCTTGCTGCCAGCGGCAATGATGGTGTCGATACCGGCACGGCAGGCGACGTCAGCAGCCTGTAGCTTGGTGCCCATGCCGCCTGTTCCCAGCCCCGACACGCTGTCACCAGCGATGGCACGCAGGGCGTCATCAATCCCGTAAACATCTTTAATCAACTCGGCTTGCGGATCGGTACGCGGATCGGCAGTAAACAGACCCTGCTGATCGGTTAACAGCAGCAGTTTGTCCGCCCCGGCGAGGATCGCCGCCAGCGCGGAGAGATTGTCGTTATCCCCCACTTTAATTTCCGCCGTGGCAACCGCATCGTTCTCGTTGATAACCGGAACGATATTGTTATCCAGCAGCGCACGCAGAGTGTCTCGCGCATTCAGAAAGCGCTCCCGATCTTCCATATCCGCCCGCGTCAGCAGCATCTGCCCGACGTGAATGCCGTAAATCGAAAACAGCTGTTCCCACAGTTGAATCAGACGGCTCTGCCCGACTGCCGCCAGCAGCTGCTTGGTGGCAATCGTTGCAGGCAGTTCCGGATACCCCAGGTGTTCACGCCCGGCGGCGATAGCGCCCGACGTGACAATAACAATACGATGTCCTGCGGCATGCAGCTGCGCGCACTGACGAACAAGTTCTACGATGTGGGCACGGTTAAGGCGGCGCGATCCGCCCGTTAGCACACTGGTGCCGAGTTTTACCACCAGCGTCTGGCTGTCACTCATGATTCTCTGCCGTTCAAAATAGGGAAAATGATAGTAAACGAACGTTTTAGCAGGACTGGTCCCGGTTGCCAACAAGCAGCGCACAAAGCATGAAATTTTGTTGTGCTGGATCAGCAAGCGTAGCGGCAATGTTTGACGTTTTTATTACCGAAACAGAAAAACATCCTTTTTTAAAATTATTCTTACTTTGTCATAAAACCTTCACCCCAGAGCGATAAAACCCCTCCTGTCTTTCAACGGGGATCACACCCAGTAAATATTAGCGCGTACTTTAAATCAGGACTGAAAATGAAAAAGAGCACTCTGGCATTAGTGGTGATGGGTATTGTGGCATCGGCATCCGTGCAGGCAGCGGAAGTGTTTAACAAAGACGGGAATAAACTGGATGTGTATGGCAAAGTCAAAGCGATGCACTACTTCAGCGATAATGATGACAAAGACGGCGACCAGACCTATGTCCGCTTTGGTTTTAAAGGCGAAACGCAGATTAACGATCAACTGACCGGCTACGGTCGTTGGGAAGCGGAATTTGCGGGCAACAAAACCGAAAGCGAATCCGGTCAGAAAACGCGTCTGGCGTTCGCCGGGGTCAAGCTGAAAGATATCGGCTCTTTCGATTACGGTCGTAACCTGGGCGCACTGTATGACGTTGCCGCCTGGACCGATATGTTCCCGGAATTTGGTGGTGACGGCCTGGCGCAGACCGATAACTTTATGACTAAACGCGCCAGCGGCCTGGCGACATACCGTAATACCGACTTCTTCGGCGTGATCGACGGTCTAAACATGACCCTGCAATATCAGGGCAAAAACGAAGACCGTGACGTGAAGAAACAGAACGGTGACGGATTCGGGACATCACTGAGCTACGACTTCGGCGGCAGCGATTTCGCGATCATTGGCGCCTACGCCAACTCTGACCGTACTAATGAGCAAAACCAGCAGGCACGCGGCCATGGCCAGAATGCTGAAGGTTGGGCGACCGGTCTGAAATACGATGGCAACGACATCTATCTGGCGACCATCTATTCTGAAACCCGCAACATGGCGCCGATTTCCGGTGGTTTTGCCAACAAAGCGCAAAACTTCGAAGCCGTCGCACAATATCAGTTTGATTTCGGCCTGCGCCCGTCCATCGGTTACGTTCAGTCGAAAGGCAAAGATATTGAAGGTATTGGTGATGAAGATATCGTGAAATATATTGATGTCGGCGCGACCTATTATTTCAACAAGAATATGTCGGCGTTTGTTGATTATAAAATCAACCAGATTGATGATAACAACAAACTGGGCGTCAACAGCGATGACATCGTGGCGCTGGGTATGACCTATCAGTTCTGATGCCAGAATGGTCCGGATAGTCTGACTTATCCGGCGAACAAAACAGAGAAGCCGGATGATTCATCCGGCTTCTTTTTTGGATTACGCCGTTAGCTTCACCGGCTCATCACGGAAATCGTCTGCGGGTTCCAGTGACAGATGCAGCGTGTTTAACAGCTCACGCAACTTCTCATGAAACTCACGCAGGGTATATTCCAGTCGCTCAACCACTTCTTTATCTTTGATCGTCACAGTCGTCCAGTCGCCCGCTTTGTCAAACAGACCAAATTTGTAGCTATAGGTAAAACGCTTTTCCTGTGCTTCCAGCTCCATCCACCAGCCCCAGAATTCGCGCAGTTCAGGCGCGGGCTTCACGTTGACGCAAACGGCCAGACAATCGAAAAAAAATCGATTATCTTCGCACTTTCCTTCCCGGATATAGGGGCCAAGCGCGGTGAATTTCTTGATCAATCTGCTCTTCGGGTGTCCACTCGGTAACGTCATTGCGATCTCCTGTTGTGAAGCAACTGTTTTACCAAAACAGTAGAATTTAGCAAATTATTAACACAATCTCTTTTCAATCCAGCGGGCGATTTCCTGTAGCGCGTTGTCAAAATTGCGATACACCGGATTGAATGGAATCTCCAACAGCTTACCGTCAGAAGATGAAGAGGTGATTAAACGCGACTCCTCTTCCGGACTGAACGGATCGTTCTTCCAGAAGCCCGACAGCATTGGCGTCGGGCAACGTCTGCCAAGCAGTCCCTGTACCTTCAGCGAGTAGCGATTGAGCTCCACGCGCAGCGCTTCATCGGACGCATCGTGCATCCCCAGTCGGCTCGCCAGAACGTCAAGATACATTTCCGGTACCGCTCCCTGACGCAGCGGGTCGCTCAACAACGCATGCACAACCGGACCGAGACAGGCCACCGCTTTCAGACGCGGCGATTCAAGATAGGCCAGACGCACCGCCACGTTGGCGCCAAAACGGAATCCGAACGCCGCCACCCGGGTATGATCCACCCACGGCACATTTGCCAACGCTTTCAGCACATGCTGATGCAGCAAACTGGAGTCCTGAGAGAGCTTCCACTTTGACGAGAAACCGACGGAAGGCATGTCCAGCGTCAGCATAGCGATGCCGCGCGGCGCGAAATAGCGCTCATACAGGGTGTAGTAATCGGTTTGCATCGAATCCAGACCGCCGCACATGAGCACCGTCGGGAACGGGCCATCGCCTTTTGGCATATGCAAGAACCCGGTAACGGGAGAGCCGCCGGGTACCGAGAACTCCATCTCGCGCAGCGTACCGGGCAGTCGCTGCGCGGCTTCCTCATAAGCGCGGTTGGCTAACGCCTGCGCCTGCTCCGCCAGATCGTCCCCTTTCAGGTGGGGATAGGCGGCGATGTTGTACAGCGTCGAGGCGTGCAGCCAGTAGCGGCCACTGCGCTCAGGATCCGTTTCCTGGCAGGCTTTCTGCTGCCAGTCCATCGCCTGCTTCGCCCATTCATAAATCCAGTTGCCGCCACGGTAACCAATCACCGTATCGTAAAGCTCGGCATCGGTGCGCTCGGCGTCACTCATCACGATGCGCGCCTGAACATCAAGAATTTCTCGCGGATCCACCCCGCGCCAGATCCACATCAGGCGGTTAATCATGCGATACCAGTGGGGAACGTTCTTGCCATCCAGCGCCGATTGCACAGGCGGCTGCGTCCCGGCATTAAAACGGCGGACAAGGGTCGACGTTTCGGGATGTTTAAAACGGGGTTTGAACAGGATTTCGCTAAGATTAGCCTGTGACATGCGTACAGCCTCCTGAAGTACTCACTGAGGCTTATTGTAACCCGACACCGGCTAAATAGAACAACGCCCGGCAATGCCAGGCGTTGAAAAAGTCAGAGATTAGCGGCCAGAAATCGGCGGAACGAAGGTCACGCCCATGTCCCACGGCTGCTCAATCCAGGTATCCTGCGGGATATCAATCACATAATCGTCAACTAACGGACGACCCGCTGGTTTGGCGAAGATAGTGACAAAATGCGCTTTGGGATACATGTCACGGATAGCCACGGCGGTACCACCGGTATCCACCAGATCGTCAATGACGATAAAGCCTTCACCGTCGCCTTCAGCGCGTTTCAGAATTTTCAGTTCACGCTGGTTGTCGTGATCGTAGCTGGAAATGCATACGGTATCGACATGACGAATGCCCAGTTCACGTGCCAGCAATGCGCCCGGCACCAGACCACCACGACTAACGGCAATAATGCCTTTCCACTGTTCTGAAGGCATCAGGCGGTTTGCCAGTTTGCGTGCATGGATCTGCAGCATGTCCCAGGTGACGACGTATTTTTCGCTCATGTG
Source organism: Citrobacter amalonaticus (assembly GCF_001559075.2). Taxonomy (NCBI): domain Bacteria; kingdom Pseudomonadati; phylum Pseudomonadota; class Gammaproteobacteria; order Enterobacterales; family Enterobacteriaceae; genus Citrobacter; species Citrobacter amalonaticus. Next base: position 2,944,271 of record NZ_CP014015.2, on the reverse strand, counting down.
AAGTGTCCCAGCCTGTTTATCTACGGCTTAAAATGTGTTCAAGGGGGAAATGGGTTGCGCGAGATTATAGAGATCTGAGCCACCAAAAACCAGTGTTTCGCGGAATCGGGCCCTCTTTTTACGTGCTTTATACTCGCAGCGGACGCAGAAAGTGGTATTCTCAAGCGCATCTCGCAAGCCAGACTTGTGGTAATAATTAACCTGCTAACCCTGTGACCTGCAAGCCTGTTTGCAGAGCATCGATACCTTAAATCATTCGCGTTGCAGGAAAACCAACCCCCATGCAACCTGAAGTATGACGGGTATACAAGGAGAATTATCGTGTCTGAATTATCTCAACTCTCCCCGCAACCGCTGTGGGATATTTTTGCAAAAATCTGTTCTATTCCTCACCCGTCCTATCATGAAGAGCAGCTCGCTGAGCACATCATCGGCTGGGCAAACGAGAAAGGTTTCCACGTAGAGCGCGACCAGGTAGGGAATATCCTGATTCGCAAACCGGCTACTGCGGGTATGGAAAACCGTAAACCGGTGGTTCTGCAGGCGCACCTGGATATGGTGCCGCAGAAAAACAACGACACTGTGCACGATTTCACCAAAGATCCAATCCAGCCTTATATTGATGGCGAATGGGTGAAAGCGCGTGGTACCACGCTGGGCGCCGATAACGGCATCGGGATGGCGTCCGCATTGGCGGTTCTGGCTGACGACAGCGTCGTTCACGGCCCGCTGGAAGTGCTGCTGACCATGACCGAAGAAGCGGGTATGGACGGGGCATTTGGTCTGCAGGCTAACTGGCTGCAGGCGGATATTTTGATCAATACCGACTCGGAAGAAGAAGGTGAGATCTACATGGGTTGCGCGGGCGGGATCGACTTCACCTCTAACCTGCCGCTGACCCGCGAAGCCGTTCCGGCGGGTTTCCAGACCTTTAAGCTGACTCTCAAAGGGCTGAAAGGCGGTCACTCCGGTGGCGAAATCCACGTTGGTCTTGGCAATGCGAACAAACTGCTGGTTCGTTTCCTGGCCGGTCATGCTGAAGAGTTGGATCTGCGTCTGGTCGATTTCAACGGCGGTACACTGCGTAACGCGATTCCGCGTGAAGCCTTTGCGACCGTTGCCGTTGCGGCGGACAACGTCGAGGCGCTGAAAGCGCAGGTCAACGCTTATCAGGACATCCTGAAAAACGAACTGGCTGAAAAAGAGAAAAACCTGGTGGTTCTGCTGGAGAGCGCCGCGAACGATAAAGCCGCGCTGACCACGCAGTCTCGCGATGGCTTTATCCGTCTGCTGAACGCCACGCCGAACGGTGTGATCCGCAATTCCGACGTCGCAAAAGGCGTGGTTGAAACCTCACTGAACGTGGGCGTCGTCACCATGACCGACGACAACGTCGAAATCCATTGCCTGATCCGTTCGCTGATCGACACCGGTAAAGACTATGTCGTTAGCATGCTGGATTCGCTGGGCAAACTGGCGGGCGCGAAAACCGAAGCCAAAGGGAGCTACCCTGGCTGGCAGCCGGATGCAAACTCGCCGGTGATGCATCTGGTGCGCGAAACTTATCAGCGTCTGTTCAACAAAACGCCAAACATCCAGATTATCCACGCGGGTCTGGAGTGCGGTCTGTTTAAGAAACCGTACCCGGATATGGATATGGTCTCTATCGGGCCAACCATTACCGGTCCACACTCACCGGATGAGCAGGTGCATATCGAAAGCGTCAGTCATTACTGGACGCTTCTGACCGAACTGCTCAAAGCGATTCCGACGAAGTAAGTCACGATCGTTATGCTTTAAAAATGCCGAATGGCGGCGCATTGCGCCTTATCCGGCCTACGAACTGTCAGCAAATTTGTAGGCCGGATAAGTGAAACGCCATCCGGCAGTTTTCATACCCGTTCTTGCAAAATGCATTTATGACGCGTGCTGATATTGCATCCGATAATTAACAAACCATTCCCCCCGACATTCCACATTTTGCCAGGCAACGACCAGAAACCCCTGACGTTCAAAAAAGGGTTTTGCAGTAATACTGGCATCAACAGTTAACACATCACCCCGCGCAATCCACGGTTTCAACAAGTGATGTGCAATCCCCTGACCATTGAATTCCGGCGCAACAAATAACAGATCAATATAGTTCCCCGCCACGCTTATAAACCCAACGGGTTGTTCATCAACGACAGCAACCTGTACTTCAGAGACGGCAAGCTTTTGTCGCCAGGTCGCTTCGTCAATTTGCGCCCAGGCCGCAACTTGCGATGCGGAATAATCGCGACGCGCCGTTTCCTGAACGGCTCGCAGGAATATTTCACACAGGGCCAAAAAATCACTCTCTTTATATTCTCTGATGTTCATCGCGGTTATAACCCCAGTAATAACTGCCGTTCCAGTTGCGGATCAAGCAGTGTAACGTGCAGCCCCACCAGACGTACGCCCCGCCCTCCCCGGCGCTCGTCCCAGGTTTTACGCGCGGTAGAAATCAGGTCTTCTTTATTCAGTCGCGGCCAGACGTGTTCCTGGGTGGTTTGCTGAAAATCATTAAACTTTAGCTTCACGCCCTGACGGGCGATGAGCAGATCGGGTTTCACTTTCGCCAGTCGCCGCTCAAGTTCCGGATATAATCGCTCAATAATCGCTTCACAATCAGACCACTGATGAATATCTTCCGCCATAGTGCGTTCCACGCCGACCGACTTGCGTAAGCGTTCATTATTGACGTCCCGTTCGTCGATTCCCTGGCAGCGCTCCCACAATACCCGACCAAACTTACCGAAGCGCTTAAGTAATGTCGCCAGATCGCACTGCTGAACATCACCGCAGGTGCGTAGCCCCATGCTTTCCAGTTTTGCCGCAGACACTTTACCGACGCCAGGTATTTTCCCCAGCGGCAACGTTTTGAGGAACGCCGGCACATCATCTGGCGTGATGACATATTGTCCGTTGGGCTTATTCAGATCGGAGGCGATCTTGGCCAGAAACTTTACCGGCGCCACGCCCGCGGAGGCGGTGAGTTGCAGCTCGTTGAAGATAGTCTGGCGGATCTCCTGGGCGATGAGCGTTGCCGAACCATGACAAAGCGTGCTTTCCGTGACATCCAGATACGCTTCATCAAGAGACAGCGGCTCAATTAATGAGGTGTAGCGTGAAAAGATGTCCTGAATCTGGCGAGACGCGTCCTTATAGGCTTCGTAGCGTCCGGGTAATAGCGTGAGGTGTGGGCACAGCTTCAGCGCCATTCCGGTCGGCATCGCGCTGCGTACGCCAAATTTACGGGCAGGATAGTTTGCGGTACTGATGACGCCTCTGCGCTCACGACTGCCGCCAATCGCAATAGGAATGTCGCGCAGCGCCGGGTTGTCACGCATCTCAACCGCTGCGAAAAAACAATCCATATCAACATGTATGATTTTACGCATCACTCACCTCCAAAGCACTGTTTAAGTATACAGTATCCTTCTGCAATAGGAAGCCAATGAGAACGCGTTAAAGTAAAACTCGACGGGTTGCAACAAAAGAACTATCCGAGATCGTTTTAGTATAAGTTGTAAACGCACCACGAGGGGCTTGCGAAAAACTGTCGTGGTGTTAATGTGAGCGTTCCAAATCCAGATTAGTCCGATTTGGGGATCTTATTATTTGCCGTTCTGGCGTGTGCAATCGTTTTATCAAGGAACAAGCAGTATGCGTAAAATCGCATTATTTATTGCGATGCTTTTGATCCCGTGCGTGTCATTCGCCGGCTTGCTGAGTAGCAATAGCTCCACAACACCTATCAGCAAAGAGTATAAGCAGCAATTGATGGGATCGCCGGTCTATATTCAGATCTTCAAGGAAGAGCGCGCGCTTGATCTCTACGTCAAGATGGGCGAGCAGTATCAACTTCTCGACAGCTATAAAATTTGTAATTACTCCGGCGGATTAGGTCCAAAACAACGCCAGGGCGATTTTAAAAGTCCGGAAGGTTTTTATAACGTCCAGCGCAGCCAGCTCAAACCTGACAGCCGCTTTTATAAAGCCATTAATATTGGCTTCCCCAACGCCTATGACCGCGCTCATGGTTATGAAGGCAAATACCTGATGATTCACGGTGCCTGCGTCTCGGTTGGCTGTTACGCCATGACCGACAGCGGTATTGATGAGATTTTCCAGTTTGTTACCGGCGCGTTGGTCTTTGGTCAGTCGAGTGTGCAGGTCAGTATTTATCCCTTCCGCATGACTGATGCCAACATGCAACGCCACAAGTATTCCTATTACAAAGAGTTCTGGTCGCAGTTAAAACCGGGATACGATTACTTTGAGCAGACCCGCAAGCCACCGACCGTGTCGGTTGTCGATGGCCGCTATGTCGTCAGCAAACCGTTGAGTCACGAAGTGGTTCAGCCGCAGCTGGCGTCAAACTACACGCTCCCCGAGACAAAATAACGCCCACTCGCCTGGCATAATCTTTTGCCAGGTTTCGTTGCCTGTCAGCGGTTGCGTGGCAATGACGGTGACCACATCATTAGGTGTGGTCTCTGAACTGAAGTCAATTTCCACATCCTGATCCAGCAGCGTCGCTACACCAAACGGCGCGCGACGAGTAATCCAGAACAGATTCGTTGAGCAGAATGCCATCACGTAGCGGCCATCTGACAACAGCATGTTAAAGACCCCCTTCTCACGCAGTACGCCCGCCAGCGTCGCGATATACCTGAACACCGCCGTCATATTGCCCGGCGTACGCGGGTAGCGCTGAGTGAGTTTGTGCAGCAACCAGCAGAACGCCTTTTCGCTGTCGGTTTCACCAACCGGGCGAAAATTGCCGGTTTCCAGCGTTTTATAGCCGGAAAGCTGCCCGTTGTGCGCGTAGGTCCAGTTGCGGCCCCACAGTTCACGCGTGAAGGGATGGGTGTTCTCCAGCGCCACTTCACCCCGGTTCGCCTGGCGAATATGGGCAATCACCGAACAGGATTTGATCGGGTAGTCCTGTACCAGTCTGGCGATGGGGGAATTAAAGCTGGGTTGCGGATCTTTAAACGTCCGGCAGCCTTTGCCTTCATAGAAGGTGATGCCCCAGCCGTCTTTGTGCGGCCCGGTTCCCCCTCCTCGCTGAACCAGCCCGGTAAAACTAAAGCAGATATCGGTCGGCACATTGGCGCTCATCCCGAGCAGTTCGCACATACATCACCTCCACAACAGCGGGGGCGTTAGCCCCCGGCGAAGACTTACTTAACCATCTCTTTTTCGATCAGCTGAATCAGGATATGAATCACTTTAATATGAATTTCCTGAATACGGTCAGCATAACCGAAATGCGGAACGCGGATTTCGATATCGGCAGTACCGGCCATTTTGCCGCCATCTTTACCGGTCAGGGTGATCACTTTCATCCCCTTTTCGCGTGCCGCGGCGATGGCTTTGATCACGTTAGCAGAATTGCCAGAAGTCGAAATGCCTAACAGCACATCGCCTTCGCGCCCTACCGCTTCCACATAACGAGAAAAGACGTAGTCGTAACCGAAATCATTGCTGACGCAAGAGATGTGGCTGACGTCGGAAATCGCAATGGCCGGATAGCCCGGACGGTTTTCGCGATAACGCCCTGTCAGCTCTTCTGCAAAGTGCATGGCGTCACAATGAGAGCCGCCGTTACCGCAGGAGAGTACCTTACCACCCGCTTTAAAACTGTCTGCCAGCAGGACCGCCGCGCGCTGAATGGCGTGAATATTGGCGTCATCTTTTAAAAAATTAGCCAGCGTTTCCGCCGCTTCGTTCAGTTCGTTACGAATAAGATCCTGGTACATGAGGATATCCTTCAGCATGAATGTAAATGACAGGATGCAGTGTACCGGATAGCACTGGCAGCGAGAAGCATAAGCCACACCAATGGCGACGGCTTTTGATTTTTCGTGCCGCAGAAAACGGCAACAATGTGAGCTTTGTTGTAATTATTTTGTAAACGCATTGCTAAAAGATTTCACATCCACTACAACCATAACATCACAAGTGGTCAGACCTCCTACAAGCAAGGGAGCTTTTCGTTATGATGATTTTGAGTATTCTCGCTACGGTCGTTCTGCTCGGCGCGCTGTTTTATCACCGCGTGAGCTTATTTCTCAGCAGCCTGATTTTGCTCGTCTGGACGGCGGCGCTTGGCGCTGTCGGACTGTGGTCCGTCTGGCTGCTGGTACCTCTGGCCATTATCCTCGTGCCATTCAACTTTACGCCAATGCGTAAGTCGATGATCTCCGCACCGGTGTTCCGCGGCTTCCGTAAGGTAATGCCGCCGATGTCGCGTACAGAGAAAGAAGCGATTGATGCCGGTACCACCTGGTGGGAAGGCGATCTGTTTCAGGGCAATCCGGACTGGAAAAAACTGCACAACTATCCGCAGCCGCGTCTGACCGCCGAAGAGCAGGCGTTCATCGACGGCCCGGTGGAAGAAGCGTGCCGCATGGCGAACGACTTCCAGATCACCCACGAGCTGGCCGATCTGCCGCCGGAACTGTGGGCGTTTCTGAAAGAGCATCGCTTCTTCGCGATGATCATTAAGAAAGAGTACGGCGGGCTGGAATTCTCTGCTTACGCCCAGTCTCGCGTGCTGCAAAAACTCTCCGGCGTCTCCGGGATCCTGGCGATTACCGTGGGCGTGCCGAACTCCTTAGGCCCAGGCGAGCTGTTGCAACATTACGGTACACAAGAGCAGAAAGACCATTACCTGCCTCGCCTGGCGCGCGGTCAGGAGATCCCTTGCTTTGCGCTGACCAGCCCGGAAGCGGGTTCCGATGCGGGCGCCATTCCGGATACCGGTATTGTCTGTATGGGTGAGTGGCAAGGCCAGCAGGTGCTGGGGATGCGTCTGACCTGGAACAAGCGTTACATCACTCTCGCGCCTATCGCCACCGTCCTGGGGCTGGCGTTTAAACTCTCCGACCCGGATAAACTGCTGGGCGGCGATGAAGAACTGGGGATCACCTGTGCGTTAATCCCAACCTCCACGCCAGGTGTGGAAATTGGTCGTCGGCACTTCCCGCTTAACGTTCCGTTCCAGAACGGTCCGACGCTCGGTAAAGACGTCTTTGTGCCGATCGATTACATCATCGGCGGCCCGAAAATGGCCGGTCAGGGCTGGCGTATGTTGGTGGAATGTCTGTCCGTCGGGCGCGGCATTACGTTGCCGTCAAACTCGACTGGCGGGGTGAAATCCGTCGCGATGGCGACCGGTGCCTACGCCCACATTCGTCGTCAGTTCAAAATCTCCATCGGTAAGATGGAAGGGATCGAAGAACCGCTGGCACGCATTGCCGGTAACGCCTACGTGATGGATGCAGCAGCGTCCCTCATCACCTACGGCATTATGCTGGGTGAGAAACCGGCAGTGCTGTCGGCAATCGTCAAGTATCACTGTACTCATCGCGGTCAGCAGTCGATTATTGACGCGATGGATATTACCGGCGGCAAGGGCATTATGCTGGGCGAAGGTAACTTCCTCGCGCGGGCCTATCAGGGCGCGCCGATTGCTATCACTGTGGAAGGCGCCAATATCCTGACTCGTAGCATGATGATCTTCGGTCAGGGGGCGATTCGTTGCCATCCGTATGTGCTGGAAGAGATGGCGGCGGCGCAGAATAACGATGTGAATGCGTTCGACAAACTGCTGTTCAAACATATCGGCCACGTCGGCAGCAATAAGATGCGCAGCTTCTGGCTGGGTCTGACGCGCGGCTTAACCAGCCAAACGCCCACCCGCGATGCAACGAAGCGCTATTATCAGCACCTTAACCGTCTGAGCGCGAGCCTCGCGCTGCTGTCTGACGTTTCGATGGCGGTACTGGGCGGCAGTCTGAAACGCCGCGAGCGCATCTCGGCCCGTCTGGGCGATGTACTGAGCCAGCTGTATCTGGCCTCTGCGGTACTGAAGCGTTATGACGACGAAGGCCGCCATGAAGCCGACCTGCCGCTGGTTCACTGGGGCGCTCAGGATGCGCTGTATAAAGCGGAACAGGCAATCGACGATCTGCTGCAAAACTTCCCGAACCGTTTGGTTGCCGGTCTGCTGAAAGTGGTGATCTTCCCGACCGGTCGTCACTATCTGGCCCCCTCGGACAAGCTGGATCACAAAGTCGCGAAGATTTTGCAGGTTCCGAGCGCCACCCGTGACCGTATTGGTCGTGGTCAATACCTGACGCCGAGCGAACATAACCCGGTGGGATTACTGGAAGAGGCGCTGCTGGATGTGATGGCCGCCGACCCGATCCACCAGCGTATTTGCAAAGAGATTGGCAAAAACCTGCCGTTTACCCGTCTGGATGAACTGGCGCAAAACGCCCTGGCGAAAGGCTTAATCGACAAAGACGAAGCGGCCATTCTGGTTAAGGCGGAAGAAAGCCGTCTGCGTAGCATCAATGTGGATGACTTTGCCCCAGAGGAGCTGGCGACGAAGCCGGTAAAGCTGCCAGAGAAAGTGCGTAAAGTCGAAGCCGCATAACGCTTACGCATGACCTTTTAGCCTCGCTTCGGCGGGGCTTTTTATCGCCCACGCTTCCTGAAATCACGTGCTACAGTGTCAGAATGCCGTTCAACAAGGAGACTCTACCGTGCCTGGTTTGAAAATTACGCTGCTGCAACAACCGCTGGTCTGGATGGATGGCCCGGCGAATTTGCGTCACTTTGACCGTCAACTGGAAGCCGTGACCGGACGCGACCTGATCGTGTTACCGGAGATGTTCACCACCGGCTTTGCGATGGAAGCCGCCGGACAGTCGCTTGCGGAAGTAACGCTTATCACCTGGCTGCGCGAGAAAGCGCAGCAGACCAATGCGCTGGTGGCCGGAAGTGCCGCCGTCTCCGGTGAGCAGGGGGCGGTGAATCGTTTTTTTCTGGTCGAGCCGCAAGGCGCGGTTCACTTTTATGACAAGCGCCACCTGTTTCGAATGGCTGACGAACATCATCATTACCAGCCAGGCAACCGCCGCGTGATCGTGGAATGGCGCGGGTGGCGCATTCTCCCGCTGGTCTGTTATGACCTGCGATTCCCTGTGTGGTCACGCAATTTGAATGATTACGATCTGGCGCTGTATGTCGCCAACTGGCCAGCCCCCCGCTCTCTTCACTGGCAAACACTTCTGGCGGCGCGCGCTATCGAAAATCAGGCCTGGGTGGCTGGATGTAACCGCGTCGGCACCGACGGCAACGGCCATCATTATCGCGGAGACAGTCGGATCATCAATCCTCAGGGAGAAGTAATTGCTACGGCGGAAGCCCACCAGGCCACGCGCATTGATGCCGAACTGTCGCTGAGTGCACTGAAAGAGTACCGGGAAACCTTCCCGGCCTGGCAGGATGCCGACCCGTTTATCCTGCGCTGATCTCCCCGCCTTCTCCACGACGGGGATTACCCGTAGTGGGATTGTTTCACTCTGTAACCTTCCGCAAAACAATTTCGCGTGGAAGCCCATCGCTGGCAACGTATCCTGACTCCGCCTATTACCCGCAATAAGCGGCTGATATCGCTACTCAATAATTTCCCTATAAGGATATGGAATAAATGAAAAAATTTGTACGTGCCACGTTACTGGCTGCGGCCCTGGCTGGTACCTCATTGAGTTCTTTTGCGGCAAATGTTACTGAGACTCCAGCTCCGGCACAGGATCCCGTTGTCCAACACCTGAAATTGACAGACAGCCAGATTACGCAGATTAAAAAGCTGCATGAGCAACTGGAAAACAACGTCGGTCAGATTTCAATGAAGGATATTAAAGATGGCGCGCTAATCGACGTGATTAAATCAGGCAAGTGGGATGAATCTGCGGTCAAAAAACAGTTAAGTGCATTCAGCAAAGTCGAACAGCAAGTACGTTATTATCGCGTAAAATACTATTTTGACCTGAGCAAAGTGTTAACGCCAGAACAGCGTAAACAGGTACAGGATGATATTGCCCAGACGCTGAGCGAATAATCTCGTCCCCATAAGCAGAACAGTAGACAAGCCCCACCGTGAGGACAGAAAATGTCTACCGCTGTGGGGTTTGTTCCGTGTGCTACTTCAAATGGCGTCAGGAGGTAAACCACCTCGTCCGGCGTGATAGTACTGGCAAGGCGCTGGCGCTGACCGTTTATGCGTTCAGGAAAACTAAAACCCAGTGCAATATCGCCCTGTGGTTCTCCCTCGACGGGGCGGCGCGCAATGCCAGGCAACTCTCCTGCCGCAAACGCCTGCTGCCAGGCTACCCGGGATGTTCGCCACCGCGAAAAAATACGCTGCGCCGCCTGAACGCTAATGTGCAGTAAATCATGACGCTGGAGCATATTTGCCCTCCTCTGGCTTTTTACAATAACTCCAGAATCTATCCCATAGCCGGGAATCGTCAATAACGCTGCAGGTGCATTCATTACGCAAAAGGTAAACGAGGGTAGAGAGGACAATTTCAGACGAAAAAAAACCGCATCACCTTAACAGTGATACGGTTTCTTATCATCACAGGATGTACTTAAACACTCTATGATCAGAATTTGGCGGAACGGACGGGACTCGAACCCGCGACCCCCTGCGTGACAGGCAGGTATTCTAACCAACTGAACTACCGCTCCGCGTTGTTCCACTTGGGAACGAAGCGAATATTACGGATTGCCACGCACCTCGTCAACGCTTTTTCTCATGTTTTTAATCGTTTGCTGTAAAAATCACCCGAGCGACGGTTTTTACCTCATTAGCAGACTTTCTACGCCCGCCAGAGGCAACTTCCCCCTTTCTTTTCCACCAGGTCGAGACGCGATTCATGGGCCGCCACTTCCTCATCAGTGGCAAAAACGACGCGTAGTCTGCTGGCCTGACGTACAAGGCGCTGGATCCCCGTATTGCCCTGCTGCTGGGTTTCACCTTCCATCGAAAACGCCATCGTCGTCTGACCACCGGTCATCATCAGATAAACATCAGCCAGAATCTGGGCATCGAGCAATGCGCCGTGCAGCGTACGCTTGCTGTTGTCTATCTCATAACGCGAGCACAACGCATCCAGGCTATTACGCTTGCCAGGGAACATCTTCCTTGCCAGCGCCAGGCTATCGGTGACTTTACAGAAGGTGTTGGTTTTCGGGATATCGCGGTTGAGCTTACTGAACTCGTAGTCCATAAAGCCGATATCAAACGACGCGTTATGAATGACCAGTTCCGCCCCGCGGATATAGTCGAGAAATTCATCCGCCACCTCGGCAAATGTCGGCTTGTCCAGCAGGAATTCATCCGCAATTCCGTGAACGCCGAACGCTTCCGGGTCCACCAGCCGATCAGGCTTCAGATAAACATGGAAGTTATTCCCCGTCAGACGGCGGTTCACCACCTCAACGGCACCGATCTCAATGATCTTGTGCCCTTCGTAGTGCGCGCCGATCTGGTTCATACCGGTGGTTTCGGTATCGAGGACGATCTGTCGTGTAATTGCAGTGCTCATAGCGGTCATTTATGTCAGACTTGTCGTTTTACGGTTCGATTCAATTACAGGAAGTCTACCAGAGATGCTTAAACAGGTAGAAATTTTCACCGACGGTTCGTGCCTGGGTAATCCAGGTCCGGGCGGTTACGGGGCAATTTTACGCTATCGCGGGCGCGAAAAAACCTTTAATGAGGGCTATACCCTCACGACCAATAATCGCATGGAGCTGATGGCGGCGATCGTCGCGCTGGAAGCCCTGAAAGAACAGTGTGAAGTCATTTTGAGCACCGACAGTCAGTACGTGCGCCAGGGGATCACCCAATGGATCCATAACTGGAAAAAACGCGGCTGGAAAACCGCCGACAAAAAACCGGTAAAAAATGTCGATCTCTGGAAGCGTCTTGATGCCGCGCTCGGGCCGCATCAGATCAAATGGGAGTGGGTAAAAGGCCATGCCGGTCATCCGGAAAACGAGCGTTGTGATGAGCTTGCCCGTGCCGCCGCCATGAATCCAACTCAGGAAGACGTTGGTTATCAGCCTGAAGCCTAAACGTCCGGCTTGCGATACTGCCGGGTCGCGCCGACGGCCTGCGGTATGCGCGCTTTCGCCTTGCTCTGTTTCATCGGATTGAGCGTAAGCGGAATCGTTCGCTTACGCGCCACAATCATTTGCATACAGCCCAGCGCAGGAAGGTGCGCACTTAACATCTTTCCCCCCTGCTTTTTCCACGGCAGGACGTGAAAACGGCTGTAGTGCAGCACTTCAAAATTCAGCAGCGACAGCCAGTCCAGTTGGCGCATCAGCGTAAACATACGACTATTATAAGGCGACGATTTACGCAATACCGGCACCAGCTTACGCAGTCCCATCAGGCTCACCGGGTTGAATCCGCTCAGTACCAGCCAGCCATCATCAATGAGTACCCGATCGGCTTCACGCAACAGGCGGTGGGGATCGGCGCACCAGGGTAGCGTGTGCGCCAGCAGACAGACATCGACCGATTTATCGGCAAAAGGCAGATGAAGCGGATCGGCCTGAACCTGAACCGGCGAGCCTTTGGCAGAAACGTTAACCTGATGCGAAACCGCACAGGCTTCCGAGTTGATTTCTGCACTTAAATTGCCCACCTTAAGCAGGTGAAAACCATACATTTTTGCAAACCACGGGTTAAGCTGTTTTTCCAGCGCCTCACGATAGTACTCTCCCCAGGGCAAATCGCTCCAGCGATTGGGTGCTACGACTGTTTGAGGGTTCCTTGCCGGTTTCATCACAACCATCCGTTATGCATAGACAGAGAGGTAATTTATGAATCTTAACAGTATTCCGGCGTTTCAGGACAATTACATCTGGGTTCTGAGTAATGATGAAGGACGTTGTCTGATCGTGGACCCGGGTGACGCCGCGCCGGTGTTAAAAGCCATTGCCGAAAATCAGTGGCAGCCAGAGGCCATTTTACTCACTCACCATCATCAGGACCATGTGGGAGGCGTGAAAGAACTGGTACAGAACTTTCCTGAATTAGTAGTTTACGGACCGGCAGAGACACAAGATAAGGGGGTCACTCATATAGTCGAAGATGGCGATTCCGCCCTCATTTTGGGGCATGAATTTAGTGTATTTGCTACACCCGGTCACACTTTAGGACATATCTGTTACTTTAGCCATCCTTATCTTTTTTGCGGGGATACGCTGTTCTCCGGTGGCTGTGGACGTCTGTTTGAAGGCACGGCAAGTCAGATGTATCAATCGATTAAAAGAATATCTGCACTTCCAGACGATACGCTTATTTGTTGCGCCCATGAGTATACTTTAGCAAACATGAAGTTTGCGCTGAGCATCCTGCCGCACGATTCGTTCATAAATGATTATTATCGTAAAGTTAATGAGTTACGGGTAAAAAAACAAATGACACTCCCCGTTATTCTGAAAAATGAGCGACAAAATAATATTTTTTTGAGAACAGAAGATATTGATTTAATTAATGAAATCAACAAAGAAACAATATTGCAACACCCTGAAGAGCGATTTGCCTGGTTAAGGTCAAAGAAAGACAGCTTCTGATAATTCCTGGTTGCCTTTTCAAAACTTCGCCGTTATGATCGGTCGTCTTTTAAGCAACTATTGACACACACATGAAGGCAAAAGCGATCCTACTCGCCTCTGTCCTGCTCGTGGGTTGCCAGTCGTCTCAAAACGCCGGCAATGTCCAACAGCACGCACAGAGCCTTTCTGCAGCTGGTCAAGGGGAAGCAGGAAAGTTTACGAGTCAGGCACGATGGATGGACGATGGGACGTCCCTCGCGCCGGATCAAGACTTGTGGGCTTTCATTGGCGACGAGCTAAAGATGGGAATTCCGGAAAACGACCGGATTCGCGAACAAAAACAGAAGTATTTACGCAATAAGAGCTATCTCCACGATGTAACTTTACGGGCAGAGCCGTATATGTACTGGATAGCCGGGCAAGTTAAGAAACGTAACATGCCGATGGAACTGGTACTACTACCCATAGTGGAGAGCGCTTTTGATCCTCACGCGACGTCTGGCGCCAATGCCGCAGGCATCTGGCAGATCATTCCGAGCACGGGGCGCAATTATGGTTTAAAACAGACCCGCAGTTATGACGCGCGTCGCGATGTGGTGGCTTCCACAACCGCAGCGCTCGACATGATGCAGCGTCTGAACAAAATGTTTGACGGCGACTGGCTGCTGACCGTTGCGGCTTATAATAGCGGTGAAGGTCGGGTCATGAAGGCGATTAAAACGAACAAAGCGCGTGGGAAATCCACCGACTTCTGGTCGTTGCCATTGCCTCAGGAAACGAAGCTGTACGTGCCAAAAATGCTGGCCCTGAGTGATATTCTCAAGAACAGCAAACGTTATGGCGTACGTCTGCCAACCACAGACGAAAGTCGTGCACTGGCACGTGTTCGTTTAAGCAGTCCGGTTGAAATGGCGCAGGTTGCCGATATGGCGGGGATTCCCGTCAGCAAGCTGAAGACCTTTAATGCTGGTGTAAAAGGCTCCACGCTGGGCGCAAGCGGCCCGCAATACGTGATGGTACCAAAGAAGCATGCAGAGAAACTGCGTGAATCTCTGGCCGCCGGCGAAATTGCTGCCGTACAGTCCACTCTGGTAGCAGATAACACCCCGCTGAACAGCCGTAATTATACCGTTCGCTCTGGCGATACGCTTTCAGGCATTGCTTCACGTCTCGGCGTGAGCACGAAGGATCTGCAGCAGTGGAATAAACTGCGCGGTTCAACGCTGAAAGTGGGCCAAAGTCTGACGGTGGGTGCAGGTAACAGAGCACAACAACTGGCTAAAAACAGCGACAGCATTACCTATCGCGTACGTAAGGGCGATTCGCTTTCGAGCATTGCTAAACGTCACGGCGTTAACATCAAAGATGTTATGCGCTGGAACAACGATACGGACAATCTGAAGCCCGGCGATCAACTGACGTTGTTTGTGAAAAACAACAACACGCCAGACTCCTGATAGCTCACAAGATTAAAAGGCACCGATTTCCCCCGGTGCCTTTTTTATTTATGCCGCTTTATGCGCTTCGGCCATGATGGTATCGCTGGTAAACGATCCCTCGTCCTGTAAAGCGAAGTAAGCTTTCACCTCCGCAGAGGCGCTCACCTGATACAGACGAATCGCCTCCACCAGTTCGGCGGGTGTACGCATTCTCGCCACCCATGAATTGAATTCCAACGGTAAACGGTCGGTTACCAACGAATCGACGACCAGGTTCGCATCATTCATCAATGCCAGCCACTCGCCGCTGGAATAGTTGCGAACGTGCGAAGTGTCGCGCAATGCCTCCACCGTCTGTAACCAGACATCGCGGACCGGATGTCCTGGGGACATGACATCCATAATAATCAGCACACCGCCCGATTTTAATACCCGATTAACTTCACGCAGCGCTCTGCCAACGTCATGCCAGTGATGCGCGGAATAACGACTGATAACCACGTCAAAGACCGCATCTTCAAACGGCAGGCTTTCGGCATAGCCCTGCTTTGTGGTGATGTTGGCTAATCCCTTCTCTTTTGCTGCCTGCGCTACAACGTCAAGCATCTGCGAAGATAAATCGTAAGCCACCACTTGTTTTACATTCTGCGCGGCGATAAAGCTGGCATGCCCGGCACCACAGCCCATATCCAGTACGCAGGCCTGAGGGAGTGCAGACAGGCGCTCAGCCAGCCGCTGCAAGTCGCGACCGGATGCATGCACGGCACTGGTTAAATAGGCGTTCGCCTGGGAGCCAAACTGCTTTTCGACGTTGTCGTGGTGGGAGTGTGTTGTCATTATGCTGTCCTTTGGTTGTTTGCAAGAGAAAGGGCAGCACCACTACAGGTCTGCCCCAACGGCAGACCTGACACACCTTACTGCACAGGTTTGCCGGGACTGAATTCAACGAGTAGCGGATTGTGATCGGATGCGCGTGTGACCAGTACAGAAGCCTCACTGACGTTCAGACCACGATAAAAGACAAAATCCAAGGGGCGACCAAACGCGCGACGGCGCTGATCGTCAGTAAAACGAACCTGGCGCAACGACATTTCGCGCGCGAAGCGATACAGCGCATTCATGCGGCGTCGGCTCCAGGCATTAAAATCTCCGGCCATAATCACCGGGCCACTGTGATGCGCAATCTGGTCACCGATTGGAAGTAACTGCTTACTATACACATCGACCCCCAGACTAAAGTTAACCGCATGGATATTAACGACCATCAACAGTCGCGTATCTGGCAACGGATAGACGGTAACCAACGCCGATTTGGCCAGGCGCAGGATAGGCTCACGCTCACGAAGCGGGCAACAGTACACAGGATGCGCGGATGAGAGCGTCATCACCCCTGACGGATGCTGCGGCAGAACAAATGCCGGCACCTGATCGGCCGCCAGATAATTCGCCGTCGCAAACCTCACCAGCTCCGGCGTCGTCTGCGCTTCCTGTAACAACACCAGGTGCGCATCTTTGCCAAAATTCTTCAGCACCGAAAGCCATTCCGCTCGCTGCTGTTTAAAGATATTCCACACCAGGATACGGATCCGATCTTCACTGCTTAACGGCGCCCCGGCGGGTAATGCCTGGCCGATGCTCGAAAATGACCCGGGCGGCAAAATCCGCTCAGCGGGTTGTCCGGCAACATAGCGCATGGCATAGGTGTTTTTTCGCACTTTTGACTTTCAAACCTCTATAACGTCAACCAGTCCGGTGCCGGACTGGTTCTTCTGTTATAGGGATTTTAGCTCACACTTTCAACGACCAATTGCAGATTGTTTTGTAAGCACTCGCTTACATCAAGTACTTAGCCCAGCACGGCAACGCGTGCGGGTTTATCCAGTCGACCACTAATTCCCATCAACAGGAAGGCGCCCAACACAATTAATGCTCCAATCCACGGTGTTTGTGCCAGGCCGAAGTGCTCCACCGTCTGTCCACCAACAACAGAACCGATCGCAATCCCGATGTTAAAAGCCGCAATGTTAAGACCGGATGCCACATCCACTGCGTTCGGCGTAAATTGCTCGGCTTTTTGCACCACATAAACCTGCAGACCCGGTACGTTACCGAAAGCAAAGATCCCCATCACCAGTACCGTTGCCAGCGCGGCGTACTGCATGGAAGCTGTAAACTGAAAGACGAGCAACAGAACAAACAGTGCAGCGAAAATAAACTTCAGCGCAGGCACCGCACCATGTTTATCCGCCAGTTTTCCGCCCCAGATGTTACCTATCGCGACGGATACGCCATAGCCTAATAAGATCCAACTCACTGCGGCAGGCGAGAAACCGGCCAGATCCTGCATCATCGGAGCCAGAAAGGTAAATGCGGTAAAGACGCCACCATAGCCCAGTGCAGTGATCGCATAGATAATTAGCAAGCGTGGGTGTGTTAAGACGCTTACCTGGTCACTCAGTGTTGCCGCCGCACGCCCCGGAATGTTCGCTGGAATAAGCCACTGACTGCTGATCAACGCCATCACGCCCAACACGGAAACGGCGAGGAAGGTTTCGCGCCAGCCAAAATGCTGACCGATGAACGTCCCCAGAGGAACCCCGGTCACCAGAGCAACCGTCAGACCACCAAACATAATGGCAATGGCAGAAGCCGCTTTTTCTTTTGCCACCAGACTGGTGGCAATGGTGGAGCCAATCGAGAAGAACACCCCATGAGCCAGACCGGTCAGTAAACGGGCCGCAATCAGCGTCATGTAGCCAGGAGCCTGCCACGCCAGCAGGTTGCCCGCCGTGAACAGGACCATCAACGCAACCAGCAACTGCTTACGCGGCAGACGTCCGGTCAACGCCGTCAGTACCGGCGCACCAATCGCCACGCCGAGAGCATAGATAGAAACCAACATCCCTGCAGAAGGCAGAGAAATGGCTAGCTGTTCGGCAATTGTCGGCACCAGACCTACAATTACAAATTCGGTTGTGCCAATAGCAAAGGCACTTATTGTCAGCGCAAATAACGCGAGAGGCATAAATCACTCCATATCATCAGTATTCGGATGACACGCAGTATGCCGGGATGGTTTAATAACAAAAATATCCAAAATCTCAATACAATTTTGCTTCGGGTGCAAAAATGAAAGCAACCTCAGAAGAACTCGCCATTTTTGTTTCAGTGGTAGAAAGCGGTAGTTTCAGCCGGGCGGCGGAACAGTTAGGTCAGGCAAACTCAGCGGTAAGCCGGGCAGTTAAAAAACTGGAAATGAAGCTCGGCGTAAGTTTACTCAACCGCACAACCCGGCAGCTCAGTCTGACAGAAGAAGGTGAACGCTATTTTCGCCGCGTCCAGTCTTTGCTGCAGGAGATGGCGGCGGCAGAAACGGAAATCATGGAGACACGCAACACTCCACGCGGGGTGCTGCGTATCGATGCCGCCACGCCGGTAATGTTGCATTTTCTGATGCCGTTGATAAAGCCTTTCCGTGAACGTTATCCGGAAATTACACTCTCTCTTGTTTCCTCCGAAACCTTTATCAATCTGATCGAGAGAAAAGTGGATGTCGCGATCCGTGCAGGTACCCTGACGGATTCCAGTTTACGCGCCCGACCACTCTTTAACAGCTATCGGAAGATTATCGCCTCGCCGGGCTATCTTGATCGATTCGGGAAGCCGGAAACAGTGGAAGAGCTGAAGGCACACCTGTGCCTGGGTTTCACTGAACCCGTATCCCTCAACACCTGGCCCATCGCCTGTAGCGATGGGCAACTTCACGAGATTACCTGTGGCATTTCGTCAAACAGCGGTGAAACGCTTAAACAGCTCTGCCTCAGCGGAAACGGCATTGCCTGCCTGTCGGACTACATGATTGATCGGGAAATCGCGCGAGGTGAACTGGTGGAGCTGATGGCTGATAAACGCCTGCCGGTAGAGATGCCGTTCAGCGCCGTCTATTACAGCGACCGTGCCGTGAGTACGCGTATTCGGGCATTTATCGACTTTCTGAGTGAACATATAAAAACAGCTCCCGGAGGAGCTGTTAAAGAGGGTTAAAGGCATTCAGAGGTTAACGCATTAATCCCACTGCGGTGCAAGTCCTTCCGGGCTTACCAGGCGATCGTTGCAATCCAGAGCAGCGATCGCTTTTTTATCTTCGGCATCTAACGTTAGATCCAGCGCCAGCAGGTTGCTCGCCAGGTTTTCACGCTTAGTGGAAGAAGGAATGACCGAGTAACCTTCGCCCATCGCCCATGCCAGGATCACCTGAGCGGCGGTGGCATTGTGTTTCGCCGCAATGCGGGCAATCACTTCATCTTTCAGTGCCTTACCATATGCCAGCGTCATGTAAGACGTAATGTGGATACCGTGCGCTTTCGCCCAGTCAACCACTTTGCCGTTTTGCAGGTAAGGAGACAGTTCAATCTGGTTCGTCGCGATATTTTCCGCACCCACCGCCGCAATGGCTTTTTCCATCAACGGGATAGTGAAGTTAGAGATACCGATTTCACGCGTCAGCCCCTGTTTTTTCGCTTCCAGCAGCGCCTGCATGAATTCCTCAACCGATACGGCATCATTTGGTGATGGCCAGTGGATCAGCGTCAGATCAACATAATCAGTACGCAGTTTTTTCAGGCTCTCTTTCAGGCTTGGGATCAGCTTGTCTTTGCTCAGATTCTCAATCCAGATCTTGGTCGTAATGTACAACTCATTGCGCGGAACGCCACTCTCGGCAATTGCCTGGCCAACTGCTGCTTCATTATCATAGATTTGTGCAGTATCGACAGCGCGGTAACCGAGCTCCAGAGCCGTTTTTACGGATGCAATAACAACATCGTCCTTAAGACGAAAGGTACCTAAACCGAATGCAGGGATAGTCATAATAATTCCTCTTTGATTCATCATGTTCGTTAACTGAGAGGATTATGACGTTTTGCGTTGTGTGGAAAAAGAGCGAAAAATGCAGAGGATTTTTGCGTTTTTAGCAACAATCAAATTTCAGGCAAAGAAAAAGCCCTGAGTGTTAACTCAGGGCTCTTAATAAGTGGCGGAACGGACGGGACTCGAACCCGCGACCCCCTGCGTGACAGGCAGGTATTCTAACCAACTGAACTACCGCTCCACCGAATTTTTCTACAACCACTGATTTTTACATCAGTTTACTGCTTAATTTGATGCCTGGCAGTTCCCTACTCTCACATGGGGAGACCCCACACTACCATCGGCGCTACGGCGTTTCACTTCTGAGTTCGGCATGGGGTCAGGTGGGACCACCGCGCTACAGCCGCCAGGCAAATTCTGTTTTATCACCCCGTTTTCACGCAGTGACGTAATCTGAATCCAGGCTGAAAATTCTCTCTATTCCGCCAAAACATCTTCGGCGTTGTAAGGTTAAGCCTCACGGTTCATTAGTACCGGTTAGCTCAACGCATCGCTGCGCTTACACACCCGGCCTATCAACGTCGTCGTCTTCAACGTTCCTTCAGGACCCTTAAAGAGTCAGGGAGAACTCATCTCGGGGCAAGTTTCGTGCTTAGATGCTTTCAGCACTTATCTCTTCCGCATTTAGCTACCGGGCAGTGCCATTGGCATGACAACCCGAACACCAGTGATGCGTCCACTCCGGTCCTCTCGTACTAGGAGCAGCCCCCCTCAATTCTCCAGCGCCCACGGCAGATAGGGACCGAACTGTCTCACGACGTTCTAAACCCAGCTCGCGTACCACTTTAAATGGCGAACAGCCATACCCTTGGGACCTACTTCAGCCCCAGGATGTGATGAGCCGACATCGAGGTGCCAAACACCGCCGTCGATATGAACTCTTGGGCGGTATCAGCCTGTTATCCCCGGAGTACCTTTTATCCGTTGAGCGATGGCCCTTCCATTCAGAACCACCGGATCACTAAGACCTGCTTTCGCACCTGCTCGCGCCGTCACGCTCGCAGTCAAGCTAGCTTATGCCTTTGCACTAACCTCCTGATGTCCGACCAGGATTAGCTAACCTTCGTGCTCCTCCGTTACTCTTTAGGAGGAGACCGCCCCAGTCAAACTACCCACCAGACACTGTCCGCAACCCGGATCACGGGTCCACGTTAGAACACCAGCCATTAAAGGGTGGTATTTCAAGGTTGGCTCCACACGAACTGGCGTCCGCGCTTCAAAGCCTCCCACCTATCCTACACATCAAGGACCAGTGTTCAGTGTCAAGCTATAGTAAAGGTTCACGGGGTCTTTCCGTCTTGCCGCGGGTACACTGCATCTTCACAGCGAGTTCAATTTCACTGAGTCTCGGGTGGAGACAGCCTGGCCATCATTACGCCATTCGTGCAGGTCGGAACTTACCCGACAAGGAATTTCGCTACCTTAGGACCGTTATAGTTACGGCCGCCGTTTACCGGGGCTTCGATCAAGAGCTTCTCCGCGAGGATAACCCCATCAATTAACCTTCCGGCACCGGGCAGGCGTCACACCGTATACGTCCACTTTCGTGTTTGCACAGTGCTGTGTTTTTAATAAACAGTTGCAGCCAGCTGGTATCTTCGACTGATTTCAGCTCCACGAGCAAGTCGCTTCACCTACCTATCAGCGTGCCTTCTCCCGAAGTTACGGCACCATTTTGCCTAGTTCCTTCACCCGAGTTCTCTCAAGCGCCTTGGTATTCTCTACCTGACCACCTGTGTCGGTTTGGGGTACGATCTGATGTTACCTGATGCTTAGAGGCTTTTCCTGGAAGCAGGGCATTTGTTGCTTCAGCACCGTAGTGCCTCGTCATCACGCCTCAGTGTTAAAGTGAACCGGATTTACCTGGAACACACACCTACACGCTTAAACCGGGACAACCGTCGCCCGGCCAACATAGCCTTCTCCGTCCCCCCTTCGCAGTAACACCTGGTACAGGAATATTAACCTGTTTCCCATCGACTACGCCTTTCGGCCTCGCCTTAGGGGTCGACTCACCCTGCCCCGATTAACGTTGGACAGGAACCCTTGGTCTTCCGGCGAGCGGGCTTTTCACCCGCTTTATCGTTACTTATGTCAGCATTCGCACTTCTGATACCTCCAGCATGCCTCACAGCACACCTTCACAGGCTTACAGAACGCTCCCCTACCCAACAACACTTAGTGTCGCTGCCGCAGCTTCGGTGCATGGTTTAGCCCCGTTACATCTTCCGCGCAGGCCGACTCGACCAGTGAGCTATTACGCTTTCTTTAAATGATGGCTGCTTCTAAGCCAACATCCTGGCTGTCTGAGCCTTCCCACATCGTTTCCCACTTAACCATGACTTTGGGACCTTAGCTGGCGGTCTGGGTTGTTTCCCTCTTCACGACGGACGTTAGCACCCGCCGTGTGTCTCCCGTGATAACATTCTCCGGTATTCGCAGTTTGCATCGGGTTGGTAAGTCGGGATGACCCCCTAGCCGAAACAGTGCTCTACCCCCGGAGATGAATTCACGAGGCGCTACCTAAATAGCTTTCGGGGAGAACCAGCTATCTCCCGGTTTG
This sequence comes from Citrobacter amalonaticus, assembly GCF_001559075.2. NCBI lineage: Bacteria > Pseudomonadati > Pseudomonadota > Gammaproteobacteria > Enterobacterales > Enterobacteriaceae > Citrobacter > Citrobacter amalonaticus. The sequence goes on along the minus strand of NZ_CP014015.2, from coordinate 2,921,879 downwards.
ATTGGCCTTTCACCCCCAGCCACAAGTCATCCGCTAATTTTTCAACATTAGTCGGTTCGGTCCTCCAGTTAGTGTTACCCAACCTTCAACCTGCCCATGGCTAGATCACCGGGTTTCGGGTCTATACCCTGCAACTTAACGCCCAGTTAAGACTCGGTTTCCCTTCGGCTCCCCTATTCGGTTAACCTTGCTACAGAATATAAGTCGCTGACCCATTATACAAAAGGTACGCAGTCACCCCATAAAAGAGGCTCCCACTGCTTGTACGTACACGGTTTCAGGTTCTTTTTCACTCCCCTCGCCGGGGTTCTTTTCGCCTTTCCCTCACGGTACTGGTTCACTATCGGTCAGTCAGGAGTATTTAGCCTTGGAGGATGGTCCCCCCATATTCAGACAGGATACCACGTGTCCCGCCCTACTCATCGAGCTCACAACACGTGCAGTTTTGTGTACGGGGCTGTCACCCTGTATCGCCGGCCTTTCCAGACCGTTCCACTACCACACATGCTGATTCAGGCTCTGGGCTGCTCCCCGTTCGCTCGCCGCTACTGGGGGAATCTCGGTTGATTTCTTTTCCTCGGGGTACTTAGATGTTTCAGTTCCCCCGGTTCGCCTCGTTAACCTATGTATTCAGTTAACGATAGTGCAACGAATTGCACTGGGTTTCCCCATTCGGACATCGCCGGCTATAGCGGTTCATATCACCTTACCGGCGCTTTTCGCAGATTAGCACGTCCTTCATCGCCTCTGACTGCCAGGGCATCCACCGTGTACGCTTAGTCGCTTAACCTCACAACCCGAAGATGTTTCTTTCGATTCATCATCGTGATTGCGAAAATTTGAGAGACTCGAACACACCATTAACGGTGTGTCGTTTCAATTTTCAGCTTGATCCAGATTTTTAAAGAGCAAATATCTCAAACGTGACTCGCTGAGTCAGTTTTGAGATACAGGGGCCGGCGACTTTCACTCACACAAACCAGCAAGTGGCGTCCCCTAGGGGATTCGAACCCCTGTTACCGCCGTGAAAGGGCGGTGTCCTGGGCCTCTAGACGAAGGGGACACTGAAGTCTGCTTCGGCAAGACGCCTTGCTATTCACTTTTCATCAGACAATCTGTGTGGACACTACAAAGGCAGGTTCTTTAAGGTAAGGAGGTGATCCAACCGCAGGTTCCCCTACGGTTACCTTGTTACGACTTCACCCCAGTCATGAATCACAAAGTGGTAAGCGCCCTCCCGAAGGTTAAGCTACCTACTTCTTTTGCAACCCACTCCCATGGTGTGACGGGCGGTGTGTACAAGGCCCGGGAACGTATTCACCGTGGCATTCTGATCCACGATTACTAGCGATTCCGACTTCATGGAGTCGAGTTGCAGACTCCAATCCGGACTACGACATACTTTATGAGGTCCGCTTGCTCTCGCGAGGTCGCTTCTCTTTGTATATGCCATTGTAGCACGTGTGTAGCCCTGGTCGTAAGGGCCATGATGACTTGACGTCATCCCCACCTTCCTCCAGTTTATCACTGGCAGTCTCCTTTGAGTTCCCGGCCGGACCGCTGGCAACAAAGGATAAGGGTTGCGCTCGTTGCGGGACTTAACCCAACATTTCACAACACGAGCTGACGACAGCCATGCAGCACCTGTCTCACAGTTCCCGAAGGCACGTTCTCATCTCTGAAAACTTCTGTGGATGTCAAGACCAGGTAAGGTTCTTCGCGTTGCATCGAATTAAACCACATGCTCCACCGCTTGTGCGGGCCCCCGTCAATTCATTTGAGTTTTAACCTTGCGGCCGTACTCCCCAGGCGGTCTATTTAACGCGTTAGCTCCGGAAGCCACGCCTCAAGGGCACAACCTCCAAATAGACATCGTTTACGGCGTGGACTACCAGGGTATCTAATCCTGTTTGCTCCCCACGCTTTCGCACCTGAGCGTCAGTCTTCGTCCAGGGGGCCGCCTTCGCCACCGGTATTCCTCCAGATCTCTACGCATTTCACCGCTACACCTGGAATTCTACCCCCCTCTACGAGACTCAAGCCTGCCAGTTTCGAATGCAGTTCCCAGGTTGAGCCCGGGGATTTCACATCCGACTTGACAGACCGCCTGCGTGCGCTTTACGCCCAGTAATTCCGATTAACGCTTGCACCCTCCGTATTACCGCGGCTGCTGGCACGGAGTTAGCCGGTGCTTCTTCTGCGGGTAACGTCAATTGTTGCGGTTATTAACCACAACACCTTCCTCCCCGCTGAAAGTACTTTACAACCCGAAGGCCTTCTTCATACACGCGGCATGGCTGCATCAGGCTTGCGCCCATTGTGCAATATTCCCCACTGCTGCCTCCCGTAGGAGTCTGGACCGTGTCTCAGTTCCAGTGTGGCTGGTCATCCTCTCAGACCAGCTAGGGATCGTCGCCTTGGTGAGCCGTTACCTCACCAACAAGCTAATCCCATCTGGGCACATCCGATGGCAAGAGGCCCGAAGGTCCCCCTCTTTGGTCTTGCGACATTATGCGGTATTAGCTACCGTTTCCAGTAGTTATCCCCCTCCATCGGGCAGTTTCCCAGACATTACTCACCCGTCCGCCACTCGTCAGCGAAGCAGCAAGCTGCTTCCTGTTACCGTTCGACTTGCATGTGTTAGGCCTGCCGCCAGCGTTCAATCTGAGCCATGATCAAACTCTTCAATTTAAGTTTGATGCTCTTAGAATTAAACGTCGTAATGAATTACGTGTTCACTCTTTGAGACTTGGTATTCATTTATTGTCCGAAGACATTAAGAATCCATGTCACTCTGAGTGCCCACACAGATTGTCTGATAAATTGTTAAAGAGCAGTTGCGACGCGCTTTAGCGCTCTGTCGCGAGGTGGCGTATATTACGCTTTCCTCTTTCAGAGTCAACCCTGATTTTCAGGATTTTTCTCTTCAATCTCACTGGCGTTTTTCTGTGAAGTGATTCACATCTGCCGTGTCGATGGAGGCGCATTATAGGGGGTCGACTCAGGAAGACAAGCGGAAAAATGCAGATTTATTTCAACCGCTCACCTTTTAATCATAATGCTTATTTTTGCTGCTTTTTTATCGCCGATGGCAGATCAGCAAGGCTATTTAATACCCAATCTGCCGCATTTTCTGCTTCCGCAGTGATGGGCTTACCGGTTCGCACTAACACTTTTGTCCCGACCCCTGCCGCCGCAGCCGCCTGCATATCTTCTAATTTGTCGCCCACCATATAAGACGCGGCCATATCAATGTGCAGGAAATCGCGGGCCGAGATCAGCATACCGGGATGCGGCTTACGGCAATCACAAACCTGGCGGTACTCTTCCACGCTGCCTTGCGGGTGGTGTGGACAATAATAGATACCGTCGAGATCGACATCGCGATCGGCCAATGACCAGTCCATCCACTCTGTTAATGTCTCAAATTGGGCTTCAGTAAATTTACCGCGCGCAATCCCTGACTGGTTGGTGACAACCACCAGCGCATAACCCAGGGTTTTAAGCTCGCGCATAGCATCAATAACGCCGTCGATAAATTCGAACTCGTCGATTTCATGTACGTAGCCGTGATCAACATTAATTGTGCCGTCACGGTCGAGAAAAATTGCGGGTACGGACTTTGCCACCTTTTATAGCTCCTGAATAAGGCATGTGGCGCTAGTATCGCATGTTTCGGCAGGCAAGAAAGTGCTCATCGTAGAAACCCTGATTGATTTAGACGTCTGGATGCCTTAACATCCATTTTGTTGACGGCTTTTGACCGCATCAGACAGACGAAAATGCCACGGTAACTTCATTACGATAAAAATAATCAATGATTAAACTTTCGAATATCACCAAAGTGTTCCATCAGGGGACCCACACCATTCAGGCGTTGAATAACGTTAGCCTGCATGTTCCTGCCGGACAAATTTATGGCGTTATCGGTGCCTCAGGCGCAGGTAAAAGTACGCTGATCCGCTGTGTAAACCTGCTGGAGCGCCCGACTGAAGGGAGTGTTCAGGTCGGTGGACAAGAACTGACGACGCTATCTGAATCTGATCTGACCAAAGCGCGTCGCCAGATCGGCATGATTTTCCAGCACTTTAACCTGCTGGCCTCCCGAACTGTTTTTGGTAACGTCGCGCTGCCGCTGGAACTCGACAACACCCCGAAAGAAGAGATTAAGCGTCGCGTGACGGAACTGCTCGATCTCGTAGGCTTGGGTGATAAGCACGACAGCTACCCTGCAAACCTGTCTGGTGGTCAGAAGCAGCGTGTCGCCATCGCCCGTGCGCTGGCAAGCCAGCCGAAAGTACTGCTGTGCGACGAAGCGACCAGCGCACTGGATCCTGCCACCACGCGATCCATTCTCGAACTGCTGAAAGACATTAACCGTCGTCTGGGTCTGACCATTCTGCTGATCACGCACGAGATGGATGTGGTTAAGCGAATCTGCGACTGCGTGGCGGTGATCAGCAACGGTGAACTGATTGAGCAAGATACCGTCAGCGAAGTGTTTTCCCATCCGAAAACGCCTCTGGCGCAGAAATTTATTCAGTCAACGCTGCATCTGGATATTCCGGAAGATTATCTGGCACGCCTCAAAGCGGAGTCGACGGTCGACAGCGTCCCAATGTTGCGTATGGAATTCACCGGTCAGTCGGTGGATGCGCCGCTGCTTTCCGAAACGGCGCGTCGCTTTAACGTGAATAACAACATTATCAGCGCGCAGATGGATTACGCCGGCGGCGTGAAGTTCGGCATCATGCTGACTGAAATGCACGGCACACAAGAAGAAACGCAAGCCGCAATCGCCTGGCTGCAGGAACACCATGTAAAAGTAGAGGTACTGGGTTATGTCTGAGCCGATGATGTGGCTGCTGGTTCGTGGCGTCTGGGAAACGCTGGCGATGACCTTCGTATCGGGTTTCTTTGGTTTTGTGATTGGTCTGCCCGTTGGCGTGCTGCTGTACGTGACGCGTCCCGGACAAATCATTGAAAACGCGAAGCTCTACCGCACGCTGTCTGCGGTTGTGAACATCTTCCGTTCGATTCCGTTCATTATTCTGCTGGTATGGATGATTCCGTTCACTCGCGTGATTGTCGGGACATCAATCGGTTTGCAGGCCGCAATTGTCCCGCTCACCGTCGGTGCGGCGCCGTTTATCGCTCGTATGGTGGAAAATGCCCTGCTGGAAATCCCGACAGGCCTGATTGAAGCCTCTCGCGCAATGGGCGCAACGCCGCTGCAAATCGTACGCAAAGTGCTGCTGCCGGAAGCCCTGCCAGGGCTGGTGAACGCCGCGACGATTACGCTGATTACCCTGGTCGGTTATTCCGCCATGGGCGGTGCCGTGGGTGCCGGCGGTCTTGGACAGATCGGCTATCAGTACGGATATATTGGATACAATGCTACTGTTATGAATACGGTACTGGTATTACTCGTTGTTCTGGTTTATTTAATTCAGTTCGCGGGCGATCGTATCGTCCGGACTGTGACGCACAAGTAACGTTCTACAAAACACAATTATCACATTAAGGAAATAAGCATGGCGTTCAAATTCAAAACCATTGCGGCAGTCGGCGCCCTGATTGGTTCTCTGGCACTCGTGGGTTGCGGTCAGGATGAAAAAGATCCAAACCACATCAAAGTCGGCGTGATTGTCGGTGCGGAACAGCAGGTGGCTGAGGTCGCACAAAAAGTTGCGAAAGAAAAATACGGTCTGGACGTCGAGCTGGTGACCTTCAATGACTACGTTCTGCCGAACGAAGCGCTGAGCAAAGGCGATATCGATGCCAACGCTTTCCAGCACAAACCGTATCTGGATCAGCAGATCAAAGATCGCGGTTACAAACTGGTTGCCGCAGGCAATACCTTCGTTTATCCGATTGCGGGCTACTCCAAAAAAATCAAATCTCTGGATGAGCTTCAGGATGGCGCACAGGTCGCGGTTCCTAACGATCCGACCAACCTGGGTCGTTCCCTGCTGCTGCTTGAGAAAGTGGGCCTGATCAAACTGAAAGATGGCGTGGGCCTGCTGCCGACCTCACTGGATATCGTCGGGAACCCGAAAAATCTGAAAATTGTCGAGCTGGAAGCCCCGCAATTGCCGCGTTCTCTTGACGATGCGCAGATTGCTCTGGCGGTGATCAACACCACTTATGCCAGCCAGATCAACCTCACTCCGGCGAAAGACGGTATCTTCGTTGAAGATAAAGATTCCCCGTACGTCAACCTGATCGTGACCCGTGAAGATAACAAAGACGCGGAGAACGTGAAAAAATTCGTTCAGGCCTATCAGTCTGACGAAGTTTACGAAGCCGCCAATAAAGTCTTCAACGGTGGTGCTGTTAAGGGCTGGTAATTTTTAGGCGCTTTTCACAATCTGTAATATCATTCAGGACGGGCGTTTGCCCGTCTTGTCATTTATGCAAGCTCCTGATTCAATATGTGACAGTTAGATCATTCATTGAGGAAATATTATGCGTGCTTTACCGATCTGTTTATTGGCACTCATGCTGAGCGGCTGTTCCATGCTAAGCAGATCCCCTGTTGAACCCGTTCAAAGCACCGCAACCCCGCCTAAAGCGGAGCCGGAAAAACCGAAAGCGCCGCGCGCGGTTCCCGTCAGAATTTATACCAATGCTGAAGATCTGGTCGGCAAGCCGTTCCGCGATCTCGGTGAAGTGACCGGTGAATCCTGTCAGGCCTCTAACCAGGACTCTCCGCCGAACATCCCGACAGCACGTAAACGCATGCAGATTAATGCGTCGAAAATGAAAGCCAATGCCGTGTTATTGCATAGCTGTGAAGTCACCAGCGGAACGCCGGGTTGTTATCGTCAGGCTGTCTGCATTGGTTCTGCGCTCAACATCTCGGCTAAATGAGTCATTTTCAGTTTGAGCAAATCGGTGTCATTCGCTCGCCTTACAAAGAGAAGTTCGCCGTTCCCCGCCAGCCTGGGCTGGTAAAAAGCGTCAACGGCGAACTGCACCTGCTGTCTCCTTACAATCAGGCTGATGCGGTACGCGGTCTTGAAGCATTCAGCCACTTATGGGTGATCTTTGTTTTCCATCAGACGATGGAAGGGGGATGGCGCCCAACCGTGCGTCCGCCTCGTCTTGGCGGCAACGCGCGGATGGGCGTATTCGCCACGCGCTCAACGTTTCGCCCCAATCCCGTCGGCATGTCGCTGGTTGAACTGAGAGGCATTGCCTGTCAGAAAGATCAGGTCATTCTGCAACTGGGCAGTCTGGATCTGGTTGACGGTACGCCGGTCATCGACATCAAACCCTACCTGCCGTTCGCGGAATCGCTACCGAATGCGACCGCCAGCTATGCGCAACAGGCACCGCAAGCCGAAATGTCGGTGAGTTTTACCGACGAGATTGAGCAACAGTTTCCCGCGCTGGAAAAACGTTATCCCCTGTTGAAAACGTTTATTCGCGATGTACTGGCGCAGGATCCGCGTCCTGCCTATCGAAAAGGGGAAGAGACAGGCAAAACTTATGCTGTCTGGCTGCATGATTTCAACGTGCGCTGGCGCGTAACCGAGACAGGTTTTGAAGTCTTTGCGCTTGAACCCCGCTAATTTCACGCCCTTCTCTTTTGACATCCCTTTCTCGCTGGTAAACTGAGTTACTTTTTTTGTGTCAGGCTCACATTGAGCCTGTTCGATCGTTCAACTGGAACCGTAACAACATGCGTACTAGCCAATACCTGCTCTCCACTCTGAAGGAGACACCTGCCGACGCCGAGGTGATCAGCCACCAGCTGATGCTACGCGCCGGGATGATCCGCAAGCTGGCCTCCGGGTTATACACCTGGCTGCCGACCGGTGTGCGCGTCCTGAGAAAAGTCGAGAACATCGTGCGTGAAGAAATGAACAACGCCGGTGCCATTGAGGTGTTAATGCCAGTGGTTCAGCCTTCTGAACTGTGGCAAGAAAGTGGTCGTTGGGAACAGTACGGTCCGGAACTGCTGCGTATTGCTGACCGTGGCGATCGTCCGTTCGTACTTGGCCCAACGCACGAAGAAGTGATCACCGATTTGATTCGTAACGAGCTCAGCTCTTACAAACAGCTGCCGCTGAACTTCTACCAGATTCAGACTAAATTCCGTGACGAAGTGCGTCCGCGTTTCGGCGTGATGCGCTCCCGTGAATTCCTGATGAAAGATGCTTACTCTTTCCATACTTCTCAGGAATCTCTGCAGGAAACTTACGACGCGATGTACGCGGCTTATAGCAAGATCTTCAGCCGCATGGGGCTGGATTTCCGCGCGGTACAAGCTGACACCGGTTCTATCGGCGGCAGCGCCTCGCACGAATTCCAGGTACTGGCGCAGAGCGGCGAAGACGATGTGATCTTCTCTGATTCCTCTGACTACGCGGCCAACATTGAATTTGCGGAAGCCGTTGCGCCAAAAGAGCCGCGTGCCGCTGCAACGCAAGAGATGACTCTGGTTGATACGCCGAACGCAAAAACCATCGCCGAGCTGGTTGAACAGTTTAGTCTGCCAATCGAGAAAACCGTGAAAACCCTGCTGGTGAAAGCCGTAGAAGACAGTAAGTCTCCACTGGTCGCACTGCTGGTTCGCGGCGATCACGAGCTGAACGAAGTCAAAGCGGAAAAGCTGCCGCTGGTTGCCAGCCCGCTGACGTTCGCGACCGAAGAAGAGATCCGCGCGCTGGTGAATGCCGGTCCGGGTTCTTTGGGTCCGGTAAACATGCCGGTGCCGGTGATTATTGACCGTACCGTTGCCGCAATGAGTGATTTCGCGGCAGGCGCTAACGTCGATGGTAAGCACTACTTCGGCATTAACTGGGATCGCGATGTCGCCACCCCGGAAGTCGCCGACATCCGTAACGTCGTCGCCGGCGATCCAAGCCCGGATGGTAAAGGCACGTTGCTGATCAAACGCGGTATCGAAGTCGGCCATATCTTCCAGTTGGGCACCAAGTACTCGGAAGCAATGAAAGCCGCCGTTCAGGGTGAAGATGGCCGCAACCAGATCCTGACCATGGGTTGTTACGGTATCGGGGTCACGCGTGTGGTGGCCGCGGCCATTGAGCAGAACTACGACGAGCGCGGGATCGTATGGCCTGACGCGATCGCCCCATTCCAGGTGGCGATTCTGCCGATGAACATGCACAAGTCTTATCGTGTGCAGGAACTGGCGGAAAAACTGTATGCTGAACTGCACGCGCAGGGTATCGACGTGCTGATGGATGACCGTAAAGAGCGTCCAGGCGTGATGTTCGCGGACATGGAACTGATCGGTATTCCGCACACTATCGTGCTGGGCGACCGTAACCTCGACAACGACGATATTGAATACAAATACCGTCGCAATGGCGAGAAGCAGTTGATAAAAACTGGCGACATCGTCAACTATCTGGTTAAACAGATTAAAGGCTGATGTTATAAGAGGCTCTGATTTTCAGGGCCTCTTTTTTACATGGATTGTATAAAATGGCTAAACCAACGGCGTATTACCGCCTGTTCCTCCCTTGCCTTCTTTTGCTTTCGGCCTGCACCGTTGACGTCAGCCCGCCGAATAAATCCGCCGCCGCCATTGATGCACAATCCAAAAAATGGGCGGTTACATTCCAGCGCCAGAGTTCATTCACGAAGAAAGCACTCGTCGAAATTACCGATACCGACCTTAAGCCAGGCGATCTGTTGTTCTCCTCCAGCCTCGGGGTTACCTCATTAGGCATCCGCGCGTTCAGCAACGCTTCCGTAAGCCACGTTGCCGTCTATCTGGGCGATAATGAAGTCGCAGAAGCCACCGGCGCTGGCGTACAAATCGTGTCACTCAAACAGGCGAAGAAACACAGTGATAAACTTTTTGCCCTGAGAGTCCCGGAACTGACTCCGCAACAGGCCACAGAGATCAAAACCTTCGCCTACAAAATCAAAGACAGTGGCTATAACTATCGCGGTATCGTGGAATTCATTCCGTTTATGGTGACTCGCCAGATGTGTTCACTAAACCCCTTCTCTGCGGATTTCCGGCAACAGTGCGTCAGCGGACTGGCAAAAGCCCAGTTGAGCGATCCCCGCGAGGGAGAAAAAACGGCGTGGTTTTGCTCTGAATTCGTCACTGATGCGTTTACCAAAGCGGGACATCCGCTAACCCTGGCACAGTCGGGCTGGATCAGTCCTGCCGACCTGATGCACATGCGGGAAGGCGACGTTGCCGCATTTAAGCCAGAAACACAGCTACGCTATGTCGGTCATTTGAAGTTAGGGATTTATATCAAGACGGGACGTTTTGTAGGACTGACGCGTTAAGCGCGATACACAATAGCAAAAAGCGGGTAAGACGATAACTGTCCGGTCACCCGGACAGCTTTCGTTCAGCCCATCCCTCAGTCGGTACAGCTCTTACCCGGGATAAATTTAATCTCTTTATCGGCCATCAGCGTTTTCACCGGCTCATGGGTATCCGGATTCGCCTCCAGCGTGAAGTGCCCTTCGACGGACAACAGCACCGGTTTCTCACTGGCGCCACGCGCCGCAAGATAACCGCGTTCCAGCTCTGCGTTACTGGCGACGGAAACCTGCTTTCCGGTTGCGCAGTCGGTGAAGGTCGCGGCGTCCGCCATATAGAAATACATGCCACGCATCGCCATCGGCGTCACCGGCAAGCTCGATTTCACTGGCGCAAGGGTATAGTTGAACTGAGACTCGATCGGATTCCCCTCCCGATCCAGCATCTCCAGCGCGTCCCCTTTTGCACGATAGTAGGATTTCTCGCCCTGACTGTCGGTCAGCACCAGTTTATCGGCAGTACGCGCCCAGGAGCCGTAGGAAGCAAAAGAAGACGGCTCTTCACGCACGCCCTGATAGCGTTCGTTCATTACCCATGTGCCATCTTTCTCCAGAAACAGTGAAGTCTCAATTCCCTCGCAGTCGGCACAAGGCAGAATGCCTCGCCAGCTTTGCTGCATCGGTTTTAACTCTGCAACCTGTGTCGGCTGGATAACATCAACCTCTGAACGGTTGTTACAGCCAATCAATGCGAAGAGCGTAAACGCCGCCATCGCTGAAAGTAGTGTTTTTTTCACCCTGACTCCCTATCACATTTTATTCCTGCCCGTCAGTCATCACGACGGACTTTACCGCGAAGGGCTTTTACTGAGGATTTCTGCGCCTTCGAATTTAATCTTCGTTCTTTCGATGCCCGCGTCGGTCGGGTTGCGCGTCGGCTTTTTTGTTCTGCAGTGAGCTCTTTTATAACCGCTGCCAGTCTGGCAAGCGCCGCTTCCCGGTTGAGTTCCTGGTTACGGTACTCCTGCGCCTTAATAATCATCACGCCATCAGCGGTAATCAAATGATGGCTGGCAGCCAGCAGACGCTCCTTATAATACTCTGGCAGGCTGGAGGCCCGAATGTCAAAACGCAAATGTATCGCCGTTGAGGTCTTATTGACGTGCTGTCCCCCTGCGCCCTGGGCGCGAATAGCGGTGATCTCCAGCTCATCGTCGGGGATCGAGACCGTTCGTGAAATGACGATCATGCCGGCTGTTGCCACGGAGTCAGATGGATTTCCAGATTATTCTGAGAGTCAGACAGCCAGATCGCCCCGTCCTGAATCGTCGCCTGTAGCGTCATGGTACGGCTCGCGAAGGCACTGAGCTGGGCCAGTTGTTCATCATCCAGATACCAGACCGTGAGATTCGAAAACTGCGCGCATTTGCTTTGATTCTGCTGCCACCAGATCTGCGCCGCCCGGCTATTGTAGGCAAACAGCGCCACGTCAGCAGACTGCGTGCACGCTTTCTTAATACGACGCTCATCCGGTAATCCCAGTTCAACCCACAAGTCGATCCCCAGATGATCGTTACGCAGCCACGCTTCCGGTTCATCCTCTGCGCTTAAACCGCGCGTAAACTGGAGACGCTCATCCGCATACTTCATCCACGCCAGCAGACGCAGCATCATTCGTTCCTGGGTTTCTGAGGGGTGACGCGCCAGCGTCAACGCCGCATCAAGAAACTGGTTGCGGTCAAGGTCCGCCACGTTGACGACGGCTTTATAAATTGTCGCTTTAAGCGCCATGGAAAAACTCCTTTCGAATCAGGCAGCCATTGTAGCGAAAAAGGGGCCAAAAGGCTGTCAGAGGATCATCAATCAAGGCGCTGATATTGCGTGAATGGCTGTGGTATAGTCACCTTGCTAAACAGAGTTTATCTTCGTAGGCTTAGACTTGCATCCACGGTTAAGTCAGAATGCTGACAGGAGGGCATGTGGAAAAATATTGTGAGTTAATACGCAAGCGGTATGCGGAAATCGCCAGCGGAGACTTAGGGTATATCCCGGATGCGCTGGGTTGCGTATTGAAGGTGCTTAATGAAATAGCGGCAGACAGTGCCCTTTCAGAGTCGGTCAGGGAAAAGGCGGCGTATGCTGCGGCGAACTTACTGGTGAGCGATTATGTCAATGAATGATACATACCAACCCATCAACTGTGATGACTACGACAACCTCGAGCTCGCCTGCCAGCATCATTTATTACTGACGCTGGAACTGAAAGATGGTGAAGTTTTGCAGGCGAAAGCCAACGATTTGGTTTCACGGAAAAACGTGGAATATCTGATCACCGAGGTTGCGGGTGAAACGCGCGAGCTTCGTCTCGATAAAATTGTCAGCTTCAGCCATCCGGAAATCGGTACCGTGGTGGTTAGCGAATCCTGACCCCCTGTTGCCTGGTGGCGCTGCGCCATCAGGCATTTCAACGGAAATGATCCCACACCAGTTTCACCCCCGGTTCCCCCGCCGCCGCTCCATCACTCGTTACAAATACCCCTGCGGCCGCAATCAGCGTTTCGCCGTAAAACAGCAACGGCGTGGTGTCACGTCGCCAGGGGGGCACATTCCGCTCCTGCCAGATTTTCTTAAGCTTGCGCCCACCGTTGCGGCCAACAATATGCAGCATCCCCGGCGCCTTAAAACGGATACTGACGCGCTCATCCTCTCGGGGCATACGCAATTCCCCCCCCGCCTGTAGCCGCAGGTGGCCCAGCCCGGCAGGCAGCGAGAGCGGTAGCTGCCAGCGAGGCCAGTGCAGTATTGTCTCACTTTGTCCGACAACGGATTTAATCCACCACAGCTGTCCCTGATAACGCCGCACCTCATATTCGCCGAAACGCAGGCAGGGCGAAGCATCTTCACGCGCCAGCGCCACCTCCTGCCAGAGACGCTCCAGCCCATCGCGTGAAGGCATCGGCGCATTTTGCGCCGCCAGCCAGCGACGAAGCAGCGCGGCGCGCCGGACACGGCTCATCGCCGTGAGTGGTGCCAGCGCCAGCGCACCCTCTGCCGTAGTGCAACCAGACAACTCATCGGCAAGCAGTTCATCCAGCAGATGTTCCTGCTCGGCGCACAGCGCGGCGCTGCGCGCCGTAGCGTCTGCAAAATGCGGCCAGCGCTGTTGCAGGAGCGGCAGAACCTGCAAACGCAGGAAGTTGCGATCGTAGGCGTCATCCTGATTGCTTTCATCTTCAATCCAGCGAAGCTGATGTTGCCTCGCCCATTGCTCCAGCGCCATACGGGTTTGCGTCAACAACGGACGGATAAGCCGCGTGCCGGCAAACGCAGAACTCTCCGCCATCGCCGAAAGTCCCGCCGGTCCGCTACCGCGTTTGAGCGCCAGCAAAAAGGTTTCACACTGATCGTCAAGATGCTGGGCAGTCACCAGTACTTCGCCGGGCAATAACGCGTCGGCAAATGCCTGATATCGCGCCTGCCGGGCCTGCGCTTCGATTCCCAGCCCGGCGTCCGCCAGCGTTACCCGCGCCACCACCAGCGGCACCTGCCATTGTGCACAGACGGCTTCACAGTGAGCCACCCATTCATCGGCGTGAGCGCTAAGTCCATGATGGATGTGAATGGCGCGAAGAGAGCGTGTCGGCTGCTGCGTCCGCCATTGCACCAGTTGGTGCAGGAGCACGGTAGAGTCCAGACCGCCGCTAAAGGCGACCAGTATCTGCCGGGAGGTGATAAGCGAGGTGTTCAGCGTGAGTGTTGTCATAGCGGTTATTTACAGTGACGTTGCCCGGCACGTTACCGGGCAATCGTCGCAATAACAAGCCTTACTGCTCATACAATTCGAGCGGCAGGCCATCCGGGTCTTTAAAAAAGGTGAAGCGTTTGTTGGTGAAGGGATCAATGCGGATGGCTTCGCAATCAACGTGATTCGCCTCCAGATGTGCAACAGCATTATCCAGGTCATCCACGCTGAACGCCAGATGGCGCAAACCGCAGGCTTCCGGGTGACCAGGACGCGCTGGCGGGAAAGGAAATGAAAAAAGCTCAATCACATATTGTCCGTTCAGCGCCAGATCGCCCTTCCACGAGTCGCGTTCTGCGCGATAGGCCTCGCTCAGCAGCGTAAACCCCAGAATATCGCAATAGAAGGACTTACTCGCGGCATAGTCTGTCGCAATAATCGCAATGTGGTGAACCTGTTTTAATCCCAGCATAATGTCTTCATCTCCTTTATTTATCATCAGCACGTTACCCGCCCGAGTGCGCTGAAGGCAAGTCGTCATGCCGTTTTTAAGACTCGTACGAGGTATACGCCGTCGTCATCCTGTTTCGCCCCGTGAATATCCGTTTCAAAGCCCGGATAGCGCTGACCGACAGAACAGAGCATCAGCAGAAAATCGAGCACTGCGCGACTCTGCTCAGTGAGCATTTCTCCCGGCATCAGCAGCGGAACGCCGGGTGGGTACGGCAGGATCATATTCGCCGACACGCGTCCCACCAGTTGATCGAGGGGCACCGTTTCGACTTCGCCTTTGATCTGTCGCTGCCAGGCCTGATGCGGCGTCATGATCATTTCTGGCAATGTATCAAACGCACGCAACATCAGGCCGGAAAGATCGTGCTGGCGGATGAGCTTATGGATACCTTGCGCCAGATCCTGAATACGCATATTGCGATAAAAATCAGGATCTTCTGCATACAGATCCGGTAGCATATTCTTCACGCGCAAATTGAGATCGTAAGAGCGTTTGAACTCGGTCAGTCCACGCAACAGCCCCATTGCCCGGGTTTTATCAATACCGATGCTGAAGAGAAACAGCAGGTTGTACGGGCCGGTTTTCTCTACCACCACGCCACGCTCATCGAGGAATTTCGCCACCAGCGCAGCAGGGATCCCTTCGTCACTCATCTTCCCTTGCTCATCCATACCGGGCGTCAGAATCGTCACTTTTACCGGATCGAGGAACATATGGTCATCGTCGGCATCGGTAAATCCGTGCCAGTCTTCACCGGGCGCCACCGGCCAGCACGCTGCGTCATCCACCTCTTCCGGCTGCCAGATATCAAAGAACCAGCCGTCAGACTCCTCGCGCAGCCTCTGCACCTCTTTACGAAAATGCAGTGCGCGTTCCACCGAACGGTTGATTAAACGCCTGCCGGAATTTCCCCGCAGCATCGCCGCCGCCGTCTCAATGGAGGCAACAATGGGATAGCTCGGTGAGGTAGAGGTGTGCATCATAAAAGCTTCGTTGAAGGTCTCTTCGTCATAGTCCCCTTTAATATGGATCAGCGACGCCTGCGATAGCGCCGCCAGCATTTTGTGGGTGGATTGCGTTTCGAAAATCACCTTGCCAGGCACCCGTTCGCCGCTCATCCCGCTTTTCCCCTGATAAATGGGATGAAAGTGGGTATAGGGCACCCAGGCGGAATCGAAGTGGATAGAGGGGACATCCAGCGTCTGCTTGATCCAGTTGGTGTTATACAGCAGACCGTCATAGGTTGAGTTGGTAATCACAGCATGAACCGGCCACTGCGCCTGCGCCGTGGCGGCAACCATGCTCGCAATGCTCTCGCGCGTGAACTCGCGCTTAGGAATACCGCCCAGAATGCCGAGCGCATTACGCGTCGGTTTCAGCCAGATCGGGACAACATCGCTCATCATCAACAAGTGCGCCAGTGACTTATGGCAGTTACGGTCAATCAACAGCGTACTGCCAGTCGGTGCGGCATACATCCCCACAATTTTGTTTGAGGTGGAGGTGCCGTTAGTCACCATATAACTCTGCTCTGCGCCGAAGGTTCGGGCGATATACTCTTCGGCTTCCAGATGTGGCCCGGTGTGATCGAGTAACGAACCCAGTTCAGTGACCGATATCGACACATCCGCTTTCAGGGTATTGCCACCGAAAAAGTCATAGAACAGGCAGCCAACCGGGCTTTTTTGATAGGCCGTTCCGGCCATGTGCCCCGGCGTGCAGAAGGTGTATTTCCCCTCTTTCACATAGGTGAACAACGCTCTGGTAAAAGGCGGCGTGATATTGTCGAGATACTCATTGGTGTACTGCCGAATGCGCGTCGCGATATCTTCCGCCTGCCCCAGCGCATATTCAAAAAACCATAACGCCATGCGCATGTCGTGAACGCTGACATCCATCGTCGAATGCGTGTTGATAAACGCGTACAGTGGTAAATACTCATTGAGCTGGTTAATCTCACTGCACAGATCGAGACTGTACTCATCCCAGTCAAAAATCACCCCGCAAATGCGTGGGTTGTGTTCGATAAATTTCAGCAGGTCGACGCTGTTCTGTGGCCAGATAATCTGAAATCCCTGTGATTGCAGCGCACGCTCAAGCTCTTTGATGGGCTCGTCTTTATAAAAAACTCCGTGCGGCCCCATGATGGCGATGATATTCATGCGTTCCTCCTGGAAAAACCTACGCTAATCATAGCGTGTTCAAACCGCAGGTAAAAAAAAGGGCCACAATTTGTGGCCCTTTTCGGAATGGTCAACGCTTAGGCGTAGCCATAGCTCATCAGACGCTGATAGCGACGATTCTTCAAATCTTCGGTGCTCAGCACATCGAGATCGGCAAGATCGGCCACCAGTTGTGCTTTCAGCGAAGCCGCCATCACTTCCGGGTTACGATGCGCGCCACCCAGCGGTTCCGGGATAATGGAATCAATCAGCTTCAGCTCTTTCAGACGCGGAGCAACGATGCCCATCGCTTCTGCGGCCAGCGGCGCTTTGTCGGCGCTCTTCCAGAGAATAGACGCACAACCTTCCGGAGAGATCACGGAATAGGTGCTGTATTGCAGCATATTCACTTTATCACCCACGCCAATCGCCAGTGCGCCGCCGGAGCCACCCTCACCGATCACGGTGCAGATAACCGGTACGCTCAGACGTGACATTTCACGCAGGTTACGGGCGATAGCTTCGGACTGACCGCGCTCTTCGGCACCCACGCCTGGGTAAGCACCCGGGGTGTCGATAAAGGTAATGATCGGCATGTTGAAACGCTCGGCCATTTCCATCAGACGCAGCGCTTTACGATAGCCTTCCGGCGCCGGCATCCCGAAGTTACGACGGATTTTCTCTTTGGTCTCGCGGCCTTTCTGATGACCAATAATCATCACCGGACGACCGTCCAGACGCGCGATACCGCCGACGATAGCTTTATCGTCCGCATAGGCGCGATCGCCCGCCAGTTCGTCAAATTCATCAAACGCCAGGCGAACATAATCCAGGGTGTAAGGACGCTGCGGATGGCGTGCCAGTTGGGCAACCTGCCATGCGCCAAGATCGGCGAAGATTTTGCGCGTTAGCTCTACGCTTTTTTCACGCAGACGATGCACTTCTTCATCGATGTTAATATCCAGTTTCTCGTCCTGACGGCTCACCGCAGTCAGAGAATCGATTTTTGCTTCCAGCTCTGCAATCGGCTGTTCAAAATCAAGGAAATTCAGACTCATAGTATTCCTGTATTAGTCAAACTCCAGTTCCACCTGCTCCGAACCAATGAGGCCACGGAGATCGTTTAGCAAACGATCGCTCGGAGAGACACGCCACGTCGCGCCAAAACGCAACCGCGCACGTGCATCCGCCCTCTGATAGTAGAGATGTACTGGAATTGTCCCCGAGCGGTGGGGTTCCAGAGACTGACGGAGTCGGTTTAAAAGCTGGTCATCAATTTGCCTGTCCGTCAGCGAGATAGCAAGCCCGCGAGCATATTTTTCCCGGGCTTCGTCAATATCCATCACTTCGCGGGCGGTCATTTTAAGCCCCCCGCTGAAGTCATCAAAGCTGACCTGTCCGCTGACGATAAGTATGCGGTCTTTTTCCAGCAATTGCTGGTATTTATCCAGGGCGTCGGTAAATAACATCACCTCCAGACGTCCGGAACGGTCATCCAGCGTACAGATGCCGATACGATTGCCGCGCTTGGTGACCATAACCCTTGCGGCAATGACGAGCCCCGCAGCCGTGGTCACTTTACCACGTTCTGTCGGATGCATGTCTTTCAGCCGGTAGCCTCCGACATAGCGCTCAATTTCTTTCAAATACTGATTGATCGGGTGACCCGTCAGGTACAACCCTAACGTTTCGCGTTCTCCATCTAACACCACCTGCTCTGGCCACGGCTGGCAGCTGGCGTAGGACTGTTCAATTTGTTCCGGCTCTTCCGCCAGCACGCCGAACATATCCGCCTGACCAATCGCTTCTGCTTTCGCATGCTGATCGGCGGCTTTCAGCGCATCGCCCAGCGAGTTCATCAGCGCAGCGCGATGCGGCCCCAGCCTGTCGAACGCCCCGGACATGATCAATTTTTCCAGCACCCGGCGGTTGAGCTTTTTGGTATCGGTACGCGCGCAAAGATCGAACAACTCGCGGAAATAGCCGCCGTTATTACGCGCTTCAATGATCGCCTCAATCGGGCCTTCGCCCACGCCTTTGATCGCGCCGATGCCGTAGACAATCTCGCCATCGTCGTTGACGTGGAAGTGGTACAGCCCGGAGTTGATATCCGGCGGCAGGATTTTCAGCCCCATGCGCCAGCATTCATCCACCAGCCCCACCACTTTCTCAGTGTTGTCCATATCGGCAGTCATGACCGCCGCCATAAACTCAGCAGGATAGTGCGCTTTCAACCACAGCGTCTGGTAAGAGACCAGCGCGTAGGCAGCAGAGTGCGATTTGTTAAATCCGTAACCCGCGAATTTCTCCACCAGGTCGAAGATTTTCATCGCCAGTTCGCCGTCAACGCCGTTCTTTTTCGCCCCTTCTTCGAAGGTGCCGCGCTGTTTGGCCATCTCTTCCGGCTTTTTCTTACCCATCGCACGACGCAGCATGTCCGCGCCGCCGAGGGTATAGCCAGAGAGCACCTGGGCAATCTGCATGACCTGTTCCTGATACAGGATGATGCCGTAGGTCGGCTCCAGTACCGGTTTCAGGCTTTCGTGCTGCCACTGCACATCCGGATAGGAAATCTCTTCGCGTCCGTGCTTACGGTCGATGAAGTTATCTACCATCCCGGACTGCAACGGCCCCGGACGGAACAGGGCCACCAGAGCGATCATATCTTCGAAGCAGTCAGGCTGCAGACGCTTAATCAGGTCTTTCATGCCGCGGGATTCAAGCTGGAAGACCGCCGTGGTTTCCGAACGTTGCAGCATATCGAAGCTTTTCTTATCGTTCAGCGGGATAGCGGCAATATCCAGCGGCGGCTCGCCGTTCTTCTCGCGGCGGGCGTTAATCATCTCCAGCGCCCAGTTGATGATAGTGAGCGTACGCAAGCCGAGGAAGTCGAACTTCACGAGGCCGGCATATTCCACGTCGTTTTTATCAAACTGGGTAACCGGGTGCAGCCCCTGTTCATCACAGTACAGCGGCGCGAAATCGGTGATTTTCGTCGGGGCGATAACCACACCCCCGGCGTGTTTACCGGCGTTACGCGTGACCCCTTCGAGCTTACGCGCCATGTCGATCAGCGCTTTAACTTCTTCATCTGCCTCGTAAATCTCAGGCAGTTGCGGTTCGGCTTCAAAGGCTTTCGCCAGCGTCATCCCCGGATCGGGCGGGACCAGTTTCGAAATCCTGTCGACAAAACCGTACGGGTGGCCCAGCACGCGGCCCACGTCGCGGATAACCGCTTTCGCCGCCATCGTACCGAAGGTAATGATCTGCGACACCGCATCACGGCCGTACATGTCGGCCACGTGCTCAATGACCTGGTCGCGTTTCTCCATACAGAAGTCAACGTCGAAGTCGGGCATGGAGACACGTTCCGGGTTAAGGAAACGTTCGAACAGCAGGTCAAATTCCAGCGGATCGAGATCGGTAATTTTCAGCGCGTAAGCCACCAGCGAGCCCGCACCAGAACCACGGCCCGGACCTACCGGCACGCCGTTGTCTTTCGACCACTGGATAAATTCCATAACGATGAGGAAGTAGCCCGGGAACCCCATCTGGTTGATTACCTGTAGTTCGATATCCAGACGTTCATCGTATGGCGGACGTTTCTCTTTCCGCTCGGCTTCATCCGGGAACAGGAAGGCCAGGCGCTCTTCCAGTCCCTCTTTCGATTTCTGGACCAAGAAATCTTCCGTGGTCATATCGCCGGTCGGGAACTGCGGCAGGAAGTACTCGCCCAGACGCACCGTGACGTTGCAGCGTTTTGCTATTTCGACGGTGTTTTCCAGCGCTTCCGGAATATCGGAGAAAAGTTCGCACATCTCCTCTTCCGAACGCATATATTGCTGCGGCGAGTAGTTACGCGGACGTTTGGGATCGTCGAGGGTGAAGCCATCGTGAATAGCAACGCGAATTTCATGCGCGTCAAAGTCTTCACTATTGATGAAACGCACGTCGTTGGTGGCGACCACCGGCAAACCGCGTGCTTCCGCCAGCGCAACGGCAGCATGCAGATAATTCTCTTCATCAGGTCTGCCGGTTCGGATCAGCTCAAGGAAATAACGATCCGGAAAGTGTTCTTCGTAGAAAGCGACACACTCTTCGACCAGCACGCTGTTGCCGCGCAGCAGACTGCGCCCGACGTCACCCATGCGCCCGCCAGACAGCAGGATCAACCCTTCTTTCAGTTCGATCAGCCAGTCACGGTCAATAATCGGCCCCGCCGCACCATAGCCACGCTGATAGGCTTTGGAGATCAGCAGGGTGAGATTTTGATAACCGGTGTTATTCGCAGCGAGCACCGTCAGATGCGTGAGTTCATCCCCCATCAGCTCGCTCTGAACATGGAAATCAGCGCCAACAATGGGTTTAATCCCTGCGCCATGACCCGCTCCGTAGAACTTAACCAGACCACAGAGGTTAGTAAAATCGGTGATCGCCAGCGCAGGCATGCCCAACGCGGCCGCCTTTTTCACCAGCGGCCCGGTTTTCGCCAGCCCATCGATCATGGAGTAGTCGCTGTGCACCCGCAGGTGGACGAAACGAGGTTCAGACATCTTCAGATTCCTTCGACACAAGAATCAGGACGCGAGTCCCAGTGCGCGTTTAACGGGAGCAAAACTACGTCGGTGATGCTCCGTTGCGCCATGTTCAGCCAGTTTTTCCAGATGGAAAGCGGTTGGATACCCTTTGTGCTGGGCAAAACCATATTGCGGGAAAACGCTATCCAACGCGGCCATTTCGGCGTCACGCGTGACTTTTGCAAGAATAGACGCGGCGCTGATCTCTGCCACCCGGCTGTCGCCCTTCACCACCGCCAGAGACGGCACAGGCAATGCCGGGCAGCGATTACCGTCGATCAGCACATATTCCGGCGCAATAGATAACCCCGCCACCGCTCGCTGCATGGCCAGCATTGTGGCGTGGAGAATATTCAGCTCATCGATCTCGTGCGGTTCCGCACGACCGAGGCTCCAGCTCAACGCTTTTTCTTTGATTTCGTCATACAGCGCCAGACGGCGCTTTTCAGATAATTTTTTGGAATCGTTAAGACCCACAATCGGGCGAGCCGGGTCGAGGATCACGGCAGCGGTGACGACCGCGCCGACCAACGGACCGCGTCCGACTTCATCCACACCCGCCACTAAATGCGTGTGCGGATAAACAAATTCGATCATCGTGCTAACTCCAGGACCGCATCCGCCGCCTGCTCATCAGCATTACAGCGGATCTGCTGATGCAGTTCGCGGAAAGTATCGTGCATCGCATGGCTGGTTTTACCGTTTGCCAGCAAGGGGAGAAGTGCCTCAGCCAGCTTTTGCGGCTCGCACTCTTCCTGCAACAGCTCTTTCACCAGTTCCCTTCCCGCCAGCAGGTTCGGCAGTGAGACATAATCTGTCTTCACCAGTCGCTTTGCCAGCCAGAACGTAAAGGGCTTCATGCGATATCCCACCACCATCGGGCATTTCGCCAGCATACACTCGAGCGCAGCGGTACCGGATGCCAGCAGCGCGGCATCGCTGGCGATCATCGCTTCTCGCGCCATCCCATCCAACAGATGGACGGAAAGCGTCGGGGCGACTTCCGCTTTGATCTGCTCAAACTGCTCGCGCCGTTTGGCGTTCACCAATGGCACCACCACCTCAAGGTCGGGATAGCTCTGGCGCAACAGTTGAGCCGTTTTCAGGAAGTCGGCGCTGAGCATTTCTACTTCTGCACCGCGACTGCCGGGTAATAACGCCAGACAGTGCGCGTCGTGGGGGATCCCCAGCACATCTCGCGCCGCGTTTTTATCCGGGTCCAGCGGCATTGCATCCGCCATGGTGTGACCGATAAAACGGCACGGCACGTTGTACTTGTCGTAAAACGCTTTTTCGAAAGGCAGAAAAGCCAGAACCATGTTGGTGGATCTGCCTATTTTGAAAACGCGTTTCTGTCGCCACGCCCAGACGGACGGACTGACGTAATGAATCGTTTTGATGCCCTGTTTTTTCAGATTCCCTTCGAGGGTGATATTGAAATCGGGTGCATCAATACCAACGAAGACATCGGGCTGTAGCTCGGTGAATCGACGGGTCAGATCGGCGCGGATATGCAGCAGACGACGCAGGCGTCCAAGCACTTCCACAATGCCCATCACCGCCAGTTCTTCCATTTCATACCAGGCTTCACAGCCTTCGGCCTGCATGCGTGGGCCTGCGACGCCGACAAAACGCGCGTCAGGTACGCGCGCTTTCAGCGCCCGGATTAAGCCAGCACCAAGAATATCGCCGGAGGTTTCTCCGGCGACCAGGGCAATCGTTAAGGGGCGCTGTTGAGCCATTAACGAATCAGACCGCGCGTTGAGCGGGCAAAGAAATCGCTGAACGCCTGTACTTCCGGATACTGCTTCGCCAGTTCGGCGATTTCCGGTTTTACGTCTTCCAGCGTTTTGCCGCTACGGTACAACGCTTTGTAAGCATTGCGGATGGCGGTGATCGCTTCGCGAGTAAATCCGCGACGCTTCAGGCCTTCGATGTTGACGCCAAACGGCGTCGCGTGGTTGCCCTGCGCAATAACGTACGGCGGAACGTCCTGAGCAACGCCAGAACAGCCGCCGACCATCACGTGTGCGCCAATAATGCAGAATTGGTGCACGGCGGTCATGCCACCGATGATGACGTAATCATCCAGCGAGACGTGACCGGCAAGCGTGGCGTTATTCGCCAGAATACAGCGATCTCCTATTGTGCAATCGTGTGCCACATGGGCATTGATCATCAGTAAGTTATCGCTGCCCACCTTCGTCAATCCACCGCCCTGCACTGTGCCACGATGAATGGTAACGCTTTCGCGAATGCGGTTACGATCGCCAATTTCCACACGGGTCGGTTCACCAGCATATTTCAGATCCTGGTTCACTTCACCGATGGAGGCGAACTGATATATCTCGTTATCGCGGCCAATTTTGGTATGACCATTCACGACAACGTGAGACTTCAGTACGGTACCCTCACCAATTTCAACATGGGGTCCAACAAGGCAAAAAGGACCAATGTGAACGTTAGCGCCGAGTGAGGCGCCCTCTTCCACAATGGCGGTTGGATGAATAAAGGCGGATTTATCAATCACGTATCAGGCCTCCCGGCTACGAGCGCACATCATCGTTGCTTCGCAAACTACTTTACCGTCAACCAGCGCAACCCCTTTAAAGCGGGTCAGGCCACGGCGCGTTTTCTCGAAAGTGACTTCCATGATCATCTGATCGCCTGGCACGACGGGACGCTTAAAGCGTGCTTCATCAATACCGGCGAAATAGTAGAGTTCTCCTGGCTCCAGTTTCCCAACGCTTTTAAACGCAAGAATACCGGTAGCCTGTGCCATGGCTTCCAGAATCAGCACGCCAGGGAAAATCGGTTTACCCGGGAAATGCCCCTGGAAAAACGGCTCGTTAACGGAGACATTTTTCACTGCACGCAAAAAACGACCTTCTTCAAAGTCCAGCACGCGGTCAACCAGTAAAAACGGAAAACGGTGCGGCAGAAGTTCTAAAATCTCTTCAATATGCAGAGTATGAGTGTTAGTAGTCAAAATACTCTTCCTGTCCAAATATGCTAAAAGCCAATAATAACACGGCCTGCCGCAATCGTATGAATGCCGACAGGCCGTAAAGTATGTGTGACCGGGTGAGAGTTAGTCTTGTTGATTAACCTTGCGCTCAATGGCTTTGAGGCGCTTGCTCATATCATCAATGTTCATCACCAGTGCGGCTGTCTTACGCCATACTTTGTTAGGTTGCAGCGGAATGCCTGAGGAATAGACGCCAGGTTCAGTGATGGGACGCATCACCATACCCATGCCCGTCACGGTAACCTTGTCGCATATTTCCATATGCCCGTTGATTACGCTGGCACCGCCGATCATGCAATAACGGCCAATCTTCAGGCTGCCCGCCATGATGACGCCCCCGGCAACCGCCGTATTGTCGCCAATCACAACGTTATGTGCAATCTGACACTGGTTATCAATGATAACCCCATTGCCGATCACGGTATCATCCAGCGCACCACGGTCGATGGTGGTACAGGCGCCGATCTCCACGCGATCGCCAATAATGACGCGACCCAACTGCGGGATCTTCACCCAGTTGCCGCGATCGTTGGCATAGCCAAAACCGTCAGCACCAATGACCGTACTGGACTGGATCAGGCAATTCTCACCGATCTGAATGTCGTGGTAAACCGATACATTCGCCCACAGACGCGAACCGGCCCCAATTTTCGTATTTTTCCCGACGAAACAGCCCGGGCCGATAACCACGTTATCGCCCAGCTCCACGCCAGACTCAATCACCGCATTTGCGCCAATTGAAACATTGCTACCCAGCGTTGCCGTCGCATCAACCACTGCACTCGGTGCAATGTTCTGTGCCGGCTGCGGCGTGGTATCTAAAATTTGCGCCATTCGCGCGTACGTCAGGTAGGGATTCTTCACTACCAGCGCAGCACTCTTAGCAAAAGGAAGATCGTCCTGCGTCATGACAACGGCAGACGCCTGGCATAAGGCCAGGTGCTCACGGTATTTCGGATTCACCATGAACGTAATGTGACCTGTTTGCGCAGATTGCATGGACGCAACGCCGGTGATGACGAGATCGCCATCACCGTGTAATTCTGCATCCAACTGCTCTGCTAAATCAGCCAGTCGAATTGAAGGCATTACTTATTTAACCTGTTTCAGTACGTCAGCGGTGATGTCTTTTACATCGCTGCTGTTGTAAGCAACGGTGTTCGCGTCAACGACCAGATCGATGCTCTGGCTGCTGGCAACAGATTTCACAGCAGTCTGGATACGAGTAACCAGTTTGCCACGTTCTTCGTTGGAACGACGTGCACGATCCTGCTCAAAAGCCTGCGCTTTCTGAGAGAAGGTCTGGCGCTGAGCCATTACGTCTTTTTCCAGCTTAGTACGATCGCTACCTGCTTTCATGGACTGCAGACGCTGCATTTTAGATTGCAGATCGGATTCCATACGCTGCAGTTCGCTCGCGCGGCCTTTAAACTCATTTTCCAACGTGTTGGAAACACCGGTCTTCTGTGCAACCTGCTGGAACAGGCTACCCATGTTGACGATAGCAATTTTGTCAGCAGCCTGTGCAGACGTAACCATTGCTAAACCGAGACCTGCCGCTAATAACCACTTTTTCACAATAAACTCCTTACCATCCCATTTGCACTCGAAGGTGCAGTTCTTTGCGTGGCCAGGCGATCCCATGCAAGATCGCCTAAAGTCATCGCTACACTACCATTACATTCCTTTGCGAAGAACAATTACCAGGTTTTACCAATGTTAAACTGGAACTGCTCTTTTTTGTCTCCATCGTAGTCCTTAAACGGCTGGGCGTAGGAGAAGACCAACGGCCCCAATGGGGACATCCATTGTAATGCGATACCAGCAGACATACGGATATTGCTCGGATCACTGTAGTCTGGATAACCGGAATATGCACTTGAATCCCAGTTAGTATCCCAGACGGTACCCATATCCCAGAAGAATGAGGTACGGACCGAGTTCGCATACTTATCGCTGATGAACGGCGTTGGAGTAATGAATTCCAGGCTGGCGACAGCCATCGCGTTACCGCCCACTGCGTCATCCGATTTACACGGTGCTGACTGAGTGCTCTCACATTCGTTATCGTAGTCGTTATCACCATCATGACGACTGCTGGACGGGAAATAGACCGCTTTCGGACCAATGGTGTTGGACTGGAAGCCACGCACGGTACTGGAGCCACCGGCATAGAAGTTCTCATAGAACGGCATCTCTTTGCCGCCGAATCCATCGCCGTAACCCCAACGGGTACGACCGAGAACCACCCACTTGTGATCGTCATCGATCGGCACGTAGGTCGCGGTATCCAGCGTCGCTTTGTAGAACTCGTTATCAGAGCCCGGGATCGTCACCTTACCGTTCAGGTTGACGCGCGTCCCTTCCGTCGGGAAGAAGCCACGGTCAAGCTTGTTATAGGTCCAACCATAGTTGAAGGTGAAGTCATTGGCGCTGTAGGAGTTGCGGTCATTCGAGTTATCCGGGTATTCACCTACGGAGTTCAAATAACGCCACATCGCGACCTGCGGTTGCATGTTGGACAGGGAGTTATGCACATACCCTAAACCCGCACGCAAGGTGTTGTATTCGTTGATCGGGAAGCCCAGCGTAACGTCTGTACCGTAACTTTTGTTGGTATAGTCAGACAGATCCGCATCATTCGCATCGAAGTCGTTATAGAAGATACGACCACCCAGACTCACGCCATCAACGGTGAAGTATGGGTTGGTGACGGACAGTTCGCTGTAGGTCTGGTAATCGTTCTTGGTACCGTTAATCCCTACCGCGTAACCCGTACCCAGCCAGTTATCCTGCTGAACACCCGCCTGGAAGCTTACGCCGCTTTCCGTACCGTAACCGACACCGAAGTTGAAGCTACCGGTATTACGCTCTTTCACCTTATAGACCACATCAACCTGGTCCGGGCTGCCCGGAACACGCTGCGTGTCGGTGTCGACCGTTTCAAAGTAACCCAGACGGTTCAGACGCTCTTTACCCTGATCAACCATATCACTGCCCAGCCATGCCCCTTCCATCTGGCGCATTTCGCGACGCAGGACGGCATCTTTGGACGTGTCGTTACCTTCAAAACGGATCTTACGCACGTAGAAACGGTTACCCGCATCAACGTTTACGCGCAGCATAACGGTTTTGTCAGTATCGTTGATTTCCGGCTGTGACTGAACACGCGGATAGGCGTAACCATAGCGACCCAGAAGCTTCTTAATATCATCTTCCATTTTGGTCACTTTGGTGCCGTTGTAGAGTTCGCCCGGCTCAATTTTGGTCAGGCTTTCGATCTCCGCAGAGTGCCCCGCCAGGTTCCCCGTTACCTGAACGCCAGAAAGCTTATACTGCTCGCCTTCCGTGATGTTCACGGTAATGTAGATCCCTTTCTTATCCGGGGTCAGGCTGACCTGCGTTGAGTCGATGTTGAAACGCGCGTAACCGCGATCCAGATAGTAACTGCGCAGGGTTTCAAGGTCACCCGCCAGTTTCTGCTTCTGGTATTTGCGATCGCCAACGACGTTCCACCACGGAACTTCATCACGCAACTGGAAGTGAGAGATCAGTTCATCCGTGCTGAAGGCATGATTACCGACGATATTGATCTGCTGGATCTTCGCCGATACCCCTTCCTGGAATACCAGTTTAAGGTCAACACGGTTGCGTGGCAGTGGCGTGACAACGGCTTTCACGCTGGCACTGTATTTACCGACGCTGTAGTAGAAGTCTTCCAGACCTTTCTCGATATCGGCAATGGTGGTGCGATCCAAAGATTCGCCAACACGCACGCCAGAAGCCTCGAGGTTTTGCTTCAGCATGTCATCTTTCACCGATTTGTTACCGGAGAAGGTGATGCTGGCAATAGTCGGACGTTCTTTTACCTGAACCAGAAGCGTATCGCCATCGCGAAGGACACGAACATCCTCAAAGTTGCCAGTGGCAAACAGTGCGCGAATGGTATTACTGATATCTTCATCATTAACCGTGTCGCCTGTGCGCACCGGCATACTGAGGAGGGCCGCACCAACGGCGACACGCTGCAGGCCTTCGAAATGAATGTCCTTCACTACGAACCCTTCAGCACCGTATACGGTCGCGCTGCTAAACAGCAGCGACGCTATGAGCAACTTTTTCATCGCCATCGTTATTATGCGTTCTTCCTAACTAACTCTCTTACAACCGAGAGAAATCATTGAAAAGTGCAAGCCCCATTAACAGCACCAGCAATATCGAGCCAATGCGATAACTAAAGTCTTGAACCCGCTCGGATACCGGCCCGCCCTTAAGCTTTTCAATCGCCAGGAACAGCAGATGCCCCCCGTCAAGAACGGGCAGCGGAAACAGGTTGATTATCCCTAAGTTCACGCTAATCAGCGCAAGGAACATCAGATAATAAATCACCCCGAACTCCGCTGACATCCCAGCCCCCTGAGCGATAGAAATCGGCCCACTGAGGTTGTTCAGTTTCACATCACCGGTTATCAATTTTCCCAGCATACTGACCGTCAGCTTCATCAACTGCCACGTTTTATCCGTGGCCTGTGCAATGGCGCTGAACGGCCCATACTGGCGTACTGTCTTGTACTCATCCGGCAGAGGAATGATTTTCGGCACAACACCGGCAAACCCTTCTGCCTTCCCATTACCCGTTTTCGAATCCGGAATTAATGTTAAAGACAAGGCACTGCCCTGCCTTTCAATTTCCAGCGCTAACGGCTGACCCGGATTATCGCGCACCAGGTTCACGAACGTCATCCACTGCGTTAGCGGTTGACCATCGACTTTAACGATCCTGTCGCCAGCTTGCAAACCCGCCTTACTTGCGGCGGACTGTGCCTGGACTTCTGACAGCACCGGTTCAATCTGTGGTCCACGCGGTCGAATCCCTAAAGAAGATACAGGATCTTCCTTATCAGGCTCAAATGCCCACTGCCGCAAATCCAGCGTTTTTTCCTGTCGCTGGTTGCTGCCGAAAGGCGCCACGCTGATTGTCGTCTGTTCGTCGCCAATTTTTGCGACCAGCTGTAAACGCACTGCGTCCCAATCAGGGGTTTCGATACCATCAACGGCTTTAAGTTCCGTGCCTGGAATAATTTGCGCCTGGGCGGCAATCGAGTTGGGCGTTATTTCACCAACAACCGGACGAACACCAGGGACGCCGATGATAAACACCAGCCAGTAAGCGAAGATGGCAAAGAGGAAATTGGCAACCGGACCGGCGGCGATGATCGCTGCGCGCTGGCCGACGGTTTTATTGTTGAAAGCGTGGTGACGCAGTTCCGGGATCACCGGTTCCGCGCGCTCATCCAGCATTTTGACATAACCGCCCAGCGGGATCAGGGCGATGACATATTCGGTCCCGGACCGATCGGTACGGCGCCAGAGCGCTTTACCAAATCCAATGGAAAATCGCTCGACACGGACACCGCAGCGCCGGGCAACCCAGAAATGACCAAATTCATGCACGGTGATCAGCACACCCAGTGCGACAATGAATGCAGCCAGATTCCAGAGAATACTCAGCATAAAACCTTCCGTTAAAGCGTCTTGAATACCAGTAACAACAGGCAAGCAAAGACCGGTACTGCCGCCGTCAGGCTGTCAATACGGTCCAGAATACCACCGTGTCCTGGAATCAAATGACCGCTGTCTTTAATTCCTGCTTCACGCTTAAACATGCTCTCGGTCAGATCGCCCAGCACGGAGGCCAGCGCAGCGACAATAGAACAGATTAATAAGGTGACAGGCGCAACATCCAGATTCGCCCACATGCCGTAACCCCAGGAGATCACAGCCGCTGTGGCAAGGCCACCAAAAAAGCCCTGCCAGGTTTTCCCCGGCGACACTTTCGGCGCCAGTTTATGTTTGCCAAATAGTTTGCCAAACATATACGCCCCGGAGTCTGCACCCCAGACCAGGATCATGACATAGAGCAGCCATATTGCGCCACTGTAATGATTCTCGTCATAGTGCCAGGCACGCAGCGCCAGCATTCCCCAGAAGAAGGGAACGATCGTGAGCACGCCAAAAATTATGCGTAATGTCTTCGAATTACGCCAGATCGTCGCCGAGTCGGGGTAAAAAAACACCAGCACTAACGCAACGCCCCACCAGCCCAACGATGCCCACAACGAGACTTCGACCAACGGCTGGTGAATATTATGATGGTATTCCGGCAACAGAAACAGCATCAGTGCGAGCAATAACCCACACAGCACCGCCAGCCAGACGCGCTGCGTGCGCGTGGCAAAACCGCTAAATTGTCCCCATTCCCACGCGGCCAGCATACAAACAACCAGCGTCACAATGGCAAACCCCACCGGCGGCAGCAGAAACAGCGCCGCGATGACCACGGGTATTAAAACGAAAGCAGAAATCAGGCGATACTTCAGCAAAAGCGACCCCCATCAGGCTTTGTCATCACCGGGCTCGGTGCCGCCGAAACGACGCTCTCGATTAGCAAAGGCATGCAGTGCACCTTCAAAGTCTTGTTCATCGAAATCGGGCCAGAGAACATCTGTAAAGTAAAGTTCGGCATAGGCAATTTGCCAAAGCAAAAAGTTACTTATTCGATGCTCTCCCCCAGTCCTAATTACTAAATCCACCGGAGCCAGCTCATGCATACAGATTTGTTGGTTGAGCATGTCTTCATCAATCTGATCAGGACGCAGTAAACCTTCCTGCACCTGTTCTGCCAGTTGTCTGACTCCCTGGACAATGTCCCAACGTCCGCCGTAATTCGCCGCAATATTCAGCGTCAACCCGGTATTCTGGGCGGTAAGCGCTTCAGACTTACGAATACGTTCTTGCAAACGCGAGTTAAATCGACTGGTGTCGCCAATAATGCGCAGGCGGACGTTATGGCGATGCAGGCTTTTAACTTCACTATCAAGCGCCCACACAAATAGCTCCATTAACGCACTCACTTCCTGCGCCGGTCGGTTCCAGTTTTCACTACTAAAGGCATACAGCGTTAACGCATCAATACCATTGTTGGCAGCAAAAGAGACGGCACGGCGGACGGATTTCGCTCCGGCCTTATGCCCAAATGCGCGAATCTTCCCTTGCTTTTTCGCCCAGCGACCATTGCCATCCATAATGATCGCAACATGACGACAGCCATGTGCAGGCAAATTTTCGCTTACTGGTTGAGTTGCAGACAACATAACGCGTTTATAGTCCCTGAAAGGATTTAGCGGTACTCAGGAATACTGAAGCCTTTACACAAAAAAGCCGTGTCAAACCACGGCTTACCTGACCGAAAAAAGCCAAATACCTGCGATCAGGTGGCGCAGACTATATCACTGAAGCACAACGCTAACAAATAGCACGATCTTCTCCAGGAGGATAATCCTCAGCTTGCGAGTCGCATCACTTGTTTTCTGGCGACTTCTCGCGCAATCGCATCGACCCTCAGTACGTCATCAACGCTCTGCGGTTCCTGTAGATCCATCTGCTCCAGCACGGCTAAGTTGAGATCGGCAATATCGGTAAAGCGTATTTCTTCAGCAAGAAATGCAGCAACGACAATTTCATTCGCTGCATTCAGCGCGGTTGTGGCGGCCTGCCCCTGCTCAAACGCCTCCATCGCCAGTTTCAGGCACGGGTAGCGTTGGTAATCCGGCGCGCTAAACGTCAACGCACTGAGTTTGCAGAAATCGAGCGGCGCAACGCCAGAGGTTACGCGATTCGGCCAGGCCATCGTATGTGCGATAGGCGTGCGCATGTCTGGCTCACCCAGTTGCGCCAGAACGCTGCCGTCCTGATAACGCACCATCGAGTGAATCACCGACTGTGGGTGAATCAGCACTTCCATCTGACGGGCACTGGCGTTAAACAACCAACGCGCTTCAATGTATTCCAGACCTTTATTCATCATAGTGGCTGAGTCGACGGAGATCTTACGTCCCATCGACCAGTTCGGATGACGGCATGCCTGATCGGGCGTCATTGACACCAGTTCATGCAGCGGCGTTTCCCGGAACGGGCCACCAGACCCGGTAAGCAAAACGGACATCACGCCATTCTGCTCCAGGTCAGCGTATCCCAGATTGTGTTGAATGGGTTGGGGCATACTCTGAAAAATAGCGTTATGTTCGCTGTCTACCGGTAAAAGTCGGGCTTTACTGTGCTTCACGGCGTCCATGAACAGGCGTCCACAGGTCACCAGAGATTCTTTGTTTGCCAGCAGAATGGTTTTTCCCGCGCGAATCGCGGCAAGCGTTGGCAGCAGGCCCGCCGCGCCAACGATGGCCGCCATAACCTGATCGACCTCATCAAGCGCCGCCATATCACAAGCCGCCTGTTGCCCGCTGAGAACGCCCGTCTGGCTACCATGCTGCTTCAGCGCGTCATTGAGAAGGCGCGCGCTGGCGTCATCGTCCATCACGGCATAACGCGGAGAGAATTCCAGGCACTGCTCCACCATACGGCTGACATTTTTACCTGCCACCAGCGCGATAACGCGAAAGTGCTCAGGGTTTTGGCGCACCACGTCCAGCGTGCTGCAACCGATAGAGCCGGTCGAACCCAGAATGGTTAATTGCTTCATCAAACATCCGAAAAAAGAGACAGGATAAAAAGCAAAACGCCGCCAGCCGATCCTAAACGATCTTCTGAGCGGCGTTTTGAGCGTACAGCGGAATCAGAACTGCATCAGTTCTGCTTCTTTATCTGCCAGCGCCGCATCCACTTTCTTGATGGCAGCATCCGTCATTTTCTGTACGTCGTCCTGAGAACGGCGATCGTCATCTTCGCTGATCTCTTTGTCTTTCAGCAGTGCTTTCACTTTGTCGTTCGCGTCACGGCGGACGTTACGTACGGCAACACGCGCCTGTTCAGCTTCGCCACGAACGATTTTCGTCAGATCTTTACGACGCTCTTCCGTCAGCGGAGGCAGCGGAACGCGAATGTCGCTGCCTGCGGAGCTCGGGTTCAGACCGAGATCCGAAGCCATAATCGCTTTCTCAACGGCCGGGCTCATGGAGCGGTCAAACACGTTGATTTTCAGGGTACGGGAATCTTCTACCGTTACGCTTGCCAGCTGACGCAGCGGCGTTGGCGTGCCGTAATATTCCACGACAATGCCATCCAGCAGGCTGGGAGAAGCACGACCCGTGCGTATTTTGCTGATTTGGTTTTTGAACGCTTCTACGCATTTTTCCATGCGTACTTCAGCATCTTTTCTGATATCGCTAATCACGTTACGAATCCTTGAAAACTTGTCTCAGTCAGACCAGACAGTACACCTGTAGAGGTGTGCTTAGTATAGCCCTGATTAAAATATTACGGGTAAGCCCGCGATATTAACGCGGAATCTTACCCCGATTTCTACATTACGGGAATTATTCCGTAATTAACGTGCCTTCTTTTTCACCCATGACCACGCGACGCAGCGCGCCTGGCTTGTTCATGTTGAAGACACGAATCGGCAACTTATGGTCACGCGCCAGCGTAAACGCGGCCAGATCCATCACTTTCAGCTCTTTATCCAGCACTTCGTTGTATGTCAGTTGCTCATACATGGTGGCCGAAGGATCTTTCGCCGGATCGGCGGTAAAGACGCCATCGACTTTTGTCGCTTTCAGCACCACGTCGGCTTCGATTTCAATGCCGCGCAGGCACGCCGCAGAGTCAGTGGTGAAGAAAGGATTACCGGTACCCGCAGAGAGGATAACCACGCGGTTATTACGCAGCAGGCTGATAGCCTCTGCCCAACTGTAGTTGTCGCATACGCCATTCAGTGGAATGGCGGACATCAGGCGGGCGTTCACATAGGCGCGGTGAAGCGCATCGCGCATTGCCAGGCCGTTCATCACGGTGGCCAGCATGCCCATGTGGTCGCCCACAACGCGGTTCATACCCGCTTTCGCCAGACCAGCACCACGGAACAAGTTACCGCCACCAATCACCACACCAACCTGAATACCCAGTTCAACCAGTTCTTTGATTTCCTGAGCCATACGATCCAGTATGCTTGCGTCAATACCGAAGCCTTCCGAACCCTGCAGAGCTTCGCCACTTAACTTAAGCAGAATGCGTTTATAGACGGGTTTTGCATTGGTAGCCATGTTTCTTTCCTGAGACTGTCAACGATTAAAAATGGGGGTAAATTCTGGCGACAATGATATGTCGCTACTCAGTACAACGAAATAAGAGCCATACTGATTTTTGCGTGACGGGTGACAAAAAGAAGCCGCCCTCAGGCGGCTCCTTTTCGACAATTAAGACTGCTTGGACATCGCAGCAACTTCTGCTGCAAAGTCAGTCTCAACTTTCTCGATGCCTTCGCCCACTTCGAAGCGGATGAAGCCAGTCACGTCAGCGTTGTGCTCTTTCAGCAGCTGACCAACAGACTTGCTCGGCTCCATAACGAAAGGCTGACCCGTCAGAGAAACTTCGCCGGTGAATTTCTTCATGCGGCCTTCAACCATTTTCTCTGCGATTTCTTTCGGCTTACCAGACTGCATCGCGATGTCCAACTGAACCTGGTATTCTTTTTCTACCACTTCAGCAGACACGTCTTCCGGCTTAACGAATTCAGGCTTGCTTGCAGCAACGTGCATTGCCAGCTGCTTAACCAGCTCTTCGTCAGCGCCTTTAGCGGCAACCAGAACACCGATGCGCGCACCGTGCTGGTAGCTACCCAGAACGTCGCCTTCCAGGGAAGCGATACGGCGGATGTTGATGTTCTCACCAATTTTCGCTACCAGCGCAACGCGCTCTTCTTCGAACTGCGCTTTCAGCACTTCAACGTCAGTGATTTTGCCGGCAACAGCAGCGTCCAGCACTTTGTCAGCAAATGCCTGGAAACCACCATCTTTAGCAACGAAGTCAGTCTGGCAGTTAACTTCCAGAATGAAAGCGATGTTGCCGTCGATTTTGGTTTTGATTACGCCGTCAGCAGCAACGTTGCCTGCTTTTTTCGCCGCTTTGATAGCGCCAGACTTACGCATGTTTTCGATTGCCAGCTCGATGTCGCCATTAGCTTCAGTCAGTGCTTTTTTGCAATCCATCATGCCTGCGCCAGTACGCTCACGCAGCTCTTTTACCAGGGATGCGGTAATTTCAGCCATTCTAAAATCCTCGGAAGATTTGATCTGCCCGGCGTTAAACCACACAGATTTAAAAGTGAAAAAGGGGGCCATATACAGGCCCCCTAACCAAACATGATACTACCTGGTTTATAAGGGCTCTTCCCCTTCATATTCCGAGCCGCAGGTGCGTTGTCTTCACTCGAACTATCTCAGGGAAGTTATCAAGCCTTATTATTCAGCTTCTACGAAGCTTTCTTCCGCCTGGGAAGCCAGATCCTGAGAACGGCCTTCACGAACGGTTGCAGCGACAGCGCCTAGGTACAGGCTAACAGCACGGATTGCGTCGTCGTTACCCGGGATAACGAAGTCAACACCGTCCGGATCAGAGTTGGTATCAACGATAGCAAATACCGGAATACCCAGGTTGTTTGCTTCTTTGATAGCAATGTGCTCGTGGTCAGCATCGATGACGAACAGAGCGTCCGGCAGACCGCCCATGTCTTTGATACCGCCCAGGCTGTTTTCCAGTTTCTCAAGCTCACGAGTACGCATCAGCGCTTCTTTCTTGGTCAGCTTTTCGAAAGTACCGTCCTGAGACTGAGTTTCCAGGTCTTTCAGACGTTTGATGGACTGACGAACGGTTTTCCAGTTAGTCAGCATACCGCCCAGCCAGCGATGGTTCACGAAGAACTGGTCGCAGCTGTTAGCAGCGTCTTTCACCGCTTCGCTTGCAGCGCGTTTAGTACCAACGAAAAGGATTTTACCTTTACGAGAAGCAATCTTGTTCAGTTCAGCCAGAGCTTCATTGAACATCGGTACCGTTTTCTCAAGGTTGATGATGTGAACTTTGTTACGCGCACCGAAGATGAACGGCTTCATTTTCGGGTTCCAGTAACGGGTCTGGTGACCGAAGTGAACACCAGCCTTGAGCATGTCGCGCATGGAAACAGTTGCCATGATTAAAACCTCTATAGATTAAGTTGGGGTTATGCCTCCACGTATCCCATATTACCGACCCCAAAGGGCACCCCGGAATATGTGCCGATACGTGTGTGTTGTTACACAAAGTGAGATTTGTCGCTTCCGCCCATTCTGTGTATACGAAATGAGATCGGAAGTCCGGCGCGCTTTATACCACAAATACGCCGTGGACACCAATAATTGTTGGCGGTCTGTGCTGAATTGAACGATGAATTTCGTGTTACAAGAAAGCGGCAAATTTTAGCCTCCCCAGGCGCTTACACCTTGTCAGTGACTGGGGTGAAAAAATGCAGTCAACGCGCTTGTGGCACGAAAGGCGAAGTTCAGAATGATTCTCAATTTGGCAGGGTATACCCCAGGCTGATACCATTGACAGCACTTACACAATTATTGTCGAAATAACCGACACTGATGGACAGAATTCATGGCTATCTCAATCAAGACCCCTGAAGAAATCGAAAAAATGCGCGTCGCGGGCCGTCTGGCCGCGGAAGTGCTGGAGATGATCGAACCGTATATCAAACCGGGTGTCAGCACGGGTGAACTGGATCGTATCTGTAACGACTACATCGTTAACGAGCAGCATGCGATCTCTGCTTGCCTCGGCTATCACGGTTATCCGAAATCCGTCTGCATCTCTATTAATGAAGTGGTGTGTCACGGTATCCCGGATGATGCCAAACATCTAAAAGATGGCGATATCGTCAACATCGACGTGACCGTCATTAAAGACGAGTACCACGGCGATACCTCCAAAATGTTTATCGTCGGCAAACCGACCATTCTGGGCGAACGTCTGTGCCGCGTCACCCAGGAAAGCCTGTATCTGGCGCTGCGAATGGTGAAACCGGGTATCCGTCTGCGGACTCTCGGCGCGGCGATCCAGAAATATGCGGAAGGCGAAGGTTTCTCCGTGGTGCGTGAATACTGCGGACACGGTATTGGCCGCGGCTTCCACGAAGAGCCGCAGGTGCTGCACTATGATGCGGACGACGGCGGCGTAGTGCTGCAGCCGGGCATGACCTTTACCATTGAACCGATGCTCAACGCCGGTGATTACCGCATCCGTACGATGAAAGATGGCTGGACGGTAAAAACCAAAGACCGGAGCTTGTCTGCACAATACGAGCATACTATTGTGGTGACCGAAAACGGCTGTGAAATTCTGACGTTACGTAAGGATGACACTATTCCGGCGGTCTTCACGCACGACGCATAACTTTTTTGCCTGATGGCGCTCTCGCTTATCAGGCCTACAAATGGCACTATTCCGTAGGCCGGATAAGGCACTTTCGCCATATCCGGCTTTTTTAATGGGTGGCGCATAATGAATACACTTCCTGAACAGCACGCGAATACCGCACTCCCCACCCTCCCCGGTCAGCCGCAGAACCCGGGGGCCTGGTCTCGCGACGAACTCACCGTCTCCGGAATCAAAACGCATATCGACGCTTTCCAGCAGTGGTTAGGCGATGCCTTCGACAGCGGGATTTCCGCCGAACAGCTGATTGAAGCCCGGACCGAATTTATCGACCAGTTGCTGCAACGTCTGTGGATCGACGCCGGTTTTGGGCAGATTGCCGATCTGGCGCTGGTCGCCGTTGGCGGATACGGGCGCGGTGAACTGC
Organism: Citrobacter amalonaticus; assembly: GCF_001559075.2. Taxonomy (NCBI): domain Bacteria; kingdom Pseudomonadati; phylum Pseudomonadota; class Gammaproteobacteria; order Enterobacterales; family Enterobacteriaceae; genus Citrobacter; species Citrobacter amalonaticus. The sequence goes on along the minus strand of NZ_CP014015.2, from coordinate 2,883,960 downwards.
ACCCGCTTTCCGATATCGACCTGCTCATCCTGAGTCGTAAAAAATTACCGGACGATCAGGCGCAAAAGGTCGGCGAGCTGCTGACATTGCTGTGGGACGTCAAACTGGAGGTCGGGCACAGCGTGCGTACGCTGGAAGAGTGCCTGCTGGAAGGGTTGTCAGATCTGACCGTCGCCACCAACCTGATTGAGACCCGTCTGTTGATTGGCGACGTCGCCCTTTTTCTGGAGCTGCAAAAACATATCTTCAGCGAAGGTTTCTGGCCCTCCGACAAATTCTACGCCGCCAAAGTAGAAGAACAGCATCAGCGCCACCAGCGCTATCACGGCACCAGCTATAACCTTGAGCCGGATATCAAAAGTAGCCCCGGCGGTCTGCGCGATATCCACACGCTGCAGTGGGTCGCCCGTCGCCATTTTGGCGCTACCTCGCTCGACGAAATGGTCGGCTTCGGCTTTTTGACTCAGGCAGAGCGCGCTGAGCTCAACGAGTGCCTGCACATTCTGTGGCGCATTCGTTTTGCCCTGCATTTAGTGGTCAGTCGTTACGATAACCGCCTGCTGTTCGATCGCCAGTTGAGCGTCGCTCAGCGCCTGAACTACAGCGGCGAAGGCAACGAACCGGTTGAGCAGATGATGAAGGATTATTTCCGTGTCACCCGCCGCGTCACTGAACTCAACCAGATGCTGCTACAGCTGTTTGACGAAGCGATCCTCGCGCTGTCTGCCGACGAAAAGCCGCGTCCTATTGATGACGATTTTCAACTGCGCGGCACGCTGATCGATCTGCGTCAGGACGATCTGTTCATCCGCGAACCGGAAGCGATCCTGCGGATGTTCTACACCATGGTCCGCAACAGTGCGATCACCGGGATCTACTCCACCACCCTTCGCCATCTGCGCCATGCGCGCCGCCACCTGAACCAGCCGCTGTGCTATATCCCGGAGGCGCGCTCGTTGTTTCTCAGTATGCTGCGTCACCCAGGCGCGGTCAGCCGCGGCCTGCTGCCGATGCACCGCCATAGCGTGCTGTGGGCCTACATGCCGCAGTGGTCACGTATTGTCGGGCAGATGCAGTTTGACCTGTTCCATGCTTACACGGTAGACGAGCACACGATTCGCGTGATGCTGAAGCTGGAAAGTTTTGCCAAAGAAGAGACCCGCCAGCGCCACCCGCTGTGCGTGGATCTCTGGCCGCGTCTGCGGCAGCCCGAGCTGATTTTCATCGCCGCGCTATTCCATGACATCGCCAAAGGACGCGGCGGCGACCACTCGGTGCTGGGCGCGCAGGACGTGCTCAAGTTTGCGGAACTGCACGGCCTGAACTCGCGCGAAACGCAGTTGATTGCCTGGCTGGTTCGCCAGCACCTGCTGATGTCGGTGACCGCCCAGCGCCGGGATATTCAGGATCCTGAAGTGATTAAGCAGTTCGCCGAAGAGGTGCAGACGGAACATCGCCTGCGCTTCCTGGTTTGCCTGACGGTGGCAGATATATGCGCCACCAACGAAACGCTATGGAACAGCTGGAAGCAAAGTCTGTTGCGTGAACTGTACTTCGCCACGGAAAAACAGCTGCGTCGGGGAATGCAAAACACGCCGGATATGCGCGAACGCGTGCGCCATCACCAGTTGCAGGCGCTGGCGCTGCTGCGGATGGATAACATTGATGAAGAAGCGTTGCACCATATCTGGTCGCGCTGTCGCGCCAACTACTTCGTGCGCCACAGCCCGAACCAGTTGGCCTGGCATGCGCGTCATCTGTTGCAGCACGATCTCAGCGAGCCGCTAATTCTGCTCAGCCCGCAGGCAACGCGCGGCGGGACGGAAATCTTCATCTGGAGTCCGGATCGCCCGTATCTGTTTGCCGCCGTCTGCGCCGAGCTGGACCGACGTAACCTCAGCGTCCACGATGCGCAGATTTTCACAACCCGCGATGGCATGGCGATGGACACCTTTATCGTCCTGGAACCGGACGGCAGCCCGCTGTCGTCAGACAGGCATGAAGCCATCCGCTTTGGGCTGGAACAGGCGATCACCCAGCGCAGTTGGCAGCCGCCGCAGCCGCGTCGACAGCCGGCAAAATTGCGCCACTTTACCGTCGATACCGAGGTCACGTTCCTGCCCACGCACACTGACCGCAAATCGTTCCTCGAGCTTATCGCGCTCGATCAGCCAGGGCTGCTGGCGAGGGTCGGGCAAATTTTTGCCGATCTGGGAATTTCGCTTCATGGCGCCCGAATTACAACCATTGGCGAGCGAGTAGAAGATTTATTCATAATCGCTACAGCGGACCGGCGTGCGCTTAATAATGCGCTGCAGCAGGAAGTGCATCAACGGTTGACAGAGGCCCTCAATCCAAACGATAAAGGGTAGTGTGTTTATTTATAGGGAAAGAGTTTAACAATGCAGCAGTTACAGAACGTTATTGAGACCGCTTTTGAGCGCCGTGCCGACATTACTCCGGCCAATGTGGATACCGTGACCCGTGAAGCGGTGAATCAGGTGATTTCCCTGCTGGATTCCGGCGCGCTGCGCGTGGCAGAAAAGGTAGACGGTCAGTGGGTGACTCACCAGTGGTTGAAGAAAGCGGTTCTGCTCTCTTTCCGTATCAACGATAACCAGGTGATCGATGGCGCGGAAAGCCGCTACTTCGATAAGGTGCCGATGAAATTCGCCGACTACGACGACGCACGTTTCCAGAAAGAAGGCTTCCGTGTGGTTCCGCCCGCGGCGGTACGTCAGGGTGCATTTATCGCCCGTAACACCGTGCTGATGCCGTCCTATGTCAACATCGGCGCTTACGTTGATGAAGGCACGATGGTTGATACCTGGGCAACCGTGGGTTCCTGTGCGCAGATCGGTAAAAACGTTCACCTGTCCGGTGGCGTTGGCATCGGTGGTGTACTGGAGCCGCTGCAGGCGAACCCGACCATCATCGAAGACAACTGCTTTATCGGCGCGCGTTCTGAAGTCGTAGAAGGCGTGATTGTCGAAGAAGGCTCGGTGATTTCGATGGGCGTTTATATTGGTCAGAGCACCCGTATTTACGACCGTGAAACCGGTGAAGTCCATTATGGCCGCGTTCCGGCAGGCTCCGTTGTCGTTTCCGGCAACCTGCCATCGAAAGATGGCAAGTACAGCCTGTACTGTGCGGTGATTGTGAAAAAAGTCGACGCCAAAACCCGCGGCAAGGTCGGCATCAACGAGTTGTTGCGTACCATCGACTAACGGCGATTTGAAAAAGCGGGCTAAGCCCGCTTTTTTTACATCTGCGAGTGGCAGAAACAGGGCTTTTCGTTAATTATTCAATAGTTATAGTGAGCTTAAGGGTACCGCTATGTATGACAATCTGAAAAGTCTGGGCATTACTAATCCTGAAGAAATCGATCGTTACAGCCTGCGGCAAGAAGCCAACAACGATATCCTGAAAATCTATTTCCAGAAGGATAAAGGTGAGTTCTTTGCCAAAAGCGTGAAGTTTAAATACCCCCGCCAGCGCAAAACCGTGGTCGCCGATGGGGTGGGTCAGGGATACAAAGAGGTGCAGGAGATCAGTCCAAACCTGCGCTATGTGATCGACGAACTCGATCAGATCTGCCAGCGCGATCGCACTGAAGTCGATCTGAAACGTAAGATCCTTGATGACTTACGCCATCTGGAAAGCGTGGTGGCGAATAAGATCACCGAAATCGAAGCCGATCTGGAAAAACTGACGCGTAAATAAGCCGTTTGTTGCCGGATGGCGGCGTCATACGCCTTGTCCGGCCTACAGGTACATCCTCATACGCCTTATCAGGCCTACGTAGGCCTGATAAGCGTAGCGCCATCAGGCAATGAATCAACGCTGCTCATCGAGCTGTAACGCCACGTACAGCAGCAGCCGATCGTCGAAATTCCCCAAATCCAGCCCGGTCAATTCCGAGATACGATTCAGTCGATACTCCAGCGTATTCCGGTGAATAAACAGCGCTTTAGAGGTCGCCAGCGGCTGCACGTTGTGGCGAAACCATGCCGCCAGAGTGCGGCGCAACAGGCCGTTATTGTCCATCGCCTTCAGGCGCACCAGCGGGCGTGCCAGCTCATTGGCCTGCCAGCCGCCGCGCAGACTGTCGAGCAGAACCGGCAGCATCAAATCCTGATAAAAGTAGCTGCGGCTTTCCGGCATTCGTTGTTTGCCGACCATCATCGTCGTGCGCGCAGTGCGGTACGAACGCGCAATACTGCCAGGCCCGGTAAAATAGTTGCCCAGCGAAACGCGAAAGCGCAACTGCCCGTTCTCTTTCATGCGCGCAATCAGTTGCTCAACGCGCTTGCGATGATCTTCGGCATCCCAACGGCCAAACGAATTCAGCGCCGGTTTTAACACCACCATCTCGGTCAGCGAAACAATCGCAATCAGGTTATTACGCTCCGGGGTAGTCAGGGCGTTCTGTAACTGCTGCAACTCCGCCATCGCGCTGTCCACGCCGAGTTGTCCGCTGTCGACTTCCACCACCGCCACCACGCGCGGCTGATTGAGGTCGATACCTAAACGTTGCGCCCACTCGGTCAACGCAGGCGTGTTCTCTTCCGCCTGAATCAGGTTCATCACCAGCTCTTCACGCAGGCGACTGTCCTGCGCCAGCAGGTGCATCAGGCGCGACTGCTCCAGCATCATCTCCGCTGTCATGCACACCAGTTCGCCATATTTGCGCAGATGTTCAGGTTCGCCAGTCAGGCCAATCACGCCGACGATCTCGCCTTCCAGACGCAGCGGCAGGTTGATCCCCTGACGAACGCCGTGCAGATGACGCGCAACGGCATCATCGATATCCACCACGCGGCCCTGAGAGAGGACTAACAGCGCGCCTTCGTGCAATTCCCCAATACGCTCGCGATCGCCGCTGCCGATGATCCGTCCACGGGCATCCATCACGTTGATATTGGTATCAATAATGCGCATCGTGCGTGCCACGATATCCTGCGCCATTTTGGTATCAAGATGCCAGCCAGCCATAAAGCCCTCCTGTGAGCAGAGCTCCAGCATAAAGAAGATAATAAACGCTGACATTGTGCAGATGCACAAAGCAAAGGGAAGAAGTATGGAGTTGTGGGAAATATCACAAAAAGAAACCCCCTCCTGTGACAGGAAGGGGTTTTGGGGAGATTACTGCATCAACAGGTAGATATTGCTGTCGCCACGCTGAATGTTCAGCGCCAGGACAGACGGTTTGCTGTCGAGGATTTTACGCAGTTCGGCGATGTTTTTCACCGGCTGCTGGTTAGCGCCGACAATCACATCCCCTTTCTTCAGGCCAATCTGCGCCGCCGGGGTGTTCGCTTTCACGTTGTTCACCACGACGCCTTTATCCTGACCTTTGTTACTCATTTCAGCCCCTTCAATACCGCTGAAGATGGAGCTGGAATCAACCTGAGTCTGGCTGCTCTGCTGCAGTTCCAGATTCACGGTAACCGGCTTACCGTCGCGCAGCAGGCCGAGGGTAATTTTGCTGCCCACCGGCATGGTGCCAACCTGCGCACGCAGTGCGGCGAAGCTGCTGATCGGTTTACCGTTCAGGGAGGTGATCACATCCCCGGCTTTAATTCCGGCCTTCGAAGCAGACGAGTTCGGCATGACCTGGCTGACAAACGCGCCGCGCTGCGCATCGACTTTCATCGCTTTCGCCAGTTCGGAGCTCAGTTCGGTCCCCATAATCCCCAGCTCACCGCGTTTCACCTGGCCGAATTCCACCATCTGGGAGGTCAGGTTTTTCACCATATTGCTCGGGATCGCAAAACCGATACCGATGTTGCCGCCGTCCGGCGCGAGGATCGCCGTGTTAATACCGATCAGCTCGCCGTTCAGGTTAACCAACGCACCGCCGGAGTTACCGCGGTTGATCGCCGCATCGGTCTGGATGAAGTTTTCATAGTTCTGCGCATTCAGGCCGCTACGACCCAGCGCAGAGACGATACCGGAAGTGACCGTCTCACCCAGGCCAAACGGGTTACCGATGGCGACAGTGTAATCCCCCACGCGCAGCGTGTCGGAGTCAGCCAGCTTAATCGCCGTCAGGTTTTTCGGATCCTGAATCTGGATCAGCGCAATATCAGAACGCGGGTCTTTGCCGACGATCTTAGCGTCGAATTTACGGCCATCGCTCAGTTGAACCTTAATCACCGTGGCGTTATCCACCACGTGGTTGTTGGTGACGACATAGCCTTTCGCGGCATCAATGATGACACCGGAACCCAGCGCCATGAACTTCTGCTGCTGGCCGCCGCCGTTACCGCCCTGCGCGCCGCCCTGGCAGAATGGCGAGCTCTGGAACGGTGAACCTTCCTGGCAGAACGGGGAATCATCACCAAAGAACTGCTGGAAATTACGCGGCATCCGCGGTGTATTGACGGTTGTGCTACCTTCCACGTTAATGCTGACCACCGATGGCATCACTTTTTCGAGCATCGGTGCCAGACTTGGCATCTGCTGTGCGGTTGTCGCTGATGCAGTTTCAGCCGCCGTTGCAGAAAGCGGGGATAACGCCAAACCTAAACTCAGAGCCAGTGCACTCATTGCTAATGTGGTTTTTTTCATGTGTCTCAATCTCAATTAACAGATAACGCAAAATTGCTGTGTACGTCAGATTCATTTTATAGCGCTAAGTTCCGGGCAGAAGTTTATGGAAAAGGTAAAAATTTATTGTCCGTCTTTACAAAACTCTGCTTATTGTTCGACCGCCATCAGACGACGATATTCATCCCAGGCGTAGAGGTCGGTCATGCCGCTGATATAATCCTGGATCAGTCGACAACGGTAATAATATTCCAGCACGGGATACTCAGGTGAATCTGACGTTAATTTCCCCACGGCCTCCACATAGGCCAGTCGGTGACGCGTTGACAGTTTCTGAAATAAGCGCGATTCGATAGGAAAACGCGGCAACCGCTCTTTTTCCACCAGCTCGCTGAAATCCGCAAGCGGCAGGCTTAATAAAGGACGGTAGATATCGAGTAAGCCGCTGATCACCCGATAGCCCTGTAATTCGAGCTGCTCTACATCAGGATGGCTAAACACATGTTTCATCGCAACATTTTTATAGATCTTCAGCAGACGGCTAAAGCTGCTGCCATCTTCCAGTAACGCCTGATTAAACCGCCCATCAAAGATTTGTTCCAGGTTATCAATAAAACGCTGCGCCGCGTAGGGCACCAGTTTATTCAGCGTATTCACTCGCAAATACATGAAAAATTGATCTTCAGTACTGCGACTCAGATAATTCGCACGTGATTTGTCCCAGGCATTTTCGACAACCTGCGCAAAGAGCGAACCTTTCTCATGCTCCCCCCAGGCCTCATGTAAATGATGATAGAGTTGCTCAACGCTGAAGATTCTTTTCTCTACCGCATCTTCCAGATCGGCGACGCAATAAGAGATATCGTCGGCGGCTTCCATTATCCACGTTAACGGAAAGCGACTGTAAACCGCGAGATCGAGTTCTTTACGTAACCTCGCAATATACGGTTCTTCAGAAAGATAATAGCCCGGTTTTTTCATTAAATAGTTGTGCGTCGCGGGCGTGTCTCCCCGCCACCATGCCGGGCGGGTATATTTTAAGATCCCGCCGACCTGGGCCCATGTCAGGTTCATTCGCATCAAGGTATGGACCAGCCGAATCCCCTGGGCATTCCCTTCAAAGTGACACAGATCCTGGCGTACTTTACGGCGGATATCGTTCAACGACTCCTCGCCTTCGCGCAGACGCAACGTCGCCACAATGCAACGATCTTCGGTTAAGGGTTGGCTTTCCGCATCCGCCGGATGTAAACGCTGGCGAAACCAGTCATTGATCGCCGCCTCGCCAAAGTGCCCAAACGGCGGGTTGCCAATGTCATGCATCAGGCAGGACATTTCGACGATGCTCTCAAACGGTCCCGTTAACTCATCCAGGCCGTATTGTTCCAGCAGTTTCTGTTCTTTGAGGCGGCTTAAAATCTCTTTGGCGATATAGCGCCCCACCTGCTGAACTTCCATCGAATGGGTAAGACGCGTACGCACGGCGGCATTACGCTCAAGGGGAAACACCTGGGTTTTTTGCTGCAGGCGACGGATCGCCGGAGAGTTAATAATGCGTCCACGGTCGCTTTCAAAAATGCGCAGGATCTCATGCTCGGTTTTTACCCCTTGCGGAGAACGAAAACGACGGTGCCAGTTTATTTTTTTCCGGAAATCAATCTGTGACATGTCCTCTCCCGCGTGAGAATGCACTTCGCCTTAAGCGCATGATAGACTATGCCTTTAAATCTCACCTGGCGCGAGTAAATCTATGAAAATCGGCATCATTGGTGCAATGGAAGAAGAGGTTACGCTGCTGCGTGACAAAATCGAAAACCGTCAAACTCTCACCCTGGGCGGTTGTGAAATTTACACCGGTCAGCTTAACGGAACCGACGTTGCGCTGCTGAAATCCGGTATTGGTAAAGTGGCGGCGGCGCTGGGCGCTACGCTGCTGCTCGAACGCTGCAAGCCGGACGTCATTATTAACACTGGCTCAGCGGGCGGTCTCGCACCAACCCTGAAAGTGGGTGACATTGTGGTTTCTGATGAAGCGCGCTATCACGACGCTGACGTCACCGCATTTGGTTATGAGTTCGGCCAACTGCCGGGCTGCCCGGCCGGTTTTAAAGCCGATGAAAAACTGATTGCCGCAGCAGAATCCTGCATTGCGAAGCTGAACCTGAATGCCGTTCGCGGTCTGATCGTCAGCGGCGATGCGTTTATCAACGGTTCCGTGGGACTGGCAAAAATCCAGCATAACTTCCCGCAGGCGATTGCCGTTGAAATGGAAGCCACCGCGATTGCTCATGTTTGCCATAACTTTAAGGTGCCGTTTGTGGTGGTCCGCGCGATCTCTGATGTCGCCGATCAGCAGTCTCATCTCAGCTTTGATGAGTTCCTGGCCGTTGCCGCGAAGCAATCCACGCTGATGGTCGAATCGCTGGTACAGAAACTGGCGCATGGTTAAATCCCTCTCCAGGGCGCTTGCCGCCCTGCTATTAGCCCTTCCGGTGTGGCTGCATGCCGCGCCGCGCGTGATTTCACTCTCTCCTGCCAACACGGAACTCGCCTTTGCCGCCGGAATCACGCCCGTTGGCGTCAGCAGCTATTCAGACTATCCGCCACAGGCGCAAGGCATTGAACAGGTCTCGACCTGGCAAGGCATGAATCTGGAACGGATTGTGGCGCTGAAGCCGGATCTGGTCCTCGCCTGGCGCGGCGGCAATGCCGAACGACAGGTGAATCAACTCACTTCGTTGGGTATCAAGGTCATGTGGATCGATGCCGTCACCATCGAACAGATTGCCGACATGTTGCAGAAGCTGGCCGCCTTTAGCCCACATCCCGAAATGGCAAGGCACGCCGCGCAAACCTTGCTGGACGACTATTCGCAGCTAAAATCTCAGTATGCAGGCAAAGCGAAAAAACGCGTGTTTTTGCAGTTTGGCATCAATCCGCCCTTTACCAGCGGAAAAGGGTCGATTCAAAACGAGGTTATTGAGATCTGCGGTGGAGAAAACATCTTTGCCGGCAGTCGGGTTCCCTGGCCGCAGGTTAGTCGCGAACAGGTGCTGGCGCGCGCACCGCAAGCGATCGTTGTCGCCGGAGATGCGGGTGAAATTCTCAAAATTAAGCAATACTGGGGTGATCAGCTACAAATTCCGGTAATTCCCCTCACCAGTGACTGGTTTGAACGCGCAAGCCCGCGTATTATCCTCGCCGCAAAACAACTCTGTAATGCGCTTTCCCAGGTGAATTAGCGCCTGCCCCAACAGGTGTGTTGTGAGGATTTGAATCATGCTCGTCTATTGGCTGGATATTGTAGGCACAGCGGTATTTGCTATCTCTGGCGTATTACTGGCCGGAAAACTGCGTATGGACCCGTTTGGCGTGCTGGTATTGGGCGTTGTTACCGCCGTGGGCGGCGGGACGATCCGTGATATGGCACTAGATAACGGTCCCGTTTTCTGGGTTAAAGATCCTACCGATCTGGTGGTGGCGATGGTCACCAGCATGTTGACGATCCTGCTGGTGCGTCAGCCCCGACGCTTACCCAAATGGATGTTGCCGGTGCTGGACGCCGTCGGTCTGGCAGTGTTTGTGGGTATCGGCGTCAACAAAGCATTTATTGCAGGAACGGGGCCGCTGGTAGCGATCTGTATGGGCGTCATCACCGGCGTGGGCGGCGGTATTATTCGCGATGTGCTGGCACGAGAAATCCCGATGATCCTGCGTACGGAAATCTACGCAACGGCCTGTATTATCGGCGGGATTGTCCACGCAACCGCGTATTACACCTTCGCGATGCCGCTGGAAGCCGCCAGTATGATGGGGATGGTTGTGACGCTGGTAATTCGCCTCGCGGCGATCCGCTGGCATCTGAAGCTGCCGACATTTGCGTTAGATGAGAATAGCCGTTGACTTGATTTTGCCCGATGGCGCTGCGCTTATCGGGCCTACAACAGAACAACACCGTAGGCCGGATAAGGCATTTATGCCGTCATCCGGCATGACAGATAGCAATCAGATGCTGAAGGAAGAGCCACACCCGCAGGTGCTTTTCGCATTCGGGTTGGTGACTACAAAGCGAGAACCTTCCAGACCCTCGGTGTAGTCAACAGAACCGCCGACCAGATACTGCAGGCTCATAGGGTCAACCACCAGGCCAACGCCCTGTTTCTCGATGGTCATATCACCTTCGTTGACCTGGTCATCAAAGGTAAAACCATACTGGAAACCGCTGCATCCTCCCCCGGTGATATACACACGCAGTTTCAGGTTCGGGTTTTCTTCGTCAGCGATCAGGCTTTTTACTTTATTGGCTGCTGCTTCAGTAAATTGCAGTGGCAGCGCTACGTCATCACTCATATTTTTGCTCCAAACGACATCGGCAATTGGGCAAATTCTGACCCAATATTAACGCCATTATCTAATACCCTGGTATTTCATTCAAGTATTCTCGCCAGCGGTGGTCGTCTGACTTTTTGCCGCCTGCTCCGCTTCCTGCTTCGCCAGCGTGCGGGCAAGGATAGTGGAGTATAGCGGTTTTCCGCCCAGGAATTGTGCCAATAGTGTTGCGCCAAGACAGGTAATAATCATTGGCAAAATGAGCTGATAGTTATCGGTCATCTCCAGCACCAGCACAATCCCGGTCAACGGCGCGCGCACTGAGGCCGCCAGCAGCGCACCCATACCGGCGATGGCAAACGTTCCGGCCTCAAGCTGATAATGCGGAAAACCTGCTGCCGCCGCCATGCCAAATGCGGTACCCAACAGCGTACCCAGCGCCAGCATCGGCGCAAAGATCCCGCCGGGCGCACCGGAAGAGAAACAAAGCAACGTGGTGATCACTCGTGCGATAAAGATAAACAGCAACAGTCCGACGCTAAAATTGCCCGCCGCCGCAATAGGGATAAGGTTAAAACCGCCGCCTGCCGCCGCTGGTTCAATCAGCCCCAGAATGCCGCACAGACCGCCAATCGCCCCGCCCATCAGCACCCATTTGGTGATGTTTCCATGGTGAAAACGCTGGAACATATCCTGGGTACGCAGTACCAGCTTATTAAAAACCGGCCCCACACAGCCAAAAACCATCCCGAGGATCAGATACAGCCACAACGTATTGACCGGCGCGTTGGACAGTTTCCCTACTTCGATGATCGGCGATTCACCGTTGAAAATGCGGAAAACAATGCTCGACATGATTACGCCGGTAAAGACGGCTTTGATCGAGATAAGGTTATAGCGAAACTGCGGACGCATCTCCTCGATGATAAACAGAATGCCCGCCAGCGGTGCGTTGAAGGCGGCTGAAAGCCCTGCCGCTGCCCCGGTTGCCAACAGCGTATGGCGCGCCTCGGCGCTACGCATGCGGAAGATATCCAGCACCATGCGGCCAATATTACCGCCGATTTGTACCGTCGGCCCTTCGCGTCCCAGCACCATCCCTGCGCCCAGCGTGCCCATCCCACCGAAAAACTTGACCGGCAACACGCGCCACCAGCGTACGGGGCGAAGTTCTTCCAGCGCCCCTTCGATCTCCGGGATCCCCGACCCGCCAGCTTCCGGCGCAAATTTACGCACCAGAAAATAGCCGACCATCGCCAGTAATGCAGAGAGAATAAACGCCAGCGGCCAGAGCAGAATCGGATGGTCAGCCACATTCACTAGCGCACCGATACGCAGGTTTTGCACCCAGCTCACCGCTTTTTCGAACGCCACGCCCGCCAGACCGGTGAGCGTCCCCACCACTGCCGCCATCATTAAGATCGCCAGCGGCGTTTTATCCCGCTCCAGCAGTCGACGAATTTGGTCTCTGCGCCGTAAGCGCACAATTTGCTGTGCTTCAAAAGAGGGAGTTTCTGTCTTCATCAGATGATCATTAATTGGTAATACAAATGCAGAGGCGGCATTGTACTCGCCTCTTACCCGAAAATCCCCTGTAAATCGTAATGTTTCAAATGCGCAAAACTTTCATAACCTTCTCTGAATAACTAGAATAGCGGGCATTCACTTTTTCTACGAACCAGGAACCCATCCATGAGTAAGTCTGAAAACCTCTACAGCGCAGCACGCGAGCTAATCCCCGGCGGCGTTAACTCCCCTGTTCGCGCCTTTACTGGCGTGGGTGGTACTCCGCTGTTTATCGAAAAAGCGGACGGCGCGTATCTGTACGATGTCGATGGTAAAGCCTACATCGATTACGTCGGCTCCTGGGGACCGATGGTACTGGGACACAATCATCCGGCGATCCGCAACGCGGTGATCGACGCGGCTGAGCGTGGCCTGAGCTTCGGCGCGCCGACCGAGATGGAAGTCAAAATGGCGGAACTGGTGACTGAACTGGTACCGACGATGGACATGGTGCGAATGGTCAACTCCGGTACCGAAGCGACCATGAGCGCCATTCGTCTGGCGCGTGGCTTCACCGGCCGCGATAAGATCATCAAATTTGAAGGCTGCTACCACGGCCACGCGGACTGCCTGCTGGTAAAAGCCGGTTCCGGCGCGCTGACCCTGGGCCAGCCGAACTCTCCGGGCGTGCCGGCGGATTTCGCAAAACACACCCTGACCTGTACCTATAACGATCTCAACTCTGTGCGTGCCGCGTTCGAGCAGTTCCCGCAGGAGATCGCCTGTATCATCGTTGAACCAGTCGCGGGCAACATGAACTGCATTCCGCCGCTGCCGGAATTCCTGCCGGGTCTGCGCGCACTGTGCGATGAGTTCGGCGCGCTGCTGATTATCGACGAAGTGATGACCGGCTTCCGCGTAGCGCTGGCTGGCGCACAGGATTACTACAACGTGGTACCGGATCTGACCTGTCTGGGCAAAATCATCGGCGGCGGTATGCCTGTGGGCGCGTTCGGTGGTCGTCGCGACGTGATGGACGCGCTGGCTCCTACGGGTCCGGTCTATCAGGCGGGCACCCTCTCCGGCAACCCGATTGCGATGGCGGCCGGTTTTGCCTGTCTGACCGAAGTGGCGCAGCCGGGCATTCACGAAACGCTGGATGAACTGACGACGCGCCTGGCGGAAGGTCTGCTGGAAGCGGCAGAGGAAACCGCGATCCCACTGGTCGTTAACCACGTTGGCGGCATGTTCGGGATTTTCTTCACCGACGCGAAAACCGTCACCTGCTACCAGGACGTGATGGCCTGCGACGTGGAACGCTTCAAGCGCTTCTTCCACATGATGCTGGACGAGGGGATTTACCTTGCGCCTTCCGCGTTTGAAGCGGGCTTTATGTCCGTGGCGCACAGCATGGAAGACATCAATAACACTATCGACGCCGCGCGTCGGGTGTTTGCTAAGCTGTAACAGAGTACGTTTTAAACCGTAGGCCGGGTAAGGCGAAGCCGCCACCCGGCTTTTTTATTGCCGGATGGCGACGCGAAGCGTCTTATCCGGCCTACACGAAAAACAACCGAATCAACGACTCTGCTTACGTAACAGATAAATAAAGTACGGCGCACCGATAAACGTTGAGAGTATCCCCGCCGGGATCTGATACGGAAACAGCACCATCCGCCCGCACCAGTCGGCAAAGATGAGTAATAATCCTCCCGCCAGCGCCGACATCACAATATGCGGCATCGTTCGACGAAAACCTAACATCCGCGCGATATGCGGCGCCATCAGCCCGACAAAACTCAGCGGACCGATTGTCATTGTGGCGGCAGCCGTCAGACTGGCTGCCAGCAGCAGCAGGCCAACCCGCGATGGTGTCAGCGCGATACCGACTGCGCGGGCGGTATCACCGCCCAGCGGCAAAATCGTCAACCAGCGACGGCACAGTGGCGTGATCGCCAGTAGGATCGCCATCACCACCCCGGTATGCAACACCTGCTGGCCCGTCGCGTTATAGGTCGAACCGGAGATCCAGGTCAGTACCCCGGCCATACGCGGATCGCCGCTTGCCTGTAGCATCATCAACAGCATGGTGAAAGCCGTGCTGAGCGCCATCCCGGCCAGCAGCATACGGTGGGGGGAGAATCCTCCCCGTCCGGCGGCAATCATAATGATCAACAGCGTGGCGGCAGCACCGAGACTCCCGGCTGGCAACAGCCAGCCAAACGCATTGCCCGGCACCAGAAACAGCATCAGCACAACGCCGAACGCCGCGCCGGAGCTGATCCCCAGCACCTCAGGACTCGCCATCGGGTTCCCGGTCAGCCGCTGGATAATACACCCCGCCACCGCCAGCATCACCCCGGCGATCATCGCCGCCAGAATGCGCGGCCAGCGCCAGGGCATCAGTTCTTCCAGTTGCACGCCACTGGCCCAGCTCCAGCCCTGCGCGTCACGCCCCAACGACAGCGCGACATATGCCCCGATCAACAACAGCACGCCGCCGATCAGCGCATAACCCAGCACATGCTGACGTTCCGTCGCCACTCGATCGCTGACGTTCATATCCGGCGCGCTCTGACTTCGCAGACGCGGTAGCAGCCACAGCAGCAGCGGTGCGCCGATCAGCGCCGTCACAGAACCGGTGGACACTTCCATCCATACACGGGTCAGCCAGAGAATGACCTGATCGGACAGCCACAGAATCAGCGCCCCGATCAGCGGAGCCAGCATCAGGCGCGCCAGCAGACGACGCGCGCCCAGCATTTTCGCCAGCAGCGGCGCGAACAGACCGATAAAACCGATAATCCCCACCGCATTGACCAGCAGCGCGCTAAGCACAATCGCCAGCATCAGCGCCGCCAGACGTGCCAGCGACAACGCCAGCCCTAGATTTCGCGCAACGCCATCATCCAGCCCCATCAGGGTTAGCGGGCGCAACAACAACAGAGTGAGCATCACGCCGCCCAGCAGTTGCGGCCACAGACGCTGCACACCGCCCCAGTCAGTTTGCGTCAACGTTCCGGTGCTCCACAGGAACATGCTTTGCAACTGATCGTGGTGAAAGATGACTAACAGTTGGTTGATGGCCCCGCAGTACAGACTGACCACCAGACCGGCAAGGATCAGCGTGACGGGAGAAAGTCGTTTCCCCCAGGCGACGCCAAACACCAGCGCGCCGACAATACAGGCGCCCGCCAGCGCGGCAAACTGCGCGGCCATCACGCCCGGGATCGCCCACAATGTCGTGACCGTCATCCCCAACTGCGCGCCGGTCGCCACGCCCAGCGTGGTCGGTTCCGCTAGCGGGTTACGCAGCACCTGTTGAAAGAGCACGCCAACCAGACCCAGCCCGGCCCCAACCAGTAAGGAGATCACCAGACGAGGGAGAAGGCTGTAATGGAAAATCATCTGCTCGATGACGTCAATATCGGGTGACCACAGCGCCTGCTGCCACTGGGTACGCGGCAGCGCAACGGAGAAATTCGTCCAGGTTAACTCTACGGCGACGATAAACAACAGCGCCAGCAACAGCGCCGGGAAGCGTGCAATACGTTTGCTCACGCTTTGCCCCCCAGCGCATTATCCAGAATGCGTACAAAATTCATGGTCGACAGTGTGGCGCCATAGAACCACACGGGCGGAACGCGCTGGAAACGCCCTTCACGCACGAACGGCATCGCCTGCCAGAGTGGCGTTGCCATCAGCGTGGTCATCTCTTTGTTATTACCATGATCAAAGCAAAGCACATCGGCATCTTTGTAGGCTGCAAGGCGATCAATCCCCACCACCGTGCTGCCCCAGAAATTGGTTTCTCCCTGCCAGGCGTTTCGAATACCGTATTCATCCAGCACATCCTGGAACAGGCAGTTCGGGCCGAAGACCAGCATATGGCGAGGATCGAGAAGGGTGATCAGCAGAAGCGGGCGTTCGCCACGTTGCACAAAGCGCGGTTTCCGGCTGGCGATAAACTGGTCGTATTCCGCCAGATGTCGTTCAGCCGCAGATTCCAGATTCAGCATCTGCGCCATGTCGATCAGCGATCGGCGCGCCACGGCTAAGGGTTGTTTGCCATCGCTGAAGTTGAAGCCGCGTCCGGGCGAAATTCGCGCCAGCGTTTCGGGAGAAGGGCCGTAGCCCGTCGACCAGAACATATAGGAGGGCTTCATTTCGGCCAGCAGTTCAAGATTCGGCTCGGTGCGTAATCCGACATCAATCACCGACGCAGGCAGCGGCGGCTCATTCACCCACAGGCGGTAGTTAGGAATGTCTGCCACGCCATAGGGCGTTACGCCAAGCGCCAGCAACAGCTCGACCGGCAGCCACTCCAGCGCCACGATGCGATGCGGATCGACCGAGGCCGCGCGCGCCGGTTTCATCTGCCAGAGCAGCGGGGAAAGTGCCATCGCCGTTAATAAACGACGACGTGTTATATGGTGTAAGCCGCTCATCAATACACAAAACTCACAGGTGCAGCGCCTGCCGGATGCGGCAGGATCCCCATCGGGATGCCATAAATACGTTCCAGGGTTTCGCTACGCATCAGATCGGCGGGCGTTCCCTGGGCAATCATTTCGCCACCGCGCAAGGCGACTAAGTAGTCACAGTAGCGGGCAGCCATGTTGATATCATGCAGCACGGCGATCACCGTCAGGCCACGCTCCTGACTAAGGCGATGAACCAGCGCCAGCACATCAACCTGGTGGGCAATATCCAGCGCCGAGGTGGGTTCATCCAGCAGCAAACAGCGACTGTCCTGTGCCACCAGCATTGCTATCCACGCACGCTGACGTTCACCACCGGAAAGACTGTCGACCAGACGATGCGCCAGTGGTTTTAACCCTACCAGCGCGATCGCCTCTTCTACTTTTTCTCTGTCCGCGACGCCAAAACGGCCCAGCGCCCCGTGCCACGGATAGCGACCAATCGCCACCAGTTCACGTACGGTCATCCCTTCCGCCTGCGGCAACTGCTGCGGTAAATACGCCACCTTACGGGCAAACGCTTTGCTGTTCCAACTGTTCAGCGGTTGCGCATCGAGCAGGATATCCCCTTCTGACGGCGGCTGATGGCGACCCAACATTTTTAACAACGTGGATTTACCTGAACCGTTGTGACCAATCAGGCCAGTCACTTTACCGACGGGAAAAGTTAACGACAGAGGGTGCAGAAGCGTGCGACCGGGCACGCGAAAGGAGACATCACGCAGTGCAAACGTGGTATCGGGATGATGGGTCTGTTCCTGCATAGCGGCCAACTTGTAAAGCGGGCACGCAATGCGTGCCCAAAGAAAAATTAGAAACGGAAGGTTGCGGTAGCAACGACCTGACGTTCCGCGCCCCAGAAGCAGCCATAGGTGTTAAAGCAGCTGGCGACGTATTCGCGGTCGAACAGGTTGTTGACATGCAGCGCGACGTTGGAACCCGCCATGCCCAGGCGTGCCAGGTCGTAACGAACCAGCGCATCCACCAGGGTGTAGCTGCCGACTTTAAAGGAGTTCGCCGGATCGCCGTAGCTGGAGCTGGTATAGCGAACGCCGGTGCCCAGGGTCAGACCGGAGAGCGGGCCGTCAAACATCGTGTAATCGCCCCACAGCGACGCCATATGTTTTGGAACCTGCGCCGGAGTGTTGCCTTTGTAGTTGGTGTCGGTGGTGTATTCCGCATCCGTATAGGTGTAGGAACCGACCACGTTAACGCTGGCAGACAGCGCCGCTTTTGCTTCCACTTCAACGCCGCGTGAACGAATCTCACCGCCTTCAACCGAGAAGAACGAACCGTTAGGATCGGCCATCAGGTTGTTGGTTTTGGTCAACTGATAGATCGCACCGGTGAGCACGATCGGACGATCGCTCGGGACATATTTCACGCCTGCTTCGTACTGCTTGCCTTTAGACGGAGCAAAGATGCTGCCGTTCGCGCCCACGGTAGAAGCCGGCTCAAACGACTCGCTGTAGCTGAAGTACGGGGTCACGCCGTTGTCGAACAGGTAGTTTATACCGCCGCGCCAGGTGAACTCGTTATCATTACGCGAGTGCTGAGTATTCTCTTCACGATCCAGAGTGTCCTGTTGCGCCCAGTCATAACGCCCACCCAGGGTCACCAGCACTTTATCCCACTGCATCTGATCCTGGGCGTACACGCCGGTCTGCTTCTGCTTGTTCAATACGCGGTAAGCGGCGCCAGGCCCAGGGTGTGAGCCAAAATCGAAGTCGCTGCGATCAAGGTTGTAGATGTCAGACGGCGCAACCGAACCCGCCCAGCCAAACCAGGAGTCGATATCGTTACGCATGCGCATAAAGTCAACGCCGGTCAGCAGGGTATGATCCAGAGAACCGGTCGCAAACTTGCTTTGCAGTTGAGTATCCACAGAGAAGTTCTGCAGTTTTTCGTGATCATCCACGTACTGACGGGTCAGCGTATGGCCCCACTGTGACTGCGGCACGCTGGCGCAAGGGCTGGTGCTCGGATTGCTCGAATAGAGCGGATCGGAGCACATGCCGTATCCGTAGACGCTGTTCTGCGAAACTTCGTTTTCCGCGTAACGCAGGTTCTGACGCACGGTAAAGGTATCGTTGAATTCGTGATCGAAGCTGTAACCAACCATCTTCTCATTACGAGAGTAGGTATTGTTGTTCGCGCCTTCGTTGAAGTCGGTCGACAGACGCTTACCGTTCGGCAGCGTGCTGACGGTCCCTTCTTTCGGCAACCAACCGTAGTAACCGGTCTCGGGTTCGTTCTGGAAGTAAGACAGGAACGTGAAATTGGTCTTGTCATCCGGACGCCAGCTAAAGGACGGCGCGATGGCATAACGCTGTTCTTCCGCACCCTGCTGCTGCGCATTCGCCGAGCGAGCCAGACCGGTTAAGCGATAAGAGTAAACGCCGTCATCATCCAGCGCATCGCTGAAGTCAAAACCAGTCTGGAACAGGCTGTCAGTACCCATTTTAAACTGAACTTCTTTCAGCGGCTCGGTGGTTGGACGCTTGCTGACCATGTTCAACAAACCGCCCGGGTTGCTCTTACCGTACAAAACAGAAACCGGCCCACGCATCACTTCTGCGCGTTCCAGCATATAAGGATCAATCACCGCATCGTTGTAAAAGTTCCCCTGCATCTTCAGGCCATTCAGATAGTTATTCTGACTTTGGCCGTCGGCAGCGAAACCGCGAATGATCAAGTAGTCATAGGTGTTAGATGCGCCACGCGTTCCCACGGCAACGCCAGGCGTATAGCTGAGCGCCTCTTTCACGGATTTCGGCTGGTGCAGCGCCATCTCTTCAGCGGTCACCACAGAAATAGACTGGGGAACTTTCTGAATCGGGGTATCTGTTTTGGTCGCGGTGGCTGACTGGCGTGCCGCGATGGTTGCCGCCGGGCCCCACGCACTTTCCTGCGGAGCAGGAGCAGCAGTTACGGTGATAGTGTCTTCTTTTTTCGGTTCAACCGCCGCCTGTGCATAGACAGACATGCCGCTAACCGCTGTGGCTACTACAACTGCGATTTTACGCAGCGAGTGTTTTGGCTGAGCAGTTTTTTGACGCGCCATTGGTATATCTCTGATGGAAAGTGAATGATAACGTAAACGAGAATTATTATTATGACGGCAGAATAATATTCGAAACGCGGTCGCGATAGCAAGCGATACGCGTCCCCACCAAAACTAAGGGGTTAAGAAATATCCAGATGAAAAGAAAGGGTTAAGAAAGAAGTCGGAAATGTTTCTGCGAAGTCATTGCCGGATGGCGGCGAAAACGCCTTATCCGGCCTACTAACCCAATACCTGCATGAGCCCTGTAGGCCGGATAAGCGAAGCGCCATCCGGCACGGCGATTAGTTACTGCCGAACATATCCTTAATCCATCCCGCCACGCCATCGCTGTCTTTCTTCTCTTCCTTCGGCGGCTGTTGCTGCTGCGGTTGCTGCGGCTGAGAAGATTGATCGAACGGGTTCCCGGTCGGCTGCTGCATCATTTCGCCCTGCTGGCAGAGCGAGTCGGGATCGGAGGTCCAGACTGGCAACGTGCGCATACCGCCACTGCAGACAAAGTTGCCGTCATAGTCGACGCCCATCTCCGCAATATCCTCCGGCGGCATTAGCGTTAGCGGCGTCGGCGTCTGGTTAGCCAGATAGCGCTGATAAATCGACATCGCCCCGCTCGCCCCGTACAGTTTCGTCGGCTGGTTGTTATCGCGTCCCACCCAGGTGATGGTCACCTGACTGCCGTCAATACCGGCAAACCAGGTATCGACGTTGTTGTTCGTGGTCCCGGTTTTACCCGCCAGATGCAGATTCGGATACTTCGCGCCAAGCTGACGACCGGTGCCGCGCTGCACAACCTGCTGCATCGTCCACAGCGTCATATAGGCGGCCTGCGCCGGAACGGCACGCTCCGCCTGCGGGAAGCTCTGATACAGCACCGTGCCGTCTTCAGCAATGACCGAACGCAGCGCGGAAAGCGGCGCACGGTTACCGCCGCTGGCGATCGTCTGGAACGCCTGTGCCACTTCAATCGGCGTCAGGTTCAGCGCCCCCAGCAGCATAGCCGGAACCGGATGCAACTGCTCTTTCGGCACGCCCAGCTTCAGCCAGGTGTCGGTGACAGCCGGCAAGCCGAGTGCCATCCCCAGATTGACCGTCGGCACGTTCATAGAACGCGTCAACGCATCCACCAGCATCACTTTTCCGCTTTCGCTGTAGCGACGGTCATCGTTCTGCGGCGACCACACCTGGCCGTTTGGCTGACGCAGCGCAATCGGCGCATCGGCAATCCAGGTATTCAGGCGATAGATTTTCGGCTGGCTCAGCGCGGTCAGATAGGTCGCTGGTTTGGCCAGTGAACCAATCGAACGACGCGCCTGCATCGCGCGGTTATAGCCAGCGAACTGCGGCTCAGCGCCGCCGACCATGGCGCGAACTTCGCCACTGAAGCGGTCAACCACCACAATCGCCGTTTCCAGATCGCTCAGCTTGCGCTGTTTCTTCAGTTCCGGAATGCCGTCAACGGCGGCTTTCTCGGCGGCATCCTGGGCGACAGAGTCAAAGGTGGTGAAGATCTTCACGCCGGAGAGATCTTTCACTTTATCACCCAGCTTCGCCTGCAATTCCTGACGTACCATCTGCATAAACGCGGGCTGTGGCGAGATCACCCCACCGCGCGGCTGCACGCCTAACGGACGCGCGCTCAGCATGTCGTACAGTTCCTGATCGATCACCTGCTGTTGTTGCAGCAGACGCAGCACCAGGTTACGACGTTCAAGCGCCAGTTTCGGGTTGCGCCATGGGTTGTAGATTGAGGCCCCTTTCACCATCCCCACCAGCAGCGCCTGCTGATCAAGACTCAGTTCTTCTACCGGACGACCAAAGTAGTACAGACTCGCCAACGGGAAGCCGCGGATTTCATTATCACCGCTCTGACCGAGATACACCTCGTTCATATACAGCTCAAGAATGCGATCTTTGCTGTAGCGCGCATCCATCAGCAGCGCCATATAGGCTTCGTTAGCCTTACGCCAGTACGAACGTTCGCTGGAGAGGAACAGGTTTTTCACCAGCTGTTGGGTCAGGGTACTTGCCCCCTGTACCGTGCGTCCGGCGGTCAGGTTCGCCAGCACCGCGCGACCGATAGAGTACAGACTCACCCCGTCATGCTCATAGAAATGACGGTCTTCAGTCGCCAGCAGCGTGTCCACCAGCAGATCCGGGAAGCCACTGCGCGGGACAAACAGACGCTGTTCGCCGTTTGGCGACGACAGCATAGTGATCAAACGCGGATCGAGACGGAAGAAACCGAACTGGCGGTTGTTGTCCATGTTGACGATGGTATCCAGGCGGCCGCCATCGAACGTCAGACGCGCGCGCACCTGACCCTCTTTGCTGTCCGGGAAATCAAACGGACGACGGATCATCTCAATACTGTTCGCCTGAACGGTAAACTCGCCAGGACGTGTCATCTTGCTGACCTGACGGTACTGGGTGGCTTCCAGCAGCTTAACCATTTCATTTTTGCTGACCGACATTTCCGGCTCAAGGTTGACCATTCGGCCATACACTGCCGCCGGCAACTGCCAGACTTTGCCATCGATACGGCTACGGATTTTTTGATCCAGATAAACGCCGTAGATGGCAAGCAGTACCGCAAAAACAATCGCAATTTTCAGCAGCAGCCACAACCAGCCGCGCTTACCACGAGGCTTACGCCCTTTGCCTTTACCTTTACGCGGCATCGGTTCTTCATCCTCATAGTCATCATCATATTCGTCGTCGTACTCATCATCTCTGAGTTGGCGACGGCTCACCTTTTGTTTCACCGGACGCGTGGTTTTCCCTTTGCGTCCAATTGGCTCGCGGTCATTCCCGGCCATGCTTTTTCTCCGCAACATTCAGGCGCAAAGGCCTGATTCTCTGTTCTTCCGTCAGAAGACAGAAGAAGAAATCTCTCAATTTTACTGCTCTTTTTCCGGATACGGCATAAACGCCTTATCCGGCCTACGAATACTTTTTGGTGCGCCGCGTCGGCGCCGTGTTCGCCGGATCGTCCGGCCAAACATGTTTGGGGTAGCGCCCTTTCATCTCTTTTTGCACGTCGCGATACGACCCTTGCCAGAACGCGGCCAAATCCCGGGTAATCTGCAACGGTCGCTGCGCGGGGGATAAGAGCTCCAGCACCAGCGGCACGCGGCCCTCAGCAATCGTCGGCGTGCTGGCCTCGCCAAACATCTCCTGCATTCGGACCGCCAGCGCCGGCGGGTTATCTTCGTGATAACGAATGGCTATCCGGCTTCCCGTCGGCACAGTGTAATGTGTGGGTAACGAACTCACCAGACGTTGCTGTAGGGAATAATCCAGTAATCCGCTCAATGCCTGGTGAACATCCAGTGATTTCAGGCCGCGCAGCGAATGCACGCCGCTCATATGCGGCAGCAGCCAGTTCTCCAGCGTGGCCAGCAATGTTCGATCGTCCACCGCAGGCCAGTCATACTCCGGCAGCCATTTCGCCGCACAGTGCAGACGTAAACGCAGCTGTTCTGCCGCAGGCGTCCAGTTGAGCACGCTCAGACCTTTATCACGGATACCGTTAAGCATCGCCAGATGCAACTCGTCTTCAGACGGTTTTGCCAGCGGCTGGACTTTAACCGTCAGTTCGCCTATCCGCATTCTGCGCCAGGCTTTCAGCGTCCCCTGCACCTCATCCCATTCAATGGTATCAGACTGCTGTAGCAGTTCAGGACAACGCGAGATAAGCGCGTCGATATCGAGCGGCAGCGCCAGCAGGATCCTGGCATCCGGCGACGCGTTGCCCTGCAACAACAGCGGCGCAATCAGCCATTCGTGCCGCCCCAGCGCATCATCGACGTCCAGCGCCGCGCCCATGCCATTCGCCAGTTGATAACGCCCGTCCTGGCTGCGTCGACGCGCGATACGATCGGCAAAGGCCCGGGCCAGCAGCGGGGCGATGCGCGACGCATCCGCTTCGCCGTTACGGACATTCAGACGTTTAAGAAGTTGCTGACTGCGCTGCTGCCAGGCGGGCTGATGGCGGGAAAACGCCACACCAAGATCGGTATTGCCCATCCGCGGCGGCTCTTCAAGAATGGCTGCCAGCTTTGCCGCCGTAGCTGCGTCGTCGGGTGTGGAAGCACTGACTAACATCGCGGCCAGGCGCGGGTCGTTACCCAACGCCGCCATTTTATGTCCCGTTGCACTAAGTTGTTCGCCATCCAGCGCACCCAGCATGCGCAGTAATCGTTTCGCCGCCTGTAAGTTGATGGCAGGCGGCCGATCCAGCCAGGTGAGTTGCGCGGGATCGCGACATCCCCACTGCAACAACTCCATCAGCAAACCGGAGAGATCGCTGTGCAACATCTCAGGATCCCCCTGCGCCGCCGCGCGTTCCGCCTGCTCTTTCGCCAGCAGATGCAAACAGATCCCCGGCTCCAGACGCCCGGCACGCCCGGCACGCTGGGTCATTGAGGCCTGACTAATGCGCTGAGTGATAAGCCGGGTCAATCCGGTGCGCGCATCAAACCGCGCCACCCGCTCCTGCGCGCAATCCACCACCAGTCGAATCCCCTCAATGGTCAGACTTGTCTCGGCAATGTTGGTTGCCAACACAACTTTGCGCATTCCTTCCGGGGCCGGCAAAATCGCTTTGCGCTGATCGTTGAGCGACAGCGCGCCATACAACGGACACAGCAGCACATCGCTGCCGACTCGTGAACTTAATTGCTCCTGTACGCGCAGGATCTCCCCGACACCGGGTAAAAACAGCAGTAGCGAGCCGGGCTCTTTGCGCAGCAGTTCAGCGCTGGCGACCGCCACGGCTTCGTCGAAACGCAATTGCGACGCCAGCGGCTGATAACGACGCTCAACGGGGAAGACGCGCCCTTCGGAAACGATCACTGGCGCATCCGGCAGGCACTGTTGCAGGCGATCGTTATCCAGCGTGGCGGACATGATCAGCAGTTTGAGATCGTCGCGCAACCCTTGCTGCACATCCAGCA
Source organism: Citrobacter amalonaticus (assembly GCF_001559075.2). Classification (NCBI taxonomy): domain Bacteria; kingdom Pseudomonadati; phylum Pseudomonadota; class Gammaproteobacteria; order Enterobacterales; family Enterobacteriaceae; genus Citrobacter; species Citrobacter amalonaticus. Next base: position 2,859,073 of record NZ_CP014015.2, on the reverse strand, counting down.
GCAGCGCCAGCGCGAGATCCGCCTGCAAACTGCGTTCGTGAAATTCATCGAGGATCACCAGCCCAACGCCGCTGAGCTCCGGGTCGCGCTGGATCATACGCGTCAGAACCCCTTCGGTGACCACCTCAAGCCGTGTTGCTGGCCCGACGCAGGATTGCGTCCGCATCCGGTAACCGACCGTCTCGCCGGGCTTTTCATTGAGTAATTCCGCAAGCCTTTGCGCCACGTTTCGTGCCGCCAGGCGACGCGGTTCCAGCAGGATAATCCGCCCTTCGACCCCTTTATGCGCCAGAAACTGCAGCGGCAACCAGGTTGACTTACCGGCGCCCGTCGGCGCGCTCAGCAGAACCTGCGGCGCAGAATCCAGGGCGGTAAGCAATTCAGGGAGTACAGCAGCAACAGGTAACGACGTCACAAATGGCTCCAGAGGGTTAACATTCTTCGCGCCGCATTGTAGCATCGCGTTAATTCATAACCGAGTACCTAAGATGTCTGAGCCGAAACGGCTGTTCTTTGCCATCGAACTGCCTGCTACCGTACGTGAGCAAATTATCTCGTGGCGAGCGGCGCATTTCCCCCCTGAAGCGGGGCGACCGGTCGCGGCCGAAAACCTACATTTAACGCTGGCGTTTTTAGGCGATGTGAGCGCTGACAAACAACAGGCGCTGATCGCCCTTGCCGGACGCATTCGCCAGCCCGGTTTTACGCTCAATCTCGATGATGCCGGGCAGTGGTTACGCTCTCGCGTCGTCTGGCTGGGGACGCGTCAGTCCCCGCGTGGGCTGTTGCAACTGGCCAATATCCTGCGAGCCCAGGCGGCGCGCAGCGGTTGTTACCAGAGTCCGCAGCCGTTTCATCCTCACGTAACGCTGCTGCGCGATGCCAGTCACGCCGTGGCGATCCCGCCGCCTGGCTTTGGTTGGTCATTTCCGGTGACGGAATTTGCCCTGTATGCCTCTTCTTTTTCCCGGGGACGCACGCGTTACGCCAAACTTCAGCGCTGGATGCTCACCGACTAATTAAGGAAATGCGTGATGCAATTTACTCCTCCTCTCCAGCGCGCGACGCTGGTTCAGCGGTATAAACGCTTTTTAGCCGATGTGATCACACCTGACGGGACTGAACTCACGCTACACTGCCCCAACACCGGGGCGATGACCGGGTGTGCAACGCCCGGCGATACGGTCTGGTATTCGACGTCGGAGAATAGTAAACGCAAATATCCGCACACCTGGGAATTAACGCAAACCCAGACGGGCGCGTTAATTTGTGTGAATACGTTGTGGGCTAACAGGCTGACGAAAGAGGCCATTGAACAGGGGCGAGTTTCAGAACTTTCAGGTTATTCCACGCTGAAAAGCGAAGTAAAATACGGCGCCGAACGGAGCCGCATCGATTTTATGTTACAGGCAGATTCGCGGCCTGACTGCTATATTGAAGTGAAATCGGTAACGTTAGCGGAAAAGGATTTTGGTTATTTTCCCGATGCCATCACTGAACGAGGTCAGAAACATCTTCGGGAACTGATGAGCGTAGCGGCTGAGGGCAAACGCGCAGCGATTTTCTTTGCCGTCCTGCACTCCGCCATTACACGGTTTTCACCCGCGCGCCATATTGACGCGAAATATGCGCAACTATTGTTCGAAGCACAGCGTAAGGGGGTAGAAATTCTGGTTTATAAAGCGGAACTTTCTGCCGATAGTATGACTCTGATAGAGCCATTAACTGTCACTTTATAGTGTTGTAAACAATTGGTTATTTAGTATTCTGGTCGCGTGCGCAAATACGCTTTTCCTCACAGGGTTGTCAAGTGTTACGTTTAGTTAATTGCTATCCGGAAAAGCATCTGCTATTTATAGCGACCTGATTTTTCCCCCGAACATGGGGATCGATAGTGCGTGTTAAGGAGAAGCAACATGCAAGAAGGGCAAAACCGTAAAACATCGTCCCTGAGTATTCTCGCCATCGCTGGGGTGGAGCCGTACCAGGAGAAACCGGGCGAAGAGTATATGAACGAAGCCCAGCTGTCGCACTTCAGGCGTATTCTTGAAGCATGGCGTAATCAACTTAGGGATGAAGTCGATCGCACCGTTACTCATATGCAGGATGAAGCTGCCAACTTCCCGGACCCGGTAGACCGTGCCGCACAGGAAGAAGAGTTCAGCCTCGAACTGCGTAACCGTGACCGTGAGCGCAAACTGATCAAAAAGATCGAGAAAACGCTGAAGAAGGTTGAAGACGAAGATTTCGGCTACTGCGAATCCTGCGGTGTGGAAATTGGTATTCGTCGCCTGGAAGCGCGTCCAACAGCCGATCTGTGCATCGACTGCAAAACGCTGGCTGAAATTCGCGAAAAACAAATGGCTGGCTAAGGCCTGGCGTTTGAAACGTTTACAACAGGCGGGGCTTTCCCCGCCTGTTCATTTTTACGCAAAGATGACTGACTCACACTATATTGGCCGATTCGCCCCATCACCTTCCGGTGAACTGCATTTTGGCTCCCTCATTGCTGCACTGGGCAGCTACTTACAGGCTCGCGCCCGTCAGGGAATATGGCGAGTACGTATAGAAGATATTGATCCCCCTCGTGAAGTTCCCGGTGCCGCCGACACTATTCTGCGTCAACTGGAACATTACGGCCTGCACTGGGATGGCGATATTTTATGGCAGTCGCAGCGCCATGACGCCTACCGCGACGCGCTCGCCTGGTTATATGACCGGGGGCTGAGCTACTACTGCACCTGTACCCGTGCGCGGATCCAGAGCATTGGCGGAATTTACGATGGTCATTGCCGCGAGTTACGTCACGGGCCAGAGCAGGCGGCGGTGCGGATTAAACAGCGGCAACCTGTCACCCGTTTTCACGATCGGCTGCGCGGAGACATTCAGGCTGACGAACGACTGGCGAGAGAGGATTTTATTATCCATCGCCGTGATGGGCTGTTCGCCTATAACCTGGCGGTGGTGGTGGATGACCATTTTCAGGGGGTCAGCGAAATCGTGCGCGGCGCCGATTTGATCGAACCGACGGTGCGCCAGATCTCGCTGTACCAGCAGTTCGGCTGGACACCTCCGGACTATATTCATCTGCCGCTGGCGCTCAATGAACAAGGCGCTAAACTTTCCAAACAGAATCATGCCCCTGCCTTGCCGCACGGCGATCCGCGCCCTGTTCTCATTGACGCGCTGCGCTTTCTCGGGCAACAGAGCGATTTGCCGTGGCAGGAGATGCGCGTCGACGAGATCCTGGCCTCCGCCGTGGCAAACTGGACGCTTTCGACGATACCTGAATCGGCGATTGTAAATCCGGCATTCTCAAATACGTCGTGCTGAGCTATGATTAGCCGCTATTTTTACACAGCAAACGATTTGAACTGAATTCTGAATATTGTTTGACACTACCGAGGTGCACTATTTTTACCCGAGTCGCTAATTTTTGCCGCAAGGTGCTAAGCCGCGAGGAGAGCGAGGCCGAAATTGCCGTCGCCCGTCCGCGTATGACGGTCATCCCGCGCGAGCAGCACGCTATTTCACGCAAAGATATCAGTGAAAATGCCCTGAAGGTAATGTACAGGCTGAATAAAGCGGGATATGAAGCCTGGCTGGTCGGCGGTGGCGTCCGTGACCTTCTGCTCGGCAAAAAACCGAAAGATTTTGACGTCACGACCAATGCGACGCCGGACCAGGTGCGCAAGCTGTTCCGCAATTGCCGTCTTGTTGGCCGCCGTTTCCGTCTGGCGCACGTCATGTTTGGCCCGGAAATTATTGAAGTCGCCACCTTTCGTGGTCACCACGAAGGCAGCGAAAGCGATCGTACCACGTCCCAACGCGGACAAAACGGTATGCTGCTGCGCGACAATATTTTCGGCTCCATCGAAGAAGACGCCCAGCGCCGTGATTTCACCATTAACAGCCTTTATTACAGCGTCGCCGATTTCACCGTCCGCGACTATGTCGGCGGCATGCAGGATCTGGAAGATGGCGTGATTCGCCTGATCGGCAATCCGGAAACCCGTTATCGCGAAGATCCGGTGCGGATGCTGCGCGCCGTGCGTTTCGCAGCCAAGCTCGATATGAAGATCAGCCCGGAAACGGCAGAGCCGATCCCGCGCCTGGCCACGCTGCTCAACGATATCCCGCCCGCGCGCCTGTTTGAAGAGGCGCTGAAGCTATTACAAGCGGGTTACGGCTATGAAACCTATAAAAAGCTGCGCGAATACAGCCTGTTCCAGCCACTGTTCCCGACCATCACGCGCTATTTCACCGAGAATGGCGACAGCGCAATGGAACGTATCATCGCGCAGGTACTGAAAAACACCGATAACCGCATTCATAACGATATGCGCGTTAACCCGGCCTTCCTGTTTGCCGCGATGTTCTGGTATCCGCTGCTGGAAATGGCGCAGAAAATCGCCCAGGAAAGCGGTCTGGCCTACTATGACGCGTTTGCGCTGGCGATGAATGAAGTGCTTGATGAAGCCTGTCGTTCGTTGGCGATCCCGAAACGCCTCACGTCGCTGACCCGTGATATCTGGCAGCTACAGCTGCGCATGTCCCGTCGTCAGGGTAAACGTGCGTGGAAGCTGATGGAGCATCCGAAATTCCGCGCCGCATATGATTTACTCGCTCTGCGTGCTGAAGTGGAAAACAATGCCGAACTGCAGCGTCTGGCGCAGTGGTGGGGCGAATTCCAGGTTTCCGCGCCACCAGAGCAGAAAGGCATGCTGAACGAGCTGGATGAAGATCCATCGCCGCGCCGTCGTCACCGTCGTCCGCGCAAGCGTGCGCCGCGTCGTGAAGGAACGGCATGACCCTCGTTTATATCGCACTGGGCAGTAATCTGGCCTCTCCTCTGGAGCAGGTCAATGCTGCCGTCAACGCGATAGGCGAGATCCCCGAAAGCCGGATTGTCGCCCTTTCTTCTTTTTATCGAACCCCACCGCTGGGTCCGCAGGATCAGCCCGATTACCTGAACGCCGCCGTGGCGCTGGCAACGACGCTCGAAGCGGAAACCCTGCTCGACCACACCCAGCGCATCGAACTTCAGCAGGGCCGGGTACGTAAGGCCGAACGCTGGGGACCGCGCACGTTAGATCTGGATATCATGCTGTTTGGCGATCGCGTCATTAACAGCGAACGCCTGACCGTGCCACACTACGATATGAAAAATCGCGGTTTTATGCTCTGGCCGCTGTTTGAAATCGCCCCTGACTTGCACTTCCCTGACGGTACCTCGCTGCAACAGAGACTCGCTCATCTTGGTGCAGAAAAACCCGCACTCTGGTAATGGCCCTCGCCTCATTTCCTGTTTATTGCTTTCGCGCAAACAGTTGCTTAAAACAATTGCCCCACTGAATGTGACTGTTAGAATGCCGGTAAATATGACGTTCACCATCAGGAAATGTTATGAAACCGACCACCATCTCACTGTTGCAGAAGTGCAAACAAGAAAAAAAACGCTTCGCCACCATTACTGCTTATGACTACAGTTTCGCCAGACTGTTTGCCGACGAAGGGATCAATGTGATGCTGGTCGGGGATTCCCTGGGGATGACAGTACAAGGGCATGACTCCACCCTGCCGGTGACGGTTGAGGATATCGCTTACCACACGCGGGCGGTGCGTCGCGGCGCGCCAAATTGCCTGCTGCTCGCCGATCTGCCGTTTATGGCTTACGCGACGCCGGAACAGGCTTTTGAAAATTCAGCCACCGTCATGCGCGCGGGTGCGAACATGGTCAAAATTGAAGGCGGCGCATGGCTGGTGGAGACAGTGAAAATGCTCACCGAACGTGCGGTGCCGGTCTGCGGACATTTGGGGCTGACCCCACAGTCGGTCAATATCTTCGGTGGCTATAAGATTCAGGGTCGTGGCGATGCCGGACAGGTTTTGCTGGACGATGCCCTGGCGCTGGAAGCCGCAGGCGCGCAGCTCATCGTGCTGGAATGCGTCCCGGTTGAACTTGCCAGACGCGTAACTGACGCGCTCTCCATTCCAGTTATCGGCATCGGTGCCGGCAACGTGACCGACGGACAAATTTTAGTCATGCACGACGCCTTTGGCATCACCGGCGGCCATATTCCGAAATTTGCCAAAAATTTCCTTACGCAAGCAGGCGACATGCGCGCCGCGGTACGGCAGTATATTGCCGAGGTTGAGTCCGGCGTCTATCCGGGCGAAGAACACAGTTTCCATTAAGGAGTCTTGTCGTGCTGATTATTGAAACCCTGCCGCTGCTGCGTCAGCATATCCGCAGAGCCCGTCAGGAAGGGAAGCGCATTGCGCTGGTCCCGACGATGGGCAACCTGCATGATGGTCACATGAAGGTGGTTGATGAAGCCAAAGCCCGTGCGGACATCGTGGTGGTGAGTATTTTCGTCAACCCGATGCAGTTTGACCGTCCGGACGATCTGGTGCGTTATCCGCGCACGCTGCAGGAAGACTGCGAAAAACTGAACAAGCGTAAAGTGGATTTCGTCTTTGCTCCCGCGCCGGACCAAATCTATCCTCAGGGCACCGACGGGCAGACATACGTGGATGTTCCTGGCCTCTCGACGATGCTGGAAGGCGCCAGCCGCCCTGGCCATTTTCGTGGGGTTTCAACCATCGTCAGCAAGTTATTCAATCTGGTACAACCGGACGTCGCCTGCTTTGGCGAGAAAGACTTCCAGCAACTGGCGCTAATCCGCAAAATGGTTGCCGATATGGGCTACGACATTGATATCGTCGGCGTGCCGATTATTCGCGCCAAAGACGGTTTAGCCCTGAGTTCGCGTAACGGTTATCTGACGGCCGAACAACGAAAAATTGCCCCAGGTTTGTATAAAGTGATGAGCCGCATTGGCGAAAAACTGCAGGCCGGCGAGCGTGAACTGGAAGAGATTATTGCCATCGCCGAGCAGGAACTGACGGAAAAAGGCTTCCGCCCCGATGACATTCAGATCCGCGATGCTGACACGCTGCTTGAGCTGACCGAAAGCAGCCAGCGTGCGGTGATTCTGGTTGCCGCATGGCTTGGCCAGGCACGGTTAATTGACAATCAGACGGTTGCATTAACCCAGTAGACAGGGGTTAAAAATCGGGCAATACTGCCTGAGAAATTTCTCAAAGCAGGTTTCGACCTGCTTCGTTATCGATACGAGTTTAAGGTAGACGTTATGATTCGCACTATGCTGCAGGGCAAACTCCACCGCGTGAAAGTGACTCAGGCGGACCTGCACTATGAAGGTTCCTGCGCCATCGATCAGGATTTTCTGGATGCCGCCGGGATCCTTGAAAATGAAGCCATCGATATCTGGAACGTGAGCAACGGTAAACGCTTTTCCACCTATGCGATTGCCGCCGAGCGCGGTTCCAGAATCATCTCCGTCAACGGCGCGGCGGCACACTGTGCCAGCGTGGGCGACATTGTGATTATCGCCAGCTTCGTGACCATGTCTGACGAAGAAGCGCGCCGCTGGCAGCCAAAGGTCGCTTACTTCGAAGGCGACAACGAAATGAAACGCACCGCGAAAGCCATTCCGGTTCAGGTTGCGTAAGTAAACTACCCCTGCGGCTGATTGCTGATCAGCCGCGACAGGGTCTCCAGTGAATCCGTTCTTAAGATGTATAAGCGTTTGAGCAAGAACGGATTATCCCCCGGCTTCACCTTCCCTTTTACTGTTGTCACCGCCAGGTGAAATCCGGCCTCTTCCGCGGCTTTCACGGCCGTCGCGTTATAGCCGCCAAACGGATAGGAAAGATAACGTACATTCGGGTTAAACGGGGCCAGCGCACGCCGGGAGCGTGCAAAATCAAACAAAATATTGTGATAGCTGCGACTAAGCAGGATTGGCCGGTGATAGCCGTCGACCCGATGTAAAAAGTGCGTATGGGACTGAAAGTCAAACACGTCGCGGATGCTATTGAGTTCTGAAATGCTCATAAACTGCAGCGATTTGGGATCCCATTTTTGTGGGCGAACTTTAATTCGCGACGAGATAATAAACGCCGTGGCCTTCATCTCGTACTGCTTCAGCACCGGATAAGCGTAACGACTTACCGACTTCAGGCCGTCATCAAAGGTAATCACCACCGCTCGCGCGGGCAGATTCATGTTGTTACGCACATAACCTTCCAGTTGCGCCATCGTCAGCGTACTGTATCCGCGATCGCGCAGCCAGGTCATCTGGTTGCTGAAGGCACGAACTGACGTGGTGGTGGAGGTATGACGAAAACGAGTGTTCTCTTCATCGCGCAGAATATGGTGATAGGTCAGCACCGGCAAGCCACGGTCTTCCTGGGCATCGAGGGCACTTATCCAGGCCAGTCGGTCGCCAATGCGAATCTGATACCAGGTTTGATTCAGCCGGTCTTTCAGCTTACTGATGATGGGATAACGCAGGTTATCCGCCAGTACGCCAAACGGCGCACTGCCAATATTCGGTGCGTTATAAACGGGGGTGGCTTGCCAGGTGATCAGATTCTGATTGCTGAGCGGTTTATTGAGATCGCCGAGGCTGTCCTCAACGCGTTGTTTACCCTGCACCGGTTCCAGATGGCCCTTGTCAATGAACCCGTTGCCGAAGCCGAATTTGAATTCGTAATAATCCGCCGCGACCGGAATGACAGAAATAATCTGTCCGGCGCGAATATTCCCCACGGTCACCATGTCATCGCCAATTTGCGCCCAAATAGCCGCATCTTCAGTGGTTTGCATATAGCGAGCAGGCAACGCCGCACTGACGACTGTAGAGAGGGACAGCAGCAGCAGAAACAGATATTTCATCATTAACAATAACCGGGGCAAGAAACAACGCAGCGATTGTATCAATTCACCTCATTAATAAGAATGATCAATACTCATACAAATCGTGCAGCAGAACAAAGGGGGGATTTTTCTGTTGCTGATGCCAAAGGCTGGTCACTTCTGGCCCACCGAGGGCTACTATCTGGTCGCGAAACGCCTGACTACTCATAGATTCCCGTGATGAAATCATGTGTCCCAACAGCGTCGCATTCACACCGGAGATCACTTCACATTGCGGATGTTTATGGCTCATCAGTGAGGCCACGCGATACGGCGCCGCACCGGGCAGGTCGGTCAGAAAGATGACGCCATCACCGGAATCCGTAGCATGTAATGCGTCGCACATCATCCGACTCAGCATGTTCGCGCTCAATCCACGCCAAAAATTCACCGCCCGGCATTGCGCCAGCGGGCCGTGTTTTTTTTCCAGAAGGCTCAGCAGTTCCTCAGCCTTATCGTCATGACAGGTAATGACCCAGCCTAGCATTTCTCACCTCATTAGCAGGCAAGTAGTTTATCAGAGTGACAAATGGAGAATGATGACAATGGTCAAAAATCGCCCTCTCCTTACCGGGAGGAAAGGGCGAAAACTGTCAGCTACGCAACCCGCGTCCGCGCTGAATTAAGGACCAACACAGCAGATAAAACGCCACAATAAAGACTACCAGCACGCCAAACGTGGTCACTAACGGCACGTCGTGAATACCCAGGAAGCCGTAGCGGAAGCCGCTGATCATGTAGACGATCGGGTTCAGTTGCGATAACCCCTGCCAGAACGGCGGCAGCAGCGTCAGGGAGTAGAACACGCCGCCGAGATAGGTCAGCGGCGTCAGGACAAAAGTCGGGATCAGGCTGATGTCATCAAAGGTTTTCGCAAATACGGCGTTCAACAGACCCGCCAGCGAAAACAGAATCGCGGTCAGAACCAGCGTCAGCGCCACAAAGAGCCACGAATGAACCTGGAACGGAACAAAGAACAGTGAAATCGCCGTCACCAGAACCCCGACGCACAGTCCGCGCGCCACACCGCCACCGACAAAACCGGCGATAATCACGTGTGTCGGCACCGGCGCAACCAGCAGTTCTTCAATGTTGCGCTGGAACTTGGCGCTAAAGAATGACGATGCCACGTTCGCATACGCGTTGGTGATGACGGCCATCATGATCAGACCTGGCACGATAAACTGCATATAGCTGAAACCGTGCATCTCGCCAATGCGAGAACCAATCAGGTTACCGAAGATAATAAAATAGAGCGTCATGGTGATGACGGGCGGCACCAGCGTCTGGATCCAGATCCGCATGAAGCGGTTAATCTCTTTCGCCCAGATGCTTTTCAGCGCGACCCAGTAAAGCTGCATCATGCGCGATCTCCTTGTTTTTCATGAACCAGTGACACAAACAGCTCTTCAAGGCGGTTCGCTTTGTTACGCATACTCAGCACCTGAATGCCCTGCGCGCTGAGCTGGCTGAATACGCTGTTAATGCCCTGCTCACGCAACACTTCCACTTCCAGCGTTGAGGTATCCACCAGCCGGTAGTGATAGCCCTCCAGCTGCGGCAGCGGACTTTTCGCCGCCAGATCGAGAATGAAGGTTTCGGATTTGAGCTTAGAGAGCAGGTTCTTCATCGAGGTGTTTTCGACCAGCTCGCCGTGCTGAATAATCCCGATATTGCGGCAGAGCATTTCCGCCTCTTCCAGGTAGTGAGTGGTCAGAATGATCGTGGTGCCTTTGTCGTTTAAATCCTTCAAAAAACCCCACATTGAGCGGCGAAGTTCGATATCGACGCCCGCTGTCGGTTCATCAAGGATCAGCAGCTTCGGCTCATGCATCAGCGCACGGGCAATCATCAGACGGCGCTTCATCCCACCGGATAACATCCGCGCACGTTCGTTGCGTTTTTCCCACAGATCGAGCTGTTTTAAATACTTTTCGCTGCGATCAATCGCCTCTTTTCGCTCCACGCCGTAGTAACCCGCCTGATTGACCACAATCTGCTGTACGGTCTCAAACGGATTGAAGTTAAATTCCTGCGGCACCAGCCCCAGCTGGCGTTTGGCATTGACGACATCTTTTTCGAGATCGTAGCCAAAGACGCTGACGCGCCCGGAAGATTTGTTCACCAGCGAACTGATGATACCGATAGTGGTCGACTTGCCTGCCCCGTTCGGCCCCAGCAGTGCGTAAAAATCCCCCGCCTCGACCTGTAAATCTATCCCGCGTAGCGCCTGAACACCGCCAGGATAGGTTTTTTTAAGTTGTTGAAGTTCCAGTGCAATGGTCATAAATAATTACTTACCTTACGTTCTTACACTTTAATATACTGCATCCTTCAAGATGCCTCTTTGTTGGCTGCCTTCACTTACCCCAGTCACTTACAAATGTAAGCTCCAGGGGATTCATTCAGTTGCCGCCTCGATGCACCTCGAATGATCTTGTATATATTATGTGGTTTAAATAATCCCGGAGTTGCCCTATATTAGCCCAACGCACTTATTTGGTTACAGGTCGTTAACCTCCATGAAAGACATAGATACACTCATCAGCAACAATGCACTATGGTCAAAAATGCTGGTGGAAGAGGATTCCGGATTTTTTGAGAAACTGGCGCAAGCGCAGAAACCACGCTTTCTATGGATTGGATGTTCCGACAGTCGCGTTCCCGCAGAACGTTTAACCGGTCTTGAACCGGGCGAATTATTTGTCCACCGTAATGTGGCCAACCTGGTCATCCACACCGACCTCAACTGCCTCTCTGTTGTTCAGTATGCCGTTGATGTCCTCGAAGTTGAACACATTATTATCTGTGGTCACTACGGGTGTGGCGGCGTACAGGCTGCGGTCGATAACCCGGAACTGGGCCTCATCGACAACTGGTTGCTGCATATCCGTGATATCTGGTTCAAACATAGCTCATTGCTTGGCGATATGCCGCAAGAGCGTCGTATGGACACGCTGTGCGAGCTGAACGTGATGGAACAGGTGTATAACCTGGGCCACTCCACCATCATGCAGTCAGCCTGGAAACGGGGTCAGAAAGTGACTATCCACGGCTGGGCATACGGTATTCACGACGGCCTGCTGCGCGATCTGGAAGTGACCGCGACCAGTCGCGCCACCCTGGAGCAACGTTATCGCCAGGGCGTTTCTAACCTCAGTCAGAAACACGTCAACCACAAATAAAAATCCCCGGTCATACACCGGGGATGTATCCAGTCAACGCCGGGATTTTCCCGGCTTTTTTACGCTTACTCGTCCAGCAGCACCACTTTGCCGACATACGGCAGATGACGATAGCGCTGAGCGTAATCAATACCGTAGCCCACCACGAACTCATCCGGAATGGAAAAACCGATAAACTCGACCGGAACGTTCACTTCACGGCGAGAGGGTTTATCCAGCAGAGTGCAAATCGCCAGAGATTTCGGTTCACGCAGACTCAGGATTTCACGCACTTTCGACAGCGTGTTGCCGGAGTCAATAATATCTTCCACAATCAGCACGTCTTTACCGCGAATGTCTTCATCGAGATCTTTGAGGATCTTGACGTCACGGGTGGTGGACATGCCGCTACCGTAGCTGGAGGCGGTCATAAAATCGACTTCATGAGATACCTGCACTTCACGGCACAGATCCGCCATAAACATAAATGAGCCACGCAGCAGACCAACCAGCACCATGTCACTGCCGCTGTCTTTGTAACGTTCAGTAATCTGACGACCCAGTTCGGCAATCCGCGCTTTGATCTCCGCTTCGGGGATCATTACTTCTACAGTATGTTTCATAACTCTAACCATATGATTTAAAAACAAATCACTCAATGCCCGCTTCTACCGGAACAGCATCGAAGTGCAAGGCATGCAGTATACCAGTAAAAGTATTTATCCGCGGCATCTCTTAATAAAGCTCATTTTGTGATGACGATCACACTTGTTAAATCCTATAATTAATTGCTACTAAAAAATTAACAAATTGAGATGGTGTATTTTTATGGCAAATAACAACGCACGTTCACCACGGCTCCTCGTGGTGTTAACGGCCCTCTTTGCAGCGCTTAGCGGGCTGTATCTCCTGATCGGTGGAGGCTGGTTGGTCGCCATTGGCGGCTCCTGGTACTATCCGATCGCCGGTCTTGTCATGCTGGGCGTCGCCGTCATGCTCTGGCGCAGCCAGCGTTCCGCGCTGTGGCTGTACGCTGCCCTGCTCCTGGCCACCCTGATCTGGGGCGTCTGGGAGGTTGGGTTCGACTTTTGGGCGCTCACGCCGCGCAGCGACATTCTGGTCTTCTTCGGCATCTGGCTGATTTTACCCTTTGTCTGGCATCGCCTGATTATCCCTTCCCGGGGTGCCGTCGCCGCTCTGGTGGTGGCCCTGCTGATCAGCGGTGGGATCCTGACCTGGGCGGGCTTCAATGACCCACAGGAAATCAATGGCACGCTGAGCGCCGACGCGACGCCGGCTGAAGCCATCTCCACGATCTCCGACAACGACTGGCCGGCGTATGGCCGTAATCAGGAAGGCCAACGCTTCTCGCCGCTCAAACAGATCAACGCCGACAACGTCCATAACCTGAAAGAAGCGTGGGTGTTTCGCACCGGTGATCTGAAGCAGCCTAACGATCCGGGTGAGATCACCAATGAAGTGACGCCAATTAAAGTCGGCGATACGCTGTATCTTTGTACCGCACACCAGCGTCTGTTCGCGCTTGATGCCGCTACCGGTAAAGAGAAGTGGCATTTCGATCCGCAACTCAATACCAACACCCGCTTCCAGCACGTGACCTGTCGCGGCGTGTCGTACCATGAAGCGAAAGCCGATAACGCCTCACCGGAAGTGGTTGCCGATTGTCCACGCCGCATCATCCTGCCAGTAAACGATGGTCGTCTGTTTGCGGTGAATGCGGAAACCGGCAAGCTGTGCGAAACCTTTGCCAACAAAGGTATTCTGAATCTGCAGACCAATATGCCGGACACCACGCCGGGGCTGTATGAGCCAACATCGCCGCCGATCATCACCGATAAAACGATTGTGATTGCCGGTTCGGTAACGGATAACTTTTCCACCCGCGAAACCTCGGGCGTGATCCGTGGTTTTGACGTCAATAACGGCAAACTGCTGTGGGCCTTCGATCCGGGTGCGAAAGACCCGAATGCGATCCCGTCTGACGAACATGCGTTTACCTTTAACTCACCTAACTCATGGGCACCGGCGGCCTACGACGCGAAGCTGGATCTGGTCTATCTGCCGATGGGGGTGACCACGCCGGATATCTGGGGTGGCAACCGTACGCCGGAGCAGGAACGCTATGCCAGCTCGATTGTGGCGCTGAACGCCACCACCGGTAAACTTGCCTGGAGCTATCAGACCGTTCACCACGATCTGTGGGATATGGACATGCCGTCCCAGCCGACGCTGGCGGATATTACCGTCAACGGTGAGAAAGTCCCGGTTATCTACGCGCCAGCGAAAACCGGTAACATCTTTGTCCTCGACCGCCGTAACGGCGAGCTGGTCGTTCCTGCACCGGAAAAACCGGTTCCGCAGGGGGCCGCGAAAGGCGATTACGTCAGCAAAACACAGCCGTTCTCTGAACTGAGTTTCCGCCCGAAAAAAGATCTGACCGGGGCGGATATGTGGGGCGCCACCATGTTCGACCAACTGGTGTGCCGCGTGATGTTCCACCAGATGCGCTATGAGGGCATCTTTACTCCGCCGTCTGAGCAGGGCACGCTGGTGTTCCCGGGTAACCTCGGGATGTTCGAATGGGGCGGTATTTCGGTCGATCCGAACCGTCAGGTGGCGATTGCCAACCCGATGGCGCTGCCGTTTGTCTCTAAGCTGATCCCACGTGGTCCGGGTAATCCGATGGAACAGCCGAAAGACGCGCAAGGCACAGGTACCGAATCCGGTATTCAGCCACAGTATGGCGTGCCGTACGGCGTCACGCTGAACCCGTTCCTGTCGCCGTTTGGTCTGCCGTGTAAACAGCCAGCCTGGGGTTATATCTCCGCGCTGGATCTGAAGACCAACGACGTGGTCTGGAAAAAACGCATTGGCACACCGCAGGACAGCATGCCGTTCCCGATGCCCATTCCGGTACCGTTCAATATGGGGATGCCGATGCTGGGTGGTCCTATCTCTACGGCAGGCAACGTGCTGTTTATTGCCGCCACGGCGGACAACTACCTGCGCGCCTATAACATGAGCAACGGTGAGAAACTGTGGCAGGGACGTCTGCCGGCCGGTGGACAAGCCACACCGATGACCTATGAGGTGAACGGCAAGCAGTATGTCGTGATTTCAGCCGGGGGCCACGGCTCGTTTGGTACGAAGATGGGCGATTATATTGTCGCTTACGCATTGCCTGACGACGCGAAATAAGACAGTCGGTTCTGCAGCAGAGACAGCGTGGAAATCCCACGCTGTCTTTTTTATGTCAGCGATTATCAAACGTATCATTCACGCCGTTATTTTCCCCCGCAACAGAGACCACCACATCATCAAAGCGCAGATCGTTTACCGCCACGATACGCCCAAATTCTTTCGCCTCGATCCGGCAGTGGCTGAAGCGAATAGCTTCCATCGGTTTTTGTGCAAATGCCACCAGATCGAACGCACGCGCCGGTAAGCGATAATCCGCCTCCAGCGTGGCATCAACATGGCTGATGCGGATATTACGCACTTTGGTCATCTGTAACGGTTCCGGGATCTGCCTCGCCACCGCCTGCCAGGCGTCGGGCAGCTCCGAAATATTGTCGAACCGTTTGCGGTTATAGGCGTTATGCCAGTCCATAATCCAGGAGAACGGAAATTGCACATTACGCATCCGCAGGTTTTCCACGACCACGTCTTCAACAAACCCACCTCGTTCCTTCGACGACTTCATGCGCAGCCCGCAGTCAGAGTTTTCGAAAGTAATATCGTGCACATAGACGTTGCGTATTCCGCCGCTAACTTCACTGCCCAGCGTCACACCGTAGCCCGAGCGAATAATGCAGTGGTCGATTTCAATATGTTCGGCAATTCGCCCAACCCGGTATCCATCCCCATCACGACCCGACTTGATCACGATGCAATCGTCGCCGCACGACACATCGCATTGCGTGACGCGGACATGGCGGGAGGAGTCAATGTCAATGCCGTCCGTGCTCGGCCCGTGGTTATCCCGAATAGTTACCCCGCTGACAACCACGTTATTGGCATAGGTTATCTGTAAATTCCAGAACCCGGCGCGCTCAAAGGTTAAATCGGTAATCGCGACGTTTTCGGCTTTGTAAATCAGGCAGGCGCGCGGCCGCTTAATGAGATAGTCCGCAATCCAGCGTAATCCTTGGTTGTCGTAATCGACGCGCAGTCCGCTCGCTTTGTCCGGGCCGTAGTAGAGATCCCACCAGTGCGCGCCCTGACCATCGATCCTGCCATGGCCGGAGATGACAATGTTGTTCACCTCAATGGCATTCACTATCGCCGCCGGCCATATCATTTCAACGCCCGCCACACGCGTCGGGATCTCCGGATAGTCGGCGATATCCGGAGATCCCAGCAAAGTCGCTCCCTGCGCGAAATGGAGTTGGCTGCCTTCCTTCAGGAATAACGAACCGACCAGGTAAGTCCCCGGAGAAATAACGACCGGAACACCCTGTGCCGCCCCGCTATCGATAGCCCTTTGCACTGCGTGGGTGTCTTTGACAAGGCCATCACCCGTCGCCCCAAAATCTTTGACATCAAGTTGTACGGACATGAATGCAATCCCTCTCTCACTTATGGCGCGATGGGCTGGTGCCACTGAAGTTATTCAGCGTCGCTTCCCTTCCCCGCGCAGGTCCACGATTTAACGGATAGAGAAATAAAATAACGGGGGGAATCCCCATTCACAAGCGTCACGTTTTTTATGCAGATCAATGATAAATATAATGAATGTACAGACGAAAGAAGATTATTAGCAGAAATTAATATGCAGAAAAAAGCAAAACGCCCGCGATACTTGCGGGCGCTTATCGATATTCAGCGATAATGATTAGTCAAACTTCAGCGACATTAATGATGCTTTTGCGACATCCTGATACTGGTCAACTAAATCCTTCGTCATATTAAAGGCAACCTGGACGGCTTTATTGTCTTCGCTGGTAATCAGCATCAGATTCAGAATTTCGCTATCCGCAGCCTGAGAGCGGAAAGTCAGTAACCATGCTTTATGCCCGTCAACCGTAACGGCCTCCGCCTCCGGTTTGTAGTTAGCTAACATTTTCAGCAACGCATCTTTCATCATATCCAGCTGCGCGGCAGGCAATGCGTTGCGACCCGCCGTCACACCCAGTGAGGCTTTACCTCTCTCATCGCCATAAATGATCTGCGGACGATTCTCGGACGGGTACTTAATCTTCGCCATTTCCGCCGACATGGGCGTCAGCGTTTGCGGAATTTCGATGCTTAACTTCAGCTCAGGAAAGTTTTTTCGCTCCACGTCCATTCCGGCATGAGCAGAAATCGCCACTAACATAGCAAAAGATGCCGCCACAATCTTACGGAAAATATCCATTTTTCACCTCAGGTTTAATGATTCGATTTCGCGAGTATATCCGGTGACATGAATAAAGATACCACCCAAAATCTGTTTTCAGAGATTATGGATGAGAATGATATTATTCTTATCTCTGATGGAGAGCGATTTCCGGGAAAGCCGGAGTCGCCCTCCGGCTGCTTATACCGTAAAGCCTAACATCATTCCGGTATCTTCATGTTCCAGCAGATGACAGTGCGCCATATAAGCATGCTCTTCGGGCGCGGCATGATCAAATTTCACTAACACTTCGCTGACGGCGCCTTCCACCCGAACGGTATCTTTCCAGCCCGCACGATGTGCCGCTGGCGTCTGGCCGTTCTCTGACAGGATGCGGAACTGCGTGCCGTGAATATGGAACGGATGCAGCATCATGTCGCCCACTCCGGAAATCACCCAGCGTTCAACCTTCCCTTTGCTCGCCGCGAACATCGGTTTGTTCATATCAAAAGCCACGCCGTTGATCTTATTGGCATTGTGGAAATCGAATGACCCACCGTGGTTCATATGGCCCATGTCACCGTGCTGCATGTTGCCCCCATGTCCCTGCATCTGCCCGTGCGCCATTCCGCTCATCGCCTGGTCGCCGTACTTTTTCATCAGCATCTGCATCCCCATCATGTCGAGCATTGGATCCATCGACAGTTGCAGATTACGCACCGTCAGCCCGTCAACAGAAGGCAACGCTGGCATTGAACTCAGGGTGTCCGGCAGCGTACCGGAGGCATTCACAGCAACCGGCTGAATACGCATGACCAGATGCGGCTTATCAAACGGCGCAATCGCCATCCCCATCTGGCTGACCGGCAGGGTAACCAGATCAAACGGTTTACCGTCACTGACGTCCACCAGCACTTCAAAACGCTCGCCCATCAGCATGGGCAGTTCGTTGACGCTAACTGGCTCCGCCAGCAGCCCGCCGTCGCTGGCGATGACGTACAACGGACGCTTATCGCTGGCGGCAAAATTGAGTGAACGCGCGTTACAGCCGTTAAGCAATCGCAGACGCAACCAGCCGCGCGGCGCAGCATGTTGAGGATAAATGGCACCATTGGTCAGCAGCGTATCGCCAAACCAGCCTACGGCAGCCGTCATCACATCAAGCTGATAATCAATCTGTCCGGTGGCATCAAACCGTTTGTCCTGCACGATGACTGGCACATCATCGATCCCCCACTGCTTCGGGAGCAGCAGCTTATGAATCTCTTCATCTTCAATCAGAACCAGACCCGCTAAGCCCATTGCCACCTGACGCCCGGTCTTCCCGTGCTGATGAGGATGAAACCAGCAGGTCGCCGCCCGCTGATCCGGCGTAAACGTGACGGTACGTTTTCCGCCCGCCGGGATAATCCCCTGCGGCCCGCCATCCACCTCACCCGGCACCTCGAGTCCATGCCAGTGCAGCGTGGTCTCTTCCTGAAGCTGATTATGGATATCCACCGTCACCGCTTTACCTTTTTGCAGCTTCAGCGCAGGCCCGAGCAGATTGCCGTTATAGCCCCAGGTGGTTGCCGTTTTTCCGCCAAAGGCCGACTGGCCGGCTTTCGCCATCAGCGAGATATGGTTACGCGCGTCGGCGGTGAGAAGCTCGGGAATGGGTAACGTGGGGCGTTGGGCGGCAAAGACGGTGCGGCTCCAGAGCGGTAAGGCTGACGATAGCCCCAACGCCACAGAATATTTTAAGAAATCACGACGTTGCATAATTATTTCCTTATTTTGCTGCAGGCGAAATAACGCTAATCTCTGAGCATAGACCCTCCCCTTACGGCAAGGTCAAGCCAGGGATATCACTTAATAGAGAATAAAAGTCGTCGCTTCGCCTCCAGTATGCTAACGTTGACTTTCCGTGATGCAGTGGTAGAAGCAATGAAGACGTTTTTCAGAACCGTGTTGTTCGGCAGCCTGATGGCCGTATGCGCAAACAGCTATGCGCTCAGTGAATCTGAAGCCGAAGATATGGCCGATTTGACGGCCGTTTTTGTCTTTCTGAAAAATGACTGCGGCTACCAGAATTTACCCAACGGGCAGATTCGTCGCGCACTGGTCTTCTTTGCTCAGCAAAACCAGTGGGACCTCAGCAATTACGACACCTTCGATATGAAATCCCTCGGCGAAGACAGCTACCGCGATCTCAGCGGTATTGGTATCCCTGTCGCCAAAAAATGCAAAGCGCTGGCGCGCGACTCCCTGAGCCTGCTGGCTTACGTCAAATAACCTCCCGTCCATACTGCTGAAATAATGACCGTGCATCAACGGTCATTGTTAGCTATGATGTTGCGCCCTTTTTTTACGGGTGTTAACAAAGGAGGCATCACCCCATGGCCGAAAAACCACAGTGGCATGAAACGCTACACGACCAGTTTGGGCAGTACTTTGCCGTCGATAACGTTCTTTATCACGAGAAGACCGAGCATCAGGATCTCATCATCTTTGAAAACGCCGCCTTTGGTCGCGTAATGGCGCTGGACGGCGTGGTGCAGACCACCGAGCGCGATGAGTTTATCTATCATGAGATGATGACCCACGTTCCGTTGATAGCGCACGGTCACGCGAAGCACGTGCTGATTATCGGTGGTGGCGACGGTGCGATGCTGCGCGAAGTCACCCGGCACAAAAACGTTGAAACCATCACGATGGTGGAAATCGATGCAGGCGTTGTCTCGTTCTGCCGCCAGTATCTGCCCAACCACAACGCCGGTAGCTATGACGATCCGCGCTTTACACTGGTAATCGACGACGGCGTGAACTACGTCAACCAGACGCAGAACACGTTTGATGTGATCATCTCCGACTGTACCGATCCGATCGGTCCCGGCGAGAGTCTGTTCACCTCGGCATTCTACGAAGGCTGTAAACGCTGCCTGAATCCGGGTGGGATCTTTGTCGCCCAGAACGGCGTCTGCTTCCTGCAACAGGATGAAGCCCTCGACAGCCACCGTAAGCTCAGCCATTACTTCGCCGACGTCGGCTTCTACCAGGCGGCGATCCCCACCTACTACGGCGGCATAATGACCTTCGCATGGGCGACCGATAATGAAGCGTTGCGCCACCTGTCGACTGAAATCATCCAGGCGCGTTTTCACGCCTCCGGCCTTAAGTGTCGCTATTACAACCCGGCAATCCACACGGCAGCGTTTGCCTTACCTCAGTATCTGCAAGACGCGCTGGCGACAGCATCGTCCTAAGGAGAAGATAAGAAATTGAAAAAACTGAAACTGCATGGCTTTAACAACCTGACTAAAAGTCTGAGTTTTTGTATTTACGATATCTGCTATGCCAAAACCGCCGAAGAGCGCGACGGATACATCGCCTATATCGACGAACTCTACAACGCCAACCGCCTGACCGAAATTCTGTCAGAAACCTGTTCCATCATTGGCGCCAATATCCTGAATATCGCCCGTCAGGATTACGAACCTCAGGGTGCCAGCGTCACCATTCTGGTGAGCGAAGAACCTGTCGATCCGCAGCTAATTGATAAAACCGAGCATCCCGGCCCGCTGCCGGAAACGGTGGTCGCCCATCTTGATAAGAGCCATATTTGCGTGCATACCTATCCGGAAAGCCACCCGGAAGGCGGATTATGCACCTTCCGCGCCGATATTGAAGTTTCAACCTGCGGTGTGATTTCCCCATTGAAGGCGCTGAATTACCTGATCCACCAGCTTGAATCCGACATCGTGACCATCGATTATCGCGTGCGTGGCTTTACCCGTGATATCAACGGGATGAAGCACTTTATCGATCATGAGATTAACTCCATCCAGAACTTTATGTCCGAGGATATGAAGTCGTTATATGACATGGTGGATGTGAACGTGTATCAGGAAAATATCTTCCATACCAAAATGCTGCTTAAAGAGTTTGACCTTAAGCACTACATGTTCCACACCAGACCGGAAGACTTGACGGCAGCAGAGCGTAAAGAGATTACCGCTGCACTGTGGAAAGAGATGCGTGAGATCTATTACGCACGCAATATACCGGGCGTGTAAGCAAAACCCTCAGGAGCGTGTCAACGCTCCTGAGCAGAGAGCTGAGACTATTCATTTCCCCATTGATTGAGGAATTCCGCGATCTCATCGATGCGTTGCGCGTCAATGCCCGCTTCGCTGGCCATCTCTTGCTGCGCCTCTTCGCTGATCTCTTCGTTATTCATCAAACGCGTAATCAGTAACTGAAAATAGCGCGCCAGGGGTTCGCGTTCTGAATCGTCTACGGGTTTCGCACACTCCGTCGAATACTCATCCACAATGTCATAATATTTCAGTGGTATTTCATTACCCATCACTCATCTCCTGGGGTTATCCCAACGTTAGTTACTCAGGCTGTACCAGCGTCAGGGCGACGGATTGCGCTTTCAGTTCGGCCTGCACGGCAGGCGGTAAATTAACATCGGTAATGACGTCGGTAAAGCGACTGAGAGAAGCCACGTTAAACAGCGAATGCGCGCCATATTTGCTGCTGTCAGCCAGTAGCACTTTCCGTTGCGCATTGGCGATAATTTCCTGCTTCAGTCCCGCTTTGTCCTCTGTCGGCGTGGTCACGCCCTTTTCCATACTCCAGGTATTACAGCTCATAAACGCGATATCGGGATAGACGCTGCGCAGCATTTTGCGGCCAAACTCGCCGATACATGACTGGCTGCTGTCATCAATTCGCCCACCGACAATGGTCACCTCTATCTGGCGAAACTCGGATAAAAACAAGGCGATGTGCAGATCAACAGTAATGACTCTGAGGGGAAGATGGGTTAAACATTTTGCCAGCTCCAGCATCGTGGTACCGGCATCGAGCACCACGGCATCGCCCGCATGCACCATCGAGGCCGCATGACGCGCAATCGCCCGTTTTTCGGCGGGCGAACGCAGTTGCTTCTCGTTGGTCGTCGGTTGCACCGCTTCAAAGCGCCGTAACGCCACACCGCCATGGCTGCGACTAATCACCCCCTGTTCATCCAGTTTGATCAGATCGCGGCGGATCGTTGCCGGAGAGGCGTCAACGGCATCCACCAGTTGTTCCACGGTAACCAGCGTATGATTTTTCAAATACGCCACAATCTGATCCAGACGGTGTTGTCCTTTCATAACAGGAAATTATGCCAGTTGCATTGCCAGTTTAATCGATACGGCCATGCTCTCAGATTTTGCTTTTCCCGTCCAGGCGATATCAAATGCCGTCCCGTGATCGGCAGAGGTGCGAATAAACGGCAAACCGGCGGTGATATTGACGCCGTCATAAAAACCAAGCAGCTTCAGCGGGATATGGCCCTGATCGTGGTACATCGCCACCACCATGTCATAGTGACCTTCATACGCCTGCAAAAACACAGTGTCCGGCGGGCATGGACCGTAAACATCCATCCCCTTTGCTTTCATGTTCTCAATCGCCGGACCGACGATGCGAATCTCCTCATCGCCAAACAGCCCGTTCTCACCGGCATGCGGGTTCACCCCGGCCACCGCAATACGCGGCTGCGCATAACCAACGCGCTTCAGGAAAGTATCGGCGATACCAATGACGGTCTCCACGCGCTGACCGTTCAGGGTATCGAGGAACTTACGCAGGGCGATATGGGTGGAAACGTGAATGACTTTCAGCTTATCGGTGTAAAGCACCATCGCGTAGTCGCGACTTTCCGTCAGCGTCGCCAGCAGCTCGGTGTGTCCGGGGAAATGATGTCCGCCAAGATGCAGGGCTTCTTTGTTCAACGGCGCGGTGGCGATGGCATGGACGTCGCCTTTCATCGCCAGTTCCGTTGCCCGTTTTACGCAGCGATAAGCCAGATCGCCCGCCTGTGCCTGCACTTTACCCGGCTCCAGCGCCTCCGGGTGCGCCAGCGGTTCATCAATCACATGAATCACGCCTGGCGCGAAGCGGGCATCCGCCACCTGCGTAATGGCGCGAAACGTCACACCCTCCGCCAGACCGTTGGCCTGCAACCGCTTCAGGGTTTGCAGGCATCCCACCACCACCAGCGGCGCGCCGCTGAGTTCATCTTCACTGAGCGCTTTAACAATAATTTCCGGGCCGATCCCCGCAGGGTCGCCCATCGTAATCGCGACGGTTTTAGTTACCACTGTACATCTCCTCAATAAAATAAAGCGCATCACAAAGGGTACTGTCGGAGCCGAATCCTCCCGCTTTGGTGATCACCGGCAGATCGTCAATCTCGCTGTTCACGAACGTTCCACACGGAATGCACGGCGCCACCTCGCTCTGAATGCGATAGCCTTCCGCCCCCAGCGCGCTGGCAACGGCGGTCGCGATATCCCCTCCGGTCAGGAACAGGCCGCCAATACGCGCCTGCTCAATAATGCGTAAAGTGATTATTCCAAGACGCTGGCTTAACCGTTCGCCAAGCGCCTGACGACTCATCCCGACGCTGGCACACAGCGTGTCGATCATCTGTCGGTCGTCCGCACACCGACTGGTACGTAAAATCGTATGGTGCTGACGGCTCAGTAACGCGCAGGCCTGCTCCACCACCGACGCTATCTCCTGCTCGAAATCAGCAGAGGCCAGCCGGGAGACATCGATATCGACAACCTTTGCCCGGTCCTGACACAGCGCCTTGTTTACCTGACGTCGCGTGGCTTCGCTCATCGAACCCGCGACGACCAGCACCGGCAACGCTTGCTTTTCCTGCATAAACAGGCGGACCGGCAGGGCATTGGCAAGCCCGGCGGCGCCGACCAGTAACGGCAGAGCCTCCTGCTCGCAGATAGCATGCGCAATCAGCGACAAATCACGGTCCTCAACCGCATCCACCACCACCATGCACTCGCCTTCTGCTGCGAAAGCGACTAACAGCGCGCTCAGTCGTCCACGGCGGACATCGTCGAGCGACACTTCATGCACCGGAATGTCACTTTGCAACGTGACCAGTTCCGCAATACGCGAAGAGATAATCGGCGTTTTGGGATCGCTGGCAAATTCGGTCTCCAGTAATGGCGTTCCGTTGACCAGGCACCGTCCATCACGTGTTGTGCGCCCTGCGGCGGGGATCGCCGCAGCAATCACAGCCAGCGTCCGGTTAGCAGCGCGCATCGCCGCCGTCACCTCTGCGCCGACGTTGCCACGAAACGTAGAATCAATTTTTTTATACACCAGCGGCGCGGTTACCCCTTCACACCAAGGGGCTAACGCTTGCTGTACCGCCTGCGCGGCTTGCGCCGCCGGGATTGCCCGGCTCTCTGTGTTGATCACCAGCACATCAGCACGACGGGAAGGCTTTTGCGTCGGGGTGAGCATCACCTCCGTGCGTGCGCCTTTTTTCGCCAGTTGCACGCCGGTATCGTTAGAGCCCGTAAAGTCATCGGCGATAACGATCATTTTCATGCTTTATTCTCCTGAGCAACCTGACGGGCCTGTTTTTTGGCAACCCACGAAGTGAGGATTGGCGTCAGGATAGCGGTAGTGATCACGGAGGCGGCAATCAATGGCGCGGCGGCAGCAGCGACTTCCGCCAGAGAAGGGTCAGCCTGGGCTATCGCCAGCGGCGTTGCGACGGCATTACCGGCGGTACTGGAGGCCGCCGCTCCGGCAATCCCGGTACCGCCCACCAGACGGTCTGCGCGGATGTTAAAGAAGCCGCCGACGAACGTGGTCAATACACCGAGCAAGATGCCCGCCAGACCGCCCTGCAACAGCATTTCGAGGTTGATGCCAGCCCCCAGCGCAAAGGCAAAGAACGGAATCAATAGCGGTCCGCCTTTGGTCAGGAAGTCACGCATGTTGTGATCGAGGTTACCGAGGATCATGCCAACCACCAGCGGAACCAGTACCGCCACCAGCGCCATGATCGGAATGTTGGCCATTCCCGCAGCACCCAGCGCGATCATCGTAAAGAATGGGCCGTCATTAAGAGACAGAATAGAGATTGCGCCGACGTCACGCTCGTTACCGAACTCGCCGACTAACGCCGCGTACAGCCCTCCATTCGAGTTGCTCATGGCAGCAATAATCGCCAGTCCACTTAAGCCAAAGATCCCTTCTGCCCCGAACAGGTGTTCAACACCGAGACCGATCGCAATGGCGATCAGCAGTTTAGTCAGGGTGATCGTACCGCCCTGCAATAAAGCCTGAGGTGCCGCCTTCACGCTGATCCCTGCGCCCATGCACAACAGGAATGCACCGATTAGCGGCGCGGCGCCGTTTTTAAACAGCGCGGTAGTAAATCCGCCGATCTCCAGCGCCTGCGGGGCAAAGGTATTGATAATGGCACCGATAACCAATGGCACGACCATCATGCCGCCGGGTACGCGTTCTATTGCCTTCTTGATGTTCATGGTCTTCCCGCCTGTTGTTGTATTGTGATTAAATAAAATCACAACGATTATATTTAATCAATTTTAGATCACAAATGGGCCAGATCACAGTTTTAAAATGATTAATAAAAATCAAACAATCATTTTTTCGGCAAAAAAAAGCCGGACGCAGACGCCCGGCTTCAATGATGATTGAAAGAATTCAGGATTGACGTAGAAATTCCCGGTAGGCGTTTACCACCTGCAGGAAATCCTCAACGCCGCACAGCGACAGGCTCTCTTCATCGTAGTAATTCATCCCTTCTTCCATTTCGTCGCCGGTAAACTCCAGCTGATTGGCGCGGATCATCACCTCTTCGCCATCCATCCAGAGCGTATATTCGTGCCCCGCCCGTTGCCAGGAACGTTCGCTGCCTTTCACCGCGTGAGCCGCCTGTTCCACTTCGTCCAGCAGGGCCAGGTTTTCTTTCACTTCTTCATTAAACCAGTGCCCGACCACTTCGTGACCCATGGACATGCGTACCAAAACCCGCCCGGTAACATCGCGCAGAAATTCGTAATCCATAATGTAGTCCTCTGCTCCCGGCAATGCGCCATTACCGCATTGCGCCTTGTCTTAATTATCGCAGCCTGGACGCAGAAAAAAAGCGGATCGCGCATAAGGAATGGAAATAAAAATGCCCGGAGAAGCACGCTTCACCGGGCATTGATGCGTTTTTACGCGAAATGCGTTAGCGCATTACACCGCTGTCTGGAAAATCACACCGTCTGCTTTCTCGGTGTACTGAGAGAGCTGGTCAAAGTTCAGATAACGGTAGGTGTCGACTGCCGTTTTATCCACCTGCGCCACATAGGTCTGGTACTCTTCCGGCGTCGGCAATTTACCAATCAGTGCCGCAACCGCCGCCAGTTCCGCAGACGCCAGGTAGACGTTCGCACCGGTACCTAAACGGTTCGGGAAGTTACGCGTGGAGGTCGATACCACCGTCGCGCCGTCTGCAACACGCGCCTGGTTACCCATGCACAGTGAACAGCCCGGGATTTCAATACGCGCACCGCTCTTACCAAAGACGCTGTAGTAGCCCTCTTCAGTCAGCTGTGCCGCATCCATACGGGTTGGCGGCGCCACCCACAGACGAGTCGGCAACTGGCCTTTGTGCGCATCCAGCAGCTTGCCGGCCGCACGGAAGTGACCGATGTTGGTCATGCAGGAACCAATGAACACTTCGTCGATTTTATCGCCCTGAACATCAGAGAGCAGACGCGCATCGTCCGGATCGTTCGGCGCACAAAGGATAGGCTCTTTGATATCGGCCAGATCGATGTCGATCACCGCGGCATATTCTGCATCCGCATCGCCTTCCAGCAGTTCAGGTTCTGCCAGCCATTTTTCCATACCCTGAATACGACGTTCCAGCGTACGACGGTCGCCGTAGCCTTCCGCGATCATCCACTTCAGCAGAACGATGTTGGAGGTCAGGTATTCCACGATCGGCTCTTTGTTCAGCTTAATGGTGCACCCTGCCGCAGAACGCTCGGCGGACGCATCGGTCAGCTCAAACGCCTGCTCAACTTTCAGATCCGGCAGACCTTCGATTTCGAGAATACGGCCAGAGAAGATGTTCTTCTTACCTTTCTTCTCAACGGTCAGCAGACCTTGTTTGATCGCATACAGCGGAATGGCGTGTACCAGATCGCGCAGGGTAATACCCGGCTGCATTTTGCCTTTGAAGCGCACCAGCACCGATTCCGGCATATCCAGCGGCATGACGCCGGTCGCCGCAGCAAACGCCACCAGACCCGAGCCCGCCGGGAAGGAGATACCAATTGGGAAACGGGTGTGGGAGTCACCACCGGTGCCGACGGTATCCGGCAGCAGCATACGGTTCAGCCAGGAGTGGATCACGCCATCGCCCGGACGCAGCGAAACACCGCCACGGTTCATAATAAAGTCAGGCAGCGTGTGGTGCGTGGTGACGTCAACCGGCTTCGGATAAGCAGCGGTGTGGCAGAAAGACTGCATCACCAGATCGGAAGAGAAGCCCAGGCACGCCAGGTCCTTCAGTTCGTCACGGGTCATTGGGCCGGTGGTATCCTGAGAACCCACAGAGGTCATCTTCGGTTCGCAGTACGCGCCCGGACGGATACCGGCGACGCCGCACGCACGGCCAACCATTTTCTGTGCCAGTGAATAACCACGGCTGCTTTCCGCCACGTCTTTCGCCTGACGGAACACATCGCTGTGTGGCAGACCCAGCGCTTCGCGCGCTTTGGTGGTCAGACCGCGGCCGATGATCAGCGGAATACGACCGCCCGCACGGACTTCATCCACCAGCACGTCAGTTTTCAGTTCAAAGCTGGCCAGCAGTTCACCGGTTTCATGGTTACGGACTTCACCTTTGAACGGGTAAACGTCAATCACATCACCCATGTTCAGGTTTGACACATCCACTTCGATCGGCAGTGCGCCTGCATCTTCCATGGTGTTGAAGAAGATAGGGGCGATTTTACCGCCGAGGCACAGGCCGCCGCCGCGCTTGTTCGGCACATGAGGAATGTCATCGCCCATGAACCACAGCACGGAGTTGGTGGCGGATTTACGTGAAGAACCCGTCCCGACGACGTCGCCGACGTAAGCCAGCGGGTAGCCTTTGCTCGCCAGGGCTTCGATCTGTTTGATCGGGCCAACGACACCCGGCTGATCCGGCTCAATGCCTTCACGGGCGTTTTTCAGCATCGCTAACGCGTGCAGCGGGATATCCGGACGAGACCAGGCATCAGGTGCCGGAGACAGGTCATCGGTGTTGGTTTCACCGGTCACTTTGAAAACAGTGACGGTCATTTTTTCAGCCAGCGGCGGACGGCTCAGGAACCATTCGGCCTCCGCCCAGGACTGCATCACCTGCTTCGCATATTCGTTCCCTGCTTTGGCTTTTTCTTCTACGTCATAGAAGTTATCGAACATCAGCAGCGTATGGGAGAGCGCTTTGGCGGCAATCGGCGCCAGTTTAGCATCGTCCAGGGCGTCAATCAGCGGATGAATGTTGTAACCACCCTGCATAGTGCCGAGCAGTTCAATCGCTTTTTCAGGCGTAATCAGTGGGGAAGTCGTTTCGCCTTTCGCGACGGCAGCGAGGAAACCAGCTTTGACATAGGCGGCTTCATCGACGCCCGGGGGAACACGGTTGATCAACAGGTCTAACAGGAATTCTTCTTCGCCCGCAGGCGGTGCTTTCAGCAGCTCGACGAGCGCGGCCATTTGGGTTGCATCTAAGGGTTTGGGCACAATCCCCTCGGCGGCACGTTCTGCTACGTGCTTACGGTATTCTTCTAGCACGACGGTTCTCCTCGCTCTCATTGTCATAGTGCGGCGCTTTATCGATGGGCGATTCTCTTCACGCTCCTGTGAGACAGCAGTTTGTAGGGTAAATGCCCGGTACCGCAATGGGCAGAATAACAGGATTTTAGTGAGGTGTTAATCTGTTTACAAAAAAGCAACATAAAAAAGTGGCTGAATCGTTAAGGATGGTCTAATGCCCTTTTCGATTTCAGAAGCGGGGAATTAATCGCTGTTACGAATCGTCACACTATTTCGCATTCTTATAATCACTCTGCTTTACCGATCCCAAGATTAGTCAAAAATTAAACTATCGTCTCTTTATACTCACGCAACACTGCACCTGCGGGTGGCAGCACTTCGACCATTGCGATTTCCAGGAAATCGGGAGTAAGAATATGACGTTGCCCTTTAAACCCCACGTGCATGCGTTGATCTGTAGCGCCGGGCTACTTGCTGCTTCAGGCGTGCTGTATGTCAAAAGCCGCACACCGGAAGCCCCGGTTCAGCCCTCGACGCCCGTCGCCGCGCAACCGCCCGCGCCTGTCGAACCCTCTCCGGTCGCGAAAACGAGCTTTACCACGGCGCAAATCGACCAATGGGTCGCGCCGATCGCCCTCTATCCGGACCCGCTGCTTTCTCAGGTGCTGATGGCCTCGACCTATCCGGCTAATGTCGTCCAGGCAGTACAATGGTCGCGCGATAATCCGACACAACAAGGCGATGCCGCCATTCAGGCTGTCGCAAACCAGCCCTGGGATCCCAGCGTGAAGTCGCTGGTCGCATTTCCGCAACTCATGACGCTGATGGGGGAAAACACAGAGTGGGTGCAAAACCTCGGTGATGCGTTTCTGGCGCAACCGCAGGATGTGATGGATTCAGTGCAGCGCCTGCGCTTACTGGCCCAGCAAACCGGCTCGCTGAAATCCACTCCGCAGCAGACGGTAACCAGCACGCCGAAAAAGAGCGTCGCAGCAACGCCCTCAACTACCGCCTCCGCATCAAAGTCCGGCGCCGTTTCCGCCGCCCCGGCCTCTACGGTGATAAAAATTGAACCTGCGGATCCGCAGGTGGTGTACGTCCCCAGCTATAACCCCTCCACGGTTTATGGCACCTGGCCCAACACCGCGTATCCGCCAGTGTATCTGCCGCCTACGCCTGGTGAACAGTTTGCCGGCAGTTTTGTTAAGGGATTCGGCTACAGCCTTGGCGTCGCCACCACCTATGCGCTGTTCAGCAATATCGACTGGGATGACGATGATCATCACCACGATGACGATCACCATCATGACGACGATCACCATGGCGGTAACGGCTATCAGCACAATGGCGATAACATCAATATCAACGTCGATAACTTCAACCGTATTTCCGGGCAGAATCTGAAAACACAGAACATGACCTGGCAGCACAACCCGGCCTGGCGGGGTGGGGTTCCGTATCAGAATGAGGCGACTGCGCAGCGTTTTCATCAGACCAACGTCAGCGGCGGTCTCAGCGCCACGCAGCAGCCTGCTGCGACCACCTCCCGGGACAGCCAGCGTCAGGCGGCGATGGCGCAACTGCAACAGCGTCATCCGGATGCCACTTTACCCCAGCAACCGACGGCCACAACGCGGGATGCCCAGCGTAAAGCGGCGTCTCAACAGCTGAATCAGGTTGCCCAGCGCAATAACTATCGCGGCTATGACGACAACAACGCTCGCCGTCAGAGCGCGCAGCAGACGTTGAAACCATCGACCTCGCCGGCGCAACAACAGCATCGTGACGATCTCAGGACTAAAGCGCAGCAACACCCGGTCTCACAATCGCAGCGGGATACGGCACGCCAGCGTATCGAGTCCTCCTCGCCGCAGCAGCGTCAACAGACGTTCCAGCAAAACCGGGCGAATGCCTTTAGCGGCAATGACAGCCGCTCGCCGAACTGGCAATCACAACAGCAGCGCGGCCAGGAAAGTCGAAGTTTGAGTAATATCAGCACTGAACAACGTGCTCACGCGCGCGAACGCGCTTCTGAACACCATGAATTTCGCCGTCGCTAACGGGAGCCGATAATGAAAAAAGTACTGTTAAGCACCCTGCTGCTCTCGCTGCCGTTAATGAGCTACGCCCAGCAGATGTTCGCCACGCCAGACGAGGCGGCCAACGCCTTTGCCCGTGCGATTGCTGGCAATAACGACACGCAGCTGACCGCTCTGTTAGGTGATGACTGGCGACAGTTTTTACCTCCACAAGGCGCGGACCCGGAAGCCGTCGCACGCTTTAACCGCGACTGGAAGGTCAGCCATCAGATTGTGCAACAAGGTAATGTGGCCCACCTGAACGTCGGTCAGGAAAGCTGGCAGTTGCCCATCCCCATCGTTAAGGCAAGCAAGGGCTGGCATTTTGATATGTCTGCCGCGCAGGATGAGATATCTACACGAACGGTGGGTCGCAATGAACTCTCGGCGATTCAGGCTATGCGTGCCTATGTCGACGCCCAGTATGATTACTGGCAACGCAAACAGGTTTTTGCCACCCGAATTATCAGCCATGCCGGTCAACAGGACGGTCTGTACTGGCCTGTCAAACCCGGCGAAACGCCCAGTCCGTTAGGACCGGCCTTCAGCCCTGAATCGCCTGGCGAAGGGTATCACGGCTACTATTTCCGCATCATTGCCAGCGATAACGCGAAAGGATTTGCGCTGCTCGCCTGGCCGGTTACATGGGGCGAAACGGGTGTGATGAGCTTTATGGTAAGTCAGGATGACCGGGTGTATCAGACGGATTTAGGGGAAGATAGCGGGCTAAAAGCCATCGCGATAGAGAAATTTACGCCTCACGATCCATGGAAGCCAGTGGAGTAACAGACATAAAAAAAGCGGCATTTATGCCGCTTTTTTCGTTGCCGGAAGGCTGAAGATTACTTCTTCTTCTTCGCTTTCGCGTTCGGCAGGTCAGTGATGCTACCTTCGAACACTTCTGCCGCCAGGCCCACGGACTCGTGCAGAGTCGGGTGCGCGTGGATGGTCAGCGCGATGTCTTCTGCGTCACAGCCCATTTCGATCGCCAGACCGATTTCACCCAGCAGCTCGCCGCCGTTGGTACCGACAATCGCACCACCGATGACACGGTGAGTTTCTTTGTCGAAAATCAGTTTGGTCATACCGTCTGCGCAGTCGGAAGCGATAGCACGGCCAGAAGCAGCCCACGGGAAGGTGGCGGTTTCGTAGCTGATGCCTTTTTCTTTCGCTTCTTTCTCGGTCAGACCTACCCATGCCACTTCTGGTTCAGTGTAGGCAATCGATGGGATCACTTTCGGATCGAAGTAGTGTTTCATGCCGGCGATAACTTCAGCGGCAACGTGACCTTCGTGAACACCTTTGTGCGCCAGCATCGGCTGACCGACGATATCGCCGATAGCAAAGATGTGCGGCACGTTGGTGCGCAGTTGTTTGTCAACACGGATGAAGCCACGGTCGTCTACTTCCACGCCCGCTTTGCCAGCGTCGAGATTTTTACCGTTCGGCACACGACCGATTGCCACCAGCACGGCGTCATAACGCTGCGCTTCAGCAGGGGCTTTTTTGCCTTCCATGGAAACGTAAATACCGTCTTCTTTCGCTTCAACGGCAGTCACTTTGGTTTCCAGCATCAGGTTGAATTTCTTACCGATGCGTTTGGTGAAGACTTTAACGATGTCTTTGTCAGCCGCCGGGATAACCTGGTCGAACATTTCAACCACGTCAATTTCTGAACCCAGCGCATGGTACACGGTACCCATTTCCAGACCGATGATACCGCCACCCATGACCAGCAGACGCTTCGGTACGGATTTCAGTTCCAGGGCGTCGGTGGAATCCCACACGCGCGGATCTTCATGCGGAATGAACGGCAACTGGATCGGACGGGAACCCGCCGCAATGATCGCGTTGTCGAAGTTGATCACAGTTTTACCGTTCTCACCTTCTACTTCCAGGGTGTTCGCCCCGGTGAATTTACCCAGACCGGTAACCACTTTCACTTTACGGCCTTTCGCCATACCCGCCAGACCGCCGGTCAGCTGAGTGATTACTTTTTCTTTCCAGGTACGAATCTTGTCGATATCGGTTTTCGGCTCGCCGAAGACGATACCGTGTTCCGCCAGCGCTTTGGCTTCTTCGATAACTTTGGCTACGTGCAGCAGTGCTTTAGAAGGGATACAGCCGACGTTCAGACAAACACCGCCGAGGGTGCTGTAACGTTCTACGATTACGGTTTCCAGACCTAAATCAGCGCAACGGAAGGCTGCAGAGTAACCTGCGGGGCCTGCCCCAAGTACCACGACCTGAGTTTTGATTTCAGTACTCATCATGACCTCTTAATTTATTTCCGGGGATCCCTGGTCTTGTCGCCCATCGTCCACCGGGTCGTTCTATCCGTCCGTATTTTACAAAATTGTTAACAATTTTGAAACAACAAAACGGCAACGATTTATCTTTAGCACTAATAACCCCAAAACCATCATGAGATTACCAGAAAAAAGCCGGCCGTCGGGCCGGCTTTTTTGCTTACATCACCAGGCGGCGAATGTCAGACAGCATATTGTTAATGATGGTAATGAAACGCGCACCATCAGCACCGTCAATCACGCGGTGGTCGAAGGACAGAGAGATCGGCATCATCAGACGCGGTACAAACTCTTTACCGTTCCACACCGGCTCCATCGCCGACTTGGATACACCGAGGATCGCGACTTCAGGCGCGTTCACAATCGGTGCAAAGTGGGTAGTACCCAGGCCGCCGATGCTGGAGATGGTGAAGCAACCGCCCTGCATTTCGCCAGCCGTCAGCTTACCGTCACGCGCTTTTTTGGAGATCACGGTCAGTTCACGGGACAGCTCGGTAACGCTCTTCTTGTTCACGTCTTTGAATACCGGAACCACCAGACCATTTGGCGTATCCACCGCCACACCGATGTTGATGTATTTTTTCAACGTCAGGCGCTGGCCGTCTTCAGACAGCGAACTGTTAAAGCGAGGCATCTGCTCAAGCGCCGCAGCAACCGCCTTCATGATGAAGACCACTGGGGTGAATTTCACGTCCAGTTTGCGCTTCTCAGCTTCAGCGTTCTGCTGTTTACGGAACGCTTCCAGGTCGGTGATATCGGTTTTGTCGAAGTGGGTAACGTGCGGGATCATCACCCAGTTACGGCTCAGGTTAGCACCCGAAATTTTCTGGATGCGGCCCAGTTCCACTTCTTCGATTTCACCAAACTTGCTGAAGTCGACTTTCGGCCACGGCAGCATGCCCGGGATACCGCCACCTGCAGCGGCTGCCGGAGCGGCTTCCGCACGCTTGACAGCGTCTTTCACGTAAGTCTGAACGTCTTCGCGCAGGATACGACCTTTACGGCCTGTACCCTTCACTTTCGCCAGATTCACGCCGAACTCACGCGCCAGACGGCGAATCAGCGGGGTCGCATGAACGTAAGCGTCGTTCTCAGCAAACTCAGATTTGCCTTCGGCTTTCGCTGCTGGAGCAGCGGCAGCTGGCGCAGGTGCAGCGGCCGGAGCCGGTGCGGCAGCCTGCTGTGGCGCGGCAGCAGCAGGTGCTGCGCCTTCCACTTCGAAGACCATAATCAGAGAGCCGGTTTTCACTTTATCGCCGGTGCTGATTTTGATTTCTTTAACGGTACCCGCGAACGGAGCCGGGACTTCCATAGAAGCTTTATCGCCTTCTACGGTGATCAGTGATTGCTCAGCGGCCACTTTATCGCCCACTTTCACCATCACTTCGGTCACTTCAACTTCGTCACCGCCGATGTCCGGTACGTTAACGTCTTTCGCACCAGTGGCTGCAGGAGCCGCAGCGGCTGCTGGAGCAGCGGCCTGAGCGGGAGCGGCAGCAGGCGCAGCGCCCGCCACTTCGAAGACCATAATCAGAGAGCCGGTAGACACTTTATCGCCGGTGTTGATTTTGATCTCTTTCACGACGCCCGCGAACGGAGCCGGCACTTCCATAGACGCTTTGTCGCCTTCTACGGTGATCAGCGACTGTTCAGCGGCGATGGTGTCGCCCACTTTGACCATGATCTCAGTCACTTCAACTTCGTCACCGCCGATGTCTGGGACATGGACTTCTTTCGCTGCTGCGGCTGCAGGTGCTGCTGCCGGAGCGGCTTCTTTCTTCTCTTCTGCCGGAGCAGGTGCAGCGGCTGCTGCACCGTCAGCGGAATCGAAAATCATGATCAGTTTGCCCGTCTCGGTTTTGTCGCCAACAGAGACTTTGATCTCTTTAACAACGCCAGCCTGCGGAGACGGGACTTCCATAGAGGCTTTATCGCCTTCTACGGTGATCAGCGACTGTTCGGCTTCAACCTTGTCGCCCACTTTGACCAGGATCTCGGTGATTTCAACTTCATCTGCCCCGATGTCCGGTACTTTGATTTCGATAGCCATTATTCTTTTACCTCTTACGCCAGACGCGGGTTAACTTTTTCTGCATCGATGTTGAATTTGGTAATTGCATCCGCAACCACTTTCTTATCGATTTCGCCACGTTTAGCCAGTTCGCCCAGTGCCGCTACCACCACGTAGGATGCATCCACTTCGAAGTGGTGACGCAGGTTTTCACGGCTGTCAGAGCGACCGAAACCGTCGGTACCCAGTACGCGATAATCATCAGCCGGTACATAAGTACGAACCTGTTCGGCAAACAGTTTCATATAGTCAGTAGATGCTACAGCCGGAGCGTCGTTCATCACCTGAGCGATGTACGGTACGCGCGGAGTTTCCATTGGGTGCAGCATGTTCCAGCGTTCACAGTCCTGACCATCACGTGCCAGTTCAGTGAAGGAGGTGACGCTGTACACGTCAGAGCCCACGCCGTAGTCTTTCGCCAGGATCTGCGCTGCTTCACGAACGTGACGCAGGATAGAACCGGAGCCCAACAGCTGAACTTTACCTTTGCTACCTTCCAGGGTTTCGAGTTTGTAGATACCTTTACGGATACCTTCCTCAGCACCTTCCGGCATGGCTGGCATGTGGTAGTTTTCGTTCAGCGTGGTGATGTAGTAGTAAACGTTCTCTTGTTTCTCACCGTACATACGCTCCAGACCATCGTGCATGATGACCGCAACTTCGTATGCGTAAGACGGATCGTAAGAGATACAGTTCGGGATAGTCAGAGACTGAATATGGCTGTGACCATCTTCGTGCTGCAGACCTTCACCGTTCAGCGTTGTACGACCAGACGTCCCGCCAATCAGGAAGCCACGCGCCTGCTGGTCACCTGCTGCCCAGCACAGGTCGCCAATACGCTGGAACCCGAACATGGAGTAGTAGATGTAGAACGGAATCATCGGCAGGTCGTTGGTGCTGTAAGAGGTTGCCGCCGCCAGCCAGGAAGACCCTGCGCCCAGCTCGTTGATCCCTTCCTGCAAAATCTGACCTTTCTCGTCTTCTTTGTAGTACGCAACCTGCTCACGGTCCTGCGGGGTGTACTGCTGGCCGTTCGGGCTGTAAATACCGATCTGACGGAACAGACCTTCCATACCGAAAGTACGCGCTTCGTCGGCGATGATCGGAACCAGACGATCTTTGATCGATTTGTTCTTCAGCATCACGTTCAGGGCACGAACGAAAGCGATAGTGGTGGAGATTTCTTTGTTCTGCTCTTCCAGCAGCGCGCCGAAGTCTTCCAGGGTCGGCAGTTCCAGCTTCTCAGTGAAGTTCGGCTGACGGCTCGGCAGGTAGCCGTGCAACGCCTGGCGGCGTTCGTGCAGGTATTTGTGCTCTTCAGAACCTTCCGGGAAGGTAATGTAAGACAGTTTTTCAACCTGCTCATCAGTGACAGGAACATTGAAACGGTCGCGGATATAACGCACGCCGTCCATGTTCATTTTCTTCACCTGGTGCGCGATGTTTTTACCTTCAGCGGTGTCACCCATGCCATAACCTTTGATGGTATGGGCCAGGATTACGGTGGCTTTGCCTTTGGTTTCCTGCGCT
Organism: Citrobacter amalonaticus; assembly: GCF_001559075.2. NCBI lineage: Bacteria > Pseudomonadati > Pseudomonadota > Gammaproteobacteria > Enterobacterales > Enterobacteriaceae > Citrobacter > Citrobacter amalonaticus. The sequence continues at coordinate 2,822,146 of NZ_CP014015.2, read as the reverse complement.
TTTTTCAGTGCGGCGTAAACTTTCTTCGGATCGTGACCACCACGGTTCAGCGCCCAGATCTGCTCATCAGTCCAGTCTGCAACCAGTGCTGCGGTTTCCGGGTATTTACCGAAGAAGTGCTCACGAACGTACGCGCCATCTTTGGATTTGAAGGTCTGGTAGTCGCCGTCAACGGTTTCGTTCATCAACTGGATCAGTTTACCGCTGGTATCTTTACGCAGCAGCTCATCCCAACGACCGCCCCACATCACTTTGATCACGTTCCAGCCAGCGCCGTCGAAGATGCCTTCCAGTTCGTTAACGATTTTGCCGTTACCGGTGACCGGGCCGTCCAGACGCTGCAGGTTACAGTTGATGACGAAGACCAGGTTGTCCAGTTTTTCACGGGTAGCGATAGTGATCGCACCTTTGGATTCCGGTTCGTCCATTTCACCGTCGCCCAGGAAGGCGTAAACGGTTTGTTTAGAGGTGTCTTTCAGGCCACGGTGTTCCAGATATTTCAGGAATTTAGCCTGGTAGATCGCACCGATTGGACCCAGACCCATAGAAACGGTCGGGAACTGCCAGAATTCTGGCATCAGTTTCGGGTGCGGGTAGGAAGACAGGCCATTGCCATGAACTTCCTGACGGAAGTTGTCCATCTGCTCTTCAGTCAGACGGCCTTCCAGGAATGCGCGTGCGTAAATGCCCGGGGAGATGTGGCCCTGGAAGTACACCAGGTCGCCGCCATCCTGCTCATTGCGGGCACGGAAGAAATGGTTGAAGCAAACATCGTACACCGTCGCAGAGGACTGGAAGGATGCCATGTGGCCGCCCAGCTCGAGGTCTTTTTTAGACGCACGCAGCACGGTCATGATGGCGTTCCAACGGATAGCAGAACGAATACGACGCTCCAGCTCCAGATTGCCCGGATATTCCGGCTCATCTTCAACGGCAATAGTGTTGATGTAATTGCTGGCCCCTGTACCTGCCGCTACTTTCACGCCGCCTTTGCGGGCTTCAGAAAGAAGCTGGTCAATCAGATACTGAGCGCGCTCAACACCTTCTTCACGGATGACCGATTCGATCGCCTGTAGCCAGTCGCGAGTTTCGATCGGATCCACGTCATTTGGGAAACGTTCTGACATGGGGGTATTCCTTATCTATCTAATACGTTGAGTTATCTGGAACCTGTCCCATTACGTTCTCGTCAGAGAGCGTAATAAGACAGGTTCTGCGTTTAGTTGCCGCGCACTTTATATGGCGCTTGATTTACAACATCTTCTGGTTAACGTTCTGCCAGAAAAATCACTAATTCTTTCGCTGCTCCAGACGACGTAAGGCGCGTTCACGACGGCTCTCCTCACGGCTGCGGTCGAGCAGAATCTCTTCGATAAACGCCAGATGGCGATGTGATGCTTCACGCGCCTCTTCTGGTTTACCGGCAATAATCGCTTCGAAAATACGGGTGCGGTGACCACTCACCAGCGGAAGCATCTCGCGACGCGAATAGAGCAACTCGAAGTTCTGACGTACGTTCTGGGCCAGCATGGGTTCCATACACCTTAGCAGATGAAGTAACACCACATTGTGCGCCGCTTCGGTGACAGCAATTTGATACTGGAGGACCGCATCGGACTCGGCATCGCGGTCACCCGACTCTTGCGCCAGCTCAATGGCATGATGCAGTTCACGAATGCGCGTTTTATCTTCATCCGTACTGCGCAGCGCTGCGTAATATGCAGCAATGCCTTCCAGCGCATGGCGCGTCTCAAGCAGGTCAAACTGGGATTCAGGATGGTCGGAGAGCAATTCTACCAGTGGATCGCTAAAGCTCTGCCACAGGCTACTCTGAACAAAAGTGCCGCCGCCCTGGCGACGAAGCAGCAATCCCTTCGCTTCGAGACGTTGAATCGCCTCACGCAAGGAGGGACGGGAGACGTCGAACTGTTTTGCCAGTTCGCGTTCCGGTGGGAGTTTTTCGCCCGGGCGCAGCGTGCCCTCAAGAATCAAAAACTCCAGCTGTTGCTCAATCACATCGGATAATTTTGGTTGGCGGATTTTGCTGTAGGCCATGATGTCCTGTCTTAAGCCATTTGCCCGAAGTCAATTGGTCTTACCAATTTCATATCTGTGACGCTAAAGTAACAAAGTATTCACCTTATGTCCATACAGGTTTTGATTGAAATCAGTAAACCAGGCACATTTTAACAACATCACAGAAATAACGTTTCAAACATGTAACTATGCACAAATGTTAAATTTACCACCCATGAGGTAGTTTTAACCTTATTGAAACGAAGAAAAATCCTGGTTGAACCGATTCAGATGCGTTTTTATGCATGGTTTCTGTATAGGTAAGCATTTTACATCTAACGGAAGTGTTATCAGGGAGTAAGAGGCGGGACAAACAACTGCTCTCTTTTTATTCAACTCGTCATCATCCATTCACAAAGCAGGTGCATTCCCTGCCGCATACCATTATTCTGATCCGGACAAAAGAGTTTCGGCGACATTTCAAAAACAATTGCTGTAAACATAATAATACAACAGACGGAATTGCAAACTTACACGCATCACTGCGTAGGACAAATAATAATTACTCAAATTGCCCGGTCGCCGTCACGCGGCCGAGTGCTGAAGGGTAAACCACACACGAGGTTTCATGATGGACAGTCAGCAGCACGGCGAGCAGCTAAAGCGCGGCCTTAAGAACCGCCATATCCAGCTTATCGCGCTGGGTGGCGCGATAGGAACAGGCCTGTTCCTGGGAAGCGCTTCCGTAATTCAGTCCGCGGGCCCCGGTATTATTCTGGGTTATGCGATAGCCGGTTTTATTGCCTTCCTTATTATGCGTCAGTTAGGTGAAATGGTGGTTGAGGAGCCGGTCGCCGGTTCGTTCAGTCACTTTGCCTACAAGTACTGGGGAAGTTTTGCGGGATTTGCGTCGGGCTGGAACTATTGGGTGCTGTATGTGCTGGTTGCAATGGCGGAACTGACCGCCGTCGGCAAGTACATTCAGTTCTGGTGGCCGGAGATCCCCACCTGGGTTTCGGCAGCCGTTTTCTTTATTGCGATCAACGCCATCAACCTGACCAACGTAAAAGTGTTCGGTGAGATGGAGTTCTGGTTTGCGATCATCAAAGTCATCGCCGTGGTCGCGATGATCATCTTCGGCGGCTGGCTGCTGTTCAGCGGCAACGGCGGCCCGCAGGCGACCGTGCGTAACCTGTGGGAACAGGGCGGCTTCCTGCCTCACGGCATGACCGGACTGGTCATGATGATGGCAATCATCATGTTCTCTTTCGGCGGACTTGAACTGGTCGGTATCACCGCTGCCGAAGCCGATAACCCGGAGCAGAGCATTCCCAAAGCCACCAACCAGGTTATCTATCGTATTCTGATTTTCTATGTGGGTTCACTGGCCGTTCTGCTTTCCCTGCTGCCGTGGACGCGTGTCACTGCTGACACCAGCCCGTTTGTCCTGATCTTCCACGAGCTGGGCGATACCTTCGTGGCGAACGCGCTGAATATCGTGGTTCTGACGGCGGCACTGTCGGTGTACAACAGCTGCGTTTACTGTAACAGCCGCATGCTGTTTGGTCTGGCGCAACAGGGTAACGCCCCGAAAATCCTGCTCACTATCGACAAACGCGGCGTGCCGGTGAATACCATCATCGTTTCGGCGCTGGTGACGGCGCTGTGCGTATTGATCAACTACATGGCGCCAGAATCCGCCTTCGGTCTGCTGATGGCGCTGGTGGTCTCCGCACTGGTGATCAACTGGGCGATGATCAGTCTTGCGCACATCAAATTCCGTCGCGCTAAGCAGCAACAGGGGGTGAAAACCCGCTTCCCGGCGCTGTTCTACCCGTTGGGTAACTGGGTCTGTCTGGCCTTCATGGCGGCGGTGCTGGTGATTATGCTGATGACGCCGGGTATGGCGATTTCGGTTTACCTGATCCCGGTATGGCTGGTTGTCCTTGGCATCGGTTATCTGTGCAAACAGAAATCCGCGAAGACGGCGAAAGCACATTAATGCCTTGAACCCTCACCCGTCCTGGGTGAGGGTTGTTACCTGCCTCACACTTTTCCCCCAACAGCCATTTCGTCCATATCAGCGGCGCTATCCTGCAACGCAATTCATGGCTTACAGACGAATAATTCTTTCCATCACCTTGATGGGGAGACATCTCAATGGATACAGGTAAGCTGTCGGTAAGAGAAAAAATTGGTTATGGCATGGGCGATGCCGGATGCAACATCATCTTTGGCGCTATCATGCTGTTTGTGAACTATTTTTATACGGATATCTTTGGTCTCGCCCCGGCTCTGGTAGGGGTGTTATTACTGTCAGTACGCGTTATCGACGCCGTTACTGACCCCATTATGGGCGCTATTGCTGATCGAACCCAAAGCAAATATGGCCGTTTTCGTCCATGGTTACTCTGGATCGCCTTCCCTTACGCGCTGTTCAGCATTCTGATGTTCACCACCCCGGAGTGGACTTATAGCAGCAAGGTTATCTATGCGTTCGTCACTTACTTCCTGCTGTCGATTACCTACACGGCGATCAACATTCCTTATTGCTCATTGGGCGGCGTGATCACCAACGACCCGAAAGAACGCGTGGCCTGTCAGTCTTACCGCTTTGTACTGGTCGGTATCGCGACATTGCTGCTGTCGCTCACTCTACTGCCGATGGTCGACTGGTTTGGCGGCGATGACAAAGCGAAGGGCTATCAACTGGCGATGACCGTGCTGGCCATTATCGGCATGTGTATGTTCCTGTTCTGCTTTGCTACCGTTCGTGAACGTGTGCGCCCTGCCGTTCCTACGCACGATGACATGAAAAACGACTTCAAAGACGTGTGGAAGAACGACCAGTGGGTACGCATACTGCTGCTGACGCTGTGCAACGTCTGCCCGGGCTTTATCCGTATGGCGGCAACCATGTACTACGTCACCTGGGTCATGGGACAAAGCACCCATTTCGCCACGATCTTTATCAGTCTCGGCGTGGTCGGCATGATGATCGGTAGCGTGTTGGCGAAAGTGCTGACCGACCGCTGGTGCAAGCTGAAGGTCTTCTTCTGGACCAACATCGCGCTGGCCCTTTTCTCCTGCGCGTTTTACTTCTTCGATCCCAAAGCCACGATGATGATTGTCGTGCTCTACTTCCTGCTCAACATTTTGCACCAAATCCCGTCGCCGCTGCACTGGTCCCTGATGGCGGACGTTGACGACTACGGCGAATGGAAAACCGGCAAGCGCATTACCGGCATTAGCTTTTCCGGCAACCTGTTCTTCCTGAAACTCGGTCTGGCGATTGCCGGGGCGATGGTTGGCTTCCTGCTCTCGTGGTACGGCTATGATGCCGGGGCGAAAGCGCAAAGCGATTCCGCGATCAACGGCATCGTGCTGCTCTTTACCGTGATTCCGGGAGTCGGCTACCTGATCACTGCCGGCGTGGTGCGTCTGTTGAAAGTCGACCGCGAACTGATGAAACAGATTCAGGACGATCTGGAAAAACGCCGCGCTAACTACCGCGAACTCAATGATTATCAGGAACTGAAAGCCACTGAAACCGTAAGGAAAGCCTGATGCAAAACTGGCCTAACCCGTTTATTGAACAACGCGCCGATCCGTTTATCCTGCGCGACGGCAGCGACTATTACTTTATTGCCTCAGTGCCAGAATACGACCGACTGGAAATCCGTCGGGCGGATTCGCTGGAAAGATTACGTACAGCGTCACCCGTTGTCGTCTGGCGCAAACCCGAACACGGCCCGATGAGCGAGCTGATCTGGGCACCGGAAATTCATCACCTCGACGGCAGATGGGTCATCTACTTTGCCGCCGCGCATACCCAGGCGCTCGACAAACTGGGCATGTTTCAGCATCGGATGTACGCGCTGGAGTGTACAGATACCGATCCGCTCACCGGCAACTGGGTCGAAAAGGGTCAGGTGAAAACGCCGTTTGATACCTTTGCACTTGATGCCACAACGTTCCGCCATCAGGGAAAACAGTGGTATCTGTGGGCGCAAAAATCCCCAGATATCGCCGGTAACTCCAACATTTATCTGGCGGAGCTGGAAAATCCCTGGACGATTAAAGGCCAGCCGGTGATGCTCAGCAAACCGGAGTACGACTGGGAGTGTCGGGGCTTTTGGGTCAATGAAGGTCCGGCAGTATTAACCCACGGTGACCGGCTGTTTATCAGCTATTCCGCCAGCGCCACGGATGAAAATTACTGCATGGGACTGTTATGGATTGATATCCACGCCGATCCGCTGAATCCGGAAAACTGGCATAAATCCCCGCGTCCGGTGTTTACCACCAGCAATGAAAATCGCCAGTATGGACCCGGGCACAACAGCTTTACCCAAACGCCGGAAGGTGATGACGTGCTGGTGTATCACGCGCGTAACTACACCGAAATTGAAGGCGATCCGCTCTACGATCCTAATCGCCATACCCGTCTGAAGCTGATTCGGTGGGATGACCACGGAATGCCAGACTTCGGTATTCCGCCCGCAGATACGCTTTGACATCGTTGCCCGGTAACACGCAACTTACCGGGCGTCCTGCCTGTACGTTAAATCAACGTGCCATAAATGGTCAGTACAGCAATGACCACCACTAAGGCAAACGACGTTTTCTTCGCCATAGAAACCGCCGCTTTCGGCGTTTCAACCTTATCGGTATGCGGCTCACGCGCCAGCGAGAACTGCGCCAGACGTGTTAACACCTGATATTGCGAAGTACGCAAATCCGCCAGCGAGGCAAACCATGCCGGCAGCGCTTTTTCTCCATGACCGATCAGGGCATACACCACGCCCGCCAGACGCACCGGGATCCAGTCGAGAACATGAAGAATGGCATCGATGCCGGACTGTAGGCGCTCATGCGGCGTCTGGTAACGCGCCAGCCAGGACTGCCACGAGCGCAGGAAAGCATAGCCCACCAGCAGAACCGGCCCACACGGACCGCCGACGATCAGCCAGAACAGCGGCGCGATATAGAAACGGAAGTTAATCCACAGCAGCGCGTTTTGCAGTTCACGTAAAAACTCACGCTCATTGCAATCCGGCGGGACGCCATGGATCATCGTCAGTTCGCTGGCCATCGCCGTTCGGGCATGCGCATCATCGCGCGCCGCCGCGTTAAGGTAAGCGTGATAGTGCATCCGCACTTTTCCCGCGCCAATACACAGCAGGCCTATCAGGATCCACGCCACGATCGTCGGCACATTAAACAATAGCCCCTCCAATGCGCGCAGCAGCAGGAACGTGATCACCATCGCGATGATCATCATCCCGAGTGTCCGCGCCATCGAGAAGCGTTTGACCCGGCGGAAAAAAGCTTCTAACCGGTGATCGAACTGCCAGTGTTCGCCCAGCTTAAACAGGCGCTCGACGAGCAGCACCAGTAATGTCGTAAACAGCGTCATGTCATCTCCTTATCTGACGAGGCGGTGACCAGGGCGCGAAACCTTGCCCAGTCAAAAGCCGGACCGGGATCGGTCTTACGCTCAGGCGCAATATCACAGTGTCCGGTTATGTTTTCGGCAACGGCCGGGTAAATCTTTATTAATGCACGCGTGATGGCAGCCAGTTGTTGGTACTGGACATCGGTGTAGGCCAGCGTATCGGTCCCTTCCAGCTCAATACCAATCGAAAAATCATTGCAGCGTTCACGCCCCTGATAATTCGACACGCCGGCATGCCATGCACGCTTATCAAAAGGAACATACTGAACGATTTCGCCATCACGGCGAATCAGACAATGGGCGGAAACGCGAAGATGCGCGATTTCGGCAAAAAAGGGATGGGCGTTGGGATCAATTGTTCCAGTGAATAGTGCGTCAATCCACGGACCGCCAAACTCACCGGGCGGCAGGCTGATATTATGCACCACCAGCAAAGAAGGGGCTTCATCATCCGGGCGGCAATCGTAGTGCGGAGAAGGAACGCGTCGCGCTTCTGCCAGCCAGCCCTTGTCTAACAACATGCTGAATCTCCTTTTGAGTGGTGCTTATAGCCGCTTCAGAGTAGCATGTTTCTACCTTATGATTCGTTAGCAATTTGGAGTTTTCTCATGCCGCCTCGCCGCTATAACCCTGACTACCGACGTGACGCGCTGTTGGAACGTATTAACCTGGATATCCCAAACGTTGTCGCCCAGGCGCTGCGCGAAGATTTAGGCGGTGAAGTGGATGCCAGCAACGATATTACGGCTCAACTTTTACCGGAGAACAGCCGTTCTCATGCCACGGTCATCACCCGTGAAGACGGCGTTTTTTGTGGAAAACGCTGGGTTGAAGAGGTCTTTATTCAACTGGCTGGCGACGATGTCAGCATCACCTGGCATGTGGAAGACGGCGACAGTATCAAGGCGAACCAACCGCTGTTTGAGCTGGACGGTCCCTCTCGCGTGCTACTGACCGGCGAACGTACCGCGCTGAACTTCGTGCAGACCCTGTCAGGTGTCGCCAGCGAAGTGCGTAAATACGTTGATATCCTGGCGGGCACAAACACCCAACTGCTGGACACGCGTAAAACCCTGCCAGGGCTGCGTACCGCGCTGAAATATGCCGTGCTCTGCGGCGGCGGCGCGAATCATCGTCTGGGGCTTTCGGATGCCTTCCTGATCAAAGAGAACCACATTATTGCTTCTGGTTCCGTGCGTCAGGCGGTGGAGAAAGCCTTCTGGCTGCATCCGGATGTGCCTGTAGAAGTCGAAGTTGAAAACCTCGATGAACTGGATGATGCGCTGAAAGCCGGTGCCGACATCATCATGCTGGACAACTTTGAAACGGAGCAGATGCGTGAAGCGGTTAAACGGACCAACGGCCAGGCGCGACTGGAAGTTTCCGGCAACGTAACCAACGAAACGCTGCGGGAATTTGCCGAAACCGGCGTCGATTTTATCTCCGTTGGCGCGCTAACCAAACATCTCCGGGCGCTGGATCTGTCCATGCGCTTCGCTAACGCGTAATCATTATATGGCCTGATAACGCGCTGCTTATCGGGCCTGTTTATTCCTTTCAATCACTAAAATCCTCGTCGTGCCTCGCAATCTCATTGCTTGCGACTGCAAACCGATAACATTCCTCTGAACCCACCTTCCCGATTCATTTTTTGCTGCTCGCCTGGCGTACCGGTGTTTGCCAAAGTGACGTCCACTCACTCAAGGAGCGAACAATGGATAAACAACGCGGATTTACCCTTATTGAACTGATGGTGGTGATCGGCATTATTGCCATCCTCAGCGCCATCGGCATTCCGGCCTATCAGAACTATCTGCGCAAAGCGGCGCTGACCGATATGCTGCAAACCTTTGTCCCCTATCGCACTGCCGTCGAACTCTGCGCCCTGGAGCATGGCGGTACAGACACCTGCGACGCAGGCGTCAACGGGATTCCCTCTCCGACAACAACACGCTATGTCTCAGGAATGAGCGTCGAAAATGGAGTGGTTTCTCTTACTGGCCAGGAAAGCCTGAACGGGCTTAGCGTCATCATGACCCCTGGATGGGACAAAGCAGAAGGCATTACGGGCTGGACGCGTAACTGCAACATCCAGAATGACAGCGCGTTAAAACAGGCCTGCGAAGACGTCTTTCGCTTCGATAGCCATTAAGGAAGCGCCATGAATACGACGCAACTCAGCGCGCTGTGCCAGCGCTACCAGGGGATATTACTTGATGCCAATAACGATGCGGTACACATTGCCGTCGAAGATGCCCCTTCTCATGAACTGCTGGACGCCCTGCATTTCGCCACGACTCGCCGTATTGAGATTGCCTGCTGGACACGCCAGCAAATGGAGCAACACCAGCATCAGTCTTCACCCGCGCTGCCGTCCGTGGTTCCTGAAAGCAGCGTCAGCGCAGCGGTTTTACTGGATAAAACATTACAGAGCGCGCTGGCGAAACGGGCCTCGGATATCCACATAGAGCCTGCAGAGCATCACGTCCGTCTCCGCTTACGTGTGGACGGCGTGCTGCATTGCTTACCCGATATCGCCAAAGAGACCGGTATCGCCCTGACAGCACGTTTGAAAGTGTTAAGTCATCTGGATATCGCGGAACACCGCTTACCGCAGGACGGACAATTTACCATTGAGCTGAACGGCGCTGCCGTCTCGTTTCGTATCGCCACCCTTCCCTGTCGTTATGGCGAAAAGGTCGTGCTACGGTTGCTGCATCAGGTAAATCAGGCACTGGATGCCTGCACGCTGGGAATGCACGACACGCAGCTCTCTGCTTTCCTCCACGCCCTGCAACAGCCTCAGGGGTTGATCCTCGTCACCGGCCCTACGGGTAGCGGCAAAACGGTAACCCTTTATAGCGCACTGCAAACGCGAAACGCGCCGGAGGTGAATCTGTGCAGCGTTGAGGATCCGGTGGAGATTCCCCTCGACGGTATCAATCAGACGCAGATCCATCCGCGTGCCGGGCTGACCTTTCAGGGCGTATTGCGGGCACTGCTACGTCAGGATCCGGATGTCATCATGGTGGGTGAGATCCGCGACGGCGAAACCGCAGAAATTGCCATTAAGGCCGCGCAGACCGGGCATCTGGTGCTTTCCACGCTGCATACCAACTCAACCTGCGAAGCGCTGGTACGCTTACAGCAGATGGGCGTGGCGCGCTGGATGCTCTCTTCCGCATTAACCTTAGTGGTTGCGCAGCGGCTGGTCAGAAAACTGTGCCCACACTGCCGACGGCTGAGTGACGATCCCATTCGTTTACCGCCCGCATGGTACCCAACGCCGCTGCCCCGTTGGCAGGCGGTTGGCTGTGAACATTGCTATCACGGATTCTATGGTCGTTCGGCGTTGTTTGAACTGCTTGCGATCACCGCTGAACTGCGTCATCAGATTGCTAACGACGCCTCAGCCGCAACGCTGGAAGCCCATGCAAAACAGGCAGGAATGAGCACACTCTTTGAAAGCGGGTGCCGCGCCGTCGATCAAGGGCTAACCACGTTCGAGGAACTGGTGCGCATTCTGGGTATGCCGGATGATCACTAAAAAGCTGTGGTACTGGCAGGGAATGAATCACGATGGCCTGCCCGGCGAGGGAACCCGTTGGGCGGAAAACCGACTCCTGTTGATGCAGGAACTGGAACAGCATCAGATAATACCTTTGCGCGTGAAATCCTTACGCGTAAAGCGCGCGCTCTGGCGCAATGACAAATCCACGGAAGTGATTCACCAGCTTGCGACGCTGCTAAAAGCGGGGCTAACGCTGTCTGAAGGGCTGGAACTGCTTGCCGGACAGCAACCGAACAAACAGTGGCAAGCCCTGTTAGGGAGCCTTGCAAACGAACTGGAACACGGTACGCCGCTCTCCAGCGCACTGGCGCAGTGGCCAGACGTGTTTCCGCCGCTGTATCAGGCGATGATACGCACCGGAGAGCTGACCGGGAAACTGGATGAATGCTGCTTTGAACTCGCCCGGCAGCAGAAGGCGCAAAGACAGTTAACCGATAAGGTCAAAAAAGCGCTGCGTTACCCCATCATTATTTTAACGATGGCGGTCATGGTGGTGGTGGCGATGCTCCAATTTGTCCTGCCTGAATTTGCCGCCATTTACCGGACCTTTAACACGCCGCTACCTGCTCTCACTCAGGGGATCATCGCGTTTGCCGACTGGAGTCAACGCTGGGGTGGGCTGATTGTCCTGATGATCGTCATGCTAATTGCAGCCAACAGCCTGCTGAGCCGAAAGCCCGGCTGGCAAGTGTTGCGCCAGCGAGGATTACTCCGCATGCCCGTGATGGGCCAGTTGATCAGAGGTCAGAAGCTCACACAAATTTTTACCATCCTCGCGCTGACGCAAACGGCGGGGATCGCTTTTTTACCCGCGCTTGAGAGTGTGAAAGAGACGATTCAGTGCCCCTACTGGGCACGGCGTCTGGCACAGGTACAGCACGATATCAGTACCGGCGTGCCCGTCTGGCAGGCGCTCAAAAATGCGGAAGAATTTAGCCCATTATGTCTGCAACTGGTCAGGACCGGAGAAGCCTCTGGCTCGCTGGATATCATGCTGCGCAACCTTGCCCGTCATCATGATGAACATACCCAGGCGATGGCTGACAACCTGGCGGCACTGCTGGAACCGGCGCTGCTCGTGATTACCGGGCTTATCATCGGCACACTGGTCGTGGCGATGTACTTACCGATTTTCCATCTGGGCGATGCGATGAGTGGCGTGGGATAATGAAGGGAAGTTGACAGCAGAACTGGCGCTCAAGGCAGCGCCAGTTCCAGGGAGGGTTACAGGCTATTGAAAACGCGGTTTTCTTGTTCCTGAACCCGGATAAACGTCGTACGTTTGGTCAGCTCTTTCAGACGAGAGGCACCGACGTAGGTACAGGCTGAACGCAGACCGCCGAGAATATCACGCGCGGTGTTCTCCACCGGGCCACGCAGCGGCAGCTTGACGGTTTTCCCTTCCGCCGCGCGATACTGCGCAACGCCGCCGACATGACGGGTCATGGCGGATTCAGAGCTCATACCGTAGAACAGCATGAATTTTTCGCCGTTTTCTTCAACGACTTTACCGCCACTCTCTTCGTGACCGGCCAGCATACCGCCAAGCATTACGAAATCAGCGCCGCCACCGAATGCTTTCGCCACATCACCAGGCATGGTACAACCGCCATCGCTGACAATCATCCCGCCCAGACCGTGCGCCGCATCAGCACATTCGATCACCGCAGACAGTTGCGGATAACCAACACCGGTTTTCACACGGGTGGTGCAGACAGAACCCGGACCAATCCCGACTTTAACGATATCCGCGCCAGACAGAACCAGTTCCTCACACATTTCACCCGTGACCACGTTACCGGCGCAGATGGTTTTGGTCGGCCAGGCTTCACGCGCTTTCGACACGAACTGAACAAAGTGTTCGGAGTAGCCGTTTGCGACATCGATGCAAACAAAGTTCAGTGCCGGATTCAGCGCCAGAATCTGTTGGGTCTTTGCGAAATCCGCATCGGAGGTACCGGTAGAGACCATGACGTGCTTGAGTACATCGGCTGACACCGTGCCCACAAAGGCTGTCCAGTCTTCAACGGTGTAATGCTTATGAACGGCAGTCAGCACATCGAAAGAGGCAAGAGCCGTTGCCATCGCAAACGTCCCGACGGTATCCATGTTTGCAGCAATAATAGGTACGCCGGACCAGGTCTGACCTGAATGTTTAAAGGTGAATTGACGTTCCAGCTCGACATCGGAACGACTTTTAAGGGTAGAACGCTTAGGGCGGATAAGAACGTCTTTAAAACCTAACTTCAGATCTTCTTCAATACGCATGTGCGGATTCCTGGGGTTAAGGGCTATTAGTATGAGAGCGCAACTCCAGTGACGCTATCATACGCACTAATCAATGCCGCGCAAGACTGCGAAATTCTCTTTTTTTACGCTACAATCCCATAAATTTACCTGGCGAATGGCGGGCACGCCCTGAGTCATCATCGCCAGTGTACGTTCAACTTTCAACCAATTGATTATCATAATGAATTCCCGGGAACCGAGCTTATGAGGTATACAGTAGCCTTAACTGGCGGCATTGGCAGTGGTAAAAGCACCGTTGCAAATGCCTTTGCTGACCTCGGAATTCAGATAATTGACGCAGATATTATTGCCCGCCAGGTGGTCGAACCGGGCAAGCCTGCGCTGGATGCGATTGCGGCACATTTTGGCCCTGAACTGATTGCCGCAGACGGCACGCTGCATCGTCGGCGGCTTCGCGAACGGATTTTTGCTGATCCGCAAGAGAAGGCCTGGCTCAGTGCCTTACTTCATCCGCTCATCCAGCAGGAGACCCGACGTCAGTTGCAACAGGCGACGTCTGCCTATGTGCTGTGGGTGGTGCCATTACTGGTTGAAAACGGCCTTTATCGCCAGGCAAATCGCGTGCTCGTGGTCGATGTCACCCCCGAGACGCAGCTTTCCCGGACCATGCAGCGCGATGACGTTACGCGCGCACACGTTGAACAGATTCTCGCTGCCCAGGCGACGCGTGAAGCGCGCCTTGCCGTGGCAGACGATGTTATTGATAATAATGGCGCACCAGACTCCATCATGTCGGATGTCGCCCGCCTGCACGCACGTTATCTCCAGCTTGCGTCGCAGTTTGTCTCACAGGAAAAACCGTAATGCACACCCAGGTCCTTTTTGAACACCCTCTCAATGAGAAGATGCGCACGTGGTTGCGCATTGAGTTTTTGATTCAACAACTCTCTGCACGCTTACCGATTGCAGAGAGTTCAGATGCCCTGCACTTCTTTCGCAATGCCGGAGATTTGTTGGACGTATTCGAACGTGGTGAAGTGCGTACAGAATTACTGAAAGAGCTTGAGCGCCAGCAGCGTAAACTTCAGGCATGGACAGAAGTCCCGGGCGTCGACCAGAGCCGTATTGATGCTCTGCGCCAGCAGCTAAAAATGGCCGGCAGTATTTTAATTTCCGCCCCGCGGATGGGACAATTCTTGCGTGAGGATCGGCTGATTGCCCTGGTCCGCCAGCGTCTGAGTATTCCTGGCGGTTGTTGCAGCTTTGATTTACCGACGCTGCATATCTGGCTGCATATGCCGCAGGCACAGCGCGATGCGCAGGTCGATAGCTGGCTTGCCAGTCTGAACCCGCTGAATCAGGCACTGACTCTGATCCTCGATTTAATTCGCAACTCGGCACCGTTCCGTAAACAAACCAGCCTGAACGGTTTTTATCAGGACAACGGGGACGACGCGGATTTACTGCGCCTGCAGTTGCCGTTGGGTCTACAGCTTTATCCGCAAATTTCCGGCCACAAGAGCCGTTTTGCGATCCGTTTTATGCCGCTCGATAGCGACAATGGCATGGTACCTGAGCGCCTCGATTTCGAACTGGCCTGCTGTTAAGGAGTTAAGATGTCTGAGACGATCACCGTTAATTGCCCCACCTGCGGCAAAACGGTTGTATGGGGTGAAGTCAGTCCATTCCGCCCGTTTTGTTCCAAACGTTGTCAGTTGATCGATTTAGGTGAATGGGCCGCTGAAGAGAAACGTATTGCCAGCCGCGGCGATCTTTCCGACAGCGACGACTGGAGCGAAACGAAAGAGTAAACAGAGACGGTGTGGGGGATCAATACGCCCCCACCGCGCGTTACCGGATGACGACGTCGCCTCATCCGGCCTACAGGTTTTGTTTTAACTTCGCAATCACGGGTTCATTCGCCGGAGGGAAATCCTCCGCCTGCAACGTCCCGGCGGCCATCCATTTTCCAGGTTGCCCCTCTTTCCCCCACGGCTCGCCTTTCCAGCTTTCAACCAGCCAGAACCACAGCGTGATATGCCTGTCCGGAAACTGATACTCCAGCTTCTCGAAAAGCCTGGCATCTACCGGCGTAATGCCCACCTCTTCCTGTAGCTCGCGGCTCAGTGCCTGCTCCGGCGTCTCTCCGGCC
The DNA here is from genome assembly GCF_001559075.2 of Citrobacter amalonaticus. Classification (NCBI taxonomy): domain Bacteria; kingdom Pseudomonadati; phylum Pseudomonadota; class Gammaproteobacteria; order Enterobacterales; family Enterobacteriaceae; genus Citrobacter; species Citrobacter amalonaticus. Next base: position 2,806,699 of record NZ_CP014015.2, on the reverse strand, counting down.
TCAATTTTTCCGCCTGGAAATTCCAGTTTGTTCGCCATGTGCGCATCGACCGCACGCTGGGTGATAAAGATTTCGTTATACGGATTACGAATAATCCCAACCGCGATGTTCAGTTTTTTCATATTGTCGTATCCATAAAAAAGGCGCAGTTTCCTGCGCCTTATCGTTATGATGCAGACCTTAGCTCAGACGGCCGTGGCACTGTTTGTATTTTTTACCAGAACCACACGGGCATGGATCGTTACGACCCACTTTACGCTCGCCCGTTTGTGCCGCCAGATCGGCCGCCGCGGCGCTGTCGTCATCCTGATGGCTGAGTTGTTGCATCTGTGCTAAGCGCTCAGCTTCTTCACGACGCTGCTGCTCCATGGCTTCAACTTCTTCCGGCATGCGAACCTGAACTTTGCTCAGCGTACTGATCACTTCGTATTTCAGTGATTCCAGCATAGAGGCAAACATCGAGAAGGATTCGCGCTTATATTCCTGCTTCGGATCTTTCTGCGCATAGCCACGCAGATGGATCCCCTGACGCAGGTAATCCATCGCCGCCAGGTGCTCTTTCCACAGGGAATCGAGCGTTTGCAGCATGACCCCTTTTTCGAAGTGACGCATCATCTCTGCGCCAACCACTTCTTCTTTGCGCTGATACACTTCGATGGCCTGCGCCAGAATACGCTCACGCAGCGTCTCTTCATGCAGCTCCGGCTCTTTATCCAGCCATTCTGCAATCGGCATCTCCAGATCAAAGTCATTTTTCAGGCGTTCCTGCAGGCCCGGGATATCCCACATTTCTTCCAGAGACTGCGGCGGAATGTAGGCATCAATGGTCGTTTTGAACACGTCTTCACGAATGCTGTTGATGGTTTCGCTAACGTCGCTCACATCCAGCAGTTCGTTACGCTGGGTATAGATCGCGCGACGCTGATCGTTGGCGACATCATCGTATTCCAGCAGTTGCTTACGAATATCGAAGTTGCGGCTTTCCACTTTACGCTGCGCGTTAGCAATCGCTTTGGTGACCCACGGGTGCTCAATAGCCTCGCCCGGTTTCATCCCCAGTTTACGCATCATCCCGGACACGCGGTCAGAGGCAAAAATACGCATCAACGCATCTTCCATTGACAGGTAGAAACGCGAAGAACCCGCATCCCCCTGACGACCGGAACGACCGCGCAGCTGGTTATCGATACGACGAGATTCATGACGCTCAGTACCGATGATGTGCAGACCACCGGACGCCAGCACCGCTTCATGGCGAACCTGCCAGTCGGCTTTAATCTGTGCAATCTGCTCTGGCGTTGGGTTTTCCAGCGCGGCCACTTCGGCCTGCCAGCTACCGCCCAGCACAATATCGGTACCACGACCGGCCATGTTGGTGGCGATGGTCACCGCCGCCGGATAGCCCGCCTGCGCGACGATAGCCGCTTCGTTAGCGTGGAATTTGGCGTTCAGAACGTTGTGCTTGATACCCGCTTTGGTCAGTTCGTTAGAAACCACTTCGGATTTCTCAATGGAGATAGTCCCCACCAGTACCGGCTGACCATTGGCGGTACGCTCTTTAATATCTTCAATAATGGCCTGAATTTTTTCCGCTTCGGTCATGTAGACCAGATCCGGCATATCCTTACGGATCATCGGACGGTTGGTCGGCACCACCACGGTATCCAGTTTGTAGATTGAGCTAAATTCGAACGCTTCGGTATCTGCCGTACCGGTCATACCGGCCAGTTTTTCATACAGACGGAAGTAGTTCTGGAAGGTGATCGAGGCCAGCGTCTGGTTCTCGTTCTGGATATCCACGCCCTCTTTCGCTTCAACAGCCTGGTGCAGACCATCAGACCAGCGACGGCCCTGCATGGTACGACCAGTGTGTTCGTCAACGATGATGACTTCGCCGTCTTTTACGATGTAGTCAACGTCGCGGGTGAACAGCGCGTGCGCGCGCAGCGCAGCGGTCACGTGGTGCATCAGCATGATGTTGCCCGGAGAGTACAAAGACTCACCTTCATCCATAATGCCTTCTTTCACCAGCAGTTCTTCAATCAGTACCAGACCACGTTCGGTCAGGTTAACCTGGCGCGCCTTTTCATCCACAGAAAAGTGACCTTCACCCTGGAAACTGTCGGAGTCTTCTTTCTCCTGGCGAACCAGATGCGGGATGATTTTGTTCACTTTCTTGTACATTTCCGAGCTGTCTTCAGCCGGTCCGGAAATGATCAGCGGCGTACGCGCTTCATCGATCAGGATGGAGTCGACCTCATCCACCAGCGCATAGTGCAGTTTACGCTGTACGCGCTCTTCAGGGCTGAACGCCATGTTGTCACGCAGATAGTCAAAGCCATATTCGTTGTTGGTACCGTAAGTAATGTCCGCAGCGTAGGCTTCGCGCTTGGCTGGCGCAGGCATACCCGGCAGGTTGATACCGACGGTCATACCGAGGAATTCAAACAGCGGACGGTTGTTTTCGGCGTCACGTTGTGCCAGATAGTCGTTCACGGTAACCACGTGAACGCCTTTGCCGCTCAGCGCGTTCAGATAAGCGGGCAGCGTTGCAGTCAGGGTTTTACCTTCACCGGTACGCATTTCCGCGATGCAGCGATCGTTAAGGACCATCCCACCGAGCAACTGAACGTCGAAGTGACGCATGCCGAACACGCGCTTACTGGCTTCACGTACGACAGCAAACGCTTCCGGGATCAGACTCTCCACGCTTTCGCCTTTTTCCAGACGCGCACGGAATTCACCGGTTTTCGCTTTCAGTTCGTCATCGGAGAGTTTTTCCATCTCCGGTTCCATGGCATTGATCACTGCAACCGCTTTACGCATACGACGTAACGTACGATCGTTACGGCTACCGAATACTTTCGTTAATAATTTGATTAGCATATTGAAATCTCAAACGCCCCGCGATGTGGGGTCATAATAATGTATTGAAGTTTATTGGGTTTTTTAGCTGAGGCGTTGAGGGCCGGCGCGTATCCCTTGCGCCTGACTGATCCAGGCGGGAACGGTGAATACGGCCTGAGGCGTGAAATGGGCATACGTTACGCGCGACGCACTTGCCGGGGGCGTACCTTCCTGCGTCAGCATCGCGCTGAGCGTGTTCAGTAAGGCTAAATGGTGCGCCTGAAGCGGTAATGGTTCTTCAGCAACGGGCAGCGCCTGTGGCGCCATTGCGAAGGAAAGATGACGAATGACCGTACGAATAGCATGCTGATGCCAGTAATCGACGGTGAAATTGGGGCGACGATTGCTCGCTTCCAGCAGCGCCAGTTGGCTGAAATTAACTTTAACGCGTTGTTCGTGGCTACTGGCTGTCGCCTTTGCCGGCGTAGTCGGCTCAACGGCATTTCCGAGCGCGGGCAAGCCAAAACTCGCCGCGACCATCCCTAATAAGAGATGCGGCCAGAAGTAGCGTCTACCTAACTGTCGCCAGCGCGTCAGTATTCCACTCACGTTATTGCCATCCCAATCGTGTTATTCAAAACGTTTTTGCGCACAAATCTTATCATTAATGCGCAGGCACTACAGCAGTATTGATGAGAAGTTGCAGGTAAAAGTGCTTAAGAAAGCAGCGTTCGCACGGCATCGCGATTCAGTACGCGAAAGCACACAACCGAAAGGCGCTTTTGGCAACAGGCAGGGCAGAAAAATGCCAAAAAAAACGACTGGCTTACCTGGCCGGAGAGAGTGCCAGATTAACCAGTCGAATTTATGCGACAACCTGTGTCGTTATGCCAGTACGGTCGAAGGCGCTTTGAAAGCCAGCGGCAGTTCTGCGTCGTCCTGGAAGGTCACATATTCCCAGGCTTCCTGTTTTGCCAGGACAGCCTGCAGCAATTTGTTATTCAGCGCATGACCGGATTTGTACGCGGTAAATGCACCGATAATGTTGTGACCACACATGAACAGGTCGCCAATGGCGTCGAGCATTTTGTGACGAACGAATTCATCTTCAAAACGCAGGCCGTCTTCGTTCAGTACGCGATAATCGTCAACAACGATGGCACAATCGAAGCTACCGCCCAGGCACAGGCCTCGGGACTGCAGATATTCGATATCACGCATGAAACCGAAAGTACGCGCGCGGCTGATCTGGCGCATGAATGCATCAGCAGAGAAATTCATCGCATAGCGCTGAGTGCTGGAGTCGATCGCCGGATGGTTAAAGTCGATGGTGAAATCCAACGTAAAACCATTGTACGGTTTGAACTCGGCCCACTTGTCGCCATCTTCGACCCGAACGGTCTCTTTGATGCGAACAAATTTCTTGGCACTGTTCAGTTCTTCAATACCGGCATCAAGCAGCAGGTAGACAAACGGAGCAGCACTGCCATCCATGATCGGGATTTCCGGAGCATCGACTTCGATAACAATGTTATCGATACCCAGACCCGCCAGAGCAGCGTTAAGGTGCTCAACGGTTGAAATCCGTACATCATGCTCATTAACCAGACACGTACAGAGCATGGTATCACGCACAGATTTGGCATCGGCCGGGAAATCTACCGGTGGATTCAAGTCGGTGCGACGATAGATGACCCCGGTGTTGGCCGGCGCAGGGCGTAATGTCAGGGTGACTTTCTTGCCGGTATGTAAACCGACGCCAGTCGCCTGAACGATACGTTTAAGTGTCCTTTGTTTGATCATCGTATAATCTCGCCAAATTACCTATCCAACCGAAGTGTACTATACATTCGGTGGGCCAGTTTAGCACAAAGAGCCTCGAATCCCAAATTCCAGCCTATTCTTAATCGGCTTGCTTACGCAGGAACGCAGGGATATCCAGATAATCCGGCTCTTTCGCAGTTTGCGGCGTATTGTCGTTCACCACTTTCGCGACCGGTTTCTGCTCTTGCGTCAACGGCGCCATGCCATGCTGCTGGTAACGATCCATCACCGGTTGCTGCACCTGTTTGTTGGTGACCAGGGTGATTTCAGGACGCTTGTCCATACCGATACCGGTAGCAACAACGGTCACGCGCAGCTCGTCGTTCATATCCGGGTCCAGAGAGGTACCGATCACCACGGTCGCGTTATCCGATGCAAAGGCACGGATGGTGTTACCCACGGTTTCGAACTCATCCAGACGCAGGTCGAAGCCCGCAGTGATGTTGACCAGTACGCCACGCGCGCCGGACAGATCGATATCTTCCAGCAGCGGAGAAGAGATCGCCATTTCAGCGGCTTCTTCTGCACGGTCTTCACCGCTTGCCACGCCAGAACCCATCATCGCGTAGCCCATTTCGGACATCACGGTGCGCACGTCAGCAAAGTCGACGTTCATCAGGCCCGGACGGGTAATCAGTTCCGCGATGCCCTGAACTGCGCCTTTCAGCACGTCGTTCGCCGCGCCAAACGCGTCGAGCAGGGAGATACCACGTCCCAGGACTTTCAGCAGTTTGTCGTTCGGGATGGTGATCAGCGAGTCCACATGCTTGGACAGCTCAGTGATCCCCTGCTCCGCGAAAGCCATACGCTTTTTGCCTTCAAAATTGAAAGGCTTGGTCACGACCGCAACGGTCAGGATCCCTAAATCTTTCGCCACTTCAGCAACCACTGGCGCTGCACCGGTACCGGTACCGCCGCCCATGCCAGCTGCGATAAACACCATGTCTGCACCGTCAAGCGCTGCACGCAGAGCTTCACGATCTTCGTCTGCTGCATTGCGACCGACTTCCGGGTTCGCACCCGCACCCAGACCTTTGGTAATACCGCTACCGATCTGAATAGTCTGGCCAACCGCCGTCTTTCGCAACGCCTGAGCGTCGGTATTTACCGCGAAGAATTCAACACCCTCAATGCGCTCGCGCACCATGTGTTCAACGGCGTTACCGCCGCCGCCACCGACGCCGATGACTTTAATCACCGCGTCGTTGGTCAGTTCCATAGGTTCAAACATAGTTTCTCTCTCCGTTGTGCCTGTCGCCTGAGGCCGTAATTTTCGCCGGCCTCATAAAAAATTAAAACTCTTTTCGCAGCCAGCTATTAAGACGTTTAATCCAAGAGCCAACTGAAGCCGTAACACGCTTCTCTACTTCAGCTTCACCACTTAAATGGGACTCTTTCCCGTAGTGAAGCAGCCCCACCGCCGTTGAGTAATACGGCTCCTGAGCGTAATCCGTCAGACCGGTAATATTCAGCGGCGCGCCGATACGCACTTGCGTATGGAACACGCGCTGGGCACAGGCGGCAAGCCCTTCAATTTGCGCCGCGCCACCGGTCAGTACAATCCCCGCCGCCAGATGATGTTTCACACCCTGCTGGCGAAGCTGTTCCTGTAATTGCAATATCTCTTCGTTGACCAGGTTGAGCAGTTCGGTATAACGCGGCTCAATCACCTCTGCCAGCGTCTGTCGTTGCAGACTGCGCGGCGGACGCCCGCCCACGCTTGGCACTTCAACGCTTTCGTCTTTCCCGACGATGGATCCCAGCGCACAGCCGTGACGAACTTTAATCGCTTCGGCGTCGCTCGGCGGCGTACCGAAGGCATACGCAATGTCGCTGGTGACCACATTCCCTGCATAAGGGATCACTTTGGTGTGGCGCAAAGCCCCGCCAGTATAAACGGCGATGTCCATTGTACCACCACCAATATCGACGACGCAGACGCCCAGTTCGCGTTCATCTTCCGTCAATACGGAATAACTGGCCGCCAGTCCGGCGAATATCAGTTGGTCAACTTTCAGGCCACAACGTTCCACGGCTTTAACAATGTTCTTCGCCATATCGTTGTGGCAGGTGATCAAATGCACTTTAGCCTGCATACGCACACCGGAAAGACCGACCGGGTTTTTAATCCCTTCCTGATAGTCAATCGCATATTCCTGCGGGATGACGTGCAACACACGGTGCTCATCGCGAACGCGTACAGACTTCGCGGTATGCACGACGTTTTCCACGTCTTCCTGCGTCACTTCTTCTTCCGAAATCGGCACCATGCCAATTTCATTCTGACAGCTAATGTGTTTGCCCGAAAGCGCCAGATAGACCGAGGAGATTTGGCAATCTGCCATCAGTTCTGCCTGGTCAATGGCGCGCTGTACGCATTTCACCACGGATTCGAGGTCGTTAACCCCGCCTTTATCCATCCCCCGTGACGGGCAACTGCCCACGCCAATGATATTGACCATACCGTCGGGCAGAACTTCCCCTACTAAAGCGGCGACCTTCGCGGTGCCAATCTCCAGTCCAACTACCAGTTTTCTGTCCGTCGCCTTGATCATTGTTGTTCTGCCTGTACCTGATTCTGTTGCTGATTAGATTCCTCAGGAGGCAAGGGAACCCACCCTACTGCCGCTCCTGAGTCATAACGCAAATCAACGTAGCTAATCCGTTTGCCATCGGTTTGCGCCTGCTGCTGTAAAACTGGATACAGTTCTACAAAGCGAGCCAAACGTTTCATCGTGTCGCCCCTGCCAAGATTGAGCTTAATATCGTTATTAAGCGTCAACTGCCAGGAACGACGAGCGGTCATTGCCGCTTCCTTCAGGGTAAACCGGTCCTTCGCCAGCACCTGCGACATGTCACGATACCCTTGCAACACTTCACTCGCGCTGCCTTCCGGGCCAGATAACATGGGTAAAACCTGCTTGCTGGTGCGATCGGCCGGCACGCTGAAGGCATTTCCTTCGGCGTCTACCATATGCTGATCATTCCAACGCGCAATCGGCACATATTCAACCAGATGAATCTTCAATTCATCGGGCCATTGCTTTCTGACGCTGGCCTGCTTGATCCACGGCAAGCGTTCAATCTGACTCTGGATGATATTCACGTCCTGGGTCATGAAGGTGCCAGGCGCGCCCAGCGCCAGAATCGACTGGCGAATATCATCATTCTTCGTGTAATGGCGCTCACCGGTTAACACCAGCTTTGACAGCGGCAAACGCTGCGCATCTTCCATCCACCCCAACACCACCCAGCCGCTGACCAGCACGGTACACAGCACCGTCAGCAGGAAGAAAATACCTGCAAGACGCGTTCCATTATTGCGACGTGAGGAAGAAACCTCTTCATCACTGTTTCGCGTGTTCAGCGCAGCCTGCGACATATCAGTCCGCCAACTCCAGAATTCGTACCACCAACTGCGAGAAACTCATCCCCGCCTGACGCGCCGCCATCGGCACCAGGCTGTGGCTGGTCATACCCGGAGAGGTATTCGCTTCCAGCAGATAAAACTGGCCATCGTTATCCAGCATGACGTCAATGCGCCCCCAGCCTTTACAGCCCAGGGTTGTCCATGCTTTCAGCACGAATGCCTGTAAAATAGCCTCTTGTTCGCTTTCCAGACCTGCAGGGCAGAAATACTGTGTCTCATCAGACAGATACTTCGCCTCATAATCATAGAAGGTTCCGGCGGGTTGGATACGAGTTGCGGGTAAAATTTCTTCACCCAGTATCGCTACCGTAAATTCCGGACCGCTGAGCCATTTCTCGATCAGAACTTCTTCATCATGCTGAAATGCCAGCGTTAATGCATCCTGTAAAGCGTCATATTCTGACACTTTTGACATTCCCACGCTGGACCCTTCACAGCTGGGCTTCACAATCAGCGGTAAACCCAGCGCAGAAATTTGCGTAACCTGTTCTTCGTCAAGACCTTTTTCAAACTGAGATCGCGTCAGAGCTACCCATGGCGCGACGGGTAATCCCGCCCCCTGCCACAGCAACTTGCTGCGCAGTTTATCCATTGAGATCGCCGATGCCATTACGCCGCTGCCGGTATAAGGCAAGCCAACCAGCTCCAGCAGTCCCTGTAAGGTTCCGTCTTCCCCGCCGCGACCATGCAGGGCGATAAAGACTTTCTGAAAGCCCATCGACTTCAGCAGCGTAACGTCGACCTCTTTCGGATCGACCGGATGCGCATCCACGCCGCCTTCACGTAATCCGGCCAGCACTGCCGCGCCGGAATTCAGCGACACATCACGTTCAGCAGAGGTACCGCCCAGCAGGACCGCGATTTTATCAGCCATGTTGCTCGTCCTCCTGAATTTGCGGCTTCAGTTTGATTTCAGCTAAGGAACGCGCGATTTTGCCGATATTTCCCGCACCCTGAACCAGAATCAAATCATTGCCGGTTAATACCGGCGCCAGCATTTCTGCGACCTGCGCCGGATCGGAAACCAGAATCGGGTCGATTTTACCGCGACCACGAATAGTGCGGCACAGCGAACGGCTGTCCGCACCTGGAATAGGCGCTTCACCCGCCGCATACACATCCAGCATCAGCAACGCATCAACCTGGGTCAGCACGTTGGCAAAGTCGTCATACAGATCACGCGTACGCGTGAAACGGTGCGGCTGAAACAGCATCACCAGATTTTTGTCCGGCCAGCCCGCCCGTGCCGCTTTAATGGTCGCATCCACTTCCGTCGGGTGATGTCCGTAATCATCCACCAGCATTGCCGTACCGGCTTTACCGTTAACCGGCTCGAGCGGGTATTCACCGAGGAAGTCGAAGCGGCGCCCGGTACCCTGGAAGCTTTCCAGCGCGCGCAGGATCGCCTCGTCTGCAATACCTTCTTCCGTCGCAACCGCCACGGCCGCCGCCGCGTTCAGGGCGTTATGGCGACCTGGCGCATTCAGCGTGACGCGCAGGTCTTGCATCCCCTGGCGCAACAGAGTGAAGTGCCCCTGCGGACCCACCTGCTGATAATCTTGCACACGAACGTCAGCGTCATCGCTAAAGCCGTAAGTGGTCGTCTGACGGCCCACGCGCGGCAGTAGCTCGCGGATCACCGGGTCATCAACACACATCACCGCACGACCATAAAACGGCAGGTTATGCAGGAAGTTAATAAACGTCTGCTTTAAATTCTCGAAATCGCCATGGTAGGTATCCATGTGGTCGGCTTCGATGTTGGTGACAATCGCCACCATCGGCTGCAGATGGAGGAACGACGCGTCGCTCTCATCCGCTTCCGCAATTAAGTAACGGCTATGGCCCAGACGCGCATGCACGCCCGCCGCTTTCACCAGACCGCCGTTAACGAAGGTCGGGTCCAGTCCCGCTTCCGCGTAAATACTGGAGACCATCGCGGTGGTGGTCGTTTTACCGTGCGTCCCGGCAATCGCAATGCCGTGACGAAAACGCATCAGCTCCGCCAGCATCTCCGCGCGACGGATCACCGGAATGCGCGCTTCATGCGCCGCCACAATCTCCGGGTTATCGGCCGAGATGGCGCTGGAAACCACAACTACGCTCGCATCACGCACGTTTTCCGGGCGATGGTTGAAATAAATCGTTGCTCCCAGGTTCGTCAACTGCTGCGTCACCGGGTTTGGCGCTAAATCGGAACCACTGATCTGATACCCTTCATTGGCCAGAACTTCGGCAATACCGCCCATACCAGCACCACCGATGCCGACAAAGTGAATGTGCCGAACGCGACGCATTTCGGGCACGATGGAACGCAGTTTTGCCAGTTGTTGTGTATTCATTCTTTACGCCATTCACTTCTCAATTCATGCGATGCAAAAGGCACCGCTACAATTACGCCCGGGCAGCCCGGCTCACTTCATTTGCGACACGCTCGGTGGCATCCGGAATGGATGCAGCGCGGGCACGTTCTGCCATGGTTAACAAACTTTCTCGCGACCACCCGGACAGGGTGCTGGCGACGGCATCCACAGTAAACTGCGGCTGCTCGAGAATTTTGGCTGCGCCCGCTTTTTCCAGCGGCAGCGCATTCCAGTACTGCTGTCGATCTTTATGTTGAAACGGCACAAACAGCGCAGGTAAACCGGCGGCGGCAATTTCACTGACCGTCAATGCGCCAGAACGACAGACCACCACATCGGCCCACGCGTAGGCGGCCGCCATGTCATCAATAAATTCCGTCACCTTATGCTGCGGTTGTCCCGCATCGGCATAGGCCTGTTCTACGGTCTGCTGCGCGCCTTTCCCACTCTGATGCCAGATAGTCACCGCATCACCCAGTCTGCCGGCAACCTGCGGCAGGGTTTGATTCAGCACGCGAGCGCCCTGCGATCCCCCGACCACCAGCACACGAATCGGACCTTCGCGCCCGGTCAGACGATCCTGCGGCAGCGGCAGCGCCAGCACGTCGGTACGTACCGGGTTCCCGACCACTTCCGCATTCGGAAACGCACCAGGAAACGCCTGCATGACCTTCGTAGCAATTCTCGCCAGCCATTTATTCGTTAACCCGGCGATACCATTTTGCTCGTGCAGCACGACCGGAATGCCCAGTGACCACGCGGCCAGACCGCCGGGACCGGAAACATACCCGCCCATCCCCAGCACTACATCGGGTTTAAAACTTTTCATGATTGCGCGAGCCTGACGCCATGCGTTGAAAATACGCAACGGGGCGGCCAACAGCGCTTTCACGCCTTTTCCGCGCAACCCGGAAATACGGATGAAGTCAATATCGATGCCATGCTTAGGGACTAAATCCGCTTCCATACGGTCTGCGGTACCCAGCCAGCGAACTTCCCAGCCCTGGGACATTAAATGGTGCGCGACCGCCAGTCCCGGGAACACATGTCCGCCGGTACCGCCCGCCATCACCATTAACCGCTTCGCTTGACCACTCATCGTGAACCTCGTGTAAACGCCTGTGCTTTTTCCAGGCGCGTTTCATAATCAATTCGCAACAAAAACATGATGGCCGTCGACATAATCAGCAAACTCGAGCCACCGTAACTGATGAGCGGCAGCGTCAGACCTTTGGTTGGCAGCATGCCTGCCGCCGCGCCGACGTTCACCAGTGCCTGAAAACTAAACCAAATACCGATGGAACAGGCCAAAAATCCGGAAAAACGGTGGTCGATCTCCAGCGCTTTGCGGCCAATCGACATCGCGCGAAAAGCGACGAAGAATACCATTAAAAGCGCCAATACCACACCGATATAACCCAGTTCTTCCCCAATGATGGCGAAGATAAAGTCGGTATGCGCTTCCGGCAAATACTCCAGTTTCTGTACCGAGTTGCCCAGTCCCTGTCCCCACATCTCACCGCGACCGAACGCCATCAGTGACTGGGTAAGCTGGTATCCGCTACCAAACGGATCTTCCCATGGGTTCCAGAACGAGGTTACGCGGCGAATACGATACGGTTCGGCGAGAATCAGCAGCACGACCGCTGAAATCCCCATGCCGATGATGGCAATGAACTGCCACAACTTCGCCCCGGCCAGAAACAGCATCGCCAGCGTGGTCACGAACAGCACCACCACCGTACCGAGGTCCGGCTGCGCCAGCAGCAGGATCGCCAGTACCAGAATCACGCCCATCGGCTTCAGGAAGCCGCGCAGGTTATTACGAACTTCGTCAACCTTGCGCACCAGGTAGTTCGCCAGATAGCAGAACAGCGACAGCTTGGTAAATTCCGCGGGCTGAATACGCAGCGGACCTAATGCGATCCAACGCGATGCCCCGTTCACCGAACTGCCCACTACCAGCACGATCAACAGCATAATGATCGAGGCGATCAGCATCGTCGTGCTGTACTTCTGCCAGAACTCCATAGGCAGACGCAGCGTGATCATCGCCAGACAAAATGCCAGAAAAATATAGAGCGCATCACGCTTGGCAAACAGGAACGGATCGCCCGCCAGACGTTGACCTACCGGCATGGATGCCGACGTCACCATGATAAAACCGATCGCCGCGAGGCCTAACGTCAGCCACAGCAGCACGCGATCGTACATGATCAGACTGTCGGAATCCTTATCCCGCGAGCCCATCACCCAGCCTTTAAGCGCCGCAAAGATCCATCCCAGGATTCCAAGTCCCGGCAGGCGCGGCAGTCTCAGGCGAGGGAGAGATAAACGCATCAACCCAACTCCTTCGCCAGACGGGTGAAGACATCGCCCCGTTGTTCAAAATTCTTAAACTGATCGAGGCTGGCGCAGGCCGGAGACAACAACACCATATCGCCCGCCTGCAGACGCGGCGCCAGCAGACGCATCGCCTCTTCCATCGTGTCGGTTTGTTCCGCAATTTCCGGACGCAGCGCCGCCAGTTGCGCGCCATCGCGACCGAAACAGTACAAACGCACGCGATCGCCTTCCAGATAACGACTCAGCGAAGAGAAGTCCGCCGATTTACCATCGCCGCCCAGCAACAGATGCAGCGTACCGTCAACATGCAGGCCATTCAGCGCCGCTTCGGTGCTGCCGACGTTGGTCGCTTTCGAGTCGTTAATCCAGCGCACGCCGTTATGGTTCAGCGCTAACTGGAAGCGATGCGCCAGCCCGGTGAACGTCGTCAGCGCTTTCAGGCTGCTGGCGCGCGGTAAACCAGCCGCATCTGCCAGCGCCAGCGCCGCCAGGGCGTTGGTGTAGTTATGCTGGCCGGAAAGCTTCATCTCTTTCACGTTCAGCACTTTTTCCCCCTTCACCCGCAGCCAGGTTTCGCCCTGCTGACGGTTAAGGTGGTAATCGCCCATGTTGACGCCAAAGCTCACACAGCGCTCGTCGGCGCCACGAATCGGCATCGTCAACGCATCATCAGCATTGACCACACAGACTTTCGCATTCTCGTAAACGCGCAGTTTTGCCGCGCGATACTGTTGTAAACCAAACGGATACCGATCCATGTGATCTTCGGTCACGTTCAGAATGGTGGCCGCAGCCGCCTGCAGGCTGAACGTGGTTTCCAGCTGGAAGCTAGAGAGTTCAAGGACATACAATTCGCGTTCTGCATCCAGCAGCATCAAGGCGGGCAGGCCAATGTTGCCGCCAACGCCGACGTTCACTCCTGCCGCTTTCGCCATTTCACCCACCAGCGTCGTGACGGTGCTTTTCCCGTTCGAACCGGTGATCGCCACAATCGGTGCCTGCGCTTCACGGCAGAACAACTCGATATCGCCAACAATCTCAACGCCCGCATCAGCCGCTGCGCTCAGTGACGGATGCGCAAGGGCGATACCAGGGCTTGCCACAATCAGATCCGCCGCCAGCAACCAGTCATCGTTCAGACTGCCGACATGACGCTCTACCGCCTCCGGTAACTTTTCCAGTCCCGGTGGTGTCGCACGGGTATCCATCACGCGAGGGGTCACGCCACGAGCGAGGAAAAAGTCCACGCAAGAGAGTCCGGTTAATCCCAGACCGATAATGACGACGTTTTTACCCTGGTAATCAGCCATGATTAACGTACCTTCAGCGTTGCCAGCCCAATCAGGACCAGCATCAGCGAAATAATCCAGAAGCGCACAATCACGCGCGGTTCCGGCCAGCCTTTCAGTTCATAGTGGTGATGAATCGGCGCCATGCGGAAGATACGCTGACCACGCAGCTTGAAGGAACCGACCTGCAATATCACCGACAGGGTCTCCACCACAAATACCCCGCCCATGATCACCAGCAGGAACTCCTGACGCAGCAGCACGGCGATAATGCCAAGCGCGCCGCCCAGCGCCAGCGATCCGACGTCGCCCATGAAGACCTGCGCCGGATAGGTGTTAAACCACAGGAAACCTAAGCCCGCGCCGACAATCGCCGTACAGACGATCACCAGTTCGCCGGCATGACGTAAGTACGGAATATGCAGATAGTTGGCAAAATTCATGTTACCGGTCGCCCACGCCACCAGCGCGAATCCCCCCGCGACGAAGACGGTTGGCATAATCGCCAGGCCATCCAGGCCGTCAGTCAGGTTCACCGCGTTGCCGGTGCCGACAATCACGAAATATGCCAGCAGAACGTAGAACAGCCCCAGTTGCGGCATGACGTCTTTGAAGAACGGCACCACCAGCTCTGTCGCCGGCGTGTCTTTCCCGGCGAGGTACAGTGCGAAAGCAACGCCCAGCGCAATGACTGACATCCAGAAGTATTTCCAGCGCGCAATCAGGCCTTTGGTGTCTTTGCGGACCACTTTGCGGTAGTCATCGACGAAGCCGATAATGCCGTAACCAATCAGCACCACCAACACGCACCAGACGTACGGGTTTGACGGATAGGCCCACAGCAGAACGGAAATAACGATCGCCGTCAGGATCATGATCCCGCCCATCGTCGGCGTGCCGCGCTTGCTGAAGTGGGACTCCGGACCATCGTTACGTACGACCTGGCCGAAAGAGAGTTTTTGCAGACGGGCGATCATGCGCGGGCCCATCCACAATGAGATGAACAGCGCGGTCAGCAGGCTGACAATGGCGCGAAACGTCAGATAGGAAAAGACGTTAAAGCCGGAATAATATTTGACCAAATGTTCGGCCAGCCAAACTAGCATGATCCTTTCTCCTGTAATGCGCGTACGACCTCTTCCATGGCGGCACTACGTGAACCCTTCACCAAAATGGTAATAATCTGTTGCTCTGCAATCAGCGCCTGCAGACGCGCGATCAGCGCGGGTTTATCCGCAAAATGTTCGCCGACGCCACTGGTATCGCTGATAGCCTTGCTCAGTTTCCCTGAACTCAATACGCAGTCGATGCCTGCCGCTTTCGCCGCCTCACCGACCTGCACGTGGCAGGCTTCGCTTTCTGCGCCCAGCTCGGCCATATCGCCGACAACCAGCACACGGTAACCCGGCATTTCGGACAGTACCTGTACCGCGGCGGTCATTGACCCGACGTTAGCGTTATACGAATCATCGAGCAGCAGTTGGTTTTCCGCTAACTGGACAGGGAACAGACGCCCCGGTACCGCTTTTAAATTCGCCAGACCGGTTTTGATCGCCTCCAGCGTCGCGCCAACAGCCATCGACAGCGCCGCCGCCGCCAGTGCATTGGCGATATTGTGACGCCCGGGCAACGGCAGCAGTACATCAATGCTTCCGCCAGGCGTTTGCAGTAAAAATTCGGTGCCATGTGACGTCACATGCACATTGGTGGCGGTGAAATCGCTGTTGGCGGCATTCGGTGAAAAGCGCCAGACTTTTCGATCGCCGATGATGTTTTGCCAGTTCAGCCAGTCATTGTTATCGGCATTCATAATGGCAATGCCGTTTTCAGGCAGACCGGTAAAGATTTCGCCTTTCGCTTTCGCCACTCCCGCCAGCGAGCCGAAGCCTTCCAGATGCGCCGCCGCCAGGTTGTTGACCAGTGCCGCTTCCGGGCGCGTCAGGCCGACGGTCCAGGCGATTTCGCCCTGGTGGTTAGCGCCTAATTCAATCACCGCGTAGTCAACATCCGCGGTTAAGCGCAGCAGCGTCATCGGTACACCGATATCGTTGTTAAGATTGCCTGCGGTATAGAGCGTGTTACCACACTGGCTTAGCATCGCCGCCGCCATCTCTTTCACAGAGGTTTTACCGGACGAACCGGTTAATGCCACCACGCGCGCCGGAACCTGCGCGCGAACCCACGCAGCCAGTTCGCCGAAGGCCAGACGGGTGTCTTGCACAATCACCTGCGGCAAATCAACTGCCAGCGGACGGCTGACCAACAGCGCGCCTGCCCCGCCTTCTTTTGCCTGTTCGGCAAAATCGTGAGCATCAAAACGTTCGCCTTTGAGCGCCACAAACAGGCAGCCCGGCGTCAGCTTACGCGTATCGGTGGTGACGGCATCGAGGGACAGATCGTTCCCTTTCAGTTCGCCGCCGAGAATACCGGCGAGCTGGCTGAGCGTTACGCGAATCATGCGATCACCCCCAGCAGGCGCGCCGCGGTTACGCGGTCGGAATAGTCGAGACGCTGCGTACCGACAATCTGGTAATCCTCGTGGCCTTTACCCGCCACCAGCACTACATCGTTATCTTTCGCCTGCATAATGGCATTGGTCACCGCTTCGGCGCGGCCTTCCATCACTTTTGCCCGACCGGCATCCAGCATGCCTGCCAGAATGTCGTCGATAATGGCGCGCGGCTCTTCAGTACGCGGGTTGTCGTCCGTTACGACCACAACATCGGCGAACTCTTCGGCAATCGCCCCCATCAGCGGGCGCTTTCCTTTGTCACGATCGCCGCCGCAGCCAAAGACGCACCAGAGTTGCCCGGTGCAGTGCAGACGCGCCGCCTGCAGCGCTTTTTCCAGCGCATCAGGGGTATGGGCATAATCGACGACTACGGTGGTTTTACCCGGCGCGCTAAAGACTTCCATACGCCCGCAAACCGGTTGCAGACGCGCGGCGGTTTTCAGTAAGTCAGCCAGTGGATAGCCCAGCGCCAGCAGCGTGGCCAGCGCCAGCAGCAGATTGCTGACGTTAAACGCGCCCATCAGACGACTTTCAATCTCACCCTCGCCCCAGCTTGAGGCAAAGCGGATGGTCGCGCCGCTGTCGTGATAATTCACCTCAACGGCCTTCAGCCAACGACCATGACAGTTAGGGTTGATATGATCTTCCATGGAGACGGCCACGGCATCCGGCAGATTCGCCAGCCAACGGCGACCGACTTCATCATCCGCGTTGATAATCGCCTGTCCACAATGGTGCGTAGAGAAAAGCAGCCATTTCGCGGCTTCGTAATGCTCCATGTCACCGTGATAATCCAGATGGTCACGGCTTAAATTGGTAAACACCGAAGCGGCAAATTTCAGCGCGGCGACGCGATGCTGCACCAGACCGTGGGAAGAGACTTCCATCGCGCATAAGGTCGCGCCCTGATCAACCAGTCCCGCCAGCACTTGCTGAACGTCTACCGCCGAGCCGGTGGTATTTTCCGTTGGGATCACTTTACCGAGCAGGCCGTTACCGACCGTGCCCATCACTGCGCTGGTTTCGCCGAGCAGTTGGCTCCACTGCGCCAGCAGTTGGGTCGTGGTGGTTTTACCGTTCGTGCCGGTGACGCCGACCAGACGCATGTTTTCAGATGGCTCGTGATAAAAGCGGCCCGCCAGCGCAGATAAACGCTCGTTAAGCTGGCTGAGATAGATAACCGGTACGCCGTGCATTTCACGCACTTCGCCGTCGATTGCCTCGTCTTTCGCCTCTGCAATAATGGCAGCCACACCTTGCGCTATCGCCTGCGGGATATATCGACGCCCGTCCGCCTGATGACCCACCACTGCCACAAAGAGATCGCCCGACGCAGCCACACGGCTGTCGAGTGTCATCTCTCGCAGTTCTCGCGCAGGTAAACCTGATACCCACGGAGCAAGAAGGTCGCGCAAATTACGATCTGCCACCTGTTCCCTCGCCTTGATTAATTACGAATTCACTTTTTTCGCCCGTTGCCAGCGCATCCGGTTCGATGTTCATGGTGCGCAGAACGCCGCCCATGATGGCACCGAATACCGGCGCGGAAACGGCGCCGCCGTAGTATTTACCCGCCTGCGGATCGTTGATAACAACAACCAGCGCGAAGCGCGGCTGACTCGCAGGCGCAACGCCTGCGGTATAAGCAATGTATTTGTTGATATAGCGGCCATCCGGACCGACTTTCTTCGCGGTACCGGTTTTAATGGCGATACGATAACCTTTAATCGCCGCCTTCACCCCGCCGCCGCCAGGCAGCGCCACGCTTTCCATCATGTGCACAACGGTACGTACGGTCGATTCCGGGAAAATGCGCTCGCCGGGAACCGGGGGGTCAACTTTGGTAATCGACAGCGGACGATAAACGCCATAGCTGCCAATCGTTGCGTAGACTCGCGCTAACTGTAACGGGGTTACCATTAGCCCGTAGCCGAAAGAGAAGGTGGCCCTCTCTATGTCAGACCACCGTTGTTTTTGAGGATATAAGCCACTGCGTTCTCCGACCAACCCCAAATTGGTCGCCTTTCCTAGCCCAAAACGTGAGTAAGTATCTACTAACGCTGAGGACGGCATCGCTAACGCCAGCTTAGAAACACCGACGTTACTCGACTTCTGTAAAACCCCGGTCAGGGTCAATTCGCTGTAGCGCGCCACGTCTTTGATTTCGTGGCCGTTAATTCGGTAGGGCACGGTATTGAGCACGCTGTTTTCCCGCACCACACCACGCTGGAGCGCGGTCATCACCACCATCGGTTTGACGGTAGAACCCGGCTCGAAAACGTCGGTAATGGTACGGTTACGCATCGCGTCTTTTGGCGTGCCGCTCAGGTTGTTCGGGTTGTAGGACGGGCTGTTCGCCATTGCCAGCACTTCACCGGTGCTCACATCAACCAGCACCGCGCTCCCGGATTCCGCCTTGTTAAACGCCACCGCATTGTTCAGTTCGCGATACACCAACGCCTGCAGGCGTTCGTCAATGCTCAGCGCGAGGTTATGCGCTGCCTGGCTGTCGGTAGAAGAGATATCTTCAATGACGCGACCGTAGCGGTCTTTACGCACAATACGCTCGCCCGGTTGACCGGTGAGCCATTTGTCAAAACTCTTCTCAACGCCTTCAATCCCCTGGCTATCCACGTTGGTGAAACCAATGAGGTGAGCGGTCACTTCGCCGGAAGGATAGTAACGACGGGACTCTTCGCGCAGATAAATGCCCGGCAGCTTCAGCTTTTTGATGTAATCCGCCATATCCGGGTTTAACTGACGCGCCAGATAGATAAAACGCCCTTTTGGGTTAGCATTGATCCGGGCAGACAGTTGATCGAGGGGGATATTCAGAGCGGTGGAGAGCGCTCGCCAGCGGTCGCCAACGGTAATACCCCCGGCTTCATGCACCTCTTTCGGATCGGCCCAGATAGCTTTCACTGGCACGCTGACGGCCAGCGGACGGCCCGAACGGTCGGTGATCATACCGCGCGACGTTGCCACTTCCTGTACGCGCAGCGAACGCATGTCACCCTGACGGACCAGCATGTCCGGCGCGATAATCTGCAGCCAGGCGACACGGCCCAGCAGGAAACCCAGCGCCAGTAAAATGCAGCCGCACAGCAACGCAAAACGCCAACTGATAAAGTTGGCCTGTTCTTCCTGACGTTTTGGTTTTAGCGTTTTTGCCGCTGCTTTCATGCGTCGCGTTTTTCCTTATTTTTGCACTACGATATTTTCTTGTGAGGGATCAACATGCTGCATTTGCAGCTTCTCCGTTGCGATCCGTTCCACCCGGCTATGATCGCCGAGGGCATTCTCCTCAAGGATCAGGTTGCGCCACTCGATATCCAGCGCATCGCGCTCCAGAACCAGTTGTTCACGTTGCGCAGTCAGTAATCGTGTGTGGTGTGCGGTCGTGACCACCGTCACCGCCGTCACAATGATGCAAATGAACAGGCAGAGTGGCAGCTTCCCAAATCGCAAAAGATCGTCACCGATCACGCCAGGCAAAGCATGGCGCTCGTTGCTTCCAATCGATCCCTTAACTTTGCTGAGGGCCTCTGTCACTCTGCTGATCATGCGTTCGTCCTCTCTGCAATACGCAGAACTGAACTACGGGCACGAGGATTCTCTGCAACCTCTTCTTCACCCGGCATCAACTTGCCTAATGCTCTTAGCTCACGACCGCCCAGTTTTTTGAGCTGCTCTTCCGTCATCGGTAATCCGGCCGGAACCTGCGGACCGCGGCTTTGCTCACGCATAAAGCGTTTCACAATGCGGTCTTCCAGCGAGTGGAAACTGATGACAGAAAGCCGCCCACCCGGGGCCAGCACGCTGAGCGAGCTTTTTAGCGCCTGCTCTATCTCCTCCAGTTCACTGTTCACCCAGATGCGCACCGCCTGGAAGGTACGGGTCGCGGGATGTTTGAATTTGTCCTTCACCGGCGTTGCCGCCGCGACCACTTCCGCCAGTTCTTTGGTGCGGGTCATGGGCTGTTCGCGGTTGCGCTCAACGATGGCGCGGGCAATACGTTTGGCAAAACGCTCTTCGCCAAAGGTCTTCAGCACCCAGGCGATATCGGCTTCTTCTGCGATTTGCAGCCATTCGGCAGCCGACTGGCCGCGAGTGGGATCCATGCGCATATCCAGCGGGCCGTCACGCATGAAAGAGAAACCGCGCTCAGCGTCGTCAAGCTGCGGTGAAGAGACGCCAAGATCGAGAAGAATCCCGTCGATCTTGCCGGTCAGTTCGCGCTCGCCAACATAGTCAGCCAGCGCGGAGAAAGGTCCATGAATGATGGAGAAGCGAGGATCATTGATGGTCTGGGCGACGGCGATCGCCTGCGGATCGCGATCGATTGCCAGCAGACGTCCCTCTTCGCCAAGCTGCGAGAGAATGAGACGCGAGTGACCACCGCGACCAAATGTTCCATCAATGTAGATGCCATCAGGGCGAATATTCAGACCGTTTACGGCCTCGTCCAGCAGCACCGTGGTGTGTTTAAAATTTTCCATCATCTTATAGAGACAAGTCCTGCAGGCGCTCCGACAACGTCCCGGTCGCACTCTGCTCAGCGTCGATATCTTCCTTGACCTGTTGATACCAGGTCGTTTCATCCCACAGTTCAAATTTGTTGAACTGTCCAACCAGCATCACTTCTTTTGTCAGCCCGGCATGTTGCCGCAGGACAGGCGCCACCAGTAATCGCCCGGCGCTGTCCATCTGACATTCGCTGGCATGCCCCAACAGTAAACGCTGCACGCGGCGCTCTACCGGGTTCATGCTCGACAGACGCGATAATTTTTGCTCGATAATTTCCCATTCAGGCAGGGGGTAAAGCAGCAGGCACGGGTGATGGATGTCAATGGTACAAACCATTTGACCGGTAGCGCTCTCGATCAGTTGATCCCGGTAACGGGTAGGCACAGATAAGCGCCCTTTACTGTCGAGATTGACTAACGTTGCTCCCCGGAACATGCCAGTCTCCCCCCTCATTACCACTTTGCCCCACAAATTCCCACTCAAAGGAGTTTACGGAGCGGAGGAAAAGCTTGTCAAGCGAGTCACAACGCTTACCTGAGTAAAAAACCCAATGTTTACGGCTAATATCAGCGTTGATTAAATTCCGTCCAACGAACGAAGCAAATTAACGTCATGAATATTTGTAAGAAAAAAATCCCAAAACTCATCACCGTTTTAAAACGAACAATTATTCTCAGAAGGGAATATAAAGTGTCAGTTTGCGACGCGAGCGGCATTTTAGGACATATTGCATCATGAATACAGTCCCTGTTTATGGCTGCTAACACCGCACACCGACAAGCCCGCCGAGACATTCGCGCTGCGGCGACAAAAAGTGTTTGTTAATTCGGCAATTCACGACAAGCATGTAACAAAATAATACAACTCTAACCTGCCGTTACGTCTCAATAACCTGAAATCGGCTCTGTTTCGTTTAAATACGGATTATTTCGGTAAAGTTGAGAAAACTTTAAGGAATAATCTTAATTATGGTGAGGGTATTGTGGAGAGAAGATCGTTAAGTTGCGCCAGAAAAATTGTCTTCTGGCGCAAAATTCAGAAATTGACTAGCTGCGGCTTAATACGCCCCGACGGTAGAGGTTTCGTTTAATGCGCGTTAAACCGGGTTTTGGTTTACGCGGCTCATCCAGACTCGCCAGGACAATTTCCAGCACGCGCTCTGCAACATCACGATGGCGCTGCGCCACGGCCAGAACCGGGCACTGCAAGAAATCCAGCAGTTCGTTGTCGCCAAAGGTCGCAATCGCCAGATCGGAAGGTAGCTTACCATCACGGCGCAGCGTCACATCCATCACCCCCTGCAACAGGGCGAATGAGGTGGTAAACAGCGCCTGTGGCATCGGATGCGTCTCCAGCCATTTTTCAAATAGCTGTGCCGCCGCGTCACGCTCATAGCTGTTAGCATACAGAAAATTCACTTCACGCGGATCGTCTTTCCAGGCGGCACGGAAACCCTGCTCGCGCAGGAAGCTGACGGACAACTCCGGCAGCGCGCCCAGATAAAGCACAGTGTCAGCCGGGAACTTACGCAACTCTCCGGCCAGCATTTCGGCATCGTCCTGATCGGCGCCCACGACGCTGGTAAAATGTTCACGATCTAATGCACGATCCAGCGCCACAATTGGGAAAGTATCATTGGCCCAGCGTTGATAGAACGGGTGTTCCGGCGGCAACGATGTGGAGACAATGATCGCATCAACCTGGCGCTGTAAGAGATGTTCAATGCAGCGCATTTCGTTATCAGGCTGATCTTCCGAACAGGCAATCAGCAGTTGATAACCACGCTGGCGCGCCTGGCGTTCAAGATAATTCGCAATACGGGTATAGCTCGTGTTCTCCAGATCCGGGATCACCAGACCGATAGAACGTGTGCGTCCAGCACGTAGCCCGGCAGCCACAGCATTCGGGTGGTAATTATGCTCACGCACCACCGCCATGACTTTTTCGACAGTCTTGTCGCTCACGCGGTATTGCTTTGCTTTTCCGTTAATTACGTAGCTTGCAGTCGTTCGCGATACACCAGCCAGCCGAGCGATTTCATCCAGTTTCACAATTGCCCCTTGCGTAAAATGTACAAACCATAACCATTGTAACGGCATGGGTTAAAATCGGTAACATCTAAGCGCAGAATAGTTACTGCGGCAACCGCTTTTATTCCGGGTTACCACGGATTTCGCAAAAAAATGCCCAACGGGGGAAGTTGGGCATATGAATTAACGAAAAGAGAATGATTAGCGCATTATTTTGTCGCCGCGCGATAGCCCCACCACACCGGAACGCGCAACCTCAACAATTTTCGCCACTTCGCGCAACGTTGCCAGAAAAGCGTCCAGCTTATCGCTGGTCCCCGCCAGTTGAACGGTATAGAGGTTTGGCGTGACATCAATAATCTGCCCACGAAAAATCTCCGTGTTGCGTTTCACCTCTTCCCGACCATAGCCGCTGGCCTGAATCTTCACGAGCATGATTTCGCGCTCGACGTGCGCGCCATGCCCGAGTTCGCTAACCCGCAGCACATCCACCAGCTTGTGCAGTTGCTTTTCAATCTGCTCAAGCACTTTCTCGTCGCCCACCGTCTGGATGGTCATGCGAGAGAGCGTCGGATCGTCCGTCGGCGCGACGGTCAGGCTCTCAATGTTGTAACCCCGCTGAGCAAAAAGGCCGATCACGCGCGACAGCGCACCGGATTCGTTCTCCAGCAGTACTGATAATATCCGGCGCATAATCAGGTCCTCTCCGTTTTACTTAACCACATTTCATCCATCCCGCCGCCGCGAATCTGCATCGGGTAGACGTGTTCGCTGCCATCGACGGTAACATCAACAAACACCAGACGACCGTTTTTCACTTGCGCCAGCGCTTCACTCAATTGACTTTCCAGTTCATCAGGACGAGAGATCTGAATGCCGACATGTCCGTAGGCTTCCGCCAGGCGAACAAAATCAGGCAGCGACTGCATATACGATTGAGAGTGACGACCCGAGTAGATCATGTCCTGCCACTGCTTTACCATGCCCAGATAACGGTTGTTCAGGTTTAGCACCAGTACCGGCAGTTTATACTGCAGCGCGGTCGACAACTCCTGAATGTTCATCTGAATACTGCCGTCACCCGTCACGCAGACCACCGTTTCCTCCGGCAACGCCATCTTCACTCCCAGAGCTGCAGGCAAACCGAAGCCCATCGTGCCGAGACCGCCAGAGTTGATCCAACGGCGCGGTTTATCGAAGGGGTAATAAAGCGCGGCAAACATTTGATGCTGACCCACATCCGAGGTCACATACGCATCGCCATTAGTCAGGCGCCAAATCGCCTCGATAACCGCCTGTGGCTTGATACTTTCGCTGTGCGTGTCATATTTCAGGCACTGACGCGCACGCCAGCGTTCAATCTGTTGCCACCAGTCACGAATATCATCCAGCGGCTGCTGGGCGGATTCCTGCGGCAATAATTCCAGCAACTGCTCCAGCACCTGGCGCGCATCACCCACAATAGGGATATCCGCCGTCACCGTTTTAGAGATTGAAGTCGGGTCGATATCAATGTGCAGCACCGTTGCATTCGGGCAATACTTGGCCAGATTATTCGTCGTGCGATCGTCAAAACGTACCCCAACGGCAAAAATCACATCGGCGTTATGCATCGTCATGTTGGCTTCATAGGTACCGTGCATGCCCAGCATCCCGAGCGACTGACGGTGCGTTGCGGGAAATGCCCCGAGTCCCATCAGCGAAGAGACCACCGGCAGGTTGAGCGCTTCGATGGTCTGATGCAGTTGCTCATAGCACCCCGCCGTTATCGCCCCGCCGCCGACATAGACAACCGGTTTTTTTGCCGCCACCAGCGTTTGCAGGGCGCGCTTAATCTGTCCTTTATGGCCCGCAGTGGTCGGGTTATACGACCGCATGCTGACCGACTCAGGCCAGGAGTAAGGCAGTTTTTTGCCAGGATTGAGAATATCCTTCGGCAAATCCACCACCACCGGTCCCGGACGACCGCTCGCTGCCAGCCAGAAGGCTTTTTTCAGCACCTGCGGAATATCTTCCGTTTGCTTCACCAGAAAACTGTGTTTCACGACCGGGCGAGAGATCCCCACCATGTCGCACTCCTGAAAGGCGTCGTAGCCAATCAGCGAGGTCGCGACCTGACCTGAAAGAATCACTAACGGAATAGAATCCATATACGCCGTCGCGATTCCAGTAATCGCATTGGTAGCGCCCGGGCCGGAAGTTACCAGCACCACGCCCACTTCCCCTGTTGCCCGCGCCAGGCCATCGGCCATATGCACGGCAGCCTGTTCATGGCGGACGAGCACGTGATCGATCCCACCGACCGTATGCAACGCATCATAAATATCGAGGACTGCGCCCCCGGGATAACCGAATACCTGCTTAACGCCCTGATCGATAAGCGATCGGACGACCATTTCGGCTCCAGACAACATCTCCATGGCTTGCCTCACTGAATGACGATTAATGATGTGTAAAACACCTTAACCGCTCCCCTGGATGCAGGCAATTCTGAGAAAGGGGCAAATGCGCCGGGAAATAAGCACAAACGAGAGGAAAGCGACGGAGAAACGGCGAATTAAACTAAATTTCTCTCAGGTATTGATAATTAATCGGCTGAAAATGGGCACATACAGCGAATCATCAATTTTTTCGCGGATAGAAAAAAGAATGACCAACTCAATTCAGGACAAAATGCCAGTAAATAAAACGAAGACAGGATAAACCGGATGTTTCACCCGGTTTATCTCATTCGCGCCTAACGTGTGCAGACGGACGCTAACAACTCTTCCATCCACTGATGCCCTTTGTCCCGACCGGCCGCTTCATGCCATGAAAGATAACAGGTTCTGCTATTCAGTTTTAAAGGCAGCGGTAATATCTGGAGATCCAGAGAGGTAGAGAACTCTTCAGCTAACCAGCGTGGCGCAATCGCCACCAGATGCGTTTGCGAAACAACATTAAGAACACTGATTAATGCCATCCCCTGATAGGCCACACAAGATTGTGAGTCAGCCGTGTCATACCAGGGTTGACTGAATGAGTCAAAACGGTCCAGTGCAACAACAGCATGTTGTTCATTATAAACCTCGCTTTCCAGCAGAGGTCCATTAATACGAGGATGTTTACGACTGGCGACCAGCACCATTTCATCATTAAACAATGGAATACTCGTAAATTCAGGACGACGGAATTCTTCATAACTAATAACGAACTCCGTTTCCTGATAACGTAATTGGTGTTCAGTGTCTTTATTTAAGGATGACTTAAATACAACATGAATATTAGGTGCAATTTTTTCAATACGATTATAAATTAAAGAGGTCAGGGTATTATCCAGCGGGCTGCAAACGCAAAGATGGAACATGCGCTCGCTGCTACCGGGTTCAAAGCCGGAACCAGGCAGTTCATTCTGAACCAATTGCAGCGCCTGACGGACGGAACCGAAGAGCTGGAAAGCCCGCGCAGTGGGCTGGATCCCACGGCCGTAGCGCACAAAAAGCTCATCATTAAACATCACTTTAAGACGCGCCACGGCGTTGCTTACGGCTGGCTGCGACATCCCGAGGGCATGCGCGGCACGGGTAATATTCTGCTCCTGCATTACCGCATCAAATACAGTCAATAGATTAAGATCGACCATACGAAGTTGCGGTTTATCCATCTCTAAATGATGGGCATTGGGTTTATCAACGGTTACTTCTGGCATAGTTAACTCCACTGTCACGCTTAACTCCCTTTTTCTTGCCGGAATGCAGAGAAATAATCTCGGAAAATATGATTTACCATGCATATAAAATAAGAAAAAGGGTAGAGATTGAAATTAGGAAAACATAAAGACGCCAGAAAAATATGTATAAAACTGGCGCCAGCGTGATGTGGCATCCTTCACAGCACGATAAATCATAAATTTTTCATGACGAAAGCAATATAAACATAAGCAACATCAATAAACAACAATGCACCAAGTGAATAAAAACATGAATTGTAATTGACTATTTATATTACTCATACGTTAACACTTAACATTAACTTATCAATAATGTTCTTTATGCAGATATCGATTGATTAACAACGCAAATAACTTCATTAAAATCATACTGATAAAAAATCAATCTCAGTAGAGCGTGGATAAACCTTCTTTTACTCTAATTGAAAAAAAACGTGCTCAATTATGTCAAACAATGAGAAGTGTGAACACACAACCGTTTTTTACTCTGGAATAAAAGAAAAAGTTCAGCACAATTAGCTAAATCAGCCCCTCCCTTTTCCTCTGCCTGGGGCGGTGTTTTCGGCAGTGGGGTTGACATCAGCCATCGTATCCAGTACCACTAAAAGCATATCGCATTCGCCTGGAGTTGATTTAATGATTCGTATCGCTCGCTTTAACGGTCTACTACTACTAAACGCATCTTCGTTGCGCGGTAGACTGGTGAGCGGCATTCAGCATTAAGTCGTATCCAGTAAGATAAAAAACCCGCGCCGTTGCGCGGGTTTTTTTATGCTCGAAGCAAGGCGCCCTAAAGACTAAGGACCTAAAACATGAGCCAGCAAGTCACTATTTTCGATACCACTTTACGCGACGGTGAACAGGCGTTACAGGCAAGCCTGAGTGTGAAAGAGAAGCTGCAGATTGCGCTGGCCCTTGAGCGTATGGGTGTTGACGTGATGGAAGTCGGCTTCCCGGTCTCCTCTCCCGGCGACTTCGAATCCGTACAAACTATCGCTCGTCAGGTCAAGAACAGCCGGGTTTGCGCATTAGCCCGCTGTGTGGAAAAAGATATCGACGTCGCGGCTGAGTCGCTGAAGGTTGCCGAAGCCTTCCGTATTCATACCTTTATCGCCACCTCACCGATGCATATCGCCACCAAGCTGCGCAGCACGCTGGACGAGGTGATTGAGCGCGCGGTCTATATGGTGAAACGCGCACGTAATTACACCGACGATGTTGAATTCTCTTGTGAAGATGCAGGCCGTACGCCTATCGCCGATCTGGCCCGCGTTGTGGAAGCCGCCATTAATGCTGGCGCTAAGACCATCAACATCCCGGACACCGTCGGCTACACCATGCCCTTTGAGTTCGCCGGCATTATCTCCGGTCTGTATGAGCGCGTACCAAACATCGATAAAGCGATCATTTCCGTCCACACCCATGACGACTTAGGTCTGGGCGTCGGCAACGCGCTGGCTGCGGTTCACGCTGGCGCACGTCAGGTAGAAGGGGCGATGAACGGAATTGGCGAGCGTGCCGGTAACTGCTCGCTGGAAGAGGTGATCATGGCGATTAAAGTTCGCCAGGACATCCTGAACGTCAACACCCGTATTAACCATCAGGAGATCTGGCGTACCAGCCAGTTGGTCAGCCAGATCTGCAACATGCCAATCCCGGCGAACAAAGCGATTGTCGGCAGCGGCGCGTTTGCCCACTCCTCCGGGATCCACCAGGACGGCGTGCTGAAGAACCGCGAAAACTACGAAATCATGACGCCGGAATCCATCGGTCTGAATCAGGTGCAACTGAACCTGACCTCCCGTTCCGGGCGCGCAGCGGTAAAACACCGTATGGATGAGATGGGTTATAAAGAGAGTGAATACAGCCTGGACAATCTGTACGACGCCTTCCTGAAGCTGGCCGACAAGAAAGGTCAGGTGTTTGATTACGATCTGGAAGCGCTGGCGTTTATTGGCAAGCAACAGGAAGAGCCTGAGCACTTCCGCCTGGATTATTTCAGCGTCCAGTCCGGCTCTAACGATATCGCCACTGCCTCCGTCAAGCTGGCCTGCGGCAGCGACGTGAAAGCCGAAGCGGCTAACGGTAACGGCCCGGTCGATGCCATTTACCAGGCGATCAACCGTATTACCGATTACGACATTGAGCTGGTGAAATACAGCCTGTCCGCTAAAGGACACGGCAAAGATGCACTGGGTCAGGTCGATATCGTCGCCAACTATAACGGGCGCCGTTTCCACGGCGTCGGTCTGGCAACAGACATTGTTGAATCTTCCGCGAAAGCGATGGTGCACGTGCTGAACAACATCTGGCGTGCGGCAGAAGTCGAAAAAGAGTTGCAACGTAAAGCTCAGAACAACGAGAACAACAAGGAAACCGTGTGATGTCGAAGAATTACCATATTGCTGTTTTGCCGGGCGACGGTATTGGTCCGGAAGTGATGACGCAAGCCCTGAAAGTCCTGGACGCTATTCGCCATCGTTTTGAGATGCGCATTACCACCAGTCATTATGATGTCGGCGGCGCGGCGATCGACAACCACGGTCAACCGCTGCCGAAGGCGACGGTGGAAGGCTGCGAACAGGCCGACGCCGTTCTGTTTGGCTCCGTCGGTGGCCCGAAATGGGAACATCTGCCGCCGGACAGCCAGCCGGAACGCGGCGCGCTGCTGCCGTTGCGTAAGCACTTCAAACTGTTCAGTAATCTGCGTCCGGCAAAACTGTATCAAGGGCTGGAAGCCTTCTGCCCTCTGCGCGCCGACATCGCCGCGAATGGCTTCGACATTTTGTGCGTCCGTGAACTGACCGGCGGGATCTACTTCGGTCAGCCAAAAGGTCGTGAAGGCAGCGGCCAGTATGAAAAAGCGTTCGATACCGAGGTCTATCACCGCTTTGAAATTGAACGTATCGCGCGCATTGCGTTTGAATCTGCGCGTAAACGCCGCCGTAAAGTGACCTCTATCGACAAAGCTAACGTTCTGCAAACCTCTATTTTGTGGCGCGAAATCGTCAATGAAATTGCCAAAGAATATCCGGACGTTGAGCTGGCGCACATGTACATCGACAACGCCACCATGCAGTTGATTAAAGACCCGTCCCAGTTTGACGTGCTGCTGTGCTCCAACCTGTTTGGCGACATTCTGTCTGACGAATGCGCGATGATTACCGGCTCGATGGGCATGCTGCCTTCCGCCAGTCTGAACGAGCAGGGCTTTGGTCTGTATGAACCGGCGGGCGGCTCCGCGCCGGATATTGCCGGCAAGAATATCGCTAACCCGATCGCGCAAATTTTGTCGCTGGCGCTGCTGCTGCGCTACAGCCTGGATGCCGATGACGCGGCATCCGCCATTGAACGTGCGGTTAACCGCGCATTAGAAGAAGGTATCCGCACCGGTGATTTAGCCCGTGGCGCAGCTGCCGTTGGTACCGATGAGATGGGCGACATCATTGCTCGTTATGTCGCACAAGGGGTGTAATCATGGCTAAAACGTTATACGAAAAATTGTTTGATGCGCACGTCGTCTTTGAAGCGCAAAACGAAACCCCGTTGCTGTACATCGATCGACATCTGGTGCATGAAGTGACCTCTCCGCAGGCGTTCGACGGCCTGCGTGCGCATGGTCGTCCGGTTCGCCAGCCGGGCAAAACCTTTGCCACGATGGATCACAACGTCTCCACGCAGACCAAAGATATCAATGCGTCCGGCGAGATGGCGCGTATCCAGATGCAGGAACTGATTAAGAACTGCAATGAATTCGGCGTTGAGCTGTACGATCTGAACCACCCGTATCAGGGCATCGTTCACGTGATGGGGCCGGAACAAGGCGTCACCCTGCCGGGAATGACCATCGTCTGCGGCGACTCGCATACCGCGACCCACGGTGCCTTTGGCGCGCTGGCGTTCGGTATCGGCACCTCCGAAGTCGAGCACGTGCTGGCAACCCAGACCCTGAAGCAGGGCCGCGCTAAAACCATGAAGATTGAAGTCAACGGCAACGCCGCGCCGGGGATCACTGCGAAAGATATCGTGCTGGCGATTATCGGTAAAACCGGTAGCGCCGGCGGTACCGGCCACGTCGTTGAATTTTGCGGCGATGCCATTCGTGCTCTGAGCATGGAAGGCCGCATGACCCTGTGCAACATGGCGATTGAAATGGGCGCCAAAGCCGGATTAGTCGCCCCGGATGAAACCACCTTTAACTACGTCAAAGGCCGTCTGCACGCGCCGAAAGGTAAAGATTTTGATAACGCAGTCGCGTACTGGAAAACGTTACAAACCGACGCCGACGCGCGCTTTGATACGGTTGTCACCTTACAGGCTGAAGAGATTGCCCCGCAGGTAACCTGGGGAACCAACCCGGGCCAGGTGATCTCCGTGACGGACAACATTCCTGACCCGGCGTCGTTTACCGATCCGGTTGAGCGCGCCAGCGCCGAAAAAGCGCTGGCCTATATGGGCCTGAAACCGGGTGTGCCGTTAACGGAAGTGGCGATCGATAAAGTGTTCATCGGCTCGTGCACCAACTCGCGTATTGAAGATTTACGCGCTGCCGCAGAGGTTGCCAAAGGTCGTAAAGTCGCGCCGGGCGTCCAGGCGCTGGTGGTTCCAGGCTCTGGTCCGGTGAAGGCGCAAGCAGAAGCAGAAGGGCTGGATAAGATCTTTATCGAAGCCGGTTTCGAGTGGCGTCTGCCGGGTTGCTCCATGTGTCTGGCCATGAACAACGACCGTCTGAATCCGGGCGAACGCTGCGCGTCGACCAGCAACCGTAACTTCGAAGGGCGTCAGGGGCGCGGTGGTCGTACCCATCTGGTCAGCCCGGCGATGGCTGCTGCCGCCGCCGTTACCGGTCATTTTGCCGACATTCGCCGCATCAAATAAGGAGACTCCCATGGCAGAGAAATTTACCCAACATACAGGCCTGGTTGTCCCGCTGGATGCCGCCAACGTCGATACCGACGCGATCATTCCTAAGCAGTTTTTGCAGAAGGTCACCCGCACCGGTTTTGGTGCCCACCTGTTCAATGACTGGCGTTTTCTGGATGAAAAAGGCCAGCAGCCAAATCCGGAATTCGTCCTGAACTTCCCGGAATACCAGGGGGCCTCGATTCTGCTGGCTCGTGAAAACTTCGGCTGCGGCTCTTCCCGTGAGCACGCGCCGTGGGCGTTGACGGATTACGGCTTTAAAGTGGTGATTGCGCCGAGCTTCGCGGACATTTTCTACGGCAACAGCTTTAACAACCAACTGCTGCCGGTGAAATTAAGCGACGAACAGGTCGATGAGCTGTTCAGCCTGGTCAAAGCCAATCCGGGGATTACATTTGAAGTGGACCTGGTAGCGCAGGTAGTGAAAGCAGGCGATAAGTCTTACAGCTTTAAGATCGACGACTTCCGCCGCCACTGCATGCTGAACGGTCTGGACAGCATCGGGCTGACGCTGCAGCACGAAGCCGCTATCACCGAGTACGAAGACAAGCAGCCCGCGTTTATGCGCTAAGCCCGCAATACCGGATGTGCTGCGCTTATCCGGCCTACGAATTTCTGTAGGTCGGATAAGGCGTTAGCCGCCATCCGGCAATCCATAAATCAAACGTCTTTCACCCGCCCGGTCATCACCAGCGTAACCAGCGAAATCGCCGCAATCACCCAGTATACCGCGAAGTGACCATAGCTTTGGGCAACCGCACCCTGGATCACCCCCGCCAGAATTACGCCGGTCGAAATGCTGTTGGTAAATAGCGTCGTCGCCGATCCGGCCCTGCCCGGCATCAGATCCTGGAACCAGAGCATGCCAATACCGGCAATAATCCCGATAAACGCCGCATTAAACAGTTGCAACATCAGCAGCGCCTGATGGCTGTGGAAGAAAATCAGCCCGAGATAAAACAGCACGCCCGCGGTGACAGCAATAAGCATCATCCGGCGCTTACCGAAACGTTTGACGTAGAAGCCGGCAAGGATCATGATCGGGATTTCCAGTCCTGCGGCGGTGCCCATAAGGATCCCGGCAAGCTTATCCGGCAGTCCAAGCTCCGTGCTAATCCACAGCGGCATATCGATGATGTACATGGTGTTGCAGGTCCACATCAGCGTGGAAGCGATAAACAACATACGGACGTTTTTATCCTGCCAGCCACCAGACTGAATGACCGGCACATCCGCGGGTTGTTCAACGCGGGCGACGGACGGCAGCATAAAGGCAATCAGGATGAAACTGAGCGCAAAAATCGCGGCGGCAATCGAAAACATCACGGTAAAGCCGTAATTCAGCGCCAGCATAAACGCCATCGGCGGGCCAATCACCCACGCCAGTGAGAGCTGAGCACGCATCACTGAGCTGAACATCACCACTTCACGCGCCGAGCTGTCGGCATATTCCCGCGCCAGCGCGAACAATTGCGGCATCGCGGTATTTGCCAGCGACGCCAGCAGTACGCCGCAGGTGATCAGCGTCAGGTAGTGGCGATTGAAGGCAAACAGCAGCGCATTACCGATGGCCATCAGGCAACAAAACAGAATCAGCCTGCGGCGGTCTCCCTGGCTGTCTGAGCGTTTTGCCAGCGCAAGGCTCACGCCAATCCCGGCGATGGCGTTAACGGTGTAAAACAGCCCCACCCAGAACGGCTGCGCCCCGACCTCGCGACTGAGAAACAGGCTCAGCGTCGGGGCCTGTAGCGCCCCCGCCACGCCCATCATAAAAGCGACGAGCATAAACGCCGCGTACACACCGTTGAGACGTCGTCCCATCGTCATTAACCAGAGCATATCTTTCCTTAGTCAGCGCAGCCGAAACGAAAAAAGCCAGCAGATAATACCTGCTGGCGCGGTGATTAACACCAATACTCAGTCACACATGATGTCTGCTACTCCAGGGTCAGGCTGTCACCTCCCACTGCATCAGTTCTTCCAGCATCTTTAAGCGCTGCGGCGCGCTCAGGCAAGCCAACCAGGACAACCCTTCTGTCGCGGCAAAGTACTTCTGATAAAACTGGCGCATAGATGACCCCTTCATAGTGCTTCATCGGAATGTATTATTGGCCTAATATAGGGATAATAAAATTGCTGAGTTTTCCGCAGGAGTTCCCCTTTTATGTCTTCTGGCCGTCTGCAACAACAGTTCATCCGCTTGTGGCAATGCTGCGACGGCAAAACGCAGGACACCACGCTCAACGAACTGGCGGATCTGCTGAGCTGCTCGCGCCGTCATATGCGCACGCTGCTCAATACCATGCAGGAGCGCGGCTGGCTGACGTGGGAGGCGGAAGTGGGACGCGGAAAACGTTCACGCCTGACCTTTCTGTATACCGGACTGGCGCTCCAGCAGCAGCGTGCGGAAGATCTGCTGGAGCAGGATCGCATCGATCAACTGGTGCAACTGGTCGGCGACAAAACGGCCGTGCGGCAGATGCTGGTTTCCCATCTGGGCCGCAGCTTCCGTCAGGGCCGTCACATCCTGCGCGTACTTTACTACCGCCCGATGCAAAATCTGCTGCCAGGCAGCGCATTACGTCGCTCAGAAACCCACATTGCCCGCCAAATCTTCAGCGCCCTGACTCGCGTAAATGAGGAAAATGGGGAACTGGAAGCCGACATTGCCCACCACTGGCAACAAATTTCTCCCCTGCACTGGCGCTTTTTCCTGCGTCCAGGGATCCATTTTCACCACGGGCGTGAACTGGAAATGGACGATGTGGTGTCGTCACTAACGCGCATTAACGCCTTACCGCTCTATTCGCACATCAGCGAGATCGTCTCGCCAACGCCCTGGACGCTGGACATTCATCTTTCGCAACCCGATCGCTGGCTGCCGTGGCTGCTGGGTCAGGTCCCGGCGATGATCCTGCCGCGCGAATGGGAAACCCTGAGCAATTTTTCCAGCCATCCGATTGGCACCGGCCCGTACGCGGTGATACGGAATACGCGCAACCAGTTAAAAATCCATGCTTTTGACGATTTCTTCGGCTTTCGGGCCCTGATTGATGAAGTGAACGTCTGGGTACTGCCGGATATCGGCGATGAGCCGAACGGCGGTCTGACGCTGAAAGGTCCCACTGACGACGAAAAAGCCATCGAAAGCCGTCTGGAAGAGGGGTGCTATTACCTGCTGTTCGACGCCCGTACCCATCGCGGCGCCAATCAGGCGGTCCGGGAGTGGGTCAGCCGCATACTGTCACCAAGCAACCTGCTTTACTATGCCGATGAACAGTATCAGCGCCACTGGTTCCCGGCCTATGGCCTGCTGCCGCGCTGGCATCATGCGCGGCCGGGCCACGGCGAGAAACCCGCCGGGCTGGAGACGCTCACGCTGACCTATTATCACGAACACATAGAACACCAGGTGATTGCACAGATCATGAGTCAGCTCCTGGCTGAACATCAGGTGAAGCTAGAGATTCAGGAGATCGACTACGATCAATGGCATGCCGGGGAAATTGAAAGCGACATCTGGCTTAACAGCGCCAACTTCACCCTGCCGCTCGACTTCTCTTTGTTCGCGCACCTGTGTGAAGTCCCGCTGTTACAGCACTGTATTCCGCTGGACTGGGAAGCCGATGCCGCGCGCTGGCGCACCGGCGAAATGAATCTGGCCGTGTGGTGTCAGCAACTGCTTGCCAGCAAAGCGATTGTCCCGCTGATCCACCACTGGCTGATTATTCAGGGCCAGCGCAGTATGCGCGGCTTGCGCATGAACACCCTCGGCTGGTTCGACTTTAAATCCGCGTGGTTTGCCCCGCCGGATCCCTGATTGCCGCAACGCGGCAAAATCACTACACTAACGCCGTTCTCAACGGGGTGCTAATTAAACATACACAAAATCATTCAAGCTGCATCAAAGCGGCAAGCGAGTGAATCCCCAGGAGCATAGAACACTATGTGACTGGGGTGAGCGAACTCAGAGGCTGCCTGAATGATGAAGTGTATGGGCTGAGAAAATACCCGTCGAACCTGATCCGGATAACGCCGGCGAAGGGATTTGAGGCTACCGCTCAAAATCCTTTGCCACCCATCTTTTGAGGTGCAAAGTGTTGAAAAAATGTCTTCCCCTTTTACTCCTGTGCGCAGCGCCTGCCTTCGCAAAACCCGTTCTTACCGTCTACACCTACGACTCGTTCGCCGCAGACTGGGGCCCTGGCCCGGCGGTGAAAAAAGCTTTTGAAGCCGACTGCAACTGCGAGCTGAAACTGGTAGCGCTGGAAGATGGCGTTTCACTCCTCAACCGCCTGCGGATGGAAGGGAAAAACAGCAAGGCCGACGTGGTGCTGGGGCTGGATAACAACCTGCTGGAAGCGGCGACGCAAACCCAACTGTTCGCGAAAAGCGGTGTCGCCAGCGAGGCGGTCAATGTTCCTGGCGGCTGGAAGAATGACACCTTCGTCCCGTTTGATTACGGCTACTTCGCTTTTGTGTATGACAAAAACAAACTGAAAAACCCACCGAAGAGCCTGAAGGAACTGGTCGAGAGCGATCAGAAATGGCGGGTGATTTATCAGGATCCGCGCACCAGCACGCCAGGACTTGGGCTGATGCTGTGGATGCAGAAAGTGTATGGCGATAAAACGCCGCAGGCGTGGCAAAAACTGGCGGCAAAAACCGTCACCGTCACCAAAGGCTGGAGCGAAGCTTATGGCCTGTTCCTGAAAGGTGAAAGCGATCTGGTGCTGAGCTACACCACCTCTCCGGCGTATCACATCATCGAAGAGAAAAAAGAGAACTACGTGGCGGCCAACTTTAGTGAAGGCCATTACCTGCAGGTGGAGGTCGCCGCGCGTACCGCAGCCAGTAAGCAGCCTGAACTGGCGGAAAAATTCCTCAAATTTATGGTTTCGCCTGCGTTTCAGAATGCTATCCCGACCGGCAACTGGATGTATCCGGTGGCGAATGTCACCCTGCCTGCCGGATTCGAACAACTGACGAAACCCGCAACGACCCTGGAATTCACGTCAGCGGAAGTGGCGGCACAGCGCCAGGCATGGATTAGCGAATGGCAACGCGCCGTCAGCCGTTAATTGCCGGCTGGCTGATCCCAGGCCTTTGTGCCGCCACGTTGATGGTGGCGGTGGCGCTGGCCGCTTTTCTGGCATTGTGGTTCAACGCGCCGCAGGCGGCGTGGTCCTCGCTGTGGCAGGACAGCTACCTGTGGCACGTGGTGCGTTTTTCCTTCTGGCAGGCCTTCCTGTCAGCGGTGCTTTCTGTCGTTCCAGCCATCTTCCTTGCCCGCGCGTTGTACCGACGCCGCTTTCCGGGGCGTCTGGCCCTGCTGCGCCTGTGCGCCATGACGCTGATCCTCCCGGTGCTGGTCGCGGTGTTTGGTATTCTCAGCGTCTATGGACGCCAGGGATGGCTGGCTTCGCTCTGGCACATGCTTGGGCTGGAGTGGACCTTCTCGCCTTACGGTTTGCAGGGCATCCTGCTGGCTCACATCTTTTTTAATCTGCCGATGGCAAGCCGCCTGCTGTTGCAGTCGCTGGAGAATATTCCCGGCGAGCAGCGTCAGCTTGCCGCCCAACTGGGTATCCGCGGCTGGCAGTTCTTCCGTTTTGTCGAGTGGCCGTGGCTGCGCCGCCAAATCCCGCCGGTCGCTGCGCTGATTTTTATGCTCTGTTTTGCCAGTTTCGCTACCGTACTGTCGCTGGGCGGCGGGCCGCAGGCGACAACCATTGAGCTGGCGATTTATCAGGCGCTGAATTTCGACTACGATCCTGCCCGCGCCGCCATGCTGGCGCTGATCCAGATGGTGTGCTGTCTGGCGCTGGTGCTCCTCAGTCAGCGATTGAGTAAAGCCATCTCTCCCGGCACCACGTTGGTTCAGGGGTGGCGCGATCCGGACGATCGGCTGCACAGCCGTTTAACCGATGCCCTGCTGATTGTCCTCGCACTGCTGCTGTTGCTTCCACCGCTGTTGGCGGTGATGGTCGACGGGGTGAATCGCCATCTGCTGGACGTGCTCGCACAGCCCATTTTATGGCAGGCGGTGTGGACTTCGCTGCGTATTGCGCTGGCAGCGGGTCTGCTGTGCGTGATCCTGACGATGATGTTGCTGTGGAGCAGCCGCGAACTGCGCGCCCGTCAGCAGCTGTTGGCAGGGCAAGCGCTGGAGCTAAGCGGGATGCTTATTCTGGCGATGCCTGGCATTGTACTGGCCACCGGCTTCTTCCTGTTGCTCAACAACAGCATCGGTCTGCCGGAATCCGCTGACGGCATCGTGATTTTCACCAATGCGCTGATGGCCATTCCCTACGCGCTGAAAGTGCTGGAAAACCCGATGCGCGATATTACCGCCCGCTACACCATGCTGTGTCAGTCGCTGGGGATTGAAGGCTGGCAGCGGCTAAAAGTGGTCGAACTGCGGGCACTGAAGCGCCCGCTGGCGCAAGCTCTCGCCTTTGCCTGCGTGCTGTCTATCGGCGATTTTGGCGTGGTAGCGCTGTTCGGCAACGATGATTTCCGCACCCTGCCGTTTTATCTGTATCAGCAAATTGGCTCTTATCGCAGTCAGGACGGTGCCGTCACTGCGCTCTTATTGCTGATCCTGTGCTTTATTTTATTTACCGTTATTGAGACGTTACCGGGGCGAAATGCTAAGACTGACTGATATCACCTGGCTCTACCACCATCTGCCCATGCGCTTTACGCTGTCCGTGGCGCGCGGTGAACAGATGGCGATTCTGGGACCAAGCGGCGCAGGGAAAAGTACGTTACTGAGTCTGATTGCCGGTTTTCTCACGCCTGCCCGCGGCACCCTGCTGATAGAAGGGGAAGACCACACCACCACGCCGCCATCACGTCGTCCGGTGTCGATGTTGTTTCAGGAAAACAATCTGTTCAGCCATTTAAACGTTGAGCAAAACATCGGTCTGGGACTGGATCCCGGACTGAAGTTAAACGCCGAACAGAAAGAGAAGCGCCGGCATATCGCACAACAAATGGGGATCGAGACGCTGATGGCCCGCCTGCCCGGCGAGCTTTCCGGCGGTCAGCGCCAGCGTGTGGCACTGGCGCGTTGTCTGGTACGCGAACAGCCGGTCCTGCTGCTTGACGAACCGTTTTCAGCCCTCGACCCTGCTCTGCGCCAGGAGATGCTGACCCTGGTAAGCGATATCTGCCATGCCCGGCAACTGACGCTGCTGATGGTGTCACACAGCGTCGAAGATGCGGCGCGCATTGCCCCACGCTCTGTCGTCGTGGCCGACGGTCGCATCGCGTGGCAGGGCAAAACCGATGAATTGCTGAGTGGCAGAGCCAGCGCCTCAGCGCTGTTGGGGATTAAAAAATAATGGGTTGCCGGATGGCGGCTTTGCCTTATCCGGCCTACGAGATAAACGCCATCCGGCAGAAATATCAGTAGCCCACCACTTTTTGCAGAATATCGAGATACACTGGCATCAGCGGGTGGCGGAGTAACGTCACCAGCGCGACAATCCCCATCCCCAGCACCACCGGCGCCAGCCAGAGCAGACGGCCTTTTGGCAGGTAATGCGTTAAGCGGTCCGTCGCGGCTTTTCCGCTACGCCACAGGCGCCAGCACAGCCAGCCACCGAGCCACAGCAGGATGGCTGTCGCCAGCAGCAACCACTTAAACTCGCCGCTTTGCATCCCCGCCGGAATATCAATTGCCGCGCCGGCCAGAATCCCTGGCAGAAAATAAAACGGCGGCCAGAGCAGGCAGCCAATAATGTTGGGCGTAATGAATTTCGCCACCGGTAGATCCAGCATTCCGGCGACCATCGGCACCAGCGGGCGCGTTGGTCCGACAAAGCGTCCCACCAGAATCGTGAACATACTGTGCTGATGCAGCGCGTGCTCAGTTTTATCCAGCAGCGCCTTGTTCTTCTTCATGAACGACCAGCGGTGTAGCGGCTTTTTGAAGCGCCAGCCCAGCCAGAACGAGATCCAGTCGCCCAGCAGACAACCGATAATTCCCGCCAGCCAGGCATGCCAGAAGTTGAGTTCCCCGCTACCGATCAGGGCGCCCAACCCGGCCATCATTACCGTTCCCGGTAAAATCAACCCCACCAGCGCCAGCGATTCCAGGAAGGCCACCAGCGCCACAGCAATCAAAGAGTACATGGCGGACTGGAGAATGAAGTGTTCCAGCAATGCTTGCATAATGCGTCCGTCAGATTTACGAAGCAGGGATTCTGCTAATCCATCCCTGCTTCGTCAAGCTATCAGTTATCAGATTAGTTACAGGTTATGACATCTTCACGGGCACATCATTCACTTTTTCTTCACAACCGGCGCGGAACTCGCTCGGACTGGCGCCGGTACATTTTTTAAAGACGCGGGAGAAATAGAGCTGATCGTCGAACCCGACATTACGTCCGACGGTGGCAATCGGCATGCGTGTTGTACTGAGCAGCAGTTTCGCCTGGCTGATACGCTGATCCTCACGCCAGCTCAACACGCTGATACCCAACTGTTGACGGAACAGGTGCGACAGGCGCGATGGCGACAGGCAGACGTGCTGGGCAACGCTGGCAATATCGAAGTGGCTGTCCGCCAGATGATCGCTGATGTACTGACAGGCATCGCGCACGCGGTTATCCATCGGTGGATGCAGCGACGCGTTGATCGCTTCCATTCTCCGCAGCAGTAACTGCTCCAGCAGGTTGATAGCCAGCAGTTCAGAGTAGCGCCCTTCCCCCTGTCCGGCGTGGATAATCTGGCCGAACAGCTCATTAAAGTGCGGCTGATGCGCTTCGTCCGGACGGAAAAAACCGGTCTGCGCAAAAATGGACGGCCAGGTCAGCCACTCCTGCCAGTAGGCGCGGGGACGAAAGTAAACCCACTGGTGATACCACTCGCTGGCATCCGGATGGCGTCCGTAGTGATGAATTTCGCCCGGCGGGAACAACAAAATGTCACCGGGTCGGCAGACAAACTCCCGCCCCTGATTTTTAATCACCCCTTCCCCCCGAATCGTGAGGTTAAGGATATAGCCTTTCATCCCCAACGGCCTGTCGATAAAAAAATCCAGATACCCGTTGGCGTCTATCGGCGTTAAACCGGCGACCAGATGCGCGTTAAACGAGTACCCTGGCAGGAGAGGGTCATTTTGCGGTTCAGCCATAATTTCACGACTCCCGAGGTTCGGTGAGGAAACAAATTGTCCATATTACGCAGGACAGTATGGTTTGCGCCCTGCCTTGTCGCCGCACCATCACGGGCGGCCCCATCAACCCCGCTTGTGAAAAGCATTATGTCATGACTCTGCGCGATGACTGCGGCAAAAACGGGTAACAAAAGTGTCTATAACTAGAGCAGAAATGTCCACATTGATTATTTGCACGGCGTCACACTTTGCGATGCCATAGCATTTTAATCCATAAGATTAGCGGATCCTACCTGACGGTTTTTATCCCCACTCACTACTGTTTCTCCATACCCGTATTTCTGGATGGAGCAAGAGGATGGCAATTGCAATTGGCCTCGATTTTGGCAGTGATTCTGTACGCGCGCTGGCAGTGGAATGCGCCACCGGCGAAGAGATCGCCACCAGCGTTGAGTGGTACCCGCGCTGGCAGGAAGGACGTTTTTGTGACGCCCCGAACAACCGGTTCCGCCATCATCCCCGCGACTACATGGAGTCGATGGAAGCCGCGCTGAAAAGCGTATTGGCAGAACTCAGCGCGGCGCAACGTGCAGAGGTCGTTGGGATTGGCGTCGACAGTACAGGCTCAACGCCAGCGCCGATTGACGCCGATGGCAACGTGCTGGCGCTCCGGGAAGAGTTCGCGGAAAACCCAAACGCGATGTTCGTCCTGTGGAAAGACCACACGTCAGTAGAAGAAGCCGAAGCCATTACCCGTCTGTGCCATACGCCGGGCAACGTCGATTACTCCCGTTACATCGGCGGCATTTACTCCAGCGAATGGTTCTGGGCCAAGATCCTTCATGTCACCCGCGAAGACCGCGCAGTTGCCCAGGCCGCCGTCTCCTGGATTGAACTGTGCGACTGGGTGCCAGCCCTCCTTTCTGGTACCACGCGTCCGCAGGATATCCGCCGGGGTCGTTGCAGCGCCGGGCACAAATCACTGTGGCATGAAAGCTGGGGCGGTCTGCCGCCCGCCAGTTTCTTCGACGACCTCGATCCGCTGATTAACCAGCATTTGCAATACCCCCTGTTCACCGACACGTTCACTGCCGATCTGCCAGTTGGAACGCTGTGCGCCGAGTGGGCGCAGCGCCTTGGCCTGCCGGAAAACGTCGTCATCTCCGGCGGCGCATTCGACTGCCACATGGGTGCTGTTGGCGCGGGCGCACAGCCCAATGCGCTGGTGAAAGTCATTGGAACCTCAACCTGCGACATCTTGATTGCGGACAGACAGAGCGTCGGCGAGCGCGCCGTGAAAGGCATTTGTGGGCAAGTCGATGGCAGTGTGGTCCCCGGTTTTATCGGTCTGGAAGCCGGACAGTCTGCCTTTGGCGATATCTACGCGTGGTTTGGTCGCATTCTCGGCTGGCCGCTGGAGCAACTCGCCGCGCAGCACCCGGAACTGAAAGCGCAGATCAGCGCCAGCCAGAAACAACTGCTGCCAGCATTAACCGAAGCCTGGGCGAAAAATCCGTCGCTGGATCACCTACCGGTGGTGCTTGACTGGTTTAACGGCCGCCGCACGCCGAACGCAAACCAACGCCTGAAAGGGGTGATGACCGATCTGAATCTGGCCACGGATGCCCCGGCGCTGTTCGGCGGACTAATCGCCGCAACCGCCTTTGGCGCAAGGGCCATCATGGAATGCTTT
This sequence comes from Citrobacter amalonaticus, assembly GCF_001559075.2. Classification (NCBI taxonomy): domain Bacteria; kingdom Pseudomonadati; phylum Pseudomonadota; class Gammaproteobacteria; order Enterobacterales; family Enterobacteriaceae; genus Citrobacter; species Citrobacter amalonaticus. The sequence goes on along the minus strand of NZ_CP014015.2, from coordinate 2,764,079 downwards.
ACCGAACAAGGTATTGCGGTCAACAACGTCATGGCGCTGGGCGGCATCGCCCGGAAAAACAAGGTCATTATGCAGGCCTGCTGCGATGTCCTGAATCGACCGCTACAAATCGTCGCCTCCGATCAGTGCTGTGCGCTGGGCGCGGCCATCTTCGCCGCCGTGGCGGCCAACGTGCATGCCGATATCCCTGCGGCACAGCAGAAAATGGCCAGCGCGGTGGAAAACACGCTGCAACCTCGCCCCGAACAGGCACAACGTTTCGAACAGCTTTATCGCCGCTACCAGCAGTGGGCGGTAAGCGCTGAGCAACATTATCTTCCGACTGCCACCCCGGTTAATACCGCGCCGGCTGACCAGGCAACCCTGACTCACTAAGGACACGACAATGACTATTTTTGATAACTATGAAGTGTGGTTTGTAATTGGCAGCCAGCATTTGTACGGCCCTGAGACGCTGCGTCAGGTCACTCAACACGCGGAGCACGTCGTCAAGGCGCTGAATACCGAAGCGAAACTGCCCTGCAAGCTGGTGTTAAAACCACTGGGGACCACACCGGATGAGATCACCGCCATTTGCCGTGACGCAAACTATGACGATCGCTGTGCGGGTCTGGTGGTCTGGCTGCATACCTTCTCTCCAGCCAAAATGTGGATCAACGGCCTGACAATCCTCAACAAACCGCTGCTGCAATTCCACACCCAGTTCAATGCCGCCCTGCCGTGGGACAGCATCGACATGGACTTTATGAACCTCAACCAGACTGCGCACGGCGGCCGCGAGTTCGGCTTCATCGGCGCGCGTATGCGCCAGCAACACGCGGTAGTCACCGGTCACTGGCAGGATCAACAGGCTCATGCTCGTATCGGCGCCTGGATGCGTCATGCGGTGTCGAAACAAGATACCCGTCATCTGAAAGTGTGCCGCTTTGGCGACAATATGCGTGAAGTGGCGGTTACCGATGGCGATAAAGTTGCCGCGCAGATCAAGTTCGGCTTCTCGGTCAACACCTGGGCGGTGGGCGATCTGGTGCAGGTGGTGAATTCCATCAGCGACGGCGACATCAATGCCCTGATTGATGAATACGAAAGCAGCTACACCCTGACCGCCGCCACGCAGGTTCACGGTGAAAAACGCCAGAACGTGCTGGAAGCGGCGCGTATTGAGCTGGGCATGAAGCGCTTCCTGGAACAGGGCGGCTTTCACGCGTTCACCACCACCTTTGAAGATTTGCACGGTCTGAAACAACTTCCGGGTCTGGCCGTACAGCGTCTGATGCAGCAGGGCTATGGCTTTGCCGGCGAAGGCGACTGGAAAACTGCCGCTCTGCTTCGCATCATGAAAGTGATGTCAACCGGTCTGCAGGGCGGCACCTCTTTTATGGAGGATTACACCTATCACTTCGAGAAAGGCAACGATCTGGTGCTCGGCTCCCACATGCTGGAAGTGTGTCCATCGATCGCGGTGGACGAAAAACCGATCCTCGATGTCCAGCATCTTGGCATTGGCGGTAAAGACGATCCCGCTCGTCTGATCTTCAATACGAAGACCGGTCCGGCGATCGTGGCCAGCCTGATCGACCTCGGCGATCGCTATCGTCTGCTGGTCAACTGCATCGACACCGTGAAAACCCCGCACGCGCTGCCGAAACTGCCGGTCGCCAACGCGCTGTGGAAAGCCCAACCGGATCTGCCGACCGCGTCGGAAGCGTGGATCCTGGCCGGCGGAGCGCACCATACCGTCTTCAGCCATGCGCTGGATCTCAACGACATGCGTCAGTTCGCCGAAATGCACGATATCGAAATCACCGTGATTGATAACGATACCCGCCTGCCCGCCTTCAAGGACGCGCTGCGCTGGAACGAAGTGTATTACGGCTTTAAACGTTAAGCGAATGGTTGCCTGATGGCGCTTTGCTGATCAGGCCTACCTCTCTGCGTAGGCCTGATAAGGCGTTTACGTCGTCATCAGGCAGGGAGAAAAAACATGCTAGAAGATCTCAAACGTCAGGTACTGGAAGCGAATCTGGCGCTGCCAAAGCACAATCTGGTCACGCTCACCTGGGGGAACGTCAGCGCGGTCGATCGCGAGCGCGGTGTCTTTGTGATCAAACCTTCCGGCGTTGATTACAGCGTGATGACCGCAGATGATATGGTGGTTGTCAGCATCGCGACGGGTGAAGTGATTGAAGGTAAGAAAAAGCCCTCGTCCGATACGCCGACGCATCGTCTGCTGTACCAGGCTTTCCCCTCTATTGGCGGTATTGTGCATACTCATTCGCGCCATGCAACCATCTGGGCACAGGCCGGGCAGTCCATTCCGGCAACGGGCACTACGCACGCCGACTATTTCTATGGCGCGATTCCCTGCACCCGCAAAATGACCGATAGCGAAATCAACGGCGAGTATGAGTGGGAAACCGGCAACGTCATTGTCGAAACCTTTGCAAAACAGGGCATCGACGCCGCGCAGATGCCCGGGGTGCTGGTGCATTCACACGGTCCCTTTGCGTGGGGGAAAAACGCCGAAGACGCTGTGCATAACGCCATCGTCTTAGAAGAGGTCGCCTATATGGGCATTTTCTGCCGCCAGCTCGCGCCACAGTTACCCGATATGCAGCAAACGTTGCTGGACAAGCATTACCTTCGCAAGCACGGAGCGAAAGCCTATTACGGGCAGTAGCAGCGCCAATAACTGTATAAAACCCCAGCACAACACGTTGAACCAGGCTATAATCATGCCTGGTTTTTTTGATGGATAAACAGCGTGGCGCAGGCAGGTTTTATCTTAACCCGGCACTGGCGGGATACGTCGCAGGGAACTGAAGTCTCCTTCTGGCTGGCAACAGACAGCGGGCCTTTGCAGGTTACGCTTGCGCCGCAAGAATCCGTTGCGTTTATCCCTACCGCGCTAACCGCCCGCGTCACGTCGGTATTAAGCAGTGAAAATGGCTACCGCCTGACGCCGCTTAACCTCAAAGATTTTCATCGTCAGCCGGTTTCAGGTCTTTACTGCCGCTCGCATCGCCAGTTGATGCGACTGGAAAAGCTGTTGCGCGAGAATGGCGTGACGGTTTATGAAGGCGATGTCCGCCCGCCGGAGCGTTATCTGATGGAACGCTTTATCACCTCGCCGGTGTGGGTCGAAGGTGAGACGCGCAACGGTGCAATCGTCAATGCGCGATTAAAGCCCCATCCCGACTATCGTCCCCCGCTCAAGTGGTTGTCTCTGGATATTGAAACCACCCGCCACGGCGAGTTGTACTGCATTGGGCTTGAAGGCTGCGGGCAGCGCATTGTCTATATGCTCGGCCCCGAAAATGGCGATTCATCAGCGCTCGATTTCCAGCTTGAGTATGTCAACAGCCGCCCACAACTGCTGGAAAAGCTAAACGAGTGGGTTGCCCGCCACGATCCCGACATCATCATCGGCTGGAATCTGGTGCAGTTCGACCTTCGCGTGTTGCAAAAACATGCTGAGCGCTACCGTATCCCGCTGCGTTTTGGCCGCGATAACAGCGAACTCGAGTGGCGTGAGCACGGTTTTAAAAATGGCGTTTTTTTCGCCCAGGCGAAAGGTCGGCTGATCGTTGACGGTATTGAGGCGCTGAAGTCTGCCTTCTGGAATTTCTCGTCGTTTTCGCTGGAGACCGTTTCGCAGGAACTGCTTGGGGAAGGTAAATCGATCGATAATCCATGGGATCGCATGGATGAGATCGACAGACGTTTTGCCGAAGATAAACCCGCGCTCGCCACCTACAATCTGAAAGATTGCGAGCTGGTGACGCGAGTCTTTCATAAAACCGAGATCGTGCCGTTCCTGTTAGAGCGTGCCACGGTCAACGGATTACCTGTCGATCGTCACGGCGGTTCGGTCGCCGCGTTTGGCCACCTCTATTTTCCGCGTATGCATCGCGCCGGGTATGTTGCGCCGAACCTCGGTGAAGTGCCGCCCCACGCCAGCCCCGGCGGTTACGTGATGGATTCGCGTCCCGGCTTATATGATTCGGTACTGGTACTGGATTACAAAAGCCTGTACCCCTCGATCATTCGCACCTTTTTGATCGACCCTGTCGGACTGGTGGAAGGGATGGCGCACCCTGATCCCGAACACAGCACCGAGGGATTTCTCGACGCCTGGTTCTCACGAGAAAAACACTGCCTGCCAGAAATTGTGACGTCGATCTGGCAGGGTCGTGACGACGCCAAACGGCACGGTAATAAACCGCTTTCTCAGGCGCTGAAGATCATCATGAATGCCTTTTACGGTGTGCTCGGCACGACGGCCTGCCGCTTTTTCGATCCGCGTCTGGCATCGTCAATCACCATGCGCGGTCATGCGATCATGCGCCAGACCAAAGCGCTCATTGAAGCCCAGGGCTATGACGTAATTTATGGCGATACCGACTCCACCTTCGTCTGGCTGAAGCGCGCCCACACAGAAGAGGAGGCGGCGAAAATCGGTCGCGCGTTAGTGGAGCACGTCAACGCCTGGTGGACGCAGTCACTTCAGGAAAAGAATCTTACCAGCGCGCTGGAACTGGAGTATGAAACGCATTTCTGCCGCTTTCTGATGCCCACCATCCGTGGCGCGGATACCGGCAGCAAAAAACGCTACGCGGGTCTGATTCAGGAAGGAGAAAACCAGCGGATGGTGTTTAAAGGACTGGAAACCGTGCGTACCGACTGGACACCGCTGGCGCAGCAGTTCCAGCAAGAATTGTATCTGCGCATTTTTCGTCACGAACCGTACCAGGATTACGTTCGCGACACCATTGATCGGCTGATGGCGGGCGAGCTGGACGAGCGTCTGGTCTATCGCAAGCGTCTGCGTCGACCGTTAAGCGAGTACCAGCGCAACGTTCCGCCACACGTGCGCGCCGCCAGACTGGCTGACGAAGAAAACCTGAAGCGGGGACGCCCGGCGCAGTACCAGAACCGCGGCACCATTCACTATGTCTGGACCCTGAACGGCCCGGAGCCAAAGGATTATCAGCACTCGCCGCTGGATTACGAGCATTATCTGACGCGCCAGCTCCAGCCCGTTGCGGAAGGAATTCTTCCCTTCATTGATGATAACTTTGCTACACTACTGACAGGCCAATTAGGGTTATTTTGACGCGTGACGAATCCATCGCCATCCATTACCATAGCGCCCTTTCCATTCCTGGACCCAATTTACCGTTCTGCCATAGCATCTCCCTGGCAGAGGGTGATTATTGCCTGCAATTAAAGATATAGAGCCGAACAAATATGCCTTTTACACTTGGTCAACGCTGGATCAGCGATACAGAAAGCGAACTGGGACTTGGAACCGTTGTTGCCATGGATGCGCGCACCGTCACTTTGCTTTTCCCCTCCACCGGTGAAAACCGTCTGTATGCGCGCAGTGACTCCCCCGTGACCCGCGTGATGTTCAACCCTGGCGATACCATTACCAGCCATGAAGGCTGGCAGCTGCAAATCGATGAAGTAAAAGAAGAAAATGGTTTGCTTGCCTACATTGGCACCCGTCTTGATACCGAAGAAGCCGGCGTGACGCTGCGTGAAGTCCTGCTCGACAGCAAACTGGCGTTCAGCAAACCGCAGGATCGCCTGTTTGCTGGTCAGATTGACCGCATGGATCGGTTTGCGCTGCGCTACCGCGCACGTAAATTTCAAAGTGAGCAATACCGCATGCCGTGGAGCGGCCTGCGCGGCCAGCGCACCAGCCTGATCCCTCATCAGCTCAACATCGCCCACGACGTGGGTCGCCGTCATGCGCCGCGCGTACTGCTGGCGGATGAAGTGGGTCTGGGCAAAACCATTGAAGCCGGGATGATCCTGCATCAACAACTGCTTTCTGGCGCGGCAGAACGCGTGCTGATCATTGTGCCGGAAACCTTGCAGCATCAGTGGCTGGTCGAAATGCTGCGCCGTTTTAACCTGCGTTTCGCCCTGTTTGACGACGAGCGCTACGCCGAAGCGCAGCACGATGCGTTTAACCCGTTCGAAACCGAACAGTTGGTGATCTGCTCTCTGGACTTCGCCCGCCGTAACAAACAGCGTCTGGAACACTTGTGTGATGCCGAGTGGGATCTGCTGGTTGTCGATGAAGCCCACCATCTCGTCTGGAGCGAAGAGGCGCCGAGCCGTGAATATGTGGCGATAGAACAACTGGTGGAACGCGTGCCAGGCGTACTGTTGCTGACCGCCACCCCGGAACAACTGGGTATGGAAAGCCACTTTGCGCGTCTGCGTCTGCTGGATCCCAACCGTTTCCACGATTTCGCGCAATTTGTTGAAGAGCAGAAAAATTATCGCCCGGTTGCCGACGCCGTCGCCATGCTGCTGGCCGGTAACAAGCTCAGCAATGAAGAACTCAACATGCTGGGCGAACTGATTGGCGAGCAAGACATTGAGCCGCTGTTGCAAACCGCGAACAGCGACCGCGACGGTGCGCAGAACGCGCGTCAGGAGCTGGTCTCCATGCTGATGGACCGCCACGGCACCAGCCGCGTGCTGTTCCGTAACACCCGTAATGGCGTAAAAGGCTTCCCGAAACGCGAACTGCACACCATTAAGCTGCCGCTGCCGACGCAGTATCAGACGGCCATTAAAGTGTCCGGCATTATGGGTGCCCGCAAAAACGCCGAAGACAGAGCGCGCGACATGCTCTATCCGGAACAGATTTATCAGGAATTTGAAGGGGATACTGGCACCTGGTGGAACTTCGACCCGCGTGTTGAGTGGCTGATGGGCTACCTGACCAGCCATCGCTCGCAGAAAGTGCTGGTGATCTGTGCGAAGGCGGCAACCGCCCTGCAACTGGAGCAAGTGCTGCGCGAGCGCGAAGGTATCCGTGCGGCGGTCTTCCACGAAGGGATGTCGATTATCGAACGTGACCGCGCCGCCGCCTGGTTCGGCGAAGAGGACAGTGGCGCGCAGGTGCTGCTGTGTTCAGAAATCGGCTCGGAAGGCCGTAACTTCCAGTTTGCCAGTAACCTGGTGATGTTCGACCTGCCGTTTAACCCGGATCTGCTGGAGCAGCGTATTGGCCGTCTCGATCGCATCGGCCAGGCGCACGATATCCATATCCACGTCCCATATTTAGAGAAAACCGCCCAGTCGGTGCTGGTTCGCTGGTATCACGAAGGTCTGGATGCGTTCGAACATACCTGCCCGACCGGTCGCGCCATCTATGACTCGGTTTACAGCAACCTGATTAACTACCTGGCGGCGCCAGAAGAGACCGACGGCTTTGATGAGCTGATCAAAAGCTGTCGTGAACAACACGAAGCGCTGAAGACGCAGCTGGAACAGGGCCGCGACCGTCTGCTGGAGATCCACTCCAACGGCGGCGAAAAGGCGCAACAACTGGCTGAGAGCATTGAAGAGCAGGACGACGACACCAGCCTGATCGCCTTTGCCATGAACCTGTTTGATATCGTGGGGATTAACCAGGACGATCGCGGCGAAAACCTGATTGTACTGACCCCATCCGATCACATGCTGGTTCCGGACTTCCCGGGGCTGCCGGAAGACGGTTGTACCATTACCTTTGAACGTGACGTGGCGCTGTCGCGTGAAGACGCCCAGTTTATTACATGGGAACATCCGCTGATTCGTAACGGGCTGGATCTGATCCTCTCCGGTGATACCGGTAGCAGTACCATTTCCTTGTTGAAAAATAAGGCGCTGCCGGTCGGTACGCTGCTGCTGGAACTGGTATACGTTGTGGAAGCCCAGGCGCCGAAGCAGTTGCAGCTTAACCGCTTCCTGCCGCCGACGCCGGTGCGCATGCTGCTGGACAAAAACGGCAACAACCTCGCTGCGCAGGTGGAGTTTGAAACCTTCAACCGCCAGTTGAGTGCTGTAAACCGCCACACCGGCAGCAAGCTGGTTAACGCGGTGCAGCAGGATGTTCATGCGATTCTGCAACTGGGGGAAGCGCAGGTTGAGAAGTCCGCCCGCGCCCTGATTGACGCTGCGCGCAATGAAGCGGATGAAAAACTGTCTGCTGAACTGTCGCGCCTGGAAGCGCTGCGCGCCGTCAACCCAAACATTCGTGATGACGAACTCGCGGCGATTGAAAGCAACCGTCAGCAGGTACTGGAAAGCCTGAATCAGGCAGGATGGCGTCTGGATGCCCTGCGTCTTATCGTCGTCACGCATCAGTAACGGAGTCAAATATGGGGATGGAAAACTACAATCCGCCGCAGGATCCCTGGCTGGTTACCCTGTATCAGGATGAGCACATTATGGTGGTCAACAAGCCGAGCGGCCTGTTATCCGTGCCTGGTCGTCTTGAGGAGCATAAAGACAGCGTGATGACGCGTATTCAACGCGACTATCCGCAGGCTGAATCCGTGCATCGTCTGGATATGGCGACCAGCGGCGTGATTGTAGTCGCCCTCACCAAGGCGGCAGAGCGAGAGCTGAAGCGTCAGTTTCGCGAGCGCGAGCCGAAAAAACAGTATGTGGCGCGGGTATGGGGGCATCCCGCGCCCGCAGAGGGACTGGTGGATTTACCGCTGATCTGCGACTGGCCGAATCGTCCGAAACAGAAAGTGTGTTATGAAACCGGCAAAGCGGCGCAGACCGAATATGAAGTCGTGGAGTTCGCGGAAGATAACACCGCGCGAGTGGTGCTGAAGCCCATCACCGGGCGTTCGCACCAACTGCGCGTGCATATGCTGGCGTTAGGCCACCCCATCCTCGGCGACCGTTTTTATGCGCCGCCGGAGGCGCTGGCGCGGGCCCCCCGACTGCAACTGCATGCCGAGATGCTGACCATCACCCATCCCGCATACGGCAACAGCATGACGTTTAAAGCGCCGGCTGATTTTTAATCTTATAACGTAGCCCCTTTGAATTACGCTCGCGAATAGACACAAATCATTCGAGATGCATCGAGGCGGCAAGCGAAGAAATCCCCAGGAGCATAGATAACTATGTGACTGGGGTTTCACAGCGCGGCCAACAAAGAGGCAGCTTGAAGGATGCCGTGTATATTTATTTAAAGCCTTTCTGCTCTTTGATCAGCTCGTAAGCCTTCTGAATTTCCTGTGCTTTTTGCTTCGCCATTTCCATCATTTCGGGCGGCAGACCTTTCGCCACCAGCTTATCCGGATGGTGCTCGCTCATTTGCTTACGGTAAGCGCGTTTAATGGTGGTCGCATCGTCGGTGGACTTAACCCCCAGTACGTTGCAGGCGTCCTCCAGCGTCGGGCCGCGTTGCGCCTGCTGCCAGCCACCGCCGCCGGACTGCTGTTGATAACCGCCGCCAAACTGTGCGCCCCCTTGCATCATGCGCAGGAACTGATCGAACTGAGTCCGGGAAATACCCAGCTCTTCGGCAATCACATACAGCACTTCACGCTCGTTGGGATGCAGCGAACCATCGGCAAACGCCGCCTGAATCTGAATTTCAAGAAACATGCGAATAAGATCGAAGCGGCCAAAACAGACGCTACGAAACTGACGCATTTTTTCACGTAACGGGTAATTATCTGATTTTCCGATACGAAACGCATTTTGCGCAGCCGATCGCGATTCACCGTGCAAATTCATCCGATCCATCAGCACATTGGCGACATGGATATCGGCTTCGGTAACCCGGCCTTTCGATTTGGTTAAGTGCCCCATCACCTCAAAGGTGGTGGCAAAAAACAGCGCCTGACGCTCACGCTGGTTGGCAAACCACGCCAGTTTGCGGCTGCGAGCTTTGTCGAACATGTGGCCGATCAATAGCCCCAGAACCACGCCCCAAAAGCCGCCGCCCATGAGCAGAGCCACGGCCACGCCAATTATTTTTCCCCAGTACTGCATAGACTCCCCAATTTGTCTCACTCTCGGTGAGGCCAGGTCCCACAAAATAAGCGGCTTTTTACGATCTTTCGGCTACGGTCAATTGTGGGACATCGCCTATAATTTGCATTATCATACCTGTCATTCACAGCCGTGACTAACACCACAGACGCTATAGCGGCAGGATTAACACTAGCGCTACGAACATGAGTAAGTTAGGCTGTGGCGGTTTGTCACGCGCGACGCTACTGATGATGGAACAATAAAATACAACGTATGAAAAAACGTATTCCCACCCTTCTGGCCACCATGATTGCCACTGCCCTTTACAGTCAACAGGGTCTGGCAGCCAGTCTCGCCTCACAATGTATGTTAGGCGTGCCAAGCTATGACCGTCCTCTGGTGCAGGGCGAGACAAATGAACTCCCCGTCACGATTAATGCCGATCATGCGAAAGGAAATTATCCTGACGACGCGGTGTTTACCGGCAATGTGGACATCATGCAGGGCAACAGCCGTCTGCAGGCCGACGAGGTGCAGCTTCATCAGAAAGAGGCTCAGGGTCAGCCTGAGCCCGTGCGTACCGTTGATGCGCTCGGCAACGTCCATTACGATGACAACCAGGTTATCCTGAAAGGACCGAAGGGCTGGGCGAACCTGAACACCAAAGACACCAACGTCTGGGAAGGCGACTACCAGATGGTGGGCCGTCAGGGCCGCGGTAAAGCGGATCTGATGAAACAGCGCGGCGAAAACCGCTATACCATTCTTGAGAACGGGAGTTTCACCTCCTGTCTGCCGGGTTCTGATACCTGGAGCGTCGTTGGTAGCGAAGTGATCCACGACCGTGAAGAACAGGTCGCGGAAATCTGGAACGCCCGCTTTAAGCTGGGTCCGGTTCCGATCTTTTACAGTCCGTATTTGCAGTTGCCGGTAGGGGATAAACGCCGCTCCGGTTTCCTGATCCCCAACGCCAAGTACTCGTCGAAGAACTATTTTGAGTTCTATCTGCCGTATTACTGGAACATCGCGCCAAACATGGATGCGACCCTGACGCCGCACTATATGCACCGTCGCGGCGGCGTGATGTGGGAGAACGAATTCCGCTACCTGAGCCATGCAGGCGCCGGCATCATGGAATTCGACTATCTGAATTCCGATCGCGTCTACGACGACGAGCACCCGAACGATGACAACTCACGCCGCTGGCTGTTTTACTGGCAGCACTCGGGGGTGATGGACCAGGTGTGGCGCTTCAACGTCAACTACACCAAGGTGAGCGACTCCAGTTACTTTAATGATTTCGATAACAAGTACGGTTCAAGTACCGACGGCTACGCGACGCAGAAATTCAGCGTCGGCTACGCGGTGCAGAACTTTGACGCCACGGTCTCAACCAAACAGTTCCAGGTGTTCAGCGATCAGAACACCAGCAGTTATTCCGCTGAACCGCAGTTAGACGCCAACTTCTATCAGAACGACCTGGGTCCGTTCGATACCCGTATTTATGGCCAGGCCGTGCATTTTGTGAATACCAAAGACAACATGCCGGAAGCGACGCGTCTGCACCTGGAGCCGACCGTCAGCCTGCCGTTGTCGAACCAGTGGGGCAGCATCAACACCGAAGCGAAACTGCTGGCAACCCATTATCAGCAAACCAATCTTGACTGGTACAACAGCCGTTATTCAACCCAGCTGGACGATACCGCCAACCGTGTGATGCCGCAGTTCAAAGTCGACGGCAAGATGGTGTTTGAACGGGATATGAACATGCTCGCGCCGGGTTATACCCAGACGCTGGAGCCGCGTGCGCAGTACCTGTACGTGCCGTATCGCGACCAGAGCAACATCTATAACTACGACTCTTCCCTGCTGCAATCTGACTATACCGGCCTGTTCCGTGACCGTAGCTATGGCGGTCTGGACCGCATTGCCTCCGCCAACCAGGTCACGACGGGCGTCACATCTCGCGTATATGATGACGCAGCGGTTGAACGTTTTAATGTTTCTGTTGGTCAAATCTACTATTTCACGGAGTCTCGCACCGGCGATGACAACATCCAATGGGAGAACGATGACCAGACAGGTTCATTAGTATGGGCGGGCGACACCTACTGGCGTATTTCGGAACGTTGGGGCCTGCGTGGTGGTATTCAGTACGACACCCGTCTGGATAGCGTCGCCACCAGCAGTTCGAGTCTTGAATATCGTCGCGATGAAGACCGTCTCATACAGTTGAATTACCGTTATGCCAGCCCGGAGTATATTCAGGCAACCTTACCAAGGAACAGTGAGGATAATCGCTGGAAAGCTGAGCAGTACAAAAACGGGATCAGCCAGATCGGTACCGTCGCCAGTTGGCCAATCGCCGATCGCTGGTCGATTGTTGGTGCCTACTACTTCGACACCAACGTGAGTAAACCCGCCGACCAGATGTTGGGCGTGCAATACAACTCCTGCTGTTATGCGATCCGCGTCGGTTATGAGCGTAAGCTGAACGGTTGGGATAGCGATAAAGAACACGCGGTGTATGACAACGTGATTGGCTTTAACATTGAACTTCGCGGCCTGAGTTCCAACTACGGTCTCGGCACGAGCGAGATGTTACGTTCCAACATTTTGCCGTATCAAAACTCTTTGTGATCTGATTGATTTACCACGTAATCCGCAGTGCGGTTAATTGAAATGGAAAAAGTATGAAGAACTGGAAAACGCTGCTTCTCGGTATCGCCATGATCGCGAATACCAGTTTCGCTGCCCCGCAGGTAGTCGATAAAGTCGCAGCCGTCGTAAATAACGGTGTGGTACTGGAAAGCGACGTTGATGGCCTGATGCAGTCCGTCAAACTGAACGCCAACCAGGCAGGTCAACAGCTTCCGGACGACGCTACGCTGCGTCATCAGATCCTGGAACGTCTGATCATGGATCAGATTGTCCTGCAGATGGGTCAGAAGATGGGCGTAAAAATCTCTGACGAACAGCTTGATCAGGCGATTGCCAATATCGCTAAACAGAACAACATGACGCTGGACCAGATGCGCAGCCGTCTGGCTTACGATGGTCTGAGCTACTCAACCTACCGTAATCAGATCCGTAAAGAGATGACCATCTCTGAAGTGCGTAATAACGAAGTGCGACGCCGCGTGACGATCCTGCCGCAGGAAGTGGATGCGCTGGCGCAGCAGGTTGGCAATCAAAATGATGCCAGCACAGAACTGAATCTGAGCCACATCCTGATCCCACTGCCGGAAAACCCAACGTCTGACCAGGTGAACGAAGCAGAATCTCAGGCGCGTTCCATTGTCGATCAAGCCCGTAACGGCAGCGACTTCGGCAAACTGGCGATCACCTACTCTGCTGACCAGCAGGCGCTGAAAGGCGGCCAAATGGGTTGGGGTCGTATTCAGGAACTGCCAGGCATTTTTGCTCAGGCGCTGAGTACCGCGAAGAAAGGCGACATCGTTGGCCCGATTCGTTCCGGCGTCGGCTTCCATATCCTGAAAGTCAACGATATGCGCGGCCAGAGTCAGAGCATCTCCGTGACCGAAGTTCACGCTCGCCATATTCTGCTGAAACCATCGCCGATCATGACCGATCAGCAGGCGCGTCTGAAGCTTGAGCAAATCGCCGCTGATATTAAGAGTGGTAAAACCACCTTTGCGGCCGCAGCGAAAGAGTTCTCTCAGGATCCCGGCTCGGCTAACCAGGGCGGCGATCTGGGCTGGGCGGCTGCGGACATTTTCGATCCGGCATTCCGTGATGCATTAACCCGTATGAACAAAGGTCAGATGAGCGCACCGGTGCACTCCTCTTTCGGCTGGCACCTGATCGAACTGCTGGATACGCGTAACGTCGATAAAACCGACGCCGCGCAGAAAGATCGCGCTTACCGTATGCTGATGAACCGGAAGTTCTCAGAAGAAGCAGCAACCTGGATGCAGGAACAGCGCGCCAGCGCTTACGTTAAAATCCTGAGCAATTAATGACGGTTGCTCAACGTGTAGTGATCACTCCCGGCGAGCCCGCCGGGATTGGTCCGGATCTCGTCGTTCAACTTGCCCAGCGCGACTGGCCGGTTGAACTGGTGGTCTGTGCCGATGCCACGGTATTGGCTGACCGGGCGGCACTGCTCGGTCTTCCCCTCACGTTACGCCCTTACTCCCCACAAAGCCCTGCCCAACCGCAGACTGCCGGCACGCTTACGCTGTTACCGGTCGCACTTCGTGCGCCTGTCTTTCCAGGGCAGTTGGCCGTGGAGAATGGCGAGTATGTGGTGCAGACCCTGGCGCGTGCCTGTGACGGCTGTGTAGAGGGTGAATTTGCGGCGCTGATTACGGGCCCTGTGCATAAGGGCGTTATCAACGACGCGGGTGTGCCTTTCACCGGTCACACCGAGTTTTTTGAAGAGCGCTCGCAGGCGAAAAAAGTGGTGATGATGCTGGCGACGGAGGAGTTACGCGTCGCACTGGCGACGACCCACCTGCCGCTGCGTGACGTCGCCGATGCCATTACGCCAGCGCTGCTGCACGAAGTGATTGGCATTCTGCATCACGATCTGCGCACCAAATTTGGCGTGGACGATCCGCACGTGCTGGTCTGTGGTCTGAATCCGCATGCCGGTGAAGGGGGGCATATGGGCAGCGAGGAGATCGACACGATCGTTCCGGTGCTCGATACGCTCCGCGCGCAAGGGATGAAATTGACAGGTCCATTACCCGCCGACACGCTGTTTCAGGCCAAATATCTGCAACATGCTGATGCTGTGCTGGCGATGTACCACGATCAGGGTCTCCCCGTGCTAAAATACCAGGGATTTGGTCGTGGCGTGAATATCACGCTGGGCCTGCCCTTTATTCGTACCTCGGTGGATCACGGCACCGCGCTTGAACTGGCGGGCCGGGGTGAAGCTGATGTCGGCAGTTTTATTACGGCGCTTAATCTCGCCATCAAAATGATTGTTAATACCCAATGAATAATCGAGTCCATCAGGGCCACTTAGCCCGTAAACGCTTCGGGCAAAACTTCCTCAACGATCAGTTTGTGATCGACAGTATTGTCTCCGCCATTAACCCGCAAAAGGGTCAGGCGATGGTCGAAATCGGCCCCGGTCTGGCTGCGCTGACGGAGCCGGTTGGCGAACGTCTGGATGCGCTGACGGTCATTGAACTTGACCGCGATCTGGCCGCACGTCTGCAAACGCATCCCTTCCTGGGACCCAAGCTGACTATCTATCAGCAGGACGCCATGACCATGAATTTTGGCGAATTGTCTGAAAAGATGGGACAACCGCTACGCGTGTTCGGTAACCTGCCTTATAACATCTCTACGCCGCTGATGTTCCACCTGTTTAGCTATACTGATGCCATTGCCGATATGCACTTTATGTTGCAAAAAGAGGTGGTGAATCGTCTGGTTGCAGGACCAAACAGTAAAGCGTATGGTCGCTTAAGCGTCATGGCGCAATATTATTGTAACGTGATCCCGGTGCTTGAAGTGCCGCCGTCCGCCTTCACGCCGCCGCCAAAAGTGGATTCCGCCGTGGTGCGCCTGGTGCCGCACACCACGATGCCCTACCCGGTCAACGATATTCGCCTGTTGAGCCGCATCACCACTGAAGCGTTCAACCAGCGCCGTAAAACGATTCGTAACAGCCTCGGCAATCTGTTCAGCGTTGAGGTCTTGACGGAACTGGGTATTGACCCGGCAATGCGAGCGGAAAATATCTCTGTCGCGCAGTACTGCCAGATGGCGAACTATCTGTCAGAAAACGCGCCATCGAAGGAGAGTTAAGTATGATCAATTCGCCCCGAGTGTGTATTCAGGTTCAAAGCGTCTATATTGAAGCGCAATCCTCACCTGATGATGAACGTTACGTTTTTGCCTACACCGTAACCATCCGCAATTTGGGGCGAGCGCCCGTGCAGCTACTGGGACGCTATTGGTTGATCACCAACGGTCATGGCCGAGAAACTGAAGTCCAGGGAGAAGGTGTGGTCGGCGTTCAGCCGCACATTGAGCCTGGCGAAGAGTACCAGTACACCAGCGGCGCCGTTATTGAAACGCCGCTGGGCACGATGCAGGGTCATTACGAAATGATTGATGAGAACGGCGTCGCCTTTACCATCGATATTCCGGTTTTCCGACTCGCCGTTTCCACTCTCATTCACTAAAACAATAGCTATGGCAACATACCTTATTGGCGACGTTCACGGTTGCTACGACGAACTGATCGCATTGCTACAACAAGTCAATTTTACCCCTGAAAGCGATACCCTGTGGCTGACGGGGGATCTGGTTGCCCGTGGCCCCGGTTCACTGGACGTGCTGCGTTATGTGAAATCACTCGGCGACTGTGTGCGCCTGGTGCTGGGCAATCACGACCTGCATCTGCTGGCGGTCTTCGCCGGTATCAGTCGTAACAAACCGAAAGACCGGCTGAGTCCGCTGCTGGAAGCGCCAGACGCAGACAAACTGCTCAACTGGCTGCGTCGTCAACCGCTGTTGCAGATCGATGAAGAGAAGAAACTGGTGATGGCGCATGCGGGTATCACACCGCAGTGGGATTTGCAGACTGCCAAAGACTGCGCACGCGATGTTGAAGCGGTGCTGTCGAGTGACTCTTACCCCTTCTTCCTCGACGCCATGTATGGCGACATGCCAAATAACTGGACGCCGGAACTAACCGGACTGGCACGTCTGCGCTTTATCACCAACGCCTTTACCCGGATGCGTTACTGCTTCCCGAACGGGCAACTGGATATGTACAGCAAAGAATCTCCAGAGGATGCCCCGGCGCCATTAAAACCGTGGTTTGCCATCCCCGGACCGGTCAGTGAAGCCTATAGCATTGCGTTTGGTCACTGGGCGTCTCTGGAAGGAAAAGGAACGCCGGAGGGAATCTATGCGCTGGATACCGGGTGCTGCTGGGGAGGGAATTTAACCTGCCTGCGTTGGGAAGATAAGCAGTACTTTGTGCAGCCGTCAAACCGGCAGATGGATCTGAATGAAGGCGAGGCCGTTAACGCCTGAGATTGTGAGTGCCGGATGGCGCTGTGCTTACCCGGCCTACGAGATCGTTTTGTAGGCCGGATAAGACGCTAAGCGTCGCCATCCGGCACTCATCGCTTAGCGACGTTCCAGAATTTCGAAGCAATAGCTGTGCGAGTTCTGCCCGTCAGCGTCGTGAAATTCACTGAACACCGATTCCCAGTCGTCCGGTTCGTAGTCCGGGAAATGCGTATCCCCTTCCACTTCTGCATCAATGTGCGTCAGATACAGTTTCTGCGCTTTGGGCAGGAACTGCTCGTACACACGACCACCACCAATCACCATAATTTCTGGCGCATCACCACAGGCGGAAATCGCTTCATCAACCGATTTCACCCACTGCACGCGATCGTCAGTACCCGGCTGGCTGCTGATGACGATGTTCTTACGTCCCGGCAACGGTCGGCCGATGGATTCCCAGGTATGGCGTCCCATAACGACAGGTTTATTTAACGTATTACGTTTAAACCAGGCGAGATCCGCAGGTAGATTCCACGGCATGGCGTTTTCCATGCCAATAACGCGATCTACCGCTAACGCAGCAATCAGACTGATCATTGAATATTTCCCGGAAGCAAAAAAAATTGTCGCCACTATACGGAAAGAGCAATCTTTCGTCGACTAACGAACAGAAGAAGAGCACGAAAATTTTCCGATCTGCTGGCGAGTCCACGACTTGTCAGTGGACTCCCGGCATTACAGTAGTTCAAAAACAATTGGTTAACAGTAAAGTTTGCAGTACATCACATTTTTGACTTAGGTTGACGGTTTGACTTCTGGCTCATCAGCAACGTCTCCCGTGTGTTTGCCTTCGTCAGTCCCCTGCCAGCCATGACGCTGAATTAACGACAGATGTTCGCGATCCTCGGTGATGATTTCGCTCAGCATCGCGCTGGTACGTTTGTAGACTGCCGCCCTGGAGGTGGCGTCGTCCTCGCCCTTCGCCATCTCTTCTACCATTTGCGTATTAAAGCGACGGAACAGGTCCGCGCGTTCACGCGCTTCATAGCGGCCAAGCCCGAGACTTTCCAGCGCCAGACGCCCGGTTTTGAGCGCGCCTTCAAACGTTTCACGTTCCGGTTGCTCCACGCCCGCCTGGCGCAACCGAATGTAGTGATCGACATCGCGTGCCCGGGCAATAATTTGCAGGTTCGGGAAATGGTCTTTTACCATCTCCGTCAGCTCCAGGCTGGTTTGCGGATCGTCAATGGCGTTGATCAGCACTTCCGCTTTCGCCGCCCCGGCAGACTCCAGTAGATCCATCCGCGTCGCATCACCGTAGAACACCTTCATGCCAAATTTACGCAGCGTCTCGATGTGGTCCGGATCGTGATCGAGAACGACCATCTTCACACCGCTGGAGAGCAGTAAACGACCGGTGATCTGCCCGAAGCGTCCAAATCCGGCAATAATCACCCGCGGCTGTTCTTCATCAATTTCATCGGCTTCCCGCTCTTCACCGGTGGCCGATTTCTCCATTCGCGTGAGGATGACCAGGAAAATCGGCGTCGCCGCCATCGACAGCGCCACCGCCAGCGTCAGCGCCTTCGCCCATTGCGGATCGAGCACGTTCGCCATCTGCGCCGCGCCAAAGACGACAAACGCAAACTCACTACCCTGCCCGAGCAGTACCGCAAACCAGCGACGCTGTTTATTCGGCACCTGTAAAGGACGGGCAATCAGCCACAGCATCCCGGTTTTAATCACCAGGAAACCGACCAGCAGAATGATGATACGAAGCGGATTATCGATAAGCGTCCCGAAGTCGATAGACATACCGACGCCGATGAAAAACAGCCCCAACAGCAGCCCTTTGAACGGTTCGATGTCGCTTTCCAGCGCGTGACGATACTCAGAGCTTGCCAGCAATACGCCAGCCAGGAACGCCCCCATCGCCATCGACAATCCGACTTCTTCAAGCAACAGCCCGAAGCCAAAGACCAGAAACAGCGCCACGGCGCTGAATACTTCGCGCAGGCCAGAACGCGCAACGAAACGTAGCGCCGGGCGGGTCACATAGCGCCCCAGCAGTACCACCAGGACTAACGCACCAGCCACCTTCAGCGCCGACAGCGCGAATGCCCCAAGCGTGGTTGACGCCCCGCTGGTCGCCAGTAACGGAATCATTGCCACCAGCGGAATCGCTGCGATGTCCTGGAACAGCAGCACGGCAAAAGCGCTGCGTCCCATCTGCGAAACGGTCAGGTTGCGCTCATTCATCGCCTGCATGGCTATCGCCGTGGAGGAGAGCGCCAGCGTCATACCAATCAGTTCCGCCACCTGCCAGCGCAGGCCGAGGAACATACAAAACAGACCAATCAGGCCGCCGCAGACCACCATCTGTAGCGCGCCGCCGCCAAACACCGAGGCGCGTAGTTTCCATAGCCGCTGGGGATCGAGTTCCAGGCCAATGACGAACAGCATCAGCACCACGCCGATTTCAGCAAAGTGCAGAATAGATTCGGCATCGGTCACCAGACGTAAACCCCAGGGGCCGATGATGCAACCCGCAATGAGATAGCCCAGCACCGAGCCTAAGCCCAACCGGACGGCAATCGGCACGATCAGCGCCGCCGACCCAAGATAAATCAGCGCCTGTATGAGCGTATGGCTATCCATTGTGCGCCTCCTGCCATTCCATCAGTCGTTGCTTGTAATGACGCGCCTGCGCCTGCAGCGTTTCATCGTCACAGATAAACGTACAATGCATCGCAAACGGCACAAGCCAGTTGAGTCCGCAGTAGATCGCCGTCGCCTGGAGCGGCTGTGAGAGTACGTCAAAACCCGGGTGCGATCCGATATCGAAGTGAGTATCGCCGCCGCCGGTGGTCACCGCCCACATGAGCTGCTTACCGCGCAGCGCGGTCCCGCCGTGACCATAGGCCCAGCCGTGGGAAAGCACTTTATCCATCCACAGTTTGAGTAAGGGGGGAACGCTGTACCACTGCATAGGATGCTGCCAGACGATCAGGTCAGCGCGAGAAAGCGCCTCTTGTTCCGCGGCAATATCGATATTGAAGTCAGGATAGAGTTCATAGAGCGAACGCACTTCGACGCCTTCCAGCGTCCTTGCCTGCTCAAGCATCCGTTTATTCGCATGCGAATGCTGCGGATAAGGATGCGCATAAATGATGAGAATCATGATTAGCCTGTTATTTTACCACTCTGTTTTATAAGAGAGTGTAGTCAGTAAACCAACAGGCTAATAGTGAATATTATTGAGCGGATGAATGGGGAAAATTGAACTAGTTATCCAGCTCGCTCATATTTTTCACCTGATCGCGGTTAATTTGCTCCGTCTGACCCGTTTCTGCATTTTTGTAGGAGACCAGGCCCGTGTCATCATCCACCTGCGGTTTACCGTCGGTGACAATGGTTCGGCCATCGGTCGTACGCACAGCCTGGTTCGAGGAGCAGCCGGCGAGAGTGAAGACGGTTGCTGCGGCAAAAATGGAAGCGATTAATAGTTTCTTTTGCATGGTGTTCTCCCTGCTTTTCAGTCATTTTCAGTGATATACCCATTAACTGTAGACGCGCTGACTGAGGTTGAGGGCAAATACAGAACACTCTGAAGGCTCACCTTAACATAACGGTTTCCTGCGAATCGTCATTGTACTGGTCTGGGCAAGCGTCAGACCGCGCGTTTCTGGCGCGAAGGCAATGGAGACCAGCAGCCCGACCAACGAGATCCCCGCCCCCATCAGCATCACCTGACTAATGCCATATTTAGTGATGAAAATAGGCAGCGCCCAGGTGGAGAGGATGGTACCAACACGGCTCAACGACATGATGACCCCCACCGCGGAGGCGCGGATGTCGGTCGGGAACAGTTCATTGGGATAGAGCCATTGTAAATTCCCCGGCCCACCGGAGAAAAAGGCGTACACCGCGAATGCCGTCACCACCAGCCAGATCCCCATTTCCGGGATCAGCCCCAGCACCGCCAGCGCCAGCGTCATCATCACGAAGCTGCCAATCAGCAGCGGCCTCCGCCCCGCGCTGTTCAGCCAGAACATTGGCGGAATACAGCCCAACATAAAGAACAGGCTGATCACCACATTTCCCAGCGCTGCGCTCTTCCCGGCGCCCAGTCCCAACAGGCCGACGATCTGCGGACCAAAGGTGTAAATGGCAAACATCGGGATCACCTGACAAGTCCAGATCGCAGCGACAAACAGCACGAACGGAAAGTGACGACGATTAAACAACTGCAAAAAGCGCGTCTCCTGCGCCGTGTCTTCATCGAACGCCACCGGCTCGCCGAACAGTTTGATCATCATCGCTTCGCACTCTTTGACCCGGCCTTTACGCAACAGCCAGCGTGGGGACTCGGGCAGATCGAAGCGGCCGATCAGGATCAGCAGGCAAGGGATCGCCGCGCTGCCCAGCATCCAGCGCCAGCCGCCCTCGACGTCATACAACCAGTAACCAACCAGATCGGCACAGGTCGCGCCGACGTACCACATCGCCGCAATAAAACTGATCGAGAAGGCGCGTTGGCGAGTACTGGAAAACTCGGTAATCATCGAGGTAGCAATGGGATAATCCGCGCCAATCACCACGCCAATCAGCACCCGCATCACCAGCAGCTCAAGCGGAGAGGAGACAAACATGGTGGCCACCGATATCACCCCAATAGCGATGATATCGATGAGGAACATTTTGCGCCGCCCCACCTTGTCCGAGATATAGCCAAACAGCGAAGTGCCGACAAACAGCCCGGCCAGCGTTCCTGCGCCCAGCAGGCCAATCCAGTCGGCATCCAGCTTCAGCGCAGGCGTGAGCTGTTCCAGCGCGACGCCAATCATCACCAGCACATACCCGTCCAGAAACGGTCCACCGCTTCCCCACAGCATGATCCTGCGGTGAATAGAGGAGAACTGGATGTCATCAAAGTTCCTGGGCTGTTGCATGGCAATGTCCTGTTTGCCGACATTCGGCATTAGTGCTTAACTGCCTGATGGCGATGCGCTTATCAGGCCTACTTATCCCCCGTAGGCCGGATAAGGCGTTTTCGCCGCCATCCGGCAGTGGAGCGTATAACCTGTACTCATTAACCGTAACGAAACTCCACGCCGAAGGTGCCGCGCGGGTACTCCCATTTTTCCAGCGCCGTATCAAGTCCGAGAATTCGACACGTTCCGCACTCCAGACATCCGGCATAATCAAAGCGCACGCTGCCATCATCCTGCTTTTTGTATAACCCGGCAGGACAGGCTTTGATCAACACCTCCAGCACCTGTTTGTCCGGTGCTGTCTTCATGATGATGTGCGGATGCTCTTCATCGACATTGAATTTGTTGACGCCCAGCTTGACGTCTACGTTGACGGGAGAAGTCATAATACGGTCACTCCTTTAATGCCATCCTTCATCAGGTTGATGAAGCCCACCTTCTTCGCATGGCGCAGGATCTTCTTACGCATCGGCACCGGCGCGCTGCCATCGACGGTAAAGAGGTCGCGTGCGATACCGACGACCATTTCCGGATAACGGGTAAACATGCGTGGGTTATCGAGGAACGCGGGCAGCCGCTGATACATGCGCATATCACGCATCGGGCCGTTGTCGAGATGCTGACGATATTCCGCCAGTCCCTGACGGCTAAAGTCATTGCTTTGCATGGCAGAAAGCACCGTTTTCGCCGCCGCTTCACCTGCTGCCACCGCGAGATCCATCCCGCGAATCGTGAAGCCGAGATTCATACACATGCCCGCCGCGTCGCCAGCAATCAGCACGCCGTCGCCCACCAGCTCAGGCTGCATGTTCATCCCGGCCTCCGGCACCACGTGCGCCGCGTATTCCACCAGTTTGCCGCCCGCGATCAGCGGGGCAACGGCCGGATGCTGTTTGAAATCTTCCAGCATTTGCGGGACCGATTTTTTCGCCTCTTGCAGATGATGAAGCCCGCATACCAGCCCCAGTGACAGGGTATTTTCATTGGTATACAGGAAGCCACCGCCCATCAGACCATCCGTAGGTGATCCAGCGAACAGACAGGCCGCCCCTTCGTTACCCTGCAACTGGAAGCGATCTTCAATCACCGACTTCGGCAATTCGATCAGCTCTTTCACGCCGACCGCCACGTGCGCGGCTTCAACGCGTTTCGCCATCCCGAGCTTTTCCGCCAGCAGGGAGTTGACGCCATCGGCGAGGATCACCACTCTCGATTCGATGACGTCGCCATCCGCTTCCACGCCAATGACTTTGCCATCACGCTGCACGACATTATCCACGCGGATCCCGGTGATTAACTGCGCGCCGGCCTCTTCCGCCTGCTCCATCAGCCAGGCGTCAAATTTACTGCGCAACACCGAATAAGAGACCTGCGACGGGCCCGCCTTTTCACCGTTGAGATAGTCCACGGTCATCGCCCCGTTATCGGTCATAAAGGCGAGTTTTTCGTGAGTAATGACCCGTTCAACAGGGGCCTGCTTAGCAAAGCCTGGAATAATGCGCTCCAGACTGTGGGCGTATATACGCCCACCGGTGACATTCTTCGCGCCAGCGGAATTTCCGCGCTCGATAACCAACACCTGAGCCCCTTCGCGGGCGAGCACCAGGGCCGCGACAGAACCGGCAAGCCCCGCGCCCACGATGATGGCATCAAAGATATCTTCGGACATACGTACTCCCTGCCTGAATGGGTTAGCGTGCCAGTGCGGTCGTCAGCGCGGGCAGGATCTTCAGCGCATCGCCGACAATGCCGTAATCCGCGTACTGAAAGATCGGCGCATTTTTGTCTTTGTTGATGGCAAAAATAGTCTGCGCGCCGTTCGCCCCGACCATGTGCTGGATCTGCCCGGAGATCCCCACCGCCAGGTACAGTTCCGGCTTGAGCATCAGATTCGAGATCCCGACATAGCGCTCATGCTCCATCCACTTCTCGTTTTCGGCGACCGGACGCGAGCAGGCCAGTTCCGCGCCAATGGCCTGACACAGCGCTTGCGCCAGTGAGATGTTCTCTTTGCTGCCGATACCGCGTCCCACGCTGACCACCAGCCGGGCTTTGTCGAGATCGACGCTGTTACTCTGACGTGGCTGCGTCGCGGTGCGCGTGACGGTAATGGCCGGCGCCTGCCAGGCTACGCTGTGCGTCTCGCCGCTGCGAGTCGCATCCGGCTGTTGCGCCTCAAAAGTACCGCTACTGAGCGTCAGTACCGCAAACGGCGTGGAGAGCGTTTCTTCGCCTATCGCCAGACCGCCATACACCATGTGTTTGACCGTCGCCCGGCCATCCTGCTGCGTCACGGCGCTGGCATCGTTAGAAACCGCCGCCGCGAGGCGATAACCCAGTTTTGCCGCCAGCAGTTTGCCGCGACGGGTGTTGGGCAGCAGCACCAGGCCAGAATCGCCCTGTTGACGAACGGTCTGCGCCATGACGTCCGCATAATCTTCCACCATGCGATCGTCCGGCTTGCCGCTCAGTTGCCAGACGTGATGTGCGCCCAACTGAATGGCCGTGGTCGCCTCATCGGCGCTTTGTACAAATGCGTTAACCTGTTCACCTAAAATCTGCGCGCCGCTCATCAGTTCCGGCAGGCGAGACGCGGTATCGCTGAATACCCAGACGCTGGAAAACTTGCTCATAACATCCCCTTCTTAATTAATAATTTTGCGCAGACTATCGGCAAACGCAGCGATCTGATCTTCACCATCGCCTTCAATCACCATGCGCTGGCGCTCACGTTGTTTCGGTGCGGCCACCGTTTGCGTGGACCAGGCTTCCCCGGCGCTAAAGCCAATGTCCGCCGCTGACCAGACCTGAACCGGTTTTTTCGCCGCCCCCAGAATGGCTTTCATCGACGGAATTTGTGGGGAGTTAATGTCAGTGGAAACGGCCACGACCGCCGGAAGCGGAATGCTCAGCGTTTCAATTTCATCTTCCAGTTCACGTTCAACGGTCAGCGTACTTTCCGTCAGAGAGAGGATTTTACTCACGCCGTTGATGGCGGGAATGTTCAGCGTTTCGCCTACCAGCAGGCTGACCTGCTGAGCGTAGAGATCGGAGGAGCCGTCGCCGCAGAGAATCAGGTCAAAACCCGACTTTTGCGCGGCAGCGGCCAGCGCTGCGGCAGTCTGTTGTGGCAGTGCCTGCTCGAACCGATCGTCAATGACGACGACCAGTTCGTCCGGGCCGCGGGAGAGGACATCCTTACGCCCTTTCGCGTTGGTTAACGCCTTGCCGCCCACGCTCAGGGCAACCACCTGCGCGTCGCTGGCCTGCTGTTTCAACTGGCAGGCGGCTTCAATCGCATTCAGATCGTACTGGCTGATTTTGCCATCTGCTTTGCTGAAATCTAATGAACCATCTGCGTGATTGACGACAATATCCTGTTCATCGGGTACGCACTTGTAGCAAGTAATTATCTTCATTGCATCTCCAGAAATCATGAAGGAAACGTATTTATATCGGCGGTGTTAAATACAGATATCACGCTCTTTAATTCGGAAATAAAACCATAATCACCAATATTGAAAATGTCACACACTGATATTCGCAACTTTCAATATTGTTAAGCACCTCACCAATATTGAAACCCGGCGTCAAAAAGAAATATTTTCAATATTGCCTGGCAGATCACCAATATTGAACGCCAAACGGTGAAAAACCCATCAAACTCAAACATAACACAATGATTTACAATACATTTTAAAGATAATCAGCACCAAATCGCCCCAAACAAAAAGTGTGACAAAGATTACAGAATGCCGCAAAACGAATACCCATTATGAGTTACTCGCCAACGCGTCCTGAGGTTAAACGGGTATCAACAAATATTTAATAAAAATAAACAAAAATAAAACAAACGGGAACGCTAAATAAATTTCGTTTTCAACCTGGAATTCACTCATGAAAAATGAAAAGAGAAAGACTGGAATTGAGCCAAAGGTTTTTTTCCCGCCGCTAATAATAGTCGGAATACTTTGCTGGCTAACGGTACGCGATCTCGATGCCGCAAACGTCGTTATTAATGCCGTCTTCAGTTATGTCACCAATGTCTGGGGATGGGCATTTGAGTGGTATATGGTCATTATGCTCATCGGCTGGTTCTGGCTGGTGTTTGGTCCCTACGCGAAAAAGAAATTAGGTGACGAGAAACCGGAGTTCAGCACCGCCAGCTGGATCTTCATGATGTTCGCCTCCTGTACCTCTGCCGCCGTGCTGTTCTGGGGATCGATAGAGATTTACTACTACATCTCCACACCGCCGTTTGGCCTCGAACCTAACTCCACCGGGGCGAAAGAGATTGGCCTTGCTTACAGCCTGTTCCACTGGGGGCCGCTGCCGTGGGCGACCTATAGCTTCCTCTCCGTGGCCTTCGCCTACTTCTTCTTTGTACGCAAGATGGACGTCATTCGTCCCAGCTCCACGCTGGTGCCGCTGGTCGGCGAAAAACACGCCAAAGGGCTGTTCGGCACCATCATCGATAACTTCTATCTGGTCGCACTGATCTTCGCGATGGGCACCAGCCTTGGGCTGGCGACGCCGCTGGTCACCGAATGTATGCAGTACCTGTTTGGTATCCCGCATACGCTACAACTGGATGCGATCATCATTACCTGCTGGATCATTCTGAACGCTATTTGCGTGGCCTGCGGCCTGCAAAAAGGGGTCAGGATCGCCAGTGACGTGCGCAGCTATCTGAGCTTCCTGATGCTCGGCTGGGTGTTCATCGTCAGCGGCGCCAGCTTCATCATGAACTATTTCACCGACTCCGTCGGGACGCTGCTGATGTATCTGCCGCGCATGCTGTTCTACACCGACCCGATCGCCAAAGGCGGTTTCCCGCAGGGCTGGACCGTCTTCTACTGGGCGTGGTGGGTGATTTACGCCATCCAGATGAGCATCTTCCTGGCGCGTATCTCTCGCGGTCGTACCGTGCGTGAACTGTGCTTTGGCATGGTGCTGGGCCTGACGGCCTCCACCTGGATCCTGTGGACGGTACTGGGCAGCAACACCCTGCTGCTGATGGATAAAAACATCATCAACATCCCACAACTGATTGCCGATCACGGCGTGCCGCGCGCGATTATCGAAACCTGGGCCGCTCTGCCGCTCAGCACCGCTACGATGTGGGGATTCTTTATTCTCTGTTTCATTGCCACCGTCACGCTGATCAACGCCTGCTCTTACACCCTGGCAATGTCGACCTGTCGTGAAGTGCGCGATGGCGAAGAGCCGCCGCTGCTGGTGCGTATCGGCTGGTCGGTGCTGGTCGGCGTGATTGGCATCGTGCTGCTGGCGCTCGGCGGCCTGAAGCCAATACAAACCGCGATTATCGCCGGGGGCTGCCCGCTGTTCTTCGTCAACATTATGGTGACGCTCTCCTTTATCAAAGACGCCAAAGTGCACTGGAAAGATAAATAAACCTAATTACCCCATGACATAGAGGTTAGAAGATGGATTTCAATTTCAATGATGAGCAGGAACTGTTTGTCGCCGGTATTCGTGAACTGATGGCCAGTGAGAACTGGGAAGCCTATTTTGCCGAGTGCGATCGCGACAGCGTGTATCCGGAGCGTTTCGTGAAAGCGCTGGCGGACATGGGCATCGATAGCCTGCTGATCCCGGAAGAACATGGCGGCCTGGAAGCCGGATTCGTCACCGTCGCTGCCGTCTGGATGGAACTGGGACGCCTCGGTGCGCCCACCTACGTGCTGTATCAGTTGCCGGGCGGTTTTAATACCTTCCTGCGCGAAGGTACCCAGGAGCAGATCGATAAAATCATGGCGTTCCAGGGAACCGGGAAACAAATGTGGAACTCCGCCATCACCGAACCGGGAGCGGGATCGGATGTTGGCAGTCTGAAAACCACTTATACCCGCAAAAATGGTAAGGTTTATCTTAATGGTAGTAAGTGTTTTATCACCAGTAGCGCCTACACCCCTTATATCGTGGTTATGGCAAGAGACGGCGCTTCCCCGGATAAACCTATCTATACCGAATGGTTTGTCGACATGAGCAAACCCGGCATCAAGGTCAACAAACTTGAGAAGTTGGGTTTGCGCATGGACAGCTGCTGTGAAATCAACTTTGACGATGTCGAGCTGGACGAAAAAGACATGTTCGGTCGGGAAGGTAACGGCTTTAACCGCGTAAAAGAAGAGTTCGACCACGAACGTTTCCTGGTAGCCCTCACCAACTACGGTACAGCAATGTGCGCCTTTGAAGATGCAGCGCGCTACGCCAACCAGCGCGTGCAGTTTGGTGAAACGATCGGTCGTTTCCAACTGATCCAGGAGAAGTTCGCCCATATGGCGATCAAATTAAACTCCATGAAAAACATGCTGCTGGAAGCCGCGTGGAAAGCCGACAACGGCACCATCACCTCGGGTGATGCCGCGATGTGTAAATACTTCTGCGCCAATGCGGCGTTTGACGTGGTGGACACCTCCATGCAGGTCCTTGGCGGCGTAGGGATTGCGGGCAACCACCGCATCACCCGTTTCTGGCGTGACCTGCGCGTTGACCGCGTGTCCGGCGGCTCTGATGAAATGCAGATCCTGACGCTCGGTCGCGCCGTGTTGAAACAATACCGTTAAGACGGCGACATGCCCGGTAGCGCTGTGCTTACCGGGCCAATGCTTTGTAGGCCGGATAAGGCGTTTACGCCGCCATCCGGCGCCGATTGCCTGATGGCGACGCCTTGCGTCTTATCAGGCCTACAAATTTATCAGGAGTCTTTTATGGATCGTCTACCCATGCCTGCTTTTGGGCCGCTTGCCGGACTGCGGGTTGTCTTCTCCGGGATCGAAATCGCCGGACCATTCGCCGGGCAGATGTTTGCCGAGTGGGGCGCAGAAGTGATCTGGATTGAGAACGTCGCCTGGGCCGATACCATCCGCGTTCAGCCGAACTATCCGCAGCTGTCGCGGCGTAATTTGCACGCGCTCTCGCTGAATATTTTCAAAGATGAAGGGCGGGAAGCGTTTCTGAAACTGATGGAAACCACCGATATCTTCATTGAAGCCAGTAAAGGTCCGGCGTTTGCCCGCCGTGGAATCACCGATGACGTCCTGTGGCAACATAACCCGAAACTGGTTATCGCTCACCTGTCCGGCTTCGGCCAGTACGGTACCGAGGAGTACACCAACCTTCCGGCCTATAACACCATCGCTCAGGCCTTCAGCGGCTATCTGATCCAAAACGGCGACGTCGACCAGCCGATGCCCGCCTTCCCGTACACCGCCGACTACTTTTCCGGCATGACGGCCACCACCGCCGCGCTGGCGGCATTGTATAAGGTGCGGGAAACCGGCAAAGGCGAAAGCATCGATGTTGCGATGTACGAAGTGATGCTGCGCATGGGTCAGTACTTCATGATGGATTACTTCAACGGCGGCGAAATTTGCCCGCGCATGACCAAAGGTAAAGATCCCTACTACGCCGGTTGCGGGCTGTATAAATGCGCCGACGGTTACATCGTGATGGAGCTGGTCGGGATTACGCAGGTCACCGAATGCTTTAAAGACATCGGCCTGGCCCACATTCTCGGTACGCCGGAAGTGCCGGAAGGAACTCAGCTGATTCACCGCGTCGAGTGTCCGTATGGACCGCTGGTCGAAGAGAAACTGGATGCGTGGCTGGGCGCACATACCATAGAGGAAGTACAGGCGCGTTTCGCCGAGCTGAATATCGCCTGCGCCAAAGTGCTGACCATTCCGGAACTGGAAGGCAATCCGCAGTACGTTGCCCGCGAATCCATTACCCAGTGGCAAACGATGGATGGCCGCACCTGTAAAGGGCCAAACATCATGCCGAAATTCAAAAACAACCCGGGGAAAATCTGGCGTGGCATGCCGTCGCACGGCATGGATACCGCCGCCATTCTGAAAAATATCGGTTACAACGACGCAGACATTAAGGAACTGGTCAGTAAAGGTCTGGCCAAAGTTGAGAACTAGACGCGACGCGCTGACCGGCTCGTCTGGTTAGCGCAACGCCTGTGAAGATGGACAGGAGTGCAATGGATATCGTTGGCGGACAACACTTACGTCAGATGTGGGACGATCTGGCCGAAGTTTATGGCAGTAAAACGGCGCTGATTTGTGAATCCAGCGAAGGGATCGTGCGCCAGTACAGCTATACCTCGCTTAACGAGGAAATCAATCGGACAGCAAACCTTTTCCACATGTTGGGGATCCGCAAAGGTGATAAGGTCGCCCTGCATCTGGATAACTGCCCGGAGTTTTTCTTCTGCTGGTTTGGGCTGGCAAAAATAGGTGCGGTCATGGTGCCGATCAATGCCCGTCTTCTGCGCGACGAAAGCGCATGGATCCTGCAAAACAGCGACGTTCAGTTGCTGGTAACCAGTACCGCTTTTTATCCGATGTATCGCCAGATCCAACAGGAAAACGCGACGCAGCTTAACCATATCTGTCTGATTGGTGACACGTTGCCGGTGGCTGACGACGTAAGCCATTTCGCGCCGTTAAAGGACCAACAGCCGACGACATTGCGTTATGCCCCTGCGTTGTCCACGGACGACATGGCTGAGATCCTGTTCACCTCCGGCACCACCTCCCGCCCCAAAGGGGTGGTGATCACCCATTACAATCTGCGTTTTGCCGGCTACTACTCGTCGTGGCAATGCGCCCTGCGTGATGACGACGTTTACCTGACGGTCATGCCTGCGTTTCACATCGACTGCCAGTGCACTGCCGCCATGGCCGCCTTCTCGGCGGGCGCAACCTTTGTGCTGATAGAGAAGTACAGCGCCCGCGCTTTCTGGGGGCAAGTGCGTAAATACCGCGCAACCGTCACGGAATGCATCCCGATGATGATCAGAACGCTGATGGTTCAACCCGTCTCACCGCTGGACAGAGAGCACTGCTTACGGGAAGTGATGTATTACCTCAACCTGTCAGTGCAGGAAAAAGATGCGTTTCTTGAACGCTTCGGCGTGCGTTTGCTGACCTCTTACGGCATGACGGAAACCATTGTCGGCATCATCGGCGATCGCCCCGGTGATAAGCGACGCTGGCCATCCATTGGACGCCCCGGCTTTTGCTACGAAGCGGAAATTCGCGATGAGCAAAACCGTGCGCTGCCCGCCGGTGAAATTGGGGAAATCTGCATCAAGGGCGTGCCGGGTAAAACGATTTTCAAAGAGTACTACGGCAGGCCGGATGCCACCGCCAAAGCGCTCGAGCCGACCGGCTGGCTGCATACCGGTGATTCCGGTTATCGCGACGAAGACGGTTTTTTCTATTTTGTCGATCGCCGCTGCAACATGATTAAGCGCGGAGGAGAAAACGTCTCTTGCGTGGAACTGGAAAATATTATTTCGGCGCACCCCAAAATTCAGGACATCGTCGTTATCGGAATTAAAGATTCGATCCGTGACGAAGCGATAAAAGCCTTTGTGGTACTCAACGAAGGTGAAACGCTCAGTGAAGAAGAGTTTTTCAGCTTCTGCGAAAAAAATATGGCGAAATTTAAAGTCCCTTCAATTATGGAGATTAGAACTGACCTGCCCCGAAATTGTTCAGGAAAAATAATCAAAAAAAATCTGAAATAACCCTACAGGCAGGAATAGCCCCTGCCAGACATCCTATTTTTGGAGATGAACCATGAGTGAATCTTTACATTTAACCCGCAACGGATCGATTCTGGAAATTATGTTGGATCGGCCAAAAGCAAATGCGATCGATGCCAAAACCAGTTTTCAAATGGGCGAGGTTTTTCTTAATTTCCGTGACGATCCCGAACTGCGTGTGGCGATCGTTACCGGTGCGGGCGAAAAATTCTTCTCCGCTGGCTGGGATTTAAAAGCCGCTGCGGAAGGAGAAGCGCCGGACGCGGATTTTGGCCCTGGCGGATTCGCCGGCCTGACCGAAATATTCAATCTCGACAAACCGGTGATCGCCGCCGTCAATGGCTATGCCTTCGGCGGTGGCTTTGAACTGGCGCTGGCAGCAGACTTTATTGTTTGCGCCGATAACGCCAGCTTTGCGCTACCTGAAGCCAAACTCGGGATCGTACCGGACAGCGGCGGCGTTCTGCGTCTGCCGAAAATACTGCCTCCGGCCATCGTCAACGAAATGGTCATGACCGGCAGACGCATGAATGCAGAAGAAGCGCTGCGCTGGGGGATCGTCAATCGCGTGGTCAGCCAGCAGGAACTGATGGACAGCGCGCGTGAACTGGCACAACAACTGGTAAACAGCGCACCGCTGGCAATCGCCGCGCTGAAAGAGATTTATCGCTCGACCAGTGAAATGCCAGTGGAAGAGGCTTATCGTTTCATCCGCAGCGGCGTGCTGAAGCACTATCCGTCCGTACTGCACTCCGAAGATGCGTTCGAAGGGCCGCTGGCGTTTGCTGAAAAACGCGATCCGGTCTGGAAAGGACGGTAATGCCTGATGGCGCTGCGCTTATCAGGCCTACGCCATCACCCGGCAAAATATACGCTGTCCTGTAGGCCGGATAAGGCGTTTACGCCGCCATCCGGCAAAAAACAATTGAGGAATGTCGATGAGTTTCTACGCCTTTGAAGGCTTAATTCCCGTGGTCCATCCCGAGGCGTATGTGCATCCCAGCGCCGTACTGATTGGCGATGTGATCGTGGGGGCTGGCGTATACGTCGGCCCGCTCGCCTCACTGCGCGGTGACTATGGTCGCCTGATCCTTGAAGCCGGTTCTAACCTTCAGGATGGCTGCATCATGCATGGCTACTGCGATACGGACACGGTGGTACGCGAGAATGGGCACATCGGACACGGTGCTATCCTGCACGGCTGCGTGATAGGTCGGGACGCTCTGGTCGGCATGAACAGCGTGATTATGGACGGTGCGGTGATCGGCGACGAAAGCATTGTCGCTGCCATGAGTTTCGTCAAAGCCGGATTTACCGGCGCAGCGCGGCAGTTGCTGGTCGGCACACCAGCCCGCGTCATTCGTGACGTCAGCGAACAGGAACTGCACTGGAAGCGGCTGAATACGCAGGAATATCAGGATCTCGCCGTACGCTGTCGGGCATCGCTACGGGAAACATCGCCATTAACGGCGGTTGAAGCAAATCGGCCACGCCTGAAGGGCACAACAGAGGTGAAGCCTAAATCGGCCATGTAATCATGCCGGATGGCGGCGCAAGGCACCATCCGGCAAAACCGACCTTATCGACGCATACTTTTTGACAGCATCATCTGCCATTTCTGCTCGCGGTTTAGTTCTGAAGGCGGCACCGCCGACATCCGCGGCGATTTGCTGACCATCTTCTCCTGCGCGCTATGCCCAAGGCGGGCATACAGCTGTGGATCAATGTGTGTCACTCTGACCAGGCGCTGACACTGACATCCACGACCTTCCAGTTGATTAGGGATAGTCTTAGTCTCGCAATTAATCTCCCCGACCTCAGCGAGAATATAAGAGACGGTATTGATCGCTTTGCAGTGATCCATATTAAAGTGCTTCGCAATCTCTTTCGCACTTACCCAACGCTTTTCTGCCATCACCCAATCGGCGATCAGCAGGTAAAGCGGCTTTTCAACATATTCTTCACACATAAGCACACCATTTCACAAATTAAAAATCTTGTTATGCCCTGTCCGTAAAAATACAAAACAAGACCCTATTTAAATTGTGGGATTTAATGATAGTAAGCAACTTAGCGGCGCATTTGTGTGAGCCAAATCTTGCTTGTTACATTCAAATTTGTCCCTCTGCGCAATATATCTCCAGGAATGAACTGAGTGCATAAAAAAACGGCTCCGTTTCCGGAGCCGTTTTTAAAAGCGGGGCAAATGATGCCGCCGCTTATTTTTTAATTTGCGCGTGCATTTCCTGAACGGAGGTTACCTTCTCCGTTGCATCGGCATTCAGCGCCATCGCGGTAGCAAAGCCTCCGTTCAGCGTGGTGTCGTAGTGCACTTTGTACTGCAGCGCGCTACGGCGAATCACCCTGGAGTCTTCGATTGCGCGACGCCCTGCGGTGGTGTTGATGATGTAGGTATATTCGCCATTCTTGATACGGTCCTGAATGTGCGGACGACCTTCATGCACCTTGTTCACCAGACGCGGGTTAATACCGGCTTCACCCAGCACAATCGCGGTACCGTGAGTGGCGTCCAGTTCAAAGCCCTGCTTCAGCAATTTCGCCGCCAGGTCCACCACGCGCTCTTTATCACCTTCACGTACGGAGAGCAGCGCACGGCCCTGTTTTTTCATGGTAGAGCTGCTGCCCAGTTGTGCCTTGGCGAACGCTTCCGCAAAGGTACGGCCTACGCCCATCACTTCCCCGGTAGAGCGCATTTCTGGCCCTAACAGCGGGTCAACGCCCGGGAATTTGTTGAACGGAAGTACCACTTCTTTCACCGAGTAGTACGGCGGGATAATTTCTTTGGTCACGCCCTGTTCGGTCAGCGATTTACCGGCCATCACACGCGCCGCGACTTTCGCCAGCGGTACGCCGGTCGCTTTAGAGACGAACGGTACGGTACGCGCCGCACGCGGGTTCACTTCAATCAGGTAGACTTCGTTATCTTTCACGGCAAACTGGACGTTCATCAGACCGCGAACCTGCAGTTCGAAGGCCAGTTTCTGTACCTGCTGGCGCATCACATCCTGAATTTCCTGGCTCAGGGTGTAAGCTGGCAGAGAACAGGCTGAGTCACCGGAGTGAACGCCCGCTTGTTCGATGTGTTCCATGATGCCGCCAATCAGCACCATTTCGCCGTCGCAGATAGCGTCTACATCCACTTCTACCGCGTCATCCAGGAAACGGTCGAGCAGAACCGGCGCGTCGTTGGAAACACTCACAGCGGTCTGGAAGTAGCGGCGCAGGTCAGCTTCATCATAGACGATTTCCATCGCCCGACCGCCCAGCACGTAGGACGGACGTACCACCAGCGGGTAGCCAATCTCTTTCGCTTTTTCGACAGCCTGTTCAATAGCCGTCACGGTGGCGTTAGCCGGTTGTTTCAGTTTCAGGCGGTCAACTGCATGCTGGAAACGCTCGCGGTCTTCCGCACGGTCGATGGCATCCGGGCTGGTACCAATAACCGGCACGCCTGCGGCTTCCAGCGCGCGTGCCAGTTTCAGCGGGGTCTGGCCGCCGTACTGCACGATCACGCCTTTTGGCTTCTCGATGCGCACGATTTCCAGTACATCTTCCAGGGTAACCGGCTCAAAGTAGAGGCGGTCAGAGGTGTCGTAGTCGGTCGAAACGGTTTCCGGGTTACAGTTGACCATGATGGTCTCGTAACCGTCTTCGCGCAGCGCCAGAGAGGCGTGTACGCAGCAGTAGTCAAATTCGATCCCCTGGCCGATACGGTTTGGACCGCCGCCAAGCACCATGATTTTGTCACGGTCAACAGACGGGTTCGCCTCGCATTCATCTTCATACGTGGAGTACATGTAGGCGGTATCGGTGGCGAATTCTGCCGCGCAGGTGTCCACACGCTTGTAGACCGGGTGCAGATTGTACTGGTCGCGCAGTTTGCGGACTTCCGCTTCACGGACACCGGCCAGTTTAGCCAGACGCGCATCGGCGAAGCCTTTGCGTTTCAACTGGCGCAGGAAGTCAGGGGTCAGGCCGTTAATGCCCAGCTCTGCCACTTTCTCTTCCAGACGCACCAGTTCTTCAATTTGTACCAGGAACCAGCGGTCAATGTTGGTCAGGTTGAACACGCCGTCGACGGAGAGGCCTGCGCGGAAGGCATCGGCGATGTACCAGATACGCTCAGCGCCCGCGTCTTTCAGCTCACGGCGGATTTTAGTCAGCGCTTCCGGGTCATCCAGGCTCACTTTCGGGTCGAAGCCGGTGGCACCCACTTCCAGACCGCGCAGCGCTTTTTGCAGAGATTCCTGCTGGGTGCGGCCAATCGCCATCACTTCGCCGACCGATTTCATCTGGGTCGTCAGACGGTCGTTCGCGCCGACGAACTTCTCGAAGTTGAAGCGTGGAATCTTAGTCACAACATAATCGATGGACGGCTCGAATGATGCCGGGGTACGACCGCCAGTGATGTCGTTCATCAGTTCATCGAGGGTGTAACCCACCGCCAGTTTCGCCGCCACTTTCGCAATCGGGAAGCCGGTGGCTTTCGATGCCAGCGCCGAGGAGCGGGATACACGCGGGTTCATTTCGATCACAATCAGGCGACCGTTTTTCGGGTTCACCGCGAATTGCACGTTTGAACCGCCAGTTTCTACGCCGATTTCACGCAGCACCGCCATCGAGGCGTTACGCATGATTTGATATTCTTTGTCGGTCAGCGTCTGGGCCGGTGCAACCGTGATGGAGTCACCGGTGTGAATGCCCATGGCGTCGAAGTTCTCGATAGAGCAGACGATGATGCAGTTGTCGTTTTTATCACGCACCACTTCCATCTCGTACTCTTTCCAGCCAATCAGCGATTCATCAATCAGCAGTTCGTTGGTTGGGGAGAGATCCAGACCGCGAGTACAAATCTCTTCAAACTCTTCGCGGTTGTATGCAATACCACCGCCGGTGCCGCCCATGGTAAAGGACGGACGGATAATGCACGGATAACCGACGTCAGCCGCTACCGCCAGCGCCTCTTCCATCGTATGGGCAATGCCCGAACGCGCGGTGTCGAGACCGATTTTCTTCATCGCGATATCGAAGCGACGACGGTCTTCGGCTTTATCAATCGCATCGGCGGTCGCACCAATCATGGTCACACCGAATTCGGCCAGCACGCCCTGGCGCTCCAGTTCCAGCGCACAGTTCAGCGCCGTCTGACCGCCCATGGTCGGCAGCACCGCGTCCGGGCGCTCTTTCTCAATAATTTTGCGCACGACTTCCCAGTGAATCGGCTCGATGTAGGTCGCATCGGCCATTTCCGGGTCGGTCATGATGGTTGCCGGGTTGGAGTTCACCAGAATGACGCGGTACCCCTCTTCACGCAGCGCTTTACACGCCTGTGCGCCGGAGTAGTCAAACTCACACGCCTGACCGATAACAATCGGACCCGCGCCCAGAATCAGGATACTTTTTATGTCTGTACGTTTTGGCATGGCTCTCTTAACTCCTGATTATTTCGCGGACTG
Source organism: Citrobacter amalonaticus (assembly GCF_001559075.2). Classification (NCBI taxonomy): domain Bacteria; kingdom Pseudomonadati; phylum Pseudomonadota; class Gammaproteobacteria; order Enterobacterales; family Enterobacteriaceae; genus Citrobacter; species Citrobacter amalonaticus. Next base: position 2,727,228 of record NZ_CP014015.2, on the reverse strand, counting down.
ACGGTAAAGCTCAATTAACTCGATAAAGTGGTCGAACAACGGCGCGGCATCGTGAGGTCCCGGGCTCGCTTCCGGGTGGCCCTGGAAACTGAATGCCGGTTTGTCGGTGCGATGAATCCCTTGCAGGGTGCTATCGAACAGTGACTTGTGGGTGACACGCAGAGTTGCCGGCATGGACGCTTCATCCACCGCAAAGCCGTGGTTCTGGGCCGTAATCATCACGGTATTGTTGTCGATATCTTTGACCGGATGGTTACCACCGTGGTGACCGAATTTCATCTTCACGGTTTTCGCCCCGCTCGCCAGCGCCAGCAGTTGATGGCCTAAACAGATGCCGAACACCGGAATATCGGTCTCGAGGAATTTCTGAATTGCGTCGATAGCGTAATCGCACGGCGCCGGGTCACCAGGACCGTTTGACAGGAAGATCCCGTCCGGATTCATCTTCAGCACGTCTTCTGCCGACGTTTTTGCCGGGACAACCGTCAGGCGGCAGCCTCTGTCCACCAGCATGCGCAGAATGTTGCGCTTGGCGCCAAAGTCGTAGGCGACAACGTGGAACGGCAGTTCGTCCTCTTTCTTTGCTTCCGGTAGGTCGTCCGCCAGCGTCCAGCTCCCCTGAGTCCAGCTGTAAGATTCCGTGGTGGTCACTTCTTTCGCCAGATCCATGCCATTCAGGCCCGGGAAGGCTTTCGCTTTTTCCAGCGCCAGCGCCGCATCCGGGTTATCGCCCGCGATAATGCAACCGTTCTGCGCCCCTTTCTCGCGCAGCAGACGCGTCAACTTACGGGTATCGATATCGGCAATCGCCACAATGTTATGGCGTTTCAGGTAAGAAGAGAGGTCTTCGGTATTGCGGAAGTTGCTGGCAATCAGCGGCAGGTCACGAATGACAAGGCCTTGCGCATGGACCTGGGAGGATTCTTCATCGGCGGCATTGGTGCCGACATTACCGATATGGGGATAAGTAAGAGTAACGATTTGGCGGGAATAGGAAGGATCAGTGAGGATTTCTTGATAACCGGTCATTGAAGTATTGAAAACGACTTCCCCAACCGCCGAACCTGTTGCCCCTATGGCCCGACCGTGAAACTGGGTTCCGTCTTCCAGAACCAATAGCGCTGACTTAATCAAAACACCCTCCAGAGAATATTCACTCACTTTATTTGCATATTAATGCATTCGCATAGCATGAATCAATGCAAATTTGCTTACCCGTGGATTTCTGGCAAACGGCGGCATTCTGGAGATAAGACAGGCAAAAGTCAACTTAAAGGCGGTATTTTTTATATTCTTTTGCGACTCAGGATGAAATCAGCGGATTTAACAGGCAAAAAGATCATCTAACCCTGGCAGGAAAACGCTTGCGTGAACAATTATGCGTAGAAAATAGTCTCAGACTTCGAAAAAGTGGACCATATGGTCAAAATTTACATTCAGATAACGCAAAACAGAGAGAAAAGATAAATTTTCACTCCATTTAAAACTAAAACGCCACATAACAGGCAAAATAAAAGGGCAATAAAAATATTGCCCTATGTAATCAATGCATTGAGATTACAATAACCACATCACGAAAGGTAATAATTGACTATAAATTGTTGAGATCAAGGACATCTCGCATATCAAAAAGACCATTTTGCTTTGCACTGACCCAAAGTGCTGATCTCACCGCGCCATTGGCAAAAGTCATACGGCTGGACGCTTTGTGGGTGATTTCGACACGTTCGCCGATATCTGCAAACATTGCGGTATGTTCCCCCACAATGTCCCCGGCGCGGACGGTGGCAAAGCCAATCGTTCCCGGCACGCGTTCGCCGGTGTAGCCTTCACGACTGTAGACGGCGCATTCTTTCAGATCTTTATCCAGCGCATGGGCAATCGCCTCCCCCATCGCCAGCGCGGTGCCTGACGGCGCATCAACCTTATGGCGGTGGTGTGCTTCAATGATTTCAATGTCGGTATAGTCGCCCATCACTTTCGCTGCCTTTTCCAGCAGCTTAAGCATCACGTTGACGCCGACGCTAAAGTTCGCCGCGAAGACAATGCCAATTTCCTGGGCGGCGTCGCGAATCGCCTGTTTTCCCGCATCGTCAAAACCGGTGGTGCCAATGACCATCCCTTTGCCATGCTGACGACAAAATGCCAGATGATTCAGCGTGCCTTCCGGACGGGTAAAATCGATAAACACATCGAAATCCCCTTTTACCGCCTCAAGGCTGCTTTGTACGGTAACGCCGGTCTTCCCGACGCCCGCCAGTTCTCCGGCGTCGCTGCCCAACAGTGACGATCCCTCGCGCTCAAGCGCCGCACCAAGCGCAACGCCTTCCATCTGTAGCGCTGCCTGAATTAACTGGCGGCCCATACGGCCACCCGCGCCCGCTATCGCGACACGGACCTGTGCATCATGCATAGTTATTCTCTTACGTTAAAATGATGTAAATCGTTTTCAGATTAACCAGCACATCGTCGTGCCGCTAGCCAAAAACGTCGATAATTAGAATTTAATGATAAACAGCGGGAGATATCAGTAAAAGGCATGACGCTCTGGAATAAGTCGCGTCATACCGTTATAAGCGTCTGGGTTTACGGCGCCAGCGCCAGAACTTCTGCCACCCACTGCTCGAAACCCGCAACATCGATATCCAGAGCGACCTGCACGTTTGCTGGTCTGTTCATCCGCCCCTCAATATCCACCACGGTCGTCCCGGCGGTATAGTCCCCCTGGGTTTCAACCGCGACAAAACACGGCTTGACAGTAAACAGATCCGGACGCACCAGCCAGGCAATCGCGCAGAGATCGTGCATCCGCACGCCGGTGCGCATTGTCCCGCTGCGATAGTGGCTGAACAAGGCATGTAACATCTTTCCAGTGCGATTGAGGGTCGGCAGCGAGGCCAGATAATCCGGCGTCAGCATCGCCTGGTTTGTGACATCCAGCCCACACATCACAATCTCAATGCCGCTCTGGAATACGCGAGCAGCGGCTTCCGGATCGACGGCGATATTGAATTCGGCGTTAGGGGTGAAATTCCCCCGCCCGGCAGAACCGCCCATGATCACCAGACGGCGGATGTTGAAGGTGCACTCCGGATAGTGCATCAGCAACAGCGCAATATTCGTCAGCGGCCCAATCGCCACCAGCGTGATCGGCTCCGGAGCACTCATCAGCGCGTCACGAAGGGCAATAAACGCCGGTTTCGCCAGTGGTTGTCGGTCATGCTCGACAAAATCATAGCCTTCCATGCCGGATTCACCGTGAACATAGGCGGCATCGCGTAGCGTACGCAACAGTGGCGTGGCGGCCCCCTGGGCGAGGGGAATGTCGGCATTCCAGAAATGCAGCAGTTGTAGAGCGTTGCGGGTGGTTTTCTCCACGGAGACGTTTCCGGCAACCGTGGTCATCAGTTGCAGGTCTAGCTGAGGGGCAAACAGCGCAGCAGCAATTGCCGCAGCATCATCAATGCCCGGGTCGGTGTCGAGAATAATGGGCAGACGCATGATTCCTCCATAAAAAAATGCCGGGTATCAGACCCGGCATCTTCGCATAGATTAGCGTGAACTAAATCATTCTACTTCACGAACATCCACACGCAGCTCTTTCGGCACTTCGAAAACGATGTTCTCTTCACGACCCTCCAGCGGGATGGCATCGCCGCCGCCGAGTTCCTGCAGGCGGGCGATGACGTTTTGCACCAGAATATCCGGCGCTGACGCGCCCGCAGTGACGCCCACGCATTTTGCCTCTTTCACCCAGGCTTCCTGGATATCGGTCGCATCGTCGATCAAAAACGCCGCTTTCCCCATTCGCTGTGCAAGTTCAGCCAGACGGTTGGAGTTCGATGAGTTTTTTGAGCCCACCACCAGCACGACATCCGCCTGCTCCGCCAGCGCGCGCACCGCTTCCTGACGGTTGGTGGTCGCGTAGCAAATGTCATCTTTACGCGGTCCGACGATTTTCGGGAAGCGCTGACGCAGTGCGTCAATCACGTCTGAGGTATCGTCCACGGAGAGCGTGGTCTGGGTCATAAAGGAGAGCTTGCCTTCGTTTTTCACATTGAGCGAAAAAACATCTTCCGGGGATTCAACCAGGTACATGCCCCCTTCCGGGTTGCTGTACTGCCCCATTGTGCCTTCGACCTCCGGATGCCCGGCGTGACCAATCAGGATCGACTCTTCTCCACGACGACTGGCGCGCGCCACTTCCATATGCACTTTGGTTACCAACGGACAGGTCGCATCAAAGACGGTAAGATCGCGGCCTTTCGCTTCGTTGCGCACCGCCTGAGAAACGCCGTGAGCGGAGAAGATCAGGATCGCGCCGTCCGGCACTTCGCTGATCTGCTCGATGAAAATCGCCCCGCGTTCGCGCAGGCTGTCGACCACGTAGCGGTTATGTACCACTTCGTGACGAACGTAAATCGGCGCGCCGTAGATGGCCAGCGCGTTTTCAACAATGCTGATAGCGCGGTCTACACCGGCGCAAAAACCGCGCGGGTTGGCCAACAGGATCTGCATTTTACGCCTCCAGTGCCGGATCGACTTCCAGCACTTCAATATCAAAATGAACGGTATGCCCGGCCAGTGGATGGTTAAAATCAACGGTGATAGAGTCACCGTTGATTTCACGGATCACACCAGGCATCTCACTGCCGTCCATTGCGGTAAAGAGCATAATAGCCCCGATTTCAGGTTCGCCTGCGTCCATAAATTCACGGCGCGAGAAATACTGAATCAGGTCAGGCGTCGTAATGCCAAACGCGGCATCCGGCTCCAGGGAAAAAGTGGTTTTATCGCCGTCTTTCAGTCCGAGAAGATGTTGCTCCAGTCCTTCAGACAGAGAGCCATCCCCCAGGCGAAAAAGCGCGGGCTTGCCGTTATTACGGGTTGACTCTGCGGTGGAGCCATCGTCGAGTTTTAAGGTGAAGTGCACCAGCACCGCACTGTTACTCTGTACTGATTTAGACATGCAGGTTGCTCACATAGTGTGCCAGAAGGCAAACAGATCGATAAAACTGTAGGCCGGATAAGGCGTTTACGCCGTCATCCGGCACATGTTTGCCTGATGGCGCTAAGCTTATCAGGCCTACAACACCTGATCAGCGCCATCCGGCATTTTGTTACGCCTGCTTTTTCGGCAGAAAACCTTCCAGGACAATCATTGCGGCACCGATACAGATCGCACTATCGGCGAGGTTAAACGTAGCAAAATGCCAGTCCCCGACGTAGAAATCGATCATATCGACCACGAAGCCATGCCACAGGCGGTCGAACAGGTTCCCCAGCGCGCCGCCAATGATTAGCGCATACGCGATGTTATTCAGCTTTTGCGTCGCTCTGGAGCGATACATCATCACCGCCAGAATGACACAGATACCGATCGCAATACCGGCAAAGAACCAGCGCTGCCAGCCGCCGCTATCGGCGAGGAAGCTAAACGCCGCACCATAGTTACGCGCATAATGCAGATTAAGCGACGGGAACAGCGGCACCGTATCCCCCAGAGCAAAATTCTGGAGGATCAGGTACTTGCTGCCCAAATCGATAATCAGCACGACTACCACCAGCCACAGCCAGCGTAGCCCTGTTGAACAAAGAGGCTTACTCATCAGGCAAACTTACGTTTTTCGCCATCACCGGCGATGTTGCTGACACAGCGTCCGCAGATTTCTGCGTGTTCCGCTACCTTGCCGACATCCGTCGTGTAATGCCAGCAACGCGGGCACTTATCACCTTCGGCTTTACTCAGGGCGATTTTCAGCCCTTTGAGCAGTTCGCTCTGCTGTGCATCTGCACAAGCCCCGGCATAGTCAGCGACTTTCGCCCCGGAGGTCAACAGGACAAATCGCAATTCATCGCCCAGTGCGGTCAGCTTCGCAGCCAGTTCAGGTTCTGCGTACAGGGTGACTGCCGCTTCCAGAGAACCGCCCACTTTCTTATCCGCACGCGCCTGTTCGATCACTTTGTTCACTTCGCCGCGCACTTTAAGCAGCTCGTCCCAGAAGTTATCGTTCATCGCTTCGCTGTCCGCCAGACCAAACAGGCCTTCGTACCACTCGCCGGTGAAGACGTACTTCTCACGGTCACCTGGCAGGTAGCCCCAGATTTCATCAGCGGTGAAGGACATGATCGGCGCCATCCAGCGTACCAGCGCTTCCGCGATATGGTACAGCGCGCTCTGACAGCTACGACGCGCCCGGCTTTCCGCTTTCGCGGTGTACTGACGGTCTTTGATGATGTCGAGATAGAACGACCCCATTTCGACGGAGCAGAAGCGCATCAGGCGCTGTACCACTTCATGGAAATCGTAGGCTTCATACGCTTTCAGAATGTCTTCTTGCGCCGCTTTCGCGCAGCCCACCGCCCATCTGTCCAGTACCACCATCTCTTCCGGTTTCACCATGTCTTTAACCGGATCAAACCCGTTCAGGTTCGCCAGCAGGAAGCGCGCGGTGTTACGGATACGACGATAGCTGTCGGCAGCACGTTTGAGGATCTCATCTGACACCGCCATTTCACCGGTGTAGTCGGTTGATGCCACCCACAGACGCAGAATGTCGGCGCCCAGTTTGTTCATTACATCCTGCGGCGAAACGGTGTTACCGATGGACTTGGACATCTTGCGGCCCTGACCATCGACGGTAAAGCCGTGCGTCAGTACCTGGCGATACGGCGCTTTGCCTTTCATCGCGGTGGAGATCATCAGAGACGACATGAACCAGCCACGATGCTGGTCGGAACCTTCCAGGTACATATCCGCGGCATGACCAGCGAATTCCGGGCGTACATCCACGACGGAGGAGTGCGTTGAACCAGAGTCAAACCAGACGTCCAGGGTATCCGGCACTTTCACGTACTGATCGGCTTCGTCACCCAGAATGTCTTTCGGGTCGAGATCCCACCAGGCCTGAATACCGTCAACTTCAACGCGTTTCGCCACTTCTTCCATCAGTTCGATGGCGCGCGGGTGCAGCTCTTCAGTGTCCTTGTGAACAAACAGAGACATCGGTACACCCCAGGTACGCTGACGGGAGATACACCAGTCAGGACGGTTCGCTACCATCGATTCGATACGCGCCTGACCCCAGTCCGGGATCCACTGCACGCCTTTGATCTCTTTCAGAGACTGCTCGCGCAGACCTTTCTGATCCATGCTGATGAACCACTGCGGGGTCGCACGGAAAATGATCGGCGATTTGTGACGCCAGCAACACGGATAGCTGTGCTGCATTTTCTCAACGTGCAGCAGCGCGCCTTTTTCACGGAGCAGGTCAACGATGACATCGTTGGCTTTAAAGACGTTCACGCCATCCAGATTCGGGTAAGTGCCCGGCAGATACGCGCCATCTGGCCCAACCGGGTTGGCGATTTCCAGCCCATATTTCTGGCTGATAACATAGTCGTCAGGACCGTGACCGCCAGCGGTATGTACCGCGCCGGTACCGGCATCCAGCGTCACGTGATCGCCGAGGATCGCCGGAACATCGAAGCCCATAAACGGATGGGTAAAGCGCAGCAGCTCAAGCTCCGCCCCTTTTACGGTTGCGAGAACGGTATAGTCTGTCGCGCCAATGCGCTGCATCACGCTTTCAACCAGATCTTTCGCCAGGATCACCGCCTGAGCGTCGATCTGTACCAGCGCATAGTCAAAGTCCGGCGCCACGGAAATCGCGCGGTTTGCCGGCAGTGTCCACGGTGTGGTGGTCCAGATAACCAACGAGATTGGACCGTTGACATTCGCCACGCCAAATTTCGTCTTCACCGCGTCCTGATCCGCAGCAACGAAGGCCACGTCGATGGACGGAGAAGTTTTGTCGTAGTATTCCACTTCCGCTTCTGCCAGCGCAGAGCGGCAGTCTACGCACCAGTGCACCGGCTTCGCGCCTTTATGCAGATGACCATTACCGATGATTTTGCCCAGCGCGCGGATGATGTTGGCTTCCGTTTTGAAGTCCATCGTCAGATACGGATGCGACCAGTCGCCGAGCACGCCCAGACGGATAAAGTCTTTACGCTGCCCGTCAACCTGAGTTGCAGCGTACTCACGGCACTTCGCACGGAACTCCGCCGCGGTGAATTTTTCGCCCGGCTTACCGAATTCCTGCTCCACTTTCAGCTCGATCGGCAGACCGTGACAGTCCCAACCCGGAACGTAAGGCGAGTCATATCCCGCGAGTCCTTTGGACTTCACGATAATGTCTTTCAGAATCTTGTTAACCGAGTGACCAATATGAATGCTGCCATTCGCATAAGGAGGGCCATCATGCAGAATGAAGGTTTTTTTGCCTTTTTTGGCCGCACGAATGATGCCGTACAGGTCATCATCAGTCCAACGCGCCAGCATTCCCGGTTCGCGTTTAGCGAGATCGCCGCGCATCGGGAACCCTGTTTCCGGCAAATTCAGGGTTGATTTATAGTCACTCATCAGATTCTCGGTTCCGTATTGATTACCCAGGCATTTAAGCCGGTTTTGATAGCCCAAAAAAATCACGGGCAGTTAATTCATCTCGCGCAATCTGCGCTTTGAGTTCATCCAGCGAAGCAAATCGCTGTTCATTGCGTATTTTTTTACGCAGCACTACATCTATATGGCGACCATAGAGGTCCATTGCAACATCCAGCAGATGCACTTCCAGTTGCTGGCGCACGCCCGATACCGTCGGACGGGTCCCGATGTTCGCCACGCCGGGCAATGGCTTCTCGCCAAGCCCCATCACTTCTACCGCATAGACCCCTTTTACCGGGGATACCTGACGACGCAGCGGTAAGTTTGCCGTCGGGAAACCAATGGTGCGCCCGAGTTCATCACCGTGTACAACACGGCCAGAAATGGTAAACGGATGGCCCAGCAGGCTTTCGGCGAGAGCCAGGTTGTCCTGTGCCAGCGCCTGACGCACGGCGGTACTGCTGATACGCACGCCGCCTTCGCAGAAGGTTTGGGTGCTGGTAATATCGAAACCATATTCCACACCCGCCTTCTGTAATAACAAGAAATCGCCCTCGCGACCAGCGCCAAAGCGGAAATCATCCCCCACCGCGAGAAATTGCACCCCAAGACGATTCACCAGCAGTTCGCTGATAAAGCTCTGCGCCGTCAGGGCGGCGAAACGGCGATCAAATCGCACACACAACACGTAATCGACGCCGCATTGCGCGAGATAACGCAATTTTTCACGCAGGCGAGTCAACCGCGCAGGGGCTTTGTCTGTCGCAAATAATTCGAGCGGCTGCGGTTCAAAAATCATCACCATCACCGGTAAGCCGCGCCTGCGCCCTTCTTCCTGCAAACCTTGCAGCAGCGCACGATGACCACGATGCACGCCGTCGAAATTACCAATAGTCAGCACACACCCGTGTGGGGCCTGACTGAGATTATGTATGCCGCGTATCAGCTTCATGTCTGGCTCAAAACAGTGAAAATCGCCAAAGTATACCTTGTACGGCGGTCAAGGTTAACCGGCGATTGATGTGGCGAAACAGAAAGCAGATGGATTTCATTACCCTGAGGCAAATACCGACCACAAACTGACAAAGCAATTCAATTTTTATCGCTGAAAAGCTGTATTCACAGACCGCAAGCTGGTAGAATCCTGCGCCATCACTACGTAACGAGTGCCGCTAGATTAACGGCGCTTATTTGCACAAATCCATTGACAAAAGAAGGCTAAAAGGGCATATTCCTCGGCCTTTGAATTGTCCATATAGAACACATTTGGGAGTTGGACCTTGGCTAATATCAAATCAGCTAAGAAGCGCGCCGTTCAGTCTGAAAAGGCTCGTAAGCACAACGCAAGCCGTCGCTCTATGATGCGTACTTTCATCAAGAAAGTATACGCAGCTATCGAAGCTGGCGACAAAGCTACTGCACTGAAAGCATTTAACGAAATGCAACCAATCGTGGACCGTCAGGCTGCTAAAGGTCTGATCCACAAAAACAAAGCTGCACGTCATAAAGCTAACCTGACTGCACAGATCAACAAACTGGCTTAATCGCCTGTTGATTGTTGCTTTGTGAAAAAACCCGCGCAAGCGGGTTTTTTTATGTCTGGACTATTTGTTCTGGGGCGTAAATAACGCCGAATAGTTCGTATTACAGATACGCTGTACCGCCGGATGCTGAATCATCCTCTCGGCAAAGATGGCATGATATTCCTCCATCACATTCTCCACGCGACCAATTTCAACCACCGAATCGTCTGCATAAAAGTCATGCGCATAGAGTGTCGGGGCCACGAAAATCGCGTTGTGCGTCGCGCCAAAGGCTTTCATCAATGCGGCGTCGTCGAACTCTCCCAGAATCTCGACCTTCAGCCCCTGGGAATTAATCCAGTTCAGCAACTTGCGTCCTAACATCGAACGCCGTCCGGGGATCAGTAGACGTCGCTCTTCCAGACAGGCCGGGAAGGATTTTTCCGGTAACGGCTGGGTACACCAGAAGCTCACGCTACACTCGCCAATCTTCACCGAAAACAGCCCTTCCTGCTGCGTCGAGTCAATCGGGCAATCCGAGATAATCATATCCAGCTTATGCTGGCTGAGCTGTTCCAGCAGCATTTCGTGAGTTGATTCAAAACAGCGCAGGTGGATCTGTTCCCCTTCAACGACGGCGGCATCCAGTACGTTGCTGACCAGTCGCTTCGACAGCGCATCCGCCACGCCCACATCAAATAACAGATTGGACTCTTTGCGGTAGTTCACGATATCCAGCATCTCCTGGCTAAGAGTAAACATTTTATCCGCATAGCGAAAAACCAGCTCACCGAGTTCGCTGGGCTCCAGACCGCGCCCCTTACGCTTGAAGAGTTTGCCCTGCAGGCGTTCTTCAAGCGCTTTAATCTGTCCGGTGATGGTTTGCGGCGTTAAATAAAGCGCTTCCGCCGCACCGACCACGGACCCCTCTTTATAGACGTGCCAAAAGTAATAGAGATGGTTGTAATTAATGTGGGACATACACTCTCTCTGATAAATGTCACAAAGGGGGAGCCGAACGAGGCTCCCCTGTTAACTCGCCCAATCAGACTGACGGGCGTAAACGTGCGCGCAGCAAGCTGTAGCCAATCACCGCCGACAGCAAGGAGCCAATCAGGATCCCCAGCTTCGCCCAGTTAATCAGTTCCGGATCCACACTGCCAAAGGCCAGGCTGGCGATAAAGATCGACATCGTAAAGCCAATGCCGCACAGGATGCCGACCGCCATGATTTGTGGGAATGAGGTGCCCTCCGGCAGTTGCGCCAGCTTCAGACGCAGCGCCAGCCAGCAGAACAGGCTGATCCCCAGCGGCTTACCCACCAGCAGACCCGCAATAATGCCGAGCGGCAGAATGGACGTCAGTCCGTCCATCGTCACGCCCTGCAATGAAACGCCCGCATTGGCGAAAGCAAACAGCGGCAGGATCAGATACGCCACCCACGGATGCAGAACATGTTCCAGACGCTTTGCCGGGGAACGCCCGTACTTCTCTTTCAGCGGAATGAAGAAACCGACAATCACGCCTGCCAGCGTCGCGTGGACGCCAGATTTCAGTACCGCCGTCCACAACACCACCCCAACGAGGATGTACACGCCCGTGCGCCGGACGCCGCACAGATTCAGGAGCGCCAGAATCGCAATGGCGAATGCCGCCACGCCCAATGACACCATCGACAGATCGTGGGTATAGAAGACGGCGATAATAACGATCGCCCCCAGGTCATCGATAATTGCCAGCGCCATCAGGAAAATTTTCAACGCCAGCGGCACCCGACTGCCGAGCAAAGCCAGCACGCCAAGAGCAAAGGCAATATCCGTGGCCGCCGGGATCGCCCAGCCTTCGCGGGTGATCGGATCGGCATAGTTGAAGGCCAGGTACAACAGCGCCGGAACAATCATTCCGCCGATGGCGGCAATTACCGGGAAAGCCGCCTGACGCAGACTCGCCAGGGAGCCCTGCATCAGCTCGCGCTTAACCTCAAGGCCAATCAACAGGAAAAACACCGCCATCAGGGCGTCATTGATCCACAACAGCATGTTTTTATTGATCTCAAGCGCGCCAACGCGCAGTTGGACAGGCGTCTCGAGAAAGGCGTGGTACCATCCACTGGTTACACCCATGTTGGCCATCAGCATGGCCAGTACGGCGGCGATGATAAGAATGATGCCCCCAGAGGCATCACTGCTGAAGAAACGATGCAGATGTTTCACTTTTTATTCTCTCTATAAGGTGAATACTTCGTAATTACTATCATACTCCCCATGAATAATCGTTAAAATTAGATTATATATGGTTAAACGATCGGTTTTTTCGAATTAAAGAGACATAAAAAAAGCCTGAGATCTCACAATCTCAGGCTTTTAGCCGCTATGGCAGAAGTGATTAACGGGTCAAATCGTCAAAGAACTTTTTCACGCCGTCAAAGAAACTCTTGGAGCGTGGGCTGTTCTTTTCGCCGGTTGGGCCGCCAAAGCTTTCCTGCAGGTCTTTCAGCAGTTGCTTCTGCTTCTCGTTCAGACCGACCGGTGTTTCGACTACGACACGGCACAACAAATCGCCCTGCGCGCCGCCACGGACCGACTTCACGCCTTTGCCACGCATGCGGAACAGTTTTCCGGTCTGCGTTTCGCTGGGCACTTTCAACTTCACGCGGCCATCCAGCGTCGGAACTTCAATCTCGCCGCCGAGTGCAGCCATCGCAAAGTTAATCGGCACTTCACAGTACAGGTTGTTGCCTTCACGTTCGAAGATCGGGTGCTGTTTCACCTGAACCTGAACGTACAGATCCCCTGCCGGTGCGCCGTGCTCGCCAGCTTCACCTTCGCCTGAGAGACGAATGCGGTCGCCGGTATCCACGCCAGCCGGGATTTTAACCGACAGCGTTTTGCTCTTCTCGACGCGACCATGACCGTGACACTTATTGCACGGATCTTTGATCAACGTACCGCGTCCCTGACAGTGTGGACAGGTTTGCTGAACCGCAAAGAACCCCTGGCGCATCTGCACCTGACCGGAACCGTGACAGGTCGGACAGGTCTGCGGCTGAGTCCCCGCTTTCGCGCCGCTGCCGTGGCAAACATCACACTCTTCCAGCGTCGGAATGCGGATCTCTTTGGTCACGCCACGTACGGCTTCTTCCAGGGTGAGATCCATGTTGTAACGTAAATCGGCCCCACGCGCAGCACGTTGACGACCCCGACCACCGCCAAAGATATCGCCAAAAACGTCACCAAAGATATCGCTGAAGTCAGCGCCGCCGCCAAAACCGCCGCCGCCACCCATACCGCCTTGCTCAAACGCAGCGTGACCGTACTGGTCGTAAGCGGCGCGTTTTTGCGAGTCGGTCAGGACTTCATACGCTTCTTTGATCTCTTTAAACTTGGCTTCGGCCTCTTTATCACCCTGATTACGGTCCGGGTGAAATTTCATGGCCAGGCGCTTGTAGGCCTTTTTGATTTCACGCTCTTCCGCTGATTTGGAAACGCCTAAAATCTCGTAATAGTCTTGCTTAGCCATCTCTTTTTATCTGCCCTTTACATGCGAACACGGGCGTAGAGTATACACTTCATCCCTCAAACCGCTTCTACGTTGGCTTCGTTCGTTCACCCCAGTCACGTACGACTGTACGCTCCTGGGGATTCACTCGCTTGCCGCCTTGACGCAATTTGAATGATTTTGTGTATTAGCTTCTACGCCCGTGCCGATTAATTACCCTGCATCAGGGCGATTATTTTTTGTCTTTCACTTCTTCAAACTCAGCGTCGACAACATCATCATCTTTCGCGTTGTTTGCGGAAGCGTCAGCGGAACCCGCCTGCTGCTGTGCGTGCTGCTGCTGAGCGATTTCCATCAGTTTCTGGGAAACCTGCGCCAGCTCCTGCATCTTAGCTTCGATAGCCGCTTTGTCTTCACCTTTCAGCGCCGTTTCCAGTGCGGTCAGTGCAGACTCGATAGCGGTTTTGTCGTCAGCTGGCAGTTGTTCGCCTGCTTCCTCAACCTGCTTGCGAGTGCTGTGCAACAGATGGTCGCCCTGGTTGCGGGTCTGAACCAGCTCTTCGAACTTACGGTCAGACTCGGCGTTCGCTTCAGCTTCGCGAACCATTTTCTGAATTTCTTCTTCATTCAGACCAGAAGAGGCCTTGATGGTGATCTTCTGCTCTTTACCGCTGTTTTTGTCTTTCGCGGAAACGTGCAGGATACCGTCAGCATCGATATCGAAGGTCACTTCGATCTGCGGCATGCCGCGCGGTGCCGGGTTGATCCCATCCAGGTTGAACTGACCCAGAGATTTGTTATCAGACGCACGTTTACGTTCACCCTGCAGCACATGGATGGTTACCGCAGACTGGTTGTCTTCCGCAGTAGAGAACACCTGGCTGTGCTTGGTCGGGATAGTGGTGTTTTTGTTGATCAGCGCCGTCATCACACCGCCCATGGTTTCGATACCCAGAGACAGCGGGGTAACGTCCAGCAGCAGTACGTCTTTCACATCACCGGTCAATACACCACCCTGAACGGCAGCACCGATCGCTACGGCTTCGTCCGGGTTCACGTCTTTACGCGGTTCTTTACCAAAGAACTCAGCCACTTTCTTCTGCACCATTGGCATACGCGTCTGACCACCAACGAGGATAACGTCGTTGATATCAGATACGGACAGGCCAGCGTCCTGCAGAGCGACTTTCAGCGGCTCGATAGAACGGTTCACCAGATCTTCGACCAGGCTTTCCAGTTTCGCGCGAGTCACTTTGATGTTCATGTGTTTCGGACCGGTGGCATCTGCAGTGATGTACGGCAGGTTCACGTCGGTCTGCTGCGCAGAAGAAAGCTCGATTTTCGCTTTTTCTGCCGCTTCTTTCAGGCGCTGCATAGCCAGCGGATCGTTACGCAGGTCAATGCCCTGATCTTTCTTAAATTCTTCAACCAGATAGTTGATCATACGGCTGTCGAAGTCTTCGCCACCCAGGTGAGTATCACCGTTGGTTGCCAGAACTTCGAAGGTTTTTTCGCCGTCAACTTCGTCGATTTCGATAATAGAGATATCGAAAGTACCACCACCGAGGTCGTAAACCGCGATAGTACGGTTACCGACTTCTTTATCCAGACCATACGCCAGCGCAGCGGCAGTCGGTTCGTTGATGATACGTTTCACTTCCAGACCTGCGATACGACCGGCGTCTTTGGTTGCCTGACGCTGAGCATCGTTAAAGTAAGCAGGTACAGTGATAACCGCTTCCGTTACCGGTTCACCCAGGTAATCTTCAGCCGTTTTCTTCATTTTCTTCAGCACTTCAGCCGAGATCTGCGGCGGTGCCATTTTCTGACCTTTCACATCAAGCCATGCGTCGCCGTTGTCGGCGCCAATGATTTTGTACGGCATGATGGAAACATCACGTTGAACTTCTTCGTCCTGGAAGCGGCGGCCAATCAGGCGTTTAATCGCAAACAGGGTGTTTTGCGGGTTTGTCACTGCCTGACGTTTAGCCGGCTGACCAACCAGAGTTTCACCATCCTGGGTATAAGCAATGATAGAAGGCGTGGTGCGATCGCCCTCGGCGTTCTCCAGCACACGTGCAGTAGTGCCATCCATAATCGCTACACAAGAGTTGGTAGTACCCAGGTCGATACCAATAATTTTACCCATCTAAACGTCTCCACTAAAAATTCGGTCAACATGTGGTTGTGAGTCTGTAATAAGGGCGAAACGTGCGGTTTCAACTCCCCTGATTCGTTTTTTTTCAGACTCACCACTGCGGTTGACTACTAAGTGGGGTCGTAACCCACTTCATCAAGGGGGGGAATGAAAAAATTTTTGCTTTTGTTGAAATAAATCACCTGGACGGTGTGTGATGACGATCACGGCAGAAATTCATCCTTTTCCCCCGATGAGATCATAGACAGCCCCTTCTCTCCTGATTATTATGCCGCGCCCCGAACGGCGTCATGTTTAAGCGGGGATAACTATTTCACCATTCAATTAATGATGATCTTGAGGATTTATGGGCAACACTAAGTTGGCTAACCCGGCACCGCTGGGCCTGATGGGCTTCGGCATGACCACCATTCTGCTTAACCTGCATAACGCGGGTTTCTTCGCTCTTGACGGTATTATTCTCGCGATGGGAATTTTCTACGGCGGTATCGCGCAAATTTTTGCCGGCCTGCTGGAATACAAAAAAGGGAATACCTTCGGTTTGACCGCTTTCACCTCTTACGGCTCGTTCTGGCTGACGCTGGTTGCGATTCTGCTGATGCCGAAAATGGGTCTAACCGAAGCCCCTAATGCGCAGTTCCTCGGTGCCTACCTGGGCCTGTGGGGGGTATTCACTCTGTTTATGTTCTTCGGCACGCTGACGGGCGCACGCGCGCTGCAGTTCGTGTTCCTGAGCCTGACAGTTCTGTTCGCTCTGTTGGCGGTGGGTAACATCGCGGGTAACGAAGCCGTGATCCACTTTGCCGGCTGGGTTGGCTTAGTGTGTGGCGCCAGCGCCATTTACCTGGCGATGGGTGAAGTGCTGAACGAACAGTTTGGTCGTACCATTCTGCCGATTGGCGAAAAACACTGATCATCAGTATCCCCCCGCGAAGGGGGGATCATTATTACGGCTGTTGTAGCTCAGCCTGTATTTCCGTATCGCGATAATACATATCCTGTCGCAGCCAAATTCCCAGTCCCAATCCCACCAGCGACAACGCCAGCACATACCAGCCAGGAGCCATCGGTGAGACGCTCATCAGCAGCGTGACGGCAATCGGCGTCAGCCCACCGAAAATGGCGTAAGAAACATTGTAGGAAAATGAAATGCCGGTAAAGCGGACTTCCGCAGGAAACGCGCGCACCATCACGTATGGCACAGCGCCCACCACGCCCACGCACAGCCCCACCAGCCCATAGAGCAGGAACAGATGTTGCGGATGGGTGCCCGACAGGTGATAGAACAGCCCGCTCGAACAAGCCAATAACAGGCTGCCAACAATAAAGGTTTTGCTGGCGCCGACACGGTCGACAATGAAGCCCGCCAACAGGCACCCCACGCAAAGCATAATGGTCGCCACGCTGTTTGCCTGCAACGTCAGGGCCGGGGCCAGTCCGTATTGCTTTTGCAGCCAGACCGGCGACATTAAAATCACCACCACAATCCCTGCGGAGAGCAGCCAGGTCAGAAGCATGGAGATCACCACCGCCTTCTGGTGTTTCACCACGACCGACTTCACCGGCAGTTCCTGCGCCAACCGCTTACGTTGTTGCATCTCCAGAAAGACCGGTGTTTCCTGCAACCAACGGCGTAAATACATCGCCACCAGACCAAAAATCCCTCCCAACAGGAACGGAATTCGCCAGCCATAGTCATGCACGGCCTGTTGCGTCAAAAGGGTATTCACCTGAGTAGCCACTACGGAACCCAGCAGGATCCCCACCGTCAGACCCGCCGTTAGCGTCCCGCAGGCAATGCCGATACGACGTTCGGGAACGTGCTCGGCCACAAACACCCATGCGCCTGGAACTTCACCGCCAATCGCCGCCCCCTGCAAAATACGCATCAGCAGCAACAATAACGGCGCGACAATTCCCATAGAGGCGTACGTTGGCAGCAGACCAATCGCCAGCGTGGGAACCGCCATCAACAAAATGCTCAGGGTAAACATCTTTTTGCGCCCGACCAGATCGCCAAAATGCGCCATGATGATGCCGCCTAACGGACGCGCCAGATATCCGGCAGCAAAGATGCCAAAGGTTTGCACCTGACGTAGCCATTCGGGAATATCGGCGGGGAAAAACAACTCCCCCACCACTGCAGCGAAAAAGACGAAGATAATGAAATCGTAAAACTCAAGCGCGCCGCCAAGGGCGGCCAGCGTCAGCGTTTTGTAATCCTGGCGATTCAGGGGGCGTGTATGTTGTGACATAGCGAACCATAAGTCAGTGGAGCGTGGTTATGAACGAAACATGTAAAGCAAAACTTACTATATCGTAAATAAATCAACACACCACTTTCACCGCCGCTTATCTTACGAAAAGACTAACTTCAGGCGTTTGTTTCACGTCTTGCGCTTTTCGGGCGAAAAGATGCTACAATTTCCGGCGCGGTTTCCACATACGGCCCTTCAAGGAGCTGTATACAATACGGTACACTTGCAAAGATACCCGCCACGACGACATTCCCTTCGGCATCCTTCACGCCTTCCAGAGTCTCTTTAATGGATTTCGGCTGGCCCGGTAAATTGAGGATTAACGCCTGTTTACGGATCACCCCAACCTGGCGTGACAGGATCGCCGTCGGCACAAAGTGCAGGCTAATCTGCCGCATCTGTTCACCAAAGCCTGGCATCTGGCGATCGGCAACCGCAAGGGTCGCGTCCGGCGTCACATCGCGACGCGCAGGGCCGGTGCCGCCGGTGGTCAGCACCAGATGGCAACTCATCTCGTCCACCAGCTCACAGAGCGTTTGTTCGATGATGGCCTGCTCGTCAGGAATCAAGCGCGTCTGCACCTCGAAAGGGGTGGTCAGCGCCGTCGATAGCCACTCTTCCAGCGCCGGAATACCTTTATCCTGATAGACACCGCTGGAGGCGCGGTCAGAAATGGAAACTAAGCCAATACGTAAGGTGTTCATGATTATTCCGTTTAAACAGTCTCGTTAAACAGAATGATACACTGCGGAGGGAAGGACAGACAGGGTTCAGAAGAGGTAGCGTGACCGGCGTACCGGTCACGCATCAATGATTACAGCAGGTCGCCGATCATTTTTTCCAGTTTTTCCTGGTCGACAGCAAACTTACGGATACCGTCCGCCAGTTTGTCTACCGCCATTGGATCCTGGTTGTGCTGCCACAGGAACTCAGACTCAGTGATGCGTTCCGGACGCGCTTTCACTTCGCCAGAGAAGGACAGTTTACGCTCGATAGCCCCTTCGCTTTCCGCCAACTCTTTCAGCAGCGCCGGTGCGATGGTCAGGCGATCGCAGCCAGCCAGCTCAAGGATTTCACCGATGTTACGGAAGCTTGCGCCCATCACAACCGTCTCGTAGCCGTGCTGTTTGTAGTATTCGTAGATCTCCGTTACAGAAACCACGCCCGGATCTTCCGCCGGCGCATACTCTTTCTTGTCGGTATTGGATTTATACCAGTCAAGAATACGGCCCACGAACGGGGAGATCAGGAATACGCCCGCTTCAGCACAAGCACGCGCCTGCGCAAAGGAGAACAGCAGCGTCAGGTTACAGTTGATGCCTTCTTTTTCCAGCTGTTCTGCTGCACGGATACCCTGCCAGGTTGAAGCCAGTTTGATCAGAATGCGATCGTTACTGATACCTGCGTCGTTATACAGCTTAATGATACGTTTCGCTTTAGCGATAGACGCGTCGGTGTCATAGGACAGGCGAGCATCCACTTCCGTGGAGATACGACCCGGGACCAGTTTCAGGATCTCCAGACCGATGTTCACGGCCAGTTTGTCGGTAGCGTCAACAATCTGCTGCGCACGGTCGTTGCTCTGCTGCTTAGCCCATGCCACGGCGTCATCAATCAGCTTACGGTATTCCGGGATCTGCGCTGCGTTAAGAATGAGAGAAGGGTTGGTTGTGGCATCCTGCGGCTGATACAGCTTCATTGCCGCGATGTCTCCGGTGTCGGCCACCACGGTGGTGAACTGACGAAGGGAGGTCAATTTGTCCGTCATGATAGTGTTTCTCTTTAAACAGCTTGTTAGGGGGATGTAACCGGTCTGCCCTGATGATAACACGACGTTGTGACAGCGCAACCGCAGACAATGCGCTTATTCCCATGAGGGCATCTGCGGACAATTTCTGATCCGCCTTGATGTGACGCGCCATTCAGGTGCTCAACCTCATGTATACTACGCGGCCGCTATCAATTGTCCGTCAGCGTATATACTATTCGACAATTGGTAACGCTTACACAGGGTTGTTACAGCGTACCGGCAGCAACAAGAGGGATGTTAATGCCTGATTTTTTCACGTTTATTAATGATGTGCTCTGGGGATCGGTAATGATCTACCTGCTCTTCGGTGCAGGGTGTTGGTTTACCTGGCGCACAGGCTTCGTACAATTTCGCTATATCCGCCAGGTTGGCAGAAGTCTGAAAAATAGCATTAACCCGCAACCGGGAGGGTTGACCTCGTTTCAGTCGCTCTGTACCAGCCTTGCCGCCCGTATCGGCAGCGGCAACATGGCGGGCGTGGCGCTGGCGATTACCGCTGGCGGACCTGGCGCGGTGTTCTGGATGTGGGTCGCCGCCATCATCGGTATGGCGACCTCGTTTGCTGAGTGCGCCCTCGCACAACTGTACAAAGAGCGCGATCGCCACGGTCAGTTTCGCGGCGGCCCCGCCTGGTATATGGCGCGGGGATTAGGTATGCGCTGGATGGGCGTGTTATTCGCCATCTTTTTACTGATCGCCTACGGCCTGGTGTTCAACAGCGTGCAGGCCAACTCCGTCTCCCGCGCCCTCAAATTCGCATTTGATTTCCCTCCGGTCGCCACCGGTATTGTCATGGCAATTGCCGCCCTGCTGGTTATTGTCCGGGGGATAAAAGGCGTGGCGCGGATGATGCAGTGGTTTGTCCCTGTGATGGCGCTGATGTGGGTGGTCACCAGCCTGGTGGTGTGTCTGATCAACATTGAGCAATTGCCTGACATCATCATTTCTATCGTCAAAAGCGCGTTTGGCTGGCAAGAAGCGGCAGGCGGCGTGGCGGGGTATACGCTGAGCCAGGCGATCACCAGCGGTTTTCAACGCAGTATGTTTTCCAATGAAGCCGGAATGGGCTCAACGCCTAACGCCGCTGCCGCGGCATCATCCTGGCCGCCGCACCCTGCGGCGCAGGGAATTGTGCAGATGATCGGGATTTTTATCGACACGCTGATCGTCTGTAGCGCAACGGCAATGCTGGTTTTACTGGCAGGCAACGGCACGACCTATGCGCCGATGGAAGGGATCCAACTGGTGCAGAAAGCAATGAGTACGTTGGTCGGTGACTGGGGGGCAGCCTTCGTTGCGGTCATCGTCATTCTGTTTGCCTTCAGTTCCATTGTGGTCAACTACATCTACGCGGAAAACAACCTGTACTTTCTGAACCTGGACAATAAGCGCGTCATCTGGATCCTTCGCGTTGCCACCTGTTCTACGGTGGTGGCCGGAACCTTGCTTAGCTTCCCGCTGTTATGGCAACTGGCGGATATCATCATGGCCTGCATGGCGATCACCAACCTGACGGCAATATTGCTGCTCTCTCCGGTGGTACATACTCTGGCGAGTGATTATTTGCGTCAGCGAAAACTGGGTATCCGTCCGGTCTTTGATCCGCTGCGCTACCCGGATATCGAACAGCAACTGGCGCCAGATGCCTGGGACGACATCCCGCGAGACTAATCGCAACTATCGATCAATTCAGTCGTGTTTTTTGCTACAGTCGCAGTAAATTTCCTGCAAGGACTGAACATGCTGATTCTGATTTCACCTGCAAAAACGCTCGACTACCAGAGCCCGCTGGCGACAACGCGCCATACGCTGCCTGAGCTGCTGGACCACTCCCAGCAGTTGATTCATGTGGCACGCACGCTCTCAGCCCCGCAAATCGGTAAGCTGATGGGCATCAGCGACAAACTTGCCGATCTGAACGCCACCCGCTTTCACGACTGGCAGCCGGACTTCACGCCGGAAAACGCGCGTCAGGCGATTCTGGCCTTCAAAGGCGATGTTTATACCGGATTACAGGCCGAAACCTTTAGCGAAGCCGATTTCGATTTCGCCCAGCAGCATTTGCGTATGCTCTCAGGTCTGTACGGCGTACTGCGTCCGCTGGATCTGATGCAGCCTTATCGTCTGGAAATGGGCATTCGTCTGGAGAACGCCAAAGGGAAGGATCTGTATCATTTCTGGGGCGATATCATTACCGACAAGCTCAATGAAGCGCTCGCCGCACAGGGCGACCAGGTGGTGATTAACCTTGCGTCGGATGAATACTTCCGATCCGTGAAACCGAAGAAACTGAACGCCGAATTGATTAAACCTGTCTTCCTCGACGAGAAAAACGGCAAGTTCAAAGTCATCAGCTTCTACGCCAAAAAGGCGCGCGGCCTGATGAGCCGCTACATCATTGAAAACCGCCTGACGAAGCCTGAACAGCTCACCGGCTTTAACCGCGAAGGTTACTTCTTTGATGAAGCCGCCTCCGGAAATGGCGAACTGGTGTTTAAGCGTCACGAGCAGTAATGCCCAATTCGCCGGATGGCGGCTACACCTTATCCGGCCTACTCATCCGCACCGCCTCGTAGGCCCGGTAAGCGACAGCGCCACCGGGCATGATGTTTAGCGCGTCATCATTAACTTACGCAGGGCGGCAAAATCCGCCGGCAGATGTTGCGAAAGCAGCGGTAGATCCGCACGTTCCGCCAGTTCTTTCGGCAGATCCAGCGTTTCATTGAGAATCGCCTCCACGCTCTCTTTAAACTTCGCCGGGTGTGCAGTGCCGAGGAACAGACCGTATTCGCCAGGATTGAGCTGATCACGCAGGGCGCGGTAGGCCACGGCGGCATGAGGCTCAGAGGTGTAGCCCTTCGCTTTCAGTTCGCGCATCGTTTCCTGTGTGGTTTCATCATCCACAGCCGCATAACCAAGCTCATTCAGACGCCAGATTTTACGGCGGAACAACTCCTCAACGCGCGGCCAGTTGTTCGGCTGACTCACATCCATCGCATTAGACAACGTCGCCTGGGTCGCTTTTGGCGCCCACTGCCCGTCCTGCAGGAAGCGCGGCACCGTGTCGTTAACGTTGGTGGCAGCGATAAAACGCTTCACCGGCAGGCCGAGAGATTTCGCCAGCAGGCCCGCCGTCAGGTCGCCAAAGTTACCGCTTGGAACAGAAACCACCAGTTGATTCCGCGCTTCCTGCGGCAATTGAGCAACGGCCTCAAAGTAGTAGCAAATCTGCGCCAGCAGGCGGCTGATGTTGATGGAGTTCGCTGAGTTCAGCCCCAGCGCTACTTTCAGTTCTTCATCATCAAACGCCTGTTTGACCAGCGCCTGACAGGCATCAAAATCGCCATCAATGGCGACGGTTTCAATGTTACCGCCCAGCGTGCAGAACAGTTTTTCCTGCAACGGACTGATTTTGCCATTCGGATAGAGGATCACTACACGCACGTTCGGCAGACCATAAAACGCATGCGCCACGGCCGCGCCGGTATCCCCAGAGGTTGCCGTCAGAATGGTCACCGGTTTGTCGCCGCTGATGTGGGTCAACATCTGTGCCATAAAGCGACCGCCGAAATCTTTAAACGCCAGCGTCGGGCCGTGGAACAGCTCCAGACAGCCGACATCACCTTCCACCTGAGCAACCGGTGCCGGGAAAGCAAAGGCAGCGCGCACGCGCTCTTCAAGGATCTCCTGTGGGATTTCATCGCCGATGAACGCGGAAAGGATCTTTGCACTACGGCTGACGAAGTCCTGGTTCAGCATCTCATCCACTTCTGTCAGGTTGAATTCCGGCAGCTCGTGCGGGAAAAACAGCCCCTGATTCTTGCCCAGCCCCTGCGTGACGGCCTGTGCAAAACTAACCTGCTCGTTGTGATCTTTAAGATTGTAGAGTTTCATCAATTATCCCAGTACTCGTGCGCCCGCCGTGTCCAGCCGGCAAATATGAACAAAGCCTTCCTGATTTTGCAGGTAGTGACTGCCCAGCCAGTCCGCCACGCGTTGCGCCGTCTCCGTTTTATCGCAGAGCGCAAACAGCGTCGGCCCTGAACCGGAAATACCGCTGGCCAGCGCGCCAATTTCCGCGACGGCCTGACGCGCCTGAGCAAAACCAGGCAACAGACGTTCGCGATACGGTTCGGCAATCACATCCTTCATCAGTTTCGCCGCAAGCCCAGGCTGACGGGAATAGCAGGCGTGAATAAACCCGGCCAGGTGACGCCCGTGGGCAATGCAATCCTGGCGACGATATTGCGCAGGCAGGATCGCCCGCGCTTCTGCCGTGGAGACCTTAATGCCTGGATAGGCCAGCACCCACAGCCACTCATCAAAGCCTGGCACCTGCTGACTGATAATGCCGTTTTCTTCGATCATCAACTGCATACCGCCGAGGAAACACGGCGCAACGTTATCGTAATGAATGCTGCCGGAGATACGCCCTTCCAGTTCGCCCATCATCGCCAGCAGACGCGTGTCATTCAGCGGCTTGCCGCAGTGCTCATTCATCGCGACCAGTGCCGCCACCACCGAGCAGGCGCTGGAACCTAATCCGGAGCCGATCGGCATGTTCTTTTCCAGCGTCATTGCCACCGGAATGGGTTTACCCAGTTCCTGACAAAAACGCTCCCAGCACTGGTACACAATATTTTCACGCGGTTCTGGTGGTAGCTTGTCGGCGAAGCGGCCCAGATTATTCAGGCTGAAACTGTCTGCCGCCTCAACTGTTACCACGTCGCCCAGCAGTGAGCCATCAACGGGTGTCACCGCCGCCCCGAGCACATCGAATCCAACGCTCATATTGGCACTGGAAGCCGGGGCATAAACTTTAACCATGTTAGACTCCTAGCTTCCATGAAAGGGTGCGCAGCAGGTCAGCAAACACCCCTGCCGCCGTGACGTCGTTACCCGCGCCATAACCGCGCAGAACCAGCGGCAGCGGTTGATAATAGTGGCTGTAGAACGCCAGCGCGTTTTCGCCGTTTTTCACTTTGTACAACGGATCGTTACCGTCCACTTCAGAAATCTTCACCCGACAGACGCCGTCTTCTTCGATGTTGCCAACATAGCGCAATACTTTGCCCTCATCACGGGCTTTTGCCACCCGCGCGGCAAAGGCATCGTCAAGCTGCGGCAGATTCGCCATGAACGCGTCAACGTCGCCTGAATCATCAAACGCTTGCGGCAACACCGGTTCAATGACGATGTCAGACAGTTCCAGCTCGCGTCCGGTTTCACGGGCGAGGATCAGCAGCTTACGCGCCACGTCCATCCCCGAAAGATCGTCACGCGGATCGGGTTCGGTATAACCCATTTCACGCGCGATGCGGGTCGCTTCAGAGAGGGTCATGCCTTCATCGAGCTTACCGAAAATAAACGACAGCGAACCAGACAGGATACCGGAGAACTTCAGCAATTCATCGCCCGCATTCAACAGGTTTTGCAGGTTTTCGATCACCGGCAGACCGGCCCCCACGTTAGTGTCATAGAGGAATTTGCGCCGTGACTTCGCGGCAGCGAAACGCAACTGATGGTAGTAATCCATCGACGAGGTATTCGCCTTTTTGTTCGGCGTGACCACATGGAATCCTTCACGCAAGAAGTCCGCATACTGATCGGCCACCGCCTGACTGGAAGTACAGTCCACAATCACCGGGTTCAGCAGGTGATATTCCTTCACCAGGCGGATTAAGCGACCGAGATTGAACGGCTCTTTCGCTTCAGCCAGTTCGGCCTGCCAGTTTTCCAGGTTCAGGCCATGCACGTGGGTCAACAGCGCTCTGGAGTTCGCCACGCCGCACACGCGCAGGTCGATATGTTTTTTCTTCAGCCAGGTTTGCTGGCGCTTAAGCTGCTCCAGTAACGCGCCGCCTACCCCGCCGACGCCAATGACAAACACTTCAATCACCTGATCGGTATTGAACAGCATCTGATGGGTGACGCGTACGCCCGTCGTGGCATCGTCGTTATTGACCACTACCGAAATGGAACGCTCGGAGGAGCCCTGAGCGATAGCCACGATATTGATATTAGCGCGCGCCAGTGCGGCAAAGAATTTCGCCGAAATACCGCGCAGCGTCCGCATACCATCCCCAACGACGGAGATAATCGCCAGCCGTTCAGTAACTGCCAGCGGTTCCAGCACGCCCTCTTTCAGCTCGAGATAGAATTCATCCTGCAAGGCACGCTGTGCGCGGGCGCAGTCGGCCTGCGGCACGCAGAAGCTGATGCTGTACTCAGAGGATGACTGGGTAATCAGTACCACGGAAATTCCCGCACGGGACATCACCGCAAACACGCGCGCCGCCATCCCCACCATCCCTTTCATACCAGGACCGGAGACGTTGAACATCGCCATATTATTGAGGTTGGAAATCCCCTTCACCGGCAGATCGTCTTCATCGCGGCTGGCGCCGATCAGCGTGCCTGCCGCCTGCGGGTTACCGGTATTTTTGATGAGGCAAGGGATCTGGAACTGCGCGATGGGGGTAATGGTACGAGGGTGAAGCACTTTTGCGCCGAAATAGGAAAGCTCCATCGCTTCCTGATAAGACATCGATTTCAGCAACCTGGCGTCAGGTACCTGGCGCGGGTCGCAGGTATATACACCGTCGACGTCTGTCCAGATCTCGCAGCAGTCGGCACGTAAGCAGGCCGCCAGAACCGCAGCAGAATAATCAGAGCCGTTGCGCCCCAGCACCACCAGTTCACCCTTCTCATTACCGGCAGTGAAACCGGCCATCAGCACCATGTGGTCTGCGGGAATACGCCCGGCGGCGATGCGGCGAGTCGATTCGGCGATATCGACGGTGGATTCGAGGTAGTGCCCCACCGCCAGCAGTTTTTCGACCGGGTCAATAACGGTAACGTGGTGGCCGCGCGCTTCCAGTAACCCCGCCATGATGGCGATCGACATCTTTTCGCCACGGCAGATGAGCGCAGCATTAATGCTGTCCGGACACTGTCCGAGCAGGCTGATCCCATGCAGCACATGTTTGATTTGGGCAAATTCCTGCTCAACAAACACCTTCAACTGCGCCAGCGGAAAGCCCGGCTGGGCGTCGGCGAGTCCGGTCAGAAGTTCGGCAAAAATACGTTCGGCATCACTGATATTGGGTAATGCGTCCTGACCTCCGATGGTTTTTTCAATCATCGCCACCAGATGGTTGGTAATTTTAGCGGGGGCAGAAAGAACGGTCGCTACCTGCCCCTGCCTGGCATTGCTTTCCAGAATATCGGCAACCCGCAGAAAACGTTCTGCATTTGCCACTGATGTACCGCCGAACTTCAACACTCGCATGGTTGTTACCTCGTTACCTTTGGTCGAAAAAAAAGCCCGCACTGTTCAGGTGCGGGCTTTTTTCTGTGTTTCCTGTACGCGTCAGCCCGCACCGTTACCTGTGGTAATGGTGATGGTTGTGGTAATGGTGGTGCTGATGCGTTTCATGGATGTTGTGTACTCTGTAATTATTTACCCTAAATAATTCGTGTTGCAGGAAGGCGGCAATTGCGTGAAGCCCCTGGAGCATAGAAAACTATGTGACTGGGGCGAACAAAAGCAGCCAACGCACATGCAACTCGAAGTATGACGGGTAATCTGTCTGTGCTGTATGTCTATATTGGTTAAAGTATCTGGTGACCTAAGTCAATAAATATTTGATTTACTCACCTGACGAAACTTGTTCATGAGCTGCTGGCGAAGGGTTTATTTTCAACCAAACCCGCAGGATAACCCCTCTTGAAATTAGCAGTTATCACCATAAAGAAAACTAAAGACAAATTATTATTTTGTGACATTTTTTTCGATATCATGGACCAGGCGGTGCAACATTGCCGTGTCTCGCTGCCCTAATTGCCCCAGACGCTGTTGCAGCCAGTCGACCAGTTTGATGTCATCTGCAACCTCCAGAGTGGTCAATAGAGTCATGATGCGCGAGCGTAATGCCTGTAACTGAAATTCATCAGATGAATCGACTTCTTTAGCGGGTTGTTGCATTAAATTTGTTAATTGATAGCAGTAGACCATCACCGCCTGCCCCAGATTCAATGAAGGATAATCTGCAACCATTGGCACGCCGGTCAGAACATCCGCCAGCGCCAGTTCATCGTTAGTCAGTCCGGAATCTTCACGACCAAAAACCAGCGCGGCGTGATTCATCCAGGCCGATTTTTCTTCCAGCAGCGGAACCAGTTCCGCCGGCGTCGCGTAGTAGTGAAATTTTGCCCGACTGCGCGCCGTGGTAGCGACGGTAAAATCAACATCAACAAGCGCATCCGCAAGGGTCGGGAAAACGGCAATATTATCAATAATATCGCTGGAGCCATGCGCCACCCAACGCGTAGCGGGTTCAAGATGCGCCTGACTGTCAACGATACGCAACTGCGTGAATCCCATGGTTTTCATGGCGCGTGCCGCGGCACCAATGTTTTCCGCTCTGGCGGGAGCGACGAGGATAATAGTAATGCGCATTTTTCTACTCTTTATACCTGTCCGCAGGCAATTGTGTGAACTATGTCAAGATATTACGCGGAGCGAATTTACAAAATTTTAACGAAAATCAGTGGAAAACCGTTTCACCTTCCATAAAAGACGCTAAACTGTTTCCTTACTTTACTAAAGTTTTTTATGTTAACAGAAACAGTATATCCTTCTGTTTATCAGAGATAATTTGATTTAAAATGAATCTCATTCATAGGATTCGCCGTGTTAATTAGTTATCCTGTGCAACTAGTTGGATTATTGCAATTTTGTGATGAAAGCTAGCATTTGGATACGATGATTTCATCAAACTGTTAACGTGCTACAATTGAACTTGATATATGTCAACGAAGCGTAGTTTTATTGGGTGTCCGGTACGTCTTAGCCTGTTATGTTGCTGTTAAAATGGTTAGGATGACAGCCGTTTTTGACACTGTCGGGTCCAGAGGGAAACTACCCACGACCAAGCTAATGATGTTGTTGACGTTGATGGAAAGTGCATCAAGAACGCAATTACGTACTTTAGTCATGTTACGCCGATCATGTTAATTTGCGACATGCATCAGGCAGGTCAGGGACTTTTGTACTTCCTGTTTCGATTTAGTTGGCAATTTAGGTAGCAAACATGCAGACCCCGCACATTCTTATCGTTGAAGACGAGTTGGTAACACGCAACACGTTAAAAAGTATTTTCGAAGCGGAAGGCTATGATGTATTCGAAGCGACTGATGGCGCGGAAATGCATCAAATCCTCTCTGAATATGACATCAACCTGGTGATCATGGATATCAACCTGCCAGGCAAAAACGGTCTTCTGCTGGCGCGTGAACTGCGCGAGCAGGCTAACGTTGCGCTGATGTTCCTGACTGGCCGCGATAACGAAGTCGATAAAATCCTCGGCCTCGAAATCGGCGCAGACGATTACATCACCAAGCCGTTTAACCCGCGCGAACTGACTATCCGTGCCCGCAACCTTCTGTCTCGTACCATGAACCTGGGTACCGTCAGCGAAGAACGCCGTAGCGTTGAAAGCTACAAGTTCAACGGTTGGGAACTGGACATCAACAGCCGTTCTCTGATCGGGCCTGATGGCGAGCAGTACAAACTGCCGCGCAGTGAGTTCCGTGCCATGCTGCACTTCTGCGAGAACCCGGGCAAGATCCAGTCTCGTGCTGAGCTGCTGAAGAAAATGACCGGTCGTGAGCTGAAACCGCATGACCGTACCGTTGACGTGACCATCCGCCGTATTCGTAAGCATTTCGAATCCACGCCGGATACGCCGGAAATTATCGCGACTATTCACGGTGAAGGTTACCGTTTTTGTGGCGATCTGCAGGATTAATCGGGTTACCACCGTCAAAAAAACGGCGCTCAATGCGCCGTTTTTCTTATCTGCTTTTTGCTAAATTCACTTCCAGACGCGTAGCGCATCGTCCACGGGTGCGGACGGTTTCGGCGCTGTCGGTGTTGGTGTCGGTTTCGCGCGCGAGAACGCATACCAGTCCAGATGTCGCGTCAAGAACATCACGCTCCCCAGCGCCAACAACAGCACACTCGTCCCTAACAGCAGCGCGCTGTCTTCCGAGCGCAGCAGTACCCACATCACGCCATCCAGCGCTAACAATGCCAGAGTGAAGACCACGCTACTACGCCAACCCTGTAGCACCGCCTGGAGATAAACCCCGTTCATCAACGCGCCCACCAGGCTTGCGACAATCCATGCCTGGGTGAAACCAATGTGTTCTGAGAGCGCCAGCAACAGCAAATAAAACATCACCAGCGACAGCCCCACCAGCAGATACTGCATCGGATGCAATTTTTTACCCGTCAATGTTTCGAACACGAAGAAAGCCATAAATGTCAGTGTAATCAGCAGAATGGCATACTTCGTCGCCCGATCCGTCAGTTGATACTGATCGGCAGGAGTGGCAACCGCGACGCTAAATGACGGCAGGTTATACCACCCGTCTTTTCGCGCATCCACAAACCGATCGCCCAGGTTATTGGCAAACCAACTGCTTTGCCACTGCGCCTGAAACCCTGACACGCTGATTTCGCGCTTGTCGGGTAGAAAATCACCGAGGAAGTTGGGATGCGGCCAGTTGCTGGTGAGCGTCATTTGGCTGCTGCGCCCCACCGGAACCACCGAGAAAGAGCCGGTACCGCTTAAATTGAGTGACATCGCCAGGTTCACATCGCGCATCGCCCATTGCGCATCCGGAAGCGGAATGTGGAGCCCCTCCCCGCGGTCCGTTAATCCCGTCCCCGGTTCGACGGCAAGCGCCATTCCGTTCACCTTCGGTGCTTTCACCACGCCAATCCCCCGCGCATCGCCCACACCAACCACGATAAACGGTTTTCCAAGGGTTACGTTGGGCCGGTTCAGTTCACTCAGTCGCGCGGCATCAAACTCCGCTTTCAGCGTAACATCGGTATGCCAGACCTGCCCTTCGTAGATGCCCACTTTTCGCGGTTCGACATTCTGGTTCCCCTCCACCATCAGCGACTCCGGCAACCAGAAGTGGATAAAACTGCGCCTGTGCTGCACCTCTTTCTCATTTTCCAGCACGGTGTATAACTCGGTCACGGGTACGGCAATTAGCGGACCGACCACTTTTTGCGGTCCGCTGGTACTCTGCCGAATCGCATCTTCCACCGCATCACGATAATCAGCACGTTCCACAATAATCTGCCGGACCATCATCAGGGGGATCAGCAGCAACACAATCGCGCCACCTAAGGTGACGATTTTCCAGAACAGGGGGGATTTCAACATAGCGTTCTCCTTATGCAATACCCGCAGAGTACGCACGCTATGTGGGGGGAATTTGAAGTTATGTGAAGTGACGGTGAAGTGTGAGCGTGGCCTCGACGCCGCCTTCCGGCCGGTTACGTAATTCCGCACTCCCCTTCAACAGTCGCGCCACTTCGCGGACGAACGCCAGTCCCAAACCGCTGCTTTTGAGGCCATTCTCACGCGGCAGTGAGTAAAAGCGGTCAAATATCCGCGGTAAGGCAAAATCAGGAATGCCTGTACCGGTATCGGCCACCGTCAGCGTCACCGTCTCTGCATGCGCCTGTGCGCTGAGGGTGATCGCTCCGCCTGCCGGGGTGAAATCAATGGCATTGTCCAGCAGGTTACCCAACGCCTGTTCCAGCAGCGCCGGCTCCGCAGAGACGCTTAACGCCGAGGACACAATCTCCAGCGATATCGCCTTCGTCGCCAGTTGAATAGCGCGCGCGTCGCTGATTTGCGCAAACAGTTCATCGACCGCAACCGGAGAGAGGGCAATATCCTGACGGTTTTCCAGCCGCGCCTGGCGCAGCAAGGTTTCAACCAGCGCCTGCATCCGCGCATTTTGGCTGAGAATATTGTCGGTAAAGCGCTTAACAATGTCCGGAGGCGGATTTTCCCGCAGAATTTCCGCCGCGCCGCGAATGGCTGCCAGCGGACTCTTCAGCTCGTGGGTAAGCGCGTACACGTACTGTTCGATGTAATTCTTGCCTTCCAGCTTCAGACGCATACTCTCCAGCGCCTGCGCCAGCTTGCGCAACTCACTGCTGCCCAGTTCGGGCAGCGGCATCGGCTGGTTTTCGGTTACGGAATCCGCATAGCGCGTCAGGCGGGCAATCGAACGGTTAATCCACCAGACCATCCCGGCGCCAATCATCAGCGCAATGCCAAGCAGAATCGCGCTGGCCCAAAGGATCCGCCGTTCGCTGCGTTTAATCACCGGCGCCATCGCGGCATTGGGTTTTCCCACACTGAGCACGCCGATGATCTTTCCGCTGTCGACAACCGGCGCAGCAACATACATGACCGAGCTTTCCGGATCGGCGGGATCCTGCGGCGTACTGCGCGCGCCATACTGTCCACGCAGCGTTAGCCAGACATCGTTCCAGCGAGAGTAATCCTGCCCGACCGCTTTATTGACGGAGTCAAACACCACGTTGCCCTGCGCATCCGTCATGTAAACATGGTACTCGTTGCGGACTTTATTGATTCCGCTGATGTTGGCACGAAAGGGACGGTTATGCAGTTGCGTAAACGCCTGCGCCAGTTGGCCATGCGCCGGGTTACCCGACAGGAGATCGTCACGCGCCAGCGCCGCCAGCAGCGTGGCGGTATCGATCAGCGTCCCTTCTGTTGCGCGCCGTACGCCAGGTTTAATCTCCTGTACAAAAATAGAGAGAACAAACCACGCGGCAACAGCGACAATCAGGAAATAGCCCAACAGCAAACGCATGCCAATGCGCATCAGAGGCTCCTCAGGCTGTAGCCCATCCCACGATGCGTGTTGATCGGCGAGAGCGTCGGGTTGATAGCGCGCAGTTTGGCGCGCAGCGTTTTGATGTGCGTATCGACCGTCCGGTCGTATGTATCCTGCGCATCGGCCCAGACGATATCCATCAGTTGCTGGCGCGAATAGACACGCCCTGGGGATAACAGCAGCGTTTTCAGCAGCAAAAACTCATAGCGCGTGAGCGACAGGGGCGTGCCAAACCAGGCCACTTCGGCAGCCGGTTCATTCAGCTCAAAATGGCCGGTTTTGACAACAGGCGACGGCGTGGAAAACTTCTTCACCCGACGTAGCAGCGTGCGGACTCTGGCGCAGACTTCCCGCGGCGAAAACGGTTTGGCGACGTAATCGTCGGCACCGATTTCCAGCCCCAGCAGACGATCCACCTCGTCACTGCGCGCCGTCAGAAAGAGGATCGGTAATGCCGGATGGTATTCCAGCAATCGTCGGCACAGCTCAAAGCCGCTGATATCCGGCAACCCGACATCGAGAATCGCCACATCCGGGCACTGATGACGCGCTTTATCCAGCGCGGGCTGCCCGCGCTCAAAGGCTTCCACGCAAAACCCTTCCTGCTGGAGCATATAAATCAGGGTATCCGCGATACCCTGCTCATCTTCCACCAGCCAGACCGACACCTGCTGCATAATGCTTCCCTGTTATTCGCGCCACGGCATGATAGGTACCGCGCTAATGGCATTTTTCGGCGACCCGTCGACCACCTTGTCGGAATAGGCCAGATAGGCCAGCGCGTTGCGTTTGGCATCATAGAAACGCACGACCTGTAAGGATTTGAAGACCAGCGAGGTGCGTTTCTTAAAGACCACTTCGCCCTGCGCTTTACCGTTCTTGATTCTGTCGCTCAGTTCTACCGGTCCTACCTGCTGGCAGGAGATGGCGGCATCAGAAGTATCTTCTGCCAGCCCCAGCCCGCCTTTTATGCCACCGGTTTTGGCACGACTGACGTAGCAGGTCACGTTTTTAACATCGGGATCGTCAAACGCCTCCACGACAATTTTATGATCTGGTCCAAAGATCTTAAACACCGTATCGACGGAACCGATCTGCTCGGCAGATGCCAGCGGTGCCAGCATGACCAACAGGGAGGAAAGGATTAAACTCTTGTATTTCATATTGTTACCATTATTAAATTTTACGCTGCGCAATTATTCGACATTGTAAAAGAAACTGTTTACAGATCACAGGATTACAATAATCTCGTTTTATCGAATCCAAAAAAAGCATTAATGCGCAAAAAAAACACTGAATGCTAAAACAGCAAAAAATGCTATTATCCAATAATCTGATGTCAGGTGTTTGTAGTTGAAAGGATGAGGATATTTTATGGATCAGGCCGGCATTATTCGCGACCTATTAATCTGGCTGGAAGGTCATCTGGATCAACCCCTGTCGCTTGATAATGTGGCGGCGAAAGCGGGTTATTCCAAGTGGCACCTGCAGAGAATGTTTAAGGACGTGACGGGCCATGCGATTGGCGCGTATATCCGCGCGCGCCGCTTATCGAAATCCGCCGTTGCGCTTCGCCTGACGGCTCGTCCGATTCTGGATATTGCCCTGCAGTACCGCTTCGACTCTCAACAAACGTTCACCCGCGCCTTTAAGAAACAGTTTTCCCAGACGCCTGCACTGTATCGCCGTTCACCGGAATGGAGCGCATACGGTATTCGCCCGCCTCTGCGTCTGGGCGAATTTGCCATGCCTGAACATAAGTTTGTCACTCTGGAAGATATGCAACTGCTGGGTGTCACACAGAGTTACTCGTGTTCGCTGGAACAAATTTCCGATTTCCGCCACGAAATGCGCTATCAGTTCTGGCACGATTTCCTCGGCCACGCGCCAACAATTCCGCCAGTACTCTATGGCCTGAACGAAACGCGTCCCAGTCATGAAAAAGATGACGAGCAGGAAGTGTTCTACACCACAGCGCTGCCGCAGGATCAAGCCAACGGTTACGTACAGTCGGCACAACCGGTGCTGTTACAGGGCGGCGAGTATGTGATGTTTACTTACGAGGGACTGGGAACGGGCGTTCAGGAGTTCATCCTGACGGTCTATGGTACCTGCATGCCGCTCCTGAACCTGACACGCCGTAAGGGCCAGGATATCGAGCGGTACTACCCGGCTGAAGATGCCAAAGCCGGTGACCGCCCTATTAACCTGCGCTGCGAATTCCTGATTCCGATTCGCCGTTAGCGCTGTAGCTCATCCAACGCAGGGGCGTCCAGATGCGAGATGTCCCCTGCCGTTTCAACCACCCATCCCGGCGCCAGCCACAGGCTTTCCTGATAATCCACCCGCGAAATCGAGCAATTACGCAGGCGCAAGCGGCGTTCAGCATAGGCAGGAAGCCCCAGAATCGTACTGACCAGACAGCCCAGCGCAATGCCATGACTGACCAACAGCGGACGACTCCCCTGCGGCAGATCCAGGCACGCGGCAAGCGCGCCATGAACACGATCGCTCAGCTCCTGCATCGACTCCCCTTCGGGAATACGTCCGTCGACGGTGCCGTTGACTAACTGGCGACGCCAGTTCTCTTCTTCTTCGGTCAGGGTATCAATATGACGTTTTTCCAGCACGCCCATGTGCAGCTCGCGCAGGCGAGCATCTAAGGTGACATCACAACCACAGGCCTGGGCGATGATTTCAGCGGTGCGGCGGGTACGTCCCAAATCGCTACTAATAACGTGGGTGATACCGAGGCTTTTCGCGCGGTCACCTACCTGCATAGCTTGTTGCTCACCTTTAGCGGTCAGCGGACTGTCGGACTGGCCTTGAATGCGTCGCTCGGCGTTCCACTGCGTTTCACCGTGGCGAACAAGGTATACCTGTAACATGCTATTTTTCCGTATACTGCAAAGAGTTTTTATAAAATCGAGCTTAATTATGCACCATGTTGTCTCAGCAACCACCAATCCCGCCAAAATTCAGGCAATTCTGCAGGCATTTAACGAGATCTTCGGTGAAGGATCCTGCCATATTGAGTCCGTGGACGTCGATAGCGGCGTACCGGAACAACCCTTCGGAAGTCCTGAAACGCGTGCTGGCGCACGGAATCGGGTCGAAAACGCTCGTCGTGCGCGCCCCGATGCCGACTTCTGGGTAGCCATCGAAGCGGGTATTGATGAAGACGCAACCTTCAGTTGGGTGGTTGTCGAAAACGCAACCCAGCGCGGTGAAGCGCGTTCTGCAACGCTGCCGCTGCCTGCGGTGATCCTTGAAAAAGTGCGCGAGGGTGAAGCGCTGGGCCCGGTGATGTCACACTACACAGGTATCGATAAGATTGGCCGAAAAGAAGGGGCGATTGGCGTGTTTACCGCCGGGAAACTGACGCGCGCCAGCGTCTACCACCAGGCGGTGATTCTGGCGCTCAGCCCGTTTCATAACGCGATTTATCAGTGAGAGTGTAGGCCGGATAAGACGACGTCGTCATCCGGCGATGGTGCGGCTGCGGGCCTGATGGCGCTACGCTTATCAGGCCTACGAAAACGCTTTTCAGGCGTTTTTCAACAATACGGCTTCAAGCCACTGACGCAATTCAACCGGGGCAGATTTCAGGCTGTTAGAGCCGCGGGTAATAGTGGCAATCCCTGCACCCAGCTCGTTTTTAAGCTCGCGCTGGCTCATTTCGCCACGTAATAACTCTTCGATAATGCGTACACGCGTCCCCAGCGCTTCGCGCTCATCCGGGGTCAGCATCAGTTGCAACAGCGGTAAGTGCAGATCCTCTGCGTAAGACTGGCGGAGCAACTCCACAAAACGAAGCCACTCCTGATTACGTTGTTCGGCCATCGCCGATGAATAAGGGGAATGCTGGGTCATGTTATGCCGCCCTGTTGTACTCACACACGAGTACAAATCATAACATAACCCACCAGATTAATAACGTCTCTGCCACTCAGAATCGCTCATCAGGGTGTCTTTCTGCCCCATGAAATAGCGATAGTAAGCATCGTAAGCCAGCACGTTCTTCACATAGCCACGCGTTTCCGAGAAGGGAATACTCTCGACAAACGCCACGGCGTCGATCCGTCCCGCGCTGTTGCCAAGCCAGGTACGCACGCGCCCGGGTCCGGCGTTGTAAGCCGCTGACGAGAAGATCCGATTATTGCCAAACTGCTGATAGACGTACTGCAGGTAGCTGGTGCCGATGTTGATATTGGTTTCCGGATCCAGTAACTGATTCTGGCTGCTGTAACCCGGAATAGAGAACATCTTCACCGTGTGCGTCGCGGTACCTGGCATAATCTGCATCAGCCCGCTGGCGCCGACCGGCGATTTCACCTTCGGGTTCCAGGCGCTTTCCTGACGCGCGATCGCCATCGCATAGCTTTGCGGAATATCTTTGCCGCGGGTATAGCGGGTAAAGAGATCCTGATACGCCAGCGGGAAGCGCTCCTCCAGATGATCCCAGAGTTTACCGGCGATCGTCGCCTGCACGCTCAGATCCCACCACTGATTATTGAAGGCATAACGCGCCAGTTGCGCCTGCTCCGTCTTCGTCCGGCTGGTGACGAGATTCGCCCATTCGCTGCGGGCGGTGTTATCCATATTCCAGTACATCAGTTCGCGAACGCGGGCCATTTCCGCTCCCTGAGTCAACGCGTTATTCACATCGCCCGGCGCTTTATCAATTTTCAGAACGTACTCTTCTCCCAGACGCTGCGCTGCCACCATCGGGTAGAAACCGCGCTGCTGCATCAGCGCATGCAGGATCTCTTTTGCTTCCGCTTCCCGTCCCCGCTCCAGCAGCAAATCGGCCTGCCAGTAGCGCCATTCGTCCTTCTCCTTCGCTTCCATCGGCAGACGCGCCAGCCAGGTGTTCAGGCCACGGCGATCGCCAGTCCCGAGCGCCATGCGCACCCGACGCTCCACCAGCGTGGTGGACTGCGAGCGCATAATCGCGTCGTCTCGCCATTTCGCCTGCTCGTCGGTGACGTCGTTGCCCATTAATCGCCAGGCGACGATATCGCGCAATTCCTGGGTTTGATCTTCATTCAACTGCTGCGCCTGCACCAGTGACGGAATCATCAGACGTGCGTTTTCCGCATCCTGACGAGCGACGCTGGCAAAGGCCACCGCGGCCATCTGACGGGTGAAATCGGTCGCACCGGTGGTGCGCGCAAAGGTCATGACGCTGTTCGGATTGTTCGCCAGTGAGATAATCGCTGACGCAATCGTCTGGTACTCTGCCGGCATCTGCCCGGCCAGTACCGTCACCAGTCCGGTATTGCCCGCTTTCATCGCCAGGCGAATACGCTCCAGGTAAGAGAGCGGATCCTGTGTACCAGACGCGCGCCAGACGCTGAACAGTTTGTCACAGGCATTGGGCTGGCTTTTACCGGTCAGCCACAGCGCTTTCGCCCCCTGCCAGGCCTCTTCCGTTTGCCCGGTATTCCACTTCGCGTAATAGTAATTGCACTGCGCCTCGGTGGTTCTCGGCTTCTCCGGGCTAAACGCTAATAATCCGCGCCAGTCTTCACGCCGCGCCAGCTCGTTTACGAAACGCGATTCCAGCGTACGCGCTGGCGGCAGGGTTGGGTTGGCACGGACAAAGTTGGTCACCGTGACGGTCGGCTGATTCATCAGATCATCGGTGATTTGCCGATATTCCAGATAGGGATACAGGGGGTAATTCTTCAGGCCCGGCATCATCTGCTCCACGACATCCATCTGTCGGTTATCCCAGGCCTGCTTAATTTGTGCGTAACGGTTACGCTGTTCATCCAGTGAATCGGCTCGCGCAGCCTGACTTAGCGTCAGCAGGCACACACCGGCGGCAATAAGACGCCTGGTAAATCGTTGGGCTTTGTCCACAAGCTCTTCCTCTAAATATGATACGTCGTTGCAGCCTCATGCCGCCTAATGATTTCATGCTAACCAGTCATTGGCATTTACGCCACGTCGCGGACACTTTTTTACTTTTACTGCGAGTGAGATCTGCTGGCTGGGATTGAGAAGGGAAAAAGGCTACACTTCGCCTCTGAAAACATCTATATCCTAAATAATTCGAGTTGCAGGAAGGCGGCAAGGGAGTAAATTCCCCAGGAGCTTACATAAGTAAGTGACTGGGGTGAACGAGTGCAGCCAACGCACATGCAGCTTGAAGTATGACGGGTATATTCATCACGATAAATACAGAGGCGAGTCCAACGTGGCCCAATTCGTTTATACCATGCATCGTGTCGGCAAAGTCGTTCCGCCGAAACGTCATATTCTTAAAAACATCTCGCTGAGCTTCTTCCCTGGCGCAAAAATCGGCGTACTGGGCCTTAACGGTGCCGGTAAGTCCACCCTGCTGCGCATCATGGCGGGCATCGATACAGATATTGAAGGCGAAGCCCGCCCGCAGCCTGGCATCAAAATTGGTTACCTGCCGCAGGAACCTCAGCTTAACCCTGAACACACCGTACGCGAGTCTGTTGAAGAAGCGGTGGCGGAAGTGGTCAACGCACTGAAAGGTCTGGATGAGGTTTACGCGAAATATGCCGAACCGGATGCCGACTTCGATAAACTGGCCGCGCAACAGGGCAAGTTTGAAGAGATCATTCAGGCGCACGACGGTCATAACCTGAACGTGCAACTGGAGCGCGCTGCCGACGCCCTGCGTCTGCCAGACTGGGACGCCAAAATCGCGACCCTCTCCGGGGGTGAACGTCGCCGTGTCGCACTGTGCCGTCTGCTGTTAGAAAAACCTGACATGCTGCTGCTCGACGAACCGACCAACCACCTGGATGCAGAATCTGTGGCCTGGCTGGAACGCTTCCTGCACGACTTCGAAGGCACCGTGGTGGCGATTACCCACGACCGTTACTTCCTCGATAACGTCGCAGGCTGGATCCTCGAACTTGACCGCGGCGAAGGTATTCCGTGGGAAGGTAACTACTCCTCCTGGCTTGAGCAGAAAGATCAGCGTCTGGCGCAGGAAGCCTCTCAGGAAGCGGCGCGCCGTAAATCTATCGAGAAAGAGCTGGAGTGGGTTCGTCAGGGCGCGAAAGGCCGTCAGTCTAAGGGCAAAGCCCGTCTGGCACGCTTTGAAGAGCTGAACAGCACTGAATACCAGAAACGTAACGAAACCAACGAACTGTTTATTCCACCTGGACCGCGTCTGGGCGATAAAGTCGTTGAAGTCAGCCACCTGCGTAAATCCTACGGCGACCGCGTGCTGATTGACGATCTGAGCTTCTCCGTACCGAAAGGCGCAATCGTCGGGATCATCGGTCCGAACGGCGCGGGTAAATCCACCCTGTTCCGTATGATGTCCGGTCAGGAACAGCCAGACAGCGGCACCATTACGCTGGGTGAAACCGTTAAGCTGGCTTCCGTCGATCAGTTCCGTGATGCCATGGATAACAGCAAAACCGTGTGGGAAGAAGTGTCCGGCGGGCTGGATATCATGAAGATCGGCAACACCGAAATGCCAAGTCGCGCCTATGTGGGCCGCTTTAACTTCAAAGGTGTTGATCAGGGCAAACGCGTCGGCGAACTGTCTGGCGGTGAGCGTGGTCGTCTGCATCTGGCGAAACTGTTACAGGTTGGCGGCAACATGCTGCTGCTCGATGAACCGACCAACGACCTGGATATCGAAACCCTGCGCGCGCTGGAAAACGCCCTACTGGAGTTCCCGGGTTGCGCAATGGTTATCTCGCACGACCGTTGGTTCCTTGACCGTATCGCCACCCACATTCTGGACTACCAGGATGAAGGGAAAGTGGAGTTCTTCGAAGGTAACTTCACTGAATACGAAGAGTACAAGAAACGCACGCTGGGCGCAGACGCGCTGGAGCCGAAGCGTATCAAGTACAAACGTATCGCGAAGTAATCAGTAAGATTGCCGGATGGTGGCGCAAATGCCTCATCCGGCCTACAGGACGCGTATCTGTAGGCCGGATAAGCGCAGCGCCATCCGGCATTTTCGATTATTGCGCTTTAGCCGTTGCCGGTTGCTGACCCGCTGCAGGTTCCAGTTGGAACACCACATCGACCTGATCATCAAACTGAATCGCCGCCTGCTCGTAAGTTTCCTGCGCTGACACCGGTGCCGCATCCGCTTTCATCATCCGCACCATCGGGCTTGGCTGATAGTTCGAGACATGGTAACGCACGCTGTAAACCGGACCCAGTTTGCTGTTAAAACCGGCCGCCAGTTCCTGCGCCTGATGAATAGCATCATCAATCGCCGCTTTACGCGCTTTGTCTTTATAAGCATCCGGTTGCGCCACGCCCAACGAAACGGAACGAATTTCGTTCAGCCCCGCTTTCAACGCGCCGTCCAGCAGCGGGTTGAGTTTATCTAACTGACGCAGCGTCACTTCGACAGTACGTACCGCACGATACCCTTTCAGAACGCTTTTCCCATTCTGATAGTCGTAATCCGGTTGAGTGCGCAGGTTCGCTGAGCTGATGTCTTTTTTCGCGACCTGATTTTGCTCAAGGAAAGAAAGGTATTGCGCAACGCGCTCATCAGCCTGTTTCTTCGCCGTCGCTGCGTCTTTCGCCGCAACATTAACCTCAATTGCCAGCGTGGCAATATCAGGTGCAGCGTCCACGCTTGCCGTCCCGGAAGTCACGATGTGCGGTCCGTCAGGCAATTCGCCTGCCTGCACCGACATTGCACTGAATCCCACTAATGCCGCCAGG
This sequence comes from Citrobacter amalonaticus, assembly GCF_001559075.2. Lineage (NCBI taxonomy): Bacteria > Pseudomonadati > Pseudomonadota > Gammaproteobacteria > Enterobacterales > Enterobacteriaceae > Citrobacter > Citrobacter amalonaticus. Next base: position 2,686,104 of record NZ_CP014015.2, on the reverse strand, counting down.
GCCATCACTTTGAACTTCACTGTCGCTCCTCCATGTTACGTAAATTGCCCCAAATTTCAGGGCGCATGCAGGCAAGCTTAGCGCGAAATAGTGCGTTGTCCATCAGACAACGCCTGGAGCGTAACGGACTGGCGCTTAGTTGAACAAGGCGTGAACATGCGCAACGCCTTCTTTTGCCAGTTGAAAAGCGATGAACCACATCACCAGACCGACCAGCGTATTGATGATCCGCTGCGCTTTAGCCGTGCGCAGTCGCGGCGCAAGCCACGCCGCCAGCAACGCCAGACCGAAGAACCACAAGAAGGAGGCGCTGACGGTGCCGAGCGCGAACCAGCGTTTGGGTTCGACATCCAGTTGTCCACCCAGACTGCCCAGCACCACGAATGTATCCAGGTAGACGTGTGGATTCAGCCATGTCACCGCCAGCATGGTGGCGATAATCTTCCAGCGCCCCTGCTTCATCACTTCCGCGCTGGCCAGTTCCAGATTGCTGCTCATCGCCGTCTTTAAGGCGCCAAAGCCGTACCACAGCAAAAAGGCGACACCGCCCCAGGTGACCAGCGCCAACAACCACGGCGACTGCATCAGTAATGCGCTGCCGCCAAAAATCCCGGCGCAAATCAGCAGCAGATCGCTGACGGCGCACAGTAGCGCAATCATGATGTGATACTGGCGACGAATCCCCTGATTCATCACAAAAGCATTCTGCGGGCCGAGCGGAAGTATCATGGCTGCGCCAAGCGCAAGACCTTGAAAATAATACGATATCACGGTAATCATCCTGAGCGTTGTCTCTATAGCGCAGACTATAGCGCGGGATGATTATTAGCGGAAATGGATAATATTAATCGCGGATTAGGGAAATTAATGACGAGGGAAGGTTGCCGGATGCCACGGTGCGCATCCGGCATACCATTATTCTGCCGCGCCTTCTTTCACACGTTTGAAATTCACGTCCATCTGCGGATACGGGAAGCTGATTCCAGCGGCATCAAACTCACGCTTAATCCGCTCCAGCACGTCCCAGTACACATTTTGCAGATCGCCGCTGTTGCTCCAGACGCGCACCACAAAGTTAATCGACGACGCGCCCAACTCATTCAGACGCACCGTCATTTCGCGATCTTTCAGAATGCGATCTTCTGACTCGATAATCCCGGTGAGGATCTGTTTCACCTTATCGATATCAGAGTCGTAAGCGACGCTGATAATAAATTCATTACGGCGTACCGGCTCGCGGGAAAAGTTGATGATATTGCCGGCAATGATTTTACCGTTCGGGATCACGACAATTTTACCGTCCACGGTTCGCATGGTGGTGGAGAAAATCTGCACATTCAGCACCGTCCCGGCAACGCCGCCCAGATCCGCATACTCACCGGCACGGAACGGACGGAACATGACCAGCAGAACGCCTGCGGCAAGGTTAGACAACGATCCCTGCAACGCCAGACCGACCGCTAAACCGGCGGCACCGAGCACCGCAATCACCGACGCCGTCTGTACCCCTACCCGGCCCAGTGCGGCAATCAGCGTGAAGGCAATAATTCCATAGCGCACCAGCGCGGAGAGAAAGTCTGCCACGGTAGCATCGATATGACGCGCCACCATCAGGCGGTTAACCGTATTCGACACCAGGCGCGCCACGATCATCCCGACAATAACAATGGCCACTGCCGCCACGATGTTGACGGCATAGCTCAACAGCAATTCCTGGTTGCGGACCAGCCAGGTCCCCGCACCGTTGATGCTGTCGACAACATTCAAATCTTCCATTACATGTTCCTTGGTCATAACAAATCAGAGCAAATGAGATCAATCTCACGAAAACACCCCGTTAAAGGTAAACAATAATGGGTGAATATGCCATTTTCGTTATGTTCCAATTCTGGATATCACGACTATTGCCGTTCTGCGGGACGATCGACCATCCGCAAAAATCCCCCCACCAGCACATGTTTTTGTTTAAAAATTGCGGCGATTTCACTGACCACTTTTCCACTTCCGGCATTCTTCCAGGCGATAGAGAGCGGTGACGGCTGGCGAGGGTTCACCACCGAACGAGCCACCAGTGCACCGGATTCTACGTAAGGTCGACACAGACGTTCCGGTAAAAAACCGACGCCCAGGCCACTTAAGTGACAGGCCAGCTTGGTGCTGAGATCCGGGACTTTAATTTCCTTTTGTCCGCTCAGCAGCCAGGCCACGCGACGGGTGAGCGTGCGCGACGTATCTTCAATATTGATAGCGGGGTAGCGACGCAGCATATCATCCGATAACACCGTTGCCGGATGGCTGGCCAGCGGGTGATTCTGCGCCACCACAAACTGCCAGCTAATGTCCCCCAGCGGCAGCAGCGAAATGTTGTTTGACAGCGATTCGGAACCGGTCACGCCAATCGCCAGTTGATAGTCGTCATACAGCAACGAATCCCACACGCCCATATAGACCTGGCGGGAGATCTGGAAACGGGTGAAGGGAAATTGTTGATGCAGCCACGTCAGTAAATCGGCGGTCGTCTGCGGCTGATAGAGCAAATTGTTGATGACGATATTAACCTGACGCTCAACGCCCGCATTAATCTGCTGCAACTCATCAGGCATGGCGTCCAGCCAGTTTAGCCACTGGCGACAATGTTCGAGCAGATGCTGACCGGCCAACGTCAGGCTGACGGAACGCGTGGTTCGTAAAAAGAGCTGCGTCCCCACCTGCTCCTCGAGCGTTTTGATGCGGTAGCTGATTGCCGCAGGCGTTTTATGCAGTGAGCTGGCAGCGCGGGAAAAACTCTCCGTTTCAGCTACCCGAATAAATGTGCGTATTGTTTCCTGATCGAGCATGCTTTCCCCTTGAGTCAGCCATCTGCAACCAGCGTTGCGCCAGCGCAATCCCTAACACAGTGTCAGCGCCGGAGGTGTGCCCCACCGTGAGCAGACGACGAAGTGCGTGGCCTGCGTCACGCCCGGTATGCAAGCTGCGCATCACCCCCAACACCGGCGTCGAAAATTCGCCCACTCTGGCGCTATTAAGATAGCTACAGCTTACCGAAGTTGTCAGCCGCGCAAGTTGATCCGCCGGGGGTAAAAAAAGGTGAACCGGTATCCCGGCAGCAATAAAGACCGCCAGCATTCCCGTAAGCATATCATCACCGCTGGGCGTGAGTCCGGGGCCTCGTCCGATAAGCCAGCGCCAGTCAGGCGCGGCGCCCTTCGCCCAACGCTCCAGCCCGGCAACGATCTCTGAATAGCACGACAGGGTATGGAGTGGCTGATTGAGTGTGCCCCCCAAACCCGTTTGCTGGACACAAGAAGACAGGTCGAGCAGTGCGATGGCGGAAGGAGTCAGTTGCAGCCTGAGCTGGCGCTGGGGGCGAAGGGTTACCCCCTGCCCGGTCAGCAGATCCCCGGTTTTGCACAGGCGCGAAACCGTCGTCAGGCGGGAAAACTGTGTACGACTCAACAGTACGCCGGTCGGCCCCATGCCTTTACCGTAGCGGTATAACGTCAGTAATTCGCCATTTGCATGGCTGAAATTGATCGCCTGCGAGAAGCGACTGTGCAGCGTCCATTCACCCTCTGGAAGTCGATAAAGCCCGGCGCAGGCCAGGGCATTGAGAATGAACATAGGTTGCTCCGAAATGCCGGATCGCGGCTTCACCTTATCCGGCCTACGATTGACGCAGATCCGTAGGCCCGGTAAGCGTTAGCGCCACCGGGCATTGCTGTTACGCCGTGATGTGATGTTCTTCCGCCAGCGCTTCCAGCGCTTTTTCAAAGCACAACAACGGTGCGCGTACGGTCCCTGCGCCAACCTGACCGATTCCGGCTTCGCGGTGGGCGATACCGGTGTTGATCAGCGGCGTAATCCCCGTTTCCACGACGCGACGGATATCCAGCCCCAGACACGCCCCTTTGAAATCCCAGGACGGGATCTGGAACAAAGGGTTGTTGGCGAGGTAGATTTCCGCCATCTCCTCGGACGTTTCCAGCGCGGCCCCCATACCGCCCGCGCCGACGAAACGCGTCACGCCAGGCGCAGCAATCATGGCTGCGCCACCGATGCCCAGCGTCTCGGTAATGGCACTATCACCGATATCCGGGTTAGCGTCAGCCTGACTGTAGCCGGTAAAGAACAAACCCTGCGGTGTATTCACTGGCGCGGTAAACCAACGGTCACCGGTACCGCTGACGCGAATCCCGAACTCACGCCCGTTGCGCGTCATTGCCGTCACCACCGAACCGGCTTTAATCACTGCCGCCGCATCCATCACCGCTTTGCTGTAGGCCATCGCCAGGTTAAGGAAGAACTGATCGGTCACGCTCAGGAATTGCAGCACCTCAATGATTTCAGCTTTCGGGCGGTCAAGACCGGCGATCACAGGAGACAGCGTGCGCAGCAGTAGCGACGAGGCCGCGATATTACGCTGATGGAATTCGTCCCCCATCGTAATCGCCTGGGCCATCATCGCCGTCAGATCCACGCCGTTATCCATGCACGATAAGGCCTCCTGTAACACCGGTGCCAGCGTATCGCGCATCCAGCGTAGACGCATCTGCACATCCTCACCGTAGGCGCCGAAACGCATGACCTTGCCGATCCCTTCGTTCAGGTTGCAACAGGACTGATTGCCGTGCACCACGTCTCGTACGACCAACACTGGCATATTCGCCGAGGTGATGCCGCCCATCGGGCCGACGGCGCCGACATGATGGCACGGGATAAATTCCACTTCGCCCTGGCTCAGGAGACTGACGGCCTCCTCTTCAGTGGTTGCCCACCCCTCAAACAGCGATGCGCCGATACAGGCACCGCGCATGGGCCCCGTCATCTCTTCCCAGGCAATCGGCGGGCCGGCGTGCAGCAATTTACGCCCGGAGGACAATTCAACCACCGCCTCTTTCGCAGGACGGACAGCAACCCAGTGCGGGCGTGCGGCTTTGATGCGTTCAATAATGGCGTCGTTGGCCTGTGCAATTGATGAATACATATCGGTACCTCTGAATTAATGTAACTGCTTGAGTAAACTGGCGAGACGCACATTGCCACCGGCAATCGGCGCCCACTGATAATGCACAACCGGCGTGCCGCTGCTTTGCAGATCCAGCGCGAAGCTGCGCAGTCCGGCATTGATCACCTGTACACCATCCAGCAAGGGGTTAGGTTCAACGGATGGGCGGGAGTCCTGATGATGTGTCAGGCTGATTGCGAGCAACACGGCCTCTTCCAGGGTTTCCACCACGGCGATGCCTGCATCACGCAGGATGTCAGTTTGTCCACTGCGTCCCTGTGGGTCGGCATCGGTTCCGGTCAGGGTGGCGATGGTGACCAGCGGCGCGTTCCGCGTTGCGCGAACCTGCTCGACAGCCTCAACAACGGCGCCCGCCGGGTCAGCACAAGCGCCATAGCCCAGCACTACATCCAGCAGCAGCACGCCCACGTCCGGCATCGCTGCCAGCTTTTCGATTTCAATGCTGCGGGTTGTCGGGTCGATCATCGGGTGCGGTCTGCCCAACGTGTAGCTGTCATCCCCCAGATCGACAATGCGGTGGCCCTGCGCGTCGAGCATGACGCCAGCAGCGTGGCTTTCGCTCACCGGCACACCCAGTCCGGCCGAAAGCAACATCGCCGCTTCAGCCGCGAGGGTTCCGCCGGCATACAGCCCATAAATGCCTTTTCCTGCCACCTCAGGTTGAATCAGGCGCTGCTGAGCCACGCGCATCAGCAACACGGCCAGTTGGGCGGCATCTGAAAGCGAATTCGCCAGCCAGACATTCCCTTCACGGCGCTGTTCCGGTTTATTCCCGAGAAAGAGCGCGACCACCGGTTTACCTACCTTTTGCATCGCATTGATAATGCGGGTTCTGACCTGCGGCGACGGCGGCTTGGAGACAAACGCGATCACCCGCGTGGCATCATCAGCCGCCAGCATCTCCAGCGCCGTTAACGCACTGATGCCTCCCACTTCCGCACTCAGATCACGCCCCCCCAAACCGATGGCATGGCTGATCCCCTGCTGGTGCAGCGCAATCTGAGAGGTGACCTCCTGAATACCCGTTCCGGACGCCCCAATTACGCCAATCCCGCCGTCGGGCAACACGTTCGCGAAAGCCAGTGGGCTACCGGCAATCATCGCCGTCCCGCAATCCGGCCCCATCACGATCAGCCCTTTCTCGCGAGCCAACGTTTTCAGCTCAACTTCCTGCTCCAGCGGTATGTTATCGGAGAACATCATCACGTTTTTACCGGCCAACAGCCCCTCTTTAGCGACGGAGGCCGCATACTCCCCGGCAACCGAAACCAGCAGCAGATTGGCCTGCGGTAATTTCTGGCACGCGCTCTCCCAGCGACGCGCCTTCAGCAGTTGCTGTGAACTGCCTGAGGCGCTGGCAATTGCGCTCAACTCTTTTTCCAGCTGTTCGCGAATTAATTCGAGGATCGCAGGTTGCTCGTCATGCGTTCGTACCGCCACACAAATATCGTTCGGTGTGGCCTCGACAAAATCGTCATGCCAGAAGCCCGTAGAATCCAGCATCGCTTTATTCGCTGGCGTTCCCATCATCACGGAAACCTGGTCAACTTCCGGCCGCTCACTTAATTTCCGGGAAATGATCATCAGGCTGACGGAGTCCTGAAAGCTTCCCTTTTTAATAAAGGCGTAAATCATTACCGCTACCTCTTATGTACGTTTTTCTTTCAAAAACAGCATCGCAACCAATCCAATCGCTAACAGAATGGCTGATACATAAAAACTGGAAGCCAGGCTGCCCGTTATATCGCGCGCCGCACCAGCAATAATGGGCGCAAGAATAGATGAGCTCATGCCGATAAAATTAAATAAGCCAAACGCGGTGCTGTAATTATTTTCATCAACGCTATCGGCAACCAGCGCAACCAGCACGGGATCCAGCGCCAGTTTGCCGACGAGACCGTAAACACACAGGGCGACAATCACGCCGGTCATATTTGGCATCCAGACAATGGACAGCATGCTGATGATCGCCACCGGGACGAGGAACATAATTAACGGTTTGCGCTTACCTAATTTGTCAGACAGGCTGGAGAATAACAGTGCGCCAGGAATTGAAATCCAGGCGACCAACGAAGAGATAAACCCGGTTTCGCTACCGGCAATACCACGTTCATTTTGCAGATAATAGGGAAGCCAGGTCAGAATAACGAAGAAACCAAACAGGCTGCAGAACACCATGATATAGGTCAGAACGAGATTGCGGTTTTTCAGGAGATCGCTGAATTTGCCTTTTTTTACCGGCTGACCGTCGGTATCTACGGTGCGTTTCTTTTCTTTCACAAACAGCCAGATCGCAATTCCCACCAGTACCGAAGGAACCGCCATCGCGTAGAACGGCATCCGCCATGAATGACCCTGATCGTACACCAGCCAGCTTGAGGTCATCAGTCCCAGCGCGATACCGAAGGCCATGCCGCTATTGATAATTGCGCTGCCAAGCGAGCGATATTTTTTGGGGATTTGCTCGGAAGAAAGGCCGTACTGTGGACCGTAATAGGTCCCTTCTCCCGCGCCCGTGACCACGCGGGCAAACAGCAGCGTGTACCAACTTTTTGCCCAACCGGTAACGGCCGTGAAAACGCCAAAGAGAATAAACCCAGGCACCAGCACTTTTTTCTTACCGATTTTGTCACCCAGTATTCCGGCCGGGACCTGTAATAACGCATAAGAAAAATAAAACACAGAATTAAGAATGCCTAATTGTGTTCCACTTAAGCCAAACTCTTTCTCCAGTTCGCCCATCACCGGGTTCAATACCGTCCGGTCGGCATACATGAAAATCCATCCCAGCCAGAACAGGAAAATGGTCACCCACCAGGCCGGTATTCCTTTTTTCTTCGTGACCTCAGTCACTTCACATGATTCAGACATAAGCAATCTCCCGGTAATATTTACCGTTGAACACCTCAGATTATCTGACGATTGATGAGGCTTGATGTTTTAACTCTGCTCACCATATCGGGCTGCGACATCATTTCGTTTGAGCAAAGTCACACAAAATCCATTGTTATAAATTCCTGGGAACTGACCGCAACATTATTAAAAAAAGTCTAACAATCATTTTTTAAATATTTTAAACAAAGTCATTAAAAACAATCCTAATTAACGCGTTATTTTTATCAGTCAATAAGCTGTCGAATAAGTCACATTATAAAAAACCCGGAACGTTATTTTGACCACGAGATATTTTGCACATTGAGGTCATAATGAAAAAGAAACTGGTCATTGCGCTGGGTGGGAATGCATTATTACAGCGCGGAGAGATATTGAGTGCGGAAAACCAACAACGCAGCATTCAGGTTTTTGCGCAACGGGTGGCGACCCTGGCTCGCGATTATCAACTGGTGATTGTTCACGGAAACGGGCCTCAGGTAGGGCTGCTGGCGTTGCAGAACGCGGCCTACACGGAATCACCCGCCTGGCCACTGGATATCCTGGTGGCCGAAAGCCAGGGAATGATTGGTGTCGCCATCGCCCAGGCGCTGACGCAAAATACGGGGGGTTGCCCCGTGACCACGCTGATGACACGGGTAGAAGTAGACCCGCAGGATGAGGCATTTGCCGCTCCGGGTAAGTACATTGGCCCTGTCTATCAACCGGATCAACAAGCTGAACTGGAACAACGCTATGGCTGGACGATGAAGGCGGATGGGCAATACATTCGCCGGGTCGTTCCCTCACCGATACCGCAAAACATCCTCGACGGCGAGGCCATCCAGATGCTGATGGAAGCGGGGCATACGGTGATTTGCTGTGGCGGCGGCGGCGTTCCGGTGGTGGCTCAGGGTAACGGATACCTGGGAACTGAAGCGGTGATCGATAAAGATCTGACAGCCGCGGTATTGGCGAATGCCATCAACGCCGATCATCTGCTGATCCTGACCGATGCCGATGCCGTCTATGAACACTGGGGCACTCCGCAGGCGCGTGCGTTGCGACATGTCACAACAGAAGAGTTGGCGCCGTTTGCAGCGCCGGATGGCGCTATGGGACCAAAAGCGGCGGCAGTGATCCAGTTTGTTAAGCAAACCGGACGCCTGGCGTTTATTGGCGCGCTGAAAGATGCGCCGCAGATATTAATGGGCGAGAAAGGCACCTGCGTGACGCAGTAGACCCCTGCCGTTTGTCATTGTCGGATGGCGAGCCTCTCCGGCAACAACGCAAAAAAATGGCTTCCCGAAGGAAGCCATTTTTACCAACAGCGGACCTTATTACAGCACGTCGATGGCGTTCAGTTCTTTGAAAGCCTGTTCCAGACGCGTGATCATGGAAGTCTGGCCAGCACGCAGCCATACGCGCGGATCGTAGTATTTCTTGTTCGGCTGATCTTCGCCTTTCGGGTTGCCCAGCTGACCCTGCAGATACGCTTCGTTCGCTTTGTAGTAGTTCAGAACACCTTCCCAGGTCGCCCATTGGGTATCGGTATCGATGTTCATTTTGATTACGCCGTAGCTTACGGAGTCTTTGATTTCCTGAGCGGTAGAACCGGAACCACCGTGGAAGACGAAGTTCAGGCTGTTGTGCGGCAGGTTGTGTTTCTTAGAAACATAGTCCTGAGAGTCGCGCAGGATGGTCGGGGTCAGAACCACGTTACCCGGCTTGTACACGCCGTGTACGTTACCGAAGGAAGCCGCGATAGTGAAGCGCGGGCTGATTTTGCTCAGCTCGGTGTACGCGTAATCCACGTCTTCCGGCTGGGTGTACAGAGCAGAAGCATCCATGTGGCTGTTATCCACACCATCTTCTTCACCGCCGGTGCAACCCAGTTCGATTTCCAGGGTCATGCCCATTTTGGACATGCGCGCCAGGTATTTGGAACAGATTTCGATATTCTCTTCCAGTGACTCTTCAGACAGGTCGATCATGTGAGAAGAGAACAGCGGTTTACCGGTCGCCGCGAAGTGTTTTTCACCTGCGTCCAGCAGACCGTCGATCCACGGCAGCAGTTTCTTCGCGCAGTGGTCAGTGTGCAGGATAACCGGAACACCGTAGTGCTCAGCCATCTGATGTACGTGGTGCGCACCAGAGATCGCGCCCATGATTGCCGCACCCTGAGGAACGTCAGTTTTCACGCCTTTACCCGCGATGAACGCAGCGCCACCGTTGGAGAACTGTACGATGACCGGCGCTTTAACTTTTGCAGCGGTTTCCAGAACGGCGTTGATAGAGTCGGTACCGACGCAGTTAACTGCTGGCAGAGCGAAGTTGTTTTCTTTTGCTACCTGGAAAACTTTCTGTACGTCATCACCGGTGATAACGCCAGGTTTTACGAAATCAAAAATTTTAGACATGTTACGAGTCCTGTATCTTCGGCCTTGGAAAGGGGTGCGTGCCACTAAAGCGCGCTGAAAATTGGGCAGGTTTCCCTGCCCTTGAGTGTCTTACTTCTTAGCGCGCTCTTCGAGCATCGCTACTGCAGGCAGAACTTTACCTTCCACGAATTCGAGGAATGCGCCGCCGCCAGTGGAGATGTAGGAGATTTTGTCAGCAATACCGAACAGGTCGATAGCCGCCAGCGTGTCACCGCCGCCTGCGATAGAGAACGCGTCGCTGTCAGCAATCGCGTTAGCCACGATTTCAGTCCCTTTACGGAAGTTCGGGAATTCAAACACACCAACCGGGCCGTTCCACAGAATGGTTTTCGCATTCTTCAGGATTTCAGCCAGTTGCTGTGCAGAAGCGTCACCGATATCCAGGATCTGCTCGTCTTCTTTCACGTCGTTGACGGATTTCAGCGTTGCAGCAGCACTTTCAGAGAACTCGGTCGCGACGCGAACGTCAGTCGGAACCGGAATATCGCACGTGGTCAGCAGACGTTTCGCTTCGTCAACCAGATCGGCTTCGTACAGGGATTTGCCCACATTGTGGCCCTGAGCGGCAACGAAGGTGTTCGCAATGCCGCCGCCAACGATCAGTTGATCAGCGATTTTGGACAGGGAATCCAGAACAGTCAGTTTGGTGGAAACTTTAGAACCGCCCACGATAGCCACCATCGGACGAGCTGGCTCTTTCAGCGCTTTACCCAGCGCGTCCAGTTCTGCGGCCAGCAGCGGACCGGCACATGCGACGTCAGCAAATTTGCCGATACCGTGAGTAGAAGCCTGCGCACGGTGAGCCGTACCAAATGCGTCCATCACGAATACGTCACACAGTGCAGCGTATTTTTTGGACAGCGCTTCGTCGTCTTTCTTCTCGCCTTTGTTGAAGCGAACGTTTTCCAGAACCACCAGTTCACCGGCAGCAACTTCAACGCCGTCGAGGTAATCTTTTACCAGACGAACCGGGTTAGACAGTTTGTCTTTCAGGTAATTAACAACCGGCAGCAGAGAGAATTCTTCGTTGTACTCGCCTTCGGTAGGACGACCCAGGTGGGAAGTAACCATCACTTTAGCACCCTGTTTCAGGGCCAGTTCGATGGTCGGCAGGGAAGCGCGGATACGCGCATCGCTGGTCACTTTCCCTTCTTTAACTGGTACGTTCAGATCCGCACGGATAAAAACACGTTTACCAGCAAGATCCAAATCGGTCATCTTGATTACAGACATGGTGAATCCTCTCGTTGATTCTTGATAAAGTTTTGCAGACGCCCTTGCGCCCTACCTGAAACCTTTTGCAGCCATCGCTAACGTGGTGTCGAGCATTCTGTTAGCAAAGCCCCATTCATTGTCACACCAGACCAGTGTCTTAATAAGGTGCGCGCCACTGACCCGCGTTTGTGTACCATCAACAATGGCGCTATGCGGGTCGTGATTAAAATCGACGGAGACCAACGGTAATTCCGTATAGTCAACTATATCATGAAATGCACCTTGTGCCGCTTTTTGCAGCAACTGGTTGACTTCATTAGCTTTTACGGGCTTCATCACCGTGACGCTTAAGTCGATTGCCGTGACGTTTATCGTCGGTACCCGCACCGCAATCGCTTCAAAACGATCGTTAAACTGCGGGAAAATTCGGGTGATGCCTGCCGCCAGTTTGGTATCGACCGGAATGATCGACTGACTCGCCGCACGCGTACGACGCAGGTCAGAATGGTACGCATCAATCACCTGCTGGTCGTGCATCGCGGAATGAATGGTCGTCACCGTACCGGACTCTATGCCATAGGCATCATCCAATAATTTGATAATGGGAATAATACAATTCGTGGTACACGAAGCATTGGAGACGATGCGATGTTCCGCGCGCAGTTGATCCTGATTGACGCCAAATACCACGGTGGCGTCGAGATCGTTGCTGCCAGGATGTGAAAAGAGCACTTTCTTCGCGCCAGCGGCGATATGCGCTTCGCCGTGTTCACGGTTCCCGTAGACGCCCGTACAGTCCAGTACGATATCAACGCCGAGCTCGCGCCACGGCAGCGCCTCAAGCGAAGGCTCATGCAGGATGCGAATCGCGTCGTCGCCCACCATGAGCTGCTCGCGCTCCTGGCGAACGTCCCATGCAAAACGTCCATGGCTGGTGTCATATTTCAACAAATGCGCCATGCCTGAAGCATCCGCCAGTTCATTGATTGCCACCACGGTGATTTCCGCCCGACGTCCGGATTCATATAAAGCACGAACCACATTACGTCCGATGCGACCGAAGCCATTAATCGCTACGCGTACGGTCATAGATCTCCTGCAAGGCTATCCCGATTCAGATGTGGCTGACAGAGTAATCCAGCGCATCGTTCAGGGAAACCTTACCTGTCGCAAACTGCGACTGATTGATTATTTGTCGAACATTTAATCGACTGAAACGCTTCAGCTAGAATAAGCGAAACGGGGAATAAAAGGAACGATTGTCCAGATGGATTCGCCATTTATCTGACTTGCGTCACATTTCAAGCCGCTTGACCGGGAGATTTATTCCATATTCCAGAATCGTGAATAAGCGATGCAAGATCTTTTCGTTGCCCTGTTCCAAATCCTGATTTATATCAGAGAGTACCGTTGCCAACGGCGATATTATCAACGCCACGTCCGAGTTTCGGAGTCCCGCACATTATGACGATCATTCACGCCCATTCCTCAACGGCACGCTTTTACGCGCTTCGCCTGCTTCCAGGGCAGGAGATCTTTTCCCGGTTACGTACCTTTATACGTCAGAACGCATTACACGCCGCGTGGATAGCAGGTTGCACCGGTAGTTTGACCGATGTTGCGCTGCGCTATGCCGGAGAAGAAGACACCACTTTGCTTACCGGCACATGGGAAGTCATCTCCCTCAACGGCACGCTGGAATTAACCGGCGAACATTTACATCTCTGTGTTGCTGACCCGCATGGCGCAATGCTGGGAGGGCATATGATGCCAGGGTGTACCGTACGCACCACGCTTGAGTTGGTGATCGGCGAGCTGAGCGAGCTGGAATTTAGCCGGCAAGCCTGCGCCCTTTCCGGCTATGAAGAATTGCATATCTCCCGCCGTTAATTGACTATTCAACAAGAGGTTACCTATGGTACGCCGCCCGTTTTCCAGCCAATCCTTAGTTCTGATTGTGATTGCTATAGCCATCAATATGATTGGTGGCCAGCTAATCAGCATGTTAAAGCTTCCCATCTTTCTCGACTCGATTGGCACGCTGATTAGCGCCGTGCTGCTGGGGCCTGTCATCGGTATGCTGACAGGGCTACTGACGAACTTACTCTGGGGGCTGTTAACCGATCCGATCGCTGCCGCCTTTGCCCCTGTGGCCATGGTCATTGGTCTCGTTGCCGGATGGCTGGCACGGGCAGGCTGGTTTCGCACGTTGCCGAAAGTGGTCGTCAGCGGTGTCGTTATTACCCTGGCCGTTACGCTGGTTGCGGTACCGCTACGTACTACATTATTTGGCGGCGTCACTGGCAGCGGCGCTGACTTATTTGTCGCCTGGATGCATTCCGTCGGCCAGAATCTGGTGGAATCCGTTGCCATTACGGTTCTGGGCGCAAACCTGGTCGATAAAATTTTGACCGCGATTATTGTCTGGATTTTGCTGCGTCAGTTGCCTCTACGTACGACACGCCACTTTCCAACGATGTCTGCTGTGCGCTAAATGCATCCGTTTACCTCGTTGACATTGTGGGCGCTGGCAGCATGCACGACCTTGCTTCTTCCGGCGCAGACGGTCTTGCCGGTTTATAGCGCCGCCACCTTTCTCTGCCTGCTGGTGATGACGTCGACGCGGCGACGGGCGAAATATGTAGCCTGGCTGATGTTCTCTCTGGGAATGGGACTATGGCTGGTGCATGGCGGCTGGTTGACGGAATGGATCAGCGGTCAGCCCCGGGATCCGCAACGTTGGGCGCATGCCGTCACGTTGTGGTTGCGAATACTGGCCATTATTTCAACGTCACAGCTCTGGATGCAGTACGTACCGGTGCAGCGTTTCATTCGGGCACTGTTCGCATCACGTCTGCCACCAGGCATCGCTTATCTTTTCGCCGGTCCCTTACTGGTCGTCGAACAGCTTAAACGACAGTTAGCCATTATTCATGAAGCGCAGCGGGCTCGCGGCGTACCGCTGGATGAATCGTGGCATCAACGTTTACGCGCGATGCCAGCATTGATTGTGCCCCTCACCCATAATGCGCTCAACGATTTAGCCGTACGCGGCGCCGCGCTGGATATGCGAGGGTTTCGCCTGCATCGGACGCGCACCACGCTGTGGGCACCGAAAGACAGCGCCTTACAGCGTCTGGCGCGCTACGGCATGATGATTCTGATAGTGGCTGAGACAGGAGTATGGATATGGTTACGTTAGAACAATTTCGCTATCTGCCTGCCTGCGCCACACGCACGTCATCCTGTCTGGATTTCCATTATTCAACCCCCGGAATGGTCGCAATCCTGGGCGATAACGGCAGTGGGAAAAGCACGCTTGCGCAGCTGATGGCGGGCTGGTATCCGGATTTTCTTCCTGGAGACATTGAAGGCAAAGGAACGCTGCTGGGTACCGCTATAGGGGAACGTCCGCTCGTGGAGCAGGCCCCCTTTATCCAGCTTGTGCAACAATCGCCTTACCTGCAGCTTTCCGGTTGTACATTCAGCGTTGAGGAGGAGATAGCCTTTGGTCCAGAAAACCTCTGCCTGGACGACGCTGAGATTATGCGGCGAATTGATACGGCCCTGACCCTGACAGAATGCCAGCCGCTGCGCCATCGCCATCCCGGGACGCTTTCCGGCGGCGAAACCCAGCGCGTGGTCATTGCCAGCGCGCTGGCGATGATGCCGAAATTGCTAATACTCGATGAAGCGTTCAGTCGACTGACATCACAGGCCACCGATATGCTACTTGGACGGCTGCAACAATGGGCACAGGAACAGCAGTCTCTGGTTGTGCTTTTCGAGCGCCATCATTTCTCTTACCTTTCCCGCTGCCAGCAGGTCTGGCAACTGCACGAGGGAGCGCTGACACCACTATGTTGATGTTGAATCAGGTGACTTATCGCTGGCCAAACGCGGAAAACGACTGCTTGCGCGATATCTCGCTTGAACTACGGGAAGGCGAATGGCTGGCGTTAACGGGTGATAATGGCGCGGGTAAATCAACGCTTCTGCGGATTATGGCCGGACTGCTCGCCCCCAACGCCGGTACGGTGACGTTCAGAGAAACGCCATTGATTCAACTGAAAAATCGGCAGCGTGCCGGTCTCTTTGGGGTGTTGTTTCAGGAAGCGGAAAATCAGATCTTTCACAGCAACGTTATTGATGAAGTGGCTTTTGGTCTGAAGCTACAAAAACGGCCGGCGGCAGAAATTAACCGTCGCACTCAGGCAGCCTTAGCACTCTGTCATTTAGAAGAGGTCGCCAACGCACACCCTTTGGATCTTCACACCGCGCAACGGCGTATGGTTGCCGTCGCCAGTCTGGAAGCGATGGCTCCGACGGTTTTGCTACTTGATGAACCCAGTCGGGACTTCGATGCGCACTGGCTGGCTATATTTGAGCATTGGCTTGCCGTTTGTCGCAAACGAGGCACCAGCGTTGTGGCGATCAGTCATGACGCTGCATTTACGCAGCGTCATTTCTCACGAATTGTTCGACTCCACGACGGAACGCTCACACAATCCGATACTCTCCTGACACCGTCATCTCCAGCGTAAGGTCTGCAGGCAGACTGTTTTCCAGAACACGCTCCACATTCGGTCCGTCTGTGCGCATGTAAAACGCCTCGGCATCGGCTGTCGATAATCCTCCAGCCAGCTTGCGTCCCACCAGTCGCGCACGCAGGGCCTCCGCTGGCGCGCGAATAAACAGGGAAAAATCGCAGAACGCCGCCAGCGCCCGCCATCTCTCGTCATCCCGCAGCAGCCAGTTTCCTTCCACAATGACAATCGGCGCGCTCACCACAATCGCGTCTTCGACCGGGTCGTGCTTTTGCCGATCATACTGCGGCCAGGTCCCTTCGCCTTCGCTAATCTGGCGCAGATTCTGCGCCAGTTTTTCAACGTCAAACGTCTCTGGCGCCCCTTTGTACGCACGCAGATGGTGAGTCTCCAGCCAGTCATTGTAATGATGGAAACCATCCATCGGGAGCGTCTGGATCGCCGGCAAAGAGGGATCCTGACGAGAAAGCCATTCCCAGAACGTGGTCAGTGTGGATTTTCCGGTCCCGGGCGGCGCACTCAGAAACACAATCGTGCGGCGCCTGGCGTTCGCGGAATGGACGTTTGCCAGTCGCTGTAATAACGGTTTATGAACGTTCGCTATCTCATCATCATGATAATGGGCTTCAACCCGCAACCCGTTGACCATCAGTCCGATTTTCACGGTGTTAATTCCTTCAAAATTGACGTCACCGCCAGCGTCATTGCCGTCTTGACCATTCCGGAAAAACGCACCTCAGACCACGCTGCAAAGTCGGCAAATTTCATCGACTCCAGCGCGCTATATAAGGTCGTATTTCGGGTGATACTGTTGACGTTGCTGATAAAATCCCAGGTGATGTCATCGGCAAATCCCGGGATCTCATCCCGTTCACTGACGTACTGATAAAACTGCGAAAAATGCGTAATGTCGGCATAAAGCCATTTGTCCATTTTTCCCAGCGCATAGATCAGGCGTAGCGCAACGTCAATATCATCAAGCGGCCCACTCTGGGCAAGTAACGGCTTCACTGCATATTCCACAATCTCTTCATCGTTATCGACAAATAGCGACGGCAGAAAGCGCTTAATGCCTTGTAGCAAAATGGAATGTGCCGTCGTCATAAACGAAAGTAAGTTATTTTGAGCATCCAGTTGCTCCAGCACATCGTCTTCTGTCAGCGTCGTCATTTGTTTCCCGATCAATCACCATGAATGCAGAGAGTCTATTATATTACACGTTCGATCCGCGCCGCCGATCAGTAAAGTTTGCGTACGCACCCCCTTTGCAACCTGTTGGATCCCATTCACAAGATCGCCGCCGGTCACTCCGGTCGCGCTAAAGAGGACGTCATGTCCCGCCACCAGTTCATCGAGCGTATAGACCCGATTGACTTCGACGCCCATTTCCGCACAGCGCTGGCGCTCCTGAGCGGCAATAAGACGATGCTCTGCGGTGTCGCCTTTCGCTTCACAAAAATCGATCAGCTCGGCCTGCATATCGCCCCCCAACGCTTTCACCGCACAGGCGGAAATGACGCCTTCAGGCGCGCCGCCAATGGTGTACATCAGGTCATAAGGGTTATCCTGCAAACAGGCCAGAACACTGGCGGCCACATCGCCATCCGGCAGGGCGAAGACTTTCACCCCCAGTTGCGTGGCTTCGGCAATCGCTGGCTGAAGCCGCGGTTTATCCAGCGTGGCCATGCGCAGTCGATCCAGCGGTTTGCCCAGCGCTTTCGCCACATGACGCAGGTTATCCGCCAGAGGCCGCGCCAGATTAATCACCCCTTTCGCCTGCCGGTTAACAACCAGCTTTTTCATGTACATATCAGGGGCATGTAACAAGCTTCCCCGCGGCGCAAACGCCATCACCGCCAGCGCATTGCTCTGCCCCATCGCGACCATCCGGGTGCCTTCAATAGGATCGACCGCGATATCCACCTCTGGCCCGCTGCCGCTGCCGACCTCTTCGCCAATCCATAGCATCGGCGCGTGATCAATCTCGCCCTCACCAATGACGATGCGCCCGCGAATGGCAATGTCATTCAAGGCCGTGCGCATCGCGCTCACTGCAAGGCCATCGATTTTGTTCTTATCGCCGCAGCCGGTTTGCGGCCAGGCAGCCAGCGCTGCCTGCTCCGTGATGCGAAACAGCGGCCATGCCAACGACTTCATGCCGCTGCCTCCCCGATATCCACGCCAAACTGCGCCAGCAGGTATCTTTCCGCTTTTTCGTTCCAGATACCGTGCGTCTGGGCAACCAACAGCGCCAGTTCTCTGAATAACGGATCGGTTTTGCCTTTCTCAGCGAAATCAGCAATGGCCGTCAGCGGCATCGTCACACCGTTATAGATAAGCTTCTTGCCACCCGGAATATCCGGCAAATTCAGAACGGTATCTGGCACCGCATCGAGACCGCCAATATGAGTCACCATAAACGACGGCTGAAGCTGGCCCGTCGCGCTCAGCGCAATCGCCTCTTTCATATCATCGGTAGAACCGCCGGAAGTTCCGACCACGTGCGTACTGTTGTAATGTACGTTGTAGAAATTAAACGGCACTTTAAAGCGACTCTCCGTCGGACCCGCAAAGAAGTTCAGACAACCATCTTCTGCCAGAATATCGTCAGCCATCTCCACGACGGCTGGTACGGCGGCATAGACAAAAACGTCATCGAACCCGGCGCCGCCCGTTAATTTGCGCAGTTGCGTCGCGGGATCGGCCATACCAGACGAATTCACATGAATGAGTTCGATTCCCTTGCGCGCGGCCAGTTCGACCGGAAGGAGTTTTTTAGCCTGCTCCAGACGCGTTTCATCAATATCCACAACCACCACGCGTGCCGGTTGGATCCCGCCGTTGATGGCATAATCAATCGCACCGATCCCCATTGGCCCGGCGCAGGCTAAAAGCGCAATATTGCCGCCGGGCTTAATCCCCATTCGGTGCTCATACACATAAGGCGTCGTATGATAATTCGCCTTATAGGCGCCGATGATGCAACACATCGGTTCCGCCAGCGAAGCGGCCGCAAAATAAGAACCGTGGTATGGCAATACGCATCCCAGATTTATCGCGACTTCAGGAATAATCATATACGTGGCATTACCCCCGAAATATTCGTAGCTGTATCCTGCGGAATAACCGCTGGGCAATCCCATTGCAGGTTGTAAAACAAAACGTTGCCCTTTCTTATATTTCCCGGTCAGGTTTTTTCCTACCTCGACAATGATTCCGGCACATTCGTGACCAGTAATCACCGGGTGATTTTCCAGATCATCAGGAACACGTTTATGCTCACTGCCTAATGTCGCGGCCTTCCAGGTGGATAAGCATACGCTATCGGAGATCACGCTGACTAACAGTTCATTTTCCGTAATTTCAGGTAATTCAAACTCACGGATACGGACATCCTGTTTGCCATATATTGCAGCAACTTTCGTTTTCATATTAACTCCAGGAACCAGAAATGCTAATTCGACGTTAAGTGATTAAATAAATCGTCAAGAAGCGGGTCACCAATATAATTTTTTATCAACACCAGAGGCTTATGACTGACTCGCTTAACGCGCCCCTCAAGGCTGGCGTGCGTCACGATAATATCGGCATCATCAGGGACATTTTCGATGGCGTAATGTTTGACATCGATAGACAACCCGGCTTTTTCCAGACGCTTACGAAACGTCGTAGCCCCCATCGCACTGGACCCCATTCCCGCATCACATACAAAGGCAATACGTTTGACATTGCGATACGAAAAGTGACCTTCCTGCTTCATGGCTTTGACGGCGTTAGCGGAATCGCTGAAGGTATCTTTACTTTCAACTTCGCTATTTTTCTCCATTTTCAAAATGAAGGAGGTAATGACAAAGGTCACCACCGTTCCCGCCATGACGCCCGCAATCGTGGCAAGGAAAGATCCTTTTGGCGTCAATGCCAGATAAGCGAAAATCGATCCTGGGCTCGGACCTGCGACCAGGCCGCCGCCTAACAGGTTAAACACCCATGTTCCGCTCATTCCCCCGGCAATCATGCCGATCAGGGTCAGTGGCTTCATCAGCACGTACGGGAAGTAGAGTTCGTGAATACCGCCCAGAAAATGGATAATCATGGCGCCGGGTGCCGATTTCTTCGCCATCCCTTTACCAAAGAAGGCAAACGCCAGCAGTAAACCTAAACCGGGGCCAGGGTTTGAGGCCACCATGAAGAAGATGGATTTTCCTGTCTCCGAGGCCTGCTGCATTCCCAGCGGATAATAGACCCCCTGATCGATAGCATTATTCAGAAAGAGGATTTTCGCGGGTTCATTAATCAATGAAAGCAGCGGTAGATAACCTGCATGTACCAGTGATTCAATACACTCTTTCACAAAATTATTGGCAATGAGGACCGCCGGGCCAATGACTTCAAACCCCAGCAGGCACAACATCATTCCGGCAATGCCTAAAGAGAAGTTATTAATTACCATCTCAAAGCCCGCAGGAATACGCTGGTCCAGCAGCCGGTCAATGTATTTAATCACCAGACCACCCAGTGGCCCCATGATCATTGAACCGAGGAACATCGGGATATCCGCGCCAATAATCACGCCGATTGTACCGATCCCCCCCATCACCGCCCCGCGCTTCCCACCTACCAGATGTCCACCGGTGGAGCCAATCATGACGGGTAATAAATAGGTAATCATCGGGCCGACTATTTTGGCGAAATGCTCATTGGGCATCCACCCTGTCGGAATAAATAATGCAGTAATAAAACCCCAGGCAATAAAAGCACCGATATTAGGGATGACCATTGCAGTCAAAAATCCCCCAAAAGCCTGGACCTTTGCACGAGCAGACTTGTGTTCCATGATAATATCCTGTCGAGGAGAAAATGATTATGCGCGGGCGATAATATCCGCCAGCTGTTTTTCTGATTTAGCAGCAAATAATGCTGCCAGGTTTTCCTCTTCACATAATAGTTCGCTTAAAGCCTGGATAGCGCCGATATGTGAATCGGCATTCGCCGCTGATAACCCAATAAGTAATTTTACGGGTTCGTCATCGTCGGCAAACTGTACTTCCTGTTTTAGTAGCGTTAATGACATGCCTGTTTTTAGCGCGCCGTATTCCGGGCGAGCATGAGGCATCGCCACACCGGGAGCCAGAATATAATAAGGACCATTGGTGATCGTCGAATCTTTTATAGCCTGGATATAACTGGTATTCACATAATGATTTGCCAGCAATGATGACATGGAAAAATCAATGGCTTCCTGCCAGTTCTTTGCCACCGGTTTTATTGAAATAGAAGCTTCAGGAAAATAGTCAATCAACCGCATAAATTATCCTTATTTTATTTTTAGGGTACAACGTCTCGCTAAAAACAAAATACGCGTGCGGCAAAATGAAAGCAATCGAGGGAAAAACAGAGGCAAGGAAAAAGAGCAATAATTCAAATCATTAAAAAACAATATGTTGTATATAAAAATTAAAATAGCAAGAGCAATTATGTGATAACCATTGCAAATTTAACAATCCACTAAATATCAATTTTGTGATAGAGATCTACAATAAACCCTTGCCTGAGTAAAAATAATTATCTCCGAAGATGATAACGGGCCGCCGAAGCGACCCGTTAGAGACTGTTGTAATGATGATTACAGCAGTGCTTTTGCTTTCGCGACAACGTTGTCGACGGTGAAGCCGAACTCTTCGAACAGCAACTCTGCCGGAGCAGATTCACCGAAAGTGGTCATCCCGACGATCGCGCCGTTCAGACCCACGTATTTGAACCAGTAGTCAGCGATACCGGCTTCCACTGCCACGCGAGCGGTAACCGCTTTCGGCAGTACGGATTCACGGTAAGCCGCGTCCTGCTTGTCGAAGGCATCGGTGGACGGCATGGAGACCACGCGCGCTTTCACGCCTTCTGCGGTCAGTTTGTCCCATGCGGCAACCGCCAGCTCCACTTCAGAACCGGTCGCGATGAAGATAAGCTCAGGCTGGCCTGCGCAATCTTTCAGTACGTAGCCACCGCGCGCGATGTTCGCCAGTTGCGCTTCAGTACGCTCCTGCTGTGCCAGGTTCTGACGGGAGAGGATCAGTGCGGTCGGGCCGTCCTGACGCTCAACGCCGTACTTCCACGCCACGGCGGATTCAACCTGGTCACACGGACGCCAGGTGCTCATGTTCGGCGTGACGCGCAGAGAAGCCACCTGTTCTACCGGCTGGTGAGTCGGGCCATCTTCGCCCAGACCAATGGAGTCGTGGGTGTAAACCATCACCTGACGCTGTTTCATCAGCGCAGCCATACGTACCGCGTTACGCGCATATTCCACGAACATCAGGAAGGTGGAGGTGTACGGCAGGAAACCACCGTGCAGGGAGATACCGTTGGCAATCGCGGTCATACCGAATTCACGGACGCCGTAATGGATGTAGTTACCGGCAGCATCTTCATTGATGGCTTTAGAACCCGACCACAAAGTCAGGTTAGACGGCGCCAGGTCAGCAGAGCCGCCGAGGAATTCCGGCAGCAACGGACCAAAGGCTTCGATTGCATTCTGGGACGCTTTACGGCTGGCGATTTTCGCCGGGTTAGCCTGCAGCTTAGCGATGAATTCGTTCGCTTTCGCATCGAAGTCAGACGGCATTTCGCCTTTCATACGACGGGTGAACTCAGCCGCTTCCTGCGGGAAGGCTTTCGCGTAGGCCGCAAATTTCTCGTTCCAGGCAGACTCTTTCGCCTGACCGGCTTCTTTCGCATCCCACTGGGCATAGATTTCAGACGGGATTTCGAACGGTGCGTATTTCCAGCCCAGCTGTTCGCGGGTCAGTGCGATTTCGGCGTCGCCCAGCGGCGCACCGTGAGAGTCGTGGGTACCTGCTTTGTTCGGGGAACCGAAACCGATGATGGTTTTGCACATCAGCAGGGACGGTTTGTCGGTAACTTTACGCGCTTCTTCGACTGCGCGTTTGATGGCGTCAGCGTCGTGGCCGTCAACACCACGTACCACGTGCCAGCCGTACGCTTCGAAACGTTTAGCAGTATCGTCAGTGAACCAGCCTTCAACGTGACCATCGATAGAGATACCGTTGTCATCGTAAAACGCTACCAGTTTACCCAGCTTCAGGGTACCGGCCAGGGAGCATACCTCGTGAGAGATACCTTCCATCATGCAGCCGTCGCCCATGAACGCATAGGTGTAGTGGTCAACGATGTCATGGCCCGGACGGTTAAACTGCGCCGCCAGCGTTTTTTCAGCGATAGCCATACCGACCGCGTTCGCAATACCCTGACCCAGCGGACCGGTGGTGGTTTCCACACCGGCGGTGTAACCCACTTCCGGGTGACCCGGGGTTTTGGAATGCAGCTGACGGAAGTTCTGCAGCTCAGACATCGGCAGATCGTAACCGGTGAGGTGCAACAGGCTGTAAATCAACATGGAGCCGTGGCCGTTGGACAGTACGAAACGGTCACGATCGGCCCAGGACGGGTTGCCCGGGTTGTGGTTCAGGAAATCACGCCACAGGACTTCGGCAATGTCAGCCATACCCATCGGGGCACCCGGGTGACCGGATTTGGCTTTCTGTACTGCGTCCATGCTCAGCGCACGAATAGCATTGGCAAGCTCTTTACGTGAGGACATTTTGACTCCAGATCGGATGATGAAGGCCATACCCGCAACGACTTGACGACAGCGCGTTTTGGGCTACGCCGGAAAAAAGTGCCAACAATGTAACCCAAGCCGCGTGTCATGTACATGGAGCATCCTTTTGCCGCTTCAGAAATCTCCGGATCACACTCGCAGGTTGCGCAATCTGCTCGCCCGCTTGTTGTTCTTTTCTTTATACTTAGCGTGAGCGCGGATTCATCTGCAAATCGCGCACTTTTAGAACAATCCTCATTTCGTGTGGAAGAAAAAACATGAAGATTCGCGCGTTACTGCTTGCTATGGGCATGGCGACGGTGCTGACCGGCTGCCAGAATATGAATTCCAATGGACTGCTCTCTTCAGGGGCCGAGGCTTTTCAGGCTTACAGTCTGAGCGACGCGCAGGTTATTGCGTTAAGCAACCAGGCCTGTACGGAAATGGATGGTAAAGCGACTATCGCGCCAGCCGGCAGCGAGTACGCGAAGCGCCTGAACAAAATCGCCACAGCGCTCGGCGATAACATCAACGGACAAGCGGTCAACTACAAGGTCTACATGGCGAAAGATGTGAATGCCTTCGCGATGGCGAACGGCTGTATTCGTGTATATAGCGGCCTGATGGATATGATGACGGACAACGAGGTCGAAGCGGTGATTGGCCATGAAATGGGTCACGTTGCGCTCGGACACGTGAAGAAAGGTATGCAGGTGGCGCTGGGCACTAACGCCGTTCGCGCAGCCGCAGCCTCAGCGGGTGGGATCGTCGGCAGCCTGTCGCAGTCACAGCTCGGCGATCTGGGGGAAAAACTGGTGAACTCGCAGTTCTCCCAGCGTCAGGAATCGGAAGCTGACGACTACTCGTATGATTTGTTGCGCAAACGCGGTATCAGCCCGGCGGGGCTTGCCACCAGCTTTGAAAAACTGGCGAAACTGGAGGAAGGTCGTCAAAGCTCAATGTTTGACGACCACCCGGCCTCCGCAGAACGTGCGCAACATATTCGCGATCGTATGAAAGCGGACGGGATTAAGTAACCATTAGAGCGGTGCCGGATGGCGGTGTAAACGCCTTATCCGGCCTACAGAACAACAAATTTAGTCCGGTGATCGGGCGTTATTGGCGAAGCCAGTTTGGGCCTGGACAGCGCACAGCCACCGGAGCGTACACGTAGTACGTGAGGATGGCGAGCACTGCCCGGGTTCAAAATGGCGAGTAAAATAGCCCGAAACCCGTTACTCGCCTTTCTTCGCCGCCTGGATGTAGAGCATCTCCATTGCCAGCGTTGCCGCTGCCAGGGCGGTGATTTCTGACTGATCGTAAGCCGGCGCCACTTCCACCACGTCCATCCCCACGATGTTCAGATCTTTCAGGCCGCGCACCAGCTTGATGGCGCGATCGGAGGTCAGGCCGCCAATCACTGGCGTACCGGTCCCCGGCGCGAATGCCGGATCCAGGCAGTCGATATCAAAAGTCAGATAGACCGGCATGTCGCCGACAATCTGCTTCACCTGGGCGATGATGTCATCAACGCCGCGATCGTTCACCTGACAAGCGTCCAGCACGGTAAAGCCGTTGTCTTTGTCGAATTCCGTACGAATACCGATCTGCACGGAGTGATTCGGATCGATCAACCCTTCGTTCGGCGCGGTGTAGAACATGGTGCCATGGTCGAACTCACAGCCGTTCGCATAGGTGTCGGTGTGAGCATCGAAATGGACCAGCGCCATTTTGCCAAAGTGTTTTGCGTGCGCGCGCAGCAGCGGCAGCGTCACAAAGTGGTCACCGCCAAAAGAGAGCATACGTTTACCGGCAGCCAGCAGTTTCTCTGCATGCGCCTGCAGTTTTTCACTCATTTCACGCGCGTCGCCAAAGGCGTAAACCAGATCGCCGCAGTCCACCACGTTCAGGCGCTCACGCATGTCGAAGTTCCACGGAAAGCGGTTGTGTTCCCAGGCCAGATTCGTTGACACCTGACGGATTGCCGCCGGGCCGTGACGTCCACCCGCGCGGCCGGACGTCGCCATGTCAAACGGCACGCCAGTGATCACCCAGTCGGCATCGCTGTCATACGGCTGGAAATTCAGCGGCAGACGCAGGAAACCAAAGGCGTTAGAAACCAGGGAGTTATCGTACTGATGACCTAAGGTGCTCATGGCAAAAACCTCATATTCGTCGATATAAAAAAACCCTCCCGCGTCGTTAGGCCCGACGAGAAAGGGTTTGATTCGTAAACACACTAATTGGGTAAATTATCGCTGCTTAATTGCCCAGGTTCAAGTCGCCCGGGCATCAGCCATTACTCGTCTTCGAGATACGTATAGCCGTACAGACCCGCTTCGAACTCTTCGAGGAACTGCTGCTGTAGCGCATCGTCCAGACCGGTTTGTTTTACCTGATCGCGGAAGTGTGTCAGCAGCGTTTTCGGATCCAACTGCACGTATTGCAGCATGTCCGCCACCGTATCCCCTTCATCCGACAGCTCAACTTCTACGCTACCGTCCGGGAAGACAAACACGTCAACCGCTTCGGTATCGCCAAACAGGTTGTGCATATTGCCGAGGATCTCCTGATACGCGCCGACCATAAAGAAACCGAGCATCGGCGGGTTATCCGGATCGTACTCTGGCATCGGCATGGTTGTCGCAATGCCATCGCCGTCGATGTAGTGATCGATAGCGCCGTCGGAATCACAGGTGATATCCAGCAGAACCGCACGACGCTCAGGCACCTGATCCAGCCCTTCCAGCGGCAGGACCGGGAACAGCTGATCGATCCCCCACGCGTCCGGCATTGACTGGAACAGCGAGAAGTTGACGTACATTTTGTCCGCCATACGTTCCTGCAGTTCGTCGATGATCGGACGGTGCGCGCGGTTTTGCGGATCCAGCTGTTTCTGCACTTCATGGCACATGCTTAAGTAAAGCTGTTCCGCCCACGCACGTTCCTGCAGGCTGAAGGTGCCGGAAGAGTAGCCGATGTGGATATCGTGCAAGTCCATCTGGCTGTCATGCAACCATTCACGCAGCGAGCGACGGGTGCCCGGCTCGTGCATCTCCTGCCAGGTTTCCCACATGCTTTGCAGCGCGCGCGGCGCGTCGTCAGCCGGAGCAACAGGCACGGTATATTCGTTACGCTCAACGCCGATGATGTTGGACACCAGCACCGTGTGGTGCGCGGTCACCGCACGGCCGGACTCGGTGATCACCGTCGGATGCGGCAGGCCATTTTCTTCACAGGCATCGCCAATTGCCCAGATAATGTTGTTGGCGTACTCATTCAGGCCGTAGTTCACCGAGCAGTCAGACTGCGAGCGGGTCCCTTCGTAGTCCACGCCCAGACCGCCGCCCACGTCGAAGCACTGGATGTTAACGCCCAGTTTATGCAGCTCAACATAGAAACGGGCAGACTCACGTACGCCGGTGGCAATATCACGGATATTCGCCATCTGCGAACCGAGGTGGAAATGCAGCAGTTGCAGGCTATCGAGACGCCCGGCTTCACGCAGTGTTTCCACCAGTTGCAGGACCTGCGTTGCCGCCAGGCCGAATTTGGATTTTTCGCCGCCGGAGGACTGCCATTTGCCTGACCCCTGCGAGGCCAGACGGGCACGCACGCCCAGACGCGGAATGACGTTTAAACGTTCGGCTTCATCCAGCACAATGGCGATCTCAGACATCTTCTCGATGACCAGATAGACCTTGTGGCCCATCTTCTCGCCGATCAACGCCAGGCGAATGTATTCACGGTCTTTATAGCCGTTACACACGATCACCGAGCGGGTCATTCCGGCATGTGCCAGGACCGCCATCAGTTCCGCTTTGGAACCGGCTTCCAGCCCCAGCGGTTCGCCAGAATGGATTAAGGATTCGATCACGCGACGATGCTGGTTAACCTTGATGGGATAAACCAGGAAGTAGTCACCGTTATAGCCGTACGACTCACGCGCGCGTTTGAACGCGGCGTTAATGGAGCGCAGGCGGTGTTGCAGGATCTGCGGGAAGCAAAACAGCGCCGGCAGGCGTTGCCCTTGCGCTTCACGCGCTTTCACCAGCTTAGCGAGATCGACACGCGCTTCCGGCACGTCCGGGTCAGGGCACACGCTAATGTGACCCAACTCATTGACGTCGTAGTAGTTATTGCCCCACCAGGCAATATTGTAAGTACGCAGCATCTTGCTGGCTTCCTGGGAGCTCATTGCAACCTCCTGCATGGAGCGTAGTACACCCTGTTCGCCTGCTGACGAAGGCGAACCCAAAGACATGTCGTCAGACATAGCGAACCTCAAATTTTATTAACAAGTGTAAAACAGTTGACTACTATCGCAATCCGAAGAGGCGATAACAACCCATAAACAGTCGGATTTTCCAGCAGAAAGTGCTGGTACTCCGCCTGCGCGACCGGTTTCTTTTTCATATCATTGTAAAACACGTAACCGAACTTACGTATGACGGTTCGGCGAAACCACGAGAAAACTCTTGTTTCCACAAGAGCGCCCTTGTTCAGTCCTTAGTGCCAGTTACCGGCTCTGGAGTCCTGAGAAGCGCCGAGATGGGTATAACATCGGCAGGTATGCAAAGCAGAGATGCAAATTGTGGGGAACATAAGCACACCAGAACGGTGCGCCAGATTCAGCAGAATACAACGGTTCATTATCTCTTATCACCTCCATGGTCGCTCCATCAGGAACGCACCCACAAGCCAAAGCTAACGTTTTAACCCGGCTGGAAGTGGCGACACGACGAAAACGTCGTGCGCTTTTTGTAAGAGCCGCGCGCCGCGTTTTATACCGGGATGGACGCCAAAAAGCAAAACATAAATGCGCACATTGCCAGCAGTGTCTGCAAAAATTTCCACCCGGGTTTTCAACACA
The DNA here is from genome assembly GCF_001559075.2 of Citrobacter amalonaticus. Classification (NCBI taxonomy): domain Bacteria; kingdom Pseudomonadati; phylum Pseudomonadota; class Gammaproteobacteria; order Enterobacterales; family Enterobacteriaceae; genus Citrobacter; species Citrobacter amalonaticus. The sequence goes on along the minus strand of NZ_CP014015.2, from coordinate 2,657,516 downwards.
GTGAGAGCTGATTCAAAAAATACTGGAAATCGGGTGAAGAAGTGACCTAAAATAGCCATCCAGATGTTAATCCATCCATACTGATTAACACTCAGACTGCCAGTGTCACTAACCTGCAGGCCTTGGTAGAATCTTCTGCTTTGGCTTTTCCGCACAACAGTTTGAGCTAACCAAATTCTCCTTAGGTGAAATAAAACATGGCAAAACACCTTTTTACGTCCGAGTCCGTATCAGAAGGGCATCCTGACAAAATCGCAGACCAAATCTCTGATGCCGTGCTGGATGCTATCCTGGAACAGGATCCGAAAGCGCGCGTCGCGTGTGAGACCTACGTGAAAACCGGCATGGTTTTAGTTGGCGGTGAAATCACCACCAGCGCCTGGGTCGATATCGAAGAGATCACACGTAATACCGTGCGCGAGATTGGCTATGTGCATTCCGACATGGGCTTTGATGCCAACTCGTGTGCTGTCCTGAGCGCAATTGGTAAACAGTCCCCGGATATCAACCAGGGCGTTGACCGTGCCGATCCGCTGGAACAGGGCGCTGGCGACCAGGGCCTGATGTTTGGCTATGCCACCAACGAAACCGACGTGCTGATGCCTGCGCCGATCACCTACGCACACCGTCTGGTGCAGCGTCAGGCTGAAGTGCGTAAAAATGGTACCCTGCCGTGGCTGCGCCCGGATGCGAAAAGCCAGGTGACCTTCCAGTACGACGACGGCAAAATTGTCGGCATCGACGCCGTGGTGCTCTCCACCCAGCATGCGGAAGATATCGATCAGACGACACTGAAAGACGCAGTGATGGAAGAGATCATCAAGCCGGTTCTGCCGACCGAATGGCTGAACTCTGCCACCAAATTCTTCATCAACCCGACCGGCCGTTTTGTTATCGGCGGCCCAATGGGTGACTGCGGTCTGACCGGTCGTAAGATCATCGTTGATACCTACGGCGGCATGGCGCGTCACGGCGGCGGCGCATTCTCCGGTAAAGATCCATCGAAAGTGGACCGTTCTGCGGCTTACGCAGGACGTTATGTCGCGAAAAACATCGTTGCCGCAGGCCTGGCTGACCGTTGTGAAATTCAGGTTTCCTACGCAATCGGCGTGGCTGAACCGACTTCCATCATGGTGGAAACCTTCGGTACCGAGAAAGTGCCTGCTGAGCAACTGACGCTGCTGGTTCGCGAGTTCTTCGATCTGCGTCCGTACGGTCTGATTCAGATGCTGGATCTGCTGCACCCGATCTACAAAGAGACCGCCGCGTACGGTCACTTTGGTCGCGAACATTTCCCGTGGGAAAAAACCGACAAAGCGCAAGTACTGCGTGAGGCTGCCGGCCTGAAATAAGCGACCGACATCCGTGACTTAAGGCCAGCCTCGCGCTGGCCTTTTTTATTTACGCCCCGCCTGAGATTCTTCCGTACGCCATTAATTGAAACCGCTTACACCATGGAGTGAAAGCACCAGTTTCAGAATAATCACTTTGCATGTTCTGGCTTTCTCTGCTGTTACATTTTATTTCAGCTAAGTCTTAAATCTGAGCAAACGTGATACACCTCAGTTTAATTAATCTATAATTTTCAACTTGTTAATTTAAACCATGATGAACGGTTAGTGTAACCGATTACACTTACGTGATAGCAATCACATATTTTTGCGGTGTACTCACCTACCCTAATTATCAACAAAACTGATAACCCAACCGGAGGGCATAATGCCTGACAATAAAAAACAGGGGCGTTCCAATAAGGCGATGACATTTTTTGTCTGCTTCCTTGCAGCCCTGGCAGGATTACTTTTTGGCCTGGATATCGGCGTTATCGCTGGCGCATTACCGTTTATCACGGATGAATTCCAGATCTCCGCACACACTCAGGAGTGGGTCGTCAGCTCCATGATGTTCGGCGCAGCCGTCGGTGCGGTCGGCAGCGGCTGGCTCTCTTTCAAACTCGGGCGCAAGAAAAGCCTGATGATCGGCGCGATCCTGTTTGTCGCCGGTTCTCTGTTCTCCGCTGCGGCGCCGAACGTTGAAGTGCTGATCCTTTCCCGCGTACTGCTGGGTCTGGCCGTCGGCGTGGCCTCGTACACCGCCCCGCTGTATCTGTCTGAGATCGCGCCGGAAAAAATTCGCGGCAGCATGATCTCCATGTACCAGTTGATGATCACCATCGGGATCCTCGGTGCCTATCTGTCGGATACCGCCTTCAGCTACAGCGGCGCATGGCGCTGGATGCTGGGCGTGATTATCATCCCGGCGATTCTGCTGCTGATCGGCGTTTTCTTCCTGCCGGACAGCCCGCGCTGGTTTGCGGCGAAACGTCGCTTTGTCGATGCCGAACGTGTGCTGTTACGTCTGCGTGATACCAGCGCAGAAGCCAAACGCGAGCTGGATGAGATCCGCGAAAGCCTGCAGGTGAAACAGAGCGGTTGGGCGTTGTTCAAAGAGAACAGCAACTTCCGTCGCGCGGTGTTCCTTGGCGTGCTGTTGCAGGTGATGCAGCAGTTCACCGGGATGAACGTCATCATGTATTACGCACCAAAAATCTTTGAAATGGCGGGTTACACCAACACCTCTGAGCAGATGTGGGGCACCGTGATTGTCGGTCTGACCAACGTACTGGCCACCTTTATCGCTATCGGTCTGGTTGACCGCTGGGGTCGTAAACCGACGCTGACGCTGGGCTTCCTGGTGATGGCGGCCGGAATGGGGATCCTCGGAACGATGATGCATGTTGGCATCCACTCGCCGTCCGCGCAGTACTTTGCTATCGCAATGCTGTTGATGTTCATCATTGGTTTCGCCATGAGCGCCGGTCCGCTGATTTGGGTGCTGTGTTCTGAAATCCAGCCGCTGAAAGGCCGCGATTTCGGCATCACCTGCTCTACCGCCACCAACTGGATTGCCAACATGATTGTCGGCGCAACGTTCCTGACCATGCTGCAAAACCTCGGTAACGCGAATACCTTCTGGGTCTATGCGGGTCTGAATGTCCTGTTTATCCTGCTGACGCTGTGGCTGGTTCCGGAAACCAAACACGTCTCGCTGGAACACATCGAACGTAACCTGATGAAAGGTCGTAAGCTGCGCGAAATCGGCGCGCACGATTAATCCGCCCTTTGCGTCCTCCCCCGCGGGAGGACGCCTTCCTCTTGCAGTCCCGTCCCTGTCGCACTATTCTCTGCCGTTATGAAAACCGCCCGTCTCCCTATCGCCGTCCAGCAAGCCGTTATGCGCAGCCTGCGGGAAAATCTCGCTCAGGCTAACCTGAAGCTCGGACGCAGCTATCCCGAACCAAAGCTGGTGTATCAGCAACGTGGCACCTCTGCCGGCACCGCCTGGCTGGAGAGTTACGAAATTCGCCTTAATCCGGTGCTGTTGATGGAAAACGTCGAGGCGTTTATCAACGAAGTGGTGCCGCATGAACTGGCGCATTTACTGGTGTGGAAGCGATTTGGTCGGGTTGCGCCGCACGGTAAAGAGTGGAAGTGGATGATGGAAAGCGTGCTCGGTGTTCCCGCACGCCGCACGCATCAGTTCGAACTGCAATCAGTACGCCGCAACACGTTCCCATACCGCTGCCAGTGTCAGGAGCATCAACTGACCATCCGTCGCCATAATCGCGTTGTGCGCGGCGAAGCCACCTATCGCTGCGTTCACTGCGGCGAACCCTTAGTGCCGCTTAAATAGTCAGAACTATCAGGAACTTTCCTGATCTGGCTGATTGCATCACGCATCAACTTTCGTTACGTTGCGGGCTCGCTTTGATACGGAGTTCATGATGTACCGTCCTCTTTCTTTCGCTGCCGCTCTTTTTACGGTAGCCCTTTCAGGCCAGACGTTGGCCGCTGGCATTAACAGTTTTTCACAGGCAAAGACCGCAGGCGTCAAGGTTAACGCCGATGTCCCTGGCGACTTCTATTGCGGATGCAAAATCAACTGGCAGGGCAAGAAGGGGGTCGTCGATCTCGACTCCTGCGGCTACAAGGTGCGAAAGAACGAGAATCGCGCCAGCCGAATCGAATGGGAACACGTGGTTCCGGCATGGCAGTTTGGCCATCAGCGCCAGTGCTGGCAGGACGGCGGACGGAAAAACTGCGCCAAAGATCCGGTCTATCGCAAAATGGAAAGCGACATGCACAACCTGCAACCCGCCGTCGGTGAGGTGAATGGCGATCGCGGTAACTTCATGTACAGCCAGTGGAACGGCGGCGAAGGTCAGTACGGACAATGCGCCATGAAGGTCGATTTCAAAGAAAAGATCGCCGAACCACCCGCCCGCGCGCGCGGCGCGATTGCGCGGACCTACTTTTATATGCGCGACCAGTACAACCTGACGCTATCCCGCCAGCAAACCCAGCTTTTCAACGCCTGGAACACGCGGTATCCGGTCACCGACTGGGAGTGCGAGCGCGACGAGCGGATCGCGAAGATTCAGGGAAACCATAACCCTTACGTGCAACGCGCTTGCCAGGCGCAAAAGAGCTAACCTACACTAGCGGGATATTTGATTAACCCCTTACCCCGCGCGGCGAGCCTGCGTGGGGAGATGACGCGGATTTTTAACTATGCGCATTCCCCGCATTTATCACCCAGAGCCCATCACCGCTGGCAGCCAGATTTCCCTGTGCGAAGATGCCGCCAACCATATCGGACGCGTTCTGCGGATGGGGCCGGGTCAGGAACTGCAGCTGTTTGATGGCAGCAATCAGGTTTTCGCCGCTGAAATCACCCGCGCCAGCAAGAAAAGCGTGGACGTAAAGGTGCTGCATGGCGAGATTGACGATCGTGAATCGCCGCTACATATCCATCTTGGCCAGGTCATGTCGCGCGGTGAGAAGATGGAGTTCACTATCCAGAAATCGATCGAACTGGGTGTAAGCCTCATTACGCCACTTTTTTCTGAACGCTGCGGCGTTAAACTGGACAGTGAACGTCTGAACAAGAAGCTCCAGCAGTGGCAGAAAATCGCCATTGCCGCCTGCGAACAGTGTGGTCGCAACCGGGTACCGGAAATTCGCCCGGCCATGGATCTGGAAGCCTGGTGTGCGGAAGAGGACGAAGGGTTGAAGCTGAACCTCCATCCCCGCGCCAGCGACAGCATCAACACATTGCCGTTGCCGGTTGAGCGCGTTCGTCTGTTGATTGGCCCGGAAGGTGGGCTGTCGGCAGAGGAAATTGCCATGACCGCACGCTATCAGTTTACTGATATTCTGTTAGGACCTCGCGTTCTGCGTACTGAGACAACTGCGCTCACCGCCATTACCGCGCTTCAGGTGCGATTTGGCGATCTGGGCTAACGGAGAAGAATAATGATCAAGCTCGGCATCGTGATGGACCCCATCGCAAGCATCAATATCAAAAAAGATTCCAGCTTCGCTATGCTGCTGGAAGCGCAACGTCGTGGTTACGAACTTCATTATATGGAGATGGCCGATCTTTATCTGATCAACGGTGAAGCCCGTGCCCGCACGCGTACCCTGAGCGTCGAGCAGAACTACGACAAGTGGTATGAGTTTACCGGCGAACAGGATCTGCCGCTGGACGCCCTCGACGTCATTCTGATGCGTAAAGATCCGCCGTTTGATACCGAGTTCATTTACGCCACCTATATTCTGGAACGCGCGGAAGAAAAAGGGACGCTTATCGTCAACAAGCCGCAGAGCCTGCGTGACTGTAACGAAAAGCTGTTCACCGCCTGGTTCTCTGACCTGACGCCGGAAACGCTGGTCACTCGCAACAAAGAGCAACTGAAGGCGTTCTGGCAGAAGCACAACGATATTATTCTCAAGCCGCTGGACGGCATGGGCGGCGCGTCGATCTTCCGTGTTAAAGAAGGCGACCCGAACCTCGGCGTGATTACGGAAACCCTGACCGAGCATGGTACCCGCTACTGCATGGCGCAGAACTATTTGCCAGCCATTAAAGATGGCGACAAACGCGTGCTGGTCGTCGATGGCGAGCCGGTTCCGTACTGCCTGGCGCGCATTCCGCAGGGCGGCGAAACCCGTGGCAACCTGGCCGCAGGCGGTCGCGGCGAACCGCGTCCGTTAACCGAGAGCGACTGGGAAATTGCGCGCCGTATCGGGCCGACGCTGAAAGCCAAAGGCCTGATTTTTGTCGGTCTGGATATCATTGGCGATCGCCTGACCGAGATTAACGTCACCAGCCCGACCTGCATCCGCGAGATTGAAGCCGAATTCCCGGTCTCCATCACCGGGATGCTGATGGACGCAATCGAAGCACGTTTGCAAAAATAATCAGCCATGAACCAGCATTGTAGGCCTGATAAGCGTAGCGCCATCAGGCATTAAGACACCGATGCCGGAGGGCGACACAGGCGTCTTATCCGGCCTACAGTAGTGACATCCGTGCGCTTTACCCACATACTGACCCCTGTTGCTTTTTTGAACCAGGAAACAGAACCTCTGACAATGAATTTACAGCATCACTTTCTTATTGCCATGCCTGCTCTCCAGGATCCGATTTTCCGCCGTTCAGTGGTGTACATTTGCGAACATAACGAAGATGGCGCAATGGGGATTATTGTGAATAAGCCTCTGGAAAATCTCCAGATTGAAGGGATTCTGGAAAAACTAAAAATCGCGCCAGAACCGCGCGATCCGGCGATCCGTCTGGATAAAGCAGTGATGCTTGGCGGCCCGCTAGCGGAAGATCGCGGGTTTATTCTGCACACGCCGCCGTCGCGTTTTGCCTCCAGTATCCGCATCTCGGATAACACCGTCATCACCACGTCCCGCGACGTGCTCGAAACCTTAGGCACGAGCGAACAACCTGCCGAAGTGCTGGTCGCGCTCGGTTACTCCTCCTGGGAGAAAGGACAGCTTGAACAAGAACTGCTGGACAACGCCTGGCTGACCGCCCCCGCCGATCTCAATATCCTGTTTAAAACCCCGATTGCCGATCGCTGGCGTGAAGCCGCCCGACTAATCGGCATCGACATCCTGACGATGCCCGGCGTGGCGGGGCATGCATGATGAGCGGAACATTACTGGCCTTTGATTTTGGCACCAAAAGTATCGGCGTGGCGATTGGTCAGCGGGTAACCGGCACAGCGCGCGCCCTGCCTGCCATTAAAGCGCAGGACGGTACGCCGGACTGGAACCTGATCGAACGTCTGCTCAAAGAGTGGCAACCGGATGAGATCATCGTTGGCCTGCCGCTGAATATGGACGGCACCGAGCAACCGCTCACCGCGCGCGCGCGCAAGTTCGCCAACCGCATTCACGGGCGTTTCGGCGTTACGGTCACCTTACACGATGAGCGACTCAGCACCGTCGAGGCACGCTCCGGCCTGTTCGAACAGGGCGGCTATCGCGCGCTGAATAAAGGTAAGATCGATTCCGCTTCCGCCGTCATCATTCTCGAAAGTTACTTCGAGCAGGGCTACTGATCTCATCCGTTTTTTAAAGCCGCCCTTGCGCCTGTCGCTGTTGCAGGCTTTGGGCAAAGGTCATCATCCCCATCTGCTGCCCGGTCTGAATGACATGGGGTAACTGATGGGACTTCCCTTCCCGAATCAAATTCCCCGCCGCCGGGGTGTTGATCAGCAGTTCATACAGCGCAACGCGCCCCTCCTGCTTGTCGGACTCCAGTTTCTGCGACAGCACGGCGCGCAGACTGCCTGCCAGTTGGCTGCGCACCGGGTCTTTTTCCTGCGCCGGAAAAGAATCAATCAGTCGCTCGATTGCCTGCGCGGCACCGCGCGTATGCAGCGTCGCCAGCACCAGATGCCCCGTTTCCGCCGCCGTTAGCGCCAGACGAATGGTCTCGCTGTCGCGTAACTCTCCCAGCAGAATCACATCCGGATCTTCACGCAGCGCCGCGCGTAATCCGGCGGCAAATGAGGTGCAGTGCAGTCCCACTTCACGCTGCTGAATCAGGCAGCGCTGGCTGGCGTAGACATACTCGATGGGATCTTCCAGCGTCAAAATATGTCCATCGATATGCTGATTCAGCCACGCGACCATCGCCGCCAGGGTGGTTGATTTTCCGCTGCCCGTCGCCCCCGTCACCAGAATCAAGCCATTCTCGCTGCGGAGCAGTTCGGGCAGTACGGATGGCGTCCCCAGCGTTTCCAGCGTCGGGCACTGCGTCGGCAGCAGCCGCAGCGCCAGCGACGTCCCCTGCCGCTGGTGAAAGGCGCTGGCCCGCAGGCGCTGGTTATCCCCAAGCGAAACGGCGAAATCCAGTTGCCCGTTTTGCCGTAACGCCGCCTGCTGCCCCTCATCCAGCCAGTCCGCCAGCAGTCCGGTGATGTCGGCTACGGTGAAGGGCGCACGCTCCATGCCCCCCCGTTTGCGCCAGCGCGCAGGCCACGCATTGCTTAGGTGTAGATCCGAGACGTTATGCTTTACACTAAGGGCCACAATTTCTTCCATATTCATATACAGATCCTCGGAAAATGAACGATATCGCGCATAACCTGGCACAGGTCCGGGACAAAATCTCAGCCGCCGCATCGCGTTGCGGGCGCGCTTCAGAAGAAGTTACGTTACTTGCAGTGAGTAAAACTAAACCTGCGAGCGCCATCGAAGAAGCCATCGCCGCCGGTCAGTTGGCCTTTGGTGAAAATTACGTGCAGGAAGGGGTGGAGAAAATTCGCCACTTTCGCGAGAAAGGCATTGCCGGCCTGCAATGGCACTTTATCGGCCCGTTACAGTCCAATAAAAGCCGTCTGGTGGCCGAGCACTTTGACTGGTGCCATACCCTCGACCGCCTGCGCATTGCTACCCGGCTGAGCGAACAGCGTCCGGCAGAACTGGGACCGCTGAACGTACTGATTCAAATCAACATCAGCGATGAAAACAGCAAGTCCGGCATTCCGCTGGAGGAACTGGACGCGCTTGCCGCAGAGGTCGTCGAATTACCGAATCTTCGTCTGCGTGGTCTGATGGCGATCCCTGCTCCTGAGTCAGATTATGTAAGGCAGTTTGAAGTTGCCCGCCAAATGGCTGTAGCATTTGCCGGGCTGAAAACGCGCTATCCTGACGTCGATACCCTGTCGCTGGGTATGTCGGATGATATGGAAGCCGCCATTGCGGCGGGTAGCACGATGGTACGTATCGGCACCGCCATTTTTGGTGCACGTGATTACACAAAAAATTAAGGAAATCTGAGGAACGCCATGAATACGTTGACCTTCTTGCTCTCAACGGTAATTGAGCTGTACACCATGGTGCTGTTATTGCGCGTGTGGATGCAATGGGCTCGCTGTGACTTTTATAACCCTTTCTCCCAGTTTGTGGTGAAAGTGACGCAACCGATTATTGGGCCGCTGCGCCGTATTATTCCCCCGATGGGACCGGTCGACAGCGCATCGCTGCTGGTTGCGTTTATCCTCAGCTTTATCAAAGCGATAGTGCTGTTTAAAGTGGTGACGTTCCTGCCGATCGTCTGGATCGCCGCCGTGCTGATCGTGCTCAAAACCATCGGCCTGTTGATCTTCTGGGTGCTGCTGGTGATGGCCATCATGAGCTGGGTAAGCCAGGGCCGTAGCCCGATTGAGTATGTGCTGATTCAACTGGCCGATCCGCTGTTGCGCCCGATTCGTCGCATTCTTCCGGGTATGGGCGGCATCGATTTCTCGCCAATGATTCTCGTCCTGCTGTTGTATGTGATCAACATGGGGATTGGCGAGGTTCTGCAGGCAACCGGTAATATGCTGCTGCCGGGGCTGTGGATGGCGCTATGAGTGCCGTAACCCGCTGCGATGACGGACTGGTTTTACGGCTCTATATTCAGCCGAAAGCCAGTCGCGACAGCATTGTCGGTTTACATGGCGACGAACTGAAAGTCGCCATTACCGCCCCGCCGGTAGATGGCCAGGCGAACAGTCATCTGGTGAAGTTTCTCGGTAAGCAGTTCCGCGTGGCAAAGAGCCAGGTTGTCATTGAAAAGGGTGAACTTGGCCGCCATAAACAGGTTAAAATCATTCATCCGCAACAGATCCCGCCAGAAGTCGCGGCATTAACTGATTAGGTATCCTATGCAAAAAGTCGTCCTCGCAACCGGCAATGCCGGTAAAGTGCGTGAGCTCGCGTCGCTGCTCAGCGATTTCGGGCTTGATGTGGTAGCGCAAACGGATCTCGGCGTCGATTCTGCCGAAGAGACCGGGCTAACCTTTATTGAAAACGCGATCCTGAAAGCGCGCCATGCCGCACAAATCACCGGTTTACCGGCGATTGCCGACGACTCAGGTCTGGCCGTTGACGTGCTGGGCGGCGCGCCGGGGATCTACTCCGCGCGCTATGCCGGTGAAGACGCAAGCGACCAACAGAACCTGGAAAAGCTGCTGCATACCCTGAAGGATGTGCCGGACGAACAGCGTCAGGCGCGTTTCCACTGCGTGCTGGTTTATCTGCGTCATGCTGACGATCCTACACCGCTGGTGTGCCATGGCAGTTGGCCAGGCGTGATTGCGCGTACGGCAGCAGGCAACGGCGGCTTTGGCTATGACCCGATCTTCTTCGTGCCTTCGGAAGGCAAAACCGCCGCCGAACTGACGCGTGAAGAGAAAAGCGCGATTTCTCACCGCGGGCAAGCGCTGAAGCTGCTGCTGGAAGCCTTACGTAATGGTTAAGTTGCCGCCGTTGAGTCTTTACATTCACATTCCGTGGTGCGTGCAGAAATGCCCATACTGCGATTTCAACTCGCATGCGTTAAAAGGTGAAGTCCCGCACGATGATTACGTCCGGCATTTGCTGAGCGATCTCGACGCGGACGTTGCGTATGCGCAGGGCCGTGAAGTGAAGACGATTTTCATCGGTGGCGGTACGCCGAGCCTGCTTTCCGGCCCGGCGATGCAAACGCTGCTCGATGGCGTGCGTGCGCGCCTGAATCTGTCAGCGGATGCGGAAATTACGATGGAAGCGAATCCGGGCACGGTCGAAGCCGATCGCTTTGTCGATTATCAGCATGCCGGGGTGAACCGTATCTCTATCGGCGTGCAGAGCTTTAGCGAACCCAAACTGAAGCGTCTGGGACGCATTCACGGCCCGCAGGAGGCCTGCCGCGCGGCGAATCTCGCCAGCGGCTTAGGCTTGCGCAGCTTTAACCTCGATTTAATGCACGGCCTGCCGGATCAGTCGCTGGACGACGCGCTGGATGACCTGCGCCAGGCGATTGCGCTGAATCCGCCGCATCTCTCGTGGTATCAGCTGACGATTGAACCGAATACGCTGTTTGGTTCTCGCCCGCCAGTGTTACCGGACGATGATGCGCTGTGGGATATCTTCGAGCAGGGCCACCAGCTGTTAACCGCCGCAGGTTATCAGCAGTATGAAACCTCAGCCTATGCCAGACCGGGCTATCAGTGTCAGCACAACCTGAACTACTGGCGCTTTGGCGATTATCTGGGCATTGGCTGCGGCGCGCACGGTAAGGTCACGTTCCCCGATGGCCGCATTCTGCGCACCACCAAAACGCGCCATCCGCGTGGCTATATGCAAGGGCGTTATCTGGAAAGCCAGCGTGATGTGGAGCAGGTCGATAAACCGTTTGAATTTTTCATGAACCGATTCCGTCTGCTGGAAGCAGCGCCGCGAGCTGAATTTACGCAGTATACGGGATTGTCGGAGACGGTGATTCGTCAGCCGCTTGATGAGGCCATTGCCCAGGGGTATCTGACCGAGTGCGAGACGTACTGGCAGATCACCCGGCACGGCAAGCTGTTTTTGAATTCGCTGCTGGAGCTGTTTCTGGCGGAGTAATACGGTAACGATGTAGTGAACGTAGGCCTGATAAGCGTGGCGCCATCAGGCAATTTGCCGGATGGCGGCTGCGCCTTATCCTGCCTGGAACAGGCCTGGACGCAGCCGTCTTCAGCGATTAATACTGATTAAACATCGTCTGGATCTGTTTCGGATCTTTGGTCTGGGTCAACGCCAGTTGCAGCAGCACGCGTGCCTTCTGTGGGTTCAGGGAACCAGAGGCAACGAAACCGTACTTCGCATCATCAATTTCAGCATCCTGCGTGGTTGAACCGGTCGGTACGCGGGAAGAACGCACTACAACCGTCCCTTTATGCGCCGCGGTTGCCAGCGTATCGAAGACCGTTTTGTACAGGTTGCCGTTACCCACACCAGCGCTCACAATCCCATCATAACCTGCATCCACCAGCGCTTTTGCCGGCAGATCTGAAGCATTCGCGTAGTTATAGACGATACCCACCTTCGGCAGTTCATTCAGCTTAGAAACGTCGAAAGGCGTGGAGGTGGTGTGCTTACGCGCAGGCGTACGCTGGTAGTCGATTTTGCCGTTATGAATGTAGCCCAGCGGTCCGTAGTTTACGGATTTGAAGGTCGCCACATCCGTGGTATTGGTCTTGGTTACGTCACGACCGTCAAGCACGGTGTCGTTCATCACCACCAGCACGCCACGATTGGCAGAGGCTTTATCCGCTGCCGTTACAACGGCGTTGTAGAGGTTGAACGGACCGTCCGCGCTCATCCCGGTGGACGGACGCATCGCCCCAACCAGTACCACCGGCTTGTTGCATTTCACGGTCAGATCGAGGAAGTAAGCCGTCTCTTCCATCGTGTCAGTACCGTGCGTAATCACGAAACCGTCGGTGCTGTCACACTCAGTATTGATCTTCTTCGCCAGAGTTAACCAGACGTCGTCGTTCATATCCTGTGAACCAATATTGACAACCTGTTCGCCCTTAACGTTAGCAATATCCTTAAGTTGAGGAACGGCTCTGACCAGATTCTCTACGCCAACCTTACCCGCCGTATAGTTGGATTTGGTTGCGGAGTCACCGCCACCGGCAATCGTCCCGCCCGTCGCTAAAATAGTGACGTTTGGTAAGGCGAGCGCCGCGCCGCTGAAGCCCATAACCAGTGCAGCCAGTGCCGTTTTCCTGAAAAACTCCATGTTATTTCTCCAGTTACGTGAATTTGCCGCATTATCCCAATGCCAGAGATGAATAATGTGATTTCATCCAATTAACCAGACAAATGTATCTATCAGATTGTTAAATTTAGAGGTGGATATCAAAACGAGGTGGAAAGGCAAAAGAAAATGGCACAGAGGCGATCTGTGCCATTGTTTTATATGAAAAGTTTATTTAAGGGTGCTGACCAGCGCCTTGCGGTTATCTTCCAGCGTCACCACGCGACTGCACACGTCTTTACCGAACTGCTGGAAATCTTTTTCCTGCTTCTTCCATTCGTCCTGAATCGATGTCTGTAGTCCGCCAAGACTGCCCAGTACGCCCTGCAGCGGGTTACCGCCGCCTTTCAGGACGGCTTTTGCACCCATTTCGTTGATGCTGTCCTGCAAAATGCCGCCCATCGCCTGGTTCACCAGTTGCTGACCGTCGGCACGGACCTGATCGATAGCCTTGTAGTGGAACGTCAGGCCGTCAGTGCGATGCTCGATAATCCGGTTCATCTGCTCTTTCAACTGAGCATCCAGCTTCGTCAGACGACCCCGCATGTTGCTGCTCTCGCCCACTTCTTTGGCGATAATTTTATCCAGTGCCACGCGCCCTTTTTCGACACGATTTCTGGCACCTTCATCAATCCACGGCAGCGCGCTGCGCAGTTCGGCCTGGTAATCTTTCGCCTGCTCGCGCTGTGCGGCGCTCAGCGTGTACTGCTTACCGTTGTATATCACATTGCCGTCCGGCGTGATCACCAGGTTGCCGTTTTCACCCTTCACCTGCACCGTTTGCGGGCTCAGAATCACATCGTCACGCGGCGTGACGCTGCACTGGTAGTCTGCATGAGCGGCCATCGCCGTTACAGAAAGGGCTGCCGCCAGCAGCGTTTTGCGCATCATAACTTTCCCTCAAGACAAATCGGGCCAGCAAATGCTGGCCCCGTATGCGTAGTTAGTCCCACCAAACGTCGAAAAGTTCGCTGGTACGCACTTCTTCAAGTTTGTGTTCTTCCAGCCACTTACGCACAATCGCCTGATGCTCTTCAGTGCATTTGCCGATTTCCTGCATGCAGATCAGACCTTCCCAGGCCAGATAACCGCTGCCGTCAAAGGCCAGTTTGTTCGGTTCAATAACGTCATTGATAAAGTCATCAACAATTTTATCAACCTGCTCTTCAGATGTGCCTTCCGGGAAACGCCATGCCACCGAAAATCCTAATTCCTGGAATTCGTCGATGTGCATTTTTTTACGCAGACGACGGCTACGGTTCTTTGCCATTATTTCACCCTCTCGAACATTAAGTCCCATACGCCGTGACCAAGACGATGGCCACGTTGTTCAAATTTGGTTACCGGGCGCGATGGTGGGCGCGGTACGTAATCGTTACTCTCCGACAGGTTTTTATACCCGTCAATGGAGGACATCACTTCAAGCATGTGCTCTGCATAGGCTTCCCAGTCAGTCGCCATGTGGAACACGCCGCCCAGTTTCAGTTTGCTTTTGACCAGCTCGGCAAACGGTACCTGAACGATACGGCGTTTATTATGACGTGCTTTGTGCCACGGGTCAGGGAAAAAGAGCTGAACCATCGTTAAAGAATTGTCAGGAATCATTTTATGCAGTACTTCGACCGCGTCATGACACATCACGCGCAGGTTCTCAACGCCCTCTTCATGCGCCGACGCCAGACATGCGCCCACGCCTGGTGAGTGAACTTCAATACCGAGGAAATTTTGCTCCGGACGCGCTTTCGCCATCGCCACCAGAGAAGCGCCCATACCGAAGCCAATCTCCAGCGTGACCGGCGCTTCACGGCCAAACAACGTCGCGAAATCCACCGGCTCTTCGCTGAATTCAACGCCCATCACCGGCCAGTAGTTTTCCAGCGCGTGCTCCTGCCCTTTGGTCAGTCGCCCCTGGCGACGAACAAAACTACGAATCCGGCGCAGTGGACGGCCGTTTTCATCAAATTCCGGTGAGATGACGTCGTTTTTCATAAAAGTTAAGTCTGCTTGTGATTAAGGTCTGAAAACGGGCATTATCCAAAGTTAGTTGCCGGATGCAAGTAAAGGAAGCGCTCACGCTGCGGAAAGTTCCGGTTTACACCCTGTTGCCTCTGTGCTGCAATCTTGCCCCCAACCATAATGAATTCGGTGACCATGCAAGCGTCTCAATTTTCAGCCCAGGTTCTGGACTGGTACGATAAATACGGGCGAAAAACCCTGCCCTGGCAAATTGATAAGACGCCTTACAAAGTATGGCTCTCAGAAGTGATGCTGCAACAGACCCAGGTGACGACGGTCATTCCTTACTTTGAACGGTTTATGGCCCATTTCCCGACGGTGACCGATCTCGCCAACGCGCCGCTGGACGAAGTGCTCCACCTGTGGACGGGGCTCGGTTACTACGCCCGGGCGCGCAATCTGCACAAGGCGGCGCAACAGGTCGCCACACGGCATAACGGCGTGTTCCCGGAAACTTTTGAAGACGTGGCGGCGCTCCCCGGCGTCGGGCGTTCAACCGCCGGCGCCGTACTGTCACTCTCGCTGGGTAAACCTTTTCCGATTCTTGATGGCAACGTTAAACGCGTGCTGGCGCGCTGCTATGCTGTTAGCGGCTGGCCGGGTAAAAAAGAGGTTGAGAAAAAGCTCTGGGATCTGAGCGAGCACGTTACGCCGGTGAAAGGTGTGGAGCGTTTTAACCAGGCGATGATGGATTTAGGCGCGATGGTGTGTACGCGCTCAAAACCGAAATGCTCGCTGTGCCCGTTGCAGAACGGTTGTGTCGCCTGTGCGAATGACAGCTGGTCACTTTACCCCGGCAAGAAACCGAAACAGACGCTGCCTGAGCGGACAGGCTATTTTCTGCTGCTGCAACATCAGGACGACGTTTTACTGGCACAGCGCCCGCCAAGCGGATTGTGGGGCGGGTTATTCTGTTTTCCGCAGTTTGCCAGTGAAGAGGAATTACGGGAATGGCTGGCGCAACGGCATGTGAACGCTGATAATTTGACCCAACTTAACGCGTTTCGCCATACGTTCAGCCATTTCCATCTGGATATTGTGCCTATGTGGCTTACTGTGTCTTCATGCGGTTCATGCATGGATGAAGGCAACGCGCTCTGGTATAACTTAGCGCAACCGCCATCTGTTGGCCTGGCGGCTCCGGTGGAGCGTTTATTACAGCAGTTACGTACCGGTGCCCCCGTTTAACGCACCGGACGATGAAGAGGATGAGTTATGAGCAGAACGATTTTTTGCACTTTCCTGCAGCGTGAAGCAGAAGGACAGGATTTCCAGCTGTACCCGGGCGAACTGGGGAAACGCATTTATAACGAGATTTCAAAAGAAGCGTGGGCGCAGTGGCAGCACAAGCAGACCATGCTTATCAACGAAAAGAAACTCAATATGATGAACGTCGAGCATCGCAAACTGCTGGAGCAGGAGATGATCAACTTCCTGTTTGAAGGTAAAGACGTGCATATCGAAGGTTATACGCCGGAAGATAAAAAATAAGCACGTTGCCGGATGGTTCAACGCTGTCCGGCAACACCGCACAACGACAAACACAACACGCACTCCCGGAATGATGAAAAAATTTCTCGCGCTTGCCGTTATTGCACCGTTGCTTATCTCCTGTTCCAGCTCGACCAAAAAAGGCGATTCTTATAATGAAGCCTGGGTCAAGGATACCAACGGTTTTGACATTCTGATGGGGCAGTTTGCCCACAACATTGAAAATCTGTGGGGCTATCAGGAAGTGCTGATCGCCGGTCCGAAGGACTACGTGAAGTATACCGATCAGTACCAGACCCGCAGCCATATCAACTTTGACGACGGGACCATTACCGTTGAGACCATCGCCGGGACGGAACCTGCAGCACACTTGCGTCGCGCCATCATTAAAACGCTGCTGATGGGTGACGATCCCACCTCCGTCGACCTCTACTCTGACGTCGATGACATTCAGATCTCCCGAGAGCCGTTCCTGTACGGCCAGGTGCTCGATCACACCGGACAACCAATCCGCTGGGAAGGCCGGGCGACGAACTTCGCCGATTACCTGCTGCAAACGCGGATGAAAAGTCGCAGCAACGGGATCCGCATGATTTTCAGCGTGACGATTAACCTGGTGCCGAATCACCTGGATAAACGTGCGCATAAATACCTCGGCATGGTGCGCAAGGCTTCCCATAAATATGGCATTGATGAGTCGCTGATTCTGGCGATTATGCAGACGGAGTCGTCCTTCAACCCGTACGCGGTGAGCCGTTCCGATGCGCTGGGTCTGATGCAGGTGGTTCAGCATACCGCCGGGAAAGACGTTTATCGCTCGCAGGGCCGTTCCGGTACGCCGAGTCGCAGTGAATTGTTCGATCCGGCCAGCAACATTGATACTGGTACCGCATATCTGGCGATGCTCAATAATGTCTATCTGGGCGGAATCGATAACCCTACCTCGCGGCGCTATGCGGTGATTACCGCTTACAATGGCGGGGCGGGCAGCGTACTGCGCGTCTTCTCCAGTGATAAAGTGCAGGCCGCGAATATCATCAACAGCATGACGCCAGGGGATGTGTACCAGACGTTAACCACGCGTCACCCCTCTTCTGAGTCACGCCGCTACCTGTATAAAGTCAATTCCGCGCAAAAAACCTATCGACGGAACTGATCCTTCTCTTCCCCGCTCCCGGTAAAACGGCGAGCGGGCGATCCAAAAGCGTGATAACCATCACCCTTTCGCATTGCAAAAAGGTATTGTTTTGCAATTATTTGTCACAGGTAACAAAAAATCACCCATCGTCGTTGATAGAATCACATCATACAGTCACGGCATTTGTGCCAATCGAAACATCCATTCGCCTTCCTGTGTGAGGAAATTAACATGAATCTTAAGCTGCAGCTGAAAATACTCTCCTTTCTGCAGTTCTGCCTGTGGGGAAGTTGGCTGACCACCCTCGGCTCCTATATGTTTGTCACCCTCAAATTTGACGGTGCTTCTATTGGTGCTGTCTACAGCTCGCTGGGGATCGCGGCGGTTCTGATGCCGACCCTTTTGGGGATCGTGGCGGACAAATGGCTCAGTGCGAAGTGGGTCTACGCCATCTGTCACGTGGTGGGTGCGGTGACACTGTTCATCGCCGCCGAAGTCACCACGCCGGGAGCGATGTTCTTTGTGATCCTGCTTAACTCGCTGGCATATATGCCAACGCTTGGGCTGATCAACACCATTTCCTATTACCGCTTGCAGAACGCCGGTATGGACATTGTTACCGACTTCCCGCCGATTCGTATCTGGGGCACCATCGGTTTCATCGCCGCCATGTGGGCCGTGAGCTTCTCCGGTTTCGAACTGAGCCATATGCAGCTGTATATTGGCGCGGCGCTCTCTGTGGTACTGGTGGTGTTTACGTTGACCCTGCCGCACATTCCGGTGGCGAATCAGCAGAAGAATCAAAGCTGGACTTCTATGCTGGGTCTGGATGCCTTCGCACTGTTTAAAAACAAGCGCATGGCGATCTTCTTCATCTTCTCGATGATGCTCGGCGCAGAACTGCAAATTACCAACATGTTCGGGAACACCTTCCTGCACAGCTTCGACAACAACCCGCTGTTCTCCGGAAGCTTTATCGTTGAGCACGCGTCAGTGATGATGTCGATCTCGCAGATCTCCGAAACCCTGTTCATCCTGACCATTCCGTTCTTCCTCAGCCGTTACGGGATCAAGAACGTCATGCTGATCAGTATCGTGGCGTGGATGTTGCGCTTCGGCCTGTTCGCCTACGGCGACCCGAGCCCGTTTGGTACCGTGCTGCTGGTTCTGTCGATGATTGTTTACGGCTGCGCCTTCGACTTCTTCAACATCTCCGGTTCGGTGTTCGTTGAGAAAGAAGTTCGCCCGGAAATCCGCGCCAGTGCGCAGGGCATGTTCCTGATGATGACCAACGGCTTCGGCTGTATCCTCGGCGGCGTGGTAAGCGGGAAAGTGGTGGAGCATTACACCCTGAACGGCATTACCGACTGGCAGACCGTGTGGCTGATTTTTGCCGGCTACTCACTGGTTCTGGCCTTTGCCTTCGTGGCGCTGTTTAAGTACAAGCACGTTCGCGTCCCGACCGGCACGCAGACCGTCGCACATTAATCTCTCTGCCGGATGGTGACGCTTTCGCGTCTTATCCGGCACATCGAACACCAGGCCGGATAAGCGCAAGCGCTATCCGGCATTCTCCTTCGGTTACTTCAAAACATACCCGTACAACCGCTTAATGCCATCGGCGTCGGTTTCACTGTAAACGCCCTGCAACTCCGGAGAGAAGCCCGGCAGCATATTGACCCCTTCTTCCAGCGCCAGGAAATAACGCTGCACCGCACCGCCCCAGACTTCGCCCGGCACCACGCACAGTACGCCAGGAGGGTACGGTAGCGCGCCTTCCGCGGCGATACGGCCTTCGGCATCACGAATGCGCACCAGTTCAACATCACCACGGATAAAGGCGCGGTGGGCATCCTGTGGGTTCAGCGCCACCGTCGGGAAACTCTCCTGACGGAACATCGCTTTTTGCAGATCCTTCACGTCAAAACTGACGTACAGATCGTGCATCTCCTGACACAGTTCGCGCAGGGTGTAGTCGCGATAGCGCACCGGATATTTATTGAAGATAGTCGGGAGCACCTGCGCAAGCGGCGTGTCGTCTTCGATATGCTGCTCGAACTGCGCCAGCATCGCCGCCAGATGCGCCATCTTTTCCGGACTCTCGGCGGGCGTCAGCAGGAACAAAATAGAGTTGAGATCGCACTTCTCCGGCACAATACCGTTTTCACGCAGGTAGTGGGCCAGAATGGTGGCCGGAATACCAAAATCGGTATAACGCCCGGTCTGCGCATCAATACCCGGCGTGGTGAGCAGCAGCTTGCACGGATCGACAAAATACTGATCGTCGGCATACCCTTCGAAGCCGTGCCATTTCGCGCCCGGCGCAAAGCTGAAGAACCGCCGCTCGCGGGCAATCACCTCGGTGGGATACGACTGCCACGCCTTACCATCCACAACCGGCGGAATGAACGGCGCAAGCAGCTTACAATGGGTCAGGATCGCCTTACGCGCCTCGATCCCCAGCGTCACGCACTCTGCCCACAGGCGTCGACCACTCTCCCCTTCGTGGATTTTGGCATTGACGTCCAGCGCGGCAAACAGCGGGTAGAACGGGCTGGTTGAAGCGTGCAGCATGAACGCGTTGTTCAGCCGCTTATGCGGACAGAAACGCGCCTGACCACGAATATGGTTATCTTTCTTGTGGATCTGCGAGGTCTGCGAGAACCCGGCCTGCTGTTTATGCACCGACTGGGTGACGAAAATACCCGGATCGTTTTCGTTGAGCTCCAGCAGCAGCGGCGAGCCGTCGGCCATCATCGGGATAAACTGCTCATAGCCGACCCAGGCTGAATCAAACAGGATGTAGTCACAAAGATGACCGATTTTGTCGATCACCTGACGGGCGTTGTAGATCGTGCCATCGTAGGTTCCCAACTGGATGATTGCCAGCCGGAAGGGGCGCGGCAATTGCGCCTTTTCGGCTGCTACGTCGCGGATCTGTTCGCGCAGATACGCTTCATCAAAGCAGTGTTCATCGATCCCGCCGATAAAACCAAACGGATTACGGGCAGCCTCCAGATACACCGGAGTGGCTCCCGCCTGAATCAGCGCGCCGTGGTGATTCGATTTGTGGTTGTTGCGATCGAACAACACCAGATCGCCCCGCGTCAGCAGCGCATTGGTGACCACTTTATTCGCCGCTGACGTGCCGTTCAGAACGAAATAGGTTTTATCGGCGTGGAAGACTTTGGCGGCAAACTTCTGCGCATGTTTGGCTGACCCCTCATGAATCAGCAAATCCCCCAATTTCACGTCGGCATTGCACATGTCGGCACGAAAAACATTTTCGCCAAAAAAGTCATAGAAATGACGTCCGGCGGGATGCTTTTTAAAGAACGCGCCGTGCTGATGTCCCGGGCAGGCGAACGTGCTGTTTTTCATTTCCACATACTGCGTTAGCGTGTCGTAAAACGGCGGCAGAAGGTCTTCCTCATACAGGCAGGCGGCAGATTCCAGCTCCAGCCACTCCTGCGCATTGCCGCGAATAACAGCCGTCGCGCCTGCGGGTAGAGCGATGTTCTCTTCGGTGAGAATAAAGACCGGCAGATGAAAGCCCGTGCGTTTGAGTAGCGCAAGAATGCCGCTACGGCTATCGGCAACGGTCATGACGACGGCAGCGACATCAGTAAAGTCGGTACTGTCCAGCGCCACAACGCCGCGATGAGTAGATAAACGAGAAACCAGTTCACTACTGGCGGCAATGTTCATTGATTTCATAAGCGCAAAAACCCGTTTCGGGAGAATAAGAGTCCCGGACAAGGCGCATTGCCCTGCCCCACGAGATGTTTAGGTCAAACTGGTCACCAGCTCCGACCGCCAGACATCAGTAAAAGCAGACCGCTTCTGATTTTACTGTTGTCCTGCAGTGAGCATACGTTGCCCTCACCGCATGGTGAGTAAGAGGGAAGGAATAACGAGAAGAGGCAGCCATCGCGCTAAGCGGCGATGCGAAAGGCGATGTGAAGGTGTTGCGTTCATCCCATGCGGCCCCGAACAGACTGGAGAAAATTCGCGCAATCATGGCACCTTTAACCAGGGGGGGCAAGATTTAATTCTTATGCACACTTGTTGCGGTTAAACAACACGGTAAATGAGAATCAGGTCATAATAATGCAATCTGACAAAATAATTAGCAGGAGCTTACGTGGTAATCGGACCTTTTATTAACGCCAGCGCCGTTTTGGCGGGTGGTGTTATTGGCGCCCTTCTTAGCCAACGTTTACCGGAACGGATTCGTGTCTCCATGACCTCTATTTTCGGTCTCGCGTCGCTTGGCATTGGTATCTTACTGGTGGTCAAATGCGCCAATCTTCCGGTTATGGTGCTGGCAACGCTGGTCGGCGCGTTAATTGGCGAGTTTTGCTATCTGGAAAAGGGGATCAACACCGCCGTCGCCAAAGCGCAGACACTCTTTATGCGATCGGGTAAAAAGCCGCCCCATGAATCGTTTATCCAGAATTATGTCGCCATCATTGTCCTTTTCTGCGCCAGCGGTACAGGGATTTTTGGGGCAATGCGCGAAGGAATGACCGGCGATCCGAGCATCCTGATTGCTAAATCCTTCCTCGATTTCTTTACCGCCATGATCTTCGCCTGCTCGCTGGGTATCGCCGTGTCGGCTATCTCGGCTCCGATGCTGCTCATCCAGCTTTCACTGGCAACCTGCGCGGCGCTGATATTGCCGCTCACCACCCCCGCAATGATGGCCGATTTCAGTTCGGTCGGGGGATTATTGCTGGTCGCCACCGGTTTACGTATCTGCGGGATTAAGATGTTTGCCGTGGTCAATATGCTCCCGGCGCTGCTCCTCGCTATGCCGCTTTCCGCCGCCTGGACCGCGTATTTCGCTTGAGAATGCGTGCAATAACAGCAAAGTGGTGATAGATTGTGCAGTCTGCGTTGAATTGAAGAAATTTCGTTGACGAAACGAGGCGGATCGGTTTTAATGCGCCCCGTTGCCCGGATAGCTCAGTCGGTAGAGCAGGGGATTGAAAATCCCCGTGTCCTTGGTTCGATTCCGAGTCCGGGCACCACTTATTTAAAGAAACCAGCCTACAGGCTGGTTTTTTGCTTTTGGGGTTTCGGCAAAGATCAGCTGGGGGGAGTGGTGATTCAATTCCAGGTAAGTCAACGGTCAGGTAAGCACTAAAACAGAAAGGGGGCTTTTCAGCCCCCTTGATATCAAATGCCCAGACTACTGTTCACTGTCATACCATTACTTGATTTGAATGAATAGGTCGTACTTCCCACTTTACAGGAAACAGTGATCCGATCATCCCCACCCAAATATCCCTGTCCATTAATTGGGTAAGTCATGTATCCTGATGCAGCCAGTACTCCACTATAGGTAACACCTTGTTTTCCAGTAACGCCGATGTGTGAATATTTAGTAAAAGTATAGACTTTTGTGGAACTGTTAAAGCTATTACTCCCCTCGTTGTCTGACGTACTATTATTCCACTTATCGGCACTATAGCTATAAAGGTCTCGAACACTAGACGCTTCTGCGCGGTAGCCGACTCCGCTAGTTCCAACAACGGTAACGCTATCACATTGCATTGGCGTCCCTGAGGAGTTCAGGAAACGAACCGCTGAGCCAAATGTTCTGTAAGTACTGCCGCGGTTACTTCCTCCCTGGTAAGACCACCAGGCATTTATTTGCGCAGATGCCGGAGGTGGGACCGTCAGCGTCACTGTTACATTGTTACTGCCAGTAGGGATAACACCGACATTCAACCCGCTTGTCACGCTGAACTTAACGGTACCAGCTGTTGCACCGGCCCACACGCTCAGGTAATACACACCGTCCGCCGTTCCGGGCGACATAGTATATGCAGTATCTTGCGGCATCGCTGCACCGGTGTAATTTCTCAGTAAGCCGCCTCCCGACTGCGCCGCTATTTTCAGGGTCAATCCATTAACACCATTTCCGTTTGCATCCTTCACCGTGACGACAACCCTCGTCCAGTTACTGCTACTAACAACGGCATCTAACGATTTCGTTCCCGCAAGATCGGTACCATCCGTTTTGGATGAAAGGTATATCCCTGCAACGGACGGATCGCCCGCCGTCAGGTTAACCGTCACAGTATTACTGCCAGTGGGGATAACACCAGGATTCAGTCCGCCCGTCACGCTGAACTTGACAGCACCGGTTGTCGTTCTGGACCACACGTTCAGGTAATACACCCCTTTAGTCCCTCCAGCTATCATGTCAAAATTAGTGCCTTGGGTCATCGCTACGTTGCCGGAAGTCAGCAGCCCACCTCCCGATTGTGCCGCTATTTTCAGGGGCAGACCATCAACACCGTTTCCGTTCACATCCTTCACCGTGACAACTACCCTCGTATAGCTGCTGCCATTGGCTACTAACGATTTCGTACTCGCAAGCGCGGTACCATCCATTTCAGATGACAGGTATATCCCTGCAACGGACGGAGCCCCCGCCGTCAGGTTAACCGTCACATTATTACTGCCTGTGGGGATCAACCCTGTATCCAGTCCGCCCGTCACGCTGAACTTGACAGCACCGGTTGTCGTTCTGGACCACACATTCAGGTAATACACCCCGTCAGCCCCTCCGGATATCATGTTAAAATTGGTCCCTTGCGTCATCGATACACCGCCGGAAGTCAGCAACCCGCTTCCCGACTGCGCCGCTATCTTCAGGTTCTGCAGACCATTAACACCGTTTCCGTTCGCATCCTTCACCGTAACGACAACCCGCGTATAGCTGCTGCCATTAGCGACTAACGATGTCGTCTGCGCAAGCGAGGTACCATCCATTTCGGATGACAGGTAAATCCCAGCAACGGACGGATCGCCCGCTGTCAGGTTAACCGTCACATTATTGTTGCCAGTGGGGATAACACCTGGATTCAGTCCGCCCGTCACGCTGAACGTGACGGTGCCGGTTGTGTTTCCGGACCACACGTTCAGGTAATACACCCCCTCAGCCTCTCCAGCTATCAGGTTAAAATCAGTGCCTTGGGTCATCGATACGCCGCCGGAAGTCAGCAGCCCTCCTCCCGACTGCGCCGCTATCTTCAGGTTCTGCAGACCATCAACACCATTTCCGTTCGCATCCTTCACCGTGACGACAACCCTCGTATAGTTGCTGTTAGCCACAGCCACTAACGATGCCGTCCGTTCAAGCTCGGTACCATCCGCTTCGGATGACAGATATATCCCGGCCACGGACGGAGCGCCCGCCGTCAGGTTAACCGTCACAGTATTACTGCCTGTCGGGAGCACGCCTGGATTCAGTCCGTCGGTCACGCTGAACGTGACGGTGCCGCTGGTTGTACCAGCCCATACGCTCAGGTAATACACACCGTCAGCTGTTCCACGCACCATGTCAAAATCAGTCCCTTCCGCCATCGATACGTTGTTTGCATTTCTCAGCAAGCCGCCTCCCGACTGCGCCGCTATCTTCAGGGACAAATCATTAACACCGTTTCCGTTTGCATCCTCCACCTTGACGACAACCCGCGTATAGCTGCTGCCATTAGCCACTAACGATTGACTCTCCGCAAGCGCGGTTCCATCCGTTTCGGATGACAGGTATATCCCTGCAACGGACGGATCGCCCGCCGTCAGGTTAACCGTCACAGTATTTTGACCCGCGGGGATCACACCGTCATTCAGCCCACCTGTCACGCTGAACTTGACGGTACCGCTGGTAGTTTGGGCCCACACGCTCAGGTAATACACCCCGTCAGCCGTTCCGCGAGCCATATTAAAAGCAGTCCCTTCCGTTATCGATACGCCAGCGGCATTTTTCAGCAAACCGCTTCCTGACAGTGCAGTTATCTGCGGAGCTACATCATTAATACCGTGTCCGTTCGCATCCTTCACCGTGACAACTATCCGCGTATAGCTTCTGCTGTTGCCATCAGCCACTAACGATTTCGCCCTCTCAAGCGCGGTACCATCCGTTTCAGATGACAGGTATATCCCTGCAACAGACTGAATCCCTGCCGTCAGGTTAACCGTCACACTATTCAGTTCAGGAGGGATAAGGTTGTTTGACAACCCGCCCGTGACTCTGAACTTCACGGTTCCGAGCGTTGTTCCTGCTTTCACCGTCAGGTAATACACGCCAGCCACTGTACCTGCCGCAATATTGCCATACTCCGTCTCTTCGGCTATCTCTGTGCCCGCAACGGTACTCAGCAATCCTCCGGTGTCTGCTTTTATCCTGAGACTATCCTCCAGACCCGTCACACCGTGTCCGTTTGCATCTTTCACTACGATCACAATCCTTGTTTCATCGCTACCATTGGCAGCCAGGGATGTCGTCGACGCAAGATTAGTGCCATCCCTTTCAGATGACAGATAGACACCCGCATCGGACGGTTCGCCTGCTGTCAGATTGACCGTCACACTGTTACTGGTAATAGAAATATCATTTTCTGTTAATCCTGCAGTGATGCTGAATCTCACGGAACCCGTATCCGTACCCGCCACGACCGTTTTGTAATACACACCATCGGTAGAGCTGGCGACCAGGTCATATTCCGTGCCTGCCGTCATCACACCACCGGTAACGTCTTTCAGTAACGACTGGTCTGCTTTTATCTTAAGACCCGTCAGACCCGTGGCCGGTCTCTGATCCTGATCCTTAATCACCACAACCACTCGCGTCTGAGCCGTGCCATCTGCCGCTATCGAGACTTCCCGATGTAGATCGGTCCCGTCTGTCTCAGGTGAGAGGGAAATAGTGGCGGTGTACACCTCATACCTCACAAATGTCACATCCGCACTGACTGCTGCCCCACTTCCCAGACGGGCACTTACCGTAAAGGTCCCCACCACCGTACTGGTCAGCGGCACCTCCAGTTCACCGTTGCTCTCAGTACTGGTACTCAGAGTGGCGGTGTTATTGCTAAACAGAGGGCCATCGGCCGGAACACTCAGCGTTACGGCATGGACACCAGCCAGCGGGTTATTCTGCGCATCCACGACCTTCAGCGTGACCGGGTGCGGATCCGTTCCGGTCGCGGTTCGCGTATCAGCAGACGTTTCGATGATCAGCCGTGCCGTGCTGAGATCTGCCGCAAACGTCACCTGCGCAGTAACCGGTGTACCGTTCCCCAGACGGGCGCTCACCGTAAAAGTCCCCGCCATCGTACTGGTCAGCGGCACTTCCAGCTCACCGTTGCTTTCGGTATTGCTGCTCAGACTCATTCCGCCATTACTGAACAGAGGGCCTGCTGCCGGGACATCCAGACTCACAGCATGGACGCCATTCAACGCGTTACCCTGCGCATCCTTCACCTTCAGCGTGACCAAGTGTGAATCCGTTCCATTCGCGGTTGTCGCATCGGAAGACGTTTCGATAACCAGTCGGGCCGTGCTGACATCCGCCACAAACGTCACCTGCGCGGTGACCGCGGCACTGTCCCCCAGACTGGCGCTCACCGTAAAGGTTCCCGCCACCGTACTGGTCAGCGGCACCTCCAGTTCACCGTTGCTGTCAGTACTGGTACTCAGAGTGGCCGAGTTATTACTGAACAATGCACCATTTGCCGGAACACTCAGCGTCACGTTATGAACGCTGGTCAGCGGGTTACCCTGCGCATCCTCGACCTTCAGGGTGACCGGGTGCGAATCCGTTCCATTCGCCACTGTCGTATCTGAAGAGGTTTCGATAACCAGTCGTGCCGTGCTGGCATCCGCTGCAAACATCACCTGCGCACTGCCGTTCAGCGACAGTCTTGCTGCGGTACCGGACACCGTAAAGGTCCCTGCCACGGTACTGGTCAGCGTCACCGTCATCGTGCCGTGATCACCGGTGGTACCGCTGGATTCCCCGCTAAACGCCGGTCCGCCGTTGACAGTAAAGCTCACTGGCTGGTTCGGCAGCGCGTTACCGCCCGCATCCGTCAGCGTCGCCGTCACTGTCCGGGTAGCCGTGCCGTTCGCCGACGCAGCTTCTGTGCTGTCAGCCGCCACGGTCAGTCGTGCCGTACTGGTATCTGCCGCAAACCTCACCTGCGCAGTAACCGCTGTACCGCTTCCCAGACGGGCGCTTACCGTAAAGGTTC
Organism: Citrobacter amalonaticus; assembly: GCF_001559075.2. Lineage (NCBI taxonomy): Bacteria > Pseudomonadati > Pseudomonadota > Gammaproteobacteria > Enterobacterales > Enterobacteriaceae > Citrobacter > Citrobacter amalonaticus. Next base: position 2,629,904 of record NZ_CP014015.2, on the reverse strand, counting down.
CCGCCACCGTACTGGTCAGCGGCACCTCCAGTTCACCGTTGCTGTCAGTACTGGTACTCAGAGTGGCTGTGTTATTACTGAACAGCGGACCATCTGCCGGAACACTCAGTGTCACACTCTGGATGCTGGTCAGCGGGTTACCCTGCGCATCCTCAACCCTCAGGGTGACCGGGTGCGTATCCGTTCCGTTCGCGGTTTTCGTGTCAGAAGACGTTCCGATAATCAGTTGTGCCGTGCTGGCATCCGCAATAAACGTAACTTCCGCACTGTCATTCAGCGACAGACTTAGCGCGGCACCGGACACCGTAAAGGTCCCCGCCACGGTACTGGTCAGCGTCACCGTCACCGTGCCGTCATCACCGGTGGTCCCGCTGGATTCCCCGCTAAATACCGGTCCATCGCCGGCAGTGAAGAGCACCGACTGGTTCGGTAACGGGTTACCGCCCGCATCCGTCAGCGTCGCCGTCACTGTCCGGGTAGCCGTGCCGTTCGCCGGCACGGCTTCTGTGCTGCCAGCCGCCACGGCCAGTCGTGCTGTACTGGTATCTGCCGCAAACCTCACCTGCGCAGTAACCGCTGTACCACTCCCCATGCGAGCGCTCACCGTAAAGGTTCCCGCCACCGTACTGGTCAGCGGCACCTCCAGTTCACCGTTGCTGTCAGTACTGGTACTCAGAGTGGCCGAGTTATTACTGAACCGCGGGCCATCTGCCGGAACACTCAGTGTCACACTCTGGACGCTGGTCAACGGGTTACCCTGCGCATCCTCAACCCTCAGGATGACCGGGTGCGTATCCGTTCCGTTCGCGGTTTTCGTGTCAGAAGACGTTCCGATAATCAGTTGTGCCGTGCTGGTATCCGCAATGAACGCGACTTCCGCACTGTTGCTCAGCGACAGACCTGACGCGGTACCGGACACCGTAAAGGTCCCCGCTACCGTACTGGTCAGCGTCACCGCCATCGTGCCATCATCACCGGTGGTACCGCTGGCTTCCCCAGTAAACGCCGGTCCACCGTTGACGGTAAAGCTCACCGGCTGGTTCCGCAGCGGGTTATTGCTCGCATCCGTCAGCGTCGCCGTCACCGTCCGGGTGGCCGAGCCGTTCGCCGGCACAGCGTCTGCGCTGTCAACGGTCACGCTCATTTGCGCCGAGTTCTCATCTGCCACAAACGTCACTCTCACGCTCTGGCTGCTGCCGTTGATCGACGCCGTCACCGTAGAATCCCCCGCCACCCTACTGGTCAGCATCATGGTCACGGTGCCGTTACCACCGGTCGTACCGCTGGCCGCAATCGTTGCCCCGTTATCAGCGCTGAAGGTCACGATCTGATCGGGCAGAGGGGTTCCCCGCGCATCCGTCACCGTCGCCTTCACGCTGTTGGTCGTCTCCCCGTCGGCCCGTGCCCCTGTCTCTACTATCTCCAGTGCCCCGTCGGCAATCTGCGCCGTCCCGGTGTCCGCCACAAACGTCACGTCGACGCTTTCACTGCTGTTGTTGATCGACGCCGTTACCGTCGAATCACCCACCACTGTGCTGGTCAGTGTCATGGTCACGGTACCGTCGTTGCCAGTCGTACCGCTGGCTACAATGCTCGCTCCGTTACCGGCGCTGAAGTTCACGGTCTGGCCGATCAGGATATTCCCGTTCGCATCCGTCACCGTCGCCTTCACCTTGTTGGTCGCTGATCCGTTCGCCAGCGCCCCGGTGAACTCCACCGCCAGCGCCCCGTCAGCAATCCGCGCCGTACTGGTGTCGGCGATAAACGTCACGCTCACGCTCTGGTTGCTGTTGTTGATCGACGCCGTCACCGTCGAGTCACCCGCCACCGTGCTGGTCAGCGTCATGGTCACGGTACCGTCATCACCGGTCGTGCCGCTGGCCACAATCGTCGCCCCGTTACCGGCGCTGAAGTTCACAACCTGGCCGGACAGCGGGTTCCTGTTCGCATCCGTCACCGTCGCCTTCACGCTGTTGGTCGCTGACCCGTTCGCCAGAGCATCGTTAGTCACCCTCTCCAGCGCCCCGTCGGCAATCCGCGCCGTACTGGTATCCGCCACAAACGTCACGCTCACGCTCTGGCTGCTGTTGTTGATCGACGCCGTCACCGTCGAGTTACCCGCCACCGTGCTGGTCAGCATCATGGTCACCGTACCGTCATCACCGGTCGTGCCGCTGGCCAAAATCGTCGCCCCGTTACCGGCGCTGAAGTTCACAACCTGGCCGGACAGCGGGTTCCTGTTCGCATCCGTCACCGTCGCCTTCACGCTGTTGGTCGCTGACCCGTCCGCCAGCGCTCCGGTGTACACCACCGACAGCGCGCCCTCTGCAATCCGTGCCGTACTGGTATCAGCGGTGAACGTCACGCTCACGCTCTGGCTGCTGCCGTTGATCGACGCCGTCACCGTCGAGTCACCCGCCACCGTGCTGGTCAGCGTCATGGTCACGGTACCGTCATCACCGGTCGTGCCGCTGGCCACAATCGTCGCCCCGTTATCGGCGCTGAAGTTCACAACCTGGCCGGACAGCGGGTTCCTGTTCGCATCCGTCACCGTCGCCTTCACGCTGTTGGTCGCTGACCCGTTCGCCAGCGCTCCGGTGTACACCACCGACAGCGCGCCGTCGGCAATCCGTGCCGTACCGGTATCAGCGGTGAACGTCACGCTCACGCTCTGGCTGCTGCTGTTGATCGACGCCGTCACCGTCGAGTCACCCGCCACCGTGCTGGTCAGTGTCATGGTCACCGTACCGTCATCACCGGTCGTGCCGCTGGCCACCATCGTCGCCCCGTTATCGGCGCTGAAATTCACAACCTGGCCGGACAGAAGGTTCCCTTGCGCATCCGTCACCGTCGCCTTCACGCTGTTGGTCGCTGACCCGTTCGCCAGAGCATCGTTAGTCACCCTCTCCAGCGCCCCGGCGGCAATCCGCGCCGTCCCGGTGTCCGCGGTGAACGTCACGCTCACGCTCTGGCTGCTGCTGTTGATCGACGCCGTCACCGTGGCATCGCCCGCCACCGTGCTGGTCAGCGTCATGGTCACCGTGCCGTCTGCACTGGTCGTACCGCTGGCCAAAATCGTCGCCCCGTTACCGGCGCTGAAGTTCACAACCTGGCCGGACAGCGGGTTCCCGTTCGCATCCGTCACCGTCGCCTTCACGCTGTTGGTCGCGGACCCGTTCGCCAGAGCATCGTTAGTCACCCTCTCCAGCGCGCCGTCGGCAATCCGCGCCGTGCTGGTATCCGCCACAAACGTCACGCTCACGCTCTGGCTGCTGCCGTTGATCGACGCCGTCACCGTCGAGTCACCCGCCACCGTGCTGGTCAGCGTCATGGTCACCGTGCCGTCGTCACCGGTCGTGCCGCTGGCCGCAATCGTCGCCCCGTTATCGGCGCTGAAGTTCACGGTCTGGCCGGACAGCGGGTTCCCGTTCGCATCCGTCACCGTCGCCTTCACGCTGTTGGTCGCTGACCCGTTCGCCACAGCATCGTTAGTCACCCTCTCCAGTGCACCGTCGGCGATATGCGCCGAACCCGCGTCAGCCGTAAAGGTCACGTTCACGCTCTCACTGTTGCCATTGATCGACGCCGTCACCGTCGCCGCGCCCGCCACCGTACTGGTCAGCGTCATGATCACGCTGCCGTCCGGACCGGTCGTGCCGCTGGCCGCAATCGTTGCGCCGTTATCCACGCTGAAGTTCACGACTTTGTCGGCCAGAGGGTTCCCCTCGTCGTCCGTCAGCGTCGCCTTCACGCTGTTGGGTAAAACACCATCTGCAATGGCGTTATCCGTCACCACGATGAAATTCACAGAAATGGCTGACGTCACAAAGGTCACCGGTTTACGCAAGGAAGACAGGGCTGAGCCATTCACGACTGGCGCCATCCAGGCTTCGCCGGCAGTATTGCCGGATACGGTGGCAACATAAACGCCTGCGCTGACTTCACGAACGCTGCTGATCGTCAGTCCACCAAGGGACGATTCGTGTTGCAGGATCTCCGGATTCAGTGACGAGATGGGAAGACTCTGTCCGTCCAGCGCACGGAATGTCATCGTGGCTGTGGTGACGCCGTCGGCTTCGATGACGGCTGCACGTGCATTCGGATCGTGCGTGGGGACAATCTCAAAGGTTGAGTTGTCAGCATTAACCGCTGACTGTTCCACAAAGATATGTGTGGATGCCTGAGGAGAGTGATTACCCGCTTTATCATGGGCAACCGCACTAATCACATACGTGTTAGCGTCGATACCGCCGGTTTTCCAGAGAGGCAATGTAACCACACACTGGGTATTCGCGGTGCAGGTCACTTCCCCGCCGGCAGCACGGAGGGTACTGTCATCCCATACAATACGTTCAAGCCCGTGTCGGGCATTGACCACAACATCGAGAGAAAGACGATCGCCCTGATAGCCACGTAACGCTTCAGCCATCTTCAGCGTCAGGTTATTTTTCTCCCGATACTCCAGGACAATATTGTTGTTACGATCAACCAGATGATAACGACTGCCCGCCAGGGTACGCATCTGTCCCACGGCATCAGTATCAAGAAGCTTGTGTAATGGCGTATCAAACTGCCAGGAGAATTCCACGCCCAGACGGGTGTCGTTTTCGCCGCCTTCACCCATGCGATGGTCGGCACTGAGTGTCATCAACGGGAACGGGGTATAGCTGAGACCTGCCGTTACTGCCCGCGGATCCTGCTGGCGATTATCCCGACCAAAAAGACCGACTTCTTTACCGTAGTACTGTTCATAGACCAGCTTGCCACCCAGTTGTGGGTAAACCGGCAGATACCCTTCACTGCGGATGTCCCAGCCGTTAGCCGGACGCGCTTCGTAATCGGCCAGATCGGACGCATTTTTCCACCCGGACAGGCGGAAATAGCCATTCGCCGCCAGTTTCAGATAATCCCGGCCGTATTCCAGCCCCATCCCCATGCGGGAGTGTTCACCTGAAAAATCATAGTCATAGAATGCGTTAACCCCGGCCATCCAGTCCGGAGTGTAATAGCGGTATCCGGCCCCCAGGTTTCCCTGGGTCCGGTCATCGGTGCGGTGCAGACTGTGCTGAGAAAAGACTAATGCCTCAGGACTGTCATACCAGGGGATCAATAAATCAACGGAGGAATTCTTCAGAGAGAATTCCTCGTCAAGCTGCATCTGAACCCGGGCTGTCCCTACACGGTTAAGCCACTGTTCTATTTCTGCACTCGCTTTCCCGGTCGCCATCTGGCGGGCGATCCCCGCCGCCGCATCACCACTGGCATTATTCAGGAATTGCCCTGTTTTGCTTGCCAGCTGCGCCGTTCGGGCTTCTGTCGCATTGTCGTTTCCATTCCCGCTCTTCTCATCAGCGGCAGGATCTCCCCCCAGAGTGGGGAGCTCGCTGGCTGAAACAGAAACCGTCTGTTGCTCAGGAGGGGTCTGATACCATTTTGCCTGCGCAGCACGTACTGCTGGCGTGAACGCCAGCATCAGCGGCAGGAAAAACTGCATAACGATGTTAACCCATACCCAGAAACGAAACTGCCGGGAAAAGGATATACCTTTCCGGGGTTCAGACTGAGTAACCCTGTGAATTTCAGAAGAACGGGGACGTGGCGACATGTGTTTTATCCTTATAACTTTGCTACTTAATCCTGGTGACCTGCTTCTTACCGATGCGATTTGCCCAAAAGAAGTGATTTCCCGGCTACATCAGTCTGTTACCTGCATTTCCGATTAATATATGGTGGTGATACTTTATTGCGAATCAGAGGAACTCTTTCCCTTTGACGTGCGTAAATAGCTCTTTCTCAATACAATATTGTTTTATATTTTATATAACCTGCCTCAGATGATTACATAAAAATACAAACCTTAGGCGTCAACAGAATACCTGTACGATTTATCAATTTTATTTCGGCATTATAAACCGCAATAACTCTGATTAAATCCGGATTACCCAAAAAGCATTTGCGAAGATAAATGAACCACAATAAATAAACTTCCAAGAACAAAATACTGAAAATAACTTTAATTTATGCAAAAAACCAACAAAAGGCATGAAAGCAATAACCCCTCCATCAAAAAACAAGGCTTATTACAGTAAAGATAAAAACGTTTTTATTCGCGAAAAGAAAAATAACAACTCCATGGTTAATGAAGTGTTTAAAAAATAAACTGTCAATGTTATAGACAATGTTTTATTACCCTGTTTACGTTGAATATTACCGTCAGTTTTTGAAAACTAGTTTCTCGAAATGTATTCGACAGCAAAAAAAAACCGGTAATTCCTCGCACAACGTTAAATCCTGAAAATAGTCGTTGCATACGTATGCCAGTTTCTGGAATACAGTAAACAAGCATCCTATTAGCACGACGTAAAGTGCAATAAAATACGGGTTTTTACCGCGCAGGATGAATACCAACCGCTGAAGCGCATAAATCGGGTATATCTGGACGAGTCAGGGACTTGTCATCATTTCAGCTCAGCCTCGACAGAAATTTTCCGGCAACGCGTGTCTCAATACAGCAGCATAACCACCGCCTGATCTGACAATACAAAAGACAAACTATAAAATACAAATGTAACACCACTACAGTGTTATTATTACTGCCACTCAAGTATTTCCCCCATGAAGCATCCTCACAACAATCCGCACCTGACCCTCTTTAATGTCAGTTAACCCTGGCCTTACAGGAAAAGACATCTCCTGGATCGCCATAAGAGATCGGCAAACTTCATACAACATCGCTCTGGTTTACTCACGTTCAAAAAATCTACATGCATCACAACTTGATTTACATTTGATAATGTATAGTTGTCATATGACAAGTTAATTATCATTCTGTGTAAACAAGGAGAACTGTTATGACGGATTCAATTCCATCAGGTTACAAGCCGCTGACATGTGACACGCTGCCTGGTTATCTCTCATCCAGACTGACCCCTTCATGTGAACCGGGGGGGTTACCTGAAGAATGGAACGTTTCAGAAGTGGGGGACGGAAACCTGAACATGGTGTTTATCGTTGAGGGAACACATAAAACCATCATTGTAAAACAAGCTCTGCCCTGGCTTCGCGCAGGGGGCGAAGGATGGCCTTTATCTCTGAGCCGTGCAGGCTTTGAGTACAACGTCTTATGTCAGGAAGCCAAGTACGCGGGTCACACACTGATTCCCCAGGTCTATTTTTACGACCCGGAGATGGCACTGTTTGCCATGGAGTATCTGACGCCTCACGTAATTCTGCGTAAGGAACTGATTAACGGTAAAAAATTCCCTAAGCTAGCTGAAGATATCGGCACGTTTTTAGCCCAGACTCTCTTCAATACGTCTGACATTGGCATGCCAGCAGATCAGAAAAAAGCGCTTACCGCCGAGTTCGCGTTGAATCATGAGCTGTGCAAAATTACGGAAGATTTGATCTTCACTGAGCCCTATTACCACGCTGAACGGAATAACTGGACCACTCCTGAGCTGGACGATGCCGTCCATAAGGCGTGGGCTGATGTAGAGATGATCCAGGTTGCCATGCGTTATAAGTACAAATTTATGACAGAGGCGCAGGCATTGTTACATGGCGACCTTCATTCAGGCTCAATCATGGTGACCGACACGGATACCAAAGTGATTGATCCTGAATTCGGTTTCATGGGGCCAATGGCGTTTGATATCGGCAACTATATTGGCAACCTTCTGCTGGCGTTCTTCTCACGCCCTGGGTGGGATGCGAACGAACAACGTCGCGCTGACTATCAGGAATGGCTGCTTCAGCAGATTGTCGAAACCTGGTTCGTTTTCACCCGGGAGTTCCGTCTGTTGTGGGACAACAAAACACAGGGCGACGCGTGGCCGACAGAAATGTATCAACAAAACAGGGCCGCTCTTGAGGATGCACAGGATCAGTTTTTTGCCACGCTGCTTGAAGATTCCCTGGTGAATGCCGGCATGGAAATGAATCGCCGGATTATCGGTTTTGCTGGCGTTGCCGAGCTGAAACTGATTGAAAATACAGAGCTTCGCGCAGAATGTGAACGACGTGCGTTGGCCATGGCGCGCGATCTTATCGTCAATGCCCGCCAGTTTAAAAATATGGATTCCGTCATCCAGTCTGCGAAGGTTAAGTAAGAGGTCATTATGAATATTAAAGGTAAACACTACCGTACGGTCTGGGTTTCCGGGGATGGAAAAGCGGTAGAAATCATCGATCAGACTAAGTTGCCTTTTAAGTTCGAGGTGGTGGCGCTTACCTCTGCGGAAATGGCCGCTACGGCTATTCAGGAGATGTGGGTTCGTGGCGCCCCGCTTATTGGTGTCGTTGCAGCCTATGGTATCGCGCTGGGAATGAATCACGATGCCAGTGACATGGGTCTGCAGCGTTACTATGACCTTCTTATCAAAACCCGACCGACGGCAATTAACCTCAAATGGGCTCTCGACAGGATGAGTGCCACACTGAAGGATCTCTGTGTATCAGAGCGCAAGGATGCGGCCTGGGCGCTGGCGGCAGACATTGCCGAGGAAGATGTCGCGTTGTGTGAACAAATTGGATTACATGGCGCAGAAGTCATCCGCGAAATAGCCCAGAAAAAACCGGCCGGGAGTGTGGTCAATATCCTGACACACTGTAACGCAGGCTGGCTGGCAACCGTAGACTGGGGAACCGCGCTTTCTCCCATCTATAAAGCGCATGAAAACGGAATCCCTGTTCACGTCTGGGTGGATGAAACGCGGCCACGTAATCAGGGCGGGCTCACGGCATTTGAACTGGGCTCACACGGTATTCCTCACACCCTGATCGCCGACAACGCGGGTGGCCACCTGATGCAACACGGCGACGTTGATCTCTGCATTGTGGGGACCGATCGAACCACGGCCAGAGGGGATGTCTGTAATAAAATTGGTACCTATCTTAAGGCACTGGCGGCCCATGATAACCATGTTCCCTTCTACGTCGCGCTACCTTCTCCCACTATTGACTGGACTATCGAGGACGGGAAGACCATTCCGATTGAGCAACGTGACGGAAAAGAGCAGTCCCATGTCTATGGGATTAACCCTCAGGGAGAGTTGAGCTGGGTCAATACCGCCCCTGAAGGAACCCGTTGTGGGAACTACGCTTTCGACGTCACGCCTGCCCGATACATTACCAGCCTCATTACTGAGCGGGGAGTCTGTGCTGCCAGTGAGTCAGCGCTGGCGGATATGTTTGCTGATCTGAAGAGTAAATCACACCAGGACGAGCAGCAGTAACGTGACGATCACTGCTGTTAAGGAGCAGGAATGGAAAGGATTACGTTAGCAGAAAATATCATTTCCACTTGTCGGGAAATGAATGCGTCAGGTCTTAATCAAGGAACATCAGGTAATGTGAGTGCCAGATATACCGGTGGCATGTTGATTACGCCGAGTGGGATCGCTTATTCAAAGATGACGCCGGACATGATTGTCTTTGTAAACGATAAGGGAATACCTGAAGCGGGTAAAATACCGTCAAGTGAATGGTTATTTCATCTGGCGTGTTATAAAGCCAGACCAGAATTGAATGCTGTCATACATACGCATGCGGTGAATTCTACGGCGGTGGCAATACATAATCATTCAATTCCGGCCATTCATTATATGGTGGCGGTATCGGGGACGGATCATATTCCCTGTATTCCCTATTATACCTTTGGCAGCCCTGAACTGGCCGACGGTGTCTCTAAAGGGATCAGAGAAAGTAAGTCCTTGCTGATGCAGCACCACGGTATGCTGGCCATGGACGTCACGCTGGAAAGGACGTTGTGGCTGGCGGGTGAAACCGAGACGCTGGCTGATTTATACATCAAATGTGGCGGATTACATCACGATGTTCCCGTGCTGTCTGAAGCCGAAATGGCCATCGTCCTTGAAAAATTCAAAACGTATGGTTTGAAAGCGTAATTACAGCTTTATTTTAATTAAAACATATGACAGCCATTCGTGGAATGGCTGCTATCCCCTCTGTCCACAACGATTGATTATAACTACCACAAGGAGTTATTTATGTTTATCGTGGAATCGTATGCTGTCGCCATAATAATGTGTTTTATTACCATGATTTGCTGGGGTTCATGGGCGAATACAACCAAACTTGTCAGCAATAAAAAATGGGAGTTCCCTTTATTCTATTGGGATTATTCAATTGGATTATTGCTGTGTTCTTTGTTATTTGCCTTCACGCTGGGTTCTATGGGCGAAGCCGGTCGCAGCTTTATACCTGATATTCAGCAGGCGAGCAGCAGTAGTCTGATATCGGCAATACTGGCAGGGATTATCTTCAATATTTCCAATATTCTTCTGGTGGCTTCTATTAATCTTGCCGGTATGGCAGTAGCTTTTCCTGTGGGTGTGGGACTGGCGCTGGCTCTGGGTGTGATCACCACCTATATCGGTAATCCGCAGGGCGATCCGCTCATTCTGTTCCTCGGTGTCGCCTGTGTCGTGATCGCCATTATTTTTACCGCGATAGCCTATGGTCGTGTCACGCAGGAGGCGGATAAATCTCGCCGTAATAAAGGTCTCATCACTGCCATTCTGGCGGGTATCATCATGGGATGGTTTTTCCGCTTCCTGGCGGACGCCATGTCTGACAATTTCAGCCAGCCTGCCAGCGGTCTGATGACGCCGTACTCAGCGCTTGTTCTGTTTGCCATAGGGCTGTTTTTGTCGAACTTTGTCCTTAACACGCTGGTCATGAAAAAGCCTATTTCAGGAGAACCGGTCAACGGGAAAATGTATTTTTCCGGGAGTTTACGGGATCATGTTTGCGGCTGGCTGGGCGGTATGATTTGGTGTGTCGGTCTGGCATTCAGTCTGATTGCGTCTGGTCAGGCGGGTTATGCCATTTCCTACGGTCTGGGACAGGGTGCCACGATGATTGCCGTGATCTGGGGAGTCTTCATCTGGAGAGAATTTGCCAGTGCGCCAGCCGGAACCAATAAACTGCTGCTGACCATGTTTATTTCATACATTGTGGGTATTGTTCTTATTATCGCCGCTAATCAATAAAATCCTGCCCCATATCCACATGGGGCAGTTGTTCATTCTTTTAGTGTGGTAATTCACACGCCAGCAAAAACTCTGCCGTTCCTTCATCTACAATCAGGTCCGTGACATATCCTCCCAGCAGGGCACCCAACGTTGCGTCATAGCCTCTTTCCCCACCAGCAAGGAAGATCTTCCGTTCAATCTGCCTTAACTGAGCCAGACTGATTCCCAGAATACGCTGGTCAACATCAGCCACGACGGGCATCCCTTCCTTGTCATAGAAGCGGCCACAAATGACACCTACTGCGCCTAAATCCCGATACGTCTGCATTTCCTTCTTATTCAGCACGCCCACCCGAATCAGGGGATTTTCATCAAGCGCGTTACCCACGACAAAAAAGGCTTTTGTACAACGAGTCAGAACGTCAAAATTCGATCGAATAATAGGCTCTGCCTGTAACTCCATGGCCAGTCTGGCGCTTGATACCACGGCGGGAACGTGCAGCGAGGCGACACGGCCTGAAAGCTTGTAGGCGATTTGCGATGAGGATTCAATAATCGTCAGGTCTGGCTGAGAGGGCATAGAACCGAGCATCTGTATAACGGTGACATTTTTACATGACTTCGGCGTCATGGTTTTGCTCATCTGATGGATTGTTCTTCCCCAGGCAACCCCCAGCACATCACCATTCTCAATCACCTGATTCAGATACATGCCACCGGCACGTGAAAGGCGAGTCCGCATCAGCTTTGTATCATCACGTTTTCCGGCATGTTCGCCATCCGGCACGATGATCACTCTCTGGAGACTGAATTTATCGCGGATCTGCAAAGCGGCATCGATAGATCCAAAGACATTCACATCCAGGTTGATGTGAACCAGACCATTTTCCCGGGCTGTCTGCAGGTATTTGACAACCGTGACGCGGGATACCCCCATGATGGCTGCAACTTCAGTCTGGCTTTTGCCTTCCTGATAGTACAGCCAGGTTGCATGAAGTACGGGATCGTCATTGAACAGGCTGCTGTTTGTTTGATCTCTATCCACTTTTTTATCCCTGTATTATGCCGGGGAAATGCTCATCTTGACCCTGTTTACCCGGAGAGTTGATGCAGATTGCCAGTGGCATGATTTTATACAGATATTTTATTCTTTTACATGAAATAAACCAGCATACTCATGGCGCGTTCGACACCGCGCGCTCAAGACAAAAAAGCCGGAGACATACTCCGGCTTTATCCGTTTTCTGTGCGAGATGACGAAGAAAAGATTATTCCTTCAGCACAATCAACGGCTCAATATCGCTCTCTTTTTTGATTACCAGCGATTCATCACCACGCAGACAGGTGCCGCCGTAGTTTCCACCGACGGTAAAGGTGCACACCTGAATATACTTACCGGCAACGTTTGGCAGACACCATAATTGCTGATAAATGTTTTTCTGCTCGGCAAATTTACCGCTGGTTTTATCCAGCAGCTCTTCCTGATGACTGACCAGGTCGATATTACTCCCACAGCGACCGGCAATCGGTTTCACCGCATAACCGGTTTGCGCCAGTTCATCATTGACGATGAAATCGGTATCCAGCAGGTAACGGTGGTGCGGGAAGAGTTGCCACAGGATCGGCAGGATGGCTTTGTTACCCGGGATCACCGTCCACAGCGGCTCAAAGACCAGCACTTCCGGGCGCAGTAGCACGTCAATCAGCCGAACGTCCTGATGGGTATGCCCGGTACGAATCGGCACGGCGGCATATTCGGTTTCGCTGACTTCACGCACCTGTTCAATCGCCGTTTCCCACGCCCAGGTTTTCCAGACGCAGTTCACCAGCCGTCCGTCACCGTCAATGAGTTGTCCGGCATCGTCCCAGCGCAGTTCATCCAGCCCACGCAGGATCTTACTTTCAAACCCGGCCTGATGCAGCGCCTGCTGCATAAACTGGGCATGATAGTTTTCCTCAATATCCTTATCCTGCATGATGTGCACAAAAGGACGCGCGTGGCTGTGTTTCCAGGCTCCCGCCAGCTCGTTAATCAACCCTTCTGCCGGGTTGTGCCCCGGCCCTTTATAGCCCTGCTCCGCCCAGCGTTCGAGGATCAGCCCTGCCTCGGTATGACACGACGCAGAATCGGCGTTGTATTCGTACACCTTCAACCCGCGCTCATCCATACAGAAATCCATACGACCAGTGATCATATGGTGGCGACGGCGCTGCCACGAGAGACGCAAACGCGGCCAGAGGATTTTGGGAATGTCAAACAGCGCCAACAGGTTGTCGTCTTTCAGCACCTTATCCGTGGCGTGCAGATACATCAGATGCAGCTCGTTGGTCGCTTTGATCAACTCCTGCTCAGCACTCTCTGTCATCGTGAAATACTGGTATGGATCCTGATTGATCACGTGACCATTTGCGGCCACATAGGCTTTTTGCAGCGGATCCTTTTCGTCCAGCCATTTACCGTCAAACTGGCCTTGTTCTTCCAGTCTTGCGGCGCCAATCTTCAGCGAATCATTGGCAATCTCCGGCTGCGGCAGGCTGTGCTCAGTATCGTCGGTCTGGATCATCCATCCCAGAATGGTGGTATCGTCAAAGGTGTCTTTCAGGGTATAGCAGCCATTTTCCACCACCATCTCCAGCTCACGCGTCCACTGCTGTCCGGGAGGAAGCGGAGTGTGAATGACGTTCTGCTCGGCAATGCGGATTTTGTTGTCCAGCAACTGAGTGATAATCGCAACGTGGCCGGTGTCTTTAAATTCACCGCCTTTCTGCCAGATGAGCAACGCCCCGGCGACCGGCGCGCGGGGCGACCCGTTCGGAAACGCCTGCAACGGCAAAATATTGTCGTTCACCACTTCGCGCAGAAAACGCAGTGAGAAGATCTCCCACGCCATGCCGACATCGGTGAACACCGCACCATAATTCAGGAAGAGGAAACGGCGCGCGAATTCGACGCACTGCCATTTGTGGCCCATATATTCATTGTCGATATAGCTGCGGAATGCAGCATCATCGTCATAGTCCCGTGGGTCGAGGGAGCTGTAATCTGAAGAGTAGATCGCTACACCACCGGGGGCATAGCCCAATAATGTCCCGAACGGGGCATCCTGACTGGTCGTTCCTTTGCTCATGCACCTTACCTCAAAACTGTACAGCTGGGCAGCTTCTGCTTGCCTGCCCTACACCGCCGACCATCATACACCTCAACGCAGCGGGAGCGTGCGCAACAACAAAAAATAGGCAGGTGTAAATGTGCCGATCTGTTAAAGGTACGGATGGCGACCTGCTACACTGCTTCAACACAACCACTCAGAAGGCAGGTCAACATGTCAGATAACACTTATCAGCCCGCGAAAGTCTGGACGTGGGAAAAATCCAACGGCGGTGCGTTCGCCAACATCAACCGTCCGATCTCTGGTCCGACACACGACAAAACGCTGCCTGTCGGTAAGCATCCGCTTCAGCTCTATTCGCTGGGCACGCCGAACGGTCAGAAAGTCACCATCATGCTGGAAGAACTGCTGGCGCAGGGGGTGAGCGGCGCGGAGTACGATGCCTGGCTGATCCGCATTGGCGAAGGGGATCAGTTCTCCAGCGGCTTTGTGGAGGTTAACCCGAACTCAAAGATCCCGGCATTACGCGATCATTCGCAGAATCCGCCGGTGCGCGTGTTTGAGTCGGGCTCGATCCTGCTGTATCTGGCAGAAAAGTTTGGCTACTTCCTGCCGCAGGATCGGGCAAAACGTACCGAAACCCTGAACTGGTTGTTCTGGCTCCAGGGCGCAGCGCCCTTCCTTGGCGGTGGTTTCGGTCACTTCTATCACTACGCGCCGGTGAAGATTGAGTACGCGATCAACCGCTTTACGATGGAAGCCAAACGCCTGCTGGACGTGCTGGATAAACAGCTGGCGCATAACGCTTACGTAGCGGGCGATGAGTACACCATTGCCGATATGGCTATCTGGCCGTGGTTTGGCAACGTAGTGTTGGGCAATGTGTACGACGCGGCAGAATTCCTTGACGCGGACAGCTATAAAAATGTGCAACGTTGGGCGAAAGAGATCGCTGAACGCCCGGCGGTCAAACGCGGACGGATTGTGAATCGCACCAACGGACCGTTGAATGAGCAACTTCATGAGCGTCATGACGCCAGTGATTTCGACACGAGCACCGAAGATAAACGCCATCCGGCATAATACTGCCTGATGGCGCTACGCTTATCAGGCCTACCATACGCCAACCGTAGGCCGGACAAGACGTTTACGTCGCCATCCGGCTGGATGCCACTCTCTGAGAGTCAGGCGAATCCATGCTGACAGAGAATTAATCCCGCCTGCGGCGACAGTAAAAAATCGGCGAACGCCTTTCCCTTTTCGCTCAGGCAGGCAAATCCATATTCTGCGACCGGATTGTAAGGCTCCGGAATCTCCACCACCGTCAGCGTCTCAATCAGTCGCAGCCTGGGCGCATAGCTGGCATACCCGATGAAGATATCGGTGTAATCCTTGTTGATTAACCACTCAGCAGCCAGACTTCCTGCCGGAAGCGGTAAGGTATCCCTGCCGCCGACCAGCGCCACCGCCCGTTTCCGGGCGCGTGCACCGGCATCGCCCATTCGTGAAAAGAGCTGCTGAGTGTAATCCCCGGACGGATCGCATCCCGCCGTTGAAGTGCCAATCCGCAGGTCCGGGCGCGTTAACAGCGATAACCAGTCATCGCCTTCTCGCACGACATCCGCCCGCACGGTGAGACACAGGCGATTGCTCGCAAAGGGAGCCACTGACTGTGCACGACCAGCGTCCAGCAGCGCTTGTGGATGCGCCATATTCGCCGAGGCAAAAAAGTCACAGGGTTCACCGGCTTCAATCCGTTCGCGCAGCAATCCCGCCGGACCAAAATCACAAAGAACATCCTTCTCCTGATAACAGGCCATCAGCGACTGCCACACCGCACGCAGACTGCCCGCTGCGAGGATATGCATCAGTCAACGCCCTGATAGTCGGTGCGATAAAAACGCTGATACCAGCCATTCGCTACGCTGCGCATATCAATGTCCGTAAATTTCTGCGGATACAGCTTTTTCGCCATCCACAGCTCGCCAATCCCCATCGCTTCCGGCATTGGATAGCCCCAGGCCTTCGCGTAGTCAGGCATCAGGTAGACACGATGATTTTTCACCGCATCAATCACCTGCCACTGCGGGCTTTGCAGGATCTCGTCAACCACTTTCGGATAACGATCCTGCACAAAAATAACCTGCGGGTTCCAGGCAATCACCTGTTCCATCGCCACCGGCTTGAAGCCCTTAACGGTTGAGGCCGCCACGTTCAGCGCCCCGGCGTGCGCCATCATCAGGCCGGTATATTTGCCTGAACCGTAGGTAGTCAGATCCGGGTTGGCCATATAGGCGCGAACGCGTTGATCTTCAGGGATCGCCTGCAGACGATCGCTCACCAGCTTGCGTCCCTTATCGGTGGCGTCGATCAGCGCCTTCGCCTCTTGCGGTTTATTCACAATATCGCCGATAAGCGTGATCCCTTCCCGCAACCCCCGATCGTAGGCCTGTTCCTCATCCGCCATGGTGGGGTTCATTTTGGCCTGTTCCCCTGCCGCGTCGTGACGCAGAGAGATCGCTACCACCGGAATGCCGAGGCTGCTGATTTTGTCGATCATCTCCTGCGGCGCGTAGTTCGTGACAAACACCACCTGTGGGTGCAGCGCCACCAGTTGTTCCGGATCAACGTGGGTTAAATCGCCCAGCGCGGTTTTTTGGGCCAGCTCCGGCGCCAATCGCGCGTAGCCATCACCCAATTGCTGCTTCCAGTTCGCCATCACGCCGACAATTTTGTCGGTCGCATTCATCTGGACCAACAGGTTGAGCGTCTGATGCTGAAGCACGACAACGCGATCTACCTTGTCCGGCACGGTAACCTGGCGGCCAATCTGATCGGTAAAGGTACGGTCGGCTTGCGCCATGAAGGGAAGAGAAAAAAGCAACGCCAGCAGGGAGAGCTGGCGTAAGGATTTAAGCATGAGTGTATCCTCGCATTCGATGTATAATTAAGTATACAGCGATGTGAGAACACTTAACAGATTGTCATCTGGAGTTATCAGGCGCTGGTCACGTCGTACTCCATACGGCGTAGCGCATCCAGCGTGGCTTTGGCTTCTTCTTCATCGATGATGCTCATCGCAAACCCCACATGCACTAACACCCACTGCCCGACCAGTTCTGCAGGACTGCCTTCACATATCAGCGCAATATTCACATCACGCTTGATGCCGCACACTTCCACCTGCGCAAGCTGGTGAATATCTTCACCGACGGCCAGAACCTGGCCCGGAACGCCTATACACATATCTGACTCCGCCCCATGTCACATCATGGTTTATTCAACTTCAATACTTTTCACTTTCAGCGAATCGCCGGTATCAACGCGCAGTCGGTCGCCATGACAACGCGGACATTGCGCATCGTGCTGGGTGATTTCAACCGCCTGACTGCAATCCCAGCACCATGCCTGTGCCGGTTTGTAATCGATGTGCAATTCACAGCCTTGCGCCACCGTCCCCTGGCAGACAATGTCAAAACTAAAACGTACCGCGCTCTCTTCGACACAGGACAGCGCGCCAATCTCCAGCCACACGCCGGTGACGCGCTTTACGCCATGCTGCTCAGCCTGCTGTTGAATGATTTCAACCGCACTCTGGCAAAGAGACAGCTCATGCATTCTGCAAACCCCGACGCCCAAACAGCAACGCGCGACGGCTTGTCTGCGGCGCATCCGGATCGCTGACCGGCAGCGACAGCAGCATGCGCGCGCAGTCATCGGCCAGACGCACGCCCTCTTGCGCCGACAGGCTGTGATTGAGCGGCGACATCAGGGAACAAGAGAGGTATTGCGATACACCATCCAGCTCACCCACCGTGAACGTCATTGTGCCATACGGCAGACGCAACCCAAGCTTTTCACTGACTTTACGCACCGGCCAGAGCTGGTCTGGCCCTGGGAAAATCAGCGCGCTCAGCATCCACGGCGTAATCACGCATCCCGTCCACTGCCCTTCAAACAGCGTAAAGTCAGAGACATACACTGGCATATCAGGATGCAGAAAGGACAGATCGTGCATTGAACGCTGCGCAATCGCTTCAAACGCAGCCTGAACCTGTGCTTTCGGAGCAGTCTGGAACCCGGAAATCTCCTCAGACATGCGACGCCTCCCGTGGGATCGCTTCAACGCCCGACTCACGCAGCGCAGCCAGAACCTGCGCAAGCGCAGGTTCAATCATCGCTTCAACCGTTGGCGTTAAGCCAATATTCGGCTCCAGCGATTCCGGAATGACGCCAATTAGCGTCAGTTTTTTCGGAAACTCGCCGGTAAAGCGAAGGGCCGACAGAACGTCGGCCAGGCCCAGCTGGTGCGGGGAGATTTTGTTGGTAAACAGCGCCGGCACTTCATCATCCCGCAGGATCATCAGCGTACCCGGGGCGTTTTTTCTCGAGACAATGGCGTCCGCGATGATCAGATGATCCCGGTTCGCCATGTCGCCGAGCAACTCCATACCCGCCGTACCGCCATCGAGGATTTCAACGAAATCCGGCAATTCGTATCGCTGCTCTAAGGCTTCAACGATACGAACGCCGATGGCTTCATCGGTCAGCAAAATATTGCCGACCCCTAAGACTAAAATCCGCATTACAGAACCTTCACAGAGACAACTTCGTTCCCGTCAGCGTCAACAACGTGCACCGCACACGCCATACAAGGGTCGAAGGAGTGAATAGTACGTACCACTTCCAGCGGTTTTTCCGGATCGGCAATCGGCGTACCGACCAGCGACTGTTCGTACGGACCGACGTCATCGTTGAAGTTACGCGGACCGGAGTTCCAGGTTGACGGTACTACCGCCTGGTAGTTGCTGATAATGCCGTCTTTAATCACCATCCAGTGAGAGAGCATCCCGCGCGGCGCTTCAAGGAAACCAACGCCTTTGAATTCACCCGTTGCCGGAATATTCGGTTTCACGAACGTGGTGTGATCACCTTTGCCGATATTGGCAATCAGCGCACTGTACTGATTCTGCAGGATACCCTGTAGTTCGCAGCAGTGAACGGTACGCCCAATAATGCGACCCAGCGTAGAGTGCAACTGCGCCACTTCCAGCGTTTTGCCCGTCAGCTTCTGATAAATCGCAATGATTTCATTCAGTTTCGCCTTCGTGGCCTCACGTCCGGACGCCAGTTTAACCAGCATGTTCGCCAGCGGACCCACTTCGACGGTTTTACCGTAGAAGGTCGGGGATTTCACCCATGAATATTTGCCATCATCCGACCAGCCGTTATATTCCGGAATGGTCGTCCCTTCCCACGGTGCCTGCGGAGCTTCGTCTTTATACCAGGCGTGCTTGGCGCTCTCCTGGATCCCTTTGATCAGGTACTCGTCGGAGTGAGAAGAGATCGGGCGATAGCTCGACAGATCCGCATTCTCGATATAGCCGCCCGGGAACAGGAAGCTGCCGTTCTTCCCGTCAGTCGGGAATTCCGGCGCAGCCAGATAGTTAACCGCCCCTTTACCATGCTCCAGCCAGTCCGGATAAAACGCCGCGATCACCGCGGTATCCACCTTGTAAACCTGTTCAACAAAGTCGCTCAGTTTGTCGATGAAGGACTTGATGTACATCAGGCGTTCCAGGTTCAACACGCCCAGACCATCGAGGTTGATCGGGTTGGCAACGCCACCCACCGCCAGGTTCTGGATGTGCGGTGTTTTACCGCCCAGCAGCGCCACTACGCGGTTAGCATCACGCTGACATTCCAGCGCCTGTAGATAGTGAGCTACCGCAATCAGGTTCACTTCCGGCGGCAGTTTCATCGCCGGGTGTCCCCAGTAACCGTTGGCGAAAATCCCCAACTGGCCGCTGGCAACCAGGTCTTTGATCTTGTTCTGAACCTTCGTGAACTCTTCCGCACTGTTCAGATGCCAGGTCGACACGCCGTTCAGCATCGCTGACGCTTTTGCCGGATCGGCTTTCAGCGCCGAGGTAATATCCACCCAGTCCAGCGCCGAAAGCTGGTAGAAGTGAACGATATGGTCATGAGTCGTATGCGCCGACAGAATGATGTTACGGATATACTGAGCGTTGACCGGAACGTCGATGTTCAGCGCGCTTTCTGCCGCACGAACGGAGGCGATCGCGTGCGTGGTCGTACAAACGCCACAAATACGCTGCACAATCATCCACGCGTCACGCGGATCGCGATTCTTCACGATCTCTTCCATACCGCGCCACATGGTGCCGGAAGCCCATGCTTTTGAAACAACGCCGTTTTCGATTTCGCAATCGATACGTAAGTGCCCCTCAATACGGGTTACGGGATCAATAGTAATTCTCTGGCTCATGCTTTGCTCGCCTCATGACGATTGTGATCGTTTTGTTTTAAAGGAGGAAGTATCGGCAGTAGACGAATGAGTACGATATAAGCGCAAATCTCAATAGCCACAAAACCAATAGAAATCAACAGTTCTTCCCAGGTCGGGAAGTAGTGGTAGCCACCGCCTGGATTGAATGCCACCAGCGAATAGGACAGACGCCATGCAGCACAACCCAACAGCGCACTGAGCGCAGACAGGTACAGCATACGGGAGTCAAAACGCCACTTCGCAACGCGCAGCACCACTATCGGGAATACCATCAGCACGACTTCAAGCCAGAACATTGCTGAGTAGAAATCGCCTGCAAAGGCATACGACAGCTTGTCCCGGTAAATCAGCTCACCAAAGCGCAGCACGACAAAGATCGCCAGCATCACACTGATGGTGTTCGTCAACTTGATGAACAGGTTCTTCTCATCCGGACCGTTTCCTTTCAGACCCGCCTGAACCAGCGAGCCTTCAAAGATGACGATCGAGAAGCCCATAATAAAGGCGGTCAACACCGAGAACAGCGGCAACATTTCATAGCTTTGCCACAGCGGATGCACCTTGTAGCCTGCCGAGATCATCAGCGAGCCCATTGAGGACTGGTGCATAGTTGGCAGCAGCGCACCGAGGGCGATGATGAAGAACATCAGCTTGTTCAGGCGTTTCAGCGACACCTTCCAGCCCAGACGTTCAAACAGCGCAGGGGCAAATTCCAGTGCCATCACCCCAATGTAGATGGTCATACAGACCGCCGTCTCGAACAGCACCGAGTTCACGTTGAAGTGACCCGGAATGTAGAAGTACGGCAGGTTCCAGTAACGACCCACATCAATGGTGATTGACAAGCCACCCAGAGAATAACCAAACAGACTCGCCAGCAGCGCCGGACGCACCAGCGGATGGTATTGTCCCCGGTTGAAGACATACACCGCCCACGCCAACGCCCAACCACCACAGGCAAAGCCGGTGCCGATTAACAGGTCAAAGGCAATCCAGACGCCCCACGGGAAACCGCCGTTCAGATCGGAGACAGACCCCAATCCAAATACCAGACGCTTCACGATCAGGAGCATACAGAGGATGATTAACGGCCCGAAGATGATGACCGGTTTGCTGATAATTTTGCCGCCCAGCGGTTTAGGATCATGACTCATGATCGTCTCCTCCGTCGTGATGGTCGTTTTTGGTATTACGACGAACCAGCACGGTCAAGCCCGCCAGCACGGCCAGTGGTAGCATCATGCCTTTATACAGGGTGTGTTGAACATGTTCGGAACGCGCGCCGGTTGAAATCTCATCCAGCTTCGGCAGATCCAGATTCTCGTAAGGAACACCTGTCAGTACCAGCACCTGAGTCCCACCGCCCTCTTTTTCACCGTAAAGATGCGGATAGTACTTCGGTACCGTATGCAGATAGGTATCACCTGCTTTCACCGTCTGACGCGGATAGTGATATTCGCTGCCAGGCTTCAGCGCCAGACGTTTTTGCGCCTCGGCCATCAACTCTTCACGGGTACCAAAAATGACCGCCCCGGCAGGACAAACCTCAACACAGCCAGGCAAGCCACCCTTATCAAGACGCTCAACGCCTTTCTGGTTACACAATTCACATTTGTGAAGCGCACCAAACGGGTTGTTGTAGTCATACTTCGGCACGTTGTACGGACAGGCAACCATGCAGTAACGGCAGCCGGTACAAACGTCTTTGTTGTAATGAACGATGCCGGTTTTCGGATCTTTTTTCAGCGCGGAAACCGGGCAGACAGAAACGCAGTTGGGATCGACGCAGTGCATACACTGTTTCTTGATGTAGGCATAGCCGTTCTCTTCCTGATCTTTATTGACGCCCGTGCCGCTACGCCACACCTGAATGATGTTATTGGTATACGGCGACAGTTTGTCGTTGTTCGACCAGGTCTGCTCCCCTTCCGGGTTACGCATCGGGAAGTTGATATCCTGACACTTGGTCACACAGGCCTGACAGCCCACGCACAGCGTCGAGTCATACAACATACCCAGAGAACCGGGGATGGGCGGGCGATTTTCTGCAGCCGCGTGGCTGATAGACGGCGCAGCGCCTAACAGCAACGCCCCGCCGGAGGCTGCTTTGATAAAGTTACGTCTGTTCACGGTTATTCTCCCCGTGAGTCAGCGTTATCTTTCTTTTGCTGACGCCCCAGTTCACGTACCGCCATCACGCTGACGCCGGCCACCAGACCGACAACGCCGCCAAGCAACCCGATAGCGCCGGCAGAAATGTTGCCGCCCTCTTTCATGTTCACATCAGGTTTTTCGGAGCGGGGTGTCTGATTTTCCACGTGAGCAAGTTGGTGAATGCCCTTATGGAAACCAACGCCTTCTTCGTTGCAGCCGTAGCATGGGTGACCAATCGCCACCGGCCAGACGCCGCCAACGTCGCAGAATTGCAGTGTGGAGCAGTTGCCCCAGGTTTCTGGCCCTTTACAGCCGAGGTGGTAGAGGCACCAGCCTTCGCGGTGACCTTCATCGCCGAACTCTTTCGCGAAGCGACCGGCATCGAAGTGCGGACGACGTTCGCAGTGTTCGTGAATCAGGCGGCCATAGGCGAAGGTCGGACGGTTTTTCGCATCCAGCTTCGGCGGTTTGCCCCAGGTGATGATATGGGCGACGGTCGCCAGGAAGTTATGCGGGTTCGGCGGGCAGCCCGGAATGTTGATGATGGTTTTACCTGGCAGAACTTCCTGCAGGCCAACCGCACCGGTCGGGTTCACGCCGGCAGCGGCAACACCACCCCATGCGGCACAGGAACCGATAGCGATAATCGCTGCCGCACCTTCTGCCGCTTTGCGGATATGATCCACAATCGGCTCACCGGCAACCATGCAGTAAATACCGTTATCTTTTAAGGGGATGGAACCATCAACGACCAACACATACTGCCCTTTGTACTTCTCGAGCGCATTGTGTTTGTTCTCTTCAACCTGGTGGCCGAAGGCAGCGGAAAGTACCTCATGATATTCCAGAGAGATGGTCTCCAGAACAAGGTTTTCTACCGTGGGGTGGGTCGCGCGAAGGAGGGATTCGGTACAACCCGTGCATTCCTGAGCACCAATCCAGACAACCGGTGGGCGCTGCGGACGGGATACCGATTCAGCCATTTCGGCGGCGGCTTTGCTACTGAGCCCCATCGTGGCGGCGAGTGCTGCACAAAGCTTCATGAAATCACGGCGGTTAACGCCATGGGAATTAATGAGAGTGTTATCTCCAGTCATTTTATAGTTATTCCGTTACGAAGACCTGGCTCTTATTTTGCATCAATCGCAAAACCGTAACTGCGATCGGTGCGCCATTTACCACACTTTTGTTATGGTTATGTAGCCTATGATACTGCGAGGGAATACTAAAACGAAGGGAGTAGCGGCTAGTGTAATTAATTAAAGCAAGATAATACCCCCTTTGGATCAACCTTCGAGTCGATAACCCGCCATGAAAAAGCGAATTGTGGTGCTGGATTGATTTTCCCGAAAGAAGTCCATCACCATTTCTTTATCCAGCCCATAACGCCGCGTCAGGATCCCTGCCTCCCAGGCGCTGAGTTGTCTGTCGCCGGTTTTTTCAAACATGCGATGCGAGAATCCTAATACAAATCCGCGCTTATAATCCGAGCAAAAATCCACCACATTGCGAGCGCTGTCCGCTTGCGTGGCGCTTAATCCGGCCATCAGGCCCTTGCCAAAATGATTATTCATGACCCCTCCTCAATCGCTATATAATAAATTATATAGCGATCTTTTAAACAAAGGCCAGAGGGTTCAGCGACTTTTTTACTCTCCCTTAGAACGCCACCCACTCATCGCCTGGCGCAGCGGTTTCCGTGCGGCGTTGACCGGCGGGCGCCACACTTTTGGCGGGGAGATTGGGCGTGTCATTTTGCGACAACCGGAACTGTTGTACGGAACGTTGTAAATCTTCCGTCTGTCTCTCCAGCGCTGCGGCGGCGGCGGAAACCTGCTCCACTAGCGCGGCGTTTTGCTGCGTAACGCCATCCATTTGAGTAATCGCGACGCCGACCTGAGAAATCCCTTTGCTCTGTTCTTCAGACGCCGAGGCAATTTGTTTCATGATGGTGTCGACTTCCGTCACGCCACGCAGGATCGCCTCCATCGTTGAGCCGGTATCCTTCACCAGCACCGCGCCGTGGTCGACGCGACGCACGGATTCGGCAATCAGTGTTTCAATCTCTTTTGCCGCATTCGCACTGCGGCTTGCCAGATTACGCACTTCACCGGCGACGACGGCAAAACCACGCCCTTGCTCACCCGCACGCGCCGCTTCGACCGCAGCGTTCAATGCAAGAATATTGGTCTGGAAGGCAATGCTATTGATGACGGTCGTTATTTCCGCAATCTGCTTCGAGCTGGCGGAAATCCCGTCCATGGTCTCGACCACTTCGGACACCAGCGAACCGCCTTTTCCTGCCGTGCGTGATGCCGCATCAGCCAGAAGACTTGCCTGACGGGCGTTATCCGCATTCAGTTTCACCGTTGCGGTGAGCTGCTCCATGCTGGCAGCGGTCTCCTCCAGCGCCGCGGCCTGCTCTTCCGTTCGCGACGAAAGATCGTTGTTGCCGCTGGAGATTTCAGTCGCGCCGCGCCAGATATTGTCGCTGCCAGAGCGGATCGTGTTCACCGCGTCACGCAGGCTGTCCTGCATCGCCCGTAATAAAGGCACTAGCTGGCCGACGCAGTTGCGGCCAATATCGTCAATCGGCTGACTGAGATCGCCCTGAGCTATCTGGCGAAACTGCTGGCGGATCCGCGCCAGCGGTTTCACCAGCATGGTCACCAGATAGCGATCGGTGAAGAAGAGGATCGCGATCCCCAGGATCACCGCACCGATGATCAGCGTACGGATGATCGACGTTTTGCCATCCACCATCACGCGGGTTTGATCCAGCATGACGCCTGCAGTTTTATTAAAACGTTCCGCACTGGCACCAAACGCCCGGCTCAATACCGGCGTCACCTTGTTTGCCTGCTCGCTCCAGGCACTCTGGGTACCCTGTTGCGCCAGCTGCATTTGCGGCGTGACACCCTTATCAAGCAGATCCTGCCAGCTTGCCAGCACGGCGGCAGACACCTCGGGATCCATCGGGCCCGGCGAAAGAGTTTTCATCTCTTGCAGATTTTTGCTCATGTTATCCAGCGCCTGCTGCACGGGAGCGAAATCCGGCGTGCCGCCGCTGGCTTTCAGTTCCATCGCGCGACTGAGACGGGTAACAAAGCGGAAATACTGATCGTTGCCCTGGCTGAGCACCGTCATCTGGCGAACAAGATGGCGATCGACTTCGTTGCCTTCAGCGACACGGGAAAGAGACCAGGTGCTGTACAGACCCACACCCACCCACATTAAACAGAAAATACCCAGGATCGTCAGCATGACGGCCCGAATGGTGAAATTACGCAGTATGTACATATATGTTCCTTGCCGTTAGGGAAAAGTCGCCCAGAGGCGAGTCTTAACCTCGTTATCGGCAGAAACGGGCGAAGTTATAATCTTTCGTAGGTATTTTTATAAAAATTTTCGATCCCTTTCATTTCCCAGGAAACAGATGCTCAGAAGATGAAAATCCCTCTGGAAATTACGTGTTTATTTTTTTCAGGGAATGTTGAAATGTAAAACACTGACTCAGCAAATTATTTACCCATCCCGAATGAGGCATGCCATTCTGAATGGTAGCATCTATGAATGTTGTCCAATTTTGGATAAAACACTAATAATTTGTCCGCTAAGTGCACAGTTGCATTGATAGAAAAAATGTAATCATGTGAATTAATTAATTTAAATAGCCATCACGCATGATATTTTTTCAGTCCAATTTTAGACTTTATTACATCAACACAGCTTAAGATGTTTCTTAATCGCGATTATTTCCATTAAAAAGAGATCAAATTCACTCCCTACGTTTAATGGAATAAAAAATGCGCAAATTAATGAACCGCACAGTGTTGTCGCAATGTGTTTTAGTCGCTTTAGCCTCATTTAGTACTCATGCTTTAGCCTCAACCAACTCGACCTGCACTGAGGGAAATACCTCACAAACCTGTGGCTTAAGAGCGGCAACGGCCAGCGGGATTAATGTTTATCAGCAAGACACTGGCGTCACAAACGCCGTGATGGCAGACCCGACTTCCGGTTCAATTTTTATGAATGGCCATAAAAATGCGGGCGAAACCCAGTCATTAACCGTCAACGGAACCAATATGACGGGCAGTTACATTCAGGGCAGCAAAGGCGGTACGGCAAATATCACCGTCATGAACGGCGCAACCGTCGATATGATAGAAGTGGGTGATGTCGGCACCACCACCAATACCACTGTCACCGTCAATCATTCGACGCTAAATGGCGAAAATGATGCGATTTCCTACCCCAACAATAAAAATTACATGTTGGGTGCAGCGATTTATCTCGACCCGGCGGATGACGGTTATCATACTGCCAATATTGCCAATGGCAGCGTTTTGCACGGCAGCATTATGAGTGGTGGCGCGGGCGCACAAACGATATCCATGAGCGACAGCACCCTGGATAAAGGCGGTATTTACGCCGGTAGCGAAAATTCTGATACGACCATTTCACTGACCAATACAACGGTAAACGGCACCGAGAGTCGAGTAGCGTTAAATCCCGACCAGGCTGCGGACTTCCTGAACGATACGATATTTGAAGATACCAACCTTAATACGTATGGTGATATCACTGTTGCGATGTTCGGTACCACCAACACAACGCTGACGATGAGTCACAGTACCGTCACCGGTGATGTGGGGGCAGACAATGAAAATGGCACCACCCGCCTTTCTCTCACCAACAACAGCGTCATCAACGGTAATGTCATTCTGAGTGGCCAATCAAATAATAACGTTCTGGTCGATAACAGCGTCATTAATGGCGATGTAGACGCCAGTACGAACAGCGGCAATACCACCATCACTCTGCAAAATAATGCGAACGTCAACGGCGATATTACGACAGGGACAGGCAATGACACGCTGGTACTGACCAATAACTCCCACGTGAGCGGTAATGTTAACGGCGGCGACGGCAGCGATACCCTGTCTATGGACGCGGGAAGTTCTGTCTCCGGTCAAATCAGTCAGTTCGAAACGGTCAATACGACCAGTAACAACAACATCAACATCGATACAATTAACGATGCGACAACCTGGAATCTGCAAAATGGTTCAAGGCTGATCGCCAGCACCACGGGCAGCAATGCGTCCGTCAATATGAGTACCGACAGCTTTGTTGATTTTGGCACCATTACCGGTACGAACAATGCCGTCGTGGTAAGCTCGATTTCCCCTTCCTCACAGAATCAGTCAAACCTGAAGCTGGGCACTTTCACTACCACGGGCACCTCGACACCACAGAGCTATGCCGGCGCCTCGTTTACCAATGGACAACAGTCCGTTGAAAACCGTAGTGGCGCCTACAACTACGACAATAGTCTGGATATTGTCGCCGCCGACACCGCACCGCAGACGAGGCTGAAAGCGGAGAATAGCCAGACCTGGAATATCCTGTTCAGCAGTTCAAAAGGATCGCTGGCAAGCGACGTTCAGGGGCTGATTGCCGGTCTGGATGCCGCGGAACAGGCGGGCCATCAGGTCGCTGACGATATCAGCAATCATATGAATCAGGTTCATCTCGCCAGCCTGTTTGGCGAACAACAGGACGGAGCGCAGGTGTGGGGCGACTTCCTGTACCAGAATGGTAACTTCAGCAACGATGTCGATTACAAGAGCATCACCCAGGGCGCACAGGGCGGCGTTGACTGGACGACGCATCTGGATAACGGCGACAGCGTAACGGGTGGTATCGCACTGGCCTGGACCCGCAGTCGCGTGCAGGACACCAGCAACAGCGCGGATAGCTTCAAAGACACGGTTTACGGTAACTATTACAGCCTGTACGGCGGATGGCAGCAGGCGCTGAACGGTAAGGACTGGGGCCTGTTTGCCGATGGCAGCTTTAGCTACGGTGACATGCGTTACTCGCTGTCAGCCAACAATGTGACCGGCGATACCAGCGGTATGACCGAAGCGCTGAGCGGGTCGACCAATGGCAGCCTGTATATGGCGCAAGGCCGCACCGGCGTCAATATCCTGCTGCCAGGCGACACGCTGCTGCAACCCTATGCCACACTGGGTTGGGATCAAACCAAAGCCGATGGTTTCTCCGACCAGCAGATTACGTTCTCTGACAGTCAGGTTTCTTCCTGGAACGGCGGCGCGGGTATTCGTCTGACGACAGCGATTCGCGATCTGAATAAGAACGTGCAGGTCATGCCGTGGATCGACGCACGCTTCCAGAAAGAGTTCAGTGATGATACCGACATCAAGGCAGCGGACTATCACAACACTGCGGGCCATAACAACACAATGGGCATCTTTGGCGCGGGCATCAACGCGACCATCGCACATAACTTCGTGGTGAATACCGGTATCTATGTAGGAACAGGTGACGTGGATAACGATGCCAGTGTGCAGGCAGGGATGAGCTACAGCTTCTAAGCGAGACAGAGTGCCCGGCGGTGCTACGCCTGCCGCGCATTTTTTCAGTTAGTTCAAATATTTATCAAACCATTCCAGTGTCCGCTTCCACGCTAATTCGGCGGCAGCCTCGTCATATCGCGGTGTGGAATCATTATGAAATCCGTGGTTTACCCCGGGATAGACCCAGGCTTCATAGACCTTATTGTTGGCCTTCAGCGCGGCTTCATAGGCGGGCCAGCCTTCATTGATATTTTTATCCAGCGCCGCGTAATGCAGCAGTATCGGCGCTTTTATCTTCGGCACATCCGCAGCGGCAGGCTGGCGGCCATAAAACGGCACCGCACACGCCAGTTCCGGATAGGCCACGGCAGCGGCATTTGAGACTCCGCCGCCGTAACAAAATCCGGTGATCCCCACTTTGCCGCTGGCGTCCGGGTGTTGTTTCATAAACTCGACGGCAGCGAAAAAGTCATTCATCAGCTTTGTCGGATCCACTTTCTGCTGCAAGACCTTCCCTTCTTCATCGTTTCCAGGATACCCGCCCACCGAGCTTAAACCGTCGGGCGCCAACGCAATGTAACCTGCTTTTGCTACCCGCCTTGCGACATCTTCAATATAGGGATTCAGTCCCCGGTTCTCATGCACCACCACCACGGCGGGGACCTTGCCCGTTGTGTTGGCCGGTTTCACCAGATAGCCGCGCACGCTGCCATGGCCGTTTGGCGACGGATAGTGAATATATTCAGGCAAAATATCGGGATCGGTAAATTTCACCTGTTCCGCCAGCGCATAGTTGGGCTTGAGCATATTGAACAGCGCCAGCGCCGTCACCCCGCCAACGGCGTACTTTGCCGCGAGATTGAGGAACTCCCGTTTTGAGATTTTCCCGTGTGCGTAGTAGTCATAATAATCGAGTAATTCTTGCGGAAAATCTTTGGCTGTCAGACGCGTCATCGCATATCTCCGGGATTTGTGATTTTATAAGCATAGAATGAAAACGCTGTTTCGAAAATTCATCACAAGAAAGGAGACATCATGTCCTGGAACGCCTCCCCTGACCGCTATGAGAATATGCAGTACCGCTACTGCGGTAAAAGCGGCCTCCGACTGCCTGCGCTATCGCTCGGTCTGTGGCACAGCTTCGGTCACGTCCAAGCCCTCGACTCGCAGCGCGCGCTGCTGCGAAAAGCCTTTGATTTAGGCATCACTCACTTTGACTTAGCCAACAACTACGGGCCGCCTCCGGGCAGCGCGGAAGAAAACTTTGGTCGCCTGCTACGCAAAGACTTTGCTGCCTGGCGCGATGAGCTGATCATTTCGACCAAAGCCGGTTATGACATGTGGCCAGGTCCTTATGGCTCCGGCGGCTCGCGTAAATATCTGCTCGCCAGTCTCGATCAAAGCCTGAAGCGAATGGGTCTGGATTACGTCGATATTTTCTATTCTCATCGCGTGGATGAAAACACGCCGATGGAAGAGACGGCCTCCGCACTGGCGCACGCCGTGCAAAGCGGGAAGGCGCTGTATGTTGGCATTTCGTCATACTCGCCGGAACGGACGCAAAAAATGGCAGAGCTTTTACGCGAGTGGAAGATCCCGCTGCTAATCCATCAGCCTTCTTACAACCTGCTGAACCGCTGGGTGGATAAAAGCGGTTTACTGGATACGTTGAAAGCCAACGGCGTGGGCTGCATCGCCTTTACGCCACTGGCGCAGGGATTGCTCACCGGGAAGTATTTGAACGGTATCCCGGACGGCTCACGTATGCAGCGCGAAGGGAAGAAAGTGCGGGGTCTGACAGAGAATATGCTGACGGAAGCTAACCTCAGCAGTCTGCGTTTACTGAATGAGATGGCGCAGCAGCGCGGTCAGTCAATGGCGCAAATGGCGCTTAGCTGGCTGCTGAAAGACGATCGCGTCACTTCCGTGCTGATTGGCGCGAGCCGTCCGGAGCAACTGGAAGAAAACGTTCAGGCGTTGAAAAATCTGTCGTTCACCGCAGAAGAGCTGACACAGATTGATAAGCATGTCGCTGACGGCCAACTGAACCTCTGGCAGGCATCGTCCGATAAGTAACGTTCAGCGCCGGGTAGCGACAACGGCTGCCCGGCCTGTTCTGTCAATGCTTATGGCGAGTTAACCGGTCAAGATAGCCCATCACAAACGCCGACAAGACGAAAGTGAGATGGATAATGACGTACCACATCAGCTTGTTATCCGGCACGTTTTTCGCATCCATAAATACCCGCAACAGATGAATGGAAGAGATGGCGACAATCGAGGCCGCAACTTTGTTTTTCAGTGAGGTCGCATCCATCTTCCCCAGCCAGTTCAGCTTTTCCCGTCCCTCAGCGATATCAAGCTGCGAGACGAAATTCTCATAGCCGGAAAACATCACCATCACCAGCAGTCCCCCGACCAGCGTCATATCCACCAGCGACAGCAGCACCAGAATCAGGTCAGCTTCTGCCATCGAAAAGATATTGGGCAGAACATGAAAAATTTCCTGAAAGAATTTTAGCGCCAGCGCAACCAGCGCCAGCGACAAACCAAAGTAGACCGGGGCCAGCAGCCAGCGAGACGCATACATAACGTTTTCGAGAAAGCGTTCCATAAATTCCTGTGATGTAGCAAAAACCGGGCGACAGTATATCCCAACAGTGCAACATCAGATCAACATCCTCCTCAAACTTCGTCGGGATTGATCCACGGGCGCTGATACTCGGGCCACACCAGTGCCACCAGCGACGGATACGCCTCGACGCTAAACTCCCGAAAGCACTGGCGTAAGTTCAACACATCGAGATCGGAATGGGGGACTTTTTCGCCGTTGAGACAGCGTTTTTTTATCGTGTCGTAGTATTTATACACCGCTGAATTGAGATCGCTGCAGCGTCGCTGGGCGTCAAACAGCCCTGGCGTGTCATTCAATTGCGCCATCGTCATGCGTTTTATTGTTGCGTGAAGGAAATCAATATATTCGTGATTGACGCGCCAGTACCATACCGGTGTAATAGCATTCATCAGCGCGGAAAAATGGTCCTCCCCCTCTTCTTTAGTCAGCGGTATTGATTGAGTCGCAGAGGCCAGTTCTTCAGCGTTGCGCGGTTTATTAAACTCGCGCATTAATAAAAGCACGCCGCCGGTCAGCAATAGCAAGGTAATGACAGAATAAAAAATACTGTTCATAGAATGACTCCATTTTTTTTGATTCTAAAATTACCCCATGTTATTGTCAACGCGACCTGCCAAATAAAAATAACTATACATTTGATATTAAAGGATATTGTGACATGCTGCCCGAGCACCTTGTCCCACCGCGTTTTCATCTGTCATCCTCAGGTCAGACGGAAGAAACAGCAGAAAATAATGATAATTTCACTCAGGGAAAAACAACCCTCAGCGATTACGAGGTCGATATCTTAATAAGCACAACCGCCACCGGGCAATCTAAAAATATCCTGCTCGAAGAACGTGACCGTCATTTTAAAGAACGTCTTGAGCGAGTGGCGAAAATTGAGACTTTCGCTCGGGTTATTAATGCGTTACAGGCTGAAGGCGATATCGATGCCCAGACCTTAAGTAAAATAATCTCTGAAATGACCACGCATATAAATGAAAACGGCAACGAAATTTGGCTTAATTTAATTACCCGGGAGAAAGACTCGCCCCTTTTCTATTCTCTGGACGACGAACAATGATTAAAGATGTTGAAGATAACAATGTCTATTTGGCTTTAGATGAGAATAAAAGCGATCAATTTATCTTAAAGCAGAATCTTGCCGCGCTCATCGCCAATAAAAACGCGGTCCTCGAAAGCGTAGCGCAAGAAGTGACTTCTATTCCTGCGGCGCTGGTTCGTCTGAAATGGCAGAACCGGCGGGAAATATACGCGCTTCAGGTGAAGGAAGAGATTTATGGCGCGACGATCAACGCCATTATCAAACAGAACCCGGCGCTGGGTGATAAAATCATGGCGCGGCTGGAGAGCACCTGGCAGCATTTGCTGGCTCGTGAGACCGCTACGCTGCGACTGACGCGCAAACTGGCCGAAGGAAATACCCGCACGATTACCATCACCACCGTTGCGCTCAATGAACACCAGGTACAAACCCGGCGCGACGGGCAATAAAAAAGCCGGGCAGCGATAACGCCTTACCCGGCTTTTCTTCTCATTGTGCCCGTGGCGACAACGATTATTTCGCTTTCGCGACCTCTTCGCCGACCAGACCGATCTTCAGATAACCCGCCTGATGCAGCGTGTCCATCACCTTCATCAGGGTTTCATAGTCGACGGTTTTATCCGCACGGAAGAAGATCGTGGTGTCTTTCTTCCCTTCGGTCAGCGCGTTCAGTTCTGCCACCATGGTCTCGTCCGTCACCGGATCGTTACCAATAAACATGCTGTTGTCCGCTTTGACCGACAGATACACCGGTTTTTCCGGGCGCGGTTGCGGCGTACTGGAGGACGCAGGTAGATTGACCTTCACATCCACAGTCGCCAGCGGTGCAGCCACCATAAAGATGATCAGCAGTACCAGCATAACGTCGATGAACGGCGTCACGTTGATTTCATGCATTTCACCGTTATCGTCCAGATTTTCATTAAGACGCATTGCCATGAAACATTACCCTACACGTAATTTCTGCGCGGTACGCACCGGATGGGCAGATGCGCTTGCATCCAGATCCAGGTCGCGGCTTTGCAGTAACAGCACCTGTGCTGCCACATCGCCCAGCATCGCTTTAAGACCGCCAATCTGGCGGGCAAAGATGTTATAGATAACCACTGCAGGAATGGCCGCAACCAGACCGATGGCTGTCGCCAACAGTGCTTCTGCAATGCCGGGGGCGACGACGGCGAGGTTAGTGGTCTGCGTTTGCGCAATCCCAATGAAGCTGTTCATGATACCCCAGACCGTACCGAACAGGCCGACAAACGGTGAAATCGCCCCAATGGTCGCCAGGTAGCCATTTCCGCGTCCCATATGACGTCCCGCCGCCGCAACGCGACGCTCCAGACGAAAACCGGTACGCTCTTTAATCCCTTCGTTGTCTTCACTGCCCTGAGACAGTTCCAGTT
This sequence comes from Citrobacter amalonaticus, assembly GCF_001559075.2. Classification (NCBI taxonomy): domain Bacteria; kingdom Pseudomonadati; phylum Pseudomonadota; class Gammaproteobacteria; order Enterobacterales; family Enterobacteriaceae; genus Citrobacter; species Citrobacter amalonaticus. The sequence goes on along the minus strand of NZ_CP014015.2, from coordinate 2,595,864 downwards.
CGTTCTGCGCTTCATTGAGCAATTGGGTGCTTAAGCTTTTGGCACCAAAGTTTGCTGCAATATCGCTTGCCTGATCCAGAGAGCGGGCTTCCGCCAACAGTTGTTGTTCGCGCTTAAGCCGACGCTTCTGGGAGAAGAACTCCACGCTCTTACTGAAGAAGATAGCCCAGGTGACCACTGACGCCAGAATCAGACCAATCATCACGCACTTAACCACGATATCGGCGTGCTGATACATACCCCAGACGGAAAGATCCGTCTGCATCAAATTATTACCCACTCTGTATCTCCAGGACGCAAATCACAAATTCTGAGCGTAATAATATCAAAACGACGTCGAATTGATAGTCGTTCTCATTACTATTTACATAGTGCCGCACCTTTGGTTTCTTTTCCTTGCGCTTACGCAGTAAAACGTCACGGGAGGCGATTTTGATAAAATATTGTGCTTTATCCCGTTCCTGAGGATGCGCATTTTTCCATTCGTGATAGTTTAGACGTCCAGACGTATAAAAACAGGAAACACAACATGGCAGATAAACAACTGGACACCCGACTGGTCGGCGCAGGGCGCAGTAAAAAATACACGCTGGGCTCGGTGAATAGTGTGATTCAGCGCGCTTCTTCGCTGGTTTTTGAAACGGTCGAAGCCAAAAAGCACGCCACCCGCAACCGCGCCAACGGCGAACTCTTTTACGGACGTCGCGGCACATTAACCCATTTTTCGCTGCAGGAAGCGATGTGCGAACTCGAAGGCGGCGCGGGCTGTGCGCTGTTCCCCTGCGGCGCAGCGGCCGTCGCCAATACGATTCTGGCTTTTGTCGAACAGGGCGATCACGTGCTGATGACCAATACGGCCTATGAGCCGAGCCAGGATTTCTGCACCAAAATCCTCGGCAAACTGGGAGTGACGACTGGCTGGTTCGATCCGCTGATTGGCGCTGACATTGTTAAACATCTTCAGCCCAACACCAAAGTCGTGTTCCTCGAGTCTCCGGGATCCGTGACCATGGAAGTCCACGACGTCCCGGCAATTGTCGCCGCTGTCAGACGCGTTGTGCCGGACGCCATCATTATGATCGATAACACCTGGGCGGCAGGCATATTGTTTAAAGCCCTCGACTTCGGCGTTGATATCTCGATTCAGGCCGGGACTAAGTACCTGATTGGTCACTCGGATGCCATGGTCGGCACCGCCGTTTCGAACGCCCGCTGCTGGGATCAATTGCGTGAGAATGCCTATCTGATGGGACAAATGGTCGATGCCGATACGGCCTATATGACCAGCCGCGGGCTGCGCACCCTGGGCGTGCGTCTGCGCCAGCATCATGAAAGCAGTCTGAAGATTGCCGAATGGCTGGCTGCCCATCCGCAGGTCGCACGGGTCAATCATCCGGCGTTACCAGGCAGTAAAGGACACGAATTCTGGAAACGTGACTTTACAGGGAGCAGCGGCCTGTTCTCATTTGTGCTAAATAAAAAGCTCAATAATGACGAGCTGTCCGCTTATCTGGATCACTTCAGCCTCTTCAGCATGGCCTATTCGTGGGGCGGTTTTGAGTCGCTGATTCTGGCCAATCAGCCTGAACAGATTGCAGAAATTCGCCCGGAAGGGGGTGTGGATTTCAGCGGCACGCTGATTCGTCTCCACATTGGTTTAGAGAATGTTGACGATCTGATGGCAGATTTAGCCGCCGGATTTTCCCGCCTCGTGTAAAATTGACGCCAATGGACATCTGTGCAGACACGTCGAGCGAAATTGTCTGCATTTGTTGCGCCCGGGATCAAGTCATCCGGGCCTGTTCAGGAGTACAATAGGATCATTAAGGCGTAAACGCTGTTCCACAGGAAAGTCCATGGCTGTCATTCAAGATATTATCGCTGCGCTCTGGCAACATGATTTTGCCGCGCTGGCGGACCCACATGTTGTTAGCGTCGTCTACTTTGTGATGTTCGCCACGCTGTTTTTAGAGAATGGCCTGTTACCGGCCTCATTTTTACCCGGCGACAGCCTGCTGCTCTTAGCGGGCGCATTGGTCGCGCAGGGCGTCATGAGCTTTGTCCCTACCCTGCTGATCCTGACGACGGCGGCCAGTCTCGGCTGTTGGCTCAGTTATATTCAGGGACGCTGGCTGGGCAATACGCGAACGGTAAAAGGCTGGCTGGCGCAACTTCCGGCGAAATACCACCAGCGCGCGACCTGCATGTTTGACCGTCACGGTCTGCTGGCGCTGCTGGCGGGACGTTTTCTGGCGTTCGTGCGCACGCTGCTGCCCACCATGGCGGGGATTTCCGGACTCTCTAACCGCCGCTTCCAGTTTTTCAACTGGCTGAGCGGTCTGCTGTGGGTCGGCGTGGTCACCAGCTTTGGCTACGCACTCAGCATGATCCCGTTTGTGAAGCGCCATGAAGATCAGGTCATGACCTTCCTGATGATCCTGCCCATTTTTCTGCTGGCGGCGGGGTTGATCGGCACGGTGGTGGTGGTGATTAAGAAGAAATACTGTAGCGCCTGACCTGAATCCAGCCGGATGACGCGTCGCTCATCCGGCTGACTCGCAATAACGTTAACTCCCCTGCATGGTGCGGATCCGCGCCGCATCTTCTCCCGGCGTCACACCAAAATAGCGTTTAAATTCACGACTGAACTGCGACGCGCTTTCATAACCCACCCGCATTGCCGCCGCACTGGCCTTCATGCCGTCGTGAATCATCATCATCCGCGCTTTATGTAACCGATAGGTTTTCAGGTACTGCAACGGCGATGTGCTGGTCACTGACTTAAAATTATGGTGAAACGCAGAGACGCTCATGTTGGCTTCGGCCGCCAGTTGCTCGACGTTGAGGTTTTCGGTGTACTTATTTTCAATGCGCTTGAGCACGCGACTAATCAGGCTGAAATGGGTCTGACGACTCACCAGCGCCAGCAGCGCGCCGCCGCGTGGCCCGGTCAGCACGTGATAGAGGATTTCACGGATAATCTGTTTACCGAGAATCCGCGCGTCCAGCGGTCGCTCCATAACGTCGAGCAGACGTTCTGCCGCGCAGAGGATCTCCTCAGAGAGCGTGGCGGAGTTGATCCCGCTTGCCGCCATCGACGGCTGAAAATGTTCGTCCTCGCCAATATCCATCAGCAGTTCCTGCAATTGCAGGATATCGACATTGATGCGAAATCCGGCGAGCGGTACGTCCGGTGTCGCATAGGTTTCACATTCGAAGGGTAAAGGTACGGTTAGCAGCAGGTACTCATTGGTGTCGTAACGGAAAACCCGCTCATTGATGTAACCGATTTTATGGCCGGAAAAGAGAAATATGATGCCGGGGTCGTACATCACGGGTGTCCGTAAACCCGGTTCTGTACCATACAGCAGACGGATGTCCGGCAGCAGCTCACTGAGCTTATGTTCATTGCTTTTCAACTGCTTAACTTTATCTGTCAGCAGTAAACAGATCTCTTCGCGGTTCATAACGGGTTATTTTCTCAACGGATGACGACGCCTTGATTGTGCGCAAATTTATCGCTTTTCTCCAGCACTCTGGAGAAATGGGCAAGACATTGGCAGAAATGAGCATTGAGAGGATAGCCGCGCACGACCACAATGTTCTCCATCCGGCAGACCCACCTGCCCTCTTTTTTTTACCCACATAAGGGAACGAGCAATGAATAACTTTAATCTGCATACCCCGACCCGCATTCTGTTTGGTAAAGGCGCAATCGCTGAACTGCGCGCACAAATCCCACAGGACGCACGCGTGCTGATCACCTATGGCGGCGGCAGCGTGAAAAAAACTGGCGTACTGGCGCAGGTACAGGATGCGTTGAAAGGGATGGACGTGCGTGAATTTGGCGGCATCGAACCTAACCCGTCGTATGAAACGCTGATGAAGGCAGTCAACATCGCCCGTGAAGAGAACATTACCTTCCTGCTGGCCGTCGGCGGGGGTTCTGTTCTTGATGGTACCAAATTCATCGCCGCTGCCGCCCACTATGCGGATGGCGTTGACCCGTGGCACATCCTGCAAACCAGCGGTAGCGATATCAAAAGCGCCATCCCGATGGGCTCTGTGCTGACGCTACCGGCAACCGGTTCTGAATCCAACAAAGGCGCGGTTATCTCGCGCAAAACCACCGGCGACAAGCAGGCCTTCCATTCTGCCCATGTGCAGCCGGTCTTTGCGGTACTGGATCCGGTTTACACCTACACCCTGCCGCCGCGCCAGGTGGCAAACGGCGTGGTTGATGCGTTTGTGCATACCGTTGAACAGTACGTCACGTATCCGGTTGATGCCAAAATTCAGGATCGCTTCGCGGAGGGCATTCTGCTGACGCTGGTGGAAGATGGCCCGAAAGCGCTGAAAGACCCGGAAAACTACGATGTACGTGCGAACGTCATGTGGGCAGCCACCCAGGCGCTGAACGGCCTGATTGGCGCAGGCGTGCCGCAGGACTGGGCAACCCATATGCTGGGCCATGAACTGACGGCGATGCACGGTCTGGATCACGCTCAGACGCTGGCGGTTGTTCTGCCCGCGCTGTGGAATGAAAAACGCGATACCAAACGCGAAAAACTGCTGCAATATGCTGAGCGCGTATGGAACATCACCGACGGTTCTGAAGATGAGCGTATCGATGCCGCCATTGCAGCCACCCGCAATTTCTTCGAGCAACTGGGCGTCCCGACTCGCCTGTCAGGCTATGGCCTTGACGGCAGTTCAATCCCGGCCCTGCTGGCGAAACTGGAAGAGCACGGCATGACGCAACTGGGTGAGCATAAAGACATTACCCTGGACGTCAGCCGCCGCATTTACGAGGCAGCCCGCTAAGCTTTTTTCACCTCTGACTTTCGTTTTTGGGCATTTCGTCCAGACTTAAGTCACCTTACATCACCGGAGTCCCCCTCCGGTGATGAGCACATGAAGGAGGAAAAATGGCAAACCAAACCGTAATTAAGCTTCAGGATGGCAACGTAATGCCCCAACTGGGGTTAGGCGTATGGAAAGCCGGTAACGACGAGGTCGTCTCCGCCATTCATAAAGCACTGGAAGTCGGCTATCGGTCCATAGATACCGCCGCCGCATACAAAAATGAAGACGGCGTCGGCAAAGCGTTAGCCAGCGCAGGTCTCCCCCGCGATGAGTTGTTCATTACCACCAAGCTGTGGAATGACGATCAGAAACGCCCCCGCGACGCGTTGATGGAGAGTCTGGAAAAACTCCAGTTGGATTATCTCGACCTGTATCTGATGCATTGGCCGGTTCCGGCAATCGATCACTATGTTTCCGCCTGGCAAGGCATGATCGAGCTGCAAAAAGAGGGGCTGATTAAGAGCATCGGTGTGTGTAATTTCCAGGTTAACCACCTCCAGCGTCTGATTGACGAAACGGGCGTTACGCCGGTGATTAACCAGATCGAACTGCATCCGCTGATGCAACAGCGCCAGCTACATGCGTGGAATGCGACGCATAAAATCCAGACGGAATCCTGGAGCCCGCTGGCACAGGGCGGCGAAGGCGTTTTCGATCAAAAAATCATTCGTGACCTGGCAGATAAGTACGGTAAGACCCCGGCACAGATTGTCATTCGCTGGCATCTGGATAACGGTCTGGTGGTGATCCCGAAATCCGTCACGCCATCGCGTATCGCTGAGAACTTCGACGTCTGGGATTTCCGTCTCGACAAAGACGAACTCGGTGAGATTGCGAAGCTCGATCAGGGCAAACGCCTGGGCCCCGACCCGGATCAGTTCGGTGGCTAATTCCCTTCTTTCAGGCCCGGCTCTATGCCGGGCTTTTTCGTTGACATATTGAGAAACAATTAACGCCAGGTTTTCGGTGTATTTTCCGCGCATCTCAGTGCAGCATACCTTCCAAATAACCCTTTAATTATCAATGGTTATTATAAATATAAACAATCCATATTAAATATTTATAGGTGTCAAAACCGTGGCGGAAAACAATCCTCAGAGCGTCAAATGGCTCCCATTAATTCTAATTCTTCTCATTGCCGTCATACTCTGGCAACTGACCCCACCCACTGGGTTAAGTACACCAGCCTGGCATTCGGCTATTATCTTCGTTGCTACCATTGCTTCGATTGTCGCGAAAGTCTTGCCTATCGGCGCGGTAGGCATTATCGGGATTACGGTTTTTGCCCTCGCTTATGCCGCAGGGGATAAAACGGCCAGTGGGGCTATCTCAACAGCTCTGAGTGAATTAAACAGCTCGCTGATCTGGCTTATCGTCGTCGCCTTTATGATCGCCCGTGGTTTTATTAAAACCGGGCTGGGGCGACGGATTGCCTTACAGATGATTCGTCTGCTAGGAAAAAGAACGCTGGGGCTGGCATATGGTCTGGCCTTTGCCGACCTGATTCTCTCGCCAGCCATGCCCAGCAATACCGCACGCTGTGGCGGCGTTATTTATCCTATTGCCGATTCGCTGGCGCGCAGCTTCGATTCACGCCCGGAAGATGAGTCACGCAGTAAAATCGGGACGTTCCTGATCACTTGTATCGGTAACGTCAATGATGTGACTGCCGCCCTGTTTATGACTGGCTATACCGGGAACCTGCTGGCGGTAAAACTGGCTGCGAACGCTGGCGTGACGCTGACCTGGGGAAGTTGGTTTATGGCGGCGCTACTGCCCTGTCTGGTGTCACTGCTGATCGTACCGCTGCTGGTTTATTGGTTGACTCGCCCGGAAATTAAACATACGCCCGATGCCCCAGCGCTGGCGCGTAACGAACTGGCGCAAATGGGACATATGTCACGTGGCGAATGGCTGATGCTGGGTACCGTCGGTGTATTGCTGGTCTTGTGGATTTTTGGCGATGTGCTGGGCGTCGATGCGACAACAGCGTCGTTCGTGGGCCTTTCCATCCTGCTGCTTAGCGGCGTACTGAGCTGGGAAGATGTTAAAAGCGAAAAAGGCGCGTGGGACACGCTCATCTGGTTTGCCGCACTGTTGATGATGGCGAATCAGTTGAAAAAACTGGGCTTCACCACCTGGTTTGGCAATCTGATTGGCGACAGTATTGGCAGCGCCATGCACGGCACCAGTTGGGTTATCGTGTTGTTGCTACTGAACGCAGCGTATTTCTATACCCATTACTTCTTTGCCAGCGGTAACGCGCAGATCGCCGCACTATATGCCGTTTTTCTCGGTGTGGGGCTGCACCTGAATATTCCTGCGGCACCGATGGCGCTGATGCTGGCCTTCACCAGCAGTCTGTATTGCTCTTTGACGCAGTACACCCACGCACGCGGCCCCATTTTATTTGGCGCGGGATACGTCCCCACGGGCGTCTGGTGGCGAACAGGTTTTGTCATCAGCCTGTTTAATCAGGCGGTCTTTTTGACCGTCGGCCTCGCGTGGTGGAAGGTGTTAGGTCTGTATTAACAAATAAAAAAGGGCTGCCAGTGCAGCCCTCATGTTTACCATCACATCCGCCCGGTATTCCGGGAACGTTGATTTATCGCCCGGCGACTTTGGTACGCTTTTTGTTGCCGGCAGGCGTCTGACGTTGATGCGCTACCGGCGTGTGCTTGGTCAGCGCCGGTCGGGTATGACGATTCTGACGACGTGCTTCACGCATCTCTTCCAGCGTCGGCGCCGGTACCAGGCACTCGCGGCGTCCGCCTATCAGATGCTTTTTACCCATCTCTTCCAGCGCCTGACGGATCATCGGCCAGTTCGCCGGATCGTGGTAACGCAGCAGCGCTTTATGTAGACGACGCTGCTTATCCCCCTTCGGCACCACCACATCTTCACTCTTATAGCCAATCTTACCCAGCGGGTTTTTGCCGGTGTAATACATGGTGGTCGAGTTGGCCAGCGGCGACGGATAGAAGTTCTGCACCTGATCAAGACGGAAGCGATGTTTCTTCAACCACAGCGCCAGATTCACCATATCCTCGTCACGCGTTCCCGGATGCGCGGAGATGAAGTACGGGATCAGATACTGCTCTTTCCCGGCCTGTTTCGAGTAGAGATCGAACAGTTCTTTGAAGCGGTCATAGCTGCCCATACCCGGCTTCATCATCTTCGACAGCGGCCCTTCTTCGGTATGTTCCGGCGCAATCTTCAGGTAACCGCCGACGTGGTGGCTCGCCAGCTCTTTGATATAGCGCGGATCTTCCACTGCGATGTCGTAACGCACGCCGGAGGCGATCAGGATCTTCTTGATGCCTTTTAGATCGCGCGCACGGCGATAGAGGTTGATCGTCGGCTCATGGTTGGTATCCATATGCGGACAGATATCCGGATAAACACACGACAGGCGACGACAGGTCTGTTCTGCGCGCGGCGATTTGCAGCGCAGCATATACATGTTGGCCGTCGGACCGCCGAGATCGGAAATCACGCCGGTAAAGCCCGGTACGGTATCGCGGATCGCTTCGATCTCATTGATGATTGAATCTTCTGAACGGCTCTGAATAATGCGCCCTTCGTGTTCGGTGATCGAACAGAACGAGCAGCCACCGAAGCAGCCGCGCATGATGTTGATCGAGAAGCGGATCATCTCATAGGCGGGGATACGGCTGTTGCCGTACGCCGGATGCGGCACACGCTTATACGGCAGGGCAAAAACGCTGTCCATCTCTTCCGTTGACAGCGGGATCGCCGGCGGGTTGATCCAGATGTAGCGATCGCCATGTTTTTGCATCAGCGCGCGTGCGCAGCCTGGGTTAGTTTCATGGTGCAGGATCCGCGAAGCGTGCGCATACAGCACTTTATCGCCCTTCACTTTTTCAAAGGACGGCAGCAGAACGTAGGTTTTTTCCCACGGTTTCGGACGCGCGGGCTGCACGGTAATGGCTTTTGCTTCCTGCTTTTTCGGCGCGACCGGTTTGTTGTCGGCACACGGCAAATCTTCGCCATACGGATGCGGGATCGGGTCGATTTTCCCCGGTGTATCCAGACGCGTAGAATCAACGCCGCTCCAGCCAGGCAGCGCTTCTTTCACCATAATCGCCGTGTTACGCACATCGCGGATCTGGTCGATGGTTTCTCCCATCGCCAGACGGTGTGCCACTTCCACCAGCGGACGCTCACCGTTGCCAAACATCAGCATGTCGGCTTTGGAATCCACCAGCACGGAACGGCGCACGGTATCAGACCAGTAATCGTAATGTGCGGTACGACGCAGGCTTGCTTCAATACCGCCGAGGATCACCGGCACATCTTTCCACGCCTCTTTACAGCGCTGGGTATAGACCAGCGTGGCGCGGTCCGGACGCTTGCCCGCCACGTTATCCGGGGTATAGGCATCATCATGGCGCAGGCGGCGATCGGCGGTGTAGCGGTTGATCATCGAGTCCATGTTGCCGGCAGTGACGCCGAAGAACAGGTTCGGTTTGCCCAGACGCATAAAGTCGTCTTTGCTGTTCCAGTCCGGCTGCGCAATGATGCCGACACGGAAGCCCTGTGCCTCCAGCATACGGCCACAAATCGCCATACCGAAACTCGGGTGATCGACATAAGCGTCGCCGGTTACCAGAATAATGTCGCAGCTATCCCAGCCAAGTTGATCCATTTCGTCGCGTGACATCGGCAAAAAAGGAGCAGGGCCAAAACAGGCCGCCCAGTACTGAGGCCAGGAGAAGAGATCTCTGTCTGGCTGGATCAGGGATATTGCGCTCATAATGCTTCCAAAAATGGTAAAAAAATAATCAAAGGCCGGCGATTATATGCCGGAACGAAAGAGAAATCGAAGGATAATCTCTCTCGCCTGTCAGCGAGAGAGAGGAGGATTATGCCGCCGGATTCACCAGAATCTGCCCAATAGAACCACGGTCCGCCATTTCCAGCGTCTGGCTGTGGAAGTAGAACGGGAAATGCGCCCAGGACGGCTGTCCGTAGTAAACCAGCAGCTCTACCTGCCCATCCACCCAGACGGTATCTTTCCAGCCACGATCTTCCGGGAACGGCATCGCACCGTTGACGTTACGCACAAGGAACGACACCCCTTCGATATGGAACGACTGCGGCATATCGGCCCGCACCGTCCAGCGCTCCCAGGAGCCCTGCTGCGCGGTGATATCAATGCGGTTGACGTCCCATAACTGGCCGTTGATACCCGGATCGTCGCCCAGACTGATATCACGACTGCGAATTGGCGTCCCGCTCATGATCTCGGTCGGCAGCAGACGCATCGGCAAGCTGTCGGTCACCAGCGGCAAAAGACCGGTTGGGCGCAACGTTAACACCAGCGTGGACACCAGAATGCTCGACGGTTCGAAGAACCCCCGGATTCGGTCGACAATGCTCGCCGCCTCGCCGCAGGTAATCGACACTTCATCGCCATTGGTCATATCAACCAGAATTTCGCGGCGCTCACCGGGCGCCAGCGACAACTGTTTTACCGACACCGGCGCAGGCAAAAAGCCCTGGTCGCCGGAGATAACATGCAGCGCGCGACCGTCACTCATCTGCAACTGATAACGACGGGAGTTAGAGGCGTTCAGCAGGCGCAGGCGCACCCAACCGCGGGACACTTCCACGTAAGGACTTTGCACCCCGTTGACCAACAGCGTATCGCCGACAAAGCCTCCGCTGCCGGGCTCGCTGTACTCCGGCGTGCCGAAGTTATCCAGCCGCTTGTCCTGAATAATAATCGGGAAGTCATCGACGCCGTAATGGTTGGGGATCGGCAGCGATTTACTGACTTCATCTTCAACCAACCACATCCCGGCCAGGCCGTTATAAACCTGCTGCGCGGTACGGTTCGGCGTATTAGCGTGATACCACAGCGTGGCGGCGTTCTGGCGGATGGGCAACACCGGCGCCCAGTCCGCGTTTGGCGACATCATGCGCGCCGGACCGCCCATCAGCGGACCCGGAACCTGTAAACCGGCGATAGTCATCGAGACGTTTTCCGCCAGACGGTTACTGTAGATCAGCTTAACATCATCCCCTTTCCAGACGCGGATCGTCGGCCCGAGGTAACGCCCGTTAACCCCCCAGACCGGCGCACGCGTGCCCTGGGTAAAGGACCAGTGCGAACGCTGCAGCGTCATAAACAACGGCTGGCCCCGGCGGGACTCCAGTAGCGGCGGAACGGGCAGCGGCTGTTGCTGACCGGCAGCATTGGCCCTCAGCGGAACAGCACCGGCACACAGTGCGATCCCCGATGCCTGAATGAACTGACGCCGACTGAATGACATATAAGCTCCATGTAAAACTGGCTAAATTACGGGCAGGAATTCGTTTCCTGCAAAAAACTCGTCATACTCCAGGCTGCGTAACGTTATGCTCGCAGCGTGAATGAGTAAGCGTTTATCGCTGAATCACACTTTCCCGGCGGCTTCGCGCTCGGCGACTTCTTTATCGAGTTCAGCAATCTTTTGTTCCATCAACGAGCGGCAGTGCGCGGCCAGTTCACGAACCTGATCTTTACCATACTGACTGATATCCACCGGCGGCAGCATTTCCACGATCACCAGACCATTTTTCAGGCGATTCAGGTTAATTTTATTCGAGGTATTGGAAACGCACACCGGAATAATCGGGACACCAGCCGCAATCGCGGCATGAAACGCTCCGGTTTTAAACGGCAGCAGGCCACGACCCCGGCTGCGGGTGCCTTCCGGGAACATCCAGATGGAGATACGACGCTTTTTAAAATGATTCACCACTTCGGCAATCGTGCCGTGCGCTTTTGCGCGGTTATTACGGTCGATCAGCAGGTTTCCTGTCAGCCAGTAAAGCTGACCAAAAAACGGGATCCACAGCAGGCTTTTCTTCCCGACGGTCACGGTGGGCGGCTGCACGATATTCGCAGCGGTCACCATATCGTAGTTATTCTGATGGTTAGCGATATAGATAGCGTTGCCATAGCTTTCCGCATCTGCGGGTTTACGGCACTCTACCTTCAGGCCGAACAGCGGCGCCAGGCGACCAAACATGTGCCCGAAGGTCGCGACGTGTTTTGGGTTACGCGGGCTGAGCAGGCAGTAAAGAGAACCGAAAACACAAACCAGAATGGAATAGATAACGGTAATAATAAGTCGAAAAATAAATAGCATAACAACCTCTGAAGGCCTAAGAGCCCGGGATTCTACGTCACCTGCTATCAGGTTAGGGTATTGTTAATGTGGCTCTCTGGAAACTGTATTGTTAATCGCGACTCACGAATAAACAACGGTTTTACGGGAAATTTTACTGTCATCCGGCCTGGCGGTATCGTTAAAACCGCAGGCCGGATAGGGTATTAACGCCGCCATCCGGCACGATAGTGTTGCCTGATGGCGCCGCGTTGCCTCTTATCAGGCTACTCATGCCTTCAGGCGTTTAACCACGTTTTACTCTTCGCTGTCGCCACTGCTGGCACGACGCGGCGAATCAATGTCGATGCGATCGATGCGTTGCAAACCACGCATCAACGTCCCGCGACGGCCGCGCTCGCCGGTCACTTTCTGCAATTCCTCAGGACGCAGCTTAATTTTGCGTTTCCCGACATGAATAGTCAGCGTACTTTGCGGCGGCAGAACGTAAAGCAGCGCCAGCGCATCGTCACCACGCGCGGCTTCGGCGGACGGAATGTTGATGATCTTATTCCCTTTGCCTTTCGACAACTGCGGCAGATCGCTGACCGGGAACATCAGCATACGTCCGGCCGTTGTTATCGCCAGCAGCATGTCCGTTTCATCTTCAATCACCACCGGCGGCATCACGCGGGCGTTTTCCGGCAGCGTAATGAGCGTCTTACCGGCACGGTTGCGCGCCACCAGATCGTTGAACGTACAGACGAAACCGTAACCCGCATCGGATGCCATCAGCAGTTTCTGCTCATCGCCTTCCATCAGCATATGCTCAACGGTCGCGCCTGGCGGCAGCGTCAGTTTGCCGGTCAACGGTTCGCCCTGACCGCGCGCCGACGGCAGCGTGATCGGATCAATGGCGTAACTGCGTCCGGTGGTATCGATAAACACCACCGGCTGGTTACTCTTCCCTTTCACGGCGGATTTAAAGCTGTCACCCGCTTTGTAGTTCAGTCCCTGTGCGTCGATGTCATGACCTTTGGCGCTACGCACCCAGCCCATCTGCGACAACACGATCGTCACCGGCTCAGACGGCAGCATGTCGTGTTCGCTCATCGCTTTCGCTTCTTCGCGCTCGCGCAGCGGCGAACGACGATCGTCGCCATAGGCGTCGGCGTCGGCCTGCAGCTCTTTCTTCAGCAGGGTATTCATTTTGCGTTCAGACGCGAGGATCGCCTGCAACTGATCGCGCTCTTTCGCCAGTTCATCCTGTTCACCGCGAATCTTCATCTCTTCCAGTTTGGCGAGATGACGCAATTTCAGTTCGAGGATCGCTTCGGCCTGCGTTTCAGTAATACCAAAACGCGACATCAGGGCGGGTTTAGGCTCATCTTCCGTACGGATGATCTCAATGACTTCGTCAATATTGAGAAACGCCACCAGCAAACCTTCCAGGATGTGCAGGCGTTTGAGGACTTTCTCCAGGCGATAGTTCAGGCGGCGGCGCACGGTATCCCGACGGAACGCCAGCCATTCGGTGAGGATCTCCAGCAGGTTTTTCACCGCCGGACGCCCGTCAAGACCGATCATATTGAGGTTAATGCGATAGCTCTTTTCCAGATCGGTGGTCGCAAACAGGTGGTTCATCACCTGTTCCATGTCCACGCGATTGGAACGAGGCACCACCACCAGACGGGTCGGGTTTTCGTGGTCTGACTCATCGCGTAAATCGTCTACCATCGGCAGCTTTTTATTGCGCATCTGGGCCGCGATTTGCTCCAGCACGCGCGCGCCGGAAACCTGGTGCGGCAGCGCGGTAATCACCACCGCGCCGTCTTCTTTCTTCCACACCGCGCGCATGCGCACGGAGCCGCGCCCGTTTTCATAAATTTTACGGATTTCGGCGCGCGGGGTAATGATTTCCGCTTCGGTCGGGTAGTCCGGGCCGTGGACAATATCCAGCAGCTCGTCCAGCGTCGTTTTCGGTTGCTCAATCAGGGTGATCGCGGCTTTTGCCACTTCACGCAGGTTGTGCGGCGGAATATCGGTCGCCATGCCGACCGCGATGCCGGTCGTGCCGTTAAGCAGGATGTTCGGCAGACGCGCAGGCAGCATTTTCGGCTCCTGCATCGTTCCGTCGAAGTTTGGCACCCAGTCAGCGGTTCCCTGACCGAGCTCGCTCAGCAGCAGTTCGGCGTATTTTGACAGGCGGGATTCGGTATAACGCATCGCCGCGAAGGATTTCGGATCGTCCGGTGCCCCCCAGTTCCCCTGGCCATCAACCAGCGGATAACGGTAAGAGAACGGCTGCGCCATCAGCACCATGGCCTCATAGCAGGCGCTGTCGCCGTGCGGGTGATATTTACCCAGCACGTCGCCGACGGTACGGGCGGATTTTTTAAATTTGGCGCTGGCATTCAGCCCCAGCTCTGACATCGCATAGACGATGCGGCGCTGAACGGGTTTCAGACCATCACCAATAAACGGCAACGCCCTGTCCATGATGACGTACATGGAGTAATTCAGATAGGCGTTTTCCGTGAATTCATGCAGCGCAAGGCGCTCTGCCATATCGCTCATTAATCGTGATTCCTCAACTGTAAGCCCGCCAGATACCCGGTATCTTTTCAGGCAATATTGCCGCAGATACTACCTTATCTGACGCGTTGAGTCACAAAGAAAAGGGCCGCGAACGCGGCCCTGACGGGGATTATTTGCTGACTTTACTGATTTGCTTCACGTCAATTTCAACGGAATTCCAGTCTTTGTCCACTTCACCCTGAATTTCAACGGTATCTTGCGGGGTAACCGTCACGCCGTTCCAGCGTTTGTGGTCGATATCGACATTGATAGTGCCAGTCGCATCTTTAAACAGATAGAGGTCATCGGAAATACGTTCAACGATGTTGCCGCGTAGCGTCACCCAGGTGTCATCACGCAGGGATTTCGCACTTTCTACCGTCGTGCTACTGCCGTTTGGTCCCTGGAAGCCGCCGCTCTGCGTTTGCGTCGCGGACGGGCCAGAAAAACCACCCTGCTGCGCCGCCAGAACCGGTGCGGAGCAGAGCGCCATAATGGCAACCATTGCAGCCAGTTTTTTCATGATCATGTCTCCCTTTGATGTCATTTCACATCCATTAAATACGGTAATCCTTAACGAGTTCTTAAGGCAAAAAAAAGTCTCATTTTTGCTGTACATCGCGTGCGACATCGCGGTTTACTTGCCTTTATTACGGCGAGCGCAGGGATGAAACGATGCGAATTTTACTGATTGAAGATGATGCGTTGATTGGCGACGGCATTAAAACCGGGTTGAGTAAAATGGGCTTTAGCGTCGACTGGTTTACCGAAGGTCGTCAGGGAAAAGAAGCGCTCTACAGCGCGCCTTATGATGCGGTGATCCTCGACCTCACGCTGCCGGGAATGGACGGGCGCGATATTTTGCGCGACTGGCGCGAACAGGGAAAGCGCGAGCCGGTACTGATCCTCACCGCGCGCGATGCGCTGGCCGAGCGCGTCGAAGGACTTCGTCTCGGGGCGGATGATTATCTGTGCAAGCCCTTTGCGCTGATAGAAGTCGCCGCCAGACTGGAGGCGTTGATGCGTCGCGCCAGCGGCCAGGCCAGCAGTGAATTGCGCCACGGGCGGGTGACGTTAAGTCCCGGCGATCGGGTCGCGACGCTGGCGGGCGAGCCGTTGATACTCAAGCCAAAAGAGTTCGCACTTCTGGAGTTGCTGATGCGCAATGCCGGGCGCGTGCTGCCGCGCAAGCTCATTGAAGAGAAGCTGTATAACTGGGACGAAGAGGTCACCAGCAATGCCGTTGAAGTGCACGTACACCATCTGCGGCGCAAACTGGGCAGCGATTTCATTCGCACCGTTCACGGCATCGGCTATACGCTTGGCGAGGCATCATCGTGACCCGGCGACTCAGCCTGCGCGTCAGGCTTACCCTCATCTTTCTGATTCTGGCAGCCATTACCTGGGCGGCATCGAGTTTTGTCGCGTGGAAGCAGACCACCGATAACGTTGATGAACTGTTTGACACCCAGTTGATGCTCTTCGCCAAACGACTGATTACGCTCGATATCAATGAACTGCATGCCACTGAACGGATGGCGCATACGCCGAAGAAATTCAAGCACGGTCATGTTGATGATGATGTGCTGACCTTTGCCGTCTACACCACGGACGGCAAGATGGTGCTGCACGACGGCGATAATGGTCAAAACATCCCCTACAGCTACCGCCGGGAAGGCTTTGATGACGGCAAGTTAAATGGCGATGACGATAAATGGCGTTTTATCTGGCTGACTTCCGCCGATGGTAAGTACCGCATCGTGGTCGGCCAGGAATGGGAATACCGTGAAGATATGGCGCTGGCGATTGTCACGGCGCAACTGGTCCCCTGGCTTATCGCCCTGCCGCTGATGCTGCTGCTGTTGATTATGCTGCTGCATCGGGAACTCATGCCGCTGAAAAAGCTGGCACAGGCGTTGCGCCTGCGCGATCCGGAATCCAGCGAGCCACTCAGTTCACACGGCGTCCCGAGTGAAGTGCGCCCGCTGGTCGAATCGCTCAATCAGCTTTTTACCCGTACCCATAAGATGATGGTGCGCGAACGCCGCTTTACCTCAGACGCCGCCCACGAACTGCGTAGTCCGTTAACCGCGCTGAAAGTTCAGACAGAGGTGGCGCAGCTTTCTGATGATGATCCGCAGGCTCGCGAGAAAGCGCTGATGCAACTCCACACGGGCATCGATCGCGCCACCCGTCTGGTTGACCAGTTGCTGACGCTTTCCCGTCTCGACTCGCTGGATAACCTGCAGGACGTCGACACGCTCTCTCTTGAGGACGTGCTTCAGTCCGCAGTAATGGACATCTGGCAACCCGCGCAGCAGGCGCAGATTGATGTACGTTTGCAGATCAACGCCCACAATGTGACGCGCACCGGGCAACCGCTACTGCTCAGTTTGCTGGTACGCAATTTGCTGGATAACGCCATCCGCTACAGCCCAAAAGGCAGCGTGGTTGATGTCACGCTTGACGCCAGGCAGTTTACGGTCAGAGACAACGGCCCCGGCGTCACGGCAGAAGACCTGTCCCACATTGGCGAACGCTTTTATCGCCCGCCCGGGCAGCACGTTACCGGCAGCGGGTTGGGCCTGTCGATTGTCCGCCGCATTGCCGCCCTGCACACAATGACAGTGTCGTTTGGCAATGCGCCAGACGGTGGTTTTATCGCGACAGTGAAGTGGTAATCGTCGATTATTGCGCCAGATGCAAAAGACTTTGCACATTTTGCTAATTTCACCCTGGTGCCTGTTGACGTAAAATTAGCCTCAAACGCATTTCTGAGAGGATTAACAATGAGCAACATCCTGATTATCAACGGCGCGAAAAAATTCGCACACTCCAACGGCCAATTGAACGACACCCTGACGGAAGTCGCTGACGGCACTCTGCGCGACCTCGGGCATAGCGTCAAAATCGTCCGCGCTGACAGCGATTACGACGTAAAAGAAGAAGTGCAGAACTTCGTCTGGGCTGACGTGGTTGTCTGGCAAATGCCAGGCTGGTGGATGGGTGCGCCGTGGACCGTGAAAAAATACATTGATGACGTGTTCACCGAAGGACACGGCACACTGTATGCCAGCGATGGTCGTACTCGCTCAGATGCCTCGAAAAAATACGGTTCCGGCGGCCTGATTCAGGGGAAAAAATACATGCTTTCTCTGACCTGGAACGCACCGATGGAAGCCTTCACCGATAAAGATCAGTTCTTCCATGGCGTGGGCGTTGATGGCGTTTATCTGCCATTCCATAAGGCGAATCAATTCCTTGGAATGGAAGCGCTGCCGACCTTTATTACCAATGACGTCATTAAAATGCCGGATGTACCACGTTCTGTTGCAGAATATCGCGAGCATCTGCAGGCGATTTTTGGTTAACTAGTAACCTGGAATTAGAAGGAGTTAACCATGCTTACAGTTATTGCTGAAATCCGCACTCGTCCGGGACAACACCACCGTCAGGCCGTCCTCGATCAGTTTGCGAAAATTGTTCCAACCGTATTGAAAGAAGAAGGCTGCCACGGCTACGCGCCGATGGTAGATCATGCGGCAAACGTGAGTTTCCAGACCATGGCGCCTGATTCAATCGTGATGATTGAGCAGTGGGAAAGCATCGCGCACCTTGAAGCGCACCTGCAGACCCCGCATATGAAAGCCTACAGCGAAGCCGTTAAAGGCGATGTGCTGGAGATGAATATTCGTATTCTGGAATCCGGTATCTAAACATATCGTGTTGCGCCGGGTCAGCCATCAGTGTCAGACCCGGCAAAAGCGAGCTCAGGGCAACGCTTTTTTCAATCTTCGTACCGCTTCTTCAAGCTCATCCGCAGTCGGCGTCGCAAAAGACATCCGTAGCGTCCGTTTGTCCGGATTATCACAGAAGAAGAACTCTCCCGGCACGAATACCACTTTTTCCTGCAGTGTGCGGGAAAGCCAGGCCGTGGTATCGAAGTCGTAACGGAACGTCCCCCACAGGAACATCCCACCCTGCGGCATATGGAATGAAATATGCTCGCCCAGTTCGCTGCGAATCGCATCCGCCAGCAAATAGCACTTCTCACGGTACGCCTGGCGAATGAGCTGGATTTGATCTTCAAGGCGACCTAACGTCAAATAGCTGGCCGCCATTGCCTGCGAATGCGCGCTGGTATGCAGATCGGTTGCCTGTTTAACGATGGTCGCTTTTTGTCTGATCCATTCCGGCAGTACCACCCAACCCACGCGCAGGCCTGGGGCCAGAATCTTGGAAAAGGTCGAAGTATAAATCACCTGCTCAGGACATCCGCTCTCCCGGGCATGCTGGGACAGCGTTTTATAGGTCTCGTCGGTGAAATTGATTTCACCGTAGGGATCGTCTTCGATGATGGCAAAGTCATGCTGCTTCGCCAGTTGCACCAACTTCTGACGACGAGAATCACTGAGGACCACACCACCGGGGTTACCGAACGTTGGCACGATATAGACAAACTTGATCGTGTTGTTCTGCAGCAATACTTCCAGATCGTCCACAATCATGCCGTCTTTATCGGTGCCAACAGACAGAATATCCGCCTGAGACAGTTGCAGCACCTGCAAAGCGGCAAGATAGGTCGGGCGTTCGACCACCACTTTGTCGCCCGGATTGATCAGCGTTCTCGCCAGAATATCCAGTGACTGCTGTGACCCATTGGTCACCAGGATGGCGTCAGACGCGGCCTGAATGCCTCGCTTCTGGCACAACTGAGCGATCGCTTCCCGCAGAGGCGGAAAACCTTCACTCAGACCGTACTGGAATGCATCCAGAAACTGGTTTTCCATCATGTTGCGCGTGGCCATTTCCAGCCCTGTTTTATCAAACAGTTCCGGGCTGGGAATGCCGCCGCCCAGCGATATCACGCCAGGCATTTTGCTATGTTTGAGTAATTCCCTGATAGCGGAGGGTTTAAGGGCGTCGACGCTCTTAGACAGATGTGTGTTGTTCATCCTGTTTCCTTATTATGTATTCCTGGCGTCCATCCCCGGTCATTGCCATAGCGTAAATCCGCGTTCTCGCCTCGATTGAGCCTAATAGACCTCTCTGGCAAGATCAATCAGATATCATAATGGCAAAAGGGTAAGCTCCCGTGGCTTACCCTTTTGATCAACAGTAAAACTGTCGCTTACCAGTACAGCTTCCAGCACTGGGTAAAACGCATCAGCGCCTCCACGTAGAAGTAATCTCCCCAACTGGCACACTCATCCACCCCTTTGTTGCCTGAAAGGTGATACACCGAGTGTTTCAACAGGCCATTACTCTTTTCCTCTTTCGCCACCAGATAGTGTCTGGTCAGCGACGACATGATCGCCATCGCCCATTGCTGGTAACGTTCGCGATCCGGGTCGGTGACCGGCAGATGTTTAATCAATTCCAGCAGGCCACAAACCGCAATGGCCGCCGAGGAGGAGTCCCGCAACGCATCGGTGCCAACCAGCGCCAGATCCCAATGGCAGACGGCATCTTCCGGCAGACGATTCAGGAAGTAGTTGGCCAGCTTTTTCGACAGCGCCACCATCTCCGGGTCGCCGGTGTAGATATAGCTCAACAGGAAACCATAAATACCCCACGCCTGACCGCGCGACCAGCACGAATCATCCGCATAGCCTTGCTGCGTATTCCCGTAGCGTGGCGCGCCGCTGTGCACATCCATGTAATAGGTATGGAAGGTGGACGCGTCTTCACGAATTAAATACTTTGCCGCCTGCGCAACGTGCGCTTTCGCCGCGTCCGCAAAGCGCAGATCGCCGGTCTGCTCGCTCGCCCAGTACAACAGGGGCAAATTCATGTTGCAGTCGATGATCATCCGTCCGGCCTGTTCCGGGTCAGTCAAATCGCCCCATGCCTGAATGATCTGCGCTTTCTCATGAAAGCGCTCCAGCAGCGCGTCTGCCGCCAGCAGTGAAAACCCGCGCGCCTCGCGATTTCCCGTCAGTCGCCAGGCTGCCACGCAGGAAAGGGTGTACAGGAAGCCCAGGTCATGGGTATTGGTGTCGTGACGTCCGGCAATCCGTAAGCCAAAAGAGCGGACGTGCTTTTCTGCCATGTCGCGGAATGCCGCTTCGCCGCTCATTTCCCACGCCAGCCACAGTTGCCCGGTCCAGAAACTGGTCGTCCACTCGACATTCTCCGTTAACGGGTAATACCCCTTTACACAGGTTTCGGCGGGAAAGTGTTCACCGAATTCCGTTAAATGACGACGAATCAGTTCGAGGACATGCTCACGGGCGCTGCGCATTTCGTCCTGAAATGCTCCTGCATCGATCGGGCGACCAGGAAAAGCGCGTAAGCGTTCCTCAACGATATGATTTAACATATTTCGGTTCCTTATGACGTAAATTATCTTGCTGCGTTATTTTCAGCGATATCAGGGACAGTATTATTTTTCCGTTTACTCTGGCATGCCGATAAGGTAAATGCCGAAATAAACGTAAAGACCAGCGCAATAATCCCCATGATGATGTAGGTTTTCTCAAAACCAATACGGTCATACATTAATCCGGCTGGTGAAGAGACCACCACATTGCCGACATACAGCATTGCCTGATATCCCAGTAAATACATGGTTGCATTGACGCGTTTATCAAAATGTTCCGCGATATATTTAAAGACCGAGACCAACAGTAAACAAATCTCCAGGCCATATAACGGCTTGAGCACAGAAATTAACAGGTGAGAATCACAGAGACCGGAAATCACCAGTCGCGCGCCTACCAACGCACCGACAATCAGCAGTCCACGTTTGGCGCCGATCGCATTAACAAATAAGGGGATCACCATGTACATAACAAATTCCATGCCGGACTGCACGGTGCCCAGATAACCAAAGACCGCATTGCCTTCATGAATGTCAGAGAAAAAGGTCACAAAATAGCGAGAGAACTGTTGCTCGGCGATAAACATCATCCACGCGACGCCCGCCACATACAGGCAGAACGCCCAGAACTTACGGTTTCTCAGCAGCGCGTAAACATCCGCGGGGACGATTTTCTCTTTGGTCAGCACCTCAGCGGCATTGGCGGCATTGACGTTTACCTTCAGGCTCAGCAGAACCACCAGCATCACCACCGACGCCACGCTGCCCATGATGAAGTTATAGGCCGGAGAAAGGTTAAACAGCAGCCCCGAGAACGATGACGCAACCGCCCACCCGAGCGAACCCCACATCCGAATCTGACCAAACTCCATGCCGTTCAGGCGGCTGTAGCGATCGGAATAGGATTCACAGGCCGCTACGCCGGCGTACCAGGCAAAACTCAGGTAAATCGCACCAACGATAATTCCCAATAGGGTATGAGAAAGTAATAATGGCTGGTAAACATAAATAAAGAAGGGGGCCATTAATGCCGACATCCCCACGACAAAATAGAGCAGATATTTACTCATGCCGA
The DNA here is from genome assembly GCF_001559075.2 of Citrobacter amalonaticus. Lineage (NCBI taxonomy): Bacteria > Pseudomonadati > Pseudomonadota > Gammaproteobacteria > Enterobacterales > Enterobacteriaceae > Citrobacter > Citrobacter amalonaticus. Next base: position 2,573,906 of record NZ_CP014015.2, on the reverse strand, counting down.
TTTTATCGAGAATATAACCGTAAATGGGTTTCAGGATAACCGAGAAAATACCATTCACAGCAAAGACCGTTCCTATTACCGTACCGCTAAGCTGTGCTTTCTGTCCCAGCCAGATCGCTAATAAACCAATGCTGGCCGACCAGGTAAAGAAATAGAGAAAGATAAAACTACTGATTTTATAGTATTCCGTTCGGTGACTCGGTGAACGTATATTCATACCACCCTCGCTATAAAAAGAACGACAACTGGCGTGCAGATTCAGGTTCGCGGATAACGACCTGGTGAGTCTTGATTTGTAACTGGGGAATGGCGGTGTAGTCCTTGTGTTGCCCGCAAGCGCGGACCGCGCAACAAAGCCAGCTTTCCCCAGGCGCAATCTCTGTTGAAAGCACGGGGATCGCGGCACATTCGGCAAACATAATGCTGCTGTTTGGCGGAGTGATAATGCTGTCCGGACTGCGTGACATCACCGGAGACAGATCCACAATCGTGCTACTGCCGTTGCTGGCGGCAATCACGCACCCGCGCCCGTGCAACTGATGCTCTGCCTTCATCACCGCAAAGCCCCCTTCCACCGTTTGCAGTACCCGCGCGCTGTTGATGCGGTGTAAACGGATATGCCATTCACCGAACGGCACCAGCCAGGTCTCAATGGTGACGTCATGCCACGGCAGCCAGCGGGAGAAAATCGCATTCTCATCCACGCGAACCTGTTCGCAGTCGCGCCGTCCGCGAAAATAGTTATCGCCGTCCGCTAACAGCAGCATGGAATCACACGCCGCATGCTTGAGGCCATAACGCCCGCGTTCAATGGTGAAACCAAAGCGGCTGGAATAGGCAAACTTCGTGTATTTTGCCTCGGTGTTAACGTAGTTATTCAGCTCCAACTGACCGGAGGTCAGCATCGTGACATGAGCAGAATGCTCGCTGTGCTGAAGAATTTGTCCGGCATGCGGGATTGCACGCGTCTGTGCCAGGGAGGGCAGCGGTTGCTCTTCAGCCAGCCAGAACGGGTGAGTTTCCGGCAGCGCGAGGATCAGAAAGACCTTCAGCGCCCAGTAAGGAGAACCCGGGGAATTGTAGTCCTCGCACATCGCCAGATTCGGGTAAGCGAAGCCTAACGTCAGGATCCCATCACGATCGAAAATGGGTTGCTGTTGCCACCAGCGCAAATGTCGCAGGATCACCCCTTTAATGATGCCCGGCGAGAACACATCCAGCTCAGCAAACGCCGCCGCACTCCAGAACGCGACCATCGCAAATCGATAGGTCAGGCTGCGACCGAACGGCACCGAGGCCCCATCGGCAGCCGACATGTAGATAAAATCTTCCGCAAATTGTCGGGCGCGTTCGCGCAACGTTGCGGCGCGAGCGGTATCTTCCGGATTGAGTGTGGCATACAGCAGGCCATAAAAATGAAAGGCCATTGAGATGTAGTAATCCTGAGGTCGCCCGGGGCCGTCGGAATACCAGCCGTCCCCCAGATAATAGGCTTCCATCAGCGCAAACCGACGATCGATAGCCGACTGGTCGTATGGCAGTCCGGCGCGTTTAAAACCGAGCTGAACGATGATGGCGAAGTAGTTCCAGTTGCTGTCCGGCATCTGCGCGTCGGTTATCTGATTCAGCCAGCGATGCAGATTTTCTTGTTCCGACGGGCTGAACGCCGCCGTTAACCGCGTCGGCAGAAGCGCCAGACCCAGACCATACGCCGCCATCTCCACCAGACGCTGATCGTATGGCCCGGTATCGCCCCAGTAATGCGGACTCTGCGGATCGGTACCCAACTTGATCGCCTGAATGTACTTGTCAGCAAACGGGACCTCAGCGCCTCCCGCCATTAGCGGAAACAGCCCCCACAGCGCTCTCGAAAGCCCTTCCATACAGGCAATGTCCACACTGTAATGCGCACAGGTATCGCCCAGCGAAAACTGGGCCTGCCCTGCGGGAAACTGCTTATCCAGCGCCTCCAGTATCGAATTAACAGCCCGCGTTACGTCTTCGCGGGATGACAATGGATTTGATTTTTCTTCAGTTGCCGACCACATACTCTGCCCCTCTGAATAAAGTGGCTAAAGCATAGTGAATCGCTCATCAGCAGAAATGTTACCTCAATCACACCCGACACATTCTTTTAAAACAGGGATTGAGAAAATTTAAAAATAGAGTTTATAAACGTAATCCGGCGGGTAAAAATTTAAATCTGTTGCACTATGAACACAGCCCTTAATGCAGAACGTCTCGAACTGATTACCTTAAACGATGCTATTGCGTCGTTTAGTCGACTGTTCGCCAATACGGTGCGTTACCACCACTGGCATCAATGTCTGGAAGTACTGTATGTGGAAGAAGGTTTCGGTGTCGTCACGGTCGATCATAAGCAATACACCATGCGGCCGGGGCGGATGTTCTTTTTCCCGCCCTTCACCCTGCACAAAATCATGGTCGATGAGCAGGCGCAGAATCGCTATCGTCGTACCATTATTCATCTCGATCAACATGCGGTGCTGAAGGTGCTGCGTGATTTCCCGCTCAATCAGCAACGCCTGCAAAACCTGACAATTCGCGGTGGTGAAGCCTGGGTGATCGACGCCCATGAGATCCATACACATATCGATTTCCTCTTTAGCCGTTACGAGAAAATGGCGACGCAAAAGCCGCTCAACGCCGAGCACGTTGCCTGCCTGTTATTAAATTTATTCAGCCTGTTACCCGAAGATAAGAGCGGTATGCAGGAAATTGCCACCGGTATCGCCAGCCAGGTGATGTTCTGGCTCGACGAAAATTACACGCGAAAATTCAGCCTGAGCGCGCTGGCAGATGAACTTGGGAAATCAAAAAGTTACGTGTCGCGCCGCTTTCATATTGAGACAGGAGAAAGCATTCTCGACTATCTCAATACATTACGTCTGAGAAAAGCGTGCGAAGCGCTACTTCACAGCGAAGCAAGCGTGCGGGAGATTGCGAACAAGGTAGGATTTTCAGAGGTGACGTACTTTATCAGCGCGTTTGGCAAGGGAATCGGCGAAACGCCATTGCAGTACCGTAAGCGGCATAAATGATCGTGCCGGAAGGCGCGTTAATGACGCCGCCCGGCACAACAACACGATTACCCGTCGATATCCGCAAGGTCGCCTTTTTCCTGCAACCAGTTGCGGCGATCTTCAGAGCGCTTCTTCGCCAGCAGCATATCCATCATGGCGTTAGTGCGCTGATCGTCCTCATCATCAATGATGAGCTGGACCAGACGGCGAGTGTTGGGATCCAGCGTGGTTTCGCGCAACTGCATCGGGTTCATTTCACCCAGCCCTTTAAAGCGCTGTACGTTTGGCTTGCCTTTCTTGCGCTTCAACTGTTCCAGTACGCCCGCCTTCTCTTCTTCCGTCAACGCGTAATAGACCTCTTTGCCGAGATCGATACGGTACAACGGCGGCAGCGCGACATAGACATGCCCGTGTTTCACCAGCGTGCGGAAATGTCGCACAAACAGCGCGCAGAGCAGCGTGGCGATGTGCAGACCATCGGAGTCCGCATCCGCCAGGATACAGATCTTGCCGTAACGTAACTGGCTCAGATCGTCGCTGTCCGGATCGATACCGATCGCGACAGAAATATCGTGGACTTCCTGCGAGGCCAGTACTTCATCAGAAGAGACTTCCCAGGTGTTCAGGATCTTACCCTTAAGCGGCATGATCGCCTGATATTCACGATCGCGCGCCTGCTTGGCGGAGCCGCCCGCCGAGTCCCCTTCCACCAGGAACAGTTCGGTACGATTCAGATCCTGCGCGGTGCAATCCGCCAGTTTCCCCGGCAGCGCCGGACCGCTGGTCAGTTTTTTACGCACTACTTTTTTCGCCGCGCGCAGTCGACGCTGGGCGCTGGAGATCACCATCTCCGCCAGCAGTTCGGCTGACTGAACGTTTTGGTTCAGCCACAGGCTGAAGGCATCTTTCACCACGCCGGAGACAAATGCCGCGCACTGACGTGACGACAGACGTTCTTTGGTCTGTCCGGCAAACTGCGGATCCTGCATTTTCACCGACAGCACGTAGGCGCAGCGATCCCAGATATCTTCCGCCGAGAGCTTCACGCCACGTGGCAGAATGTTGCGGTATTCGCAGAACTCACGCATCGCGTCGAGCAGCCCCTGACGCAGACCGTTCACGTGTGTCCCGCCCTGCATGGTCGGGATCAGGTTCACGTAGCTTTCGGTCAGCAGTTCGCCGCCTTCCGGGAGCCACAGCAGTGCCCAGTCGACCGTTTCCGTATCCCCGGAAAAGTTGCCGATGAACGGTTTTTCCGGCAGCGTCGGCAGGCCGTTTACCGCTTCGCCCAGATAGTCATTAAGACCATCCTGATAGCACCAGCGCTGTTCGCTGTTATTGACTTCATCTTTAAAGGTGATTTCAACGCCAGGGCACAGCACGGCTTTGGCTTTCAGCACGTGCGTTAAGCGCGAGACAGAAAAACGCGGGCTGTCGAAAAAGGTTTCGTCAGGCCAGAAATGGACGCTGGTGCCGGTATTGCGCTTGCCGCAGGTGCCAACAACCTGCAAATCCTGAACCTTGTCGCCGTTCTCAAACGCAATGTTATACACCTGACCATCACGACGCACGTTCACTTCCACACGCTTCGACAGGGCGTTCACCACGGAGATCCCTACGCCGTGCAGGCCGCCGGAGAACTGATAGTTCTTGTTCGAGAACTTGCCGCCCGCGTGCAGCCGACAGAGGATCAGTTCAACCGCCGGAACGCCCTCTTCCGGGTGAATGTCCACGGGCATGCCGCGACCGTCGTCGATAACTTCCAGAGATTGATCGGCATGTAAAATCACATCCACGCGTTTCGCGTGGCCCGCCAGTGCTTCATCGACACTGTTATCAATCACTTCCTGCCCAAGATGGTTGGGTCGGGTCGTGTCGGTATACATCCCTGGGCGACGGCGTACCGGCTCAAGCCCAGTGAGTACCTCAATGGCATCAGCGTTATAAGTTTGCGTCATGGTTTTAATAGCAATTCGAAATGATTGTCAGCAACTGTGCAGTCCAAGGAAATCGACAATCGGGTTGAAATAATCTTCGAAGCCCGTGAATGCATGGTTTCCACCTTCAATAACAGTCTGGCGGCATGAGGCGTAATACGCCACTGCCTGGCGGTAGTCCAGCACTTCATCTCCCGTCTGTTGCAGCAGCCAGATTAAATCCGACGCTTCCAGCGGGTCGATCTGCATGACTTTAAGATCGTAAATATGGCGTGACTCTAGCACATATTGCTGCCCCGTGTAGGGGTTCTCGTTCTGACCGAGGTAGTCGATCAACAGTTCATATGGCCGGACAGCCGGGTTGACAACAACAGCGGGCAGCATAAAGCACTGTGACAGCCAGGTGGCGTAATAACCGCCTAATGATGATCCCACCACGCCCAGCGCCTCGCCGCCGTGCTCAAGGACGATAGACTCCAGCATCTCTGCGGCATCGGCCGGATACGGCGGCAGCTGCGGCACAATCATTTCGACATGAGGATACTGTTCGCGCAGCCAGTTTTTTAGCAGGCAGGCCTTCGCCGAACGCGGTGAGCTATTGAAGCCGTGCAGGTAAAGAAGCGTAGACATCAGTAGCCTTCAGAAGCGGTATCAGGTCGGAACTCCGTCCCTTGCAAACGACAGACGTCCGTTTTCAACGTACCGTCGGCAAACAGCTCCAGCGTACGCCAGCCTGGACCGATGCTATCAAGGGTAAAGTTCGCGCAATGGGGTTTGAACTGAACGCAGGTGGAGGGCGTAGCCAACAGACGGCGGCCATTCCAGTCGAGATCCAGTTCCTGATGAATATGCCCGCAAAGCAGATATTTCACGCGCGGATAATTTACCAGCACGTTGTCCAGTTCCGCCGCGTTACGCAGGCTGTGTTGATCCAGCCAACTGCATCCCGCAGGCATGGGGTGATGATGCAGAAGCAGTAGAGTGTGGCGTTCAGGGACCGCAGCAAGTTTACGCTCCAGCCACTCGAGCTGAAATTCACTCAGTTCACCGTGAGGTACACCGAAGACCTGACTGTCCAGCAGCAGAATTTGCCACTGCTCGCCAACCATGACGCATTTTGCTGGGGAGATCCCCGCCTCTTGTAACGCGCTGTACATCGCAGGCTGGAAATCATGGTTGCCGGGCAACCAAACGCAAGGCGCACGAAAGCTTGCGATACCTTCAGCAAAATGCTGATAGGCCGCAGCGGTTTGATCCTGAGCTAAATCACCTGTCGCCACGATCAGATCGTATTCCTGCCCCTCGGCATGAATGGCATCCAACACGGCCTGGTAGCTTTCCCAGGTGTTTACGCCCAATAGCGTTTCGTGCTTTTCGGCAAACAGGTGAGTATCAGTAATTTGTAAGATCCTGACCCTGGCCTCACCAGCCAGAGAAAGGTTTAACAGGCTTTCCAAATGGTGTCCTTAGGTTTCACGACGCTAGTAAACCGGAATCGCCATCGCTCCATGTGCTAAGCAGTATCGTAGCCAATCGGCCAGAAACTGATTAATTTGATGCTTTTCGTCGCGTTGATGCAACTTTTTATTTGGATAATCATACCGTGCTTTGAAGCGAAAGATCTGCTGACTTGAACACACTTCGGCGACCATCGCGTCATGGTAGAGCCGCACAGTCAGTGACGGCAGGCTCCAGTAGGTGATGGTCGGCGCCGTCTGCTCGATGGTCACCAGCGTTGTGTATCGGGTCGATTCAACGATCGTAATCCGATATTGTGCGTTGCCCACCTGGTAACTCACCGTTTCGCCAGGCGCATCATTGCGCGGCAACAGGCGTCGCAGTTGCGAAAAGTTCGTTTCGCAAAGACGCATCATTTCAGGGAAGTCAGGTGTATAGCGCTTCATTTTTTCCACTCGTTTATTAGCTCTTTATAGTGCAGTTGCAGCCATTGCAGAGCGATGACCGCAGACGCGTTATCAATTTTCCCCTCTTCAACCCAACGGTATGCCTGTTCCCGGCTTACCACATGAACCCGAATGTCTTCGTTTTCATCAGCCAGACCGTGAATCCCGTTTGCGGTCGTGGCGTCCACTTCACCCACCATAATGGACGAGCGCTCACTGGTGCCGCCAGGGCTTGCCAGAAAACTGAGCACCGGTTTCGTCCGTTTTACCTCGATGCCGGCCTCTTCCATCGCTTCACGGCGGGCCACATCCTCAACGCTTTCACCCTCTTCGATCATCCCGGCCACCATTTCCAGTAGCCATGGCGTTTCACTGGTGTCATAGGCCGCGATGCGCACCTGCTCGACTAACACCACTTCATCCCGCTCAGGGTCAAAGGGTAGCAAGACTGCCGCATGACCGCGCTCAAAAATTTCTCTACGCACTTCCTGACTCATTTCACCGTTAAACAAACGGTGGCGAAAGCGATAACGATCCAGCGAAAAAAAACCGCGATATAGCGTTTCTCGTGCAATAATTTCTACATCGTTTTTGGCGAAAGTTACTGGCGAGTTGCCTGATTTGCGCATTGTGCCGTCCTGTACCAATAGTGATTTAAATGTGAATTTAAAGGGCGTTTGACTGCCGTTTCATCGACCTTGTGGTAAATTGGTGCAAATTAACGCCTGATGGCACAGAACGCCAACTTTTTGCGGTGGCGGATTCTGCTAGAATCAGCAATTATTTTTAAAATTTGATCAGCGCTAAATACTGCTTCACAACAAGGAATGCAAATGAAGAAATTGCTCCCCATCCTTATCGGCCTGAGCCTGTCGGGGTTCAGCACACTGAGCCAGGCAGAGAACCTGATGCAAGTTTATCAGCAAGCACGCCTGAGCAACCCGGAATTGCGTAAATCCGCCGCCGATCGCGATGCTGCATTCGAAAAAATCAACGAAGCACGTAGTCCTTTACTGCCTCAACTGGGCTTAGGTGCCGATTACACCTACAGCAACGGCTACCGCGATGCTAACGGCGTGAACTCAAACGCCACCAGCGCGTCCCTGCAATTAACGCAGACCCTTTTCGATATGTCGAAATGGCGTGCACTGACCCTGCAGGAAAAATCTGCGGGTATTCAGGACGTGACCTTCCAGACGGACCAGCAAACGCTGATCCTCAACACCGCGAGCGCCTATTTTAAAGTGCTGAACGCCATTGACGTTCTCTCTTACACGCAGGCGCAGAAAGAGGCGATTTATCGTCAGTTGGATCAAACCACCCAGCGTTTCAACGTGGGCCTGGTCGCCATCACTGACGTACAAAACGCCCGTTCGCAATACGATACGGTGCTGGCGAACGAAGTGACCGCCCGTAACGATCTCGACAACGCGGTTGAAGAACTGCGTCAGGTCACCGGCAACTACTACCCGGAACTGGCGTCGCTGAACGTTGACAGCTTCAAAACCGACAAACCGCAGGCGGTGAACGCCCTGCTGAAAGAAGCCGAAAACCGTAACCTGACGTTGTTGCAGGCGCGTCTGAGCCAGGATCTGGCACGTGAGCAGATTCGCCAGGCGCAGGATGGTCACCTGCCGACGCTGGACTTAACCGCCTCTACCGGCGTATCGGATACCTCGTACAGCGGCTCTAAAACGCGTGGCGCGACAGGCTCTCAGTATGACGACAGCAACATGGGCCAGAACAAAATCGGCCTGAGTTTCTCGCTGCCGATTTATCAGGGCGGGATGGTGAACTCGCAGGTGAAACAGGCGCAATACAACTTTGTTGGCGCCAGTGAGCAACTGGAAAGCGCCCACCGTAGCGTGGTGCAGACCGTACGTTCTTCCTTCAACAATATCAATGCGTCAATCAGCAGCATTAACGCGTACAAACAAGCAGTTGTTTCCGCCCAGAGCTCATTAGACGCGATGGAAGCGGGCTATTCCGTGGGTACACGTACTATCGTTGATGTGTTGGATGCGACCACCACGCTGTACAACGCCAAGCAGCAACTGGCGAATGCGCGTTATAACTACCTGATCAACCAACTGAATATCAAGTCAGCGCTGGGTACGTTGAACGAGCAGGATCTGGTGGCGCTGAACAACACGCTGGGCAAACCGATCTCCACCTCGCCGGAACACGTCGCGCCGGAAACCCCGCAGATGGACGCGAACGCTGACGGCTATGCCACCAACGCAGCAGCGCCCGCCGCACAACCGGCATCAGCACGTTCTTCCAGCAGCAACGGTAACAATCCGTTCCGCAATTAAACGCGATGACGGGGCTTCGGCCCCGTCTGAACGTAAGGCAACGTAAAGATCCCGCCATTGTGCCGCATTCCCGCCTCTTCTCGCTTCATTTTCAACCACTCATCCTCTATCCTGAGCAGTAATAACCACTGGGTCCAGGAAAGACGAAAATGAAACGGACAAAATCCATCCATCACGCCTCGTTCCGCAAAAGCTGGAGCGCGCGTCATCTGACACCTGTCGCATTCGCCGTTACCGCTGTGTTTATGCTGGCGGGTTGTGAGAAAAGCGATGAAACCGTGTCGCTGTATCAAAATGCGGATGACTGCTCGGCAGCCAATCCGGGCAAAAGCGCGGAATGCACCACGGCGTTCAATAACGCGCTGAAAGAAGCGGAACGTACCGCGCCGAAATATGCCACTCGTGAAGATTGCGTCGCCGAGTTCGGTGAAGGCCAGTGCCAGCAAGCCCCTGCTCAGGCAGGCATGGCGCCAGAAGCTCAGGCACAGCAGTCCAGCGGCAGCTTCTGGATGCCGCTGATGGCGGGTTATATGATGGGCCGCATGATGGGCGGCGGCGCGGGCTTTGCGCAGCAACCGCTGTTCAGCTCGAAAAACCCGGCCAGCCCGGCTTACGGTAAATACACCGATGCGGGTGGTAAAAACTACGGCGCAGCACAGCCTGGTCGCACAATGACGGTTCCTAAAACCGCCATGGCGCCGAAACCGGCAACCACCTCTACCGTAACGCGCGGCGGCTTCGGTGAATCTGTTGCCAAACAGAGCACCATGCAGCGTAGCGCAAGCGGCACCTCCACGCGTTCAATGGGTGGCTGATACGCATGGAAAGAGTCAGTATTACCGAGCGCCCGGACTGGCGCGATAAAGCCACGGAATACGGTTTTAATTTTCACACCATGTACGGCGAACCGTACTGGTGTGAAGACGCCTATTACAAGCTAACGCTGGCCCAGGTTGAACAGCTGGAAGATGTGACCGCAGAGCTGCACCAGATGTGTCTCAAGGTGGTTGAGAAAGTGATCGCCAGCGACGAGCTGATGGCCAAATTCCGTATTCCTAAGCACACCTGGGGCTTTGTTCGTCAATCCTGGCAGACGCGCCAGCCGTCGCTCTATTCACGTCTTGATCTGGCGTGGGATGGCACCGGTGAACCGAAGCTGCTGGAGAACAACGCCGATACTCCGACCTCGCTGTACGAAGCGGCGTTTTTCCAGTGGATCTGGTTGGAAGATCAGATCAATGCGGGCAATCTGCCGGAAGGCAGCGACCAGTTTAACAGCCTGCAGGAAAAGCTTATCGAGCGCTTCGCCGAGCTACGTGAGCAGTACGGCTTCCAGCTTCTGCATCTGACCTGCTGTCGCGATACTGTTGAAGATCGCGGCACTATTCAGTACCTGCAGGATTGTGCGGCAGAAGCGGAGATCGCTACCGAATTCCTCTATATCGAAGATATTGGGCTGGGTGAAAAAGGCCAGTTCACGGATCTACAGGATCAGGTGATTGCCAACCTGTTCAAGCTCTATCCGTGGGAGTTTATGCTGCGCGAGATGTTCTCCACCAAGCTGGAAGACGCAGGCGTGCGCTGGCTGGAACCGGCCTGGAAGAGCATTATCTCCAACAAGGCGCTGCTGCCGCTGCTGTGGGAAATGTTCCCGAACCATCCGAACCTGCTTCCCGCCTATTTCGCCGAAGACGACTATCCTCAGATGGATAAATTCGTCGTGAAACCGATCTTCTCGCGTGAAGGCGCGAACGTCTCCATTATCGAGAACGGTAAAACGATCGAAGCGGTGGAAGGACCGTACGGTGAAGAAGGCATGATCGTGCAGCAGTTCCATCAGCTGCCAAAATTTGGCGACAGCTATATGCTGATCGGTAGCTGGTTGATCAACGATCAGCCTGCCGGGATCGGCATTCGCGAAGACAGAGCGCTGATCACTCAGGATCTGTCCCGCTTCTACCCGCATATTTTTGTCGAGTAATATGGCGCTCCTGTGTAGGCCTGATAAGACACTTTGTGTCGCCATCAGGCAATAGAGCCTTGCCGGGTGGCGGCTTCGCCTACCCGGCCTACCCCACCTGTACCGACAGCATACTCAGGCTGCCCATCTCGATACCATCAACCGGAATCGTCACCGGTTCCTTACCATCCCACGCGCCCAGCACGTACAGTAGCGGCAGATAGTGATCCGGTGTCGGGTTCGACAGTGAGCCACCTTCGTGATCGAGATAATTGACCAGCGGATGCTGCTCAACCGCTCCCTGCCAGCTCAGGTTCGCTTTGACAAAATCATTGAACGATGTCGCCCATGGATACGGGTTATTATCGCCGTGCCAGCGCGCCGTACGCAGGTTATGCACCACGTTACCACTGGCCACCAGCATGATGCCTTCATCACGCAGCGCCGCCAGTTTACGCCCGATTTCAAAATGCCAGGCCGCCGGCTTGGTGCTATCGATGCTCAACTGCACCATCGGGATATCAGCATTCGGGTACATCTTGATCAGCACACCCCAGGAGCCGTGGTCAAAGCCCCAGGCTTCTTTATCGAGCGCGACTGGCACCGGCGCAAGCAAATCAACCAGGTGCTGCGCCAGTTCAGGAGAGCCGGGCGCCGGGTAATGCGTGTCGTACAACGCCTGCGGGAAACCGCCAAAATCATGAATGGTCTTTGGCGCTTCCATCGCGGTGACGCCGGTACCTCGGGTGAACCAGTGGGCAGACACCACCACAATCGCTTTTGGACGCGGTAATGTCTCCCCAAGCTGCTGCCAGGCACGGGTATACAGGTTATCTTCCAGAACGTTCATCGGGCTACCGTGTCCCAAAAACAATGCTGGCATACGAATTGAAGACATGATGATATCCTTACTCAGGGAGTCATTTTGATGGTCTTACAATACCCTCTTTCGATGAATGAAGAACTCTGATAACCATGATGATGATCATCAGTTATTTTGAAGGTCAGCGAGATGTATAAGGAGTCATTGATGTCAGTACCTTTAATTCTGACCTTACTGGCGGGCGCCGCCACGTTTATTGGCGCGTTTCTTGGCGTACTGGGGCAAAAGCCCTCCAATCGCCTGCTGGCGTTTTCGCTCGGGTTTGCCGCCGGGATCATGCTGCTGATCTCCTTAATGGAGATGCTGCCCGCCGCGCTGGGTACGAAGGGAATGCCGCCAGTTCTGGGCTACGGCATGTTTATCATCGGCTTGCTGGGTTACTTTGGTCTGGATCGTCTGCTTCCGCACGCCCATCCGCAGGATCTGGTGCAAAAAAGAACGCAGCCGATTCCCGGCTCGATTAAACGTACCGCCATCCTGCTCACGCTGGGGATCAGTCTGCACAACTTCCCGGAAGGGATTGCCACCTACGTCACCGCCAGCAGTAACCTGGAGCTGGGATTCGGCATCGCGCTGGCAGTTGCCCTGCATAATATTCCGGAAGGTCTGGCGGTCGCCGGGCCGGTCTATGCGGCCACCGGTTCTAAACGTACCGCGATTTTCTGGGCGGGCATTTCCGGGATGGCGGAAATATTGGGTGGCGTGCTGGCGTGGCTGATTCTTGGCAGCCTGGTGTCACCTGTCGTCATGGCCGCGATTATGGCCGCTGTCGCCGGCATTATGGTGGCGTTGTCAGTGGATGAGCTGATGCCGCTGGCAAAAGAGATCGATCCCAATAACAACCCCAGCTATGGCGTTCTGTGCGGAATGTCGGTGATGGGGCTGAGTCTGGTCATACTACAGGCGATGGGGATCGGGTAACAGAGAGGGCAGGAAGCGGTTATTCCTGCTCTTTAGTCATGACGCGTTCTTCATCATCACGACGAAGTAATTTATTGCGAATTTCCAGTAGCGCATCACGATCCTGCCGAAACGCCTTACAATAACGTTTCATATGGCAAATATACCCCACGACCATCAGAACAATTAAAACAATCCAGTACCAGGCAATAAACATCCTTTTACCCTTAAAATTTAACATTAACAGATATTTAGCGTTAAAATTTAACATACCTATAAGTAGGTAGGATTATATACTGGCACAGTATGAAATCGAAAAGATGATTTCGATCATAGAGAAAAAGATTGGATGTTTATTAACCGACAGGATGTTTGAAAAAGCGAAATTTGCCGGATAAGGTGCTCGCACCACTATCCGGCAAGGCAGGATTAGCTGGCTTTACGTTCGTGCGCCTGACGGTAAGCCACCAGGTCTTCGATCGTCACTACAGCCATATTGTGTTTGCCTGCAAAGTCGATGCACTCCGGCGCACGCGCCATGCTGCCATCATCATTGGTCAGTTCACACAGGACACCTGCCGGTTTGAAGCCCGCCAGCGTCACCAGATCGATGGTCGCTTCGGTGTGGCCACCGCGGGTCAATACGCCGCCTGGCTGAGCGCGCAGCGGGAAAACGTGTCCCGGACGGTTCAGATCGGAAGGTTTTGCGCCATCGGCGATCGCCGCACGAACGGTGGTCACGCGATCGGCAGCGGAAACGCCGGTCGTGACACCTGTCGCCGCTTCAATGGTCACGGTAAAACCGGTGCCATAAGCGCTGGTGTTATTTTCCACCATCATCGGCAGATCGAGTTGTTTACGACGATCTTCGGTGATGCACAGGCACACAATACCGCTACCGTGACGGATGGTCAGCGCCATCTGCTCAACGGTCATAGTTTCTGCCGGGAAAATCATATCGCCTTCGTTTTCACGATCTTCGTCGTCCAGCACCATCACACCGCGGCCTTCGCGCAGCGCAGACAGAGCGTGTTCGACACGTTCAAAAGGCGTACCAAAAGAGGAAAGTAGCGTCTGATTCATGGTAAAAAAACCTCACTAAAATTATGGTTACCAGAATCAGGGCAGTCTTAGGAGTACCGACAAGCGGCAAAAAAATAACGTGAGCGGGTCCATGCCCGACTGGATCGTTACTCTCTCCCATCCGGACTCTAACCGTCGGCCCCGGAATTACACCGGATCTGCTGACCTTTGGGTTTGCACCCAAAGCGCTCGCGGGCTTTCAACCTGAGTTGATTTACCGCCGGTGGGGAATTTCGCCCCGCCCTGAGAATAAGCGGATTAACTATAACGCTATTGATTACCTTCATCAACGCCTTTACCCGCATTAACATCACACAATTCTGGTTTATGCCTTACGCAGATCGCACTACAATGGGCGTTAACACTTACCAGTTCAGGGAAACCACTATGATTGACCCGAAAAAAATTGAGCAGATCGCTCGCCAGGTTCACGAGTCGATGCCGAAAGGGATCCGGGAGTTCGGGGAAGATGTCGAGAAGAAAATCCGTCAAACGCTGCAATCTCAGCTGACGCGTCTCGATCTGGTGAGCCGCGAAGAGTTTGATGTTCAGACCCAGGTGCTGCTGCGCACCCGTGAAAAGCTGGCGCTGCTGGAGCAACGTTTGAGCGAGCTGGAAGCGCGTCAGGCCACTGAAGAAGTCAAACCTGCGCCCGCCATCCCGCCAGTAGAACCGCAAGCGTAAAAACAGCAACGGGCCGCAAGGCCCGTTGACACATCAATGTTCCACTTCTAACTTTCTGGCGTTCGTTGCCTGCTGGCAGTAGTGCGCGTAGCGTTTGCAAAACCAGCTGCGGTGCTCCTCATCCATATTGCCGGTAACAGCCTGGATATCAACAGGGCGACCTTCAGCCTGCATTCTGGCAAAACTCCGCGCCAGGAAATCGAAATTGTTCATCGAATAAACACTGTTGTTCATTAGCATATCCTCCAGTCGGTGAATCTCTGTTAAGGTCATATGCTTTTTTCTGATACCAGTATTTACCGGGAGGCGTAGCAGGTTTGTACATATTGTGCGCAAATCAGTTGCCTGAGTTCACACTTTGGGAATACGGGTGATGCCCGATTTCCAGGCATCACCGCCAGCGGTTATTTATCGCTGTCTTTCTGGATTTTCTTGATGATATTGGTGGTGGAGCACCCATCTTCAAAGTTGAGCACCAGCACTTCGCCGCCGTTGGCCCATACCTCTTCACTACCGGCAATCTCTTCCGGTTTATAGTCACCGCCTTTCACCAGCAGATCCGGCAATACGCCTGCAATCAGGCGCTGCGGCGTGTCCTCTTCAAAAGAGACCACCCAGTCAACGGATTCCAGCGCACCCAACACGATCATCCGCTGTTCGAGCGGATTCACCGGGCGCGTTTCCCCTTTCAGGCGTTTCGTCGAGGCATCGCTGTTGACCGCGACAATTAAGCGATCGCCCAGCTTACGGGCGTTTGCGAGATAGGAGACGTGACCGGCGTGCAGTATATCAAACACCCCGTTGGTCATGACGACTTTCTCACCACGCTTACGGGCGCTGGCAACGGCCTGCTTCAGCTCGTCTTCGGTCATCACGCCAAAGCCAGTTTCTGCACGACCGCGTACCGCGTTTTCCAGTTCGATAGGCGACACAGTGGAGGTCCCCAGCTTACCGACCACCACGCCCGCCGCCGCATTGGCAAAGAAGCAGGCTTCTTCCAGCGAATTACCGGCTGCCAGCGTCGCCGCCAGCACACCAATGACCGTGTCGCCCGCACCGGTTACGTCATACACTTCCTGCGCCTGCGTCGGCATATGCAGCGGAGCTTTGCCCGGTTGCAGCAGCGTCATCCCCTGCTCGGAGCGGGTGACCAGCAGCGCGGAAAGCTCAAAATCGGCGATCAGCTTCATGCCGCGTTCAACAATCTCTTCTTCGCTTTTGCATTTTCCTGCCACTGCTTCGAACTCAGAGAGGTTCGGCGTCAGCAGCGTCGCGCCGCGATAGCGGGCAAAATCAGTCCCTTTCGGGTCGATCAGCACCGGCACTCCGGCTTTACGCGCCAGCGCGATCATCTGCTGAACGCTGGCCAGCGCGCCTTTCGCATAGTCAGACAGCACCAGCGCCCCAATCGAGCTCAGCGCCTGGTTGATACGCTCATGCAGCGGCTGCGGATCCACGCCTTCAAAGCCTTCTTCGAAGTCGAGACGAATCAGTTGCTGGTTGCGTGAAAGCACGCGCAGTTTGGTGATAGTAGGATGGGTCGGGACAGAAACGAAGTCGCATTTCACGTTCACGTCCGCCAGCGTTTTACTGAGCGCGCGCGCGGCATCGTCGATACCGGTCAGTCCGACCAGGCGCGAATTTGCTCCCAGAGAGGCAATATTCATCGCCACGTTCGCCGCACCGCCTGGACGTTCTTCGATGGTATCGACTTTCACCACCGGTACCGGCGCTTCAGGTGAAATACGGCTGGTGGGCCCGTACCAGTAGCGATCCAGCATCACATCACCGACAACCAAGACTCCTGCACGTTCAAACTCTGGCAGCGTTACTTTCATTCCTGTCTCCTGAGAGATTCAAAATTTGCGCGCGATAATAGCACACTTCATCAGGCAACCAGCCACTTCTGCCAGCTCGCCCGCACCAGCGTACGTTCCGCCTCAAAACACGTTTGCGCCACATGGCCCGGCTGTTCCTGTAACGCCAGGTGATGCAGCTCATCGCGCAGCGTGGTATAGGCATGGGTCAATGCCATCGCCTCCTGCTCGTCCATAATGTCGTTTTGCGCTAACAGTTCCAGAATGCGCACATTATCCGACCAGCGGGTCAGTTTGGGTTTGTCATGGGCATACCGTAGCACCAGATATTGCGTGATAAACTCGATATCCGTAATACCGCCTTCATCGGCTTTAATATCAAAGCGATCGCGATGTTTATTGCCCAGATGCGCGCGCATTTTTTCGCGCATTTCACGCACCTCGTTCTGCAACGTTTTGCCATCGCGAGGCAGCGTCATAATATCGCGGCGTACCGTATCAAACTGCGAGGTCAGTTGCGGGTCGCCGTAAACCACTCGTGCGCGCACCAGCGCCTGATGCTCCCACGTCCAGGCCTCATTTTTCTGATAATCCGCAAAGGACTCAGTGGAGGTCACCAGCATCCCCGCCGCCCCTGACGGACGCAACCGTGCATCCACTTCATACAGAATGCCTGAAGAGGTACGGGTACTGAACAGATGCATAATGCGCTGCGCCAGTCGCAGGTAGAACTGCCGCCCGTCAATTTCCCGCTCGCCGTCGGTCATCACGTCAACGGGGCAGTCATGGAGGAAGATCAAATCGAGATCGGAGCTGTAGCCCAATTCCCAACCGCCCAGCTTGCCGTAGCCCACCACCGCAAAACCGCGCCCTTCCCGCTCGGCAAGATGCGTCGGCTGGCCGTAGCGCGCCACCATTTGCAGCCACGCCTGTTGCACAACGGCATCAATCATCGCCTCCGCCAGCCAGGTCAGGTGGTCACTGACTTTCATCACTGGCAACGTACCGGCGATATCCGCGGCGGCAATGCGCAGCAGTTGCGTTTGTTTGAACTGTCGCAGGGCTTCCAGCTGTTGTTCTTCATCGTCTTCCGGGACGCGCAGCAGATACTGGCGCAACTCATCACGATACGCGTCGGTCGCTGTCGGCTGATAGAGCGTATTCGGATCGAGCAGTTCATCAAGCAGCAGCGGATAGCGCGCCAGCTGACTGGCGACCATCGGCGACGCCGCGCAAAGCGAAATCAGATGCTTCAGTGCGCCGGGGAATTCACTCAACAGCTCCAGATAGGTGGTGCGGGTGACAATCCCCACCAGCAGCGGCGTAATGCGCGACAGCGGGAGAGAAGCGTCCTGCCGCGTGCAGACATCACTCAGCAGGTGCGGCATCAGATGGTCGAGCACCTGGCGCCCACGCGGGCCTATCGTGCGCTTATCCAGCTCTTTACGGAAATCGGCAATCAACGCCAGCACGCGCAGGCGATCGTCATCCGCGAGATGCGACAGCACCGGCGGCGTGTCATCTTCCTGCAAGGCGTCCTGCCACAGCTCGCGCCACTGTTCCGAGAGCGCATCTTCCTGCGTGTCGGTTTCGTCATCGCCGATCAGCTCGTTAAACACGCGCCGGACGTTCGCCATGTGCCCCTCAAGCGTTTCCGTCAGTTGCGACCAGCTATCCGCATTCATTCCCCAGGCCAACCGCGCCCGGTTAAGTTCATCGCCCGGCAACGTCTGGGTTTGTTCATCATTAATGCTTTGCAGCAGGTTTTCCAGACGGCGCAGGAAGAGGTAGGCCTGTCGCAACTGTTCGGCATCGTTTTCCGGCAGCAAATGCAGTGCGGCGATCGCGCTTAACGTCGGCAGCAGAGAACGAGATTGCAGCGACGGCTCACGCCCGCCGCGAATCAACTGAAATACCTGCACAATAAATTCGATTTCGCGAATGCCGCCCGCGCCGAGCTTGATGTTATCTTTCAGCCCCCGGCGACGAACTTCACGCGCAATCATCCCCTTCATATTGCGCAGCGACTGGATCACGCTGAAGTCGATGTAACGACGGAAAACGAACGGGCGCAGCATGGCGCGCAGTTCATCGACATAACGACCGTCGGTGTCGCCCATGATCCGCGCCTTGACCATGGCGTAGCGCTCCCAGTCGCGCCCTTGCTCCTGGTAATAATCTTCCAGCGCCGCAAAACTCAGCACCAGCGGGCCGCTGTCGCCAAACGGACGCAGCCGCATGTCCACCCGATAGACAAAGCCATCCTGGGTAGGCTGATCCAGAACCTTGATCAGCCGCTGTCCCATGCGAGTAAAAAACTGCGCGTTGTCGAGTTCGCGGCGTCCCCCCTGAGTAGAGCCGTGCTCAGGCCAGGCAAAGATCAGATCGATATCCGAGGAAAAATTCAGCTCGCCGCCGCCCAGTTTGCCCATGCCTAAAATCAGTAGCGGTTGTGGGATACCTTCCTGACTGCACGGCGTTCCCCATTCACGACAGCAGGCGTCGTACAGCCAGTCGCGCGCGCTGACGATCAGCGTTTCGGCCAGATGGCTTAACTGTTGCAGAATGTCGGTATCGTCCACCAGCGACAGCGCCTGCGCCCAGGCAATGCGCACCATCACGCGGCGGCGAAACAGACGCAGTTCATGCATCAGCGCCGCTTCATCGTTCACCGTTGCCAGCGCCGCCTGTAACCATTCGCCGTACTGTTGCCATTCATCGGCCTGCGGCGGCGCGCTTTCCAGTTCCGTCAGCCAGTGAGGATGAGCGATGATGCTATCCTGCACAAAATCACTGAATGTAAGTACTGACTTCGCTTGTACGCCAGATACGGATTCAGGTAACTGCTCTGCTATGACTTGCCAGTACTGCTGTAACGGTGACGAAAGCGGCTTCATCAAAAGGTTCCTTATAACGTTGCCGGATGGCGGTACTCCGCCTTATTCCGGCCTACAAAACATGTCGATCCGTAGGCCTGATAAGCACAGCGCCATCAGGCACTCCAGTTATCGTTTTCCGCTGTGCAACCAGAACGGTTCCTGGTTATTCGCCTCATTACGGAAATGTTCAATTTCAATATGTTGGCCGTTGGCGATAGCGTGATACAGCCCTTGCCAGTTCTCCAGCCAGGCCTGAACCACCGCCGCATCGTAATACCCTGCCAGCAGCAAAACGGTGTCGATATCGCGGCGTAAACGCGGCAACTGATCGCCCAACGGTTGTCCAAAAACGCTTTTCAGCTCAGCGGCGGTACGCGAAAGATGGATGTCAGCAAAGCGCTTGAAAGAATCCGCCATTTTGGCCTGCGCTTTTGCGTCCAGAAACGGCTGCCAGGCTTTGGTCACCAGCCACTCGGTCAACGCCAGTTTTGCCATTGCCGTTTGAGTGGTGTAAACCGCTGTCTCCGCAGAAACCGCGGAACCAATGGTTGCTTCCGACTGGGTTAACAGATCGCGTAAGTGAGCGCTCGCTTTACGCGGAACAATACCGCCAAACAACATCAGGGTGTGACGCACCAGGCCCATCGCGGCCAGCACATCCGCCTTTGCTGCCTTGTTGCCGCGAACCCAGAGTTCTTCATGGTACTGCCATTGTGCCAGCGCCAGCTCCAGAGCAGCTTCCAGCCCGTGTTCCACGGTAGCTTTCGCGGGAGCTTTCAGCACCGCTGTCGGTTTGATCTCGCGTGGAGGATTCCCCTGCGCCAGATGATATCCACGCGCCGCTTTACTCAGGCTGCCCTGGCGCAGCCCCGCCTGGTTCACCAACTGATTTGCCAGCTTCAGGACCGCCCGGGTGTCGCCGCTCAGCAGTTCAAGCTCCAGCTCGCAAATCGGCTCCGCCAGTTCACCCGCTTTCACTTCGCCTAAATCGAGGGCGATCTCAATCTGGCTGCCATCCACCGTCAGCAGCCATTTTTCACGTTCAAAATCGGTGCTGAACAGTGGCTGCACGCGGGAGATAAGATCGGCAGGCAGCTCACCGTTTGGCCACACCTCCGGCGGAAATTGTGTTAAATCCAGCGTGGGCTCGTTCAGGGGGACATTGTATTCTGGTCGCTGGTGTAAACCGCCGGTCACTCGCCCGGCAATTTTCATGGTCATCTCATAGCGACCTTTCTCCCCACGAATACGCAGTCCCATGTCGTGACCACGCAACCACTTATCCTCGGTCTCGTAGTAAATATTCAACAACGGGCTGGGCGCATGATGCTCGCCTCCGAGCGTATTCAGATGGTCACGCAGCGCGTTCACGGCGTCGTGATTAACGATAAATTTTAATTCAATTTCCTGAGCCATGGCCTTGTACTTACCGGTTATGTCACATAAGAGAGAATCACGACGAACTTACGGTGATCTTTTTTGTCAGTAGATAGTATTTTGCGCCAAATTGCCATGCAACGAGCAATTTGACGGGCGTAAAAGTTTTGAAGTAGCGGTAAACCGGACACAGATGATTCCGATTGATGTCGAATGCTTTGCGTAGAGACACTGATACCACTACTATCGTTCCACTTTCTATGACAATAACGACAGCCTGATGCCAAAATTACGCCTGATTGGATTTATGTTACTCGCACTTAGCGCTACTGCCGTGTCACACGCCGAAGAAAAGCGCTATGTCTCTGATGAACTGAACACCTGGGTCCGCAGTGGTCCGGGGGATAATTATCGCCTTGTTGGCACGGTCAACGCGGGCGAAGAAGTCACGCTGTTACAAACTGACGCCAACACGAACTACGCGCAGGTTAAAGACAGTACCGGGCGGACGGCCTGGATCCCGATGAAAGAGCTGAACAGCACGCCCAGCCTGCGCACCCGCGTGCCGGATCTGGAAAATCAGGTCAAAACGCTGACCGATAAGCTCAACAATATCGACACCACCTGGAATCAACGCACGGCTGACATGCAGCAGAAAGTGTCGCAGAGCGACAGCGTGATCAACGGGCTGAAAGAAGAGAATCAAAAGCTGAAGAACGAGCTGATTGTGGCGCAGAAGAAGGTCAGCGCCGCAAATTTGCAGCTTGATGATAAGCAACGCACCATCATCATGCAGTGGTTTATGTATGGCGGCGGCGTGCTGGGACTCGGCCTGCTTCTCGGTTTGATCCTGCCGCACATGATCCCAAGCCGGAAACGCAAAGACCGCTGGATGAACTAAATCGCCTTCTCCGCCACACTGTCATATGATTAAGGGATTGTATTTCCCTGGAGAGGTGGTGTGGCGTGAAGATTTATCTGGTCGGTGGTGCGGTTCGGGATACGCTGTTAGGGCTACCGGTTAAAGATAAAGATTGGGTGGTGGTTGGCGCTACACCGCAACAAATGCTCAACGCGGGCTACCAGCAGGTAGGTCGCGATTTTCCTGTTTTTCTCCATCCGCAAACCCACGAAGAGTACGCCCTGGCGCGTACCGAGCGTAAATCCGGCTCGGGGTATACCGGATTCACCTGTTATGCTGCGCCGGACGTCACGCTGGAAGACGATCTCCAGCGCCGTGACCTGACCATTAACGCCCTCGCGCAGGATGATGACGGTGAGATCGTCGATCCCTATCACGGTCGCCGCGATCTGGATCAACGCCTGCTGCGCCATGTTTCGCCGGCCTTTAATGAAGATCCGCTGCGCGTACTGCGCGTGGCGCGCTTTGCCGCTCGCTATGCACATCTGAGCTTCCGCATTGCTGACGAAACCATGGCGCTGATGCGCGAAATGACGCACGCCGGTGAACTGGAACACCTGACGGCAGAGCGCGTGTGGAAAGAGACCGAGAACGCGTTAACCACGCGTAACCCGCAGGTCTATTTCCAGGTCTTACGCGACTGCGGCGCGCTACGCGTGTTGTTCCCGGAGGTCGATGCGCTGTTTGGCGTCCCGGCGCCGGCGAAGTGGCATCCGGAAATCGATACCGGGATTCACACCCTGATGACGCTGTCGATGGCGGCGCTGCTCAGTCCAGAAGTTGACGTGCGTTTTGCCACGTTGTGCCACGATCTCGGCAAAGGCCTGACGCCGCCGGAGCTCTGGCCGCGTCATCACGGGCACGGCCCGGCGGGCGTCAGACTGGTTGAGCAATTGTGCCAGCGCCTGCGCGTACCGAATGACATTCGTGACTTAGCCAAACTGGTGGCGGAGTTTCACGATCTCATCCATACCTTCCCGATACTGCAACCTAAAACCATCGTGAAACTGTTTGATTCGATCGATGCCTGGCGCAAACCGCAGCGCGTGGAGCAGATTGCGCTCACCAGCGAAGCTGACGTACGCGGACGGACGGGGTTTGAAGCCGCGGATTATCCGCAGGGACGTTTACTGCGCGAAGCGTGGGAAGTCGCGCAGTCGGTGCCCACCAAAGACGTTGTCGAGGGCGGATTTAAAGGTATTGAGATTCGCGAGGAGTTAACCCGACGCCGGATTGCGGCGCTTGCCCACTGGAAAGAAACCCGTTTCCCGAAGGCGGTCAGTTAAGGTGTGAATGCCGAATGGCGCTGCGCCTATCCGGCCTACGATATAGTCTCTCAACGCGTAGGCCGGATAAGGCGTTTACGCCATCATCCGGCATGAGAGGTCTGTCAGAAAAACACCACGTAAACCGCCGCGGCGACGATAAAGCGATAGATCGCGAACGGAATGAACGAGATCCGCTTAATCAACTGCAGGAAGGTTTTGATGGCGACCAGTGCAACCACGAAGGCGGTAATAAAACCGACGGCAAACATGGGGATATCGGCGGCTGTCAGGAACGACCAGCTTTTGTAGAGATCCAGTGCAGTGGCGCCCATCATCATCGGTACGGCCAGCAGGAACGAAAATTCAGACGCCGCATAACGGCTCACGCCCATCAGCATCCCGCCGGAAATGGTCGCCCCGGAGCGGGAGAAACCCGGCCACAGCGCCAGACACTGGAAGCAACCAATCATGAACGCCTGACGGTAAGTCATGTCATCCAGACCCGGCGCACGTGGTTCTTTCGGCTTCAGACACTCTGCGGCGATCAGCAGTAAACCGCCTACCACCAGCGCATACATCACATTAACCGGGTTAAACAGCGATTTGATCGTATCGTGGAAGACCAGCCCCAGCACCACCGCCGGGATCATCCCCAACAGAATGTGGATCAGCGTTAAACGGCCTTTACTTTCCCCTTCACGCTGCAACGGACGACCAAAGTGAATGCCGATCAGGCCAAACAGGCGCCGCCAGAACATGACTACCACCGCGAGAATGGACCCTAACTGGATCACCACTTCAAACGTCTTTGCCGTGTCACCCTCAAATCCCAGCAGATGGCCCACAATGATCATGTGCCCGGTGCTGGAAACAGGTAAAAACTCCGTCAATCCTTCGACCACACCCAAAATTGCCGCAATCAGCAGCGAGTGCATATCGCTCATCAATAAACCCCTAAATAGAAAAATCTACAGCACAAAAAGATCCCGATTTTTACCCTAAATAATTCGAGTTGCTGGCCCCGAAGGGGCGAAGCCGAAGGCTGAGTCACGCAGCATGGGAGTGACAAATTCGTCGGGAACGAATTTGACCAGCCGCAGGCTGACTTTCGGTGAGAGACATCCTGTCTCTCATTAATCCCCAGGAGCTTACATCAGTAAGTGACTGGGGTGAACGAGTGCGGCCAACGCACATGCAACCTGAAGTCTGACGGGTATAGGACTCTTTTATATCCGTTTGGTTTAACAAATATGAAGATAATTATTTTTCTTTCAGATTATTGCTACGCTCAATGATTACGCCCACATTGGCCGCGCGCGCCACCGCACCGGGCTTACTGAGTTTGATGCGCACCCACGGCGAGTTAAAGCGTGTGAGCAGCAGTTCGGCCACCTCTTCGGCAACGCGCTCCACCAGCGCAAAACGTCCGCCCTCGACGTGGTTAACGATCGTCTCGGCGATATCCGCGTAGCTCAGGCAGTCGGCGACATCGTCACTTTTTGCTGATTTTCGGTTATCCCATGCCATTTCGATATCGAACACCAGCTTCTGTTCGATCGTCTGTTCCCAGTCGTAAACACCAATAGTGGTGATTACCGAAAGTTGCTCTATAAATACAATATCCATCACGACCTGCCTGCTTTTTGGCTAACCCGGATACCACTTCCGGCGAAATATGCGTATTATCCACAGAAGTAGCGTTTTACACGACATTTTCAAAACGGAACAGCTTATGAGTGCAATCGCGCCTGGAATGATCCTCTTCGCGTACCTCTGCGGCTCCATTTCCAGTGCCATTCTGGTCTGCCGCATTGCTGGCTTGCCCGACCCGCGTAGCAGCGGCTCCGGCAACCCTGGCGCGACCAATGTGTTACGAATCGGTGGCAAGGGAGCAGCCGCAGCGGTCCTGATTTTCGACGTCCTGAAAGGGATGTTGCCCGTCTGGGGCGCGTATGCGCTGGGCGTTAGCCCGTTCTGGCTGGGTCTTATCGCCATCGCCGCCTGTCTGGGGCATATCTGGCCAGTCTTTTTCGGCTTCAAAGGTGGGAAAGGCGTGGCGACAGCCTTTGGCGCTATCGCGCCTATCGGTTGGGATCTCACCGGCGTGATGGCGGGCACCTGGTTGCTCACCGTCCTGTTGAGTGGTTATTCATCGCTGGGGGCGATCGTCAGCGCGCTGATTGCCCCGTTCTATGTCTGGTGGTTCAAACCGCAGTTCACTTTCCCGGTCTCCATGCTGTCGTGCCTGATTTTGCTGCGCCATCATGACAACATCCAGCGCCTGTGGCGCCGCCAGGAGACGAAAATCTGGACCAAACTGCGCAAAAGACGCGAGAAAGATCCCGAGTAACGCTGGCCGGAAATGGCGTTGTCCAGCCCGGCCTACAGCACCTGATAGCCTTCGTCCGGCTTGCCTAAGCGCTGCTGGCACCATGCCGCCAGAAACTCCACGCAGACTCTGAGCTTCACGCTGCGGTACAGTGGTTCCTGATAGACCGCCCAGATGTTGGCGCTCTGCGCATATTCCGGCAACACTCGTACCAGTTTGCCGCTTGCCAGAAACGGCTGCACATCCCACTCTGAACGCAGCATGATGCCTTTGCCTTCCAGCGCCCATTGCAGAACAACTTCGCCACTGTTGGAAGAGAGATGCCCGCTCACTTTGACCGATTTTTTCGTCGTGCCATTTCCCAGTTCCCATATTCCGTGCGTCATATCACGCTCTTTTGTCACCAGACAATCGTGGTGACTTAATTCCTGCAAGGTTTTGGGTTCAGGATATTTTTGTAAATATCCTGGGGAGGCACACAATATTCTTTTATTCTTTGTTAACAAATGCGCAATATAATAATCCGGGATCTCATCGTTAATACGAATATCGAGATCGATATTATCCTGAACCAAATCAATTTGCCGATCGAAGAGTTCAAAATGGACCTGTAACTCAGGATAATTGCGCATCAGTTCGGTAATCGCGGGCGCAATATGACTGCGGCCAAATCCGAAGCTACAACCAATACGAATCATCCCTTCCGGGCGCGTTTTGATTTGCGTCACGTCGTCAATCAGACGCTGATATTGCGTCAGGATCACCAGCGCCTGTTCGTAACAGCGCTGACCACTTTCCGTCAGCGCCACGCCGCGCGCCGAGCGGTTAAGCAGCGTGGTGGCAAGCGTGGTTTCCAGAATCTGGATCCGCTTTGTCACAAAGGCCGGCGTTTGTCCGAGGGCACATGCCGCGGCGCTAAAGCTGCCCGTATGGACGATTTCCACCAGCACCTGAAGGTCTTTGGCTAAGGGCCAGTTTTTGAGCATTTTTCGGGTTATCCATGAAATTGATACCTGAAGTGTAATTCGCAATCTCAGGTTAATCTCTGCCCTTGCTCAATTTTCATCATCTTTCTTCAGCATCATTCACGAACTGTTAATTGCATATACACAGTGGCAAATAATATAAAACCACACATTCAGTGGTAGTTTGTGAGGGAGAATTTATTTCCAGACAAATAAAAGAACTGGAGTTGACATGATGAGCAATCAAAATAATCAAAATGCGGTTAATACGCTGACGGAAATAGTCGCCAATTTTACCGCCATGATTTCCACGCGCATGCCCGACGATGTGGTGGACAAATTAAAACAGCTACGGGATGCCGAAACCTCAAAGATGGGGCAAATCATCTACCACACAATGTTCGACAACATGCAGAAGGCTATCGATCTTAACCGTCCGGCCTGCCAGGACACCGGTGAGATCATGTTCTTCGTGAAGGTAGGTTCCCGTTTCCCGCTGTTGGGTGAGTTGCAAAGCATTCTCAAGCAAGCGGTGGAAGACGCCACGGTGAAAGCGCCGCTGCGTCACAATGCGGTAGAAATTTTTGACGAAGTGAATACCGGTAAAAACACCGGTAGCGGCGTACCGTGGGTGACGTGGGACATCATCCCTGATGGCGAAGACGCGGAAATTGAAGTCTACATGGCCGGTGGCGGCTGCACGTTGCCGGGGCGATCCAAAGTGCTGATGCCTTCCGAAGGCTACGAAGGCGTTGTGAAATTCGTCTTTGAAAACATCTCGACGCTTGCCGTCAACGCTTGCCCGCCGGTGCTGGTCGGCGTAGGGATCGCCACCTCCGTTGAAACCGCCGCCGTGCTGTCGCGTAAAGCAGTGCTGCGTCCGATCGGCACCCGCCACCCGAATCCCAAAGCGGCAGAGCTCGAACTGCGTCTGGAAGAGGGGCTGAACCGGCTGGGCATTGGTCCGCAGGGACTGACTGGCAACAGTTCCGTGATGGGCGTGCATATCGAATCCGCCGCGCGTCACCCGTCAACCATTGGCGTCGCCGTCTCCACCGGCTGCTGGGCGCACCGTCGCGGTACGCTGCTGGTCCATTCTGACCTCTCCTTCGAAAACCTGTCTCACACCCGGAGCGCGTTATGAAAAAGATCCTCACAACCCCGATCAAAGCCGAAGACCTGGAAGACATCCGCGTTGGCGATGTGATCTATCTGACCGGAACGCTGGTGACCTGCCGCGACGTCTGCCACCGCCGCCTGATCGAACTGAAGCGCCCGATCCCCTACGACCTCAACGGCAAAGCGATTTTCCATGCCGGACCGATCGTGCGTAAGAACGGTGAAAAATGGGAGATGGTCTCCGTCGGCCCGACCACCAGCATGCGTATGGAAGCCTTTGAAAAAGAGTTCATTGAGCAAACGGGCGTCAAACTGGTGGTGGGTAAAGGCGGCATGGGGCCGTTAACGGAAGAAGGTTGCCAGAAATTCAAGGCGCTGCACGTGATCTTCCCGGCAGGCTGTGCGGTGCTGGCAGCCACTCAGGTGGAAGAGATCGAAGAAGTGCACTGGATGGAGCTCGGTATGCCGGAATCGCTGTGGGTTTGCCGGGTGAAAGAGTTCGGTCCGCTGATTGTCTCTATCGACACCCACGGCAACAACCTGATTGCCGAAAACAAAAAACAGTTCGCCGAACGTCGCGGTCCCATCGTCGACGAAATCTGCGAACACGTGCATTACATCAAATAACCCTTCCGGAGAGGCCTGTGCCTCTCCCTCTTTCGCAGGGATACGACAATGGCACCTTTATCTGGTTGGTGGCGATATCTGGCTCCGCTGGTGGTCATCGCCATTATTGCTGTTTTGCCCGTCCCCACCGGTCTTGAGAGCCACACCTGGCTCTACTTTGCGGTCTTTACCGGCGTCATCGTGGGACTCATTCTGGAACCGGTACCCGGCGCAGTCGTGGCGATGATTGGGATATCGATTATCGCGGTTCTCTCGCCGTGGTTGCTGTTCAGCCCCGAACAACTCGCCCAGGACGGATTCAAATTTACCTCCAAAGCGCTCTCGTGGGCGGTTTCTGGTTTTTCTAACTCGGTGATCTGGCTGATTTTCGCCGCTTTTATGTTTGGCACCGGCTATGAAAAAACCGGCCTCGGTCGGCGTATCGCGCTGATGCTGGTGAAAAAAATGGGGCACCGCACGCTGTTTCTCGGCTATGCGGTGATGTTCTCCGAGCTGATTCTCGCTCCCGTTACACCATCTAACTCCGCACGCGGCGCAGGGATCATCTACCCAATTATCCGCAATCTACCACCGCTCTATAACTCAAAACCCAACGATCCCAGCGCCCGTTCCATTGGTTCTTACATTATGTGGATGGGGATCACCGCCGACTGCGTGACCAGCGCCATTTTCCTGACGGCAATGGCGCCGAACCTGCTGCTGATTGGCCTGATGAAGACCGCATCCCATACGGCGCTGAGCTGGGGCGACTGGTTCTTAGGCATGCTGCCGCTGAGCATTTTGCTGGTTCTGTTGGTGCCGTGGCTCGCCTATGTGCTGTATCCGCCCGTGCTGAAGTCGGGCGATCAGGTGCCACGCTGGGCGGAATCGGAACTCAAAGAGATGGGACCGCTCTGCTCGCGTGAGAAAAAGATGCTGGTGCTGATGGTAGGCGCCCTGGTGTTGTGGATCTTCGGTGGGGACTACATCGACGCCGCCATGGTCGGTTACAGCGTCGTCGCCCTGATGCTGGTGCTGCGCATCATCTCCTGGGATGACATCGTCAGTAATAAATCGGCGTGGAACGTCTTCTTCTGGCTGGCCTCGCTTATCACCCTCGCAACCGGACTGAACAACACTGGCTTTATCACCTGGTTTGGCAAGCTGCTGGCCAGCGGATTGAGCGGCTACTCACCGGTGATGGTGATGATCGCGCTGATCGTGGTGTTCTGGCTGTTGCGTTACTTTTTTGCCAGCGCAACGGCCTACACTTCCGCGCTGGCACCGATGATGATCGCTGCCGCGCTGGCGATGCCGGAAATTCCATTACCGGTATTCTGCCTGATGGTCGGTGCGGCTATTGGTCTGGGCAGCATTCTCACCCCGTATGCGACCGGACCAAGCCCTATCTACTATGGCAGCGGTTATCTGCCGACCGTCGATTACTGGCGGCTGGGGGCAATTTTCGGCCTGATTTTCCTGGTGCTGCTGCTGGCGACCGGGCTTATCTGGATGCCTCTCGTTTTGCTTTAACCCCGTTGGGGCGGCAGGGCTGTCGCCCCTTTTTTCCATAAGCGTCTCATATGACCGTTTTCCCGCCGCGCTGAGGCATACTTTTTGCTATGCAAACACCCTCACGCTGAGAAGGGAAACGCTCTGGAAACCGTTGCGCACAAGACACCGACACGGGGCTGGCAGGCCGAACTCGACCTGCGGTTTAGCCATACCGCGCACAAAACGGTGCTCACCCGCGCACGCCACGTCGGTCCCCTGACGGTTCAACGGCCGTTTTATCCGCAAGACGATGTTTGCCACCTCTATTTACTCCATCCGCCCGGTGGAATTGTCGGCGGCGATGAGCTTCAAATTTCCGTCACGCTGGACGAAAACAGTCACGTATTAATCACCATGCCCGGCGCGGGTAAGTTTTATCGTAGCGCAGGCCCGCAGGCGCGCCTGCATCAGACGTTCACGCTGGCCCCAAACGCGACGCTGGAATGGCTGCCGCAGGATACGATCCTGTTCCCCGGCGCTAACGCCAGCCTCCGCTCCGTATTTCATCTCACCGCGGAAAGCCGCCTGCTGGGCTGGGATCTGCTCTGCCTCGGGCGACCGGTCATGCAAGAGATGTTCAGCCACGGCACGCTGCATAACCGTCTGGAGATCTGGCGCGAGGGGCAGCCGCTGCTCATTGAACGCCTGACGCTGAGGGATGGGGATCTCTCAGCCATCGCCAGCCAGCCATGGTGCGGCACCCTGCTCTGCTATCCGGCCACGGAACAGATGCTCGACGGTGTGCGGGAACGTCTGGCTCCGCTCGGTGATTACGCCGGGGCAACGCTCGTCGACTCACTGCTGACGGTTCGTTTTCTGGCTGACGACAACCTGATTATTCAGCGCGTCATGCGCGACATCTGGCAGTTTTTACGCCCGCTGTTAACCCAAAAGCCACCGCACCTGCCGCGCATCTGGCAAACCTGAGAGACGCTTATGGAACTGACCCCCAGAGAAAAAGACAAACTGTTGCTCTTTACCGCCGCGCTGGTCGCAGAACGCCGACTGGCGCGTGGCCTGAAACTGAACTATCCGGAATCCGTGGCGCTCATCAGCGCCTTTATCATGGAAGGCGCGCGCGACGGTAAAAGCGTTGCCTCGCTGATGGAAGAGGGCCGCCACGTTCTGAACCGTGAGCAGGTGATGGAAGGCGTTCCGGAAATGATCCCGGACATCCAGGTGGAAGCGACTTTTCCGGACGGTTCGAAGCTGGTCACCGTCCACAGTCCGATCGTCTAAGGAGACCCTATGATTCCAGGTGAGTACCGGATCGCAGCGGGAAACATTGCGATCAATGCAGGGCGCGAAACGCGCACGATCGTGGTGGAAAACCATGGCGATCGCCCCATTCAGGTGGGGTCGCACTACCACTTTTACGAGGTCAACCCGGCGCTCCGCTTTTCCCGCGAATCTGCGCGGGGTTTTCGGCTGAATATTCCGGCGGGCACCGCGGTACGTTTTGAACCGGGCCAAAAGCGAGAAGTCGAACTGGTTCGCGTGGCGGGCGCACAGCGTATTTTTGGCTTTCGCGGCGACGTCATGGGTGCGCTGGAGGTGAAGCATGGCTGAGATTTCCCGGCAGGCTTACGCCGACATGTTCGGCCCGACCACCGGCGATAAAGTGCGTCTGGCGGACACGGATCTGTGGATCGAAGTGGAACACGACTTCACGACCTATGGCGAAGAGGTGAAATTCGGCGGCGGCAAAGTGATCCGCGATGGCATGGGCCAGGGACAGATGCCGTCTCAGGAATGCGTGGATCTGGTAATCACCAACGCGCTGATCGTCGATCACTGGGGGATCGTCAAAGCGGACATCGGCATTAAAGACGGCAGGATCTTCGCCATTGGCAAAGCCGGGAATCCGGATATTCAGCCGGACGTGACGATCCCGATCGGCGTCGCCACCGAAGCGATCGCCGGTGAAGGCAAGATCGTCACTGCTGGCGGCGTGGATACTCATATTCACTGGATCTGTCCGCAACAGGCGGAAGAGGCGCTGGTCTCCGGCGTGACGACAATGATTGGCGGCGGCACCGGACCGGCTGCCGGCACCAACGCTACCACCTGCACGCCGGGACCGTGGTACATCGCCCGGATGCTACAGGCGGCGGATACGCTGCCCGTCAATATCGGCCTGCTGGGTAAAGGCAATGGCTCCCACCCCGATGCCCTGCGCGAACAGGTTGCCGCCGGTGCCATTGGCCTGAAAATCCACGAAGACTGGGGCGCGACGCCTGCGGCTATCGACTGTGCGCTAACCGTGGCCGATGAGATGGACATTCAGGTGGCGCTGCACAGCGATACTCTGAACGAGTCAGGCTTTGTCGAAGATACGCTGGCGGCGATTGGCGATCGAACCATCCACACCTTTCACACCGAAGGGGCTGGCGGCGGACATGCGCCGGATATCATCACCGCCTGTGCACATGCCAATATTCTCCCCTCCTCCACCAACCCGACGCTGCCTTATACCGTCAATACCATTGATGAACATCTCGACATGCTGATGGTCTGCCACCATCTGGACCCGGATATCGCCGAGGATGTCGCCTTTGCCGAATCACGGATCCGTCGGGAGACCATCGCCGCCGAAGATGTGTTACACGATATTGGCGCGTTTTCTCTGACCTCATCGGATTCACAGGCGATGGGGCGCGTGGGGGAAGTGATCCTGCGCACCTGGCAGGTGGCGCACCGGATGAAGGTCCAGCGCGGTCCGTTAGCCGAGGAGGCAGGTGAAAACGATAATCTGCGCGTGAAGCGCTATATCGCCAAGTACACCATTAATCCGGCGCTGACCCACGGTATTGCTCACGAAGTCGGTTCCATTGAAGCCGGAAAGCTGGCGGATCTGGTGCTCTGGTCACCGGCCTTTTTCGGCGTGAAGCCTGCAACGATCGTGAAAGGCGGCATGATCGCCTGCGCGCCGATGGGAGACATTAATGCCTCCATCCCCACGCCGCAACCGGTGCATTACCGCATGATGTTTGGCACGCTCGGCGCAGCGCGTCACCATTCCCGACTGACCTTTCTGTCGCAGGCGGCGATGGAAAACGGCATCGCACAGCAGCTCAATTTGCAAAGCCAAACCGCCGTGGTGAAAGGCTGCCGGACGGTGAAAAAAGCCGACATGATCCACAACAGCCTGCAACCGACTATCACCGTGGATGCCCAGACCTACGAGGTTCGTATCGACGGCGAACTCATTACCAGCGAACCCGCCGATGTTCTGCCGATGGCGCAACGTTACTTTTTATTTTGAGGAGCCGAGATGCTGTTATTGACGCAACGCGTTGACACCCCAGCGCACATCACCGCCACGCTGACGCTGCCGATTGATATCCGCGTGAAGAGCCGGGCGAAAGTACAGCTCAATGACGGGCGCGAGGCGGGGCTGGTGCTGCCCCGTGGTCTGCTGCTGCGCGGCGGTGATTGCCTGAGCACGGAGGATGGCACGGAAGTGGTGGAAATTATCGCCGCCAGCGAAGCGGTATCGGTGGTGCGTTGCGCCGATCCGTTCCTGCTCGCGAAAGCCTGTTACCACCTCGGCAACCGTCACGTCCCGCTGCAAATTTTGCCGGATGAACTGCGCTATCACCACGATCACGTTCTGGACACGATGCTGCGCCAGTTCAGGCTAGAGGTGACGTTTGCCCATCTGCCGTTTGAACCCGAGGCCGGGGCGTATGCCGGTGAATCCCACGGCCATCACCACAGCCATGCGCACTGATGCGTGACGCACAACAGCAGTTGCGTCTGCTGCAACTCGCCAGCAGCAGCCTGCCGGTGGGCTCGTTTACCTGGTCCCAGGGGCTGGAGTGGGCGGTAGAAACCGGCTGGGTGGACAGCGTGGACGCCTTCGAATGCTGGCAAATCCGGCAGATGGAAAATAACGTTTTCACCATCGATCTGCCGCTGTTTGCCCGTCTGTATCACGCCTGTGAACAGGATGATATTGACGCCGCACGCCGCTGGACCGCGTATCTGCTGGCCTGCCGGGAAACCCGCGAGCTGCGGGAAGAAGAGCGTAGCCGGGGTGTAGCGTTCACCCGACTGGTGGTCGACTGGCAGCCAGAGTGCCCGCAGCAATGGCGCGCACGCTTTGCCGACAGTCAGCTCTGCGGTATGGCCTGGCTGGGCGTACAGTGGCGTATTCCGCTGCATGACCTGGCGTTAACGCTCGGCTACAGCTGGATCGAGAGCGCCGTGATGGCCGGAGTTAAGCTGGTGCCGTTTGGTCAACAGGCCGCGCAACGGCTGATTATTTCACTTTGCGCACAGTACGCCAAAGGCATGACGCAAGCGCTGGCGTGTCCGGACGACCGTCTGGGTTCCGCCACGCCGCTGGCAGCCATCGCCTCTGCACGCCATGAAACCCAATATTGCCGTTTATTTCGCTCCTGAGGAGAGACAATGAGTGAGTACAAACATCCCCTGCGCGTTGGCGTAGGCGGCCCGGTCGGTTCCGGTAAAACTGCCCTGCTGGAAGCGTTATGCAAAGCGATGCGCGACCGCTGGCAACTGGCGGTGGTCACCAACGATATCTACACCAAAGAAGATCAGCGGATTCTCACCGAAGCGGGCGCACTGGCGCCGGAACGCATTGTCGGTGTAGAAACCGGCGGCTGTCCGCATACCGCCATCCGCGAAGACGCCTCGATGAATCTGGCGGCGGTGGAAGCATTAAGCGAAAAATTCGGCAATCTGGATCTGATCTTTGTCGAGAGCGGCGGCGACAACCTGAGCGCCACCTTCAGCCCGGAGCTGGCGGATCTGACGATCTATGTGATCGACGTCGCCGAAGGGGAAAAGATCCCGCGTAAAGGCGGACCGGGGATCACCAAATCGGATTTCCTGGTGATCAACAAAACCGATCTCGCTCCCTATGTCGGCGCATCGCTGGAGGTGATGGAGCGCGACACGTTGCGCATGCGCGGCGATCGCCCGTGGACGTTTACTAATTTAAAAGCGGGTGACGGTCTGGCGACGATTATTGCGTTTCTGGAAGACAGAGGAATGTTGCGGATGTAGTGCGGGTATAATGCGGTGTATTGCCGGGTAGCGGCTTCGCCTGACCCGGCCTACGGTCTTGTCGATCCGGTAAACGCAGAGAATAGATTCGTAGGCCCGGTAAGCGCTGCGCCACCGGGCAGGACAAACAACACCTAAGCAGCAGGCAGTTCCGCCAATGGCCAGCGTGGACGCACAGTCACGCCAAGATCCGCCGTAGCGCCCGCTTTAAAGCGCACCATACCGGCATAGGCAATCATCGCCCCGTTATCGGTGCAAAATTCCGGACGGGCATAAAACACTTCACCACGGCGTTTTTGCATCATCTCCGCCAGCTTCGCTCGCAGCGTGCGGTTGGCGCTGACGCCGCCCGCCATCACCAGGCGCTTAAAGCCGGTCTGATCCAGCGCACGTTTACACTTGATCATCAACGTATCCACCACCGCGTCTTCAAACGCCCGGGCGATATCGGCACGGGTTTGATCATCGTCGCCGTTATTGCGGATCGTATTCGCCGCAAAGGTTTTCAGTCCGGAGAAGCTGAAATCCAGCCCCGGACGATCGGTCATGGGCCGCGGGAAAACAAAACGTCCGGCGGTGCCCTGCGACGCCATTTTCGACAGCATCGGACCGCCAGGATAGTCAAGCCCCAGCAGTTTTGCGGTTTTATCGAACGCTTCACCGGCGGCGTCATCAATCGATTCACCCAGCAGTTCATACTGTCCGACGCCAGTCACGCTGATAAGCTGGGTATGCCCCCCCGACACCAACAGCGCCACAAAGGGGAATTCCGGCGGATTATCTTCCAGCATTGGCGCCAGCAGATGTCCTTCCATGTGGTGTACCGGGATCGCGGGCACATTCCACGCAAACGCCAGAGAACGACCGACGGTTGCGCCAACCAGCAGCGCGCCAACCAGACCCGGTCCTGCGGTATACGCCACCGCATCAATCTCTTTTGCACTCAGTCCCGCCTCTTTCAGCGCCGCCTGGATCAACGGCACCGTTTTGCGAACATGATCGCGGGAGGCCAGTTCAGGCACGACTCCGCCGTAGTCAGCATGTAATTTCACCTGACTATACAATTGGTTGGCTAACAGACCTTTTTCGTCGTCGTAAATGGCGATGCCGGTTTCATCGCAGGATGTTTCAATTCCCAGTACACGCATGACTTGTTTCTACCTCACTTTATTACCGCGCAGTGTAGGTCGAATGCGGGTAGATGTATACCCTCACTCCCGATTTCGTGTATACTCTCCCCCCTTATAAAAGTCCCTTTCAAAATCGCATCGGTGCTTTACAAAGCAGCAGCAATTGCAGTAAAATTCCGCACCATTTTGAAATAAGCTGGCGCTGATGCCAGCGGCAAACCGAATTTATTAAAGGTGAGAGTTACATGCCGGTAATTAAAGTACGTGAAAACGAGCCGTTCGACGTAGCACTGCGTCGCTTCAAGCGTTCCTGCGAGAAAGCAGGCGTTCTGGCGGAAGTTCGTCGTCGTGAGTTCTATGAAAAACCGACTACCGAACGTAAGCGCGCTAAAGCTTCTGCTGTGAAACGTCACGCGAAGAAACTGGCTCGCGAAAACGCACGCCGCACTCGTCTGTACTAATCTCTGTCGAGGGCTGAGGCTCTCGATTCAGACCGAGTTGTA
Source organism: Citrobacter amalonaticus (assembly GCF_001559075.2). NCBI lineage: Bacteria > Pseudomonadati > Pseudomonadota > Gammaproteobacteria > Enterobacterales > Enterobacteriaceae > Citrobacter > Citrobacter amalonaticus. Next base: position 2,537,693 of record NZ_CP014015.2, on the reverse strand, counting down.
GTTGTAAGGCCGTGCTTCCGAAAGGAATGCGCGGCTTATTTTCGTTTATACACGTCGTCATTCAAGCTGCCTCTGCGTTGGCTGCGCTCGCTCACCCCAGTCACGTACTGATGTACGCTCCTGAGGATTCGCTCTCTTGCCGCCTTGATGCAACCTGAATGATTTTGTGTATATGAGTCATAAAAAATAAACGGGGCATATGGCTGGACGAATCCCACGCGTATTTATCAATGACCTGCTGGCACGAACCGACATCGTCGATCTCATCGACGCGCGGGTAAAGCTGAAAAAGCAGGGCAAGAATTATCACGCGTGCTGTCCGTTCCATAACGAAAAAACCCCCTCTTTCACCGTAAACGGTGAAAAACAGTTTTATCACTGCTTCGGATGCGGCGCGCACGGCAACGTCATCGACTTCCTGATGAACTACGACAAGCTCGAGTTCGTGGAAACCGTCGAAGAACTGGCGGCCATGCATAATCTTGACGTCCCGTTTGAAGCAGGCACAGGCCCCAGCCAGATAGAGCGCCATCAACGGCAAAGCCTTTATCAACTAATGGATGGCCTGAACACGTTTTATCAGCAATCTCTGATGCAACCCGCCGCTACCCCTGCGCGCCAGTATCTGGAAAAGCGAGGACTCAGTAGTGAAGTGATCGCGCGTTTTGCTATTGGCTTTGCGCCCCCCGGTTGGGACAACGTCCTGAAACGGTTTGGCGGCAATAGCGAAAATCGCCAGTCGCTGGTGGATGCGGGCATGTTGGTCACCAACGATCAGGGACGCAGTTACGATCGTTTCCGCGAACGGGTGATGTTCCCCATCCGCGACAAGCGTGGCCGGGTGATAGGTTTTGGTGGTCGTGTGCTGGGTGATGCCCTGCCGAAGTACCTTAACTCCCCGGAAACCGATATTTTCCATAAGGGTCGCCAGCTGTATGGCCTTTATGAAGCGCAGCAGGATAACGCCGATCCGCAACGTCTGTTAGTGGTGGAAGGCTATATGGATGTGGTGGCGCTGGCGCAGTATGGCATTAACTATGCCGTGGCTTCGTTGGGCACTTCAACCACCGCCGATCATATTCAGCTTCTGTTCCGCGCCACGAACAACGTCATTTGCTGTTATGACGGTGACCGGGCCGGACGAGACGCCGCCTGGCGCGCACTGGAAACCGCGCTGCCGTATATGACGGATGGTCGTCAGCTACGCTTTATGTTTTTACCTGATGGCGAAGACCCCGATACGCTGGTGCGTAAAGAGGGGAAAGAGGCATTCGAAGCCCGGATGGAGCAGGCCCTGCCGCTCTCCGCGTTTTTGTTTAATAGCCTGCTGCCGCAGGTGGACCTGAGCACCCCGGACGGACGTGCGCAGTTGAGTACGCTGGCGTTGCCGCTCATCACACAGGTACCGGGTGAAACGTTGCGCATTTATCTGCGCCAGGAATTGGGCAACAAGCTTGGCATTCTGGATGACAGCCAACTTGAACGATTAATGCCAAAATTGTCCGAAAGTGGGGCTTCCCGACCCGCTCCGCAGCTAAAACGCACGACCATGCGTATACTGATAGGACTGCTGGTGCAAAATCCGGAACTGGCGCCGATGGTGCCGCCGCTAAGTGGTCTGGATCAGAATAAACTGCCCGGACTTGGCTTATTCGCTGAACTGGTCAACACTTGTTTGTCCCAGCCCGGACTCACTACCGGACAACTTTTAGAACACTATCGTGGCACAAATGATGCGGCCACCCTTGAAAAACTGTCGATGTGGGACGATATAGCAGATAAGGATATTGCTGAAAAAACCTTCACCGACTCACTCAACCATATGTTTGATTCGATGCTTGAGCTGCGCCAGGAAGAGCTAATCGCCCGCGAGCGCACACACGGTTTAAGCAGCGAAGAACGCCGGGAACTCTGGACGTTGAATCAGGAACTGGCGAAGAAATAATTGAAACAGACAAAATCATTCGAGTTGTATCAAGGCAGCAAGAGAACGCCGCTAACACAGAGACAACTTGAAGGATGAAGTATTTAACGGCTTAAGTGCCGAATAGCGATCGGGAAGCCCCCGACAGCCGCACTGAGAGGCAGCGGCACAAATATAAGTACGCCCTCGCTTTAAATGTTGGCAGCAACGGCTTGCTGACGCTAATCAAACGAATTAAGTGTGGATACCGTCTTATGGAGCAAAACCCGCAGTCACAGCTCAAGCTTCTTGTCACCCGTGGTAAGGAGCAAGGCTATCTGACCTATGCCGAGGTCAATGACCATCTGCCGGAAGATATCGTCGATTCAGATCAGATTGAAGATATCATCCAAATGATCAACGACATGGGTATTCAGGTGATGGAAGAAGCACCGGATGCCGATGATCTGCTGCTTGCTGAAAACACCACCAGTACCGACGAAGACGCGGAAGAAGCGGCTGCGCAAGTTCTGTCCAGCGTAGAGTCTGAAATCGGTCGTACCACTGACCCGGTTCGCATGTACATGCGTGAAATGGGTACCGTTGAACTGTTGACCCGCGAAGGCGAAATCGATATTGCGAAACGCATCGAAGACGGGATCAACCAGGTTCAGTGCTCCGTTGCTGAATATCCAGAAGCCATTACCTATCTGCTTGAGCAGTACGATCGCGTTGAGGCTGAAGAAGCCCGTCTGTCCGATCTGATCACCGGTTTTGTCGATCCGAACGCGGAAGAAGATATGGCCCCTACCGCCACTCATGTCGGCTCTGAGTTATCTCAGGAAGACATGGATGACGATGAGGACGAAGACGAAGAAGAAGACGACGACAGCAGCGATGACGACAACAGCATCGACCCTGAGCTGGCGCGCGAGAAGTTCGGTGAACTGCGTACTCAGTATGAAGTTACGCGTGACACCATCAAAGCGAAAGGTCGTAGCCACGCCGATGCTCAGGCTGAAATCCTGAAGCTGTCTGAAGTGTTCAAGCAGTTCCGTCTGGTGCCGAAGCAGTTCGACTACCTGGTAAACAGCATGCGCGTCATGATGGACAGGGTCCGTACCCAGGAACGTCTGATCATGAAGCTCTGCGTTGAGCAGTGCAAAATGCCGAAGAAGAACTTCATCACCCTGTTCACCGGCAACGAGACCAGCGAAACCTGGTTCAACGCGGCTATCGCGATGAACAAACCGTGGTCCGAAAAACTGCACGATGTGGCCGATGACGTTCACCGTGGCCTGCAGAAGCTGCAACAGATCGAAGAAGAGACCGGCCTGACTATCGAACAGGTCAAAGACATCAACCGTCGCATGTCCATCGGCGAAGCGAAAGCGCGTCGTGCGAAGAAAGAGATGGTTGAAGCCAACTTACGTCTGGTTATCTCTATCGCCAAGAAATACACCAACCGTGGTCTGCAGTTCCTGGATCTGATTCAGGAAGGTAACATCGGTCTGATGAAAGCGGTCGATAAGTTCGAATACCGTCGTGGTTACAAGTTCTCCACCTACGCCACCTGGTGGATCCGTCAGGCGATCACCCGCTCTATCGCGGATCAGGCGCGCACCATCCGTATTCCGGTGCATATGATTGAGACGATCAACAAGCTCAACCGTATCTCCCGCCAGATGCTGCAAGAGATGGGTCGCGAGCCGACGCCGGAAGAACTGGCTGAACGCATGCTGATGCCGGAAGACAAGATCCGTAAAGTGCTGAAGATCGCCAAAGAGCCGATCTCCATGGAAACCCCGATCGGTGACGATGAAGATTCGCATCTGGGTGATTTCATCGAGGATACCACCCTCGAGCTGCCGCTGGATTCTGCGACCACCGAAAGCCTGCGTGCGGCAACGCACGACGTGCTGGCCGGTTTGACCGCTCGTGAAGCGAAAGTTCTGCGTATGCGTTTCGGTATCGATATGAACACCGACCACACGCTGGAAGAAGTGGGTAAACAGTTCGACGTTACCCGCGAACGTATCCGTCAGATCGAAGCGAAGGCGCTGCGTAAACTGCGTCACCCGAGCCGTTCTGAAGTACTTCGTAGCTTCCTGGACGATTAATCCCGTCGCATAAACTGCAAACGCCACCTTCCCGGTGGCGTTTTTTTTTACATTCCGCGCACGATCAGCGCCTCATCCAGTTCCCTGAAGGCTTCCACCAGTTTATCCAGGGTAATACGGCTCAATCCGCTGGTATTCGGCAATACCCACACCTGCGTTGCGCCAATCGTTATACTCTGCTTTCCCCACTGTACGCCGCGCTGGCTGAAGCCTTGTTCAAACGCCTGCTTACCCAGAATCGCCAGGGCATGCGGTTGGTACTGCTCAATCTTAGCAATCAGGCTACGTCCACCATCGTGCAACTCCTTACGCGAGACTTCATTAGCCTGCACCGTCGGTCTGTCGACCAGTTTGGTCACGCCACAGCGAAAATCCAGCAGGTGCTCTGCCTCTTCCGGTTTGAGCTGGCGATCGGTAAAACCAGCCTGATGGATCACCTTCCAGAAACGGTTTGCCGGATGCGCAAACGGAAACCCCGTCCCGGCAGAAGAGAGCCCCGGATTGATGCCGCAGAACACGACCCGCAACCCCGGCGCTAAAATGTCCTTAACCATGATGACTCCACTACATAACATCGTAGGGAAAAGTATAACGGATTGAAAATACGTTGTTTAATAAAACAGCATACGTACGGTTATGGCTGGATTGCGCGCAGGAGTTACTTTATAATTCACCGCCACGGCCCCTTAGCTCAGTGGTTAGAGCAGGCGACTCATAATCGCTTGGTCGCTGGTTCAAGTCCAGCAGGGGCCACCAAATTCAATGAGTTACACTCGCGCGGCAATACAGAGAAAGGGATGCTCTTCCCTGACTGGCAAGAGCATCAAGGCAGGTTGTTGAATTCACGCGCGCTCAACTTCGACCAGTTCCTGAAGCTGCTCACGCATATACATTGAAAAATACTCAGGGTCTTTAATCAATACCCGCTCTCCGGACTCAAACTTTTCAGCCCATCCGGCTAATTTCTGCGTAAAACCAGGGTTCCACCCCTCTTGTTCCCCCCGGGCCGTGATGTCTGTTGCGCTGGCCGGGAATCCCAGTTCTTTCAGGTACTTTAAAATCCCTTTTGCCGTGCTCTCATCCATCGGGTGTGGAGATGACGCTGAAGTGTTCATACCGTTAATGAAATCTAATGCTTTATCAATGACTGCAGGCATACTTTTATCCTTAAAATTTACCATGTAAAACACAAGACTACCCTATGACCTTAAACCGATTTCAGCCTCAAAGAAATCATTAAATTTCATTGTCCCGACGGCGCTCACTTTACTTGTTGTGCCAGTACGCCGCTGCCCGGACTAACTGCTGGTCAAACGGTTCCTGCTCAAAGCGCTGACTGAGGTTTTTCACCACTTTCCCTTCCCCGGTGATCCAGATGAAGTAATCTTCTTCCGGTACTTCGATCTGCGCCAGTCGCGCGGCAATCGCCTGCTCATCGTGTCCCAGCCATTCAATGGCAAAATCGTCCAGATGCGCGAGGTAATCCTGATACGCCGGATCGGCGACGCTCACCAGCGCGGTCACCGTCGGTTTTACCGGTAAGCGACTCAGCGCCTCAAGACGACGCCGCAACGCTGGCATACCGGACTCATCACAAACATAGAGCTGATAAGCGTAGTCTTCCGGCACCACCAGCGAACCACGTGGCCCCCCGATCGTTAGCGTATCGCCTTCGCGCGCTTTCATCGCCCAGGAACTTGCCACCCCGCCGTCGTGAATAAAGAAATCCAGCGCCAGCTCATGACGAGCTTCATCGTACAACGGTGTGTAATCGCGAGAAGCCGGACGTACGCCCTCACCCCAGACAATGCCTTCTTCCGTCACGGTTGGCGGAACAAACTGGCTGCCGGGTTGCGGGAAAAACACCTTGCTATGGTCGTCAAAGCCGCGCGAATTAAAGCCTTCCAACGCATCTCCACCGAGGACAATACGCTGAAAACCCGTGCCGATACGTTCTACGCGCAAAACGGTAAGTTCGCGAAAGCGCAGTTCATTGCGCACGCGCTGTGGGTAACGTGAAGTTTTATCCATCATTTTTTGGCCTTCGTGTGATAATCAGATATATCTAAATAGATTTTTCAAATGATAATGATTGTTAATAGCCAGAATTGCAAGTCATTTTTTGATAGCGTCTACAATGTTGCGTCGTTAAATATTTATCATTTAAATTCATATAATTAGTAAAAACTTCAACACTACCCTTGTCAAAATCTTAAATTTAGATATAAATTAGATATATCTAAACAACAGGAGATTATCATGCGACATCATCATGAAGGTTGCTGTAAAGGCGAAGGGCATCATCACGACGGTTGCGAACATCGTCACGGTAGAGGCGGCGGTGGCGGGCGGCGTCAACGCTTTTTTGGTCATGGGGAGTTGCGTCTGGTGATTCTGGATATTCTTTCCCGCGAAGCCAGCCACGGTTATGAGCTAATCAAAGCCATCGAGAATCTGACGCAGGGCAACTATACGCCAAGCCCTGGCGTGATCTACCCAACGCTGGATTTCCTCCAGGATCAGGCCTTTATTACGATCAGCGAAGAGGATGGCGGGCGTAAAAAAATCACCATCACTGACACCGGCGCACAATGGCTGGAAGAGAATCGTGAACATCTCGGTCACATCCAGGAACGCGTCAACGCACGTAATGTCGGCTTTGAACTGCGTAAGAATCCGCAGATGAAGCGAGCGCTGGAAAACTTCAGGGCGGTACTGGATCTGAGGGTGAATCAGGGTGACATCAGCGACGCACAGTTAAAAAAGATCATTGGCGTGATCGACCGCGCGGCGCTGGAAATCACTCAGCTTGATTAAGCAGGCAAGGCGTCGCCGTCGCGAACGCGGAACACTTTCACCATCTCTTTTAAGTGTAACGCCTGCTCATTCAGTGACGCCGCTGCCGCAACGGACTCCTCAACCAGACAGGAGTTCTGCTGGGTGGTGGCGTCAATCAGGCCAATCGCGCTGTTGATCTGCGAAATCCCCTCGGTCTGCTCACGACTGGCCTGGCCGATCTCCCGCAGGATCACATCCATCTCCTCGACGTTGCTGACCATGCCGTTTATCAGGCCGTTAGCCTTCTCGACCAGCAGCATCCCTTCCTGGGTCTGACCGGTGGAATCCTCAATCAGATGGCGGATCTCGCTGGCAGAGGATGCGCTCTTCTGCGCCAACTGGCGTACTTCTCCTGCCACCACGGCAAACCCACGACCATGCTCACCGGCTCGCGCGGCTTCGACGGCCGCATTAAGCGCCAGAATATTGGTCTGGAATGCAATGGAGTCAATCAGGTTGATGATGTCCGACATGCGGTTAGATGTTTCATTAATCACGCGCATTTTTTGCGTCACCTGATTCATCATCTCGCCATTGTTCTTCACAACGGTCGCCGCCCCCGCAGAGAGCTTCGTCGCTTCTCCGGTATGTTCGGCCGTGTTTTTTACCGTGGCGGTGATCTGCTCCATTGACGCTGCGGTCTGCTCGACGGAGCTCGCCTGTTCTTCGGTACGCGCGGCCAGATCCTGGTTCCCGGCGACGATCTGCGCTGCCGCGCTGGAGATATTCTCCGACCCGTTCTGAACTTCCTGGACAATCTCCAGCAGACGAGTTTTCATTACCATCAGCGCGTGCAGCAGTTCGCCGGTCTCATCTTTCTGCGTGGTGAGGATATTGCGGGTCAGATCGCCCTCGGCAATCGCTTCGGCAAACTGCACCGCTTCATTCAGCGGCCGGGTGATGGACCGTACGATATACCAGCCCATCATACAGCCCGCAGCAATACCAATGAGCGCCAGCGCGATAAGCAGCGCCCGGTTCGCGGTGAAGTCGCTTGCCACCTGGGCGCCAGCACGCAACATCTGCGTATCTTCAATGGCGATCAGCGCCTGAACTTTCTCTTTATAGGCCTGCTGTACATTGACCGTCGTGGTCATCATCTCCTGCATTGCCGCCTGTCGGTTATGGTTTTGCAGTTCCTGCAGAATGCGGAATCGGGAGGCGAGATATTGCTCGCGCACGTCGCGGATCCCGGCGATGACCTTTTTCGATTCGGCGTTTAGCGGCGCAGCGTCCAGTTCATCCAGCAGCACTGTAATCTGCTGGCTAATGGTGTCGAGCTTTTTCTGCGACGTCTGGGCCCAGCGCCCCTCTTCGTCCATCAGCATCAGCTGCTGTGTGCTGACAAAATCCTGAAAATGATCGATGAGCTTATTGGCTTTTACCGTGACGGGATAGTCATTGGTAATGATGTTTTGCATACCGCTGTTGGCGCGGTCCAGGCTAAATAATGAAAGGCCCGAACTCACCATCATCAGTACAATAAACAATCCAAACGCGATAAATAATTTTGAGCGGATCTTCATGTTACGCAAAAACATATATTCTCCCTGGAGATAGTTTTCTTCAGACAGATTCCTTTATCGGTAACAAACTCACTAACTTTATGATATTGATCGCTTTTTATTATCAATAATTGTCGGAAAATAGTTTTTGACGATGAATAGACGCAGACCGATCGTTATATAAACGATTTTTTATAATGTCTTAATCGCCAAAAGACAGAAATTGAAAGATATGAATAAAATGAAAAAACCACCCGTAGGTGGCAATATTTAATATATCATTAACATTATTATTACAATAACGCTTACCATTACCGGTAAGCGTTGATGAGGATAAAAGAAAGGATCAGTGCAGCACCGTCACGGCATCCGCCAGACGGCTGGCACGGTGTTTAACCATAGCGGACACCTGCGCGCTCTCTTCAACCAACTCGGCGTTTTTCTGCGTGATGTCGTTAAGTTCGCTTACCGCACGCGTCAGACTGGTCAATCCGTCAGACTGCTCCAGCGTTGAATGGCTGATCTGCGCAATCAACTGGGTGACGTTTTGTACCTGAGAGACAATATCATCCATCGTACGTCCCGCCGCATGGACCTGCTGAGAACCCGACTGTACTTTATCCGCACTGGCATCGATCAACTTACGAATATCATTCGCCGCGCTGGCGCTGCGGCTAGCCAGATGGCGTACTTCACCTGCCACGACGGCAAACCCTTTGCCCTGCTCGCCCGCCCTGGCCGCTTCAACCGCGGCGTTCAGCGCCAGGATATTCGTCTGGAAAGCGATGTCGTTAATCAGCGTGGTGATGGTACCAATGCGCTGTGTGCTGTTGGCGATGTCATCCATGGTTTTAATCACGGTGTCCATCGCTTCACCGCCCTGCGTCGCCGCGCTACTGGCGGCAATCGACAGCTTATCGGCGGCGGATGCGGTTTCTGAGTTTTGTTTTACCGACGCCGCCATTTGATTCATGGTGGTCACCGTCTGCTGGACGTTATCGACCGTCTGACGCGTATGCTTATTCAGATCGTCATTGCCTTTCGCTAAGGTTTCGCTACCGTTTCTGACGCTCGACACCTGGCTTGAAACGTCGTTGATTAGCCAGCGACACATCAAACCAAGTTGCCCGACAGCGCGTAGCGTCAACCCCAGTTCATCACTGCGATTCAGATGCGCCACGCTGTTTCGCTCACCGGTCGCCACCTTCAGCGCCTGCTTCGCTACGTTCTCAATCGGGCGAACAATCTGCCACTCAAACGCCGCCGTACCCAACAACATCACCAGCGCACACATCAGTTGTGCAAGCCATGGCGCGCCGGACAGGTGTAGCGCCGCCGCCAATACCACGTAGATCAGCGCCATCACGCTGCGGACCCGCCAACGCACCGGCATTGCCGGTAGTTTCCCGAGCCATCCTTTACGCACCACCAGTCCTTTGTGGATCCGGCGTCGACAACGCCCCTCATTGAGCGCCTTGTAAAGCGGCTCAACCGTGGCGATCTCCGCATCCGTTGCGCGGGTGCGAATTGACATGTACCCCGTCACGTTCCCCTCGCGCACCATCGGTACCGCGTTCGCCCGAACCCAGTAGTGATCGCCATTTTTACGCCGATTCTTGACGATGCCGCTCCACGGCTCGCCCTGCTGCAGGGTGTACCACATGTCGGCGAAGGCTGCTTTCGGCATGTCCGGGTGACGCACCAGGTTGTGCGGTTGCGCCAGCAATTCATTGAGTGAGTAACCGCTAATATTGACGAACGTATCGTTGGCGTGCGTGATGTAGCTGTGGAGATCGGTAGTCGACATGAGGGTCGTATCGTCATCCAGCGGTGTATTTTGCTGGGTAACGTAGAGCTGAGAAGACATAGTCGCGTCCTGTGCAAGTTATCTGGTTGTTAACTTCTTGTCAGATGTTATTTCGGCGCTAACAGATTTATCTTTAGATGTTAAATTTGATTTAGATCGCAATTTGCGATTAAACCTCATAATTTGTACGAATTCTAATTGATTGATTTAAAATACTTTCGCTTTGAAACTATAAAGTCGCACTGTGGGACGCGCACTATCATCGCGCAAATTTTGCACTATTTCTGCGCAATCGCCCCTTCAGACACCGCTCTCGCACGGTCTTCACTTTGCGCAAAAACCCAGCAACTGTTAACAAATGAGATTAAATGTTGCGCAATAACAGTTCTCCCTGGTGTTTATCCCGATTTTCATCAGCGCCGCCGGGATGGCGCAATCCCTGCAATACTTAAATCGGTATCATGTGATACGCGATCTCCGGGAGCATATTTTGAACAGGTTACCTTCCAGCGCCTCGGCTTTGGCCTGTAGTGCGCACGCACTGAATCTCATTGAGAAGCGAACGCTTGATCATGAGGAGATGAAAGCACTTAACCGAGAGGTGATTGATTATTTCAAAGAGCATGTCAATCCGGGATTTTTAGAGTATCGCAAATCTGTTACCGCCGGCGGGGATTACGGAGCCGTAGAGTGGCAAGCGGGAGGTCTGAATACGCTTGTCGACACCCAAGGACAGGAGTTTGTCGACTGCCTGGGAGGTTTTGGAATTTTCAACGTGGGGCACCGTAATCCAGTTGTGGTTTCCGCCGTACAGAATCAACTCGCGAAACAACCTCTGCATAGTCAGGAACTGCTTGACCCACTGCGGGCCATGCTGGCAAAAACCCTTGCCGCCCTGGCACCCGGAAAACTGAAATACAGCTTCTTCTGCAACAGTGGTACCGAATCGGTCGAAGCGGCGCTGAAACTGGCGAAGGCGTATCAGTCACCGCGGGGCAAATTTACCTTTATCGCCACCAGCGGCGCGTTCCACGGTAAGTCGCTGGGCGCGCTGTCCGCCACCGCCAAATCCACGTTCCGCAAGCCGTTTATGCCGCTGCTGCCGGGCTTCCGTCATGTGCCATTCGGGAATATTGAGGCCATGCGTACCGCGCTCAGCGAGTGCAAAAAAACCGGAGATGATGTGGCAGCGGTGATTCTGGAACCTATTCAGGGTGAAGGCGGCGTGATCCTGCCACCGCAGGGTTATCTCACCGCCGTACGTAAACTCTGCGACGAGTTTGGCGCGCTGATGATCCTCGATGAAGTCCAGACCGGGATGGGGCGTACCGGCAAGATGTTTGCCTGCGAGCATGAGAACGTGCAGCCAGACATTCTCTGCCTGGCAAAAGCGCTGGGAGGCGGCGTGATGCCGATTGGCGCGACGATCGCCACCGAAGAGGTTTTCTCGGTACTGTTCGATAACCCCTTCCTGCACACCACTACTTTTGGTGGTAATCCACTGGCTTGTGCGGCCGCGCTGGCGACCATCAATGTGCTGCTGGAGCAGAACTTGCCGGCACAAGCGGAACAGAAAGGCGATATCCTGCTGGACGGTTTTCGCCAACTGGCGCGGGAGTATCCTGACCTGGTGCAGGACGCCCGCGGGAAAGGGATGCTGATGGCAATCGAGTTTGTCGACAATGAAACCGGCTACAGTTTCGCCAGCGAGATGTTTCGCCAGCGAGTCCTGGTTGCCGGAACGCTCAACAACTCGAAAACGATCCGCATCGAACCACCGTTAACGCTGACCATTGAGCAGTGTGAGCAAGTGCTGAAAGCCACGCGTAAAGCGCTGGCGGCACTGCGGGTGAACGTGGAAGAGATGTAAATCTATGCCGGGTAAGTCAGTGCCGGATGGCGCTGCGCTTATCCGGCCTACAACGGCACACACTTTTTTTGAATCCCATCACAATCATCGCATTCCCCTTTTCCCTTTTACCCGCCGACGGCTAAATTAGTAACTCATCCGACCACATAACAATAATTTTACATACTGGACAATCTTATGAGCTATCCGTCGCTGTTCGCCCCGCTTGATCTCGGCTTTACTCAGCTTAAAAACCGTGTGCTGATGGGTTCAATGCACACGGGACTTGAAGAGTATCCTGATGGCGCGGAACGCCTGGCCGCTTTCTATGCTGAGCGTGCCCGGCACGGCGTCGCACTGATTGTCACGGGGGGGATTGCACCTGCCCAGTCTGGTGTCGGAATGGAAGGCGGTGCCACGCTCAATGATGCTCGTCAGGTGGCACATCATCGCGTCATTACCGATGCCGTACACAACGAAGGCGGAAAAATTGCCCTACAGATCCTCCATACCGGGCGCTACAGCTATCAACCACAACTGGTAGCCCCTTCCGCGATTCAGGCGCCAATCAACCGGTTTACGCCGCACGCCCTGAGCCACGAAGAAGTTCTGCAACTGATAGAGGACTTCGCGCACTGTGCCCAGCTGGCGCGGGAAGCGGGTTACGACGGCGTGGAGGTAATGGGTTCGGAAGGCTACCTGATTAACGAGTTTCTCGCCTTGCGCACCAACCAGCGCGACGATGAATGGGGCGGTGATTATGCCCGGCGTATGCGCTTTGCCGTTGAAGTGGTGCGTGCAGTGCGTCAGAGGGTGGGGAACGACTTTATTATTATCTACCGCCTGTCGATGCTTGATCTGGTAGAAAACGGCGGCACCTTTGCAGAAACGGTGCAACTGGCGCAGGCCATCGAAGCCGCAGGCGCAACGCTCATCAACACCGGGATTGGCTGGCACGAAGCGCGCATTCCCACCATCGCCACACCGGTGCCTCGCGGTGCCTTTAGTTGGGTGACGCGTAAACTGAAAGGTCACGTTTCGCTGCCGCTGGTCACCACTAACCGCATTAACGATCCGCAGGTTGCCGATGAAATTCTGGCGCGTGGCGATGCCGATATGGTGTCGATGGCGCGCCCGTTTCTCGCGGATGCCGAACTGCTGTCGAAAGCGCAATCGGGGCGTGCCGATGAAATTAACACCTGCATCGGCTGTAATCAGGCATGCCTGGATCAGATCTTCGTCGGCAAAGTCACGTCGTGCCTGGTAAATCCTCGCGCGTGCCATGAAACCAAAATGCCTGTTTTTCCGGCTTCCACAATAAAAAATCTGGCTGTCGTCGGCGCGGGCCCGGCGGGCCTTGCCTTTGCCATCAATGCGGCGGCACGCGGTCATCATGTTACTCTCTTTGATGCGCTGGGCGAGATCGGCGGGCAGTTTAACATCGCCAAACAGATCCCCGGTAAAGAGGAGTTTTATGAAACGCTCCGCTATTACCGTCGGATGATCGATATCACCGGCGTAACGCTGAAACTGAATCATTATGTCGCGGCAGACGATCTGCAGGCATTCGATGAAGTGATCCTCGCCAGCGGGATCGAGCCGCGCAGGCCGCCGATCGACGGCATTGATCATCCGAAGGTCTTAACCTATCTCGACGTGCTGCGCGACAAAACCCCGGTGGGACGTCGGGTGGCGATCGTTGGCTGCGGCGGGATCGGCTTTGATACCGCGATGTACCTGAGTCAGCCCGGCGAACCCACCAGCCAGAGCATTGCCGATTTCTGTGTGGAATGGGGTATCGACACCAGCCTGCAACAGGCCGGCGGATTACGTCCGGAAGGCCCGCATTTGACTCGCAGCCCGCGCCAGATTGTGATGCTCCAGCGTAAGGCCAGCAAACCCGGCGAGGGACTGGGGAAAACCACCGGCTGGATCCATCGCACCACGCTGCTTTCACGCGGTGTGAAGATGATCCCGGCAGTCAGCTATCAGAAGATCGACGATGTCGGCCTGCACGTGTTGATCGGCGGTGAAGCGCAGACGCTGGAAGTCGATAACGTCATTATTTGTGCGGGTCAGGAGCCGCGACGTGAGCTGGCGGAACCGCTGCGTGCGACGGGAAAAACCGTGCACTTAATCGGCGGCTGTGATGTGGCGATGGAACTGGATGCCCGCCGGGCCATTGCCCAGGGCACCCGTCTGGCATTGGGAATTTAAAGTGCCTGATGGCGCTACGCTTATCAGGCCTACGGGATAGCCTCCCAATACGTAGGCCGGATAAGGCGCAGCCGTCATCCGGCAAAACGTTAGCGGCGACGACCGACTTTCACCGCTTTAAGCACCACAAACTTATTGTTGGTGGCAACGGTGGCGCAGTTGCCGAAGATCTTCTTCAGCTTGTGGAAGTAGTCGAGGTGACGGTTGGCGACGATATACAGCTCGCCGTTGATCTTCAGGCAGCGACGGGCGTGGTGGAACATTTCCCAGGCAATGTTATCCGTCAGCGCATGCTTCTGATGGAACGGCGGATTGCACAGTACGGCGTTAAAACGAAAAGGCTCCACTCCGGACAGCGCGTTGTTAATCATAAACTCGCAGCGATCGATGGCTTCAGGCAGGTTAGTTTCCACATTCAGACGGCTGGAAGCCACCGCCATTGGGGATTCATCGACAAAGACCACGTTAGCCTGCGGATTTTTTTCCAGCAGCGTCAGGCCAATTACCCCGTTGCCACAGCCGAGATCGACAATCTCCCCTTCCAGATTCTCTGGCAAGTGCTGCATAAAGAAGCGGGCGCCAATATCCAGCCCGGTGCGGGAGAAGACGTTGGCATGGTTATGGATGGTCCAGTCGGTGCCTTCCAGTTTCCAGCTCAGCGTTTCCGGCGCATCGGCCAGCGTCGGCTCGCTGAAGGTGCAATGGATGAGACGCGCCTTTTTCCACGCCAGCGTGGTGGTCGTTGGACCGAGCACTTTCTCAAACAGCTCCAGCGTAGAGTTATGGATATCCCGCGCCTTCGCGCCAGCAATGATACGGGTTTGCGGGGTCACCACTTTTCGCAGCGCGCGCAGCTGTTGCTCAAGCAGTGCCAGCGTTTTCGGCACTTTGATCAGTACCACGCCTGGCGCCTGCGGGTACTCTGCCGTGCTGTCGAGAAACTTGACGCTGGACTCCGCGATGTCGTTATGGCGCAGGTTTTCCCGCGTGGCCAGTTCGCTTAAATAAGAATCGCCAATGCTGTACGGCGACTGCTCCGCCAGCGCACAGCTCAGCGCACCGAAGGTATCATTCAGGATCAGCACCGGGCCGCGAATCTCCGTATCGTCCACCTGTTGCAGCAGATAGTCATCGGCCGCTTCCCACGCCAACAGTGGGTTAACGTCGTCCGTTTCCGGGAAACGTTTTAGTGTCAGTGAACGGAAACCGTTGTCTGTGTGGCTCATCGGCCCTCCTGAATGGTAAAATTTCGGCGTATCCCGTAAAAGGGTGCGTGAGTATACACTTTTTATGATTTGCATGGGTGACGATGAGCCAATTAACTTACCTCCAGGGCTACCCGGAGAACCTGCTTTCGCAGGTGCGCACGCTGATTGCCGAGCAGCGCCTGGGCGCGGTGCTGGAAAAACGCTATCCGGGAACGCATGATTTCGCGACGGATAAAGCGCTCTGGCAATACACCCAGGATCTGAAAAGTCAGTTTCTGCGTAATGCCCCGCCGATCAACAAAGTAATGTATGACAATAAGATCCACGTGCTGAAGAATGCGCTCGGCCTGCACACGGCAGTCTCTCGCGTACAGGGCGGCAAACTGAAAGCGAAAGCCGAGATCCGCGTCGCCACCGTGTTTCGCAACGCGCCGGAACCCTTTTTGCGAATGATCGTCGTCCACGAACTGGCGCATCTGAAGGAAAAGGAGCACAACAAGGCGTTTTATCAACTTTGCTGTCACATGGAACCGCACTATCACCAGTTGGAATTTGATACCCGCCTCTGGTTGACGCAGTTGTCGTTAAAGGAAACTGCGCAGTAGCGCACTGGCTTTGTCATAAAGGCGTGTTAAATTGACGACAGAATCCCTTTATGGAGCCTGAAGGCATTTATGATACGTTTCGCAGTGATTGGCACAAACTGGATCACCCGCCAGTTTGTGGATGCCGCCCATGAGACCGGCAAATATAAGCTAACCGCAGTCTATTCCCGCAGCCTCGAACAGGCGCAAACCTTCGCCAATGATTACCTCGTCGAGCATCTGTTTACCTCGCTGGATGCGATGGCGCAAAGCGATGCGATTGACGCGGTGTACATTGCCAGCCCGAACTCGCTGCACTTTCCCCAGACCCAACTGTTTCTGAGCCATAAAAAGCATGTGATCTGCGAGAAGCCGCTGGCGTCGAATCTGGCCGAAGTCGAAGCCGCCATCGCCTGTGCGCGGGAAAATCAAGTGGTGCTTTACGAAGCGTTTAAAACCGCCAGTCTGCCTAACTTCCTGCTGTTACAGCAGTCACTGCCGAAAGTGGGTAAGGTGCGCAAAGCGTTCCTCAATTACTGCCAGTACTCGTCGCGCTATCAGCGCTATCTTGACGGCGAAAACCCGAACACCTTTAACCCGGCCTTCTCAAACGGCTCGATCATGGACATCGGTTTCTACTGCCTGGCTTCTGCCGTGGCGCTGTGGGGGGAACCGCACAGCGTACAGGCCTCTGCCAGTCTGCTGGAAAGTGGCGTCGATGCCCACGGCGTGGTGGTGATGAACTACGGTGATTTCAGCGTCACTCTTCAGCATTCCAAAGTGAGCGACTCCGTTATCGACAGCGAAATCCAGGGCGAAGCCGGATCGCTGGTGATCGAAAAAATCTCCGAATGCCAGAAGGTCTGCTTTGTTCCACGCGGCGGGAAAACCCAGGACCTTACCCAACCGCAGCACATCAATACTATGCTGTATGAGGCACAGGCGTTCGCAGCACTGGTGGACGCCAATGAAGTGAATCACCCTGGATTGTCCAACAGTCGCATCACGGCAAAACTGTTAACCGAGATTCGTCGCCAGACCGGCGTCATCTTCCCGGCAGACGATGTCAGCCGCGCAGCCACTGCGTAAAACATTGTAAAACAGATGTTACAGGCCATTGACGGAATGCGTGGCCTGTCATATTTTGTTACCTGCAAAGGGGAGTAACTTCATTGTCGGTCGATCGTCATTACGATGTGTGAAAAACCACATCCGGTCACCGGGCAACGAAAAAGGAATGCGTTAACGCATTCTTTTTTTGTTGTAAGTGAGACCTTGCCGGAAGGCGAGGTCTATGCATAAAAAAGCAGCGGCTGACGTCTTCCGACGTTGGCCGTTTTTTTATGTGTAAGGAATGATGATGAATACTGTCGGCACACCGTTGTTATGGGGCGGATTCGCTGTTGTTGTGGTGATCATGCTGGCTATCGACCTCTTTTTGCAGGGGCGTCGTGGCGTACATACGATGACCATGAAGCAAGCGGCTGCCTGGTCCCTGGTCTGGGTCACGCTCTCGCTGTTGTTTAACGCTGCATTCTGGTGGTACCTGGTACAAACCGAAGGCCGCGCCGTTGCCGATCCGCAGGCGCTGGCGTTCCTCACCGGTTATCTGATCGAAAAATCCCTCGCCGTCGATAACGTCTTTGTCTGGCTGATGTTGTTCAGCTACTTCTCGGTGCCGCCTGCCCTGCAACGTCGGGTACTGGTGTACGGCGTATTGGGCGCGATTATCCTGCGTACAGTCATGATTTTTGCCGGTACCTGGCTTATCACCCAGTTCGACTGGATCCTGTACCTGTTTGGCGCATTCCTCCTGTTTACCGGAGTGAAAATGGCGCTGGCGAAAGAGGACAATTCCGGTATCGGCGACCGACCGCTGGTGCGCTGGCTGCGTGGACATCTGCGTATGACGGATACCATCGAAAACGAGCATTTCTTTGTGCGTAAAAAGGGTCTGCTGTATGCCACGCCGCTGCTGCTGGTGCTGATTCTGGTGGAACTGAGCGACGTTATTTTTGCGGTCGACAGTATTCCCGCCATCTTCGCCGTTACCATCGATCCGTTCATCGTCCTGACCTCGAACCTGTTCGCGATCCTGGGCTTGCGTGCCATGTACTTCCTGCTGTCTGGGGTTGCAGAGCGTTTCTCCATGCTGAAATACGGTCTGGCGGTGATCCTGGTGTTTATCGGTATAAAGATGCTGATCGTCGACTTTTACCATATCCCGATTGCGATTTCGCTCGGCGTGGTGTTTGGCATCCTGGTCGTGACGTTACTGATCAATGCCTGGGTCAACTACCAGCATGATAAGAAACAACAGGCGTAATTCTGTCGTGCCGGGCGGCGCTAGCGCGTCCCCGGCCAATAGACAATCTGACGTCTGCTATTTGCAGAACATGTCACATCATTGTTAATGCAAAGTTATAAAATATGACCGCAACATAAAATCCAGCATATTTCGCTTCCCGAAGCGTTATCTTTCCTTATACTCAACCAGGCAAACACTTTGTTACATCCGGAAAGAGACGTCCCAAGAACGTCCAGAGGATGGGCAATAACACAATGAAAGGATCAAGAAATGACTACGCAACGTTCATCGGGGCTGCTCCAGCGTTTGGCTCAAGGAAGCCTGGTAAAACAAATTTTGGTGGGTCTCGTACTGGGGATCTTACTGGCATGGATTTCAAAACCGGCGGCCATTGCCGTTGGCCTGCTCGGCACGCTGTTCGTCGGCGCATTAAAAGCCGTCGCACCGGTGCTGGTTCTGATGCTAGTGATGGCGTCGATCGCGAACCATCAGCACGGGCAAAAAACCAGCATTCGCCCGATTCTGTTTCTCTATCTGTTGGGGACGTTTTCTGCGGCGCTCGCCGCGGTAGTCTTCAGCTTCGCCTTCCCTTCAACGTTGCATCTGGCCACCAGTTCGCATGATATCGTGCCGCCGTCAGGCATCGTGGAAGTACTGCGTGGTTTGCTGATGAGCATGGTTTCCAACCCCATTGATGCACTGCTGAATGCCAACTATATCGGCATTCTGGTGTGGGCGGTCGGCCTTGGTTTTGCTCTGCGCCACGGCAATGACACCACCAAAAATCTGGTCAATGATATGTCGAACGCCGTTACCTTTATGGTGAAACTGGTGATTCGTTTTGCCCCGATCGGTATTTTTGGTCTGGTTTCTTCCACGCTGGCGACCACTGGGTTCGCAACGCTGTGGGGCTACGCGCAACTGCTGGTTGTGCTGGTCGGCTGTATGGCGCTGGTCGCGCTGGTTATCAACCCGCTGCTGGTGTTCTGGAAAATTCGTCGCAACCCATATCCGCTGGTCTTTGCCTGCCTGCGTGAAAGCGGCGTTTACGCCTTCTTCACTCGCAGTTCCGCAGCGAATATTCCGGTGAATATGGCGCTGTGTGAAAAACTGAATCTGGATCGCGATACCTATTCCGTTTCTATCCCGCTGGGCGCAACCATCAATATGGCGGGCGCGGCGATCACCATTACGGTGTTAACGCTGGCGGCGGTCAATACGCTGGGGATCCCGGTAGATCTGCCTACCGCGCTGCTGTTGAGCGTCGTCGCTTCTCTGTGTGCCTGTGGCGCATCGGGTGTTGCGGGTGGCTCGCTGCTGCTGATCCCGCTGGCCTGTAATATGTTTGGTATCCCGAACGATATCGCCATGCAGGTGGTTGCTGTCGGCTTTATCATCGGCGTGCTGCAGGATTCCTGTGAAACCGCGCTGAACTCGTCAACTGACGTTCTGTTTACCGCGGCAGCCTGCCAGGCTGAAGACGAACGTCTGGCGAATAATCCTCTGCGCAGCTAAGCCCCAGCCCCTTCCGTCATCTGGCGGAAGGGTTCTCTTCCTGTACGCTTTTCTCAATTTTGAACGGATCGATACCCCGGCGTTTCATACGCCAGAAGCGGATAATGTTCAGCCCGTTCATCACCAGAAAACTGCCTTCAATCAGCGTACCGCCGATCGATCCTAGCCAGAAGTTGTGTACCACCCAGCAGGCAGTTGCGCACCACATCACGCAGCGCACCGTTAATCCTTTACAGCGGAACAGCGCCCAGGTACTGGCGAGCGTGCCGATGATGGGCAGAATTTCCATCGCATGCTGTAGTTTTGCCAGCCCAAGCACCAGCGTGAGGATAATGAACAGCGCCATCACCCACAGTTTGCGGGTGCGCATCGACACCAG
The DNA here is from genome assembly GCF_001559075.2 of Citrobacter amalonaticus. Taxonomy (NCBI): domain Bacteria; kingdom Pseudomonadati; phylum Pseudomonadota; class Gammaproteobacteria; order Enterobacterales; family Enterobacteriaceae; genus Citrobacter; species Citrobacter amalonaticus. The sequence continues at coordinate 2,517,460 of NZ_CP014015.2, read as the reverse complement.
GGTACGCACGGTATTGAGTTCCGCGCTCATCCCGGCGGGCCAGGCGCCCATCAGAAAGAAGTGTACGCCTATCGTGGCGCTATAAACGGCAAGCTGGAGTCGGAAGCGGCGCTCATCGCGATTGAAAAACGTCGTAATGCCAATCAGAAACGCGAGCACACCGACGCCCTGAGCCAGCCAATACGCGGTCATGGGAGATCCTTGTCAGGAAATACAAAAACAAACGACGCTTCATCATATGAAACGTCGTTTTTAAAATCCAGATTCTCGTGATTACCCGAAAGGGAAAGGGTAATTACAACGTTACGCCGCTTTTAAAGATAGCCAGTTCGCGGAAATCATTGCGTTCGTTACAGGTCGGCTTGCCGTTCGCAAAATCGACGATGGTATCCACGAACTCATTCAGCAGTTGCGGCATCGCTTTGCCGTGAATCAACTGACCCGCATCAAAGTCGATCCAGTGCTTTTTCTTCGCGGCCAGTTCACTGTTGGTGGCGATTTTCACCGTCGGCACAAATCCGCCGTAAGGGGTACCGCGACCGGTGCTGAACAACACCATATGACAACCGGCCCCCGCCAGCGCACTGGTAGCAACCGCATCATTGCCCGGCGCGCTCAGCAGATTCAGCCCGTGGGTTTTCAGACGCTCGCCGTAGCGCAGCACGTCAACCACCTGGCTGGAACCCGCTTTCTGCGTGCAGCCCAGCGACTTATCTTCCAGTGTGGTGATCCCACCGGCTTTGTTACCCGGCGAGGGGTTCTCGTAAATCGGCTGGTTGTGGGCGATAAAATACTGCTTGAAGTCATTGACCATGGTGACCAGTTTGCCGAACGTCTCTTCGTCGCGACAGTGACTCATCAGCAGTTGCTCCGCACCGAACATCTCCGGCACTTCGGTCAGCACGGTGGTGCCGCCGTTGGCAATCATGTAGTCAGAGAAGCGACCGAGCATCGGATTCGCGGTGATCCCGGAAAGCCCGTCAGAACCGCCACACTCCAGACCAAACTTCAGCTCGCTCAGTTTCCCCGGCTCGCGTTTGTCATGACGCATCACGTCATAAAGCTGATGGAGATGCTCAACTCCGGCCTCCACTTCATCGTCCTGATGCTGACAAATCATAAAGTGCACGCGTTCAGGATCGAAGTCGCCCAGCGTTTCGCGGAAAGCATCGACCTGGTTGTTTTCACACCCCAGGCCAATCACCAGCACCGCGCCGGCATTCGGGTGACGGACCATGTTTTGCAGCATCGTCCGGGTATTGATGTGATCGTCGCCAAGCTGCGAGCAGCCGTAAGTGTGGCTGAACAGGAAGACACCGTCGGTGCCCTCGGCATCATGGGTCTCTTTCAGGAAACGGCTCTGGATCTGGCGCGCAATCCCGTTGACGCAGCCAACGGTTGGCAGGATCCAGAGTTCGTTTCGTACCCCGACGTCCCCGTTAGCGCGACGATAAATCTGCACGTCGCGATCCGCTGGTTGCGCAGGGAGATCCTGAAAATCAGGTTGATAGCTATACTCATCCAAATCGCTCAGATTGGTGCGAGTATTGTGGGCGTGAATATGTTCACCCGCCGCAATGTCCGCCAAAGCATGGCCGATAGGCTGGCCATACTTAATCACGTACGCCCCTTTCTTAATGTCACTCAGAGCAAATTTATGTCCGCGAGCAACATCCTGGCGAAGCGTTACGGTGTGGTTGTCCACAGTGACTTCTGTTCCCTGCGCCAAATCAGCCAGCGCGACCGCAACGTTATCCTGCACATGGATTTTGATGTATTGCATATCAACCCCGGACCTTAGTTCAGTTCAATGGCGAAGTAATCACGCGCATTGTTAAAGCAAATGTTTTTCACCATCTCACCCAGCAGTTGAATATCCGCCGGCGCTTCACCGGCCTGTACCCAACGACCAATCATCTGGCACAGAATGCGGCGGAAGTATTCATGACGGGTGTAGGAGAGGAAGCTGCGGCTGTCGGTCAGCATGCCGACAAAGCGGCTTAACAGACCCAATTGCGCCAGCTGCGTCATCTGACGTTCCATGCCGTCTTTCTGATCGTTGAACCACCAGCCGGAACCGAACTGCATTTTGCCCGGCATCCCTTCCCCCTGGAAGTTGCCGATCATGGTGCCCAGCACCTCGTTATCGCGCGGGTTCAGGCAGTAGAGAATGGTTTTCGGCAACAGGTTTTCTTCGTTCTGCTTGCTGAGCAGTTTTGACAGCTCTTCAGCCATCGGACGGTCGTTGATGGAGTCAAAGCCCACATCCGGTCCCAGCAGTTTGAACTGGCGCAGGTTGTTATTGCGCAGGGCGCCAATATGGTACTGCTGTACCCAACCGCGACGCGCATATTCCGCGCCCAGGAACACCAGCACAGCCGTTTTGAACTGCGCCACTTCATGTTCGTTCAGCGTCTCGCCCGCCAGGCGACGTGCCAGAATGCTATCCAGTTCAGCGTCGCTGGACTCGGCGAACAGCACCACATCCAGCGCGTGGTCGGAAACTTTGCAGCCGTGCGCCGCGAAGTGATCCAGACGTTTGGTCAGCGCGCTTTGCAGATCGGTAAAACGGCGAATGTCGGTGTCAGACACTTCACCCAGTTTTGCCATGTAATCGTTGAAGGTCGCCTGCTCAATATTGAAGGCTTTATCCGGACGCCAGCTCGGCAAGACTTTCACGGAGAAGCTGCTGTCTTTTGCGACCGTTGCGTGATGCTCCAGCGAATCGATCGGATCGTCAGTCGTGCCGACCATTTTCACATTCATCTGCTGCATGATGCCGCGCGCGGAGAATTTATCCTGCGCCAGCAGTTCGTTGCACTGATTCCAGATTTCATCCGCCGTCGACGGAGAAAGCAGCTTACCTGTCACGCCGAATGGGCGACGCAGTTCAAGGTGTGTCCAGTGGTATAACGGGTTGCCGATAGTATGCGGAACCGTCGCCGCCCACGCGTCAAACTTCTCGCGGTCAGAAGCGTCGCCGGTACACAGGCGCTCGGCGACACCGTTGGTGCGCATCGCGCGCCATTTGTAATGGTCGCCTTTCAGCCAGATGTCATACAGATTCTTGAATCGGTAGTCTTCGGCGATTTGCTGCGGCGGCAGATGGCAATGGTAATCGAAGATAGGTTGGTCTTTAGCGTAATCATGATACAGACGGCGGGCAAATTCAGTATCAAGTAGAAAATCTTCTGTCATAAACGGGGTCATTATCGTCTTCCTCTCAACGAGTGCGTCTGATTGCTTATGTAGCGATGCTGACAAAGTTATCACACCAATTTCCATAGTCTGTAGATATTTTCGTGAGATAGATCAATAAATGCTGACAAATTGTTTACCCTCGAAGTGGTAAACATCGCCCCAGGCCGCGCCAGCTCTGGCATCGCCTAATCGAAATAATAACCCTGCTAAGATTCACACTTTTGTGATGGCACTCACCTTTTAAAGTTGTATGACAAGTTATCTTTCTGCCGTCGCGATACATAAGCCGACGGAATGCAAAGTTACCGATGATTCATCATCGGATTGACCGGTACGGAAACCGAATTAGCAAAATTTATTTATGGCAACGTTCGGGCGTACCGGCTTTTTTTTGGTTACCCCGTCGTAAACAGCATCCTCTGCCACAGGCAGGAAGATGACCGCGATCTTTGCGGAAATAACAAAACGATGAGGTTTTACATGCGTAAAATTAAAGGGTTACGTTGGTACATGATTGCGCTGGTGACGCTAGGCACCGTGCTGGGTTACCTGACGCGTAACACTGTGGCGGCAGCGGCGCCAACTCTGATGGAAGAGTTGCACATCTCCACCCAACAGTACTCCTATATCATCGCAGCCTATTCTGCTGCTTACACTGTCATGCAACCTGTTGCCGGCTATGTGCTGGATATACTGGGTACCAAAATAGGCTACGCAATGTTTGCCGTGCTATGGGCCGTTTTCTGTGGCGCAACCGCGCTGGCAGGAAGCTGGGGTGGCCTGGCGCTGGCGCGTGGCGCGGTCGGTGCGGCAGAAGCCGCGATGATCCCGGCGGGACTGAAAGCCAGTTCCGAATGGTTCCCGGCGAAAGAGCGCTCCATTGCAGTCGGCTACTTTAACGTCGGCTCCTCTATCGGTGCGATGATTGCCCCGCCGCTGGTTGTCTGGGCGATCGTGATGCACAGCTGGCAGATGGCGTTCATCATCTCTGGTGTCCTGAGCTTCATCTGGGCCATGTCCTGGCTTATCTTCTATAAGCATCCGCGTGACCAGAAAAAACTGACGGACGAAGAGCGCGACTACATTATTAATGGTCAGGAAGCGCAGCACAAAAACAGCACCAAAAAGAAAATGTCACTCGCGCAGATCCTGCGTAACCGCCAGTTCTGGGGTATCGCCCTGCCGCGTTTCCTGGCAGAACCGGCCTGGGGGACGTTTAACGCCTGGATCCCGCTGTTCATGTTCAAAGTCTATGGCTTTAACCTGAAAGAAATTGCGATGTTCGCCTGGATGCCGATGCTGTTTGCAGACCTCGGTTGCATCGTGGGTGGCTATCTGCCGCCGCTGTTCCAGCGCTGGTTTGGCGTTAACCTTATTGTCTCGCGCAAAATGGTCGTTACGCTGGGCGCCGTACTGATGATTGGCCCAGGGATGATCGGTCTGTTCACCAGCCCATACATCGCCATCATGCTGCTGTGTATTGGTGGTTTTGCTCACCAGGCTCTGTCCGGTGCGCTGATTACGCTCTCTTCTGATGTCTTTGGTCGTAACGAAGTGGCAACGGCGAACGGTCTGACCGGGATGTCCGCCTGGCTGGCGAGTACGCTGTTCGCCCTGGTGGTCGGCGCGCTGGCAGACACCATTGGCTTCAGCCCGCTGTTTGCGGTACTGGCCGTGTTCGACCTGTTGGGCGCGCTGGTTATCTGGACCGTGCTGCAAAACAAACCGGCCAGTGACGTCGATTCTGGCCCGCAGTTCGATGAACCAGCGGCGCAAAGTTAGCCTGCCGACGGATAACGCATAAGTAATCTCAGCCGCCTGCTGGCACTCGCAGGCGGCTTTTTCGTTTCTGCGTATAGAGCCAAACTCGCGAAAGTGGTATAACAAATACAGTCTGCCGTATCATGCCTGGAGTGCATATGGAAATCACTGAACCACGACGTTTGTATCAACAACTTGCTGCTGATTTAAAAGAGCGCATCGAACAGGGTGTTTACCTGGTGGGTGATAAGTTGCCTGCAGAGCGTTTTATTGCCGATGAAAAAAATGTCAGCCGTACCGTGGTTCGTGAAGCCATCATCATGCTGGAAGTCGAAGGGTTTGTTGAGGTCCGCAAGGGTTCCGGGATCCACGTGATTTCCAATCAACCGCGCCACCAGCAGGCCACTGACGAGTCGCTGGAATTTGCCAACTACGGTCCTTTTGAATTGCTCCAGGCACGTCAGCTTATCGAAAGCAACATTGCGGAGTTTGCCGCCACCCAGGTCACCAAGCAGGACATCATGAAACTGATGGCGATCCAGGAACAGGCGCGCAACGAAAAATGTTTCCGCGACTCCGAATGGGACCTGCAATTCCACATTCAGGTCGCGTTAGCCACGCAGAACTCCGCACTGGCTGCTATCGTGGAAAAAATGTGGACACAGCGTAGTCACAACCCGTACTGGAAGAAACTGCACGAACATATTGATGCGCGTACCGTAGATAACTGGTGCGACGACCACGATCAAATCCTGAAGGCATTGATCCGCAAAGACCCGCATGCGGCAAAACTGGCGATGTGGCAGCATCTCGAAAACACGAAAATCATGCTGTTCAATGAAACCAGCGACGATTTTGAATTTAATGCCGACCGTTATCTGTTTGCCGAAAATCCGGTCGTTCATCTCGATACGGCGGCTAACGCGACAAAATAAACGTTCTTGATTCGACAGGCGCGCCGCTGCGCCTGTCAGTAAGCGAAAGGTATAAAGTGTCAGCCTGTGTAAATCCTCTCGCCACCCTCTCCTGCGATCAGCAAAATCACCTTTCACGGACGTGTAATTTCTATAACGGACTACGTTGACCTTTGTTACAATTAGATGCAATTCGAATTTATGTTTGTCAGTGCTTGCTTACTTCATAACTCTTAACAGGGAATAGTTCAGGCCGCGGCTTTGCGCCGTCCGCACACCATGTAAAACACTAACAATGATGCGGCGTAGCAAACTGTTAAACCCGGCGTGACGTTAACCAATTCGACCTGGAATACTGAATGGAACTTTTGACTCAATTACTGCATGCCCTGTGGGCGCAGGATTTTGAAACACTGGCCAATCCTTCCATGATTGGCATGCTGTATTTTGTTTTATTTATGATTCTGTTTCTGGAGAACGGGTTGCTGCCAGCCGCCTTTTTGCCTGGCGACAGTTTGCTGGTGTTAGTGGGCGTTCTGATTGCCAAAGGTGCCATGGGCTTTCCGCAAACCATTCTGTTGCTGACCGCAGCGGCAAGCCTCGGTTGCTGGCTGAGCTATATTCAGGGTCGATGGCTGGGCAATACCCGCATCGTACAAAACTGGTTATCGCACCTACCGGCCCACTATCACCAACGCGCGCACCATTTGTTCCATAAGCATGGTCTTTCCGCCCTGCTGATTGGTCGTTTTATCGCATTTGTTCGTACCTTACTGCCTACCATCGCTGGCTTATCCGGCCTGAATAATGCCCGCTTTCAATTTTTCAACTGGATGAGTGGCTTGCTGTGGGTGCTGATTTTAACCAGCCTGGGTTATCTGCTGGGGAAAACGCCGGTATTTCTGAAGTATGAAGATCAGCTGATGTCATGCCTGATGCTGTTACCCGTCGTGCTACTGGTTTTTGGCCTGGGCGGTTCACTGGTCGTCCTGTGGAAAAAGAAATACGGGAATCGAGGGTAAGGGATGCTGAAACCGCGCATAACGCTTAAACAACTGGCCTGGAGCACCGCCTTTCTGCTGGCGTTGAGCGCCATGCTGTTAGTCTGGTCAGCCGTTCGTCAGCAAGAATCCACGCTGGCGATCCGTGCCGTTCACCAGGGGGCCAGCGTGCCGGACGGCTTCTCGATCTGGCATCACCTCGACGCTAACGGCATTCGTTTTAAAAGCATTACACCGAAGAATGACACTCTGCTCATCACTTTCGATTCCAGCGCCCAGAGTGCCGCCGCCAAAGCGGTGCTCGACAAAACGCTGCCGCACGGCTACATCATTGCCCAGCAGGATGATAGCAATCAGGCCGTCCAGTGGTTGTCACGTTTACGCGACACTCCACATCGGGTAGGGTAATCTCCAGGAATCCGAATCATATCACCCACTTTGGTGATTTCTGCGATTAATGTCTATGATTAATGAGGCGATGGGGTCACCCTGTCGCTTTATCACTGGATCATCGTTCCTGAATTCATGGGGACGAGTCACAATGGAAGGTTCAAGAATGAAATACCGCATCGCTTTCGCTATCTCCCTTTTCGCCCTCAGTGCCGGCAGCTACGCTAACACGCTCTGCCAGGAAAAAGAGCAGGATATTCAACGGGAAATCAGCTACGCCGAGAAGCACAATAACCAGAATCGCATCAATGGGCTGAAAAAAGCGCTCAGCGAAGTCAGGGCCCACTGTACTGACAGCAAGCTGCGTGCCGATCATCAGGAAAAAATTGCTGAGCAGAAGGAAGAAATCGCCGAACGTCAGCGCGATCTCGCCGAAGCAAAGCAAAAAGGCGATGCGGACAAAATTGCCAAACGCGAGCGTAAACTGGCTGAAGCGCGAGCGGAACTGAAAGAGCTCGAGGCTCGCGACTACTAAGTATCAGTACCACTTACTCACCTGGAGAATACTATGTCGAAAGAAAACACATCGGAACATCTGCGCGCTGAGTTGAAATCCCTGGCCGATACGCTGGAAGAGGTGCTGAACTCCTCTGGTGATAAATCGAAAGAAGAGTTGAGTAAGCTCCGCAGTAAAGCCGAGCGTGCGCTGAAAGAGAGCCGCTATCGCCTCGGTGAAACGGGTGATGCCATTGCCAAACAGACCCGTGAAGCCGCTGCGCGTGCTGACGACTATGTGCGCGAAAATCCGTGGACCGGCGTCGGGATTGGCGCGGCCGTGGGCGTTGTGCTGGGCGTTCTGCTGACGCGTCGTTAATGATGGCGGATCCTCATCACGCACAAGGGCCCGGGAAAAGCGTTCTGGGTATCGGGCAGCGGATTGTCACTCTTCTCGTTGAGATGGTGGAAACGCGGTTGCGTCTGGCCGTCGTCGAGCTTGAAGAAGAAAAGGCGAACCTTTTTCAGCTTCTGCTGATGCTGGGACTCACCATGCTTTTCGCTGCATTTGGTTTGATGAGCCTGATGGTGTTAATCATCTGGGCCGTCGACCCGCAGTATCGGCTCAATGCGATGATTGCCACCACGGTCGTTCTGCTGGCTCTGGCGCTTATTGGCGGAATATGGACGCTGCGAAAAGCGCGGCGCTCCACGTTATTGCGCCATACCCGCCATGAACTGGCGAATGACCGGCAATTGCTCGAGGAGGAGAGCCGTGAGCGGTAAAGTCGAACGCGCACAACGTAAGGCCCAACTGCTTCGTGAGATCCAACAGCAACGGCTGGATCTTTCAGCCAGTCGTCGTGACTGGCTGGATGCCACGGGCGCTTACGATCGTGGCTGGAACACGCTGCTGAGCTTGCGCTCCTGGGCGCTGGTCGGCAGCAGCGTGATGGCGATCTGGACGATTCGCCACCCTAACCTGCTCGTGCGTTGGGCAAGGCGCGGGTTCGGCGTCTGGAGCGCCTGGCGACTGATTAAAAAGACGCTGCGCTCATCTGTTGCCTGATGGCGCTTCGCTTATCAGGCCTACGCACTCGACCTCTTCCTACTTCGCCTAATGGCGCTTCGCTTATCCGACTCTCACACTCAATATGTAGGCCGGATAAGGCGTAGCCGCCATCCGGCAGCTGTACCGGGAGCGCTTCGCTTACCCAATCTTCAATATCGCCCCACCGAAAAATCAAAATTTTTGAAAGATATTGACAGTTTTCCTTGCTAACAATTCTCATTCTTCACGCTTATGATTCTCTCCATCGACAGCAATGACGCGGAACACCGCGAAATTGCACCCAAAAAACAAAATCAGCAGTCTGTGTAGTTCCTGGAGAGAAGAATGAAAAAATTAGAAGATGTTGGTGTACTGGTAGCGCGTATTCTGATGCCAATCCTGTTTATTACTGCAGGTTGGGGAAAAATCACCGGTTACGCAGGTACCCAACAGTATATGGAAGCGATGGGCGTTCCGGGATTCCTGCTGCCACTGACCATTTTGCTTGAGTTCGGCGGCGGTCTGGCGATTCTGTTCGGTTTCCTGACCCGTACCACCGCGCTGTTTACCGCAGGCTTTACACTGCTGACCGCGTTTATCTTCCACAGCAACTTTGCAGAAGGCGTGAACTCACTGATGTTCATGAAAAACCTGACCATCGCTGGCGGCTTCCTGCTGCTGGGCATCACCGGTCCGGGCGCATTCAGTATCGACCGTGTACTGAACAAAAAGTGGTAAGCGCTCTATAATGAATGAAAAAGAACGAGGGGATTTTCTCCTCGTTTTTGCTATCTGAGGGAAAGAAATCATGGGACAACTGATCGACGGCGTCTGGCATGACACCTGGTATGACACCAAATCCACCGGGGGCAAATTTCAACGTTCGGTATCGGCATTCCGCAACTGGCTCACGCCGGATGGCGCGCCGGGCCCTTCCGGCGAAGGCGGTTTTGCGGCAGAAAAAGACCGCTATCACCTGTATGTTTCTCTCGCCTGTCCATGGGCGCACCGTACGTTAATTCTGCGTAAGCTCAAGGGACTGGAGCCGTTTATCTCCGTCTCGGTCGTGAATCCACTGATGCTGGAAAACGGCTGGACTTTTGACGATGATTTCCCGGCGGCCACAGGCGATACCTTATATCAGCACGAATTTCTGTATCAGCTTTACCTGCACGCCGATCCCCATTACAGCGGCCGCGTCACCGTGCCAGTCTTGTGGGATAAAAAGAACCATACGATTGTCAGTAATGAATCTGCTGAAATCATTCGCATGTTCAATACGGCGTTCGATGCGCAGGGTGCAAAAGCCGGGGACTACTATCCCCCTGAACTGCGCAACAAGATCGACGAACTGAACGGCTGGATTTATGACAACGTTAACAATGGCGTCTATAAAGCGGGCTTCGCCACCAGTCAGCAAGCCTATGATGACGCGGTAGAAAACGTCTTTACCGCGCTGGCGCGACTGGAGCAGATCCTCGGTCAGCATCGCTATCTGACAGGTAATCGACTCACAGAGGCTGATATTCGCTTATGGACAACGCTCATCCGCTTTGATCCGGTGTATGTCACACATTTCAAATGCGACAAGCATCGCATCAGCGACTATCTCAACCTGTATGGTTTTCTGCGTGATATTTATCAGATGCCAGGCATCGCGGAAACGGTCAATTTTGATCATATTCGCAATCACTATTTCCGCAGTCATAAGACCATTAACCCGACGGGCATTATCTCCATTGGCCCGTGGCAGGATCTCGACGAACCGCACGGGCGTGACAGCCGTTTCAAAGAGTGAATCCAGGCACCCTTCGCGGTGCCTCAGACCGCTGACAAAGAAGGAAAAAACGGGGTTTTTCCTTCTTTGTGATTATCAGCCGAAAATCAATGAATTGATTTTCCTGGTTTTTAATTAAGGAGCGCTCTGCTTGTCCGGTATCGGGATGAAGTTTGTCATCCCTCTCAAGGCACCCTTCGCGGTGCCTTATTAATTCACTATTCAGACATTTACCACCTAATCATTCGCATCTATTCTTATTCTGATTGCTTTGAAAACAAGTGATTGTCACAAGGTTGAGGCGAAAATGGACTGGTATATAAACGTTTTACGCAATTACATTGGTTTCGGCGGTCGGGCCCGTCGCAAAGAGTTCTGGATGTTTGTGCTGGTCAACATTATCTTCACGTTCGTTCTGGGCGTCCTGGATAAGATGCTTGGCTGGCAGCGCGCCGGAGGAGAAGGAATACTGACGACGATTTACGCGATCCTCGTCTTTTTACCCAGTTGGGCCGTTCAGTTCCGACGTCTGCACGACACTGATCGAACGGCCTGGTGGCTGTTACTGTTAGTGATTCCCGTCATCGGCTGGTTGGTGATCCTCATCTTCAACTGTCAGGACGGCACGCCAGGTGAAAACCGCTTCGGGCCAAACCCTAAGTAAAACGAAATGCGCTGATCGGCTTCGGGGCAATCGGTTTGCCCCGAATATGGTAATCCTGAAGAAAGCGTCGTTTATTTCCTGGCAAACAGTTTGGGAATTTCACGCAGACACCAGGCTTTAGCTTCCCCCATACTGTCTCTTCGCCAGGCCATAATGATGTCAATCTCGCTGGTCGATTCCGGACTGACCACGCGCAGTCGTCCTTCCGCAATATCCTGTTCCACCAGCGGATACGGCATCGTCGCCACCCCTAATCCTGCCAGCAACGCCTGACGCTTATCTTCGATGGTGCTGACGGTGAGGCGCGCTTGCTTATCCAGCAGTTGCACGGTTAATACCGGACGTTCACGCGCGGTATCCGCGACCGCAACGCCGCGATACTTCACCCGCGTTACTTCCGACAGCGGCTCCGGCTCCTGATGAATCGGGTGATCCGGCGCGGCAACATAGACGTTCATCAGAGTATACAGCTTGCGGGAATTAATTTCTGACGACGAACGAAAGTGCATGTCCGGGGCCACCACAATATCCGCCCGGCCTTGTTCCAGGCGCTCCCACGCCCCCGCCAGCACCTCGGTAATCACCGAAAGCTGCGTATTGGCTTTAACAGCCAGTTTGTCGATCAGCGGGAAAAAGGCCGGGGTTGGCACCAGCGCCTCGGTCACAATGGTCAGATGCGTTTCCCACCCTCGCGCCAGCGCCTCAGCGTCCGTGGTGAGCTTATCTGCCGCCTCCAGCAGCACACGCCCTCTTTCCAGCAGCATGCGCCCAACGTTTGTGAATTTTGTTCGATGTCCGGAGCGGTCAAACAACACCACATCCAGCTCTTCTTCCAGCTTCTGCATGGTGTAGCTGAGCGCAGACGGCACGCGCCCCAGTTCATCGGCCGCTGCGGCAAAGCTACCGCGGCGATCTATCGCGTCCATTACGCGTAATGCCTCAAGCGTTAACGCCCTTTCTTTGGCCATATCGTTCTCATTCAGGAAATTTGAACATACCGGGCAGAATATCTGGCTAACAATGCAGCGTCCAGCCCCTTAACATAAAAGGAAGTAAAGAGAGGTCAAGAACTATGATTACTACCCGAACAGCCAAACAATGCGGACAAGCAGACTACGGCTGGCTGCAGGCCCGTTATACCTTCTCCTTTGGACACTATTTCGACCCAAAACTGCTGGGCTACGCATCGCTGCGTGTGCTCAATCAGGAAGTCCTGGCGCCCGGTGCGTCCTTCCAGCCGCGCACCTGGCCAAAGGTGGACGTGCTTAATCTGATTCTCGAAGGCGTTGCAGAGTATCGTGACAGTGAAGGCAACCATGTGCAGGCCCAGGCGGGTGAAGCGTTGCTGCTCGCGGCGCAGCCGGGTATCAGCTACAGCGAACATAATATCAGCAAAGACAAACCGCTTACGCGTATGCAATTGTGGCTCGACGCCTGTCCTGAGCGCGAGAATGCTCTGGTGCAGAAGACAAAACTGACGAAGGCTAAACAGCAACTGATCGCCTCACCCGATGGTGAGAACGGCAGTCTACAGTTGCGCCAGCAGGCGTGGGTACACCATATTGAGCTGAATCAGGGCGAGTCACTGAGTTTTCAGCTTCACGGCCCGCGCGCTTATTTGCAGTCCATTCACGGCACCTTTCACGCCGTCACCCACGATGAAGCGCGTGAAGCGCTGACCTGTGGTGACGGGGCCTTTATTCGTGACGAAGCTAACATAACGCTCGTTGCCGATACGCCGTTACGCGCTTTGCTGATAGATTTGCCGGTGTAATCGGTAACCGGAGTGGTGTATGAGTAAGAAAGCGAAAAAACAGGCCCCGACAGGGAAAGTGGCAACGGCAGAAACCGACACCGCGCCCCGTGCGTTTGACTACGAGGCGATGCTGACCGAGCTGGAGGCGATTGTCGCGGACGCCGAAGTTCGTCTTTCCGAGGAAGACGCTGCCGCCTGATCCTCATTGCCGGATGACAGCGCAAGCGCTTTATCAGGCCTACACGTTCGTAGGCCGGATAAGCGTCGCGCCATCAGGCTGTCAGCCCTCCACTTAATGCGCTTTACGGGCCATGATCTCGATAATCTGTTTGTCCGTTTGCTGCATAGAATGACACGCCAACGCGCACAGGTTGGCAATAGATTGTTCCACGTTGTGCGCCACAATCCCTTCGTTACCGGTGACCGCCGTATCGTCCAACGCCATCAGCACCGCCTTCCACGCCGCAGAAGCACTGGTGGAGACTTTCATCGCACAACTGTTAGATGCCCCATCGCAAATCATTCCGCTGACATCGCCAATCATGCTGCTGATCGCCATCGAGATCGTGCTGTAGCGCCCTTCGTCCACCAGCCAGGCCATCCCTGCCGCGGCACCCATCGCGGCGGTCGTCGCAGCACACAGCGCCGACAGACGCGGGAGCTGGTGGTGTATGTAGATTGCGCTCAGATGGGAAAGCATCAGCGCACGCGCCAGTTTTTCTTCATCCACGCCAAAGTGTTCAGCCACCACCATCACCGGTACCGTGGCGGTGATCCCCTGATTGCCGGAGCCGGAGTTACTCATGGCGGGCAGCGTCGCGCCGCCCATACGCGCATCCGACGCCGCACTGGTCCGGATAAGGATCGCCGTCGAAAGATCGTTTGCCAGCAGACCGCGTGCGCACTGCTTTTCCAGCGTTGCGCCAATGTGCAGTCCCCAGTTTCCCCGTAACCCTTCCTGTGACAGCGCGCCGTTAAGTCGGGCGGCGTCGAGAATAAAACGAATAGCGTCGAACGGTACGGTATTCACAAACGCCAGAATTTCTTCCAGCGAGGTCTCAGAAAGCACCGCCAACGGCGATTCCTGCGCCTCATCGTCCGCATTCGCCTGCTGAGTAAACTTCACGCCGGTATGGGTTTCGATCCGCACAATGTGAGTATGACCGCCGACAATGGTGACGCACGCCCAGCCGTCATGGCTATAGACCTTTGCGCGAGAAAACAGGATGTCATCACAGGGTTGCTGCAACATCACCGACACCTTGCCCGCTTTCAGCATCGCTTTCGCATCGGCAATGGCCTGCGCGGAGGCATCTTTCAGCACCTCCAGTCCGGCGTTCGCATTCCCGCCAATCGCCCCCAGCGCGGCGGCGATTGGCAGCCCAACCATACCGGTTCCCGGCACCGTCACCCCCAGTCCGTTTTTCATCAGATTGGGCGAGACCCAGGCATCGATTCGCTCCACCGCGCCCTGCAGTTCAGAGGCCGCCACCGCCGCTGCCAGTGCAAGGGAAACCGGTTCCGTACAGCCCAGTGCGGGTTTCACCTCTTCCTCTACTGCGCGGATGAAACGCTGCCACAACGGATTTTTTATCGTCTCAGACATAACAACAACCTTCAGGATAAATCAGGAAAAAGCCAGGAACGGAGATACGCACAGCAACAAACCGGTGACGATAATCAGATACAGCGACGCCCCTTTGTATTTGTGCAATGCAGGGACTTTGTAGACCAGCCAGGCGGGGATCAAACATCCCACCATGCCGAAAATGGGACTACAAATCGACGTAAAACTCAGAACCGGCGCGTTGAGCACGATAGCGCTCCAGGCCAGTAAAATGGCAAACAGCATGATGCCGCGCTGCACCAGCGTTTCATTGATCTTCTCAGCCGGCAGTTTGCGACGCAGAATGTTCATCGCAATCCCCTGCGTGGCTTCGCGAAAGCCTAAATAGACGCCAAAGAACGCGGTCATCACGGCGAAAATGTTCAGGATGACGCTCACGACTTTCACCCAACCGGCGCCCGCACCGCTGATGAACTGTGCAGCAATCGCCAGCGCGGAGATATTCTGCTCATAGGCTTTAACCGCTTCGTCGTGTCCCATTGCCAGCGTAAAGGAGACGGCGTAGAAGAACACGGTGACAAACAAAATGCCGAAGGCAATATTCATGGCGCGTAGCGCTTTGTGACGCGCCACCTCGACGGATTTCTCACGGGAGCGGTAGGAGATCACCATCGGGCTCAGGGTCTGGATAAACAGGATTGAGGTCAGGGTAAACGGTAGCGTGATAATCGCGTTCTTAACCAGCAGCGCCATCGGCGGCAACGCGCCAATATTGTACAAATGCCACATGCCAACCATCGACACCCCCAGCGCCGCCACGACCAGCAGTTTGGTCAGCACCATACCGGTAGAGATTTTGAACAACAGTTTCTCACCGCGTGAAGAGATAGCCACGAGAATGCAGATCAGCACCAGACCATAGAACGGGTTATCGGATAGCAGTCCCTCTGTCACACCAAAAGTATGCAAATAGGAAGCGCTGTCGTTGGTGATAGCGGTGGAATAAACGAACATCCAGATAACCAGCATCACAAAGTACAGCGCGCCTAACAGAATGCCCCAGTTTTTCCCCAGATACCCGCTGATGACGCTGGGATAATCTTTACATTCCGGGGACTCCGCCAGCGTATTAATAAACAGACGCTGAAACAGATACATAGCGGGATAACCGATAACCGACGAGAGCAAAAAGACCCACAGCCCCATCAAACCGACCTGGACCGGGAGAAAAACAATCCCCGCGCCAATCGCCATCCCGATACTCATAATGACCCAACCGGTGTCGGTACTGTCGAATTTAATCGCTTCCCGCCACTCACTCTCTGTCATTCCAGCCCGGCGCGCAGGGGCGCTGGCGTCGAGAATGACGCTACTGTTCGTTGCCGTTTCCATAAAATTCTCGCTCATTGTGTAGGGTATATTTTTATTTTTTGTCGTGCCGCATCAAGGCGATACGCGGTACGGGGTATGCAGGCGAGTCATTAGAATGGAAAAAAGGATACGCTCAGGCGCAGAGAAAAACGTCACAAAATAACCCTGATATTTTCTATAAGTTAAGAAATTTTTTCTATTTAAAAACGTTTATATGTCATTTTTTTCTAAATTTGAAAGAGATCACAACAAAAAAGCACACCAAAGTGTGCTTTCCAGATGGCTGAAATGAATGAAATGCCCGATGGCGCAAGCTTATCGGGCCTACGAATGATGAACGTGTAGGCCGGATAAGGCGACAGCCGTCATCCGGCAAAACAACCAAATGCCCGATGGCGCAAGCTTATCGGGCCTACGAACGATGAACGTGTAGGCCCGATAAGGCGACAGCCGTCATCCGGCAAACTTTCTGGCGTTAGCTAACTGCACACCACTTTGATCGCTAAACCACCGCGTGATGTTTCGCGGTACTTATCGTTCATGTCCTTACCCGTCTCGTACATCGTTTCGATGACCTTATCCAGCGAGACACGCGGCTCGGAGGTACGGCGCAGCGCCATACGTGCGGCGTTGACCGCCTTGACTGCGTTGATCGCATTACGCTCAATACACGGGATCTGCACCTGCCCGGCGACCGGGTCGCAGGTTAAGCCGAGGTTGTGCTCCATAGCAATTTCCGCCGCGATGCAAACCTGCGCCGGGCTACCGCCCAGCAGTTCGGTCAACCCCGCCGCCGCCATTGAACTGGCCACGCCGATCTCCCCCTGACAGCCGACTTCCGCCCCGGAAATTGACGCATTCATTTTGTACAGCGCCCCAATGGCCCCGGCCGCCAGCAGATAGCGGGCGATGGAGTTGGCATTCAGCGGACGACGGAATTTATCGTAATAGGCCAAAACGGCTGGAATAATACCGCATGCCCCGTTGGTGGGCGCAGTGACCACGCGCCCGCCCGCCGCATTCTCCTCACTGACTGCGAGAGCAAACATGTTGATCCAGTCGATGACGTTCATCGGGTCGCTGGAGAGACTGTCACTGGAGACCAGCAGACGGCGTAACGCTACCGCGCGGCGCGGTACATTCAGCGGGCCGGGTAAGACGCCTTCGGTATTCATCCCGCGTTCTATGCCAGCGTGCATCACTTCCCAGATCTGAGCAAATCCGGCATCAATCTCCACCTTGCTGCGCAGCGCCAGTTCGTTTTGCATCATCAGCCCGGAGACTGAAAGGCCATTGCGCTCGCACAGTTTCAGCAGCTCGCTGGCGGAATGAAAATCATAAGGGACCGGCGCTTCCACGTCGTGCGCCTGACCAAAGCGCTCTTCCTCCACGATAAACCCGCCGCCAATCGAGTAGTAGGTTTTACTCAGCAGCGTCTCCTGGTTTTCCCAGGCGGTGATCCGCATACCGTTCTCGTGCCGTGGCAGCGTTTCACCATGAAAAACAATGCTGTCGGTAACCGGGAAATCGACGACATGTAACCCCTCAGCGACCGGCAAGCGGCCAGTACGGGTCACCTCGTCAATAAACGCGGGGATGGCGTCAATGTTGACGCTTTGCGGAGTGTTTCCGGCCAGCCCCATCATAATGGCAGTATCGGTCGCGTGGCCTTTTCCGGTCAGCGACAGTGAACCATACAGATCAACCGACATGCGCGTCGTGCGCGATAAGCTTCCACTGCTGACCAGTTGATCGATAAACCGTTTTCCTGCATTCATCGGCCCTACGGTATGGGAGCTGGATGGACCAATGCCAGGTTTGAAAATATCGAATGCGCTAATCATTTCTAGACCCTCGGACTCGTTCAGTGGAGACCAGGTTTTTATACGCATAGTGAATCGGGGCGATCCGCAGACCGCCCCGATAACGTTACATCGCCTGGGTGAAAGTACGCGAAATGACGTCCTGCTGCTGCTCACGGGTGAGCGCGTTGAAGCGCACAGCGTAGCCGGAGACGCGGATCGTCAGGTTCGGATAGTTTTCCGGATGTTCAATGGCATCCAGTAACATTTCCTTGTTCATTACGTTAACGTTCAGGTGCTGACCACCTTCCACATGCGCTTCATGGTGGAAGTAACCATCGAGCAGCCCGACCAGGTTGGTTTTCCGCACCCGATCCTCTTTCCCAAGTGCCGCAGGCACAATCGAGAAGGTGTACGAAATCCCGTCCTTCGCGTAGGTGAACGGCAGTTTCGCCACGGAGGTTAGCGAGGCGACAGCACCTTTGCGGTCACGCCCGTGCATCGGGTTAGCGCCCGGCGCAAATGGCGTTCCGGCGCGGCGTCCATCTGGGGTATTCCCGGTTTTCTGTCCGTACACCACGTTGGAGGTGATAGTCAGAATCGACTGCGTCGGTACCGCGTTCCGGTAGGTCGGCAACACTTTAATTTTCTTCATAAAGCGTTCAACCAGATCGCAGGCAATGCTATCCACGCGCTCGTCGTTATTGCCGTATTGCGGATATTCCCCTTCAATCACGAAATCGACCGCCAGCCCGTTATGGTCGCGAACCGGTTTCACCGTCGCGTACTTGATTGCAGAAAGTGAATCCGCCGCCACCGACAGCCCGGCAATCCCGCACGCCATCGTGCGATAGACGTCGCGATCGTGCAGCGCCATCAGCGACGCTTCGTAGCTGTACTTGTCGTGCATGTAGTGAATGATGTTCAGCGCGCTGATGTACTGCACCGCCAGCCAGTCCATAAAGTGGTCCAGACTGTCCATCACCGTGTCGTAGTCCAGCACGTCGTCCAGCAGCGGCGCGGTTTTCGGCCCCACCTGAATTTTCAGCTTCTCATCCACCCCGCCGTTGATTGCGTACAGCAGCGTTTTGGCGAGGTTGGCGCGCGCACCGAAGAACTGCATCTGCTTACCGATAACCATCGGGCTCACGCAGCAGGCGATCGCGTAATCATCGCTGTTAAAGTCGGTCCGCATCAGATCGTCGTTTTCATATTGCAGTGACGAGGTGACGATAGAGACCTGCGCGGCATATTTTTTGAACGCGATGGGTAACGCTTCTGACCACAGCACGGTGAGGTTTGGCTCCGGTGCCGGCCCCATCGTGTGCAGCGTATGCAGGTAACGGAAAGCGTTTTTGGTCACCAGCGTGCGGCCATCCAGCCCCATCCCGCCGATGACTTCGGTCGCCCAGATCGGATCGCCGGAGAACAGCGTGTCAAACTCCGGCGTACGCAGGAAGCGCACCATCCGGATCTTCATGATGAAGTGGTCGATCAACTCCTGCGCCTGTTGCTCTGTCAGGATCCCGGCATTGAAATCGCGCTCGATATAAATATCGAGGAACGATGCGGTGCGACCCAGCGACATCGCGCCGCCGTTTTGCGATTTCACCGCCGCCAGATAGGCAAAATAGACCCACTGTACCGCTTCCTGCGCGTTACGCGCCGGGCGAGAGATATCGCAGCCATATTTCGCCGCCATCTCCTGCATTTGCAGCAACGCACGACGGTGCTCCGCCAGCTCTTCACGCAGGCGAATCGTGGCTTCCAGACTC
Source organism: Citrobacter amalonaticus (assembly GCF_001559075.2). Taxonomy (NCBI): domain Bacteria; kingdom Pseudomonadati; phylum Pseudomonadota; class Gammaproteobacteria; order Enterobacterales; family Enterobacteriaceae; genus Citrobacter; species Citrobacter amalonaticus. Next base: position 2,497,935 of record NZ_CP014015.2, on the reverse strand, counting down.
TGTCCCCACTCCAGATTTGACTGGAGATCGGCGAACTGCAACTCACGCTCACGCACCAGATAGCGGATGCCGTACAGCGCCACACGGCGATAATCACCGATGATGCGCCCACGACCATAGCCGTCCGGCAAACCGGTCAGCACACCGGATTTACGGCAGCGCAGCATGTCCGGAGAATAGGCGTCAAAAACGCCCTGGTTGTGGGTTTTACGCAGTTCGGTGAACAGGTACTCGAAGTTCGGATCCATCTCACGACCATAAGCATCGAACGAGCTTTTGATCATGTTGACGCCGCCAAACGGATGCAGCGCACGCTTCAGCGGCTTATCCGTTTGCAGACCGACAATCTTCTCCAGTTCCTGCTCAATGTAACCCGCATCGTGCGCAGTAATGGTGGTCGCAATATTGGTATCGAAATCGACCGGCGCATGGGTCGCGTTTTCGATACGAATGCCCGCCATCACCTTTTCCCACAATGCCGTAGTTGCAGGCGTTGCATCCGCAAGGAAGGATTCATCCCCTTCATAAGGCGTATAGTTGTGCTGAATAAAATCACGGACATTAATTTCTTCTTTCCAGTCCGTACCTTTAAAGCCAAGCCATGCTTCGGCATACAGCATATCGCTGGTATCGATATCTACCTTCATGAAAAATAATCTCTCTACAGAACAACAAATAAATTAGGCGTATTCCACGGCTGCGTTAATGCGGCCTAATTGAATCGCATCGAGCGCAATCATTTTTTCTTCGTTCGTCGGGATCACGGCGAAAATAACCCGGGCATCAGGGGCGGAAATAATGCGCTCGCCATGAGAATTCGACAGATTATTTCGGTCGCTGTCGATATTCACCCCCAATACCGCCAGATGCTCAACCACCAGACGACGAATTAATACCGAGTTCTCACCAATACCACCGGTAAAAATAATGCCGTCCAGACGGTGTAACGAAGCGGCATGTCCGGCAATATGACGGGCAATGCGGTGAACAAAGGTTTTAATCGCCAGCTGTGCCCGCTCATGTCCTTCATGCCAGGCTTTTTCCAGCACCCTTAAGTCGGACGACAGGCCAGAAATGCCGAGCAAACCGGACTCTTTATTCACTACCCGCTCCAGATCGCTCAGAGTCTGGTGGGTTTCGCTGGCGACCCACGCCATCGCGCCAAAGTCCACGTCGCCGCTACGCGTACCCATCATCAACCCTTCCAGCGGCGTCATCCCCATTGAGGTGTCGACGCTGTGACCATTACGGACGGCACAAATTGACGCGCCGTTGCCGAGGTGGGCGATCACCAGGCCGGAGTCCTGTTCGGACAGCGCAAGCAGTTCATGCGCGCGTTGAGAAACATAGCGGTGCGACGTTCCGTGAAAGCCATAGCGCCGCACGCCCAGCTCTTCGAAATACTTCCACGGCAGGCCATACAGATACGCTTCTGGCGCCATGGTCTGATGGAAGCTGGTATCAAACACCGCCACCTGGGTGACGCCGGGGAACAGATGCTGTGCGGATTCAATTCCGCTCAGATTGGCGTAATTATGTAACGGCGCCAGGGGTGAAACACGGCGAATATTGTCAATAACCTCATCAGTAATAATCGCTGACTCGGTAAAGATATTTCCGCCGTGAGCAATACGGTGGCCAATTAAGGCCACGCTGTCATTTAAATTACGTTTTTCCAGTTCAAACGCAATCGCCTTTAATGCGCCTTCGTAGCTGTGGTGAGCCAGTGTGACTGGCTCACCTCCATTTACAGATAAGAACGCATTTTCCGAGTTAATACCATCCGCAATACCTGCCATTAATACGTCGCAGTTATTTGCATCGAGTACTGAAAACTTAATTGAAGACGATCCACAATTAATAACCAGAACTATCGGAAACTCATTCATTTCACTACTCCGCTCATCCTGAGCTTAAGGATTAAAACAGTTTGTACACGATGTTCAGAATGGTCAGCAGACCGATGACGGTGACAAACACGTTATCCAGACGGCCACGGTATTTCGCCAGCGACGGTGCCTTACGAATGGCATACATCGGCAACAGGCACAGCAGTGAGGCAATAATTGGCGCACCCATCGCTTCAATCAGGTCCAGAATGTTCGGGTTGGCATAAGCCACAATCCAGGTAGACCCCATGATGAAGATCATGCTGATGGTGTTAAGTTTGCCGGAGGAAACCTTCGTTTTATCGCCTTTGTAACCGAACTTCAGCACCAGACCATTCAGCCCTTCCAGCGTTCCCAGGTAGTGACCGAAGAAGGATTTGAAGATGGCAACCAGCGCAATAATCGAGGCGCCATATTCCAGCACGGTGGCGAAAGTCGACTTCGTTCCGGACAGGGAAGCGAAGTGGTTTGCCAGATAAGACAATACCGGAATGTTCTGTGCTTTCGCATCTGCCATGTTTGCCGGAGAGAGCGTGAACAGGCAGCTAAAGGCGAAGAACATGACCACAGCGACCATCAGCATGCTGGCGCGAGAGATGATCTGAGAACATTTCTGCTCGGTGTATTCACGGCCAAAATCTTTCTCGTATTCTTCACGCTTAGAGACCACGAAAGACGAAACGATCGGCGAGAAGTTGAACGAGAACACCATGATGGAAATCCCCAGCCACACGGTGACCAGAATGCCATCGTGACCGGTTAAGGCGATATTACTGATATCGACCTGATCGATCACCGCAGAGTTCCAGTAAGGGATCAGCGACAGCGAGATCAGCACCAGGCTGGCAATGAACGGCCATACCAGGTAGCTCATCACTTTAACCATCAGATCCTTACCAAACCAGATAACGAACGCCATCAGCAGCAGCAGGAACAGTGCCACAAAACCACGGTTCAGCGCCGGCATCTGCAACTGGTTTTCCCAGAACGTCATGAACGTGTTAGTAATGGTGACGCCATAAATCCACAGCAGCGGACAAATCGCGAAGAAATAGAGGAACGTGATGACCACGCCGCCCGTCTTACCAAAGTGCTCTTCAACCGTTTCCGTGATGTTGCCGGACGGGTTTGACCCGGACAGACACAGACGCGCCAGCGCACGGTGGCAATAAAACGCGATGGGGTACGCCAGTACCAACATCAAAAGAATGGGGATTAAACCGCCAAATCCTGCGCGGATGGGGAAGAACAACACCCCGGCGCCGATGGCAGTACCAAATAAACCCAGTGTCCAGGTGGTGTCTGATTTACGCCAGGACGACTGTTTTGTCTGGCTGGATACAATGCTGTCAGTAGTACTCATATCCTATCCTCAACGAAGAGATTAATAGCCGGGTTTATGCGTCTGCTAAACCCGTAATTTGCGATACACGGGAAAGATCGATATTGCCGCCAGAAATAATGCTGACCGTTTTTCTGTTCTGGATATAGGCATCTAATTTCCCGCTTAATAAAGCAGCACATGCCAGTGCGCCTGCACCTTCTGTCACCACTTTGTTGCGTTGAATTAAAGCAATCATGCTGTTACGAATTTCGTCTTCGCTGACCAGGACAATGTCATCCACTAATTCACGCACAATTTCGTAAGTTAATTTACCCGGGCGGGAAACATCACAACCATCCGCCAGGGTGCCGGTCGTTCGGTGCGTGGTTATTTCTCCAGCCTGATAAGACGCCGCCATGCCGTGTACGTTTTCAGACTGCACGCCAATCACTTTAATGGTCGGGTTAATAGATTTTATGGCAATAGCAATACCGGCGATTAAACCGCCGCCGCCGATAGGAACAATCACGTTATCGACGTCATACAGGTCTTCCATAATTTCCAGGCCGATAGTGCCCTGGCCGGCAATGACTTTCGGATCGTCATAGGGTGGGATAAAAATACGCCCTTCCATTTCGACAATCTCACTGACCTTGGCGATGGTGTCGTTGAAGTTATCGCCGTGCAGCACCACTTCCGCCGAGTAGTCGCAGGTAGCGGCCACTTTCGATTTCGGCGCGCCCTTCGGCATCACCACTTTGCCATCAATGCCCAGCATCGCACAGGAGAGGGAAACCCCTTGAGCGTGGTTACCCGCTGAACACGCGACAACGCCTTTGCGTTTTTCCGCATCCGTCAATGAACTGAGTTTGTTAAATGCGCCACGAATTTTAAATGAGCCGGTACGCTGCATGTTTTCAAACTTAAGGAATATTTCCCCTTTGCACCGCTCACTAAAATAGTTTGAGCGCGGCATGCCTGTTTTATATATTTTCCCCGCCAGTCGTTTTTTTGCTTCGAGGATATCTTCAATGGCAACCGGGAGATCGTAAGTAATGTGCATTGTAACCTCTTACCTGATAGTAAAGTAATAGATAGCCGTAACCAACGTCTGATATTAAGAACGATGGTATGAATTGAGGATTAAATTAAATTTAATCGGTTAGTTAATTTCAATTAATTGCTTTCGTCTGCAACCTTTATAAGATGAATATTCTTTGGCTAATTCAACCAAAACCGATGCGGCTTTTTTAATACGATAGTTTTTTGACCATATTGCGGCATAGCGCGCAATGGGTAACGATTCTTCTACAGGGAGAGTAATAAACTGGTTCGAACCAAAAGGTGCGGCCATATCGCATGGAATCACTGTCAGAAAATTAGCATTGAGAACAAGATTGTAAATGGTCACAACAGAGTCGGTTTTAACGATGTTTTCAATGCTGATGCCATTTCTTTGCAGGGTGGTGAGGAGTTCGCTGTAGTAGCCCATATTCGTTTGTGGCAACACCCACTGTTCGTTCTGCAACGATTCCAGTGTGGTGGTGCCGGTGCATGTTCGGGACTTATTCGCCACCAGTACGAACTCCGACTCAAAGAGCGGCTCGACGTGCAGATCCTGCAATTTCATTTCATCGCTGAGCGTACCAATCGCGAAGTCCAGTCGTCCGTCGCGGATCGCCGGCAGGAATGAGGAGAGTTGCGCCTCATACATGGAGACCTGTGATTTTGGGTAGACCTCTTTGAACTTCTGGATCATATCGGACATAAAGGTAAAGCCAATCAGCGAAGGAAACCCGAATGAGATATCAACCACCGTGTTGTCGGTCATGCTGTTCATCTCATTCACCATGTTTTTCATCTCACGGGTGATGGATTCGGACCAGGAGAGTAAAACCTGCCCGGCATGGGTTAAGGTGACGCCGGTATTTTTGCGAACCACCAACTCAACGCCAAAATAAGCTTCAATATCGTTAATGATTTTACTAACAGCTGGCTGAGTTAACCCTAATTCTTTTGCCGCAGAACCGATAGAACCGCTTCTGATTACTTCCTGAAAGACCACCAACTGCTGTGTTTTTGGGAGAGCAAACGTATTCATATCGACCTGCGTTAATAACTTTGTTGACGGCGTGAAGTGTAACAAATTACATGAAGCAGGATATGTGCGACCACTCACAAATTGCCTTCACCTATATTTCAAGGGGTTATTTGTAAATAAATAAATCATTTACATTCAATTAGTTATAAAAATACCATGTCACTTTAGTCTGATTTTTGTCAAAAAAATAGGGGGGGATAACTATATTTTATGGCGATAACACACGTTATTTTCCCCTCACCTCTAAAAATGAGGAATGACGATATTTCAAGCAATTATCGCGTAGTTAATGGTCAATTTGTTCATTAAATTTAATAAGTAATTTATCAAATATAATTATATCCAGGACATAAGTTGGGTTAAATAACGTTATACATCACGTTTTTTTGCCTTATTTGTTTGTAAAGAAACATTGAATTTATCATTAATTAAATATAAGCACACAAACAGTTATCATTTACAACAACGTATTAACACTGACATTTTCATTTTTTTTAGTGTGTAATTTTAGACAAGAGAACGTTTGCTTTTCGTTTCTCTTGCCAAAGTCATCACTGGCAGCGTTTTGTGTTGATGCTCACAGAACCAGAAATCTCTTATCTGCAAGCAGCTCAAAACCATGCCGGATGGCGAAGCTATCGCATCTTATCCGGCCTGGAGGATTTAGTGTGCTGTTCGTAGGCCTGATAAGCGAAACGCCATCAGGCAACAGCGTTGTAGCTGCCTGTAAGTTTTTGCAGCCTATAAAAGTAAAAACCCGCCGGAGCGAGTTTTTACGTGGAAATAGTGAAGCTGACCGATAAGCCGATTTCTTTTGGTGTAGCGTCGTGGACAGTCATTCATCTGACCTTCGCCACCCAACCCTACAAAAGCAAAAACCCCACCTGATGGCGGAGTTCTTAAAGTGGTGAAGCTGACCGATAAGCCGCTTTCTTTCAGGTATAGCGTCGTGGACAGTCATTCATCTACATCATCTACAAAGCAAAAACCCCGCCTGATGGCGGGGTTTTTAAAGTGGTGAAGCTGACCGATAAGCCGGGTTCTGTCGTGGACAGTCATTCATCTAGGCCAGCAATCGCTCACTGGCTCAAGCAGCCTACCCGGGTTCAGTACGGGCCGTACCTTATGAACCCCTATTTGGCCTTGCTCCGGGTGGAGTTTACCGTGCCACGGACTGTTACCAGCCGCGCGGTGCGCTCTTACCGCACCCTTTCACCCTTACCTGATCCCACTTGCGTGGGCCATCGGCGGTTTGCTCTCTGTTGCACTGGTCGTGGGTTTCCCCCCCAGGCGTTACCTGGCACCCTGCCCTATGGAGCCCGGACTTTCCTCCCCTCCGCCTGTCTCCCCCGAAGGGGACGACGACGAAGCGGCGACTGTCTGGTCAGCTTCGGCGCGCAGTATAGAGGGTTTGCACGCCCTTGTCACCCTGCACTGCGCATTCCCACCGCCAGCGTCGCCGCAATGTTTCGCGACGCCCGGTAAATGTTGTCAAATGCGCCGCGAAAGGCCTCTTCCAGAGTACCAATACTGGTCAATACGCTGAATACGGCATCGATACCATATTGATGTACCACGCCGACATCCCGCGTCAGACTGCCCGCAATACCAATCACCGGCTTGTGGTATTTCTTCGCCACGTTCGCCACGCCCACCGGCACTTTGCCGTGAATGCTCTGGCTGTCGATGCGCCCTTCACCGGTCACAACCAGCGTACAGTCGTGAATATGTTCTTCCAGATTGAGCGCCTGAGTGACGATCTCAATCCCGCTTTTCAACTCCGCGCCGAGAAATGCCATCAGCGCCGCCCCCATGCCACCCGCCGCGCCTGCGCCTGGGACGTTTTTCACATCCACACCCAGTGATTTTTTAATGATATCCGCGTAGTGAGCCAGATTGCGGTCCAGTTCGAGAATCAGCGGCTCCGTCGCCCCTTTTTGCGGACCGAAGATCCGCGAGGCTCCCTGTTCGCCTACCAGTGGATTGGTCACATCACAGGCAACGCGAATAGCACACTGTTTAATGCGCGGATCCAGACCAGACACATCAATGGTGTTGAGAGTGTTCAGGCTGCCGCCGCCGTAGCCAATTTCAGTTCCGTTGGCATCACACAGCTTCGCACCCAGCGCCTGAACCATCCCGGCACCGCCGTCATTGGTCGCACTCCCGCCAATGCCGATAATAATATTGCTTGCCCCACTGTCCAGCGCCTGCAAAATAAGCTCCCCAGTGCCACGAGAAGTGGTAATCAGGGGGTTACGTTTGTCGGGGGGAACCAGCGCCAGTCCGCTGGCGGCCGCCATTTCGATAAACGCGGTCTTTCCATCGCCTGACATGCCCCAGTTGGCATTCACTTTTTCACCCAGCGGTCCGGTCACCAGAGCGGAATGTGCAGAACCGTGCGTGGCGGCAATCATGGCTTCAACCGTCCCCTCGCCCCCATCGGCGACCGGAACGGAAACATACTGCGCATCGGGGAAAATTTCCCGAAATCCTTTTTCTATCGCCTGAGCTACCTCAGTAGCAGAGAGGCTTTCTTTATAAGAGTCTGGGGCAATTACGATTTTCATGATGATCGCCTGTTACTGCACAACGCCGAATGGCGTTTTACTTATCCGGCCAACAATCCAGGCCCGGACTGCGACGCGCTATCCGGGCACAAGGTCATTAGCGAGTGACTTCCACTTTCGCCAGTTTCTCGTAGTAGCACGCCAGAGCACTGTGGTCGGCGGTTCCCAGGCCGTCAGCACGCAGCGCCTGCATCATCTCCATAACGGCCGCTGTCAGCGGAAGCTGAGCGCCAACACCGTGAGACGTATCCAGCGCGTTTGCCAGATCTTTAATGTGCAGATCGATACGGAAACCGGGCTTGAAGTTACGATCCATCACCATCGGCGCTTTCGCATCCAGGACGGTGCTGCCCGCCAGGCCACCACGGATCGCCTGATAAACCAGATCCGGGTTTACGCCGGCTTTGGTTGCCAGGGTCAGCGCTTCAGACATCGCGGCAATGTTCAGCGCCACAATCACCTGGTTCGCCAGCTTGGTAACGTTACCCGCGCCGATATCACCGGTATGAACAACGGATCCCGCCATCGCTTTCAGCAGATCGTAGTATTTATCGAAAATCGCCTTGTCGCCGCCAACCATCACCGACAGCGTACCGTCGATCGCCTTCGGCTCACCGCCGCTCACCGGTGCGTCCAGCATGTCGATGCCTTTGGCTTTCAGCGCGTCGCTGATCTCACGGCTCGCCAGCGGCGCGATGGAGCTCATATCGATCAGTACCGTCCCCGGTTTCGCCCCTTCGATAATGCCGCCTTCGCCCAGCGCAACCTCTTTCACGTGCGGAGAGTTTGGCAGCATGGTGATGATCACATCACACTGCTCAGCAATCGCTTTGGCGTTAGAAGCGGTTTCTGCGCCTGCCGCGATAACGTCAGCGATCGCTTCAGGATTACGGTCAGAAACCACCAGCGAGTAACCTGCTTTCAGGAGGTTTTTACTCATTGGTTTACCCATGATACCCAGGCCAATAAAACCAACTTTCATAGTCATATCAATTATCTCTCTTGTTTCGGTGGTGGTTATTTCTTAAAGGAATCAGCCAGTTTCTGCGTGGCGGAACGGAACACGCCCAGGTCGCTGCCGACAGCAACAAACGTGGCACCCCATTCCAGATAGCGACGTGCGTCGGCATCAACCGGCGCCAGAATGCCGCTCGGTTTACCGTGCGCTTTTGCACGGGCAAAGATGTGCTGAATGGCTTTCTGCACCTCAGGATGAGACGCATTGCCGAGGTGGCCTAACGCCGCAGCCAGATCGCTTGGGCCAACGAAAATACCGTCGACGCCTTCGGTGGCGGCGATAGCATCGACGTTATCCACGCCCTGCTGGCTCTCAATCTGCACAATGATGGTGATATTTTTGTTGGACTGCGCGAAGTAATCCGGGACGGTACCAAACATGTTGGCGCGATGCGATACGGACACGCCACGGATCCCTTCTGGCGGATAGCGTGTCGACGCAACGGCGTTCACCGCCTCTTCTTCTGTTTCAACAAACGGGATCAGGAAATTGTAAAAACCGATATCCAGCAGACGCTTGATAATCACCGGCTCATTGGTCGGTACACGCACAACCGGCGCGCTGGAACTGCCTTTCAGCGCCATCAGTTGTGGAATAAAGGTGGAGACATCATTTGGCGCATGCTCGCCATCCAACACCAGCCAGTCGAAGCCCGCCAGTCCTAAGACTTCGGTGCTGATGGGGCTTGCCAGCGCTGACCAGCAGCCAATCTGAATCTGATGCGCAGCCAGCGCTGCTTTGAATTTGTTCGGGAAGATGTCGTTATTCATCACTTTTACCTTGTCACTTAACCGTTAATTATTTCTGCAGTTCCATACGTTTAATGTCACCGACAATAAACAGGTAGCACACCATGGCCATCAGCGCGGAACAGCCAACGAATACCAGCGCGGCGTTGAAGGAATGCAGTTCACTTACCAGGTAACCGATAACCAGTGGCGTTACGATAGACGCCACGTTGCCAAAGACGTTAAATACTCCGCCGCACAGGCCCACAATCTCTTTCGGCGCGGTGTCTGAAATCACCGGCCAGCCCAGTGCGCCAAATCCTTTACCAAAGAAGGCCAGCGCCATCAGCGTCACCACCAGCGCGGTGTTGTCGGTGTAGTTGCACAGAATGATGGTGGAGGCCAGCAGCATTCCCAGCACAATCGGCAGCTTACGCGCAACGGTGATAGAAAAACCGCGCTTAATCAGATAATCCGAGAACACGCCGCCCAGTACGCCGCCAGCGAAACCACACAGCGCCGGAATCGAAGCCACCAGACCCACTTTCAGGATCGACATTCCTTTTTCCTGAACCAGGTAAATCGGGAACCAGGTCAGGAAGAACCAGGTGATAGTGTTGATGAAATACTGTCCGAAGAACACGCCAAGCATCATGCGGTTGGTCAATAACTGCTTGATGTAATGCAGTTTTGGACCACTTGCCACTGCGCTGCCCGGTTTTTTGTGGTCCATATCCACGACCGCACCGTTTTCAGAGATGAACTTCAACTCTTCTGCGGACATCCGCGGGTGGTCGGTGGGGTTATGAATCAGTTTGACCCACAGCGCCGTCAGGACAAACCCGATCACGCCCATCACAGTGAAGACATGCTCCCAGCCCCAGGCAAAGGTCAACCAGCCCAGCAGCGGCGAGAACAGTGCCAGCGAGAAATACTGAGCAGAGTTAAAGATTGCCGACGCGGTTCCACGCTCTTTGGTCGGGAACCAGGCCGCAACAATACGGGCGTTTGCCGGGAACGAAGGCGCTTCCGAGAACCCCAACATAAAGCGCATAAAGAACATGGAAACCCCCGCCCAGGCCAGCGGGAACATATCCACGAAGCCTTGCAGGAAGGTGAACAGCGACCAGAAGAACAGGCTGTAGGTGTAAACTTTTTTCGAACCAAACTTATCGAGCAACCAGCCGCCGGGGATTTGCATCAGCAGGTAGGCCCAGCCAAATGCAGAGAAGATGTAGCCCATTGACACGGCGCTCAACTGCAACTCTTTAGCAACTTCGGTACCGGCAATGGATAGCGTCGCCCGGTCCGCGTAGTTAACCGCTGTAACAATAAAAATTATCAGCAGAATTAAATAGCGGGTATGCGTACCTTTCTTTTTTTCTACAACTGTATCCAGGATCATTTTATTTACCTCAGGCACTTAAGCAGACATTTTTATTATTATTTATTGATGACAGACGCTATCGCTTATTAATAAGTACAGATACTTATTTCGTGATTCAGTATAATCAGGCGGAAAGCATTACGCATTGTGCGGATGCTCATTAACAACGTTAATTACAAATAATATCTTGAGCAAATGCACATAACGCTGGGCGCTGATGCACATATTTACGCTTTACCGCCCCTGATAGCAGGGCTTTCGCCATAACGAGTGATCTGGATCACATTCTTATTTTTGAACTCCTGACATCCTTATTTCACGACAGATCTTCCTTATTTTAATAATCAGATTCGCATAACTCTCTATATTAATATCACCCCGGCTGGAGAATACTGGACAATGGCCAACATCGAAATCAGACAAGAATCGCCGAGCGCATTTTATATAAAGGTCCACGAGACAGATAATGTGGCGATCATTGTTAATGACAATGGTTTGAAAGCCGGGACGCGATTCCCGGATGGACTGGAGCTGATTGAACATATTCCACAGGGACATAAAGTCGCGCTGGTGGATATTCCGGTTCATGGCGAAATCGTACGTTACGGTGAAGTGATCGGCTACGCCATGCGCGACATTCCGCGCGGAAGCTGGATTGATGAATCCATGGTTGAGCTACCGAAAGCGCCGCCGTTGAACACTCTGCCACTGGCGACCAAAGTACCTGAACCGCTGCCGCCGCTGGAAGGCTATACCTTTGAAGGGTACCGCAACGCCGATGGTAGCGTAGGCACCAAGAATCTGCTCGGTATCACCACCAGCGTGCACTGCGTGGCGGGCGTGGTGGATTATGTCGTCAAAATCATTGAGCGCGATCTGCTGCCTAAATACCCGAACGTCGATGGTGTGGTCGGACTTAACCACCTGTACGGTTGCGGCGTGGCAATTAACGCTCCGGCAGCCGTGGTGCCGATTCGTACCATCCATAACATCTCGCTGAACCCAAACTTTGGCGGCGAAGTGATGGTCATTGGCCTGGGCTGTGAAAAACTACAGCCGGAGCGTTTACTGGAAGGTACTGACGATGTGCAAAGTATTCCGGTCGACAGCGCCAGCATCGTCAGCCTTCAGGACGAGAAGCATGTAGGTTTTCGTTCTATGGTCGATGATATCCTGCAGGTCGCTGAGCGCCATCTGGCTAAGCTGAATCTGCGCCAGCGCGAAACCTGCCCGGCCTCTGAACTGGTCGTCGGCATGCAGTGCGGCGGCAGCGATGCGTTTTCCGGCGTGACGGCGAACCCGGCGGTGGGTTACGCCTCTGACCTGTTGGTACGCTGCGGCGCCACGGTGATGTTCTCCGAAGTCACCGAAGTGCGTGATGCGATTCATCTGCTGACGCCGCGCACCATCAACGAAGAGGTGGGTAAACGTCTGCTGGAAGAGATGGCCTGGTACGACAATTATCTCGATATGGGGAAAACCGATCGCAGCGCTAACCCCTCCCCGGGTAACAAAAAAGGTGGTCTGGCGAATGTGGTGGAAAAAGCGCTGGGCTCAATTGCGAAATCCGGTAAAAGCGCGATTGTCGAAGTGCTCTCTCCGGGTCAGCGCCCGACCAAACGCGGTCTGATTTATGCCGCAACGCCCGCCAGCGATTTTGTCTGCGGCACACAGCAGGTCGCGTCCGGGATCACCGTCCAGGTGTTCACCACGGGTCGCGGTACCCCCTACGGCCTGATGGCCGTGCCGGTGATTAAGATGGCAACCCGTACCGAACTGGCAAATCGCTGGTACGATTTAATGGATATCAATGCGGGCACCATCGCCACGGGCGAAGAGACCATTGAGGAAGTCGGTCAGAAACTGTTTGAGTTTATTCTCGATGTCGCCAGCGGCCGTAAGAAAACGTTCTCCGATCAATGGGGACTTCACAATCAGCTGGCCGTATTTAACCCGGCGCCAGTGACCTGATATTTTCGAAACGAAAGCAACCGAGAAAACGGGGATTAATCCCCGTTTTTTCTTTTCTGTCCGCGAAAGATAAGGTGATAGTGCTCGCAGTTTTGAAGGTTAATTTTTCGCCCGCCATTTTTCGATTTTCGTTGGTGTAAAAATCCTAACCCGTTGAAAGAAAGAATAATGTCTGAGCCCTCTCTTTTCGCCCTCTTTTCGTTTTGATAAAAGAGAAACCTACCGAAAAGCCGGGCTGTTTTAATGCGATAATTCCCTCATTTTTCCCCCTTTGACTTTCCCCTTTGTTAAACACAAGATTCAATGGCTTCTGTAATTTACCTCACCGACATTCTGACCCGAATAAAGAGGGAAGTTATGTATACCTTGAATAAAAATAATGTCGCCCTGGCATGCCTTTTTTCCTGTTTACTGGCCGCGCCGGCGGTTGCCAGTGCAGAAGGCCAGACGACAGATAAACCCGTTAAATTACGCTACACGCTATGGGATCGAAATCAACTTCCCGGCGAACAGCAGTTGGTTAATGAGTTTGAAAAAAACAATCCCGGTGTGAAAGTTGAAATTGAACTAACGCCCTATGATCAATATTTCATAAAACTCAGTTCAGCGGTCGGGGGAAATGTGGCGCCGGATGTATTCTGGATGAATATGCCGAATTTTCAGCAGTACGTTAAAAACGGCATGCTGGAACCACTGACCCCTTATTTAAAAGACAAATCATCACCAAATCTTGATGATTTCGTGAAAAGCTCTGTCGATGCTTATCAGTACCAATCTGCGCAATACGCTATTCCACGTGATATCGACGCGATTGCCGTCTGGTATAACAAAAAAATGTTTGATCAGGCTGGCGTAACCTATCCCGATAAAAACTGGACGTGGGACGATTTAAAACAGAAATCGGAACAGTTACGTAAAAATCTGGATCAGCATTCTTATCCGTTGGCGATGGATCTCGGCAGCGGTCAGGACAGTTACTTTAACCTGCTGCTCCAGGCCGGCACTCAGATTGTCCTGCCAGAGGGTAAAACGGACGTTGCCAGCGACAACGCGATCGCCATGTATCGCGACGTTCAGGGAATGCTGAAGGCAGGATTGCTCCAGCCGCCAGGCGAAATGAAAGCCGCCGACGTCTTCCAGTCCAACCGGGTGGCGATGATCTACGCGGGCTCCTGGTGGGCGCTGCCGTTCTCGCAGAACGAACTGATTAACGATCATGTCGGCGTAGTCCCGATGCCCAAAATGGCAGAACAGGCTGGCGTCTCTCATAGCCTGGCATTCGCCATGTCGGCCAAAAGCCAGCATAAAGAGGCCGCCTGGAAATTCATTGAATTTATGAGTTCAGAACATGCGCAGCAAACGCTGGCGGCGGGCAAAGTGGTGATTCCGGCCAATCAGAAAGTCGCCAAAGCGTGGGCGGAAGGCTTTAAGGATGTTGATGTTTCCGCCTATATCGATTCACTGGCATTTTCTCATAAATATCCCACCGCCGGATCCAATACCGCGAAATGGAATAGCATTCTCAACGACGGGCTGAAAAAAGTCTGGATGGGAAATGATCCGCAACAGGTTATGCCGGGTGTCGCAAAACGCGTTGAGCGTGAAATGCAGAAATAATAGTGAGGGAGCCTTGCTCCCTCTCACCTCTCCTGCGTTAACCCATTTATTGTTTGTAAAGTGAGCATCCCGGAGTCTGTATGAGCTATTCAGATGAAGCGGCCTCTCCGCCGTTATCGGCCAGGGAACCTAATAAGAAATCCCTGACCCGACTGGAAAAAGAAGAACGTTTCTGGGGGTGGATAATGATTCTGCCACTGCTGGCAGGATTAGTTATTTTTTACTTTACGCCGTTCTTCCAGAACGTATTTTACAGTTTTACCGATCTGGGCGAGTTTCAGATCTGGACGACAATCAGTCTGGATAATTACATTAATTTATTCAGCGATGATGAATTCCGTTCGGCGATCGTTAACACACTGGCCTATGTCTTTATTTGTGTGCCGGTGATCACGGTCCTGTCTTTACTGCTGGCGATTGGTTTAAACCAGGCAATTCGCGGTCAGTGGCTGTTCCGTACGCTGTTATTTCTTCCGGCCGTCACGATGCCTGCCGCCATTGCGATGGTCTGGCAGTGGTTGATGAACCGTAATTTCGGTTTGCTCAATCAGATCCTGGCTTATTTCGATATTCCCGCCATTGGTTGGCTGTCCGATCCGGATATTGTCCGTCTGAGCGCCTCACTGGTCATTATCTGGTCGGCTATCGCCCTGAAGATGATCATTCTGCTCGCCGGATTGCAGGGGATCCCGAAGCAGATTTATGAAGCCATGTCCCTGGATGGCATCAGTAAACTGCGCGGCTTCTGGTCGATTACCCTGCCATTAATGATCCCGACGCTGTTCTTTGTTCTGGTGATTTCGTTTATCGAAACGCTGCAAATATTCGATGTGGTGTATCTGCTGTTTGGCAGTTCTTCGATGGTGGACGAGCAGACCATGACTATCGCTTATCTCTTTTATAAATAC
The DNA here is from genome assembly GCF_001559075.2 of Citrobacter amalonaticus. Taxonomy (NCBI): domain Bacteria; kingdom Pseudomonadati; phylum Pseudomonadota; class Gammaproteobacteria; order Enterobacterales; family Enterobacteriaceae; genus Citrobacter; species Citrobacter amalonaticus. The sequence continues at coordinate 2,482,422 of NZ_CP014015.2, read as the reverse complement.
GCCTTTATCTACCATGAAAAAGGGTACGCCTCTGCGATTGCCGTGGTGATTTTCGTTATCACGATGGTACTGACCCTGCTGCAGATATGGATAGGCAAACGGCTTAAAGCTCAGTAAGGCAACCACTATGTTCATGACAAAACGTGAAAAATGGCTGATTTATGGCCTGATGATCCTGGCGACGCTGGTCACGGTGGTTCCCTTTATCTGGATGATCATCACCTCGTTTAAAACCCAGGCGGAAAGTATTGCCTTTCCGCCAATCCTGCTGCCCGCCAATCCGGGGTTTCAGGCGTACGATAAAATCTTGCATGAGATGCCATTCGGCAGCTTTTATTTTAACTCGATCGTTTCCACGCTGGTTATCGTCATCTTACAAACGCTGATTGCCGCGATGGCGGCGTATGGTTTCTCCCGCCTGCGTTTTAAAGGGCGCGATCTCCTCTTTATGCTCTGCATTTCGATTCTGATGGTTCCCGGACAGATCTTTTTGATCCCGCAATTTTTAACGATCGAGAAAATAGGTCTGCTGAACTCGATTCCAGGCCTGGTGCTGCCGGGATTATTCAGTATTTATAGCGCCTTTTTATTGCGTCAGTTTTTTCTGTCCGTACCGAAAGAGCTGGAAGAAGCGGCCATTATGGATGGCTATAACCATTTAACGATCTTTTTCAAAATCATGCTGCCGCTGATTAAACCGGGGCTTATCGCCTGCGTCATTATTAACGGTTTGTGGAGCTGGAATAACTTAATGTGGCCGCTCATCGTCAATACCTCAATGGACAAAATGACGCTGCCGGTGGGCCTGGCCTCGCTCTCAGGTCGCGCCGGGGTGGAGTATCCCATGCTCATGGCGGGGGCGTTGCTCGCGATTATCCCCATGTTGTTACTTTATATTTTCTTCCAGCGCTATTTCATTCGTGGCATCGCCGGTGCCGGAATTAAAGGATAAGGGGCATTGTTATGTCAGGCATTCAATTACAGTCAGTAGGCAAAATCTATCCGAATGGCTTCCAGGCGATTCATGGCGTTGACCTTGAAATTCACGATGGCGAATTTATGGTTTTTGTCGGGCCATCCGGCTGCGCAAAATCAACGTTACTGCGCATGATCGCCGGTCTGGAAGAGATTACTCATGGCCATATTTCAATTGGCGAACGGTGCGTCAACGATCTGCTGCCAAAAGAACGTGGCGTGGCGATGGTTTTTCAAAACTATGCCCTCTATCCCCACATGACAATCTACAAAAATATGGCCTTCAGCCTGCAGGGCAAAATGGACAAGCAGGAGATAGAGGTTCGCGTACGGGAAGCCGCGCGCAAACTGGAAATCGAAGCGCTTCTCGATAAAAAACCCGGTCAACTTTCAGGGGGCCAGTGTCAGCGCGTTGCCGTTGGCAGGGCTATTGTGCGTAAGCCTGAGGTGTTTTTGTTTGATGAGCCGTTGTCCAATCTCGACGCCAAACTGCGCGTGTCGATGCGCGTGCGTCTGACGGAACTTCACCGCCAACTGCGTCACGAAGGGGTGAACGCGACAATGGTGTATGTCACACACGATCAGATTGAAGCGATGACCATGGGTGACCGCATTTGCGTGCTCAACGGTGGACGGATCATGCAGGTCGACACGCCGGGCAATATCTACCATCAGCCAAAGAATAAATTCGTGGCGGGCTTTATTGGTAATCCGGCGATGAATATCCATCTTCTGGCGCTCGACCCGGCTACGCACGGACTCCGTCTGGATGACACGCTAACCTTGCCGTTAACCGCACGACTGGCCTCCCAACTGACGAATTATCCGCACGACAGCGTCTGGTTTGGCATTCGTCCGGAGGCGATTCAGTTGGCGCAGCACAATGATCCTGCGGCTTTCGACGCCCGGATCACCAACGTGGAAAGAATGGGCAATGAAGATCTCCTGCATTTCGATATCGGCGCGCAACAAATGATCCTGCGAGTCAATTCGTCACCGGACTGGAGTCCGCTGCCCGGCGAATCGATCAAGGTGAAATTCAATCTCGAAGCCGCCTTTTTATTCGATAAGCAGGATGAAGAGAATTTAGCCGGAGCCTGATGGCGCAAACGTCATCAGCAGGCGCAAGAAATTTCAGTTTATTTTTTAATGCCCCACAGCGCAGAACAACGCGAATTCAGGCGAGGGCAAAATGAGAGGCTTATATGTGTGCAAAGAAAGTGACTGTGTTAGTGGTGGGTGCAGGCGCGCGCGGCGAAATCTATTCTCGCTACGCGCTTGAGCATCCGGACCGCATGCAGGTGGTCGGCGTGGCGGAACCCAGAGACGCGTATCGCCAACAATTTGTCGCTCAGCATAAAATTGAGCAGGAAAACATCTTTCGCGACTGGAAAGAGGCGGCGGCCCGCCCGCGAATGGCAGACGTCGTACTGATTTGTACTCAGGATACGATGCACAAAGAGCCTGCCGTCGCGTTTGCCGACCTCGGCTATCATATTTTGCTGGAAAAACCGATCGCCCCCACGCCGGAAGATTGCCGCACCATTATTGCTGCGGTGAAGCGCAACAACGTCTTATTGGGTGTCGCCCACGTTCTGCGCTACACCCGCTACACGCAAAAACTCAAGTCCCTGCTCGACTGCGGGGTGATTGGCGATATCGTCAGTATGCAGCATCTCGAGCCGGTAGGTTACTGGCACCAGGCGCACTCTTTCGTTCGCGGCAACTGGCGTAACGAAGCGGAATCGTCGTTTATGCTGTTACAGAAATCCTGCCACGATATGGACTGGATCCGCTACATCATGGGCGACCACTGTCAGGATGTGACCTCATTTGGCAACCTGAGTCATTTCGTGAAGGAGAATCAGCCGGAGGGCGCCGCCGACCGCTGCCTGGATTGCCAGGTTGAGGCGACCTGCCCCTGGTCAGCCTGCAAAATTTATCTTGGCGAGGATCACAAATGCACGCCACATTTCCGTCGCGTGCTGACGGCGGATCCCACCGAGGAAAACGTCCGTCAGGCGCTGCGCGAGGGTCCGTATGGCCGCTGCGTTTATCGCTGTGATAACGACGTGGTGGATCATCAGGTGGTCAACTTGCGTTTCGCGCATCAGCAAACCGTGACGTTCACCATGACCGCCTTTACCCGTATGGAAGATCGAAAGACGCGTCTTTTCGGTACGAAAGGCTATCTCGAGGGCAATGGCGAGCAGATCCGGGTGTTTGATTTTCTGACGGACAGCGAGACGCTCTACACGATCGATGAGATCGCCGCAGGCACGCAGACCCAGATGGGAGGCCATGGCGGCGGGGATTATTATCTGATGGATCGCTTTATTCACGCCGTGATGGCGGGCGATCAAAGTATGATTCTCTCCGGCCCGGATGAATCGCTGGAAAGTCACTTAATGGTCTTTGCCGCAGAGCGCGCTCGCAAGGAAAACTGTCTGGTTACACTGTGAAGTTCGAGGAGATGTGGCATGTTTTACGGTGTTGATATTGGCGGCACAAAAACTGAAATTGTCGCCTTTGATAAGGAAATGCAGGTTTGCTGGCGCAAGCGCGTAGCCACGCCGGTTCAGGATTACGAACTCTTTCTCTCGACCTTTACCTCGCTCATCGATACCGCCGACTGGGCAACGGGAATGCAGGGCAAAATAGGCATTGGCATGCCAGGGCTGATGGACAGGCATACCGGAAAGCTGCTGTCGTCAAACGTCCCCTGCCTGACCGGACGGCAGGTGATGGACGATCTGGCACACCGACTCAACCGCTCGGTGGCCCTGGACAATGACTGCTGCTGCTTCGCACTGTCGGAGGCGCATACCCAGCAGGCTCGTCAGTTCTCGCGAATCTTTGGCGCCATTATCGGCACCGGTATGGGCGGAGGACTGGTGATCGACGGGCAGTTGTATCGTGGGCGCAACCGGATGGCCAGCGAGTTTGGGCATTTACCGCTGCCCGCCACCTTTATGCGCCGTTATAACCTGCCGGAGATCACGTGCGGCTGCGGCTTAAAGGGTTGTCTGGAGCGCTATCAGTCCGGTCCCGGTTTACTCTGGCTGCATAAGCACTTCAGCGGGGAACAGCTCAAAATGGAAACGCTGCTGGAAAACTACCGTCATGGCAACGCCAGCGCCGTCGCCACGGTTGAGGCGTGGATTGATATGCTGGGCTGTACGCTGGCGCAGTTGCAGCTCATTCTGGATGTTGACGCCTTTGTTCTGGGCGGCGGCGTCTCCAACATTGAGGAAATTTACTCCTTATTGCCAGGCGCCATGTCACGCTATCTCTTCCCCGGACTGGCCCCCGCAAATGTCTTCCCGGCCGTGCATGGCGCATCCAGCGGCGTACGCGGTGCCGCCCTGTTACTGGTCGAACAGGATGCACTGATGCACTAAGCGATCGCCGGCAAAACGCGCTTTTGCCGGCGTTCTCCCTTATTCATCCACAATAACGACATCCACCCCCATCTGGCTGAGCGCCTGATGGTAATGTTCCGGGATACCGCTGTCGGTAATCACCCGGTCAATACCGCTGATTTCACTGATCATGCAAAAACTTTTGCGGCCGAACTTGCTGGAATCCGCGACGACCGTAACCTCCTGCGCCACCTGACACATCACCTGGTTAAGGTGCGCTTCCCCTGGATGCGGCGTGGTGATCCCGGCCTCCAGACAAAATCCATCAACGCCCAAAAAAAGCTTATCAAACCGATACTGTCTGAGCTGATGTTCCGCTGAAGGGCCGTACAGCGAGTAAACGCTTTGCCTGACATTTCCCCCTAATATCATGACATCCACCCGTTCAAAATTGGCGAGTTCCCAGGCAATGTTAAGCGCGTTGGTCATCACCACCAGATCGCGACGACTCTTAAGCAACGGAGGAATAAGCGTGGTGGTCGAGCCGGAATCGAGAATCAGCGTGTCACCATCTTTCACAAAACTGGCCGCTTTTTCGGCAATCCGCGATTTCACATCGCGGTTCAGTCGGTCTTTGTCCTGTAAGGGGCGATCGAGGGCAAAGTGTTGATTTAATACGGCGCCGCCATAGGAACGCATGACGCAGCCTTTCTGCTCGAGATAACGTAAGTCATTGCGGATCGTGACGCTTGAGACGCCGAAATGCACGCTCAGGGGTTCGACACGAACGCTACCTTGATCGCATAACAGATCTATTATTTGCTCGCGACGTCTTAAGTTATCCAGCATTGCTTTTGCTCCATTGCATATTGTTATGTTTTAGCGATTTATCGCTTTCGTTTTCTTTTTAATATATTAAATCAGAAGACTTAAGGCGAATTTGTGAACACGTCCGCAGCGCGGATTTTGACAAAAAAGCCTGTTTTTCTTTCGTTTTATCTAAACCGAAAATGAAAAATGCGAAAGATCGAAAAGCGTGCAGGACAGGTGAGCGGGAGAAGGAGACGAAAAATCAGTGAAAAAACGAAAGCGGGTTCGGCAAAAACCCGCTGACATTTTTCTTTTTGCTTAATTGAAGGACATCACATTTTTGAATTTTAACGATGCCGCTTAGACGATGATGACCTCAACGCCGCTGCGATGAAACTCCTTCAGGCTCTCTTCGGGAATGCCTTCATCGACAATGATGGTGTGAATACGTTGGGTATCAATAATTTTATGCAGGCTCGAGCGGTTAAATTTACTGGAGTCAGTGACCACGATAATCCGTTCCGCCACTTCACACATCCGGCGATTCAGTCGGGCTTCGTCTTCGTTATGGGTGCTGACGCCCCGCTCTAAATCAATGGCGTCGACGCCCAGAAACAGCATATCGAAGTGATAATTCTGCAACGACTGCTCGGCCTGGTCGCCATAAAACGACTGCGACTGACGACGCAAGTGACCACCGGTCATCAACAACTCCACGCCATCCGCTTCCAGTAAGGCATTGGCGACGTTCATCCCGTTGGTCATCGCAATCACATCGGTATGCTGACGCATCAGACGCGCAATCTCATAGGTCGTGGTGCCGGAGTCCAGGATCACACGGTGACCCGGTTTGATCAACCCCACGGCCGCTTTGGCGATACTGCGTTTCACCGCCGTGTTCAGTGAGCTTTTATCTTCGACGGAAGGCTCCACGCCTGGCGTATTGCTGTCGCAAATCAATGCGCCACCATAGGCGCGAACGGCGATCCCCTGCTTTTCCAGGAACGCCAGATCGTTGCGGATCGTCACCGTGGAAACGCCAAACAATCCCGAAAGATCGTTCACCTGTACGCTTCCTTGCTGCCGCAACCGCTGGATAATCTGCTCACGCCTTTCGCTGGTGCCTGACACCCGCTTGTCTCCAGAAGCATCGGTATTGCTCATAAGAAATCCTTTGGCTAATTCTTTCGTTTCATTTCGTTTCGCCTATTAACGCCTTTCTTTTATCGGAATGCAAGCCGAAAAAAGCCGACCAGAGGGGTGAAAAACCCGGCTGAATGCTTTCATTATGTTTCTTTTGTGAAACAGATCGGAAAACTATTATCTTTCGTTTTATTTTTATAAGACCATGATGCAGTATCAAGTGAAACAAAACGAAAGATTACATGTCGCAGTTATCTGACCTGGAGAGGAAAGTGAAACATCTGACTGATATGGTGGAACAGCATAAACGAGGTAAGACAAACGGAATTTACGCCGTTTGTTCCGCGCATCCGCTGGTGCTGGAATCCGCAATACGCTACGCGCAGGCAAATCACTCGCCGCTGCTGATTGAAGCAACCTCAAATCAGGTTGACCAGTTTGGCGGTTACACGGGCATGACCCCAGCCGATTTTCGCCATTTTGTCTGCCAATTGGCCGACTCACTTGATTTCCCACAGGAGCAGCTGATTCTGGGGGGCGACCACCTCGGTCCAAACCGTTGGCAAAATCTGGCCGCAGAACCGGCAATGGCCAATGCCGACGAACTGATCAGAAGCTATGTCGCCGCCGGATTCAAAAAAATCCACCTTGATTGCAGCATGTCCTGCCAGGGCGATCCCGTGCCATTGACCGATGCCATCGTCGCGGAACGTGCCGCGCGTCTGGCGAAGATCGCCGAAGAGACCTGCATTGATCATTTTGGTGAGTCGGATCTGGTTTATGTGATTGGCACTGAAGTGCCAGTACCGGGCGGAGCCCATGAGACGCTGACCGAACTGGCGGTAACCACGCCCGAGGCCGCACGTGCGACGCTGGAAGCCCATCGTCACGCCTTTGAAAAACAGGGACTCGATGCCATCTGGCCACGCATTATCGCGCTGGTGGTACAACCTGGCGTTGAGTTCGACCATACCCACATCATTGATTATCAGCCACAGAAAGCCGTCGCGTTAAGCAAGATGGTGGAAGCGTATGACACGCTGGTTTTTGAGGCGCACTCCACGGACTACCAGACGCCGCAGTCGCTGCGCCAGTTAGTGAAAGATCACTTTGCCATCCTGAAAGTCGGTCCGGCCCTGACCTTCGCCCTGCGCGAAGCGCTGTTCTCGCTGGCCGCCATTGAAGAAGAGTTGCTCCCGGCAAAAGCCTGTTCCGACCTGCGTCATGTCCTTGAGAGCGTCATGCTCGATCGTCCGGAATACTGGCAGAGTCACTACCACGGCGATGGCAATACCCGTCGCCTGGCGCGCGGCTACAGCTATTCCGATCGTGTTCGTTACTACTGGCCGGACAGCCAGATTGATGAGGCGTTTGAACGACTGGTGCGTAATCTGGCGGATGAACCGATTCCCCTGCCGCTCATTAGCCAGTATTTACCTTTGCAGTACGTGAAAGTGCGCGAGGGAGATCTCAATGCCACACCGCGAGAACTCATCATCAACCATATTCAGGACATACTGCAGCAGTACCATGCCGCCTGCCAGGGCGTAACGTCCCAAAACGGATAACAAAAAAGAGGAACACGCTATGCCAAATATTGTACTCAGCCGTATCGACGAAAGGCTCATTCATGGTCAGGTCGGGGTACAGTGGGTCGGATTTGCGGGGGCAAATCTGGTCCTGGTCGCCAACGATGAAGTGGCGGAAGACACTGTGCAACAGAACCTGATGGAGATGGTGCTGGCGGAAGGGATCGCCGTGCGTTTCTGGTCGCTGCAAAAAGTGATCGACAACATTCACCGCGCCGCCGACCGGCAGAAAATTTTGCTGGTCTGCAAATCCCCCACCGATTTCCTCAGGCTGGTCGAAGGTGGGGTTCCTGTTACACGCATCAACGTCGGAAATATGCACTACGCCAATGGCAAGCAGCAGATTGCAAAAACGGTCTCTGTCGACTCGACCGATATTACGGCGTTTAACGGCCTGAAAGCCGCCGGGGTGGAATGCTTTGTTCAGGGCGTTCCGACAGAACCCGCGCAGGATCTCTTTAAACTCATCTGAGGCCTTCACCATGGAAATTAGTCTGTTACAGGCTTTTGCATTAGGTATCCTCGCCTTTATTGCCGGCCTGGATATGTTCAACGGATTAACACACATGCACCGCCCGGTGGTGCTTGGGCCGCTGGTCGGCCTGATTCTGGGCGATCTGCATACCGGTATTTTAACCGGCGGTACGCTGGAACTGGTGTGGATGGGACTCGCACCGCTGGCAGGCGCGCAACCACCAAACGTCATCATCGGCACCATCGTGGGTACGACGTTCGCCATTACAACAGGGGTGAAACCGGATGTCGCCGTGGGCGTCGCCGTGCCGTTTGCCGTGGCGGTGCAAATGGGGATTACGTTCCTGTTCTCCGTGATGTCTGGGGTGATGTCCCGCTGCGACCGCATGGCGGCGAATGCCGACACCGCCGGTATTGAACGAGTCAACTATCTGGCGTTACTGGCACTGGGGATCTTCTATTTTCTGTGTGCATTCCTGCCGATTTACTTCGGCGCAGAGCACGCGAAAACGGCCATTGATGTTCTGCCGGAACGTCTGATTGACGGTCTCGGCGTCGCAGGCGGCATCATGCCAGCCATCGGCTTTGCCGTACTGCTGAAAATCATGATGAAAAACGTCTATATCCCTTACTTTATCATCGGTTTCGTGGGAGCCGCCTGGCTCAAGCTGCCGGTACTGGCGATCGCCGCCGCGGCACTGGCTATGGCGCTGATCGACCTGCTGCGTAAATCTCCAGAACCGACCCAACCAGCGGCCCAGAAAGAGGAATTCGAAGATGGCATCTAATCAACAAACTCTTCCGACTGTTTCCGACAGCGAAGAAACGCTGCTTTCCGGCGTAAACGAAAACATCTATGAAGATCAGAGCATTGGCGCAGAGTTGACCAAAAAAGATATCAACCGGGTCGCCTGGCGTTCCATGCTATTGCAGGCGTCATTTAACTATGAACGTATGCAGGCTTCCGGTTGGCTTTACGGGCTGCTGCCTGCGCTGAAAAAGATCCACACCAATAAACGCGACCTGGCGCGCGCCATGAAAGGCCACATGGGTTTCTTCAATACCCACCCCTTCCTGGTGACGTTTGTCATTGGCATCATTCTGGCGATGGAGCGCTCAAAGCAGGACGTTAACAGTATTCAGAGCACCAAAATTGCCGTTGGCGCACCGCTCGGCGGGATTGGCGATGCAATGTTCTGGCTAACGCTGTTGCCGATTTGCGGCGGCATCGGGGCCAGTCTGGCTTTGCAGGGTTCGATCCTCGGCGCGGTGGTCTTTATTGTGCTGTTTAACGTGGTCCATCTGGGTCTGCGTTTTGGCCTGGCGCACTATGCTTATCGTATGGGGGTCGCCGCCATTCCGCTCATCAAGGCCAATACGAAGAAAGTGGGCCACGCGGCGTCTATCGTCGGGATGACGGTCATTGGCGCACTTGTGGCGACCTATGTGCGTCTGAATACCACGCTCGAAATCAAGGCGGGGGATGCGGTCGTTAAGCTCCAGGCAGACGTGATCGACAAACTGATGCCCGCTTTTTTACCGCTGGTCTATACCCTGACGATGTTCTGGTTAGTCCGTCGCGGCTGGAGTCCGCTGCGCCTTATCGGTATCACCGTGGTACTGGGCGTCGTCGGCAAGTTCTGTCACTTCCTGTAAAGCAAAGAGGTCTTCGATGTTAGGTATTATTTTGACGGGGCACGGTGGGTTTGCCAGCGGTATGGAAAAAGCGATGAAACAGATCCTCGGCGAGCAGTCGCAGTTTATCGCCATCGACTTTCCGGAAACCTCCACCACTGCGCTGCTCACCTCGCAGCTTGAGCAGGCGATTGAACAACTGGACGGCGAGGAAGATATCGTTTTCCTGACCGACCTGCTCGGCGGCACACCGTTTCGCGTCGCCTCTACGCTGGCGATGTTGAAACCTGGCCGGGAAGTGATCACCGGCACTAACCTGCAACTGCTGCTGGAGATGGTGCTGGATCGCGAAGGACTCAGCAGCGAAGCATTTCGTGTGCAGGCGCTGGAGTGCGGGCATCGCGGCCTGACCAGCCTGGTTGACGAGCTGGGGCGTTGCCGCGAGGAGCACCCCATCGAGGAAGGGATATGACGCAGGTTTTGCGCGCCAGACGCCTGCTCACCGAGCAGGGCTGGCTGGACGATCATCAGTTGCGCGTTGAAGAAGGCGTCATCACGGCCATCGAGCCGATTGCTGCGGGTATCACCGTGCGCGACGCCGAGCTACTGTGTCCTGCCTATATCGATACTCACGTCCACGGCGGCGCGGGGGTCGATGTGATGGACGATGAACCGGACGCACTCGACAAGCTGGCGATGCACAAAGCGCGTGAAGGGGTTGCCAGTTGGCTCCCCACCACCGTCACCGCGCCGCTGAAGACGATTCACCACGCGCTGGAGCGCATCGCTCAACGTTGTTATTCCGGCGGGCCTGGCGCCCAGGTGCTCGGAAGTTATCTGGAAGGGCCGTACTTCACGCCGCAGAATAAAGGCGCCCATCCCCCGGAACTGTTTCGGGAACTGGACCTCACGGAACTGGATGAGCTGATCGCCATTTCACGACAGACCCTGCGGGTGGTGGCGCTGGCACCGGAAAAACCGGGCGCATTGCAGGCGATTCGCCATCTCAGGCAGCAGGGTTTGCGGGTGATGCTGGGGCATAGCGCAGCGACCTGGGCGCAAACCCAGGCCGCCTTTGACGCAGGCGCGAACGGACTTGTGCACTGCTACAACGGCATGACCGGACTCCATCACCGGGAGCCTGGAATGGTCGGCGCGGGACTCACCGATCCACGCGCGTGGCTGGAGCTCATCGCCGACGGACACCACGTCCATCCGGCCGCCATGAAGCTCTGTTGCTGCTGTGCCAAAGAGAGGCTGGTACTGATCACTGATGCGATGCAGGCCGCCGGTATGCCCGACGGAAACTACACGCTGTGTGGTGAAAAAGTCGAAATGCACGACGGAATTGTGCGAACCGCATCGGGTGGCCTGGCGGGCAGTACGTTGTCGGTGGATGCGGCAGTGCGCAATATGGTTGAACTGACAGGCATCGCCCCTGAGGATGCGATCCATATGGCCTCGCTCCATCCGGCGCGGCTGCTGGGGATCGACAGCCACTTAGGATCGTTAGCCGTGGGCAAACGCGCCAGCATGATCGCCCTCGACGGCGGACTGCATTTACAACAGATCTGGATTCAGGGTCAGCTCCTCCCCCTTTGACCCTTTTTTTTCTCCCTGGCCTTCGATCATGAATCGTAAGGCCTTTCTTTTCCTTTCGCTTAAGAAAACCCTCACCCCAGGACGTTCAGAGAGAATTATTACAGATCAATAAGATAAAAACGCTCTCCGTACAATCGATCACACTTTTCGTTTTATTTCATTTTGCATCATTGAACTTTCGATTTCTTTCCTATAGATTTTAATCAATCGATCATGTGAACAAGTGAAACGAAACGAAAGATAGCGACATTTTGCCAGCGTCTGATGTGGAATTCACAAGACTAAGGACTTACGTTATGCCAGAAACCTATACCCCTGCAGCGGCAACAACCGGAACCTGGACTGAAGAAGAGATCCGCCAGCAGCCTGCCAGTTGGATCCGATCGCTGACGAACATTGACGCGATTCGTACCGCGATCGACAACTTTCTCGCGCCACTACTGCGCAAAGACGATCTGCGGATCGTTCTGACCGGAGCGGGTACCTCGGCATTCATTGGCGAGATCATCTCTCCCTGGCTTGCCAGCCACACGGGGCAAAACATCAGCGCAGTACCGACCACCGATCTGGTCACCAATCCGATGGATTATCTGAATCCGGCGCATCCGCTGCTGCTGGTCTCATTTGCCCGTTCCGGCAACAGCCCGGAAAGCGTGGCCGCAGTGGAACTGGCAAACCAGTTCGTCCCTGAGTGCTATCACCTTTCGATCACCTGCAATGAAGCGGGCAGCCTGTACCAGAACGCGGTGGCAAGCGATAACGCCTTTGCTTTGCTGATGCCGGCAGAAACGCACGATCGCGGTTTTGCGATGACCAGCAGTATTACCACCATGATGGCCAGTTGCCTGGCGGTGTTCGCACCGAAACTCTTCAACAGCCAGACCTTCCGCGATGTCGCGGATCGCTGCCAGACGATCCTGTCTTCACTGGGGGATTTCAGCCACGGCGTGTTTGGCAATGAAAGTTGGAAACGGATCGTCTACCTCGGCAGCGGCGGATTGCAGGGTGCGGCGCGTGAATCAGCCCTGAAAGTGCTGGAACTGACCGCCGGTAAGCTGGCGGCGTTTTACGATTCGCCAACCGGCTTCCGTCACGGTCCGAAATCACTGGTGGATAACGAAACGCTGATCGTGGTGTATATCTCCAGCCACCCTTACACCCGACAGTACGATCTCGATCTGCTGGCGGAGCTGCGTCGCGATGATCAGGCCATGCGCGTTGTTGCCATTGCAGCCGAAAGCGATTCCCTTATCGAAGCTGGCCCGCATATTTTGCTGCCGCCTGCGCGTCATTTCATCGATACCGAACTGGCGTTCTGCTACCTGATGTATGCCCAGGTCTTTGCGCTCACCCAGTCCATTACTGTCGGTAATACGCCGGATACCCCGTCCCGCAGCGGTACGGTCAACCGCGTGGTACAGGGCGTCGTTATTCACCCGTGGCAGGCTTAAGAGGATCCGATCATGAGCATCATTTCCACGAAGTATCTCTTGCAGGATGCCCAGGCAAAAGGCTACGCCGTACCGGCCTTCAACATCCATAATGCCGAGACGATCCAGGCGATCCTCGAAGTGTGTAGCGAAATGCAATCGCCGGTGATCCTCGCCGGTACGCCAGGCACCTTTAAACATATCGCGCTGGAAGAGCTTTACGCACTGTGCACCGCCTACTCCACCACTTACGGCATGCCGCTGGCGCTGCATCTCGATCATCATGAATCGCTGGACGACATTCGCCATAAAGTGAACGCCGGAGTGCGCAGCGCCATGATCGACGGTAGCCATTTCCCGTTTGAAGAAAACGTGAAGCTGGTGAAATCGGTGGTGGATTTCTGCCACGCCCGCGATTGCAGCGTCGAAGCGGAGCTGGGGCGACTGGGTGGCGTCGAAGATGATATGAGCGTTGACGCAGAAAGCGCCTTTCTGACCGATCCGCAAGAGGCCAGACGCTTTGTTGAGCTGACCGGCGTCGACAGCCTTGCCGTCGCCATCGGTACCGCGCACGGCCTTTACACCAAAAAACCGAAAATCGATTTCCAGCGTCTGGCTGAAATTCGTGAAGTGGTGGATATTCCGCTGGTGCTACATGGCGCGAGCGATGTGCCTGACGAGTATGTCCGCCGCACGATAGAACTGGGCGTCTGTAAGGTTAACGTCGCCACTGAACTGAAAATTGCCTTTGCCGACGCCGTGAAAGCGTGGTTTGCCGACAACCCACAGGGCAACGATCCGCGCTACTACATGCGTGTCGGTATGGATGCAATGAAAGAAGTGGTGAGAAGTAAAATCACGGTTTGCGGTTCGGCCAACAGATTAGTGGTTGATCACGATTTAGCCTAAAACCATTTCAACACGATATTCAGAAGCGTTATCTGATTAATATCAGGTAGCGCTTTCTGGCCAAATAGCGGAGGAGAATAACGAGATTACATCACGCTGAATTAATTAATGAATGCGATACGGTAAGAATAATATATTTCAACAAACTCGGTCATTCAATTATTTTATGGTGAGGATTTAAGTATGGGCAGTCCAAATATCCTGTTAACGCGTATTGATAACCGACTGGTGCATGGTCAGGTGGGTGTCACCTGGACATCAACAATCGGCGCCAATCTGCTGGTCGTCGTGGATGATGATGTCGCTCAGGATGAGATTCAGCAGAAATTAATGGGCATCACTGCAGAAACCTACGGTTTCGGTATCCGCTTCTTCTCTATAGAAAAAACCATCAATGTCATCGGTAAGGCCGCGCCGCATCAGAAGATATTCCTGATTTGTCGCACCCCGCAGACGGTCAGAAAGCTGCTCGAAGGCGGTATCACGCTCAACGACGTGAACGTCGGCAATATGCACTTCTCGGAAGGCAAAAAGCAAATCAGCAGCAAAGTTTATGTCAATGAGCAGGATCTTCAGGACCTGCAGTTCATTAAGAAACATGGCGTAAACATTTTTATTCAGGATGTCCCTGGCGATCAAAAAGAAGCGATCCCGGAGTAAATAACAAGCCAATGTTTTCATATTAAAGGGACTTATTTACATGAGGTGTTCAAAATGCATGAAATAACGCTTTTACAAGGGATATCCCTCGCGGCATTAGTCTTCTTTCTGGGAATCGATTTTTGGCTGGAAGCCCTGTTTTTATTCAGACCAATTATTGTCTGTACGCTCACTGGTGCCATTCTTGGCGACATTCATATTGGTTTGATCACCGGCGGTCTGACCGAACTGGCTTTTGCTGGTTTGACGCCTGCCGGCGGTGTACAACCGCCAAACCCCATCATGGCGGGACTGATGACCACGGTGATCGCCTGGTCTACCGGCGTGGACGCCAAAACCGCCATCGGCCTTGGCCTGCCGTTCAGCCTGCTGATGCAATACGTGATTCTGTTCTTCTATTCCGCCTTCTCCCTGTTTATGTCCAGGGCCGACAACTGCGCGAAAGAAGCCAACACCCGCGCATTTGCCCGTCTGAACTGGCTGACGACGCTGATTGTCGCCTGCTCTTACGCCATTATCGCGTTTCTGTGTACCTATCTGGCGCAGGGCGCCATGCAGGCACTGGTGAAAGCCATGCCCGCCTGGCTTACTCATGGTTTTGAAGTTGCGGGCGGTATTCTGCCTGCCGTTGGTTTTGGTCTGTTGCTGCGCGTGATGTTCAAAGCGCAGTACATTCCTTACCTGATCGCCGGCTTCCTCTTTGTCTGCTACATCCAGGTCAACAACCTGCTCCCGGTCGCCGTCCTCGGCGCGGGCTTCGCCGTGTACGAATTTTTCAATGCTAAAGCTAAACAGCAGGCGCAACCCCAGCCTGTCGCCCGTAAAAATGATGATGAAGAGGATTACAGCAATGGGATCTGAAATCAGTAAAAAAGACATTACCCGTCTTGGCTTCCGCTCTTCCCTTCTTCAGGCGAGCTTTAACTATGAAAGGATGCAGGCGGGCGGCTTTACCTGGGCGATGCTGCCGATTCTGAAAAAAATCTATAAAGATGATAAGCCGGGGCTGAGTGCGGCCATGAAAGATCATCTGGAATTTATCAATACTCACCCCAACCTCGTCGGTTTTCTGATGGGGTTACTGATCTCCATGGAAGAGAAAGGAGAGAACCGCGACACCATTAAAGGTCTGAAAGTGGCGCTGTTTGGCCCCATCGCCGGGATTGGCGATGCTATTTTCTGGTTCACCTTACTGCCGATCATGGCGGGGATCTGCTCCTCTTTCGCCAGCCAGGGCAATTTGCTGGGGCCGATTCTGTTTTTCGCCGTCTATCTGATGATCTTTTTCCTGCGCGTCGGCTGGACTCACGTTGGCTATTCGGTCGGGGTAAAAGCCATTGATAAGGTGAGGGAAAACTCGCAGATGATCGCCCGTTCAGCGACGATCCTCGGGATCACGGTGATTGGCGGTCTGATCGCCTCTTACGTCCATATCGATGTCGTGACCTCTTTTGCCATCGACAGCACGCACAATGTGGCACTACAAAAGGATTTCTTTGACAAGGTCTTCCCGAACATTTTACCGATGGGCTACACGCTGCTGATGTACTACCTGCTGCGGGTGAAAAAAGCGCATCCGGTCCTGTTAATCGGCGTCACTTTTGTGCTTTCTATCGTCTCTTCCGCACTCGGCATTTTGTAAACCGAACGGGGCGCGACGGTACGTGCGCCCCTCGTCAAAAGGATGACTGACAAATGCAATGCATACAGTACTGCGACCACTACGATGCGCTCAGCGATCGCGCCAGCGAACGGTTGATTCAGGTCATACAGGACAAACCTGACGCGACGATTTGCCTGGCGACCGGTGCCACACCTGAACTGACCTATCGTTTCTTTGTCGAGAAAATACAGCAGCATCACATTGATATCCGGAACGTGACCTTCGTGAAGCTCGATGAGTGGCTGGGAATTCCCTTACACACGCCGGGTACCTGCGAATCGTTCCTGCAACAGCACATCGTGCAACCGCTTGGCCTGCGCCCGGAACAGTTGATCGGTTTTCAGTCGGAAAATATCGACGAAGCGGAGTGCGAACGCGTGACGGATTTGATTGCCTGTCGGGGCGGTCTCGATTTATGCGTACTGGGCATCGGCAAAAATGGTCATCTGGGGCTGAACGAGCCGGGAACCGCGCTGGAGCCGTGTTGCCATATCAGCAGGCTTGATGACCAAACGCGCCATCACGACATGCTGAAAACGGCCGGTCGTCCGGTGACGCACGGTATCACGCTGGGCCTGAAGGAGATCCTCAACGCAAAAGAAATTTTGCTGCTGGTTGCCGGGGAAGGCAAGCAGGCCGCTGTCGAAAAATACCTGACCGCTACCGTGACAACGGCGATTCCGGCCTCGTTTTTATGGCTGCATGACAATACGACATTCTTATTGGATGGCTCGCGATATTCTGATCGGTAACAACTCACCTCAACAGACACGCTGCAACGTTGCAGCGTGTCTGTTGAATTTACTCCCCCTGCTGCTCCAGCGCATATTTGTACAGGGCATTCTTTTTCACGCCGTGGATTTCAGCCGCCAGCGCCGCGGCTTTCTTCAACGGCAACTCGGCCTGTAACAACGCAAGGGTGCGCAGGGCATCGGCGGGCAGTTCATCTTCCTGCGCCTTGTGCCCCTCTACAATCAGCACCATCTCGCCTTTACGCCGGTTTTCATCCTCTTTAACCCACGCCAGCAGTTCACCCACCGGTGCGCCGTGGATCGTCTCCCAGGTTTTGGTCAGCTCGCGCGCCAGCACTACATAACGGGATTCGCCCCACACCGCGACCATATCTTCCAGACTGTCTAACAGGCGATGGGTGGATTCATAGAAAATCAGCGTACGCGGCTCGGTTTCGATAGCTTTCAGCGCGTCACGGCGTCCTTTTGATTTCGCCGGTAAAAAACCTTCATAGCAGAAGCGATCGGACGGCAACCCCGCCGCGCTTAATGCAGCTATCGCCGCACAGGGCCCCGGCAACGGCACGACACGGATGCCCTGCTCACGACAGGTACGCACGAGGTGGTACCCCGGATCGTTGATCAGCGGCGTTCCGGCATCGGAAACCAACGCGATGTTCTGCCCCTCTTTCAGCTTCGCCACCAGCGTTTCCGCTTTTTGCTGCTCGTTATGATCGTGCAGGGCGAACAATCGGGCATTAATCGCGAAATGCTGCAATAATAATCCGGTATGACGAGTATCTTCCGCGGCAATTAAATCAACGGCTTGTAACACTTCGAGGGCTCGTTGGGTAATATCAGACAAATTCCCGATTGGAGTAGGTACAATAAAGAGTTGGCCGCGAGAATTCTCCGCCGATTCGTGTTGTGTCATTGTGTCGTCCGTATTGCCGATTTAATATTGAGCATTGCGTATAAAAAATATCACTGGATACAGTATGGTACCCTTAACATTCTCTCGTTTAAAAGCCGCGCGCTGTCTGCCCATCGTTCTGGCAGCCCTGATTTTCGCCGGCTGTGGCACCCAGGCGCCCGATCAGAGCACTGCCCATATGCAGGGCACAGCGCAAGCTGATTCCGGCTTTTATCTGCAACAGATGCAGCAAAGCGCAAATGATAGCAAGACCAACTGGCAATTACTCGCCATTCGTGCACTGCTGAAAGAAGGCAAAAGCCAGCAGGCTATCGACCTGTTTAATCAGTTGCCGCAGGATCTGAATGATACCCAGCGTCGGGAACAATCGCTGTTAGCCGTTGAGATCAAACTGGCACAGAAAGATTTTGCCGGCGCGCAGGCGCTGCTGGATAAGCTCACCCCGTCTGATTTTGAGCAACATCAACAGGCTCGCTACTGGCAGGCGCAGATTGACGCCAGCCAGGGTCGCCCGTCACTCGCGCTACTGCGTGCCCTGATAGCTCAGGAGCCGCTGCTCAGCGAGAAAGATAAACAGAAAAACATGGACGCCACCTGGCAAGCACTGTCTGCCATGACGCAGGAACAGGCCCAGGCGCTGGTGATCAATGCCGATGAAAACGTGCTGCAGGGCTGGCTGGATCTGCAACGCGTCTGGTTTGATAACCGCAGCGATCCGGACATGATGAAAGCCGGTATTGCCGACTGGCAAAAACGCTATCCGCAAAACCCGGGAGCAAAACTGCTGCCCACTCAACTGGTCAATGTGCAGAGCTTTAAACCCGCCTCAACCAGCAAAATTGCCTTGCTGCTGCCGCTGAACGGTCAGGCTGCCGTATTTGGTCGCACGATCCAACAGGGCTTTGAAGCGGCCAAGAATCTCGGTACGCAACCTGTTGACGTGCAGCCCGCCGCGCAACCGGCTCCGGTCGCTGCCCCAACGCCGGCAGACCCGCAGCCGCAGCCGACCGATGGCGTCGCCAGTCCTGCCCAGGCGTCGGTGAGCGATTTGACCCACGACGAGCAGGCTGAACAGTCCGCGCCGGTCAGCGCACCGCAGGCAACGCCGGCGCAACCAGCCACCGCAAGCGCGGCGGCAAATCCATCCGCTGAACTGAAAATTTATGACACCAGCGCCCAACCGCTCGACCAGATCCTGACGCAGGTTCAGCAGGATGGCGCAAGCATCGTGGTCGGCCCGCTGTTGAAAAACAACGTCGACGAACTGATCAAAAGCAACACCCCGTTGAACGTACTGGCGCTTAACCAGCCGGAATCGGTACAGAGCCGGGCAAACATCTGCTACTTCGCCCTCTCACCGGAAGATGAAGCGCGTGATGCGGCGCGCCATATCCGTGAACAGGGTAAACAGTCGCCGCTGTTGCTGATCCCGCGTAGCGCGCTTGGCGATCGTGTTGCTAACGCCTTTGCTCAGGAGTGGCAAAGACTGGGTGGCGGTACGGTGTTGCAGCAGAAATTTGGCTCAACCGCGGAACTGCGTATGGGCGTTAACGGCGGTTCCGGCATTGCCTTAACCGGTAGCCCGGTTGCCGCGAGCACGCCGTCTCAACCTGGCGTCACCATTGGCAATTTAACCATTCCGGCGCCGCCAACGGATGCGCAAATCAGCGGTAACGGTGGGCGTGTGGACGCTGTGTATATTCTGGCAACGCCCAATGAGATCGCCTTCATCAAGCCGATGATCGCCATGCGCAACGGTAGCCAGAGCGGTGCAACGCTGTACGCCAGTTCGCGCAGCGCACAGGGAAATGCCGGTCCGGACTTCCGTCTGGAAATGGATGGCCTGCAGTACAGCGAGATCCCGATGCTGGCGGGCGCAAACCCGTCGCTGATGCAGCAGGCGCTCGGCGCTGTGAATAACGACTACTCGCTGGCGCGCATGTATGCGATGGGCGTGGACGCCTGGTCGCTGGCAAACCATTTCTCCCAGATGCGTCAGGTACAGGGCTTCGAAATTAATGGGAATACCGGCGCGCTGACCGCCAGTCAGGATTGTGTGATTAACAGGAAGTTATCATGGCTCCAGTACCAGCAAGGGCAGATTGTCCCCGCCAGTTAACGAGTAAACAGGCCGGTGACGCGTGGGAAACCACTGCGCGTCGCTGGCTGGAGCGCAAGGGACTGCATTTCATCGCCGCCAACGTGCATGAACGCGGCGGCGAGATCGACCTGATTATGCGTGATGGCAAAACAACCGTCTTTATTGAGGTTCGCTACCGACGCTCTACGGCGTTCGGTGGCGCCGCTGCCAGTGTGACGCGCAGCAAGCAACGCAAATTATTACAGGCTGCCCGCTTGTGGCTCGCGCGCCACAATGGGAGTTTTGATACTGTGGATTGCCGGTTCGATGTGTTAGCCTTCACCGGAAATGATGTTGAGTGGTTCAGGAATGCGTTTACTGACTGCTCATAATTGAAGATTCAGAGCAGACCCATTGGGCGTATATTGTTGCAGTCAGCCTGGACACGGACAGCGCGGAACCGCCGGAGCGTACTGGTCGTACGTGAGGAGTGTGAGCACTGCCCAGGTCTGAAATGGCAAATAAAATAACCTAATGAGTTAGCTCTTAAGGATTAGCGTGTTAGACAGAATTAAAGTCTGCTTTACCGAAAGCATTCAAACTCAAATTGCCGCAGCAGAAGCCCTCCCGGATGCTATCTCTCGTGCCGCCATGACGCTGGTTCATTCACTGCTCAATGGCAACAAAATTCTCTGTTGTGGTAATGGGACATCCGCTGCCAACGCACAGCATTTTGCTGCCAGCATGATCAACCGTTTTGAAACAGAACGTCCCAGTTTACCTGCGATTGCACTAAATACGGATAATGTGGTCTTAACAGCGATTGCCAACGACCGTCTGCATGACGAAGTGTATGCAAAACAGGTTCGGGCGTTGGGTCATGCGGGTGATGTCTTACTGGCCATCTCGACGCGCGGTAACAGCCGCGATATCGTGAAGGCCGTGGAAGCAGCGGTCACACGAGACATGACGATTGTGGCATTGACCGGGTATGACGGGGGTGAACTGGCTGGACTGTTAGGGCCACAGGATGTTGAGATCCGCATCCCTTCGCATCACAGCGCGCGCATTCAGGAAATGCATATGCTGACGGTAAACTGCCTGTGCGATCTGATCGATAACACGCTTTTCCCCCACCAGGATGATTAAGGAGTACACATGAAGGCTTTATCGCCAATCGCAGTCCTTATTTCTGCTCTGCTGTTGCAAGGTTGTGTGGCCGCCGCTGTTGTCGGTACAGCCGCCGTTGGTACCAAAGCAGCAACAGACCCACGTAGTGTAGGCACTCAGGTGGACGATGGAACCCTGGAAGTGCGCGTCAACAGTGCGCTGTCGAAAGATGCGCAGATCAAGAAAGAAACGCGAATTAACGTGACGGCTTATCAGGGTAAAGTGTTGCTGGTCGGCCAGTCGCCGAATAGCGAGCTCTCCTCACGCGCCAAACAGATTGCAATGGGCGTCGATGGTACCACCGAAGTCTATAACGAGATCCGTCAGGGTGAGCCGATTGGCATGGGCACCGCCTCGAACGACACCTGGATCACCACCAAAGTACGCTCTCAGTTACTGACCAGCGACCAGGTTAAATCTTCCAACGTGAAGGTGACAACCGAAAACGGTGAAGTGTTCCTGTTAGGCCTGGTGACCGAACGTGAAGCAAAAGCGGCTGCGGATATCGCCAGCCGGGTCAGCGGCGTGAAGCGCGTGACCACCGCGTTTACGTTTATTAAGTAAGTCCTTGTGTGCCGGATGACGGCGTAAACGCCTTATCCGGCCTACAGAATGTATCAGCAAAGCGCCCCCGGCATACCTTTTTTATATCAGCGCAAGACTCCCCACTATCACGCCAGCGATAACCACCAGCACCGCCGTTAACCACAGCGCTTTTGCCGGGAACGCTTTACGTAGCATGATCAGCGACGGCAGGCTGATGGCGGGTAATGTCATCAACAGTGCAAGCGCAGGCGCAGTCCCCATCCCTGCCAGCATCATGGTCTGCACAATCGGGATTTCTGCTGCGGTCGGGATCACAAACAGACAACCGGCTACCGCCAGCGCAATCACCCACAGCAGACTGTTATCGATCGCCCCATCCGCATGCGGGAACAACCAGACGCGCGCAGCACCCAGTACCAGCACCGCCAGAATGTAGACCGGAATAGTGCTCCAGAACAGCGTCCATAGCGCGCGGCCCCAGCGAACAAAGAACCCATTCTGTGCGTCTGGTTGCGTGATTTCCACCGGCAACGCAGTCTGCGGAGGCTCTTTCACCCATTTTTGTACCAGCGTCGCCACTACCAGCACCATCGCCAGTCCGGCGACCAGACGGATCGCCGCGAAATGCCAGCCGAGGACAAAGCCCATAAACACCAGCGTCGCCGGATTTAATAACGGATTCCCCATCCAGAAAGCCAGTGCCCCGCCCATCGAAACCTGTTGGCGACGCATCCCCGCCGCCACCGGTGCGGCACAGCAGGTGCACATCATGCCGGGCAGGGAGAAAAGCGTCCCGAACAGCGTGCCGCGAAAACGCGCTTGCCCGAGCGTACGTAACAGCCAGTCACGCGGGATCAGAACCTGAATCAGCGAGCCGAGGATCACCCCCAATACCGCTGCCTTCCAGACCGCAATGAAATAGACCATTGCATAGTCCCAGGCCGCCTGCCAGGGGTTCGCATCAGCCTGCGCCAGAATAGATTTACCGATGCTGTGAGTTTCTGCGGCGGTGAAGGCTTTCCCGTAATAAGGCTGCCATTTCACATACCAGAGACCGACGATGACGACGAGAAAGAAAAGAGCGGGTTTCCACCATTGAAACGGTGTTGCCGCCTGAGATGAAGACTGACCAGCCATAGCATTCCCCAGGGAGTATGAGAGTAATAAGCCGGGGAATACTACGCCTTTGGGAAATGTTTGGAAACGTTATATTTTCCGTATGCCTTGTCTGGCCTACGATTCACGCGTCAGGCGGCTCTTTCCCGCAGTTGAGACGAGGTCAGGATCGTCACGCCGTCGTGTTCAGGCGCCAGCGCTTCTGCCAGCATCGCGCGCGCCACGTCCCGCGCGTCAATTGACTTCCAGTTGCCCGGTAGTAGCCGAAACAACGGCGAAAAAAGGGTTTCAGTGAACCGCTGTCGGGTCCGGTCGCCGAGCAGCATCGATGGACGTGCAATCGTCAGCCTTGGCCAATCTTGCGCGATTAGCGCCTCTTCCATCTCACCTTTTACACGGTTGTAGAAAAACGGCGAATGGGCGTTGGCCCCCATCGCGCTCACCACCAGCATATGCTGTGCGCCCAGACGGCGGCCGGTCAACGCGGTGTCGACCACCAGCGTATAGTCGGCATGGATAAACGCCTCTTTACTGCCGGCTTCCCGGCGGGTCGTGCCCAGGCAGCAAAAAACAATATCGACAGGATCGGTGACCTGCGCCAGCGCATCGGTCAGTTGCGGATCGTAGGGATTATGGACGCCAGGCATATCCGCCAGCGGGCGTCGCGTCGGCGCGGCAATGGAATGGATCTTCGGTTCATTAAGCAGCATCCGCAGTAAATGTCCGCCAACCAACCCGGTCGCCCCGGTAATCAGTACCTGACTCATCCTCACCCCTTTCCAGAATAGTCCGCCTTGCGCCCTCAGTCTCATCGACCAGGCTTATTAGTCACAGTGTAATTATCCATCATCATGGAAAAATTGCCTTATCCAATGCCAATATCGCGGAGGACGCATGAGTAAGAAGATTGCCGTTTTGATCACTGACGAGTTTGAGGATTCAGAATTCACCTCACCCGCGGCAGAATTTCGCCAGGCCGGGCATGAGGTCATTACGATTGAAAAACAGGCGGGTAAAACGGTGAAAGGCAAAAAGGGCGAGGCCAGCGTCACCATTGATAAAGCGATTGATGAGGTCCGGCCTGCTGATTTTGATGCCCTGCTGTTACCTGGCGGTCACTCACCGGATTACCTGAGAGGTGATGATCGCTTCGTCACCTTTACGCGTGATTTCGTGAACACCGGTAAACCGGTCTTCGCCATCTGCCACGGGCCACAGCTACTGATCAGCGCCGATGTCATTCGTGGTCGTAAACTCACAGCGGTGAAACCGATCATTATCGATGTGAAAAACGCGGGTGCGGAATTTTACGATCAGGAAGTAGTGGTTGATAAAGACCAACTGGTAACCAGTCGTACCCCTGACGATCTGCCGGCGTTCAATCGCGAAGCATTACGTATCCTCGGTACCTGACTGACGTAACCAAACCAACTTTTTACCAAAGCCCAGGGTGTTGTCGGTAAACTTGAGTTCATCCAGGCGGATTTCCCATACTGGCGCGGACAGCATTCTGGCGACCGGGAAGCGGCGGAGATAGGCCTGTCGCGCGGCGTCGCTTTCATCTCCTGTCAGTTGACGAATCTCGCCTTTAAACTGCACGCCGCGAATCAATGCGACCGTTTTGGGTTGACCGTTTACCGTTCCCGCTACGGGGGCCTGCGGGCCTGACATCTGCGCATGCCGCGTTTTCTCTTCCGTCAGCAGATAAAAAACGACCTTTTTGGCGTCGAAGAGATAAAACGCATTTGCACACCACAGTTCGCCTTCATGATGCACGCACCAGGTCACAACGTGTTGTTTCGCCAGCCAACGACTGATCGCAGTGAGTGTTTCCATCTCGGTTCTCTTTTATACTGGATGCCAGAAACGTAACACGCCGAAGGCCACGATGACACCCTGGTATCTTTATCTGATCCGTACCGCCGACAATGCCCTGTACACCGGGATCACGACCGACGTGGCGCGTCGCTACCAGCAGCATCAACGGGGTAAAGGCGCGAAGGCGCTACGGGGGAAAGGGGAGCTGACGCTGGCATTTTCCGCACCGGTTGGCGATCGTTCACTGGCGTTACGCGCAGAATACCGGGTCAAAAGACTCACCAAGCAGCAAAAAGAACGGCTGGTTGCAGAAGGCGAAGGGTTTGCAGCGTTACTGAATGACCTGCAAACCCCGGCGCTTAAAAACGATTAAAGTGATCGTGATACTCGACCAGTCCCGTAACGCCGCTTAGCGCGTCTTCCGCTAAACGGTGTACCTGAAACGCGCTTTCGGTGCCCGGCCAGCGGCAATGCAGATCGTAATGGGCGGCCAGTTCAAAACCAAAGCGACTGTACAGTGCCGGATCGCCCAGGGTGACCACGGCGGCATAGCCAAATTCGTTGAGCGAATCCAGTCCTTCATAGACCAGCTGGCGCGCCAGACCTTGCCCACGGTAGTTTTCATCGACGGCCAGCGGCGCCATACCGACCCACTGCAGATCTTCACCCTGCACGTCGACGGGGCTGAATGCCACGTACCCCACCACCTGACCTTCATCGTCGGTGGCGACCAGACCGAGCGTCAGAAAACCATCTTCACGTAGATCGTGAACCAGTTTCGCTTCCGCATCGCTTTCGAATGAACGACGCAGCAGGGCATCAATGCCGGGGGCGTCAATGGGAATTTCTACTCGAATCAGCATGGTTCACCTACCGATGTTTGTTTGGTTTCTGGCGAGTATTTCATGCCCGCCTCAACAAAATCCGCCAGTTGCAGCAGCATAACGCGCAACGCTTTGGGCATCTGCTCCAGCTCAATGGCATCCATCAGGTTCTTCACATACAACCCTAACTCCGTATCCCCTTCGATCACCAGGCGGCGCTGGAAGAAGAGCGTATCCGGATCCTGCTTACGCGCGGCGATCATCAACAGATCGCTGGCATCAGCGCTAAAACTCACGTCGGCTTGCGCATCCTCGCTGACGATCAGTTTGTCATTCTCGACCGAGGTATACCACTTCAGGCCGATATCGCGAACCGTAATGCTTAACCAACGGCCTTCCAGGAATTCCAGTTCACCGTCTGCCAGGGCCTGGCGAAACTGCCAGCTCAGGACCTGTTCCAGAACCTGACGTTGCAGTGCAAAGGGCGTCAGTTTAACTGGCACACTCATCAGAGACGGACCGAAATGTACTAAGCGTGAACGCAGCTTATCTAACACGAGCTTTACTCCCTGTTTCAATTATCCTGCTATTTTGCCATATCAGATAAACGACATAGCGGCGTAAATCAACAATTGCGTACGAAATCTCTACCTCTTTATTACTGATATCAATACGACTTTAACTGCCTTAAATCAAAAATTGTCGCAGCAAGGTTAACTAAAATCCTTGTTCGTTAACAATTATGCGTCCCAGGCGGCGCAATCTTCAGGATAAATTATGGAGCTGCTCTGCCCTGCCGGAAATCTCCCGGCGCTTAAGGCGGCCATCGAAAACGGCGCTGATGCTGTTTATATCGGGCTTAAAGATGATACCAACGCCCGCCACTTCGCCGGCCTTAACTTTACCGAGAAGAAATTGCAGGAAGCGGTGAGTTTTGTCCATCAACACCGCCGCAAATTGCACATCGCCATTAACACCTTTGCGCATCCGGACGGTTATGCCCGCTGGCAGCACGCGGTGGATATGGCCGCGCAACTGGGCGCGGATGCGCTGATCCTTGCCGATCTCGCGATGCTTGAGTATGCCGCAGTTCGTTATCCGCATATTGAGCGCCATGTCTCTGTTCAGGCTTCGGCAACGAATGAAGAAGCGATCAACTTTTATCACCGCAATTTTGATGTTGCCCGCGTCGTCCTGCCACGCGTGCTCTCGATTCATCAGGTGAAACAGCTTGCCCGCGTGACGCCCGTACCGCTGGAAGTTTTTGCTTTCGGCAGTCTATGCATTATGGCGGAAGGTCGCTGTTACCTCTCGTCCTGGTTGACCGGTGAATCTCCCAATACGGTAGGCGCCTGCTCCCCTGCCCGCTTTGTGCGCTGGCAGCAGACGCCGCAGGGGCTGGAATCTCGTCTGAATGAAGTGTTGATCGACCGCTATCAGGACGGGGAAAACGCCGGTTATCCGACGCTGTGTAAAGGTCGTTATCTGGTTGATGGCGAGCGTTACCACGTACTGGAAGAACCAACCAGCCTGAACACGCTGGAACTGCTGCCGGAACTGCTGGCGGCGAATATTGCCTCGGTGAAAATCGAAGGCCGTCAACGCAGCCCGGCCTATGTCAGCCAGGTCGCGAAAGTGTGGCGCCAGGCGATCGACCGCTGCATGGCCGACCCGCAAAACTACGCGCCGCAGGCAGCCTGGATGGAGACGCTCGGCGCGATGTCCGAAGGCACTCAGACGACGCTTGGCGCGTATCACCGTAAATGGCAGTGAGAAAAGCAATGAAATATTCCTTAGGGCCGGTGCTTTACTACTGGCCGAAAGAGACGCTGGAAGACTTCTATCAGCAGGCCGCCGCCAGCAGCGCGGATGTTATCTATCTCGGCGAAGCGGTGTGCAGCAAACGCCGCGCCACGAAAGTCGGCGACTGGCTGGATATGGCGAAGTCGCTCGCCGGTAGCGGCAAGCAGGTGGTGCTTTCAACGCTGGCGCTGGTGCAAGCCTCTTCTGAGCTGAATGAGCTGAAGCGCTATGTCGAAAACGGCGACTTTTTGCTGGAGGCCAGCGATCTTGGCGTGGTGAATATGTGCGCCGACCGCAAACTCCCGTTTGTCGCCGGACACGCGCTGAACTGCTACAACGCGGTCACGCTGCGCCTGCTGCTCAAACACGGGATGGTGCGCTGGTGTATGCCGGTAGAACTGTCCCGCGACTGGCTGATGAACCTGCTCAATCAGTGTGATGAACTGGGGATTCGCCAGCAGTTTGAAGTGGAAGTCCTGAGCTACGGGCATCTGCCGCTGGCTTACTCCGCTCGCTGCTTTACCGCTCGCTCGGAAGACCGGCCGAAAGATGAATGCGAAACCTGCTGCATCAAGTACCCGAATGGCCGCGACGTGCTCTCTCAGGAAAATCAACAGGTGTTCGTCCTCAATGGCATTCAGACCATGAGCGGCTATATCTACAATCTGGGTAACGAACTGACGTCAATGCAGGGCCTGGTGGATATCGTGCGTCTGTCACCGCTGGGAACCGAAACATTCGCTATGCTCGACGCCTTCCGCGCCAATGAAAATGGCGCATCGCCTCTGGCCCTTGAAGCACACAGTGACTGTAACGGTTACTGGAAACGCCTGGCCGGTCTGGAATTGCAGGCCTGATGCCTCTCTGCCGGATGGCGGCATAACTGCCTTATCCGGCCAACTCCAGGCCTGATCATCAGGTATTTTCTGTCCGCCACGCGTTTTATAAAGCTCACTTTGTTAACTACGGTTATCATTTTTTAATGCACTATTAAAAAATATGCCGATGACAAAGTGAGCCGTTATGACTGACAAAACCATTCCTTTCTCGGTGCTGGATCTGGCGCCGATTCCTGACGGATCCTCAGCAAAAGAGGCGTTCTCGCACTCGCTGGATCTTGCCCGTCTCGCGGAAAAACGGGGCTACCATCGCTACTGGCTGGCGGAACACCACAATATGACCGGTATCGCCAGTGCCGCAACTTCAGTGCTGATCGGCTATCTGGCCGCCAACACCCGCACGTTGCACCTCGGTTCCGGCGGCGTCATGCTTCCCAATCACTCACCGCTGGTGATCGCCGAGCAGTTCGGTACGTTGAATACGCTCTATCCGGGACGCATTGATCTCGGCTTAGGACGCGCGCCGGGCAGCGACCAGCCGACAATGCGAGCCCTGCGTCGTCATATGGGCGGCGATATCGATAACTTCCCTCGTGACGTCGCTGAGCTGGTGGACTGGTTTGACGCGCGCGATCCCAATCCGCAGGTACGCCCGGTGCCTGGCTACGGCGAGAAGATCCCGGTCTGGCTGTTAGGCTCCAGCCTCTACAGCGCACAGTTAGCCGCACAGCTTGGCCTGCCGTTCGCTTTTGCCTCCCACTTCGCACCGGATATGCTGTTCCAGGCGCTGCATCTGTACCGCACGCAGTTCCGGCCATCAGCACGGCTGGAAAAACCGTATGCCATGGTGTGCATCAACATCATTGCCGCCGACAGCAACCGTGATGCGGAATATCTGTTCACCTCGATGCAGCAGGCGTTCGTCAAGTTGCGGCGTGGTGAAACGGGCCAACTCCCGGCGCCGATTCAAAATATGGATCAGTTCTGGTCGCCGTCAGAGCAGTACGGTGTACAGCAGGCGCTGAGCATGTCGCTGGTGGGCGATAAAACGAAAGTACGCCACGGACTGGAGTCAATTCTGCGTGAAACCCAGGCGGACGAGATCATGGTTAACGGGCAGATTTTTGATCATCAGGCGCGTCTGCACTCGTTTGATCTGGCAATGGATGTGAAAGAGGAGTTGGTGGGGTAGTTTTTTGCCGGATAGCGGCTTTGCCTTATCCGGCCTACTCAATTCCTGTAGGCCCGGTAAGCGTAGCGCCACCGGGCATTTTGGTTACTGATACACAGGCAATAAATTAAAGCTCGACAGGATGTGTACCAGCGCGTTACCGACACCGAAAAACAGAATCAGGACAATCATCGGCTTACCACCCCAGACACGGAATTTCGGGCTGCCAAAGCGCTGACGTGACTTGCGAGCCAGCAGCGCCGGCACAATCGCGGCCCAGATGGTCGCCGCCAGTCCTGCGTAGCCAATGGCATACAGGAATCCGTTCGGCCACAACAACCCACCGACAATCGGCGGAACAAAGGTAAGCAGCGCCGTTTTGAAGCGCCCCAGCGCCGAATCGTCAAAACCAAACAGATCCGCCAGATAGTCAAACAGTCCCAACGTAACGCCGAGGAATGAACTCGCCACCGCAAAGTTGGAGAACACCACCAGCAACAGGTCCAGACTGCGACTGTTCAGCACCCCGCTTAGCGCCTGCACCAACACATCAATATTGCCGCCCTTCTGCGCGATACCGATAAACTCAGGACGTGGAATGTTTCCCATCGTCCCCAGCAACCAGACGCTGTACAGCACCAGCGCCAGCAGCGTGCCGTACACCAGGCACTTCACAATGGTGCGCGGGTCTTTGCCGTAGTATTTCATCAGGCTTGGGACGTTACCGTGGTAGCCAAACGAAGCCAGACAGAACGGCAGCGTCATCAACAGGTACGGCGTATAAGAGGCGTGACTTTCCGCGACGTTAAACAGCGTTGTCGGCGTGACGTGCCCGAGCAGACTGCCGAAAGTCAGGAAGAAAGTAATGACCTTTGCACCCAGCACGATCGCCGTCATGCGGCTCACCGCTTTGGTACTCAACCACACTACAAACGCCACCAGCAGGGCAAAGCCAAACCCTGCCGCACGCGCAGGCACATTCAGCGACATTTCACTGAAGGTATGGTGCAAAATAGAACCGCTCGCGGAAATATAAGCGTAGGTCAGGATATAGAGCACGAAGGCAATAGAAATACCGTTGACCACGTTCCAGCCTTTGCCCAGCAGATCTTTGGTGATGGTGTCGAAGCTTGAACCAATACGATAGTTGAGGTTTGCTTCGAGGATCATCAAACCGGAATGCAGCATGCAGAACCAGGTAAAGACCAGCGCCGCCATTGACCAGAAAAACCACGCACCGGACATGACCACCGGCAGAGAGAACATCCCTGCGCCGATAATAGTGCCGCCGATGATCACCACGCCGCCGAGCAGCGAAGGTGATGTCTGGGTGGTGGTTAGTGTTGCCATTTAGCGATTTCTCCAGCGAATAATGTTGTGGCCGCATTTTAATGTGCTGCACTGTACCAGTACAATAGTACAAATGAAATAAAAAAAGCCCCGATAATTTTACCGGGGCTGTATCTATTACTTTACATCAGTAAGCAAGAAGTTTTACGCGTCACGACGACGGCTGGAACCTTCTTCACGACGTGGGGCACGGCTACCTTCGCGACGTTCACCACTGAAACGACGACCATCACCACGACCGCCTTCACGACGTTCACCGCCGAAACCGCGACCTTCGCCACGACCGCCTTCACGACGCTCGCCACCGAAGCTGCGACCACCGCCACGACGTTCAGTGTGCGGCTGTGCATCGCCCAGCAGCTGCATGTTCATCGGCTTGTTCAGGATGCGAGTGCGCGTAAAGTGCTGCAGTACTTCACCCGGCATGCCTTTCGGCAGTTCGATGGTGGAGTGCGAAGCGAACAGCTTGATGTTACCAATGTAACGGCTGCTGATGTCGCCTTCGTTTGCAATCGCGCCAACGATATGACGAACTTCAACACCATCATCACGGCCCACTTCAATGCGGTACAGCTGCATATCGCCAACGTCACGACGTTCACGACGCGGACGGTCTTCACGGTCGCCACGCGGGCCACGATCGTTGCGGTCACGCGGACCACGATCGTCACGGTCGCGGAACTCACGCTTCGGACGCATCGGCGCATCTGGCGGCAGAATCAGCGGACGTTCGCCCTGCGCCATCTTCAGCAGAGCGGCAGCCAGGGTTTCGATATCCAGCTCTTCGTCTTCCGCCGTCGGCTGCAGTTTCGCCAGCAGCGCACGGTACTGATCCAGATCGCTGCTTTCCAGCTGCTGCTGTACTTTAGCCGCAAATTTTTCCAGACGACGTTTGCCCAGCAGTTCTGCGTTCGGCAGTTCAACTTCCGGAATGGTCAGCTTCATCGTGCGTTCAATGTTACGCAGCAGACGACGCTCGCGGTTCTCAACGAACAGCAGCGCACGGCCTGCACGACCCGCACGACCGGTACGACCGATACGGTGAACGTAAGACTCGGAATCCATTGGGATATCGTAGTTTACGACCAGGCTGATACGCTCAACGTCCAGGCCACGGGCCGCAACGTCGGTTGCAATCAGGATATCCAGACGACCGTCTTTCAGACGTTCCAGGGTCTGCTCACGCAGCGCCTGGTTCATGTCGCCGTTCAGCGCGGCGCTGTTATAGCCGCTACGCTCCAGCGCTTCAGCCACTTCCAGAGTCGCGTTTTTGGTACGAACGAAGATAATCGCCGCATCAAAATCTTCCGCTTCCAGGAAACGCACCAGCGCTTCGTTTTTACGCATGCCCCAGACAGTCCAGTAGCTCTGGCTGATGTCCGGACGAGTCGTGACGCTGGACTGAATGCGCACTTCCTGCGGCTCTTTCATGAAGCGTCGGGTAATGCGACGAATCGCTTCCGGCATGGTGGCAGAGAACAGAGCGGTCTGATGACCTTCCGGGATCTGCGCCATGATGGTTTCAACGTCTTCGATGAAGCCCATACGCAGCATTTCATCGGCTTCGTCCAGTACCAGACCGCTCAGACGAGACAGATCCAGGGTACCGCGTTTTAAGTGATCAAGCAGACGACCCGGCGTACCGACGACGATCTGCGGCCCTTGACGCAGGGCGCGTAACTGCACGTCATAACGCTGGCCGCCGTACAGGGCAACCACGTTCACGCCGCGCATGTGTTTAGAGAAATCCGTCATGGCTTCGGCTACCTGAACCGCCAGCTCGCGGGTCGGTGCCAGCACCAGAATCTGAGGTGCCTTCAGCTCAGGATCAAGATTGTTGAGCAGCGGTAAAGAGAACGCTGCCGTTTTGCCGCTACCGGTCTGGGCCATGCCCAGAACATCGCGACCGCCCAGCAGATGCGGAATGCACTCTGCCTGGATTGGAGATGGTTTTTCGTAACCCAGATCGTTAAGGGCTTCAAGGATAGGAGCCTTCAGGCCCAGATCTGCAAAAGTGGTTTCGAATTCAGCCATGTAGTACGTGTGCCTCAAAATTAATGGCGGCCAGTCTACATAACTCATCATGAAATTGATCTGCAATTTTCATTGAAAAGTGTGAACCGGCTCAAAGTAGGTGTATTAACGAACAACAACGCCCTCACCCGTGAAGGTGATGGCAATCAAAAAAGATTACGGGCTGATGTGTACGTCAGCTATTGCTGGTCCGATTCTGCCAGGTCATCTTGGTCCTGGCCCAGGAGCGATAATTCCAACAATGCATATCGGTGCTCAACAAAGTTATGAACGTTGTTAGCCACCGCCAGTTTGAACAATGCCGTAGCGTTGTCCAAATCCCCCAGACTTAGGTAGTACTTACCTAAATAGAAGTTGGTTTCACTGAGATGCTCAGCGAGCGAGGTGTTATCCGTTGCGTCCGCCTTGAGCCTATCCATCAGCGTTGCTTCGCTAATGTTGCCCAGGTAGAACTCGACAATGTTCCATCCCCATTGTTCTTTATCCGATTTCTCGAAGCGCTGTTTCAGCGCGACTTTCGCCTGCTTCTCATCGAGCTTCTGCTCAGCGAGATAAAGCCACAGGCTGCGGAAAGGATCATTGGGATCGTCTTGATAAAACGCCAGCAGATCATCTTGCGCTAACTTGTCGCGACCGCCGTAATACAATGCGATACCGCGATTTAAGTGCGCGTAGTTGTAAGTTGGATCAAGCTCAAGTACAGAATCAAACGCTTCATAGGCAGCATCAAAATTGCCTGCCTGCGTTAAATAAATGCCTAAGTAATTGAATACTTCAGGCATATCAGGTCTGATTGCCAGCGCTTGTGAAAAATCATTTCGCGCTAATGCCCTCAAACCGAGACTATCATACAACACTCCGCGCTCATATAAAAGCTGTGCGCGTTCGTCATCGGTTAAAGCCCGACTGGCAAGAATTTGTTCCATGCGTGCCAGAATCACTTCCTGCTGCAAAGTCGGTTGCAATGGTACTGCGAGGACTTCACTCTTACGCCAGGTGGAGTTACTGCATCCAGCCAGCGTGAGTGCTGTTGCCACGAAACACCAGCGCAAAAAAGGCTTCATTTCCCACTCCCGAAGACAACGATTAATTGAACGTCCTGTTCCCCGGTTGCTAACAAGGCGTCCTGCCAGGTTAAAAGCCCTCCGCAACCGCGGAGGGCAAATGGCAACCTTACTCGCCCTGCTGGCTAGCCGGAGCTTCCGGTGCAGCCGCTGGCTGAGATTGTTCAGTTGCTTCTTTAATGCTCAGACGTACACGGCCCTGGCGATCAACTTCCAGAACTTTAACCGGTACTTCCTGGCCCATCTGCAGATAATCGGTCACTTTCTCTACGCGCTTATCTGCGATCTGCGAGATGTGTACCAGACCTTCTTTACCGCCACCGATGGCAACGAACGCACCAAAGTCAACGATACGGGTCACTTTACCGTTGTAGATACGGCCCACTTCGATTTCTGCGGTGATCTCTTCGATACGGCGAATTGCGTATTTCGCTTTTTCACCGTCGGTTGCTGCGATTTTCACGGTACCGTCATCTTCGATTTCGATGGTGGTGCCGGTTTCTTCGGTCAGCGCACGGATAACAGAACCGCCTTTACCGATCACGTCTTTGATTTTGTCCGGGCTGATCTTGATAGTATGGATACGCGGTGCAAACTGAGAAATATCGCCGCGCGGCGCATTAATCGCCTGTTCCATCACGCCCAGGATGTGCAGACGCGCACCTTTAGCCTGGTTCAGAGCAACCTGCATGATCTCTTTGGTGATACCTTCAATTTTGATATCCATCTGCAGAGCAGAGATACCGTCACGGGAGCCCGCAACTTTGAAGTCCATATCGCCCAGGTGATCTTCGTCGCCCAAGATGTCAGACAGAACAACGTAGTTGTCGCCTTCTTTCACCAGACCCATCGCGATACCCGCAACGGCCGCTTTGATCGGCACGCCTGCGTCCATCAGCGCCAGGGAGGCACCACACACGGAAGCCATGGAAGAAGAACCGTTGGATTCGGTGATTTCAGAAACCACACGAACGGTGTACGGGAATTTATCCAGATCCGGCATCACTGCCAGCACGCCGCGTTTCGCCAGACGACCGTGACCAATTTCACGACGCTTCGGAGAACCTACCATGCCGGTTTCGCCGACGCAGTACGGAGGGAAGTTGTAGTGGAACAGGAAGTTGTCAGTACGCTCGCCCATCAGTTCGTCGAGGTTCTGCGCATCACGGGTGGTACCCAGGGTCGCGGTAACCAGCGCCTGAGTTTCGCCACGGGTGAACAGGGCGGAACCGTGGGTACGCGGCAGTACGCCAGTACGCACGTCCAGACCACGGATCATGTCTTTTTCGCGGCCATCGATACGCGGCTCACCGGCCAGTACGCGGCTACGAACCACGTTTTTCTCGATTGCGTGCAGGATTTCACCCAGTTCGTTAGCGTCCAGGGATTCATCTTCTGCCACCAGCGTCGCGATGGTTTCAGACTTGATCACGTCAACCTGAGCATAACGCTCTTGTTTGTCGGTGATGCGGTAAGCGTCGCTCAGGCGCGCTTCAGCCAGCGCAGCAACGCGCGCGTTCAGCGCTTCGTTGACGGCTTCTGGCTGCCAGTCCCAACGTGGTTTACCGGCTTCTTTCACCAGTTCGTTGATTTCTTTGATAACAACCTGCTGCTGATCGTGACCAAACACGACAGCACCCAGCATCTGATCTTCGCTCAGCAGTTCTGCTTCGGATTCAACCATCAGCACGGCGGCTTCGGTACCGGCAACCACCAGATCCAGCTTGCTCTCTTTCAGCTCGTCCTGAGTCGGGTTCAGTACGTACTGGTCATTGATATAACCCACACGTGCCGCACCGATTGGGCCGTTGAACGGAATACCAGACAGAGACAGTGCAGCAGAGGCACCGATCATCGCGACGATATCCGGGTTAACCTGCGGGTTAACGGAAACGACGGTGGCGATAACCTGAACTTCGTTCACAAAACCTTCCGGGAACAGCGGGCGAACCGGGCGGTCAATCAGACGCGCGATCAGGGTTTCGCCTTCGCTTGGACGGCCTTCACGACGGAAGAAGCTACCTGGGATACGGCCAGCAGCGTAGGTACGCTCCTGATAGTTAACGGTCAGCGGGAAGAAGTCCTGGCCCGGCTTCGCTTTTTTCTGGCCGACAACGGTCACGAATACCGCAGTGTCATCCATGCTAACCATAACAGCGGCAGTGGCCTGACGGGCCATCATGCCGGTTTCCAGCGTGACGGTATGCTGACCGTACTGGAATTTACGAACGATCGGATTAAGCAAAATAATATCCTTTCAAATTTTTGGCGACACAGACTGAATCGCCGTTAATACCCGATCTTCTGCGCATCCTCGCGACTAATGACAACCCTAACCCATACGAAATTGGGTAAAGCCTCTCATTAGCCGCGCGAACCTCTGCAACGGAAGATCATTCATAGCAACAATACAATAGTTTCCAGTGAATTGCTGCCATCTGCTTGAAAAAAGGGGCCATGAAGGCCCCCTTTTACGAAACTCGCAAGAATTAGCGACGCAGACCCAGACGCTCGATCAGCGCGGTGTAGCGTGCAACATCTTTACGTTTCAGGTAGTCGAGCAGTTTACGACGCTGAGAAACCATGCGCAGCAGACCACGACGGCTGTGGTGATCTTTTTTGTGCTCTGCAAAGTGGCCCTGCAGGTGGTTAATCTGTGCAGTCAACAGAGCAACCTGAACATCGGTAGAACCGGTGTCGTTTGCATCACGACCGAACTCAGAAACGATTTTAGCTGTAGCTTCAGTACTTAGAGACATTTTAAAACTCCAAAGTATTAAGTATGAAAGGACGCCGATCTCTAATTCAGCGTTCCCAGTGTGCGCCAGGTGAACTGTTAAAAAATTCACGCGACGTTAAGCGGCAGTATTCTACTCGTAGCGCCTTCTTATCGCAAGACGAACCCGTGCTACGCCGGATACTCCACCACTAATCGGCGAGGAGCCACGCGACCTTCGTCGTCGATCTCGCCCATACCGATAAATTTACCGTCATCACCTTCCGTGACACGGACTAACCCTTCCAACGGCGCGCCGTTCGTGCGAACCGGGTTACCATTTTTGAAGTAAACCGAAGAGGTTAGCGGCAAATTAACGACAGGGTAGTCCGAAGCTGGACTGTCCATCGGCATCAACAGTGGATCAAGCAACTGTGCTGCCGGGATCCCCTGTTGCTCCGCCTGTTCGACCATTTCACGCAGACGTTCCAGTGTGACCATACGATCCACCGGATATTTGCTGACCGTCAGACGACGCAGGAAAATCACGTGCGCACCACATCCCAGCTTCTCACCCAGATCGTCAATAATAGTACGAATATAGGTGCCTTTCGAACAGTGTACTTCCAGCTCCAGTTCATCTCCTTCATGACGGATAAACAGCAGCTCGTAAACGGTAATCGGTCGGGCTTCACGTGGCACTTCAATGCCCTGGCGCGCGTACTCGTACAGTTTTTTACCCTGATACTTCAGCGCCGAATACATCGACGGCACCTGCTCGATATCACCGCGGAACGTGTCCAGCGCGGCAGCCAATTGCTCAGGGGTGAAGGTGACCGGGCGCTCCTGCACGATTTGCCCATCGGCATCGGACGTGTCTGTACGCTGTCCCAGACGGGCAATCACCCGATAACGCTTGTCAGAATCCAGCAGATACTGCGAAAACTTGGTCGCTTCCCCGAGGCAAATCGGCAGCATGCCGGTCGCTAACGGATCCAGCGCCCCGGTATGCCCGGCGCGGTTGGCGTTATAGATGCGTTTGACTTTTTGCAGTACGTCATTGCTGGACATGCCCTGCGGCTTATCCAGCAGCAGGACACCGTGAATGTCGCGACCACGACGACGAGGACGACTCATTAGTCCTCCTTGCTGTCGTCCGGGTTTACACGACGTTCTTCGTCATGTTTAACCACGTTGGTCACCAGGTTGGACATGCGCATCCCTTCCACCAGCGAGTTATCGTAGAAGAAGGTCAGTTCCGGCACGATACGTAGACGCATCGCTTTACCCAGCAGGCTACGGATGAAACCGGACGCTTCCTGTAACGCTTTGATGCCCGCCTTGATAGCGTCTTCATCTTTGTCATTAAGGAAGGTGACATACACTTTGGCATACGCCAGATCGCGTGACATTTCGACACCGGAAACGGTGGTCATCATGCCCAGACGCGGGTCTTTAATTTCGCGCTGCAGGATGATTGCGATTTCTTTTTGCATCTCCTGTCCCACGCGCTGCGGGCGACCGAATTCTTTCGCCATAATAAATTCTCCAGACAAAAAAGGGGCCTTGAGCCCCTTTTAAAAATTATTGCCGGGTGGCGCTTCGCTTCCCCGGCCTACGCAAAACCATCTTCTAAGTATTTCGGGTTGCAACACAGCGGCAAGGGCGTGAATCCCCGGGAGCATAGATAACTATGTAACCGGGGTGAACGCACGTAGCCAACGCAGTGGCGGCCCGAAAGACGACGAAGATTATGCGATCGTACGCTGAATCTCGATGATCTCGAACACTTCGATCATATCGCCAACGCGAACGTCGTTGTAGTTCTTCACGCCGATACCACATTCCATGCCGTTACGAACTTCGTTAACGTCATCTTTGAAGCGGCGCAGGGATTCCAGCTCGCCTTCATAGATAACCACGTTGTCACGCAGGACGCGGATTGGGTTGTGACGTTTGATCGTCCCTTCGGTAACCATACAGCCCGCGATGGCACCAAATTTCGGTGATTTAAACACATCACGAACTTCAGCCAGACCGATGATCTGCTGTTTCAGTTCCGGAGACAGCATACCGCTCATCGCCGCTTTCACTTCGTCGATCAGGTTATAGATGACGGAGTAGTAGCGCAGATCCAGGCTTTCTGCTTCGATCACTTTACGTGCAGAGGCATCAGCACGGACGTTGAAGCCAACCAGAATCGCGTTGGACGCCGCAGCCAGGGTCGCGTCGGTTTCGGTGATACCACCGACACCAGAACCGATGATCTTCACTTTCACTTCGTCGGTAGACAGTTTCAGCAAGGAGTCGGAGATCGCTTCCACAGAACCCTGAACGTCGGCCTTCAGCACGATGTTCACTTCGTGAACTTCGCCTTCGGTCATGTTGGCGAACATGTTCTCGAGTTTAGATTTCTGCTGACGCGCCAGTTTCACTTCACGGAATTTGCCCTGACGATACAGCGCAACTTCACGTGCTTTCTTCTCGTCACGTACCACAGTGACTTCGTCACCGGCAGCCGGAACACCAGACAGACCCAGGATTTCCACTGGAATGGACGGACCCGCTTCCAGTACTTCCTGACCCAGTTCGTTACGCATCGCACGAACGCGACCGTATTCGAAGCCGCACAGTACGATATCGCCTTTGTGCAGCGTGCCTTCACGCACCAGTACGGTAGCAACCGGACCACGACCTTTATCCAGGAAGGATTCGATAACCGCACCGCTCGCCATCCCTTTACGGACCGCTTTCAGTTCGAGAACTTCGGCCTGCAGCAGGATCGCATCCAGCAGTTCGTCGATACCGGTACCTGCTTTTGCAGAAACGTGGACGAACTGGCTCTCACCGCCCCACTCTTCCGGCAGAATGCCGTACTGGGACAGTTCGTTTTTAACGCGATCCGGATCGGCTTCCGGCTTATCGATTTTGTTCACCGCCACCACAACCGGCACACCCGCCGCTTTCGCGTGCTGAATAGCTTCGATGGTCTGCGGCATCACGCCGTCGTCTGCTGCAACAACCAGAACCACGATATCCGTTGCCTGCGCACCACGAGCACGCATGGAGGTAAACGCGGCGTGACCCGGGGTGTCCAGGAAGGTGATCATACCGTTGTCGGTTTCAACGTGGTAAGCACCGATGTGCTGGGTAATGCCACCCGCTTCGCCAGAGGCCACTTTCGTTGAACGAATGTAGTCCAGCAGAGACGTTTTACCGTGGTCAACGTGACCCATGATGGTCACAACCGGTGCGCGCGGTTCAGCCGCAGCACCCGTATCACGGTCGCTCATTACGGCTTCTTCCAGCTCGTTCTCACGACGCAGGATAACTTTGTGGCCCATCTCTTCGGCAACCAGCTGTGCGGTTTCCTGGTCGATCACCTGGTTGATGGTCGCCATTGCACCCAGCTTCATCATCGCTTTGATGACCTGAGAGCCTTTAACCGCCATCTTGTTCGCCAGATCGCCAACGGTGATGGTTTCGCCAATCACAACGTCACGGTTAACGGCCTGCGCTGGCTTCTGGAAGCCCTGCTGCAGTGCGGAACCTTTACGCTGTTTGCCGCCTTTACCGCCGCGAACCGCGGCACGCGCTTCTTCACGGTCAGCTTTGGATTCAGCGTGTTTGTTGCCTTTCTTCGCCGGACGCGCCGCTTTCGTGTTGCGGCCACGGCCACGGCCGCCTTCCACTTCACGATCGTTTTCGTCTTCGGCCTGGCGAGCGTGCTGAGAAGTGGTGACATGATAATCGCTCTTATCTTCTTCCACTTTTTCCTGCTCAGCCCACGCGCCTGCGTTCTCTTCCGCCATACGGCGAGCTTCTTCCGCTACGCGGCGCGCTTCTTCTTCAAGCTTGCGACGTGCTTCTTCTTCCGCTTTACGCTTCAGCTCTGCAGCTTCATTCTCACGGCGGGCTTTCTCGGCCTGGGCGGTTTTGGTCATATCGTCAGTCTGTTGATTGCTCACTTTGTCTTTTTCCGCAGCTTCGCGTTTCGCTTTATCAGCGGCGTCACGCTTAGCTTGTTCTGCGGCCTCACGGTCAGCTTTTTGTTGCGCCTCGCGTTTGGCCATTTCTTCTGCCTCACGACGGGCCTGCTCTTCCGCTTCACGCTGCGCTTGCTCTTCCGCGGCAAGGCGTTCGGCCTCTTGCGGATCACGTTTCACAAAGGTGCGCTTCTTGCGGACTTCGATTTGTACCGATTTGCTTTTTCCACCGGTACCTGGAATGTTCAGGGTGCTGCGCGTTTTACGCTGCAGCGTCAGCTTATCCGGGCCAGAACCATTTTCACGGTTCAGGTGCGCCAGTAAAGTCTGTTTTTCTTGTGCGGACACAGAGTCATCAGCAGACTTCGGGATACCGGCATCAGCAAATTGCTGTACCAGGCGATCCACGGAGGTCTGTATCTCTGCGGCCAGCGCTTTTACGGTTACATCTGTCATGCTGTTCCTTCCTGCTACAGTTTATTACGCTTCGTCGCCGAACCAGCAAATATTACGGGCAGCCATAATCAGCTCACCGGCTTTTTCGTCGGTCAACCCTTCGATATCAGCCAGATCATCAATGCCCTGTTCGGCGAGATCTTCCAGCGTACAAACACCACGGGCAGCCAGTTTGAAGGCCATATCGCGATCTAATCCTTCCAGATTCAGCAGATCGTCAGCCGGCTTGTTATCACCGAGGCTTTCTTCCTGGGCCAGTGCCAGAGTGGTCAGTGCGTTTTTAGCACGCTCGCGCAGTGCTTCAACGGTTGGCTCATCAAGGCCATCGATTTCCAGCAGTTCTTTCATTGGCACGTAGGCCAGTTCTTCCAGGGTTGCGAACCCTTCTTCAACCAGAACAGTGGCGAACTCTTCATCAATATCGAGATATTTGGTGAAGGTATCGATAGCAGCATGTGCTTCAGCCTGATGTTTAGCCTGGAGGTCATCAACGGTCATCACGTTGAGTTCCCAGCCGCTTAATTGCGAAGCCAGGCGGACGTTCTGACCATTACGTCCAATTGCTTGCGCCAGGTTACCGGCTTCAACGGCGATATCCATGGTGTGTTTATCTTCATCCACCACGATAGACGCAACGTCAGCAGGCGCCATAGCGTTAATCACGAACTGCGCCGGGTTATCATCCCACAGGACGATATCGATGCGCTCGCCGCCCAGCTCGGTCGAAACCGCCTGAACGCGTGCGCCACGCATACCGACACACGCGCCAACCGGGTCGATACGCTTGTCGTTGGTTTTCACCGCGATTTTCGCACGGGAACCCGGATCGCGAGCGGCGGCTTTAATTTCAATCACTTCTTCGCCAATTTCCGGCACTTCAATGCGGAACAGTTCGATCAGCATTTCCGGCTTGGAACGCGTCACAAACAGCTGTGCGCCACGTGCTTCCGGGCGAACAGAGTAAAGAACGCCACGAATACGGTCGCCAGGGCGGAAGTTTTCGCGCGGCAGCATATCTTCACGCAGGATCACAGCTTCAGCATTGCTGCCCAGATCCAAAGAGATGTTGTCGCGGTTCACTTTCTTCACCACGCCGGTGATGATTTCACCTTCGTGTTCACGG
Organism: Citrobacter amalonaticus; assembly: GCF_001559075.2. Classification (NCBI taxonomy): domain Bacteria; kingdom Pseudomonadati; phylum Pseudomonadota; class Gammaproteobacteria; order Enterobacterales; family Enterobacteriaceae; genus Citrobacter; species Citrobacter amalonaticus. The sequence continues at coordinate 2,440,409 of NZ_CP014015.2, read as the reverse complement.
AACTGATCGACAACCATCGCGCGTTCAGCTTCACGAACTTTCTGTACGATAACCTGTTTTGCGGTCTGGGTAGTGATACGGTCAAAGGTCACAGATTCAATCTGATCTTCAACGTAATCGCCCAGGTTCAGGCTTTCGTCTTCAAAACGTGCGGCTTCCAGTGTGATTTCTTTCGTCGGCTGGGTCACTTCTTCAACAATCACCCAACGACGGAAAGTGTCAAAATCACCGCTTTTACGATCGATTTCTACGCGAACGTCAATCTCTTGTTCATATTTTTTCTTTGTCGCTGTAGCCAGCGCACTTTCCAACGCTTCAAAAATTTTCTCGCGTGGCAGCGCCTTTTCATTGGATACGGCTTCAACAACAGCCAAAATTTCTTTGTTCATCGCGGGCTTTTCACCTCATCCAGACTGTTAAAAGTGGGGAACCAGGTTCGCCTTCTGGATATTACTCAGCGCGAACACTTCATCTTTTCCTTCGACTGTGACGGTGATCATTTCACCATCTACCGCTTTGATAACGCCCTGCCATTTACGGCGATTCTGTACCGCCATGCGGAGTACCAGCGAAACTTCTTCACCCAGGAAACGCACATAGTGTTCAGCAGTGAACATTGGGCGGTCGAGACCCGGTGAGGAGACTTCCAGGTTGTAAGCCACAGTAATAGGATCTTCGACGTCCAGAACTGCGCTCACCTGGTGGCTCACATCAGCACAATCATCAACATTGATGCCATCTTCACTATCAATATAGATGCGCAGTGTGGATGTGCGACCGCGAATAAATTCGATGCCGACCAGCTCGTAACCTAAGGCTTCAACTGGCGCTGTAATCATCTCTGTTAATTTTTGCTCTAATGTGGACAAGCCCACCCCCAAGACATAAAAAAAGGGCCTAAAGCCCAGTTATTCTGTAGTCAGATAACAAAAAACCCCGATAAATCGGGGCTTTAGATAACTGAACCCTATAACCGCAACTGCGGTCTGGAGAACCTTCCGAAAGAATTTTTTTCAAATCCAGCTACGAAGGCCATAGTCTTCACAGTATATTTGAAAAAGAACTCTAAGGGAAAGTGGTTGCGGGGGCCGGATTTGAACCGACGACCTTCGGGTTATGAGCCCGACGAGCTACCAGGCTGCTCCACCCCGCGCCTGAAACGTGGCAAATTTTACTCGTTTTGGGTAAAAGATGCAAATACTGCTGGGATTTGGTACCGAGGACGGGACGTAAAATCTGCGCGTATTATATTGATTACCCCCCCATTGTGTCAACCTTGTTAACGACATAACCTGACACGCCGTCATCAGCGTAATTTGCGGAAAAAAACACGAAACTCTTCCTGTCTCCGTAAAAAGATGATTAAATGAAAACTCATTTATTTTGCATAAAAATGCACTGAGAGCAGAAAGCCGATCTCACCATCAGTCTATCAAGCAGGGTTTTATTTTATGACGACGATTCTCAAGCATCTCCCGGTAGGTCAACGTATTGGTATCGCTTTTTCCGGCGGCCTGGACACCAGCGCGGCACTGCTGTGGATGCGACAAAAAGGGGCTGTCCCATATGCATATACTGCGAACCTGGGTCAGCCAGACGAGGAGGACTATGATGAGATCCCTCGTCGTGCAATGGAATACGGTGCAGAGAACGCTCGACTGATCGACTGCCGTAAACAACTGGTTGCTGAAGGTATCGCCGCGATTCAGTGCGGTGCATTCCATAACACCACTGGCGGGCTCACCTATTTCAATACCACGCCGCTGGGTCGTGCAGTCACCGGCACCATGCTGGTTGCAGCGATGAAAGAAGATGGCGTCAATATCTGGGGCGACGGCAGCACCTATAAAGGAAACGACATCGAGCGTTTCTATCGCTATGGCCTGCTGACAAACGCTGAATTGCAGATTTACAAACCGTGGCTGGATACGGATTTTATCGATGAACTGGGCGGTCGTCATGAGATGTCTGAGTTTATGATCGCCTGCGGTTTCGACTACAAAATGTCCGTCGAAAAAGCCTACTCCACGGACTCCAACATGCTCGGCGCGACGCACGAAGCCAAAGACCTCGAGTTTCTGAATTCCAGCGTCAAGATCGTCAACCCAATAATGGGCGTGAAGTTCTGGGATGAGAACGTGAAGATCGCGGCGGAAGAAGTCACCGTTCGTTTCGAACAGGGTCATCCGGTCGCGCTGAACGGTAAGACCTTCAGTGACGATGTGGAAATGATGCTGGAAGCGAACCGCATCGGCGGTCGTCACGGTCTGGGAATGAGCGACCAGATTGAAAACCGTATTATTGAAGCCAAAAGCCGTGGTATTTACGAAGCCCCTGGGATGGCGCTGCTGCATATCGCCTATGAGCGTCTGCTGACGGGTATCCACAACGAAGACACCATCGAGCAGTATCACGCCCACGGCCGTCAGTTAGGTCGTCTGCTCTATCAGGGCCGTTGGTTCGATTCTCAGGCGCTGATGTTGCGTGATGGTCTGCAACGTTGGGTCGCCAGCCAGATTACCGGTGAAGTGACGCTGGAACTGCGTCGCGGCAACGACTATTCGATCCTCAATACCGTGTCCGACAACCTGACCTATAAGCCAGAGCGTCTGACAATGGAGAAAGGTGACTCCGTGTTCTCACCGGACGATCGTATTGGGCAGTTGACCATGCGTAACCTGGATATCACCGATACCCGCGAGAAGCTGTTCGGCTATGCACAGTCTGGTCTGCTGACCGCCTCTTCCGCAACCGGCCTGCCACAGGTTGAGAATCTGGAAAATAAAGCGAAATAAATATTCATCATCTTAAGGCCGCGAAAGCGGCCTTTTTTATGCGCGGAATATAGGGCGTCTGTAGATCGGATAAGGCGTTTACGCCGCCATCCGACATTATCACAACGCCTGATGGCGCTACGGTTATCAGGCCTACACAGGACAGTCACAAATGACAGGCGAAAAAAAAGACGCTTTTCAGCGTCTTTCTTTCGGAATATTGGTACTGAGGATGGGACTCGAACCCACAAGCCCGTTAGGGCACTACCACCTCAAGGTAGCGTGTCTACCAATTCCACCACCTCAGCACGGATATTACGATTACTGTGGGATATCGCTGGTCGGCTTAGCCGGAGCAGCTGGCTGAGGCTGTTCGGTTTTCGCCGGCGCACTCAGATTTTCCCACTCACTTCCTTTATTGGTTTTGTTACTGTTGATATTGCCCAGTACCAGACTGATGATAAAGAACAACGTCGCCAGCACAGCCGTCATACGGGTCATGAAGTTACCAGAACCACTTGAACCAAACAGCGTAGCGGAAGCGCCTGCTCCGAAGGAGGCTCCCATATCAGCGCCTTTACCTTGCTGCAGCATGATCAAGCCCACAAGGCCAATTGCCACAATAAGGAAAACTACCAAAAGAGCTTCGTACATAATCAACCTGTTCCTTGCGGAGTTGCCGCATACCAATGCTTCTAACCAATAACGCGGGATATTTTACTGTTTCCCACTGAAGCGGGTGTGAATACTAACCAAAGCGAATGACCTTCGCAAGGGCAATTTTAGTGCATTGTATCAACTGCGGAAAAAAACAGCAAAAGCCGGTTTTCCCTTTAATAAAAAGGCAGCAAACGCCGCCTTTTTATGCAGTTAAGTCTGTCTTACACCGCTTTGACCGCATCTGCGATGCGATGGGCGAACTCGGTCACCTGGGCTTCGTCTTCGCCTTCAACCATCACGCGGATTAACGGCTCAGTGCCCGATTTACGCAGCAGTACACGCCCACGACTTCCCAGTGCAGATTCCACGTCCGCAGTCACGGCTTTCACCGTATCATTTTCCAGCGGATCGCCGCTGCCGGCGGTGTAACGCACATTCACCAGAATCTGCGGGAACATTTTCATGCCGCTGCACAGATCGTGAAGGCTCATGTGGTTACGCACCATCGCGGCCACCACCTGCAGACCGGCAACAATACCGTCACCGGTGGTGGTTTTATCCAGCAGAATGACGTGACCAGAGTTTTCCGCGCCGATACGCCAGCCTTTTTCCTGCATTTTTTCCAGCACGTAGCGGTCACCGACTTTCGCACGGGTAAACGGAATGCCGAGTTGCTTGAGCGCCAGTTCCAGACCCATGTTGCTCATCAGCGTCCCGACCGCGCCACCGCGGAGTTGTCCCTGACGCAGGGCTTCACGGGCGATGATATACATGATCTGATCGCCATCGACTTTATTGCCTTCATGGTCAACCATGATCACGCGGTCGCCGTCGCCATCCAGCGCGATACCCAGATCGGCTTTTTCCGCGAGCACGCGGGCCTGCAAGGCACGCACATCGGTGGCGCCGACTTCTTCGTTAATGTTCACGCCATTTGGCTCACAGCCAATGGTAATCACCTTCGCACCCAGTTCACGCAGCACGTTAGGCGCAATGTGATAGGTTGCCCCGTTGGCGCAATCCACCACAATTTTAAGTTCATTCAGGCTCAACTCGTTCGGGAATGTGCCTTTGCAAAATTCAATGTAACGCCCCGCTGCGTCAACGATGCGGCTGGCTTTACCGAGCTCAGCGGAGTCCACACAGGTGATCTCTTTTTCCATCTCCGCTTCAATGGCTTCTTCGACGGCGTCGGGCAGCTTGGTACCGTCGATGGAGAAGAATTTAATACCGTTGTCGTAGAACGGGTTATGCGATGCGGAGATCACAATCCCGGCTTCGGCGCGGAAAGTACGCGTCAGGTAAGCAACCGCAGGCGTCGGCATTGGTCCTGTAAACGAGGCGGACAACCCTGCCGCCGCCAGGCCAGCTTCAAGCGCTGACTCCAGCATATAACCGGAAATTCGGGTGTCTTTGCCGATGATGATTTTACGCGAGCCGTGGCGCGCCAGGACTTTACCGGCCGCCCAGCCCAACTTCAGTACAAAATCAGGCGTAATCGGCGCATCGCCCACGCGACCACGGATCCCATCAGTGCCAAAATATTTACGGTTACTCATAGCGTTTGTTTTCCTTTGCGGACAATGTGGCTTCCACCACACGCATCGCTTCTACGGTTTCTTTGACGTCATGGACACGAATGATCTGCGCCCCCTGCATAGCAGCAATGACCGCACAGGCAAGGCTACCGCTCAGACGCTCTGATGGACCCACATTGAGCAGTTGGCCCACCATCGATTTACGTGACATTCCCACCAGCAGCGGCAGGTTAAAATGGTGAAATTCAGCCAGTCGCGCCAGTAATGTATAGTTATGGGAGAGATTTTTACCGAAACCGAATCCCGGGTCGAGCAACAATTTCTCTTTTGCGATGCCAGCTCTTTCACAACGTGCTATTTGCTCAATAAAGTAGCGATTTACATCCGCAAACACGTCCTCATATTTGGGCGCTTCCTGCATGGTCTTCGGCTGTCCCTGCATATGCATCAGACAAACCGGCAAACCGGTTTCTGCGGCTGCCTCCAGCGCGCCGGGTTCAGAGAGCGAGCGAATATCGTTAATGATGTGAGCGCCCACTCTTGCCGATTCGCGGATCACTTCAGGCTTTGAGGTATCCACCGAAATCCAGACTTCAAAACGTTGGGCAATCGCCTCAACCACCGGGATAACACGCGCCAGTTCCTCTTCCACACTCACATCCGCCGCACCGGGGCGCGTAGACTCACCGCCGACATCAATGATGGTCGCCCCGGCATTAATCATCAGATTGGCATGTTTCACCGCCTCAATCAGCGTGTTATGCGTTCCACCATCTGAGAAGGAATCCGGCGTGACGTTAAGGATCCCCATCACATGAGGATGGCTGAGATCCAGTGAAGTGCCCTGGGCATAGAGTTTCATGGTGTTATCCCTGGTATAAATTGATAAGAAAAAACCCCGGAGCAAGCCCCAGGGTTTTCAATAAAACGCAGTCATCAACAACGGTAACTTATTTGTCGCCTAACTGCTCTGACATGGTATTACCTGGGTTCGGCGTGCGCGGTTCATCAACCGGGCGCGGCGCACGAGGTGTGCCATTGTTGTCAGAATTGTTAGAGCCCGGTTCTTCCCAGCCAGCTGGCGGGCGAACATCGCGGCGAGCCATCAGGTCATCAATCTGCGGCGCATCGATGGTCTCATATTTCATGAGCGCATCTTTCATGGCGTGCAGGATGTCCATGTTGTCATTCAGGAGCTGACGCGCACGATTGTAGTTACGCTCAATCAGCGCTTTCACTTCCTGGTCGATGATACGCGCGGTTTCATCGGACATATGTTTCGCTTTTGCAACGCTACGACCGAGGAATACTTCGCCCTCTTCTTCCGCGTACAGCAGCGGACCGAGTTTGTCGGAGAAGCCCCACTGGGTCACCATGTTACGCGCCAGGTTAGTTGCAACCTTAATGTCGTTCGACGCACCGGTAGAAACATGTTCAACACCGTAGATGATCTCTTCTGCCAGACGACCGCCGTACAGCGTGGAGATCTGACTTTCCAGCTTCTGACGGCTGGCGCTGATCGCGTCGCCTTCAGGCAGGAAGAAGGTCACACCCAGCGCACGACCGCGCGGGATAATCGTCACTTTATGCACCGGATCGTGTTCCGGTACCAGGCGACCGATAATCGCGTGGCCTGCTTCGTGGTACGCGGTCGATTCCTTCTGCGCTTCCGTCATCACCATGGAGCGACGTTCCGCACCCATCATGATTTTGTCTTTCGCTTTCTCGAACTCAACCATCGACACGACGCGCTTGTTGCCACGAGCAGCAAACAATGCCGCTTCGTTCACCAGGTTCGCCAGGTCCGCACCGGAGAAGCCCGGCGTACCACGGGCAATGATTGCCGCGTCGATATCCGGTGCCAGCGGTACGCGACGCATATGCACTTTCAGGATCTGTTCACGACCACGCACATCCGGCAAGCCGACCACAACCTGACGGTCGAAACGGCCTGGACGCAGCAGCGCAGGGTCAAGAACGTCCGGACGGTTGGTTGCCGCAATAACGATGATACCTTCGTTACCTTCGAAACCATCCATCTCAACCAGCATCTGGTTCAGGGTCTGTTCACGTTCATCGTGACCGCCACCCAGACCTGCGCCACGCTGGCGACCTACGGCATCGATTTCATCGATGAAGATAATGCACGGCGCTGCTTTCTTGGCCTGTTCGAACATGTCACGCACACGAGATGCACCGACACCGACGAACATTTCCACGAAGTCAGAACCTGAAATCGTAAAGAATGGAACCTTCGCTTCACCTGCAATGGCTTTCGCCAGCAAGGTTTTACCGGTACCCGGAGGACCGACCATCAGGACGCCTTTCGGGATTTTACCGCCCAGTTTCTGGAAGCGGCTCGGCTCACGCAGGTATTCGACCAGTTCCGCTACCTCTTCTTTCGCTTCGTCACAGCCTGCGACGTCGGCAAAAGTGGTTTTGATCTGATCTTCCGTCAGCATGCGCGCTTTGCTCTTACCGAACGACATGGCGCCTTTGCCACCGCCGCCCTGCATCTGACGCATAAAGAAGATCCAGACGCCGATCAACAGCAGCATTGGGAACCAGGAAATGAAGATGGAAGCCAGCAGGCTCGGTTCTTCTGGTGGTTCACCCACAACCTTGACGTTCTTAGTCAGCAGGTTATCAAGCAGCTTCGGATCGTTTACCGGAATGTAAGTCGTGTAACGGTTACTATCTTTCTTGGTAACGTTGATCTCACGTCCGTTGATACGTGCTTCACGAACCTGGTCGTTGTTGACCTCTTGCAGGAAGGTAGAGTAATCCACCTTACGGCCATTAGACTCGCTGGGCCCAAAGCTCTGGAATACTGACATCAGCACAACGGCAATGACCAGCCAGAGTATTAGGTTTTTCGCCATGTCACTCAAGGGATTAACCTCTTATTACAACTGTGTTAAAAACAGCGTCAGGATACTCTATATCCAGCGTCTTTCAAACTTTCGTCTGAAATCGACCAGTTATGGTTTACGCCCGGTCGCTACAATATACACTTCACGCGAACGTGCGCGAGAAGAGTCCGGCTTACGAACTTTCACCTTCGTAAACAGGGAGCGAATTTCCCTTAGGTACTCATCGAAACCTTCGCCCTGGAACACCTTCACTACAAAACTGCCACCTGGCGCTAGCACATCACGACACATTTCTAACGCCAGTTCCACCAGATACATGGCACGGGGGATATCCACCGCCGGTGTTCCGCTCATGTTTGGTGCCATATCTGACATGACAACCTGGACTTTACTGTCACCCACGCGTTCCAGCAGCGCTTTCATGACAAGTTCATCACGAAAATCGCCCTGAAGAAAGTCCACACCAACGATAGGATCCATAGGTAAAAGATCACAAGCGATGATACGGCCTTTGCCGCCAATCTGCGAGACCACATACTGTGACCAGCCTCCTGGCGCAGCACCGAGATCGACTACTGTCATCCCCGGCTTAAAAAGTTTGTCACTTTGCTGTATTTCATCAAGTTTAAACCAGGCACGGGAACGCAACCCCTTTTTCTGTGCCTCTTGAACATATTTATCGCTAAAGTGTTCCTGAAGCCAGCGACTCGAGCTGGCAGAACGCTTCTTACCTGTCATTTAACTTTCCCATCGGGGCAGAACATCGTTGCCATACGGCGTAAATTTCCACGCACTATTTGGCGATATATGGGAGATGGCGGTAGAATGACCCGTTTTCAATCCCAACGTAAGCAAAAATATACGATGAATCTGAGTACTAAACAAAAACAGCACCTGAAAGGTCTGGCACATCCGCTCAAGCCGGTCGTTATGCTTGGCAATAATGGTTTGACCGAAGGGGTACTGGCCGAGATTGAACAAGCGTTAGAGCACCATGAACTTATCAAGGTGAAAGTCGCGTCTGAAGATCGCGAAACAAAAACCTTGATCGTGGACGCTATCGTGCGCGAAACCGGCGCCTGTAATGTACAGGTCATCGGTAAAATGCTGGTGCTTTATCGCCCGAGTAAAGAACGCAAAATCTCGCTGCCACGCTAAGAATATCCTAAAGTCGAACACAAAACCTGTGTAAAACGAGGGATTTCCCGCAAGCAGGAGAGCAAAATGCCACGCTCTCTTCGTTGATAAAAGGCCGCTATGCGGCCTTTTTCCTTTCTTTACAATACATCAACATCTTGAGCACTTACAGGTATTCTACCTTAGTGACTTCATATTCCACTTCACCGCCCGGCGTTTTGATCACCACGACGTCATCCTGTTCTTTGCCAATCAGACCACGTGCAATCGGCGAGTTGACGGAAATCAGGTTCTGTTTGAAGTCCGCTTCGTCATCGCCCACGATACGCCAGGTCTGCTCTTCGTCGTTATCAAGGTTCAGAACGGTGACCGTCGCGCCAAAGACAACGCGACCGTTATTCGGCATTTTGGTGACATCGATGACCTGTGCATTCGACAGCTTCGCTTCGATGTCTTTGATACGACCTTCACAGAACCCCTGCTGTTCACGCGCCGCGTGATATTCCGCATTCTCTTTCAGATCGCCATGCTCACGCGCTTCGGCAATAGAGGCGATAATTTCAGGGCGGCGCACAGATTTCAGAAAATCCAGCTCTTCGCGTAATTTTTCTGCACCACGTAAGGTCATCGGAATCGCTTGCATTGATTATACCTCTTGAACATTCCTGTAGGGGGCGACGCTGTGCCCCGGCTGTTAAGCCTGCCCCGGTATGGCGTCATACCCGGACCAGAAGCAAAAAAATACCGACCCGGACGCAAGGTCCAGGTCAGCTACAATTCTTAATTTGATACGTATTTTACCCTGGAGTTCCCTATGGGTCATCGTTTACTTTCCAGGGCATTGCGCCGTAGTATGACGGCTTGTTTCCAGGTTGTTAGCGCGAGATTATGCGATTTTCCAGATTTATCATCGGATTGACCACCAGTGTAGCGTTCAGCGTCCAGGCCGCGAACGTTGACGAGTACATCAACCAGCTCCCTGCCGGAGCCAACCTTGCCCTCATGGTTCAGAAGGTCGGCGCCCCGACTCCCGCAATTGATTATCATAGTCAGCAAATGGCACTTCCTGCCAGTACGCAGAAAGTGATTACCGCGCTGGCGGCCTTAATTCAGCTTGGCCCTGACTTCCGCTTTACGACCACGCTGGAGACTAAAGGCAGCGTTGATGCGGGCGTTCTCAAAGGTGACTTAGTGGCGCGATTTGGTGCCGATCCGACGCTAAAAAGACAGGATATTCGGAATATGGTAGCGAACCTGAAAAAATCAGGCGTCACGCAAATCACCGGAAATGTCCTGATTGATACCTCAGTTTTTGCCAGTCACGATAAAGCGCCAGGATGGCCCTGGAACGACATGACCCAGTGCTTCAGCGCGCCGCCTGCGGCCGCCATTGTCGATCGAAACTGCTTCTCGATTTCGCTCTACAGCGCGCAAAAAGCGAATGATTTGGCCTATATTCGCGTGGCGTCTTACTACCCGGTCACGATGTTCAGCCAGGTTCGCACCCTCGCGCGCGGCTCTGCGGAGGCGCAATATTGTGAGCTGGACGTGGTTCCGGGCGATTTAAACCGCTTCACGTTGACCGGGTGTCTGCCGCAGCGTGCCGACCCTCTGCCGCTGGCATTTGCCATTCAGGACGGCGCCAGCTATGCCGGGGCTATCCTGAAAGATGAGCTCAAACAGGCCGGTATCACCTATAGCGGAACATTATTACGCCAGACGCAGGTCAATGAGCCAGGCACCATTGTGGCAAGCAAGCAGTCTGCGCCGCTGCACGATCTGCTTAAGATTATGCTGAAAAAGTCGGACAACATGATTGCCGATACCGTCTTCCGGATGATTGGTCACGCACGGTTTAATGTACCGGGAACGTGGCGTGCGGGCTCCGATGCCGTGCGGCAGATCCTGCGTCAGCAAGCAGGGGTCGATATTGGCAACACGATTATTGCCGATGGCTCCGGCCTGTCGCGCCATAACCTGATTGCCCCCTCCACCATGATGCAGGTACTGCAATACATCGCGCAGCACGACAACGAGCTGAACTTCATCTCAATGCTGCCGCTGGCGGGCTATGACGGCTCTCTGCAGTACCGTGCGGGTCTGCATCAGGCGGGCGTCGACGGTAAGGTCTCAGCGAAAACGGGTTCATTGCAGGGGGTATACAACCTGGCGGGCTTTATTACCACCGCAAGCGGGCAACGGATGGCGTTTGTACAATATCTGTCGGGTTATGCGGTAGAACCTGCCGATCAACGTAACCGCCGCATTCCGCTGGTTCGCTTTGAAAGCCGATTGTACAAAGATATTTATCAGAATAACTGAGTCAGCAGAAACAAAAACCCCGGCAACATGGCCGGGGTTTTCTTGAGATTAACGCTTATAGATGAACTCGACGCCTTCTTCGTCGTCTTCGTCCCAGTCGTCATCCCAGTCGTCTTCTGCTTCTTCTTCCACTTCTGCGATTTGCTGGCGATGATAATCATCCCACATGAACTCGACTTTCTCTGGCTGCTTCTCTTCTTCCGCCTGAGTAATCGGGTTCTCGATGATAAAGGTCATCACATCCCAGCAGAGATCTTTCACGCCCAGTTGGCTGGCGGCAGAGATCAGATAGTACTTATCTTCCCAGCCCAGCGCCTGCGCGATAGCTTTGGCTTTCTCTTCCGCTTCGGCTTTGTCCAGCAAATCGATCTTGTTGAACACTAACCAGCGCGGTTTGGCTGCCAGATCCTGACTGTATTTTTCCAGCTCGCCGATGATGATGCGCGCATTCTCAACCGGATCGGAACCGTCGATCGGATCGATATCGATGAGGTGCAGCAGTACGCGGCAACGCTCAAGGTGTTTCAGGAAGCGGATGCCCAGACCGGCACCTTCCGCAGCGCCTTCAATCAGCCCTGGAATGTCCGCAACCACGAAGCTCTTCTCGTTATCCATACGGACAACGCCGAGGCTCGGCACCAGCGTGGTAAACGGATAATCCGCCACTTTAGGCTTCGCCGCAGAGACCGCTCGGATAAAGGTCGATTTACCGGCATTTGGCATCCCCAGCATGCCCACATCCGCCAGCAGCATCAGCTCCAGCAGCAGGTCACGCTTGTCGCCCGGCGTCCCCATTGTTTTCTGCCGCGGCGTACGGTTGACGGAAGATTTAAAGCGGGTGTTACCCAGACCGTGCCAGCCGCCTTTTGCGACCATCAGACGCTGACCGTGTTTGGTCATGTCGCCCATGGTTTCGCCCGTGCCCTGGTCGATCACACGCGTCCCTACCGGTACTTTAATGGTGACATCTTTCCCGCGTTTACCGGTGCAGTCACGGCTGGCGCCATTCTGACCTCGCTCTGCGCGAAAAGATTTCTCAAAACGGTAGTCGATCAGGGTGTTCAGGTTTTCGTCGGCTTCCATCCAGACGTCGCCACCATCACCGCCATCGCCGCCGTCCGGACCGCCTTTCGGGATATATTTCTCACGGCGGAAGCTTACGCAACCATTACCGCCATCGCCTGCAACGACCAGAATCGTTGCTTCATCAACAAACTTCATTTTACTCTCCGTAAATCATTCGCCTGAGCGGGGCTGCGATACCACCGATTCATGCTTACGTAATCCGCCCCAAATACGATGACCAATGGCGGAGTACATCGCGCCCGCAACCACGACAAACGCACCGAGATAACCGAGAAGGTTTAACATCGGTCTGGCGAAGAAATCGGGCCAGGCCATAGATAAAAGATCTGAAAATAACAGCGTAAACAGCGGGGTGAGCGTGATTAATGCGCTCACCTGCGCTGCCTGCCATCGCGCCATCGCTTCCGCCAGGGCGCCATATCCTACCAGTGTATTCAGCCCACAGAAAATTAAACAGGCTAGCTGCCAGTCACTGAGCTGAGCTATCACGCCGGGCTGCGCCAGCGGCAATAGCGCTATCGTACATAAAGTGTACAGTAAAAACAGAATCTGCGGTGATGCCAGACGCCGCAATAACACCTTTTGCGCGACACCATAGCTTACCCAGACCGTAGCCGCACCGACGCCAAAAATGACACCCCAGGTGTAATCGGTCAGCCTGGTAAAAATTTCGATCAGACTGGTATTGAAGAACATCACCAGTCCGCACAACAGCATTATCGCGCCGACAATCTGCGTACCGCGCATTTTCTCTTTAAGGATAAATACGCTCGCGACCATCATGCCCACCGGCGACAGTTGGCCGATCACCTGCGAAGCCGTTGGGCTTAAATACTGCAGGGAAGAGCTGAACAGGATGAAGTTGCCAAAGAGCCCACCGGTAGCAATCGCCAACAGGACCAGCCAACGCGGCTTGCGAAAAATGCGCAGCGGCGGAAGCTTACGCTTCGCGGCCAGAATCGCCCCGAGGCCAACACTGGCGATTAAAAAACGGTAAAAAACGATGGTAGGAGGCTCCATCACCTCCAGCACCTGCTTCATAGCAATTGGCAAAGCCCCCCAACACACCGCCGTTGTGAGCGCCAAAAGAATACCAATGCCAGCCTGCTGCTTCATGCCCGTTTTCCCTGCAAGGGCTCGTTATCCGGTGCAAAACGGTTTCACGAGCATATTTACCGGTCGTCGAATGTAAAAAGCCCCGCAACAGGTTGCGGGGCTTTTATCCGTTACCGGACCACGAAAAACTTACTCAGCAACGATGCTGATGTATTTACGGTTGTTCGGGCCTTTAACTTCAAATTTCACTTTACCGTCTGCTTTAGCAAACAGAGTGTGGTCACGACCGCAACCTACGTTAGTGCCAGCGTGGAACTTGGTACCACGTTGACGAACGATGATGCTACCCGCCAGAACGGATTCGCCACCGAAACGCTTAACGCCCAGGCGTTTAGCTTCTGAATCGCGACCGTTACGAGTTGAGCCGCCAGCCTTTTTATGTGCCATTTAAATCTCTCCTCAGGTCTTAGGCGCTGATGCCAGTAATTTTCACATCAGTGAACCACTGACGATGGCCCTGCTGCTTACGATAGTGTTTACGACGACGAAACTTAACGATTTTAACTTTCTCGCCACGACCGTGAGCAACAACTTCAGCTTTGATAACGCCGCCATCAACGAAAGGAACGCCGATTTTGACTTCTTCACCGTTTGCGATCATCAGAACTTCAGCGAATTCAATAGATTCGCCAGTTGCGATGTCCAGCTTTTCCAGGCGAACGGTCTGACCTTCGCTTACTCGGTGTTGTTTACCACCACTTTGGAAAACCGCGTACATAAAAAACTCCGCTTCCGCGCACACCTTTTCAATGATTCAGAGTGCGCTATAAATATTCACAATAGGGCGCGAATATTACGCAAAACGTGAGCCTTTGACAAGTGCTACAGTCAATACATGAAGAAAAAAAACACAACGTGTATGGTAACGTTTATCTGCGGCGTTTTTTCAGTACAATCAGCATATATTTCTAACCCTAAACCCTAAGTTACCTTGCCGTATGATGAGGTAAACGGGGCGAAAAGCCCGGCTTTTGCGATGAATTTAGAAAAAATCAATGAGTTAACCGCGCAAGATATGGCGGGTGTCAATGCGACAATCCTTGAACAGCTTAATTCCGACGTCCAACTGATCAATCAGTTGGGCTATTACATTGTGAGCGGTGGCGGTAAACGCATTCGCCCGATGATTGCCGTACTCGCGGCGCGCGCCGTTGGCTATCAGGGAAATGCCCATGTCACGATCGCGGCATTGATCGAATTTATCCACACCGCCACCCTGCTTCATGACGATGTGGTGGATGAATCCGATATGCGCCGGGGTAAAGCCACGGCGAACGCCGCGTTTGGCAATGCCGCCAGCGTGCTGGTTGGCGATTTTATCTATACCCGAGCTTTCCAGATGATGACCAGCCTCGGCTCGCTGAGGGTGCTGGAAGTGATGTCTGAAGCCGTGAACGTCATTGCTGAAGGTGAAGTCCTGCAGTTAATGAACGTTAACGACCCGGACATTACGGAAGAAAGCTATATGCGCGTGATCTACAGTAAAACAGCGCGTCTGTTTGAAGCGGCGGCGCAGTGTTCCGGTCTCCTCGCGGGCTGTAGTGAAGCCGAGGAAAAAGGACTGCAGGATTATGGTCGCTATCTGGGCACTGCATTCCAGTTGATTGACGATCTGCTGGACTATAACGCCGACGGCGAACAGCTCGGTAAAAATGTCGGTGATGACCTGAACGAAGGCAAACCGACGTTACCGCTGCTGCATGCGATGCGTAACGGCACGCCAGAGCAGGCGCAAATGATTCGCCATGCGATCGAGCAAGGCAATGGCCGACACCTCCTGGAGCCCGTGCTGGAAGCGATGAACGCCTGCGGCTCACTGGAGTGGACACGCCAGCGTGCGGAAGAAGAGGCTGACAAAGCCATCGCCGCGCTGCAAGTGCTGCCGGATTCCCAATGGCGCGAAGCGTTGATCGGCCTGGCACATATCGCCGTCCAGCGCGACCGTTAATAACGATGGAATCATCCCGCTGCCTGCGCGGGATGATTCATAAAAGCTCCAATAAAACCCACGCAATCTCTCTACTCCGCTGCAAATAAAGCAAAAACTCTTAATAAATTCTGAATATTCAAACTCTTTACTCGAACATATTAGAACAACAATTCTCTGAGCGTATAGTGTCTTCTGCAAATTGATTGTGTCAATCAACGATGAATGACCATAAACGAGGGGATAAATGGAGAGCAAACTCATTGACTGGCATCCGGCAGATATCATTGCTGGATTACGTAAAAGAGGGACATCAATGGCTGCCGAGTCGCGCAGAAATGGATTAAGTTCCTCCACGCTGGCAAACGCCTTAACCCGACCGTGGCCGAAAGGCGAGCTGATCATTGCGAAAGCGCTCGGAACGGATCCCTGGGTGATCTGGCCTTCACGTTACCATGACGCGAAAACCCATGCGTTTATCGACAGAACGCGCATGATGCGGGCGGCACGTCGTGACAAGCAGGATGTAGAGTAAGGCACAAAGCAGTAGCCCCGGCCATCGGCAATGGGGCTACTGCTTTCATTGACGCTTATTCGGCTTTTACGCGCTCGATATTGGCGCCCAGCGCGCGCAGTTTATCTTCGATACGCTCGTATCCACGATCGATATGATAAATACGATCCACAACCGTCGTCCCTTCCGCAATACATCCCGCCAGTACCAGACTGGCCGAAGCACGCAGATCCGTCGCCATCACCTGCGCGCCGGAGAGCTTATCGACACCGTGACAAATGACGGTATTGCTTTCGATTTCCGCATGAGCGCCCATACGGCTCAGCTCAGGCACGTGCATAAAGCGGTTTTCAAACACGGTTTCCGTGATGAATCCGGTCCCTTCCGCTACCAGGTTCAGCAGCGTGAACTGGGCCTGCATGTCCGTCGGGAATGCCGGGTGCGGCGCGGTGCGCACGTTGACGGCTTTTGGACGTTTACCGTGCATGTCGAGGCTGATCCAGTCTTCACCCACTTCGATATCCGCGCCGGCATCGCGCAGTTTCGCCAGTACCGCATCCAACGTATCCGGCTGCGCGTTACGGCAGATGATTTTGCCGCGAGAAATCGCCGCGGCGACCAGGAAAGTCCCGGTTTCGATACGGTCCGGCAATACGCGATAGACACCGCCGCCCAGACGTTCTACGCCTTCGATGGTGATACGATCGGTACCCTGGCCGGAGATTTTCGCGCCCAGCGCAATCAGGAAGTTGGCCGTGTCGACAATTTCTGGTTCACGTGCGGCGTTTTCAATGATGGTGGTGCCTTCCGCCAGCGTGGCGGCACACATGATGGTGACCGTTGCGCCAACGCTGACTTTATCCATGACGATATGCGCGCCTTTCAGGCGGCCATCCACGGAAGCTTTCACATAGCCTTCTTCCAGCGTGATCGTGGCGCCCAGTTGCTCCAGACCAGTGATATGCAGGTCAACCGGACGTGCGCCGATCGTGCAACCGCCAGGCAGAGAAACCTGGCCCTGACCAAAACGAGCCACCAGCGGTCCCAGCGCCCAAATTGATGCGCGCATGGTTTTTACCAGGTCATACGGTGCGCAGAAAACATTCACGTCGCGGGCATCGATGTGCACGGAGCCATTGCGTTCCACTTTCGCGCCAAGCTGACTCAGCAGTTTCATCGAGGTATCAACGTCCTTCAATTTCGGGACGTTCTGGATCTCTACCGGCTCTTCCGCCAGCAACGCCGCAAAAAGGATCGGCAGAGCGGCGTTTTTCGCGCCAGAAATTGTGACTTCGCCCTGGAGCCGGGTTGGCCCCTGTACACGAAATTTATCCATGATGTTGTTCTCAGTTAAAATTCATCGTCGTTACCGGTGTATCACCCGTAACTCAAAAACCGTTTAGTTTGCGATCGCGCGCCCACTCTGCGGGGGTATACGCTTTGATCGACAGGGCATGAATGCGGTTGTCCGCAATGTACTCCATCAGCGGCGCATAGACCGACTGCTGCTTCTTCACCCGGCTCATGCCGTCAAACATCTCACCCACGGCAATAACCTGAAAGTGACTGCCATCGCCAGAGACGTGGACTTCCTGGAGGGAGAGTGCGTTCATCAGCACGCTCTGAATTTCATTATTTTCCATGGGCTCTTCATTCGTCAGATTGTGAAAACAGCCCAACATCTTAGAGCAAAGTTGCGCTGTCATAAATAAGCAAAAAGCCTCGCGGGTCAATCCGGCGAGGCTGTAGATAATAACGTACTGATATTACTGACGCGGAAGCACGTCAGCCGGCAAATTATAGAGTTCCGCCAGGGTAAAGACTTTGTCGTTCACCCCCGACAGCGACACGTTGTTGCCCTGCTCTTTCACCAGACTGATGAGATGGACCAGCAGCGCCAGTCCCCCCGTATCCACTCGGGAGACCTGGCTGAGATCGATGCAGGTCACACCGGTCATCGCTTCAATACGCGCATCCCACAAAGGATTAAGCACATCCTGGTCCAGTTCCCCCACCAGCGACAGCTTGTCACCGTCACGCGTCCAGTTGAGTGACTGCGTCATTACTTCTTCTCTTCCAGCGTGATTTTTTGCTGCGAGATAGATTTCAGTTGCGCTGTCAGTCCATCGATCCCTTTAGTACGCAGCAGATCGCTCCACTCATTCTGTTTGGTGGTGATCATACTGACGCCTTCGGCGATCATGTCATAGGCCTGCCAGTGACCCGTCTGGGTGTTTTTACGCCACTGGAAGTCCAGACGCACCGGAGGACGACCGTTTGGATCGAGAATGGTTACACGGATCGGAACGATGCTCGCATCGCCTAACGGTTGTTCCGGAGCAATCTGATACGTCTGCCCGTGATACATCGCCAGCGCCTGGCCGTAGGCCTGTTTCAGGTATTCACGAAACGCGGCGAAATAGGCTTCACGCTGAGCCGGAGTAGCCTCTTTGTAGTAACGCCCCAACACCAGCGCACCAGCGTATTTCACCTGCACATACGGCAGCAGCTCCTGGTCAACCACATCACGCAGATAATCCGGATTAGAACGGATTTTCGGCTGTTCGTTTTTCAGGCGGTCGAAGGTTTTCTGCGCCGCTTCATCCATCAACTTGTAAGGGTTGGTCTGATCGGCTGCAATGGCGGTGCTCAGCGGTGCAATCACCAGCAGAGCCACCATCATTAAACGCTTAAGCATAATTCGATTCTCCTGAGATTAATTCGTTGTGCCCGCAGGCCCAGTGGCTTCATTATGGCCTTCGGTTGGCGCCGGCGCATCGCCAGAATTCTTATTGTCATCGCCTTTACTGTTGCTGTTGTAAAGGAACTGACCAATCATGTCTTCCAGCACCATCGCGGATTTGGTGTCCTGGATTGTGCCGCCATCTTTGAGGATAGACGTTCCCAGCTCAGGATCTTCAAAACCAACGTTCAACGCCAGATACTGTTCCCCCAGCAGACCGGACGTCCGGATGCTCAGTGAACTGGTATCAGGGATGTGGTTATAACGTTCTTCGATGTCCAGCGTCACGCGCGGTAAATAGGTCTTCGGATCCAGGGAGATATCCGCCACGCGGCCCACGACCACACCACCGATACGCACTGGCGAACGCACTTTCAGGCCGCCGATATTATCGAATGTCGCGTAAATCGTGTAGGTCGGTTCTGTGCGCATAGAGGTCACGTTGGCCGCCTTCAGGCAGACAAACAGCGCGGCCAGCAATGCGGCTAACAAGAAGATCCCCACCCAAATTTCATTTTTTTTCGTTTGCATGAACTCAATTCCCAAACATCAATGCGGTCAGTACAAAGTCCAGACCCAGAACGGCCAGCGACGAGTGCACAACGGTGCGTGTGGTTGCCCGGCTGATTCCCGCCGAGGTTGGAATCGCATCATACCCATTGAATAATGCAATCCAGGTTACCGTAATGGCGAACACCACGCTTTTAATCAAACAGTTGACCAGATCCAGACGCCAGTCGACGGCATTCTGCATCGCGGACCAGAAGAAGCCAGCATCAATCCCCTTCCAGCTTACGCCGACCAGAGAACCGCCCCAGATTCCGACGGCCACAAACAAAATCGTCAGCAGCGGCAGCGAAATCACGCCCGCCCAGAAACGCGGAGAGATCACCCGGCGCAGTGGATCGACGGCCATCATTTCCATACTGGAAAGCTGTTCGGTCGCGCGCATCAGGCCAATTTCAGCGGTCAGCGCAGAGCCCGCACGCCCCGCAAACAGCAGCGCGGCGACAACCGGACCGAGTTCACGCAGCAGCGACAGCGCCACTAACATCCCCAGACTGGTTTCCGCACTATAGGTGGTGAGTACCAGATAGCCCTGCAGCCCCAGCACCATGCCGATAAACACGCCAGAAACAATAATGATCAGCATCGACAGGACGCCCACATTATAAAGCTGGCGCACCAGCAACGGCGCGTGCTTACGAAACTCCGGTTTGCCAACCAGCGCATTGAACAACATTAACCCGGCGCGCCCGAACGTTCTGAGAGTTTTAATCCCCTTATGTCCCAGCGTCGCCAGTGCATTTAACAGCATGAGTGGCTTAACTCCCTGTTCCGAGTAAATCAGAGTGATAATCGCCCGCAGGATAGCGGAACGGGACCGGCCCGTCTGCAATGCCATCCAGGAACTGACGCACACGCGGGTCGTCATTCTCTTGCAACGCCTGCGCGCTGCCGTGGGCCACAATCTTTTTGTCCGCCATAATATAGGCGTGATCGGCAATACTCAGGACTTCCGGCACATCGTGAGAAACCACGACGCAGGTCACGCCCAGCGCATTATTTAATTCAGAAATCAGTTTGACCAGCACGCCCATGGTGATCGGATCCTGTCCGACAAACGGTTCATCAAACATGATGAGATCCGGCTCCAGCGCAATGGCGCGTGCTAACGCCGCCCGGCGCGCCATCCCACCAGACAGTTCAGAGGGCATCAGTTTTGCCGCGCCGCGCAGACCGACGGCTTCCAGTTTCATCATCACCGTGCTCTTCAGTAACGGCGGGGGAAGCGTGGTATGTTCGCGTAACGGATAGGCCACGTTATCAAACACGTTCATGTCGGTGAACAGCGCCCCGGACTGAAACAGCATACTCATCCGTTTGCGTACCGTGTAGAGGCGCGAGCGAGACATCTCAGGAATGTTCTCGCCATCAAACAAGATCTCTCCTTGGTCCGGCACAATTTGTCCGCCGATCAGACGCAACAGCGTCGTTTTACCGATGCCCGATGGCCCCATGATCGCGGTTATCTTGCCACGCGGTACGGTCAGAGAGATGTTATCGAAAATGCAGCGGTCGCCGCGCGTAAAGCTGACATCGCGCATATCGACTAAATTCGCCACAGACTGCCCCATTGATTCATCCTTCGTGTTGCTTGTTGATCTCAGCATGGCGTGGAATTCAGCCATGAACCCAACATATTTACAGAATATTACCCGTGCTGGTTAGCTAAAGCTGGCATTTGTTTTACTTTTTAGCTGCATAAAGTCAAAATTAAGACTTCGTTACGGTTTCCAGACGATCCCGGTGGACCGGCGAGTATACCTGAAGAAAGGACTTTAGATGCTTTTAGCAACGGCGCTGTTAATTATTGGTTTATTATTGGTCGTCTACGGCGCCGACCGCCTGGTTTTTGCCGCGTCAATCTTATGTCGAACCTTCGGGATCCCGCCGCTGATTATCGGTATGACGGTAGTCAGTATAGGCACATCTCTGCCTGAAATTATTGTTTCTGTCGCCGCCTCTCTGCACGGGCAGTTAGATTTAGCCGTCGGCACCGCGCTAGGCTCTAACATTACCAACATTTTGTTGATCCTCGGGCTTGCCGCGCTGATCCACCCTTTTACCGTGCATTCCGATGTTCTGCGTCGCGAATTGCCGCTAATGTTGCTGGTTAGCATTGTGGCCGGATCCGTACTGTATGACGGACAACTCAGCCGCAGCGATGGTATCTTTCTTTTACTGTTAGCCGTGTTATGGCTGCTGTTCATTGTTAAAATCGCCCGTCTCGCTGAGCGTCAGGGTAATGACAGCCTCACCCGGGAGCAGGTTGCCGAGTTGCCGCGTGAAGGCGGATTACCGGTGGCGTTTTTATGGCTGGGCATTGCGCTGATTATCATGCCGATGGCGACCCGAATGGTGGTGGATAACGCCACTGTGATTGCCAATTACTTCGCAATGAGCGAACTGACGATTGGCCTGACGGTGATCGCCATTGGCACCAGCCTGCCTGAACTGGCAACCGCCATCGCGGGCGTGCGCAAAGGTGAGAACGATATCGCGGTGGGCAATATCATCGGCGCGAACATTTTTAACCTCACCATTGTTCTCGGCCTTCCCGCGCTGATTACGCCGGGTGACGTCAATCCGCTGGCGTTCAGCCGTGATTACAGCGTGATGCTGCTGGTGAGCATCATCTTTGCATTAGTTTGCTGGCGGCGTCCCCGCCAGTCCGGTCGCGGCGCGGGCGTGCTGCTGACTGGCGGTTTTATCGTATGGCTGGCGATGTTGTATTGGCTATCGCCACTTCTCGTTGGATAACTGGAAACAGACATATGTCGCACTTAGCGTTACAACCGGGTTTTGACTTTCAGCAAGCCGGCAAAGAGGTTCTGGCGATTGAACGTGAAGGCCTGGCGGAGCTCGATCAGTACATCAACCAGGATTTCACTCTCGCCTGTGAAAAAATGTTCAACTGCACCGGCAAAGTGGTGGTGATGGGCATGGGGAAATCGGGGCATATTGGCCGCAAAATGGCCGCGACCTTTGCCAGCACCGGTACCTCCTCATTCTTCGTTCATCCGGGCGAAGCCGCCCACGGCGATCTGGGGATGGTGACCTCGCAGGATGTAGTGATTGCCATCTCCAACTCCGGGGAATCCAGCGAGATCGCGGCCCTGATTCCGGTTCTTAAGCGACTGCAGGTTCAGCTTATCTGCATGACCGGTCGACCAGAAAGCAGCATGGCGCGTGCTGCGGATGTCCATCTGTGTGTTAAAGTACCGCAGGAAGCCTGTCCGCTTGGACTGGCCCCGACAAGCAGCACCACCGCCACATTAGTGATGGGCGATGCGCTGGCGGTGGCGTTGTTAAAGGCGCGCGGCTTTACCGCTGAAGATTTTGCGCTGTCACATCCGGGCGGTGCGCTGGGGCGTAAACTGCTGCTGCGCGTGAACGATATTATGCATACGGGTGATGAAATCCCGCATGTCACCAAAGAAGCCAGCCTGCGCGATGCGCTGCTGGAGATAACCCGCAAGAACCTCGGGATGACCGTGATTTGCGATGATGCGATGAAGATCGACGGTATCTTCACCGACGGTGATTTACGTCGCGTCTTTGATATGGGCGTTGACGTGCGCCAGCTCGGTATCGCCGACGTGATGACGCCTGGGGGCATTCGCGTGCGTCCAGGGATTCTGGCGGTCGATGCCCTGAACTTAATGCAGTCTCGTCATATCACCTCCGTAATGGTTGCCGATGGCGACCAGTTACTCGGTGTGTTACATATGCATGATCTCCTGCGTGCAGGCGTTGTGTAGAAATTCAAGGATAAAGAGAAATGAGCAAAGCAGGTGCGTCGCTTGCGACCTGTTATGGACCCGTCAGCGCGGACGTCATCGCCAAAGCAGAGAATATCCGTCTGCTGATTCTTGATGTCGATGGCGTGCTGTCGGATGGCCTGATTTATATGGGCAACAACGGTGAAGAACTGAAGGCTTTCAACGTCCGTGATGGTTACGGGATCCGTTGTGCGCTAACGTCTGATATCGACGTCGCCATCATTACCGGACGAAAGGCTAAACTAGTAGAAGATCGGTGTGCCACACTGGGGATCACGCATCTGTATCAGGGGCAATCAGACAAACTGGTCGCCTTTCACGATCTGCTGGCAAAACTGGCGATTGCGCCGGAAAACGTGGCCTACGTCGGTGATGATCTGATTGACTGGCCGGTGATGGAAAAAATTGGCCTGAGTATTGCCGTTGCGGATGCGCATCCGTTACTGCTCACGCGCGCGGATTACGTTACGAAAATCGCGGGCGGGCGCGGCGCGGTACGAGAAGTCTGTGATTTATTATTACTGGCGCAGGGTAAGCTTGATGAGGCCAAAGGGCAATCGATATGAGTAAAGCCAGACGTTGGGTTATCATTCTACTGTCGTTGGCCGTGCTGGTGCTGATTGGGATTAACCTGGCCGATAAAGACGACACGGCGCAGGTGGTGGTGAATACGAGCGATCCGACCTACAAGAGCGAGCATACGGATACCGTTGTCTACAGTCCGGAAGGCGCGCTGAGCTATCGTTTGATCGCCCAACATGTTGAATATTATTCCGATCAGGCCGTTTCGTGGTTCACACAACCCGTATTAACGACGTTTGATAAGGACAAGATCCCGACGTGGTCAATCAAGGCTGATAAAGCCAAGCTGACTGAGGATCGGATGCTGTATCTTTATGGTCACGTTGAAGTCAACGCGCTGGTGCCTGACGCTCAACTTCGCAGAATTACCACCGATAACGCGCAGATCAATCTGGTGACGCAGGATGTTACCTCTGAAGACCTCGTCACGTTATACGGAACAACATTTAACTCCAGCGGACTGAAAATGCGCGGCAACTTACGCAGCAAGAACGCCGAGCTGATTGAAAAGGTTAGAACCTCCTATGAAATTCAAAACAAACAAACTCAGCCTTAATCTTGTGCTTGCCAGCTCACTTCTGGCCGCCAGCATTCCGGCGTTCGCCGTCACCGGCGATACCGAACAGCCGATCCACATTGAATCGGACCAGCAGTCTCTGGATATGCAGGGCAACGTCGTGACCTTCACCGGCAATGTCATTGTGACCCAGGGCACGATCAAAATTAACGCCGATAAAGTGGTCGTTACCCGCCCTGGCGGTGAAGAGGGTAAAGAGGTCATTGACGGCTTCGGCAACCCGGCCACGTTCTATCAAATGCAGGACAACGGTAAGCCGGTAAAAGGCCATGCGTCGAAAATGCATTATGAATTGGCGAAAGACTTTGTCGTGCTCACCGGCAATGCGTACCTGGAACAGCTCGACAGCAACATCACCGGGGACAAAATTACCTATCTGGTGAAAGAGCAGAAAATGCAGGCCTTCAGTGAGAAAGGCAAGCGTGTGACTACCGTTCTGGTTCCGTCGCAGTTGCAGGACAAAAACCAGGCCCCGGCTCAGAAGAAGAGTAACTAATTCGTTATGGCAACATTAACTGCAAAGAATCTGGCGAAGGCCTACAAAGGCCGCCGCGTCGTGGAAGATGTCAGCCTGACCGTCAACTCGGGCGAGATTGTCGGTCTGCTTGGGCCGAACGGTGCGGGTAAAACCACCACCTTCTACATGGTTGTCGGCATTGTGCCGCGCGATGCCGGTAACATCATTATTGATGATGAAGACATCAGCCTGCTGCCGCTGCATGCCCGCGCACGCCGAGGAATTGGCTATCTGCCGCAGGAAGCGTCGATTTTTCGCCGCCTGAGCGTGTACGATAACCTGATGGCCGTGCTGCAAATTCGTGACGATCTCTCCAGCGAACAGCGTGAAGACCGCGCTAACGAGCTGATGGAAGAGTTCCACATTGAGCATCTGCGCGACAACATGGGTCAGTCACTCTCCGGCGGGGAACGTCGCCGTGTGGAAATCGCCCGCGCCCTGGCCGCTAACCCGAAATTTATCCTGCTGGATGAACCGTTTGCCGGCGTTGACCCCATCTCCGTTATCGATATCAAACGCATTATTGAGCATCTGCGTGACAGCGGTCTCGGCGTGTTGATTACCGACCATAACGTCCGCGAAACGCTGGCCGTGTGTGAACGAGCCTATATCGTGAGCCAGGGACACCTGATCGCGCACGGTACGCCGACAGAAATCCTGCAGGACGAGCACGTGAAGCGCGTATACCTTGGGGAAGACTTCAGACTCTGATAGGGTAGAAGTTTGCGACGTCATAGCGGGAGAAAACGACTCTGAACATGAAGCAAGGTTTGCAACTCAGGCTGAGCCAACAACTGGCGATGACGCCGCAGCTACAACAGGCGATTCGTCTGTTGCAGTTGTCCACGCTGGAACTGCAGCAGGAACTCCAGCAAGCGCTGGAAAGCAATCCGTTGCTGGAGCAAACCGATCTTCACGACGAAGTTGATACCCGCGAAACTCAGGACAGCGAAACGCTGGATACCGCCGACGCTCTCGAACAAAAAGAGATGCCGGAAGAGTTGCCGCTCGACGCCAGCTGGGATGAAATCTACACCGCCGGTACGCCGTCGGGCACCAGCGGCGACTACATCGACGATGAGCTCCCCGTTTACCAGGGTGAAACCACGCAGACCCTACAGGATTACCTGATGTGGCAGGTGGAACTTACCCCGTTCTCCGATACCGACCGCGCAATCGCCACGTCGATTGTGGATGCCGTTGACGACACCGGTTATCTCACCGTTTCGCTGGACGACATCCTCGAAAGCATGGGCAATGAAGAGGTCGGTCTTGATGAAGTCGAAGCCGTTCTCAAACGTATTCAGCGGTTTGATCCCGTAGGCGTGGCGGCAAAAGATCTGCGCGATTGCCTGCTGATCCAGCTCTCACAGTTCGACAAAGCGACCCCCTTCCTTGAAGAAGCCCGGTTGATCATCAGCGATCATCTCGATCTGCTGGCGAACCACGACTTCCGCACTCTGATGCGTGTCACACGTCTCAAAGAAGACGTGCTCAAAGAGGCGGTCAATCTGATTCAGTCACTCGATCCCCGCCCGGGTCAGTCGATCCAGACCGGCGAACCGGAATACGTGATCCCAGACGTGCTGGTACGTAAGCATAACGGTCACTGGACGGTTGAGCTCAACGGTGACAGCATTCCCCGCCTGCAGATCAATCAGCACTACGCCGCAATGTGCAACGGTGGGCGTAATGACGCCGACAGTCAGTACATCCGCAGTAATTTGCAGGATGCGAAGTGGTTGATTAAGAGTCTGGAAAGCCGCAACGATACCCTGCTGCGCGTCAGTCGTTGCATCGTTGAGCAGCAACAAGCCTTCTTTGAGCAAGGCGAAGAATTTATGAAACCGATGGTGCTGGCTGACATCGCCCAGGCCGTCGAGATGCACGAATCGACCATTTCTCGTGTGACGACGCAGAAGTATCTGCACAGTCCACGCGGCATTTTTGAACTGAAGTATTTTTTCTCCAGCCATGTGAATACCGAGGGAGGTGGCGAAGCGTCCTCCACGGCGATCCGCGCACTGGTGAAGAAGTTGATTGCGGCGGAAAACCCCGCGAAGCCCCTGAGCGACAGCAAGCTAACGTCGATGCTGTCAGAACAAGGCATCATGGTGGCGCGCCGCACCGTTGCGAAGTACCGAGAATCTTTATCCATTCCGCCGTCAAACCAGCGCAAACAACTGGTTTGACCCAACCGATAAGGAAGACACTATGCAGCTCAACATCACTGGAAACAACGTCGAGATCACAGAAGCCCTGCGTGATTTTGTGAATACCAAGTTCGCCAAACTCGAACAGTATTTTGACAGGATCAATCAGGTCTATATTGTGTTGAAAGTGGAGAAAGTCACCCACATCTCGGATGCAACACTGCATGTAAACGGTGGCGAAATTCACGCCAGCGCGGAAGGTCAGGACATGTACGCCGCCATTGATGGCTTAATTGACAAGCTGGCAAGACAGCTCACCAAACACAAAGATAAATTGAAACAACACTAATTGTCCGGGCAGTTAGCGGGTGCAGGACGGCCTGTTGTGCAGAACAACAGGCCATTTGTACAGTTAGCGCTCCGAATCCGCTCCGCTGTTGTGGGACGGATTCTTAGGTGAAATTATGATAAATAACGATACGACTCTACAACTGAGCAGTGTACTTAACCAGGAATGTACGCGCAGTGCCGTTCACTGCCAGAGCAAAAAACGCGCGCTGGAAATCATCAGTGAACTGGCTGCAAAACAACTCAGTCTACCGCCGCAGGTCGTTTTTGAAGCGATCCTGACGCGCGAAAAAATGGGCAGTACCGGCATCGGCAATGGGATCGCCATCCCGCACGGTAAGCTGGAAGAAGATACCCTGCGCGCCGTCGGCGTGTTTGTGCAACTGGAAACACCCATCGCCTTCGACGCGATTGATAATCAACCTGTTGATCTGCTTTTTGCCCTGCTGGTGCCTGCGGATCAAACCAAAACGCACCTGCATACGCTATCGCTGGTGGCTAAGCGTCTGGCGGATAAAACCATCTGCCGTCGACTGCGCGCCGCACAGAGCGATGAAGAGTTGTATCAAATCATCACTGACACCGAAGGCGGTCAGGATGAAGCGTAACTCCCCTTTTGTCGTGGTGAGGAGAAACAGTACATGGTACTGATGATCGTCAGCGGTCGTTCAGGGTCAGGTAAATCTGTCGCCCTGCGCGCGCTGGAAGATATGGGCTTTTACTGCGTGGATAACCTCCCCGTAGTATTGTTACCCGATCTGGCTCGCACGCTTGCCGAACGCCAGATTTCGGCTGCCGTCAGCATTGACGTACGCAATATGCCAGAGTCGCCGGAAATTTTTGAGCAGGCGATGAACAACCTGCCCGAGGCGTTCTCGCCGCAACTGCTGTTCCTCGATGCCGATCGCAACACGTTGATTCGTCGCTACAGCGATACGCGTCGTCTGCACCCCCTCTCCAGCAAGAACCTGTCGCTGGAAAGCGCCATTGATCAGGAAAGTGACCTGCTGGAACCGCTGCGTTCTCGCGCCGACCTGATCGTCGACACCTCAGAAATGTCGGTGCATGAACTGGCAGAAATGCTGCGGACACGCCTGTTGGGTAAACGCGAACGTGAACTGACGATGGTGTTTGAGTCCTTCGGCTTTAAGCACGGGATCCCCATCGATGCCGATTATGTTTTCGACGTCCGCTTTTTGCCAAACCCCCACTGGGACCCGAAACTGCGGCCGATGACCGGTCTCGACAAGCCCGTTGCTGCCTTCCTCGACAGACACACAGAAGTACACAATTTTATCTACCAGACTCGCAGCTATCTTGAGCTATGGTTACCCATGCTGGAGACCAACAACCGTAGCTATCTGACCGTTGCTATCGGTTGTACCGGCGGGAAACACCGTTCGGTGTATATTGCAGAACAGCTGGCAGACTACTTCCGCTCACGCGGTAAAAACGTACAGTCACGCCATCGTACGCTGGAAAAACGCAAAACATGACCGTGAAGCAAACTGTTGAAATCACGAACAAGCTGGGCATGCATGCCCGGCCAGCAATGAAGCTCTTTGAATTAATGCAGGGATTTGACGCGGAAGTCCTGCTACGAAATGATGAAGGCACCGAAGCGGAAGCCAACAGCGTCATCGCATTGCTGATGCTGGACTCCGCCAAAGGCCGACAGATTGAAGTTGAAGCCTCCGGCCCGCAAGAGGTTGAAGCGCTGGCGGCCGTCATCGCGCTTTTCAATTCGGGATTCGACGAAGACTGAGTTTTCTCGCGCCACGGATACCCTCACAGAAAACGCCATCTGGCGTTTTTTTCGTTTTTGCTCCCCTTAACTGTACAATTCGTGCGCTTTTTCACTTAAGAATTACCTTAAGAAAACCTTAAGATAAGTCGTTTAGGTTTCATTTAACCTGAGTGTTCATACTGGATTATTGTCAGTAAATATTTCCAGGATATCACTCATGATTCGTTTATCAGCAGAGACTCCCCTGGGCACCGGACGACATCGTAAGTGTTATGCGCATCCGGATGATGCCCAACGTTGTATTAAGATCGTTTACAACAGTGGCCAGGGCGGCGACAAAGAGACACAGCGTGAACTGAAGTACTATGCCCACCTCTCTCGCTACCTGAAAGACTGGAGCG
This sequence comes from Citrobacter amalonaticus, assembly GCF_001559075.2. Classification (NCBI taxonomy): domain Bacteria; kingdom Pseudomonadati; phylum Pseudomonadota; class Gammaproteobacteria; order Enterobacterales; family Enterobacteriaceae; genus Citrobacter; species Citrobacter amalonaticus. The sequence goes on along the minus strand of NZ_CP014015.2, from coordinate 2,411,048 downwards.
GTATCCCGCGCTATTACGGCACGGTCGAGACCGACTGCGGAACGGGTTACGTTTACGATGTGATTGCCGATTACGACGGCAAGCCGTCCATCACTCTCACCGAATTTGCCAAACAATGTCGTTACGAAGACGACTTTGTCGTGCTACGTCATCTGCTGAAGACGCTAAAACGCTACCTGCGTGACAACCATATCGTCACCATGACGCTGAAACCACAAAACGTTCTTTGTCACCGTATCAGCGAATCGGAAGTGGTGCCGGTAGTGTGCGATAACATTGGTGAAGGGACGCTGATCCCGCTGGCGACCTGGTCAAAATGGTTCTGCCATCGTAAGCAGGAAAGACTGTGGCAGCGTTTTATCGCCCAACCGGTACTGGCCGTCGCGCTGGAAAAAGACGCCCATCCGAAAGAACGCAGCGGGCTGTCACTCTCTTCGCGCGAGGCGTAATGCAGATTTAATGCAGGTGGTGGCGGGTCATAAACGACTCCCCACCCAATTGTCGCATTTGACGCAGTATCCACGCCTGACGGCTACGCACATAGCCTGAAGGTGCTGCGGCCTTAAAGCGCAGAGGATTGGGTAATACCGCGGCAAGCAACGCCGCTTCTGACTGAGTCAATCGGCTGGCCGGTTTGCCAAAATAGCGCTGTGCGGCGGCTTCGACGCCAAATACGCCATCACCAAATTCCGCGATATTCAGGTAGACCGTCAGGATCCGCTTCTTGCTCCAGACAGTCTCTACACCGACGGTAAGTCCGGCTTCCAGCCCTTTCCGCAACCAGCTACGCCCATCCCAGAGAAAGAGATTTTTAACCGTTTGCTGTGACAATGTTGACGCGCCGCGAATGCGGTTTTCATTACGTTCGTTATGTGACAACGCTTTCTCGATAGCGGCGACGTCAAAACCCCAGTGATCCGGGAAGGTCTGATCTTCTGCGGCAATCACCGCGAGTCCCATCCACGGTGAGATTTCGTCCATGCTCACCCAGTCAGAATGGGCGACATAACCAAAATCGCCCTGAAGCCAGGCGCCAATCTGACGTTCAGCCATCACGGCGGAAAAAGGAACCGGCATCACGCTGAACAACGCGATGCCCCCGCCCCAGAATACAGCGAGCACCAGCACGACACGTAAAATTATCCGGCGCAGAAAGGCGGCGACTCCTTTTTTCATTCCGCCAGAACCAGCACGCGTGATACCAGTTTTTCGATCCCCATTGCCGCCTGAGCGATGTCCTGCGCCAACATATAGGCCGGCGTGGTGACGATTTTATTGTCTTCATCAACGACGATATCATCGACCGGGCACGGCACATGCTCCGCCCCCATCTCTTCCAGCACTTCCGCTGTATCAATATCGGTCCCGATTGTCAGACGCAGCGGAAAGTCGAAGATTTTCGGCAGCATGGCCGGCGCGATGCACATAAAACCCAGCGGCTTGCCCGACTGATGCATCGCCAGAGCGAGCCCGGCTAAATCCGGGTCAACCCGGCATTCACTGCCCTGACTGGCAAAGTTGCTCAAATTCTTGGCCGCGCCAAAACCACCGGGAACAATCAGCGCATCCAGATCTGCTGAGACTGCCTGAGAAAGCGGACGAATATTGCCGCGCGTAATACGGGCCGCTTCGATCAGCACATTGCGGGTTTCCGCCATCGGTTCGCCCGTCAGATGATTAATCACATCGGCCTGCGCTTTGTCAGGCGCAAAGCAGACGGCCTGCGCGCCGCTGCGGGCAATGGCCAGCAACGTCAGTACGGTTTCATGAATTTCAGCACCGTCATACACACCGCATCCACTGAGAACTACGCCAATTTTTTTCATTCAAATGTCCTTTTCACCACTGTCTGCAGCACATTAATAATTGTGATTAAAATGCTACGCTTCACACATTTAACTGATTCATGTAACAAAGCATTTAAGATTTGCTATCTTAACTGCGTGCGGCCCGAATTTGAGCGCTGCGCCTTTTAAATCACAATTATAACTTACGGCGCAGCCACGATTTCCCTGGTGTTGGCGCAGTATTCGCGCACCCCGGTCAAGCCGGGGTCATTTTTTTCCAGCGTTTGCCACCCAGGCCTTTAATACCGCAACGTCGTGTTGCCACTCCTGCTTCATCTCTTCAATCCATTCACCCACGTTATCTTCCCATGCCGGAAGATCGGGTGACTGGATCTGCTGCCCCAGCTGTTGCAGATGACGGAGGCCAACAGAACCCGCTGCTCCTTTAATTTTATGTCCTTCTTCAACCACGCCTTTTTTGTCTCGCGCGGTCAGATTGGATTCCAGAACGCTTAAATAACCTGGCATCATCTTCTCGAACACCGCCAGGCCATCGGTAATCAGTTTCGGCCCCACCAGCTCTATGTACTGTTCCAGCATCGGAATATCTAATAGCGCTTGCGATTTACTGCTCTCTTCAGATTTCACCGTGCACTCCTCCTCATCTTGGGTATCCCAGTACTTCTTAATCATGGCGGTTAACGCCGGTACCGACAGCGGCTTGCTCAGCACGTCATCCATACCGGCATCCAGATACTCTTTTTTATCTTTCAGGACGTTTGCCGTCAGCGCTACCAGCGGCGGCAGATCTTCACGCGCATAGCGCTGGGTCAGCTCGCGTGAAATATCGAGGCCAGTCATGTCCGGCAACTGAATATCCAGCAGCACCAGGTCGTATTCGCCCGGCGCGAACATCTCCAGCGCCGCTTTTCCGGTCATGGCGACATCCACGCTATTGCCGAGTTTTTCCAGCACCGAGCGCGCCACTATGACGTTCAGTTCGATATCTTCCACCAGCAGGACATTCAACGCCGGCAGCGGTAAATCGTCATCCTCAAATGCATCTTCAACTTCTTCTGCCACCGCTGGCGCATGGACGGTCAGGGTGAAGATCGAGCCTTTACCTGGCTGACTTGCCACGGTGATATCTCCACCCATGTTTTTCGCCAGACGACGCGAGACTGCCAGACCGATGCCTGTACCGGTCGCTGGTTTTCCGCCGTGACTGTCTTTCACCTGATAATACATGGCGAAGATTTTGTCCTGCTCATCCTGCGGAATGCCGATGCCGGAATCTTCTACTTCAAAGTGCAGAATGCTGCCTGCATCGTAACGCACGCGCACGGTCACCTGGCCCTGCTGGGTAAATTTCACCGCGTTGCTGATCAGGTTCCACAGGATCTGCCGCAGACGCGTGCCGTCGGTCACCACTTTATGCGGTAGCGGCAAGGTCGGGTCGAGCACAAAACGCAGTCCTTTCTGCTGTGCCTGCAGGCCGGAGAGATTCTCCAGATCGGCCATGAAGCTGGTGAAATCCACCGGCTGGTTATCCAGTTGAACCTTACGCCGCTCCATCTTATCCATATCAATGATATCGTTGAAGATATTCCCCAGCGTCACGGCGGAGACATGGATGGTTTTCAGGTATTTTTCCTGCTCGGTCGTCAGGTCAGTGTCCAGCAGAATGCGGCTCAGACCGACAATTCCGTTCAGCGGTGTGCGCAGTTCGTGGCTGATAGTGGAAATAAAGGTAGTTTTATCACGGCTGGCGCGCTCAAGCGCATCCTGATAGCGCTTGCGCTCGGTAATATCTCGACCAAAACCCATCAGACCATGACGTTTACCGACGCGATCGTAATAAGGCACTTTGCGGATTTCAAAACAGGCTTTGCGCCCGTCCGGATAATCGAGCCATTGCTCATAGGTCAGCGACACATTATGGCGAAAGACTTTTTCATCGGTCTCAATGACCTTTTCGGCCGCTTCCGGCGAGTACACATCAGCAGGCTTTAAATGCACCAGCTGTTTTTCGCTTTTGCCGGTGAGCAACTCCATCGCCCGGTTACAGCCGGAAAATTCTTTATCTTCGTTGCGATAAAAAACCAGATCCGGCGAGGCATCCAGAAAAGAACGTAAGAAGGAGGATTGCTGTTCAAGCTGGATCTGCGCCTCTTCGCGCTCTTTGATCTCAACTTTGAGCTGCTCAAACGTGGACTGGCGTTCCGCCTCTGCCTTTTCGCGGTCGGCAATCTCCTGATTCAACTGCGAAATATTATCTTTCAGTTGGACATTAAGCTTAAGGTCGCGCTCGCGCATCTCTTCCAGCTTTTGCACCAGTCGGGATAACCGCTGACGGGATTCTTCCAGTTGCTCCACCACCACCGACAAAAAATAGACCGCCCAGGGGGTGATTAACAGACCAAAGAAAATGGAGCGGATGACATCGATCTGTTCGACCCGTCCATGCAGCACCATGGTGACCGCCATCTGCACCACAATTGCCAGCACAACGAGCGCTAACGCCAACAACAGCGAAAAGCGCACCAGACCCAATTTCATCATCAGGTCCACATAGTACTGCGCCAGCATACGAATTTGCTTCATCAGGGATTTCCTTTACGACAACCTGGCACAATAATACTCAATTCTGGGCAAGACGTTGAAGAATGTGCAAGAAATGCGAATGCCCGTCATAGTTCAGGCGTCAGGCGGAACCCATGCCCGTCCGAGCGCAGAACCCTGTACGCCATGCGCATTCAGATAACGATCCAGTTCCACCATCCCGGTCCAGCGGTTTTCGCACCACAACGGCGCCAGCAGCGTGGGACGGCGCGCGCTGGCTGAAATACGATGATAAATCACCTCCGGCGGAGTATGACGGATCATCTCGCCTGCGGTTCGCGTGTAGTCATCCAGTTCAATCCCGTTCAGACGCCCTGCTTCCCACGCCCTGGCCATAATGCTGCCCTTCACGATGTGCAGCGGATGCAGTTTGATGCCATCCACTCCCGTCTCTACCACCCGCTCAAGCGTTTGCAGGCATTCCGTTTGCCCTTCTCCCGGCAGGCCGACAATAAGGTGCGAACAAACTTTCAGGCCGCGCTCACGGGCAAGGCGGGTCGTGCGCTGATAACAGGCAAAATCGTGACCACGATTAATACGGTGTAGCGTTTTGTCATGCGCGGTTTGCAGCCCCAGCTCCAGCCACATTTCATAGCCCTGGTCTTTATACTCACAGAGCAGATCGAGAACCGCCTCCGGTACGCAGTCGGGACGCGTTCCCACGCACAAGCCGACAATACTGACCTGACTGACCGCCTGCTGATACATCGAGCGCAACACCTGCACTTCAGCAAAGGTACTGGTATAGGCCTGGAAATAGGCCAGATAGCGTTTCGCGCGATTAACCAGATGCGCCTGGCGTGCGAGTTGTTCGGCGATCGAATGATGCTGCTGCGCTTCATCCGCAAAAGAGGCAACATTACAGAAAGTGCAGCCGCCGCGTCCGATGGTGCCATCGCGATTTGGGCAGCTAAATCCGCCGTGGAGCGTCAGTTTATGAACCTTTTGCCCATAACGCCGAGAAAGATCCCCACCAAACATATTGACTAATTTCTGTAACTGCATAATCTGATAGACCGCGCCTTGAAAAGAGGCCAAAGCCTGCCATTTTTAGCCCTTATCGGCGATGACCTGGATCAATCGCCCCGGCAGGCTTTTATCAATTGCATATCCAGTCAAAATAAACGATATTTCATTCACAACCCAGCCAATTACTTTTCCTTATCTCCGGCCATTTTTTTTATCTTCTGACGTCGATTGCGCAAAAACAGTATCATGAAATGCCATACCGCAACAAACCAGCATAAAACACTACATCTGACGACGAATAAAGCGGAGACATGAGCTAACAAGCGGTTATGACAGTGAGACAGATCACACTCCCCGTCTCGTTTCCAGTACGTTAATTCAATGTCAAAATGATATTATTCTTAATATTTTCATAAAGATATATGCTCTGTAGCACATTATTAGAGAAATAAGATTGCCATTTGACCTGTGTGTGGATTCCCGATAACGTGGAAATCCGCTGGAAGCTTTCTGGATGAGCGGTGTGCTCATCATATTTATGCAGTAATTGAGATTCCCTCTGACAGCAAGTCCTCAAACTTGTTTGACCTAAGCGAAATGGATAAAGAGGGCGAATGCGAGGTACGCGTATGACACGCAAACCCCGTCGCCATGCTCTTGGTGTGCCCGTGCGCAAACGGTATCGGAAGGGGGTCCCGCAGAGCCTGGGGAGGTTCACTGATATGTTGTACGATAAATCCCTTGAGAAGGATAACTGTGGTTTCGGCCTGATCGCCCACATAGAAGGCGAACCTAGCCACAAGGTAGTGCGTACCGCCATACACGCACTGGCCCGAATGCAGCACCGTGGCGCAATCCTCGCAGATGGTAAAACCGGCGATGGTTGTGGTCTGCTGCTGCAAAAACCTGACCGCTTTTTCCGCATCGTTGCCGAAGAGCGCGGCTGGCGTTTAGCCAAAAACTACGCGGTCGGCATGATCTTCCTGAACAAAGATCCTGAACTGGCCGCCGCATCTCGCCGTATTGTCGAAGAAGAGCTTCAGCAGGAAACCCTGTCGATTGTTGGCTGGCGCGATGTGCCGACCAACGAAGGTGTACTGGGTGAAATCGCCCTCTCCTCCCTGCCGCGTATTGAACAAATTTTTGTGAATGCCCCTGCGGGCTGGCGTCCGCGCGATATGGAACGTCGCCTGTTCATCGCCCGTCGCCGTATTGAAAAACGACTGCAGGAAGACAAAGACTTCTACGTCTGTAGCCTGTCAAACCTGGTCAACATCTATAAGGGTCTGTGTATGCCGGCGGATCTGCCGCGCTTCTACCTGGACCTCGCGGACCTGCGTCTGGAATCGGCCATCTGCCTGTTCCACCAGCGCTTTTCCACCAACACCGTGCCGCGCTGGCCACTGGCGCAGCCGTTCCGTTATCTGGCACACAACGGTGAGATCAACACCATTACCGGTAACCGCCAGTGGGCCCGCGCCCGTACCTATAAATTCCAGACCCCGTTGATCCCGGATCTGCACGACGCCGCGCCGTTCGTTAACGAAACCGGCTCCGACTCCAGTTCAATGGATAACATGCTGGAACTGCTGCTGGCGGGCGGGATGGACATCATCCGCGCCATGCGTCTGCTGGTACCGCCAGCCTGGCAGAACAACCCGGATATGGACCCGGATCTGCGCGCCTTCTTTGACTTCAACTCCATGCATATGGAGCCGTGGGACGGCCCGGCCGGTATCGTCATGTCTGACGGGCGTTTCGCCGCCTGCAACCTCGACCGTAACGGTCTGCGTCCGGCGCGCTATGTCATCACCAAAGACAAGCTGATCACCTGCGCGTCTGAAGTCGGGATCTGGGACTACCAGCCTGACGAAGTGGTCGAAAAGGGCCGTGTCGGCCCCGGCGAACTGATGGTTATCGACACCCGCGGCGGCTGCATTCTGCACTCCGCCGAAACGGACGACGACCTGAAAAGCCGCCATCCGTATAAAGAGTGGATGGAGAAAAACGTCCGCCGCCTGGTGCCGTTTGAAGATCTGGCTGACGATCAGGTGGGCCAGCGTGAACTGGACGACGATACGCTCGCCAGCTACCAGAAACAGTTTAACTACAGCGCCGAAGAACTGGATTCCGTTCTCCGCGTGCTCGGCGAAAACGGTCAGGAAGCGGTCGGTTCAATGGGGGACGATACCCCATTTGCCGTGCTTTCCAGCCAGCCGCGCATCATTTACGACTACTTCCGCCAGCAGTTTGCCCAGGTGACGAACCCACCGATCGATCCGCTGCGTGAAGCGCATGTCATGTCGCTGGCGACCAGCATCGGTCGCGAGATGAACGTCTTCTGCGAAGCGGAAGGCCAGGCACACCGGCTGAGCTTTAAATCACCGATTCTGCTGTACTCTGATTTCCAGCAGCTCACGACGATGAAAGAAGAGCACTATCGCGCCGACCGGCTCGATATCACCTTCGATGCGACGCAAACCACACTGGAAGAGACGGTCAAAGCGCTGTGCGATACCGCCGAGCAGATGGTACGCAGCGGCACCGTTCTGTTGGTGCTGACGGACCGCAATATCGGCAAGAATCGTCTGCCGGTACCGGCCCCGATGGCCGTCGGCGCAGTACAGACGCGCCTGGTAGAACAGAACCTGCGCTGCGACGCCAACATCATTGTCGAAACCGCAAGCGCGCGTGACCCGCACCACTTCGCCGTGCTGCTGGGCTTTGGCGCGACGGCCATCTACCCCTATCTCGCGTACGAAACGCTGGGCCGCCTGATCGACACGCAGGCGATCGCCAAAAACTACCGTACCGTGATGCTGAACTACCGTAACGGCATCAATAAAGGGCTGTACAAAATCATGTCCAAAATGGGCATCTCGACCATCGCCTCCTACCGCTGCTCCAAACTGTTTGAAGCGGTGGGCCTGCATGATGATGTCGTTGCGCTGTGCTTCCAGGGCGTGGTCAGTCGTATCGGCGGCGCGGGCTTTGCAGACTTCCAGCAGGATCTGCTGAACCTGTCCAAACGCGCCTGGCTGGCACGTAAACCCATTTCGCAGGGCGGCCTGCTGAAGTATGTGCATGGCGGCGAATACCACGCCTACAACCCGGACGTGGTACGTACCCTGCAACAGGCGGTACAGAGTGGGGAATACAGCGACTATCAGGAATACGCAAAACTGGTCAACGAGCGTCCCGCGACGACACTGCGCGATCTGCTGGCGATTAATCCTGGCGACGACGCGGTCAGCATCGAGGACGTCGAACCGGCGAGCGAACTGTTCAAACGTTTTGATACCGCAGCAATGTCGATCGGCGCACTGAGCCCGGAAGCACATGAAGCGCTGGCCGAAGCGATGAACAGCATCGGCGGTAATTCCAACTCCGGCGAAGGTGGCGAAGACCCGGCGCGCTACGGCACCAATAAAGTGTCACGCATTAAGCAGGTGGCCTCCGGTCGTTTCGGCGTCACCCCGGCATACCTGGTTAACGCCGACGTGATTCAGATTAAAGTCGCTCAGGGCGCAAAACCGGGAGAAGGCGGTCAGCTACCGGGTGATAAAGTGACCCCGTACATCGCCAAACTGCGCTACTCGGTACCGGGTGTGACGCTGATCTCCCCGCCGCCGCACCACGATATCTACTCTATCGAGGATTTAGCGCAGCTGATTTTCGACCTGAAGCAGGTGAACCCGAAAGCGATGATCTCCGTGAAGCTGGTGTCCGAACCTGGCGTCGGTACCATCGCCACCGGCGTGGCGAAAGCCTACGCTGACCTGATCACTATCGCCGGTTATGACGGCGGCACCGGTGCGAGCCCGCTCTCTTCGGTAAAATATGCGGGCTGTCCGTGGGAACTGGGCCTGGTGGAAACCCAGCAGGCACTGGTCGCCAACGGCCTGCGTCATAAGATCCGTTTGCAGGTCGATGGCGGTCTGAAAACCGGCGTGGATATCATCAAAGCGGCGATCCTCGGTGCAGAAAGCTTCGGCTTCGGTACCGGCCCGATGGTGGCGCTGGGCTGTAAATATCTGCGTATTTGCCATCTCAATAACTGTGCAACCGGTGTGGCAACCCAGGACGACAAACTACGTAAGAACCACTATCACGGTCTGCCGTTCAAAGTGACCAACTACTTTGAGTTTATCGCCCGTGAAGTGCGCGAGCTGATGGCAAGCCTGGGCGTAACCCGCCTGGTGGATCTGATTGGCCGTACCGACCTGCTGAAAGAGCTGGACGGATTTACCGCCAAACAGCAGAAACTGGCGCTGTCCCGACTGCTGGAAACCGCGGAGCCGCATCCCGGCAAAGCGTTGTACTGCACCGAAAACAACCCGCCGTTCGATAACGGTGTGCTGAACGCGCAGTTGCTGCAACAGGCGAAACCGTATGTCGATGAGCGCCAGAGCAAAACCTTCTGGTTCGATATTCGTAACACCGATCGTTCTGTTGGCGCATCGCTCTCGGGATATATTGCCCAGACCCACGGCGATCAGGGACTGGCCTCTGACCCAATCAAAGCGCACTTCAGCGGTACCGCAGGCCAGAGCTTCGGCGTCTGGAACGCGGGCGGCGTGGAACTGTACCTGACCGGCGATGCTAACGACTATGTCGGCAAAGGTATGGCAGGCGGTCTGCTGGCGGTGCGTCCTCCGGTCGGTTCCGCTTTCCGCAGCCATGAAGCGAGCATCATCGGCAACACCTGCCTGTATGGCGCGACCGGTGGTCGTCTGTATGCCGCAGGGCGTGCGGGTGAGCGTTTCGGGGTGCGTAACTCCGGCGCGATCACCGTGGTGGAAGGGATTGGCGACAACGGGTGTGAATACATGACTGGCGGGATTGTCTGTATCCTCGGCAAAACCGGGGTGAACTTCGGCGCGGGTATGACGGGCGGGTTCGCCTACGTGCTGGACGAAGATGGTGAGTTCCGTAAACGCGTAAACCCGGAACTGGTCGAAGTGTTGGGCGTTGACGAACTGGCTATCCACGAAGAGCATCTGCGTGGCCTGATCACCGAACACGTGCAGCATACCGGTTCACAGCGCGGAGAAGAGATTCTGGCTAACTGGTCAGCCTTCGCTAACAAATTCGCGCTGGTTAAACCGAAGTCCAGTGATGTGAAAGCACTGTTGGGTCACCGTAGTCGTAGCGCAGCAGAGCTGCGCGTGCAGGCGCAGTAAGGGGTAGCAGCAATGAGTCAGAACGTATACCAATTTATCGACCTGCAGCGTGTTGATCCGCCGAAGAAGCCGCTGAAGATCCGCAAAATCGAGTTTATTGAAATTTACGAACCGTTTTCAGAAGGTCAGGCAAAAGCGCAGGCGGACCGTTGTCTTTCCTGCGGCAACCCGTACTGTGAGTGGAAATGCCCGGTTCATAACTATATTCCGAACTGGCTGAAGCTCGCCAACGAAGGACGCATTTTTGAAGCAGCGGAACTGTCTCACCAGACCAACACGCTGCCGGAAGTGTGCGGGCGCGTATGCCCGCAGGATCGCCTTTGCGAAGGTTCCTGCACGCTAAACGATGAGTTTGGCGCCGTCACCATCGGCAACATCGAGCGTTATATCAATGATAAAGCGTTCGAAATGGGCTGGCGTCCGGATATGACCGGCGTTCGCCAGACTGACAAGCGAGTGGCAATCATCGGTGCTGGCCCGGCTGGCCTGGCCTGTGCCGACGTGTTGACCCGCAACGGCGTGAAGGCCGTGGTGTTTGACCGTCACCCGGAGATTGGCGGCCTGCTGACCTTTGGCATTCCTGCCTTCAAGCTGGAAAAAGAGGTGATGACTCGCCGCCGTGAAATTTTCACCGGTATGGGGATTGAGTTCAAACTGAATGTGGAAGTGGGGCGTGACGTACAGCTCGACGATCTGCTGAAAGAGTACGATGCGGTATTCCTCGGCGTCGGCACCTATCAGTCCATGCGCGGCGGGCTGGAAAACGAAGACGCCGATGGCGTATTTGACGCCCTGCCGTTCCTGATTGCCAACACCAAGCAGATCATGGGCTTTGGTGAAACCACCGACGAGCCGTACGTCAATATGGAAGGTAAACGCGTGGTGGTGCTGGGCGGCGGCGATACCGCTATGGACTGTGTGCGGACCTCTGTTCGTCAGGGCGCAACGCACGTCACCTGTGCCTACCGCCGTGATGAAGAGAACATGCCGGGCTCCCGCCGCGAAGTGAAAAACGCGCGCGAGGAAGGCGTCGAGTTCCAGTTCAACGTGCAACCACTGGGTGTGGAAGTGAACGCCAATGGCAAGGTCAGCGGCGTGAAAATGGCACGTACCGAAATGGGTGCGCCGGATGCGAAAGGCCGTCGCCGTGCGGAGATTGTTCCGGGTTCCGAGCACATCGTACCGGCAGATGCCGTGGTGATGGCGTTTGGTTTCCGTCCCCACAGCATGGAGTGGCTGGCAAAACACAGCGTAGAACTGGACTCACAGGGCCGTATCATCGCCCCTGAAGGTAGCGACAACGCCTTCCAGACCAGCAACCCGAAAATCTTCGCCGGTGGTGACATTGTGCGTGGTTCGGATCTGGTGGTGACCGCCATTGCCGAAGGTCGCAAAGCGGCTGACGGGATCATGAACTGGCTGGAAGTATAGTAAACCTTTCTGACTCCCCTGCCCCGAGTACTCGCTCAGGGATGGGGAGTCACCCTTGCTTTTCGCAATATCCCACCTTCATTCTTCGAAAGCGGCTCGCAAATTTCGCAGTAAGTGAATGTAATGGGCTGAGAAGAATTGACCGTATTTCCCTGTAAGTGTACTGATAGCGATATATTTTCACACCGTAACTATCATGCATATAAGGGATAATGTGATGGCAGATACATCAGCACAACACGCAGGCGACTATCAGCAAATCCATGACGGCATTATCCATCTGCTGGATTCTGCCAGAACAGAGACCGTCCGCAACATCAATGCGATCATGACGGCGACGTACTGGGAAATTGGCCGGCGCATTGTCGAGTTTGAGCAGGGCGGTGAAGCGCGGGCAGCTTATGGTACACAACTGATTGAGCAACTGTCCGTAGATTTAACCCGGCGCTATAAACGTGGATTCTCAACCGGAAACCTGCGGCAAATTAGAGCTTTTTATCTTTATTTTCAGCATATTGAAATTCACCAGACACTGTCTGGTGAATCTTTAAATCTCATACAACTCGCCAGGATATTCCCGCTTCCCTGGTCTGCTTATGTCCGTCTTCTGTCGGTTAAAAACCCCGATGCCCGCACTTTTTACGAGAAAGAGACATTACGCAACGGTTGGTCGGTACGACAACTCGATCGGCAAATCGCGTCTCAGTTTTACGAACGTACGCTACTGTCTCATGATAAATCCGCAGTGCTGCAACAGGCCGCCCCCACCGCGCCAGAAGTCTTACCAGAGCACGCGATACGCGATCCCTTTATTCTCGAATTCCTCGATCTGAAGGATGAGTATTCGGAATCTGATCTGGAAGAAGCGCTGATTAACCATCTGATGGAGTTTATGCTTGAACTCGGGGACGATTTTGCGTTTGTCAGCCGACAGCGGCGATTGCGCATTGACGACAGCTGGTTTCGCGTCGACCTGCTTTTCTTCCATCGTCGCTTGCGCTGTCTGTTAGTTGTTGACCTGAAAGTGGGTAAATTCAGCTATGCCGACGCAGGACAAATGAACATGTACCTGAACTACGCCAAAGAGCACTGGACAATGCCAGGGGAAAATCCGCCAGTTGGGTTAATCCTGTGTGCGGGAAAAGGGGCTGGAGAAGCACACTACGCACTGAACGGTTTGCCAAATACCGTGATGGCAAGCGAGTACAAAGTGCAATTACCTGACGAAAAATTACTGGCAGATGAACTCATTCGTTCGCAAATAGCACTGACAGCGCAGAAAGCTGAATCCTCAGAAACGTCGCTGACGGAATGATGAACGAACTGAATATGTAAAACGTGTATCCGGATGGTAATACCATCCGGTGTTTTTATGCGACTAACAGGCTGGCGCGAACCTTGACGACAACTTTCGTAATCGCTTTCGGTTCACCCACACTGCACCCCGGTTTGTGCGGCTCTCCGGGCATAAACACCGCGAACATACCTGGTTGTAGGGTAATGCTTTGACTGCCAGCAATCTCACGGCAAAGCTGATAATCCTCCTCAACATGCATCTCTTCGCACTGGCGTGCAGAATCCGCCACGCCGAACTGAATGCGTTCCTCTCCCGCCAGCAGTAGCTGGATATCGATGTACTGCTCGTGCAACTCTGCCTTTTTCTCCGTCGGCGATTGCGTGGCAAACTGCATCACATTCATAAAGACATCGTCCCCACGAAGCTCAACGCGGCCCGGGGTTTTCTCCTGCGGTCTGGCGGTTAACGCCAGCGTCAGTGCCTCTTCCAGCACAGGATGCAGACCGGCAGCAGACAACGTACGAACTTCACCCAATATCATCCTTTCTCTCCTTGTGCTAACAATGCCGCACCCAGCAGTCCCGCGTCGTGGCGGTAGTGCGCCGCGCTGAGTTCTACGTGATAGACCGGGGGCATCTGTTCGAGACAGGCACGGACCTGCGCCAGATACCCTTGCGCCAGTCCAACGCTGCCGCCGACAACCACCCGCCGGCAATCGGTGACCGCTTTCGTATCGGCAATCAGCCGCGCCAGTACCTGTGCGGAGTAAGCGACCAGTCGGCGGGCCTGTTCATCGCCCTCTGCCGCGCGGGAAAAAATGGTTTTTGCATCACATCCGGCAAGTGCGCCTTGCGCTGCGGCAGCAATACCGCGTCCCGACGCGACAGCCTCGACGCACCCCACCCGCCCACAGCCACACACTGGCCCATTAGGGTCCGCGAGGGTGTGGCCCAGGTGTCCGGCCAGACCGCCGGTACCGGTGACTAACTGACCATCGCTGACCACACCGCCGCCCACTCCGGTTGAAACGGTGATAAACACCATATCGCGCGTATCATCGGCAATCGCGTGATATTCCGCCCATGCGGCAGCCTGCGCATCATTGATCGCCAGCGTCGGCAATCCGGTGAGCGTTTCTAACGTCTGCACCAGCGGAAAGTGAAGCAATCCGCCCAGATTTCTCGGGTTAATCGCCAGCAGATTGCCTTCACGAATAATCCCCGTCGAGGCAATCGCCACCCGATGCGCCTGTGCCTGCAACGGTTGCACCAGCGTTTTCAGCGCGTCGCGTAGTGCCTGAGACGTTTTACTGGCGGGGGTGGGCAGCTCGCGACGTTCGCGAATCTGCATATCATCCTCCACCAGCGCGGCGGCGAGTTTAGTACCGCCAATATCAATTGCCAGCGTCGTCATAGCACTGCCCTTTTCAACGCCGTGTTATACCATTCGCAGATGTGCTCCAGCCGGGTAATCGCAGATCCTACCGTTACGGCCCAGGCGCCGTGGCGCATCGCTTCACCGGCCTGCGCCGGGGTGTTGTAACGACCTTCAGCAATCACCCGACACCCGGCCTCGCTCAGCGATCTCACCAGCGCCAGATCCGGTTCATCAGGGGTTTCTGCCGTGGTGTAACCCGAAAGCGTGGTGCCAATAATATCTGCACCGAGTGCCTGACAGGTCAGGCCGTCCTCCTGCGAGGAGCAATCGGCCATTGCCAGCACCTGGTGGTGATGGATACGCGCCAGCAGCGCCGCAACCGGCACCGGACGCACGCGGTCAGTCCCGTCAATCGCGATAATGTCCGCGCCGGCCTGCGCCAGCGCATCCACATCCTCCAGAAACGCGGTGATGCGCACCGGAGAATCCGCAAGATCGCGCTTGAGAATGCCGATGATCGGCACGGAAACCACCGCGCGCGTCGCCTTCAGATTCTCAATCCCTTCAATACGTAACGCGACGGCCCCTGCCTGCTCTGCCGCCAGCGCCATCGCTGCCACAATCTCAGGTTTATCCAGCGGGCTGCCGGGAACCGGCTGGCAGGAGACAATCAAACCACCACGCGCGGCAATGTTTTTATCCAGTTGTGCAAGTAATGACATACTTCTTCCCTTACGAGTATTGCCCGGCGCAGGACCGGGCAAGTGGATTAACTTTTGCTTTTGACTAAGGGGCTTTTATCACCGCCGAACGGGATGGCGCCGCTGAACGGTTTACCGTCGATAGCGTCATGGGTACGCAGCGCCTCCGGTCGTAACCAGCGCTGGACGCGGGATGGCATATCCAGACCAATCAGCAGAATCACCACAAAGGTCAGGCTAAAAGAGAGCGAGCCCAGCGCGGTGCCCAGATCCAGGCGTTGGGCAATCAGCGCCCCCAGAATCGGTGCCAGCGCCCCGCCGAGCGCCCCGACGTTATAGGTGAAGCCCAAACCCGCCGCACGCTGGTCGGTATCGAAATAGCCGCCGATCAGTTTCGGTAAGATTCCTGAGATCCCCTGGCCCAGCATCTGCTGGAAAAACAGCAGGAAACCGAGGACCCAGACGTTTGTCCCACCTATAGCAAACACCGGAATGATCAACACCTGCGAGGCCAGCAGGCTGCACACATAAGCTTTGCGGGTCCCCAGCCAGTCACCGAGGAAACCGCCCACGCAGCAACCGACCGCGGCGCCAAAGCCGCTGAAGAAGAGTACGCGCGCCACGGTGGAAGGATCGTACGCCAGTTCCGTTTTCAGATACGTCGGCAACAGCGCCTGAATCGGCCACGAGTAGAGGAAAGCAAACAGGACGACAATCATGAGCATCACGCCCGTCGGCCAGCGCTTGCCGCTGCTTTGCACCATGAAGCTGATAAAGATCACCGCGCACAGCAAACCCAGTACCGCGACAATCGCCGCATTTTGCAGATCACCGGCAAAACAGAACCACAATGCCGTCGCCGCCGCGATCGTCATCAGAATGTTGACGATGCGGTGCTCACCCCGATAGAGAATATCGACCATCGTACGTACTGGCGCTTTGCCTGCATGTTTCTCTTTCCAGTCTTCAGCTTCAGGTATGTTTTTCCGCAGCCAGAGGGCAAAAATAATCGGCAGAATGCCAATGAAGAACAGCGCGCGCCAGCCCCAGACCGGCACCACCAGGCTGTAGACCTGAGCCGCAATCACAGCGCCAACAGAGAAACCCGAGATCAGAAAACCACTGGCTTTATTACGCAGATGTTTCGGCCAGCTTTCAATAACATAGGTCGCACTGGAACCGTATTCTCCCGCCATTCCCATGCCAATCACCAGTCGGGCGATAAACATGGTGGTGTAACCCGGCGCGAAACCACAGGCCAGCGTCCCCATTGAGAACAGAATAATACTGGTGACCATCGCCAGACGGCGTCCATAGCGGTCACCCATTGCGCCCAGCATTAACCCGCCAAACCAGCGGGAAATAAAGGCTGCCGAAATCAGGCTCGCCGCCTGAACCGTCGTCAGCCCGAATTCTCCCTGCACTTCCGTCAGCACAAGGGCAATCAACACAAAATCAAAACCATCCAGTAAATATCCCAACCATGCAGCGGAGAATGCCCGCCATTGCGCGCGGTTGAGATGGCGATACCACGGGATGCTTTGGGTAGAAGTACTCATTTTACTCTCCCGACGATTTTTGTTGTTGTGCCGGATGACGACTTTGCCTTATCCGGCACACGATTCTTTTTGTCGGCCGGGTAAGCGCAGCGCCCCCCGGCACTACGTTACGTGGTTACGCCTTCTCTGCCATTAACTGCTGCGCCAACGCCTTCAGTGCCGGCAGATATTTTTCATCCACGGGGGCAAACGGCTTACGACACAGCGGGACAGAAACCACGTCCATATAGTGCAGAACCGTTTTCAGCCCGCGGAACACGCCGGTCTTAATGAGGAGATCGATAACCTTATTGCACTCTGTTTGCAGCTTTTGCGCAGTCCGGATGTCCCCTTCTTTGAGCGCTTTCACAATTCCCAGATATCGCCAGCCCATGATGTTGTAAGTACTGCCGATACCGCCGTCCGCTCCGGCCAGCAGGCCAGAAGCGAAAATTTCGTCATAACCGTTGTAAAGCACCAGATCCGGATGCGCACGACGGATCTGCTCCATCTGAAACAGATCGCCTGACGTTTGTTTCAGTGCGCCAACGCCTGGCAACGTCACCAGCGTGTTGATGTGATCCAGCGTTAACTTCACGCCGCTTAACGCCGGAATGTTATAGACCACCATCGGCAGGCCATCCGCCGAATCAATGATGGCCCGGTAATGATCGCAGTGCTCTTCAAAGCTGAACGGATAGTAGAACGGCGTCACCGCGGAGACAGCGTCAAAGCCGTAACGATGCGCTGCACGGGCTAGCTGCTGGCTCTCATGGGTGCTGACCGTCCCAACGTGCGCGATCAGCGTGACTTTGCCCTTCGCCTCTTCCGCAACCACTTCCAGCACCTGCTCCCTTTCCGCGCAGCTCTGCACAAAGGCTTCGCCGGTGGAACCGCCTACGTACAACCCGTCGATCCCCTGAGCGATGTTAAAACGCACCAACCGGCGCAGGCTCTCAATATCCAGCTTTTGTTGGTTATCGAAAGGGGTTAACAACGCTGGCATTACGCCTCGTAAATCTTTTGCCATAACGACCTCTGTCATGATTAGTGTTATCTAACTGCATACCTTTATACCTGTTATACCAGAACAACGAAGCAGCGATATAATGCAGAACGCTTATAGTGCGATCTGCTTCACTAAACGATCGTCAGGATCGCGATCACTTACGCATTTTTGAATTTTTACCGAGGGCGTGCCAGGTGGCGGAAACGCTGTTGAGATGAGATTGCAATGCGCGATCGGCCTCATCCGGATCGCGTCGGCGAATCGCGTCCACGATGGCGATATGCTGCTGATAACTCACATTATTATGTTCGTAAAGTTCACGATCCGGCACGGTCGGGCGAGCGGCGATCAGCCAGTCCAGCAGCGCAACGTGGATCGCCATAAAGATCGGATTGCCGGGAATTTCCGCCAGCACGCGATGAAAATCGACATCTGAACGAATGAACAGCGCATTGTCATCCAGCGACTGACTGTTGATCTCGAGCGCTTTTGCCAGTAGATCGATCTGTTCTTCTGTCGCATTCTCCGCGGCATAACGCACGAGGCTGGACTCAAAGAACAGGCGCAGCTGCTCAAAGTGAGCAATACCGCCAGGATGTGCGAGGAAATCTTTCGCCATTCCGGACAGTTCACCAATGATGGTGTCCGCCGAAGGGCGCGAAACGCGGGCGCGTTCGCCATTATTGATTTGCACCAGACCTTTACGCTTCAGCGCTGCCAGCGCCTCACGCACAGAGGGACGACCGACGTTGAAAAAGGCCATCAGTTCCCGTTCGGACGGCAACTGTTCCCCCTCACCGAACTCACGGCGACGGATCATCTGCTCTAACTCTTCCTCGACCATTTCCGACAGCTTTTTACGCGCCAGCGGACGACGGCGAAGGCTACGCCCAATAGTGGCTGGAGAATCTTCTGCTTGAGAATCGAATGCGTTCATAAGACCTATTTGCGAGTCACGGTGACAAACAACAGCAGGCTCATCGTAACACAGGATCGGAAGGAGGGGGAAACCACGGCCGGCGCGATCAAAAACAGGCCCAGCGGGCCTGTTTTCATCTATTTAACAACACGTAATGCCGGTCGCCCACCACGCGGCGGCGGCGGATCGTCATCCGGATTGTTGTCATCGTCATGATCCGGTTTATCACCATCAATGACTGACATAACGGTTTCGCTCTCTGCACCAGGTGTCGCATCATCATCATTGAGACTGGCAACATCTTCATCATAAGCCGCTTCCGGTTCAAACATCGTTCCGGCACCGTTTTCACGCGCATAAATAGCCAGCACTGCCGCTAACGGCACAGAAACCTGACGCGGAACGCCGCCGAAACGCGCGTTAAAACGCACTTCGTCGTTAGCCAGTTCCAGATTCCCCACCGCGCGCGGTGCAATGTTCAGGACAATCTGTCCGTCGCGGGCATATTCCATCGGAACATGCACACCCGGCAACGTCACATCCACCACCAGGTGCGGCGTGAGCTGGTTGTCCAGCAACCACTCATAGAAAGCACGCAGCAGATACGGACGACGTGGTGTTAGCTGTGACAAATCCATCAGTATTAACCCCGGCCAAGACGCATTTCGCGTTCAGCTTCGGTTAAGGACGCCAGGAAAGAATCACGCTCAAAGACGCGGGTCATGTAACCTTTCAGCTCTTTCGCGCCCGCACCGCTGAACTCAATACCCAGCTGCGGCAGACGCCACAACAGCGGTGCCAGGTAGCAATCCACCAGGCTGAATTCATCGCTCAGGAAATACGGTTTCTGACCGAATACCGGCGCAATCGCCTGCAGTTCTTCACGCAGTTGTTTGCGGGCAACGTCAGCTTCTGAAGCAGACCCGTTAACGATGACGTTCATCAGCGTATACCAGTCTTTTTCGATACGGTGCATGTACAGGCGGCTTTCACCACGTGCCACCGGGTAAACCGGCATTAATGGCGGATGCGGGAAACGCTCATCCAGGTATTCCATAATGATGCGAGATTCCCACAGGGTCAGCTCACGATCCACCAGTGTCGGGACGCTCTGATTCGGGTTGAGGTCAATCAGATCCTGAGGTGGATTGTCCTTTTCCACGTGCTCGATCTCGAAACTTACACCTTTCTCAGCCAGCACAATGCGGACCTGATGGCTATAGATGTCAGTAGGACCAGAAAACAGCGTCATTACCGAACGTTTGTTGGCAGCGACAGCCATGAAAACCTCCAGGTATATTCAGAATTTTTACTGCTACCAGCCATCGCATGGCTAGTCAGAAGTGATGTCACCCACGTCGGAAACGTCATCATCGTTCAAAAAGCAAACAAAAAATGAGCAATACCCGATATTTGGGCAGAAAATTGGATGATAGTTTACCAGATTTTGTGACCTTTGTGGTGAGTCGATTCTGGAAATGGGGAAAAAGAGGGTTTTGTCAGAGGATTACGCCAGATTTATCCATAAAAAAACCCGCCGAAGCGGGTTTTTTCGCCAACCGTAATCTGCCAAAGGCAGAAAACAATTAACGTTTGGAGAACTGCGGACGACGACGTGCTTTACGCAGGCCGACTTTCTTACGTTCAACCTGACGAGCATCACGAGTTACGAAGCCAGCTTTACGCAGTTCGGAACGCAGGGACTCGTCGTACTCCATCAGAGCGCGGGTGATACCGTGACGGATCGCACCAGCCTGACCAGAGATACCACCACCTTTAACAGTGATGTACAGATCCAGTTTCTCAACCATGTCGACCAGTTCCAGCGGCTGACGAACTACCATGCGGGCAGTTTCACGACCGAAGTACTGTTCCAGAGAACGTTGGTTGATAACGATTTTGCCGTTGCCCGGTTTGATGAAAACGCGAGCTGCGGAACTTTTGCGGCGACCAGTGCCGTAGTATTGATTTTCAGCCATTGCCTATAATCCCGATTAGATGTCAAGAACTTGCGGTTGCTGTGCCGCGTGGTTGTGCTCGTTGCCAGCGTAAACTTTCAGTTTACGGAACATAGCACGACCCAGCGGGCCTTTTGGCAGCATGCCTTTAACCGCGATTTCAATCACACGCTCAGGACGGCGAGCAATCATCTCTTCAAAGGTCGCTTCTTTGATACCACCGATGTGGCCGGTGTGGTGATAGTACACTTTGTCAGTACGCTTGTTGCCGGTTACAGCAACTTTGTCAGCGTTCAGAACGATGATGTAATCACCGGTATCTACGTGCGGAGTGTATTCCGCTTTATGCTTACCGCGCAGGCGACGAGCCAGTTCAGTAGCCAGACGGCCCAGAGTTTTACCGGTCGCGTCAACAACGTACCAGTCGCGTTTTACGGTTTCTGGTTTAGCTGTAAAAGTTTTCATTAAAAGCTTACCCAATAAATAAGTTACACGTTGGTGAACACCCAAACGTTATGTCAGTTGAGGTTCACACGACAAAGTCCGGCAAACCTACCCCTTCGAATAGCCAATGCCAGCACACAAAAAGTTTTGGGAAAAAAACTTTCTTGTAACGTGGGGTCGCAAGATTATAGAGAAGTCGGGGTCAAAGATCGACCCCTAAATGTGATTTGCTCAACAGTTTATTGCCAGCCGTCAGGGCATGTGCTCTCGCTTCAGATACTCTTCACTCTGCATCTCCTGTAAACGCGACAGGCAGCGCTGGAATTCGAACTTCAGTCGTTCGCCCTGATACACCTCATATAAAGGCACGGCGGCGCTCACCACCAGCTTGACGTGCCGCTCGTAAAATTCATCCACCAGCGCGATAAACCGACGCGCTTCGCTTTCCATTAACGGCGTCATTATTGGCACGTCAAACAGCATCACCGTATGGTAGAGGCGTGACAGCGCAATGTAGTCATGTTGGCTACGGGCATCGACGCACAGGGTGTGAAATGATACCGCCAGCGTCTGATTTTCCATGCCCAGCGTCGGCAATGGGCGATGATTAATCTCCAGAACCGGTCCTTGCTGTTCACGTCTGGCGCCCGCCAGCGCCAGCCAGAGGTTGTCCATCTGCTGCTGCGTTTCATTATTCAGCGGTGAGAGCCACAAATGCGCCTGGGTCAATGTCCGCAAACGATAATCCACGCCTGCGTCTACGTTCATGATGTCGCAATGCTGCTTAATCGCATCGATGGCGGGAAGAAAACGCGTGCGCTGTAACCCGTTACGGTACAGCTCATCTGGCGGAATATTCGAGGTTGCCACCAGCGTAATACCGCGCGCAAACAGCGCCTTCATCAGGCCGCCGAGCAGCATGGCGTCGGTAATATCAGAAACAAAAAACTCATCAAAACACAGCACATCCGTTTCGGCCTTAAAGCGGTCGGCCAGGATTTCCAGCGGATCGGTTTGTCCCTGCAGCGCGGTTAACTCCTCATGGACGCGCAGCATGAAGCGATGGAAGTGCAGACGCTGCTTACGAACGCCTGGCAGGCTATGGTAGAACAGATCCATCAGCCAGGTTTTTCCGCGCCCTACGCCCCCCCACATATATAAGCCACGCACCGGCGCGCGGTGTACCTCTTCTTTTTTTCCCAGCAGTTTACCCACGCGGGCCATAAACCCTTTTGCTTCGGGAACCGCAGATGTGTTCGCCGTTAACGCCTGGTAAATGTTCTCCAGACGATTGACCGCTTCTCTCTGCACGTCGTCGGGCTGGTGAGTACCTTCGTTAATGGCTTTCAGGTAACGCGATGTGGGGGTAAAGCTCTGCATGATGTTATTGTTATTCCTTGAAAATCGGTGTGCCGTCGTTCACGGTTGACGAAAAAAAGGCCGTTCTACACTACGCGATATAAAGACGGGATTCCACTTCTGTGGGATTAGCGGTTATAGTGGCAGTATCAGGCGCAGGCATGGAGCCTAAAGCCAACACCCTACGGAAACAAAAGACAACGGGAGATGTTCATGACCTGGGAATATGCGCTAATTGGGTTAGTCGTCGGCATCATCGTCGGTGCTGTAGCCATGCGTTTTGGTAACCGGAAATTACGCCAGCAACAGGCGTTGCAGTACGAACTGGAAAAGAATAAAGCTGAGCTGGAAGAGTACCGCGAAGAGCTGGTCAGCCATTTTGCCCGCAGCGCCGAGTTGCTGGACACCATGGCCCACGATTACCGTCAGCTGTATCAGCACATGGCGAAAAGCTCCAGCAGCCTGCTACCGGAACTGTCTGCGGAATCTAACCCGTTCCGTAACCGTCTGGCCGAGTCTGAAGCCGGCAACGACCAGGCTCCGGTACAAATGCCGCGTGACTACTCCGAAGGCGCATCCGGCCTGCTGCGTAGTGGCGCAAAACGCGACTGACCGCACAGCGATAATATTTTTCCTGGGCGCAGCGATTGCGCCCACCGCTTCTCTCCCGTCCCGACTATCATTTAATCATTATCCGCATTGTTAGCAGATTGAAAATTCAATAACATCAAACTGTTTTGAATCGTCTTTCCCTTTACTCAAGGTACGAGAGCAGGATCAATGAAAATACAAACCCAGCTGTTGAGT
Organism: Citrobacter amalonaticus; assembly: GCF_001559075.2. NCBI lineage: Bacteria > Pseudomonadati > Pseudomonadota > Gammaproteobacteria > Enterobacterales > Enterobacteriaceae > Citrobacter > Citrobacter amalonaticus. The sequence continues at coordinate 2,387,647 of NZ_CP014015.2, read as the reverse complement.
GCATTAGCGTTAAGTGTCGGGTTAACTCTCTCGGCGCCGTTTCAGGCCATTGCGTCGATTCCAGGCCAGGTTCCCGGCCAGCCCGCGCTTCCCAGTCTTGCCCCGATGCTCGAAAAAGTGCTGCCTGCCGTCGTTAGCGTGAAGGTTGAAGGCACCGCGACTCAAACGCAGAAAGTCCCGGAAGAGTTTAAAAAATTCTTTGGCGATGATCTGCCCGATCAGCAGGCGCAGCCGTTTGAAGGACTGGGTTCCGGGGTCATTATCGATGCCGCAAAAGGCTATGTCCTGACCAACAATCATGTGATTAATCAGGCGCAGAAGATCAGCGTTCAGTTGAATGACGGGCGTGAATTCGAGGCCAAACTGATTGGCAGCGACGATCAAAGCGACATCGCCCTGCTGCAAATTCAAAACGCCAGCAAGCTGACGCAAATCGCCATCGCCGACTCGGATAAACTGCGCGTGGGCGATTTTGCCGTGGCGGTCGGTAACCCGTTTGGTCTGGGGCAAACCGCCACCTCCGGTATCGTCTCAGCGCTGGGACGCAGTGGGTTGAACCTGGAAGGTCTGGAAAACTTTATCCAAACCGATGCTTCAATCAACCGCGGGAACTCCGGCGGCGCGCTGCTTAACCTGAACGGCGAGCTGATCGGTATTAACACCGCTATTCTTGCGCCTGGCGGCGGCAGCGTCGGGATTGGTTTTGCCATCCCCAGCAATATGGCCCGCATCCTGGCGCAGCAGCTGATACAGTTTGGTGAAATCAAGCGGGGTCTCTTGGGGATTAAAGGGACCGAAATGACCGCCGACATCGCCAAAGCCTTCAAGATAGACGTGCAACGCGGCGCCTTTGTCAGCGAAGTACTGCCGAACTCCGGTTCAGCCAAAGCGGGTATTAAGTCCGGCGATGTGATTACCAGTCTCAACGGCAAACCGCTCAACAGTTTTGCTGAGCTGCGTTCCCGGATTGCCACCACAGAACCCGGCACTAAAGTGAAGCTGGGCTTGTTGCGTAACGGCAAACCGCAGGAAGTGGAAGTGACGCTTGATACCAGCACCTCGTCGTCTGCCAGCGCGGAGATGATTGCCCCGGCATTACAGGGCGCGACGCTGAGCGATGGTCAGCTCAAAGACGGTAATAAAGGCATCAAAATTGACAGCGTTGAAAAGAGCAGTCCCGCCGCACAGGCTGGTTTGCAGAAGGATGATGTGATCATCGGGGTCAACCGTGACCGCGTGAATTCTATCGCCGAGATGCGCAAAGTGCTGGAAGCCAAACCGTCCATTATTGCGCTACAGATCGTCCGTGGTAACGAGAGCATTTATCTGCTCCTGCGTTAAATCCAGACGACCGGGCATCAGCCTCGCGTGTGATGTCCGGTTAACTCGTGATATGCTGCTGCCGTTCCCTTTATTAATGACGCCTCCATCATGTTAGTGAAGCTCTTACGTTCGGTCGCAATTGGTTTGATTGTTGGCGCCATTCTTCTGGCCGCCATGCCTTCGCTACGCAAAATCAACACCCTTTCTGCGCCGCAATATGACAGTGCCGACGAGACGCCCGCCAGCTATAACTCTGCGGTACGTCGCGCGGCTCCCGCTGTGGTCAACGTCTATAACCGCAGTATGAACAGCACCGCGCATAATCAACTGGAAATTCGCACCCTGGGTTCAGGCGTGATTATGGATCAGCGCGGCTACATCATTACCAACAAGCATGTGATCAACGATGCCGATCAGATCATCGTCGCTTTGCAGGATGGGCGTGTGTTTGAAGCGCTGCTGGTTGGCTCCGATACGCTAACCGATCTGGCGGTACTGAAAATCAATGCCACCAGCGGTCTGCCGACGATTCCGATCAACGCCGGGCGTTCACCGCATATCGGCGACGTAGTACTGGCGATCGGTAACCCTTATAACCTCGGACAAACCATCACCCAGGGCATTATCAGCGCCACGGGGCGTATTGGTCTGAACCCGACCGGACGGCAGAACTTCCTGCAAACGGATGCCTCGATCAACCACGGTAACTCCGGTGGGGCGCTGGTGAACTCGCTGGGCGAGCTCATGGGCATCAACACCCTGTCGTTTGATAAAAGCAACGACGGCGAAACGCCGGAAGGGATCGGCTTTGCCATTCCGTTCCAGCTGGCAACCAAAATTATGGATAAGCTGATCCGCGATGGCCGTGTTATCCGTGGCTACATTGGGATTGGCGGTCGTGAAATTGCCCCACTGCACACGCAGGGCGGCGGTATGGACCAAATCCAGGGGATCGTCGTGAACGAAGTGGCGCCGGATGGCCCGGCGGCGCAGGCCGGTATTCAGGTTAACGACCTGATTATCTCCGTGAACAGCAGACCTGCGGTCTCCGCACTGGAAACCATGGACCAGGTAGCAGAGATTCGCCCAGGTTCGGTCATTCCGGTGATTGTCATGCGTGATGATAAGAAGCTGACGCTACAGGTCACTATTCAGGAATACCCGGCAACCAATTAGTTACCGGCAATCAGGCAATAAAAAACCGGAGACATATATTCGCTCCGGTTTTTTTATGGCTTCGCGGTTCGATTACTTGTTAACGAACTCTTCACCCAGTTGAATATCTTTCTTCAGGGTATCCAGCATGCCTTCCAGCGCGTTCTGCTCGAATGCGCTCAGTTTGCCGATAGACTGGCGCTCTTCTACGCCATTTTTACCCAGCAGCAGCGGCTGCGAGAAGAAACGTGCATACTGGCCATCGCCTTCAACGTAGGCACATTCAACAACGCCTTTTTCGCCCTGCAGCGCGCGAACCAGAGAAAGACCGAAACGAGCGGCCGCCTGGCCCATAGACAGGGTTGCCGATCCGCCACCTGCCTTCGCTTCAACCACTTCGGTACCTGCGTTCTGAATACGCTTGGTCAGGTCAGCGACTTCCTGGTCAGTGAAGCTCACGCCCGGGATCTGCGACAGCAGTGGCAGAATGGTCACGCCAGAGTGTCCGCCGATAACCGGAACTTCAACTTCAGTTGGCAACTTACCTTTCAGTTCCGCCACAAAAGTGTTGGAGCGGATGATGTCCAGCGTGGTCACGCCAAACAGTTTATTTTTGTCGTAAACGCCTGCTTTTTTCAGTACTTCAGCTGCAATAGCGACAGTGGTGTTCACCGGATTGGTGATGATACCGATGCAGGCTTTCGGACAGGTCGTCGCGATCTGCTGTACCAGGTTCTTCACGATGCCCGCATTGACGTTAAACAGGTCGGAACGATCCATGCCCGGTTTACGCGCCACACCTGCGGAGATCAGCACCACGTCAGCACCGTGCAGTGCCGGGGTCGCATCTTCACCGGAGAAGCCTTTGATTTTCACAGCAGTTGGGATATGGCTAAGATCTACAGCCACACCGGGAGTCACTGGAGCGATGTCGTACAGGGAGAGTTCTGAACCTGAAGGCAGTTGGGTTTTTAACAGTAGTGCAAGCGCCTGGCCGATACCGCCGGCAGCGCCGAGGACTGCGACTTTCATCCTAAACTCCTTATTATATTGATAAACTAGTGTTTGTTGCTCCGCGGCGGCGACGTTAAACCACAAATTCGATGAATACAATCACCCGTATTCAATTCTGTGTTGTCACGCGAATTTAGCTTTTATGCATTTAATTGACGTAATCCGAAGATGTCTGTGCAGTAGAGCAACTTTCCAACAGGTGGTGACAATATACCCTACTGCCAGCCCAAAACAACATCAATTTGATAACAATTAATTTACTTTTAAGCTTATTTGCGAGGCGTGACACAGGCATGTTTCTTGATAACAATATTTGATAAAATTCCGCTCTTTCATAACATTATTTCAGCCTTCATTTGGGCAGACCATTTGCATAAAAATTCATCTGTATGCATAATAATGTTGTTTCCACTCTCATACTACGGGTGACTTATGCGAAGCTCAGCTAAGCAAGAAGAATTAGTTAAAGCGTTTAAAGCGCTACTTAAAGAAGAAAAATTCAGCTCTCAGGGTGAAATTGTCCTCGCCTTGCAGGATCAGGGCTTTGATAACATCAACCAGTCCAAAGTATCACGCATGCTGACAAAGTTTGGTGCGGTGCGTACCCGCAATGCGAAAATGGAGATGGTGTACTGCCTCCCGGCGGAACTGGGCGTACCCACCACCTCCAGCCCGCTGAAAAACCTGGTGCTTGATATCGATTTTAACGATGCAGTGGTGGTGATCCACACAAGTCCTGGCGCGGCGCAGTTGATCGCCCGCCTGCTGGACTCACTGGGTAAAGCGGAAGGCATTCTGGGCACTATCGCCGGGGATGACACCATCTTTACCACCCCGGCGAATGGCTTTACGGTAAAAGATCTCTACGAAGCCATTCTGGAGCTGTTCGAACAAGAGCTCTGACCCTCTCTCCCCCGTCGCCTGAGGCGGCGGGGTAAAAACCTGCATTAACGCCCACTTCCCGTTAATTTATCTGCCTGTTATTTAGCAAATAGTGCGTTTATCTGCCCAAAATCATTCACGCAGTGAATATGCAAACTCAAAACCGCACAAATCGCAAAATTTCACATCTATATGATTTTATTAGATATAAATAAAAGACCATCACTTTTTAATTCCAGATAAGCATAAAAAAAGAAATTTTCATTACTTACGTACCAATGAAACAATTAGCGTGGTATTAATTTATCACGTGATTAGTGTATACTTGATTTTGTGATGAGGGTCACGAAACGAAGACCCCCAATAATAAATTCGACGAGGTACTTATCATGAAAATCAAAACAACTGTTGCTGCGTTAAGCGTTCTCTCTGTTCTTTCTTTCGGCGCATTCGCCGCAGATTCTATCAGCGCAGAACAAGCACAAAATCGCGAAGCGATTGGCTCTGTCTCCGTAAGTGCAATCGGCTCTAGCCCAATGGACATGCATGAAATGCTGAACAAAAAAGCCCAGGAAAAAGGCGCATCAGCGTATCAGATCACCGAAGCCCGTAGCGGTGACACCTGGCATGCCACTGCCGAATTGTACAAATAAACCCTCGTCGTCTAGTCCGACGACCTTGCCCCCGACTGTCGGGGGCTTTTTTATTTTTCAATGACGCACATTAAAACGCAACTGACCTTCCAGTTCTTCTTCCGCTTCATCAAACAACAAAATCAATGCGCCATAACGTCGGCGTGACTTCTCGGGTAGATGTACAAACTCGATCTCCAGCGGTAACGGCAGCGCTTCACTCATGATGATGTCCCACAGAGAGTCGAGATCGCTCACTTTCTCTTTGGCCAGGCCAAACATCCGCGCAAACTCGCGGTAAAAGTCGTCCTGATCCTCAATTTCATCAAAATCAAATGTATAGATATTCATCTATCGCCACCTTCCCGATATCGGTCTGACTACAGCCCGCCAATATGCAGGGTTTTCACTTCCAGAAATTCGTCTAACCCCAGCACCGATCCTTCACGCCCCAGCCCGGACTCTTTCACCCCGCCAAACGGTCCCAGTTCGGTGGAAACCGCACATTCGTTTATCCCGATCATGCCGCTCTCAATAGCCTGAGAGACACGGAACACCCGTTGTAGGTTTTGCGTATAGAAGTAAGCGGCCAGGCCAAACGGCGTGTTGTTCGCGCGCTCAATCACCTCTTCTTCGCCGGTAAAGCGGAAGCAAGCGGCAACCGGACCAAACGTCTCTTCGCTCGCCAGTTTCATGTCGTCACGACACTCACCCAATACCGTAGGTTGCCAGAAGTTGCCGCCGAGCGCGTGCGCTTTCCCGCCCGCCAGCACTTTGGCTCCTTTCGCGACAGCATCTTCAACATGCTCACGCACTTTATCGACCGCAGACGGTTCGATCAGCGGCCCGACGACGACGCCGTCATCCAGACCATTCCCCACCTGCAATGCCTGAACCGCATCGGCCAGTTTGTGGGTGAATTCGTCGTAGACACTCTCCTGGATATAAAAGCGGTTCACACTGACACAAACCTGCCCGGCATTACGGAACTTATTCGCAATAGCGCCTTTTACCGCCGCATCGATGTCCGCATCGTCGAACACGATATAGGGAGCATTGCCACCGAGTTCCATCGACACTTTTTTCATGGTTTCCGCTGCGTTACGTACCAGCGTTTTACCGACAGCCGTTGAACCGGTGAACGAAATTTTGCGCACCGCATGGCTTGCCATGATGGCATCGCTGATTTCCGGCGTATTGCCCGCTACGGCGTTGAGTACGCCATCAGGCACCCCCGCTTTCTTCGCCAGCGTAAGCAGCGCAAAGGCACTCAGCGGCGTGTTATTGGCCGGTTTTATCACCCCGGTGCAGCCCGCCGCCAGCGCCGGGCCGAGCTTACGGGTCAACATCGCCATCGGGAAATTCCACGGCGTGATTGCCGCCACGACACCAATCGGTTCACGGGTCGCCAGGATGCGGGAGCCGGGTTTGATCGGCGGGATGATTTCACCGTTGGCACGCTTCGCCTGTTCGGCAAACCATTGGATAAAACTGGCTGCGTACTCGACCTCGCCCTCGGCTTCTTTCAGCGGTTTCCCCTGTTCGGTGGTCATCAGCCGTCCCAGCCAGCTTTTGTTTTCGATAATCAATTCATACCAGCGGTACAAAATTGCCGAGCGCTCTTTTGCCGTTTTTGCCCGCCAGGCAGGAAATGCCTTACTGGCCGCCGCAATAGCCTCCTCGGTCTGCTGTTTTCCTGCTTTCGCCACCTTCGCGATCGTTTCGCCGGTCGCCGGATTGAGCACGTCAAAGGTGGTATCAAGCGTTTTCCACCGTCCATCAACCAAATATCCCGTCTGAAAAAGTTCGTTGTCCTGAAGCGTTTGCATGATGTTTTCTCCTTCTGATGTCCTGCGTTGCGCACATCGAATAAGTATAGCCATAAAAAAACCGACGCTTTTGGCATCGGTTTCTGAGGGTTAGCTGTCGGTCAGCGCATGCTGGTACTTGTGCAACATGCCGGTCAGTCGTTTCACCGGTTCGGTGACCTGCGGCGGCGCTTCCCAGACTCGCAGTTTTTCCTGGTACACGTCCAGCTCATCCAGTAGCTGACCAAAATAGCGTCGGCGCTTGTCGTCATTCACGGCTGAAATGACATGATCCGCCGTACGACGCAACTGTTGATGAAATGCGGAAAGATCGTCGTTGACCGGAATCGGCGCATCTCGCAGACGCTGGTGCGCAATGATCATCGTCAGCGCCAGGCGGAACTTCGGCAAATCACCGGGGAATTTATTCATTAACAGAAACAACTGCTGATAAAGCGCGGGAAGATGGTTTTCTTTGCGCCGGACCACGTTAGTGGTCATCGCTGACACCGCCGCAGAAACAAACTGGTTGAGCAGCACACGACCCGTACGATCGCGAGAATTATCGCGCACAATCACAATGACCAGAAAGGCCAGTACGCAGCCCACAATCTGCCCTAACGCACTGTCCAGGAACTGACTGAAGTGGAAGGTCATCGGGTTATCCAGCACGATAATGTTAATGGTACTGGCCAGCGCGCCCATCGACCCCAGTCGCCGCTTCTGTACTTCGATCCCCAGAAAGAACCCCAGCACTGCGAGGCTCAGACAGAGCAACAGCATGCTCTGCTGGGTATTGGGGAGGATCACCAGAAAATAGAGCGCCCCCAGCGGCAGCGCGGCAAGCGTACCGTAGATAAAGTCGATAGCGACCATGCGTGGGTTCGGCAGACGCATCGCCAGCGAAGTCACTACCGCAATCATCACCATCGCGCCGTTACCAGAAGTCCAGCCGGTCCACAGCCAGAACAGCGTTCCCAGCACACAAGAGAGCGTGGTGCGCCAGAAGTTCACCATGGCATGGTGACGTTCCGCGGACTCGACTTTCACCACCGGTTCTCCCTGCAACACCTCCTCTTCCGTAGCGCTGATTTTGGTATTGCTGATCACGCCGCGCTTTAGCAGCAGATAACGCGTTGCCGCCCCAGCCCAGGTATACAGCGTGACGGGCGTTTCACGCTCGCCGGTCCAGGCAATCACCCGGCGCAGGCGCTTAAGCTGTTTATGCACATCCTGCGCGGTTTCAACCGGCATGGCGAAAAACTCGCGAAAGGTATCGGTGATCAGCTCAGGACGCGTGTTCTGGATCAGATAAGTTTCACAGGATTGCGTAATCATGGTCAGCGACAGGGTATTGATCGCCTTCAGGCGGCGATTCGCCCGCGCCCAGCGGGAGGATTCCATGTTCAGGTTGCTGCGCATTCCTTCCAGCGCCGTGGCCCGGCGCACCAGATCGCCCCAGGCCTTGTCCACTTCTTCACTATCGCCATGTTTAATGCACAACTGCATCAGTTGGTACTGCGCCACCAGCAGGCTATCCAGCTCACGATCGACCTCTTGCTTGATCGATCGTGGAGAAAAGAGCAGATCCGCAATGATGGCGCAGACAATCCCGATGACAATCTCGCTACAGCGTTCTACGGCAAATTGCGGCGTTAACAGCGGTTCGGTTTGAATAGTGATGACAATAATCAGCGCGGTGTAGCCCGATAACCCCCACGCATAGGAGTTCTCAATGCGCACCAGTGAAGAGAGCCAGGTACAAAACCCCGCCCAGATACAGCACACCAGAATCATCAGCAGCGGTGCGCGGATCATCGCAATGATGATCACCAGCGCCGCAATACAACCCATAAAGGTGCCGACAATGCGCAACATCCCGCGATAACGAATCGCGCCAGAATACGGTTCGCCGCCGGCGGCAAAGGCCGGACCCGCCGCAACAATCGCCGCCGTCAGCACCGCCCAGCGTGGTGTTTCAAGCTGAAAGTGAAAACCGACAAACAGCGCAAGGACAATCGCGCAGGCCAGTTTGACCGCAAAGCGAATGTGCTGATTGGCGATGGAAAAAATGCCCATCGCGATTAACCAAATTCGCGCAGACGGTGCGCCATTTTACGGAAGAACGAGTCATTGTTTTCGTCACGATCCTGCTTACCGGTGATCACGACAGTCGCGGTGGTACCGGCTGGCCACAGGTTTTCCTGTTGATCGTCAAGCTGGATACGCACCGGAACGCGCTGTGCGAGGCGTACCCATTCCAGATTGGAATCGATCGTCGCCATGCCTTTGTCATCGCGTGTGCTGCTGGCATTGGTGACCCCTGCCGCGATGCTATCGACTCTCCCTTTTAACACCTTATTGCTACCCAACGGGGTAATTTCGGCACGATAACCCGGACGGACGCCCTCCAGCTTGGTCTCTTCCATATAGGCCAGCACATAAAAGGAGTTCTGTTTCACCAGCGCCACGGCGGTTGAACCTCGGGTAATAAACTCACCGGTATAGACGTTCAGGTTGGTCACCCAGCCATCCGCAGGCGCGCGAATGACGGTACGTTCGAGATCTAACCTGGCGAGGTCGCGAGTCGCCTGCGCTTTGGCAAGCTGATGTAATACGGTTTGCAGAACGTTGTTGGCCTGATCAATCTCTTCACGGGACATGGCCTGGACGCCAAGACGGTTACGGCGTCCGGCTTCCTGGCGTTTCTCTTGCGCCAGCACCTGATAATAGGCAACGTCGGCTTCGGCCTCTTCCAGCGCTTTTTGGTAGCGTGGTTGATCGATGGTGAACAGCACCTGATCTTTCTTCACCAGTTGATTATCATGCACCTTAACGGTAGTGATGAGTCCGGCAACGTCCGGCGCGATGGCAACCACGTCTGCGCTGAAGCGGGCATCACGCGTCCACGGTGATTCGGTGTAATAGACCCAGGCGCGGAAAATAGCGATGAACGCCAGGATGACCAGAACGAGGGTAATGGCCGTACGGGAGATTTTTCTTGTCAGCGTTTTCACTTCAACCTCAAACGAACAGGCGCGATATCAAGTAAAAGAGACAGCAATACAGCGCAGTATTAAACAGAGCCGGATGCCAGACAAAATCATAGATGCCCGTAGGCACCAGCACCCGGCGCACCAGCCAGAAAATCGCCAGTGACAGAAGCAATTCAAAGAATATCGGTGGGAAGGACAGACCAAACACCACGATAACGGGAAACAGACTCATGTTGACCTTGATATTGTAGAGAGTGCAGGCGATACCGTTTTCAGCGAATGTCGACGCGGAGAAGGGCAAGGAAAGCCAGGCGAGAGCGACATAGCCTTTATTTGAATAATAATATATTACCGTAACTGTTATGCTGTTATCTATAATATGTGATCTAAATCACTTTTAAGCCAGAGTGAATAATGGAACGATTAAAGCGCATGTCGGTGTTCGCGAAAGTGGTGGAATTTGGTTCTTTCACGGCCGCCGCCAGACAGCTACAAATGAGTGTTTCGTCAATCAGCCAGACGGTAGCAAAACTGGAAGATGAACTTCAGGTCAAGCTGCTGAACCGCAGCACGCGCAGCATTGGGCTTACCGAAGCCGGGAAAATTTATTATCAGGGCTGTCGGCGTATGCTGCATGAAGTGCAGGATGTTCACGAACAGCTTTATGCCTTTAACAACACGCCGATTGGTACGCTGCGCATTGGTTGTTCTTCAACCATGGCACAAAATGTCCTCGCGGGGATCACCGCCAAAATGCTCAAAGAGCACCCTGGCCTGACGGTCAATCTGGTCACCGGCATTCCGGCACCCGACCTGATTGCCGACGGTCTGGATGTGGTTATCCGCGTGGGCGCCCTCCAGGATTCCAGTCTGTTTTCCCGCCGCCTGGGCGCAATGCCGATGGTGTTATGCGCGGCGAAAAGCTATCTCGCCCAGTACGGGATACCGGAAAAACCGGCCGACCTCACCAACCACTCCTGGCTGGAATACAGCGTGCGTCCGGATAATGAGTTTGAGCTGATCGCACCGGAAGGGATCTCCACGCGACTGATCCCACAGGGACGGTTTGTGACCAACGATCCAATGACCCTCAACCGCTGGCTGACCGCCGGTGCGGGGGTCGCCTACGTCCCGCTGATGTGGGTGATCAACGAGATCAACCGGGGCGAACTTGAGATCTTACTGCCGCGCTACCAGTCCGATCCGCGCCCGGTCTATGCGCTATATACCGAAAAAGACAAACTGCCGCTGAAGGTACAGGTAGTGATCAACTATCTGACCGACTATTTCGTCGACGTGTCGCAGATTTTTCAGGGTATGTACGGTCGGGGAAAAGAGAAATAGGCATCTTCTTGAGGCAAGACAATAGCGGATAACGGCCAAAAAGCCCCGTTATCCGCCAGCAACACGCCATCCGTCTGACTACGCCTCATCCACCCAAATCCGCATCTCCCCTTCGCCGCGGTTGGCCCAGCTAAACCATGGGATAAATGTCAGTGTTTGAGCCTGACACGCGCCAGGGGCGGTGTCATAGTGCCACAGCGACTGTTCACCCGGCTGCGTCGGGCATTTTCGCGCTCCTTGCGCCTGGAGCAATATCTTGTGGGCGAAAACGCCTTTCCCTTCGATAAGGGTAAACACGCTCTCTTTCGGCAAGCTCAGATTATGCAGCAACGCGCCGTTGTCGGCCTCTTCCAGACAGTACACCAACGGCCCACGCTGTAGCGCAACTTTTCCCGCCACGTGGCGCACCTGCGGGTTGCCGTAAACACGGCGTACCGGCATCGGCAGCGTTAACGTGAGGATGTCGCCCGCCCTCCAGTCACGGCGGAGATGCAGATAGCCCTTGCGTACCTCACCCTCGACAGGCAAACCGTTGAGCAGTACCTGTGGATTATTGCACCAGTCCGGCAGTCGCAGTGCCAGCGTATGCGCCACCGGCTGTGGGGATTCAATACTTATCTCCACCCGTTCCTGCCAGGGGAAATTACCTCTAATCTTCAGGCCCAGCTCGCCGCCATTAACCGGAACCGTTACGCTGTTGCCAATATACAGGTTGATGTAAAGCGCTTCCGGGCGCGGCGTATAAATATAGTGACCAATAGAGGTCAGCGTTCGCGCGATGTTCGGCGGGCAGCAGGCACAGCCAAACCAGCGCTGACGAACAGGTTTAATGTGATCGTAAATATGGTTGAATTTCAGTACGTTTGGCTGCACTTCCAGCGGATTCACATAGAAGAAATGCTTGCCGTCCAGCGCCATGCCGCCCAGCACGGTGTTGTAGAGCGCGCGCTCCATCACATCGGCGTACTGGCTGTCGGCTTCCATTTCCAGCATCCGGCGCGCGAACATCATCAGGCCGATGGAGGCGCAGCTTTCAGCGTATACCGTATCGTTCGGCAAATCGTAATCGCAACTGAACGCTTCGCCGCGCCCCTGCGAGCCGATGCCGCCGGTGATGTACAGCTGGCGTTGCGCCATGTTTTTCCACAGCCGCAGGCAGATCTGGCGCTTCTCTTCGTCCTGACTCAAGCGCGCCAGATGCGCCACGCCGGTCATCAGGTAGACAAAACGCACCGCGTGACCGATGGCCGTCTGTTGCTCCGTTAACGGTAAATGCGCCTGGCTGTAGTCTTTATCGTGCGTCATCCAGCCCGCGCCGTAAATCAGCCAGTGCGACGTGCCGCCGCGTTTTTCAAACTCAATGTCGTAATAGTGCGGCTGCGTACCGCGCGCTTCAACAAAATAGCGCGACAGATTCAGATAGCGCGATTCCTGTGTCACTTCATACAGCCGCATCAGCGCCAGTTCCACTTCCGGATGGCCGGGATATCCGTGCAGCTTGTGCTCTTCTTTGCCGAACACGCTGTCGATATAGTCAGCAAAGCGGCACACCACGTTCAGCAGGCTACGCTTGCCGGTGGCCTGAAAGAAGGCGACGCCCGCTTCAATCATGTGTCCGGCGCAGTAAAGCTCGTGGCATTCGGCCAGATTGCTCCAGCGTTTGTCCGGCGCTTTGGCGGTGAAATACGTATTCAGATAACCGTCTTCACACTGGGCGGCGGCAATCAGCTCGATCACCTCATCGGCGGTTTTCTCAAGTTCTGCATCTGGCTTCTGGCACAGTGACCACGCCACCGCCTCCAGCCATTTCGCCACGTCGCTGTCCTGGAACACCATGCCGTAAAACTCCCCTTGCTGCCGCCCGGCGGCAATGCGGAAGTTTTCAATCGCATGGCTGGGGTCCGCTTCCGGAATACGATCGTTCAACGCATCCCACTGATAAGGGATGACCACATCGCGCACCAGTTGCTGGTACTGGCCGAAAAACGGATCGCTGACCTTAAGCCGGTGGAGATCCACTTCCATGATTTCAGGTTTCATTTTTTGCTCCTACAGGGCCCGGGCGTGACGCTGGCGTAAATCATCGGAAATACGGGCCATCATCGGGTTATTGAGTTTACAGGCGCGGATGGACAGCGCCAGCAGCAGGTGGAACAGTGCAGGCAGCAGACTTTCCATGGAGAAAATCCCCTGCAATGACGCGGGCGTCTGGTTTTCCGCCCCCGCCTTGTAGGCGACGGCAATAAACACCAGGCTGATAATCCCGGCGCTGGAGGCCCACGCCAGCTTGATAAAAAACAGGTTGAAGGCGAAATTCATGCCGGAGGATCGCACGCCGGTTTTCCACTCGCCGTAGTCGTCGGCAAAGGCCATCAGTGAAAAGTGCAGTGGTAGAGTAAAGCCAAGGATAATGCCGTTACCGAGGATCACGACCAGCCATAATGTCTGCCAGTCAGGACTGGCGGGCAGAAACCACATAATGACCGCAAGTAAAGCTAACACCAGGTTGGTGTAATAGTAGAGTTTGACCGTATCAACGCGGCGCGACAGCAGGTTAACCATCACCGAACCGATAATGGAAGCGAACGTTACCATGGTAAAAAACAACGACGTATAGGCGGTGCTGCCCTGCAACACGTAAGTGATGAAGTACATGTAGCCGCCGCCGCGAATATTGAACACGTTAATCAGCAGAAATGACATCAACAGCATCAGCAGTAACTGGTCGTTTTTGCGCAGGCCCGCCAGATGTTCGCGCAGGGAAAAGTGCCCCATCATGTTGAGCGACACCCGCTCACGCACCCAGAAGAAGCAGCACAGGAACATCACCACCGCGACGGCGCACAATACGCCGACGCCAAGCTGATAACCCTGCGCGGTGTTGCCATCACCAAGCGTCTCCACCAGCCACGGCAACCCAACGGAGACCAGAAAGCCCGCGACGCCGCACAGAACAAAGCGCCAGGACTGGCAGGCGATCACTTCAGAGTGACGCGTCGTCATGGTATTGATTAGCGCGCAGTAGGGAACGTTGATCGCGGTATAGCTCACCGAAAGCAACAAATACGTGCCAAAGGCCCAGGCGATTTTGATCCCCATTGATGCATCCGGGACGGTAAAGGTCAGCACCCCAATAACGCCGATGGGCACGGCTATCCACAGTTGCCATGGGCGGAAACGCCCCCAGCGGCTGCGGGTACGGTCAGCAACCACGCCCATAATCGGATCGGAAATAGCGTCAAAAACACGCAGTACTAAAAACAAGGTGCCAACCAGCGCGGGGGTCAACCCGAAGACATCAGTATAGAAAAAGGTTAAAAAGTTCATGATCAGGCAGGTGATCACTGTGCCACCTGCATCGCCCAGCCCGTAGCCGATCTTTTCGCGTATCGACAATTTTTCGTCGGGATGACTTCCGGCAATATCCGTTTCCGTCAGTGAAGTAGAGGTCATATAAAGGTTCCTCGTCTGAAGCAGATTTATCCCGATAAATTCACAGGATTCCGGTTTTAATAAGAAAATTCAGATGTAATTTTGCCCGGAATTACCGTGTCAACAAGGCGATAAACAGGTATAAAAAGATGACGATTCCGACCTGCTGGCAAAACTGTGAGGCCGATCGGTGAATATCAAATAACTTTTTATTAATCATAGAGAAAGGTTATTTTTATCTAAAAAAACGCGAGAAATTACATATCCATGCTTGATTTATCCATAGCGCTTCCGATTAGGGTACAAAACGGCGGTTTGTTTATCTCGCGCGGCGTAGGTAGCCACCCGGCACGCAGGCTGGAATCCTGGGAGTTGATTTTTGTACAGCAGGGGACGCTGACAATCAGAGAAAACGACGTCCTGTTTGAGGTTAAGGCCGGAGAAAGTTTGTTGCTATGGCCCCGGCGCCGCCACGTCGGGATAGGGGATTTCCCGCCGGATCTCACATTTTACTGGGTGCATTTTGACGTGCTGCCAGCGACCACCAATCCGACGCAGTTACTATCGCTACCGCAGCATATCAGCGTCAGCAGCCCACAGTATGTCATGTCGCTGTTTCGTCAGTTTTTAAGTGAACAGGAAAACAGACGTCACGGTCCGGCACTGGAATTTATTCTGTTGCTGATTTTGCAACAAATCGCCTCTGCGGTGGGGAGTGAAACCCACGGTGATAACGCCGGTGTGGCGCTGGCCTATAAGGCGCGTAAACATATTCGCACACAATATCACCTGCCAATCTCGACGTCGCAACTTGCCCGGGAGTTGCACTGCAATGCCGATTATCTCGGGCGAGTCTACCGACGGATATTTCACATGACGATGACAGAAGCCATTCATCGCCAGCGCGTCAGCGCCGCAGAGAAGCTATTGATTAGCGATTCGCTGGCATTAAGCGAGGTGGCACAGAAGTGTGGATTTAATGACGTCGGCTATTTTCGGCAGATTTTTCGTAAACACACTGGACTGACGCCAGCTGCGTGGAAACGCCGGTATTGTAAGGAACATATCAACTCAGACTGAAGCCAGAAATGGCCGGATGGGGCGTTTATCCCCATCCGGAAAATGGCGTTACGCGGTGCCCCCCACCGTCAGGTTATCGACCTTCAGCGTCGGCTGACCAACGCCAACCGGCAGGCTCTGACCTTCTTTGCCACAGACGCCGACGCCGTTATCCAGCTTCAGGTCGTTCCCGACCATCGAAATCTGCTGCATCGCTTCGATACCCGAACCAATCAACGTGGCCCCTTTCACCGGCTTCGTCACTTTGCCGTTCTCAATCAGATACGCTTCTGAGGTAGAGAAGACGAACTTACCGGAGGTGATGTCCACCTGACCGCCGCCAAAGTTTGGCGCATAGATCCCGTACTCTACGGACTCAATGATCTCTTGCGGCGTGGATTTACCCGGCAGCATATAGGTGTTGGTCATGCGCGGCATCGGCAGATGCGCGTAAGACTCGCGGCGGCCGTTTCCGGTCGGCGCAACGCCCATCAGGCGCGCATTCAGTTTGTCCTGCATATAACCTTTCAGAATGCCGTTTTCGATCAGAACGTTGTACTGACCCGGCGTGCCTTCGTCATCAATGGCCACCGACCCGCGACGATCCGCCATCGTTCCATCGTCCACCACAGTGCACAGTTCAGAGGCGACCAGTTCGCCCATATGACCGCTGAATACCGAGGTGCCGCGACGGTTAAAGTCCCCTTCCAGACCATGCCCCACCGCTTCATGCAGCAGTACGCCCGGCCAGCCGGCACCCAATACGACGGGCAACGTCCCGGCAGGTGCGGCAACCGCGGACAGGTTCACCAGCGCCATGCGCACGGCCTCTTTCGCCCACGCGTCGGCGCGGACATCGCCATCCAGATCGGCGAGGAAATAATCGTAGCCAAAACGCCCACCGCCACCGCTGGCGCCGCGCTCACGTTTACCGTCTTCTTCCACCTGCACGCTGACCGACAAACGCACCAGTGGACGCACATCGGCGGCCAGCGTCCCGTCCGTGGCGGCAACGAGGATCAATTCATACACGCCGGTCAGGCTGGCCGAGACTTCCTGTACTCGCTTATCCGCTTCGCGGGCGACTTTATCGACGCGGCGCAGAATATCGAGCTTCTCTTCACGGCTCATGCTTTGCAGCGGATCGACAGAGGTGTACAGCGCCGGATACTCCACGGCACCGAGAGTCTTCACTTTCCCGTCGCCATTGTCACGCACGATGGTACGCGCGGCGCGCGCACTCTGTTCCAGCGCCTGCAGACTGATCTGGTCAGCATAGGCAAACCCGGTTTTTTCACCGCTCACTGCGCGAACGCCAACGCCCTGATCGATATTGTAAGAACCATCTTTAATGATGCGGTCTTCTAAAACCCAGGATTCGTGATAGCTCGACTGAAAATAGAGATCGCCGTAATCAAGACGACGTTCGGCCAGTTGGCCCAGAATGGCGAACAGATCCTGATGTTTCAGGCCGTTCGCCGCTAGCAATTGTTCACTTACCAGGTTCAGACTCATCGTTATTGCTACTCGTTAGTGACTGCAGATAGAGGATCTATGTACTGAGAGTGGGGCAATTCCTTGCCCCCGTCAAATCATTGCGAATTTTCTTTCCGCGGCTGGCGCAGGACTTCGTTGATCTGTGGTTTATCGAGTGGACCGGTGATCCGATAGCGCAGAATCGAGACTTTACTCCACAGCGGTCCAAGCACTTTACTGGCGGCAAAGACTGCCGCGCCAACGATCGGGTTCACCGCAAACGCGGCGGCGACCCCCACCGTGGCGGAGATTTCCGGTGCCACCACCGCTTCAACATCCAGCTCGCGGCGCACCAGGTTGACCGAGCCTTTCATGGCGATATCCGCTTCCAGTCCGTCCACCAGCGTGTCGTCGGTATGCAATATGCCGTCTTTGATCCAGGCGGTGCTGCGAATGGAGTCGAAGTAAAATCCTTCATTGAAGGTATCGCTAAAATCGAAACGCAGTTTACGCAGCAGGGCGTCAAAGCTCAGCAGGCGCAGCAACTGCCCCGCGTGACCGGTGCTTAGCTCGGTGATCTCCCCTTTGCCCAGGCGGGTGCGGATAATGCCGTTCAGCGAGGCTTCCTCCGGCTTCCACGGCGGGTTGCGCCAGTGCAGATCGTAATCCACATTAAACGAGGCGTTGCGAATCGGTGTCGAAACGCCAAAGAATCCGGCCGCCGCATCAATCTTGTTACCCCGTAGTTTCCCTTTTAAAGAGGTACGCTCGCTGCCAGGGGTGTTCACCCACTGTCCGTCCGCCGTCAGTCGGGTGAAGCCGGTATCCAGCAGGCCGTTACTCAGGTTCAGGGTGTCGCCCTGAATGGCCACATCCGCATCGATGCGTCCGTATTTCTGTCCCCACATCCAGCACTCTTCACAGCGCAACTGCACGTCAGGCCAGCCGCGGAAACTAAAGCGTTCTACGGATGCAAATGGCGAAGCCGGCGCGTCGCTGTTATCCGTTTTAGCCACGGAGGGGTTGTAATAGAGGTATTTGATGTTTGCCAGCCACGGCGCGTTATTGCGCATTGCCAGCGTTGCGTTGATCTCACGCCCCTGCGCCTCGACTTTAGTGCCATTCGACGCCGGTTCAGAAACGAGGCTCAGATTGTTCCACTGTTGTCCCCCCAGCGTTAACGCTGGCGTGCGCAGCGTAATATGTTGCGGGAAATTCGCGTTGGCTCCGACGTTGTCCGCCGCACCTTTCTGGAACAGGGCCAGCCACTGTGCGCCATCCATCGCGGGTAGATTCAGCTCAATACCTTCCTGTTCAGGCAAAGGCGGTGCCGTCCGGCTTTCGGCCGTCCAGATCGCGCGATCCAGCGTCAGCTTCTGATTCAGCAACCAGCGGCTGTTAAAATGATTTTCCTGTCCGGCGCTACCGGTCAGCGTAAAGCTACGCAGGTCGCCGGTTGCTTTAATTTTGACGGGTAACGCCTCACCGGCTTTTTTATCCAGCGGAGAAGGTAAGTGACTACTTACATTCCTGAGATCGCCGTTCAGTTCAATGTTGTACGTTGTCCCGGAATGATACGGCAGGTCGATACCCACTTTACCGTCCCACGCCAGGCTGCCGCTGAGCGCGTCATTGACCTGCGATGGCAATACGCCGGTACGAGCGGGCTGCCAGTTGCCGTTGAGATTCACCGCGACCTGATAGGCTTTCGTTCCTTCCGTGGTGGTGAAATCAACGTTCACCGGCTGATTAAACCAG
This sequence comes from Citrobacter amalonaticus, assembly GCF_001559075.2. Classification (NCBI taxonomy): domain Bacteria; kingdom Pseudomonadati; phylum Pseudomonadota; class Gammaproteobacteria; order Enterobacterales; family Enterobacteriaceae; genus Citrobacter; species Citrobacter amalonaticus. The sequence goes on along the minus strand of NZ_CP014015.2, from coordinate 2,368,768 downwards.
TTCGCCGTCATCGACTCGCTTTTCAGATTGCCATTGGTAAAGCTGAATTTGCCGCTGAGGTTTTTCAGGGTGCTGTCGAGCGGTTTGATAAACAGGCTATTATCGCGCAGCGACACATCACCTTTTGCGGTAACCATTTCGCCGTCCAGCGGGATATCCAGATGTAAGCGAGCATTCACATCACCGTCGATCTGCAACTGCTCAAGCGTGGCGCCCAGCGACGACTTCAACGGCGTGTCATCAAAATACGGCCCCACCGCCTTGCCCGGCCCCTGAATATCGGCGTCAATCAGCAGCTTCTCTTTGGCGTAGTCCGGGATGATCGCCGTCAGATTCGTGGCCTTCACGCCGCCTAAATTGACGCCATCGGTTTTCATCCACAGGCCGTCGTTAAGGAAATCCAGCTCGATATTCAGATCGGTCAGCGCAGGCCAGTCCGGCTGAAAGGCAAATTTCGCATTGCGCAGTGGGACCAGCACTTCAAACTGGCCTTCGTTGTGCTTGTACGGGAACAAATGCGGATTACCGCCGTACACCAGCGTCGCGTTATCCGCTTCTCCCCCCTGAATCGCGCCGCCGAGATAGTCCACCAGCGCCTTGCCCATCAGATTTTCCGGGAAGTAACGCCAGGCCTGAGAGCCGTCATCGGTGCTGATACCCGCCAGAATCCCCAGCCAGGGGTCATCGCCTGTCGGCTGCAGATAGCGGAAGCCGCCGCGCGCGTGGACCGCTTTCGCTTTCACATCGATATTACGTCCGTCCAGCTGAAAACCGTTGTCATTCTTCAGCCAGTTCAGCGTGGCAACGCCGTCTTCAATTTCTAATGGCGCACGGAAGACCGTTTCGTAGGGCATTTTTGCCTGTTTCATCGACGCGGTCAGCGCGCCATTTTCCACGCTCCCGGAGAGCGTTCCGGAGAAGTTCTCCGCCCCCGGCAATAGCTTCCACTGTTTCCACGCCAGATCGCGCCATGAGGCCTGAAAACGTGTCTTTTCCGTGGCCTGAAGCGGGATATCCAGCGCCAGGGTATCGATATTTCCACTCGGTTGGGTGGCAAGCCAGATATCACCCAGCGCGGGCGAAAGCTTAGACACCATCGGGCGCAGCCCCTCAAGTCCGGCCAACTCCAGATGGCTGGCGCGGATGCGCAGTTCGTCACTGCGCTTGCCGTCTGCGCCGCCGACTTCCTGCTCGGGGATCCAGGCGAGCTGTAGCGCTCCGCGCGGCCAGGCCTTACCGTCCATCGTGATGCGGGTATCGGGAATAGAAAACTGCCAGCCCGGCTGTTCACGACTGATATGCGCCGTCAGATTATCGACAGAGAGCATATGGAGGTTATTGTCGCCTTTCCAGCTCGCGCCCCCCTGTTTCAGCCAGACGTCGCCACCGGCGATCTCTCCTTTGCTGATGGTCATCCAGCCTTCGAGGCTAAAGCGCGCAGTCTCCAGCGCCACGTTATCCTGCATCCATTTGCCCAGCCACGGTTTCACGTCGATATCGTCGGCCTGCAGCCAGACCCGACCATTATTCAGCAGCCCTTCATCATCACGCAGATCCATGCGCACCTGCATGACGCCGTGCTGACCGGTCAGACTGGAGAGGCTGACTTGTCCCTCCGCGCGGTGGCGATTTTTACCATTAACCCAGGTGAGTTGCGGAATCGCCAGTTCGGCGCGCTGCCCGGAGAGCGTCAGAAAGCTGATTTGACTGTCACGGAGATCGAAGTGATCGAACTGGCGCAGGAAAAGATCGTTGATTCGGCTGGCCTCCAGCCCGTCACCGCTTTCGCTACGTTCAATCGGCGTGTTGGTACGGAAATTCAGTTGCCAGAAAGTAAGATCGCGAAATTGCCAGCGCATGTGCAGCAAGCTCTGCCAGACATCCAGCGCCAGGGTAACGCGTTTTACCGAGAATTCGCCGCCGTCTTTCAGCTCCGCGCGAATATCACGTGCTTCGAGGGTGGGACCAAAATTTTGCCAGTTGGCAGAGATCTGGCTGGCCTTAACCGGCAGCCCCGTCGCAGACTCAATTTTGCTGAGGATCGTCGGACGCCAACTGTCGAGATGCGGTAATGCCAGGCGCAAACCACTGACCAACAGCGCTACGACAACGACGAGCGCGGCTCCAGTGAGCAATAATATCCCCGGCAATCGCCTCACGCGTCTCTCCTTGTCTGCCTGAAAATGCGCCGCCCGTCACGCGGCACCGTATCGGTTTACATCATTACGACGTCAAACTGCTCCTGGTTATAGAGCGGTTCAATTTGGACTTTCACCTGTTTGCCGACAAAAATCTCAACTTCCGCCAGCGCGTGCGACTCTTCCCCTTTCAGGGTTTCTGCCACTGCCGGAGAAGCATAGACCAGGAAGCGGTCGGAGTCGTAGGCGTGGTGCACACGAACGATCTCACGCATGATCTCATAGCAGACGGTTTCCACCGTCTTCACCGTGCCGCGTCCGTGACAGGTCGGACACTCGTTGCACAACACATGCTCCACGCTCTCACGCGTGCGCTTGCGCGTCATCTCCACCAGACCCAACTGCGAAAAACCGTTAATGCTGGTTTTCACCCGATCTTTACTCAGCGCCTGCTCAAGCGAATGCAGTACCCGGCGACGGTGATCCTCATTATTCATGTCGATAAAATCGATAATAATGATGCCGCCGAGATTACGCAGTCGCAACTGACGGGCAATCGCCTGGGTCGCTTCAATATTGGTGTTGAAGATGGTGTCATCAAGATTACGATGGCCGACAAACGCGCCTGTGTTGATATCGACGGTGGTCATCGCTTCAGTTTGATCGATAATCAGATAGCCGCCGGATTTCAGTTCAACTTTTCGCTCCAGCGCACGCTGGATCTCATTCTCAACGTCAAAGAGATCGAAAATCGGCTGGCGTCCGCTGTAATGCTCCAGCTTGCTGGTCATTTCCGGGATGTACTCCGCAGTAAACTCCAGCAGGGCTTCATAGGTCAGACGGGAATCCACGCGAATGCGGTCTAACTGTGCGTCAGCAAAATCACGCAGCACACGTTGCGCCAGCGCCAGCTCGCCATACATCTGGTAACGCGTCTGCGGGCGCTTTTTGCGCTCCATCACCTTGGTCCAGACGCGCTTGAGATACGCGGCATCTGAGGCCAGATCGTCTTCACAAACGCCTTCTGCCGCTGTGCGGATGATAAACCCGCCCTGCTCATCGCAGTACTCAGCGACCACTTTCTTCAGACGCTCACGCTCGGCTTCACTTTCGATACGCTGAGAAACGCCCACGTGCGAAGCGCCGGGCATAAAGACCAGATAACGAGACGGCAAAGTGATGTCGGTGGTCAGACGCGCGCCTTTGGTGCCTAACGGATCTTTCACCACCTGCACCATCAGATCTTGCCCCTGACGCACCAGCTCCGAAATATCGCGAACGGTGAACTGCTTCTGCTCTTCACCCGCCACGCATTCGGTGTGCGGCATAATATCGGAAGCGTGAAGAAACGCGGCTTTATCCAGCCCAATATCTACAAAAGCCGCCTGCATACCCGGAAGTACGCGACTGACCCGACCTTTGTAGATATTGCCTACAATCCCGCGTCGCGCTTCGCGCTCAATATGAATTTCTTGCAGAATACCGCCATCAATGTACGCCACGCGTGTTTCCGATGGCGTTACGTTTACCAACAATTCAGCCGTCATGTTTATCCCTTTTCTCACGCAGTGAGTTAAAATTGCTCAGCAACTCATACGTTTCAACCAGCGGTAAGCCGACCACGGCGTGATAGCTGCCATTTATCTTCCTGACAAAACAGCCACCCCGCCCCTGAATACCGTATGCACCTGCTTTATCCATCGGTTCACCGCTGGCGATATAGTCAGCGATATCCGCATCCGTCAACGCTCTGAACGTCACCTCGGTCATCACCAGGCAATCGAGCACATACTGGCTATCCGCCAACGCAACGGCCGTCATCACCTGATGCGTTTGGCCGGACAACTTGCGCAACATCAGCGCCGCATGGTGTGCGTCACGCGGTTTCTCTAACACTTCACCGTTGAGGATAACGATGGTATCCGCCCCCAGCACAGGGAGATCGCGCGGCGTCTGCGCCACGCCGGCCTGGGCTTTTTCCCGCGCCAGACGCGACACATATTGCTGTGCGCTTTCTCCCTCGCCACGCGTTTCTTCGATTCCCGTAACAATACGCTCGAAAGAAACACCTAACTGCGTGAGCAGTTCCTGACGACGCGGCGAACCGGAAGCTAAGTATAGAGATGTCATAGAAACCTTTATTGCACTGCAAATTGCTGGCGGACTTTACGCATCAGCAAGAAAAGCCACGGCCAGAGCACACCGTTGACTACACTACTCCAGAACACTTCAGGTCTGAAAGAGACGTTGATCACTAAAAACTCTGACCAGAAAACAATAATATCCACCACCAGCGAAAGCAACATCACCACCAGCGCCTGCTGCCAAAGCGCCAGATTGCGAAAGAGCTGAAATTTCAGCGCAACCAGGTAAGCGATGATGCTCATCGACAATGCCCGCACGCCGAGCGTGGAACCACTAATGAGATCCAGTATGGCACCCATCACGAAACCTGTGCCCACATTGACGCGATGCGGCAGGGCGAGGATCCAGTAGAGTAAAATGAGCAGCACCCAGTTTGGCCGAAAGACAATGATCTCATCCGGCCAGGGCATCACTTGCAGTAACAGTGCGATAAAGAACGAGAGCCAGATAACCCAGCGACCCTGGCTACGATAGCTTGCCACTACTGGCCTCCCGGCGCACGCGCTGGAGGCGGCGTCGCACCCGCTGGCGGAGCGGCAGGTGATGACGTGATACCGGTCGCTGGCGCAGGCACGGGCGGCGGCGGCCCCATCATATCCGGAGACGGCAACACTTGCGGCATCATCTGCATCAGACGTTCATTCGCCACACGATGCACCTCTTCCGGCGTCATCGGGTTGGCACCGTTACGGTCGGCCCCCCACAGCAGCAGCAGATAGCGCAGACGCTGTAAGCCCGCGGTAGGACGCGCCTGAATCACGGTGTAAGCACGTTGAGTATCCAGCTTAACGGAAGAGACCACCGCAACCGGATAGCCTTCCGGGAAACGACCGCCCAGACCAGACGTTACCAGCACATCGCCAACGCGAATATCGGTATTGGCTGGCAGGTGTTCGAGTTGCAGATCGTCGGTGCAGCCGTTACCAGCCGCGATCACCCGGATGTCGTTGCGCAACACCTGAATGGGCAACGCATGAGTAGCATCGCAAATCAGCAGGACGCGGCTGGTCAGCTTCGCCACCGCGACGACCTGACCGACAACGCCTTTATCGCTGATTACCGGCTGGCCTTCGTAAACCCCGTTCACGCTGCCTTTGTCGATAACCACCTGGTCGCTGTAGGGATCGTTAACCGTGGAGATGACCTGCGTCACCATCTTTTGTTCATCCTGACGCAGCGGCGAACCCAGCAGCTCGCGCAGCCGCGCGTTCTCCTGTTTGTACTGCCCCAGCATCAGCAATTCACTGTTTTTCAGCAGCAGTTCCTGGCGCAGCGCCCGGTTTTCAAGCTCAAGCTGGTCGCGTGATGCGAGCGTTTGCGAGACGCCATCAAGCAGTTCACGGGGACCATTGGAAATAAAGTAGAAAGGACTGACGGCGGTATCCATGTACGTACGGATCTGACTGAACGTACCCAGGCGGCTGTCGGCAATAATAACGCCGAGCGCCACCAACACCGCCAGAATAAGGCGAATCTGTAGCGAGGGGCCACGGCTAAAAATTGGCTTCATAAGTTTGCGTATTCTCGTATCAGAGTCGGCAGGACAGCGTGACGCTCTCCTGCCGGCACCCGATTACTCTTCGCTGAACAGGTCGCCGCCGTGCATGTCGATCATTTCCAGCGCTTTGCCGCCGCCACGCGCCACACAGGTCAGCGGGTCTTCAGCGACAACAACTGGAATACCGGTTTCTTCCATTAACAGACGATCAAGGTTACGCAGCAGCGCGCCACCGCCAGTGAGCACCATTCCGCGCTCGGAGATATCAGACGCCAGTTCCGGCGGGCACTGTTCCAGTGCAACCATCACCGCGCTAACAATACCGGTCAGCGGCTCCTGCAGGGCTTCCAGAATCTCGTTAGAGTTCAGGGTGAAGCCGCGAGGAACACCTTCTGCCAGGTTACGACCGCGCACTTCGATTTCACGCACTTCGTCGCCCGGATAGGCAGAACCGATTTCATGCTTGATACGTTCTGCGGTGGCTTCACCGATCAGGGAACCGTAGTTACGGCGCACATAATTAATGATGGCTTCATCGAAGCGATCGCCGCCGATACGGACAGAAGAAGAATAGACCACACCGTTCAGGGAGATAACGGCGACTTCCGTCGTACCGCCACCGATGTCCACAACCATCGAGCCGGTTGCCTCAGAAACAGGCAGACCCGCACCGATTGCCGCCGCCATCGGCTCTTCAATCAGGAAGACTTCACGGGCGCCAGCGCCCTGTGCGGATTCACGAATAGCACGACGCTCAACCTGAGTGGCACCAACCGGTACACACACCAGCACGCGCGGGCTTGGACGCATAAAGCTGTTGCTGTGCACTTGTTTGATAAAGTGCTGGAGCATTTTTTCAGTCACGAAGAAGTCGGCAATAACACCGTCTTTCATTGGGCGAATAGCAGCAATGTTGCCCGGCGTACGACCCAGCATCTGCTTCGCATCATGACCTACTGCAGCCACGCTTTTCGGTGAACCGGCACGATCCTGACGAATGGCCACAACGGAAGGCTCATTCAATACGATGCCTTGTCCTTTTACATAAATGAGGGTATTCGCGGTACCCAGGTCAATGGACAAGTCATTGGAAAACATGCCACGAAATTTTTTCAACATACTAAGGGATAATCCTGAAAGCTGGGGCGGAAAACAAAATCCGCTTACTTTACCAACCACACGCAGCAGCGACAAGGCGCAAAAATCATCTGCTACGGTGAAAATTAGTGCAGTTCGTTTCCTTTGTTACAAATCTCTACCTGAGTCCCTCAGGGCTGAGCACTTCAGCAGCAATCCTCGCCCTCATTTGCAACCGATTTAAGGTCATTCACCTGCATGTGTGCTGTTACAAAATGGCGAGCAGACAAGCACACCCCCATGAAGGCACAGCGCGCGTTATTCTACGTGAAAACTGAACAAACGGCAGGTTAAACCGAGTATCTTTGAGAATATTTTTTCACATTGGTATCCAGCGGCTGGGAGGCGGCAAAAAAATCCCCCTGTCCACCGGAAACACCACGCGCTGTCAGCGTCTGCCACTCACCGCGCGAACGTACGCCCGTTGCGTAAACCTGGGTGCGAGTGCCTGAGCACGCCTCCACCAGGCTTTGAACCAGCAACTGGTTTTCCGTTCGCTTCTCAATGTTTCTGACCAGGCTCGGATGGAGCTTGATCAATTCCACATTGAGTTCTTTAATCCAGCTGGTGCTCACCAGCGTTAAACCCGCCTGCGTGACGGCAACCCGAACGCCCAATGCATTCACTAAACGGATAACGGGCTGCAACCGGCTGATGTGTTGACCTACATCCGCCTCCGCAAGTTCAATAATTATGCGTTTTCGTTGCGATTTTTCACACTGCATCAAGGTATCGCGCAACCAACGCTGAAAACGCGGGCGAATCAGTGACTCTACCGTCACCTGCATCGCCAGATTCTCTTCAGGCCAGTAGTTCAACAGCGGGATGACGCGGCTTATTTGTAAGCGGTCATACTCTTCTGATAAACCGAACTGTAAAACCATCGGCATGTATTCCGCCGTGCTGACCTCTTCATTACCATCAAAGATGCGGCACATCAGTTCCCGATGATGCACGTGTCCGTCGCGGCTGACGGCCGGTTTCTGATAAATTCGCGGGCCGCCACGGCTGAGCATCTGCTCAATCAGCGTCCGCCAGCGCACGTTGCCACGCCCTTTTTCCGGCAGAGAGTCGTCATACACCGCCCAGCTATTTCCGCCCTGCAACACGGCATTGCGGGTTGCCGCCTCCGCATGTTCCATCACCTGCTCAGTCGACTGCCCGCTACGCCAGGCGCAAATGCCGATATGTACCATATCGTCACGATCGAGCATTTTATTAGTCGGAAGTGCATCGACCGCTTTTAAAAGTTGTCCGGCTACGCTTTCCGCCTCTTTCAAAGTGCGGTGCGGCAGCAGAACGGCAAAGTCGCTGCGATGGTAGCGCGCCAGTAGCGACCCCGGATAACGCATCATAAAGGTGGACAATAAATTGATCAGACTAAACAGTTCTTCTTCGGCGAGGTTACGTCCCCAACTGTCGCGCAACAGGTTAAAGTCCGGCAGGCGAATCATCATCACCACGCCATGCGCGCCGACCTTCTCCTGATCGTCCAGCAGCGTCGCCAGTTGGTTGTCAAAAAAGAGCCGATTGCTGAGGCCGGTTTTGGTGTCCTGGGCGGCGTAAGAGCGAATCAGTGTATCAAGACGGCTCCGCTGCTCCTGGGCGCTCTGGATTTCGGACAGCAGCATATCCAGCGCGCTACTGGTGCGCGCCGGCCATTCATAGACCGTACCCCGTACACTGGCTCCACGTTCTCCATTCAAAATTCGCGTCGAACGTATCTCCAGCAGTTCCTGACCGGAAAGTTGACGCTGAAGCCAACGTACCGACAGAAACAGCATCAGCACAATAAAGCCAATGGCCAGCGTGAGCGGTGCCGTCGTCATCAGTGAATGAAAATAGTTACCCATCGGATCCTGATAGACCAGATCCATCGTCATTCCTGGATGCTTCATCAGCGGAACCGAGAGCTCGCGAAAGAGATTGCTGGTGCCAACCGGGCGATAGCTGCTGTTACGGGTTTGGCTATAAATGACCTTTTCGCCCTGCAACAGATCGACGCGTACGACGTCGGCTGACACCATCAGTTCGTCGATTTGCGACGTTAACTGTTTGAAATCGCGCGAAACAAGATGCGTGTCAATGGCTGTCGCCACCGCCTGGACACGATGGGTCATCTTGTACTGGATGGCGTTGTAAAAGCTCAGCGAGCAGCCGATCAGGGTGACAAAGATCGTTAACCCGGTGAGCAGCGTGACAAAAGCTGAGAATTTCGTCGTTAATCGCATCCTTGAGTTAACTCCGACGGTTGAATTGCGACACGAAACTGCTTAACCAAACGCAAAATTCGTCCGGTTGCGCAAAGAGTGAGTGCATACTACCAAATCAGGTGTATCTGGCAATTTATTGCGTTGCATCGGATTCACGTTTCAATTAGCGAGTATAGTCTTCAGACGTCATTTTCCAATCCACCATGCAGAATTGAGGACAGGTTATGCAGGCTTTGATCTTAGAACAGCAGGACGGTAAAACCCTTGCTTCCGTGCAGACTCTCGAAGAAAGTCGGCTGCCGGAAGGCGATGTCACAGTGGATGTTCACTGGTCCAGTCTGAACTATAAAGATGCGCTCGCCATCACCGGAAAAGGAAAAATCATCCGCAACTTTCCGATGATTCCTGGCATTGATTTCGCCGGTACCGTTCGGACCAGCGAAGATCCTCGTTTTCATGCGGGCCAGGACGTGTTGCTGACCGGCTGGGGCGTTGGCGAAAATCATTGGGGTGGTCTGGCGGAACAGGCACGTGTGAAAGCAGACTGGCTGGTTGCGCTGCCACAAGGACTGGACAGTCGTAAAGCAATGGTGATCGGCACCGCCGGGTTTACTGCCATGCTGTGCGTGATGGCGCTTGAAGACGCGGGTATTCGTCCGCAAGACGGTGAAATCGTAGTCACCGGTGCCAGCGGCGGCGTCGGCAGTACCGCGGTCGCGCTGCTGCATAAACTGGGCTATCAGGTCGTTGCGGTGTCCGGACGCGAAAGCACCCATGATTATCTCCGCCAGTTGGGCGCAAGCCGTATTCTGGGCCGTGATGAGTTCGCCGAATCTCGTCCGCTGGAAAAACAGTTGTGGGCCGGGGCAATTGATACCGTGGGCGATAAAGTACTGGCGAAAGTGCTTGCGCAAATGAACTACGGCGGCTGTGTCGCAGCCTGTGGCCTGGCGGGCGGTTTTGCCCTGCCAACGACGGTGATGCCGTTTATTTTGCGCAACGTTCGCCTGCAAGGGGTGGATTCGGTAATGACGCCACCAGCACGCCGCGCTCAGGCCTGGCAGCGTCTGGTGAATGACTTACCGGAATCATTCTATGCACAGGCGGCGACAGAAATTTCGCTGGCCGATGCGCCAACGTTCGCCGAGGCCATCATTAATAACCAGGTACAAGGCCGTACGCTGGTTAAAGTGAAGTAAACGCGGACGCCGCAGAAATTTACACTTAATTAACGAAATTTCGCTGCGCACTGACAGACTCCCTGCCATAGTAACTACGCATTATGTGTACGCCGGGAGTCTGTTATGAAAAAATTACGTCCACTCACAGAAGCCGATGTCACCGCCGAATCGGCTTTCTTTATGCATCGCCGCCAGGTGCTGAAAGCGCTGGGGATCGGGGCTGCCGCGCTGTCGCTGCCGATATCCGCGCAGGCGGATCTGTTGAGCTGGTTCAAAGGCAACGATCGCCCACCCGCGCCCGCCGGCAAACCGCTGGAATTCAGCAAACCCGCCGCATGGCAAAACACGCTGCCTTTAACGCCAGAAGATAAAGTCACTGGCTACAACAATTTTTACGAGTTTGGTCTGGATAAGGCCGATCCTGCCGCCAATGCGGGCAGCATGAAAACCGATCCCTGGACGTTGAAAATCAGTGGTGAAGTGGCCAAACCATTAACCCTGGATCACGATGCGCTCACCACGCGCTTTCCTTTAGAGGAACGGATTTACCGAATGCGCTGTGTCGAAGCCTGGTCGATGGTGGTGCCGTGGATTGGCTTTCCTTTACATAAGCTGCTGGCGCTCGTCGAACCCACCAGCAATGCAAAATATGTCGCGTTCGAGACGCTTTATGCGCCGGACGATATGCCGGGACAAAAAGATCGCTTCATTGGCGGCGGATTGAAATATCCCTATGTCGAAGGACTGCGCCTGGACGAGGCGATGCATCCCCTGACGCTGCTGACCGTTGGCGTATACGGTAAAGCATTACCGCCGCAAAACGGCGCGCCTGTACGCCTGACGGTGCCATGGAAATATGGCTTTAAAGGCATTAAATCGATCGTCAGCATTAAACTGACTCGCGAACGGCCACCCACCACCTGGAATCTTGCTGCTGCCGATGAGTACGGCTTTTACGCCAATGTGAATCCGCATGTTGATCACCCGCGCTGGTCGCAGGCAACGGAACGATTTATTGGCGCAGGCGGGATTCTGGATGTCCAACGGCAACCCACCCTACTGTTTAACGGCTATGCCGATGAAGTGGCCTCGCTCTATCGCGGCCTGAATTTGCGGGAGAATTTCTAAGTGCGGCTGAGTGCAAAACAGATAACCTGGCTGAAAGTGGCGCTTCATCTGGCGGGATTGCTGCCGTTTCTCTGGCTGTTCTGGGCCATTAACAACGGCGGGCTCAGCGCCGATCCGGTAAAGGACATCCAGCACTTTACCGGTAGGACGGCTCTGAAATTTTTGCTCGCCGCCTTGCTGGTCACGCCGCTCGCACGCTACGCTAAACAGCCATTATTGATACGCACCCGTCGTCTGCTGGGGTTATGGTGTTTCGCCTGGGCCACGCTGCATCTGACCAGTTACGCGCTGCTGGAGTTAGGTATCCATAATCTCGGATTGTTGGGACGAGAACTGATTACGCGTCCGTATTTAACGCTTGGGATCATCAGTTGGCTCATCCTGCTCGCGCTGACGCTAACATCAACACAGGCGGCACAACGAAAATTGGGTAAGCGCTGGCAACTTTTGCACAACGTCGTCTATCTGGTGGCGATCCTCGCGCCGATACATTATCTGTGGTCGGTGAAGATTTTGTCGCCTCAACCCATCATTTATGCCCTGCTCGCACTGCTGCTTTTGGCCTGCCGTTACAAGAAGTTCCGCCAGTGGTGGCGCTAGTTTGGCGAACTGTGCAGTCGGTTACAAAATGCAGAGACTCGGATGTTATTTGTGTGTTAGCGGTTGATTATCTTCCCTGATAAGACCAGTATTTAGCTGCCAATTGCTACGAAATCATTATAATGTGCGACCTTGGCTCCCTGGACGGCGTTTTTAGACCGCTGAAAAGGTGACAATCGAGCATTGAAGGTATATTTTGTTTTTTGCCGGAGGATTGCAGCAAATCGCTGCATGTTAACCGACAAGTCTCACATGAATCGTTGAGGCGGAATATACCGGCGCCCTGGCTGGCAGAAGCCGTTTTGCCGTCAGGACTCACGCTTTACAGACAGCGCTTAACGCCTGTCACAATCACACTAAACAAAGAGTACGGAACCCACTCATGGATATTCGTAAGATTAAAAAACTGATCGAGCTGGTTGAAGAATCAGGCATCTCCGAACTGGAAATCTCTGAAGGCGAAGAGTCTGTACGCATCAGCCGCGCAGCGCCAGCAGGTAGCTTCCCGGTGATGCAACAAGCCTACGCTGCACCAATGATGCAGCAGCAACCTGCTCTGTCTAACGCAGTTGCTCCGGCAGCAGAAGCGCCGGCAGCCGCCGCAGCAGAAATCAGTGGTCACATCGTACGTTCCCCAATGGTTGGTACTTTCTACCGCACCCCGAGCCCGGACGCAAAAGCGTTCATCGAAGTGGGTCAGAAAGTCAATGTAGGCGATACCCTGTGCATCGTTGAAGCCATGAAAATGATGAACCAGATCGAAGCGGACAAATCAGGTACCGTGAAAGCCATCCTGGTCGAAAGTGGTCAACCGGTAGAATTTGACGAGCCGCTGGTCGTCATCGAGTAACGAGGCGAACATGCTGGATAAAATTGTTATCGCCAACCGCGGCGAGATTGCATTGCGAATTCTTCGTGCCTGTAAAGAACTGGGTATCAAGACTGTCGCTGTGCACTCAAGCGCGGATCGCGATTTAAAACACGTATTGCTGGCGGATGAGACGGTTTGTATTGGTCCGGCTCCGTCCGTAAAAAGCTATCTGAACATCCCGGCTATCATCAGCGCCGCTGAAATCACTGGCGCGGTAGCGATTCACCCGGGTTATGGCTTCCTCTCTGAGAACGCCAACTTTGCAGAGCAGGTTGAACGCTCTGGCTTTATCTTCATCGGCCCGAAAGCGGACACCATCCGTCTGATGGGTGACAAAGTGTCAGCCATCACCGCGATGAAGAAAGCGGGCGTCCCGACGGTACCGGGTTCTGACGGCCCTCTGACCGACGATATGGATGCGAACCGCGCCCATGCAAAACGTATCGGCTATCCGGTTATCATCAAGGCGTCCGGCGGCGGCGGCGGTCGCGGTATGCGCGTAGTACGCGGTGATGCCGAACTGGCTCAATCCATCTCCATGACCAAAGCGGAAGCGAAAGCGGCTTTCAGCAACGACATGGTTTATATGGAGAAATACCTCGAGAACCCACGCCACATCGAAATTCAGGTGCTGGCAGACGGTCAGGGTAACGCAATCTATCTGGCTGAACGTGATTGCTCTATGCAGCGTCGTCACCAGAAAGTCGTCGAAGAAGCACCGGCACCGGGCATTACCCCGGAACTGCGTCGCTACATCGGTGAGCGTTGCGCGAAAGCGTGTGTGGATATCGGCTATCGCGGCGCGGGCACCTTTGAGTTCCTGTTCGAAAACGGCGAGTTCTATTTCATCGAAATGAACACCCGTATTCAGGTTGAACACCCGGTAACTGAAATGATCACCGGCGTTGACCTGATCAAAGAACAGCTGCGCATCGCCGCAGGCCAACCGTTGTCAATCAAGCAAGAAGAAGTGCAGGTGAAAGGCCATGCGGTGGAATGCCGTATCAACGCCGAAGATCCGAACACCTTCCTGCCGAGTCCAGGTAAAATCACCCGCTTCCATGCGCCAGGTGGTTTTGGCGTGCGTTGGGAATCGCATATCTATGCCGGTTACACCGTACCGCCATACTATGACTCAATGATCGGTAAGCTGATCTGCTACGGCGAAACCCGTGACGTGGCGATTGCCCGTATGAAGAATGCGCTTCAGGAGCTGATCATCGACGGCATCAAAACCAACATTGATTTGCAGACCCGCATCATGAACGACGAGCATTTCCAGCATGGTGGTACCAACATCCACTATCTGGAAAAGAAACTCGGTCTTCAGGAAAAATAAGACTGCATCAACGTCAAAAGGCCGGAATTTCCGGCCTTTTTTATTTCTGGGGGTCGTCAATCCCATAAGGTACAATCCCCGCTTTCTTTTTCCACAAGGGACAAAAAATGGACAAACGTTTTGTTCAGGCCCACAAAGAGGCGCGCTGGGCGCTGTGGCTGACCCTTCTCTATCTGGCTGCCTGGATAGTTGCCGCTTACCTGCCAGGCGTAACGCCGGGTATTACCGGGTTGCCGCACTGGTTTGAACTGGCCTGTCTGCTGACGCCGCTGATCTTCATTTTACTGTGCTGGGCCATGGTGAAATTTATCTACCGTGACATTCCCCTGGAGGATGACGATGCAGCTTGAAGTCATTCTGCCGCTGGTAGCCTATCTGATCGTGGTGTTTGGCCTCTCTGTTTACGCCATGCGTAAACGGCAAACCGGCACCTTCCTGAATGAGTATTTCCTCGGCAGCCGCTCAATGGGCGGGATCGTGTTGGCAATGACGTTGACCGCGACATACATCAGCGCCAGTTCGTTTATTGGTGGGCCAGGCGCTGCCTATAAGTACGGGCTGGGCTGGGTACTGCTGGCTATGATTCAGCTCCCTGCCGTCTGGCTGTCGCTGGGGATCCTCGGCAAGAAATTCGCCATCCTTGCCCGTCGCTATAATGCTGTCACCCTCAACGACATGCTGTTTGCCCGCTACCAGAGTCGCCTGCTGGTGTGGCTGGCGAGCCTCAGCCTGCTCGTGGCGTTTGTCGGCGCCATGACCGTGCAGTTCATCGGCGGCGCACGCCTGCTGGAAACGGCGGCGGGTATTCCCTATGAAACGGGCCTGCTGATTTTCGGTATCAGCATTGCGCTGTATACCGCATTCGGCGGCTTTCGTGCCAGCGTGCTTAACGACACGATGCAGGGACTAGTGATGCTGATTGGCACCATCGTGCTGCTGGTCGGTATCGTGCATGCGGCCGGTGGCCTGAGCCATGCCGTGGAGACCTTAAACGCCATTGACCCGAAACTGGTTTCACCACAGGGCGCCGATGACATTCTGTCTCCGACCTTTATGACCTCATTCTGGGTACTGGTGTGCTTTGGTGTGATCGGCCTGCCGCATACGGCGGTGCGCTGCATCTCCTACAAAGACAGTAAAGCGGTACACCGGGGGATTATCATCGGTACCATCGTGGTGGCGATCCTGATGTTTGGTATGCACCTTGCCGGCGCGCTGGGTCGTGCGGTGATCCCTGACCTGACGGTGCCGGATCTGGTTATTCCGACACTGATGGTAAAAGTGCTGCCGCCTTTCGCTGCCGGGATCTTCCTTGCCGCGCCGATGGCGGCCATTATGTCGACGATCAACGCCCAGTTGCTGCAAAGTTCCGCTACGATCATTAAAGATCTCTATCTCAATATTCGCCCGGAACAGCTGCAGAACGAGACGCGCCTGAAGCGAATGTCGGCGATGATCACCCTCATCTTAGGCGCACTGTTATTGCTTGCCGCCTGGAAACCGCCAGAGATGATTATCTGGCTGAATCTGCTGGCGTTTGGCGGTCTGGAAGCGGTGTTCTTGTGGCCGCTGGTACTTGGCCTTTACTGGGAACGCGCGAACGCGACCGGGGCGCTGAGTGCGATGATTGTCGGCGGCGTGCTGTATGCGATTCTCGCCACCTTTAACGTTCAGTACCTGGGCTTCCACCCGATTGTGCCCTCGTTGCTGCTAAGTTTGCTGGCTTTCCTGGTCGGAAACCGTTTCGGTTCTCCTGCCCCGCAAGCCGCTGTATTGACTACTGATAAATAAAGAGTTTTGCTATGCCATGGATCCAATTAAAACTGAATACGACGGGCGCTAACGCGGAAGAGTTGAGCGATGCCCTGATGGAAGCGGGTTCCGTTTCTATCACCTTCCAGGACACGCACGACACGCCGGTTTTTGAGCCATTGCCGGGCGAAACCCGCCTGTGGGGCGATACCGATGTCATTGGTCTGTTCGATGCAGAAACCGATATGAAAGAGGTCGTCGCCATCCTGGAACACCATCCGCTGCTGGGCGCCGGGTTCGCGCATAAAATCGAACAACTGGAAGATAAGGACTGGGAACGCGAGTGGATGGATAACTTCCACCCCATGCGTTTTGGCGAACGCCTGTGGATCTGCCCAAGCTGGCGCGATGTACCGGATGAAAACGCCGTCAACGTGATGCTCGACCCCGGTCTGGCGTTTGGCACCGGCACGCATCCCACCACCTCACTGTGCCTGCAGTGGCTCGACAGTCTCGATTTAACCGGCAAGACCGTGATCGACTTTGGCTGCGGTTCCGGCATCCTCGCGATTGCCGCGCTGAAACTGGGCGCCGCGAAAGCGATTGGTATCGATATCGACCCGCAGGCGATTCAGGCCAGCCGTGATAACGCCCAGCGTAACGGCGTATCAGAACGTCTGGAACTCTACCTGCCACAGGATCAGCCAGACGCCATGAAAGCCGACGTGGTGGTCGCCAACATCCTGGCAGGCCCATTACGCGAACTGGCACCGTTAATCAGCGTCCTGCCCGTTACAGGCGGTCTGCTGGGCCTTTCCGGTATCCTTGCCAGCCAGGCCGACAGCGTGTGTGAAGCCTATGCGGATCTCTTCACTCTCGATCCGGTCGTTGAGAAAGAAGAGTGGTGTCGAATCACTGGCCGTAAGAAGTAATCTCCAGCGCCGATTGCGCCGTCTCCACTTTGCGGCGCAATCATCTGCTGAAATGAGAGCATAGTCACATTAAGTCACCATATTCCGCTGATTAATTCAGCAGAATATCTTGTCAGCCTTCACCGTTGCGAAGAAAAAATGAGAAGTTACGCAAAATTATATGCGTACAGATTTTCATCACAACTTTGTAATATAATGATTTGTATGGCTAATTATTTAAAGGCGCTTACTTGAACGGCGATTCTTTGATCCACCTCAGAGGATTGGTCAAAGTTTGGCCTTTCATCTCGTGCAAAAAATGCGTAATATACGCCGCCTTGCAGTCACAGTATGGTCATTTCTTAACTCATGCGCATCGGACAATACCAGCTTAGAAATCGCCTGATCGCAGCGCCCATGGCTGGCATCACTGACAGACCTTTTCGGACGCTGTGCTATGAGATGGGAGCCGGATTGACCGTATCCGAGATGATGTCGTCTAACCCGCAGGTTTGGGAAAGCGACAAGTCCCGTTTACGGATGGTGCACGTTGATGAGCCAGGAATTCGCACGGTGCAAATTGCCGGTAGCGACCCTGTTGAGATGGCCGATGCCGCACGGATTAACGTGGAAAGCGGCGCCCAGATTATTGATATCAATATGGGGTGTCCGGCTAAAAAAGTGAATCGTAAGCTCGCAGGTTCAGCCCTCTTGCAGTACCCGGATTTAGTGAAGTCGATACTGACCGGGGTGGTTAATGCAGTGGACGTCCCTGTGACCCTGAAGATTCGCACCGGCTGGGCTCCGGAACACCGTAACTGCGTAGAGATTGCCCAACTGGCTGAAGACTGTGGCATTCAGGCTCTGACCATTCATGGACGCACCCGCGCCTGTTTGTTCAATGGAGACGCTGAGTACGACAGTATTCGGGCAGTTAAGCAGAAAGTTTCCATTCCGATTATCGCGAATGGTGACATTACTGACCCGCTTAAAGCCAGAGCTGTGCTTGACTATACGGGGGCTGATGCCCTGATGATAGGCCGCGCAGCTCAGGGAAGACCCTGGATCTTTCGGGAAATCCAGCATTATCTGGACACTGGGGAGTTGCTATCCCCCCTGCCTCTGGCAGAGGTTAAGCGCTTGCTTTGTGCGCATGTTCGGGAACTGCATGACTTTTATGGCCAGGCAAAAGGGTACCGAATCGCGCGTAAACACGTCTCCTGGTATCTCCAGGAGCACGCTCCAAATGACCAGTTTCGGCGCACATTCAACGCCATTGAGGATGCCAGCGAACAGCTGGAGGCGTTGGAGGCATACTTCGAAAATTTTGCGTAAACAGAAATAAAGAGCTGACAGAACTATGTTCGAACAACGCGTAAATTCTGACGTACTGACCGTTTCTACCGTTAACTCTCAGGATCAGGTAACCCAAAAACCCCTGCGTGACTCGGTTAAACAGGCACTGAAGAACTATTTTGCTCAACTGAACGGTCAGGATGTTAATGACCTCTATGAGCTGGTACTGGCTGAAGTAGAACAGCCCCTGTTGGACATGGTGATGCAATACACCCGTGGTAACCAGACCCGTGCTGCTCTGATGATGGGCATCAACCGTGGTACGCTGCGTAAAAAATTGAAAAAATACGGCATGAACTAATCTCGATTAGCGAATTGCTTGTTTAAAAAGGCGCTACTCGGCATGGGGAAGCGCCTTTTTTATACGCCTCTTTTGCGGAGCTGATATGAACTCACGATGTGAACCACACTACTTTGGTGATGAATCCGCGTCGATCATCCACGGAGATGCGCTGACAGAACTCAAAAAACTCCCCGCTGAAAGCGTCGATTTAATTTTTGCCGACCCGCCTTACAATATCGGAAAGGATTTTGACGGGATGGTCGAGTCCTGGGATGAAGACGTCTTCCTGGGCTGGCTGTTCGCGTGCATTGAGGAGTGTCATCGGGTGCTGACAAAACAGGGCACGATGTACATCATGAACAGCACCGAAAACATGCCGCATATCGATCTCAAATGCAGAACGCTGTTCACCATCAAAAGCCGGATTGTTTGGTCTTATGACAGTTCAGGCGTGCAGGCGAAGAAATTCTTTGGCTCAATGTATGAACCGATCCTGATGATGGTCAAAGATGCCAGACAGTATACGTTCAACAGTGATGCCATTCTGGTCGAGACCAAAACTGGCGCGAAAAGAGCGCTGATTGACTACCGTAAAAATCCGCCACAGCCGTACAACACGCAAAAAGTTCCAGGCAACGTCTGGGAATTCCCTCGCGTGCGTTATTTGATGGATGAATATGAAAACCACCCGACGCAAAAGCCCCTTGCCTTGTTAAAACGGATCATTCTGGCCTCCTCCAATCCTGGCGATACGGTGCTGGATCCCTTCGCTGGCAGCTTTACCACTGGCGCCGTGGCGGTCGCATCGGGACGTAAATTCATCGGTATTGAAGTCAATAATGAGTATGTGAAGATGGGACTCAGACGGCTGAACGTCTGCTCGCACTACTCCCCGCTAGACCTGGCGAAAGTCAAAAAGAGAAAGACGAAAAACCTGTCAAAAAAGAGCCGAACGGCGTCGGATGTGGTGAAGATCACAGCAAAGTAAAAGCATTGTAATCCTGCTTTTCAGGACGCTTTTTTCGTGTATATTTCCTGCACGCTTGGGCATGAATACACAGGATTTGGCAATGATTCGTAAGTATTGGTGGCTGGTTGTTTTCGCGGTCTCCGTGTTCCTTTTTGATGCGTTACTGATCCAGTGGATTGAACTGATCACCACAGAAGTCGATAAATGCCGCAATATGGATTCGGTCAATCCACTCAGGCTGGTCAACTGTACCGATTTGCAATAACGGGAGATTGATAGGCAGGAGAAATAATTATAGGGTTTCCGGCGTTAATTGCATGACATATCCATCAGGAATTAACATCCTTAATACATTATCCACCAGCGCCGGAGCCTGCTGATAAAGATCGTAGCGGGCGGAATTCATCAACCAGTTTTTCACGATCCCGCTAAAACTACCGTGAATAATAATTAAGACAACGTCTAAATCCAGGGTTCTGGAAATCAACCCTTGCGTCATACTCGCCTGCAATGCGTCGCGCAGTCCCTTCTGGCTAAACCCAATTTTCTCTCGTATTTCTTGCTCTGATATCATTCCCTCATGAAATTCACATTTATGATATAAAATTTGCAGCAATGCCTGCTGTCGGGGAATTTCCGCGATATATTGCAATCCGGCGATTAACTTTTCGCGCAACTGCTGTAAGGGATTATCACAGACATGCAAAGCTAAGCGTTCCTGAATAAGATCACGTAATGGCGGCTGCTGTCGCCAGAGTTCATTGAAGAGCTGCGTTTTGTTGTCAAAATGCCAGTAGATGGCACCCCGGGTGACCTGGGCTGCGTCGGCAATGTCGTTAAGCGTCGTGTTGCCAACGCCTCGTGTGGAAAACTGGATGATTGCGGTCTCAATCAAATGTTGTCGCGTTTTTAACGCTTCGGCTTTTGTTCTCTTAGCCATCGGTTATCGCTTCAGGTGCAGAATAAAAAAACAGGAATACGGCAATTCAGAATTACCGATAAAAATAACTGTATCACCTCATCCGTTCCGAGATGAAACAAAAGCGAATAGCCTCAGCACAAAACATTCAATTAAATAAACACCACAAATAAAACCAATAAAAACATTCATACGACAAATGTACATTTCCAAATATATTAGCCAGAAACAAAGCATGACAAAGAAAAACAAAATGAAAAGATAAAGGCATCACTTTTTTGTTTTTACGTGCCGTAGACCTGGTCATAAAATAAGTATTGCTTACATCGCACGCTAATAATTTGTAGGATAGCCAACTGTTATTTCTTCGCGCACGTTATCGCCTTACCGTTATCCGGTAAATAACGAGCTATTGGTTTTTAAGGAACAGTAATGACGAAACATGCCAGGTTTTCACGCCTGCCCTCATTTATCCTCATCTCTGCTGCGTTACTTGCCGGTTGTAACGATCAGGGAGATAAGCAAGCTCAGGCAACCGAACCGCAGGTGACCGTTCATGTGGTCACCGCCGCGCCGTTAGCGGTAACAACCGAACTGCCGGGGCGGACATCCGCATTCCGCATTGCGGAAGTTCGTCCACAGGTCAGTGGTATTGTTCTCAAAAGAAACTTCACTGAGGGCAGCGATGTTCAGGCCGGGCAATCACTGTATCAGATCGATCCTGCCACTTATCAGGCAGATTACGATAGTGCGAAAGGGGAACTGGCGAAAAGTGAAGCTGCTGCCGCCATCGCCCATCTGACGGTTAAGCGCTATGTTCCACTGGTAGGCACAAAATACATCAGCCAACAGGAATATGACCAGGCGATTGCGGATGCGCGTCAGGCCGATGCGACGGTCATTGCCGCACGAGCCGCGGTTGAGAGCGCACGTATCAATCTTGCTTACACCAAAGTCACCTCGCCAATCGATGGTCGTATTGGCAAATCCAGCGTCACGGAAGGCGCGCTGGTCACCAATGGTCAGGCAACAGCACTGGCTACCGTACAGCAACTCGATCCTATCTATGTCGATGTCACACAGTCCAGTAGTGACTTTATGCGACTTAAGCAGTCCGTTGAACAGGGCAGCCTGCATAAAGACACCGCCAGCAGCAGCGTCCAGTTGGTGATGGAAAATGGCACGGCGTATCCCCTGAAAGGGACACTGCAGTTTTCTGATGTCACGGTGGACGAAAGCACTGGCTCTATCACCCTTCGCGCCGTCTTCCCTAACCCGCAGCACGCTCTGCTGCCGGGGATGTTTGTTCGCGCTCGCATTGACGAAGGCGTTCAGCCCAACGCCATTTTGATCCCCCAGCAGGGGGTAACGCGTACGCCTCGTGGCGATGCGACGGTACTGGTCGTCAATAGCCAAAGTCAGGTTGAGCCGCGCACGGTTGTCGCTTCTCAGGCCGTCGGTGACAAATGGCTGATTAGCGAAGGCCTACAGCCAAGCGATCGGGTGATTGTCAGCGGATTACAAAAAGCCCATCCCGGCGCGAAAGTGAAAGCCACCACGGATGCCAATACCCCTGCGGCAAACGCAGCGCAATAAGGTCACCGGATATGGCAAACTTTTTCATTAGACGTCCTATCTTTGCCTGGGTGCTGGCCATCATTTTGATGCTGGCTGGTGCCCTGGCGATTATGCAACTGCCCGTTGCGCAATACCCGACTATCGCTCCGCCAGCGGTAGCCATTTCCGCAACCTATCCAGGAGCCGATGCGCAAACAGTGCAGGATACGGTGACCCAGGTTATCGAACAGAATATGAACGGTATCGATAACCTGATGTATATGTCCTCCACCAGCGATTCTGCGGGTAGCGTGACCATCACCTTGACCTTTCAGTCCGGGACCGACCCCGATATTGCCCAGGTTCAGGTACAAAACAAACTGCAGCTGGCGACGCCATTGCTGCCTCAGGAAGTTCAACAGCAAGGGATCAGCGTAGAAAAGTCGAGCAGCAGTTTCTTGTTAGTGGCGGGGTTTGTCTCTGACGATCCGCAAACGACCCAGGATGATATCTCCGACTACGTTGCTTCAAACGTGAAAGATACGATCAGCCGTCAGAACGGTGTGGGCGATGTACAGTTATTTGGCGCGCAGTACGCGATGCGTATCTGGCTGGATGCTAATCTGCTGAACAAATACCAGCTCACACCGGTCGATGTGATCAATCAACTGAAAATACAGAACGACCAGATCGCAGCGGGTCAGTTGGGCGGAACGCCCTCGCTGCCAGGGCAGCAGTTGAACGCATCTATCATCGCGCAGACGCGACTGAAAGATCCTGAGGAATTCGGCAAAGTCACATTACGGGTAAACAGTGACGGTTCCGTCGTCCATCTTAAAGATGTCGCACGTATCGAACTCGGGGGGGAAAACTATAACGTTGTCGCCCGAATTAACGGTAAACCGGCAGCGGGTCTGGGGATCAAACTGGCGACCGGTGCCAACGCTCTGGATACCGCCAAAGCGATTAAAACCAAACTCGTTGAGCTACAACCCTTCTTCCCGCCAGGGATGAAAGTGGTTTACCCGTATGACACCACGCCGTTTGTGAAGATCTCCATTCACGAAGTGGTAAAAACACTGTTTGAAGCGATCGTCCTGGTCTTCCTCGTGATGTATCTGTTTTTACAGAATATCCGTGCGACGCTCATTCCGACGATTGCGGTTCCCGTTGTGCTATTGGGTACATTTGCCGTGCTCTCGGCGTTTGGCTACTCGATCAACACCCTGACGATGTTCGGGATGGTGCTGGCGATCGGCCTGCTGGTCGATGACGCCATTGTGGTAGTGGAAAACGTTGAACGTGTGATGATGGAGGAAAAGTTGCCGCCCAAAGAGGCAACCGAGAAATCCATGTCGCAGATCCAGGGGGCGCTGGTTGGGATCGCAATGGTGCTGTCTGCCGTCTTCATCCCAATGGCCTTTTTCGGCGGGTCCACCGGAGCTATTTATCGCCAGTTTTCCATCACGATAGTGTCGGCAATGGCGCTTTCGGTTCTGGTGGCATTGATCCTGACCCCGGCACTTTGCGCAACGCTGCTAAAACCAGCATCCGCCGAACACCACGAGAAGAAAGGCGGATTTTTCGGCTGGTTTAATGCCAAATTTGATCTCAGCGTTAACCACTACACCAACAGCGTCAGCGGCATTGTGCGCAAAACCGGACGCTACCTGCTTCTTTACATCCTGATTGTCGTCGGGATGGGGGTACTGTTTCTCCGTCTCCCCACCTCCTTTCTGCCTGATGAAGATCAGGGCGTATTCATGACGATGGTTCAGTTACCTGCCGGGGCAACCCAGGAACGCACCCAAAAAGTGTTGGATCAGGTCACGCATTACTACCTGAATAACGAAAAAGCGAACGTTGAAAGCGTGTTTACCGTCAACGGTTTCAGCTTTAGCGGCCAGGCGCAGAACGCGGGTCTGGCCTTCATCAGCCTGAAACCCTGGGATGAGCGTAGCGGCAAGGAAAACAGCGTTGAAGCGGTGATTGCGCGTGCAACGCGCGCGTTCAGCCAGATCCGGGATGGGCTGGTCTTCCCCTTCAACATGCCGGCGATAATTGAACTGGGCACCGCGACTGGTTTCGACTTTGAACTGATTGACCAGGGGGGGTTGGGACATACAGCGTTAACATCAGCGCGTAATCAGCTAATGGGTATGGTGGCTAAGCACGCCGATCTGCTGGTCCGTGTTCGACCTAACGGTCTGGAGGATACCCCTCAGTTCAAGCTGGATGTCGACCAGGAAAAAGCACAGGCGCTTGGCATTGCGCTGTCAGACATTAACGAAACAATCTCTGCGTCGTTAGGCGGCTACTACGTTAACGACTTCATTGACCGCGGACGAGTGAAGAAAGTGTATGTTCAGGCAGATGCGAAATTCCGTATGCTGCCAGAAGATATCAATAATCTGTACGTTCGTAGTGCCAACGGCGAGATGGTGCCTTTCTCAGCCTTCAGCTCAGCCCGCTGGGTGTATGGTTCTCCGCGCCTGGAACGCTTCAACGGTATGCCGTCGATGGAACTGTTGGGTGAGGCTGCCCCCGGTCGAAGCACCGGTGAAGCGATGGCCATGATGGAAAGTCTCGCGTCAAATCTGCCTAATGGTATTGGTCATGACTGGACGGGAATGTCATATCAGGAACGTCTTTCAGGCAATCAGGCACCGGCACTGTATGCCATCTCGCTGATCGTTGTGTTCCTCTGTCTTGCCGCACTGTATGAAAGCTGGTCCATTCCGTTCTCGGTAATGCTGGTAGTCCCGCTCGGCGTGGTGGGTGCGCTTCTGGCCGCTTCCCTGCGTGGGCTAAATAACGACGTTTATTTTCAGGTCGGACTGTTAACCACGATTGGGCTTTCCGCGAAAAACGCCATTCTGATCGTGGAATTTGCCAAGGATCTGATGGAGAAGGAAGGTCGTGGTCTGATCGAGGCCACGCTTGAGGCGGCTCGCATGCGCCTGCGCCCTATTCTGATGACCTCACTCGCGTTCATCCTCGGCGTAATGCCGCTGGTCATCAGTCGCGGGGCAGGAAGTGGCGCCCAGCATGCGGTCGGAACCGGTGTGATGGGAGGGATGCTGACGGCAACGCTGCTGGCCATCTTCTTTGTCCCGGTGTTTTTTGTGGTCGTCAGAGGCCGATTTAACAAATCCCAGAGTTAATGTGTAAATTAAGGCGTCTACGGACGCCTTTTTCCTGCTGGTATCTTTCTTTATTTATTAAACAGATAGTCATTTGCTCTGCGTAATACTAAATTCCCTCCTCCATTATTTTTACAATCCACATGAATTGAGATTATTCCATATGCCAATCTTTTTTTAAGCGGTGGTAAAATTCGTTCCGTATTCGCAAAGGGTCAGCATTCTCTGTTGCTGCATTTAGCGGAACGCTTATTGTTGAGGTAACACCATGAAAAGATTAATTCCAGTAGCATTGCTCACGGCATTGCTGGCGGGCTGTGCACACGATTCACCCTGCGTTCCGGTTTATGATGATCAAGGACGTCTCGTTCATACCAATACCTGTATGAAAGGGACGACCCAGGATAACTGGGAAACCGCAGGCGCCATTGCTGGCGGGGCCGCAGCGGTAGCAGGCCTGACGATGGGGATCATCGCGTTGTCAAAATAACATTCTCAGAGCGCGGTACTTGCCGCGCTCTTAGCCTAAGAACACTGTTTTTCATATCATTCAACGTGTTGAAAAATACGTTAGCTAATACATTTTAATAATCAATAACGTCCAGCCCTTTCTCTTTTCTCATTTATTTTTCGATACTCACGCCCTCGATATTCACGCCCGAAATCGTTATTTCACTTTGCGCGCATTATTTTAAATATTTTGCTCCAAAATGTGGCTTACGTTTCAATTTCGCACCATTTCAGGGCGCTGCATTTATTTTTTCCTGTCTACACTCTGCTTATTGCGTCGGATATTCACGCGCAAAACCTGGCATTACCTTTGCTTAGAAGAGTATGGCCAATGCCACAGACAGGTTAAAGACGTTGCAGAACGTCTCTCTATAACAATAATTTCTTTGCCACACAGGATGCATTATGAAAAAGATGATGATAGCCACACTGGCTGCGGCCGGCGTGCTGCTTGCGGTTGCCAATCAGGCACATGCAGGAACCACGCTGGATGCGGTAAAAAAGAAAGGGTTCGTACAATGCGGTATCAGTGACGGTCTTCCCGGTTTTTCTTACGCTGACGCGGACGGGAAATTCTCCGGGATAGATGTGGATGTTTGCCGTGGCGTTGCCGCCGCCGTCCTGGGAGATGATACAAAAGTAAAATATACCCCACTCACCGCAAAAGAACGCTTCACCGCATTACAGTCTGGCGAAGTCGATCTTCTCTCCCGTAATACGACCTGGACCTCCTCGCGTGATGCCGGAATGGGCATGTCCTTCACTGGCGTCACCTATTACGACGGCATTGGCTTCCTGACTCACAACAAAGCGGGTCTGAAAAGCGCGAAAGAGTTAGATGGCGCTACCGTTTGTATTCAGGCGGGAACAGATACGGAACTGAACGTGGCGGATTATTTTAAAGCCAACAACATGAAATACACCCCGGTGACTTTTGACCGTTCAGATGAGTCGGCAAAAGCGCTGGAATCCGGAC
Organism: Citrobacter amalonaticus; assembly: GCF_001559075.2. Classification (NCBI taxonomy): domain Bacteria; kingdom Pseudomonadati; phylum Pseudomonadota; class Gammaproteobacteria; order Enterobacterales; family Enterobacteriaceae; genus Citrobacter; species Citrobacter amalonaticus. Next base: position 2,342,141 of record NZ_CP014015.2, on the reverse strand, counting down.
GTTGCGATACCCTCGCCTCTGACCAGTCCCAACTGTATGCCCTGCGCATCAAACTCAGCAACCCGACTGAATGGCTTGTGCTGCCAGAGGTCATCTCGAAAGAGCCGCTGGGGCCGGTTGTTCGTCGCGGCGACGACGAATGGTTCTCTATTGTGCGTTGGACGCTGTTTGCCATGTTGAATGCCGAAGAGATGGGCGTGACGTCGAAGAACGTCGATGAGAAAGCGGCGAACCCGGCAACACCGGATATGGCACACCTGCTGGGCAAAGAAGGCGACTACGGCAAAGATCTGAAGCTCGACAATAAATGGGCTTACAACATCATCAAGCAGGTGGGTAACTATGCGGAGATCTTTGAACGCAATGTCGGATCGGAAAGTCCGCTGAAGATCAAACGTGGACAGAACAATCTCTGGAATAACGGCGGCATTCAATACGCACCGCCGGTGCGTTAAGTCGTTGTGATGTAACGGGCGCCGCACAGGCGGCGCTCAGTTCAGAGTTATGGTTACCGAGGCTTTCCTATGTTCCATCGCCGCTCAAGTGTAAAAGGGTCACTCTCCTTTTCAAACCCTGCGGTCCGCGCCTGGCTGTTCCAGATCCTCGCCATTCTTGCGGTCGTTGCAGTTGCTATCTATCTCATTCATAACACGATTAATAATCTAAGCAGTCGCGGCATTACCTCGGGCTTTGCCTTTCTCGACCGTAGCGCTGGGTTTGGCATCGTCCAGCACCTGATCGACTATCAGCAGGGTGACACGTACGGACGTGTTTTTGTGGTGGGCTTGCTTAATACGCTGCTGGTTTCCGCATTGTGTATTGTCTTTGCGTCATTTATCGGCTTCTTTCTCGGACTGGCGCGTCTTTCCGATAACTGGCTACTGCGTAAACTCTCGACGGTTTATATTGAGACCTTTCGTAATATCCCACCCCTGCTGCAAATCTTTTTCTGGTACTTCGCGGTTCTGCGCAATTTACCCGGCCCACGTCAGGCCGCGAGCGCGCTGGATATGGTCTTTCTGAGTAATCGGGGACTCTATATCCCGTCTCCGCAGTTAGGGGAAGGCGTACTCGCTTTCGTGCTCTCGGCAGTGATTGCCATTGTGCTGTCCATAGGTCTGTTCCGCTTCAATAAAATGCATCAGATGAAAACGGGACAACTTCGCAGAACCTGGCCTACCGCATTAAGTCTGATTGTGCTATTGCCGCTCATCGCGCACTGGCTTTTTGGCGCGGCGCTACACTGGGATATCCCACAACTACGCGGCTTCAACTTCCGTGGAGGAATGGTGCTCATTCCTGAACTGGCGGCCCTGACGCTGGCGTTATCGGTATATACCTCGGCGTTTATTGCCGAAATCATCCGGGCAGGCATTCAGGCTGTCCCCTACGGTCAGCATGAAGCCGCCCGCTCTCTGGGATTGCCTAATACCGTGACCCTTCGACAGGTCATTATTCCTCAGGCACTTCGCGTCATTATTCCACCGCTGACCAGCCAGTATCTGAATATTGTGAAAAACTCATCGCTGGCCGCCGCCATTGGCTATCCCGACATGGTATCGCTGTTCGCCGGTACGGTACTTAATCAGACAGGACAGGCCATCGAAACGATCGCCATCACGATGTCGGTGTACCTGGTCATCAGCCTGAGCATCTCACTGCTGATGAACATCTATAACCGACGAATCGCCCTCATTGAGCGCTAAGGAATCATGATGACAAAAGCATTGCTGTCTCATCCCATGCGCCCGGCCAGTAACGGTCCTGGTCGTTCGATCGTATGGGTACGCAAAAATCTCTTTTCCAGTTGGTCAAACAGCCTGCTGACGCTGTTCTGTCTGTGGCTGATGTGGGAGTTGATTCCCCCTTTGTTGAACTGGGCGTTCCTGCAGGCCAACTGGGTGGGCTCCACCCGTGCAGACTGTACCAAAGCTGGCGCCTGCTGGGTGTTCATTCACGAACGTTTTGGACAGTTCATGTATGGCTTATACCCGCATGACCAGCGCTGGCGTATCAATCTGGCGTTGATCATTGGGTTGGCTTCCATTGTGCCGATGTTCTGGAAAGCATTGCCGCGGCGTGGGCGCTATATCGCTGCCTGGGCTGTCATCTACCCGATCATTGTCTGGTTCCTGTTGTATGGCGGCTTTCTTGGTCTGGATCGCGTTGAAACGCGCCAATGGGGCGGGCTGACGCTAACCTTAATCATCGCATCCGTCGGGATCGCGGGGGCACTGCCATTAGGAATTTTGCTGGCACTGGGACGTCGCTCTCATATGCCCGTCGTGCGGATCTTATCCGTCATTTTTATCGAGTTCTGGCGTGGCGTACCGCTGATCACCGTACTGTTTATGTCTTCGGTCATGCTGCCGCTGTTTATGTCAGAAGGAACCAGCATCGATAAGCTTATTCGGGCGCTGGTTGGCGTGATCCTCTTCCAGTCGGCCTACGTCGCGGAAGTCGTTCGTGGGGGGCTACAGGCATTACCGAAAGGGCAATACGAAGCAGCAGAGTCGCTGGCGTTGGGCTACTGGAAAACCCAAGGGCTGGTCATTCTTCCTCAGGCCCTGAAGCTGGTGATCCCTGGGCTGGTGAACACCATTATCGCCCTGTTTAAGGATACCAGTCTGGTCATCATTATCGGCTTGTTCGATCTGTTCAGCAGCGTGCAGCAAGCGACGGTTGACCCAGCCTGGCTGGGTATGTCGACAGAAGGCTATGTCTTCGCTGCTCTGATTTACTGGATTTTTTGTTTCAGCATGTCGCGCTATAGCCAGCATCTGGAAAAGCGCTTTAACACCGGGCGTACACCGCACTGAGGATTCTATGAGCCAACTATTAATACAACCTGCCGACGCGATGATTACGCTGGAAAACGTCAATAAGTGGTATGGACAGTTTCATGTTCTTAAGGATATCAACCTGCGCGTTAAACAGGGGGAACGCATTGTGTTATGTGGGCCTTCAGGCTCGGGAAAATCAACCACCATTCGCTGCATTAATCATCTGGAAGAACATCAGCAGGGACGAATCATTGTCGATGGCATTGAGTTGAATGAGGACATCCGCAATATCGAGCGCGTCCGGCAGGAAGTCGGCATGGTGTTCCAGCATTTCAATCTCTTTCCTCATCTGACGGTTCTGCAAAACTGTACGTTGGCGCCGATTTGGGTGCGTAAGATGCCGGTAAAAGAAGCCGAGGCGCTGGGAATGCACTACCTGGAACGCGTGCGTATTGCGGAGCACGCGCATAAATTTCCAGGGCAGATCTCCGGAGGACAGCAACAACGCGTGGCTATTGCCCGCTCGCTATGTATGAAACCCAAAATTATGCTGTTTGATGAGCCCACGTCGGCGCTGGATCCCGAAATGGTGAAAGAGGTACTGGATACGATGATTGGCCTGGCGCAATCAGGAATGACAATGCTTTGCGTCACACATGAGATGGGATTTGCCAGAACGGTGGCAGACAGGGTGATCTTTATGGATCGTGGGGAAATTGTTGAGCAGGCCCCGCCGGATGAGTTTTTTGCACATCCTAAATCAGACCGTACTCGTGCGTTTTTATCGCAGGTAATACACTAAGCAGAATGCAAAAAGGCCATCCGTCAGGATGGCTTTTTGCTTTTCTGTGCCCAACCCCGCCTGATGGCGGCCCAGATCAGATCTGTCGTTCAGGAAAAACAAAAGGCCCAGTCTTTCGACTGAGCCTTTTGTTTTATTTGATGTCTGGCAGTTCCCTACTCTCACATGGGGAGACCCCACACTACCATCGGCGCTACGGCGTTTCACTTCTGAGTTCGGCATGGGGTCAGGTGGGACCACCGCGCTACAGCCGCCAGACAAATTCTTTTCTACTGTGCCGAACTTTAACCTAATTAAGTGGTGCTGATACCCAGAGTCGAACTGGGGACCTCACCCTTACCAAGGGTGCGCTCTACCAACTGAGCCATATCAGCACGCTAAATTTGATGCCTGGCAGTTCCCTACTCTCGCATGGGGAGACCCCACACTACCATCGGCGCTACGGCGTTTCACTTCTGAGTTCGGCATGGGGTCAGGTGGGACCACCGCGCTACAGCCGCCAGGCAAATTCTTTTGTGCTCAGTACGCAATATTTTATCGCATCAGCTGCGAAAATTATTGCGTACTACAATCCGGTATCAAGCTGAAAAATCTCTCTATTCCGCCAAAACATCTTCGGCGTTGTAAGGTTAAGCCTCACGGTTCATTAGTACCGGTTAGCTCAACGCATCGCTGCGCTTACACACCCGGCCTATCAACGTCGTCGTCTTCAACGTTCCTTCAGGACTCTTAAAGAGTCAGGGAGAACTCATCTCGGGGCAAGTTTCGTGCTTAGATGCTTTCAGCACTTATCTCTTCCGCATTTAGCTACCGGGCAGTGCCATTGGCATGACAACCCGAACACCAGTGATGCGTCCACTCCGGTCCTCTCGTACTAGGAGCAGCCCCCCTCAATTCTCCAGCGCCCACGGCAGATAGGGACCGAACTGTCTCACGACGTTCTAAACCCAGCTCGCGTACCACTTTAAATGGCGAACAGCCATACCCTTGGGACCTACTTCAGCCCCAGGATGTGATGAGCCGACATCGAGGTGCCAAACACCGCCGTCGATATGAACTCTTGGGCGGTATCAGCCTGTTATCCCCGGAGTACCTTTTATCCGTTGAGCGATGGCCCTTCCATTCAGAACCACCGGATCACTAAGACCTGCTTTCGCACCTGCTCGCGCCGTCACGCTCGCAGTCAAGCTAGCTTATGCCTTTGCACTAACCTCCTGATGTCCGACCAGGATTAGCTAACCTTCGTGCTCCTCCGTTACTCTTTAGGAGGAGACCGCCCCAGTCAAACTACCCACCAGACACTGTCCGCAACCCGGATCACGGGTCCACGTTAGAACACCAGCCATTAAAGGGTGGTATTTCAAGGTTGGCTCCACACGAACTGGCGTCCGCGCTTCAAAGCCTCCCACCTATCCTACACATCAAGGACCAGTGTTCAGTGTCAAGCTATAGTAAAGGTTCACGGGGTCTTTCCGTCTTGCCGCGGGTACACTGCATCTTCACAGCGAGTTCAATTTCACTGAGTCTCGGGTGGAGACAGCCTGGCCATCATTACGCCATTCGTGCAGGTCGGAACTTACCCGACAAGGAATTTCGCTACCTTAGGACCGTTATAGTTACGGCCGCCGTTTACCGGGGCTTCGATCAAGAGCTTCTCCGCGAGGATAACCCCATCAATTAACCTTCCGGCACCGGGCAGGCGTCACACCGTATACGTCCACTTTCGTGTTTGCACAGTGCTGTGTTTTTAATAAACAGTTGCAGCCAGCTGGTATCTTCGACTGATTTCAGCTCCACGAGCAAGTCGCTTCACCTACCTATCAGCGTGCCTTCTCCCGAAGTTACGGCACCATTTTGCCTAGTTCCTTCACCCGAGTTCTCTCAAGCGCCTTGGTATTCTCTACCTGACCACCTGTGTCGGTTTGGGGTACGATCTGATGTTACCTGATGCTTAGAGGCTTTTCCTGGAAGCAGGGCATTTGTTGCTTCAGCACCGTAGTGCCTCGTCATCACGCCTCAGTGTTAAAGTGAACCGGATTTACCTGGAACACACACCTACACGCTTAAACCGGGACAACCGTCGCCCGGCCAACATAGCCTTCTCCGTCCCCCCTTCGCAGTAACACCTGGTACAGGAATATTAACCTGTTTCCCATCGACTACGCCTTTCGGCCTCGCCTTAGGGGTCGACTCACCCTGCCCCGATTAACGTTGGACAGGAACCCTTGGTCTTCCGGCGAGCGGGCTTTTCACCCGCTTTATCGTTACTTATGTCAGCATTCGCACTTCTGATACCTCCAGCATGCCTCACAGCACACCTTCACAGGCTTACAGAACGCTCCCCTACCCAACAACACTTAGTGTCGCTGCCGCAGCTTCGGTGCATGGTTTAGCCCCGTTACATCTTCCGCGCAGGCCGACTCGACCAGTGAGCTATTACGCTTTCTTTAAATGATGGCTGCTTCTAAGCCAACATCCTGGCTGTCTGAGCCTTCCCACATCGTTTCCCACTTAACCATGACTTTGGGACCTTAGCTGGCGGTCTGGGTTGTTTCCCTCTTCACGACGGACGTTAGCACCCGCCGTGTGTCTCCCGTGATAACATTCTCCGGTATTCGCAGTTTGCATCGGGTTGGTAAGTCGGGATGACCCCCTAGCCGAAACAGTGCTCTACCCCCGGAGATGAATTCACGAGGCGCTACCTAAATAGCTTTCGGGGAGAACCAGCTATCTCCCGGTTTGATTGGCCTTTCACCCCCAGCCACAAGTCATCCGCTAATTTTTCAACATTAGTCGGTTCGGTCCTCCAGTTAGTGTTACCCAACCTTCAACCTGCCCATGGCTAGATCACCGGGTTTCGGGTCTATACCCTGCAACTTAACGCCCAGTTAAGACTCGGTTTCCCTTCGGCTCCCCTATTCGGTTAACCTTGCTACAGAATATAAGTCGCTGACCCATTATACAAAAGGTACGCAGTCACCCCATAAAGAGGCTCCCACTGCTTGTACGTACACGGTTTCAGGTTCTTTTTCACTCCCCTCGCCGGGGTTCTTTTCGCCTTTCCCTCACGGTACTGGTTCACTATCGGTCAGTCAGGAGTATTTAGCCTTGGAGGATGGTCCCCCCATATTCAGACAGGATACCACGTGTCCCGCCCTACTCATCGAGCTCACAACACGTGCAGTTTTGTGTACGGGGCTGTCACCCTGTATCGCCGGCCTTTCCAGACCGTTCCACTACCACACATGCTGATTCAGGCTCTGGGCTGCTCCCCGTTCGCTCGCCGCTACTGGGGGAATCTCGGTTGATTTCTTTTCCTCGGGGTACTTAGATGTTTCAGTTCCCCCGGTTCGCCTCGTTAACCTATGTATTCAGTTAACGATAGTGCAACGAATTGCACTGGGTTTCCCCATTCGGACATCGCCGGCTATAACGGTTCATATCACCTTACCGGCGCTTTTCGCAGATTAGCACGTCCTTCATCGCCTCTGACTGCCAGGGCATCCACCGTGTACGCTTAGTCGCTTAACCTCACAACCCGAAGATGTTTCACTTCTGATTGCGAAAATTTGAGAGACTCGAACACACCATTAACGGTGTGTCGTTTCAATTTTCAGCTTGATCCAGATTTTTAAAGAGCAAAACTTCGCAGTGCACCTTTTCAGGTTCACTCTGAAGTTTTCTTGATAACGTTCTACAGTATGGTGGAGCTATGCGGGATCGAACCGCAGACCTCCTGCGTGCAAAGCAGGCGCTCTCCCAGCTGAGCTATAGCCCCATACAGTGTAGTTAAACCTCATCCCCAATTCGTTGCCGGGCGCGGCGTGGTGAAGCGAAGCATACTGAAGTATGCGAGCTTTGCCACAACAAAGCACGGGAGCGAATTTGGTAGGCCTGAGTGGACTTGAACCACCGACCTCACCCTTATCAGGGGTGCGCTCTAACCACCTGAGCTACAAGCCTGTAGAGGTTTTACTGCTCGTTTTTCATCAGACAATCTGTGTGGGCACTACAAAGGCAGGTTCTTTAAGGTAAGGAGGTGATCCAACCGCAGGTTCCCCTACGGTTACCTTGTTACGACTTCACCCCAGTCATGAATCACAAAGTGGTAAGCGCCCTCCCGAAGGTTAAGCTACCTACTTCTTTTGCAACCCACTCCCATGGTGTGACGGGCGGTGTGTACAAGGCCCGGGAACGTATTCACCGTGGCATTCTGATCCACGATTACTAGCGATTCCGACTTCATGGAGTCGAGTTGCAGACTCCAATCCGGACTACGACATACTTTATGAGGTCCGCTTGCTCTCGCGAGGTCGCTTCTCTTTGTATATGCCATTGTAGCACGTGTGTAGCCCTGGTCGTAAGGGCCATGATGACTTGACGTCATCCCCACCTTCCTCCAGTTTATCACTGGCAGTCTCCTTTGAGTTCCCGGCCTAACCGCTGGCAACAAAGGATAAGGGTTGCGCTCGTTGCGGGACTTAACCCAACATTTCACAACACGAGCTGACGACAGCCATGCAGCACCTGTCTCACAGTTCCCGAAGGCACATTCTCATCTCTGAAAACTTCTGTGGATGTCAAGACCAGGTAAGGTTCTTCGCGTTGCATCGAATTAAACCACATGCTCCACCGCTTGTGCGGGCCCCCGTCAATTCATTTGAGTTTTAACCTTGCGGCCGTACTCCCCAGGCGGTCTATTTAACGCGTTAGCTCCGGAAGCCACGCCTCAAGGGCACAACCTCCAAATAGACATCGTTTACGGCGTGGACTACCAGGGTATCTAATCCTGTTTGCTCCCCACGCTTTCGCACCTGAGCGTCAGTCTTCGTCCAGGGGGCCGCCTTCGCCACCGGTATTCCTCCAGATCTCTACGCATTTCACCGCTACACCTGGAATTCTACCCCCCTCTACGAGACTCAAGCCTGCCAGTTTCGAATGCAGTTCCCAGGTTGAGCCCGGGGATTTCACATCCGACTTGACAGACCGCCTGCGTGCGCTTTACGCCCAGTAATTCCGATTAACGCTTGCACCCTCCGTATTACCGCGGCTGCTGGCACGGAGTTAGCCGGTGCTTCTTCTGCGGGTAACGTCAATCACTGTGGTTATTAACCACAATGCCTTCCTCCCCGCTGAAAGTACTTTACAACCCGAAGGCCTTCTTCATACACGCGGCATGGCTGCATCAGGCTTGCGCCCATTGTGCAATATTCCCCACTGCTGCCTCCCGTAGGAGTCTGGACCGTGTCTCAGTTCCAGTGTGGCTGGTCATCCTCTCAGACCAGCTAGGGATCGTCGCCTTGGTGAGCCGTTACCTCACCAACAAGCTAATCCCATCTGGGCACATCCGATGGCAAGAGGCCCGAAGGTCCCCCTCTTTGGTCTTGCGACATTATGCGGTATTAGCTACCGTTTCCAGTAGTTATCCCCCTCCATCGGGCAGTTTCCCAGACATTACTCACCCGTCCGCCACTCGTCAGCGAAGCAGCAAGCTGCTTCCTGTTACCGTTCGACTTGCATGTGTTAGGCCTGCCGCCAGCGTTCAATCTGAGCCATGATCAAACTCTTCAATTTAAGTTTGATGCTCGTAGAATTAAACGTCGTAATGAATTACGTGTTCACTCTTTGAGACTTGGTATTCATTTTTCGTCTTGCGACGTTAAGAATCCATGTCACTCTGAGTGCCCACACAGATTGTCTGATAAATTGTTAAAGAGCAGTTGCGACGCGCTTTAGCGCTCTGTCGCGAGGTGGCGTATATTACGCTTTCCTCTTTCAGAGTCAACCCTGATTTTCAGGATTTTTCTCTTCGCTGTGACGACCATCTTGTGAAGCATTTCACTTTGTCGTCTCAACGGAGGCGCATTATAGGGATCCCATTTTTTTGCACAAGCCTTTTTTGGATCTTTTTTTTCGTTTGCTGCTTTTTCATCCCTTTCGCTCCATTCATGCGCAATTTGGCGAATTTTTGATAGCTAAAGCGCTTGCACAAGGCCAGAAATGCAACCAAAGTCATCATTACTGTTCTCTTTCCTTGAGGTAAACATGTCTGACGTATTACGTCCTTATAAGGATCTTTTCCCACAGATCGGCCAACGGGTGATGCTCGACAGCAGCAGTGTGATCATTGGCGATGTTCGCCTGGCGGACGATGTGGGGATCTGGCCACTTGTCGCGATCCGTGGCGATGTGAATTACGTTGCGATCGGGGCGCGTACGAATATTCAGGATGGCAGCGTGTTGCACGTCACGCACAAATCCGCCTCCAACCCCGATGGCAACCCGCTCATTGTGGGAGAAGATGTGACAGTCGGGCATAAAGTGATGTTGCACGGCTGCATCATTGGCAACCGGGTCCTGGTCGGTATGGGATCGATTCTGCTGGATGGCGCGGTGATAGAAGATGACGTAATGATTGGGGCGGGAAGCCTGGTGCCGCAAAACAAACGCCTGGAGAGCGGCTATCTCTACTTAGGGAGCCCGGTCAAACAGATCCGGCCGCTAACAGAGGAGGAGAAAGCGGGTTTGCAATACTCCGCCAGAAATTATGTGAAATGGAAAGACGAGTATCTCGCTCAGGGTAACCAAACCCAACCATGAACGTCTTCTTGCTGGGACTGGATCAGCGCTTCCGCTTCTTCTTCCAGATCCCAGCGGTGTTCGCAAAAGTGAGCTAACCATTGTTCCGCCGTTTCACCACCAAAGCGATTCGCCAGCGTTTCTCCCTTAATAGCGCACATTAACTGCATACCATTAACCAACGCGGGAAAGCAGACCGCTTTTTTCTGCGCGTCCCACTCTTCCCGGTCTGGAAACTGAATGGCCTGATTCATGCGGACAACTCCTGCTTGAGGCGCGCAATCACCGGTTCAATTTCCGGCAACACGCCGTGCCAGAGCAGAACGGCATGAGCCGCTTGCCCCACCAGCATCCCCAGGCCATCGGCATAACGTTTCGCGCCCTGACGTTCACACCAGGAGAGAAACGGCGTATTGCCCTTTTGGTAGAACATGTCGTAACAACATACGGACGGACGAATGAGCGATGCCGGGATCGCCGGGATCTCACCACTGATGCCGCTGGAAGTGGCATTAATAATCAGATCAAACTCATGTCCTTCCAGCTCATCCATACCCAACGCCTGCACGCTGCCGGTATGTGCAAAAACCAGTGCCAGTTCTTCCGCACGGGATGCCGTCCGGTTGACGATAGTCACCCCGCAATCCATAGAAAGCAGTGGTAACAGTACGCCACGCGAAGCGCCACCCGCGCCAATCAGCAGGATACGCTGCCCCGGCCGGATAAATGACAGACGTTCAAGATCGCTTAGCAGACCGATGCCATCCGTATTATCACCAAGCAAGCGACCATCATCGAGCCGCTTGATCGTATTCACCGCACCGGCCAACGCAGCCCGCTCCGTGAGTTCATCAGCGCGGGCAAATGCTTCTTCTTTAAACGGCACCGTGACGTTCACTCCTTTACCGCCATCGGCAAAGAACGCGTTCAGCGTGTTGATGAAATCATTAACAGGCGCCAGCACACGGCCATACGGATGCGCAATCTGCAACTGCTGCGCAAATTGCTGATGAATAAACGGCGATTTGCTGTGCGCGATTGGATTACCAAAAACAGCATAGGTTTCCATCATCTTACCCCTGTCGAAACAGCTCGCCCGTCAGGGCATCACGGATTTCCGAAGGATTCAAGCGACCGCCGGTTTCTCCTGATACCACCGGGAAGTCTGTACCAAACTGTGCGCGGACTTCCTCAACCGTACGGCAAGGGGGTAATCCACTCAGGTTAGCGCTGGTTGAAACCAACGGTTTGCCATAAGCCTGGCACAAGGCGACCACCAGCGGATGATCCGTCACGCGCACCGCCAATGAATCAAAACGCCCCGTCAACCAACGAGGCGTCGTCGCCGGCGCGGGGAAAACAAAGGTCACCGGACCAGGCCAGCGTGCAAACACGGCATCACGCTGGGCATCGGTCAGCATACTGTCGTTAATATACGGCTTGAGCTGCTCAAAACTGGCGGCGATCAAAATTAATCCTTTATCGACCGGACGCTGTTTTAAGGCCAACAGACGATTTACGGCCACTTCGCTGTCGGGATCGCACCCGACGCCAAAGACGGCTTCTGTTGGATAGGCGATGACATTCTCTTTATTCAGTACCTCTATTGCGTCAGCGATAGGGTCTGTTGGCAGGTTATTATTCACTTGTTTGTTCCGCCGAAACCGGCTTTCCACATTGTTTACTGGCGCAAAAGTGCTTCACACCCTGCGCGGTTTTCTTTTCGATGAGTAGCGGATAGTGGCACTCAGAACACTCTCCGGCTATCGGTTTGAAGTTAATAACAAACTGGCACTCCGGATAGCGATCGCAGGAGTGGAAGGTTTTGCCATAACGGGAACGCCGCTGGACCAGATGGCCCGTCTGGCATTGAGGGCAGGTAATTGCGGTTTCATCAGGTTTATCAATGAGCTCAGTATGCTCACATTCCGGATAGTTGCTGCAGCCGATAAACATGCCAAAACGTCCCTGGCGCAACACCAGTTCGCCGCCGCAGTCAGGGCAATGTTTCCCCTCCAGAACTTTGACGATATGTCCGTCCGCTGAGGATTTCAACGGACGGATATAATCACATTCCGGATAGTGCGAGCAACCAAGAAACGGACCGTGTTTCCCGGAGCGAATCACCAGTTCAGCCCCGCACTGTGGACAGGGCTCATTTTTACGCACCGAAAACAGTGCTGATTTAGCCATAACAACTCATGCTGAATTAAGGTTGATTAATGCAGCATACCTTCATTCACTTCAAAGAGTAATTCTTCCATTTGCTGATATGCATTTTCACAACCCGGAATGTTGAACAAAACCATCAGGATGACCCACTTCAGGTCTTCCAGGTCGAATTCTGCGGTATCCAGCGCGAGCACACGTTCAATCACCATTTCTCGCGTTTCGAGGTTTAGCACCTGAATCTGCTCAAGGAATAACAGGAATCCCCGGCAACTGGCATCCAGTCGGTCACACTCTTCTGGAGTATAGATACGCACAGAGAGAGGATCGGAGGCGAGCTGCATCGGCTCGGCAAGACCTTCCTGGTAGTCAGCAAGCTTTTCCAGCCACAGGAGCGCGTTGTAGATGTCTTCACGATCAAAACCAGCGTCGGTAAGATCCCGTTCAAGTTTGTCCTGATCCACACGTAATTCAGCTTCATTGTGGATATATGTCTCAAACAAATACATTAGTACGTCGAACATGGCATGCCCTCCTCAATCGGACATAGCCGCCGGGTACAACTGCGATCCATCCTGCTAACTCCAGTTCGAGTAGCTGAGCCACTACCTCTGGCACAGGTTGGCCGGCACGTTCAGCGACGACGTCAACAGGTGTTACCTCATCTCCTACGTTAGCCAGGAGCTCGGGAAATGGCAATGCTGCGCCTTCCTGATCTGATGAATAAAGTGATTTTTCAGGCTCATCTGGCAGCCAATGCAGGCCGTACTGCAAATTTTCCATGATTTCCTCCGGGGCCGTCACAAGGGTGGCGCCCTGCTTCACCAGCCAGTGTGGCCCTTCGCTTCCGGGGCTGCCGAGGGGGCCGGGTATGGCGAACACCTCTCGTCCTTGCTCCAAGGCACAGCGCGCAGTGACCAGCGAGCCACTGCGTAATGCCGCCTCAACCACCAGAACCCCTTTGCTCAGGCCGCTAATGATACGGTTCCGGCGGGGAAAGTTGCGCGGTAAAGGGGCCATCATCAGCGGGAATTCGGACACCAGCGCGCCTCCCGTTTCCAGCAACGCATCGGCCATCCCGGCATGTCGGCGGGGATAGATGGATTGCAGGCCGTTTCCTAATACGGCAATGCTTTTTCCCTTTGACTGGATCGCTGCCCGATGGGCGATGCCATCAATACCTCGCGCCAGACCGCTGGTAATGGTGATTTCCCAACTGGCCAGTTTCTCACAAAACAACTGCCCCCACCGTTCGCCATACCAGGACGGCGTTCGGCTTCCCACGACGGCGAGTTGAAAATCATGGAGACATTGCGGGGAGCCAACGACAAAAACCGCGCCGGGATAATCTTCAATGGCGCGAAGCTGCGCAGGATAATCATCACTGTCTGCCAGCAATAAGTCATGGTGCGGCGACTCAAGCCAGCGAAGGGTCTTTTCCAATTCTTTTTCCGGAAAGGTCAAAAAGCGCGTGGCCTGAGAAGGGGAAAGCCCCACACGCCGCAGTGCGGCAATATCAATATCCGGGTGTGATATCAGTCCGTGAGCGACTCGCACCATCTCATCGCCAAACAACTCATTCACAGCCATTAAACGTAACCAAATTTCGGTACGGGTCATCCTTGTCCCCCTGCCACAAGCAGTCTTAGCAATCTTTGCGATTGGTCACTGATGCTGTCAATCAGAGGGGGATTTGTCTAGAATAGAGGTAATAATCTTTCCAACTCCTGAACACAACTCTGGATAACTATGTCAGTTTTGCAAGTGTTACATATTCCGGACGAGCGCCTTCGCAAAGTCGCAAAGCCGGTAGAAGAAGTGAATGCAGAAATTCAGCGTATTGTCGATGATATGTTCGAGACGATGTACGCAGAAGAAGGTATTGGCCTCGCAGCAACGCAGGTTGATATTCATCAGCGGATTATCGTCATTGACGTGTCGGAAAATCGTGACGAACGCCTGGTGTTAATTAACCCGGAACTGCTGGAAAAAGAAGGCGAGACCGGTATTGAAGAAGGTTGTCTGTCTATTCCGGAACAACGTGCTTTAGTGCCGCGTGCTGAGAAAGTGAAAGTTCGCGCGCTCGATCGCGAAGGTAAACCGTTTGAACTGGAAGCCGACGGCCTGCTGGCTATCTGTATTCAGCACGAGATGGATCACCTGGTCGGTAAACTGTTTATCGATTATTTGTCACCGCTGAAGCAGCAACGTATTCGTCAGAAAGTTGAGAAACTCGACCGCCTGAACGCACGAGCTTAAGGACAAGAATCAACGTGTCAGACTCACTACGTATTATTTTTGCGGGTACACCTGACTTTGCAGCGCGTCATCTTGACGCGCTGTTGTCGTCTGGACATCACGTTGTCGGCGTGTTTACCCAACCTGACCGCCCGGCGGGTCGGGGGAAAAAACTGATGCCAGGCCCGGTGAAAGTCCTGGCCGAAGAAAAAGGCATTCCGGTTTTCCAACCCGTCTCCTTGCGCCCGCAGGAAAACCAGCACCTGGTGTCTGACCTGAACGCAGATGTTATGGTCGTCGTAGCGTATGGTCTGATTCTGCCGAAAGCCGTGCTGGATATGCCGCGTCTCGGCTGCATTAACGTCCACGGCTCCCTGCTGCCCCGCTGGCGTGGTGCGGCCCCTATTCAACGTTCACTCTGGGCGGGCGATGCTGAAACGGGCGTCACCATTATGCAGATGGACGTCGGTCTGGATACGGGCGATATGCTCTACAAACTCGCCTGTCCTATCACCGCGCAAGACACCAGCGGCACGCTGTACGACAAGCTGGCGGATCTTGGTCCGCAGGGGCTGATTGAAACGCTGAAGCAGTTAGCTGAGGGCCGTACAAATCCACAAGTACAGGATGAAGCGCTAGTCACCCACGCAGAAAAGCTCAGTAAAGAAGAAGCGCGCATCGACTGGTCGCTTTCTGCGGCACAACTGGAACGTTGCATTCGCGCATTCAATCCCTGGCCAATGAGCTGGCTGGAAATTGACGGCCAGCCGGTAAAAGTCTGGCAGGCATCCGTGATAGAGACGCCGACGCAGGCAGAACCGGGAACCATCCTTGACGCCACGAAACAAGGTATTCAGGTCGCTACCGGCAACGGAGTCCTGAACCTACTCTCATTGCAACCCGCCGGGAAAAAAGCGATGAGCGCCCAGGATCTTCTGAATTCACGTCGGGAATGGTTCATTCCTGGCAACCATCTGGTCTGACGGCCACTTCTGATAACGCCCGGTGTTGCCGGGCCTTTTTATTTTTGCGGTTATGAATAAGAAATTTAACTTACGCAGTATGGCGGCGCAGGCCGTTGAACAGGTCGTCGAGCAAGGGCATTCACTGAGCAATGTCCTGCCGCCGCTACAACAAAAAGTCTCCGATAAAGACAAAGCGCTGCTTCAGGAACTCTGTTTTGGGGTTTTGCGCACGCTGTCGCAACTCGACTGGTTGATCAACAAACTGATGTCCCGCCCGATGACGGGAAAACAGCGCACCGTGCACTACCTGATTATGGTGGGATTCTATCAATTACTGCATACCCGTATTCCTCCACATGCAGCGCTGGCGGAAACGGTCGAAGGCGCCGTGGCGATAAAGCGCCCGCAGCTTAAAGGGCTGATAAACGGAGTTCTGCGTCAGTTCCAGCGTCAGCAGGAAGAACTGCTCGCAGAATTCGCCAGCAGCGACGCGCGTTTTCTGCACCCTGGCTGGCTACTGAAACGCCTGCAAAAGGCGTATCCCACGCAATGGGAAGCCATTGTCGATGCCAACAATCAGCGCCCCCCGATGTGGCTACGCGTGAATCGCACACACCATACGCGCGACAGCTGGCTGGCGCTGCTCGAAGACGCCGGGATGAACGGTTTCCCCCATCCAGACTATCCTGATGCCGTCCGTCTGGAAACACCAGCACCGGTCCATGCGCTTCCGGGGTTCGAGGAAGGATGGGTCACCGTTCAGGACGCCTCAGCCCAGGGGTGCGTAACCTTCCTTGCTCCGCAAAACGGCGAGCACATTTTAGATCTGTGTGCAGCACCAGGCGGTAAAACCACCCACATTCTCGAAGCGGCTCCCGAAGCAAACGTGCTGGCAGTTGATGTGGATGAACAGCGCCTCTCCCGCGTTTATGACAACCTGAAACGTCTCGGGATGAAAGCGACGGTTAAGCAGGGTGACGGGCGTTTCCCTGCACAATGGTGCGGCGAGCAGCAGTTTGATCGCATCCTGTTAGATGCCCCCTGCTCTGCAACCGGGGTTATCCGTCGTCACCCGGATATCAAATGGCTCCGCCGCGATCGCGATATTGCCGAACTGGCAAAGCTACAGGCTGAAATTCTTGATGCCGTCTGGCCGCATCTGAAATCCGGCGGCACGCTGGTCTATGCCACCTGTTCCGTATTGCCGGAAGAGAACAGTCAGCAAGTTCACGCCTTCTTACAGCGTACGGCGAATGCCATGCTGAGCGAGACAGGCACACCCGACATGCCGGGTCTGCAAAATCTGCCGGGTGCAGAAGACGGTGATGGCTTCTTTTACGCTAAGCTAATCAAAAAGTGATGGGATAACGGGTCACGACTGATGAAAATAATCATTCTGGGCGCAGGACAGGTGGGTGGAACGCTGGCAGAGAACCTGGTCGGCGAGAACAACGACATCACCGTGGTGGATACTAACGGTGAACGCCTGCGCAGCCTGCAGGATAAGTTCGATCTGCGTGTCGTTCAGGGACATGGCTCGCACCCACGTGTGTTACGCGAAGCCGGCGCGGATGATGCAGATATGCTGGTTGCCGTGACCAGTTCCGATGAAACGAACATGGTTGCCTGCCAGGTGGCCTATTCGCTGTTCAACACGCCGAACAGAATCGCCCGTATCCGCTCTCCTGATTATGTCCGTGATGCGGACAAGCTGTTCCACTCAGAAGCCGTGCCTATCGATCACCTGATCGCGCCCGAGCAGTTGGTCATCGACAGCATTTACCGATTGATCGAATATCCTGGCGCGTTACAGGTCGTCAATTTCGCAGAAGGTAAAGTGAGCCTTGCCGTAGTAAAAGCCTATTACGGTGGCCCACTGATCGGGAACGCGCTCTCAACGATGCGGGAGCATATGCCGCATATTGATACCCGCGTTGCGGCGATTTTCCGTCACGACAGACCGATCCGCCCACAGGGCTCCACCATTGTCGAAGCGGGTGACGAAGTCTTCTTTATTGCCGCTTCCCAGCACATTCGTGCGGTGATGAGCGAACTGCAGCGCCTCGAAAAACCTTACAAGCGCATTATGCTGGTTGGCGGCGGGAACATCGGGGCAGGTCTGGCGCGTCGTCTGGAAAAAGATTACAGCGTGAAATTGATCGAACGCGATCAACAGCGCGCTGCCGAGTTGGCCGAAAAACTACAGAATACGATCGTCTTCTTTGGCGACGCCTCGGATCAAGAATTGCTGGCCGAAGAGCATATCGATCAGGTCGATCTGTTTATTGCCGTTACCAACGACGATGAGGCTAACATCATGTCAGCGATGTTGGCTAAGCGAATGGGGGCGAAAAAGGTGATGGTGTTGATCCAACGCCGCGCTTATGTCGATCTTGTCCAGGGTAGCGTGATCGATATCGCGATCTCCCCCCAGCAAGCAACCATCTCGGCTCTCCTTAGCCATGTGCGAAAAGCGGACATCGTTGGCGTCTCTTCATTACGCCGTGGCGTCGCGGAAGCGATTGAAGCCGTCGCTCACGGCGATGAAAGCACCTCACGCGTTGTCGGCCGGGTCATCGACGAGATCAAACTACCGCCAGGCACGATTATTGGTGCAGTAGTGCGTGGCAACGATGTGATGATTGCCAATGACAATTTACGTATCGAACAAGGCGATCATGTCATTATGTTCCTGACGGATAAAAAGTTTATTACCGACGTCGAACGCTTATTCCAGCCAAGTCCTTTCTTCCTTTAACATTGAAGGGTGCATTATTCGCACCCTTTTTAATCCCCTGATTTATCAAGGCTTAATTCATACTGTTAATCTCAATACTTAAATGGCAAATGCCTTAACATTTGTTAAACTTATTAACGTCAGCTGCATAGGGAGAATATAATGAGCATTATTAAAGAGTTTCGCGAATTCGCGATGCGCGGGAATGTTGTCGATTTGGCGGTGGGTGTCATTATCGGTGCAGCGTTCGGTAAAATTGTATCGTCACTGGTTGCCGATATCATTATGCCGCCGCTGGGTTTGTTAATTGGTGGGATCGATTTTAAGCAGTTTGCCGTCACGTTGCGCGATGCGCAGGGAGATATCCCTGCCGTTGTGATGCATTATGGCGTGTTTATTCAGAACATCTTCGACTTTGTGATTGTGGCATTTGCTATTTTCATGGCAATTAAGCTCATTAACAAACTCAATCGTAAGAAAGAAGAGCCGGCGGCTGCACCTGCGCCGACGAAAGAAGAAGTCTTGCTTACTGAGATCCGCGACCTGCTGAAAGAACAGAATAATCGTTCTTAACAGACGGCAGAAAGCAGAAGGCCAGTGGTAAAAAAGTGATTCACTTTCTTGCCACTGGCCTCCCAGTTACCCCGGTTACCGTGTTTGCCTTTACGTAAATAACTCCCTTTCCCTTTCTTATTCTTTTCAACACGCTGTCTGAATAGCGGGTCATGTAATAATGCCTCAATGGCATTGTCCTTTATCTGCCCTTTCGTATGCTGATAACGACTCATAATAGCTCCAGTTTGTAGTTTAACGGCGGGAGTGTAGTCCCACCTGTCTGATAAATCAACAGCCCGACTTCACTCCACTGGCTCCTTGTTCCAGAGCTTCCAGGATTGAGCAGTACACACTGCTATGCGCTGTGCCACAACAGGCATCGTTCAGACGCTGCAATGAACGCTGCATACTTTGCAGTTCGGCAATGCGCGCTTCGACTTCTATCAGCCTGTCCTGCACGATCCCTTTGGATTCCTGGCAGGTGTGATGTTCGGGATCGATACGGATCGACAACAATTCACGGATCGACTCAAGGGTAAATCCGAGCTGTCGGGCATAGCGGATGAATTTAAGCCGCTGAAGATCCTTTTCCGTATACAATCGGAAACCACCTTCTGTACGCACTTCATGCTCCATCATCTGCTGCTTTTCATAGTAGCGGATCGTATCAGGGGTCACTTCCGCCAGCTTTGCTAACTCACCAATGCGATACATGTCTACTCCATTAATTGTCGTTAATTTTATGCAGCAGCTTATCGGCATACTCACCGCGTAAAAATTCCGTGCTTAGACCGGCCTGCCGCAGCTTCAGTTCCAGCAGTGACAAACGCCGACTCACTTCCAGATACTGCGGATCATCCTGCCTAAGGCCTTTCAGCAGATCCAACAACTGGATAGCTTCTTTTCGCTGCTCCAGTTCGGGCGGCAGACAGCCTGCGTTCTTCAGTAAACGATAACCGGCACGTAGCTCAACAGGCACATGTGAATCATCATCCAGCAGCAACGGTTCGCCAGCGCCGCGAAGATCTTCGAATTCGCCTTTTCTTTGTGCATCAATGATATGACGCTCTGCCCACTGGTCCAGTAACCACATAATGACTCCAGGGGATGAACAAAAAGAGTACAGATATTGTAGATAAGTGGGGGTGCTGCGGATATAAAAAAACCCGCCGGGGCGGGTTTTTTTACGTTACTACAGATTACTCTGCAGCAGCTTCTGCTTTCGACTCAGAGCGATCAACCAGCTCGATGTATGCCATCGGCGCGTTGTCGCCTGCACGGAAGCCACACTTCAGAATGCGAGTGTAACCACCGGCGCGGCTCGCAAAACGCGGGCCCAGCTCGTTAAACAGTTTTGCCACGATCTCGTTATCACGAGTGCGGGCGAATGCCAGACGACGATTAGCTACGCTATCAGTCTTGGCAAGAGTAATCAGCGGCTCAACTACGCGACGCAGCTCTTTCGCTTTAGGCAGGGTCGTCTTGATGATCTCATGACGAACCAGTGAACCTGCCATGTTGCGGAACATAGCCTGGCGATGGCTGCTGTTGCGGTTCAGTTGACGACCACTCTTACGATGGCGCATGACCTTATCCTTCTCAGTAAAACCTTAACCTGTGATCCGGTTACTCGTCAGCGATGCTTGCCGGTGGCCAGTTTTCCAGGCGCATGCCCAGAGACAGTCCACGGGAAGCCAG
This sequence comes from Citrobacter amalonaticus, assembly GCF_001559075.2. Lineage (NCBI taxonomy): Bacteria > Pseudomonadati > Pseudomonadota > Gammaproteobacteria > Enterobacterales > Enterobacteriaceae > Citrobacter > Citrobacter amalonaticus. Next base: position 2,321,615 of record NZ_CP014015.2, on the reverse strand, counting down.
CACGTCTTTAATCTCAGTAAGAGATTTTTTACCAAGGTTAGGCGTCTTAAGAAGCTCAACCTCAGTACGCTGTACCAGATCACCGATATAGTGGATAGCTTCTGCTTTAAGGCAGTTAGCAGAGCGGACAGTCAATTCCAGATCGTCAACAGGGCGCAGCAGGATCGGATCGAATTCTGGTTTCTCTTCTTTCACTTCCGGCTGACGTACATCACGTAAGTCAACGAAAGCTTCCAGTTGTTCAGCCAGAATGGTCGCCGCACGACGAATCGCCTCTTCAGGATCGATTGTGCCGTTGGTTTCCATTTCGATGACCAGCTTGTCCAGGTCGGTACGCTGTTCTACACGCGCTGCTTCAACATTGTAGGCAATACGCTCTACAGGGCTGTAGCATGCGTCGACCAGCAGACGGCCGATTGGGCGCTCATCTTCTTCCGAATGAATTCGGGTAGAAGCCGGCACATAACCACGACCGCGCTGAACTTTGATACGCATGCTAATAGACGCGTTCTCATCGGTCAGGTGGCAGATCACGTGCTGCGGCTTGACGATTTCGACATCCCCGTCATGGGTAATGTCGGCTGCAGTCACAGGGCCAATGCCAGATTTATTCAAGGTAAGAATAACTTCATCTTTACCCTGAACTCTCACCGCCAGCCCTTTCAGGTTGAGCAGGATTTCCAGGATATCTTCCTGAACGCCTTCTTTGGTGCTGTACTCATGTAGTACACCATCAATCTCAACCTCGGTCACCGCGCAACCCGGCATCGATGAGAGCAGAATACGGCGCAGTGCGTTACCCAGAGTATGGCCGAAGCCACGCTCTAAAGGCTCAAGGGTCACCTTGGCGTGCGTCGAACTCACTTGCTCGATATCAACCAGGCGCGGTTTTAGAAACTCTGTCACAGAACCCTGCATTGTGTCCTCTCTTTGGTACTAAGCTTTACTTGGAGTAAAGCTCGACGATCAGGTGTTCGTTAATGTCCGCAGACAGATCAGAACGCTCAGGCTTACGCTTGTACGTACCTTCCATCTTGCCAGCATCAACTTCCAGCCAGGTTGGCTTTTCACGCTGCTCAGCCAGCTCCAGAGCGGCTTTCACGCGAGACTGCTTCTTCGCTTTCTCACGAATGCTAACAACGTCATTCGGACTAACCTGATAAGAAGCGATGTTAACAACACGACCGTTTACCATAATCGCTTTATGGCTAACCAGCTGACGTGCTTCTGCACGAGTGGCGCCGAAGCCCATACGGTATACAACGTTGTCCAGACGACCTTCCAGCAGAGCCAACAGGTTTTCACCGGTGTTGCCTTTCAGACGTGCTGCTTCTTTGTAGTAGTTACGGAACTGACGCTCCAGCACACCGTAGATACGGCGAACTTTTTGCTTTTCACGCAACTGCACACCATAGTCAGACAGACGCGGTTTACGCGCACCGTGCTGGCCAGGAGCTTGTTCAATTTTACACTTGGTATCGATCGCGCGAACGCCAGACTTAAGGAATAAGTCGGTGCCCTCACGACGGCTCAGCTTGAGCTTAGGACCCAAATATCTTGCCATTTTCTTTCTCCAACAAACCTGGAAAACGAAGCGTTATACGCGGCGTTTTTTCGGCGGACGACAACCGTTATGAGGGATCGGAGTCACATCAGTAATATTAGTGATGCGGAAACCAGCGGCGTTCAGAGCACGAATAGTAGATTCGCGGCCTGGACCCGGACCTTTAACCATAACTTCCAGATTCTTGATACCGTATTCTTTTACGGCGTCAGCGCAACGCTCTGCTGCAACCTGAGCTGCGAACGGAGTAGATTTGCGAGAACCACGGAAACCGGAACCACCGGCTGTTGCCCAACCCAGCGCGTTACCCTGACGATCAGTGATAGTCACGATGGTGTTGTTGAAAGAAGCATGGATATGAGCCACGCCGTCAGAGACTTGTTTTCTTACACGTTTACGTGCACGAATTGGTGCCTTTGCCATTATTCAATCACCCCGATTATTTCTTGATCGGTTTGCGCGGACCCTTACGGGTACGTGCGTTGGTCTTAGTACGCTGACCGCGCACTGGCAGACCACGACGATGACGCAAACCGCGATAGCAACCAAGATCCATCAGGCGCTTGATGCTCATGCTGATTTCACGGCGCAGATCACCTTCAACGACAAATTTGGCAACTTCGTCACGCAGCGTGTCGATTTGTCCTTCAGACAGCTCACTGATCTTAACATTTTCAGCGATACCCGCTGCAGCCAGGATGGCTTTAGAACGGGTCTTACCGATGCCGTAGATCGACGTTAACGCGATCACAGCATGTTTTTGATCAGGAATGTTAATGCCTGCTATACGGGCCACTATGCACTCCTACTATTTAATATGTACGCACCATGCTGAAAAGCCCGTTTTCAGGATACTCAAATGGAAACGTACAGACATACAAAAGATTGGCTGGCTAATCTAGCCAGCTCAACCCAACTTTGCAAGAAAAATATGCGAATAAATCAGCCTTGGCGCTGTTTATGCTTCGGCTCGGCACTGCAAATCACACGGATGACACCATCACGCTTAACGATTTTGCAGTTACGGCATAATTTCTTGACGGAAGCACGAACTTTCATTTTTACTCTCCGTAACTTCTCGGGCGACCAATTATCGGCCGTAGCCTTTCAGGTTCGCCTTCTTCAATGCAGACTCGTACTGACTAGACATCATCAGAGTTTGCACTTGAGCCATAAAGTCCATAATCACGACAACAACGATAAGCAGTGAGGTCCCACCGAAGTAGAACGGTACTTTCATTGCATCACGCATGAACTCCGGGATCAGGCAGATAAAGGTAATGTAAAGCGCACCGACCAAAGTCAGGCGGGTCATTACTTTATCGATATACTTCGCCGTTTGCTCTCCCGGACGAATTCCTGGTACAAATGCACCGGACTTCTTCAGGTTATCTGCTGTTTCACGCGGGTTGAAGACCAACGCCGTGTAGAAGAAACAGAAGAAGATGATTGCAGACGCATAGAGTAACACATAAAGCGGTTGCCCAGGCTGCAAATACAGCGAAATTGTTGTCAGCCAGTTCCAACCAGTACCGCCCCCGAACCATGACGCGATGGTTGCCGGGAACAGAATAATACTGGAAGCGAAGATTGCCGGGATTACCCCCGCCATATTCACTTTCAGCGGTAAATGTGTGCTCTGTGCAGCATAGACACGACGACCTTGCTGACGTTTGGCGTAGTTTACCACAATGCGGCGTTGACCACGCTCAACAAATACAACAAAGAACGTCACTGCAAATACTAATACTGCAACCAACAGCAACACGAGGAAGTGCAGGTCGCCTTGACGCGCTTGCTCGATAGTATGGGCAATGGCTGGCGGGAGTCCCGCGACAATACCGGCGAAGATAATGATCGAAATACCGTTACCGATACCACGTTCAGTAATCTGTTCGCCCAACCACATCAGGAACATCGTCCCTGTGACCAGACTGACAACAGCGGTGAAGTAGAATGCAAAGCCCGGGTTCATGACCAGGCCTTGCATACCAGGCATATTCGGCAGACCGGTAGCAATACCGATCGACTGGAATATCGCCAGCACCAGAGTACCGTAACGGGTGTACTGGCTGATCTTACGACGACCAGACTCCCCTTCTTTCTTAATTTCTGCCAGCGTTGGGTGAACCACCGTCAGCAGCTGGATAATAATTGATGCCGAAATGTACGGCATAATACCCAGGGCAAAGATAGAAGCACGGCTGAGAGCACCACCAGAGAACATGTTAAACATTTCAATGATGGTGCCTCGCTGTTGCTCAAGCAGTTTGGCAAGTACAGCGGCATCAATACCAGGGATCGGAATGAAAGAGCCAATACGGAACACGATAAGCGCACCGATAACAAACAGCAGTCTGCGTTTCAGCTCGCCTAAGCCACCTTTGGCACTTTGAAAATCTAATCCCGGTTGTTTAGCCATCTGCTACTTATTCCTCGATTTTACCGCCAGCAGCTTCGATAGCAGCACGAGCGCCTTTAGTAACACGCAGACCACGAACAGTTACCGGAGTAGTGACTTCACCAGCCAGGATCACTTTCGCGAACTCGATCTGGATACCGATAATGTTAGCCGCTTTCAGCGTGTTCAGGTCTACAACACCGCCTTCTACTTTAGCCAGGTCAGACAGACGAACTTCGGCTGTAATCGCTGCTTTACGAGAAGTGAAGCCGAATTTCGGCAGACGACGATACAGAGGCATCTGGCCGCCCTCGAAACCGCGACGTACGCCACCGCCAGAACGAGACTTCTGACCTTTGTGACCACGACCACCGGTTTTACCGAGGCCAGAACCGATACCACGACCCAGGCGTTTACCCGCCTTTTTGGAGCCTTCGGCCGGAGACAGAGTATTTAAACGCATCTCTTACTCCTCAACTTTAACCATGAAGGAAACCGCGTTGACCATACCACGAACAGCAGGAGTATCCTCGCGCTCTACGGTGTGACCAATACGACGCAGACCCAGGCCAAGCAGCGTTGCCTTGTGTTTCGGCAGACGACCGATTGCACTGCGGGTTTGAGTAATTTTAATAGTCTTTGCCATGGTTTATTTCCCCAGAATTTCTTCAACGGATTTACCACGCTTGGCAGCGACCATTTCTGGAGAATTCATATTTTCCAGGCCATCAATAGTTGCACGAACCACGTTGATCGGGTTGGTGGAACCATATGCTTTAGCCAGAACGTTATGAACTCCAGCAACTTCCAGAACGGCGCGCATTGCACCACCGGCGATGATACCGGTACCTTCGGAAGCTGGCTGCATGAATACACGAGAACCCGTGTGAACACCTTTAACCGGGTGTTGCAGGGTGCCGTTGTTCAGCGCGACGTTAATCATATTGCGACGGGCTTTTTCCATCGCTTTCTGGATCGCTGCTGGAACTTCACGCGCTTTACCGTAACCAAAACCAACGCGACCGTTACCATCGCCTACTACAGTCAGAGCTGTGAAGGAGAAAATACGACCACCTTTTACGGTTTTAGATACGCGGTTTACCGCGATCAGCTTTTCCTGCAGTTCGCCAGCTTGTTTTTCGATGTGAGCCATCTTACACCTCTACCTTAGAACTGAAGGCCAGCTTCACGGGCAGCATCTGCCAGTGCCTGGACACGACCATGATATTGGAACCCGGAACGGTCAAAGGACACATCTTTGATGCCTTTTTCCAGAGCGCGTTCAGCGACAGCTTTACCCACAGCTGCAGCCGCGTCTTTGTTACCGGTGTACTTCAGTTGTTCAGCGATAGCTTTTTCTACAGTAGAAGCAGCTACCAGAACTTCAGAACCGTTCGGTGCAATTACCTGTGCGTAAATATGACGCGGGGTACGATGTACCACCAGGCGAGTTGCGCCCAGCTCTTTGAGCTTGCGGCGTGCGCGGGTCGCACGACGGATACGAGCAGATTTCTTATCCATAGTGTTACCTTACTTCTTCTTAGCCTCTTTGGTACGCACGACTTCGTCGGCGTAACGAACACCCTTGCCTTTGTAAGGCTCAGGACGACGGTAGGCACGCAGATCTGCTGCAACCTGGCCGATTACCTGCTTATCAGCGCCTTTCAGCACGATTTCAGTTTGAGTCGGACATTCTGCAGTAATCCCTGCCGGCAGCTGATGGTCAACCGGGTGTGAGAAACCTAATGACAGGTTTACTACGTTCCCTTTAACCGCTGCACGATAACCTACACCAACCAGCTGCAGCTTCTTAGTGAAGCCTTCGGTAACACCGATAACCATTGAATTCAGCAGGGCACGCGCGGTACCAGCCTGAGCCCAACCGTCTACGTAACCATCACGCGGACCGAAGGTCAGTGCATTATCTGCATGTTTAACTTCAACAGCATCGTTGAGAGTACGAGTCAGCTCGCCGTTTTTACCTTTGATCGTAATAACCTGACCGTTGATTTTTACATCAACGCCGGCAGGAACAACGACCGGTGCTTTAGCAACACGAGACATTTTTTCCTCCGATTAGGCTACGTAGCAGATAATTTCGCCACCAAGACCAGCCTGGCGCGCTGCACGATCAGTCATAACACCTTTAGAGGTAGAAACAACCGCGATACCCAGACCCGCCATAACTTTCGGCAGCTCATCTTTACGTTTGTAGATGCGCAGACCTGGGCGACTGACACGCTGAATGCTTTCTACAACAGCTTTACCCTGGAAATACTTAAGAGTCAGTTCCAGTTCCGGCTTGGTGTCGCCTTCAACTTTAAAATCTTCAATAAAACCTTCTTCCTTCAGCACGTTGGCAATTGCCACTTTCAGCTTGGAGGAAGGCATGGTGACCGCAGCTTTGTTCGCGGCCTGACCGTTACGGATACGGGTCAGCATATCCGCGATCGGATCTTGCATGCTCATCTGTCTTTACTCCCGTGATTCAATTGGTGACAATTACCAGCTAGCCTTTTTCAAGCCTGGTACTTCACCGCGCATAGCGGCTTCACGTAACTTGATACGGCTCAACCCGAACTTGCCCACATAACCATGTGGACGACCTGTTTGACGGCAGCGGTTACGCTGACGAGACGGGCTGGAATCACGCGGCAGAGACTGCAGCTTAAGAACAGCGTTCCAACGTTCTTCGTCGGAAGCGTTCACATCAGAGATGATCGCTTTCAGTTCAGCGCGTTTCGCGAAGTATTTATCAGCTAAAGCTACGCGTTTTACTTCGCGTGCTTTCATTGATTGCTTAGCCATTCAGTAACCCTACCTTACTTGCGGAACGGGAAGTCAAAGGCAGCCAGCAGAGCACGGCCTTCTTCGTCAGATTTCGCAGTAGTGGTAATGGTAATATCCAAACCACGAACGCGGTCGACTTTATCGTAGTCGATTTCTGGGAAGATGATCTGCTCACGGACACCCATGCTGTAGTTACCACGACCGTCGAATGACTTAGCGGACAAGCCACGGAAGTCACGGATACGCGGTACAGCAATAGTGATCAGGCGCTCAAAGAACTCCCACATGCGTTCGCCACGCAGAGTTACTTTACAGCCGATCGGATAGCCCTGACGGATTTTGAAGCCTGCAACAGATTTGCGTGCTTTGGTGATCAACGGCTTTTGACCGGAGATTGCTGTCAGATCAGCTGCTGCGTTATCCAGCAGTTTCTTGTCAGCGATCGCTTCACCAACACCCATGTTCAGGGTGATCTTCTCGACCCGAGGGACTTGCATGACAGAATTGTAGTTAAACTCAGTCATGAGTTTATTAACTACTTCGTCTTTGTAGTAATCATGCAGTTTCGCCATCGTACTACTCCAAATTACTTGATAGTTTCGCTGTTAGACTTGAAGAAACGGACTTTTTTGCCGTCTTCGAATCTAAAGCCTACACGGTCAGCCTTACCGGTTGCCGCATTGAAGAGTGCAATGTTAGAGATCTGAATAGCTGCTTCTTTCTCTACAATGCCGCCTGGTTGGTTCAGAGCCGGAACCGGCTTCTGGTGTTTCTTAACCAGGTTGATACCTTCAACGATGACCTTGCCGGAAGACAGGACATTCTTAACTTTACCGCGTTTACCTTTATCTTTACCGGTTAACACGATAACTTCGTCATCACGACGGATTTTCGCTGCCATGATTCGCTCCTTAGAGTACTTCTGGTGCCAGAGAGATAATTTTCATGAACTTCTCGTTACGAAGTTCACGAGTTACCGGCCCAAAAATACGCGTACCGATAGGTTGCTCGCTGTTATTGTTTAAAATAACGCATGCATTACCATCGAAGCGAATGACAGAACCGTCCGGGCGACGAACACCCTTCTTGGTGCGCACCACTACCGCCTTCAGCACATCACCTTTTTTGACCTTACCACGCGGAATTGCTTCTTTGATGGTGATCTTGATGATGTCGCCTACGCCTGCGTAGCGACGGTGCGAGCCACCCAGAACCTTGATACACATTACGCGACGTGCACCGGAGTTGTCGGCGACGTTCAGCATAGTCTGTTCTTGGATCATTTTAGTGCTCCGCTAATGTCAACTACTACTGAGACCCGAAATCAGGTCGTTAAAAAAGCCCCATATCGAGGGCGCGGCATTATAACACCGCTCTCAGGATATGGGTAGAAAAAATAAACGGCCCATCGCTGAGCCGTTTATTCGTTGAGAACGCGTACTGTATTACAGAACCGCTTTCTCTACAACGCGAACCAGCGTCCAGGACTTAGTCTTGGACAGCGGACGGCATTCACGGATTTCAACCTTGTCGCCGATACCGCATTCGTTGTTCTCGTCATGTACGTGCAGTTTGGTCGTACGCTTAATGAATTTACCGTAGATCGGGTGTTTCACAAAACGTTCGATAGCAACAACAATGGATTTCTCCATTTTGTCGCTAACAACGCGACCTTGCAGAGTACGGATTTTATCGGTCATTACGCACCCGCCTTCTCAGTCAGTAAAGTCTTAACGCGTGCGACATCACGACGCACTTGCTTCAACAGGTGAGACTGTTGCAGCTGGCCACTTGCAGCCTGCATACGCAGGTTGAACTGCTCACGCAGCAGGTTCAGCAGCTCGGTGTTCAGCTCTTCAACACTCTTCTCACGCAGCTCTTTTGCTTTCATTACATCACCGTCTTAGTTACAAAGGTGGTTTTAATCGGCAGTTTCGCTGCTGCCAGCTTGAATGCTTCACGGGCCAGCTCTTCCGGTACGCCGTCCATTTCATACAGGACTTTACCCGGCTGAATCAAGGCAACCCAATACTCCACGTTACCTTTACCTTTACCCATACGCACTGCCAGCGGCTTTTCAGTGATCGGTTTGTCCGGGAATACACGGATCCAGATCTTACCTTGACGCTTAACTGCACGGGTCATAGCACGACGTGCTGCTTCGATCTGACGGGCAGTCAGACGACCACGGCCAACAGCTTTCAGACCGAAGCTGCCGAAGCTAACATCCGCGCCAGCAGCCAGACCGCGGTTACGGCCTTTGTGCATTTTACGGAATTTTGTACGCTTTGGTTGTAACATCAGCGACGCTCCTTATTTACGGCCTTTACGCTGCTGCTTTTTAGGTTGAGCAGCCGGTTTTTCCGGTTGTTCAACAGCAGCCATACCACCCAGGATCTCGCCTTTGAAGATCCATACCTTAACGCCGATTACACCGTAAGTGGTGTGCGCTTCAGAGGTGTTGTAGTCGATGTCAGCACGCAGAGTGTGCAGCGGTACGCGACCTTCGCGGTACCATTCGGTACGTGCGATTTCCGCGCCGCCCAGACGGCCGCTAACTTCAACTTTGATCCCTTTAGCGCCCAGACGCATTGCGTTCTGTACAGCACGCTTCATCGCACGACGGAACATAACACGACGTTCCAGCTGAGAAGTGATGCTGTCAGCAACCAGTTTTGCGTCCAGTTCAGGTTTACGAACTTCGGCGATATTGATCTGTGCAGGAACGCCAGCGATATCCGCTACGACCTTACGCAGTTTTTCTACGTCTTCGCCTTTCTTACCGATTACGATGCCCGGGCGAGCAGTGTGAATAGTCACACGGATGCTCTTAGCCGGACGCTCGATAACGATACGAGATACGGACGCTTTAGCCAGTTCCTTAGTCAGGTACTGACGTACTTTAAAATCGCTGTCCAGGTTGTCAGCGAATTCTTTGGTGTTCGCAAACCAGGTAGAGTTCCATGGTTTTACAATACCCAGGCGAATACCATTAGGATGTACTTTCTGACCCATTGCTAGTCTCCAGAGTCTCAGCGATCGGACACAACCACAGTGATGTGGCTGGTGCGCTTCAGGATGCGATCTGCACGACCTTTTGCACGCGGCATAATGCGCTTCATGCTCGGGCCTTCGTCTACGAAAATTTTCGTAACTTTCAGATCGTCAATGTCAGCGCCATCGTTGTGTTCAGCGTTAGCAATGGCAGATTCCAGTACCTTCTTGACCAGTACAGCCGCTTTCTTGTTGGTGTAGGTCAGAATATCCAGAGCCTGCGACACTTTCTTACCGCGAATCAGGTCAGCAACAAGGCGAACCTTCTGAGCAGAAGAACGAGCATGGCGATGTTTAGCGATAGTTTCCATCTCTTCCTCCTACCTTATTTCTTCTTCGCTTTTTTATCAGCAGCATGGCCGCGATAAGTACGAGTCGGTGCGAATTCACCCAGTTTGTGACCGACCATTTCATCGGTTACAAATACTGGAACGTGCTGACGACCATTATGGACAGCGATGGTCAAACCGATCATGTTAGGAAAGATCGTTGAACGACGGGACCAAGTGCGCAGGGGCTTCTTGTCTCCGCTTTCCACCGCTTTCTCTACCTTCTTCAGCAAGTGCAGGTCAATAAAAGGACCTTTCTTGAGAGAACGTGGCATGGCTTATCCTCTAAAATTATTTGCTACGGCGACGTACGATGAATTTATCAGTACGCTTGTTGCTGCGGGTCTTTTTACCTTTGGTCTGAACGCCCCACGGAGTTACCGGGTGCTTACCAAAGTTACGACCTTCACCACCACCATGTGGGTGGTCGACTGGGTTCATCGCGGTACCGCGAACGGTCGGACGAACACCACGCCAGCGTGCAGCACCTGCTTTACCCAGAACGCGCAGCATATGCTCAGCATTGCCAACTTCGCCCAGAGTTGCACGGCAGTCTGCTTCGACTTTACGCATTTCACCAGAACGCAGACGCAGGGTGACATAAGCACCATCACGAGCAACGATCTGAACGTAAGTCCCAGCGGAACGTGCCAGCTGACCGCCTTTACCTGGTTTCATTTCTACGTTATGAACGGTAGAACCAACCGGGATATTGCGCATCGGCAGGGTGTTGCCTGGTTTGATTGCAGCATCAACGCCAGATTGGATCTGGTCGCCAGCTTTCAGGCCTTTAGGGGCCAGGATGTAACGGCGCTCACCGTCTTTGTACAGAACCAGCGCGATGTTCGCGGAACGGTTCGGATCGTACTCAAGACGTTCAACAACTGCCGGAATACCATCTTTGTTGCGTTTGAAGTCAACAATACGGTATGCCTGCTTGTGGCCACCACCGATATGACGGGTGGTGATACGGCCATTGTTGTTACGACCACCGGATTTGCTGTTTTTTTCCAGCAACGGAGCAAAAGGTTTGCCCTTGTGCAGCTCAGGGTTAACCACTTTAACGACGTGGCGACGACCCGGAGATGTCGGTTTACATTTAACAACTGCCATTGTATTACTCCTCCGACTTACTCAGCGCCGCCAACGAAGTCCAGATTCTGGCCTTCCTTCAGGGTGACGTAAGCTTTTTTCCAGTCGCTACGACGACCGATACGCTGTCCGTGACGTTTAACTTTCCCTTTAACAACCAGGGTGTTAACGACTTCGACTTCGACTTCAAACAGTTTCTGCACAGCAGCTTTGATCTCTGCTTTGGTCGCGTCTTTAGCAACTTTGAGAACGATGGTGTTAGTTTTTTCCATCGCAGTAGACGCTTTTTCAGAAACGTGCGGTGCACGCAGCACCTTCAGCAGACGTTCTTCACGAATCATGCCAGCATCTCCTCAACTTGCTTAACAGCATCAGCAGTCATTACGACTTTGTCGAAGGCGATCAGGCTAACCGGGTCGATACCAGTTGCATCGCGTACGTCAACCTTGTGCAGGTTGCGCGCAGCCAGGAACAGGTTTTCGTCCAGCTCACCGGTGATGATCAGCACATCTTCCAGAGCCATGTCTTTCAGTTTCTGTGCCAGCAGCTTAGTTTTAGGCGCTTCAACAGAGAACTTCTCGACAACGATCAGACGATCCTGACGTACCAGTTCGGACAGAATGCTTTTCAGCGCGCCGCGGTACATCTTTTTGTTAACTTTTTGACTGTGGTCCTGCGGACGAGCAGCGAAGGTCACGCCACCGGAACGCCAGATCGGGCTCTTGATAGAACCTGAACGCGCACGGCCGGTACCTTTCTGGCGCCACGGCTTTTTGCCTGAACCAGTTACTTCAGCACGAGTCTTCTGAGCACGAGTACCCTGACGAGCACCAGCTGCATAAGCAACAACAACCTGGTGAACCAGCGCTTCGTTGAAATCACGACCGAAGGTAGTTTCGGAAACAGTCAGCGCGCTCTGCGCGTCTTTCAATACTAATTCCATTGCTATCCCCTTACGCCTTCACAGCTGGTTTAACGATCAGGTCGCAACCGGTTGCACCCGGAACACCACCTTTAACCAGCAGCAGGTTGCGCTCAGCGTCAACGCGTACTACGTCAAGGCTCTGAACGGTTACACGCTCGTTACCCATCTGGCCTGCCATTTTCTTGCCTTTGAACACTTTGCCCGGAGTCTGGTTCTGACCGATAGAACCCGGAACGCGGTGAGACAAGGAGTTACCGTGAGTCGCGTCCTGGGTACGGAAGTTCCAGCGCTTAACGGTACCTGCGAAACCTTTACCTTTAGAGGTACCGGTTACGTCAACTTTTTTAACGTCAGCAAACAGTTCAACGCTAATGCTCTGACCAACAGTGAATTCTTCACCATCTGCCAGACGGAACTCCCACAGGCCGCGGCCAGCTTCTACGCCAGCTTTAGCAAAGTGACCAGCTTCCGGCTTAGTTACACGGTTAGCTTTTTTAGCACCAGTGGTAACCTGAACAGCACGATAGCCATCGCTAGCCAGATCTTTAACCTGAGTAACGCGGTTTGCTTCAACTTCGATTACGGTTACTGGGATAGATACGCCATCTTCAGTGAAGATGCGGGTCATACCCACTTTTTTACCGACTAAACCAATCATTGTATCAACCTCTCAATCGCTCGATGACCTGATTAACCCAGGCTGATCTGCACGTCTACACCGGCAGCCAGGTCCAGACGCATCAGAGCATCAACGGTTTTTTCAGTTGGCTCAACGATGTCAACCAGACGCTTGTGAGTACGAATCTCGTACTGATCACGCGCGTCTTTGTTGACGTGCGGAGAGATCAGAACGGTGAAACGCTCTTTGCGGGTCGGCAGCGGGATCGGACCACGGACTTGCGCACCAGTGCGCTTAGCAGTCTCGACGATTTCCGCGGTTGATTGATCGATCAGACGATGATCAAACGCTTTAAGGCGGATACGGATTCTTTGGTTCTGCATGAGACCAGAGCTCCAATTATTTTATAAACGAAAATGATTACTCCTCAGACCCATTACGATTGATGGGAGAGTGTAACCGTTCTTACGTAGCTCCCCGATTGGGAGCATTGTTAGACAGCCAAATCGGCTATCCGAGGTTCAGATCGAACCTGCCGTCAATTAAGACAAGCCCGCGCATTATACGCAAATATCAGACTGAAGCAAGTGTCGCGTAGATATTAATCACTTCGCCCGCAATGCGAACAGGGTTCCGGGATTTTCTGTTGTGAAAGAAACACTGCGGATTTACTGGAAAGCGTCCCTCAATACCCATAGTAGCGCCTTGCTCCCTTATCCATCTTCTTTAAAGTAGCGCCATGGTTGATGGAGGATGACATGATGTCTGCTGCCCTACCCTTTCTGCTGCTGTATACCGCATTGTCTTTGACTTTGAGTTTCTGCGATATGCGCAGCGGACGACTGCCGGACCGGTTTACCTGCCCGTTGCTGTGGGGCGGATTGATCTTTCACCTGTGCATCATCCCGACACAACTTGCCGATGCCGTATGGGGCGCCGTCGCGGGTTACGCCAGCTTTGCCTTTATCTACTGGGGTTATCGGCTGGTTCGTAAGCAAGAAGGGCTCGGCTATGGTGATGTGAAATTCCTTGCCGCGCTGGGTGCCTGGCATGGGTGGATGCCTTTGCCTTTTTTAATCTTTTGGGCGGCGCTGCTGGCGTGTTTCGGTATTGTGGCTGTGGGGATAGTTCATGGGAAATCGGCATTAAAAAACCCGCAACCTTTTGGGCCATTTCTGGCAGCTGCGGGTTTCATTACCGGATATTACCGTTTCACCTCAGGAGCGATTAGCTGGTCACTTTAATTTGCGACTGCAGGTAATTTTGCAGACCAATTTTCGAGATGAGATCCAGTTCTGTCTCCAGCCAGTCGATATGTCCTTCTTCATCCGCAAGGATTTCGATCATCATATCCCGGCTGACATAATCATGAACGGTATCGGCATAGGCGATAGCTTCACGTAAGTTTTTCGCCCCTTCGAGCTCTAACCGGAGATCGGACTGCAGCATCTCTTCGACATCTTCGCCAATCCCCAATTTGCCGAGATCCTGTAGGTTCGGGATCCCTTCCAGAAACAAAATACGCTCAATATATTTATCCGCGTGTTTCATTTCATCGATGGATTCATGGTACTCGACATCATTGAGGCGAGTCAGGCCCCAGTTTTTGAACATACGTGCATGGAGAAAATACTGGTTGATCGCGACAAGCTCATTTCCCAATAGTTTATTGAGATAATTTATGATTTTAACATCACCTTTCATTTTATAGTCCCTCCGCTTCCACTCTCCAGAGCATAGATGGGGCTACAGGGATGTCAAAAAAAAGAGTGTGACTCAGGCGATCTCTTTAAATTCTGGCATTTGCATTAATTCATCCTGCATGACTTCGCGTGCCGCACGAACGCATTTACCGCATTGATTTCCCACAGGAATAAACTTGCGTAGCTGCTGGAAGGATTGAGGATGAAACTGACGTACCGCCTGGCGAATTTTTTTATCACTTACACCATTACACAAACAAACGTACATGATCGCTCCCGTTCAATTTCTGCGCAAAGTGTAAATGAGAATAGTTATGATTACAATAGCACAATTCTCTCTACGTAACGGGAGCGGAGTTAAAATTGCGAAGAAATGTGACAAGCTAAATAACGGGCAGCAAAAAGGGCGCCGAAGCGCCCTTTTTTAGTGCAGAACTAATGAGTAATTATTAGCTCATTACTTTAGCAACAACGCCCGCACCTACAGTACGGCCGCCTTCACGGATTGCGAAACGCAGACCGTCGTCCATCGCGATCGGGTGGATCAGGGTAACAACCATTTTGATGTTGTCGCCCGGCATTACCATCTCTACGCCTTCCGGCAGTTCGATGGTGCCAGTCACGTCAGTAGTACGGAAGTAGAACTGCGGACGGTAGCCTTTGAAGAACGGAGTATGACGGCCGCCTTCGTCTTTGGACAGGATGTACACTTCAGATTCGAATTTGGTGTGCGGCTTGATAGAACCCGGCTTAGCCAGTACCTGACCACGTTCGATTTCTTCACGTTTGATACCACGCAGCAGAACACCAACGTTCTCACCCGCACGGCCTTCGTCCAGCAGTTTGCGGAACATTTCAACGCCAGTACAGGTAGACTTAGCAGTCTCTTTGATACCAACGATTTCAACTTCTTCGCCAACTTTGATGATACCACGTTCTACACGACCGGTAACAACGGTACCACGACCGGAGATGGAGAATACGTCTTCGATCGGCAGCAGGAACGGCTTGTCAATCGCACGCTCTGGTTCCGGAATGTAAGAATCCAGGAAGCCAGCCAGTTCGATGATTTTCGCTTCCCACTCTGCTTCGCCTTCCAGCGCTTTCAGAGCAGAACCACGAACGATCGGCGTGTCGTCGCCCGGGAAATCGTACTGAGACAGAAGTTCACGAACTTCCATTTCTACCAGTTCCAGCAGCTCTTCGTCATCAACCATGTCGCATTTGTTCAGGAACACGATGATGTACGGAACGCCTACCTGACGACCCAGCAGGATGTGCTCACGAGTCTGCGGCATCGGGCCGTCAGTCGCAGCAACAACCAGGATCGCGCCGTCCATCTGCGCAGCACCGGTGATCATGTTTTTAACATAGTCGGCGTGGCCCGGGCAGTCTACGTGTGCGTAGTGGCGAGTCGGGGTGTCATATTCAACGTGAGAGGTGTTGATGGTGATACCACGAGCTTTTTCTTCCGGCGCGTTATCGATCTGGTCGAATGCACGAGCAGCACCGCCGTAGGTTTTAGCCAGTACGGTAGTGATTGCAGCAGTCAGGGTAGTTTTACCGTGGTCAACGTGGCCGATGGTGCCGACGTTAACGTGCGGTTTTGTACGTTCAAATTTTTCTTTAGACACGGCTATATTCCTTACTATAGCGCTCTCCCCTTGTGGAGAGAGCACGGGACTTAGGTTTTAATCCTGTGGATTATTTACCACGGGCTTCGATTACGGCCTGAGCAACGTTGTTCGGTGCATCATCATACTTCAGGAATTCCATAGTGTACGATGCGCGACCTTTGGTCAGAGAACGCAGCTGAGTTGCATATCCGAACATTTCAGACAGCGGAACTTCAGCGTGGATCTTAACGCCAGTGACTTCGGATTCCTGACCGCGCAGCATACCGCGACGACGGCTCAAGTCACCGATAACATCACCGGTGTTTTCTTCCGGCGTTTCTACCTCAACCTTCATGATTGGCTCAAGCAGAACTGGTTTAGCTTTCTTAAAGCCTTCTTTAAAGGCAATAGACGCAGCCAGTTTAAACGCCAGTTCAGAGGAGTCAACGTCATGGTAAGAACCGAAGTGCAGACGAACACCCATATCAACAACCGGGTAACCTGCCAGCGGGCCGGCTTTCAGCTGCTCCTGGATACCTTTATCAACGGCAGGGATGTATTCGCCAGGGATTACACCACCTTTAATGTCGTTGACGAACTCGTAGCCTTTCGGGTTAGAACCCGGCTCCAGCGGGTACATGTCGATAACAACATGACCATACTGACCGCGACCACCAGACTGCTTGGCGTGTTTACCTTCGATATCGGTAACTTTCGCACGAATCGCTTCGCGGTAAGCAACCTGAGGTTTACCGACGTTCGCTTCAACGTTGAATTCACGCTTCATACGGTCAACGATGATGTCGAGGTGCAGTTCACCCATACCGGCGATAATGGTCTGGTTAGATTCTTCGTCAGTCCATACGCGGAATGACGGGTCTTCTTTAGCCAGACGGCCCAGAGCCAGACCCATTTTTTCCTGGTCAGCTTTGGTTTTCGGTTCTACGGCGATGGAGATTACCGGCTCAGGGAATTCCATACGCTCCAGAATGATCGGCGCATCCGGGTCACACAGGGTGTCACCAGTAGTTACGTCTTTCAGACCGATCGCAGCAGCGATGTCGCCCGCGCGAACTTCTTTGATCTCTTCACGTTTGTTAGCGTGCATCTGAACGATACGACCGAAACGCTCACGTGCAGATTTCACGGAGTTCAGTACGGTATCACCAGAGTTAACCACACCGGAGTACACACGGAAGAAGGTCAGGTTACCCACGAACGGGTCGGTAGCGATTTTGAATGCCAGTGCAGAGAAAGGCTCGTCGTCGCTAGCGTGACGCTCAGCAGGCGTATCTTTACCGTCGTCCAGGATACCGTTGATCGCAGGTACGTCAACCGGGGATGGCAGGTAATCAATTACCGCATCCAGCATCGCCTGAACACCTTTGTTCTTAAATGCAGAACCACAGGTTACCAGGATGATTTCGTTGTTCAGAACGCGCTGACGCAGAGCTTTTTTGATCTCTTCTTCAGTCAGTTCTTCACCACCCAGGTATTTCTCCATCAGCTCTTCAGAAGCTTCCGCAGCGGACTCGATCAGGTTCTGGTGCCATTCTTCAGCCAGTTCCTGCATGTCAGCCGGGATATCTTCGTAAGTGAAGGTAACGCCTGCATCTGCTTCGTTCCAGTTGATGGCTTTCATTTTCACCAGGTCAACAACACCGGTGAACGCTTCTTCAGCGCCAATCGCCAACTGCAGCGGAACAGGGTTCGCGCCCAGACGGGTTTTGATCTGACCAACAACTTTCAGGAAGTTCGCACCCATACGGTCCATTTTGTTAACGAACGCAATGCGCGGAACTTTATATTTGTTTGCCTGACGCCATACGGTTTCAGACTGCGGCTGAACACCACCAACTGCGCAGTAAACCATTACCGCACCATCAAGAACACGCATGGAACGTTCTACTTCGATAGTGAAGTCAACGTGCCCCGGGGTGTCGATGATGTTTACGCGATGCGGTTCATACTGCTTAGCCATACCAGACCAGAATGCAGTAGTCGCTGCGGAAGTGATAGTAATACCACGTTCCTGCTCCTGCTCCATCCAGTCCATGGTGGCTGCGCCGTCATGAACTTCACCGATTTTATGGTTTACACCGGTGTAGAACAGAATACGTTCGGTAGTAGTGGTTTTACCGGCGTCGATGTGCGCACTGATACCGATGTTACGGTAGCGTGCGATGGGTGTTGTACGAGCCATTTGATTCCTCGTTTATCTTTTAGGCGTTCAATTTAAGTAGCCCAAAGCGGGCTGCTTACTGGAAGCGCCCGCCTGGTGACTAAAACTCCGAAGGGATTACCAACGGTAGTGTGCGAACGCCTTGTTGGCTTCTGCCATACGGTGAACGTCTTCACGTTTCTTAACTGCAGTACCTTTGTTGTCTGCAGCATCAGAAAGTTCGTTCGCCAGGCGCAGAGCCATGGATTTATCACCGCGTTTACGAGCAGCTTCAACGATCCAACGCATTGCCAGAGCATTACGACGAACCGGACGGACTTCAACTGGTACCTGATAAGTAGAACCACCAACGCGGCGAGACTTAACTTCGACAGTCGGGCGCACGTTTTCGAGAGCTACTTCGAAAGCTTCCAGTTCAGATTTACCAGAACGCTGAGCCAGGGTCTCCAGCGCGCTGTATACGATTGTTTCGGCAGTAGATTTTTTACCATCTACCATCAGGATATTTACAAATTTAGCCAGCAGTTCTGATCCGAACTTCGGATCCGGCAGAATTTTACGCTGACCAATGACGCGACGACGTGGCATGGAAATACTCCGTTGTTAATTCAGGATTGTCCAAAACTCTACGAGTTTAGTTTGACATTTAAGTTAAAACGTTTGGCCTTACTTAACGGAGAACCATTAAGCCTTAGGACGCTTCACGCCATACTTGGAGCGAGCTTGCTTACGGTCTTTAACGCCGGAGCAGTCAAGCGCACCGCGTACGGTGTGGTAACGAACACCCGGGAGGTCTTTAACACGACCGCCACGGATCAGGATCACGGAGTGCTCCTGCAGGTTGTGACCTTCACCACCGATGTAGGAAGTCACTTCGAAACCGTTAGTCAGACGAACACGGCATACTTTACGCAGTGCGGAGTTCGGTTTTTTAGGAGTGGTAGTATATACACGAGTACATACACCACGTTTTTGCGGGCATGCTTCCAGCGCAGGCACGTTGCTTTTTGCAACTTTGCGAGCGCGTGGTTTGCGTACCAGCTGGTTAACTGTTGCCATTAAATAGCTCCTGGTTTTAGCTTTTGCTTCGTAAACACGTAATAAAACGACCTCATACAATATGAGGACGCCGAATTTTAGGGCGGTGTCGAAAAGGTGTCAAGAAATATACAACGATCACACAATCACCAGGCCATCTGGCTGGCGTGCTTAACCGTAAGTCTGACGAAGTCAGTATAGTCAACCCTGACGACACTGTCTGAAATTTGACCACCCAAACCACGAGCGTCAATGTCTTCTTTCAGTGCATATACCGTTATGGGGATGTTTTGCAGGCTTTCAAGGAAGCGGCTGCCTTCTACTGCAGCGGTAATACCATCCTGGAGCAACAAAAGTTCATCGCCTTCTGCGAGCAGACGCAGGATTGCAGAGAAATCAGAGAGCCACGCGGAGCGGTGTAAAGTATGCAGCATGAAAACCTCAGAATCTCAGGATGACATCGTAGTTGCCCAGCTCGCGACGCAGCGCGTCTGGCTCCAGCGGCGTCGCCTCGACGACAAAACTGGCCCCTTCTTCGAGTCCACGCTCGCGCAGCGAGGCGGCGCATAACCAGCACTGTTCGATATCGTACAGCCCCAGCAGTTTGAAGGTCGCAATATAGTCGCGAGCCAGAATGACATCCGGCTTTTGTCCCTGAAGGATCTGAAAGACGCCATCGCCTATAAAGAAGACGCCGATCTCTTCAGTTAGCGCCGACGTCGCCAACAGCGCGTCCAGCCCTTCACGACCCGATGCGCTACCGTGCGGCATTGTGGAAAAGACAAAGGCAATACGTTTCATCAGAACTGTACCACGCGATCGCAGGTCAGTGAGGCTTGTGCCAGCGCGCCCAGTCCGCTGAGAGAAAAACCCGGCTGCAGATTGGCGGACGCCAGCCCCAGTCTGCCCGCTTCTGTTTCATCGACCACACCGCGGCGCAACGCCGCCGCCACACAAATGTTCAGCTCAACGCCATGCTGTGTATTCATTTGTTGCCAGGCCCGAACCAGATCAAATTCATCACTGGCCGGAGAGGTCAACTGGTTGGCGTTATACACCCCTTCCCGATAGAAAAAGACGCTGCTTAACGTATGACCTTCTTCAATCAGCGCCTGAGCAAACTGCAATGCGCTGCTCGCCTGCTGGGTACCATACGCCGGACCGGTAACCACAATGGCAAAACGCATTACTTATCTTGCCCCTGGAAGTCGCCGCTCTTGAACTGGCGAATATAGAGGTACACGGTGTGCTTGGAGATGTTCAGACGATCGGCAACCTGGTTGATGGCGTCCTTAATATCGAAGATACCTTTCTCATAGAGATTCAGGACGATCTGGCGGTTCTTGGCATTATTGGAGACATTACGATCGGCGTTCACCTCTTCAATGGTGAACTCCAGCGTCTGCGTCACCAGATCTTCCACGGAAGAGGCGAAGTTAACAGACGATCCCACTTCCGGGGTCTCCGGGGGAATAAAGGTATTCATGATCTGCGAGAACGGGACATCAAGGTTCATGTTAATGCACAGCAGACCAATCACGCGATGCTCGCGATTGCGAATGGCAATCGTCACTGACTTCATCAGAACGCCGCTTTTCGCACGGGTAAAGTAGCATTTGGAAACGCTGCTATCTGCACCGGTCATATCGTGCAGCATCCGTAACGCAAGGTCAGTAATCGGCGAACCGATTTTGCGTCCCGTATGTTCGCCGTTGGCAATGCGAATGGCGGAACATTTCAAATCCTGCAAAGAGTGCAATACGATTTCACAGTGGGAACCAATGAGCATCGCTAACCCGTCCACCACCGCTTCGTAGGATTTCAGAATATCAAAGTCGGTTTGATCGAAAGGACGTTGATCCAGTAAATCAAGCTCACTGGTTTCGTTGGTTAATAGCGACCTGGACATGAAAAAAAACACTCCTTTTCAGGAGCCTGTCGTTATGTTTTCAGGGCAGGCTCATTAATTTTGTGGATGATTAAATTAATACAGTGGTGGTTCCACTTTCCACTATTAATTATATCCGGCCTGCACAAAAAAAACCGCCGCTCTGTTCGGCGGCGGTTCTCAGTTTTTATTTTTTAGCGGCATCTGCTGCTTTTGCATCAGCTTCTGCTGCTGCTTCTGGCTTGTCATCCGCCTTCGGTGCTGGCTTGATATCCAGCAGTTCTACGTCGAATACCAGCGTGGAGTTAGCCGGGATCCCCGGAACGCCGGTTTTGCCGTAAGCCAGCTCCGGTGGGATAACCAACTGAATCTTCCCGCCTTTCTTAATGTTCTTCAGACCTTCAGTCCAGCCAGGGATAACACCATCCAGACGGAAAGAGAGCGGTTCGCCACGGGTGTAGGAGTTATCAAACTCTTTACCGTCGATCAGCGTACCTTTGTAGTTCACCACCACAGTGTCGCTGTCTTTCGGCGCTTCGCCGGTACCGGCTTTCTCAACTTTGTAGAGCAAGCCAGTCGAAGAGGTCTTCACATCTTTCCCTTTCGCAAACTTGGTGCGGAACGCTTTTCCTTTGGCTTCGTTGTCAGCCGCGTCTTTTTCCATCTTCGCCTGAGCGGAAGCTTTCACGCGTGCTTCAAAAGCCTGCAGAGTCTGCTCGATTTCCTGGTCAGACAGTTTGCTCTTATCAGCAAACGCATCCTGAACGCCGGCGATCAGCTGGTCTTTGTCCAGTTTGATGCCCAGTTTTTCCTGTTCTTTCAGGGAGTTTTCCATATAGCGGCCCAGCGATGCGCCCAGTGCATAAGCCGATTTCTGGTCGTCATTTTTGAACGCAGCTTTGCTGTCAGCGGCGGCGGCCGGTTTTGCGGCGTCCGCTGCGAAGGTGATCGGGGCGTGCAGAGCAACGGCCATCGTGGTCGCCAGCAGAGTGACTTTAAACAGTGATTTCATCCATATCTCCAGGGCCGGGGCATCTCACCCCATGGTTAACTTTACTATGAGAAGCGTACTATAAAGCGTTGTCGAACAAATCAACATACGGACATGCCTGATTATCGCTACTTTTGAGACTCTTTTTGTTTAAATTAGTTTCGATAAGACTGAATCAGGGCTGTGTATTCAGACAAAGTTAAGTAGAATCCGCCGCGACCAGAGACAATCGATGAGGTGAATCATGCAGGATACAACGATGGAAACCCGGCTGGCCGAGCTGGAAAGTCGGCTGGCTTTTCAGGAAATCACCATTGAAGAGCTCAACGTAACGGTAACCGCTCACGAGATGGAAATGGCCAAATTGCGCGATCATCTGCGACTGCTGACGGAAAAGCTCAAGGCGAGCCAGCCTTCCCACATCGCCTCCCAGGCCGAGGAGACACCGCCTCCTCATTATTGAGACGTAAAAAAAGCGGGTTTAACCCGCTTTTTTTGTATCCGACGGCACCAACGCTTATCGGACAGTCTCATAAATACCCAAAGGATTTCGAGTCACAGCAAGGCGGCAAGCTTGAGCAAGCCCCGGGAGCATAGAAAACTATGTGACCGGGGTTCGAAAGCGCAGCCAACGCTGCTGTGGCTTGAAAGACGACGGGTATTAGTGGCAACCGCAGCCGCCGTTGCCTTTACCACCGCCACCGCAGCAGCCTTCGCCGCCGTGCTCGTGACCGTGGTCATGGCCGTGACCGCCGCAGCAGCCGTCGTGATCGTGGTCATGGTCGTGACCGTGCGCACCGTGAACGTGGCCATGAGCCAGTTCTTCTTCGGTCGCTTCGCGGATCGCCACAACTTCAACGTTGAACTTCAGATTCTGACCCGCCAGCATGTGGTTGCCGTCAACCACAACGTGGTCGTCTTCCACTTCGGTAATTTCTACCGGTACCGGACCCTGGTCAGTTTCAGCCAGGAAACGCATACCAACCTGCAGCTCGTCAACACCCATGAAGACGTCTTTAGGAACGCGCTGCACCAGGTTTTCATCATACTGACCGTAAGCGTCGTTCGCGCCTACCGCAACATCGAATTTGTCGCCAACATCATGACCTTCCAGCGCTGTTTCCAGGCCAGAGATCAGGGAACCGTGACCATGCAGGTAGTCCAGCGGCGCACTCACCGGAGACTCATCAACCAACACACCGTCTTCTGTACGTACCTGATAGGCCAGGCTGACCACCAGGTCTTTTGCTACTTTCATGATATCTCCTGAGCGTGGGAAAATTGCTGGCGCAGATTGTAGCGGAAATCTGCACCTGTGTACCCCTTAGCTTAAAAAATCTCGGGCCATATCGCTAGTCTGGATGAAATATCCCGATCACTTGCTCTTCTTTGCGAACGTGGTCGCGGGCTTCTTTATCCGCTTCCCGCATCTGATGCCCGCACTTAACACATTCAACAATATCAATATTATTCTCGCGCCACATCGCCAGAGAATCCTGCGCCTGGCAGGAAGGGCATTTCGCCCCTGCAATAAAACGTTTACGGATTGCCATACTTATCCTCTATTCGAATTCATCCCAGCCATCCAGTTGGCGTCGTTCTTGTTGCATCTCGCGCTGGAAAATCTCCTCCAGTTCCCGTCTGGCTTCTCTGGCGCGAGAGATTTGTACCGTATCGGCATGCATCGGGATGAGTTCCCTCAGCATCCGCATATCCAGCCGGCGGAAATGCAGTTGCGCCCGCTGCGCCTGATGAGGATGCATTCCCAACGACACCAGCGTTTTGCGTCCCAACTCCAGCGCACTGGAAAAGGTCTCACGGGAAAACTGCGCGACCCCCGCCTGTAATAACTCATGCGCTTCGACGCGTCCGCGCGCTCGCGCAAGAATATGCAAATGCGGGAAATGCTGCTGGCAGATCTCCACCAGCTTCATCGTATCTTCCGGTTCATTACAGGTAATGACGATAGATTCTGCCGCCTCGGCGCCCGCGGAACGCAGCAGATCTACCTGCGTGGCATCGCCGTAATAGACCTTATAGCCATATTTACGCATCAGGTTCACCGCGCTGATGTCCCGCTCCAGCACGGTAATGCGCATCTTATTCGCCATCAGCAAACGACCGATAACCTGACCAAAACGGCCAAAGCCCACCACGATGACCTGCGGCTTATCATCCTCAACCCACGGCATTTCATCTTCTTCATCCGGGCCGTTAAGCTGGCGGGACAGCCATTTATCGATAAGCTTCATCAGCATCGGCGTGGTCATCATCGACAGCGTGACGGTCACCAGCAAAAGCGCCATCTGATCGCCCTGAAACAACCGCTGCGACGACGCGGTCGAGAACAGCACAAAAGCGAACTCTCCGCCCTGGCTCAACACGCCAGCAAACTGCATTCTTTCAGAACTGCGCAGGCCGTACAGTCGCGCCAGCAGATAAAGCACCAACGTTTTGACCGCCACCAGCACCACCACGCTTGCCACAACCCACAGCAAGTGGGTATACAGCACGCCCAGATTGAGTGACATCCCGACAGAAATAAAGAAGAGCCCCAGCAGCAGTCCTTTAAACGGATCGATCGCGGTTTCCAGCTCGTGCCGGTATTCACTTTCCGCTAACAGCACCCCGGCGATAAACGTGCCGAGCGCCATCGACAGCCCCAGCGCATCCATAAACAGTGCCGATCCCAGCACCAGCAGCAGCGTGGCGGCGGTAAACACTTCGCGCACGCCGGAGGCGGCAATAAAGCGAAACACCGGACGCAGCAGATAGCGTCCGCCAATCAGCATGCCAGCAAACGCCAGCACCTTCATGCCGATCTTCATCCAGTCAAAGTCTTCATCGGCCGAACCGGCTAACAGCGGCACCAGCGCGAGCGCCGGGATCACCGCCAGATCCTGGAACAGCAAAACCGAAAAGCCCAGTTGTCCGGATTCGCTGCGGTTCATCCCCTTTTCGCGCATCAACTGTAGCGCCATCGCGGTTGACGACATCGCGAGCCCTATCCCGCCGACAACTGCCGCCTGCCATGAGAAATCGGTCAACATCAACAGTCCGGCCAACAGCGCCGCACTCAGCAGAACCTGTGCCGCCCCGACACCAAAGATAGAACGCCGGAGCTGCCAGAGCTTCGACGGGTTCAGCTCCAGCCCGATGATAAACATCAGAAACACGACGCCGAGTTCAGAGAAGTGGAGAATCTCATCCACGTCGCTGATGAACCCCAGCCCCCACGGGCCAATGGCAATTCCCGCAAGCAAATAGCCCAACACGGCGCCAATACCCAGCCGCGATGCCAAAGGCACCGCAGCCACCGCCGCGAAGAGAAACAGCACTCCCGCAGTCAATAAATCGGAACCTTCCATCAGCGGCCTCCCACAGGAACAGGATGGGCAAGCCAGTCGCCATACGCTTTTGCATGGCTTTCCAGCTCCTGCGCGCTTTGTCGTCTGGCCCAGTAGATAATAATGGGACTCAGCCAGTGCATCCGGCACATCCCTGCCGTCAGTTCGAATGGCCGCAGTACATCGCTCATCGGATAGCGATTCAACGCGTCATAGCGATAGGCGCTCTCCGGTTCACCCGTTGTGATCACGCTCCGCCAGTACTTTCCCGCCAACTGATTTCCCCCGGGGCCGCTGGCAAAGCCACGGCTCAATACGCGGTCCAGCCACTCTTTCAGCAACGCCGGACAGCTATAGGTGTACAGCGGGTGCTGAAACACGATCACGTCATGCTCACGCAGTAGCGCCTGCTCATGCGGGATATCAATAAAAAAATCAGGATAGTGCGCGTAGAGATCGTGCACCGTAACGTTGCTGAGCTGCGTGGCCGGCTTAAGCAGTACCCGGTTAGCCACCGAGTCCTGAGATTCCGGATGGGCATACAGCAGCAAGACCTTTGCTGGCTGAGACATCATCCCCCTCCCGGTTTGTTTCTGTTTTTGTGTATAGTCGTCGTTTTGGGCTACCATTGCGGCCCGGTGCGGAAAATGGCCCACACCTTACATTATCATAATGATAAATTAACATAGTCTGAACATACGGCGCCTTATGATTGTTTTCTCCTCGTTACAAATTCGTCGCGGCGTGCGCGTCTTACTGGACAATGCCACTGCCACCATCAATCCGGGCCAGAAAGTCGGTCTGGTGGGTAAGAACGGCTGCGGGAAATCTACCCTGCTGGCATTGCTGAAAAATGAAATCAGCGCAGATGCCGGCGGTTTTACCTTTCCTGGTAGCTGGCAGTTGGCGTGGGTGAATCAGGAAACACCAGCCCTGCCCCAGCCCGCGCTGGAATATGTCATTGACGGCGACCGCGAATATCGTCAACTGGAAGCCCAGTTGCATGACGCTAACGAACGTAACGATGGACACGCCATTGCCACCGTCCACGGCAAGCTGGATGCCATCGACGCCTGGACCGTACGCTCCCGCGCTGCCAGCCTGTTGCATGGTCTCGGTTTTTCTAATGAACAACTGGAACGTCCGGTCAGCGACTTTTCCGGCGGCTGGCGTATGCGTCTCAACCTGGCCCAGGCGCTGATTTGTCGCTCCGATCTCCTCCTGCTCGATGAACCGACCAACCACCTCGATCTGGATGCGGTTATCTGGCTGGAAAAATGGCTGAAGAGCTATCAGGGCACTCTGATTCTGATCTCTCACGACCGTGACTTCCTCGATCCGGTGGTGGATAAAATCATTCATATCGAACAGCAAACGATGTTCGAGTACACCGGCAACTACAGCGCGTTTGAAATTCAGCGCGCCACGCGTCTGGCCCAACAGCAGGCAATGTATGAAAGCCAGCAGGAGCGCGTGGCGCATCTGCAAAGCTATATCGATCGCTTCCGCGCCAAAGCCACGAAAGCAAAGCAGGCGCAGAGCCGTATCAAGATGCTGGAACGCATGGAGCTGATTGCCCCGGCGCATGTCGATAACCCATTCCATTTCAGCTTCCGCGCGCCGGAGAGCCTGCCGAATCCGCTGCTGAAAATGGAGAAAGTGAGTGCCGGTTATGACGAACGCATCATCCTGGACTCCATCAAACTGAACCTGGTGCCGGGATCGCGTATTGGTCTGCTGGGACGTAACGGCGCCGGTAAATCCACGCTCATCAAACTGTTGGCGGGTGAGCTGTCCCCTGTCAGTGGTGAAATCGGCCTGGCGAAAGGCATCAAGCTCGGTTACTTCGCCCAGCACCAGCTCGAGTATTTGCGGGCGGATGAGTCGCCGTTGCAGCATCTGGCGCGACTGGCGCCACAAGAGCTGGAACAGAAGCTACGCGACTACCTGGGCGGCTTCGGCTTCCAGGGCGATAAAGTCAGTGAAGAGACGCGTCGTTTCTCCGGCGGCGAAAAAGCGCGACTGGTGCTGGCGCTGATCGTCTGGCAGCGCCCAAACCTGCTGCTGCTCGATGAACCGACTAACCACCTTGATCTCGACATGCGTCAGGCATTAACCGAAGCGCTGATTGAATTTGAAGGCGCGCTGGTGGTGGTTTCGCACGACCGCCATTTGCTGCGATCCACAACCGACGACCTGTACCTGGTGCATGACCGCAAGGTCGAGCCGTTCGATGGCGATCTGGAAGATTATCAGCAGTGGCTGAGCGATGTGCAGAAGCAGGAAAGCCAGTCTGATGAGACACCAAAAGAGAACATCAACAGCGCGCAAGCGCGTAAAGATCAGAAGCGTCGAGAAGCCGAACTGCGGACGCAAACCCAACCGCTGCGTAAAGAGATCGCCCGTCTGGAAAAAGAGATGGAGACGCTGAACGCACAGCTGGCGCAGACGGAAGAGAAGCTGGGTGACAGCGAACTTTACGACCAGAGCCGCAAAGCCGAGCTGACGGAATGCCTGCAACAGCAGGCCAGCGCTAAAGCCGGGCTGGAAGCGTGCGAAATGGCCTGGCTGGACGCGCAGGAACAGCTCGAGCAGATGCTGAGCGAGTAACGGCGATGACACACGTAATCCTTCACGACCCTGAAATGCCAAACGGCAGCAGTGACGAATTTCGCCCGATGCGCGGTATCAGTAACTGCCACCTACAGACTATGTTGCCGCGTTTGATCCGCCGAAAGGTGAATTTCGACGCCCACTGGCAGCGTCTGGAATTGCCCGACGGCGACTTTGTCGATCTGGCATGGAGTGAAGATCCGCATCAGGCGAAGCACAAGCCGCGCCTGGTGGTCTTTCATGGTCTGGAAGGCAGCCTGAACAGTCCGTACGCGCATGGGCTGATTGAGGCGGCAAAGAACCGTGGCTGGCTTGGTGTGGTGATGCACTTTCGCGGTTGCAGCGGCGAACCGAATCGCCTGAACCGCATTTATCACTCCGGTGAAACCGAAGACGGAACCTGGTTCTTAGGCTGGTTGCAGCGGGAATTTGGCCATGCGCCGACGGCCGCCGTAGGCTACTCGCTCGGCGGAAATGTGCTGGCGTGCCTGCTGGCTAAAGAAGGGAAAAACATCCCGCTTGATGCGGCGGTCATTGTCTCAGCTCCTTTTGTACTGGAAGCCTGTAGCTACCATATGGATAAAGGCTTTTCCCGTGTTTATCAGCGCTATCTGCTCAACCTGCTGAAGGCTAACGCGTCGCGCAAGCTGGCGGCCTATCCGGGCTCGTTGCCGGTGAGTCTGGCGCAGTTGAAATCCCTGCGCCGGATCCGCGAGTTTGACGATCTGATCACCGCTAAAATTCACGGCTTCGCCGACGCTATCGACTACTATCGTCAGTGCAGTGCAATGCCCTTACTCAGCGACATCGCCATTCCGACGCTGATCATCCACGCGAAAGACGACCCGTTTATGGATCATCATGTGATCCCCAAAGCGGAAGATTTGCCGCCGCAGGTGGAATATCAGTTAACCGAACATGGCGGGCACGTTGGATTTATCGGCGGGACGCTACGTCGGCCAGAAATGTGGCTGGAATCGCGTATCCCTGACTGGCTGACACCGTATCTGGAGGCCTAATCATGCAGATCCCCTGGCAGGACCTTTCCCCCGAGACGCTGGACAATCTGATCGAAAGCTTTGTGTTGCGCGAAGGTACCGATTATGGTGAACATGAACGTACCCTTGAGCAAAAAGTCGCCGACGTCAAACGCCAGTTACAGTGTGGAGAAGCGGTGCTGGTGTGGTCTGAGTTGCACGAAACCGTCAACATCATGCCGCGCAAGCAATTTCGCGAATAACCCGCACGCTATCGGCCGACTATAATAAAAAATCAATTTATTGATGGAGTTAACATGTCTGCCAAACATCCGGTGATTGCGGTAACAGGATCCAGCGGCGCGGGGACCACCACCACCAGCCTCGCGTTCCGTAAAATTTTTGCGCAGCTCAACCTGTGCGCCGCCGAGGTGGAAGGCGATAGTTTTCACCGCTATACCCGTCCAGAAATGGATATGGCGATCCGCAAAGCACGCGACGCCGGACGCCACATCAGCTATTTTGGCCCCGAAGCCAATGACTTCGGTCTGCTGGAACAGACGTTTATTGAGTACGGTCAGACGGGCAAAGGCCAGTCGCGTAAATATCTGCATACCTACGATGAAGCCGTCCCGTGGAATCAGGTGCCGGGGACGTTTACCCCGTGGCAACCCCTGCCGGAACCCACCGATGTGCTGTTCTATGAAGGCCTGCACGGCGGCGTCGTCACGCCCCAGCATGAGGTTGCAAGCCATGTTGATCTACTGGTCGGCGTGGTCCCCATCGTTAACCTGGAGTGGATCCAGAAGCTTACCCGCGATACCAGCGAACGAGGCCATTCTCGTGAAGCAGTGATGGATTCGGTGGTGCGTTCGATGGACGACTATATCAACTACATCACGCCGCAGTTCTCCCGCACCCACATCAACTTCCAGCGCGTTCCCACCGTAGATACCTCAAACCCGTTCGCGGCCAAAGGCATCCCGTCACTGGATGAGAGCTTTGTCGTGATCCATTTCCGTAATCTGGAAGGGATCGATTTCCCCTGGCTGCTGGCGATGCTGCAGGGTTCATTCATTTCCCACATCAATACATTGGTGGTACCTGGCGGCAAAATGGGGCTGGCAATGGAACTCATCATGTTGCCGCTGGTACAGCGACTGATGGAAGGCAAGAAGATCGAATAAACGATGGGAAGTGCCCGATGGCTCTACGCTTATCGGGCCTACAAATCAGGAATCTGTAGGCCGGACCAGACGCTGGCCGCCATCCAGCGACATGAAAAATTACGCCGCAATCACTTCATACGAATGGGTAATGTTGACCGCTTTTCCCAGCATCAGCGCCACAGAGCAGTACTTCTCCGCCGACAGATCGACCGCACGCGAAACAGCGGCATCCTTCAGGTCATTTCCCGTGACAATAAAGTGCAGATTGATGTGGGTGAACAGGCGTGGCGCCTCTTCGCGACGTTCCGACGTCAGTTTCACTTCGCAGTTCGTTACATCCTGACGGCCTTTTTGCAGGATAGAAACCACGTCAATTGCGCTGCAGCCGCCCGCGGCCATCAGCACCATTTCCATCGGGCTCGGCGCTTTATCGCCAGAGTTACCGTCCATCAAAATCTGGTGTCCGGAAGCCGACTCACCCAGGAAGGTTAACCCCTCAACCCATTTAACACGCGCTTGCATATTTTTTAACTCCAGTGCGTCAATTTTCCTGACAGATTACGCGTACATAACAATTCTCGCAACGGAAGGCGACCTCCGTCATGCTGAAGCGAGACACCAGGAGACACACGGCTAAAGCTATGCTAAAACAGTCAGGATGCTACAGTAATACATTGATGTACTGCATGTATGCAGAGGACTTCACATTAAAGGCTGCAGTTTGTTTTTGACAGCCTCTTCCCAGGACGCGGGAAGCACATTTTTGCAACCCCAGAGACAGCGGCATTTTTTGGCTCTGGAGACAGCTTATAACAGAGGATAATCGCGCATGGTGCTTGGCAAACCGCAAACAGACCCGACACTTGAATGGTTCTTGTCTCATTGCCACATTCATAAGTACCCGTCCAAGAGCACGCTGATTCACCAGGGTGAAAAAGCAGAAACGTTGTACTACATCGTTAAGGGCTCAGTGGCAGTGTTGATTAAGGATGAGGAAGGGAAAGAAATGATCCTTTCTTATCTGAATCAGGGTGATTTTATTGGCGAACTGGGCCTGTTTGAAGAAGGCCAGGAACGTAGCGCATGGGTTCGAGCGAAAACAGCGTGTGAAGTGGCTGAAATTTCCTACAAGAAATTCCGTCAGTTGATCCAGGTGAACCCGGATATTCTGATGCGCCTCTCTTCCCAAATGGCTCGCCGCCTGCAAGTCACTTCAGAGAAAGTCGGTAACCTGGCCTTCCTCGACGTGACCGGTCGTATCGCCCAGACTCTGCTGAATCTGGCGAAACAACCTGATGCGATGACTCACCCGGACGGTATGCAGATCAAAATCACTCGCCAGGAGATTGGTCAGATCGTTGGCTGCTCTCGCGAAACCGTTGGTCGTATTCTGAAGATGCTGGAAGATCAGAACCTGATCTCCGCTCACGGTAAAACGATCGTCGTTTACGGCACTCGTTAATCTCATCGGAAATGACGCGCTACCCGGTAGTGCGTCATTTTTGTTTTGCCAATGTGGCGCAGACTGATTTATCACCCAGAAATCAACTATGCACTACGTCAAACGCTGGTGCTCTGTTTGCCCGTGGCCGTCGGCCTGATCATCGGGCAGTTACATCTGGGCCTGCTCTTCTCTCTGGTTCCCGCCTGCTGCAACATTGCCGGGCTTGATACTCCGCACAAACGCTTTTTCAAACGCCTGATTATCGGTGCATCGCTGTTTGCCGGCTGTAGCCTGATCATGCAGCTGCTGCTGGCGCAGGCGGTGCCGTTACCCCTGATCCTGACCGGCCTGACGCTCACGCTCGGCGTCACCGCTGAATTGAGCTCCCTCCACGCGCGTTTGCTTCCGGCCTCGCTGATTGCGGCGATTTTCACACTGAGCCTCGCGGGAAATATGCCGGTCTGGGAGCCGCTGCTGATCTACGCGCTGGGCACATTATGGTATGGATTATTTAACTGGTTCTGGTTTTGGCTCTGGCGCGAACAGCCGCTGCGCGAGTCGCTGAGTCTGTTATACCGGGAACTGGCGGATTACTGCGAAGCCAAATACAGCATGTTGACCCAGCACACCGACCCGGAAAAAGCCCTGCCGCCGCTTCTGGTGCGCCAGCAGAAAGCCGTCGACCTCATCACTCAGTGCTATCAGCAGATGCACATGCTGTCGGCACATCACAATAATGACTATAAACGGATGCTGCGCGCCTTTCAGGAAGCGCTGGATCTGCAGGAACATATCTCCGTCAGTCTGCATCAGCCGGAAGAAGTGCAAAAGCTGGTCGAGCGCAGCCACGCGGAACAGGTGATTCGCTGGAATGCGCAAACGGTCGCCGCTCGCCTGCGCGTACTGGCGGATGACATTCTGTATCACCGGCTGCCGACGCGGTTCACTATGCAAAAGCAGATTGGCGCGCTGGAAAAAATTGCTCATCAGCATCCGGATAACCCCGTCGGGCAGTTCTGTTACTGGCACTTCAGCCGTATCGCCCGCGTGCTTCGCACCCAGCGCCCGTTGTACGCCCGCGATCTGATGGCCGATAAGCAGCGTCGGCTACCGCTGCTGCCGGCGTTGAAAAACTACCTCTCGCTGAAATCTCCGGCGCTACGTAGCGCCGGGCGGATCAGCGTCATGCTCAGCATCGCCAGTCTGATGGGAACCGCGCTGCATCTGCCGAAGCCTTACTGGATCCTGATGACGGTGCTGTTTGTGACGCAAAACGGTTACGGCGCCACCCGCGTGCGTATTCTGCACCGTTCAGCGGGAACGCTGGTGGGGCTGATTATCGCAGGCGTGACGCTGCACTTTCATATTCCCGAGGGATATACGCTGGCCCTGATGCTGATAATAACCCTGGTCAGTTATCTGACCATCCGCAAAAACTACGGCTGGGCGACGGTTGGATTTACCGTCACAGCGGTGTATACCCTGCAACTGCTGACACTGGACGGCGAACAGTTCATCATTCCACGATTTGTCGATACGGTAATAGGCTGCCTGATTGCGTTTGGCGGCACCGTCTGGCTGTGGCCGCAGTGGCAGAGTGGTCTGTTGCGTAAAAACGCCCATGATGCGCTGGAGGCCGATCAGGAAGCCATTCGTCTGATTCTGAGCGACGATCCGCAACCCACGCCGCTCGCCTGGCAACGTATGCGGGTCAACCAGGCGCACAATACGTTGTTCAACTCGCTCAATCAGGCGATGCAGGAACCCGGCTTTAACAGCCATTATCTGGAAGATATGAAGCTGTGGGTGACGCACAGTCAGTTTATCGTCGAACATATCAACGCCATGACCACGCTGGCGCGTGAGCATACGATGCTGACGCCGGACCTGGCGCAGCGGTATCTGCAATCGTGTGAAATAGCGCTGCAACGCTGTCAGCAGCGACTGGAGTATGACGGGCCCGGCAGCTCAGGGGATGTGAATATTCTGGAAGCGCCAGAAATGCTGTCCCACGGTCCGTTAAGTACCCTGGAACAGCATCTGCAGCGCGTTATTGGTCACCTTAACACCATGCACACCATCTCGTCTGTGGCATGGCGTCAGCGGCCGCACCACGGAATCTGGCTCAGCCGTCGCTTGCGGGATATGCGGGGTTAACACGGATTACCGGATAGCGGCATAACGCCTTATCCGGCCTGCACGGATCGTGTTATCGACACCAGGCCTGATAAGTACAGCGCCATCAGGCCTGGTGTTAACCGACAACCTTCGCAACAGCCTGTGCAAAACGCTGCATCCCTTCGTCGATATCCGCCTCTTCCACCACCAGCGATGGGGCAAAGCGCATCACGTCAGGACCGGCATTCAACACCATCACGCCAGCCTCCGCCGCCGCATAGAGGAAATCACGCG
Source organism: Citrobacter amalonaticus (assembly GCF_001559075.2). Classification (NCBI taxonomy): domain Bacteria; kingdom Pseudomonadati; phylum Pseudomonadota; class Gammaproteobacteria; order Enterobacterales; family Enterobacteriaceae; genus Citrobacter; species Citrobacter amalonaticus. Next base: position 2,287,461 of record NZ_CP014015.2, on the reverse strand, counting down.
CGCGTCCTTTGTATTGTGGTTTCAGCTCGGCACCAATCAACAGGCCCATACCACGAATATCGCTGAACACGTGGTACTGCTCATCAATCTGCTGCAGATGTTGAACGAATCTCTGCCGCTTCACCTGTACGCCACCCAGCACGTCCGGCGTGTTGATGATGTCGAATGCCGCTTCCGCCACGGCGCAGGCCAGCGGGTTACCGCCGTAGGTCGAGCCATGAGAGCCGACGTGAAACGCTGAAGCAATCTCCTGCGTCGTCAATACCGCGCTCACCGGGAAGCCGCCGCCCAGCGCTTTCGCACTGGTGAGAATATCCGGCGTCACGCCATAGTGCATATAGGCAAACAGATCGCCGGTACGCCCCATCCCGCTTTGTACTTCATCAAACACCAGCAGTGCCTGATGCTGATCGCAGAGCTCGCGCAGACCTTTCAGGAACGCTGGCGTCGCGGCCAGAACGCCCCCCTCACCCTGTACCGGCTCAACCACGACAGCACAGGTATGGTCATCCATCACCGCTTTCACTGCGTGAAGATCGTTAAACGGAACGTGGACGATATCCGCCGGTTTTGGCCCGAAACCATCGGAATACTTCGGCTGACCGCCGACAGTGACGGTAAACAGCGAACGACCGTGGAACGCATTATGAAAGGCAATAATTTTGGTTTTGAACGGGCTATGGCGCACGCAGGCATAATGACGCGCCAGCTTGAACGCCGTTTCGTTGGCTTCTGTCCCGGAGTTCATGAACAGCACGCGCTCGGCAAAGGTGGCATCGATTATTTTTCGTCCCAGACGCAGTGCGGGTTCGTTGGTAAAGACGTTACTGGTATGCCAGAGCGTTTCACCCTGGGTTTTCAGGGCCGCCACCAACGCCGGATGGCAATGCCCCAGCGCGGTCACCGCAATTCCGCCCGCGAAATCAACATAGTCTTTGCCCTGCTGATCCCAGACCCGGCTGCCTTTCCCTTTTACCGGAATAAATTCCGCCGGTGCATAAATCGGCAGAATGACTTCATCGAAAGTTGCCCGGGTTACTGCCGTTTGTTCAGTTGCCATCTCATGCCCATCCAGTTATGCAAAAATGAATGTGAAAATATAATCACAAAATATGCATAAAAAATCATCGGATAGCAACCACAAATCACCGATTAAGGAAATTTGCCAGCAGCTGATGCCCCTGTTCGCTGAGAATACTTTCCGGGTGAAACTGCACGCCTTCCAGATCCCACGTCGTATGGCGGATCCCCATAATCTCCTGCGTTTCGCTCCAGGCAGTCACCTCAAAGCCGTCGGGGAGTGTGGCGGGGTCGATGACGAGCGAGTGATAGCGGGTGACGGTAAGCGGGTTAGTTAACCCCTGAAACACGCCCTGTCCCGTGTGGTGGATAGGCGACGTTTTTCCGTGCATCACTTTTTCGGCGCGTACGATCGTTGCGCCAAAAGCCTGCGCCATCGCCTGATGCCCCAGACAGACGCCCAGTATCGGCAACCGTCCGGCATAATGGCGAATCACCTCCAGCGAAATTCCGGCATCATCCGGGGTGCAGGGGCCGGGCGAGATGACGATTTTTTGCGGCTGTAGCGCATCGATCTGCGACAGCGTCAACTCATCATTGCGCTTAACCTGCACGTCAGCGCCCAGCTCACAAAAATACTGATAAAGGTTCCAAGTGAAAGAATCGTAGTTGTCGATAAGCAGGATCATGGCGGCTCCGGTCGAGGAAAACCGCGCTATTCTACTCAGTTTCCTCAGCTTCGCTTACCCCTTTACGAAATATCGCCTGCAATGCGCTAAGGTCGCCCATCGCCCCTTCCTGATTCGCCCGACTCCATTCCGCCACCGGCACATCAGCCCAGCGAAGAAGATAGCCAGCATGAATAGCCAGTTGTTCGAAGAAAATCCGCTGTGCCATGCCGCTGCCAAGACGAAACGGATGTAGCACGTTGATCTCACAGTAATAATGCGCAAGGCGGCTGACGAACTTCTCTTTCGGCAGCCCCATCAGGTAGCCCTCTTCCTCCAGATCCTGCATCAGGGCATTCCCCTCTTTTTCGATGTAAGCGAAATGACAGAAACGGGTATCACCCTGATAGATATCCACTTCACGCAGATGACCCGCCCAGTCAAAGACGTCCTGGTAAAGCTGACGATGAATCGCACACAGATGAGGCAACCCGCGCTTCGACGGGCCCAGTTCGATGGTCGCTGCACGCAATGCGGTCAGTTCGTAAGCGGCCTGCTCCAGACGCCCGATCTGGTGGATCCCCAGACGGTTACGCATCACATTCAGTCCGGGGTAGAGATACGGATCGCGGTCGTCGCCGATTTTATCGCTCATAGTGCCTCCGGAGTTCTTCCAGACGCGCCAGCGCCTCTGCGGCATTAAGCGTGACTAACGGACTTTCGACGCCCTCAAGACGGCGGCTGGCCTGAAAATTCACGTTGCGCTGCTGTTCCCAGAGCCGGGATTTTTGCCTGTCGGTGAGTTTTTTCACTGTACGCCTCCCTGATTGATCCGTGTTTGCCACAAGTATAAGCAGCAAAACGCGGTTACGCAGGGAGGATAAAACGACGCGGGCTTGCAACACCCGCGCGGGGAAGGATTACGGCAGCACTTTTGCGGAGAGGATAACCACCGGTTTTGACGGCACATTCTGGTAAGGGCCGACATCATGGGTCGGCACCTGGGAAATCTTATCGGCCACGTCCATCCCTTTCACAACTTTACCAAATACGGCATAGCCGAAGTCACGCTGGCCGTGATCGAGGAAAGCATTATCCGCCACGTTGATAAAGAACTGGCTGGTCGCGCTGTCTTTATCGGCAGTACGCGCCATCGCGATGGTGCCGCGCGTGTTACGCAGGCCGTTATCGGCTTCGTTTTTAATCGGAGGATTAGGTTTCTTCTGCTGCATCTGCTCGGTGAAGCCGCCGCCCTGGACCATAAAGCCCGGAATGACACGGTGAAACGTGGTGTTGTTATAGAAACCATTGTTCACATAATCGACAAAGTTTTGCACTGAAACAGGCGCTTTCTGGCTATTCAGTTCCAGTTCAATATTACCTGCAGAGGTTGTCAGCAAAACGTGCGGATCCCCTTTTGCTGCCAGCGCTGCGGGAGAGAGAGCAGAAAGGGCGAAAACAGCTGCAACAGCCGCCAGGGTCGATTTGAGCATGAGATTTCCTTTAGGAGAGCGGTAACAAAAGCCAGTGGTTTGATTCTAAAGAGCCTTCAGGGACAAGGCCATCCCTTTACCTAATTTTACGTACCTGAAACATATGTAACTTCATCAATACCTTAATTATTGTGATTTATATCACTTTTAAATATGTAACAGACTCTGTAATTTCCGATAAAAGTTTAAATACATCACTAAAACGCCTAAAATCCGCCCGTTCCCGGCGCCGTCAATGCGCTTTACTTCCATTTACAGGCCAGTCATGACTAACAGCAATCGTATCAAGCTCACATGGATTAGCTTTCTCTCCTACGCCCTCACCGGTGCGTTGGTTATTGTCACCGGGATGGTGATGGGAAACATCGCAGAATATTTCCAGTTGCCGGTTTCCAGTATGAGTAACACTTTCACCTTCCTGAACGCCGGTATCTTGATCTCCATTTTCCTTAATGCCTGGTTGATGGAAATTGTTCCGCTGAAAACGCAACTGCGCTTTGGCTTTATCCTGATGGTGCTGGCCGTTGCCGGTCTGATGTTCAGCCATAGTCTGGCTCTGTTCTCTGCCGCAATGTTTGTGCTGGGGCTGGTCAGCGGGATCACCATGTCGATTGGTACGTTCCTGATTACGCAGATGTATGAAGGTCGTCAGCGCGGCTCCCGTCTGCTGTTTACTGACTCCTTCTTCAGCATGGCTGGGATGGTTTTCCCGATGGTCGCCGCGTTCCTGTTGGCGCGCAGCATCGAGTGGTACTGGGTGTACGCCTGCATCGGCCTGGTCTATGTCGCTATTTTTCTTCTGACCTTCGGCTGTGAATTCCCGCCGCTGGGCAAACACGCGCCGCAAAGCGATACGCCAGTCGTGAAAGAGAAATGGGGCATCGGCGTCCTGTTTCTGTCTGTCGCTGCGCTGTGTTACATCCTCGGTCAGCTGGGCTTTATCTCCTGGGTACCCGAGTACGCGAAAGGGTTGGGGATGAGCCTGAACGATGCCGGTACGCTGGTCAGCAACTTCTGGATGTCGTACATGTTCGGGATGTGGGCCTTCAGTTTCATTCTGCGTTTCTTCGACTTACAGCGCATTCTGACCGTCCTGGCGGCACTGGCCACCGTGCTGATGTACCTGTTCATCACCGGGACGCCTGAACATATGCCGTGGTTTATTCTGGCTCTCGGCTTTTTCTCCAGCGCCATCTATACCACTATCATCACCCTGGGTTCGCAGCAGACCCGCGTAGCCTCGCCAAAACTGGTTAACTTCGTCCTGACCTGCGGCACCATCGGCACCATGCTGACGTTTGTCGTCACCGGTCCTATCGTGGCGCACAGCGGTCCTCAGGCGGCTTTGCTCACCGCGAATGGCCTGTACGCCATCGTCTTCGTCATGTGTTTTATCCTCGGTTTTGTGACCCGTCATCGCCAGCATGACGCCCCGGCAGCACAGTAACGTTATTTGCCGGATAGTGATCCTCTTTGTAGGCCGGATAAGGCGCTGCCGCCATCCGGCCTTTTCACGTTTCTCTCCCCTTCCTCGAACGATGTAGGCCAGCCAATCTTTAGTGGTAGCCTTCCTCTGCTAAAAACCCCTTGTTTTGTACGTTATTTGTACGATCGCGAAAAGTCTGATATTTCCACAACTTAAGAAAATGCTGTCAAATCAGCAATATACTCCTTAAGAGGTATATAAAGGTGAATTTGATTTGCATCAATAAGTGGGGGTGCTGAATCGTTAAGGTAGGCAGTAATAGAAAAGAAATCGAGGCAAAAATGAGCAAAGTCAGACTCGCTATTATCGGTAATGGTATGGTCGGCCATCGCTTTATTGAGGACCTTCTTGATAAATCCGACGCTGCCAATTTTGATATTACTGTTTTCTGCGAAGAACCCCGCAAGGCATATGACCGTGTGCACCTGTCATCCTACTTCTCACATCACACCGCTGAAGAACTGTCTCTGGTCCGTGAAGGATTTTACGAGAAGCACGGTGTTAACGTGCTGGTCGGCGAACGTGCGATTACCATCAACCGCCAGGAAAAAGTGATTCACTCCAGTGCGGGCCGTACGGTTTACTATGACAAGCTGATTATGGCGACCGGTTCTTATCCGTGGATCCCGCCGATTAAAGGTTCCGAAACCCAGGACTGCTTCGTTTATCGCACCATCGAAGACCTCAACGCGATTGAATCCTGCGCTCGTCGCAGCAAGCGTGGTGCGGTCGTCGGCGGCGGTCTGTTAGGTCTGGAAGCGGCAGGCGCGCTGAAAAATCTTGGCGTGGAAACCCACGTGATTGAATTCGCCCCGATGCTGATGGCCGAACAGCTTGACCATATGGGCGGCGAACAGTTGCGTCGCAAGATTGAAAGCATGGGCGTGCGCGTGCACACCAGCAAAAACACCCTGGAGATCGTTCAGCAAGGCACCGAAGCCCGTAAAACGATGCGTTTTGCCGACGGTAGCGAGCTGGAAGTGGACTTTATCGTCTTCTCCACCGGTATTCGCCCACGCGACAAACTGGCGACCCAGTGTGGTCTGGAGGTCGCGCCGCGCGGCGGGATTGTGATCAACGATGCCTGCCAGACGTCCGATCCGGATATCTACGCCATCGGCGAATGTGCCAGTTGGAACAACCGGGTGTACGGTCTGGTCGCACCGGGCTACAAAATGGCGCAGGTCGCCGTTGACCATATCCTCGAGAACGAAAACGCCTTCGAAGGCGCAGATTTAAGCGCCAAGCTGAAACTGCTGGGCGTTGACGTTGGCGGTATTGGCGACGCACATGGTCGTACGCCGGGTGCCCGTAGTTACGTTTACCTCGACGAAAGCAAAGAGGTCTACAAACGCCTTATCGTAAGCCCAGATAACAAAACCCTGCTCGGCGCGGTACTGGTGGGGGATACCAGTGATTATGGCAACCTGCTGCAACTGGTTCTGAACGCTATCGAACTGCCGGAAAACCCGGACTCGCTGATCCTGCCCGCCCATGCCGGCAGTGGTAAGCCGTCTATCGGCGTGGATAAACTGCCGGACAGCGCGCAGATTTGCTCCTGTTTCGACGTCACCAAAGGTATGCTGGTCGCCGCCATCAACAAAGGCTGCCACACCGTTGCCGCGCTGAAAGCCGAAACCAAAGCCGGTACCGGCTGCGGCGGCTGTATCCCGCTGGTTACCCAGGTGCTGAATGCCGAACTGGCGAAACAGGGTATCGAAGTGAACAACAACCTGTGCGAGCACTTTGCTTACTCGCGCCAGGAACTGTTCCACCTGATTCGTGTGGAAGGCATCAAAACTTTCGAGGAACTGCTGGCAAAACACGGTAAAGGTTATGGCTGCGAAGTGTGTAAACCGACCGTGGGCTCTCTGCTGGCCTCCTGCTGGAATGAGTACATCCTGAAACCGCAGCACACTCCGCTGCAGGATACCAACGACAACTTCCTGGCGAACATCCAGAAAGACGGGACCTACTCCGTGATCCCGCGCTCTGCTGGCGGTGAAATCACGCCGGAAGGTCTGGTTGCCGTAGGTCGTATCGCCCGTGAATTTAACCTGTACACCAAAATCACCGGTTCTCAGCGTATCGGCCTGTTCGGCGCGCAAAAAGACGACCTGCCGGAAATCTGGCGCCAACTGATTGAAGCTGGCTTCGAAACCGGTCATGCCTACGCCAAAGCGCTGCGCATGGCGAAAACCTGTGTGGGCAGCACCTGGTGCCGTTACGGCGTGGGTGACAGCGTGGGCTTCGGCGTTGAGCTGGAAAACCGCTACAAAGGCATTCGTACCCCGCACAAGATGAAGTTCGGCGTTTCCGGCTGTACCCGTGAATGTGCCGAAGCCCAGGGCAAAGACGTCGGTATCATCGCGACCGAGAAAGGCTGGAACCTGTACGTCTGCGGTAATGGCGGGATGAAGCCGCGTCATGCGGATCTACTGGCAGCGGATATCGATCGTGAAACTCTGCTCAAATATCTCGACCGTTTCATGATGTTCTACATCCGTACGGCGGACAAACTGACCCGTACCGCCCCGTGGTTAGACAACCTGGAAGGCGGCATTGAGTATCTGCGTTCCGTCATCATCGACGACAAACTGGGTCTGAACGAACATCTGGAAGAAGAGATGGCTCGTCTGCGCGAAGCCGTGGTCTGCGAGTGGACGGAAACCGTCAACACGCCGTCTGCCCAGACGCGTTTCAGACACTTCATCAACAGCGATAAACGCGATCCGAACGTCCAGGTGATGCCTGAACGTGAACAGCACCGTCCGGCCACGCCGTATGAACGCATCCCGGTCACTCTGGTGGAGGAAAACGCATGAGCCAGTGGAAAAACATCTGCCACATTGATGACATCCTGCCCGCAACCGGCGTCTGCGCGTTGTTAGGTGAGGAACAGGTCGCTATTTTTCGTCCGTATCACAGCGACCAGGTGTTTGCGATCAGCAACATCGACCCGTTCTTTGAATCCAGCGTGCTGTCCCGCGGACTGATTGCGGAACATCAGGGCGAATTGTGGGTCGCCAGCCCGTTGAAAAAACAACGCTTCCGCCTGAGCGACGGCCTGTGCATGGAGGATGAAAGTCATTCCGTGGCGCATTACGACGCGCGGGTGAAAGACGGCGTCGTGCAGTTGCGCGGTTAATGAATTTTAGGGAGGCGCAACGCCTCCCTTTTTTAACGTATTAGTAGTTCTGTTTTTTCGCAGGACTGATAAGCGTAGCGCCATCAGGCAAATTGCATCAGCGCATTGCCTGATGGCGGCATAAATGCTTATCCGGCCTACGGTTACGTTTTTATTTTTTTCATTTCAAGGATAATCATGTTCACAGATACGATTAACAAATGTGCGGCTAACGCTGCCCGCATCGCACGCCTGTCGGCAAATAATCCTCTCGGTTTTTGGGTCAGTTCTGCGATGGCCGGTGCTTACGTTGGTCTCGGTATTATCCTGATTTTCACTCTCGGTAACTTACTCGATCCGTCCGTGCGTCCACTGGTGATGGGCGCAACCTTTGGGATCGCCTTAACGCTGGTGATTATTGCTGGTTCCGAACTGTTTACCGGTCACACGATGTTCCTGACGCTTGGCGTCAAAGCGGGCACCATCAGTCAGGGGCAAATGTGGGCGATTTTGCCGCAGACCTGGTTGGGTAATCTGGTGGGTTCTGTGTTCGTCGCACTGCTGTACAGCTGGGGTGGCGGTAGCCTGCTACCGGTCGATACCAGCATCGTACACTCGGTCGCGCTGGCGAAAACCACGGCTCCGGCAACGGTACTGTTCTTCAAAGGCGCGCTGTGTAACTGGCTGGTTTGTCTGGCAATCTGGATGGCAATCCGTACCGAAGGCGCCGCGAAATTTATCGCTATCTGGTGGTGTCTGCTGGCGTTTATTGCATCCGGCTATGAGCACTCGGTTGCCAACATGACGCTGTTCGCCCTCTCCTGGTTCGGTCACCACAGCGAAGCCTATACCCTGGCGGGGATTGGTCATAACTTACTGTGGGTAACACTCGGCAATACTTTGTCCGGTGTCGTGTTCATGGGGTTAGGTTATTGGTATGCTACGCCAAAATCGGAGCGACCGGCTCCGGCAAAAATCAACCAAACTGAGGCTACAGCCAATAATTAAGGGGTAATGTCGTGGATCATTTGCCTATATTTTGTCAACTACGTGACCGCGACTGTCTGATTGTCGGCGGTGGTGATGTCGCAGAACGCAAAGCACGGTTACTGCTGGAAGCAGGCGCTCGTTTAACGGTTAATGCGCTGGCGTTTATTCCGCAGTTCACCGTATGGGCAAATGAAAACATGTTGACGCTGGTGGAAGGACCGTTTGATGAAGCCCTTCTCGATCCGTGCTGGCTGGCAATTGCCGCGACCGATGATGATGCGGTGAATCAGCGCGTCAGCGATGCCGCAGAATCCCGTCGCATCTTCTGTAACGTCGTGGATGCGCCAAAAGCCGCCAGTTTCATCATGCCCTCAATTATCGACCGTTCACCGCTAATGGTGGCGGTCTCCTCCGGCGGCACCTCACCGGTGCTGGCCCGTCTGCTGCGTGAAAAACTGGAATCCGTTTTACCTCAACATTTGGGTCAGGTTGCACACTACGCCGGGCAGCTTCGTCCCCGGGTGAAAAAACAGTTTGCCACGATGGGCGAACGTCGCCGCTTCTGGGAAAAGCTGTTTGTTAACGACAGGCTGGCGCAGTCGCTGGCGAATGCCGACCATAAAGCGGTAGAAGACACTACCGAGCAGATGCTCAGCGAGCCGTTGGATCATCGCGGTGAAGTGGTGCTGGTAGGCGCAGGGCCTGGCGATGCCGGACTTCTGACACTAAAAGGGTTGCAGCAGATCCAGCAGGCCGATGTGGTGGTCTATGACCGTCTGGTTTCTGACGATATCATGAACCTGGTGCGTCGCGACGCCGACCGCGTATTTGTGGGTAAACGCGCAGGCTACCACTGCGTTCCGCAGGAAGAAATTAACCAAATCCTGCTGCGAGAAGCGCAACAGGGCAAACGCGTCGTCCGTCTGAAAGGCGGCGATCCGTTTATCTTTGGTCGTGGCGGCGAAGAGCTGGAAACGCTGTGCTACGCTGGCATTCCATTCTCCGTGATACCGGGAATTACGGCAGCGTCCGGTTGTTCCGCCTACTCCGGCATTCCGCTGACTCACCGTGACTACGCCCAGAGCGTACGTCTGGTTACCGGACACCTGAAGACTGGCGGCGAGCTGGACTGGGAAAACCTGGCAGCAGAAAAACAGACGCTGGTGTTCTATATGGGGCTGAATCAGGCGGCCACTATCCAGCAAAAACTGATCGAATTTGGCATGCAGGCCGATATGCCGGTCGCACTGGTTGAGAATGGCACCTCGGTGAAACAGCGGGTTGTGAACGGCGAACTGGCACAACTGGGCGAACTGGCGCAACAAGTCGCCAGCCCGGCGCTGATTATTGTCGGCCGCGTGGTTGGGCTGCGTGATAAGCTAAATTGGTTCTCAAATCATTAAAGCCAGGTCGTTAATTGTGAAGGCCGGACTTATCCGGCCTTTTTATTTTCTTCCTAATAATAAGTCCGAAAATGGACTAATTGTTAATCAATACATTACAACAAGTTAAGCCTATTCCCTGTTTTCTTATTCAGGTAACTACTGACGCCAAAATAATATTCCGATATCGTTAACATGAGCAGTGGCGAATTATATTCGCTTCTTCAATCGGTAAATTATATATATATTTAACACATAGGGAATGTAGATGAATAAGTTTATTAAAATGGCACTGGTAGGTGCTGCACTGGCAACACTGACAGCATGTACCGGCCATATCGAAAACCGTGATAAGACCTGCTCTTATGATTACCTGCTGCATCCGGCTATTTCTATTTCCAAAATGATTGGCGGTTGCGGGCCAGTCGCTCCGGTAGAGAAGTAATCGTTTCAAATCCAGAATAGGCAGAGTTAAAAAACCGGGAACATTTTCCCGGTTATTTGCATTTATAGATTCAACGCTCATTCACAGGTTATCGCACTCACGCTCTCGCGCAAAATACGCAGCACGGTCTGTTCTCCACTTCGGTTGGGATTAATACGAATTGCATATTCACCCAGCGACGGATTCGCTTCGCGAAACGTCCCCGAAAGGCGATAGAACAGCGGAGGGATCTCATACTTCGACTCAGCGCCCACCGGGTATGGCAGCGCGCCTCTCTCTTGCGCCGCTTTCAGCACGCGGGCGGCAATCGGCTGGTGAAACTCCACGATCAGCACCTTCGACTGGGCATTGGCGATGACGGCCTTTTTCACCTCGGGTAGCGCACCGCTATTAAGCATCGTCAGCAACCGTTCGGAAACACCAGCCTGTACCGCATGCATCACCGGAGCGAAAACCAGGCCACGAAGCACCTCCAGCGCCTGCGCCCCCTGAATCTGGCTGCCGCCGGAATAAAGCGTCGCGCGGATTCTAGCGATAGCCTCCGCCTTGCCAACCACCGCCCCTACTCCCTCCGGGCCGAAGAGCTTAAAGCAGGAAAAAGTAGACAGCGTCGCCCCGTATTCGCAGCCGATACCGTCAACTTTCATCACCGCGTAGTTATCATCGGTTAACGTCGGTACGCCGCACCGCACGATTTCCGCCAACACCTCGGCTAACACGTAACGATCCTGCGGTTGCTGACGCGTATGCTGCACCAGCGCGGCGTCAGGACGATGCTGCGTAATCGCCTGCGTGATTGACGGGGGACAGTTGAAATCCGCCCTGACCAGGGTAATACCCATCTGCTCGACGAGCACCTGCGTTGTAGGATACACGGGCGCATCGTGAACCAACAGTCGCTGGCCGGGTTTGAGCAGCGCAGCCAGCCCGGCGCGAATAGCCCCGGTGCCTGCGCCCTGAACCAGCGCGGCGGCCTCAGCATGAAACGCCTCGGCCAGCACCTTTTCCACGCGTTGCGTTACCCGCGGCTGATTCAGCCCCGGAGCCAGTCCCATATCACCACCGGCCAGAAAATCAGCACCAGGAAAGTGGCGGCAGAGCGTGTCCACCAGCACAAACTGCTTTTGCTGCGCTTGCGCGAGCGTCAGGCTTTGCAAAGGGAACGTCTTCATGCTTTAACCTCCTCAGGCCGGAACAAACAGACCAAACCAGTAGAGAATATTCAGCACAATACCGGTGATCATCACCGCTACGACCGGGGCCGCCATCTTCTGAACCGGACGCCCTATCGATTCGTTGAGGAAGTAGATAGCTACCGCAATCGAGAAGCCGGTGTAGCCAGCCATCTTGATGGCGGCAAATATCGAGCCTACCAGCAGCGCCATTTCCATCAGCATATTCATCGCATTACGAATATTGTCCGATGCGTTACGCACAGACGGATAACGCCCCAGCCATTTGCCAATAGAGCGCAGCAGCAGCACTTCCGCTGAAATCACGATAGCGCCAAGGATTGCCGCAATCCACGGGTTGGGTGCCAGGTAGCCAACGGAGTACACGAAGGTGAAACCCGCTACCGCGTAAACGCCCGTCGCCAGCGCCGTTGTCGCAATCATCGGAACAAAACCCAGCCCGCGCATAAACTCCGCCAACGCCGCCTGGTTCACCAGCGTCTGCGACTGCTCCGGCGTAATCCCTGCCGAATACGCTTTTTCCAGCGTAAAAATTGAAACTTCGCTGCCGGCGAAAATCTTCATACTGGCGACGGCGGCAATCAACGCGCCAACTATGGCGATGTACGGCAGATTTTTAATAATCCGCGAGGTTCGCTCCTCAAAAACCGATAACCCGCTGGCATCCATCTCGTCATCGCCACGGTGGCGAATATCATGAGTAATGGCGATCGCCAGCAGCATCATCATCCCCACAAAAATCTCGATCGATTCCGGGTTCAGATGCGGGAAGTAACGCACCACCACCACGCGGGTCATCAGTACCACCACCGCCGCGATAATGCTGTGCTTCCAGCCGAACTGGTAGAAAATCGCCACCAGCGGGAAGAGTGCGAATGCGGAAACCACCGGAGAACTCAGCTCACCGAGGCTACCCAGTACATCAACCGGCAGCGCCGTGAGCAGATGGTTGACCGGCAGCAGGCAGGTCAGAATCAAAACGCCCCAGATAGCGCCCAGACCGAACGCCAGCAGGCTGTTCATCGCCAGCACACCGAGAATATCCGTCGGCAGAAACAGCAGCCAGGCGTTGAGTAAGCCGGTTTTCAGGGTAAAGGAGATCCCCACCGACGCCACAAAGCCGATACTTAGACCAAACGCGATACTTCCCGCCTCACGGCGATTCATGTATCCCTCGATCAGTTGCGGCAGAATCGGGCGGATGCCGTCATGAAAGACGGCCGCCGAGCGATGTGCCAAAAGTGACGTCATGCCGGTCAGGCAGGCCACCACCACAATCTGAATGTACAGATCCATAGTCATGCCTTTTATTTCAGATGGTTAACCAGCATCGGAATCGCATGTTCAACATGTTCGACGGAGAGACCAAAAGCTACTTTCCCTTCCGCAACCATTTTTGCGATATGTTCGTCTTTCGCCTTAATACCCGGCCTGGCGATAGTGCAGCTTTTGTTGTAGCCAATCACCGCGATGGCAATCGACAGCGCTGCGCCCGCGCCGGTGTTACAAGCGCCAATGTAGTAATCCAGCTGTCCGGATTTCACCTTCATTGCCGCGTCCATATCGTTATGAATGGAGACTTCAAAGCAGCCCGGAGCTGCGGTTTCGATGGTCTTTTTAATCTGCTCACGCTGTAAGCCAGCAACGCCAATTTTTTTCATGATTCTGTCCTTATTGGAAAAATTGTGAGGGGTTATCACGTAACATCGTGTCCACATCGGCCTGACTGAATCCTGACTGGCGCAACTGTGGGATAAAAGTGGTCAACAGATAGTCGTAGCCATTGCCGCCATTGGCTTTTAAATGCGAACGGCGGGTAATGTCCATGGAGAGCATCACGCGATTAAGCAGCCCGCGATTGCGTAGCGCGTGCAGCATGCCAATGCGTTTCTCGTCCGGGTAATAATTGTTTTTACCAATGGTATCGAACTGCACATACGCGCCGAGATCGATCATGCGTAAGATATTGTCGAGATTATCTTTCAGATCGCAGTGACCAACGGTTACGCGGGAAAGGTCGACGCCGTGCGCCTGCAGCAACGCCAACTGTTCCAGGCCCATGGTGCTAAAAGAGGTGTGGGTCGAGATGGGGCGTCCGGTTTCGATGTGCGCCCGCGCCGCGGCGATAAACACCTTCTCTTCAAGCGGCGTAATCACCCCTTCGCTGGAGCCAATTTCCGCGATAATTCCGGCCTTAAGTTCAGTGCCATCAATACCGATGACTATCTCATCGACCATCTCTTGCGCGAGCTGTTCCACGCTGCGAGCCGCGACATGTTCAGGGAAAAACGCATCCTGGTAATAGCCCGTGCAGGCCACGACGTTGATTCCGGTATCGCGCATCAGGTCGAGCATGAATTGCGGATTTCGCCCCATATAGCGGTTGGTCATCTCAATAATGTTGCTGACGCCTAACGCCCGGAGAACCTTCATCTCCTGACATATCAGATCGTACTGATCTAATCGGCAGTCGAGGTTATTCTTGAATCCGGAGAGATCGATATGCAGATGTTCGTGGACCCAGGTGTAGCCCGTCGGATCAAAATTCATAAGGTGTCTCCTGTAAGGCGCAATGCCGAGAGAAAAGAGCTGCCGTTTTGTGGCGCCGCCGCGCCGAAAAATTCACACACCGTAGCGCCAACGTCGGATAACGTCGTCCGGATACCTAATTGCGCAGGCTCCAGCCCCTGTTGATACACCAGTACCGGCACAACTTCCCGGGTATGATGGCTGTGACCAATGGTCGGATCGTTGCCGTGATCGGCCATGACCACCAGACAGTCATTTGGATCCATAGCGGCCAGAAGGCGCGAAAGATTAAGATCGACAAGCTGCAGCCGTTCGGCATACCGCGCTACGTCTTCAGCGTGCCCGGCAAGATCGGTTTCCTGAATGTTGGTACAGATAAATACCGTCGACTCAGCGTTAAATTCGTTAAGCGTGATATCCATGATCTGCTGGCTATCCACCAGGTTTTGCCAACTGCGCCCGTGCGGATTGCCAACGATGTCCGCCACTTTACCGACCAGCACGGTAGGGATTCCTGCGTCATGCAGTTTTTGCGGCACCTGTGCCTGCTCATCTACGCCAAAACCCATGTGCCTGACCTGGAAGCCGTTTTCATAGGCGCCGGAGCGTGGAGCGTTAATGCCGATAAAGCGTCCCTCTTTGGTCTCGGCTACATCCAGAATGCGCTGGCTGTCTGCCAGTTGACCGCCAAACGCGATCACGCGCCCGACCTGAACCTGCTCACGCACCACGCGGCCTATCTTTAGCACCTCATCAAACGGGATAACGGCAAGATTGGCTGTGATGTTGTAGACCTGACCTAAATCCGCTTCGAGGTTATCGCCCACCGCGATCGCATCGTTGACCCAAAGAAACGCCAGGTCGCCGCCGCGGCGTTCCACCTGCCAGCCTGCTGCTTTCAGCGCTTGCTCAACGCTATCGATGACCTCGCTAAATGGCATCCGCAGCGGAGCCTGAGGCCGTGTACCTAATATCTCCTGATGGCCCATAAAGGTATCTCCCCCTTCATGCTGCAGTTCCGCTACGCCCCAAACCGCCGATGCTGAAGGTTTCATCACGCCCGGCGCATAGCCCAGAGCGTTAATCAGCCCCAACTTTTCAAGCGTTGGCAACCGTAACTGAGGGAGTTCCCCCAGGATATGGCCACAGGTATTCGCTCCCGCATCCTGCGGCCTGACCAGCGTGACGTCTTTCATTGCGCCAACGCCAAAACTGTCGATCACCAACACTACGAATCGGGCCATTAGTCCTCCAGAATATTGCCGAGACTGTCGTAACGCGCGACGATTTCAGCCGCGCCGCGCTGAATACCCGACACCAACACCACGTCGCTACGCGTCACGAAGATCTGGGTGCGAAAACAGAAGATCACCGCGCTGCTCACCGGAAATTCACCGGCTACAGGCAAGTAGTAGTCAATACTGCTGTCGTCCACGGGTTTAAGCTTCGCGGCTATTGGGGCGTCATTTTCCGGCGTAAAGACCAGCGCGTTTTGCGCATGACCACGACGGTAATAGCCCCCGCCGTAGCAATAACTGTCCCCGCGAAACGTGTGCGAAACCTCGCTTAGCCACAGTATCGCAATGCGTTCCGGTTGGTCGCCTTTTTGGTTACAAGGAATGGTCCCGGTCAGCGCATGACCCGGCTCAGCATGGGTGACGCCATATTCCGCCAACAGGGGGAGTGACGAGCAGCTACTGGCTGACGGCGCATTAAGCTGCTCAATGGCAATCCCGGCTTCTGCCAACTGACGTCGGGCGCTCACCAACGTGTGCAGGTTAGGCGTCGGCATCGTCTGCGCTGAGTTTTCATCCCATAACAGGCAGGGAAAATGGGTTAACCCGCTCAAACGCAGGCCCGGAAGCCTGCGGATTTCATTGACCACATCTGTCAGATACCTCAGCGGAAACCCGCTTTCTTGCCCCGGATAGAGGAAATCATCCTTGTCATACACCTTCAGCATCACGTTCTGTTCACAGCCGGACTTCACCGCCGCAGCCGAGACCTCGCGCGCTTTCTCCAGCGAGAACAATGTGATGACCTCAGTGCCGTGTGCCACTGCCTCATTGACCAGCCGCGACGGGATCTGCACCAGATGTCCCTGATGCGCAATCGGTAACCCGGCACGGCGCATGACGCGGCTCTCCTTGTAATCGACAACCACGATGCCGTCATAGCCAAGCTGCAACAGTTTGTCTGCCAGCCACGGGTTACGTCCTACTTGTTTGGTCATCAGATACAGCGAGATGCCATGTTGCCTGGCGACATCCAGCAGGCGTTTGCCATTTTCAATGACCTGGTCAACATCAATGACCCAACTGTCAGGCACGATCTTCCCTTGCTGCCACAACGCGACAGCGGCCGAGATAAGTGCGGGGTTCTGGCGTTTCAATGCGTCTATAAACATTTCTCTGCCTCGGTTCTAATCCTTCAGCTAAATATTCATTTTTTTGAATATTTAGGATGCAATAAACTAATTGCCCATTGATTTCAGACGCCTTCGTTCGCCGCCATCCACAATCCGTACAAATTAGCCAACATATAGCCTTCTTCATTCGCGTGCGGCGTCACCGTGAACTCTTTCAGCAGCGCCTGATGTACCAAAAAAATAGTTGGCCAGAGATGAGATTGCGCCAGCTCCTCCAACAGCTCACCATCCAGCGCTTCAATCACTTCACCCTGGCGACTGCGCATTAACGCGCTCGCCATATGGGTCATCGCCATGGCTCCTTGCTCGCTATATACCGGCAAACGCCACTCTTCATCCAGCCGCCTGACCACCTGTAGCATGCCGCTACAAATATCCTTGTCGATAACGCCCGCCTCACACAGCAGGTTAAGCCTGTTTTCCATGTCGTTCGCCTTCACTTAATAACTGGGTTCCTGTTCACCGTTCGCCACACGCTGTTGGTGGGCAAGCAGCGCCTCTTTATTGACGACCGCCCGTAGAAGCTGTTGCATCGGATAATCCTCCGCCCGGGTCAGCACCACCGCCTCTGTGGCCTGCAGAAATCGCGGATCATTAGTTAGCGGCGTGGCTTCTAATCCCAGTACCGCCAGCTCGGCCTCTGCAACCACGTTCCAGATAACCGCATCCACATCCCCTTTCGCGATGCGCTGCAAGCTCTCGTGATAAGGCATATCGATCAATTCAACGTCACGGTCGCCAAAACAGGCCTCGGTCATGATTTTCTGATCCGCCGAACGGTTATCAAGCCCGACACGTTTTACATCTGCAGATTCGCCCTTGCGACAAATCAGCTGATGCTCGCCAACATAGGTATGCGGCCCCAGCGCCAACGTAATGCGCAATCCATCCTGGGCAAGGTAACTTTCCGCCGCCAGACGGGAAACGACTGCCATGTCATAGACGCCGTTCAGCAGGCATTCCACGCGAATATCCGCGCCACGCATGTGCGCGTAATAAAACGGGATCCCATCGAACTGCGCCTTAAGCCCACTCGCCAGCCCTTCATATAAACGGGTGTAGGGCAGCGGCATCGCACAGACCACGTTATTAATATCCACATGCTTTAGCAGCGTACGGTTATCCATCTCCACCAGATAGCTACCGTTACGCCCGCGGCGCTCAATACGGATCGCCCCGGAGGATTCCAGCGTTTTCAACGCGGCCTGGGTTAACCCTACCGATGAGTGACACTCAGCTGCCAGTTCATCAATAGTTTTCAGTCTGTTACCGCACTTCTCACCGAGCAGGTAACGGGCCAGGGTTGTCAGCACAACCCCCTCTTTCTTAATAAATGTCCGATGCATTTTATATTTTCGGTAAATTGAATATTTATATCTTCATTAAAGTGAAGATATGATGCAACGAGGAAATATGCAAACGGCGAGGCGCTTCACATTTTTTGAGGTTCACAAACGAACAGGCGAAAAAAAACCGGGCGTAACCCGGTTTCTTCAACAACGCAGAGCGCATTACGGCTTGGCAACAAAACCAATCGCTTCATAAACCGCTTTCAGCGTAGCTGATGCACGCGCACCCGCTTTTTCCGCGCCATCTTTCATCACCTGCTGCAGGAAGGCTTCGTCGTTGCGGAAACGATGATAACGTTCCTGCAACTCGGTCAGCATGCCGGAAACGGCATCAGCGACGTCGCCTTTCAGGTGACCATACATCTTGCCTTCAAACTGTTTTTCCAGTTCCGGAATGCTCTGTCCGGTCACGGCAGAGAGAATATCCAGCAGGTTAGAAACGCCCGCTTTGTTCTGCACGTCGTAGCGCACCACCGGCGGCTCTTCGGAATCTGTTACCGCACGTTTGATCTTCTTGACCACCGATTTCGGATCTTCCAGCAGACCAATCACGTTGTTGCGGTTGTCGTCTGACTTGGACATCTTTTTCGTCGGCTCCAGCAGAGACATCACGCGGGCGCCTGATTTAGGAATAAACGGCTCAGGAACTTTGAAGATGTCGCCATACAGCGCGTTGAAACGCTGAGCGATATCGCGGCTCAGTTCCAGATGCTGTTTCTGGTCTTCACCCACCGGCACCAGGTTGGTCTGATACAGCAGGATATCTGCCGCCATCAGTACCGGATAGTCAAACAGACCGGCGTTGATGTTCTCAGCGTAGCGCGCTGACTTATCTTTGAACTGGGTCATACGGCTCAGTTCGCCAAAGTAGGTGTAGCAGTTCAGCGCCCAGCTCAGTTGCGCATGTTCAGGCACATGAGACTGAACGAAAATGGTGCTTTTCTCAGGATCGATACCGCACGCGAGGTAGAGCGCCAGCGTATCCAGCGTCGCTTTACGCAGTTGCTGGGCATCCTGACGAACGGTGATAGCATGCTGGTCAACGATGCAATAGATGCAATGATAATCATCCTGCATGTTCACCCACTGACGCAGTGCACCCATGTAGTTACCAATGGTCAATTCACCTGAGGGCTGTGCGCCACTAAAAACGATGGGCTTAGTCATTTTTCGATTCCTGATTTTCACTATGCGGAAGCCCGAGAGCGGGCAGTAGTTCATTAATGCGGTCGTACATGACGTCTGGCTGGCTCAGCGCGATCGGTTCACCGTAGTTGTAGCCGTAGGTGAGGCCAACGGACGGGCAGCCAGCGGCTTTTGCCGCCTGAATATCATTACGCGAATCCCCAACGAAGAGCAATTGCTCTGGCGCAATGCCGAGCTTTCTTGCCACCAGTAGCAGCGGATCCGGATGTGGTTTTTTGTTCTGGACGTCGTCACCGCCAATAACGACGCTGAAATATTTACTGATATCCAGCGCATCGAGCAATGGCGCAACAAACGGCGTCGGCTTGTTGGTCACCAGACCGAGCGGCAGCCCTTTGGCGTGCAGTGCGCCCAGCGTATCGGCGACATCAGGGAACAGAAACGTCCCTTCTTCTGCAACATCTCCGTAGTAACGGTCAAACAGCTTACGCAGAATACGGACCTGTTCCTCGACGGGAATATCTTCATCGACCGGCGGTTTGCCCATCGTCTTACGAAGTGTGGCGCGCTCCTGACGAGACCAGGTTAACGCACGCTCCATCAATACATCAGCACCGTTACCAATCCAGGTAATGACGCGCTCTTCACCGGCAACCGGCAGCTCCAGCGCATACAGCGCCATGTCCACTGCGGCGCTCAATCCCGGCGCGCTGTCCACCAGCGTTCCGTCGAGGTCGAAGGCGACGCCCCGAATATCCTGCAATTTATCCATGAGTTACCTTTGCCAGTTCGCTGCGCATGTCATCAATGACTTTTTTGTAGTCTGGCTGATCGAAAACGGCGGAACCGGCGACAAACATGTCGGCTCCCGCAGCGGCGATTTCAGCAATGTTGCTCACCTTCACGCCGCCATCCACTTCGAGGCGAATGTCGTAACCCGACTCGTCAATGCGACGGCGGACTTCGCGCAGTTTGTCCAGCGTTTGCGGAATGAAGGACTGACCGCCAAAGCCTGGGTTAACGGACATCAACAGGATCACGTCCAGCTTGTCCATCACATAGTCCAGATAGCTCAGCGGCGTCGCCGGATTGAAGACCAGCCCTGCTTTACAGCCGTGCTCTTTAATCAGTTGCAGCGAGCGGTCAACGTGTTCGGAGGCTTCCGGGTGAAAGGTAATGATGCTGGCGCCGGCGGCGGCGAAATCCGGGATGATTCGATCGACCGGTTTCACCATCAGATGCACATCGATGGGAGCCGTAATGCCATATTTACGCAGGGATTTCAGTACCATCGGACCCATGGTCAGATTCGGTACATAGTGGTTGTCCATGACGTCAAAATGCACGACGTCACCACCGGCAGCCAGAGCTTTCGCGGTGTCCTCACCCAGGCGAGCAAAATCAGCCGACAGGATTGAGGGGGCAATCAAATACTGTTTCATCCGCTTCTCCTTGAGAATTATTTATTCGCGGGTGAAACGACTCCTGGTTTGTACAGAGCCAGCAGTTCGTCCACCTTTTTACGTGTGCCGCCGTTGCTGCTTATACTGCGCCGCACTTTGACCTGAAAATGTTCCGCCGCTTTATACCATTCGCGGGTATCCGGCGTATCATGGTTCGAAATTAACACCGGGATCTGCTTACTGACCAGCTTTTCGGCCATTTTCGCCAGATGGGCCTGCTCTTTCGGGCTGAAGCTGTTGGTATGATACGCGGTGAAATTCGCCGTTGCTGACAGCGGGGCGTAGGGCGGATCGCAATAGACAACCGAGTTCGCATCCGCTTGCTCCATGCACTCATCATATGAGAGGCAGTGGAATTCCGCATTCTGCGCTTTTTCCGCAAAGTGATACAACTCAGCTTCCGGGAAGTAAGGCTTTTTGTAACGTCCAAACGGCACGTTAAACTCACCGCGCAGATTATACCGGCACAGGCCGTTGTAACCATATCGGTTCAGATACAGGAACAGGACCGCGCGACGGAAAGGATCCTGGCTGGCGTTGAACTCTTCCCGGAACTGATAGTAGACCTCAGCCTGATTGCTTTCTGGGTTAAACAGTTCACGGGAAGCCTTCACGTACTCGTCGGTACGGGTCTTCACGATCTTATAGAGACTGATAAGATCGCTGTTGATATCGGCAAGAATATAACGAGAAAAGTCGGTGTTAAGAAACACCGACCCTGCACCCACAAAGGGTTCGACCAGGCATTCACCCTGCGGTAAATGCCGTTTGATGTCGTCAAGCAGGGGATATTTTCCCCCTGCCCACTTCAGAAAAGCGCGATTTTTTTTCATGCTGACTAACTAATTACACCTTCTCCGGCTGTGGAGAAAGCTCCGACAGCATCCTGCGCTTTAACATTATTTCAGATCGGCCTGTACCTGATGCAACGGTTTGGCCCACGGATTTTTTGCCTGCACATCGGCTGGCAGCGTGGAAACCGCGCGTTTCGCATCTTCTTTCGAGGCATACACGCCAGACACCAGAACATACCACGGTTGACCGTTACGCGTCGTCTGATACACCACATAGTTTTTCAGATTCTCTTTCTTCGCCCAACCATTCAGGTTGTCGTAGTTAGAAGAACTGCTGAGCTGCAGGGTGTAATGACTGGACGGTGCGGACTTCAGCGATCCGACGTTACCGGCGCTTTTAGCGCCAGCTGCGCTACCCGCCGTTGCCGCTGGTGCGGTCTGAGCAGGTGCTGCCGATTGTGCGGGTGCTGCTGTCTGTGCCGGCGCGGTACTGGCCGTCGCTTTCGGCGCCGTCGTGGCCGTAGGCGCTGCGGGTTCAGTCCGTTTAGGCTGAGCTGCCGGTTTCGGCGCTACAGGCGTCGTTTTCGCGGTGGTCTGTGGTTTCTTCGGTTCGATCACAACTTGCTTACGTTCCGGACGCGTGGTGGCCGGACGCTCGCTGCCAGGTACACTCGCCGTCTGGCTCGACGTACTACCATTACGCACGGGCGCAACGGTCGCCGGTTCTGTTGGCAGCGTAGAGTTCGCCACCACATTGTTCACCTGTTCCTGGCCCTGCGGTTGCGTCAGTGCATTGTTCAGATCGCCCTGCACTTCTACACGCTGTTGACCTTCTGTGGTCGCAGGCGTTTGGCCCTGCGTTGGCGTGGAAGAGATTGGCGGCAAAGAAACATCCTGCTGCGTGTTGCCCGCAGTCTGTTCAGCGGAAGTGCTTCCCGGAGCCGGTTGGGAACCGTTTGCCTGGTCAGCGGCATTGCCGGTGAGATCGATATTCTTCTCGCCAGACGCCGTTTGTTCACTTGAAGACGGGGTGGACGGCGCTTTCAGCGCGGAGCCAATACCGATGATCAGCAGCAGCAGAACCAGCACGCCCACGCCCATCATCATGTACTGGCGGGAAGCGGGTTTACCGGCGGCTTTTTTACGCTTACGCGGACGACGCTCGACGCGTTCTTCATCCACGAACTCTTCATCATCGGATTCGTAATCCTCTTCCCTCTCTTGCTCATCAAGGCGTTCTTTACGCCCGCGCGCAGGACGGCGATCGTCAGCGTCCAGATCAACATCATCAAAGTTGATCTGCGGTTCACCGCGTTCTGAAGATTGACGAGAACGACCAGTACGACGATCGCTGGGATCGGGTTTCAGCTCGTCTTCTGGTTTGAATTCATCCATTTAACACCCCACTCAAAGGCTAATGCTTACGACGTTGCAACTAACCTGAATCTAAATGGCCGATACGTGAGCCGTATCAGTCCGCCTTTCTTGTTGTTACGCCTGCTGGCAATCAGCAATAGCGTTAAGAACCACCTCATGCGACACGCCGCCGCGTACTTCACTTTTCCCTATTGCCAGCGGAAGGACTAAACGCATTTCTCCCGCCAACACTTTTTTATCACGCAACATGTGCGGCAGGTAAGCCTGCGCGGACATCTCGCGCGGTCCGTGGACCGGCAAGCCAGCACGTTTAAGTAACGTGATGATGCGCTGCGTATCTTCTGGTGCAAACTGCCCCAGGCGTTCCGACGTCCGCGCAGCCATTACCATACCTGCTGCGACCGCTTCACCATGTAACCAATTGCCATAACCCATTTCAGCTTCAATGGCATGACCGTACGTGTGCCCAAGATTCAGTAAAGCACGTAAGCCGGTTTCGCGCTCGTCTGCGGCAACAACTTCGGCTTTCAGCTCACAACAACGACGAATACACCAGGCCATTGCCGGTCCGTCCAGACGCAGTAACGCATCCAGATTCTCTTCCAGCCAGCTAAAGAATTCGCCATCAAGGATAATGCCGTACTTGATCACTTCCGCCAGACCGGACGCCAGTTCACGGGCAGGGAGCGTTTTCAGACAGTCGAGATCCACCACCACGGAGGCCGGCTGGTAAAACGCGCCGATCATGTTTTTGCCGAGGGGATGGTTTACGGCGGTTTTACCGCCAACGGAGGAGTCGACCTGCGACAAAAGCGTCGTCGGGACCTGGATGAAGCGCACGCCGCGCTGATAGCTGGCAGCGGCAAAACCGGTCAGGTCGCCAATGACGCCGCCGCCCAGTGCGACCAGCGTCGTATCACGACCATGCGGTTTTTGCAGCAAGGCGGTGAATACCGTATCCAGCACCGTCAGGCTTTTGTACTGCTCGCCGTCAGGCAGGATGACGCTATCAACGTTCACACCCGCTTGTTCAAGTACGCTGCGAATCTTATCAAGATAAAGGGGAGCCAGGGTTTCGTTGGTGACCAACATAACCTGATCGCCCGATTTCAGCGGTAAGAATGAAGCTGGTTCGTTAAACAAACCAGCCGCGATGGTGATAGGGTAACTACGTTCCCCGAGAGTGACGGTAATCCTCTCCATGACGCGACATCCACCTTAATGACTTATACCCGCTTACCGAGTGTGTATTAAGCCAGAATCAGTTGCTTTCCAGCATATGAATAATCTGGTTTGCAACGACTTTGGCGCTCTGATCATCGGTACGAATGGTTACGTCGGCAATCTCTTCATACAGCGGATTGCGTTCGTCGGCCAACGCTTCCAGAACTTCACGAGGCGGCGCTTCTACCTGCAACAGCGGACGTTTTTTATCGCGCTGCGTACGCGCAAGTTGTTTTTCGATGGTCGTTTCGAGATAGACCACGACGCCACGCGCGGAAAGACGATTACGGGTTTCACGCGATTTTACAGAGCCACCACCGGTAGCCAGCACAATACCCTGTTTTTCCGTCAATTCGTTGATGACTTTCTCTTCACGATCGCGGAAGCCGTCTTCACCTTCTACGTCGAAGACCCAGCCCACATCAGCTCCGGTTCGTTTCTCAATCTCTTGATCAGAATCGTAAAATTCCATATTGAGTTGTTGAGCTAACTGGCGCCCAATAGTGCTTTTTCCGGCACCCATAGGCCCAACCAGAAAGATATTGCGTTTCTCTGCCATTTTTTCGGTACTACTAAGACTATTCGTTAATGATAAACCCGCGTCGCAGACACTGAGCGCAGCAGGACATGAACTGAAACCTCATAAGATATTGCGAGAGTCAGACTGAAAATTATCTCAATACTCAAGCAGGTTTGGCAACTGAATAAATCATCAAACCAGATTGTAGACAACCCGAGTCGGCGTTGCCGGACGGCGATGAGAAGTACCGACTCTCAAATCGGTACTCCTTGTATGCTAAATAGCTGCGCACGTCAAATCCCTGAAACGAGTTAAGTGCAAAAACAACGGTGTTTCATGCATAAATCATTCTGTCGAGACCAATCTGGGCGTAATAAATACCACCAGCTCACGACGTTCGTTTTCTTTCCCATCGTGGCGAAAGAGTTGTCCAAACCAAGGGATATCGCCTAACAGCGGAATACTGTCCTTCCCGGTTTTATTCTTGTTTGAAAAAATGCCGCCCAGCGCCAGCGTCTCTCCGCTTTTTACCTCGACCTGCGTTTCAATTTCCTGCTTATCGATGGCCAGTACCTCGCCGTCTGCCTGTTGCAGCACCTGCCCCGGCATGTTCTGGCTAATGCGCAGCTTCAGGCGAATTCGCCCCTTCGGTAAAACCGTTGGGGTAACTTCCATCCCAAGCACGGCCTCTTTAAATTCCACCGACGTCGCGCCGCTTTCGCCGCTGGAAACCTGATAGGGGATCTCGCTCCCCTGCTTGATGCTGGCGGGCTGCAGATGAGAAGCCAGCAGTCGCGGACTGGCGATAATATCGAGCTGCTGCTGTTGCTCCAGCGCGGACAGCTCCAGATCCAGCAACCGCCCATTAATACGACCAATATTGAACCCGACACGAGTGGTGGCATTTGCGACCGAAAGATCGCTGGCTATCGTCGTCACTTGCCCCACGGCACCGGCTTTCTCGGCCTCTGCCAGCGTCCATTTCACCCCCAGCTCACGCAGGCTTTTTTCATTAATGGTGACGATATGCGCCGCCAGTTCGACCTGTTCTATCGGGAGATCCATTTGCGCCACCCACTGTTCCACCAGCGCCAGCGTCGGCGAGTTATCCCTGACCAGCAGTCGATTGGTGCGCTTATCCACCGTGAGGCTGCCTTTGGCACTCAGCAGTTTATCCCCCGCTTTCGCCAGTTCAGTGGCATCGGCGTAATGCAGGGCAATATGCCGATTCTCCAGCGGTAAGTTCGCCTGGCGTCTTGCGACTTCCGCCTCCTGTCGCGCCGCCTCTTCACTCTGCCAGCTCTCGGAATGCACATGTAAAATCGCCCCTTCCTGACGTAACACCAGTCCGGCGCTTTTCACTACCGTCTGGAGCGCCTGTTTCCACGGGACATCCGTCAGATGCAACGACACCACGCCGCTGACATCCGGCGATACCACAAGGTTTTTTCGCTCCTGTTCAGCTAGCGCCTGAAGAACCTGCGTGACGGGAACATCATCCACCACCAGCGTCACGTTCTGGGTTTTTCCGGCCTGAACCGGCTGCAGGATGGCGATCAACACCACCAGTATCCATTGCTTCATTACCCTCTCCTTGTCGTTGCCACTGCCACCGGGGCGGGTCACACTCTTTACCTGTGCTCACCGTCAGCGTCTGTGCCGTGAGTTGCACGATAGTCCAGCCGTTATCCAGAACCTCATGTTGCTCGACACGGCGCCAGTGATGCTGCCCGTCCTGAAGCAGTCCAATATTTCGTTCCCCCCGGCTCACCATCCCCTGGAACCGCCATTGCGCCAGCTCAGCACCATGGCAATGATCTTCAGGCTGGCGGAACGGATCGCGCATGCCGGTCAGCATCGACAATGAAAGAGCCACCAACACCGCGTCCCTACCCTTCATGGAGAGGCTCCAGCCTGAGCGTTAACACTCGCTCGTCGTTTTCCGCTTTCAATGAGAATCCACTCACGGACATGCCGCGCGCCGCCAGATAACCAAACAATGACACCATTGCCTCCCACGGCGCCTTCACCGCAAGTTCTCCGCCCTGCGTCGATGGGCGCCAGTACAGTAACTGCACATTCGGCACCTGAAGCGTGAGCGGTGAAAACACCGGCGTTTGCGATGCCGATGAAATCTGTGCCTCTGTCTGCGCGCCAAAGAGGTGATACAACGTTGAACTGAGCTGACGGTTTGCCACCCGTTGCTGGTTAAGCGCGTCATCATCACGCATTCCCGGTAAGAACAGAAAAAACAGCGCGATCGTACTTAGCGCGGCCACCCAACTTACCCAACAGATAATGCGGGTACGCGGCGAAAAGGCGCACCAGGCGTCAAAGAGGGCGATCATGCGCTTCTCTCCATATCACCCGGTACTGGAACTGCCAGTATCCCTGCGCATCCCGTAGGGTGGCGCCGGTATGGCTTATCTCAAACATCGGCGAGTCTCGCAGGGCGGCTTCCAGTGTGCTGAGCGCAGAAAAGGTAAGCGCTTTTCCACTGAGCTCCAGCGAGCTCTGCTGGTAGTCCATGCTGGTCAGCCAGGCCTGTGCCGGCAAACTCAACGCAAGGTTTTCCAGCGCGGGCTGCCAGCGGCGGGTCTGCTCGCGCAATCTGTCTCGTTGAATGGCTTGCTGCGCCTGACGTTGGCGCGCCTCCAGCCGGGGTTTCACTGTTGTCAGTGCCGTGGCAAGTTGCTGCTCCGCCTGCAGTAAAACCACATTTGCCTGCCCGCTCGTGGCGCGGGTGAGATATCCGAGCAGCGTTAGTACCAGCACGATCGCCGCTGATGCGCCGAATAGCCCACCCCACATACGCAGACAGGCGTTACGCCGCTGTTGTCGCCAGGGCAAAAAATTGACGGGAGGATGCATCAACGCATTTCTCCCAGCGCCAGTCCAAGCGCAACGGCGAATGCATGACCTTCCCTGGGCACGGGAGGCTGACGGATTGAAACCGCCTGCCAGGGGTCAAAATCCTCTTCTGCGCAGAGCGCCACCTCTTCGGGTCTGAGGGAAAGCCCGGCAGCCAGGTCGTGAAGATGAGCGATCTCTGCCCGCGATTTGCGCCCCCAGGCGTTGCGCGTTGCCCACAGCCACTGCGTATCATCACGCCACGCCAGGCAGGTCTGTTCCGGGGAAAGAAAAGGCAGCAGACGCTGCAATGCGCAGGCATCCGGCGTGATCGCCGTGACGTTTACACCGAGTGTTTTCGCCAGCGTTAACAGACCCGAAATCTCTTTGTCCTGCGCGGCAGTGACCGTATAGGCCGGGGCGAGCGCATCTTCGCTATAGTCAAAGCGCAGCGCCGCCGATTCCATGTCCAACTCACGTGCCATCGAACCTGTCAGCCAGGCAGTTTGTTCACGCTCGCGAAGCGACATTGAGGGGCGTGGAAAGCGCTTTTGCCGCGTCCGACTCGCAGGAAAAGAGAGGTGAATATGATGGCGTTGCGGCAGCTCGCGACTCCACGGTTGTAACACCGCAACAAGCTGTTCGGCGTCGTGGAAATGTCCGTCGTTGATGGTGTGTTGCACCAGCGGCAGACGCCACCAGCGCTGTAGATACCACCCCGACGCGCCGCGAACGACGGCAACCGCCAGGGCTTCGTGTGGCTGAATGTGTAAGCCGACTTGCCAGAATCTGAAAGCCATTGCTGATGATCTCCTTATCACCCGTCGCTCTCGCGGGTATATCAATGCGTCTGGCTTGCCTTTATACTACCGCGCGGTTGTTTATAAACTGCCCAAATGAAACTAAATGGGAAATCTCCGGTGAAGTTCGTAAAGTATTTATTGATCCTTGCAGTATGTTGCATCCTGCTGGGAGCAGGCTCGATTTATGGCCTCTATCGCTATATTGAGCCACAGTTACCTGACGTCGCGACGCTTAAAGATGTGCGTTTGCAGATCCCGATGCAGGTTTACAGCGCAGATGGCGAGCTCATTGCGCAATATGGTGAAAAACGTCGTATTCCGGTGACGCTCAATCAGATCCCGCCGGAAATGGTCAAAGCTTTTATCGCCACAGAAGACAGTCGTTTCTATGAGCACCACGGCGTTGACCCGGTGGGGATTTTCCGTGCGGCCAGCGTTGCACTGTTCTCCGGTCACGCCTCTCAGGGGGCGAGTACCATCACGCAGCAGCTCGCAAGAAATTTTTTCCTCAGTCCTGAACGCACGCTGATGCGTAAGATTAAGGAAGTGTTCCTGGCGATCCGCATTGAGCAATTGCTGAGTAAAGATGAGATCCTCGAACTCTATCTGAACAAGATCTACCTCGGTTACCGCGCTTATGGCGTCGGGGCCGCGGCGCAGGTCTATTTCGGTAAATCAGTCGACCAGTTGGATCTGGGTGAGATCGCGGTGATTGCCGGTCTGCCGAAAGCGCCATCTACCTTTAACCCGCTTTATTCGATGGACCGCGCGACCGCACGTCGTAACGTGGTGTTGTCGCGTATGCTGAGCGAAGGGTACATCACTCAGGCACAGTACGATCAGGCGCGTAATGAGCCGATTGACGCCAACTATCATGCGCCGGAAATCGCTTTCTCCGCCCCGTACCTGTCAGAAATGGTGCGTCAGGAGATGTACAACCGTTACGGCGAAAACGCCTATGAAGACGGTTACCGTATTTACACCACGATCACCCGCAAGGTGCAGCAGGCCGCGCAACAGGCGGTACGTAATAACGTGCTGGACTATGACATGCGCCACGGCTATCGCGGTCCGGCCAACGTGCTGTGGAAAGTGGGTGAAACCGCATGGGACAGTAAAAAAATCACCGATACGCTGAAAGCGCTGCCAACTTACGGACCGTTGCTGCCGGCGGTGATCACCAGTGCAAACCCGCAGGAAGCGACGGCGACTCTGGCAGATGGCACCTCGGTCTCGCTGCGGATGGAGGGCATTCGTTGGGCGCGTCCTTATCGTTCGGACACTCAGCAGGGCCCGACGCCGCGTAAAGTCACTGACGCGGTGCAGACCGGCCAGCAGATCTGGGTGCGGAAGATGGGCGAAGCCTGGTGGCTGGCGCAGGTCCCGGATGTGAACTCCGCGCTGGTCTCTATCAATCCGAAAAACGGGGCTGTGCTGGCGCTGGTCGGCGGCTTTGACTTTAACCAGAGCAAGTTCAACCGTGCTACTCAGGCGCTGCGTCAGGTCGGTTCGAACATTAAGCCGTTCCTCTACACTGCCGCGATGGACAAAGGTCTGACCCTGGCGAGCATGCTGAACGACGTCCCAATCTCTCGCTGGGATGCGGGTGCCGGTTCCGACTGGCGTCCGAAAAACTCACCACCGCAGTACGCAGGCCCGATTCGTTTACGTCAGGGGCTGGGTGAATCGAAAAACGTGGTGATGGTACGCGCCATGCGGGCAATGGGCGTGGACTACGCAGCGGAATATTTGCAGCGTTTCGGCTTCCCGGCACAAAACATCGTGCATACCGAATCCCTGGCGCTGGGCTCCGCGTCATTTACCCCGCTACAGGTGGCGCGTGGTTATGCAGTCATGTCGAACGGCGGCTTCCTGGTTGATCCGTATTTCATCAGCAAGATCGAAACGGACCAGAACGGTGTGATTTTCGAAGCGAAGCCGAAAATTGCCTGCCCGGAGTGTGATATCCCGGTGATTTACGGTGATACACAGAAATCCAACGTTCTGGAAAACAACAATGTGGAAGATGTCGCCATCTCTGGCGAGCAGCAGAATGCCGCCGTGCCAATGCCCAAACTGGAGCAGGCAAATCAGGCGTTAGTGGCACAGACCGGGGCGCAAGAGTACGCACCACATGTGATCAACACGCCACTGGCTTTCCTGATTAAGAGCGCGCTGAATACCAACATCTTCGGCGAACCCGGCTGGATGGGCACCGGCTGGCGTGCAGGTCGCGATCTGAATCGCCACGATATCGGCGGTAAAACCGGGACCACCAACAGCTCGAAAGACGCCTGGTTCTCCGGTTACGGTCCGGGGGTGGTCACCTCCGTGTGGATTGGATTTGACGATCACCGTCGTGACCTGGGGCGCACCACTGCCTCTGGCGCGATCAAAGATCAAATCTCCGGCTACGAAGGCGGCGCGAAGAGTGCGCAACCCGCGTGGGATGCTTACATGAAGGCGGTGCTGGAAGGGGTTCCTGAGGAGCCGCTGACGCCGCCACCGGGCATCGTCACGGTCAATATCGACCGCAGTACCGGACAACTGGCAAACGGCGGTAACAGCCGGGCAGAATATTTCATCGAAGGCACGCAGCCGACACAGCAGGCGGTGCATGAGGTGGGAACCACCATCACTGATGGTGGTGAAACACACGAACTGTTCTAAACAAAAAAGGCGCTGCGGCGCCTTTTTTCATTCCTACAAGAAATCCCGTTTACAGCCGCCCCTGCCCTTTCAGCCATTCGCGAACAAGGAACAACGCGCTCACGTTTCGTGCTTCGGTGAAGTCGGGGTCTTCCAGCAGATCCATCAGATGCGCCAGCGGCCAGCGCACCTGCGGCAACGGTTCGGGTTCATCGCCTTCCAGTGACTCGGGATAAAGGTCTTCCGCCACCACGATATTCATCTTGCTGGAGAAGTAAGATGGCGCCATGCTGAGTTTTTTCAAAAAAGTCAGATCGTTTGCCCCAAAACCGACCTCTTCTTTCAGTTCCCGGTTCGCCGCTTCAAACACGCTTTCACCGGGGTCAATCAACCCTTTGGAAAAGCCCAGTTCATAGGACTCCGTTCCCACCGCGTATTCACGAATCAGGATCAGATGATCGTCAACGATCGGGACAATCATTACCGCTTCACGGGTAGAGGGACGCATCCGTTCATAGACGCGACGCACGCCGTTGCTGAATTCGAGGTCCACGCTTTCAACGCTAAATAGCCGCGACTGCGCGACAGTTTCGACGTTCAGAATGGTGGGTTTTTGTAATGATTTGCTCATCGTGAGAATCTATGCCGTGAAATCAGTCGTTATTGTGCGATACGCAACACGGTTTCGGCAATGCGAATTGCCGGTTATTTACATTTATGTAACCTAATAAAAATATAATTCCTGGTTCAAATTAAAAGTCAATAGGTTGAAATAGGTCCAGGAATTTGCTGATATTCCGCTTTTGTAGGTTTTGCTATCATCAGCATTCACTGGGATGCGCTGAAAAATGCTCAAGTTCAACTCCATGCTTGCCGATAGCCAACCACGGGATCACGTTTATTGTGACAGGGTGCGACTGACCACGCCTGACAGATTAAGTAAGATGGGGAAAGCATGAGCACCATTCTGATTTTTTTAGCGGCGTTGCTGGCCTGTGCATTGCTGGCCTGGTGGCGACTTAACGTTCGTGCCAGACGGCGTAAGCTGCCATGGACGAATGCGTTCTCAGAGGCGGCAACGCGCAAACTCACGCCTGAAGAACGCAGCGCCGTTGAAAATTATCTTGATAGCCTGAGCCAAATCCAGCAGGTACCCGGTCCGACAGGCGCCAGCGCGGCCCCGGTTTCCCTGACGCTGAATGCTGAAAGCAATAGCGTCATCATTCTGACCCATTCCATCACCCGCTACGGCATCACGACGGACGATCCGAATAAGTGGCGCTACTACCTCGATTCCGTTGAAGTCCATCTGCCGCCCTTCTGGGAACAGTATATTAATGATGAAAACAGCGTTGAACTGATCCACACCGATACGCTGCCGCTGGTGATCTCGCTAAATGGTCATTCCCTGCAAGAGTATATGCAGGAAGCGCGTGGTTACGCGCTGCAACCGACCACGTCCACACAGGCGTCAATTCGCGGCGAAGAGAGCGAGCAAATTGAGCTGCTGAACATTCGTCAGGAGACGCATGAAGAGTACGCGCTTAGCCGCCCGGCCGGTTTCCGCGAAGCGTTGTTAATTGTTGCCGCCTTCCTGCTGTTCTTTTTCTGTCTGGTAACGCCGGACGTCTTTGTGCCGTGGATGGTGGGCGGAGCCGTGCTGTTGCTGGCGGCAGGATTGTGGGGCTTATTCGCTCCGCCGTCGAAAACCGCGCTACGCGAAATTCACTGCCTGCGGGGAACGCCGCGCCGCTGGGGACTGTTTGGCGAAAATGACCAGGAGCAGATTAACAATATCTCGCTGGGGATTATCGACCTGGTTTATCCGACTCACTGGCAGCCTTACATTGCGCAGGATCTCGGCCAGCAAACAGATATTGATATTTATCTCGATCGCCACGTCGTGCGTCAGGGGCGGTTTTTATCCCTGCATGACGAGGTCAAAAACTTCCCGTTGCAGCACTGGGTACGCAGCACGATCATCGCGGGTGGTTCGCTGCTGGTATTGCTCATGCTGCTGTTCTGGATCCCGCTCGATATGCCGATTAAGTTCACACTATCGTGGATGAAGGGCGCGCAAACCATCGAAGCAACCAGCGTAAAACAGCTTGAACAGTCAGGCGTGCGCGTCGGCGACACGTTGAATCTTCGCGGTACCGGCATGTGTAATATTCATGCGCAGGGCACCTGGAGCGCACAAACCAGCTCGCCGTTTATGCCGTTTGACTGCTCGCAGATCATCTGGAATGACGCCCCAGCGCTGCCGTTGCCAGAATCCGATCTGGTGAACAAAGCCACTGCGCTCTCGCAGGCCGTTAACCGCCAGTTGCACCCCAAACCGGAAGATGACTCTCGCGTCAGCGCGGCCTTGCGTTCCGCTATTCAGAAATCGGGCATGGTGCTGCTGGATGATTTTGGCGATATCGTCCTGAAAACCGCCGAACTGTGCGCAGCAGAAGATGAGTGTGTGCGCCTCAAAAATGCGCTGGTTAACCTGGGGAACAGTAAAGACTGGAACGCGCTGGTGAAACGTGCCAACGCAGGCAAACTGGACGGGGTCAATGTTCTGCTGCGTCCCGTCAGCGCCGAATCGCTCGACAATCTGGTCACCACCTCCACCGCGCCCTTTATTACCCGCGAGACCGCCCGCGCCGCCCAGTCGCTGAACAGCCCTGCCCCTGGCGGATTCCTGATCGTCAGTGATGAAGGCAGCGATCTGGTCGATCAGCCCTGGCCGACCGTATCGCTGTACGACTACCCGGCGCAGGAACAGTGGAGCGCCTTCCAGCGACTGGCGCAAATGCTGATGAACACGCCGTTTAGCGCCGAAGGGATCGTCACCAATATTTATACTGATGCCAATGGCACGCAGCACATTGGCCTGCACCGCATTCCCGATCGTTCCGGTTTGTGGCGTTATCTCGGCACCACGCTGCTGATGCTGACGATGTTAGCCTGCACACTCTATAATGGCGTGCAGGCATTCCGCCGCTATCAGCGCCATCGCACCCGCATGATGGAGATTCAGCAGTACTATGAAAGCTGTCTGAATCCGAAGCTCATCAGCGCTCCGGAAAGCCTCATCTGATAACATGTCTGCGGCGCCGGGTGTGCTACCCTGTGCCGCATCGCGTTTTCTTCTGGAGAGTTCCCATGCATATTGATATTGCCTGGCAGAACGTGGATACCGTTCTGTTAGACATGGATGGCACGCTGCTCGACCTGGCGTTTGATAACTACTTCTGGCAAAAGCTGGTGCCTGAAACCTACGGGGCGCAGAACGGGATCTCGCCACAAGAGGCGCAGGAACGCATCCGTCAGGAATATCATGCCGTGCAGCATACGCTAAACTGGTACTGTCTTGATTACTGGAGCGACCGTCTGGGTCTGGATATCTGCGCGATGACCACCGCGATGGGGCCGCGAGCCGTATTGCGTGACGATACGGTCCCCTTTTTAGATGCGCTCAAAGCCTGCGGTAAACGACGGATTTTGCTGACCAACGCGCATCCGCATAATCTGGCCGTGAAGCTGGAGCATACCGGTCTGGCCTCACACCTTGATTTATTACTTTCTACCCACACATTTGGATATCCCAAAGAGGATCAGCGGTTATGGCGCGCCGTGGCGGAAGAAACGGGAATGAGTGCAGAGAAAACGCTGTTTATCGACGATAGCGAACCTATTCTCGATGCGGCGGCGAAGTTTGGTATTCGTTATTGCCTCGGTGTAACTAACCCCGACTCTGGCATTGCGGAAAAAGAATATACGCGCCATCCGTCACTGAATGACTACCGCCGACTGATCCCCTCACTGATGTGAAGGAGACGCCATGAAAGAGAAGCCCCCGGTTGAGGTCAGACTGGATAAATGGCTATGGGCTGCGCGGTTTTATAAAACCCGCGCACTGGCCCGTGAAATGGTGGACGGCGGGAAAGTTCACTATAACGGACAGCGCAGTAAGCCGAGCAAGATCGTCGAACTGAACGCTACGCTGACGCTGCGTCAGGGCAATGATGAGCGCACCGTGGTGATCAAAGCGATTACCGAGCAGCGTCGTCCGGCCAGCGAAGCCGTCACACTGTACGAAGAGACGACGGAAAGCGTAGAGAAACGCGAAAAAATGGCGCTGGCGCGTAAGCTTAACGCTCTGACCATGCCGCACCCGGACAGGCGACCGGACAAAAAAGAACGCCGCGACCTGTTACGATTTAAACACGGCGACAGTGAATAACTGTCGCCCGCAAGAGAGATGATTATGCCGCAACATGACCAATTACACCGCTATCTGTTTGAAAACTTTGCCGTGCGCGGCGAACTGGTAACCGTATCGGAAACCCTGCAACAGATCCTCGAAAACCATACCTATCCGCAGCCGGTGAAAACCGTGCTGGCTGAGTTACTGGTCGCCACCAGTCTGCTCACGGCGACGCTGAAGTTCGCCGGTGATATCACCGTTCAGCTCCAGGGTGATGGTCCGCTGAGCCTCGCGGTGATCAACGGCAACAATAATCAGCAGATGCGCGGCGTCGCGCGTGTCCAGGGCGAGATCCCGGATGATGCAGACCTGAAAACGCTGGTCGGCAATGGTTATCTGGTCATTACCATTACCCCGGAAGAAGGCGAGCGTTATCAGGGCGTTGTCGGTCTGGAAGGCGATACTCTGGCGGCATGTCTGGAAGATTACTTCCTGCGTTCTGAGCAGTTGCCAACCCGTCTGTTCATTCGTACCGGTGATGTTGACGGGAAAGCCGCTGCCGGCGGAATGCTGCTGCAGGTGATGCCAGCCCAGGATGCGCAAGCAGATGACTTCAACCATCTGGCCACGCTGACCGAAACCATCAAAGCGGACGAGTTACTGACCCTGCCCGCTAATGAGGTGCTGTGGCGTCTGTATCATGAAGAAGAGGTCACCCTTTACGATCCGCAGGACGTTGAGTTCAAATGCACCTGCTCTCGCGAACGCTGTGCTGGCGCACTGAAAACGCTGCCGGACGAAGAGGTGGATAGCATTCTGGCGGAAGAAGGCGAAATCGATATGCATTGCGACTATTGCGGGAGTCACTACCTGTTCAATGCTATGGATATTGCCGAGATCCGTAATAACGCCTCCCCTGCCGATCCGCAGGTTCACTGATCAATATCCTGAACCGGTCGGACGACGCGAAGCGTCTCCGACCGTCTGCAATTTATTCCGCACTTTTTGCTAAAATTTTCTTTCGTGGTGAATCGATATTTTGTATGTAAGTGGTTTGTTAATTTCCAGCATGAATGCGATTACACTCACAACATTCCCGTGAAAAATACTAATCTTTAACCTTTTAGGAACATTTTCCACAACTAAAAAGTCATTCCTGCCATAATAAGCCCCGCTTCGTGACTGGAGTCACAGCGTTTTCAGTCAATCGTGATTTTGTCCAGATAAGTAAATCTATGAGCCTTGTCGCGGTTAACACCCCCAAAAAAACCTTACTATTCCAGGTAATACATATTGGCTAAGGAGCAGTGATATGCGCGTGAAACGATTAACCCCGCAAGATCTCAAGGCTTATGGTATCAGCGACGTTCAGGATATTGTTTACAACCCGAGCTATGAAACCCTTTACCAGGAAGAGCTAGACCCAAGCCTGGAAGGTTACGAGCGTGGTGTGTTGACAAACCTGGGTGCCGTTGCAGTTGATACCGGTATTTTCACCGGACGTTCGCCGAAGGATAAGTACATTGTTCGTGATGACACCACGCGTGACACGCTGTGGTGGTCCGACAAAGGAAAAGGCAAGAACGACAACAAACCGCTGTCCCAGGAAACCTGGCAGCACCTGAAAGGATTAGTCACCAAACAACTTTCCGGTAAACGTCTGTTTATCGTTGATGCGTTCTGTGGCGCAAACGCCGACACCCGCCTCTCTGTCCGCTTCATTACTGAAGTAGCGTGGCAGGCGCATTTCGTGAAGAACATGTTTATTCGCCCGAGCGATGACGAACTGGAAGGCTTTGAGCCTGACTTTATCGTGATGAACGGCGCGAAATGCACAAACCCACAGTGGAAAGAGCAGGGTCTGAACTCCGAGAACTTTGTCGCCTTCAACCTGACCGAACGTATCCAGCTGATTGGTGGTACCTGGTACGGCGGCGAAATGAAGAAAGGCATGTTCTCGGTGATGAACTACCTGCTGCCGTTGAAAGGCATTGCATCAATGCACTGTTCCGCCAACGTGGGCGAGAAAGGCGACGTTGCCGTGTTCTTCGGTCTTTCCGGCACCGGGAAAACGACTCTCTCCACCGACCCGAAACGTCGTCTGATCGGCGATGACGAGCACGGCTGGGACGACGATGGCGTGTTCAACTTTGAAGGCGGTTGCTACGCAAAAACAATCAAGCTGTCGAAAGAAGCGGAACCGGAAATCTACAACGCTATCCGCCGTGATGCGCTGTTAGAAAACGTCACCGTGCGCGACGATGGGACTATTGATTTTGACGACGGTTCGAAAACCGAGAACACTCGCGTTTCCTATCCGATCTACCACATCGAAAACATCGTTAAGCCGGTTTCCAAAGCCGGTCATGCCACGAAGGTAATCTTCCTGACCGCTGACGCTTTTGGCGTGCTGCCACCGGTTTCCCGCCTGACCGCCAACCAGACGCAGTACCACTTCCTGTCTGGCTTCACGGCTAAACTGGCAGGGACTGAGCGCGGTGTCACCGAGCCGACGCCAACCTTCTCAGCCTGCTTCGGCGCAGCATTCCTGTCGCTGCACCCGACGCAGTATGCTGAAGTGCTGGTGAAACGCATGCAGGCCGCTGGCGCGCAGGCTTACCTGGTCAACACCGGCTGGAACGGTACGGGCAAACGTATCTCTATCAAAGATACCCGCGCGATTATCGACGCCATCCTGAATGGTTCTCTGGACGATGCGGAAACCTTCAACCTGCCGATGTTTGATCTGGCGATCCCGACTGAGTTGCCAGGTGTAGATACTCGTATTCTCGACCCGCGTAATACCTACGGGTCTCCGGAGCAGTGGCAGGAAAAAGCGACTGCGCTGGCGAAACTGTTCATCGAGAACTTCGAGAAATACACCGATACGCCAGCAGGCGAAGCGCTGGTCAGCGCCGGACCGAAGCTGTAAGCCAGCAGATCGGATAAAGCAAAAATAACAAGGGAGGCATTTCGCCTCCCTTTTTTACGTCTCTTTGGTCGTCCCCTGGACGCGGGCCACAGGAACCGGTAACCAGGCGCGGATAGAAAGTCCGCCCCGCTCACTGGTACCAATTTCCAGCATACCGTTATGGTTATCGATGATTCGCTGCACGATCGCCAGCCCTAACCCGGTACCGCTGGTGCTACGCGCACTGTCGCCACGCACAAAGGGCTGGAACAGGTGTTTACGCTGTTCGGGCTTAATGCCGGGGCCGTCATCTTCCACCTGGAACCAGGTGCGATGAGGTTCCGTCCCGCTGCTGACTTTGATCCATCCGTTGCCGTAACGTGCGGCGTTAACCACCATATTAGCCACTGCCCGTTTGATAGACAGCGGGTGCATTTTCACCTGAATGCTGCCCGGCTGTAGCGCGGTCTCAATTTCACGCTCATAGCCACTTTCTGCCGCCACTACTTCGCCCAGCACGGCGTTAAGATCGGCCATCTCCATCGGCATCTCCTGCCCGGTACGCAGATAGTCGATGAACTGCTCAATGATCGCGTTGCACTCTTCGATATCTTTGTTGATGGACTCCGCCAGATAACCATCCTGCTCGCTCATCATCTCTGTCGCCAGGCGAATACGCGTCAGCGGCGTACGGAGATCGTGACTGACCCCCGCCATCAACAGCGTTCGGTCATCCGCTAACTGCTTCACCCCCGCCGCCATATGGTTGAACGCACGGGTCACCGAGCGCACCTCGGACGCGCCATACTCGCGCAGCGGTGGTGGAATAATGCCTTTCCCTACCTGCAGCGCGGCATGTTCGAGATCCACAAGGGGTCGGTTTTGTATACGAATAAACAGCCACGCCCCCCCTATCGCCAGCAACATGATGGCCAGCGTATAGCGAAACAGCGGGGAGAAATCGCCCTGATGAATTTCCGTTAACGGCACGCGCACCCAGATATTGGGCGACAGCCAGGTTTTCAGCCAGACAACCGGTGAACTTTTGTTGACCTCAACGCGCACTTCCGTCGGCCCGCCCAGCTGCTGCGCCATCTGATGGCTTAAAAATTCATAGTGTTGCGCCCAACGCAGTCCCGCCTCTTCGGCGGCTTCATTGGAGTAGAGAGAAATCCCCAGCTCACGGTAAATTTCCCGGCGAAAAGCGGGAGGCACCACCAGTTGCGTGCCGTCCTCCAGTTGCAGTTTATCGGTCATCAGCATACGCACTTCGTAGGCCAGGACCTTATTAAACTGCTGGAGACTCGGCAGAATCGCAAAGTTCAGCACCACCAGATAGGTCGTCACCAGGCTGACAAACAGCAGGGTGACGATGAGCAACAGCGTGCGGGCAAATGAACTTCGTGGCGAGAAGCGCATTCGCCTCATGCTTTAGAACCGTCCGGCACGAAAACGTAGCCCAGGCCCCACACGGTCTGGATATAACGCGGATGAGCGGGATCCTCTTCGACCATACGACGCAGACGAGAAATCTGTACGTCGATGGAACGTTCCATTGCAGAATACTCACGGCCACGCGCCAGGTTCATCAGTTTGTCACGGGACAGCGGCTCACGCGGGTGGCTCACCAGCGCTTTCAGTACCGCAAATTCACCACTGGTGAGCGGCATCGGCTCGTCTTCGCGGAACATTTCGCGGGTTCCCAGGTTCAGCTTGAACTTACCAAAGGCAATGACCGCTTCTTCCTGAGAAGGCGCGCCAGGCAGTTCGTTCGCCTGACGACGCAGCACCGCGCGAATACGCGCCAGCAGTTCGCGTGGGTTAAACGGTTTCGGGATATAGTCATCGGCGCCGATTTCCAGCCCGACAATGCGGTCAACTTCTTCCCCTTTCGCCGTGACCATGATGATCGGCATCGGGTTACTCTGGCTGCGCAGACGGCGGCAAATAGACAGTCCATCTTCACCCGGCAGCATCAGATCCAGTACCATAAGGTGGAAAGATTCGCGGGTTAGCAGACGATCCATTTGCTCGGCGTTAGCGACGCTTCGAACCTGGAAGCCCTGCTCGGTCAGATAACGCTCCAGCAGCGCGCGCAGGCGCATGTCGTCATCGACCACCAGAATTTTATAGTTCTCTTGCATTGTTTGTACTCCCAAAGGTTCGCAACAATTGAAGGTATGTATTCTTAAAAAAGCTTACGTTCGCCACCAGCGAATTCTGGTATGAATTCCAGGCTAAATTGTTACAAAGCATATTTAACAGCAGCTTAAGTATACAATGAAACGCGCAGCACATTATTTATTCTGTTAGCAGGGTGACGTAATACGAATTGTGCGCTTCGTCACAGACTTAAAGGTAATCAACAAGATGAAAACGCCTCTGATCACCCGGGAAGGGTACGAAAAACTCAAAAGCGAGCTCAATTACCTCTGGCGTGAAGAACGCCCGGAAGTCACCAAGAAGGTGACCTGGGCGGCGAGTCTGGGTGACCGCAGCGAGAATGCCGACTACCAGTATAATAAAAAGCGGCTACGTGAGATCGACCGACGCGTCCGCTACCTGACCAAATGCCTGGAGAATTTGAAGATCGTCGATTACTCCCCGCAGCAGGAAGGCAAAGTGTTTTTCGGCGCCTGGGTCGAGATCGAAAATGACGATGGCGACACCCGTCGCTTTCGGATTGTCGGCTACGATGAAATTTTCGGCCGCAAAGATTACATCTCCATCGACTCGCCGATGGCGCGCGCGCTGCTGAAAAAAGAGGTCGGCGATCTCGCGGTGGTCAACACGCCTGGCGGGGAAGCAAGCTGGTACGTGAATGCGATCGAATACGTAAAATGAGCAGGAACAATCCGAAGCCCCGCGCTATGGCTGGCGTTTTTGCCCATCAATCCGTATAACTGTTCCCTGATTTTTTACTCAGTAGATGAAGCCAATCCATGATGAATGATTCTTTCTGCCGCATTATTGCGGGTGAAATTCAGGCCCGGGCCGACCAGGTCACCGCTGCCGTTCGCCTGCTTGACGAAGGGAACACCGTGCCGTTTATCGCACGTTACCGTAAGGAAATCACCGGCGGCCTGGATGATACGCAACTGCGTAATCTGGAGACCCGACTGGGCTATTTGCGTGAACTGGAAGAGCGCCGTCAGGCCATTCTCAAGTCCATTTCCGAGCAAGGCAAACTGACCGATGATCTGGCTAATGCCATCAACGGCACGTTAAGTAAGACCGAACTCGAAGACCTTTACCTCCCGTATAAACCCAAACGCCGCACCCGCGGACAGATAGCGATTGAAGCCGGTCTGGAGCCACTGGCCGACCTGTTGTGGAACGACCCGTCACACGATCCGGACACCGAAGCGGCGAAATATATCGATGCAGAGAAAGGGGTTGCCGACAGCAAAGCCGCGCTTGATGGTGCACGCTATATCCTGATGGAACGCTTTGCCGAAGACGCTGCGCTGCTGGCGAAGGTACGTGATTATCTGTGGAAAAATGCTCATCTGGTTGCCAGCGTAGTCAACGGCAAAGAAGAGGAAGGCGCAAAATTCCGCGACTATTTCGATCATCACGAGCCGATCGCCTCCGTGCCTTCTCACCGTGCGCTGGCGATGTTCCGTGGCCGGAATGAAGGCGTGTTGCAGCTTTCGCTGAATGCCGATCCGCAGTTCGATGAGCCGCCGAAAGAGAGCCACTGCGAGCAAATCATTATGGATCACCTCGGCCTGCGTCTGAACAACGCACCGGCAGACAGCTGGCGCAAAGGCGTGGTGAGCTGGACGTGGCGTATCAAGGTGCTGATGCACCTCGAAACCGAACTGATGGGGACCGTCCGCGAGCGCGCGGAAGACGAAGCGATCAACGTATTCGCCCGCAACCTGCACGACCTGCTGATGGCGGCACCGGCGGGTCTGCGCGCCACCATGGGTCTCGATCCGGGTCTGCGTACCGGGGTAAAAGTCGCCGTGGTGGATGGCACCGGTAAGCTGGTCGCCACCGATACCATCTATCCTCACACCGGTCAGGCGGCGAAAGCTGCCGTAGTGGTGGCTGCGCTGTGTGAAAAGTACAATGTGGAACTGGTGGCGATTGGTAACGGCACCGCCTCGCGTGAAACCGAACGCTTCTTCCTCGACGTACAGAAACAGTTCCCGAAAGTGACGGCGCAAAAAGTGATTGTCAGCGAAGCCGGAGCGTCAGTCTATTCCGCGTCAGAACTGGCGGCCCAGGAGTTCCCGGATCTCGACGTTTCACTGCGCGGCGCGGTCTCCATTGCGCGCCGTCTGCAGGATCCGCTCGCTGAGCTGGTGAAAATCGATCCGAAATCGATCGGCGTCGGTCAGTATCAGCATGACGTCAGCCAGACACAGTTAGCCCGTAAGCTGGATGCGGTGGTGGAAGACTGTGTGAACGCCGTCGGCGTTGATTTGAACACGGCATCGGTTCCGCTGTTAACCCGTGTAGCCGGTCTGACCCGCATGATGGCGCAGAATATCGTGGCCTGGCGCGATGAGAACGGGCAGTTCCAGAATCGTCAGCAACTGCTGAAAGTCAGCCGTCTGGGGCCGAAAGCCTTCGAACAGTGCGCAGGCTTCCTGCGTATTAACCACGGTGATAACCCGCTGGATGCTTCCACCGTTCACCCGGAAGCCTATCCGGTCGTGGAACGTATTCTGGCGGTAACCCAACAGGCGCTGAAAGACCTGATGGGCAACAGCAGCGAACTGCGCAATCTGAAAGCCGTCGATTTCACCGACGACAAGTTTGGTGTCCCGACCGTCAGCGACATCATCAAAGAGCTGGAGAAACCGGGTCGCGATCCGCGTCCGGAGTTCAAAACCGCGCAGTTTGCCGATGGCGTTGAAACCATGAACGATCTGCTGCCGGGGATGATTCTCGAGGGCGCCGTCACCAACGTCACCAACTTTGGCGCGTTTGTGGATATCGGCGTTCACCAGGATGGACTGGTCCACATCTCATCGCTGTCGAACAAGTTTGTCGACGATCCACACACGGTGGTGAAAGCAGGTGACATCGTGAAGGTGAAAGTGCTGGAAGTTGACCTACAGCGTAAGCGTATTGCCCTGACAATGCGCCTGGACGAACAGCCGGGTGAAACCAATGCCCGTCGCGGCGGCGGCAATGACCGTCCGGCAGCGAAAGCGGCAAAACCACGTACTCGTGAAGCGCAACCCGCCGGCAACAGCGCGATGATGGATGCGCTGGCGGCAGCAATGGGTAAAAAACGTTAAGTTTGGATCATGTGCCGGATGGCGGCGGAATCGCCCTATCCGGCCCGTTAACGCATTCATCTTCTCCATCACGTTATATTTATCACGCCATTAACAGATGAAACCTTAATTAAACATTAACAACGTTAATTTATTAAGAATTCAAATCATTTTACCTGCTGGTTATTATTTTTGAGCCATATCAAAAATGACGCAGATTATTATTCAAACCAACATTCCGTCACATTTAATCGGTTGAAGATAAAAACCATTCTCATTATCATTGTATTGTAGAATATTTAGTCTTTCCTTCGTTGGCTAATCATCTGGTCTCATGCCGCGCCCCTTTGCCCCATGAGGTAAACATCCAGTTAGCGAGAAATAAGTAGGCTCTTATGCAATTTACTCCAGATACTGCGTGGAAAATTACCGGTTTTGCCCGTGAAATAAGTCCTGCATACCGTCAGAAACTGCTTTCCCTCGGCATGCTCCCGGGTTCCTCATTTAACGTGGTGCGCGTCGCCCCCTTAGGCGATCCTGTTCATATTGAAACGCGTCGCGTTAGTCTGGTATTGCGTAAAAAAGACCTGGCATTATTAGAAGTGGAAGCGGTTTCCTGTTAATACAGTGAGTCAATAACGATGAAAAAATTAACCATTGGTTTAATTGGTAATCCAAATTCCGGCAAGACGACCCTATTTAACCAACTGACCGGTGCGCGCCAGCGCGTAGGCAACTGGGCCGGGGTCACCGTAGAACGTAAAGAGGGACAATTCACGACCACGGATCATCAGGTCACGCTGGTCGATCTGCCCGGCACGTATTCGCTCACTACCATCTCTTCGCAAACCTCTCTGGATGAGCAGATTGCCTGCCACTATATTCTGAGCGGCGACGCCGACCTGTTAATTAACGTGGTAGATGCCTCAAATCTTGAGCGTAACCTCTATCTGACGCTGCAACTGCTTGAGCTGGGCATTCCGTGCATTGTCGCGCTCAACATGCTCGACATTGCGGAAAAACAGAAAATCCGTATTGATATCGACGCCCTTTCAACCCGCCTTGGCTGCCCGGTCGTCCCGCTGGTTTCCACTCGTGGACGCGGTATCGAAGCGCTGAAGCTGGCGATTGACCGCCACAGCAAGAATGAAAACGTCGAACTGGTGCATTACGCCCAGCCGCTGCTGCGTGAGGCCGATAAACTGGCAAACGCAATGGCAAAAGAAATGCCGGTACAACAACGCCGCTGGCTCGGCCTGCAAATGCTGGAAGGGGATATCTACAGCCGGGCATACGCTGGTGACGCCGCTGCGCAGCTGGAGATTTCACTGGCGCATCTGAGCGACGAGATGGACGATCCGGCACTGCATATCGCCGATGCGCGTTACCAGTGCATTGCGGCGATCTGCGACGTGGTGAGCAACACCCTGACGGCAGAGCCCAGCCGCTTTACAACAGCGGTGGATAAAATCATCCTCAACCGTTTTCTCGGTCTGCCGATCTTCCTGTTTGTGATGTACCTGATGTTCCTGCTCGCCATTAACATTGGCGGCGCGCTGGCCCCGATTTTTGATGCTGGCTCTGTGGCGATCTTTATTCACGGTATCCAGTGGATCGGCTATACCCTTAACTTCCCGGACTGGCTGACCATCTTCCTCGCACAAGGGCTTGGCGGCGGGATTAACACTGTTCTGCCGCTGGTTCCG
Source organism: Citrobacter amalonaticus (assembly GCF_001559075.2). Classification (NCBI taxonomy): domain Bacteria; kingdom Pseudomonadati; phylum Pseudomonadota; class Gammaproteobacteria; order Enterobacterales; family Enterobacteriaceae; genus Citrobacter; species Citrobacter amalonaticus. The sequence goes on along the minus strand of NZ_CP014015.2, from coordinate 2,242,473 downwards.
CAGATCGGCATGATGTACCTGTTCCTCTCGTTCCTCGAAGACTCCGGTTACATGGCGCGCGCAGCGTTTGTGATGGACCGTCTGATGCAGGCGCTGGGACTGCCGGGCAAATCATTCGTCCCGCTGATTGTCGGCTTTGGCTGCAACGTACCGTCGGTGATGGGGGCCCGTACCCTGGATGCGCCACGCGAGCGTCTGATGACCATCATGATGGCACCGTTCATGTCCTGTGGGGCGCGACTGGCGATTTTCGCCGTGTTTGCTGCGGCTTTCTTCGGGCAGAACGGCGCGCTGGCGGTGTTCTCCCTGTATGTGCTGGGCATTGTGATGGCAGTACTGACCGGTCTGATGCTCAAACACACGATCATGCGTGGCGAAGCCTCTCCGTTTGTTATGGAGCTTCCGGTTTATCACGTCCCGCATATCAAGAGCCTGATCATCCAGACCTGGCAGCGGCTGAAAGGATTTGTGCTGCGCGCCGGTAAAGTGATCGTCATTGTCAGCATCTTCCTGAGCGCGTTTAACAGCTTTTCGCTCAGCGGCAAGATTGTCGATAACATCAACGATTCGGCGCTGGCCTCCGTCAGTCGCGTCATCACCCCCATCTTCAAACCGATTGGCGTTCACGAAGACAACTGGCAGGCAACGGTCGGGCTGTTCACGGGCGCGATGGCGAAAGAAGTAGTGGTTGGTACGCTCAACACGCTCTATACCGCAGAAAACATTCAGGATGAGGAATTTAATCCGGCTGAATTTCATCTTGGCGATGAGTTGCTGAGCGCGCTGGATGAAACCTGGCAGAGCCTGAAAGACACCTTCAGCCTGAGCGTACTGGCGAACCCTATTGAAGCCAGCAAAGGCGACGGAGAAATGGCGACCGGCGCTATGGGCGTCATGGATGCGAAATTTGGCAGCGCGGCGGCTGCCTACAGTTACCTGATTTTCGTCCTGCTGTACGTTCCGTGCATCTCGGTAATGGGGGCAATTGCCCGTGAATCGAGCCGCGGCTGGATGGGCTTCTCCATTCTGTGGGGCCTGAACATTGCCTACTCGTTGTCAACCCTGTTCTACCAGGTTGCCAGCTACAGTGAGCATCCACGCTACAGTCTGGTCTGCATCCTGGCCGTGATCCTGTTTAACGTTGTGGTGCTGGGACTGCTACGTCGGGCGCGTAGCCGGGTGGATGTCAATCTGCTGGCCACGCGGAAAAACGCCAGCGACTGCTGCGCCAGTACAACCACCGGCGATTGCCACTAAGGTGTCACGATGGCTTCGCTAATCCAGGTTCGCGATTTACTGGCCCTGCGGGGGCGCATGGAGGCCGCGCAAATTAGCCATACATTGCATACGCCGCAGCCGATGATCGACGCCATGCTCAATCAACTGGAAATGATGGGTAAAGCCATGCGAATTCAGGAAGAGCCTGACGGCTGTCTCTCCGGAAGCTGCAAAAGTTGCCCGGAAGGCAAAGCCTGCCTGCGTGAATGGTGGGCGTTACGCTAGGTTGATACCGGATGGTGGGATAAACGCCGCCATCCGGTATTTTGCGTGCCCGGTTCCACAACACTCAATCACTTTCTGCAAGGCCACGATTTCCTCCCGCCCTCTTCGCACCGTTAACAACAGGGAGATGCTTTCCCGCCTCCTGCCCGCTAAAGTCACGCCATCTTTTATTCCGGTGAGGGATCGCCATGAGTACAGCCTCCAGCGCGACACCGCATGGCACTCCTCGAACTGGTGCAAAAGCATATCCGCAAGCGGGATCTACTGGGGTTAGTGGAAAAACTGGCGACCCTGCTTATTACAGGACACGCTAATGACAACCAACTAAAAGCTCTGTTTAATTATCTGTTGCAGGCGGGCGACACCGATCGCTTTCGCGATTTTATTCATGGCATGGCCGACCGATTACCCAAGCACAAGGAGAGATTGATGACTATCGCCGAAAGATTACGTCAGGAAGGGCATCACCGTGGTCTTCAGGAGGGCCATGTCAGTGGATTACAGGAAGGACTGGAAAGGGGTAAGGAAGAGGGGATGGAAAAGGGTTTGCAGCAGGGTAAACGTGAGGAAGCACTGCGCATCGCCGCCAGCATGCTGGCTGACGGCATTGACCGCCAGACCATCCTCAGAATCACCGGGCTTACCGCCGATGACGTCATCACGCTAAACCATTAATCTCAGGCCCGGAAGGTTCTTTCCCCTTCCCGGGCGCTTCTTTTCGCGTTACAGCCTCTGCTTCAGCGCCACCAGCGCCTGACAAAACGCATCAGGATGCGAAATAAACGGGGCATGCGCCGCCCTGGCAAAGATCAGCGATTCGCTCTCTGGCCATAGTGCATCAAGCAGTGGCACCACCTTGCGGGGAACCAACCCGTCCAGATAGCCATACAAACGCAGGAACGGTAATGTTAACGATGACAGTGACTCACGCAGATCAACCGTCCTGAGGATCTCCAGCCCACCGTTAAGCACATCTACCGGCGGCATCGGCAGCGCCAGCACGGTTTTCTTCAGCGCGCGGGCATCCTGACGCGCTGTTTCCGTCCCCATCGTTTGCAATGCCAGAAAGCGCTCCACCGTCCGCTGGAAGTCTTCGCTGAGCTGCTGTTGGAATCCCGCCAGGACATCTGGCTTAATCCCCGGCCATGCGTCATGTGCGCTGAAACAGGGTGATGACGCCACGGTTACCAGCGCCTGAACGCGTTCGGGATGGGTTAATGCCACCTGACTTGCTACCAATCCGCCAAGACTCCAGCCGAGCCAGATAGCGTTCTCTGGCGCCTGTTGCAACACGCGCTCCGCCATTTCCTCAAGTGCCATAGCCCCAAAACCCTGGCTGCGACCAAAGCCTGGTAAATCGACCAGATGCAGCGTGAAATGCGAGCTCAGTTCCTCGCTAATGCAATTCCACACTTCGGCGTTAAGTCCCCATCCGTGCAGCAGCACAAGATGACAATTTCCCTCTCCACGGGTCTGCCACCAGATGTCATTCATCAGTTACTGTTCTCTTTTCGCCAACAAGGATGAACCTATGCTAACAGTACCGGGATTATGCTGGCTATGCCGAATGCCGCTGACGCTGAGTCGTTGGGGGATCTGTTCTGTCTGCGAACGCGCTACGCGTCGGCACGTATCGCTCTGTCCACGATGCGGACTCCCCTCCGCGCATCCCACAATGGCCTGCGGTCGCTGCCTGCAAAAACCGCCGCCCTGGCAGCGACTGATTGCCGTCAGCGATTATGCCCCGCCGCTCAGCACGCTTATTCATCAACTTAAGTTTTCCCGGCGCAGCGACATCGCCCCCGCGCTGTCGCGCGTTTTGCTGCTGGAGGTGTTGCAGGCACATCGTCAGACCGGACTGACCCTGCCGGACAGGCTGATTAGCGTTCCTCTCTGGCAGCGCCGCCATTGGCGCAGAGGGTTTAATCAGAGCGATCTGTTATGCCAGTCGCTGTCCCGTTGGCTGCGCTGTCCCTGGGACAGTCGAAGCGTTACGCGCATTCGCCCTACCGCCACTCAGCACCATCTCAGCGCCCGATTGCGCAAGCGTAACCTGAAAAATGCCTTTCGCCTTGAATTGCCGGTAAAGGGACTCCATATGGTTGTTGTGGATGATGTCATCACGACCGGGAGTACCGTCGCGGAGATCGCGCAGTTGCTTTTACGCAACGGCGCGGCGACTGTCCAGGTATGGTGCCTGTGTCGAACCTTGTAGAGCCTCGATGATGGGCGTATTATAACCAACTAAAATAGTCAACTATTAGGCCATTACTATGATCCGTATTTCCGATGCTGCTCAAGCGCACTTTGCCAAACTGCTGGCAAATCAGGAAGAAGGGACACAAATCCGTGTATTTGTGATTAATCCCGGTACGCCTAACGCTGAATGTGGCGTTTCTTATTGTCCGCCGGACGCCGTGGAAGCAACCGACACCGCCCTGAAATTTGACCTGCTGACCGCTTATGTTGATGAGCTGAGCGCGCCCTATCTGGAAGACGCTGAGATCGATTTCGTGACCGATCAACTGGGTTCCCAACTGACGCTGAAAGCGCCGAACGCGAAAATGCGTAAAGTGGCTGACGATGCGCCGCTGATGGAGCGCGTGGAGTATATGCTCCAGTCGCAAATCAACCCGCAGCTTGCCGGTCACGGTGGTCGTGTCTCTCTGATGGAGATCACCGACGAAGGCTACGCCATTCTGCAGTTTGGCGGCGGTTGTAACGGCTGTTCCATGGTCGATGTAACCCTGAAAGAAGGGATCGAGAAGCAGCTGCTGAACGAGTTCCCGGAACTGAAAGGCGTTCGCGACCTGACCGAACACCAGCGCGGCGAACACTCCTACTACTAAGTTCGCTGCTCGAGTAATGCCCGATGGCGTTTGCGCTTATCGGGCACACCGCCCCCTCTTTGCGTCTTCTGCAACATCCTCTTCGATAATTTGACCTGCCTCGCATAATTTAAATTTTGCCTGCCGGGGTGATTCTCAATCACCCTATGTTACCCGTATCATTCATATGGGCACCAAACACACACATCACATCCGACTAAACTAGATAGTTTTAAGGGTAATCCGTCGAGGTGCCGTTACGTCTCTGTTCCCGGTTGGGACAAACGTAGTTTGTCGTCAAAACGTTGACGTTACCCATAACAAATTGAAAGGCCAGGTAAATCATGCCATTAGTCATCGTTGCTATCGGTGTAATTTTGTTATTACTCCTGATGATCCGCTTCAAAATGAACGGCTTCATCGCCCTCGTCCTGGTGGCGCTTGCGGTTGGATTGATGCAAGGAATGCCGCTGGATAAAGTCATTGGTTCCATCAAAGCTGGCGTCGGCGGCACCCTGGGAAGTCTTGCCCTGATCATGGGCTTTGGCGCCATGCTCGGCAAAATGCTGGCAGACTGCGGGGGTGCGCAACGTATCGCCACCACGCTGATTGCGAAATTTGGTAAAAAACACATTCAGTGGGCCGTGGTATTAACCGGTTTCACCGTCGGTTTTGCTCTGTTCTATGAAGTGGGCTTTGTGCTGATGCTGCCGCTGGTGTTCACCATTGCCGCCGCGGCTAACATCCCGCTGCTGTATGTCGGTGTTCCAATGGCTGCGGCGCTCTCCGTAACGCACGGCTTCCTGCCGCCGCACCCGGGCCCGACCGCTATCGCCACCATTTTCCATGCTGACATGGGTAAAACCCTGCTGTTCGGTACGATTCTGGCAATCCCGACCGTCATTCTGGCGGGTCCGGTCTTCGCTCGCTGCCTGAAAGGCATTGATAAGCCGATCCCGGAAGGTCTGTACAGCGCAAAAACCTTCACGGAAGAAGAGATGCCGAGCTTTGGCGTCAGCGTCTGGACCTCACTGGTTCCGGTGGTGCTGATGGCGATGCGCGCCATTGCAGAGATGATCCTGCCCAAAGGCCATGCCTTCCTGCCTGTTGCCGAGTTCTTTGGTGATCCGGTGATGGCAACCCTGATTGCAGTACTGATCGCCCTGTTCACCTTCGGTCTGAACCGTGGCCGTTCAATGGATCAGATTAACGATACGCTGACCTCTTCCATCAAAATTATCGCGATGATGCTGTTGATCATCGGCGGTGGCGGTGCGTTCAAGCAGGTGTTGGTCGACAGCGGCGTGGACAAATACATTGCGTCCATGATGCACGAAACCAATATCTCTCCGCTGCTGATGGCATGGTCGATCGCCGCCGTTCTGCGTATCGCGCTGGGTTCTGCTACCGTTGCCGCTATTACGGCGGGTGGGATTGTCGCTCCGCTGATCGCGACCACCGGCGTCAGCCCTGAGCTGATGGTTATCGCCGTCGGTTCCGGTAGCGTCATCTTCTCTCACGTGAACGATCCGGGCTTCTGGCTGTTCAAAGAGTACTTTAACCTGACCATCGGCGAGACCATCAAGTCCTGGTCAATGCTGGAAACCATTATCTCTGTCTGCGGCCTGATTGGCTGTCTGCTACTGGGAACGGTGGTTTAATGCGAAAAAAGAACCCGCCAGCTGGCGGGTTCTTTATTTTCACGTCTTCTTCGCTGCCGCTTTTCGCCGCTTATCCAGATCCTTAATCAGCTTGTTCACCCTTTCATCGGCAAACATCGCTTCAAGGGTCGTGGAGAGCTTACGACGCCAGTTTTTATACTGTGAACTGGTCCCCGGAATGTTGACCGGTTCCGCCATATCCAGCCAGTCTTCCGGCTGTAATCCTAATAACGCACTGTTGCTGTCGGCGATATAACGCTGCATCGCGCGATTAAGCGTCGGCGTCATCGCCATCAGCGAGGCCTTATGCCCGGCACGTTTTGGCAGGCAACCGTACTTGTGCAGCGCATCTAATAGCCCCTGTTTCGCCCGTTCACGATCCTGATACAGTCCGCGCAAGACCACTTCATCAGGATACAGTCCCAGCGCTTTGCCGAGCGTCAGGTCGCCGCTGTCCCAATAGCCTTTGAGCGTAGGAAGATCATGCGTCGTCGCGACAGCCATTGATTGTTCCGGATACGCTTTCGGCGCACGGTAGTTTTTCTCATGGTCGTTCTCGAAATAGAGTACTTTGTAAGAGTACACGCCGCTGGTTCGCAGCTTGCCGACAATCTCCACCGGAACGGTCCCCAGGTCTTCACCAATCACCATGCAATGATGACGCTGACTTTCCAGCGCCAGAATCGACAACAGGTCATCGACCGGATAGTGAACATAGGCGCCGTGGTCGGCGGTTTCACCGTAGGGGATCCACCACAAACGCAGCATCGACATGACATGATCGATACGCAGCGCGCCGCAGTTTTGCATATTCGCCCGCAGGAGTTCGATAAACGGCTCGTAGGCGCGCGCCGTAATGATATGCGGATCCATCGGCGGCAGGCCCCAGTTCTGTCCAAGCGGGCCGAGGATATCCGGCGGTGCGCCAACAGAGGCTTTCAGGCAATACAGCTCGCGATCGCACCAGGTTTCCGACCCACCTTCCGCCACGCCCACCGCCAGATCGCGATACAGGCCAATTGGCATCGTAAAGCCCTGACTGGTCTCCCAGCAGGCGGCAAACTGGGTATATGCCAGCCACTGCAGCCAGAGCCAGAAATCCACCTCATCACGATGTTCATGACAGAATGTTTTCACCGCGGATGAATCGATCGACTGGTAAGCTTTTGGCCAGACTGGCCAACCCCAGCGCAGTTCGTCCTCTTTCACCTGATGGGCATGCAGCGCATCAAACGCCGCCTGCCAGTACAGACTATCGCCTTCCTGAGCCACGAACGCCCGGAACGCCGCCATCTGTTCATCGTCGCGCGCGGCAAATCCTTTCCACGCCATGCGCAGCGCCGTCATTTTCAGCGCGGTAACGGTGGTATAATCAACCCATTCTGCGTCGCGCGCCTGTTGCAGCGCCTTTTGCGTGGCGGGCTTCTGCCACCAGGCCTGCGCCTCTTTACTCAGGCGAAAATCATCTACCGCGTTCACGTCGATATAAATGACGTTCAGCCAGCGGCGCGAAGACGGGCTGTATGGGCTGGCGCTCTCCGGGTTTGCCGGATAGAGCGCGTGGATCGGGTTGAGGCCGATAAACGCGCCCCCACGTTTCGCCACATCCACCAGCATCGATTTCAGATCGCCAAAGTCACCAATCCCCCAGTTACGCGCTGAACGCAGCGTATACAGCTGCACGCAGGCGCCCCAGAGTTTCTGCCCATTCAGCAGCGCCTGCGGCTCGTAGCAGCGTTTTGGCGCTACGATGATGCGGCAATGGTGGCGCTGTTCATCCTGCGTCAGGGTCAACGTGTGATAACCCAGCGGCAGCTTTGTCGGCAGAGTAAAGGATTTTCCGCCGGTGGCGTGCCCCTTAAACTGCGCCCCCTCTTCGGTGGTCAACAGCCAGTTGAATTCACCGTGTCCCTCTACCGCCAGCGACATCTTTTTGCCTGCGGTGTAGACCATCACATTCGGCACCGCCGTGACCGCCACCTTTGCGGCGGCAGCGGTACGGTGCATAGCATCCAACAAACGTCGCTTGGTTTCGGCACCAATTGACTGCGGCTTGCCGTGGGCATTGATATAATCGGGACTGATCCCCGCCGCCAGCGCGGCATTATCCAGACGTTTGTTATCCATCGCGCTTCCTTAGCGTTTCGCCTGCCAGATTCGGGTCTGATAATCGCGAATGGAGCGATCCGAGCTGAACATGCCGCAGCGCGCGGAGTTCAGGATCGCCGCACGCGTCCAGGCCTCCTGGTCACGATACAACACATCCACCTGTTTCTGCGCCTCAACGTAGGCCGCAAAGTCCGCCATCACCAGATACGGATCGCCACCCTGTTTGCCTATGCTGTGCAGCATCTGATCAAAAGCATGCTTATCGCCTGCGCTTAACTTCCCGCTCTCCAGCTCTTTCAGCACGGCATCGAGCACTTTATCCTTTTTGCGCCATTTCAGCGGATCGTAGCCTTTGGCTTTCAGCGCCTTCACCTGTTCCACGGTATGGCCAAAGATAAAGATATTCTCGTCACCCACTTTCTCGGCGATTTCCACGTTCGCGCCGTCCAGGGTGCCGACCGTCAGTGCGCCGTTTAACGCCAGCTTCATGTTGCCGGTTCCGGAAGCCTCTTTCCCCGCCGTGGAGATCTGCTCGGAGATATCCGCCGCCGGAATCAGCATTTCTGCCGCTGACACGCAGTAATCCGGCAGGAACACCACTTTCAGCTTGTCGCCAACCTTCGGGTCGTTGTTGATGGTTTCCGCCACCTTGTTAATGGCAAAGATGATGTTTTTCGCCAGGTAGTAACCCGGTGCCGCCTTCGCGCCAAACAGGAACACGCGCGGTACGCGGTCTGCCTGCGGGTTTTCGCGAATCTCTTTATACAACGCCAGGATATGCAGCAGGTTCAGGTGCTGACGTTTGTATTCGTGCAGACGCTTAATCTGAATATCGAAAATCGCCTGCGGGTTAATCTCAATTCCGGTACGAACCTTCACAAACTCAGCCAGGCGCACCTTATTTGCCTGCTTGATATCACGCCAGGTCTTGCGGAATTTGGCATCGTCGGCGTACTTCTCAAGGTTGATCAACCGATCGAGATCGTTCGCCCACTCTTTCTTCAGCGTTTTATCAAACAATGCGGCCAGTTCCGGGTTGCACTGCTTGATCCAGCGACGCGGCGTGATGCCATTGGTCACGTTATGGAACTTGTTCGGCCACAGTTGGTGATATTCCGGGAACAGATCTTTCACCACCAGGTCGGAGTGCAGCGCGGCAACGCCGTTAACCGCAAAGCCACTGACCACACACATGTTCGCCATGCGCACCTGTTTGTCGTGAACCACCGCCAGCTTTGCCCAAACCTGCTTGTCGCCAGGCCAGGTTTTATCGACCAGCGTCTTAAAGCGATCGTTAATCTCTTTGATGAGCTGCATATGACGCGGCAGTAGCGCTTTCACCAGCTTCTCATCCCAGCACTCCAGCGCTTCAGGCATCAGGGTATGGTTGGTATAGGCGAAGGTTTTACTGGTGATCGCCCAGGCGTCGTCCCAGCTCATCTGATGCTCGTCAAGCAGCACACGCAGCAGTTCCGGAATCGCAATTGTCGGATGGGTATCGTTCAGTTGAATGACTTCGTAATCCGCCAGCTCATGCAGTTTGCGGCCAGCCAGATGATGACGACGCAGAATATCGGCCACTGAACAGGCGCACTGGAAGTATTGCTGCATCAGACGCAGCTTCTTACCCGCCGTGTGGTTGTCGTTCGGGTAAAGCACTTTGGTCAGTTTATCGGCGTCAATCCCCTGCTGTTCTGCACGCAGGAAATCGCCGTCATTAAATTTGGTCAGGTTAAACGGATGAGCATGCGTGGCCTGCCACAGACGCAGCGGTTGCGCCACGCCGTTACGGTAGCCCAGCACCGGCAGATCCCACGCCTGCCCGGTAATCACAAAGCCGGGTTCCCAGTGACCGTCTTTTGTCACCTTACCGCCAATCCCTACCTGCACGTCAAGCTGCTCGTTATGACGGAACCACGGGTAGCTACCACGATGCCAGTCATCCGGCGCTTCCCTTTGCTGACCGTCGGCAAAGGACTGACGGAACAGACCGTACTGATAATTCAGACCATAACCGGTGGCAGATTGCCCCACGGTCGCCATTGAGTCCAGGAAGCAGGCGGCAAGACGACCTAATCCGCCGTTGCCCAACGCCGGGTCGGTCTCTTCTTCCAGCAGATCGGTCAGGTTGATGCTGTGCGCTTTCAGCGCATCACTCACTGCCTGATACCAGCCCAGGTTAAGCAGGTTATTCCCCGTAAGACGACCAATCAGGAACTCCATAGAGATGTAGTTCACATGGCGCTGATTTTTCGCCGGTTTCGCCACAGGTTGTGCACTGAGGAGTTCCGCCAGCGCGCCGCTGACGGCGTGCCACCATTGACGGGACGTCATCTCGTGAGCTGACAGTAAACCGAAACGCTGCCACTGACGTGTCAGGGCTGCCTGAAATTGCTCTTGATTGAAGGTAGGCTGTGACATAGGAATTCCGGGTCCTTTGGTAAAAAACAACGTTATCGCTAGTTTGCCAGGCTCAATGTTGACCTTCCTCATCCCACTCTGGATTAGGCGGGGAGGAGTAGTGGGGATGAGCGTAAAAGTGTGATCGCCGCCACTTAAAGGTAGCGTACAGGATGAGGATTGGTGGCAAATTCACCACGCTGAAGACAAGGGTAGCGCCGGACAATGACAAAAATTCAGAAGGCACTCATCAGGTATATGTTAATTGAGAAACCGTTTCTAACCTGAAATATCAAAAGGCGGTCGGAATAATCGCATTGAAATTAAGTTTCTGTCACGTTAGAGGGCCAGTTTCGCTAATAAAAGCAAAGACCATCGGGATAAAATGGCCATATTTCACACTGTAGAATTTCCCCGCCAACCCAGTCAGTTTGCGCCTTGCGCGTGATTGAAAGCGGTTTCTGTCATAGTTATAAAGATTTGTGACAGAGTGCAAATTCAGAAACACAAAACGGCCTCTTAACTTGCAATAAGGTGCTTTCTGGCCGACCTTATATCTATTAATTACGAAGCGCAAAAAAAATCGCAGTCCCCCATTTTCCACAGTGAAGTGTTAACTATGTTGATTCCGTCTAAACTAAGTCGTCCGGTTCGACTCGACCATACGGTGGTTCGTGAGCGCCTGTTGGCTAAACTTTCCGGCGCGAACAATTACAGACTGGCCCTGATCACAAGTCCTGCAGGTTATGGGAAGACGACGCTCATTTCACAATGGGCCGCCGGAAAAAGTGAACTCGGCTGGTACTCACTGGATGAGGGCGACAACCAGCAGGAGCGTTTTGCCAGCTATCTGATTGCCGCAGTACAGCAGGCCACCAACGGTCATTGCGCCACCAGCGAAGTGATGGTGCAAAAACGGCAGTATGTCAGCCTGACCTCGCTTTTCGCGCAGCTCTTTATTGAACTGGCGGAATGGCATCGCCCGCTGTATCTGGTCATCGACGATTACCATCTGATCACCAATCCGGTGATTCATGAGTCCATGCGCTTCTTCCTGCGTCACCAGCCTGAAAATCTCACGCTGGTGGTGCTGTCGCGTAACCTACCGCAGCTCGGAATTGCCAATCTGCGCGTGCGCGACCAGCTTCTGGAGATAGGCAGTCAGCAACTGGCCTTTAATCACCAGGAAGCCAAACAGTTTTTTGACCGCCGCTTGTCCTCCCCCATCGAAGCTGCCGAAAGCAGTCGGATGTGTGACGATGTGGCGGGCTGGGCGACCGCATTGCAGCTCATCGCCCTTTCTGCGCGGCAAAACAACCACTCTGCTCATCAGTCGGCTCGCCGTCTGGCGGGAATTAACGCCAGCCATCTCTCGGATTATCTGGTCGATGAAGTGCTGGACAGCGTCGATGTCAGCACCCGTCTCTTCCTGCTGAAAAGTGCGGTTTTACGTTCGATGAACGATGCGCTGATTGTGCGTGTGACCGGCGAAGAAAACGGTCAGATGCGACTGGAAGAGATCGAGCGGCAGGGACTTTTCCTGCAGCGGATGGATGATACTGGCGAGTGGTTCAGCTATCACCCGCTGTTTGGCAGCTTCCTGCGTCAGCGCTGTCAGTGGGAACTGGCGACCGAGTTACCCGATATCCATCGTGCCGCCGCAGAGAGCTGGATGGCACAGGGATTTCCCAGCGAAGCCATCCACCATGCACTGGCGGCGGGTGATGCGCATATGCTGCGCGATATTTTGCTTAACCACGCATGGGGATTGTTCAACCACAGCGAACTGGCGCTACTGGAAGAGTCGTTAAAAGCGCTGCCGTGGGAAAGCCTGCTGGAGAACCCGCGTCTGGTGCTGTTGCAGGCCTGGCTGATGCAGAGCCAGCATCGCTACAGCGAAGTAAACACCCTGCTGGCCCGTGCTGAACAAGAGATTCAGGGCGTGATGGACAGCACGCTGCACGCCGAGTTTAACGCGCTCCGCGCTCAGGTGGCAATCAACGACGGGAATCCCGATGAAGCCGAACATCTGGCAAAACTGGCGCTGGATGAATTGCCCATTGCCTTGTATTACAGCCGTATTGTGGCGACCTCGGTACACGGCGAAGTGCTGCACTGTAAGGGCGATCTCTCTCGCTCCTTAACGCTGATGCAGCAGACCGAACAGATGGCGCGTCATCATGATGTCTGGCACTACGCGCTCTGGAGCTTGATCCAGCAGAGTGAAATCCTCTTTGCCCAGGGATTCTTGCAGGCCGCCTGGGAAACCCAGGAGAAAGCGTTCCAGTTGATTAAAGATCAGCATCTGGAACAGTTGCCCATGCATGAATTTCTGGTGCGCATTCGTGCCCAACTGCTATGGGCGTGGGCACGACTGGACGAATCAGAAGCTTCTGCACGTAGCGGTATCGAAGTACTCTCAGCCTTTCAGCCGCAGCAGCAGCTACAGTGCCTGGCGTTGCTGGTACAGTGCTCGCTGGCCCGTGGCGATCTGGACAATGCCCGTAGCCATCTCAACCGCCTGGAAAATCTGCTGGGCAACGGTCACTACCATAGCGACTGGATCTCAAACGCCGATAAAGTTCGGGTAATCTACTGGCAAATGGTCGGCGATAAAAAGTCGGCCGCCAACTGGCTGCGCCAGACGCCGAAACCGGAGTTTGCCAATAACCACTTCCTGCAAGGCCAGTGGCGTAATATCGCCAGAGCGCAAATTCTGCTGGGCGAATTTGAACCTGCTGAAATCGTACTCGAAGAGCTGAATGAAAATGCGCGCAGCCTGCGCCTGATGAGCGATCTGAACCGTAACCTGCTGCTGCTCAACCAACTTTACTGGCAGGCCGGGCGCAAAAATGACGCGCAGCGCGTGCTGCTTGATGCCCTGCAATTAGCCAACCGCACCGGATTCATCAGCCATTTCGTGATTGAAGGCGAGTCGATGGCGCAACAGCTACGCCAGCTTATTCAACTGAATACGCTGCCGGAACTGGACCAGCACCGCGCGCAGCGCATTCTGCGTGAGATCAACCAACATCACCGCCACAAGTACGCCCACTTTGACGAAGGCTTTGTTGAACGTCTGCTGAACCACCCGGAGGTCCCGGAGCTGATCCGCACCAGCCCGCTGACGCAGCGCGAATGGCAGGTGCTGGGGCTAATCTACTCCGGCTACAGCAACGAGCAAATCGCTGGCGAACTGGCGGTGGCGGCGACCACCATCAAGACGCATATCCGCAATTTGTATCAGAAACTGGGCGTGGCGCACCGTCAGGATGCGGTACAACACGCACAGCGGCTGCTGAAAATGATGGGTTATGGCGTGTAATGTTGCCCGGTTGCACCCACGCTGACCGGGCGGTCTCTTCATTAACGGTTTAGCACAGTTCCAGTTGAATATGGTTATCGGTAATCACCTGGAGTACGCCCGCCGGCGGCAGAACGTCGGTATATACCGCATCCACCAGGCTGATACTGCCCATATTCACCATCGCATTACGGCCAAACTTCGAATGATCCACCACTAACATAACGTGGCGGGAATTCTCGATAATCGCGCGCTTGGTGCGCACCTCATGATAGTCGAACTCCAGCAGCGAGCCGTCGCTGTCGATGCCGCTGATCCCCAGAATGCCGAAATCCAGACGGAACTGGGAAATAAAGTCGAGCGTCGCTTCACCAATGATGCCGCCGTCACGGCTGCGAAGTTCGCCGCCCGCAAGAATAATGCGAAAATCTTCTTTTACCATCAGCGTGTTCGCCACGTTGAGGTTGTTGGTCACGATACGCAAATTGCTGTGGCTGAGCAGCGCGTGCGCCACGGCCTCTGGCGTGGTCCCGATATCAATAAACAGCGTTGAACCGTTGGGGATCTGCGTGGCGACCTTGCGCGCAATGCGCTCTTTTTCCGCCGTCTGCGTGGCTTTACGATCGTGCCACGGCGTGTTGACCGAACTGGACGGCAGCGCCGCCCCGCCGTGATGGCGCAGAATCATGTTTTGATCGGCCAGGTCGTTGAGATCCCGGCGAATCGTTTGTGGGCTGACGGAGAAATGCTCCACCAACTCTTCAGTACTGACGTATCCCTGTTTTTTTACCAGCTCAATGATTGCATCATGTCGTTGTGTTTGTTTCATTGTTATTCCCTGGAACTATGTTCGTTTTCGCGCATTTATCGTATCCGCGAACGCCATTGCCAACCCAACTGCCAGCCCGGCGATATGTGCGCCATTGGCCATCGACATCCCAAACAAATCAAACCATCCGGCGACGATCCAAATCAGCGCGAAAATAATCAACCCCCGCTGCAGGTAGATCCCACTTTGCGGATCGCGCTCGCCACGCAGCCAGACGTAGCCCATCAGCGCATAAACGACGCCGGAAAGCCCGCCGAACCACGGGCCGCTAAACTTATGCTGTACATATCCGCTCAGCAGGGCGCTGATGACCGTAATCACAATCAGTTTGCCGCTGCCTAAACGTTTTTCAACCGCACCGCCAAGATACCACCACCACAGCAGGTTGAAGAGGATATGCATCAGCGAAAAGTGCATGAAGGCGTGAGTGAAGTAGCGCCAGACGTCAAACTGTAATGACGGGTCAAACGGCCAGGCCAGCCACACCATCACGGTTTGATCGCCAACGATATTCATGACGATAAACACCAGAATGCAGGCCGCCATAATCAGCCAGGTGACCGGGCCGGCACGCTCACGCAGTGTGGCAATAAACGGGAAGCGGCGATAATGAAGTCCACTGCCGGTATGACCGGACTGCCAGCTGGCCGCGAGATAGCGCGGATCGCCGGGATTCTCCAGAAAACGCGCCAGCTCCGCATGCACACGTTCGGCCTGCGTTTCATCCGCCAGCCAGACATCGCTTTGATGATGTTGTTGAATGGTCAGGATAACGCCCTGCGTCGCCATGTAATCAACAAAGGCCTGCGCCACGCGGGGGTTAGCAAAAGAGGTAATCATCAACATGGTTGCTGTCGCTTAATCCATACAAAAGAGGACAGTATATATACCCTTCTTATTTCAAGCTGCATCTTTGTTGGCTACAAAGACGAACCGTATGTCACTTCTGCAGGGAAATGGCGATGCCAGGCGTCAAATCCGCCGTCTACGCTGTAGACCGCGTCATAGCCTTGCTGGAGCAAATATTGCGCCGCGCCTTTGCTGCTGTTGCCGTGGTAGCACATGACTATAACCGCCGTATCGAAATCATGATCGCGCATAAACGAGCCCAGCGTGTCGTTCGTCAGGTGAAATGCCTGGGGAGCATGACCCATCGCAAAACTTTGTGGATCGCGAATATCCACCAGTACCGCCGCGCCCTGATGCAGCTTCTGGTGCGCTTCTTCAACATTAATACATTCAAACTGATCCATACATTCTCTTCTTTATATCGTGCAGGTGAAACGTTTTCGGCATTTTACCCGTTAGTGTACGTCCCCATGGGAGTGAAACGCCATAATGTTATATGTATCACTGTAAATTGTTTATTCGATGTTACCAATGACACGTTTCTTTGCTATTATGCTCGATAACGAACATTTATGAGCTATAACGAAAGTGCAAGAGGGCAGCATGGAAACCAAAGATCTGATTGTGATAGGGGGAGGCATCAACGGTGCCGGTATCGCGGCAGATGCCGCTGGACGCGGTTTATCCGTGCTGATGCTGGAAGCGCAAGATCTTGCGTGTGCGACCTCCTCTGCCAGTTCTAAACTCATCCACGGTGGCTTGCGCTACCTGGAACACTACGAATTCCGGCTGGTGAGCGAAGCGCTGGCTGAACGCGAAGTGCTGCTGAAAATGGCACCGCATATCGCTTTCCCGATGCGCTTTCGTCTGCCGCATCGCCCGCACCTGCGTCCGGCATGGATGATTCGCATTGGTCTGTTTATGTACGATCATTTGGGCAAACGCACCAGCCTGCCGGGTTCTGCCGGTTTGCGTTTTGGCGCAGAGTCTGTACTGAAACCGGAAATTGTGCGCGGTTTCGAATATTCCGATTGCTGGGTAGACGATGCGCGTCTGGTACTGGCCAATGCCCAGATGGTGGTGCGTAAAGGGGGGGAAGTGCTAACCCGTACTCGCGCAACCTCTGCGCGTCGCGAAAACGGTCTGTGGATCGTCGAAGCCGAAGATATCGATACCGGTAAGACATTCACCTGGCAGGCGCGTGGGCTGGTCAACGCCACGGGTCCGTGGGTAAAAGAATTTTTCGACGAAGGCATGCATCTGCCTTCGCCATACGGTATTCGCCTGATCAAAGGCAGCCACATCGTGGTGCCGCGCGTCCATACCCAGAAACAGGCTTATATCCTGCAAAACGAAGATAAACGCATTGTGTTTGTTATTCCGTGGATGGATGAATTCTCAATCATCGGCACCACCGACGTCGAATACAAAGGCGACCCAAAAGCGGTAAAAATCGACGAAAGCGAAATCAATTACCTGTTGAAAGTGTACAACGCGCACTTCAAGAAACAGCTTGGTCGCGACGATATCGTCTGGACCTATTCTGGTGTGCGTCCGCTTTGCGACGACGAGTCGGATTCACCGCAGGCCATCACCCGCGATTACACGCTGGATATTCATGATGAAAACGGTAAAGCGCCGCTGCTTTCTGTCTTCGGCGGTAAGTTAACCACCTACCGTAAGCTCGCCGAGCACGCGATGGAGAAACTGTCGTCGTACTATCAGGGCATTGGTCCGGCATGGACCAAAGACTGCGTGCTGCCAGGCGGTGAAATCGGTGGCGATCGCGAAGACTACGCGGCGAAACTGCGCCGTCGCTATCCGTTCCTGACAGAATCGCTGGCGCGCCACTATTCGCGCACCTACGGCAGCAACACGGAGTGGATTCTGGGTGAAGCCACGACGATCGCTGACCTGGGCGAAGACTTCGGCCATGAATTCTACGAAGCAGAGCTGAAATATCTGGTAGATCACGAATGGGTTCGCCGCGCGGACGATGCGCTGTGGCGTCGTACGAAAGAAGGCATGTGGCTCAACGCCGAACAGCAGTCCCGCATGACCCAGTGGCTGGCGGAGTACGTCGAGAAACATCAGCTTTCACTGGCGTCTTAAATAATATTACGCCCGATAGACACGCGCTACCGGGCGTTTTATTACTTTCAGAGTGACTTCATTTTCCGTTTCCGCGCTTGTCCAAGCGCATCTGCAGTTCGTAATGCAGCAAGTACCGCTTCAGGCGTAATTTCGCAGGGTTCATTATGCATCGTTTCTCCCACCTGACAGGCTGCCTGTGCCACTGCCAGTAGCTCTTTATCGTTGACGTCAGCCAGACCAATATCTGCCAGCGTTATCGGTAGCCCCACGTCCTCACAGAACTGATAGACCTCTTCGACAAGTTCAGGCGCCCTGTCGGTTAACACCAGCATTGCCAACGTACCAAAGGCCACTTTTTCACCATGCCAGTACTGATGTGTTGCGGGAAGTACGGTTAAACCATTATGAATAGCATGCGCTGCCGCCAGTCCTCCACTTTCAAAACCGAGCCCGGATAACAGCGTATTGGCTTCAATCACATGTTCCAGCGCTGGCGTAACCTGGTGCTGCTCACAGGCCAGCTTTGCCATACGACCGTAGCGAATCAATGTGTTGTAACAGAAACGGGCCAGCTCAAAAGCCGTCATAGGGCCTGGACGGGATGTCATATTCCCGGCCCCTTTTATCCGACAATCCTCGGCTTCAAACCATGTCGCCAACGCATCCCCCATTCCGGAGATTAAGAAACGCACTGGCGCGGCGGCAATAATGGCGCTGTCCACCAACACCAACGTGGGATTACGGGGGATCATCAGATAGCGTTTGAATTGACCTTCCTGTGTATAGATGACGACTAATGAGCTGCAGGGGCATCCGTTGAGGCAAGCGTGGGAACGACGGCAATAGGAAGACGCAAGCTTGCCCCTGTCGCTTTGGCGGTATCTAATGTTTTTCCACCGCCCATACCCACAATAACATCCGCCCCGACTTGCTGCGCACGCGCAGAAATTCTGGCGATCTCTTCATCACTGCATTCGCTATTGAAAACCTCAATTTCAAAATCAAGCACGCCGTGAAGTGCCGACGCGAGCGTATCCTGATATCTCTCGTAAACCACAGGATCTTGTAAAATAAGCGCTTTATGCCCTAAAGAGGCGAGTTCCTGAGGCAGATGCGTTGTCAATGCGCCCTTTCCCTGAACATAGCGAGACGGAAATATTGCCGTTGTGACCATTCAAATTCTCCTTACCAGTAAAGTTCAATATACAGAACATAGATTCTATATAGGGAATTTATTGCAAGATCCTCGACGTACACAACTCACAAATCAGTAGAAAGCGTCATCCTGTGAAGAGTGACACACTTTTGATGCTTCCCCGGAAAACTGGCCTGCTTTTAGCAATGAAACGTGATTCTGCGGTTTTTGCAGCAGGATATGAAGCAAATCACAAAACATAACCTTGCTGAGAATATGGAATTGACGCTCAAAATTTATCCCCTCATAGTATTTGTATACAGAACAATAGTTCTATATACAGAACAAATTACTTCTACTATTAAGGGATGCGCTAATGAGCATTGAACTCGATAAACCGACTACGCGAGGACGCTGGCTACATATCATTCCAGCCACCATCCTCGTTTATATCGTGGCTTACATGGACAGGACGAACATCGCGATTGGGATTGCGGGAGGGATGGAAGAAGACCTGGGGATGACCGCCTCGTTTGCTGGTCTGGTCGCCGGTATTTTCTTTATTGGTTATATCTTTTTGCAAATCCCCGGAGGTCAAATTGCAGAACGATTCAGCGCCAAGAAATTAATCGCCTGGACCATCGTCGCATGGGGCGGCTTCGCGCTGCTGACCGGTTTTGTCCAGACACCGACCCAGTTGCTGATTATCCGCTTTATCCTTGGCGTCGCGGAGGGTGCAGTCTATCCCGCAATCCTCGCACTGATTGGTCACTGGTTTCCCAATGAAGAACGCGCAAGGGCGATTGCCTATTTCCAGATGAACCTTGCCGTAGCGTCGATCATCACCGGCCCACTTTCCGGTTGGCTGATTGAAACCTATGGCTGGCGAGAAATGTTCGTCATCGAGGGTTTACTCTCACTCGGCCTGCTGTTCGTCTGGTTGCCTTTGGTTTCTGACCATCCTCACCAGGCCAAATGGCTGGATCCTAAAGAGCGCGCCTGGATCGAACAGAAATTGCAGGCCGATCGCGCGCTGACGATCGGGGGTGAGGTAAGCAGCATCCGCAATGTTCTGCGCAGCATTAACTTGTGGAAGCTGATCGGCATCTACTTCTTCGTGCAGGTCGGTTTCTACGGCTTCGCCCTCTGGATGCCAAACCTGATTAAACACCTGACCGGCAGCGGAATGACTATCGTCGGCTTGCTGACGGCGGCACCGTACATTTTGTGCATCGTCGGTCAGTACTACATTGCCAAATGGTGCGACAAAACCATGAATCGCCGCCTCTACACGGCAATTCCGTTGCTGGGCTTTGCCGCCTGTCTCGCACTCTCCCTGCTGTTGAAAGATAACGTCTGGCTGGCGTACGGCATGATGGTCATCTGCGGCTTCTTCCTGCAGGCCTATGCGGGGCCGTTCTGGACATTACCACCATTACTCTTCGCTCCCAACGTGCTGGGCGGCGTACGCGGCACCATCAACGCATTAGGCAACATCGGCGGCTTTATTGGCCCTTATCTGGTGGGCTTGTTAACCGTCACGTTCTCACAAACGGCGGGGATGACGGTGCTGGTGGCCGCACTCCTCATCGCCGTCGCGCTGCTGTTCAGTTTACCTTCGGTGACTGCCCGTCCTGCAGGCAGTAGCAACCCTCATCATGCATCGGCGCCTGAGACGTCGCTCAAACAAGAAGGAATCGCCAAATGAGTCAGAAATGCCAACACGCCCGTGACCTGTGGTCACAACTGGACGCCCTGCGTCTGGGGATGAATTACACCAAAGAAGATGTCAATAAACTGCAGGTTCTGGTGGATGATTGCTACGGCGAAAGTCATCCCGGCAGCTTTCATCTTAATCATCTGGGCGATGAAGCCGTCTTAGGCATTCACGAAAGCGGCGGTCGTGCCGTTCGTCACCACGTGACCGATATTTGTGATGGTTGGGGTCAGGGTCATGACGGGATGAACTATATCTTAGCCTCCCGCGAGGCTATCGCGAACATGGTCGAAATTCATGCCTCCGTCGTGCCATACGATGCCGGTATCTTGATCTCCAGTTGTGATAAATCGATCCCGGCGCATCTGATCGCCGCTGCGCGCCTGAATCTACCGATGCTGCATATCCCCGGCGGCTCTATGCGTCCGGCGCCGAATATGAGCACGTCCGATCTCGGTGGCATTACCGCCAAACTCAAGAAAGGCGAGATCGGCATCCAGCAGGTGGAGGCCATGCAGCAGTGCGGTTGTCCGACGGCAGGCGCTTGCCAGTTTATGGGCACCGCCAGCACGATGCAGTGCATGTCTGAAGCGCTGGGCCTTGCCTTACCGGGAAGCGCGTTACTGCCCTCCACACTGGCGGAAATTCGTCGCATCGCGCGGAGCGCCGGTCATCAGGCGCTATATCTGGCAGAGAAAAATATCACGACGCATAAGATTCTCACGCCTGCCGCGTTTGAAAACGCCATTAAGGTCCATGCCGCCATCGGAGGCAGCACCAACGCCATGATCCATCTCCCGGCGATCGCCCATGAGCTGGGTTGGGAACTGAAACCTGAACTGTTTGACCAGATAAACAATGAGATCCCTTACCTCACCAATATTCAACCCAGCGGCCAGTATGTGACAGAAATGATGTGGTTCGCGGGCGGCGTGCCGATGGTGCAATGGTATCTTCGCGACTATCTGGATCTGGATGTCCTGACGGTGACTGGCCGGACGCTGGGTGAAAACCTGGAGATGCTCCATCAGTCCGGTTTCTTTACCCGCAACCACGGTTATCTGAGTAATTATCGGGTCAGCCCGGAAGAGGTGATTCGTAAGCCGGAAAACGCCACCAAGAAAGGGTCGATTGCCGTTCTAAAAGGCAATATCGCACCAGAAGGCGCAGTCATTAAATATGCCGCCTGCGCGCCAGATATGCACCACCATACCGGCCCTGCGCGCGTCTTCAATTCGGAAGAAGATGCCCAGCAAGCCATTATTCATAACCACATCGAACCGGGTGATGTCATTTTTATCCGCTACGAAGGGGCTAAAGGATCGGGAGCACCGGAAATGCTCATGACCACAGACGCGATTGTTTACGACAAACGACTTGATGGCAAAGTCGCCCTGATTACCGATGGTCGTTTCTCCGGCGCGACCAGCGGCCCTTGCGTCGGCCATGTTTCACCGGAAGCCGCTGATGGCGGTCCCATTGCGCTTGTCGAAGACGGCGACCTCATCGAAATGGACGTTAAAGGGCGCAAGCTCAACATTGTTGGCATTCACGGGGAGTACAAAACAGAAGAAGAAATTCAGCACTGTCTTGAACGCCGTCGGACAAACTGGACAAAACCGGATTATTCAAACCGACGCGGCGTCTTTAAGCAATTTACGACCAACGCAACCTCATTAATGGCGGGAGCCTGGATTAAATAACGTCCCTGGTGGGCGGCATTATCGCCAGCCCACCTGCTTTTAAGGATAAACTCATTATGCAAACAGAAAAATTCAACGGTGTCTTTCCGCCTGTTCCGACCATTGTTAATGCCCAGGGGAAATTAGATAAGAAAGGGATGGCGACCTTACTTGACCATCTTATTGCGAACGAGGTTAACGGTGTATTATTGCTTGGCAGCGGCGGTGAGTTCTGCCATATGACAAAAGAGCAGCGTCTGGAAGCCGCTGAGTTTTGTGTTCAACATATCAATCATCGAATTCCCGTGCTGTTAGGGATCAGCAGCACCAGCACGCAAGACGTCATTGATTACGGTCGACATGCTGACAGTCTGGAAGTCGATGCCGTCCTGGTTCTCAATCCTTATTATGCACGGCTGACTGATGATTATATTTATCACCATTTCAAAACTGTCGCCGAAAGTATCAAAACACCGGTTATTCTCTATAACTTTCCGGCGCTTACCGGCCAGGATCTCAGCATTGATTTAATTACCCGGCTGGCACATGACATTCCCAATATCATCGGTATAAAAGATACCGTGGATAACATTAGCCATATTCGCGAAATCATCAATACTGTACGACCGGTTCGCCCTGACTTTGTTATTTTCTCGGGTTACGATGAATATATGATGGACACGTTGATCATGGGGGGAAATGGCGGGATCCCTGCGACCGCTAACTTTGCTCCGCAGTTAACCTGTGGAATTTATCGTGCCTGGTGCGAAAAAGAGTATGAGACGCTGTTTCGCCTGCAACGCCGACTGTCTGCGTTATCAACCATTTACAGTCTGGATACGCCTTTCTTCGGGATCATCAAAAAAGCCATCCAACTCAGCGGCATTGATATCCCGGTTGAGGTTATGCCGCCAGTGCAACCGGCAAGCGAGGCGCATATCGCCAGCCTGAAAAAGGTTTTACAGCGCGCCGGGTTGTAACCCTCATCAGCGGGCTTAGCGCCCGCCTTTTCTTTGTGCAGCGAAAAGACTAGCGCAACATCGACGACAGACGACGACTGGCATCCATCATCTGCATGGCAAGCGCTTCTCGTTTATCATCCGGGATCTGGAACGCGACGCCCGACACGCTCAAGGCCGCCACTACCTTCCCTTCGGCATTAAATATGGGCACAGCGATGCAACGAACGCCTAAAGAATCTTCTTCGTTATCATAACCCCAGCCGCGCTGACGGATCCCGGCCAATTCCTGCTTCAGGATATTCACATCGGTAATTGTCGTTTCGGTATAGCGCGTCAGAACCTGATCGGGCGGCAGCAACTCATCCAGCTCTTCCGGATTAAGCCAGGCAATCAACACTTTCCCCAGACCCGAACTATGCAGCGAAAGGCGCTTGCCCTCCCAACTGCGGATCACAATTGCCTGTGGGCTTTCCAGCTTGAGAAGATAAATAGGAGAGTCGCCTTCAAGCACGCCAAGATGACAGGTTAAACCCGTCGCATTGCGAATTTCTTCCAGGACGGGCAGCGCTATTTTTTTAATATCGTACTGTTCTGCGGCTTTATTCCCTAATTCGTAGAGACGTAGCCCCAGATAATATTTGTCTTTTTCCTGACGCAATAAGCCATGCGCAACCATGCCCGTCAGTAAAGAGGAGGTACTGCTTTTTGCGATTCCCGAATTTTGATGAATTTGCGTGAACGTCGCGCCATCGCATTCCATCAGATAAGCGAAGACGCGCATAATTTTGTCGAGGGCGGGAATCGATGTTGTGATTTTTTTCATAACTTTATCAATTAATTATAATTAATTCCTCGGACACTATACACCAGCAGACGGTTGTTATTCCATATCAATGCGCAATCACCGCGCACAAAAAAGGAGCCCGAAGGCTCCTTTTTTAACATGACGACTTACAACCGCACCGGATCAATATGCCAGATGTGGTCAGCATACTCCTTGATGGTCCTGTCAGAGGAGAAGTAGCCCATGTTGGCGATATTGAGCATCGCTTTGGCGGTCCACTCTTCCGGACGGCCATACAACTCATCCACCTTGTCCTGACAATCGACATAGCTGCGATAGTCCGCCAGCACCTGATAGTGATCGCCGAAGTTGATCAGTGAATCCACCAGATCACGATAACGCCCAGGCTCTTCCGGACTGAACATGCCGCTGCCGATTTGTGTCAGCACCTGATGCAGTTCCTCATCTTTATCGTAATATTCACGCGGTTTATAGCCCTGCCTGCGCAGTTCTTCGACCTCTTCCGCCGTGTTACCAAAAATAAAGATGTTCTCTTCGCCAACGTGTTCCAGCATCTCCACATTCGCCCCGTCCAGCGTACCGATAGTCAACGCGCCGTTGAGTGCGAACTTCATGTTACTGGTGCCGGAGGCTTCCGTCCCTGCCAGCGAAATCTGCTCAGACAGATCCGCCGCCGGAATGATCAGCTGCGCCAGGCTCACGCTGTAGTTGGGGATAAACACGATCTTCAGCTTATCGCCAATCTGTGGATCGTTATTGATGACCTTCGCAACGTCATTAATCAAGTGAATGATGTGCTTCGCCATGTAATAGGCCGAT
This sequence comes from Citrobacter amalonaticus, assembly GCF_001559075.2. Classification (NCBI taxonomy): domain Bacteria; kingdom Pseudomonadati; phylum Pseudomonadota; class Gammaproteobacteria; order Enterobacterales; family Enterobacteriaceae; genus Citrobacter; species Citrobacter amalonaticus. The sequence goes on along the minus strand of NZ_CP014015.2, from coordinate 2,217,776 downwards.
GCGGCCTTACCGGCAAAAATATTCACCCGCGGCACCCACTGCGCATCCGGATTGGCCTTGATGCGGTTGTAGCGCGTAATCACGTGCAGCACATTCATTAACTGACGCTTGTACTCATGAATGCGCTTGATCTGGACATCAAACAGCGCTTTCGGATTCACCACCACATTGAGTTGCTGCGCGATATAGTTTGCCAGCCGCTTTTTGTTTTCCAGCTTCGCCTGACGTACCGCATGATTGACCAACGGGAAATCGCAGTGCTGTTCGAGTTCATGCAGTTGGCTCAGATCGGTACGCCATGTGCGACCAATATTCTCATCCAGAACACCGGAAAGCGACGGGTTCGCCAGCGCCAGCCAGCGACGCGGCGTCACACCATTCGTCACGTTGCAGAAACGGGTCGGGAAAATGGTCGCAAAATCCGCGAACAGCGACTGAACCATCAGGTTAGAGTGCAATTCGGAAACGCCATTCACCTTATGACTCACGACGACCGCCAGCCACGCCATACGTACACGGCGACCGTTTGACTCGTCAATGATCGACGCGCGTCCCAGCAGACCGGTATCGTTCGGATACTGCTCCTGCAACGTTTTCAGGAAGTAGTCGTTAATTTCAAAGATGATCTGCAGGTGGCGCGGCAGGATTTTACCCAGCATATCCACCGGCCAGGTTTCCAGCGCTTCGCTCATCAGCGTGTGGTTCGTGTAGGAAAAGACCTGGCAGCACACTTCAAACGCGTCGTCCCAAGTGAACTGATGTTCATCGATCAGCAGGCGCATCAGCTCCGGGATCGACAGCACCGGGTGCGTGTCATTCAGGTGAATGGCAATCTTATCCGCGAGGTTGTCGTAGGTTTTGTGCAACTGATAGTGACGACTCAGGATATCCTGCACCGTCGAGGAGACCAGGAAATACTCCTGACGCAGACGCAGTTCGCGCCCGGAGTAGGTGGAGTCATCCGGATACAGCACGCGCGACACGTTCTCGGAGTGGTTTTTATCTTCCACAGCGGCGAAGTAATCGCCCTGATTGAATTTACCGAGGTTGATTTCGCTGCTGGCCTGCGCATTCCACAGACGCAGCGTATTGGTGGCGTCAGTATCATAACCTGGGATAATCTGATCGTACGCGACCGCGAGGATCTCTTCGGTTTCAATCCAGCGCGTTTTCTTGCCTTCCTGCTGAATACGGCCGCCAAAACGGACTTTGTAACGCGTGTTATGGCGTTTAAATTCCCACGGGTTACCGTATTCCAGCCAGTAATCGGGAGACTCTTTCTGTCGCCCATCGACGATGTTCTGCTTGAACATCCCGTAGTCGTAGCGGATACCATAGCCGCGCCCCGGCAACCCTAAGGTTGCCAGCGAATCCAGGAAACAGGCAGCCAGCCGCCCGAGACCGCCGTTACCGAGACCTGGGTCGTTTTCTTCATCGATGAGTTCTTCAAGATCTAAGCCCATCGCCTCCAGCGCGCCCTGGACATCGTCATAAATCCCCAACGATAGCAGCGCATTGGAAAGGGTACGTCCAATCAGGAACTCCATCGACAGGTAATAAACCTGGCGGGTTTCCTGTGACAGTTGGGCACGGTTAGAACGCAGCCAGCGCTCCACAAGACGATCGCGCACCGCAAACAGCGTCGCGTTCAGCCATTCATGCTTATTGGCAATAACCGGGTCTTTACCAATCGTGAACATCAGCTTGTAAGCGATAGAGTGCTTAAGTGCTTCTACGCTCAGCGTCGGCGATGCATAGGTAAATGGAGCATTCATAATGATGATTCCTGAATATCTATTTCAAGCGATAGTAAAGCTCGCGGTATGACTTCGCCGCGACTTGCCAGCTAAAATCCATCGCCATCGCTTGCCGTTGCACAAACCGCCAGAGCGAAGGTCGAGACCACAGCACGAAAGCGCGCCGGATAGCCCGCAGCAGGGACCAGGCGTTGCTGTCCTCAAACACAAACCCGCTGGCGATGCCGTCGGCAAGGTTTTCCAGCGAACTGTCGGACACCGTATCTGCCAGTCCACCGGTACGTCGTACCAGCGGCAGCGTGCCGTACTTCAGCCCGTAGAGCTGCGTTAATCCACACGGCTCAAAGCGGCTCGGCACCAGAATGACGTCCGCGCCGCCCATGATGCGGTGCGAAAACGCTTCATGATAGCCAATCTGCACGCCGACCTGGCCTGGGTATTCGGCGGCAGCGGCAAGGAAGCCTTCCTGCAACACCGGATCGCCCGCCCCCAGCAGCGCCAGTTGTCCACCTTGCTCCAGCAGACCCGGCAGCGCCTCCAGCACCAGGTCCAGCCCTTTCTGGCTGGTCAGGCGACTGACGACGGCAAACAGCGGAACCTTATCATTCACCTTCAGTCCCATCGCGATCTGCAACTGGCGCTTGTTTTCCGCCTTCTCTTCCAGCGAATCACGCGTATAGCGCGACGCCAGCAACAGATCCGTCTCCGGGCTCCAGATTTTCTCATCCACCCCATTCAGAACACCAGAAAGACGCCCTTCACGATGGCGCTGTTGCAGCAGCCCTTCCATACCGTAGGCAAACTGCGGCTCGGTGATCTCCCGCGCGTAGGTTGGGCTGACCGCCGTGATATGGTCGGCGTAGTACAGACCGGCCTTCAGGAATGAAATCTGACCGTTAAACTCCAGACCATGCATGTTAAAGAACGACCATGGCAGTTGGATGTCATTCATGTGTTGTGCATAAAACATGCCCTGATACGCCAGGTTGTGCACAGTAAACACCGATTTTGCCGGACGTCCGCGCGCGGCCAGATACGCAGGCGCCAGGCCAGCATGCCAGTCGTGCGCATGCACCACATCCGGGCGCCAGAATGGATCAAGCCCACAGGCCATTTCACAGCCTACCCATCCCAGCAGTGCAAAACGCAGCACGTTATCGGTGTAGGCAAACAGGTTCGTATCGTGATACGGACTCCCTGGACGATCGTAGAGATGCGGGGCATCAATCAGGTAAATCCCCACACCGTTGTAATGACCAAACAGCAGGCTAATCCTGCCCGCGAACGTGTCGCGGCGGGTGACCACTTGCGCATCCGTGATGCCTCGACGAATGTCGGGAAACGCGGGCAGCAGAACGCGGGCATCCACACCATCCGCGATTTGCGCTGCCGGCAACGCGCCAATCACATCTGCCAGACCCCCTGTTTTCAACAGGGGAAACATCTCCGAACATACATGTAAAACCTGCATTCTCACTCCTGTTTGACCTGCAGTTTGCGCAGCATTTCGCGCGTCACCAGCACAATGCCTTCCTCAGAACGGTAGAAGCGACGGGCATCTTCTTCCGCATTTTCGCCAATCACCATGCCTTCAGGGATAACGCAGGCGCGATCGATAATGCAGCGGCGCAAGCGACATGAGCGGCCAACCCAGACTTCAGGTAACAACACTGCCGAATCAATATTACAGAATGAATTCACCCGCACGCGCGGGAACAGAACGGACTGCACCACCACTGAACCCGAAATAATACAACCGCCGGAAACCAGCGAGTTCAGCGTCATGCCGTGACTACCCGAACGGTCCTGCACAAATTTCGCCGGCGGCAACGATTCCATGTGGGTGCGAATCGGCCAGTTCTGATCGTACATATCCAGCTCCGGAGTCACGGATGCCAGATCGAGGTTCGCTTTCCAGTACGCTTCCAGCGTTCCGACATCACGCCAGTACGGCTCAGACTCTGGATCCGACTGAACGCAGGACAACGGGAAGGGATGTGCATAAGCCATGCCAGCTTTGGTGACTGTCGGAATGATATCTTTGCCGAAGTCATGACTTGAGCCGTCGTCGCCGTCATCCTTTTCCAGCAACTCATAGAGGTAATCGGCATCAAAAATGTAGATCCCCATGCTGGCGAGGGATTTTGTGGCATCGCCTGGCATCGCGGGTGGGTTCGCCGGTTTTTCAACGAACTCAATGATCTTCTCGTTTTCATCGACCGCCATCACGCCAAACGCGCTGGCCTCTTCGATAGGCACCGGCATACAGGCCACGGTGCAGCGCGCGCCTTTCTCGACGTGGTCGATCAGCATGCGCGAATAATCTTGCTTATAGATATGGTCACCCGCCAGGATCACCACATATTCCGCCTTATAGCGACGGATGATATCGAGGTTTTGCGTCACCGCGTCTGCCGTGCCGCGATACCAGTTTTCGCCCTGCATTCTTTGCTGGGCAGGCAGCAAATCGACGAACTCATTCATCTCCTCGCTGAAGAATGACCAACCACGCTGAATATGCTGTACCAGAGTGTGAGACTGATATTGCGTGATGACGCCAATACGGCGGATCCCGGAGTTAATACAGTTGGATAACGCAAAATCGATAATACGAAACTTACCACCAAAGTGAACGGCCGGTTTTGCACGTTTGTTGGTTAAATCCTTCAGACGAGTGCCTCGTCCTCCCGCCAGAATCAGGGCAACCGATTTCAACGGCAACTGGCGCGCCAACATTAAACGGTCATTCTTATCTAAACTCACCATGACTAACTCCTTTTTGATCATCTCTGGAACACACACAGTCCGTGCGCAGGTCCCGGCCAGACAGCCGTAATTACCGGATTATCCTCTCCGGCAAACGGGGGAACAGCGCGCCATTCCCCTTCAGGTAAAACAATTTCAGCGGTATCAAGCGCGGCATTGATGGCAATAAGAAAACGGTCCGACAGCAGGATTTGCATCTGCATTGACCCGTATTGCCATTCATCCGCACTCAGTGGTTGTGCGTAGCGATTAAGCCAGCGCACGTTGCCATCGCCCTCTTCCCACCAATGGTCTCCCACCAGCGCCGGGATTTGCTGACGCAATTTGATTAATGCGGCGGTAAAATCGATTAATCCCCCGCTCGCCTGCGACCAGTCCAGCCAGGTCAACGCGTTGTCCTGGCAGTAGGCGTTGTTGTTGCCATGCTGACTGTGTCCGTGTTCATCACCGGCCAGCAACATGGGCGTTCCCTGAGAAAGTAAAAGCGTCGTCAGCAACGCATGAATGCTGTCGCGGCGACGTTCGACGACCTCCAGAGTGCCGCCTAATCCTTCTTTACCATGATTATTGCTATGGTTATTGTCGGTTCCGTCCCGATTTTCCTCTCCGTTTGCCTCATTGTGTTTCTGATTGAAACAAACGCAGTCTCTGAGCGTAAAACCGTCATGTGCGGTGACCAGATTGACGGAAGCGGAAGGGCTGCGCCCATCACGCTTAAACACGTCGCTGGAGGCCGCAAAGCGCCCCGCAAACTCGCCGAGCGACACATTGCGCTGTAGCCAGAAGCGGCGTGACGCATCGCGAAAATGATCGTTCCACTCCGCGAACGGCGCGGGGAAATTCCCCACCTGATACCCACCGGCCCCGATATCCCATGGTTCAGCGATAAGCTTAACGCCGGACAGCACCGGACACTGTTTGATGGCGGTGAACAGCGGCGCATCCTGGCGAAACGCCGGCGTGCGCCCCATCACCGGTGCCAGGTCAAAACGAAACCCATCGACGTGGCAGGTTTCAACCCAGTAGCGCAGGCATTCAAGGGCATATTCCACCACGCCAGGATGGCTGAGATTGAGCGTGTTACCGCAACCGGTCCAGTTGTGATAATCACCGTCCTCTCTGATCCAATAATAGCTACGGTTGTCGATTCCGCGCAGGGAGATGAGCGGACCGTCCAGATCCAGCTCAGCGCTGTGGTTGAGCACTATATCGAGAATGACCTCAATGCCTGCTTTGTGCAGCGCCTTAACGGCATCGCGAAATTCATCCAGCGCCGTCTCTGGCGAGCAGGCATAGGCTGGATGCAGCGCAAACAACGCGACGGGGTTGTAGCCCCAATAGTTCGACAACCCCAGCCGTTGTAAACGCGGTTCACTGGCGAAATGCACGACGGGCAGCAATTCCAGCGCGGTAATCCCCAAATGCTTCAGGTAGTTGATCATCACCGGATGACCGAGCGCGTTGTACGTGCCGCGAATCTCCTCCGGGATCTCCGGATGCAGGTACGTTAACCCTTTGACATGCGCTTCATAGATGACGGTATTGCCCCACGGCGTGCGCGGCGGGGCATCGTCTTCCCAGTCATAGCGATCGGCTGTCACCACGCACTTCGGCGCAATGGCGGCGTTATCGCGATGATCCGGCTGGTCATAACCCGCATGCATCAGCGGGTCATCTTTCAGGTCGCCCTCTACGCGACGCGCGCAGGGATCAATCAGCAGCTTAGCCGGATTAAACCAGTGACCCTGCGCTGGCTGCCACGGCCCATGTACACGGTAGCCATAACGCAGACCGGGACGGGCGTCGGCCAGATAGCCGTGCCAGACATCTCCGGTGCGCGCTGGCAGGTCGTAGCGCTGCTCATTGCCCGACGCGTCAAACACACACAGCTCAACGCGCTCGGCATGAGCGGAAAAGAGCGTGAAATTCACGCCATGTCCGTCATACGTTGCGCCATGCGGTGTGGCGTTGCCGGCAACCAATTGCGTCATTCCGCCTCCCGAACCAGCCAGATTGTCGACAGCGGTGGCAGCGTCAGACTCAGGGATTGCGGGCGTCCGTGGCTGGAAATCTCATCGGTATGGACCGCCCCACCGTTCCCGGCATTGCTGCCGTGGTAGTGCATCGAGTCGGTATTGAGAATTTCACGCCATTTGCCCGGCTGATTGACGCCAAAGCGGTAACCGTGACGCGGCACCGGCGTGAAGTTACTGACGACGATAATTTCATTCCCGACCTTATCGCGACGGACAAACGCCAGTACTGACCGTTCGTTGTCATCCACCACCAGCCATTCGAAGCCGTAGGAATCAAAGTCGAGTTCATGCAACGCTTTGTGATGACGATAGGTCAGGTTGAGGTCACGCACCAGGCGCTGCACGCCGTGGTGCCAGTTGTCACCGCCCTCAAGCAGGTGCCAGTCGAGGCTGGCATCGTGATTCCACTCACGCCCCTGAGCGAATTCGTTGCCCATGAACAGCAGTTTTTTACCCGGGAAAGCCCACATCCAGCCGTAATAGGCGCGCAGGTTGGCAAATTTTTGCCACGCATCGCCAGGCATACGGTCGAGAATCGATTTCTTACCGTGCACCACTTCATCGTGCGACAGCGGCAGAACAAAGTTTTCGGTGTAGTTGTAGAGCATGCCGAACGTCAGCTTATCATGATGATATTGACGAAAAATCGGATCCAGCTTCATGTAGTCGAGAGTGTCGTGCATCCAGCCGAGGTTCCACTTGTACCAGAAACCCAGACCGCCCATATCCTGGGGACGAGAGACGCCGGCAAAATCCGTCGACTCTTCCGCCATGCTCACCGCCCCCGGCACCTGTTCACCGAGAATGCGGTTGGTGTTACGTAAAAATTCAATCGCTTCCAGGTTTTCGCGACCGCCGAATTCATTCGGGATCCACTCGCCCTCTTTGCGACTGTAATCGCGATAAATCATCGACGCCACGGCATCCACGCGCAGGGCGTCAATACCAAAGCGTTCAATCCAGTACAGGGCGTTGCCCACCAGATAGTTACTGACTTCACGACGACCATAGTTATAGATCAGCGTGTTCCAGTCCTGGTGATACCCTTCGCGCGGGTCGCTATGCTCGTACAGTTTGGTGCCATCGAACTCCGCGAGAGCAAAATCATCCGACGGAAAGTGGCCCGGCACCCAGTCAAGGATCACGTTCAGACCCGCCTGATGCGCAGCGTTCACGAAATAACGGAAATCATCGCGCGTGCCAAAACGACGCGTTGGCGCATAAAGACCGGTAGGCTGATAACCCCAACTGCCGTCAAACGGATGCTCATTCACCGGCAGCAGTTCGAGATGGGTAAAGCCCATCCATTTCACGTATGGGATGAGCTGGTCAGCCAGCTCGCGATAGCTCAGCCAGAAGTTGTTGTCGGTATGGCGACGCCACGAGCCAAGATGCACTTCATAGATGGAGATTGGCGCGTCAAACTGGTTCGCTTTTTTGCGTGCCTCGGTCTGTTCCACTTTTTCGGGCAGACCGCAAATGAGCGAGGCCGTTTCCGGACGCATCTGTGCTTCAAAGGCGTAAGGGTCGGCTTTAACCCGCAGGTTGCCGTTGGCGTCGATCATCTCATATTTGTAGAGCTGACCGTGCTGTGCGCCGGGGATAAACAGTTCCCAGATGCCGCTTTCTTTGCGCAGACGCATCGGGTGACGACGACCATCCCAGAAGTTAAATTGTCCGACAACTGAAACACGACGGGCGTTCGGCGCCCAGACGGAGAAACGGGTTCCCGTGACGCCATCCATGGTGTCCGCATGCGCACCCAGGGTTTCATAGGGACGCAAATGGGTGCCTTCCGACAGCAGCCAGGCATCCATATCCTGAATCAGAGGACCAAAACGGTAGGGATCATCAATCAGATTTTGCTGGCCGTGCCAGACAACGGCGAGCTGGTAGCGAAAAGGATTTTTACGACGAGGTAATACACCGCTGAAAAAACCGCGTGAGTCGAGGCAGTCCAGTTTGCCGACTTTGCGCCCGGTTTTAGGTTCGATCACCCACACTTCAGTGGCATCAGGTAAAAGCGCGCGGACTTCAAGTCCGGCTGGGGTTTGGTGCATACCGAGTACGGAAAAAGGATCCGCAAAATGACCGGCAATTAGCGCATTAATCACGTCTCTATCGATACGATCGGACATGGTTTTCATCCTGTTTTTTGGTGTCACTCCTCCAACTGATGTTTGATATCAGTCAGCGACACTTTTTTTGACCTGAACGGCGCAGCACAATTGTGCATCCTCTCTGCCCCGTCCTACCTTCAGGTAAAGCCCTGATACCGCGATCAGGACACCCTTAAAGAATAGCCAACACTTTCATTAACTCCTGCATAAAGATAATACATCTGCGTTTACTCCTTTTTTACGCATAAAAAGGGGTGACTCAGCACCCCTTGAAATAACAATCGCTGTTACGCCAGATGGCGCAACATGCGGCGTAGCGGCTCTGCCGCCCCCCATAGCAGCTGGTCGCCCACCGTAAAGGCTGACAGGAACTCCGGCCCCATATTCAGCTTACGCAGACGGCCAACTGGCGTGGTCAACGTACCGGTAACGGCCGCTGGGGTTAACTCACGCATGGTGATATCCCGATCGTTTGGTACCACTTTCGCCCACGGATTGTGAGCCGCCAGCAGTTCTTCTACGGTCGGAATGGAAACGTCTTTTTTCAGTTTGATGGTGAATGCCTGGCTGTGGCAGCGCAGCGCGCCAACACGCACACACAGGCCATCTACCGGGATGACGGACGCGGTGTCGAGGATCTTGTTGGTTTCCGCCTGGCCTTTCCACTCTTCGCGGCTCTGGCCGTTATCAAGCTGTTTGTCGATCCACGGAATCAGGCTGCCCGCCAGCGGGACGCCAAAGTTATCCACCGGCAGTTCGCCGCTACGGGTCAGTTGGGTGACTTTGCGTTCAATATCGAGAATGGCGGAAGAAGGGGTTGCCAGTTCATCAGCGACGTAGTTATGCAACTGACCCATCTGGTTGAGCAGTTCGCGCATATGACGCGCGCCACCACCGGAGGCCGCCTGGTAGGTCGCGACCGACACCCAGTCCACTAGGTCATGGGCAAACAGACCGCCCAGCGACATCAGCATCAGACTGACGGTACAGTTACCGCCGACGAAGGTTTTAATCCCGTTGTTCAGGCCTCGGGTGATGACATCCTGGTTAACCGGGTCGAGAATAATGATCGCGTCATCTTTCATGCGCAGCGAAGAGGCCGCATCAATCCAGTAACCCTGCCATCCGCTTTCACGAAGCTTTGGATAGATTTCGTTGGTATAATCGCCGCCCTGACAGGTCACAATGATATCGAGCGCTTTTAGCGCGTCCAGATCAAAGGCGTCCTGAAGTGTGCCGGTCGAGGTACCGCCGAACGTCGGCGCAGCCTGCCCAAGCTGGGAAGTTGAAAAGAAAACAGGGCGAATGGCGTCGAAGTCGCGCTCTTCAACCATGCGTTGCATGAGAACAGAGCCGACCATACCGCGCCAGCCGATAAAACCAACATTTTTCATAGCGTTTTTTTCCTGCAAAGATGTGTGCTGTGTATGCTGACCAGTGTCCTACTGGCTCATCCTTCACCATACAAAAAGCAGCCAAAGTCGCAAGTGAATTTAATCAATGATAGCGATGCCATCAGAAATGCGACTTATCCCGCTGCTTAAGCGAGCAGAAAGTCCGAGGCAATTATCAGGGAATTTGAGTTATGAATGAAATCATTTCTGCAGCCGTTTTATTGATCCTGATTATGGATCCGCTCGGTAACTTGCCCATTTTCATGTCCGTACTGAAACATACCGAACCAAAGCGGCGTCGGGCGATCATGGTGCGCGAGCTGTTCATTGCGCTGTTGCTGATGCTAATTTTTCTTTTTGCGGGCGAGAAAATTCTCGCATTTCTGAATTTGCGAGCCGAAACGGTTTCAATATCCGGGGGCATTATCCTGTTCCTGATCGCCATCAAGATGATCTTCCCCAGCGCCACCGGAAACAGTGCCGGTCTTCCGGCAGGCGAAGAACCTTTTATTGTTCCGCTGGCGATCCCGTTAGTTGCCGGTCCAACGATTCTGGCCACGCTGATGCTGTTATCGCATCAGTATCCGAATCAAATGGGCCACCTGGTGATTGCCCTGCTGCTGGCCTGGGGCGGTACGTTTGTGATTCTGCTGCAGTCGTCGCTGTTTCTGCGTCTGCTGGGTGAGAAAGGGGTGAACGCGCTGGAACGCCTGATGGGATTGATTCTGGTGATGATGGCAACCCAGATGTTCCTGGACGGTATTCGGATGTGGATGAAGGGATAAAACAACAAAGCCGGGCGATTGCCCGGCTTTGTGTCACCTGTAAGTCGGATAAGGCGTTTACGCCGCCATCCGGCAATCTGCCCGGTATTGCCGGATGGCGCTATGCTTATCCGGCCTACATTTTTTTCAGCTAAGCAGTGAAAACGCCACCATCCCCACCATCGCGCCCACGGTGCCGAGGATGGTTTCCATCATCGTCCAGGTCTTCAGCGTTTGTGCTTCTGTCGCACCGGTGAATTTCCCGAACAGCCAGAAACCGGCATCGTTCACGTGACTGACGACGATCGAACCGCCCGCGATACAGATAGACAACGCCGCCATCTGCGCCCCGGAAAAGTTCAGTTGTTCAATTACCGGCATCACCAGACCCACCGCCGTTAAGCAGGCTACGGTCGCGGAGCCCTGAATGATACGCACCGCTGCCGCCAGCACGAAGCAGGTAATGGCAATCGGCAAGCCCATCCCGGTCAGCGCTTCACCCAGCGCCGGACCCACGCCAGAATCCACCAGCACCTGCTTGAAGACACCACCAGCACCAATCACCAACAGGATGATCCCCGCCGGTTGCAGCGCGTGACCGCAGATCTCCATGACCTTATCTTTCGGCATCCCCTGACGCATCGCCAGGCCGTAAATCGCCACCAGACAAGCCACCAGAATCGCGGTGAACGGATGACCAACAAATTCAAACCACTGGTAAGCCGTGGAACCAACCGGTACAAATCGTGCGGCGATGGTTTTCAGCCCCACCAGCACCAGCGGCAACAGGATCAGCGACAGGCTGAAGCCAAAGGACGGCATTTTGCCCTCGCCCAGGTGCGGTTCGGTAATATCGTCAGGAATATTCAGCTCAACGTAGCGGCTGATAAAATTGCCCCACAGCGGCCCGGCAATAATCATCCCTGGAATGGCGGCACACAGACCAATCAGAATCATCCAGCCAAAGTCGGCGTGCATCTGAGAAGCGAGCAGCATTGGCGCAGGCCCCGGCAGCAGAAATGCGGCGGCCGCCGCCACGCCCGCAAACAGCGGGATCACCAACTTCACCAGGTTCGTACCGGTATGACGCGCCATCGAGAACGCGACGCTAATCAGCAGAACAATTGCCACTTCAAAGAACAGCGGCAGGGCGCAAATCAGTCCCGCCAGCCCAATCGCATAGTGCGCGCGACTGTGGCCGAAGGATTTCAGCATCTTGACCGCAATCTGATCGACCGCGCCCGTTTCATGCAAAATCTTGCCGAACATAGCCCCCAGAGCGACCACAATCGCCAGGAAGCCAAGCGTACCGCCCATCCCTTTTTCCATTGTCGCCGCGATTTTATCGAGCGGCATACCGGAAAAGAGACCGGCACCAATAGACACCACCATCAAAGCAACGAAGGCGTGCATACGCGCCTTCATCACTAAAAACAACAGCAGCAGAACAGAGCCTACTGCTGTTAAAACAAGCGTTAATGTACTCAAAACTTACTGCCTTTTATTAATGACCTCGATGGTGCTGGCAACAACACCTTCCAGTGGCTGATCGATATCCACCACCAGTACGTCGTTTTCGTCAGCACCCGGTTCTTGCAGGGTTTCAAACTGCGTCACCAGCATCTGGGTTTTGAAGAAATGGCCTTTACGCGCCTTCAGACGGCTTTCGATCACGTCGAAATCGCCTTTCAGGTAGATGAAAGAGAGGTTCGGGTTACCGTCACGCAGCAGGTCACGGTAGTGTTTTTTCAGTGCGGAACAGACGATCAGCGAAACCTTGTTGGTACGCTGCATCGCAAACGCGGCGTCATTCAGCGCCTGCAACCACGGCTTACGGTCGTCATCATTGAGCGGCTCACCGGAGGCCATTTTCTCAATGTTGCGACGCGGATGGAGAAAATCGCCATCAAGAAACGCGGCATGCAGTTGATGCGCCACTTCGCTGGCGACAGCGGATTTGCCGCTGCCCGATACGCCCATCAGAACGTAAATGTGGTGATCATGGTTAGTCGTGCTCAAAGTGGTGCCCCCACAGTACAAGAATCAGGAATTGTTACGGGTAACTGTTATCGGTAACATTGTCCAGCCTGACTAAAACAGAAGCAATATCCAAACGTGCGAGAAGTGAATAAGTGTGAGCTACTTCAAATTTGTCGGGTTAAATAGATCCACCTGGTGACAAGGTGAAACCTAAATCTAACATTTTTGGCGTGACGCTCTCGCCACGAATACGCGCCAGCAGACGTTCTGCGCCAATGCTGCCCATACGCTCACGCGGCGTCAGCACGCTGGCCAGACGCGGTTCCATCACCTGACCGATATCATGGCCGTGGAAACCGGCAATCGCCATATCGTCCGGGATCCTCAACCCTAAACGCTGGCATTCAAAGGCCGCGCCCACTGCCAGGTCATCGTTGGTGCAGAAAATACCGTCCAGTTGCGGGTATTCACGACGCGCCTGACGGATAAGCTCAATCCCCGAGGAGTAAGAAGAAGACTGCTCCACCATCACACTGTAGGGCAACAGACCGGCATCCAGCATCGCCTGTTCGTAACCCTTCTGTTTGATGATAGTACGTTCGTCGAGACGTGCCCCCAGATAGGCGATATGCCGATGCCCGCGTGCAATAATCGCGGCGGTCATTTGACGTGCGGCTTCAAAGTTGTCAAAACCGACGGCGATATCGAGGCAGGGCGACTGACTGTCCATCAGTTCAACCACCGGAATCCCCGCCACTTCGATCATTTTCAACGTGCGCGGCGTGTGGGTACGTTCAGTCAGGATCAGACCATCGATGTTCCAGGAGAGCATCGACTCCAGACGCTCCTGTTCCATCTCCGGCTTATAGCCGTAGTGCGCCAGCATGGTTTGATAACCATGCGCATCCGTCACGGTCTCAATACCGCGTAAGACTTCGGCAAAAACCTGGTTGGTTAACGACGGCAGCAAAACGCCAATGGCCCGGCTGGTGGCGTTGGAGAGGATATCAGGTGCGCGATTGGGAATATAACCCAGTTCATCAAGTGCAGCAGCGATCTTGCCCCGCAATGCAACGGAGACTTGCTCCGGATTACGCAAAAAACGGCTGACCGTCATTTTGGTCACGCCAACACGGTCAGCTACATCCTGAAGTACGGGTCTTTTCTTCTTCATCGTCCTGAGAAATCGTAAGTGAGAGATTTGCTCAGTTTATCACGGACAAAGCACAACCTTCCCCGTTTAAAGGGAAGGTTGCGTAATTATTTATACCGGAGGCAAATCAAACAGCAGGATTTCGCTATCACTGTCAGCATGAATTGACAGCGCCTGCTCATCCCAAATCGCCAGACCGTCGCTGGTGGTGGCTTTAGTGCCGTTAATGCTCACCTCACCTTTTACCACCTGGATCCAGACGCGACGTTCAGCAGCAATCTGGTGTACTGACTGCTCACCTTTCACCAGCGCCCAACGATACAGTTCCATATCCTGGTACACTTTCAGCGAACCGTCGCGAGCGTCCGGTGACAGCACCAGCTGTTTGCCCTGCGCGGCGTCGAAACGGCGCTGCTCGTAACGCGGCGTGATGCCGGTTTTTTCCGGAATGATCCAGATCTGATACAGACGCAGACGATCCGTTTTGCTCGGGTTGTACTCAGAGTGACGGATCCCGGTTCCCGCGCTCATAATCTGGAATTCACCTGCCGGCACCTGCTCTTTATTGCCCATGCTGTCCTGGTGTTCTACTGCGCCTTCCAGCACGTAGGTCAGGATTTCCATGTCTTTATGCGGGTGGGTACCGAAACCCTGGCCGGCATCAATCACGTCGTCGTTAATCACGCGCAGTGCCGAGAAACCCATAAAGTTGGGATCGTAGTAGTCAGCAAAAGAGAAGGTATGCCAGGAATCCAGCCAGCCATGATTCGCATGGCCACGGTCGTTTGCTTTGCGTAAGTAGATCATTGTGTTCACCCCCAGATGTTTTCGATGGAGTAAGTGTGGACCGAATCCATCATCAATCATAGAGGGTGAAAATTGACTCCTCTGTTCAAAAATTATGAACAATTTAGGAGGAGTCAATCCGGCTTATCGGGCAAGGGTGATCGTGGCCGGAGAAGCCTGTTCGAATGCCCGTTCGAGGAGTTCAAGATTGGTCAGAATGTCAGATTCCTTGACGTAATTTGGCGCACCCGTGGTGAGAGTGTCATACAGCGCGTCATAGACACGGCCGTAGTCGCCCGTTTCCGGTTTGACCTCTTCTTTCACCGTCACCCCGTCGTCGTTGACGTACTCCAGCACGCCAACGGAATCATCCGCTGCAAAGCCCGGTTCGCCCGGCATGATGTTGGCCTTCAGGCTGGTTTCCTGCTGGTCAATGCCGTATTTGATAAACGAACCTTTGGTGCCGTGCACGATAAACTTCGGATAGTCAATTTTCACCAGATGGCTGGTTTTGACGATGGCCTTTAAATCGCCATAAAACAGTTGCGCTTCAAAGGTGTCGTCCGGATTGGCCTTATTACGCAGGCTGCGGATATCGTACGCCACATGGTCCGGACGACCGAACAGCGAGATAACCTGATCCATGGTGTGTACGCCCAGACCATAAAACGCGCCATCCTGCGGTAAACCTGGTTGAGTTTCCGCGACCGGGCGGTAGTAATCGAAGTGGCTTTCCACTTCCACAATCTCACCCAGCTTGCCGCTTTCAATCGCCTTTTTGGCGGTCAGGAAGCAGGAGTCGAAGCGACGGTTCTGATACGGCGTCACCGTCAACCCTTTGCTCTGCGCCAGTTCAAACAGCACCTTCGCTTCAATCATTGTCGGGGTGAATGGTTTCTCCACCAGCACGTTCTTTCCGGCCTCCAGCGCCCGTTTCGCGTAGTCAAAGTGGCTGTCGGCGTGGGTACAGATGACAACCAGCTTCACCTTAGGATCATTGAGCACGTCATCGAGATCGCTGGTGAAATGGATGTGTGAGTAGGCAGGCGCCTGCTCTTCCGGCTTCGCACGACGGCGAAAGATATGGGCCACATGCCAGGTGTCTTTACGGTGAAGTACATACGGGAGATGGTAGCGAGTCGCGCTCTTGCCGAATCCAATAAATGCGCAATGTAAGGTCATGATGCTGTCCTTTCAGAAGGTGATGACTTACACCATAGCGCAAAGCGGAGAGAGACAAAATGTGGGACGTCCCTGGAGAAGGGGATGCCAATGCAGACCGATCGGCCGTCGGCGTCGCAGTCAGTTTGTTCACGGCAAGCGCGCAGGGCCCGGAGCGTACTTAATGTACGTGAGGAGCACGAGCCCTTCCCGGGGACAAAATGACAAGTAAGCCAGGCTGAAAAAAAACCAAAAAAAAAGCCAGCACCCGGCTGGCTAAAGTAATACTGGAAGCAATGTGAGCAATGTCGTGCTTTCAGGTTCTCCGCAAGGGTCTTCCTGAACGCAGAGCAATAATAATCATTCTCATTCGCAGTTGTCCAGCGATTTTTACAAAAAAATGCGGTTGACGACATTTTTAATCTCAGCGACTGTAAAGGCTCAATGAACCCTGAAGGAGATCAGGAATGAGTGAGATCGTGATACGCCACGCTGAAACTAAAGATTACGACGCGATTCGTCAGATCCATGCCCAGCCGGAGGTGTATCACAACACGCTACAGGTTCCTCATCCTTCCCGCGAGATGTGGCAGGCGCGACTCGGCGAACAGCCTGGCATCAAACAACTTGTCGCCTGCATTGATGATCGCGTTGTCGGACATTTGTGCATTGCGGTCGTTCAGCGTCCGCGTCGCAGTCACGTCGCCGATTTTGGTATTTGTGTCGATGCGCAATGGCAAAACCGCGGGGTCGCCAGCGCATTAATGCGTACCATGATCGACATGTGCGACAACTGGCTGCGCGTTGAGCGCATCGAATTAACGGTGTTTGTCGATAACGCCCCCGCCGTAGCCGTGTATCAAAAGTATGGATTTGAGATTGAAGGTACCGGCAAAAAATACGGCCTGCGTAACGGCGAGTACGTCGATGCCTATTTTATGGCGCGGATGAAGTGACAAATTGCCCGGTGGCGCTACGCTTACCGGGCCTACAGCTGCGCAAACGTAGGCCGGGTAAGGCGAAGCCGCCACCCGGCAACAAAATCAATAACCTGCCGTTAAATCGTCCACTGTGCGTGGGTCTGATGCGCCGTACAGCGCGCCGTCCGGCCCGACCATAATGCTCTGCGTGCTACCCATCGCCTCTTTTAGCGCAACCTTCTGCCCTTTTTGCTCAAGCAGTTTGAGGGTATCCGGGCTAAAGCCTTTCTCCACACGCAGCTCATCCGGCAGCCACTGATGATGGAAACGCGGCGCGTTGGTCGCTTCCGCCACATTCATCCCGAAATCGATGCTGTTGACCACCATTTGCAGCACGGTCGTGATAATACGACTCCCGCCCGGACTGCCCGTAACCAGCCAGGTTTTACCGTCTTTCACCACAATGGTGGGCGACATTGACGACAGCGGGCGTTTCTTCGGTCCAACGGCGTTGGCATCGCCCCCCACCAGACCATAGACGTTTGGCACGCCCGGTTTGGCTGAGAAGTCATCCATCTCGTTATTCATCAGAATGCCGGTGTTACCCGCCACAATGCCGGTCCCGAAGGTGGTGTTGAGGGTATAAGTGACCGCCACGGCGTTGCCGTCTTTATCCACCACCGAGAAGTGAGTGGTCTGGTTACTCTCGTATGGCGCCAGTTTACCTGGACGAATTTCGCTGGAGGGTTTCGCCTTGTTGATATCGATCCGCTCAGCAATCGATTTGGCGTAATCTTTGTTGGTCAGCGCCTGCCACGGCACCTTCACAAAATCCGGGTCGCCCAGGTATTCTGAGCGATCGGCGTAGGCCTGTTTCTCCGCTTCCGCCATCACCTGCATGGCGTCCGCACTGCCGAAGCCGTATTTCTTCATGTCGAAGTTTTCAAGGATATTCAGGATTTGTACGATGTGGATCCCGCCAGAGGACGGCGGCGGCATGGAGAAGACCTGATATCCGCGATAGTCACCGCTAATCGGCGTGCGCTCTACCGCCTGATAGCCCGCCAAATCTTCTTTGGTCATCAACCCGCCATTTTTCTGCATTTCCTGCGCGATCTGGTCGGCAATCGACCCTTTATAGAAGGCATCTGGTCCCTTTTCCGCAATCAGCTCCAGGCTTTTCGCCAGATTTTTTTGTACCAGCTTGTCGCCCTTTTTCAGCGGTTCACCATCCTTCCAGAAAATAGCTTTGCTGTTTTCGTGGTTCGGCAACACTTCACTGCCGTAGGTTTTCAGATCGTCCGCCAGCGCATCGTTAACCACAAAGCCCTCTTCCGCCAGTTTGATCGCCGGACGCACCACCTTGTTGAGCGGCAGGGTGCCATATTTTTCCAGCGCCAGAGAGAACCCGGCCACGGTGCCCGGCGTGCCGGACGCCAGATGGGAGGTCAGCGATTTTTTACTGTCCGGATTGCCCTGGTCGTCGAGGAACATATCGCGCGTGGCGTGAGCGGGCGCCATTTCGCGAAAATCGATCGCCGTGGTCTTTCCGTCTTTGGTGCGCAGCAACATAAAGCCGCCGCCGCCCAGATTACCGGCCTGCGGATGCGTCACCGCCAGCGCATACCCTACGGCGACCGCAGCATCCACGGCGTTCCCGCCCTGTTTGAGAATATCCACACCAACCTTTGTGGCCATGGCATCGACCGAGGCCACCATCCCCTGCTTCGCGCGAACGGGATGGAACACATCCTCTTCCACCCCATACGATACCGGAGGGGGTGGAGGGGGAGCAGCAAGTACGCTGAAACAGCTTCCTGAGAGCAGAGCAGCAAGGGCTACCCGGCGTAAGAACGTCGGTTTTATCATCGTGATTCTCCAAAGATGCGGGGTCAGCCCCCCACTAAGCCTGGTGCATAACTCTGAAATGATCCTCGTTTCGCCGGGAAAGGGGTAAACTTAAGAGATACCTCAGTGGAGGAAAGATGATGAAACGATACTTAATTTTGACAGCGCTACTGCCGTTTGCCTGTCTCGCACAGCCGATTAACACGCTGAACAATCCGAACCAGCCGGGTTATCAGATCCCCAGCCAGCAGCGGATGCAAACGCAGATGCAGACGCAGCAAATCCAGCAGAAAGGGATGCTGAATCAGCAGTTAAAAACGCAGACGCAGCTTCAGCAGCAAAATCTGCAAACGCAGATGAACAACAATCAACAGCGGATCCAACAGGGTCAGGTACGCGAACAACCGTTACCCAATACCAACGGCGGAATGTTGAGCGGCAATACGCGCCTGGAGAGCGGCCAGCAGCACATGCTACCGCCGCGTCAGAATGGCGATATGCTTAATCCGCAGCAGTAAAGTCCGGACCAATCACATCAATTGCATCGGTACAGATGCAATCCACGCCCCAGCGTAGCAGTTCCGCCGCACGCTGGGGTTTGTTGACGGTGTACACCAGAATATGTAATCCCGCCGCTTTCAACTGCCTGACCCGCGCTTCATCCAGTAGCCTGTGATTCAGGTGAATCGACACGCACGCCAGGCGAGTGGTCAGCTCGCGCCAGTCATCACGCCACTCGTCGAGCAGTAGCCCGCGCGGCAGTTCAGGCACTGCCGCTTGTGCGGCTTCCAGCGCATCAATTTCAAATGATGACAGCAGCGGCGCCGCCATCCCCTGCCACAGATCGCGTGCGGCGAGGGCTATCGCTTTCCCCGTCAGCGGTCCGGTTCCGGTAGTCGGTTTAATTTCGATATTGGCCATCAGGCCATGCTGGCGGCAACGCACTGCCACCTGCGAGAGCAGCGGCAGCGGTTCGCCTTTAAACTCGCCGCTGTACCAGCCACCGGCATCCACCCGCAGCAAATCCTGCCAGTTGAGCTCTCCCGCCATGCCCCAGCCGTTGCTGGTGCGCTCAAGGTTATCGTCGTGCAGCAGGAAAATTTCCCCGTCCTTCGACAGCTTTGCGTCGAACTCAATCATGGTGTGCCCGTAATGCGCGCCGACGTCGATCGCCGCCAGCGTGTTTTCCGGCGCCAATTTACCGCCGCCACGATGGGCGACGATGTGGGGATACGGCCAGTGACTCATACACGTTGTCCTGTTTCACCATCAAAAAGGTGCAAATGATTTTCCGGCAGATGTAACCACAGCGTGCTGCCTGCCTTTGGGCGTTCCTGATGGGCCAGACGCACCACCAGTTTCTGATCGCCCCAGCGACCGTGCGCCAGATTATCGGCACCCAGCATCTCCAGCGTGTCCATTACCAGCGGCACACCGCCCTCCGCCTGGGAGCTTAGCGCAATATGTTCCGGGCGGATACCCAGCGTCATTTTTCGCCCGGCGTAGCCACGATAGTACCAATTGATGGGCAGCGCCATGCCGCTTTCCAGTTCGAAGTGCGTACCCGCATGGCTGATACGACCTTCCAGCAGGTTCATCGCCGGACTGCCGATAAAGCTCGCCACAAAGCGGCTGGCCGGTTTTTCATAGACCTCTACCGGCGTGCCAATCTGCTCGGCAATACCTTTGTTCATCACCATCACGCGCTGGGCGAGCGTCATCGCTTCGACCTGATCGTGGGTTACGTATAGCGAGGTAGTTTTCAGACGACGGTGCAGATGCTGGAGCTCCAGACGCATCTGCACGCGTAGTTTGGCATCAAGGTTCGACAGCGGCTCATCAAACAGGAACACCGCAGGGTCACGCACAATGGCGCGCCCCATCGCCACGCGCTGGCGCTGACCGCCGGAAAGTTCACGCGGACGGCGTTTGAGCAGACCGTCCAGTTCGAGAATACGCGCCGCTTCTTTCACCCGCTGTTCGATGTGGCCCTTGCCCATCCCACGGATTTTCAGCCCCCACGCCATGTTCTCTTCCACGCTCATATGCGGGTAGAGCGCATAGTTCTGGAAGACCATCGCGATCCCGCGATCTTTTGGCTCCATTTCAGTCACGCGCTGGCGGTCGATCCAGATATCGCCGCTCGTAACGCGCTCCAGCCCGGCCACCATCCGCAGAAGCGTTGATTTCCCACAGCCGGACGGGCCGACCATCACAATGAACTCACCGTCCGCCACGTCCAGCGTCAGCGGTTGAATCACCTGGGTTTTGCCATCCCAGCTTTTAGTTACTGCCTGTAATTTTAAACCTGCCATCGCGGTATCCTACTTCTCACTGTCTACTAAACCACGCACAAACGCCCGCTGCATGGCTAAAACGATAATGACCGGGGGGATGAGGGTCAGCAGCATTGCCGCCATCACCTGATTCCACAAGGTGGTGCCTTCGCCGGTGGCAATCATGCCTTTGATCCCCGCTACGGCAGTCCCCAGATTGACATCGGTAATAATCAGCAACGGCCACAGATACTGGTTCCAGCCGTAGATAAAGGTGATGACGAACAGCGCCGCCAGATTGGTTTTCGACAACGGCAGCACGATGTCGCGGAAAAAGCGCATCGGCGAGGCGCCGTCAATGCGTGCCGCTTCAATCAGCTCATCCGGCAGGGTCATAAAGAACTGACGGAACAGAAAGGTGGCGGTCGCCGATGCCATCAGCGGCAGCGTCAATCCTGCATAACTGTCGAGCATTCTCAGGTTGGCGATCACTTCCACCGTCGGGAAGATACGCACTTCAACCGGCAGCATCAGGGTGATAAAAATCATCCAGAAAAACAGATTACGCAGCGGAAAACGAAACCAGACGATGGCAAAGGCGGAAAGCATTGAGACCGCGATTTTACCCACCGTAATACCAAACGCCATGATGAAGCTGTTGAGCATCATCAGCCAGAACGGCGCGCTGTTCACACCGACGCCGTTGACCCAGATGTTTTTCATGTTTTCCAGCAGATGCGTACCGGGGATAAGCGTCATCGGCGTTTCAAACACCGCGTTGTTGTCCAGCGTCGCCGCGACAAACGCGACGTACAGCGGGAACAAAATCACGACAATCCCCAGAATCAGCATGGTGTGGCTGAATATCGTCAGCCCGCGACGGTTCTCAATCATTGGTAACGCACCTTACTTTCCACATAGCGGAACTGCACCACCGTCAGAATGATGACGAGGAACATCAGTACCACCGACTGCGCGGCGGACGCAGAGAGATCCAGTCCGGCAAACCCTTCGCGATAGATCTTATAAATCAGCGTCGTGGTGGCCTGTACCGGACCGCCGGCGGTCGCGGCATCGATCACCGGGAACGTGTCGAAGAAGGCGTAGACCAGATTGACCACCAGCAGGAAGAAACTCACCGGCGCAATCAAGGGTAACGCCAGCCTGAAGAAGCGGCGGACAGGCCCTGCGCCATCGATCGCGGCGGCTTCAACCAGCGAACGTGGGATCGATTGCAATGCGGCAAAGAAGAAAAGGAAGTTGTAACTAATCTGCTTCCAGACGGAAGCAAAAACCACCAGGAACATCGCCTGTCCGCTGTTCTGCGCGTGGTTCCAGTCATAACCAAACTGCTCAAGGAAGTGGGTAATCAACCCGCGTCCTGGGTTAAACAGGAAAATCCACAACACGGCGGCCACCGCAGGCGCCACGGCATAGGGCAGTAGCATCAGCGTCTGATACAAACGACTGCCGCGCACCACGTAATCCACCAGCGCGGCGAAGAACAACGACACCAGCAGGCCGCTGAAGGTCACCAGCGCACTGAATTTGATCGTCGTCCAGAAAGCGTCGAGATAGTAGCTGTCATGAAACAGCGTGACGAAATTGTCCAGCCCCACGAACTGACTGGACAGCCCAAACGGATCGACGCTTTGTAGTGAATACCAGAGCGCTTCGCCCGCAGGCCAGATGAAGAAAATGACGGTGATCGCCAGCTGTGGTGCGACCAGCAAATAAGGCAGCCAACGCGAGCGAAACACCGGACGAGATGATGACATTGAGATAGTTGTCCTGAACTGTGCCGGGTGACGGCTGCCGCCTTACCCGGCCTACAGGAGATACCCCGTAGGCCGGATAAGCGCAGCGCCATCCGGCATTTCCATCATTTAGACTTCGTCGACTGCTCAAAGCGGCGCAGCAACTGATTACCTCGCTCAACAGCGGCATCCAGCGCCTGCTGCGGGGTTTTCTTGCCGGTCCACACGCTTTCCAGTTCTTCATCAACGATGGTACGAATCTGCGGCATATTGCCCAGACGCAGCCCTTTGGTGAACGGCAATGGCGGCTTGTTCAGCATCTGGCGGGTCGCAATATCCGCACCAGGGTTCTTGTCATAGAAGCCCTGCTCACGAGTCAGGTCGTAAGCCGCTTTGGTGATCGGCAGATAACCGGTCTTCTGATGCCATTCGGCCGCATTTTCCGGTTTTGCCAGGAAGTCGAGGAACTCGGCAACGCCTTTGTAGGTGTCGCTGTCTTTGCCCTGCATTACCCACAGGCTCGCGCCGCCGATGATGGCGTTCTGCGGTGCGCCTTTGGCGTCCGCATCGTAAGGCATCATGCCGACGCCATAGTTGAATTTGGCGTAGTGACGGATATCCGCAAGCGAACCGGAAGAGGCGGTAGTGATAGCGCAATCGCCGTTATAGAACTTCTCGGTGGATTCGTCTTTACGACCGAAGTAGCTGAAATCGCCCTTCTTGTTCAGTGCTTCCAGCAGCGCGATGTGTTTTACCTGCTCTGGCTTGTTGAACTCCAGCACCGCATCAGTACCGTCGAAGCCATTGTTCTGGGTCGCCACCGGCAAACCGTGCCAGGCACTGAAGTTTTCAATCTGGATCCAACCCTGCCAGCCGCTGGCGTAGCCACACTTCATCCCCGCGGCTTTCAGCTTCGCGGTGTAGTCCGCCAGATCCTGCCAGGTTTTCGGCGGCTGCTCCGGATCTAAGCCCGCTTTTTTGAAGGCGTCTTTGTTGTAGTACAGCACCGGAGTGGAACTGTTAAACGGCTGAGACAGCAGATGCCCGGTTTTCGAATCGGTGTAGTAACCGGAAACGGTCGGTACAAACTGCGATTCGTCGAAGTTGATGCCCGCATCCTTGAACACTTCGTAAACCGGTTTGATCGCTTTCGAGGCCATCATCGTCGCGGTACCGACTTCATAAACCTGCAGCAGTGCCGGTGCATTTCCGGTACGGAACGCGGCGATACCGGCGCTCAGGCTCTGCTCGTAGTTACCTTTGTACACCGGCACAATCTTGTAATCCGGGTGGGTGTCGTTGAAACGTTGCGCCAGGGAGTCAACTTCTTTACCCAACTCCCCTTCCATGGAATGCCAGAACGGAATGGTGGTAACGGCCATTGCGTTCGTCGCAAAAGCCAGACCAACCGCCAGACCCAAAGCTGTGTGTCGTAACGATGTCATTGTCATCATCTCTCTTATTGTGCCGGATGCGCGAAATCACGCGTTTTATGCTCGCGAGGTAACATGACATGCGCGAATGACAGAAAGATAACCGTTAGATGACGAAGCGGTGACAGCCAGGCTTCAGGTGAATGACGTTTCGGTGGCAAGAAAACAGAAAAAAGCCGGGTGGCGGCTTCGCCTTACCCGGCCTGGTCGATCCTGTAGGCCCGGTAAGCGTATGCGCCACCGGGCGATACAAACGGCCTGGTCTTGTAGGCCTGATAAGACGCAATGCGTCGTCATCAGGCATCACAGACCGTTTAACCGCCTAAATAGGCGCTACGCACCGCTTCGTTGGCCAGAAGCCGCGCGCCGGTATCCTCGAGAACGACATGGCCGTTCTCCAGCACGTAACCGCGATCGGCCAGCTTCAGCGCCTGATTGGCGTTCTGCTCAACCAGGAAGATGGTCATTCCCTGTTCGCGCAGCTGTTCGATAGTGTCGAAGATCTGCTGGATAATAATCGGCGCCAGCCCCAGAGATGGCTCATCAAGCAGCAGCAGGCGCGGCTCGCTCATCAGCGCACGGCCAATCGCCAGCATCTGCTGTTCACCGCCGGACATGGTGCCCGCACGCTGAATACGACGCTCATGCAGACGCGGGAACAATTCGTATACCCACTTGATGCGTTCCTGAAACTGATCGCGCTCGGCAAAAAAACCGCCCATCGCCAGATTCTCTTCCACCGTCATGCGGGAAAACACGCGACGCCCTTCCGGAACGATCGCCACCGCTTCACGCATGATTTTCGCTGTTTGCCAGTCGGTAATGTCTTTGTCATCAAACACAATCCGACCGCTGGTTGCTCGCGGATCGCCGCACAGCGTGCCGAGCAGCGTGGTTTTTCCCGCGCCGTTGGCACCAATCAAGGTCACAATCTCTCCCTGATTAATGTGCAGGCTCACCTCGTGCAGCGCCTGAATTTTGCCGTAGTGGGCACTGACTTTGTCAAAGGACAACATGACTTTTTCCATCTTATGCCTCACCAAGGTATGCACGGATCACGTCCGGGTTATTACGAATCTGTTCCGGCGTCCCGTTCGCCAGCGGCGTGCCCTGGTTCACCACGTAAATACGGTCGGAAATCCCCATCACCAGCTTCATATCGTGCTCAATCAGCAGAATGGTGGTGTTGTGATGGTTGCGCAGTTCGGCAATCAGTTCGTCCAGCTCTTTGGTCTCTTTCGGGTTAAGACCCGCAGCTGGTTCATCCAGCATCAAAATTTCTGGCTGCGTCACCATACAGCGGGCGATCTCCAGACGGCGCTGGTCGCCATAAGCCAGGTTGCTGGCCTGACGGTTCGCATGTTCCAGCAACCCGATACGCTCAAGCCAGGTGGCCGCACGATCCAGCGCTTCGCTCTGCGCCCGACGAAACGCCGGGGTTTTCAGCAGACCGGAAAACACGCCTGTTTTCAGTTGCTGATGCTGCGCCACCAGCAGGTTTTCAATCACCGTCATTTCACGAAACAGACGCACGTGCTGGAAGGTTCGCACCACGCCCATCCGGGCAATTTGTTGCCCCGGCAGCCCTTCAAGGTGCTGATCGCGAAGCTTAATGGTGCCGCCCGTCGGCTTATAAAAACCGGTCAGGCAGTTAAACACCGTGGTCTTACCGGCACCGTTCGGCCCAATCAGCGATACAATTTCTTGCGGATGCAGCTCCAGTTCAACGTTGTTCACCGCCAACAGACCGCCGAAGCGCATCATCAGGCCGTTAACCGATAATAATGGCTGACTCATGCCTGCTCTCCTTTCGCTTCCCCGTTTTTCAGCTTCAACTGTGGACGGGTCATCGGCAGCAAGCCCTGCGGACGCCAGATCATCATCAGTACCATCAAACCACCCAGCATTAACATGCTGTATTCGTTGAAATCACGCATCAGTTCACGCGACACCACCAACAGAATAGCCGCGAGGATCACTGCAAACTGTGAGCCCATCCCGCCGAGCACCACAATCGCCAGCACAAACGCCGATTCGGCAAAGGTGAACGATTCAGGGCTGACAAACCCCTGACGCGCCGCGAACAGCGTACCGGCGAAACCGGCAAACGCGGCGCTGATGGTAAAGGCGGTCAGCTTGATGCGCGTCGGACTCAGGCCCAGCGAGCGACAGGCGATCTCATCTTCACGCAGCGCTTCCCACGCTCGTCCCAGCGGCATGCGCAGCAGGCGGTTAATCACAAACAGGCTCAACACCACCAGCAGCAGCGCGACCAGGTAGAGGAAAATCACACGATCGGACGGATCGTATTTCACATTAAAGAAGTTGCTGAAGGTATCCCAACCGCCTTCACGTGCACTGCGGCTGAACTCAAGACCGAACAACGTCGGTTTCGGGATCTGACTGATGCCGTTCGGACCGCCGGTGATTTCCGTATTGTTGAGCAGCAGAATACGGACGATCTCACCGAAGCCCAACGTCACAATCGCCAGGTAGTCGCCGCGCAGACGCAGCACCGGGAAGCCCAGCAGGAAGCCCGCGGCTGCCGAAACCAGTCCTGCCAGCGGCAGACAGGTCCAGAAGCCGAGACCGTAATAGTGGTTCAGCAGCGCGAAGGTATATGCGCCAATCGCGTAGAAGCCGCCGTAGCCCAGTACCAACA
The DNA here is from genome assembly GCF_001559075.2 of Citrobacter amalonaticus. Lineage (NCBI taxonomy): Bacteria > Pseudomonadati > Pseudomonadota > Gammaproteobacteria > Enterobacterales > Enterobacteriaceae > Citrobacter > Citrobacter amalonaticus. The sequence continues at coordinate 2,190,963 of NZ_CP014015.2, read as the reverse complement.
GGCCGGAGAGCCCGACGACGACGTTCAGCCCCAGGCCGAGAATGATATAAATCATGGTCAGCGTGGCGATATCCACCGTGCCGCGCGAAACCATAAACGGCCACGCCACGGCAATCACCAGCAGCGCAATCAGGAACAACTTCTGCTTCACGGTTGAGCCATCAATCGCTGGCAGAATAAACTTCGGCCCGGAGATGCTCTTCAGGCTCTTCTGGAAGATGGGGCGCAGCATCTGGAAGAAAAAGACCACGGCCGTGCCGATAAACACCCACTGCCAGCGGATGTCGGTAGCGGTATCCACCACCAGTTTGGTGCCATCCAGCTGTAGCTGAACGCCCATAAAGACGCCCGCCAGAACGAAGAACATCGCGGCAGAGAACAGCGCCATTGCAAAATGCATCGGTTTCATACTTTCTCTACCTCCGGACGACCCAGAATCCCGGTCGGCATCACCAGCAGTACCAGAATCAGCAGGGCGAACGACACCACGTCTTTGTATTCCGTACTCAGATAAGCAGAAGAAAGCGCTTCCGCGACGCCCAGAATCAGGCCGCCAATCATCGCGCCTGGGATGCTGCCGATCCCGCCAAGAACCGCTGCGGTAAAGGCTTTCATCCCGGCCATAAAGCCGATATAAGGGTTAATCACCCCGTAGAATTGCCCGAGCAGCACACCGGCCACTGCCGCCATTGCTGCGCCAATCACAAAGGTCAGCGCAATCACGCGGTCCGTGTTGATCCCGAGCAGGCTGGCCATTTTCAGGTCTTCCGCGCAGGCGCGGCAGGCGCGACCCATGCGGGAATAACGGATAAAAATGGTCAGCGCCAGCATCGCCAGGAAGGTCACAACCCAGATGACCAGTTGCATGGTGGTGATCGAGGCGGAGAAGTTTTCGCTGGCTCCCACCACCCATTGCCCGTTGAACAGGCTGGGCAGCGCCACGTCGCGCGAACCTTCCGTCAGGCTGACGTAGTTTTGCAGGAAGATAGACATCCCAATCGCGGAGATAAGCGCAATCAGACGTTTGGAACTTCGGACGGGCCGATAGGCCACCCGCTCAATGCTCCAGCCGTAGGCGCTGGCAATGATGATCGCCCCAATGAATCCGGCAGCCACCAGCAACCAACTGGTATCAATCCCCATCATCATGAGTGCTGCGATAATCATAAAAGAGACATAGCTACTGATCATGTACACCTCGCCATGGGCGAAGTTGATCATGCCGATAATGCCGTACACCATGGTGTAACCGATAGCGATCAGCGCGTAGGTGCTTCCCAGCGTGACGCCGTTAAACATCTGCTGCAAAAAGTACAGGAACTGCTCGGACATAAAATAACCTTTTAAACCCGACAAACCGGGATGTTGAACCCACTCTACATAATTCGAGTTGCAGAAAGGCGGCAAGTTTGCCCATCCCCGGGAGCGTACACAGAGTACGTGACCGGGGTGGGTGAACGCAGCCAACGCATCTGCGGCTCGAAGTATGACGAGTGGTTGCCTTATTTGGCGGCCGTGGATGACCCATCGGCGTGCCACTGGAAGACACCAAATTCAAATCCCTTTAGATCGCCTTTTTCATCCCATTTCAGCGGCCCAATGACGGTATCAGCACCGTTTGCTTTTAAATCTTTCACCAGATCCAGCGGCGCTTTGCTGCCAGAACGGTCCATTGCCGTTGCCAGTGACTGCGCAGCAGCGTAGGTGATCCACACATACGGACCCGTGGGATCTTTTTTATCGGCTTTCAGCGCATCAACAATCGCTTTGTTGGCCGGATCCTGGTCATAGCGTTTTGGCATGGTGACCAGCATGCCTTCGGCCGCCTCACCCGCGATGTTCGACAGCGACGCATTGCCCACGCCTTCCGGCCCCATGAACGTAGTTTTCAGCCCGACGGAGCGCGCCTGGCGCAGCATCTGCCCCATTTCCGGGTAGTAGCCGCCGTAGTACACAAAGTCGATGTTCTCTTTTTTCAGGCGCGCGAGCAGCGCGGAGAAATCTTTCTCGCCTGCTGTGATGCCATCAAAGAAGACGATATTGGCGTTTGCCGCTTTCAGCGTGTCCTGAACGGAGCGCGCCAGTCCTTCACCGTACTGCTGTTTGTCGTGAATGATGGCGATGCGCTGCGGTTTTACCTGCTCGAGAATGTATTTTGCCGCGGTCGGTCCCTGGGAAGAGTCCAGTCCGGCGGTACGCATGATGTGCGCGTAGCCGCGCTGCGTCAGTTCCGGGTTAGTCGCACCAGGCGAGATCATCAGAATGCCTTCGTCTTCGTAAATATCCGACGCAGGCTGAGTAGAAGAAGAGCAGAGGTGACCAATCACATACTGAATACCGTCGTTGACGATTTTGTTCGCCACCGCCACGGCCTGTTTGGGATCGCAGGCGTCGTCATATTCCACACCCACCAGCTTGTCGCCTTTGATGCCGCCTTTCGCGTTGATGTCTTTAATGGCCTGACGTGCGCCGTTAAATTCCATGTCGCCCCACTGAGCCACCGGACCCGACATCGCGCCGACAACAGCAACTTTAATATCCTCTGCCATTGCCGCCTGTGACATCGCCAGTGCAATCACCCCTGCGATGACCGTTTTCGCATTCCGTTTCATTTACTGAATCCCCATTCGTGATGTACTTATTTTGTATTTATATGGTTAAAAAGCAGACTGTGCTTTATTTGTACTACACTATTTTTACCAGTCTGATTAATGGTTTAGCGCAGTATTTTTCGCAAATACAGATTAAAATCTCTATTTTTCAGGCTATTAAGAACAGATAATATTCTGCTTTTCATCATAGATAAACAAAAAAAAGCACACTTGTCAGCATAAAATAACGGGACAATAAGCCGAATAAAACACTGCCTTCCAGGGTATTATCCTGCCTGTTTTTCATTCTCTGATGTTTCGAACTGAGGTTCTGACCGTCATAAAATTAATCACCTGCCAAATGATTTAAAAAAGAGAAAGCGTCCGGATGAATTATTTCGGTACACTTGCACTCTCTTTTGTGATTTGGACATGCTGTCGATGAAGCTGACCATCATTCGTTTAGAACACTTTAGCGATCAGGATCTGATCGACCTGGGCAAAATCTGGCCGGAGTATTCCGCCGCCTCTTTAAGCGTAGATGAAACGCACCGGATCTACGCGGCACGATTTAATGAGCGGTTGTTAGGTGCCGTAAGGGTCACTCTGAGCGGCACTCAGGGCGCGCTGGATTCACTGCGCATCCGTGACGTCACGCGGCGTCGGGGGGTGGGAAAATATCTGGTGGAAGAGGTGATCCATGATAATCCGGACGTCTCCTCCTGGTGGATGGCGGATGTCGGCGTGGAAGACCGGGGCGTCATGGCGGCGTTTATGCAGGTACTGGGTTTCACCGCACAGCAAAACGGCTGGGAAAAGCGTTAGCGACACGCGTCCTCATGTTCCCCTCTCACAGGAAAGCCCATCAATGGACTTTCCTCGCTTAACGCGGATTCAGACAATCTCATCAGGGTGACGACTTACCCCTCCGTGATGGATGAGGTAAGATTCACCATGCCTCTAATTGCGCAGAGAATCATCAAATTTGCGCTCTCATCAACTACTGTCATGGAATGAGCATATGGAAATGTACATCGGGCTGGCCGTCGCCGCCGTCGTGATCCTCTGGGCCATCTTCACCTATAACCGCTTTATCTCGCTGCGTCGTTTTAAAGACGAAGCGTGGAGCGGCATTGCCGTACAACTCAAGCGCCGTCACGATCTGGCCCCCAATCTGCTCAGCGTGGTCAAACGTTATGCCCAGCACGAAAAAGAGCTACTGGAAGAGATCACCCGGCAACGGAGCGTCCTGGTCGGTAATCCTCAACAGGTCGCTGACAGCGAGCAGCAGTATTCGGCAACGCTGAGCCGTATCTTCGCGCTGGCGGAAGCGTATCCTGAACTCAAAGCCAGTGAAAACTTCCTCTCTCTACAGCAATCCCTGAGTGAAATAGAGGAACAGCTACAGATGGCACGCCGCTATTTCAACGGCACAGTGCGAGATTTTAATATTCTGGTTGAATCTTTCCCCAGCCTGCTGCTGGCCCGCCTGTTTAATTTCAGAGCGGAAGTCTTCTTTGAACTGGACTCTCCTGAAGAAGCTCAATTACCCCGGATGGAATGACCACATGCCAACGTTTTCCGCCCGGATACTGCGCGCTTTCAGCCTGTTGCTCCTGTTACTGACAGGCTTTGGTTCTGCCGCACACAACGACATCAATATTATCGATGCCTCGCAGATTCCGGCCAATGCGCGACGAATTCCCGCATACGAACATATTCTCTCCTTCGATTCTCGGGCGAGTTTTAATCCGGATGGCAGCATGGAGATGCAGGAAAACATCAAAGTACTCTCTCTGGGCAACGAAATCAGACGGGGGATTTTTCGAACGTTGCCACTGACCTGGAACCGACAGGACGGCAAAATTTTCAGTGTGGACTATGCCATCAAATCAGTCTCACGCGATGGCGTCGCGGAATCTTACAGCCTCGATCGGGCAACCAAAACGCTGACCGTTCGTATTGGCAGCGCCGAGCGGATCCTGAAACCGGGAATTTATCAGTATGAGATTCGCTATCAGGTCAGGAACCATTTCAGCCGCTTTCCTGACTGGGATGAGCTTTACTGGAATGTGACGGGCAACGACTGGAACTGGCCGATTAGAAGAGCCAGTTTTCATCTGCAACTGCCTGAAGCTGCAGATAATTTGAACGCAGAGGGCAAAGATACCCGACTGCGTAGTATCGACGTTTACACCGGTCGCCTGGGGGCAAAAGAAAACAACGCGGTCATCCTGCCCGATGGCAGCATACAAACGTCGCGTCCTCTCGCCACGGGTGAAGGGTTAACCGTTGTCTATACCTGGCCCCGCACAATTCTGGCGAATGCCGCCGCACCAGAGGCGGTATTGCCGTTCGTTCATTTACTGGTGCCAACGCTGAAAACCAGTGTCATCTGGCTCCCTCTTCTGTTGCTTATTGGCTACTACGGGCTTTGGTGGCGTAAAAACGTTATCGCCAAAGGGTTAAAAATGCCGCCGGTCGTGCCGCAATTCTCGCTGCCCGCAACGATGTCGCCTGGCTATCTGCGCTTCATCACCCGGCGTAAGTATGACGATGTGGCATTCAGCAGCGACCTTCTGGATCTGGTTGCCAAACGTGCCGTGACGATAACGAGCAAGAAGACAACAGCCAAAAGCATATGGTCTTCATCCTCCATTGATGAACAGTGGCTATCCCGTTCGCCGGACGATAGAAACAGACCGTTAAATGCCACCGATAAACAGCTATTGAGTACACTTTTCAGCGGTAAACGTAAGAATATCAACCTCAGTACGCCACATCAGCAGATGATGATTAATGCCCGTAAGTGGCTGGAAAAACGTTGCGAGGAGCAGAAGCCACAGTTATGCCAGAGCTGGGGGAAACCGTTTCGTCGCTGCATTTACATTGCTCTGCTTGTTCCGATCGTTTGCGGCGTCTGGTTTAGCCCGGCAGCAGCGCTCCTTACTATTCCGGGCCTGCTGTTTATGACGGTGGGGGTTTCGTTGGTACTCTTTTCCCTGAACTTTTTACGCCACCCGATAATAGCAGTGCGCAGTTGGGGACCGATTCCTATCCTGATGGCGCTCGTATTTGGTCCTTTTGCCCTCACAGCAGGAAGTTTGTTCCTGTTTGGCATGATCCCCATCACCCAACTTCCAGCGGGATACGTTGGCGCACTGCTGACCGCCATGGTGTTGTGCGCGGTCGTTGGCTGGAAAACGCCGCGCTATACGCAGCGTGGGCTGAACGATTTAGCCGTCGCTAAAGGGCTAATGCGCTATATCAAAACGGCCGAAGAGCCACGTTATCAGGCGCTTTATCCACCCGATCAGCGGGTTGCACACTTTGAAAGCCTGTTGCCCGTTGCGCTGGCACTCGGTGTAGGGAAAACGTGGGCAAATACTTTTGCCCGGTACTTAGAGAGTACGGGCACGATGTCAGAGGTTTTTGAAAAGGCTGACTGGGAGAATGTGAATCACTTTTGTCGGGGCTGTCATTCTGCGGCCAGCGCAAAACCCGATCGTAGCTCCACAGGCTCTTCAGGTTCAGGCTACAGCGGTTCCGGTTCCTCAGGCAGAGGATCGTCAGGCGGGGGATCCGGCGGTGGTGGCGGGGGCGGCTGGTAAGAAAAGGCCGGATAACGATTATCCGGCCAACAAAGCAGCGCCGCAAAGGCGCCGTGGAAATTACTTCGCGTCGGTCGCCGTACCGTTGGCATGCCAGTCGAAGACGCCGAATTCAAAGCCCTTCAGATCGCCCTTCTCATCCCACGACAGCGGCCCCATTACGGTATCCACGGAGTTCGCTTTCAGCCAGGTGGCGATTTCAGCCGGATCGGCTGACTGGTTCAGGCCCGCCTGCAAAGATTGCAGCGCGGCGTAGGTGGTCCACACGAACGCACCGCTCGGATCCTGTTTCTTCGCCTTGATCGCATCAACGATAGGTTTGTTCGCAGGCACCTGGTCGTAGTTCTTCGGTTTGGTCACCAGCAGACCTTCGGCCGATTCACCGGCGATGTTAGACAGGGAAACGTTGGCCACCCCTTCCGGGCCCATGAACTGCGTTTTCAGACCCGCGGCACGTGCCTGACGCAGGATCTGACCCATTTCCGGGTGATAACCGCCGTAGTAAACGAAGTCGATGTTCTCTTTCTTCAGACGCGCCACCAGCGTGGAGAAGTCTTTCTCACCGGCGGTGATACCGTCAAAGAACACCACATTGGCGTTGCCCTTCTTCAGGTTTTCCTGCACGGCACGCGCCAGACCTTCACCGTACTGTTGTTTGTCGTGAACGATCGCGATGCGCTGCGGCTTCACTTTTTCCAGAATGTATTTCGCGGCGGTCGGGCCCTGATCTGAATCCAGGCCCGTGGTGCGCAACACCAGCTTATAGCCACGCGCGGTCAGTTCCGGCGCCGTTGCCGCCGGGGTGATCATCAGAATGCCTTCGTCTTCGTAGATATCAGACGCGGGCTGAGTGGAAGAGGAGCACAGGTGGCCGATAACATATTTGATGCCGTCATTAATCACTTTGTTTGCGACTGCGACCGCTTGTTTCGGGTCACAGGCATCATCATATTTTACGATCTGCAGTTTTTCGCCTTTGATTCCGCCTTTGGCATTAATGTCTGCAACCGCTTGTTCCGCGCCAGTAAACTCCTGGTCGCCATACTGGGCTACCGGACCGGACATCGCACCGACAACAGCGACTTTAATATCGGCCTGAGCCATTGTGCTGAATGCCAACGCGATACATCCTGCCAGTAACGCTTTACCCTTCATATTCATCCTGACCTTCCCCATTCTTATGGTTATTACGACTATTGTGATGTTGTTGTGTAGCGCTTTATTTCAATTATAGGTGTGCGGCTCGCGCATTTTCAGCACACTCTGCTAAAACATACCCCATTTTTATAGTTTTGGAATAGCTAATTTCATATTCAAATAATAAGTGAACGACAGAACGTCGTGCCGCCCGGTGATGGACGGCACAGGTTTATCGTGTCAGCGAGTGGGTGATAATGCCGAGCGCCTGACGAAATTGCGCGTCAGGGATGGTGAGCGGATAAAGAAAACGGATGACGTTACCATACACCCCGCAACTCAGCAGCAGAAGTCCTTCCTGCAAGGCGCGATCCTGCACCTGGCGCGTGAATTCCGGGGAAGGTTTTCCGCTGTGCGGATCGTTAAATTCTACCGCCACCATCGACCCCTGCGCGCGAATATCAGCAATAAACGGGCAGTCCGCTTTTGCCTGGTTCAACGCCCCGACCAGCGTCGTGCCCAACGTGGCAGCGCGGGCGCAGAGCTGTTCTTCATCAATCACATCCAGCACCGCGTGTGCCGCAGCAACCGCCAGCGGGTTCCCGGCATACGTTCCCCCCAGACCACCAGGCGCAGGCGCATCCATCACTTCGGCACGGCCAGCGACCGCAGAGAGCGGCATACCGCCCGCCAGACTTTTCGCCATCGTCATCAGATCAGGTTGTACGCCATGGTGCTCCATCGCAAACAGCTTGCCGGTACGAGCAAAACCGGTCTGCACCTCATCGGCGATCAACAAGATACCGTGGGTATCGCACAACGCCCGCAGTGCCTGCATGAACTCCGTTGGCGCAATATTAAAACCCCCTTCGCCCTGAACCGGTTCAAGAATGATGGCGGCGACCTGATCCGGCGCGATATCGGCTTTGAAAATGCGCTCCAGACTTTGCAGCGCATCAACGGTGCTCACGCCATGTAACGCATTAGGGTACTGAGCGTGATAAACCGAACCAGGAAACGGGCCAAAACCGATTTTGTAGGGCGCCACCTTACCGGTCAGCGCCATCGTCATGAAAGTCCGGCCATGAAATGCGCCGCCAAAGGTGATTAACCCAGGCCGTCTGGTATACGCGCGGGCAATCTTCACCGCATTTTCCACCGCTTCGGCACCGGTGGAGAAAAACGCTGTTTTTACCGGCCCTTGAATAGGGACGCGCTGATTGATCCGTTCTGCCAGTCGGACATAGCTTTCGTAGGGAACAATCTGGTAGGCAGTATGGGTAAAGGAATGGAGCTGTTTTTCGATGGCGGCGATCACTCTGGGATGCCGGTGCCCGGTATTCAGCACCGCAATACCCGCGGCAAAATCGATCACCTCGCGGCCTTCCACATCCCACAACGTTGCGTTTTCCGCTCTCTCGGCGTAAAAGCCACACATCACGCCGACCCCACGCGGCGTCGCCTGCAAACGCCGTTCATTCAGTTCGTTATTTTTCATTTTCTTCCCCTAAGATGCGCACAACCCATCGGTAAGTGTTTGCCAGGGGGGAGGAATTCGCCAGAGCAGGCGTTAAAAAAACAAAAACCCCGGACAGTTATCCAGGGTTTTAGCGGGGACTTCGCGGGAGTTACGCTTCGATAGCGGCGCGAAGTTTTTTCATGGCGTTCTTTTCAAGCTGACGCACACGTTCTGCGGAAACACCGTAGCGATCGGCCAGTTCCTGCAGCGTGGATTTGTTATCTTCGTCCAGCCAGCGGGCGCGGATAATGTCCTGACTACGCTCGTCGAGACCTTCCATCGCGTGGGTCAGTTTGTTGGCAGCCTGATCTTCCCAGTTATCCTCTTCAATGCCGTCGGCAAAGTTAGAGGTTTTATCCTGCAGATACAGGACTGGCGCCATCGGCTGGCTGTCGGACTCATCGTCCGAGGACATATCAAACGTCATGTCCTGCGCCGCCATACGAGATTCCATCTCGCGGACGTCTTTACTGGAAACACCCAGCTCACGCGCAACCATTTCGACTTCATCCTGGTTAAACCAGCCCAGACGCTGCTTGGTTTTACGCAGGTTGAAGAATAGCTTACGCTGTGCTTTGGTGGTCGCCACTTTCACGATACGCCAGTTACGCAGGACGTATTCGTGGATCTCAGCTTTGATCCAGTGCACGGCGAAGGAAACCAGGCGCACACCCACTTCCGGGTTGAAACGGCGCACGGCTTTCATCAGGCCGATATTACCTTCCTGAATCAGATCCGCCTGCGGCAGGCCATAGCCCGCATAGTTACGAGCAACATGAACAACAAAGCGCAGGTGAGACAGGATCAGCGTCTTAGCTGCTTCCAGATCGCCCTGGTAATGCAGCTTTTCAGCCAGTGCCCGTTCCTCGTCAGCCGACAACATCGGCCACGCGTTCGCAGCCCGGATGTAAGACTCCAGGTTACCAACAGGGGCTAAAGCTAAATTTTGCATTTCTTTGGTCATTCAAATCCTCTCAATTTTTATCGTCTGGCACCACAGCGATAGACATCAGCAACAACCGTGAGCAACAACCGTGAGCAACAACCGTGAGCAACAACCGTGCCAGCGTTAATGAGCAACGAGATTAGCATTCACTCTTTTATCAGACCGTGATTTTATCCACAAGTTCAATGCAACGTTGTGTATAAATTACGCACAAATTGTGACATGAAGATGAAAAGCGGGGAAGAGACAACAGGAACTCTTTCCCTGCGAACGGAAACCCATTGCAGGGAAAGATTATATCACGGTTTTATTAATCGGGAGTAAAGTGACGTAAATGTTGAACCGTCGCCAGCCACGCCGCCACCCAGCCGATCATCGAACACACCAGCAGCAGTAACAGGCACTCATCGAACGATAAGCCATTGAGATCAAACTTCGTTCCGAAAACTTGCGCCACTTCCGTGACCGCCGACGACAGTCGTAACACCAAAATTTCTGACAAAATCAGTGAAAGAAATGCGCCGGAAAAACCGAGCAATGCGCCGCCGTACAAGAACGGTCGCAGGATAAATCCATCCGTCGCACCAATCAGTTTTTGCACGTTAATGGTATCGCGACGGGCAAAAATACTCAGCCGCACGCTGTTACCAATGACGAGGAAGACGGCGGCAACCATCAGCACACCAATCATCGCCGACACACGCCCGACCAGACCGGTCAGCGCCGCCAGACGGGCAAACCAGCTGTCGTCCATCCGCACTTCATCAATCCCGTTGATGCGGGAGACGCGGTCGCGCAACGTATTCAGCGAATCGGTACTCTGGAAGTCGAGTTTCGGAATCACCACCGCTACCGCAGGCAAGGGGTTCTCTTCCAGCATATCCAGCGCGCCGCCAAATCCGGACCAGTTGCGGAATTCGCCAAGGGCATCTTCACGGGAAAGGTAGTTCACCTTTTCCACGCCCTGCTCAGCCTGCAACTGAGCGACGACGCCTGCCGCCGCATCATCATCCAGCGTTTTTTGCAGATAAACGGTGATCTGCGGAGACGGGTAATACTGCGTCGCCGCCTGGTTAACGTTTTTGTAGACCATGTAGCAGACGCTCGGCAGAGTCAGGGAGATGGCAATCACCATCACCGTCAGAAACGTCGCCAGCGGTTTGCTTTTCAGATCCTGCAACGCGCCCTGGAACGCATAGCGCACCTGCTCGTTAAAGACGTTGGTTTTACGCGAGTTCGGCTTTGGCGACGGTTTCGCCCGCTTCGGCGCGTTACGTCCACCGTCGCCAGAGGAGCCGCCGGAACGACGAAAACGGTCCAGTCGTCCACCGAACTGTTTGATTTGGTTGATAGCGTCGCGCTTATTCACGGGCTTCGCCTCCATGCAAATGGCCATCGCTCAGGGTAAGCATACGGTACGACCGACGGGAAATGAGTCCGATGTCGTGCGTCGCCATCAGCACCGTCACCCCGACGCGGTTAAACTCTTCGAACAGACGCAGGATCCCTTCCGACAGCGCGTCATCCAGGTTACCGGTCGGTTCATCCGCCAGCAGTACCGCAGGCTTGTTCACGACCGCACGAGCGATACCGACACGCTGCTGCTCACCGCCGGAGAGTTGAATCGGGAAGTTCTTCGCTTTGTCCAGCAGTCCGACCTTGTCCAGCGCCGCCGACACGCGACGACGAATGTCATCCCCGCTGGCACCGGCGATAATCAGCGGGATCGCCACGTTGTCGAATACCGTTCTGTCCATCAACAGGTGGTGATCCTGGAAAATCATGCCGATCTGACGACGCAAAAACGGCACTTCACGGTTTTTCAGACGTGTGATGTCATGCCCACTGAAGAGGATTTTCCCGGCGCTGGGCCGCTCAATCCCACAGATAAGCTTCAGCAGGGTGCTTTTCCCCGCGCCGGAGTGGCCGGTCAGAAACGCCATCTCGCCTGGCTGCATATGGAATGTGACCCCTTGCAGCGCTTGTCTCCCACCGAGATAGGCCTTGCTGACATGTTCAAAGCGAATCATTGTTAATCCTCTCGGGCAAAAAGTGCCTCTATAAAATCGTCCGCCTTAAACGGACGTAAATCCTCGATACGTTCGCCCACACCAATATAGCGGATAGGGATGCCAAACTGATCGGCCACCGAGAAGATCACCCCACCTTTCGCCGTACCGTCCAGCTTGGTCAGGGTAATACCGGTCAGACCCACCGCTTCATGGAACAGTTTGGCCTGGCTTATCGCATTCTGCCCGGTGCTGGCGTCAAGCGTCAGCATAACTTCATGCGGCGCGTCTTCGTCCAGTTTCTTCATTACGCGAACGATTTTTTTCAGTTCTTCCATCAGGTGCGATTTGTTTTGCAGACGACCTGCGGTATCGGCAATCAGCACATCAATGTGGCGCGCCTTCGCCGCCTGAATGGCGTCAAAGATAACGGAAGCGGAATCCGCGCCGGTATGCTGGGCGATCACCGGAATATTGTTACGTTGGCCCCAGACCTGCAACTGTTCGACCGCTGCGGCGCGGAACGTATCGCCCGCCGCCAGCATCACGGATTTCCCTTGCTGTTCAAACTGACGCGCCAGCTTACCAATAGTGGTGGTTTTCCCCACCCCATTCACGCCGACCATCAGAATCACAAATGGCGTTTTGCCTTCAACGTTCAGCGGTTCGTCGACTTTCGCCAGAATCTCGCCCATCTCTTCTTTCAGCAGGCCATACAGCGCCTCGGCATCTTTAAGCTGTTTGCGGCTGGCGCCTTCGGTCAGATTAGTGATGATTTTGCGCGTGGTTTCCACGCCCACATCAGCAATCAGCAGTTGTTCTTCCAGTTCTTCAAACAGATCATCGTCGATTTTCTTACCACGGAACAGACTGATAAATCCGGAACCGAGGTTTTCTTTCGTTTTCAGTAAGCTGCGCTTCAGACGCGCAAAAAAGCCTTCTTTGGTTGGTTTTTCCTGCTCCTGAATCATCTCTTCAACCGGCGCGTCTTCTTCCGCTACCGGCACGACCATCTGCGCGTCTTCCGCCGCTTCCGCCGCCAGCGCCTGTGCTTCCAGCTCTTCGTCAGTCAGTTCCGGTTCGTTTTGCGCCTCTTCTTCCACCGCTTCAACAATCTCAACGGTTTCCGCTTCGGCCTGCCACTCTTCGGCAGAGGTTTCCTCTTCGGCGTTCACCTCTTCCGGCAGCGGCAATTCTTCATGCTCAACGGCAATCTGTGGCTCAACGCGCTCTTCAGCGACCACGGGTTCGGGTTCAGCAGACGGGAAGGTTTCGATTTCCTGAACCTGTTCCGTCACCTCAACCACTTCTTCAGCAAAGGCTTCCGTCTCTTCTTTGCTGTGAAGCGGCGCTTGCGCTTCTACGTCAGCCGACGTTTCAACGGGCTCGTCGGACGGTAATTGCGCTTCAACACCCTGCTGCTCTTCGGTTTTTTGTTCTTGTTCCTGCTCTTTTTCACCAAAGCCCAGCCAGGAAAAGAAGCCACGTTTTTTCTGTTTTGCCATCTGCGATTACGCTCCTGGGGACTCATTCTCTTGCCGCCTTGAGGCATCCTGAATGATTTTGTGTATACACGCTAAAAAAAATGATGAAATAGTCTATCACTTTACTTAATCCACATCACCGCCTGGAATCATCTGCACACGGCGGTTTGAGCAACAGAAATGAAAAAAACGAATCACTCAGGTAGCGGCCAAATCCGCATTATTGGCGGACAATGGCGCGGCCGCAAACTCCCGGTCCCCGACAGCCCCGGTCTACGCCCGACAACGGACCGCGTGCGTGAAACGCTGTTTAACTGGCTGGCGCCGGTGATGCCAGAGGCCCAATGTCTGGACTGTTTCGCCGGAAGCGGCGCGCTGGGGCTGGAAGCGCTATCACGCTATGCCGCTGGCGCCACGCTGCTGGAGATGGATCGCGCGGTCTCTCAGCAGTTACAAAAGAACCTGGCTACGCTGAAAGCAGGGAATGCAAAAGTCGTTAACACGAATACCCTGACATTCCTGGCGCAGTCGGGCACGCCGCACAACGTGGTGTTTGTCGATCCGCCGTTTCGTAAAGGGTTACTGGAAGAGACCTTAAGCCTGCTGGAAACTCACGGCTGGCTGGCGGATGTTGCCTGGGTTTACGTGGAAAGCGAAGTGGAAAACGGTCTGCCGCCCGTGCCGACGAACTGGTCGTTGTACCGGGAAAAAATCGCCGGGCAGGTCGCGTACCGTTTGTATCAACGCGAAGCACAAGGAGAAAGCGATGCTGATTAATCTTGGTCGACTACTGATGCTCGGCGTGTGGGCATTCTTATTGTTAAACCTGGTGCAACCCTTCCCGCGACCGCTCAACATCTTCGTTAACGTCGCCCTCGTGTTCATGGTACTGATGCACGGCATGCAGCTGGCGCTGCTGAAGTCCACTCTGCCCAAAGACGGACCGCAAATGACCACCGGCGAGAAAGTCCGTATTTTCCTGTTTGGCGTGTTTGAGCTGCTGGTCTGGCAGAAGAAGTTTAACGTCAAAAAGTAATGCTGCATGAAAGTGCCGGATAGCGCTTCGCTTATCCGGCCTGCAAAGGCGAGCGGTTTCCCGTCTTATTGCTGAGCAACAAAATCGACGAAGCGCGACCCTTTGTAGCTCAGCGTCCCTTTCTCTCCTACCGTCAGCGCATGATACTGCGTCGCGTTAAGGCGGAACGTTTTTTCCAGCCCACCGTTCTGCGGCCTAAAGCTGACCTCATAGCGCATGCTGGTTCCCGCTGGCGTGACCTGTTGCTGTCGGGAACGTCGGTCATTGATGGGTTTTTCACGCTTATTACTGACCACCATCTGCGTTTGCCGGAGCGGCGCCGCCTCGTTATCGGCTTTTTCCCGCCGCTGTTGCATAAAGCGAAACGAGGCTGCAACAATGATTAACACAATGATAATAATGAAGAAAAGTGGCGGCTTACTCATATTGATAACCCATCAGAAAATGCGGAAATAAGCATACCCTGCCCGTTATGGTGTTGTCATCAGGTGGTCGCGACCTCTACACTGAACAGCAGGGTTGTGAGCATACCGCTTACGAAAAAATAACGAATTCAAGGAACTAAGATGCTTTGGTCGTTTATCGCTGTCTGCCTTTCCGCGTGGTTATTTGTGGATGCCTCCTACCGTGGCCCCGTCTGGCAACGCTGGGTCTTTAAACCCGTCACCTTATTACTCCTGCTGTTACTGGCCTGGCAGGCGCCGATGTTTAATGCGGTGAGCTATCTGGTACTGGCCGGTCTTTGCGCCTCACTGGTTGGCGATGCGCTGACATTACTGCCGCGTCAGCGACTGCTCTATGCGATTGGCGCCTTTTTCCTCTCGCACCTGTTGTACACCATCTATTTTGCCAGCCAGATGACGCTCTCTTTCTTCTGGCCGCTGCCGCTGGTGCTGATGGTGCTGGGCGCTCTGCTGATTGCGGTGATCTGGACACGCCTCGAAGAGCTGCGCTGGCCGGTCTGCACCTTTATCGCCATGACGCTGGTTATGGTCTGGTTGGCTGGTGAGCTGTGGTTTTTCCGCCCCACCTCGCCTGCGCTGTCGGCGTTTCTGGGCGCGTCGCTGCTGTTCATTGGCAACATCGTCTGGCTGGGCAGTCATTACCGCTGTCGTTTCCGCGCGGACAACGCCATCGCTGCTGCCTGCTACTTTGCCGGACACTTCCTGATCGTCCGTTCGCTTTATCTCTAATAACGCTTGACTCTGGAGTCGACTCCAGAGTGTATCCTCCGGTTAATGAGAAAATTATCATCAACCGGAGGATGCCATGTCGATACCTGCTCACGATGGCAAAAAAGCCCCACAATTTTCATCTTTTAAGCCTGCTCCCTCGCCGCAGAAGTCCGATGACTGCTGCTGCGAAGGTACATGCTCTCCCCCTGAATCCGTTGTCGATACGGTAAAAGGCACCCGCTACAGCTGGAAAGTGTCCGGAATGGACTGCGCCGCCTGTGCCCGCAAAGTGGAAAATGCAGTGCGCCAGGTCAGCGGCGTCAACCAGGCCCAGGTGCTGTTTGCCACCGAGAAGCTGGTCGTCGACAGCAACGGCGATCTCCGCCAGCAAATCGAGCACGCGGTGCAAAAAGCGGGTTACACCCTACGCGATGAACAGGCGAAGGAAGAGGCTCCTGAATCCCGCTTTAAAGAGAACCTGCCGCTGCTGACGTTGATCGTCATGATGGCGCTCAGTTGGGGACTGGAGCAGTTCAACCACCCGTTTGGCCAGTTAGCATTTATCGCCACGACGCTGGTCGGCCTGTTCCCGATTGCCCGCCAGGCACTGCGTCTGATTAAAAGCGGCAGTTGGTTTGCCATTGAAACGCTGATGAGCGTCGCGGCTATCGGGGCGCTGTTCATCGGCGCCACGGCAGAAGCGGCAATGGTGTTGCTGCTGTTCCTGATTGGCGAACGCCTCGAAGGCTGGGCCGCCAGTCGTGCCCGTAAAGGGGTCAGCGCGCTGATGGCGTTGAAACCAGAAACCGCGACGCGTCTGCGCGATGGCGTACGCGAAGAGGTGGCAATCAACACCCTGCAACCGGGCGACATCATTGAAGTCGCTGCCGGGGGACGTCTGCCTGCCGACGGTAAACTGGTCTCTGGTTTTGCCAGTTTTGATGAGAGTGCGCTGACGGGAGAATCGATCCCGGTGGAACGCGCCACCGGTGATAAAGTCCCGGCGGGGGCGACCAGCGTGGACCGTCTCGTCACGCTGGAAGTGCTCTCTGAACCAGGCGCCAGCGCGATTGACCGCATTCTGAAGTTAATCGAAGAGGCCGAGGAGCGTCGTGCGCCAATCGAGCGTTTTATCGACCGCTTCAGCCGGATTTATACGCCTGCGATTATGGCCGTCGCCCTGCTGGTGACGCTCGTCCCGCCGCTGCTGTTCGCCGGCTCCTGGCAGGAGTGGATTTATAAAGGGTTAACGCTGCTGCTGATCGGCTGTCCGTGTGCGCTGGTCATCTCCACGCCTGCGGCCATCACTTCTGGACTGGCGGCAGCGGCCCGTCGCGGGGCATTGATTAAAGGCGGCGCGGCGCTGGAACAGTTGGGCCGTATTACCCAGGTCGCCTTTGATAAAACCGGGACGCTAACCGTCGGGAAGCCGCGCGTCACGGCGATTCATCCAGCCACCGGCGTCAGTGAGTCTGAACTGCTGGCGCTGGCGGCAGCCGTCGAGCAAGGCGCAACGCACCCGCTGGCTCAGGCCATTGTGCGCGAAGCTCAAACCGCAAGGCTAACAATCCCGCCCGCCGAGGGGCAACGGGCGCTGGTAGGGTCAGGTATTGAAGCACAGGTGAATGGCGAAAGCGTTCTGATTTGCGCTGCCGGTAAACGTCCTGCCGACGCCTTTTCCGGAGAAATTAACCAGCTTGAAAGTGCCGGGCAGACGGTCGTTCTGGTCCTGCGCAACGAGACCGTGATCGGCGTCATCGCCCTGCAGGATACGCTGCGCGACGATGCTCGCACTGCCATCCGCGAACTGAACACGCTGGGTGTGAACGGCGTGATCCTGACTGGCGATAACCCGCGCGCAGCGGCCGCCATTGCTGGCGAACTGGGTCTGACGTTTAACGCCGGGCTGCTGCCGGAAGATAAAGTGAAGGCGGTCACCGTGCTGAATCAACAGTCGCCGCTGGCGATGGTAGGTGACGGCATTAACGATGCGCCAGCGATGAAGGCCGCCGCGATTGGTATCGCGATGGGGAGTGGGACGGATGTCGCGCTGGAAACGGCGGATGCCGCACTGACGCATAACCGCCTCACGGGGCTGGTGCAGATGATCCAACTGGCGCGCGCGACCCACGCCAATATCCGTCAGAACATCACCATTGCGCTGGGACTGAAGGGGATATTTCTCGTCACCACGCTGCTCGGAATAACGGGTCTGTGGCTGGCGGTGCTGGCGGATACCGGGGCGACGGTGCTGGTCACCGCTAACGCACTGCGGTTGTTACGTAAAGGGTAGAGCCTGTTTCTCGCCTGATGGCGCTAACGCTTATCAGGCCTACAGGCTGTTCGTCATTCGCAGGCCGGATAAGCGTTAGCGCCATCCGGCATAACAAGATTACTGGCCTTTACGCACCAGATAGCGGTACGGCAGAGAGTCGGTCTCTTTTGCCACCAGCTCATGTTCCATAAAGGTACAAAACCCGGGAATATCACGGGTGGTCGCCGGATCGTCCGCCACAATCAGCAGCGTTTCGCCAGTCTGCATGTTGCGTACGGTTTTACGCACCATCATCACCGGTTCCGGGCAGCGGAGTCCCTGGGCATCAAGGGTATGGTCGGGAGAGGAAAACAGATCGCTCATCGTGGTCTCATTCGCTAAAAAAACGGCTGTAGTTTACGCTCAGTTCGGGAGTAAGCCAATCAGGTTAACGATTGCGTGAAAAATAGCCATTGCAATGCCACCGCAAAGCAGTATTATGCGGCGGCCTGAAAAAGGAAGACGCGTTATTGGTGCAGTCAGTTTGTTTGAGGCCAGCGCACAGCGCCCGGAACGTACACGTAGTACGTGAGGAGCGCGAGCACTGCCCGAGAGCAAAATGGCCATGCAATAGCGTGTAGCACGAATTGGGTTCCCTCACCCCAATCATCAATTAAAAAGGTACAACATGAATGCATTTACACACTCGCAGCGCGTAAAAGCGTTGTTCTGGCTATCGCTATTTCACCTGCTGGTGATCACCTCCAGTAACTACCTGGTCCAGCTCCCGGTCTCCATTTTTGGTTTCCACACCACCTGGGGCGCGTTTAGCTTTCCGTTTATTTTCCTCGCTACCGACCTGACCGTGCGAATTTTTGGCGCGCCATTGGCCCGTCGAATTATCTTTGCGGTGATGATGCCCGCATTGCTGATCTCCTATGTGATTTCGTCGCTGTTCTATATGGGCTCCTGGCAGGGATTCGGCGCGCTGATGCACTTCAATCTGTTTGTCGCCCGTATCGCGGTCGCCAGCTTTATGGCCTATGCACTGGGACAAATTCTTGATGTGCACGTCTTTAACCGCCTGCGTCAGAACCGCCGCTGGTGGATGGCGCCGACGGCCTCGACGCTGTTTGGCAACGTTAGCGACACCCTCGCTTTCTTCTTTATTGCGTTCTGGCGCAGTCCGGATGCCTTCATGGCCGAGCACTGGATGGAAATCGCCATCGTCGATTACTGTTTCAAAGTGCTGATCAGCATCCTGTTCTTCCTGCCGATGTATGGCGTATTGCTGAATATGTTGCTGAAAAAACTGGCAGATAAATCTGAAATCCCGGTCATGCAGACAAGTTGAGCTAAAGGTTCCTTTTCCGGGTTGTGATAAGATGAACAGATGCGCCGTTATGGCCGTTTATCGAAAGGAAGAAGTCAATGCGTAATCTGGTTAAATATGTCGGTATTGGCCTGCTGGTTATGGGGCTGGCGGCCTGTGATAATAGTGATACAAAAGCGCCGGCAGAAGGCACGGCGGCAGAAAGCAACGCAACCGGTCAGCCGGTTTCTCTGCTGGATGGCAAACTGAGTTTCTCACTGCCGGCAGATATGACCGATCAGAGCGGCAAGCTGGGTACGCAGGCCAACAATATGCACGTCTACTCTGACGCGACCGGCCAGAAAGCGGTGATTGTTATCGTCGGCGATAACACCAACGAAGAGCTGTCTGTGCTGGCAAAACGCCTTGAAGATCAGCAGCGCAGCCGTGACCCGCAGTTGCAGGTGGTGACCAACAAATCCATCGAGCTGAAAGGTCACACGCTGCAACAGTTAGACAGCATCATCTCGGCGAAAGGCCAGACGGCTTACTCTTCTGTGGTGCTGGGTAAAGTCGATAACCAACTGCTGACTCTGCAAATTACACTGCCAGCGGACGACCAGCAGAAAGCGCAAACGGCCGCTGAAAACATCATTAATACGCTGGTTATTCAGTAACCATCAGGATGATGAGACGGCCTCTGGCGATTCCTGCAGAGGCCGTTTTTTTAACCGCCAGGTTAACAGCAGCGCAACCGCCACCAGCCCTGCCGCCGCCAGGTAAATGACCGGAACCCCCGCCCAACTCATCACCAGCCCAGCCAACGGTCCCGTCACCCCCAGTGACAGATCCATAAACACCGTATAGGTCGCCAGCGCCGAGCCCTGATTCTGCTGCGGCACCGCTTTTACCGCTACCACGCCAAGCGCCGGGAAGACCAGCGAAAACCCCATTCCTGTCAGCAGTACGCCGATTTTTGCCATCCACGGCACCATCGCCACGCCCACCATCAACAGTCCGACAATCTCAACGCTAAAGCAGATCATCGCCACATTCAGACCGCCCAGGCGGTTGATGCCGTTCGGAAACAACAGACGCGTACCGATAAACGCACAGCTAAACAGGGTGAGCGCAAATGCCGCGCCGTCCCAGCCTTTGGCGTCATAGAACAGGGTGATAAAGGTGGCGATCACCCCGAAACCTGCCGAGGCCAGCGCCAGCGCCATTCCGTATAGCCAGACGCGTCCAAGCACCGCACGAAACGGCAAAGGCTTCCCTTTGCTCGCTTTCACCGCAGGGCGCGGAATCGCCAACAAAATGGCCAGCAACGCGATCCCCATGATAATCAGCGCTAATCCCTGTAGCCCGCCCCAGCTGTAAAACAGCACGCCGAGCGGCGCGCCGACCGCCATCGCCCCGTAGGTCACAATGCCGTTCCAGGAGATCACCCGCCCGATATGCAACGAGCCCACCACGCCCACACCCCATAGCGTCGAGCCGGTCCCGGCGAAGCTCTGTCCAATCCCCAGGATCACACGCCCCAGACAGAGCAGCAATAAACTGACGACCGGCCAGCTACTGGCGCTTCCTGCCAGAAAATAGCCCGCCCCACTGAGAAAACAGCCGCACAGGCCAAAAACCACAATCTTTTTTGGCCCGAGCAGATCCGCATAGCGTCCGGCATGAGGGCGGCTGAGTAAGGTCGCGAAGTATTGCAGGCTGATGACCAGACCCGCCCAGAAGGCGCTAAAGCCCATGACATCATGCACATAGCCGGGCAAAACCGCGAGCGGCAGGCCGATGGTCAGGTAGCTGGCACAGTTGAACATCACAACAGAAACAATGCGCAGATTGAGGCGCAATCCATTAAGCGCCGGTTCAGCGACGGGTTCGGGCATGGGGGATCACCACGTTTTTACAACAATGTTTCATTTCTACCACGCCACGCCGGGAAAATCAGCAGCCAGATTAGGAATATCGGCAGCCAGCGAGCCGCTACACTTAATGAAAATCAAAAAAGGATGTAAACATGACAACCCCTCAGCCCGACAAAGCCGGTCTACATATTCTGCTCAAACTGGCCTCGCTGGTCGTCATTCTCGCCGGGATCCACGCCGCTGCAGATATCATTGTGCAACTGTTGCTGGCGCTCTTTTTCGCCATTGTCCTCAATCCACTGGTCACCTGGTTTATCCGTCGGGGAGTGAAACGCCCGGTGGCGATCACCATTGTGGTAGTCGTAATGCTGTTCGTGCTCACCGCGCTGATTGGCGTGCTGGCGGCCTCGGTTAATGAATTTATTGCCATGCTGCCGAAATACAACAAAGAACTGACGCGCAAAGTGCTGTATGTGCAGGAGATGATGCCGTTTTTAAATCTGCACATGTCTCCGGAACGGATGTTACAACGCATCGACTCCGACAAAATTGTCACCTTCACCACCACGCTGATGACCGGGCTGTCAGGCGCGATGGCCAGCATCATTCTGTTGGTGATGACCGTCGTTTTCATGCTGTTTGAGGTCCGCCATGTGCCTTACAAAATGCGTTTTGCGCTGCATAACCCGCAAATCCACATTGCCGGACTGCACCGGGCGCTGAAGGGCGTTTCGCACTATCTGGCGTTAAAAACGCTGCTCAGCCTGTGGACCGGACTCATCGTCTGGCTGGGACTGGAGCTGATGAACATTCAGTTTGCCCTGATGTGGGGGGTGCTGGCGTTCCTGCTGAACTATGTACCCAATATTGGCTCGGTGATTTCCGCTGTTCCGCCAATGGTTCAGGCGCTGCTTTTCAATGGCGTTTATGAGTGCGTGTTGGTGGGGGCGCTGTTCCTGGTGGTCCATATGGTATTGGGCAACATGGTTGAACCGCGCATGATGGGCCATCGCCTGGGCATGTCGACGCTGGTGGTGTTTCTTTCTTTACTGGTTTGGGGCTGGTTGCTCGGCCCGGTGGGGATGTTGCTCTCCGTTCCCCTGACCAGCGTCTGTAAAATCTGGATGGAGACCACAACAGGCGGCAGTAAACTGGCAATATTACTGGGCCCAGGGCGGCCGAAAAATCGATTACCGGGATAAATCCGCCCTACCAACCAGGGTAGTTTTATTCACTTACAGGTGAAAGTATTATAAGGCGCGCTTTTGTTACCTGGACGTTTCAATAAGCGCGCGGTTTCCTTCGCGAAATGCGTTCCAGGTTTTTCTGCAGTGCATTTAATCCAAATTAAATGATATCGACAGTTTAATTTAAGTGAAAACTAACTAATACCATGATAATCCGGAAGATAAACGTTCTGCCGCGTGCATGAATTAATTTCAGAATTTTCACGGTGTTCCGTCAAAGTTAACATTAAAAATAGTCGGTATTATTGTTACTAAAACTAAATTCAGAAATGCATTCAACGTTAATATAAATAGTGATTTTGATAGGGAGTTTTCATGAAACAATACATTAAGTGGTTTGCGGCGATTGCCGTTGTCGGTGCGCTGGCAGGTTGTGCGCGTACTGCCCCCATCGATCAGGTTCACTCTTCAGTGACTGCAGGCCATACTCTGGATCAGGTGAAAAACGCGATCCTGAAAGCAGGCGTTCAGCGTAAATGGATCATGACGGAAGCGGGTCCAGGCGTGATCAAAGCGCGTCAGCAGTCTCGCGACCATGTTGCAGAAGTGCGTATTACCTACACCGCCTCCAGCTACGATATCAAATACGACAGCAGCCTCAACCTGCAGGCTTCTGGCGGTAAAATTCATAAAAACTACAACCGCTGGGTACGTAACCTGGATAAAGACATTCAGTTGAACCTGTCTGCGGGTGCGGCTCTGTAATAACGCCTAAAGTCGGGCCGCGTTCGGCCCGATAATCTCTTTTTGTTTTCTTAACAGGTTGTACTCGCCATGTACGAACAGGATCCCCTCAGCGCACTGGATGCGATCACTGAAGCGCAGCGTATCGCCTTCGCCCCCATGCTGTTTCAAACCGCACTTTGCCTGCGAAATGCTGATGTACTGGCCTACCTTGACCGCCAGGGTAAACAGGGTGCAACGCTGGAAGACATTACCGAAAACAGCCACGTCAACGAATATGCGGTCAGCGTATTACTGGATATGGGATTAAGCGGGCGCATCATCACCCATAAAGCGGGACGCTATTATCTGGCGAAAATCGGACATTTCCTTTTGCATGACACCATGACTCGCGTGAATATGGATTTCACCCATGATGTCTGTTATCAGGGATTGTTCTTTTTAGAGAATGCCCTGAAAGAAGGAAAACCGTCCGGGTTAAAAGTGTTTGGCGACTGGCCAACCATTTATCCGGCATTGTCGCAATTACCGCCGTCCGCACGTGAAAGTTGGTTCGCCTTCGATCATTACTATTCTGACGGGGCGTTTGACGCGGCATTACCGCATGTATTCGCCAGTTGTCCTGCAACCCTGTACGATGTAGGCGGAAATACGGGAAAATGGGCAATACGCTGTAGTCAATTCGACGAAAATATCGCGATAACGTTATTAGATTTGCCACAACAAATTGCACTTGCCCGCGAAAATATCGAAAATGCAGGATTATCCGATCGCATCGATTTTCATGCAGTGGATATGCTTGGCGACGCGCCTTTACCCACCGAGGCCGATATCTGGTGGATGAGTCAATTTCTTGACTGTTTTTCACCGGAGCAAATTGTCGCCATGCTCAGCAAGGTTGCCCGTGTGATGAAACCCGGCGCAAGGCTGTGCATTATGGAGCTGTTCTGGGATGCACAGCGTTTTGAAGCCGCCTCATTCAGTTTGAATGCGTCTTCGCTTTATTTTACCTGCATGGCGAACGGCAACAGCCGTTTCTACAGCGCAGAGAAATTTTATGGCTATCTGGACAAGGCAGGGTTCCAGGTGGATGAACGCCACGACAACTTAGGCGTTGGACATACCTTATTGATATGTCAGAAGAAAAAATAACAAAGTAGCATCTGAACGCTACTGGAATCACCGGTTTACCGCGGACGCGCGTTGATGAAATTCTCACTAAACATTACCGACTGGCGGGCGATGGCGCCAGGTCTGAGCGAATTGATACAGTGGCTGCAATGGTCACGGCATCCGCACGCCATCGATCCGTCGGCGGCACAAGGCAAACTGCGTGAACTGCCGATGATGACCGCCCGTCGTCTTAGCTCCGGCAGTAAACTGGCCGTCGAGTGCGGGCTGGCGATGCTGCGTCGCCACGATATTGATGCGGTGCTATACACCAGTCGCCACGGAGAACTCGAACGTAACTACCGGATTCTGCATGCGCTGGCGACGGAGCAGGCGCTCTCACCGACCGATTTTGCCCTGTCGGTACACAATTCAGCGGTGGGCAACCTGACCATCGCGGCTAAACACCCTATCGTCTCGTCATCACTTTCTGCCGGACGCGATAGCTTCCAGCAGGGGCTATGTGAAATCATCTGCCTGCTACAGGCGGGTTATCAGCGTGTGCTGATGGTCGATTTCGACGGTTTTCTTCCCGAGTTTTACCACCCGCGCCTCCCGGAAAATATGCCAACCTGGCCTTACGCCACCGCGCTGGTCTGCGAAGCAGGCAACGACTGGGTGTGTCAGAGCGAACCGACTCAGGCTGGCGCTGAAACGGCACTCCCGCAAAGCCTGTTGTTTTTACAGCACTATTTGCAGAATGCCAGCTCGTTTACTCTTCCGGGTGAGCGAGTGAACTGGCACTGGAGTCGGTCATGAAAGGGGTTATCTCCATGCTGAACCGACTCTGGCGGATCGCCATGACCGGCTTCTGCTTCGCCCTCTTCGGACTCGGTGGGCTGCTGCTTTCGGTCGTCTGGTTTAACATTTTATTAGTGTTCGTATGGGACAATGCCCGGCGTCGCCGCATTGCCCGACGCAGCATTGCCGCCAGTTTCCGTCTCTTTTTAACGGTAACCCGGGTGCTGGGCGTGCTGGATTATCAGATGAACGGGGTGGATATTTTGCGTCAGGAACGCGGATGTCTGGTGGTCGCAAATCACCCCACCCTGATCGATTATGTCCTGCTGGCGTCGGTGATGCCCGAAACAGACTGTCTGGTGAAGAGCGCGCTGCTGAAGAACCCGTTCCTTAGCGGCGTAGTGCGTGCCGCGGATTATCTGGTGAACAGCCAGGCCGACGCCCTGTTACCAGCCAGCCAACAACGCCTGGCGCAGGGCGATACGATTTTAATTTTCCCCGAAGGCACCCGCACTCGCCCCGGTGAGACCATGACGCTGCAACGCGGCGCGGCGAATATCGCCGTGCGCTGCGGCAGCGATATTCGCGTAGTGACCATCCATTGCAGCCAGCGCATGCTGGATAAAGAAAGCAAATGGTATCAGGTGCCCCCCACAAAACCGCTGTTTACCGTCGAGGTACGCGAGCGGGTGAAGATTGACCACTTTTACGACGCAAATTTACAAGAACCGGCGCTGGCGGCAAGACAGCTAAACCGGCATCTTTTGCTTCAATTACAACCAGGTACGTTACCTCTCTCAGGAATTAATGATGCAAGCGCTTTATCTTGAAATTAAAAATCTCATCATAACAACATTGAATCTGGACGAACTGTCGACAGACGACATTGACACCGAGGCGGCGCTGTTTGGCGACGGCCTGGGGCTGGACTCGATTGATGCCCTGGAACTGGGACTGGCGGTAAAAAATCAGTACGGTGTGGTGCTTTCCGCGGAAAGTGAAGAGATGCGTCGGCACTTCTTCTCCGTCGCCACGCTGGCATCGTTCATTAATGCGCAACGTGCCTGAGGAGAGTCCGTTATGACCGATCAACACGCCATTTATGACGAAGTCTCTGCGCTGCTGGTTAAGCTGTTTGAGATAGACCCGCAGGACATCAAACCTGAGGCGCGTCTGTACGAAGATCTTGAGCTGGACAGCATCGATGCGGTCGACATGATCGTCCATCTGCAAAAGAAAACCGGTAAGAAGATCAAGCCGGAAGAGTTCAAAGCCGTACGCACCGTGCAGGATGTCGTTGACGCGGTAGAACGCCTGCTTAAAGAAGCCTGATTCGCCGTGTCCGGCATTCGCACATTGCCTGTGCTGACAGGCGTGCTGTTGCTTGCCTGGCCTTTCCTGATTTGGTTTGGTCTGGCGCACCACAGCCTGCAGTGGTTACTGCCGCTGATGGCACTCCTGCTGTTCTTACGCTTTCGCCAGACCCGGCGACAGGCGGGTCCGCTGCGCATAGTCACTCAGGTGGTGGCAGCAGTGGGTATCACCCTGTGCGTCGCCAGTTACCTGCTTAAAACCCATCAGCTTCTGCTGTTTTATCCGGTTGTCGTGAATGCCGTCATGCTTGCCGTTTTTGGCGGTTCGCTCTGGTCATCGATGCCCATCGTTGAACGACTGGCGCGACTGCGCGATCCCCAGCTTCCGGATGTGGCGGTGCGATACACCCGCCGGGTGACGCAGATCTGGTGCGCCTTTTTTATCGTCAATGGCGGCGTGGCGTTGTTTACCGCCCTCCATGGCGATATGGCGATGTGGACCGCATGGAATGGCATGATTGCCTACCTGCTGATGGGGTTACTGATGGGCAGCGAATGGCTGGTACGCCATTGGATGATGAATCGAGATTCACAATGAAACAGACCCTGACGCTTGCCGAATGGCTCACCTCCCCCCGTCCAGCGAACACGCCTGTCGCCTGGCTGGACGAACGCCACTGGACGCTCGGTCACTTGCGCCACGATGTCGCGCAACTGATGGCACACCTGCAACAGCAGGAAGGCGATCGCTGGGCGCTCTGTTTTGAAAACAGCTATCTGTTTATTGTCGCGTTGCTGGCGACCCTGCATGCGGGGAAAACGCCCGTGATTCCGGGGCATAATCGCGTCTCTTTGCTCGACGAGCAGCGGGCGTTGTTTGACGGTGTGCTGAGCGATAAAACGCTCGGCTGGCAAGGGCCGCTGTGGGTGGTCAGCTCAGCAATGACGCTCAGCGATGAGGCGTGCTTCTTCCCGCCCCTGCGCCACGATGCGTATGTTGAGCTGTTTACCTCCGGTTCGACGGGACAGCCGAAGCGCATCGTCAAACCTGTTGCCCGTCTGGACCACGAAGCCGAACTGCTGGCGGCGCGCTTTGCCGACCGCCTGACGGGGTGCCGGGTGGTAGCCTCCGTCGTGCCGCAGCATCTATACGGTCTGACGTTCCGTATTTTCCTGCCAATGGCCCTTGGCCTGCCGCTGCATGCAGCCATGCTCTACTACGCGGAGCAACTGGCTGCGCTGGGTCACGAACATCGCTATGTGTTCATCAGCAGCCCGGCGTTTTTAAAACGTCTCGACCACCAGCTTCCCGCACCGCCAGTGGCAATGATTTTGTCGGCGGGCGGCATGTTACCGTGGCAGGACGTCACGCAAACCGCCGCCTGGCTGAACGTCTGGCCGGATGAAATCTACGGTAGCACCGAAACCGGTATTCTCGCCTGGCGCTATCGTCAGCAGGAGAACGTCGCCTGGCTACCCTTCCCTGGCGTGTCATTTACCGCAGAAGATGCCGCATTTCGCGTCTTTTCTCCGCTGATTGCCGATGCTAACGGTCTGTTGCTCGACGATATCCTGCAATTTGAGCCAAACGGCCAGTTCCGTCTGATGGGACGTCGTGGACGGGTAGTCAAAATTGAAGAGAAGCGCATTTCGCTCAGCGAAGTCGAACACCGCCTGCTGGAGCTGAAGGGCATCCGCGAAGTCGCCGCCCTGCCGATCACCCGCGGCGGTCGCCAGGGCGTGGGCGTACTGCTGGTACTGGATGACGAGGCGCGCCAGCGCTGGCAGAACAGCGGGGGAAAAACGCAGGAGCTGACGTGGCGGCGAGCGCTTCTGCCGTGGCTCGAGCCGGTCGCCGTACCGCGTTACTGGCGGGTCATCGACGAAATCCCGGTCAACAGTATGAATAAGCGTGTCTATGCGCAATTACAGGAGTTGTTTCATGATACCCCATGAAATTGAGCGCCATCAGGCACAGCCCCAACAGGTAGAGATCGTCCTGCACCTCGATCCTTCCCTGTTCTGGTTTAGCGGTCATTTTGCCGTGCAGCCGCTGCTGCCGGGCGTCGCGCAGATGGACTGGGTGATGCACTATGCCACCACCCTGCTCGCTCCCGGCTGGCGTTTTCACAGCATTCAGAACGTGAAGTTCCAGGCGCCGCTGCTGCCGGAAAACACCGTCACGCTAACGCTGAGCTGGCAGGAGGCGCGTCAGATCCTGACGTTCAGCTATCAACGCCACGATGGCGACGCGCGCCATACCGCCAGCAGCGGGAAGATCCGACTATGTCGTTAACCTTTTCCCCCTGCGTGCTGATCCCCTGCTATAACCACGGCGCCATGATGTCGCGTGTCCTGACACGCCTGCAGCCGTTTAATCTGCCGTGTATTGTGGTGGACGACGGCAGCGATGCAACCACGCAGCAGGAACTGGACAGACTCACCGTGGACACCGCCGGTCTGACCTTAATCCGTCTGGCGGAAAACGCCGGAAAAGGCGCGGCGGTGATCCGTGGATTAGAGGCGGCGGCAGAAGCCGGATTTACCCATGCCGTCCAGGTCGATGCCGATGGTCAACATGCCATTGAAGACATCCCAAAACTGCTGGAACTGGCGCAGACCCATCCCGCCGCGCTGATCTCCGGACAGCCGATTTACGATGATTCCATTCCCCGTTCGCGCCTGTACGGGCGCTGGATAACCCATGTCTGGGTCTGGATTGAAACCCTGTCCCTGCAACTGAAAGACAGCATGTGCGGCTTTCGCGTCTACCCTGTCGGTCCTACGCGCCAGCTGGCGCAGCGGGTGACGCTTGGCAAGAGGATGGATTTCGACACCGAAGTGATGGTGCGTCTCTGGTGGCAGGGCACCCCCAGCTATTTTGTCCCGACTCGCGTGACCTATCCGCCGGACGGACTGTCGCACTTCGATGCTTTCAAAGATAACTGTCGCATTTCGCTGATGCACACGCGCCTGTTCTTCGGCATGTTGCCACGCATCCCGTCACTGCTGCTGCGTCGAACGTCGCCGCACTGGGCGCGCCAGCAGGAGGTGAAAGGGCTGTGGGGAATGCGCCTGATGCTATGGGTATGGCGTTTGCTGGGACGCAAGGCGTTCACGTTGCTGCTCTGGCCGGTGGTCGGCGTCTACTGGCTGACCGCGTCCTCTGCACGCCGCGCTTCACAGAACTGGATCGCCCGCGTGCATGCGCAGTTGGCCGCACGCCAGAGGCCAGTTCCAGCTAACCTCACCAGTTATCAACACTTTCTGCGCTTCGGCAACGCGATGCTCGATAAAATCGCCAGCTGGCGCGGTGAACTGCATTTTGGCCGCGACGTGGTGTTTGCGCCAGGGGCTGAAGAGGCGCTGAACGTCAGCGATCCTCGCGGTAAGCTACTGCTGGCCTCCCACCTGGGCGATGTTGAAGCCTGTCGCGCGCTGGCGCAGTTGCAGGGCAGCAAAACCATCAACGCGCTGGTGTTCAGCGATAACGCCCGGCGTTTTAAGCAGATTATGGAAGAGATGGCGCCGCAGGCCGGACTCAACCTGATGCCAGTGACCGACATCGGCCCGGACACCGCCATTGCGCTCAAAGAGAAGCTGGAGCGCGGGGAATGGATTGCTATTGTCGGCGATCGCATTGCGGTAAATCCCCAGCGTGGTGGCGAATGGCGCGTCTGCTGGAGCCGTTTCATGGGGCAAGCCGCCCCGTTCCCGCAGGGGCCATTTATCCTTGCCTCAATCTTGCGCTGCCCGGTGGATCTCCTCTTTGCCCTGCGTCAGCAGGAGAAGCTGTGCATTCACTGCGAGCCGTTCGCCGATCCGCTGGTACTACCGCGTGCCGAACGCCAGCAGGCGCTACAGCAGACCATCGACCGCTATGCCGAACGTCTTGAGCATTACGCGTTACAGTCGCCACTCGACTGGTTTAACTTTTTCGATTTCTGGCAGTTGCCGGAACCCAAAAACAAGGAGTAAAGGGTGCTGAACGATCCCCGCTTTACGGCTGAAGTTGAGCTGACCATTCCGTTTCACGACGTCGATATGATGGGCGTGGCATGGCATGGCAACTATTTCCGTTACTTCGAGATCGCCCGCGAAGCGCTGCTGAACCAGTTCGACTACGGCTATCGCCAGATGAAAGCCTCCGGCTACCTGTGGCCGGTGGTGGATACCCGCGTCAAATACCGCAATCCGCTGACCTTTGAACAGCGCATTCGCGTACGCGCGCGTCTGGAAGAGTTCGAAAACCGCCTGCGCATTGGCTATGAAATTTTCGATGCCGAAAGCGGGAAACGCGCGACGACGGGTTACACCATTCAGGTCGCGGTGGAAGAGAAAAGCCGCGAAATGTGCTTCGTCTGCCCGGACATTCTGTTTGAACGAATGGGAGTAACGCCATGAGATTTCTACCGCTGCTGGCGCTGCTTATCAGCCCGTTTGTTAGCGCGTTGACGCTCGACGAATTGCAACAGCGCTTTACCGAACAGCCGGTGATCCGCGCGCATTTCGATCAAACCCGGACGATTAAGGATCTGCCGCAGCCGCTGCGATCCGCGGGAACGATGTTGATCGCCCGTGACCAGGGGCTTTTGTGGGATCAAACCCGTCCGTTCCCGATGCAATTGTTGCTGGACGATACGCGAATGGTGCAGTCCATCAACGGTCAGCCGCCGCAGACCATCACCGCCGATAACAACCCGCAGATGTTCCAGTTTAACCACCTGCTGCGCGGGCTGTTTCAGGCCGACCGCAAGGTGCTGGAACAAAACTTCCGCGTGGAGTTTGCGGATAGCGGAGAGGGTCGCTGGACGCTGCGCCTGACGCCGATCACCACGCCACTGGATAAGATCTTCGCCACCATCGACCTGGCCGGAAAAACCTATCTGGAACGTATTGAGCTAAACGACAAACAGGGCGACCGCACGGATATCGCGCTTTCCCAACACCAACTGACGCCTGCGCAACTGACTGATGACGAACGCCAACGCTTTGCCGCCCAGTAAACGCCCCGCGCTGTTATGGGGAATCGCCTGCATCATGATGCTGGGCGTGTTGCTGATGTTGCTGCCTCAGGCGCGGCTCAACAGCAGCGTGCTGGCGATGCTGCCAAAACAGGCGCTGGGGGCGATTCCGCCGAGCCTGAATGACGGCTTTATGCAGCGTCTTGACCGCCAACTGGTCTGGCTGATCAGTCCCGGTAAAAAGGCTGACCCGACAATCGCCCGTAACTGGCTGGCGATGCTGCAACAATCACAGGCGCTGGCAGAGGTGAAAGGCCCGATGGACGCCGACAGCCAACAGGCATGGGGCGCGTTCTTCTGGCAGCACCGCAACGGTTTGATTGACCCGCAAACTCGCGCCCGTCTGCAAAACGGCGGCGACGCGCAGGCGCAATGGATTCTGTCTCAACTCTATTCCGCGTTTTCTGGCGTCAGCGGGAAAGAGCTGCAAAACGACCCGCTGATGCTGATGCGCGGATCGCAGCTGGCGATGGCCGAAAACGGCCAGCGTCTGCGGCTGATGGACGGCTGGCTGGTGGCGCAAGACCCCGAGGGAAACTACTGGTATCTGCTGCATGGTGAACTGGCCGGTTCGTCGTTCGATATGCAACAAACGCATCATCTGGTGACCACGCTCAGCACGCTTGCAGAGGAGCTGAAAGCGCGCTATCCGCAGGCGCAGCTACTGTCGCGTGGCACGGTCTTCTACAGCGATTACGCCAGCCAGCAGGCAAAACAGGATGTCTCCACGCTCGGCGTGGCGACGGTGCTGGGCGTGCTGCTGCTGATTGTCGCGGTGTTCCGCTCGCTGCGCCCGTTGCTGCTGTGTCTGCTGTCGATTGGCATTGGCGCGCTGGCGGGAACCGTCGTCACGCTGCTGTTGTTCGGTGAACTGCATCTGATGACGCTGGTGATGAGCATGAGCATCATCGGCATCTCCGCCGACTACACGTTGTATTACCTGACCGAACGGATGGTGCATGGCGCGGAAACCTCGCCCTGGCAAAGTCTGGCGAAAGTGCGAAATGCCCTGCTGCTGGCGCTGCTGACCACCGTTGCGGCCTACCTGATCATGATGCTCGCCCCCTTCCCCGGCATTCGCCAGATGGCGGTATTTGCGGCTGCAGGACTGAGCGCTTCCTGCCTGACGGTGATTTTCTGGCATCCGTGGCTGTGTCGCGGGCTACCGGTGCGTCCGGTTCCGGCGATGGTGTTGATGCTGCGCTGGCTTGCCGCCTGGCGACGCAATAAGAAGCTCTCCGTCGGTCTGCCGGTCGCACTCGCGCTTTTCTCACTGGCGGGTCTGGCGACCCTGCGCGTGGATGACGATATCTCGCAGTTGCAGGCGCTGCCGCAGCACATTCTGGCGCAGGAAAAAACCATAACCGCGCTGACCGGACAGAGTGTCGATCAGAAGTGGTTTGTGGTGTACGGCGACGCCCCCCAGCAGACGCTGGAACGACTGGAAGCCTTTGTTCCGTCGTTGGCGCAGGCGAAAAAAGAGGGACTGCTCAGCGGCTATCGCACGATCCCATTGAATTCACTGACCCGTCAGCAGCAGGATCTCGCCTTGCTGAAAAACGCCGCGCCGGCGGTCATCCTCGCCCTGAACAGCGCCGGGCTGACGACGGTCAATCCCGATCTAACCCCTATGCCGGTTACCGTTGGCGCCTGGCTTGCCAGCCCGGCCAGCGAAGGCTGGCGGCTGCTGTGGTTGAGCCTGGCCGACGGTGAAAGCGGCGTACTGGTGCCGGTGGAAGGCGTCAAGCAGAGCGCTGCGCTCAACGCGCTCAGCGAGAAATATCCCGGCGTCGCGTGGGTGGATCGCAAAAGCACCTTTGACAGTCTGTTTGCGCTGTATCGCAACGTACTGACCGGTTTGCTGTTTGTCGCGCTGGCGGTGATTGCCTGCGGCGCGATCGCCCGGTTGGGCTGGCGCAGAGGAGGTATCAGCCTCGTGCCGTCGGTATTGTCTTTGGGCTGCGGCCTGGCGGTGCTGGCATTGAGCGGGCATGCGGTCAATCTGTTCTCGCTGTTGGCGCTGGTGCTGGTACTGGGGATCGGTATTAACTACACGCTGTTTTTCAGTAATCCGCGTGGGACGCCGCTGACCTCCCTGTTAGCCATCACGCTGGCTATGATGACTACCCTACTGACGCTCGGCATGCTGGTCTTTAGCGCCACCCAGGCGATCAGCAGTTTTGGCATTGTGCTGGTAAGCGGTATTTTCACCGCGTTCCTGCTTTCCCCTCTGGCGATGCCGACGAAAAAAGAGAAGAAACGAAAATGATGAAACGTCTTTTTGCCGGATGGCGGCTACGCCTTATCCGGCCTGGTGGGTCAACAGGTTGGCGTAGCGCCATCGGACAGTTAGCCCTGTGCCTCTTCGCGCTGATCCTCACCGGCTGCAGCCACTCACCGAAACCGCAGGAAGGCCGTCCACAGGCGTGGCTGGAGCCAGGTACGCGGGTGACGCTGCCTGCGCCGGGCATATCTCCGGCAGTGAACGCTCAGCAGTTGCTCACCGGCAGCTTTAACGGCAAAACTCAGTCGCTGCTGGTGATGCTGAATGCCGATGATAAAAAAATCACGCTGGCGGGGCTGTCGTCGGTGGGTATTCGTCTGTTCCTCGTCACTTACGATGACAAAGGGTTGCACACCGAGCAGTCCATCGTGGTTCCGCAACTGCCGCCCGCGAGTCAGGTGCTGGCTGACGTAATGCTCAGCCATTGGCCGATTAGCGTCTGGCAGCCGCAGTTGCCGAAAGGCTGGACGCTGACGGACAGCGGCGACAGGCGTGAACTGCGTAATGCCCGCGGCAAACTGGTGACGGAAATCACCTACCTGAACCGCAAAGGCAAGCGCGAGCCGATCAGCATCGAACAGCATGTCTTTAAATACCACATCACCATTCAATATCTGGGTGACTGATATGATTTACATTTCTGCGGTGGGCATGATTAACGCGCTGGGCAACGATACCGATGAAATCGCCGCCAACCTGACGCATGGCGTTGCGCCCGGCATGCGCCCGCGTACCGGCTGGCTACAGGGATATCCTCACGCGGTACTCGCCGGCGTGGACGGCGAACTGCCCGCCATCCCGGACGACTTTAGCGCCCACCGTTCGCGCAACAATCAGTTGCTGCTGGCGGCGCTTAGGCAGATCCAGCCGCAGGTTGATGAGGCCATTGCGCGCTACGGTCACGATCGGGTGGCGGTGGTGCTCGGCACCAGTACGTCCGGTCTGGACGAAGGCGACACGCACGTTAACCTGACGCTGAACGGCGAAGAGAGCCAGCACTGGCAGTACCCGCAACAGGAACTGGGCGACCCGTCGCGCTTTCTCAGCCACTGGCTGAAGCTGGACGGTCCGGCATTCACTCTCTCCACCGCCTGTTCTTCCAGCGCTCGCGCTATTATCAGCGGTCGTCGCCTGATAGCGTCCGGTCTGGCGGACGTTGCGATCGTCGGCGGCGCAGATACCCTGAGTCGGATGCCGATCAACGGCTTCCACAGTCTGGAATCGCTCTCGCCGACGCGCTGTCTGCCATTTGGCCGTGACCGTAGCGGGATTACCATTGGTGAAGGCGCGGCGCTGATGCTGTTGACCCGCGAACCGCAGCCCATCGCGCTGCTTGGCGTAGGGGAGTCCAGCGACGCGCACCATATTTCGGCGCCGCACCCGGAGGGCGTCGGGGCCATTCGCGCCATCCAACAGGCGCTGGACGATGCCGCTATCACACCGGAACAGGTGGGCTACATCAATCTGCATGGCACCGCCACGCCGCTGAACGACCAGATCGAGTCCAGAGTGGTCAACGCGCTGTTTGGCGAACGCGTCCCGTGCAGCTCGACCAAACACCTCACCGGCCACACGCTGGGCGCGGCAGGGATTACCGAAGCGGCGCTCAGCATGCTGATTTTGCAGCATGACCTCCCGCTGCCAGCGCAGGACTTTAGCCTGTCGCCGCGCGATCCGGCGCTGCCGCTCTGCGGCATCATCGAGCAACCTCAGCCGCTTGAACGCCCGTTTGTCTTGTCGAATTCGTTCGCCTTTGGCGGCAATAACGCCAGTATTCTGCTCGGGAGAATGTCATGAGCCACTATTTATCACCCGGCGAATACCTGCCGCACGACGCGCCCATGCTGCTACTCGAAGAGGTGGTCAGCGTGGATGAAGACACCGCCGTTTGTTGCGTCACGGTGGCGAGCGGCGGCGTTCTCTCACCGTTCCTTGATCCGCAGGGCAATTTACCCGGCTGGTTCGCGCTGGAACTGATGGCGCAGACCGTTGGCGTCTGGTCCGGCTGGCACCGCCATCAGCAAGGTCAGGGGGCGATTTCACTCGGGATGGTGCTCGGCGCACGCGAACTGATTTGCACAGCCGGTGTTCTGCCTGCAGGAAAAACAGTATCCATTACCGTCAAGTTGCTGATGCAGGACGACCGTTTCGGCAGCTTCGAATGCACAATTACCGCTGACGAAGAGACACTGGCGACAGGCCGCGTCAATACCTTCCAGCCGTCGGCAGAAGAACTTCACTCTCTATTTCAACAAGGAGCGTCCGCATGAGTCGTTCAGTTTTGGTTACCGGCGCCAGCAAAGGTATCGGTCGCGCAATCGCCCGCCAGTTGGCAGCGGACGGCTTTGTGGTCGGCGTCCACTATCACCGTGATGCGCAGGGGGCGCAGGAGACGCTGGACGCCATTCTCGCCGTCGGCGGCGCAGGCCGTCTGCTCAGTTTCGACGTGGCAAACCGCGAGCAGTGCCGCGAAGTGCTGGAACAGGATATCGAAGAGCATGGCGCGTGGTACGGCGTGGTCAGTAATGCAGGCGTTGCGCGCGATGCCGCCTTCCCGGCGCTCAGCGACAGCGACTGGGACACGGTGATCCACACCAATCTCGACAGTTTTTATAACGTCATTCAGCCGTGCATCATGCCGATGATTGGCGCGCGCCAGGGCGGTCGGATCATCACCCTGTCGTCGGTCTCCGGCGTAATGGGAAATCGTGGGCAGGTGAACTACAGCGCCGCCAAAGCCGGGATTATCGGGGCCACCAAAGCGCTGGCGATTGAACTCGCGAAACGCAAAATTACCGTCAACTGCATCGCGCCGGGGCTGATCGACACCGGAATGATCGACATGGAAGAGGCCGCGCTAAAAGAAGCAATGGCGATGATCCCAATGAAACGCATGGGTCAGGCGGACGAAGTCGCCGGACTTGCCAGCTATTTGATGTCGGATGTGGCGAGCTACGTCACCCGTCAGGTGATTTCCATCAATGGAGGGATGTTATGACACGTCGCGTGGTGATAACGGGCATGGGCGGCGTCACCGCCTTTGGGGAAAACTGGCAGGACGTTTCCGCCAGACTGCGGACCTATGAAAACGCCGTGCGCAAAATGCCGGAGTGGCAGGTTTATGACGGACTACATACCCTACTGGGCGCGCCGATCGATGACTTCACGCTGCCGGAGCATTACACCCGTAAGCGCATCCGCGCGATGGGTCGCGTGTCGTTGATGTCCACGCGCGCCACCGAACTGGCGCTCGAACAGGCTGGACTGATTGGCGACGACGTGCTCACCAACGGGGAAACGGGGATTGCGTATGGCTCATCCACCGGCAGTACTGGCCCGGTGAGTGAATTTGCCACCATGCTGACCGAGAAGCACACCAATAACATCACCGGCACCACCTATGTGCAGATGATGCCGCACACCACCGCCGTCAATACCGGTCTGTTTTTCGGCCTGCGCGGACGCGTGATCCCTACGTCCAGCGCCTGCACGTCCGGCAGCCAGGCGATTGGCTATGCGTGGGAAGCCATTCGCCACGGTTATCAAACCGTGATGGTGGCAGGCGGCGCGGAAGAGCTGTGCCCGTCGGAAGCCGCCGTCTTTGATACGTTGTTCGCCACCAGTCAGCGCAACGAGCAACCGAAAACCACGCCGTCGCCGTTCGATGAACAGCGCGATGGGCTGGTGATTGGCGAAGGCGCCGGGACGCTGATCCTTGAAGAACTCGAACACGCCAAAGCGCGCGGCGCGACGATTTACGGTGAAATCATTGGTTTTGCCACCAACTGCGACGCCGCACATATCACTCAGCCACAACGGGAAACCATGCAAATTTGCATGGAACAATCGCTGAAAATGGCCGGGTTAAACGCGCTGGATATCGGCTATATTTCCGCGCACGGTACGGCGACGGATCGTGGCGATATTGCGGAAAGTCAGGCGACCGCCGCAATTTATGGCGATAATGTGCCAATCTCCTCGCTGAAAAGTTATTTTGGGCATACCCTTGGTGCCTGTGGCGCGCTGGAAGCCTGGATGAGTCTGCAAATGATGCGCGAAGGCTGGTTTGCGCCTACGCTAAACTTAAAACAGCCCGACGCCAACTGCGGCGCGCTGGATTACATCATGGGTGAAGCCCGCAAGATTGATTGTGAATTCTTACAGAGCAACAATTTTGCGTTTGGCGGCATCAATACGTCCATCATCATCAAACGTTGGTCCTGACATGTATCGGATCGTACTGGGAAAAGTTTCGACACTCAGCGCAGGCGCCTTGCCGTCTGCGTTAACCGATCTGGCGCCGCAGGGTCCGCGACGCGCACGCTGGCTGGCGGGTCGCGTTCTGCTTTCCCATACCCTCTCGCCGCTGCCGGAGATTGTTTACGGCGAACAGGGGAAACCCGCGTTTTCACCCGAGACATCGTTGTGGTTCAACCTGAGCCACAGCGGTGACGACATCGCCCTGCTGCTGAGCGACGAAGGCGAAGTGGGTTGCGATCTCGAAATCATCCGCCCGCGCGCCAACTGGCGCTCGCTGGCAAATGCGGTCTTCAGCCTCGGAGAACATGCCGAAGTGGAAGCGGAACATCCGGATCGGCAGCTCGCCGCATTCTGGCGTATCTGGACGCAAAAAGAGGCGATAGTGAAACAGCGCGGCGGCAGCGCGTGGCAAATCGTCAGCGTCGACAGCACCTTTGACTCCGGACTTTCGCTGAGCCATTGCCAGGTCGATAACCTGAGCCTGGCCGTCTGCACCCCCACACCCTTTACCCTGACCGCAGACGCGGTACAGTGGCTGGAAACGGTCTGACATCGCAACTATACGATTTTCGTATAATTCACGCCTTTGACCGCCCTTCTCTTGATCCAGAACACGTCAAAAGTATGATGATTCTTTAGAATCGTCATACTCATTAAGTCGTACCTCTACATCATTCGGGATCACCATTTTGTCCAGACTACGCCGCACACTTTTTGCGCTGCTGGCCTGTGCGTCATTCCTTACGCACGCCGCTGCCACTGATGAAATCACTACCGCCTGGCCGGTCAACGTTGGGCCACTTAATCCCCATCTGTATACCCCTAACCAGATGTTCGCCCAGAGCATGGTCTATGAACCGCTGGTGAAGTATCAGGCCGATGGTTCGGTCATTCCGTGGCTGGCGAAAAGCTGGACCCACACGGAAGATGGCAAAACCTGGACCTTCACCCTGCGTGATAATGTGACCTTCTCAAACGGTGAAGCGTTCGACGCTCATGCCGCGGCGGAAAACTTCCGCGTGGTGCTCGATAACCGTCAGCGTCACGCCTGGCTGGAACTGGTCAATCAGATCGTCGACGTGAAAGCGCTCGACAAGAACCAGTTACAAATCACCCTGAAAAGCGCCTATTACCCGTTCCTGCAAGAGCTGGCGCTACCGCGCCCGTTCCGTTTTATCGCGCCGTCGCAGTTTAAAGACAACGAAACGATGCGCGGCATTAAAGCGCCGATTGGCACCGGCCCATGGGTACTGAAAGAGTCGAAGCTCAATCAGTACGATGTACTGGTACGCAACGATCGCTACTGGGGTGAAAAGCCGCAGATTCAAAAGATTACCGTCAAAGTGATCCCGGACCCGACGACCCGCGCCGTGGCGTTTGAAACTGGCGACATCGACCTGCTGTACGGTAACGAAGGGTTGTTGCCGCTCGATACCTTCGCCCGTTTCAGTCAGAACCCGAACTACCGTACCCAGCTTTCTCAGCCGATTGAAACGGTAATGCTGGCGCTCAATTCGGCCAAAGCACCGACCAATGAGCTGGCGGTACGTGAAGCGCTGAACTATGCGGTGAACAAGAAATCGTTGATCGACAATGCGCTGTACGGCACGCAGCAGGTCGCCGACACGCTGTTCGCCCCGACGGTCCCTTATGCCAACGTTGGCCTGAAACCGCGTCAGTACGACCCGCAGCAGGCGAAAGATCTGCTGGAAAAAGCCGGTTGGACGCTACCCGCCAGCAAAGACATTCGTGAGAAAAACGGTCAACCGCTGCGCATTGAGCTGTCGTTCATTGGCACCGATGCGCTGAGTAAGTCGATGGCGGAAATTATCCAGGCCGATATGCGCCAGATTGGTGTTGATGTCGCACTGATCGGCGAAGAAGAGAGCAGTATTTACGCCCGCCAGCGCGACGGTCGCTTCGGTATGATCTTCAACCGCACCTGGGGCGCGCCGTATGACCCGCACGCCTTTATGAGTTCGATGCGCGTGCCGTCGCATGCGGATTACCAGGCACAGCAGGGTTTGGCTGACAAAGCCTTGATTGACAAAGAGATTGGCGAGGTGCTGGAAACCACCGACGACGCGCAGCGTCAGGCGCTGTACAAAGACATCCTGACCCGCCTGCACAACGATGCGGTCTATCTGCCCATCAGCTATGTCTCGATGATGGTGGTCGCCAGACCTGAACTGGGCACAATTCCGTATGCGCCTATCGCCTCTGAAATCCCGTTTGAACAGATTAAACCGGTGAAACCCTGATGTTGCGTTATGTACTGCGGCGCATTCTGCTGCTGATTCCGATGATTTTCGCCGCCTCGGTGATCATCTTCCTGATGCTGCGCCTGGGCACCGGCGACCCGGCGCTCGACTATCTGCGCTTATCGAACCTGCCGCCGACGCCGGAAATGGTGGCCTCAACCCGCGTGATGCTGGGACTGGATCAGCCGCTTGTCGTGCAGTACGGCACCTGGCTATGGAAGGCGCTGCATCTGGATTTTGGCATCTCGTTCGCCACCCAGCGCCCGGTGCTGGATGACATGCTGAATTTCCTGCCCGCGACGCTGGAACTGGCGGGCGCAGCGCTGGTGCTGATCCTGCTGACTTCCGTACCGCTTGGCATCTGGGCGGCGCGCCACCGCGACCGTCTGCCGGATTTCGTCGTGCGACTGATCGCCTTTCTCGGCGTGTCGATGCCGAACTTCTGGCTCGCCTTCCTGCTGGTGATGTTTTTTTCGGTATACCTGCAGTGGCTGCCCGCGATGGGCTACGGCGGCTGGCAGCATCTCATTTTACCGGCGGTGTCGATCGCCTTTATGTCCCTGGCGATTAATGCCCGACTCCTGCGCGCCAGCATGTTAGAAGTCGCCGGGCAGCGTCACGTCACCTGGGCGCGCCTGCGCGGGCTGAACGACAAACAAACCGAGCGCCGCCATATTTTGCGTAACGCCTCGCTGCCGGTCGTCACCGCGGTCGGGATGCACATCGGCGAACTGATTGGCGGGACGATGATTATCGAGAACATCTTTGCCTGGCCTGGCGTCGGCCGCTATGCCGTCTCGGCCATCTTTAACCGCGACTACCCGGTGATTCAGTGCTTTACGCTGATGATGGTGGTGGTCTTCGTGGTCTGTAACCTGATTGTTGATCTGCTGAACGCCGCGCTGGACCCGCGCATTCGTCGTCATGAAGGAGCGCACTCGTGAACTTTTTCCTCTCTTCACGCTGGTCGGTTCGTCTGGCCATGATTGTCATCGCCCTACTGGCGGTGATTGCGCTGACCAGTCAGTGGTGGCTGCCGTATGATCCGCAAGCGATCGATTTGCCCTCGCGCCTGATGGCGCCGGACAGCCAGCACTGGCTGGGGACAGACCATCTGGGACGCGATATTTTCTCTCGCCTGCTGGCTGCGACCCGCGTGTCGCTGGGTTCGGTGATGGCCTGTCTGCTGCTGGTGCTGGCGCTGGGACTGATCGTCGGTGGTAGCGCTGGACTGCTGGGTGGTCGCGTCGATCAGGCCACCATGCGTGTCGCCGATATGTTTATGACCTTCCCGACCTCCATTCTGTCGTTCTTCATGGTCGGCGTATTGGGCACGGGACTCACCAACGTGATTATCGCCATCGCGCTGTCACACTGGGCGTGGTATGCGCGGATGGTGCGCAGTCTGGTCATCTCCCTGCGCCAGCGCGAGTTTGTTCTCGCCTCACGGCTTTCCGGCGCGGGTCATGTCCGGGTATTCATCGACCATCTGGCCGGGGCGGTGATCCCATCGTTACTGGTGCTGGCCACGCTGGATATTGGCCACATGATGCTGCACGTTGCCGGGATGTCTTTCCTCGGCCTTGGCGTAACAGCACCGACGGCGGAATGGGGGGTGATGATTAACGACGCCCGCCAGTATATCTGGACCCAGCCGCTGCAAATGTTCTGGCCGGGGCTGGCACTGTTTATCACCGTGATGGCCTTCAATATGGTGGGTGACGCCCTGCGCGATCATCTGGATCCTCATCTGGTCACGGAGCATGCCCACTGATGCCACAGCACATTGAACTGCAAAACATCGCTTTACAGGCCGATCGCCCGCTGGTGCACGGCGTATCATTGACGCTAAAACGCGGACGCGTGCTGGCGCTGGTGGGTGGCAGCGGTAGCGGTAAATCGCTGACCTGCGCGGCGGCGCTGGGGATTTTGCCCGCAGGCGTTCGCCAGACAAACGGAACGCTTCTTGCTGACGGTAAGCCGGTGGTGCCTTGCTCCCTGCGTGGGTTCAAAATCGCCACCATTATGCAAAATCCGCGCAGCGCGTTTAATCCCCTGCATACGATGGCGACCCACGCGCGGGAAACCTGTCAGGCGTTGGGTAAACCGGCAGATGACGGCACGCTTATCCACGCCCTGCAAGCCGTGGGCCTGGAGCATGCCGATCGCGTGCTGAAGCTCTATCCGTTCGAGATGAGCGGCGGCATGCTGCAACGCATGATGATCGCGATGGCGGTACTGTCCGATGCGCCGTTTATCGTCGCCGATGAGCCGACCACCGACCTGGATGTGGTGGCGCAGGCGCGCATCCTCGATCTGCTGGAGAGTATTATGCAGAGCCGGGCGCCGGGCATGCTGTTGGTGACTCACGATATGGGTGTGGTCGCACGACTGGCCGACGATGTGGCGGTGATGGATAACGGAAACATCGTCGAACAGGGCGACGTGGAAACCCTGTTCAGGGCCCCCAGACACGCCATCACCCGCGGTCTGGTATCGGCACATCTCGCCCTGTACGGTATGGAGTTAGCCTCATGACTTTACTCAGCGTCTCTGACCTCTCTCATCAGTATGCCCATGCCAGCCTGGGGGGAAAACATCAGCATCAGCAGGTACTGAAAGACGTCTCCCTGAACCTAAAAAGCGGCGAAACCGTTGCCCTGCTGGGGCGCAGCGGCTGCGGGAAAAGTACGTTAGCGCGTCTGCTGGTCGGGCTGGAATCGCCCAGTCAGGGAAGCGTGAGCTGGCGCGGTGAACCGCTGGCAAAACTGAACCGGGCTAAACAAAAGGCGTTTCGCCGTGATATCCAGATGGTCTTTCAGGATTCCATTAGCGCTGTGAATCCGCGTAAAACCGTCTGTGAGATCCTGCGTGAGCCGATGCGTCATTTACTCTCATTGTCCAAAGCCGAACAGCTGGCGCGAGTACGCGAGATGCTTAACGCCGTCGATCTGGATGAAAACCTGCTGGATAAACGTCCGCCACAGCTCAGCGGCGGTCAGCTCCAGCGCGTCTGTCTGGCCCGCGCACTGGTGGTGGAGCCGAAACTGTTGATTCTCGATGAAGCGGTGTCGAATCTCGATCTGGTGTTGCAGGCAGGCGTCATTCGTCTGCTCAAAAAACTACAGCAGCAGTTTGGTACCGCCTGCCTGTTTATCACCCACGATCTGCGGCTGGTGGAGCGTTTTTGCCATCGCGTAATGGTGATGGAAGACGGGCAAATAGTTGAGACACAGACGGTGGGTGAGGCATTAACTTTTTCCTCCGAGGCCGGTCGTGTGCTACAAAAGGCGGTACTCCCCGCCTACCCCGTGCGCCATCGCGCCATTTCGTAAGGTTGATATCTGATGCAACGAGTCACCATCACGCTTGATGACGATTTACTGGAGACGCTGGATAGCCTGAGCCAGCGTCGTGGTTACAACAACCGCTCCGAAGCCATTCGCGACATTCTGCGTGGCGCGCTGGCGCAGGAAACCACTCAGGAGCACGGCACCCAGGGCTTTGCGGTGCTCTCTTACGTGTATGAACATGAGAAGCGTGATTTAGCCAGCCGCATTGTGTCGACCCAGCACCATCACCATGATTTGTCCGTCGCCACACTGCATGTGCATATCAATCATGACGACTGTCTGGAGATTGCCGTCCTGAAAGGCGATATGGGCGATGTTCAGCATTTTGCCGATGATGTTATCGCCCAGCGCGGCGTGCGCCACGGCCATTTACAGTGTTTGCCGAAGGAAGAGTAAGCGTCAACGATGCCGCCGGGGGCGCTGCGCTTGCCCGGCCTGGATTTTCGCTCCCGTAGGCCGGATAAGGTGTAACCACCATCCGGCTTACCACTGCCGGGGGCGCTTCGCTTGCCCGGCCTACCTTTGCACTCCTGTAGGCCGGATAAGGTGTAACCGCCATCCGGCATCCGGCATCTGCTTACGCCATCGTGCCAATCGTCTTTCTGAACCGCAGTAGCGCGATCAGGAAGAATGCGCCGCCGATGGCGAGTAGCGTCAGAAACTGCGGCCAGACAATGCTGAACCCTGCGCCGCGATAGAGTATTGCCTGCGCAAGACTGACAAAATGGGTCGTCGGCATCGTCAGCATGATGTCCTGCACCGCCTGCGGCATGCTTTCGCGCGGCGTGGAACCGCCGGAAAGCATTTGCAGCGGTAAAAGCACCAGAATCATCAACAGCCCCAGTTGTGGCATAGAACGCGCCAGCGTGCCCATGAAAATGCCGATCGAGGTGGTGGCGAACAGGCTCAGCGCCACACCCAACATGAACAGCGGAATGGACCCTTCTATCGGCACGCCGAGCGCCCCTTTCACCATCAGCATCAGCGACAGCCCCGAGACCACCAGCACCACCAGTCCCATCGACCAGACTTTCGCCATCATGATCTCAAACGGGGTGATCGGCATCACCAGCAGGTGTTCCACCGTGCCGTGTTCACGTTCGCGAATCAGCGCCGAACCGGTCAGCACAATCGCCAGCATGGTGATGTTATTGATGATCGCCATCACCCCGCCAAACCACGCCGGATCAAGGTTTGGGTTAAAGCGCATTCGGGTCTCCA
This sequence comes from Citrobacter amalonaticus, assembly GCF_001559075.2. Lineage (NCBI taxonomy): Bacteria > Pseudomonadati > Pseudomonadota > Gammaproteobacteria > Enterobacterales > Enterobacteriaceae > Citrobacter > Citrobacter amalonaticus. The sequence goes on along the minus strand of NZ_CP014015.2, from coordinate 2,146,454 downwards.
GCGAAACCAGCGGCTCGCTGTTATCCCGGTAGCGCGCGACAAAACTGTTCACTTCGCCGCTGATGATATTCTGGATGTAACTGTTGCCAGTGAACGCCTGACTCATGCGCGTAGCATCAACGTTAACCTGAATATCTGGTTGCCTTCCGGCCAGCACGTCCCGTTGAAAGTTAGGCGGAATATTGACCGCAAAGGTATAGCGACCCGCATCCAGCCCGGCATCCATCTCATCGGCGGTGATCATCTCCGGCGGTAAAAACCACGGACGGTAGAAGCTGTTGACGATACGATTCGAGAGCTGCGACTGGTCCATATCGGCAATGGCAATCGGCGCGAGATGCAGCGACCCCGGCAGCACGGTCGCGGAGGAGTATACCGAGACGGTAAAGGCAAACACGATCAGCGTCAGCATCGCCTTATCGCCCAACAGGCTGCGCAACTCCTTGATGCCTAAATTATAAATATTGCGTAGTCGGCGCATCACCCCTCCTGTTTTTTCAGCAACAGCACGCTCAGCCCCATCACCACCGGAATGGCGATCAGCAACGGTACAAACAGCGGCCAGAGATCGGTGAGATCCAATGCTTTCGAGAATGTGCCGCGGGCGATCGTCAGGAAATGGCTGGTTGGGTAGATCTCGCCGATCCACCGCCCCGGTCCTTCCAGCGACGCCACCGGATCGATCATCCCGGAGAACTGCGTCGCCGGGATCAGGGTAATGATGGACGTGCCAAAAATCGCCGCAATCTGACTCTTCATGAACGTGGAGATCAGCAGCCCCATTCCGGTGGCGATGGTGACATACAGTAGCGCGGCCAGGCTGAGCGTGAGGAAACTGCCTTTGTGCGGTACGCCAAAAACAAACACCGACAGAGCACACAGCAACAGGAAATTCAGCATCCCCAGCGCGATATATGGCAGCTGTTTACCCAGCAAAAACTCACTGCGGGTGGTGGGCGTTACGTACAGGTTGATGATCGACCCCAGCTCTTTTTCCCGCACCACGCTCAGCGCACTCAGCATCGACGGAATCATCATCAGCAATAACGGGATGACCGCCGGCACAATGGCCGGCAGGCTCTTCACGTCCGGGTTGTAGCGATAACGCGTTTCAATGGTCATGAGTCCACTCTGCCCCACCGGCGTCGGCTGGCGGCTCGCCACGTCCTGTAACCAGCTCTGGTGCATCGCCTGCACGTAACCTTTTACCGTCTCGGCACGGCTGGGCATGGCGCCATCCACCCAGACGCCAATCGCCACCGGCGTCCCCCGCGCAATGTCACGGCCAAAGTTGGGCGGGATTTCGATGGCCACCGCCACCTCGCCGGAACGCATCCGCCGGTCGAGATCGTCATAGCTGGTCAGCGGCGGCTGTTCAATGAAGTAGCGCGAACCCGCCAGATTCAATGACCAGGCCTGGCTGCTGACGGTTTGATCGCGATCGAGTACGGCAAAACGCAGATTTTCGACGTCCATGCTGATGCCGTAACCCATGATCAGCATCAGGATCACCGTTCCCAGCAGCGCCAGCGTCGAACGCACCGGATCGCGCCTGAGTTCCAGCGCTTCGCGACGGCTGTAGCTGAACAGTCGCCGCAGGCTGAATCCCTGACGCGGCGGCTTCGCCTCTTCATGTTTTGTTTCAACCGGCACAGAGGCTTCAGGCGCCGGGCCCGCCGCCTCCTGGAGCCAGGAGATAAACGCCTCTTCAAGGCTTGCAGCCCCGCGCCGTTCAACCAGCTCCTGCGGCGTACCGCTGGCGAGCACTTTTCCGGCATGCATCAACGACATGCGGTCACAGCGCTCGGCTTCATTCATAAAGTGGGTGGAGATAAAAATGGTCACTTTGTCCTGACGCGACAGATCGACCATCAGTTGCCAGAACATATCCCTGGCCACCGGGTCAACGCCGGAGGTTGGTTCGTCGAGGATCAACATTTCCGGGCGATGGATCACCGCCACCGCCAGCGACAGCCGCTGGCGAATGCCGAGCGGGAGCGACTCGGGCAACGTATCCTCAACCTCCGCCAGCATAAAACGTTCGCTCATCTCCTGAACGCGCTGGGGGATTTCCGCTTCCGGGATGTGAAACAACCGGGCGTGGAGTTCAAGGTTCTGTCGAACCGTCAGCTCGCTGTACAGCGAAAACGCCTGCGACATGTAGCCCACCCGGCGGCGGGTGTCGATATCCTTCGGGTCAACCGGTTGACCAAACAGCCAGGCCTCACCTTCACTGGCAGGCAGCAGCCCGGTCAGCATCTTCATGGTGGTCGATTTACCGCAGCCGTTGGAACCGAGGAAGCCAAAAATCTCCCCTCGCGGGATGCGAAAGTTGACGTGATCGACGGCGACAAAATTGCCGAAGCGCATGGTCAGGTCTTTTGCCTCAATGGCAATGTCTTCCTGCTCTGCGTGATACGGCGGGATCACCACTGGCTGATACGCCTGGCGCTGCGCCTGCGGTAACAGGGCGATAAACGCCTGTTCCAGCGTCGCGCTGGCGGTTTGATCGCGGAGTTCCTGCGCACTGCCGGTCGCCAACACCTCACCGGCGTTCATCGCCACCAGCCAGTCAAAACGCTCGGCTTCTTCCATATACGCCGTCGCCACCAGCACGCTCATGTTGGTCTGCCGCTGACGGATGTTGTCGATCAGATCCCAGAACTGGGCGCGAGACAGGGGATCGACGCCGGTGGTCGGTTCATCCAGTATCAATAATTCCGGGTCATGGATCAGCGCACAGCACAGACCCAACTTTTGTTTCATCCCGCCCGAGAGTTTCCCCGCCGGACGATCGCGAAACGGGGCAAGACCGGTGCTGTTCAGTAACTCCGTAATCCGCGCTTCGCGCTCGGCTTTGTCATGACCAAACAAACGGGCGAAGAAGTCGACGTTCTCATACACCGACAACGTGTGATACAGGTTTTTTCCCAGCCCCTGCGGCATCCACGCAATACGCGGACAGACGTCACGACGGTGTTTCGGATCGCGCATGTCGCCGCCCAACACCATGACGTTGCCTTGCTCAATCACCCGAGCGCCGGAAATGAGCGACAGCAGGCTTGATTTCCCCACGCCGTCGGGGCCAATCAACCCCACCATGCAGCGCGCGGGGATATCCAGCGTGATGTTATTCAGCGCCACCGTGGTCCCGTAATGCTGACTCACGCCGTCAAGGTGCGCCACGGGAGGAACGGGAACCAGCGCCAGAGAGGTCATTGCGGCAACCTCACCGCCAGCGAGTCAGGCCAGGGAAGCTGTTCGTTCAGTCGCACCCACGCCATGCCTGGCAGTCCGGTTTTGACATATTCCAGATGCTGCTGGAGTAATTCCGGGGGGATACGCGCCTTGACGCGAAACATTAGCTTCAGGCGCTCATCGCTGGTTTCAACGGTTTTCGGCGTGAACTGCGCGACGCTGGCGACAAAACTGATAGTGGCAGGAATACGCAGATCCGGTGCGGCATCAAGCACCAGACGGGCTTCACCGCCAATTTTCAGCAAACCTGCCTGTTCGGTAGGCAGGAAGAACGTCATGTAAACATCGCTGAGATCGACCATATTCAGAACCCGACCGCCCGCCGCCAGCACTTCGCCCGGCTCCGCCACGCGGTACTGAACCCGGCCATCACGCGGGGCTTTAAGCTCGCTGTCTTCGATATCCGCAACAATCCGCCGTTCGGTCGCCTGCGCGGCATCGACGCGGGTTTGCGCCTGAATAATGCTGGTGCGTGCGGCTTCAATCGCTGCTTTCGTCGCGGAGACCTGCGCCTTTGCCGACTCCAGCGCCGCACGTGCGCTTTCCGCCGCGGCGCGATCGTCATCCAGCTGTTGCGCCGAGACCGCGCCACGCTGGGAGAGCGAGCGGGAACGGACGTGACGTTTGGAGACGGAATCCAGCTCGGCTTCACGCTGTTTCACCACCGACTGGGCGGCGCGGGTTTCGCTTTGCCGCTGTTCGAGCAGCGCCCGTGCGGCAGCCACGGCGCTTTCGGCCTCTTTGATTTGTGCGATGGCTTCCAGCCGTTGCTCCTGCAACACGCGGGTATCCATCTTCGCCAGCACTTCGCCCTGGCGTACAAACTGCCCCTCAGTCACCAGAATGGTATCAATACGTCCGGCGATTTTGGTGGCGATGTCCACTTCCGTCGCCTCGATTCTGCCGTTGCTGGCAGCAAAACCGTCCGGTACGCCTGCGGGCCGTAGTACCCACCACACGCCAGCAGCGATCACCACCAGTACGCCCACAACCCACCACGTCAGATGACGCTTAATGTTGTCCATAATCGACCCGCCATAATCCCTGTTAGTAAACAATGCGTGTCACAAAACCCCACTGAACGGACGTTCAGCGGTATCTTCCCTCCGGGATAAGAAGGAAAAAGTGAGAGTGGCCGGGCGACATGCAGACGTCATGACTGCGCTCACCGTGAAGGAAAGTGAATGACAGAGAAGTGCGAAAAACGGGTAGTAATGTTGTCATCATCAGCGTTCCTGGCCGTAAATGAAACACGCATACTCATAGCTAGTATCAATGGAATACTAGCATCATTATGGATGATGTCTATTCGCTTATCGTTTGTAATGATATGCCGAGTGAATCACTTATTCCCCGGCAAGATCCTGCGCGCATGCCCAGGCGCTGGACCACGCCCACTGGAAGTTGTAACCGCCCAACCAGCCAGTGACGTCCATCACTTCGCCGATAAAGTAGAGACCCGGCACCTTGCGCGCTTCCATGGTGCGTGACGACAGTTCGTGGGTGTCTACCCCGCCAAGGGTCACTTCTGCCGTGCGATAGCCTTCAGTGCCGTTCGGCTGTACGCGCCAGTCGGTCAACGTGTCGATCAGCGTCTGCTGGTCGCGAACGTTGAGCTGTTTGAGCGAGACGTCAGGGATCTGCCCGAGCTGTTGCAGGCACTCCACCAGTCGCTTCGGCAGCAGCATCGCCAGCGTATTCTTCAGGCTTTGATTCGGATGGGCGCTGCGTTGTTCGTTAAGGACGTCATCCAGACTGACATCCGGCAGTAAATTGATGCTGACGAATTCGCCTGGCTGCCAGAAGCTGGAAATCTGTAAAACCGCAGGGCCAGAAAGGCCGCGATGGGTAAAGAGCAGATTTTCACGAAAGACGGTACCGTCCTGCGCGGTGATGACCGACGGAACGGAAACGCCAGACAGTACCTGAAGCTGCTCCAGCAGCGGTTTGTGCAGGGTAAACGGCACCAGCCCGGCGCGGGTTGGCAAAACGTTCAGGCCAAACTGTTCGGCAATTTTATAGCCAAACGGCGACGCGCCCAGACCTGGCATCGACAGCCCGCCTGAAGCAATCACCAGTTTTTTCGCGCCGACGATCGCCCCGTTCAGCTCCAGCGTAAAACCATCATCATCCCGCGCAACGCTCAGAACTTCACTGCGTAAGCGCAGGGTTACATTGCCTTTTTCGCATTCCGCCACCAGCATATCGACGATTTGCTGTGCGGAATCATCGCAAAAAAGCTGCCCGAGCGTTTTTTCATGCCAGGCAATACCGTGTTTACCCACGAGATCGATGAAATCCCACTGGGTATAGCGCGCCAGCGCAGACTTGCAAAAATGCGGGTTCTGACTCAAATAAGCCGCCGGCTCAACATAAAGGTTCGTAAAGTTGCAGCGACCCCCACCGGACATGAGGATCTTGCGGCCAGGCTTCTTTCCATTATCAATGAGCTGCACCCGACTGCCGGCCTGTCCTGCCTGTGCTGCACAGAACATACCTGCCGCGCCAGCGCCTATAATAATGGCATCAAACCTTTCCACTTTACGTTCCTCTCTAAATTCAGGGCGTGAATTGTAAAGTTATCTCAGTGGTCGCACCAGCGACAAAATCCTTAGGAAGAAGTATTTATATGAAATATATAAGATAATTCTTTATAGGCACTATTGTATTCAGACGTTAAATCAAAAAAAGTCTATATTTCACTTTGCCCGCGCCGCTAAAGTCACTGATAATGCGCCGCGTTCATGTCCTCAAGATGGCGTAACGTCCTATGCTACATTTGTTTGCTGGCCTGGATTTACATACCGGGCTTTTATTATTGCTTGCTCTGGCTTTTGTGCTGTTTTACGAAGCAATCAACGGCTTCCATGATACAGCCAACGCAGTCGCAACCGTGATCTACACCCGTGCGATGCGTTCGCAGCTTGCGGTGGTCATGGCTGCGGTGTTCAACTTCTTTGGTGTGCTGCTGGGCGGTCTCAGCGTGGCCTATGCCATCGTGCATATGTTACCGACCGATCTCCTGCTCAACATGGGATCTTCGCACGGACTCGCGATGGTGTTCTCCATGCTGCTCGCCGCCATCATCTGGAACCTGGGAACCTGGTACTTTGGTTTACCCGCCTCCAGTTCCCACACGCTGATTGGCGCGATTATCGGCATCGGTTTAACCAATGCGCTGATGACCGGCACGTCAGTGGTGGACGCACTTAACATCCCGAAAGTCATGGGTATTTTTGCCTCGCTGATCGTCTCGCCCATCGTTGGCCTGGTGGTCGCAGGCGGCCTGATTTTCCTTCTGCGTCGCTACTGGAGCGGTACCAAAAAACGCGCCCGTATTCACCTCACGCCTGCGGAACGTGAAAAGAAAGACGGCAAGAAAAAGCCGCCGTTCTGGACCCGTATCGCCCTGATTCTTTCTGCTATCGGCGTGGCCTTCTCGCATGGCGCGAACGACGGCCAGAAAGGCATTGGTCTGGTGATGCTGGTACTGATTGGTGTGGCGCCGGCGGGCTTCGTGGTGAACATGAATGCCTCGGGTTATGAAATCACCCGTACCCGTGATGCCATCAACAACGTCGAAATCTACTTCCAGCAGCATCCTGATCTGCTGAAGAAAGTGACGGGCGTCGATCAACTCATTCCATCTCCGGAACCGGCCGCGACGCAGCCGACGGAATTCCACTGCCATCCGGCAAACACCCTTAACGCGCTGGATCGCGCGAAGGCGATGCTGTCGAACAATGTGGAAAGCTATGACAAGCTGAGCGTTGAGCAGCGCGGCCAACTACGTCGCATCATGCTGTGCATCTCCGACACGACCGATAAAGTGACGAAGCTGCCGGGCGTAAGCGCTGACGATCAGCGTCTGCTGAAGAAACTGAAAACCGATATGCTGAGCACCATTGAGTATGCGCCGATCTGGATCATCATGGCGGTCGCGCTGGCGCTGGGTATTGGTACCATGATCGGCTGGCGCCGCGTGGCGACCACCATCGGTGAGAAGATTGGTAAGAAAGGCATGACCTATGCTCAAGGGATGTCTGCGCAGATGACGGCAGCCGTCTCTATCGGTCTGGCCAGCTACACCGGGATGCCGGTGTCCACCACCCACGTACTCTCTTCCTCCGTCGCGGGGACGATGGTTGTCGACGGTGGGGGTCTGCAGCGTAAAACGGTGACCAGCATTCTGATGGCGTGGGTGTTCACATTACCCGCCGCGATTCTGTTGTCCGGTACGCTGTACTGGATCTCGCTGAAGCTTATCTAAGCGAAAGAGAAAAGAAGTTACCGTAGCAAGCGGGTCAGGAAACTGGCCCGCTTTTTTGTGCTCAGTGCCAAATCATCAATGCAATAAGACTGACCACCACGAGCCCACATAGCGCGCTGGTCAGAATGAACTGACGACGTACCCGCTCACAGCGGCGGATAAACTCATCATCATGGTGATCGCGGTAGCGCTGGGCGTAGATATACCACACCAGGCGTACCTGCTTATTGGGTTGGCCGTGCGAGGTGAAAAAGCCGCCCCCGTCAACATACTGATAGAGCAAAGGATCGCAACCACGAAGTACCACGAGCAGCGCGCGTAGCGACGAGAAATAGCGCGCCATATTCACAATGCAAACAACACATAATGCCCAGAATAATGCAACGGTGCTTATCATACGACCTCCCCGGCGACCCGCCCACGGAGCTCCGCTCCGGGACTACCGCTCCCCGAAACTTGCCAGACAGTCAATGAAAAAGTACGACTAAAAACCGCTCATTTTGAGCTTATCATCAGAGCGGCTCTCTAAATAGTGTAGGAGATCAGTTAATTTTTTTGCCAGAAGGTTAATCACTATCAATGCAATTATCTAAATATTTTGTTTAACTATTTGGTAAGCAAGGCGGATTGACGGATTATCCAGGTCGCTATAATGTAAGGATAGTCTCTACAATTCACCTCATCGCGGCTGAGCTAGCCCCGCGTAGACATATCGCACAGTTCGCAGGACGCGAGTGACGCAAGGTAGAAAAATCGCTAGCTGGCTGGTCATCGACAACTTTATGGAAGGAGTAATACTATGGCTTACAAACACATTCTCATCGCGGTTGATCTTTCTCCGGAAAGCAAAGTTCTGGTAGAAAAAGCCGTCTCTATGGCACGGCCGTACAACGCAAAAGTTTCCCTTATCCACGTTGATGTAAACTACTCTGACCTTTATACCGGCCTGATCGACGTCAATCTGGGCGACATGCAAAAACGCATTTCTGAAGAAACTCACCACGCACTGACCGAACTGTCCACCAACGCAGGCTATCCGATTACCGAAACCCTGAGCGGCAGCGGCGATCTGGGTCAGGTGCTGGTTGACGCCATTAAGAAATACGACATGGACCTGGTTGTTTGCGGTCATCACCAGGACTTCTGGAGCAAACTAATGTCCTCCGCGCGTCAGCTGATCAACACCGTTCACGTCGACATGCTGATTGTTCCGCTGCGTGACGAAGAAGAATAAAACATCGCTAACCGGGTCATCCGGTCATGTCAGAGCGCCCGCCTATGCGGGCGTTTTTGTTTCTGCCATCCCCATACTTGAACAGTACAACCTTCCAGGCCATCAATCACAATTAGTGTGATCAACTGATTAGAATGAAATCAATCTGTATAATACTCTACGCTACCGGCCAATGGCCGCAGTCTATAACAGAGTCAGACTTTTTCGGCGCGTTTTGTATTACGCGTTCATACTTTTCGGGATGGCATTGAAAGGCGAAGCAATATGAATACATCTGCACCAACGGGTTTGCTGCAGCAACCCCGCCCGTTCTTCATGATCTTTTTTGTCGAGTTATGGGAACGATTTGGTTATTACGGCGTTCAGGGTATCCTGGCGGTTTTCTTTGTTAAGCAACTGGGATTCTCACAAGAGCAGGCGTTTATCACCTTCGGTGCCTTTGCCGCACTGGTCTACGGTCTGATCTCGATTGGGGGGTACGTTGGCGACCACCTGCTCGGCACCAAACGTACGCTGGTGCTGGGCGCGATTGTGTTGGCGCTTGGCTACTTCATGACGGGAATGTCGTTGCTCAAACCGGACCTTATTTTTATCGCGCTTGGGACGATTGCCGTCGGCAACGGCCTGTTTAAGGCGAACCCGGCAAGCCTGCTCTCCAAATGCTATCCGCCCAAAGATCCACGTCTGGATGGCGCATTCACGCTGTTCTACATGTCGATAAACATCGGTTCGCTGCTGTCGCTGTCACTGGCGCCGGTGATCGCGGATAAGTTTGGCTATGCCGTCACCTACAACCTGTGCGGGGCGGGGCTGATTGTCGCGCTGCTGGTCTATTTCGCCTGCCGCGGTATGGTGAAAGATATCGGTTCCGAGCCAGACCATCTGCCGATGAGCTTCCGCAATCTGCTGTATGTCCTGATTGGCACCGTGGTGATGGTCTTCCTCTGCGCCTGGCTGATGCACAACGTGAAAATCGCCAACCTGGTGCTGATTGTTCTGTCGATTGTGGTGACCATTATCTTCTTCCGCCAGGCTTTCAGACTGGATAAAACCGGACGCAACAAGATGTTTGTGGCGTTTATTCTGATGCTTGAAGCGGTGCTGTTTTATATTCTGTATGCGCAGATGCCGACCTCACTGAACTTCTTTGCCATCAACAACGTTCACCATGAGATCCTCGGTTTTACTATTAACCCGGTGAGCTTCCAGGCGCTGAACCCGTTCTGGGTGGTGGTTGCCAGCCCGGTACTGGCGGCGATCTATACGCGACTGGGTAGCAAAGGCAAAGACCTGACGATGCCGATGAAGTTTACTCTCGGGATGTTCCTGTGTTCGCTGGGCTTTCTGACCGCCGCTGCGGCGGGGATGTGGTTTGCCGATGCGCAGGGACTGACGTCACCGTGGTTTATCGTACTGGTTTATCTGTTCCAGAGTCTCGGCGAGTTGCTGATTAGCGCGCTGGGGCTGGCGATGGTCGCGGCGCTGGTTCCGCAGCATCTGATGGGCTTTATTCTTGGGATGTGGTTCCTGACGCAGGCCGCTGCGTTCCTGCTGGGGGGTTACGTCGCGACCTTTACTGCCGTACCGGAGAACATCACCGACCCGCTGCAGACATTGCCGATCTATACAGGCGTGTTCAGTAAAATCGGGCTGGTGACGCTGGCTGTCACTGTCGTGATGGCGCTGATGGTGCCGTGGCTGAACCGGATGATTAATACGCCGGATACCACGCAATAATCGTGATTGCCGGATGTTGGCTTTGCCTCATCCGGCCTGGATTTTAGTGCCAGAGACATTCATCCTTTGCGTACGTTAATCCATTCCTGTACCTCGACCACAAAGGTCTCGGGCGCTTTGCGATACATTTTGCGCGCCAGGTCGAGAATCGTATGCTGCCCTAATGCCTCTTCCATGCGCTGCTGCGCCATATCCATTACCGAGCGGACGCCGCAAATCCCTTCACAGGCCCATGCGGGCGGCTGTTCCTCAAAAACCGCCAGCCGCTGGCGGATCTCCCGACATTCAAAGATACGCTTGTCACCGTCGATCGCGTTGACCACATCCAACACCGTAATGTGCTCGGCAGGTCTGGCGAGCTGAAAACCGCCGCCTTTCCCCTCAATACTACGCACCAGTCCCGCCTTCGACAGACGGGTAAAAATTTTGGCCAGATAGTCGTAGGGCACGCTTTGCAGATCGGCAATTTCGCGCACGCTCATATCGCGGGCATCCCCTTTGCTATCCACCATACACATCAGGCTATGAATGCCGTACTCAACCCCGGAACTGTAGAATGCCATGCTCTTATCTCAGCCAAAATAATTCTGAGTTATTGTAGCTTTTTCATCATCACCATTCCAGATAAGAAGCGAATTGCAGGTAGGGTAAAATATTTAATTTATTATTTTTCAATATGATAAAAACATATTACTCCGTTTATCCCCAGAGGGGCCTGAAATCAGATTGCATCTTTTAACTACGACAAATAAAATCCGAGTAAATCAACCATCATGACTACCGGATGAAACCAACATGCGTAAACAAATTCTGATCGTCGGGACAGGCTTTTCGGGGATGTGGGCTGCACTCAGCGCGGCTCGTCTGCTTGATAAAGAAGCCAACCCGAACATTGATATCACAGTTATTGCTCCGCAGCCTGAGCTGCGTGTTCGTCCGCGTTTTTATGAGAATGCGGTTGAAACACTCGTCGCGCCGCTCCAGCCGCTGTTCGATATCACCGGCGTTAACTTTCTGCGTGGGACAGTTGACCAGCTTCTTCCCGCATCAAAAGAAGTGAGCTGGACGGATGCCAGCGGTGAAACGCGCTTACAGCGCTACGACCGCTTAGTCCTCGCCAGTGGCAGTCACGTAAACCGCTCGCAGGTGGCGGGTGCACAAGCCCACGCCTTCGATCTGGATCAACTGGAAAGCGCAGCAGTACTTGAAAAACATTTGCAGGATCTGGCAAACCAACCCGAGAGTGATGCGCGTAATACGGTGGTCGTTTGCGGCGGTGGTTTTACCGGCATCGAAATGGCGCTGGAATTGCCTGGCCGTCTGCGTGATATCCTTGGCGCAGAAGCTAAGACCAGAGTGGTCGTAGTTGAACGCGGTGCGCAGCCGGGCTCACGCTACAGCGAAGCATTGCGTAACGTCATTGTCGACGCCTCGGCTGAACTGGGTGTGGAATGGCGGGTGAATGCCGAAGTGGAAAGCGTGGATGCCTCTGGCGTTACGCTGAAGGACGGACAAACCATTGCCTCACAGACTGTCATCTGGACCGTGGGTGTCCAGGCTAACGATCTGACAACACAAATTGATGCCCCGCGTGACCGTCAGGGGCGGCTGCACGTCAACGCCAACCTGCAAGTGGTGGGCTATGACGATATTTTTGCCACGGGCGATGTGGCTTACGCCGCCACTGACGATAAGGGCAATCACGCGTTAATGACCTGCCAACACGCAATCCTGCTGGGCAAATTTGCTGGCAACAACGCCGCAGCCAGCCTACTGGACGTCGCCCCGCTGCCGTATCGTCAGGAAAACTACGTCACCTGTCTGGATTTGGGGGCCTGGGGCGCGGTCTATACCGAAGGATGGGATCAGCAGGTAAAACTGACGCGTGCCGAGGCAAAGAAACTGAAACTGTCGATCACTCGCGAACTGATCTACCCGCCGAAAGCCGATAAAGCCGCCGCATTTGAAATTGCCGATCCGCTGGCACCGTTTGTGTAATCCGGATTGCCGAATGGCGGCTCACGCCTTATCCAGCCTACGCGCTTCACGTCGTAGGCCGGATACGCGCAGTGCCATCAGGCGGTCTGTTAATCCGCCAAAGGCGTGCCGGCATAAATATCAAACCGATGCCCTTTGGTTACCACCGCATTCGGCGTAGCAACATCCGCCAGCGGCGGCGCGTAGTCCGGGCGTTTCACCACCACGCGTTTGGTTGCGAGCTGACGCGCCGGTTCAAGCAGGCCGTCGGCGTCCAGATCCGGCCCGACCAGCGACTGAAAGACCCGCATCTCTTTCTTCACCAGCGCACTTTTCTGCTTGTGAGGAAACATGGGATCGAGATAGACCACCTGCGGACGCGGCGTGATATCGGTCAGCGCCGTCAGGCTGGAAGCATGGATCAGCTGCAGTCGCGCCTGCAACCACGGGCCGATTTCCGCATCGGCATAGCCGCGCGCCAGTCCGTCGTCGAGCAACGCCGCCACTACCGGATTACGCTCCAGCATCCGCACATGACAGCCAACGCAGGCGAGGACAAAGGCATCACGCCCCAGACCCGCGGTCGCATCGACGACATCTGGCAGATAGTCGCCTTTAACGCCCACGGCTTTTGCCACCGCTTCGCCGCGACCGCCGCCGAACTTGCGGCGATGGGCCATAGCCCCGCCGACAAAATCCACGAAAATGCCGCCGAGCTTCGGTTCATCGCGCTTACGCAGCTCCAGATGCGCCGGTGTCAGCACCAGCGCCATCAGGTTATCTTCGTCATGCTCCAGTCCCCAGCGGGCGGCCAGAACAGATAAGGCGCCGTCTCCGGCGCCCGTTTCATCAACTAAGCAGATTTTCAATTCCGCTTTACCCTAAATAATTCGAGTTGCATCAAGACAACAAGGGAACGAATCCCTGGAAGCGTACAACGCGTACGCGACCAGGGTGTAGTGAGCGCAGTTGCCGAAGAGGCAACGTGAAGTATGGCGGGTAAATCAGCCTTTGATCCCGTAATGCTCCAGCATCGCATCGAGCTGCGGCTCGCGGCCACGGAAGCGTTTGAACAGTTCCATCGGTTCTTCAGACCCGCCACGCGTCAGAATGTTGTCGAGGAACGACTGTCCGGTATCCCGGTTAAAAATGCCCTCTTGTTCAAAACGTGAGAACGCATCCGCTGCCAGCACATCAGCCCACAGGTAACTGTAATACCCCGCCGCATAACCACCAGCGAAGATGTGGCTGAATGCATGCGGGAAGCGGCCCCATGACGGCCCCGGCACCACGGCGACCTGTTTTTTGATCTCCGCCAGGGTGTCGAGGATTTTCGCCCCTTGCTGCGGATCAAATTCCGCATGCAGACGGAAGTCAAACAGGCCAAATTCCAGCTGACGCAGGATGAACAGCGCCGCCTGGTAGTTCTTCGCCGCCAGCATTTTATCCAGTAATTCCTTCGGCAGCGGTTCACCGGTTTCGTAATGACCGGAGATAAACGCCAGCGCGTCCGGCTCCCAGCACCAGTTTTCCATAAACTGGCTCGGCAGTTCGACCGCATCCCACGGCACGCCGTTGATCCCGGAAACGCCAGCGGTTTCGATACGGGTCAGCATATGATGCAGGCCGTGACCAAACTCGTGGAACAGAGTGATCACTTCATCGTGGGTAAACAGCGCCGGTTTACCATTGACCGGACGGTTAAAGTTACAGGTCAGATAGGCGACCGGTTTTTGCAGTGAGCCGTCCGCTTTACGCATCTGACCAACGCAGTCGTCCATCCACGCTCCACCGCGCTTGTGCTCACGGGCATAGAGATCGAGGTAGAAACTGCCGCGCAGCTCGTTGTTTTCGTCATACAGTTCGAAGAAACGCACGTCCGGATGCCAGACATCCACATCGTGACGCTCTTTCGCGGTGATGCCGTAAATGCGTTTTACCACTTCAAACAGGCCATTTACCGCTTTGTTTTCCGGGAAATACGGACGCAGCTGTTCGTCACTGATGCTGTACAGATGCTGCTTCTGTTTTTCGCTGTAGTAAGCGATATCCCATGGGTTCAGTTCATCGACGCCAAACTCGGCTTTCGCGAAAGCACGCAATTGTGCCAGCTCTTTCTCGCCCTGCGGACGCGCGCGTTTCGCCAGATCGGTTAAGAACTCCAGCACCTGCTGTGGGTTTTCCGCCATTTTGGTGGCGAGCGATTTAAAGGCGTAGCTTTCAAAGCCCAGCAGTTGCGCCAGCTCGTGGCGCAGGGCGAGAATTTCCGCCATCACCGGGCTGTTGTCCCATTTACCGGCGTTAGGTCCTTGATCGGACGCCCGGGTCACATAAGCGCGGTACATCTCTTCACGAAGCTGTCCGTTGTCACAGTAGGTCATTACCGGCAGATAGCTCGGGATATCCAGCGTCAGCAGATAACCTTCCTGCTCTTTCGCTTCGGCCTGTGCTTTTGCTGCCGCCAGCGCGCTTTCCGGCATCCCGGCCAGCTCTGCTTCGTCAGTAATCAGCTTCGTCCAGCCCATGGTGGCGTCGAGCACGTTGTTGCTGTACAGGTTGCCCAGTTCAGACAGGCGGGTGGCGATCTCACCGTAGCGCTGCTGTTTCTCTTTCGGCAGGCCAATCCCGGAGAGTTCAAAGTCGCGCAGCGCGTTATCCACGGCTTTTTTCTGTGCGGTGTTCAGCGTGGCGTAATGATCGCCGTCACGCAGGTCGCGGTATGCCTTGTATAAACCTTCATGCTGACCGACCCAGGTGCTGTATTCCGACAGCAGCGGCAGGGTTTGTTCGTATGCTTCGCGCAGTTCCGGGCTGTTTTTTACTGAATTCAGATGGCTGACCGGAGAAAAAACACGCCCCAGGACGTCATCGACTTCCGCCAGCGGTTGGCAGAGATTTTCCCAGCTGTAGGGCGCACCCTGCGCCACAACGCGTTCCACATTCTCACGGCAGTCGTTCAGCGCTTTCGTTACCGCCGGGACCACATGTTCCGGCTGAATTTTGGAAAAGGGAGGGAGCTCGAAAGGCGTCAGTAGAGGATTGGTCATAAGCGCTGTCCTGTTTGAAGAAGGTGAATGTAGCGCGCATCCGGCGCTGTGCAATATCCCTGTAGAATGGGGATAAGTGTAGAGGATTTCAATGCCAGGCGTTGCGCTTTCGCGGCAGCGGTGAGTTTTCTGTATACTGTGGCGATAGACTTTTTATTCGCCCGAAAGCGTGACGCTAATCGGGCCTACGTTTACAACCTGGAACACGTTTACCCATGCTCAGTTATCGCCACAGCTTCCACGCTGGCAACCACGCCGACGTCCTTAAACACACGGTTCAGAGCCTGATCATCGAGTCGCTCAAAGAGAAAGAGAAGCCGTTTCTCTATCTGGACACCCATGCAGGCGCGGGCCGTTATCAGTTAAGCGGCGAGCATGCTGAACGCACCGGTGAATACCTGGAAGGTATCGCCCGCATCTGGCAGCAGGACGACCTGCCAGCCGAACTCGAGCCGTATATCAGCGTGGTCAAACACTTCAACCGTAGCGGGCAACTGCGTTACTACCCGGGCTCCCCGCTGATCGCCCGTCAGCTGCTGCGCGAGCAGGACAGCCTACATATGACGGAGCTACATCCGAGCGATTTCCCGCTGCTGCGGGGTGAATTCCAGAAAGATGAACGTGCCCGCGTCGCCCGTGCCGACGGTTATCAGCAACTGAAGGCAAAACTGCCGCCGGTCTCCCGTCGCGGTTTGATCCTCATCGACCCACCTTATGAAATTAAATCGGACTACCAGGCCGTCGTCGCCGGGATCAGCGAAGGCTATAAACGCTTTGCCACTGGGACGTATGCCCTGTGGTATCCGGTAGTGTTACGCCAGCAAATCAAGCGCATGGTGCACGATCTGGAAGCGACCGGCATCCGTAAAATCCTGCAAATTGAGCTGGCAGTCCGCCCGGACAGCGACCAGCGCGGCATGACCGCCTCCGGCATGATTGTGGTCAACCCGCCGTGGAAGCTGGAAGCACAAATGAACTCGGTGCTGCCGTGGCTGCACAGCAAGCTGGTGCCAGCGGGTACCGGGCATACCTCGGTAAGCTGGATCGTGCCAGAGTAATCGCAGTCATCGGTGGAAGCTATTGATTTCAGGTATACAATCGCGGCAATCAGAACGGAAGGATAAGACTCATGAGCAAGCATTATGACTACATCGCCATCGGCGGTGGCAGCGGCGGTATCGCCTCGATTAACCGTGCAGCCATGTACGGCCAGAAGTGTGCGCTGATTGAAGCCAAAGCGCTGGGCGGCACCTGCGTTAACGTCGGGTGCGTCCCGAAAAAAGTGATGTGGCATGCTGCGCAGATCCGTGAAGCGATCCACATGTATGGTCCGGACTACGGGTTTGACACCACGATCAATAAATTCAACTGGGATACACTGATTGCCAGTCGTACCGCCTATATCGACCGTATTCACACCTCGTATGACAACGTGCTGGGTAAAAATAACGTTGATGTCATCAAAGGTTTTGCCCGCTTCGTCGATGCCAAAACCATCGAAGTCAATGGCGAGACCCTTACCGCCGACCATATCCTGATCGCGACAGGTGGTCGTCCGAGCCACCCTGATATTCCGGGCGTGGAATACGGTATCGACTCCGACGGTTTCTTTGAACTGCCGGCCCTGCCGGAGCGCGTCGCGGTTGTCGGTGCCGGTTATATTGCCGTGGAACTGGCGGGCGTGATTAACGGTCTGGGTGCCAAAACTCATCTGTTCGTGCGTAAACACGCGCCGCTGCGCAGCTTTGATCCGATGATCACCGAAACCCTGGTCGAAGTGATGAATGCCGAAGGGCCTGAGCTCCATACCCATGCGATCCCGAAAGCGGTGGTAAAAAATGCCGATGGCAGCCTGACGCTCGAACTGGATGACGGTCGCAGTGAAACGGTCGATTGCCTGATTTGGGCGATTGGTCGTGAACCGGCCACCGATGACTTCAACCTGGCGGCAACGGGCGTAAAAACCAACGAAAAAGGATATATCGTCGTCGATAAGTACCAGAATACCAGCGTGGACGGGATTTATGCGGTCGGGGATAACACCGGTGCCGTCGAGCTGACTCCGGTTGCCGTTGCGGCAGGTCGCCGTCTTTCTGAGCGCCTGTTTAACAACAAGCCTGACGAGCATCTGGACTACAGCAATATCCCTACCGTGGTCTTCAGCCACCCGCCGATTGGCACCGTAGGTCTGACCGAACCGCAGGCCCGCGAGCAGTATGGCGACGATCAGGTGAAAGTGTATAAATCTTCGTTTACTGCGATGTATACCGCGGTAACCTCACACCGCCAGCCGTGCCGCATGAAGTTAGTCTGCGTCGGCCCGGAAGAGAAAATCGTCGGCATCCACGGCATCGGCTTTGGCATGGACGAAATGTTGCAGGGCTTTGCAGTGGCGCTGAAAATGGGCGCCACCAAGAAAGACTTCGACAACACCGTCGCCATTCACCCGACGGCGGCGGAAGAGTTTGTGACCATGCGTTAAACGCCAAAACCCCGTGAAATAGCGGGGTTTTTTATTTCTAATTTAAAAATGGACAATGTTGTTCCTGCTATTAAACGATTTTCTACCGGGCATAAATTAAAATCAGCCATAGTATTCCAGTCTGACCATGAACTATTTATCGCATTAATAGTAATGGAATGCTTTATATTTTATTTTTATGAGGTTTTCACCCGATGAGAAAAGCAATACTTTCTGCCGTATTTACAGTAATACTTCTCCCACTTTTAACATTGCCAGCACACGCCACCAATCGTTCTGAAAAACGCCAGGATGCCAGGGACATTCGCCAGGATTCTCGCCAGGATGGCCGAGAAACAAAACGAGAATGTGTCCGGAACGACGATAAAAGCAATGCCCACTGCCGCCAGGATAAACGTGAAAACCGTCGCGATGGGCGTCGTGATGCACGTCATGAGAAATGGTAACATCGTCATCATAGCCCAGACAAACTCACAGACAGAGTGAGAATAATTCACTAAATACAGTTAAATGCCCCCATCGTGTATTAATAACGACAGAAGATTAAGAAAGCGGGGGCCTGAATATCACGTTATTCACAAATCGTTGCAATCGAATGTTCCGAAAATAAGCCTTCTCGACTATTATACTGAAGTATAATTATTTCGAATTATCAGTGCATTATAGTGTTACTGCGTTAAATGCCTGCGGTATAAACGTGATCTACCGCACACTTTGCACCCCGCGTACCGAAGCGAATGTCTACGCTTAAAAGACAGCCGGGCAACACCCGTATCCTTTACGACGCAATCCGGAGGTCTTTCTCATTATGATCAACCAGCAACTGCAACACGCCCCGTCAGAGGAAATCACGATCGACGTCGATCTTTTCTACGAAACGGATCCGTGCGAGTTAAAACTGGATGAGATGATTGAAGCAGAACCGGAACCTGAGATGATTGAGGGGCTCCCCGCCTCTGACGCCCTGACACCAGCCGACCGCTATCTCGAACTGTTCGAGCACGTCCAGTCCTCGAAAATTTTTGCCGACAGCAAAACGTTTCCTGACTGTGCGCCAAAAATGGATCCGCTCGATATTCTGATTCGCTACCGCAAAGTTCGTCGTCATCGGGATTTCGATTTGCGACGCTTTATCGAAAATCATTTCTGGTTGCCGGAAGAGTACGGTACCGAATACGTCTCCAATCCTGAAAATTCCCTGAAAGAGCACATCGATCAGCTGTGGCCGGTACTCACTCGCGAGCCGCAGGATCATATTCCGTGGTCATCGCTGTTGGCGCTGCCGCAGTCCTATATCGTGCCAGGCGGCCGATTCAGTGAAACCTACTACTGGGACTCCTATTTCACCATGCTGGGTCTGGCGGAAAGTGGCCGCGAAGACCTGCTGAAATGTATGGCAGATAACTTCGCGTGGATGATTGAAAACTACGGCCACATTCCGAACGGCAACCGTACTTATTACCTCAGCCGCTCGCAGCCGCCGGTATTTGCGCTGATGGTCGAACTGTTCGAAGAGGACGGCGTACGCGGCGCACGGCGCTATCTCGACCATCTGAAAATGGAGTATGCCTTCTGGATGGATGGCGCAGAGTCGCTGGTACTCAACCAGGCCTATCGCCATGTGGTCAGAATGCCGGACGGTTCCCTGCTTAACCGCTACTGGGACGACCGTGACACGCCGCGTGATGAGTCATGGCTGGAAGATGTGGAAACCGCCAAACATTCAGGTCGTCCGCCGAATGAAGTGTATCGCGATCTGCGCGCCGGCGCGGCATCCGGCTGGGATTACTCCTCCCGCTGGCTGCGCGACGCCGGGCGACTGGCGAGTATTCGCACCACGCAGTTTATCCCTATCGATCTCAACGCGTTCCTGTTCAAACTGGAGAGCGCTATCGCCAATATTTCGGCGCTGAAAGGCGAACGCGACGTTGAGGCACTGTTCCGCCAGAAGGCGAGCAACCGACGGGCTGCCGTCAACCGCTATTTGTGGGATGAGGAAAATGGCTGCTATCGCGACTATGACTGGCGGCGGGAGCAGATGGCGCTGTTCTCTGCCGCCAGCATTGTCCCGCTCTACGTCGGGATGGCGACCCATGAACAGGCCGATCGGCTGGGGGATACCGTGCGTGCCCGCCTGTTGACTCCCGGCGGCATTATGGCCTCCGAGTACGAAACGGGCGAGCAGTGGGATAAGCCCAACGGCTGGGCGCCGCTACAGTGGATGGCGATTCAGGGCTTTAAGATGTACGGCGATGATGCGCTGGGAGACGAAATCGCCCATAGCTGGCTGCAGACGGTGAATCATTTTTATCAACAACATCATAAACTTATTGAGAAATATCACATCGCCAGCGGCACCCCGCGCGAAGGGGGCGGCGGCGAATATCCGTTGCAGGATGGTTTTGGCTGGACCAACGGCGTCGCACGCCGTCTGATTGGGCTGTATGGAGAGCCATAACGTCTAACGGATCACGTCGTAAATATCGCTCTGAATTTTCAGCCATTTCTTGTTATCCGCGCTGGGGTCGGCGCGGTAACGTCGTTCCGACTGTTCAGCATCATGCTGCTGCCGCGACACCACTGCAGGCACAGTGCAAAAGCGCCGCAAATACGCTTTATGTTGGCCGGTCAACGACGCGCCGCCAGACATCGCGTGGCCGAGCGTATTGATAAACCGGCGACAGGGTTTGCTCTCATCCATCTGTGAGGGATAACGCAACAGCAGGTCGAGGACATCCGTATTATCGCGGGAAAACGCCGTTTCGGTCCACGAGACCTGCCAGTTCATACCGCCCTGCAAAAAGAGCGCGGTGACCCGAGTGTCATTGCGATCAATCGCCGCACGCATATTAAACACATCCCAGGTGATGCCCATCTGCGTCACCATTTCGCGTGCGGAAGGCAATTCGCGCTTGGGTTCCGCCTGGGTGATCTTGATGTTTGGCGCGGGCGCGGGCGGCTGTGAACTCACTAACCACGCGCCACCGCCCAGGATAGCGATCACCATGAGCCCCACCGCGCCCCAGAGCACGCCTGTGATCAGTTGTTCACGTTCTTCCGCCGTGCGCAGGGAACGCTTGCGCGGGGGTTCAATGGATTCGCCAATTTCCTCGGTATCGCCTCCCGCCTGACGGTCCTTTTTCCGCGCCTCCTCCCAAAACTGCGCCAGTTGCCCCTCTTCCACAATCATCAACGCCGCCGGATTAATGCGGGCGCGCCCTTGCTCATAGGCCCGCTGGACAGGACGGACTATATGCTGAAACTGACAGGAGAGTAACGTCAACTGTGCCGATGACAGCGGCTCCCCGGCCAGCACCGTGTTACGCGCCTGGCGACAGTCATCGAGAAACACCCGCAGCGTCAGACGCGGTTCAACAAACAGGTTCAGCACTGACGCGTCGTTAAAGATGCCGGAATAGTGGCGGGTGAAGGTCTTTTTATCGACAATCATCAGCGCCAGCTCGCTAAAACGCATCCCATTCAGCGGATCCTGACGTTCACCCAGCTTAATCCAGCGTCTGAGTTTATCCGCGCCAAAGTTGTCTTTGAGGTAATTATTGAGCTGCGTTTTATCCGGCCACATCTGCGAGATAAGCGCGGTCAGGGTCAGCTCAATCGTGCGCAACTGCCGTTCTGCGCGCACTTGCTGACTGTGGTCGGCCTCTTCAATGTCCGTTTTAAAATTGAGTAACGATTGATGATGGCGCAGCAACTCCAGCGACCTGACCACGCGCAGGGCGGCAATCAGTTGGTTCTCACTGACCTCCTGCCCGCTGTCATATTGCGGTACGCATTGCTGGAGATGGCGCAGTTGTAGCGTGAACTGGCTCAGTTGCGCGTCGTTGAGATGCAGGCGCCGGGCGACCTGACTCCAGCCGCCCAGGTTCAGCCGGGCCTGATCCAGGTGTTCCAGAAACCAGCGCGGGTCTTTGCCATCAGAGGCATGTACCCCCAGCAGCAGCAGGATCTCCACCGAGGCCTGGCGGATAATCCCCAGACAGTGTTCAAAGGTGGTGCGTGTCGTCAAAACGCTAATTGTCATTCTCTTCCTTCGCTAAAAGCGCCCCCATGCGGAAGCCATTAATTTTGCTTTAGTTCTTTGTTTTAATTATTAGTTTTTATAGATATAACAAGTTCAATAATTAATACAGTGACCGCTACGTGAACATTGAGAAATATCCCAGGAGAGAGCCCCGTGCCCATACTGAAAACAACCCGCCTGACCTGTCGCCCGATAACCTCTGCCGACTGGCCCTTTTTTCTCGCACTGCAGCAGGATCCGGACGTGATGCGCCATGTGGCCGACGCGCGAAGTGAGCGCGACATTCGGGAAACGTTCGATTCTCGCTTACCGGCATGGCATCCAGGCGACTCACACTGGCTGTGTTTGCTCCTGTGCGATAACGAAAACCACAAGCCGCTCGGGGTGACGGGCTACATTCATCGTGGGGAAGCCTGTGCCGAGGTCGGGTTCCTGTTGACGCCAGACGCGCAGGGAAAAGGATACGGGACAGAATCACTACGCGCCGTCTGCGATTACGCATTTACCACCGGGGGTCTGCGCCGTCTGACTGCCTGTGTCACTGAAGGTAATCAGGCTTCCCGGCATGTGCTGGAGAAAGTGGGGTTTGTACTGGAAGGTACGCTCAGGGAGAGTTACTGGCTGCAACAGCGCTGGCAGAATGACTGGCTGCTGGGGTTATTAAAACAGGAATATATTACGACCGCAGGAACCCGGTCGTAATATAATAGCGGGGTATTAAGGCTGAACCAGCAGCATTGCCGCCTGGGTGCGATTTTTAACATCCAGTCGGCGGTAGAGTGATTCAAGATGCGCTTTCACCGTTCCGGTACTGATATTTAACGCCCGGCCAATTTCCTTATTTGACTCGCCTGATGCCAGCATCGTTAAAATTTCCCGCTGCCGGGCGCTTAAGGCATTAATATCACGACATTCCGCTGCCGGAGTCGTTAACCATTCACCGGGTAAAAACATCATCCCTATCGCGACACTATTGATCGCCAGTACAAATTTTTCCGGTTCAGAATCGCGGGAAATAATAGCGAGCACATTATATTGCGTCAGTTCCTGTAATCCTTTTTTCGCGCAGTCCGTCGCGATAATTAAGGTTTTGACGAGGGGGAACTGTTGCACCGTTTTTTGCAGGATCCAACGGCAAAAATCACCGTCAAGATCGCCGTCCAGCATGAGCAGGGCTTCCGGGTTCTCTTCCAGTTTATACCAGAGTTCATCGGCCTGACTGACACCCTGAATACTCACTCCTGGAATTCGTTGCTGTAAACTGATTTTCATTCCATGAATAAATATTGACTGCCTGTCAAACATGATGATTTGCATTACTCTCTCCACCGTTTCCGATAATAATATTAAGGAGGGGAAGGGTATTACCCGACGGGTAAAATAAACATTCGCCATTTGGCGGGGGGCCATTGTACAGATATCGCGTCGGGAGAGAAGTAAAAAAACAATTTTTTACAGCTGAAACACGAGAATTACATCCGGGGATAAAAAACAGGCGATAAATTAAGGAATTCCTTATATTTCACCACCCATAAACTTAATTGAAAATTAAATCTCAGTGAGAATAACGAACACGCATGAGAAAGGAAACCGTCGCCTGCGTGGAATTATGTTACAGAATTAAAATTCGCATTTGATGCTCATTCAGCGAGCGCAAAGGCTCGCTCAATTCGGCTTACAGGAACATCCCACCCGAAACTTCAATACGCTGCGCCGTCATCCAGGCCAGTTCGTCGCTGAGTAACGCCGCAATCGCATCGCCAATATCATCGGGCAGACCGGCGCGGCCCAGTGCCGTTTGCGAAGCCACATACGCATTCAGCTCTTTATTATCCCGCAGACGGCCACCGCCAAAATCAGTCTCAATCGCGCCAGGTGCAATGGCATTCACCGAAATCCCACGCGCGCCCAGTTCTTTCGCCTGGTAGCGCGTCAGCACTTCCATCGCCCCTTTCATCGAGGCGTAGGCGGCATACCCCGGCAGGGCAAAACGCGCCAGCCCGGTTGAAACATTAAGAATACGCCCGCCCTCGTTAATCAACGGCAACAGGTGCTGCGTCAGGAAAAACGGGCCTTTAAAATGGATGCGCATCAGTTCGTCAAACATCTCTTCTGAGGTGTCGGCAAAAGGGGCGTATAAACCGATCCCGGCATTGTTCACTAAATAATCAAACGTCTCTCTGTTCCAGTGAGTATGCAACTGCGTTTTCACCTCAGAGGCAAAAGCCGCAAAACTGGCACTATCACCGACATTCAGTTGAATTGCCGCCGCTTTCCTGCCTTTTTGCTCAATTTCAGCGACGACATCCCGCGCCGCCTGCTGTTGACTGTGGTAAGTAAAGAGAATATCCGTTCCTTTGTCCGCCAGCTTAAGCGCGGCGTTTTTCCCCAGTCCGCGGCTCCCGCCGGTCACCAATGCGATACGTTGCGTCATAAGAAACCTCATTTCAGCTGTTGTGTGGATTGAGCTAAAGCTTATTAGGTGATAGAAAAACAATAAATGTCGCTAATTGCGCATGACTGTTTCATCTGGAACAACAATAGGGCTACAGGATGGATAAAATTCATGCAATGCAGTTATTCATTCGTGTCGCAGAGCTGGAGAGTTTTTCTCGCGCTGCCGACACGCTGGGACTCCCTAAAGGTAGCGTATCGCGCCAGATTCAGGCGCTGGAAAACCATCTGGGCACCCAGCTCTTACACCGCACCACGCGGCGGGTACAACTGACGCAGGACGGCATGGTCTATTACGAACGGGCGAAAGATCTGTTGAGCAATCTGGATGAGCTGGACGGTCTGTTTCAGCACGATCCCACCAGCATCAGCGGTAAGCTACGGGTCGATATGCCGGTTGGCGTCGCGCGAAATCTGGTGATCCCCCGCCTGCCCGCCTTTTTGCAGCAGTACCCTGGAATTGAACTGGAGCTCAGCAGCAGTGATCGACTGGTGGATTTGATCCGCGAAGGCTTTGACTGCGTGGTGCGCGTCGGCACGCTGAAGGACTCGGGCCTGATCGCGCGTCCGCTAGGCAAGCTGACCGTGATCAACTGCGCCAGCCCGCAGTACCTGACGCGTTTTGGCTATCCGGAAAGCCTTGAGGATCTCGCCTCCCATGCGGTGGTGCACTACTCGCTAAACCTGGGGACACGACCGCCGGGTTTTGAAATCGCCACCAGCGGCGGGACACAGTGGATAAAAACCGGCGGCACGCTAACGGTTAACAGCACCGAAACCTATCACGCTGCCTGTCTGGCTGGGCTGGGCATTATTCAGGTTCCGCGCGTCGGGGTTCGTGAGGCGTTACGCAGCGGTACACTCGTTGAGGTGCTGCCGCAATACCGCGCCTCGCCGATGCCGGTATCGCTGCTTTACCCGCACCGGCGTAATCTTTCACGCCGCGTGCACCTGTTTATGGAGTGGCTGACCGGGGTAATGAAGGACTACGTGGACTGAGACGCTATACTGTCCAGAGAATTAACAAAAGAAGGACGCCTGACCTGATGATGCAGGATAACGACGTAAAACGCCCCACTGAGGAACTTGAACACGACCCGGTACGCAAAATCGACACGACCGGGGATGCTGAGCACGAGAAGAAAAGCACCGCCAGCGAGAAGCTGAAAACGGTGACCACCACAGTCGAAAAAATCCAGCGCATTCCCGTAATTGCGCACCTGCTTCGCGCGGCCGAACGCTTTAACGATCGGTTAGGGAACCAGTTCGGCGCGGCCATTACCTACTTCTCGTTTTTGTCGATGATCCCCATCCTGATGGTGTCGTTTGCCGCGGCGGGCTTTATTCTTGCCTCGCATCCCACGCTGTTGCAGGACATCTTCAATAAAATCCTGATGAACGTCAGCGACCCGACGCTTGCCGCTACGCTGAAAAGCACCATCAATACGGCGGTGCAGCAGCGTACCACCGTCGGTCTGGTCGGGTTAGGGATCGCCCTCTACTCCGGGATTAACTGGATGGGCAACCTGCGTGAGGCGATACGCGCCCAGTCGCGGGACGTCTGGGAGCGCACGCCGCAGGATCAGGAAAAAATCTGGATCAAATACCTGCGCGATTTCATCTCGCTGATTGGCCTGTTGATTGCCTTGATTGTGACGCTGTCGATCACCTCGGTCGCCGGTTCGGCGCAACAAATGATTATCTCCGCCCTCTATCTCGACAGCATTGAGTGGCTGAAGCCCACCTGGCGGTTGATTGGCCTGGCGATCTCCATTTTTGCCAACTACCTGTTGTTCTTCTGGATTTTCTGGCGTCTGCCGCGTCATCGTCCACGTAAAAAGGCATTGATTCGCGGTACGCTGATTGCGGCGATTGGCTTTGAAGTCATTAAAATCATCATGACCTGGACTCTGCCGGCGCTGGTGAAATCGCCCTCCGGCGCGGCGTTTGGTTCCGTACTGGGACTGATGGCGTTCTTCTACTTTTTCGCACGTCTGACGCTGTTCTGCGCGGCATGGATTGCGACCGCCGAGTACAAAGACGATCCCCGGATGCCGGGCAAAACACACCGTTGATGCGCGGTATTGTGCCGGATGGCGCTGCGCTTATCCGGCCTACCGTTCACCCGCTACCCAGGCCAGATAAGTGTCTTGCGCCGCCATCCGGCACTATGTTCAGGCACTTACTTCCGCCTCGCTCCGCTCATTTAGCACATAAATCCAGTCCTTAACTTTTATTTAACCAAAAACCAGTTTTATCCACTAATTTTAAAATTATGTGAAGCATTTCATGGACGAGAAATCGCAGGCGTAAACATTATCCGCTTTTTGCCTGATTTTTAACCATGTTGAGCGGTTGTTACAGATTGAAATGTCGCTTTTGCTGTGCGTAATATGGCCGTTCGTTCGCCAAAAATAAGAAAATACTATGCAAGCAACCGCCACCACACTCGATAACGAGCAGGAACATACTCCGGTCAATTCGCGCAATAAGGTCGTCGTCGCCTCGCTCATTGGCACCGCCATTGAGTTCTTCGACTTCTACATTTACGCGACCGCCGCCGTGATTGTTTTCCCGCACATCTTCTTCCCGCAGAGCGACCCGACAGCGGCAACGCTACAGTCGCTCGCCACGTTCGCCATCGCCTTTGTCGCGCGCCCAATTGGCTCTGCGCTCTTCGGCCACTTTGGCGACCGGGTAGGACGTAAAGTGACGCTGGTGGCGTCTTTGCTGACAATGGGGATCTCAACGGTGATCATCGGCCTGCTGCCAGGCTATGCCACCATTGGCGTCTTCGCGCCGCTGCTGCTGGCGCTGGCTCGTTTTGGGCAGGGCCTGGGACTGGGTGGAGAATGGGGCGGCGCAGCGCTGCTGGCGACAGAGAACGCCCCGCCGCGTAAGCGTGCGTTGTACGGCTCGTTCCCGCAGCTGGGCGCACCGATTGGCTTCTTCTTTGCCAACGGAACCTTCCTGCTGCTCTCCTGGCTGCTGACTGATGAGCAGTTCATGAGCTGGGGCTGGCGCGTTCCGTTTATCTTCTCAGCGGTGCTGGTGATTATCGGCCTGTACGTCCGCGTTTCGCTGCATGAGACGCCGGTTTTCGCCAAAGTGGCCGCCGCGAAAAAACAGGTGAAAATCCCGCTGGGGACGTTACTGACCAAACACGTTCGCGTGACGATCCTCGGCACGTTCATTATGCTGGCGACCTATACGCTGTTCTATATCATGACCGTGTATTCAATGACGTTCAGTACCGCCGCTGCGCCGGTCGGTCTGGGCCTGCCGCGCAACGACGTGCTGTGGATGCTGATGATGGCGGTCATTGGCTTTGGCGTGATGGTGCCGGTCGCCGGCCTGCTCGCGGATGCGTTTGGCCGTCGTAAGAGCATGGTCATCATCACCACAATGATTATCCTGTTTGCGCTGTTCGCCTTTAAGCCGCTGCTGGGATCCGGTAATCCGGTGCTGGTCTTCGCTTTCCTGCTGTTGGGGCTGAGCCTGATGGGGCTGACGTTTGGGCCGATGGGCGCACTGTTGCCTGAACTGTTCCCGACCGAAGTACGCTACACCGGCGCGTCGTTCTCCTATAACGTCTCTTCGATTCTCGGGGCATCTGTCGCACCGTATATCGCCGCGTGGTTGCAGTCCAACTACGGGCTGGCGGCGGTGGGCACCTATCTGGCATCAATGGCGGCATTAACCCTGATTGCGCTGCTGTTAACCCACGAGACGCGTCATCAGTCGCTGTAATCTTTACATGCCGGGTAGTGGCGATGCCTTACCCGGACTCCATTTCCGTAGGCCGGGTAAGCGCAAGCGCCACCCGGCACAACGCAGGCACACCATCACTTCTTCATCTGCGATAAAATCGTCCGGCACTGGTTGGCGTCGCCTTCTGACGGTGAAATCAGCGCCAGCAGCGCGGCGGCGGGCGTCACTAACGTCGCCAGCGCCGCAGCTACCGCGCCACGCGCAATCAACGGCCCGGCCTTTACCCCCGCCTGCGGGTTCTTAAACGTCCCGCGCACATACAGCGGCGAACGCAAGGTTATGATGCGGATGCCTTTGCTCTCCGGGTCGATGGTCAAATCCAGCTGTTCTGAGGCAAAGCTCGCCGTCCCGGTGACATTGATCAGCGCATTTTCGGTGTCGAACGCGAAAATTTGCGGGCGCGCTACGCCGTTTACAATGTCGAGATTTGCCGCCGCGCAGTTAACCCGCACTTCGTCATCGCCAAAGATTTGCCCGACGATGAAGTTCCCGACGTTGAGACCGACAATCTCCATCAGGTTGCGGCTAATCAGCCCGTCATTCATCAGCAGTTTCAGGTTGCCGTTGCTGCTACCCAGCAGCGCCGCCACGGAATTCCCGGTTCCACGAAATTCGGCATCACCGCTCATCTCCCCCAGCGTTTTCTGCATCAGTTCAACATCCGGCATCAGCGCTTTCAGTTTTAAACGCCGCGCCTGAATATTCGCACGTCCCTGCATCGGCTTTTTGTCCCCTTCCAGATGGATGTTCGAACTGATGCTGCCGCCCGCCAGACCAAACTTCAACGGCTGCAGACGCAGATCGGCATTCTGCAGAATAATGTGGGTCGAGAGATCGCTGATGGGCAGGCTGCTGCCATGTTCAATACGCCGCCCTTTAAAGCGCACATCGGCATCCATCACATTCCATTTGTCCGTTTCGAAGCGGTCATAGGGCAGCACTTTGTCCGCGGGTTGTACGTTCTTCTCGCCCTTTTTCTGTTCCGAACGCTGCGCTTTCTCCGCGCCTTTACCGGAATCGACGCCGATCAACGGTCCTAAATCCGCCAGTCTGAGCTGGCGCGATTCCACATCACCTTCCAGCTTCGGACGCGGTTTTCCTGTCGTATAGGTCAGTGAGCCATGAATATCGCTGTCGCCGATCCGCCCATTGAACCCCCGGTAGTCAAACACCGATGATGCGTTGGTGTCGATTTTCGCCACCAGCCGACCGTCCGTTTCGAACGGCGGCGTATCCGGCAGCAGCACTCCCGTCAGATCGTACAGCTCGCCCAGTGAATCCCCGGAGAATTTCAGTTGCAGATCGACGCCGCCCATCTTCATTGGGTCCTTAACCACGCCCACCAGCGCCACCCGGGTATTGCCGGAACGGAAATCGGCCTGTACCGGAAACGCTGCGCCTTCGCTACGCAGCGCCAGCATGCCGCCCATTTTTCCCGTTCCGGTGAGTGGTTCGCCGTTGTATCGCCCCTGCGCCTTCAGGCCAAACACGTAGTCTTCAACCTTCGCGTTATCGCCTTTC
The DNA here is from genome assembly GCF_001559075.2 of Citrobacter amalonaticus. Taxonomy (NCBI): domain Bacteria; kingdom Pseudomonadati; phylum Pseudomonadota; class Gammaproteobacteria; order Enterobacterales; family Enterobacteriaceae; genus Citrobacter; species Citrobacter amalonaticus. The sequence continues at coordinate 2,116,661 of NZ_CP014015.2, read as the reverse complement.
ACTTTACTTCCCGTGACTTCACTGAACGGCAATGGTTTGCCCAGCGGATCGACCAGGATCTCGATATCGGCTTTGCTGACCTTATCGTCGATAGCGATCCGTCCCTGATCGAAGAGAATAGTGTCCAGCCGGAAGGACCAGTCAGACGGCTGGGCATTCGGATCTTTGTTTTCGCTATTCGCGAGGTCGAAGGTCCAGTTATTGTTTTTCTCGGACAGGCGAATCAGCCGCGCATCGGGTTTCACCAGCTTGATCCACGGCAGCCAGACGGTTTTGCTTAACAGCGCCAGCGGGGCAAGCGTCGCGTCGACGCGGGGAAGGTGCACCATCGTCACTTCAGGAATGTCGGGGGGATTGCCGAGGATAATATCTTCAGCATGTACGTGCGGCCACGGCACCCAACTGCGCCAGCCGGTCTCCTGCTTCTGGCGTTCCCAGACAACGCCTAAATCACCGCGAATAGCGAACGGTCGGTTAAGTTCGGTAGAGACTTTCTGGTTGATGGTCGGTTTGAGGCGGTTCCAGTCAAATGTCGCTATCAGCACGATAACGACCACGATCAACAACAAGAAAGTCCCTGTTATCACTGCAGTTATTTTTCCGGCTTTAGTCATAGTTAGCGTCCTCACGTCTTTCCTTGCCTGTCCTAAAGATAGTCCAGCCAGACGGAGTTAGCGGAAACTGCCGGTTTTTACAGTGACAGAATGACCTCGTCGAGACAGGCGAACGGAACCGGGCGCGACAGAAAATAGCCCTGTGCGGCAAAGGCGGGAGAACGTTGTACGTCGCGCCACTCTTCCAGCGTTTCCACTCCTTCAACGATCACGCCGCGGCAATAGCGGTTCATCAGTTGCAGCAGCATGGTGAAGAGATTGCGCCCCTCTGGCGTCTGGCGAAGCATCACGAACAGTTCGCGCGCGACTTTTATGTAGTCATAACGGACTTCATTCAGCGCAGAGAAGTTAGCCATCCCGGTGCCGAAATCATCCAGCCACAGCGGGCCAAATTCGCACATGCTGGCAAAAGAGGATTCTTTTGGCAGATGAATATGTTCGACCAGTTCAAAACGCAGCCACGGCATCCGCTCAATCATCTGCACAATGTTGGGCTGCTGACGCATGGCGAGGAGCGTCGGGCCATCGACATTCACAGAGGCCAACAATTCATGACGCTGGAAAAAGTCGGCCTTCTGCTCCAGTAGCTGAAGTTGTTCTTTGACGATATCAATGCGATGGCGCACCGCCACCCCGGCAAAATAGCGGTCGGGCGCGATACGTTGGGTTGGGTTGTCCGGATGCGTCACCACCGTCAGCAGCTCAACGGCTAACAGGCGTCCGTCGGTCCGGTAAATCGGCTGATAAGTGTAAGCACGCTCGCACTGCAGCCAAAAGCGCCGATCCTGCAAGCTTTCAATGCTCGCCTCGGAATTGCTTCGCTGCTGGATAACCTGGTTTATCATCTCAGATGTCCCGTGATTAAGTGTGTTACTGCCCCGACTCGTCAAAGGTTATCGGCCTTCAGACGGAGAACTTTATGTTCAGCCACGCGCAAAATCGAAAACGGTTTGGTAAAAATCAATGCAGAATACGGACTGGCTCAAAAAAAATTTTGGAACGTTGTTTTAATATGATTGACCACCTAACACCCACAGCGCACACTAACGCTAACTTTTTCTAAGCAGGTTCACGACTATGTCCAAAAAGATTGCCGTGATTGGCGAATGCATGATTGAGCTGTCACAGAAAGGCGCAGATGTTCAGCGCGGATTCGGTGGCGACACATTGAATACCTCCGTTTACATTGCCCGTCAGGTTGATGCTGCGGCACTCTCCGTGCACTACGTCACGGCGCTGGGCACGGACAGTTTCAGCCAGCAGATGCTCGAGTCATGGCAAGGCGAAAACGTGGATACCTCGCTGACGCAGCGCATGGAAAACCGTCTGCCTGGCCTCTACTACATCGAAACTGACAGCACCGGTGAGCGGACGTTCTATTACTGGCGCAACGAAGCGGCAGCGAAATTCTGGCTGGAAAGCGAGCAGTCAGCGGCTATCTGCGAAGAGCTGGCGACCTTTGACTATCTCTACCTGAGCGGTATCAGCCTCGCGATCCTGAGCCCATCCAGCCGTGACAAACTGCTGTCGCTGCTGCATGAATGCCGCGCCAATGGCGGGAAAGTGATTTTCGACAACAACTACCGTCCGCGCCTGTGGGCCAGCAAAGAAGAGACCCGGCAGGTGTATCAGAAGATGCTGGAATGCACCGATATTGCCTTCCTGACGCTGGACGACGAAGATGCGCTCTGGGGCGTGAAGCCGGTTGAAGAGGTGATCGCACGGACGCATGCCGCGGGCGTGCAGGAAGTGGTGGTGAAACGCGGTGCGGATTCGTGCCTGGTGTCTGTCGACGGTGAAGCACCGATCGACGTTCCTGCGGTGAAACTGCCGAAAGAAAAAGTGATCGATACCACTGCTGCTGGTGATTCGTTCAGCGCCGGGTATCTGGCCGTTCGCTTAACCGGCGGCGATGCCGCCGATGCCGCCAGACGGGGTCACCTGACCGCCAGCACCGTCATTCAGCATCGCGGGGCGATTATCCCACGCGACGCCATGCCGCAGTAAAACTAGCGTCGAGGCGCGACGAAAATGCGTTATCAGGCCTGGGAAACTCGTTCTCCAGACCTGATAAGCGCAGCATCAGCAGGCAATCTCCGCTACTGTGCAGCCGGAATATCTGTCACTTCCGGATGTGCATCATCCGTTTCTATCGGCGTCGCCGCAGCAGTCACCGGTGCCATGATTTGATCCCACGTCGCCTGCAACTCCTTCATGTTGAATTCCGGCTCGCCTTTCGGCTGCAGCAGAATCAGCGCCATATCCTGCGACAACTGCTGACGCAGATCCTGATTCAACATCTCAACGGTCAGGCTGTTCAGGAAGTCCTGACGCAAACGCTGGTACTGTTCAGGCGCGATATCCACGACCTGATTTTGCAACGAGCGCAGACGCTGGCTGATGAGAATATCGGTATCGGTACGGGCGTAGGTCGCAAACAGTTTCTGCAGTTCCAGATTCTTTTGCGCCACCAGGGCGTTGAATTCTTCTTCCGGCAGGCCGTTATCACGCACTTTCGCCAGTTCACGCGCCACGGTGCTCAGATTGGCGGAAATCTTGTCGTTTGGCGATTCGATGTTGATTGCACACTGGGCGCGCAGGAACAGCACGCGGCAGTCAAAGCCGAGGCCGATATCTTTCGCATTGCTCTTACTCAGCGCCTGCTGAACGTGCCAGAACAGCGCCTCACGCGCTAAATCCGCACGCCAGTAGCGCAACAGCGCGGCAGACTCGCGAATCGGCTGCCACGGCGTATCCCACATGACAGAGAGACGATCCTGGCGCACCGCGTCGGTCATAATGCTCACCGCCTCCGCACGCAACGGCGAGAGCGTCGGCACTGGCGCAGGGGTTTCACGTTTCCCTTTCAGTTCACCAAACGTTTTGTTGATTTGCTCGGCCACCGACCGCGCATCAACGTTGCCGACGACAATCAGCGTCATCGCATCCGGGGTGTACCACTTCTGATAGAACTCATGCACTTTCTCCGCGTCCACCGGCATTTTTACCGGCTCGGCGGGATCGTGGCCCAACAGCGCCGACCCTTTCAGACGATAGCGCCACCAGCCGTCTTTCGTGTCGACGGGCAGCGTGGTGACCATGTCCTCTGTGCTTAGCGCATGATTGACGACGTCGGGGGTGATCGTCAGTTTGCCCATCGTGTTCGCCAGATAGTTCAGCGACTCTTTCAGCAGGTCGTTGCGGTTATTGGGCAGGCTAAGATTGTACTGTGTGGAGTCGTAAGAGACGGTCACAGGCGGCATCGGACGTTTAGGGTCAAATCCCTGCTGCCACAGTGAACGTGCCTGCGCGGCATCGAGGCCGCCACTTTGGGTTAACGCAATACGGGGAATAAGATGACTGAAACCGCTCTGTTGAGTACTTTCGGCGAGCGAACCGGTATTTACCAGCAGACGGACCTCGATACGGTCGCTGGGGCGCTGCGGGGTGGCTAACACTTGCCACTGTAAACCATTCGCCAGCGTCCCCTGTTGCCATGCCGGGTCAGGCTGGAGCGCATCTGCCTGCACATAGCCAGCAGTGGCCATCATCAGCAAACCGCCCGCTATAAGTCGAATTTTTGTGCCCTGCATGTGAACCCCTGATCAACAATCCTGGTAATAAAAAGACAACCCCTGTTGGGCTTGTCTGAATATGACGTTAAAAACACTTCGTGTTAGACCGCAAGAACATGAAAATGTCACGGAAGAAGTGAAATAAACCCGATACCTCCATGTTGAAGGATTCGGGCCCAGGGGTCAATTATGCGCAGGAGCCCGCAGCCCCACAAGGGACTGCGGTCATAAGTATCGAAATTAAGAGGATATTTCGTGCGTTTTGCCTTCAGGTGCACGATTATTCAGCACATCATCAAGCTTCTTGTGGTCCAGTTCCTTCACCCACTTCGCGACCACTACCGTTGCCACGCCGTTACCGACCAGGTTGGTCAGCGCACGGGCTTCAGACATGAAGCGGTCGATACCCAGGATGAGCGCCAGCCCGGCAACCGGCAGATGGCCAACCGCAGAGATGGTCGCCGCCAGCACGATAAAGCCACTTCCGGTAACGCCCGCCGCCCCTTTCGAGGAGAGCAGCAGTACTACCAGCAGCGTAATCTGATGGAAGATATCCATATGACTGTTGGTGGCCTGGGCGATAAACACCGCCGCCATCGTCAGGTATATTGAGGTTCCATCAAGGTTAAACGAATAGCCGGTGGGAATAACCAGCCCCACAACCGACTTGCGACAGCCAAGCTTCTCCATCTTATCGAGCATACGCGGTAACGCAGACTCGGAAGAGGACGTCCCCAGCACGATCAGCAGTTCTTCACGGATATAGCGGATAAATTTAAAGATGCTGAAGCCTGTTGCACGGGCGATCGAACCCAGCACAACAACCACAAACAGAATACAGGTGATGTAGAAGCAGACGATCAGTTGCCCCAACTGCACCAGCGTACCCACGCCATATTTACCGATGGTAAACGCCATTGCCCCGAACGCCCCGATTGGCGCCAGACGCATGATCATGTTGATGATGCCGAAAATGACCTGCGAGAAGCTTTCAATGACGTTGAAAATCAGCTGGCCTTTGCTGCCCAGACGATGCAGGGCAAACCCAAACATCACCGCAAACAGCAGAACCTGCAGGATGTTACCGCTGGCAAAGGCGCCAATGACGCTGCCCGGGATAATATCCATCAGGAAGCCTACGATTCCCTGGTCTTTTGCCTGTTCGGCGTAAATCGCTACCGCTTTCGCATCCAGCGTTGCCGGATCAACGTTCATCCCGGCACCGGGTTGCACCACGTTAACGATAATGAGACCAATGATCAGCGCAATCGTACTGACAACCTCAAAGTAAAGCAGCGCAACCGCACCCGTACGGCCCACCGCTTTCATACTTTCCATGCCTGCAATGCCGGTCACGACAGTACAGAAGATAACAGGTGCGATGACCATCTTGATCAGCTTAACGAACGCGTCGCCAAGCGGTTTCATTTGTGCGCCTAATTCAGGGTAGTAATGGCCAAGGAGAATACCAATGGCAATTGCTGTCAGGACCTGAAAGTAGAGGCTTTTAAACAGAGAGATTTTCATAGGGTGTCCTTGAAGTAAAAACCACAGGTCTTGTAAGGTTTTGGTTAACCTGCGGCCTTAAAATAACACCCAGACAACATCGCAGAAATGCACCAGGATCATAATTGAAACAAAAATGTTAAAAACCTTGAGCTGGCTCGCACAAGCCGGACCTTTTTAAAGTATTGTAATCACATCAATTGTGCTTCAGATAACGTTCTTCGAAGGTTTCTGCAGGTACCGCACGGGCATAAAGGAAGCCCTGAGCGATTTCAACACCTGCCTGCGCCAGCCATTCACGCTGCGCTTCAGTCTCGACGCCTTCCGCCACCATCTGCAAATTCAGACTGCGCGCCAACAGGATAATCGCCGAGATCATGCTGTTATCTTCCGGCAGGCCATCAACAAACATTTTGTCGATTTTCAGCACGTCGATGGGCAAGGATTTCATGTGCTGGAGCTGGCGCAGTCCCGCGTAGCCCATACCGAAATCGTCCAGCGCGATACGCACGCCGGCGTTACGCAACGGACGCAGTATCGCCACGGCGGCATGCGGGTCGTCGATCCGCCGACTCTCCGTCACTTCCAGAATGAGCGTACCCGGCTGGATACGGTAACGATTTAACAGTTCCAGCATGTCTGACACCATATTCGGGTGCATCAACTGGAGCGCCGACAAATTGACCGACAGCGGCAGGGTGATCCCCCGTTCCTGCCAGGCTGCGAGCTGGCGGCAGGACTCTTCCAGCACCCAGTGGCCCACGGTGACCATCAGGCCGCAGGACTCAATCCGCTCAATCAGCCCTTCCGGCAATTCCCAGCTTCCGTCCGGCTGCTGCATGCGCAGCAACGCTTCAGCGCTGACCACCTTGCCGCTGCTCATCTCCACCTGAGGCTGCAACCACAGGGCAAAACGGTGGTTGTCCAGCGCAGTGAGAATATCGCTCTCTTCGGTCAGCCGTTTCTGGGCCGCTTCCATCTGCTCAGGGTCGAAGAACTGAATCTGATTTTTGCCCTTGCGTCGGGCGGTAAACGCTGCGGAGACCGCGCGTCCGTAGAGCTGTTCTGCACTGAGATCGCCGTAATACATCGCCACGCCAATACAGCAGCTCGGGCGGAGTTGGATCCCCTGCACCGGCAGTCGTTCATTAATGATAGTGAGTACTTGCTGACCTAGCGTAATCGCGTGCCACGGCTCTTTGACGCCGTGGGCGATAATGGCAAAATCGTAACCGCTGATCTGCGCGAGCACCATTCTCGGCGACAGTACTGATTTCAGTTTCTCTACCAGCGTCAGCAGCAGAATTTCCCGCTGCGCCTCTTTCAGCACACCTGCCGTATCGCGCAGCGTTTCACAGGTGACAATCATCAGCGCCGTGGTGTGCTGACGCGCCACGACCTGCTCAAGCAGCCCCATCAGGAACGCTTTGTTCGGCAGTTCAGAGACCGGAAAACGCATCGCGTTGTCCGTCTGCTCTTCGCTATGGCGCTGGACCAGTTGTTGATTGAGGTTGTAGCTGCGCACCAGCAGGCCAATCTCATCATCATGATGCAGACGCGGCAACGCCAGCTGATGTCCAATCAAATCCTGTTGCGGAATGTTATTCAGCTCGCGGGCAATTTTGCGCAGCGGGTGCAGAATCAGGCGATTCACGCACCAGCTAATGGCCACCGTCAACATCAGGGATAGAAGTAAGTAAATGGTCACTAACGTAGACAGCGTGCTCATCACAAACTTATACATGCGGAATGAGTCGGCCTGGAGTACCAGATACGCCAGCGGTTGCGGATTCGCAGGACGTTCAAGCGAATAGAGAGGCAGCGAGATCTGCACCGGCAGTTCGAAGAGCCGGGTCACCATCACCGGGACAGGCCGTTCAGGGATAAAGCTCATGCGCAGCGCCTGAAACTGATTCGGTAGCACCACATCGGCCCGTTGCACCACCCCCGCCGGCTTGATACTGGCGAGAATCGCTTCGGCTCCGGGAATATCGGCCTTTAAAATTGAAGCAGACAGCGGTTCACGTACCGAACGGGCAATACTTTCCAGTTGCGTCGCCGTGTTATAGCGGTTCTGCTGCACCAGATGAAACAGCAAAACGGTACAAAACAGAAACACAAACACCATGACAACGGCAGCCACCATTGCCATCTGCTTAATTGTTAACGAGCGACTGACGCGCAATATTGTCTCCCCCGGATATCCCAGATTGCCGCCCGAGTATACCCGATCGCGGCGGCATTGAGAGAGGCTGTGTCTGAAAAGGACTTTTCTGATTACCAGTCTGCGTACGGTACCAACGGCTGCGGCGGTAAATCCATATCACCCTGCCATCCTGCGGCGGAATAGCGAACATACAGCAGTAAATGGCTTGGCGCGTAGTCTTTTGCCTGTTGAATATCCACCGCGGTCCCGACAAACCAGTTAGAGGTCACCCGACGCTCGATCAGCGCCCGCGCGGTATAACCAAAGCCCTGGCTGCTGCCGCCGCCGTTAGTTTGTTCGCTGGCTTCCTGGCGGTAATCCGACGGAATCAGATTCAGTAACGGATAACGCGGCATGGTTTTGGTGCGCGAATGCGACCAGGATACGGAGCCTCCCAGTTCCCAGGACCAGTTTTCCGTGCGCTGACGCCACATCACCGGCACCGCGAAGGACAAGTATTCCTGCGGACTGTAGTAGCCGCCGTGGCCCAGCGAATAACCGCTCAGGTCTTTGTCGTAGTGCCAGATCATATTGTTCAGGCCCACGGTAACGCGGCGATTATTCTCGTTGATGATTTTGTAGTAGTAACCGGTCATCCACCGGACGCGCCAGTTATCCTCGACATTTTTTCCGGTTAACTGATCGGCGCCGAGTGACGCCCAGACGCCGTTGGCTTCACCTTTGTCGTAGCTGAGGCTAATCCCGCCGCCGTCCGCGCGAACGCCCCCCCATTTTTTACCGGTGTTAACGTCGTTGCTGTCGCCGTTGTGGCTCTGCGCATCTTTCTGTCCGCCAAAGGCGAGCAGCGAACTGGAAATCGGACGGCGGTGCGCGTTCAGGGTATAACCCAGCGGCCCAATGTCATTGCTGTAACTGACGCCGCCGACCACATCGACGACGTTGAAGCCCATCGGCGTGGTGCCGATATCCCAGCTCCAGGTGTCATTCTTCCAGCCAACGGCAACGCTCGCCCCCGTGTCCGACTGGCTACGGCTGCCGCTACAGTCTTCCAGCGTACAGGTGCCCCAGTTATTGTCGTAGCGACCATTTGCATCTGTTGAGAAGCTGCCCGCGTTCATGTTGACCAGATCGGTACGGAAGAACATACGACCGTCCGAATACGGCGCATCCACATGCAGCATGGTGGTATGCGCTTTCAGATCAGAATAGCCGCCGGTACCGCTCGATCCCCAATAGTCATGCTCCAGCGTGACGTTCAGATCCTGCTGACGATATAAATCCGCCGCATCGCTGCGTACGCCACGCTTCAGCCAGTCATCTTTTTCATCGTTACGGGTCAGACGGGTAAAGGTGTCATTATCCTGCGGACGCGTTGGCGTGATGCCGGACGCCACCATCGCGTCTTTGTACGTATCCAGCGCCTGTTGCGGCTCGCCGCTCTGCGCCTGAAAATTCGCGGCGTCACGCAGCACCATCGCGCTTTCCATTGATGGCGGCTGCGCTTTGGCCTGCGGAATCAAAGTATTGAAGGTCTGTTGTGCCGCAGTGGTGTCGCCAAGCTGCATTTGCGCCAGCGCGATTCGCCGCTGCATGTTGATTGACGGTGTCTGCGTTGCGGGCAGTTTTGTCAGTTGCGCTCGCGCGGCAGGCTTGTCGCCCTGGGCGATGTACACTTCCGTCAGCCCCAGCATCGCATCGACGTTGTCCGGTTCGCGCGCCAGCACGGCGTCGTAAGCGCCTCGCGCCGCATTGTATTCCCCACGCTGCTGCGCCCAGTCGGCCAGCGTTAAATCGAGACGGGTGGAGGCAGGCTGTTGGCGTAACAGCGCTTCCGCCTCAGCCTCCCGGCCGCTGTCGCGCAGACGGTTAGCCGTTTCCAGCACCTGGTTGCTTTGCAGGCGGTCGGCCAGTTCCTGAATGTTACTGTTCCACTGACTGCGCGGCAGGCTGTTGATGTGCGCCAACGCCGCCCGATCCTGATCATTGCCGGACAGGTACAGCCCATACGCATACACTTGTTCCGGGTCGTTGGGTTTCTGACGTGCCAGCTCACTCATCTGCGCATCGGCCTGGCTACGCTGCCCGGCCTGCCACAGATCGCGTGACAGACGATACGTTATCCAGACGCTGCCTGGATCCAGCGCCAGTCGGCGGCGTTGCAGCTCCGCAGCCTGTGCCCAGTTGCCCTGGTTCTCCAGCGTTTCGGCCTGCTGCGCCAGGCGATCGTTTTCCAGTCCACGTTCAATATCATCAATACTGCGACGCTGGCTGGCAGAGAGCGTGGCGATAAACGCGGAGGCTTTCTCCGGCGACTGCGCGCGATAGAGGTTTGCCAGACCGCGTACGGCGTTGGTATTGCCGCTGTCCATGCGCAGCGTCTGCTGGTAGTAGCGCTCGGCAGCCGGATAATCTTTCCGCGCCATTGCCGCATCGCCCAGCCCCAGCACCGCATAGCTGTCGGTATTGTCGATGTTTCTGGCCTGCTGATAGAGACGTTCAGCCTGGTCAATATTGTTGGCTTTCAGCGCGGCATCGCCCTGTTGAATCGCCAGCCAGTAACTGTTCACTTTCAGCAAGCTTTCCCACTTGCTGCGGCTCCCGCTTTGCGGATCCATCGCCAGCGCTTTCTTAAACTGCGCAACGGCGCTGGCGCGATCGCCCCGCTGAGAGTAGGCCTGCCCCAGCGCGCCCACGGCTTCGCTGTCGCTTTGGTTGGCTCTCACCGCCTGCTGTAATTCAGAAACCGCCCGTCCACCCTGACCAGCGTCGACTGCCGCCAGACCCTGCGCACGCGCGCGGAATGTCGGATCGGAGAGCTGTTTTTGCTGTTCGCTGAGCTTACTGCGCGCAGCGGCCACGCTGTCCCCCTCGCTGAATACCGTGAGGTATTTTTGCAGCGCCTTCACGCTGGCGTCGCTGACCGGCAGATCCTTGATCTGGGTGTACCAGATAGTGGCCGCGGCATTCCGCCCGGTGTTGGATTTCGCCATCTGCTCCAGAATCACAAAGCCTTCGGCCGGGCGATCGTTATCAAACAGCAGTTGCGCCAGCGTATTTTGCAATGGGTTATTGCCCGGACTGCGGGCGTTAATCGCCTTGAGCTGATTGATCGCCTGATTGCGGCGGGCCGGAATTTTTGCCACCGCGCTCCAGTACTCCACTTCCAGGTCGCCTTCCGGCGGGTTGCCCTTGAATAACTTATCGTAGGCGGCGACAGCCTCTTCGGCATGCCCGGTTGTCGCCTGTAGACGCGCCTGCTGTATCGACTGACGCCCATCCGGCGTCGCTAACAGCATGGTGGTTTGCGACGATTTATAGGCGTCAGAACTTGGCGCTAACTGAGAAAGTCGATCAAGCTGTTTCTGCGCGCCGTCGTTATCGCCCTGACGCAGCATGTAACGAAAGCGAGCGGCAATAACATCCGGATTATTCGGGTCAATCAGTTCGAGGCGATAGAGCGACTGGCGCACCAGATCTTCACGGTGCGTTGCTTCTCCCAGCCGCACCTGCTCCAGCAACTGCTGTTGCGCCGACGGCGCGGCGTCGGCAAAGGGCATCAGGGCAATGCCGAGTGAAACCCCGAGTAAACTCAATTTGAACTTGCGCATTCCTGGCCCCAGTCAGGTAGTAACTCACCTTTGGCGGTGAAGCGATAACGATGCTGATCCCACCCTTGTCCGAAGAGGGTTAGCACGTAGCTGTAATAGGCATCGCTGCCGGGGAAATGGTCCGTTACGCGCTGTCGCTGCACCGCTTGTGCGTCGCGGTTTTGCAGGAAAGGCAGTAAGGCCGCAGAAAAGCCTACCGGGCCATTGCCCTGCGCTTTGCCGCTGGCGACGTCCACTTTCTCCGGCGGGAGACCGTTTTTAGTTGTCAGGGTTGCCATCGGTTTGAATTTTGCCAGCAGCCGCGCTTTCTGCGGGTCGCCGTCATGCATCATGCCCGCCCACAGATAGACGCGAATCGCGTCGTAACTGCTGACCAGCGTTTTCTCTGCCTTTAATTGCCAGCCTTTGTTTTTCTCGTAACGGACCCAGTCCGGCGAGAAACCTTTCGGTGCCGTTTCTAACAGCAGTCTCTGGTTGGTTTCACGCAGAGTGGACCACGGCGCGCCGAAACGGGTGAAATACTGCGCCAGCTGCGGCGGCAGATAGCTCGGATTAAAGCGCCAGGCGTTGGCTTCGGCAAAACCAATCTTGCCGGGCAACAGCATGGAGCCCAGCCCCGGCACCGTCACCACTTCTTCGCTGGCAATACGTTTCAGCAAGGCTTTGCCGATGTCGGTATAGCGCGGTTCTTTCCACAAGCGTCCCGCTTCCAGCAGCGACCACGCGATCCAGATATCACCGTCAGAAGCCGAGTTGCTATCCAGCACCGCCCAGGTGGAGGGATCTTTCTGTCCCCACAGCCAGGCGGGCAGATGTTCCTGCAACGACCCTTGCGCGAGGTTGTTCTGCGTCCAGTCCAGTAGCTGGTCAAAGGACTGGCGATCGTTGGCGGCAAGAGCAAAGAACATCGCATAGCTTTGCCCTTCCGAGGTGGTGATTTTGCGTGCGTCGCTGGGATCAATCACCCGCCCTTCCTGACTGATGTAATCCTTTTTAAATTGATCCCACTCGGGCCAGGTACAGGCCGCCTGTACACTCAGTGCGGCCAGCATTAACACCATGACTATCCCACTTCGCAACGCGTTCATTATTTATCACTCATGATCCGGATCGAGACGGCGGCGACTGATGATGCGCAGCAGACGCCACAGCACCCAGGCCAGTAATACCACGCTGATCGCCGCCAGCACCGCTAACAGCACCGGATGGTTAGCCAGCGCATACCACAGACGTTCAAACCACGGCAGATGGCCCACGTAGTAAATATCGCCAACACGTAAACTGTTCACGCCAGATTCACGGATCACCGAGACGGAACCAAACATCGCCGCCCGTTTGCCGCTGTCATTGATGGCCTGGTTCAGCAACTCGTAGCCACGCGGACTGTCCGCCAGCAGCGCCACCACGCTACGCTGATCGTTAAACGGCGACTGGAAGCCGACGACCGCCGCCATCGGTCCACTTGACGTTACCGTCGCCTGCGCATCCGCTTTACGATCGGCTTCATCAGGCATGATGCTCGGGAACGTCGTCTGACGCATCGGGGTTTTCACCCAGCTTTCCGCCGCCTGGACCAACAGGTCGATACGCTTGTCGTCTTTCAGTTTGTCCGGGATCGAGCCGATAATCAGAATGTCCGCATCTTTGCCCTGAATCTGGCTGCTGTCATCGGTGATGGTCAGGTTAATCGCCGGGAAACCGGTTTGGGCGCCAATGGTCGCGGTGGCGTCGAGCAGCGTTTCCATCTGCGCTTCGTTCGGCGTTTTCGGCATCACGGTGATGGTTTCCGACAGATCCGCCATGCGGCTGAACGGGAAGCCCGCGTTCGCAAACGCGCGCAGATCCGGCATCGCAATGAAGTGGTAGTACTTCGAGAAGTCGATGGTGGAGTCGTCGCCAATCACCACATGGTTCGGCACCGGCTGGAAGGTAACACAGTTTTCAACCGAGCCGCCCGGCATCGGGTTCATGTACTCGAAGTCAAACCGCAGTTGGTTCATCGCACCCAGTTTCAGCGCCGGAATGGCAACATCCGTTTTTCCGTCCAACAGCCCTTGCAGTACCGGCAGACGCAGCAACAGACGGTTGCTCTTCTCATTGCTGGTCAGACTAAAGGCTTGCAGGAACTGGTTGTTCAGACTGATATCCATGCGCGAGCTGTCTTTGGTCGGCGGCGTGGTGTAACGGTAATTGAGGTTCATATCAATACCGGTACTGCGCAGCAGATAGAGATCCGGCGGCAGGTTCAGAGAGACGTTGATCGCCGCAGGTTCCATCCCGGTGGACTGCAACTGCTCTTCATAGGTTTTCAGTTCGCCGAAGGTTACCGGACGATCGGTGCGCACCCAGTTTGGCGCATCGTACGGTTTACGCGCCAGCAGCGGTTTCACCTCGTTCACTTCCACACTGCTACCGCGAAAGAGAATGTTGCCCTGGGCGATCCCTTTCGCGGCCTGCAGCAGATCGTTGTCGTCACGACCAAACACCACCAGCAGCTTCACATAAGGGTTATCCGGATGGCTGATCATTTCGATCACCGGCGCTTTCACCGGCGGATGTTCACGCAGGAAATCAGGTCGCTTGTCGTTAGTGGCAAAGACGATCGCATTACGATCCGGCAGCGTGTTGTACAGCACCGGGAAGTGCTGACCTCGCCAGCCCGCCCGGGAACCAAACCAGGACGATACGATTGACGCCGCCTGTTGCAGGGTACGATCCGGCGAGCCGGCAAAGACCATTGGCAGCGTCACCGCGCGGTTGTCGCGTGGATCGAAGAACGGTACCGGGAAGTGCGAGAGATCGTTTTGCACTTCCAGCGTCTGGTAGGTGAGGTCCAGCATGCTGCTGCGACCGACGTCCAGCCACAGCGTACTGCTGGCCGGGTTTTCACAAACCTGCTGATAGTGGCCGACGAACTCCAGCCGCACGCGGTTAAAGTCGGTGATAAACAACGGGTTGATCGGCATTTGCGCCAGCGTCTTTTTGCCCAACTGTTCCTGGGTGACCGGCAGCACGCCCATCAGCTCATCGTTCAGATAGACCTTAAGCTGCGACTGTATCGGCAGCAGGGACGGCGATGGGGTGTACTCCAGATTCAGCACGGCTCTGGAGACCACTTCATCGCTGCGCATGCCAAATTCAATACTGCCGTTAGGGTTCACGCCACGCAGCACCATGCTGCCCGGCGGCGGCGCGATCTGCGCAAACGTCAGTTTCACGTCACGGGAGGGGCCATTCTGCGCCACAATCGGCGCATCAGCCCCCTGAACGCCCGGCATGACCTGACCCACCGGCTGATTTTCATCTGCCTGTGCAGGGGCCGCCGCCGGGGCCACGGTTGGCTCAGTGTTTATCAGTGGTTGTGTTGCAGGCGTCGCATTCGTCATGAAAGAAGGGATTGCGCTCATCCCCATTGCCACTGCACAAATCCAGGAAAGTTTTCTTTTCATCGCGTTATCATCATTGTTGAGCCATAACCTGATCCGGCTGTTGCACCGCCACCTCGTCCTGCTCCGGACGGCGTGGAATGAACGACACAACCCAGGAAACCAGAGAAGTCAAAGACCGGAAAACTATTTTGACGGAAGACGGGGAGAATTCCGCAAGATGGCGATAGCCACGGAAACCCAGCTTCAGAATATCCAACAGGCTTTCCAGCGGTTTATCTTCCGGATAGCTGTCCTGCCAGAGCGCCCATGTATCAGCACGGGCAAACGTACATTGCACAAAATCGATATGCTGTTTGGTGGTCAGCGGCATCAGTTGCAGCCCCACCTGTTCACCCCAAACGCGCGCCACCTGCGTCGGGAAGACATATTCCTGCTGGCCGCGTTTGAGCAGTAAATTCACCTTCTGCCCTTCCAGCACCTGGGCCTGACCGTTGATCTTGATCCCCAGACCGCCGTCGGAGAAATCATGGACGGTGCACGAGAACAGGTGTCCGTCCTCACGGGCAATCGCCGCCGGCATAGAAATTTCAACACGGTGTGAGCGGCGAACCTGTTTACTTTCAACCGACACCGCTACCGCGCCGCCGAGAATAATCAGGTTGTAGAACACCCACACCAGGCTGACGATAACCGTCAGCATTTCATTTTCCGGCCCGTAGAAGTAACGCCAGACGCCCACGGCCACACCGAACAGGTTAAGCAACACCAGGTAGATGTACGGACGGGAAATCACCCAGTCGACATACTCTTCTTCGACCAGCCCGCCCTTTGCGGTGACGTTAAATTTCCCTTTGTGCGGGTTGATCAGCGCCACCAGCGTCGGCGGCGCGATGTACCAGGCCAGCACCGTTTCGTAGATCTCACTCCAGAAGGAGTGGCGGTACTTGCCCTGAATCTTCGAGTTGGTCAGGCTGGCGTGGACCATGTGAGGCAGGACGAACAGCGCAATCATCAGCGCGGGTGCATAAATGATATAGGCATGCAACAGCAGGAACGCCAACGGAGCGGTCAGGAAGATCAGTCGTGGAACACCTGACAGGAAGTGGAACATCGCGTTGACATAACATAATCGCTGAGCGAACTTCAGCCCCTTGCCGGTCAGCGGGTTATCGAGTCGGAAAATCTGTACCATCCCGCGCGCCCAGCGAATACGCTGACCGATGTGGGCAGACAAACTTTCGGTCGCCAGCCCTGCCGCCTGCGGAATGCGCATGTACGCGGAGGTATAACCGCGACGGTGCAGACGCAGCGACGTATGCGCATCCTCCGTCACCGTTTCAACGGCAATACCACCAATTTCATCCAGCGGTTTACGGCGAATCACCGCACAGGAACCGCAGAAGAAGGTGGCATCCCACATGTCATTACCGTCCTGTACCAGACCGTAAAACAGCGTGCCTTCGTTTGGCGTCTTGCGAAAACGTCCGAGGTTACGTTCAAACGGGTCCGGTGAGAAGAAGTGGTGCGGCGTCTGCATCATCGCCAGCTTCTTGTCTTTCAGGAACCAGCCCATCGTCATTTGCAGGAACGAACGCGTCGGCACGTGGTCGCAGTCAAAGATCGAAACAAATTCGCCTTTGGCATATTTCAGCGCGTTGTTAATGTTCCCGGCTTTAGCGTGTTCATGGGTGGTACGGGCAATATATTTCACCCCCACGGTCTGGGCGAACTGGCGGAACTCTTCACGTCCGCCATCGTCGAGGATCCAGATATTGAGCTTATCTTTCGGCCAGTCGATACCCAACGACGCGTAAATGGTGTTTTTCACCACGTGTAACTCTTCGTTGTAGGTTGGCACAAAGATATCCACCGTCGGCCACTGCGACATATCTTTTGGCAGCGGCACCGGCTGGCGGTTCAGCGGCCAGACGACCTGGAAGTAACCCAGCACCAGCACAATCCACGCATAGGTTTCGGCAAACAGCAGAATCAGCCCGCAGACCAGACTCACCGGATCGTCCCAGTTCAGCGTGGAGGTATAGCGCCACCAGATATAGCGGCACGATACCGTCAGCGACAGCACAATCAGCATCAGCGCAGAGAAGCGACCCGGCATGCGGCGCACGATCAGCGCAACGCCCCACAGCAGCATCAGGAAGATAAATTGCGCCAACGGGTTAAACGGCTGGGTCACGCATATCAGCGCCAGAATCAACGAGAAGGTGACAATAATCCCGATAATAAAGCGACGCGCGCCTGGGCTCAGGTGACCGAGCTCCTTTTGTTTATCCAGGTGCGTGGTGTTTTGCGTCACGCGTCCCGGTAGCGCATCCATCCACTGATGGTAACGCCCTCTGACGCCTTGCAGACGGGAGAAGGTTTGCCAGCGGGGCTGCGTCGTCTCCTGACGCGGCGACGTCGCCATCAACCAGAGGGTCTGAATGGCGTAACGGGCAGGATCTAACGGACGCGGACGCGCGGCGTTAATATGCGGATAGAGCGCTTTACGTTCGGCACGGATCCGCTGCCAGCGCGGATGCTCCAGTGGGATGAAGACCCACGCGAGGATCACCCACAGGCAGCCCAGCGCCGCGCTGAAAGACGACGCGCCATGACGACGATAACCCTGATAACGCTCGCTTAAGCGGGCGCTGACCGGCGGAATAAGCAGCCACCGGGACAGGACACTCATGATGCGCTCCCGACAGGAGTTTTATGGCCTGAGTAATGTAATAAACACCAGTTTGCCAGCGTCAGCACTTCTTCTGCGGCCAGTGAGTCACTGCGGTATTCCCCCAACGGCTGTTTGGCGGCCATACACTCAGCCACGGCTTCATCGCGGTGAATCACCATCGGCAGCAGACGACGCTGACTCTGTAGCCAGACCTGGTAGAGATCGTCCTGCAACTGACTGCCAACGCGTAAGTCGTTAATCAAAATATGCGCGCCCGCCGGCAGCGACTGCTGATGCAAACGGACATGGCAGTTGGTGTCGGCTTTGACAATCGCCAGCGTGTGATCGCTCTCATTGACCAGTTGTCGGGTCAACGGCGCGGAACCCGGGGGCAGATCCAGTAAAATCCATGAGTAACGTCCACTCTCTTTCAGCGCACGGATGCCCGCCGCGATGCCGCCCAGTCGTTCCAGCCAGCGGTCAGGATATTCCCGCTCCTGCGCCGTCAGTTGACCAAACGGCAGCAAATCAAGCTGCGAGGTATAACGCATCCCGCCTTCCTGCCAGTCACGACCATCAAGTATCGCTCTGGCCCAGCCGTCGCGATGAGTAAAATCGACGTTGAATGACAGGCGCAACAAATTATCGGGGCTGGTATCAACAACCAGGACGTTTTCCCCTAATAATTGCAATGACCAGGCCAGCGCAGCCGCGATCGACGTCGTGCCTACCCCGCCACGTATGCCCTGAAGTCCCAGAATGGCCATCCACGGCTCCCTTATTGTTGTTGCGCAAATTCAGCCAACAGCGGCCAGCGTTTAATCGCGGCGGCGAGCTGTTCACGCTGGGAAATATCAGTGTAATCAAATTCTGGCAATGAAAAAGCCTGGCTTAATGCCAGGAAATCGTTTTGAAAGGTATAGCCTAATGTTGAATCAGTTTGCGTGCCGGGTTCGTTGTCAGACATTTTGTTTTATCCCTTTGAATAGACTCGCCATGCTTCAAACATTTTTTCTTTTCGCATTCCGCTTCGTTCTCACCGAAATTCCGCAAGCTCAAATGTTGCTCATTTTCTGACTTGTTGTTTCGTGAAAATACGCGTCATGGAATCGGAAAGGCCGATGTTACAAGGCTTCTTGCTCGCCAAATCGATTCACATGCTAAATCTGATACGTTTTAATTTCAATGTTAGGTTTATTTCTGGGCTTTCGCTAGTAAACTGATAAACAGATAAAATAGCGACCCGAGGAACGCTGTGGACCCTGTATTTTCAATTGGCATCTCATCATTGTGGGATGAACTACGCCATATGCCAGCCGGCGGAGTCTGGTGGGTTAACACTGATCGCGTTGAAGACGCTATCAGCCTGGCGAATCAAACGATTGCCTTTCAGACCGGGACTGCAAAAGTCGCGGGCATTTCTATGGGCCGCGATCCTGGAGAAATATTCAAATTAGATGAATCTCACGGTCCGGAAAAAATTCAGTTATTTTCCATGCCAAATTCGGAAAAGGGTCTACAATTTATGACCCGCGATTTGCTGTGTTCCGTGGATCCGACGCATTACTTATTCATTCTTATTTGCGCAAATAACGGCTGGCAAAATATACCAGTTGAACGTTTGCGTCTGTGGCTGGATAAAATGAATAAATGGACGCGTCTCCATCACTGTTCTGTAGTGGTGCTTAACCCCGGGAATAATAACGATAAACAATTCTCTCTTTTAATGGGGGAATATCGCTCGCTTTATGGCCTCGCCAGTATGCGCTATCAGGGCGATCAGCATTTGTTTGATATTGCCTTCTGGTGTAATGAAAAAGGGGTCAGCGCTCGCCAACAGCTCACCGTCCGCCATCATGAAGGACAGTGGGAACTGGCGCAGAAAGAAGAAGCGGAAATCCAGCCGCGTAGCGATGAAAAGCAGATCCTGAGTAATGTCGCCGTGCTGGAAGGGGCTCCGCCACTCTCCGAGCACTGGAAATTATTCGATAATAATGAAAGTTTATTCAATGAGGCGCGTACCGCTCAGGCGGCTACGTTGATCTTTTCGCTTCAGCAAAACAGCCAGATTGAACCCCTGGCACGGAGCATCCATACTCTGCGTCGCCAGCGCGGAAGCGCGCTGAAAATCCTCGTGCGAGAAAACATCGCCAGCCTGCGCGCCACCGACGAGCGCCTGCTGTTAGGCTGCGGCGCCAATATGGTGATTCCGTGGAACGCCCCGCTCTCCCGTTGTCTGACGCTCATTGAAAGCGTTCAGGGCCAGCAATTTAGCCGCTACGTGCCGGAAGATATCACAACGCTGCTGTCGATGACCCAGCCGATGAAACTGCGCGGTTTCCAGAAGTGGGACGTGTTCTGCGAAGCGGTGAACAATATGATGAGCAACACCCTGCTGCCTGCCGACGGGAAAGGGGTGATGGTCGCGCTGCGGCCCGTTCCGGGTATCCGCGTTGAGCAAGCCTTAACGATGTGTCGCCCACACCGTACCGGCGATATTGTCACCATTGGCGGCAACCGCCTGGTTCTGTTCTTGTCGTTTTGCCGCGTCAACGATCTTGATACTGCACTGAATCATATCTTTCCGCTCCCGACCGGCGATCTCTTTTCTAACCGCATGGTCTGGTTTGAAGATAATCTCATCAGCGCTGAACTGGTGCAGATGCGCTTACTGGCGCCGGAGCAGTGGGGACAACCGCTGCCGCTGACCCAGAACGTGAAACCCGTCATCAATGCCGAGCATGACGGCAAGACGTGGCGGCGTATTCCGCAACCACTACGCTTACTGGACGATGAAACGGAGCGCTCATCATGATGACTATCAGCGATATCCTGCAAATCATCGTTGTTTGTGCGCTGATTTTCTTCCCGCTGGGATATCTGGCGCGCCATTCACTACGCCGGATCAGCAATACGACCCGGCTGTTATTTGCAAAACCTCGTTATGTTAAACCGGCCGGAACATTGCGCCGCACGGTGATTTCCAGGGCAACGAAAAAATGACTCAACAAACACAAAACGCATCACTGCCTTCACCACTCTGGCAATACTGGCGCGGCCTTTCTGGCTGGAACTTCTATTTTCTGGTCAAGTTCGGCCTGCTCTGGGCGGGCTATCTGAATTTTCACCCGCTGCTGAACCTGGTCTTTATGGCCTTCCTGCTGATGCCTGTTCCGCGTTACAGCCTGCATCGCATTCGTCACTGGATAGCTATTCCGATCGGTTTTGGCCTGTTCTGGCACGACACCTGGCTGCCAGGTCCGGAAAGTATTATGAGCCAGGGGTCCCAGGTAGCGGGCTTTAGCGCCGACTATCTATTGGATCTCGCGACCCGCTTTATCAACTGGCAAATGATTGGCGCCGTGTTTGTTCTGCTGGTCGCGTGGCTGTTTTTGTCACAATGGATTCGGGTTACCGTCTTCGTGGTGGCAATTATGGTCTGGCTGAACGTCCTGACGCTGGCAGGACCAGGCTTCTCTCTGTGGCCGGCGGGTCAACCGACGACCACGGTGACCACCACGGGCGGTACGGCGGCAGAAACGGTCGCGACCGCCGGAGGAACGCCGGTCGTTGGTGATATTCCGGCACAAACCGCGCCGCCGACCTCGGCGAATCTCAACGCATGGTTGAATACGTTCTACAATGCGGAAGCGAAGCGTAAAACGCCTTTCCCGTCAGCGCTTCCTGCCGATGCGCAGCCCTTTGAATTGCTGGTCATCAACATCTGCTCACTCTCCTGGTCCGATATTGAAGCCGCTGGGCTGATGTCGCACCCGCTGTGGTCGCACTTTGATATTCAGTTTAAGCACTTCAATTCCGCCACGTCGTATAGCGGCCCGGCGGCGATTCGTCTGCTGCGCGCCAGCTGCGGACAGCCCTCGCACACTAACCTGTACCAACCGGCAGGCAATGAATGCTATCTGTTTGATAACCTGTCAAAACTGGGCTTTACGCAGCACCTGATGATGGGCCATAACGGCGAATTCGGCGGCTTCCTGAAAGAGGTCCGTGAAAATGGCGGCATGCAGGCTGAACTGATGGACCAAAAGGGCTTGCCTGTGCCGCTGTTAGGTTTTGATGGTTCCCCGGTGTATGACGACACCGCCGTGCTACAGCGCTGGATGGAAACCACGGAAAAAGATAAGGATTCCCGTAGCGCCACCTTCTACAACACCCTGCCGCTCCATGACGGTAACCACTATCCTGGCGTCAGCAAAACGGCGGATTACAAAGCGCGCGCCCAGAAATTCTTTGATGAACTGGATGCGTTCTTCACCGAGCTGGAAAAATCGGGTCGGAAGGTGATGGTGGTTGTCGTACCAGAACACGGCGGCGCGCTGAAAGGCGACAGAATGCAGGTCTCTGGTCTGCGTGATATCCCGAGCCCATCGATCACCAACGTCCCGGCTGGCGTGAAATTCTTCGGCATGAAAGCGCCGCATCAGGGTGCGCCGATCGTCATTAATCAGCCAAGCAGCTACCTGGCGATTTCTGACCTGGTGGTACGCGTGCTTGACGGTAAGATCTTCTCCGAAGACAACGTGGACTGGGCAAAACTCACCAGCAACCTGCCACAAACGGCGGTGGTGTCGGAAAACGCTAACGCGGTGGTTATCCAGTATCAGGACAAACCGTACGTCCGTCTGAATAGCGGCGACTGGGTGCCATATCCGCAATAACGAAAAAGGCCGCAAGGATCGCCCTTGCGGCCTGGTTCGGGCGCATGTTGCCACTGCGGCAGGCAGACGCCCATCAGCGCATTTACTTCCGGCTACGTAGCCAGTTCACGACCATGCCCGCAATGATACCGGCAATGGCTGGAGCCGCTAAATCGTGCCAGAAAGCCATGCTTATCTGAGTCAACGTCATATCGCCGCCTGTGTTGCAATGGCAACCGTTCGCGGCTATCCTTGAGTTGTTCGGGTTCAAGGTAAGCCCCCGTTTAGTTGCCAGGTTTATACCAGACAACATGCGGGGGTTTTCTCTTTCCAGCAACTCACGCCGCCAGGGATCAAGCCCCCGCAACGTTGCGCCTCACCGGGGAAACCCCGCTTGCCGCCGATTCTACGATAACCCGCCATGCCCGACATCCAACACGCTTTCGCTTTGCGTGACGCCTCGCAATCAGCCAACTGGCAGAGACCCACACTCTTCTGTAGAATTGCGTCCCCTCGCGGTCATCAAGCCGTGACGGCTCTTTTTGGCAGGGGACTCCATGCAGCACGACACATCACCACTTTCCGATCACCGCGCATCCGGCAAACCGGCGTCGCAGAGTTTACCGTTTACCCGCTACGATTTTGGCTGGGTGTTGCTGTGCATCGGCATGGCGATTGGCGCAGGAACGGTATTAATGCCAGTGCAGATTGGATTAAAAGGCATCTGGGTCTTTATTACCGCCTCTCTGATTGCCTATCCGGCCACCTGGATCGTGCAGGATATCTACCTGAAAACGCTCTCCGAGAGCGAAACCTGTAACGACTATACCGATGTCATCAGCCATTACCTGGGGAAAAACTGGGGCGTCTTCCTCGGCGTGATCTACTTCCTGATGATTATCCACGGCATATTTATCTACTCGCTTTCCGTGGTGTTCGACAGCGCATCGTACATTCGCACCTTCGGCCTGACTGACGCCGACCTTTCGCAGTCATTGATCTACAAGGTGGCGATTTTTGCGGCACTGGTGGCGATCGCCTCCGGCGGCGAGAAACTACTTTTTAAAATCTCCGGCCCAATGGTGGTGGTGAAAGTCGGTATCATCGTGGTGTTTGGACTGGCAATGATCCCACACTGGAACCTGAGCAATATCACCGCCTTCCCGCAAGCGTCGGTATTCTTTCGCGACGTGTTGCTCACTATCCCCTTCTGCTTCTTTTCGGCAGTCTTCATTCAGGTTCTCAACCCGATGAATATTGCCTATCGCAAGCGTGAAGCGGACAGAGTGCAAGCAACCCGCATGGCGATTCGCACTCACCGTATCAGCTACATCACGCTCATTGCGGTGATCCTGTTTTTCTCCTTCTCGTTCACCTTTTCCATTACCCACGAGGAGGCGGTCTCCGCCTTTGAGCAAAACATTTCTGCGCTGGCGTTAGCCGCACAGGTCATACCGGGGCCGATTATCCACATCACCTCGACGGTGCTGAATATCTTTGCGGTGCTGACGGCATTCTTTGGGATCTACCTGGGGTTCCATGAGGCGATGAAGGGCATCATTTTGAATGTGCTGGGGCGCATCGTTAACGTCGGGAATATTCCTCCGCGCATCATTACGCTGGGTATTTGCGCGTTTATCGTCACCACGCTGGTGATTTGGGTTTCGTTCCGCGTCTCCGTGCTGGTGTTCTTCCAGCTCGGCAGCCCGCTGTACGGTATTGTCTCCTGCCTGATCCCTTTCTTCCTGATTTACAAAGTGGCCCCACTGGAAAAACTGCGCGGTCTGAAAACCTGGCTGATCTTGCTGTACGGGATGCTGCTGTGTCTGTCGCCGCTGTTGAAACTGATTGAGTAAATGCCGGTGGCGCAACGCTTACCGGGCCTACAAATCACTGTAGGCCGGATAAGGCGAAGCCGCCATCCGGCACTTTTGTCAGATCGCTGTCTTCTGCGGGTTCTCATCCTGATCAACCGCAAAACAGGCGACCAGTTGACCACTGTAGTCTTTCAGCTGCGGCTGCAACTGAGTGCAGGGCCCAAAGCGACGACGGCAGCGGGCGTTGAAGGCACAGCCCGGCGGCGGATTCAACGGGCTGGGCAGCTCGCCGGTCAGTTTGATGCGCTCGCGGCGCTCGTCCGGATTCAGACGCGGTGTGGCAGAGAGCAGTGCCTGAGTGTACGGATGGCGCGGGTTGTTGAAGATCTGGTCCTTCGTCCCCTTCTCCACACAACGGCCTAAGTACATCACCATCACTTCATCCGCAATGTGTTCGACGACTGACAGATCGTGGGAGATGAACACGTAGGACAGCCCCAGCTCCTGCTGCAAATCCATCATCAGGTTCAGCACCTGCGCACGGACGGAAACATCGAGCGCAGAGACGGGTTCATCGGCAATCACCACATCCGGATCGAGCATCAGCCCACGAGCAATGGCAATACGCTGACGCTGGCCGCCGGAGAACATGTGCGGGTAACGATCGTAATGCTCGGTTTTCAGCCCCACTTTCGCCATCATCGCCAGCGCTTTTTCACGGCGCTGCTCTTTGCTCAGCGAAGTGTTGATCAGCAGCGGCTCTTCCAGAATCTGTCCCACTTTCTTGCGCGGATTCAGTGAACCATACGGGTTCTGGAACACAATCTGGATTTTCTGCCGACGCAGTTTCTGCGCATGCGGATCGTGCTTAAGCAGATCCTGCCCCTGGTAATACAGTTCACCGCCGGTCGGCGTTTCAATCATCGTCAGCAGACGGCCGAGCGTGGATTTCCCACAACCGGATTCGCCCACCACCGCCAGCGTTTTGCCGCGTTCAAGGGTAAAAGAGACCCCATCGAGCGCTTTCACCAGACGTTCCGGGGAGAAAATCCCCTTCTTCACCGGGTAATGTTTTTTCAGGTCGATCGCCTGCAACAGCGGTTGTTGCGAGGTGGCCTCATGCGTACTCATAGTGTGGGCCTCCCGGCATCATCGAGTGGGTAATGACATTTCGACTGACGACCGCCATCCAGCAGGGCCAGTTCAGGTTCTTCACTGCGGCATTTGTCCGTCGCATAGGGGCAACGCGGGTTCAGCAGACAGCCCATCGGGCGGTCATATTTCCCCGGCACCACGCCTGGCAGCGAGGCCAGTCGCGCTTTATCCTGAGCAAACTCCGGCAACGCGCGCAACAACGCCTGGGTATAAGGATGACGCGGCGCGCGGAAAATGTCGTGCGCCGCCCCCGTTTCCACCACCTGACCGGCGTACATGACAATGATTTTGTGCGCGGCTTCCGCCACCAGCGCCAGGTCATGAGTGATGAGCACCAACGCCATGTTCTCTTTCTGCTGCAGTTCCAGCAGCAGCTCGATGATTTGCGCCTGGATGGTCACGTCCAGCGCCGTCGTCGGCTCATCGGCAATCAACAGCTTCGGTCGACAGGCAATTGCCATCGCGATCATTACGCGCTGGCTCATCCCACCGGAAAGCTGGTGCGGATACACGTCCAGACGCGAGGCCGGATCGGGGATCCCCACCTGGTTCAGCAGGTCAATCGCCCGCTGACGACGGGTTTTCTTGTTACCCCCCTGATGCACCTTGATCGCTTCCATAATCTGGAAACCGACGGTGTAACACGGGTTCAGGCTGGTCATCGGATCCTGGAAAATCATCGCCACTTCGGCGCCCACCAGGTTGCGTCGCTCTTTCTCAGAAATACGCTTCAGGTCCTGACCGTTGAACAGCAGATTTTCCGCCATCACGCGGCCTGGATAATCAATCAGCCCCATAATCGCCAGTGAACTGACCGATTTTCCTGAGCCTGATTCACCGACAATACCAACCACTTCACCCTGATTCACACTGTAGCTGATGCGGTCTACGGCGCGGAATTCGGAACCAACATCGCCGAAGTGCACCGATAATTTATCTACATTTAATAACGCCATCTCGAACCTCTTACTGCTTCAGTTTGGGATCGAGCGCGTCACGCAGACCGTCACCCATCAGGTTAAATGCCAGCACCGTCAGCAGGATCGCCAGACCCGGGAAGGTCACGACCCACCAGGCGCTCTGTGCGAACTGCAACACATCAGCGAGCATGGTGCCCCACTCTGGTGTTGGCGGTTGCGCACCCATGCCCAGGAAGCCAAGCGCGGCCATATCGAGAATGGCGTTAGAGAAGCCGAGCGACGCCTGAACGATCAGCGGCGCAAGGCAGTTCGGGAAGATGTTGATGAACATCTGGCGCATCGCGCCGGCCCCCGCCACGCGGGAAGCGGTCACGTAGTCGCGGTTGACCTCCACCAGCACGGCGGCGCGCGTCAGTCGCACATAGTGTGGCAACGCCACAAACGTCAGCGCCAGCGCGGCGTTACCAATCGAGGGACCGAATACCGCCACCAGCACCAGCGCGAGTAGCAGGCTCGGCAGCGCCAGCATGATATCGACGATACGCATGATGATGTTATCAACGATGCCGCCGAAGTACCCGGCCACAAGGCCCAGCACGACGCCCATCACCAGCGACAGCACCACCACCAGGCAGCCCACCAGCAGCGACAGACGCGCACCGTACATCAGGCGCGACAGGATATCGCGACCCACGTCGTCAGTTCCCAACAGATGCGCCAGCGTGCCGCCTTCCTGCCAGGCCGGCGGCGCCAGCAGGGTATCGCGGAACTGGTCAGCCGGGTTATACGGCGCCAGGAAGTTGGCGAATACCGCAATCAGGATCATGATCGCGACGTACACCAACCCCACCACGGCGCCCTTGTTGCGTTTAAAATAGTGCCAGAACTCCTGCATCGGTGTCATCGGCACCGGCGCAGCAATAACTTTATTTTCAGTAACCTGTGACATGATGGCCCCTTACTTCTTATGACGGATACGCGGGTTCACCACGCCGTACAGCAGGTCGACCAGCAGGTTGACGAGAATAATCATCGTCGCCACCAGTAACACCCCACCCTGCACAACCGGATAATCGCGACGTTGCAGCGCATCAATCAGCCAGCGCCCAAGGCCAGGCCACGAGAAAATGGTTTCGGTCAGAATGGCGCCCGCCAGCAGCGTTCCCACCTGCAGACCAATCACGGTCACCACCGGCAGCATAGCGTTACGCAACGCGTGAATGATGATGACGCGCATACGCGTCAACCCTTTGGCTCGCGCGGTACGGATGTAATCTTCGCCCAGCACTTCCAGCATCGACGAACGGGTCATACGCACAATCACCGCCAGAGGGATAGTGCCAAGCACCATCGCGGGCAGGATCATATGCGCCACAGCATCAATGAAGTTGCCCTCTTCACCCCAGATTGCGGTGTCGATCAGCATAAAACCGGTCAGCGGGTTCGAGTCATCAAGGAACACCATGTCGCTCACGCGCCCGGAGACGGGGGTCAGATTGAGCTGTACGGAGACCAGCATGATCAGCATCATGCCCCACCAAAAGATAGGCATGGAATAACCGGTCAGCGCCAGGCCAACGGCAGTATGATCGAAAATGGAACCGCGCTTAACGGCGGCCAGCACGCCCACGGGAATACCCACGGCGGTAGCGAAAATCATGGCGCAGACACCCAGTTCCAGCGTCGCTTTAAAGCGAGGCACGAACTCGTCCCACACCGGTAAACGGCTTTTCAGCGAGATACCTAAATCACCATGCATAACCCCCCAAATGTAATGGAGGTACTGCTGCCACATCGGTTTATCGAGACCGAGTTCAGCCAACAGTTGAGCATGACGCTCAGGGGAGATACCACGTTCACCTGCCATGATCATTACCGGATCGCCGGGGATCATATGGACAAAAGCAAAGGTGAGAAGAGTGATACCGATAAACGTGGGGATGACGAGTCCCAAACGTCGGAGAATGAACTGCAACATAACCCGGATTCTCTCTAATGACGCACGGCCTGGAACCGTGAGTCTGTATTGCTCACAAATCTTATCCCCTCCTCAATGAGAAGGGGATAAAGCATTACTGCCGGGTGGCGCTACACGTACCGACTTAACGGTGTGTAGCGCTTACCTGGCGTTGCTTTTATTATTCGATAGAGACGTTTTCGAAGTGGTGTTTACCTAATGGATCAACCACATAGCCTTTGACTTCTTTACGCACTGGCTCATACACGGTGGAGTGAGCCACGATCAGCGCCGGAGCCTGGTCATGCATCACGACCTGAGCCTGTTTGTAGAGTTCAATACGCTTGTTGTGGTCGTCGGTCGCACGCGCCGGTTGAATCAGATCTTCAAACGGCTTGTAGCACCAGCGAGAATAGTTGGAACCGTCTTTCGCCGCTGCGCAGCTGAACAGGGTCGCGAAGAAGTTATCCGGATCCCCGTTGTCGCCGGTCCAGCCCATCATCACTGCCTGATGCTCACCCGCTTTGGCGCGTTTCAGATACTCGCCCCACTCGTAGGTCACGATCTTGGCCTGAACGCCAATCTTCGCCCAGTCGGCCTGAACCATCTCGGCCATACGGCGAGCGTTCGGGTTGTACGGACGCTGTACTGGCATTGCCCACAGCTCAACGGTAAAGCCTTTATCCTGACCGGCTTCTTTCAGCAGGGCTTTCGCTTTCTCAGGATCGTAGGTGTAGTCTTTAACGTCGTCGTTATAGCCCCACATGGTTGGCGGGATCAGGTTCTTCGCAGCAACGCCTGCACCCTGATAAACGGCTTTGATGATCGCGTCTTTGTTCACCGCGTAGGTCAGCGCCTGACGAACTTTTACGTCATCAAACGGTTTCTTCTCGGTATTGAAAGAGAGATAGCCGACGTTCAGACCCGCCTGCTCCATCAGATTGATGTTTTTGTCCTGCTTCATGCGCGCGATGTCAGCCGGGTTCGGGTACGGCATCACCTGACATTCGTTCTTCTGCAGTTTGGCATAACGCACGGAAGCGTCAGGCGTAATGGAGAAGACCAGACGGTCGATCTGCGGCTTAGTGCCCCAGTAACCTTCAAACGCTTTGTAGAGAATACGGGAGTCTTTCTGGTACTGCTGCAGCTGGAACGGACCGGTACCGATTGGGTTCAGGTCTACTTTTTCCGGCGAGCCAGCTTTCATCATGTTGTCGGCATATTCTTTAGAAAGAATAGAGGCAAAATCCATCGCCAGGTCAGCGAGGAACGGCGCTTCAGGACGTGTCAGCACGAACTGAACGGTTTTATCGTCCACTTTCTTCACTTCGCTGATCAGGTCTTGCAGGCCCATGCCTTCAAAGTATTCATAGCTGCCGCCAGAGACTTTGTGGTACGGGTTTTGTGCGTTTTTCTGACGATCGAAAGAGAACACCACGTCATCGGCGTTGAAATCTCGCGTCGGTTTGAACTCTTTATTGTCCTGCCACTTCACGCCCTGACGCAGGTGGAAGGTGTAGGTTTTACCGTCTTCACTGATTTCCCACTTCTCAGCGAGGCCCGGAATGACTTCCGTTGTCCCGGTTTTAAATTCCACCAGACGGTTGTAGATAGGTACTGAGCTGGCGTCATAGGTTGTGCCAGAAGTAAACAGCTGCGGGTTGAACCCTTCAGGAGAACCTTCTGAACAATAAACCAGAGTTTTAGCCTGTACACTTGCTGCGACAGTCATAGCCACAAGGCTCAGACCAAGCTTCAGCATCCCTGACTTCTTCAAGGAAATACTCATTCTTCTGCTCCAAATGTGATGTTGTTGTTTTACCCTTTGCAGTGGGTTTGCACCGCCTGGCCTTTTTTGTTTTTTAACCGGCTGGGTCGGCGTTAAGAGGTGGGGATTCCGTTCACATAGACGACTGAGTAGCAGCGCGGATTCTCCATGAAATGCCCCTCATGCCCTACAATCTGTCAACAGAATGTGAAAACGTCAATACAGGTAACCATGATTTACAACAACGGTGAGAATTAGCAAACAAAGATTAAAAAAACTTCAGGCGGGTATTTTCAGCAGAGAAATTTATGCTACGCCCATAACACCAGAATAAATACCTTAATATTTCGCAACATTTGGTGATTAACAATCGTGCAGAATATGAAAAATTTCTGACGAAATGCTGCATATCTGAGCGATAAATCCCACGAACGTTAAAACGCACAGCGGAAAATGCTAGCGCCAGCCATAAGTAACGCAAAAAAAGATTCATGCATAGATAAAAAAAGACAATGGAATATGTCACAAAACCGTTAACAAATAGTGAGAAGTGATGCGCATTTTTTGTAGTGGAAATGAAGGTCGCTCGCAGGTCGGATCTGGTGTTCACGCCACCATCCGGCAATACCAGAGATGATGCAACTAATTGCCTGATGGCGCTGCGCTTATCAGGCCTACAAATGCAAAAAACCCTGCTCGTTGAGCAGGGTTTCGAATTTGGTCGGTGATCGAGGATAATTCGCCACGTCGTGGCTCGCCCTGCGGGCCGTTGCTGACGCAACGTTCTCTCGCTCCGCTCGAGTCGAACCTCTTCCCCCGGAGGTTCTCATCCTCTCAGGCTCTGAATGCAAAAAACCCTGCTCGTTGAGCAGGGTTTTGAATTTGGTCGGTGATAGAGGATTCGAACCTCCGACCCCTTCGTCCCGAACGAAGTGCGCTACCAGGCTGCGCCAATCACCGAATGCGGGGCGCATCTTACTGCGCAGGTGCGCCCCCGTCAATCCCTTAGTATCAAAATGCCATTTGATCGGCGAGAAAGTCGTCAGCCCGCTTACTGCGCGACGCTTTTCTGTCCATCAGGGATATGACACCAGTTGTTGTTCTCATTAATTCCGCCATTCGGCGAGGTATAACCAAGACAACCCATGATGGTGTCGTACAGCTCCACATGACGGCGCGGCACCTTCATTTCCGCTTCCTTCTTCAGGTGCGCGAACGCCTGGGCGTTGGTCGGGTTCTCCAGGTATTTATCTGACATCCAGACCATCATCGGCACGCGGAACTGCTCCGGCGGCGCCATCTTACGCGGCGTACCGTGCAGGTGCTCGCGCTCGTTGATTGACTCACCGTGGTCGGCAGCGTAGA
Source organism: Citrobacter amalonaticus (assembly GCF_001559075.2). Classification (NCBI taxonomy): domain Bacteria; kingdom Pseudomonadati; phylum Pseudomonadota; class Gammaproteobacteria; order Enterobacterales; family Enterobacteriaceae; genus Citrobacter; species Citrobacter amalonaticus. The sequence continues at coordinate 2,085,488 of NZ_CP014015.2, read as the reverse complement.
ACACAATCGCTTTCTTATCACGTACCTGATCAATCACCGTGTCGATAAAATGATCGACGTAGGTAATCGAGTTATCGTATGAATTAATCATCAGGTCTTTCGGGCACTTACGATCGATTGCGTAGCATTCCGGCTTCCACTGAGCGAACTCACGCGGATAACGCTGGGTATAGTTGTAGTGAGACCCCTTGGTGTGCAGCACAATCAGATGTTTACCCTGCGGGTTTTCCTGCAGCGAACGATCAATCTCATTCACCAGCAGCATGTCATCCACGGCTTTACCCCGGTTACGCGGCTCAGCGGCAATCTGTTCGCGATAGGCAATGTTGTCGGCCATCGTGTTGCTGTAAAACCACATCTCACTCTGCATCGCGTAGAGATCGGAACTAAAGCCTAATTGCTTGAGCACCGCAAAGACGTTTTGCTCTTTCAGCGTACGCTGCGGGTTGTCTTCGGCCCCGCCCTGACGAACGAACATACAACGCAGCGACAGTTTCGTCGCGGTATCGCAGGAATAACCGCGATACATCACCAGGTTCTTCTCTTTGGCAAGCTTCGGCGTGGTGTCGCGTTCATAGCCCAACATCCCCATATGATCCCAGCGCGTGGTTTCACCAATAATGAAAATCACGTAGGTGTCATCCAGGTTCTGTGTCGGGGTATAGGTAAATTTCTTCGCCGGGTTGATGAGCGATTTGTTATCTGATGATTCATCCACCTGCGCCCAGGCATACAGGCCCAGTGCAGACAGCCAGTTTGACGGCAGATAGGAGTTCGCCAGTACGCCGCCGTAACTCGGCATATCGACACCGGCAATACGATCGGCACGCTTCTGATGCATCTCCAGAAGACGAATTGGCACCCAGACCAGCAGCCCCGCCATCAGCACAATCAGCGCGCTGCGCCAGCGCACTTTTGGCGTGCAGAGCTGACGCCAGAAGGTATCCGTCGAGCGGTTAAACCAGATAAAGATCAGCGGGAGAAGACTCACCGCCACCAGCCAGAGGACAAACGTCCAGCCGACCACCTCTTTGGAGAGATCGATATCCGTGGTCATGACCGAGGCGACGATACCGTAACCGATCATCACGTTCATAAAGGTCATGTAATAACTTGCGCCCGCTGAAATCAGCACCAACAACGAAGCCAGAACACGCCATACCGTCCTGCCCATCAGTGACAGGAGTCGTAAAAAGAAGAACGTTGCCAGCACAGTGCCAGCCAGTTCAACCACCGCGGAGATTCCATTCCAGAGGGTAAAGTCTTGCGCGTAACCGTCAAACCGACGGAGGTAAACCGCGCCATTCATAAACAGACCGATATAGATCGCGAGCAAAAAACTCAGTTTTTGCTGCGACATCGACGTAATGTATCTCATGCAAGCAAGCCCTGGAAATCGAGGGGTTAACACCGCCTGCGCAACGGCGACATCCGCCGGGCAGGTGAAATTGCGAAGGTAGTCAAATAGTAAAATCGACACGCGCGGCTAAGTAGACCACAAGCAGCAAAGAAAGTGGCAACAGAGAATGTGATCGAAAGAGATATTTACAAAAAATCAAGTTTGAAAGCGGACCATTCACAGCAGATATAACAAAAAAGGCCAACTCATCGGCTGGCCTGTAAAAAATCTTACCGGATATCAGGCGTGGGCCATTTCCAGCACTTCGCGTTTTGGCTGACGAATGGTGGTGGAGAGCGCCAGTGAGAGAATCAACAGCGCGAAGATGACACAGAAGGTCACGTAGAACCCACCGAACAGCGACGCGATAATCGAACCGCAGATGCTGCCAATCCCAAAGCCGAGATAAATCACGCCGTAATTTTTCGCCAGATTGTTCAGACCGAAGAACTCGCTGACCAGTGACGGGAAGACGGTGATAGTCCCGCCAAAGTTAAAAGCGATGCAGGCAATGGCAGCAAAGAAAGTCAGCGCATTCAGCGGCGCAAACAGCAGAGCGGCCATCCCCACCAGCGACACCACCTGACCAATGGTGATCACCCGGATACGGGCAATTTTATCGGACAGGATACCCAGTATCAGACGGCCGGACAGGTTAGCAATAGAAATCACCGTCACCGCATTGGCCGCCGACGCCACGTCCATATGCGCCAGCCCCTGAGCGATATCTTTCGCCACACCAATCACATACAGTCCGCTCATGCACGCCGTCAGGAACATCACCGCCAGCATCCAGTACTGCGGTTTACGCATGGACTGCGCCAGGGTGTAGTCGTTTTCCACGACGCCATTTTGGGTTTTAACCTCATGATTCGGCACATCTTTCATCAGCGTAGAGCCGAAGACGATCATCACCAGCACAATCGCACCCCAAATCACAAAGGTGTTTTCCAGACCGACGGTTGCCAGAAGTTGGCTGTCGATGAATTTGAAACCCAGGCTTCCCAGGCCATAAGAGCCAATAGCGAAGGCGGAGATCAGCCCTTTACGCTCCGGGAACCACTTCACGCAGTTGGACAGCGTTAACAGATAGCCCGCGCCATCGGCCAGCCCCACCAGCACGCCTGCGCTCAGCCACAGCATCATCAGGTTGCTGGAGTGCGCGGTCAGGAAGAAACCCAGCCCGAGCAGAATACCGGACGCCATGGTGACGCGCTTCACGCCAAAACGTTCCTGCAACTTCCCGGCGACAGAAGAAGAGATCGCCAGACCTAAGCTCAACAGGCCGAAGGAAAAAGCCACCTGGCTGACGGGTTCACCCAGTTTTTCTGAAAGCACGCCATTAAACAGGCTCCAGGTATACACAGAACCTAAGGCGAATTGCGTAATGATGGTACCGATAAGGGTCAACCAACGGGTGCGCTGATATGATGCGGTTTTCATGGCAGTCTTCCTGCATAAGCAAAAGGGAAAATTCTCTGCCGACAACCATATCGAAATGCATTTTATGCAGGGAGAAAACGGCATGAAGTGCCATCAGAACGGAATGAAATGCCTGGAATGCGGAATGAATGACGAGACAAATATTCATTGAATGAATTTTTGCCCCGTCAGTTAGTGCGTACTATCGCCACAGATACTGTTATTACTGCGTTTAAATTGTAAATAGCAGGTTAAAACCTGGCACTTACCCCCATCGTGTAGAGGTAGTCGGTACTGTTGGTGGTGTTTTCCGCCTGCGAGAGCGCAGCATAGGCCGCCATGTGCTGATTGAGCAGCATATCTGCGCCTACCGTCACGTCCAGCCAGTTACTGTCCTGAGTGGTCGCCGTCATTCGACTCAGTCCCGACTGCGCCTTCCAGATATTTTCGCCAAACTGCTGGTTATAGCTGATTTGCGCCCACGGTCGCAGATCGCCAAATTGCGAATTCACCCGCCAACCCAGTGTGCTGACGCTGGCATGCCATAACGGGTCGGGCGACTGGCTGACCACGCTATCGCCAAATTCGTTATAAATGGCGGGCGTGGTGCCATCGTAATGTAATGCCGCCACCGGTCCGGTCGTGACGTCGCCAGAGACGGGAAAATTCCAGCCCATACTCATGCCGCTGGTGGCCTCCGTCGGCGAAGCTTGCTCAAGATTCACCGCCAGACCCGGCACACTTTGCGTCGTGCGGATACGTTCAGCCAGAATGTCGTCATAGCGCGGTTGGTGATCGCTGTCCCATGTATAGCGTTCAGTCGTATATCCAGGCGTGTTATCAACGATATATTCTTGCTGCCAGGCACGGGCTGTGTTGATGTAAAGCGAGCAAACCACGACGCTCGCCAGGAGAATAATTTCCCGGCGACCACTGCATTTTTTTATCATCATCAATGCGACTCCAGAAGAGAGCCGAAATCGGCGATATTATTGTCATTGTAATTAAGGATGACAGGCGAAAGCCCTGTATTAAATATTGTCTTTTTCGCGGGAGCGTCAAGGCACCCGGAACGATATTTTTATGGCAAGTCAAAGAGCGAGGGAAAGTATGGAACGTTGCGGTTGGGTCAGTCAGGACCCGCTTTATATTGCCTATCATGATAACGAATGGGGCGTACCCGAGCACGACGGTAAAAAACTGTTCGAAATGATCTGTCTGGAAGGCCAACAGGCCGGTCTTTCGTGGATCACCGTCCTCAAGAAACGCGAGAATTATCGCACTAACTTCCACCAGTTCGATCCCATCCGCGTGGCAGCCATGCAGGAAGACGATGTGGAAAGATTGCTGCTTGATGCCGGGATCATCCGCCATCGGGGGAAAATTCAGGCCATCATCGGTAATGCCCGGGCATATCTGGCGATGGAGCAAAACGGCGAACCGTTTGCCGATTTCGTCTGGTCATTCGTAGATAACCAGCCGCAAATTACCCGCGCCGCCGCGTTGGGCGAAATCCCGACCTCCACCCCCGCCTCAGACGCCCTGTCAAAAGCGTTAAAAAAACGGGGATTCAAATTCGTCGGCACCACCATTTGCTACTCCTTCATGCAGGCCTGCGGACTGGTCAACGACCACATCACCGGCTGTTTCTGTCATCCAGGAGATAAACATGATTCGCGAGTTTCATAGTGCTGACATGACGCCACTGCTGGTGCTATGGATGGAAAGCACCATCTATGCGCACCCTTTTATCGCAGAACGCTACTGGCATGAGAGCGAGGCGGTTGTGCGCGATGTTTACCTGCCCGCCGCAAGAACCTGGGTCTGGGAGGAAGAAGAGGCGCTAAAAGGGTTTGTCAGCGTCATGGAAGGGCGTTTTTTAGGGGCGCTGTTTGTCGCCCCGGATGCGTTACGTAGCGGGATAGGGAAAGCGCTGGTACAGCATGTTCAGCAGCGTTTTGACGTGCTGAGCCTCGAGGTATATCAAAAAAACCAGAACGCGGTGAATTTCTACCACGCGCTGGGCTTTCGTATCGAAGACAGCGCATGGCAGGAAGATACCCAGCATCCCACCTGGATTATGGGCTGGCGGGCGGATTAAACGCCGTCAGCGTGAGTGCTGGCCCGCTGTATTTCTCCAGCCACGCCAGCGCGGTATTGCCCGCGCAGCCGTTTCCCAGACGCGAACTGGGTAGGTCTTTGGTCAGCACATTCACCGCGCCGTTTTTACAGATGCCTCCCGCGGCAGGGTCGAGGTCCGGCCATGCCCCTTCATGAATGCAGATCACGCCGGGTTTGATACCGTCGGTGACCACGGCGCCTGCAAGGATCTGACCACGGTGATTCCAGATGCGTACCACATCGCCCTCGCGGATGCCACGCGCCTGCGCATCCTGCGGATGAATCGTCACCGGCTCACGATCCGCCACCGCATACCGTTCACGCAGATGACTGTAGTTAAGCTGGCTGTGCAGACGATGTGCCGGGTGCGCCGACACGATCTGTAACTGCTCAGGTTCGGCGTTGCCGTGCCACTCATCCGGCTCCAGCCACATCGGGTGTCCTGGGCAATCCGCATAGCCGTATCCGGCAATCCGCTGCGAATAAATCTCGATCTTACCGCTGTCAGTTTTCAGCGGATACGCGTCCGGGTCACGACGAAAATCCGCAAAGCGGATGAACTGCGCGTTCGCCGGACTTTCTGGCATTTCAATCAGTTGGTTAGCATCCCAGAATTCGGCAAACGGCGGCAGCGTCACCTGCTGGCTGGCCCCGCGCTGCCCGGCAATGGTGTAGAACGTTTCCAGCCATTCCAGTTCGCTCTTCCCTTCGGTAAAGCGTTGATAACCACCCGCTTCCCAGCGCTCGCTCAGTTCAGCAAAGACATCGAAATCATTACGTGCTTCTCCCTGCGGCGGCACAACCTGCTTCATCGGCACCAGATGCTGATTACTGTAGTCCCCGGTCATGGTGAGATCGTGACGCTCAAAGGAGGTGGTCGCTGGCAGCACAATATCAGCGTGCTTCGCGGCAGCGGTCCAGAAACATTCCGAGATGACCACCAGCTCCGGTTTTTGCCAGGCGCGAATCAGTCGGTTCGTGTCCTGATGATGGGTAAAATTCGCCCCGCCCGCCCACCAGATGAAGCGGATATCCGGGAAGTGGCGGTTCATCCCGTTGTGCTGATACGGCGCGCCGGGGTTTTCCAGCGCTTCTACAATGCGCGCCACCGGGATTTTCTCCACCGCGTCGGTACCGCCCTCCAGACTGCCCTGCATTGACGCCAGCACCGCAGAACGGCGGGTCGGATTCCCCCCGTTGGCAAAGTGATAGGAGAGACCAAAACCGCCGCCGGGCGTGCCAGGCTGCCCCAGCATCGCGGCCAGGGTGACAATCATCCAGTGCTTTTGTTCGCCAAACTGCTGGCGCTGCATGCCCCAGCCAGCCATCAACATCGTGGTATTTTTATGGAATAATTCCGCCAGTTCACGGATTTTTGCCGCCGGAACACCGCAAATATCAGCCGCCCATTCAGCCGTTTTCCCGATACCGTCGCTCACGCCCAGCAGGTAGTCTGAGAAGATCGCATAGCCCGTGGTGCAGCGGGCAAGAAACGCCTCGTCATGCCAGCCATTTTCCACCAGCGTATGCGCAATACCGAGCATCAACGCCACGTCGGTACCCATATGCGGCGCAATCCATTCCATTTTGTCGCCGAAGAAATCAACGGTTTCCGATCGCATGGGATCGATACAGATCAGCCTTTTTCCGCTTTCGCGCAGCGCGTCAAAGTAAGGGATCCCCTGTTCATCCGACGCGTTCCAGGCGATTTTCAATGTATTCAGCGGGTTGGCACTCCACAGCACCACCACATCGCTGTGTTCCAGAATCACCGGCCAGCTGGTCTGCTGCTGGTAAACCTCACTGCCGCCCACCACGTACGGCATGATGGCCTGCGCCGCACCGGTAGAATAGTCCCCCAGATGCCCGGTATATCCTCCCGCCAGCGCCATGTAGCGTTGCAATAACGTCGCCGACTTGTGCAGGACACCGTTGGAACGCCAGCCGTAAGAGCCAGCAAAAATAGAAGAGGGCCCCCACGTGTCGCGGATCCGCTTGTGCTGCGCATGAATTAGCTCCAGCGCATCGTCCCAGCTCACGCGCACAAACTCATCCTGTCCGCGCACGCCCTGTGGTTGCGCAGGCGAAGCGAGAAATCCTTTACGCACCATCGGATAACGCACCCGGGTTTTACTGTGCACCTGATCGCGAACCGCGCTTTGCAGTGAATTGGGATGCGACGTGGGCAGCGCGCCCCGGGAAGAGAGCACCTTTTCTCCGTCCGTTTCGACAAGAATGGGCCCCCAATGGGCGGCGGTTAACACCGATTTGTGCGTCGTCAAGTCAGGCGCTCCTGCAGATGAGATGATGTATTACGGCGTTCAATGTTACTTACAAATTTCAGAGAGATCCCTGGAATTTTCTTCATCTTCACACGTCATAATCAACCGCCACGGTCGCTGTGGCAAAAAATAAGAATGTCATTAAGGAATTAAGATGAAGAAACGTGTTTTAGTCATTGCCGCTATCGTGAGCGGCGCCCTGGCGGTTTCTGGCTGCACAACGAACCCTTACACCGGCGAGCGCGAAGCGGGTAAATCCGGTATTGGCGCGGGCATTGGATCGCTGGTTGGCGCGGGCATCGGCGCCCTCTCCTCGTCGAAGAAGGATCGCGGCAAAGGCGCACTGATCGGTGCCGCGGCAGGGGCAGCGCTCGGCGGCGGCGTCGGTTATTACATGGACGTGCAGGAAGCTAAACTGCGCGACAAAATGCAGGGAACCGGCGTAAGCGTGACGCGAAGTGGCGATAACATCATTCTGAACATGCCGAATAACGTCACCTTCGACAGCAGCAGCGCGACCCTGAAACCGGCAGGCGCCAACACGCTGACCGGCGTGGCGATGGTACTGAAGGAATACGAAAAAACCGCCGTCAATGTGATCGGGTATACCGACAGCACTGGCGGTCAGGATCTGAACATGCGCCTGTCACAGCAGCGTGCGGACAGCGTAGCCAGCGCGCTGATCACCCAGGGCGTTGCCGCTAACCGCATCCGTACCCGCGGTATGGGTCCGGCAAATCCGATCGCCAGCAACAGCACGGCGGAAGGGAAAGCCCAGAACCGTCGTGTCGAAATTACGTTAAGTCCGATTCAATAACGGTTGTGCCGGGTGGCGGCATTACCACCCGGCCGACAAAACCACGCGCCAGACCCGGTAAGCGTAGCGTCATCAGGCATTTTCGCGCTAAGGTATGCTCACTAAAAGCAAGGAAATCAGCGATGAGCAAATCAACACGCCCCACCATCAGCGATGTCGCGAAAGCGGCAAAAACCGGTAAAACCAGCATTTCACGTTATCTCAACGGCGAAAAACACCTGCTTTCCGATGCCCTGCTGGCGCGTATTGAAAAAGCCATTGCCGATCTCGATTATCGCCCCAGCCTGATGGCTCGTGGCCTGAAACGAGGTCGCACCCGCCTGATTGGTCTGATTATTGCCGATATCACCAACCCCTATTCAGTCCACGTCTTAAGCGGTATCGAGGCCGCCTGTCGCGAGAAAGGCTTTACGCCGCTGGTCTGTAACACCAATAACGAGGTGAACCAGGAATTACACTATCTCGATCTGCTGCGCAGTTATCAGGTGGAAGGCATTGTGGTCAACGCCGTGGGGATGCGTGAAGAGGGGCTGAATCGGCTGCAACAGTCCGCGTTGCCGATGGTACTGATCGATCGCAAAATCCCTGACTTCGCCTGCGACGTCGTCGGACTGGACAACACCCAGGCAGCCACCACCGCCACCGAACACCTGATTGAACAAGGCTTTGAGGCACTGCTGTTTCTCAGTGAACCGCTGGGGATGGTCAATACCCGCCGTGAACGACTGAGCGCCTTTCGGGCAACGCTGGCACGCTATCCGGGCGTTGTCGCCGAAAACGCCGAAGTTCCGCTTTCCGAGAATACGCAACTCGATAACACCTTACGCCAGTTCCACCAGCAGCATCGCGGGATGCGCAAGGCGGTGATCTCCGCTAACGGTGCGCTCACCCTTCAGGTCGCCCGCTCGCTGAAGCGCATTGGCCTCAACTGGGGCAGCGATATTGGTCTGTTGGGGTTCGATGAGCTGGAATGGGCCGAACTGGCCGGCGTCGGGATTACGACCATGAAGCAACCCACGTGGCAGATTGGTTATGCCGCTGTCGAACAGGTGGTACGCCGGATTGAAGGCGGTAGCGACGCGATTCATGAACAGGTTTTCTCCGGCGAACTGATTGTTCGCGGCTCCACCGCCCGTTAATTTTCCTTCGTGATGGTGATCATAATTTCGACACATCATGCTTTTCTTTGGAACCGGTTCCATCTAGCGTAATCACAATAGCGTGAGTTCTGGAGTTCCTATGCAAAGAAAAATGATGGTGGTCACCGCCGCCTATGGTCACGACACCGTTCGCGCCGCCGGCGGACAAACCGCGATGTTGCCAATCATTGCCGGTGCAGGTGCCGACGGCGTCGAGATTCGTCGCGAACTGTTTACTGACGCTGAGCTCAGCGCCCTGACCACACTGGCTTCAGCCATCGAATGCTTCGATCTGCTGGCCTGCTATTCCGCGCCACAACCGCTGTTCATGGACGATGGCCGCCTCAATCCACAACTGCCGTCACTGCTTCAGGAAGCGCAAACGCTGCGCGCGCTGTGGCTGAAGGTTTCGCTGGGCCATTTTGTCCACGCAGAACAGTTTGACACCCTGCGCGACTGGCTGGAAAGCAGCGGTATGGCGCTGGTAGTAGAGAACGACCAGACCGCCTGTGGACGCCTGGTCCCCATGCAACGTTTTAACGTCGCCAGTCAGCAACACGCGCTGCCCGTGCAACTGACGTTTGATATGGGCAACTGGCTGTGGGTAGGCGATTCGCCGGAAGAGGCCGCTCGTCAACTGGCGGGGTCCGTCGGTTATGTTCACGTTAAAGCCGCCACAGCGCACCACGACAGCTATCGCGCCATTCCCCCGGACCAGGCAGAGCCCCGCTGGCTCGAACTGCTCAACCTGTTGCCCACCGACGTTCCACGCGGCATTGAATTCCCGCTGGAAGGGGCCGATCTGACTGCGGTTACCCGCCACTACGTCGATTTGTTACGTAAGGAGTAAGGCATGAAGCATTCACTGGATGTCATCACGATCGGCGAAGCGATGGCGATGTTTGTGGCGACACAGACCGGCGATCTGGCCGAGGTCGAGCAGTTTATCAAGCGTGTTGCCGGCGCCGAACTGAACGTCGCCACCGGCCTGGCGCGACTGGGTCTGAAGGTCGGCTGGGTGAGCCGCGTAGGTCACGACAGTTTTGGTCGCTTTGTTCTCAACTCACTGAAAAAAGAGGGTATTGATGCACAGGGAGTTACCCTGGATGAGCGCTATGCAACCGGCTTTCAGCTGAAATCTAAAGTTGAAAATGGAACCGATCCCATTGTGGAGTATTTCCGTAAAGGGTCCGCCGCCAGCCATCTGTCCGTTGCGGACTACCACGAAGCGTACTTCTCCAGTGCCCGCCATCTGCATCTGAGCGGCGTCGCCGCAGCGCTTTCTGCCAGCTCCTATGAACTGCTGGCACACACGGCGCGCACCATGAAAGCCCAGGGCAAGACGCTCTCATTTGACCCCAACCTGCGTCCGGTGCTGTGGAAAAGTGAAGCCGAGATGGTTGAGAAACTGAATCGTCTCGCGTTCCAGGCCGACTGGGTATTACCGGGCCTGAAAGAAGGGATGATTTTAACCGGACAACAGACGCCGGAAGGGATTGCGGATTTCTATCTCCGTCACGGCGTGAAAGCCGTGGTGCTGAAAACGGGCGCAGACGGTGCCTGGTATAAAACCGCCGACGGCGAGAAAGGCAGCGTTGCCCCGGTCAAAGTGGACAACGTGGTCGATACGGTCGGTGCCGGCGATGGCTTTGCGGTCGGCGTCATCAGCGCCCTGCTGGAAGGTCGTACGTTGCAGCAGGCCGTCACACGCGGCAACAAAATTGGCGCACTGGCCATTCAGGTGCAGGGCGACAGCGAAGGCTTACCCACACGTGAAACGTTAGGCGAATAACCTTACGTAATGATAACAGCCCCCTGTACCCTACAGACAGCGGCGGCAGAAACCACAGAGGTTGATTATGGCAAACTCAACAAATGCAGCAAAACGCTGGTTGTACATCATGCCTATCGTGTTTATCACGTATAGCCTGGCGTATCTCGACCGTGCAAACTTCAGCTTCGCGTCCGCCGCGGGCATTAACGAAGACCTCGGCATCACCAAAGGGGTCTCGTCCCTGCTCGGCGCCCTGTTCTTCCTCGGCTATTTCTTCTTTCAGATCCCCGGCGCGGTGTATGCCGAACGCCGGAGCGTGCGCAAACTGATCTTTGTCTGCCTGATTTTATGGGGCGGTTGCGCGTCGCTGACCGGGATGGTCAGCAATATCCCGGCACTGGCCGCTATTCGCTTTATTCTCGGGGTAGTGGAAGCCGCCGTTATGCCAGCGATGCTGATTTACATCAGTAACTGGTTTACGAAGTCGGAGCGTTCGCGAGCGAACACCTTCCTGATCCTTGGTAACCCGGTGACGGTCCTGTGGATGTCAGTGGTGTCCGGTTACCTGATCCAGGCGCTCGGCTGGCGTGAGATGTTCATCATCGAAGGGGTTCCCGCCATTCTGTGGGCCTTCTGCTGGTGGGTGCTGGTGAAAGACAAACCGGCGCAGGTCGGTTGGCTGACCGAGTCAGAAAAAACGGCGCTGCAAACGCAACTCGAACAAGAGCAGCAGGGGATTAAGGCAGTACGCAACTACGGCGAAGCGTTCCGCTCCCGTAATGTGATCCTGTTATGCATGCAATATTTCACCTGGAGCATTGGCGTCTACGGCTTCGTGCTGTGGCTGCCATCAATCATCCGCGAAGGCGGCGCAAATCTGGGAATGGTCGAAGTGGGCTGGCTCTCTTCTGTACCGTATCTGGCAGCCACCGTGGCAATGATTATCGCCTCCTGGGCCTCGGATAAACTACAGAACCGTAAGCTGTTCGTCTGGCCTCTGCTGCTGATTGCCGCGTGCGCTTTTATCGGTTCCTGGGCCGTCGGCGCGAATAACTTCTGGGCCTCTTATACCCTGCTGGTGATTGCCGGTGCGGCGATGTACGCTCCGTATGGCCCTTTTTTCGCCATCATTCCGGAGATGTTGCCGCGCAACGTTGCCGGTGGCGCAATGGCGCTGATCAACAGTATGGGCGCGCTGGGCTCGTTCCTCGGCTCGTGGTTTGTCGGTTACCTCAACGGCGCCACCGGCAGCCCGTCCGCCTCATACATTTTTATGGGGGTGGCGCTTTTCGCCTCAGTATGGCTAACTCTAATTGTTAAGCCTGCTAATAATCAGCGCGTCCCGGTTGGCGCACGCCACGCGTAAACTTTAACTCACGGAGAGTCGTATGAAGCCGTCCATTATTCTCTACAAAGCGTTACCTGACGATTTACTGCATCGCCTGGAAGAACATTTCACCGTCACTCAGGTGCCGAACCTGAGCCCGCAGACGGTTGAACAACACGCGCAAGCCTTTGCCAGTGCTGAAGGTCTGCTGGGCTCCAGCCAAACCGTCGATACCGCGCTGCTGGAGAAAATGCCGACGCTCCGCGCAACCTCAACGATCTCCGTGGGATATGACAATTTCGATGTGGATGCGCTGAACGCCCGCAAGGTACTGCTGATGCATACGCCCACCGTGCTGACAGAGACCGTTGCCGATACGATCATGGCGCTGGTGCTGTCGACCGCTCGCCGCGTCGTGGAAGTGGCCGAGCGCGTGAAGGTCGGCGAATGGACCTCCAGCATTGGTCCTGACTGGTTTGGTATCGATGTACACCACAAAACGCTGGGGATTGTCGGTATGGGACGCATTGGTCTTGCGCTGGCGCAGCGCGCCCACTTCGGCTTCAACATGCCGATTCTCTACAACGCCCGCCGCCACCATCAGGAAGCGGAAGAGCGCTTCAACGCCCGCTACTGCGATCTCGATACGCTGCTGCAGGAATCAGACTTTGTCTGCCTGATCCTGCCGCTGACCGACGAGACGCATCATCTGTTTGGCGCAGAGCAGTTCGCTAAAATGAAGTCCTCTGCCATCTTCATTAACGCCGGACGCGGTCCGGTGGTCGATGAAAACGCGCTGATTGCCGCGCTGCAACAGGGCGAGATCCACGCTGCCGGTCTGGATGTGTTTGAGCAAGAGCCGCTGCCGGTTGATTCACCGTTGTTGTCGCTGAGTAACGTTGTGGCGGTACCGCACATTGGTTCAGCCACCCACGAGACGCGCTATAACATGGCGGCCTGCGCGGTAGATAATCTGATTGATGCGCTGCAAGGAAAGGTCGAGAAGAACTGCGTGAACCCGCAGGTTGCGGGGTAACAAAAACAGCCGGGAGGCGCTATCGCCTGCCCGGCAGCTTCATCACTGAATGGCGTTAACCGCCGCAGTCCAGGCCTGATTAAATGCCTGATGCTGCGAGGCCAGCGGCCCAATCAATGTGTTGTACTGACTTGCCTGTTGCGAAGTCGGGAACTGAATACCATTCGCCACAAAGCTCACCTGCGTATCCTGCTGCGCGACAAAATCACCCACCTGGACCAGTTGCTGAGTGAAGATCTGCGCGGCCGGGATCAGCGGCTGCAGCGCGTCTGCTGGCGTCGTCACCACTTTCTTATACACCTGGTCAAACACCGGCTTCAGGTCATCGGCTTGTTTCAGCGCGCCATGCGCCGCATCTGCCTGTAGTTTCGCATTTTGCAGCTGCTGGCCCAGTACGCCAAGAGAACCGTTCAGGTCACGCAGCGGCCCACGTTGCGTCACATAATCCTGTGGCACACGGATGGCATTAACGCTATCAACGACCGGACGCAGCGCGGAATCCATCGCCTGGTTCACCTGCTGTGAGTAGCCATACAGAATCGCGTAATCAGAAACAAACGGACCGAACTGTTTTTTCTGATCGGCGGTCAGGGTGGGTAGACGTTCGCCGCTACGCATCACCGTATTCTGTAGAAAATCGACAAACGCTTTACGCTGATCGCCTTCTTTATCAAAACACCCACTCAGGCTAACTACCATTAACAACGCCGCAAGAGGCGCAAACCAGCGAGAGCAGGACTTACCTGTCGCCATTTTAATACTCCTTTCACCCAAAAATGCGCACTGCGCAATACGCGTGCCTTACGGCTTACAAGGATAGTCCAGGTCAGGCTCGCAGGATACCCCTTCCGCGTAATCTTGTAGCGGAAATTCGCATGGCGAAATGGCGATGACTGAATTGTTATTTTATTGTTAATTGCATCACATTTACCACCTCTGTCATAGGGGCATTACCAGGAAGTAGTTCTATGATTTTAATAGAGTTTCATCGTGTATGCGATCAGTGAAGCGGCAATTCGTACGATTATCGCACGTTAACCTCGGCGGGGTGATTGCCGAACACGGGCTTCAATGTTTTGATTAATTGAACGATTAACGAATAAACGTTCGATAATCGCACAATTAATCCTAACGCTTGCGGTGGAGAAAATAAAAACACCCTCTGTCCCCCGCGTTGCTTTCGCAGGAATGACCGCATGACAAACAAAACGACTGATATTCAAGCGTTTATTAACGAGCATCCCTTTTCAAAATACCAGTGGATGATTCTCGTACTGTGCTTTGTGACCGTCGCGATGGACGGATTCGATACCGCGATTATCGGCTTCATCGCCTCCGATCTCGTTCAGGAGTGGGGCGTTGAAAAATCTGCGCTCGGCCCGGTCATGAGCGCCGCACTGGTGGGACTTGCCGTCGGAGCGCTCACCGCAGGTCCAATGGCTGACCGCATCGGTCGCAAAAAAGTCCTGATCATGTCGATTCTGGTGTTTGGCGGCTTCAGCTTGCTCACCGCTTTTGCCAGCACGCTGAATCAACTGACGGCACTGCGCTTTTTAACTGGCCTGGGTCTGGGGGCGGCAATGCCCAATGCCGCGACCCTGATGAGTGAATACGCGCCAGAACGCCGTCGCGCGCTGCTGGTGAATCTGATGTTCGTCGGATTCCCGATTGGCTCGTCGATGGGCGGGTTTGTCTCCGCCTGGCTGATCCCGCATTACGGCTGGCAAAGCGTACTGATCCTCGGCGGCGTGATGCCGCTGGCGCTGGCAGTGGTGTTGATCGTTTTACTGCCGGAATCTGCCCGTTATCTGGTGGTTAAGAACAAATCACAGCAGCAAATTGGCACCATTCTGCGCCGTATCGCCCCGCTACCGGAAGCGACGCACTTTGTCCTGCGTGAAACCGGCCAGATTAAAGAGAAATCGGCGCTGGGCGTTATCTTCTCGCCGCGTTACGCACTGGGCACGGTGATGTTGTGCCTGACCTACTTTATGGGGCTGCTGATCTTCTATCTGCTGACCAGTTGGCTGCCGCTGCTGATCCGTGAAACAGGGGCCACGCTGAGTCAGGCGTCCATCATTACCGCCCTGTTCCCGTTGGGCGGCGGAATTGGCGTCCTGGTGCTGGGCGCGCTAATGGACAAATTCAACCCGAACAAAGTGGTGGCGGTCGGCTGGTTGCTGACCGGGGTGTTCGTCTGCCTGGTCGGGTTCTCCACCAGTAGCCTTGTGCTCATGGGGGTGATGGTCTTTATCGCCGGGACTATCATGAACGGCGCGCAATCGTCCATGCCCGCGCTGGCAGCAGGTTTTTACCCCACGCAGGGCCGCGCGACCGGTGTGGCATGGATGTTAGGTCTGGGCCGTTTCGGCGGCATCCTCGGCGCGTTTAGCGGCGCCTTCCTGATGCAGGCGCAACTCGCGTTCGAAACCATCTTTACGTTCCTGGCGATTCCAGCGCTGGTGTCTGCTTTTGCCTTGATGGTGAAATACTGGGCAGGTAAACGCCAGCTCTCTGACGCATCAGCACCGACAGAATCACCGACTCACGCCACGCAAAAAGCCTGATTTCCCCTCCTGGCAGGTAATGGCCTGCCAGGAAATAGTCATATTTTCGTAATCTTTACAATTCTCATTACGACGCGGGATATAGTGTCCGTTATCAGATCGTTAGCAAGCTACAAATCCGCCGTCTCCTCGTCGCTGAAACGAGTCTTGTCCTCCTCATAAACTGTGACGCCCACCGCGCTTTCTCATTTACGACTATTCTTAACTGGCTTCGATGAAATTCACGATCCCGCAGTGTGATTTAAAGGAGTTCTCAATGGAATCTAAAGATCCAATGTTTGAGCTGCTGAGCAGTCTGGAACAAATTGTTTTTAAAGAAGAATCATCAAAAATCGCCCTGACACATAAGCCAAGCCCCTTTAGCGAATTTGAACAATTACGACGGGGGAGCGGCCTGGAAACAGATGATTTCGCCAGAGCGTTAGGCGTAACGGTTGCACTGGTACAGGAGTGGGAATCAAAACGCGTTAAACCGTCCAGTACCGAATTGAAGCTGATGCGCCTGATACAGGCTAACCCGGCATTGAGTAAGCAGTTGATGGAGTAATCGACAATCGTTGATGAACGGTCCTGATACAGGGCCGTTTTCTGACCACTTAACCCACAGGAAGAAAAATAACAGTTGCATCACCTGGCGTTACATGAGTTAATGCGCTCCACGGTTTGACGTACAGACCATTAAAGCAGTTTAGTAAGGCAGTCCCCTTCAAGAGTTATCGTTGATACCCCTCGTAGTGCGCATTTCCTTAACGCTTAAAAAATCTGTAGAGCACGCCATATCGCCGAAAGGCACACTTATTTTTTAAAAGGTAATACACTATGTCCGGTAAAATGACTGGTATCGTAAAATGGTTCAACGCTGACAAAGGCTTCGGCTTCATCACTCCTGACGATGGCTCTAAAGACGTGTTCGTACACTTCTCTGCTATCCAGAACGATGGCTACAAATCCCTGGACGAAGGTCAGAAAGTTTCCTTCACCATCGAAAGCGGCGCTAAAGGCCCGGCAGCTGGCAACGTAACCAACCTGTAAGCTTAAATAAGCTCAGAATTCAAGATCCCTGCCAGACGGCGGGGATTTTTTTATCGCTTTCCCGCCTTTCGCTATCCCTGTTCCCCTTCTTTGCATTACTTTACCCGGCCAGGCTTTGACCTTTCCCTAAGGGTAAGCTTTATAGTGAAGACCCTGTTTTTCACATGGAATTGACGCTATGTCCAGACTCCCTTTGTTCTTCACGCTAGGTTTACTCACCAGCGGCGCCGCATTTGCCGCATCGCCAGAAGCCACATTCCTTGCCGAACATGGTCTTGCCGGTAAGTCAGTCGAGCAGATCGTGGATACCATCGATCAAACGCCACAATCCCGTCCGCTGCCGTATTCAGCGTCCATCACCAGTACCGAGTTAAAACTCGCTTCTGATGGGCAGATGTATACCCTGCCGTTGGGCGAAAAATTCTATCTCTCCTTCGCGCCTTACCAGCAGCAGACGCACCCATGCTTTAATCACAGCCTGTCCGGCTGCCAGGGTGAAATGCCGGACACAACGTTCAACGTTAAAGTGACGGATAACAAAGGTGATGTGCTGATTCAGAAACCGATCAAAAGCTATCAGAATGGGTTTATCGGCGTCTGGTTGCCACGCAATATCGAAGGGACAATAGAAGTGAGCTACAACGGCAAAACGGCGTCACACGCCATTGCCACGAAGGATGACAGCCAGACCTGTCTGACGGAACTGCAGTTGCAGTAACCCTTTCTGTTCCGTCCATAAAAAAACCTGCCCGAGGGCAGGTTTCAGCGCGTTGAAAACACATGCGATTGTTTTTGCCGGATGACGGCCTACACTGTGTTCTGTAGGCCCGATAAGCTTGCGCCATCGGGCACTTCAGCGTTTGTCTGCGTTGGTGACTTGCGCGCTATTTATTGCAGCAGCGAAATATCCGCCACGCGCAGGAACAGCTCGCGCAGTTTTTCCAGCATCGAGAGACGGTTAACGCGCAGGTCTTTATCCTCGACGTTCACCATCACTTTTTCGAAGAATAAATCAACCGGCTCACGCAGTTCTGCCAGTTCCACCAGCGCGTCCTGGTAACGACCTTCGGCAAAGTACGGTTCAAGCTTGTCACGCAGCACGACAACCTGCATCGCCAGCGCAATCTCTTCCGGCTCTTTCAGCGTTGCAGCGTTAACACGCTCGTTCAGCGTCTCATCAGACTTCGCCAGAATGTTGGAAACACGCTTGTTGGCTGCCGCCAGCGCAGAAGCCGCTTCCAGAGTGCGGAAATGGGAGACTGCCTTCATACGCGCATCGAAATCTGCCGGACGGGTCGGACGACGTGCCAGCACCGCCTGGATGGTATCTACGGTGTAGCCTTCGTCCTGATACCAGGCACGGAAGCGACCGAGCATAAAGTCGATAACGTCATCAACGACGTTGGCGTTGGTCAGCTTGTCACCGTACAAACGCACCGCTTCTTCCGTCAGCGTTTGCAGATCGAGGTTCAGGTTCTTCTCAACGATAATGCGCAGCACACCCAGCGCTGCACGACGCAGAGCGAACGGGTCTTTGTCTCCTTTCGGGTGCTGACCGATACCGAAGATACCCGCCAGGGTGTCCATTTTATCCGCAATCGCCAGTGCGCAGGCAATCGGGTTAGACGGCAGGTCATCACCGGCAAAGCGCGGCTGATACTGTTCGTTCAGAGCAACGGCAACATCTTCCGCTTCGCCATCGTGGCGAGCATAGTGCATGCCCATTACGCCCTGGGTGTCGGTGAATTCGAAGACCATGTTGGTCATCAGGTCACATTTCGACAGCAGGCCCGCACGGGTGGCATGGTTAACGTCTGCGCCAATCTGACCGGCAATCCAGCCCGCCAGCGCCTGAATACGATCGGTCTTATCGCGCAACGTACCCAGTTGCTGTTGGAACAGCACGGTTTGCAGACGCGGCAGGTGATCTTCCAGTCGTTTTTTACGGTCAGTATTGAAGAAGAACTCGGCATCCGCCAGACGCGGGCGCACGACCTTCTCGTTACCGGAGATGATTTGCTGAGGATCTTTCGATTCGATATTCGCAACGAAGATAAAGTTCGGCAGCAGTTTGCCGTCGTTGGCGTAGACCGGGAAGTATTTCTGGTCACCTTTCATGGTGTACACCAGCGCTTCAGAGGGCACCGCGAGGAATTTCTCTTCGAACTTCGCCGTCAGTACCACCGGCCATTCCACCAGCGAGGTCACTTCTTCCAGCAGGCTTTCGCTCAGATCGGCATTACCGCCAATAGTCCGCGCCGCTTCTTCGGCATCCGCTTTGATTTTGGCTTTACGCTGTTCGTAGTCGGCAATGACCTTACCGCGCTCCAGCAGGATTTCAGGATACTGATCGGCATTGTCGATGGTGAACTCCGGCTCGCCCATAAAGCGATGGCCGCGAATGATGCGATCGGACTGAATACCCAGAATGGTCGCTGGAATGACTTTATCGCCCAGCAGCAGGGTTACCGTATGAACCGGACGCACGAAATGCACGTCGCTTGCTCCCCAGCGCATCAGTTTCGGGATCGGCAGTTTCGCCAGCGATGTCGCGATCATGTTCGGCAACAGCGCTTCGGCGCTTTCGCCTTTCACGTGTGCACGATACAGCAGCCATTCACCTTTATCGGTGGTCAGACGCTCGGCCTGATCAACGGTAATACCACAACCCCGAGCCCAGCCTTCTGCTGCTTTGCTCGGTTTGCCTTCGGCATCAAATGCCTGGGCAATCGCCGGACCGCGTTTTTCAACTTCACGATCGGGCTGGGATTCCGCCAGATTAGCGATTTTCAGCGCCAGACGACGCGGCGCCGCAAACCATTCAACATGGCCGTGCGCGATGCCGGCGTTGTCCAGCTCCGCCGTCACGTTCGCAGCAAAGGATTCCGCCAGGCTGCGCAGGGCTTTTGGTGGCAGCTCTTCAGTGCCGATTTCCACCAGGAAAGTTTTCTCAGACATGGCCGCCTCTTATTTGTCTTTATTGCACATCGGGAAGCCGAGGGCTTCACGGGAAGCATAGTAAGCTTCTGCCACTGCTTTGGTCAGGGTACGAATACGCAGAATATAGCGCTGACGTTCGGTGACGGAGATGGCTTTACGCGCATCCAGCAGGTTGAAGCTATGGGCGGCCTTCAGAATACGCTCGTAGGCAGGCAGCGGCAGCGGATTTTCCAGCGCCAGCAGTTGCTGCGCTTCTTTCTCATACTGCTCAAAGCAGGTGAACAGGAAGTCCACATCCGCGTATTCGAAGTTGTAGGTGGATTGCTCCACTTCGTTCTGATGGAACACGTCGCCATACGTGGTTTTACCCAGCGGGCCGTCGCTCCAGACCAGGTCGTAAACGCTGTCTACGCCCTGGATGTACATTGCCAGACGTTCCAGACCATAGGTGATTTCACCGGTGACCGGCTTACATTCCAGTCCGCCAACCTGCTGGAAGTAAGTGAACTGCGTCACTTCCATCCCGTTCAGCCACACTTCCCAACCCAGACCCCAGGCACCCAGCGTCGGGTTTTCCCAGTTATCTTCCACGAAACGAATATCGTGGATGGTTGGATCCATACCCAGCTCTTTCAGAGACCCGAGGTACAGCTCCTGGATATTGTCCGGAGACGGTTTAATCACTACCTGAAACTGATAGTAGTGCTGTAAACGGTTCGGGTTTTCGCCGTAGCGTCCATCAGTTGGACGACGAGAAGGTTGCACATACGCGGTTGCCATCGGTTCTGGCCCCAACGCACGCAGGCTGGTCATCGGGTGCGAGGTACCTGCGCCCACTTCCATGTCCAAAGGTTGAACAATGGTGCAGCCCTGACGAGCCCAGTAATCCTGTAATGTCAGGATCAGGCCCTGGAAGGTCTTGGTATCAAACTTTTGCATAGTATTTCGTGCTGGATACGTGTGGTTTTAAAAGGAAGGGATCAGTATACCCGCTGACTGCAAGATATACAGTACGAAACGGGAAAAAGGCAGGGCTTAACGCATGGAAAGATGTAAAAACTGCCCATCCGCATCAAAAGAGCAGACAAAACTCTCTTTACGGAAGGTAGCGCCGCGCATCTCATAACTCCCCTGAAATTGTTCAAAGCCCGTAACATCAATTTTCTGCGTACCGGTATTATAGCGTCGCGCAGCCTGATCTTTGCACAGCGCTTCCATATCCAGCGTGCGCGTGGGACTGACTTTCACTTTCTGCGCCTTTTGCGTCGGCGATGGCTGGGAGGGTGTACATCCTGCCAGCAACAGAATCACCATTGCTGGAAAGAAAGATTTCATCATCATTTTATTACCGCCTAATTTACTGATCAGTCTTATTATTATTACGTTCGGTGTGGCAGACGCATTTTGCGAATCTCATCGGACCATCACAAGCTTTAGTGTAAAAACTCAGATTAATCCAGCGGGACAGGCTGACAAAATGTGAGTCAGACCATTTTTGAAACGAAAACAGAGGAACTGATGCAGCCCAAAATTTTCTGGATTGATAACCTGCGAGGGATCGCCTGTCTGATGGTGGTCATGATTCACACCACAACCTGGTACATCACCAATGCACAGAGTGTCAGTCCCGTTAACTGGGATCTTGCCAACGTACTAAATTCGGCTTCACGCGTCAGCGTACCGCTATTTTTTATGATTTCGGGCTACCTCTTTTTTGGCGAGCGCAGCGCACAGTCGCGCCATTTTTTACGCATCGCGCTGTGCCTGCTGTTCTACAGCGCCGTTGCCCTGCTCTACATCACGTTGTTTACTTCGATTAACGCCGAACTCTCCTTAAAAAATCTGCTGCAAAAACCGGTGTTCTATCACCTGTGGTTTTTCTTCGCGATCGCCGTGATCTACCTGGTCTCACCGCTGATTCAGGTGAAAAACGTCAGCGGCAAAATGCTGCTGGTGCTGATGGTAGTCATTGGCATCCTCGCCAATCCGAATACCGTGTCGCAAAAAGTGGGCGGGTTCGAGTGGCTCCCCGTCAATTTGTATATCAACGGCGATACCTTTTACTACATTTTGTACGGGATGCTGGGACGCGCTATCGGCATGATGGAGACACAAAAACGCGCGCTTTCCTGGTTAAGCGCGGGGCTTTTTGTGGTTGCAGTGTGGATCATCTCTCGTGGGACGTTGCATGAACTACAGTGGCGCGGCAATTTTGCCGATACCTGGTATCTCTATTGCGGCCCCATGGTCTTTATCTGTGCCGTCGCGCTGCTGACGCTGGTGAAAAACACGCTGAATACGCAAACGGTCCCTGGACTGGGGCTGATTTCCCGCCATTCGCTCGGCATTTATGGCTTTCATGCGCTCATTATTCATGCTTTACGCACCAGCGGGCTGGAAATCAAACGCTGGCCGCCGCTGGATATGTTGTGGATTTTCAGCGCGACCCTCGCCGGCAGTTTACTGCTTTCAATGTTGTTACAACGCGTCGATACGCGCAGGCTGGTCAGTTGATGATGAAATGCCCGGTCGTGATGCCGGGCATTTCAGAGAGACTAAAACCGTTATCAGGGAGAGCGCCGTCTCAGACGCCGTAACAGATAGCAAGCCAGGAAACCCCACAGCAAAGTGATCCCCTTTTATTTAATGACCCGATGCACGAAATAAACGAACAAAACCCAATAGACCCGCAAAAAACGCCACCGGATAGAGACCCCGCCCACTCAGTGATAACGGCGCGTTGAGGATGCCTACCAGAAACAACCCCAGCGTGATCAGCGCGACCATTTGGCACACGGTAACGAAGCCATCGTCCAGTAGCCCGCGTTTTTCTTCTCGCAGATAAGCGTACGTAACAAATATGGCGGTCGTCAGGACGCTGAGAAAATAACCCTTTCCGCTTAGTGACGGACATGCCAGCCCTAAGCCAATAACGTAAGTCGATGTGCCTGAAATGAGCAACAGCCATGAAATTAACGTCGAGCTTTTCACTGGAATCTCCTTATCCAACGGATGCAGATTAGGGACACACCATGAAAGACAACACTGGAAAATGAGCAAGAAGTGGAATTTCAGAATAAATCCATACATTTAATGTATTGATGAATTTTTTATATGCGTTGAGTTAATCCCCCCTGCGTTGCAGGAGGGATTCAGGCTCAGGACATCAGTGGAAGTAGTTGCTGGTAAAGACGGCGGAAGGTTTCCCGGCGCTGTTGATAAACGGTATGACGTTGTGCATCGGGCATGTGTGTCTGTTCAAGCGGAAGTTGCGGCAACAGCTCTACCAGCGATCTCTCCGGGTTTTGCGCTATTTGTGCCAGACGAGCGGCGCCCAGCGCCGGTCCCACATCGCCACCGGTGCGATAATCCAGTTGCAGACCGCTGATATCCGCCAGCATTTGCCGCCAGTACGCGCTACGCGCACCACCGCCTATCAACGTGATACTGCGCGGCTTCACGCCACAGGCATGTACCACATCCATTCCGTCGGCCAGCGCATAGCCCACGCCTTCCAGCACCGCGCGCGCCAGCTCAGCCGGTCCATGCTGATGGGTCAGACCAAAGAAAACGCCTTTCGCCTGCGGATTATTGTGCGGCGTACGTTCACCTGAGAGATACGGCAAGAACCAGACAGGGTCGGCTGCATCATCAGCCTGCTGCGCCGCATCAATTAGCGCCGGCACCGTCTTCAGACCGGTTAACGTTGCCGCCCAGTCCAGACAGGAGGCCGCACTTAGCATCACCGACATCAGATGCCAGCGCTCAGGCAACGCATGGCAAAAGCTGTGTACTGCGCTTTCGGGCTTGCTCAGGAAACCGTCACTGACGGCAAAATAGACGCCAGACGTCCCCAGTGAGAGCATGGCCTGATCGGCATTGACCATCCCCACACCGACTGCGCCTGCCGCGTTGTCACCACCGCCTGCAACGACAGAAACCGCAGGCATATCCCATGCCATTGCGACATCAGGCAGCAATTTGCCGGTAATCTCACTTCCTTCGAATAACGCGGGCATATGGTCACGGGTCAGGCCGCAGGCATTCAGCATCACGTCACTCCAGTCACGTTTTTCTACATCCAGCCACATCGTTCCCGCAGCGTCAGACATATCGCTGGCAAACTCACCGGTCATGCGTAAACGCAGATAGTCTTTCGGTAGCAGCACCTTTGCCACCTGACGGAATACCGCCGGCTCGTGGCGCTGTACCCACAGCAGCTTCGGTGCCGTGAATCCTGGCATCATCAGGTTACCGGTGATGGCGCGCGACTGCGGCACCATTGACTCCAGCAACGCGCACTCCTCGCCACAACGTCCGTCATTCCACAGAATGGCTGGTCGCAGCACCTGTTGTTGGCTGTCGAGCAACGTCGCGCCATGCATCTGCCCGGCAATCCCCAGCGCTTTCACTTTGCTTAACGAATGCTGTTTGCCCAACGCCTTCAGGGCGCGGTCCGTCGCCAGCCACCACTGTTCGGGATCTTGCTCCGACCAGAGCGGATGAGGACGGGAGACGGTGAGTTTTTCCGTTTGCGATGCGACCACCTCGCCTTGCTCATTGAGCAAAATCGCTTTCACGCCCGAGGTGCCAAGATCGATCCCAATATACATAGCGTGGGTTCCTTAAACTGAAATGCCCGGTGCCACAATGCTCACCGGGCCTGTCAAATCACCGACCGGGAAACGCAGCGTCACCCGGCGATGTCGATTATTTATCGAACAGGTATTGATTCACCAGGTTTTCCAGCTGTTCCTGATGACCGCTCTGATGCACCGGTGCCAGGTTGTGCTGTTCAGCATAATGCGCCAGTTCGCTTAATGACATCTGTCCTTTCAGGATCTGCTGGCCCAGTTCGCTACTCCAGCCGGCATAACGTTTCGCGACACGCTTATCCAGCTCGCCATCCTCAACCATGCGTGCGGCAATTTTCAGCGACAGCGCCATCGTGTCCATCGCGCCAATATGGCCATAGAACAGATCGTATTTATCCGTGCTCTGACGACGCACTTTGGCGTCAAAGTTCAGGCCGCCAGTGGTGAAACCGCCAGCTTTGAGGATTTCGTACATCACCAGCGCATTCTCTTCTACGCTGTTCGGGAACTGGTCGGTATCCCAGCCCAACTGCGCGTCACCCCGGTTGGCATCCACAGAGCCAAACAGACCCAGCGCAATCGCCGTGGCGATTTCGTGGTGGAATGAATGACCCGCCAGCGTCGCGTGGTTAGCCTCAATATTCAGTTTGATCTCTTTTTCCAGACCGAACTGCTTGAGGAAGCCGTAAACGGTCGACGCATCGTAGTCATACTGATGTTTGGTCGGTTCCTGCGGCTTCGGCTCGATCAGCAGAGTGCCCTGGAAGCCCGTTTTGTGTTTGTGCTCAACCACCATTTGCATAAAGCGGCCAATTTGCTCACGCTCCTGGCGCAGGTCGGTATTCAGCAAGGTTTCGTATCCTTCACGACCGCCCCACAGCACGTAGTTTTCACCGCCCAGTTTGTGCGTAGCGTCCATCGCCGTTACCACCTGAGTGGCCGCCCAACTGAACACTTCTGGATCCGGGTTCGTCGCCGCCCCGGCACCGTAACGGGGATTGGTGAAGCAGTTTGCCGTGCCCCACAGCAGCTTCACGCCGCTCTGCTCTTGCTTCTCAGCCAGCACATCCACCATTTGGGCGAAGTTATTTTTGTACTCTTTCAGCGACGCGCCTTCCGGAGAAACATCGACATCATGGAAGCAGTAGAACGGAACGTGCAGCTTGTGGAAAAACTCAAACGCGACGTCCGCTTTACGTTTTGCCAGCGCCAGCGCATCCCCCGGTTGCTGCCACGGACGATCAAACGCCCCGACACCAAACATATCAGCCCCGTTCCAGCAGAAGGTATGCCAGTAGCAGGCTGCAAAACGCAGATGATCTTCCATCCGTTTGCCCAATACGATCTCATCAGGATTGTAATGACGGAATGCTAACGGATTAGTGGAACGGGGGCCTTCATAACGAACGCGATCGAGTTGGTCAAAATATGCCTGCATAATGAACTCCATAATCAGGGAATACGACGGAAATAGGTCATGTCGTAATATTGAGCACTCCCATCCCGTTGCTCAATTATGTTATTTCACACTGCTATTGAGAGAATTCACAAGTGTGCGCCACCTCGCAAAATAAAAATATCCATTTGCAAAAAATGGGTACCCTGCTGGCATAAATGCAACATTCAGTCTCCACGGTAAAAAGTAAGATCCTGGTCATAATTCAGGAAATAAACCAAATTTCGTAACCGCAAGATAAAAATCTGTAATTGTCTTCCCCGTATGAATTGCTAAATTCTGCAACGTCTTATGCTGTGATTGTTACTTTTATTGTTGCTCCCTCTAACAAAAGGCATCACGATTATGAAGATGAAGAATCTCTTACTCACTGTCTGCACCTCCCTTTTGCTCACCAGCGTGGCAGGACATGCCAAAGAAATTAAAATCGGTATGGCGATTGATGACCTGCGCCTCGAACGCTGGCAGAAAGATCGCGATATTTTCGTCAGCAAAGCCGAATCGCTTGGCGCAAAAGTCTTTGTTCAGTCCGCGAACGGGAATGAAGAAACCCAGATGTCGCAGATTGAAAATATGATTAACCGAGGTGTGGATGTCCTCGTTATTATTCCTTATAACGGACAAGTATTAAGTAACGTGGTTAAAGAGGCGAAACAGGAAGGTATTAAAGTTTTAGCTTATGACCGCATGATCAATGACGCTGACATCGATTTCTATATTTCATTTGATAACGAAAAAGTCGGTGAATTACAGGCCCAGGCATTAGTTGAACGTGTCCCTCAGGGAAATTATTTTCTGATGGGCGGTTCGCCGGTCGATAATAATGCCAAACTTTTCCGTGCCGGGCAGATGAAAGTGTTAAAACCGTATATCGATTCCGGAAAAATAAAGGTGGTTGGCGATCAGTGGGTTGACGGCTGGCTGCCGGAAAATGCGCTGAAAATTATGGAAAACGCCTTAACCGCCAACAATAACAACATTGATGCCGTTGTCGCCTCCAATGACGCGACGGCTGGCGGGGCGGTTCAGGCGCTCAGTGCGCAAGGGCTTTCAGGGAAAGTGGCGATTTCCGGTCAGGACGCCGACCTTGCGGGTATCAAGCGCATTGTCGCAGGAACCCAAACAATGACCGTCTATAAGCCGATTACGCTGCTGGCCAATACCGCCGCCGAAATCGCCGTAGAACTGGGTAACGGACAGCAACCTAAAGCCGACGCCACGTTAAACAACGGTCTGAAAGATGTCCCCTCCCGCTTATTAACGCCGATTGACGTTAACAAAAACAACATCAATGAGACCGTGATTAAAGACGGATTCCATAAGCAGAGTGAACTGTAAGCGTAGCGCCCCAGCGATGGCTGCGGGCGCGCATTTCTCACCACGCCCGGTTCTCTCATTGGCTACTGCGGAGTCGCTATGTCCTGTCTACTTGAAATGAAGAACATCACCAAAACCTTCGGTGTCGTCAAGGCGATTGATAACGTCAGCCTCAGACTGAATGCCGGTGAAATTATTTCATTATGCGGCGAGAATGGCTCAGGTAAATCGACGCTGATGAAAGTACTGTGCGGAATTTATCCCCATGGCAGTTACGAAGGTGAAATTGTATTTGCCGGAGAAACGCTACAGGCTAACCATATTCGTGATACCGAACGCAAAGGGATTGCCATCATCCATCAGGAGTTAGCGCTGGTTAAACACTTAACCGTGCTGGAGAATATTTTCCTCGGTAGCGAAATAAGCCGTCATGGCGTGCTTGATTACGACATGATGACCCTGCGTTGCCAAAAATTGCTCAGGCAGGTCAGTCTGGCGATTTCTCCCGATACCCGGGTGGGCGAGTTGGGCCTTGGTCAGCAACAGCTGGTTGAAATTGCGAAAGCGCTGAATAAACAGGTGCGCCTGCTGATTCTGGACGAGCCGACAGCGTCACTCACCGAGCAGGAAACGACGGTGTTGCTGGAGATCATCCGCGATCTGCAACAGCACGATATCGCCTGCATCTACATTTCACACAAACTGAACGAAGTGAAAGCCATTTCCGACACGATCTGCGTGATCCGTGATGGCAAGCATATTGGCACCCGCGACGCGGCTGGCATGAGCGAAGACGATATCATCACCATGATGGTTGGTCGCGAACTCACCGCACTTTACCCCAGCGAACCTCACACCACGGGTGAAGAAATTTTACGCGTTGATCATCTCACGGCCTGGCATCCCGTCAATCGCCATATCCGGCGCGTGAATGACGTTTCCTTCTCGTTAAAACGCGGCGAAATCCTGGGGATTGCTGGTCTGGTGGGCGCGGGACGCACGGAGCTTGTTCAGTGTCTGTTTGGCGTTTGGCCCGGACGCTGGGAAGGAGAGGTAGCGATTGACGGCCGGTCCGTTAACATCCGCAACTGTCAGCAGGCCATCGCCCACGGGATCGCCATGGTCCCGGAGGATCGCAAACGCGATGGCATTGTGCCGGTCATGGCAGTAGGGAAAAACATTACCCTCGCCGCGCTTGATCAGTTCACTGGCAAGGCAAGCCAGTTAGACGATGCCGCCGAGTGCAAATGCATCCTCGAATCCCTGCAACGTCTGAAAGTCAAAACGTCTTCTCCTGAGTTGGCGATCGGCCGTCTGAGCGGCGGGAATCAACAAAAAGCCATTCTGGCGCGCTGCCTGTTGCTCAACCCGCAAATTCTCATCCTCGATGAGCCTACGCGGGGCATCGATATCGGCGCGAAATATGAAATCTACAAACTTATTAACCAGCTCGTTCAGCAGGGTATCGCTGTGATCGTCATTTCGTCTGAATTGCCCGAAGTGCTGGGACTCAGCGATCGCATTCTGGTGATGCACGAAGGAAAACTGAAAGCCAACCTGGTCAATCATAACCTGACGCAAGAGCAGGTGATGGAAGCCGCTTTGAGGAGCGAACATCATGTCGAAAAACAATCCGTCTGACGTTAAACTCACCGCCCCACTGACGGGCGTTTTTCCCGGGATTAAATCGCTGAATCTACAGGTGTTCGTGATGATCGCGGCCATCATTGTGATCATGCTGTTCTTTACCTGGACAACGGACGGTGCGTATCTCAGTGCACGTAACGTCTCCAACCTGCTCCGCCAGACCGCGATTACGGGGATTCTGGCGGTTGGCATGGTATTCGTCATCATTTCAGC
The DNA here is from genome assembly GCF_001559075.2 of Citrobacter amalonaticus. NCBI lineage: Bacteria > Pseudomonadati > Pseudomonadota > Gammaproteobacteria > Enterobacterales > Enterobacteriaceae > Citrobacter > Citrobacter amalonaticus. The sequence continues at coordinate 2,056,404 of NZ_CP014015.2, read as the reverse complement.
GGAAATCGATCTCTCCGTCGGTTCTATGATGGGATTGTTGGGCGGCGTCGCGGCTATCTGCGACGTCTGGCTGGGCTGGCCGCTGCCGTTCACCATTATCGTCACGCTGGCGCTGGGCTTGCTGCTCGGTGCCTGGAATGGCTGGTGGGTCGCTTACCGCAAAGTTCCCTCATTTATTGTGACTCTGGCCGGGATGCTGGCGTTTCGCGGTATCCTCATCGGCATCACCAATGGTACAACCGTATCGCCGACCAGTTCCGCCATGTCGCAGATTGGGCAAAGCTACTTATCCAATGGATTGGGCTTCACCCTCGGCGCGATGGGTTTGATGGCGTTTATCGGCTGGCAGTGGCGCGGGCGCATGCGTCGGCAGTCCCTGGGTCTTGATGCTCCGGCGTCAACCAGCGTCGTGGGCCGTCAGGCATTAACCGCCGTTATTGTGTTAGGCGCCATCTGGCTGTTGAATGATTATCGCGGCGTGCCGACGCCCGTTCTGCTACTGGTATTTTTGCTGCTCGCCGGGATGTTCATGGCGACACGAACCGCATTTGGCCGACGTATTTATGCCATTGGGGGCAATCTGGAGGCCGCCCGCCTTTCCGGTATTAACGTCGCGCGGACCAAACTGGCGGTGTTCGCCATCAACGGTCTGATGGTGGCGATTGCCGGGCTGATCCTCAGTTCGCGTCTCGGTGCCGGGTCGCCATCTGCGGGAAACATCGCTGAACTGGATGCCATTGCCGCCTGCGTCATCGGCGGAACCAGCCTGGCGGGTGGGATTGGCAGCGTTGCGGGCGCGGTGATGGGCGCATTTATTATGGCTTCTCTGGATAACGGAATGAGTATGATGGATGTCCCAACGTTCTGGCAGTATATCGTGAAGGGCGCGATTCTGTTGCTGGCAGTATGGATGGATTCAGCGACAAAACGCCGCGCCTGAACTGCTGAAAAATAGGGCTATTTTTATGCCGGTCACTCCTGTCCGGCATTGTCGTTTATGAAAGATTGAGCAGAGACAGAACCATGTTTGATAAACGTCACCGTATTACCCTGTTATTTAATGCCAACAAAGCCTACGACCGTCAGGTGGTGGAAGGGGTCGGTGAATATCTACAAGCCTCGCAATCCGAATGGGACATCTTCATTGAGGAGGACTTCCGCGCCCGTATTGATAACATCAAAGAGTGGTTAGGTGACGGCGTGATTGCTGACTATGACGACGATGAGATCGCACGATTGTTAGTTGATGTCCATGTGCCCATCATCGGTGTCGGAGGCTCCTATCATCTGGCGGAAAATTATCCTCCCGTCCATTACATTGCCACCGATAACCATGCCCTCGTTGAGAGCGCCTTTCTGCACCTGAAAGAAAAAGGGGTCAACCGTTTTGCCTTTTACGGCCTGCCTGCCTCCAGCGGAAAGCGTTGGGCGGCGGAACGCGAGCATGCCTTCCGCCAGTTGGTGGCGGAGGAGAAGTATCGTGGCGTGGTGTATCAGGGACTGGAAACCGCGCCTGAACTCTGGCAACACGCGCAAAATCGACTGGCGGACTGGCTGCAAACCCTGCCGCCGCAGACGGGTATTATCGCGGTCACTGACGCCCGCGCCCGTCATGTGCTTCAGGTCTGCGAACATCTGCATATTCCGGTACCCGAAAAACTGTGCGTCATTGGCATTGATAATGAAGAACTGACCCGCTATCTGTCACGGGTTGCGCTATCGTCGGTGGCTCAGGGCGCGAGACAAATGGGCTATCAGGCGGCAAAGCTGCTACATCGCCTGCTGGCCGATGAGGAACTGCCGCTCCAGCGCATTCTGGTGCCTCCGGTGCGCGTCGTTGAACGTCGTTCGACAGACTACCGCTCCCTCTCCGATCCCGCCGTTATTCAGGCGATGCACTATATCCGTAACCACGCCTGCAAAGGCATCAAGGTGGATCAGGTGCTGGATGCGGTTGGGATTTCACGTTCCAATCTGGAGAAGCGGTTTAAAGAAGAAGTGGGAGAGACCATTCACGCGGTGATCCACGCTGAAAAGCTGGAGAAAGCGCGCAGCCTGTTGATTTCCACGACGCTGTCGATCAACGAAATCTCGCAGATGTGCGGTTATCCGTCGCTGCAGTATTTCTATTCCGTCTTTAAGAAAGAGTACGACACGACGCCAAAAGAGTATCGCGATCTGAACAGTGAAGTGCTGATGTGATGCGGCAGGAGTGAAACAAAAACGCCTTCTTTGCAGAAGGCGTTTGGGGATTACATATGGGCTGCAATTAATCGCTGGTTATCCTGGTACATCGCGAACAGATAGTTGTTGTAACTCTGCCCCTTCGTTGAATAACCCTTCAGCTTATGAATCATCGCTGTCGCCGTCACTTCCTGATCCGCTTTACGCAACTGCGCGCGTGATTTACGGAAAGAGGCGTAAGCCGGGTGCGTGTTCAGGTTAATCACATAGGCGCTGACCGACTCTTTAACCGAATCGAACTGAGAGTAACCTTTCACTTTTCCTGGCGCATTGTTACAACTCCCTTTCGCGCACTTCATGCCGAACAGGTTGTTATTGCTACGCGCAAGTTTAGAGGTACCCCAACCGCTTTCTGCCGCAGCCATCGTCGCCACCATACTGGTCGGGATGATGTCTACGCGTTCCAGCAACGTATTCCACGGAATGCTCCGGGTGTTGCCAGACCATTTCACCTTGTAGCGCTTCGCAATATCTTTCATGCGCGTACGCTCAGTCGGTGACCAGCGGTTCTGATACTGCTTTGAGATCAGCCAGTTACGATCGGCAGTGATCGCAGCATTTTGACTGGTAATATAAGGCATAACCGTCCGGAGAAACGCTTTTTTCCTTGGTGTTCCGGAAGGGTATTTTCGCAAATCAGGAAGTGAACTGCTCTTTGCACTATTGCGAGAATACTCTTGTTTACTGCTTACCTGTTTATTACTTGTCTTGGTTACGTGGGACTTTTGACTCGATGTCGTTGTGTGCGTCTTTGCCAGCACCTCACCCGAAAATACGATGGTGAGTAACATAAGAATCATTGCCCCATATCGTCGTATGGGAGTCAATATCATTAGGTCTCCTGGTCGGATTGAATCATTCCAACACCTTATCTTTTTCACAATTTTGAGAGTTGAATCTCAAATCATATCAAAAATAGCGATCAAGAGCACCCTAAGGAATAGGCCAATTCCGAAACCGTGTCACGCATAAACTATCCCGCAAGGGACTAATTCGAAAGATTTGTGGTGGTTATCGCAAATTAAGGCTATTTTTTGCCCAAAATCACTCATCCGCGCCCCTCATCCTGGTTGAATGCGGTTGAAGGATGAGTTTCGTCAGCGGTTTCTCAGGCAAACTGGTTAAAATCGCCGCAAAAAGGACCGCACAATGAAACTTGCCGCCATCGCCCTCGCGCTACTGCCAGGCATCACGAGCGCCGCAACATGGACATCTCAGGGCTTCCCCTCGTTTACCGCTGAGGGAACCGGTAAGTTTGCCAGTCACGCTGAACTGACGAAGGGTACTCGTTCATTAACGCTAAATTTTGACCAACAGTGCTGGCAGCCGGCTAATACGATAAAACTCAATCAGATGCTGTCGCTGATCCCGTGCGAAGGGACCCCGCCACAGTGGCGTCTGTTCAAAGATGGCCGTTATACGCTGGAAATCGATACCCGTTCTGGTACGCCAACATTAATGATTACGGTGCCGCGCGAGGCCGAACCTACCGCCAATGTGGCGCGCCAGTGTCCGAAGTGGGATGGAAAGCCACTGACGTTAGCCGTCGCGCAGACTTTCCCGGAAGGGAGCGTGGTACGCGATTTTTACAGCGGACAGACCGCCACGGTGAAAAACGGACAGATAACGTTGCAACCCGCCCCTGCCAGTAATGGCCTGTTACTGCTGGAACGGGCAGAGACCGACGCACCAGCGCCGTTCGACTGGCACAACGCCACGGTCTATTTTGTGCTCACCGACCGCTTCGAGAACGGCGATCCGTCCAATGACCAGAGTTACGGTCGCCATAAAGACGGCATGGAGGAAATCGGCACGTTTCATGGCGGCGATTTACGCGGACTGACTCACAAACTGGATTATCTGCAACAACTGGGCGTGAATGCGTTGTGGATAAGCGCACCGTTCGAACAGATCCACGGCTGGGTGGGTGGCGGCACGAAAGGCGATTTCCCGCACTATGCCTACCACGGTTATTACACGCAAGACTGGACCACGCTTGATGCCAACATGGGCAACGAAGCCGACCTGCGCGCGCTGATTGACGGCGCACACCGGCGCGGGATCCGCATTCTGTTTGATGTCGTAATGAACCATACCGGCTACTCCACGCTGGCGGATATGCAGGAATATCAGTTCGGCGCGCTCTACCTTTCTGGCGATGAGTTGAAAAAAACGCTCGGCGAGCGCTGGACAGACTGGAAACCTGCCGCCGGGCAGAGCTGGCACAGCTTCAATGATTACATCAACTTTAGCGATAAGGCCGCCTGGGAAAAATGGTGGGGGAAAGCGTGGATCCGCACTGACATTGGCGATTACGACAACCCAGGCTTTGACGATCTCACGATGTCGCTGGCTTTCCTGCCGGATCTGAAAACCGAATCGACGATCCCATCTGGCCTGCCAGTGTTTTATCAACATAAAGCCGATACGCACGCAAAAGCCATTGAAGGCTACACGCCCCGGGATTACCTGACCCACTGGCTGAGTCAGTGGGTGCGCGATTATGGTGTCGATGGATTTCGCGTCGACACGGCGAAACACGTCGAACTTCCGGCCTGGCAACAGTTAAAAACGCAGGCCAGCGCAGCACTGGTTGAATGGAAAAAAGCGAATCCGGACAAAGCGCTCGATGATAAACCGTTCTGGATGACTGGCGAAGCCTGGGGCCATGGCGTAATGCAGAGCGACTACTATCGCCACGGTTTTGACGCGATGATCAACTTTGACTACCAGGAGCAGGCCGCAAAAGCCGTTGATTGCCTGTCAGATATGGATCTCATCTGGCAACAGATGGCGGAAAAATTACAGAGTTTCAATGTATTGAGTTATCTCTCCTCACACGATACTCGTCTGTTCCGTGAAGGTGGAGATAAAGCCGCTGAGTTACTGCTGTTAGCGCCCGGCACCGTGCAAATATTCTATGGCGATGAGTCCGCGCGGCCTTTTGGCCCCACCGGCTCTGATCCGTTACAGGGCACACGCTCAGAGATGAACTGGCAGGATGTCAGCGGAAAAATGGCCGACAACGTTACCCACTGGCAGCGCCTCGGTCAGTTCAGAGCCCGACATCCGGCCATCGGCGCAGGCAAGCAAACCACGCTCTCGCTCAAACAGGGATACGGCTTCGTCCGCCAGCACGGCGACGACTCGGTGATGGTCATCTGGGCAGGTCAGCGCTAACGTAAACCGGCGTCTGAGGTCAGCCCCCTCAGACGCAGCAAAATAAAACACTACTCTTAAGAAAATTATAAGCATAAAACGTCAAAGCACGCGTTTCAGCTCGATTTGCACCCTGCCAGTGCTAGCGTTAAGGTAACCCACTTCGACTCAGCGTTTGACAGACCATCCGTTATGACATTTTCACTTTTCGGCGACAAATTCACCCGCCATTCAGGCATTACCCGCCTGATGGAGGACCTCAACGACGGTTTACGCACCCCAGGCGCAATCATGCTGGGCGGCGGTAATCCGGCACAAATCCCGGCGATGCAGGATTACTTCCATACGCTCCTGACTGAAATGCTGGAAAACGGCAAACTCACTGATGCGCTTTGCAATTATGACGGTCCGCAGGGGAAAACCGAGCTGCTGACCGCGCTTGCTTCACTGCTCCGTGAAAATCTGGGTTGGGATATCGAACCGCAGAATATTGCGCTAACAAACGGCAGCCAGAGCGCATTTTTCTACTTGTTTAACCTCTTTGCCGGTCGTCGCGCTGATGGGACCACCAAAAAGGTACTGTTCCCCCTCGCGCCGGAATATATCGGCTATGCGGATTCCGGGCTGGAAGAGGATCTGTTCGTCTCGGCGCGTCCCAATATTGAGCTGCTGCCAGAGGGTCAGTTCAAGTATCACGTAGACTTCGAACATCTGCACATTGGTGAAGAGACCGGGATGATTTGCGTCTCCCGGCCAACTAATCCGACGGGTAACGTCATCACAGATGAAGAGCTGATAAAACTCGATACGCTTGCCAACCAGCACGATATTCCGCTGGTGATTGATAATGCTTATGGCGTGCCGTTCCCGAGCATTATTTTTAGCGAGGCGCGTCCGCTGTGGAATCCCAACATTGTGCTGTGCATGAGTCTCTCCAAGCTGGGGCTACCAGGCTCACGCTGCGGCATCATCATCGCCAATGAAAAAATCATCACGGCCATCGCCAATATGAACGGCATCATTAGCCTTGCGCCAGGCGGAATTGGGCCGGCCATGATGTGCGAAATGATTAAGCGTAACGACCTGATGCGACTGTCAGAAACGGTCATCAAACCGTTCTATTTTCAGCGTGTTCAGCAAACCATTGCGATCATCCGCCGCTATTTACCTGAAAATCGCTGCTTAATTCATAAACCAGAAGGGGCAATTTTCCTCTGGCTGTGGTTCCAGGATCTGCCGATCACCACCGAGTTACTCTACCAGCGTCTGAAAGCACGCGGTGTACTGATGGTGCCGGGACATTACTTCTTCCCGGGCCTCGATAAACCCTGGCCGCACACGCACCAGTGTATGCGCATGAACTATGTTCCCGATCCGGAGAAAATTGAAGCTGGGGTGAAAATTCTGGCTGAAGAGGTGGAACGCGCCTGGATGGAAAATCAGTAATGCCGTCCCGGCCTGGTCAGGCCGGGTAATGCGCTTATAAAGGCTGAGCGTGCAGACGCTGGCGCTGCACGCTCGCCGCATCCAGACAATTCAATGCCCCCGTCGGGCAAGCCTCCACGCAGGCGGGTCCGGTATCGCGATGCCAACAGAGATCGCACTTCACCGCCTGTACGCGCGAGGTTTGCGCAACAACGTTCATTGCGCCGAACGGGCACGCCAGCATGCAGCTTTTACAACCAATACAGCGCGCCTGCTCAACAAAAATGTGTCCACGATCGCGACGAATGGCCTGTGTCGGGCAAACATTGGCGCACGGCGCATCTTCACACTGATGACAGGCTACGGCGGTGGTAAAGGTATTTTCCTTAATAACCCGGATGCGCGAGACAAAGTGTCCTGCTGACACCGCAGCGCAGTCCTGATTCTCCTGATGCGAGACCACACAGGCGACTTCACAGGTACGACAGCCAATACACTTAGTCGCATCCGCCATGATAAACCGGTTCATTGCACCCTCCCCCGCCATAAAACCCCAGAGTGCCAGAGAGAATAGCGCGGCTGCCTTGATCAAACAGGGGAAATGGTCGAATTTTGTCAGATGCCTATGAGGTTCCGGGAGTTCGCCTAATCGCGAACGGTAAACCCCAGCTCATTCGAAATTGCCAGAGCGGTCTCCCGTAACGGCTTAAGCAAATTCTTTTCACCAACCTGCTTAAGGCGTGACGTGGAGAGCGAAATAGAGACCGCGTACGGTACCCGCCCATGAATATCAAATACAGGCACCGCAATACAGGAGACGCCGAGTTCGTTCTCTTCCCGGTCCATCGCCATACTGCTTTCACGAATCTGCGCCAGCTCATCATACATCGCCGGTAGCCCGGTAATCGTGTTGCGGGTAAGAGGTTGGATCTGGCTCTGATGACTCTCCCAATAGGACTCCACATAGTCCGGGTGACCAAATGCCATATAGATTTTGCCCATTGCCGAGCAATATAACGGCATATGCTGACCAATATAGGCGCGGGTGCGCAACATCCCGGTGGTGGGTTCCAGCTTATAAATCAGAATCGCATGGTCGTCTTCACGACTGGAGAAGTTAATCGTCTCACCGGTGGCAATATTCAGTGCTTCAAGATGTGGGGCGGCAACATGGATGATGTTCAGTGACGACAGTGCTTTCTGCCCAACAGCGATAAATTTGGTGGTCAGGCGATAACTTCCGGCGGCAGGGGCAGGCGTGACATAGCCACAGGACTGAAGCCCCTGCAACAACCGGTGAACGGTGCTTTTATTCAGCCCGGCCAGTTCCGACAAATGTGCCAGTGGGCAACCATTCGGATAATTGCTGAGGATCTCAATCAGCGTCAAACCCCGGAACAGACTCTGACTTCCAGCCGGCCTCTCTTTATCTTGCGTCAATTCGCTCTCTTTCGTACCCATCACATCCACTCCCTTTTTTTATCGCGCTCTGATGGTAGCGCAAAGTGTGTTTCAGTTCACGATCTGAACCGAAAAAACATAACCTTTTGATTTCGATGATTTTTAAAAAATGAGCTTTTCGTTGATCTGTCAAAATTTGATCGCTATATTTGAAATCAGATTTCGCATAGTGAAATTTAATGATAAAAAAGCGATCAATTATAGCGGGAGAAGCAGGAATGAAAGTAACGTTTGTGGAGTTGAAAGAGGCGTTCAATCGGGTGCTACTGGCCCGAGGCGTAGCAACGGAAACCGCCGATGCCTGTGCCGAAATGTTCGCCCGAACCACGGAGTCCGGCGTCTATTCGCATGGCGTAAATCGTTTCCCTCGTTTCATTCAACAACTGGATAATGGCGATATCATCCCTGCGGCAAAGCCACAGCGCATCACCAGTCTCGGCGCGATTGAGCAATGGGATGCTCAACGTTCAATTGGCAATCTGACTGCGAAAAAAATGATGGATCGCGCCATTGAACTGGCATCCGATCACGGCATCGGTCTGGTTGCTTTACGTAATGCCAACCACTGGATGCGCGGTGGCAGCTACGGCTGGCAAGCTGCGGAAAAAGGCTACATTGGTATCTGTTGGACCAACTCTATCGCCGTTATGCCGCCGTGGGGGTCCAAAGAGTGCCGGATCGGTACTAACCCGCTGATTGTCGCAATCCCCTCCACGCCCATCACGATGGTGGATATGTCGATGTCGATGTTCTCCTACGGCATGCTGGAGGTTAACCGTTTGGCGGGTCGCGAACTGCCGGTAGATGGAGGTTTTGATGACGACGGTCATCTGACGAAAGAGCCGGGCGTAATAGAGAAAAATCGCCGCATCCTGCCAATGGGCTACTGGAAGGGTTCGGGCCTGTCGATTGTGCTCGATATGATTGCGACCCTGCTTTCCGACGGTGCTTCCGTTGCTGAAGTCACCCAGGAAAACAGCGACGAATACGGTGTTTCCCAGATTTTCATCGCCATTGAAGTGGATAAGCTGATCGATGGCGTCACCCGCGACACGAAGCTGCAACGGATTATGGATTTTATCACCACAGCAGAACGTGCTGACGAAAACGTGGCCATCCGCTTGCCAGGTCACGAGTTTACAAAACTGCTGGATGAAAATCGTCGTAACGGCATCACCGTTGATGACAGTGTCTGGGCCAAAATTCAGGCACTGTAAGGAGGCAGACCATGATCTTTGGACATATCGCCCAGCCAAATCCGTGTCGTTTACCCGCAGTTATTGAACGGGCGCTCGACTTTCTGCGCAATACGGATTTCCGGACTCTGTCACCCGGTGTGGTTGAGATTGACGGTAAAAAGATCTTTGCTCAAATTATCGATTTAACCACTCGCGATGCTGCCAAAAACCATCCGGAAGTGCATCGTCGCTATCTGGATATACAGTTTCTGGCCTGGGGGGAAGAGAAAATCGGTATCGCCATCGATACCGGCCGCAACCGAATTAGCGAATCATTACTGGAGCAGCGCGATATTATTTTTTATCACAATAGTGAATATGAGTCGTTCGTTGAAATGATTCCTGGTAGTTATGCCATATTTTTCCCACAGGATGTGCATCGCCCGGGATGTCATAAAAATGTCGCCACACTCATCAGGAAAATAGTGGTTAAAGTTGCCATAGACGCGTTATAAACACGTTATTTTTCAGGAGCACAACATGAAATCAAATAATACTGATTATATAATCGGTGCGTATCCCTGTGCACCCTCATTTCACCAAAAGAGTGAAGAGGAAGAAAAGGAATTCTGGCGACAACTCTCTGATACCCCAAATATCCGCGGGCTGGAGCAACCTTGTCTTGAACACCTTCATCCACTCGGCGATGAGTGGCTATTGCGACATACACCGGGGAACTGGAAAATCGTGGTGACGGCGATCATGGAAACCATGCGCCGTCGCGGTAAGAACAGTGGTTTTGGACTGGCGTCCAGCGACGAAGAACAGCGTAAAGCCTGTGTCGCTTACTACCGTCATCTTTACCAGAAGATCAATAAAATCAATGCTGAAAATTCAGGGAAAGTCATCGCTCTGGAATTGCATGCCGCACCTGCTGCCTGTAATTCCAACGTAGCGCAGGCAACAGAAGCCTTTGCTCGCTCGCTCAAAGAGATCGCCAACTGGGACTGGTCCTGTGACCTGGTGCTGGAACACTGTGACGCAATGACAGGCCCAGCACCACGCAAAGGGTTTTTACCTCTGGTGAACGTGCTGGACACCCTTGCCGACTATGACATTAGCGTTTGCATTAACTGGGCGCGTTCGGCCATTGAGGGACAGAACACCGCCCTGCCGCTGATCCACGCGCAACAGGTTAAACAAGCCGGAAAACTCGGCGCGTTGATGCTCTCCGGCACCGTGCTCAACGGGGAGTATGGCGAATGGCAGGATTTGCACGCGCCGTTTGCCCCTTTCTGCCCACAAAGCCTGATGACTACCGAACATGCCCACGCACTGTTTGCCTGTGCAGGAACCGATCCCTTGCAATTTGCTGGCATTAAATTGCTGGAAATTAACGCCAATGCCGATATCAGCCACCGCGTGGCAATATTACGCGACGGTATCGCAGCATTAAACAAAGCCAAAAATAATAAATAAGAACACTGACCCTACGAGAATATTAAAATGAACATAACCTCTTGCCCTACACTAAAAGAGATACCACGTCAGCGCTGGTTGCGAATTATTCCCCCGATTCTTATCGCCTGTATTATCTCTTATATGGACCGCGTCAATATCGCGTTTGCAATGCCCGGGGGAATGGATGCCGAATTAGGTATTTCCGCCACCATGGCAGGACTGGCTGGCGGTATTTTCTTTATCGGTTATCTTTTTTTGCAAGTTCCCGGCGGCAAGATCGCCGTTCACGGCAGCGGTAAGAAGTTTATCGGTTGGTCGCTGGTCGCCTGGGCGGTTATTTCTGTCCTGACGGGTTTAATTACCAATCAGTATCAACTGCTGGTTCTGCGTTTCTTACTCGGGGTGGCGGAAGGTGGCATGCTTCCCGTGGTTCTTACGATGATCAGCAACTGGTTCCCTGACGCGGAGCGTGGTCGCGCCAATGCTATCGTGATCATGTTTGTGCCGATCGCCGGGATAATCACCGCCCCGCTCTCTGGCTGGATAATCACGATCCTCGACTGGCGCTGGCTGTTTATTATTGAAGGTCTGCTCTCTGTGGTGGTTCTGGTGCTGTGGGCCTACACCGTTTATGACCGTCCACAGGAAGCGCGCTGGATCTCCGACGCTGAAAAGAATTATCTGGTCGACACGCTGGCCGCAGAACAAAAAGCCATTGCCGGAACCGAGGTGAAAAATGCCTCTCTCGGCGCGGTGCTTTCTGACAAAACCATGTGGCAACTTATCGCACTGAACTTCTTTTATCAGACCGGGATTTACGGTTACACCCTGTGGCTCCCTACCATTCTTAAAGAACTCACCCACAGCAGCATGGGCCAGGTCGGAATGCTTGCCATTCTGCCGTATGTCGGAGCGATAGCCGGGATGTTCCTGTTCTCTTCCCTCTCAGACCGTACCGGCAAACGCAAACTGTTTGTCTGCCTGCCTTTGATAGGCTTCGCCCTGTGTATGTTCCTTTCGGTTACGTTGAAGAACCATATCTGGCTGGCCTATGCCGCACTGGTTGGCTGCGGATTCTTCCTGCAATCAGCGGCGGGTGTGTTCTGGACCATCCCTGCACGTCTGTTCAGTGCCGAAATGGCAGGCGGCGCTCGCGGCGTCATCAATGCACTCGGTAACCTCGGTGGTTTCTGTGGTCCCTACGCGGTGGGTGTACTGATCACCCTGTACAGCAAAGATGCGGGGGTTTATTGCCTGGCAATCTCCCTCGCGCTCGCAGCACTGATGGCACTGCTGCTGCCCGCGAAATGTGATGCAGGCGCAACACCGCCGGTAAAGACGATGAATCCGCGTAAACACGCTGCCTGAAGCCTGCCCTGAGCGACAAGCAGAATCAGTCGTAGACCGGATAAGCACATCGCTATCCGGCAAGAATGAGATCTAAAAGATGAGCAAGAAAGAGACCTTCTGGCTGGGTATTGACTGTGGTGGTACCTACCTCAAGGTAGGTTTATACGACGCCAAAGGCCATGAGCGTGGAATTAACCGACAATCACTGCAAACCGTCTCACCGAAACCCGGCTACGCCGAACGCGACATGCACCTGCTCTGGGAACAGTGTGCAACGACCATTGCCGGGCTATTGCACCATACAGGCATGTCCGGTGAGCAAATCAATGGCGTCGGTATTTCCGCACAGGGTAAAGGACTGTTTCTTCTTGATAAACAAGAGAAACCTCTGGGTAAGGCTATTCTGTCCTCTGATCGTCGCGCTATGGATGTGGTGCGTCGCTGGCAGCAGGATGGGATCCCGGAAACACTTTATCCGTTGACCCGCCAGGCGCTGTGGACCGGACATCCGGCTTCTCTACTGCGCTGGATGAAAGAGCATGAACCCCAACGCTACGCACAAATTGGCTGCGTAATGATGGGGCATGACTATCTGCGCTGGTGTTTAACCGGTGTGAAAGGGTGTGAAGAGAGCAACATATCCGAGTCCAATCTCTACAATATGGCCAGCGGGCAGTACGATCCGCGGCTCACCCAGTGGCAGGGGATCAGTGAAATCGACCATGCGCTGCCCCCCATTGTGGGTTCAGCCGAAATATGCGGGGAAATCACGGCTCAGGCAGCTGCCATAACCGGTCTGGCGGCGGGTACGCCCGTCGTTGGCGGTCTGTTTGACGTGGTTTCCACCGCTCTCTGCGCCGGTATCGAAGATGAACATACCCTCAATGCGGTTATGGGCACCTGGGCCGTCACCAGTGGAATCGCCAACGGCCTGCGCGACCATGAGGCCCATCCTTACGTTTACGGACGTTACGTCAATAATGAGCAGTACATCGTCCACGAAGCCAGCCCAACCTCTTCTGGCAACCTCGAATGGTTTACCGCCCAGTGGGGAGAACTCTCTTTTGACGAGATCAATCGGGCTGTCGCCGGTTTACCGAAAGCGGGGAACGACCTCTTTTTCCTGCCATTTCTCTATGGCAGCAATGCCGGTCTGGAGATGACCTGCGGTTTTTACGGCCTTCAGGCGCTGCACACTCGAGCCCATCTCCTGCAGGCCGTCTATGAAGGTGTGATCTTCAGTCATATGACTCACCTCAATCGCATGCGCGAACGTTTTACTGATGTTCATGCCCTGCGCGTAACGGGAGGCCCGGCACACTCCGACATCTGGATGCAGATGCTGGCGGACATTAGCGGCCTGCGTATCGAATTACCGCAGGTGGAGGAAACCGGATGCTTTGGTGCGGCGCTCGCCGCCCGCGTCGGCACGGGCGTTTACCCGAATTTTCGCGAGGCACAGCGCGCATTACAGCATCCCGTGCGCACGCTGCAACCCGATTTAGCCGCGCACGCGGACTACCAGCGCAAATATCGCCATTACCAGAATCTGATTGACGCACTACAGGGTTATCACGCCCGTATTAAGGAGCATGCACTATGAGCAGACCGTTACTGCAACTGGCGCTCGACCACACCCATCTGGAAGCGGCAATTCGCGATGTCGCTTTGCTACAGGATCACGTCGATATTGTTGAAGCCGGGACCCTCCTCTGCTTAACCGAAGGGCTTCACGCGGTAAAAGCCTTACGTGCCCAGTGTCCAAATAAAATCATCGTCGCCGACTGGAAGGTCGCTGATGCCGGCGAAACACTGGCGCAACAGGCATTTTCAGCAGGAGCTAACTGGATGACCATTATCTGCGCCGCACCAATTGCCACGGTAGAGAAAGGTCACGCCGTCGCACAAACCTACGGTGGTGAAATTCAGATGGAATTGTTTGGTAACTGGACGCTGGATGACGCCCGCGCCTGGTATCGCACCGGAGTACGTCAGGCGATTTATCATCGCGGACGTGATGCCCAGGCTAGTGGACAACAGTGGAGTGAAGCCGATCTGGCACGGATGAAAGCACTTTCTGATATCGGCCTTGAACTGTCGATTACCGGCGGCATCACTCCAGCTGATTTGGCACTGTTCCGCGATATTCACGTGAAAGCATTTATTGCCGGACGTGCGCTAGCGGGTGCCGTCCAACCGACACTCGTCGCCGCTGAATTTCACGCGCAAATCAACACCATCTGGGGAAGAACATATGCGTAATCATCCGTTAGGGATCTATGAAAAAGCACTGGCGAAGGATCTCAGTTGGCCGGAACGACTGGTGCTGGCGAAAAGCTGTGGTTTTGACTTTGTCGAGATGTCCATTGACGAGACGGATGAACGTTTGTCACGTCTGGACTGGAGCCCTGCTCAACGAGCCTCTCTGGTGACCGCCATGCTGGAAGCCGGCGTAAACATCCCGTCAATGTGTCTGTCTGCGCATCGCCGTTTCCCTTTTGGCAGTCGGGATGAATCCGTGCGTGAACGGGCACGGGACATCATGACCAAAGCGATTCGACTGGCACGCGATTTAGGTATCCGTACGATTCAACTGGCCGGTTACGACGTCTATTACGAAGAACACGATGAAGGTACCCGCCAACGATTTGCCGAAGGGCTAGCGTGGGCAGTAGAACAAGCCGCGGCGGCACAGGTCATGCTGTCGGTGGAAATCATGGACACCACGTTTATGAACTCCATCAGTAAATGGAAAAAGTGGGACGAACTGCTCGCCTCTCCGTGGTTCACCGTCTACCCGGATGTAGGCAACCTGAGTGCCTGGGGTAACGATGTCACTGCGGAACTAAAACTGGGGATTGACCGCATCGCCGCCATCCATCTGAAAGATACCCAACCAGTCACCGCAGAAAGTCCCGGTCAGTTCCGCGATGTTCCCTTTGGCGAGGGTTGTGTGGATTTTGTCGGCATCTTCAGAACGCTGCATGAACTGAATTATCGCGGTTCATTTCTGATTGAAATGTGGACGGAAAAAGCGAAAGAACCGGTGCTGGAAATTATTCAGGCGCGACGCTGGATAGAGGCGCGTATGCAGGAAGGAGGATTCACATGTTAGAACAACTGAAGGCAGAGGTACTGACGGCCAATCTTGCACTTCCGGCACACCAGTTGGTGACGTTTACCTGGGGCAACGTCAGTGCAACAGATGAAACACACAAGTATATGGTGATCAAACCTTCCGGTGTCGAATACGAGGTGATGACTGCTAACGATATGGTGGTGGTGGAGATAACCAGCGGTAAGGTTGTTGAAGGTAACAAAAAGCCGTCATCTGATACGCCAACGCATCTGGCGCTTTATCGCCGCTATCCTGGGATCGGCGGGATCGTACACACCCATTCCCGCCATGCGACAATCTGGTCACAGGCGGGGCTCGATCTACCTGCCTGGGGGACGACCCATGCCGACTATTTCTATGGCTCGATTCCGTGTACCCGTCTGATGACCCGCGAGGAAATTGACGGTGAATACGAATATCAAACTGGCGAAGTGATCATTAAAACCTTTGAAGCGCGGGAGTTGGATCCCATGCAGATCCCGGCGGTCTTAGTACATTCACACGGTCCATTCGCCTGGGGTAAAGACGCCGCCGATGCTGTCCATAACGCCGTGGTGCTTGAGGAGTGCGCTTACATGGGCCTCTTTTCACGCCAACTGGCACCACAGTTGCCGGATATGCAAACGGAATTGCTCGATAAACACTATCTACGCAAGCACGGTGCAAACGCCTATTACGGGCAATAAAACGCATAAAAAAAACCCTGGGCGTTGACGTCCAGGGGGAATAATCCGCAGGCGACATCACGCTGCGGAATAAGCTGGCACCCGATTGAGTGATACCTATATTTGATAATCTGCCTCATCGACCACACTGTAGAGCGGTTGAATATTATCCAGTGCCAGTATGTACCCGCTTCCTTTTACGCTAACGATGGAATGCTGAGGTAATCCCAGCAAATATAATTTGTTGTTGAGATTTTTAACCATCGTAGACAAACGCTGTGTGGAAGCACTTAATTCATTTTTTTCCCAGACGTTGACGAGTAACTCATCTTTTGAAACATAATGGGTCCTGGCGTTCAGTAAAAGATAAACAAACAAGCGTAGCATCGTGCGGTTAAAAAATACGCCACCAAATGCAATTACACTGTCCATTTTATTTACCGGAAGCCTGAAAATTCTCGACTCATTGATGTCAAAAAATATTTCCCGACCTATCATAAATCCATGTAACTGGTATTCCATCATTACATACTCACGTTTTACTGAACTATCGATAGCTAAACATGTGTAAGTCCTTGTAGATATTGTCTTACGCAAGTTTAAAAAAAATAGAGTTAATTTCAATAGATACCTGAAGCGTTCATTTTAATCTCGCCGCAAGCAAAGTGCAGACTGAATACCTAAAGGATAAATCCAGGCGCTGTTAAATAATCTCTAAAAACAAATTATCAGAGCGTTACTCTATTTCAGTATGAATATTCGACAACGCAAGTTAAACGGGCATATTTATCACAAATTACAGCTTAATATGCTGCATGGATCAATAATGCGTCATGGAGAGGGAAAGTGACTCCCGGCAACAGGCCGTTCCGGGACAATTATCATTACAGTGTAGTTCTCTTACCAGAATAGCGGTAGAAATATGCCGAACGGCGGCAGACCTGTGGATTGAACAATCCCAGGCCGGGACAATGGCCGCTGTCCGGCAATTCTTCTCATACCTTTAGAAGCGCCAGCTCACGCCTGACATAAACGTGAAGCTGTCATCACGGTCGATCATCGGGCTGTCTTTGATTTCATCCGGCAGCACGCTATAAGCCGCGCTCGCCGTCAGAACAATGTTGTCAGTGACGGGATATTTTGCGGTCAGGCTGACGTAAGGAACCCAACAGTCCTGTGCGGAATAGCGGTCCAGGCCGCTGCGGCGGGATTCACTTCCTGACACACCGTAATAGTAATCGTTGAAATTTTCATCGTAGTAGAGCACGCCAACGGACGGGATCAGAGCAAGCTGGCCGACAGGAATTTTACGGAACAGTGACAATTCCCCCATCCAGCCATTGTTGTTATCCAGAACATCAGCGGCCGCTGAAACTTTCACGCTGCCCCAATTCTCATGGTGATACCATGCCGCGCCCGCCATCATCGTACTATCACGCTTGTCGAGCTTTTTCATGGCATGGTCGTCGTTATCGGAAGGATCAAATTCCAACGGCATCCAGGAAGCGGTCAGGCTAAATTCATTTTGTTCACTTTTAGACAAAATGTAGCCCAGCGTGGTCTGCCGGACATAGAATGACTCGCCTTCATAACTAATGAGAGGAATAGCATGGGTATTTTCATTATACCCGCGATAAGGAGATTCATTATATATCGCACCCGCACCGATGGATAATTCCGAAGCAGATGCGCTGGCGATAAAGGAGAAAGAAAATAGTGCCACTATATTGCGTTTAATTAACATGCCCGACATTCCATTTAAAATAAGCCACAAAGCGTCGGAATAATAATGCTTACAAATTCTTCGGTGCAAGGCTCATATTTATATAGTAATATATAAAAACTTATATATATTGAGCTGCTGCGATGAATAAATTACAACTCAAGTATCGGGAATTAAAGATCATCTCGGTCATTGCCGCCAGTGAAAACATCAGTCATGCTGCGACTGTTCTCGGCATCGCCCAGGCCAACGTCAGCAAATATCTTGCTGATTTTGAATCAAAAGTCGGCCTTAAAGTTTTTGACCGGACGACCCGGCAACTGACGCTGACCCCTTTTGGCGCGGCGCTTCTGCCCTACATTAATGATATGCTCGACCGAAACGCGCAGCTAAATCATTTCATTGCTGATTATAAACACGAAAAGCGAGGGCGAGTAACGGTGTACGCGCCGACAGGCATCATCGCTTACTTATCGAAACAGGTTATCGCCAGAATTAAAGATATTGGCGACATCTCTTTGTCGCTGAAAACCTGCAACCTTGAGCCAAAAGCCTTTTATGAAGGCGTCGAGTTTCCTGACGACTGTGACGTGTTAATCACCTATGCCCACCCGAAAGATGAATCGCTGGTTGCCAGTTTTATTACCAAATACGCAGTGACGGCCTTTGCCAGCCCAACTTACCTTGAAAAGCACCCACTACGTCGACCTGAAGACCTTGAGCATCACTCCTGCATTCTGATCGATTCCATGATGATCGACGACGCCAACATCTGGCGCTTCAACAGCGCCGGCAGTAAAGAAATGCGGGATTATCGCGTGACGGGGAATTACGTTTGTGACAATACCCAGTCGGCGCTGGAACTGGCGCGTAACCATCTGGGTATTGTGTTTGCGCCAAACGAAAGCGTGCAAAACGATCTGAAGGCCGGGACGCTGGTCCCTTGCTTTTCGGAACAGCACGAGTGGTGGCTGGACCTGGTCGCGATCTTCCGCAAGCGGGAGTACCAGCCCTGGCGAGTTCAGTATGTACTGGATGAAATGCTACGTGAAATCCGCAACCAGCTTGCCCGGACGCAACTGCTGCGTCCTGAGCAACCCTCAGTCAACGATAATTAATGATCGAGATAGAGGTAATGTACCCAACTGGTCATGCGTAACAATACCTTACGCATGACTGAGACATGGCTGAAATGGTCAGAGTAGACAGCCACCTGCGCATAGATCCCATCCGGTAAGGCACTTAAATCAGCATGATCGTTCAACTCGATCGTGGCAATAACACCTTCCGACCCCGGTACCGTATTCAACGACTGTAACGTCCCGGTAGACTGGTACGTCCCGCCAGGTACCGCCGGACTGATGGCAGCCAACTTACCGCTGAATACCTTGCCTGGCAGGGCATTGAATACCACTTCCGCTTCATCGCCGGGTTCCAGTCGCAGTAACGAGTTCTGGCGGAATTGCGCAACAATTTGCCGCTTCTGAGCAGGAATAAATACCATCACCGGGCGCATAGGCAACGAGGCTGCATAGGTTCCCGGACGAATCAGCACCTGGGTTACATAGCCATCGCTCGGCGCGCGAACAACAGTCTGCTCAAGGTTATATTCCGCTTCGGCCAATTGCGCTTTCAGACTGGCAATTTGCGAGTGCTCGCCCAACACCAGACTGTCTAACTGACTTTGAATCTGCTGTTGCTCCGCCGCTGACGATTTCACCGAAGCCTCTTGCGCCAGGTAGTTCTGCCGTGCGACGTCAATGTCGCGCTCAGAGAACGGATTCACCTTCGCCTGGCTCCCTTGCGCATAGCGCTGATACTCTTTCGCGAACTTGTCTCGCGTGGCTTTTGCCTGCTGCGTATTAGCGGCCATTTCATCCAGTTCGGCGCCCAGCGCATGCTGCTTATATTGCGCCGTCACAATATCCGCCAGCAAACGATCCACCCTGGCCTGATAGCGCGTGGGATCAAGCCGGAACAGCACTTCACCTTTTTTAATCAGCGTATTTTTCTTATCCGTCACTTCAATTACTACACCGGTGACCTGCGGAACAACAGGAATAGACACCACCGCTTTTTGCGCTTTAAACGTATAGGGGTGGTTGTAATTCATTAATAAAATTAAACTGCTGACAATAAATATGCCGCCCAGCGCCGCCGTCGGTATCGTCCATTTATTAACGGGAATTTTAAAGATCTTAAAAATCGCCCATGCGAAAGCCACATAGGTCAGGATAATCAGTAAATCCATAATTAATACTCACCAGAGGAGGATTTCAGGTCAGCCAGTTGTTTTTCCAGCCCGGCAATGCGCTCCTGGAGTTGTATAACGCCAGGTTCTGGATTTTGCATTCCCCACCCGCGTTCCGGACGATAGAGCGTGGCCCAAATCCACAAGAAAGGCCAGATAACATGTAATGTAAACAAACTCACCCACCCCGCGACATGAATAGCATCGGCATGAGGATGATTGCGTTTTTTCGCAATTAAATAGGGAATATCATGTAAAATAATAATCCCGTAGAAAATGACGAGGAATACAAAAACCAGCACTCCAAGCGCAAAATAATCGAGAAACATATTCCCCCCAGAGAATAAAATCAAAAAGAAAAAAGAGTTTAAGAATGATAGTGGAATGACCAGATGTCCTGCAATTCTCATATTTATATATCGACATATGTTTTTTTATATACAGTACGTTTTTTAGTATGTTGTTTTTTATGCACGTCGCAGTTTATTATGTTTTAACATCAATACAAGGGAACAAAAATGAACAACGCGGAAACCTCATCCACCGTCAGCCTTAAGCGCATCAAAGCGGCCACTATTTACCGTTTATTACTTATTGGCCTTGGTATCCCAATGATATCTTTCAGTTTTATTTGTGGCGTTTTGAGTCTCTTCGGCTTCGACCTGGTGAAATGGAACGATCAACCCGTGCATGGTGTACTGGCGATTCCTGCCGCACTGTTCAGCGGTGTGTTTATCACCGTACTGTTCACCGTTTTCATCGGGTCGATTGCTTGCCTGGGACTGTGGGTCTACAGCCGTTTCCGTCCGTTACAGGTTAAGGTGATGGATTAATCGTTATGCCCGATAAGCAAAGCGCCATCGGGCATAACGCGGTCAGTTAAAAGAGTCCCAGCGGTTTATCGGAGTAGCTCACCAGTAAACATTTTGTCTGCTGATAGTGCTCCAGCATCATCTTGTGAGTTTCTCGGCCGATCCCCGACTGCTTGTAGCCGCCAAAGGCCGCATGAGCCGGGTAAGCATGGTAGCAGTTGGTCCACACGCGTCCTGCCTGAATACCGCGTCCCATTTTATACGCCAGGTTACCGTTACGACTCCAGACGCCCGCTCCGAGACCGTACTGGGTGTCGTTGGCTAGCTCCAGCGCCTCGTCCATTGTTTTGAACGTAGTCACCGCCAGTACCGGGCCAAAGATCTCCTCCTGGAACACGCGCATATTATTCTTACCAAACAGGATGGTCGGCTCGAGGTAATAGCCGTCTTTCAGTTCACCTTCAAGCTGCTTACGCCGTCCGCCGGTCAGGACATCCGCCCCTTCTTTCTTACCGATATCAATGTAATTCAGGATAGTTTCCATCTGCCCATGAGAGACCTGCGCCCCCATTTGTGTCACGCTGTCCAGCGGGTTCCCGCTGCGGATACTTTCTACCCGGCGAATGGCGCGCTCCATAAAGCGTTCGTAGATGGATTCCTGCACCAGCGCGCGACTCGGACAAGTACACACCTCGCCCTGGTTAAAGGCAAAGAGCGCAAAACCTTCCAGCGCCTTATCGAAAAAGGCATCCTCTTCGTCCATCACGTCGGCGAAGAAAATGTTCGGTGATTTCCCGCCCAGCTCCAGAGTGACCGGGATGATATTCTGCGTGGCGTATTGCATGATCTGCTGCCCGACTTCCGTCGAGCCGGTGAATGCCACTTTGGCAATGCGCTTCGAGGTTGCCAGATACTCGCCAATCTCACCACCCGCGCCGTTCACTACGTTCACCACGCCAGGCGGGAGGAGATCGCCAATCACTTCCATCAGCAGTAAAACGGACAGCGGCGTCAGGCGCGCAGGTTTAAGCACTACGCAGTTTCCTGCCGCCAGCGCGGGCGCCATTTTCCAGCTCGCCATCAATAAAGGGAAGTTCCACGGGATAATTTGTCCGACCACGCCGAGCGGTTCGTGGAAGTGATAAGCCACGGTGTCGCTATCCACTTCACTGATCCCGCCCTCCTGGGCGCGAATACAGGAGGCGAAATAGCGGAAATGGTCGATTGCCAACGGGACATCCGCCGCGCTGGTTTCACGGATCGGCTTACCGTTATCCCAGGTTTCTGCCGTCGCCAGCAGTTCGAGGTTCTGTTCCATACGGTCGGCAATCTTGAACAGAATCGCTGCCCGATCCTGAACAGAAGTATGTGCCCACTGATCTTTCACCTTGTGGGCCGCGTCGAGCGCCAGGTCAATGTCCCTTTTACCGGAAGAAGCCACTTCGCATAACAGTTGCCCGGTGACGGGCGTCAGGTTCTGGTAATACTCGCCGTCACTCGGGGCAACCCAGTCGCCACCGATAAAGTTATCGTAACGGGCCTTTAACTTCAGGGGAAAACCATACTCGCCGGGCTGAATACGGGGGGGATTATTAGTCATGATCGTCTCCTTGTTCCAGGGGTATAACAAGGGTAGTCTGCGCTGGCGATTTTCTCGCCAGGGTGTAACAGCTTTACGACTACGGTCACGTTATCTGTATGGCTATTTCAAGGAGTGAAACATCTCGGTGTTGATGTGTGGTTTGTTGTCGATTACGCCGTGGCGGTGGGGTGACGTGATCAGCTTATCGGAGGATATTATCTGGCCTGCAAATCCCGTCCGATCGGCAAGCCAGAGTGTCAGGTAAACGAATTACATCGCCGCGCGATAGATTGCCATAATCTCGTCGTGCGTGGCCTGGATTGGGTTGGTCAGACCGCAGGCATCTTTCAATGCATTGGCCGCCAGCACCGGAATATCTTCTTCTTTCACGCCCAGATCGCGCAGGCCCGCCGGGATATTCACCTGCCGCGCCAGGGTGCGGATAGCATTGATACAGGCTTCGGCACCTTCGGCGTCGGTCATCCCCGCGATATGCACGCCCATTGCTGCCGCGCAGTCACGCAGACGCGCTGCGACCACCTGGCTGTTGAACACCTGAACGTGCGGCAGCAGGACGGCATTACACACGCCGTGCGGCAGGTCATAGAAACCGCCTAACTGGTGCGCCATCGCGTGGACATAGCCTAATGACGCGTTATTGAAGGCCATCCCCGCCAGGAACTGCGCATAAGCCATCGCTTCACGCGCATGCACATTGCCGCCTGATTCCACGGCGATGCTCAGATTGTCAGAAATCATGGTTACGGCTTTCAGCGCGCAGGCATCGGTGATCGGCGTGGCGGCCACAGAGACATAGGCTTCAATCGCATGGGTCAGCGCATCCATGCCGGTCGCCGCCGTCAGCGATTTTGGCATGCCGATCATCAGTGAAGAGTCATTCACCGAAAGCAGCGGCGTGACGTGTTTATCCACAATCGCCATTTTGATGTGACGATCGACGTCAGTGATGATGCAGAAGCGCGTCATTTCAGACGCCGTCCCTGCCGTGGTGTTAATCGCAATCATCGGCAACTGCGGTTTTGCCGAGCGATCAACGCCTTCATAATCGCGAATATCTCCCCCATTCGCGGCCACCAGCGCAATCCCTTTGGCACAGTCATGTGGAGAACCGCCGCCCAGTGAAATAACGCTGTCACAGTCATTATCTTTCAGGATTTTCAGGCCGTCAGCGACATTTATCGTCGTCGGATTAGGATGCGTGCCATCAAATATAACGCTGAAAATATCCTGTTCCTGCAATGCTTTTTGAATATCACCCGCCATGCCTAATTTCGTCAGCACACTGTCCGTGACAATTAACGTCCGACGAAAGCCATATTCCGCCATAGCATTCATTGCATCTTTTAATGAATCAGCCCCTATTATATTCACAGAGGGAATATAAAATGTTGAAGCAGCCATATGCTCAATCCTTAATAGTTTCAGAAGGGGTTGCAGCATACGAACGAATCACAGGAGAAAATATGATCGCAGTGGTCATTTATTTAATGAAAAAATAAAAGAGCACATTAGGCTACAAATTAATGGGCTCTTTTCGTTTCAAACTATTTATTGTATCAATTCATTTTTATTTTAAATAAATTGTACTATTCCTTTGCCGGAAATAATAACGCATCACGTAACAAATGATCGTTTCCACGGCGACGCGTAAAACCAATCCGGTCAAAATATTCCAGAATCTGAATCGCCAGCTTTCGCCCTACGCCTAACCGATCGCGAAAATCCGCAGCGCAGGTTGAGCCTTTTTCCTGATCCAGTTCGCGGATCATGCTGGCGAAAGCCACAATGCGATCGTTACGGTAGTAACGATCTTTTACGATCGCCGTAATCATCCCTTGCTGCGCGGCCTGCCGCAACACCAGACGCATGGTCTGCTCCTCGGTCGCGGTTTCACGAGCAAGATCGCGGACCCACCAGGGCTCGTCACCAAATAACGGCGCGGCCTTAAGCCAGGTAGCCTGCTGTTCGTCAGTAAATCCGGCCTTGTGATCCGGCAGATGCAACCAGCCATGGTGGCTGTGAATATCGCCGCTGTCACGCATTTGTTCAATCAACAACAGCACCAGCGCTTCATCTTCCATCGGCAGCGCCATACGGCGCAGGCGTTCGCGTCCCGGACCTGGCTCATCGCGATGCTGTTCATGGTAAGTCGCCAGCGTGTCGAGAATTTTGCGCTGCCAGCGCGCGGCAACTTCCGCATTCAGCAGGCTGTAACCTGCCTGAATAAATCCATGCTGGTGAATGAGCGAACGCATACCGTCGCCATTTAACTGGCGCGCCCACGCAAAGTCGGGCAGATTGACCGCCCCGCGTTGCAGGTGCACAGCCAGCGCGGCACCGTCATCTTTCGCCGCCGCCAGCGACGCCAGCCATTGCAGATACTCTGGTTTACGTTTACCGCGACGTGGCGGATTAAGTGCAACCACCCGCGCCCCGGCAAGCGTCGCGCGCGCGGAGATATCCCGCAGCACCAGACGGTCGTTATCGGCCAGCAGCAGGGGCGTATCAAACACCAGTTCCGCCAGGTTATCTTCCAGCAGCGATACCCGCCCGGTCACATGACTCGCCGCATGGTGAATATGTAGCGGCTGCCACTGCGTAAGCGGAACATGGCTTTCCAGCGCGACAATCACCCGCGTGAACGGCTCAGGCGGGGCGTCTGAAAGCAGCCAGTCACCCCGGTTAAGCTGCTCTTTTTCAGCATCGCCGACGATATTCAGCGCGATGCGCTGCCCGGCATGAGCATACTCACTCGCCTGGTTTTGCGCGTGAAGTCCGCGCACGCGCACTGATGCGTTCACGCCGGTCAGCCACAGCGTATCCCCAACGTTCACTTCACCGCTCAGCGCGGTGCCGGTCACTACCAGCCCGGCGCCTTTTACGGTAAAGGCACGGTCGATAGCCAGTCGGAACGTCTGATTCCTGGCATGTTCGCGGGCGGGCAGTTGCTGCAAATGTTCGCGTAACACCTCAATCCCGCGGCCTTCATTCGCGGCCGTCACAAATAGCGTCGCCTGCGAAAAGCCATACTCGCGCAGGACATCCTCCACCTGCTGTTGAACCTCCTGCACCCGCGCCTCATCCACACGGTCAGCTTTGGTCAGCGCTACCGTCAGCGTTGGATTCCCGGTCAATTGCAGAATCGCCAGGTGTTCGCGCGTTTGCGCCATTACGCCATCGTCGCAGGCCACCACCAGCAACGCATGATCGATTCCGCCCACGCCCGCCAGCATGTTTGAGAGAAACTTCTCGTGACCGGGAACATCGATAAAGCCCAGCACGCGCCCGTCCGGCTGCGGCCAGTAGGCATAGCCCAGGTCGATGGTCATGCCGCGTTTTTTCTCTTCCGGCAGGCGATCGGCATTCACGCCGGTAATGGCCTGTAGCAGCGTCGTTTTCCCGTGGTCGACATGTCCGGCGGTCGCAATAATCATTTCAACAACATCTCCATAAACCGGGTCTCATCTTCAAGACAGCGTAAATCCAGCCACAGTCGGCCCTCGTAAATCCGGCCGATAACCGGAACCGGCAGCTCACGCCAGCGGGTCGCCAGGGCTTCAAGACGGCTTCCACGGCCGTCGTGCGGTGTAAAGGTTAATGCCGCGCTGGGGAGCCGATCAACCGGCAAAGAGCCACTGCCGATTTGCGACAGGCAGGGCTGTACGCTCACCGCAAACTCCGCGCCATAGTGCGCGGCCAGCGGTGCCAGCAGCCGCTCCGCCTGAGACTGAATCGCCTCTTTGCGTCGGGTCAACAGGCGTAGGGTCGGCAGTTTTTCAGCCAGCGCTTCCGGGTGGAGATACAGACGCAATGTCGCTTCCAGCGCGGCAAGGGTCATTTTATCCGCCCGCAGCGCACGTTTAAGCGGATGACGCTGCAACTGTGCAATCATCTCTTTCTTACCGACGATGATCCCAGCCTGCGGACCGCCCAACAGCTTGTCGCCCGAGAAGCTCACCAGGCTGACGCCCGCAGCAATCAACTGCTGCGGCATTGGCTCTTTCGGCAGGCCGTACTGGCTCAAATCAATCAGCGAACCACTGCCGAGATCGGCCACCACCGGGATATCCAGCGCCTGGCCAATCTGAACCAGTTCCGTTTCATCAACAGAGTGGGTAAAGCCTTCAATGCTGTAATTACTGGTATGCACCTTCATCAGCAGGCCGGTGTTTTCATTCACCGCCTGACGATAGTCATCGGCATGCGTCCGGTTAGTGGTTCCCACTTCATGTAGCGTACACCCAGCCTGACGCATCACATCCGGGATACGAAACGCGCCGCCAATCTCCACCAGTTCACCACGAGATACCACAACCTCTTTACCGGCAGCGGTGGCGGCCAGCATCAGCAGCACCGCCGCCGCGTTGTTATTCACAATACAGGCATCTTCCGCGCCGGTGATACGGCGCAGCAATTCCGCCAACGCACGGTCGCGATGCCCACGCCCCGCACCGTCCAGATCATACTCCAGCGTCACCGGCGAGCGCATGGCCTGCGCGACAGCCGCGACGGCCTCTTCGGCCTGTAAGGCGCGCCCTAGATTCGTATGCAACACCGTGCCCGTCAGGTTAATAACCGGACGCAGCGCACTCTGGGCCTCTTTTTCCAGCCGAAGGTTCACCTCCTGCGCCCAGTCTTCACACCACGCTGGCAACGCCTGCGTGTCGCGTATCACCTCTCTTGCTTCATCAAGCAGTTGACGAAGCAGATCAACGACACGGGTATGCCCGTGAGTCTCACGCAGGGTAAGAAATTCACTTTCACGCAATAAGCGATCAATGGCGGGAAGCTGACTGTAGAGCGAACGGGTTTCGGTCGTCATGAAAAGGCCTGGCTGCTGGTGACCCTCCCCACAACGGAGAGGGATATCGACATAGAGGGGATTGTAACGTGAGATTGCCCGGACGGACAGAATATGAATCAAGCCTTTGGGGGTTCAGTGCGGGCAAAACTCTCGCGCTGGAACAATGTCTCCACCAGCTTGACCAGGTGAGGTCGGCTCACGCACCAGCCCGGTGAGACGCGGCGGAAGTTGAGATAGCCCACCGCGCAGGCAATGGCGATGGTCGCCAGATCGACGGTGTCAGGTTTAATCGTCCCATCCACCAGGTACCCTTCCAGCGCATCCAGACTGCGGTTGATTTTCTCGCGCTGGCGCAACAGTTCGGTTTCCGATTGCTGCGCGGCGGGACGCGCCTGTTCGCGCACTGACACCAGACCGGCGTCCATAATCCCAT
Source organism: Citrobacter amalonaticus (assembly GCF_001559075.2). NCBI lineage: Bacteria > Pseudomonadati > Pseudomonadota > Gammaproteobacteria > Enterobacterales > Enterobacteriaceae > Citrobacter > Citrobacter amalonaticus. Next base: position 2,028,717 of record NZ_CP014015.2, on the reverse strand, counting down.
CGGCCAGCGCCTCAAGCTGTCGGACTTTCAGCGAGGCCTTCGATTCACGCGGTAGCATCGCTGGCGCAATATCCAGCAGTTCAATGTATTCGGCGATAATCGGCGAGTCGAACCAGTACTCGCCATCGTCAGTCACCAGCGCCGGTACTTTACCTAACGGATTGTACTGCGCCACGCCGTTTTCCGCGTTGTAGGGCAGTTCATTAACAAATTCGAACGTGATGCCTTTTTCCAGCAGCAGGATCGAAATCTTTCGTACAAACGGGCTGGTGTAGCTACCAATGAGTTTCATGATCAGTCCTTTTCGCCAACACAAAACAATGAGTATGGCGCACACGGCGGGAAAAGGCAGGTGACGGCGTTCTCAATGATCCAAATAAAGGTAATGCATCCAACTGGTCATGCGCAGTAACACCTTGCGCATAACCGAAACATGGGCGAAATGGTCGGAATAAACGGCCACTTGCGCGTAGATGCCGTCAGGCAACGCATCCACATCGGCATTCGGGTCCAGTTCAATCGTCGCCAGGACGCCATCGGTCCCGGGCACCACCGTCAGAGACTGTAATGCCCCCTGAGCCTGATACGAACCGCCCGGCACCACGGGCAATATGCTGGTCAACTTGCCGTGAAAAACCTGTCCGGGCAGCGCGTTGAACACCACCTCCGCGTCGTCGCCAGGTTCAAGGCGAAGCAGCGAGTTCTGCCGGAACTGGGCGACAATCTGTCGTTTTTGTTCCGGGATAAAGACCATCACCGGACGCAGCGGCAGCGCAGCAGCGTAGGTACCGGGTCGGATCAGTACCTGGGTGACATAACCGTTGCTGGGGGCGCGAATAATGGTCTGATCAAGATTATATTTGGCCTCTGTCAGTTGCGCCCGCAGGCTGACAATTTGCGATTGCTCGCCGTTAACCATGCTGTCTAACTGGCTTTGAATTTGCGCCTGCTCAGCCACTGACCCTTTCACCAGCGCATCCTGCGCCAGATAGTTTTGCCGTGCCGTATCAATATCGCTTTCTGAGAAGGGATTCACCTTTGCCTGACTGCCCTTCAGGTAACGCTGATAATCTTTGTACAACCGATCACGCTCCGCAGAGACCCGCGTCGTATTGGCCTGCGCTTCGGCCAGCTGGGCCTTGAGCGTCTGAATATTGTGCGTTGCGGTCACTAGATCGGCCTGTAGCCTGTCCACGCGCGCCTGATAGCGAACCGGGTCGAGTTTAAACAGCACTTCCCCCTTTTTAATCAGTTGGTTATTTTTATCCGTCACCTCGCTGACAATTCCGGTAACCTGCGGCGTAATGGGAATAGAAATAACGGCTTTTTGCGCAGTAAAGGTATACGGGTGGTTATAATTCATTAACAGGATCAGGCCGCTGACCAGAAATACGCCGCCTAATGCCGCCGTCGCCAGCGTCCATTGATTCACCGGAATGCGGAATATTTTGAATACTGCCCACGCCAGCGCTACGTAGGTTAATACAATCAACAGATCCATGATTAAATCTCCGGAAACGTCGTATTGTCAGCCGTTTTTACTTCGGCCAGTTTTTTCTCGAGTTGTGTAATACGCGCGGATAACGCGGCAATTTCAGGATCGGGCTCTTGTCCCGGCGGCGTGGTGTGATTATGCATTCCCCAGCCGCGTTCCGGTTGGTAGAGGGTTGCCCAAATCCACAAAAACGGCCAGATCACATGGAGCGTAAACAGGCTCACCCAGCCTGCGGTATGAATAGCATCGGCATGCGGGTGGTTGCGTTTCTTCGCAATTAAATAGGGGATATCATGGATGGCAATCACGCCGTAAAAGATCACCAGAAACACGAAGATCAGCACACCCAACGCGAAATAATTTAGAAACATATCCGCCTCGACTTCACGCCCATTTGAGTTTTTATTGCAGGCAGCCGAATGCAATTTGGCTGATGATTTGAACATAATTGGAGTTATGCATTTTCGCCATCACGCCAAAGACTATTTTTCGCGCCAGATGGTTACTTAATGACATCAGGCCATGTAACGACGAGAGGAATCTGCCCAGGATCACATCGGGACAAATCCGGATGACGATTTCTTGTGATTCAGATCACAAACATTCAACAAACAGGCAAACATAAAACGTGAGACGCATCACAAATTTATGCCATTAATGGTTTATAACGGCGGTTTGTTGTTTTTTTACACAGTCATTTTGTGATTAACATCACATCAATCACCTCCCTACCCCCTATATTTATGTGATACAAATCACATTAAAGGTCACTGACTGGACAGCTTAACGATTCAGTGCCAGATTTCGCAATATATCTACAGGGTCCGGCTACCTCTGCCGCTACATTAACAAAACCTCGGGCTTCCAGCCTGCGCGACAGCAAACATAAGAAGGGGTGTTTTTATGTCATCCGATATTAAGATCAAGGTGCAAAGCTTTGGTCGATTCCTCAGCAATATGGTGATGCCAAATATCGGCGCGTTTATCGCGTGGGGTATTATCACCGCACTATTTATTCCGACAGGGTGGTTGCCAAACGAAACGCTGGCGAAGCTGGTCGGCCCAATGATCACCTATCTCCTGCCGCTGCTGATCGGTTATACCGGCGGTAGACTGGTGGGTGGCGAACGCGGCGGCGTGGTGGGTGCAATCACTACCATGGGCGTTATCGTCGGCGCAGACATGCCGATGTTCCTCGGTGCGATGATCGCCGGTCCTCTGGGCGGCTGGGCAATCAAACATTTCGATGGTTGGGTAGACGGTAAGATCAAATCCGGTTTTGAGATGCTGGTGAATAACTTCTCCGCTGGCATCATCGGTATGATCCTCGCCATTCTGGCATTCCTCGGCATTGGTCCAGCAGTTGAAGTTCTGTCGAAAGTGTTGGCTGCAGGCGTTAACTTCATGGTTGTCCATGACATGCTGCCGCTGGCGTCTATCTTCGTTGAACCGGCGAAAATCCTGTTCCTGAACAACGCCATCAACCACGGTATCTTCTCACCTCTGGGTATTCAGCAGTCCCATGAGTTGGGTAAATCCATCTTCTTCCTGATTGAAGCCAACCCGGGTCCGGGGATGGGTGTTCTGCTGGCGTACATGTTCTTTGGTCGCGGTAGTGCTAAACAGTCTGCAGGCGGTGCGGCAATCATCCACTTCCTGGGCGGTATCCACGAAATTTACTTCCCGTATGTGCTGATGAATCCGCGTCTGATCCTCGCCGTTATCCTCGGCGGTATGACTGGCGTGTTTACGCTGACTATCCTGAACGGCGGTCTGGTTTCTCCGGCGTCTCCGGGTTCTATCCTGGCTGTGCTGGCGATGACGCCGAAAGGCGCCTACTTCGCTAACATCGCAGCAATCTGTGCGGCAATGGCGGTCTCCTTCGTTGTCTCTGCCATTCTGCTGAAAACCAGCAAAGTGAAAGAAGACGATGACATTGAAGCGGCGACCCGTCGTATGCATGACATGAAAGCAGAATCCAAAGGCGGTACTCCGCTGTCTGCTGGCGATGTCACCAACGACCTGAGCCACGTGCGTAAAATCATCGTTGCCTGTGATGCCGGTATGGGTTCCAGCGCAATGGGCGCCGGCGTACTGCGTAAGAAAGTGCAGGATGCAGGTCTGAGCCAGATCTCGGTCACCAACAGCGCGATTAACAACCTGCCACCGGATGTTGACCTGGTCATCACCCACCGCGATCTCACCGAACGTGCGATGCGTCAGGTACCGCAGGCGCAGCATATTTCGCTGACCAACTTCCTCGACAGCGGCCTGTACTCCAGCCTGACCGAGCGTCTGGTTGCCGCGCAGCGCCACACTGATAATGAAGTCAAAGTCCGCGACAGCCTGAAAGACAGCTTTGATGAAGGGGATAACAACCTGTTCAAACTGGGTGCGGAGAATATCTTCCTCGGACGTACGGCAACGACCAAAGAAGAAGCGATTCGCTTCGCCGGTGAGCAGCTGGTGAAAGGCGGCTACGTTGAGCCAGAATATGTCGATGCGATGCTGGAACGTGAGAAACTGACCCCAACCTATCTGGGTGAGTCTATCGCCGTTCCGCACGGTACAGTTGAAGCGAAAGACCGCGTACTGAAAACCGGCGTCGTGTTCTGCCAGTACCCACAAGGCGTTCGCTTCGGTGAAGAAGAAGACGACATCGCCCGTCTGGTGATCGGTATCGCCGCTCGCAACAACGAGCACATTCAGGTGATTACCAGCCTGACCAACGCGCTGGATGACGAATCCGTCATCGAACGCCTGGCTAACACCACCAGCGTGGATGAAGTGCTGGCGCTGTTGGCGGGTCGTAAGTAAACCCCGTGGCCCGATGGCATTACGCTTATCGGGCCGACCCAATCCTCTCCCTTGTGGAGAGGGTTTGGGTGAGGGATCAACAGATTTCCCCTCACCCCAGCCCTCTCGGGTAAAAACATTAATGAAGGTTACTACTATGAAAGCATTACATTTTGGCGCAGGTAATATCGGTCGTGGCTTTATCGGCAAACTGCTGGCGGACGCGGGGATACAACTGACATTCGCTGATGTAAATCAGGTCGTGCTCGACGCCCTGAATGCCCGTCATAGCTACCAGGTTCACGTTGTGGGTGAAAACGAGCAGGTGGATACCGTGACTGGCGTCAACGCGGTAAGCAGCATTGGCGATGACGTTGTTGAGCTGATCGCGCAGGTTGACCTGGTCACCACAGCCGTTGGCCCGGTCGTGCTGGAGCGCATCGCTCCGGCTATCGCTAAAGGCCTGGCCAAACGCAAAGCGCAAGGGATCACCACCCCGCTGAACATCATCGCCTGTGAAAACATGGTACGAGGCACCACTCAACTGAAAGGCCATGTGCTGAATGCGCTGGCTGAAGACGACAAAGCCTGGGTTGAAGCCCATGTCGGCTTCGTGGATTCCGCCGTTGACCGCATCGTGCCGCCGTCAGCCTCTGCGACCCACGATCCGCTGGAAGTGACTGTCGAAACCTTCAGCGAGTGGATCGTTGACCAGACCCAGTTCAAAGGCGAGCTGCCGAACATCCCGGGAATGGAATTAACTGATAACCTGATGGCATTTGTCGAACGTAAACTCTTCACGCTGAACACCGGGCATGCTATAACCGCGTACCTCGGAAAATTGACCGGTCATCAGACCATCCGCGACGCGATTCTCGACGAGAAAATCCGCGCTGTGGTCAAAGGGGCGATGGAAGAGAGCGGCGCGGTGCTGATCAAACGCTACGGTTTTGATGCCGACAAACATGCGGCATACATTCAGAAAATCCTCGGTCGTTTTGAAAACCCGTATCTGAAAGATGACGTTGAGCGCGTTGGCCGCCAGCCGCTGCGTAAACTGAGCGCGGGTGACCGTTTAATCAAACCGTTGCTGGGTACGCTGGAATACCATCTGCCGCACGCTAACCTGGTCAAAGGGATTGCTGCCGCCATGCACTTCCGTAGCGAAGACGATCCGCAGGCGCAGGAGCTGGCCGCGCTGATCGCCGAGAAAGGCCCACAGGCTGCGCTTGCCCAGATTTCCGGGCTGGATATCAACAGCGATGTCGTTGTCGAGGCCGTTAGCGCATATAACGCAAAGTAATGCTGCTGGAACTGGCGCAGGAGCCCCTGCGCCTGATTAATAGATTGTCAGATATGCAGGCAATAATGGAACAAACCCAGGCCTTTGAAAATCGTGTGCTTGAGCGTCTGAATGCTGGCAAAACCGTACGGAGCTTCCTGATCACCGCCGTGGAGTTACTCACCGAGGCGGTAAACATTCTGGTGCTTCAGGTGTTTCGCAAAGATGACTACGCAGTGAAGTACGCTGTAGAACCGTTACTCGACGGCGACGGACCGCTGGGCGATCTGTCTGTGCGCCTGAAACTGATCTACGGTCTGGGCGTCCTGAGTCGTCCTGAATATGAAGACGCGGAGCTGCTGATGGCGATGCGCGAAGAGATGAATCATGACGGCAATGAGTATGCCTTTACGGATGATGAGATTCTCGGGCCGTTCGGTGAACTGCACTGCGTACTGGCGCTGCCGCCACCGCCGCAGTTTGACGCCGCCGACCCCAGTTTGTACGCCATGCAAATCCAGCGCTACCAGCAAGCGGTGCGCTCGACGATGGTTCTCTCCCTGACTGAGCTGATTTCTAAAATCAGCTTAAAAAAAGCCTTCCAGAAGTAGGCCTCTCCCTGCCTGCTACTCCTTTTCCTGCACGGGTTGATACAGGCGCCGATAATAATTCAGTCGTTGCAGGTACATCTGCGTATTTTCTGCAGGCACTTCGCTCGGAACGTCGTCACGCTCAGGCATTTTATTCAGATACTCTTTGAAGGCCTGACTTGAGGCCATAAAATCCACAGCTTTATCAATCAGAAGCGGAACATTCTCGCCTATTTTTGCCATGTTATATCCTCCATGCGATCCCGCCGGGCTTAAGCGCAACGGTTAATTTTAGTGTAGGATCGTCCGCGTTATGATATTAAGGAAAACGTGCTTAATCCGTCGGCGGCAAATTATCTCTTACATGATCCTGTTATTGTCTAAAATTCTTAATTAATCAGTCCATTAGAAAAATAGTTAGCAAATAAATACTCGCAGCATTTGATTATTATTATCCCATTAGTTGTGAATAAACCCGCTCTGCGCGCATACTATAGGCCATTCACCTTATTTCTATCAGAAGCCATCCCATGAAAGAAGTCGAAAAAAACGAAATCAAACGTCTGAGCGATCGCCTCGACGCTATCCGCCACCAGCAGGCCGATCTGTCCCTGGTTGAAGCCGCCGATAAATACGCTGAGCTGGAAAAAGAGAAAGCCACGCTGGAAGCAGAAATCGCCCGTCTGCGTGACGTTCACAGCCAGAAACTGAGCAAAGAGGCGCAGAAACTGATGAACCTGCCGTACCGCCGTGCGATCACCAAAAAAGAGCAGGCCGATATGGGCAAGCTGAAGAAAAGCGTGCGCGGTCTGGTGGTGGTTCATCCAATGACGGCCTTAGGCCGCGAAATGGGCCTGCAAGAGATGACGGGCTTCGCTAAAACCGAGTTTTGATTTTATACCGGGCAGCACGTCCGCTGTCCGGTCCTTCCTTAATTGGCCCTACCAATCCCCTTCTGTTACGACCACTGGTTCACAATTCATTAATTTAAGCCTACACTGTCGTTGCCAATAAATAACATTTGATTAACTATTCGTTGTCATTATCCCTACACTACAATATTGGCAGGACCACTTTTACACATAATGTGACGAAAAGATGAGCACAGACTCATTACATTATGCGTGTGGTCCTCAGGAGACCTGCAATGAATCTCTGGCAACAAAACTACGATCCGGCCGGTAACATCTGGCTTTCCAGTCTGATCGCATCGCTCCCGATTCTGTTTTTCTTTTTCGCGCTGATTAAGCTCAAGCTGAAAGGCTATGTTGCCGCCTCGTGGACGGTGGTGATTGCGCTGGCCGTGGCGCTGCTGTTCTACAAAATGCCGGTCGATCACGCACTGGCCTCGGTGGTGTACGGTTTCTTCTACGGTCTATGGCCGATTGCCTGGATCATTATCGCCGCGGTGCTTGTCTACAAAATCTCGGTGAAAACCGGGCAGTTCGACATCATCCGCTCGTCCATTCTGTCGATTACCCCTGACCAGCGTTTGCAAATGCTGATCGTCGGCTTCTCATTTGGCGCCTTCCTCGAAGGCGCGGCGGGATTCGGTGCCCCCGTTGCCATCACCGCCGCGCTGCTGGTAGGTCTCGGCTTTAACCCACTGTATGCCGCCGGACTGTGCCTGATCGTCAACACCGCGCCCGTGGCGTTTGGCGCCATGGGGATCCCGATTCTGGTCGCCGGCCAGGTGACCGGACTCGACAGCTTTGAAATCGGCCAGATGGTTGGTCGTCAGTTACCGTTCCTGACGATTATCGTGCTGTTCTGGATCATGGCGATTATGGACGGCTGGCGCGGCGTGAAAGAGACGTGGCCTGCGGTCATGGTGGCGGGCGGTTCGTTTGCTATTGCCCAGTACCTCAGCTCCAACTTTATCGGCCCTGAACTGCCGGACATCATCTCCTCGCTGGTGTCGCTGGTTTGTCTGACGCTGTTCCTGAAACGCTGGCAGCCGGTTCGCATCTTCCGCTTTGGCGATATGGGCGCATCGCAGGTTGATCAGACGCTGGCACGCACGAACTATACCGCCGGACAGGTTGTTCGCGCCTGGTCACCGTTCCTGTTCCTGACGGCCACCGTGACCCTCTGGAGCGTGCCGCCGTTTAAAGCCCTGTTCGCTCCCGGCGGCGCGCTGTACGACTGGGTGATTAACATCCCGGTCCCGTTCCTCGACAAACTGGTTGCCCGCATGCCGCCCGTGGTGCACGAAGCCACCGCCTACGCGGCAGTGTATAAATTTGACTGGTTCTCCGCGACCGGCACCGCCATCCTGTTCGCCGCGCTGCTGTCCATCGTCTGGCTGAAGATGAAGCCTTCCGCGGCCATTCAGACCTTCGGCAGCACGCTGAAGGAACTGGCGCTGCCGATCTACTCCATCGGGATGGTGCTGGCCTTTGCGTTTATCTCCAACTATTCCGGGCTCTCCTCGACGCTGGCGTTAGCGCTGGCGCACACGGGCAGCGCCTTTACCTTCTTCTCACCATTCCTCGGCTGGCTGGGGGTGTTCCTGACCGGTTCAGATACCTCATCTAACGCGCTGTTCGCCGCCCTGCAGGCGACTGCCGCACAGCAAATCGGCGTGTCCGATGTGCTGATGGTGGCGGCCAATACCACCGGTGGCGTCACCGGCAAAATGATTTCGCCGCAGTCCATCGCCATCGCCTGTGCGGCGGTCGGACTGGTCGGCAAAGAGTCGGATCTGTTCCGTTTTACCGTCAAACACAGCCTGATTTTCACCTGCATGGTGGGCGTTATCACCACGCTTCAGGCTTACGTCTTAACCTGGATGATTCCATGATCGTGATGCCCAGACGCCTGTCGGACGAGGTTGCCTCTCGTGTGCGGGCGCTGATTGAAGAACAACAGCTGGAAGCGGGCATGAAATTGCCCGCCGAGCGCCAGCTGGCGGCACAGCTTGGCGTCTCGCGCAACTCGCTGCGCGAAGCGCTGGCAAAGCTCGTCAGCGAAGGCGTGCTACTCAGCCGTCGCGGCGGCGGCACGTTTGTCCGCTGGCAGCATGAAGAGTGGTCTGAACAAAACATCGTTCAGCCACTGAAAACCCTGATGGCCGACGACCCGGATTACAGTTTCGATATTCTCGAAGCCCGACACGCCATCGAAGCCAGTACGGCCTGGCATGCGGCGATGCGCGCCACCACGGCCGACAAAGAGAAAATCAAACTCTGCTTTGACGCCACGCTCAGCGAAGACCCGGATCTCGCCTCACAGGCCGACGTTCGTTTTCATCTGGCTATCGCCGAAGCCTCGCATAACGTGGTGCTGTTACAAACGATGCGCGGGTTCTTCGACGTGCTGCATTCGTCGGTGAAGCAAAGCCGACAACGCATGTATCTCGTTCCACCCGTCTTTTCCCGGCTGACGGAGCAACATCAGGCCGTATTAGATGCCATTCTCGCGGGCGACGCCGACGGCGCGCGTAAGGCGATGATGGCGCACCTCAGTTTCGTCCATACCACCATTAAACAATTTGATGAAGACCAGGCCCGCCAGGCGCGCATTACCCGTCTGCCCGGCGACCACAATGAAAACCCCAGGGAGAACAAAGCATGATTATTTCAGCCGCCAGCGATTATCGCGCCGCAGCCCAGCGCATTCTGCCCCCGTTCCTGTTTCACTACATCGACGGCGGCGCGTATGCGGAGCATACCCTGCGTCGTAACGTGGAAGACTTATCGGACGTGGCGCTACGCCAGCGCGTGCTGAAAAACATGTCTGACTTGAGCCTGGAAACCACGCTGTTTAACGAAAAACTGTCGATGCCGGTGGCGCTGGCGCCGGTCGGGCTGTGCGGCATGTATGCCCGCCGCGGCGAAGTGCAGGCCGCCGCGGCAGCCGATGCGAAAGGGATCCCGTTTACCCTTTCCACCGTCTCCGTGTGCCCGATAGAAGAAGTCGCGCCAACCATTAACCGTCCGATGTGGTTCCAGTTGTATGTTCTGCGCGACCGTGGATTCATGCGTAATGCGCTGGAACGCGCAAAAGCGGCGGGCTGTTCAACGCTGGTCTTTACGGTCGATATGCCAACGCCGGGGGCGCGCTATCGTGACGCCCACTCCGGGATGAGCGGTCCAAATGCCGCGCTGCGTCGCTACTGGCAGGCAGTCACTCATCCACAGTGGGCCTGGGACGTCGGTCTGAACGGTCGTCCACACGATCTCGGCAACATCTCCACTTATCTCGGCAAACCGACCGGACTGGAAGATTACATCGGCTGGCTGGCAAACAACTTTGATCCGTCAATTTCATGGAAGGACCTTGAGTGGATCCGGGAGTTCTGGGATGGCCCGATGGTGATCAAAGGGATCCTCGATCCGGAAGACGCCCGCGACGCCGTTCGCTTTGGCGCCGATGGGATTGTGGTCTCTAACCACGGTGGTCGTCAGTTAGACGGCGTGCTCTCTTCCGCGCGCGCCCTGCCCGCTATTGCCGATGCGGTGAAAGGCGATATCGCCATTCTGGCGGACAGCGGCATCCGTAACGGGCTGGACGTGGTACGGATGATTGCGCTGGGTGCCGACACCGTCCTGCTGGGCCGTGCATATCTGTATGCGCTGGCGACGGCGGGTCAGGCCGGTGTGGCCAATCTGTTGAATCTGATCGAAAAAGAGATGAAGGTTGCCATGACGCTGACCGGTACGAAATCTATCAGCGAAATCAGCCGCGATTCACTGGTGCAAGAGCTTACCAAACTGCCTGCCGCGCTGGCCTCGTTGGCGCAGGGTGATGCGGCGTAGTGAAAGTGCTATTCTGCCCCCCGTCATTAAGGGGGCAGCATGCTTAACATCGTTTTATTTGAACCAGAAATCCCGCCGAACACGGGCAACATCATTCGCCTTTGCGCCAATACCGGTTTTCGTCTGCATATCATTGAGCCGATGGGCTTTACCTGGGACGACAAGCGCCTGCGCCGTGCCGGTCTGGATTATCACGAGTTCGCCGCCGTCCAGCGCCATCATGATTATGACGCCTTTGTCGCCGCAGAAAACCCGCAGCGCCTGTTTGCCCTCACCACGAAAGGCACGCCTGCACACAGTGCGGTGAGTTATCAGGATGGTGATTATCTGATGTTTGGTCCGGAAACGCGCGGTCTGCCAGCCAGCATTCTCGATGCCCTGCCCGCTGAACAAAAAATCCGTATTCCGATGATGCCGGACAGCCGCAGTATGAACCTGTCAAATGCCGTGTCGGTGGTGGTGTATGAGGCGTGGCGCCAGTTGGGATATCCTGGCGCAGTCTTGCGCACACTTTGAATTGTCGGATGCCGGCTGTCGCTTTATCCGACCTGCGGTTTTGTAGGCCCGGTAAGCACTGTGCCACCGGGCAAGAGATCAGATACCGTCGCCGTACTCGAAAGTATGGTGTATCCCGTTGAAATGCTGATCCATATCCATGGACGGCTTATCGCTGTCTGGCTTACCGACAATGCGCGCCGGGACGCCTGCGGCGGTGGTGTGCGGCGGAACGGGCTGTAACACCACGGAACCGGCACCAATTTTCGCGCCACGTCCGACTTCGATATTGCCGAGGATTTTCGCCCCCGCGCCAATCATTACGCCTTCACGAATTTTGGGATGACGATCGCCGCTGGTTTTACCGGTCCCGCCGAGGGTGACCGATTGCAGGATTGACACGTCATCTTCGATCACCGCCGTCTCACCGACGACAATGCCGGTGGCATGATCGAGCATGATCCCACGACCAATCTTCGCCGCCGGGTGAATATCCACCTGGAACGTCACGGAGACCTGGTTTTGCAGGAAGATTGCCAGCGCGCGACGACCTTCATTCCACAGCCAGTGGCCAATGCGGTAGGCCTGCAAGGCATGAAAACCTTTCAGGTACAAAAGCGGAGTGGAGTATTTATCGACCGCCGGGTCACGCGTGCGGACGGCCTGAATATCACAGGCTGCTGAGGCGATCATTTCCGGGTCTGCCGCATACGCTTCTTCGACCACTTCACGGATCGCTATGGCGGGCATAATGGGCGATGCCAGTTTGTTCGCCAGCATGTAGCTTAGCGCACTGCCCAGATTCTCATGCTTGAGTAGCGTTGCGTGGTAAAAACTGGCCAGCATAGGCTCACAGTCTGCCAGAGCGCGGGCTTCGGCTTTTATATTGTTCCAGACGATATCCAGTTCTTCACACGGCATTGCGGGCTCCAGGTAATGAGGCTAACGACCGGCCCGTTCTTCGCGGGCCGGGTCATTTTTTAAAAACGGATCCTTGAGACTAGTGGCTGCTTCGCTCGTCCTTGCGTGCACGACCTAATAACGTCAATGCTGCCTCGCGCGCGTTTTTTCCGCAATATAATACTTGATAAATTTCCTCGGTTATTGGCATTTCGACACCAAAACGGTGCGCCAACTCGCGAACTTCTTTCGTATTGCGGTAGCCTTCCACCACCTGTCCAATCTTGTCCTGCGCGCCTTGTACATCCATGCCCTGACCGAGCATCATGCCAAAACGGCGGTTGCGCGACTGGTTGTCGGTACAGGTCAGCACCAGATCGCCTAACCCGGCCATTCCCATAAAGGTTGCCGGATCGGCGCCCAGCGCCGCGCCCAGACGCGACATTTCCGCCAGACCGCGAGTAATCAGCGCGGTACGGGCGTTAGCGCCAAAACCAATGCCGTCAGACATTCCCGCGCCAATCGCAATCACGTTCTTCACCGCGCCGCCCAACTGGACGCCGATGAAATCCGGATTGCTGTAGACACGGAAACTCTTACCGCAGTGCAGCAGTTGCTGCAGATCGTCAGCAAAGGTGTCGTCAGTGGAAGCCAGGGAGATGGCCGTCGGCATGCCTGCCGCCAGTTCTTTCGCGAACGTCGGTCCGGAAATCACCGCCAGCGGGATTTGATCGCCCAGCGCTTCACGGGCAACGTCCTGCAACAGGCGACCCGTCTCTGCTTCCAGCCCTTTGGTTGCCCAGACCAGACGCGCGTCAGGACGCAGCAGAGGCTTAATCTGTCGCAATACTTCGCCAAAGACATGGCTGGGCACGACTACCAGAATATCGCGGCTGGCCGCCAACGCAGTGGCTAAGTCGCTTTCGAGGCGTAACGTATCGGGGAAAGGCACATCCGGGAGGAACGCGACGTTGCAGCGATCGTGCTCAAGGGTCGCGATATGTTTAGGATCGTGGCCCCACAGGACAACCTGGTGGCCATTTCTTGCCAGGGTGATGGCAAGAGCGGTGCCGTACGAGCCGGCACCGATCACAGTCATTGAAGCATTACTTTGGTTCATCAGGCATCCTGATGTTCTTCAGTACCTTCGCCAGCCTGCTGCTGTAAATAGTTCATGAACAGCGCATCAAAGTTAACCGGCGCAAGGTTCAGTTGCGGGAATGTACCGCGTGAAACCAGGCTGGTGATGCATTCGCGGGCATACGGGAACAGAATGTTCGGGCAGTATGCGCCCAGGCAATGCGCCATCTGGGTGCCTTCGATTCCGCTGATAGAGAAGATACCGCCTTGCTGAACTTCGCACAGGAACGCCGTTTCTTCACCCAGGGAAGCCGTTACGGTAACACGCAGCACCACTTCGTATACGTCATCTGCCAGTTGAGTAGATGCTGTATCCAGATCAAGTTTAACCTCTGGCTGCCAATCTTTCTGGAAAACATGCGGCGCATTCGGCGCTTCAAAAGAGACATCTTTGGTGTAAATACGCTGGATCTGGAAAGCCATTTCGGTGTTGTTTTGTTCTGACATGTGTAGAAAACCCTTTAGTGTTGTCCTTAAATAGCGCTTGATGCCAATAATATGGCCCAGCGTTAGCTCAGCAGGGGATCAAGTCCACCACGCGCATCCAACGCATACAAGTCGTCACAGCCGCCAATGTGCTGTGCATCAATAAAAATCTGCGGAACCGTCGTACGACCACTGCGCTTGATCATCTCTTCACGCTTCACGGCATCGCCGTCGATCGGCAGTTCCTGGAAGCTCACACCCTTGCTGTTCAGCAGCGCTTTCGCACGATGGCAAAACGGGCAGGTTGCTTTGGTGTAGATCTCGATATTGGCCATACTTATCTCCAAATTCGTTTACGTCGGGAAAATTATTTCCCACGAACCAGCGGCAGATTCTCACCGCTCCAGCCCGCAACGCCTTCTTTCAGCACAGACACTTTCTCAAAGCCCGCTTTGATCAGCGCGTTTGCCGCTTCCTGGCACTGCATGCCGGAACCATCGACCACGATAACCGGTTTGTCTTTGTGCTTTTCCAGCTCGCCCACGTTGTTCGCTTTGATTTCGCTCGGCAGCAGGTTAATGGAACCCGCGATATGGCCTTTGCGGAAATCGTCACGCTGACGTAAATCCACGATCACGGCGTCTTCTTTGTTGATAAGACGCGTGGCTTCGCCGCGAGTGATGACCTTAACTTTCGACGTCAGGCCTTTAAACGTGGTGAACAATACCGCCACCAGTAACGCAATCCAGGCGATACTCAGTATGGGATGGCGGCTAACAAATTGCATAATTTCTTGCATGGGGGGTAACAACTCCCGACTCAGTGATTAAAAAAACCAGGACAGGAGTATACCTGCGCGTTGGCGCAAATACAGCCAGCGCGTGCAATGGATTGCATTTTTGCGGGGCGCTACGGAAAAAAAAGTGCAAATCCGTGCCATCCATGAACCAGCCTGCCCCATTCTTTGATCTTCTGAGGCTATTTTATCGATTCAGCTGTAGTAAAATTACGCAATTATTTTTGTCTCTTGAGTGTGAGGTTTCGCAATGTCGGTTTCTAAAAAACCTATGGTACTGGTGATTCTGGATGGCTATGGCTACCGTGAAGACAGCCAGGATAACGCCATTTTTACTGCCAAAACCCCGGTAATGGATGCGCTGTGGGCAAAACGCCCGCATACCCTGATCGATGCTTCCGGTCTGGAAGTGGGCCTGCCCGATCGTCAGATGGGTAACTCCGAAGTCGGTCACGTTAACCTGGGCGCGGGCCGCATCGTGTATCAGGACCTGACCCGTCTGGACGTTGAAATTAAAGAACGTACTTTCTTTGCTAACCCGACGCTGACCGCAGCGGTTGACCAGGCGAAAAACGCCGGTAAAGCCGTGCACATCATGGGTCTGCTCTCTGCCGGTGGCGTCCATAGCCACGAAGATCACATCATGGCGATGGTTGAACTGGCCGCTGAGCGTGGCGCAGAGAAAATCTATCTGCACGCTTTCCTCGATGGCCGCGATACGCCGCCACGCAGCGCAGAGTCATCTCTGAAAAAATTCGAAGAGAAATTTGCCGCGCTGGGCAAAGGTCGCGTCGCCTCCATCATTGGCCGTTACTACGCGATGGACCGCGACAACCGTTGGGATCGCGTGGAGAAAGCGTATGACCTGATGACGCTGGCGCAGGGTGAATTCCAGGCTAATACCGCCGTTGAAGGTCTGCAGGCCGCCTATGCCCGCGATGAAAACGATGAATTCGTGAAAGCCACCGTGATCCGCGCCGAAGGCCAGGCCGATGCCGCGATGGAAGACGGCGACACGCTCATTTTCATGAACTTCCGTGCTGACCGTGCGCGTGAAATCACTCGTGCCTTTGTTAACGCTGACTTTGACGGCTTCGCGCGCAAGAAAGTGGTTAACCTGAACTTCGTGATGTTGACCGAATACGCAGCCGACATCAAAACGGCCGTTGCCTATCCGCCCGCCTCGCTGGCGAACACGCTTGGCGAATGGATGGCGAAGAACGACAAAACGCAGTTGCGTATCTCCGAAACGGAAAAATACGCCCACGTCACCTTCTTCTTCAACGGCGGCGTTGAAGAGCCGTTCACCGGTGAAGATCGCATCCTGATCAACTCACCGAAAGTGGCGACCTACGATCTGCAGCCGGAAATGAGCTCCGCAGAGCTGACCGAAAAACTGGTGGCCGCTATCGAAAGCGGGAAATACGACACCATCATCTGTAACTACCCGAACGGCGACATGGTCGGTCACACGGGCGTGATGGAAGCGGCGGTTAAAGCGGTTGAAGCACTGGACCACTGTGTTGAGCAGGTGACGAAAGCGGTTGAGTCCGTTGGCGGTCAACTGCTGATCACCGCTGACCACGGCAACGCCGAGCAGATGCGCGATCCGGCAACCGGTCAGGCGCACACCGCGCACACTAACCTGCCGGTTCCGCTGATTTATGTCGGCAGCAAAAATGTGAAAGCGGTGGAAGGCGGCAAACTTTCCGATATCGCCCCTACCATGTTGACGCTGATGGGTATGGAAATCCCGCAAGAGATGACTGGTAAGCCGCTGTTCATCGTGGAATAATCCTTCCCCATGAGGGGAAAGACGATAAATAGCGAAAATGGGGCCATGAAACCAAGACGGTTTTCAGTCAGGCCCCTGATTTACGCCAGCGTGGTGAGCGCTGGCGTATTGTTGTGCGCCTTTTCCGCCCACGCGGATGACCGCGATCAGCTTAAATCTATTCAGGCAGATATCGCCGCCAAAGAACGCGCCGTTCGTCAGCAACAGCAACAGCGTTCTGGCCTGCTCGCGCAGCTGAAGGCGCAGGAAGAGGCCATCTCCGCCGCCGCACGCCAGTTACGTGAAACGCAAAACACGCTCGCGCAGCTGAACAAACAAATCGATGAGATGAATGCTTCTATCGCGAAGCTGGAACGGCAGAAAGCCAACCAGGAGCGCAGCCTCGCCGCGCAGCTGGATGCCGCGTTTCGCCAGGGTGAACACACCGGTATTCAGCTTATCCTCAGCGGCGAAGAGAGCCAGCGCGGCCAGCGTTTGCAGGCCTACTTTGGTTATCTGAACCAGGCGCGCCAGGAGACGATCAACGAGCTGAAGCAGACTCGCGAAGAGGTCGCCGCTCAGCGCGCCGAACTGGAAGAGAAGCAGAGTCAGCAACAGACGCTGCTGTATGAACAGCGCGCCCAGCAGGCGAAGCTTGAGCAGGCGCGTAACGAACGTAAGAAAACCCTCGCCGGGCTGGAGTCCTCTATTCAGCAGGGCCAGCAACAGCTCAGCGAACTGCGCGCCAACGAATCCCGTTTGCGTAACAGCATTGCCCGTGCCGAGGCGGCCGCCAAAGCCCGTGCCGAACGTGAAGCACGCGAGGCGGAAGCGGTGCGTAATCGCCAGAAAGAGGCCACCCGCAAAGGCACCACGTACAAGCCCACAGACAGTGAGAAATCGCTGATGTCGCGTACCGGCGGCCTGGGTTCACCACGCGGCCAGGCATTCTGGCCCGTTCGCGGCCCCACGCTGCATCGCTATGGCGAACAATTGCAAGGTGAGCTACGTTGGAAGGGGATGGTTATCGGTGCGTCTGAAGGCACTGAAGTGAAAGCCATTGCCGATGGTCGCGTCATTCTGGCGGACTGGCTGCAGGGATACGGACTGGTCGTCGTCGTTGAACACGGCAAGGGCGACATGAGTCTTTATGGCTACAACCAGAGTGCGCTGGTCAGTGTCGGTACGCAGGTTCGCGCCGGCCAGCCGATTGCGCTGGTGGGTAGCAGTGGGGGTCAGGGTCGACCGTCGCTCTATTTCGAAATTCGTCGCCAGGGTCAGGCCGTCAATCCACAGCCGTGGTTGGGAAGATAAGTTTTGCCTCAGTTTCGTCGTACGGTTCTTTCATTCGCCAGCCTGCTGGCATTCGCCTCCCCTGTTTTTGCTGGCAAACTTGCCATCGTCATTGACGATTTTGGCTACCGCCCGCACTACGAAAATCAGGTACTGGCGATGCCCTCCCAAATCTCCGTCGCCGTGCTGCCCAATGCGCCTCATGCGCGCGAAATGGCGACCAAAGCGCATAACAGCGGTCATGAAGTGCTGATCCATCTGCCGATGGCGCCGCTGAGTAAACAGCCTCTGGAGAAAGACACCCTACGTCCGGAGATGAGCAGCGACGAAATTGAGCGGATCATTCGCGAGGCGGTTGGCAAAGTTCCTTACGCGGTGGGGCTCAACAACCACATGGGCAGCGCAATGACTTCCAGCCTGTTTGGTATGCAGAAAGTGATGCAGGCGCTGGAACGCTACGATCTCTATTTTCTCGACAGTATGACCATCGGAAATAGTCAGGCGATGCGTGCCGCATCCGGGACCGGCGTGAAGGTGATTAAGCGGAAAGTGTTTCTCGACGACACGCAAAACGACGCGGACATTCGCCGCCAGTTTACCCGCGCGATTGATCTGGCTCGCCGCAACGGTTCTGCCATCGCGATAGGCCACCCTCATCCGTCGACGGTACGTGTGTTACAGCAAATGGTGTATAACCTGCCAGCCGACATCACCCTTGTCCGTCCGAGCAGCCTGCTCAATGAGCCGCAGGTGGATACCTCCACGCCGAATCTGACACCGCCGAAAACCAACGACGCCCCGCGAAATCCATTCCGCGGCGTGACGTTGTGTAAACCGAAGAAACCAGTAGAACCGGTCTATACCAGTCGATTCTTCAGCGTGTTAAGCGAAAGCATCAGTCAGAGCACGCTGGTGAACTGGTTCCAGAATCAGTGGCAGGGCTGGGGAAAATCGCCCCGCGATAACAGCGTTAACCCAGGTTAAGCGCTTTACGTGCAGTACGATGGTGCGAACGCGTTTTGTCGCGCCATTGGTACAATCTCACTGACCACAGTAACGCCTGATAGGCGACCTTGGCGCTGCGCACATTCATTATCATACGTTTATACATCCCCGAGGTAAAAATCTCGGCGATCATTCGCTGGCGCGTCAAAATATCGGGTTCTTTGCGCACAGAATGACAAACACGCAATGCTTCATACGTTATTTGTTGATGAAATTCAGGATAGACAGTAATCCTGTCTGCGTAATTCCGGTTCAACTTCTCTAATAAGCGGGTGATCTTAATGTAATGCCGCTGATAGTTCAGATTTTTATTACCCTGACGTTTCAGTCGGCTGACAGAATTATTATGTAAGAAATATTTATACAAGGATTCTTCCGTATAACGCGCACGCAACGCGTTAAACATAAATTCCGTGGTCCACACAATATCCTGATGATGTAATCCGGGAATAAAGCGGATGTTATTCTTTTCAATCACATCCCGACGATAAACCCCCATCCACACCACGTGAGTCCAGCGGCGGGAAGAAAGCGCCATACGCAGCCAGTCAGGGCCGGTGAGTACGCCGGTTGAACGGATCCGGTCGGTTGGGATAGATTGCCAGGTCACGCCGGTATCCCGCTCGCTCCAGTCGGCATTGCACTGCGCGACATCCAGATCGTCTTCCAGCGCCATTGTCATTAGCGTTTCGTACATGTGCGGATAGACGAGGTCATCGGCATCAACAAACGCGATGTACTTACCGCTAGCCACCTCCATCCCGCGGTTACGGGCGACCGATGCCCCGGCATTCGCCTGGTGCAGCAGTCGTACATGGGGATAGTTTTCGGCGTAATACTTTGCTATATCAACAGAATTATCCGTTGACCCGTCATTGACAATAATAATTTCCAGGGCAGTCCATGTTTGCGCGATGAGAGATTCCATGCAGGCTTTAAAATCATTACCCGCATTATATAACGGGATAATAACACTGAGTCTGTTTGTACTGTTCATCATAATAAATTACCGAATGCCTTTGAAGTTATCCGCCTTTTTACAGCCTTTGTATTAAGAAACGATTAAGGCTGATAATAATATTTGTAAAGGTTCCAGGAGACTTCAGCGTAGGGGCATCAGGTAAACAGCAATATAAGACTACGACGCAATTACGAATTATTTATGACAATGACATTTCTTTACAGCTTTCCGGATATTCCTCAGGAAATAAGGCCGGATTTTCCGGCCTTTTCTGATTAATTCCAGCTGAGAATGACTTTCCCGGACTGACCTGAACGCATGGCGTCAAAGCCTTTCTGGAACTCATCAATCGAGAAGCGGTGGGTGATGATCGGCGACAGATCCAGCCCCGACTGAATCAGCGCGGCCATCTTGTACCAGGTTTCGAACATCTCGCGGCCGTAAATGCCTTTAATGAACAGCCCCTTAAAGATCACCTTCGTCCAGTCGATAGACATGTCAGAGGGAGGAATGCCCAGCATAGCAATCCGACCACCGTGGTTCATGGTGTCCAGCATCGCGCGGAAAGCTGGCGGCGCACCGGACATCTCCAGGCCGACATCAAACCCTTCGGTCATACCCAGTTCGTCCATCACCTCGTTCAGGCTCTCTTTCGACACGTTGACTGCGCGGGTGATACCCATCTTACGCGCCAGTTCGAGACGGTACTCGTTCACGTCGGTGATCACCACGTTGCGTGCGCCCACGTGCTTCGCTACCGCCGCCGCCATGATGCCGATAGGGCCAGCTCCCGACACCAGCACGTCTTCGCCGACCAGATCGAACGACAACGCCGTATGCACCGCATTGCCAAACGGGTCAAAGATGGAGGCCAGATCATCCGAGATATTGTCCGGGATTTTGAACGCGTTGAACGCCGGGATCACCAGGTATTCTGCGAAACAGCCCGGACGGTTCACGCCCACGCCCGTGGTATTACGGCACAGGTGGGTGCGTCCGCCACGACAGTTACGGCAGTGTCCGCAGGTAATGTGACCTTCCCCGGACACGCGGTCGCCGATCTTGAAGCCTTTCACTTCCTGACCGATACCGACCACTTCGCCAACGTACTCATGACCAACAACCATAGGAACCGGGATGGTTTTTTGCGACCACTCATCCCAGTTATAGATGTGAACGTCAGTGCCGCAGATGGCTGTTTTACGGATTTTAATCAGCAGATCGTTGTGGCCGACTTCCGGTTCCGGAACGTCGGTCATCCAGATGCCCTCTTCCGCTTTCAGTTTGGATAACGCTTTCATCTCACATCCTCAGGCAATAACGCCCAGTTGTTTACCAATGCGGGTGAAGGCTTCCACCGCGCGGGTGATTTGTTCCGGGGTATGCGCCGCAGACATCTGAGTACGAATGCGCGCCTGACCTTTCGGAACAACCGGATAGAAGAATCCTGTGACGTAAATGCCCTCTTTTTGCAGCTCGCGGGCAAAGTCTTGTGCAATCACCGCGTCGCCCAGCATCACCGGGATAATCGCGTGATCGGCGCCGGCCAGGGTAAACCCGGCGGCAGACATTTGCTCACGGAACTGACGCGCATTGGCCCACAGGCGATCGCGCAGTTCACCGCCAGACTCAACCATCTCCAGCACTTTGATGGAGGCAGCGACAATCGCCGGCGCCAGCGAGTTAGAGAACAGATACGGGCGGGAGCGCTGACGCAGCCATTCAACCACCTCTTTGCGCGCGGCGGTGTAGCCACCAGACGCGCCGCCAAGCGCTTTACCCAGCGTGCCGGTGATGATGTCTACGCGGCCCATCACGTCGCAGTACTCATGGGAGCCGCGACCGTTCTCACCGACAAACCCCACCGCATGAGAGTCATCGACCATCACCAGCGCGTTGTATTTGTCAGCCAGATCGCACACGCCCTTCAGGTTGGCGATGACGCCGTCCATTGAGAACACACCGTCAGTGGCAATCAGCACATGACGAGCCCCGGCGTCTCGCGCTTCTTGCAGACGCGCTTCCAGTTCCTGCATATCGTTGTTGGCATAGCGGAAGCGCTTTGCTTTACACAGGCGCACGCCGTCAATGATGGAAGCATGGTTCAGGGCATCAGAAATAATCGCATCTTCGGCGCCGAGCAGCGTTTCGAACAGGCCGCCGTTGGCATCAAAGCAGGAGGAGTAAAGAATGGCATCTTCCATGCCGAGAAATTCAGCCAGCTTTTGCTCCAGCTGTTTATGGCTGTCCTGGGTGCCACAGATAAAGCGCACCGACGCCATCCCAAATCCGTGAGAATCCATACCGGCTTTTGCCGCGGCAATCAGCTCCGGATGGTTCGCCAGCCCCAGATAGTTGTTGGCGCAGAAGTTAATGACGTGGCTGCCATCCGCCACCGTGATATCTGCCTGCTGAGCAGACGTAATAATGCGCTCTTCTTTAAACAATCCTTCCGCACGGGCGGTTTGCAGATCGTTGGTTAACTGTTTGTAAAAATCCCCACGCATTGCGATTCTCCAGACTGGGCAAATTTCAGCACATCTTACCTAACCCTGGACGCTGATACGAGATGACGCATTATCACTTCTTTAAAATGCAGGATAAATCACGCGTACCCACACGACCATTCGGTGAATGGCTGAAGCCAACGCTATGTAGTGATATGATAAGAGGTATTCGTGTCTGAGATTGTCTCTGACTCCATAATTCATAGGTTACAGTTATGATCATCGTTACCGGCGGCGCGGGCTTTATCGGCAGCAACATCGTTAAGTCCCTGAATGATAAAGGCATCACCGATATCCTGGTGGTGGACAACCTGAAAGACGGCACCAAGTTTGTTAACCTGGTGGATCTGAACATTGCCGACTATATGGATAAAGAAGATTTCTTAATCCAGATTATGGCGGGCGAAGAGTTCGGCGAGATCGAAGCCATTTTCCACGAAGGGGCCTGCTCTTCCACCACCGAGTGGGACGGCAAGTACATGATGGATAACAACTATCAGTACTCCAAAGAGCTGCTGCATTACTGCCTGGAGCGCGAAATTCCGTTCCTGTATGCCTCTTCCGCTGCTACCTATGGCGGTCGCACTTCTGACTTCATCGAATCCCGCGAATATGAGAAACCGCTGAACGTCTACGGCTACTCCAAATTCCTGTTTGACGAGTATGTGCGTCAGATCCTGCCAGAAGCCAACTCGCAGATCGTCGGCTTCCGTTACTTCAACGTCTACGGACCGCGTGAAGGCCATAAAGGCAGCATGGCGAGCGTAGCTTTCCATCTCAATACGCAACTCAACAACGGCGAAACGCCGAAGCTGTTTGAAGGTAGCGAGAACTTCAAGCGTGACTTCGTGTACGTCGGCGACGTGGCGGATGTCAATCTGTGGTTCTGGGAGAACGGCGTGTCCGGCATCTTTAACCTGGGTACCGGTCGTGCAGAATCCTTCCAGGCGGTGGCAGATGCTGCGCTGGCATACCATAAGAAAAGTGAACTCGAGTACATTCCGTTCCCGGAAAAACTGAAAGGTCGCTATCAGGCATTTACTCAGGCCGATCTGACCAACCTGCGCGCTGCGGGCTACGATAAGCCCTTCAAGACCGTTGCCGAAGGCGTAACGGAATATATGACCTGGCTGAACCGCGACGCGTAAGGCAGGCAATCTATGAGGATTCTGGTGATTGGCCCGTCCTGGGTGGGCGACATGATGATGTCGCAAAGTCTCTATCGCACGCTCAAGGCGCGCTATCCCCAGGCGATAATCGACGTGATGGCACCAGCATGGTGCCGTCCGTTGTTATCGCGGATGCCGGAAGTCAACGAGGCCATTCCGATGCCGCTCGGTCACGGCGCACTCGAACTCGGCGAACGCCGCAAACTGGGTCACAGTCTGCGTGAAAAACGCTATGATCGTGCTTATGTGTTGCCCAATTCGTTTAAATCAGCGCTGGTTCCTTTCTTTGCCGGTATCCCTCACCGTACGGGCTGGCGCGGTGAAATGCGCTACGGCCTGCTTAACGACGCGCGCGTACTGGATAAAACCGCCTGGCCCTTAATGGTCGAGCGCTACGTGGCGCTGGCTTACGACAAAGGCGTGATGCGCACAGCGAAAGATCTGCCGCAGCCGCTGTTATGGCCGCAGCTCCAGGTGAGCGAAGGTGAAAAGTCGTTAACCTGCAGCGCGTTTTCGCTTTCTGACGAACGTCCGATGATAGGTTTTTGCCCCGGCGCGGAGTTCGGTCCGGCAAAACGCTGGCCGCACTACCATTATGCGGAACTGGCGAAACAGCTCATCGATGAAGGCTATCAGATAGTGCTGTTTGGCTCGGCGAAAGATCATGAGGCCGGAAACGAAATTCTGGCGACATTGAGTGATGAACAACAGGCGTGGTGTCGTAACCTGGCGGGCGAAACACAGCTCGAACAGGCGGTCATATTGATTGGCGCGTGTAAGGCTGTTGTCACTAACGACTCCGGCCTGATGCATGTCGCCGCGGCGCTGAATCGTCCGCTGGTCGCCCTCTATGGTCCGAGCAGCCCGGATTTCACCCCGCCTCTGTCACATAAAGCACGCGTAATTCGCCTGATAACGGGCTATCACAAAGTACGCAAAGGCGATGCCGCCGAAGGCTATCATCAGAGTCTGATCGACATTACGCCGGCGCGCGTACTGGAAGAACTCAACAGTCTGTTACTGCAAGAGGAAGCCTGACGAATGCGGGTTCTGATCGTCAAAACGTCCTCAATGGGTGATGTGCTACATACCCTGCCGGCACTCACGGATGCGCAACAGGCTATCCCGGATATTCAGTTTGACTGGGTGGTTGAAGAAGGGTTTGCGCAGATACCGTCCTGGCATGCCGCGGTGAACCGTGTCATCCCCGTGGCGATTCGCCGCTGGCGTAAAGCCTGGTTTTCCGCGCCGATTAAAGCAGAACGCAAAGCCTTTCGCGATGCCGTACAGGCTGAGCACTATGACGCTATCATCGACGCCCAGGGACTGGTGAAAAGCGCGGCGCTGGTCGCGCGTCTGGCGCACGGGGTTAAACACGGCATGGACTGGCAAACCGCGCGTGAACCGCTGGCCAGCCTGTTCTATAATCGCCGCCATCATATTGCCAGACAACAGCATGCCGTAGAGCGTACACGCGAACTGTTTGCAAAAAGCTTAGGCTATCAAAAACCGGCGTCGCAGGGCGATTATGCCATTGCGCAGCATTTCCTTACCTTCGGAAATACGGATGAACAGCCCTATGCCGTATTTTTGCATGCCACAACGCGCGATGATAAGCACTGGCCGGAGGCAAACTGGCGAGCGTTAATCGGTCTGTTGGCTGACAGTGGGATAAGCATTAAATTGCCCTGGGGTGCGCCTCATGAAGAAGCACGGGCGAAGAGGTTATCTGAGGGATTCGCTCACGTTGAAGTATTACCGCGAATGACGCTGGAAGGCGTCGCACGCGTGCTGGCGGGAGCAAAATTTGTCGTTTCAGTCGATACGGGGTTAAGCCATCTGACCGCCGCACTCGATCGACCTAACGTCACGTTGTACGGTCCTACGGATCCAGGGCTTATTGGTGGTTACGGGAAGAACCAGGTGGCGTGTCGTGCGCCAGGAAATCAATTAGCAATGCTAAATGCTGATTCAGTCCGCGACGAACTATCATCATTATTATAAAGGTAATTGAATGCCAACCTTGAGTCTTATCAGTCCCTGGCGTCACTACGCCACAAAGACGTCTTCAGCACTGGAAGTGACAACCTATTTGCTCTGTGCCATCACGCTGATTGTTGCAATGTTTGATAATACGCTAAGCATGAAGTTATATAATGTTACGGCGATATTGGGTCTGTTGGCGCTGCTATTACGCGGTAAACCTGAAAGCTATTCGGTACAGTACTGGTTGCTGCCGCTCGCTATTTTTATCATCGGCGCGCTGGACGTCGCGTGGTATTCCGCCTTTAAGGTTGATCACTCTCCCTTTCGCGCGACCTATCACAGTTATTTGAACACGGCGAAAATCTTTCTCTTTGGCGCTTTTCTTACTTTGCTGGCGCTGACGTCAAGAATTCGCTTTAAGAAAGAGTTACCGCTTTATATCCTGTATTCGCTGTCATTCTTTATCGCGGGATATGCGTATTATATAAAAGCGACCACTGGCATAATTCGTCTTGATTTTGGCATTGGTTCGGCTACGGGCGCAGCCTACTCCATTATGTTTGTCGGAATTGTCAGCGGGATATCGATTCTCTACACCCAGCGGAATCATCCGATATTATTTTTACTGAATGCCATCGCGATATTCTATGCCCTGGCACTTACCCAGACGCGCTCCACGCTGTTGATCTTCCCGGTGATTTGCGCGCTGTCGTTGGTTGCCGGGTATATCAAGTCGCCAAAGAAACTCTTCTTTTCAGTCATTGGCTTTTTCATCGCGTTGGTTGTGCTGATTGCCTTGTTTAGTAAGCCGATTTATAACCGCTTCCACGAAGGTGTGTCGGATCTGACGCGCTATAGCCAGGGTAATAGCAAGAGTTCTCTGGGTGCACGTCTGGCAATGTACGAAATTGGCTTCGACATCTTTAAAGAGGCTCCGCTCGCGGCGAGATCCGCCGATACACGGGCCCAGCGAATGACAGAACTCGCAACTGAGCATAAATATCTACAAGGCGCGCTGGAGTTTTCGAATGTCCATTTACATAACGAGTTTATCGAAGCCGCTTCACTGAAAGGGATCGCCGGCGTCCTGTCGACACTGTTATTCTATATCGCGCTGTTCTTTACGGTTTATTATCACCGTTCGCTGGGGCTTTTTGCGTTAACGCTAGCGATCGTCGGAACGGGGCTCAGTGATGTCATTCTCTGGTCTCGTAGCGTGCCAATCATCTTAATAACCGCGATCGTTTTAATGCTTTTCCTCAAGAAAAATCGATTGCACGGCGATATTGCGCCACAATAAGCTGACCATCAGAAGTGAGCTATCACTCACTTCTGATGTTTCGACAGCAACCCCTCTACCGATTCAGTCAGAACCTTCAGGCTAATATCCTTTACCGTATACGTCGGAGAGACCACCTGTAACGCATTGCAGTTATTCGGTGCCCAGATCAGGTGCGAGGGGTAGGTCGTTTGTCGCGCATTTGGATAAAGTGCGAGCGTAGGAATTTCATATGCCGATGCAATATGGACCAGTGCGGTATCCACGGAAATCACATACTGACTGAATTTTGTCAGTGCAACGGTATAAATGAATTCTTTAAAGGGCAGAGATTCAATATCCGGTATTGCAATAGCGCGAATATCTTCGGCTAAGCCGGTAAAAATAACCCGGTAATCCGGATGCTGTTTACGGAGATGCGAATAAATCGTACCGATCTGCTCATCAGACAGTCGACAGATTTTCTTTGCCCCTAGCGCATTGATAATAATTACTTTTGCGTCGCCAACAAAATTCAGAACATCCTTTTCAACCGACTCTGGTAACGGTAAATCATAACTCACATCAAATTCATGACTTTCATCGCCATAAAAATGACGCAGTATCTCACTGGCCCGTGTACACATGTGCGCCGTTAACTTCTCATCATGCGGATGGTAAACGGTATAGTAACGTTTATACCACTTATCAAAACCCAGGATATGAGCGTGTCTGACACCCGACAGCAACAGGCTATGACTAAAGGAAGGCATAGTTTCAAAGGGGTCAAGTACGATATCGAAAGATTCGCGGGAAAGACGTTTACGTAATGCCAGCACATCGCTGATAGCATTTGATTTTTTAATATAAAACTGATGTATCCGGCTATTACCAGAAAGAAACGCTTTCCCCGTTTCTGTGGTTAATATTGACAGTTGTACACCACGATTAGTCAGTTCGCGATACAACGAACTCAATACGATTAAATCGCCTAACTTGTTGTTATCATGGATTAGCAAGCAGGTCTGAATCTTATCTGCATTAATTTTTGCATTCTTTTTGCTGGCGAAGAAAAATGACAAAAAATTAATCTTAATTTTATTAATGCAGTATCTTTTTTTCTTATGAAAAGCACCTAAACCCATGCGAGTTACCACACTACAAATAAAAAAGAGGTTAATACTAACTTACATAAGAATCGGCACGATCGTGAAGACCATGCGCATTGTTCATGATGTGCTGTCTGGAAGGTAACGTTGCGACATCCGCTGCCTTGATATAGGGAATAATATCGTAGCTTATGGCGGTATCGTCAGACAGATTATAAATATTAAAGTCGTCAACATTCTCACACATAAACTGGAAAAATGGCAGAATTTTGACTAAATCCTTGCTCAGTTCAGAAGGCATCGGATTGCGACTCTCATCATAAAAACGCGCACAGCTCCCGGTGATGTCTAATCCGGAACAGATCGTGTTGTCATAACCTAATGAATACGCTATCTGCATCGCCGTATACGCCACAGTATGGCATGAGCAGTAGCCTGAACTGATATCCTTACTAAACCCAACCAGTCTTTTACGTTTAGAAATGGGCACTCGAATCAAGAGATGCTTATTCCATTTTGAAAGCATTTCCAGCTTCAGTTTCTTGAAAAAGCCGCCTTTTTCACGCTTATAAAATGCGCGTAAAATCAAACAATGAGTCCGCATATATTTCTTATCTTCTTCGGTAGCGGCTTCATAAACATCCATATTGACGACAGTAAACTTGCTCGCCCGGCTAAATTGATAAAAATCGTGACGTCTTTGTAGCAAAAAACGCGCATCTGTTAAGACATAAATGAAGGGAGTAATACTATTACTGAGCAAGTATTCCGCGGCGCCGTTAACGGTAATGACATCATTGTTCTGCAAAAGAGAAAGCGGTGTCCCTCGGGAGGTGGGTCCCGATAAGAAAATGATCACGTTATCAGATGTTCTGTTGGCAATAAGTTGCTGAACACCTGCTCGAGTTATAAACTTAACATTACTCATATGAAACCTGTAGGTTTGTCATGCAACTTAAATCACGATGAATCTTTGAGGAAAGTGTTCATGGTTTATCTTTAGCGAGGATGAACAAACCAGGCCGCCCAGATTTGCTCATAAAATATACAAACTCATTTTTGCATTTAGAACGACCAAAAGCAATATTCTAAATAATCACATTGAAACTTAGCGCACACTTTTACCTTTCAGACGGCGCAGGAAATTTCGCCACTTTTTCTTATAAACCAGGAGATAAAAACCCAGGTCTTTTCTATTATTTTCAATACCATAGTGGCGTTCTAAATCAATACGATCTTTCGCCATTCTCTGTCGGGAAGGTCTTTTTCCGGACAGATCGATTATTCTTATTTCATCATTTTGTAATATGAAGTTACCTTTATGCGGATCACCTGAGACCATACCATGCCGATGCAACCCTTGAATGGACTGCTTTATCTTCTCTTTCACATCAGCGGAGATGACGGGCAGGTCAACCAGTTCAACACCCTCGATATACTCAATGATCATTATGTAGGTATGCACATAACGCAGGGTCTTCACTTCGGCAAGCAAATAAAAGTCATTTAAGGCGTCAAAACCTTCCTGCCGCACACGATCGGTCTGGTAAAAAAGCTTTTCGTAGTAATCCCCTTTAACCAGCGACTTAAAGAATCGCTCAGTATTTTTTACTTTAGGGTGAAATACTTTCAGGATATATTTTCCATGGTCAGTATCAACTAACACGACCTTGGTATCTTCAATACTACGAAAGACTTTTAATACTTTAAGATTATATGTTAAAAAATCATTGAAAATATCAATGTATTTTTCGCCGTCTTGTTTTACAAATACTGTATAGTTTTTAATTTTTGTTTCAGTGATCATAATTATAAAGGTATTATTTCGCTAAAATTTTACGATAGAGGTACGCTGCACCCGCAATCACTCCACGCAGATAATGTTTCTGAACCAAAAGATGTTTATATCTTTTTTTATACTCAACCATCGTCCGTGCATCTTTGGCAGGAACATCTTTCCACGGTGATTTAATAAAAGCAGTGGTATAATAAATCACGGAAGGATAATTTGCCCAGGCATGCCAGGGTTTTGTTGCCCCTGTATAGTGAATCAGTTTTGTATCAGCATGGATAACATTTAAATATTTTTCATGCGTCTTATCGTTTAATTCACTTTTAATAGTATAAATTGTATTATATTCACGAGGTAAAAAATACACTTTATCACGCAGCAATATATTCAGGACATCCTGATCTGGATATTTAAAAAAGGTTGCACTCCCATCATTGCCTGTCAAAAGCGACAACGCCCTTGCCGTTAATTGATTCTCAGCCCATTGTCGGAGGTTTATCAAGACAACACCGGAGTTGAAATATTGGCCCTGTAGATTAAAAGAGGGAAGTCTTTCATTTACCCTGGACTGAATGGAGTCAACATCCTTTACCACAGCAGCGACGTTATCATTGAGATCAAGGTCCAGAAGATAATCCAGAGAACCTTTGCAAATGACATCAGCATCAAGATACAACAATTTATCCAGTTTATGATGCAAATAATCAAAAGCGAAAAGTCGAAAGTACATGGCTCTTGACCAGACCTGTGTTTTCGGCAATACCTCAAGGCATTTGACATTGATAAGATATAATGAAATTTTTATCTTATGCTCGTGCACCAGCGCTTCAATCTTATCAACGAAGCTTTGTGTATATTTGTCGCAGATAATATGAAAAGCAACATTAATATCATTATGAATTAGCACCGAAGTAATCGATACCCCGACACCATCAAGATAGTTCTCATCAATTCCATAAGAGATATTTAATGTGTTACCATTATTATCATAGCGCTCATCAAAAACTTTATATTCTGCTATCTCTATTTCAGGAAATGAGTCCACTGCGTCACCTATAATTATTTTTATTTAATAATTTTGCTTTTAAAGTAAAGGGCATAATCGACCAGACCAGAAAAATATTGCTTCTGGTTGAACATATGCTTCGCCGCATAACGCAACTGATGACTATTTTTAGGTTTCAGCAATTCAACATTACACCAGGGTGATAACTTTTTCGCATTCAAAAAACTTTGCGCAATGGGGTAGTTGCCCCATTGATGCCAGGGCTTAGTCGGCCCAATATAATGAATGAATACCGTGTTTTCATCCACTGGGTTAACCACATCATGCTTTAATTCGTAATTGATGCTGAATTGGGTATTAAACTTCTTACCAATAAAACGCGCCTTGCCAACCAGCAACATATTCAGTACATCCTGGTCCAGGTGAGTGATACACTGTACCACATCCGGATCGCGTAACATTTCGATGGCCTTGCGGGAAATATCCTCAGCGGTCCAGACAGGTAGGTTAATCAGCAAAAAGCCCGCATTAAAGTAGCCAGAAACCAGTCCCGGCGTTGCCAGACTGACTGAGCGCTTCGTCCACCACTCTGACTCGCCCTCTGCTACCACGGCCGCAATTTCATGTTCAGCAAACTGGAGGTCAATCAGTTCTTGTACACTTCCCTGACAGGCAATATCCGCATCCAGATACAGTACTTTATCCGTTTTTCCCGCGAAGTGGTCGGCGATAATAAACCGGAAGTACGTTGCATATGACCAGTTTTTAGTACTCGGTAATGATTTCAACTGCTCGCAGTCAACGAGATACACCACAATTTGGGTGGCATATTGCTTTGCCAACGCATTAAATCGCGTCTGTTCCTCATTGCTAAATGAGTCAGTAAAGACATGAAAGGCAAACGAAGTATTGGGGTTAGCAATCAGTATCGACGCAATGGACACACCACAACCAAAAAGGAAGTTCTTGTCAATGCCATAGGCAATATTAAACTTATCAACATCACTATGTTCTGCATAGTTATAATCTAAAGTCTGCTGAATGACTTTTGCTTCAAAATACGTTTGAGTCATAGTGATCACTTATTGATTTTGGAGAATATCGCACTTCTTAAATGTTGAAAATAGACTTCATTATAGAAGTTATCTATCGTCTCAGGAATCAGATGACTATCATACTTCATTTGACCAGAGAGGATTTGGTTGATCAGATGAGTAAACTGTTCAAGATCGTTCGGCGGATACAAATCGCCATTGATACCTGGTTTGATCATATCCCGTGGACCAGACATACAGTCAGAGCTAATGCACGGAATGCCATACGACATGGCTTCCAGCAGGGTCATCGGAAAGCCCTCGAATGATGATGTCAACAACAGTGCCGTGACGTTCTTTATC
Organism: Citrobacter amalonaticus; assembly: GCF_001559075.2. NCBI lineage: Bacteria > Pseudomonadati > Pseudomonadota > Gammaproteobacteria > Enterobacterales > Enterobacteriaceae > Citrobacter > Citrobacter amalonaticus. The sequence goes on along the minus strand of NZ_CP014015.2, from coordinate 1,996,780 downwards.
TTGTTTTGCACCACATCCCAGGGAGAGACCTGCCAACCATGCCAGGTTATACGCTCGTCAATACCCAGTTCTCGTCCATAGGACTGACATTTTTCAAAATCTGAACCGTCACCAACCACATGCAACCGCCATTCGCCTTCTGCATGGGATAATCCATCCAGCAGGTCCTTAATTCTTTTTTGCCCTTCAAACTTCATCCTTCCGACATACAGAAAGACCGCGGGTTGGCCTTTTTCTGGTTGCGGAATAATCTCTGATTTTCTGGAAACGGGATTATAAACAACGGTAATGTCCTTTTGATCAATACCCCGCGCGATCATCTGTTGTTTAATACCGCTACTGATTGCCAGATGATAATCAGCCCAGCTAACACATTCGGCGTGTTTTTTATGATCCAGAGAAAAATGTGGCCAGGAGAATATCGTAAAATTTTGGCCTGATTTCTTCCGCGCTTTACTGGCAAACAGGCAAGACAGCACATCAATACAGATCACCACATCGGGTTCTGTTTTCTTTAGCCAGTGGCTAAACGTATGGATATGCTTTGCCCGACGTAAAAAGCCCAGACGGATAGTGGAGAAAGAGCATGAATAGTTAATACCGCTTAACCATGCCTTATCCATTTTGTCATGTCGGCAAAAGAAAAACATCTCACACTGGATTGCAGAATGTTCGGCCTGAAAGTTGTTGATAACATCCCGGATGACCGTTTCCATTCCACCAAACCCGGACACAGCTTCGCCAATAAATGCGATTTTTAACCCCGTTCGAACCGGCATTTCATTCATATATGATTACGGTCTCTCTTCTTGCCATCGTTATTATAATTCTACATCGTTAAAGTTAAATCCAAGATGATGATTGAAGCATTCCTTTAATAGAGGACTTTTTAAATTATAGTTTTCAATGAAAGGTATATTACTTAGATTAATTTGTGCTGTTGTGTTAAATCCATATAATTCAAGTCGTAAGCCTTGCTGTAAAAACGCTAATACAATATCTTCTGCTATTAATTCAGAGTTAATATTTTCAACATTGCTGAATTGATATGATAACTCTCTTGGATGAGGGATATAGTAATCTATTTTCCTGTCATCGATAAAACTCTGCACTTTTTGTATTAAAGATAACACGCCGTGTTTCTTATCAATTGCATCCGAATAGACAGTACCCAGTAATATTTTTTTAACAATACTTGTTCCGGAACTTACACTATTGTAGCAAATTAATGTAATCGCTTCTTTTTTTTCTATAATATTAGGTTTTTCTGGAAATAAAGTATAATGTATTCTGTCGAGCTTAAGGATATCCTCTTTATGATACTTCCTGCCCATCAGTCTTCGAAAACATTTCGACGCAAATGAAACTGAGGAATCCAGATACATCACGCTTTTTTTATTTATATTATTCGTTCCATCATCGAATGTTCTTATCTCATCGAAAGAAATCACCGATAGTATATGGTGAATAAGTGGCACATGAAAATTCGCAAAGAAAACGACGTCATATTTTTTCTTATATGTCATCATCATTTTCTTTGCATACAATGTCCTTTTTAATGTTTTAAAAATTGATGTTTTCTTTGCATTGGCTTCGAGACTAACATGCTGACACAATGGTTTTAATTTATTTAAATAACAAACATTTTTTCCATTTCCGACGTCACCAATAAACAATAGATCAACATTATTCAGCTGCTCCTTTTCAATAATAGCTTTTGCAATAAGCAACTGCAAATTAGTCATGCATATGAAGAGAAACATTTAGCCTCTTTCATCTTAAAATATTATAATTTTTTCCTCAGTGTTCGTTCTTTTATTCGCTCTGCTTTTACTTCTGCCTGGATTAACAGGTCTGCTTCATTACGAAATATATCACGTAATGGAGCCGAAAAATAAACCCGCATAAACCGCCAGATATCCCGCTGTGTCAATCCGATGTTTAGCGACGAAAAATAGAGGCCAATCAGGTCTTTATCACGCCAGCGGCGAGGAACTTTCGTACGAATCTGTGCCCTGTGTAGATCAATAACCGAAATCTTTAAGTCTTCTTTATTGCCTGAAAAAGGCAGATGCAGCAGGAAGTGGCAGATATAGCAATCACGGTGATTGATCCCGCCTGCATGCATCTTGCGCACCATCGTGGCCACGCGGTCAATAAGCATCCACTTGACGTTGACGTCCGGTGGATTCGTTGCCCAATCCGCACAATAGTCTTCCAGACTGATGGTCGGCGTGAGATCTTCGGTAATAATGAACGACGTTTTGGTCAGAGGGTTGAGCCCCTTCTCACCAAACCCAACGCCATACATCGTATCCACGCCTAAATCCTGGAGGCGATGAATTGCATTCCACTCTCTGTCGGCGCCCAAAACCGGCATCCGCAGTGAGAGAAGGTTTTTGACAATCTCCTTGAGAGAAGTACCCCGATGCCATTTAAGGAAATAGCTTTTCCCCGCCAGTTCAAATCGCAGCGTACGCCGGGTTTCCAGTTCCCTGAAGACCTCACCCTGCAGCGTTTTGACTTCCTCAAACGCATCTTTCCCGCGCCATAATGTGGCTAACGGTTCTTTCAATTCAACCATCCAGACCACCTGTAATAATGTCCGCCGCCTTTTCCGGCAGACTGTACAAATCTTGCGTATCCGCATAATGCCGCGCGTTTTCTGCCCATGCTGTACGCAATGACGGCTGGGTCAGCGCTTTACGCAAAATGTCGTTCAACGCGTCCTGCCGCCAGGGTTCTTCAATGACATCGCCACAGTTAGCCTGCGCAATATAATGCGCATAGCCGCAAACGGCAGAGGTCAACACTGGCAGGCCAGCAGTAATCGCCTCCAGCAGAACAATACCTGCCGCTTCCTGATAGGCCGGGTGCAGTAACAAATCCGCAGCGGCCATTAACTCCGCGACATCATTGCGCCCGGAGAAAAAGTGCACATTACTGCGCACGCCGCGTTTTTCTGCCAGTGCTTCAAATTTGCGAGGCTTATCCTGACCGACAATATATAAAAGCGTGTTATGCCGCAGCGCGGCCGGCAGTGACGCAAGCGCTTCAATCGAACGATCCACCCCTTTGCGGGTAAAATCAGAGCCGACCTGCAACAGTAAGTTTTGCTGCTCCGAAATACCGTTCTTCTGGCGAACGATTTCACGGGCATTCGGGATTTGCGCACTGTATTTTCTGTCCGGATAAATCCCCGGAGGGAGAATATGAAAACGCTCCGCTTCGGTTTGATAATGCTTCTGGAAATCAGCAATCTGCGTATCCGTCAGCATTAATAACTGCGTCGGTTTACCCTGCTCAAACGTTGCCCGTTCAAACGCCGCATAATGGCGATAACGGGAGGTCAGACGATAGAAAAAGCCTTTTTCCTGTGCCACCTTTTCGGCGTAACAGACATCCGCGGCAAAATAAACGTCCAGACCCGGCATCTTGTTAAACCCCACGACCCTGTCAACGGGATGCTCACGCAAATGCGCCTGCACCCAGGCATAATATTCCGCATTACGCCCATGGTTGGTCCGCGATTTAACCGGTACACGAATGAGCTCAAAAGCATCCGGACATTCTCCGTCCCACGATTGAGTATAAATACGGACCTGATGACCTCGAGCTGCGACGGTTTGCGCAATGCGCATAAAGTCACGTTGTAATCCGCCGAACGGAAAATACTTATACAAACAAAAAGCCACGATCATACTGGCGCATCCATTTCGATAATTTGCGCATTCTGCGGCAACAGTTTTTCCGTTGCCGCAATCACATCCTCAGCGGGAATAACGGACATATATTTTTTGTTACGGTCCAGTTCAGATCGTTTAGGCATGGGCTGATAGTCACCTGCCCAGAACTGAATAATATTGTCAGTCCAGGGGCGCCAGAAGACGTGGTCTGTCGCGCCAAACAGACATACCACCGGCGTTTTGACCGCCGCGGCGATATGCCCAGGGGCTGAATCAACGCCAATAAAAAGGGCGGCATGATCAATCAGCGCGCCTAATTCCGGGAATCGGGTTTTGCCTGCCAGCCCGGTTACCGGTTTGGTTTCGCACCCCAGCGCAATCTCTTCCACACAAGCTAAATCGTCAGCAGAAGGGCCGGACGTCAGCACCACCTGATAGCCACGACGCTCAAGAGCATCAATGACGCGGGAAAATTTGTCATTATCCCAGCACTTAAATAACTGCCTTGCCGTGGGTTGAATCACCACATACTGATGCGTCACGCCGAGCTGGCGCAACTGTCGACGCATATTTTCCCAGTGTTCAGGTCGATAGCTCATGGTCGTTTCAGTAACAATATGCTCCAGCCCCAGCGGTTTGAGTGCTGACAGCGTACGTTCGACAACGTGTTCGCCGGAATAGGGAACGAGATGGGTAAAACTCTGTTTCCAGAATGCAGACTGCCGGTTGGCGAAATCCTGGGATATTTTTACTCTTGCGTGCAAAAAACGAACAATCAGCGCCACAATCCACTGATCGGTCAGGTTGATGACCAGATCATATTGGTTGTTGCGTAAGGTCTTAATCAGCGAAAGCGTATTTTTAATTTTTTCTGCCGCTCCCGTCCCCTTATTACTGATGCCATAGAGGGCATTAATCTCGGGGTTTTCCGACAAAATAGGCATCGTATCCTGGTAAAGAAGCATATCGATTTTGGCGTCAGGATAGTTCTGCTTCAGCGTACTGATAACGGGAGTGGTTAATAGCATATCCCCGTGGAAACGCATCTTGATGACCAGAATTTTTCGAAAAGGCTTTTCCACACGCGACTCTTTTGTTGTGATTGTCCGATAAAGTTAAGCAGAAAACAGCACGCTACCGCCCCAGGCTCAACAGCTACCCGATCACTGATATTGCACTGACTTTTACGCGCTAGTGTATCACTTCTTTCGCTGCGATCCGACTCGAATAAATTAACCGCAAAGCGGATACTTTTCTTTTTTAAATCAAATTGATATTAATCTGAACATCGCTTTTTTCGTCACCGATTGAATCGGCTAACAACGGCAGAGGCAGTAAAAATCAATAAATGGCATAAAAATGCAAAAAATCAGAGCCGGGCTGGCGGAATTAGTCGGACTTAAAGCTATTTAAGTCAAAAACAGGAAAAGTAATGGTAAAGCCCTGGCTAAATACATAGAATCCCCAGCACATCCATAAGTCAGCTATTTACTATGCTCGAATTGCTTTACACCGCCCTTCTCTACCTTATTCAGCCCTTGATCTGGATACGGCTTTGGGTGCGCGGACGTAAGGCCCCGGCCTACCGTAAACGCTGGGGTGAACGCTACGGTTTTTACCGCCGCCCCCTGAAACCGGGCGGTATTATGCTTCATTCCGTCTCTGTCGGAGAAACACTGGCAGCCATTCCTTTGGTTCGCGCCCTGCGACATCGCTACCCCGATCTGCCGATCACCGTCACCACGATGACGCCAACCGGCTCCGAGCGTGTCCAGTCTGCCTTCGGCAGCGATGTTCAGCACGTCTACCTGCCTTACGATTTACCCGATGCGCTGGGTCGCTTCCTGAACAAGGTTGATCCCAAGCTGGTGCTGATTATGGAAACGGAGTTGTGGCCGAACCTGATTGCCGCGCTGCATAAACGCCATATTCCACTGGTCATCGCCAATGCGCGTCTTTCCGCCCGCTCCGCTGACGGTTACGCGAAGCTGGGGAAATTTATCCGCCGAATCCTCCGTCGTATTACGCTAATTGCCGCGCAAAATGAAGAGGATGGTCAGCGCTTTGTGACGCTGGGCGCGAAGAACAATCAAGTGACCGTCACCGGCAGTCTGAAGTTCGATATTTCCGTAACGCCACAGCTGGCCGCAAAGGCCGTTACGCTGCGTCGCCAGTGGGCGCCGCATCGCCCGGTGTGGATCGCAACCAGTACTCATGATGGTGAAGAGAGTATTATCATCGCTGCCCATCAGGCATTGTTGCACCAGTTCCCCAACCTGCTGTTGATTCTGGTCCCGCGTCATCCGGAACGCTTCCCGGATGCGATTAACCTCGTGCGTGAAGCCGGACTAAGCTATACAACACGTTCCTCCGGCGAAGTTCCCTCGGCCAGTACCCAGGTGGTTGTGGGAGATACGATGGGTGAACTGATGCTGCTTTACGGCATTGCGGATCTGGCGTTCGTCGGAGGATCACTGGTTGAACGTGGCGGACATAACCCGCTGGAAGCTGCGGCACACGCGATTCCTGTGCTGATGGGACCTCACACCTTCAACTTCAAAGATATCTGCGCCCGTCTGGAGCAAGCCAGCGGTTTGATTACGGTCACGGATGCCACAAGCCTCGCCAAAGAGGTTTCCTCTTTACTGACCGATGCCGATTATCGTAATTTCTATGGTCGTCACGCAGTTGAAGTTCTCTATCAAAACCAGGGTGCGTTACAGCGCCTGCTACAGCTGCTGGAACCTTATCTGCCACCGAAAACGCATTGAGGGCTGTTATGCAAAAACGGGCGATTTATCCAGGTACTTTTGATCCGTTGACGAACGGCCATATCGATATCATCACGCGTGCTACGCAGATGTTTGACCATGTCATTCTGGCGATTGCGGCGAGTCCCGGTAAAAAACCGATGTTCAGCCTTGAAGAGCGCGTTGCGCTGGCTAAGCAGGCCACTGCCCATCTGTCTGGCGTTGAAGTGCTGGGCTTTAGCGATCTGATGGCCAACTTTGCGCGTGAGCAACAGGCCAACATCCTGATTCGTGGATTGCGCGCCGTCGCGGATTTTGAATACGAAATGCAGTTGGCCCACATGAATCGTCATTTGATGCCAGAACTGGAAAGCGTCTTTCTGATGCCTTCTAAAGAGTGGTCCTTCATCTCATCGTCACTGGTGAAAGAAGTGGCCCGACATCAGGGCGATGTCACCCACTTCCTGCCCGAGAATATTCATCAGGCGCTGTTGGCTAAACTCAAATAGCGTCCCGGAGCCGGGACGCCCCGCCTTACTTCTGGCACTGACGGCAATAGAACGTCGCACGTTGCGCGTGTTTCGATGCTACGATCGGCGTTCCGCACACTCTGCATGGCTCACCTTTGCGGCCATAGACCTGTAACTCCTGAGCAAAATAGCCCGGTTTACCATCGCTTTGCAGAAAATCTTTCAGCGTCGTTCCCCCTTGTTCTATCGAGCGCAGCAGAACGGCCTTAATCACGCGCACCAGCAGTTCATATTCAGCCGGCGACAACGACGACGCCAGACGGTCAGGATGAATACCCGCAGCAAACAGGGATTCACTGGCGTAGATATTTCCGACCCCCACGACCAGCTTGTTATCCATCAACCAGGGTTTAATCGCCGTTTTCTTCTTCGCGCATTTCTGTTGCAGGTAGTCGCCGTTGAAATCGTCACTTAGCGGTTCAGGGCCAAGATGCGCCAGTACGTTGTGCCCTTCCAGTTCTTTTGTCCACAGCCAGGCGCCAAAGCGACGGGGATCGGTGTAGCGCAGGACTTTACCGTTACTCATCACTAAATCGACATGGTCATGTTTTTCTGCCGGAAGTTCTTCAGCAAGGATACGTAAACTACCTGACATCCCCAGGTGAATGATGATCCAGCCATCGGGTAGCTCCAGCAGAAGGTATTTTGCACGACGCTGAACGCTGAGCACCGGTTTGTCGCTCAGACGGTAGATCTCTTCTGATACCGGCCAACGCAGACGTCCATTACGCACATTGGCATGCAGAATGGTTGCCCCGACCAGATGCGGTTCAATACCGCGGCGGCTGGTTTCGACTTCAGGTAATTCAGGCATAACGTCTCCGGCTTTGTATCAGGTCTCACTAATATGGGGATGGCCAGAAAACAAAAAACCCCGCCGAAGCGAGGTTTTTCATTACAGCAAAGCGAGAATTACTTAATTTTCGCTTCTTTGTAGAGAACGTGCTGACGGACAACTGGATCGAATTTTTTCAGTTCCAGTTTTTCCGGCTTAGTACGTTTGTTCTTCGTGGTGGTATAGAAGTGACCAGTACCAGCAGAAGAAACCAGCTTGATCTTCTCACGAATACCTTTAGCCATGATTTATTTCCTCTTAGTACTTAGTACTTTTCGCCACGGGCACGCAGTTCAGACAGAACTGTATCGATGCCTTTCTTATCAATTACACGCATACCTTTAGCAGATACACGCAGGGTGACAAAACGCTTTTCGCTCTCAACCCAGAAACGGTGAGAGTGCAGGTTAGGCAGGAAACGGCGTTTAGTCGCGTTCAGTGCGTGGGAACGGTTGTTACCGGTCACCGGACGCTTGCCAGTAACTTGGCAGACTCGGGACATGTCTATTCTCCAAAAATCAAATTAGCTCGAGCTTCGTATGGGGTATCGGCGCCTCGTCAGGCTTTACAGCCCGGTCATCGCGGTTCTACACCTCACCCTTCAGGCTGCCTTAACGCAACGTGAATGATTGGGCGTCTAAGTGAACACTCGATTGCCAGGCCCAAATGCCAAACCCGAGATTCTCAAAGGTGGCGTAGTATACGCTGAGTCAGCGATGTGCTCAAGTCCCGAACAGACAAAGATCCCGATGGATCGCGCAAAGTGCGTCAAATCCAACCACGTTCCGCAAACGAAACGTACTCTCCGCGTCCAATGACAAGGTGATCAAGCACACGGATATCCATGAACTGACAGCATTTTACGACACGCTCGGTGATAAGTTTATCCGCTTTACTCGGCTCTGCACACCCCGACGGATGATTATGAGCAAGGATCACCGCAGATGCATTGATTTTTATCGCTTCACGAATAATTTCACGCGGATGGATCTCAACATGGGTGAGTGTGCCAGAGAAAAGGCGGCTATGTTTAATGACATGGTGTTGGGAATCAAGAAAAACCACCATGAAAACTTCACGCGCTTCTCCCGCAAATTGACTCTGCAAAAAATCCCGGGTTAACACCGGGCTAAGTAACGGGTTCGTGCCTTTTATTTGCACTTCATAAAAGCGCCGGGCCAGCTCCGCGATACCTTTAAGCTGTGCATACTTTGCTACGCCAATCCCTGTCACGGCGCTGAATTGAGAGTAATCCGCCGTCAACAAGCTATAGAGAGAGCCAAAATGTTCCAGGATCTCTTTTGCCAGCGCAAAGACATCTTTCCCGGGCGTTCCGGTCCGTAAGAAAAGCGCCAGTAGTTCGTCATCCGTCAGCGTATCGACCCCAAGCGCTAACAGTTTTTCCCTCGGCAGCACATATTCAGCAATTTCCATCCCACCCCTCCTCATGCCAGTACGCATGGTGGCATGGCCCGGTGGGGGAATCGACGTACAATTTTCACTCCTGCGTAGCGCCTCGCAAAGTGATTCATGGGTGAACGCACGACAGTTTACGGATTGTGATAAAATATCCGCCTTCTGGTGTAATCCAACAGGAATGATCATGATGAGCCTGGCCGGTAAAAAAATCGTTCTCGGCGTCAGCGGCGGCATTGCAGCCTACAAAGCCCCTGAACTGGTGCGTCGTCTGCGCGAACGCGGCGCTGATGTCCGTGTGGCAATGACCGAGGCGGCTAAAGCCTTTATTACCCCACTCAGCTTACAGGCAGTCTCCGGGTATCCCGTTTCCGACAGTCTGCTGGATCCCGCAGCAGAAGCCGCAATGGGCCACATTGAGTTGGGGAAATGGGCCGACCTGGTGATGCTCGCCCCGGCCACCGCAGACCTTATCGCGCGGGTTGCAGCCGGCATGGCAAACGATCTGGTGTCCACGATTTGTCTGGCTACCCCTGCGCCCGTTGCCGTTTTACCAGCAATGAACCAGCAGATGTACCGGGCTGCGGCAACTCAGCATAATCTGGACGTTCTGGCTTCCCGCGGGCTGCTCATCTGGGGACCGGACAGCGGCAGCCAGGCATGCGGTGATGTAGGACCGGGCCGTATGCTGGATCCCTTAACGATTGTCGATATGGCCGCGGCACATTTCGCCCCTGTCAACGATCTGCAACATCTCAACATCATGATTACCGCGGGCCCGACGCGTGAACCGCTCGATCCGGTACGCTACATTTCCAACCACAGCTCCGGCAAAATGGGGTTTGCCATCGCCGCCGCCGCCGCCCGCCGTGGGGCGAACGTTACGCTGGTTACCGGCCCCGTATCATTACCCACGCCGCCCTTTGTGCAGCGTGTTGATGTAATGACCGCTCTGGAGATGGAAGCGGCGGTGCAATCCGCCGTCCAACAGCAACATATTTTTATCGGCTGTGCAGCCGTAGCAGACTATCGCGCCGCAATTGTCGCCCCGGAAAAAATTAAGAAACAAGCGACACAAGGTGATGAATTAACAATAAAAATGGTCAAAAACCCAGATATCATCGCCGGGGTTGCCGCACGTAAAGACCATCGCCCCTATGTCGTTGGGTTTGCCGCGGAAACGAATAATGTGGAAGAATATGCCCGGCAAAAACGTATCCGTAAAAACCTTGATTTGATCTGTGCAAACGATGTTTCGCTTTCAACTCAAGGGTTTAATAGCGACAGCAACGCTTTACACCTTTTCTGGCAGGATGGAGATAAAGTCTTACCGCTTGAGCGCAAAGCACTCCTGGGCCAATTATTACTCGACGAGATCGTGACCCGTTATGATGAAAAAAATCGACGTTAAGATTCTGGACCCGCGTGTCGGCAAGCAATTCCCGCTGCCGACGTATGCCACCTCCGGCTCCGCCGGACTTGACCTGCGGGCTTGTCTCGATGACGCCGTAGAACTGGAGCCGGGCGCAACCACACTGCTGCCAACCGGGCTGGCTATTCACATCGCCGATCCGTCTCTGGCTGCCGTCATCCTGCCGCGTTCTGGCCTGGGCCATAAGCATGGTATCGTGCTGGGCAACCTGGTGGGGTTGATTGATTCTGACTATCAGGGGCAGCTAATGGTGTCCGTCTGGAACCGTGGTCAGGACAGTTTTACCATTGAGCCGGGCGAACGTATCGCACAGATGGTCTTTGTGCCAGTCGTGCAGGCCGAATTTAATCTGGTGGAAGAGTTTGATGCCACCCACCGTGGTGAAGGCGGTTTCGGCCATTCCGGTCGTAAGTAAGAAAGTTACGCATCCCGATAACGTCATAACATCACCGCAAGCCCTGTGTTTGCGGTCATAGTGTGGATGCTCGCCTGCAAGTGCTTATTTTCAGGGGTATTTTGTAACATGGCAGAAAAACAAACTGCGAAAAGGAATCGTCGCGAAGAAATACTTCAGTCTCTGGCGCTGATGCTGGAATCCAGCGATGGAAGCCAGCGCATCACAACGGCAAAACTGGCGGCTTCTGTCGGCGTTTCCGAAGCGGCATTATATCGCCACTTTCCCAGCAAGACCCGCATGTTCGATAGCCTGATTGAGTTTATCGAAGACAGCCTGATCACCCGTATCAATTTGATTCTGAAAGATGAAAAAGATACCCACGCGCGTGTGCGCCTGATTGTGTTATTGATTCTGGGTTTCGGCGAACGCAATCCTGGCCTGACGCGCATCCTGACCGGACATGCGTTGATGTTTGAACAGGATCGTCTGCAAGGACGTATCAACCAGCTGTTCGAACGCATTGAAGCACAACTGCGCCAGGTCTTGCGGGAAAAGCGGATGCGCGAAGGTGAAGGGTACGTGACGGATGAAACGTTACTGGCAAGTCAGCTGCTCGCCTTCTGCGAAGGTATGCTGTCCCGTTTTGTGCGTAGCGAATTCAAATACCGTCCTACGGATGATTTTGACGCCCGCTGGCCACTGCTCGCTGCGCAACTGCAGTAATGTTTGCCGGATAGCGCGCGCGTTATCCGGCCACTCACGTTAAACGCCGAACGCTTCCCGATACGCCCGCACTGCTGCCAGATGCTCTGCCATTTCCGGCTTCTCTTCCAGATAGGCAATCAGGTCTTTTAGGGTGATGATGGAAATCACCTTACAGCCATAATCACGCTCAACTTCCTGAATGGCGGAAATCTCGCCACGTCCGCGTTCCTGACGATCCAAAGAGATCAGCACGCCAGCCAGCGTTGCACCGTTGGCCTGGATGATTTCCATCGATTCCCGGATTGCCGTACCCGCGGTGATCACATCATCTACCAGCATCACGCGGCCTTGTAATGCGCTGCCAACCAGATTGCCACCTTCTCCGTGATCTTTGGCTTCTTTGCGGTTAAAGCAGTACGGCAAGTCTTTGTCATGATGCTCCGCCAGCGCAACCGCCGTGGTCGTCGCAATGGGAATACCTTTGTAAGCCGGGCCAAAAAGCAGATCAAATTCAATGCCAGAATCCACTAATGCTTCAGCGTAAAAACGGCCTAACAGTGCCAGATCGCGCCCGGTATTAAACAGCCCGGCGTTGAAGAAATAGGGGCTCTTGCGCCCGGATTTCAGCGTGAACTCGCCAAACTTGAGTACCTGTTTGTTAAGCGCAAACTCAATAAACTGGCGTTGATAGGGTTTCATGGATTCGCTCCTCATTTCACTTTCATCATTGACAAAATCTACGGACAAAAAAAAGGCGACTCATTGGTCGCCTTAAAATCAATTCTCTAGCGCCGCCTTCTGCGTCGCGACAATGGATTCGATTCCCCCTCGGGCCAGTGCCAGCAAGGTGAGAAGTTCTTCATGGCTGAACGGCTCGCCTTCTGCCGTCCCCTGCACCTCAATGATTCGCCCGTCTTCGGTCATCACCACGTTCATGTCGGTTTCTGCCGCCGAGTCTTCAACGTACTCCAGATCGCAGAGCGCTTCGCCGTTAACGATCCCCACGGATACCGCGGCAACCATCCCTTTCATCGGATTGGTTTTCAGCTTACCGCTGGCCACCAGTTTGTTCAGCGCATCCGCCAGCGCCACACAGGCGCCGGTAATGGAAGCGGTACGCGTGCCGCCATCGGCCTGGATCACATCGCAGTCCAGGGTGATAGTAAATTCACCCAACGTTTTGAGATCGACTGCAGCGCGCAGCGCACGGGCGATCAGACGCTGAATTTCCATTGTACGACCGCCCTGCTTGCCTTTTGCGGCTTCGCGCGCGTTACGGGTATGTGTTGCACGCGGCAGCATGCCATATTCAGCGGTGATCCAGCCCTGGCCCTGACCTTTCAGAAAACGCGGTACGCCTTCTTCAATCGAGGCCGTGCACAGCACTTTGGTATCTCCAAATTCGACCAGCACCGAGCCTTCAGCATGTTTTGTATAGTTACGGGTCAGGGTTACGGGACGCACCTGATTAGCGCTACGGCCTGCTGGACGCATATTGAGATCTCCGGCTTGAAACGAATGTGGCTGCGCATTATACGGACTTCCGGCGGTTATTCCTATCCTGACAAGGCCGGGATGGCTATAATCCTCCCATCTCTCCTTTAAAAACAGGAACGTCTATGATCCGCAGTATGACCGCCTACGCCCGGCGTGAAATCAAGGGTGAATGGGGTAGCGCCACCTGGGAAATGCGCTCGGTAAACCAGCGTTATCTGGAAACTTACTTTCGTCTGCCGGAACAGTTCCGTAGCCTTGAACCTGTTGTTCGTGAACGCATTCGTACGCGCCTGACGCGCGGTAAAGTTGAATGCATGCTGCGCTTTGAACCCGATGCCAGCGCGCAGGGCGAGCTCATCCTGAATGAAAAGCTCGCGAAACAACTCGTGAATGCAGCCAACTGGGTCAAAATGCAGAGCGATGAAGGGGAAATCAACCCGGTCGATATCCTGCGCTGGCCCGGTGTAATGGCAGCACAGGAACAGGATCTGGATGCCATTGCGGCTGAAATCCTGACCGCACTCGACGGCACGCTCGACGATTTCATCGTCGCCCGCGAAACGGAAGGTCAGGCACTGAAAGCCCTGATCGAACAACGTCTGGAAGGCGTCAGCGCTGAGGTTGTTAAGGTCCGCGCCCATATGCCAGAAATTCTGCAATGGCAGCGCGAGCGTCTGGTCGCTAAGCTGGAAGACGCTCAGGTCCAACTGGAAAATAACCGTCTGGAACAAGAACTGGTCCTGATGGCACAGCGCATTGATGTGGCGGAAGAGCTGGATCGTCTGGACGCCCACGTCAAAGAAACCTACAACATCCTGAAGAAAAAAGAGGCAGTAGGCCGCCGTCTGGACTTCATGATGCAGGAATTCAACCGCGAGTCGAATACGCTGGCGTCAAAATCCATTAATGCAGAAGTGACCAATTCCGCCATCGAACTGAAGGTCTTAATCGAGCAAATGCGCGAGCAGATCCAGAACATCGAGTAAAGCGTCTTTCCGCGTAGCCCGTCAGTCAATGGCGGTGCTACGTTTTTCACGAACCACGCTAAATTGTGGATATCTTCAGTTTAGTTTTTCTCATTCATTTTGTTGATAAAAAAAACCTCATACTACGCACCACCTCAGAATAATAACGATTTCACATTACCTGAAGTTATTAAAAACCACTCACCTTAGAAAATCTCAATCGTGACGACGAGCACAAATCGTTACTCTTTGTCCCCAAAATACTGGGGGGAGTCATGCTGTTACACGTTTTGTACCTGATAGGAATCACTGCCGAAGCCATGACCGGCGCGCTGGCGGCGGGCCGTCGTCGGATGGATACATTCGGCGTCATCATTATTGCCACCGCAACAGCCATCGGCGGTGGCTCTGTCCGCGATATTCTGCTCGGCCACTATCCTCTGGGTTGGGTTAAACATCCCGAATACGTGATTATTGTCGCCACAGCGGCAGTCCTGACGACTATTGTGGCTCCCGTCATGCCCTACCTGCGCAAGGTGTTCCTGGTGCTGGATGCCTTAGGCCTGGTGGTTTTTTCCATTATTGGCGCTCAGGTAGCCCTGGATATGGGGCATGGACCGATCATTGCCGTCGTTGCAGCGGTCACCACTGGCGTCTTCGGTGGAGTGCTGCGCGATATGTTCTGTAAACGTATTCCGCTCGTTTTCCAGAAAGAGCTGTACGCCGGGGTTTCATTCGCCTCTGCCGTGCTTTATATCGTCCTGCAACACTATGTTTCCAATCAGGATATCGTGGTTATCTCAACCCTGATGTTTGGCTTTGTCGCCCGACTCCTGGCGCTGCGCCTTAAGCTGGGTTTGCCGGTGTTTTACTACCACCACGAAAGCCATTAAGGAATAAAGCTCTCAATTTGCTGAGCCGCCAGCCAGCGGCTTAGCTGTTTGACCTCCGCGTTGTCCAGCCATGCCATCACCTGACGTGCGCGACGCGAGCCGACTGCCGGAAGTTGTTGCCAGTACAATTCCGTTCGCCCTGACAACTGCTGCCATGAACGATCGCCACTGGCATTGAGCGCCACCAGTGGTAATGGGATGCCTAACGCCTGTATCCAGCGAATAAATGGCTGTTTTCTCACCAAATTAAACTGATGCCATACCTGTTCACCCTTTGCTTTCGCAAATCCCGGCGTGTGCTGAATCTGCTCCTGAGTTAAAGCCAGCCATGAAAAGATATGCTCAAAGTGGTGCTGCTGATGAAGCGCTCGCCAGCCCGCCTCACCCACACCGTCTAATTTTAAAACCGTGCCAGAGCCCAGCCAGACCAGGCGGGAGATAAACTGTTCCTGACACGATGCGGAAGCAAAAAAGCAGGTCATTGAATTGAAGCGGTTATCAGGTGGTATTGGTTTAGTGCGGTCTGAACTCCGCCAGACGACATCGTCAATACGTGGGATCCCCTGCCCGGCAAGGCTCACCAGGATTTGATCGCCAGGGGCGATATCCCACTCTTTCCAGCGAGTTACGGAACCGATATTCACCCGTTGTACCCGTTTATCGTCCAGCATGACGGGGGCAAGCGTTGCGACAACGGCGATTTTTCCGCTTTTGCCGACCGTAAATTGAATCGCTGTGACCTCCGCCACCTGCGCAACGGGTGGGTATTTCCAGGCGGCCAGCCAATTCCCTTGTCCTGGTAACCATTGATGGGACGCAGGTTCTTTGTCCATTCGCACAACCACCCCATCGGTAACGAAGGGCAAAGCAGACGTCCACCAGTGCGTACGCGCCCGCTCCACGGCCTCAACGTTGTCAGCCGGTAGCGTGAATGCCTTCGCCAGCGTAAAACCCGCTGCACTCAACTGATTAACTCTTTCGGACATCGTCTGCGGGCCATCAGGCCAGGCCCAGATAAAAATCCCCAGTGATGATAAGTCGCTCACGTTGGTCTTGCGCATCAGCAGACCCGCCACCTTCGAACGGGCATTCATCCCGCCCATTTTTTGCTGGATATGCCCTTCCCGTCGCAGAAAGATCTCACCCTGTAACACGCTGTTTGTCAGCGCCCCCGCCACGGTTTGCGGCACGGCTGGCATCAGTTGTACTTTTTGCGTCCAGTCTTCGCCCTTCAGACCATCGCCACGGCTGATCGCCTGCGTCAGTTTGCCATGCTGATATTTCAGCGTAACCGCCACGCCATCGACCTTCGGCTGTACCCACAAATCGTTGTGCCCGCGCATCCATTGCTGCACTGCTCGCTTGTCAGCCAGCTTTTGCACTCCGGTATGGGCGACGGGATGGGGGACTGTACCGCCAGGAGAAGGTAACGTCAGGCTGGGCGGGGAGTTGTCAGCAAAGCAGTGCTGCCACTGAAGCAGTCGTGCATGCAGTTGATCGTAGACGCCGTCCTCGACCGCACTCACCCCCTCCTTCCAATAGGCGTCATCCCACTGCGCAATTTGCTGTTGCAAACGAGAGATCTCTTCGTGAGCCCTCGCTGACGACCATACCGGGCATACCGCCCAGGACTGCCCGTGCCATAACCACAACCCTATCAATATCGCCGTCCCCACTTTCATCGCCACCTCCGCTGTACGTTTCCAGGCAGATATAGCGCGTTGTGTGGTCAGCGCCGAGCGACAAAAGTTAAGATTGCGTTCAGGCTTCCAGTGATTCCGCTCATTTGCACAGAATGTTGCGTAAATCAGGAAACAGGCGCGCAAAAAGCAATAATCTGGCGTAAAAAGTGTGACAAAGACTACGTCGCGTAGCGGCGACGTGTATAATAAGCCCGTATGTAGGTTCATTTTCGATAATCACATACGTAAGATACTCATGGCTCAAGGCACGCTTTATATTGTTTCTGCCCCCAGTGGCGCGGGTAAGTCCAGCCTGATTCAGGCTTTGTTAAAAACCCAACCGTTGTACGACACCCAGGTTTCTGTTTCGCACACTACGCGCGCTCCGCGCCCAGGTGAGGTTCACGGCGAACATTATTTCTTTGTGGATCATGCCGAATTCAGAACCATGATTGGCAACGACGCGTTTCTGGAACACGCAGAAGTGTTTGGCAATTACTATGGCACCTCGCGTGAAGCCATTGAGCAAGTACTGGCTTCCGGGGTAGATGTCTTTCTGGATATCGACTGGCAGGGCGCGCAACAAATTCGCAAGAAGATGCCGCAAGCGCGCAGTATCTTTATTCTTCCGCCGTCTAAACTTGAACTGGACCGCCGCTTGCGGGGTCGTGGACAGGATAGCGAAGAGGTGATTGCGAAACGTATGGCGCAAGCTGTTGCAGAAATGAGCCATTACGCCGAATATGATTATCTTATTGTGAATGATGACTTCGACACCGCCCTGGGCGATCTGAAAACCATCATTCGCGCCGAACGTCTGCGCATGAGCCGCCAAAAGCAGCGTCATGACGCTTTAATCAGCAAACTGTTGGCAGACTGAACCCACATTCAGTATCATGCCCAGTCATTTCTTCACCTGTGGAGCATTTTAAGTATGGCACGCGTAACTGTTCAGGACGCTGTAGAGAAAATTGGTAACCGTTTTGACCTGGTACTGGTCGCCGCGCGTCGCGCTCGTCAGATGCAGGTAGGCGGAAAGGATCCGCTCGTACCGGAAGAAAACGATAAAACTACCGTAATCGCGCTGCGCGAAATCGAAGAAGGTCTGATCAACAACCAGATCCTCGACGTCCGTGAGCGCCAGGAACAGCAAGAGCAGGAAGCCGCTGAATTACAAGCCGTAACCGCAATTGCTGAAGGTCGTCGTTAATCACAAAGCGGGTCGCCCTTGTATCTGTTTGAAAGCCTGAATCAGCTGATTCAACACTACCTGCCGGAAGACCAGATCAAACGTCTTCGGCAGGCGTATCTCGTTGCACGTGACGCTCACGAGGGCCAGACACGTTCAAGCGGTGAACCTTATATCACGCACCCTGTTGCCGTAGCCTGCATTCTGGCCGAGATGAAACTCGACTATGAAACGCTGATGGCTGCGCTACTACATGACGTGATCGAAGATACTCCCGCCACCTACCAGGACATGGAGCAGCTGTTTGGGAAAAGCGTTGCTGAACTGGTAGAGGGGGTGTCGAAGCTTGATAAACTTAAGTTCCGCGATAAGAAAGAGGCGCAGGCCGAAAACTTTCGCAAGATGATTATGGCGATGGTGCAGGATATCCGCGTCATTCTCATCAAACTCGCTGACCGCACCCACAACATGCGTACGCTGGGCTCATTACGCCCGGATAAACGTCGCCGCATCGCCCGTGAAACCCTCGAAATCTATAGCCCGCTGGCGCACCGTTTAGGTATTCATCACATTAAAACCGAGCTTGAAGAGCTGGGCTTTGAGGCGCTGTACCCGAACCGCTATCGCGTGATTAAAGAGGTGGTTAAAGCCGCACGTGGCAACCGTAAAGAGATGATCCAAAAAATCCTCTCTGAAATCGAAGGGCGACTGCAGGAAGCGGGAATTCCATGCCGTGTGAGTGGTCGTGAGAAGCACCTCTATTCCATCTATTGCAAGATGGTGCTTAAAGAGCAGCGTTTCCATTCGATCATGGATATCTACGCGTTCCGCGTAATCGTCCATGACGCCGACACCTGTTATCGCGTGCTCGGTCAAATGCACAGCCTCTATAAACCGCGTCCTGGACGGGTAAAAGACTACATCGCCATTCCAAAAGCGAACGGCTATCAGTCTTTGCACACGTCGATGATCGGTCCGCACGGCGTTCCGGTTGAAGTCCAGATCCGTACAGAGGATATGGACCAGATGGCGGAAATGGGGGTTGCGGCGCACTGGGCTTATAAAGAGCACGGCGAAACCAGTACCACCGCGCAGATTCGTGCCCAACGCTGGATGCAAAGCCTGCTGGAACTGCAACAAAGCGCAGGTAGCTCGTTTGAATTTATCGAGAGCGTGAAATCCGATCTTTTCCCGGATGAGATTTACGTTTTCACTCCGGAAGGGCGGATTGTCGAACTGCCAGCCGGTGCCACCCCCGTCGACTTTGCTTATGCGGTGCATACCGATATTGGCCATGCCTGCGTGGGCGCACGCGTCGACAGACAGCCTTACCCGCTGTCACAACCGCTGACCAGCGGTCAGACGGTCGAAATCATTACTGCGCCGGGGGCTCGTCCGAACGCGGCGTGGCTTAACTTCGTCGTCAGTTCAAAAGCCCGCGCCAAGATCCGCCAGTTGCTGAAGAACCTCAAGCGCGATGATTCTGTCAGTCTGGGACGTCGCCTGCTCAACCATGCGTTGGGTGGCAGTCGTAAGCTGGCAGAAATCCCGCAAGAGAGTATCCAGCGTGAGCTTGAGCGAATGAAGCTTGCGACCCTTGACGACCTGCTGGCAGAAATCGGCCTCGGCAATGCCATGAGCGTGGTGGTAGCGAAAAACCTGCAACAGGGCGATGCCTCAGCTATCCAACCTGCGGTGCCCGGCCAGGGTCATTTGCCCATCAAAGGCGCAGATGGCGTGCTGATTACCTTTGCCAAGTGCTGTCGTCCGATTCCGGGCGATCCGATCATTGCCCACGTCAGTCCGGGTAAAGGTCTGGTCATCCACCATGAATCCTGCCGTAACATCCGTGGCTACCAGAAAGAGCCAGAGAAGTTTATGGCGGTGGAATGGGACAAAGAGACAGAGCAGGAATTTATCACCGAAATCAAAGTGGATATGTTTAACCACCAGGGTGCACTGGCAAATCTGACGGCGGCGATCAACACCACCACCTCTAATATTCAGAGCCTGAATACTGAAGAGAAAGATGGTCGCGTCTACAGCGCCTTTATTCGCCTTACCGCGCGCGACCGTGTGCACCTGGCGAATATCATGCGCAAAATTCGCGTGATGCCAGACGTGATAAAAGTCACCCGTAACCGAAACTAGTTTTATGAACCTACAGCGCTATGCACGTATTTGTGAGATGCTCGCCAGGCGCCAGCCGGACCTGACCGTCTGCATGGAGCAGGTCCACAAACCTCATAACGTTTCTGCGATTATTCGTACCGCAGATGCCGTTGGCGTCCACGAAGTCCACGCCGTCTGGCCAGGCAGTCGTATGCGTACCATGGCCTCGGCAGCGGCAGGCAGCAACAGTTGGGTGCAGGTGAAAACCCACCGCACAATTGGCGATGCCGTCACCCATCTAAAAGGCCGGGGCATGCAGGTTCTGGCAACTCATCTCTCTGATAATGCCGTCGATTTCCGCGAAATCGATTACACACGTCCAACCTGTATCCTGATGGGGCAGGAGAAAACCGGTATTACCCAGGAAGCGCTGAACCTGGCGGATCAGGATATCATCATCCCCATGATCGGCATGGTTCAGTCGCTTAACGTTTCCGTTGCCTCTGCGCTGATTCTGTATGAAGCGCAGCGCCAGCGGCAGAATGCCGGGATGTATCTGCGCGAAAACAGCATGTTGCCGGAAGACGAACAGCAGCGCCTGTTGTTTGAAGGCGGCTATCCGGTACTGGCGAAAGTCGCCAAACGCAAAGGGCTGCCCTATCCGCATATCAATCAGCAGGGTGCGATTGAAGCCGATGACGCCTGGTGGTCAACCATGCAGGCGGCGAAGTAAATCATGAGTGGGCGCCTGTTAGATGCTGTCCCGCTCAGTTCACTAACGGGCGTTGGCGCAGCGCAAAGCAGCAAACTGGCGAAAATTGGTCTGCACACCGTGCAGGACCTGCTGTTACACCTTCCTCTGCGTTATGAAGACCGCACCCAACTCTATCCCATTGGCGAACTGCTGCCAGGCATTTACGCCACTGTCGAAGGGGAAGTGCTGAACTGCAACATCACCTTCGGGGGGCGTCGGATGATGACCTGTCAGATCAGCGACGGTTCCGGCATACTGACAATGCGCTTTTTCAACTTCAGCGCGGCGATGAAAAACAGCCTCGCAACCGGACGGCGCGTACTGGCTTATGGCGAAGCGAAGCGCGGGAAGTACGGCGCTGAGATGATCCACCCGGAATACCGTGTCCAGGGCGATCTCAGTACACCAGAGTTGCAGGAAACCCTCACCCCGGTTTATCCCACTACTGAAGGCATCAAACAGGCAACACTGCGTAAGCTCACCGATCAAGCGCTGGATCTGCTGGACACCTGCGCCATTACCGAACTCTTACCGCCGGAATTGTTGCAGGGCATGCTCAGCTTGCCTGAAGCGCTCCGCACGCTGCATCGCCCACCGCCGACACTGCAGTTAAGCGATCTCGAGACCGGCCAACACCCGGCACAGCGTCGTCTTATCCTGGAAGAGTTGCTGGCGCATAACCTGAGCATGCTGGCGCTTCGTGCGGGTGCGCAGCGCTTTCATGCCCAGCCGCTGAGCGCCAATGACACACTGAAAAATCAACTGTTAGCCTCGCTCCCCTTTAAGCCGACCGGCGCACAAGCCCGCGTGGTAGCGGAAATCGAGCACGACATGGCGCTTGATATTCCGATGATGCGTCTGGTGCAGGGTGACGTCGGCTCCGGTAAAACGCTGGTTGCCGCACTCGCCGCCCTGCGGGCGATTGCGCATGGAAAACAGGTCGCGCTGATGGCCCCGACCGAGCTACTGGCGGAGCAGCATGCCAATAACTTCCGTAACTGGTTTGCCCCGCTGGGTGTCGAAGTCGGCTGGCTGGCGGGCAAGCAGAAAGGCAAAGCGCGTCTGGCGCAACAGGACGCGATTGCCAGCGGACAGGTACAAATGGTGGTAGGAACGCACGCGATCTTCCAGGAACAGGTGCAGTTCAATGGCCTTGCGCTGGTCATTATCGACGAGCAGCACCGTTTTGGCGTGCATCAGCGCCTCGCGCTGTGGGAAAAAGGCCAGCAGCAGGGTTTCCATCCGCATCAGTTGATCATGACCGCTACGCCTATTCCTCGGACGCTGGCGATGACCGCCTACGCAGATCTCGATACCTCCGTCATTGACGAACTGCCCCCCGGACGCACTCCCGTCACAACGGTTGCCATTCCGGATACGCGCCGCAGCGATATTATTGACCGCGTGCGCAACGCCTGTACGCAGGAAAGCCGCCAGGCCTACTGGGTCTGTACGCTGATTGAAGAATCTGACCTGTTAGAAGCGCAGGCCGCAGAAGCCACGTGGGAAGAGTTAAAACTCGCGCTACCAGAACTGAACGTCGGCCTGGTCCACGGGCGCATGAAGCCTGCCGAAAAACAGGCGGTGATGGCGGCGTTTAAACAGGGCGAACTGCACCTGCTTGTCGCCACCACGGTGATTGAAGTCGGTGTGGATGTCCCTAATGCCAGTCTGATGATCATCGAAAACCCGGAACGTCTCGGTTTAGCACAGTTACACCAGCTACGTGGACGTGTCGGGCGTGGCGCGGTGGCGTCGCACTGCGTACTGCTCTACAAGTCGCCGTTATCAAAAACGGCGCAGAAACGCCTGCAGGTGTTACGCGACAGCAGCGATGGCTTTGTGATTGCGCAAAAAGATCTCGAAATTCGCGGGCCCGGTGAATTACTGGGTACGCGGCAGACGGGGAATGCAGAATTTAAGGTGGCGGATTTACTGCGCGATCAGGCCATTATTCCGGAAGTTCAGCGTATCGCACGTCACATTCATGAACGTTACCCCCAAGAGGCAAAAGCGTTAATCGAGCGCTGGATGCCGGAAACAGAACGCTATTCTAACGCCTGATGGCGATGCAAAAGCGCGGTGGTTCATCACCACCGCATCTTCACGTTATTGCGCAAAAATAGGCAACAGCAGATACAGCTTAATTACCAGCGCGTTGACGATATCAATGAAAAACGCACCAACCATCGGCACCACCAGAAAGGCCATATGTGAAGGTCCGAACCGCTCGGTAATCGCCTGCATGTTGGCGATTGCCGTCGGCGTCGCCCCCAGACCAAACCCGCAATGGCCCGCCGCCAGCACGGCTGCATCGTAGTTTTTGCCCATCATCCGCCAGGTCACCACTATCGCGTACAGCGCCATAAAGATGGACTGCACCACCAGGATTGCCAGCATCGGCAGGGCCAGCGAAGCCAGTTCCCACAGCTTCAGGCTCATCAGCGCCATGGCCAGAAACAGCGACAGGCTAACGTTCCCGAGAACGGACACCGCGCGCTCAAAGACGCGATAAAAGCCCACCGCCGCCAGGCCGTTACTGACAATCACGCCGACAAACAGCACGCAGACAAACGTAGGCAGCTCAAACACCGTTCCCGCCAACAGTTGCGCAACAATCCGACCTACGGTCAAACAGATAGCGATAAGCGCAATGGTTTCGATCAGCACCAGAGAAGTGATCATCCGCCCGACGTCCGGCTTTTCAAACGCGGTGGGTACCGCCAGGTCGTCAGGCATGCCGTCCGGCGTCGTCGAGTGCTTGACCAGGTAACGCGCAACAGGCCCGCCAATCAGACCGCCGAGGATCAAACCAAACGTCGCGCACGCCATCGCCACTTCCGTCGCGTTAGCAAAGCCGTAGCGTTCGATAAACAGCTTGCTCCAGGCGGCGCCAGTACCGTGGCCGCCAGACAGCGTGATCGAGCCGGCAATCAGCCCCATCAGCGGATCAAGTCCCAGCAGGCTGGCCATCCCAATGCCGATGGCGTTTTGCATCAGCAGCAATCCCACGACGACGATCAGGAAAATGCCCACCACGCGACCGCCTGCCCGTAGGCTGGCGATGTTGGCGTTTAAACCGATGGTAGCGAAAAACGCCAGCATCAGCGGATCGCGTAACGTCATATCAAAGTTCACTTCCCAGCCCATGCTCTTTTTCAGTACTAACAGGGCCAGCGCCACCAACAACCCGCCGGCAACGGGTTCTGGAATCGTGTATTTCTTGAGGAAGGAGACTGAATGAACCAGTTTTCGTCCCAACAGCAACGTCAGCGTTGCAGCAACGAGGGTTGATAAGGTATCGAGTTGAAACATACAAAGCTCCTTGAGTACGTCTGAATCAGTTACGCACGATGTCTTATTCCTGCGGATATTTTTAGCTTTTAGTAGTAATTCGGCATGGATTTTAAGCAGAAAAGAGGGAAAAGTTATATAAAAATGTGATTTTATCTATTTTAAATATTAAGAATACCCACTCGCAAACGTTTGCTTTTACCATCTGGTCAGATAAAATGCCCGCTTTGTCACCACGGGATTATCATTGATGTCTGTTAACACCCTCGAGTCGGAAAATGCGCAACCGGTTGCGCAGACTCAAAACAGCGAACTGATTTATCGTCTTGAAGATCGCCCGCCGCTTCCGCAAACCCTGTTTGCCGCCTGTCAGCATCTGTTGGCGATGTTCGTTGCGGTCATTACGCCGGCGCTGCTCATCTGTCAGGCGCTGGGGTTACCGGCTCAGGATACGCAACACATTATCAGTATGTCGCTGTTCGCCTCTGGCGTGGCCTCCATTATTCAGATTAAAGCGTGGGGTCCGGTGGGTTCAGGGTTGTTATCGATTCAGGGCACCAGTTTTAACTTCGTGGCACCGCTGATTATGGGCGGCACCGCACTGAAAACCGGCGGCGCAGACGTCCCCACCATGATGGCGGCGCTGTTTGGCACCCTGATGCTGGCCAGTTGCACGGAGATGGTGCTCTCCCGGATCCTGCATCTCGCGCGTCGTATCATCACCCCGCTGGTCTCGGGCGTGGTGGTGATGATTATCGGTCTGTCGCTGATTCAGGTGGGGCTGACGTCCATCGGCGGTGGTTATGCCGCGATGAGCGACAACACGTTCGGCGCACCCAAGAATCTGATGCTGGCAGGCGTTGTACTGTTGCTGATTATTCTGCTCAACCGTCAACGTAACCCGTATCTGCGCGTGGCGTCACTGGTTATCGCTATGGCGGCGGGCTATGCGCTGGCATGGTTTATGGGCATGCTGCCGGAAAACAACGCGCCAGCCTCCCAGGAACTGATCATGGTGCCGACGCCGTTGTACTATGGGCTGGGCATTGACTGGAACCTTCTGCTACCGTTGATGCTGGTGTTTATGATTACCTCGCTGGAAACCATCGGCGATATCACTGCAACGTCCGACGTTTCCGAACAGCCCGTTTCTGGCCCGCTGTACATGAAGCGTCTGAAGGGCGGTGTGCTGGCGAACGGCCTGAACTCCTTCGTCTCTGCGGTCTTTAACACCTTCCCGAACTCCTGTTTCGGGCAGAATAACGGGGTCATTCAGTTAACCGGCGTGGCCAGCCGTTACGTTGGCTTTGTGGTTGCGCTGATGCTGATCGTACTCGGTCTGTTCCCGGCGGTGAGCGGCTTTGTGCAGCATATCCCTGAGCCAGTGCTTGGCGGGGCGACGCTGGTCATGTTCGGAACTATCGCGGCGTCTGGCGTGCGCATTGTTTCCCGCGAACCCCTGAACCGCCGCGCGATCCTGATTATTGCGCTGTCGCTGGCTGTCGGTCTTGGCGTCTCTCAGCAGCCGCTGATCCTACAGTTCGCGCCTGACTGGGTGAAAAACCTGCTCTCTTCCGGTATTGCTGCGGGTGGTATCACCGCTATCGTACTGAACCTGATTTTCCCGCCTGAAAAGCAGTAAAGGCTATGCGACGGTGATTCAAATTCACCGTCGCTATCATATTCTTTCACGATTCCTGCCTTGAGGATTGCGCGTAAATCGTGCATAACTCAACTATGTGCCCTTCGCAGGATGGAAGACCATGAAATTTATTGGAAAGATGATTCTCTATGTACTGATCGCCCTTCTGGTGGTGATTCTCGGCCTCTATTTCCTGCTGCAAACGCGCTGGGGCGCAGAACACATCAGTGCCTTGATATCTGAGCACAGCGACTATCAGTTGTCCTTTGAGGCGATGGACCATCGTTTTTCTTCTCCTTCACATATCCTGCTGAAAAACGTCACCTTTGGGCGTGACGGTCAACCAGCCACGCTCGTGGCAAAAGCGGTCGATATTGGGCTGAGTACTCGCCAACTGACACATCCACGGCATGTCGATACGATCCTGCTGCAAAACGGTACCCTGAATATTTCGCCTCAGACGGCACCGCTCCCCTTTCAGTCTGACCGCCTGCAGTTGCAGGATATGGCGCTTAATAGCCCGGGCAGCGAGTGGGATCTGAGCGCTCAGCGGGTTAATGGTGGCATCATTCCCTGGCTGCCCGAAGCCGGTAAAGTGCTCGGCAGCAAAGCGCAGATTCAGCTCAGCGCGGGTTCTCTGACACTAAATGACGTTCCTGCTGCCAACGTCCTGATTGAAGGCAGTATCGATAACGAACAGGTGACATTAAGTACTATCGGCGCTGATATCGCGCGCGGTGCCTTAACCGGTGTGGCAAAACGCCATGCTGATGGCAGTTGGATGGTGGAGAATCTGCGGCTGAACGACATCCGACTGCAAAGCGATAAATCGCTGGCCGACTTTTTCGCGCCGCTTAACACCATCCCATCGCTACAGATTAATCGCCTTGAGGTCACTGACGCGCGCCTTCAGGGACCGGACTGGGCGGTCACCGACCTTGACCTTAGCTTGCGCAATCTGACTTTCAGCAAAGACGACTGGCAGACGCAGGAAGGAAAACTGTCGATGAATGCCAGTGAGTTCATTTTTGGCTCGTTGCATCTGTTCGACCCTATTCTGAATGCCGAGTTTTCGCCGCAAGGTATCGCGCTGCGCCAGTTCACTACCCGCTGGGAAGGCGGCATGGTCAGGACTTCCGGCAACTGGCTGCGGCAAGGTAAAGCCCTTGTCCTCGATGACGCCGCTATCGCGGGCATAGAGTACACCCTGCCGGAAAACTGGAAACAGCGCTGGATGCAACCGCTGCCGGCATGGCTGAACAGCCTGACGCTGAAGAAATTTACTGCCAGCCGCAACCTGGTGATTGATATCGACCCGACATTCCCGTGGCAGTTGACCGCGCTGGATGGTTATGGCGCAAATCTGGGGCTGGTCCAGAACCAGAAATGGGGCGTCTGGAGCGGAAACGCGACCCTGAATGCTGCCGCCGCCACCTTCAACCGCGTTGACGTGCGCCGCCCCTCTTTGTCTTTAGCCGCCAACGCTAACACGGTGAACATCAGCGAACTGAGCGCCTTTACGGAAAGAGGGATTCTGGAAGCGACCGCCAGCGTGTCACAGCTACCGCCGCGTCAGACGCAGGTCAGCCTGAATGGCCGCGGCGTCCCGGTGAACGTTCTACAGCAATGGGGATGGCCGGTACTACCGATCGCCGGTGACGGTAATATCCAGCTGACAGCCAGCGGAACGGTGCAGGCAGACGCGCCGCTCAAACCCACAGTGAATGGACAATTGCACGCCGTGAATGCGAATAAACAGCAGGTCACGCAAACCATGCAGGCTGGAGTTATTTCCGCAGGTGAAGTGACGTCAACCGAACCTGCCCCCGTCTCCCCCGCGCCCGTTACGCCATAATCTCCTCTTAACGCTCCCGGATATCCTCGATCCGGGAGCGTTCTCTGTCTGAAAACGAAACAGGTATTCATTTATCGGCTATTTGTGCCTATTTTCCGCAACAGGTTTTCATCCCCACCGAGAGTTGTTATAACGATGATGTTGGAAGTCTTATTTAATAATTACAAACACCCTACATAAAATAAAGGAATAGCCATGTCTGTAATACGTCAACGTATTCTGGCGGATATGCAAAGATTCTCCAGAGCAATGATCGGGGCGGTCTTGTTCTTACCTGTTATTGGCTTAATTCTGGCATTAAGCTCAATATTAACTAACCCGACGCTTATTTCCGAAACCAGCTTTTTACATCAAATAGGTCAACTCCTCGGTGATACCTTCTGGCCATTATTTGGCAACCTGGGACTGCTTTTCTGTGTCGGCATCAGCTATGGTCTGGCGAAAGATAAAAAAACCGAAGTCGCGCTGGTTGCCGTCATGTGCTTTATTATGTTTTTAGGCGCCAATCACTCCTGGCTGGAATATACTTACGGCATCGCTGAAAAGGTCAATGGCGAATATTATGGCACCGGACAAACGCAAATTTTAGGCTTTGTCGTTGTCGACATGGGGATCTTTTTAGGGATTATTCTCGGCTGCACCATTGCCTGGGTCCATAATAAAGTCTCTGAAATAGAGCTGCCGGGCGCACTCTCGATGTACGGCGGAGCAAAACTGACTTTAATCGCCATGACGCCGGTGATCCTTTTTTACGCCATTGCCTTTACCTGGTTCTGGCCGTTCATCACACACGGCATCGCGGCATTAACCAGTTTCATGAAAAACGCCGGTGTGGCAGGCGTCTTCGTGTACGGCTTCTTTGAAAAATTCCTGATCCCAACAGGGCTGCACCACTTTGTCTGGTCTCCCTTCCAGTTGACCCAGATTGGCGGCACCCTGAACGTTGACGGGCAGGTGGTGTCCGGGACGCAGGCCATCTTCCTGGCCTATATGCGCCATCCGGATCTCACCCCGGTGATGAACGAAGCCCTGCGCTTTTCCCAGCAGGGCATGACGACAATCTTTGGTCTCTCCGGTGCGGCGCTGGCGTTCTACCACACCGCCACGCCGGAGAAGAAAATGATGGCGAAGGCGATTCTGTTGCCCGCTATTATTACCTCTATTCTGACCGGAATTACCGAACCGATTGAATTTACGTTCTTATTTATTTCACCGCTGTTGTGGCTGATTCACGCCACACTGACCGCCGCCTCTCAGGCGATTTGCGATCTGCTGACGGTTCGTCCGTGGGGCGCGTCCGGACTCATTGAGTTTCTGATATATAACCTGCCGCTGCCGGCAGCCCTCACCCGCTGGCCGCTATACGTTCTGATCGGTATCGGGCAATTCGCCGCCTACTACATCATTTTCCGTACGCTGGTCATCAGGCTGAACCTGAAAACACCAGGACGCGAAGATGACGGCGAAGTGAAACTCTACAGCAAAGAAGATTATCGCAATAAAAAGGCCAATGCAGGTCAGGCCGTCGCCGATGAGATCATTAAGGGTTTAGGCGGCAAAGAGAACATTATTTCTGTTGATAACTGTTTTACCCGATTACGCGTCGCGCTCCATCATCCCGACAAAATTGATGAAGCCTTATTAAAAAGTACCGGCGCCAATGGCGTAGTGCGTAATCAAAATGAAGTTCAGGTTATTTACGGTGTGAGGGTTGGACAGGTTCGATCCCGGGTAGATAACTGGCTGGCAAATAATTAATCAGGAGTTGTTATGAAATTAACCGTATTAGGCGGGGGCGGTGTTCGCTCCGCGTTCCTGGCAAAATCTCTGGCCTATAATGCGCATCGTATTGGCTTACAAGAGGTGGTATTCCTCGATAACGCAGAAGAGAACCTGAAAATTTTCGGCGAAATCGCCCGTTATGTTTTTGCCACGATTCGACCTGATATTCGTTTCAGCCTGACGACAGATCCGGTATCCGCTTTAAAGAACAGCAATTATGTCATCACCACGCTACGCGTCGGCGGCGATGAAAGCCGCGTGCGCGATGAACGTATCGCGCTGAACCATAACACATTAGGTCAGGAAACCACCGGCGCGGGCGGTTTTGCGATGGCGATGCGCTCAATTCCCGCCATTCTCAATTACTGCCGTCTGATTGAAGAGCATGCCGCACCCGATGCCATTCTGTTCAACTTTACGAACCCATCCGGACTGGTTACCGAGGCGATCATTAAGTCCGGGTTTAAACGTCGGGTTTACGGCATTTGCGATGCGCCATCAGAGCTGATTCGCGAGTTGCCTGCCATTCTCAACTGCGACGAAGCGGATCTAAAGGTGGAATGCTATGGCCTGAACCATTTCTCCTGGTTTACCCATTTCACCGTGAAAGGTGAGGACGTCACCGACAAACTGGTGAGCAACCCGGAACTATACAGCAAAACGGCGATGCAATACTTCTCACCGGTGCTGGTTCAGCTTTGCGACAAGCAATTGCTGAATGAATATCTCTATTACTACTACTATCGCGAAGTGGCGCTGAAAGCGATTCAGGATGCGCCGGAAACGCGCGGTGAAGCCATCGCGCGGATCAACAAGGAAATGCGCGAGGAACTGCAGAACGTGGATGCGCAGGCAAACCCGGAAGCCGCATTTGATATCTGGATGAAACACTATCTGCGCCGCGAAAATAGCTATATGCAGAGTGAGTCACATCAGGAAAAATTCAATACCCGCACGCCGCTAACGCTGCAACAGTTTATTGAAGAACCGGATAGCGGCGGTTACGCCGGGGTGGCGCTGGATATTCTCGAAGCCGTGAACAGCGCCACCAGCAAACGCATCGTTGTCTCACTGCAAAACAATGGCACGCTGGATTTCTTACGCCCGGATGATGTCATTGAGATCAGCTGTGATCTGAGCAAAGAGGGGCTGAAACCGGTGACGCCGATCCACGTACCGGACGCGCAGAAAAACATGATCGCCTGCGTGAAAGAGTACGAACGTCTGGCAGTGGACGCCATCATGCACAAAGATAAGTTTCTGGCAATCCGCGCATTAATGGCGCATCCGCTGATTGGCTCCTGGTCGTTGGCCGAACAGTTGGTTGGCGAGTATCTCGACGAAGCACAGTTTAGCGACTGGAAATGATCGTCCCCGGGGCGTCGACTGGCGCCCCGCCCGGGTTTTGCAAAAACCAGAGCTTCAGCAGATGTTCGAATCCCAGGATGCAGTAACCAAAGAAAGGGTTGCTCCAGTAGATGTCATCATCAAACTTCTGCGGATCATGAATGATGACGGCGGTGTTCGCCGCCTGGGCCAGCGGACTTTGGTAGTCACCGGTAAAGCAGACAAGGTCGGTATTTTTTCCTTCCAGCGCCTTGACCCAATTTAATGCCGAACTGCTGCGACCAGATTTAGACACCAGCCAGATAGAATCGAATTTTGCAGCCGTTTTTTGTTCCAGTATTTCGTAGTCCGGCCAGAGCGCCAGACTGGCATTCACGCCAATCACCAGGAATTTATTATAAATATATTGTGCAATCAGTTGAGAGAAACCGCTGCCATGAATAAGAATACGGTCGTGCTGCAGACGATTTAATAGCAACGCCAGGTTTTCGGTTGGCTGAACATTCATAAAGTTAATATCATTGGTCACATCAAGCTTTGGCATTGTGATATTAAATTTAATGAAATACACCAGCTCCAGCCAACCGCTAAACTTGAGCTTTTTCGCCAGCCGGACCAGCGATGACGGGTTGCTGTAACAGTGCTCCGCAACGGTGCGAATACCCTCACGAATGCATTGTTCTGGATTATTCTGAATAAAGCGCAGTACGGTAACTTCTGTCTTACTTAATTTTACATCACGAAATACATTTTCCAGTTCCATTTTCTGCTCCTGTGAGTGCAGAATAAATTTATCATTTTTTTAAGTAAACGGTCTGTGCAACAGGTCACTTCATCACAATTTCATATTAAAAAAAAGAAATGAATAAAAATCTGACATTACTCGCCATGATATTTTTCTTATGGGGAAATATAACCGCCATCAACAGCGTGCTGATCATCTTTTTCTATCAGTATTTTCATCTGTCATGGTCACAGTCTATTTTCATTACCGTTATTTTTTACGTGGCGCCTTTTCTGACCTGCCTGCCCTGTTCAATGCTGATTGAACGCCAGGGGTACCGTAAGGTGTTACTGCTGTCGTTAACGTTGTCGGTTGCGGGATGCCTGCTGTTCACTCTGGCGCTGCGGCTGGATTCCTTCGCCCTGTCGCTGCTGGCGATGTTTGTCGTGGCGACGGGCGTGGCGGCGATGCAAGTTGTCGCTAATCCTTATCTGACGTTGCTCAGCGCACCGCACAAACGAATTGGCAATCTGTGCCTGGCCTCTGCGGTTAATTCGCTGGGAACCACGCTGGCCCCCATGCTGGTTGCGCTACTCCTGGCGTTTTCCCCCATCGATATCCTGGCGCGCGAAGAACCCATCAGTGCGCTCTGGCTTTGCCTTGCCTGCTTTTCGCTGGCATTGATTGCCGGGGTTTTCTGGATCCGCCTGCCGGATGTGGCGCGCCCGGAAAAAGCCGCGTCGGGGACGCATAACGCCTGGAAGAACAGAGAACTGTTATTCAGCGTGGCGGCGATTTTTATCTATGTCGGCGTCGAAGTGAGCCTTGCGACCAGTCTGGTAAAATATCTCATCACCATCAGCGGCTGGAGCACCACTGTTGCGATGTCGCTGGTCTCTTTTTACTGGGGAGGCGCACTGGCGGGTCGCTTTCTTTATGGTTTTCTCGCCGACAAAACAGGCAATTACACGCCGTTTCTGATGGCGACGCTGGCCTGCGCAACGGCGGTGATCATGGCGATATGGCTGAACAATACCACCGGCGGTTATCTGCTTATCCTGACCGGCTTAGGGAACTCAATTCTCTATCCGATTATCTTCGGGCACACCATCAACAAAAATCCGGCGATCGCCAATATTTCTGCCGCCGCAATGGTGATGGCCGGGATTGGCGGCGCGGTGATTCCCTTACTGCAGGCTGCCTGTATTGACGGACTCAACCTCCGGTTCAGCTTTCTGTTACCGGTCGCGTTGTATCTGCTGCTGGCGCTGTGGGGGCGGCTGAATCTCCGCCCCCTCGGTACATCAGCTTAAAGTGAAATGACGATCTCATGACTTTGCGGCGTCACCACTACGCCCAGTTCGCTTCCCCGGTGTGAAGCGCCGCGAATACCGCTAATCTGCGCGATGCTACGCAGGCACAACGTCCAGTCGTGCGCATCACCCTTGCCCGTCACGGTGAGGGTGTTGCCATTGCGCTTAGCAGTCAGCGTAAAGATCACTGAACCGTCAGCGGCAGGGACTTCGCACACGGCTTCACGTCCCTCCTCGAGAGCGAACAACTGGAAGGCAGTGCCTTCGTTCCACGCGTAATCGGGTTTCTGATTATTGCTGCCCAGTGCCAACAGTGTATTGCCACGCACATACACTGGCAGACTCAGGAAGTCATGCTGCTGTTTGTACCAGCGACTGCCCTGCACGTCGTCATTGTGCCACAGATGCGTCCAGCGCCCTTCCGGCAGGTAAAACTGCACATCCCCCGTTTCCGAGAACACTGGCGCCACCATCACTGAATCCCCCAGCATATACTGGCGATCGAGATAATCGCATGCCGGATCGTCCGGGAACTCCAGCATCATGGCGCGCATCATCGGCGTGCCCCGCTCGTGCGCGCGAACCGCTTCACGGTACAGGTACGGCATCATGCGGCACTTCTGTTCGGTGAAAAAGCGCACCACATCGCAGGATTCCTCGTCATACGCCCAGGGCACGCGATAGGATTTACTGCCGTGCAGGCGACTGTGGCTGGAGAGCAAACCAAACGCACACCAGCGTTTATAAACGTGGGCGGGTGCAGTGTTTTCGAAGCCGCCGATATCGTGGCTCCAGAAGCCAAAACCGGACAAGCCGATAGACAGGCCGCCGCGCAGGCTTTCCGCCATTGACTCGTAGTTCGCGTAGCAGTCGCCGCCCCAGTGCACCGGGAACTGCTGCGCCCCCACCGATGCGGATCGGGCGAACAGCACCGCCTCTTTTTCGCCGACGGTCTCTTTCAGCACATTCCATACCAGTTCGTTGTAGATGTAGGCATAATGATTGTGCATTTTCTGCGGATCGGCGCCATCAAACCATTGCACATCGGTGGGGATACGTTCGCCAAAGTCGGTCTTGAAGCAGTCAACGCCGATATCCACCAGACCTTTCAGTTTGTTGGCATACCATTCACAGGCCTGCGGATTGGTGAAGTCATAAATCGCCAGCCCCGGCTGCCATTTATCCCACTGCCACAGCGAACCGTCCGGACGTTTTAGCAGGTAGCCTTTCTCTTTCAGCTCGTTGAAAACCGGCGATTTCTGCCCGATGTACGGGTTGATCCATACGCAGACCTTCAGCCCTTTCTCCTTCAACCGACGAATCATTCCTTTCGGGTCGGGGAACGTCACCGGATCCCATTCGAAATCGCACCACTGAAAAGCCTTCATCCAGAAGCAGTCGAAGTGGAAGACGTGCAGCGGCAGATTGCGCTCGGCCATGCCGTCGATAAAGCGGTTTACCGTCGCTTCATCGTAGTTGGTGGTGAACGAGGTGGTCAGCCACAGGCCAAACGACCAGGCAGGCGGCAGCGCCGGGCGCCCCGTGAGGCGAGTATAGCGGTTCAACACCTCTTTCGGAGTCGGACCGTCGATCACGAAATATTCAAGATATTCGCCCTCGACGCTGAACTGTACTTTCGACACTTTCTCCGAACCGACTTCGAACGAGACGCACTGTGGATGGTTGACCAGCACGCCGTAGCCACGGTTGGTCAGGTAGAACGGGATATTCTTGTAGGACTGTTCGGTACTGGTGCCGCCGTCGCGGTTCCAGGTTTCTACCGTCTGGCCATTACGCACCAGTGCGGTAAAGCGCTCGCCCAGGCCATAAACCGTTTCACCGACGCCCAGATCCAGGCGCTCGAACATGTAATTACGCTGCGTGTTGTTATCCTGTACATAGCCGTTATTCTTCAACTGGCTGCCGGTGATACGCACGCCATTACGCAGAAAATCCAGCGACCAGAACTCACCTTTAGTGACGCGCACACTCAAGTTACCGCTTTTCAGCTCAGCCACTTCAGCGGTATTTTGGATGTCAACCTTCACGTCCTGTAAAACGTTGAGTGGATAATGCGGACCGTTATCCAGCGCACCCTGAAAGTGTTCCATGCGCACGCCAACAACCCCTTCCTGCGGCGAAAAGAAACGCAACGTAAACAGCGGGGTATCCAGTTGCCAGGTGCGTTCGCGGACGTCACGCGGCGCGGCATAAACCACCAGTTCGTTACCGTGCTGTTCAACATCAAACACCTGGATCGGATGAAGTAAATTAAGGCCAGGCTGAATCAGCCAGTTTCCGTCACTAATCTTCATGACTCTGTTCCTTTAGTTCTGAAATTCGTTATGCGTAAAGTCTTGCTGATTGCGGCGCGCACCCTGTGCCAGTTGGTCGAGGATTTTTCTCAGGTAAGGCGTTTTCAGGGTGTAGAAGCGTTTGGCAATCACGGCGCTCAACAGGTAGCAGATGGCCGGGACAATCGTGAACAGGGCAATAATGATGCTGATAGTGGCGCTGTTCTGAGTTTTCGCGGCCGCGTCGTAGCCACCACCCGCCAGCATCCAGCCAATAAGCGCGCCACCAAACGCCAGACCCAGCTTGAGCACGAACAGCGTGCCCGCAAAACTGATGCCGGTCAGACGTTTACCGTTGCACCATTCGCCATAATCGACGGTATCGGACATCATCACCCACTGGATCGGCGTCACCAGCTGGTGCAACACGCCGATCACGAAGATAAAGACGAACATGGTGATGTCGGCCTGCATCGGGACAAAGAACATCGCTAGGCTAACCACTGCCAGCGCTGCGTTGGTCCACCAGAAGATACTGACTTTGCATTTCCAGTCGGTGAGGGGTTTTGCCAGTGCGGAGCCAATCAGGTTACCAACACAGTAGGTGGTGAGGAAGGCGACGAATACTTCAGGTGTTCCCAGAATCCAGGTGACGTAATACATCATCGCGCCACCGCGTACGCAGACGGCGAGGATATTGAGGATGGTGAGCAGCCCCACGATCCGCCACTGGTCGTTTTGCCAGATATCGCGGAGATCTTCGCGCATTGAGGTGGTACTCGGCGGCGCTTCTACACGCTCTTTGGTCGTGAAGAAGCAGAACGCCAGCATCAGGAATGCCACCACCGACAGCACTGCAATCCCGCCCTGGAACCCCAACGCTTTGTTATCGCCGCCAATGAGATTCACCAGCGGCATCATCAGTACTGTCGAGAGCATCCCGCCCGCCGTCGCCAGCACAAAGCGCCAGGACTGCAGGGAAATACGTTGCGTTGGGTCGTTGGTGATCACCCCGCCCAGGGCGCAATACGGGATATTCACCACGGTATAAAGCAGCGTCAGCAGCGTATAGGTGATCGCGGCGTAAATCATCTTACCGTTCAGGCTGAGGTCGGGCGTGCTGTATGCCAGGACGCAAACAAGGCCAAACGGCAGCGCGCCAAACAGCACCCACGGACGGAATTTTCCCCAACGGGAACGCGTGCGATCCGCCAACAGTCCCATGCACGGGTCTGAAATGGCGTCCAGCGCGCGCGCCAGTAAAAACATGGTGCCGACAAAACCGGCAGGGATGCCGAAAATATCGGTATAAAAAAACATCATATACAACATGACGTTATCAAAGATGATATGACTGGCAGCGTCGCCCATCCCGTAGCCAATCTTTTCCTTAACAGACAAAATATGAATAGTCATAACGCATCCTTTCGCGCTCTCATGCGCACTGGTACCGGTTACCGTTTTTGTAAACCATTCGCGGTGGCGACGGATATTCCGATATCTCGTTATCAAATTACGATTCTTGTTTTCTGTGATCGCGGTTGCGCCAGAAGATGTGAGGAAATGTAACTAGAGGAATTTATGAGGATTTATATGAAACCGATCATGGTAAGAAGAAAGGGAAGTTAAAAAAGTCAGTGAGGGGGTGTGGAAACGTCAGGAAGTAGCTATAATGCGCCCCGCCTCCATGTAGCAATGCAGGCGCGGAAGATCGTCGTCTCCGGTGAGGCGGCTGGACTTCAAATCCAGTTGGGGCCGCCAGCGGTCCCGGGCAGGTTCGACTCCTGTGATCTTCCGCCAAAATCCTATGCCCTGTTCCCGCTTCAAAAAGCCTAAAACGCCTTCTAAATGATGTTTTGCACGGTTTTCATCGCGTCTCTTACAATGCCATCACCATCTCGTGCCACGCCATCCCGCCGTGATCGGATGCAGACGGTTTGACGTAGCGATAGCCAAAGTGAGCATAGAGATCGACATGACGATCTTTGCACATCAGGTGAATCGTCTTTTTGTGCATCGCTTTCATCCACGCCACAAACTCACGCATCATCAGTGACGAATAGCCTTTCCCCTGAAAATCCGGATGCACCACCACCGACATAATCACCGCATTGGGCGCATCCGGATCGTGCCCGACCAGTTCCTTAAATGCTTCATCAGACATCACCACCTCCCAGGCGCAGCCAGCATTAATAAAGCCGGCCACCTCACCGTTCAACTCCATGCACATAAATCCCTGCGGATAGCGCTGAATACGGGTGGCAATCTTTTCCCGGGTTGCTGCTTCATCGCCTTCGTAGGCGAGCGTTTCAATTTCATAGCAGCGGTTAACATCGGCGGGCGTGGCCTGACGAAATAGCGGAGTGGACATGCGTTTACCTTTCTCTAATCAACTGGACAGCCTCATCATACCCGCTGACAACACGGTTTACGCTGATGGTATTCACATGAAAATGAAAGGGATGCACAAAGCCCGGCGTTATGTTATTCGCCGGGCTTTGTGGATGCGCGAGCAAATCGTCGCGCTGTGTCATGAAATTAGCTAGCCGGGTAATCCAGATACCCTTCTTTTCCACCGCCGAAGAACTTCTCTTTAATAGGCGCATTCAGCGGCAAGTCATTTTTCAGGCGATGCGGTAGATCCGGGTTGGCAATAAACGGGCGACCAAAACCGATCAGATCGGCCCAGCCGTTCACCAGCGCCCCTTCAGCACGTGCTTTGGTGTATTTACCGGAGTAAATCAGCGTGCCGTGGAAGATAATACGCAGCGCTTCTTTGAACGCGGCAGGCATAACCGGTGCATCTTCCCAGTCCGCTTCGGCGATATGAATATAGGCAATGCCCAGCTCGTTCAGCACGCTGGCCGCCGCGAGGTAGGTCGCTTCCGGCGTATCATCTTTTGACCCCATCAGCGTGGTCAGCGGGGCGAGACGAATCCCCACGCGCTCTTTACCAATCGCCGCAGAGACCGCCGTCACCACCTCTCGCATAAAGCGCAGACGGTTTTGCAGCGAGCCGCCGTATTCGTCATTACGCAGGTTGGCCTGCGAGTCAATGAACTGGTTGATCAGATAGCCATTCGCCCCATGCAGTTCAATGCCGTCAAATCCTGCAGCGATAGCATTGCGTGCCGCCTGAGCATAGTCATTGACGATAGCCGGGATCTCTTCCCGCGTCAGGGCGCGCGGCATGTCATGCTGCACCATCTCGCCGACACCATTTTCCGGGCCGCGCCCTTCCACATCAACAAAGACCTTCACTCCTGGTGCCTGAATGGCAGAAGAAGAGACCGGCGCCGCGCCGCCTGGTTGCAAAACGGTGTGTGAAACACGACCGACGTGCCACAACTGAGCGAAGATTTTACCGCCCGCCTTGTGCACGGCGTCGGTGACTTTTTTCCAGCCAGCAATCTGTGCATCGGAATAGATACCCGGCGTCCAGGCATAGCCCTGGCCCTGCTGGCTGATTTGCGTGCCTTCGCTGATGATAAGGCCTGCGCTGGCACGCTGTGCGTAATAGTCCGCCATCATGTCAGTCGCAACGTCGCCTGCCCCGGCGCGAGAACGCGTCATCGGCGGCATAACAATCCGGTTTTTTAACGGCAAGGCATTCAGCGCATAGTGATCGAATAACATAATGGGTTCCCCTCGCGATTATTTATACAGTTCTGCACTCATAGTGACGGTATTGCCCATGCGAGCGCTGGTGATTTTGTATTCAGAGGCGTTCATCTCTTTCGCTTTTTGTGCAATCACTGCTTCAGCAGAATCCAGCGTGGTACCAGACGCCGTAACGCTCTGCGCAGAGGCGCTAAAGGTCATAGCAGAGAACAGAGAAGCGGTAAAAATAGCGATAATGGTTTTCATATTTAATCCCAGAGTAAATTGATTGGTTGGCGTTGAATCACGCGTTGGGAGAAGAATACGCTGACGGTCTGATGACATAAATGATATAAATGGCAATAGACTATTCTATTTTTGTTAATAATAAGAGGAGAACGGATCGCCAGTGATTTTGGCTCTGCGCGTTTGATCTGCCATCGGACAAACCACTGCGCTTTGAAGAAGGCCACTATGGCGAGATACAGATCCAGGGCTTTACCCGATCAGTGGAAGCGAACAGGATCGATAAAAGTAAAGACTTAACGCAACAGGTAGGGTAAAGATTTCAGCAATACTCCAGCCTGTTACGCCAAAGTCGTTTTGTCCTGCGAAATATCTTAATGATATCGATCATCAGGATTGTTTTTTTACCTTCAAAGAAAACTGTTTCGGTGTTATGCCAAAGAACTCTTTAAAGTTACGAATAAAATAAGACGTGCTGGTATAGCCCACTTCATTTGCAATACTGTTGATATGCTTCTCGGTCGTGGTGATGAGTTTTGCCGCCTGATGCATACGGATATCTAAAACGAGCGTATTAAAATTATTACTCTCCTTCTCCAGTTTCTTACGGATCGACACCTCCGACATATGTAACATGCCTGCAAGATCTGCCAGTTTCCATGATTTAGAGAGATCGGCTTCAATGATTGATTTTAGTCGCTCAGTAAAGGTGGTATCCGTTGATACCGACAAAGAATAAACTAACGATTCTATATCTCTGATTTTGGAGAGTAGATAAGTTATTTTATAAACTTGTCTGTGTTGTGGAACGTTACTCCCAATTAAGCGCTTAAAAATTTGAGTATCTGTTTCGTCAACAGGACTGGTGAAGATTTTAGGTCTCATTTGATTGACCCTTTGTGGGTCTAACAATAGCGGCTCCATCACCTTACAGATACAACTTAACACATCACTATCAACGTGATAGATCTCATACGGAACGCCTTTACCTAACACTTTTAATGCAACATCAATCACTGTGTTTTTTTCGATATAACACAGTGATTCAGGGGGTACATTAAAGGACTGCCCATCTTTCGTTTTTATAAGCAGTTGCGCATCCCGTAGATAAATAATCGCACAGTTATAAAAACGTATCTTTTTCAGCACCAACAGATTGTTGTGTGCATAACTTTCCTTAGCCGGAAAATTAAGGGTACTTAAAGCACTTTGACTATTCATACAGTCACCCCCATGCTTTGTATGCATATAATTTCATGGGTTATCAGCCATGTAAACTCGGAAATTTTTAATTAACGAAATAGTCTATAATTTTAATTATTACTTTTTTAACTATGTATTTCTTTAAAATACATAGCGTTACCCACAGGCTCTGATGATATAGTTAGCAATTTAAATATTTTCAATGAGAAATCATGCGAAGAAACAGCAATCAGATATTTGACACCAGAAAAAAATCATTAAGTAAGAGCGGAAGCTTTCTGGTAGATTCCGCACCAAGTTTAATTTTTATCTCGCGTATTCTATAATAAATAGCATTCTCTTTTAGCTGTGTTAGCGTCGCGATCTCCCTGACTCTCTTCCTCTTAAAAAAATATAAATAGACAATTTTTCGTTCATCCTCCGTAAAGTCGTTGAACACTGAAACAGGCGAGGGTTTGCAACTCGTCAAGACTCGCAGTTTCTTATGTCGGTACGAAAGCTGATGAAGGGAAAGACACGTCACCGGGAATTTTTCCATAAGAAAGCAGTAAGCGAAGTAATCATCCCTGTCGCAAACCAGATACACTTTATTATATTCATTAAGCATATCATGATCAGAATCAACCTCTCTGTACTCATAACATTTAATATCTGGGTTATCATCAGAGAGCAGTGTCAAGCCATAATTAAAATAGGCGTTTTTACTTGCCAACAAAAAAGCAACGGACATAAGAACTCTTAGCTATCGAATGTATTAGATACCTTAACTAAAAGTGACTATAAAGTATGAAAAGAACAAAAACCACCCTAAAAAATAGCGCAATACGATAAAATTCTACACAACCAACCATTTTGCAAATAGATTTAATTCTCACTTGCAATTAATTGATAAAAAAGCCTGAACTATTCGCTCAGGCTTTTCCTTACTCATAATAAAAACTCAGAACATATAACGGATATTGGCGTTAATTGCTTTATCAATATCGTAATGTCCGAAGGCCGAACGCTCTATATTAAGACTAATCCTGGTGTTTTCTTTGATTCTGGCATTAACACCTAAACTGAAGTTAACCCGGCTATCTTTACCATTCTTAATACGAGTTTCCCCGGCAAAATCACGGACGACCGTCTCCTCAGGATTAAACAGGTCATACTGATAATGAACGCCCGCCAGCGTCGTCAGCTCCCAGTCTTTACCCCTGAACGTTTTTCCGGACTCCACCCCCGTACGACCTATCAACGGATTATCCTGCTTACGCTGCATACGGATGTCTGAGCCTGCCGACTGCCAGTCAAACCGGCTTCCTGACACCGAGCCATAAACCAGTTCCGTCTGCGGCTGGACAAAGGTTTCGCCGGGTAACGAGACGCGCCAGCCGGTTTCTGCACCCAGATACCAGGAGTGCGAGCGGTAATCCTGCTCCGGCATTCCGGTTTCACTTACCGAATAGTGGTTGTCGTGACGAACATATTTACCGATGGCATCCACATACAGCCCGGAGTCAAACATCGCAGAAGCATAAAGACCGATACCGGTTGACTTCGTCTGACCGGCCCAGCCATCGCCATGGCTGTTACTGTGAGTGAACGTTGCCGTCACACCGGTAAACAGGTCGCCGCCATCAAACGCGTGTTTTCTGTCGGCCCCGGTCTGCAGGTGAGTCCAGCTGTTGGAATAACCCGCATCTGCGGAACCCGTACCGCTGAAGACTCGCGCCCACGCCCCGGTTTCACCGTGAGTGTTGCGCAGGTCGCCCATGCGGTAGTTCAGGTTGTTCATCTCCGTCAGGAAGTTTTTATATCCCGTATTCATAACGGATTTGCTGGCCTGCAGCGCCGCGTTGTCCTGCTGGATATCAAATCCTTCCAGCCGCCATTGTTTACTGTTCCCGCTCTCCACGATGTCCAGCTGCGGCGTGAAGGTATGAACACCTGCGCGCTGTGTCACCGGCTTCATCGTGAACACCCCGGCAGACGTCGCTTTCGGCGCCGTCACTAACGCGACGGGTGACGCACCCTGGCTCACTGAAGCCACAGACGGAACAACAACCAGCGTATTGTTTTTACCGGACAGCGACTGCTTAACCGTTACCGTATCTGCCGTTTTACCGTCAGTGTTCATGATGAACTGGCTGTTGCTGGCCGTCAGGGTGTCCACCGTCAGAGAACCCGGCGCGCCGGCATTGCCAAAGCGCACCTCTGAACCCTGCAGGTCGAGGGATTTCACCACGGACTGCCCGTCCGC
Source organism: Citrobacter amalonaticus (assembly GCF_001559075.2). Taxonomy (NCBI): domain Bacteria; kingdom Pseudomonadati; phylum Pseudomonadota; class Gammaproteobacteria; order Enterobacterales; family Enterobacteriaceae; genus Citrobacter; species Citrobacter amalonaticus. Next base: position 1,954,392 of record NZ_CP014015.2, on the reverse strand, counting down.
CTGCCAGAGGGTATTCGTCATCGTCACATCAGCCAGTGGCGCGCTCAGGTTGCCACCATAAACTGTGAACAGATCCTTACTGGTGTCCTCTGCTGTACCAAAATTCAGGCTGGCCACATCATCCGCCTGAATAGTGCCTGTCATCACGCTACCCGCGCCGACATTCAGCACGGTGCCCTGTCCGTCAAGATGCCAGCGCTCAGCCGAGTACTCGCCGGATAACAGTGAAAGCGTTGATCCCGCACCGGCAGTCACTTCACTGTCAGAGACCAGACCGGAGGTGGCCGTCAGCTTCGCGCCATCGGCCAGCGACAGCGGTGAGCGACTGAAACGGCTGTACTGGCTGAGAACGGCATCGCTGGACGCCACGGTCACTGCACTGTCTGCGCTGTCAATCCCGCCGGTAAAGTGTTCATTAATGTTAAGGGTGGAGCCGTTATTCAGCTGTACACGTCCGGTGAAACGGCTCTGATCGGCGTCGTTTGTCGCTTTGGACTGCCCGAGTGACGGCGTGGTTTTCACACCGTTCCCGTCATTGAGATCGATATAGAGGTCTTCACTGCCCAGCGTTACGGTGGAATGGTCGGCATTAATATCTGTATTAAGGCTGGCATTCCTCGCCAGACTGAAGTCAGCGTTGTACAGATCAAGCTGCTTCAGGCTGAACTGGCGGGTCTCCCAGTCACTCTGGGTAAAGGAAACCGGTTGGGTGAGAACAGAGTTGTCGCCCAGCGCTTTCAGCTTATCCGCTACGCCCTGACTGCTGACGGCATGGATAACCGGATGCCCCTGGACAAACAGACGGCCATTTTGCTGGGTGAAGCTCCCCTGCGTGTTCATCCCGCCATCCATGACAAAGTCATTCTGCGTTGCGGGCGTAACGGTATTTTTGACATCAACATTGCCGGTGAAGTGGCCATGCCAGATGTTGGCAACCGCCGTTGTGGCATCTGCTTTGTTGAAATCCAGATTGACGGTGGCATGCTTCCCGTTGTTGGTCAGGATCGCCCCGTCGTCCGCGCCGTTAAGCTGATGGAAGGTGAGGCTGTTACCGTTGATATCGAGCTTACCGCCGCGATAGCCCCATTTGATATTGTCGGGATTAACCTGTTTGTCATCGCTTAACACAACGGTTGGGCGACCACTCACAATACTGACATTATTAAAGGCCTGAACGTTGCCGTCGCTGTCCGGCCGTTGCGCCAGAACCACCGTCCCTTCGCCAACATTCAGCCCACCGGGGTTGATACCCGTGCCGTTCACTTTCAGTGTCCCGGTACCGAGCTTGTGCAGGTTATCCCCCTGAACACCGTTCACCTGCCAGTCGACAGTATGATCGCCGTTAACAATGATCCCGCCACCTTTCCAGGTCTGAGAATCCAGGGGCTTAATAATGTAATCATCATCAAAGGTCAGCGTCCCCGCCCCCTGGTGAACGCTATTTTCTAACACCACAGAGCCGCCGCCCTGGAAGGTGAGATCTTTACCGCTGTTCAATGAAGCAGGCCAGGTTGCCCCCTGATTACCATGCATTGACCATGAGGCCGCTCCCTGGGTTAATGTGCCAACGCCGGTTTTGTCATCATAAGTCCAGTGGATATCGCCTTCATTGTGTTGCGTATTGACCGGGGCATCAGCGTTCAGCTTCATGGTTTTAACCACATCACCGACAGGGATTATCGTATACCAGTTCCTGCGCCCTTTAACTTGGGCCCAGGAATGTAGTACAGCTGCAACGACCCATTTATTTTTCTCAGTATCCCAGGCAAAAAGCGGAGAACCACTGTCCCCTGGAGCACCATAAGAAGAGAGGGGAGAATCATCTATATCCGTGACGAAACTCCAGTCCGATATAACGGGAGGATTAACAATTCCTCCCGTTTTATAAACATACCCACCAGCAATATGCACTGGATTGCCAGTGATATCTCTGACATATTGCGTTCCCGTACCGACCCGATAGAAAACGGGAAACCGCTCTTTATTCTGATATGTACCTTTTGCAATCCCCGCACTGGTCATGTCAAGAGGCACAACCTCTGTCACAATTTTGTTCAGTCGAGGCCGATGGAAATCCCGCCAGTGGTTATTTCTTTCTACCAAGGTATAGCTGGTGTCGTCACTGTAACCAAACTTCACCTGTTTATAACCCACGTTGTGTTTCACGCTGACGATATATTGTGGTGCAACTAACGTTCCAATACCATTTGTGTCAGTTGGACTGAAATCTATCATGGGTGCTTTATTTAGCGTGGTTACGATAGATCCATTTTTATCATATAGCGGAATGTTTTCTGCACCTGGCTTAAACAGGCCTTTGTTCTCAGCAAAATCGCGATATGTCTGGTAAGGAATACTGTGTACGCTAACTGAAGCCTCTGATGATAGAGGATATACTAATCCTGTCATGCTGATAAGCAAGGCATTCAGGGATGTTCGTACTATTTGACACTTCCTTATCCTCCTTATCCCTCTACTGACTTCTGAAACGACAACAGCTTCGCCCTTTCTGTTTTTTTTATTGCATATACTTTATTCACTTTATTCCCCGGCAACTATCAGATTAAATGACTAAAAATCAATAAAAACCAGAATCAGTCAATAAAATAATGGGTCTTTTTTATTCTTATATCCTGAAAGAGTATTATGATAAACATACTGCCACCTTTACTCTATTTTATTCCCCTTACAGAAAATAAAAAAATTAGTTACGAAAATTGAAACTATATAACCAACGAAATGACAAATAAAAAAAGCCGATAAGAAAGTAATGATCAGCGCTTTAGGATTTGCCAGAAATTTTTGATGGCAATATATTCTGTCTCGCTCATTAAGATTGTTATGAGCTGACTTAAGAATTAAGCCTATTAGTAATGGAGCATAAAATGAAAAAGCTGATTTTAGGTTCGGCAATTGTGGCAGTTCTGGGTGTAGCGTCTAGTGCTATGGCTGCACCAAACACCGGTACTGTAAACTTTACGGGGAGTGTTTCGACCGCAACTTGTGATCTTTCTTTGAAAGATAGCGCTGGTGGGGATATTTCAAATGTAAATTTAGGTGTTCTTCCAAGCACCTCAACGGCAAATGGTACCACTGTTCAATTTAAATTAGTACCTCAAGACCCCGGTTGCCTTGCTAAAGCTTCTGCTAATGTAACCTGGACAGCCTCAACACTGGGTACGGCAGGTATTGGTAACACTACTACCGGGGGTACTAATGCTTATCTGTTAATTGCCGCTACTAATGCTACCCAAAAAGGCTCTAGTGCAATTATTAAACAAGGACAAACCTCTTTTGATTATAACATGCAGGGAGGTATTAAATCCTTTGACTATAACGCAGCACTTGCAAAACCGGCTGCTGCTTTGACTGCTGGCCTATTCAATGCTTCTGCAAGCTATGTTGTAACCTATAAATAATCATCGTGAGTTCAAAAGGGAGTATTTACTCCCTTATTAATATGATATCCGTCGGCAAGGAAAGGAAATGAAAATTAAAGTATTATGTATCGCTATCATTTTTCATTTATGGTCGAATGAAATTCTTGCCGACGATTTTAATTACAGTTTTATCCGTGGTGGCAGCAAAGAGGTACCTGAAGTACTAAAGAATACCGGACAAAACATCCCGGGAAACTATGTTGTCGATCTACTTTTTAACGGTTCTAAAACAGCGACCTCTGTAGAATTAGTAATCAGCAATGATGATGCTGAGCATATTTGTCTTTCTGATAAATGGTTACAGGGAAAAGGCATTTTTATTAATAAAGAATTCTATAAACAGTATCTTAATCCGGCACGCAACTGCTATCTTCTTGATAAAGAGAAGAACAGTCGGGTTAAATTTGATCCTTCCCTGCAGGAGTTGTCAATCGAGATGCCTCAGGCTGGCTTTATCGATAATAAAAAAGAAGGCGGTGCCTGGGATTATGGCAGTGCCGGTTTCAAACTCGCCTATGATGTCAATACATCAAAATCAAGTGACCAGGACCGGACAACATACGGCAATATCGAAGGTCAGATCAATATAGGCGAATGGGTTCTGCTTGGGAGAGGATACGCGTATCAGGGAGAAAAATTCCAGAGCAATAACCTGCTGTTAACGCATGCGATAAAATCGATAAAATCAGATATCCTGATTGGTAAAACCCAGTCTTATAATACCCTGAACGATGGTTTTACCTTTTATGGCGCACAGTTAAAATCCAATCAGGATATGTATCCCTGGGACTCTCAGTCTTATGCACCGGTAATTAATGGTATTGCCAGAACACATGCCCGTGTCACTGTCGAACAAGGCGGATACACATTAAAATCGTTCGTGGTCCCGCCGGGTCCTTTTGTGATTAACGATCTGACCGGCGTGTATTCGGGTGACATTATTTTAAAAATTTATGAAGAGGATGGTTCGGTAAAAGAACAGCGATTCCCGGTCGCTGTGCTGCCCAATTTATTAAAACCTGGAAATTACAATTACAATATTGCGGTAGGTAGCAAAGTTGACCAATACAGTGACAAGCGTGATGATGACAGTTTATTCGCGCAGATGACCTATGATTATGGTTTTGAGCCCTTTACGCTTAATACCTCTGCGCTGGTAGATAAAAACTATAACAACGTTGGTTTGGGTCTTATCCGTTCTTTCGGCTGGTTTGGTGCCGTGGCAATGAGTGGCAACCTGTCGCAGGCAAAATACCATAATGGCAAAACGATGAACGGCTTTAGCGCATCGGTGAAATATGCCCGCGCCTTAGGGGAAAACGCGAATTTACAGTTAATTGGCTATCGCTTTAACTCAGAAAATTACATTGATTACGCGGATTTCAACTATCGCTATTACAATCTGCTAAACAACAGACCCAAACAGCGATATGAATCGATAATCACGTATCAACTCCCGGAAATGAATGTGTTCTTCAACATGTCAGCCTGGAAGGAAGATTACTGGGACAGTTCCAGTGAGGTAGGTGCAAACGTAAATCTCAGCAAGAGTTTTAATAATATATCAGTCTCCCTGAATGCAGGCTATTCCCGGTTGCAGGGGATGGAAAACGATTATAACGCCGGGGTATCCCTTAGCGTACCCTTCAGCGTGTTTGATAAAGCGCAATATAGTTACTCTGGCATAAATTATGATCGTCGTAACGGCACGAATTACAATACCGGTGTTTCCGGAAGTATTAATTCTCGCTTGAGCTATAACGCCTCCATCAGCCAGTCGCGGAACACAACAGGAAGCGCAATTTCCGCTTCTTATCTGTTTGATGGGGTACAAACGTCGGCTAGCTATTCGCAAATGGGGAGCACGTCAAGTTCATCCTTCCACATTGGGGGAAGTATCATTGGCGTCCCAGATGCAGGTGTTATTTTTACGCCTGTGAAAAACGATGAAATTGCGGTTGTCCAAATGGAAGATGTTCCAGGCGTCAGATTTAATGGATCGATGCCTGGTGACAAAAAAGGCCGTGCCGTCATACCGTTAACGGCTTATAACAATAATACCATTACGGTCAACGCGGATAACCTGCCGCATAACGTTGAATTAACAGAAAACGCAATTAATGTGACACCGACAGAAAATGCAATTGTCTATAAAAAAGTGAAATACAGAAAAATTAACACGTATATCGTTAAAGTGATCGGCAATAATGACTTTGTTATTCCAATGGGGAGTATCGCTAAAAACGCAGAAAATCAGGAAATCGGCTACGTCAACAACGGCGGGATTCTGTTAATGAATCTTGAAGAAAAAGATGAGGGGATAATTTCTGTCGGTGATTGCAAATTCGATTCACGACCGCTGCAGAAAGATATGGGTAAAGTACAGGAGATTAAGTGTGGCTAAGAACAATACACTGAGAAAATTATTCATTTCCGCGTCTCTGTTTTTATTTACAGCATCAAGTCATGCGGCGTTTGTCCTTAACAGCACACGTTATGTTTTTGATGAAAAAAGAGAGAATATTTCTGTACAGGTTGATAACCAGTCCACTCAGGAATATGGCGGGCAGATATGGATTGAAAACCAGGACCAGAATGACAAAAACGTCTATTTTGTGCCCAGCCCCACCTTCTTTAAAGTGGCCGATCAGCACAAACAAATCCTGCGTATCCTGAAAATTAATGATGCGTTACCCAAAGACAAAGAATCACTTTTCTGGATCAATATCCAGGAGATCCCTAAAGCACCAAAAGAAGGTATGAATGCATTATCCATTGCGCTGCATACCCAGGTAAAAATGTTTTATCGCCCTGACGCGCTAAAAGAGAAAAGAGAAAACGCCGAACAACAGATTAAAGTGATAAACAGTGAGGGCAACGCCGTTCTCTGGAACGACACCCCTTACTATTTTGCGATCATCAGTGTTAAACAAAACGGAACGCCCATTAAAGTTAGTGAGGATCTTAAAGATAAGCTATCTGTTTTTGCGCCAGGTGAAAAAGTCTCTCTGGGTAAGTCAATTACTGGTAACAGCATCAGTATTGTGGCATTTGATGATTATGGTGTTGACAAAGAGTATAAATTAAACAAATTCTGACACGTGTAAGGCATTTATTATGTGTAAATTCATATTTTCTCTTTTCATCGCGTTATTATCACTCTGTTCGTTACCTGCCATGGCAGCTAACTGTAGTGGAGGAACGATACTTTTTGATACTGATGCCAGTGATCATGATTACTGGATGAATGGTTATACGTCAGCAGATAATGATCCATTGTTAATTTTGGAAGTCACCGTGCAAAATGGTATGACTTGTGCTCCAGATTATACAGAGAATGCAACCAAGATAAGTAATATGGTTATGAAAATGACCAGTGGAGGGACTTGTAAAAACTCAACCACCATAACGACACCTTATCCTGGCATTGAATGGCAACTGGAGGGTATGTATTGTAACGGCAGTAACATTATCTCCCAAAACGTCAAAGCTGCGCCATGGGATAGTGATAATGGAATGAGCGGGGCTAGTACAGTTGACTGGCCCGCAGGCACTGTACTGGGTAAAGCAAGACTTATCGTAAATGATCAATATTGGATACAAAGCGCGCAAACGGGTCAATATACTGTTTATATCCAGCCACCTTCGGTAGGAAATACTCTGATAAACAGCCCAGCGGTGAATGTGAGTTCTGCTTTAGGGGGAACGATTCCTCTTATTTTTCAAGATAATGCCACCTGTTCAATGTCTCTTTCAACAGAAAACTTAGATTTTGGAAAATTAACTCCAAGTGATGTCAATAGCAACTCTTTATATAAAGAGTTAAAAGTATATTATTCGTGTAAAAATAAAGCACTGCTGAATGGTTTATATGTCCGCTTTGAGCCGGAGAATGTAGTTGATGCGGCAAATGGCATGTTTAGTGCCAGTGATAGTGATGGACGGAAGCTGAATTTCCAAATTAGCCGACTATTTGGTAATTACCAGATTATCCCGGTTAATACGAATTATAAAATATATGAGCCAACCAAAAATGCTCATGATGACACTGCGACATTCAGAATCAACGTCAAACCTTCAACACCGTTTCCTGCCGGAAAGGTTTCTACGTACATGAATGTTTCGCTAATATACAGATAGGCTGGATTAATTATGCACAAATGGTTAGTCTTTTTTTTGGTATTTTTTTCATTTCACAATGCATCTGCGTCAAAATCCGTGCAGAGGAAAGTGTCGATAAATGCTGAATTAGCCTTAAATACTTGCGCATTATCGCTTTCTCCGGCAAACCTGAACTTTCAACAAATCGGCTTTAGCCAGTTTGAAAATAATGCAACAACACCACAGACAGTTGATCTGAGTATTGCGTGCAGCTGGCCTGCCACCGGGATCTCACTGAAATTTTCGCCCGCTGCTGGCGTTTCCACGAGCAGCACTAACCTGATGAAAACGGGTTTATCCGGCGTTGGGCTTGCGTTGTCATGGAAAAATGCATCCGGCGCAGATTTTACGCCGCTAGAATTGAATAAGTCTTTTGTTCCCGCATCAACTGCATTAAGTAACCAAAATGAAACGCTTGGTCAATTCCAGCTGTTGCCAAAAAAAATTCCTGAAGAAACACTCCAGGCGGGGAATATTTCCACCAGTTTGACTGTCGAGGTGACCTATGATTGACAGGACATGTCTTTTTTTCCCGTTACTGGTGGGTCTATTAAGCACATTAACGACGTTTAATAGCCATGCCGCACAAACGGCAAGCGTAAGTCTTCCCATTTCAATGCAGGTCACTAATCCTCAGTGCCAAATCAACAAAGGGCTTGGCCTGCCTGAAACCGTGCAACTTCCACTGATTACCACATCAGGTGCCTTATTAGGCGATAATAATGTTGAAGTTCCCCTTGTGATTGACTGTGTCAGTGATATCACCAAATTTGAGGTTACTCTGGCTGGGGGCAGTAATTCGAAACTCACTACGTCAAATAATATGGTTGATATTACCTTGTCATGGAAGCAGGGTGGAGGTGCGGTTGAATTCGGCACGCCGGTCGAGTTGAGTAAAGCGCCTTTTCTTGTGAATCAAAAGCAGTTTGATGGCACCTTATTGGCCAGAGTGTCTCCCCATACCGGTACAATACCGGCAGGTAATTACACCGCCAGTTTGCCAGTGACGTTTACCTATTATTAAGATGGTATAAACACAAGCCGGGGAACGCTCCCCGGCCTTTAAATACGTTAATCAAACACCCCGTTAATAATCGCCGTGACCACGGCAGTACTGAGCGCAATCAACACTAAATCATCCCCAACAATTTTCCATTCATAGCCAGGATAATAAGGCAGTTGCCCCAGCATGGATGCCGGTACGGTTTTTTTCGCGATGCCCGGAGGGAGAGGTTTTCCTCGCGCCAGATTTTTCGCAATGCCCGGAGGCAGAGAATCATATCCCGTCAGGCCGTAGTTCACCGCCAGATGACGCGCTGTCGCAAAACTGATGTCAGACTCGACGTGATCGGGTTTACCGTAATTTTTACGATGATCGGAAGAAGCGTTGTTTTTCTGGGCCGGATTTCCTTTTTGCCCGTTATTTCCCTGGTTGCCCTTATTTCCCTGATTGCCACTGCTGTTGCCCTGGCCGCCGCCATGACCATTTCCGTTACCATTCCCCGGATTCGCCATAACCGGCGCAGCGAACAGAGAGAGTGAAACCAGTGTGGCCAGCACAGCCGTTAAACCACGACGCTTACCCATGATGTGTTCCTTCCAGATGATGTTCCACTTTGACGATAGTGCGCCGCCATCAAGTGCGCAATGTCAAATACTCCTGGTTTCAAATTGGCTCGCAGGCCATTAATAAACAACCTGTTATGTGGAGGGTAACGGCTGTGCCTTATCTGCTATCATGCCTGCAAATAACGTCGAAAAAACACAGCCGAGGAAAACATGGGGTCCACCAGAAGAGGGATGCTGAACGTTCTAATTGCCGCCGTATTATGGGGAAGTTCCGGCGTTTGCGCGCAGTACATTATGGAGCAAAGCCAGATGTCGTCGCCATTTCTGACCATGACACGTCTGATTTTTGCCGGACTCATTCTGCTGATGCTCTCCTTTGTCCACGGCGACAAAATCTTTTCCCTTTTCAAAGACCACAAAGACGCTCTGAGCCTGCTGATATTTTCTGTCGTCGGCGCGCTGACCGTGCAACTCACCTTCCTGCTGACCATCGAAAAGTCCAACGCCGCGACCGCCACGGTGCTGCAATTTCTGTCGCCAACCATTATCGTGGCGTGGTTCGCGCTGGTACGTAAGGCCCGTCCCGGCGTGCTGGTGCTGACCGCGATCCTCACCTCGCTCATCGGCACCTTTTTACTGGTGACGCACGGCAACCCTACTTCGCTGTCAATTTCGCCCGCCGCGCTATTCTGGGGAGTTGCCTCGGCGTTTGCCGCCGCGTTTTATACCACCTACCCGTCAACGCTGATTGCGCGCTACGGCACCTTACCGATTGTCGGCTGGAGTATGTTAATCGGTGGGATGATTCTGCTGCCGTTTTACGCCGGAGAGGGCACAGATTTCGTGGTCAATGGCAGCCTGATTCTGGCATTTTTCTACCTGGTGGTGATCGGCACGTCGCTGACGTTCAGCCTGTATCTGAAGGGAGCGCAGATGATTGGCGGGCCGAAAGCGAGCATTTTAAGCTGCGCCGAACCGCTGAGTAGCGCCCTGTTGTCGCTGCTCCTGTTGGGCATTACCTTCACCCTCCCGGACTGGCTGGGCACGCTGTTGATTTTGTCTTCCGTGGTGTTGATCTCGATGGATTCCCGTCGCCGCGCCAGAACGGTATAACAAATGAGAGTGGACTCACGTCCGTGCTGTCCACTCTGTTCCTCATGTCGCTTTAGTATTTATTAACCGTTTGTATAGTCTGCTATTTTTTTGGTCAATCAGCTTACGCGTTAGCGCCCAACGTTCCCGGTAGACAAGCTTGTCGCTCACCTCAAGTTCAAGCGCGATTTCTTTAACTGACATTCCCTGCAGCAAATGAAAAACAATTTGCTGTTCGCGTAATGTGAACAAAAAACTTCGTGAACGGCATTTCCTATTACCACTGATCACGGCATCACAATGCACCATGAAAGCATCTATGCGCTCTCTGGTCGCATTGAGGTCTTGCAGTCCTTCGAACGACAGAAAAGAGGTATGTTCGGGTTTATACATGTCCACAAAAAAAAGGATATGATTAAAACTCATTCGCTTTATCTCTTCCCCTTTTGCCGACAGGGTGATGTCATTTTCAAGTACGCGATCGCGTTGCTTATAAGTCACATTAAAACGCAATGAAAACGGGATAAAGTTAATGTATTTATCAATCAGGTGAAATGGAATATCTTCATTGAGTTCCATTTTCAATCCGGATTCATGCAATGCATCTTCAAAAATTGTGTGAATAGCAATGCCATCATAGATATTTTTTGTCAGATAAATAAACTTATACCGTAAGGATGAGGAATTAAAATTGAGCATAGCAGTATCCTTCGCATTAATTTTTATAGGTATTGACCACGCCATAATCATCAATCCATGAAAATGTTTTGACAGTACTGTTTCCCGTTGCACTTTTAGGTAAAACAACCGTTTTTGTCGACAACGGTGTGAGGAGACCATCATCAGGCAACTGTTTTATTTCCGTACCGTCTTTGAGCGTAAAATCCATTAATGTCACATGCAAAGGCGAATTATTCTTTACCAACAAACAACGATTCTCCTCACAATTCGAGGCGGTTATCTGTATTTTTTTTACACTGTCTTCCAGCGTGTTATCCGCCAACGCCAGCGGTCGCCAGAATAACTTTACCCGGGTACGAAAAGCGACCTGCAACGCGCCGGAGCCACTCTTGTCTTCCGCAACTGGCGGGACTTCCAGCGTATTCAGCCAGAATAGAGACTCTCTGTCTCCAGGCAGCGTATGCCGATCGCCGACGAACTGAATACGCACCGTGCGAGATGTGTTGCCTTCAAGTCTGAAAATTGGCGGCAAAATCATAAACGGCGTTTTTATTTCCTCAGGACGCTCTAAAAGTGACTCTTTTTCCGTCCATAACTGTAATAAAACAGGCCTCAACCCTTCATTGTAAACCGTAAATGTAGACTCACGATCTTTCTCATTAATTATCACTCGGGTGTAATTAATATAGGTCGCCGCCATTACCGATGACGGTAGAAAAAGTAAAATCAGGAAGTGATTCAAAACATGCTTGAGTCGTTTCTTCATGCACCCTCCTTTATTTATAAACCAGGGTAAAGGTCACCGCGCCATTGACAGTTCCTGAAGACACGTTCATCTCAGTCTGATATAACCCGGCACGTAGCGGCACGGTATAATTCGCGTTATTCTGCGTCGAATCGTAATCGGTCAGAAGATACGCGGTATTAAATGACAGAGGGATATCCTGATCGTTCAATAACTGGATCCCAACCCCGCTGGCGGTTGACGCACTTGCCAGCGCAAAAACACCATTGGCGTTATTAATAATGGCCGTGGTCGGCGTAAATAAATAACTGATACTCGATAATCCCGCCGGGCACTTCGTGAAATTCAGGTTAAAATCGGTACGCGCCGCGGTATACCCTACGCCGCTAAAATCCGTTCGACTGACCGGGGGCAAATTAACCGTGACATCCGATGTCGTACAGGTTCCCCCTGTTGTCGAAATCACCAGTCCCCCCGCCAGAAAGTCAGCAATCATATAGGTTCCGCTTCCGACGGAGGTGCTGCCCCCATAAGTCTGGTAATGACGCATGTACATCGGGTCGAAAACGGAGGTGCTGCCCGCGGTCAATGACGTGGAGGTTTTAACAAAGCGAATCTGGACATCCACGCCAAGATTCCATGAACTGCCATCGCCTGTCACCGTGAATAACTGCGTGGGTGTCTGATAAACCCCGTTGGCAACCATGAGCGGATACCAGTCGCTGGTTTGTCCTTTCACCGTGTAACGCCAGCGGGCAATATAGCCCAGACCGACTTTTACCGCGGTGTTATAGACATTGTAACTTTGTCCATCAACCTGGGTGGTGCCCCAAATGGTATAGGGAGGGTATCCCTGTACGGCCATCGGGATAGCATAACTCTGGTAGTTGGTTCGATGAGAGCAGGTCCAGGCTGTTGGGTTGTATGAGGTTACCCAGTTTCCCAGTAAGTCCCCTACTGCAGCGTCTTTACCCACCTGGATGGTCGTCGAGTCAAAGTACTGGTAGTAGCCATTAGTACGATCACAATTTACCCATGTCCCGTCGGCACGCGCCACGCCGCACATCGCGACCAGTGTCAAAAAAGAGAGTACGACTCCCGTTACGATAGATTTCATTTTTCACTCCTTAATGACTGGCATACCGCGTCAGCGCGACGTAAATCGGCGGCATTCGTACTTTCTTGTTCTGATAAGCGGTAGCTGAACTGGCATTCCTGACCTGCAGCACTTCCCCATTTCACGCGTAATGTGCCCGACAGATTCTTAACGCGAGCGAAACTTTGTCCACCCTGGGCGATATAACCAACAATATTGCCACGCTCATCCACGACATCTGCGCCAAACGGCAGCAGCTCGCCGGTATGTTGAAGGGTAAAAAGAACCGAATATCCCTTGTCCGTTGCGTATTTCATCAATACCACCGCGCCTGCGGTAGGCACGCTGTTCTGACTGGTGACGTCCAGGGAGACATCATTCGATAACCCTTTCGGATCGAGTTCGATGGTGTTCTGGCGATACGGGGAGAGATAAGGCACAGCGGCATTACCGCTACGGTTAAGGCTGAGGCTGCTGTTGTTCGCAATCTTCGCGCCTCCGGCATGCTCGGCTTCGATAACCGCCATGGTGTCACCCATGATCGGCGTCAGTACAACGCCGTTTTGCCAGGCAATAGCACCGCCAGAGAGGTTCATACCATACTGTTGATAACCCTGACCCGCAGAGAAGTTGCCCCCCATGGTGGTCCAGGGTGACGTCCAGCTTCCACTGGCCCCACCGGTGGTTTTACTGCTGCTATGATCGTAATGATCCTGATTGGCAAACGCGCTCCAGTTATACTGGCGGTTTTCTCCGGAAGTTCCGGCGATTGAGTTTTGCAGTCCCCGATGCCCGCTCTCCTGGACATAGGTGGAGCTGAGATAAGCTGAGCGCGCACTATTCCCTAACGGTAAAGAGATGCCAATTGCGATTTTGTTGTCCCACTTGTCTTTAACCAGATCGCGGGTACGACTGGCATTGAGGTTAAAGTTGAACCACTTAAACGCATTCGTATAGCCCAATTGATATTCGGTATCGCGTCCGCTTTTATTCCAGTAATCCTGGGTACTGGCGCTGACGTTAATACTCCCGAGCGTATCTGAAATGGTTTGCGTCGCGCTGAGCTGCAGCCGATTTTTACGGTTGATACTGCTGGAATAGGCGCCTTTATTCGTTCGCTCTAAGTCACGCATCAGCATTGCGTCATCAATATCGTAATAACCCGAACTGGAATAGCGATAGCTCGCCAGCGTGATGTTGGTATCCACGACAGGTAAGATCTTGGCAAATGAAAAACGGATGCTTTGGCCTTCACGTTTACTGTCATCCGCAAGCGTCGTGCGAGCATGCGTGATATCAGCAGAAAGGGCGCCAACAGGGGTATTGAGCGCGACACCGCCGGCGACAGATTGATAATCTTCCCCTCCAATGGCCCCGGTGTAAGTCGTCAACAGGTTGGTGAAACCGTGACGAAACGTCCCCATCGCAATCTGCGGCTTTTCATTAACGGAGGAATTTCGATAGCGCCCGGCCATCAGCGAATAGCGACTGGTTCCCGGACGCAGTAATTCAGCGATAGAGGCGTAGGTGACGGTAAAGCTGTGCTCACTTCCGTCTGCCTCTTTAACGGTAACCAGCAGATCGCCGCCCGTGCCGTTGGGGTACAGATCATCAATACGGAACGCGCCAGGCGGGACGGTCGATTGGTAAATGCGCACGCCGCGCTGACTGACGCTGACCAGAGCGTTCGTGTTGGCCACGCCAGTAATGACCGGCGCATATCCACGCTGTGAATCCTCATACATACGATCGTCTGAAGTCAGCATCACGCCGCGAAAACCAACGCTGTCAAAAACCTGACCATCGGTGGTGGAATCACCCATCACCAGCTTACTGCGTAACGGGATAATGCCGCGTTCAAGGTAAGTGCTGGTTGAGTCATATTGCCAGCCCTTATCATTATTCCAGTTAAAAATACCGCGATAGCGTAAGCGCCACGCCTCCCAATTGAGTCCCCCCATCAGACCTAAATACTGGGAAGACATGGCATCCGATCCGGACATATCGGCATGCCATGCGTTGTAATCATATTGCAGCGTCGCTGCAGGGATGCCGTTATCCCATAATTCCGGATTCACATAGCCGCGAACCTGGCGAAGTAGCCATACCTGAGGCGCCTGCACATTAATACGCTGCGATGTCACATCGTAATAGGCTGTTAAATCGGGAGAAATATCATTAATACGTACGCAGCTGTCATCATTTTTGAGCAACTGACGCATTTCTGGTTCAATTTTATCAATATCGATACCCAGCATGGAGACCAGCGTTAACGTAAAGCAAGGTCTGGCGACGAGAGGATTACTTTTGTCGTTTTCAAATTTAACTTCGCCGCGTCCTTTCCACTTATCATTCACATAAAGATCAACATGATATTGTCCCTGCGGGACAGGATTCCCCCGTGAATAATTACTCACATCAATCGCTGAACGCAAAAAATCACTATTAAATTGCACGTCATCAGTGTCAGCGAAAGCAACCTGAACGGATACGAAAGAAAAGACAATGAATTGAGCAACGCGGGTGAGTCTCAGAGAACAAGAAATAGCATTATGGGCTATTTTGTAATTTATGCTCATTTGTTGTTTCTCCACCATAATCATTTATTACACTGTAAAAAAATGAAGCATCACTTAACCTTGCTGACTTTTTATTAGCGAGGGGGAAGACTATTTCACTTTTAGGATTGACCATCCGTTGTGGAAAGTTCTCTACAGATGCTAAGACTTCGGACTCTTTTGTCTTACGAATCTCAACCTTACTAAAGGTGATGTAATAAGGAGAGTCGTTGACAACTTTTATATTGTTCCCTTGCAGGGATAGTTTTAGTTCTTTATATGACTGTAATGGTGTTGGCTGCAGATTATCCGGACGGTAGAACAATTTAATACGGGTTCGAAATGCCAACTGCATACGTGTATTCCCCGACGTCGCAGCCTGTGCTTTTGGCGGAATCTCCAGCATGTTAAACCAAAAAAGAGACTCTCTGTCCCGCGGCAATGCTGGATTTGTCGCCATGATTCGCACAGCCTGTCCTTTCGCCGGGTCGATTCGAACCACAGGGGGCGTAATGAGAAATGGAACCGTGACTTCTCCAGGTTTTGCCCGTGGGTTACCATCGTCCATCCATATTTGTAAAAGATAAGGATGACTCCCCCGGTTTTTTAGCTGTACTGTCGACTCCTTGTCTTTTGCATTAAAGACAATGCGTGTCCCATTAATAACAACATCAGCCATGACATTCAGTGAGAACATCGAAAATAATAAAACCATACCGGAAGATAATATCTTTAACATCTCGTTACCTCATAATCAGGAGTAAAGGATGTCCCCCTTACTCCTGTTTCTGTTACTCGTATACCATGGTGTAATCGACCTGAGTCGTTACAGAACCCGCAGTAGATGTGCCTGTTGCATAATATTGTGCAAAGTAATTCAGTGAACCGCTGCCAGACGAGATATCAACCGGGATATCATTCTGACCAGCCGTTACAGAAGCCCCTGCCACAATCGCATTACGATCGGCATTTAATAATTGAACCTGAACGAAAGTTGCTGCATCAGCCGCTGCAGTATCAATATTCAGACGACCGGTGGTGCTATCAACATAGGTACCGGGTTCAAAATAGGTGCTGGCATTATTCAACGCCGTACCTGAACAGTTGCTCAGTGAGATCGTAAATGGCGTCGCACCGGCTGTTGCCCCTGCTGTGGCGAGGGTAGAAGCAGAGACGGTTGGCAGTGTTACCGTTGCATCATTACTGCCGCCATCGACAGAAATAGTACAAGTGGTATCAGTAATTTGTCCGTTAATTGTAATAGTGCCATCAACTGCAAATGCCGAAGCAGTAAATGCAGAAGTGAAAACCATTGCTAATGCGGACAACGCAAAATTATATTTACGCATAATAAATTCCCTGTTGTGGTTGATATAAATGAACAGCCCATTGAATGTGTTATTAAGATAAAACGATTATCGCCCCATTATGAATACGGGTACTGAATAACACCTTTCGGTTCCATTGACATGATATACGCAAAACTTTCATCCGCAATATTAGGATTTTTCAACCGAAACAGATCAATCCAAATGCTTATAGGAAAATAAAGTGCTGCCTTCTATCTGTGCTATTCACCCTTATAAATATATCGATTATTAGGTTTTTATAAGACAGCATCGGTTAAAAAAAGATATAATTTTATAAATCGATTAAATTGATCCAGATCAATGCATAAAGAAAAACGCGCCTAAATTAAACGCCTCAAGATCACATTTAAAACAAAAAACAAAAATAATTTAAACAAAAAAGATACATTTATTGCCGCATTTTTAGCCATAAATACCTTTTTTCACAATTAAGAGAATAATCCTGATAAATCGACTCAAGTACTTTACGTAATGCATTAATAACTAATAATTAATTACGAATGAAACATTTTTTCATTTTTTTGTAAGAAAAATCTTAAATCAATAAAAAACGTAACCATCGTTAAGCTGGTGTTGCAAAACCTGCCAATTCCAGGAATTTTCCCGGAACGATCTTTTCTTTTAGTCACATACTTTTTCTTAGAATATAAATCTACAGATTACTCATCATAACCTTACAAAAAAGGACAAATGACTATTAGAAACGGGGTTTTTGAGTACAAAAAAGAAGGGAAGAACATTGTTGATTGAAAAATCCGAACACAAGAAAAAGAAGGGGTATTCTCAATACGCGTTCAGGATAACGATCGCAATGAGCTTTATCGCCAGAAGAACATCTCTGGCGATAAAATTTATGTATCTGAATACGTTACCGATCACCAGCCCGGCACCGCGCCGCCGTTAAAAATCGTCTCAGCCGCTTTTGCGACTTCAGGTGACTGATAAGACGCCAGAAATTCCTTAACGTTTTCCGCCTCTTTGTTATCTTCCCGCGCCACCAGGATGTTCACATACGGAGAATTTTTATCCTCAATGAAGACGCTGTCGTGTACCGGCGAAAGCCCGGTTTGCTGAATGTAGGTGGTGCTGATAATCGCCACGTCGACTTTCGGGTCGTCCAGTACGCGTGGCAGTTGTGCCCCTTCCAGCTCCATGATCTGTAAATGACGCGGATTGGCGGTGATATCCAGCGCCGTTGGCAGCAGACCTTTTCCTTCTTTCAGGGTAATCAGCTTCTCTTTTTGCAGTAACAACAGCGCCCGCCCAAGGTTGGTGGGGTCGTTCGGGATTGCCACCGTCGCGCCGTCCGCTAATTGATCGACCGTTTTTATTTTTTTCGAGTAGCCGGCCATCGGGAAGACAAAGGTATTCCCCACCGCCACCAGCTTATAGTTGTGTGCCTGATTATCCTGCTCAAGGAACGGACGATGCTGGAAAACGTTGGCATCCAGTTCGCCGTGGTTGGTGGCGTCGTTCGGCAGCAACGAGCCGCTGAAACCGACCAGTTCAACGTCGAGACCGTATTTCTCTTTCGCCACTTTTTTGGCGACTTCCGCCACATCCTGCTCGGCGCCGTTAATCACCCCGACTTTGATGTGCTTTGCATCGCTGCTCTGTTGGTCGCAACCGGCCAGCAACAATCCCGCCAACAGTACTGCCGCCCCTGTCCGTAAATGAGGTATCGTCAATTTCACGTTTTTATCCTTTTGAAATAACCGCCTGATGAGTAATGAAATGACTATAGCGGGAAGGCCGCTGCGGTTTAAAAAACGAAAAGGCATCAATAAGAAGAAAAAAGCATAACGGGGGAATAAATGAAAAACCGACGGCGCTGCGCAAATCACACGCAGCGCCATTCGGTTCAGGCCAACGCTTTGACGATTTCCATTAAACGAACGATATCTTCAGGGCGGGTATTGCCGGTTTGCGGGTCGATAATCGAACTGTACACATGCGGCATAACACGCGGCATCCCCGCTTCCAGGCAGGTTTGCAATATGACGCCAAAGTTATCCAGGTCGATACCGCCGGTTGGTTCAATCAACGTCATGCCGTTGCGGGCGGCAGTGGTTGCCAGCACGTACAACTCCGGCAGCGAAGCCTCTCCGCCCATCGGAAAGAACTTCGCCGCGTGCGCCCCCATATCCTGCATCATCCGCACGGCAGCATCGCAGGAGACGCGCGCCGGCGTGCCCTGGCTGCTGTTGACGCCGGTGGAGATCAGCACCTCACCCGGCGTGCCCGTCGGGCTGACCAGCGCATTGATATGGGTCTGTTCTCCCCCCGTCGCCGCCAGCGCGCCCGCGGCAAAACCACTGCCGGTAAAGGTCTGGTTGACGTGCGCCGGATGAACCTGTGACGCAATCATCGCGGCTTTGTAATACTGCGCGGGATCGCCCGCCCCCAGGCCTACGGAAATCGAGGGAACGTCTACCATCCAGCGTTTCACCTCCTGAACGCCTTCGTCGACCGACGAAAACTGCGCAGACAGGATGCCAATCACCGCATGTCCCTCAGCGGCGTCATAGATTTCCCTGGCGTTAGCGATATCTTTCGCCAGCACGTTAATCGCCACACGCTGACGATAAAAGTTAATCTGCTGCATGTTCTGCTATCTCCTTGAGTCGCGCCACAATCACCGCCATTTCCCCCTCAGCGACCGTACGTGGGTCGAGGCTGAATACGCCCTGATGGAGGTTATAGCGCCGTGCGTAAATGGCAATATCGCCACTTCGCAGTTGGGCTTCGACTTCACGCGCGTCCAGACCAAACGCCTGCGCATCAACCCGAACGCGAATGCGCCAGATGGCGCGCCCGGCTTCGTCCTGCTCGATATCAGCGGTCAGCCCGCGAATGGACGAAATCGCCTCCGCCGTCGGTTGCAACTGTTCGGCGGTCACCACGGCCTGGCCCTGGTGATAGTTTTCCAGCGCATACACCAGCCCGACCATGTTCTCCTTGCCGATTTTCATCGCTCTGGCAATCCCGTGATGTTGCGCTTTACAGGCGGCAATCCACGTTTTATTGCCGGTGATAAATCCGGAGGTAGGCGCATTAAAGGCTTTCGCCCCGCTGTAGACAACCATATCCGCCCCGCTCGCGACCCAGGCGTGTAAATCCTCCTCGGCGGCAGCATCGACAATCAGCGGCAGGTTATGAATCTGCGCAACCTGCACAAAGTCGTCAATGCTGAGCATGCCCTTCTGCACGCAGTGGTGCGATTTCACATACAGCAGCGCGGCGGTCTCGTCAGTAATGGCGCTCTCCAGTTGCCAGCGTGCGACCAGGTTACTCGAACCGACCTCCACAACGCGCCCGCCGCCCAGACGAATGGCGCTGGTAATCGGCGCGCCGTAGTCCACGTTATGCCCACGCAGCATTACCACTTCGTTGGCCATTCCGCGGCTGTCCGGCATCAGCGCTACACGCGCCTGATCGCCGCGGGTAATGGCGGCCGCCACGGCAATGGCGATCCCCGCCGACGCGCAGGAGGTCACATAGCTGTCCTGCGCGCCGGTAAAGCGGGAAACCAGTTCACCGGTGCGATCCACCAGCTTATCGATTTCGACAAAAGCGGAGGCCGCCCGCGCCGTGGCCTGCATCACCTCCGGCGCGACGCTGGAGACGCCAAGAATCGTCATCTTGCCGCAGGCGTTAATCACCTGTTTTAGCCCCAGCTGTTGATAGATATTTTGTGTCATGACTTACAACACTCCCAGCAACGAACAGACCACGCTAAGCGCCACAATCGACAGCAGAATGGTGGTGTATCGCGGCCCTTTCTTCACCAGAAAGATATAGATGGCAAACACCGCCGCCAGCGGCAACAGGCCCGGCGCGATGGAGTCGAGGATCTGCTGCACGACCACTTCAGAACCCTTCAGGGCGCTGATTTTTAACGGCGTGGTGATCTTGACGTAGCTTGCCGACAGCGCGCCCATCATGATCAACCCCAGCACGTTCGCGCCGTAGATCAGTTCTTTGATTCGCCCTCCCTGCAATAGCCCGACGATAGAATCACGTCCCAGAGTGTAGCCTTTGTGGATCAGGCCGTAGCTGATCGCCAGGGTAATCGCCGGATAGAGGATCAGCGGCGCAATACCGCCAAACGCGCTGCCATTGGCGGCGAAAGGGATGAAAATCGCAATGAGCAGCGGCATGACGGCAGCCCAGACGATGGAGTCGCCCATCCCGGCCAGCGGACCCATCAGACCGGTTTTAATCCCGGTAATTGAGGCATCGCTGATCGGCTCGCCGCGCGTTTTCTGCTCTTCCATGGCGATGGAAATCCCCTGGATCACCGCGCCAAATGTTTGCTCGGAGTTGAAGAAGTTCAGGTGTCGCTTCAGCGCCTCCACCTGTTCCTCTTTTTGTGGGTAGAGCTTTTTGATGATCGGTGTCATCGAGGCGCAGAAAATCAGGCTCTGCAGACGTTCATAAGAGTTGGAGACTTCCGCGCCCAGCCAGTAGATAAACCACGCTTTGGTGATATCCGCTTTGGTCAACGCCCCGGTCGTCCGTGCGCGCTTAACCAGTTCATGCTGCATTACGTCGCTGCTCATCATGCTGCTCCTTCATTTTTCGCCAGGCCTTTAATCAGGAAGGCCACACAGGTACCGAAGATCGCCATCGCCATGATGTCCACCTTGAGGTACAGCACCGCGAAGAATCCACCGATAAACCACGGCAGCAGGCTCTTTTTACCGATCACCATAATGGTGATCGCGAAGCCCAGCGCCGGCAGGATCCCGCCCATGATTTCAAAGGAGTGGGTCAGCCAGTGCGGCATCAGTTTGAGGAAACTTTCCACCACGTCCTGACCGAAGTAGTTCGCGGCAAACACCACCGGGAAACGCAACGCCAGTCCGAGCAGCGCCGGGTAGAGGAACGCACAGCGCATAATGCCCGACATGTTCGCCGTTTCCGCGTGCTTATCCGCCATATGCACCCAGGCGGCATTCAGGGTACGACGCAACTGGTCAAGGAAGACGCCGATCACGCCGAAGGGGATCGCCAGCGCAATAGCCAGGTTCGGATCCATCCCGGCTTTCACCGCGATGGGAATCGAGATACAGGCCGCCAGCGCCGGATCTGACGGCACGTTGCCGCCAGGCGTTGAGGTCACGCCGAGATAAACGAGCTGCATCCCCGCGCCGATAATCATCGCGGTCTGCATGTTGCCAAGCAGCAGCCCGACGAAGACAGCCACCACCACCGGCTGAAGCAGCATGGCAGAGAAGGTGTAGCCAAGGCGTAAGCGGGCAAACCAGTAATACAACCCCATGAGGCTTGCAAAAACTAAGGTATCCATAGTGTTATCCCATTATCAGAGAATTAGAATTTTTTCAGGATATCGTCCAGCGACTGCGGTTTATCTTCCGGGATAGTCTGGAAGAATACCTGAATCCCACGACTTTTCAGGTCGTTAAGAATGCCAACGTCTTTTTCATCGAGCGTAATGTTCTGGAATACCGCTTTGCGGTTTGGTCCACCGCCCAGACCACCAACCTGAATCGTGGAGACATCAAACCCCTGTTGTACGGCCTGCTGAATCGCCGCCAGAGAAGGGAACAGCACCAGCACATTGCCGTCGCCCAGTTGGCTCTCTTGCCATGAGGCCGCAAAGCTCTGGTTGCTGTAGCAATCCACTTTAATGTTCGGCGGCGCGGCCATCAGGTAGATGTTTTTCATAAACGGATCGGCATCCAGTTCATCGCTGACCACCGCGATGCGGTTGGCCTGGGACTGTCCAACCCACTTCGTCACCACCTGTCCGTGGATCAGTCGGCTATCGATACGACATAACACGATGTTTGCCATGATGATTTTCCTTATTGTGATTGTTGTAATTGACGGACGTGAGCGACAACGTCCAGGCAACTGCTGCGTCCGGCTTCCACCAGTTCGCTGACGCAGGTGGTCAGTGAACCGTGTTCACGTTTGTCCAGTGCTTCCAGCAGCAGCGACGCGTTCAATCCGGAAATGACTGCCACCGGATAATCCGCACTCAGCCGCGCCGCCACATTCGACGTCGTGCCGCCAACAAAATCGGTCAGAATCAGTGAGCCATCCGGCATGGTTTTCACCACGTCTTCGACACGCTGATAAAACTCGCCCAACGTATCGACGGGCATCAGCGCAATTTCCGTCACGCCTTTAATTTCGCCCATCACCATGCGCAGGCTGTTACAGAGCTGTTGTCCCCAGCCGCCATGCGTAAGCAGCAGAATTTCGGGCAACGGTTGAGTGGTAGTCAAAATGGCCTCCTGGCGCGATTACATGAGACTTGCAATGCCTGATGGCGCTTCGCTTATCAGGCCTACGGATAGTGCTTTTGTAGGCCGGATAAGGCATTTATGCCGCCATCCGGCAAAACTCATCAAAGTAAGAGCAAAGGCTGTGCCAGTATTTGTGTCACGTGAGGGGGAAAGGAGAGCGGGCAAGGCGCAACGCCTCGCCCGTTAAGGGATCAGCTATAAAGCAGTTCGTAGATATAAAAATATTCCGCATCCGATAACCGGATGGCATAGACCTCTTCGATCGGCAGAAACGCAGATTTAATGACACTAAACGCGCGGGGATCCAGATTCGGTTTGTTTTCCAGCGCCATCTGTAACGGTTTACGGTTGATCACGATACGCTCAACCATGCAACAACAGTGGATCAGGAAGCGTAGTGTCACCTGGCGACTGGGTTTGAGGGAAAGCGCAGTCGTCAGATGGTTAAGCACGCCCTCCATCTCCTTCAGAATGCGCTGCGGATTGAGCACTGAAATATGGTTGATGATGCTCTCCATAGTCAGCGCGCTGATAAAGCGCATGGCGCTGCGCTCCATCTCCAGACGGCGCTCGGCGCTGGAGAGATCCGGCGTCAGCAGGCTTAACACCAGCTCCGGTCCCTGCTCAGAGAACAGTTCTTCCAGCGAGATAAACGGAATATCCGGTAGACCGGGCTGGAAAGTGCCGACAATCCCCGCCAGTCGCTCATTGGCATTCAGCGCCTGCTGGACTCGTTCGAGACTGCGTACGTCGTTGTAATCGAGGATCACCATTCGCGTGTCCTGCGACATCAGTTCGCCGAAGCTCTCCTCAAGCACTTTTTTAATCTTTTCCGCCGTCCCCATGCCGGTAATGCAGGAGACAACCAGCACTTTGCCGCCGTTTTCCTGCTGCGGCGTACACAGCTGGCAGGGGATGTTTTTACTCTGCATGAGCGCCGCCAACTGGGGTAAATCGCTGGTTTCGTAGCTTAAATCCAGCCCAATCTCCAGCAGGCTGGTCAGCGTGATGTTGGGCATCAGCAGTACGTCTATCTGAAATAACTTGCTGATCGTACTGCCAAAATGTACCAGCGAACCAATATCGACCATCAGGATCAGCCGCTGATAGCGTTGGGTCTGAATAATCTGGGTCAGCGTTTCCAGCGTGTCATGTACTGACTGCTCAAACGGCATGTCGACTGCGCTGAACAGGTCGCGTTCCAGTACACGGTTAACATACTGCGCCATGCTGGTCGCGGTTGTCGCGCCGTGAGCGACCAGAATCACCCCGCAATCCGGACTGGCATCAATGCGCTGGCGGTAGTGACGGCACTCTTTCAGGAACAGACACAGCCAGACGACTTCCGTCGCCGGGCACTGAATATGCAGCAATTCATTGATTTTGCGGCACAGCAGCGTGGCGTTATCGTATTCATCTTTGCAGCGATCGAGGATCAGGCTGGAAGAGTAGAGCTGGGGAATCAACCCACGCTGGACGTAGCCAATCAGCGCCAGGAAGTGCTTGCGCAGCGGATTCACCAGATTTTCCGGCAGCGTAAAGCCCAGCACCTGTTCCACGCAGCCGATCAACAGCGTCACACGTTCTTCGATTTGATCGCCATAACGCGGTGGATGCGCCACGCTATCGCGACTGTAGAGGCCATATTCAAAGATTGAACTCAGCTTGTTTTTCAGGATAGCCAGCGTTTCCGCCGGCGGGACATTACTGTTGCGCAGATTGACATATTCACGGGTCAGGAAGCTGTAAAACAGATCGCTCTCTTCGATTTCCGCCCCGGTCGCCAGCGACGTTTTCAGCGCCGGCAACGTGCGCGCATCAATGTTCAGCCGCTCTTTCCCTTCAAACAAGGCATCAACCAGCAGACGTTGCTCCGGCGTGGCGTGGAACGGTATCTCCGCCAGCCGTTTATCCAGCTGTAGTGTGTCATTATGTTCCGTCATCCCCGACGCCCACGCCTGGGCGCACAGGAACTGGATATCGCTCTTCAACTGACCAATGTTGCCCTCCAGCGGTTTGTTCAACAGCCAGAGCAGTAGCGTTTTGTCGATGCTGACCGTGCGCTCGATTTTGCGACTTTCACGCTGCAGGAAACCGACAATCAGCTCCACTTGTTCTTCAATCGATCGCTGACGAATTCCCGGCAAATCGATACTCACCTGAATTCGTCGCTGGAAGGTACGCAACAGGGACGAACTCGCCGGTTCCGTGGTGGCGCAAATCAGCCGTACCGAGATCGGACGCGCCTTGCTGCTGTCCCCCAGTGGACGGTACTCACCCTTATCGAGAATAGAAAACAGTTTTTCCTGACCTTCGTAGGGCAGACGGTGCACTTCATCGAGCAGTAAATAGCCGCCGTCCGCCTGCTCAACCAGACCGGGTTTATTCTCGTTCGCGCCGGTAAATGCCCCCTGACGATGGCCAAACAGGTGTGAAGAGAGCAGTTCCGGGTTATGGGCGTACTCGGCGCAGTTAAAGTAGACCAGCGGCGGCGGGGAACCGACGGCCTTTTCGCAGGCGAAGCGGTGCATCAGTTCGGCAAAAAAGGTTTTCCCCACGCCGGACGGGCCGGTCAGCAGCACATGCAACCCCTGCGGATAGAGCACAGCGGCGCGGCCTTTTTCAACCGCATCGCGCAGGCTGCGGTCGTAGCCAATCAGGCCGGTGAAAGGATCGTCGTCGCCCGTATTTTCCGCTTGCGGAAGCAGGTCGGCCACTGAGCGCACCTCGCGCTCGCTACTCTCCAGTTTGCGCCCCAGCAATGTCTCCAGCGTCTGGCGGTGCAGGAAGAACACCGGACGCCCCCGGCTTTTAATCGCCAGACCGTCATTCCACAATTGGTTGAGATCTTTACTGACCGAGTTGCGCGCCAGCCCCAGGTTGAAGCCAATCGCCTCCGCGGTGAACGCCGTCTCCTGCGCCAAATCGGCACGATCCAGCCCACGCGTCAGCCTTTCAAGCTCTCCCAGTACGATCTCGATCCGTCTCATCTCTTTACCGCTTAAGAATTAAATGATTGTTCAGAACATACACTATTCTGCTATGCAAGAAAGTGAATCGGCGTCCAGACGTCACGGCGAATGCCTCCGGTCATCAAAATGTTTTCGATAAATAATGCCGGGCAGCCCCTTTTTCCGGGAAGTCATCAAGCGTCAGTTGCAGTTGGTAACCGTTCTTCTGGTAGAACGGCAGCGCCTGAAAACTCAGGGTATCGACCAGCGCATGGAGACATCCTCTTTCGCGAGCGGCGTGCTCTGCGGCCTGGATTAGCTGGCTACCGTAACCGCCTTTACGCAGGGATTCATGCATCCATAACAAATCAATGCTCAGCCATTCCCCTTTGATTTTGCCAATTAATCCCCCCCGGATATTCTGCTGCTCGTCACGCCAGTAAACCGCCAGATCGCCAAAATTTCTCGTTTGCAGAAACTGAAAATTGTAAGCACGCAATCCGGTGAGCAGCGTGTTTTGATCGTCTTCGGTAACGGTATCGGTAATCTGTATCTGCATTCTATCCTCCTGAAAAAATACAACTTTTGGCTGAAGCATTTTCCGACATTCGCACGGGCTGCTGAGAGAGTCGTACACCGTCTACACTTATTCTTGAAATGATGCGCATCGACTACAAGGATTATTATCATGAAACGAGCCGTTTTACCGATCATTGCCGCCCTTTTCTTGCTGCCGGCTCTGGCGCAGGCCGACTCGCCTTATGGCGCACTGCAATCCGCGCACGAAAAAAATACGATACTCAAAGACTTACGAAAAATTTGTACGCCGCAAGGTTCGCCTTCAGACGAGGCATGGGAAAAAACGATCATGGCGAATGAAGGCAATCAGCAGCACATCCGCGAGGCGGCGGTGGCGATGGAAAGGAATAATCAGAGCAACTACTGGGAAGCGCTCGGCAAGGTGGTATGCCCGGATATGTAGCGTGAAGCCTGTGCTTCACGCCCGATAATGAGCTTATCGCTGGCGAACATCCGGAATAATTAAGTCGCCGCGCAGCACATACGATCCCAACATGCTTTGCGTTTTTTCGTTCAGCCAGCTGACAATCCGCGCCGCCATCGCATCCATGGAGTATTCGATTGCCGGGATGGTCGGGATCCCCGGCAGATGCAGCGAACCGGCAAGGCTGAAGATCATAATATCTTCCGGAACCGACTTATTAAACGCCTGCAATTGCGGGATCACCCGCTGAGCCTGCTGCTCATCCGCCACCAGCAGCGCGTTAAAATTGAGCGTGGAGGCGTTATTCAACAACTCCTGTAACGCTACCGAGGAAGAGGTGGCTTCCATAAACACCAGGTTACGGTTAAAGGGCAGGAAATTCTTCTCCAGCGCATGTTTGTAGCCGAGCAGCACCTGTTCGGAGAAACCCATACCTTCAGGATGAATGAGGGCTATCTGCCGACGATTTTGACTAATCAGATAGTTACAGGCTGTTTCGGTGGCAAAGCTGTGGTCAAACTGAATACTGGTCACATCGTCGCCCGCTTCCAGACAATCCACCAGAATGACGTTTTCCTGGCTGATGTTCAGCGGGAAACGCGCCCCAATAATCAGCACATCGTCACACAGGCCACAGCTTAATTCATCGAGGGCGCTCATCACCTCTGCTTTGGTGTTGGCGAAGCGAAGCAACAGGTGTTTTTGGTGCTGGCTCAGATGTTTTTCCAGTGCGTAAAGGTAGCCCGTCGTCTGGTTGATGTTGTCCTGCGCGCAAATCACGCCAATGCAGCCGGTGCTCTGGCTGAGTAGCGACTGGGCAATCACATTCGGACGATAGTTCAGCTCATCCACCGCCTTTAACACGGCAAGACGACTGGCTTCCTTCACACCACGCGATCCGCTCAACACGCGCGACACCGTGGCTTTAGACACGCCAGCCAAACGCGATACATCGTTGATAGTAGACATCATTCTCCCCTGACAGAGCCTGCCTGGCTCCTTCAATCCTGAATTTAACATTGGCTCAAATAATCACCACCCGCAGTATAGCTGTTTCCGTTTTTCATGGAAACCGATTTTCCGTTTCCACTCAAAAAGCGTGAAATAGCACCAAAAGCGTGAGCCAAATCCAAATAATTAGCCTTATAAGAATAAGATCTTGACGGTTGTCACAGTTCCGTTTGCTTCGTATGGAAACCGGTTTCCGTATGATATCAAATCAGACTCGCAATAAGTTTTTACATTTTGAGGATGGTTAATAATGTTCAGGATTATGTTGTGTTGCTCTGCAGGGATGTCCACCAGTCTGCTGGTTCGTAAAATGGTCGAAGCCGCAGAAGAGCGGAAGCTGCCAGTCCAAATTGATGCATATGGCGTTTCCGAATTTGACATTCAGTTTCCAAATTACCAGGTGGTGCTGCTTGGCCCCCAGGTAAAATACATGCTTAACACGCTCTCAGAGAAGGCTGCCACCCAAAACATCCCCGTAAAGGCCATTGATATGCAGGATTACGGAATGCAACGCGGTGACAAGGTGCTGGATTTTGCTCTGTCGCTGATTGAAGCGGCACATTAGAAAGGTGTCATTATGAGTTCGTTATATCAGTCAATGGTTGCTGTCATAGAACAATCCATCACGCCTCTTGCCGGTAAACTGGGCCAGCAGAAATACGTGATTGCGATTCGTGATGGTTTTACTGCGGCGCTGCCGTTTATGATCATCGGCTCGTTCATGCTGGTGTTTATTTTCCCGCCGTTCTCTGCCGAAACCACCAACAGTTTTGCCCGTGGCTGGCTCGATTTTTCCGCCACATACCGTGAACAGTTGATGCTGCCGTTTAACCTCAGCATGGGCGTTATGACGTTCTTCATCTCCGTGGGCATTGGCGCCAGTCTGGGCCGTCAGTTTAATCTCGATCCGATTATGTCCGGTCTGCTGGCGTTTATGGCCTTTTTACTGGTCGCCGCACCGTACGCCGAC
The DNA here is from genome assembly GCF_001559075.2 of Citrobacter amalonaticus. NCBI lineage: Bacteria > Pseudomonadati > Pseudomonadota > Gammaproteobacteria > Enterobacterales > Enterobacteriaceae > Citrobacter > Citrobacter amalonaticus. Next base: position 1,925,467 of record NZ_CP014015.2, on the reverse strand, counting down.
GGGAAAATCTCCACACAGTACCTTTCCGGTCAGGGGATCTTTACCGCGCTGATCACCGCGATTTATTCCACCCGCGTTTATGCCTGGCTAAAGCAGCACAACATCACTATTCGTCTGCCGAAAGAGGTTCCGACCGGCGTCGCCCGCTCATTTGAGATCCTCATCCCGGTTCTGGTGGTCATTGCGACGCTACATCCGCTGAATCTGTTTATTGAAGCGCAGACCGGAATGATTATTCCGCAGGCGATTATGCACCTGCTGGCACCGCTGGTTTCAGCATCTGACTCCCTGCCGGCGATTCTGCTTTCGGTCCTGATGTGCCAGATTTTCTGGTTTGCTGGTATTCACGGCTCGCTGATCGTCACGGGCATTATGAACCCATTCTGGATGGCAAACCTGTCGGCAAACCAGGCCGCTCTCGCGGCGGGTGTCGCACTGCCGCACGTTTATCTACAAGGTTTCTGGGATCACTACCTGCTGATTGGCGGCGTGGGCTCGACTTTACCACTGGCTTTCCTGCTGCTGCGTAGTCGCGTTACCCATCTGCGGACGATCGGCAAAATGGGCATCGTTCCTAGCTTCTTCAACATTAATGAGCCTATTCTGTTCGGTGCGCCGATCATCATGAACCCGATGCTGTTTATCCCGTTCGTTTTCGTGCCCATGATCAACGCCGTACTGGCTTACGCCGCGACCCGCCTGGGCTGGCTGGATCAGGTGGTGTCACTGACGCCGTGGACCACGCCCGCACCAATTGGCGCCTCGTGGGCGGCAAACTGGGCCTTTAGTCCGGTGGTGATGTGCCTGATCTGTATGGTGATGTCAGCGTTGATTTACCTCCCGTTCCTGCGCGCATACGAACGCTCCCTGATGAAAACAGAAGAGCAAAAAGCCCAGGATGCCGTCTCCGTGGCGAACGCTGCCCGTAGCAACTCATAATGAATCAAGGAGTCAGAACAATGAGATACCGTTTTCCTGAAAACTTCTGGTGGGGCAGTGCTTGCTCAGCGCTGCAAACCGAAGGGGATAGCCTGAACGGCGGCAAAAGCCAGACCACATGGGATGTGTGGTTCGACCGCCAGCCAGGTCGTTTCCATCAGGGGGTTGGCCCGGCGAACACCTCAACCTTTTATCAGCACTGGAAACAGGACATCGCGCTGCTGAAGCAGTTGAAACATAACAGCTTCCGCACCTCGTTAAGCTGGTCGCGCCTGATTCCTGATGGCACGGGCGAGGTGAATCCTGATGCAGTGGCGTTCTATAACAACGTTATCGACAAACTGCTGGAGCAGGGCATCACGCCGTTTATCACACTGTTTCACTTCGACATGCCGATGGTGATGCAGGAGAAAGGCGGCTGGGAAAACCGTGACGTCGTGGAAGCCTTTGGCCGCTACGCACAGACGTGTTTCGAATTGTTCGGCAACCGCGTTAAGCACTGGTTCACCTTTAACGAGCCGATTGTGCCGGTGGAAGGCGGTTATCTGTATGACTTCCATTACCCCAACGTGGTGGATTTCAGACGTGCCGCCACCGTGGCGTATCACACCGTGCTGGCGCACTCGACGGCGGTTCGCGCATATCGCGCGGGCAACAACGACGGCGAAATCGGCGTCGTGCTCAACCTGACGCCTTCTTATCCGCGCTCACAGCACCCTGCGGATGTGAAAGCCGCGCACCATGCGGATCTGCTGTTCAACCGCAGTTTCCTCGACCCGGTGCTGAAAGGGGAATATCCGGCGGATCTGGTGGCATTACTGAAAGAGTACGATCAACTGCCAGCCTGCCAACCGGGTGACGCACAGCTGATTGCCGAGGGCAAAATCGACCTGCTGGGCATTAACTACTACCAGCCGCGTCGGGTGAAATGCCGCGATACCGCCGTTAATCTGAATGCGCCCTTTATGCCGGAGTGGCTGTTTGATTATTATGAAATGCCAGGCCGCAAAATGAACCCTTATCGTGGATGGGAAATTTATGAGCCGGGTATTTACGATATTATTACCAATCTGCGTGATAATTACGGCAACCCGCGCTGCTTTATTTCTGAAAACGGAATGGGCGTAGAAAACGAACACCGCTTTATTCAGGATGGGCAAATTAACGACAGTTACCGTATTGAATTTGTCGCTGAACATCTTAAATGGTTGCATAAAGGGATCAGCGAAGGCTGTCAGTGTCTTGGTTACCATATGTGGACCTTTATTGATAACTGGTCATGGCTCAACGGATATAAAAACCGCTATGGTTTTGTCCAGTTAGATTTAGACACGCAAAAACGTACGGTGAAAAAGAGCGGCGAGTGGTTCGCCAATACCGCCGAACATAACGGATTCGATTAAGAGATACAGACAATGATTGCATTAGAAGAAGCAGTAATGGAAATTATCGTCAATGCCGGACAGTCCCGTAGTCTGTGCTTCGAGGCGCTGCACGCCGCGCGCGCAGGCAACATTGACGAGGCGAAAAGCCTGCTTCGGGAAGCTGACGGTTACGCCCGTCAGGCCCACCACATGCAAACCAAATTGATCGAACAGGATGCCGGGGAAGCCCGGCAACCCATGACGTTAATTATGGTGCATGCACAGGATCATTTAATGACATCGCTGCTAGCCCGCGAACTGTCAGAAGAAATTATTCACCTCTATCAACGTTAATTTAAATCTATACCCAATGGATTTCGAGTTGCTTCGAGGCGGCAAGAGAGAGAATCCCCTGGAGCTTACTCAAGTAAGTGACTGGGGTGAACGAACGTAGCCAACAAAGAAGCTGCTTGAAAGACGAAGGGTATAATAATAAACGGAGACGTCACTACGATTAAATAAATACTATCTGTACCTCTATCTATAAATAACAGATCAACTTGTTTTGGTGATAGCGAATTACACCGAGGCGGGATGGTTATTATCTTAAAATAAATTAATGCGCACATCTATTCAGAATGCTCAATGCAAACTGAAGGATAAAACGTAAATGAGATAACCATGAACATGATAAAAAAACTTCCATTAGCCATGGCGGTCGTGGCCGCGCTTTGCCCGATTTCTGTACTCGCACAGGAATTTACTCAGGAACAAATCGACGCCATTGTCGCCAAAGCCGTAGACAAAGCCCTTGCGGAACGTCAGGCGAAAATGGACGCTGCTGTGGCGAAAAAAACCGATGTGATTGTTGAGCCGCAAAGCGCCGCACAGTCGCCCGATATGGCCATTCCGTTCGGTGTGAAATTCAGCGGCTATGCGCGTTACGGCGCGCACTTCCAGAGCGGCGATCAGAAGTACGTCGGCGTGGACGGTTCCTATAACGGCGCGTCCGCCATTGGTCGTCTGGGTAACGAAGGCAACGGCGGCGAATTCCAGCTTTCCAAAGCATTCAAAGGCGACAACGGCGCGATCTGGGATATCAACGTCATGATCGACCACTGGGGCGACGAGGTGAACCTCAAAAAAGCCTACGCGGGAGTGACCAACGTTCTGGAATCCAACCCGAACGCTTATATCTGGGCGGGTCGCGACTTCCACCAACGTCCGCAACAAGGGATCAACGACTACTTCTGGATGAACCACGACGGCCAGGGCGCCGGGGTGAAGAACTTCGATATTGGCGGCGTGCAGTTTGACGTGGCGACCGTGGCCGCCGTGGAATCGTGCAGCCCGGAAGTGATGGAGGATGAAGCCAACCCGTCACGCATCACCTGTACCGGCGGTTCCGGCACTGGTGACAAAGGCAACTACGCCGTAACCTCAAAAATTCACGGTATGAAGCTCGGCCCGTTAGATCTGGAAATCTATGCCAACTATGGCTTTGACTCGAAGGCTGTCGATACCGACGACCGCCTGAACGCCTGGCAGGGCGCGTTTGTGGTAAGCCATACCAATGACAGCGGCGTCAACAAAGTGATCGCCCGTTACTCTGATAATTCCGACAACAGCGTCTACAACAAAACCGACGATCTGACGGCAATTTACGCCAGCTTCGAAGGTAGTCACAAGTTTACGCAGCAGGCGCAGGTTGAATACCTGTTGGCATTCCATGACTACGACAACAGCGCCGATCAGAGTGAAAATCGCAAGAACTACGGTGCCATTGTGCGTCCAATGTACTTCTGGAACGACGTGCACTCCACCTGGCTGGAAGCGGGCTATCAGCGTGTTGACTATGACAACGGCGGCGATAACAAAGGCTGGAAGCTGACGCTGTCGCAGAACATGTCGATTGCGATGGGACCGGAGTTCCGCCCGATGCTGCGCTTCTACGTCACCGGCGGCAAAGTGGATAACGACCGCACCGCTCGCGTGAACGGCACGGATGACGAAACGCTGGACGATTTCAACGTCGGCGCGATGTGGGAAGCGTGGTTCTGATGGGCAATATCGCGTTATGCCGGATGGTGGCATAAATGCCTTATCCGGCCTACAAGTCTCTGTATTGTAGGCCGGATAAGCGCAGCGCCATCCGGCAAACAGAGTGTGAGATCATTGCATACCCTTTATGCGAACTTTCGCTGCCACCAGAAGCGCCGTCAGCAGCATCAGGCTGCCGGAGAGCATCAGGGGCGACAGCAGGCCAAGGTTATCGAGTGCATAGCCTCCCACCGCGGCCCCACAGGTATTGGCAAGCTGGATCACGGCGACCTGGACGGATCCAGCCTTTTCTGCCTGATCGGCAAGCGATCGGGTAATCCACGTCGACCACCCCACCGGCACCAGTGCAAACGCCAGTCCCCAGATAATCGCAATGCTGGCCGCCACAATCTTGTCACTCCCCCACAGCGTCAGCACCAACGCGCTCAGCGCCAGTACCAGCGGCGCACCGGCTAATGCCAGCTTGACCGAGCGTTTAAGAATCATGGACGACAGCGAGGTGCCGACAAAACTGGCGATGCCAAAACTCAGCAGCACCAGCGTCAGGCCATCGACATCAAAGCCTGCCAGATTCATATACACCGGGCGGATGTAAGTGAAGAACGCAAACTGTCCGGCAAAGGACATAAAGATGGCGATCATCCCTGCCGCAACACCGGGACGATTCAACAGACTGAACATGTTCTGCTTCTGATGAGAAGGCTCGCCGGGCAGTGACGGCAGTGATTTCACCACCCAGACAATACACAGCACACCCATCACCGCCGCCGCGTTAAAGACGTTACGCCAGCCGATGATCCCGCCCAGAAAACTGCCCAGCGGAGCGGCAATCACCAGCGCGATGGAAACTGCACCGAAAATCACCGACAGCGCTTTCGGCACCGTACGCGGCGGAACCAACCGCATGGTCAGCGAAGCCGACATCGCCCAGAATCCGCCCAGCGCCAGCCCCAGACTGGCGCGTCCCACCAGCAACAACGCAAAGGAGTTGGCAAAAGAGACCAGCAGGCAGGAGAGGGTCAGTAATACGGAGAACAGAATCACCACATAACGACGATCGGTAGACTGAATGATCTGCGTGATAAACAGACTGGCAAACATGGCGACAAACGCGGTGACGGTCACCGACTGTCCGGCAACGCCTTCAGAAATCCCCAGGTCCTGCGCCATCGGCGTCAACAGACTGACGGGTAAAAACTCGACGGTAATCAGGCAAGCAACACAGAACGCCACGGCAAATACCGCCGACCAGTTCGGGCGGGCGACAACGTCAGCGCGGGTTTTCTCTTCGATACATTCACTCATTTATGCGACCTGCGTGGTGTTCTTGTGGAAAAGTCACGCAGTGTAACATTTTAATTGTGACGTATTTAACGTTTTGGCAACTATTTGTCCAATGGCTAAACCTGTCTTACGCTTCACTTGCATAACGACATTCATCATCCATATTGATCTTAATGCAGCCAGTGCACACCGTCTTCGGGCTGAAAAAAAGCGTTGTAGCGCATCTGGAAGGCATTGATGTCCTGCATATCCGGATCAACCTCACGTAAGAAACCGAGCGCCAGACGCACCTGCGCGTCGGTGATTGGCGCAGCCAGCCTGGCCTTTTGTAGCAGGCGATGCCACTGCAACAGGTTCTGCTCACTGCCGTCCACAATGACGCTCTGCCAGATCAACAAAACCTGAGCGGCATTTTGCAGATGTGACTCGTCGGGGCGATGGAGATACTGCATAAATGCCTCACCCTGCGCTTTGCCCATCTGATCGATCATCGATTCTACCGCCACCACATCAATATTCAGACGCTCGCTCAAGCGGCGAATCGCCCGTCGGGATCCGGAAGTGAGTATCCGAAACCCGATAACAAACACCACCGCCAGTGTGGCCAGCATTATCCAGATCATGCGTTCTCCTGCTTTATCAGCGCTCATGATATCTGGAAACGGCCCATGAATACTAATCCACCAGAATGATTTTCAGCGCAAACAGCACCGCGACCACAACGACGCACAGGTTCAGTTCCCGCCAGCGTCCGGTAAACACTTTCATGATGCAGTACGACATAAAGCCAAGCGCGATCCCCTCAGTAATGGAAAAACTAAAAGGCATCATCACCGTGGTGATAAACGCAGGTACCGATTCGGTTAAATCATCCCAGTTAACGCGGGAGAGGCTGGAAGTCATCAGCACACCGACAAAGATCAGCGCGCCTGCCGTTGCATAAGCGGGAACCATACTCACCAGCGGAGAAAAAAACATGACCAACAGGAAGAGCACGCCAACCACCACCGCCGTCAGGCCGGTGCGCCCGCCAACCGCCACGCCCGAGGTACTCTCAATATAGGCCGTCACGGAAGAGGTGCCGATAAACGCCCCGGCAACCGAACTCACACTGTCGACATACAGCGCTCGTCTCATACCAGGAAATTTACCGTCGCTACCGATTAACCCGGCTTTATCCGTCACACCAATTAATGTTCCTGATGAATCAAACAAATTGATGAGCATGAACGAAAAGATAATCCCGGCCAGATTAAGCGATAAAGAACCACTTAAATCGACCTCACCCATCACCCCGCTAATACTGGGAGGCACAGAATAGATGCCGCTAAAGTGGACATCGCCGAAAAATAATCCACAGCAGGAGGTGACGACAATAGAGACCAACACCGCAGCATGAAAATGGCGTGATGACAGTACGGTAATAATAAAGAAACCTAAAATACCGAGTAATACGCTGTGGGAGCTTAAGTTACCAATGGTCACCAGAGTGTCTTTATTTGCAATAATGACGCCCGAGTTTTTTAATCCCATCAACGCAATAAACAAACCGATTCCGCTGGTGATGCCGATACGTAAATTAATCGGGATATTAGAAATCATCCAGTAACGAATGCGAAAAAGGGTGAGTAAAAATAGTCCGACCGCCCCCCAGAAGATAGCCCCCATTCCCGTTTGCCAGCTTACCCCCATCGCGCCCACCACCACAAAGGCAAAAAACGCGTTCAATCCCATCGCCGGCGCTAATGCAACGGGAAGATTAGCGACGAGGCCCATCGCGATGCTGCCAATACCGGCGATCAGGCAGGTGGTGACAAACACCACTTTGGGGTCCATCTGCGCGGCCCCGAGTATTTGCGGGTTAACAAAAACAATGTACACCATCGTTAAAAACGTCGTCATCCCGGCAATCGTTTCGGTCCGCACGTCGGTGCCATGCTGGCGGAGTTTAAATAATCGCGAAAGGTGATTTGAATCATGCTGCACGTCATCACTGATATCATTATTCATTTTTCTCATCCATTCATGAAGATATAAGCAGGCCTCATTTAAAACATCTCCCGTCTTTAATTCAGTGATTGTAATCACAATGCAAATGCCCGTTAATCGATAAACTTAAAATAATCACCCGGCATTTCTTAATGATAAATAATAATCAAATTGATAAAATCAAAATGAGAAAAATATGAATAACGTCATAAGTCATAAATTTCATTATATTAGCCGTCAGGAACAGCAGGAATTGTTAGCCGTCGCACGCGGCGAAGCGGTTGCTGATTATATTATTGATAATGTCATTCTTCTCGATATTATCAATGGCGGAGAAATGACCGGCCCTATTGTGATCAAAGGACGGCATATCGCGGGCATCGGGGCGGAGTATTGTGACGCTCCGGCATTACGGCGCATCGACGCCCACGGCGCAACGGCGGTTCCCGGCTTTATCGACTCTCACCTGCACATTGAATCCAGCATGATGACGCCAGTGACTTTTGAAACCGCGACGCTGCCGCGCGGGCTCACCACCGTCGTGTGCGATCCACATGAAATCGTCAATGTGATGGGCGAAAAAGGGTTCTCCTGGTTTATCCGCTGCGCCGAACAGGCGAAGCAGAATCAGTATCTGCAGGTGAGTTCCTGTGTTCCCGCTCTGGAGGGATGTGATGTGAATGGCGCACATTTCTCCCTCGACCAGATGCTGACCTGGCGCGATCACCCGCTGGTCGCCGGACTGGCAGAAGTGATGGATTACCCAGGCGTCATTGCAGGACAGGATGCGTTGCTCGACAAAATGGCCGCCTTTCGCCCTCTGACGCTGGACGGCCACTGTCCAGGACTGAGCGGTAAGGCGCTCAACGCCTACATCGCCGCCGGGATCGAGAATTGCCACGAGAGCTACACACTGGAGGAGGGGCGTCGCAAGCTACAACGCGGGATGGCGCTGATGATCCGCGAAGGTTCCGCCGCCCGCAACCTCGATGCGCTGGCACCGCTGATCAACGCGTTCAACAGCCCACAGTGTCTGCTCTGCACCGACGACCGCAACCCGTGGGAGATCGCTCATGAAGGGCATATCGACGCCCTGATTCGCCGGTTGATTTTGCATCATAATGTCCCGCTACACGTTGCTTATCGCGTCGCCAGTTGGTCCGCCGCTCATCATTTTGGCCTGCGCCATCTTGGCTTACTGGCCCCCGGAAAACAGGCGGATATTGTCCTGCTCAGCGATGCCCGCAACGTGACGGTACAGCAGGTGTTTGTCAAAGGAGAACCTGTTGACACCGAACGTCTTAAAACCGAAGAACCGGCAAGGCTGGCGCAAACCGTTCCGCCGTATGGCAATACCATTGCGCGCCTCCCCGTTTGCACCGATGACTTCCCGCTGCATTTCACCCCCGGCAAACGCTATCGGGTGATCGATGTTATCCCTAACGAGCTGGTGACAGGCGCCAGTGACTGCGTGTGCACCGCGGAGGGCTTCGATCGTCATGATATTTGCTATATCGCCGTGCTTGAACGCTACGGTCGCCAGTCGCCCCCGGCCTGCAGTTTATTAGGTGGATTCGGGCTGCGTGAAGGCGCACTGGCGGCGACGGTCAGCCATGACAGCCATAACATTGTGGTGATCGGTCGCAGCGCGGAAGAGATGGCTCTGGCGGTTAATCAGGTGATTGACGATGGCGGTGGACTTTGTGTCGTCCGCAGCGGACAGGTGCAATGCCATTTGCCGCTGCCGATTGCCGGGTTAATGAGCACCGACACCGCCGATTCTCTGGCGGAGCAGATCGATGCGCTAAAAGCGGCGGGTAGAGAATGTGGCACTCTGCCTGATGAGCCGTTTATTCAGATGGCGTTTCTCTCTCTGCCGGTGATCCCCGCACTAAAACTCACCAGCCAGGGGCTGTTTGACGGTGAAACCTTTACCTTCACCTCCCATGAGATCGCTGACTGATTTCAGTCAACCATCGCCAGAAACAGGCATAAAAAAGCCCAGCGCACAGGCTGGGCAAAATGTTACCAACTACACACTTAAGCGGTTCTTAACTGCTGAATTTTTCTTTCCCGGCGGATTTTGCGTTCTTCCATGACGGCGACCATCGCCATCAGGCAGATGCAGCCAATCGCGGCAGCGTCCAGCGCGGCGAAGGTACCCGCCCAGCCGGTCAAACCAAACACCGGCGTACCGTCGGCAATCATCCCCAGACCTAACTTGGCAAAGCTATCGCCGATCAGATACGCAAAGGTGCCCTTGATACCGTCTGCCGCGCCAATAGCTTTTTTCGGAACAAAACCTACCGCCGCCACGCCAATCAACAGTTGCGGGCCAAACACCAGGAAGCCGAGCGCAAACAGTGACGCGAGATAGACATACTGGTTACTGGCATGTTGATACACGCCAAGCGTCGCGATGATCAGTGCCAGCGCCACACAGGCCACCAGCGCACGGCGACCGTTCGCCAGATCCGAGAGCCAACCCCACAGCAGCGTACCGACCAGCGCCCCCACCTCAAACAAGGTAAAGCCCTGAATTGCCACCTCTTTGGACAGTTTCAGCTCCTGGAAAGCGTACACGGTAGACCACTGGTCGATACCGATACGCACCACGTACAGGAAGATGTTGGAGAAACACAGCAGCCAGATCACTTTGTTTTTCAGCACATACTCAACAAAGATCTGCCATTTGGTCATCTCATTTTCTTCGGTCTCTTTATCCTCTTCGCTGATCTCTTCGCCGAACAGTTCTTCAGCTTTACCGAGACCGTAAGATTCCGGCGAGTCGCTACCAAAGCGCAGACCGATAAAGCCGACAATCAGAGCGATAATCGACGGGAAGATAAACATCCCAATCACGTGTCCGTCGAACAGCACGTTCGCACCGAACAGCGCCACGCCGGCCGCACCTGCGCCGCCAAGGTTATGAGAGATATTCCAGAAACCGAGGAAAGTACCGCGCTTACGGCGAGGCGTCCATTTGGTGATGGTGGAATAGCTGCACGAGCCGCCGGTGCTCTGGAAGAATCCGCTCAGGGCATAAAAGGCAATCATCAGGAACAGGCTTACGGAACCCGTTCCCATGCTGGCACTGAAGCCGAGCATACAAATCGCAGAGAGGATCAGCATAAGTGGCAGGAACTGCTTGGTGTTTTTGCCGTCAGCGTAATAGGAAACCAGCGTTTTACCCACGCCGTAGGTGATGGAGAACCCCAGACCAATCATCCCCAGTTGCGTCATGCTCAACCCGTAGGTGGAAATCATATCGTTCTGGGCGATGTTAAAGTTCTTGCGGATCAAATACATGGTCAGGTAACCAATGAAGACCACCAGATAAGACTGCATGAACGGTTTGAACCACATCTTGCGCCGCACATCGAGCGGCAGATCCAGGGTCGGTTTACGCACCTGGTTTAGAAAGGCCAGCATAGGAGACTCCCGAGCGAATTTTTATACCTGCGAATGGCAGGCATTGTAAAAATCAGTCGGGAGACACGCCTGAGACAGCGTCCAGGCGAAACCGGGAAAATTTCTTAGTTTTGCCCCACTCGCGATAAAAAAGTGAGCTGCATCACGCTTCGCTGGCCTCACGTGGAGCCTGAGCGTTGAGGAACGGCAGTAACAACAGGGCAGAGATACCTGCCGCGATAGCAATAACGACGAAGAACCCCGTCCAGTACCAGGTTTCCAGCACCTGCGCCAATGGCCAGCCGGAAAGCGATGCGCCGAGATAGGCGAACAGTCCAACAAACCCGGTTGCCGCTCCTGCCGCCTCTTTGTGCGAACACTCCGCTGCCGCCATACCGATCAGCATCTGCGGACCAAAGACAAAGAATCCGGTGGTGAAGAAGCAGGCCGCCTGCATCACATAGCTGGCAAACGGCATCAGCCACAGTGAACCCACCGAAAGTAAAATTCCGGCGGCAAAAATCAGGTTCATCGGTCCACGGTTGCCGTTGAACAGTTTGTCCGACCCCCAGCCTGCCACCAGCGCACCAATAAATCCGCCCAGCTCGAACATCGTCACCGCCATGTTGGCAGACACCAGATCGACGCCCAGCGTCTCGGACATATACAGATTGCCCCAGTCGTTGATGGCCGCACGCACCACGTACACCAGCACATAACAGAGCGATAGCAGCCAGATGTAAGGGTTGAGCAGTACGTATTTAGTGAGGATCTCTTTACGGGTCAGTCCCGCGCCCTCCTGCTGCTGAGCGATTTCCAGCGCATCGTGCTGCCAGTCCCCCACCGGTGGCAACCCCACGGCCTGCGGACGGTCGCGTAGTCGCCAGCAAAGAAAAACACCGACGACGATTGCCAGCGTTCCGGCCATCATCATCCCGGCACGCCAGCCATAATGCAGTGCCGCAGCAGCCATGACGATCGGAATCAACGCGCCGCCAACGTTGTGTGCGGTATTCCAGATAGCCCACCAGCCGCCACGCTCGTTGCGGGAGTACCATGCCGTCAGCAAACGTGCGCACACCGGCGCGCCCCATCCCTGAAAGAAGGCGTTCAGCGCCCACAGCAGGGCAAACGCCCAGAGTGAAGTGGAGAAACCAAACAGAATATTGACGATGCCGGTGGCAATTAGCCCTGTTCCCATAAAATAGCGGGCGTTAGAACGGTCACTGACGATGCCGGAAACGAATTTCGACACGCCATAGGTGATATAAAACAGCGTCGCCAGCAGACCGATATCGCTACGGGTTAACACGCCGCTGACGAGAATGTCCGGCACGGCGGCGTTAAAACTTTTACGGGTGAAATAGAACAGAGCGTAGCCCAGCCAGATAGTCAGCAGGATATGGCGACGCCAGTAGCGATAGAGATCGTCGATCTCGTGCTTGTCCGTTAACTGCGGCGCATTCGCCGGGGCGTTAAAAAAGGTTAGCATTGCCGCTCCTCAAACGTAACGCAGGGGTAGCGAGACGCTGACTCGCGTACCGTGCGTGCAGGAAATCGTCAGCGAACCGCCGAGCGCCGTCACGCGCTCGCGCATCCCGGTCAGGCCAAAACCCTGCTGACCGGAGCCCGGCGGCAGACCGCTGCCGTCATCCTCAATCACCAGCATCAGCCGCTCGTCCTGCTGCCAGCCCTGTAGCGTCACCGCACTGGCGTTGGCATGTTTCACTATATTATTCAGCCCTTCCTGACAGACGCGAAACAGCGTCACCCGTTGGCCTTCGCTGAGCGCCGTCTCGTCGATCCGCCAGTCGAGATGGCTGACGATACCGCGACTTTCCAGCTCCATTTCCCGCATCAGCGAGCGGATCGCCTGTTCCAGCGTTAAATCATCCAACTGGCGCGGACGCAGGCGTCCCAGCAGGCGGCGCACGGAATCATAGACGCCCAGCGACAGCTGTTCGATCAGCTGCCCGCTCTGCTTCACGCCGCCGTTTTCAACCGCCAGGCGCTGCACGATTCCGGCCTGAGTACGGATCGCGGTGATGGTCTGGCCGATATCGTCGTGCAACTCACGCGCCACGTCGCGGCGTACGCTCTCTTCCGTTTCCAGCAGGCGCTCCGCCAGCCGGTGATTACGCGCCAGTTCGTTTTGCAGCGACTGATTTAACTCACGCAGACGCTGAATACCCGCGCCAAGCAGCAGTCCGGTCAGGCTTTGCGCCAACAGGGAGAGCAATAAATCTACGGGGTGATCGTGCCAGGTCTGGCTGGCAATCAGCGCAATAGCGTTCATCAGCGTTGCGATCAGCGCCCCCTGCCAGCCGTAATGCCAGGCCAGCGCGATGATCGGCAGCGCCAGACAGAAGGGGGTAAATCGCGAAAGCTCAGCGGGTAATCCCAACTGGAGCCACAGGCTGACGCTGAACAGCAGCAGATACCAGATCAGGTGCCGACCGCGCCAGTTCACCGGTTGCGACACCAGCGCCGGGCCCAGCGGCAGCCAGGTGGTGCTGGTCAGATAGTGCCAGAACACCAGGCAGATCGGCGCCAGCGTCAGTCCGCCGGTCAGGGTCAGCAGGAGCGCATTCCACGCTTCCTCCCCTTGTCCCAGCCAGGGAAGCGACTGCAACAGCGCCGCCGCCGTCAACGCCGCCCCCTGAAGCAACAGCGTTCGCCAGTCGCGCTGATGGCGATAACGGGAGATCAGCGCCACGGGCAGCAGCGTCAGCAGGCTGCCGATCAGCAAAAGGGGAAGATGCGCCAGCGCCACTTCCTGCGCCAGCCAGAAGGTCAGCAGCCATTCCGCGCCCAACAATACCGGCCAGTAGCCGCGCGGACATTGCAGCATCAGCCCCAGGCGCAAACCAAACGGGAACAGCAGTACCGCCAGTTCCGGGCGCTCAACCAGATGCAGGCTGATACTCCACAGACAAAACCAGGCGGCAGAGAAGATAAAAAAGCAGGCGAGAACGGTGATTAACCGCGAGAACAGAGTTTTCATTACCAGCCGTCAAACATGCGCCGCGCCAGCTCAACGTCATTGCTGACGCCCAGTTTTTCCATCAGGTTAGCGCGATGGACGTGCACCGTTTTCGGCGATAGCCCCAGCTCGACGGCAATCTCTTTTACCGCCATCCCCTGCGCCAGCTTTTCCGCCACCTGGCGCTCGCGTCGGGTCAGCGGATCCTGGCGCCCGGCCGCCAGTTTGACGGCAATTTCCGGCGTCAAATAACAGCCGCCGGTAGCCACGGTATGCACCGCGGCAATCAGTTCATCCGGGCTGCAGCGTTTGGAGAGAAAACCGCGCGCCCCGGCGTTCAGCGCCTGTTCCACCAGCGCCGGGCTGTCGTGTACCGAGAGCATGATGGTCGCCATTCCTTTCGGCAACTGGCTCAGCAGTTCCAGACCGGAGATATCCGGCATCGAGATGTCGCAAATACACACCTGAACACCGCGTCCCGGCAATCCCGCCAGCGCCTCACGCCCCGAGCCAAACTCGGCAACCACCTGCAAATCGGCCTCCAGCCCCAGCAGTTGGGCAAAGCCGGAGCGAACGATAAGGTGGTCGTCTATCAGGGCAACGGTAATCATGGGGTTCATCCTGGCGCTAAAGCAAGTCGGATGGCGCTGCGCTTATCCGGTCTACAGGCGAGTGCCGATGTAGGCCTGATAAGGCGTTTACGCCGCCATCCGGCAAAAGCGCTTACCTTAACGATAAGCGCGTTGCTGTTCAAGCCTTGAGCGATCAGGCGATGCCGGTGGTGACCGTAAATGTCCGGGTTTGCTGGGGGGGGACCTCAAGCAACGAGCCGTTTCGCTGGGCGGCGAGAAATCCTTCCGGACGGCAGGTGGCGGGCAGGGCGAATGCTGCGACCTGCTGATCGCCGTTATACAGGATCCAACGGGTCACGTAGTTGAGCTCCGAACTGGCGAACCGGGTGACAAACGTGGTGCCATCCGGGGCGATCATGCAGAATTCGGGTTTATCCGTATACCTGTCCAGTTTGTCAGCAAAGAAGACGATTTCCGGATCGTAAAAGTCAGGTTCATTGAGCGCTACCAGCGACGCTTCGCCTTGTAAGATCCGCTGATTAAACGCCAGCCATTGTTGGGTGGGTTTCACATGCGCCGGGACCGATTCGCGAAGCCGCAGCACCTCATCCGGGATATTCTGGCTGAAGGTGGCTTGCGGTACGTACGCATAGTTCATATGGCACATGTACTGCAATGGCATCGCGACGGATGCGAGGTTAGTGACGGCCATCTGAATATCAAACAGCGCGCTCGCCTTATGCATCACCACCGCAGGCTGCGCCTGATAATGATGACCGAATCCCATCACATACTCGTAGCGTCCGGTCACGCGCAGACTGTCGCCGTCCAGTTCAAGCCAGGCCTCGTCCATCGCGGCACAGGCCATTTCACCGTGCAACGGGTGAGTATCTTCCGGCGACGGGCAGCCATTGGCCAGCAGTCCGGAATGGAAGGCAAAACAGCCATAGGTCGCCACGACTTCCGTTGCGGGTTTCGGCTGGCGGAACATGTTGCGCATGGTCAGATCGTGACCGTCAAACCGGGCATCCCAGATCATCTGCCCCATCCAGGGCAGAATCACCAGATGACCACGACTGTTCTGCACCTTTAGCCCTTCCACACCGCTGGCATAACGAAAGGCGGTGACCGTGAAATCGCTGTTCTCCAGCAGGACTTGAGGATGTTCACCAAAGAGCGTCCGCCACAGCGTGATACGTGTTGTCATAATCGTTCTCCTCAGGATGCGGTCGCTTCAGCCAGGCTGCGCACTTTGCTTTCACGCCAGAAATAGACCCCCACGTAAACGAAGCACAGCATGGAGACAAGGAACGAGAGTTGTAGCGAGTGGAACATATCCGCCACATAACCCTGAATCGCCGGGACCACGGCGGCGCCAACGATGGCCATCACGATCACCGCACCCGCCATTTCAGTGTGTTCGTTATCGACCGTATCCAGCGTACCGGCATAGATAGTCGCCCAGCAAGGTCCAAACAGAATGCTCACCAGCACCGCGACGTATACCGCACTAAAGCTCGGTGCCAGCGAAACATAGGCAAGGAACAGCGCGCCGATAATGGAGTAAAGAATCAGCACTTTTTCCGGATTAAAACGGGTCATCAGGATGTTGGCGATAAACTTGCCAATAAAGAAGCAGGCAAAGCTATAAACCATGAAGTTAGAAGCATCACGCTCGTTGATATCGCCCAACTCCAGCGCCAGACGAATGGTGAATGACCACACGGCCACCTGCATCCCCACATACAAGAACTGCGCCACAATACCGCGGCGGAAACGAGCATTGCTCGCCAGATAACGCAACGTGTCCATCGCCGACGGGCGTTTATGGTTGGCGGTTTGCGCCACTTTGCAGGTCGGGAAGCGGGTCAGCAGGAACAGCACCATCACCACTACCAGAACCATAATCATGTACTTATACGGCTCAAGGGTGTTTTCCAGCATCAACACTTTAAAGTTATGGATCTGCTCGGCATTCATCCCCGCCATCTGTTTTTCCAGACTGTCGCCTTCGGAAAAGACCAGATATTTACCCAGCAAAATGCCGGATGCCGCGCCAATCGGGTAGAAAGTCTGACTGATATTCAACCGTAAGGTGGCATAGGCTTTTGGACCGATCATCGAACTGTAGGTGTTCGCCGCGGTTTCCAGGAAGCTCAGACCAATGGCAATCGCGAAGATCGCCGCAAGGAACATGGTGTAGGTTGCCATGTGCGAGGCCGGGAAAAAGAGCGTACAGCCGACGATATACAGCGTCAGGCCGATTAATATCGCCACTTTATAGCTGGTCTTTTTAATCACCATGGATGCCGGGATCGCAATTAAAAAATAACCGCCATAAAAGGCGCTCTGAACTAATGCTGAGGCAAAGTTGCTGAGTGAAAACACGCTTTTAAATTGCGTAATCAGAATATCATTTAATGCGGCTGCGCATCCCCATAACGGGAATAAACAGGATAACAAAATAAACTGGAACAGAGGGGTCTTATTCAGATACCCATCGGGCATCTGAATGATGTTTTTATCGTTCATAGTGCTACCTTTTACAGTGCAGGAGTATTATTCGTTTAGGGTAAGAAATTCATTAAATTGTTCGATACTCGGATAAGAGGATTGTGTGCCTTTCCCGGTAACGCTAAACGCAGCGAAAAGGACGGCTTTCTTCATCGCGGCTTCAACATCTCCGCTCTGGACATAGTAATGGGCAAAGCAACCGATAAAAGCATCGCCTGCGCCACTGGTATCAACAGCATTAACGCGAAACGCCGGAACATGGACTTCCTGGTCACGCGTCATCCATAACGCACCTTTTTCGCCCATGGTCACAATAATATTGTTTAACCCTTTATCCACTAAGGAGCGGGCGGCGGCACGAATATGGTCATACGACTCCACCGACATACCGGTTAATATTTCCAGCTCGGTTTCATTCGGTACAAAGAAATCACATTTACAGGCGTACGACATATCTAATTCCCGCAATGCCGGAGCGGGATTTAATAACACTTCGATGCCATGCTTTTTACCAAACTCAATAGCGTGATAAACCGTCTCCAGCTGAACTTCCAGCTGCAGGACAATAAGCTGACATTTTTTTAAATCTTCCGCTGCGCGATCGATATCTTCCGGGGAGAGGAACTTGTTCGCTCCTTTAATAATAAGAATGCTGTTACTGGAGTTCGCATTCACAAAAATCGGCGCCACGCCGCTACTGGTGCACGGGACTTTTTCGACATAGGTGGTGTTGATGCCCCAGGATTCGAGATTGCGAATCGTGTTATCCGCAAAGATATCGTCACCGACTTTGGTCAGCATCAGCACTTTCGAGTTGAGCTTCGCCGCTGCAACAGCTTGATTCGCGCCTTTTCCACCGCAGCCGATTTTGAACGCTGGCGCTTCCAGGGTTTCCCCTTCTTTGGGCATCTGATTGGTGTAGGTGATGAGATCCACCATGTTAGAGCCAATAACCGCGATATCCATTTTACTACCTCTCAGAAACAATCACACAACAATGATATTAAAATAACATTATCATGTTACTTCCGTATCATTTGTGACTACGATCGCGATTGGAAGATCATTTCACTGTTTATTTATTAGGCGCATTCTGCACAAGCGATCACCCTCCCTCATCCATTATTCGTTACAATTAACTGAAATTAAACTAGTTATAATCAAAAAAACGCGAACAAACGCGCTTTTAATTCCTGCCTGCCGGACGTATAGTAATGCAGCAACATAATGTTCCAGCAGACACAAAAATGTTACTCATGGAACATACGCAACATGAATCGCGGAGAGGGTGAATGGAAACCAAGCAAAAAGAACGTATTCGACGTCTGATGGAACTGTTGAAGAAGACCGACCGCATCCATCTGAAAGACGCCGCGCGGATGCTGGAGGTTTCCGTAATGACCATCCGCCGGGACCTCAGTCAGGATGACGAACCGTTACCCCTGACGCTGCTCGGCGGCTATATTGTGATGGTCAGCAAGCCCGCCGCGCCCGTTAACGCGCCCCTGCCGGCAAAAAAGACCCATCATCGCGACGATTTACCTGTCGCGATCCTGGCGGCCGGTCTGGTGAGCGAAAACGATCTGATCTTTTTCGATAATGGTCCGGAGATGCCGTTGGTGATCAGCATGATCCCGGACGAGATCACCTTTACCGGGATCTGCTATTCGCATCAGGTTTTTATCGCGCTCAATGAAAAACCCAACGCCACAGCAATCCTCTGTGGGGGAACCTATCGGGCGAAGAGCGATGCGTTCTACGATGCCAATAACCCGTCACCATTGGATTCACTGAATCCGCGGAAAGTCTTTATCTCCGCCAGCGGCGTACACGAGCACTTCGGCGTCAGTTGGTTTAACCCGGACGACCTTGCCACCAAGCGCAAAGCGATGGAGCGCGGACTGCGTAAAATTTTACTGACGCGTTACGCCCTGTTCGATGAGGTCGCTCCCGCCAGCATTGGTCCGCTTTCCACCTTTGATGTCCTGATATGCGATCGTCCGCTACCGGCAGATTACGCCACCCACTGCCGGAACGGTTCTGTCAAAGTGATCACCCCTGATTCAGACGGCGATTAAGTTACTCAAAGAATACGGCAATTTTGTTGAACATCGTCGGGTCTGACTGGTTACGCACCACTTTCACCACATCTTCCAGCTTATCGATTTGGCTAATCATCTGCTCCAGACGCTGATCGTCGTTGACCAGTAGCCAGATGCGGCTCTGGTCGCTGCTCTGAATCGGCAGACAGAGGATGCCCTCGACGTTAAATGCACGGCGGGCGAATAGCCCGCAGACGTGGGTCATAACGCCTGGGTGGTTGCGGACGGTGAGTTCCAGAATGACGTTCTCATGTGATTGTTTCTGCATGGCTTATTCCCCCACCATCTCAGTATTTGCCGCGCCTGGCGGTACCATTGGATACACTTTTTCTTCCGCATCAATGCGGACATGGATCAGCGCCGGTCCCGGCCGACTGATGATCTCCTGCAGGGCCGCCTGCGGGTCCGCTTCGTTATTCAGATCGCAGGTATGTAAACCAAACCCGGCGGCAATCTGCATAAAGTTGATGGTTCCCGGATACGTCGCAGCAAAAACGCCCTGCTTGTAGAACAGACTCTGCTGCTGATGCACCAGCCCCAGCGCTTCGTTATTCATCAGGATGATTTTCACATCCAGCTGGTTTTCGCTGGCGGTTGCCATCTCCTGAATGTTCATCATCAGACTGCCGTCGCCGGAGAAACACAGCACTTTCTTATCCGGGTTCGCCAGCGCCGCGCCAATTGCCGCCGGCAGACCAAATCCCATCGTACCCAGCCCGCCCGAGGTCAGCCACTGGCGAGGACGGTTCAGCGGATAAGCCTGCGCCGCCCACATCTGATGCTGGCCCACGTCAGTCGTGATAATCGCGTTATCGTCCACACAGGCCGCCACCGCATTGATCAGGCCGTAGTGACACAGCGGGCCGCGTTCTTGCGGGATGGCGCACGGGAACTCACGTTGCAAATCGCTGACCAACTGGTGCCAGTCTGCGCGCGGGTTCGCGTCAATTTGCGGAATCAACTGGGTCAGCACGTCATCCACATCAGCCTGAATAGCGATGTGCGGCTGCTTGATTTTGCCCAGTTCCGCGCGGTCGATATCGACGTGGATGATTTTGGCATTCGGGCAGAACTGCTCGGTTTTGCCTATCGCCCGATCATCAAAACGCGCGCCCAGCACGATCAGCAGATCCGCCTCTTGCAGGATGAAGTTGGTGCTGCGCGCACCGTGCATCCCTAACATGCCTAACGACAGCGGATGCGCCTTCGGCAGCATTCCCAGCGCCATCAACGTCATGGTGGTGGGCAACTGCGCCTTTTCCGCCAGTTCACGCACCCGCTGCGGCGCATTAATCACCCCACCGCCGAGGTACAGCACCGGGCGCTGTGCAGCGTTAATCATTGCGGCAGCTTCACGAATGCTGTCTGCGCTAAATTCCGGCGTTGCCATTTTCTGTGCCGGTTCTGGCATCTCGTCAATCTCGAGAATCGCCATCTGGATATCCTTAGGTATGTCTATCCACACCGGGCCAGGACGTCCGGACTGAGCAAGACGAAATGCGTCGCTCATCACCTGCGGGAGTTCATCGATATGTCTGACCAGATAGTTATGTTTTGTGATGGGGATAGAGATGCCGTAGGTGTCCACTTCCTGGAAGGCGTCGGTGCCGATCATGGAGGCCGGAACCTGCCCAGTGATACACACCATAGGGATAGAATCCAGGCGCGCATCGGCGATAGCGGTCACCAGATTGGTCGCGCCCGGCCCGCTACAGGCCATGCACACCGCCGGTTTGCCGTCGGTTCGCGCCATGCCCTGCGCAATGAACCCCGCACCCTGCTCGTGGCGCGCCAGAATATGGCGGATTTGCGTGCTCTGACTTAAGGCATCATAGACGGGGAGAATCGATCCGCCCGGGATCCCAGTGACAATCTTAATGCCCTGACGTTCCAGAAAATGAACGATGAATTCAGCGCCCGTAAAACGCGTACGCTGGGGTGTTGATGTTGTGCCCGAACTTGCCATGCTCCAGTCCTTTTGTTCTGGGCCGACGCTCCGGGCAGGTCTCTTAAACGAAAAACCCCGCCCGGTTTGCGCCGGCGGGGTTTTGGAATCGTGTGTTGTTCCGGACCCTACGGCGCATTGCCGACGACCACCACCACACGCACGACGACCGCTGCGCGAGATGGCGCAGTGTTTAGTAGGGTCGACGTCAGCATGGAAGGGTTCATTAGGGACCTTGTCTGTTTAATGATTAACAGGATTTATACAAGCACAGCTTTCATAACCTGACAACGGAAAAATTTTCATCTGCGTAAAAATGCGCCGACGATCACGTTTTGCCAGGAAAAAACGCCCAAAACAAAAAAACCCGCCGGAGCGAGGTTTTTTCAGCGTTATGCGGTTGGTTGCCGCAAAGCACACTGTGTTATGTCAACAGCAAAAGTATACGCGTTCTACGAAGAACACGCAATTTCAGCACGGATTTTGACGCTTTTGAGTATGGATCAGAAGTTCGGTACTGTCCACAAATACCTGTTCATTCATACAGTATTTATCTATAATATCTCCGTACGCAATGTGTTAGGTGGGGCCGCATCGTAAACCGGCGCAACAAAGTCCTGGCTGAAACGGGTGGTGCCGTCAGCGCCTTAACCCCCCCGGTGAGCACACTGTGTTATGTCAACGTAGGTGCTGGTAACAGGCGGCGGAAAGGTACGTCAGCACCGTGCTCCTTTGCCAAAAGGAGACGCGTATGAGCCTCGTGGATATCGCTATTCTTATCCTGAAACTCATCGTTGCAGCCATGCAACTTCTTGATGCTGTTCTGAAATACCTGAAGTAATTCAGATTCAAGTCGCACCAAAGGGGAGCGGGCAGCCGCTCCCCTTTTACATCGCAGATGCTTGTGTGGCGATGATATGTTACGTTTTTATGACATTCCCTGATGACGCCTGAGCTATGACCCTTTCCGTTTTCTGCATTTTGCTGTTCGCCGCACTGCTGCACGCCAGCTGGAACGCCATTGTGAAAGCCGGAAACGACAAGCTCTACGCCGCCATCAGCGTCAGCGGTTCCGCCGCCATTATGGCGCTCCTTTGCCTGCCCTTTGCGCCACACCCCTCAACCGCCAGCATCCCGTTTTTAGCGGCCTCGACCGCATTACAGGTGGTCTACACCGTACTGGTTGCCAGAACGTATACCGTTTCCGATATGAGTCAGACCTACCCGCTGATGCGCGGGACAGCGCCGCTGCTGGTGGCCGTCATCAGCGTATTGTTTCTTGGCGACAGCCTGTCCGCACTGGCATGGACGGGTATCGCGGTGATCTGCGCCGCCATCCTCGGTATGGCCTTTAACGGCCGGGCTCGTTCGCAGCAAGGTATTGTGCTCGCCCTGATTAACGCCTGTTTCATCGCCGGGTATACGCTGGTCGACGGCACTGGCGTCAGGCTCTCGGAAACCGCACTGGGATACACGCTCTGGACCTTCTTTTTGAACGGATCCTGCCTGCTGGGATGGGCGATGATGGCCCGTCGCCGTGAGGCATTGCGCTATTTGACGCAGCACTGGAAGAAGGGGATTTTTGGCGGCATTGCTACCATGGGTTCCTACGGACTGGCGCTCTGGGCCATGACTCTCGCGCCGCTGGCGGTCGTCGCTGCACTGCGTGAAACCTCAATCCTGTTTGGTGCGCTGATTGCCTGGCTGCTGCTGAAGGAACGAGTGGCGGGGTTGCGCCTGGTGGCTGCTGGCGGGATTGCCGCTGGCGCCATTCTGTTACGCCTGTCCTAGAATACACACTCGGCAACATTTGTTGCCGCTTTTTGTTTACATATCCTGCCGTTCAGTCCCTTTCCATTCCCGCCCGCCATCTGGCCTTCTTTTTTCAGTGTGGTAGATTTCACCCGCATTTATGGGAATGTGCAGCACCTTATTCTTATTTTTTCTCTTTTTGAAAAGTATTCAGCGAAATGAAAAGGCAGAGAA
Organism: Citrobacter amalonaticus; assembly: GCF_001559075.2. Taxonomy (NCBI): domain Bacteria; kingdom Pseudomonadati; phylum Pseudomonadota; class Gammaproteobacteria; order Enterobacterales; family Enterobacteriaceae; genus Citrobacter; species Citrobacter amalonaticus. The sequence goes on along the minus strand of NZ_CP014015.2, from coordinate 1,902,317 downwards.
ACGTCAATTTGTTGTTGATGTTGGTATTACTTGTGGCTGTGGGTCAGATGGCGCAAACCATTTATATCCCTGCCATTGCCGACATGGCACGCGAGCTAAACGTCCGCGAAGGGGCCGTGCAAAGCGTGATGGCAGCCTATCTGCTGACCTATGGCGTATCGCAACTGTTTTATGGCCCGCTGTCCGACCGCGTCGGACGCCGCCCGGTGATCCTCGTCGGGATGTCGATTTTCATGCTTGCCACGCTGGTCGCGATGACGACTCACAGCCTGACGGTACTGATCGCCGCCAGTGCATTGCAAGGAATGGGGACCGGCGTCGGCGGGGTAATGGCACGAACCTTACCGCGCGATCTGTACGAAGGCACACAGCTGCGCCACGCTAACAGCATGCTGAATATGGGCATCCTGGTCAGTCCGCTACTGGCTCCGCTGATTGGCGGGCTGCTGGATACGATGTGGAACTGGCGCGCCTGTTACGTTTTCCTGCTCGTGCTCTGTGCGGGCGTCACCTTCAGCATGGCACGCTGGATGCCGGAAACGCGTCCTACCGGCGCGCCGCGCACGCGGTTGATTGCCAGCTATAAAACCTTGTTTGGTCACAGCGCGTTTAACTGCTACCTGCTGATGTTGATTGGCGGACTGGCGGGCATCGCGGTGTTCGAAGCGTGTTCCGGCGTGCTGATGGGCGCGGTGTTAGGGCTGAGCAGTATGGTGGTGAGCATCCTGTTTATCCTGCCGATCCCGGCGGCGTTTTTCGGCGCATGGTTTGCCGGTCGCCCGAATAAGCGCTTCTCCACGCTAATGTGGCAGTCGGTGGTGAGTTGCCTGCTGGCAGGGCTGATGATGTGGATCCCCGGCTGGTTTGGCGTGATGAACGTCTGGACGCTGCTGATCCCCGCCGCGTTGTTCTTCTTCGGCGCCGGGATGCTGTTCCCGCTGGCAACCAGCGGCGCAATGGAGCCATTCCCGTTCCTCGCCGGTACGGCAGGCGCGCTGGTCGGCGGTCTGCAAAACATCGGCTCCGGCGTACTGGCATGGCTTTCTGCGATGCTGCCGCAAACCGGGCAGGGCAGTCTCGGCCTGTTGATGACGCTTATGGGGCTGCTGATTTTACTGTGCTGGCTGCCGCTGGCGGCGCGTTTTTCACACCAGGGGCAGGCGATTTAATAACCGTGTGGCCGGGCGTTTCGCAGTCCGGCGCAATCATTGCCATTAACAGCGGCTCGGGCGCGGGGCGCCACGCCCCCTCTTCCCCATCGTAGAACTGCGTATCGGTGTTGATTGCATAGGGAATTTTCGCTTTCTTCAATTCGCAGGCCATAAACGTGGCAAAGGCAAGCTGTGAAGAGGACGGGGGATTCTTACTGGTTTCTCCCGTGGCCCAACCACCAACCCAGCTGACATGTCCGCTTTTTTGTTGCCAGTGCACGGCGGTAGCGATGCGCGCGCGAATCGCCGCTTTCTCTGTCGCCGTCCCCGACGTCCAGGGGTATTTACCGTTATTTTTCACCGGTCCCCACGGGAAGATATGCCATTCCGCCAGGACATAGTTCTGGCTCTGCGGCGGCAGTCGCAGATTCTGCAGATCTTCCGGCGCGGCGCGCAGACGTGGCGCAACAAAAATCATCCGCTGCGGATCGATGGCATGGATAGTGCGAATGGTTTTGTCATACACCCGGTTCAGGGCGGTCAGATTATGATTCAGCTTACCGGCTGGTTCGTAAATCAGATCAAACCCCAGCAGCGGCGCGCTGTGAGCAAAATAGTGCGCCACCGCGACCCACCAGTTGGTCACCTCTTTTTCGTTGCTCGCACTGGGATCATTTTTATACTCATCGGCCTGGTAGGCGATAATCGGAATGACGCCATACTGCTCGCAAGCTTCCACCAGCTTGCGCAGATGAATAAGCCGCGCCTCGGTGGGCTCTCCCGCCACCCGAATGCGTACATGGGTAATCCCTTTCGCGTGGAAGTCCCGCACCACCAGCGGGTCAAACTCCCGGATACCTTGTTCGGTACGCGCCCAGTCGACGTCCATCCCCACACCGAGCTGCTGCGCATAATGTGTCGCCGTCAGCGGCGGTTGCGCCGCCCCCAGAGCGAAACTGACCAACACGAAGAGCGAGACGAGCGGTTTAATCACGATGACCCTCAGTAATGTTGCAGGCGCACTATCACGTATTTAGCACGCTTTTTGCGTTATCGTGTAGCAGTTTCGCTTTGGGAAAACGACTTCGCCTGCTCACGCAGCCAGCTGATAAAGGCTTCAATTTTCGGCCATTGCCTGCCGGGTAGCGTCGTCATGTAGTAATGCTGATGACAGGTCAACGCCATCTCGCCAAACGGGGCGACCAGCTCACCGCTTTCGAGTCGCTTCTGTACCAGCCGTTTGCGTCCCATCGCCACGCCGATATGGTTCATGGCGGCAATCACCGCTAAATCGGAACGATCGAAGCCAATTCCGGACGATGTCGGCAAATTCACTGCAAAATGTTGCGCCCAGCTATGCCATTCATCGGTTCCTGAATCATTGCTCCAGGCCTGACGGTCATGCAACAGCGTGCAATGCGGCAAATTCACCAGCGAACCCATTAAATCAAAGCGCCGGGCATAATCCGGGCTACAAACGGGGAGAATCGCTTCGTCCATCAAGAAATGGTGTTCCAGTTGGGCCGACGGCGCATCGTCAAAGTAGAGCGCCAGATCGACCCCGGCGCGCTGCAGGTTTACGTTGTCGTTGCCGGTTAAGATCGTGAGCGAGATTGATGGATAGCGGCGGGTGAAGTCACCCAGCGCGGGCACCAGCCAGCACTGCGCGATAGACGGGCGAGAATAGACGGTCAGCGTCCCGGAGAGTTCCTGATTTTTGATATCGAGGATCTCCTGGTTCAGCGTATCCAGCGACGATTTCAGCGCCCAGAACACCCGCTTACCTTCATGGGTAAGCTCCACTTTGCGGTGCGAACGCACGAAAAGCTGGATCCCCAACTCTTCTTCCAGTTGGTTAATGCGGTGGCTGATGGCGCTGGGACTCAGCGACAGTTCGTCTGCGGCCATCGCAAACGACTGATGCCGCGCGGCCACTTCAAACGTGTACAGTTTGGATAATTGCCAGCCGTTGAGGAGATGGTTTCTGACTTCGCGAAGGGGTTCCATGGATACCTCGGTGACTTCAGCTTCAGTCCGGCGAAGTGTAAAAAAAACCGCAGAAAAAATCAGCACAAAGATGAATGAGAGTGAACCATATCGCAAAATTACGCGAATATTCGATGTAAATCACCTCTTTGATTCAATCTGATTCATGTGAGCGAGGATTTATATCGTTTGTCAGCCCACGCCGAATTTTTGTCCAATAGGAGCAGGTTAATCACAGGGCAAGGTGAGATATGCACTCTCAAATCTGGGTTGTGAGCACGCTGCTAATTAGCATTGTGTTAATTGTATTGACCATCGTGAAATTCAAATTCCACCCGTTCCTGGCACTGCTGCTCGCCAGTTTCTTTGTGGGAGCCATGATGGGCATGGGGCCGCTGGATATGGTCAACGCCATTGAGAGCGGGATTGGCGGAACGCTGGGCTTTCTCGCCGCCGTCATCGGTCTGGGTACAATTCTCGGCAAAATGATGGAGGTTTCCGGCGCGGCAGAACGCATCGGCTTAACGCTCCAGCGCTGTCGCTGGCTCTCTGCTGACGTCATTATGGTGCTGGTGGGGCTGATTTGCGGGATCACGCTGTTCGTTGAAGTTGGCGTGGTGCTGTTAATTCCACTGGCGTTCTCCATCGCGAAAAAAACCAACACCTCGCTGCTGAAACTGGCCATCCCGCTGTGTACCGCGCTGATGGCCGTTCACTGCGTCGTACCACCGCACCCGGCGGCGCTGTTTGTCGCCAATAAACTGGGCGCGGATATTGGTTCGGTGATCGTCTACGGCCTGTTGGTTGGCCTGATGGCATCGCTGATCGGCGGCCCGCTGTTCTTGAAATTTCTCGGTAATCGCCTGCCGTTCAAACCGGTTCCCGCTGAGTTTGCGGACCTCAAAGTACGCGAAGAAAGCACGCTGCCGTCGCTGGGCGCAACGCTGTTTACCGTCCTGCTGCCGATTGGTTTGATGCTGGTGAAAACCGTGGCTGAACTGAACATGACCAAAGGCAGCACGCTGTACACTCTGCTGGAATTTATCGGTAACCCGATCACCGCGATGTTTATCGCCGTCTTCGTGGCGTATTACATTCTCGGTCTGCGCCAGCATATCGGTATGAGCGCACTGCTCACCCATACCGAAAACGGTTTTGGTTCTATCGCCAACATTCTGCTGATTATCGGGGCGGGCGGGGCGTTCAACGCCATCCTCAAGAGCAGCGGTCTGGCAGATACGCTGGCGGTGATCCTCTCCAATATGGATATGCACCCGATTCTGCTGGCCTGGCTGGTGGCGCTGATTCTGCACGCGGCGGTCGGTTCAGCCACCGTCGCGATGATGGGCGCCACGGCGATTGTCGCGCCGATGCTGCCGCTTTATCCCAACGTCAGTCCGGAGATTATCGCTATTGCCATCGGTTCCGGTGCTATTGGCTGCACAATCGTTACCGACTCCCTCTTCTGGCTGGTTAAGCAGTACTGCGGCGCCACCCTGAATGAGACGTTCAAATACTATACGACCGCGACATTTATCGCCTCGGTCATTGCACTGGCTTGCACATTCCTGCTTTCCTTTATCATCTAAGCGCAAAGAGACGTCCTATGGAAAACATACAAAAACTCATCGCCCAGTATCCGTTGGTGGAGGATCTGGTGGCTCTGCGAGAAACGACCTGGTTCAACCCGGGAACCACCTCTCTGGCGGAAGGTTTACCTTATGTAGGGCTGACGGAACAAGACGTTAAGGGCGCCCACGCCCGTCTGGCACGCTTTGCGCCGTATCTGGCCAAAGCCTTCCCGGAAACCGCTGCGACCGGGGGGATTATTGAATCTGAAGTCGTCGCCATTCCGGCCATGCAGCAGCGTCTGGAAAAACAGTACGGCCAGAAAATCTGTGGCGAAATCCTGCTAAAAAAAGACAGCCATCTGCCGATTTCCGGCTCGATTAAAGCGCGCGGTGGTATTTATGAAGTGCTGACGCACGCCGAAAAACTGGCGCGGGACGCCGGGATGCTGACCCCCGAAGAGGATTACAGCGTTCTGCTATCTCCGGAGTTCAAAGCGTTCTTTAGTCAGTACAGTATCGCGGTGGGTTCAACCGGTAACCTGGGGCTGTCTATCGGCATTATGAGCGCCCGCATTGGCTTTAACGTCACGGTGCATATGTCTGCGGATGCCCGTGCATGGAAGAAAGCCAAACTGCGCAGCCACGGCGTCACGGTTGTTGAATACGAAGACGATTACGGCGTGGCGGTTGAACAGGGCCGTAAGGCGGCGGAGTCCGATCCGAACTGCTTCTTTATCGACGATGAAAACTCCCGCACGCTGTTTTTAGGCTATGCGGTTGCGGGCCAGCGTCTGAAAGCGCAATTCGAACAGCAAGGTCGCGTGGTGGATGCCGATCACCCGTTATTTGTTTACCTGCCATGCGGCGTGGGCGGTGGCCCCGGCGGGGTAGCGTTTGGTCTGAAACTGGCATTTGGTGATAACGTGCACTGCTTCTTCGCTGAACCGACTCATTCGCCTTGCATGCTGCTGGGTGTGTATACCGGTCTGCATGATGCGATCTCCGTGCAGGAAATCGGTATCGATAACCTGACGGCGGCAGACGGCCTGGCGGTAGGGCGGGCATCGGGCTTTGTCGGCAGAGCGATGGAACGCCTGCTTGATGGGTTGTATACCCTCAGCGATCAGTCCATGTACGACATGCTGGGCTGGCTGGCGCAGGAAGAGAACATTCGTCTGGAACCGTCGGCGCTGGCGGGAATGGCCGGGCCTCAGCGTGTTTGCGCATCCACTGACTATCAGCAAATGCAGGGTATTAGCGCTGAGCAGCTCAATAATGCAACGCACCTGGTTTGGGCGACGGGCGGCGGCATGGTACCAGAAGCAGAAATGACGCAATACCTGGCGAAAGGGCGCTAACGCCCGGCACGCAGCATCGCCATCAGCTCTGCCGGTGAGCGATGCTGCCTGATCAAATCGCGCATCACACGCATGTGCGGCGCGGTATGACGGATAAAGTCGCTGTATCCGGCGCACAGCATGCTTTTCCCACTCTCATCCCGATGCTTAGGGCAATCACCATGACAAAAGCGCAGCAGCGAACAGGCCTGACACGCTGCGCTTAACGTGGACCTTTTCAGCTCCCCAAAAGCTATCGCCTGCGGATTGGCATTGAGCGCCTTCAGCGGAGTGTGATGAATGTTGCCCAGCCGGTATTGCGGATAAACATAATGATCGCACTGGTACAAATCACCATTAGCCTCCAGCGCGAAAGCATGACCACAGTCCTGACTTAGCGCGCACATTTGCGACGGATAGCCGCACCACACGCCCAGGGTCGAGTCAAAGAGCTGAATATACACCCGGCCAATATCTTCCCGTACCCAGATATCAAATACCGAGTTAAGAAACAGCCCCCACGCCTGTGGCTCGACCGATTCCGCCGTCAACCTGCCGTGCTCATCCTGCTCAACGAGCGGAATAAACTGTAAGAAAGGCGTCCCAAGCTGGCGAAGATAGTGATACATCCGCTCCGGCTGGCTGCTGTTAAGGCGATTCACCACCACCAGCAGGTTGAACTCCACATGGTGTTCGACCAGTTTTTGCAGCGCAGTCATCACTTTTTGATGGGTCGGATTGCCGCGACGACTAACGCGAAAGGCATCATGCAAATCGGCGGGACCGTCCAGTGAAAGCCCCACCAGCCAGTTATTATCATGCAGAAAGCGGCACCATGCGTCATTGAGCAAAATGCCGTTGGTCTGAAAAGCGTTCTGGATCTGCTTCCCCGCGCCGAACTGCTTTTGTAACTCCACCACGCGCTGGAAAAAATCCAGACCGCAGAGCGTCGGTTCTCCTCCCTGCCAGGCAAACAGAACATCTGGCCCTGGCTGTGCGGCAATGTGCTGCTGAATAAACGTCGATAACGTGGTGTCATCCATCACCGGGTGGGCGGGTTTATCAATGTAAAAGCAGTAACGACAATCCAGGTTACAACGTGAACTGGCCGGCTTGGCCATGACCTGACATCCTGTCATGCTAAATTCCCGAGAAATACGATAAGTTGGCGAATGTGCGTTACAGCAAACAGTATTGCGAGAGATAACACCGCGAGGGAGATCATAAATTTGTCACGAACCGCGCGCGATTGGGCAAAATCAAGATGCGAGACATCCATCAGATTACGCTTGCGCGTATAACGCCAGAGGATCACAGCCACGATAGCCAGCACCGCGATAGAGACCCAGAACAAGAATCCCGCCTGATGCCAGTGATGTTTTATCGCCAGCGCCATCAGCGCACCGTAGCCCAGCAGCGTGCGAAACCATGCCAGCGACGTGCGCTCCGGCTGCAGTCCCGGATCGGCCAGGCGACGGGCCTTACGGCTATCCGGCATACAGCACCAGCGCCATGACCACAATCGCCACAATGGTCAATATCAGACTGATGATCAGCAGGCTACGGGTATAAGGTAAATCCTCTTTCAGCCGCATCGCCTTTTCATTGCGCAGCCAGCGCAGATAACCGTAAATCGCCAGGCCGCCAGCGAACAAACAGAGCAGCAGCGCCAACAGCTCGCGGATCACCGGCGTGGCGAAGTCCGGCGCCAGTTGGTCAAGCCCAACGCCGGCGGCCAGGAAACCCAGCGCGGTGCGGATCCACGCCAGAAAGGTACGCTCGTTTGCCAGTGAGAAGCGGTAATCCGGGGCTTCTCCGAGGCGGGAAATCTTCATTTAACCCCCTACTGAATGCGCAAAAATGTGCATGAAATAACCGCAATATTACCTGAGCACCTGGATCAATAGCATTAATAAACTCTGCAAATCAGGTCGATGCATGAAGGTTCCTGTGGATGATAATCCCTTCATCATGAGTGAGAAGGGAGTACCAAAAAAGACCTCAGAACTTCTGTTTTTTCTCTTCTACTTTCACACCCTGCGTTGGCAAACCAGTATCGTAGTCACGCACTACCGGGGAGTAACCATCCTCAGGGCGCGGGCGGAAAGCGCCCATCCAGCGCGGCTGCGCGTCTTTACGCCACGGTCGCAGGCTCCACTGATAGGAGCGGAACGGGTCACGGATTTTATCCATATAGTCTAATAACGCGTCATGCATCTGGCAGCGAACATTGGCAAACGCATCGACATCAATCAGGTTATGCAACTCATCAGGATCGTTACGTCGGTCATACAGTTCATCGCTGGTAAATAAATTCAGCACCAGCTTGTACGCATCCGTAACCCAACAACGCACCGGGATAAAACCGCCAAAGCTGTCATGTTCAATTTCGTAACGGTTGAACTCGACCATTACGCCTCGCGGAGATTCTGCGGCCAGGATGTTTTCACCCGGCAAAATAGCGGGTTTGTCGATGCCTGCCAGCGCCATCATCGTCGGTAACAGATCGATATGACTTACCGGCGTATCCACCTGGCGGCGGTCACCCTGCGGTGAGCGAATAATCAACGGGATGCGCGTAATGTCATCGTACATCGCCGCGCCTTTACTGATGAGTTTATGCGCCCCCATCATTTCGCCGTGATCGGAGGTATAAATCACCCAGGTATTTTCCCGCTGCTCTGGCGTTAACGCATTGATCACCCGACCAATCTGGTCATCGACAAAATCATTGCAGGCAAAATAGAGCGGGTGGTGATAGCGCCCGTCATCACCCACCGGAGAAGGCATCGCCTGCGACCATAAACGGTGATGCTCGGGTTTGTTTGCCAGCGTATCGTACGCCTTTGGTCCCAGGTCGTAATAGAAGTCCTGATACTTCTCCAGATACTCCACCGGACAAGTGAACGGATGGTGGGGCTCATCATACGAAACCACCATCAAAAACGGCTCATCGGCTCGCGCAGGCTGGTGGAGGAAATCCACAGCCCGGTTACTGATGCGATGCGCCCAGGTGAAGGTTTCATCGATCTGATTAGCCTGTAAATCTTCCACGCTGTTAAGACCATTGCGCCACAGGCTGATCTCTTGTTCACTCAATTCCGCCAGGTAGTTTGCACCATCGAACCAGTAGTCAGCGTCCCATTCCGGCGGGCATTCGCCGGTACCAAAGTAATCATGTCCATCGAGATGCCATTTACCGATATAGCAGGTGTGGTAGCCCGCATCCTTAAAGTAACGCCCCATCGTGGAGATATTTTTCCCTGGCGCGACATTATTGGTCCACGGGCCAGACTGATTGGCATAAATACCGGTAAATAACCCCGCACGCGCAGGGGTACAAACGGGTGAACAGGTATACGCGGCGTTAAAGCGAATACCTTCGGCAGCCAGATTATCAATATTGTTTGTATTCAGTTCTTTACCGCTGTAACAGCCCACCATATTGGTCGCCTGTGTATCGGTCATAATGAACAAAAAGTTAGGACGGGTCATGCGTTATCCTTAGCATCAGGGACACAGGGCGCAGTGACAGAACGGCGCGTTTGCCAACTGCTGTAAATCAAATAAACCACCACGGCCGCCGTGATGGCGTAGCTGATAATCGTTAGCCACTGAGAGTGATACCCCCCAAACTGTGCCAGTCCGGAATAGACACCAATCATCGCGAACAGGACGCCAACGGAGGCGATTTTGACGTTTTTCCACGGTTCCATATCAACAGCGAACGCATCGTGAAATGTAAACGGCGTGGCACGCGGTTTGATGGCACCAATAATCAGCATCACCACGACATTGATACAGAATGTGCAGGCCAGTACGTAGAGGAAGTGGAAATCGAATTTCACCAGGTAGTTGATAGTGATGTAACTGACGATCCCGAGCCCCATCGCCACCTTCGCAGCCAGTGCAGGGATGCGTGGAAAGAAGAATCCCATGATAACGATAGTGACCAGAGGAACATTGTAGATACCGTTAAGCTGTTTCATCCAGCTGTAGAGTCCCTGAGGAGCGTAGGCAATCCACGGCGCAACCAGCACCGAAACCACCGCCACGATGAAACCAAAACGGCGACCAATAGTGACCAATTGATCAGGACTGGCCTGTTCATTGATCAGTCGGCGATAAATGCCCAGACTAAACAACGTCGAAGCGCTGTTCAGAAAACCACAGAAAGCGCTGATAATGGCACCGAAAAGCACCGCACTGAAAAAGCCAATCAGTGGCAATGGCATTACTTTGTTCACCAGTGCCGGATAAGCCATATCCGCCTTTGGCAGGTCCTGAAACAGATGAAACGCGATCACACCTGGCAGTACCAGAATCAGCGGGTCCAGCATTTTCAGTACCGCTGTCAGCAGTGCCCCTTTTTGCCCTTCAGACAGACTTTTAGACGCCAGCGTACGTTGCACAATCCCCTGATTAGTACACCAATAGAAAGTGTTCACCAGGATAAGTCCAGTGAGCGCCGCGCCGATGGGTACCGGGTCATTGCTGCCACCAATGGAGTTCAGCATTTGGCTGTGATCCTGGGTCAGGCGCGTGATGCCGTCGCTCAGACTGCCGTTGCCCATCGCCATCAGACCAAACAACGGCACCAGCAGGCCACCGATTACCAGACCAATACCGTTGATCACATCGGCAATAGCAATCGCGCGCATTCCGCCCACGACGGCATACAGAATGCCGCAGATCCCCAACACCACCGCCATCAGCCAGATCGCCATATGCTGGGAAAGTCCAAATGTTTCAGTGACATGAAACATGCTGTTAAAGGCAAGTGCGCCGGAATAGAGAATGATCGGTAAGAAACAGATCCCCGTAGCAATCAAAAAACAACAGTCAATGATAATACGGGTCGTTTTGTCATAACGTTCTTCAATAAAATCGGGGATGGTCGCGATGCCGCGCTGTAGGTAACGCGGCAGAAAGATCAGCGCCAGAAAAATCAGCGGGATCGCGGAAATTACTTCCCACGCCATTACGGACATCCCGCTACGGTAGGCCTGACCGGTCAGCCCCACCAGTTGTTCTGTCGAGAGATTGGTCAGCATCAGCGACGCTGCAATCACTGGCGCTTTTAATGAACGTCCCGCCAGAAAATATCCCTGCTGCGAACCGGTATCCGCTTTACGTAACTTCCACCAGGTGATTACCGCCACCAGTAGCGTAAAACCCACAAAGCTCAAAATCTGTAGCGTATTCATCTCGTAGCCCTTATTTTTCTTTATGTCCTGGCAGCTGTAGAGTTGACATGAGGTATTCAAGCCAGGTCAGGCAGTCAGATTTAATAAAAGTTAATACGTCATATCCCTGGACCATTCACTTCTGATATGTTCAGGTTGTGGGCATAATTCTCCGGCTGGAAATTAAAATGAATGGAAATTTGCAAAGTTCGCATGTAAAAAACGAAACTCCGTACAATATTCCGCTACTAATTCACGAAAATGTGATCTCTAGCGGAATTTCACTGATCTCGTTATGGCACACCTACGCCGATGAACAGTACCGGGTCATTTGGCCGCGAGATAAGAAAAAGCCGCTGATCGCCAATTCATGGGTCGCCGTCTATACCGTACAGGGCTGCGGGAAGATTTTACTCAAAAATGGCGAGCATATTACCTTAACAGGAAACTGTATTATCTTTTTAAAACCAATGGATATTCAATCTTATCATTGTGAAGGTTTAGTCTGGGAACAGTACTGGATGGAGTTTACTCCAACCAGCGTTATGGATATTCCTATACGACAACAAAGTGTAATTTATAACGGTGAGGTTTATAACCATGAACTGGAAGAAGTTTCTCAATTAATAAGATCAGCGGATGCAATGAAAAATAACCTTGCTGTGGCCTTTCTCACTAAGATTATTTATCAATGGATTTGTCTTATTTACGCGGAGGGTAAAAAAGACCCGCAGCGAATGCAAATTGAAAAATTGATCGCCATGCTCCATACCAGTCTACAACGACGCTGGAGCGTCGCAGACATGGCTGCGACACTTCCCTGCAGCGAAGCCTGGTTACGCCGTCTGTTTCTACGCTATACCGGTAAGACGCCAAAAGAGTATGTGCTGGATGCCCGACTGGAACTGGCATTATCGTTACTGAAACAGGATGGAAATACGGTAGGTCAGGTGGCGGACAGGCTTAACTTCTTTGACTCATTTCATTTCAGCAAAGCGTTTAAACAGAAGTTTGGCTATGCGCCTTCTGCGGTGTTGAAACATACGAAGTAAAATGCCAGATGGAGAAGCACCATCTGGCATTTGAAAGGGTTATCCCAGCCCCCAGAAAATCACCGCCAGCAGTTGAGGCGTGATAATACGCAGGAACATCACCAACGGATATACCGTCGCATACGACAGTGCCGCCGCGCCGCTGGTGGCATGCAGGTTGTTAGCAAACGCCAGCGCAGGCGGATCGGTCATCGAACCGGCCAGCATCCCGCACAGCGTCAGGTAGTTCATTTTGGCAAAAATACGCGCCAGTAAACCGACGGTGATAAGCGGGATAGCAGTAATAAAAATACCGTAGCCCACCCAGCTCAGACCATCGCCCTGAGTCAGCGTATTGATAAAGTCACCACCCGATTTCAGCCCCACCACGGCCAGAAACAGCACAATCCCCAGTTCACGCAGCGCCAGGTTCGCGCTTGGCGGCATAAACCAGTACAGCTTACCAATGCTGCCGATACGCCCCAGAATCAGCGCCATAATCAGCGGCCCGCCCGCCAGCCCCAGCTTTAACGCCACCGGAAAGCCGGGAACAAAGAGCGGAATGGACCCCAGCAGCACCCCCAGACCGATGCCAATAAACACCGGTAGCATCTGCACCTGCTGCAGTTTTTGCTGGGCATTACCCACAACATTGGCAACGGCATCAATCGAAGCGGGTCGTCCCACCAGATTAAGGATGTCACCAAATTGCAGACTGGCATCGCTGCTGGCCACCAGTTCAACGCCCGCACGGTTCAGTCGAGAAATCACCACGTCGTAACGCTCTTTAAAGTGCAAATCGCGGATGCGTTTGCCGAGCACTTTTTCGTTGGTGACCACGACGCGTTCGACGCGCAAATCGGTGCCCCGGGTCGACAGTGAGGTATCCACCTCCTGACCTATCACCAGTCGTGCGTTATGCAGATCGCCCGGCTGCCCGACCAGGTGCAGCAAATCACCCAGTTGAATCACCGTTCCCGGCGACGGCACCATCAGCGTCTCTTCACGCTTCAGTCGTGAGCAGATGATTTTATCGCTGTTGAGGATCGGCACATCCTTAATCGCCATATTGTTGAGGTTTGGGTTCTCAACGCGAATATTGATGGTCTGAATCAGCGAATGCCCGTTGGTGAGCGTCGATTCATGTTGTTGCGCTTCCGCTTCCACATTGACGCGAAATATCATGCGCATCAGCCACATGGTCAGCAAAATGCCGCAAATCCCAAACGGATACGCCATCGCGTAGCTCATCCCCATCTGATCCACCAGCTCCATTGGCGTACCCAGATCGCGCAGGATTTGTTGTCCGGCCCCCAGCGCCGGTGTATTGGTGACCGCACCGGAGAAAATCCCCAGCACCACCGGGAGCGGAATAGCAAACACTTTATGCAGGATGGCGGTGACCAGTCCGCCGATGATGACGATCAGAATCGCAAACAGATTGAGACGCAGGCCAGAAACCCGCAGCGAGGCGAAGAACCCAGGCCCCACCTGAATCCCAATGGTGTAGACGAACAGAATCAGGCCAAATTCCTGGATGAAGTGCAGCATATCGCCGCTCAGCGTCACCCCAGCCTGATCAACGAAGTGGCCGACGATAATGCCGCCGAACAACACGCCGCCGATGCCAAAGCCGACACCCCGCACCTTGATATTGCCGATCCATAATCCGACAACCGCCACCAACGCCAGAACGCTGACCGTCAATGCTATATCACTCATTTTTTATTCCCTGTGAATAACATTTCTATTTACGTGGATTATGACTGAACCGTTCAGGCATATATGCAAGATGGCGCACATTCTGGTGCTGAAACGACGCTAAAACGCCCTCATGATGGGCGTTTCTTCCCCTTTTTCTTCATCGTAACCTGAAGTTGCTGAATGCTTTCTTCTGGTAAGGGCATCATTCCCCAAAACCCGGTGTTGTCTTCGCGCACAAAAAAGCCCCGTCATTTCTGGCGGGGCAAAGGCAAGGAGCTAAATTAGCTATTTAATGCGGGACGTTCGCTGATGGCGATACGTTGCGGAGCGACTGTTTCCGGGACATTACGGGTCAAATCGATATGCAACAACCCGTTGGTAAACGTCGCGCCGGAAACCTCCATGTTTTCAGCCAGGGTAAAACTCAGGCTGAACGACTGGGTGACCAGCCCCTGATGCAACCATTTGGTCTCTTTTTCAGGCTGCTGCGGTGCGCCTTTTACGGTCAGGCGGGTGCCTTCCAGTTGAATATCCAGATCTTCCTGACGGAACCCCGCCAACGCAAGCGTAATGCGATAGTGGTTATCGTCACTTTTTTCAATGTTATAGGGTGGGAAGCTCTGGCTTTCACCGGTGTTTTGTAACGCGTTGGCCAGTTTGTCAAAACCGATCCATTGACGCAGCAGCGGGGATAAATCGTAGTTACGCATAATCATTCTCCTTCTAAGAAGCGAGTTTTCACTAAACCCTGCAACGTAAATGTTTTAGGGCATAGTCGTACCTGCAAATCCGTGGATTCGCATAGGCCCCCTGTCGGCGAGCCCGGGATAACAGGCCGCGCAACGCGGCCCGACAGAATTAATTGATTTCGATACGGCGCGGTTTGTTCGCTTCCGGAATTACGCGCTCAAGATCGATGTACAGCAGACCATTGACCAGATTCGCGCCGCGAACATGGATGTTCTCAGCTAACTGGAACTTACGCTCAAAGTTGCGCTCCGCGATACCCTGGTAAAGGTAGGTCCGTTCTTTTTGCTCGTCCGCATGTGCGCCTTTCACCACCAGCAGGTTGTCCTGTGCGGTAATTTCCAGCTCGCTCTCTGCGAACCCGGCAACGGCGATGGCAATGCGGTAATGGTTTTCGTCTACCAGCTCAACGTTATACGGAGGGTAGCCGCCATTACTCTGGCTCTGATTGCTTTCCAGCAGGTTAAACAGGCGGTCAAAACCAATAGCAGAACGGTACAGCGGGGATAAATCAAAGTTACGCATAATCAATAGCTCCTGAAATCAGCGAGAAGTTAAATGACCTTCCATCATGGACAGGCCCGGTAGTCAGAACACCCATCAGGCGTGCTCTTCATTTGCCTACACCATCAAAATGGGTCTGATTACGCACTTTTCAAGCACTCCTGGCTGACTTTTTTTTGCAGTTTGCTGTCCATTGCATAGACTGGGAGGGGAAAGCACTAAACGTTAAAGTGCGATAGCCGCCACAGTGCGACGTGATGAGGATGTTATTTCTGGCAAGGGATCGCTATAACTCATCATGCAAACACCGATGATCAACAGATGAATAAATCATGATAAGAAATGTGTTATTAACGCTGATGATGTGCAGTGGGATAGTTTTACTGAGTGGTTGCTCCAGCGTAATGTCACATACCGGTGGTAAAGAGGGAACTTATCCTGGCACCCGCGCCAGCGCCACGATGATAGGTGACGATGAGACAAACTGGGGTACCAAATCGCTGGCGATACTGGATATGCCCTTTACGGCAGTAATGGACACGATCCTGTTGCCGTGGGATCTGTTCCGTAAAGACAATTCGGTCAGATCGCGTGTCGAAAGAAGCGAGGAGAGAACACAGATAACCAACTCCGTGATCCCTCCAGCAAAAATGTCCGCCCCCTGATTACCGCCCGGTTTCTGTCATCCACAGCTGACGGAAACCGTCTACATCTTCCATCCACGCCACAAACTGACCATCAGGCGAGAAAACCACAGCATCCCCAGAAGGCGGGGTGCCGTGATTCTGCGTTAAAAACGTGATGTCTCCGCTGCGCGCATCACAGCAGGCAATGCGGTTATCCAGCACACATCCCAGCCATTTCCCCGACGGATGCCAGTTAAACGCGGACTGAATTCCCGTGGCGTGACGGGTCAACTGGCGGGGCTCCCCACCCTGCGGCGAAATTAGCCACAGTTGCACGATACCAACCTCATCACGCATCAGGAACGCAATCTCCGTCGCCTGCGGATTACCGCGCACCCAGTGACGCGGAACCGTTGCCAGCCCAGGGAAACGACGTGCATGGGTAAACGTCAGGCGGCGCTGTGTCACTCCGCGCGGCGGTGCGGGTAGCGTGGAATCCGTGCCTTCCAGTGGTGCCTCACCGGACATTTTCCAGCTCGCTTCCGTCTGCGGGAGTTCGACCAGAAACAGCTCCGGTACTTTCTCGCCGCTTTCAGACAACGTGTCGCCGATAAACGCCAGCGCATGATTTCCCACCCAGCCCTCTTCGTAGGCACGAGAGATTTCATCGCTGCCCGGCGTGGGTTCAGGCGTTGTCTGGCTGACCAGCACGCACCAGTGGCTGCCGCAGTATTCTCTTGGATGCTGCGCCGACACCGTCACCGGCCCATAAGGCACCGCGACGCCAACGTTGCGTAAGTCCAGCGCCAGATCGCGTTCATGCATGACATGATCGTTGTAGGTAAAGCTGACAAATTCGCCGTTCGGGCTGAAAACATGAACATGGCTACCACCACGCAGTGCGCCCGGCGTGTAGGGTGACGTGATATCCATCGCATCCAGATTCGTCACTTTCCCCTGTTCGGCAATCACGCCGCGACGATGATGAAAGTCATATTGCCACGTCGCATCCGGGTTTTCAGGCCCATGAATAAACACATATTTCTCCGCCTGCGGATGCACCGTTACCACGCCGACATGCGCCCCCTGCGTCGCGCGATAAATCACCTCCAGCTCACCGGTATGGACATTTACCCGTTCAATGGTTTCACCGGTGAAAGACGCCCCTGACGGGCGGACATCAAAAACCAGCCAGCGGCTGTCCGCCGTCCAGGTCCGGGTATTGGTAAGCTGATGATTACGCGGCGTAAAGGTGATTTGCTTCATGGGATGCTCAGGTCGGGGACAATTTCATCAATCATACTTCACAAGGACTTCACTTTCAGGCATTAGCGTAGTGCCATCTTCATTTTTTGCGGACAAAGAGATGGAACATTTCGACGTAGCGATTATCGGTCTCGGCCCGGCCGGCGCAACGCTGGCGCGTAAATTGAGCGGTAAAATGCGCGTGCTTGCGCTGGATAAAAAACGTCACTGCGGCAATGAAGGGTTCACCAAACCCTGCGGCGGTTTACTGGCTCCGGATGCACAGCGTTCGTTTATTCGCGACGGAATTACGCTGCCGGTGGACGTCATCTCCAACCCGCAAATTTTCAGTGTCAAAACGGTGGATGTCGACACCTCGCTGACGCGCAACTACCAGCGCAGCTATATCAATATCAACCGTCATGCCTTTGATTTATGGATGAAGTCGCTGATCCCGGATGAGGTACAGGTGTATCACGACAGCCTGTGTCGAAAAATCTGGCGAGAAGAGGGGAAATGGCACGTGATTTTTCGCGCCGACGGTTGGGAGCAAAAGATTACTGCCCGCTATCTGGTGGGGGCCGACGGAGCAAACTCACTGGTGCGTCGCTATCTTTATCCGGAACATCAGATTCGCAAATATGTCGCCATCCAACAGTGGTTCGCAGAAAGTCATCCGGTCCCGTTTTACTCCTGCATTTTCGATAACGCCGCAACGGACTGTTACTCCTGGAGCATCAGCAAAGACGGCTATTTCATCTTTGGTGGCGCTTATCCCATGAAGGATGGCCAGACCCGCTTCGAGACGCTGAAAGAGAAAATGGCGGCCTTTCAGTTCCGCTTCGGCACGCCGGTGAAAAGCGAGAAATGTACCGTACTCTTTCCGTCGCGCTGGGCGGATTTCGTCTGCGGTGAAGATAACGCATTTCTGATTGGTGAGGCCGCCGGGTTTATCAGCGCCAGTTCACTGGAGGGGATTAGCTACGCCCTGGATAGCGCAGAGATCCTCAAGTCTGTGCTGCTGAAGAATGCGCCGGAGATGAACCGCGCTTACCGGAAGGCCACCCGCCCACTGCGCGGTAAACTGTACGGCAAGATCCTGAAGAGTCGTTGTTTGACTGCGCCCGTATTGCGAAGCGCGATTATGCGAAGCGGCATCGCGCATATCCCACTGAGCCAGGATGACCAGCCCACCACAACGTCTGGCGGGCTGGTAAAGGAGTATTAACCTACGCGTTTTACATCACCCACCAGCAGGATGTAAGAGAGCGCGCCAATCAGGGCAACGGCGGAGATATAGACCAGCGCGGGACCAAAGCCGTAGTCCTGCGCAAGGTAGCCAATCACCAGCGGAACGGTGATGCCCCCCAGCCCACCGACAAAGTTAAACACGCCGCCCGTCAGGCCGATGAGGCGCATCGGTGCCAGCGAAGAGACCAGTGACCAGGTGATGGAAGCAAAGCCGTTACCGAAGAACGCCACCGCCATCAGGGTCATAATCCACACCGGATCGTTGGTGTAGTTTGCACCCATAATGCAGGTGGAGATTAACAGACCACAGATAATCGGTGTCTTACGCGCCACGCCCAGCGAGAAGCCTTTTTTCACCAGCTTATCCGCCAGCCATCCGGAAAGCAGTACGCCAAAGAACGCCGCGAGGAACGGAACGGTGGTCATAAAGCCCGCTTTCAGCGCGGTAATGCCTTTTTCCTGCGTCAGGTAGTTCGGGAACCACGTCAGGAAGAACCACAGCGTAGAGGTGACGGCAAACTGGCCCAGATAAACACCCACCAGCTTACGGTGGAACACCAGTTTCCAGTCCGCTTTGGTCAGCGGCTGACGCGCCTCTTTCTTGACGGGCGCATCGCCATCCACCAGGCCGCCGCCGTCACGAATATAGTCCAGTTCCGCTTTGGTGATACTTTTGGTCAGACGAGGCGGTTGGTACACCTTAAACCAGACCAGCGACCAGATAATGCCGATCCCCCCGGTGACAATGAACACCCAGTGCCAGCTCAGCATCTCCTGGATCCAGATCAACAGCGGGGTCAGGAACGCCAGACCAACAAACTGTCCGGATGTATAAAAACCGACGGCGGAGGCGCGTTCGTGCTCGGGGAACCAGCTCGTCACCATGCGGTTGTTGGTCGGAAACGCCGGGGCTTCGAATATCCCGGTAATGGCACGCAGGCCAATTAACGACATCAACCCGGTGGCGAAGCCCTGGAAGAGGGTTGCCACCGACCAGCCAAATATCGCGATAAAGTAGGTCAGACGTGAACCGACGCGGTCAAGGAACCAGCCGCCCGGGATCTGGCATAGGGTATACAACCAGGCAAAAGCCGAGAAGACATAGCCCATTTCCGCTTTCGTAATACCAAACTCTTCCTGAATATGCGCCGACGCCACCGCGAGATTGGCACGGTCGACATAACAGATAACCACGGTAATAAAGATCATAATCAGCGTCAGGTAACGGCGACGCCCTATTTTTGCAGCAGTAACTGGAATATCCATCGCAATCTGTCTCCAGATTTTGGGCATAGCGAAGCCGCTCACCATGCCCGGTAATTTACAGAGGGTGTTTGTTTTATTTTTAAAATTAAAAATTACGCTAATGCGCTAAATAATTCGTGCTGGGGGAAGGCGGCAAGTTTTCGCATCCCCGGGAGCATACAAAAGTATGTGACCGGGGTAAGAAAACGCAGCCAACGCACCACCAGCGCGAAGTATGACGCGCATTTACCATTCGGCGACCGAACCATCTTCATGACGCCACAGCGGATTACGCCAGTCCGGCGCATTTTTACTCAGCTCAATGACTTTGGCTTCATCAATATCCACGCCAAGGCCCGGCTTCATCAACGGTTTAAAGAACCCGCCTTCCATGTTGAAATCGTCTTTGTTTTTCACAAAGTCGAGCAGTTCCGCGCCCTTGTTATAGTGAATGCCCATACTCTGTTCCTGGAACACGGCGTTGCGCGAAACAAAGTCGACGTGCAGACACGCTGCCAGCGCAATCGGTCCCAGCGGGCAGTGCGGGGCCAGCGCCACGTCATAAGCTTCCGCCATCGCGGCAATTTTGTAGCACTCGGTAATGCCGCCAGCATGTGACAGGTCCGGCTGCAAAATCGCCAGTCCGCCCGCTTCCAGCACCCGTTTAAACTCGAAGCGCGAGAACATACGTTCACCCGCCGCGATCGGAATATGGGTCTGTTCCGCCAGTTTCGGATAATACTCTGCCTGTTCCGCCAGCACCGGCTCTTCAATAAACAGCGGGCGATAAGGCTCCAGCTCTTTAATCAGCACTTTCGCCATCGGCGCGCTGACGCGTCCGTGGAAATCCAGACCAAACTCAATTTCATTGCCAAAGGCTTCGCGGATTTGCGCCACGGTGTTGACCGCGCGATCGACCGCCCGTGAATTATCAATCACGCCCATCTCTTCGCAGCCGTTGAGCTTAAAGGTGTCAAAGCCGATATTCCGCAGTTGTTTAATGCCGTCGATCACTTCCGCAGGACGATCGCCGCCAACCCAGCTGTAGGCTTTGATTTTGTCGCGCACCAGGCCGCCCATCAACTGCCAGACCGGGGCATTCAGCACTTTGCCTTTGATATCCCACAACGCCTGGTCGATGCCGGCGATGGCGCTCATCAGTATCGGGCCGCCGCGGTAGAAACCTGCGCGGTACATTACCTGCCACAGGTCGTTAATGCGCGCCGGATCCTGACCAATCAGGTAATCGCCCAGTTCATGTACCGCCGCTTCGACGGTACGCGCGCGACCTTCAATCACCGGCTCGCCCCAGCCAACGACGCCTTCGTCGGTTTCGATTTTCAGGAACATCCAGCGTGGAGGTAAACGGTACGTGGTGAGTTTGGTTATTTTCATTTCACAGCCTCTCGATATGCCTTAACAAATGCCGCCGCCTGCTGCGCGGTGCGCGCTACGGACTGCCCGGCGCGATACAGATCGCTGCCCAGTCCCGCACCCACGCACCCGGCGTTCATCCACTGCGCCAGGTTGTCTGGCGTTACCCCGCCCACGGCGAAGACCGGCACGTTGGCGGGCAATACCGCTTTCAGCGCTTTGATGTAATCCGGTCCAAAGGCCGATGACGGGAAAATTTTCAGCGCCTGCGCGCCAGCATCCAGCGCGGTAAAGGCTTCTGTGGCGGTGGCGCATCCCGGACAGACCGTCATGCCGTAATCCACCGCGCGACGAATGACCTCTGCATTGATATTTGGCGTCACAATGAGCCGACAGCCCATCTTCGCCAGGCGATCCACCTGCTCCGGTTGTAATACCGTCCCGGCACCGATCAGCGCTTTATCACCAAACGCATCCACTACGGCCGGAATGCTCTTTTCCCACTCGGGGGAGTTAAGCGGGATCTCCACCGCGTCAAATCCGGCGTCGATCACCGCACCAACGTGCGCGAGCGCCTCCTCGGGGGTAATTCCGCGCAAAATCGCAATAAGCGGAAGATTAGTTTGCCACTGCATGGGCGATGCTCCTTATACCTGCCTGAAATGCCGTATCGCCGGACACCGTACAGACGTCACGCCCCATGGCGTGGAACGCCTGCTGATAGCGTGACGTCAGCGCGGTACCTGCGACGATCGTAATGGACTGCGACCCGGCGAATTGTTCGCTCATACTGGCAACTTCTGCGCCAATCAACAGGCCGGAGAGAAATTCGCTGACCTGCTCGCGCGGGAGATGCCCCAGCACGTGCGAGGCACGAACCTCAAAAAGTTGTGGCAAAACGGCAGGGGAGTGGATCCCGCGCGCAAGTCCGGCGGCAAACGCGTCTGAAGAGGCTTGCTGTTCCGGTAAACCGGCGCCCACCAGCGAGTGTTGCAGTAGCAAATGGTGTAGTTCGCCGGTCATCACGGTACGAAAATCGTGAATTTGCTCAGCGTCAGCCTGCACCCATTTACAGTGCGTCCCCGGCATGACATAGACAGAAGAAGGAGAAAGCGTGCGCGCGCCGAGCAGTTGTGTCTCTTCGCCGCGCATCACATTGTGGTTATCATCACGCGAAACACACAAGCCAGGAATGATCCAGACATTGTCGCTAACGGCGGTTAATTGCTCGCCAATGGCAGAGAAACAGGCAGGAACCGGCAGATACGGGGCAATCTTCCAGCCCACGTTGCTTCCGACCATTCCGGCCATGACCACCGGTGTGGCGCTGTCGCGCCAGTGCTGTGTGACCTCTGCTAACACCGCTTCGGGGGATTTACCGTTCAGACGCGTAACGCCTGCTTCTGATTGCCTGCTTTCCAGGCATTTGTCACCCTGGTAAAGCCAGGCGCGCAAATTGGTCGATCCCCAGTCAATTGCGATGTAGCGAGCTGTCATGTGATTTCCTTCAACCTTCGTGTCGAGCTGGCGATCATGGTCAGGGCCGCCTGCTCTGCCGCATTGCTATCCTGATGCCGTATCGCATCGAATAGCGCCTTATGTTCCTGGAGCGTTTTTGGCATGTTGGCTTCATCGCCCATCCAGGTCCGTTCAAATACCGCCCGTTGAAGCGAAGTGATTGCCACGCTCAGCTGTTGTAAAACCGGGTTATGCACCGACTGCAATACCGCCTCGTGATAGCGGATATCCGCTTCATTAAAGGCTTCCCGATCCTGATTGTTGGCGATCATGTCATTGAGCGCCGATTCAATTTCAGCCAAATCACTCGACGTTGCGCGTTCCGCAGCCCAGCGGGCAATGGCGGGTTCCACCAGGTTTCGGACTTCGCTCATCGCGCTGATGAGTCGTGGGTCGTAGTCGTTTTCCAGTACCCATTGCAACACGTCGGTATCGAGGTAATTCCACTGATTCCGCGGTGTGACAAAGGCGCCGCGATAACGCTTCATTTCAATCAGCCGCTTTGCCATCAGCGAGCGGAACACTTCGCGAATGATGTTGCGCGAGGTTTCAAACTCCTCACACAGCTCCGCTTCCGCAGGGAGCGCAGCACCCGGTACGTACTTACCGCTGACAATCTGTTTGCCCAGTGTGATCACGATGCGATCGGTTTTATTGAGAGTCATGGAGAGTCCTTATGCTCTGGATGGTCCTCTCTACTTTACCGTTATCGCTGAAATTCGCCTCACTTTTGTAGTACTAACGTGATGTCATTCGCCGTTGCCTTGCGCATAATGTAGTACAACACAATTATGTTGTACTACAATTTAGATCACAAAAACGACAATCGGTAATAAAAATGTTATGAGGAGTAAACTGCGGGGATAAAAAAACCCGCGATCAACGCGGGTCATGGCAAACCATCCAGAGGAATTACTTCAGGACGTGCTGCTCAATGGCATACGCAACGCCATCTTCCAGATTTGATTTGGTGACAAAGTTGGCAATCTCTTTCACCGAGGGGATGGCGTTATCCATCGCCACCCCAAGCCCGGCATACTCGATCATCGCAATGTCATTTTCCTGATCGCCAATCGCCATAATCTCTTCCGGTTTGATACCCAGCGCATCAGCCAGTGATTTCACACCCGTGCCTTTATTGACGCGTTTATCGAGGATTTCGAGGAAGTACGGCGCACTTTTCAGCACGGTATACTTCTCTTTCACTTCCGCCGGAATGCGGGCGATGGCCTGATCGAGGATCGCGGGCTCATCAATCATCATCACTTTCAGGAACTGGGTTTTCGGATCCATCTTTTCCGCTTCGCAGAACACCAGAGGAATGGTCGCGACATAGGATTCATGTACGGTGTAGTAGCTGATATCACGGTTTGCGGTATACAGCGTAGTACGATCCAGCGCGTGGAAGTGCGAGCCGACCTCGCGGGAGAGTTTTTCCAGATAGCGGTAATCGTCATAGCTCAGCGCGGTTTGTGCGACAGTGCTACCATCGCCCGCTTTCTGCACCAGCGCGCCGTTATAGGTAATGCAGTAGTCGCCGGGTTGTTCCATATGCAGCTCTTTCAGATAGCTGTGCACACCCGCATACGGACGACCGGTGGTCAGTACCACGTTTACCCCTTTTTCACGGGCTGCGGCAATCGCACGTTTAACCGCCGGTGAAATGGTGTGATCGGGCAGCAGAAGGGTGCCATCCATATCGATAGCAATGAGTTTGATAGCCATGAATTCCCCGCATTAAATGAGTCCT
Source organism: Citrobacter amalonaticus (assembly GCF_001559075.2). Classification (NCBI taxonomy): domain Bacteria; kingdom Pseudomonadati; phylum Pseudomonadota; class Gammaproteobacteria; order Enterobacterales; family Enterobacteriaceae; genus Citrobacter; species Citrobacter amalonaticus. The sequence goes on along the minus strand of NZ_CP014015.2, from coordinate 1,878,091 downwards.
GGCTCATGCTAACGCGATTCCGCTCAAAAAACAGTAAAAGAGTCGGGGATAAAGGGGGATAGGAAGGGGAAGCACGATTCCCCTTTTGATGATCAATTGCAGGCCTGATAAGCAACGCGCCATCAGGCCAGGCACTGAATCTTGCCGGATGGCGGTGTAAAACCGCCTTATCCGGCCTACAGACAGGGATTAGATATCGATATTTGCCGCTTTCAGGGCATTCTCTTCGATAAACGCACGACGCGGTTCTACGGCGTCGCCCATCAGCGTGGTGAACAACTGGTCAGCAGCAATCGCATCCTTCACGGTCACGCGCAGCATACGACGGCTTTCCGGATCCATGGTGGTTTCCCACAGCTGATCCGGGTTCATCTCGCCCAGACCTTTATAACGCTGGATCGCGAGGCCACGACGTGACTCTTTCACCAGCCAGTCCAGCGCCTGTTCGAAGCTGGCAACCGGTTGACGACGTTCACCACGTTCGATGAATGCATCTTCTTCCATCAGGCCGCGCAGTTTTTCACCCAGCGTGCAGATACGGCGGTATTCCGCACCGGTCACAAACTCGTGATCCAGTGCGTAGTCGGTGTCCACACCGTGGGTACGCACGCGAACGATCGGCTCAAACAGATTCTGTTCCGTATTGTGCTGGATATCGAACTTCCACTGGCTACCGTGCTGCTCTTTCTCGTTCAGCTCGGTAATCAGCGCGTTCACCCAACGGGTCACGGTCTGCTCGTCAGACAGATTGGCTTCAGTCAGCGTCGGCTGATACACCAGCTCTTTCAGCAGCGCTTTCGGGAAGCGACGCTCCATACGACCAATCATTTTCTGCGTGCCGTTGTACTCAGAAACCAGTTTTTCTAACGCTTCGCCAGACAGTGCCGGCGCGCTGGCGTTGGTATGCAGCGTTGCACCGTCCAGCGCGATGGAGATCTGGTACTGGTCCATCGCTTCATCGTCTTTAATGTACTGTTCCTGCTTACCTTTTTTCACTTTGTACAGCGGTGGCTGTGCGATGTAGACGTGGCCACGCTCGACAATTTCCGGCATCTGACGGTAGAAGAAGGTCAACAGCAGCGTACGGATGTGCGAGCCGTCGACGTCCGCATCGGTCATGATGATGATGCTGTGATAGCGCAGTTTGTCTGGGTTGTACTCGTCGCGGCCAATGCCGCAGCCCAGCGCGGTAATCAGTGTCGCCACTTCCTGAGAAGAGAGCATTTTGTCGAAACGCGCTTTTTCTACGTTGAGGATTTTACCCTTCAGCGGCAGAATCGCCTGGTTCTTACGGTTACGGCCCTGCTTCGCAGAACCGCCTGCAGAGTCCCCTTCCACAAGGTACAGTTCGGACAGTGCCGGGTCGCGTTCCTGACAGTCCGCCAGTTTGCCCGGCAGACCCGCCAGATCCAGCGCGCCTTTACGACGCGTCATTTCACGTGCACGACGGGCCGCTTCACGGGCACGGGCCGCATCAATAATTTTACCGACCACGATTTTGGCGTCAGACGGGTTTTCCAGCAGGTATTCGCTCAGCAGTTCGTTCATCTGCTGTTCTACCGCCGATTTCACCTCAGAGGAGACCAGTTTATCTTTGGTCTGAGAGGAGAACTTCGGATCCGGCACCTTCACGGACACCACGGCAATCAGGCCTTCACGGGCGTCATCACCGGTGGCGCTAACTTTTGCTTTTTTGCTGTAGCCTTCTTTGTCCATGTAGGCGTTCAGGGTACGGGTCATCGCCGCACGGAAGCCTGCAAGGTGTGTACCGCCGTCACGCTGCGGAATGTTGTTGGTAAAGCAGTAGATATTTTCCTGGAAACCGTCGTTCCATTGCAGCGCCACTTCCACGCCGATACCGTCTTTTTCGGTGGAGAAGTAGAAGATATTCGGGTGGATCGGCGTTTTATTCTTATTCAGATACTCAACGAACGCCCTGATACCGCCTTCATAGTGGAAATGGTCTTCTTTACCATCGCGCTTGTCTTTCAGACGAATGGAGACGCCAGAGTTCAGGAACGACAGCTCGCGCAGACGCTTCGCCAGAATTTCGTATTCGAACTCTGTCACGTTAGTGAAGGTTTCGTGGCTCGGCCAGAAACGCACCATCGTACCGGTTTTGTCGGTATCGCCAGTCACCGCCAGCGGTGCCTGTGGGACACCGTGCTCGTAGATCTGACGGTGGATTTTGTTATCGCGCTGGATAACCAGTTCCAGTTTCTGCGACAGGGCGTTCACTACGGAGACACCCACGCCATGCAGACCGCCGGACACTTTATAGGAGTTATCGTCGAATTTACCGCCTGCGTGCAGAACGGTCATGATCACTTCCGCCGCCGACACGCCCTCTTCCGGGTGAATACCGGTTGGGATGCCACGACCGTCATCCGTTACGGAGACGGAGTTATCGGCATGGATAGTGACCACGATGTCTTTACAGTGACCCGCGAGCGCTTCGTCGATAGCGTTATCTACCACCTCGAATACCATGTGGTGCAGACCGGTGCCGTCATCCGTATCGCCGATATACATACCCGGGCGCTTACGCACCGCATCCAGTCCTTTCAGGACTTTGATACTGGAGGAGTCATAAGAATTCGACATCAACGTTTCTCGCTCATTTAAACTTGGGTTAATCCGTTATTTTACCCTTTTCCACGGTGAACATCTTCGAATTTTTGTCCGACATGTCCAGAACGTGTTCAGCGCTGATTGCGCTGACAAAGACCTGAGATTGCGTCGCTTTTAATCGACTGGCCAGCAGTCCGCGACGCGCATCATCAAGCTCTGAGGCAAAATCATCTATCAGGTAGAGACACCGCCGCCCGCTTTCACGGGTGAGGAACTCCCCTTGCGCCAGACGTAAGGCGCACATTAGCAGCTTTAACTGCCCACGCGACAAGGTATCTTCTACCGGCGCACCGTCGGCGCGAATGCGGAAATCCGCTTTATGCGGGCCGTGCGCGGTGTAAGTCAACATGCGGTCGCGTTCAAAACCGCGTTCCAGCACCTCGGCATAATCTGTCTCTTTCTCCCAGCCGCGCTGAAAAGAGAAGGAAAGAGAAAATTCAGGAAGAAACTGCTGGCAAGTATCCGCCATATCCTGTGCGATACCGGCGCTGTACTCCGCGCGCCAGGTGCTGATTTGTTCCGCCAGCGGGATCAGTTCTTTATCCCACGGACGCAGTTGCTCGTAACGACTCACCTGGCGCAGCGCCGCATTGCGCTGCTTAAGCAGACGCTTCAGGTTGCTCCAGGCGGTGAAGAATCCGGCTTCATTGTGAAAGCATCCCCAATCGAGGAACGCTCTTCTGTATTTGGGGCCGCCGTTGAGTAAAGTAAACCCCTCAGGGGTGATCAGTTGCATCGGCATCAACAGTGCCAGTTCCGCCACCTTGTGGCCGTCAGTGCCGTCGATGCGCACTTTGCTGTCACCCAGCTTATCTTTGGTTAACCCAATCGATGTCTCTCGCGCTTCGCCCTGCAACCGCCCGTGAAGCACAAACGACTCCTGCTCGTGGCGAATGACACGACCAATCTGCAAACTGCGAAACGCCCTGCCATGGCCGAGCGTATAGATAGCTTCCAGAACGCTGGTTTTACCGCTGCCGTTAGCGCCAACCAGGAAGTTAAAGCCGGGGGATAAAGCGAGATCCGCATTTTCAATATTGCGAAAATCTTTGATAAGTAAGCGCGTCAGAGACATATATCAGGCTTCTTCGTACCAGGGCGTTATCGGCGCAGCCAGTTTCAACACGGACTGCGCGCAATCCCTGGAGCGTACACGAAGTACGTGACAGGGGTGAGCACAGCCCAGGTTGAAAATGGCAAGTAAGATAGCCCGATATTTTTCACTACAGTCTCATTGGCATAACGACGTAAGCCGCACTCTGCGACGCCGCATCTTCAATTTGTACGCTCGAGACGGAGTCGGTCAGCATGATGCGCACGTTTTCGCACTTCAGCGCATTCAGGACATCTAACACGTAGCTGACGTTAAAGCCGATCTCCATTTCAGTCCCCGGATAGGTGACGTCCAGAATCTCTTCGGCTTCTTCCTGTTCCGGGTTGTTCGCGGTGATCTTGAGCTGATTTTCACTCACATACAGACGCACGCCGCGGAATTTCTCGTTCGACAGGATCGCCGCGCGGGCAAAAGCCTGCTTGAGGATATCGCAGCCAGCTTCCAGATGTTTATCCGGATTCTTCGGCAGTACGCGACGGTAATCCGGGAAACGACCATCCACCAGCTTAGAAGTAAAGATAAAGTCGCCAACGTGCGCGCGGATGTTGTTGCTGCCAATCTGCACGCGCAGCGGGTTATCGCCGCCGTCGAGCATACGCATCAGTTCAATCACACCTTTACGCGGCACGATCACCGAATGGTTGGGCAGCGACTGACCAACAGGCATAGAGCAAACCGCCAGACGGTGACCATCGGTCGCCACGGTACGCAACTCTTCACCTTCAGTCTCAAACAGCATGCCGTTTAAGTAGTAACGCACGTCCTGATGCGCCATGGAGAACTGCGTGGCTTCAATCAGACGCTTCATCGTCGCCTGCGGTAGGGTGAATTCTACCTCGCTCTGCCAGTCATCCAGATTCGGGAAGTCGGCGGCAGGTAGCGTGGACAGCGAAAAACGGCTGCGGCCCGAACGTACCAGCATGCGATCGCCTTCGAGTTGGACGGCGATTTCCGCCCCTTCCGGTAGGCCACGGCAGATATCAAAGAACTTCCGCGCCGGGACGGTGGTGGCGCCAGGCTCATGCGGCTGAATCAACGCAACGCGGGCCACCATTTCCATTTCAAGATCGGTACCCGTCAGCGAAAGCGCACCGTCAGCCACCTGCAGCAACAGGTTGCCAAGAATAGGCAGCGTAGGACGACCACCCAGCGGGCCGCTGACCTGCTGAAGCGGCTTTAATAAATGTTCACGTTCAACGGTAAATTTCATAGCGTCACGAAGATAATGTTCTGATTAAGTTTGAGAAATCTTCTTTAATATCATGGCTTTCTTCACGCAACTGCTCAATCTTACGGCAGGCATGAAGCACCGTAGTGTGGTCGCGCCCACCAAACGCGTCGCCAATTTCCGGCAGACTGTGGTTAGTGAGCTCTTTCGCCAGCGCCATGGCCATCTGACGCGGACGCGCTACCGAGCGAGAACGACGCTTGGACAGCAAATCCGCAATTTTAATTTTGTAATACTCCGCCACCGTCTTCTGAATATTGTCGATGGTGACCAGTTTTTCCTGCAACGCCAGCAGATCGCGCAGCGCTTCGCGAACGAAGTCGATGGTAATCGCCCGACCGGTAAAGTTGGCGTTGGCAATCACACGGTTCAGCGCCCCTTCCAGCTCACGCACGTTAGAGCGTAGACGCTTGGCAATAAAGAAGGCCACTTCGCCCGGCAGACGAATGTCATTTTCGTCGGCCTTTTTCATCAGGATCGCCACGCGAGTTTCCAGTTCTGGCGGTTCGATCGCCACCGTCAGCCCCCAACCGAAGCGGGATTTCAGACGATCCTCAACGCCGTTGATCTCTTTTGGATAACGATCCGAGGTCAAAATGATCTGCTGATTACCTTCAAGAAGGGCGTTAAAGGTGTGGAAAAACTCTTCCTGGGATCGTTCTTTATTAGCAAAGAACTGGATGTCATCGATGAGGAGGGCGTCGACGGAACGATAATAGCGTTTAAACTCTTCGATCGCGTTGTTTTGCAGGGCTTTTACCATGTCCTGTACAAAACGTTCGGAGTGCATATACACCACTTTGGCATTAGGCTTGCGCGCCATAATACCGTTCCCCACCGCGTGCAGCAGGTGGGTTTTACCCAGACCGGTGCCGCCATAAAGGAACAGCGGGTTATAGGCGCCGCCAGGATTGTCCGCCACCTGACGCGCCGCCGCGCGGGCCAACTGGTTGGATTTACCTTCAACGAAGTTATCAAACGTGTGTTTGACGTTAACGTTAGAGCGATAGGTCGGTTCTGCAGGCGCAGGCACATTGTCCCAGCCCGGACGCGCCGCGACAGGCGCCGCGCGCTGGGGCTGAACCTGGTGCGCCACCTGAGCCGGTGCGGCGACATTGTTGTTCACGGGCGTCTTCAGCGTCTGGCTGACGGGCTTCGTCCCGACCTCAAAACGCAGCTGCGGGGCATCCGCACCGCAGAAGTTATTCAGCAGCCCATTGATATTGTTAAGGTACTTGTCTCTTACCCAATCGAGCACAAAACGGTTTGGCGCATACAAAGCCAGCGTGTTATCGCTCAGTTCCGCCTGCAAAGGGCGTATCCACATACTGAATTCTGTGGCTGGTAACTCATCCTGCAATCGGGCAAGACACTGCTGCCAAAGCGAAAGTGACACGGCGGACTCCACTCGAACAAAAGTCGATAAATGACAAAGGCTGAAACATTCATGATTGTTGACGCACGTCGGCTAGACCCTATGCAAAGGGTGACGTGCGAATTGCTATCTGCAATTTTAACCCGATCAGGATCCTTTGAAACGATCGGGACCGCGGATCATAGCGTAAACTGAGCAAGAGATCTTCTGTTTCTCACAGATTCTTCCCGATTTATCCACAGGCCTTCACAGGACCGGATAAGTGTAAACGATCCTGGAGAAGTGCTGCACGATTTCGCCCGCATATTGGAAAAATTAATGAGTAAAGACGCTATACTGCTAAAACGATCTCATAAAGATCCCGAGCGATCCTTGCGCTTTGTCCATCAGGCCGTATAATCTTTCCCCCGTCGCGCGATGCCCGTAACACGGCGTCAACGCTGCCTGTTTTTCACGCGAAAAGGTGCGGAAAAAGGCAGGGATTTAAGCAAAGAGAATTGACTCCGGAGTGTACAATTATTACAATCCGGCCTCTTTAATCACCCACGACTTGGGCGTCCGTCATTCGAAACTCGTTCGGGCTCTCGTAAATGTCATGAATTTATTCAAGTTTAGGTAGAAATCGCCATGAAACGCACTTTTCAACCGTCTGTACTGAAGCGCAACCGTTCTCACGGCTTCCGTGCTCGTATGGCTACTAAAAATGGTCGTCAGGTTCTGGCACGTCGTCGTGCTAAAGGCCGCGCTCGTCTGACCGTTTCCAAGTAATAAAGCTAACCCCTGAGTGGTTAAGCTCGCATTTCCCAGGGAGTTACGTTTGTTAACTCCCAATCATTTCACATTCGTCTTCCAGCAGCCACAACGGGCTGGCACGCCGCAAATCACCATCCTCGGCCGCCTGAATTCGCTGGGGCATCCCCGTATCGGTCTTACTGTCGCCAAGAAAAACGTTCGACGCGCTCATGAACGCAATCGGATTAAACGTCTGACGCGTGAAAGCTTTCGTCTGCGTCAACACGAATTGCCAGCAATGGACTTCGTGGTGGTGGCGAAAAAAGGGGTTGCCGACCTCGATAACCGTGCTCTCTCGGAAGCGTTGGAAAAATTATGGCGCCGCCATTGTCGCCTGGCTCGCGGGTCCTGATAGCCCTTATTCGGGTCTATCAACGCCTGATCAGTCCGCTGCTTGGGCCGCATTGCCGTTTCACTCCAACGTGTTCAAGCTACGGAATTGAGGCATTGCGCAGGTTTGGAGTGATAAAAGGCAGTTGGTTGACGGTGAAACGCGTATTAAAATGCCACCCTTTACACCCTGGTGGTGACGATCCCGTCCCGCCCGGACCATTTGATACCAGAGAACACTAACGATGGATTCGCAACGCAATCTTTTAGTCATCGCTTTGCTGTTCGTGTCTTTCATGATCTGGCAAGCCTGGGAGCAGGATAAAAATCCTCAACCTCAGACCCAACAGACCACGCAGACAACGACCACCGCAGCGGGTAGCGCCGCCGACCAGGGCGTACCGGCCAGTGGCCAGGGGAAACTGATTACGGTTAAGACTGACGTGCTTGATCTGACCATCAACACCCGTGGTGGTGATGTGGAACAGGCCCTGCTGCCAGCTTATCCGAAAGAACTCGGTTCCAGCGAACCGTTCCAACTGCTGGAAACCACGCCGCAGTTTATCTATCAGGCTCAGAGCGGTCTGACTGGTCGTGACGGCCCGGATAACCCGGCTAACGGCCCACGTCCGCTGTACAATGTCGAAAAAGACGCCTTTGTACTGGCTGATGGTCAGAACGAACTGCAGATCCCGATGACCTATACGGATGCCGCGGGTAACACCTTTACTAAAACGTTTGTCCTCAAACGTGGTGAGTATGCGGTTAACGTGAACTACAGCGTGCAGAACGCCAGCGAGAAACCGTTGGAGATCTCCACCTTTGGTCAGCTGAAGCAATCCATCAATCTGCCGTCTCATCGCGACACCGGAAGCAGCAACTTCGCGCTGCATACTTTCCGTGGCGCGGCGTACTCCACGCCAGATGAGAAGTATGAAAAATACAAATTCGACACCATCGCGGATAACGAAAACCTGAACGTCAATGCGAAAGACGGTTGGGTCGCGATGCTGCAACAGTATTTTGCCACGGCATGGGTGCCACGTAACGACGGTACCAACAACTTCTATACCGCGAACCTGGGTAACGGCATTGCCGCTATCGGCTATAAATCTCAGCCGGTACTGGTTCAGCCAGGCCAGTCTGGCGCGATGACCAGCACCCTGTGGGTTGGCCCGGAAATTCAGGACAAAATGGCGGCCGTTGCACCGCACCTGGATCTGACCGTGGATTACGGTTGGTTGTGGTTCATCTCTCAGCCGCTGTTCAAATTGCTGAAATGGATCCATAGCTTCGTCGGTAACTGGGGCTTCTCCATTATCATCATCACCTTTATCGTTCGTGGCATCATGTACCCGCTGACCAAAGCGCAGTACACCTCCATGGCGAAGATGCGTATGCTGCAGCCGAAGATTCAGGCTATGCGTGAACGTCTGGGCGATGACAAACAGCGTCAGAGCCAGGAAATGATGGCCCTGTACAAAGCGGAGAAGGTTAACCCGCTGGGCGGCTGCTTCCCGCTGATTATCCAGATGCCTATCTTCCTGGCGTTGTATTACATGCTGATGGGCTCCGTCGAACTGCGTCATGCGCCGTTTGCCCTGTGGATCCATGACTTGTCTGCACAGGACCCGTACTACATCCTGCCGATCCTGATGGGCGTAACGATGTTCTTCATCCAGAAGATGTCGCCGACCACCGTGACTGACCCGATGCAGCAGAAGATTATGACCTTTATGCCGGTCATCTTCACGGTGTTCTTCCTGTGGTTCCCGTCAGGTCTGGTGCTGTACTATATCGTCAGCAACCTGGTCACCATTATTCAGCAGCAGCTGATTTACCGTGGTCTGGAGAAGCGTGGTCTGCATAGCCGCGAGAAGAAAAAGTCCTGATACTCTTCATTCTTCAAGCCGCAGTCGCGTTGGCTGCGTTTGCTTGCCCCAGTCACTTACTTCAGTAAGCTCCTGGGGCTCACAAACTTGCCGCCTTCCTGCAACTTGAATTATTTCGAGTATTCACGGTAAAGTTAATGCCAGAGAAGGCGGTCATTAGACCGCCTTTTTTACATTTACGAAGAGACATATCATGAGCCATAACGACACTATCGTCGCCCAGGCAACCCCACCGGGACGCGGTGGTGTAGGTATTCTGCGAATCTCCGGCCTGAAGGCGCGTGAGGTAGCCGAAGCCGTTCTGGGCAAACTGCCCAAACCCCGTTACGCCGACTATCTGCCGTTTAAAGATGCCGACGGTACCGCGCTGGACCAGGGGATCGCCTTGTGGTTTCCCGGCCCTAACTCGTTTACCGGCGAGGATGTACTGGAGCTACAGGGACACGGCGGCCCGGTCATTCTCGACCTGCTGTTAAAACGCATCCTGACGCTGCCTGGCCTGCGCATTGCCCGCCCCGGCGAGTTCTCCGAGCGCGCGTTTCTCAATGATAAACTCGACTTAGCCCAGGCCGAAGCCATTGCCGACCTGATTGATGCCAGCTCTGAACAGGCGGCTCGTTCAGCGTTGAACTCATTGCAGGGGGCGTTTTCCACCCGCGTAAACCATCTGGTGGAAGCACTCACTCACCTGCGCATCTACGTAGAAGCGGCCATCGACTTTCCGGATGAAGAGATCGACTTCCTGTCCGATGGTAAAATTGAAGCGCAGTTAAATGGCGTGATTGCCGATCTCGATGCCGTTCGCGCTGAAGCGCGTCAGGGCAGCCTGTTGCGTGAAGGGATGAAGGTGGTCATTGCCGGACGCCCTAACGCCGGTAAATCAAGCCTCCTGAACGCCCTGGCGGGTCGTGAAGCGGCCATTGTCACCGATATCGCCGGTACCACGCGCGACGTGCTGCGTGAGCACATCCATATCGATGGTATGCCGCTGCACATTATCGATACCGCCGGTCTGCGTGAGGCCAGCGATGAAGTGGAACGTATCGGTATCGAACGGGCCTGGCAGGAAATTGAGCAAGCGGATCGCGTGCTGTTTATGGTCGATGGCACCACCACGGATGCCGTTGACCCGGCTGACATCTGGCCGGACTTTATCGCCCGTTTACCGTCAAAACTGCCGATTACCGTGGTGCGAAACAAAGCGGATATCACCGGCGAGCCGCTGGGCATCAGCGAGGTGAATGGTCACTCACTGGTTCGTCTTTCGGCGCGCACCGGTGAAGGCGTGGATGTACTGCGTAACCATCTCAAGCAGAGCATGGGGTTTGATACCAACATGGAAGGCGGCTTCCTGGCCCGTCGTCGTCACCTACAGGCGCTGGCCGACGCCGCTGAGCATCTCCAGCAGGGCAAGGCCCAACTGTTAGGTGCGTGGGCCGGTGAGCTACTGGCTGAAGAGCTCCGTCTGGCGCAGCAAAGCTTAAGCGAGATCACCGGTGAGTTTACCTCCGACGATCTGCTGGGGCGAATTTTCTCCAGCTTCTGTATCGGTAAGTAATCCCGTAGCTCCGGATTTACCAACGGTTAATTCGGAGCTTTATCGTTTTATAAGAGGGTCTCTTTTTATGGAACATAAACGTTTACTTGACTGTAGTGCTTCTGATTTCGTGTGCATGGACAAAACCGCGCTGCTGTACGCAATCCGCGCCAGTGAAGGCCGCGTCCTGGTCAGTGAAACTATCGCCATTACCCAACCACTGCTCAATAACGTCACTAATGCCGAACTTGCCGCGTCGCAGGGGGCGGACATTCTGCTGATCAACATGTTCGATAGTGAAGCCCCCCTAATCCAGGGAATGCCTGCCGGTACCGCACCGGATCAGACGTTGCATGAACTGCAGCGCCTGACCGGGCGCATCATCGGCGTCAACCTGGAGGCCGTCGATCCTGAATTTGCCATTGCGCATGATGACCTCTGGAAGATGAAGCCAGGCCGTGCCGCAACCGCAGAGAATGCTCGCAAACTGGTAGACATGGGAGCGAAGATCCTGGTACTGACGGGAAATCCCAACAACGGCGTCAGCAATCACTCTCTGGGAAAAGCAGTGAAAACGATCCGTGAAGCCGTTGGCGATAAGGCCATTATCATCACCGGTAAAATGCACGGCGCAGGCATTGTCCGGGAGAGCGGCAGCGCGATTATCAGCGAAAGTGACGTCGCTGCCTTTGCCGATCAGGGCGCAGATATCGTGCTCATTCCAGCGCCGGGCACTGTACCGGGTATGAGTCAGCAAAAAGTAGAGTCGCTGATCGCGTGTGCGCACACGCATGGCGCGCTGGCAATGACGGCAATCGGCACCTCTCAAGAGGGCGCAGACGTCAGTACCATTCGCCAGATAGCCCTGATGAGTAAAATGGCAGGGGCGGATCTCCATCATATTGGCGATACCGGCTATATGGGGATGGCGTTGCCGGAAAATATACTGGCCTACAGCGTGGCGATTCGTGGCGTCAGACATACTTATACACGTATCGCGCGTTCGGTAAATCGCTAGCGTTATATTGTATTTTCTATTTTATTGAATGATCCTTAATTAATTAAATGTTAATTTAACTGTGATAACAATCACAGTTAAATTATTCTCTCATAGACAAATATTTTCATTGCCATAATGTAGCATGGTGTCTAAAGAGGATAACTCAATCATGATTATCTTAAATACATACATCATTTCAAAATGGTTTAATGTTGACAATAAAATTGTCAATCATCACCCTTAAGTTTCCCTGCCTTTATTTTGCCAGAGCATAGGCTATTCGTAGCCTGTTCATTTGGCACATCTCAAACATAGCTCAATTCCTCATTGTGGTTGCATATCGCAACGCCACGTATGCCTGTTCGTTTTTTTAAACGAAAATACAGTCATGGCTGGAATAAATGAGGGATGAATTATGCCGGGTATATTTATATCCGCGTGCAGACGTATTGAGTCAATACAGTCAAATAAATTAAAGGATTATGTCATGGATAACTTTAAACATTTACCAGAACCCTTCCGTATTCGTGTTATTGAACCGGTAAAACGTACAACGAGAGAACATCGGAATAACGCAATCATTAAATCCGGGATGAACCCTTTCCTGCTGGATAGTGAAGATGTCTTTATTGATCTGCTGACCGACAGCGGTACTGGCGCAGTGACACAGAACATGCAAGCAGCCATGCTGCGCGGGGATGAGGCCTATAGCGGCAGTCGCAGTTATTACGCGCTTTCTGAAGCAGTGAAAAACATTTTTGGTTATCAATATACTATTCCAACGCACCAGGGTCGCGGTGCAGAACAAATTTATATTCCGGTACTCATCAAAAAACGTGAGCAGGAAAAAGGGTTAGACAGAAGTAAGATGGCAGTTTTCTCCAACTACTTCTTCGATACCACCCAGGGACACAGCCAAATCAACGGCTGTGCCGTGCGTAACGTATACATCAAAGAGGCATTTGATACTGGTGTTCGTTATGACTTTAAGGGAAATTTCGATCTCGATGGATTAGAGCGCGGCATTCAGGAAGTCGGTGCAAACAACGTACCGTATATTGTGGCGACCATTACCAGTAACTCTGCAGGTGGGCAACCGGTTTCATTAGCTAACCTGAAGGCCATGTATAACATCGCCAAAAAATATGACATTCCGGTGGTAATGGACTCCGCACGCTTTGCCGAGAATGCTTATTTTATCCAGAAACGCGAAGCAGAATACCGGGACTGGAGCATCGAAGACATTACCCGCGAGACTTACAAATATGCCGATATGTTGGCAATGTCCGCGAAAAAAGATGCGATGGTGCCAATGGGCGGCTTATTGTGCATTAAAGACGACACCTATTTTGACGTCTATACCGAGTGCAGAACCCTGTGCGTCGTACAGGAAGGCTTCCCGACATACGGTGGTCTGGAAGGCGGGGCAATGGAGCGTCTTGCGGTGGGTCTGGTCGATGGTATGAACCAGGACTGGCTGGCCTATCGTATTACGCAGGTGCAATATTTAGTCGATGGCCTCGAAGCGATTGGCGTCACTTGCCAACAAGCCGGCGGCCACGCGGCATTTGTGGATGCCGGTAAATTATTGCCGCACATTCCGGCAGAACAGTTCCCGGCCCAGGCTCTCGCTTGCGAACTCTATAAAGTGGCCGGTATCCGGGCCGTTGAGATTGGTTCATTCTTATTAGGCAGAGATCCTAAAACCGGTAAGCAATTACCTTGCCCGGCCGAGCTTCTGCGTTTAACCATCCCAAGGGCAACGTATACCCAATCTCATATGGATTTCATTATTGAAGCCTTTGAGCATGTCAAAGAAAACGCGGTGAATATTAAAGGATTGACCTTCACCTATGAACCGAAAGTATTACGTCACTTCACCGCTAAACTGAAAGAAGTTTAATTATAAGCATCAGGGGGGTTATACGATGTAACCCCCCCAGCGATAAATCCACTTCCTTTATATTGTTGCATAATTAAAACCTTATAGGTTCACTATAATTAATGAGGCATCATGGAAGAAAATTCGAATGCTAAACACTCCTCCTTTTGGGGGATTATGGTCATAGCCGGCACGGTGATTGGTGGGGGGATGTTTGCTCTACCCGTTGATTTGTCCGGTGCGTGGTTTTTCTGGGGGGCGTTTATCTTAATAATCGCCTGGTTTTCAATGTTGCATTCCGGACTCTTGTTATTAGAGGCAAATTTAAATTACCCCATCGGATCCAGTTTTAATACCATCACAAAAGATCTTATTGGCAACAAATGGAACATTGTGAGTGGATTTACGGTCGCCTTTGTTCTCTATATTCTCACATATGCCTATATTTCTGCTAATGGCGCCATCATTAGCGAAACGATCTCCATGAACATGGGATATCGCGTTAACCCCCGAATTGTCGGAATCTGTACTGCCATTTTTGTCGCCAGCGTGCTGTGGATCAGTTCACTGGCAGCTAGTCGAATTACCTCCCTGTTCCTCGGGATTAAAATCATCTCTTTTATTATCGTTTTTGGATCGTTTTTCTTTCAGGTCGATTTTTCAATATTGCGCGATACAGCAGGTCAGGCCCAAAACAACGCCTCCTACTTCCCCTATATTTTTATGGCACTACCGGTATGCCTGGCCTCATTTGGTTTTCACGGAAACATTCCCAGCCTGATCATCTGCTATGGCAAGAGAAAAGATAAATTAATAAAAAGCATTGTCTTTGGTTCTCTGCTGGCGCTGGTGATTTATCTGTTCTGGTTGTATTGCACCATGGGTAATATTTCACGAGAAAGCTTCAGTGACATCATCGCCTCAGGCGGTAATGTTGATTCATTAGTAAAATCATTCCTCGGCACCAGGCAAACCGGAATCATCGAATTTTGTCTGCTGGTTTTTTCAAACCTGGCCGTTGCCAGCTCCTTTTTTGGCGTGACTCTGGGGCTATTTGATTATCTTGCGGATCTGTTCAAATTCGACAACTCGGCGGTGGGACGTTTTAAAACCGTCTTGTTGACCTTCCTGCCCCCGGCGCTTTTATACTTAATCTTCCCGAACGGTTTTATCTATGGCATCGGCGGTGCAGGGCTGTGCGCAACGATATGGGCCGTGATTATCCCTGCAGTACTGGCCCTGAAAGCCCGCCAGAAGTTCCCCAATAAAATGTTTACCGTCTGGGGCGGAGTCATTATCCCGACTATCGTGATCCTGTTCGGCGTAGCGGTTATTGTTTGCTGGTTCGGCAACGTCTTCAACCTGTTACCCCGATTCAGTTAAATTGCTGTGCCACCTGGCTGACATGCCGCCTCATTCAGGGCGGCATGTCCTTTCAGGAAATCACTGTTGTCCAAATGGCAATTCGCCTTCTCTCACATCGCCCCGTATTCTTAGCGCCACGCTTATCGTGAGGACGCTATGATCCGCTTTCTACTCTGCAGTTTTGCCCTTGTTTTACTCTATCCCGCCGGCATCGATATGTATCTGGTGGGTTTACCGCGCATCGCGGCCGATCTCAACGCCAGCGAAGCGCAACTGCATATTGCCTTCTCTGTCTATCTGGCCGGGATGGCTTTCGCCATGCTGTTTGCCGGACGCGTTGCCGACCGCTCCGGACGCAAGCCTGTTGCCCTTGTGGGGGCCGTCATCTTCATTATCGCCTCCACGCTGTGCTCACAGGCAACCAGCGGTACGCTGTTCCTTTGCGGACGTTTCCTGCAGGGTGTTGGCGCCGGTGGCTGCTACGTCGTCGCCTTCGCCATCCTGCGCGATACGCTGAACGATCGCCTGCGGGCAAAAGTACTGTCATTGCTAAACGGCATCACCTGTATCGTTCCGGTACTGGCACCGGTCCTCGGACATCTGATCATGCTACGCTTTCCGTGGCAAAGTCTGTTCTACACTATGATCGCCATGGGCGTCACGGTGGGGCTGCTGTCGCTGTTCATTCTGAAAGAGACGCGTCCGACCGCGCACACCACCTCTCCTTCGCCGCAGGGGAACGAGTCGCTGGTAAACCGTTTTTTCCTCAGCAGGCTGGCGATAACGACCCTTAGCGTGTCGGTGATCCTCACCTTTGTGAATACATCGCCGGTGCTATTGATGGAGGTTATGGGCTTTGAGCGCGGTGAATATGCCACCATCATGGCGATGACGGCAGGTGTCAGCATGGTGGTCTCTTTTTCTACACCGTTCGCGCTGAGCATTTTTAAACCACGCACCCTGATGTTCACCTCACAAGCGCTCTTTCTGACCGCCGGTGTTGTGCTTAGCCTTGCCGGTTCCAGCACGGTGACGCTGTTTGGTCTGACGCTGATTTGTGCCGGATTTTCCGTCGGCTTTGGTGTGGCGATGAGCCAGGCGCTGGGGCCATTTTCACTGCGCGCGGGGGTAGCCAGTTCAACGCTGGGCATTGCGCAGGTCTGCGGGTCGTCGCTGTGGATTTGGCTGGCAGCGGTGCTGGGCATCAATGCGCTGAATATGCTGATCGGGATCCTGATTGGCTGTAGCATGGTGAGTCTGTTACTGATTATGCTCGTCGCGCCCAACAGGCCCGTTTCCGACCATGAATAAATCCATCACCAGTCTCGATCTTAATTTGATGCTATGCCTGCAGCTTCTGATGCAAGAGCGCAGCGTAACCAAAACGGCCAAGCGGATGAACGTGACGCCCTCGGCGGTGAGCAAGTCGCTGTCGAAGCTCAGAGCGTGGTTTGACGACCCTCTGTTCGTAAACACGCCGCTCGGCCTGTCGCCAACGCCGCTGATGCTCAGTATGGAGCAAAATCTGGCGGACTGGATGCAAATGGGCAATCAGCTGCTGGATAAGCCACATCACGAGACGCCACGCGGCCTGAAGTTTGAACTGGTTGCCGAATCTCCGCTGATGATGATTATGTTCAATGCGCTGTCGCAGAAGATCTATCAACGCGACCCGCAGGCGACGATCAAAGTGCGCCGTTGGGATTACGACTCCCTGGATGCCATCACCCGTGGCGAGGTGGATATCGGGTTTACCGGGCGCGAAAGCCATCCGCGTTCGCGGGAATTATTGAGCCTGCTGCCGCTGTCGATTGATTTTGAGGTGCTGTTCAGCGATTTACCGTGGGTATGGCTGCGTGAAGATCATCCTGCGCTACAGGAAGAGTGGAATCTGGAGACGTTTCTGCGCTACCCACACATCAGCATTTGTTGGGAACAGAGCGATACCTGGGCGCTGGATGATGTGTTGCAGGAGATGGGCCTGAAACGCAATATCGCGATGAGTCTGCCTGGATTCGAGCAGTCCCTGTTTATGGCCGCGCAACCGGAACACGCGCTGCTGGCAACCGCTCCACACTATTGCCACCGCTATAACCAGCTCCACCATCTGCCTCTTGTCGCCCGTCCTTTGCCGTTTGATGCCGCGCAGCGGGAAAAACTGCTGGTGCCGTTTACCCTGCTTTGGCACAAGCGCAACAGTCATAATCCAAAAATCGTCTGGTTAAGAGAGACCATCAAATCCCTGTATAGCGACTTGTCCTGACGCAAAAACAGCCAATACGCGCCAGGAAATGTAAATGCGCGTAAGGGAGGCTGATTCAGTCGTACTTTTTGGCTATTTACTCTGTCTATAAACCGAGTAAATGTTACTCTCGTCATTATCAACGACCATTAATCATGGAGAGAAAAATGGCGACCCATTTTGCCAGAGGGATCCTGACGGAAGGACACCTGATTTCGATGCGCCTCCCGTCATCCTGCCATCATGAAGCACGAAGACTCCCCACACATCGCCAGACCCGTTTTCTGGCATCCCGAGGACTTCTCGCCGAGCTGATGTTTATGCTGTATGGCACGCTCGAGTTACCGGAAATCGTATACAAAGCCAAAGGCAAACCGGCATTTCGCGATAAAAATTTGCCCAGTTTTTCCATCGCCTATGCCGGTAATATGGTCGGTGTGGCGCTGACAACCGAAGGGGAATGCGGACTGGATATGGAACTCCAGCGTGCCACCCGAGGATTTATCAGCCCCCATACCGCCGAAGTCCCGACCTTCTCCAGCAATGAAAGTTTGTGGATCAGCAAGCAAAACGATCCGGATGAAGCGCGCGCGCAGATGATCACCTTACGCCAGAGCGTCCTGAAACTGACGGGTGACGTCCGCAATGACGATCCGCGTGAACTGCAACTGCTGCCGGTCTCCGGGCGTCTGAAATGTGCCCATGTCGCTCAGATTGAGGCTATTTGCGATGCCGAAGACCTGCTGGTATGGTCGGTTGCGGTTACGCCAGCCATTGATAAACTTCAACTTTGGGAGTTTGATGTTAAGCAGGGCTGGAAAAGCCTGCCAGATATCCAGACCCGCGCGAATGCGTCGACGGGTCGTCTGATGCGATTCGCGCAATTATCTGCCGCGACGTCTTATACGCACAACTGATGGAGTTACCATGTCTGAAACGTTGAATGTTGTTACGTTACTGGGAAGCCTGCGCAAAGGTTCGTTTAACGGTATGGTTGCCCGTACGCTGCCGAAAATCGCTCCGGCGGGTATGGAAGTCAGTGCGTTACCGTCTATCGGTGATATCCCGCTTTATGATGCTGACGTACAGCAGGAAGAGGGGTTTCCGGCAAGCGTCGAAGCGCTGGCTGAGCAGATCCGCCAGGCCGATGGCGTAGTTATCGTTACGCCGGAATACAACTATTCGGTGCCGGGTGGTCTGAAGAACGCCATCGACTGGCTGTCACGCCTGCCCGATCAGCCGCTTTCCGGCAAACCGGTGCTCATCCAGACCAGCTCGATGGGCGCGATTGGCGGCGCACGCTGCCAGTATCATCTGCGTCAGATCCTGGTCTTCCTGGATGCGATGGTCATGAACAAGCCGGAATTTATGGGCGGCGTGATTCAGAACAAAGTAGACCCGCAGACGGGTGAAGTGATTGACCAGAGTACGCTGGACCATCTGACCGGCCAGCTCACCGCGTTTGGCGACTACATCCAGCGCGTGAAGGCGTAAGCCAGAAACAAAAAACCCGGTAAGCATCACGCTACCGGGTTTTTTTATGTCCTGACGGACTTAGTGCGCGTCGATAAACACAATCTTCAGTACAAACAGCAGCGCCACAACGACCACGCACGGACTCAGGTCACGCAGACGACCGGTACCGATTTTCATCACGCAGTAAGAGATAAAGCCCAGCGCGATCCCTTCGGTAATCGAGAAGCTGAACGGCATCATCACGGCAGTGATAAACGCCGGTACGGATTCGGTGAGATCATCCCACTTCACGCGCGCCAGACTGGAAGTCATTAACACGCCGACGTAAATCAGCGCGCCTGCCGCCGCATAGCCTGGCACCATTCCCGCCAACGGCGACAGGAAGATCACCAGCAGGAACAGCAGACCAACCACCACGGCGGTCAGGCCGGTACGCCCCCCGACAGAAACGCCGGAAGAGGACTCGATATAAGCAGTGACGGAAGACGTACCGATAAATGCCCCGGTCACAGAGGAGACGCTATCGACAAACAGCGCCTGCTTCATGCGCGGGAACTTCCCTTTTTCATCCGCCAGACCGGCTTTATCAGTTACGCCGATCAATGTGCCAGAGGAGTCAAACAGGTTAACCAGCATGAAGGAGAAAATCACGCCTGCCAGACCAATGTTAAACGACCCGGCCAGATCGACATGCCCAATCACCGACGAGACGCTCGGCGGCGCAGAGACAATGCCGTTATAATGCACATCACCCAGCATCCAGCCCAACAGCGTCGTGACGATGATGGATACCAGCACGGCGGCGTGAATATTACGTGACGCCAGGATAGCGATGATAAAGAAACCGAGCACGCCCAGCAGGACGCTATGAGAGGTCAGATTACCAATGCTGACCAGCGTTTCCGGATTCGCGACGATGACGCCCGCGTTTTTCAGACCCATCATGCCGATGAATAAACCGATACCGCTGGTGATCCCCACGCGCAGACTGACCGGGATATTGGCAATCATCCAGTAACGCACGCGGAAAATAGTCAGCAGCAGCAGACCGACGGCGCCCCAGAAAATCGCCCCCATACCGACCTGCCACGGCAGGCCCATCGCGCCAACCACAACGAAGGCAAAGAACGCATTCAGCCCCATCGCGGGCGCCAGCGCCACCGGCAGGTTAGCGAACAGCCCCATCAGAATGCTGCCGAACGCGGCAATCAGACAGGTGGTCACGAAGACGGCGCTGGTGTCCATGCCAGCAACGCCCAGAATTTGCGGGTTAACAAAAACGATGTAAACCATGGTCAGGAAGGTGGTAAAACCGGCGATCACTTCGGTTCGTGCCGTTGTGCCATGTTCGCGCAGTTTGAACACGCGTTCCAGCATCCCCTGACCAGACGTCTGGGTTGTGTGTTGTTGACTCATTATCAATTTCCAAACAAGGAGGGAAAATTCGTCGCTATCCTATACCAAAATGCGACAATAGGGGGTGATTGTGCGATGTTTTTTTCATTGATTTTGCTTATACGGCAACGATTGCGTTGCACAATCAGGCAGTACGTAAACGTTAAACTAGTGAAAAGGGAAAGGCATGTCCGGAATTGAAGCGGTATTTTTTGACTGTGACGGTACGCTGGTCGACAGTGAAGTGATCTGTTCCCGCGCGTACGTCGCAATGTTCCAGGAATTCGGTATCACCCTCGATCTCGAAGAAACTTTTAAACGCTTTAAGGGCGTAAAACTCTACGAAATCATTGATATCATTAATGAGGAGCATGGGGTGACGTTGGCCAAAGCCGACTTAGAACCTGTCTACCGCGCCGAGGTCGCACGCCTGTTCGACTCAGAACTGGAAGTGATCCCTGGCGCGAATACACTGCTGGACAGCATGACGGTGCCGATGTGCGTGGTCTCTAACGGTCCGGTCAGCAAAATGCAGCACTCACTGGGTAAACTGGGCATGCTGCATCATTTTCCGGACAAACTGTACAGCGGTTACGATATTCAACGCTGGAAACCCGATCCGGCGCTGATGTTCCACGCGGCAAAAGCGATGAACGTCAACGCGCAGAACTGTATTCTGGTAGATGACTCTTCTGCTGGCGCACAGTCGGGGATTGATGCGGGAATGGAAGTGTTCTACTTCTGTGCCGATCCGCACAACAAACCTATCGAACATCCCAAAGTGACGACCTTTACCGATCTGGCGCAGTTGCCGGCGTTGTGGAAAGCACGCGGATGGAATATTACGCGGTAATTTTTTGTAGGCCCGGTAAGCTTGCGCCACCGGGCAACTGCCGGATGGCGCTGACGCTTATCCGGCCTACTTATTACGTTTTTATCACTCTTTCGGATCTTTGCCCGCCAGCAGCTTATCCAGCTCATCGCCGCCCACGTGACGGAAATCCTGACCCTTCACGAAGTAGAAGATGTATTCACAGATATTCTGGCAGCGGTCGCCGATACGCTCGATAGAGCGCGCGCAGAATAACGCGGTCAGCACGCTGGGAATCGTACGCGAATCTTCCATCATATAGGTCATCAACTGACGCACGATCCCTTCGTATTCCTGGTCCACTTTCTTGTCTTCACGGTAGATACGCACCGCTTCGTCCAGATCCATCCGCGCAAACGCATCCAGCACGTCGTGCAGCATCTGTATGGTGTGACGACCCAGAGACTCCAGGCTCACCAGCAGCGGCTGATGTTGCTGGGAGAACTTCTCCAGCGCGGTACGACAGATTTTATCCGCCACGTCGCCAATACGTTCCAGCTCGGCGATAGTTTTGATGATCGCCATCACCAGACGCAGATCGCTCGCCGTCGGCTGGCGCTTGGCGATGATGCGAACACAGGCTTCATCAATCGCCACTTCCATCATATTGACGTGCTTATCGCCATCAACAACGCGTTTCGCCAGCTCGCTGTCCTGATTGTGCATCGCGGTGATGGCATCAGAAAGCTGCTGCTCGACCATGCCACCCATCGTCATTACCTGAGTGCGGATGCTTTCCAGTTCGGCGTTGAACTGACCGGAAATGTGTTTATTAAGGTTTAAATTGTCCATCATTTCTCCAGATGCCCGGGCATATCAACCGTAGCGGCCAGTAATGTAATCTTCGGTTTGTTTCTTCGCGGGCTTGGTGAACAGGTCGTCCGTGTTGCTGAACTCAATCAACTCGCCCAGGTACATAAACGCCGTATGGTCGGAACAACGCGCAGCCTGCTGCATGTTATGGGTCACGATCACCACGGTGTAATCCTGTTTCAGCTCGGTAATCAGCTCTTCGATACGACCGGTTGAGATCGGATCCAGTGCTGAGCACGGCTCATCCAGCAGCAAAACTTCCGGGCGAATGGCGATACCTCGCGCGATGCACAGACGCTGCTGCTGACCACCGGAGAGAGAGTATCCGCTCTGGTGCAATTTATCTTTAGTTTCATTCCACAGTGCGGCCTTGGTCAACGCCCACTGTACGCGCTCGTCCATATCCGCCCGGGACAGCTTCTCGAACAGACGCACGCCAAAGGCGATGTTGTCGTAGATAGACATCGGGAACGGCGTCGGCTTCTGGAACACCATCCCGACTTTGGCACGCAGCAGGGCGATATCCTGGGTATTGGTGAGAATATTGTCACCATCGAGCAGGATTTCACCTTCCGCACGCTGTTCCGGGTAGAGTTCAAACATCTTGTTGAACGTACGCAGCAGCGTCGATTTACCGCAGCCAGAAGGCCCGATGAATGCCGTTACCTGGTTCTTTGCAATATCCAGGTTGATGTTCTTCAGGGCATGGAATTTGCCGTAGTAGAAGTTCAAATCACGAACCTGAATCTTACCCGGAGCAGTATCAACCATACTCATTTCAATCTCTTCCTCATTCGGCGTCGCATCCGCCACGCCGTAAATTTTGCCTGATGGCGCGCAGCTTTCAGGCCTACAAAAGGTACAACCGTAGGCCGGATAAGGCGATTACGCCGCCATCCGGCAAGTCGTCTTAACCGTGTTTACTCTTGGCGAAAATAACGCGCGCCAGAATGTTCAGCAGCAATACGCACAGCGTGATAATCAGCACCCCGGCCCACGCCAGTTGCTGCCATTCCGCAAACGGGCTCATCGCAAATTTAAAGATGGTGACCGGCAGGTTGGCGATCGGCTGCATCATGTCGGTACTCCAGAACTGATTGGAGAGCGCGGTAAACAGCAGCGGAGCGGTTTCACCCGCGATACGCGCAATCGCCAGCAGGATACCGGTCATGATCCCGGAGACCGACGCTTTCAGCGTAATCGCGGAGATCATTTTCCACTTCGGCGTCCCCAGCGCATAAGCCGCTTCACGCAGACTGTCTGGCACCAGCTTCAACATGTTCTCGGTGGTTCGAATCACAATAGGCACCTGCAGCAGCGCCAGCGCAATCACGCCCGCCCAGCCGGAGAAGTGCTCCATCTGCGCCACCACGATGGTGTACACGAACAGACCAACCACGATAGACGGGGCGGAAAGCAGAATGTCATTGATGAAGCGAATCACTTCCGCCAGCCAGGATTTGCGGCCATATTCCGCCAGATAAATCCCGGCCATGATGCCC
This sequence comes from Citrobacter amalonaticus, assembly GCF_001559075.2. NCBI lineage: Bacteria > Pseudomonadati > Pseudomonadota > Gammaproteobacteria > Enterobacterales > Enterobacteriaceae > Citrobacter > Citrobacter amalonaticus. The sequence continues at coordinate 1,854,646 of NZ_CP014015.2, read as the reverse complement.
AGCGGCGTACCAAACACGGTTGCCCAGAGGATCAACAGACCACTGCCTGCCAGGGCGTTCGCCAGACCGCCACCCGCCGTGTTCGGCGGCGGCGTCATTTCGGTGAACAGCGCCAGTGACATCCCGTCGATACCGCGGGTAATGGTGGACATCAGGATCCAGACGAGCCAGAACAAACCAAACGCCATCGTCGCCATAGAGAGCGTCAGCGCGATGCGGTTTTTCATCCGGCGCTTAGCCTGCATTTTGCGGCGTGATTCCGCCAGTTCTGCGCTGGTTTGCATTTCAAGCGTTGCCATTAGCGTGCCCCCTCGTTCTTCGCAAGGCGCAAAATCATAAACTTAGACGCTGCCAGCACGATGAAGGTAATCACAAACAGAATCAGACCCAGCTCCATCAACGCGGCAACATGCAGGCCAGATTCCGCTTCTGCAAATTCATTCGCCAGCGCCGAGGTGATGCTGTTACCCGGCATATACAGCGATGCGCTGTCGAGCTGGTAGGTGTTGCCGATGATGAAGGTCACCGCCATCGTTTCACCCAGTGCACGTCCCAGACCCAGCATGATGCCGCCAATCACCCCATTTTTGGTGAACGGCAACACGATGCGCCAGATCACTTCCCAGGTGGTGCAGCCGATACCGTAGGCAGACTCTTTCATCATCACCGGCGTCTGTTCAAATACATCACGCATTACGGCTGCAATGTAAGGGATGATCATGATGGCGAGGATCACGCCTGCCGCCAGAATACCGATACCAAACGCCGGGCCGGAGAACAGTGCGCCAACAAACGGAATGTTGGAAAGGACATTCCCGACCGGTTCCTGGAAATAAGTGGCAAACAGCGGGGCAAAGATAAACAGGCCCCACATGCCGTAGACGATACTCGGGATAGCCGCCAGCAGTTCAATCGCGATCCCCAGCGGGCGACGCAGCCAGCCAGGCGCGAGTTCGGTCAGAAACAGGGCAATGCCGAAGCTCACCGGAACGGCGATCAGCAGTGCGATAAAAGAGGTGACCAGCGTACCGTAGATCGGTACCAGCGCTCCGTAGATGTCGTTTGGCGCGTCCCAGTCTTTGGTCCACAGGAAGGAGAAACCAAATTTCTCAATGCTGGGCCAGGAGGAGATGATCAGAGAGACAATAATGCCACCCAACATCAATAGCACAATCAGCGCAGCCAGTTTTACCAGCGCGCTGAAGATTTTGTCACCCTTTTTACCCGGTGGGTTAAAAGCAGGCTTGGTTGCAGCCATAAGTCACTCTTTAAGTTTGGGCCAGGAAGCGCGCATTTTATCGCGCTTCCTGGCTAACGTAATGCCATACCCTAAATAATTCGAGTTGCAGCAAGGCGGCAAGCTTGTGAATCCCCAGGAGCATAGATTCACTATGTGACTGGGGTGAACAAACGCAGCCAACACAGCTGCGGCTCGAAGTATGACGGGTATTTAGTACAGCGCTTTACCGCTGCTGTCTTTCACATTGGTCTTCCATGCCGCACGGATCTGCTCAACCACGCTGTCCGGCAGACTGGCGTAATCCAGGTCATTAGCCTGTTTGCCGCCATTTTTGTATGCCCAGTCGAAGAATTTCAGCACTTCAGCCCCCTGCTCAGGTTTCTTCTGCTCTTTGTGAACCAGGATGAAGGTGGTGGAGGTAATCGGCCACGCATCATCACCTTTCTGGTTCGTCAGATCCTGGGCGAAGGATTTACTCCAGTCAGCGCCTTTCGCGGCGTTAGCGAAGTTCTCTTCAGTCGGACTAACCGGTTTACCGTCAGCAGAAATCAGCTTGGTGTAGGCCAGGTTGTTCTGCTTAGCGTAAGCATATTCAACGTAGCCGATGGAACCCGGCAGACGCTGTACGAATGCGGCGATACCGTCGTTACCTTTACCGCCCAGACCGGTTGGCCAGTTAACGGTAGAGCCAGCGCCCACTTTGGTTTTCCACTCTTCGTTCACTTTCGCCAGATAGCTGGTGAAGACGAAGGAGGTACCAGAACCATCAGCACGACGCACAACGGCGATATTCTGAGAAGGCAGTTTCACGCCTGGGTTCAGTTTGGTGATGGCTTCATCATCCCACTTCTTGATTTTACCCAGGTAGATGTCACCCAGCGTTTTACCATCCAGCACCAGTTCGCCAGACTTCAGACCTGGGATGTTCACCGCCAGTACCACGCCGCCAATCACGGTCGGGAACTGGAACAAACCTTCCTGATTCAGTTTTTCGTCAGACAGCGGCGCATCAGAGGCACCGAAATCAACGGTATTCGCTGTAATTTGTTTAACACCACCGGAGGAGCCGATACCCTGGTAGTTAACTTTACTACCGGTCTCTTTCTGATAAGTATCAGCCCATTTGGCATACACCGGCGCAGGAAAAGTTGCACCTGCACCTGTCAGACTTGCTGCTGCTAATGCAGAGAAAGCGCTCATAGATAAGGTCGCGGCGACAACAGTTGCGACAGTGGTACGCATAACTTTCATAATGTCTCCTGCAAGATTTTCGTAAATCATTGTTAAGTGGCTACGATGAGCAAAATAGGACAAACAGGTGACAGTTAAATGTACGAAATATGACAGTTTTATGACAATGAAAATTTCCGTTAAATCAGAACCATTTTTTTCCTGTTTATCATTAAGTTAACTTAATATATGACAACAGCTTTTCAGGAAAATTTTCTTTTTGTGACACTGAAAAAAGTAGCTGAAGATGACGATTTGTCACATTAAAACGGCGAGAGAATTGATTAAAAACAGCGCAGGGGTGAAAAAAATGCCCCGCTTTCGCAGGGCATGAGCGTTTTACTCGACGGTAACCGATTTTGCCAGGTTACGCGGCTGATCCACGTCGGTGCCTTTAATCAGCGCCACGTGATAAGCCAGCAGTTGCAGCGGCACGGTATAGAAGATCGGTGCAATCACCTCTTCCACATGCGGCATCTCAATGATGTGCATATTGTCGCTGCTGGCAAAACCAGCGTCCTGATCGGCGAAGACATACAGCTGACCGCCACGGGCGCGTACTTCTTCAATGTTGGACTTCAGTTTTTCCAACAGTTCGTTGTTTGGCGCAACAACGATAACCGGCATATCGGCATCAATCAGCGCCAGCGGACCGTGTTTCAGCTCACCTGCCGCATAAGCTTCAGCATGGATGTAGGAGATCTCTTTCAGCTTCAACGCGCCTTCGAGAGCGATCGGATACTGATCGCCACGGCCCAGGAACAGGGCATGGTGTTTGTCAGAGAAATCTTCAGCCAACGCTTCAATGCGTTTGTCCTGAGAGAGCATTTGCTCGATACGGCTCGGCAGCGCCTGCAGGCCATGAACGATGTCATGCTCAATGGATGCGTCCAGACCTTTCAGACGCGCCAGTTTCGCCACCAGCATCAGCAGAACGGTTAACTGAGTGGTAAACGCTTTCGTCGACGCCACGCCGATTTCCGTGCCGGCATTGGTCATCATCGCCAGATCCGATTCACGCACCAGAGAAGACCCCGGAACGTTACAGATGGCGAGTGAGCCCAGATAGCCCAGCTCTTTCGACAAACGCAGACCTGCCAGCGTATCCGCCGTTTCGCCCGACTGAGACAGGGTGATCATCAGGCTGTTACGGCGTACTGCTGATTTGCGGTAGCGGAATTCAGAAGCGATTTCGACATCGCACGGAATACCGGCCAGAGATTCAAACCAGTAGCGAGAAACCATCCCGGAGTTGTAGGACGTGCCACACGCGATGATCTGGATATGCTCAACCTGCGACAACAGTTCGTTAGCTTTTGGTCCGAGTTCGCTTAAATCCACTTCGCCGTGGCTGATGCGCCCAGTCAGGGTGTTTTTAATCGCATTCGGCTGTTCGTAGATCTCTTTCTGCATGTAGTGGCGATAGATACCTTTATCACCCGCGTCATATTGCAGATTAGATTCGATATCCTGACGCTTCACGTCCGCGCCAGTTTTATCAAAAATCGCGACGGAACGGCGGGTGACTTCCGCAATATCGCCTTCTTCCAGGAAGATAAAGCGACGGGTCACCGGCAGCAGCGCCAGTTGATCGGAGGCGATAAAGTTTTCGCCCATCCCCAGACCGATAACCAGCGGGCTACCTGAACGCGCAGCCAGCAGCGTATCCGGATGACGGGTATCCATGATTACCGTACCGTACGCGCCGCGCAGTTGCGGGATGGTGCGCAGCACGGCATCACGCAGCGTACCGCCCTGTTTCAGCTCCCAGTGCACTAAGTGAGCAATCACTTCGGTGTCGGTTTCTGAAACGAAGGTATAGCCACGCGCTTTCAGTTCTTCACGCAGCGGTTCATGGTTTTCGATGATGCCGTTATGCACCACCACAATGTGCTCAGAAACATGCGGATGCGCGTTTGCTTCCGAAGGTTCGCCATGCGTTGCCCAACGGGTGTGAGCAATACCGGTGCCGCCATGCAGCGGATGTTCTTCCGCAGCCTGGGACAGCATCTGTACTTTACCCAGACGACGCAGACGGGTCATATGACCTTCTGCATCCACCACGGCCAGACCCGCAGAGTCATAACCACGGTATTCCAGACGACGTAAACCTTCGAGAAGGATTTCAGCTACATCACGTTGCGCGATAGCGCCAACAATTCCACACATAGTTTTTTATTCCGAATCAAGGCATTATGCCTGTCGTTGTCTTTCGACCTGTATGCCCGTATTTTCGGGCGCCCCGAGCCTTGTAGAGAGTGGGGTTATTTTTATAAGTACTGCTGGGGGGAAATATATCTTTATTTCCTCACCCGGGTTTGCCTGATGAAGGCTACGCCTTATCCGGCCAACAAAACATCACTGAACCCAGGCCGGATAAGCGAAAGCACCATCCGGCAAAAATATTTACTTTTTCTTCACCGGGCGTTTCCAGCCCTGCTTGTTAACCTGCGGCACGCGACTTATCACCAGTTCATTATCCGCAACGTTACGGGTGACGGTGGTGCCCGCCGCAATCGTCGCCCCATTACCCACTGTCACTGGCGCCACCAGCTGAGTATCGGATCCGACAAACACATCGTCGCCAATAATGGTTTTAAACTTGTTCGCGCCGTCGTAGTTGCAGGTAATAGTGCCAGCGCCAATGTTCACGTTGTCGCCAATTTCCGCATCACCCAGATAGGTCAGGTGACCGGCTTTTGAGCCTTTGCCGAGACGCGCTTTCTTCATCTCAACGAAGTTACCGACGTGAGCACCTTCCATCAGCTCTGCACCAGGGCGCAGACGAGCGAAGGGTCCAATGGTGCAGGCCGCGTCCAGATGAGCATCTTCCACTACGCTGTACGGGCTGATTTCACAGTCATCACCGATAACGCTGTTTTTAATAACGCAACCCGCGCCAATCTTCACGCGATGGCCCAACGTGACGTGACCTTCGATGATAACGTTAGTATCAATTTCAACATCTCGCCCGTGAACGAGCGTACCGCGCAGGTCAAAACGCGCCGGATCGCGTAGCATCACGCCCGCCAGCAGCAGTTTTTCTGCTTGCTCGGACTGGTAAACGCGTTCCAGACGGGAAAGTTGCAGACGGTTGTTGACGCCTTCGACTTCACTCAGACGATCGGGATGAACGGCCGCGATTTCACGACCTTCCTGATAAGCCAGCGCAATGATATCGGTGATGTAGTATTCACCCTGCGCATTGTTATTGGTCAGTTTAGACAACCAGCGCTTCATGTCCGCGCCGTTTGCAATCAGGATCCCGGTATTGATTTCCTGGATCTGACGCTGTTCCTCGCTGGCATCTTTATGCTCAACGATGCCGGTCACTTTGCCGTTTTCACGCGTGATGCGACCATAGCCGCTCGGATCGTCCAGCTTAACCGTGAGCAGACCAATTCCCCCCTGGGGTTTGGCATCGCGCAGGCGCTGCAAGGTCTCAATCGAGATCAGCGGAACATCGCCGTAGAGCATTAAAATGTCTTCATCATCGCCAAAGAATGGCGCCGCCTGCTGCATAGCGTGGCCGGTGCCCAACTGCTCCGCCTGCAACACCCAGTTCAGATTGTCTTCTTTCAGGCTTTCTTTAAGCAGATCGCCACCGTGGCCATAGACCAGATGAACCTGAGATGAGCCTAATTCATTAGCTACATCAATGACATGCTGAACCATCGATTTCCCGGCAAGGGTATGCAGCACTTTTGGAAGATCGGAATACATACGTGTGCCTTTGCCTGCGGCAAGGATCACTACGCTCATCGCTTTATTCAACATACGCACCCTGACTGTAATTTGAGAACGAATTTATACCGTTTCACTTTGAAAATACTACATTTTTTTCATCGTGAAATGGGCAGAGGATAAAACGCACAATCACGAGTTTTCCTCAACGAAGATAGAGACATTTTCGTCCATTGATGCGGCTTTTGTCTTCTGAAAAGTCACCTGACCTCGTGATTAACGCGCCAGGCTAATGTTTTTGCTCTTTTTTTGATCCAAAAAGAAAGATGACGTAAAGAGCACAATAATGACAGACAAAAAAAAACCAGCCTGAAATCAGACTGGTTTTCGTATTTTAACCCGGTGTTACATCGCTTTTTTGGTCAACTCGATAACGCGCAGTTTCGCGATCGCTTTGGCCAGTTCCGCAGATGCCTGAGCGTAATCCACGTCACCATGAGAGCTCTTAATGTGCTCTTCAGCCTTACGTTTCGCTTCCAGGGCTCTCGCTTCATCGAGATCCTGCCCGCGAATCGCGGTATCAGCCAATACGGTCACGCTGCCAGGTTGCACTTCAAGAATGCCGCCAGACAGATAGATAAACTCTTCATGACCAAACTGTTTAACGATGCGGATCATACCAGGCTTAATGGCGGTGAGCAGTGGGGCGTGCCCTGGGAAAATACCCAGTTCACCTTCACTACCCGTTACCTGGATTTTCTCGACCAAACCAGAGAACATTTGTTGCTCTGCGCTGACGACGTCCAGGTGGTAAGTCATTGCCATATCACCCTCCGATTAAGGCGTTAAAGTTTTTTGGCTTTTTCTACGGCTTCGTCGATAGAACCAACCATGTAGAACGCCTGCTCTGGCAGGTGGTCATACTCGCCTTCCATGATGCCTTTAAAGCCACGGATGGTGTCTTTCAGGGAAACGTATTTACCCGGAGAACCGGTGAATACTTCCGCAACGAAGAACGGCTGGGACAGGAAGCGCTGGATCTTACGCGCACGTGCTACCACCAGTTTGTCTTCTTCAGACAGTTCATCCATACCCAGGATGGCGATGATGTCTTTCAGTTCCTGATAACGCTGCAGCAGGGACTGTACGCCACGCGCGGTGTCGTAGTGTTCCTGACCGACTACCAGTGGATCCAGCTGACGGCTGGTAGAATCCAGCGGGTCAACGGCCGGGTAGATACCCAGAGACGCGATCTGACGGCTCAGTACCACGGTTGCATCTAAGTGAGCAAAGGTGGTGGCTGGCGACGGGTCAGTCAAGTCATCCGCAGGTACGTATACCGCCTGAACGGAAGTGATAGAACCGGTTTTGGTAGAAGTGATACGTTCCTGCAGAACACCCATCTCTTCCGCCAGGGTCGGCTGGTAGCCTACCGCTGATGGCATACGACCCAGCAGTGCGGAAACTTCCGTACCGGCCAGGGTGTAACGATAGATGTTATCGACGAACAGCAGTACGTCACGACCTTCGTCACGGAATTTCTCTGCCATGGTCAGACCGGTCAGTGCAACGCGCAGACGGTTTCCCGGCGGCTCGTTCATCTGGCCATAAACCAGGGATACTTTATCCAGAACGTTGGAGTCGGTCATTTCGTGGTAAAAGTCGTTACCCTCACGAGTACGTTCACCTACGCCCGCAAACACGGAGTAACCGGAGTGCTCGATCGCGATGTTACGGATCAGCTCCATCATGTTTACGGTTTTACCTACACCCGCACCACCGAACAGACCGACTTTACCGCCTTTCGCGAACGGACACATCAGGTCGATAACTTTGATACCGGTTTCCAGCAGTTCCTGAGAGCTGGACAGCTCTTCATAGGACGGTGCTGCGCGGTGGATAGCCCAACGCTCTTCTTCACCGATATCGCCTTTCATGTCGATCGGGTGACCCAGGACGTTCATGATACGACCCAGGGTTGCTTTACCTACCGGGACTTCGATCGGGTGCTCGAGGTCTTTGACTTCCAGACCACGACGCAGACCGTCGGAAGAACCCATTGCGATGGTACGTACGATACCGCCGCCGAGCTGCTGCTGAACTTCCAGCACCAGACTCTCTTTACCATTCATAACCTCAAGAGCATCGTACACGCGCGGTACGGCATCCTGAGGGAATTCGACGTCAACCACGGCGCCGATTACCTGGACAATTTTTCCAGTAGCCATCTTGAATCCTCTACGAATTAACCTGGTTATACCGCGGATGCACCACCGACGATTTCGGTGAGTTCCTGAGTAATGCTGGCCTGACGAGCTTTGTTGTATACCAACTGCAGCTCTTTAATCAGGCTGCCGCCATTGTCGGTCGCGGCTTTCATCGCCACCATACGTGCGGCCTGCTCGCTGGCCAGGTTTTCTACCACGCCCTGATAAACCTGAGATTCAACGTAACGACGCAGCAGGGTATCCAGCAGCGGTTTCGGATCGGGTTCATACAGGTAATCCCAGGCTTTTTGTTTTAACTCTTCATCTTCTGATGCCGGTAATGGCAGCAGTTGAGTCAGCGTCGGAACCTGAGACATGGTGTTGATAAATTTGTTGCTGACAACGTACAGTCTGTCCAGACGACCTTCATCGTAAGCCTGCAGCATCACTTTAACCGGACCGATCAGTTCGGACAGGGAAGGGTTATCCCCCATACCGGTTACCTGAGCAACCACATTACCGCCAACGGAATTAAAGAAAGACACGCCCTTAGAGCCGATCATTGCGATGTCGCACTGAACGCCTTTATCGGACCATGTTTTCATATCCGCCAGCAGCTTTTTGAACAGGTTAATGTTCAAGCCACCGCACAGACCACGGTCAGTCGACACCACCAGGTAGCCCACGCGTTTAACGTCGCGTTCTTCCAGGTACGGGTGCTTATATTCCAGATTACCATTCGCAAGGTGACCAATCACTTTGCGCATGGTCTCTGCATAAGGACGGCTGGCCGCCATGCGATCCTGCGATTTACGCATTTTGGAAGCGGCGACCATCTCCATCGCTTTAGTGATCTTCTGCGTGTTCTGGACGCTTGCGATCTTACTACGTATCTCTTTTGCGCCGGCCATGAGCTTCTCCTCAATGCCTTGCGGCCTGTCCTAAGACAAGCCGCCAGACGTTACCAGGACTGGGTTGCTTTGAAGGAATCGAGGATAGCTTTCAGCTTGCCTTCGATTTCGTCGTTATAGTTACCAGTCTGGTTGATTTCTTGCATCAGCGGAGCATGGTCACGGTCGACGTAAGCCAGCAGAGCGGCTTCGAAGCTACCGATTTTCGCCAGTTCCACATCTTCGAGGTAACCGCGTTCAGCCGCGAACAGAACCACACCCTGTTGTGCTACAGACATAGGGGCATACTGTTTCTGTTTCAGCAGCTCGGTCACTTTCTGACCGTGGCTCAGCTGTTTACGGGTTGCTTCGTCCAGGTCGGATGCGAACTGAGAGAACGCAGCCAGTTCACGATACTGTGCCAGCGCGGTACGGATACCACCGGACAGTTTCTTGATGATCTTGGTCTGAGCAGCACCACCTACACGAGATACGGAGATACCCGGGTTAACCGCCGGACGAATACCGGAGTTGAACAGGTTAGTTTCCAGGAAGATCTGACCATCGGTAATAGAAATTACGTTGGTCGGAACGAACGCAGAAACGTCACCCGCCTGGGTTTCGATAATCGGCAGAGCGGTCAGGGAGCCGGTTTTACCTTTCACTTCACCCTTGGTGAAGTTCTCAACGTATTCCGCGTTAACGCGGGATGCGCGTTCCAGCAGACGGGAGTGGAGGTAGAACACGTCGCCCGGGAATGCTTCACGTCCTGGCGGACGACGGAGCAGCAGGGAAACCTGACGGTAAGCAACAGCCTGTTTAGACAGGTCATCATAAACGATCAGCGCATCTTCACCGCGGTCACGGAAGTATTCGCCCATTGCGCAACCGGCATACGGCGCCAGGTATTGCAGTGCAGCAGATTCAGACGCGGTCGCCACAACAACAATGGTGTTGGCAAGTGCGCCGTGTTCTTCCAGTTTACGAACCACGTTAGAAATGGTGGACGCTTTCTGGCCAATAGCCACGTACACACATTTGATGCCGGAATCACGCTGGTTGATGATGGCATCGATTGCCATCGCGGTTTTACCGGTCTGACGGTCACCGATGATCAATTCACGCTGACCACGACCGATTGGGATCATGGCATCAACGGATTTATAACCAGTCTGCACCGGCTGATCGACGGACTGACGTTCGATTACGCCCGGTGCGATAACTTCGATTGGCGAGAAGCCATCGTTATCAACCGGACCTTTACCGTCAATCGGGGAACCCAGTGTGTTAACCACACGGCCCAGCAGGCCACGGCCAACCGGAACTTCCAGAATACGACCCGTACACTTAACCTTCATACCTTCGGCGAGGTCAGCGTATGGACCCATCACCACGGCACCCACGGAGTCGCGCTCCAGGTTCAGTGCGATAGCGTAACGGTTACCCGGCAGGGAAATCATCTCACCCTGCATACAATCGGCCAGGCCGTGAATGCGGATAACACCGTCACTTACAGAAACAATAGTACCTTCGTTGTGAGCTTCACTCACAACATTGAACTGAGCAATGCGCTGCTTGATCAGTTCGCTGATTTCGGTGGAATTCAGTTGCATGCTCCAGTCCCCTTAAGACTGCAAGACGTCTGCAAGACGTTCAAGACGGCCGCGTACGCTGCCATCAATGACCATATCACCCGCACGGATGATTACGCCCGCCATTACAGACTTATCGATTTTGCAATTCAGCTTAACTTTGCGTGACAGACGTTTTTCCATCGCAGCGCTAATCTTCGCAAGCTGTTCTTCACTCAGTTCGTTCGCGGAAGTGACTTCTACCTCAGAGATAGACTCACTCGCGGCACGCAGGTGAATAAACTGCTCAAGAACATCCGGGAGCGCGTTCAGACGGTTATTCTCAGCCATAACCTTAATCAGGTTCTGACCGTTTTCGTCCAGTTGCTCACCGCAAACTGCGATAAACGACCCGGCGAGCGTTTCCGGCGCCAGTGCGCCAGAGAGAAGCTCTGCCATTTGTTCGTTCTTAGTCACCTCGGCGGCAAACGCCAGCATGTCCTGCCAGCGCTCTACACTTTGGTGTTCGACGGCAAAGTCAAAAGCTGCTTTGGCGTAGGGGCGAGCTACCGTAACAAATTCAGACATCAGCCCCTCCCTCCTTACAGTTCAGCGACAAGTTTGTCCACGATGTCGCTGTTAGCAGCTTCATCCACGGAACGTTCGATGATCTTCTCGGCGCCAGCAACAGCCAGGATAGCAACTTGCTTACGCAGCTCTTCACGGGCACGTTTACGCTCGGCATCAATTTCCGCCTGCGCCTGGGCCACGATTTTAGTACGTTCCTGTTCTGCTTCCGTTTTGGCTTCGTCCAGGATCTGAGCGCGACGTTTGTTCGCCTGCTCGATGATTACCTGAGCTTCCGCCTTCGCTTTTTTCAGCTGGTCGGTCGCGCTGGCCTTTGCAAGGTCAAGATCCTTGTGTGCGCGTTCAGCAGAAGCAAGACCGTCAGCAATTTCTTTTTGACGCTTCTCGATGGCAGCCATTAACGGCGGCCATACATACTTCATGCAGAACAGAACAAACAGGACAAACGCGATGGCCTGGCCGAGGATTGTTGCGTTAAGATTCACAGCACAATGCCTCTATCTAGTTAACGTTCTGATATTGCTCTTAATTCAAGCAACGCTTACTACGCGACAGCGAACATCACGTACAGACCCAGACCTACAGCGATCATCGGGATAGCATCCACCAGACCCATAACGATAAAGAACTGAGTACGCAGCAGAGGAATCAGATCAGGTTGACGCGCTGCGCCTTCCAGGAATTTACCCCCGAGGATGCCGATACCGATCGCAGCACCGATTGCCGCCAGACCCATCATCACAGCGGCAGCCATGTACAGCAGATCCATATTCAGGTTTTCCATGACAGTCTCCAGTTTGTTTCAGTTAAAACGTAGTAGTGTTGGTAAATTAATGCTCTTCAGACGCCATCGACAGATAGACGATCGTCAGAACCATGAAGATGAAGGCTTGCAGCGTAATAATCAGGATGTGGAAAATGGCCCACGGCACATTCAGGATCCACTGTGACCACCACGGCAACAGACCAGCAATCAGAATGAAAATCAGCTCACCGGCATACATGTTGCCGAACAGTCGCAGACCGAGAGAAACCGGTTTAGACAGCAGACTTACCCCTTCAAGGATTAAGTTGACAGGGATGAACGCCCAGTGATTGAACGGCTGCAGCGTCAACTCTTTCGTGAAGCCACCGATGCCTTTCATTTTGATGCTGTAGAACAGAATGAGGATAAATACGCCGAGCGCCATGGACAGGGTAACGTTCACGTCAGCAGACGGAACCACACGCAGTGCAGGCAGACCGAAGATGTGCTCGCCGATGTACGGCAGCAAGTCGATTGGCAGTAAGTCCATCAGGTTCATCAGGAATACCCAAACGAAGATCGTCAGGGCCAGCGGTGCAATCAGCTTGCTTTTGCCATGGTACATGTCTTTCACGCTACCATGCACAAAGCCGATTATCAGCTCAATCGCGGTCTGAAACTTGCCTGGTACGCCGCTGGTCGCCTTCTTGGCCACGCTGCGGAACAAAGCCAGGAACAACAGACCCAGCACCACCGAGAAAAATATGGAGTCAATATTGAGCGTCCAGAAGGTGGCTGGGGGGTTATGCGGATCCACCAGCGAGAATGTACGCAGGTCCAACTGAAGGTTGTTCAGATGGTGTCCTATGTAATCCTGCGGCGTCATATTTTCTGAAGCCATGATGCCTTTTACCCTTTGTTGTTAATTACAGCCGGCGCCAGTATCTGAACCACCAGCACCAAAACCCACGTAACGATCAGCGGCAAAAATACCGCCTTGAAAACCGCCAGCGCCACCACCAGCAAAATCAGCATCGCTAACACCTTGAAGGCTTCACCGAAGGCGAACGTCCAGGCCACTCGGCCTTTAGCAGGTGTATGCGCCTGGTGACGCCAGGCAAATATCATAAACAACACGTTAGGCAGAAAGACTGCCATACCTCCGCATATTGCGGAAGTGCCCCAGAAGAGGTCTTTGAGGCTGAACAGCAATCCACTTGCTACTACCGCCAGAAACTGAATGAACAGAAGCTTACGAGCAACGTTTCGACTCAAGAGCGACACAGACATCACGTTTTTAACTCCTGCTCCCTTCGAGGTATGCCGCGTGTCGTATAAAACGTTCTTTGAGGCTTAGAGTCAAGCATCAAAAAGCGGTCAAATTATACGGTGCGCCCTCGTGATTTCAAACAATAAGTAGCTAAAAGGTGAATAAATGTTTAAATATTTTTCCCTGGCCCACATTTATGACTTTTAGCCAAACTGTGAACGATCATGCAAAACTGCAAATAGCGCGTAAACACTGGTGTTAAAGCGTGCTTCAGATCACATATTGAGCATATTCGCGCCGACGGTATTTATTTACTTGGCAAATGATGCCTTTTCAACTTTCTGATATTTAAGCCTAAAATCAATCACTCTTTTAAAAACGACCGATTACATCTCAAAAACCAACCATTGACATTTTTAATAAAAATTCAACACCCGAGAGTGATTCTATGCCTGGATTTTTAGCAGCCTGATATTTTCAGTGTTGACTAATTTTGTCTTTAGCCAAAAAAGCCACGTTGCTCTGTTGATAATAGACAGTAAACGTGGCGTTAAGTGTAACGACTTATATCGGCAAAAATGTCTCAGTGTTTTAACAATAAAAAGACCGATTTTTCTCTATTTTTTTTGATAAATATTAAATTTTGTTTGGCTTAATCACCACCAGATGACGCTCACCTTCCAGATTTGGAACCTGCAGTTTAACCACAGATTCAACGCAAAACACCGGGGGAAGCGACGCAATCTCGTCTTCCGGGAGCTGGCCTTTCAGCGCATAAAAACAGCCCTTCTCGCCCGGAAGGTGGTGACACCAGCTCACCATGTCATTGAGTGAAGCGAACGCCCGGCTGATCACGCCATCAAACGGCGGCTCTGCGGGAAATTCCTCTACACGACTTTGCACTGGCGTGATGTTATCCAGTTTCAGCTCATGCTGGACCTGACGCAGGAAACGCACGCGTTTACCCAGACTGTCGAGCAAGGTGAAATGCGCTTGCGGAAGCACAATGGACAACGGAATGCCCGGCAGCCCTGGTCCGGTACCGACATCAATAAAACGCTCACCCTGTAAATGCGGCGCAACGATAATGCTGTCGAGAATGTGACGAACCAGCATCTCGTTGGGATCCCGCACAGAGGTCAGGTTGTACGCTTTGTTCCATTTGTGCAGCATTTCAACATACGCAATCAACTGATTTTTCTGGTGATCGGTAAGCGAAATGCCGGCGTCTGCCAGCAGGCGTGAGAGTTTGTTGAGCACGGTGATTACCTGTTTTAACTAATTTGCCCGGTAAGCAATGCACCACCGGGCAACGTTCAACACATTAAGCGCTGCGGCGCAGCATACCTTGTTTTTTTAGCCACACCAGCAGAATGGAGATAGCGGCTGGCGTAACGCCGGAGATACGCGACGCCTGACCGATCGAAACCGGTTTGTGATCGTTCAGCTTGGCAATCACTTCGTTCGACAGGCCGGATACCTGGCGGTAATCCAGCGTGGCAGGCAGCAGCGTGTTTTCATTGCGCAGCTGTTTATCAATCTCATCCTGTTGACGCGCGATATAGCCTTCGTACTTGACCTGGATTTCGACCTGCTCAGCAGCCTGCACGTCTTCCAGTGCGGGGGCAAACGGCGTCAGGGTCGTGAGCTGTGCATAGGTCATTTCCGGACGACGCAGCAGATCTTCGCCACTGGCTTCACGAGACAGCGGCGCAGTAAGGTGAGCGTTCACTTCGTTGGCCGATTCCGCCGCAGGCGTCACCCAGGTGGATTTCATGCGCTGACGTTCGCGTTCGATGTTCTCCAGCTTCTCGTTGAAGCGAGCCCAACGCACGTCATCCACCAGACCCAGTTCACGCCCCATTTCGGTCAGACGCAGATCGGCGTTGTCTTCGCGCAACATCAGACGGTATTCGGCACGCGAGGTGAACATGCGGTACGGTTCTTTGGTCCCCAGCGTGCACAGGTCATCAACCAGTACGCCGAGATATGCCTGAGAACGCGCCGGCGCCCACCCCTCTTTGTCTGCGGACAGACGCGCGGCGTTGAGCCCTGCAAGCAGGCCCTGCGCGGCAGCTTCTTCGTAGCCGGTTGTGCCGTTAATTTGTCCAGCGAAGAACAGACCCTG
Source organism: Citrobacter amalonaticus (assembly GCF_001559075.2). NCBI lineage: Bacteria > Pseudomonadati > Pseudomonadota > Gammaproteobacteria > Enterobacterales > Enterobacteriaceae > Citrobacter > Citrobacter amalonaticus. The sequence goes on along the minus strand of NZ_CP014015.2, from coordinate 1,839,093 downwards.
GATAAATTTGCTTTCCAGCGTCGGTTTCAGGTCGCGCGGGTCGAAAAAGTCATACTCAATGGCGTAGCCCGGACGAACGATTTTCGCGTTCTCCATCCCTTCCATGGAGCGGACAATCTGCATCTGCACGTCGAAAGGCAGGCTGGTGGAGATCCCGTTAGGGTAAATTTCGTTTGAGGTTAGTCCTTCCGGCTCCAGGAAGATCTGGTGCTGGTTACGATCGGCAAAGCGCATCACTTTGTCTTCGATCGACGGGCAATAACGCGGCCCGATCCCTTCGATCACGCCGGCATACATTGGGCTACGATCGAGATTATTGCGGATCACGTCATGGGTTTTCTCGTTGGTGTGCGTGATATAGCACGGCACCTGTTGCGGATGCTGGGCAGCATTGCCCATGAACGAGAAGACCGGCATTGGGTTGTCGCCATGCTGCTGCGCCAGTACGCTGAAATTAATCGTGCGCGCATCGATACGCGGCGGGGTGCCGGTTTTAAGACGGCTTACGCGCAGCGGCAGTTCGCGCAGACGGCGAGAGAGCGGAATGGACGGCGGATCGCCAGCACGGCCACCGCTGTAGTTATCCAGACCAATATGAATTTTGCCGTCAAGGAAGGTTCCAACGGTCAACACGACCGCTTTGGCGCGGAATTTCAGCCCCATCTGGGTCACGGCACCAACGACACGATCGTTTTCAACAATCAGATCTTCAACCGCCTGCTGGAAGATCATCAGGTTGGGTTGGTTCTCCAGCGCGGTACGTACCGCCTGACGATACAGCACACGATCCGCCTGAGCACGGGTGGCGCGAACCGCCGGTCCTTTGCTCGCGTTTAGTATCCTAAACTGGATACCTGCCTGGTCGATTGCTTGTGCCATCAGCCCGCCGAGCGCATCCACTTCTTTTACCAGGTGTCCCTTCCCAATACCGCCAATCGCCGGGTTGCAGCTCATCTGCCCCAGTGTGTCGATATTGTGTGTCAAAAGCAGGGTTTGTTGACCCATACGCGCTGCGGCCATCGCGGCCTCAGTGCCTGCATGACCCCCGCCAATGATGATGACGTCAAAAGGATCCGGATAAAACATGGTAATTGCCTCGCATAACGCGGTGTGAAAATGGATTGAAGCCCGGGCGGTGGATTCTACTCAACTTTGTCGGCTTGAGAAAGTCCCCGGGATCCTGGGTATTAAAAAGAAGATCTTTTTATTTAGAGATCTGTTCTATTGTGATCTCTTATTAGGATCGCCATTGGCTGTGGATAAGCCGGATCCAGGTATTAAGATCAATACGTTGGTAAGGATCATTAGCTGTGAATGATCGGTGATCCTGGTCCGTATAAGCTGGGATCAGAATGAAGGGTTATGCACAACTCAAAAACTGAACAACGGTTATTCTTTGGATAACTACCAGTTGATCCAAGGTTCCTGACAGAGTTATCCACACTCGATCGCACGATCTTTACACTTATTTGAGTAAATTAATCCAGGATCCCAGCCAGGCTTCTGCCGGATCTTCCGGAATATCGTGTTCAAGGATGTTGATCTTCAGCGTTTCGCCGATCTGTCTGGCACCGGAATGCTTCAGTTCGGCTTCGATCTTCTCGATAGCGCCACAGAAGGTGTCATATTCGCGACTGCCGATACCGATCGCGCCAAAACGAACCTGCGACAGATCCGGTTTTTGCGCTTGAAGATCTTCATATAAAGGAACAAGGTTATCCGGAATGTCTCCCGCACCGTGCGTGGAGCTGATGACCAGCCAGATCCCGGAGGTTGAAAGATCCTCTAACAGCGGGCCGTGCAGGGTTTCAGTAGAAAAACCGGCATCTTCCAGCTTTTCAGCCAGGTGTTCTGCAACATATTCAGCGCCGCCGAGGGTGCTGCCGCTAATAAGAGTTATGTCAGCCATACGAGCCCATCCTGTTAAAGAAGGGCTATTGTACGCTGTGAGTGAGCTGGGATCTACCTGTGGAAAAATGTGGGATTAAAAAAGGCGATCACGGCTTGATGGTACGCATGATCGGGTTCTGCAGGACGATCAGCGTCTCGGTGGACTGAATTTCATCAATTGTTTGGATCTTGTTGATAAGTACATGCTGGAGCGCATCAATCGACCGGCACATGACCTTAATAAAGATGCTGTAGTGGCCGGTGGTGTAGTACGCCTCAGTGACTTCATCCAGGCTTTCCAGTCTGGCCAACGCTGAAGGATAGTCTTTGGCGCTTTTGAGAATGATGCCGATAAAGCAGCCGACGTCATAACCGAGTTGCTTCGGGCTGACGTCAATGCGCGCGCCGGTGATGATCCCCGCCTGTTTCATTTTCTCCACGCGCACGTGAATAGTCCCCGGACTGACGCCAAACTGTTTTGCCAGTTCGGCATAGGCGGTACGGGCATTTTCCATTAAGGCATCAAGAATGCCGCGGTCCAGATTGTCGATCTGATAATTTTCCATAGGTTTTTCTTATGTGTATTGATGATTCACTCTATTTTAGCGGGTAATTTTAACGAATCAAAATCGAATTCGGCTTTTTGTTTGTTGATTATTGAATGTTGACCCCATTCTGTTGCTTAATCATAGGCAACAGGACGCAGGAGTAAAAAAATGAAAACCGCTTATATTGCCAAACAACGCCAAATTAGCTTCGTGAAATCTCACTTCTCTCGTCAACTGGAGGAGCGTCTGGGTCTGATTGAAGTCCAGGCACCGATCCTCAGCCGTGTAGGGGATGGCACGCAGGATAACTTGTCGGGCTGTGAAAAAGCGGTGCAGGTGAAAGTGAAAGCGCTGCCAGATGCCCAGTTCGAAGTGGTTCATTCGCTGGCGAAGTGGAAGCGTCAAACACTGGGACAACACGACTTCAGCGCCGGCGAAGGGCTTTACACGCACATGAAAGCCCTGCGCCCGGATGAAGATCGTCTCTCCCCGCTCCACTCGGTGTATGTCGATCAGTGGGACTGGGAACGCGTGATGGGCGACGGTGAGCGTCAGTTCTCCACTCTGAAAAGCACGGTAGAGGCTATCTGGGCGGGAATTAAAGCGACCGAAGCGGCGGTAAGCAAAGAATTTGGTCTGGCACCGTTCCTGCCTGAGCAGATCCACTTTGTGCACAGCCAGGAATTACTGAGCCGTTATCCGGGTCTTGATGCAAAAGGTCGTGAACGTGCGATCGCTAAAGAGTTAGGCGCGGTCTTCCTGGTGGGGATTGGCGGCAAGCTCAGCGACGGTCACCGCCATGACGTTCGTGCGCCGGACTATGATGACTGGAGCTCCGCATCCGATCTGGGGTATGCCGGTCTGAACGGCGATATTCTGGTCTGGAACCCGGTGCTCGAAGATGCGTTTGAACTCTCTTCCATGGGGATCCGTGTCGATGCCGACGCGCTGAAACATCAGCTGGCGCTGACCGGTGATGAAGATCGCCTGAGTCTGGAATGGCATCAGGCACTGCTGCGCGGTGAAATGCCGCAGACTATCGGCGGCGGCATTGGTCAGTCGCGCTTAACCATGCTGCTGCTGCAACTGCCGCACATTGGTCAGGTTCAGTGTGGCGTATGGCCTGCGCAGGTCCGTGAAAGCGTTGCTTCGCTGCTGTAATCTTATCGCCGCCAGCGTCTGAGCAGGCGGCTTCGCATCCCGGTATCAAAGCGCCAGATATGATCGAAAATGCGCATGATGCCGGGTTTGCCATGTGCTGACATCGCTACGGCATGAAAGCGATGTTGATGAACACGCTGTAGCTCTCCGACTTTACTCACTATGTCGTCAGGCAACCGCTGGGCGATAAAATCTGAAATCACCACCGCATCGGCATCAAACCACTCCCGTCCCTGCATGCGTTCGATAATGGCGCGAAAACAGCTGGCGATATCCGTACCACCGCGAAAGCGTTGGCTCAGAAAGCGGATTGCCTGCTCAATGCCTTGTGGACCGGAAAGCTCATAGCGCACCACTTCGGTGGAAAACAGCATGATGAAACAACGACGGTTATCGGCAAGAGCAATGCGCATCAGGGCAAGGCAGAAGGCCTTCGCGCACTGTTCATTAAATCCGCCCATTGAGCCGGAGGTGTCAACGCACACAATGAACGGCCCGCGCGGCTGTTCGTCGAAATCCTGATGAATCACCGGCCGTTCAGTGACCTTCTCGCGCCAGGCTTCACCGTGCAGACGATAAGTGAGCAGTTGTTTTTCCACCAGCCGCCGGTAGAACTCATATTCCAGTTCTGTTATGCCGAGCGTGGCCAGTTCCGGCGGCAACAGACGCAGAATATCGTCACTTTGCTGAATACCATCAACCTGCTCAGGAACCGTTGCGGGCTCGCGCACCAGCGTGCGGAAGGTCTCCATCGGCGCATCTTTTCGCGGAACGGATTTGGCTTCTCTGGAACGCCCCAGTTGCTCTGCCAGTCGCATCAATTCCGGCTGTTCACTCAGAAAATCGCCATACTTCACAATCAACTGATAATCACCGCGTTTGAGCTGGCCTGCGCTCATATCCCACAGGCGGCCTGCAGCGGTTTCGTTTTCTGCCAGAACCGGATCCAGTTGACCGCTCAGGGTCATTCGTTCCTGAACTTCACTGAGTAACTGCTCACGCTCCTCTTCAAGTAGCTGCTGATTAAGCGTGGTGGCCTGTACCACCAGACTTAAGCGCCAGCGTTGTAAAAAGAGCGTGTGCAGGGCGGGGGTGAATACCGCATTGCTGTCCACCAGTTGCTGTGCCTGTCCGGCATATGGCGAGTGTAGCCGGTGTAACAGCGTCAATATTTGCGGTAGCTGGACGATGAACTGCGGGGTGGAGAGGAGCTGGCTTTGCTGATAGCACATGACCTCTTCCGTCAGCTCAGGCGGTACGCGTGCATCTTTCAGTCGACTACGAAGCGCTTCGCGCCAGCGCGGCAGATCGTCTGTGATTGCGGCTTTCAGACGGGGAAATTTTTCAAAAAAAACCGCCAGCTGTGGCGAGGCCAGTAGCGCGAGGATCATCTCTTCGATCATCCCCTCTTCACTGACGGCTAACATGACATTGAGTGTATCCAGTGTCAGCATTGTTGCGCCTGACGGATCTGCTCACCAACATCCTGAAGGCTGGCCTCAATACGACCTAACCAGTCGCTATGAATAAACAGGCACTTTTGCTGTTCGCTAAAGCGGGTATGCTGCTGGCGCCAGTCATTTTCCAGCGCTTCCAGTTGTTGCTTGATTTCGCCGGGCATCGCTTCTTCCGACGAACCAGGAAGCGCCAGTCGCGTGCCTTGTAGACTGACATCACGCACTACCAGATGCTGGGCGCTATCGACTTCCATATTCAGCGTCTGGGCAAAACCGATCCCGTTAAGTTTGCCGCGGATTTCGCCCCCTTTCGTCAACCATTGCTCCAGCGCGCTGCGATCAAAAGCGATGTGGATCACTTCCATATCATGCAATTTCAATGGTTTTTGCAGGAGTAGCGTTAGCGTTGTCGCGGTGACCTCGGCGGGCAAATCGTAATGCGGACGACGACTGAACATGCCTCCCTGACGCAGCACGGTAAAAGCGGTTTTATCGCTTTGTTGTTGCTGCAACTGAATGCGTTGCTGAACGATGCCGCCGAGGCGCGTCAGCATGGTTTGCTGTTGCCAGGCGTGTCCGGTCATCAATATTTCGAGCTGTTGCTGCATCAGGTTCAGGCTCTGGGCGTCATACCACAGGCAATCCTTCAGCAGAATGAGATCGATAGGGGCAACAGCGTCACGCCCGCTAAAGAAGGCGCTGGCCTGTAACAGACGAATCGCTTTTTTCCAGCGACGGTCTGAGACGTAAGGCGCATTCGGTAGATTATCCAGTTGCTGGCGCAGCGTAAAAATCAGCTCAAAAACATGATCGGGCAGCGTAATCGCGCCAATCTCCTTCTGCCACCGGTAATACTCTTCATCGCTCACCTGCAGTGAGGTGGGGACCGGGTTTTCGCTTTCGTCCTGTTGGCTGATCAGCAGGGAACGAAAGTTAGCTTTGTCCTGCACTTTGTCCAGCCACAGACGGATCAGCATACGGTCGTACAGCGCTTCCAGACTGCTGTCTGCTTCCGGCAGTTCGTTGGAGGCGGCCACCAGCAGGCGCATGGGGATTTTTTCTTCGTGCGCGCCGTTACGGAAATGACGTTCGTTAATCGCAGTCAGCAGCGTATTGAGGATTGCCGGACCCGCTTTCCAGATCTCATCGAGAAAGACGATTTCCGCTTCGGGAAGATAACCAGTGGTTAAGCGTTCGTAACGACCTTCATCTTTAAGCGCCTGAATAGAGAGCGGGCCAAAAACCTCTTCCGGCGTGGAGAAACGCGTCATCAGATATTCAAACGCGCGCGCATTCTGGAAGGCAAATTTCAGCCGACGGGCGATCAGGCTTTTGGCTATCCCCGGAGGACCAAGCAAGAAAACGCTTTCGCCGCTCAGGGCGGCCAGCAGGCAAAGCCGAATGGCGTGACTGCGCTCATAGAGACCTTTTTCCAGCGCGATGCTCAGGCGGGAAATTCTTTCCGCTAATAAATGTGGGTGAGCCATAATAGAGTGGCGTCCTTTCATAAAATGTACTGCGTTAACAGCGAGTATAGACGTTTCGCTCCAGAGGCTGAACTTGTCTGAGAGGCTGTTTATTTTTCTTTGAGCCAGGTTAATCTGGGCTCATTTAGGGGTACGATTTTGCTTTGAATCGTGCATACTGTGCGCTTTTTGTGGGCCAAGGGACTACGCACACATTTCTTTATATATGAAAGACTAGTCTATGAGCACTGATAATAAGCAATCATTGTCTGCGATAACCCTCGCAGCCATTGGGGTTGTCTACGGTGATATTGGTACCAGCCCACTTTATACACTTCGTGAATGTTTGTCCGGTCAGTTTGGTTTTGGCGTTGAACGCGATGCCGTTTTTGGTTTTTTGTCGCTGATTTTCTGGCTACTTATCTTTGTTGTTTCCATTAAGTATCTGACCTTCGTCATGCGTGCTGATAACGCTGGCGAAGGGGGGATCCTGACGCTGATGTCGCTGGCGGGGCGTAATACCTCCGCTCGAACGACTTCTATGCTGGTCATCATGGGCTTAATCGGCGGCAGCTTCTTTTATGGCGAGGTGGTGATCACCCCGGCCATCTCGGTGATGTCGGCCATTGAAGGGCTGGAGATCGTCGCGCCGCAACTGGATACCTGGATTGTCCCGCTGTCGATAATCGTCCTGACGCTGCTGTTTATGATTCAAAAGCACGGAACCGGGATGGTGGGGAAGTTATTTGCGCCAATCATGCTGGCCTGGTTTTTGATTCTGGCCGTGCTTGGCCTGCGCAGCATTATTGCCAACCCCGAAGTGCTGCAGGCGTTGAACCCGATGTGGGCGGTACATTTCTTTCTGGAATATAAAACCGTCTCCTTTATTGCGCTTGGCGCAGTGGTGCTGTCGATTACCGGCGTCGAAGCGCTGTATGCCGATATGGGGCACTTTGGTAAGTTCCCCATCCGCCTGGCGTGGTTCACCGTGGTACTGCCATCGCTGGTGCTCAACTACTTTGGACAGGGCGCGCTGCTGTTAAAACATCCGGAAGCGATAAAAAACCCGTTCTTCCTGTTGGCGCCGGACTGGGCTTTGATTCCGCTGCTGATCATCGCGGCGCTGGCGACGGTGATCGCCTCTCAGGCGGTGATTTCAGGCGTCTTCTCGTTGACGCGTCAGGCGGTTCGCCTGGGATATCTGTCGCCGATGCGTATCATTCATACGTCAGAAATGGAGTCCGGGCAGATCTACATTCCGTTCGTTAACTGGATGCTCTATATCGCGGTGGTGATTGTGATTGTCAGCTTCGAACACTCGAGTAACCTGGCGGCGGCATACGGGATTGCCGTGACCGGTACGATGGTGCTGACCTCTATTCTCTCGACTACCGTGGCGCGTAAAAACTGGCACTGGAATAAGTACTTCGTGGCGCTGATTCTCGTCGCGTTCCTGTGTATTGATATTCCGCTGTTCTCGGCAAACCTCGACAAACTGCTGTCCGGTGGTTGGTTGCCGCTATCGCTGGGTCTGGTGATGTTTACCATCATGACCACCTGGAAGAGCGAACGTTTCCGCCTGCTGCGTCGTATGCATGAGCACGGTAATTCTCTGGAAGCGATGATCGCCTCGCTGGAGAAATCCCCGCCGGTACGCGTGCCGGGTACTGCGGTTTATATGTCTCGCGCGCTGAATGTGATCCCCTTTGCTCTGATGCATAACCTCAAGCACAACAAGGTATTGCATGAGCGGGTGATCCTGCTGACGCTGCGGACTGAAGATGCGCCGTACGTGCATAACGTCCGTCGTGTGCAGATTGAACAGTTGTCGCCAACCTTCTGGCGCGTCGTCGCCAGCTACGGCTGGCGTGAAACGCCGAATGTTGAAGAAGTTTTCCATCGTTGCGGTCTTGAAGGATTGAGCTGCCGGATGATGGAAACGTCGTTCTTTATGTCGCACGAGTCGTTAATCGTCGGCAAACGCCCCTGGTATTTGCGTCTGCGCGGCAAGCTGTATCTTCTTCTCCAGCGTAACGCGCTGCGCGCGCCTGACCAGTTTGAGATCCCGCCTAACCGCGTGATTGAACTGGGGACACAGGTCGAGATTTAACGTGTTAATCCAGCCGGGCGGCGCAACGCTTGCCCGGCATTTTCCTTCTCCTCCAGCCCTGCTTTGTCTCTGTCTCCATTTCACTTAGCGAAACGTTTCGACGGTGATCACAAATCTGTTACGTTATGATGGTTATTTGCTCACTTCTCAGACTACACTGAATACCAGCGAAACGTTTCGCTAGTGGAGTAAGAAAATGAAGAAAGGCACTGTACTCAATTCAGAGATTTCATCGGTGATCTCCCGTCTGGGACATACCGATACGCTGGTGGTGTGTGATGCAGGTTTACCTATCCCGAACAGTACTACGCGTATCGATATGGCATTAACCCAGGGCGTACCTTCTTTTATGCAGGTACTGGATGTGGTGACCCGTGAAATGCAGGTTGAATCGGCCATTCTCGCGACGGAAATTAAACAACATAATCCGCAGCTCCACGAAACGTTGCTCAGCCACATCGAGCAACTGCAACAACACCAGGGAAATACCATAGAAATTCGTTACACCACGCATGAACAATTTAAAAAACAAACCGCAGACAGTCAGGCGGTAATTCGCAGCGGGGAGTGTTCCCCGTATGCGAATATCATTCTCTGTGCTGGCGTCACTTTCTGAGGCCGTCATGGACGCATTACTGCAACTCAAAGGGATCGATAAAGCGTTCCCGGGCGTGAAAGCTCTATCCGGCGCCGCACTCAATGTTTATCCCGGCCGCGTGATGGCGCTGGTGGGGGAAAACGGTGCCGGCAAATCCACCATGATGAAAGTGCTGACCGGTATCTATACCCGCGATGCCGGTTCGCTGTTGTGGCTGGGTAAAGAAACCACCTTTAGTGGCCCTAAATCGTCCCAGGAAGCCGGTATCGGCATCATCCATCAGGAACTTAACCTGATCCCGCAACTGACTATTGCGGAAAATATTTTCCTCGGCCGCGAATTCGTTAACCGTTTTGGCAAAATCGACTGGAAGAAAATGTATGCCGAAGCGGACATCCTGTTAAATAAACTCAACCTGCGCTTTAAGAGCGACCGCCTGGTCGGTGAGTTGTCAATCGGCGACCAGCAGATGGTTGAAATCGCCAAAGTGCTGAGCTTTGAGTCGAAAGTCATCATTATGGATGAGCCGACGGATGCGCTCACCGATACCGAAACTGAATCTCTGTTCCGCGTGATCCGCGAACTGAAGTCGCAGGGGCGCGGCATTGTCTATATTTCCCACCGAATGAAAGAGATCTTCGAGATTTGCGATGACGTGACCGTTTTCCGCGACGGGCAGTTTATTGCCGAACGTGAAGTGGCCTCGCTGACCGAAGACTCCCTGATTGAGATGATGGTGGGACGTAAGCTCGAAGAACAGTATCCACGCCTGGATAAAGCGCCTGGCGACATCCGTCTGAAGGTCGATAACCTGTGCGGACCTGGCGTGAACGATGTCTCTTTTACTCTGCGTAAAGGTGAAATATTAGGGATCTCGGGGCTGATGGGCGCTGGACGTACCGAACTGATGAAGGTTCTGTATGGCGCGCTGCCACGCACCAGTGGTTATGTCACGCTAGACGGGCATGAAGTGATCACCCGTTCTCCGCAGGACGGACTGGCGAACGGCATCGTCTATATTTCTGAAGACCGTAAGCGCGACGGTTTAGTGCTCGGTATGTCAGTGAAAGAGAATATGTCGCTGACCGCGCTGCGCTATTTCAGCCGCAGCGGCGGCAGTCTGAAGCATAAGGATGAGCAGCAGGCGGTAAGCGATTTTATCCGCTTGTTCAACGTGAAAACGCCGTCGATGGAACAGGCTATCGGTCTGCTGTCCGGTGGCAACCAGCAGAAAGTGGCGATTGCCCGTGGGCTGATGACCCGTCCGAAGGTGCTGATCCTCGATGAACCTACCCGCGGCGTGGACGTGGGGGCCAAGAAAGAAATTTATCAGTTAATCAACCAGTTTAAGGCCGACGGCCTGAGCATCATTCTGGTCTCCTCTGAGATGCCAGAAGTATTAGGTATGAGCGATCGCATTATCGTCATGCATGAAGGGCATCTCGGCGGTGAATTCACTCGCGAGCAGGCCACCCAGGAAGTTCTGATGGCTGCCGCTGTGGGCAAGCTTAATCGCGTGAATCAGGAGTAAAAAAGATGACTACCCAGGCTGTTTCTGGTCGCCGTTATTTCACCAAAGCGTGGTTGATGGAGCAGAAGTCGCTCATCGCCCTGCTGGTGCTGATCGCGATTGTCTCGACGTTGAGCCCTAACTTTTTTACCGTCAATAACCTGTTCAACATTCTTCAACAGACATCCGTGAACGCCATTATGGCGGTGGGGATGACGCTGGTGATCCTGACATCAGGTATCGATTTGTCCGTCGGTTCCTTGCTGGCGCTCGCCGGCGCGGTGGCGGCTTCAATTGTAGGGATTGAAGTTAACGCGCTGGTGGCCGTTGCCGCTGCCCTCGCATTAGGTGCAGCGGTAGGTGCAGTGACAGGCGTAATTGTGGCAAAAGGCCGCGTGCAGGCGTTTATCGCCACGCTGGTCATGATGTTACTGCTGCGCGGCGTGACGATGGTGTACACCAACGGGAGTCCGGTTAACACGGGCTTTACCGATAACGCCGATCTGTTTGGCTGGTTCGGTATCGGTCGCCCGCTGGGGGTTCCGACGCCGGTCTGGATCATGGGGATTGTTTTCCTGGCGGCATGGTACATGTTGCACCACACTCGTCTGGGTCGCTATATCTATGCGCTGGGCGGTAACGAAGCGGCAACGCGTCTGTCTGGCATTAGCGTCAGTAAAATCAAGATTATCGTCTATTCACTGTGTGGGCTGCTGGCGTCGCTGGCGGGCATCATTGAAGTGGCGCGCCTCTCCTCTGCCCAGCCGACTGCCGGTACGGGCTACGAGCTGGATGCCATCGCGGCCGTTGTGCTGGGCGGGACCAGTCTGGCGGGCGGCAAAGGACGTATTGTTGGGACCTTGATCGGCGCATTAATTCTGGGTTTCCTCAATAATGGTTTGAATTTGTTAGGTGTTTCCTCCTATTACCAGATGATCGTCAAAGCGGTGGTGATTTTGCTGGCGGTACTGGTAGACAACAAAAAGCAGTAACAACGACTACAGGACATCTTAAATATGAACATGAAAAAACTGGCTACCCTGGTTTCTGCTGTTGCGCTAAGCGCCACCGTGAGCGCGAACGCAATGGCGAAAGATACCATTGCGCTGGTGGTCTCCACGCTTAACAACCCGTTCTTTGTCTCGCTGAAAGATGGGGCGCAGAAAGAGGCTGACAAGCTGGGTTACAACCTGGTGGTACTGGACTCCCAGAACAACCCGGCGAAAGAGCTGGCGAACGTTCAGGATTTAACCGTACGTGGTACTAAAATTCTGCTGATCAACCCGACGGATTCCGACGCGGTGGGTAATGCGGTGAAGATGGCGAACCAGGCGAATATCCCGGTTATTACCCTTGACCGCCAGGCAACTAAAGGTGATGTCGTTAGCCATATCGCATCTGATAACGTGCTGGGCGGGAAAATCGCCGGTGATTACATCGCCAAAAAAGCCGGTGAAGGCGCAAAAGTCATTGAACTGCAAGGTATTGCCGGGACTTCTGCGGCACGTGAGCGTGGCGAAGGTTTCCAGCAGGCCGTTGCGGCGCACAAATTTAACGTTCTGGCCAGTCAGCCGGCAGACTTCGACCGTACCAAAGGTCTGAACGTCATGCAGAACCTGCTGACTGCGCATCCTGACGTGCAGGCTGTCTTTGCACAGAACGATGAAATGGCGCTGGGTGCGCTGCGTGCTCTGCAAACCGCAGGTAAATCTGATGTGATGGTGGTCGGATTTGACGGTACGCCTGATGGCGAAAAAGCGGTAAATGATGGCAAACTGGCTGCGACTATCGCACAGTTACCGGACCAGATCGGCGCGAAAGGCGTTGAGACGGCAGATAAGGTACTGAAAGGCGAGAAAGTTCAGGCCAAGTACCCTGTTGACCTGAAGCTGGTCATTAAGCAGTAACTGGCGATTCAGGCGACCGCGCGTCGCCTGAGGGACTAAATATAAAGAAAAGTGTGGCATACGCCACCGGGTAATACCGGTGGCGATCTCAGATGGACACCCCGAACATGAAAACCGCAGGCACTCTTGTCGTTCTTGGCAGTATTAATGCCGACCATATCCTGAACCTTAAAACATTCCCAACGCCGGGTGAAACCGTTACCGGAAACCACTATCAGGTGGCTTTTGGCGGCAAAGGGGCGAATCAGGCGGTGGCTGCGGGTCGCAGTGGGGCGAATATTGCGTTCATTGCCTGTACGGGCGATGACGACATCGGAAGTAACATCCGTAAACAGCTTGTCAGTGACAACATTGACGTCGATCCGATCAGTGTCATTAGCGGTGAGGCCACCGGCGTGGCGCTGATTTTTGTGAACGGCGACGGTGAAAACGTTATTGGCATCCATGCAGGCGCGAATGCGGCGCTTTCCCCTGCATTAGTTGAGGCGCAGCGCGAGCGTATTGCTCAGGCATCCGCATTGTTGATGCAACTGGAGTCGCCGATAGAAAGTGTGCTGACGGCCGCGAAAATCGCAAAGCAAAACAACACGATTGTGGCACTGAACCCGGCTCCGGCGCGTGAGTTATCCGACGAACTGCTGGCGCTGGTGGATATCATCACCCCCAACGAAACCGAAGCGGAAAAGCTGACGGGGATCCGTGTTGAAACCGATGAAGACGCGGCGAAAGCATCCCAGGCGATGCATGCGAAAGGCATTCGTACCGTATTGATTACTTTAGGAAGCCGGGGTGTCTGGGCCAGTGTGAATGGCGAAGGCCGTCGGATACCTGGATTTAACGTTGACGCTGTCGATACTATCGCTGCGGGCGATACCTTCAACGGCGCGCTGATCACCGCTCTGCTGGAAGAAAAACCGTTGTCTGACGCGATTCGCTTTGCTCATGCCGCTGCGGCGATTGCGGTGACTCGTAAAGGAGCACAGCCTTCCGTGCCGTGGCGTGATGAAATTGAGGCGTTTTTAGGTCAGCAGAGGTAACGCTTGGCTACCATGAAGGATGTTGCCCGCCTGGCGGGCGTTTCCACTTCGACCGTTTCGCACGTCATTAATAAGGATCGCTTTGTCAGTGAAGCGATAACTGAAAAAGTCGATGCGGCGATCAAGTCGTTAAATTACGCCCCTTCTGCGCTGGCGCGCAGCCTGAAGCTGAATCAGACGCGCACCATCGGCATGCTGATTACGGCGAGTACCAACCCCTTTTATTCTGAACTGGTGCGTGGCGTTGAGCGCAGCTGTTTTGAACGCGGCTATAGCCTGGTGTTATGCAATACCGAAGGCGATGAGCAGCGCATGAACCGTAATCTGGAAACCCTGATGCAAAAGCGGGTGGACGGTTTACTGCTGCTCTGTACCGAAACACACCAGCCATCGCGTGAAATCATGCAGCGCTATCCTTCTATCCCCACCGTTATGATGGATTGGTCGCCTTTTGATGGCGAAGGGGATAGCGATCTTATTCAGGATAACTCGTTGCTCGGCGGCGACCTGGCGACACAGCATTTGATTGATAAAGGCTTTACCCGTATCGCCTGCATTACCGGACCGTTGGATAAAACCCCGGCGCGATTGCGTCTGGAAGGGTATCGCGCTGCGATGAAGCGTGCCGGGCTGGATATCCCTGACGGTTACGAAATTACCGGTGATTTTGAATTTGGCGGTGGGTTTGAAGCCATGCAGAAACTGCTTTCTCATCAACCGCGTCCACATGCGGTTTTCGCCGGCAACGATGCGATGGCGGTAGGCGCTTATCAGGCGTTGTACCAGGCCGGATTGCGAATTCCGCAGGACATGGCTGTGATTGGCTACGATGACATAGAACTGGCGCGTTACATGACGCCGCCGCTTACCACGATTCATCAGCCGAAAGATGAACTGGGTGAGCTGGCCATCGATGTTCTGATTCATCGGATGGCGCAACCCGCCCTACAGCAGCAGCGTTTGCAACTTACTCCTGTTTTGATGGCGCGGGGTTCGGTGTAGGTTTGTGTCGCTCTTTGATCAGGTTGCGGCCATCTTTGGCTCTTAGCAACATGAACATCAGTGCGGATACGATCGTGATAGCACCCATCGTTATAAAGGTGTAGTGGAACTGTTCAACGGTATTGGTTCCTTCCATCCCTTCATAAATGCGCAATACCGCTGCGCTGATAGCCACCCCTAAACTGATGGATAGCTGCTGTGTAACAGCCAGTACGCTGTTGCCGCTGCTGGCGTTGTCATCGGTCAGATCGGCCAGCGTAATGGTGTTCATTGCGGTGAATTGCGTCGACATTGCCATCCCGAGAATGAATAACGGCAGAATCAACATCCAGACGGGCATGGCGGGAGATTGCAGAGAAAACTGCGCAATCATCAGTCCGATAAAGACCGTAATGCCCACCAGTGTGGTTCGATAACCCAGACGGCGCAGTACCTGCGTCACCATCGACTTTGCCAGTATTGAACCCAGCGCGGTCGGCGCCATCATGCAACCGGCAATCAGCGCCGGGAAGCCAAATCCTACCTGTAGCATCAATGGCATCAGGAACGGCACACACCCTGTTCCCAGGCGGGTAGCAAGGTTGCCGGAAATGCCGACAGAGAAAGTGCGGGTCTTAAATAATGATAACGAAATGAGCGGGGTGGGATGGCGTCGCGCATGACGAATATAAGCCAGCAGTAACACAATACTCAGCAGAATAATGGTCAGTGCTATCCAGGTGGCGACAATTTTCTCGCCAAATAACTCCATCCCGCTGGAAAAGAGAACCAGACTCAGGCCGAAAAGAAAGAAGCCAGTCATATCAAATTTGCGCCGAGGGGTGGTGAAGTTCGGCATATATTTGCGCGCATATAAAATGCCAGCGATTCCTATCGGAATATTGATCAGGAAAATCCAGTGCCAACTGGCCCAGGTGACCAGAACGCCTCCCAGTACCGGGCCCAGAATGGGGCCGACCAGTCCAGGCATCGTCACAAAATTCAGCACCGGCAGCAGTTCGCTGCGCGGGTAAGCTCTTAATAACGCCAGGCGAGCAACGGGCATCATCATTGCGCCGCCAATCCCCTGAATTACGCGAAAGATAACCAACTCTGGCAGCATACTGGAAAGCGCACAGGCGAGTGAGCCGAGCGTGAACAAGCTCACGGCGATCATGAATACGCGTCGGGTACCAAAGCGATCGGCCAGCCATCCACTCACCGGAATTAGCATGGCTACCGTCAGGGTATAACTGATAATTGCGGACTGCATTGCCAGCGGGGAGCGATTGAGACTCTGGGCAATGGCGGGTAAAGCGGTATTTAGAATAGTGGCGTCCAGTGCCTGCATGAAGAAAGCCATTGCCGCTATCCACGGCAATCCAGCCATACTGCGTGCTTTTTTGTTGGTCATGCACAATCCTGGTTATTTTCGGGACGTTCATTTGGGGCGAACAGTAGCGCCTGACAGGCCTTAAACGCACCGTCACCGTCGCTTTGTGCAATGGCATCGACAATCGCCTGATGCAAATCCAGCTTCACGACGGTGTTATAGGTGATTGAATTAAAATAGGTGTGGTAGACAGAATGAAACAACGAGGCAAAAGAGGTTAAGAACGGGTTCGCGCTCATTTCATAAATATGTTCATGCCAGGCCATGTCCACTTCAATCCAGCGCTCGCGCTTAAAGTTCTTTTTCAGCGCCACCATCTCTTCCATTAATGTATTCAGATGCGCTTTCTGTTCCGCGGTGCCAATTGTTGCCGCCAGCGCGCACGCCTGAGGCTCCAGGCTGATACGCATCACCAGAAAGTGTTCAATAACCTGCTGAAAGTTCTCTTCAGTCATCCACCAGGTGAGTAACTCCTGATCGAGGAAGTTCCAGTTTGCCTGTGGCATCACGCGGGTGCCAATGCGAGGGCGCGGCAGCACCATCCCTTTGGCTGTTAATGTTTTAACCGCTTCCCGAACGGCGGTCCGGCTCACACCAAACTGTTCGCCAAGCTCAATTTCGCCAGGGAGAATGGCACCAGGGGCATATTCACCTTTGAGGATCTGCTGCGCCAGCTTCTCAGCCAGGACATAGGAAAGGTTTTTCTGTGCAGCCAACTGTTGTGCGCTTAAAGGCATGACTCTTTGTCCTTTATCTTCTTCTTACTCATTAGTATGCCACCAGGAAGTGTGATTGCGGTTGCAAAAACAGCAAAACGCTTATTTTATGGCACGTTAATACCGGTTTTGGTGAAAAAAGGAACACTCGGAAAATTATTTTAAATTTCCCCTTGTCAGCCCGAAATAACTCCCTATAATGCGCCTCCACTGACACGGAACAACGGCACGCAAGCCGCCGGGTCAGCGGGGTTCAGAGATGAACGCCCACAGAGAAAGGCGAAATAAATGCTTGACTCTGAAGCGGGAAAGCGTATTATGCACACCCCGCGCCGCTGAGAAAAAGCGAAGCGGCACTGCTCTTTAACAATTTATCAGACAATCTGTGTGGGCACTCAAAGTGACATGGATTCTTAACGTCGCAAGACGAAAAATGAATACCAAGTCTCAAAGAGTGAACACGTAATTCATTACGACGTTTAATTCTACGAGCATCAAACTTAAATTGAAGAGTTTGATCATGGCTCAGATTGAACGCTGGCGGCAGGCCTAACACATGCAAGTCGAACGGTAACAGGAAGCAGCTTGCTGCTTTGCTGACGAGTGGCGGACGGGTGAGTAATGTCTGGGAAACTGCCCGATGGAGGGGGATAACTACTGGAAACGGTAGCTAATACCGCATAACGTCGCAAGACCAAAGAGGGGGACCTTCGGGCCTCTTGCCATCAGATGTGCCCAGATGGGATTAGCTTGTTGGTGAGGTAACGGCTCACCAAGGCGACGATCCCTAGCTGGTCTGAGAGGATGACCAGCCACACTGGAACTGAGACACGGTCCAGACTCCTACGGGAGGCAGCAGTGGGGAATATTGCACAATGGGCGCAAGCCTGATGCAGCCATGCCGCGTGTATGAAGAAGGCCTTCGGGTTGTAAAGTACTTTCAGCGGGGAGGAAGGGGTTAAGGTTAATAACCTTAGCCATTGACGTTACCCGCAGAAGAAGCACCGGCTAACTCCGTGCCAGCAGCCGCGGTAATACGGAGGGTGCAAGCGTTAATCGGAATTACTGGGCGTAAAGCGCACGCAGGCGGTCTGTCAAGTCGGATGTGAAATCCCCGGGCTCAACCTGGGAACTGCATTCGAAACTGGCAGGCTTGAGTCTCGTAGAGGGGGGTAGAATTCCAGGTGTAGCGGTGAAATGCGTAGAGATCTGGAGGAATACCGGTGGCGAAGGCGGCCCCCTGGACGAAGACTGACGCTCAGGTGCGAAAGCGTGGGGAGCAAACAGGATTAGATACCCTGGTAGTCCACGCCGTAAACGATGTCTATTTGGAGGTTGTGCCCTTGAGGCGTGGCTTCCGGAGCTAACGCGTTAAATAGACCGCCTGGGGAGTACGGCCGCAAGGTTAAAACTCAAATGAATTGACGGGGGCCCGCACAAGCGGTGGAGCATGTGGTTTAATTCGATGCAACGCGAAGAACCTTACCTGGTCTTGACATCCACAGAACTTTCCAGAGATGGATTGGTGCCTTCGGGAACTGTGAGACAGGTGCTGCATGGCTGTCGTCAGCTCGTGTTGTGAAATGTTGGGTTAAGTCCCGCAACGAGCGCAACCCTTATCCTTTGTTGCCAGCGGTTAGGCCGGGAACTCAAAGGAGACTGCCAGTGATAAACTGGAGGAAGGTGGGGATGACGTCAAGTCATCATGGCCCTTACGACCAGGGCTACACACGTGCTACAATGGCATATACAAAGAGAAGCGACCTCGCGAGAGCAAGCGGACCTCATAAAGTATGTCGTAGTCCGGATTGGAGTCTGCAACTCGACTCCATGAAGTCGGAATCGCTAGTAATCGTGGATCAGAATGCCACGGTGAATACGTTCCCGGGCCTTGTACACACCGCCCGTCACACCATGGGAGTGGGTTGCAAAAGAAGTAGGTAGCTTAACCTTCGGGAGGGCGCTTACCACTTTGTGATTCATGACTGGGGTGAAGTCGTAACAAGGTAACCGTAGGGGAACCTGCGGTTGGATCACCTCCTTACCTTAAAGAACCTGCCTTTGCAGTGCCCACACAGATTGTCTGATGAAAAGTGAATAGCAAGGCGTCTTGCGATTGAGACTTCAGTGTCCCCTTCGTCTAGAGGCCCAGGACACCGCCCTTTCACGGCGGTAACAGGGGTTCGAATCCCCTAGGGGACGCCACTTGCTGGTTTGTGAGTGAAAGTCACCTGCCTCAATATCTCAAAACTGACTTCAGAGTCATGTTTGAGATATTTGCTCTTTAAAAATCTGGATCAAGCTGAAAATTGAAACGACACACCGTTAATGGTGTGTTCGAGTCTCTCAAATTTTCGCAATCACGATGATGAATCGAAAGAAACATCTTCGGGTTGTGAGGTTAAGCGACTAAGCGTACACGGTGGATGCCCTGGCAGTCAGAGGCGATGAAGGACGTGCTAATCTGCGAAAAGCGCCGGTAAGGTGATATGAACCGCTATAGCCGGCGATGTCCGAATGGGGAAACCCAGTGCAATTCGTTGCACTATCGTTAACTGAATACATAGGTTAACGAGGCGAACCGGGGGAACTGAAACATCTAAGTACCCCGAGGAAAAGAAATCAACCGAGATTCCCCCAGTAGCGGCGAGCGAACGGGGAGCAGCCCAGAGCCTGAATCAGCATATGTGGTAGTGGAACGGTCTGGAAAGGCCGGCGATACAGGGTGACAGCCCCGTACACAAAACTGCATGTGCTGTGAGCTCGATGAGTAGGGCGGGACACGTGGTATCCTGTCTGAATATGGGGGGACCATCCTCCAAGGCTAAATACTCCTGACTGACCGATAGTGAACCAGTACCGTGAGGGAAAGGCGAAAAGAACCCCGGCGAGGGGAGTGAAAAAGAACCTGAAACCGTGTACGTACAAGCAGTGGGAGCCTCTTTTATGGGGTGACTGCGTACCTTTTGTATAATGGGTCAGCGACTTATATTCTGTAGCAAGGTTAACCGAATAGGGGAGCCGAAGGGAAACCGAGTCTTAACTGGGCGTTAAGTTGCAGGGTATAGACCCGAAACCCGGTGATCTAGCCATGGGCAGGTTGAAGGTTGGGTAACACTAACTGGAGGACCGAACCGACTAATGTTGAAAAATTAGCGGATGACTTGTGGCTGGGGGTGAAAGGCCAATCAAACCGGGAGATAGCTGGTTCTCCCCGAAAGCTATTTAGGTAGCGCCTCGTGAATTCATCTCCGGGGGTAGAGCACTGT
This sequence comes from Citrobacter amalonaticus, assembly GCF_001559075.2. NCBI lineage: Bacteria > Pseudomonadati > Pseudomonadota > Gammaproteobacteria > Enterobacterales > Enterobacteriaceae > Citrobacter > Citrobacter amalonaticus. Next base: position 1,819,050 of record NZ_CP014015.2, on the reverse strand, counting down.
TTCGGCTAGGGGGTCATCCCGACTTACCAACCCGATGCAAACTGCGAATACCGGAGAATGTTATCACGGGAGACACACGGCGGGTGCTAACGTCCGTCGTGAAGAGGGAAACAACCCAGACCGCCAGCTAAGGTCCCAAAGTCATGGTTAAGTGGGAAACGATGTGGGAAGGCTCAGACAGCCAGGATGTTGGCTTAGAAGCAGCCATCATTTAAAGAAAGCGTAATAGCTCACTGGTCGAGTCGGCCTGCGCGGAAGATGTAACGGGGCTAAACCATGCACCGAAGCTGCGGCAGCGACACTATGTGTTGTTGGGTAGGGGAGCGTTCTGTAAGCCTGCGAAGGTGTGCTGTGAGGCATGCTGGAGGTATCAGAAGTGCGAATGCTGACATAAGTAACGATAAAGCGGGTGAAAAGCCCGCTCGCCGGAAGACCAAGGGTTCCTGTCCAACGTTAATCGGGGCAGGGTGAGTCGACCCCTAAGGCGAGGCCGAAAGGCGTAGTCGATGGGAAACAGGTTAATATTCCTGTACCAGGTGTTACTGCGAAGGGGGGACGGAGAAGGCTATGTTGGCCGGGCGACGGTTGTCCCGGTTTAAGCGTGTAGGTGTGTGTTCCAGGTAAATCCGGTTCACTTTAACACTGAGGCGTGATGACGAGGCACTACGGTGCTGAAGCAACAAATGCCCTGCTTCCAGGAAAAGCCTCTAAGCATCAGGTAACATCAGATCGTACCCCAAACCGACACAGGTGGTCAGGTAGAGAATACCAAGGCGCTTGAGAGAACTCGGGTGAAGGAACTAGGCAAAATGGTGCCGTAACTTCGGGAGAAGGCACGCTGATAGGTAGGTGAAGCGACTTGCTCGTGGAGCTGAAATCAGTCGAAGATACCAGCTGGCTGCAACTGTTTATTAAAAACACAGCACTGTGCAAACACGAAAGTGGACGTATACGGTGTGACGCCTGCCCGGTGCCGGAAGGTTAATTGATGGGGTTATCCTCGCGGAGAAGCTCTTGATCGAAGCCCCGGTAAACGGCGGCCGTAACTATAACGGTCCTAAGGTAGCGAAATTCCTTGTCGGGTAAGTTCCGACCTGCACGAATGGCGTAATGATGGCCAGGCTGTCTCCACCCGAGACTCAGTGAAATTGAACTCGCTGTGAAGATGCAGTGTACCCGCGGCAAGACGGAAAGACCCCGTGAACCTTTACTATAGCTTGACACTGAACACTGGTCCTTGATGTGTAGGATAGGTGGGAGGCTTTGAAGCGCGGACGCCAGTTCGTGTGGAGCCAACCTTGAAATACCACCCTTTAATGGCTGGTGTTCTAACGTGGACCCGTGATCCGGGTTGCGGACAGTGTCTGGTGGGTAGTTTGACTGGGGCGGTCTCCTCCTAAAGAGTAACGGAGGAGCACGAAGGTTAGCTAATCCTGGTCGGACATCAGGAGGTTAGTGCAAAGGCATAAGCTAGCTTGACTGCGAGCGTGACGGCGCGAGCAGGTGCGAAAGCAGGTCTTAGTGATCCGGTGGTTCTGAATGGAAGGGCCATCGCTCAACGGATAAAAGGTACTCCGGGGATAACAGGCTGATACCGCCCAAGAGTTCATATCGACGGCGGTGTTTGGCACCTCGATGTCGGCTCATCACATCCTGGGGCTGAAGTAGGTCCCAAGGGTATGGCTGTTCGCCATTTAAAGTGGTACGCGAGCTGGGTTTAGAACGTCGTGAGACAGTTCGGTCCCTATCTGCCGTGGGCGCTGGAGAATTGAGGGGGGCTGCTCCTAGTACGAGAGGACCGGAGTGGACGCATCACTGGTGTTCGGGTTGTCATGCCAATGGCACTGCCCGGTAGCTAAATGCGGAAGAGATAAGTGCTGAAAGCATCTAAGCACGAAACTTGCCCCGAGATGAGTTCTCCCTGACTCTTTAAGGGTCCTGAAGGAACGTTGAAGACGACGACGTTGATAGGCCGGGTGTGTAAGCGCAGCGATGCGTTGAGCTAACCGGTACTAATGAACCGTGAGGCTTAACCTTACAACGCCGAAGATGTTTTGGCGGAATAGAGAGAATTTTCAGCCTGGATTCAGATTACGTCACTGCGTGAAAACGGGGTGATAAAACAGAATTTGCCTGGCGGCTGTAGCGCGGTGGTCCCACCTGACCCCATGCCGAACTCAGAAGTGAAACGCCGTAGCGCCGATGGTAGTGTGGGGTCTCCCCATGTGAGAGTAGGGAACTGCCAGGCATCAAATTAAGCAGTAAACTGATGTAAAAATCAGTGGTTGTAGAAAAATTCGGTGGAGCGGTAGTTCAGTTGGTTAGAATACCTGCCTGTCACGCAGGGGGTCGCGGGTTCGAGTCCCGTCCGTTCCGCCACCCTAATTAGGGGCGTAGTTCAATTGGTAGAGCACCGGTCTCCAAAACCGGGTGTTGGGAGTTCGAGTCTCTCCGCCCCTGCCAGAAAATAATCCTTAGCATCTGCTAAGGATTTTTTTTGTCTGTAAAACACACCTCCAGATACCGATCTCTTCCTTTTCTGGCATCCTTGCCAACCTCGTTTTTTCTTACTCTTCCAGCACATCTATCTTTAGAAGATCTTTGATCAGTGCATGTTTATCACTATTTTGCAGCCAAATAGCGTACAACGGACGTGAAAGCGTTGCGCTATCTGCAACGGTATGCAACCCACCTTTCTCTTTTGCCCAACGCGTGGGTAACCAGGTGCAACCGTTCAGAGCGTGAAGTTGCTGTCTGGCCAGTTCAGCAGAACTGGTGGTGAGTACCGGGACTTCATCGGCGGCAATCAAACCCACTTCGTTCTGTTGAAAGTCCGGTCCCCACTCCAGGCGCAGATAGTTCAGAGCCTCTTTCATCGTTGAAGGGCTGGCGCAATATAACGCCAGGGTGAAATACCCCAGTAACTGACTGCTAAACTCATCCATTTTTGGGGCTTCTGTGGTGATAAGCAGATCAAGCTGACGTTCATGCAACTGTTTTACCAGTGACTGGCGCTGCGCAATACGGGCTTCGAATTGCAGACCGTTCTGGGGCTCTTGTGACTGATACAAACGTCCCAACCAGCCGTTGAGCATGCACTCCCACAGAGAGGCGCTGGCGCCGATTGAAAATTCATTATGCCGTGATGTATGGGCGACCTCTTTGCGTGCTGCCTGCCATGTATTCATCAGCGTTTCTGCATAGGGCAGAAGCTTCTCGCCGGCCGCCGTTAAGCGGATATTATTTCTGTGGCGGGTAAAAAGATTCACACCCAGTTGATTTTCCAACTGTCTGATGCGAAAGCTTACCGCCGACTGAGTCAGGTAGAGCGCTTCCGCAGCCCGGCCAAAGTGGCGCGTTCGGCTAACTTCCAGGAAAGTTTTTAACAATTCCGTATCCACAGTGCTCTCCGCAAAATTATTTGTCGTTATGATTTAAATGTTTTGTTTTACACTCTGTCAAGCGTAACTAATACTCCGCGCCATAAATAGCTCGGCCAAAAGAATTAGGAGCGTGCAGGATGGCGGAAAGCTTTACGACGACTAATCGATATTTCGACAACAAATATTATCCACGCGGATTCTCTCGTCATGGTGATTTCACCATCAAAGAGGCGCAACTGCTTGAACGTCATGGTTATGCCTTCAACGAGCTGGATCTGGGCAAACGCGAGCCGGTTACCGAAGAAGAGAAGCTCTTTGTCGCGGTATGTCGTGGTGAACGTGAGCCAGTGACCGAAGCGGAACGCGTCTGGTCCAAATATATGACGCGTATCAAGCGTCCAAAACGTTTCCACACCCTGTCCGGCGGTAAACCGCAGATGGAAGGTGCTGAGGACTACACAGAGTCTGATGACTAATAAAAAAAGGGCGAAGGCCCTTTTTTTATGTCAGTTGTTTCTGCAGGTGAGCAAGCAGTCGATCTATCGCCCGGTAGCTGACGGCTTCCTGCAAGTGTCTCCGTGAAATGTCTTCGGCTTGCGCCAGATCGGCAATAGTCCTCGATACCTTCAATAACCGCTGCCAGGCCCGTATAGACAATCCAAGATGGATGAGTGTCTCTTCAAGCCACTGCGCGTCTTCGTCCGTTAACGGACAGTGTTCACGTATCTCCCTGTTTTGCAGGTGCGCATTCAGTTTTCCCTGGCGTTTATGCTGACGTTCCCGTGCTGCAATGACCCGTTGTTTAACTGTAAGGCTGCTTTCTCCCTTTACACCGGGCTGGCTGAGTATGCCAGGCGGCGGGAGAGGGATCTCAAGAGAAAGATCAAAGCGGTCCAGAAAGGGGCCCGATAGCCGACTGAGATAGCGTAATGTCTGTTCAGGCGTATTGCGGCTATGGTTGCCCTGATAATGACCCGTGGGACTGGGATTCATTGCCGCCACCAATTGAAAGCGCGCAGGATAAGTGATCTTAGCGCGCGTGCGCGAAAGGTGGATCTGACCGGACTCTATCGGTTCACGTAGAGCATCTAATGTCCGTCGTTCAAACTCAGGCAACTCATCAAGAAACAGTATGCCATTGTGTGCCAAAGAAATTTCGCCTGGCGCGGGGATGGTACCGCCACCGACCATCGCGGTCAGGGATGCGCTGTGGTGTGGTGAGCGAAAAGGTCGGTGTTTCCACAATTTTTGCACGCTGGTTGAATTAACCAGACTGAGGATGGCAGCGCTTTCCAGGGCTTCTTCGTTACTTAATGCCGGCAACAGACCATTAAGACGGCTGGCAAGCATCGTTTTCCCTGTACCCGGTGGGCCAACTAACAGCAGATTGTGCCCACCCGCGGCGGTGATCTCAAGACTGCGCTTCCCTTGCTCCTGACCAATAATGTCGCTGAGATCGTCAGATGACACACTGATAGTTTCGTTGCTGACAACAGGATGGCTAAGGTCATGTTTTTCTTCCAGGAAGGCACAGACGGCTTGTAGATGATCGGCAACCAGACATCCTTCACCCTCAATCAGCCCGACTTCTTCTTCGTTCTCTTTTGCCACGATAATGCCCCTTCCCGCCCGTATCGCTTCGGTTGCACTGGATATGGCGCCGGGAACGCCGCGTAACGCACCTGTAAGCGCTAATTCACCCACTAACTCATATTGGTCGAGTTTATGGGTTGTAAGCTGCTCAGATGCAACCAGAAGCGCCACAGCAATAGGTAAATCATATCTCCCGCCCTCTTTGGGAAGATCAGCAGGGGCGAGATTGATGGTGATTTTCTTTGCGGGAAAGTCATATCCGCTATTAATGATCGCGCTGCGTACCCGGTCGCGCGCCTCTTTGACGGTCGTTTCTGGTAACCCCACCAGTGTTAAACCGGGTAAACCGTTGCTGATATGCACTTCGATAGTAATCGCCGGTGCATTGATACCCAGCGCAGCGCGTGTATGAACAATTGACAGTGACATAGCCCCTCCAGATGCCACTATTATGTCTGAACTCTTTTCTGCAATATCATTGCAAAATAATGTTTATTCGCAGCGGATTCCGCACTTTTAATGCAATTTTCCTGGGCTTTCTCTTTTACTGGAAGGGGGCTCGCAGTCAGGTTTCCCCTTTCCCTGGCCTTCTGAAAAAGAGGTTTACTCTCGCCCGGAAAGTGAATTTTTTTCAATTCTTTGTTTTTGTATAAAAAACAATGATTTTTCATTAATCCGTTAGCTGAGTCAGAAAAATGAAAAGAAAAAAATCTTGTGCTATTGGCGAAATCTATGGTAACTCTTTAGGTATTCCTTCGAACAAGATGCAAGAATCGACAAAAATGACAGCCCTTCTACGAGTGATTAGCCTGGTCGTGATTAGCGTGGTGGTGATTATTATCCCACCGTGCGGGGCTGCACTTGGACGAGGAAAGGCTTAAGAATCAAGCCTTAACGAACTAAGACCCCCGCACCGAAAGGTCCGGGGGTTTTTTTTGACCTTAAAAACACAACAGAGGAACAGAAAATGAATAACAGCATAAAATTCTGTTTCTTAAGATTTACGACGGGGAACTAACTATGAATGGAGCACAGTGGGTGGTACATGCGTTGCGTGCACAGGGTGTCGAGACAGTATTCGGCTATCCCGGTGGCGCAATTATGCCGGTCTACGATGCGTTGTACGACGGTGGCGTGGAACACCTCCTGTGCCGACATGAACAGGGGGCTGCGATCGCAGCCATTGGCTATGCCCGTTCCACCGGTAAAACGGGTGTCTGCATCGCCACTTCTGGTCCGGGGGCAACCAACCTAATCACCGGACTTGCGGATGCGCTGTTAGATTCGGTCCCTGTTGTAGCGATCACCGGGCAGGTTGCTGCGCCGCTCATCGGCACTGATGCGTTTCAGGAAGTGGACGTATTGGGGCTGTCGCTGGCTTGTACCAAGCACAGTTTCCTGGTGCAGTCGCTGGAAGAGTTGCCACGCATCATGGCCGAGGCATTTGAGGTCGCTAATACCGGTCGTCCGGGTCCGGTTCTGGTTGATATCCCGAAAGATATCCAGTTAGCCAGCGGAGCGCTGGAGCCGTATTTCACGACCGTCGAAAACGCGGCTGTTTTCCCTCAGGCTGACGTTGAGCAGGCACGAAAAATGCTGGCCCAGGCGCAAAAACCGATGCTGTACGTGGGCGGCGGCGTAGGAATGGCGCAGGCGGTTCCGGCGCTGCGTGAGTTTATTGCGGTAACGCAAATGCCTGTCACCTGCACGCTGAAAGGACTGGGTGCTGTCGAGGCGGATTATCCCTACTATCTGGGGATGCTTGGCATGCATGGCACCAAAGCCGCGAACTTCGCCGTTCAGGAGTGTGATTTGCTGATTGCGGTAGGCGCACGTTTTGATGACCGGGTGACCGGTAAACTGGATACCTTCGCGCCGCATGCCAGCGTGATCCACATGGATATCGACCCGGCCGAACTGAACAAACTGCGCCGGGCGCATGTCACCTTGCAGGGCGATTTGAATGCGCTGCTGCCTGCACTGCAACAGCCGGTCGACATCGATGAATGGCGTCAGCGTAATGCGGAACTGCGTACTGACCACACCTGGCGTTACGATCATCCCGGAGAGGCTATCTACGCGCCGCTGCTGTTGAAACAGCTGTCGGAACGTAAGCCTGAAAACAGTGTAGTAACGACGGATGTCGGCCAGCATCAGATGTGGTCTGCACAACATATGACGTACAGTCGCCCGGAGAATTTCATCACCTCCAGCGGCTTAGGCACGATGGGCTTTGGTTTACCGGCTGCCGTTGGGGCGCAGGTTGCGCGACCGGACGACACTGTTATCTGTATCTCCGGTGACGGCTCCTTCATGATGAATGTTCAGGAGCTGGGCACCGTAAAACGTAAGCAGTTACCGTTGAAGATAGTTTTACTGGATAACCAACGGTTAGGCATGGTTCGACAATGGCAGCAGCTGTTTTTCCAGGAACGATATAGCGAAACCACCCTGACCGATAACCCCGATTTCCTCAGGTTAGCCAGCGCCTTCGGCATCCCTGGCCAACACATCACCCGAAAAGACCAGGTTGAAGCGGCACTCGATACCCTGCTGAACAGCGACGGGCCATACCTGCTTCATGTCTCAATCGACGAACTTGAGAATGTCTGGCCACTGGTGCCGCCTGGCGCCAGCAACTCTGAAATGCTGGAGAAATTATCATGATGCAACATCAGGTCGCCGTAGAGGCTCGCTTTAACCCGGAAACGCTGGAACGTGTTTTACGTGTGGTACGTCACCGTGGTTTTCAGGTATGTGCCATGAATATGGAAGCCGCCCGTGACGCGCAGAATATAAATATCGAATTGACCGTTGCCAGCCCACGGTCGGTCGACTTACTGTTTAGTCAGTTAAGTAAGCTGGTGGATGTGGCACATGTTGCCATCTGCCAGAGCACAACAACATCACAACAAATCCGCGCGTAAGCGTGACAGGAAGAAGAAATGACGACGAAAAAAGCTGATTACATTTGGTTCAATGGCGAGATGGTTCGTTGGGAAGACGCGAAAGTTCACGTAATGTCCCACGCGCTGCACTACGGTACGTCTGTCTTTGAAGGCATCCGTTGCTATGACTCGCACAAAGGCCCGGTGGTGTTCCGTCATCGCGAACATATGCAACGCCTGCATGACTCAGCCAAAATTTATCGTTTCCCGGTCTCTCAGAGCGTGGATGAACTGATGGAAGCCTGCCGTGAGGTGATCCGTAAAAATAACCTGACCAGCGCTTATATTCGCCCGCTGGTATTTGTTGGCGATGTGGGTATGGGCGTGAACCCGCCTCCGGGATACTCCACCGACGTCATCATTGCCGCGTTCCCCTGGGGCGCGTACCTGGGCGCTGAAGCGCTGGAACAGGGGATCGATGCAATGGTTTCGTCGTGGAACCGTGCCGCACCTAACACTATCCCGACCGCGGCAAAAGCGGGCGGTAACTACCTTTCTTCACTTCTGGTCGGTAGCGAAGCGCGTCGTCATGGCTATCAGGAAGGTATTGCGCTGGATGTGAATGGTTATATCTCCGAAGGCGCCGGTGAAAACCTGTTTGAAGTGAAAGACGGTGTGCTATTTACCCCGCCGTTTACCTCTTCCGCGCTGCCGGGGATCACCCGTGACGCCATCATTAAACTGGCGAAAGAACTGGGTATTGAAGTCCGCGAGCAGGTTCTGTCCCGCGAATCCCTGTATCTGGCGGATGAAGTCTTCATGTCTGGTACCGCGGCGGAAATCACCCCGGTTCGCAGCGTTGACGGCATCCAGGTGGGCGAAGGCCGCTGTGGTCCGGTCACCAAACGCATCCAGCAAGCGTTCTTCGGCCTGTTTACCGGTGAAACCGAGGACAAATGGGGCTGGTTGGATCAGGTAAATTCATAACAAAAAAATTATTATTCCCAAAATAATTCGCGTCACAGGAAGGCGGCAACACAGCGAATTCCCTGGAGCTTACCGTTGTAAGTGACAGGGATGAGTGAGGCAGCCAACGCACCTGTGGCGTGAAGTATGAAGGGAAAACAGACACCAGGAGTAAATAACGCATGCCTAAGTACCGTTCCGCCACCACCACTCATGGCCGCAATATGGCAGGAGCCCGCGCGCTGTGGCGCGCAACCGGAATGACGGATGCCGATTTTGGCAAACCGATCATTGCCGTCGTGAACTCATTCACCCAGTTTGTGCCAGGGCACGTGCACCTGCGCGATCTCGGTAAACTGGTCGCTGAGCAGATTGAAGCGTCCGGCGGCGTGGCTAAAGAGTTCAATACCATTGCCGTGGATGATGGTATCGCCATGGGCCACGGGGGCATGCTTTATTCACTGCCGTCGCGCGAGCTGATCGCCGACTCGGTGGAGTATATGGTGAATGCCCATTGCGCCGATGCGATGGTCTGTATCTCCAACTGCGACAAAATCACCCCGGGGATGCTGATGGCCTCCCTGCGCCTGAATATTCCGGTGATCTTCGTTTCCGGCGGTCCGATGGAGGCCGGGAAAACTAAGCTGTCTGACAAAATCATCAAGCTCGATCTGGTTGATGCCATGATTCAGGGTGCAGACCCGAAAGTGTCTGACGATCAGAGTAATCAGGTTGAACGTTCCGCCTGTCCGACCTGCGGTTCCTGTTCCGGGATGTTTACCGCAAACTCGATGAACTGCCTGACCGAAGCATTGGGCCTGTCGCAGCCGGGTAACGGTTCTCTGCTGGCGACCCACGCCGACCGTAAACAGTTGTTCCTCAATGCCGGTAAACGCATTGTTGAGCTGACTAAACGTTATTACGAGCAGGATGACGCCTCCGCGCTGCCGCGCAACATTGCCAGCAAGGCGGCGTTTGAAAACGCCATGACGCTGGATATCGCGATGGGCGGTTCCACCAATACCGTTCTGCACTTACTGGCGGCGGCGCAGGAAGCGGAGATCGACTTCACGATGAGTGATATCGACAAGCTTTCCCGTAAAGTGCCGCAGCTGTGCAAAGTGGCGCCGAGTACGCAGAAATACCACATGGAAGATGTTCACCGTGCGGGCGGGGTGCTGGGGATTTTGGGAGAGCTGGATCGCGCGAGCCTGTTGAACCGGGACGTGAAGAACGTGCTGGGGCTGACGCTGCCGCAAACCCTTGAGCAGTATGACATCACGGTGACGCAAGATGACGCCGTGAAGCAGATGTTCCGCGCAGGCCCTGCGGGTATTCGTACCACAGAAGCGTTCTCGCAGGATTGCCGCTGGGACTCGCTGGATGACGATCGCGCTGAGGGTTGTATTCGTTCGCTGGAACATGCCTACAGCAAAGATGGTGGTCTGGCGGTACTTTACGGTAACTTCGCGGAGAATGGTTGCATCGTCAAAACCGCCGGCGTGGATGACAGCATTCTGAAATTCACTGGCCCGGCCAAAGTGTATGAAAGCCAGGATGAGGCGGTTGACGCTATTCTCGGCGGCAAAGTGGTAGCAGGCGATGTGGTTGTGATCCGCTACGAAGGGCCGAAAGGCGGACCGGGGATGCAGGAAATGCTCTACCCGACCACCTTCCTCAAATCGATGGGCCTCGGCAAAGCGTGCGCGCTGGTTACCGATGGTCGTTTCTCTGGCGGCACTTCTGGTCTCTCCATTGGTCACGTTTCACCGGAAGCGGCCAGCGGTGGCAATATCGCGATCATTGAAGACGGTGACATGATTGCTATCGATATTCCGAACCGTGGCATTCAGCTGCAACTGAGCGATGCGGAAATTGCGGCGCGTCGTGAAGCACAGGAAGCACGCGGCGACAAAGCCTGGACACCGAAAGATCGTCAGCGTCAGGTGTCGTTTGCGCTGCGCGCCTATGCCAGTCTGGCGACCAGCGCCGATAAAGGCGCGGTCCGCGATAAATCGAAACTGGGAGGCTGATGATGGCCGAATCACAACCTCTGTCAGCGGCCCCGGAAGGGGCAGAATATCTGCGTGCGGTACTCCGCGCGCCGGTATACGAGGCGGCGCAGGTGACGCCGCTACAAAAAATGGAAAAGCTCTCATCGCGCCTGGATAACGTGATTCTGGTGAAACGCGAAGACCGGCAGCCGGTGCACAGCTTCAAGCTTCGTGGCGCTTACGCGATGATGGCAGGGCTGACCGAGGCGCAAAAAGCTCACGGGGTCATCACCGCTTCTGCGGGCAACCATGCCCAGGGCGTGGCGTTTTCCTCCGCTCGTCTGGGCGTGAAGGCGCTGATCGTGATGCCTGTTGCGACGGCGGATATCAAAGTCGATGCCGTTCGTGGCTTCGGCGGTGAAGTACTGCTGCATGGCGCAAACTTTGATGAAGCGAAAGCGAAAGCGATTGAACTGTCGCAGCAGCAGGGTTTTACCTGGGTTCCGCCATTCGATCATCCGATGGTGATTGCCGGTCAGGGGACGCTGGCGCTGGAATTACTTCAGCAAGATGCTCATCTCGATCGTGTGTTTGTGCCGGTCGGCGGCGGCGGTCTGGCGGCGGGCGTTGCGGTACTGATCAAACAGCTGATGCCGCAAATCAAAGTGATTGCGGTGGAAGCAGAAGACTCCGCCTGTCTGAAAGCGGCGCTGGATGCGGGTCATCCGGTCGATCTCCCGCGCGTTGGGCTATTTGCCGAAGGCGTGGCGGTGAAGCGCATTGGCGATGAAACCTTCCGTCTGTGCCAGGAATATCTCGACGACATCATCACCGTGGATAGCGATGCGATATGTGCGGCGATGAAAGACCTGTTCGAGGATGTGCGCGCAGTGGCAGAACCTTCCGGCGCGCTGGCGCTGGCGGGAATGAAAAAGTACGTCGCTCAGCACAACATCCGCGGCGAACGTCTGGCGCATATCCTTTCCGGCGCTAACGTCAATTTCCACGGTCTGCGCTACGTTTCCGAGCGTTGCGAGTTGGGCGAACAGCGTGAGGCGCTGCTGGCCGTGACCATTCCGGAAGAAAAAGGCAGCTTCCTGAAGTTTTGCCAGCTGCTGGGCGGTCGCTCGGTCACTGAATTTAACTATCGCTTTGCCGATGATAAGAACGCCTGCATTTTCGTCGGTGTCCGGCTGAGCAGGGGGATGGAAGAACGCACCGAGATCCTGAATCTGTTGCGCGACGGTGGCTACAGCGTGGTCGATCTCTCTGACGACGAAATGGCGAAGCTGCACGTGCGTTACATGGTGGGTGGACGTCCGTCGAAACCGCTACAGGAACGTTTATTCAGCTTCGAGTTTCCGGAATCACCCGGCGCGCTGCTCAAGTTCTTGCATACGCTGGGGACCCACTGGAATATCTCGTTGTTCCATTACCGCAGCCACGGCACGGACTATGGTCGCGTCCTGGCCGCGTTTGAACTGGGCGATCACGAACCCGATTTCGAAACGCGACTGCAAGAACTGGGCTATGAGTGTCACGACGAAACGCATAACCCGGCATTTCGCTTTTTCCTCGCGGGTTAAGCGTGTTGGTATGACCGGATGGCGCAGGGCTTTGCGCCGTCCGGCAATTATTTTAGAGGCAAGCAGATGGCTGGACGCTTTCAGGGATTTGCGCAGGAAGGGCTGACGTTTCTTCAGCAGGTAAAAATTGAAAATGATAAAACGTGGTTCGAGGAGCACCGTTTTATTTATGACCGCAGCATACTCACGCCGTTCCGGGCGCTGGTGGATGACTTAGCGCCAGTGATGCTGGAAATTGACCCACTGCTGGAAACCCGTTCCGCCATCGGCAAGACGCTGTCGCGCATTCACCGTGATACCCGCTTTTCCCATGACAAATCGCTTTACCGTAGCCGGATGTGGCTGACCTTCAAACGTTCAGCCAAAAACTGGACCGATGCGCCCGCGTATTTTTTTGAGATCAGCCCCGATACGTTGCGCTATGGACTGGGTTACTACAGTGCCAGTAAGCCGACGATGGATCTGTTTCGTCATACGCTAAAACAACGGCCCACGCAGTTTCTGGAAGTGGCTGACTGTTGTCGGGCACCGTTTGAGCTGGTGGGAGAGCGCTATAAGCGGCTGCTGGTAAAGGATCTTGAACCGACGATTTCCGACTGGTATCACCGCAAATCCTTTGCGGCAATGGCAACGGATACCGACGTGGAAAAACTCTTCCATGCCGATCTGGTGACGCTGTTGGCCGACGGTTTCCGCCAGCTGGAACCGCTGTACCAGTGGCTCATGCAGGTGGAAACGCTGAAGCAAATTGACCCGGCGGATCTGTAACCATTACCGTCCTTCGTCGATTTTCCTTTCGAGGACTATTTTCCAGAACGCATCGATGAGCGGCTCATGCAGCCGCTTTTTCGGCGCACAGACGCCCAGTTCGAACGGGGTTTTCTCGTCGCTGCGTTCTAAAATCATCACGCGATTACGCACCGGTTCGGGGCTGTTTTCCAGCACCACTTCGGGCAGTAGCGCCACGCCACAGCCGAGCGCGACCATCGACACCATCGCTTCATGCCCGCCCACGGTGGCGTAAATCTGCGGATTGCTGATTTTATGGCGACGGAACCACAGTTCAATGCGACGGCGCACGGGTCCCTGATCGGCCATGATGAATGGCACCGTAGACCAGTCGGGTTTCTCCACCGAAACCTGATTGCGTACCGGGCAGGGTAGCGCCGGGGCAATGAGTACCACCGCCAGATTCTCCAGCATTGAAAACGCCACCGCACCGGGCAGCGTCTCCGGCTTTCCGGCAATCGCCAGATCCGCTTCGCCGGTTACCACTTTTTCCATGGCATCGGCGGCGTCGCCGGTGGTGAGCTTAATTTCTACTGAGGGATGTTCAGCGCGAAAGCGATCGAGGATGGGCGGCAGATGGCTATAGGCAGCGGTCACCGAGCAGAAAATATGCAGTTCCCCCGACAGCGACGGACCTTGCTGATCGAGAGTGTGGCGCAATTGCTGATACTGCAACAGCGTCTGTTGGGCAAACGTTCGTAGCTCTTCGCCGGCTTCGGTCAGCGTAACCGTGCGATTATCGCGGACAAACAACGGTTGGCCGAGGTCTTCTTCAAGGCGCTGGATCTGTCGTGACAGTGTGGAAGGGCTGACATGCATCGCCCGCGCGCTGCGACCAAAGTGGCGGCTTTCCGCCAGATGCAGGAACATTTTCAGATCGCGTAAATCCACCGGCGAACCTCTTCATTTTTACGTTGCAGTTATTGCAACGTGACGTTGTGAATATATCAATTTCCGCAATAAATTTCCTGTCATATAGTGGATTCATTCTCGCAAAAGCGAACCGAATAATAAGCACCACAACACAACATCACGGAGTACACCACTATGGCTAACTACTTTAATACACTGAACCTGCGCCAGCAGCTGGCACAGCTGGGTAAATGTCGCTTTATGGGCCGCGATGAGTTCGCCGATGGCGCGAGCTACCTTCAGGGTAAAAAAGTGGTCATCGTCGGCTGTGGCGCTCAGGGTCTGAACCAGGGCCTGAACATGCGTGATTCCGGTCTGGATATCTCCTACGCACTGCGTAAAGAGGCGATTGCTGAGAAGCGCGCGTCCTGGCGTAAAGCGACTGAAAACGGCTTCAAAGTCGGCACGTATGAAGAACTGATCCCGCAGGCGGACCTGGTGGTTAACCTGACGCCAGACAAACAGCACTCCGACGTGGTGCGTTCCGTACAACCGCTGATGAAAGACGGCGCGGCGCTGGGTTACTCTCATGGTTTCAACATCGTTGAAGTGGGCGAGCAGATCCGTAAAGACATCACCGTGGTGATGGTGGCGCCGAAGTGTCCGGGTACCGAAGTACGTGAAGAGTACAAACGTGGTTTCGGTGTGCCGACGCTGATCGCGGTTCACCCGGAAAACGATCCGAAAGGCGAAGGCATGGCGATTGCTAAAGCCTGGGCTGCAGCGACCGGCGGTCACCGTGCGGGCGTGCTGGAATCTTCTTTCGTGGCGGAAGTGAAATCTGACCTGATGGGCGAGCAGACCATTCTCTGCGGCATGCTGCAGGCCGGTTCTCTGCTGTGCTTCGATAAACTGGTGGAAGAAGGTACCGATCCGGCGTATGCCGAGAAACTGATTCAGTTCGGCTGGGAAACCATTACTGAAGCGCTGAAGCAGGGCGGTATCACGCTGATGATGGACCGTCTGTCCAACCCGGCGAAACTGCGCGCTTACGCACTGTCCGAACAGCTGAAAGAGATTATGGCGCCGCTGTTCCAGAAACACATGGATGACATCATCTCCGGTGAGTTCTCTTCCGGCATGATGGCTGACTGGGCCAACGACGATAAGAAACTGCTGACCTGGCGTGAAGAGACCGGTAAAACCGCGTTTGAAACCGCACCGCAGTTTGACGGTAAGATCGGCGAGCAGGAGTACTTCGATAAAGGCGTGCTGATGATCGCCATGGTGAAAGCAGGCGTTGAGCTGGCGTTCGAAACGATGGTGGATTCTGGCATCATCGAAGAGTCCGCGTACTACGAGTCACTGCACGAGCTGCCGCTGATCGCCAACACCATCGCGCGTAAGCGTCTGTACGAAATGAACGTGGTTATTTCTGATACTGCAGAATACGGTAACTACCTGTTCTCTTACGCTTGCGTACCGCTGCTGAAAGAGTTTATGACGACGCTGCAGACCGGCGACCTGGGTAAAGCGATTGCTGAAGGCGCAGTGGATAACGCTCAACTGCGTGATGTAAACGATGCGATTCGCAGCCATGCTATCGAGAAAGTCGGCCAGAAACTGCGTGGCTATATGACCGATATGAAGCGCATTGCCGTTGCTGGCTAAGATGTTGCTGAATGGCCGGATGGCGGCGTGAACGCCTTATCCGGCCTACAAAAAGAGAGGATTTCGCAGGCCGGATAAGCGTCGCGCCATCCGGCAAAAAAAGCCCAGAGTCTGAATGCTCTGGGCTTTTGCTTAGTTACGGTACAGCACTTTGATGATGTGGTAGCCGAACTGGGTGTGCAGTGGGCCGGTAGGTTCCAGCACCGGGCAGGAAAAGACCACTTTATCGAACGCCGGGACCATTTGGCCCTGGCGGAATTCACCTAAGTCACCGCCTCTTTTGCCGGACGGGCAGATAGAGTGTTTCTTCGCCAGCTTGCCGAAGTCGGCGCCGTTTTTAATCTGCTCCAGAAGATCCAGTGCCAGTTTCTCTTCTTTAACAAGAATATGCAGTGCTGCTGCGGTTTTTGCCATTATTTCGTTCTCATGTCTCAAAGGTTGCCCGCCACTTTATCATTCCTCAGGGCGTCAGACATATACTCTTCGCCAGCGCAGGACAGATGTCTCATCGGGTTTATCGAATCGGGAGATAGATAGCATTTTCATCCAGTGTATTCCTGAGGGAGCGGGACAGCGGTCCTGTCTTTCCGTCAGAGGGACGCGATAACATGAACACAATGAAAAAAGCAGATTTTTCAGGCGACTGGCTGGTCGGATTGACTCAGGTTGTAGACGACCCCCTGTTGTATGAACTCCTCAAATACTGCCCGCTGGAGGTCATGCAGCGCTGGCGTTTTGACGATATCGCGTGCGGCGCGCTGATTTGCCGTCAGGGGGAGGTCTGTCGACAGTTTTCCCTGATCGTATCGGGTGAAGTGGATGTCTTTTACGAGGCTGAAGATGGTCGTCGTTATCGACAGGCACATTACTGCAAAGGCGACATGCTGGGTGAACTGGAGATATTTGAGTCGCGGCATTACATCTGCTCGGTGGTGGCGGTGGGAAATGTCCAACTGTTAAGTCTGTCGCAGGAACATTTTAATCACTGGCTGGCGCTGGATAATCATTTCAACCAGCGAATATTACGCTTCTTCAGTCAGCAATATTATCAACTGTCGAAAAAGGCCAGTAGCGACAATTTATATTCGCTGCACCAGCGGGTATGCCAGGCATTATGGCAGCGATATCAACATAATAAATCGACGTCTATTTTGCTGGATAAGCAAAATCTGAGTCAGGAATTTGCGGCGACGACACGCAGTATTAACCGTATTTTGCACGATCTTAAGTCACTGAAAATTATTGATACCGATGGGGATCGTATTGTTCTGCTGGCTCCTGAAAAACTGAAGCGGGAGGCGGAAAGTTAAGCGCCAGGGGCGTAAGGAGACAAGAGATGCAACCCCATATTCGATTAAGCAAAAACATGACGAGCGCAAGGTATGCGCTATTGCCTGGCGATCCCGAACGCGTGGATCGAATCGTTCGTTTTCTGGATAAGCCCGAAATGCTGGGGCAAAACCGGGAGTTTCGCGCGGCGCGTGGTGAGTATAAGGGCGTTGAAATTCTGGTGCTATCGACGGGAATCGGTGGACCATCAACGGCTATTGCGATTGAAGAGTTACGCCAGATTGGCGTCAACACGCTGATCCGAATCGGAAGTTGCGGAGCATTGCAGGATACGCTGGCGCTGGGCGAGGTGATTATTGCCCATGGTGCGGTCGCGGATGATGGCACCAGTAAAACCTATGCGCCTGTCAGCTATCCGGCATGCGCGGATCCGCAGCTCACGGCAACGCTGATGCAACTGGCGTTGCAAATGAACATTCCCGCCCGTTGCGGACTGGTACGCAGCCATGACAGTTTTTATACCGACCGCGAGGCTGAACTGGATGCGGAATGGTCTGCTCGCGGCATTCTTGGCGCAGATATGGAGACGGCCGCACTGATGGTGGTCGGTGCGCTACGCGGGCTGCGAACGGCGTCGTTGCTCAATGTGGTTGTCACCCATAACGGCTGTCTGGACAGCAGCATCAATAATTATGTGCAACAAGAAATGCGGTGTCAGCAGGGTGAAATTCATCAGGTTTCTCTGGCGCTACAGGCCATTTACTTTGATAGTCAGCAAGGAGAACAGTGATGGATTTTTTCAGTATTAACAACGTAATGGTCAACATTCCTCTCGGAGAGGGTGGGTATGCGCTCTCGTGGATTGAGGCTATCGGTACGGTCTTTGGCTTACTGTGTATCTGGTACGCCAGCAGGGAAAAAATTATAAATTACCTGTTCGGACTGATTAACGTCACTCTGTTTGCCGCGATCTTTTTCCAGATCCAACTGTATGCCAGTTTACTGCTTCAGGTGTTCTTCTTTGCGGCGAATATCTACGGCTGGTATGCGTGGAGTCGCCAGAATGAGGAACAAGAGGCGACGTTGAAAGTTCGCTGGCTTTCCCGACAACAAACGCTGGCGCTGGGTGGTGTTTGCATTGTTGCTATCCTGTTGATGACACTGTTTATTGATCCGGTATTTGCGACACTCACCCGTATCATGCTTGCGCTGTTGCACACTGTGGGAGTGTCGGTGGCAATGCCAGAGCTACAGCCGGATGCTTTCCCGTTCTGGGATTCCACCATGCTGGTGTTGTCGATTGCCGCAATGGTGTTGATGACCCGCAAGTATGTGGAAAACTGGTTGCTGTGGGTGCTTATTGATGTCATTAGCGTCGTGATTTATGCGGTTCAGGGCGTCTATGCCATGTCGCTGGAGTATGTCCTGCTGACAGCCATTGCGGTGATGGGTTCTTACAGTTGGATTCTGAGCGCAAAACGTAACGGCTATTCGCCGCTCGCGGCCAGCGCATCCTGATGGATATTTTTCAGGCTGCCTGACGGGCAGGCAGCCTGTTACTCCCTTGGCCTCGCTTTCTGCTACAATTCGTCCCCCGTTCGAAGATTGAGCACTTTTTCCTATGCGTTTAAACCCCGGCCAACAACAAGCTGTCGAATTCGTCACCGGACCGTGCCTGGTGCTGGCGGGTGCGGGTTCCGGTAAGACACGCGTTATCACCAATAAAATCGCTCACCTGATCCGTGGCTGCGGCTACCAGGCGCGACATATTGCGGCGGTGACCTTTACTAACAAAGCGGCGCGCGAGATGAAAGAGCGTGTCGGACAGACGCTGGGACGCAAAGAAGCGCGCGGGTTGATGATCTCCACTTTCCATACGTTAGGGCTGGAGGTGATTAAACGCGAATACGCCGCGCTGGGGATGAAATCGAATTTCTCGCTGTTTGATGACACGGACCAGGTTGCGCTGCTCAAAGATCTGACGGAAGGGCTGATTGAAGACGACAAAGTTGTACTGCAACAGTTGATCTCGACGATCTCGAACTGGAAGAACGATCTCAAAACACCCGCACAGGCGGCCGCCGGTGCGAAAGGCGAGCGCGATCGTATCTTTGCGCACTGTTACGGGCTGTACGATGCGCATATGAAAGCCTGTAACGTCCTCGACTTTGACGATCTGATTTTGCTGCCGACGCTGCTGTTGCAGCGTAATGAAGAGGTGCGTGAGCGCTGGCAGAACAAGATTCGCTATCTGCTGGTGGATGAATATCAGGACACCAACACCAGTCAGTACGAACTGGTGAAACTGCTGGTAGGAAACCGGGCGCGATTCACCGTCGTGGGGGACGACGATCAGTCGATTTACTCCTGGCGCGGGGCGCGTCCGCAAAACCTGGTGTTGTTAAGTCAGGATTTCCCGGCATTACAGGTGATCAAACTGGAGCAGAACTACCGCTCCTCCGGGCGGATCCTGAAGGCGGCGAACATCCTTATCGCCAATAACCCGCACGTCTTTGAAAAACGGCTTTTTTCCGAGCTGGGATATGGCGCGGAACTCAAAGTTCTGAGTGCGAATAATGAGGAGCACGAAGCCGAGCGGGTGACCGGGGAACTCATCGCCCATCACTTTGTGAATAAAACGGAATATAAAGATTACGCCATTCTGTATCGCGGCAACCACCAGGCGCGGGTGTTCGAAAAATTCCTCATGCAGAACCGTATTCCCTACAAAATTTCCGGCGGCACCTCGTTCTTTTCGCGTCCGGAAATTAAAGATTTGCTGGCCTATCTGCGGGTGTTGACCAATCCGGATGATGACAGCGCGTTCCTGCGTATCGTGAATACGCCAAAACGTGAAATCGGCCCCGCCACGCTGCAGAAACTGGGCGAGTGGGCGATGACGCGGAACAAGAGCCTGTTTACCGCCAGTTTTGATCTGGGGCTGAGCCAGACGCTCACCGGGCGTGGCTATGACTCGCTCACCCGTTTTACCCACTGGCTGGGTGAGGTTCAGCGGTTGGCTGAACGTGAGCCGATTGCCGCCGTTCGCGATCTCATCCACGGAATTGATTACGAATCCTGGCTTTACGAAACCTCGCCGAGCCCAAAAGCCGCTGAAATGCGCATGAAAAACGTTAACCAGCTGTTTAGCTGGATGACCGAAATGCTGGAAGGTAGCGAACTGGATGAGCCGATGACGCTCACTCAGGTTGTCACCCGCTTCACACTACGTGACATGATGGAGCGCGGCGAGAGCGAGGAAGAGCTGGATCAGGTGCAACTGATGACGCTGCATGCCTCGAAAGGGCTGGAGTTCCCGTATGTGTTTATGGTGGGTATGGAAGAAGGTTTCCTGCCGCACCAGAGCAGCATCGATGAAGACAACATTGATGAAGAGCGCCGTCTGGCCTATGTCGGCATCACCCGAGCGCAGAAAGAGTTGATTTTTACGCTGTGTAAAGAGCGACGTCAGTACGGTGAACTGGTGCGCCCGGAGCCGAGTCGCTTCCTGCTGGAGTTACCGCAGGACGATCTGATCTGGGAGCAGGAGCGTAAAGTGGTGAGCGCCGAAGAGCGAATGCAGAAAGGGCAGAGCCATTTGGCGAATCTGAAAGCCATGATGGCGGCGAAAAGAGAAAAATCGTAGGTTGTAGGCCGGATAAGGCGTTTACGCCGCCCTCCGGCTGTGAATCATTCACACACTTCTAAAGGCCAGTGGACATAGCTCTGCCACTGGCTTTCTTGTTCAATCAACTCTTTCCCCAGCGGATGCTGTTCCAGCCAGTCCGGCGGCAGCGTTAAGGCGAGAATTTCATTTGACGCCTGTAACGTAATGGCTGGCACCAGATCGTCACGACGGCGGCTGGCAAAGATAATCGCCAGTCTGAGCAGACGACAAAGATGCTCCGCCACACGCGGTGGTACGGCATTTTGCTGATGCAACGACGAGAGATCGACCGGGTTGGTCTGATTTAACAATAGTGTGGCGAGCAGTTTTTTCTGTGCCGGCGTGAAGCCCGGCAGATCCAGATTACGGACCAGATAGGCGGCATGCTGAGGCGCTTGCTTAAAATCAACGCTCAGGCCAATCTCGTGCAACTGGCAGGCGCTGATCAGCAGTTCGCGGCTGATCGGCTCAAGATGCCACTCATTTTCTACCTGATCGAGAAAACTGACCGCCAGATTCGCAACGCGATGCGCCTGTTCGGTATCCACCATAAACCGGCGCTGAATGTTACGCAGCGTGCGGCTGCGAATATCCTGATCCACCGCGAGATGCAGCATCCCGTAGACCAGCCCTTCACGCAATGCCCCACCGGCCAGGGTCATACACTGAATATTGAGCTCGGTGAAGATGGCGATCAGAATGGCCAGCCCGCTGGGGAACACCAGCGCGCGTTCCAGGGTTAAGCCTTCAATTTCCAGTTCTTCCAGACGACCGCAATGAATCGCCCGCTGTTTCAACTGCTGCAATTTCGCCAGCGTGATGCGCTCATCCATCCCTTGCGCCATCATGATTTCCTGCAACGCCTGAACGGTACCGGAGGCACCGACGCAGACTTTCCAGCCGTGATAGCGAAGTTCATCGGCGATCGGGCGCAGCACATCGCGCGCGGCTTTTTCCGCTTCGTCGAAATTCTCTTGTGCCAGATTGCGATCGGTAAAGTAGCGTTCGAGCCAGGTGACACAGCCCATCGACAGGCTGAACAGGGAGGTGGTTTGCGCCCCCGTTCCGGTGACCAGTTCGGTACTGGCGCCGCCAATATCGACGACCAGACGCTGATCCGCTCCGCCAGTGGTGTGCGCCACGCCCTGATAAATCAGGCGCGCTTCTTCTTCACCACTGATGACCTGAACCGGACAACCGAGAATTTCCTGCGCTTTAGCGATAAACTCGCTGGCGTTCACCGCGATACGCAAGGTTGCCGTGGCGACCACGCGGATTTGCGGCAGCGGAATATCCTGAAGGCGCTCGGCGAACAGACGCAGACATTGCCAGCCGCGTTCCATTGCTTCAGCAGAAAGAACATTGCTGCTGTTCAGACCGGCGGCCAGACGCACTTTGCGTTTAATGCGCGTGAGCGTCTGGATGCTACCCGCTACCTCGCGTACGACCAGCATATGAAAACTATTGGAACCGAGATCGATAGCGGCGTACAACGAGGTAGAATTCATACACTTCATCCTTCAACCTGTATCTGTGTTGGCGGCGTTCTCTCACCCGAATCACTGACTACAGTGAGCTCATCGGGATTCGTTTTCTTGCTGCCTTGATACGGGCTGAATGATTTTGTGTATGGCATAACTTTTCTTAACCTGAACGACGACGATTACGCGGGGCACCGCCAGAGCGACGCGGGCCATTGCCAGGACGCGTGCGCGTCAGACGCAGCGGTTTCGGCAGATTGTTCATCAACGCATCCGGATTATATTTACTGACCGGAATAGAGTGACCAATGTAGGTTTCAATCGCGGGCAGGTTCAGGGCGTACTCTTCACAGGCCAGGCTGATGGAGTGACCGCTTGCGCCAGCACGGCCTGTACGACCGATACGGTGTACGTAGTCTTCGCAATCGTCCGGCAGATCGTAGTTAAAGACGTGCGTGACGGCAGGAATGTGCAGGCCGCGCGCGGCAACGTCGGTTGCGACCAGAATATCCAGATCGCCGCGGGTGAATTCATCGAGAATACGCAGACGTTTTTTCTGCGCCACATCGCCGGTCAGCAAGCCAACGCGATGACCATCGGCGGCCAGATGGCCCCAGATATCTTCGCAGCGGTGTTTGGTGTTCGCGAATACGATGGCGCGATCCGGCCATTCTTCTTCGATCAGCGTTTGCAGTAAGCGCATTTTCTCTTCGTTAGACGGATAGAAAAGCTCTTCTTTAATACGGTGACCCGTTTTCTGTTCCGGCTCGACTTCAACGTATTCGGCGTTGTTCATTTGTTCGAACGCCAGTTCACGAACGCGGTAAGAGAGGGTGGCAGAGAACAACATGTTCAGGCGCTGGTTGGCCGGCGGCATGCGGCGGAACAGCCAGCGGATATCTTTAATAAAGCCCAGATCGTACATGCGATCGGCTTCATCGAGGACCACCACCTGGATGGCGCCCAGGTTGATGTGATTCTGTTTCGCGTAGTCGATCAGACGACCCGTGGTGCCGATGAGAATATCGACGCCGCTTTCCAGCACTTTTAGCTGTTTGTCGTAACCGTCACCGCCGTAAGCGAGACCCAGCTTCAGACCGGTCGTCTGTGCCAGTGGCTCGGCATCGGCGTGGATCTGCACGGCTAACTCACGCGTCGGCGCCATAATTAAGGCGCGTGGCTGGTTCACCTTGCGATCGTCAATCGCGGGATGAGAGAGAAGATAATGAAACGTTGACGTCAGGAACGCCATCGTTTTTCCGGTACCGGTTTGCGCCTGCCCTGCAACATCGCGACCAGCCAGCGTAAGCGGCAGTGCGAGGGCCTGAATGGGCGTGCAGTTATGAAAGCCTTTATTTTCAAGGGCTTCGATAACCTTTGGGTGCAGGGCGAAGTCGGAAAACTTCTGTTCTGTTAAATGTGTTTTGCTCATAGTGTGGTAGAATATCAGCTTACTATTGCTTTACGAAAGCGTATCCGGTGAAATAAAGTCAACCTTTAGTTGGTTAATGCTGTACACAAATCATTCATGATGCGTCGAGGCGGCAAGCGAACGCGTTCACAAAAGCGTACAGAGTACGTGACCGGAGCGATGAGCGCAGCCAACAAAGAGGCAGCTTAAAGGATGATGTGTATACACCAACACACCAGGCTTATTCCTGTGGAGTTTATATGAGCGATAAAATTATTCACCTGACTGACGACAGTTTTGACACGGATGTACTCAAAGCGGACGGGGCGATCCTCGTTGATTTCTGGGCAGAGTGGTGCGGACCGTGCAAAATGATCGCCCCGATTCTGGATGAAATCGCTGACGAATATCAGGGCAAATTGACGGTTGCTAAACTGAACATTGACCAAAACCCAGGCACTGCGCCGAAGTATGGTATCCGTGGCATCCCGACCCTGCTGCTGTTCAAGAACGGTGAGGTTGCAGCGACCAAAGTGGGCGCACTGTCCAAAGGTCAGCTGAAAGAGTTCCTCGACGCTAACCTGGCGTAAGCCGGGTGTCTCATGTTCGGGTGCCCAGTATCCTAATTGATTCGGATGACTGGACGCCCGACTTGAGTCGTGCTAAGTTAGTGTTGACTTCGTATTAAACATACCTTATTAAGTTTGAATCTTGATAACTCCAATACTTCCCGTTTTTTCTCGCACGCGAAGTGGACAGATTCCTGGCTTATCATTCAATCCGTCTTGTCGTTTCAGTTCTGCGTACTTTCCTGTGACCAGACAGCGAACAGACATGAGTTGATGGCCGTAAACAGGCATGGATGACCCTGCCATACCATTCACAACATTAAGTTCGAGATTTACCCCAAGTTTAAGAACTCACACCACTATGAATCTTACCGAATTAAAGAATACGCCGGTTTCTGAGCTGATCACTCTCGGCGAAAATATGGGGCTGGAAAACCTGGCTCGTATGCGTAAGCAGGACATTATTTTTGCCATCCTGAAGCAGCACGCAAAGAGTGGCGAAGATATCTTTGGTGACGGTGTGCTGGAGATATTGCAGGATGGATTTGGTTTCCTCCGTTCTGCAGACAGCTCCTACCTCGCCGGTCCTGATGACATCTACGTTTCCCCCAGCCAAATCCGCCGTTTCAACCTCCGCACTGGTGATACCATCTCTGGTAAGATTCGCCCGCCAAAAGAAGGCGAACGCTACTTTGCGCTGCTGAAAGTTAACGAAGTTAACTACGACAAACCGGAAAACGCCCGTAACAAAATTCTCTTCGAAAACTTAACCCCGCTGCACGCAAACTCTCGTCTGCGTATGGAACGTGGTAACGGTTCGACCGAAGACTTAACGGCGCGCGTTTTGGATCTGGCTTCACCAATCGGTCGTGGTCAGCGTGGTCTGATCGTCGCGCCGCCGAAAGCCGGTAAAACCATGCTGCTGCAAAACATTGCGCAGAGCATCGCTTACAACCATCCTGACTGTGTGCTGATGGTGCTGCTGATTGACGAACGTCCGGAAGAAGTGACCGAGATGCAGCGTCTGGTGAAAGGTGAAGTCGTTGCTTCTACCTTTGACGAGCCAGCATCCCGTCACGTTCAGGTGGCGGAAATGGTGATCGAGAAAGCGAAACGTCTGGTTGAACACAAAAAAGACGTTATCATTCTGCTCGATTCCATCACCCGTCTGGCGCGTGCTTACAACACCGTGGTTCCGGCCTCCGGTAAAGTGCTGACCGGTGGTGTGGACGCTAACGCCCTGCATCGTCCGAAGCGTTTCTTCGGTGCGGCGCGTAACGTGGAAGAGGGCGGCAGCCTGACCATCATCGCAACGGCGCTGATCGATACCGGCTCTAAGATGGATGAAGTCATCTACGAAGAGTTTAAAGGCACCGGTAACATGGAACTGCATCTCTCTCGTAAGATTGCTGAAAAACGCGTCTTTCCGGCTATCGACTACAACCGTTCCGGTACCCGTAAAGAAGAGCTGCTCACCACTCAGGAAGAGCTGCAGAAAATGTGGATCCTGCGCAAGATTATTCACCCGATGGGCGAAATCGACGCAATGGAATTCCTCATTAATAAACTGGCGATGACCAAGACTAACGACGATTTCTTCGACATGATGAAGCGCTCGTAAACGTGCTCTCAGCCGAAAACGCCACGTTTTTACGTGGCGTTTTGCTTTTATGTCTGTAATCTTAACGACAAGTTAACAAATCAGGGGTTATCGTCCTCCGCTGCACGTGCGTCAGCCATCAAGTGCGACACGTGGTTAATAATTATACAAAACAGACGGTTCGGAGTGGAGTTTCCCTTCTGAATACAGGCCTTCGTGGTTATACTTCTGCTTATAATTTTCTCTGAGAGCACGCATTGTGAATTTACTGACAGTCAGTACTGATCTCATCAGTATTTTTTTATTCACGACACTGTTCCTGTTTTTTGCGCGGAAGGTCGCAAAAAAGGTCGGTTTAGTGGATAAACCCAACTTCCGTAAACGCCACCAGGGATTGATACCGTTGGTTGGGGGCATCTCAGTTTATGCGGGGATTTGTTTCACATTTAGCATTGTGAATGTCTAT
Source organism: Citrobacter amalonaticus (assembly GCF_001559075.2). Classification (NCBI taxonomy): domain Bacteria; kingdom Pseudomonadati; phylum Pseudomonadota; class Gammaproteobacteria; order Enterobacterales; family Enterobacteriaceae; genus Citrobacter; species Citrobacter amalonaticus. The sequence goes on along the minus strand of NZ_CP014015.2, from coordinate 1,792,844 downwards.
ATCCCCCACGCTGCTCTCTATCTGGCTTGTGCCGGTGTCCTGGTCTTTATCGGCGCACTGGACGATCGCTTTGATATTAGCGTAAAAATTCGCGCCACCATTCAGGCTGCTATCGGCGTAATTATGATGGTGGTGGGCAAGCTCTATCTCAGCAGCCTGGGTTATATCTTTGGCCCGTGGGAGATGGTGCTCGGGCCGTTTGGTTATTTCCTCACGCTCTTCGCCGTATGGGCTGCGATCAACGCCTTCAACATGGTGGATGGTATCGATGGTTTATTAGGCGGACTCTCAAGCGTCTCATTTGCCGCAATGGGGCTTATTCTGTGGTTTGATGGACAGACCAGTCTGGCTATCTGGTGCTTTGCCATGATCGCCGCCATCCTGCCCTATATCCTGTTGAACCTCGGTGCGCTTGGCCGTCGCTATAAAGTGTTTATGGGTGATGCCGGCAGTACGCTGATTGGTTTTACCGTTATCTGGATCCTGCTTGAAACCACCCAGGGGAAAACGCACCCGATAAGCCCGGTTACCGCGCTGTGGATCATCGCCATTCCGCTGATGGACATGGTGGCCATCATGTATCGTCGTCTGCGTAAAGGGATGAGCCCCTTCTCGCCAGACCGCCAGCATATTCATCATTTGATCATGCGTGCAGGGTTTACTTCCCGTCAGGCGTTTGTCCTGATCACACTTGCCGCCGCAATACTGGCCTCGATTGGCGTGCTGGCGGAATATTCTCATTTTGTCCCGGAATGGGTCATGCTGGTGCTCTTTTTGCTAGCATTCTTCCTCTACGGTTACTGCATTAAGCGTGCATGGAAGGTGGCGAGGTTTATTAAGCGCATGAAGCGCAGATTACGAAGAAACCGTGATAACAATCCAAAATTAACCAAGTAAATGAGGGTGCGATGACTCAACCATTACCGGGGGCACACGCTGTGAGCGCTGAAAATGAACTGGATATTCGTGGGTTGTTTCGTACCTTGTGGGCCGGGAAGGTGTGGATTGTCGGTATCGCGCTGTTATTCGCGCTGATCGCGCTGGCGTATACTTTTTTTGCTCGTCAGGAGTGGAGCGCGACCGCGATCTCCGATCGCCCCACGGTGAATATGCTGGGGGGTTACTATTCTCAACAGCAGTTTTTGCGGAATCTGGATACGAAAGCGGACAACGCGTCAGGCGATCAACCTTCGGTGATGGATGAAGCCTATAAAGAGTTCGTGATGCAACTGGCCTCCTGGGATACGCGTCGCGACTTCTGGCTGCAAACCGACTATTACAAGCAGCGGATGGTTGGCAACAGCAAGGCCGATGCCGCCATGCTGGATGAGATGATCAATAACATTCAGTTCACCCCCGGTGATTTTGCCCGCGCAATTAACGACAGCGTCAAGCTCATTGCCGAAACCGCGCCTGATGCGAACAATCTGCTGCGTCAGTATGTGGCGTTCTCCAGTCAGCGTGCGGCAAGCCATCTCAACGAAGAACTGAAAGGCGCGTGGGCTGCGCGGACCGTGCAAATGAAGGCGCAGGTCAAACGTCAGGAAGAGGTGGCGAAAGCGATTTTCTCCCGCCGCGTGAGCAGCATTGAACAGGCGCTTAAAATCGCGGAACAACACAATATCTCCCGCAGTGCAACCGATGTACCGGCGGATGAATTACCGGATTCGGAGCTGTTTCTGCTCGGACGTCCAATGCTCCAGGCGCGCCTTGAAAATTTACAGGCGGTCGGCCCCTCTTTCGATCTGGACTACTTCCAGAATCGAGCCATGCTAAATACATTGAATGTGGGTCCAACTCTGGACCCGCGTTTTCAGACCTATCGCTATTTGCGTACACCGGAAGAACCGGTAAAACGCGATAGCCCGCGCCGTGCCTTCCTGATGGTGATGTGGGGCATCGTGGGGGGGCTTATCGGCGCAGGTGTTGCGTTAACCCGCCGCCGCACGATTTAGCACGACTGCCGCAGTGAGGGGCTGGGCCCTCACTGACTATTCGAAGAGAATCGATGTGAAAGTACTGACTGTATTTGGCACGCGACCGGAAGCCATAAAAATGGCACCTCTGGTGCATGCGCTGGCAAAGGATCCTGATTTCGACGCAAAAGTCTGCGTCACCGCGCAGCACCGTGAGATGCTCGATCAGGTATTGAATCTCTTTTCTATTGTTCCTGACTACGATCTCAACATCATGCAGCCAGGTCAGGGATTGACAGAGATAACCTGTCGGATACTGGAAGGGCTGAAGCCTATCCTCGCTGACTTCAAGCCGGATGTGGTACTGGTACACGGAGATACCACCACCACGATTGCGACCAGCCTGGCCGCTTTTTACCAACGTATACCGGTCGGCCATGTCGAAGCCGGGTTACGCACTGGCGATCTCTATTCCCCGTGGCCGGAAGAGGCAAACCGTACGCTGACCGGGCATCTGGCGATGTATCACTTTGCGCCGACGGAGAACTCGCGACAAAACCTGCTGCGCGAGAATATTGCCGACAGCCGCATCTTTGTTACCGGCAATACGGTGATCGATGCGCTGATCTGGGTGCGCGATCGCGTTCTGGCGAGCGATACGCTACGTTCCGAACTGGCCGAACAGTATCCCTTCCTCAGCTCGGATAAAAAGCTGATCCTGGTGACCGGTCATCGTCGCGAAAGTTTTGGTCGCGGATTTGAGCAGATTTGCCATGCGCTGGCGGAGATTGCGGCCGCCAATCAGGATGTGCAGATTGTCTATCCGGTGCACCTGAACCCGAACGTCAGCGAGCCGGTCAACCGCATTCTCGGCCATGTTAACAACGTAACGCTGATTGAACCGCAGGACTATCTGCCCTTTGTCTGGCTAATGAATCACGCCTGGCTGATTCTGACGGACTCCGGCGGGATTCAGGAAGAGGCGCCGTCACTGGGTAAGCCGGTGCTGGTGATGCGTGAAACCACCGAACGACCCGAGGCCATTACGGCGGGCACGGTGCGTCTGGTGGGGACCGACTCACGGCGTATTGTTGAAGAAGTCACGCGCTTGCTGCATGACGAAAACGAATATCAGGCCATGAGCCGCGCCCATAACCCTTACGGTGACGGGCAGGCCTGTGGCCGCATTTTACACGCGTTAAAAAACAATCGGGTATCACTATGAGTTTTTCTACCATTTCTGTTATTGGGTTGGGCTATATCGGTTTGCCGACGGCGGCTGCCTTTGCTTCGCGCCAAAAGCAGGTGATTGGGGTGGACGTTAACCCGCATGCAGTGGAGACCATCAACCGCGGTGAAATCCATATTGTTGAGCCGGATCTGGATAACGTCGTGAAAACGGCGGTGGAAGGCGGTTTTCTGCGCGCCACCACGACCCCTGTCGATGCCGATGCGTATCTGATTGCCGTACCGACGCCGTTTAAAGGTGAGCATGAGCCGGATATGACCTATGTCGAAGCAGCGGCGAAATCCGTTGCGCCGGTGCTGAAAAAGGGCGCGCTGGTGATCCTCGAGTCGACCTCTCCGGTTGGCGCGACCGAACAGATGGCGGCGTGGCTGGCCGAAATGCGTCCGGATCTCACTTTCCCGCAGCAGGCGGGCGAGCAGGCGGATGTGAATATCGCCTATTGCCCTGAGCGCGTTCTGCCGGGTCAGGTAATGGTTGAACTGATCAAAAATGACCGGGTCATCGGCGGCATGACGCCAGTGTGCTCGGCGCGTGCCAGTGAGCTGTACAAAATATTCCTTGAAGGCGAGTGCGTGGTGACCAATTCCCGTACGGCCGAAATGTGCAAGCTGACGGAAAACAGCTTCCGCGACGTCAATATCGCCTTTGCTAACGAACTGTCGCTGATTTGCGCCGAGCAGGGGATTAACGTCTGGGAACTGATTCGCCTGGCGAACCGCCATCCGCGCGTCAACATTCTCCAGCCGGGACCGGGTGTGGGCGGGCACTGTATTGCTGTCGACCCGTGGTTTATCGTGGCGCAGAATCCGCTGCAGTCGCGTCTGATCCGTACCGCGCGTGAAGTGAACGACGGTAAACCGCACTGGGTTGTCGATCAGGTCAAAGCCGCCGTTGCGGACTGCCTGGCGGCGACGAACAAGCGCGCCAGCGAAGTGAGAATCGCCTGTTTTGGCCTCGCATTTAAACCTAATATCGACGATTTGCGTGAAAGCCCGGCAATGGGGATCGCAAAAAGCATCGCCCAGTGGCACAGCGGTGAAACGCTGGTGGTGGAACCGAACATTCACCAGTTGCCGAAAAAGCTGGACGGTCTTTGCACTCTTGCCGAACTGAACGACGCGCTGGCGACTGCCGACGTGCTGGTGATGCTGGTCGATCATAGCCAGTTTAAAGCCATTCAGGGCGATGCGGTGCCGCAGCAGTACGTCGTGGATACCAAAGGAGTGTGGCGTTAATGAAACGGATTCTGGTGACGGGTGGCGCAGGTTTCATCGGCTCAGCGGTGGTACGGCATATCATTAATGAGACGGCAGATGCGGTCGTGGTGGTGGATAAACTCACCTACGCCGGCAATCTGATGTCGCTGGCGCCGGTTGCGCAGAGCGAGCGCTTTGCTTTCGAGAAAGTGGATATTTGCGATCGCGCTTCGCTGGATCGGGTTTTTCAACAGTATCAGCCAGACTGCGTGATGCACCTGGCCGCCGAAAGCCACGTCGATCGCTCTATCGACGGTCCGGCGGCGTTTATCGAAACTAACATTGTTGGCACCTACACGTTGCTGGAAGCGGCGCGGGCGTACTGGAGTGAACGGGCTGACGAGAAAAAATCGGCGTTTCGCTTCCACCACATCTCGACGGACGAGGTGTATGGCGATCTGCACTCAGCGGATGATTTCTTTACCGAGACGACGCCGTACGCCCCAAGCAGTCCCTATTCCGCATCAAAAGCCAGCAGCGATCACCTGGTGCGCGCCTGGTTGCGTACCTACGGTTTCCCGACGCTCATTACCAACTGCTCCAACAACTATGGCCCATATCACTTCCCGGAAAAACTGATCCCGCTGATGATTCTTAATGCGCTGGCGGGCAAACCGCTGCCGGTGTATGGCAACGGACAGCAGGTCCGCGACTGGCTGTATGTGGACGATCATGCGAGAGCGCTGTACTGCGTGGCGACCACCGGAGAAGTCGGTGAAACGTATAACATTGGCGGCCATAACGAGCGTAAGAATCTGGACGTGGTTGAGACGATTTGCGACCTGCTGGAAACGCTGGCGCCGAACAAACCGCAGGGTATCGCACACTACCGCGACCTGATTACCTTTGTGGACGATCGTCCTGGTCACGACTTACGTTACGCCATTGATGCGTCCAAAATCGCCCGTGAGCTTGGCTGGACGCCGCAGGAAACCTTTGAAAGCGGTATGCGTAAAACCGTGCAGTGGTATCTGGCGAATGAGGCCTGGTGGAAGCCCGTGCAGGACGGTAGCTATCAGGGGCAACGTTTAGGTCTGAAGGGCTAATTTCCCGGAGGAGGAAGGCATGAAAGGTATCATTCTGGCGGGCGGCTCCGGCACCCGTTTGCATCCTATCACGCGCGGCGTGTCGAAACAGCTGCTCCCCATTTACGATAAGCCGATGATTTATTATCCGTTATCGGTGCTCATGCTGGCAGGTATTCGTGAGATCCTGATTATCACCACGCCGGAAGATAAAGGGTATTTTCAGCGTCTGTTAGGCGACGGTTCTGAATTTGGCATTCATTTGCAGTATGCCGAACAACCGAGTCCGGATGGCCTGGCGCAGGCGTTTATCATCGGTGAGACGTTCCTTAACGGCGAACCTTCCTGCCTGGTGTTAGGCGACAATATCTTCTTCGGCCAAGGGTTCAGCCCTAAATTGCGCCATGTCGCAGCACGTACCGAAGGGGCGACCGTGTTTGGCTATCAGGTGATGGATCCAGAACGGTTTGGCGTGGTGGAGTTTGATGATCATTTCCGCGCCATCTCGTTAGAAGAGAAACCGAAGCAGCCTAAATCTAACTGGGCGGTGACCGGACTCTATTTCTACGACAGCAAGGTGGTGGAGTACGCAAAGCGTGTGAAACCGTCTGAACGCGGCGAACTGGAGATCACGTCTATCAATCAGATGTACCTTGACGCAGGCAATCTGACCGTTGAGCTGCTGGGGCGCGGTTTTGCCTGGCTTGATACGGGAACGCATGACAGCCTGATTGAGGCGAGCACCTTTGTGCAGACGGTTGAAAAGCGTCAGGGATTCAAAATCGCCTGTCTGGAAGAGATTGCCTGGCGCAATGGCTGGCTGGATGATGACGGTGTGAAACGTGCCGCCAGCGCGCTGGCGAAAACGGGCTACGGCCAATATTTACTGGAGCTGCTTCGTGCACGTCCACGCCAGTATTGAGCCGCTGGGCTGGGAAAACCACTTCTTTGGCGTCAACAGCGCCATTGTCCGACTGGATCCGGCGGCACCGTTATTGACCGCAGACGCCTTACAGGCCTGGTCACGGGTACAGGCTAAAATTCCGGCGGCTGATACCGCCGGGCTGGATGCCCTGCAACAACTGGGTTTCGCGCTAGTGGAAGGGGAAGTGGATCTTGCCGTCAGCGTCGGGGAAATGGGTGGGCAAACTGGCGCAGAAATTGCACAACTGACGGACATTCCGGCGTTGCGCCAGCTCGCGGCGGCGGCTTTTGCGCAAAGTCGCTTTCGCACGCCGTGGTACGCGGCTGACGCCAGCGCCCGCTTTTATGCGCAGTGGATTGAAAACGCGGTGCGCGGCACGTTCGATCATCAGTGTCTGGTTCTTCGCACCTCAAACGGGGATATTCGCGGCTATGTCTCGCTGCGTGAACTGGATGATCGCGAGGCGCGAATCGGCTTGCTCGCCGGGCGTGGCGCTGGGGAAGAGCTGATGCAGGCGGCGATTGGCTGGGCGCAGGCGCGCGGCAAAACAACATTGCGGGTGGCGACCCAGATGGGCAACACCGCCGCGCTTAAACGTTATATACAAAGCGGTGCGAATGTAGAAAGCACTGCATACTGGTTATACAGGTGACAACATGATTCCGTTTAACGCACCGCCGGTGGTGGGAACCGAACTCGACTATATGCAGTCCGCGATGGGCAGCGGCAAACTGTGCGGCGATGGCGGCTTTACCCGCCGTTGCCAGCAGTGGCTGGAGCAGCGTTTTGGCAGCGCGAAGGTGCTGCTGACGCCTTCCTGTACCGCCTCACTGGAGATGGCGGCACTGCTGCTGGATATCCAGCCGGGTGATGAAGTGATCATGCCGAGTTACACCTTCGTGTCGACCGCGAATGCCTTTGTGCTGCGCGGCGCTAAAATCATCTTTGTGGATATCCGCCCGGATACCATGAACATCGACGAAACACGCATTGAAGCGGCGATCACCGAAAAAACGCGGGCGATTGTGCCTGTGCATTATGCGGGCGTGGCCTGTGAGATGGACGCCATCATGGCGCTGGCGGATAAGTACAACCTGTTTGTGGTAGAAGACGCCGCGCAGGGGGTGATGTCGACTTACAAAGGTCGGGCGCTGGGAACGATTGGTCACATCGGCTGCTTCAGTTTCCACGAAACCAAAAACTACACCGCCGGCGGCGAAGGCGGCGCAACGCTGATTAACGATCGTCACCTTATCGAGCGTGCGGAAATCATTCGTGAAAAAGGCACTAACCGCAGCCAGTTCTTCCGTGGCCAGGTCGACAAATATACCTGGCGCGATATCGGTTCCAGCTATTTGATGTCCGATCTACAGGCCGCTTATCTCTGGGCGCAACTGGAAGCGGCGGACCGCATTAATCAGCAACGTCTGGCGTTGTGGCAGACCTACTACGATGCCCTCGCACCGCTGGCGCGTGCGGGCAGAATTGAATTGCCATCCATTCCGGATGACTGCAAACAGAACGCCCATATGTTTTATATCAAGCTGCGCGACATTGACGATCGTAGCGCGCTGATTAACTTCCTGAAAGAAGCCGAGATTATGGCGGTGTTCCACTACATTCCGCTGCATGACTGCCCGGCTGGCGACAAGTTTGGTGAATTCTCCGGCGAGGACCGCTACACCACCAAAGAGAGCGAACGTCTGCTGCGCCTGCCGCTGTTCTATAACCTGTCGGCAGTGAATCAGCGCACGGTGATCACGACATTGCTGAACTATTTCGCCTGATATGTCGCTTGCGAAAGCGTCCTTGTGGACGGCGGCCAGCACGCTGGTCAAAATTGGCGCGGGGTTACTGGTCGTTAAGCTGCTGGCGGTGTCATTCGGCCCGGCTGGCGTCGGGCAAGCGGGAAATTTCCGTCAGATGGTCACCGTGCTCGGTGTCCTGGCGGGGGCCGGGATTTTCAACGGCGTCACCAAATACGTTGCGCAGTCTCACGATAACCCCGAACAACTGCGGCGGGTGGTCGGGACATCCTCGGCCATGGTGCTGGGTTTTTCGACGCTGCTGGCGTTGGTGTTTCTGCTCGCGGCGGCACCGATTAGCCAGGGACTGTTTGGACATACTCAGTATCAGGGGTTAGTGCGCTTAGTAGCGCTGGTGCAGATGGGAATTGCCTGGGCCAACCTGCTGCTGGCGTTGATGAAAGGATTTCGCGATGCGGCCGGGAATGCGCTGTCACTGATTGTTGGCAGTCTGGTGGGCGTTGTCGCCTATTATGGCTGTTACCGGCTGGGCGGCTATGAAGGCGCGCTGCTCGGCCTGGCGCTGGTGCCCGCACTGGTGGTGATCCCGGCAGCAGCCATGCTGATGAAGCGCGGGATGATCCCGCTGCACTATCTGCGGCCATCCTGGGACAAGGGACTGGCGGGTCAGCTCAGCAAGTTTACCCTGATGGCGCTGATCACCTCCGTCACGCTGCCGGTGGCGTATGTGATGATGCGAAACTTGTTGGCGGCGCACTACAGTTGGGATGACGTCGGGATCTGGCAAGGGGTGAGCAGTATCTCGGATGCTTACCTACAATTTATTACCGCCTCGTTCAGCGTTTACCTGTTGCCGACGCTGTCGCGCCTTACCGAAAAGCGGGACATCACACGGGAAGTGGTGAAGTCGCTGAAGTTTGTTCTGCCTGCGGTGGCTGCCGCGAGTTTCACCGTCTGGCTGCTGCGTGATTTTGCTATCTGGCTGCTGTTCTCTGAGAAATTCACCGCCATGCGCGATCTGTTTGCCTGGCAGTTGGTCGGAGATGTGCTGAAAGTCGGGGCATATGTCTTCGGTTATCTGGTGATCGCCAAAGCGTCACTGCGGTTTTATATTTTGGCTGAAATCAGCCAGTTCATTTTATTGACGGCATTTGCGCACTGGCTGATCCCAGCACATGGCGCGCTGGGTGCGGCACAGGCCTATATGGCCACGTATGTCGTCTATTTCTCTCTGTGTTGTTGCGTATTTATACTCTGGCGTAGGCGGGCATGACTGTACTGATTCACGTACTGGGATCGGATATCCCTCACCATAATCAAACCGTGCTGCGGTTTTTCAACGATACGCTGGCATCGACCAGCGAGCATGCCCGTGTCTTTATGGTCGCCGGTCAGGATACCGGGCTGACGGAAAGTTGCCCGGCGCTCTCCATCCGTTTCTACAGCGGTAAAAAATCGCTGGCGGAAGCGGTGATAGCGCAAGCCAAAGCGAACAGACAGCAGCGCTTCTTCTTCCACGGTCAGTTTAATACGGCGCTGTGGCTGGCGTTACTGAGCGGCGGAATTAAACCCGGTCAGTTTTACTGGCACATCTGGGGCGCGGATCTGTATGAAGTCTCCAGTGGGCTGAAATTCAAACTGTTTTATCCGCTTCGCCGTCTGGCGCAAAGCCGTGTTGGGGGCGTTTTTGCCACCCGTGGCGATCTGAACTATTTCGCCCAACAGCATCCGCGCGTGCCAGGGGAACTGCTCTATTTCCCGACGCGAATGGATCCCTCGCTCAACAATATGGTGAACGATCGCCAACGCAGCGGAAAAATGACCATTCTGGTGGGTAACTCAGGCGATCGCAGCAACGAACATATTGCCGCGCTGCGGGCGGTGCATCAGCAGTTTGGCGATACGGTAAATGTGATTGTCCCGATGGGCTATCCAGCGCATAACGAGGCGTATATTGCGGACGTCCGTCAGGCGGGGCTGAAACTGTTCAGCGCAGATAACCTACAGATCCTCAGCGACAAACTGGCGTTCGACGACTATCTGGCGCTGCTCCGGCAGTGCGATCTTGGGTACTTTATTTTTGCCCGTCAGCAGGGGATTGGCACTTTATGCTTGCTGATTCAGGCTGGCGTGCCGTGTGTGTTGAACCGCGAGAATCCCTTCTGGCAGGACATGGTGGAACAGCATCTTCCGGTGCTGTTTACGAGCGATGCGCTGAACGAACAGGTGGTGCGCGAGGCGCAGCGCCAGCTGGCGTCAGTGGATAAAAATACCATTACCTTCTTTAGCCCGAACTATTTGCAGCCCTGGCATCACGCGTTGCAGGTTGCCGCAGGGGAGGCGCTATGAGTCTGATGCAGTTCAGCGGCCTGTTTGTCGTCTGGCTCCTCTCCACGTTGTTTATCGCCACGCTAACCTGGTTTGAATTCCGCCGCGTACGCTTTAATTTCAACGTGTTTTTCTCGCTGCTGTTTTTGCTGACCTTCTTTTTTGGCTTTCCGCTGACCAGCGTGCTGGCGTTCCGCTTTGACGTCGCTGTCGCACCGCCGGAAATTCTGCTACAGGCGCTGCTTTCCGCTGCCTGTTTCTACGCGATCTACTATGTGACCTATAAGACCCGCTTACGCAAACGGGTTGCGGACGCGCCGCATACACCGCTGTTCACGATGAATCGGGTGGAAACCCATCTCACCTGGATGATTCTGATGGGGATTGCGCTGATCAGCGTGGGCATCTTCTTCATGCATAACGGCTTTTTGCTGTTCCGCCTGCAGTCGTATAGCCAGATTTTCTCCAGCGAAGTTTCCGGCGTGGCGTTAAAACGCTTCTTTTACTTTTTCATCCCGGCAATGCTGGTGGTCTATTTCCTGCGCCAGGACAGCAAAGCGTGGCTGTTCTTCCTGGTCAGCACCGTCGCATTTGGCCTGTTGACGTATATGATTGTCGGCGGCACGCGCGCCAATATCATCATTGCCTTCGCCATCTTCCTGTTTATCGGCATTATTCGCGGCTGGATCTCGCTGTGGATGCTGGCGGCAGCAGGCGTGCTGGGGATTGTCGGTATGTTCTGGCTGGCGCTGAAGCGTTACGGGCTGAATGTTAGCGGCGACGAGGCGTTCTACACGTTTCTCTATCTCACCCGCGACACGTTTTCCCCGTGGGAGAACCTGGCGCTGCTGCTGCAAAACTACGACAAAATCGACTTCCAGGGGCTGGCGCCAATTGCCCGTGATTTCTACGTCTTTATTCCTTCCTGGCTGTGGCCGGGGCGGCCGAGCGTGGTGCTGAATACGGCGAACTACTTTACGTGGGAAGTGTTGAACAACCATTCCGGTCTGGCGATCTCGCCAACGCTGATTGGTTCGCTGGTGGTGATGGGCGGTGCGCTGTTTATCCCACTGGGCGCGGTTGTGGTGGGGTTGATCATCAAATGGTTCGACTGGCTGTACGAGCTGGGCAATCGTGAGACCAACCGCTACAAGGCCGCGATTTTGCATAGTTTTTGCTTTGGCGCGATTTTCAATATGATCGTGCTGGCGCGAGAGGGACTGGACTCGTTTGTCTCGCGTGTTGTTTTTTTCCTGGTGGTTTTTGGTGCCTGTTTGCTGGTGGCAAAACTTCTGTTCTGGCTGTTTGACCAGGCCGGACTGATCCATAAACGTTTGCGAGCCCTGCCAGACAAACGGGTTGAAGGATAGCAATGACTGATAATACAACGGCACCGATTTACGATCTGCGCGGACTCCAGCTGATTGGCTGGCGTGATATGCACCATGCGCTGGATTATCTCTATGCTGGCGGCCAGCTTAAGCAAGGTACGCTGGTGGCGATTAACGCAGAAAAGGTCCTGACAGCGGAAGATAACCCGGAAGTTCGTACCCTGATTGAGGCGGCTGAGTATAAATATGCCGACGGGATCAGCGTCGTACGCTCAATACGCAAAAAATTTCCGCATGCCCAGGTTTCTCGCGTGGCGGGTGCCGATCTCTGGGAAGCGTTGATGGCCCGTGCGGGCGAGGAAGGCACGCCGGTATTCCTGGTTGGCGGAAAGCCGGAAGTGCTGGCGCAAACGCAAGCGAAACTGCGCACCCAATGGAATGTGAACATTGTCGGCAGCCAGGACGGCTATTTTACGCCGGAGCAGCGCCCTGCGCTGTTTGAGCAAATCCATGCCAGTGGGGCGAAAATCGTTACCGTGGCGATGGGATCGCCGAAACAGGAAATTTTTATGCGCGATTGCCGTCAGGTGCATCCGCATGCGCTCTATATGGGCGTCGGCGGTACCTATGACGTTTTCACCGGTCATGTAAAACGCGCGCCGAAAGTGTGGCAGAATCTGGGGCTGGAGTGGCTGTATCGCCTGCTGTCGCAGCCGAGCCGCATTACCCGTCAGCTCCGTTTACTGCGTTACCTGCGCTGGCACTACAGCGGAAATATCTAAAACTCCTTTCTCATGCGGGTAGCGCATTCTGCTTCATGCGCTACCTCGCTGCCGCATTTTTGCTCCGTTATTACCTGAAACATGCATTTTTTTAATGCTTCGTTTGCCATTTTGCCAAATTTGCGAAAACATGCGCCCCCAGCGATGTACCCATAACAATAACCGGCGATGCCGGAAAGCATGTAAACACGACAAGAGGATTTATGGCAGAGAAAAAACCTGAGCTACAGCGTGGGCTGGAGGCTCGTCATATCGAATTGATTGCCCTCGGGGGCACCATTGGCGTCGGCCTGTTTATGGGGGCGGCAAGCACCCTGAAGTGGGCAGGACCCTCGGTACTGCTGGCATATATTGTCGCCGGCCTGTTCGTCTTTTTCATTATGCGTTCAATGGGCGAGATGCTGTTCCTGGAGCCGGTTGCCGGTTCTTTCGCCGTTTACGCTCACCGTTACATGAGCCCGTTCTTCGGTTATCTCACCGCGTGGTCATACTGGTTTATGTGGATGGCGGTCGGTATTTCGGAGATCACCGCGATCGGCGTCTATGTTCAGTTCTGGTTTCCGGAGATGGCGCAATGGATACCCGCGCTGATTGCCGTTGGACTGGTGGCGCTGGCAAACCTGGCGGCCGTTCGTCTGTATGGCGAAATCGAGTTCTGGTTTGCGATGATTAAAGTCACCACCATCATCGTGATGATTGTGGTGGGTCTGGGCGTGATTTTCTTCGGTCTCGGCAACGGTGGTCAGCCGATTGGCTTTGGTAACCTGACCGGGCACGGCGGTTTCTTTGCCGGTGGCTGGAAAGGCTTCCTCACCGCATTGTGTATTGTGGTCGCCTCTTATCAGGGCGTGGAGCTGATCGGGATTACGGCGGGCGAAGCCAAAAACCCGCAGGTCACGCTGCGTAGCGCGGTAGGTAAAGTGCTGTGGCGTATTCTGATCTTCTACGTGGGCGCGATTTTCGTGATCGTCACTATCTTCCCGTGGAACGAAATTGGCAGCAACGGCAGTCCGTTCGTCCTGACCTTTGCCAAAATTGGTATCACTACCGCGGCGGCGATTATCAACTTTGTTGTGCTGACCGCCGCGCTATCTGGCTGTAACAGCGGAATGTACAGCTGTGGACGTATGCTCTACGCGCTGGCGAAGAACCGTCAACTGCCGGCGGCGATGGCGAAAGTCTCCCGTCATGGCGTTCCGGTGGCGGGTGTCGCGCTGTCGATTGTGATCCTGCTGGTCGGTTCGTGCCTGAACTACATCATTCCTAATCCACAGCGCGTCTTCGTCTATGTTTATAGTGCGAGTGTGCTGCCGGGGATGGTGCCGTGGTTTGTGATCCTGATTAGCCAGCTGCGTTTTCGTCGGGCGCATAAAGCGGCGATGGCCAGCCATCCGTTCCGTTCGATTCTGTTCCCGTGGGCAAACTATTTGACGATGGCTTTCCTGGTTTGCGTTCTGATCGGCATGTACTTTAATGAAGATACCCGTATGTCGCTGTTTGTCGGCATCATCTTCCTGCTCGCCGTGACGGCTGTTTACAAGGTTTTTGGCCTCAACCGTCAGGGGATCGCCCAGAAAACGGGGGAATAAGCGACAAAACGCGCAAAGCGTAACCAAACGCGCATTTTATTTAAAAAGGCACTAGACAGCGGGGTGTGAAGTCCGTATTATCCACCCCCGCAACGGCGCTAAGCGCCCGTAGCTCAGCTGGATAGAGCGCTGCCCTCCGGAGGCAGAGGTCTCAGGTTCGAATCCTGTCGGGCGCACCATTCACCCGGTGCTGGAGCTGCGGTGGTTTCGATACCGCGTAAATAGATTTGTAGTGGTGGCTATAGCTCAGTTGGTAGAGCCCTGGATTGTGATTCCAGTTGTCGTGGGTTCGAATCCCATTAGCCACCCCATCATTAAAAGTTGTGAAATGCGAAGGTGGCGGAATTGGTAGACGCGCTAGCTTCAGGTGTTAGTGTCCTTACGGACGTGGGGGTTCAAGTCCCCCCCCTCGCACCACGACTTAAAGAGTTGAACTAAAAATTCAAAAAGCAGTACATCGGCGAGTAGCGCAGCTTGGTAGCGCAACTGGTTTGGGACCAGTGGGTCGGAGGTTCGAATCCTCTCTCGCCGACCAATTTTGAACCCCGCTTCGGCGGGGTTTTTCTTTTTCTACGCCACTCTCTTTCTTCTTCTTTTCCCCTGTTGCTTCCCTGAGACAACCCTGTTTGCCATTGTCGCCATTTGGTGACGATTAACATTCTGATATTTCAAAACTTTTGCGTATCGGACGAGATCTGTCTCTGCTGAGCGACAATGTGGTGTATTCACGGCGGGAAGAAAAAGGGAAAATCGCCGACAACCCGCGCCAGTACAGGGATAGTGAAATACCGTAATCCCTATTTTTAGCGGTGCAATCCTGGCACGCAATGTGCAATAATAGACGGGTAGATGCTCATTCCATCTCTTATGCTCGCCATAGTGCCTCATAAACTCAGGAATGATGCAGAGCCGTTTACGGTGCTTATCGTCCACAGACAGATGTCGCTTCGGCCTCATCAAACACCATGGACATAACGTTGAGTGAAGCACCCATTTATGTTGTCATACAGACCTGTTTAACGCCTGCTCTTTTAGAGCAGGCGTTTTTTTATGAATGCACGTCATCCTTCAGGCTGCCTCTTTGTTGGCTGCGCCTGCTTGCCCCGGTCACTGACTTAAGTAAGCTTCCGGGGATCCTCAGACTGGCCGCCTCGATGCATCCTGAATGATTTTGTGTCTTTGATTAATGCCCGGAGCGCGTAGCGCCACCGGGCATCAGGGCGTTACTGCGGGGGCGTGTTCTGTAACGTCAGCATCAAGCCGTCACGGCGCATGGTGGCCGCTTCTTCCGGTTGATGCAGGCGGTCGAGCGCGTCGGCAAGCCAGGCGTAATCGTACGCGTCCGGGCGCTGCTTCAGCGCTGCGCGGAAGGCAACGGTCGCTTCCTGCCATTCGCCGTGCTTCATCAGCGACTGACCCAGCGTGCTCCACAGCAGCGGGCGATCGCCAACGGTCTTGATCTGCTGACGCAGGACTTTCTCCAGCTGTTCCGGGTTATTGGTTTTCAGCCGCGGAATCGGCAGCACCAGGCGATCGTCATACTGACGCTTCAGACCGTCGATAATGATTTGCTGCGCCATGTCGTGATCGTCGCATTCAATCAGATGCTCGGCCATGGCCACCTGCAGGGCAACCTGATGGCGGGTTTTGCGGCTCTGGTTTTTCCACCACTCACGTAGACCATCGCTGCCCTGATCGGCGCGTGCCTGATCCATCAGACCAATCCACGCCTGCTGTTCCAGCATCGCACGATGCTCTTCATCACCGACGTTCGCTTTCGCCATTGACGGGATGATATCCAGCAGCGAGCTCCAGGCTCCGGTGCGAATGTAGGCCTGTTCCGCCAGACGCAATACTTCCGGATGACGCGGCGTCACCTCCAGCAATTTATCCACGCCGTGGCGCGCGGCATGATTCTCATTGCGCGCCAGTTGCAGGCGGACACGCGCAATCTCAACCGGGATCGTGTCGTTGCCCGCGAGTTCTGTCGCACGTTCCAGATGTTGGTTCGCGCGTGCTTCGTCACCACGCTGTTGCGCTGCTTCAGCGGCAAGCAGGTAGTTCACTACCGGCTGTTCAGCATGATCGGCATTTTTCGCCATCAGCTTCTCAACCTGCTGATAGTCTCCTTCCGCCAGTTTCAACAGCGCCTGTTCGGTCTGTTTGCGGGCGCGACGACGTTTGCGACCCACAAACCAGCCGCGCGTATGTGCGCCGGTACGGAAGAGGCGACGCAGCAGCCATTCGATGGCAAACAGTACCACCATCGCAAGGATCAGGATGATGACCAGCCCGGTCACGCTGGTTTCAATGTTGTACGTGTCGGTCTGGATCAGGACGTAACCCTGATGACCGGCAATCATCGGGCCGATCACGATACCCGCGATCAGCAGCACAAAGAGCAACAATACTTTTAGCATCATTATTCTCCTTGCGGCGCGGCTGCCGGGGTTTCTGCCTGGGGTGCTTCAGGCGCAGGTGTCGCTTCAGATGGCGCGGCGCCCGGTTGTGCCAGCAGGTTACGCACACGGGTTTGCATCAATTTTTCGAGGATCGCCTGGCTTTGTAGCGTTTCCGGTACGTCCATCGTGATGCTCTGCTGACTCAGCTTGTCCACTTCTTCAAGGAAGGCTTTTGTCGTGGCGTCGTCGGTATCGTAGTAAGCACGTACCCAGGTGGAGACGTTATCCAGCGCCTGACGGTAGGTCTCTTCCTGATGACGCGGTACCGCCTGGGCGGCAACCAGCAGACGAGAGCGGATGTTTTCCCGCAGATAGACATCCTGATTCGGCGCTAACAGCGGGACCGCGGTGTCATCGCGGCGGCGGATGGTGATAAAGCTGTCCATAAAATTCTGCCAGCTTTTTTGCAGATTGACGCGCCATTCGCTGATTGAACTGGAAAGCTCAGGGCTGTCGGCGTCCATTGGCGAACCGTCGCTGTCGTTATCCGCCAGACGCAGGTTATCGATCTGATTAGAAAGCTGATTAATTTTCAGGATGATGCCGTCGTAATCCACCTGAGCGACAGAGGAAAGACTGGCGATATCATCGGTGATTGCCCGGCGTGCGGTAATCAGGCTGGGATCGTTCATGTCCGCGAGGCTGGCATCTGCGCTCTTCAGCAGCGCGGCCGCTGTCGTCACATCCTGATCGCTCCACAGCTTACGTCCGGCCAGCTTGACCAGAAAATCGGCCTGTGCGAGCAGCCACGTTTTGGCATCGCTGCCGGAGATAGTGGCGACTTTCTGTTGGACTTCATCCAGCTGTTTCGCCAGTTCAGTTTGCTGACGGTTGGCCTGCTCCAGCTGCGCCGCCTGCTGTTTAATGACGCCTTCCAGCTCCGCCTTTTGGCTTTCCTGCGCTTTTTGCAGCGCGGTCAGTTGAGTAGCCAGCGCATCGCTGGTGGCGGTCTGCGTGGTCGCCTGTTGTTTTCCCCAGCCATAGAGCCCAACACCGGCTGCCAGCGCGATGGCGATTGCCACCGCACTCAGGATCAGCGCAGTGCCGTTTTTACTCTTTTTTTCTGCAGTAGCTGGCTGTGGCTGAGTCTCCACGGCCTCCCTGGTCTCTTCAACCACGGCGGAGGATTTTTCTTGTTCCGTCATTATGGCTTCCCATTATGAGAGTTATTGTAATGCGCGCAGTAGCGCATCGTTGTCGGCGTTATCAGCGACCTTAATATCTTGCCAGCCCAGTTCCCGGGCGAGGTGCGCCAGACGCTCGCTGACGACAATAAGCCGACAGCGTAGTAACCAGTTTTCGCGATACCACGGCGGGATCAGCGCGTTAAGCTGTTGCAGCATTTCCCCGCTGGTGACCACTATCGTTGTCACGCCGCGCGACTGCCAGCGCATCGCTTCTTGTGCCCCATCGTAATGTTTAGCACTACGTTGATAACATTCATAAAACGTGACATCCGCTCCGCGTGCCGCCAGGGTTTCGCCTAATAGCTCCCGACCGCCGTTGCCGCGTAAGATCAGCGCACGTTTGCCCGCAATATTTTGTAATTCAGGTAATTGTAGCAAGACTTCGCTGATTTCCCGATCCAGCGGATAGCGAATGTCGTATCCGCTGACGGTATGCAGCGCCAGGGCGGTCGTGCGACCAATAGCAAAATAGCGCGCGGCGGCGGGCCACTTCAGCCCTTCGCGTTCCAGTTGCGCATGGGCAAAAGAGACCGCGTGCTGTGACAGCACAAAGAGCAGATCGTTATCAGTGATCGTCGAAAACACCCCGGCCAGTCGCGATAAATCCTGCCCCGGGGTAAATTCGATGAGCGGAAAACTCCAGGCCTCCTGCCCCAGTGTGCGCAGACGGCTCACTAACTCTTCCCCTGCGGGAGACGGGCGGGTGACCAGGATACTCATGCGGGGGATTCTCCGTTATAAACTTCGGTCAGAATCGCGCGCGCGCCGTTATCCAGCAGCTCTTCGGCCAGCGAAATGCCCATCTGCTCCGCCTGATCGGGCGAGCCACGGCGTTCTCCGCGTACCATTTGTGAACCGTCTGGCGAACCGACCAGCGCGCGTAGCCAAATCTCACCATCAATGATTTCAGCATAGCTGCCAATTGGCACCTGACAGCCCCCTTCCAGGCGGGTGTTCATGGCGCGCTCGGCTTTGACGCGAAGTGCGGTGATTTCATCATTCAGCGGCGCCAGCAGCGCCTGAGTCCGGCTATCGTCGAGGCGGCATTCGATGCCAACCGCGCCTTGCCCTACGGCAGGCAGCGACACTTCTGGCGGTAGCGCTGTGCGGATACGCGATTCCAGCCCTAAACGTTTTAAACCGGCAACGGCCAGGATAATGGCGTCGTAGTCGCCGTTATCCAGCTTACTCAGGCGGGTGCCAACATTGCCGCGCAGTGAACGAATGACGAGATCCGGACGGCGTTCTGCCAGCTGACACTGGCGGCGCAAACTGGAAGTGCCCACGATGCTGCCGGCAGGCAGTTCATCAAGGGTGTTATAAGTGTTCGAGACAAAGGCGTCGCGCGGATCTTCGCGTTCACAGATAGTGACCAGTCCCAGGCCTTCCGGGAATTCAACCGGTACATCTTTCATTGAGTGCACCGCGATGTCGGCGCGTTTTTCGAGCAGCGCAACTTCCAGCTCTTTTACGAACAGGCCTTTGCCGCCTACTTTCGCCAGTGGGGTATCAAGAATGACATCACCACGCGTCACCATAGGCACCAGCTCCACGACCAGGCCGGGATGGCTCGCCATCAGAGCGTCTTTGACATAATGTGCCTGCCAGAGCGCAAGGGGGCTTTGGCGTGTGGCAATTCTTAAAACATTGTCTAACATGCTTGTTACCGTCATTATCGTCCGTGGTTCATCCTAACATCCTTACAAGTGGGATGTCAGTGTTACGGTCAAAGGTAAGTCAAGGATAAGACGCTGTGTTGCGGCTGGCAGTATTTAATGACGAGAAACCGTCCGGGCGTACTTCAGAATTTACGCGAAGCGATTGGTGCTACACTTGTCTGTAGCGCATCTTTCTTTACGGTCAATGAGCAAGGTGTTAAATTGATCACGTTTTAGGCCATTTTTTCGACTGAACGCACAAAAAAAGGTCGTAAAAGGTAACGGTTATTTTTGTCATTTGGTTTATCCCGAATGGTGAAGATTGTTGGTAAGCGGATCGCGCTGCGACAATCGACAGCATGACGGGTAGCAACATCAGGCGATACGTCTTGTACCTCTATATTGAGACTCTGAAACAGAGACTGGATGCCATTAATCAACTGCGTGTGGATCGCGCGCTTGCTGCCATGGGCCCTGCTTTCCAGCAGGTGTACAGTCTTCTGCCGACATTATTGCACTATCACCATCCGCTGATGCCGGGATACCTCGATGGTAACGTTCCCAGAGGCATTTGCTTCTACACGCCTGATGAAACCCAACGCCACTATCTGAACGAACTGGAACTGTATCGCGGTCTGGCACCGCAGGATCCGCCAAAAGGTGAACTGCCGATCACTGGTGTGTATTCCATGGGCAGCACCTCCTCTGTCGGACAAAGCTGTTCGTCGGATCTTGATATCTGGGTGTGCCACCAGTCCTGGCTCGACAGTGAAGAACGACAACTGCTGCAGCGTAAATGCAGCCTGCTGGAAAGCTGGGCCGCCTCGCTGGGGGTGGAAGTCAGCTTCTTCCTGATTGATGAAAACCGTTTCCGCCATAATGAAAGCGGCAGTCTGGGGGGCGAAGACTGTGGCTCGACGCAGCATATCCTGCTGCTGGATGAATTCTACCGCACCGCGGTACGTCTCGCCGGTAAGCGTATTCTGTGGAATATGGTGCCGTGCGATGAAGAAGAGCATTACGACGACTACGTCATGACGCTCTACGCTCAGGGGGTACTCACGCCAAACGAATGGCTGGACCTGGGCGGATTAAGCTCGCTTTCCGCCGAAGAGTACTTTGGCGCCAGCCTTTGGCAGCTGTATAAAAGTATCGATTCACCGTACAAAGCGGTGCTGAAAACGCTGCTGCTGGAAGCCTACTCCTGGGAATACCCCAATCCGCGCCTGTTGGCGAAAGACATTAAACAGCGCCTGCATGACGGCGAGATCGTCTCGTTTGGTCTTGACCCGTACTGCATGATGCTGGAACGCGTGACTGAATACCTCACGGCGATTGAAGATCCGACGCGCCTGGATTTAGTGCGCCGATGTTTCTACTTAAAAGTTTGCGAAAAACTGAGCCGTGAACGCGCCTGCGTTGGCTGGCGTCGTGAAGTGCTCAGTCAGTTAGTAAGCGAGTGGGGATGGGACGAAAATCGTCTGGCCATGCTCGACAACCGGGCGAACTGGAAGATTGAT
This sequence comes from Citrobacter amalonaticus, assembly GCF_001559075.2. Lineage (NCBI taxonomy): Bacteria > Pseudomonadati > Pseudomonadota > Gammaproteobacteria > Enterobacterales > Enterobacteriaceae > Citrobacter > Citrobacter amalonaticus. The sequence continues at coordinate 1,771,850 of NZ_CP014015.2, read as the reverse complement.
CAGGTGCGTGAAGCGCACAACGAACTGCTCGATGCCATGATGCAGAGCTACCGTAATCTGATCCGTTTTGCGCGCCGCAATAATCTCAGCGTCAGCGCCAGCCCGCAGGATATTGGCGTTCTGACCCGTAAGCTGTACGCCGCGTTTGAAGCGTTACCCGGTAAAGTCACGCTGGTGAACCCGCAGATTTCGCCGGACCTCTCTGAACCGAACTTAACCTTTATCCACGTTCCGCCGGGCCGCGCCAACCGTTCAGGCTGGTATCTCTACAACCGTGCGCCAAACATGGATTCCATCATCAGCCATCAGCCGCTGGAATATAACCGCTATCTGAATAAGCTGGTGGCCTGGGCGTGGTTTAACGGTCTGCTGACGTCGCGCACGCATCTGTTTATTAAGGGCAACGGCATTGTCGATCTGCCGAAGTTGCAGGAGATGGTGGCCGATGTGTCGCACCACTTCCCGCTGCGTTTGCCTGCGCCGACGCCGAAAGCGCTCTACAGCCCGTGTGAAATTCGCCATCTGGCGATCATCGTTAACCTCGAATATGACCCGACGGCGGCATTCCGCAATCAGGTGGTTCATTTTGACTTCCGTAAGTTGGATGTTTTCAGCTTTGGCGAAGAGCAAAATTGCCTGGTGGGCAGCGTAGACCTGCTGTATCGCAACTCGTGGAATGAAGTGCGTACGCTGCATTTCAACGGCGAACAGGCGATGATTGAAGCGTTGAAAACGATTCTGGGCAAAATGCACCAGGACGCCGCGCCGCCGGACAGCGTGGAAGTGTTCTGCTACAGCCAGCATCTGCGTGGTTTGATTCGTACCCGCGTGCAGCAACTGGTTTCAGAGTGCATCGAGCTGCGTCTTTCCAGTACCCGTCAGGAGACAGGGCGCTTTAAGGCACTGCGCGTTTCCGGTCAGACATGGGGCCTGTTCTTTGAACGCCTGAATGTGTCGGTACAGAAGCTGGAAAACGCTATTGAGTTCTACGGCGCAATCTCGCATAACAAATTGCACGGCCTGTCTGTTCAGGTGGAAACCAATCAGGTGAAACTGCCGTCGGTCGTGGATGGTTTCGCCAGCGAAGGGATCATTCAGTTCTTCTTTGAAGAGACGGGTGATGAGAAGGGCTTTAACATCTACATTCTGGACGAGAGTAACCGGGCGGAAGTGTATCATCACTGCGAAGGCAGCAAAGAAGAGCTGGTGCGCGACGTCAGCCGTTTCTACTCCTCATCGCACGACCGCTTTACCTACGGCTCCAGCTTCATCAACTTCAACCTGCCGCAGTTCTATCAGATTGTGAACACGGAAGGGCGCGCACAGGTGATCCCGTTCCGCGCACAATCACTCGGCAACGTTCCGCCAGCCAATCAGGATAACGACACGCCGCAGCTGCAGCAGTATTTCTCGTAATGGTTTTGCCGGATGGTATCCGGCAAATAAGCCTTAACGGAAGCTGACTTCTTCGCCCGCCTGATGCGTTGCCGCCTGTTCCAGCAGATCCCAGAAGGTTTCCCCGCTCCGGTCGCAAACCCATTCGTCGCCTTTCAGGTCAAAATGGTAGCCGCCCTGTTTGGTCGCCAGCCACACCTGGTGTAGCGGTTCCTGACGGTTAATGATGATTTTGCTGCCGTTTTCAAAGCTAATGGTCAGTACGCCGCCATTGATTTCACAGTCGATATCGCTGTCGCCATCCCAGTCGTCAAGACGCTCTTCGATGGTCATCCACAGGGTATCGGCCAGGCGATGAAATTCACTGTCGTTCATTGTCGTTTCCCGTTTTTTCGTGATGGCGGCAGTATAACCTGAAACAAATCGCGTTGCAGATTACAGGCAAACTCTTGCTTTTACGCCTTCTCCTGCGATGATAGAAAACAGAAAGTATGAACTTACAGGCAATCCATAATGAAAAACGTGTTTCAGGCACTCGCTGTTCTTCTCACTCTGTTCAGCCTGACGGGTTGTGGCCTTAAAGGGCCGCTCTATTTCCCTCCGGCTGATAAAAATGCACCGCCGCCGACTAAACCGGTTGATCCACAAACGCAATCCACCACGCCCGATCAAAACGATCGCGCCACGGGAGATGGGCCTTCCCAGGTGAACTACTGACGGTGTGTTTCTGTACCCGCGTGAACGGAGTGAATAATGCAATTCTCTAAAATGCATGGCCTTGGCAACGATTTTATGGTCGTCGACGCGGTAACGCAGAATGTCTTTTTTTCGCCAGAATTGATCCGTCGCTTATCTGACAGGCATCTGGGGGTGGGGTTTGATCAACTGCTGGTGGTTGAACCTCCGTACGATCCTGAGCTGGATTTTCATTACCGCATTTTTAATGCCGACGGCAGTGAAGTGTCGCAGTGTGGTAACGGCGCGCGCTGTTTTGCCCGTTTTGTGCGCCTCAAAGGGTTAACCAACAAACGTGATATTCGCGTCAGTACGGCGAATGGGCGGATGGTGTTGAGCGTGACGGACGATGAGCTGGTGCGCGTCAACATGGGGGAACCCAATTTTGAGCCATCGCAGGTGCCTTTTCGCGCTAACAAAGCGGAAAAGACCTATATTATGCGAGCGGCAGAACAGACAATATTGTGCGGCGTGGTTTCAATGGGAAATCCGCACTGCGTGATTCAGGTCGACGATGTTGACACGGCGGCCGTGGAAACGCTGGGACCGGTTCTGGAAAGTCACGAACGTTTTCCTGAACGGGCCAATATCGGTTTTATGCAGGTCGTGAAACGCGAGCATATTCGCTTACGCGTTTATGAGCGCGGCGCGGGAGAGACACAGGCCTGTGGGAGCGGCGCATGCGCGGCCGTCGCCGTCGGCATTCAACAAGGTTTGCTGGCGGAAGAGGTTCGCGTGGAATTACCGGGCGGTCGCCTTGATATCGCCTGGAAAGGTCCGGGTCATCCGTTATACATGACTGGCCCGGCGGCACATGTCTATGACGGGTTTATCCATCTATGAAGCAACCAGGGGAAGAACTACAGGAAACGCTTACGGAACTCGATGACCGGGCGGTCGTCGACTATCTGCAGAAAAATCCTGAGTTTTTTATCCGCAATGCGCATGCCGTGGAAGCGATGCGGGTGCCGCACCCGGTGCGGGGCACCGTCTCACTCGTTGAGTGGCACATGGCCCGCGCACGCAATCACATCAACGTCCTTGAAGAAAATATGTCGCTGTTGATGGCGCAGGCGAATGCCAACGAAAGCCTGTTTTATCGCCTGCTGCATTTGCAGGGACGTCTGGTTGCAGCGACCAGCCTGGACGATATGCTGATGCGTTTTCATCGCTGGGCGCGTGAACTGGGCCTTGCCGGTGCAACGGTGCGTCTGTTTCCCGATCGCTGGCGTCTCGGCGCGCCGTCGAGCTATACCCATCTGGCGTTAAGCCGTCAGGCCTTCGAACCGCTGCGTATTCAGCGGCTGGGGCAGGAACAGCACTATCTGGGCACCTTAAACGGTCCGGAATTGCTGGTGGTGCTGCCGGAAGCGAAGGCGATTGGTTCGGTGGCGATGTCGATGCTGGGACGCGACGGCGATTTGGGCGTCATTCTGTTCAGCAGCCGCGACATGCATCACTATCAGGCAGGCCAGGGAACGCAACTCCTGCATGAAATCGCGCTGATGATGCCGGATCTGCTGGAGCGCTGGATTGAACGCGTATGACGGACTTCACCACCGATGTCACCCGATTTCTGCGCTATCTGGGCGTAGAACGCCAGCTTAGCCCCATCACGCTGAAAAACTATCAGCGCCAGCTTGATGCCATCATCGCCTTAGCCGGAGAAACCGGACTGCAAAGTTGGCAACAATGTGACGCTGCAATGGTGCGTAGTTTCGCGGTGCGCAGTCGCCGTAAAGGGCTTGGCCCTGCGAGTCTCGCGCTACGTCTTTCTGCACTGCGTAGCTTTTTCGACTGGATGGTGAGCGAAGGCAAGCTGAAAGCCAATCCGGCGAAAGGGGTACAGGCACCCAAAGCGCCGCGCCATTTGCCGAAAAATATCGACGTTGATGATGTCAACCGTCTGCTGGATATTGACCTTAACGATCCGCTCGCCGTGCGTGACCGCGCGATGCTGGAGGTGATGTACGGTGCGGGTCTGCGTTTGTCTGAGCTGGTGGGGCTGGACATCAAACATCTGGATCTCGACACCGGTGAAGTGTGGGTGATGGGGAAAGGCAGCAAAGAGCGTCGCCTGCCCATTGGTCGCAATGCAGTGGCGTGGATTGAGCACTGGCTGGATCTGCGCGGGTTGTTTGGCAGTGAGGAAGACGCGCTGTTTCTGTCGAAGCTGGGCAACCGTATTTCCGCGCGCAACGTGCAAAAGCGTTTTGCCGAGTGGGGCATTAAGCAGGGGTTAAACAGCCATGTGCATCCGCATAAGCTGCGTCACTCGTTTGCCACGCATATGCTGGAATCGAGCGGTGACCTGCGAGGTGTACAGGAACTGCTGGGACACGCCAACCTCTCGACCACGCAAATCTATACTCATCTTGATTTTCAACACCTGGCCTCGGTGTACGATGCGGCGCATCCGCGCGCCAAACGGGGGAAATAATGCGTTTTTACCGGTCTCCAGGACCCATCTCGGCGATCACTTTCGATCTCGATGACACCCTTTACGATAACCGCCCGGTTATCCAGCGCACCGAACAGGAAGCGCTCGCCTTTATGCAAAACTACCATCCGGCGCTACGCACGCTGCAAAATGCTGATCTGCAACGCCTGCGTCAGGCGGTACGGGAAGCGGAGCCGGAAATTTATCACGATGTCACCCGCTGGCGTCATCGCGCCGTTGAGCGTGCCATGCTAAACGCCGGGCTTTCTGCAGAGGAAGCGATTACGGGGGCGAATGCCGCGATGATGAACTTTGCGAAGTGGCGCAGTCGGGTCGATGTCCCGCAAGAGACGCACGACACGCTGAAAGCGTTAGCGAGAAAGTGGCCGCTGGTGGCGATTACCAACGGCAACGCGCAGCCGGAACTGTTCGGCCTCGGCGACTATTTCGAATTTGTGCTGCGGGCCGGTCCGGACGGACGCTCAAAGCCGTTCAGTGATATGTACTTTCTGGCGGCGGAAAAGCTGAATGTGCCGATCGGCGAGATCCTGCACGTGGGCGACGATCTGACGACCGACGTTGCCGGGGCGATCCGTAGCGGGTTGCAGGCTTGCTGGATTAAACCGGAAAATGCCGACCTGATGCACACCTTTGACAGCCGCTTACTGCCACATATTGAGATTTCACAGTTGGCATCTCTGACCTCGCTGATATAATCACCAGCAGTTCTGTATAAATACACAGCTTTTTGGCGGATGGCGCGACGCTTATCCGCCCTACCTCTTTTAATGCGGCGGTGCCAATGGACGTTTCTTATCTGCTCGACAGCCTCAATGATAAACAGCGCGAAGCGGTGGCCGCGCCACGTAGCAACATGCTGGTTCTCGCGGGGGCAGGGAGCGGTAAGACACGCGTACTGGTGCACCGTATCGCCTGGCTGCTGACGGTAGAAAATAACTCGCCGTACTCGATTATGGCGGTGACCTTTACCAATAAAGCGGCGGCGGAGATGCGTCACCGTATCGGCCAGATTATGGGCACCAGCCAGGGCGGCATGTGGGTCGGCACCTTCCACGGTCTGGCGCACCGACTGCTGCGCGCGCATCACATGGATGCGAATTTGCCGCAGGACTTCCAGATCCTCGACAGCGAAGACCAGTTGCGTCTGCTAAAGCGTCTGATCAAGGCGATGAACCTCGACGAGAAGCAGTGGCCGGCGCGTCAGGCGATGTGGTACATCAACGGACAGAAAGACGAAGGTCTGCGCCCGCATCATATTCAGAGCTTCGGTAACCCGATTGAGCAGACCTGGCAGAAGGTGTATCAGGCCTATCAGGAAGCGTGCGATCGTGCGGGGCTGGTGGATTTTGCCGAACTGCTGCTGCGCGCGCATGAGCTGTGGCTCAACAAACCGCATATTCTTCAGCACTACCGCGAACGTTTCACCAATATCCTGGTGGACGAATTCCAGGATACCAACAACATCCAGTATGCCTGGATCCGTCTGCTGGCTGGCGATACCGGCAAAGTGATGATCGTGGGCGATGACGACCAGTCGATCTACGGCTGGCGCGGCGCGCAGGTAGAGAACATCCAGCGCTTCCTGAACGACTTCCCCGGCGCGCAAACCATCCGTCTTGAGCAGAACTACCGTTCAACCAGCAATATCCTCAGCGCGGCGAACGCCCTGATCGAGAACAACAATGGGCGTCTGGGTAAAAAGCTGTGGACCGATGGCGTCGAAGGCGAGCCCATTTCACTCTACTGCGCGTTTAACGAGCTGGATGAAGCGCGTTTTGTCGTCAACCGGATTAAAACCTGGCAGGACAACGGCGGCGCGCTGGAGCAATGCGCCATTCTCTACCGCAGTAACGCCCAGTCGCGTGTGCTGGAAGAGGCGCTGCTACAGGCCAGTATGCCGTACCGTATTTACGGCGGCATGCGCTTCTTCGAGCGTCAGGAAATCAAAGATGCGCTCTCTTATCTGCGTCTGATTGCGAACCGGAATGATGACGCCGCCTTTGAACGCGTGGTGAATACCCCGACGCGCGGGATTGGCGATCGGACGCTGGACGTGGTGCGCCAGACGTCACGCGATCGTCAGCTCACGCTGTGGCAGGCGTGTCGCGAACTGTTGCAGGAAAAAGCGCTGGCCGGTCGTGCCGCCAGTGCGCTGCAACGCTTTATGGAACTCATTGACGCACTGGCGCAGGAAACCGTCGATATGCCGCTGCACGTGCAGACTGACCGGGTGATTAAAGATTCCGGCCTGCGCATGATGTACGAGCAGGAGAAAGGCGAGAAAGGCCAGACTCGCATTGAGAACTTAGAGGAACTGGTGACGGCGACGCGCCAGTTCAGCTACAACGACGAAGACGAAGATCTAATGCCGTTGCAGGCATTTCTCTCCCATGCAGCGCTGGAAGCGGGCGAAGGGCAGGCGGATACCTGGCAGGATGCGGTACAGCTCATGACGCTGCACTCGGCGAAAGGGCTGGAGTTCCCGCAGGTGTTTATCGTCGGGATGGAAGAGGGGATGTTCCCCAGCCAGATGTCGCTGGATGAGGGCGGACGCCTTGAAGAGGAGCGTCGTCTGGCCTACGTCGGCGTGACCCGTGCGATGCAGAAACTGACCCTAACCTATGCCGAAACGCGTCGGTTGTATGGCAAAGAAGTGTATCACCGTCCGTCGCGCTTCATCGGTGAGTTGCCGGAAGCGTGCGTTGAAGAGGTCCGTCTGCGCGCAACGATCAGCCGTCCGGTGAGCCATCAGCGGATGGGGACGCCGATGGCGGAGAATGACACCGGTTACAAGCTGGGCCAGCGTGTGCGTCATGCCAAGTTCGGCGAGGGCACCATTGTGAATCTGGAGGGCAGCGGCGAACACAGCCGGTTGCAGGTGGCTTTCCAGGGACAGGGAATTAAATGGCTCGTTGCCGCGTACGCGAAGTTGGAAACGGTCTAACTTATAGATAAATATCACTTTAATTTCCCTCTCTGCTAACCTTTCTGCATAAGGGGAAATTATTACTTTTTCGCGTTTCGTTGCGTGTTGACGGCAAATTTTTGCTGGCGTAACATGCGCGCACGATTACGCTAAGAGGACATTCGCCTTGGACACACCCAGTAGATACTGGCTCATTATCCTGTCATCCAGGATCAACTCCTAAGGCTATCCCTTTTTGCTGATAGCCTTAGCGGTTGTCAGCGACCTTCTCTATTTTCCCGTCGCGCTGAGTCAGGCTGTTTAATGGTCTGAAACCCAATTTGTTTCTGTGTGCCCACCGAACTGTCCGATATTTTTAAGCATTGGGAGTCCCGGTCATGCTGAGCGCATTTCAACTGGAAAATAACCGACTCACCCGGCTGGAAGTCGAAGAGTCACAAACCCTGATTGATGCCGTCTGGGTCGACCTGGTCGAGCCCGACGACGACGAGCGACTGCGCGTACAATCTGAGCTGGGCCAGAGCCTGGCGACCCGTCCTGAACTGGAAGACATCGAAGCATCCGCCCGTTTCTTCGAAGACGAAGACGGTCTGCACATCCACTCCTTTTTCTTCTTCGAAGATGCGGAAGACCACGCGGGTAACTCCACCGTGGCATTCACCATCCGCGATGGCCGCCTGTTTACCCTGCGTGAACGTGAGCTGCCCGCGTTTCGTTTGTACCGTATGCGCGCCCGCAGCCAGGCCATGGTTGACGGTAACGCCTATGAACTGCTGCTGGATCTGTTCGAAACCAAAATCGAACAGTTGGCGGATGAAATCGAAAACATCTACAGCGATCTGGAGGAGCTGAGTCGGGTGATTATGGAAGGGCACCAGGGCGATGAGTACGATGAAGCACTCTCGACGCTGGCGGAACTGGAAGATATCGGCTGGAAAGTCCGCCTGTGTCTGATGGATACCCAGCGTGCGCTGAACTTCCTGGTCCGTAAGGCGCGTTTACCGGGCGGACAACTGGAACAGGCGCGCGAGATCCTGCGAGATATCGAATCCCTGCTGCCGCACAATGAATCCCTGTTCCAGAAAGTGAACTTCCTGATGCAGGCGGCGATGGGCTTTATCAACATCGAGCAGAACCGCATCATCAAGATCTTCTCGGTGGTCTCCGTGGTCTTCCTGCCGCCGACGCTGGTGGCATCCAGCTATGGGATGAACTTTGAGTTTATGCCTGAACTGAAGTGGAGCTTTGGTTACCCGGGCGCGATTATCTTTATGCTGCTCGCCGGTCTGGCACCGTATCTGTACTTTAAACGGAAGAACTGGCTGTAATTGTCATGCCGGATGGCGCTTCGCTTATCCGGCCTACAAAAAGTGCATCATCGTAGGCCGGATAAGGCACAGCCGCCATCCGGCAATCCCCTAACTCCGACGTCCCCGTCTCTGGGTATAAATCGCATCCGTCACGAAGATCGCCAGTGCGACCCAGATAAAGGCGAATGTCACCATTTTATCCGACCCCGGCACTTCGCCGTAGAACGTCACGGCCAGCAGGAACATCAGCGTAGGGCCGATGTATTGGAAGAAGCCCAGCGTGGAAAGGCGCAGGCGCGTCGCCGCACCGGTAAAGCACAGCAGCGGAACCGTGGTCACCACCCCGGCGGCAATCAGCAGCAGGTTGAGCGACATCGGGTTCTGCCCCATATGGCTGGTTGAGCTGTCGGCGATACCGAACAGGTAGATTGCGGCAACGGGCAACAGCCACAGGGTCTCCACTAACATCCCGGTTTGCGCTTCAACGGCAATTTTCTTGCGTACCAGACCGTAAAACGCAAAACTGAACGCCAGTCCCAGCGCGATGATCGGCAACGAACCGAAGGTCCAGAGCTGCACCAGAACGCCACAGGTCGCCAGTATTACCGCCAGCCACTGCATCCGACGGAAGCGTTCACCGAGGAAAAGCATTCCCAGCACAATGTTCACCAGTGGGTTGATAAAGTAACCCAGGCTGGCTTCCAGCATATGGTGGTTGTTTACCGCCCAGATAAACAACAGCCAGTTGCCCCCCACGAGTACCGCCGAGAGCGCTAACAGGAAGATCTTTTTCGGTGTTTTCAGCAGCGCTTTCACGCTCGACCACTGCCGGCTGATGCTGATCAGCGCCACCATAAAGAAAAACGACCAGATCACGCGATGGGTCAGGATTTCATCTGCGGGGACGTAATAAATTAGCTTGAAGTACGCCGGAGCGATCCCCCAAATAAAATAGGCGGCAAGCGCGAGTAACACGCCCAGCCGCGTTTGTTTTGCATCCATCGGGAAAACTCATGTCTGAAGTGTAACAACAGTTTACCTGTTTTTACCCCACCATATAAGTGGCGGTGGCGCTGGCAATATAAAGCTGCTCTTCGTTGTGTAATTCCACGCGCGCGACGGCGACTTTATTCCCGGCGCGCAGCAGACTGCTGGTGGCGGTAAAGCGATTGCCCCGACCCGGACGCAGGTAGTCTACGCGCAGATCGATGGTCCCCATGCGGGACAGCCGCTGGCGCAGTTCGTCTTCACTGATGGTTTCATGGCGCGTCAGAGTACTGCCGACACACACCAGCCCGGCAGCCACGTCCAGAGCAGAGGCAATTACCCCGCCATGCAGGATGCTCTGCGCCCAGTTTCCAACCATCATCGGCTGATTATTAAACGCCAGTTGGGCAAACTCTTTCTCATAGCGTTCCAGCTCCAGCCCCAGCGCCCGGTTGAACGGCATGTGGTAGACAAACATTTCGCCCACGAGCTTCAGGGCTTGCTCAGCAGTCAGTACGGCAGACATACGATTCCAACACTCCATTAGTTAATAAAATGTTGATGTTATGCTTCTTAAATGTTGTTTTCCACTTTAAGACGGGATAACTAACGAGGATGTGTGTAAATATGTAAAATGGTCGGCAGAATAATAGACAAATTAAAAATCTTTCGTTCAGGAGAACAACAAGAATGCGGGCGATTCTGGCTTGGTTGCTACCAGCAGCACTGCTGCCGCTGGCGGCGTATGCGCAAGAGGCGACGGTGAAAGAGGTTCATGATGCACCGGCGGTGCGGGGCAGTATTATCGCCAACCTGCTGCAGGAGCATGATAATCCTTTTACGCTCTACCCCTACGATACAAACTACCTGATCTACACCAATACCAGCGACATGAACAAAGAAGCGATCAGTTCCTACAACTGGTCCGAAAATGCCCGCAAAGATGAAGTGAAGTTCCAGTTGAGTCTGGCGTTTCCGATCTGGCGTGGGATTGCGGGGCCAAACTCGGTTCTGGGCGCCTCTTATACGCAGAAGTCCTGGTGGCAGTTATCCAACACAGAAGAGTCATCGCCATTTCGTGAAACCAACTATGAACCGCAGCTGTTCCTGGGTTTTGCAACAGATTACCGGTTGGCTGGATGGACGCTGCGTGACGTGGAAATGGGTTACAACCATGATTCTAACGGGCGTTCCGACCCGACATCACGTAGCTGGAACCGTCTTTACACGCGCCTGATGGCGGAAAACGGCAACTGGCTGGTGGAGGTTAAACCGTGGTACGTCATCGGCAGTACCGACGATAACCCCGATATCACCAAATACATGGGCTATTATCAGCTTAAGGTCGGCTATCACCTGGGCGATGCGGTACTGAGCGCGAAGGGCCAGTACAACTGGAATACCGGTTACGGCGGCGCGGAACTGGGGCTGAGTTATCCGATGACGAAGCATATTCGTCTCTATACCCAGGTGTATAGCGGGTACGGCGAATCGCTGATCGACTATAACTTTAATCAGACGCGTGTCGGTGTGGGTGTGATGCTCAACGATATCTTCTGATCGATGATTGTGTTTTAAACATTGCAGTTTCTTCCTCAGGCGCTGAAAATAGCGCCTGTTTTGATTGAAGCGAACGGGGTTAATGTGGCGCAGGCGGAAGTGTTGAATCTGGAATCTGGAGCTAAGCAGGTTTTGCAAGAAACCTTTGGCTACCAACAGTTTCGCCCGGGTCAGGAAGCGATCATCGACACCGTCGTTTCGGGGCGCGACTGCCTGGTCGTGATGCCGACCGGGGGCGGAAAATCCCTCTGCTATCAAATCCCTGCCTTACTGCTCAACGGCCTGACCGTGGTGGTTTCGCCGCTGATCTCCCTGATGAAAGATCAGGTCGACCAACTGCTGGCGAACGGCGTGGCGGCAGCCTGTCTGAACTCGACGCAAACCCGCGAGCAGCAGCTTGAAGTGATGACGGGGTGTCGTACCGGACAAATCCGTCTGCTGTATATCGCTCCTGAACGCCTGATGCTGGATAACTTCCTTGAGCACCTGGCGCACTGGAATCCGGTGTTACTGGCCGTGGACGAAGCGCACTGCATCTCGCAGTGGGGACATGACTTCCGCCCGGAATATGCCGCACTCGGCCAGCTCAGGCAGCGTTTTCCCGCACTGCCGTTTGTCGCGCTGACCGCGACCGCCGATGAAACCACGCGGCTGGATATTGTTCGTCTGCTGGGGCTGAACGATCCCTTAATCCAGATCAGCAGTTTTGACCGTCCGAACATTCGCTACATGCTGATGGAGAAGTTTAAACCGCTCGATCAGCTGATGCGCTACGTGCAGGAACAGCGCGGTAAATCCGGGATTATTTACTGTAACAGTCGTGCGAAGGTGGAAGACACCGCCGCGCGTTTGCAAAGCCGGGGTATTAGCGCCGCGGCATACCATGCTGGGCTGGAAAATCACATCCGTGCCGACGTGCAGGAGAAATTCCAGCGCGACGACCTGCAAATCGTGGTGGCGACCGTCGCTTTTGGCATGGGCATCAACAAACCTAACGTGCGTTTTGTGGTGCATTTCGATATTCCCCGCAACATTGAGTCCTACTACCAGGAGACCGGTCGTGCCGGGCGTGACGGCCTGCCCGCGGAGGCGATGCTGTTTTACGACCCGGCGGATATGGCGTGGCTGCGCCGCTGCCTGGAAGAAAAACCGCAGGGACAGCTACAGGATATCGAACGGCACAAGCTGAATGCGATGGGCGCGTTCGCCGAGGCGCAAACCTGCCGTCGTCTGGTGCTGCTTAACTACTTCGGGGAAGGGCGTCAGGAACCGTGCGGCAACTGCGATATCTGTCTTGATCCGCCAAAACAGTATGATGGCGTGAAGGACGCACAGATTGCGCTCTCGACCATTGGTCGGGTAAACCAGCGCTTTGGGATGGGTTACGTGGTGGAAGTGATTCGCGGGGCTAACAGCCAGCGCATTCGCGAGCTCGGCCACGACAAGCTCAAAGTGTACGGTATGGGACGCGAGCACAGTCACGAGCACTGGGTGAGCGTGATCCGCCAGTTGATTCACCTGGGTTTCGTCACTCAGAATATCGCCCAGCATTCTGCGCTACAGCTCACCGACGCTTCACGTCCGCTGTTGCGCGGCGAGGTCACCCTGCAACTCGCTGTGCCGCGTATTGTCGCCCTGAAACCGCGCGTCATGCAGAAATCTTTCGGCGGCAATTACGACCGCAAACTGTTCGCTAAACTGCGCAAGCTGCGTAAAGCCATTGCCGATGAAGAGAATATCCCGCCGTACGTCGTCTTCAACGACGCCACGCTGATTGAGATGGCAGAACAGATGCCGGTTTCCGCGAGCGAAATGCTCAGCGTCAACGGGGTGGGAATGCGCAAACTGGAACGCTTCGGTAAAGCGTTTATGGCGCTGATCCGCGCCCACGTCGATGGTGACGACGAAGAGTAGTCAGCCGGGCAAAAAAGTGCCAGGATGGTGACTCACTGAACTGTTTCCCCCGCGAGTATTTTCGATCATGTTAATGTTATTTCTCACCGTGGCGATGGTGCACATTGTGGCGCTGATGAGCCCAGGGCCGGATTTCTTTTTTGTCTCGCAGACAGCGGTCAGCCGCTCGCGCAAAGAAGCGATGATGGGCGTGTTGGGCATTACCTGTGGCGTCATGGTCTGGGCGGGCATCGCGCTGCTCGGCCTGCATCTGATTATCGAAAAAATGGCCTGGCTACACACCATCATCATGGTCGGCGGCGGTCTGTATCTGTGCTGGATGGGCTACCAGATGCTGCGCGGCGCGTTGAAAAAACAGGATGTCGCCGCACCCACGCCGCAGGTTGAGCTGGCGCAAAGCGGTCGTAGTTTCCTGAAAGGGTTACTGACGAACCTGGCTAACCCGAAAGCCATCATCTACTTCGGTTCGGTCTTTTCTCTGTTTGTCGGCGATAGCGTCGGTACTGCCGCGCGCTGGGGGATTTTCGTGCTGATTATCGTTGAGACTTTCGCATGGTTTACCGTGGTTGCCAGCCTGTTTGCGCTGCCGAAAATGCGGCGTGGTTACCAGCGTATGGCGAAATGGATCGACGGTTTTGCCGGGGCGTTGTTTGCCGGGTTCGGTATCCATCTGATCATTTCGCGCTAAATCTTCGTGCCGGATACGCGCCAGCCGCTATCCGGCAACCTGTCAGGCGTGGCGCGCCGACGCCAGCAGTGCACCCACCAGCATAAACAGCGAGCCGAAGACTTTATTCAACGCCTTCATCTGCTTCGGCCCTTTGATCCACAACGCGATACGCTGCGCCAGCGTGGCGTAGCCGATCATCACTACGATATCGACCACAATGGTGGTTACGCCGAGCACGATGTACTGCATCAGCTGGGGTTCTTTGGGCATCACGAACTGTGGGAAAAGGGCCGCCAGAAAGACGATGCTTTTGGGGTTTGTCAGGTTCACGAATACGGCGCGTTTAAACAGGCGACCTCGTGACTGGGTCTGGGCCATGGTGTTTAGATCAATCGCACCGGCAGCGCGCCATTGCTGGATGCCTAACCAAATCAGATAGGCAGCGCCCGCCCATTTCAGCACCTCAAAGGCGATGACGGAGCGAGAAAACAGCGTGCCCAGACCGACGCCGACCAGCACGATATGAATGCCCAGTCCGGCCTGTAACCCGGCAATCGACGCCGCTGCGCCGCGATAGCCGTGATTAATGGAAGTCGTCATGGTATTGATGGCGCCGGAGCCGGGTGAAAGGCTCAAAATTATGGATGTCAGCAGGTAGGCGAACCACCATTCAAAGGTCATGAGAAACTCCCTGATTGCACTTTAAATACACTAAATAATTCGAGTTGCACAAAGGCGGCGACGCAGCAAAATCCCAGGCGCGTACAGGGAGTACGTGACGGGGATGAGCGAGGAAAGCCAACGCATCTGCAGCTTGAAGTATGACGGGTATATGCCACAATACGCTACTGTTGCTGTGTTGTGTCAGACATGACTGAAAAAACGATTTTTACCTGGTAAACGAGGCTGGATACCCGATGTTTCAGCAGCAAAAAGACTGGGAAACGAGAGAAAACGCGTTTGCGGCTTTTTCCATGGGGCCGCTGACAGACTTCTGGCGTCAGCGCGAGGAAGCGGAATTGACCGGCGTCGGTCGTGTGCCGGTGCGTTTTGTCCGGTTTCGCGCAGCGCATAACGATCGTGTCATTGTCATCTGTCCGGGGCGAATTGAAAGCTATGTAAAGTACGCCGAACTGGCGTATGACCTGTTTCATCTGGGCTTTGATGTCCTCATTATTGACCATCGCGGTCAGGGACGTTCAGGGCGCATGCTATCGGATCCTAATCGCGGTCATGTCGACAATTTCAACGACTATGTTGATGATTTATCGGCGTTCTGGGAACAGGAAGTGCAGCCGGGACCGTGGCGTAAACGTTATATTCTGGCGCACTCAATGGGCGGGGCGATTGCGACGCTGTTTTTGCAGCGTCATCCGCATCAGTGCGATGCGATCGCGCTCTGTGCGCCAATGTTTGGTATTGTGATGCGTTTACCTGACTGGATGGTGCGCCATATCCTCGACTGGGCCGAAGGTCATCAGCGTATCCGGGAAGGGTATGCGATCGGCACCGGACGCTGGCGGGCATTGCCCTTTGGCATGAATTTATTAACCCACAGTCGACAACGCTATCGGCGTAATTTACGTTTTTATGCCGATGAACCGCAGCTGCGTGTCGGCGGCCCGACCTTTCATTGGGTGCGGGAAGGTATTCTGGCGGCTGAACAGGTGCTGGCCGGTGCGGGCGATGACGCCACGCCAACGCTGCTGATTCAGGCCGAAGAAGAGCGTGTGGTGGATAACCGCATGCACGAACGTTTTTGTGAACTCCGCGCCGCAGCGGGCCATCCTGTTGAAGGGGGGCATCCGCTGGTCATTAAAGGCGCTTACCATGAGATCCTTTTTGAAAAGGACGCTATGCGCTCAGTTGCGCTTCAGGCTATCGTTGATTTTTTCAACAAGCATAACTCATCAGCGGAAACCGCTTTGCTCAGAGGTTGAATTTTTATATGTATCAGGTTGTTGCGTCTGATTTAGATGGCACACTGCTTTCTCCCGACCATACCCTCTCCCCCTACGCGAAAGAGACGTTGAAGCTGCTGACCGCACGCGGCGTTAACTTTGTCTTTGCGACCGGTCGTCATCATGTCGATGTGGGGCAGATCCGCGATAATCTGGGGATTAAGTCCTGGATGATCACCTCCAACGGTGCGCGGGTACATGACATGGACGGAAATCTGGTGTTTACCCATAACCTCGATCGCGATATTGCCAGCGATCTGTTTGGGGTGGTGAACGCGAACCCGGATATCATCACCAACGTTTATCGCAATGACGATTGGTTCATGAACCGCCATCGTCCGGATGAGATGCGCTTTTTCAAAGAGGCGGTGTTCCATTACTCGCTGTTTGAACCTGGTTTACTGGAGCCGGAAGGCGTCAGCAAAGTGTTTTTTACCAGTCATTCCCATGACATCCTGCTGCCGCTGGAACAGGCCATTAATGCGCGCTGGGGCGATCGCGTGAACGTGAGCTTCTCTACGCTCACCTGCCTGGAAGTGATGGCGGGCGGCGTGTCGAAAGGCCATGCGCTGGAAGCGGTCGCCAAAGCGATGGGTTACAGCCTCAAAGATTGCATCGCGTTTGGCGACGGCATGAACGACGCTGAAATGCTGTCGATGGCGGGTAAAGGCTGCATTATGGGCAATGCCCACCAGCGCCTGAAGGATTTGCATCCGGAACTGGAAGTGATTGGCATCAACGTCGATGATGCGGTGCCGCACTATCTGCGCGATCTTTTCTTACGCTAAGATGACCGCTCGTTAATTAATCAGTTGTCAGCTTAACTCTCCGCTACAATGGATACTCCTTATTCTAAGAGATATCCATTGTGGCGTTACTGATCATTACCACGATCCTGTGGGCCTTCTCCTTCAGCCTGTTCGGCGAATACCTTGCCGGGCACGTCGATAGCTACTTTGCGGTGCTGGTTCGGGTCGGTCTGGCCGCGCTGGTGTTCCTGCCTTTCCTGCGTACGCGCGGGCACAGCCTGAAAACTATCGGCCTGTATATGCTGGTGGGCGCCATGCAGCTTGGCATCATGTATATGCTGAGTTTCCACGCTTATCTCTACCTGACCGTCTCTGAACTGCTGCTGTTTACCGTGTTGACGCCGCTCTATATCACGCTGATTTACGATCTGATGAGTAAACGGCGGCTGCGCTGGGGCTATGCGTTCAGCGCGCTGCTGGCGGTGATTGGCGCAGGGATTATTCGTTATGACCAGGTGACCGATCATTTCTGGACCGGTCTGCTGCTGGTACAGCTCTCCAACATCAGTTTTGCCATCGGCATGGTGGGCTATAAACGCCTGATGGAGACGCGCCCGATGCCGCAGCATAACGCGTTTGCATGGTTTTACATCGGCGCGTTTCTGGTCGCGGTAGTCGCCTGGTTCATGCTGGGCAATGCGCAGAAAATGCCGGAAACCACGCTCCAGTGGGGGATTCTGGTGTTCCTGGGCGTGGCCGCTTCAGGGATCGGCTACTTTATGTGGAACTACGGTGCGACACAGGTCGATGCGGGCACGCTCGGCATTATGAACAATATGCATGTGCCCGCCGGGCTGCTGGTTAACCTGGCGATCTGGCACCAACAGCCTCACTGGCCTAGTTTTATTACAGGCGCGATGGTGATACTGGCTTCACTGTGGGTGCATCGCCGCTGGGTCGCTCCGCGCTCCGAACAAACGGCAGATGATCGCAGGCGTGATTGCGCGCCGATCGAATAAACGCCTCAGTCACCGGCTGGCGCTGCTCGCCGTCACGCACGGCGGCGTACAGGCGGCTCCATAAGCCTTCTCCCAGGGTTCTGGTCACGACCAGACCCTGACGTTCAAAACTCTCCACGACCCAGTGCGGCAGGGCGGCAATGCCCATGTTCGCCGCCACCATCTGAATCAACAGCAGAGTATTATCCACGCTTTTCAGTGACGGGCTGACCCCTGCGGGCTGAAGAAAATGACGCCAGACGTCCAGCCGACTGCGCTGTACCGGATAGATCAGCAGCGTTTCGCTGGCTAAATCTTCCGGCGTGATCTGCGTTTTGCTGGTCAGCGGATGCTCGGGGGCCAGCACCAGGCGGACTTCAAAATCAAACATCGGCGAATAGTGCAGCCCGCTGCGCGGCAGAATGTCAGAGGTCATCACCAGATCCAGCTCGTCCTGCTGGAGTGCCGGTTGAGGGTCAAACGTCACGCCGGATTTAAAATCCATCTCCACCTGTGGCCATTTGGCGCGGAAGTTTTCCAGCGCCGGGGTCAGCCACTGAATACAGCTATGACACTCAATGGCGATACGCAGACGGGTCTGCTGCGGTTCGTTGCAGGCCTGTAACGCGCGGTTAATTTGCGGCAGTACCTGGCTGGCCAGTTGCAACAGGATCTCACCCTGTGGGGTGAAACGCAGCGGCTGGCTTTTACGTATGAATAGCCGAAAGCCAAGGCGCTGTTCCAGATCGCTGAACTGGTGAGACAGGGCGGATTGGGTCTGATGCAGCGTCGCCGCGGCGGCTGCCAGTGACCCGGTATTCCGCAACGCCTGGAGCGTTTTCAGGTGTTTAATCTCGATCATGAAAGTCCTTCACTTCGGCATGAACAAATTGCGCTTGAGGAATATACAGTACTTGCGAATTATAGCAGTGTAAACATCTGGACGGCTAAAACCTGCAAATTTTCTAAGAGGCATACAATGACAATACTGAATCACACCCTCGGTTTTCCTCGTGTTGGCCTGCGTCGCGAGCTGAAAAAAGCGCAAGAGAGCTACTGGGCGGGCAATGCGACCCGTGAAGAACTGCTGGCGGTGGGCCGCGAACTGCGTGCGCGCCACTGGGATCAACAAAAGCAAGCGGGTATCGATCTTCTGCCGGTCGGCGACTTCGCCTGGTACGACCATGTTCTGACCACCAGCCTGTTGCTCGGTAACGTCCCGGCTCGTCATCAGAACAAAGACGGCTCCGTCGATATCGACACTCTGTTCCGCATTGGTCGCGGTCGTGCGCCGACCGGCGAACCGGCGGCAGCGGCAGAAATGACCAAATGGTTTAACACCAACTATCACTACATGGTGCCGGAGTTCGTTAAAGGTCAGCAGTTCAAACTGACCTGGACACAACTGCTGGATGAAGTGGACGAAGCGCTGGCGCTGGGTCACAAGGTGAAACCTGTGCTGCTCGGCCCGGTGACTTATCTGTGGCTGGGCAAAGTGAAGGGCGAGTCGTTCGATCGTCTGAGCCTGCTGAAAGACATTCTGCCGGTTTATCAGCAGGTGCTGGCGGAACTGGCAAAACGCGGCATCGAGTGGGTGCAGATCGACGAACCTGCGCTGGTGCTGGAACTGCCGCAGGCGTGGCTGAATGCCTTCAGACCGGCCTACGATGCGCTTTCCGGGCAGGTGAAACTGCTGCTGACCACCTACTTTGAAGGGGTGACGCCTAACCTTGATACCATTGCCGCGCTGCCGGTACAGGGACTGCACGTTGACCTGGTCCACGGTAAAGATGACGTGGCAGCGCTGCACAAACGCCTGCCGACTGACTGGCTGCTGTCTGCAGGGCTGGTCAATGGACGTAACGTCTGGCGTGCCGATCTGACAGAAAAATATGCCCAAATTAAAGATATCGTAGGCCTTCGCGATCTGTGGGTGGCCTCGTCCTGCTCACTGCTGCACAGCCCGATCGACCTGAGCGTTGAAACGCGTCTGGATGCGGAAGTGAAGAGCTGGTTTGCCTTCGCCCTGCAAAAGTGTGGTGAACTGACGCTGCTGCGCGATGCGCTGAACAGCGGCGATACCGCCGCCATCGCCGAATGGAGCGCCCCGATTCAGGCGCGTCGCCACTCAACCCGCGTGCACAATGCGGCAGTGGAAAAACGTCTGGCGGCCATCACCTCACAGGACAGCCAGCGGGCGAACCCGTACGAGGTGCGTGCTGAAGCTCAGCGTGCGCGCTTCAACCTGCCAGCGTGGCCAACGACCACTATCGGTTCTTTCCCGCAGACCACTGAAATCCGCGGCCTGCGTCTGGACTTCAAAAAAGGTCAGCTTGATGCCAACAACTACCGCACCGGCATTGCGGAGCATATTAAGCAGGCGATTGTAGAGCAGGAGCGTCTGGGCCTGGACGTGCTGGTCCACGGCGAAGCCGAGCGTAACGACATGGTGGAATATTTTGGCGAGCACCTCGACGGTTTCGTTTTCACCCAGAACGGCTGGGTGCAGAGCTACGGCTCTCGCTGTGTGAAACCGCCGGTGGTGATCGGCGACGTCAGCCGTCCGGAAGCGATCACCGTGGAATGGGCGAAGTATGCGCAGTCGCTGACTGACAAACCGGTAAAAGGCATGCTGACCGGCCCGGTGACCATTCTCTGCTGGTCCTTCCCGCGTGAAGACGTTACCCGCGAAACCATCGCCAAACAGATCGCGCTGGCACTGCGTGATGAGGTGGCAGATCTGGAGGCGGCAGGCATTGGCATCATTCAGATTGATGAACCCGCACTGCGCGAAGGGCTGCCGTTGCGTCGTAGCGACTGGGCCGCTTATCTGGCGTGGGGTGTGGAAGCGTTCCGCATCAACGCGGCGGTGGCGAAAGACGATACCCAGATCCACACCCACATGTGTTACTGCGAGTTTAACGACATCATGGATTCTATTGCCGCGCTGGATGCCGACGTGATCACCATTGAGACCTCACGTTCCGACATGGAACTGCTGGAGTCGTTCGAAGAGTTCGACTATCCGAACGAAATCGGGCCGGGCGTGTATGACATTCACTCGCCGAACGTCCCGAGCGTAGAGTGGATTGAGGCGCTGTTGCAAAAAGCGGCACAGCGTATCCCGGCTGAACGCCTGTGGGTGAACCCGGACTGCGGCCTGAAAACCCGCGGCTGGCCGGAAACCCGCGCCGCGCTGGCGAACATGGTGAAAGCCGCGCAGAATCTGCGTCAGGCATAATCTCCGTAGGCCGGGTAAGGCGAAGCCGCCACCCGGTCGTTTGCCCGGTAGCGTGACGCTCACCGGGCCTACAATGCGCTGTTCAGTTTGAGCAGATAATCAATGCACCACTGGCACACTTTTCCCATACCGTCTGAACGTGCGGCCAGGAACAATTTGGTCGCATGTTTATGTTCACGCATCGGTTTTTTCAGCAGTTTTCCGCTATTGAGCAACGGTAGCGCTAAATGATGGGGAATGTAGCCAATCCCCACATTCTGCTCGATGAGAGCAATCGCTGTCGTGAAATCAGGAACAAACAGCGGCTTTTGCCCCTCCAGTAGCCAGGCCTGTAGTGGCGTAAAATTTACCGACGTATCGCGAATACACACCGCTGGATACTGGCGAAGCTCGGCATTTTCCAGTGGATGATGTTCCCTGGCCAGCGGGTGCTGTGGGCTCACGACAAAATCCCACTCCAGTTGGCCGAAGGGTTCGCTGATTACGCCCTCGGTACTCGGAACGGCATGCGGCGCACCAATCACCAGGTCGGCTCGTCTGCTGTAAAGTGCATCCCAGCAGCCGTTATAAACCTCAAGACAGACCGTCAGCGTGGTTGAGGCAAACTGATGTTCGAAATCGCGGATAAAGTCTACCAGCAACGAGGAGGGGATGATGTTATTCACCGCGATAGTCAGTTCGCGTTCAACACCGTCGTGGATCAGGACAGTGTTGCGCTTGAGTGCTTCCATATCGCCGAGAATGGTTTTGCTGTGTTCAATAAAATAGCTGCCCGCAGGCGTGATTTCGATATAGCGGCCTTTACGCGTGAATAACACAACACCCAGACTTTCTTCCGCTTTTTTAATGGTATAGCTGATGGCGGAAGGCACCTTATTCAATTGCTCAGCGGCGACGGTGATGCTCTGGTGTCTGGCGACCAGATGAATCACGCGCAGAGTTTCGTCGGAGATGAACATAACGCTTCCCGTTTGGCAGAGGGGCTGGATCGATAGATCCAGCCATGATGAATTCGCCAATTATACCCGGGAATTATCGATGTTGACTCAGACGACTTAACAACACATAAGCGATGCAGGCCACAACAATGGAATCCACCGAAGGAATGGTCGTCAGGGTGAACACCCCGTTTACCGTCATAAAGCCCACCGCTGCTCCGAGGATCCAGGCCACAAAGGTGAGTACTTTCACCTGTGGCTCCTGCGTCAGAACCGCCTCCTGATAGCCGTTTCGGCGATAGAGGAAAAAGTCAGCGATATAAATCCCGGCGACCGGCGGCGTTGCGATCCCCAAAAACAACAGGAAGGGGATAAACCACGCCATAATGTCCAGACTGCCGACGATGGCGGATAAAACGCCCAGCGCAACGGTTATTTGCCATTTCGGGAAGCGGGTCAGCAGCGTGGAAACCACCAGCGTTCCCTGGAACATATTCCCGGCATTACCCGTGACGCAGGCAAAAATCAGCAGTAGCGCTGCGGGTAAGACGGCGCCAAATACGGCCATTGCGCCAAGTAATGACCCCTGACCGCTGAGGGCGCTGGGGGTCGCGCCAGCCCAGTAGAGCAACGGATAAGCGATTAAAAACGTTGTGCCGGCGGCAATCAGCGCATGTTTGCGGTTATGCACAAAGCTGCCGAAATCGGGCAACGTAGCGACCAGCACAATAATCGTTCCGACGACCGTAGAAACGGCGACTCCGGTGTTCATACTGGTCAGGGTGGCAGGCGCAGCAACGTCGGTGTGCGTCGCCACATAGAGGATGTAACACAGCACCAGGGCGATGACGGGCACGGCGATCTGCGCCACTTTTCCCAGAACCTCAAAGCCAAAGGCCGTAGAGGCGACGAAAATAAGGCAACCTGCCGCGACCAGTAGCGGTAAAGGAAGCGTCATACCGTGTTGCGCCAGCAAATCATGTACGGAATGACCAAACATATTGGCCGTCACCGCAATCCAGCCAAACAGACTGATTGCCATCAGAATATTGATGGCAATCGCCCCTTTCTCACCAAAAGCATATTTCACGATCCCGTAGGTGGGCAGACGGGCCTTTTCACCTACGCTGATGGTGATTGCAGAAAGAATGGTCAGGATTAACCCGCCCAGCAGTACCACGCTAATCAGGTTGCTGCTGGACAACTGATTGCCAAGGCTGGAGGACGACAACAGAACTGGCGTTACCGCGATACCCAGCAAAATCATGGCAATACGTAAACCTGATGCCGTGTTGAGACTCTCTTCTGTTTTACGCATATCTTCTTCCCTCTGAAACGCGTGTTACGCGGTATGGAAATGTCCGGTGTATTTACGCCAACTTCCCAGTTTAGTGATTTCTCGCTGACCCTCCGTGAGCCAGTTTTCGGCGAGAACGCCGAGAACTTCGCTGCCATCTTCCAGTTTGACTTTACCAATCGCCAACCCGGCGGGTTCGCTTACCAACAGATCAGCAAAGCTCGCCAGCGGTAGCGACCAAATTTCCAGCTCAACATGGGTGCCGCCTTCTTTCACACGAATCATGCCGGGGTGTCTGTCGTGAATACTCCACAGACGGTAATGTGCGTCGGTGCGATCTTCACGGACAAAGACACCGCCCGCTTTTAGCATATTCTTGTTCAGTTCCAGGCCGCGCATCAGTGTGCCGTTCACGGCCAGCAGGGTGGTGGTAGTCATCATTATCTCCGTTAAATTAAGGGGTTATCCAGGTGCCGCTCTGATGTGCCAGCGCCGCTTTGATGGCCTGTGGGCTGGTGATCAAACCGTGGGCATCTTTGCCCTGTTGCCGACTGGCGTTCACGAAATCGAGGATCGCTTCCACCTTCGGCTGCATGCTACCGACGCCAAACTGGCCTTCCTGTAAGAGTTTCTGCGCTTGCGCGACGCTGAGCGTGTCCAGCCATTGCTGTTGTGGTGTGCCAAAGTGAATCGCCACTTTTTCCACGCCGGTAGGAATGACCAGTAAATCCGCCCCTAACTGACTGGCAAGCAGCGCGGAAGCGAGGTCTTTATCAATCACCGCCTCCACGCCAGTGAGCTGCTGCTGTTCATCGCGTACGACCGGGATCCCACCACCACCACAGGCGATGACGATATAGCCCTGTTGTAATAACTGTGCGATGGTCGCGGACTCGAGGATTTCCAGGGGAGCCGGAGACGGTACCGTGCGCCGCCAGCCGCGACCCGCATCTTCCATAAGCGTCCAGCCCAGTTGCTGTTGCCGTTCCCGAGCCGTAGCCTCATCAAGAAAGGCTCCGATGGGTTTGCTGGGGTTGGTGAATGCGTCGTCGTGAAGGCTGACCCGTGTCTGGGTAACGAGCGTTGCCACGGGCTTATGAATGCCGCGGCGCGCCAGCTCGTTATGCAACGCTTTCTGAAACATATAGCCAATCGCTCCCTGGGTATCGCCGACGGCGTAGTCCAGCGGTACCGGAGAGATTTCGCCGCTTGCTAATTCAGAGCGGCGCAGAATAAAACCTACCTGCGGGCCGTTGCCGTGGGTCAGCACGATATTCCAGCCGGCTTCGACCATGTCGGTGATGTGCTTAATGCTTTCCATGACGGCAGCGTACTGATCGGGAATACTGTTGCGCCGTTCGTCCAGGATCAGCGCATTGCCGCCAACGGCGACGACAGCCAGTGGCGTACTCATGGTTTATCTCCTCTGGCGACGGTCTGCGCCAGTGCCGTTATCGCGTCGACAAAACAGGACATTGGTGCGGTGGTAATTCCTGCGCCAATCTGGCCGATACCGGCCTGCTTGTGGGCTATCCCCGTGTTGATGACGGGTAAAATGCCGCGATCGGCGACTTTACGTGCGTCGATACCCGCCGCGGTGGGCGCGAAGTTGAGGGCTGGTAAAGTAAAGGCCGGATTACCCCCCAGCGTAATGGACTGCATACGACGACTGTTGTTGGTGGCATCGGCTGGCGTACCGCCGACGAATTTCACAATTGCCGGGGATGAGGCCATCGCAAATCCGCCCACGCCAGCGGTTTCCGTAATCGCGCTGTCGCCAAGATCGGCAGCGGCGTCGTTCACCCCGTAACCCGGGAAGAACAGTCCCTCGACGGCATTCGCCGGAGCCTGAAACCAGCGCTCGCCGGTGCCGGAAAGTCGAATCCCGAAGTTCACGCCGTTGCGGGCCATCACGGTGACCATCGAACTGAACGGGACATTCGCTGCGGCATCCATCATGGCTTTACAGGCTGCCATCGACAGATTAAGGAAGAAATGGTCATTGCCCGTGATGAATCCCACGACGCGCTGGACATTTTCTGACGGCAGATTGCAGGCCAGTAGTGCCGGAAGCAGACGCTTGATGAGCAGTCCGGTGGCGGCAGCATTGCGGTTATGGACTTCGTCCCCCATATGCAGCGCTTGGGCCATCAGCGGTTTTAGTTCCAGTTCACCCAGTTTTTGCACTGCGGCTTTCAGTGCGGGAGCAAGCTCATCACGCATCCAGCTCAGACGGCTGAGTACCTCTTCATTATTGGCTCCGAAGCGGAGCACTTTACCCAGTCCTTCGTTGAAGTTGCTGAACGTACGCTGACCGTTCGTCTTGTTTTCGATCACCCACAGAGGCATTGAGGGGCTGATGATTCCCGCCATTGGCCCCACGGCATGGTAGTGATGGCAGGGCTCAAGGCTGATTTCCTCTGCCAGTATCTGACGTTCCGCGTCTTCAGGATGGGTCGCCCACCCTTCGAATAACATCGCGCCGACAATGGCTCCTTTTACCGGACCACACATATTTTCCCAACGAATCGGCGGGCCAGAATGGAGAATCAGCTTACGTGCTGCCATTTCCGGAATGGCGGTGCTGGCCGGCATCACATCTACCCACACCGGTTGTGCGTTGAGATAGCGCGCCATTGCAATCTGGTTCGCCTGTTCAATCAATGGATGGCGCAATAGCGAAGCCAGATCCAGACCGGCATCAATATTCCCTTGTGCCGGGGGTTGCCAGGTCAGCGCGATCGCTTCTCCGCCGACTTTCTGAATATTGTTGGCAAAACTTTGTAGCCCGGCATTCACAACCTTTAACGGCTGATTAAATAAGGTATTCATGCGCTTACATCCTTTTTCTGAACCTGAATCTGTATCACGGTACTGGCCCAGGCTGCGGCCTGCGCGTTGCTATCGGCGATCATCACGCCCGCCTGTCGTAATGCGTTGGCCTGACGGCTTTGTTGTTGCGGATCGCTTTCCGTACCGCAAACATGTGCGATCAGCAGCGGTGACGGCTGAGTACCTACACGAGCCAGGATGTCCAGCAGCTCAGTCGCCGGGGCTTCAGATGCGCCATAACCGAGTACCAGATCGAACAGGACGACGGCCGTCCGGGGATCGTTGATTTCAGCCAGCAGACGCTGATTACGCAGCGTTGGATCGATCATCGGATGCGGTTTTCCCCGGGTAAAATCATCGTCGCCCATGTCAATGAGCGTGTGGCCGACGCTCTGCCAGATGTCGGTAAGCTTATGGTTACTGGAGACCGGCGTATTGGATGAGGCGGTAAAACCGTTCTGCTGACAGATCAGTTGTGCTTCGTAGCAGAAGGTGCCGCCGGCAAATACTCCCCGGATTGCCTGACGCGTAGCAGGCAGGCGTTGGCAGGCCTGATGTAACAGGGCAGCATCCTGTGTTGAGGATGCTATCTGTGTGTCTGGTAGTGGTTGATGGTTGAGTAACGCGACGGCGAGATCGGCGGCGCTGGCAAGCGTGGTCGCCGCCGTGATGTTCGGACGCGTAATCTCCTGCGGGTCGGCACCGAGGAAATTCACCACCACCGGTTTGCTGGCTGACTGTGCCAGTTCAAGAATACGTTGTGCGACCTCAGGTGAAGGTGGTTTTGAGATCAACACAATCACCTGCGTGGCGTCATCTTCTATCAGCGCCTGCAGGCCAAACAGCATAGAGATCCCACCAATGGCTTCACTGAGATCGTGACCGCCGGTTCCGAGCGCCTGGGAGATCCCCGCCCCCAACTTATCAATACGGCAGGTCACTTCCTGTAAACCCGTACCGGAGGCGCCCACCACGCCAATGGCTCCGCGTTTTACCACATTGGCGAAACCTAATGGGATACCGTTGATGATTGCGGTTCCGCAATCTGGGCCCATAACGATAAGGTTGCGTTCGCGGGCGAGGGTTTTGATGGCTTTTTCCTGCCCGAGGCTGACGTTATCGCTAAACAACATAACGTTCATTCCGAGGTTCAGCGCCTTGATGGCCTCGGCGGCGGCATAGTCGCCGGGGACGGAAATCAGCGCCAGATTGGCGTCGGGGACTTTCTCCTGCGCCATCTCGAGACTCACCAGATCGGGCGCTTGTACGCCGTCGCTATTTCCCTCTTCGGGTTTGCTGGTCAGACGGTCCTCAGCAAGGGTAAGCGCTTCCGCGCAGATGTCCTCTGCGCCCATTACGGCGATCACCAGGTCGTTCGGGCCCGCGCTGATGCCGTCACTCAGTCCGGCATCTTTGAGCTGTTCAAGGTTGGTGGGCGTACCCATGACCACGGAAGCCTGTTGAATTCCGGGCAATGCGCTAATTTGCGCGGAAATCTGCATCAGGGATACGGAATCCTGATAGAGATTTTTAAAAATTTTATGCTTTACTTTCATTTAATTACGTCCGTTTTTATCACCCAAAGTTAAAATTTGGGTACAGCGAGTCCACGTAGCGACGATCGCAACGAGAAAGTGTCTTTTATTTAAAGATGTGCGTTCAGCGTTCTCATGCCATGCAGTAAGCCGGCGAGGCAGTCGACGCCTGACGTCGCGCCAAATTGCATGACCTGTTCGGCACAGGCACCGAGGATTTTCACCGGGGCACGGGCATTAAGTTGCTCCAGCAGATCGCAAATCGGCTGCGAGAAATGTCCCTGAAGCGCACGACTCAGGTAGTGGCGGCTGATATCTGTCGTGCAGAGCAGTTGTTGTTCAATCGCCTGTTGCAGTCTGCGCTGGTGCGCGGCAAGGCCGGTGGGCAGTTGCCAGGGCCACAGTGCGGCCAGATAGCCCAGCAGATAGTCATCCCCGTCCGGTGTGAGTCCCTTACCGTAACCAATCAACTGGGGAACCTGCCGCTCAAGTTGCTCTGCCGATTCCTGTACGCTGAGCCCCTGATGAAAGGCATTGCCCTGCCACTGCAGTGCACTTTCAACGTGATGCTCAAGGCAAAACAGCAGCAGTTGTGACGTGAGCGTCTGGTAGTCATACTCTCCCCATGAACCGGTTTTCAGATCCCGGCTTCCTCCGTGAAGTCCGGGCTGCCATACCGTTGCGGTCGCCAGTTCCACACAAAATTGTTGTGCATACAAAACGCCGTTGGCGAGGCGAAGAGGGTCGGAATCGACGATGTGTTGTCGCCAGTCCCAGTGTGCTGGCAGTACTATCCGCGCGGCATCGGCCAGATTCTGATACCTGTCTGCGCACAAAAGAGTGAGGCAAATGCCCTCTTCTGTGCGCAGGTTAAGCGCATGCTGAAACGCACTGTGAACCCGAAGCTCTCGCATTTCATTCGCTGGAAACAGATAGCCGAGCGACAGGGCAGAGAGCGTGACCGGGGTCATCTGCGTTAGCCTTTCAGCCCAGCAATGATGGCGTTAGCGTCGCTTACCCAACCAAAAATCGCCCCCTGAGCTTTGATCATCTCCAGCGCATATTTCTGGAATTCCGGGAAATAAGAGCCCACGCAATCTTCGGGAATGATGCACTCATAGCCGCGGTCATTCGCTTCGCGCACGGTAGTGTTCACGCACACTTCGGTTGTGACGCCACAGACAATCAGCGTTTTGATGCCGCGGTTTTGCAAAATCAGATGCAGATCGGTCTGGTAGAATGCGCCTTTCCCGGGCTTGTCGATGATCGGTTCACCCGCCACAGGGTAGAGCTCAGGAATGATGTCATGACCCGCTTCGCCGCGAACCAGAATACGCCCCATTGGACCGGCTTCACCGATGAACGTTTTACCGCCGCGCGTGAGTTTTGCTGGCGGACAATCGCTGAGATCTGCACGGTGCCCTTCACGGGTATGGATCACCATCAGCCCCTTACTGCGCGCCGCCGCCAACACCTTTTTACAGGGTTCGATTGCGCTACGGACGAATGACACATCGTTACCGAGGGCTTCGCCAAATCCACCGGCTTCAACAAAATCACGCTGCATGTCGATCATGACCAACGCAGTCGTCTGAGGATTAAAAGGCAGAGCAAAGGGTTGTGCCTGGAAAATCTGTTGCGTCATGATAAATCTCCTGTTCACAAAGTAAGCGATCCGTGTGTCTGTGATTGAGTATCCAGGAGAATGACGGCGTTAAACAGAAAAATAGTTTGGTGCTCAGTGACGAAAATTTTGCATACGCAAGGAAGGTCAGCGGCGGATGTGAAGGGGGTCATAGTGCGGCTGTCAGCGACAAAAATATTGATGCTGGATGCGAGTGTGAATAAAAAAATTGTCGCAAGAATGTGATGCAATACACTTAATGTTGGCAAGGATACCCCTGGCCTGCGCCAGGGGTATCACGTTATTTCTTACTTCCGTACTGCGCAAACCACGCCAGCATTCTTTGCCAGCCGTCTTTGGCGGATTCTTCGTGATAGCTCGAGCGGTAGTCGGCATTGAAGGCATGACCGGCATCGGGATAGACGACAATCTCCGTATTGGCGTTAGCGGCGCGTAAGGCCTGGCGCATGGTCTCCACGCTCTCCTGCGAAATACTGTTATCCTGCCCGCCGTACAGACCTAATACCGGGGCGTTCAGATCGGTCGCCACATCGACAGGGTGCTTCGGCGAATTCAACGACTTATCGCCAACCAGCTTCCCGTACCAGGCCACGGCGGCTTTCAGTTGCGGGTTATGCGCCGCGTACAGCCACGCAATACGTCCGCCCCAACAAAAGCCAGTGATCATCAGACGATGAACATCACCACCGTTGCGGGACGCCCAACTGGCGACGTGATCCAGATCGGCCAGAACCTGAGAATCCGGCACTTTCGCCACCAGACCGCTCAGTAGCGTGGGAATATCGGCGAAATCATTGGGATCGCCCTCGCGGAAGTAGAGTTCTGGCGCGATAGCCAGATATCCGTCCAGCGCCAGACGACGGCAGATGTCGCGGATATGTTCATGCACGCCAAAGATTTCCTGCACTACAATGACCACAGGCAGTGGGCCATCGCTCTTTTTCGGGCGTGCGTGAAACGCCGGCATATCGTCCCCCTGGGAAGGGATTGACGTAATACCCGCGACGATGGCGTCGTCCGGCGTATGAACTGAGGTAGAGGCAATAGGGGATGCTGCAGGTGCAAAACCGGTTTGTGGTGTTGATGTCATGGTATTCTCCGTACCCTTAGAAAAATAGCGCACTATTAACTATAGACAGCCTTTAACCATTCACACTGCCTCAAACGGCTCGCTTTTTGCGCAAAGAAAGAGAGAATCGGGCTATTAATGTGACATTAATCACTTTTTATCAGTAAATTTATGCAACTGAATTTCTCCATGGTGATGATTGTCACGAAAATATCTTAAGTCCTTCGGTAAAGTGTCTTTTTGCTTCTTCTGACATAAACCGAATCACAGAGGAGTTTTATATGTCCAGGTCTGACGTTTTTCATCTCGGCCTCACCAAGAACGATTTACAAGGGGCTACGCTGGCTATCGTCCCTGGCGATCCGGAACGTGTGGAAAAGATCGCCGCGCTGATGGAGAAGCCGGTTAAGCTGGCATCTCACCGTGAATTCACCACCTGGCGTGCAGAGCTGGACGGTAAAGCCGTCATCGTCTGCTCGACCGGTATCGGCGGCCCGTCTACCTCTATTGCGGTGGAAGAGTTAGCTCAGTTGGGCATTCGTACCTTCCTGCGTATTGGCACCACTGGCGCCATTCAGCCACACATCAATGTCGGCGATGTTCTGGTCACCACGGCGTCCGTTCGTCTGGATGGCGCGAGCCTGCACTTTGCTCCGATGGAGTACCCGGCAGTCGCTGATTTTGAATGCACCACCGCGCTGGTTGAAGCGGCAAAATCCATCGGCGCCACCACTCATGTGGGCGTAACCGCCTCTTCTGACACCTTCTACCCAGGCCAGGAACGTTACGACACCTTCTCTGGTCGTGTAGTACGTCGTTTCAAAGGTTCTATGGAAGAGTGGCAGTCAATGGGCGTGATGAACTACGAAATGGAGTCCGCCACGCTGCTGACCATGTGCGCAAGCCAGGGCCTGCGCGCCGGGATGGTTGCGGGCGTGATCGTCAACCGTACCCAGCAAGAGATCCCGAATGCTGAGACGATGAAACAAACCGAAAGCCATGCGGTGAAAATCGTGGTGGAAGCGGCACGTCGTCTCATCTAATTCTCTTCTCTTCCGTAAAAAGGCCGATGCGTTCGGCCTTTTGCTTTTACGCGATTATTTGCGTAGTGCCTCGCAGGAAAGTTCTTTAAAACTGGACGTTTATACAGCACAATTCTATTTTGTGCGGGTGATGTATGGCGTCGGGAGGCATTTTGGATATCTCAATCATCATTTATGCGGTTATTGCGCTGGTGGGCATTGCGCTTGGCTGGCTGATGGCCAGCTATCAGCATGCGCAACAGAAAGCCGAACAATTCGCTGAACGTGAAGAGATGGTGGCGGCATTAAGCGCAGCCAAACAACAGCTTGCCCAAAGTGAACACTGGCGCGATGAGTGTGAATTGCTCAATAACGAATTGCGTAGTCTGCGCAGTATTAACACCTCGCTGGAAGCGGATTTGCGTGAAGTGACCACGCGAATGGAAGCCACACAGCAGCATGCGGAAGATAAAATCCGCCAGATGATCAACAGCGAGCAGCGTCTGAGCGAACAGTTTGAAAATCTGGCAAACCGAATCTTTGAGCAAAGCAATCGCCGGGTTGATGAGCAAAACCGACAGAGCCTGAATGGTCTGCTGACGCCGCTGCGTGAACAACTGGACGGTTTCCGTCGCCAGGTTCAGGACAGCTTTGGTCAGGAAGCGCGCGAACGTCACACCCTGGCGCATGAAATTCGCAATCTCCAACAGCTTAATGCACAAATGGCCCAGGAAGCGGTCAACCTGACGCGTGCGCTAAAAGGCGATAACAAAACGCAGGGGAACTGGGGTGAAGTGGTGCTCACCCGCGTGCTGGAGGCCTCGGGGTTACGGGAAGGATACGAGTACGAAACGCAGGTCAGCCTCGAGAATGACGTCCGTTCCCGCATGCAGCCCGACGTAATTGTGCGTTTGCCGCAGGGAAAAGATGTGGTGATCGACGCCAAAATGACGCTGGTGGCCTATGAACGCTATTTTAATGCGGAAGACGATTACACCCGCGAAAGCGCGCTTCAGGAGCACATCGCTTCGGTGCGTAACCATATTCGCCTGTTGGGACGTAAGGACTACCAGCAGCTTCCGGGACTACGCACGCTGGATTACGTGCTGATGTTTATCCCGGTGGAGCCCGCGTTTCTGTTAGCGCTCGACCGACAGCCCGAACTGATTACCGAGGCGCTTAAAAATAATATTATGCTGGTCAGCCCCACGACGTTACTGGTGGCGTTGCGAACCATTGCGAATCTGTGGCGTTACGAGCATCAAAGTCGTAATGCGCAACAGATTGCGGACCGTGCGAGTAAGCTCTACGACAAGATGCGCCTCTTTGTCGATGATATGTCCTCCATCGGGCAGAGTCTGGACAAAGCGCAGGATAACTATCGTCAGGCGATGAAAAAGCTGTCGTCGGGGCGCGGCAACGTGCTGGCGCAGGCCGAAGCGTTTCGCGGCTTAGGGGTAGAAATTAAGCGCGAGATTAATCCTGAACTGGCGGAACAGGCCACGACGCAGGATGAAGAGTATCGGTTGCGATCGGTACCTGAAGAGCAGGAAGATGCATCTTATTCCGACGATGACGGGATAAAGCAGCAATCGAATTAGTCCGTTCGGGGTAGCCAGGACGGGCAGAAGGGTAGGGCAATGAGCCCCAATCTGTTACACTTCTCGAACAATTTTTTGATGAGCAGGCACTGAGATGGTGGATAATTCACAAGAAACGACGCACTTTGGTTTTCAGACTGTCGCTAAAGAGCATAAAGCGGACATGGTGGCCCACGTTTTTCATTCTGTGGCATCAAAATATGATGTTATGAATGATTTGATGTCTTTTGGCATTCATCGTTTGTGGAAGCGCTTCACCATCGACTGTAGCGGCGTCCGCCGTGGTCAGACAGTGCTGGATTTAGCCGGCGGAACCGGCGATCTGACGGCCAAATTCTCCCGTCTGGTCGGGGAGACCGGCAAGGTAATTCTGGCGGACATCAATGACTCTATGCTCAAAATGGGCCGTGAGAAGCTGCGCAATATCGGCGTGATTGGCAACGTAGAATACGTTCAGGCCAATGCGGAAGCGCTGCCGTTCCCGGACAATACCTTTGACTGCATTACGATTTCCTTCGGTTTGCGTAACGTCACGGACAAAGACAAAGCTCTGCGTTCCATGTTCCGTGTCCTGAAACCGGGTGGTCGTCTGCTGGTGCTGGAATTCTCTAAACCGATTATCGAGCCGCTGAGCAAAGCGTATGACGCCTACTCTTTCCATATCCTGCCGCGTATCGGTTCAATGGTCGCCAATGATGCCGACAGCTATCGCTATCTGGCGGAATCCATTCGTATGCATCCCGATCAGGACACATTGAAAGCGATGATGCAGGACGCCGGGTTCGAAAGCGTCGACTATTACAACCTGACAGCGGGTGTGGTTGCGCTACATCGCGGCTATAAGTTCTGACAGGAGAACGGGAATGCCTTTTAAACCCTTAGTGACTGCAGGAATGGAAAGTTTGCTTAATTCATTCCTGTATCGTTCGCCGGCGTTGAAAACGGCGCGAGCGCGTCTGCTGGGAAAAGTGCTGCGTGTAGAGCTAAAAGGCTTTTCGACATCATTAATTCTGCTGTTCAGCGAACGCCAGGTTGACGTGCTGGGCGAGTGGGCTGGCGAGGCCGATTGTACGGTGATCACCCATGCCAGCGTGTTGCCAAAATTACGCGATCGCCAGCAACTGACAGCGCTGATTCGCAGTGGCGAACTGGAAGTGCAGGGTGATATTCAGGTTGTGCAGAATTTCGTTGCCCTTGCCGATCTGGCGGAATTCGATCCTGCTGAACTGCTGGCGCCCTATACTGGCGACATCGCAGCGGAAGGGATCAGCAAAGCTCTGCGCGGCGGGGCAAAATTTCTCCGTCACGGGATCCAACGTCAGCAACGTTATGTTGCCGAAGCCATTACGGAAGAGTGGCGAATGGCGCCCGGACCGCTTGAGGTTGCCTGGTTCGCGGAAGAAACGGCAGCTGTGGAACGCGCTGTCGATGCGCTGACCCGGCGGCTGGAAAAACTGGAGGCTAAATGACGCCAGGTGAAGTACGGCGCCTATATTTCATCATTCGCACTTTCTTAAGTTACGGACTTGATGAGCTCATCCCTAAAATGCGGATCACGCTGCCGCTACGGTTATGGCGTTACTGCCTGTTCTGGATGCCAAACCGGCATAAAGACAAATTACTGGGAGAGCGACTGAGACTGGCTCTGCAGGAGTTAGGGCCGGTGTGGATCAAGTTTGGCCAAATGCTCTCGACCCGCCGCGATCTCTTCCCCCCGCATATTGCCGATCAGCTGGCGTTGTTACAGGACAAAGTCGCCCCCTTCGATGGCAAGCTGGCGAAAGCGCAAATTGAAGAAGCGATGGGGGGACTGCCTGTTGAAGCCTGGTTTGATGAGTTTGAGATTCAGCCGCTGGCATCGGCGTCGGTTGCCCAGGTGCACACCGCAAGACTGAAATCGAACGGCAAAGAGGTCGTTATCAAAGTCATCCGTCCGGACATTCTGCCGGTCATCAAAGCAGATCTGAGACTGATCTATCGGCTTGCCCGTTGGGTGCCGCGCTTACTGCCGGACGGTCGCCGTCTGCGCCCGACGGAAGTGGTGCGGGAATATGAAAAGACGCTGATTGATGAACTGAATCTGTTGCGCGAATCGGCCAACGCGATTCAACTGCGGCGAAACTTTGAAGACAGCCCAATGCTCTATATCCCGGAAGTCTATTCTGACTACTGCAGTGAGAATATGATGGTGATGGAACGCATTTACGGCATCCCGGTTTCCGATGTGGTGACGCTGGAGAAAAACGGCACCAACATGAAGTTGCTGGCGGAGCGCGGCGTGCAGGTTTTCTTCACTCAGGTCTTTCGCGACAGCTTTTTCCACGCGGATATGCACCCCGGGAACATCTTTGTCAGTTATGAACACCCCGAAAACCCGAAATATATTGGCATTGATTGCGGCATTGTCGGCTCCTTAAACAAGGAAGATAAGCGTTACCTGGCGGAGAACTTCATCGCGTTCTTTAATCGTGATTACCGCAAGGTTGCGGAACTGCATGTCGATTCTGGCTGGGTTCCGCCGGATACCAACGTTGAAGAGTTTGAGTTTGCGATTCGTACCGTGTGCGAGCCTATCTTCGAGAAACCGCTGGCAGAAATCTCGTTTGGTCACGTTTTGTTAAACCTTTTCAATACGGCGCGTCGATTTAACATGGAAGTGCAGCCCCAACTGGTATTGTTGCAGAAGACATTACTGTATGTTGAGGGCGTAGGTCGTCAGCTCTATCCGCAGTTGGATCTCTGGAAAACGGCGAAGCCTTTTCTGGAATCATGGATTAAAGATCAGGTCGGCATTCCGGCGCTGGTCAGGGCATTTAAGGAAAAAGCGCCGTTCTGGGTCGAAAAAATGCCAGAACTCCCTGAACTGGTGTACGACAGTTTGCGCCAGGGCAAATATTTACAGCACAGTGTTGATAAGATTGCGCGCGAGCTTCAGGAGAATCATGTGCGTCAGGGCCAATCCCGTTACTTATTGGGAATTGGCGCCACGTTACTATTAAGTGGGACATTCCTGCTGATTAATCGTCCTGAATGGGGCTATATGCCCGGCTGGTTAATGGCGGGCGGCCTGGTCGCCTGGATTGTCGGCTGGCGCAAAACTCGCTGATTTTTTCATCGCTCAAGGCAGGCCGGGTAACGTATACTACGGCCTTAATAATTCATCATCTATCACAGAGGAACATGTATGGGTGGTATCAGTATTTGGCAGTTGGTGATCATTGCCGTCATCGTTGTACTGTTGTTTGGCACCAAGAAGCTCGGCTCCATCGGTTCCGATCTTGGCGCATCCATCAAAGGCTTCAAAAAAGCCATGAGTGATGATGATGCTAAACAGGATAAAGCCAGTCAGGACGCTGACTTTACCGCGAAGTCTATTACTGACAAACCGGCAGACGCTGATAAAGAAACTGCGAAAAAAGAAGACGCGAAAAGCCACGATAAAGAGCAGGTGTAATTCGTGTTTGATATCGGTTTTAGCGAACTGTTACTGGTGTTTATTATCGGCCTCGTCGTACTGGGGCCGCAGCGATTGCCGGTAGCCGTCAAAACGATAGCTGGCTGGGTACGCGCATTGCGATCCCTTGCGACCACCGTTCAGAATGAACTGACCCAGGAGCTTAAGCTCCAGGAGTTTCAGGACAGCCTGAAAAAGGTTGAGAAAGCGAGCCTGGAAAACCTGACTCCCGAGCTGAAAGCCTCGATGGATGAACTGCGCCAGGCGGCGGAGTCAATGAAGCGTTCCTATAGCGCGAACGAGCCCGAAAAAGCGAGCGACGAAGCGCACACCATCCATAACCCGGTGGTGAAAGGGAACGAAGAACAGCATGAAGGGGTCACGCCCGCCACTGCTGAAGTCCAGGCCAGCGCACCGGAACAGGCTCCTGAGATTGTCGGGGAGACGCCTCCTGCCGTCAACGTGAAGGACGCTGAACCGAAAACCGCTGCCCCTGTTGCTGGCTCTTCCCCTACGTCGAGTGATAAACCGTAAACATGGCTGTAGAAGATACTCAACCGCTTATCACGCACCTGATTGAGCTGCGTAAACGTCTGCTTAACTGCATTATTGCGGTTATCGTGATTTTTCTGGCATTGGTCTATTTTGCCAATGACATCTATCACCTGGTTTCCTCGCCGCTTATCAAACAGTTGCCGCAGGGTGCGACCATGATCGCGACGGATGTCGCATCACCGTTCTTCACCCCGATCAAATTAACCTTCATGGTGTCGCTGATCCTGTCAGCGCCGGTGATCCTTTATCAGGTCTGGGCGTTTATCGCGCCAGCGCTGTATAAGCATGAACGCCGCATGGTGGTGCCGTTACTGATCTCCAGCTCGTTACTGTTCTATATCGGCATGGCGTTTGCCTACTTTGTCGTGTTCCCGCTGGCGTTTGGCTTCCTTGCCAATACCGCGCCGGAAGGCGTACAGGTCTCGACGGATATTGCCAGCTATCTGAGCTTTGTCATGGCGCTGTTTATGGCGTTCGGGGTCTCGTTTGAGGTTCCCGTAGCCATTGTGTTGCTCTGCTGGATGGGGGTGACTACACCGGATGATTTGCGTAAAAAACGGCCTTACGTGCTGGTCGGCGCGTTTGTGGTGGGGATGTTGCTAACGCCGCCGGATGTTTTTTCGCAGACGTTACTGGCGATTCCGATGTACTGCCTGTTTGAAGTCGGCGTTTTCTTCTCACGTTTCTATGTCGGTAAACGACAGACGCGGGATGAAGATAACGAGGCGGAATCAGAAGCCGACGCTGAGAAAGCCGAGAAGACAGAAGAGTAAATTCAACCGCCCGCTAGGGCGGTTGTCATATGGAGCGAAGCATGTTTGATATCGGCGTTAATTTAACCAGCTCGCAGTTTTTAAAAGACCGTGATGAGGTTGTGGCGCGCGCGACCGCCGCTGGTGTGAATGGCCTGCTTCTGACCGGAACCAATCTGCATGAAAGCCAGCAGGCGCAGCGATTGGCGCAGATCTATCCTCACTGCTGGTCGACGGCCGGTGTTCATCCACACGACAGCAGCCAGTGGCAGCCTGCAACTGAGGAGGCGATTGTGGCGCTGGCGTCCAGGCCTGAGGTCGTGGCGATTGGCGAATGTGGCCTTGATTTCAATCGCAATTTTTCCACCCCGCAGGAACAAGAGCGGGCGTTTGACGCACAGTTGCGTATCGCTGCTGAGTTACAGATGCCGGTCTTTATGCATTGTCGTGATGCGCATGCACGATTTCTGACGCTGTTGGATCCGTGGCTGGACAAACTCCCGGGTGCGGTGCTGCACTGCTTTACCGGCACGCGCGAAGAGATGCTGGCGTGTGTCGACAGGGGCATGTACATCGGTATTACGGGCTGGGTATGTGATGAACGTCGTGGGCTTGAGCTGCGCGAATTGCTACCGTTTATTCCGGCCGAACAGTTGCTGATTGAAACCGATGCGCCGTATCTGTTGCCGCGCGATCTCTCGCCGAAACCCGCATCGCGACGTAACGAACCGGCGCATCTGCCACATATTCTTGAGCGTATCGCTCACTGGCGAGGAGACGATCTGCAATGGCTTTCCGCTACAACGGATGCGAACGTCAGGAAGCTGTTTGGAATTACGTTCTGAGTCGCCGTTAAAGCTTACGGAAACCGGTATTTTTCACGCTCTGCTTCACCTCTTTATTCAACAGGTTGAGCAGCAGCATGGAACGCGCTTCACCGTCCGGTTCAGTGAAGATCGCTTGCAGGCCTTCAAAAGCGCCTTCCGTGATGACCACACGGTCGCCAGGGTAAGGCGTTTCAGGGTCGACAATGCCTTCTGGTTTATAGACGGAGAGCTGGTGAATTACCGTGGAAGGGACAATTGCCGGTGATGCGCCAAAGCGGACAAAATGGCTGACGCCGCGCGTGGCATTGATCGTCGTGGTATGAATCACTTCCGGGTCAAATTCCACGAACAAATAGTTAGGGAACAGGGGTTCGCTGACTGCAGTACGTTTTCCACGCACCATTTTTTCCAGGGTGATCATCGGTGTCAGGCAGCTCACTGCCTGTCTTTCGAGGTGTTCCTGAGCACGCTGAAGTTGCCCGCGTTTGCAGTACAGTAAATACCAGGATTGCATAATGACTCTTATCCGCTTATTCGGGGCGCAAGCATAGCAAATGCAAGGCGTGAAGTTAATTATAATCCCGGCGGCGGCGGTGGGCTGCCAGAGTTCACGCTAATTTAACAAAAATACAGCATCACGATGATGAACGCCGTATAATGAGGCGCTTACGAAGAGGCCACAATGGACGCCATGAAATATCACGATTTACGCGACTTCCTGACGCTGCTTGAACAACAGGGCGAACTCAAACGCATTACGCTTGAAGTGGATCCATACCTGGAAATCACAGAAATTGCCGACCGCACGCTGCGTGCCGGTGGCCCTGCGCTGCTGTTTGAAAACCCCAAAGGCTATTCAATGCCGGTGTTGTGTAACCTGTTCGGTACGCCAAAACGTGTCGCGATGGGGATGGGGCAGGATGATGTCTCTGCGCTGCGGGAAGTGGGTAAATTACTGGCCTTTTTGAAAGAGCCGGAGCCGCCGAAGGGCTTTCGCGATCTGTTTGATAAACTGCCGCAGTTCAAACAGGTGCTGAATATGCCGACGAAGCGACTGCGCGGTGCGCCTTGTCAGCAAAAAATCATCTCTGGCGATGACGTCGATTTACACCGAATTCCCATTATGACCTGCTGGCCAGAAGACGCTGCGCCGCTCATTACCTGGGGGCTGACCGTAACGCGTGGCCCGCATAAAGAGCGGCAGAATCTGGGCATTTATCGCCAGCAGTTGATTGGCAAAAATAAACTGATCATGCGCTGGCTGTCCCATCGCGGCGGCGCGCTTGATTATCAGGAGTGGTGTGCGGCGCATCCGGGTGAACCTTTCCCGGTTTCCGTTGCGCTGGGGGCTGATCCTGCCACCATTCTTGGCGCAGTGACGCCGGTACCGGACACACTCTCAGAGTACGCCTTTGCCGGTCTGCTGCGCGGCACGAAAACCGAAGTGGTTAAATGCCTGTCTAACGATCTTGAAGTGCCTGCCAGTGCGGAAATTGTGTTGGAAGGGTATATCGATCCGGGTGAAATGGCGCCGGAAGGCCCGTATGGCGACCATACGGGGTATTACAATGAAGTGGATAGCTTTCCGGTCTTTACCGTCACGCATATTACCCAGCGTGAGGATGCGATTTATCATTCGACCTACACCGGTCGTCCGCCGGATGAGCCTGCCGTACTTGGCGTTGCGCTGAATGAAGTGTTTGTGCCGATTCTGCAAAAACAGTTCCCCGAAATCGTCGATTTTTACCTGCCGCCGGAAGGGTGCTCTTATCGCCTTGCCGTCGTCACGATTAAAAAACAGTAC
The DNA here is from genome assembly GCF_001559075.2 of Citrobacter amalonaticus. Taxonomy (NCBI): domain Bacteria; kingdom Pseudomonadati; phylum Pseudomonadota; class Gammaproteobacteria; order Enterobacterales; family Enterobacteriaceae; genus Citrobacter; species Citrobacter amalonaticus. Next base: position 1,731,612 of record NZ_CP014015.2, on the reverse strand, counting down.
GCGGGGCATGCGAAACGCGTCATGATGGGTGTCTGGTCATTTTTACGCCAGTTTATGTACACCAAATTTGTTATCGTTTGTGATGATGATGTCAATGCACGCGACTGGAACGATGTGATTTGGGCGATTACCACCCGTATGGACCCGGCCAGGGACACGGTGCTGGTAGAGAATACGCCAATTGATTATCTGGATTTTGCCTCGCCGGTCTCCGGTCTGGGTTCAAAAATGGGGCTGGATGCCACAAACAAATGGCCAGGTGAAACCCAACGCGAGTGGGGACGTCCAATTAAAAAAGATCCCGACGTGACCGCCCGCATCGATGCGATTTGGGATGAGCTGGCCATCATTAATGACGGTAAAGGCGCCTGAGGCGCTCGTTTTGCCCTACAGACCCATAGAGGGAGCGCATGACAACCTTAAGCTGTAAAGTGACCTCGGTAGAAGCTATCACTGATACCGTATACCGTGTTCGTTTAGTACCCGACGCGGCATTTTCCTTTCGTGCCGGTCAATATTTGATGGTCGTGATGGATGAGCGGGACAAACGCCCGTTCTCGATGGCCTCTACGCCGGATGAGCAAGGTTTTATTGAGCTCCACATTGGCGCGTCAGAAATTAATCTCTATGCCAAAGCGGTGATGGATCGCATCCTGAAAGACCATGAGATAACGATAGATATTCCGCACGGCGACGCATGGCTGCGTGACGATGAAGAGCGTCCGCTGATCCTGATTGCTGGCGGTACGGGTTTTTCTTACGCCCGTTCCATTCTGCTGACAGCGCTGGCGCATAATCCCAATCGTGAGGTCACGATTTACTGGGGGGGGCGCGAAGAGAAGCATCTCTACGATCTCTCTGAACTTGAAGCGCTCTCTGTCAACCATCCCAATCTGCGCGTCGAAGCCGTGGTGGAACAACCGGAAGCTGGCTGGCGTGGACGTACAGGAACGGTCTTAACGGCGGTGTTGCAGGATCACGGAACGCTGGCCGATCATGACATCTACATTGCCGGACGTTTTGAGATGGCGAAAATTGCGCGTGACCTGTTCTGTAATGAGCGCAGCGCACGTGAAGATCGCCTGTTTGGCGACGCGTTCGCATTTATCTAAGAAGAGCTACGAAGAAGAAAAAACCCGCCCCTGACAGGCGGGAAGAACGGCAACTAAATTGTTATACAGTGACGTTTTCGTTGTAGGCCGGATAAGATGCTTTAGCGTCGCCATCCGGCAATCGAGCCGGGGGCGCTTCGCTTACCCGGCCTACAATGAGTGAATATCTTTACACCCGCTCAAATACCGTCGCGATACCCTGACCCAATCCAATACACATCGTCGCCAGACCGAACTGGACATCTTTGCGTTCCATCAGGTTCAGCAGCGTGGTGCTGATACGCGCACCAGAACAACCCAGCGGGTGACCGAGCGCGATCGCACCACCGTTAAGGTTGATCTTCTCGTCGATCTGCTCCATCAACCCCAGATCTTTAATGCATGGCAGGATCTGCGCAGCAAACGCTTCGTTCATCTCAAACAAACCGATATCGCTGGTGGAAAGCCCCGCTTTTTTCAGCGCCAGCGTTGACGCAGGCACCGGGCCGTATCCCATGATGGAAGGGTCACAACCCACCACCGCCATTGAACGCACCCGGGCGCGTGGTTTCAGGCCTAACTCGCGGGCACGACTCGCGCTCATCACCAGCATGGCGGCGGCGCCATCGGAGAGTGCAGAAGAGGTGCCTGCGGTGACCGTGCCGCTGACCGGGTCAAACGCCGGACGTAAGGTAGACAGCGCTTCAACCGTGGTTTCCGGGCGGATCACTTCGTCGTAGTTAAACTGCTTCAGCACGCCATCGGCGTCATGCCCGCCGGTTGGGATAATTTCATTCTTAAACGCGCCAGACTGCGTTGCGGCCCAGGCGCGGGCGTGTGAACGCGCGGCAAAGGCATCCTGCATTTCACGGCTGATGCCGTGCATGCGGGAGAGCATCTCCGCCGTCAGTCCCATCATGCCCGCCGCTTTGGCGACGTTACGGCTCAGACCCGGGTGGAAATCGACGCCGTGGCTCATCGGCACATGGCCCATATGTTCCACGCCACCCACCAGACAGGCCTGCGCATCACCGGTCATGATCATCCGCGCGGCGTCATGCAATGCCTGCATGGAGGAGCCACACAGACGGTTGACGGTCACCGCCGGAACGGAGTGGGGAACTTCCGCTAACAACGCCGCGTTACGGGCGATGTTAAAGCCCTGCTCCAGCGTCTGCTGCACGCAACCCCAGTAGATGTCATCAAGCGCAGCCGCTTCAAGCGCCGGATTACGCGCCAGCAGACTGCGCATCAAATGTGCGGAGAGATCTTCCGCACGCACGTTGCGAAACGCGCCCCCTTTCGAACGGCCCATCGGGGTACGGATCGCATCAACAATTACAACCTGTTCCATTGTGACTCCTTAAGCCGTTTTCAGGTCGCCGACCGGACGGGCAGGCTCAACCGGGGGATAATACGGTTCGTTATGACGCGCTTTATTACGCAGACCTTCCGGAACGTCATATAACGGACCGAGGTGCTGATACTGTTGCGCCATATCGAGATACTTCGCGCTGCCGAGCGTATCCAGCCAACGGAACGCGCCGCCGTGGAACGGAGGGAAGCCCAGACCGTAAACCAGCGCCATATCGGCCTCTGCCGGACTGGCGATAATGCCTTCTTCGAGACAACGCACCACTTCGTTGACCATCGGGATCATCATACGGGCGATAATCTCGTCTTCGCTGAAATCACGCTTCGCGTTACTGACGTCAGCCAGCAGGTCGTCAACGGTGGCATCCTCTTCTTTCTTCGGCTTACCTTTGTTGTCTTCTTTATAGCGCCAGAAGCCCAGACCGTTCTTCTGACCAAAACGGCTGGCGTCAAACAGCGCATCAATCGCGTCGCGATAATCTTTTTGCATCCGCTGCGGGAAGCCTGCGGACATCACAGCCTGCGCGTGATGTGCGGTATCAATGCCCACGACGTCAAGCAGGTACGCCGGGCCCATCGGCCAGCCGAACTGTTTTTCCATGACCTTGTCGACTTTGCGGAAGTCCGCACCGTCGCGCAGTAACTGGCTGAATCCAGCGAAGTATGGGAACAGCACGCGGTTAACAAAGAAGCCAGGGCAGTCGTTCACCACAATCGGCGTTTTGCCCATTTTGCTGGCCCAGGCGACCACTTTCGCGATGGTTTCATCGGCGCTTTTCTCGCCACGAATGATCTCAACCAGCGGCATCCGGTGAACCGGGTTAAAGAAGTGCATACCGCAGAAATTTTCCGGGCGTTTCAGCACGCTTGCCAGTTCGCTAATGGGAATGGTGGAGGTGTTCGATGCCAGCACGGTATCCGGTCGAACTTTATCTTCGGTTTCCGCCAGCACGGCCTTTTTCACTTTCGGGTTTTCAACCACCGCTTCGACCACGACGTCGACGCGATCAAAACCGGCATAGTCCAGCGTAGGGTGAATGGTCGAAATCACGCCCGCCATCTTCAGACCGTCAATTTTGCCTCGCTCAAGCTGTTTGTTCAGCAACTTTGCCGCTTCGGTCATTCCGAGGGTCAGGGATTTATCGTTGATATCTTTCATGACAACCGGCACGCCTTTCCACGCCGACTGATACGCGATACCGCCGCCCATAATACCTGCGCCCAGCACAGCAGCCTGCTTTGGCGTCTCAACGTCTTTGGTCAGCTTCTTCGCTTTGCCTTTCACATATTGATCGTTAAGGAAGATACCGACCAGCGCGCGGGCTTCATTGGTGTGCGCCAGCGGGACAAAGCTTTTGTTTTCCAGATTAAGCGCTTCTTCACGGCCAAATCGCGCGGCGGCTTCAATGGTTTTCACCGCGGTCATCGGGGCCGGATAATGTTTGCCTGCCGTTTGCGCGACCATGCCTTTGGCAATGGTAAAGCTCATGGCGGCTTCAATTTTGCTGAGCTTCAGCGGTTCCAGCTTCGGTTGACGCTTCGCTTTCCAGTCCAGATCGCCGTTGATGGCCTGACGTAAAACGGCTTTTGCGCCCTCAATCAGTTTTTCTGCTTTTACGACGCCATCGACCAGACCGATTTTCAGCGCCTGTTCCGCACCAACGTCTTTACCGGCTGCAATGATCTCCAGCGCGCTGTCCGCACCTAACATGCGCGGCATACGTACGGAACCGCCAAAGCCAGGCATGATGCCCAGTTTGGTTTCTGGCAGACCGATACGCAGATCCGGCGTCGCCAGGCGGTAATCGGTCGCCAGTACACATTCGCAGCCGCCGCCCAGCGCATAACCGTTAACCGCAGAGAGGGTCGGAACCGGCAGATCTTCCAGACGGTTAAAGACGCTGTTGGCGAAATGCAACCACTGGCTGAGCTGTTCTTCGGGAACGAGAAACAGCGACAAGAATTCGGTGATATCCGCACCGACGATAAAGGCCGCTTTATTCGAACGCAGCAGCAGCCCTTTTAAATCTGTTTGTTTTTCCAGTACGTCCAGCGCCTGGCCGAGGCTGGCGACGGTTGCTGTGTCGAGTTTGTTCACTGAGCCTGGGGCATCGAACACCAGTTCGGCGATGCCATCTTCCAGCCAGTCGAGGTACAGGTTGTCGCCTTTGTAAAGCATGTCAGTCTCCTGAATCCGCAAGGTGATCTGGTCATACCAGATGAAGCGAAGTGTGTATTTTATGTTAATAAAATGCAAATGACTGATTAAAAAAATGCCGATCCGATCACACCTGGTAGAAATCACGCTCTCGTGAATCGATGTGCTAAGATGCGGAGACTTGAGGTCGAAAAAACAGAAGGATAGAAAATGGAATCACTGGCCGCACTCTATAAAAATCATATCGTTACCTTACAAGAACGGACGCGTGATGCGCTGGAACGCTTTAAGCTTGATGCGCTGCTTATTCACTCCGGCGAGCTGGTTAACGTTTTTCTCGACGATCATCCTTACCCGTTTAAGGTTAATCCGCAGTTTAAAGCCTGGGTACCGGTGACTCAGGTTCCCAACTGCTGGTTGCTGGTTGATGGGGTGAACAAACCCAAGCTGTGGTTTTACTTGCCGGTCGATTACTGGCACAACGTAGAACCGCTGCCGACCTCCTTCTGGACTGAAGACGTTGAGGTGATTGCCCTGCCGAAGGCGGATGGCATTGGTAGTCAACTGCCTGCCGCGCGCGGCAATATTGGTTATATCGGCCCGGTTCCGGAGCGTGCGTTGCAACTGGAGATCGCCGCCAGCAATATCAACCCGAAAGGGGTGATCGACTATCTGCACTATTACCGCGCCTACAAAACGGACTACGAACTGGCCTGCATGCGTGAAGCGCAGAAAATGGCAGTGAATGGGCACCGTGCGGCGGAAGAAGCTTTCCGTTCGGGGATGAGCGAGTTCGATATCAACCTGGCCTATCTGACTGCGACCGGTCACCGCGACACCGATGTGCCGTACAGCAATATCGTGGCGCTGAACGAGCATGCGTCGGTTCTGCATTATACGAAGCTGGATCATCAGGCACCGTCTGAAATCCGCAGCTTCCTGTTGGATGCTGGTGCGGAGTACAACGGTTATGCCGCAGACCTGACCCGTACCTGGTCGGCGAAAAGCGACAACGAGTATGCGCAGTTAGTGAAAGATGTGAATGACGAACAGCTGGCGCTGATTGCCACCATGAAAGCGGGTGTCAGCTATGTGGATTATCACGTTCAGTTCCATCAGCGTATTGCGAAACTGCTGCGTAAGCATCAGCTCGTCACCGACATGAGCGAAGAGGCGATGGTCGAAAACGATCTCACCGGACCGTTTATGCCGCACGGTATCGGCCATCCGCTGGGCCTGCAGGTGCATGATGTTGCTGGCTTTATGCAGGATGACAGCGGTACGCATCTTGCCGCGCCGTCCAAATATCCGTATCTGCGCTGCACCCGTGTGCTCCAGCCGGGCATGGTGCTGACCATTGAACCGGGCTTTTATTTCATCGAATCTCTGCTCGCGCCGTGGCGTGAAGGGCAGTTCAGCAAACACTTCAACTGGCAGAAAATTGAAGCGCTGAAACCGTTTGGTGGTATTCGTATTGAAGACAACGTGGTGATCCACGAGAACAACGTTGAAAACATGACGCGGGATCTGAAACTGGCGTAATGGACAGTTGGTTAATCCCTGCGGCACCGGTCACCGTTGTCGAAGAGATCAAAAAAAGCCGCTTCATTACGTTGTTGGCGCATACCGATGGCGTTGAGGCGGCAAAGGCGTTTGTGGAATCAGTCAGAGCGGAGCACCCGGACGCCCGTCACCATTGCGTGGCGTGGGTGGCGGGAGCGCCCGATGATTCGCAGCAACTGGGCTTTTCAGATGATGGTGAACCGGCGGGAACGGCAGGCAAGCCGATGCTCGCGCAGTTGATGGGCAGCGGAGTTGGGGAAATTACCGCCGTCGTCGTGCGCTATTACGGCGGGATCTTACTCGGCACCGGCGGACTGGTTAAAGCCTATGGCGGTGGGGTAAACCAGGCATTGCGTCAGTTAACGACGCAGCGCAAGACGCCATTAACCGAATATACTTTGCAGTGTGAGTACGCGCAGTTGGCTGGCGTTGAAGCACTTCTGGGTCAATATGACGGCAAAATCGTCACCAGTGATTACCAGGCATTCGTTCGGTTACGGGTGGCGCTTCCTTATGCGAAAGTGGATGAATTTTCAGCAAAGCTGGCAGATTTTAGTCGTGGTTCATTGCAATTGTTAGCGATTGAAGAATAATCCCCACCTCATTTTGAAGAACTAAGGAAGCGGCAGAGATGCATTTTCGCGCCATTACCCGAATCGTAGGACTACTGGTCATCTTATTTTCGGGCACGATGATCCTCCCGGGGCTGGTAGCGCTTATCTATCGTGATGGGGCGGGACGCGCATTTACGCAAACCTTTTTTGTCGCGCTGGTGATTGGTTCCATGTTGTGGTGGCCGAACCGTCGTGAGAAAGGCGAACTGAAATCCCGTGAAGGGTTTCTGATCGTGGTACTGTTCTGGACCGTGCTGGGTAGCGTGGGTGCGTTGCCCTTCATTTTTTCTGAAAGCCCGAACCTCACAATTACCGATGCGTTTTTCGAATCATTCTCCGGACTGACCACGACCGGCGCCACCACGCTGGTGGGGCTGGATTCGCTACCGCATGCGATCCTCTTTTATCGCCAGATGCTGCAATGGTTTGGTGGGATGGGAATCATTGTACTGGCCGTCGCGATCTTGCCGATACTCGGCGTCGGTGGGATGCAGCTCTATCGCGCTGAAATGCCTGGACCGCTGAAAGATAACAAGATGCGCCCGCGTATTGCCGAAACGGCAAAAACGCTGTGGTTGATCTACGTCCTGCTGACGGTCGCCTGCGCGCTGGCGCTGTGGTTTGCTGGCATGCCAGCGTTTGACGCCATCGGACACAGTTTCGCCACTATCGCGATCGGCGGGTTTTCTACCCATGATGCCAGCGTGGGCTATTTTGACAGCCCAACGATTAACACCATCATCGCTATCTTCTTATTAATCTCCGGCTGTAACTACGGCCTGCACTTCTCGTTACTGAGTGGCCGCAGCCTGAAGGTTTACTGGCGTGACCCCGAATTTCGCATGTTCATTGGCGTCCAACTGACGCTGGTGGTCATCTGCACATTAGTGCTCTGGTTCCATAACATCTATAGCTCCGCGCTGACGACGCTCAATCAGGCCTTTTTCCAGGTGGTGTCGATGGCTACCACGGCCGGATTTACAACCGACAGTATTGCGCGCTGGCCGCTTTTCCTGCCGGTACTGCTGCTATGCTCCGCGTTTATCGGCGGTTGTGCGGGATCAACGGGCGGGGGACTGAAGGTTATCCGTATCCTCTTGCTGTTCAAACAGGGGAACCGCGAGCTGAAGCGCCTGGTACATCCCAATGCGGTCTATAGCATCAAACTGGGGAATCGCGCGCTGCCGGAGCGTATTCTTGAAGCGGTCTGGGGATTTTTCTCGGCGTATGCGCTGGTCTTTATTGTCAGTATGCTGGCGATTATCGCGACTGGCGTGGACGATTTCTCTGCCTTTGCTTCCGTGGTGGCGACGCTGAACAACCTTGGGCCCGGGCTGGGCGTCGTGGCGGATAACTTTGCCAGTATGAATCCAGTGGCAAAATGGATCCTGATTGCCAATATGCTGTTCGGTCGTCTGGAAGTCTTCACTTTGCTGGTACTTTTTACCCCGACCTTCTGGCGTGAATAATGGAGTAACACGTGAAAACACTGATTCTTTTCTCATCTCGTGATGGACAGACCCAGGAAATCGCCGCTTATCTGGCGTCAGAACTCAAAGAGCTTGGCGTTTGTACGGATGTCGTCAATCTGCATCGTACCGAAGAGCCTGACTGGGAACGCTATGATCGTGTGGTCATCGGCGCATCCATTCGTTATGGACACTATCATTCCGCATTTCTCGAGTTTGTGAAGAAACATGCGACGCGACTGAATCACATGCCAAGCGCGTTTTACTCCGTCAACCTGGTGGCGCGTAAACCGGAAAAGCGGACGCCGCAAACCAACAGCTACGCGCGCAAGTTTTTAATGAACTCGCAGTGGCGGCCAGACCGTTCTGTGGTTATCGCCGGGGCGCTGCTGTATCCACGCTATCGCTGGTATGACCGCATAATGATTCAACTCATTATGAAAATGTCGGGCGGCGAAACGGATACGCGTAAAGAAGTTATCTATACCGACTGGGAGCAGGTCGCGAGTTTTGCCCGAGAAATCGCTCAGTTAACTCCCGATTCGGTGGTTAAATAAACGTAAAGAGTAAAAAATGCGCGGTTGAGAAATTATTTTAAATTTCCCCTTGTCAGCCCGAAATAACTCCCTATAATGCGCCTCCACTGACACGGAACAACGGCAAACAAGCCGCCGGGTCAGCGGGGTTCAGAGATGAACGCCCACAGAGAAAAGCGAAATAAATGCTTGACTCTGAAGCGGGAAAGCGTATTATGCACACCCCGCGCCGCTGAGAAAAAGCGAAGCGGCACTGCTCTTTAACAATTTATCAGACAATCTGTGTGGGCACTCAGAGTGACATGGATTCTTAACGTCCTCGGACGAAAAATGAATACCAAGTCTCAAAGAGTGAACACGTAATTCATTACGACGTTTAATTCTAAGAGCATCAAACTTAAATTGAAGAGTTTGATCATGGCTCAGATTGAACGCTGGCGGCAGGCCTAACACATGCAAGTCGAACGGTAACAGGAAGCAGCTTGCTGCTTCGCTGACGAGTGGCGGACGGGTGAGTAATGTCTGGGAAACTGCCCGATGGAGGGGGATAACTACTGGAAACGGTAGCTAATACCGCATAATGTCGCAAGACCAAAGAGGGGGACCTTCGGGCCTCTTGCCATCGGATGTGCCCAGATGGGATTAGCTTGTTGGTGAGGTAACGGCTCACCAAGGCGACGATCCCTAGCTGGTCTGAGAGGATGACCAGCCACACTGGAACTGAGACACGGTCCAGACTCCTACGGGAGGCAGCAGTGGGGAATATTGCACAATGGGCGCAAGCCTGATGCAGCCATGCCGCGTGTATGAAGAAGGCCTTCGGGTTGTAAAGTACTTTCAGCGGGGAGGAAGGCATTGTGGTTAATAACCACAGTGATTGACGTTACCCGCAGAAGAAGCACCGGCTAACTCCGTGCCAGCAGCCGCGGTAATACGGAGGGTGCAAGCGTTAATCGGAATTACTGGGCGTAAAGCGCACGCAGGCGGTCTGTCAAGTCGGATGTGAAATCCCCGGGCTCAACCTGGGAACTGCATTCGAAACTGGCAGGCTTGAGTCTCGTAGAGGGGGGTAGAATTCCAGGTGTAGCGGTGAAATGCGTAGAGATCTGGAGGAATACCGGTGGCGAAGGCGGCCCCCTGGACGAAGACTGACGCTCAGGTGCGAAAGCGTGGGGAGCAAACAGGATTAGATACCCTGGTAGTCCACGCCGTAAACGATGTCTATTTGGAGGTTGTGCCCTTGAGGCGTGGCTTCCGGAGCTAACGCGTTAAATAGACCGCCTGGGGAGTACGGCCGCAAGGTTAAAACTCAAATGAATTGACGGGGGCCCGCACAAGCGGTGGAGCATGTGGTTTAATTCGATGCAACGCGAAGAACCTTACCTGGTCTTGACATCCACAGAAGTTTTCAGAGATGAGAATGTGCCTTCGGGAACTGTGAGACAGGTGCTGCATGGCTGTCGTCAGCTCGTGTTGTGAAATGTTGGGTTAAGTCCCGCAACGAGCGCAACCCTTATCCTTTGTTGCCAGCGGTTAGGCCGGGAACTCAAAGGAGACTGCCAGTGATAAACTGGAGGAAGGTGGGGATGACGTCAAGTCATCATGGCCCTTACGACCAGGGCTACACACGTGCTACAATGGCATATACAAAGAGAAGCGACCTCGCGAGAGCAAGCGGACCTCATAAAGTATGTCGTAGTCCGGATTGGAGTCTGCAACTCGACTCCATGAAGTCGGAATCGCTAGTAATCGTGGATCAGAATGCCACGGTGAATACGTTCCCGGGCCTTGTACACACCGCCCGTCACACCATGGGAGTGGGTTGCAAAAGAAGTAGGTAGCTTAACCTTCGGGAGGGCGCTTACCACTTTGTGATTCATGACTGGGGTGAAGTCGTAACAAGGTAACCGTAGGGGAACCTGCGGTTGGATCACCTCCTTACCTTAAAGAACCTGCCTTTGTAGTGCCCACACAGATTGTCTGATGAAAAACGAGCAGTAAAACCTCTACAGGCTTGTAGCTCAGGTGGTTAGAGCGCACCCCTGATAAGGGTGAGGTCGGTGGTTCAAGTCCACTCAGGCCTACCAAATTCGCTCCCGTGCTTTGTTGTGGCAAAGCTCGCATACTTCAGTATGCTTCGCTTCACCACGCCGCGCCCGGCAACGAATTGGGGATGAGGTTTAACTACACTGTATGGGGCTATAGCTCAGCTGGGAGAGCGCCTGCTTTGCACGCAGGAGGTCTGCGGTTCGATCCCGCATAGCTCCACCATACTGTAGAACGTTATCAAGAAAACTTCAGAGTGAACCTGAAAAGGTGCACTGCGAAGTTTTGCTCTTTAAAAATCTGGATCAAGCTGAAAATTGAAACGACACACCGTTAATGGTGTGTTCGAGTCTCTCAAATTTTCGCAATCAGAAGTGAAACATCTTCGGGTTGTGAGGTTAAGCGACTAAGCGTACACGGTGGATGCCCTGGCAGTCAGAGGCGATGAAGGACGTGCTAATCTGCGAAAAGCGCCGGTAAGGTGATATGAACCGTTATAGCCGGCGATGTCCGAATGGGGAAACCCAGTGCAATTCGTTGCACTATCGTTAACTGAATACATAGGTTAACGAGGCGAACCGGGGGAACTGAAACATCTAAGTACCCCGAGGAAAAGAAATCAACCGAGATTCCCCCAGTAGCGGCGAGCGAACGGGGAGCAGCCCAGAGCCTGAATCAGCATGTGTGGTAGTGGAACGGTCTGGAAAGGCCGGCGATACAGGGTGACAGCCCCGTACACAAAACTGCACGTGTTGTGAGCTCGATGAGTAGGGCGGGACACGTGGTATCCTGTCTGAATATGGGGGGACCATCCTCCAAGGCTAAATACTCCTGACTGACCGATAGTGAACCAGTACCGTGAGGGAAAGGCGAAAAGAACCCCGGCGAGGGGAGTGAAAAAGAACCTGAAACCGTGTACGTACAAGCAGTGGGAGCCTCTTTATGGGGTGACTGCGTACCTTTTGTATAATGGGTCAGCGACTTATATTCTGTAGCAAGGTTAACCGAATAGGGGAGCCGAAGGGAAACCGAGTCTTAACTGGGCGTTAAGTTGCAGGGTATAGACCCGAAACCCGGTGATCTAGCCATGGGCAGGTTGAAGGTTGGGTAACACTAACTGGAGGACCGAACCGACTAATGTTGAAAAATTAGCGGATGACTTGTGGCTGGGGGTGAAAGGCCAATCAAACCGGGAGATAGCTGGTTCTCCCCGAAAGCTATTTAGGTAGCGCCTCGTGAATTCATCTCCGGGGGTAGAGCACTGTTTCGGCTAGGGGGTCATCCCGACTTACCAACCCGATGCAAACTGCGAATACCGGAGAATGTTATCACGGGAGACACACGGCGGGTGCTAACGTCCGTCGTGAAGAGGGAAACAACCCAGACCGCCAGCTAAGGTCCCAAAGTCATGGTTAAGTGGGAAACGATGTGGGAAGGCTCAGACAGCCAGGATGTTGGCTTAGAAGCAGCCATCATTTAAAGAAAGCGTAATAGCTCACTGGTCGAGTCGGCCTGCGCGGAAGATGTAACGGGGCTAAACCATGCACCGAAGCTGCGGCAGCGACACTAAGTGTTGTTGGGTAGGGGAGCGTTCTGTAAGCCTGTGAAGGTGTGCTGTGAGGCATGCTGGAGGTATCAGAAGTGCGAATGCTGACATAAGTAACGATAAAGCGGGTGAAAAGCCCGCTCGCCGGAAGACCAAGGGTTCCTGTCCAACGTTAATCGGGGCAGGGTGAGTCGACCCCTAAGGCGAGGCCGAAAGGCGTAGTCGATGGGAAACAGGTTAATATTCCTGTACCAGGTGTTACTGCGAAGGGGGGACGGAGAAGGCTATGTTGGCCGGGCGACGGTTGTCCCGGTTTAAGCGTGTAGGTGTGTGTTCCAGGTAAATCCGGTTCACTTTAACACTGAGGCGTGATGACGAGGCACTACGGTGCTGAAGCAACAAATGCCCTGCTTCCAGGAAAAGCCTCTAAGCATCAGGTAACATCAGATCGTACCCCAAACCGACACAGGTGGTCAGGTAGAGAATACCAAGGCGCTTGAGAGAACTCGGGTGAAGGAACTAGGCAAAATGGTGCCGTAACTTCGGGAGAAGGCACGCTGATAGGTAGGTGAAGCGACTTGCTCGTGGAGCTGAAATCAGTCGAAGATACCAGCTGGCTGCAACTGTTTATTAAAAACACAGCACTGTGCAAACACGAAAGTGGACGTATACGGTGTGACGCCTGCCCGGTGCCGGAAGGTTAATTGATGGGGTTATCCTCGCGGAGAAGCTCTTGATCGAAGCCCCGGTAAACGGCGGCCGTAACTATAACGGTCCTAAGGTAGCGAAATTCCTTGTCGGGTAAGTTCCGACCTGCACGAATGGCGTAATGATGGCCAGGCTGTCTCCACCCGAGACTCAGTGAAATTGAACTCGCTGTGAAGATGCAGTGTACCCGCGGCAAGACGGAAAGACCCCGTGAACCTTTACTATAGCTTGACACTGAACACTGGTCCTTGATGTGTAGGATAGGTGGGAGGCTTTGAAGCGCGGACGCCAGTTCGTGTGGAGCCAACCTTGAAATACCACCCTTTAATGGCTGGTGTTCTAACGTGGACCCGTGATCCGGGTTGCGGACAGTGTCTGGTGGGTAGTTTGACTGGGGCGGTCTCCTCCTAAAGAGTAACGGAGGAGCACGAAGGTTAGCTAATCCTGGTCGGACATCAGGAGGTTAGTGCAAAGGCATAAGCTAGCTTGACTGCGAGCGTGACGGCGCGAGCAGGTGCGAAAGCAGGTCTTAGTGATCCGGTGGTTCTGAATGGAAGGGCCATCGCTCAACGGATAAAAGGTACTCCGGGGATAACAGGCTGATACCGCCCAAGAGTTCATATCGACGGCGGTGTTTGGCACCTCGATGTCGGCTCATCACATCCTGGGGCTGAAGTAGGTCCCAAGGGTATGGCTGTTCGCCATTTAAAGTGGTACGCGAGCTGGGTTTAGAACGTCGTGAGACAGTTCGGTCCCTATCTGCCGTGGGCGCTGGAGAATTGAGGGGGCTGCTCCTAGTACGAGAGGACCGGAGTGGACGCATCACTGGTGTTCGGGTTGTCATGCCAATGGCACTGCCCGGTAGCTAAATGCGGAAGAGATAAGTGCTGAAAGCATCTAAGCACGAAACTTGCCCCGAGATGAGTTCTCCCTGACCCTTTAAGGGTCCTGAAGGAACGTTGAAGACGACGACGTTGATAGGCCGGGTGTGTAAGCGCAGCGATGCGTTGAGCTAACCGGTACTAATGAACCGTGAGGCTTAACCTTACAACGCCGAAGATGTTTTGGCGGAATAGAGAGAATTTCAGCCTGATAACAGATTTGCGAAAACGAAATATTTTGCGCTGAGGCAAGACAGCATCAGAGTAAAATATTCGTTTTGAGCACAAAAGAATTTGCCTGGCGGCTGTAGCGCGGTGGTCCCACCTGACCCCATGCCGAACTCAGAAGTGAAACGCCGTAGCGCCGATGGTAGTGTGGGGTCTCCCCATGTGAGAGTAGGGAACTGCCAGGCATCAAATAAGTGAAGAAGCCCATCCTGACGGATGGGCTTTTTTGCGTTTCTGGACCGCCAAATTATGTAGGCCGGGTAAGGCGAAGCCGCCACCCGGCAAGTCGTCAGATCGCACTCCACTCCACAATAAATTCCGCAATCACATCCACATCATTTAAATCCAGCACCGGAACTTCAAGCGGCAATACAACATCACTGGCCACCGCAATCACATGCTCATCCAGCGTTAACTCGCTGAAATCATGCCCGGCATCGCTTCTGAACAGCAGGATCTTAGGCACGGCCTCATGCTTAAATCCCTCAACCAGCACCAGATCCAGCGTGGCATGATCCATCCTGCTGACCAGGTACGCCAGATCCAGTTCGGGTTCTTCAGGCGTCTCAGTCATTAATGCCCAACGTTGCTGACTGGCGACCAGCGTTTGCGCCGCTCCTGCTTTGCGTAGCTCGTAGCTGTCTTTGCCTGGCTTATCCACATCCATATCATGATGCGTATGTTTGATAAGCCCTGGGCGGATCCCGGCGGCGCACAGCGCCGGGATGAGCTTCCTGAGCAGCGTCGTTTTTCCCGTTCCGCTCCACGCGGCGATAGCCAGTAAAGGGATCATGGTTTCTCCTGCCATTTATCAAGCTCCTCAAGGGTATTCACATTCACAAACGCTTCCTTGCAGTCGCTGAAGTCAACGGCATGCCCACCTGCCTGACGCATGAAAACCATTACCCGCCGCTCGCCTGACTGTAAATAGCGCTGCAAAAATGGCTGGACTGAGCGGTGAACCAGCGCAATGGTGGGATGATCGCGCTCTCCATCATGCACCCATACCACCGGTGCCTGATTGCACCGGGCACGTAATCGGGCTGCCAGCGTCTGCGGGATAAAAGGGGTATCGCAGGGGCAGAACAGAAACCAGTCGCCAGTCTCCTGTTGGAAAACAGAAAGCATGCCCGCCAGCGGGCCGGGAAAATCCGCCATCACATCTGAAATGACTTTCAGGCCACCCGAGCGATAAATTTCCTGATGTCGATTCGCATTCACAACCACTGTATTCAGTTGCGATAACAGCGTATCGGCGACATGTTTCCACAGCGGTTTCCCTCTAAGCTCAAGCAAGCCTTTATCAATGCCCCCCATTCGCCTGGCCTTTCCACCAGCCAGTACAACCCCTGTTATTGCACTATCCTGATTCACTGATATCGCCTCTTTTATTGTGGGATTGACCCTGCTAACGTGTCTGTCTCAAGAGTAAGGAGCACGACCATGAAATGTAAACGCCTGAATGAAGTTATTGAACTCCTCCAGCCAGCCTGGCAAAAAGAGCCCGACCTGAACCTGATGCAATTTTTGCAGAAACTGGCGAAAGAGTCAGGTTTTGACGGTGAACTGGCGGATTTAACCGACGACATTCTGATCTATCACCTGAAAATGCGCGACTCTGCAAAAGACGCGGTTATTCCCGGTATTCAGAAAGATTACGAGGAAGATTTCAAAACGGCGCTGTTGCGCGCTCGTGGCGTAATTAAAGAGTAAAAGCTTGTAAGCGGGGCCACCGAAGTTGTTATGAAATGATATCCTGAATCATTCGACGTATTTTCCGGATGATGGGATGAATAACAACGCTTTCAATTTCCAGACATTACACCCGGATACCATCATGGATGCGCTGTTTGAGCAGGGGATCCGGGTGGATTCTGGTCTTACTCCGCTTAACAGCTATGAAAACCGCGTCTATCAGTTTCAGGATGAAGACCGTCAGCGTTTTGTCGTTAAATTTTATCGCCCTGAGCGCTGGTCGGTTGACCAGATCCTGGAAGAGCACCAGTTTGCGATTGAGCTGCTCGAGGATGAGGTCCCGGTTGCTGCGCCGCTGGCTTTTAATGGTCAGACGCTCTTATCGCATCAGGGGTTCCACTACGCGATTTTTCCAAGCGTAGGCGGCCGACAGTTCGAAGCAGATAATATCGATCAAATGGAAGCGGTGGGCCGTTATCTGGGGCGTCTGCACCAGACCGGCCGTAAGCAGCCATTTACCTGGCGACCAACCATCGGGCTGGACGAATACCTCGTCGAGCCGCGTAAACTCTTCGAACATGCCCGACTCATTCCGTCCGCACAAAAGGCCGCTTTCCTGAAAGCGACGGATACGCTGATTGCGGCCGTCACTGAGCGGTGGCATACGAATTTTGACCGCCTTCGTCTACATGGCGACTGCCACGCTGGAAATATCCTCTGGCGCGAGGGGCCGCTGTTTGTCGATTTAGATGATTCCCGCAATGGTCCTGCCATTCAGGATTTGTGGATGCTTCTTAATGGTGATAAAGCTGAGCAACGTATGCAGCTTGAGACGATTATTGAAGCTTATGAAGAAGTTAGTGAGTTTGAAACATCTGAAATTGAACTGATTGAACCTTTACGTGCTATGCGTTTGGTTTATTATCTTGCCTGGCTGATGCGTCGTTGGGACGATCCTGCGTTTCCTAAAAACTTCCCGTGGTTGACCGGGGAAGATTACTGGCAACGACAGACCGCGACATTTATCGAGCAGGCAAAAGTCCTGCAAGAACCCCCATTACAATTAACACCCATGTATTAATCGGAGACGTAATCATGAAAAAGATTTGGCTGGCGCTGGCTGGTATGGTTTTAGCTTTTAGCGCATCGGCAGCGCAATTCGAGGATGGTAAGCAGTATACCACCCTGGAAAAGCCCGTTGCCGGTGAACCGCAGGTGCTGGAGTTCTTCTCTTTCTATTGCCCACACTGCTACCAGTTTGAAGAAGTTCTTCATGTTTCTGAGAACGTGAAGAAAAAACTTCCTGAAGGCGTCAAAATGACCAAATACCACGTTGAGTTCCTGGGCCCGTTGGGCAAGGATCTGACGCAAGCGTGGGCCGTCGCGATGGCTCTGGGCGTAGAAGATAAAGTGACTGTGCCGATGTTTGAAGGGGTACAGAAAACCCAGACCGTGCAGAGTGTTGCAGATATCCGTAAAGTGTTCGTGGATGCCGGCGTTAAAGGCGAAGATTACGATGCCGCGTGGAACAGCTTTGTCGTGAAATCACTGGTTGCGCAGCAGGAAAAAGCCGCTGCCGATCTGCAACTGCAGGGCGTTCCGGCGATGTTTGTTAACGGTAAATATCAGGTGAATCCGCAAGGCATGGATACCAGCAGCATGGATATCTTTGTTCAGCAATATGCTGACACGGTGAAATACCTGGTCGGTAAGAAATAAAAGCAGCGCCGGTCAGTGACCGGCGTTTTTAGTTGCCGCTTTAATCTCTTCTATTAACACGTCTTTTTCGCTCCACAGCGTATTCAGCCAAAGCTGGAAACGACGCTTAAATCCTTTATCGTTAACGTAGTCGCCGTGCAGTTCTTCCTGAATGGGTTGCATGTCCACGCGAACCACAATGCGCGTCAGTTTCCCGCTCAGCATATCGAAGAATGGCGTACGGTCGTTTTCCGGATAGCACAGCGTAACATTAAGTAATTTATCGAACTGCGAGCCTAACACGTTAAGCGCCATCGCAATGCCAGCCGCTTTTGGTGGCAACAGGTGTTGATACGGCGAGTGGGTCTGCTGACGTTTTTCTTCGGTAAAGCGAGAGCCTTCGACGAAATTAACGATCGTGGTGGGATGCGCGCGGAATTTCTCGCAGGAACGGCGGGTAGTCTCGACGTCTTTACCGCGACGTTCCGGATGGCGCAGAAGGTAAGCGCGTGAATAGCGCTTCATAAATGGCATATCCAGCGCCCAGCAGGCGAGGCCGATAAAAGGCACCCAGGCCAACTGCTGCTTCAGGAAATACTTGTTCATAGGAATGTGTTTGCGAAAGAGTACGCACAGCACCACGATGTCCGCCCAGCTGTGATGATTACACACCAGCAGATACCAGTTTTTCTTGCTCAGTCCTTCCAGACCCTGTACATCCCATTTCAGCCATGGATTGAGATGCAGCAGCAGGGCGAGGCCTTCACACCAGCAGTACATCATGAAATTACAAAACAGAGAAACCTTGCGCCAGACGAACGGAACGGGCAGCAGGAGCTTTACCAGTCCGGCCAGAATGATCGGTACGGAGCACAAAATCGTGACCACAATGGTCAATGCGATGCTCAGCAACAGGGTGACTGTAGCGAGTAATCTCGCCATGATTAAATTATTCAAAGGATTAGCCATAAACAGTACGCTAAAGTCGCGCAAGGGGGCTGATTTTATCAGAAAATGGCCCAAATGACGGTTCTTCGCGACAGAGAAAAACACGCCATATCTATCCACATTCGGTAATTCAATGAAAACATAAAGGGTTTATTCTGTGGTTTTTATAACTAATTGAAATTAAACAATATAATAAATGATGGTTAAAGCATCGATTTGAAATTAATGCGATGAAAATTAATTATGCACAAAGTTATCCACAGGCGGCTTTGCGAGCGATCCAGAAGATCTGCAAAAGAATTACGACAAATGTGGTGAAAAACTCATGTTTTCATCCTGTCTGTGGCATCCTTTATCCATAATCTGATAAACAGGCACGGACATTATGGTTCAGATCCCAGAAAACCCACTTATCCTTGTAGACGGCTCCTCTTATCTCTATCGCGCATACCATGCGTTTCCGCCGCTGACCAATAGCGCAGGCGAACCGACAGGCGCGATGTACGGTGTCCTCAATATGCTGCGCAGCCTGATCCTGCAGTATCAGCCAACGCATGCCGCAGTGGTATTTGATGCCAAGGGTAAAACCTTCCGTGACGAATTATTCGAGCATTACAAATCGCATCGCCCGCCGATGCCGGACGATCTGCGGGCGCAGATCGAACCGCTGCATGCCATGGTGAAAGCGATGGGGCTGCCGCTGCTGGCCGTATCCGGTGTGGAAGCGGACGACGTAATCGGTACCCTGGCGCGTGAAGCAGAAAAAGTGGGGCGCCCGGTGCTGATCAGCACCGGTGATAAAGATATGGCCCAACTGGTTACGCCAAATATCACCCTCATCAATACCATGACCAACACCATTCTTGGCCCGGATGAAGTGGTGACGAAATATGGCGTACCTCCCGAACTGATCATCGACTTCCTGGCGCTGATGGGCGATTCCTCCGATAACATTCCTGGCGTGCCGGGGGTCGGGGAAAAGACCGCGCAGGCGTTGTTACAAGGACTGGGCGGTCTAGATACCCTGTACGCCGAGTCAGATAAAATTGCCGGGTTGACGTTCCGTGGTGCGAAGACTATGGCGGGTAAACTTGAACAAAATAAAGAGGTGGCTTACCTCTCCTATAAACTGGCGACGATCAAAACAGACGTTGAGCTGGAACTGACCTGCGAACAGCTGGAAGTGCAACAGCCACAAGCTGACGAACTGGTTGGGTTGTTTAAAAAGTATGAGTTCAAACGCTGGACCGCCGATGTCGAAGCGGGCAAGTGGTTACAGGCGAAAGGAGCGAAACCGGCGGCTAAACCGCAGGAAACGATCGTCGTTGATGAAGCACCGGAAGAGGCCGCTACTGTGCTTTCCTACGATAACTACGTGACTATTCTCGATGAAGCGACGCTGGAAACGTGGATTACGAAGCTGAAAAAAGCGCCAGTGTTTGCCTTCGATACCGAAACCGACAGTCTGGATAACATCTCCGCCAACCTGGTCGGTCTCTCATTTGCTATTGAACCGGGGGTGGCGGCTTATGTGCCAGTGGCGCATGACTATCTGGATGCGCCGGATCAAATCTCCCGCGATCGTGCGCTGGCGATGCTCAAGCCGCTGCTGGAGGATGAAAATGCGCGTAAGGTCGGGCAAAACCTCAAGTACGACCGCGGCATTCTGGCGAATTATGGTATCGAACTGCGCGGCATCGCTTTTGATACCATGCTCGAGTCGTACATTCTGAACAGCGTTGCCGGTCGTCACGATATGGACAGTCTGTCCGATCGCTGGCTGAAGCATAAAACCATTACTTTCGAAGAGATTGCGGGCAAAGGGAAGAACCAACTGACCTTTAATCAGATCGCGCTGGAAGAGGCGGGACGTTACGCGGCAGAAGATGCCGATGTCACCTTACAGCTGCATCTGAAAATGTGGCCAGAGCTGCAGCAGCACAAAGGGCCGCTGAACGTCTTTGAAAACATCGAAATGCCACTGGTACCGGTGTTATCTCGCGTAGAGCGTAACGGTGTGAAGATCGACCCTGCGGTGCTGCGCAAGCACTCCGAGGAGATCACGCTCCGTCTGGCGGAGCTGGAACAGAAAGCCCATGAGATTGCAGGCGAAGTATTTAACCTCTCTTCAACCAAGCAGTTGCAGACGATCCTGTTCGAGAAACAGGGCATTAAGCCGCTGAAGAAAACCCCAGGCGGCGCGCCGTCAACCTCTGAAGAAGTGCTGGAAGAACTGGCGCTGGATTACCCGCTACCTAAAGTGATTCTTGAGTATCGCGGTCTGGCGAAGCTGAAATCGACCTACACCGACAAACTCCCGCTGATGATTAACCCGAAAACCGGGCGTGTGCACACTTCGTATCATCAGGCTGTGACCGCGACGGGCCGTTTGTCATCGACCGATCCGAACCTGCAAAACATTCCGGTACGTAACGAGGAAGGGCGCCGTATCCGTCAGGCATTTATCCCGCCGAAGGATTACCTGATTGTTTCTGCGGACTATTCGCAGATTGAACTGCGTATTATGGCGCACCTGTCACGCGACAAAGGGCTGCTGACAGCGTTTGCCGAAGGGAAGGACATTCACCGCGCCACCGCCGCCGAAGTGTTTGGTCTGCCGCTGGAGACCGTGACCAGCGAGCAGCGTCGTAGCGCGAAAGCGATCAACTTTGGTCTGATCTACGGTATGAGTGCGTTCGGTCTGGCGCGCCAGTTGAACATTCCGCGTAAAGAAGCGCAGAAATACATGGACCTCTATTTTGAACGTTATCCCGGCGTGCTGGAGTATATGGAACGTACCCGCGCTCAGGCGAAAGAGCAGGGCTACGTTGAAACGCTGGAAGGTCGTCGCCTCTATCTGCCGGATATCAAATCCAGCAACGGCGCGCGTCGTGCGGGTGCTGAGCGTGCGGCGATTAACGCCCCGATGCAGGGTACCGCTGCCGATATTATCAAACGGGCGATGATTGCGGTCGATGGCTGGCTGGAAACGGAAAAACCGCGCGTGCGTATGATCATGCAGGTACACGATGAACTGGTGTTTGAAGTACACAAAGACGACCTGGATACGGTAGCGAAAAAGATCCATCAGTTGATGGAGAACTGCACGCGCATTGATGTACCGCTGCTGGTGGAAGTCGGAAGTGGTGAAAACTGGGATCAGGCGCACTAAGTGCTCGCGAGATAACGCGCTTTTTTCGTAATTAAGCAACATAAGTGCGCGAGTTTTGTGATGGGTATTGGAATTCCCTATGTAAAGAATGAAAAAAAATTACAAAAAGTGCTTTCTGAGCTGCTCAAAAAAGAGTAAAGTTATTCGCGTAGGGTACAGAGGTAAGATGTTCTATCTTTCAGACCTTTTACTTCACGTAATCGGATTTGGCTGAATATTTTAGCCGCCCCAGTCAGTTTCTGACTGGGGCGTTTTTTATGGGCGAAAGAAAGAGATGGCAGGCGTGCCAGACCGGATAAGACGCACCGCGTCGCTATCCGGCGTTGCGATAAATTACTCCCCGCCTTGATCCTCTTCAACCGGCGCCAGTTCGTTAAACCAACTGTCCAGCTTCTGCCGTAATTTATCCACACCCTGTTTTTTCAGCGATGAAAAGGTCTCAACCTGCACATCACCGTTAAAGGCTAATACCGCTTCACGGACCATATTCAGCTGCGCCTTACGCGCACCGCTTGCCAGTTTGTCCGCTTTTGTCAGCAGCACCAGTACCTGGATGTTGCTCTCGACGGCCCACTGGACCATCTGTTGGTCGAGATCTTTCAGCGGGTGGCGAATATCCATCAATACCACCAGTCCCTGCAGGCTCTGGCGTTTTTCCAGATACTCACCCAGCGCGCGTTGCCACTTGCGCTTCATCTCTTCCGGCACTTCGGCGTAACCATAGCCAGGGAGGTCAACAAGGCGTTTGCCGTCGACCACTTCAAACAGGTTAATCAACTGAGTGCGGCCAGGCGTTTTCGACGTTCGCGCCAGGCTCTTCTGATTGGTCAGCGTGTTCAGTGCGCTGGACTTACCTGCGTTGGAACGGCCAGCAAAAGCCACTTCAATCCCCGTATCGGAAGGTAAATGGCGAATATCAGGCGCGCTCATCACAAAGTGCGTCTGTTGATAATTCAGGTTAATCAAAGCGGTCGTCTCCGTCAGTCAAAGCTTTGCCGCGATTATACCTGAACAGGAGCAAAAGACTGATTTTTCGACATGGGTCTGTTGTGAGTAAAAACCCTGCATGTTGTGAGACATTGCCGATCGTTCTTATACGAAATTTCAGAGTAATTGCAGAGCAAATAATTAAATAAATCAACTAAATCATGATATTAAAAAGTATGTAATATTCTGAAAATGCCAGAACTGTGCTGCCAGTGACTTGTTACTTTGCTCCAAAAGAGTAGAGTAATCCCCATAGCGAGGATAGCTGTACAGGAAGACGACTCAGGATGAGGGTCAGGAGCGCCAGGAGGCGAAGACACAGGATTGTCAGGATGACAGGCGTTCGGAGACGTTGGTATACGGAAACGGAAAAGACACGGAATGTTCCAGGCTGAAGGATAAACAGGGTGTGTTGACGGCCGACAGGGAATGTAGGACCCGTTCAGGGTTGTGAGTAAGGTGAAAAGGCGACAGAGCAATCTGTCGCCTTTTTTCTTTATTTCTGCTAGATTCCGGCGCAATTATATACTGAATAAAACAGCCAAAGACGAATCACTATGAAATCCACTTCTACACCACGCGGCAAAGGCCCTGCAAAGGCACGCCGTAAAACCCGTGAAGAGCTGAATCAGGAAGCTCGTGACCGCAAGCGTCAGAAAAAACACCGTGGACACGCGGCGGGTAGCCGTGCGACCGGTGGTGACGCGGCGTCAGGCGGTAAAAACAAGAATCAACAGAAAGATCCACGTATCGGCAGTAAAACCCCTGTTCCATTGGGTGTGACCGAAAAAGTCACCAAACAGCACAAACCGAAGAGCGAGAAACCTATGCTTTCACCGCAGGCTGAGTTGGATTTACTGGAAACGGATGAGCGCCTGGATGCGCTGTTAGAACGTCTGGAAGCAGGCGAAACCCTGAGCGCAGAAGATCAGTCCTGGGTGGATGCCAAACTGGATCGCATTGATGAACTGATGCAGAAGCTAGGCCTCTCCTACGATGATGACGAAGAAGAAGAGGAAGAGGACGAGAAGCAGGAAGATATGATGCGCCTGCTGCGTGGCGGTAACTAACGGTTTACACCGTGGGCCTGCCCGTCCTGCTTATAACCCTTCCGGTTATATGTTATCTGGTGTGGTTATTCGTTAAACTACAGCGGTTGTCGCGGCGACAGAAGTGGCTGCGCAGCCGGCTTAGTACTCGACATGGAGTGCGGCCGGTACGCCGTACCCGCCAGAGACGCCATCGGAAGGAGTGAGCATGTCAGAACAACAAATAGACTGGGATCTGGCCCTGATCCAGAAATATAACTATTCCGGGCCACGCTATACCTCGTACCCGACCGCGCTGGAATTTTCTGATGCGTTTGGCGAACCGGCGTTTTTACAGGCTGTCGCGCGCTATCCTGAGCGTCCGCTCTCGCTTTACGTCCATATCCCGTTTTGCCACAAGCTCTGCTACTTCTGCGGCTGCAATAAGATTGTGACCCGTCAGCAGCATAAGGCCGATCAGTATCTGGATGCGCTGGAACAGGAAATTGTGCACCGTGCGCCGCTGTTTGCCGGACGTCAGGTCAGCCAACTGCACTGGGGCGGCGGCACGCCAACCTATCTGAATAAAGCGCAAATCAGTCGTCTGATGACGCTGCTGCGAAATCATTTCCACTTCAATGCGGATGCGGAGATTTCGATCGAAGTCGACCCCCGTGAGATTGAGCTGGATGTGCTCGATCATTTGCGCGCGGAAGGCTTCAACCGTCTCAGTATGGGCGTGCAGGACTTCAACAAAGAGGTCCAGCGACTGGTTAACCGTGAGCAGGATGAGGAGTTTATCTTTGCGCTGCTCAATCACGCACGTGACATTGGCTTTACTTCGACCAATATCGATCTGATTTACGGTTTACCTAAACAGACGCCGGACAGTTTCGCCTTTACTCTGAAACGGGTTGCGGAATTAAGCCCCGATCGTCTGAGCGTCTTTAACTATGCGCATTTGCCGACACTGTTTGCCGCGCAGCGCAAAATTAAAGATACCGATCTGCCTAGCGCGCAGCAGAAGCTGGATATTTTGCAGGAAACCATCTCCTCGCTGACAGAGACCGGCTATCAGTTTATCGGTATGGACCATTTTGCCCGCCCGGATGACGAGCTGGCGATTGCCCAGCGTGAAGGCGTTCTCCACCGTAATTTTCAGGGATACACCACCCAGGGCGACACCGATCTGCTGGGGATGGGCGTTTCTGCCATCAGCATGATTGGCGATTGCTATGCCCAGAACCAGAAAGAGCTGAAACTCTACTATCAGCAGGTGGATGAGCGGGGAAATGCCTTATGGCGCGGCATCGCGCTGACCCGCGATGACTGTATCCGTCGTGACGTCATCAAGTCGCTGATCTGCAACTTCCGTCTCGACACTGCCGCAGTTGAGCTGCAGTGGGATCTGAACTTCGCGGATTACTTTGCCGAGGACCTGAAGCTGTTGGCGCCGCTAGCGAAAGATGGGCTGGTGGATGTGACAGCGAAGGGTATTCAGGTTACGCCGAAAGGCCGCCTGCTGATTCGCAACATTTGCATGTGCTTTGATGCGTATCTGCGCCAAAAAGCACGGATGCAGCAGTTCTCACGCGTGATATAAAAACGTAGCCCGGTGGCGCTAACGCTTACCGGGCCTACGATTGATGTTGCCTGTAAGCCAGATAAGCATAGCGCCATCCGGCACAGTGTTAGCTGAACAGCCCAACCAGCGCGGCGCACAGTACTGCGGCAACCGCAGTTTGTGGCGTATGGCTGTCGACCGCTCCGCTTGATAGCAGATTTATAATCGATTCCAGCATGTTTTGTCCCCCGTTTGCCGGGCACGATCATACTGAACTCATCGGAACAGTAAAGCGCAAAATAACGGCAATTTGCGCTCAATTATTAATCTTTACACAAACGTGTGACGTTACTCCATTCCCAGCTCTTTTAACTTACGCGTCAGGGTATTACGCCCCCATCCGAGCAAGCGTGCCGCTTCCTGTTTATGGCCCTGTGTATGACGTAGCGCGGTGGTCAGCAACGTGCGTTCCATTTCAGGTTGTGCTTCCGACAGCAGGTTTTGATGACCGGAACGCAGCGCCCGATCCGCCCACTGCGCCAGGAGCGTGGCCCAACTGTCCGGCTGGAGATGCGACGGACTTTCCGGCGCGGTGGCTTCGAACAGTTCAGCGGGGAGATCCTGAATTAATACCTCTTGTCCGGCCGCCATCACGGTTAACCAACGACAGGTATTTTCCAGTTGGCGAACGTTGCCCGGCCATGCCAGCCGCGTCAGCGCCGCTTCGGTTTCCGGGTGCAATAACTTGGCTTCTACGCCCAGTTCGCGAGCCGCAACCTGCAGGAAGTGGCGCGCCAGACGCGGAATATCCTCCCGGCGCTCGCGCAGCGGCGGCAGGTGTACGCGGATAACGTTCAGACGATGGAATAAATCCTCACGAAACTTGCCTTCCTGCACACGCAGTTCCAGATTCTGGTGAGTCGCGGCGATGATACGTACGTCCACCTTCACCGGCGCATAGCCGCCAACGCGATAAAACTGCCCGTCGGCTAATACGCGCAAAAGACGGGTCTGTACATCCAGCGGCATATCGCCGATCTCATCAAGAAACAGCGTGCCGCCATCGGCCTGTTCGAAGCGTCCCTGACGAATGGTATTCGCTCCGGTAAACGCCCCTTTTTCATGACCAAACAGTTCGGATTCGATCAAATCTTTCGGAATCGCCGCCATGTTCAGCGCGATAAACGGCGCTTTGGCGCGTGGGCTGTGGCGGTGCAGGGCGTGTGCGACCAGCTCTTTACCCGTCCCGGACTCCCCGTTAATCAACACGCTGATGGAGGAACGAGAGAGCCGCCCGATAATACGAAACACATCCTGCATGGCCGGCGCTTCACCGATGATGTCGGTTGTCGGGCCGTTGAGCTGAATATTGCGCGGCTGCTGCTGTTCCTGATAATGACTGATGGCGCGTTCAACCAGCGCCACCGCTTCATCGATATCAAAGGGTTTCGGCAGATAATCAAACGCCCCTTGCTGATAGGCGCTGACGGCGGCATCCAGATCGGAATGCGCGGTCATTATGATGACCGGAAGCATTGGATGACGCTGTTTAATCTGTTTTAACAGCGCCAGCCCGTCCATTCCCGGCATCCGAATGTCGGACAACAGCACGTCCGGCGTTTTGCTCGCCAGCGCGCCCAGCACGTCGTTACCGTTTTCAAAGGTCGTACAACTCAGACCCGCCCCGGCGAGAGCACGTTCAAGCACCCAACGGATGGAACTATCGTCATCGACTACCCAGACTATCCCTCGTTGCATAAGCACCTCTATTTCCGAATCGGCAGATAAACCGAGAACTCGGTATGACCTGGCCAACTGGTAAATTCAATTTTGCCGGAATGCTGATCGATCAAATTACGGGCGATGGATAATCCCAGCCCGGTGCCGCCTTCGCGGCCGCTGACCATGGGGTAAAACAGCGTATCCTGTAAGTGGGAAGGGATCCCCGGTCCGTTGTCCTCGACGTCGATACGCGCCGCCAGGCGATAGCGCTCGCCGTGCAGCGTGAGCTGGAACGCGGTACGGGTACGTAGCACGATCTCCCCACCGTCTGACCCCAGCGCCTGCAACGCATTACGGACAATATTCAACAACACCTGCTCGATCTGTTCCGGGTCGTGCGGCAGTTCCGGCAGGCTGGGATCGTAATCGCGGACCAGCGTGACGTTGGCCGGTAACTCCATAGAAACCAGCGCCACCACGCGCTCTGCCACCTTATGAATGCTTTCCGTGACATGCGTTCCCGGCATCTGCGGGCCCAACAGTCTGTCGACCAGATTACGCAGCCGATCAGCCTGTTCAATAATGACTTTGGTGTATTCCAGCAGCGCCGGATCGGGCAGGGCTTTACTTAATAGCTGTGCAGCGCCGCGTAAGCCACCGAGCGGGTTTTTAATCTCGTGCGCCAGTCCACGTACCAGATCGCGCGCGGCGACCTGCTGAGCGTGCTGTAGCTGCTCCTGGCTGAGGCGGCGCTGGTTATCCATCGGCGCCATTTCGAGCAGGATCTGGCCGTCCGGCAAACGCTGTGCGGTGAGCGACAGAATGTGCGAACGCCCATCAATTACCAACGTGACCTCATTGTCGGTAAACCCTTGGCCCGCCTCTAAGCTTTCGCGCATCAGTTCGATATTCAAAGAAAAATAGCTCAGGAGTTCAGGAAGCGGCGTACCAAACAGTTTGCGGGAGCTTTGGGCGAGTAACTGCTGCGCGGCCGGGTTGGCGTAATGCACCGCCAGCTCATCGTCGACCAGTAAGATGCTGTTGATTAAAGAATTGAGGATCTGCCCAGCATCGGGCAGCGTGCCTGTTGCCATACAGCAGTCTCCTGAATAGTTTGCACCAATTTAGTGCATTATAGCTTTTTATGTAGAAAAAGCGCGAAGGATCAGATTGTTGACGGTGAAAAAAGCCCATCGTGAGATGGGCTAAAAGTTTCCACGGCAACTAAAAACTCCTGACGCTTTTCACGCCGTTGCTGCGTTGGCTACCTTCGCTCACCCCAGTCACATAGTTATCATGCTCCTGGGGATTCGCTCCGTTGCCGCCTTGCCGCAACGCGAAATTCGTCGGACGTTTAAGATACGGTTACACGCTGTAGTACAGCTCAAACTCTACCGGGTGCGGCGTCATGCGTACGCGGTCGTTTTCTTCAATGCGCAGCGCGATGTAAGCATCGATGGCTTCATCAGTGAACACGCCGCCCGCTTTCAGGAACTCACGATCCAGGTTCAGCTCGTTCAGGGCTTCTTCCAGAGAGCCTGCAACCTGTGGGATCTCTTTCGCCTCTTCCGGCGGCAGGTCGTACAGGTTTTTGTCCATGGCTTCGCCCGGGTGGATCTTGTTCTTAATGCCGTCAAGACCGGCCATCAGCAGGGCTGCAAAGCACAGGTACGGGTTCGCAGCCGGATCCGGGAAGCGGACTTCGATACGACGTGCTTTCGGAGACGCTACCACTGGAATACGGATAGAGGCAGAACGGTTACGGGCAGAGTAAGCCAGCATAACCGGTGCTTCGTAACCCGGGACCAGACGCTTGTATGAGTTGGTGGTCGGGTTCGCCAGGGCGTTAATCGCTTTAGCGTGTTTGATCACGCCGCCGATGTAGTACAGCGCTTGTTCAGACAGGCCCGCATATTTGTCGCCGGAGAACAGGTTGGTACCGTTCTTGGACAGGGACATGTGGCAGTGCATACCGGAACCGTTATCGCCGAACATCGGTTTTGGCATAAAGGTCGCGGTTTTGCCGAAGCGGTGAGCGACGTTGTGTACCACATATTTGTAGATCTGAATTTCGTCCGCTTTTTTGGTCATGGTGTTGAAGCGGGTTGCCACTTCGTTCTGACCCGCAGTCGCCACTTCATGGTGGTGAGCTTCAACGACCAGGCCCATCTGCTCCATCACCAGACACATTTCAGAACGGATGTCCTGAGCGGAATCTACTGGTGGAACCGGGAAGTAGCCGCCTTTCACTGCCGGACGGTGACCTTTGTTACCACCTTCGTACTGGGTGGAGGAGTTCCATGCGCCTTCGATGTCATCGATAGCCACGTGAGAACCGGAGATTGACGCGCCGAAACGGATGTCGTCAAACAGGAAGAATTCTGGTTCTGGCCCAAACAGAACGGTATCCGCGATACCGGTAGAGCGCAGGTACTCTTCAGCACGCTTGGCGATAGAACGCGGGTCGCGGTCATAGCCTTGCAGGGTACCAGGTTCCAGGATGTCACAACGGATGATCAGGGTAGAATCCGCGAAGAACGGGTCGATGACCGCAGTAGAAGCATCCGGCATCAGCACCATGTCGGATTCGTTGATGCCTTTCCAGCCACCAATCGAAGAGCCGTCAAACATTTTGCCTTCTTCGAAGAATTCGGCATTTACCTGATGAGCAGGAATCGTGACGTGCTGTTCTTTACCTTTGGTATCAGTGAAGCGCAAATCAACAAACTTCACTTCGTGCTCATTCAGCATCGTCAAAACGTGTTCAGCGGACATACTTAACTCTCCAGATTGGTCATAGTCGTCGTGGTAACGAGGTGTTCAATTCTTTAATCATTGGCCGTGTCGCCGTAAAAAAGATAAAGCGAAATCTGTGCCAACTTTTAAATTGCCCCTAAAAGGCGTTATCATGCGCACCATCGTGCAAAAGGGTTGCACCATGTTGTGTATGTTGCACCAGTATAGTGCTTTAATGTGAACATTAAGCACCATATTGGTGCAATGGACCGTGCATAACCCTTTTAACGCTCCGTGAAAGCGATCACAAAGAAACTCTGCAATACTTGTTTGCGGAGGATGTTTGTGATCCTGTTTTGTAGTGCGATTAATCCGTGTACAATAACGCGCTATTTCTAATGCCTGAGGCAAAGTTGTGATCGAAAATTTGCGTAACATCGCCATCATCGCGCACGTTGACCATGGTAAAACTACCCTGGTTGATAAGCTGCTGCAGCAATCCGGTACGTTCGACTCTCGTGCCGAAACTCAAGAGCGTGTGATGGACTCCAACGATTTGGAGAAAGAGCGTGGGATTACCATCCTCGCGAAAAACACCGCTATCAAATGGAATGATTATCGTATCAACATCGTTGATACCCCTGGGCACGCAGACTTCGGTGGTGAAGTTGAGCGTGTCATGTCCATGGTTGACTCTGTGCTGCTGGTGGTTGACGCATTTGACGGCCCGATGCCGCAGACGCGCTTCGTGACCAAAAAAGCCTTTGCGCATGGCCTGAAGCCGATCGTGGTCATCAACAAAGTTGACCGTCCTGGCGCGCGTCCGGACTGGGTTGTCGATCAGGTATTTGACCTGTTTGTGAACCTCGACGCGACCGACGAACAGCTGGATTTCCCGATCATCTACGCTTCTGCGCTGAACGGTATTGCTGGTCTGGACCACGAAGATATGGCGGAAGACATGACCCCGCTGTATCAGGCGATTGTCGACCACGTACCTGCGCCGGACGTTGACCTTGATGGTCCGTTCCAGATGCAGATCTCTCAGCTGGACTACAACAACTACGTTGGCGTTATCGGCATCGGCCGCATCAAACGCGGTAAAGTGAAGCCGAACCAGCAGATTACTATCGTGGATAGCGAAGGCAAAACCCGCAATGGTAAAGTCGGTAAAGTGCTGACTCACCTGGGTCTGGAGCGTATCGATAGCGATCTGGCAGAAGCCGGCGACATCATCGCGATCACCGGTCTGGGCGAGCTGAACATCTCTGACACCATCTGCGATCCGCAGAATGTGGAAGCGCTGCCGGCGCTGTCTGTTGATGAACCGACCGTCACCATGTTCTTCAACGTCAACACCTCTCCGTTCTGTGGTAAAGAAGGTAAATACGTTACCTCTCGTCAGATCCTTGACCGCCTGAACAAAGAGCTGGTGCACAACGTTGCACTGCGTGTTGAAGAAACTGAAGATGCGGACGCGTTCCGTGTATCCGGTCGTGGTGAGCTGCACCTGTCTGTTCTGATCGAAAACATGCGTCGTGAAGGTTTCGAAATGGCGGTTTCCCGTCCGAAAGTTATCTTCCGTGAAATCGACGGTCGTAAACAAGAGCCGTTCGAGAACGTGACGCTGGACGTTGAAGAGCAGCACCAGGGTTCTGTCATGCAGGCACTGGGCGAGCGTAAAGGCGACCTGAAAAACATGAATCCAGATGGCAAAGGCCGCGTACGTCTCGACTACGTGATCCCAAGCCGTGGTCTGATCGGCTTCCGTTCAGAATTCATGACCATGACCTCCGGTACCGGTCTGCTGTACTCCACCTTCAGCCACTACGACGACGTACGTCCGGGTGAAGTGGGTCAGCGTCAGAACGGCGTACTGATCTCCAACGGTCAGGGTAAAGCGGTTGCGTTTGCACTGTTCAGCCTGCAGGACCGCGGTAAGCTGTTCCTGGGTCACGGTGCCGAAGTGTACGAAGGCCAGATCATCGGTATTCATAGCCGTTCCAACGACCTGACCGTAAACTGCCTGACCGGTAAGAAACTGACCAACATGCGTGCTTCCGGTACCGACGAAGCCACGGTTCTGGTTCCGCCGGTTAAGATGACCCTGGAACAAGCTCTGGAGTTCATCGATGACGACGAACTGGTAGAAGTGACTCCGCAGTCTATCCGTATTCGTAAACGTCACCTGACGGAAAACGATCGCCGCCGCGCGAACCGTGGTCCGAAAGAAGATTAATTCATCATCTTGTGACGAAAAAGCCGCTGATATCAGCGGCTTTTCTTTTACCTCTGCGAACTCAGAAGAAATATTTAACCCCAACGCGAATCTGGTTTTGTTCGCGGTGATAGGGTTCTACGTTACGGTCCAGCCAGCGTAGTTCGAAGTAGGGCAGCCAGTTCTGGTTGATCCGATAACGGAAGGTATTCGTAATTTCCCAGTGATGATCCTTGCCATTGCTGCTATTAAAATCATTTACCCGCATAAAATAGTGGGGTTCAAAGGTATACGAGAATTTATCGGTAATAATAAAGTTCCAGTAGTTGCCGATCTCATAGGTATCGTTATTATCCCGATCGCCATTTAAATCGACCGAGCTGTAATTATTATGATTGTAGCGGTTACGTACCGTCAGATTAAACCACGGAGTAAACTTGTAATTGACGTCGAGATAGACCGCGCCGCTGGAACCAATACTCTTGTCGGTAATCAATCCGCCGGGTTGGATGGTTAATTTGTCCGTGGGTTTGAATAACGGGTACCAACCTTCAATCTCGTTATAACCGTGCTTTAACTCGTCTTCACGCTGGAGCGTGTAGGTGTTGGTGAGCATGATGCCGGCACCCATATCGAAGTTATAGCCAACACGTAACATGATCTCCTGCTGGTCGGAGGCCAGATTATAAGCTTCCCGGTTTTCGACATAAGCACCGGCAAAAACAGAGGTTGATATCACTGAAGATAACAGGATGATGGTGTTTAATGTTTTCATCATAAATCCATTTTTTAAGCGTAGGGAAGCCGCCATCCATTAGGATGGAAATAGCGGCAAGTTTTATTTATAGATTTACAGTAGCGATGTTATTATCGTTATTAGTTACGTCAGAAATAGTGTTATTCTTTTTTCGTTGATTAATTTCCTCGATAATAAAAGCGAAGCGCGCTTCGTTGAGCTTATAAAAGAAACCCATAGTCAATGCGGCAATCATCGCCAGACCACAGGGCCAGAGAAAAATTAACTGGCGTAATCCCAGTAAGGTGGCATCACTTTGTGCGATGTTTGGGACATAGCCAATCTGGGTCAGCATAATACCGGGCAGGAACCCCGCCAGCGCAGCGGAAATCTTCCGCGAAAAAGTATATCCCGTGTAGACGGAACCTTCTGCGCGAATCCCCGTTTTCCATTCGCCGTAATCGACGGTATCCGGCACCAGTGCCCAGTTCAGGCTGTTAACGAAGGCGGTGCCGAAAAAGGCAATGCAGGAGAAGATGATAAAGGTGAAGGAACTGTCGCCCCAGAAATAATTCAGGATATCGCCAAGCGCCCATAACACCATACCGGCTAAGTACACCTGTTTTTTACCGAAGCATTTAACCGTCCAGGGGACAAGAATGACACCGATTAAAACACATCCCATGCTGAAGAATCCCATCCATGATAATAGATGCGGATCGTTCAGGACGTATTGTGTGTAATAGACCTGAATGGCTAATTTGATATTAAAGGCAGCCAGCGTACATAAGTTGGCGATACAGAGTACGAGCAGTGGCGGATTATGAAAAATGGCGAAGAACGACTTGAGGATACCCATCTTATGCTCTGATGAGACGGTTTCTCTGTAATGCTCCTTCACGCCTTTGAAGCACAGCATCATGAACCCAAATCCACAGACAGAAAAAATGAATGCGGCACAAGCATAGCCGAGGGCTGAAGAAGAAAAGAGCGATTGCAGAGGAATAAATGCCACCGTGCAAACTAATAGCCCCACGGTTGCGCCTCCCTGCCGGAAAGCAGCCAGTTGCGCCCGTTCGTTCGAGTTTTTGGTCATCGCAGGGATCATTGCACCATAAGAGCAGTTCATCAGGCTGTAGAAAAGGCCAAATAACATAAACAACCCTGTTGCGATGGCGGTTTTGATCGGCAGGCTAAATGTGGTGGTAATAAATTGTACCGTCGCAATAATCGCTGAAGGGATTGCCGCATACAGGATAAAGGGGCGGAATTTCCCCATCGGTCCAATATTTCTGCGTGAGTCAAGCAGAAATCCGGTGAGCATATCGGTGAATGCGGTAAAGAATTTTGCCACCAGAAAGATGATCCCACCGTAATAGGCGGGCATTCCCAACTCATCAGTATAAAATTTCAGCAGATATAATGTGCCGACGCTCAGCATGAGATTGGAGCCAATATCGCCCACGCCGTAGGCCAGTTTTTCTCGCAAACTCAGTTTCAGGGTTAGTGGATCTTGGTCAGACATAATCAATCCTCGTGAAGTCCCGCAAATTGCCACTCTTTCTCACACTGGAATAACGCGTTTACGGGCTTCGATTTCGCCAACGATACGGATATACATCTTTTCGTTGAGATCGTAGAAACAGCCCATCGCAATAACGGTGACGACTGCCAGCGCACAGGGATAAATAAAGATCAGTTGTCGCAGGCCCTCGACCGTTCCCGCCGATTGCACCACGTTTGGCACATAGCCTATTTGGGTCAGCATCCATCCCGGGAAGAAACCCGCCAGCGCTTGTGAGACTTTACGGAAGAAGGTGAAGCCAGTGTAGACCGTTCCTTCAGAACGTACGCCGGTACGCCATTCGCCGTATTCTACCGTATCGGAGACCAGCGCCCAGTTCAGGCTGTTTACAAACGCAGAGCCGAAGAACGCCAGGCATGAGAAGGCGACAAAACTGACCGATCCTCCGCCGAAGAAGTAGTTAAGCAGATCGCCTGCGACCCAAATCAGCAGTCCGCCGATATAGACCTTTTTCTTGCCAAAGCGGCGGACCATCCCCGGCATTAAAAAGACGCCGATGAAAATACATCCCATGCTGAAAAAGCCCATCCATGAAAGCAAAATCGGGTCGTTCAGCACGTACTGGGTGTAATAAACCTGGATCGCCAGCTTGACGTTAAATGCGCCGAGCGTACAGAGGTTGGCAATACACAGAATGAACAGTGGGCGGTTACCGGCGATGGCGCGAAATGACTGCAATAATCCGGGTTTCTGCGCCGCGTCGATGGGTTTCACTTCGACATAGCGCTCTTTTACCCCGGCATAGCACCACCACATGAAAAACAGTCCGAACAGAGAGAACAGCGTTGCGGCGAAGATATACCCTAGCTGCGAATTGCCTTCGATCAGGTTCATGACCGGCACAAAACCGACGGTACATAGCAATAGGCCAAGCGTCGCACCACCCTGCCGCCAGGCGGCGAGCGAGGCGCGTTCGTCCGGGTTTTTAGTGATGGCGGGCACCATTGCGCCATAGGAGCAGTTCATCATGCTGAAGAACAGCCCGTAGAGCATGAACAGGACAGTCGCCATTACCGTTTTGCCGGTAATTTCAAACGGTGTACCGACAAAGTTAGCGATAGCCAGCAGGGTCACCGGAAACGCAGCATACATAACGAAAGGGCGGAATTTACCTTTTGGACCGATTTTACGCCGTGAATCGAGCATAATACCGGTTCCCATATCGGTAAACGCGGTAAAAAACTTGGCAATAAGGAAAATAATGCCACCATATGTGCCCGGTAAACCGAGAACATCGGTATAAAACTTCAGTAAATAGAGCGTACCGATATCCAGAAGAATATTGGAACCTAAATCACCCATCCCGTAGGCGAGTTTTTCCTTAAAAGGCAAGCGTAGGGTTGCCGGATTGGTTATGTTTTGACTCATGATTATCCCTCATTTGCCCGTGAGTTTCCCCACGGGCGAGCCTTATTAGATGTGGCGTAAAGATGCAAACAGCGACGCCCACTCACTTTTCGCGCGATAAAAGACCGGCGGTTTACCCAGCGGCGCATCCAAGGTGATCTCGCCACCCCGATGGGTTTCACCAGTCCAGAGGTTCACCCAGTTATCCTCCGGCAGATACAGCGTCCAGTCGTTGCGACCCTGCTCATGTACCGGAGCGACCAGCAGATCCTGTCCCAGCAGGTATTGGTATTTCAGGGTGTAGGTGTGTGCATCGTCTTCGTAATGCAGGAATAGCGGACGCATGACTGGCAAGCCGGTTGCGGTGTTTTGTGCGACGGTTTGCTTGAGATACGGCTTCAGAGAGGTAAAGACAGTCGTCATTCTGGCGAAATGGGCAATGGTTTCGCCATCGCCGTCAAACTGCCAGTTATCGCCGGGACGGTTACCTTCGTGGGTACGCATCATCGGCGTGAAGGCGCTGAAATCACACCAGCGCAGCAGCAGCTCTTTGCTGCGTTTCATGTCAAACAGCGTGGTGTAACCACCGATGTCGCTGTGGTGCAGGCCGTGACCGGTCATGGCTAGCGAGAGCGCGGCGGGGACAACGGAAGCAAGGCCATCATCCAGACTCCAGTCCACGTTCTGATCGCCAGCCCACATCATGGTGGAATACTTTTGACTGCCGGTATAACCCGCACGCATGAAGAACAGGATTTCGCCAAGCTTGCCGGTTTCCTGAAGCGCCTCGTAGTTACATTTTGCCCACAGTGCAGGCCAGGCGTTATGCATGATCTCAGCACTGACGCCGTTATGCAGAACTGTGTCGGTCGGCAGATATTCGCCAAAGTCCGCCATCCAACCGCCGCAGCCGAGTTCGATCATGTTTTTCTTGATGACGCCTTTGAACCAGTCATAAGCCGCCGGGTTGGTCAAATCAACAACGCCACCGTAAAACTCACCAAATTCAACAAGGTAATCATTACCTGACATATCTTTTGCCAGATAGCCGTGCTTTGCCGCTTCGGCGCACAGGTCTTTATCGCTGGCGACATACGGGTTGATATATGAAAGGAATTTCACGCCTTCGGCATTCCACTGTTTGATACGGCTGTCCAGTTGTGGATAGTTGTCGCTGTTCCATTTCCAGTTCCACATCACGCGCTTACCGAATGAAGTCATGCGGATCCCGGACCAGTCCTGCGCCCAGATGCCGTTTACCTTCACGCCAGCACGGCGCATCGTATCCAGTTTTTTCTGGCAAACGTCGGTGCCGCCCTGAATGCCCAGTGTGACGCCATCATAAATCCAGTCTGGTAACTCGGGTTGACGACCTAACAGCGCGGTCAGTTTTTCCAGCAGCGCGATATAGGTGTCGGCGCATTCAATTCGCAGGGTGGTTTTATCCTCCCACAATGCCAGTTCGTGATAATCCGGCGCGCTGAAGTCAAAATTCATGTAGCAGCTATTATCAACGTGGCAGTAATACTTCTGCGTACTGACAAACGTAGGTTGCGGGAAGAAGGTCCAGTAGTAGTCCCCGCCGGCGTTCTCTTTGCAGTCGGCTTGCCAGGTGACGTAGCTGGTTTTATTACGGCCCACCCCCTGTTCGCTGGTCCATAACGGGAACGGTTTCCCGCGCAGGTCGAAGTAAGAGAACTGTTCGCCGCAGCCATAAACATGGTCGTCCGGGTTAGCAGCCAGTCTCAGCCAGATGCGGTTATGGTTGCGATCGTCGTTGTGCAGATCCAACTGCAGACGACCTGCTTCATCGACAGAGATATGCAGCGTCGCATTGACAGCATCACCACGGCTAAAGCGTACTTTCCAGCCATCGGTTGATTCGCTGACCGTGGCATCGGTCAGGGCAATTTTCTCGTTAAGCTTATCTTTAATGCTGAAGTTACCGCGAAACATATCGATATCGGCGACGCCAGCACCTACCCACAGACAGGGGGATTCTGTCGTATGGCGTAAGATCACGCGCTGCTGATAACGTAATGCAAAACCATCAATAATTTTTTCGACCTGAACAAACGATAAATGTCGGGTTTGCGTACTCATATAAAACTCTCCATGAAATAGGGAACGCGAGCACAGTAATGGATTATGGTTTGCTATTTTTCATTCGCTTTAAACCGTTACGCGCGACCATTAGGTAGCGCGTAAAAAAGATAATTCGTTATTATTGACCGGTATCCGCTTTACGGATCTCCGCTATTTTTTTACCCAGCAATAGCTGTAATACTGCCAGCAAGACAAAAGGTGGCAGGAGCGCAGTGAACGCGGAAATACCCATTGCCCCTTTTATTAACATGGCCCCAGAGGCAATCAACAATAAAAAAACCAGAACACGGAAGACTTTTACGGAAATACGTTTATGCACATACTGTCCAACCAGTGAACCGAGGATCATGGTAGGAATACAGAAAATGACCAGTTTAAAGGTTGAGATCGTCAATATCCCGCTGGTCGCCAGACCGCCAACCACGGCAATATTATTCGCCGTAAAGAACGCATTCAATGTACCGCGAAATGCCGCCGGGCCTAAATTACGCAACATGCCGTACATCACTACCGGTGGGCCGTTCGTCGAGAAGGCAGCACCCAATGCACCCGCGACAGCACCCAACGGCGCAGCAATCCAGCGGCGGTCGTAAACGGGCAGGCGAGGAATAAACATGCTGTAGAACGAGTAGAGGATCAGAAATCCACCCAATCCAATTTTCATGATGTGATCGGGCAGGTAAGACAGCGCATACAGGCCTACCGGGATCCCCAGAAATGAGAAGCCGATCAGCACCGCCGCCGAACGCCAGTCTGTCTCTTTGCGTGACAGCCAGGTGGCATAAATGGCCGTCGCCGTACCGACAATAACGGAAAGTGGGGTCGCCATTTTAACGGGCAGCATCAGAGTGATGAGCGGCATGGTGGTTAATCCGCCACCAAAACCTGCACATATCCCCACAAAGGTATAAAGAAACATTAATGCGATGACGGTATAGACAACCTGGTTATCTAACATCACGCCATCGGGAGTAAATAAAGTAAAGAAATCCATTGTCATTCCTTCATTATCAAATAAAGCTTCAAAATGTGACTCCGGATATTTTTAAGTCCGAAGAGATGAGCTTTTTGCATTAAATAAGTTATTACACTGCTGTTTTTTTGCCTCGAATATTAAAAAATAACTGATGTTGTTCTTGGGGCTTGAGTAATATTAAATCTGTCCCAGAGTTAAACGCATTGGGTGGACAACTCATGGGTTCGACAGCTAATCCCTGACGATCTAATTTTTCTCCACTGTAAACCTGTAACCACGGCTGATCGGAAAATAAACTGACGGACAGTGCCTGCTGTTGATGAATCATCTGCATTTCCCACGGGCTACCGTGTGTCCTGAAGGTATGATCAATTTTTTGATCGCCTACAGTACGCAAGGTGGAATAGTCCAAATCCATTTCTTCAACGGGATATAACGTCGTGGGGTTGGCCTTTGCATCGACAGCAAAAACCTGCTTTGCCGGAAGTCGCAGCATACAGTCATCAACAGGCGCTAAATTGCAGGTTAAATAGGGGTGGATCCCGACGCCGTAGGGTGCGGGTTGTTTACCACTATTTTTACTGATGATGGCAACAGAAAGCCCCATCTCCGCGTCCAGTGAGTAGATAACCTGAGACATCAACGAGAAGGGGTAACCATAACTGGGCGGTAAAAAAAGCGTCAAAGAGACCCTTGTCGCCGTCAACGCCTCAATCTGCCAGTCGCGCCAGGCAAGCAGACCATGAATGGCCGCCTGAGAACTGTGCTCATTGATCGGTAACTGATAGTCCCGCCCCTTATACTGGTAGCAGCCGTTGGAAATGCGATTAGGCCAAGGGATCAATACCTTGCCCAGATGAGCCAGTGGCATTTCTTCTGGATTGTGCGGTATGACCAGATGTTTGCCCTGCCAGGTCAGTTCGGCAAGACCTGCACCGACAGAAACAATCTGCGCCCGATAATCGCCCGCAACGAGTAAAATCGAATTCCCACTACTTTGCATACACGTCACCTGTCTATGAGAGCCCCTTCGTGAACAACGGTACAGGCAACGTTCGCATGTTGCTATGCCGTGTTTCTCAGACTGATTTATTTCGCATTAATGTCCAATAGGCCCGCCGCAACGGCAGGTGCCAGACCAGGTGCTAGCGGGATGCGCGGGATGACCAGACAATGCAACAGGTGATAAATATCCTGCTTGCCGTCCCATACCCGGGTTGTGACCTTGTTGTCAGCATCCAGCTCCTGCCACCATGAACCATTTTCGTAATCCATCAGGTACTTAATGCAGTATTCCCACCATGTCTGATACCAGGTTTCGTACTGACGATCGCCCGTTACCGTATACAGTGCATAGGCGGTGCCCATCGCTTCCACAATGGGCCAGCGCACACGTTCACGAACAATGGGCTTACCATCCCAGCCAACGGTGTACACGATACCGTCAGCGCCATCGGGTGCCCAGGCATCACGAATGGTGGCGTGGAAAAGACCTTTTGCGTCTTCCAGTAACCAGGCGGGCGGCTGCTCGCATCTTGCTTCTAACGCGGCGTGGATATGCAGCATCAGACGCCCCCACTCAATCCAGTGGCCAGGCGTGCCGCCATAGGCGCGGAAACGATGAGCGGGGTTGTCTTTGTTGTAATCGCGGACCGGGTTCCAGTTCACGTCGAAGTGCTCATTGACACGGTATTCCCCTTTGCGGGCGACATCGTGAATGATGACCGAGGCGATGCGGATCGCACGATCCAGCCATTTTTTGTCATGGGTGACGTCGTAAACAATCAGGAAGGCTTCAACGGCGTGCATATTGGCATTGCCGCCGCGATAGTCTTCGGTTTTGCTAAACGCTTCATCCCAGGATTCCAGACACATTTGCTCTTCTTCACTCCAGAAGTATTTCTCAATGACTTCAATGGTGTAATCGAGCAGTTTCCTGGCCTCAGGGTGTCCGGTGGTGACCGCGCTGGCAGCGCCCAGCAGCGCAAAAAAGTGTTGGTATCCCTGTTTGGAGGCATCTACCACGCCTTCGTCATTCACACAGGCGTACCAGCCGCCGTATTTTTTATCCCGTAGCGCGCCGTTCATAGCCTTGATGCCGTGATCAACCAGGCTGTAAGCGCCTGGTCTGCCCATCGCAGCGGCGACGGAATAGACGTGCAGCATACGGGCGGTGATCCACAGGTGCGTGCCCATCTCTTCTTTGATCTGTCCTTTGTTACCCAGCCAGCCGAATCCGGTCGGTACTGCCGCATTCTTACCAAAATTGAAGATGCGGTCGGTTTCTTGTTCCAGCCAGCGGTTGTGGCTCATTGTGTTAAACCATTTCATTCTTTGATCCTCGTATTAACGGCGGCGGGCCATCATTTCATCGACAATTTCACCTAAGCGTTGCAATTTAGGTGCAGAAACATCACGCAGCATCATCTCGCTGTCCGGCAGGCCAACCACCGATGACCAGACCGCACGACCGGCCAGGAAACCGGAAGCGCCAGCACTCATCGCGACGCTGACCGCGCGTGGAAACAGCTTTTCGTCAACGCCGGAAGAGAGAATGACCCACGGCATATTGATGTGTTCGTTCAGGTGCTGAGAGGCGCTGAGCAGGGCTTGTTGTGTGCCTTTACCATGCAGCGGCATTTCGACCTTGTAGAGATCGGCGCCGCTGTCGCCCAGCTCTTTAGCGGCATCGATAATTGCTTGTTCGCGATCGAATTTATCTCCGCGACGCGGCGGACGGACCACCGGTTCGATGATGCTCAACAGACCATGGCTATGGCACAACGCATTGAACTCTTTCACCATTTCAAGACGTTGTTGCGCGTCTTCATCACTACGCCAGAGCACCAGCAGCTTTAAGGCTTTCGCGCCATCCTGCTTTACGGCTTGCGGATTGATGCTTTTATCAATCACCACGCTGTCGACGGGAATGCCATTACCTGGGATGAAGGCGTCGGCGGCGACAATCATGGCGCAGCTTTTGGCAACTGCGTTTTGCTCTACCGCCTGGCGGTAGCAAAACTGTTGGTCAAGCAGGATCGCGGAGGCATACGGCGAGAGAATCTTTGCAGCATTGACTTTAAAATCCGTGAGATGCTGATCGGTGACCGGCATTGGCGTGCCTGCGGCGGCAAACATCAGGCGCATCGCTTCACGCTGGTCAACGGCCAGCATGGCGAAACCGCCGGAAGGTCGGGTGATATCTTTCAGGGTGTACGTGGTCATTCTTCAGTCCTTTTTACCTGTCAATGGTGGTTTTTCAGTCCGGCAGAAGTGCGAACCTGTTCAAGAATGGCGGTCCAGTCTTCCCGCCCACGGCCAGCGGCTCGCGCCTGGTTATAAACTTCTCTGGACGCCGCGCCGAGCGGCATAGGAACGTGCAGCTGGTTGGCGACATCCAGCGCGATGCCAAGATCTTTGTGGGCCAGGTCGATCATGAAGGCCGGGGAAAGATCGCCTTTCAGCACTTTGTTCGGCCACGAGGTGGTGAAGTGACCTTTACCTGCGGGTGTACCGCTCATGACCTGTAACGCCACATCGAAGGAGAGGCCCAGTGCTTCACACAGCACGGTGGCTTCGGCTGACAGGGCATTCAGCGCGATGCTCATATAGTTGTTAATCAATTTCACGCGGATCCCCATCCCGGGGCCTCCGGCGTTAATCAGTTCATTGCCCATTGCCATCAGTACCGGTGTGGCGCGCTCGACCTGGTCCGGTGTGCCGCCCGCCAGCAACAGCAATGTACCGGCAACGGCGTGGTCGGAGGTTCTCCCGACCGGTACATCCATCATGGAGAAACCTTTAGCGCGCAGGTCGGCGATCAGCTTGTCAGTCTGTAAGGGATGGATGGTTGACATATCGAT
Organism: Citrobacter amalonaticus; assembly: GCF_001559075.2. Taxonomy (NCBI): domain Bacteria; kingdom Pseudomonadati; phylum Pseudomonadota; class Gammaproteobacteria; order Enterobacterales; family Enterobacteriaceae; genus Citrobacter; species Citrobacter amalonaticus. The sequence continues at coordinate 1,689,017 of NZ_CP014015.2, read as the reverse complement.
CACCAGAGCTTGTGGGGAGAGGCTTTCACAAACACCGCCTTCACCCAATAACACGCTGTGTACCAGATCGCCGTTGGGCAGCATCGTGATGACAAACTCAGCGCCTTCTGCGGCCTGTGCTGGAGAGCGGGCTGGTTGTGCCCCTTTTTCGACCAGACGCTGTACGGCATCGGCGTTAACGTCAAAAACGCTGAGTTGGTGACCCTGCTTGAGTAAATTGCTCGCCATTGGGGCGCCCATCTGTCCTAATCCGATAAATGCGATTACTGCCATATCGTTCTCCTGAGAGGGTGGTGTCATTTTTTGTCACTTATGACCGGTTGTTTATGTCTGTTTTTGATCGTATTTGTAATTTATGGTCAAAAAATTGACAGCCGTCACTTTTTAAACATTTTGTGGAATTAAAATAATCTCATCCCGAAATGCTTAAGGAACGACCATGATTCGTATTGCTTGTGTAGGTATTACTGTGCTGGATCGCATCTATTATGTAGAAACGCTACCAACGGAGGGCGGTAAGTATGTGGCGAATCGTTATACCGAAGTGGGCGGCGGGCCTGCTGCGACAGCCGCAGTGGCTGCGGCAAGGTTGGGCGCTCAGGTGGACTTTATTGGCCGCGTGGGCGATGACGACACCGGAAAACACCTGCTGGCGGAGCTGGAATCCCTGGGGGTAAATACCCGCTACACCCGGTGCTATGCCGGAGCGAAGTCATCACAGTCCGCCATTATGGTCGACGCTCATGGGGAGCGGATTATCGTTAATTTCCCCAGCCCCGATCTGCTGATGGAGGCTGACTGGCTTAACGACATCGACTTTTCTCAGTGGGATGTGGTACTGGCGGACGTTCGCTGGCATGAAGGGGCAAAGCAGGCCTTTACGCTGGCGCGTCAGGCGGGCGTGAAGACGCTACTGGATGGCGATGTGACGCCGCAGGACATTAGTGAGCTGGTGGCTTTAAGCGATCATGCCGCGTTTTCGGCCCCGGGTCTGGCGCGCCTGACGGGCATCAATGAGACCGCCAAGGCGTTGAAACAATCACAAACGCTCACAAATGGACATGTCTACGTCACGCAAGGTAGCGAAGGGTGTTACTGGATAGAAAATGGCATGCTGCAACACCAGGCCGGTTTTGCGGTGGATGTGGTGGATACAACCGGGGCAGGCGATGTTTTCCACGGTGCACTGGCATTCAGTCTCGCGTCAGGAAGCGAACTGAAAGACGCGGTCAGATTCGCCAGTGGGGTGGCGGCGCTGAAGTGTACCCGACCCGGCGGGCGTGCAGGAATTCCTGACTGTGATCAAACCCGATCTTTTCTGTCACTTTTTGTATAAAATGCAGGGCAATGGTTTTTCGAGGAATTTTCATGAGTTTTACCGAACTGACCGGTAACCCACGGCATGATCAGTTGCTATCGCTCGTTGGTGAGCGTGGGTATATGAACATTGATGAACTGGCGGGTTTACTGGATGTCTCTACGCAGACGGTGCGCCGTGATATTCGTAAATTAAGCGAACAGGGGCTGATTACCCGTCATCACGGCGGTGCAGGCCGCGCATCCAGCGTGGTTAACACCGCTTTTGAGCAACGTGAAGTCTCGTGGACGCAAGAGAAGAAAGCCATCGCGGAAGCGGTGGCGGACTATATTCCAGATGGTTCAACGGTGTTCATTACCATTGGCACCACCGTGGAACAGGTGGCGCGGGCGTTATTGAACCACAATCATCTGCGCATCATCACCAATAGCCTTCGGGTTGCGCATATTCTCTATAACAATCCCCGCTTCGAAGTGATGGTCCCCGGTGGAACACTGCGGCCACATAACAGCGGTATTATTGGCCCTTCTGCGACCGCGTTCGTCGGCGATTTCCGTGCGGACTATCTCGTCACCAGCGTCGGGGCGATTGAAAGCGATGGCGCGATGTTAGAATTTGACGTCAATGAGGCCAGCGTGGTGAAGACGATGATGGCCCACGCAAGGCATATTCTGCTTGCTGCCGACCATACGAAATACCACGCCTCAGCGGCGGTTGAGATAGGCAATATCTCTTCCGTCACTGCACTGTTTACGGATGAGCTTCCCGGTCCGGCCCTCCATACGCTTCTCCAGTCTCATCAGGTTGAAATCGTCCAGGTTAGTCCGGACCAGGATGATGTCGTTTCTGCGTAACAAACTCCTTTTGAATAAACCGCCGTTCAGGCGGTTCTTATCACAAAAAATAAAAATAGTTAAACATCCTGGTATTACGTATAAAATTCCTAAAACCCGTATGGGTTATCAAAATGTGTTTTTAATACACATTGATTTATAAGCCTTTTTCACCTTCATTACGCATTCTTTTTATTCGTTGAAAAAACTCCCAGGAATAGTATTAATAAATGGATAGTCTTTTATTAATTTTCCTTTTTCGTCATTTCAAGCCCCGTTGACATAACATTTGAATAACTGTATTAATCGCGCAAAAGGAAAGATTTATAATTTTAAGGTAAGCGAATCTTTAAGGTTTTAAAGATGAACGGACCCGCTTTGCCTTTTAATTAATTTTTACTGCGTCTTTTATGCTCTTATCCGAAAAAAGAGTAGTACGGAAAAGGTATTCCTATGAAAACACAAAAAATGAAATGCAAACCACCCTCACCGGGGAAATTGGCACTCTGTATCGCCAGTGCGCTGGCGCTCGGAGGATTCAGCGGGCAAGTCGCTGCGGCATGCAGTTACACCACCACAGCACAGCTCTTTTGCGATAACACCACGATCTATCACTACGGCAATCCACTCGGTGGCGATGGCCGAGATTACACTGGATTTGATGAAGTGCGTATCGATACGACTTCAGAAGGTACTACCGCCGGGCTAACCGGTTGGGGCGTCTATATTGATAATATTGGCTATAAGTTTAAAAATCTTGTTATCAATACAACAGGCACTGCAGCAGATGGTATCCATTCTAAAAACGCAGGTGGTAAGCTGGTTGCTGATAATATTTACATTACAGCAACAGGCAGTAGCGCCGATGGTATCAACATCGGTCGCGAACTCCAGGCGGATTATTCAGTCGTTGAAGTCAATGGTAATGTGACTGTTGATGCTGAAAATGGAATGGGGTTACGTGCTAACGCATCGGCGAATAAAGACAATGCCCAGTCATCCATAATTATTCATGGGAATACGGATATTGTTACTCGTGGTCCCGGAGGCATGAATACAGGTTATGGTATTTATGCAGGTAGAGATCCTGCACAACTTACAGGAACTGCAAGAGGAAATGCGGATATTACGCTCAATGGCACGACGTCAGTCACGACGTCAGGTCGAAGTGCACATGCAGTGTATGTGGGGCGTAAAGGAACCATAAACCTGAATAACGTTGATTTAAAAACCTCTGGTGTCACTGCGCACGGCGTTTATGCGTCTTCATCTACTGAGTCCGCAACGGTGAACCTGGGTGGCGATACGAAAATTCAGGTGACTGACAGTGGCGCTTATGCCATTTACGCATATGGTTCGCAGGGCGTCATTCGTTCATGGGATTACGCTACCGATACGGCTGACTCAGGTGTGTACGACATTGAAGGCAATTTACGTGCTTATTATGGCGGCACCATGGATCTGCGTATGGAAGATGGAAGCCGCTTTGTAGGCAAAGCCGATTCTTCACAAGAGAATAGTAATGCAACCTACCACGGCTCGCTGGATTTGAGTATGAAGGGCGCCAGCAGCGAATGGACGATGACTGGCAATTCCGTGGTCTCTAACTTGACCCTGGATCAGGCGACGCTGCGCTACAGTCCTGACGGCGTGTCTCGCGATGATGCGGGAACGTTCAAGACGTTGACTGTGATAGGAAACTACATCGGGACCAACGCGTTGTTAGTGCTGAACACCGTACTGGAAGGTGACGGTTCATTAACTGACATGCTGAAAGTGAATGGTGATACCTCCGGTAATACCAAAGTGGGCATCAACAACATTGGTGGTGTCGGTGAACTGACTGTCGATGGGATTAAAATTGTCGAGGTTGCCGGCAACTCTGACGGTACCTTTACAAAATCAGGGCGTATCGTCGCCGGTGCGTATGACTATGATGTGGTGAAAAAAGCCAGTGACTGGTATCTGACCAGCGAACTGTCACCGGTGGATCCGCCGCCGCCCGTTGATCCAGAACCGGAGCCAGATCCCGATCCCGCGCAGCCAGACCCGGTTGATCCTCCAGGACCGCCAGCGCCAACCCCACCGCCTGTGGAGCACCAGTATCGCCCTGAATTTGGGAGCTATCTGGCGAACAACTATGCGGCTAATACCATGTTTATCACCCGTCTGCACGACCGTCTGGGTGAGACTCAGTACACCGACATGCTGACTGGCGAAGAAAAAGTCACCACCATGTGGATGCGTAACGTAGGTGGCCATAATCGCTTCACTGACGGCAGCGGACAGCTGAAAACCACCGCTAACCGTTATGTTCTGCAGTTAGGCGGCGATTTGGCGCAATGGAGCAGTGACGGCCTCGATCGCTGGCATCTGGGTGCCATGGCGGGTTATGCCAACCAGAAAAGTAAAACCCGTAACAGCTACACTGGCTATGCGTCTCGTGGTCAGGTAGATGGTTACAGCGTGGGTTTATATGCCACCTGGTATGCCAATGAAGCGGATAAGACCGGGACCTATCTGGATAGCTGGGTGCTGTATAACTGGTTTGATAACACCGTTAGCGGCGATCATCTGGCCAGCGAAAACTACAAATCCGACGGTATCACGGCGTCTGTTGAAGGCGGTTACAGCTTCCTGGTCGGGGAAAGTGAGAATAAAACCTACTGGATCCAACCGAAAGCACAGGTTATCTGGATGGACGTGCAGGCTGATTCACACCGCGAACACAACGGAACTCAGGTGAAAGACAAGACGGATGGTAACCTGATGACACGCCTTGGTGTCCGTGCTTACCTGAAAGGTCACGCGGAGAAAGATGCCGATAAAGGCCGCGATTTCCAACCGTTTATTGAAGCAAACTGGATCCACAATACCAATAATCAGACCGTACAGATGGGCTCCATCAAGGATGAAATCAGCGGGACACGTAACATTGGTGAACTGAAAGTGGGAGTCGAAGGGCAAATCAATCCTCGCCTGCAGGTGTGGGGTAACGTTGCGCAGCAGGTAGGCGACAACAGCTACAGCGATACCACCGCGATGTTCGGGGTGAAATACAGCTTCTGAGAAACCGATAAATATCACACCAGAACAAGGCGATGCCCTCAGGGCATCGCCTTTTTTTCCTTCATCTTTCCCTGACGGGCGCATAGTCAAAACGCCCCTTTCCCGCTACAGTTATTCATCCACGGCAAGTAAGGAGAGGGACATGCTCTATATCTTTGATTTAGGTAATGTGATTGTCGATATCGACTTCAACCGCGTATTAGGTACCTGGAGCGATCTGAGCCGTGTGCCGCTGGCATCGCTAAAGCAGAGCTTTACGATGGGTGAGGCCTTCCATCAGCACGAACGGGGAGAAATCACTGACGAAGCGTTTGCCGAGGCCCTTTGCCATGAGATGGATCTGTCGCTGAGCTACGAACAGTTTTCCCACGGCTGGCAGGCCGTTTTTGTCGCGCTGCGGCCTGAGGTTATCGATATCATGCAGAAACTGCGTGAGCAGGGGCATCGCGTGGTCGTCCTGTCGAACACCAACCGGCTGCATACGACGTTCTGGCCAGATGAATATCCAGAGATTCGCCAGGCGGCGGACCATATTTATTTGTCGCAGGATCTGGGGATGCGCAAGCCGGAGACGCGGATTTATCAGCATGTGTTACAGCAAGAGGGTTTTTCAGCGAGCGATACGGTCTTTTTTGACGACAACGTCGATAATATAGAAGGGGCCAACCAGTTGGGGATAACCAGCATTCTGGTGACCGATAAAACCGTCATCCCTGACTATTTCGCGAAGTTGTTATGCTAAAAACCGTGCATCAAAAAGCCAGGCATCATACCCGACCGATCTGGGCCTGGCTGAAGCTCCTCTGGAAGCGCATTGATGAGGACAATATGACGACCCTGGCAGGGAATCTTGCCTACGTCTCATTGCTCTCATTAGTGCCGCTGATCGCCGTTGTATTTGCGCTTTTCGCCGCTTTTCCGATGTTTTCCGATGTCAGCGTCCAGTTGCGACACTTTATTTTTGCCAACTTTATCCCGGCAACGGGCGATGTGATCCAACGTTATATTGAACAGTTTGTCGCCAACTCTAATAAAATGACGGCGGTGGGAGCCTGCGGGTTAATCGTCACCGCGCTGTTGTTGATGTATGCCATTGATAGCGCTCTGAATACTATCTGGCGCAGTACGCGCACGCGGCCAAAAGTGTACTCCTTTGCCGTGTACTGGATGATTTTGACGCTGGGACCATTGCTGGCAGGGGCCAGCCTGGCGATCAGTTCCTATCTTCTCTCATTACGCTGGGCCAGCGATCTCAATACGGTGATTGATGATGTGCTGCGCCTCTTTCCGCTGATCCTCTCCTGGCTCTCATTCTGGCTCCTCTACAGCGTGGTGCCGACCACGCGCGTACCGAATCGAGATGCGATTGTCGGCGCCTTTGTCGCCGCGGTACTGTTCGAGGCCGGAAAGAAAGGTTTCGCGCTTTATATCACCATGTTCCCGTCATATCAGCTTATTTACGGCGTGCTGGCGGTGGTACCCATTTTGTTTGTCTGGGTGTACTGGACGTGGTGTATCGTCTTGCTTGGCGCGGAAATAACTGTCACTCTCGGGGAATACCGCAAACTCAAACAAGCCGCAGAACAAGAAGAAGCAGACCAACCATGATTGCATTAATTCAGCGCGTAACCCGTGCCAGCGTCACCGTGGAGGACGAAGTGACGGGTGAAATTGGCTCAGGACTTTTAGTGTTGTTGGGTGTCGAAAAGGATGACGACGAGCAGAAAGCGAATCGCCTGTGTGAACGCGTGCTCGGCTACCGTATTTTTAGCGATGCCGAAGGCAAGATGAACCTGAACGTGCAACAGGCGGGCGGGAGCGTGCTGGTGGTTTCACAATTTACGCTGGCGGCGGATACCGAGCGCGGCATGCGCCCGGGGTTCTCTAAAGGGGCGACGCCGGAGCGGGCGGAGGCCCTGTACGACTATTTCGTCGAACGCTGCCGCCAGCAGGAAATGAACACGCAGACCGGTCGCTTCGCTGCGGATATGCAGGTTGCGCTGGTGAATGATGGCCCCGTGACGTTCTGGTTACAGGTATGAATCAGCTTCCGGCGTGGCCGCGGGTAACAAGAGAGAGTACAGCTATGTATCACCTTCGAGTACCGCAAACAGAAGAAGAATTAGAGCGTTACTATCAGTTTCGCTGGGAAATGCTGCGCAAGCCGCTGCATCAACCGAAGGGTTCCGAGCGTGATGCCTGGGACGCGATGGCGCACCACCAGATGGTGGTGGATGAAGAGGGCAATCTGGTTGCCGTCGGGCGGTTGTACATCAATGCCGATAATGAGGCTTCCATCCGTTTCATGGCTGTCGATCCCACCGTGCAGGAGAAGGGGCTGGGAACGCTGATGGCGATGACGCTGGAGTCCGTCGCGCGTCAGGAAGGGGTCAAACGAGTGACCTGTAGCGCGCGGGAAGACGCAGTCGAATTCTTCGCCAAGCTGGGGTTTGTCAATCAGGGCGAAATCACCACGCCGCAAACTACGCCAGTCCGCCACTTTTTGATGATCAAACCGGTTGCCTCGCTCGATGACATTTTGCATCGCGGCGACTGGTGCGGACAACTGCAGCAGGCGTGGTATGAGCACATCCCGCTGAGCGAGAAGATGGGTGTGCGCATTCAGCAGTACACCGGGCAAAAATTTATTACCACCATGCCGGAGACCGGCAATCAAAATCCGCATCACACGCTGTTTGCCGGGAGCCTGTTTTCGCTGGCTACACTGACCGGCTGGGGGCTCATCTGGCTGATGCTGCGCGAGCGCCATTTGGGGGGTACGATTATTCTCGCTGACGCCCATATCCGCTATAGCAAGCCTATCAGCGGCAGACCCGCCGCAGTTGCCGATCTCGGCTCGTTGAGCGGCGATCTCGACCGTCTGGCGCGTGGAAAAAAGGCGCGGGTTCAACTGCAGGTAGAACTGCTGGGCGATGACACACCGGGCGCTATTTTTGAAGGTATTTACATCGTCCTGCCCGCCCGACCGTTTGGCCCCTATGAAGAAGGCGGAAACGAGGAAGAGTAGGGGTTGCCCTCTCTTTATTCGATAACAGTTTCTGAGCGCTGAGTACATACACGCCAGGCAATATCCTGCATTGCGCTGCGTGCTGCATGGCTGACGCCGGCTAGCTGGAAAAACCCATGAATCACGCCGAGGTAGCGCTGGCAGGTGCAGTCGACGCGTTGCGCCGTCAGTCGGTGATACAAAAGTTCGCCTTCGTCGCGCAGCGGATCAAATTCAGCGGTGATGATGTGCGTGGGCGGTAAGTCGTTGAGATCATCTCGCCAGAGTGGGCTGGCTTCGGGATGCTGGCGATCTGTATGGGGCATATACATCTCATACCCGGTAAGCAAGGTGTCGCGGGTAATGATGTAGTCCAGACCGTTGCGGGTATAGCTCTCACACTTTGCGGTCGCGTCGAGCATCGGGTAGATCAGCACCAGTTGTGCGGGTAGCCATTGTTTTGCTGCCTTCAGGCGCAATGCCGTCACCAGCGCCAGGTGTCCGCCCGCACTGTCCCCGGCAAGCGTGATGTGCTGGCGTTCAACGCCAAGCTGCTCCGCATATTGCCAGATCAGGTTGGCCCCTTTTTCGGCATCGTCATGCGCCGCAGGAAACGTGTGTTCTGGCGCGAGGCGGTACTGTACGGCAATCACCCGGCAACCGCTGGTATACGCCAGTTGCCGCAACTGATTATCATGCGTGGCAAATCCGCCGCTCACGAAACAGCCGCCGTGGTAGTAAATAACGCAGGGCAGAGCGCCCGAAGCGTGGCGCGGCGATACGACGCGCAGCGTCATCCCCTCCAGCTCAACATCGCTGACTTCTACGCGCGTTTCGGTCTCTCCGGCCAGCACGGTACTGGCGATATAGCCCGCTCTCCGGTCATCAATATGTTGCCGTCGAGCAGAAGGGCGACCCGCTGCAATAAATTCCTCGACCAGTTGTGCGATACCGTTTTCAAGCACCATTTTCTTAATCCCTTAAATCTGTATGAATATACAGTGTTATAACCTGGTTTTTCATGAAAGAGAATGGTGGATTTGGGTCAGGGTGAAATTCTGGAAAGCGCCTCGCAAAAGGAAAAGTCACTACGGGGATCGCTTTTTTCCTGCTTGCCGACGGTGTATGTTGTTTGAAAATTATTCGTCACTGATATACTGGAGGTATATGTGAGCATAATGGCTGGGATGGACATGGGCAGAATATTACTCGACTTATCCGATGAGGTGATCAAACGCCTTGATGATCTCAAGCAGCAGCGGAATCTGCCCCGTGCGGAGTTGCTGCGCGAAGCGGTTGAACAGTACCTTGAAAGGCAAGGCCAGGCTGAAACCACAATTTCCAATGCGCTGGGGCTCTGGCAGGGTTGTGAGGAAGACGGCGTTGAGTATCAGAGGACGCTGCGCGAGGAATGGTAATGCAAAAGGGACCCGTGTTGTTCGATACCAATATCCTGATTGATTTATTTAGCGGGCACCAGGAAGCGCAGCGGGTACTGGAAGCGTATCCGCCGCAGAATGCCATCAGCTTGATTACCTGGATGGAAGTCATGGTGGGGGCAAAAAAATACCATCAGGAATATCGTACGCGTGTGGCATTGAGTGCGTTCAATATCATCGGTGTATCACTGGAAATTGCTGAGCGAAGCGTGAATCTCAGGCAGGAATATGGGATGAAACTTCCGGACGCGATCATTCTGGCTACAGCGCAGATTCATCGGTTTGCGCTTGTGACGCGCAACACCAGAGATTTTGCAGGGATCCCTGGCGTCATTACCCCTTATCAGTTGCAAACCGGACGATAAGCACCGTCCGGTATCACACGTTGCAGGCGTTTACTCCCCTTCACCCGGGAACAGGAACGGGTTGATGGAACTGCGAGCGAAGCCTTCTTGTTCCATACGTGCGTCCAGCACCAGCGATGCGAGGTCGTCGGCGACGGCTTCCACTTTCGGGTCTTTTTCCTGATAGAGGATCTTCAGGTAAGTTCCGCAGTCACCGCAGCTTTCGGCTTTGATTGCCGCCTGCTCATTGTCCAGTGACCAGTAGTGCAGATCGCGGCTTTGCTCGCAGTTGCTACATTTAACACGAACCACATGCCACTCAGTTTCGCAGAGGTTGCAGTGCAGATAGCGCAGCCCCTGGGTGGTGCCAATTTGCACCATGCTGGAGACCGGCATCGAGCCGCACACCGGGCAGTACTGACGTTGCTCGCCGTATTCCGCGCGGGCTTTGCCCGGGATCAGGCTGGCCATTTGCGCCCAGTACAGCGAGAGCGCGGCCCAGATGAACGGGGCCTTATCGCTGCTGACCGCAGCGAAATCAGAGGAAAACAGGGCGCTGGCCATCTGTTCCAGTTCCTGTTCGGAGGCTTTTTCCAGATTTTCGATCACCGCCAGCGCCGGGCCGCTCATCTCAGGTTTCAGTTCGGCGATCAGCGAGTGCAGCAGTTTCTGCCAGTGTTTATCGCGCGGCAGAACGTGGATATCCAGCGGTGGCTTACCCTGATCGTTGGCTTCTTTGATGCGTGCGGTGAGATCCATCTGCAACGGATGGTCATACAGCACCACTTCCTGGGCATGGGCGATCAGCGCAGCAAAGCGCAGGTAATCCCCCAGCGGGTTATTCTCAGCCAGTTCGCGCAGACGCTCGGCGCGACGGTTATACAGATTTTTGAGCCGGGGGAATAATAACGGTGGAATCATATCCGTCGCGCGTTTCTCGCTCTTTTCCAGCTCATCTTGCGGGATGATACGAATGCTCATTCAGTCACTTCCTGGTTAGGCAGATTTAGCTATGTGTAATCCGCTCTGTGAATTGGCGGGCATTTCGCGCCCGCTCTGGTGAATGTCATTAATGATAACCGCAATCGACCTGCGGGTTATAGCGGTGACATCGCAATGTATGCGTTACGATACCTGATATCGATACCCCAGACCATGCACCGTTCGGATTAGCTGCGGCTGATTGGCATCCTGTTCGATGACTTTGCGGAGCCGGGAAATGTGCTGATCCAGCGTACGGCTATTGGGCAAATAGTCGTATCCCCACGCCGCATCGAACAGCATATCGCGCGTAACCACCTGATTTTGATGACGCTCCAGACAGCTTAAAATGCGGACTTCCCGCAGCGTAAGCTCCAGCTTTTGCTCGCCGCGCCAGGCGCACAGCTCATTCGGGAACACCGTCAGGTCGCCAAAAGCAAAGCTGAGGTTAGGCTGCGTGGCGTTATGGTTCAAACAGCGACGGGCGATGGTTTTTATCCGTGCCCGCAGTTCATGAATACCAAACGGTTTGCTGATGTAGTCATCTGCCCCCAGTTCCAGCCCCACGACACGGTCGATCTCTTCATCTTTGGCGGAGAGAAACACGATGGGAATGTGCTCGTTCTGGCGGCGAATTTCCCGGCAGACCGTGTAGCCATCCATTTCGGGCATCATAATATCTAACAGCACAAAGTCCGGTTTATCGCGGTGATAACTCTCCAGCGCCGCACGCCCGTCCGGTGCGGCAATGAGCGAATAACCCTCGCGCGACAGCGCATCCACCAGACCCTGGCGGATGTTGGCATCATCTTCGGCAATCAATATCTTCATGTTCTCATCCCTGCGGCAGCGTAAGGGTAAAGCGGACGCCGGGCTCTTGCGCCGTTACCTGAACCTTGCCGTTCAGGCGTTGCGCCAGCTGGCAAGCGATGGTGAGCCCAATACCGGTACCTGAAACACCCTCGGTAATGGAGGATTTGACCCGATAAAACGGGCGGAAGATCAAGGACATCTCATTCTCTGCAATACCGGGACCATAGTCGCGAACGGCGATCTCCACGTTTTCCGCAACGCGTTCAACGGTCAGATCCACCCGCAGACCCTGCGAAGCGTATTTTTCGGCATTACTCAGAAAATTGCTGACAATTTGCGTGATCACGTCGCGATCGCTGTGCAATGTCAGATTCTCAGGGCAGGACATGTGAATCGTCATGCCTTTTGCCTGCAACGCAGGCGTAAAGATCTGCGTGATTTCTGTCATCAGACAGCGGAGATTGACTGGCTGAAGATGCAGTTTCGGTGCGCGCGTAAAGGTCAGGATATTCTGGATAAGCCGCGATAACCGTTGCCCTTCCTGAGTGATCACATCCACATAGCGTCGCTCGTGCGTTTGTTCATCATCCAGCCCTTCGCGCAGCAGTTCGGCATAGAGTGTGATGTTGGTAAGCGGTGTTTTCAGTTCGTGCGACACCTGACTGACAAAATCGACCTGCTGGCGCGCCTGACGCGACGCGCGGGTATATTCCCGCCACAGCGAGAAGCCCAACAGTGCGACGGCGACCAACAGCAGGACGATTAACGCGCCGCCCCACAGCCAGATATGCCAGAGCGGCGCGTTGACGCCGTAAGCGCTGACCTGCCATGTTGTGAGCGGATACTCCAGCGTGCGGGAGTCCAGTAAGGTGAGCCGCCGCAGATCCGCCTGCGCGTTCTGATAAAGCTGACGGCCATTTTCCGTCACTCTGACAATCTGCTGCGGATCCTCCGGGTTCACCTGAATGCCGTTCGCCATATCCATCATCAGCTGTACCCAGGAGAGGCGAAAACCGATGATCGCCCCGTCTTTCTGTCGCCAGTAGATCAACAACGGTTCCTGAGTCTCAAAGCTAATAAACCAGCCGGCCTGCGGCGTGTCCTGCTCGCTGTGCGTCATATGACTGGCAAGTTGGCTGGGATCGTTGACCAGCGGGCTGAGCAGGCGTACCCACTCTTTATCCTCGTTGCTCAACGACAGGCGTTCATCAGGGTAGAGGAGATGATTTTTCCGCAAAATAAAGACGTCGGCAATGTCGCTGTCGTTCTCTTTGAGCGCGCTGAGGGTGGCGGCATCAGCAGGGTCGATAAAATCGCCAATCGCATGTAGCCGGGAGGCTTTTTGCTGCAGAATATTTTCGATACCCGTGGCAACGCTGGCGGTTTGCGATTTCGCCAGGGTCTGGGTCTGGTACTGGCGCAACAAGACTTCATGTTCCAGAGTGCGAACGCCCAGGTAAGCAAGCAGGATAAAAAACATCAGTGTCATGACGAGATAAATCGGCTTGCGTCTGAGCATCCAGCACTCCTTGTGGATCAGTTCGATTTCGAACTCTGGTTTTTGGTTTTATAGCTCTGCTCTTTCAGGGATTTGCGCGACGCTTCTTTGCTTTCGCTTTCCATCCTGTCCAGCAACTTAAGGTTTTCCTCTGCGCTCTCCTGTGCCTTCATTCTGGCGGCCGGTGCGCTAAGCGGTAACGCGCTGAGTGTACTGGAATTTTCGCGCAGGATCGCTTTCGCCTCGTCCATTTTACCTTCATCAATGAGCTGTAACGCCTGCTCATTCTGAATGGCGGATTTCTGAATGGCGGAATCGACGACCACATCCTCTACTTGCGCTTTCTGAACGTCGCTGGCAGAGGCGGTATAGCTGACGGCCATCTTGTCATCCCAGCGCTCTTTTTGCCCGGTGGCGAGGTTGTTATAGCTGACGTTGACCTCAGCGAGCGGCTTACTCTGTGCGGCCTGGCCTTTCGCCGGCAGCACCTCCAACATGACATACTTCTCCTGATTGGCGTAAAGCTGGTTCAGTTTTACGGTCACCCTGTTGTCGCGGATTTCACCTTCACGCCCCAGCAGACGCAGTGGCTTAACGTTATCGGCAACGTTAATTTGCACCACCACATCCTGAGCGACGACGGACATCACATCGCCAAACTCATGGGCAAAGGCCTTCTCCAGCGCGTCGGTATTCTGTACGAACACGTGGTTGCCGTCGCTGTACTGGGCAATCGCCGCCATCAGATCTTCATTGTAGCCTTCGCCAATGCCCATCGTTGTGATGGCAATGCCTTTGCGGGCGGCAATTTTACCCAGTTCCGCCAGTTCGCTGGTGGAGGAGGGACCGACGTTCGCCTGACCATCAGACAGCAGGATGATGCGGTTAACATGGGCCTTATCGAGGAATTTACCGGTTTCTTTGATACCGCGGCTGACCCCGGCAAACAGTGCGGTACCGCCGCGTGCGGTCAGTCGTTCACGGATTTGGCTGATAAGCGTCGCTTTATTGCCGATTTTGGCCGCCGGCACGATGACATCCACGACGTCGTCGTAAATCACCACCGAGAGCGTGTCCTGGGCGCTTAAGGTGTTCACCGCCATCACGGCGGCTTCCGTCGCCTGTTCGATGCGGTCGCCGCGCATCGAGCCGGAGCGGTCAATTACCAGCGCGAGGTTGATCGGGCTGCGTTTAGTTGCATGCAGCGGGAAACCCGTCAGTGACACTTTGAGGTAGTTTTTGTCCTGGCTGTTTTCCAGCACCAGAGGGGAGGCCAGTTCGGATTTAATCGTCACTTTCGGCGCGGGGGGTTGTGCCGCCGTTGTTGTCGCAAGCAGTCCCAATGCCAGGGCTGCGAAGAGGTGTTTGAGATTCACGGTACGTCTCCTTGTCTTAAGAATCGACTCCATTCTTATGCGACCGCAACGACGGTTGGTCTGTTATCTGTATAAAGTTGTCAAAAAGTTGTCAAAACAAAAAACAATTCTTAAAAAAAACGCCGGAAACTCAGTCTCCGGCGTCATTTTATCGGTTCACGAACAGCCTTTGCTTACGGCTGAGTCTTATCCTGCTTTTCGCGAACTTCACGGTACCAGCGCGGGTGATGCTTCTTCGCCCAGGAGCGGGTTACCCAGCCTTCCACCATCGCGGTGATGGTGCCTTTTACCCACAGCGCGGCGTAAATATGCACCATGATAACCACAATCAGCGCGACGGCGGCAAATGAATGCAGCATTAACGCGAAGCGGATCACCGGAATGGAGAACGCGGGCGCAAAGTACGGACGCCAGATAATCACACCGCTCACCAGCAGCAGCACCAGGAAGATAATCGCCGCCCAGAACACGCATTTCTGACCGAAGTTATACCGCCCGGTGTCACCCACCTCTTCGTTGACGACAATCTTGCGAATGTTCTTCGCCCAGAAAATGTCATCCCGGTTAATCAGGTTGTGGTGCCAGTAACGGAAGAACATGATGATGAACGAGGCAAACATGATGACGCCCACAAACGGGTGCAGAATACGCGCCAGCTGCGGAGTCCCCATGATTTGCATCAGCCAGTTGAAGGACGGGAAGAAAAAGCCCAGTCCGCTCACCGCCGCCAGCACGAAGCAGAAGGCGGTGACCCAGTGGTTGATGCGTTCCGGCGCCGTGTAGCGCACGATGGTGTCACGTCTTTTCATTTGCGCACCTCATCGTCTTTCTCTTCATGCAGGTTGTCTTCTTCCTCATCCGCACGGTTCGGACCGACACCGACGTAGTGGAAGATGCTGGCCGCAAAGGTCGCGGCAAAGCCGACCGCTGCAAGAGGCTTCCAGATCCCTTTCCAGAATTTCACGGTGGCGCTGATTTCCGGGTTCTCCGGCAGACCGTGGTACAGATTCGGTTTGTCGGCATGGTGCAGCACATACATCACGTGCGTCCCACCAACGCCTGCCGGATCGTACAGGCCAGCGTTGTCGTAACCACGGGTTTTCAGCTCTGCCACGCGCTCGCCTGCCAACGTTTTCATATCCTCTTTGGAACCAAAGTGGATAGCACCCGTTGGGCAGGTTTTCACACAGGCTGGCTCCTGGCCGACGGTCACGCGGTCAACACACAGCGTACATTTGTAGACGCGGTTGTCTTCCGGGTTCAGTCGCGGCACGTCGAACGGGCAACCGGCGATACAGTAACCGCAACCGATGCACTGCTCAGACTGGAAGTCGACAATCCCGTTGGCATACTGAATGATAGCGCCTTCAGCCGGACATGCCTTCAGGCAGCCCGGATCGGCGCAGTGCATACAGCCATCCTTGCGGATCAGCCATTCCAGTTTGTCGTTCTGCTCCACTTCCGAGAAGCGCATCACCGTCCAGGATTTGGCAGTTAAATCCGCCGGGTTGTCGTACACCCCGACGTTGCTACCGATTTCATCACGGATATCGTTCCACTCAGAACAGGCCACCTGACAGGCTTTGCAGCCGATGCAGGTGGTGACGTCGATGAGCTTCGCTACCTCTTCCTGGAAGTCCCGCGCCTGAGGCGCGGGGGTGAGACCGTTAGTCGCGGAACGACGGATAATGTCTTGCGATTGATAAGCCATAAGTCGTCTCCGTTACACCTTTTCCACGTTCACCAGGAAGGACTTAAATTCCGGCGTTTGTGAGTTTGCATCGCCCACCGACGGCGTCAGGGTGTTCGCAATAAACCCTTTCTTCGCCACGCCTTCATAGCCCCAGTGAATGGGAATACCGATAGTATCGATATCCTTACCGTCTGCCTTCAGCGTGCGAATACGCTTGGTCACCACTGCTTTGGCTTTGATATAGCCGCGGTTAGAGGAGACTTTAACGGTATCGCCATGCGCGATGCCGAGCTTGTTCGCCAGCGTTTCACCGATCTCCACAAACTGTTCCGGCTGTGCGATAGCGTTAAGCAGCGCATGCTTGGTCCAGTAGTGGAAGTGCTCGGTCAGACGGTAAGTGGTCCCGACGTACGGGAATTTATCGGCTTTACCCAGCGCTTCGGCGTCGCCCTTAAAGATACGGGCGGCAGGGTTAGAGATAACGTTCGGATGCAGCGGGTTAGTTCCCAGCGGCGTTTCAAACGGTTCGTAGTGTTCCGGGAACGGCCCTTCCGCCATCTTGTCGAGGGCAAACAGGCGCCCCATCCCTTCCGGCTGCATGATGAACGGTCCGACATCGCTGCCTGGGGCGGCGGCGCTGTAGTCCGGAATGTCCATCCCGCCCCATTTCGCGCCGTCCCATTTCAGGATTTGGCGCTTCGGATCCCACGGGTTGCCCTGCGGGTCAGCGGAAGCACGGTTGTACAGGATGCGGCGGTTCAACGGCCACGCCCATGCCCAGCCCAGCGTATTGCCCAGACCGGATGGATCGGCGTTATCGCGACGCGCCATCTGGTTGCCTTCCGGCGTCCAGCTACCGGCGAAAATCCAGCAGCCGCTGGAGGTGGTGCCATCGTCACGCAACTGAGCAAACGAGCTGAGCTGTTGGCCTTTCTTCACGATCACAGCGCCCGTTGCCGGGTCGATAAGATCGGCCAGCGCTTTGCCGTTGCTCTCCATCGCCACTTCTTCCGATGCCGGTTCATGTGGGGTAGCGTAGTTCCAGGTCATGCTCAGCACCTGTTCCGGGTTGGCACCGCTCTGCTCGGCATACATCTTGCGCAGGCGCAGGAAGATACCGGCCAGGATTTCACCGTCGGTGACTGCGATCCCCGGGGCGTCCGCGCCTTTCCAGTGCCACTGCAGCCAGCGACCGGAGTTCACGATCGAGCCGTTCTCTTCGGCGAAGCAGGTGGACGGCAGGCGGAACACTTCGGTCTGGATTTTCGACGGATCCACATCGTTCGACTCACCGTGGTTTTGCCAGAAGGTGGAGGTCTCAGTGTTGAGCGGATCGATCGTCACCAGGAACTTCAGTCTGGAGAGTGACGCGATGGTTTTGTTTTTGTTCGGGAATGATGCGACCGGGTTGAAACCCTGGCAGATATAGCCATTGACCTTGCCCTCTTTCATCATCTCGAAGTACTGCAACACGTCATACCCTTTGTCCCACTTCGGCAGCAAGTCAAAGCCCCAGCTGTTTTCTGCTGTTGCTTTATCGCCATAGAAGGCCTTCATCAATGAGACGAAGAATTTCGGGTAGTTGCCCCAGTAGTTGACCTGGTCTTTCAACAGCGGTTTCGGCGTGTTGGCGGCCAGATACGTTTGCAGGTCGGCTTGTTTTTCACTCGGCAGCGTCAGGTAACCCGGCAGACTTTGCGACAGCAGGCCTAAGTCCGTCAGCCCCTGAATGTTGGAGTGGCCGCGCAGGGCGTTAACGCCGCCGCCTGCCATCCCCATGTTGCCAAGCAGCAACTGGATCATCGCCATGGTGCGAATGTTCTGTGAACCGATGGAGTGTTGTGTCCAGCCGAGGGCATACAGGAACGACGCGGTTTTGTCTTTCGCGCTGGTTTCCGCAATGTACTCGCAAACTTTCAGGAAGTCGGCTTTTGGCGTACCGCAGATGTTTTCCACCACGTCCGGCGTGTAGCGGGAGACGTGCTGTTTCAGCAGGTTCCAGACGCAGCGCGGGTGTTGCAGGGTGGTATCGCGTTTCGCAAAGCCCTCTTCGTCCAGCTCATAGTTCCAGCTGGTCTTGTCGTACTTGCGTTGATCCGCGTTATAGCCGGTGAACAGGCCATCTTCGAAGCCGAAATCTTCACGCACGATCAGGCTGGCGTTGGTGTAGGCCTCGGTGTATTCGCGGTTATATTTTTCGTTCGTCAGCAGGTACAGCATCACGCCTGACAGGAAGGCAATGTCAGTACCAGAACGGATTGGGGCATAGAAATCGGCCACCGACGCCGTACGCGTGAAACGTGGATCGATCACAATCAGCTTCGCGCCGTTGTGAATTTTCGCTTCCATCGCCCAGCGGAACCCGACCGGGTGTGCTTCAGCGGCGTTACCGCCCATCACCACGACGAGGTTGGCGTTCTTAATGTCGACCCAGTGGTTGGTCATCGCACCGCGACCAAATGTTGGAGCAAGACTTGCTACCGTTGGTCCGTGTCAGACACGCGCCTGGTTGTCGACCGCGAGCATACCGAGCGCGCGGGTGAATTTTTGCGTTAAAAAGCCGGTTTCGTTACTGGACGCGGAAGCACACAGCATCCCGGTCGAGAGCCAGCGGTTAACGGTGACGCCATCGGCGTTTTGCGCAATGTAGTTGGCATCGCGGTCTTCTTTCATCAGTTTCGCGATGCGGTCAAATGCCTCATCCCAACTGATCTGTTGCCATTTATCCGAGCCTGGCGCGCGGTATTCCGGGAATTTCAGGCGGCTTTCGGAGTGGATGAAGTCCACCAGACCGGCCCCTTTCGGGCAGAGCGCACCGCGGTTGACCGGATGGTCCGGGTCACCTTCGATATGGAAGATCGACGCTTTGGCGTTTTTTGCACCGTCGCCGAGGCTGTACATCAACAGCCCACAACCAACGGAACAGTAAGTGCAGGTATTACGGGTTTCGCGGGTGCGCAGCAGTTTATATTGCCGTGTTTCCGCGAGCGCTACGCCGGGCGCGAAGCCCAGTGCTGCCGCCGTGGTGCCTGCCATACCGCCAGCGCAGATCTTAAAGAACTGCCTTCTGCTGACCTGCATGGTTTGCTCCTTTTTCGACATTGTCACATCCCTTTCACATTCATGTTGGTGAGCGCTCAGGGTGTGGTTGTTATTTTTCTTTGCGGACGGGACCGCAAAGGTCCAGAATTGGGTCAATTCCCCCCATCCAGGAGGGGCTTGTGACAGAATACCACAATGTTGGTACGTGTGTTCTTATACGGTTAAAAGAAAGTGAATAAGATACATCCAAAAGAAGTCGAAAATGTGATAAATGTCACGAGTTCTCGCCAGATTAACCTTTGGAAGCGTGAGGATTTGCAACACCCTCAGCCGGATGAGGTAGCTGAAGAGGTGCCTGTGGCACTGGTTTATAACGGCATTTCTCATGTTGTCATGATGGCCTCGCCGAAGGATCTGGAACATTTTGCGGTCGGTTTTTCCTTGTCTGAGGGGATTATTGACAGCCCGCGCGAGATCTATGGCATGGATGTTGTGCCCTCCTGTAATGGTCTCGAAGTCCAGATCGAGCTTTCCAGTCGCCGTTTTATGGGGCTGAAAGAACGCCGTCGCGCGTTGGCCGGACGCACCGGCTGTGGCGTGTGCGGCGTTGAGCAGCTCAATGACATCGGTAAACCCGTGCAGCCGCTGCCGTTCACCCAGACCTTTAACCTCGCCAGACTTGATCACGCATTAAGGCATCTGAAGGATTTTCAGCCAGTGGGGCAGCTCACCGGGTGTACGCATGCTGCGGCGTGGGTGATGCCATCGGGTGAACTGGCGGGCGGCCATGAAGATGTCGGTCGACATGTTGCGCTGGATAAACTGCTGGGGCGCCGTGCCGCCGAAGGTGAGAGCTGGATGCCGGGAGCAGCGCTGGTCTCCAGCCGCGCAAGCTATGAGATGGTGCAGAAGTCTGCAATGTGCGGCGTTGAGATCCTGTTTGCGGTTTCTGCCGCCACCACGCTGGCGGTAGCCGTCGCGGAGCGCTGCAATCTGACGCTGGTGGGGTTCTGTAAGCCAGGCAGGGCGACCATTTATACCCATCCGCAACGTTTAATCGCTGAGTGATTTTGATTCAATTAATTTGAATAAGATGGGCAAATCCTTCCGCTTTTAGTTGTCTGAGTAACGGCCTATTATTTATCACATCAAGGCACGGTGCCTTATTCAAACAACTAAGTTAAAGGGTTTATATCATGAAAAGCATCAAAACTTTTGTCGCAGTTATCGCTCTCGCTACTTCTTTCGGTTCTTTTGCTGCTCAGTCTGTGACGGCGACCGGTTCTACTCTGGAAAGTGCTGAAGCAAAAATCGCCGCTCAGGCTGAACAGGCTGGTGCAAGTTCCTATAAAATCACTCAGGCTTACACCGGTAACCGCGTGCACATGACGGCGGAACTGCTGAAATAAGTTCATCTTCATTGTCGAAAGAGCGCCCTTGAGGCGCTTTTTTTGTCTCTGCTATTCCTTTCCCGTCCCTCTTTTTCCCTTCAAAGGCACTAACAGAAAATAAAAATGGGGTCTTAATCACATTTTTATCTTTTTATAAAATACGTCTGCTAAAGGAAAAACAGTTCGAAGCTAAGGGATTTTCCTCTCTGCATTAACTCAATGATATCTAAATAAATAAAAAAATAAGTGTTAACTCCGTCGCTAATTTTAAATGTGAAGAATCTCACAAAAAACGTCTGGTTATGGCGGCTGTCAATACTACTCCCTGACAAATTTATCGGCATAATGTGATCTTCGTTGCAAATAACAGGCTTGAAGTCAGGGAAAAATGTTTCCACGGGTGCTTCGGAGGAAACGCAATGAAAATTGGTATTGTCATTAGTGGTGGCGATGTTTCTGGAATAAATAATTTCATATTCCAGATCGCCAGACTCGCCGATGCAGAAATTACCTTATTCAATGGTGGTATTCCCGGCTTGCTGGAAAAAAATCATCATGACGTTGCATGGCGTGATTTGGTCGATTTTTCTATCGCGGCAATCCCTCTCATTACCTCGGGAAGAACAACCCGTAAGTTGCAGCGTAGCGAATATGAAACGATCGCCAGAAAACTCAAGTCGCTGCATATTGATGTGCTAATTATGGCGGGCGGCGACGGCAGTTTACAGTTTCTCAATACCCTGAGCGAATTTGATATTAATTGTTTTGGCGTGGGGATGACTATCGATAATGATGTTTATGGCAGTCATTATACGATTGGTTTTTCGACCGCCTGCGAACAGATTATTAAGGAGGTTTCTCGTTTACGAAATACGGGCAGAGCGTTACCCGGTCGCGTGTTTATGGTGGAGTTATTGGGGGGATATTGTGGTGAATTAACGCTGCAATCTGCGATTAAATGCAATGCAGATATCGCCCTGATTCCGGAATCCCAGATGTCGCTTGACGCCTTAGCGGAACGGGTAAAGCAAAAACTGACCGTCCAGAACAGCGTGATTATTCTGTGCTCAGAAGGCTACACCAGAGAATATTCTCCCGGCTTTCAGGGGGCGATTGACACCATGATTAAGCAACTCGAACCGCGTATTGGCGAGCGAATTCGTAAAACGATTGTTGGTTACGGTTTACGTAATGGCGATCCGACCTGTGAAGAAATTTATCAGGGCACCATTATGGCGAGCGAAGTGGTTCGGTGCATCCAGTCAGGGATGAAAAATAAAGCGATTATTATAAATCAAAGCAATAAACCTATTCCGATTGATCTCGTAAGTATGAAAAAACGTCTGGTCGATACAGAAGGACATCATTACAAACTTGCCAAACAACTCAATATTATTTGAGGAGACCTTACATGCTGAAAATTCTTTGCGTATGTGGCTGCGGCCTCGGTTCAAGTTTTGCTATTGAAATGACGGCGAAAGCGGTTTTAAAGAAACTGGAAATTCCTGCTCATATCGAACATACCACGGTATCTGAAGCAGGGGCGTTTAAATCTGACATGATCCTGACGCAAAAAACCTTTGCTGACATCTTAACGGCTG
Organism: Citrobacter amalonaticus; assembly: GCF_001559075.2. Lineage (NCBI taxonomy): Bacteria > Pseudomonadati > Pseudomonadota > Gammaproteobacteria > Enterobacterales > Enterobacteriaceae > Citrobacter > Citrobacter amalonaticus. The sequence goes on along the minus strand of NZ_CP014015.2, from coordinate 1,666,612 downwards.
ATGCCAGTGAAGAAGAAATTAAACGGGTCGTGGTTCTGAATAAGCTCACGGACAAAGACGAAATTGAAGCCAAAATCGTCGCGTTTTTAAAAGAGCGGAATCTGAAGGTAGCTCATTATGAATAGCTTCGTTGAATTCATCGTTAAGGATTTGCTCGGTCAGGCGTCGATATTAATCGCGTTTATCGCGATGCTCGGACTGATCCTGCAAAAGAAATCACCGGGAAAAACCGCAGAGGGGACGTTTAAAACGCTGCTCGGTTTTTTAATCATGATGGCCGGGATCAATATTATTGTCGCCACACTGACCTTCCTGAACGATATTTTTACTCAGGGATTTGGTATGAAGGGCTACATTACCGATGTGGCCGCCATTGCCGGGTTAGCTAACCGTGAGTTGGGCTCAGAAGTGGCGTTAACTCTGATGGTGATTTTTGCCGTCAATATCATCATCGCGCGTCTGACACCGCTGAAATACATCTTCCTGACCGGACAAGCTTTATTGTGGATGGCGACCATTGGCGCGGTCATTGGCTATAAATCGGGGCTCACCGGACTGCCGTTGATTCTGACCGGTGGGATTTTTGGCGGCATGATGGCGGTACTGATGCCTGCGCTGGCGCAACCGGTGGTCAGACGCATCACCGGCTCGGATGATGTGGCGTTGGGACACTTTTGTACTATCGGCTACCTCGTGCAGGCGGCGGTGGCCAAAGTGGTAGGTAAAGGATCTCGCTCCACGGAAGATCTTGAATTACCCGATAACTTCAAGTTCTTACAGGATACCTACCTCGCCATGGCGGTAGTGATGGTGCCGATGTACCTCATTCCGGCGCTGGCGGCGGGGCCAGAATATATCGCCCAGTTCTCCGGCGGCGTGAACTACCTGATGTATGCCTTCATGCAGTCCATTCAGTTTGTGGCTGGCGTCTTCGTGCTCTACAGCGGCGTGCGCTTATTGCTCAATGAACTGGTTCCGGCGTTTCGTGGTATCGCCATGCGTATCGTTCCCGATGCTAAGCCCGCGCTGGATTGCCCGGTTCTGTTCCCTTATGCGCCCAACGCGGTGATTGTTGGATTCCTGGCGACCACTGTCGGTTCCATCATCGGCATGCTGGTGTTCCCGATGTTTGGTCTGGCGATGATCCTGCCGGGTCTGCTAACCAACTTTTTCGCCGGGGGGACCGCAGGCGTCTTTGGCAACGCGCTGGGCGGCCGTCGTGGCGCGATGATCGGCGGCGTTGTTCACGGTCTGTTCATCACCTTCCTGCCTGCGATTCTGGTGCCGATGCTGGAAACCTACGGCTTCACCGGCGTCACGTTCAGCGATTCTGACGTCATCAGTTCCGGCCTCGTTTTAGGCCACGCCTTCCAGAATAACTGGCTGTTTGTCGCGTTGTTCATTGTTTTTGTTGCCGCACTGGCATGGTTCGTAAACGGTAAATCCGCTAAGCCAAAAGGGGAAAATGTTCATGAGTCTGTATAACTTCAACGAGATCCTAAAAATCGGCCAGGAAAGAAATTTCAAAGCGATTGGATCCTTTAACCTGCACTGTATTGAAATGCTGCCTGCGTTTTTTAAAGCGGCGCAAAAAACGAATAGCCCGTTAATGATTCAGATTTCAACCGGGACGGCAGAATATCTGGGTTATCGCCTGCTGGTTGATGCGGTGCGTTCGCTGGCGGAGAGCGAGAATGTCCCGACCTGTCTGCATCTGGATCACTGCTCTGATATCAGCGCCATTGAGACGGCGATGAATGCCGGATTCTCCTCAGTCATGTATGACGGCTCGCACCTGGAACTGGAAGAGAATATCGGTAATACCCGCATCGTGGTGGAGATGGCGAGACCGCGCAATATTACGGTGGAAGGCGAGCTCGGGGCTATTGGTGGCTCAGAGGATGGTAAAGCGGTGGCGGCAGAAGATATCTGCTTTACGACGGTAGAAGATGCCAAACGCTTTGTCGATGAAACGCGGGTCGACATGCTGGCGGTGTCGGTGGGCACAGTGCACGGCCTGTATACCGGCAAGGCGCAGATTCAACATCAGCGGCTACAAGAGATCAGCGCTGCGACCGGTGTTCCACTGGTGTTACACGGTGGGACGGGGGTGAGTGACGACGATATGCGCCTGGCCGTCACCGAAGGGATTAATAAAGTGAATGTCGGCACGGAAATGAACGTACAGTGGGTTGATCAGTGTAAAAACACCTTTGAGAAAGGCAAGGTGAATGACAGCGTCCGTAAGTTTTTAATTCCGGCAAATAATGCAGTGACCCAGGTATTAATGGAAAAGATCGCGTTATTTAAATAACTCCGTTATTAATAAATGATGTTTTGTTGCCCTGTTGTCCATCAGGGCGGGGGATCGCTATGTTTGAATCTTTGAAATCGTTATGGAAAAAAGAAACACGCCCGCCGGAAGATTATGATGAACAATCCCGTGTTCTGACGGAAGAAATCGCCAGGCTGGAAGGTGAACTGCAGGGCAACCCAGGTAATGGTGAAATACAGAAAGCATTAATGCTGATCTATAACCGGGCGTTGTCGGTCTATGCCAAAAGCCAGACGCATCGGCAGGATATTGATTCGCTTTTTGTGCGTATAGATGAGTTGCGTAATGTTATTCGCCGGAATATTTAGCGTCGGGTTTATTAAGCGCTTAGGGAGTCGTCATGACGATAAAAGAATTACTGGTCGAGGCCGATGCGATTCAGGTTGGCGTCGCGGAAAACGACTGGCAGAAGGTGATTCAACTGGCGGCCAGACCACTGGTCGCAAAAGGGTATATTTCAGCGGAATACAGTCAGGCGGTTATCGACAATACCCTCAGTCATGGGGCGTATTATGTATTTGATGAAGGTGTTGCGATCCCCCATGCCCGTCCAGAATGCGGCGTGAAGCGTAACTGTTTTAGCATGGTGCTGTTGGATAAACCCATTCAGTTTGCCGACAGTGAAGCCGCCGACATTGTCATTATGTTTGGCGCGCAGGACAGTAATGCGCATATTGAAGAGGGCATCCGCGCCATCGTCGCCTTACTCGATAACGATGAACGCATGGCGAAGTTGCGGGCAGCACGTTCCCGGGAAGAGGTGGTCGCGTTGCTATGAAACGACACCTCGCGCCGGACTGTAAAACAGTCATCCTGATTAACGGGATCCCCGCTTCAGGTAAAAGTACGATTACTCGTCAGCTCTCCGAGACGTTCAGTTTGCCACTGCTGACGATTGATGGGATCAAAGAGCCGTTTATGGCGCGCTTTACGGATATCGACCGGCCTTTCAACCGGCAGTTGGGCTGTGCGGCCTATGAGGTGATCTGGTCGATTATCGGCCACTCTCCGGCGAATGTTGTCTGGCTGGTTGATGCCTGGTTTGGCTTTCAGCCTCGCGAGACGTTGCAACAGCTATTGCAGCAGGCGGGTGTTGAGAAGGTGTTGGAGGTGTGGAACCGCATCACGCCTGAGCTGGCGGTGACGCGCTATGCCACCCGCTTACAGGATCGCAAGCCGGGTCATCCTGGCGAGGAGTATCTACCCGAGCTGGCGCAACTAGCAGAACGCGCCGAGCCAATGCGGCTCGGACCGGTATTTACAGTAGATCAACAGCAAACGCTGGATGTTGAATCCGTTATCGCCTGGATTGAAACACAGATAAGCAAAGCGTAATTCGTTAATTCTTCATTATGTTTAAAAGCGCCAGTCGGCGCTTTTTTTGTATCTGAATCACCTCGCTATTACGTTATGATTATTTTCTTGGGTCGACACGCAGATCTTTAATCTTAATGGAAGGGATATCAATGAAAAGAAATTTATTGTCTACAGCAATAGGTTGCGCGTTATTATTAACAGGGGTTGTCGGCTGCGATGATAATAAAAAAGTGGAAAGCACACCACCACCATCAACGTCTGCCGCAACTCCGGCTCCGGAAAAACCTACAACCTCTTCAGATGTCAGCAAAAATGAAGAAAAGAGCATGGATTCAGAGCATGTCATTAACGAAAAAATGCGTGTTTACATTGAGTGCTATAATGATATTGATGAAACTATTTATCGTACTATTCAATCATATGCTATATGGCTGGCCGATTTTAAAAAGGGCCCCACAGGTAAGGAAGCCTATGTCTACGGCATAGCTAAGATTACGAATAATTTAGAAAAGTGCCGCGCCGATATGTCTGAGGTTGCGGCATTAAAGCCAGAACTGGAGCCTATTGATAAAGCAGCTTTACCCTATATCAATTCAGCAATTGATATGGTGAAAATAATAAATACAATGAATCAATATTATGAGCAACAAGATTACAAAGATGATGCTTTCGTAAAAGCCAAAGCGTTGCATACGGAGTTTATGCAGGCATTTTCGACCTTCAAACCGACATCTGACGCATACTCCGCAGCGATTCATGAAATCAATGACCGACGTCAGGAACAACGGCTTCAAAAGATTGAGGCGCAGGAAGGGAAGTCTCTTAACTACTATTCGCTGTCGATCATGCTGATCAGCAAAAAGATTAATCAAGCACTGCAGTCCGATCGGTTTGATGCGGATGTGGCGATGAAACAGGTGCAGGATTTGAGTCAGCAAATCGAGCAGTTGAAAGCGACGCTGGGTGACAGCAAAAACGGCTCCCAGGATCAGGCCTCAACCTTTATCGATGCTGCGGAAAAGTATCTTCTGGATGCGAAAAAACGTGTCCGCCGCATCCGCGACAAAACGCCTTTGACGATGGAGGAGGAAATGTTGATGGACGGTTCCCCACAAATGGTGGAAGGTTCTTTTGAGAAAATGATGGACAGTTACAACCAGATGGTAACGTGGTTTAACGCGATGAACCGTTAATTTGCAGTAATGTCAGATAAAAGCGCCCGCGGGCGCTTTTTTTAGTGTATCCCCACCATTCGCAGCAGCGCGGTCACCACGGCTGCGGCGACGATCACCACAATCAATGGCATCTTACGCCAGGCAAGAAAGACCGCGAATGCCACGCCGAGGACGCGCGCCATGCCAGCAAAGTGCTCGCCTTCATAAAAGGTGGTGGCCAGAGCGACGGAAAATAGCAGTACTGTGGCGGCGTCGGATAACAGCGCCTGAGCGCGTTCAGAAAGCGCCAGGCGGCTGCCCAGCTTTGCGCCGCCGAGGCGCATTAAATAGGTGCCTGCCGATAAAAGAGCGATACCGACGATAAACAGCGTCATGTTGCCCATTATTTTTTCCTCGTCAGTAAGCCCAGCAGGGAGAGCAGCACCGGCAGTCCGACCGGCGCAAAAGGAACGGCGGCGAGCGACACGGCGGCTCCGCTCAGGCCCCGAATCAGGGTGGTACGGTTTTTAAACGCCGGGACGACGAGAGCCAGCAGGATAGCCGGGAACACGGCGTCCAGCCCGATGGTTTCGGGGGCTGGCAGCAGTTGACCCACCACGGTGCCCAGCAGGGTCCCCAGCGGCCACAGAATGGCAACGCCGAGGCCGCATAGCCAATAGGCGGCTTTGCGCTGCTCCGGGGTTTTCTGCGACAGGCCGAACACGACGCTTTCATCGTTCATAATATGGCAGCCGAAAAAACTCGCCGCGCGGGTGCCGACCAGGTCGCGTACCGTCACGCCAAACGGAACATGGCGGGCGTTAACCAGTAAACCGGCTGCGGCAGCGGCTAACGGATTCCCGCCGCTGGCGACAATGCCGATAAACATAAATTCGGACGCCCCTGCCAGTACACAAATAGAGAGTACAAACGGCACCCACACCGGGAAGCCGTAAGCCATCGCCAGTGAACCGTAGGACATCCCTACTACGCCTACCGCCAGGCAGACCAGAAAGATTGCTTTTATCGTATCTGCCTTCAGACAGGAGAAGAAGTGCGCCATGATTTAGCCATATCGAACGAATTTCCATTATAATGAACGCAACATCAGCGTTTGACAAGATGAACGATTCGTTCGATATAAAAAACATGGAGTCGGGTATGACACAACCCATCAGCGTGATCGCCAAAAGTCTGGTTCGCGAACGTCAGCGGACGGGGCTGTCGCTGGCAGAAATCGCCCGACGGGCGGGGATCGCCAAGTCGACGCTTTCCCAACTGGAAGCGGGGAATGGTAATCCTAGTCTGGAAACCCTCTGGTCGCTTTGCGTGGCGCTGGATATTCCCTTTGCGCGGCTGCTGGAGCCGCAGGTGCAAAAAACGCAGGTGATCCGTTGCGGTGAGGGCACGAAAGTGGTGGCCGAACAGGCGCACTATCAGGCAATTTTACTGGCTGCTTGCCCACCTGGCGCACGGCGCGATATCTATCTGTTGTTGACCCAGCCCGGAGCCGACCGCATTTCTCAGCCGCATCCACCGGGCTCGATCGAACATATTATTGTGACGAAGGGAAAAGCGTTGGTCGGACTGACAGAAGCGCCAGAAGTGTTAGGTGAGGGCGACTATATTTGTTATCCCGCCGATCAGGAGCATATCTTCCAGGCGCTGGAAGCGGATACCCAGGCGATTCTGGTGGCCGAGCAGAGTTTAGCGAACCTGGAATTTCACCGCTATGGTATGCAAAAAGCGCCCCCGAATGATTACTTCTAATTATTTTTCATCTTAATTCATATTTAATTGTTTTTATGATATTTCGTTTATTTAAGCCCTTTTGTTATATTCCTCACGAACTGAAAGCTTTCTGCGTTTACACAAAGAAAGCTGCATGTTAGTAATTGCTGGCCTGTGGCGCTGTAACAGTTGATTATTATCGTCAATTGCTGCCGTTATTAAATATAAGAATAATACATACTATCTTGTTATTCATTTTGCGTATTTCTAAAAGAAATACGCTGTCCGTTATTTATTTTCAAGGAGCGCAAATAAATGAGGAAATCGACGCTGGCTTTAGCAATAGGTCTGTTATTAATCGCTAATAATGGTTTTGCTAAAACGCAAAAAATGACTCTGGAACAACGGCTCGAACAACTGGAAGCACGACTGGAGGCCGCAGAAAATCGGGCGGCGAAGGCGGAAGGCCTGGTCCAGCAATTACAGACCCAACAGGCAACCGAAATCCGTGAAATTAAGGCGGCGCAGGGCAACACGCCAGTTAACGGCCAGACCCCTCCTGAGGAGACAAAAAAGAATGCCGCGACACCGAATCTGCTGCTTTCCGGTTATGGCGATCTGAAAATCTATGGTGATGTTGAATTCAACATGGATGCGGAAAGTAATCATGGCCTGCTGGCAATGACCAATGCCAATGTTGACCATGATCCGACTAACGAACAGTGGAATATCAATGGCCGAATTTTGCTGGGCTTTGATGGCACACGTAAGCTGGATGATGGTTATTATGCCGGATTCTCCGCCCAACCGCTGGGTGATATGTCCGGTACGGTGAATATCGATGATGCCGTCTTCTTCTTTGGTAAAGAAAATGACTGGAAAGTGAAAGTGGGACGCTTCGAAGCCTACGACATGTTCCCACTGAATCAGGATACCTTTGTAGAGCATTCGGGGAATACCGCCAACGATCTGTATGACGACGGCAGCGGTTATATCTACATGATGAAAGAAGGCCGCGGTCGTTCTGATGCCGGCGGCAACTTCCTCGTCAGCAAGCAGGTGGATAACTGGTACTTCGAGTTAAACACGCTGCTGGAAGAAGGAACTTCACTCTATAACGATGACGAATTCCACGGTCGGAAAATGGATCAACAGAAAAACGTTGCCTATTTGCGTCCGGTTATTTCATGGTCGCAGGATGCGTTCTCTGTCGCTGCCGCGATGGAATCGAACGTCGTCAATAACGCCTATGGCTACACCAACTCAAACGGCAAATTTGTCGATCAGTCGGACCGTACCGGTTACGGTATGACGATGACATGGAATGGTTTAAAGACCGATCCGGAGAATGGCATCGTGGTAAACCTGAATACTGCTTATCTTGATGCCAGTAATGAAAACGATTTTACCGCCGGCCTGAACGCGCTGTGGAAACGTTTTGAATTAGGTTATATCTACGCGCATAACAAGATTGATGACTTCGAAGGGGTGGTGTGTGATGACGGCTGCTGGATTAATAATGAAGGCACCTATGACATTCATACTATTCACGCTTCGTATCAGTTCGCTAACGTGATGAATATGCAAAACTTCAATATTTACCTTGGCGCATATTACTCAATTCTGGATAGCGACGGAGATAACGTGAACGGCGACGATTCTGATAATCGTTATGGTGGTCGCGTTCGCTTTAAATATTATTTCTAAAGGAAAAGGCCCGGTAGCGCTGATGTCTACCGGGCTCATCGATTACTCCAGATAAAACACTTCTTTCAGCTCTGCGCTCACCGGGCTGTTATCCGGATTCGCGGGCATGACGTCGCGCATATGCTTCCACCAGCGCTGACAAACGTCAGTGTTGGCAACGGCGTTCCAGCGTTCTTCGGACTCAATCTCTATGGTCGCAAACAGCAAATTGCGCGGCGCATCGAGATAGATCGCGTAATGATGCGCGCCGTGCGCTTTCAGCACGGCTTCCAGCTCCGGCCAGATGGGATTATGACGACGCTGATACTCCTCATGCGCGTCGGCATTCACCTGCATCACGAACGCTTTGCGGATCATAACGCCTCCAGATACAACTCGCGCACTTCGTCACGGCTGGCCGTACGCGGGTTACACGGTGCGCAAGGATCAGCCAGCGCTTTGTCCAGCCAGCCTTCGATATCCTCTTTGGTGACGCCAAGCTGGCTGAAACCTGCCGGAATACCGACACGTTTGCTTAGCGCGCGGATGGCGTTGATCGCTTCCATACTTGCTGCTTCATCGCTCATACCACGGGTATCGACACCCATCGCCTGCGCGATGCGGGCAAAACGCGCTACCGCGTTCGGGCGGTTAAAGTTTTCGATAATCGGCAGCAGGATGGCGTTACAAACGCCGTGCGGCAGGTTATGCGTGGCGCCCGGCTGGTGCGCCAGGGCGTGAACCAGCCCCAGACCGGCGCTGTTGAACGCCATCCCCGCCAGATACTGACCAAACGCCATTTGCTCGCGCGCTTCCAGGTTGTGACCCTCATCGACCGCTTTCGGCAGCCACAGGTTAATCAGGCGAATCGCTTCCAGCGCATTGGCGTCGGTCAGCGGATGCGCGCCAACAGAAACATACGCTTCCACCGCGTGGGTCAGCGCATCCATACCGGTTGCTGCCGTCACGGAGGCCGGGATTTCCAGCATCACGCTGGCATCGTCCACGGCGATGTCCGGGATAATGTTCGGATCGATGATGACCTCTTTCACCTGACGTCCGGAGTCGATGATCACTGCGTTACTGGTCATCTCGGCGGCGGTTCCGGCAGTGGTGTTGATGGCAACCAGCGGCACGCCTGGGTTTTTCACTTTCCCCACGCCGGAGTAGGCGGTGGAAGGCCCCGGGTTCGCAGTGAGGATTTTCACGGCTTTAGCGGTATCGATCGGGCTGCCGCCGCCAAAGGCGATGAGGTAATCACAGTTCGCGTCCTGATAAGCCGCGTAGCCTTTTTGCACCAACGCTTCGGTCGGGTTCGGGAACACCTCATCGAACAGATGGTACGACATGTTGTGCTCATCCAGCGCCGCAAACAGACTGTCGAGCAGGCCCAGCTTAACCAGTTGACCGTCGGTGACGATCAGCGCTTTTCCCCATTGTTTGTTCGCAACGAGGTTCACCATATCGCCAATCGCGCCTGCGCCGTGCAGACTGATTTTCGGAAGTGCCAGCATAAAGCTCATGTTGTTTCTCCTTAAAGTGATGATATTTCCGGCGGCAAAACTCCATGTCGCCGGAGGGATTCAGATTCGTCGTCGTTGCATCATTCGGCGGGTAAGAATTGGCAGCGAGATCACCACGATCAGCATCGCGCCGATAATGATCGACATCACGATGCCCGGCACGTTGAGCAGGCTCAGGCCGAAGGTCACCAGCCCCATCAGGAACGCTGCGATGATGACGCCGGTCATGCTGCCGGAGCCGCCGAGAATATTGACGCCACCCAGCACCGCCATTGTCACCACGGCCAGCTCCCAGCCCATCGCGATGGTGGGACGCGTACTGCCGAGTCTGGAGGTGAGCAACACGGCGGCCAGTCCCGCCATGAGTCCGACCAGAGCGAATAAAATCAGGTTGTGACGTTTCACGTTAATGCCGGAGTACCACGCGCCCACCGGGTTATTGCCGATGGCATAGGTGCGGCGACCAAAGTTCGTTTTGTGCAGCAGGAAGGTGAACACTATCGCCAGCACGATAAACAGCGCAAACTCGAACGACAGCGCGCCCCAGACGTAGCCCTGACCAAACCACGCAAAGCTTTCCGGGTAAGCATTCAGCGCCTGATCGCCGAGTAAAATGTAGGTTATGCCGCGATACAAACTCATGGTGCCGATGGTGATCACGATGGATGAGAGGTTAAACCGCGTCACCAGGATGCCGTTCAGCAGCCCGCATAAGAGTCCGGTTCCCAGCCCGACGCAGACCAGCAGGGGCGTATCCATTCCCGCTGCCGCGCAGAACCCCATGGCCGTCGAACTGAGCGCCAGGGTTGACGCCACCGAGAGATCAATTTCCCGGGCGATAATCAGCATCGCCATTGGCAGCACGATGATCGCTTTTTCGGTGAAGTTGAACGTTGCGTCGGAGAGATTCCAGATGTTGAGGAAGTACGGCGAGGCCAGCGCGTTGACGATAAACACCGCCAGGGTGACGGCGAACAGAAAACCTTCCCAGCACAACAGGCGTTGCCAGACCGCGCGCGTGTCGGGGGCGCGTTCGATCGCTTCAGACGTCATCACTTTACTCATGAGTTCACCGCCTGTTTTTGCCGCGCCAGCGCCGCGTTGCGCAGAATTAAGCGGCCTCTGTGTTTATTGCTGCGTTCGTTGAGCAGAACGGCAATCACGATCACTGCGCCGGAAATAGCCATCTGCCAGAAGGGTGAGATGCCAATGACGGGCAATGCGTTATTGATCACGCCAAGGAACAATGCGCCACACAGGCAGCCGAGAACGCGACCGATTCCTCCCATCGTACTGATACCCCCAATCACACAGGCTGCCACAACCTGTAACTCAAAACCGTTAGCTACATCGACATAGGCAACAGCGAATCGGGAAATCCACAGGTAGCCGCAGAAACCGGCGAGGGCGCCCGACAGGCAGAAGCTGACGAACTGCATTTTCCCGGCGTTGATTCCGGTGTAATACGCCGCAGTGGCATTCCCGCCTGCGGTGTACAGCGCCCGCCCTGTGCGGCTGTAGCGCAGGAAGTAGCTCACCACGATAACGGCGGCGATGGCGCACCAGCTCAGTACCGGCAGGCCAAGCAGTGCAAAACGAGGAAGGGCGAGGAAGCTGTCGCTCATCTGATGCGAGTTAATCCAGCCGCCATTCGACAGCAAAAAGATAATGCCGCGATAAATGCTCATGGTGCCGAGCGTGACCACAATCGCCGGAATGCCTAACTTCCAGACCAGCAGACCGTTGATCATTCCCATCACCAGACCGCAGACGGTTGCCAGTAACATCAACGCCCAGACGGGGATCTCAGGATGCTGGAAGTTGAGCAGGGCGACGATCATCCCGGTGAGCGCCAGATTAGCGGCCATCGACAGGTCGATACCTTTGGTCAGCAGCACCATCATTTGCCCGAGCGCGAGGATGATCAGAATCGAGGTGTCATTGAAGATCTCGGCCAGGTTGCCGGGAGAGACAAACGACGGGACGCGACTGCCGATGGCGGCGATCATCAGGAGGATGACTGCTGCCAGCAGGGCTTCGCGATGTTTGAGCAGACGCTGAATCATTATGCTGCCTCCTTACCGATGCCGCTGGCGGCGCTGACAATGGCCTCCGCCGTGGCTTCTCCGGCGCGGTATTGCGCGACCATCAGCCCTTCGTGCATGACGATAATTCTGTCCGCCATGCCCATCACTTCCGGGAGCTCAGAGGAGACCATGATCACCGCCAGCCCTTGCGCCACCAGTTCGGACATAAACTGGTGTACCGCCGCTTTTGAGCCGATATCGATGCCTTTAGTCGGCTCGTCGAGAATAATCACTTCAGGGTGGGTGGCGAGCCATTTACCGATCACCACCTTTTGCTGATTGCCGCCAGAAAGCGTCTCGACCGCCTGACGCCAGCTAAACGCTTTGACCTGCAGGCGTTTAGCATAGCTGTCCGCCAGTTGCCACTCTCGTGCCGCATTGAGCACGCCGCGCGGATTCAGCTTACTCAACTGCGGCAGACTGATGTTCTCGGCGATACTCATTTCAATGATGGCCCCCTGTTTTTGCCGCTCTTCCGGCACGCAGACAATACCGGCACGAATCGCATCGGCGGGCTGATGAAAATGAATGGCCCGTCCGTTGAGACGGATTTCACCGTGAGAAGGCCGGGATACGCCGGACAGCGCCTGCATCAACTCGGTCCGTCCCGCCCCCACCAGCCCGTAGAAGCCGAGGATCTCCCCTTTTCTCAGGGTGAAATCAATGTGGGCAAATTCAGTGGGATGGCAGAGATCTTTCACCTCCAGCACCGTCTCACCTTTCTCGCAGGCCACTTTCGGGAAGGTCTGGGTAATAGCGCGTCCTACCATCATGGCGACCATCCGCTCTTCGCTAATCTCATGGATGTCGCCGGAACTGACGAATACGCCGTCGCGCAGAATGGTGTAGTGGTCCGCCAGCTCAAAGATTTCATCGAACTTGTGGGAGATAAACAGAATCGCTTTGCCTTCCTGCTTCAGGCGCTCAACGATTTGATAGAACTCCAGAATTTCGTGTTGCGACAGTGCGGCGGTCGGTTCATCGAGAATCACCACCTGGGCCTCAAAGGAGAGCGCGCGGGCAATGGCCACCATATGGCGCTGGGCGATGCTCAGGGTTTTCAGCGTGGCGCGTGGATCGATCTGCACTTCCAGTCGGGTGAGGATCGCCTGCGCCCGACGGTGCATTTCTGGCCAGTCGAGCTTTTTGAAAAGGCCGGTGTACAGGTACTGGCCGACAAAAATATTCTCGGTCACCGACAGCTCATCGAACAACACCGTTTCCTGATGAATCGCGGTGATACCGATTTTATGCGCCGCTTCCGGCGTCGGGAGCTGAATGGGAATGGCCTTGTAGAGGATTTCCCCCTCTTCAGGCTGATAGATGCCGGTCATGACTTTGACCAGCGTGGATTTCCCTGCGCCGTTTTCGCCCACCAGCGCGGTCACTTTGCCTGGCCAGAGATCGAGCTGAACGTTCTCAAGGGCGCGCACGCCGGGGAATATCTTGGTGATCCCGTGAAGTTGTAGTAAAGGGGTGGACATGTCAGTTCTCCTCTTCATGTAGCGTTGCCGGATGGCGCTAACGCTTATCCGGCCTACAAAACGTATCGGTACCCGCAGGCCGGATAAGCACAACGTCATCCGGCGGCGTGACCCTGGGATCAGAAGATTTTTGAGAACTTATCAATGTTGCTGGCATCGTAGACGAATGGCTTAGCCATCGCGCCATTGCCGTCGGCATCCAGTTGCACTTTACCCAGTTTCCCCATATTGGCTTCGGTTTTGCTGGCAGTGCCTTTGACCAGATCGTCCGCCAGATACGTCGCCGCATAGCCCAAATCGATAGGGTTCCAGATCGCAAAACTTTTTGACGCGCCTGACTTCACCGCGCCCGCCATTTCAGACGGCAGTCCGAGGCCGGTCACGTACACTTTGCCAATTTTGCCCTGATCCTTCACCGCCTGTGCCGCGGCGACAATACCGACGGAAGATGGGGAGACGATCACTTTCAGGTCCGGGTAAGATTTGAGCAGTCCTACCGCTTCGCGGTAGCTCTTGTCTGAGAGATCGTCGCCATAGGCCACGGTCACCAGGTTGATAGACGGATATTGCGGAAGCACCTTTTTCATCTCCGCAATCCAGATATTCTGGTTGGTTGACGTTGGCGTGGCGCTCAGGATCGCCACATCGCCTTTCTCCACGTTCAATGCCTTCAGCGCATCGGCGGCGAGTTTGACGTTGGTTTCGCCGATCAGGGCGTTATTTGACGGGTTAAGGTGGATTTGCCGTCCCGCAGGCGCGACGCCGGAATCCCATGACACCACTTTGATTCCGCGCTGCATCGCTTTCTTCAGGACGGGCACAACGGCATCGGGATCGTTGGCAGAGATGGCGATCGCATCGACGCCCTGGGCGATCAGCCCATTCAATACTTCGATCTGCGCTTCAGCGGTAGTTGTGGTGGGACCGGTGTAGATCACTTTGACATCACCGATCTCTTTAGCCGCTTCCTGGGCGCCGACGTTTGCCGCTTCGAAAAATCCATTACCTAACGATTTCGCCACCAGGGCGATTTTTACTTCAGCTAAAGCGGAACCGGACAACGCCAGAGCGGCAACGGTGAGGATCAAGCTTGTCTTTATATTCATTGCTTTTACTCCACATCATGTTGATTCCCATAGGGAATGGTTTGGATTTGCAGGTGACAGAGTTCGCCCCGTCTCAGTGAGCGGGGCGCGATGTTGTTATCAATACAGTTCTAATGCACTGGCGAGCGGGGTGACGCCAAAGCGTTTACCCAGCGCGATCAGTTCCTCGCGGCTGATGGTTTGCTTCATACCGCCCATCGACAGCACTTTGACTAACACTTCGGCGGACTTCTCGGCGGTATCGATCAGTCCAAACGCCTCATCCAGCGTCGGGCCGCTGCCGAATACGCCGTGGAACGGCCACAGCACCAGCGAATGTTTCTGCATTTCCTGCGCGGTGGCCTGGCCGATTTCATCGGTGCCCGGCACCATCCATGGCAGAATGCCCACGCCATCCGGGAAAACCACCAGACACTCGGTACTGCCTTCCCATAATTTGCGGGTAAAAAGCGCGGTGCTGTTTTCCAGCACATAGGTCAGGGCGATCAGGTTGGTGGCGTGGCAGTGCATGATCACGCGATCTTTACCTTGCGTGGTCTGGATGCGTTCACAGTGTGACAGGAAGTGTGCCGGCAACTCAGAGGTAGGCACCGCCTCGTTCGTCAGCCCCCATAGAATGTGGTAGCCCGCTCCGTCGCTGTCCACTTTCACGATGCCTAAATTGGCGGCGGGATCGAGCTGTACGTTGCGGAAGAATTTACCGGAGCCGGTCACGATAAACGGCGTGTTCGCCAACTGCGGCATTGGCTGGCTCAGGGCAATGTAGCGTGGCGTTGGATGGAAATCGGCGCTGAAAGGGGCAATATCCGCGTCATCGAGACGCAGCGTCAGGTTGCCGCCGTTGCGCTCGTCCCAGCCTTTCAGCCAGGCGTCGGAGGTGGCTTTAATCATCCCCTGGACAAACCAGGCGTCGAGAATATTTTGCATAAAAGATCTACCTGTCTTAGTCAATGCCCGATGTCGCTGCGCTTATCGGGCTTACGATGTTGAGTGTGTCAGTAGGCCGGATAAGCGCAGCGCCATCCGGCAATGATGTGTTAACCGCGTTTGCTCAAAATCTCTTTCTCATAGGCGCGCACGCTCTCCAGCCACTGACTGCCGGCGGGCGTGTCATGGCGCTGGCAATACATCTCCCATACCGCCTGCCACGGCAGACATTTCTGCTCTTCCAGCAGCGCCAGACGTGCGGTGTAATCGCCGCAGGCCTCCAGTTGGCGCAGATGTTCGGTTGGCTCCAGCAGGGCGCGCAGCAGCGCTTTTTTCATATTGCGGGTGCCGATGACCCATGCCGCGATGCGGTTGATGGAGGCGTCGAAGAAGTCGAGACCGATGTGGACGCGGTCGAACAGGTTGTGGCGTACGATCTCGCTGGCAATCGCCTGGGTTTCATCATCCAGCAGCACCACGTGGTCGCTGTCCCAACGCACCGGGCGGCTCACGTGCAGCAGCAGACGCGGCACATACAGCATGGCGGCGGAGATTTTGTCGGAGATCACTTCTGTCGGATGGAAGTGTCCCGCATCAAGGCACAGCGCGGTCTGGCGGCTGGTGGCATATCCCATGTAGAACTCGTTGGAACCGACGGTGTAGCTTTCTGCGCCGATGCCAAAGAGTTTGCTTTCAACGGCGTCGATATGGTGCGCCGGGTTCAGTTTTTCGCTGATGACTTCGTCAAGCGCGTCCATCAGACGCTGACGCGGAGCCAGGCGGTCCACGGTGACATCTTTCATGCCGTCCGGGATCCAGATATTCATCACTGACGGTGTGCCCAGTTGCTCGCCAAAGTATGCGGATACGCGGCGGCTGGCCTTGCAGTGGTCGATCCAGAACTGGCGGATAGTGTCGTCGGCATGCGCCAGCGTGAAGCCGTCAGCGCTCAGCGGATGCGAGAAGCAGGACGGGTTGAAATCCAGACCGAGTTGATGCGCTTTTGCCCACTCCACCCAGTTTTTAAAGTGTTCCGGTTTGATTTTGTCACGGGCGACCGGGGTATCGGACTCCAGATAGATGGCGTGCAGGTTCAGGCGTTTAGGGCCTGGGATCAGGCTGAGCGCCTGCTCCAGATCGGCGCGTAGCTCATGGGCATTACGCGCTTTACCCGGGTAGTTACCGGTGGCCTGAATACCGCCGGTGAGCGATCCTTCCGGGTTTTCGAAACCGGCTACATCATCGCCCTGCCAGCAGTGCATTGAGACCGGCAGACGATCGAGCTGGCGCAGTGCCTCCTCGACATCAATACCTACTGCGGCGAAGCGTTGTTTCGCCAGTTCCCAGGCTTGTTCCAGTTGAGTGGTCATGCGCAAAGCTCCTTTGTCTGTCGTTTTGAATGAAATTGCGTCACATAGCGGGCAATCTCACTGTCAGGATTGGGGGTAAACGTGGTCAGGTTGTAATTGGCGGTGACCACCTGGCGGAAGTCATCGACGTTGTTGAGTTCATCCAGCGTCATCAACTGGATACCGATGTTGCCGAGCGTAGACGCTTCAACAGGCCCCGCCATGACGCGAATACCGCAGGCATCGGCGCACAGTTGGTTCAGCAGGGCGTTCTGGCAGCCACCACCGACAATGTGCAGTTGGCTGAACGATTCGCCGCGCAGTGTCGCCAGTTCCTGCAGGACATCGGCGTACAGCAGTGCGAGGCTGTCGAAAATACAGCGCGCCAGTTCCGCGTCGCTATCAGGCACCGGCTGTCCGGACTCGCGACAGGCGGCCTGAATTTCAGCGCTCATGTTGGCGGGGTTGATAAAGCGATCGTCATTCGGGTTGATCAGAAAACGGCAGGCGGGCAATGCGTGCGTTGCGGCAATCAGCGCGGACAGGTCATCCACCTGACGCTCTTTCAGCACGCGCTGTAGCAGCCACAGACCCATGATATTTTTCAGTACCCGATAACGCCCTTCCGCGCCGCCTTCATTGGTGATGTTCGCAGCCAGCGCGGCGTCGTTGGTGTAAGGCGTTCTGCTTTCAAAGCCCATTAACGACCAGGTGCCGGATGAGAGATACGCGCTGTGTTTATCAGCCAGCGGCGAGGCGATCACCGCGCTGGCGGTGTCGTGACTGGCGACGGCCACTACGGGGATCTGATTCTTCTGCGGGCAAATCCAGTAACCAATCACGTTGCCCGGATGCGTCGGGTGACCAAACCAGGCGTTGTCCGCTCCCGTCCACGCCAGCAGCGTCTCATCCCAGTCATCACTGTTGATGTTTACCAGTTGCGTGGTGGTGGCGTTGGTGTATTCCCAGTTCAACTCCCCGGTCAGACGGAAGCTGAAGTAGTCGGGGATCAGCAGGGCATGTGCGACCTGTGAAACCCACTCCGGCTTTTGTTCAACCAGCGCACGCAGCTGGTAGAGCGTGTTGAACGGCAGAAACTGGATCCCGCTGCGTTGATAAATGGCGCATTTACCGAGCTGTTCCTGTGCGCGTTGCATCACGCCCGTGGTACGGCTGTCACGGTAGGAAACCGGCAGCCCGACGCGCTGGCCTTGTTTATCGATCAGGACATAGTCCACACCCCAGGTATCAATACCGATACTGTCAATGCGGATACCTTCATCGCAGACTTTTTCCAGCCCCAGGCGGATGGCGTCTTCGAGACTGTCGAGATCCCAGGTGTCGAAACCGTCCTGCTTTTGCAGACAGTTGACGAAGCGATGGATTTCACGCAGCGTCAGGGTGCGATGTTCACTGTCATAGCGCGCCAGCATTACGCGTCCGCTGGAGGCGCCAAGATCGACAGCGACACAATGGCGAAAAGTCATAGTGAGGTCCTTCTGAGTTTCATTAGGCCCAGTCTAGAAAACCTCGTCATGGCTCACCTTCTTGTTACTGACAGGCAAAATTGGCCGCTGGCAAGAAAGCAAAGGTGAACGTGATAACGTTCACAGTTTCCGGTAATAAGCGCGATTTCCCCTGATGTGACGCCGTCCGCATTTCCGGATCTTTCCCGTCTTTTCTTGAAAAATTGACCTTGTTTGCACAGTTTTATGTCAAAAATTTAAGGTGAGGTGGCTAACCCTTAATTACTATTTCTGACATGTTCATTTGACCTGGATGCCATCATGACCGTACTGCACTGCGTGGATTTTTTTCCATCAGGTAAAGCGCCTGTGGCCATTGAACCCCGGCTACCTCAGTCCGCTTTTCCAGAACATCATCATGATTTTCATGAGATTGTGATTGTGGAACATGGCACCGGTATTCATGTGTTCAATGGACAGCCCTATACCATCAGCGGCGGTACGGTCTGCTTTGTCCGCGACCATGACCGACACTTGTATGAGCATACGGACAATCTTTGTCTGACCAATGTGCTCTACCGTTCACCTGATGCGTTCCGCTTTCTGGCCGGGTTGGATCAGTTACTGCCGCAGGAACAGGATGGCGTGTATCCCTCCCACTGGCGGGTGAATCAGAGTGCGCTACAACAGGTGCGTCAGCTGGTGGCAAAAATGGAACAGGACGGCGATGAGAGCGATCTCCCCGGCGTGGCCAATCGCGAAATTCTGTTTATGCAACTGCTGGTGCTGTTACGCAAAAGTAGCCTGATGGAAGGGGCGGAAAATAACGATGCGCGCCTGAACCATTTGATGGCCTGGCTGGAAAATCATTTTGCGGAGGAGGTCTGCTGGGAGGCGTTGGCCGATCGCTTCTCGCTTTCTCTGCGCACGCTGCACCGCCAGTTGAAACAACAGACCGGGCTGACGCCGCAGCGCTATCTCAACCGTCTGCGCTTAATCAAAGCCCGCCATCTGTTGCGTCATAGCGATGAAAGCGTTACAGAAATCGCCTATCGCTGTGGTTTTGGCGACAGTAACCACTTTTCGACCCTGTTTCGCCGTGAATTTGACTGGTCGCCGCGTGACATCCGCCAGGGACGGGATGCGTTACTTCAGTAACGCGAATGCTATCAACGTTTTTCGCCGCCAGAATGTTAATAATCATCAATCTGTGATGCCGGATGGCGACGCGGTGGCGTCTTATCCGGCCTGGGTGTTGACGTAATTTGCGGGCCGGGTAAGGCGAAGCCGTTATCCGGCAAGGAATATTCAGGTGGTGAATCAACTGATTCTTCTAAAAGACGACTTCTTTGCGAATGCCGGACAGGCCGTCGCTGTCGCCGATCGCTATCCGCAGGACGTGTTTGCCGAACATACGCATGATTTTTGTGAGCTGGTGATCGTCTGGCGCGGCAATGGTCTGCATGTGCTCAACGACCGTCCCTATCGCATTACCCGTGGCGATCTGTTCTATATTCGCGCTGAAGACAAGCACTCCTACACCTCCGTTAACGACCTCGTGTTACAGAACATTATCTACTGCCCGGAGCGGCTAAAGCTGAATCTGGGCTGGGAGAACGCGATCCCGGGTTTTAACGGTACGCCGCGGCAACCGCACTGGCGACTGGGTAGTGTCGGTATGACGCAGGCGCGCCAGGTGATAAGCCAGCTTGAGCATGAAAGTAACCAGCATGATCCGATCGCCAACGACATGGCGGAGCTGCTCTTTGGCCAACTGGTGATGACGTTGAAGCGTCATCGCTATGCGACCGACACGCTGCCGGCGACCTCCAGCGAAACGCTGCTGGATAAACTGATTACCGCGCTGGCCGCCAGTCTGGAACGTCCTTTTGCGCTGGATGCCTTCTGCGATCGGGAAGCGTGCAGTGAACGCGTGCTGCGCCAGCAGTTTCGTAGCCAGACCGGAATGACAATTAACCAGTATCAGCGCCAGGTCCGTGTCTGTCATGCGCAATATTTGCTTCAGCACAGCCGTCTGATGATCGGTGAGATTTCGATGAAGTGTGGGTTTGAAGACAGTAATTACTTTTCTGTGGTGTTTACGCGGGAAACCGGGATGACGCCCAGTCAGTGGCGTCATCTCAGTAATTCAACGGATTAGCTTGCCATACCCAGACCGACAATGTTGGCGGCGATGATGATCACCACGCATCCCAGACTCAGGACGCTGACAGGACGACGTCCGGCGTTGTTCCACTCTTTCAGTACCAGACCGACGATACCGCCGCACAGCACGTAGAAACTCATGTGCAGCATCCAACTGATGTAGTCATATTGCGCCGGAATGCGCGCGTGGCCCCAGGCGTAGAAAAAGAACTGCAAATACCACATCAGGCCACCCAGCGCGGACAACAGCACGTTGGTGATGATAAGCGATTTTGCCAGTGAGAAGTCGGCTTTTACCGACAGGTTCTTCACTTTTGCCAGACGAATAAAACAGAAGCCCAGGTTGACCAGCGCGCCGCCGCCCATGATCACCACGTAGCTTGGCAGGGCGACATACAGCGGGTCGACACCCAGCGCCGCAGCGGCTTCATGCATCGGCTTCGCGGCGTTCATCGCAAACGACATGCCTGCGGAGAAAATGCCGCACATTACCGCCAGCAGCAGCCCTTTTTTCAGGTTGAAATCTTCGGCTTTGATGCCCATTTTGCGCTCTTTGAGCTGACCCGCGCGGGTGACGATCCCGACGCCAATCAGCGCAACCAGCACCCCGAGCAGCGTCATACGCCCGCCTTCGGTGTTAATCAACACATCAAAATTGCCGTTGATGATAGGAGTCATCAGCGTACCGACAATCAGCGTGATGCCAATGGCAATGCCAATCCCCATCGACATGCCGAGGTAGCGCATGGTCAGGCCGTAGTTAATATTGCCGATGCCCCACATTGCGCCGAACAGAAACACCGGAAGCAGAGTGGAGAGGCTGAACGAACGGTAGTAGGCCCAGAAGTCGGGCAGTAGCATGGCGCTGATGGTCCACGGAAGGATCAGCCAGGAGACAATCCCGCCGACCGACCACATGGTTTCCCATGACCACTGTTTCACTTGTTTGAACGGGGCATAGAAACAGGCTGCACTGGCCGCACCTATCAAATGCCAAAAAATACCCATCGTAATCGCGTTACTCATCACATCATCCTCATTGTTTTTATCGTCGTTTCTACCCTTCCGACGTCATGAGTTTAAAAATTGCGCAGATGTATAACCTTTTGCCGATTGCCGCGATTTTCCCTTTCTGGCAAAGACCCGGTTAAGTGGGTGATATGGCTCACATAATCAGCAAAAGACGTTAATGTAATAACCTTATTAAAAGTACGGCATTGATAATCATTTTCAATATCATTTAATTAACTATAATGAACCAACTGCTTACGCGGCGTTAACACCCGGCCGCTCGACAATAATGGAGATGATTATGAGTTATACACTGCCATCCCTGCCGTACGCTTATGATGCGCTGGAACCGCACTTCGATAAGCAGACGATGGAAATCCACCATACCAAACACCACCAGACCTATGTAAACAACGCCAATGCGGCGCTGGAAAGTCTGCCTGAATTCGCTAACCTGTCTGCTGAAGAGCTGATCGCTAAACTGGATCAGGTACCGGCCGACAAGAAAACCGTTCTGCGTAACAACGCAGGCGGTCACGCTAACCACAGCCTGTTCTGGAAAGGTCTGAAAAAGGGCACTACCCTGCAGGGCGATCTGAAAGCGGCTATCGAACGTGATTTCGGCTCTGTTGATAACTTCAAAGCGGAGTTTGAAAAAGCGGCCGCAACTCGTTTCGGTTCCGGCTGGGCCTGGCTGGTGCTGAAAGGCGACAAACTGGCGGTCGTTTCAACCGCAAACCAGGATTCCCCGCTGATGGGCGAAGCGATTTCTGGCGCGTCCGGCTTCCCGATTGTGGGCCTGGACGTCTGGGAACACGCTTACTACCTGAAATTCCAGAACCGTCGTCCGGACTACATTAAAGAGTTCTGGAACGTGGTGAACTGGGACGAAGCGGCTGCGCGTTTCGCTGCAAAAAAATAAGTCTTATTTAACAAGACATCGCGTTTATATAACCCCGTCGGCGTGGCCGGTGGGGTTTTTTTGTGATCAAAATCGAATCAAAAACAGTGATCCACAAAAATTGAAACATTGTTTTGTTATGTGGTGGGGATCACTTTTATTATTGTGCTGAATGTCTATCGTTGACACATCTTTACATCGGAAGGTGATGGAAATGCAGATTAAACGCACGATAGAAAAAATCCCTGGTGGCATGATGCTCGTCCCTCTGTTCCTGGGCGCGTTGTGTCACACGTTCTCTCCTGACGCGGGGAAATATTTTGGCTCATTCACCAACGGGATGATCACCGGCACGGTGCCTATTCTGGCCGTGTGGTTCTTCTGCATGGGGGCCTCCATCAAGCTGAGCGCGACGGGTACCGTCCTGCGTAAGTCCGGGACGCTGGTGGTGACTAAAATTGCCGTGGCGTGGGTGGTGGCGGCGATTGCCTCGCGGATTATTCCTGAACATGGCGTGGAGGCAGGATTCTTTGCCGGGCTGTCGACACTGGCGCTGGTTGCGGCAATGGACATGACCAACGGCGGGCTGTACGCGTCCATTATGCAACAGTACGGCACCAAAGAAGAGGCCGGGGCATTTGTTCTGATGTCGCTGGAATCTGGCCCGCTGATGACGATGATCATCCTCGGTACGGCCGGGATTGCGTCGTTTGAACCGCATGTGTTCGTCGGCGCAGTGCTGCCTTTCCTGGTGGGCTTCACGCTGGGTAACCTGGACCCGGAACTGCGCGAATTCTTCAGTAAAGCCGTCCAGACGCTGATCCCCTTCTTCGCCTTTGCGCTGGGTAATACCATCGATCTGAGCGTGATCGCACAGACCGGTCTGTTGGGTATTCTGCTGGGTGTGGCGGTGATTATCGTCACCGGTATCCCACTGATCATTGCCGATAAACTGATTGGCGGCGGTGACGGTACAGCAGGGATTGCCGCCTCCAGCTCAGCAGGGGCTGCAGTGGCGACACCGGTACTGATCGCAGAAATGGTGCCCGCGTTTAAACCGATGGCGCCGGCTGCAACTTCGCTGGTCGCTACCTCGGTGATTGTGACATCAATCCTGGTGCCGATTATCACCTCCATCTGGTCGAAGAAGGTCAAAGCAAAAGTGGCGACAGTCGAAATCCAGAATGCAGTGAAATAATACAATAAAGCCGGATAGCACTACGCTTATCCGGCTTGTTTTTGCGTCATAACAAGGCCTGGTGAATCTCACCAGGCCTTGTCTTTTAACGACCAAACACCTCATCAATCGTCCGGCAATCGTGTTCGTTTAACTCGCCGCCCGCATTGCGTGAAACCCCCGTGCAATAGCCAAACTTCCGCGATACCACCGTCTTGATGGTGGTGACGAAATCTTCGCCGATGGCATAAATCGACATGTACACGCCAATTTTCTGCTGAATGTCGCGAAGGGCCGCCAGGTCACCGGCCTTGAACGCTTCACGCGCACTGACAAACAGCTCCGGCATCACGTTGTTGAGTCCAGAGATAATCCCCGCGCCGCCAGCCAGCAGATTGGGAATAAAGTACTCGTCATAGCCTGAGAGGACAGCAAAGTCGTCACGCACGGCCTGAGTTGCCTCGATCATTCTGCGGGTATGCGACTGACAGTCAACGGTATCTTTGATCCCGGCAAAGTTCGGGAACTCGCTGGCAAGCTGGGCGACCAGATCCGGCGTTAAATCGCTGCCGGTGCGCGGCGGAAAGTTGTAGGCGAACCATTTACCACTAAGCTTTTGTCCCAACTGGCGGAAGTAGCTCAGCAGCTGCTTCGGCGTTTGACCGTAGTAATAGGGCGGCAGAACCATCACTGCATCGTAGCCCGTACGATAGGCTTCCTGCGCCATCCGCAAGACATCGTGGATGCAGGTGGAGGAGACGTTAGCCACCATCTTCAGCGAGCTCATGGCGCGCGCCTCGCGAATCAACAGCAGGCGTTCGTCGAGGGTGAAGGAAGCGAACTCCCCGATACTGCCCATCAGCAAAATTACGTCGATTTTTGCGTCAGTCAGGCGTTGAAGGTGTTGGCTCAGACCGTTGAGATCGATATTACCATCCTGATCCATTGGCGTAATGGAGGGGCACCAGACGCCAGCAAACTGCGTTTGACCTGTCACGTTGTTGACTCCTTATTATGAAATGGCGTTTCAAAATCACTTCCATTGATAGCATGGATATCTGCGCGTCGTGTGAACCTTGCTCTCATTTTGCGCGGTTGAGGTAAAATAATTGTGGTTAAATAGGGCAAATTTATCGGGGAGAGGGACCAGATGCGATATCCAGTAGACGTGTTCAGCGGCAAGATTCAGGACTACGCGGGAAGCCGCCCCAGTGCGATTGGCAAAATTCAGGTCGATGGCGAACTGATGCTGACGGAGCTGGGTCTGGAAGGCGATGAACAGGCAGAAACGAAAATCCACGGCGGGCCCGATCGTGCGCTGTGCCATTATCCGCGCGAGCATTACCTGTACTGGGCGCGTGAATTCCCGGAGCAAGCGGATCAATTCGTGGCCCCGGCGTTTGGCGAGAACCTCTCTACCGATGGCCTGACGGAACAAAATGTTTATATCGGCGATATTTTCCGTTGGGGCGAAGCGCTGATTCAGGTCACTCAGCCGCGTTCACCGTGCTTCAAGCTCAATTTCCACTTTGGTATCAGCGATATGGCGAGCCTGATGCAGAACTGCGGCAAAACGGGTTGGCTGTGCAGCGTGATTGCGCCTGGCATGGTGTCAGCCGATGCGCCACTGGAGTTGCTCTCCCGCGTTAGCGACGTCAGCGTGCAGGAGGCGATCGCCATAGCCTGGCATATGCCTTTTGATGATGAACAGTACCATCGTTTACTGTCAGCGGCGGGGCTGTCGAAGAGCTGGACGCGAACGATGCAAAAGCGTCGTTTAAGCGGCAAAATCGAAGATCAATCACGGCGTTTGTGGGGCAAATAAGCGCTGCTATCCGCAACGGAAAAAATGCCTGATGGCGTTACGCTTATCAGGCCTACCGTTCGTGGAGAGTTGTAGGCCGGATAAGGCGTTTACGCCGCTATCCGGCACAATACCGTTACGAACGCTTATACAGCGGCAACCAAATCACCAGCCGTAAACCGCCCAGCGGGCTGTCTTCGGCTTTCACCCAGCCGCGATGCTGCTGAATGGCGGTTTCTACAATCGCCAGACCCAGACCGGTGCCGCCGGATTCGCGATCGCGCGCTTCATCGGTACGATAGAACGGGCGGAAAATCTGCTCACGGTCCTCCGGACTGACGCCAGGACCATCATCATCCACCGTGATTGTAATCCCGTCTTTATCCACCGCGAAGCCGACTTCAATCTTCGTGTGTGAATAGCGCAGGGCGTTACGGACGATGTTTTCCAGCGCACTTTCCAGCGCGTTCGGGTTACCGTACAGCGGCCACGGTCCCGGCGGGAAATTCACCGTGAGCGATTTGCCCATCTGTTCGGCTTCAAAGGCGGCGTTATCCAGCACCTCGCCCCACAGATGATTGGCCTTCATCGTTTCGCTGACCAGAGCGTTTTTCTGCTGATTGCGCGACATGACCAGCAGATCGTTGATCATGCTGTCCAGACGCTGTGCTTCAGTCTCAATACGCTCCAGTTCCTTGCTCTCACCGCTGCGGCGACGCAACAGCGCGGTCCCCAGTTGCAGACGGGTGAGCGGGGTTCTCAGTTCGTGTGAGATATCAGACAACAGACGCTGTTGCGTGGTCATCATCCGTTCCAGCGCGGTCACCATCTGGTTAAAACTGGCGCCTGCGGCAAGAAATTCCTGCGGGCCGGCTTCCAGTTCAGGATGCTGACGCAGGTTACCCTGAGCCACCTCATCCGCCGCGTTTTTCAACTTACGCGCCGGTTTCGCCAGGCTCCATGCCAGCCATAACAGCAGCGGGGAACTGACTAACATCGTGACAATCAGCAACAACAGCGGGCGGTCAAACAGCAGGTTGATAAAATCGGATTGGGAACTGCTGGCCGGTCGAATCAGGTAAAGCTGGTAGTTATCTTCCCCGTCTCTGACGGAGAAGGGCCCCACCATTTCAACGCGACCGTACTTTTTCTTCTGCGGATGATCGGCGTTGTCCGCCTGACCAATAAAGTTACGAATGATCTGCATTTCGCTACGTTCTGCGCCGATCACGCGTCCTTCGGTGGTCACAAGCAATAACCGCTGTCCCGGCGGCGCCCACTTGTCAATCGCACGGAACAGGCGACGCCACCACATCAAATCATTAGGTGGATCGTTCGCGAGTTCAGCTTCTACGTGTTGCTCAATCATTAACCCCTGGCGCTGTTCGCTGTCCAGTAGCTCGGTCATCTGGCGTGAGTCGAGCTTGGGTAACATCAGTACCAACATCAACACCAGTGCCAGCGTCAACCAGAAGATGGCAAAGATGCGCGCGGTTAAGCTCCCTATCATGAAGCGGAAACCATCAGATAGCCGCGACCACGCAGGGTTTTAAACCACGGATGCCCGTCTTTCCGCTCCGGCAGTTTGCGCCGCAGGTTGGAGATATGCATGTCGATGGCACGGTCGAAAGGCGTCAGGCGTTTACCCAGCACTTCCTGGCTCAAATGTTCACGCGATACCACCTGGCCGAGATGCTGCGCCAGCAGATAGAGCAGGGTAAATTCGGTACCGGTTAACTCCAGCGTCTGGCCATCAAAGCTGGCTTCCTGGCGGCCCGGATTAAGGCTAAGGGCATCCACTTCCAGCGTCGGCGAGCCGTTATCGCTGCTCTGCTGCTGCTCGCTCCAGTGCGAACGACGCAGGATCGCGCGGATACGGGCGACCAGTTCACGATCGTTAAACGGTTTCGGTAAATAGTCATCCGCACCCAGCTCAAGGCCGAGTACGCGATCCAGTTCGCTGCCGCGGGCGGTCAGCATAATCACGGGGGTCTGGTGTGTCTGGCGAAGCGCTTTCAGCGTATCGATACCGTTTTTCTTCGGCATCATGACATCAAGCAAAAGTAAATCAATGCTGTCGTCCAGAAGCTCAAGCGCCTGCTCCCCGTCATGGGCAACCAGCACATTGAAGCCTTCCATTTCGAGCAGCTCCTTTAACAGGGAAGTCAGCTCTCGGTCATCATCAACTAACAGGATTTTATTCATTGTTTAAGTACCTCCGAGGCAGAAATTACGTCATCAGGCGTCGCTAATCCATGACTTTACGTTGTTTTACACCCCCTGACGCATGTTTGCAGCCCGAATCGTAAACTGTCTCTCGTTGAATCGCGACAGAAAAGATTTTGGGAGCAAATGATGCGCAAAGTTACCGCTGCCGTCATGGCCTCAACGCTGGCACTCAGTACGGTTAGCCATGCAGCTGAAGTCGTTACAGGCGATAACTGGCACCCGGGTGAATCCCCTGCACCGCGCACTGTACAAAGCCATATGTTTGACGGCATAAGTTTAACCGAACATCAGCGTCAACAGATGCGAGATCTGATGCAGCAGGCCCGACATGAACAGGCGCCTGTTAATGTTAGCGAAATGGAGACGATGCATCGTCTTATTACCGCAGAAAATTTTGATGAAACCGCGGTACGCGCTCAGGCAGAAAAGATGGCGCAGGCACAGGTTAGCAGACAGGTCGAAATGGCCAGAGTCCGCAACCAGATGTATCGCCTGCTTACCCCCGAGCAGCAAGCGGTTTTAAACGAGAAGCATCAACAAAGAATGGAGCAGTTGCGCGACGTGACGCAATGGCAAAAAAGTTCTTCGTTGAAGTTATTGAGTAGTAGCAACTCACGTTCCCAGTAGTAAACCCTGTTTTCCTTGCCATAGACACCATCCCTGTCTTCCCCCACATGATGTGGGGGTTTTTTTTGCCTGTAAATTGTCACTGTCATAATCACTGACTGTCTTACACCATCCGTTATACTACCGGCATAAGAGGGCAGGAGTGTTTATGAATCAATCCTATGGGCGGTTAGTCAGTCGGGCGGCCATTGCCGCGACAGTGATGGCGTCGCTGTTACTTTTGATCAAAATTTTTGCGTGGTGGTATACCGGATCGGTGAGTATTCTGGCGGCGCTGGTCGACTCGCTGGTAGATATCGCCGCGTCGCTCACTAACCTGTTAGTGGTGCGCTATTCGCTGCAGCCGGCGGATGATGAGCATACCTTTGGTCACGGCAAAGCGGAATCGCTGGCCGCGCTGGCGCAAAGCATGTTCATTTCCGGTTCGGCGCTGTTTTTGTTTTTAACCGGTATTCAGCATCTGATTTCACCTACGCCGATGAAGGATCCCGGCGTGGGGGTTGTGGTGACCATTATCGCCCTGATATGTACTGTGGTGCTGGTCTCGTTTCAGCGCTGGGTGGTGAAGCGGACGCAAAGCCAGGCAGTACGGGCAGATATGCTTCATTATCAGTCTGATGTTATGATGAACGGTGCGATTCTCGTGGCGCTCGGTCTGGCCTGGTACGGCTGGCATCGCGCGGACGCATTGTTTGCATTGGGGATTGGCATCTATATTTTATATAGTGCATTACGCATGGGCTATGATGCCGTCCAGTCGTTACTGGATCGCGCATTACCCGATGAAGAACGTCAGGAAATTTTTGACATCGTGACATCATGGCCGGGCGTCAGTGGTGCTCACGATCTCCGTACGCGGCAGTCAGGGCCGACCCGCTTTATTCAGATTCATTTGGAAATGGAAGATAATCTGCCGCTCGTTCAGGCGCATGTTGTGGCTGAACAGGTAGAGCAGGCGATTTTACGGCGTTTTCCGGGCTCCGATGTCATTATCCATCAGGACCCGTGTTCCGTCGTCCCCAGGGAAGGCAAAAGGTTTGAGCTTTCGTAAGTGAGCGTAAAAAAGAGAGCCAGGCTCGCATTTTGTGTATAAATTACCGCCATTTGGCCTGACCTGAATCAATTCAGCAGGAAGTGATTGTTATACTATTTGCATATTCGTTGGATCGTCTCGCTATGCAGGATCGACTTCCGGCAACAGACTTCATTTTGCATTCCAAAGTTCAGAGGTAGTCATGATTAAGAAAATCGGTGTGTTGACAAGCGGCGGTGATGCGCCGGGCATGAACGCAGCAATCCGTGGTGTGGTGCGTGCAGCACTGACGGAAGGACTGGAAGTCATGGGGGTTTATGATGGCTACCTGGGTCTGTACGAAGACCGCATGGTGCAACTTGACCGTTATAGCGTGTCCGACATGATTAACCGCGGTGGTACCTTCCTGGGTTCCGCTCGCTTCCCGGAGTTCCGTGACGAAAACGTCCGCGCCGTGGCTATCGAAAACCTGAAAAAACGTGGAATCGACGCGCTGGTGGTGATCGGCGGTGACGGTTCTTACCTGGGTGCGAAACGCCTGACTGAAATGGGCTTTCCGTGCATCGGTCTGCCTGGCACTATCGATAACGATATCAAAGGCACTGACTACACCATCGGTTACTTTACGGCGCTGGGCACCGTGGTTGAAGCGATTGACCGTCTGCGCGACACCTCGTCTTCTCACCAGCGTATCTCTATCGTTGAAGTGATGGGCCGTTACTGTGGCGACCTGACGCTGGCGGCGGCGATTGCCGGTGGCTGTGAGTTCGTTGTGGTACCGGAAGTGGAATTCAGCCGTGACGATCTGGTCGCTGAAATCAAAGCGGGCATCGCGAAGGGTAAGAAACACGCTATCGTGGCAATCACTGAGCACATGTGCGATGTCGACGAACTGGCGCATTACATTGAGAAAGAGACGGGCCGTGAAACCCGCTCGACCGTACTGGGTCACATCCAGCGCGGCGGTTCTCCAGTGCCTTATGACCGCATCCTGGCTTCCCGTATGGGTTCTTACGCCATTGAACTGCTGCTGGAAGGTCACGGTGGTCGTTGCGTCGGTATTCAGAACGAAAAACTGGTTCACCATGACATCATCGATGCTATCGAAAACATGAAGCGTCCGTTCAAAGGTGACTGGCTGGATTGCGCGAAGAAACTGTACTGATTCTTCTCTGTTCTACGCTTATCCGGCCTACAGATCGCAAAGACTTGTAGGCCGGATAAGGCGCCAGCTACCATCCGGCATAAGCCTTTCATATATTCCCCCAAGTTATAGCCAATCTTTTTTTATTCTTTAATGTTTGGATGCCTTTCTGGCACGCTTTGCTCATCACAACACAACATAAGAGAGTTGGGCGATGAACAAATGGGGCGTGGGGTTAACCTTGCTGCTGGCATCCAGCGGCGTTCTGGCAAAGGATATTCAATTACTGAACGTGTCTTACGATCCAACACGTGAGCTGTACGAGCAGTACAACAAAGCCTTTAGCGCGCACTGGAAGCAAGAAACGGGCGATAACGTGGTGATTCGTCAGTCGCACGGCGGGTCAGGCAAACAGGCGACTTCGGTGATTAACGGCATTGAGGCGGATGTGGTGACGCTGGCGCTGGCCTATGATGTTGATGCGATTGCCGAGCGCGGCCGTATTGATAAAAACTGGATCAAGCGCTTGCCGGACAACTCTGCGCCTTACACTTCCACCATTGTGTTCCTGGTTCGCAAAGGTAACCCGAAGCAAATTCATGACTGGAACGATCTGGTTAAGCCTGGCGTTTCGGTGATCACCCCGAACCCGAAAAGCTCCGGCGGAGCACGCTGGAACTATCTGGCTGCCTGGGGCTATGCACTGCACCACAACAACAACGATCAGGCGAAAGCGCAGGATTTTGTGAAGGCACTGTTTAAGAATGTCGAAGTGCTGGATTCTGGCGCGCGCGGTTCGACCAATACCTTCGTGGAACGTGGCATCGGCGATGTACTGATCGCCTGGGAGAACGAAGCGCTGCTGGCGACCAATGAGTTGGGCAAAGATAAATTTGAAATCGTGACACCGAGCGAATCCATTCTGGCTGAACCGACGGTTTCCGTCGTGGATAAAGTGACCGAGAAGAAAGGCACTCAGGCCGTGGCAGAAGCCTATCTGAAGTATCTCTACTCACCGGAAGGTCAGGAGATTGCGGCGAAAAACTACTACCGCCCACGTGATGTGGATGTGGCGAAGAAATACGAAAATGCGTTTCCGAAACTGAAGCTCTTCACCATTGATCAGGAGTTCGGCGGCTGGACGAAAGCGCAGAAAGAACACTTCTCGAATGGCGGAACGTTCGATCAGATCAGCAAGCGCTAAACGCGGAGCGCAGTAGAGGCCCGGGGCACTTGCCGCCGGGCTTTTTTATTTGTCATCATTTTGCGTTACTCTTGCAGGCCGTTGAGATACAGGGAACGCGTTATGAAAAAAACAGGCTGTGGACTACTGGCCGTTGTCGTTATTGTCGCAGCGGCAGGTTTTGGCTACTGGAAGCTGGCCGGAAACCCGGATGCGTTACGTAAGATTGTCCTTGAGCAATGCCTGCCCAACCAGTTGCAGCATCAAAACCCTGCGCCATGTGCCGAAGTGAAGCCCGATGCCGGATATGTGGTCTTTAAAGATCGCAATGGCCCGCTGCAATATCTGTTGATGCCGACTTACCGCATTAACGGCACCGAGAGTCCGTTGCTGGTGGAACAATACACGCCGAATTTCTTCTGGCTGGCCTGGCAGGCGCGCGATTTCATGAGCCAGAAGTATGGCCAGGATATTCCGGACCGCGTTGTTTCGCTGGCAATCAATTCGCGCAGCGGACGGACGCAAAACCATTTCCACATCCATATCTCCTGCCTTCGTCCTGATGTCAGAGCGCAACTGGACGCTAACCAGGCCAAAATCAGCACCCGCTGGCTACCGTTGCCGGGCGGACTGCGTGGTCATGAATATCTCGCCCGTCGCGTGACGGAAAGCGAACTGGCGCAGCGCAGTCCGTTTATGATGCTGGCAGAAGAGGTGCCGGAAGCGCGCGAGCGAATGGGCAGCTATGCGCTGGCGCTGGCGCGTCAAAGCGATGACGCTTTTGTTCTGTTGGCGACGCAGCGCAACATGCTGGCGTTTAACCGGGCCTCGGCGGAAGAAATTCAGGATCACGACTGTAAGCTCCTGACTCAGCCCTGATCGCCATGCCGACGGTTGTCGGTGTTTTTTTGCACAATCTCCCACTTCAGGCCAGCGAAGATGTATCGTTGGTTAAAATAATGTGAATTCGATCAAAAGATATAAAGGTATACCTTTATATCTTTTATGATTCCATTACACTCCCTCATAACACCTGATCCTGGTTTTCTGGGTCATGCGTTAATCATAAAAGCTTTTATTTCACGTAGTTACGTCATCCTTTTTTCGACATTCTTGCGCTGAACGGCGCAAAAGGAATACCGATATGAAATTGTCTATCGTGGAAAAAATAGGTTTCGGCGCCGGGGATATGGCGATCAACGTAGTGATTATTGCCATGCAGCTACTGCTGGCATATTTCTACACGGATATTTACGGTTTACGGGCAGCAGATGTGGGGGTGCTGCTGGTGGTTGTGCGGATGATCGATGCCATTATCGATCCGGCAATGGGAATGCTGACCGACAAAGTGTCGACCCGCTGGGGACGCTATCGTCCATGGTTGTTATGGTTTGCCATTCCATTTGGCTTTGCCGTCTATCTGATGTTTATCACGCCGGATATGGCGTATACGGCGAAGCTGGCGTGGGCCTATTTCACTTACATCCTGATGACGCTGGTCTATACCGCGATCACCATCCCTTACATCTCTCTGATTGGCGTCATCACGGACGATCCGGGCGAGCGTCTGAGCGCCAACGGGTATCGTTTTGTGATGACCAAAATCGCCGCGTTTCTGGTGACGATTGTGGTTCCCATGCTGGCGGTCTGGCTGGGACAGGGCAATAAAGCGCTGGGTTATCAGCTCTCTATGGGCCTGATGGGGGCGATGGGCGCTGTGCTGTTTATCTTCTGCTTTATGACCACCCGCGAACGCAGCGAGCCTGAGTTGCCGTCACTGTCAGTCAAACAGCAGTTCGCGAATCTGCTGCGTAACGACCAGTGGCTGATTCTGGGCGTGGTGATTATGTTGCTGATGTGCGGCTACGTGATCCGCGGTTCGGTCGCCGCCTATTACGCCAAATATTATCTGAATGGCGGTGACAGCCTGATTTCACCGTTCCTGACCGTCGGCGTCGTGGCGTCTATTCTGGCGATGATTGCGACCACGTGGGTGACTAAGTTCTGGGACAAAATAAAAATGTTCCGCTACACCCAACTGATGACTTTCGCGCTGAGTATCGGCATGTATCTCTGCGTCGGACAGCAGAACCTGATCCTCGCCTTTGTCTTTTACTTTCTCATCAACTTCTTCTGCGACATGCAAATGCCGGTGTTCTGGTCTTCCATCGCGGAGGCGGTCGATTACGGCGAGAAGAAAACCGGGCTGCGCGTTTCCGGACTGGCTTTCGGCGGCATTCTGTTCTTTCAGAAATTCGGGATGGGGATTGCCGGCGGCGTCCTTGGCTTCCTGCTGAGCCACTTCGGCTACCAGGCGGATGTCCAGCAGAGTGCAAGCTCGCTGACCGGTATTGCGCTGATGATGACGCTCATCCCTGCCATCTTCCATCTGGTGGTTGGCGTGGTGATGAAAAAGTATCTGATCAACAACGATTATTACCGCGATATCCAGAGTGAACTGGCGCAGCGTCAGGCGTGAGGAGGAGCAGATGAGTCATCTCAAAAAAGTCTGGGTGATTGGCGATGCGTCCGTGGATCTGGTGCCGGAAGGCGCGGACACCTACCTGAAATGTCCGGGTGGCGCATCGGCTAACGTCGCCGTTTGCATCGCGCGACTGGGTGGCGACTGTGAATTTATCGGCTGTCTTGGGGAGGATGACGCCGGACGTTTCCTCCGCCAGACGCTGGCGGAAAACGGGGTAGGCGTGGGTTCATTGCGCCTCGACCCACAGCAAACCAGCGCGGTACTGATCGTCAATCTGACGCCAGAAGGCGAACGCAGTTTTACCTATCTGGTACATCCCGGCGCGGACACTTTTGTCTCGGTGCAGGATTTACCGACCTTCAGCGCCAACGAGTGGTTTTACTTCAGCTCGATTGGCCTGACCGACAGTCCGGCGCGTGAGGCGTGTCTGGAAGGCGCCAGACGCATGAAGGCGGCGGGAGGACACGTCATGTTCGACGTCAACCTGCGCGTCAGCATGTGGCGGGATACCCATGAAATCGCCCCCTTACTCGCACAATCTATTGCGCTGGCCTCTATTTGCAAGGTCTCTGCGGATGAGCTGTGTTGGCTGGGTAAGGTCGAACGCTGGCAGGACGCACGCTATCTGATGCGTGAACTTGGCTGTGAAACCACCGTTATCTCACTGGGCGATGCAGGGGCGTACCTGGTGACGCCAGAGGGCGAATGCGCGTTTCCGGCCGCAAAAATTTCCGTGGTGGACACCACCGGAGCGGGCGATGCGTTTGTCGGCGGGCTGCTTTATACCCTTTCACAGGCCGCTTCCTGGGACAGTCACTTGCTGGCGCAGGCGATCGGTACCGCCAACGCCTGCGGCGCGATGGTGGTCACGGCAAAAGGGGCGATGACCGCGCTGCCTTACCCTGAACAGCTCGCGGCTTTTCGCGCCAGCCATCCACTGGAACAAATATGCTAAACCGTTAAGGAGTCATTCATGCACGTTGAAATTAACAAAATACTGGGCTGCCTGATTGGTGCCGCTGCGGCGGACGCGATGGGCGCGGCGACCGAAGTGCGTACTCAGCAACAAATTCGCGAATACTTCGGTGGCTGGGTAACCGGTTTTGAGAAACCGCCCGCCGATACGTTTGGTCGCTGTAATGAAGCCGGAATGTGTACCGATGACTTTATTCAGGCGAAGTACATCATGGACGCCCTGCTACAGCACCATCGTCAGGTGAGTGATGAGGCAATGCGTGAAGCCTTCCAGCGCTGGCTGGCCTATCCGTACTACGCCAATTTTACCGGGCCAACCACCCGGGCCGCGATGAAAGCCATCTTTAACGATAATCGCGTATCCCTGCAGGGGGAACTGGAAGGCGAGAAGCAGTCGGTACAGATTATCAATAAGGGGAATGCGGAAGCCACCAACGGCGCGGCAATGAAGATTTGGCCTGCCGCTGTATTGCATCCTGGCGACATAGAAAAAGCGATTCAGACTGCGCTGGATATCTGCCGCTTTACCCACAATAACGTACTGGCGATGTCTGGTGCAGCGGCGATGGCGGCGGCAACCAGCGAGGCGCTACAGTCTGTCGCGAGTGCGGAAAGCATCATTGCGGCCGGGATTTACGGCGCTGACCGGGGCTATGCGCTGGCGGCAGAACAGGGTGCGATGATGGTTGCCGGGCCGTCGGTGGCGCGTCGTATTGAACTGGCGGTGGCGATCGGCAAGCGGCACGCCCACTGGGAGACGGCGATTGTCGAGATTGCCGATATCATCGGGTCCGGGCTGCACGTCAGCGAGGCGGTTCCGGCAGCGTTTGGTCTGTTCGCGTGTTGTCCGGATTCGGCCGTTGATGCTATCATTTCCGCCGTTAATATCGGCAATGACACCGATACCGTCGCCACCATGGTTGGGGCACTCTCCGGCGCCTGGCACGGTGCTGATGCTTTTCCTGCCGACTATTTAACTACCGTTAATCGTATGAATCATTTCGATTTGGCTGAACTCGCCAGACAGATTAAAGGGTAGCGCGCTGCCCTGCGGGGGCGGCGACAACCGTCCCCGACTGGCAGACTTTCGAGGTAAATGGCTTGCAGGTTGATAAAACGAGTTTCACTCCGCTGTATAAGCAGTTGTTTTATATCATCTGCCAGCAGATCCAGAACGGCACTCTGCCGCTGGGGAGTCAGTTGCCAACGCAAAAAGCGATCGCGCAAACCTATAATGTGTCGCTGATCGTCGTGAAACAGGCGTGGAGTGAGTTGATCAACGCCGGTGTGATCACCTCTCAGCGCGGAAGTGGTTCTGTGGTGAGCGCGGTGCCGGAAGGCGTCAGCTATGGTCATACCTTTCGCGGGATCACCAGCGACCTGCGTGATGCCAGCGTGGCGGTTGAGAACCGCATTCTGGAGATCGCCACACGCCGGGCGCGTGATGCGCAGGAAGATGGTTTAAGCCTGCCGGCCCATCATCACTATCTCTATATTTCTCGGGTGCGATACCTGAACGAGCGCCCGTTTAACCACGAGAAAATTTATCTCGATCTCTCCTTTTTTCCGGGCCTCACGCTGACGGCCGATGAACTGGCCCATACCTCGCTTTATCACCTGTTGAATGTGAAAAGCGATTCGGCGATCGAAAAGGTCGATGCCATTTTGCCCGGTCCCGATCTTTGTGAGAAGTTGCAGATCGCTGAGAACAAACCGCTTCTTTCTGTGGCGCGCCAGACGTTTATGGCGGGGGAAGCGCATCCCTTTGAGTATTGCCGCTACTATGTGCTGTCTGACTACTTCGGCGAAATCCATTATCACTAACCCTCTGCTTTTTTAGGGGGAGACGCGCGTTTACAGAAGGGGGATGCCCCCGTATTCTTGTTGAAAAAAACAACAGGAGACAGGCATGTCGCTCTGGTTTTCACACCCTCTGTTTCTGCCCTCGCTGGTGGTGATTGTCACCATCCTGCTCTGGGCAACCTCGCTATTGCCGGAATTTATCACCGCGCTGCTGTTCTTCACGGTAGCGATGGTGGCGAAAATCGCTCCACCGGATGTCATCTTTGGCGGCTTTGCCTCCTCGGCGTTCTGGCTGGTATTCAGCGGCTTTGTGCTGGGCGTGGCGATCCGCAAAACCGGACTGGCGGACAGGGCGGCTAGAGCGCTGTCATCACGGCTGACGGAATCCTGGCCGCTGATGGTCTCAAGCGTGGTGCTGCTGAGCTATGCGCTGGCGTTTGTGATGCCCTCCAATATGGGGCGTATCGCACTGCTGATGCCCGTCGTTGCGGCGATGGCGAAGCGTGCCGGGATCCTCGATGGCACTCGTGCGTGGTATGGACTGGCGCTTGCTGTGGGTTTTGGCACTTTTCAGCTTTCCGCCACCATTCTGCCCGCCAACGTGCCGAATCTCGTGATGAGCGGGGCGGCGGAGGGGTCGTACGGCATCCACCTCAACTATCTGCCTTACCTGCTGCTGCATACGCCGGTATTAGGCTGGCTGAAAGGCGGGCTGTTGATTGCGCTGATCTGCTGGCTGTTTCCCGGAAAACCCCATGCGCCCCGTGAATTCTCACCACCGGAGCCGATGAGCCGCGACGAAAAACGGCTGGCCTGGATGTTGGCAGTCGTGCTGGTGATGTGGGTCAGCGAAAGCTGGCATGGCATTGGCCCGGCGTGGACCGGACTGGCGGCAGCGGTCATCACCCTGTTACCGCGCGTCGGGTTCATCAATGGAGAGGAGTTTTCCACGGGAGTAAACATCCGTACCTGCATTTATGTTGCCGGTATTCTTGGCCTGGCGAGCGTTGTGACGCAAACCGGTATTGGCAGTGCGGTCGGTGAAGCGCTGCTGCATGTGATGCCGCTGGATCCGGAGAAACCGTTCACCAGTTTCCTCGCCCTGACCGGCATCACCACCGCGCTTAACTTCATTATGACCGCCAACGGCGTTCCGGCGCTGTATACCACCCTGGCGCAGAGCTTTTCTGAGGCCACGCAGTTTCCGCTGCTGTCGGTGATTATGATTCAGGTGCTCGGCTATTCAACGCCGCTGCTGCCGTATCAGGCATCGCCTATTGTGGTGGCGATGGCGTTGGGCAGGGTGCCGGCGAGAGCCGGGATGCTACTGTGTCTGGTGCTGGCGGTGACGACTTATCTGGTCCTGCTGCCACTGGACTATGCATGGTTTAATATATTAGGAAAATTGTAGTGTTAATTGCCTGATTATTTTAGTTTTGTGAGAGGGTGGTGAGTTTTACCTGCACGAATGACGGTTAATACTGAAACGCATACTTATGCGCAGGATACTCAAGGATTGATCCATGGATAGATTGACCCCCATTCGCGGTTGGCCCGCCATCATCTCGATTGTTATCACACTGACCATCTGGTTTATCATCCCTTGTCCGGCGGACGTGACGCCACAGGCGTGGCATCTGCTGGCGCTGTTTATCGGCACGATTGCGGCCATTATTGGTAAAGCGATGCCCATCGGGGCGATTGCTGTTGTGGCGATCATGCTGGTGGCGATGACCGGCGTGACGAATCCCGGTAAGCCTGCGGCAGCGCTTAACGATGCGCTGAGCGGCTTTTCCAACCAACTGATCTGGCTGATCGGTTTATCGATCATGCTGTCGCAAAGCTTGCTGAAAACAGGACTCGGGGCGCGTATTGGATACGGATTTATTGCGTTGTTTGGTAAGCGAACCTTAGGTATCGCATGGGCATTAACCCTCGCGGAAACGCTGATTGCCCCCGTCACCCCAAGTAACACGGCGCGCGGCGGCGGCATTATCCACCCGGTGATGCGCGCCATCGCCGACAGCCTTGGGTCGCAGCCTGGTAATAGTGAAAATGGCTCAACGGGGCGCTATCTGGCGCTGGTGAATTACAACATTAATCCGATCAGTTCGGCGATGTTCATCACCGCAACGGCGCCTAACCCTCTCATTGTCACCTTTTTGACTCAGGGGACGGATGGGGTATTGAACATGACCTGGGGGATGTGGGCCATTGCGGCACTTCTTCCGGCGGTAGTCTCGCTGCTGGTGATGCCCATCGTCATCTGGTGGCTCTATCCACCTGCCATTACCCGCACGCCCAATGCGCCGCAGTTCGCCCGGCAAAAGCTGGATCTTCTCGGCCCGCTGTCGCTGGCGGAAAAAATCACGCTGGCGGTGTTCATTTTGCTGCTCTGCCTGTGGGCTGGCGTTCCCGCGATGATCATGGGCAGCGGCTGGACCGTTAACCCCACCAGCGCGGCGCTGATCGGCTTATCGATTCTGTTGGTGACGGGGGTATTACACTGGGAGGATATCCTTAAGTGCCGCGGCGCCTGGGATACCATTGTCTGGTTTGCCGCGCTGGTGATGATGGCGGATTTCCTCAGCAAACTGGGACTGGTCGGCTGGCTGGCGACCAGTGTGGGGACGGCAATCAATCATCTTGGCGTCCACTGGAGTATTGCGACACTGCTGTTGATCCTGCTTTACGTCTATTCTCACTACTTTTTCGCCAGCACCACGGCGCATATCACGGCCATGTTCTCCGCCTTCTTCATCGCGGGGTTAGGTCTGGGCGCGCCACC
Organism: Citrobacter amalonaticus; assembly: GCF_001559075.2. Taxonomy (NCBI): domain Bacteria; kingdom Pseudomonadati; phylum Pseudomonadota; class Gammaproteobacteria; order Enterobacterales; family Enterobacteriaceae; genus Citrobacter; species Citrobacter amalonaticus. Next base: position 1,627,121 of record NZ_CP014015.2, on the reverse strand, counting down.
GGCCCTGCTGGGGCTGATGCTCGGTTTCTCTTCCTCATTGATGATGTCGCTCACCCACTATGGTACGGGCACTGCGCCGATTATTTTTGGCTCTGGCTACGCCACGCTGGCGGAATGGTGGAAGACGGGGCTGGTGATGAGTGTGGTGAACCTGACTATCTGGGCGGTGACCGGGGCTTTCTGGTGGCGCTGGCTGGGATACTGGTAATACGGGGATCAGTCGGGGGAGAGGTTCCCCCGACTGCACAACTTAAGCCTGTTTTGCCGCTTCAGCTGCTTTGACGATCACAGCGAAAGCGTCAGCTTTCAGAGAAGCACCGCCAACCAGCGCGCCGTCGATGTCCGGCTGAGTGAACAGTTCTGCCGCATTGGCTGCGTTTACGGAACCGCCGTACTGGATGATGACCTGCTCAGCAATTTTCGCGTCCGCTTTGGCAATGTGGTCACGGATAAATTTGTGAACAGCCTGTGCCTGCGCTGGCGTTGCGGATTTGCCGGTGCCGATTGCCCAAACCGGTTCGTAAGCGATAACCACGCCTTCGAATGCCGCAGCACCCTGAGTTTTCAGCACGGCGTCGATCTGACGCGCGCACACTTCTTCTGTTTTGCCCGCTTCGTTTTCAGCTTCGGTTTCACCGATGCATAGAACCGGAGTCAGACCCTGCTCTTTCAGCACGGCGAATTTTTTCGCGATCAGTTCGTCAGACTCTTTGTGGTAAGTACGACGCTCAGAGTGGCCAATGATGATGTACTGTGCGCCGATGTCTTTCAGCATTTCAGCGCTTGTTTCACCGGTAAATGCGCCGGACAGGTTCAGGTCAACGTTCTGTGCGCCCAGGAGGATGTGGCTACCGGCCGCAGCGTGTTTTGCCAGATCGATATACATTTCCGGCGGCGCGATCGCTACCGCACAGCCAGCGACGCCAGCCAGCTCTGTACGCAGGTTAGCAACCAGTTCGTTTACCATGTGGCGGCTGCCGTTCAGTTTCCAGTTACCCATCACTAAAGGATGTCGCATTTCTATTCTCCACGCTTTGTCAGCGAATTAAGGAAGATGGCCGCCCCTCAGGGCAGCATGGTCTGTGAAACAGTATAGAGATCACTCCCCGGAAAGGCTTTGCTTTTTATCATCAATTGGACCCGTCCAGGTTTTCAGATAACGCCAGCTTAATCGGTTCAACCGCGAAGGTCAGCCCCTTTTCGCCGTTATCTGCGACAACATAGCGAATTGCGCCTTCGGTCTCCGCGTAATAGCGCTTATTTTTCCCCGACGTAAGCAGCTTTTGCAGCTTTTTCTGGCTCTGCTCTTTGGTCAGCAAGGGGGCGACCGTGCGGATCACTGCCGCCATATATTCCAGCGCTTTGGCTTTCGCCGCTTTCTGTTCTGGCCCCTGAATCGGCAGCCAGGTTATCTGCATGCTCTTGATCTTCAGCGTTCCGCGCTCAAGAGCGGTCGAGGCGTACAGGTTTTCATTAATTTTGCTGGCCGCACGGGTGAGATTGGCTTTGTCGCGACTACTGTCGATGGCGCGGAATTCATTTAAGGTAAGCTTCGGATTTTGCGTATTAAAGTTTTCGCGAAACTGGCTGATGGAAAGGTCAAACGTGGGAGCGCCAGCGAGTAAATACGGCGCGGTGGTGGCCGCCAATGGCTCAGCCGCCAGCGTCGGAGGGCTGGAGAGCATCGCAGAAAACAATAATAAAAACAGTGAACATCCTGGCTTCATCAATCTTACCTTTCGTTATGACTGTTCACGATTAAAACGATAACCGTCTGGCTTGTCAAAAGGGTAAACTGTCGAAGATAGTCATTTTAAAGGAACAGACATGACCCTACAGCAGTGGTTATTCTCATTTAAAGGGCGTATTGGACGCCGTGATTTCTGGATCTGGATTGCGCTGTGGATTGTCAGCATGGTGGTTCTGTTTTCGCTTGAGAGTCAAAAATTACTCCCCGATCAGATTGCTCCCTTTGCCCTGGTGTGTCTGCTCTGGCCGACGGCGGCGGTTACGGTGAAACGTCTGCACGATCGTGGGCGTTCGGGGCTGTGGGCATTATTGATTATTCTTGCCTGGATGCTGTTAGCCGGCAACTGGGCGATTTTGCCGGGAATGTGGCAATGGGTAGTCGGACGCTTTGTACCGACGCTGATCCTCATCATGACCCTTATCGACCTGGGGGCGTTTGTTGGTACCCAGGGCGAAAATAAATACGGTAAAGACACGCAGGATGTCGCGTTTAAATCAGCGCCCTGAATCGCACGCCGGATGCGCTTCGCTTGCCCGGCCTACGGTAGGCCGGTTAAGGCAGAACATTCATCCGACACCGTATTACCAGTAGTGTTCTGCGGTCATATGACCAGGCCGGCGGCGCAAATGTTTGGTCATCTGCCGGGTCTCTTTCAGCAACTGCTGCGTGTCGCGAACCATTTGCGGATTTCCACACAGCATCACATGGCTGGTTTCTTTATCCATCGGTAAGCCTACCGCTTTTTCCAGTTCGCCACTTTCAATCAGTGCCGGAACGCGGCCGGTCAGTGAACCTGCGACGGTCTCCCGGCTCACCACCGTCTGGATCCGCAGTTTGCCTTCGTAGCGCTTTTGCAGCGCCTGCATCAGCGGCAGGTAGCTTAAATCGGCGGCGTAGCGTGCAGCATGGACCAGCACCAGATTTTTGAAACGTTCGAGATCTTTACCCAGTTGCAGAATCGATAAATAGGGACCGATGGCGGTGCCGGTTGCCAGCATCCACAGCGTGTCACAATCCGGTACTTCGTCGAGCACAAAGAAGCCAGCGGCTTCGCTCACCACCTGTACTTCATCGCCGGGCTTGAGTGCCGCCAGACGTGGGCTTAGCTTACCGTCAGGCACGGTAACCAGGTAAAACTCCAGATCGGGATTATCAGGGGCATTCACATACGAGTAAGCGCGCTGAACGCGCTCGCCGTCAATCTCAAGACCGAGCTTGGTAAATTGACCTGCGGTGAAGGGATGAACGGGGGCGTGAACGGTCAGACTAAACAGGGCATCGGTCCAGTTCTGTACCTTTGTGACTTTGCCTGTTACCCAATCTGCCATGGTTTTCTCCTGTACTGGTCTCGTTCCCTTATCTTCGTTCGTTGGCGGAAAGATTTCCAGCCCGGAGGGGCTGGAAGGCTCGAACGAACAAATCAATTACAGGATGTGCGCCTGCACGTCCGGGTCTTTGCGATCGAGGTAGTGAATCGACTGAATGCGGCGGATGGTGCGTGACTTACCGCGGATTAGCAGCGTTTCGGTGGTCGCGATATTACCTTTACGGCTGATCCCTTCCAGCAGATCGCCTTTAGTGATGCCGGTTGCGGAGAAGATGACATTGTCGCTGCGCGCCATTTCATCCAGACGCAGCGCTTTACCGGCCTCGATGCCCATTGCCTGACAGCGTGCGAGCTCCTGTTCGCCGATGCGACGGTTCTCTTCGCTGTCGCCTTTGACATCATGACGTGCCAGCAGGCGGCCCTGCATGTCGCCATCCAGCGCGCGGATTACCGCAGCGGACACCACGCCTTCCGGCGCACCGCCAATCCCGTACAGCACATCCACTTCGCTGTCCGGCATACAGGTCAGGATGGACGCGGCAACGTCGCCATCAGGAATCGCGAATACGCGTACGCCAAGCGTCGCCATCTTTGCGATCACGTCATCATGGCGCGGTTTCGCCAGAATCGTCACCGTCAGTTCGCTCAGCGGTTTGCCCAACGCGTCGGCGATATTGCGCAGGTTTTCTTCCAGCGGCAGATTGAGATCGATGCTGCCTTTTGCGCCTGGTCCGACAATCAACTTTTCCATGTACATGTCAGGCGCGTTCAGGAAGCAGCCCTTGTCACCAACGGCCAGAACGGCCAACGCGTTAGCCTGGCCCATCGCCGTCATTCGTGTGCCTTCAATAGGGTCAACGGCAATATCCACCGCGTCGCCGCGACCGGTACCGACTTTCTCACCGATGTAAAGCATCGGCGCTTCGTCGATCTCGCCTTCCCCGATCACGATGGTTCCGTCAATGTTGACCTGGTTTAGCATTATGCGCATGGCGTTAACCGCCGCGCCGTCGGCGGTGTTTTTATCACCACGTCCTAACCATTTGTAGCCAGCCAGCGCCGCCGCTTCGGTTACGCGGGAAAATTCGATGGCAAGTTCTCGTCTCATAGCAAACTCGTAGCAGAAAGGAATGGCGCGAAGTGTAGCACAGGGGAGAAGAGGGAATTATTGATATCAGAGGGGGAGTGTGCGGGGTTGTTCCCGCACCCGTAATACAATTCGTAGGCCGGATAAGACGCTTTCGCGTCGTTATCCGGCAATTCACGATTACTCTTCGTGGTCTTCCCACGCCAGCGCGCGTTTGACCGCTTTCTTCCAGCCGCTGTAACGGTAGTTACGCTCGGTGGTTTCGATGCCAGGACGGAATTCGCGTTCGATGACCGCTTTCTCCTGTAGTTCATCAAGGTTCTGCCAGAAACCGACCGCCAGACCGGCCAGGTAGGCCGCACCTAACGCCGTTACTTCACGCACTTCCGGACGCTCAACGCGCGTGCCGAGAATGTCAGACTGGAACTGCATCAGGAAGTTGTTGGCGACCGCGCCGCCGTCCACGCGCAGGGCGTGCAGGCGAATGCCGGAGTCTGCTTGCATTGCTTCCAGTACGTCACGGGTCTGGTAAGCGATAGATTCCAGCGTTGCACGGATGATGTGGTTGGAGTTCACACCACGGGTCAAACCGAAGATCGCGCCACGCGCATACGGGTCCCAGTACGGCGCGCCCAGGCCGGTAAAGGCCGGCACGACGTACACGCCGTTGGTGTCCTTCACTTTGGTCGCGAAATACTCGGAATCGAAGGCGTCGCTGATGAGCTTCATTTCATCACGCAGCCACTGAATGGAGGCGCCCGCCATAAACACGGCGCCTTCCAGCGCATAGTTCACTTCCCCGGTCGGGCCGCAGGCGATGGTGGTCAACAGGCCGTTTTCGGACTTCACCGCTTTCTCGCCGGTGTTCATCAGCATAAAGCAGCCGGTACCGTAGGTGTTTTTCGCCATCCCTTCCTTCACGCACAGCTGGCCGAACAGTGCCGCCTGCTGGTCACCGGCGATGCCGGAGATCGGAATACGCGTGCCGCCTTTACCGCCGATGTTGGTCTGGCCGTAGACCTCGGAAGAACGACGCACTTCCGGCAGCATGGCGCGTGGAATATCCAGCGCATCCAGCATCTTGTCGTCCCAGTCCAGCGTGTGGATGTTGAACAGCATGGTGCGTGAGGCGTTGGTGTAATCCGTTACGTGTACGCGTCCCTGGGTCATTTTCCAGATAAGCCAGGTGTCAACGGTACCGAACAACAGTTCGCCGCGACGTGCGCGCTCACGAGAGCCTTCGACGTGGTCGAGGATCCACTTCACCTTGGTGCCGGAAAAATACGGGTCAATGACCAGACCGGTGTTATTGCGGATGTACTCTTCCATGCCATCGCGCTTCAGGCGTTCGCAGATATCCGCGGTACGACGGCACTGCCAGACAATCGCGTTATAGATAGGTTTACCGGTCTCTCGTTCCCAGACGATGGTCGTTTCACGCTGGTTAGTAATCCCGATAGCTGCAATCTGATCGGAACTGATGTCCGCTTTCGCCAGGACTTCCACCAGAGTAGAGCTCTGCGTTGCCCAGATTTCCATCGGGTCGTGTTCTACCCAGCCTGCTTTCGGGTAGATCTGCTCAAATTCGCGCTGTGAGACGCTTACGATATTGGCATCATGATCCATCACGACGGCGCGGGAGCTGGTGGTTCCCTGGTCGAGCGCAACGATATATTTTTTCTCAGTCATAATTATTTGTCCCGTAGTCACATTACAGCGAAGCTTTTTGTTGTGAAGTGGTCGTGGTTTCCTTCTCTTCCACGGCACAGGTATCGCACGGCAAATGGCGACCGATCAGCTTGCGATAGGCGAAAGCGCCCAAAATAGCGCCAACGATGGGGCCAAACAGCGGCACCAGGAAGTAAGGAATATCTTTGCCACCGGTGAAGGCGACATTACCCCAGCCCGCGAGCCAGGCGAACGCTTTCGGACCGATGTCACGTGCCGGGTTCATCGCAAACCCGGTCAGTGGGCCCATGGATGCGCCGATAACCGCAATCAGTAAACCAATCAACAAAGGAGCCAGCGGGCCACGCGGTACACCGTTACCGTCATCAGTCAGCGCCAGAATAAGCCCCATCAGGATAGCGGTAATCACCATTTCAACCGCGAAGGCCTGCACAAAATTGATATGTGGGTTGGGATACGTTGAGAAAGTGCCGGCCAGATCAACACTCTCAATGCTGCCACGTACAATGTGGTGCGTTTGTTCGAAGTCGGCGAAAAGATTGTAGTAAAGCCCGTAAACTAACGCCGCTGCGCAAAAGGCACCGGCAAATTGAGAAAGGATAAAAGGAACAACTTTGCGCTTGTCGAAACACGCAAACAGCCACAACGCGATAGTGACTGCCGGGTTGAGATGTGCGCCAGACACACCTGCGGTCAGGTAGATAGCCATGGCTACCCCCAGTCCCCAGATGACGCTGATTTCCCACTGTCCAAAAGACGCACCCGCGACTTTAAGCGCAGCGACACACCCCACACCGAAGAAAATCAACAACCCGGTACCGAGGAATTCAGCAATGCACTGGCCTTTTAAGGTTGATGTTTGACTCATAATCGGATCCTGAAGAGTTTAATGTTTATTGTATGCGAGGAGGTCACTGACGTCCGCGATGCCCTGTAGGCACACTGTTAATTTATCGTTAACGAGCACAAACGAGAAATATCGAACTTAAAATGTGTGTGCTCCGTCAATAAAATGAGCGTTTTCGCGCCATAAAGCGCGTTTTGTTATACAAAAATAGTGTGAGCTGAATCATTTCATTAACCAAAGTGTTAACACTTAAGGGTTAGGCCGTCGATGTCTGTAAGAGTCGACTGAAAAGTGTTGCAAACCGCAATCAGCGCGGGATGCCGCTGGACAGGGAGGGCGGGGCTTCATACAATCGGCACTATATATTGTGCGCGTTCACGTGAAGCGTCGCCTTGCAATTCAGGAGAGTATGACCATGTCTTTAGAAGTGTTTGAGAAACTGGAAGCAAAAGTACAGCAGGCGATTGATACCATCACCTTGTTGCAGATGGAAATTGAAGAACTGAAAGAGAAGAACAGCTCTCTGGCGCAGGAAGTGCAATCTGCACAGCACAGCCGCGAAGAGCTCGAGCGCGAAAATCAGTCTCTGAGAGAACAGCAGAATGGCTGGCAGGATCGTCTACAGGCGCTGCTGGGCCGCATGGAAGAAGTCTAATCCTCGTCATCTTTCACATTATGGCGGCGTTGGCTGCGCGTATTCACCCCAGTCACATAGTTATCTATGCTCCTGGGGATTCATCCGCTTGCCGCCTTGCCCTAACGCGAAATCTTTAGAGGATTCCTGAGCAAGTCGCTTGTAGGCCGGATAAGGCGCTTGCGCCGCCTTCCGGCATTGTCTCAGATGACACCGCGCATAAAAAAGGCACCTTGCGGTGCCTTTTTTGATCACTCGATATCAAGCGGGTCTTCGGAGAGAATGATTCCGGTGTTATCGGCGTACAGATGGTCGCCGGAGAAGAACGTCACGCCGCCGAAATTGACGCGCACATCGCTTTCCCCAATCCCTTCACCTGCTGCACCTACCGGAATCGCGGCAATCGCCTGAATGCCGATGTCCAGCTCTTCCAGATCGTCTACCTGACGCACCGCGCCGTAGATGACCAGGCCTTCCCATTCATTTTGCACAGCCAGACGCGCCAGTTCGGCGTCGACCAGCGCACGACGGACAGAACCGCCGCCGTCGACCAGCAGAATGCGACCACGGCCATTTTGTTCGAGCAGATCGTACAGCAACCCGTTGTCCTCGAAACATTTCACTGTGACGATTTGTCCGCCAAACGACGACCGTCCTCCAAAGTTAGAGAACAGGGGTTCCACGACGTTGACATCTTCTTGATAGATGTCACAAAGCTCGGAAGTATCGTATTTCATAGGCTTAACGTTCAGTTGCTGCGAGAATTTTTAGTATATCGCGCTAAGCGTACTGTTGGCAAAATCATCAATTGTTAATTGATATTTGTCAGTTATCTTGCCCACTGACTTAAGAAAATCCCGACGACAAACAGTAGGTTAGTCAGCAACGCGGCTTTTACTGTACGTTCAAGCATTGGGCGCATCGCTGCCGGTTCCATCTGGCGCATCACGTAACGCGCCTGTTTTACCAGCACTGGCGCGGCCAGCAGGAATAGCCAACCCCACGGACTTTGCAGCGAAAGCAGGTTAAACAGCGCCAGGCAGACCAGCGTTCCTATCAGTAAGCAAGCGTGGTAACGACGGGCATTTACGGCGCCGAGGCGGACAACCAGCGTGTTCTTGCCGTTTTCCCGGTCGCTGTTGATATCGCGCAGATTATTGATGTTAAGCACGGCGGTGGCCAGCAGACCGCAGGCGGTAGCCGGAAGGATTAACGCCGGGATCAGTGTATGCGCCTGCAGATACCAACTGCCCATCACGCTCAGCCAGCCAAAGAAGACCAGCACGGAAATATCGCCCAGACCGATATAGCCATAAGGACGATTGCCCACGGTATAGGTGATAGCGGCAATGATCGACAGCACGCCGAGCACCAGGAAACCGACAAAATCCGCCGGTGTGCGGCACGCCACCGCAACCAGCGACAGACCGGACAAGCAAATGAGCACGACGGTGATGATCAGCGCGCGCTTCATCTCCTGTTGAGTGATTACCCCTTTTTGCATCCCACGCAGCGGCCCAATACGATCCGGCTTATCGCTGCCCTTAACGGCATCACCATAGTCGTTGGCGAGGTTTGACAGGATTTGCAGAAGCCCTGCCGTAATGAGCGCCAGCAGGGCGACCAGCGGATCAAAGTATCCCTGCCACCATGCCAGGGCCGTACCGACGATGATCGCCGCGAAGGCGAGCGGTAGGGTCTTGGGTCGTAAACTTTCCAGCCAGGCCTGGGAGCGGCTAATTTGTTGTTGTTCAGTCATATTTAGCGCCAATAAAAATGGGGCCTTTCAGCCCCATCAACAATGATGAAAATGCAGTGAACGCGATTATAGGATAAAACGGCTCAGATCTTCATCTGCGACCAGCGCATCCAGATGTTTGCTCACATAATCCGCATCAATTGTTATGCTTTGACCGTTCAAATCGCTCGCATCATAGGAAATATCTTCCATCAGACGCTCCAGAACGGTGTGCAGGCGACGGGCACCGATGTTTTCGGTGGTCTCGTTAACCTGCCATGCTGCTTCAGCAATACGCTTGATACCGGATTCAGTAAACTCAATGTTGACGCCTTCGGTCGCCATCAGCGCTTTGTACTGCACGGTAACAGAAGCGTTAGGTTCCGTCAGAATACGTTCGAAGTCGCTGGTGGTCAGCGCCTGCAGCTCTACGCGAATCGGCAGACGGCCCTGCAGTTCCGGGATCAGGTCAGACGGTTTCGCCACCTGGAATGCGCCGGAGGCGATAAACAGAATGTGGTCGGTTTTGACCATACCGTGTTTGGTCGAGACGGTGCAGCCTTCAACCAGCGGCAGCAGGTCGCGCTGTACGCCTTCACGGGACACGTCCGGGCCTGAGGATTCGCCGCGCTTACAGATTTTGTCGATTTCGTCGATAAACACGATCCCGTGCTGCTCAACGGCGTCGATAGCTTCCTGTTTCAGCTCTTCCGGGTTCACCAGTTTGGCCGCTTCTTCTTCAATCAGCAGCTTCATCGCGTCTTTGATTTTCAGCTTACGCGCTTTCTGCTTCTGCCCGCCCAGGTTCTGGAACATGGACTGCAGCTGGCTGGTCATCTCTTCCATTCCCGGAGGCGCCATGATTTCCACGCCCATCGGCGCGGCGGCAAGATCGATCTCGATTTCTTTATCGTCGAGCTGGCCTTCACGCAGCTTTTTACGGAACGCCTGACGTGCAGCGGACGGTTCAGACTGTTGCTCCGCCTGGCCCCAGTTATTTTTAGCTGGTGGGATCAGCACATCAAGAATGCGCTCTTCTGCCATCTCTTCCGCACGATAGCGGTTTTTTTCGATCGCCTGGACGCGAACCATTTTGATGGCGGCATCGGTCAGATCGCGGATGATAGAGTCGACTTCTTTACCGACATAACCCACTTCGGTGAATTTTGTCGCTTCCACTTTGATGAACGGCGCGTTGGCAAGCTTTGCCAGACGACGGGCGATTTCGGTTTTACCGACGCCGGTTGGGCCGATCATCAGAATGTTTTTCGGTGTGACTTCATGGCGCAGCTCTTCGTCGAGCTGCATGCGGCGCCAGCGGTTACGCAGTGCAATCGCCACGGAACGCTTGGCGTTATCCTGGCCGATGATGTGCTTATTCAGTTCGCTGACGATTTCGCGTGGGGTCATTTCAGACATGGGAGATCCTTACGCTTTAGACGGTAATTCTTCAATGGTATGGAAATGGTTGGTGTAAATGCAGATATCACCTGCAATATCCAACGCTTTTTCAGCAATGTCGCGAGCGCCGAGCTCGGTGTTTTCCAGCAGAGCACGTGCCGCAGCCTGGGCGTAGGGACCGCCGGAGCCGATGGCAATCAGATCGTTTTCCGGCTGCACGACGTCACCGTTACCGGTGATGATGAGGGAGGCGGTTTCATCCGCGACCGCCAACAGCGCTTCAAGTTTGCGCAGCATGCGATCGGTACGCCAGTCTTTCGCCAGCTCAACGGCGGCTTTGACCAGATGTCCCTGATGCATTTCCAGCTTGCGCTCAAACAGTTCGAACAGCGTGAATGCATCCGCCGTACCACCCGCAAAGCCAGCAATGACTTTGTCGTTGTACAGACGACGCACTTTCTTCACGTTGCCTTTCATTACGGTGTTACCCAGTGTGGCCTGACCATCACCGGCGATAACCACATGGCCGTTACGGCGTACGCTTACTATTGTTGTCACGAGCAGACCCCTTGGTTACAAATACAGAATACAAGCCCCGCACAGTGTACGGGGCGTAATGCAACTATAGATGGGGGGGATTTTGGGGGTTTCAACCCCCGGAGGCGAGTCGAATACAGTTTGTGTGACCTGCCATCTTCAGACGGCTAATGGTGCTGTCGGCATTCTCTTTGCCTTTCACCGGCCCGATGACCACGCGGTTCCAGCCATTGTTGGTGGTGATTTTGGAGTCAAAGCCTTCAAAAGCTAACTGCGCACGCACGGTTTCTGCCTGCTCAGCGCCTTTAAACGAACCACACTGCACCATCCAGCGACGTTCGTCTTTCTTCTCTGCCGTCGGCTTCGGAGCCTCTGGCACGCGCTCAACCGGCGCGGCTGGCTGTGTTTTTGGCTGCGACGCCGTGGTGTGCGCCGGTGTCTGTAGCAGATCCTGGTACGGCTGCGATGTCGTGGCAGATTTCTGCGGCTGCGTAGCAGGCTTCGACGGTTGCTGTACTGGCGCCGTTTGCGCAGTACGCGTTTGCGTCTGTGGCGGCGTACGCGGCTGTTGAACCGGCGGCGTGCTGTTCCACTGCTGCTGTTGTTGCTCAACCTGACGTTGCTGAGCCTGGCGCTGCAACGTTTGCTGACGCTGTGCCGGCGTCTGCTCGTTCCACGGCACTTCGTTGAGCTGCGTCGGCTGCTGGCGCATATCGGCCTGCATTTGCGCAAGTAGCTGGCGCTGTTCTTCAGTCAGTTGATCCGGCTTCATGACTTCACCACCGGCAGACGGTTCTGTAGGCGTACGTACGCCCGGCTGGCGGCTTTCCAGCTCTTTAATATAGCGCCAGCGCTCTTCCGGTTTTGGCGGCAACCCGTTGCCGGTCACTTTCTGACCCTGCAACGTTTCGGATTCTTCTTTTTTATGATGCGTAATGAAGTACAGACCACCGATAAAGGCCACAAGCACGGCGGCGGCAATGGCGACCATTGCGGGCGATACCGCAGACGTGTTGCGTTGCTTTTTCCGTGAGGTGCTCTTTTTGCGCCGCGAAGATGCCGGTTGGCCGCGACGTACATAATCTCGTTGTGCCACTATCGTTTCGCTGTATTGATTCGTTCGTCAGCCCGCCATGTTACTTAAGCGGCGGGCCTTTGACCAGACACGGTGTCTGAAAGGTTTACGTTAAGGCGCGCGTCGTACCCCGAAGGATTAACTCACAATCCATTAAACGCGAGCCGCTGTTGACATTTTGCCCCTGAATTTGGTCAAGCAGCAACAGCATCGCTTCGCGACCAATTTCGAAGCGCGGTTGCGCAACGGTGGTCAGCGGCGGATCGCAAAATTCCGCCAGGGCGATGTTGTCGAAACCAATAATCGACAGGTCATCCGGGACGTTGATGCCCTGACGTTTGGCCCATGAGAGGGCGCCAAGCGCCATGACATCGCTATGACAGAATACCGCTGTCGGTGGTTGCGGCAAGTCGAACAGTTGTTTAAGCGCATTGCCGCCCGCTTCGTAGGTAAAATCCCCACGGGCGATATAGTGTGGATCAACGGTAATACCGCAACGACGCAGCGCCTGTACGTAACCCTGCAAGCGGTAATGACACAGCGGCATCTCTTCCGGCCCGGCAATGCAGCCAATGCGCTGATGTCCCAGCTCATGCAGGTAGTTCACGGCATTGAAGGCGGCGGTCAGGTTATCGATATGGACGGTGGGCAGTTCCAGTTCCGGCGCAAATTCGTTCGCCATCACCATCGGCGGCAGATTGCGCTGCTCTTCAATACTGGCGTCAAACGGCAGACGAGAGCCCAGCAGCAGCATGCCATCAATTTGCTTGGTGATGATCAGATTGACGAAGGTTTTTTCCTGCTGGTTCTGATGCGCGCAATCGCCGATCAGCACCAGATAGCCATGACTGGCGGCGGTGACCTCGATCCCACGGATCAGTTCGCTAAAGAAGGGATCGCAAATATCCGGAACAATCACCAGGATGGTTCGCGATTCATTGCGTTTGACGTTGCGTCCCGCCGCCTGCGGTAAATACCCCACCTCTACAGCTGCCTGTTCAACCCGGTTTCGGGTGGACTGAGAGACTTTATCCGGGTTCATTAGCGCGCGAGACACGGTTGCCGTTGAGACTTTCGCCTTCATAGCAACATCTTTCATTGTAGCGGCAGCAACCTGCTTATTCGGTTTCACTCTTTCTCCTCGCCTGGGAAATCCGGCGCAGCACAATCCCTGTTTAAATTCACATCGGAAACATTTTTATCAGATAGCGAATGGAAACGGTTACAGAATTTTCATAAAAAGTGTGATGGGTGTTAAATTTTACGATCCGCCTCGCATCGTGAGGGGATTATCCCTCAATAGGATCGACATCCAGCACCCATTTCACCTTGCGTGAATCCGGTAAGGTATTGATGAGCGCGAGCGTTCCACTGACGATATGTTGCAAACGAATTCGTGACGGATGTTGCAATAAAATCTGCCAGCGATAGCGTCCGCCGCGCTTCGGCGCCAGCGCCGGAACGGGGCCTAACACCCAGAGCTTGTCATCTGCCAGCGGGCTGGCCTGGATCAGATTACGCAACTGCTGCAAAAACAGCGGAGCCTGCTGATTATTATGATCTTCTGCACGCACGATGACGTGGCTGGTCCACGGCGGCAGTTGCATCGTTTGGCGTTCGGCCAGCGCCTGTTCGGCAAATGCGTCATAGCCTTTATGCAACAGGGTTTGCAGCAGCGGATGTTCCGGATGATGAGTCTGCAAAACCACTTCCCCCTGTTTGCCTGCGCGTCCTGCGCGCCCGGAAACCTGAGTATAAAGTTGGGCAAAGCGCTCCGCCGAGCGGAAGTCTGCGGAGAACAACGCGCCATCCACATCCAGTAGCGCAACCAGCGTCACATCAGGGAAATGGTGGCCTTTCGCCAGCATCTGGGTGCCGATCAGAATCCTTGCGCCGCCGCGATGCACCTCCGCCAGATGCTGCTCAAGCGATCCTTTTCGGCTGGTGGTGTCGCGGTCAATGCGGGAAATCGGCACGCCGGGAAAGAAGGGGGCTAAGGCTTGTTCAAGCTGCTCGGTGCCTAACCCGACCGGCACCATATGCGTGGAGCCGCAGGAGGGGCACTGACGCGGCACCGGGCGCTGACTGTCGCAGTGGTGACAGCGCAAGTGGTGTTGCGCCTGGTGCAGGGTGTAATAGTGATCGCAACGCGGACACTCTGCAATCCAGCCGCAGTCGTGGCAAAGCAACGCAGGCGCAAAGCCCCGGCGATTGAGGAATAAAATCACCTGGTTGTCGGCCTGTAAATGCTGGCGCATACGGGCGATCAGCGCCGGCGCCAGACCAGCCTGTACCTGCTGACCTTTTAAATCCAGTACGTGCTGGGTGGCGGGGCGCGCGTTTCCGGCCCGGCGTGTCAGGCGCAGCATGCGGTATTTTTTCTGCCGCACGTTGCACAGCGTTTCCAGCGCCGGGGTGGCCGAACCGAGGATAATCGGGATGTGTTCACTATGGGCGCGCCAGACCGCCAGATCGCGGGCATGGTAGCGCCAGCCTTCCTGCTGTTTATAGGAACTGTCGTGTTCTTCATCGATCACGATCACGCCAAGATTTTTAAACGGTGTAAATAAGGAGGATCGGGTGCCAATGACGATCGCCGCTTCGCCGTTTTTCGCCTTCAGCCAGGCAGAGAGGCGTTCGCTGTCGTTGAGCGCGGAGTGGAGTACTTCCACCGGCGCGTTGAAACGTTCGCGAAAGCGGGCGATGGTTTGCGGCGTCAGGCCAATTTCCGGCACCATTACCAGCGCCTGTTTACCCTGCGCGAGGACGTTTTCCAGTACGCTCAGGTAAACTTCGGTTTTACCTGACCCCGTCACCCCGGCCAGCAACCAGGCAGAGAAACTGTCTGACGCACTGTGAATGGCGCCAACGGCGGTGGCCTGTTCGGTGTTCAGGCGCAGACGTTCGCCGCAGACCGCGTAATTTGTGCGCCAGTCGCTAAAACCAGGCGTTTCGCTCGCCAGTTCGCACAAGCCTTTTTTACGCAGCGCCTGAAGCGCGGCATCGTTGAATTCGAGATCGGCCACGCGATCGCGCCAGATTTTTCCCTGTCGCAACGCAGCCAGCGCCCGCTGCTGTTTGGGGGAACGCTTCAGGCTATTGAGATCAACGGCCTGACCCTCTTCGGTGGCAAACCAGTACCACATTGGCGCGTTGGTAGCGGGTTTCCCCTGGCGCAACAGGATGGGCAGGGCGTGGAACAGCACATCGCCGATGGGATGATGATAATAATCCGCCGCCCAGATCAGCAGACGCCAGACGGAGGTCGAAAAGAGCGGTTCATCATCCAGCACGTCAACGATCGCTTTCAGTTCATGCAGCGGCAGCTCGCTTTTGTCGCTGACCGAGACCACGATCCCGACACGCTCCTGCTGCTTGCCAAACGGCACGCGCACGCGACACCCGGCCTTGACGTTCATGCCTTCCGGCAGAAGATAGTCAAAGGTGCGTGGAAGCGGAACGGGTAAGGCAACGTGCGCTACGGGCATAAATCGTCCTGACTTGAAATCTGGCGGGTTAGTATACACATTAGTCGTGGGTGACGAGCGAATCAGTTTGCATGAGTGGGCTAATTTCTGTATGATTCGCCGCCTTTGATGCAAATTGCTTGTGTCAAAACTATACTATCAACATCGCGTGGTGTCTGGCGTTAGGGCTGGAAGAGCGACGCGGCCTTAAACTGAGGTTTCCCCATGAAAAAAGATATTCACCCGAAATACGAAGAAATTACTGCTACCTGTTCTTGCGGTAACGTCATGAAAATCCGCTCTACCGTTGGTCACGATCTGAACCTGGACGTGTGCGGTAAATGCCACCCGTTCTACACTGGCAAACAGCGTGACGTTGCAACCGGTGGCCGTGTTGACCGCTTCAACAAGCGCTTCAACATCCCGGGCAGCAAATAAGTTTCAGCTGTCAAAAAAAAAGCGCCGACTGGCGCTTTTTTTGTATCTGAATTTTATCTGTTCCATATATATCATTGACGTCTTGAATGAATAATGTGACACTAACTTGAAATGGTGTTTTTAATTTATCGGTAAATTGTTTCTGTTGGTGATGTCTGTCTCTCTTATCTTCCCTTTTTTGCCATAATTTTTATTTGCTGGCAAAATTTGAAAGGTTTTACCTTTCCCACTTAAATAAACTTCACTGCGTAATATAAAATTATTTTATCTTTATTTTCATCATTGCATTTTTATCGTAGTGATGTTGATAAGGTCAGATTGTTGTGGACGTTTTCTATTGAGAGGGATTGCTATGAAGCGTAGATATGCGTTATTACTTATTCCAATATTATCTGGAGCCGCTCATGCCGGCTATGTAGATTATCGTCATGAATATTATGACGACGGACGTAACTATGACCGTGTTTATATGTCCCATCGTTTTGCCAGTGGATTTGGCGTTGCGGTAGAGGCGATTTCGCGCTCCGATGATTCGGATCCAAAACATCCGGTTAATAACATGGAGACGAACGGTAACGAGTACACGGCCAGTTACCAGTTCACCTGGCAAAACCTTGTCTGGCAACCGGGACTGGCAATAGAAACAGATGAAGGCCAGGCCATCTATAAGCCGTATTTGCGCGTGCAATATAATATCAATGATAGTTGGTGGACGGCATTCCGTTATCGTTTTGAGTATACTCGTCGCAATTCAGAAGGCAGGGATGATCGAATGGTTTATCGCCCGGAAGCCTGGTTGGGCTATAACCTTCATGACTGGATGTTTGAACTGAACGGTATTTATAAAATCGCAGACAGTGAAGATTTATATAATAATAAAAAAGAAGACTATGAACTTAACTTTCGCGTAGCCTATAAAATAGGTTCCTGGGTTCCTTTTGCTGAAGTGGGTAACGTCTCTTCCGGCTATAATACGGCGACAACCGACGATCGTCAGACACGTTATCGTATTGGTATTGGTTATAATTTCTGATTAATAAATTCTTCTCTATGACATATTCCTGTGCGGTAAGCGTATTTTTTTGCCGCACGTACTTCATGCTTAATAATCAGGGAATCCAGATGAATAAGCGAAAAATAGGTCTTGTGAATTACCTTGCCTATGGCTCAGGTGATTGTCTTGGCGCAGGGACAACCGCGCTGACTGCGGCATGGTTATTATATTTTTACACCACCTTTTGCGGATTAACGCCAATAGAAGCGACGTTTATTTTTGCGATGGCCAGAATTCTGGATGCGGTGGTCAGTCCGTTGATGGGGTATCTGACGGATAGTTTTGGCAATACGTGGTTGGGAAAACGATTTGGTCGGCGGAAGTTCTTTATTTTACTGGGTATTCCCTGCGTTTTCTCCTATAGCCTGATGTGGATGGGGGGAATGAGCTACTGGTATTATCTGGTCACCTATCTGTTGTTCGACGTGGTCTACACCATGATTCTGGTACCTTATGAAACGCTGGTTCCGGAAATGACCGACGACTTCAGGCAGAAAACGAAGTTTTCCGGGGCGCGTATCGCGATGGCGCAATTGTCAGCGATCCTGGCGGCTTTTTTACCCGGCATTTTGCTGAACCATTTTGGTAAGGATAATGCCATCTCCTTCTTTTACGCCAGCCTGGTCTTCGCCATTATGTGTGCCGTAGTGCTGACTCTCGTCTGGTGCTTTACCTGGGAACGTGAACGTAGTGCGGAAGAGCTGGCGGCGCAGGCGAAAAAGCTCACTCTGGGACAGAGTCTGCACCGCCTGGTGATTGAGCTGAGCTCAACGTTTCGCATTCGTATTTTTCGTCTGCATCTCGGGATGTATCTCGGCGGCTATATTGCGCAGGACGTTTTCAACGCCGTGTTTACCTATTACGTGGTGTTCGTGCTGATGCAAAGCCCAACGCTGGCATCCAATCTCATGGGGACGATGGCGATCCTGCAGTTTATCGCCGTGATGGCGATGATCCCGCTGTGTATCCGTTTTGGCCCGGCGCCGTCGTACCGCGTGGTGGTTGTGCTATTTGGCCTGGGCGCGCTGTCATACTCCGCGCTGTACTATAGCGGGATGAGCGACAATTCAGCGCTGTTACTGCTGATTTCCGCAGTGGCCGGTCTGGGGCGTGGCGGCATTAACTATATCCCGTGGAACATTTATACCTACATTGCGGATGTGGATGAGGTCATCACCGGACAGCGTCGCGAGGGAATATTTGCGGGCATCATGACCCTGACTCGCAAAGCGTCTCAGGCTGGCGCCGTTATGTTGGTCGGCATTGTGATGCAGTATTCCGGTTTTGTCTCAGGGCAGGCCACTCAGGTGCCGGGCGTCAGCCATACCATCATGCTGATCCTGAGTTTCGGTACGGTGGCGGTGCTTTGCCTGGGATTCCTGGTTTCGCTGCGTTTTCGATTAAACCTGAAAACGCACAAGATACTGCGCGAAGAGACGCTAAAAATGCGTCAGGCCGGAGGGATTACCCCGGACGCGATCACACCTCAGGCGCGTCAGACCGTGGAGATGCTGGCTGGTATGCCGTACGAACAGCTGTGGGGAAACAATACGATTGGTTATGTAAATCGACAGAAGACGCAGCGCCATCAGCCTGCCTGACCCAAGAGAGCCAAATCGGTCATCACCGTGAAAAAAAAGCAGAAGCGTGGCTTCTGCTTTCTCTGCATCAATATTCCCACGTCTCCGGGTCGATACCCAGTTCACGCATGATCTCTTTTGCCGCTTCCGGGATTTCATCGCTGCGCTCTTTGCGCAGGTCTGCATCGTTTGGCAGGGGTTGTCCGGTAAAAGCATGCAGAAACGCTTCACACAGCAGCTCGCTGTTGGTGGCGTGACGCAGGTTGTTCACCTGACGACGCGTGCGTTCATCGGTGAGGATTTTTAACACCTTCAGAGGAATGGAAACCGTAATTTTCTTTACTTGTTCACTCTTCTTACCGTGCTCAGCGTATGGGCTGATATATTCGCCGCTCCATTCAGCCATGAGATACCTTAATCCTCTTCGTCATTAATATGGGGCAAGACCACACCATTAGTGTGACTACTCGCCGTAATTCCGCATAGTTTACCGTACAGGCGATACCGTGACACGGATTAAGCACCTGTAGTTGTGCGCTAATGCAGATAATTTTAACGGCTATTTCCAGTTTGCTCAATCTATACGCAAAGAAGTTTAGATGTCCAGATGTATTGACGTCTATTGTTAACCTGTTTACTCTGGGACCTGATTTTTCATCGACTCAGCTCAGGAACACCCTAACATGACGCGTAAACAGGCCACCATCGCAGTGCGTAGCGGGTTAAATGACGACGAACAGTACGGTTGCGTCGTTCCGCCGATTCACCTTTCCAGCACCTATAATTTTACCGGTTTTAATGAGCCTCGTGCTCATGACTACTCCCGTCGCGGCAACCCTACGCGCGATGTGGTTCAGCGTGCGCTGGCCGAACTGGAAGGCGGTGCGGGTGCGGTGCTGACCAATACCGGTATGTCGGCGATTCATCTGGTGACGACCGTGTTCCTGAAGCCTGGCGATCTGCTGGTGGCGCCGCATGACTGCTACGGCGGCAGCTACCGCCTGTTTGACAGTCTGGCGAAGCGCGGATGCTATCGCGTGCGCTTTGTCGATCAGGGAGATGAGCAGGCGTTACAGGCCGCGCTGGCCGAAAAACCTAAACTGGTGCTGGTTGAAAGTCCGAGTAATCCGCTGTTACGCGTGGTGGATATTGCGAAAATCTGCCAACTGGCGCGTGAAGCCGGAGCCATCAGCGTCGTTGACAACACTTTTTTAAGCCCGGCGCTGCAAAATCCGCTGGCATTGGGCGCCGATCTGGTGTTGCATTCATGCACGAAATATCTGAATGGTCACTCTGACGTCGTGGCGGGCGTGGTGATAGCCAAAGATCCGGAAATCGTCACCGAACTGGCATGGTGGGCGAATAATATCGGCGTGACCGGCAGCGCATTTGACAGCTACCTGCTGCTGCGCGGGCTGCGTACGCTGTCGCCGCGCATGGAAGTGGCGCAGCGTAATGCACAGGCAATCGTCGATTATCTGCAAACCCAGCCGCTGGTGAAAAAGCTGTATCACCCGTCGCTGCCGGAAAATCAGGGGCATGACATTGCGGCGCGTCAGCAGAAGGGTTTTGGCGCAATGTTGAGTTTTGAACTGGATGGCGATGAGCAGACGCTACGTCGTTTCCTGAGCGGTCTGTCGTTGTTTACGCTGGCGGAATCCTTAGGGGGAGTGGAAAGCTTAATCTCTCACGCCGCAACGATGACGCATGCCGGCATGGCGCCAGAAGCGCGTGCTGCCGCCGGGATCTCCGAGACGCTGCTGCGTATCTCCACCGGTATTGAAGATGGCGAAGATTTAATTGCCGACCTGGAAAATGGCTTCCGGGCTGCAAACAAGGGGTAAACATGAGTGTGATTGCGCAGGCAGGGGCGAAGGGTCGTCAACTGCACAAATTTGGTGGTAGTAGTCTGGCTGACGTGAAGTGTTATCTGCGCGTCGCGGGCATCATGGCGGAATACTCACAGCCTGACGACATGATGGTGGTTTCCGCTGCGGGCAGTACGACCAACCAACTGATCAGTTGGCTGAAATTAAGTCAGACCGATCGCCTCTCTGCGCATCAGGTACAACAGACCCTGCGTCGCTATCAGTGTGAACTGATTAGCGGCCTGCTTCCCGCCGACGTGGCGGAGGCATTAACCAGCCTGTTTATCAGCGATCTGGAACGTCTGGCAAATCTGCTGGACAGCGGTGTGAATGACGCCGTTTATGCGGAGGTTGTGGGTCACGGCGAAGTGTGGTCGGCGCGACTGATGTCCGCGGTGCTCAATCAGCAGGGCATGGAGTCGGCCTGGCTGGATGCGCGTGAGTTCTTACGCGCCGAGCGCGCTGCGCAGCCGCAGGTGGATGAAGGGCTTTCTTACCCGTTATTGCAGCAACTGCTGATCCAGCATCCGCAGAAACGTCTGGTCGTCACCGGCTTTATCAGCCGCAGTAATGCGGGCGATACGGTGCTGCTGGGCCGTAATGGTTCTGACTATTCCGCCACGCAGATTGGCGCGCTGGCGGGCGTTTCCCGCGTCACCATCTGGAGCGACGTGGCCGGGGTGTACAGCGCTGACCCGCGTAAAGTCAAAGATGCCTGCCTGCTGCCGTTGTTGCGCCTGGATGAAGCCAGCGAGCTGGCGCGTCTGGCGGCGCCGGTTCTGCACGCCCGCACGCTGCAGCCGGTTTCCGGTAGCGATATCGATCTCCAGTTGCGTTGTAGCTACACGCCGGATCAAGGCTCCACGCGCATTGAGCGCGTGCTGGCTTCCGGGACCGGCGCGCGTATTGTGACCAGCCATGATGACGTCTGTCTGATTGAATTCCAGGTGCCTGCCAGCCAGGACTTTAAGCAAGCGCATAAAGATATCGATCAGGTCCTCAAGCGTGCGCAGGTGCGTCCGCTGGCCGTTGGCGTCCATACCGATCGTCATCTGCTGCAGTTCTGCTACACCTCGGAAGTGGCCGACAGCGCCCTGCGAATCCTCGATGAAGCCGGCCTGCCGGGTGAACTGCGTTTACGTCAGGGGCTGGCGCTGGTAGCGATGGTAGGTGCGGGTGTCACCCGTAACCCGCTGCACTGTCATCGTTTCTGGCAGCAGTTGAAAGGACAGCCAGTGGAGTTTACCTGGCAGTCGGAAGAGGGTATCAGCCTGGTGGCCGTGCTGCGTACCGGCCCGACGGAGAGTCTGATTCAGGGTCTTCACCAGTCCATTTTCCGCGCTGAAAAACGCATCGGCCTGGTGCTTTTCGGCAAGGGCAACATCGGCTCCCGCTGGCTTGAGCTGTTTGCCCGCGAGCAGAGCACGCTCTCGGCGCGTACGGGTTTTGAATTTGTGCTGGCAGGGGTGGTGGATAGCCGTCGCAGCCTGCTGAACTATGAAGGGCTGGACGCCAGTCGGGCGCTGGCGTTCTTCAATGATGAAGCCATTGAACAGGATGAAGAGTCGCTGTTCCTGTGGATGCGCGCGCACCCGTATGACGATCTGGTGGTGCTGGATGTGACCGCTAGCGAACAGCTGGCGGATCAGTATCTCGACTTTGCCAGCCACGGTTTTCACGTTATCAGCGCCAACAAACTGGCCGGGGCGAGCACCAGCAATAAGTATCGCCAGATCCACGACGCGTTTGATAAGACCGGGCGTCACTGGCTGTACAACGCTACCGTGGGCGCAGGATTGCCGATCAACCACACCGTGCGCGATCTGATTGACAGCGGCGACACTATCCTGTCGATCAGCGGGATCTTCTCCGGCACGCTGTCCTGGCTGTTCCTGCAGTTTGATGGCTCTGTGCCGTTTACCGATCTGGTGGATCAGGCCTGGCAACAGGGGCTGACGGAGCCGGATCCGCGCGTTGACCTGTCGGGTAAAGATGTGATGCGCAAGCTGGTGATTCTGGCACGTGAAGCAGGCTACGACATCGAGCCGGATCAGGTCCGCGTTGAGTCGCTGGTTCCCGCGCATTGTGAAGAAGGCTCAATCGACCACTTCTTTGAGAATGGCGATGAACTGAACGATCAGATGGTGCAGCGTCTGGAAGCAGCCCGCGAAATGGGGCTGGTCCTGCGCTATGTGGCGCGTTTCGACGCCAACGGCAAAGCGCGTGTCGGTGTGGAAGCCGTTCGTCCAGAGCATCCGTTGGCAGCGCTGCTGCCGTGCGATAACGTCTTCGCTATTGAAAGCCGCTGGTATCGCGATAACCCGTTGGTGATCCGCGGACCCGGTGCCGGGCGTGACGTCACCGCCGGGGCGATTCAGTCGGATATTAACCGTCTGGCGCAACTGCTGTAGTTTTTTGCCGGATGGCGCTGCGCTTATCCGGCCTACAGTTCAGGTATAATCCAGGCCGGATAAGATGCTTCAGCATCCTGTCCGGCGCGTTACCGCCCGGCAAACACCTCTTTTGCGGCGAACAGACCGTTCAGCGCCGCCGGGAAACCGGCATACACCGCCATCTGCATCATGACCTCGATAATCTCCTCCTGCGTTAATCCAACATGCAGCGCGGCAGCGATGTGAACCTTCAACTGCGGCGTGGCGTTGCCCAGTGCGGTTAAGGCCGCAACGGTGGCGATTTCCCGACTACGTAAATCCAGCCCAGGCCGGGAATAAATGTCGCCAAAAGGAAACTCAATCAGATAGCGAGCGAAGTCGGGCGCAATGTCCTTCAGGCTCTCGACGACGGCATCGCCGCCTTTGCCATCAACCTGCTGTAGCAGGTTTTGACCGGTGATAAATCGTTCTGAATGCATGGTGTCTTCCTCATCTGTCAGGGGATGGCGTGAGGATAGGATGGGTGGAATGATTTGGATAATACCGTTTCCGTGATACCTTTTCGGTATGACAACACCGCCTCTGCACTCTCTGGATATTCGCCTGCTGCGTTACTTTACCGTGGTGGCGGAAGAGAACAACATGAGCCGGGCAGCCCTGCGACTGTTTATGTCGCAACCGCCGCTCAGCCGCCATATACGCCAGCTTGAAGAACGTCTGGGGGTGACGCTGTTTGTCCGTCATACCAAAGGGTTGACGCTGACAAATGAGGGGCTGCGCGTGCTGGAGATCGTGCGTCCGCTGCTGGAACAGCAGGATAAAACCTATGCGGCCCTGAGTCAGCTTGCGCCAGACGGCGTGCAGTTGTTGCGCCTGGGGCTGACGACGGCATTTGAGCAGGGCGTTTTCGCCGCGCTGGAAACGCAACTGAATACCCGGGTCGACACCCTGCGTCTTGTGCGCCAGGGCTCGCCCGATCTCGTACGTCAGGTGCGACGCGGAAAACTGGATGCTGCCGTGGTGGCGCTGCCGCTGGAGACCACCGGACTGGCTATCACGCCGCTCGACTGGCGCGAGCCGCTCATCGCTGCGTTGCCTGCCATCTGGCCAGAGTCTGGCAGTGACGCCCTCTCCCTGAAGGCACTTAATCTCCGACCGCTGTTCTGGTTCAGCCGGGAACGAAATCCGGCCTTCTTTGACGCTACGCGGGCGCGCTTTCAGCGCGTGGGTTACGCTCCTGCTTGTCTTGAAGAACCGCTGGAGCATGACGTTCTGCTGGCGCGAATTGCCCATGGCGATGGTCTGAGCTTATTTCCTGCTTCCTTTGCTGCTATTCAGCGTCAGGGCGTGGTTTTTCGTCCACTGAGTGACGGCGAGCTCAGTGTTCAGGCGGGGCTGGCGATGCTGCCGGAGAACGCTGCGCGCTTACAATGGCTGAAAAGCGTGATGCTATCCGCCGGCATCGCCGACTAACGTGAATTTTTTTCATCTTCCCTGACTTTTCCTCACCATCAACGATGATTTTTCAGTTGACGTCATCGCGCTTTTCCGTCATTTTTACATCTGGACGTCTAAACGGATAGATGTTCACAACACAACATATAATGACAAGCGATTGATGAGGTAAGGTATGAGCTTTTTTCACGCCAACCAGCGGGAAGCCCTGAATCAGAGCCTGGCGGAAGTCCAGGGTCAGATTAACGTTTCGTTCGAGTTTTTCCCGCCGCGCACCAGTGAAATGGAGCAAACCCTGTGGAATTCCATCGATCGCCTGAGCAGCCTGAAGCCGAAGTTTGTTTCGGTAACCTACGGCGCCAACTCTGGCGAACGCGACCGCACGCACAGCATCATCAAAGGGATTAAAGATCGCACCGGTCTGGAAGCCGCACCGCATCTGACCTGTATTGATGCGACCCGCGATGAACTGCGCACTATTGCACAGGACTACTGGAACAACGGAATCCGCCACATCGTTGCGCTGCGCGGCGATCTGCCGGCAGGCAGCGGCAAGCCGGATATGTATGCTGCCGACCTGGTGAGCCTGCTGAAAGAGGTGGCCGACTTTGATATCTCCGTCGCCGCTTACCCGGAAGTGCATCCGGAAGCGAAAAGCGCGCAGGCGGATCTGCTCAACCTGAAACGCAAAGTGGATGCCGGGGCTAACCGCGCCATCACCCAATTTTTCTTTGACGTCGAAAGCTACCTGCGTTTTCGCGACCGCTGCGTCTCTGCGGGTATTGACGTGGAAATCATTCCTGGCATTCTGCCGGTCTCGAACTTTAAGCAGGCGAAGAAGTTTGCCGATATGACCAATGTGCGCATTCCGGCGTGGATGTCACAAATGTTTAACGGCCTCGATGACGATGCGGAAACTCGCAAGCTGGTGGGGGCAAATATCGCCATGGATATGGTGAAAATTTTAAGTCGGGAAGGGGTAAAAGATTTTCATTTCTATACACTTAACCGCGCTGAAATGAGCTACGCGATTTGCCACACCCTGGGTGTCAGACCCGGCGTCTAAAATGCCTCGGCCCTCCCTGGAGGGCTTTTTTACACCTCATTTTGATCTACATCTCTGTAACTAAAAATATAAAAGGTATCAGCTATCGAATCTGTGGATTATTTCGACTATATCTTATCTCTGTAGGTGTATATCGTAATGTAAACACTGTAAAGGGAGCATATAGATGAGCACGCCAGACGATATCCATAACCCGACGTCCGCCGGAAAATGTCCTTTTCATCAGGGCGGCCATGACCAGAGCGCTGGAGCAGGAACAACCAGTCGTGACTGGTGGCCTAACCAGCTCCGCGTCGACCTTTTAAACCAACATTCCAATCGCTCAAACCCGCTGGGTGAAGATTTCGATTACCGCAAAGAATTCAGCAAATTAGATTATGCCGCGCTGAAAGGCGATCTCAGAGCGCTTCTCACCGAATCTCAACCGTGGTGGCCTGCTGACTGGGGAACCTATGCCGGTCTGTTTATCCGCATGGCCTGGCACGGCGCAGGTACCTATCGTTCTGTTGACGGACGCGGCGGCGCGGGTCGTGGACAGCAGCGTTTCGCTCCCCTGAATTCCTGGCCGGATAACGTGAGCCTGGATAAGGCGCGTCGCCTGCTGTGGCCAATCAAGCAAAAATACGGTCAAAAAATTTCCTGGGCTGACCTGTTTATTCTGGCGGGTAACGTCGCGCTGGAAAACTCCGGCTTCCGTACCTTTGGTTTCGGTGCAGGTCGTGAGGACGTCTGGGAACCGGATCTGGATGTAAACTGGGGCGATGAGAAAACGTGGCTTGCCCACCGTGACCCCGAAGAACTGGCTAAACGTCCTTTAGCCGCCACCGAGATGGGGCTGATTTACGTTAACCCTGAAGGTCCTAATGCCAGCGGTGAACCTCTTTCTGCGGCCTCAGCGATTCGTGCAACCTTTGGCAACATGGGGATGAACGATGAAGAGACCGTTGCGTTAATTGCGGGTGGCCACACATTAGGGAAAACCCACGGCGCAGGCCCGGCGACGCACGTCGGCCCTGACCCGGAAGTGGCACCGCTCGAAAACCAGGGTTTAGGCTGGAAAAGCGATTTTGGCAGCGGTGTGGGCGCGGATGCGATTACATCCGGACTGGAAGTGGTCTGGACGCAAACCCCAACCCAGTGGAGCAACTACTTCTTCGAGAACCTGTTCAAATATGAGTGGGTACAGACGCGTAGCCCGGCCGGCGCCATCCAGTTTGAAGCGGTCGATGCGCCAGAAATTATTCCTGATCCGTTCGACCCGTCGAAAAAACGTAAGCCGACGATGCTGGTCACCGACCTGACGCTGCGTTTTGATCCGGAATTCGAAAAAATTTCCCGTCGCTTCCTGAACGATCCGCAGGCGTTTAACGAAGCCTTCGCCCGTGCGTGGTTCAAACTGACCCACCGTGATATGGGGCCGAAAGCGCGTTACATCGGACCGGAAGTGCCAAAAGAAGATCTGATTTGGCAGGATCCGCTGCCGCAACCCACCTTCAATCCAACGGAAGAAGATATCCTGAGCCTGAAGTCTGCCATTGCGGATTCCGGTCTCTCAGTGGGCGAGCTGGTGTCCGTTGCGTGGGCGTCTGCGTCGACCTTCCGCGGCGGTGATAAACGTGGCGGGGCGAACGGTGCGCGTCTGGCATTAGCGCCGCAGCGCGGCTGGGATGTCAATGCGATTGCTACGCGTGCGCTGCCGGTTCTGGAGAAAATCCAGCGTGATTCCGCTAAAGCGTCGCTGGCCGATATCATCGTTCTTGCTGGTGTCGTGGGGGTTGAAAAAGCCGCCAGCGCTGCAGGTGTCAGCATTCATGTGCCGTTTACTCCAGGTCGTGTGGACGCGCGTCAGGATCAGACGGATATTGAGATGTTTGAACTGCTCAAGCCGCTCGCCGATGGGTTCCGTAACTATCGCGGCGAACCAGGCGCGGCAGCGACAGAATCTCTGCTGATCGATAAAGCGCAGCAGTTGACCTTGACCGCACCGGAAATGACCGTGCTGGTGGGTGGTCTGCGCGTGCTTGGCGCGAACTACGATGGCAGTAAACACGGTGTCTTTACCGATCGTCCGGGCGTACTCAGCAATGACTTCTTCGTTAATTTGCTGGATATGCGTCACGAATGGAAACCGGTTGATGAGTCAAACGAACAGTTTGAAGGTCGCGATCGTCAGACAGGTGAAGTGAAATACACTGCTTCCCGTGCCGATCTGGTCTTTGGCTCTCATGCGGTGCTGCGTGCTCTGGCGGAAGTGTATGCCGGTAGTGATGCGCACGTGAAGTTCGTGAAGGACTTTGTCGCGGCATGGGTGAAAGTGATGAACCTGGACCGTTTCGACCTGCAGTAAGCCCAACGCTGACGTAATCTGACCCCACTTCAGCGACTGCTTGCAGTCGCTGAAGTGTATTTGTAGGGGTATAGTGTCCGCAGGAAACGTCAATCTACTGGATCTATCATGTCTGTCTCAGGAAAGGGCAATCCACTGGCAATCGGTGGTCTTATCTTGCTTACCCTTATCTGGAGCTATAGCTGGATTTTTATGAAGCAGGTCACGAGCTATATCGGCGCGTTCGACTTCACTGCATTACGCTGTATCTTCGGAGCCTTAATATTATTCATCGTCCTCCTTTTGCGCGGCCGTGGTCTGCGCCCGACGCCATTTCGGTTTACGCTGGCGATTGCGCTGTTGCAGACCTGCGGGATGATTGGCTTCGGCCAGTGGGCGCTGGTCAGCGGCGGGGCGGGAAAGGTCGCGATTCTGACCTATACCATGCCATTCTGGGTCGTCATTCTGGCGGCGCTGTTTCTGGGTGAGCGACTGCGACGCCTGCAATACGCCGCGATAGCCCTTGCCGCAACAGGGCTACTGCTGGTGCTGCAACCGTGGCAACTGGATTTATCAACGTTGAAGAGCGCCCTGCTGGCGATTCTCTCCGGCGTCAGCTGGGGCGCGAGCGCCATTGTCGCTAAACGTCTGTATGCCCGCCATCCACGCGTCGATTTGCTGTCGTTAACGGCCTGGCAGATGTTGTATGCCGCGCTGGTGATGAGTGCGGTGGCCTGGCTGGTGCCGCAGCGGGAAGTTGACTGGCAGCCGGTGGTCCTCTGGGCGCTGGGATACAGCGCGATTCTTGCGACGGCGCTGGCCTGGAGTTTGTGGCTGTTTGTCCTGAAGAATTTGCCTGCCAGTATCGCCAGTTTAAGCACTCTGGCGGTACCGGTCTGCAGCGTACTGTTTTCCTGGTGGCTGCTTGGCGAAAATCCCGGTCCCGTTGAGGGTGGGGGAATTGTGCTGATCGTTATGGCGCTGGCAATTGTCAGCCGGAAAAAGCGTGAGCTACAGGCGGTAGAACAGGCTTGATGAAATGAGAAACACTCCCGGCGATGCCGGGAGTGTAGAGCGCGTTATTCCCACTCTTGCAGATAGCGCTGACCGTACTGGTCGGCAACCAACAGCGCTGCATAAACCTGATCCGGCGTTGCGCCGCCAGGCATGTTGTGAATGGTTTCGCCTTCCGCGCAGGAGGCTTCCGCCACGATACGCATTTTCGCCGGGATATCCTGTTTGATATCCAGTTGCGCCAGCGTAATCGGCAGACCGACGGAATGGCACAGTGCGGCAACGGTCTCAATCTCTTCAACCGGCGCGTTTTCCAGAATCAGCTGAGTCAGCGTACCAAAGGCCACTTTTTCACCGTGATAGTAGTGGTGCGCATCCGGGATCGCCGTCAGGCCGTTGTGAACCGCGTGCGCGGCAGCCAGACCGCCGCTTTCAAAGCCGACGCCGCTCAGATAGGTGTTGGCTTCAATCACGCGTTCAAGCGCCGGGGTCACGACGTGCTGTTCGGCGGCGAGCATCGCTTTTTCACCCTCTTCGAGCAGCGTGTTGTAGCACAGTTCAGCCAGCGCCAGCGCCGCCTGAGTGCATTTGCCGCCCGCCATGGTGATCGCGCCGCTGCGTGAACACGCGCGCGCTTCAAACCAGGTGGCCAGCGCATCACCAATCCCTGCGGCTAACAGACGCGCCGGGGCGCCGGCAACGATTTTGGTGTCAACGATAACCATATGCGGGTTATGCGGTAGCAGCAGATAACGATCAAATTCACCGGCATCGGTGTAGATAACCGAAAGGGCGCTGCATGGCGCATCGGTTGAGGCGATGGTCGGGGCGATCGCCACAGGCAGGTTCATAAAGTGGGCAAGGGCTTTGGCGGTATCCAGCGTTTTACCGCCGCCGATGCCGAGCACGGCGCCACACTGCGCGTTTTCCGCCACGCTGCGCAAACGGTCGATCTCGTTTTGCGAGCATTCACCGCCAAACGGCGCAACTTCCAGCGCCAGTCCTGCATTTTTAAAGCTTTTTTCCAGCTCGCCCTGAGCGAAACCGAGAACAAATTTGTCGCCGACAACCAGCCAACGTTCAGCCAGCGGCTTGAGGTATTCGCCAAGACGTGTGATGACATCTGCACCCTGGATGTACTTACCGGGGGATTGAATAATGCGATCCATACTTTATTTCCTCTTTTATCCGTCATAATTCAGGCTGCAGATGCGTTGGCTTCTGAGTTACTCGTCTCATCTATGAGACTTGCCCTTACGGGCCGCCGCTCCGCGACGTTCAAATCTGTTCCTGACAGATTTGTCGCTCACCCCAGTCACTTACTGGTGTAAGCTCCTGGGATTCGCTGCGTCGCCGTCTTCCTGCCGCGTGAATTATTTAGCCTAAAAATGAATGCTTCCGAATGCGTTTTTCCAGTCTTGTTCAAACTTCTCAACAGCTGACTGTACCGCAGGGGTATCGAGCATTTGTTGCGCTACATCTAAAGGAAGGGTGATTGCTTCACAGCCCGCCAGCAGACAATCCAGCGCCTGGCGTGGCGTTTTAAAACTGGCGGCCAGTACTTTGCTTTTCGGTGCATGACGTTCCAGTAGCGTCTGTAATTCCTGAACTGTGCGGATACCGTCTCCGCCCTGGGCATCTACGCGGTTGACGTAAGGCGCGACATATTTCGCCCCCGCCAGCGCGGCAAGCAGTCCCTGAGAGGCGCTGTACACGGCGGTACCCAGGGTGACTATGCCCTCTTTTTTCAACTGATTGATGGCGACCAGTCCTTCAGAAGTTACTGGGATTTTCACCACAATTCCCGGAACGGCATTGTTCAGACGTTTAGCTTCGTTCACCATTCCCTGCGCATCGCGGCTCATGGTCTGGGCAAACAGAACGCCGTTTTCGCCAATCACCTTTTGCAGACGCGGCAGAACATCCCAGATGGATTCTTTGCTTGCCGCGACAATACTCGGGTTGGTCGTCACCCCGGCGATAGGGAAGATGCGGGCCAGACGTTCGACTTCCGCCACATTGGCGCTATCCAGATACAGTTCCATTTTGCTTCCTCTTAAAGTTCAAGCTCATGTTGCAGCAGGCTGGCAATCGCGTCGGCAGACGCGGCATTCACCAGCGCATTGCGAAATTCTTCGTGCATAATGCGACGGGCCAGGCGCGAGAAGATACGCATGTGCTGGTCCCCCGCAGCGTGTTTGTTGAGTGTGAGCATGATAATGAACTGCGCCTCATCATCTCCCCAGCGGACAGGCGCTTTCAGGCGTGCCACGCTGATAGTGGACTGCTCAATATGTTCAGATTTGCTGTGCGGGATGGCGAAGCTGAAGCCCAGCCCGGTAGAGAATACGGCCTCACGCGCCCACAGATCGGCTTCCAGTTTGCGGGGGTAACGGCAGCGGCTGGCGAGCAGCAGATTGTCGGTCATCCCTTTGATCACCTCTTCTTTGCTGCGCCAGTCACTGTCGAGGGTGATGCATTGAGCGGTGACCAGCGGGGCATCCTGCTGCGTCATGCGGAACTGCGCCAGCAGATGTTCCACTTCCAGCGACGTGCGACAGGCCATCGCCTGATTCAGCAATTGTCGGCAGGCTCGACTGTCGAGTTGCGCCATTCGCGCTTTAGCGGCCGGAATGGAGGGGGCGCTCATGCTGATTTCATCCAGCCCCAACCCGACCAGCAATGGCAGAACGGAACCTTTTGCCCCGAGCTCGCCACACAGGCCGATCCATTTCCCCTGACGATGCACCGCCTGCACCGCAAAATCCAGTGCGCGCAGGAAGGCCGGGTTCAGGCTGTTGTAGTGGCGGGTGACTTTGGCGTTATCGCGGTCAACGGCCAACAGGTATTGCGTCAGATCATTGCTACCAATACTAAAGAAATCAATCTCTTCACAGCACTGATCGATGATGAACATCACTGACGGGACTTCCAGCATAATGCCGAGCGGGATCTTCTCATCAAACGGGATCTGCTCATTACGAAGCTGCTGTTTGGCTTCCGCCAGTTTCTCTTTCACCCACAGGATCTCTTCCATCGAGGAGATCATCGGGATCATAATTTTCAGGCTTCCGTGCGCCGATGCGCGCAGGATAGACCGGAGTTGAGTGGTAAATAGCGCGGCGTACTCTTCATAGATACGTACGGCACGATAGCCAAGGAACGGGTTGGTTTCAGCAGGAATATTCAGGTAATCAACGGGTTTATCGCCGCCGATATCCATCGTACGCACAATAATGCTGCGCCCCTGTGCGGATTCCAGCGCCTGGCAGAAAATGTTGTACAGCTCGTTCTCGCCCGGGGCGCTGGCCCGGTCCATATACAGCATTTCGGTGCGGAACAGACCCACCGCCTCCGCGCCGTTGCCAAATGCCGCCTGCGCTTCCACGGAGTGAGCGATGTTGGCGGCAACTTCCATACGGATGCCATCTGCCGTGCGCGCTTCCTGGGTCAGCCAGACGCGCTGTTGCTCGCGCAGCGCCTCGTGCACGCGGGCTTCCTGTTGATAGTAGCGGCTGACCGGTTCGTCAGGTGCGACCACCACCGCCCCTGCATTGCCGTCGATATAAACCTCTTGCTGTAGCCACGGGGTTAAGGCGTCAATCGTGACGCCGACCAGCGTGGGGATGTTGAATGAACGAGCAAGAATCACGGTGTGCGAAGTCGTACCGCCGCTTTTCAGCAACAACCCTTTGAGGAACGTTTTGTCCAGTTCCAGGAACTGGCTGGGCGTCAACTCATCCGCCATACAAATGGTGGGCTGGGTCAGTTTTCCCGGTGCCGGAAAGCGTTTTTCACCGTAGATGTGTTGCAGCAACTGGAAACAGACGTCGCGCACGTCCAGCGCGCGTTCCTGCAAATAGCGACTGCTGGAACGGGCAAACTCATCGCAGAAATGGTTGGCGCTGTCGACAATCGCCTGCGCGCAGCTTAAGCCGCGAGAAACGCCAGCCAGCAAATGCTGACGCAAGGAGGTATCGCCTGCCAGCGAGCGGTGGGCTTCCAGAATCGCACTGGTGGCGCCGTCGCTGTCGAGCAAACGAAACGCAATGTTTTTCACCAGCAGCGCTAAGCCGCGATCCAGCGCCGACTGCTCGCTTTCCACATCGGCTGCCACAGGGAGTTCGCCGAGCGCGTTGAGATCCAGCGAAGAGAGAAGCGTCAGGATGCCGCCCGCGCTGCCAGTGCAAACGCTACGGGCGCGGAAAAGCTGCGGATTCAGGTGAGTCAGTGAAGCCGGTAGCGGTTCTAATTCGCTGTTGCTGACTTCTGCCAGCGGGGCATCGCAGTGGGGGAACTCGTCGCGCAGCCACTGGCTCAGGCGCTGATGGGCATCAGCTTCATCCGCTCCCGTAATCAGCAACTGGCAGTGGTCGCCAGCCAGCGTATCCGTGCCAATCAACGCCAGCGAGCTCTTGGCGTTGCCCTTACGATCGGTTCGCAGGTTGTGCCACTCAATGTGTGAAGTAAAGGTGTTACACAGGGTTTCAACATGGCTTGCCGGACGCGCATGGACGCCATTGGGCAGCTCACAGGTAAATTCCACAATCAGGGCCATTGCCTCTCTCCCATAACGGTTTTCTGCCTACAGCATAAAAGGCCTTGCTTGTTCGCTGCCATGTGACAATTCTGCCAAAAACTGGACAAATGTAATGTAAGGCGAAAAGTGGGAGACAGTTCACAAGTCCTCTCGGTGTCCGTGAATTCTCTTATCTCTCAACTTATGAAGCGGATCGCATTTTTGTACTGACATTACAAAAATCCAGTAAATGGCCTTTTTATCCACTGTCTGCGACCTTGTGGATTGCCTATTGTTTGCCACAACAACGTTATGGATATGGGCAAACACCTGCCCGGGAGCGACTTATGAATGAGTTGGTACAAATCCTGAAAAATACCCGTCAGCATCTGATGACGGGGGTGTCGCATATGATCCCCTTTGTGGTCGCAGGCGGCATATTACTGGCGGTCTCCGTCATGCTGTATGGCAAAGGCGCGGTGCCCGATGCCGCGACCGATCCGAATCTCAAAAAGCTGTTTGATATCGGCGTGGCCGGGCTGACGCTGATGGTGCCTTTCCTCGCGGCGTACATTGGTTATTCCATTGCGGAACGCTCTGCGCTGGCGCCGTGTGCGATTGGCGCCTGGGTAGGCAACAGCTTCGGCGCCGGATTCTTCGGGGCGCTGATTGCCGGGATTATCGGCGGTATTGTCGTGCACTATCTGAAAAAGATTCCGGTCCATAAGGTGTTGCGTTCTGTGATGCCCATCTTCGTGATTCCTATCGTTGGGACCTTTATTACGGCGGGCATCATGATGTGGGGGCTGGGCGAACCCGTTGGCGCGCTGACCGCCAGTCTGACTCAGTGGCTGCAAGGCATGCAGCAGGGCAGTATCGTGATGTTGGCAGTGATTATGGGGCTGATGCTGGCCTTTGATATGGGCGGACCGATCAACAAAGTGGCCTACGCCTTCATGCTGATTTGCGTGGCGCAGGGGGTTTACACCGTGGTGGCTATTGCGGCTGTCGGGATCTGCGTGCCGCCGCTGGGCTTAGGCCTGGCGACGCTGGTGGGGCGTAAAAACTTCTCTTCTGAAGAGCGCGAAGCCGGTAAAGCGGCGCTGGTGATGGGGTGTGTGGGCGTTACTGAAGGGGCGATTCCTTTCGCTGCTGCTGATCCTCTGCGCGTCATTCCTTCCATCATGCTGGGTTCAGCCTGTGGTGCGGTCACGGCGGCATTGTTCGGCGCTCAGTGTTACGCCGGCTGGGGTGGACTGATTGTTCTGCCGGTGGTTGAAGGCAAACTGGGCTATGTCGTCGCGGTGGCGGTGGGTGCGGTGGTTACGGCTGTCTGTGTGAACGTGCTGAAAAGTCTGGCGCGGAAGAATGTCTCTCAGACCGACGAGAAAGAAGACGATCTGGATTTAGATTTTGAAATTAATTAAGTGAGGAGTGGCGTCATGACGAAAATTATTGCAGTAACCGCATGTCCTTCAGGTGTTGCACATACTTATATGGCCGCTGAAGCGCTGGAAAATGCAGCCAAAGCGAAAGGCTGGGAAGTGAAAGTGGAGACGCAGGGCTCGATTGGTCTGGAAAATGAACTGACGCCTGCTGACGTGGCGCAGGCCGATATCGTCATTCTGACCAAGGATATCGGGATCAAATTTGAAGAGCGTTTTGCCGGTAAAACCATCGTACGCGTCAACATCAGCGATGCGGTAAAACGCGCCGACGCGATTATGAACAAGATTGGCACGCATCTGGCGCAGACAGCGTAACCTTTTTGTTTGCCGGATGGCGGCGTTGCCTTATCCGGCCTACGAATCTGTAGGCCTGATAAGCGTAGCGCCATCAGGCATTCATGCCCACAGGAGTTCCTCATGATTAACCGCATCCACCGCTTAAAAGCGGCACTCTTTCAGAACAGCCGGGAAATTTCGCTCGAGCGTGCAGTGCTGTACACCGCCAGTCATCAGCAGACGGAAGGGGAGCCGGTCATTTTACGTCGGGCTAAAGCGACCGCGTATATCCTCGAGCATGTCGCGATTTCGATTCGTGATGAGGAACTGATTGCCGGCAACCGTACCGTTAAACCGCGTGCGGGCATTATGTCGCCGGAGATGGACCCGTACTGGCTGCTCAACGAGTTGGATCAGTTCCCGACCCGTCCCCAGGACCGTTTCGACATCAGCGAAGACGATAAACGTCTCTATCGTGATGTGCTGTTCCCTTACTGGGAAAAACGCTCGATGAAGGATTTCATCAACGGTCAGATGACGGATGAGGTCAAGGCCGCCGTCAGTACCCAGATTTTTAGCATCAACCAGACGGATAAGGGACAGGGGCATATCATCATTGATTATCCGCGCCTGCTGAATCACGGGCTGGGTGAACTGGTGGCGCAGATGCGCACGCACTGCCAGCAGGAGCCGGATAACGCCTTTTATCAGGCGGCGCTGTTGCTGCTGGAAGCGTCGCAGCGCCACATTCTGCGTTATGCCGTACTGGCGGAAGAGATGGCTGAACGTTGTCCGGACGCCGCTCGTCGCCAGGAGTTGCTGACCATCGCCGCCAACTCGCGACATAACGTGCAGCATAAACCGCACACCTTCTGGCAGGCGTGCCAGTTGTTCTGGTACATGAACATCATTCTGCAGTACGAATCCAACGCCAGCTCGCTGTCGCTGGGCCGTTTCGATCAGTACATGCTGCCGTTTTATCAGGCGTCGCTGACGCAGGGAGACGATCCCGCATTCCTGAAAGAATTGCTCGAATCGCTGTGGGTGAAATGCAACGACATCGTGCTTCTGCGTTCAACCAGCAGCGCGCGTTATTTCGCTGGCTTCCCGACCGGCTATACCGCGCTACTTGGTGGCCTGACGGAGAATGGCCGCAGTGCGGTCAACGTGCTTTCATTCCTCTGTCTGGATGCCTATCAGAGCGTGCAGTTACCCCAGCCGAACCTGGGTGTCCGCACCAACGCGCTGATTGATACACCGTTTCTGATGAAGACCGCCGAGACCATTCGTCTGGGTACTGGCATTCCGCAGATCTTTAATGACGAAGTGGTGATCCCGGCATTCCTCAATCGGGGCGTCTCACTGGAAGATGCGCGTGATTACGCGGTGGTAGGGTGCGTGGAGTTGTCGATTCCGGGCAGAACCTACGGCCTGCATGATATCGCCATGTTTAACCTGTTGAAGGTCATGGAGATCAGCCTGTATGAGAACGAAGGCAATCACGAGCTAACCTGGGACGGTCTGCTGGCGCATATTCGCGCCAAAATCAGCCACTACATCACGCTGATGGTCGAAGGCAGCAATATTTGCGATATCGGCCATCGCGACTGGGCGCCGGTGCCGTTGCTCTCCTCGTTTATCAGTGATTGTCTGGAGAAGGGATGTGACATCACCGACGGCGGCGCGCGCTATAATTTCTCTGGGGTGCAGGGCATTGGCATCGCCAACCTCAGTGATTCTCTGCATGCGCTGAATGGACTGGTGTTTGATCAGCAGCGCCTTCGTTTTGACGAACTTCTTGCGGTGTTAAAGGCTAACTTTGCCACGCCGGAAGGGGAAAAGATCCGCGCCAGGCTGATCAACCGTTTCCAGAAATACGGTAATGACATTGATGAGGTGGATAACATCAGCGCTGAACTGCTGCGTTATTACTGTAAAGAGGTGGAGAAATATCAGAATCCGCGTGGCGGTCAGTTTACACCGGGCTCGTATACCGTTTCCGCGCACGTGCCGTTGGGAGCAGTGGTTGGGGCGACGCCGGATGGCCGTTTTTCCGGAGAACAACTGGCGGATGGCGGTCTGTCGCCGATGCTTGGGCAGGATATGCAGGGACCGACGGCGGTGTTGAAATCGGTCAGTAAACTGGATAACACGCTGTTGTCTAACGGGACGTTGCTGAACGTGAAGTTCACACCCGCCACGCTGGAAGGAGAGGCAGGATTACGCAAACTGTGTGATTTCTTGCGTGCCTTTACCCAGCTCAAACTGCAGCATATTCAGTTTAACGTGGTAAATGCCGAAACGCTGCGGGAAGCGCAGTTGCGACCCCAGGATTTCGCCGGGCTGGTGGTACGCGTGGCAGGGTATAGCGCCTTCTTTGTCGAGCTGTCGAAGGAGATTCAGGATGACATCATTCGCCGCACCGCGCATCAGTTGTGAGGTTGTGGAGTCGTGCGACGAGGAGGTCGCGCGCATCTTCAATATTCAACGGTATTCGCTGAATGACGGTCAGGGGATCCGCACGGTGGTCTTTTTTAAAGGCTGCCCGCACACCTGCCCGTGGTGCGCCAATCCGGAATCGATCTCGCCACGAATTGAAACGGTGCGACGGGAAAGCAAATGCCTGCACTGTACGCCGTGTCTGCGTGATGCCGACGAGTGTCCTTCCGGAGCGTTTGAGCGGATTGGCCGCGATGTTACCCTGGATGAACTGGAACGCGAGGTGATGAAAGATGACGTTTTCTTTCGCACCTCTGGCGGCGGGGTGACGCTATCGGGTGGCGAAGTGCTGATGCAGGCAGGTTTTGCCACCCGGTTCTTACAACGGCTGCGGCGCTGGGGTGTGCATTGTGCAATTGAAACGGCAGGCGATGCCCCCGCCCGTCGGCTGCTTCCGCTGGCGAAAGCGTGTGATGAAGTGCTGTTCGATTTAAAGATCATGGAGCCTGAACGGGCCCGTGAGATTGTGGCGATAAATATGCCGCGCGTGGTGGCGAATTTGCGAATGCTGGTGGCGGAGGGCGTTAACGTGATCCCCCGTTTGCCGCTGATCCCCGGCTACACGCTCACGCATGAGAATATGCAGCGCGCGCTGACGTTGCTGTTATCGCTTGGTATAAAGCAACTGCACCTGCTACCGTTTCATCTGTATGGTGAACCGAAATATCGGTTGCTTGGGCAGCAATGGGTGATGAAGGATGTTCCTGCGCCAACGGAGCAGGTTATCGCCCAGATGCGTGAGATGGCAGAGAACGCGGGCTTTCAGGTTACAACAGGAGGTTAATATGTCCGTTTCAACAGGGCGATTTCTGGTCGCGGTGACGGCCTGCGTAAGCGGTGTGGCCCATACCTACATGGCGGCTGAACGGCTGGAGAAGTTGTGCCAGCAGGAAAAGTGGACCATCAAGATTGAAACGCAGGGGGCGCTCGGTACGGAAAATCACTTAACCGAAGAGGATATCCGTCGGGCGGATGCCGTGTTGCTGATTACCGATATCGAACTGGCGGGCGCGGAGCGTTTTACCCAATGCCGTTATGTTCAGTCCGGGATTAACGCCTTTCTACGCGAACCGCAGCGTGTCATGAGCGCGGTGCGTAAGTTGCTTTCCGCTCCGCAATATACCCATCTTATTCTGGAGTAACCTGCTTTTCCGTTAGCTGGCTGTGATACTGACGACGATATTCTGACGGCGAGCGTTCGGTATTTTTACGAAACAGGCGGCAAAAGTAGTTACTGTCCACAAATCCGCAGGTGTGCGCGACTTCTTTCACTTTTAAGTCGTAGCCTTTCAACAAGGTTTTTGCGTGTTCCAGTCGCGTATGGTTCAGGTATTCGTTAAAGCCGACAGACCCTGTTTTTTGAAACAGATGCGAGAGATAGTTCGGCGAGATATAGAACGCCTGCGCCACCGATTCCCGGGTGAGCGGTGAGGCGTAGCGCTCGTCAATGTAGTCACGGATAGCTTCAAACAATGCCTGGCTGCGTGAGGCGGTCTGAATCTGGCTGCCAAGCAGGTCGCGACAGTGGCTGAGCAGACTGGCGACAATCAACCGTGCGGTCTGTTGTTCCTGTGGTTGCATCTGCATTTCATTGAGCGTCTGCAACAGAAAGGAGCCAATACGCGGGCCGCGACGCGCCACGTGTTGTTTGACCAGATTCTGGTACGTCTTTCCATCCCATTGCACCACGCTGAATCCCAGCTGTTGTTTGCCGAACAGAATACTGAGCGTGATGACCGGCACCCGCCACTGCGGAAGATTCCAGCCGCCAGCGGGCACATAAAGGACATCGCACGGGGTGAGCGTGTCGGTAAGGCTGGCGTCGGACAGTTCACCTTCCAGCACGATTTCCAGACGGGGAAAATCGACCTGATACGCCAGCTCCGGGATGGGGGTGAGCGTACTGGCAAAGAAAATCTGGCGCAGCGGCGCGGGGCCATGAATCAGGCGGGATAGAAGATGGCTGACGTCTTGATACATGATGATCCCTTGCGTTGCGCAGACAGGGAAACAGTAACCGCCAGGGGGAAAAAAGGCCACCCTAAAAAGCATGGCCTGTTGAATGACTTACTGGTTTCCGACCTGATCGCCATACGGCAAGGAGTCGTAATCAATCAGCGCATTTTTCTTGTACGGGTTGCCAATCCAGCGCGTGGTTTCTTTGAACTGCGGGCTGGTGATGGAACGCGTCGGATCGAAACCGTCGTAGGTCAGACCGGCTAAGTCGGACCAGGTGTGGATCAGTTCCGAGCTGCTGTACTTACGATTCACATTCTGTGATAAATCACGCGGATGCGCGGCCTGCCATTTCTCGGACGTCCACAACAGGAACGGCACGGTATACATGTGGCGCGTCGGGTTGTCCTCGTTACGACCCTGCGTTTTATGCGGCGGGGTGTCATACACCTCTTCACCGTGGTCGGAGAAATAGAGCAGGAAGCCGTTCGGATCGGTCGCTTTATAATCCTTAATCAGGCTCGCGACGACTTTGTCGTTATACAGGTTGGCGTTGTCGTAATCGTTATACGATTCCAGCTCTTCTGCGCTCAGGCCTGGCGGGACATGGTCGGTACTGCCGTCAAACTTGCCCTGGTCTTCCGGGTAACGGAATTTGTACTTAATGTGCGTGCCCAGCAAATGCACGATGATGAACTTTTTCGGTGCCGGGTCAGCCATGATTTTCTTAAATGGCGTCAGCACGTTAGTGTCATATTCGCGCGCGCTTTGCGTCCGCTGCTGGTTCATATAGAACTGCTCGTCGGTCTGCTTAGAGAAAACCGTCAGCATGGTGTTACGGGCGGTCATCGTCTGCTGGTTTGTGATCCAGTAGGTCTTATACCCTGCCTGTTTCATCATGTTCATCAGCGACGGTTTCGTCAGATACAGGTCCGGGTTCTTCTCGTTCGCGAAGGTCAGCGCCTGTTGCAAGATTTCGATCGTGTAAGGGCGTGAGGTCACGACGTTATTAAACACGGTCAGATTCGGATCTGACTGATGCAAGGCGTCCAGCTCCGGCGTGGTTTCACGCGGATAACCATACAGACTCATGCGGCCACGTTGGGTGGATTCGCCAATCACCAGCACCAGCGTGCGCGGCGCGTCGCCGGACGTATCTTTGAAATTGCTCAGTGGAGGCAGAGCATGGTTCTGACTTAGCAAGTTGTTGAGTGAGGTCAACTGGCGCTGATACTGGTAGTAACCAATGACAAACTGCCACGGCGCCGCCGGCTCCATACGCGAAGAGAGACCGCTTAGCGTCTTCTCATACGGTGAGTCGCCAAACGCAGAACGAACCACAAACGGGTTCAGGATCAGCCCATACAGCAACGCAAAAGAGACGAGCCAACGCCAGCGTCCGGGGATATAGACGGGGCGCAGTCGTGTCCAGAGAAACACGGCGACAACGGTATAAGCCAGCGCAATGGCAATAATCTTCAGGCTGAAGTATTGGCTCAGATATTCGCTGGCTTCGTTGGCGTTGGTCTCAAACATCACAAACAGGACGCTTTGCGAAAACTCTTGTCCGTAGATGACAAAATAGCAGAGCGTGGCCAGCGACGTAGCCCACAACACGATCCCCACCACCGCAGCAATAATGCGGGTCCGACTTGGGAACAGGAAAATCGGGATCAGCCAAAGGGAACTGTAAAGCAACGAGTCACGCAGTCCGTTGGTACCGCTGAAACCCGTAATTAAAATAATGGCCTGTAATAAGGTGGAGAAAAACCAAAAATAGAGAAGCGCCCAGCCAAGGGCTTTCCAGCTAAATGATGGCGTAGACTGGAGGGTTGTGGATTGCATATTGTCAGCCTGTCTTTAAACGTGGTGCCAAACGTAGCGACTAAACCTTAAGAGAATCTGAAGCACAGGCGCAAAGGCGCACGTTGCTCTGAAAAATCTCATGGTGGAAAAAACAGACAGAAATATAGTGAATGTGCGGGGGTTATGACAGAAATATTTCAGCCCCCTCGCGCGCAATAGCACGCGAGGGGGGAGGGGGTAAAATTAGCCGGTATTACGCATACCTGCTGCCACGCCGGCGATGGTGACCATCAGCGCTTGTTCAACGCGAGGATCGGGCTCTTTGCCCTGTTGTTCCGTCAGTCGTGAGCGGTGTAACAGCTCAGCCTGCAGGACGTTCAGCGGGTCGGTGTAGATATTACGTAACTGGATAGACTCGGCAATCCACGGGAGATCGGCCATCAGATGCGAATCGTTGGCAATCGCCAGCACCACTTTGATGTCCTCTTCCAGCAGTTCGCGCAGCTCTTTGCCCAGCGGCCACAGCTCTTTCGCGACCAGGCGCTGATCGTAGTATTCCGCCAGCCACAGGTCCGCTTTCGAGAACACCATTTCCAGCATGCCGAGTCGCGTGGAGAAGAACGGCCAGTCGCGGCACATCGCTTCCAGTTCGCTCTGCTTACCATCTTCAACCACTTTCTGCAGTGCGGTACCGGCTCCCAGCCAGGCGGGTAGCATCAGGCGGTTTTGCGTCCAGGCGAAGATCCACGGAATGGCGCGCAGAGATTCCACACCACCGGTCGGGCGACGTTTCGCCGGACGCGAGCCGAGCGGCAGTTTGCCCAGTTCCTGTTCCGGCGTTGCGGAGCGGAAGTACGGGACAAAGTCTTTATTTTCACGCACGTAGCCACGGTACAAGTCACAGGAGATGACCGAAAGTTCGTCCATGATATGGCGCCAGTCGTCTTTCGGCTCCGGCGGCGGCAGCAGGTTCGCTTCCAGAATGGCGCTGGTGTATAGCGACAGGCTGCTGACGGTGACTTCCGGTAGACCGTATTTGAAACGGATCATCTCGCCCTGTTCGGTCACGCGCAGACCGCCTTTCAGGCTGCCCGGTGGTTGTGAAAGCAGGGCGGCATGGGCCGGTGCGCCCCCGCGACCGATGGAACCGCCGCGACCATGGAACAGCGTCAGTTCGATACCGGCTTTCTCGCAGGTTTTGATTAATGCATCCTGCGCCTGATACTGCGCCCAGGAGGCCGCCATTACCCCGGCATCTTTTGCCGAGTCGGAATAGCCAATCATCACCATCTGTTTGCCCTGAATCAGACCGCGATACCAGTCGATGTTCAGCAGTTGGGTCATGACATCGTCGGCGTTGTTCAGGTCGTCTAGGGTTTCAAACAGCGGGGCCACCGGCATGGCAAAGCCAATTCCGGCTTCTTTCAACAGCAGATGCACGGCCAGCACGTCAGACGGCGTTTTTGCCATTGAGATGACGTAGGCGGCAATGGAACCTTTCGGCGCTTCGGCGATGACTTTACAGGTGTCGAGCACTTCACGAGTATCATTACTCGGCTCCCAGTTGCGCGGTAGCAGCGGGCGTTTGGAGTTCAGCTCACGGATCAGGAAGGCCTGTTTGTCCGCTTCTGACCAGCTTTCGTAATCCCCAATGCCGAGGTAGCGGGTCAGTTCACCCAGCGCTTCGGTGTGGCGGGTACTTTCCTGGCGGATATCAATACGCACCAGCGGGACGCCAAAACATTTCACGCGACGGAGGGTGTCGAGCAGTTCACCGTTGGCGATAATACCCATACCGCAGGCTTGCAGCGACCGGTAGCAGGCGTACAGCGGTTCCCACAGCTGTTCGTTTTGCGTCAGCAGACCTGCCGGTTTCGGCAGCTTCTCGCCTTTCAGACGCGCTTCCAGCCAGGCCTGAGTTGCCATCAGGCGCGCGCGCAGGTTTTTCATCAGATAGCGGTAAGGCTCCGATGCGCCTTCTTCGCCGACCATCGCTAACAGCTCCGGCGTGGCATCGACCATCGACAGCTCGGAAACCAGAACATGAATATCTTTCAGGAACAGGTCGGTCGCTTTCCAGCGGCTCAGCAGCAGAACGTGGCGAGTGATATCCGCGGTCACATTCGGGTTGCCGTCACGGTCGCCGCCCATCCACGAGGTGAAACGTACGGGAACGAAATCAACGGGTAACTGGTAGCCCAGATTATCTTCCAGCTGTTCGTTCAGTTCGCGTAAATAGTTCGGTACGCCCTGCCACAGGCTGTTCTCGACCACCGCGAAGCCCCATTTGGCTTCATCAACCGGGCTCGGGCGCAGCTTACGAATTTCGTCGGTGTGCCAGGACTGTGCAATCAGCTGGCGCAGACGGCGCATCAGCTGGTGGCGTTCGTATTCAACGATATCTTTGTTATCGAGCTGCTTCAGACAGGCGTTGATTTCGCCCATTTTGTGGATCAGCGTGCGACGGGTAATTTCCGTCGGATGTGCGGTCAGCACCAGTTCCAGAGACAACGACTCCACCGCTTTTTTGATGATGGCGTCGTTCAGGTCCGGCTGGCTTTTCAGTTTACGCAGGGTGCGGGCAATCACTTCCGGGTTGCTGGCGCCTTCGCCTTTTGGCGAACTGCTGTGATATTGCTCGGCGGTGTTGGCCAG
This sequence comes from Citrobacter amalonaticus, assembly GCF_001559075.2. NCBI lineage: Bacteria > Pseudomonadati > Pseudomonadota > Gammaproteobacteria > Enterobacterales > Enterobacteriaceae > Citrobacter > Citrobacter amalonaticus. The sequence goes on along the minus strand of NZ_CP014015.2, from coordinate 1,583,216 downwards.
GTTCAGGAACTGGCTAAACGCGCGTGCGACCGGCAGCAGCTCGTCATTCGACAGATTTTGTAACGTGGTGAGCAACTCCTGGCGATGAGCTTCATTGCCAGCGCGTGAGGATTTAGACAGCTTACGGATTGTTTCTACGCGATCAAGAATGTTCTCTCCCAGCGCATCCTTGATGGTTTCTCCCAGCACTTTGCCGAGCATACTGACATTACTACGCAACGCGGAATATTGTTCGTTCATATTAACCCAGACACCCCATCTTTAATCTATGAGTCCTGTATCTTTCGCGCCACAGCGGCGTTGGCTGCGCTCGCCTACCCAGGTCACTTACTTAGGTAAGCTCTCAGGGATGGGCTCGTTTGCCGCCTTGCTGTGACACGGAATCTTTCGGACTTTGTTTATTAGTCGTCTTTTATAAAGCCACGTAAAATCCGTGACGTCAATTGCGGCGAAATCGGTTCAGCAAACGAATAAATGGCGGCTAATTTACGAAAGTTAATTCATATCCTGCCAGATAAGAAATGCTTATAGGAATGTGAAAATGCATTGCCGGATGACGCTGCGCGTATCCGGCCTACAATCGGAGGTAGGCCGGGAAAGCGGGCAGTTCGATCAGTGCCAGCAGAAGTGGTGCACAACCTGAGTAATTAATTCCCGGGTTGGCTTAATAAAACGCGTTTCGAGATACTCGTCGGGCTGGTGCGCCTGATTGATTGAACCCGGTCCCAACACCAGCGTCGGACACAGGGTCTGAATAAACGGCGCTTCGGTGCAGTAGTTCACCACATCGGTTTTTTCGCCCAGCAGTTTCTCCACCACCTCGACAAGCTGATGGTCCGGCGGACATTCGTAGCCAGGGATAGGCGGATGGAGTTCGGAAACGGTCAGCCGACCCGGCCAGCGCTCGCTTACCGGCGCCAGAGCCTCCGTCAGCAGGCCATCCAGATCGCCCAGCGTCATTCCCGGCAGCGGGCGGATATCCATATGCAGTTCACAGCAGGCGCAAATTCGGTTCGATGCATCGCCACCGTGCAGACTGCCCAGATTCAGGGTGGGGTACGGCACGGTGAAAGCATCGTAGTGATAACGCTCTTTCAGGGTGTCGCGCAGTTGCATAATGCGGCCAATCGCGTCATGCATCAGTTCGATGGCGTTCACGCCGCGCGCCGGATCGCTGGAGTGACCGGACTGGCCCATCACCCGTACCGCCGTCGAGATATGACCTTTGTGAGCGCGAATCGGCTGTAGCGACGTGGGCTCACCGATGATCGCGCAATCAGGACGAATTGACGCATTTTCCGAGAAGTAACGCGCCCCCGCCATACTGGTCTCTTCATCTGCCGTCGCCAGGATATAGAGCGGTTTTTTCAGTTGTGTCACATCGACGTCGCGAAGCGCGTCGAGAATAAAAGCGAAGAAGCCCTTCATATCCGCGGTACCCAGACCGTAGAGCTTATTATCATGCTCGGTGAGGGTGAAGGGATCGCGCGTCCAGCGCCCATCGTCAAACGGTACGGTGTCGGTATGACCCGTGAGCAGTAAGCCGCCCGCTCCTTGTCCGGTGCTGGCCAGCAGATTGAATTTATTGCGGGTTCCCGGGACCGGTTGAATCTCAACGTTGAAACCGAGATCGCTGAACCAACCCGCCAGCAGATTGATTAAAGACTCATTGCTCTGATCCAGCGCTTCTTCGGTAGCGCTGATGGACGGCGTGGCAATCAGCGCGCGGTAGATCTCGATAAATGGCGGTAAGTTCATTTTCATTGTTGACACACCTTAGGTCGTGATAGTATCAATATTCATGCAATAAATGTGCATAAAAATACATTAACGTTGAGCATAAAGGAACCTGATGTTGAATACGCTGATTGTAGGCGCTAGCGGTTATGCGGGCGCAGAGCTTGTAAGCTACGTGAATCGCCACCCTCATATGACCATAACCGCTTTGACCGTCTCAGCGCAAAGCAATGATGCGGGAAAGTTAATTTCTGATTTGCATCCACAGCTTAAAGGCATTGTCGATCTGCCGTTGCAGCCGATGTCCGATATCAGCGAGTTTACCGATGGCGTGGATGTGGTGTTTCTAGCCACCGCCCACGAAGTCAGCCATGACCTGGCGCCGCAATTTTTGGCTGCGGGTTGCGTGGTCTTCGACCTTTCCGGTGCCTTCCGTGTGAACGATGCCGGGTTCTATGAAAAATACTATGGCTTCACCCATCAGTATCCCGATCTGCTTGAACAAGCGGTTTACGGTCTGGCGGAGTGGAGCGCCGACAAACTGAAAGAGGCGAATCTGATTGCGGTGCCGGGGTGTTATCCCACGGCGGCGCAACTTTCTTTGAAACCCCTGATTGATGCCGGACTGCTGGATTTGGCGCAATGGCCGGTGATTAATGCGACCAGCGGAGTGAGCGGAGCGGGACGTAAAGCGGCGTTGTCTAACAGCTTCTGCGAAGTGAGCCTGCAACCGTATGGTGTGTTTACCCATCGTCATCAGCCGGAGATCGCCACCCATCTGGGGACGGACGTGATTTTCACCCCGCATCTGGGCAATTTCCCGCGCGGGATCCTGGAAACGATCGCTTGTCGGCTGCAGCCGGGCGTGACCGCTGCGCAGGTCGCGCAGGTGTTACAGCAGGCGTATGCGGATAAACCGCTGGTGCGTCTGTATGACAAAGGCGTTCCGGCGCTGAAGAATGTTGTTGGGTTGCCGTTCTGCGATATTGGTTTTGCCGTGCAGGGTGAACATTTGATTGTAGTGGCAACCGAAGATAATTTGTTGAAAGGCGCCGCCGCACAGGCAGTGCAGTGCGCCAATATCCGTTTCGGCTTTGCTGAAACGCAGTCTCTTATTTAAGGGTGCAATGATGAGTCCATTAATTATCAAGCTGGGTGGCGTATTACTGGATAGCGAAGAGGCGCTGGAGCGTCTTTTTACCGCGCTGGTGAACTATCGTGAGTCGCATCAGCGTCCGCTGGTCATTGTCCATGGCGGCGGTTGTGTCGTCGATGAGCTGATGAAAGGGCTCAACCTGCCGGTGAAAAAGAAAAACGGCCTGCGTGTGACGCCTGCTGACCAGATCGACATCATCACTGGCGCGCTGGCGGGAACGGCGAACAAAACGCTGCTGGCCTGGGCGAAAAAACACCACATCGCCTCCGTAGGTCTGTATCTTGGTGATGGCGATAGCGTAAAAGTGACCCAGCTCGACGAAGAGCTTGGCCATGTTGGACTGGCGCAGCCGGGTTCGCCTACGCTGATTAACACGCTGCTGGAAAATGGTTTTCTGCCGGTCGTCAGCTCGATTGGGGTGACGGAAGAAGGGCAGTTGATGAACGTGAACGCGGACCAGGCGGCGACGGCGCTGGCGGCGACGCTGGGCGCGGATCTGATCCTGCTTTCCGACGTGAGTGGTATTCTCGACGGTAAAGGTCAGCGCATTGCTGAAATGACCGCCGCGAAAGCGGAACAGCTGATCGACCAGGGCATTATTACCGATGGCATGATTGTGAAGGTGAATGCCGCGCTGGATGCCGCACGCACGCTGGGTCGCCCGGTGGATATCGCCTCCTGGCGTCATGCCGAGCAGCTCCCGGCGCTGTTCAACGGTACGCCGATTGGTACGCGTATTCTGGCTTAACTATTAATGTGCCCGATGGCGGCTACGCCTTATCGGGCCTACGTGAACACAACCTGTAGGCCGGATTAGCGCAGCGCCATCCGGCAATTCAAGAAATTAAGGAAGTATGTTATGGCACTTTGGGGTGGGCGTTTTACTCAGGCAGCAGATCAGCGGTTCAAACAGTTCAACGATTCGTTACGTTTTGACTACCGTCTGGCCGAACAGGATATTGTCGGCTCTGTGGCCTGGTCCAAAGCGTTGGTAACGGTCGGTGTACTGACTGCCGATGAACAACTGCAATTGGAAGAGGCGCTGAATAACCTGCTGGAAGAAGTGCGTCTGGATCCGCAGCAAATCCTTCAGAGCGATGCCGAAGATATTCATAGCTGGGTGGAAGGCAAACTGATCGACAAAGTCGGTCAGTTAGGTAAAAAGCTGCATACCGGGCGTAGCCGTAATGATCAGGTCGCTACCGATTTGAAACTGTGGTGCAAAGAGACGGTGACCGAACTGCTTACCGCGAATCGCCAGTTGCAGAGCGCACTGGTCGAGACGGCGGAAAATAACCAGGATGCGGTGATGCCGGGGTATACCCACCTGCAGCGCGCGCAGCCGGTGACGTTTGCGCACTGGTGTCTGGCGTATGTCGAAATGCTGGCGCGCGATGAAAGCCGTCTGCAGGATGCGTTAAAGCGTCTGGACGTTAGCCCATTAGGCTGCGGCGCCCTGGCCGGGACCGCGTATGAAATCGATCGTGAACAGCTGGCGGGTTGGCTGGGCTTTGCCTCGGCCACACGTAACAGTCTGGACAGTGTCTCCGATCGTGACCACGTGCTGGAACTGCTGTCTGACGCCTCTATCGGTATGGTGCACCTGTCGCGTTTTGCCGAAGACCTGATTTTCTTTAACACTGGTGAAGCGGGCTTTGTTGAGCTTTCCGATCGCGTGACCTCCGGTTCTTCATTGATGCCGCAGAAGAAAAACCCGGATGCGCTGGAGTTGATTCGCGGTAAATGTGGCCGTGTTCAGGGCGCGTTGACCGGCATGATGATGACGCTGAAGGGGCTACCGCTGGCGTATAACAAAGATATGCAGGAAGACAAAGAAGGTTTGTTCGACGCGCTCGACACCTGGCTGGACTGTCTGCATATGGCTGCGCTGGTGCTGGACGGCATTCAGGTGAAACGTCCGCGTTGCCAGGAAGCGGCACAGCAGGGTTACGCTAACGCCACCGAACTGGCGGATTATCTGGTCGCGAAAGGCGTCCCGTTCCGTGAAGCGCACCATATCGTGGGTGAAACGGTCGTTGAGGCGATTCGTCAGGGGAAACCGCTGGAAGACCTGCCGCTCGCCGATCTGCAGAAATTCAGTAGCGTCATCGGCGATGACGTGTACCCGATCCTCTCCCTGCAGTCGTGTCTGGATAAACGTGCGGCGAAGGGCGGGGTGTCTCCTCAGCAGGTCGCACAAGCGATCAGCTACGCGAAGGCGCGTCTGAGTTAACACTTATGCAATCACTCCCCCTGCAAAATGGGGGAGTGTTGATTGTTAGCCTGGATATTCACACTTCTTCGGTACAGAAAAACTACCCAGTCATTAAACAAACAAGTATTTTTTATTTTCTTGTCCCGCCATTCTCAACGTTATTATATTTATTTTATCGCAGCCATTACCTTAATAATTAAATTCTCCCGCATGACATTTTATATTTTCTTGGTGAATGATTTATCGAGAATGTTATCTGTTATAAGAATGTTTGTTTTTTAATGTGATCATTCTTGAATATTTAAATTTTTTATCTTGTATGGTAGTAGGCTTGAAGGTAGATTTCGTAGGAAAACTTATCGTTAATTTCGTCGTCATCCTTTAAATGGTCATCGAATTTACTGTTTTTTTCAAGGAGAAACAGATGGATATTGATTTGTCAGGGAATGCTTTAAGTAAAAAATTGCAACGTATTCGTCATATTCAGATTGTGACATTGCTTTTATTATTCATGGCAGGGATAGTCAATTTTTTAGATCGCTCATCGCTTAGTATTGCAGGTGAAGCGATTCGCGGAGAGTTAGGTTTGTCAGCGACAGAGTTTGGTGTCCTGCTTTCCGCATTTTCATTGTCTTATGGCTTTTCACAGCTACCATCGGGTATTTTACTTGACCGCTTTGGCCCCAGAATTGTATTAGGAGCAGGATTAATTTTCTGGTCGCTAATGCAAGTATTAACCGGCATGGTTAATTCTTTCAGCCACTTTATTCTTATGCGCATTGGTCTGGGTATTGGCGAGGCTCCGTTTATGCCTGCGGGTGTGAAATCCATAACTGATTGGTATGCGCAAAAGGAGCGAGGAACGGCTCTGGGTATTTTTAACTCCTCTACCGTCATCGGTCAGGCCATTGCTCCTCCAGCGTTAGTGCTTATGCAAATTGCCTGGGGATGGCGAACGATGTTTGTCATTATTGGGGTTGCAGGTATTTTGGTTGGCCTGTGCTGGTATGTCTGGTATCGCAACCGCGCGCAATTCATCTTGCGGGATGATGAGCGCAGCTACCTTTCTGCGTCTGTTACGACACGTCCCCAGTTACATTTTAATGAATGGCTGGCGTTGTTTAAACGGCGTACAACCTGGGGAATGATTTTGGGTTTTTCAGGGGTTAACTATACTGGATGGCTCTATATTGCCTGGTTGCCCGGTTATCTGCAGGCGGAGCAGGGATTTAGCCTGGCAAAGACGGGGTGGGTTGCCGCGATTCCATTCCTTGCTGCTGCGGTAGGGATGTGGGTAAACGGCATTATTGTTGACCGCTTAGCAAGACGGGGTTACGACCTGACAAAAACGCGCAAAACGGCTATTGTGTGTGGTCTTACTCTGTCGGCACTGGGTACGCTGCTGGTTGTGCAATCTTCTTCGCCTGCTCAGGCCGTTGCTTTTATCTCTATGGCATTATTCTGCGTCCATTTCGCGGGGACATCGGCTTGGGGATTAGTGCAGGTGATGGTATCAGAAACCAAAGTGGCTTCTGTCGCCGCCATTCAAAACTTTGGCAGCTTTGTGTTTGCTTCATTTGCCCCCATCGTGACGGGCTGGGTGGTGGATACCACTCACTCCTTTAATCTGGCATTAGTCATTGCTGCCTGTGTGACGTTCACCGGCGCACTGTGTTACTTCTTTATTGTCAAAGATCGTATTGAGTAGAAAGCAAAAAAAATGCGGACCTCAGGTCCGCAAAAGTTCACGTTGGCTTTAGTTATTTGGGTATGAGAGAGACTCTCAGAACGGGCAGTGGCTTCAAGGGTTAAACGAGACCGCTCCGTTTCTGTGATGGATTATCAGACAGAAAGCTTGATAGGGATAATCGTTCGTTGCTATGCTACCTATCGCCATGAACTATCGTGGCGATGGAGGATGAATAATGAATATTCGTGATCTTGAATACCTGGTGGCATTAGCCGAACATCGCCACTTCCGGCGCGCGGCGGACTCCTGTCACGTCAGCCAGCCAACGCTGAGCGGGCAAATCCGCAAGCTGGAAGATGAGCTTGGCGTGATGCTGCTGGAGCGTACGAGTCGTAAAGTGCTGTTCACCCAGGCGGGTTTACTGCTGGTGGATCAGGCACGTACCGTGCTGCGTGAGGTCAAAGTGCTCAAGGAGATGGCAAGCCAACAGGGCGAAACCATGTCAGGTCCGCTGCACATTGGTTTGATTCCCACTGTGGGTCCTTACCTGCTGCCGCATATTATCCCGATGCTGCACCAGACTTTCCCGAAGCTGGAAATGTATCTGCATGAGGCGCAGACCCATCAGTTGCTGGCGCAACTGGATAGCGGCAAGCTTGACTGCGTGATCCTGGCGCTGGTGAAAGAGAGTGAGGCCTTTATTGAAGTGCCGTTGTTCGACGAGCCGATGCTGCTGGCGATCTACGAGGATCACCCGTGGGCGAATCGCGACTGCGTGCCGATGTCCGATCTGGCAGGCGAAAAACTGCTGATGCTGGAGGACGGTCACTGTCTGCGCGATCAGGCGATGGGATTCTGCTTTGAAGCCGGCGCTGACGAAGACACCCACTTCCGTGCGACCAGTCTGGAAACGCTGCGTAACATGGTCGCGGCAGGAAGCGGTATTACCCTGCTGCCTGCGCTGGCGGTTCCGCAAGAACGCAAACGTGATGGCGTGGTGTATCTGCCCTGCATTAAGCCTGAGCCGCGTCGTACGGTGGGACTGGTTTATCGTCCGGGCTCACCGCTGCGTAGTCGCTATGAGCAACTGGCAGAGGCCATCCGTGGTGCGATGGATGGCCATTTCGATAAGGCGTTAAAAAAGGCGGTTTAAGCCATTTAGCGCCGCTACCCGATAGGCTTCCGCCATGGTCGGGTAGTTAAAGGTGGTGTTAACGAAGTACTCAATCGTGTTACCACCACCTTTCTGCTCCATAATCGCCTGACCGATGTGAATAATCTCGGCTGCGCGTTCACCAAAGCAGTGAATTCCCAAAATCTCTTTGGTTTCCCGATGGAATAAAATCTTCAGCGTGCCCACGTTCATGCCGACGATTTGCGCGCGCGCCAGGTGTTTAAACTGAGCACGTCCCACTTCGTAAGGCACTTTCATCGCTGTCAGTTGCTGTTCGGTTTTGCCAACGGAACTGATCTCCGGGATGGTGTAAATCCCGGTGGGGATATCTTCAATCAGGTGCGCGTTCGCTTCCCCTTTCACCAGCGCCTGGGCGGCAATGCGTCCCTGGTCGTATGCTGCGGACGCCAGACTCGGGTAACCGATCACATCACCCACTGCGTAGACGTGCGGCAGCGCGGTCTGGTACATGCTGTTGACCTTGAGCTGACCACGGCTGTCGGTTTCCAGACCGATATTCTGCAACGCCAGGGAATCGGTATTCCCGGTACGGCCATTGGCGTACAGCAGGCAGTCGGCCTTCAGTTTCTTACCGGACTTCAGGTGCATGATCACGCCATCGTCGCAACCTTCAATCTTCTCATACTCTTCATTGTGGCGAATGACGACGCCGCTGTTCCAGAAGTGGTAAGAGAGGGAGTCGGACATCTCCTGATCGAGGAACGCCAGCAGACGGTCACGGGTATTGATGAGATCAACTTTGACCTCCATACCGCGGAAGATCGACGCATATTCGCAGCCAATCACCCCGGCACCATAAATAATCACATGGCGCGGTTCGTGGTGCAGGCTGAGGATCGAATCACTGTCATAAATGCGCGGGTGCGAGAAATCCACGTCTGCCGGATGATAAGGGCGCGATCCGCAGGCAATGACAAATTTCTCTGCCGTCAGGGTTTCAACCGTACCGTCATGACATTCCAGCGCCAGCGTGTGTTCGTCAACAAAATGGGCGTTGCCCTGCAAGATCTCGCAGTGGTTACGCTCATAAAAACCCTGCCGCATCCGTGTTTGCTGATTAATCACGTTGTCGGCATGGTTGAGAATATCGGCGAATGAGGAACGAAGCAGGCGGGAATGATCGCTGTAAAGGGGGTTCTGATTGAATTCGATAATACGACTGACTGCGTGGCGGAGCGCTTTCGACGGGATGGTGCCCCAGTGGGTGCAACCGCCGCCAACGTTATGATAACGCTCGATAACGGCAACGCGAGCTCCTTGCTTAACCAGACCCATTGCAGCGCCTTCGCCGCCGGGGCCGGAACCTATTACTATGGCATCGTAATCGTAGGAATGTGGCATGGTAAGGCTTACCTGTTCTTATACATAAAAGCAACAGAATAGTAACATCATTGCCGGGATAACCCAATTATCGTTGTGCTTTTTTGCGAAGCTGAAGCACAAACTGCGCGTAAACAATCATTCACAAAGCGGAACAAGCAGATTAACTTTGAACTCTGGTATAGTGCCAGACAAGACATTTGGAAGGATTCAGACATCGTGATGGGCGTTAGAGCGCAGCAAAAAGAAAAAACCCGGCGTTCGCTGGTAGAAGCCGCATTTAGTCAACTGAGCGCGGAGCGTAGCTTCGCCAGTCTCAGTTTGCGTGAAGTCGCACGTGAAGCGGGCATTGCGCCAACCTCCTTTTATCGTCATTTCCGTGATGTTGATGAGCTCGGCCTGACCATGGTCGATGAAAGCGGTCTGATGTTGCGTCAGTTGATGCGCCAGGCGCGTCAGCGTATCGCCAAGGGCGGGAGTGTGATCCGCACCTCGGTCTCCACATTTATGGAGTTCATCGGTAACAACCCTAACGCCTTCCGTTTATTATTGCGTGAACGTTCTGGCACCTCAGCGGCGTTCCGTGCCGCCGTTGCGCGAGAAATTCAGCACTTCATCGCGGAACTTGCGGACTATCTGGAAATCGAAAACCATATGCCGCGTGCGTTTACTGAAGCGCAAGCCGAAGCGATGGTGACGATTGTCTTCAGCGCAGGCGCCGAGGCGCTGGACGTGGGCGCGGAACAGCGTCGTCAGTTAGAAGAGCGACTGGTACTGCAACTGCGCATGATTTCGAAAGGTGCGTATTACTGGTATCGCCGTGAACAAGAGAAGATGCCCCTTATTCCGGGTAACGTGAAGGAAGAGTAATGAAACAGTCAGTTCAGGATAAAGGTACGCTGTTGCTGGCGCTGGTCGCTGGCTTGTCAATCAATGGCACATTCGCGGCGCTGTTTAGCTCCATCGTGCCGTTCTCTGTATTCCCGATTATCTCGCTGGTGCTGACGGTGTATTGTCTGCATCAACGTTATCAGAATCGCACCATGCCTGTGGGGTTGCCGGGCCTGTCTGCCGCCTGCTTTATTCTCGGCGTTCTGCTTTACAGCACCGTGGTGCGCGCGGAGTATCCGGATATCGGCTCCAACTTCTTCCCGGCCGTGTTGTCGGTCATTCTGGTCTTCTGGATCGGCGTGAAAATGCGTAATCGCAAGCAGGAAGTGTCGGAATAAAAACGGTCGATGTCCAGGCCGGATAAGGCATTTATGCCGCTATCCGGCGCTGCTTTGCCTGATGGCGCTGCGCTTATCAGGCCTGCAACGTATCACTTCGCCGTCAACAACACCCCGCACTCCATGTGGTGCGTATACGGGAACTGATCAAACAGCGCCAGACGTGACACGTTATGCGTCTGGCTTAATGTTTCCAGGTTCTTGCACAGCGTCTCCGGATTACAGGAGATATACAGAATGCGCGGATACGCCTGCACCATTTTCTCCGTCTCGCTGTCCAGACCGCTGCGGGGCGGATCGACAAAAATCGTTTCGCACTGATAGCTTTTCAGATCGATACCCTGCAAGCGGTTAAACTCGCGCACGCCGTTCATTGCCTGAGTAAACTCTTCCGCCGCCATGCGGATAATCTGCACGTTATCAATCTGATTCGCCGCAATGTTGTATTGCGCGGCGGCAACGGACGGCTTGGCGATTTCGGTCGCCAGTACGCGATCAAAGTTGCGCGCCAGCGCGAGCGAAAAGTTGCCATTCCCGCAGTACAGTTCGAGCAGATCGCCTTTCGATGCGCGGGTGGCATCCAGCGCCCACTCCAGCATCTGAATGTTCATTGCCGCATTCGGCTGTGTAAAGCTGTTCTCTACCTGGCGATAGATCATCTCTTTGCCCGCGACCGGCAAGCGTTCATCGATGTAATCCTGGTCCAGCGCGATTTTGGTTTTCGTTGCGCGGCCAATCAGATGTACGTTCAGGTTTTGCGCACGCAGAGCATCGCGCAACGCTTCGGCGGCTTCACGCCACTCGTCGTCCAGTTTTTTATGATACAGCAGCGAAACCACCGCCTGATTGCTCATGGTGGTGAGGTAATCAATCTGGAACAGCTTATGGCGCAGCACGCGGTTGTCGCGCACGCCTGCGATCATCGCGGTCATCAACTGGTTGATCAGTTCACTCGCCGCCGGGAAGCTGTCGACGCGGATTCGGCTTTTGCTCTGCTGATCAAAAATGATGTGATACAGGTCGTCACCATCGTGCCAGATGCGGAACTCCGCACGCATACGGTAGTGACTGACCGGTGAGCGAAACACTTCCGGAACCAGGTCAGAAAAGGGAGCCATCATACTCTGCAAGCGCACCACTTTCTCGGCGAGCTGCGCATCATACTGTTCTGTCGGAAGGTGTTCGGGGGTCATGATGTATCCTGAAAAATATAAGTACGCTGGGATTGTAGGGATTGCTCAACAGATGTCCAGACATTGATGACTTCCAATTTTTAACAAACGCGCTGGACAGTAAGATGTTACAAACTGTAGCATCCGTGTGCCGGTCCTGTGAGTTAATAGGGAATCCAGTGTAAATCTGGAGCTGACGCGCAGCGGTAAGGAAAGGTGAAATGAGAGCGTAAGCAGACACTGCCTTCGGGTGGGAAGTCTTCATTTCTATTATCCCTGACGGGGATAACCCTCCAAGCCCGAAGACCTGCCGGCTTACGTCGCAACTGGTTTTCATCATCGCGTACTATCGGTGGGACCTGCGGCATCCTTCTTATATTGTGGATGCTTTACAATGATTAAAAAAACATCGCTGCTGACGGCGCTCTCCGTCACGGCTTTTTCGGGTTGGGCACAGGATGCCACCCCTGACACGCTTGTCGTGACGGCAAATCGTTTTCAACAACCTGTTAATACCGTTCTGGCCCCTACTGATATCGTCACCCGCGAGGATATCGAACGCTGGCAGTCCCGAACCGTTCTGGATGTCATGCGCCGCCTGCCAGGCGTGGATGTCGCTCAGAATGGCGGCATGGGGCAAAGCTCTTCTCTGTTTGTGCGGGGTACCGAAGCGAAACACGTTCTGGTGTTAGTCGACGGTATTCCGGTCGCCCGTCCGGGCATTTCGAATAACTCCGATATTGACCAGATTCCGGTTTCGCTGGTACAGCGCATCGAGTATATCCGCGGTCCGCGTTCAGCGATTTATGGCTCTGGCGCGATTGGCGGCGTGGTGAACATCATCACCATGACGGGTGAGGAGCGTTCGCAGATTAATGCTGGCGTGGGGTCAAAAGGTTATCAGCAATATGACGGTACGTACCGCCAGCGTTTTGGCGATACCGTGGTAACCGCGGCCGGGGCTTATCAGACCACCAAAGGTTTCGATGTTCAGCCGCGTTCCAGCTACAGCGGCGATGGCGATCGCGATGGCTATCGCAATAAACTGTTCTGGGGAGGCGTTGAGCACAAATTTAACGACCAATTCGATGGTTACTTCCGTGGCTACGGCTATGCCAGTAATGCTGATTATGATCAGGGAAGCTGGGGTTATGACGGCGGAAACGACGAGCACCAGAATTACACCCAGTCGTGGGATACGGGGTTGCGCTTCAATTCTGGTATCTACTCGTCGCAGCTGGTCGCCAATTACCAGCGTATAAAGGACTATAACTACAGCAGCCTGAACGGGCGCTATGCGACAGGTTATAGCCTTGATGATATGGAACAGCGCTACGTCCAGTGGGGCAACAACGTTATTGTCGGACACGGCGCTGTCAGTGCTGGCGTCGACTGGAAACAAGAAAAGCTGATGTCCTTTGGCGAGTATGGGACAGACAACTATAAGCGTGATAACACGGGCCTCTATCTGACCGGGCAACAGCAGATTGATAGCGTGACGCTGGAAGCGTCGGGCCGTGAAGACCATGACGACCAGTTCGGCTGGCACGGTACCTGGCAAACGGCGGCGGGATGGCAGTTTGTTGATGACTATAAGGTGACGCTTTCCTATGGTACGGGCTTCCTTGCGCCTTCACTGGGGCAACAGTTTGGTGCGGAGCGTTTTGGTATCGCCTCTAACCCAAACCTGAAGCCGGAAGAGTCGAAGCAGTGGGAAGCCGGGTTAGAAGGGCTGACCGGTCCGCTTGACTGGCGTCTGTCGACCTATCGCTACAAAATTCAGAACCTGATCGACTACAACAACAATACCTACTTCAACGTTAAATCCGCGACCATCAAAGGTCTGGAATGGACGGGGAACCTGACGACCGGGCCGGTCGATCATCGCTTAACGTTGCAGTATGTTGATCCGCGTGATGATGAAACCGATCAGCAGCTTTATCGTCGTGCGAAACAGCAGGTGAAGTACGAGCTGAGCGGACAGGTTTACGATCTGGGCTGGGATGTGACCTATCAGTATATTGGCGAGCGTTACGATTACGACTACGACAATTCCCGTAAGGTGAAAATGGGCGGGCTGAGCGTGTGGGACATCGGACTTTCATATCCAGTCACCTCACATCTCACAGTTCGTGGTAAAATAGCCAACCTGTTCGATAAAGATTACGAGACAGTTTATGGCTACCAAACTGCAGGACGGGAATACACCTTGTCTGGCAGCTACACCTTCTGATCCACGTCCCACCGTGCTGGTATTTGATTCCGGCGTCGGTGGGTTGTCGGTCTATGATGAGATTCGGCACCTCCTGCCGGATCTCCACTATATCTACGCTTTCGATAACGTGGCTTTTCCTTACGGGGAGAAGAGTGAGGCGTTTATCGTTGAGCGCGTTGTTGAGATCGTGACGGCGGTACAACAGCATTATCCTCTCTCCCTGGCGGTTATCGCCTGTAACACGGCCAGTACGGTCTCTCTTCCTGCCTTGCGTGAGAAGTTTGCTTTCCCGGTCGTGGGCGTGGTGCCAGCGATAAAACCGGCGGCGCGTCTGACGGCGAATGGCATTGTCGGGTTACTGGCAACGCGCGGGACGGTGAAACGTCCTTATACGCATGAGCTAATTGCGCGCTTTGCGAATGAGTGCCAGATAGCCATGCTGGGGTCTGCAGAGCTGGTGGAACTGGCGGAAGCGAAGTTGCACGGCGAGCCCGTGCCGCTGGAAGAGCTGCAACGGATCCTGCGCCCGTGGCTGCGGATGCCGGAACCGCCTGATACCGTGGTGCTTGGCTGTACCCACTTTCCCCTGTTGCAGGAAGAACTCTTACAGGTTCTGCCTGAAGGAACGCGACTGGTCGATTCCGGGGCGGCCATTGCGCGACGTACCGCCTGGCTATTAGAACATGAAGCGCCGGATGCGAAATCAGCAGATGCCAACATTGCCTATTGCATGGCGATGACGCCAGAAACTGAGCAATTGTTGCCCGTTTTGCAGCGCTATGGCTTTGAATCGCTCGAAAAACTGGCGGTTTAACGCTGTTTTGGGCAAATATTACGCACTCGGAAAATTATTTTAAATTTCCCCTTGTCAGCCCGAAATAACTCCCTATAATGCGCCTCCACTGACACGGAACAACGGCACGCAAGCCGCCGGGTCAGCGGGGTTCTCCGGTGAAAACCAGTGATGAACACCGACAGAGAAAAGCAAAAATAAATGCTTGACTCTGAATGAGGAAAACGTAATATACGGGACCTCGCGACAGAGCGCTAAAGCGCGTCGCAACTGCTCTTTAACAATTTATCAGACAATCTGTGTGGGCACTCAGAGTGATATGGATTCTTAACGTCCTCGGACGAAAAATGAATACCAAGTCTCAAAGAGTGAACACGTAATTCATTACGACATTTAATTCTAAGAGCATCAAACTTAAATTGAAGAGTTTGATCATGGCTCAGATTGAACGCTGGCGGCAGGCCTAACACATGCAAGTCGAACGGTAACAGGAAGCAGCTTGCTGCTTCGCTGACGAGTGGCGGACGGGTGAGTAATGTCTGGGAAACTGCCCGATGGAGGGGGATAACTACTGGAAACGGTAGCTAATACCGCATAATGTCGCAAGACCAAAGAGGGGGACCTTCGGGCCTCTTGCCATCGGATGTGCCCAGATGGGATTAGCTTGTTGGTGAGGTAACGGCTCACCAAGGCGACGATCCCTAGCTGGTCTGAGAGGATGACCAGCCACACTGGAACTGAGACACGGTCCAGACTCCTACGGGAGGCAGCAGTGGGGAATATTGCACAATGGGCGCAAGCCTGATGCAGCCATGCCGCGTGTATGAAGAAGGCCTTCGGGTTGTAAAGTACTTTCAGCGGGGAGGAAGGGGTTAAGGTTAATAACCTTAGCCATTGACGTTACCCGCAGAAGAAGCACCGGCTAACTCCGTGCCAGCAGCCGCGGTAATACGGAGGGTGCAAGCGTTAATCGGAATTACTGGGCGTAAAGCGCACGCAGGCGGTCTGTCAAGTCGGATGTGAAATCCCCGGGCTCAACCTGGGAACTGCATTCGAAACTGGCAGGCTTGAGTCTCGTAGAGGGGGGTAGAATTCCAGGTGTAGCGGTGAAATGCGTAGAGATCTGGAGGAATACCGGTGGCGAAGGCGGCCCCCTGGACGAAGACTGACGCTCAGGTGCGAAAGCGTGGGGAGCAAACAGGATTAGATACCCTGGTAGTCCACGCCGTAAACGATGTCTATTTGGAGGTTGTTCCCTTGAGGAGTGGCTTCCGGAGCTAACGCGTTAAATAGACCGCCTGGGGAGTACGGCCGCAAGGTTAAAACTCAAATGAATTGACGGGGGCCCGCACAAGCGGTGGAGCATGTGGTTTAATTCGATGCAACGCGAAGAACCTTACCTGGTCTTGACATCCACAGAAGTTTTCAGAGATGAGAATGTGCCTTCGGGAACTGTGAGACAGGTGCTGCATGGCTGTCGTCAGCTCGTGTTGTGAAATGTTGGGTTAAGTCCCGCAACGAGCGCAACCCTTATCCTTTGTTGCCAGCGGTTAGGCCGGGAACTCAAAGGAGACTGCCAGTGATAAACTGGAGGAAGGTGGGGATGACGTCAAGTCATCATGGCCCTTACGACCAGGGCTACACACGTGCTACAATGGCATATACAAAGAGAAGCGACCTCGCGAGAGCAAGCGGACCTCATAAAGTATGTCGTAGTCCGGATTGGAGTCTGCAACTCGACTCCATGAAGTCGGAATCGCTAGTAATCGTGGATCAGAATGCCACGGTGAATACGTTCCCGGGCCTTGTACACACCGCCCGTCACACCATGGGAGTGGGTTGCAAAAGAAGTAGGTAGCTTAACCTTCGGGAGGGCGCTTACCACTTTGTGATTCATGACTGGGGTGAAGTCGTAACAAGGTAACCGTAGGGGAACCTGCGGTTGGATCACCTCCTTACCTTAAAGAACCTGCCTTTGTAGTGCCCACACAGATTGTCTGATGAAAAACGAGCAGTAAAACCTCTACAGGCTTGTAGCTCAGGTGGTTAGAGCGCACCCCTGATAAGGGTGAGGTCGGTGGTTCAAGTCCACTCAGGCCTACCAAATTCGCTCCCGTGCTTTGTTGTGGCAAAGCTCGCATACTTCAGTATGCTTCGCTTCACCACGCCGCGCCCGGCAACGAATTGGGGATGAGGTTTAACTACACTGTATGGGGCTATAGCTCAGCTGGGAGAGCGCCTGCTTTGCACGCAGGAGGTCTGCGGTTCGATCCCGCATAGCTCCACCATACTGTAGAACGTTATCAAGAAAACTTCAGAGTGAACCTGAAAAGGTGCACTGCGAAGTTTTGCTCTTTAAAAATCTGGATCAAGCTGAAAATTGAAACGACACACCGTTAATGGTGTGTTCGAGTCTCTCAAATTTTCGCAATCAGAAGTGAAACATCTTCGGGTTGTGAGGTTAAGCGACTAAGCGTACACGGTGGATGCCCTGGCAGTCAGAGGCGATGAAGGACGTGCTAATCTGCGAAAAGCGCCGGTAAGGTGATATGAACCGTTATAGTCGGCGATGTCCGAATGGGGAAACCCAGTGCAATTCGTTGCACTATCGTTAACTGAATACATAGGTTAACGAGGCGAACCGGGGGAACTGAAACATCTAAGTACCCCGAGGAAAAGAAATCAACCGAGATTCCCCCAGTAGCGGCGAGCGAACGGGGAGCAGCCCAGAGCCTGAATCAGCATGTGTGGTAGTGGAACGGTCTGGAAAGACCGGCGATACAGGGTGACAGCCCCGTACACAAAACCGCATGTGTTGTGAGCTCGATGAGTAGGGCGGGACACGTGGTATCCTGTCTGAATATGGGGGGACCATCCTCCAAGGCTAAATACTCCTGACTGACCGATAGTGAACCAGTACCGTGAGGGAAAGGCGAAAAGAACCCCGGCGAGGGGAGTGAAAAAGAACCTGAAACCGTGTACGTACAAGCAGTGGGAGCCTCTTTATGGGGTGACTGCGTACCTTTTGTATAATGGGTCAGCGACTTATATTCTGTAGCAAGGTTAACCGAATAGGGGAGCCGAAGGGAAACCGAGTCTTAACTGGGCGTTAAGTTGCAGGGTATAGACCCGAAACCCGGTGATCTAGCCATGGGCAGGTTGAAGGTTGGGTAACACTAACTGGAGGACCGAACCGACTAATGTTGAAAAATTAGCGGATGACTTGTGGCTGGGGGTGAAAGGCCAATCAAACCGGGAGATAGCTGGTTCTCCCCGAAAGCTATTTAGGTAGCGCCTCGTGAATTCATCTCCGGGGGTAGAGCACTGTTTCGGCTAGGGGGTCATCCCGACTTACCAACCCGATGCAAACTGCGAATACCGGAGAATGTTATCACGGGAGACACACGGCGGGTGCTAACGTCCGTCGTGAAGAGGGAAACAACCCAGACCGCCAGCTAAGGTCCCAAAGTCATGGTTAAGTGGGAAACGATGTGGGAAGGCTCAGACAGCCAGGATGTTGGCTTAGAAGCAGCCATCATTTAAAGAAAGCGTAATAGCTCACTGGTCGAGTCGGCCTGCGCGGAAGATGTAACGGGGCTAAACCATGCACCGAAGCTGCGGCAGCGACACTATGTGTTGTTGGGTAGGGGAGCGTTCTGTAAGCCTGTGAAGGTGTGCTGTGAGGCATGCTGGAGGTATCAGAAGTGCGAATGCTGACATAAGTAACGATAAAGCGGGTGAAAAGCCCGCTCGCCGGAAGACCAAGGGTTCCTGTCCAACGTTAATCGGGGCAGGGTGAGTCGACCCCTAAGGCGAGGCCGAAAGGCGTAGTCGATGGGAAACAGGTTAATATTCCTGTACCAGGTGTTACTGCGAAGGGGGGACGGAGAAGGCTATGTTGGCCGGGCGACGGTTGTCCCGGTTTAAGCGTGTAGGTGTGTGTTCCAGGTAAATCCGGTTCACTTTAACACTGAGGCGTGATGACGAGGCACTACGGTGCTGAAGCAACAAATGCCCTGCTTCCAGGAAAAGCCTCTAAGCATCAGGTAACATCAGATCGTACCCCAAACCGACACAGGTGGTCAGGTAGAGAATACCAAGGCGCTTGAGAGAACTCGGGTGAAGGAACTAGGCAAAATGGTGCCGTAACTTCGGGAGAAGGCACGCTGATAGGTAGGTGAAGCGACTTGCTCGTGGAGCTGAAATCAGTCGAAGATACCAGCTGGCTGCAACTGTTTATTAAAAACACAGCACTGTGCAAACACGAAAGTGGACGTATACGGTGTGACGCCTGCCCGGTGCCGGAAGGTTAATTGATGGGGTTATCCTCGCGGAGAAGCTCTTGATCGAAGCCCCGGTAAACGGCGGCCGTAACTATAACGGTCCTAAGGTAGCGAAATTCCTTGTCGGGTAAGTTCCGACCTGCACGAATGGCGTAATGATGGCCAGGCTGTCTCCACCCGAGACTCAGTGAAATTGAACTCGCTGTGAAGATGCAGTGTACCCGCGGCAAGACGGAAAGACCCCGTGAACCTTTACTATAGCTTGACACTGAACACTGGTCCTTGATGTGTAGGATAGGTGGGAGGCTTTGAAGCGCGGACGCCAGTTCGTGTGGAGCCAACCTTGAAATACCACCCTTTAATGGCTGGTGTTCTAACGTGGACCCGTAATCCGGGTTGCGGACAGTGTCTGGTGGGTAGTTTGACTGGGGCGGTCTCCTCCTAAAGAGTAACGGAGGAGCACGAAGGTTAGCTAATCCTGGTCGGACATCAGGAGGTTAGTGCAAAGGCATAAGCTAGCTTGACTGCGAGCGTGACGGCGCGAGCAGGTGCGAAAGCAGGTCTTAGTGATCCGGTGGTTCTGAATGGAAGGGCCATCGCTCAACGGATAAAAGGTACTCCGGGGATAACAGGCTGATACCGCCCAAGAGTTCATATCGACGGCGGTGTTTGGCACCTCGATGTCGGCTCATCACATCCTGGGGCTGAAGTAGGTCCCAAGGGTATGGCTGTTCGCCATTTAAAGTGGTACGCGAGCTGGGTTTAGAACGTCGTGAGACAGTTCGGTCCCTATCTGCCGTGGGCGCTGGAGAATTGAGGGGGGCTGCTCCTAGTACGAGAGGACCGGAGTGGACGCATCACTGGTGTTCGGGTTGTCATGCCAATGGCACTGCCCGGTAGCTAAATGCGGAAGAGATAAGTGCTGAAAGCATCTAAGCACGAAACTTGCCCCGAGATGAGTTCTCCCTGACTCTTTAAGGGTCCTGAAGGAACGTTGAAGACGACGACGTTGATAGGCCGGGTGTGTAAGCGCAGCGATGCGTTGAGCTAACCGGTACTAATGAACCGTGAGGCTTAACCTTACAACGCCGAAGATGTTTTGGCGGAATAGAGAGAATTTCAGCCTGATAACAGATTTGCGAAAACGAAAGATTTTGCGCTGAGGCAAGGCAGCATCAGAGTAAAATATTCGTTTTGAGCACAAAAGAATTTGCCTGGCGGCTGTAGCGCGGTGGTCCCACCTGACCCCATGCCGAACTCAGAAGTGAAACGCCGTAGCGCCGATGGTAGTGTGGGGTCTCCCCATGCGAGAGTAGGGAACTGCCAGGCATCAAATAAGTGAAGAAGCCCATCCTGTCGGATGGGCTTTTTTGCGTCCGTCATTTGCTGGATCATTTTATCGAATAACGCCATCCCGCCATAATACAAGCCATACTGCGGCATATGCGGTAAACTAACCGCGATTTTGCATCAGGAAAGCGTCTATGAATCACTCCCTTAAATCCTGGAATACCTTTGGCATCGATCAAAATGCCAATGAGATTGTTTGCGCCGAAAATGAACAACAACTACTTAGCGCCTGGCAATCTGCCAATGCGTTGCATCAGCCGGTACTGATACTGGGTGAAGGGAGTAACGTCCTGTTTCTTGACGCCTTCCGCGGGACGGTGATCGTCAATCGTATCAAAGGCATTGACGTGACAGAGCAACCAGATGCATGGCTGCTGCATGTCGGTGCGGGTGAAAACTGGCATCATCTGGTTCAGCATACGCTACAGCTTGGCATGCCGGGTCTGGAAAACCTGGCGCTGATCCCCGGCTGCGTTGGGTCTTCACCGATCCAGAATATTGGTGCTTACGGCGTGGAGCTCCAGCGAGTTTGTGATTATGTTGACTGTGTTGAGCTGGCGACAGGACAATCGCGGCGCGTGAGTGCGGCTGAATGTCGCTTTGGCTATCGTGACAGTATCTTCAAACATGAATACCAGGATCGCTTCGCGATTGTTGCGGTGGGGTTACGTCTGACTAAGCAATGGCAGCCAGTGTTGACCTATGGCGACCTGACTCGCCTGGATCCGGCCACGGTAACGCCACAGCAGGTGTTTGATTCGGTTTGCCATATGCGCATGACGAAACTACCCGATCCAAAAGTGAACGGCAATGCGGGCAGCTTTTTTAAGAACCCCGTGGTGGCGGCCGATGTGGCACAAACATTACTGTCCCAATTCCCGAATGCGCCCCATTATCCTCAACTTGACGGTTCAGTAAAGCTGGCGGCAGGTTGGCTCATTGACCAGTGTCAGCTAAAAGGCATCGGGATCGGTGGGGCTGCAGTGCATCGTCAACAGGCCCTGGTGCTGATCAATGCGGATAATGCGACAAGCGACGATGTGGTCCAGCTTGCACACCTTGTTCGTATGAAAGTGGGTGAAAAATTTAACGTCTGGCTGGAGCCTGAAGTACGCTTTATCGGGCAGACTGGCGAAGTCAATGCTGTGGAGATCATTGCATGAAGGATAATACCGTTCCTCTGACGCTTATCTCCTTACTGGCCGATGGCGAGTTTCATTCCGGTGAGCAGCTAGGTGAGAAGTTGGGGATGAGTCGGGCGGCCATCAATAAACATATCCAGACCCTACGTGACTGGGGAGTCGATGTTTTTACCGTGCCAGGCAAAGGATACAGTTTACCGGAGCCGATTCAGTTGCTGGATTCCGACCGTATCTACAGCCAGTTGGATCGCGGTACGGTGGCTGTGCTTCCGGTTATCGATTCTACCAATCAGTACCTGCTGGACCGCATCGATCTATTGCAGTCTGGCGATGCCTGTGTGGCGGAATATCAACAGGCAGGCCGTGGACGTCGTGGACGTAAGTGGTTTTCCCCCTTTGGCGCAAACCTTTATCTTTCGATGTTCTGGCGTCTGGAGCAGGGGCCGGCCGCCGCGATCGGCTTAAGCCTGGTGATCGGTATCGTGATGGCTGAGGTGCTGCGCGAGCTGGGGGCGGATAAGGTACGGGTGAAGTGGCCTAACGATCTCTACCTGTTGGATCGCAAACTGGCGGGGATCCTGGTCGAGTTAACGGGTAAGACGGGCGATGCTGCGCAGATTGTCATTGGTGCCGGCATTAACATGGCGATGCGCCGCGTGGAAGAAGGCGTGGTGAATCAGGGATGGATTACGTTGCAGGAAGCAGGGATTACGCTCGATCGCAACACGCTGGCAGCAAGGCTCATTCGTGAATTACGTACCGCGCTGGAGTTATTTGAGCAGGAAGGGCTGGCTCCTTATCTTTCCCGTTGGGAAAAACTGGATAACTTTATCAATCGCCAGGTCAAACTGATTATCGGCGAAAAAGAAATATACGGTATTTCACGAGGTATTGATGCGCAGGGCGCATTACTTCTGGAACAGGATGGCATTATAAAACCGTGGGTTGGGGGAGAAATCTCCCTGAGAAGCGCAGAATAATAAAAAGGGAGCTTTCGCTCCCTTTTTTAATTATTTTCGCAGGCGAACCTGCTCGACGGCATGATTCGCGCTTTTGGTCATAATCAGACTCGCACGCTCACGCGTGGGTAGAATATTTTGCTTTAAATTCAACCAGTTAATTTCTTTCCATAATGAGGTAGCCGTGTTGATCGCCTCCTCTTTCGTCAGTTTCGCGTAGTTATGGAAATAAGAGTCAGGGTCGGTAAACGCCCCCTCGCGGAATTTAAGAAAACGATTGATATACCATGTCTGCAGTAACTCTTCCGGCGCATCAACATAAATAGAGAAGTCGACGAAGTCCGAAACAAATACATGATGAGGGTCATGTGGATAGTCCATCCCGCTCTGCAGAACATTGAGTCCTTCGAGAATTAATATATCGGGTTGGGCCACGGTTTTATCCCCATCAGGGATCACATCATAAATCAGATGCGAATAAACCGGAGCGGTTACGTTTGGCACGCCGGATTTGAGATCGGAAACAAATTTGACCAGACGGTGCATGTCATACGATTCCGGAAAGCCTTTCTTCTTCATTAATCCACGGTCTTTTAATACCTGGTTTGGATGAAGAAAACCATCAGTGGTGATCAGTTCAACACGACGGTGTTCTGGCCAACGACTCAGTAACGCCTGTAATACACGCGCGGTGGTACTTTTCCCTACCGCCACGCTGCCAGCAATACTGATGATATAAGGAATACGCTCGCCGTTCGTGCCCAGAAACTGTTCAAGAACGGCCTGACGACGCAGGTTCGAGCTGATATAGAAGTTAAGCAAACGCGACAGGGGTAAATAGATCTCTGCAACTTCTTCCAGCGATAAATCTTCATTAATCCCTTTTAACCGCGCGATCTCTTCTTCAGTGAGGGTCATCGGCACGGAATCACGAAGCGCAGCCCACTGGTTGCGGTCAAACTGTAGGTAAGGCGTCATTAACGTTTGCTCTTTTATACTCATAAGCATGTTTCTGGCTGTCATTACACCATCAGGGCAGTGATAAAAAGCACGTCATCCCCGGCATGCAATGGCACGTCACATTTCAGTTAATTTGGACAATGGGCAGGAGGGTAACACCAGATGGGGGGGAATAATAAGAAAAAATCTCTTCTGGACATCATTCCCTGAAAAGCAATGTGACGGATATTCCAGATGTACAGGCGATGGTTTGGCGCGTTGAAGCACTACCTGACGCAGATGAGAGGAAATGGACTGCCAGATAATGTCGAAATTTTATGCTAAGCTGACTGAAAATACGTCATTTATTGGTCGTATAGCGCAAAATGTGAGCGATAGAACATTTTATGCAATTTTTTAGTTGCATGAGCTCGCAGGTCTCCATAGAATGCGCGCTACTTGATGCCGACTTAGCTCAGTAGGTAGAGCAACTGACTTGTAATCAGTAGGTCACCAGTTCGATTCCGGTAGTCGGCACCATCAAGTCCGGTGGGGTTCCCGAGCGGCCAAAGGGAGCAGACTGTAAATCTGCCGTCACAGACTTCGAAGGTTCGAATCCTTCCCCCACCACCACTTTCTGGCAGCAATTGCTGTCTGAGCTGGTTAAGAAAATAATCGGCTCGAATGAGAAAAGAGACTTGTCTCTTTTTTTGTTACAGAAAGAACTGGGTAGCCGAGTTTCAGGATGCGGGCATCGTATAATGGCTATTACCTCAGCCTTCCAAGCTGATGATGCGGGTTCGATTCCCGCTGCCCGCTCCAGACGTGCTGATATGGCTCAGTTGGTAGAGCGCACCCTTGGTAAGGGTGAGGTCCCCAGTTCGACTCTGGGTATCAGCACCACTTCACTTCTCCTCCCCGTGTTTTCTCTGTAACGACTCAATGATTCAACAGTTCAGGCATATCGCCTGGTTGATGTGGTGATATCACCGATTTATCCGTGTCTTAGAGGGACAATCGATGTCTAAAGAAAAGTTTGAACGTACAAAACCGCACGTTAACGTCGGTACTATCGGCCACGTTGACCATGGTAAAACAACGCTGACCGCTGCCATCACTACCGTACTGGCTAAAACCTACGGCGGTGCTGCTCGCGCATTCGATCAGATCGATAACGCGCCGGAAGAAAAAGCTCGTGGTATCACCATCAACACCTCTCACGTTGAATATGACACCCCGACTCGCCACTACGCACACGTAGACTGCCCGGGCCACGCCGACTATGTTAAAAACATGATCACCGGTGCTGCGCAGATGGACGGCGCGATCCTGGTTGTTGCTGCGACTGACGGCCCGATGCCGCAGACTCGTGAGCACATCCTGCTGGGTCGTCAGGTAGGCGTTCCGTACATCATCGTGTTCCTGAACAAATGCGACATGGTTGATGACGAAGAGCTGCTGGAACTGGTAGAAATGGAAGTTCGTGAACTTCTGTCTCAGTACGATTTCCCGGGCGACGACACGCCGATCGTTCGTGGTTCTGCTCTGAAAGCGCTGGAAGGCGATGCAGAGTGGGAAGCGAAAATCATCGAACTGGCTGGCTTCCTGGATTCTTACATCCCGGAACCAGAGCGTGCGATTGACAAGCCGTTCCTGCTGCCGATCGAAGACGTATTCTCCATCTCCGGTCGTGGTACCGTTGTTACCGGTCGTGTAGAACGCGGTATCATCAAAGTTGGCGAAGAAGTTGAAATCGTTGGTATCAAAGAGACTGCTAAGTCTACCTGTACTGGCGTTGAAATGTTCCGCAAACTGCTGGACGAAGGCCGTGCGGGTGAGAACGTTGGTGTTCTGCTGCGTGGTATCAAACGTGAAGAAATCGAACGTGGTCAGGTACTGGCTAAGCCGGGCACCATCAAGCCGCACACGATGTTCGAATCTGAAGTGTACATCCTGTCCAAAGACGAAGGCGGCCGTCATACTCCGTTCTTCAAAGGCTACCGTCCGCAGTTCTACTTCCGTACTACTGACGTGACTGGCACCATCGAACTGCCGGAAGGCGTTGAGATGGTAATGCCGGGCGACAACATCAAAATGGTTGTTACCCTGATCCACCCGATCGCGATGGACGACGGTCTGCGTTTCGCAATCCGTGAAGGCGGCCGTACGGTAGGCGCAGGCGTTGTTGCTAAAGTTCTCAGCTAATCGCTGATAACATTTGACGCAATGCGCATTAAAAGGGCATCATTTGATGCCCTTTTTGCACGCTTTCGAACCAGAACCTGGCTCATCAGTGATTTTATTTGTCATAATCATTGCTGAGACAGGCTCTGAAGAGGGCGTTGAGCCCGGAATGCCCAAATACATTTCGGCACAAGGTTGACTGGTTAGCCTCGCATTCGCGGGGTGAAATTATTTGTAGAATACTTCTGACAGGTTGGTTTATGAGTGCGAATACCGAAGCTCAAGGGAGCGGGCGTGGCCTGGAAGCGATAAAGTGGATCGTGGTTGTGGCATTGCTGCTCGTGGCAATTGTTGGCAACTATCTTTATCGTGACATGATGCTGCCGCTGCGTGCGCTGGCCGTAGTAATTCTGATTGCTGCAGCGGGTGGTGTCGCGCTGTTGACGACAAAAGGTAAAGCTACCGTTGCTTTTGCCCGCGAAGCGCGTACTGAAGTACGTAAGGTCATTTGGCCGACTCGCCAGGAAACATTGCACACCACGCTGATTGTGGCTGCGGTTACCGCAGTAATGTCACTGATCCTGTGGGGACTGGATGGTATTCTGGTTCGCCTGGTTTCCTTTATCACTGGCCTGAGGTTCTGAGATGTCTGAAGCTCCTAAAAAGCGCTGGTACGTCGTTCAGGCGTTTTCCGGTTTTGAAGGCCGCGTAGCCACGTCGCTGCGCGAGCATATCAAATTACACAATATGGAAGAGTTGTTTGGCGAAGTCATGGTGCCGACCGAAGAAGTGGTCGAAATCCGTGGTGGTCAGCGCCGTAAGAGCGAGCGTAAATTCTTCCCGGGTTATGTGCTGGTCCAGATGGTCATGAATGACGCGAGCTGGCACCTGGTGCGTAGCGTGCCGCGCGTGATGGGCTTTATCGGCGGTACATCTGACCGTCCGGCGCCGATCAGCGACAAAGAAGTTGATGCGATTATGAACCGCCTGCAGCAGGTGGGTGATAAGCCGCGTCCGAAAACGCTGTTTGAACCGGGTGAGATGGTGCGTGTCAACGATGGTCCGTTTGCGGACTTTAATGGCGTCGTTGAAGAAGTGGACTATGAGAAGTCCCGCCTGAAAGTGTCCGTCTCTATCTTCGGTCGTGCGACCCCGGTAGAACTGGACTTTGCTCAGGTTGAAAAAGCCTAAGTAGCGATCAAAAAAGCGGCGATTTAATCGTTGCACAAGGCGTGAGATTGGAATACAATTTCGCGCCTTTTGTTTTTATGGGCCTGGCCCGTAGAACGAATTTTTATATCACGGGGAGCCTCTCTGAGGCGCTATCACCCAACAGAGGAAATTGAGAATGGCTAAGAAAGTCCAAGCCTACGTCAAGCTGCAGGTTGCAGCTGGTATGGCAAACCCGAGTCCGCCGGTTGGTCCTGCTCTGGGTCAACAGGGTGTTAACATCATGGAATTCTGCAAAGCGTTCAACGCTAAGACTGATTCCATCGAAAAAGGTCTGCCGATTCCGGTTGTTATCACCGTTTACGCTGACCGTTCTTTCACCTTCATTACCAAAACGCCTCCGGCAGCCGTTCTGCTGAAGAAAGCGGCTGGTATTAAGTCTGGTTCCGGTAAGCCGAACAAAGACAAAGTAGGTAAAATTTCCCGCGCTCAGCTGCAGGAAATCGCGCAGACCAAAGCTGCCGACATGACTGGTGCCGACATTGAAGCGATGACTCGCTCCATTGAAGGTACTGCACGTTCCATGGGCCTGGTAGTGGAGGACTAAGAAATGGCTAAACTGACCAAGCGCATGCGTGTGATCCGTGAGAAAGTTGATGCGACCAAACAGTACGACATCAACGAAGCTATCTCTCTGCTGAAAGAACTGGCTACCGCTAAGTTCGTTGAAAGTGTAGACGTTGCCGTTAACCTCGGTATCGATGCGCGTAAATCTGACCAGAACGTACGTGGTGCAACTGTACTGCCGCACGGTACTGGCCGTTCCGTTCGCGTAGCCGTATTTACCCAGGGTGCAAACGCTGAAGCTGCTAAAGCTGCTGGCGCTGAACTGGTAGGTATGGAAGATCTGGCTGACCAGATCAAGAAAGGCGAAATGAACTTTGACGTTGTTATTGCTTCCCCGGATGCAATGCGCGTTGTTGGCCAGCTGGGCCAGGTTCTGGGTCCGCGTGGCCTGATGCCTAACCCGAAAGTTGGTACCGTAACGCCGAACGTTGCTGAAGCAGTTAAGAATGCTAAAGCGGGCCAGGTTCGTTACCGTAACGACAAAAACGGCATCATCCACACTACCATCGGTAAAGTGGATTTTGACGCTGACAAACTGAAAGAAAACCTGGAAGCTCTGCTGGTTGCGCTGAAGAAAGCAAAACCGACTCAGGCGAAAGGCGTGTACATCAAGAAAATCAGCATCTCCACCACCATGGGTGCTGGCGTTGCCGTTGATCAGGCTGGTCTGAGCGCTTCCGCGAACTAAGATTAGCTTTACGTGGGCGGTGGATTTGTCTACAATTCTACCCCCACGTTTCTGTTGAAAGAGACAGACACTATGCAAGTCATTTGAATTGCGGTTCGAAAGACGAAGACATAGAACAGATTTGTTCGTTGGAGCCTGGCCTATCCAGGCCTCCGTCGAAGACCGCAGGTGTTTCGTAAGAAACTTAATCCCCTGCGTAGACGGTGACAGAACGCTAAGATTATTTTTGGATACTCTGGCTTGTTTCTGCTCACCGTATTAAGACGCTCTTTTCGTTGGAAAGAGTGAAGTGAGTTCCGGAACATGAGTTCCGGCAAACATCCAGGAGCAAAGCTAATGGCTTTAAATCTTCAAGACAAACAAGCGATTGTTGCTGAAGTCAGCGAAGTAGCCAAAGGCGCGCTGTCTGC
Source organism: Citrobacter amalonaticus (assembly GCF_001559075.2). Taxonomy (NCBI): domain Bacteria; kingdom Pseudomonadati; phylum Pseudomonadota; class Gammaproteobacteria; order Enterobacterales; family Enterobacteriaceae; genus Citrobacter; species Citrobacter amalonaticus. Next base: position 1,554,742 of record NZ_CP014015.2, on the reverse strand, counting down.
AGTAGTTGCGGATTCCCGTGGCGTAACTGTAGATAAAATGACTGAACTGCGTAAAGCAGGTCGTGAAGCTGGCGTTTACATGCGTGTTGTTCGTAACACCCTGCTGCGCCGCGTCGTTGAAGGTACTCCGTTCGAGTGCCTGAAAGACACGTTTGTTGGTCCGACCCTGATTGCATACTCTATGGAACACCCGGGCGCTGCTGCTCGTCTGTTCAAAGAGTTCGCGAAAGCGAATGCAAAATTTGAGGTCAAAGCCGCTGCCTTTGAAGGTGAGCTGATCCCGGCGTCTCAGATCGACCGCCTGGCAACTCTGCCGACCTACGAAGAAGCAATTGCACGCCTGATGGCAACCATGAAAGAAGCTTCGGCTGGCAAACTGGTTCGTACTCTGGCTGCTGTACGCGATGCGAAAGAAGCTGCTTAATCGCAGTTATCCTTTTAAAGCATCCGCTTACGTATAAACTTATTCTGATATTCAGGAACAATTTAAATGTCTATCACTAAAGATCAAATCATTGAAGCAGTATCCGCTATGTCCGTAATGGACGTTGTAGAACTGATCTCTGCAATGGAAGAAAAATTCGGTGTTTCCGCTGCTGCTGCTGTCGCTGTAGCTGCTGGCCCGGTTGAAGCTGCTGAAGAAAAAACTGAATTCGACGTAATTCTGAAAGCTGCTGGCGCTAACAAAGTTGCTGTAATCAAAGCAGTACGTGGCGCAACTGGCCTGGGTCTGAAAGAAGCTAAAGACCTGGTAGAATCTGCTCCGGCTGCGCTGAAAGAAGGCGTGAGCAAAGATGACGCAGAAGCACTGAAAAAATCTCTGGAAGAAGCTGGCGCTGAAGTTGAAGTTAAATAAGCCAACTTTTCTGGTTGCAGCTTGAGTAATCAGGCTGATGGCTGGTGACTTTTTAGTCACCAGCCTTTTTGCGCTGTAAGGCGCCAGTAGCGTTTCACACTGTTTGACTACTGCTGTGCCTTTCAATGCTTGTTTCTATCGACGACTTAATATACTGCGACAGGGCGTCCGTTCTGTGTAAATCGCAATGAAATGGTTTAAGCGTGATAGCAACAGGCATTGCGGAAAGTATTCGATTTTCCGGTCAACAAAATAGTGTTGCACAAACTGTCCGCTCAATGGACAGATGGGTCGACTTGTCAGCGAGCTGAGGAACCCTATGGTTTACTCCTATACCGAGAAAAAACGTATTCGTAAGGATTTTGGTAAACGTCCACAAGTTCTGGATGTGCCTTATCTCCTTTCTATCCAGCTTGACTCGTTTCAGAAGTTTATCGAGCAAGATCCTGAGGGGCAGTATGGTCTGGAAGCCGCCTTCCGTTCCGTATTCCCGATTCAGAGCTACAGCGGTAATTCCGAGCTGCAATACGTCAGCTACCGCCTTGGCGAACCGGTGTTTGACGTTCAGGAATGTCAGATCCGTGGCGTGACCTATTCCGCACCGCTGCGCGTAAAACTGCGTCTGGTGATCTACGAGCGCGAAGCGCCGGAAGGCACCGTTAAAGACATTAAAGAACAAGAAGTCTACATGGGCGAAATTCCGCTCATGACCGACAACGGTACCTTTGTTATCAATGGTACTGAGCGTGTTATCGTTTCTCAGTTGCACCGTAGCCCAGGCGTCTTCTTTGACTCCGACAAAGGCAAAACCCACTCTTCGGGTAAAGTGCTGTATAACGCGCGCATCATTCCTTACCGTGGTTCCTGGCTGGACTTCGAATTCGATCCGAAGGACAACCTGTTCGTACGTATCGACCGTCGCCGTAAACTGCCTGCGACCATTATTCTGCGTGCGCTGAACTACACTACTGAGCAGATCCTGGATCTGTTCTTCGAAAAAGTTATTTTCGAGATTCGCGACAACAAACTGCAGATGGAGCTGGTGCCTGAACGTCTGCGTGGTGAAACCGCCTCCTTCGATATCGAAGCGAACGGTAAAATCTACGTTGAAAAAGGCCGCCGCATCACTGCGCGTCACATCCGCCAACTGGAAAAAGACGATATCAAACATATCGAAGTTCCGGTTGAGTACATTGCGGGCAAAGTGGCTGCGAAAGATTACGTTGACGAATCCACTGGCGAGCTGATCTGCCCGGCGAATATGGAGCTGAGCCTGGATCTGCTGGCTAAGCTGAGCCAGTCTGGCCACAAACGTATCGAAACCCTGTTCACCAACGATCTGGACCACGGCCCGTACATTTCTGAAACCGTACGTGTCGACCCAACTAACGATCGTCTGAGCGCGCTGGTAGAAATCTACCGCATGATGCGCCCGGGTGAACCGCCGACACGTGAAGCAGCTGAAAGCCTGTTTGAGAACCTGTTCTTCTCTGAAGACCGTTATGACCTGTCTGCGGTCGGTCGTATGAAGTTCAACCGTTCTCTGCTGCGCGACGAAATCGAAGGTTCCGGTATCCTGAGCAAAGACGACATCATCGAAGTGATGAAGAAGCTCATCGATATCCGTAACGGTAAAGGCGAAGTCGATGATATCGACCACCTCGGCAACCGTCGTATCCGTTCCGTAGGCGAAATGGCGGAAAACCAGTTCCGCGTTGGCCTGGTACGTGTTGAGCGTGCGGTGAAAGAGCGTCTGTCTCTGGGCGATCTGGATACCCTGATGCCTCAGGACATGATCAACGCCAAACCGATTTCTGCGGCAGTGAAAGAGTTCTTCGGTTCCAGCCAGCTGTCTCAGTTTATGGACCAGAACAACCCGCTGTCTGAGATTACGCACAAACGTCGTATCTCTGCACTCGGCCCAGGCGGTCTGACGCGTGAACGCGCTGGCTTTGAAGTTCGAGACGTACACCCGACCCACTATGGTCGCGTATGTCCAATCGAAACGCCTGAAGGTCCGAACATCGGTCTGATCAACTCCCTGTCCGTGTACGCACAGACTAACGAATATGGCTTCCTCGAGACGCCGTATCGTCGCGTTGTTGATGGCGTTGTGACGGATGAGATTCATTACCTGTCTGCCATTGAAGAAGGTAACTTCGTTATCGCTCAGGCGAACTCCAACCTGGATGACGATGGCCACTTCGTAGAAGATCTGGTGACCTGCCGTAGTAAAGGCGAATCCAGCTTGTTCAGCCGCGACCAGGTTGACTACATGGACGTTTCCACCCAGCAGGTGGTTTCCGTCGGTGCGTCCCTGATCCCGTTCCTGGAACACGATGACGCCAACCGTGCATTGATGGGTGCGAACATGCAACGTCAGGCGGTTCCGACTCTGCGTGCTGATAAGCCGCTGGTAGGTACCGGTATGGAACGTGCTGTTGCCGTTGACTCCGGTGTCACTGCGGTGGCTAAACGTGGCGGTACCGTTCAGTACGTGGATGCTTCCCGTATCGTTATCAAAGTTAACGAAGACGAGATGTACCCGGGCGAAGCGGGTATCGACATCTACAACCTGACCAAATACACCCGTTCTAACCAGAACACCTGTATCAACCAGATGCCTTGCGTCTCTCTGGGTGAGCCGGTTGAACGTGGTGATGTACTGGCAGATGGTCCGTCTACCGATCTCGGTGAACTGGCACTCGGTCAGAACATGCGCGTCGCGTTCATGCCGTGGAACGGTTACAACTTCGAAGACTCCATCCTCGTATCCGAGCGTGTTGTCCAGGAAGACCGTTTCACCACCATCCACATTCAGGAACTGGCGTGCGTGTCCCGTGACACCAAGCTGGGGCCGGAAGAGATCACCGCTGATATCCCGAACGTGGGTGAAGCTGCGCTCTCCAAACTGGATGAATCCGGTATCGTTTACATCGGTGCGGAAGTGACCGGCGGCGACATTCTGGTGGGTAAGGTCACGCCGAAAGGTGAAACCCAGCTGACGCCAGAAGAAAAACTGCTGCGTGCGATCTTCGGTGAGAAAGCGTCTGACGTTAAAGACTCTTCTCTGCGCGTACCAAACGGTGTTTCCGGTACGGTTATCGACGTTCAGGTCTTTACTCGCGATGGCGTAGAAAAAGACAAACGTGCGCTGGAAATCGAAGAGATGCAGCTGAAGCAGGCGAAGAAAGACCTGTCTGAAGAACTGCAGATCCTCGAAGCTGGCCTGTTCAGCCGTATCTACGCTGTGCTGGTTGCCGGTGGCGTTGAAGCTGAGAAGCTCGACAAACTGCCTCGCGATCGCTGGCTGGAACTCGGCCTGACCGACGAAGAGAAACAAAATCAGCTGGAACAGCTGGCTGAGCAGTACGACGAACTGAAACACGAGTTCGAGAAAAAACTCGAAGCGAAACGCCGCAAAATCACCCAAGGCGACGATCTGGCACCGGGCGTGCTGAAGATTGTTAAGGTATACCTGGCCGTTAAACGCCGTATCCAGCCTGGTGACAAGATGGCAGGTCGTCACGGTAACAAGGGTGTTATCTCTAAGATCAACCCGATCGAAGATATGCCGCACGATGCTAACGGTACGCCGGTAGATATCGTACTGAACCCGCTGGGCGTACCGTCTCGTATGAACATCGGTCAGATTCTGGAAACCCACCTGGGTATGGCTGCGAAAGGTATCGGCGATAAGATCAACGCCATGCTGAAACAGCAGCAAGAAGTCGCGAAACTGCGCGAGTTCATCCAGCGTGCGTACGATCTGGGCGCTGACGTTCGTCAGAAAGTTGACCTGAATACCTTCAGCGATGAAGAAGTTCTGCGTCTGGCTGAAAACCTGCGCAAAGGTATGCCAATCGCAACGCCGGTGTTCGACGGTGCGAAAGAAGCGGAAATTAAAGAGCTGCTGAAACTGGGTGACCTGCCGACTTCCGGTCAGATCACGCTGTTCGACGGCCGTACGGGTGAGCAGTTCGAGCGTCCGGTAACCGTAGGTTACATGTACATGCTGAAACTGAACCACCTGGTCGACGATAAGATGCACGCTCGTTCCACCGGTTCCTACAGCCTGGTTACTCAGCAGCCGCTGGGTGGTAAGGCGCAGTTCGGTGGTCAGCGCTTCGGGGAGATGGAAGTGTGGGCGCTGGAAGCATACGGCGCGGCATACACCCTGCAGGAAATGCTCACCGTTAAGTCTGATGACGTGAACGGCCGTACTAAGATGTATAAGAACATCGTAGATGGCAACCATCAGATGGAACCGGGCATGCCGGAATCCTTCAACGTACTGTTGAAAGAGATTCGTTCGCTGGGTATCAACATCGAACTGGAAGACGAGTAATTCTCGCTCAAACAGGTCACTGCTGCCGGGATAATACCCGGCAGCGGAATGTGCTAACTCCGACGGGAGCAAATCCGTGAAAGACTTATTAAAGTTTCTGAAAGCGCAAACTAAAACCGAAGAGTTTGATGCGATCAAAATTGCTCTGGCTTCGCCAGACATGATCCGTTCATGGTCTTTCGGTGAAGTTAAGAAGCCGGAAACCATTAACTACCGTACGTTCAAACCTGAGCGTGACGGCCTTTTCTGCGCCCGTATCTTTGGGCCGGTAAAAGACTACGAGTGCCTGTGCGGTAAGTACAAGCGCCTGAAACACCGCGGTGTGATCTGTGAGAAGTGCGGCGTTGAAGTGACCCAGACTAAAGTACGCCGTGAGCGTATGGGCCACATCGAGCTGGCGTCCCCGACTGCTCACATCTGGTTCCTGAAATCTCTGCCGTCCCGTATCGGCCTGCTGCTCGATATGCCGCTGCGCGATATCGAACGCGTACTGTACTTCGAATCCTATGTGGTTATCGAAGGCGGTATGACCAATCTGGAACGCCAGCAGATCCTGACTGAAGAACAGTATCTGGATGCGCTGGAAGAGTTCGGTGACGAATTTGACGCGAAGATGGGTGCGGAAGCGATCCAGGCCCTGCTGAAAAGCATGGATCTGGAGCAAGAGTGTGAAACTCTGCGTGAAGAGCTGAACGAAACCAACTCCGAAACCAAACGTAAGAAGCTGACCAAGCGTATCAAGCTGCTGGAAGCGTTCGTGCAGTCTGGCAACAAGCCAGAGTGGATGATCCTGACCGTTCTGCCGGTTCTGCCGCCAGATCTGCGTCCGCTGGTGCCGCTGGATGGTGGTCGTTTCGCCACGTCGGATCTGAACGATCTGTATCGTCGCGTGATCAACCGTAACAACCGTCTGAAACGTCTGCTGGATCTGGCTGCGCCGGATATCATCGTACGCAACGAAAAACGTATGCTGCAGGAAGCGGTTGACGCCCTGCTGGATAACGGTCGTCGCGGTCGTGCGATCACCGGTTCTAACAAACGTCCTCTGAAATCTTTGGCCGATATGATCAAAGGTAAACAGGGTCGTTTCCGTCAGAACCTGCTCGGTAAGCGTGTTGACTACTCCGGTCGTTCTGTTATCACCGTAGGTCCATACCTGCGTCTGCATCAGTGCGGTCTGCCGAAGAAAATGGCACTGGAACTGTTCAAACCGTTCATCTACGGCAAACTGGAACTGCGTGGCCTCGCCACCACCATCAAAGCCGCGAAGAAAATGGTTGAGCGTGAAGAAGCTGTCGTTTGGGATATCCTGGATGAAGTGATCCGCGAACACCCGGTACTGCTGAACCGTGCGCCAACACTGCACCGTCTGGGTATCCAGGCCTTTGAACCGGTACTGATCGAAGGTAAAGCTATTCAGCTGCACCCGCTGGTTTGTGCGGCATACAACGCCGACTTCGATGGTGACCAGATGGCTGTTCACGTACCGCTGACGCTGGAAGCCCAGCTCGAAGCGCGTGCGCTGATGATGTCTACCAACAACATCCTGTCCCCGGCGAACGGCGAACCTATCATCGTTCCGTCTCAGGACGTTGTACTGGGTCTGTACTACATGACCCGTGACTGTGTTAACGCCAAAGGCGAAGGCATGGTGCTGACTGGCCCGAAAGAAGCTGAGCGTATTTATCGCGCTGGCCTGGCCTCTCTGCATGCGCGCGTTAAAGTGCGTATCACCGAATACGAAAAAGATGCTAACGGCGAATTCGTTGCGAAAACCAGCCTGATTGATACGACGGTAGGTCGTGCAATCCTGTGGATGATCGTACCGAAAGGTCTGCCTTTCTCCATCGTCAACCAGGCGCTGGGTAAGAAAGCCATCTCCAAAATGCTGAACACTTGCTACCGTATTCTGGGCCTGAAACCGACCGTTATTTTTGCGGACCAGACGATGTACACCGGCTTTGCTTATGCAGCGCGTTCAGGTGCATCTGTGGGTATCGATGACATGGTCATCCCGGAGAAAAAACACGAGATCATCTCTGAAGCGGAAGCGGAAGTTGCTGAGATCCAGGAACAGTTCCAGTCTGGTCTGGTCACCGCCGGCGAACGTTACAACAAAGTGATCGATATCTGGGCTGCGGCGAACGATCGTGTATCCAAAGCGATGATGGACAACCTGCAAACCGAAACCGTGATTAACCGTGACGGTCAGGAAGAGCAGCAGGTTTCCTTCAACAGCATCTACATGATGGCCGACTCCGGTGCGCGTGGTTCTGCTGCACAGATTCGTCAGCTGGCTGGTATGCGTGGTCTGATGGCGAAGCCGGATGGCTCCATCATCGAAACGCCAATCACCGCGAACTTCCGTGAAGGTCTGAACGTACTCCAGTACTTCATCTCCACGCACGGTGCTCGTAAAGGTCTGGCGGATACCGCACTGAAAACAGCGAACTCCGGTTATCTGACGCGTCGTCTGGTTGACGTAGCACAGGATCTGGTTGTGACCGAAGACGATTGTGGCACGCTGGAAGGTATCACCATGACCCCGGTTATCGAGGGTGGTGATGTTAAAGAGCCACTGCGCGATCGCGTTCTGGGTCGTGTAACGGCAGAAGACATTCTGAAGCCGGGTACGGCGGATATTCTGGTTCCGCGCAACACGCTGCTGCACGAACAGTGGTGTGATCTGCTGGAAGCAAACTCCGTTGACTCTGTGAAAGTTCGCTCGGTTGTATCCTGTGACACCGACTTTGGTGTATGTGCGCACTGCTACGGTCGTGACCTGGCGCGTGGCCACATCATTAACAAAGGTGAAGCTATCGGCGTTATCGCGGCACAGTCCATCGGTGAGCCGGGTACACAGCTGACGATGCGTACGTTCCACATCGGTGGTGCGGCATCTCGTGCGGCTGCTGAATCCAGCATCCAGGTGAAAAACAAAGGTAGCATCCGTCTGAGCAATGCGAAGTCGGTTGTGAACTCCAGCGGTAAACTGGTGATCACCTCCCGTAACACTGAGCTGAAACTGATCGACGAATTCGGTCGTACCAAAGAAAGCTATAAAGTGCCTTACGGCTCTGTGATGGCGAAAGGTGATGGTGAGCAGGTTGCCGGCGGTGAAACCGTTGCAAACTGGGATCCGCACACCATGCCGGTTATCACGGAAGTGAGTGGTTTTGTCCGCTTCACTGACATGATCGACGGCCAGACCATTACGCGTCAGACCGACGAGTTAACCGGTCTGTCTTCTCTGGTGGTTCTGGATTCCGCAGAACGTACTACCGGTGGTAAAGATCTGCGTCCTGCACTGAAAATCGTTGATGCTCAGGGTAACGACGTACTGATCCCGGGTACCGATATGCCTGCGCAGTACTTCCTGCCGGGTAAAGCGATTGTTCAGCTGGAAGATGGCGTACAGATCAGCTCCGGTGACACCCTGGCGCGTGTTCCGCAGGAATCCGGCGGTACCAAGGATATCACCGGTGGTCTGCCGCGCGTTGCGGACCTGTTCGAAGCACGTCGTCCGAAAGAGCCGGCAATCCTGGCTGAAATCAGCGGTATTATTTCCTTCGGTAAAGAAACCAAAGGGAAACGTCGTCTGGTTATCACCCCGGTAGACGGTAGCGATCCGTACGAAGAGATGATTCCGAAATGGCGTCAGCTCAACGTGTTCGAAGGTGAACGTGTAGAACGTGGTGACGTGGTTTCCGACGGTCCGGAAGCGCCGCACGACATTCTGCGTCTGCGTGGTGTTCATGCTGTAACTCGTTACATCGTTAACGAAGTTCAGGACGTATACCGTCTGCAGGGCGTTAAGATTAACGATAAGCACATCGAAGTTATCGTTCGTCAGATGCTGCGTAAAGCCACCATCGAAAGCGCAGGTAGCTCCGACTTCCTGGAAGGCGAACAGGTTGAATACTCCCGCGTCAAGATCGCTAACCGCGAACTGGAAGCGAACGGCAAAGTGGGCGCAACGTTCTCCCGCGATCTGCTGGGTATCACCAAAGCGTCTCTGGCAACCGAATCGTTCATCTCTGCCGCATCGTTCCAGGAGACCACGCGTGTCCTGACCGAAGCAGCCGTTGCGGGTAAACGCGACGAACTGCGTGGCCTGAAAGAGAACGTTATCGTAGGTCGTCTGATCCCGGCGGGTACCGGTTATGCGTACCACCAGGATCGTATGCGTCGCCGTGCTGCGGGTGAACTCCCGGCTGCACCGCAGGTGACTGCAGAAGACGCCTCTGCCAGCCTGGCAGAACTGCTGAACGCAGGTCTGGGTGGTTCTGACAACGAGTAATCGTTGACTGCCTGACAGTAAAAAACCCGCTTCGGCGGGTTTTTTTATACCTGATGGCGCTGCGCTTATCAGGCCTGGAGTATACGACCCGTAGGCCGGATAAGACGTTTGCTCAATTGACCGGCGGCAACCTGCGATACAGTTCAATCATGTCACCTGCCAGATCCTGAATCACCATCGCGTTCATCAGATGGTCCTGCGAGTGGACGGTGATCAAATTCACCGGCAGCTTACCGGTCCCTTCATCGATCCCGATCAGCTGCGTCTGGATTTTATGCGCCAGCTTGACGTAATCGCGTGACTCTTCCATCGCCTGTTCGGCACCGGCAAAGTCGCCTTTGCGGGCCAGTTGCAGGGCGGTCAATGCCTGGCTTCGTGCGGCTCCGGCGTTAACCAACAGTTCCATAATGATGGTTTCTAACTCTTCCATGTTATGGCTCCATCAGCTTCAGGGCTTTGTCCAGAACAGCATCGCCTTTCATCATGCCGTAATCCATCATGTCGATCACGGCGACTTTCTTACCGAGCGGATCGGCCAACGCCTGCAGTTTCGCCTGTTCATACTTGACCTGCGGGCCCAACAGGACGATGTCCGCCGTAGCAATATTCTCTTTAAACTCTGCGACAGGCACAGCCTTGATCGTCACGTCGATCCCTTTCTTCTGAGCGGCATCTTTCATTCGTTGTACCAGCATGCTGGTGGACATACCGGCGGCACAGCATAAAACGATATTCTTCATAGTTCGCTCTCACGGTTCCATTGATACTTCATCTTTAGTCTGAGCAAGTGATGAGAACAACCGCCTTACCGCGAATGTGTGTAAAGCATCACAAAGAAATCGCACAAATAATGAAACCGGTTGCGGTTTTTCTCAAAATGAAAAATAGCCCGTCGTAACGGGCGTTGCAGAGAAGAGGGGATTAGCGATTCGCGGCAATAATCCGGTTTTTTCCTTCCTGTTTGGCTTTGTATAGCGCTTCATCAACACGCATGATCAACTGTTCCTGCGCTTCCAGATTCCATTCTCCGAATCCGGCGCTAAAGGTGACGTGCAGACCCTCTTCACGCCATGAGCGCTGCGCGACCTCGATGCGCCAGCGTTCCAGTAGGGTATGCGCATTGTTTAATTGTTCACCCGAGAACAGTACGGCAAACTCCTCACCGCCATAGCGATAGACGGACACGGCGGCGGGTTGCATGATCTGAATCCCTTCGCGCGCGACGTTGCGCAGGACGATGTCGCCATTCAAATGTCCCCAGGTATCATTGATGGATTTAAAGTTATCAATATCCACCAGTGCCAGGGCGAACGGTTGGTGATCGTTCATCAGCGCGGCGATATCGCTGTCAAAAGCGCGGCGGTTTTTACAACCGGTCAGGGCATCAATGGTCGCCTGTCGGACGTAAGCCAGTTCGCGCTCCTTATTGGATTCGATAGCTTTGCTCAGCATTGCTTCAAGGCGCGGTGCGCGTTTCACGTCGCCGGTCTTGATTGCGTTGATGATATTCATCAGCACCGTGCGTGAGGCGTGGCGTAGATAGAGACCAAACAGCGCAATGATGATCGCTGCAAGGGCAAATCCCCAGGCCACAATGTTGGTTTCATGGCGTGTCAGGTCGACGAGTGTGGTATCTGAAACCCGATAAATCACAAACCAGTCCGGGTTGGTGAATGAATAGTAGTAGTACCAGTCCTGCGTATCCGGGTCGTACAGATGTCCTTCACCGCTGGTCATCCGGTTCATGGTTTTTTTACTGACATACTGTTTAAACAGCGCGCCCGTATCCGGATGCAATACCACTTTTCCATCACGGTCGACCACAAAGAACTCACCCTGGACGGGAGCCACCATCTGACGCAGTGCGTAACCCATTGACGTCAGATCAAGATGAAACGCAATCGTACCTTTCATTTTCCCTTCGGGAGAGATGACCGGTTTGTAGATCGTCACCGTTGGGTGGTGCGTAAAATAGTCAATATAGGGTGCGGTATAGTTGCTAAACGTACTGGCTTCAGCCTGATCCATAAACCAGGGGCGCGATTTCACGTCGAACGTTTTGCTGCGATCGGTGTTTTGCACCTGGGGCGCGCGCAGGTAATGGCCTTCTGTATCCACCAATGAGATCGAGGAGACTGACGGCATCAGCGTCTGCAATTGCATGATGGTTTTCAGACCCTGTTCCGGGTCAAGGTTTACCGTGTTGTTCAACTGGTCATCGCGAGAAAAGTAGGTCGCCGCCCGGCCAAGAATATAATCATTTTCGCGCAGCAAAGACTCGGTGTAGTTCACCGCCAGGTTATGGGTGAAGTTCCGATTAATGCCATGATAATCTTCAAGAAAATCATTCTTCTGCGTAAAGGTAATGAATATGGCGATCAACACAAAGCTGAGTATGATCCCCGTAAAGCTCACCAATATTGGAGTCGTGAATGAAAGTTTTCTGTTATGACCGGCCATTACTGTACTTATCCAGAAAGTGTAAATCCTGAAGAGAAGTGCGAAGTGAAGCCAGCAACGTGGCTCTGCATATCAGGAAAGAATGTAGGCAATTATAATCTCGCTGATATAAGTCGAGATGATTTATCTTAAGAAGTGTACACCCCAGTGGCCATTTTTGGCTGAAATTGGCGTTTTATCTCGCTGATTTCGGTGAAGGCAGGGCGAAACGAGGAAGAAGCTTTTCGCCCTGGACAGCGCTACGGCTGACAGTGATACGTTAAAAAAGTGAGAGGCTAGCGACAACCTCTCGTTTTCTCTCTTTCGTCGCGGCTCGTAAAAGAGTTACCGCCTTTGCAAGGCGGTTCATAGCCTTTGCGAAGCGCGCCCCAGATACGCATCCCAGTCCTTCCATACCGGCTGAAGCCCCTGCGCGGAAAGCGCATCGGCGACAGTTTCGGGACGGCGGTTGTCATGCGGCGCGAACTGTTCCAGTTCGGGGTGATCGTCCGCATATCCGCCAGGCTGGGTTTTCGAGAACGCGCTGACATTGTTAATCGCCAGCGGGATCACGTGGTCACGAAACCAGGGCGATTCCCGCGTAGACAACGACAACTCAATCTCCGGCGCCAGCAGACGGAACGCGCAAATGGTTTGTACCAGTTGACGCTCATCCATGATTGAGGCGGGCTCAATACCGCCAGCGCATGGGCGCAAGCGTGGGAACGAAATCGAGTAGCGGCTTTGCCAGTAATGCTGCTGAAGCCACAGCAGATGCTCAGCAACCATATAGCAATCCACCCGCCAGTTGTCGGAAAGACCAATCAGTGCCCCGAGGCCGATTTTGTCGATACCCGCGCGCCCCAGCCGGTCCGGGGTTTCCAGACGCCAGAAGAAATCCTGTTTTTTCCCCTTCAGATGGTGCTGGGCGTACATTGCTTCGTGATACGTCTCCTGATAGACCATCACTCCGTCGAGCCCCAGCGTTTTCAGTTCGGCATATTCCGCCTCGGCTAACGGCTGAACCTCCATCTGTAATGACGAAAACTGCTGGCGAATGGTGGGTAAGTGGCGACGGAAATAGTCCATCCCGACCTTTGCCTGATGCTCGCCGGTGACCAGCAGGAGATGCTCGAAACCCAACTCGCGGATCGCCGCGCATTCGCGGGCAATTTCCGCGTCATCCAGCGTTTTGCGCTTGATGCGGTTACTCATTGAAAAACCACAGTAGGTACAGTCGTTAGCGCACAGATTGGAGAGATACAGCGGGACGTAAAAGCTCACCGTATTGCCGAAGCGCTGGCGGGTTAGCTTCTGCGCCTGTTGTGCCAGCGGTTCAAGGTATGCGCTCGCGGCAGGTGACAGCAGTGCCATCATATCGTCGCGGCTGGGGTGGGGCGCATTTAGCGCCCGCTCAACGTCAGCAGACGTTTTGCTGTTGATGCGCAGGCGGATGTCGTCCCAGTCGAGTTGCTGCCAGCGATCGGTGAACGTTTTCATGCTGAAGCCTCCAGAAAACCGGTCAGCGGGCTGGTGGCCTGCGCCTGACGGCTGCGGCGACCCGGTCCAGCCTGACGCGCCAGAAGACCTGCGTCCACCGCCAGACGGAAAGCGCGGGCCATCATCACCGGATCGTCCGCCACGGCAATCGCCGTATTCACCAGCACCGCGTCCGCGCCCATTTCCAGCGCCTGCGTGGCGTGGCTGGGCACGCCGATTCCGGCATCCACCACCACCGGAACGGTGGACTGCTGGATAATGATCTCCAGCATGGCCCGGGTTTCCAGCCCCTGATTAGAGCCAATCGGCGCGCCGAGCGGCATTACCGCTGCACAGCCCACCTCTTCCAGCCGTTTGCACAGTACCGGATCCGCACCGCAGTAAGGCAGCACCACAAATCCTTGTTTTACCAGCGCCTCGGCAGCTTTCAGCGTTTCAATGGGATCCGGCAATAACCAGCGCGCATCGGGGTGAATTTCCAGCTTCAGCCAATGGGTACCGAGCGCCTCGCGCGCTAGTTGTGCGGCAAAGATTGCCTCTTCCGCCGTTTTCGCCCCGGACGTGTTGGGCAGCAACGTGACGCCCGCGTCGATAAGGGGAGCCAGGATGGCGTCATTATGCTGGCGTAAATCCACACGCTTCATGGCCAGCGTCACCAGTTGGCTACCGGAGGCGCGGATCGCGTCAATCATTAATGCTGGTGATGCAAACTTACCCGTACCCGTGAACAGATGCGAATCAAACGTTTTATCTGCAATACGTAACATGTCAACCCCCCGCGATAACCTGAAAAAGCAGGATCTGGTCGCCTTCCTGCACGATGTGCTGCTCCCACTGCTCGCGGGGCAGGATCTGTTGATTCAGCGCCAGTGCGGCGCCGGGTTTTAACTGATTCAATTGAATCAGCAGCGTATGCACGGAGAGTCCCTCTGCACACTGCATTGGCTCATCATTGAACTGTATTCGCATGTCGCCCTCCACACACCGGACACCCGCTGGCGCGGTGTAATGCCAGGCTGCGCCACTGACTGGTTTTGCCGTCAAACAGGCGCAGTTCGCCGCCGGGTATCTCCATACCGCTGAGCAGTTTGATCGCTTCCAGCGCCTGCAGGGTCCCCATCACCCCGACGACGGGACCGACAACGCCCGCCGTACGACAGTTGCGCTCGGGTTCTGCGTCGTCTGGCCATAAGCAGCGATAGCAGCCTTGCGTCCACGGCGGCGTCAACACCATCAACTGGCCGCCAAAACCGACCGCGCTGGCGGTAATCAGCGGGGTATCAAGCGCCACGCAGGCGGCGTTAATTTCCTGACGCGTCGCCATGTTGTCGGTGCAGTCGAGCACGACATCCGCTTGCGCTACCGCATGTCTGAGCGCCTCTCCACTCAGACGCTGCGTCAGTGAGAGCAGTTCGATATCCGGATTGAGTCGTGCCAACCGCTGCTGTGCAACCTGCGATTTAGCGCGGGCAATATCATCCGTGGTGAACAGGATCTGCCGTTGCAGATTGCTGAGGTGAACGTCATCGTCGTCAGCCAGCACCAGCGTGCCGACACCGGCGCCTGCCAGATACAGCGCGGCCGGTGAGCCTAATCCGCCCAGCCCGACGATCAGCACACGGCTGGCAAGCAGCTTTTGCTGACCGTCAATAGCGATATCGCCCAGCAGGATCTGACGGCTATAGCGCATAAAGTCACGATCATTCATCGCCTGCTCCTGCTATTGCCAGCAACTGCGCGGTGGCTGCTCGCCAGTCTTCGGCCTGGGTAATGGCGCTGACCACCGCAATACTCCCTACGCCAGTCGCCAGCACTGCGGGCGCGCGCTCCAGGCTGATCCCGCCAATGGCGACGGTTGGGTAATCGTTCAGGCGATTGATATGCCGCGCGAGTTGCTCCAGTCCCTGCGGCGCAGACGGCATCTGCTTAGTCTGCGTCGGGAAGACATGGCCCAGCGCGATGTAGGAGGGACGTGCCGCCAGCGCCACGTCGATCTCCATATCGTCGTGCGTCGAGACGCCCAGGCGTAATCCTGCCGCCTGAATCGCCTTCAGATCGGTGGTTTCCAGATCTTCCTGACCCAGATGCACGCCATATGCACGGTGTTTGATCGCCAGCCGCCAGTAATCGTTAATAAACAGACGGGCGTTGTATTTCCGCCCCAGTTCGATAGCGGCAACCACATCGGCTTCCACCTCTTCATCGCGCTTATCTTTGATGCGCAGCTGAAGCGTCTGCACGCCAGCGTCGAGCAGACGCGCGATCCACGCCACGCTGTCGACAACCGGATAGAGGCCCAGGCGAAAAGGAACTGTCGGGAAATCAGGTTGAACCATCAGGCTTTCTCCCGTTTGAGGTAGATTTCTCCGCCTTTGGCGCGGAAGTTTTCTGACATATCTGCCATTCCCACTTCGATCGTCTGGGCGGCGGCGTAGTCACGAACCTCCTGGCTGATTTTCATTGAGCAGAATTTCGGGCCGCACATGGAGCAGAAGTGCGCCACTTTGCCGGATTCCTGGGGCAGGGTTTCGTCGTGGTAGGCGCGGGCGGTGAACGGGTCGAGCGCCAGATTAAACTGGTCTTCCCAGCGGAATTCAAAGCGCGCTTTCGACATCGCGTTATCACGGATTTGCGCCCCCGGATGCCCTTTCGCCAGGTCGGCGGCATGGGCGGCAATCTTGTAGGTAATCAGCCCCTGTTTGACATCTTCTTTGTTCGGCAGCCCGAGGTGCTCTTTCGGCGTGACGTAGCAGAGCATCGCGCAGCCAAACCAGCCGATCATCGCCGCGCCAATCCCTGAGGTAAAATGGTCGTAACCCGGTGCGATATCGGTGGTTAGTGGGCCTAAGGTGTAGAATGGCGCTTCGTGACAGTGCTCCAGCTCTTCGGTCATATTGCGACGGATCATCTGCATCGGCACGTGGCCCGGGCCTTCAATCATCACCTGCACATCGTATTCCCAGGCGATCTTCGTCAGTTCCCCCAGCGTATGCAGCTCCGAGAATTGCGCCTCGTCGTTGGCGTCCTGAAGGGAACCCGGACGCAGGCCATCGCCAAGCGACAGCGATACGTCATAGGCGGCGCAGATTTCACAAATCTCGCGGAAGTGCTGGTAGAGGAAGTTCTCTTTGTGATGAGAGAGACACCATTTCGCCATAATGGATCCCCCGCGCGAGACAATCCCTGTCAGACGTTTCGCGGTCATCGGCACATAGCGCAGCAGCACCCCGGCATGGATGGTGAAGTAGTCCACCCCCTGTTCGGCCTGCTCCAGCAGCGTATCGCGGAAGGCTTCCCAGGTCAGATCTTCGGCGATCCCGTTGACCTTCTCCAGCGCCTGGTAGATCGGTACGGTGCCGATCGGCACCGGACTGTTACGCAGGATCCACTCACGGGTTTCGTGAATATAGCGACCGGTGGAGAGGTCCATTACGGTGTCCGCTCCCCAGCGCGTTGACCACACCAGTTTCTCCACTTCTTCTTCAATGGAGGAGGTGACGGCGGAATTACCGATGTTGGCATTCACTTTTACCAGGAAGTTACGGCCAATAATCATGGGCTCAGATTCCGGGTGGTTGATGTTGGCAGGGATGATCGCCCGTCCGGCGGCCACTTCATCACGCACAAATTCCGGCGTGATGTTCTCCGGCAGGCGTGCGCCAAATCCTTCGCCCGGATGCTGCTGGCGTAACACTTCACTGCAGATGCGTTCACGGCCCATGTTTTCACGAATGGCGATAAATTCCATTTCCGGGGTGACGATCCCCTGGCGGGCGTAGTGCAACTGAGTCACGCATTTACCCGCTTTGGCGCGTTTTGGCGTCAGCAAGCCGGTGAAGCGCAGCTCGTCCAGACCGTCGTCGGCCAGGCGTGCTTTGGTGTATGCTGAGCTCCGATCGGTCAGCACCTCGCTGTCGTGACGGGCGTCAATCCACGGTTGGCGCAGCTTCGCCAGACCCTGCTGAACGTTGATCGCCACCTCGGGATCGCCGTAGGGACCGGACGTGTCGTACACCGGAATCGCTTCGTTTTCTTCAAACTGCGGCTCCGCTTTGCTGCCGCCGATGAGCGTCGGGCTAAGCTGGATCTCTCGCATCGGAATGCGGATATCGCTCGTCGAGCCGGTGATGTAGATGCGTCTGGAGTTCGGGAAAGCGGTGCCTTCCAGCGTATCGATAAAGTGTTGTGCTTGCGCGCGCTGTTCGCGGCGGGACAATTTAGGGGTAGTTGCAGACATAGCTCATTCCAAAAAAGTAAGGAGATGGCTTGTCAGACGACGGAGGAGTAATAGGTGTGCGCCGCCCGTTAAGGCTTACGCATAAAGCAGAATTACTCTTGTTCCCTTCGCAGGTTTTAACCTGATCAGGTTCCGCGGATCCCGAATTAACGGTCTCAGCCGGTGTTTTCACACCAGGCACTCCGACAAGATGTAACCTCTGATAAGAGGCAATAGGGGTAAATTACGCGTTATGTGCGCCGAACTCAAGCAGGACGTTTAATGACCGCATTGTCATGCATGGCGTCAAAGACCAGCATGATCAGCTTATCTTCCAGCGCAAATCGGGCTTCCAGCGCTTCGCCGAGATCGGATAAAACCTGTTGAA
The DNA here is from genome assembly GCF_001559075.2 of Citrobacter amalonaticus. Taxonomy (NCBI): domain Bacteria; kingdom Pseudomonadati; phylum Pseudomonadota; class Gammaproteobacteria; order Enterobacterales; family Enterobacteriaceae; genus Citrobacter; species Citrobacter amalonaticus. The sequence goes on along the minus strand of NZ_CP014015.2, from coordinate 1,536,695 downwards.
ACTCCAGGCAGTTATCGTGATCAATCGCCGTTTCCAGGCTGGAGTCATAGTAGTCCATGATGCGTTGTGTGTTAGCTTCCAGTAGCGGCCAAATTTTTGTCGCTTTTAAAAGCTGCCCGTTACCTTCCAATTTATGCAGAATACGTTCATAAATACTGAAGTGTCCGGTGGAAAGGTAGTCGACCAGGCTCTGACAAAAATCATCCAGCGCTTTTTCATTCAGCCGCATGTACGATTCTTTGCCAGGCTTAATGCCAACCAGATTGTAGTAAGCCACGAGCAGATGCTTACGTATATGTAGCCAGCGATCAACCAGTTTGTTACTTCCTCTGACGCGCTCTGTCAGGTCTTCCAGCTGGTTTAGCATGATTGACTCCGCAAGTGTAGATTTAAAAACTGCTCACGCAGGAATTGTAAAAATAATGTTATCAACATGCCAGTGAAGCAAAGGTAGTGCAAGAGCTATGGATCGTATTATTGAAAAATTAGATCACGGCTGGTGGATCGTCAGCCATGAGCAAAAATTATGGTTGCCTCATGGCGAATTGCCACACGGCGACGCGGCAAATTTCGATCTTGTCGGGCAGCCAGCGCTGCAAATCGGAGAGTGGGAAGGGGAGCCAGTCTGGCTGGTGCTACAGCATCGGCGTCACGAGATGGGATCGGTTCGTCAGGTGCTCGATCAGGATGCGGGGCTGTTTCAACTGGCGGGTCGCGGTGTGCAACTGGCGGAGTTTTATCGATCGCATAAGTTCTGCGGCTACTGCGGGCACCCGATGCAGCCGAGTAAAACCGAGTGGGCGATGCTCTGTACCCACTGCCGGGAACGTTACTATCCGCAAATCGCCCCCTGCATTATCGTCGCCATTCGCCGTGAGGATTCGATCCTGCTTGCCCAACACGTTCGCCATCGCAACGGCGTACATACCGTACTTGCCGGATTTGTTGAGGTGGGTGAAACCCTGGAACAGGCGGTGGCGCGTGAGGTGATGGAAGAGAGCGGCATTAAAATTAAAAACCTGCGCTATATCACCTCGCAGCCGTGGCCTTTCCCGATGTCGCTGATGACCGCGTTTATGGCGGAGTATGACAGCGGCGAGATCGTCATCGACCCGAAAGAGCTGCTGGAGGCTAACTGGTATCGCTACGATGATCTACCGCTCCTGCCGCCGCCAGGCACCGTCGCACGGCGTCTGATCGAAGATACCGTGGCAATGTGTCGGGCTGAGTATGAATGACATGATACACTGACGGCCTGACGCAATAAGGAACTGCAAAAATGACCGAACTGAAGAACGATCGTTATCTGCGTGCGCTGCTGCGCCAGCCCGTTGATGTCACCCCGGTATGGATGATGCGCCAGGCGGGCCGCTATTTACCGGAATATAAAGCCACCCGCGCAGAGGCGGGCGATTTTATGTCGCTATGCAAAAATGCCGAGCTGGCCTGTGAAGTGACGCTCCAGCCGCTGCGCCGTTATCCGCTTGATGCGGCGATCCTCTTCTCGGATATCCTGACCATTCCGGATGCGATGGGGCTGGGGCTCTATTTTGAAGCCGGCGAAGGTCCGCGTTTCACCGCTCCGGTGGCTTGCAAAGCCGATGTCGACAAACTGCCGGTTCCCGATCCGGAAGATGAACTGGGCTACGTGATGAATGCGGTACGCACGATTCGTCGCGAGCTAAAAGGCGACGTGCCGCTGATTGGCTTCTCCGGCAGTCCGTGGACGCTGGCGACCTACATGGTGGAAGGCGGAAGCAGTAAAGCCTTTACCGTGATTAAAAAGATGATGTATGCCGACCCGAAAACGCTGCATGCGCTGCTTGATAAGCTGGCGAAGAGCGTCACGCTGTATCTCAATGCTCAAATCAAGGCGGGCGCACAGTCGGTGATGATTTTCGACACCTGGGGCGGCGTGCTGACCGGGCGCGATTATCAGCAGTTCTCGCTGTATTACATGCACAAAATCGTCGATGGCCTGCTGCGTGAAAACGACGGTCGCCGCGTGCCGGTGACGCTATTTACCAAAGGTGGCGGACAGTGGCTGGAAGCCATGGCGGAAACCGGCTGCGATGCGCTCGGACTCGACTGGACCACCGATATTGCCGATGCCCGTCGTCGTGTGGGGCATAAAGTGGCCTTGCAGGGCAACATGGATCCATCGATGCTCTATGCGCCTGCGGCGCGTATCGAAGAAGAAGTGGCGACGATCCTCTCCGGTTTCGGACAGGGCGAGGGCCATGTTTTTAACCTCGGCCACGGCATTCATCAGGATGTGCCGCCAGAGCATGCTGGCGTCTTTGTTGAGGCGGTTCACCGCTTATCTGCGCAGTATCATAAGTAGAGCGTCAGTATGGATCTCGCATCGCTACGTGCTCAGCAGCGTGAACTGGCCTCATCGGTGATCCGTGCGGATCGTTTCGATAACGATCCGCCGGAACTGATCGCCGGTGCCGACGTCGGGTTTGAGCAAGGTGGTGAGGTAACGCGAGCCGCGATCGTGCTGCTGAAATATCCCTCGCTGGAATTGGTCGAATACCAGGTGGCGCGGATCGCCACCACCATGCCTTATATCCCCGGCTTTCTCTCATTTCGCGAGTATCCCGCGCTGTTGGCCGCGTGGACACAATTGTCACAAAAACCGGGTTTAGTGTTTGTGGATGGACACGGTATCTCACACCCGCGTCGTCTCGGCGTGGCCAGCCACTTTGGGCTGCTGGTGGATGTGCCCACCATTGGCGTGGCGAAAAAGCGTCTGTGTGGCACGTTTGGGCCCCTTGGTGATGAACCCGGCGCACTGGCGCCGCTGATGGACAAAGATGAACAACTGGCATGGGTCTGGCGCAGCAAAGCGCGCTGTAATCCGCTGTTTATCGCTACGGGCCATCGTGTCGGGTTGGACAGCGCTCTGGCGTGGGTGCAGCGCTGTATGAAAGGCTACCGCCTGCCGGAGCCAACCCGCTGGGCGGATGCGGTGGCATCTGAACGTCCGGCGTTTATGCGATGGCAGGAAATTCAGCCCTGATTGCGGTACACTGCCGCTAATTTCTGATTCGAGAATTCATCATGTTACAAAACCCGATTCATCTGCGTCTGGAACGTCTGGAAAGCTGGCAGCACGTCACGTTTATGGCCTGCCTGTGTGAGCGCATGTACCCGAACTATGCCATGTTCTGCCAACAGACCGGGTTTGGCGACGGACAAGTGTACCGCCGTATTCTGGACCTGATCTGGGAAACGCTGACGGTCAAAGACGCGAAAGTGAATTTCGACAGCCAACTGGAGAAGTTTGAAGAAGCGATTCCGGCGGCAGACGATTATGACCTGTATGGGGTTTATCCGGCCATTGATGCCTGCGTGGCGTTAAGCGAGCTGGTTCATTCCCGTTTGAGCGGTGAGACGCTGGAACACGCCATTGAAGTCAGCAAGACGTCCATAACCACGGTTGCGATGCTGGAAATGACCCAGGCAGGTCGAGAAATGAGCGATGAAGAGCTCAAAGATAACCCGGCGGTGGAGCAAGAGTGGGATATTCAGTGGGAAATATTCCGACTTTTAGCTGACTGCGAAGAACGCGACATTGAGCTGATAAAAGGGCTTAGAGCAGACCTGCGTGAGGCTGGCGAGAGCAATATCGGTATAAATTTGCAGCAGTAAGACACGAAAACGTGATTTAACTTCTGAATTGTCGTACCTGAAGGCTTCCCTTCCGCCCCCCGTCTGGTCTACATTTGGAGGGCGAAAAAAAGTGGCTATCGGTGCGTGTATGCAGGAGAGTGCTTTTCTGGCATTTCCGTCGCACTCGATGCTTAGCAAGCGATAAACACATTGTAAGGATAACTTATGAACAAGACTCAACTGATTGATGTAATTGCAGACAAAGCAGAACTGTCCAAAACCCAGGCTAAAGCTGCTCTGGAATCCACTCTGGCTGCTATTACTGAGTCTCTGAAAGAAGGCGATGCTGTACAACTGGTTGGTTTCGGTACCTTCAAAGTGAACCACCGTGCTGAGCGCACTGGCCGCAACCCGCAGACCGGTAAAGAAATCAAAATCGCCGCAGCTAACGTACCGGCGTTTGTTTCTGGTAAAGCACTGAAAGACGCAGTTAAGTAAGACCGCGTGGCTGTGAACAGTTTTAATGAAGGGGCGGCTTCGCCCCTTTCGTCTGTCTGGCGTCGTACGTTGACGTTAGCAGGCGTGCTGTTGCTGACGGCCTGTAGCCATAACGCCTCTCTTCCGCCGTTTACCGCCAGTGGGTTTGCTGACAACCAGGGGGCGGTGCGTATCTGGCGTAAAGATGCGTCAGATGGAGTCCATATGCTTTCGGTGTTTAGTCCGTGGCGTAATGGCAGTACCACAACCAGCGAGTATCGCTGGCAGGGTGATTCCCTTTCACTGATAGAACTCAATATTTATGGCGAACCGCCGGAGCATATCCGCGTGCGTTTTGACGATCGCGGCGAGCTAAGCTTTATGCAGCGCGAAGTCGATGGCCATAAACAGCAGTTGTCGAACGACCAAATCGAATTGTACCGTTATCGTGCCGAGCAGATCCGCCAGACCAGCGATGCATTGCGACAGGGGCGGGTGGTCTTGCGTCAGGGACGCTGGCATGCCGCTGAACGTACGGTTACCACCTGCGAAGGCGAGACGATTAAACCGGATTTAGATGCCTGGGCGATGGGTCACATTGAGCGCCGCCAGAGCCGTTCATCTGTTGACGTCAGCGTGGCATGGCTGGAGGCGCCCGAAGGGTCACAGCTTCTGCTGGTGGCGAATTCCGACTTCTGTCACTGGCAGCCAAAAGAAAAAACGTTTTGATGGGTGCCGGATGGCGGCCTACACCAGACATTCTGTAGGCCTGATAAGCGTAGCGCCATCAGGCAAAACATTACCAGCGCCCCATATGACCGCCGCCACCGCATCCGCCGTAACCCATCCCCATACCGCCAGGGACACCGGCCTGAGCCATGGCAACATCCCGTTTCACCCGCTGTTCATCCAGTGACTGTCTTAAGGTTTCCATCTCTTTCGCCACCGCATTGATTTTGGCGGTATCCGGCGGATTCGTCGCTAACAGCGCGTTGTATTCATAGCGTTTGGACATCAGTTGCTGGCGTAAGGCGTTAGTCTGGTTGTAAAAGTCATTATGGATTTTTTGCGCGGCAGCCTGCTGCTCTGCGCTCAGTCCACTGCCATTCTGTTGCCACATGCCGCCGCCGTTCCCCCAGTGATGTCGCGCCAGTGCGGGGCTGGAGCCCAGCACCATCAAAGAGAGGGCGATCAGCGCCAGGCCTGCTTTTTTCGTGTTCCGTTTCATCATTTATCCTCCTGTGGGTGGTCTTATCTTCCGTATTGCATCTTCCGTGCCAGACCGATTTTTCCCGCCCGGTGTGGGTTCTGGCGACGCGCAGGCTGGCAAAGCGAGTAAAAATGACTCGCCGGAAGGATGCAGTGGGTCATTTTTACCCGGCGGTGTCGGCAGTTTGTGTGGCAAGACCGGGATACGGGCTGTAAAAAGTGGCATGATTTCTGCTGAAGCAAAAAAGGGATTGAGTCACTCAGAGCTGATGAGAATGATGCGAGAACATAAGGATACGGTAGCCCGATGGTTGAGCGGGGTGCTACCCGCCATCATCCTGATTCTGGTTGGGCTATTTGCCGTGATGGTAATCCGCGATTACGGGCGTGAAAGTGACGCAGCGCGGCAGACGCTGCTGGAAAAAGGTAGTGTGCTGATCCGTGCGCTGGAGTCGGGGACGCGCGTCGGGATGGGCATGCGGATGCATCATGCTCAGCAGCAAACGCTGCTCGAAGAGATGGCGGGGCAGCCTGGCGTACTGTGGTTTGCCGTGACGGATGCGCAGGGCAACGTTGTCATGCACAGCGATCCTGCCCTGGTCGGGAAAACGCTCTACTCGCCGGCAGAGATGCAAACATTACATCCGGGAGAAGAGGCGCGCTGGCGTGCGCTTGACGCGACGGATGCGCAGGGGGAAACCGTTCCGGCGCTGGAGATCTATCGTCAGTTCCAGCCACTGTTTTTCCCGGGACGACACGGGATGCGCGGGATGTCGCGTGGCAATGGCGGAATGCCGGGTTCTGCCCATCAGGCTATTTTTATCGCCTTTGATGCCAGTGAGTTGGCCGTGACGCAGGCGCGTGAGTGGCGCAATACGCTGATTATGCTTTTCGCACTGACCACCGTATTGCTGGCGACCCTCCTGACATTCTTCTGGTACCGGCGATACCTGCGTTCTCGCCAGCTGTTGCAGGATGAGATGAACCGTAAAGAGAGGCTGGTGGCGCTCGGGCATCTGGCGGCAGGCGTCGCGCACGAGATTCGTAATCCGCTGTCTTCCATCAAAGGGCTGGCGAAGTACTTTGCTGAACGCGCGCCGGCGGGCGGTGAAGCGCATGAACTGGCGCAGGTGATGGCGAAAGAGGCCGATCGTTTAAACCGGGTGGTAAGCGAGCTGCTGGAACTGGTAAAGCCTGCGCACTTGTCTTTGCAGTCGGTGGATCTGAATGCGGTGATTGGCCACTCTCTGCAACTGGTCAGCCAGGACGCGCAGAGTCGGGCGATAGATCTGCAATTTGTGTCTGACCCTGCGCTACCGCCCATTCAGGCCGACCCGGACCGGCTGACCCAAGTGTTGCTGAATCTTTATCTGAACGCGATTCATGCCATCGATCGGCAGGGGACCATCCGCGTTGAGGCAAGCACAAGCGGAGCCGATCGCGTTAAAATCACCGTTGCAGACAGTGGGAAAGGGATTGCGGCGGAACAGCTGGCCGCCATTTTCACCCCTTATTTCACGACTAAAGCGGACGGTACGGGGCTGGGGCTGGCGGTGGTACAGAACATCATTGAACAACATGGCGGGACGATTCAGGCGAATAGCTTGCCAGGAAAGGGCGCAACGTTCACCCTCTGGCTCCCGGTGACGTTAACACGTAAGGATTCACAAGGATGATTCGCGCAAAGATCGACATTCTGGTGGTGGATGACGACGTCAGCCACTGCACTATTTTACAGGCATTACTGCGAGGATGGGGCTATGACGTCGCGCTGGCCTACAGCGGGCGAGCCGCACTCGAGCAGGTGCGTGAACACGTCTTTGACCTCGTGCTGTGCGATGTACGCATGGCGGAGATGGACGGCATCGAAACGCTGAAAGAGATCAAAGCGCTGAACCCGGCCATTCCGGTGCTGATCATGACCGCGTTTTCCAGCGTGGAGACGGCGGTAGAGGCGCTAAAAACCGGTGCGCTGGATTACTTAATCAAACCGCTGGATTTTGACAATCTGCAAACGACGCTGGAAAACGCGCTGGCGCATACGCGAACGCCCGCCAGCGAGCTGCCGTCAGTTTCCGCCTCGCAGTTTGGGATGGTTGGCAAAAGCCCGGCGATGCAGCAACTGCTGAGTGAAATTGCGATGGTTGCGCCTTCCGATGCGACGGTGCTGATTCATGGTGATTCCGGCACCGGGAAAGAGCTGGTGGCGCGCGCGCTGCATGCCAGCAGCGCGCGGAGCGACAAGCCGCTGGTGACGCTGAACTGCGCGGCGCTCAACGAGTCACTACTGGAATCTGAGCTGTTCGGCCATGAAAAAGGCGCATTTACCGGTGCCGACAAGCGCCGGGAAGGGCGCTTTGTCGAAGCCGATGGCGGCACGCTGTTTCTTGATGAGATTGGTGATATCTCGCCGATGATGCAGGTGCGGTTGCTGCGGGCGATTCAGGAACGCGAAGTCCAGCGCGTGGGCAGCAACCAGACGATCTCGGTCGATGTCCGGCTGATCGCCGCGACTCATCGCGATCTGGCGGAAGAGGTGAAGGTTGGGCGCTTTCGTCAGGATCTGTACTATCGCCTGAATGTGGTGACCATTGAAACGCCCGCGCTGCGTCAGCGGCGGGAAGATATCCCCCTGTTGGCAGACCACTTTCGCCAGCGGTTTGCCGAACGCAACCGTAAGGCGGTGAAAGGGTTTACCCCGCGGGCGATGGATTTGCTGATTCACTACGACTGGCCGGGGAATATCCGCGAACTGGAAAATGCGATTGAGCGTTCAGTGGTCCTGCTGACCGGAGAGTATATTTCTGAGCGCGAGCTGCCGCTGGCGATCGCGAGTCAGCCGTTGCCGCTCATGACTGAACAGACCATTCAGCCGCTGGTGGAAGTCGAAAAAGAGGTGATTCTGGCGGCGCTGGAAAAAACGGGCGGCAACAAAACGGAAGCCGCCCGTCAGCTAGGGATTACGCGAAAGACGCTGCTCGCGAAACTGTCACGTTAGTTCTGCTCACGCTCGATGGCGCGCCAGCCGATGTCTTTACGGCAGAAACAGTCGTCCCAGTGGATATCGGTCATTAAGGCATAGGCGCGTTTCTGCGCCTCTGCCACCGTATTACCCAGCGCAGTGACGCACAGCACGCGACCCCCGCTGGTGACGACCTGCTCGTCATTGGTCAGTTGGGTGCCGGCGTGGAACACTTTACCGTCTGCTACTTCTTCCAGCGGCAGACCGTGGATCACGTCACCCGTGCGATAATCGCCAGGATAACCGCCCGCTGCCATCACCACACCAAGCGAGGCGCGCTCGTCCCACTCTGATTTTTGCTCATCCAGTTTGCCTTCGCAGGCAGCAAGGCAAAGCTCGACCAGATCGGATTTCATGCGCAGCATGATGGGCTGCGTTTCCGGATCGCCAAAACGGCAGTTAAATTCGATCACCTTCGGGTTGCCCTGCTTGTCGATCATCAGACCGGCATACAGGAAACCGGTATAGGTGTTACCTTCTGCCGCCATGCCTTTGACGGTTGGCCAGATGATGCGTTCCATCGTGCGCTGGTGGACGTCATCCGTCACCACCGGTGCCGGAGAATAGGCGCCCATCCCGCCGGTGTTCAGGCCGGTATCACCATCGCCTACGCGCTTATGATCCTGGCTGGTCGCCATCGGCAAGATGTGCTCGCCGTCGACCATTACAATAAAGCTGGCTTCTTCGCCGTCGAGGAACTCTTCAATTACGATGCGATGACCCGCGTCGCCAAACGCATTGCCAGCCAGCATGTCATGTACGGCGGCTTCGGCTTCTTCCAGCGTCATTGCAACAATCACACCCTTACCGGCAGCCAGACCGTCAGCCTTGATGACGATCGGCGCGCCTTTCTCACGCAGATAAGCGAGGGCCGGTTCGATCTCCGTAAAGTTCTGATATTCGGCTGTCGGGATCTGGTGACGCGCAAGGAAATCCTTGGTGAACGCTTTGGAACCTTCCAGTTGTGCCGCGCCTGCGGTTGGGCCGAAGATTTTCAGGCCCGCCGCACGGAAGGTATCGACTACACCTTTCACCAGCGGCGCTTCCGGGCCGACGATCGTCAGGTCGATCTTTTCACTCAGGGCAAAGTTCAGCAGCGCCGGAATATCGGTTGCGCCGATCGCGACGTTTTGCAGCGTCGGTTCCAGCGCGGTACCAGCGTTACCCGGTGCAACAAATACGGTTGCCACTGTTGGTGACTGAGCGGCTTTCCACGCCAGAGCGTGCTCGCGCCCGCCGTTTCCGATAACTAATACTTTCATGTCTCGCTCCATTAATGGCGGAAGTGGCGCATGTCGGTGAAGATCATCGCAATGCCGTGTTCGTCAGCAGCGGCAATGACTTCATCATCACGGATGGAACCGCCAGGCTGGATCACACAGCTCACACCAACAGCGGCAGCAGCATCAATACCATCGCGGAACGGGAAGAAGGCATCGGAAGCCATGGCGGAACCTTTCACTTCCAGACCTTCATCCGCGGCTTTGATCCCGGCAATTTTGGCGGAGTAAACGCGGCTCATCTGGCCTGCGCCAATACCGATAGTCATGTTCTCTTTGGCGTAAACAATGGCGTTGGATTTTACGAACTTCGCGACTTTCCAGCAGAACAGCGCGTCACGCAGTTCCTGTTCGGTCGGCTGGCGCTTCGTCACCACGCGCAGCTCACCGGCAGTGACCATACCCAGATCGCGGTCCTGAACCAGCAAACCGCCGTTAACACGTTTGAAATCCAGACCCGGCACGCGATCAGCCCACTGACCGCAGGTCAGGACGCGCACGTTCTGCTTAGCGGCGGTGATTTTCAGCGCCTCTTCGGTCGCAGATGGGGCGATGATCACTTCAACAAACTGACGGGAGATGATGGCCTGCGCTGTTTCAGCATCCAGTTCGCGGTTAAAGGCGATGATGCCGCCGAAGGCGGAGGTCGGGTCCGTTTTATACGCGCGATCGTAAGCATCCAGAATCGAGGTGCTGACCGCGACGCCGCAGGGGTTAGCGTGCTTGACGATCACACAGGCCGGCTCGCTGAACGCTTTCACACACTCCAGCGCCGCGTCGGTATCGGCGATGTTGTTATAGGAAAGCGCTTTGCCCTGGACCTGTTGAGCGGTCGCAACGGAGGCTTCTTGTACATTCTCTTCTATATAGAAGGCAGCCTGCTGGTGGCTGTTCTCGCCGTAGCGCATATCCTGCTTCTTAATGAAGTTCAGGTTCAGCGTCCGCGGGAAGCGACCCGCGGCATCTTTGCTTTCACCGTGATAGGCCGGAACCATGCTGCCAAAATAGTTGGCAATCATACTGTCGTAGGCGGCGGTGTGTTCGAAGGCTTTAATCGCGAGATCGAAACGGGTGTCGAGGGTCAGAGAACCGTCGTTGGCATCCATCTCATTAATAATGGCGTTGTAGTCGCTGCTCTTTACTACGATAGCGACATCTTTATGGTTCTTTGCGGCAGAGCGGACCATCGTCGGCCCGCCGATGTCGATGTTCTCTACGGCATCTTCCAGTGAGCAGCCTTCGCGGGCAACGGTCTGGGCGAACGGATAAAGGTTAACAACTACCATGTCGATGGGGGCGATGCCGTGCTGTTCCATAATCCCGTCATCCTGGCCGCGACGACCGAGAATGCCGCCGTGTACTTTAGGATGCAGGGTCTTCACGCGTCCATCCATCATTTCCGGGAAACCGGTGTAATCGGAAACTTCGGTCACCGGCAGACCTTTTTCTGCTAACAGACGGGCAGTGCCCCCTGTCGACAGCAGATCCACACCACGTGCGGAAAGTGCCTGGGCGAATTCGACGATACCGGCTTTGTCAGAAACACTGAGCAGAGCGCGGCGGACTGGACGACGTTGTTGCATGGTAAATCCCCTGGATTTGACGATAACAGAGAGCGTTAGCTGAATTTTTCGTGAAAAACTTAGCTAACGCCCCTTACGGGGCATACTTGTTTTGCGGGGGCATTGTAACGAAAACGTTTGCGCAACGCTCGCGAATTTTTCTTTTTCGATTCTGGTACTGATTTTCTCTCTCTATCGATCGTTAACGGCAGGGAAGATCCGCTCAATGATCCCGACGATTGTGGATAAGTCTGTGTGTAAAAGGGTATAAGGCGGGGTTTTGCTGGGGAATGCAGCAGTCAGTCATTTTTCTGCAACTTTTCTATTGCGGATGCTCGGGAACTCCCTATAATGCGCCTCCATCGACACGGCGGATGTGAATCACTTCACACAAACAGCCGGTTCGGTTGAAGAGAAAAATCCTGAAAATCAGGGTTGACTCTGAAAGAGGAAAGCGTAATATACGCCACCTCGCGACAGAGCGCTAAAGCGCGTCGCAACTGCTCTTTAACAATTTATCAGACAATCTGTGTGGGCACTCAGAGTGACATGGATTCTTAACGTCGCAAGACGAAAAATGAATACCAAGTCTCAAAGAGTGAACACGTAATTCATTACGAAGTTTAATTCTACGAGCATCAAACTTAAATTGAAGAGTTTGATCATGGCTCAGATTGAACGCTGGCGGCAGGCCTAACACATGCAAGTCGAACGGTAACAGGAAGCAGCTTGCTGCTTTGCTGACGAGTGGCGGACGGGTGAGTAATGTCTGGGAAACTGCCCGATGGAGGGGGATAACTACTGGAAACGGTAGCTAATACCGCATAACGTCGCAAGACCAAAGAGGGGGACCTTCGGGCCTCTTGCCATCGGATGTGCCCAGATGGGATTAGCTTGTTGGTGAGGTAACGGCTCACCAAGGCGACGATCCCTAGCTGGTCTGAGAGGATGACCAGCCACACTGGAACTGAGACACGGTCCAGACTCCTACGGGAGGCAGCAGTGGGGAATATTGCACAATGGGCGCAAGCCTGATGCAGCCATGCCGCGTGTATGAAGAAGGCCTTCGGGTTGTAAAGTACTTTCAGCGGGGAGGAAGGTGTTGTGGTTAATAACCGCAACAATTGACGTTACCCGCAGAAGAAGCACCGGCTAACTCCGTGCCAGCAGCCGCGGTAATACGGAGGGTGCAAGCGTTAATCGGAATTACTGGGCGTAAAGCGCACGCAGGCGGTCTGTCAAGTCGGATGTGAAATCCCCGGGCTCAACCTGGGAACTGCATTCGAAACTGGCAGGCTTGAGTCTCGTAGAGGGGGGTAGAATTCCAGGTGTAGCGGTGAAATGCGTAGAGATCTGGAGGAATACCGGTGGCGAAGGCGGCCCCCTGGACGAAGACTGACGCTCAGGTGCGAAAGCGTGGGGAGCAAACAGGATTAGATACCCTGGTAGTCCACGCCGTAAACGATGTCTATTTGGAGGTTGTGCCCTTGAGGCGTGGCTTCCGGAGCTAACGCGTTAAATAGACCGCCTGGGGAGTACGGCCGCAAGGTTAAAACTCAAATGAATTGACGGGGGCCCGCACAAGCGGTGGAGCATGTGGTTTAATTCGATGCAACGCGAAGAACCTTACCTGGTCTTGACATCCACAGAAGTTTTCAGAGATGAGAACGTGCCTTCGGGAACTGTGAGACAGGTGCTGCATGGCTGTCGTCAGCTCGTGTTGTGAAATGTTGGGTTAAGTCCCGCAACGAGCGCAACCCTTATCCTTTGTTGCCAGCGGTCCGGCCGGGAACTCAAAGGAGACTGCCAGTGATAAACTGGAGGAAGGTGGGGATGACGTCAAGTCATCATGGCCCTTACGACCAGGGCTACACACGTGCTACAATGGCATATACAAAGAGAAGCGACCTCGCGAGAGCAAGCGGACCTCATAAAGTATGTCGTAGTCCGGATTGGAGTCTGCAACTCGACTCCATGAAGTCGGAATCGCTAGTAATCGTGGATCAGAATGCCACGGTGAATACGTTCCCGGGCCTTGTACACACCGCCCGTCACACCATGGGAGTGGGTTGCAAAAGAAGTAGGTAGCTTAACCTTCGGGAGGGCGCTTACCACTTTGTGATTCATGACTGGGGTGAAGTCGTAACAAGGTAACCGTAGGGGAACCTGCGGTTGGATCACCTCCTTACCTTAAAGAACCTGCCTTTGCAGTGCCCACACAGATTGTCTGATGAAAAGTGAATAGCAAGGCGTCTTGCCGAAGCAGACTTCAGTGTCCCCTTCGTCTAGAGGCCCAGGACACCGCCCTTTCACGGCGGTAACAGGGGTTCGAATCCCCTAGGGGACGCCACTTGCTGGTTTGTGTGAGTGAAAGTCGCCGGCCCCTGTATCTCAAAACTGACTCAGCGAGTCATGTTTGAGATATTTGCTCTTTAAAAATCTGGATCAAGCTGAAAATTGAAACGACACATCTTTATTGGTGTGTTCGAGTCTCTCAAATTTTCGCAATCACGATGATGAATCGAAAGAAACATCTTCGGGTTGTGAGGTTAAGCGACTAAGCGTACACGGTGGATGCCCTGGCAGTCAGAGGCGATGAAGGACGTGCTAATCTGCGAAAAGCGCCGGTAAGGTGATATGAACCGTTATAACCGGCGATGTCCGAATGGGGAAACCCAGTGCAATTCGTTGCACTATCGTTAACTGAATACATAGGTTAACGAGGCGAACCGGGGGAACTGAAACATCTAAGTACCCCGAGGAAAAGAAATCAACCGAGATTCCCCCAGTAGCGGCGAGCGAACGGGGAGCAGCCCAGAGCCTGAATCAGCATGTGTGGTAGTGGAACGGTCTGGAAAGGCCGGCGATACAGGGTGACAGCCCCGTACACAAAACCGCATGTGTTGTGAGCTCGATGAGTAGGGCGGGACACGTGGTATCCTGTCTGAATATGGGGGGACCATCCTCCAAGGCTAAATACTCCTGACTGACCGATAGTGAACCAGTACCGTGAGGGAAAGGCGAAAAGAACCCCGGCGAGGGGAGTGAAAAAGAACCTGAAACCGTGTACGTACAAGCAGTGGGAGCCTCTTTATGGGGTGACTGCGTACCTTTTGTATAATGGGTCAGCGACTTATATTCTGTAGCAAGGTTAACCGAATAGGGGAGCCGAAGGGAAACCGAGTCTTAACTGGGCGTTAAGTTGCAGGGTATAGACCCGAAACCCGGTGATCTAGCCATGGGCAGGTTGAAGGTTGGGTAACACTAACTGGAGGACCGAACCGACTAATGTTGAAAAATTAGCGGATGACTTGTGGCTGGGGGTGAAAGGCCAATCAAACCGGGAGATAGCTGGTTCTCCCCGAAAGCTATTTAGGTAGCGCCTCGTGAATTCATCTCCGGGGGTAGAGCACTGTTTCGGCTAGGGGGTCATCCCGACTTACCAACCCGATGCAAACTGCGAATACCGGAGAATGTTATCACGGGAGACACACGGCGGGTGCTAACGTCCGTCGTGAAGAGGGAAACAACCCAGACCGCCAGCTAAGGTCCCAAAGTCATGGTTAAGTGGGAAACGATGTGGGAAGGCTCAGACAGCCAGGATGTTGGCTTAGAAGCAGCCATCATTTAAAGAAAGCGTAATAGCTCACTGGTCGAGTCGGCCTGCGCGGAAGATGTAACGGGGCTAAACCATGCACCGAAGCTGCGGCAGCGACACTATGTGTTGTTGGGTAGGGGAGCGTTCTGTAAGCCTGTGAAGGTGTGCTGTGAGGCATGCTGGAGGTATCAGAAGTGCGAATGCTGACATAAGTAACGATAAAGCGGGTGAAAAGCCCGCTCGCCGGAAGACCAAGGGTTCCTGTCCAACGTTAATCGGGGCAGGGTGAGTCGACCCCTAAGGCGAGGCCGAAAGGCGTAGTCGATGGGAAACAGGTTAATATTCCTGTACCAGGTGTTACTGCGAAGGGGGGACGGAGAAGGCTATGTTGGCCGGGCGACGGTTGTCCCGGTTTAAGCGTGTAGGTGTGTGTTCCAGGTAAATCCGGTTCACTTTAACACTGAGGCGTGATGACGAGGCACTACGGTGCTGAAGCAACAAATGCCCTGCTTCCAGGAAAAGCCTCTAAGCATCAGGTAACATCAGATCGTACCCCAAACCGACACAGGTGGTCAGGTAGAGAATACCAAGGCGCTTGAGAGAACTCGGGTGAAGGAACTAGGCAAAATGGTGCCGTAACTTCGGGAGAAGGCACGCTGATAGGTAGGTGAAGCGACTTGCTCGTGGAGCTGAAATCAGTCGAAGATACCAGCTGGCTGCAACTGTTTATTAAAAACACAGCACTGTGCAAACACGAAAGTGGACGTATACGGTGTGACGCCTGCCCGGTGCCGGAAGGTTAATTGATGGGGTTATCCTCGCGGAGAAGCTCTTGATCGAAGCCCCGGTAAACGGCGGCCGTAACTATAACGGTCCTAAGGTAGCGAAATTCCTTGTCGGGTAAGTTCCGACCTGCACGAATGGCGTAATGATGGCCAGGCTGTCTCCACCCGAGACTCAGTGAAATTGAACTCGCTGTGAAGATGCAGTGTACCCGCGGCAAGACGGAAAGACCCCGTGAACCTTTACTATAGCTTGACACTGAACACTGGTCCTTGATGTGTAGGATAGGTGGGAGGCTTTGAAGCGCGGACGCCAGTTCGTGTGGAGCCAACCTTGAAATACCACCCTTTAATGGCTGGTGTTCTAACGTGGACCCGTAATCCGGGTTGCGGACAGTGTCTGGTGGGTAGTTTGACTGGGGCGGTCTCCTCCTAAAGAGTAACGGAGGAGCACGAAGGTTAGCTAATCCTGGTCGGACATCAGGAGGTTAGTGCAAAGGCATAAGCTAGCTTGACTGCGAGCGTGACGGCGCGAGCAGGTGCGAAAGCAGGTCTTAGTGATCCGGTGGTTCTGAATGGAAGGGCCATCGCTCAACGGATAAAAGGTACTCCGGGGATAACAGGCTGATACCGCCCAAGAGTTCATATCGACGGCGGTGTTTGGCACCTCGATGTCGGCTCATCACATCCTGGGGCTGAAGTAGGTCCCAAGGGTATGGCTGTTCGCCATTTAAAGTGGTACGCGAGCTGGGTTTAGAACGTCGTGAGACAGTTCGGTCCCTATCTGCCGTGGGCGCTGGAGAATTGAGGGGGCTGCTCCTAGTACGAGAGGACCGGAGTGGACGCATCACTGGTGTTCGGGTTGTCATGCCAATGGCACTGCCCGGTAGCTAAATGCGGAAGAGATAAGTGCTGAAAGCATCTAAGCACGAAACTTGCCCCGAGATGAGTTCTCCCTGACTCTTTAAGGGTCCTGAAGGAACGTTGAAGACGACGACGTTGATAGGCCGGGTGTGTAAGCGCAGCGATGCGTTGAGCTAACCGGTACTAATGAACCGTGAGGCTTAACCTTACAACGCCGAAGATGTTTTGGCGGAATAGAGAGAATTTCAGCCTGATAACAGATTTGCGAAAACGAAAGATTTTGCGCTGAGGCAAGGCAGCATCAGAGTAAAATATTCGTTTTGAGCACAAAAGAATTTGCCTGGCGGCTGTAGCGCGGTGGTCCCACCTGACCCCATGCCGAACTCAGAAGTGAAACGCCGTAGCGCCGATGGTAGTGTGGGGTCTCCCCATGCGAGAGTAGGGAACTGCCAGGCATCAAATAAGTGAAGAAGCCCATCCTGACGGATGGGCTTTTTTGCGTCTGTAGTAAGCCAGTGGCTGGTGCTGATAAGACAGCGCCAGCCAGCAGAACGCCGGATGGCGGCTTCGCCTTATCCGGCCTACCGTCAGGACGAGGCACCCTGGTAACGCAAATGCAATAACGGATATGGCTGCCCAAGATCGTCGACCTCTGCGCGCCCCGTTACCCTGAATCCCATCTTCTTATAGAATCCAACGGCTTGCTCATTCTGTTCGTTCACGTTAGTCGTCAACGTGGGCACGAGCGAAAGCGCATGCTCAATCAACAGCTTACCCACGCCACAGCCCCGGATGTCGGGATCAACAAACAGCGCATCCATATGATCTCCAGTGAGCAACATAAATGCGACGGGTTCATCCTGCTCATTAGCGGCAACCCATAAAGGGGCTTCGGGTAAAAACGAGCGGACCAGTTCTTCCAGCTCGATGCGGTACTCTTTAGACAGAAAATCATGCGTGGCGTCGACCGACCGGCACCAGATCGCAATCAGTTTTTCCCCTTCATCATGCCGCGATCGGCGTATGTTAATAACCATATTCTCTCCTTTTCGTTATGCTTATATTCTAACGTATTTGTCGTCGTGAAACTTTCTCACCTTTAACATGCAGGCTCGACATTGACGTGATTTCTGGGTATCTTCAGCTATCTGGATGTCTAAACGTTTAAACGTATGTAGTGAGGTTATCAGGTTATGCCGATTCGCGTGCTGGACGAGCTACCCGCCGTCAATTTCTTGCGTGAGGAAAACGTCTTTGTCATGACGACTTCCCGCGCGTCAGGTCAGGAAATTCGTCCGCTAAAGGTGCTTATCCTCAACCTGATGCCGAAGAAAATCGAAACGGAAAATCAGTTTTTGCGGCTGCTGTCGAACTCTCCGCTGCAGGTGGATGTACAGTTACTGCGCATTGATGCCCGTGAGTCGCGTAATACGCCAGCCGAGCATCTGAACAACTTCTACTGTAACTTTGAGGATATCTGCGATCAGAACTTCGATGGCCTGATTGTCACCGGCGCACCGCTGGGTCTGGTGGAGTTCAATGACGTTGCCTATTGGCCACAGATCAAACAGGTACTGGAGTGGGCGAAAGATCATGTCACCTCAACGCTGTTTGTCTGTTGGGCGGTCCAGGCCGCACTCAATATCCTCTACGGAATTCCGAAACAGACCCGCACCGATAAGCTCTCTGGCGTTTATGAGCATCATATTCTTCACCCGCATGCGCTGCTGACGCGGGGTTTTGATGATTCGTTTCTGGCCCCGCATTCACGCTACGCTGACTTTCCGTCAGTGTTGATTCGTGACTACACCGATCTTGAGATCCTCGCCGAGAGTGAGAACGGGGATGCCTATCTGTTTGCCAGCAAAGATAAACGCATTGCGTTTGTCACGGGCCATCCGGAATATGACGCCGACACATTGGGCAGCGAATATTTCCGCGATGTAGACGCCGGATTAAACCCCGACGTTCCATTCAACTATTTCCCGAAAAACGATCCCCAGAACAAGCCTCGTGCCACCTGGCGAAGCCACGGTAATTTGCTGTTCATCAACTGGCTCAACTATTACGTCTACCAGATCACGCCATATGATCTGCGTCACATGAATCCAACGCTGGATTAATCGTCTGTCGCTGACGATCCTAAAGCGTTTCAGCATATTGAATCAGGCACCTTCGGGTGCCTTTTTTATTTCCGAAATGCACTTCAACTTGTGATTAAACTTTATTTTTATTGTTATCAATAGGTTAATTGATAATTAAATTAAAAATGGAAATTGTTTTTGATTTTGAAATTTAAATGAGTAGTCTTAGTTGTGCTGAACGAAAAGCGCACAACGATCCTTCGTTCGCATTGGGAATGCTTTGTTATCAATGACGAGGAGTTACAGAATGAATCAACAGGCAACGACTACCGATGAATTGATCTTCACGAGGCCCTATGGTGAGCCGGAGAAGCAGATCCTGACCGATGAAGCGGTCGAATTTCTCACTGAACTGGTGGCTCGCTTTACGGCGAAGCGCAATAAGCTGCTCGCGGCTCGTATCCAGCAGCAGCAGGATATCGACAACGGTATATTGCCTGATTTTATTTCGGAAACTGTTTCCATTAGAAACGATAACTGGAAGATTCGCGGTATACCGGAGGATTTACAGGATCGTCGGGTCGAAATCACCGGACCGGTTGAGCGCAAGATGGTTATCAATGCGTTGAACGCGAATGTGAAGGTTTTTATGGCCGATTTCGAAGATTCACTGGCACCGGAATGGAGCAAAGTGATCGATGGGCATATCAACCTGCGCGACGCGGTTAATGGCACCATCAGCTACACCAATGAAGCCGGCAAAATCTATCAGCTGAAGCCTAATCCGGCATTACTGATTTGCCGTGTGCGTGGCCTGCACCTGCCGGAAAAACATGTAACCTGGCGCGGTGAAGCGATCCCCGGCAGCCTGTTCGACTTTGCCCTCTATTTCTTCCATAACTACAAAGCGTTGCTGGCCAAAGGCAGCGGTCCCTATTTCTACCTGCCAAAAACGCAGGCGTGGCAGGAAGCGGCCTGGTGGAGTGAAGTTTTCAGCTATACCGAAGATCGTTTTAATCTGCCGCGCGGCACGATTAAAGCCACGCTGCTGATTGAAACCCTGCCGGCCGTGTTCCAGATGGACGAGATCCTGCACGCGCTGCGTGACCATATTGTCGGTCTGAACTGCGGTCGCTGGGATTACATCTTCAGCTATATCAAAACGCTGAAGAATCATCCGGATCGCGTTCTGCCGGACCGCCAGGTGGTGACGATGGATAAGCCCTTCCTTAGCGCCTATTCGCGTCTGCTGATTAAAACCTGTCACAAACGTGGCGCCTTCGCGATGGGCGGTATGGCGGCATTCATTCCAAGCAAAGACGCTGAACGCAACAATCAGGTGCTCAGCAAGGTGAAAGCGGATAAAGCGCTGGAAGCCAATAACGGCCACGACGGCACGTGGATTGCGCATCCGGGACTGGCGGATACCGCGATGGCGGTCTTCAACGAGGTGCTCGGCGAGAACAAAAACCAGCTGTTTGTGACCCGTGATGAAGACGCGCCGATTACCGCAGAACAATTGTTGGCGCCATGTGAAGGCGAGCGTACGGAAGAGGGGATGCGTGCCAATATTCGCGTTGCGGTGCAATACATCGAAGCGTGGATCTCCGGCAACGGCTGCGTGCCGATTTATGGCCTGATGGAAGATGCGGCGACGGCGGAGATCTCCCGTACTTCAATCTGGCAGTGGATCCATCACGAGAAAACCCTGAGCAACGGCAAGCCGGTCACTAAAGCGCTGTTCCGCCAGATGTTGGCTGAAGAGATGCGGGTCATCCAGGACGAACTGGGTGAACACCGCTACAGCAACGGCCGTTTTGATGATGCCGCGCGCCTGATGGAACAAATCACCACCTCTGACGAATTAATCGATTTCCTGACATTGCCAGGCTACCGCCTGCTGGCGTAAATGCCCAGGCTATTTTGTTCGCCATTTTGGCCCCGGGTAGTGCTCAAAATCCTCACGTACTATAAGTACGCTCCGGTTTTTGCGCGGCTTCCCGTGACCAAACTGCCTTCACCAATAACGCCTGGGAAGCCAGGAGAATAATATGGAGCATCTGCACATGAAAACCCGTACCCAACAGATCGAAGCGTTACAGAAAGAATGGACACAACCGCGCTGGGAAGGCATCCGTCGCCCGTACAGCGCGGAAGAAGTGGTGAAATTACGCGGCTCGGTTAACCCGGAATGTACGCTGGCGCAACTGGGCGCGGCCAAAATGTGGCGTCTGCTGCACGGCGAATCGAAGAAAGGTTATATCAACAGCCTCGGCGCGCTGACCGGCGGTCAGGCGTTGCAGCAGGCGAAAGCGGGTATCGAAGCCGTATATCTGTCGGGGTGGCAGGTCGCGGCGGATGCGAACCTGGCGTCCAGCATGTACCCGGATCAATCGCTCTATCCGGCAAACTCTGTCCCGGCAGTGGTGGATCGGATCAACAACACCTTTCGCCGTGCGGATCAGATCCAGTGGTCCAGCGGTATTGAACCCAACGATCCGCGCTATGTGGATTACTTTCTGCCGATCGTCGCCGATGCGGAAGCCGGGTTTGGCGGCGTACTGAATGCGTTTGAGCTGATGAAATCGATGATTGAGGCCGGTGCAGCGGCTGTTCACTTCGAAGATCAGCTGGCCTCGGTGAAGAAATGCGGTCACATGGGCGGCAAAGTGCTGGTGCCCACTCAGGAAGCGATTCAGAAACTGGTGGCTGCGCGTCTGGCGGCAGACGTCATGGGGGTACCGACGCTGGTGATCGCCCGTACCGATGCGGATGCGGCGGATCTGATCACCTCCGACTGTGACCCGTACGACAGCGAATTTATTACCGGCGAGCGCACCAGTGAAGGATTCTTCCGTACGCATGCCGGCATTGAGCAGGCGATCAGCCGTGGTCTGGCCTACGCCCCGTATGCTGATCTGGTGTGGTGTGAAACCTCCACGCCGGATCTGGAACTGGCGAAGCGCTTTGCCGATGCTATTCATGCGAAATTCCCTGGCAAACTGCTGGCCTACAACTGTTCGCCGTCATTCAACTGGCAGAAGAATCTGGACGATAAGACCATCGCCAGCTTCCAGCAGCAGTTGTCCGATATGGGCTACAAGTACCAGTTCATCACCCTGGCGGGCATTCACAGCATGTGGTTCAACATGTTCGACCTCGCGCACGCCTATGCGCAGGGTGAAGGCATGCGCCACTATGTTGAGAAGGTACAGCAGCCAGAATTTGCGGCGGCTAAAGACGGTTACACCTTCGTGTCCCATCAGCAGGAAGTGGGTACCGGTTACTTCGATAAAGTCACTACCATCATTCAGGGCGGCACTTCCTCGGTGACCGCGCTGACCGGCTCGACTGAAGAATCGCAGTTTTGATTAATGCCCGGTGGCGCTGCGCTTACCGGGCCTACGAAGGGATGTAGGCCGGATAAGCGAACGCGCCATCCGGCATGACGTTGTGCCGGATGGGGAGAAGCGATGACGCGTGGCCTGGAGTTACTGATTGCTCAGACGATTTTGCAAGGTTTCGACGCCCAGTATGGTCGATTTCTGGAAGTGACCTCCGGCGCGCAACAGCGCTTTGAACAGGCCGACTGGCATGCCGTGCAGCAGGCGATGAAAAGCCGTATCCACCTCTACGATCACCACGTGGGTCTGGTGGTGGAACAACTGCGCTGCATCACTGGCGGCAAAACTACCGACGCCGCGTTTTTGCTGCGTGTAAAAGAGCATTACACCGGGCTCCTGCCGGATTACCCGCGCTTCGAGATTGCGGAGAGCTTTTTTAACTCCGTATATTGTCGGTTATTTGACCACCGCTCGCTCACTCCCGAGCGGCTCTTTATTTTTAGCTCCCAGCCAGAACGTCGTTTCCGGACGATCCCGCGTCCGCTGGCAAAAGATTTCTTCCCCGATCATGGCTGGGAACCGCTGCTCACCCGCATTCTCAGCGATCTGCCGTTGCGCCTGCCCTGGCAGAACAAAGGGCGCGATATTCGCTACATCATTGCACATCTGCGTGAAACCTTTGGTGAGGAGGCGTTGCAACACTGCCATCTACAGGTGGCTAACGAACTGTTTTATCGCAACAAAGCCGCCTGGCTGGTTGGTAAACTCATCACGCCGACGGCGACGCAGCCTTTTTTACTGCCGATCCATCGTACCGATGAAGGCGAGCTGTTTGTGGATACCTGCCTGACCACCACGGCAGAAGCCAGTATCGTGTTCGGTTTCGCCCGCTCCTATTTCATGGTGTACGCACCGCTGCCCGCCGCGCTGGTGGAATGGCTGCGTGAGATCCTGCCAGGAAAAACCACCGCCGAGTTATACATGGCGATCGGCTGTCAGAAACATGCGAAGACCGAGAGCTATCGCGAGTATTTATTGTATCTGCGCAGCTGCGATGAGCAGTTCATTGAAGCGCCGGGCATACGTGGCATGGTGATGCTGGTCTTTACGCTGCCGGGCTTCGACCGGGTTTTTAAAATTATTAAAGATAAGTTCGCGCCGCAAAAAGAGATGTCTGCCGCCCACGTTCGCGCCTGCTATCAACTGGTGAAAGAGCACGATCGCGTGGGACGCATGGCGGATACCCAGGAGTTCGAAAATTTCGTGCTGGATAAGCGTCAGATCGATCCGGCGTTGATGGCGCTGTTACTTGAGGAAGTGCCGGAAAAGATGACCGATCTTGGCGAGCAGATTGTCATCCGCCATCTCTATATTGAGCGGCGGATGGTGCCGCTCAATCTCTGGCTTGAGCAGGCAGAAGGTCAGCAACTGCGGGATGCGATTGAGGAGTACGGCAACGCGATTCGCCAGCTTGCCGCCGCCAATATTTTCCCCGGCGACATGCTGTTCAAAAACTTTGGCGTCACCCGTCATGGTCGCGTGGTGTTCTACGATTACGACGAAATCTGCTACATGACGGAAGTGAATTTCCGCCATATTCCGCCGCCGCGCTACCCGGAAGATGAACTATCGGGTGAGCCATGGTACAGCGTGTCGCCAGGCGATGTGTTTCCTGAGGAGTTTCGCCACTGGCTGTGCGCTGACCCGCGAATCGGGCCGCTGTTTGAAGAGATGCACGCCGACCTGTTCAGCGCCGACTATTGGCGCGGCCTGCAGACGCGTATTCGGGAAGGGCATGTCGAAGATGTTTACGCGTATCGCCGTCGCCAGCGATTCAGCGTACGGTTTGCCTGATTCCTGTAGGCCGGATAAGGCGATTGCGCCGCCATCCGGCAATGTGCGCCGATCTGCCTGATAGCGCTACGTTTATCAGGCCTACCGAAAATACCCCTCAGGGGTGTTTTGCTTACCGAATCCCGCCGTACGCCAGCGTGACTTCTTTCGCCGCCTTGATCACCATCGCGCCAAACTCGGTCACGCGGTCGTCTGTGATGCGCGAAATCGGGCCAGAGATAGAGATTGCCGCGAACGGCTCGCGGTGTTCGTCATAAATGCACGACGCGACACAGCGCAAACCGAGCGCGTGCTCCTCATCATCAAAGGAATAACCGCGCTTGCGGGTCTGGGCGAGATCGTCCTTCAGATGAACCGGGGAGACCAGCGTCGCATGAGTGTAAGCATGCAGCCCTTTGCGGTGCAGTAACTGGGTCACCTGTTCTTCACTCAGCTGTGCTAAAAACGCTTTGCCCGCGCCAGAGGCGTGCATCGGCAGCTTACCGCCAATCGGCGCAGACATGCGCATCAGTTGGGTGCACTGCACCTGGTCAATGATTATCGCCTGATGATCGCTCTGATCCAGCACCGCCAGATTCACCGTTTCGCCGGAATCTTCCATCAGTTTGCGCAGAATTGGGTGGACGATCGCCAGCAAATTGCGGCTCTGTAAAAAGCTGCTGCCGACGATGAACGCATGCGCGCCTATCGACCAGTGTCCAAGATCGCCCACCTGACGCACAAAGCCCTGCTGCTGCATGGTGGTCAGTAAACGGTGAGTGGTTGAGTTCGGCAGGCCAGCCTGCTGTGCCAGCTCGGTCAACGCCACGCTGCCGTTGGATTCCGCGATCCATTCCAGCAGTTTCAGTCCACGGGTCAGCGACTGAACCTGTCCGGCGGCGGGGGCGGTTGTCGCGGCGGGTTTTCTGCCGCGTTTGGCGGGAACGGGTGCAACCATAGCGGACTCCTTTTCTGTATCGTGGAAATCATTTTCGTTTTATTCAATTATAATGCAAGCAGTCTTGTACTGATCGGATGAGTGAAGCTGAACATGTCTCATGTTGCCCGTTGTTGGCTTTTCCGTCAGCCCTGTTTATGCCACTATGTTTTGTTGACTTTTTCGGTCTGGTTGAGCGTTGTCGGGAGCAAGTGTGAGCAGCAAAGTTGAACAACTGCGTGCGCAGTTAAATGAACGTATTCTGGTGCTGGACGGCGGCATGGGCACGATGATCCAGAGCTACCGTCTGAGTGAAGAGGATTTCCGTGGTGAACGCTTTGCCGACTGGCCGTGCGACCTGAAAGGCAACAATGACCTGCTGGTGCTGAGTAAGCCCGAGGTGATCGCCGCTATTCATAACGCGTACTTTGACGCGGGCGCGGACATTATTGAAACCAACACCTTCAACTCCACCCCTATCGCGATGGCGGATTACCAGATGGAATCCCTGTCGGCGGAGATCAACTTTGCCGCCGCGAAACTGGCGCGCGCCTGTGCCGATGAGTGGACCGCGCGTACCCCGGAAAAACCGCGCTATGTTGCGGGCGTTCTCGGCCCAACCAACCGGACCGCATCCATCTCGCCGGATGTAAATGACCCGGCATTCCGTAATATTACCTTTGATCAACTGGTGGCCGCTTACCGCGAGTCCACCAAAGCGCTGGTGGAAGGCGGCAGCGACCTGATTTTAATTGAAACCGTCTTTGATACGCTGAACGCGAAAGCAGCGATTTTCGCCGTTAAAGAAGAGCTGGAAGCGCTGGGCGTCGACCTGCCGATCATGATCTCCGGCACCATCACCGATGCTTCAGGCCGTACCCTTTCCGGTCAGACGACAGAGGCGTTTTACAACTCCCTGCGCCATGCTGAACCCCTCACTTTCGGCCTCAACTGTGCGCTGGGGCCGGATGAACTGCGCCAGTATGTGCAGGAGCTGTCTCGCATTGCTGAATGCTACGTGACGGCGCACCCGAACGCCGGGCTGCCCAACGCGTTCGGTGAATACGATCTGGATGCCGATACGATGGCAAAGCAGATCCGCGAATGGGCCGAAGCAGGCTTCCTGAATATCGTCGGTGGCTGCTGCGGCACCACTCCGGAACATATTGCGGCGATGAGTCGCGCGGTCGAGGGACTGGCGCCGCGCCCGTTGCCGGAGATCCCGGTGGCCTGTCGCTTATCCGGTCTCGAACCGCTGAATATTGGCGACGACAGCCTGTTTGTGAACGTCGGCGAGCGTACCAACGTCACCGGCTCCGCCAAATTTAAGCGCCTGATCAAAGAAGAAAAATACAGCGAAGCGCTGGACGTTGCCCGCCAGCAGGTAGAAAGCGGCGCGCAGATTATTGATATCAACATGGATGAGGGAATGCTCGACGCCGAAGCGGCGATGGTGCGCTTCCTCAACCTGATCGCCGGTGAGCCGGACATTGCACGTGTGCCGATCATGATTGACTCCTCAAAATGGGAAGTCATTGAGAAAGGGCTGAAGTGCATTCAGGGGAAAGGCATCGTTAACTCCATCTCGATGAAAGAAGGGGTTGAGATCTTCACCCATCACGCGAAGCTGCTGCGTCGCTACGGTGCGGCGGTGGTGGTGATGGCCTTTGATGAGCAGGGCCAGGCGGATACCCGTGCGCGTAAAATCGAGATTTGCCGCCGGGCGTACAAGATCCTCACCGAAGAGGTGGGCTTCCCGCCGGAAGACATCATTTTCGACCCGAACATTTTCGCAGTCGCAACCGGGATCGACGAGCATAATAACTACGCGCAGGACTTTATCGGCGCGTGCGAAGACATCAAACGCGAGCTGCCGCATGCGCTGATCTCTGGCGGCGTGTCCAACGTTTCGTTCTCGTTCCGCGGTAATGACCCGGTGCGCGAAGCCATTCACGCGGTGTTCCTCTACTACGCCATTCGCAACGGCATGGACATGGGGATTGTGAACGCCGGGCAACTGGCGATTTACGACGATCTCCCCGCTGAGCTGCGCGATGCGGTCGAGGATGTGATCCTCAACCGGCGTGATGACGGCACCGAGCGACTGCTGGAGCTGGCGGAGAGATACCGTGGCAGTAAGAGCGATGAAACGGCCAACGCGCAACTGGCAGAGTGGCGTACCTGGGAAGTCAAAAAGCGCCTTGAATACTCGCTGGTTAAAGGTATCACCGAGTTTATCGAGCAGGACACCGAAGAAGCGCGTCAGCAGGCGGCCCGTCCGATTGAGGTGATTGAAGGGCCGCTGATGGACGGTATGAACGTCGTCGGCGACCTGTTCGGCGAGGGTAAAATGTTCCTGCCGCAGGTGGTGAAATCCGCCCGCGTAATGAAACAGGCGGTGGCGTATCTCGAACCGTTTATCGAAGCCAGTAAAGAGAAAGGCTCCAGCAATGGCAAAATGGTCATCGCCACCGTGAAGGGCGATGTCCACGATATCGGCAAGAACATCGTTGGTGTGGTCCTGCAATGTAACAACTACGAAATCGTCGATCTTGGCGTGATGGTGCCGGCGGAGAAAATCCTCCGAACCGCTAAAGAGGTGAATGCGGATCTGATCGGCCTTTCCGGGCTGATTACCCCGTCGCTGGACGAAATGGTCAACGTGGCGAAAGAGATGGAGCGTCAGGGCTTCACCATGCCGTTGCTGATTGGCGGCGCGACGACGTCAAAAGCGCATACGGCGGTGAAAATCGAGCAGAACTACAGCGGCCCCACGGTTTATGTACAGAATGCTTCGCGCACCGTTGGCGTGGTTGCTGCGTTGCTTTCCGATACCCAACGCGATGACTTCGTCGCCCGTACCCGTAAAGAGTATGAAACCGTGCGCATCCAGCATGGGCGTAAGAAACCGCGCACCCCGCCGGTGACGCTCGCCGCCGCGCGTGAAAACGATCTGGCGTTTGACTGGGAAAGCTATACCCCGCCAGTGGCGCATCGTCTGGGTGTGCAGGAGGTTGAAGCCAGCATCGAAACGCTGCGTAACTACATCGACTGGACGCCGTTCTTTATGACCTGGTCGCTGGCCGGTAAGTACCCGCGCATCCTCGAAGATGAAGTGGTGGGTGAAGAGGCCAAGCGCCTGTTTAAAGACGCCAACGACATGCTGGATAAGCTGAGCGCAGAGAAGGCGCTGAATCCGCGCGGTGTGGTGGGGCTGTTCCCGGCAAACCGCGTGGGCGATGACATCGAAATCTATCGTGATGAAACGCGAACGCACGTGCTGATGGTCAGTCATCATCTGCGTCAGCAGACTGAAAAAGTGGGCTTTGCTAACTACTGCCTGTCTGACTTTGTGGCGCCGAAGCTGTCCGGCAAAGCGGACTACATCGGTGCTTTTGCGGTGACTGGTGGTCTGGAGGAGGACGCGCTGGCGGATGCGTTTGAAGCGCAGCACGATGATTACAACAAGATCATGGTGAAAGCGCTTGCCGACCGTCTGGCGGAAGCCTTCGCGGAATACCTGCATGAGCGCGTGCGTAAGGTCTACTGGGGTTATGCGGCCAACGAGAACCTCAGCAACGAGGAGTTGATTCGCGAAAACTACCAGGGGATTCGTCCGGCGCCGGGGTATCCGGCCTGTCCGGAGCACACCGAGAAAGGCACCATCTGGCAGTTGCTGGAGGTGGAAAAGCACACCGGCATGAAGCTCACCGAATCCTTCGCCATGTGGCCTGGCGCGTCGGTTTCCGGCTGGTACTTCAGCCATCCGGACAGCAAGTATTACGCGGTTGCACAGATTCAGCGCGATCAGGTGGAGGACTACGCGTTCCGTAAAGGGATGAGCGTTTCTGAAGTTGAACGCTGGCTGGCCCCTAACCTGGGCTATGACGCCGACTGATCGGTCCGGGAGTCTCCCGCCAGCGTCAGCCGTTCAGCGGCGCTGGTGGGAAACGCAATGGCAACGGAGGCCATGTAACATGTTTAGCCAGTTCAAAACCCGCAATAAAATTCTCTTATTCTGGGGGTTGATGGATCTGCTGGCGCTGGGCGCATATTTCTGGCTGTCTATGCGTCAGGGCAACGTTCCCTTTTATTCGGATGTGGTTAATTTCACCCGCACCTTTTCCGCTTTTGGGGCGAGTGAAGGGCCCGGCGCGGCGATCCAGATCTTCTTCTTCGTGGGCGTATTGATGAAGATTTCGCTCGTCTACACCGCATATCTGTTTCTTTTTAAAGATAAACTGAATTATATCCTGCTCGGCATTCAGGAAGTTTTACGCTTTGCCTCACTGACCAGTTCGGTCTCCCTGTTTCCGCTGTTTTTCTCTTTCATCGGCAGCCATTCAGCGGCGTTGGCGCTGTCCGGATTTCTTTTATCCGAATGCGCCAAAGTGGGATCGCTATGGTGGTATCACACACGTTCGGCATGAGGTGAGCGGGAAATCCCCGATTAGATGTCACGAAACTGTCATCTTTCCTTACAACTAACAGGGTGCTTACCGGGCACCCTGTCTCTTTCTTGCGTTTAAACCCTTATACTGGAAGAAGGCTATGACCTCTCTGGTTATATTTTTACACGCAATCATTCAAGTTGCGTCGAGGCGGCAAGCCTGGGAATCTCCAGGAGCTTACTGAAGTAAGTGACTGGAGTGAGCAGGCGCAGCCAACAAAGAGGCAGCTTGAAGGATAAAGTGTAAATGATAAGGAGTACCTGATTCCGTGCTAACTTTGCTCCACCTGCTTTCTGCTGTCGCCCTGCTGGTCTGGGGTACCCATATCGTGCGTACTGGCGTGATGCGTGTGTTCGGCGCTCGCCTGCGTACCGTGCTTAGCCGTAGCGTCGAAAAGAAACCACTCGCCTTCTGCGCGGGAATTGGCGTCACTGCGCTGGTGCAAAGCAGTAACGCCACCACCATGCTGGTGACCTCGTTTGTTGCCCAGGATCTTGTCGCGCTGACACCTGCGCTGGTGATTGTGCTTGGCGCAGACGTGGGGACCGCGCTGATGGCGCGTATCCTCACCTTCGATTTATCGTGGCTCTCGCCACTGCTGATTTTTATCGGCGTGATCTTCTTCCTTGGCCGTAAACAGTCACGCGCCGGACAACTGGGGCGCGTGGGGATCGGCCTTGGCCTGATCCTGCTGGCGCTGGAGCTGATTGTCCAGGCCGTCACCCCCATGACGCAGGCTAACGGCGTGCAGGTGATTTTTGCTTCGCTGACCGGCGATATTATGCTGGATGCGTTAATTGGCGCGATGTTCGCGATCATCAGTTATTCCAGCCTGGCGGCGGTACTGTTAACGGCCACTCTGACAGCGGCGGGGATCATCTCCTTCCCGGTGGCATTGTGTCTGGTGATTGGCGCCAACCTCGGTTCCGGCCTGCTGGCAATGCTCAACAACAGCGCGGCCAATGCCGCGGCTCGCCGCGTGGCACTCGGCAGCCTGCTGTTCAAGCTGGTGGGCAGCCTGATTATTCTGCCGTTTGTCCATCCGCTGGCAAACCTGATGGATCAACTGCCGCTGCAGAAATCCGAGCTGGTGATCTATTTCCACGTCTTCTACAACCTGGTGCGCTGCCTGGCAATGATTCCCTTTGCCGAGCCGATGGCGCGCTTCTGTAAGCGCATCATCCGCGACGAGCCGGAGCTGGATGCACATCTCAAGCCGAAGCATCTGGACGTCAGCGCGCTGGATACGCCAACCCTTGCGCTGGCCAATGCCGCCCGCGAAGCGCTACGCATCGGCGATGCGATGGAACAGATGATGGAAGGGCTGAAGAAGGTAATGCACGGCGAGCCGCGTGAAGAGAAAGAGCTGCGCAAAATAGCGGATGACATCAACGTGCTCTACACCGCCATCAAACTCTATCTGGCGCGGATGCCGAAAGAGGAACTGGCGGAAGAGGAGTCGCGCCGCTGGGCGGAGATCATCGAAATGTCGCTCAACCTTGAACAGGCGTCGGATATTGTGGAGCGCATGGGGAGCGAGATTGCTGACAAGTCGCTGGCGGCGCGGCGGGCGTTTTCGATTGAGGGGTTAAAAGAGCTGGATGCGCTCTTCGACCAACTGCTCAGCAATCTGCAACTGGCGATGTCGGTGTTCTTCTCCGGCGACGTGACCAGCGCCCGTCGGTTGCGTCGCAGCAAACATCGTTTCCGGATCCTGAATCGTCGTTACTCGCATGCGCACGTTGATCGTCTGCATCAGCAGAACGTACAAAGTATCGAGACCAGTTCCCTGCATCTGGGGTTACTGGGCGATATGCAGCGTCTGAACTCGTTGTTCTGTTCCGTGGCTTACAGCGTGCTGGAACAGCCGGACGAAGACGACGAGCGGGATGATTATTAACGATAACGCGGCGTTTATCCGGTCTACAATGAACGCAATTTGTAGGCCGGATAAGGCGTTTACGCCGCCATTTGGCAACGTCGGTTAAAAGCAGTGACCCGCCTCAACGGCAACCGCGTCTTCACCTGCTTTAAAAATATACGTGGTGTTCGGGCCGCCAAGTACCGCCTGACCTTTGCTCACTTTAATCCAGTTCCCTTCCGGCAGACCGATCACCGTCAGCTCTGGCGCGACAACCAGCAGCTCGCGAATACGCTGTTCACGCGTTTCGCCTTTATGGCCTTCCGGCAGCGCGTTGGTGAAATGTGGGTTAATCTGCAGCGGGAACAGGCCCAGCGCATCAAAACCTTTCGGATCGACAATCGGCATGTCGTTGGTGGTGCGGATGGTCTGACAGGCGAGGTTCGATCCCGCACTCCAGCCGATGTACAGCGCCCCGCGTTTAACCACGTCAACAATCGGCGCCAGCAACCCGCGTTCGCGACTCTCTTTCAGCAACTGGAAGGTATTCCCCCCGCCGACGATCACCACTTCCGCATTTTCAATTGCCGCCAGCGGATCGGCGACGCTGTGAATGCCCACCACCTTGACGCCCATGGGGGCGAAGATCGCTGCTGTTTTTTCCGTGTACTCATCCCAGGTCTGGGTCACGCCCGCGAACGGAATAAATACCGCTGAGCGGCGACCATTCAGCTGTTCCGCAATCAGCGGCAGCGCGTGTTCCATCCAGCCTTTACCTGGCAGCGTCGAGTTACTCAATAAAAGCAGTTCCATCATTTCTCCGTGAAATCAGAAAATTACAAAACGCGATAATGTACCACTGACAGTGTCGCGCCTTACTGACATGGCTCACGATGTTGGAAGGGGATTGTGGAAAGGCAAATTCATTTTTTAACGGTGAGGCTGATTCCTTGTGCCTCTACACTGGCGCTGGCAAGGGGGTTATCTCAGAGGTGTGACTTTCATCACCGATTTAATTAATAAAATACGAAACAGCCTGAGAAATCAAAGTGAGATGAGAAAGATGCGATGGGGAGAGAAAAGAAATCACAGACTGGAATAACAGGAAAGTGGCTCGCATTATTCTGTAAATACACTTAGAATATTATCAAATTGACAGTATAAGGTAACCGCCTGGTCATTTTGTGATAGCAGGAATATCGAGCTCACAGTAGTAGTTGCAAAGCGGAAGCTGTTTTAAATGGCCCTCGTGAAAGACTTTTCAATCGAGTTATTTAAGGCAAATTTTATTTAAGAATACGTTTTTACAAGGAATTTGATATGAGTAAAAATAAAAAGCCTCAACGCCCTGTCTCGTTTAGCATTAATTCTTTGTCAAACAATGTATTACGTTATGGTTGGTACGAGAATGACAGTCAACCAGCCCCTGTAGAAGAACCATTTTCGCATAAGGGAAAGGGGACTCAGATTATGAATTCTTTTGCACCGCCAACAAGACCAGGAAAAGGTGGAGACAATGGATCAGGGAACTCTGGAAAGTAAGTGGGAAGGCTTGCTTTTCGATATCCGCCGTTCTGTCCGCTATCATAATCGGCGCAGAGCTTTTTATGACAGATTAGATCAATTTACTAATGTTATTTCACTAATTTTTGGTTCAACGGCTATTTATAGCGTTCTTGGGGAACATAATAAGATTTGGGCTGTTCTCAGCGGCGCTGTTGTGAGTATTTTTGCGGCTATCAATCTTGTTATTGGTTCATCACAGCGTTCACGTAACCATTTTGATTTATCCAAGAGTTTTGTCGACCTTGAATCTAAAATGATTAAAGAGCCTGTGCCCTCTGAACAACTTTTGCGTGAAGTGACCTCCTTGCGTCTCTCTATTGAGAAAGATGAACCTCCAGTTCTTCGCGTTTTAGACAGCATTTGCTACAACGAACAGTTGTTGGCGATGGATTATCCAGTAAATCAAATGATTAAAATCAGTTTCTGTCAAAATTTGTTTGCTCAGTTTTTTGATTGGCGGGCCAGTACACTACGGAAAATGACGACATAAGCGGCGCGTATTGGGCTGCTCTATTCATGTACCTTATGTGTATCGGCAAGCCATTGCGTAATGGCAAGAATAGTCAAGAGCGCCCATCGGCGCTCTTTTTACTCCCTGTTACCCCGCCCGGGCAAATTCAGCGGCTTCACTAATCAGCGCGTCATCCGGGCGTACGCCGGTGTACATCGCGAACTGCTCGACGGCCTGCAACGCAATCACTTCTGCGCCGCTGATGGTCTTTTTACCCAGCTTCTGCGCCAGTTTGATCACCGGGGTTTCCGGCGGCAGGGCGACAACATCGAACACCACGCTGGCGCTGGCGACCATGGCTTCGCTGTACGCCAGCTCATCGCGCTCTTTACCACCGGCCATGCCGACGGGCGTGACATTGACCAGAATGTCGCAGGCAATGCCTTCCGGCAGCGGCTGCCACTGAAAGCCATACTGTTTCGCCAGCGCCGGGCCGCTGTCCCGGTTACGAGCGGCGACGATCACATCGCGAAAACCGGCGTCGCGGAAAGCGGCAATCACCGCTTTGCCCATCCCGCCGCTGCCGCGAATCATCACCCGCGCAGCGTT
Source organism: Citrobacter amalonaticus (assembly GCF_001559075.2). Classification (NCBI taxonomy): domain Bacteria; kingdom Pseudomonadati; phylum Pseudomonadota; class Gammaproteobacteria; order Enterobacterales; family Enterobacteriaceae; genus Citrobacter; species Citrobacter amalonaticus. The sequence continues at coordinate 1,503,147 of NZ_CP014015.2, read as the reverse complement.
GTCGAGCTGGTGGCTGGCAATCAGGCTTTTTACCGCAATGTAGTCGGTGTTGTAGCCCGTCAGTTTGCCGCCGTCATTGACGATGGTATTGACGGAATCAATGACTTTCGCCGACGGATCGACAGCGTCGAGAAACGGCATACAACTCTCTTTAAACGGCATCGAGACCGCGCAGCCACGAATGCCTAACGCGCGAACCCCTTTCACCGCCGCTTCAATGTCCTGGGTGGTGAACGCCTTGTAGATGAAATTTAAACCCAGCTTTTCATACAGATAGTTATGAAATCGGGTGCCAAAGTTGCCGGGCCGACCGGCAAGCGACATGCACAGTTGGGTGTCGCGGTTAATCATGTTAAATCTCCTCGGCATGCGACAGTAAATACTGTTCGGCTTCCTTAGACCAAATCCCGTGATGGCGTTCCAGAATAGCGCACAGCGCGGGATCGTCAATCTGGCTGAGAGCGGTTAGCGGTAACGCTTTCCCGGTATAGACCAGCTTTTTACCACCTCCCACTTTCGGCAGCTCCAGCGTGGTTTCTCCTGCGGCATTCAGGCCAAGAATGTGAGTGACCACTTTGGCCGCCTGCACTTTCTTCTCTTCAATCAGTTTGACCGCCGCGCGCATATCGTCAGTATTCCCGCCCGAAGTGCCCACGTAGTGAGTGAAGGCGTAATGCACGTCGTAGAAGTTGATCGGGGCGCTGAACTGCTTGTCCTGCGGGCCGGCAAAGAAGTTCATGCAACCGTCGGGGGCGAGCAGGGAAGAGGCCAGGGTGACCAGCTGTTCGTTCGGCACAAAGACAAAAATATCATCAAAACCGTGACCACCGGTCAGCGCCATCAACGTGTCGTACGCAGCATCCTGTGCGTGCAGGTAGTGGATCAACGTTTGCGCTTCAGAAGGATAGTGTTTACGGGCATAGCTCAGCTTGTCGTGGTTGGTATCGGTCACCACCAGTAGCGCCGGGTTGATCGGGCCATGCAGCGCGTAGTCGATCGCCAGCAGCCCCATTGGCCCCGTCCCGCCGAGGATCAGCGTACGACCCTGCGGGCGAATCCCCATGTTGTGGTTATAGGTGCCTTCTTGCAGGTGATAGTTGGCGTTGAACGCGCCGATCACGCAGGAGAGCGGCTCGACCAGCGATCCTTCAAAGTACGTTTCGCCTTCGTAAGCCAGCAGGCAGTCCTGCTCCATCACCACATTGGGGATCACGACGTGTGTGGCTTCGCCGCCCACCCACGGGAAGGAGTAGCCGGGACAATCCGGGCGATCCGCCAGTTGCAGATTCGCCTGAATCACATAGCGCTGGCCGGGCTGAAATTTGTGCTGCCACTTTTTCCCGACGGCGACAATATCGCCGCAGAACTCGTGGCCGATGATGATCGGGTGGGTCGCCACATCGTCAGGCACCTTTTTATGATCCTCTCCCAGGTTGGCCTCTTTCCAGGAGGAGAGGCACAGGCTGTCGGTGACCACGGTTGCCAGAATTTCATCGTCCTGCATCTCCGGAAGTTCAAACGTTTCCAGGCGCAGATCGCGTTTGCCATAAAGGCGCAGAGCTGTCGTTAACATATATTCCACCTCATATTGAGCGATAACCCCGGCTTACCACCGGGGCGAAAAAATCAGGACAGGAAGCCCAGTGCGTTACCGATAATCCCCAGACCAAACAGGGCGAAGATCAGCCATACCGGGTTAATTTTCTTGTTGAGCAGACGAACCATCAGCATTGTCAGGCCCAGCGCCAGCAGGCCGGGGCAGAGCTGGTCGAGGATGTTCTGCACCGTCATGGTGACAGTGCCGCCGTCCGCGCCGGGGGTTTGCGATACCACCAGTGGCACGTTGATGCTGGTCCACTTGGTCACCAGTACCCCCATCACAAACAGGCCGAGAATCGATGCGCCTTCGGTCAGTTTTTGCAACAGGTTGCCGCCCATATCACTGACGATGTTGACCCCTTTGTTGAAGCCAATTTGCAGGCCATACCATTTCATCGCCAGGCGGACCGCGTTGAAAATAAAGAAGAACAGTAGTGGGCCGAGCACGTTGCCGGACAGCGCCAGCGACGCGCCGAGCGCGGCGGTGATCGGTCGCAACGTGCCCCAGACCAGCGGGTCGCCAACGCCCGCCAGCGGCCCCATCAGGCCGACTTTGATGCCATTGATCGCGCCATCATCGATTTCCGCCCCGTTCGCTCGCGCCTCTTCCATCGCGGCGGTCACGCCAATCACCGGGCCGCACACCGCGGGCGTAGTGTTGAAGAACACCAGATGGCGCTTGAGTGCCGCCACCTGATCTTCTTTCAGCGGGTACAGGCGCTTGATGGCGGGGATCATGTCGTAGCAAAAACCCAGCCCATGAATACGTTCAAAGTTGAAAGACGCCTGCTGCAGGTTGGAGCGAACAAACATGCTAAACAGGTCAGATTTGGTCAGTTTTTTCTGTTCCATGATGGGCTCCGTTAGTCATCAAGCTGGTCAAGGGCGGTGGAGGAGGCGGTCTGTGCCTGCGGTTCGGCTTTACGCCACTGCGGGTTCAACTGGATATAGACCAGCGCAATAATCGCGCCGACGCCGCCGAAAGCCAGCAGGCTCAGATCGAGGTAACCACCGGCGATAAAACCGAGGAAGAAGAAAGGCATCAGGTACTTCACGCCCATCATGCGCAGCACCATGGCGTAACCGACCACCACGATAAAACCACCGGCAATCTGCAGGCCGCGAGTGACGAATTCCGGGATGGCATTCAGCATATTGCTGACCATATCGGCACTGACAAACAGCGAGACAATTAACGCCGGGATGGCGACACGTAGCGCCTGCACGCCCAGCGCAGAGACGTGGAGGATGTCGATGGTGCGAAAACGCGCGTCTTCTGCGGCTTTATCCGCCGCATGCTGGAACACCACTGTGATCGTCCGGGCGAAGACGGTCAGGACCTGGCCTGCCGCTGCCACCGGCAGCGCGATAGCGATACCGGTCGCGATGCTCTGCTGGCCGACAATCACCAGAATGGCGGAGATAATACTGGCGAGCGCGGAGTCCGGGGACTGCGCGGCACCGACGTTCATCCATCCAAGTGCGATCAGCTCCAGCGTTCCGCCGAGCATCACCCCGGTTTTTAAATCACCGAGGATCAGGCCGATAACCGTACAGGCAATAAGCGGGCGGTGGGTCTGAAATTCATCCAGCACGCTGCCCATTCCGGCAATACAGGAAAATATAAATATGGCGATAATTTGTAGGGTACTGATTTCCATAATGGGTCACCTTAAAATGTGAACATCCCTGCCTGTTAACGCATTTACACGTCGTCCTTCAGGCTGCCTCTTTGTTGGCTGAATGACTCGTCTCATCCATGAGAGTCGCCCTGACGGGCCGTCGCTTCGCAACGTTCAAATCTGTTCCCGACAGACTTGTGGCTCACCCCCAGTCACATGGTTATCTACGTTCCTGGTAATTTGCTCATTGCCGCCGCGATGCATTCAGAATGACGGTGTGTAATAAATACAGGCGCTTTTATTTATTCCGCGAACGACTGTTCTTTTATTTTTTCGAGAATATTAATGGAGGGATCGGAGGCGACCACGCGTAAATCCAGGGTGACGCCAAATTTATCCAGTTCGCGAAACGCATTAATATCATCGTCATCTAAGGATACGGCTTTGGTTAATTGTTTTTTACCCGGTCGCCAGGCCATGCCGCCAATATTTAAGGTGGCAATTTTCACCCCCTGTTTGACCATCGCCAGCGCATCCTGGGGGCGGGTAAATAAATAAAATACAGTCTCGTCCTGATATTGCGGGTTATGATAAACCGCGACGGCTTTTTCGATATTCACCACGTTGACCTTCATCCCCGGCGGGGCGGCCTGGCGTAATAATGTCCGGCGCACTTCATCGTTATAAACGTCGTCATTACAGATAATAATCCGCTGGGCATTCGCCACCTTCGACCAGACGGTGGTGACCTGACCGTGGATCAAGCGGTCATCGATACGGGCAAGGGTAATATTCATCAGAAATCCTCTTCGGTCGTTTCCAGATGCTGCCAGACCACGCAGGTTTGTTGTGCAATGGTCGTCAGGTGTTCGCACAGTTCATCCACATTCATACTGCTCTGGTTATCTACCAGTTCCAGCGCCAGCGGCAGGGAAAGCCCGCTGATCACCCGGATGGCCGGATTGCGCATCGCCAGCGTTGCCGCGGCGTTCCACGGACTGCCGCACTGTAAATCGACGGCAATCAGCCATTCACTATCAGTGTGAGCACTCACCAACTTTTCCAGCTTTGTGACGATGTCGCTGGCGTTCTCGCCGGGGACAAACGCGACGGCCTCAACGTTGGCGTCACCGTAGACCATTTGCACCGATTCCAGCATGGCGCAGGCCAGTTTGCCGTGAGCACAGAAGATTGCATTGACCATAACGTCTCCTTAGCCGCGCGTTTTTCCGCCCGCAATGTTAGTGGTTACTCCGGTAATGTAGCTGGCACGTTCAGACAGAAGATAACAAACGAAATCAGCCACTTCAGTCAAACGTCCCGAGCGACCAATCGGAATGGCGTTCTTGCTATAGCCTTCGCGTAGCTGATCAACGGTGATATTGCGGGTCCAGGCCAGCGCCTCTTCATATTCCGGCGTGCGCAGTCCCGTTTTTTCCAGAATCCCGGGAGCAATCCCGACCACGCGAATGCCGTGTTTGCCCAGCTCTTTTGACCAGGAGCGGGTGAAGCTATTCAGCGCCGCCTTCGTGGCGGCATAGCAGCTCTGGCCTTCAGACCCTTCCAGCCCGCTTTCAGAAGAGACGTTGACGATCACGCCGTTACGCTGTTTCACCATCTGACGCGCCACTGCCTGTGACATTAAAAACACGCCTTTCTGGTTGATATTGACCATTTTTTCAAACGCGGCTTCGTTTAATTCATACTTTCCTGCTGGCGCTTTTTCATCGACCAACAGGCGGGGAAAGTTAACACCGGCGTTATTGACCAGACCGTCAATGCGGCCAAAGCGCTGGATAATTTCATCCACAGTGTGATTAACCTCTTTGGCGCTGGAAATATCTGTCGGCCAGAAGTGGTAGCCGTTATTACCTTCATGTTTTGCTTCGCCGCCATGAATATCCGCCATCTGGACATTTGCGCCTTGTGCTAATAACTCTTCGACAATGGCTAAGCCAATTCCGGATGCGCCGCCGGTTACAATAATAACTTTGTCCTGTAGATTTAACCACGTTTGCATAATTAACTCCCAATTTCAGAGAAGGGGATCCTGCATAAAGTTAATTACGTCAGGATCAAGATGAATATAGTTACTTCAACAATAATTCAGCAGTGTGGCTGTTAGTGACCAGACCATTAATATATTTTCCGCGTAATGCGCCGAGAATTCCGCTGAGTTTTTCCTCACCCATTGCGATGCCGATGGAATAACGTGCCTGCTTTAATTTGTTGGTTTCGATGGAGAGCGTTTTTTCGCTCATCGTGGTCTCCACCGTTACGCCGTTAATATCGTAAAAGCGCGAGCAAATGTCTCCGGCAACCTGCCGGGCATGCAGGTCGTCACTCTCTTCGCTGCCGTAAAAGGCATGCCAGTTTGCGCCATCGCGAATTGCCGGAGAACCAATCCCTACCAGTGCAACATCCAGATTGTCCCAGTAGGCAGAAATCGACTTAAAGTGCTGGGACTGCATAATACCGTTGCGAATCAATGGGTTTTCCAGAAGAGCCGGAAAATCAGCCAGGTGTGATTCGCCTTTCAGCTTTGCCGCTGCGCCGTAGGTCAGCGTATTGACGTGATAGCGACTCTCGAGCTTCCCGGACGGCCCGCCGATGATCGGCACGCAGATCAGCTGGCGCGACTGGCTGGCAGGCGACAACCCTTCGACCAGTGCGCGAACTGCGCGTCCCCAGGAAAAACCAATGATGTCGCCGGGTTCCAGTAAACGTTCCAGCAGTTGCGCGCCGTGCACGCCCATCATCGCGAGTTGTTCCTCTTCCTGCTCGTTGTCGCAGGTGATCACCACCGCCTCTTTGAGGCCGAATCGTTGTTTGAGCTGCTGTTCCAGCCACAGGTTTTCGTTGTAGTCGTAGTTGATGGCAATAGTGACGATGCCTTGCTCGCGACCGCGTTTCAGCAGGCGGCTGATGGTGGTGCGATAAATCCCCAGTTCACGGGCGATCTGCGCTTGTGTCATATCCTGTTCGTAATAGAGCTGCGCTATTTTTACGATCAGGCGGATATCATCACTGTTTTCCGTCGCCATTTGTAGACTCCTGCACATTTGTGCAAATCACGAACCTGCTCTCTTGATCTGATATAACCTCATAAAAGCGGGAGTTCAAAGCTATTTTCTCTTCTTTGCGCATCCTGAGTTGGCGATTAATGTTGCACATATGATGTGCGGAGTGATCGTTGTTGGCACAGATGTGCACATAGTCCTAATGTATTGATTCTGCTAATTTTCATTCAACAAAATTGCATGCAAAGATCGGAGACACTTTTGTGTCGAAAGGTGTGGCGGATCACAAATAGCGCTGAGGCCATTTTGCACGATTATTTTTTATCGCCAGCAAGGTAGGGTATATTCCGCATTCAAAGGAGAAATTATGCTGCCCGACTCATCAACAACACGACTCAACAAATACATCAGTGAAAGCGGAATCTGCTCGCGTCGCGAAGCGGATCGCTTCATCGAGCAAGGGAACGTCTTCATCAATGGCAAACGCGCCACCATTGGCGACCAGGTGATGCCTGGCGACGTCGTGAAGGTGAATGGTCGGTTGATTGAGCCGCGTGAAGCGGAAGATCTGGTCTTTATCGCGCTGAACAAGCCGGTGGGGATCGTGAGCACCACTGAAGACAGCGAGCGCGACAACATTGTTGATTTCGTTAACCACAGCAAGCGCGTATTCCCGATTGGCCGTCTGGACAAAGACTCCCAGGGACTGATCTTCCTGACCAACCACGGCGATCTGGTGAATAAGATCCTGCGTGCCGGTAACGATCATGAAAAAGAGTATCTGGTCACGGTCGACAAACCAGTTACGGATGAGTTTATTCGTGGGATGAGTGCGGGTGTGCCGATTCTGGGTACCGTCACCAAGAAATGTAAGGTGAAGAAAGAGGCGCCGTTTGTATTCCGCATTACCCTGATCCAGGGGCTGAACCGACAGATCCGCCGCATGTGCGAACATTTCGGTTATGAAGTGGTGAAGCTTGAACGCACGCGCATCATGAACGTTGGCCTTTCCGGTCTGCCGCTCGGTGAATGGCGTGACCTGACGGATGATGAGCTGATCACGCTGTTTAAGCTTATCGAAAACTCTTCTTCAGAAGCGAAACCGAAGGCGAAAGCGAAACCGAAAACGGCGGGAATCAAGCGTCCGGTGGTGAAAATCGAAAAGTCGGCGGAAAAAGAGAAAGCACGCCCGGCGGCAAACGGTAAACGCTTTACCTCGCCGGGGCGTAAGAAGAAAGGGCGTTAACGTCTGCCGCGCGTTGGCGTATTTGCAGACCAGGAAAAAGAGGCTTCTGCATCCGGTTTCCAGGCCTGCTTTTTCTTCAACTGACGGGCTTTTTTTGCCTCGGCTTCGCGCAAGACCATCAGCTTATCAATGTACTCTTTCTTTACGCTGTTGGTCTCTGCGTTGGTCAATTGGCGACCATGCGCAATACGGGCGCGATCCAGCAACGTTTTCAGTTCGCGCTGTTCGCGCTCGGTCATCTCTTTTTGGGTAATGCGGGGGAGTGCCATACGAGTGCCCTCTGTCTGCCTGGTGATTTCAGTGTACGGCAATACGCCTCGGGCGGATAGCGCTCAGTCAGCAATACGCAGTTTTCCTGCGAAATCTTGTTGTGTATAACCCGTTGTTTTAAATCCCTTATCCGTAATGACGTGATCGATCTCTTTGAGAGTGGCGATACACATCACGCCGTCCTGACCGAATTTAGTATGGTCGGCGAGAATCACGGATTTTTTACTCATCGCAATCATCGCTTTGGCAACGTATGCCTCGTCAAAGCTCTTCACGAGTACACCATGCTGCGGTGAAATACCGCCCGCACCGATAAAGCAGATATCTGCGTGAATCGCATTAATCTGCTGGCACACTGAGACGCCCAGATTGGCGCGGAAATGGTAATCGTATTCACCGCCTAAGACATACACTCGCGCCTGGAGATTATGCTCTTTAATTTTATCGGCAATTAAGGCGGAATTGGTAATAACGGAAAACGCGAGAGGGGGTAAGTGTTCGGCAAGAATAAGATTCGTGGTACAGGAATCAATAAATAGCGTATCGCGCTCGCTGACCATTCCCGCGGCCACTTTGCCAATCGCCATTTTTTCTTCGCGATGCGCATCAATTCTCGCGCCAAATGCATCTTCCTGAACAACCTGTTTTTTGACCGCGCCACCGTGAATTTTGGTGATTTGACCTTCAGACTCCAGTAAAGAGAGATCGCGGCGAATGGTTTCCGAGGTCACGTTTAGCGTTTCTGATAATTTAATAACGGTCACTTCACCGAATTTGTTTAATTCATCAAGAATATGCTTTCTTCTTTTAATCGGGTTCATTATTTTCCGCCAGGGTCGAACTTTGCCGCATGGTAACTGGATGCGCAGAGCAACGCAACCACTCCAGCGCACAGACGATACCGTCATCATCATTGGTGGTTGTCACATACCGGGCCTGACGTTTCACGCTATCTGGCGCGTTGCCCATCGCAATGCCGAACCCGGCAACGGCAAACATGCTGATGTCGTTCTGCTGATCGCCAATGGCGGCAATCCCGGCAGGAGGCAGGTTTAATTGTCGGGCGATTTCAGCGATCGCATAGCCTTTATTTATCTCGCTGCGTTGAATATCGATATAATTCCCACCGGTGATTGTCGCCTTATAGTCATTGGGTAACTGACGACTTATTTCCCGACAGAGATCTTCGATCCTGGCATGCTCTGCGACCAGCGTAATTTTAAATATATCGCGACGATTAAAGATATTCCCTGGTGCGGCGCTAATAAGCGGTAACTCAAATAAACTGGCCTCATAGGATGTCCACGGGGCGATAAGGCGATCGTAGCGATGATAAATCGCGTGTGCAGTAAAAAAATGATGAGGATAACGGGACAGCGAAATATGCCGGTCAATATCTCTGAGATTCATCCGGGTGAAGGGTGCAGAATGCAGAATGCGTTGCGACGCCAGCTCAAGGATCTGTCCGCCGTTGAAACCTGCACACCAGTCAAACAGCGTCTCAACCTGCTGCTGTTGTAACAGGCGGGCTATTGAGGAGACCGGTCTGGCGGAACAGGCGGCCAGCAGACCGCCGCGCTGACGAAAGTCAACCAGCGCCTGACGTGTGCGTGGCGTGATAGTCTTCTGCGACGTCAGCAATGTTCCATCCAGATCGGTAACCAGTAGCATTATTGTTCTCTGTCGTTATGCATGAGCGATAAACGGTGTCACGGCCTCTTTGGCGGCGTTGCAAACCATATTGTCGATTGCCGTGCCGACGACCAGAATATTGACCCCGGTGTCCTTAAACGCTTTGGCATTGGCGAGGTTAATGCCTCCTTCCGCCAGCGTCGGGACGTCCACCGCGCCAACCAGCGCCCGAAGACGGTCTTTAATCATCTGCGGGATATCGCCAGCCGCCACGCCTTCATAGCTCATGCCCGTCATCAGGCCAATCATATCGACGCCAATCTCTTGCATGCGCTTCGCTACGCTGGCGACCTCTTCCGGGGTGCGTGCCGGAATACCGAAGGTATGCAGATCATCCGGATGACCAATGTAGGCATCCACGGTCAGCCCATACTGATGGGCGAGGTTGACGATGTCCTGCAGGTCGTCCCAGTCAGATTTATGGGTGTGTAAACCGTCGGCTCCGGCGCGGGCAATCTCCAGAATCTCCGTTTCACTGAGTGGGACGGGCAGCGTTTCAGTAAACCCGCCCGCAATGCCCACGGTGATGAAGATATCGTCCGGCACCACATTACGCACGCCGTGCACCGCTTCTGCCATCTGACCGTTGGTGATTTCGTGGCGGATTTGCTCCGCCGCGTGCATGTTGCTCACCCCTTTGTGTCCGCGCGCCAGCGCCAGTGCAGGATGGTTCGGCTCGAGCAGTTTCACGCCAGCCTCGCAGACCGCTTTTGCCAGGCGCGCATCGTCACCGGTGATCCCCGTGCTGAGGATAGTTTGCCCGCCGTGCAGCGCGATGGCATCTTTCACTTTCTGTAACGCTTTGGCGCGTTTTTTATTCATATCGCCTTTAAACATGGTGTACCTCTGGTGTTGGTGCATTTATTAACGGGCAGACGCCACAGATTCACTCTGTACGACAGCCTTAAAACGGTTCGCAATGATGGTGGTGATACAGGTCATTGCCATGACAGTGACCATCACAATCGCCATCTGCAGCGCATTGCTGGATAAGAACGGTGAGGCGAACGCCGGGACGTAGGCCACCCCTTTGACGTTAAAGAAGCCGAGCATCATGCCGCCCATTCCGGCCCAGAAGATGGCGGAACCAAAGACGATTTTGTTGGCGAACATGAAGGGGTAGGCGGATTCCACAAACGTTCCGAAGCCCAGGTTGATAAGCAGGCCCGGTGTGGCGACGGCCGCTTCGCTTTTTTCGCGTGGCGCGATGACGTTAGCCAGGTTGATGCCGGCAGCAACCATCACCAGACCCACCATATCTACGGCACCGAGGAAGCTGACGCCGGATTTCTCCATCTCCAGCAGCACCAGCGGAAGAATGACCGCGTGATAGACACCACCGAGAATGGCTGGCCAGATCACCAGACCGGCCAGCAGCCCGGCAAGAATCGGACTGAATGCCAGCGTGCTTTCGATAGCCAGCTTGATATAGTTACCCGCAGAGAGCGCCAGCGGGCTCAGCAGATAGTGCATGATCAAACCGGCCGCCAGACCCGAAATCCCGCCGGCGACGATGTTGACGGTGGTCATCGGGAAGCGCCAGTTCAGGCACAGTTCAAACAACCAGCGCACAAAAATCCCGGCCATCAGACCGCCGATAATCCCCCCGATCAGGCCGCCTTCAACGGAAAGCACCCCGGCGACGACCCCGGCCACAATAGAGACTTCATCGAGTTCGGAAATCTGTTTTGCCGCCAGCACGGCAACCAGCACCGGCAGGCCCTTCAGCAGGATTTCAAAGATATCATTGAGTTTTTCCAGCCCGGGGATGTGACTCAGGGCGAGTACGATCGCCATCGCGATAAAGCCTGGCAGCGCCGGGATCATGATGCTGCGGATGTTAAAGCGCTTAAGCAGACTCTTTCCGGAACCGCCTTGTGCAGGCGACGCGCTGCCCAACTGGGGTTTGTATTTGATACCCCAGCATTTACACAGCGAGGCGATGAAGGAGACCGCGCGAGTGCGGCTGGTGGTCCCCGTGGTGCCTGAGGTCGCGACCACATTAGCGCCCTTTGCGGCGACCAGTGCCATCGAGGTGCCGCCGGTACCGACAATCGGCGTTTTCATCTCTACGGCGGCATCAAAGACGGCCTGGTTGGCTTTTACCGGATCGGCACTCATCACCACGATCCCGTCGATCTCACCGCTGCGGATCATCCCGGCTATCTGGCGATCGCTCTCGACGACGGAGGCATTCACCTCGGAGAGTTTGCCCTGGAAGATGCGTTGTGGTTTTGTGTTGTTTTCTGTGGTTAAGGCATAGACGGCTGCGGGGGTGTCAGGTTTGGCGACATCCATCGAAGCCTCTGCTGCAATGAACTGCACGGCAGCGACGGTGACACCCGCGGCTTCACACTGCTGATAAATCTCCTGGAGTAACTTCTCTGGCTCGGCGCCACCCAGGTTGTAGAGGTTGCCTCCACTGCTTCCAATAATCGCAATTTTTTTCATAGCGGCCTCAAAGAAAAGATAGGGTAAGGGGTTATCTGTGTTGTAGTGGAGTCATATTCCCAAGCAAAACAAAATAAAGCAACATCAAAAGATCGAGGTGAGCTATCATTAAATTCGTTAATTGATATTAATTAACTGAAAATAAAGACATTAATCATATTTTTGTTTTATGTTGATATTTGTTGTTTTGTGATGGGGTTCAAACAAGGAAGGCAAGGAATGGGGGAAATCCCCCATTCGCAGGTGATCAATTTTCTTTGACAGCACTCTGCTGTTCATCAATCGGTTTACCGGACCAGTAGCCGGCCAGCAGAGAGCCGGAAAGGTTGTGCCAGACCGAGAACAGTGCGCCGGGCAGTGCGGCGAGCGGGCCGAAGTAGATTTTACCCAGCGCGGCGGCGAGGCCCGAGTTTTGCATCCCAACCTCGATTGCCAGCGTGCGGCAGGTTGACTCGTCAAAACCAAACAGACGTCCGCCCCAGTAGCCGCCAAGCAGGCCGATGGTGTTATGCAGGATCACCGCGATAATCACCACAAAGCCGACGGACGCGATATGGGCGGCGGAACCCGCCACCACTGCGCTAATAATCGCCAGAATGCAAACCATCGAAAACGCGGGCAGGTAAGGTTCAACTACCTTCACGACGCGCGGGAACAGGTGGTGGATCACCAGGCCCATGGCAATCGGAATCACCACAATCTGTAAAATACTGAGCAGCATGCCCATCACATCCACCTGAATATGCGCATCGACATACAGACGCGTCAGCAGCGGTGTGGCAACCACGCCCACCAGAGTGGAAACGGATGAGATCGTTACCGAGAGTGCGACATCTCCTTTCGCCAGATAGATCATGACGTTAGATGCCGTGCCGCTGGCGACGCTACCGACCAGTACCATCCCGGCGGAGAGCTCAGGCGGCATGTTAAACGCCAGCGCCAGTCCCCATGCCGCCAGCGGCATCACCAGATAGTGCAGGAAGATCCCCGCCGCAACCGGCGCAGGACGCGAAAGTACGCGTTTAAAATCGTCCACTTTAAGGTGTACGCCCATGCCGAACATAATCAGCATCAACAATGTGGTCACCCACGGACCGACAGGCGTAAAGGTGGATGGCGTGTAATACGCGATAACCGAGAGCAGCAGCGCCCATAACGGGAACAGCCGAGTGAGAGTGGCGAGCATGTTGTTTTCCTTGCACGTATGTTGTGTTTGCTTGTTATTAACGGGTTGGGATCGAGCCCAACCATCATTATTTTTTATCGTGCGAAGGAATATTATTCAAACAAATTATGCTTATGTTCTGACTTTGTGATTTTCCCAGCTCAGGCCAAACCGTGCCAGGTACTTACGTAAACGGTCGGCATCGTTGGGATTGGCTTTCTTTTGTCGGGAGACGGCGAAGAGTTCACGTCCGGCTTCGGACAACGATGCGCTGCGGCGACAGACCTCAAGCACGGTTTCCAGTTGGCGGCGGTCAAAAAGGTCAAGTTCCATCTCCAGTTCCGGTTGCGACCTTGCCTCCCCCCAGCTCTCCTGCAAAAGCGCAATCTCTTCGTCGACAAGGGTCAGCGTAATTCGTCCCTGCTCGGCCAGCGTCGCCATTCGCGCGACGGAGGAACTCAGTTCGCGGAAATTGCCGCGCCACTGCGCCTGGGGTGAACAGGCAAACGCCAGATAGCGTTCTCGCGCCTCTTTATCAAAACGAATCTGATTCTGTCGGCTGCGGGAGAAACGTTGCAGCTCATACTCCACGTTAGGGGCGATGTCTTCACGCCGCTGCGCAAGGCCGGGCAGGGCAAAGCGCCACATGTTTATCCGTGCGTAGAGATCTTCGCGAAAACGCCCTTCGGCAACCCACTGCGGCATATCGCGATGGGTTCCGGCTATCAACTGAAAATCGCTGTGCACCTCTTTATCTGAGCCAAACGGGAAGAAGGTTTTTTCCTCGATCGCTTTCAGCAGCATGGCCTGCTCATCCAGCCCCAGTTCAGCGATCTCATCCAGAAACAGCACTCCACCGTCGGCTTCGCGTAACAGTCCCGTTCGCGACGACAGTGCGCCCGTAAACGCGCCTTTCACATGACCAAACAGTGTCGACATGGCGTTATCGCCGCGCAATGTCGCGCAGTTCACTGCCACCAGTTTTCCGCCCACCAGATGCCGCGACTGGCGAAGCTGAAAAATCCGTTTTGCGAGGAAGGATTTCCCCGCGCCGGTGGGGCCGGTGAGCAGGATAGGATCGCCAGAACGCAAGGCAACGCGCTCAATACGGTCAATCAGTGTGTTGAACGTGGCATTGCGTGTCTCGATACCGGCTTTGAGGAAGGAGACCGATTGCTGCTGCTCACGTTGAAAGCGACTGGTAAGCGTGGTATAGCGGCTTAAATCAAGATCGATCACCGAACAGGTGCCAGCGGCAACATCCTCCTGCGGCGCGCCCTTCGGCGCGGGTCCGGTTTGCAGCAGGCTGGCGGGCAGATAGCGGGCTTCCGTCAGCAGGAACCAGCAAATTTGCGCCACGTGGGTGCCGGTAGTGATGTGCACCAGATACTCTTCATTCTCGGTATCGAAGGTGTAGTGAGTGGCAAAGTCGAGGAACGCGGCGTAGACCTCTTCGAAATCCCACGGATCAGCAATGGTGATGGCATGCGGGCGGACCTGGGTATGTGGAGAAAGCAGGCTAATATCTTCCGCTAATTGCTGACACATCCCGGCATCGCGTGGCTGGTGGATAAGCTCCAGCCGATCGACCGGGAAATCCGGCTGTTGGCACAGTCCGACCGTGGGCCGCCATTTCTTTAACCGGTTTGCTCGCTTGCCGCGTTTATCCAGCACCGTACCCAGTACGCCAATCACCACCCGCCGTTTTTTCATGGCTTATCCCAAAAGATAAAGTTAGATATTAAAAGATAAAAAATATGTGCAGCCTCTGCAATCATCATTATTGGCAATAAAAATTAATTCCTTATTAATCAGATAACTAAAAATTAATTTTGTCCTTTTCTCTTTCTGGCACGCTTCTGGCAATAACTCTCTCGTCTACACGTTGAAAGCGCAGGGGGTTAAACCCCGCCGGCACGTCAGGAACGGCAGCGGCTGTTTTCCGGAGGTGTTCCGTCAACCGATGACACCTGAACAATGGGTTCGATTCCCGATTCATTTTCCCAATGAAACTGGTTGTTAATCATAGAAATAAAAACGGGCACTGCGCAGTTAACAGGCCCCAAAACAGGTTGCCGGTCACGATGCCGCGCCGCAGGCAAAAGGGAATTCCCCTGTCGCTTCGCCTCCGCACCCGCACCTGACTTGATAAGGAAAAGAGAAAAATGACGAAGAAAATCACTATCCGTAAAGGACAATTAGGTCTGTTAGCAAAAAACGGCGACTACTATCAGGTTCTGGAGGCGGGTGAACACCGTCTGCCGTGGTTCAATACGCCAGAGGTGCTGGTGGTGAATCTGGACGGCAGCGAAGTGCCGGAAGCGCTGGCGAATTATTTACGCCGCTTTCAGCCAGACTGGGTAACGCGTTATGCCCTGGCCGTTGATCTTAATGACAGCGAAGCGGGCGCGTTATACATGAATGAGGTGTTGCAGGAGATCCTGCCGCCGTCAACGCGCCGTTTGTACTGGCGAGCCGACGACGCGTTGAAACTGGTGCGTATGGATACGCGTCAGGTTCAGGTGCCTGCAGAGGTCATGAATGCGGTTCTGCAACCGCGACGTAGCGGCGCGGTAAAAGGTCGTGACGTGATGCTTACCGTACAGGTTCCGGCCTGGCACGCGGGGGTATTGAAAATTGACGGCGAGACGCAGGCACTGCTTCCTCCGGGTCTGACGGCGTACTGGAAAGTGAATCATCTGGTGGACGCTGAAGTGGTAGATACCCGTTTGCAGGTGCTGGAAGTGGGCGGTCAGGAAATTTTGACCAAAGATAAGGTCAACCTGCGCCTGAACCTGGCGGCGAACTGGCGTTACAGCGATGTGTTGCAGGCGTTTGCGCAGCTCACTAAACCGCTCGATCATCTGTACCGCGAACTGCAGTTTGCGCTGCGTGAGGCCGTCGGGACGCGCACGCTCGATGAACTGCTGGAAGATAAACAGGTGATTGATGACGTGGTCAGCGCGCAGGTGAAAGACCGCATGGCGCCATATGGTATCGACGTGGCGTCGCTGGGCGTGAAGGACATTGTGTTGCCGGGAGATATGAAAACGATTCTGTCCCGCCTGGTTGAAGCGGAAAAATCGGCGCAGGCCAATGTGATCCGCCGTCGTGAAGAAACGGCTGCGACGCGCTCGTTGTTGAATACGGCGAAAGTGATGGAAAACAACCCGGTGGCTCTGCGTTTAAAAGAGCTGGAAACCCTCGAAAGAGTGGCAGAGCGTATCGATAAAATCTCGGTATTCGGTGGCCTGGACCAGGTTCTGCACGGCTTAGTGAACATTAAAGGATAAAAAACATGGCACATAACGACTATGCGCTGTTGACGTCGCAGAACGCGGCGCCGGTGAAAATGTGGACGCACGGCGTCCCGGTGGAACCCGAGGCGCGCCAGCAACTGCTGAACACGGCGAAGATGCCGTTTATTTTTAAACATCTGGCGGTCATGCCGGATGTGCATCTGGGGAAAGGGTCAACGATTGGCAGCGTAATCCCGACCAAAGGGGCGATTATTCCGGCGGCAGTGGGGGTGGACATCGGCTGTGGGATGATTGCAGTACGGACCTCGTTGCTGGCTGGCGATCTACCGGACAACCTCAGCGGGTTGCGGAGCGCGATTGAGCAGGCCGTTCCACACGGGCGAACCAATACGCGTTCCCGTCGCGATAAAGGGGCGTGGGACACGCCGCCAGAAGAGGTGAGTACTCACTGGGGGACACTGGCACCGCGCTTTAAGCGCCTGACTGACAAGTATCCTTCGCTGCTGAAAACCAATAACCATCAGCATCTTGGAACGTTGGGAACCGGTAATCACTTCATTGAGGTTTGTCTGGATGAGCAGCAGCGCGTCTGGGTGATGTTACACAGCGGTTCGCGTGGCGTGGGGAATGCCATCGGCAATGTCTTCATCACGCTGGCGCAGCAGGATATGCAACAACATATTGCGAATCTGCCTGACCGAAACCTGGCGTATTTCCAGGAAGGGAGTCGGCACTATAACGACTACATCGACGCGGTGGAATGGGCGCAGGATTTTGCCCGACAAAACCGGGAGGTGATGATGTCCCGTGTGCTGGCCGCGCTGTCGCGTAGCGTGAGTAAACCGTTTATCACGCAGCAGGAGGCGGTGAATTGCCACCATAACTACGTGCAGAAAGAACGTCACTTTGGTGAAGAGGTGCTGGTAACGCGTAAAGGCGCGGTTTCCGCACAGAAAGGTCAGATGGGGATTATCCCCGGGTCGATGGGGGCGAAAAGCTTCATTGTGCGTGGGTTGGGAAATGAAGAGAGCTTCTGTTCCTGTAGTCATGGCGCGGGAAGAACCATGAGTCGAACGGCGGCCAAAAAACGCTTTACCGTAGCGGATCAGATCCGCGCGACGGCCCACGTTGAATGCCGTAAAGACAGTGAGGTGATCGACGAAATTCCGATGGCCTACAAAGACATCGATGCCGTGATGGCGGCGCAGTCTTCGCTGGTGGAGATCGTGCATACGTTGCGGCAGGTGGTGTGTGTAAAAGGATAAAAGAAGATGACCAAAAATGCAGTGAGTGCCGCAATGCGCGAACGGGTCATGCGGCAGCTCAAAGAGATAGAAACCCGCTACGGCGTCAGGGTGTTGTATGCCTGTGAATCGGGGAGTCGCGGCTGGGGATTTGCCTCGCCGGATAGCGATTACGATGTGCGGTTTTTGTATGTTCATCCGCCGGAGTGGTATCTGCGGGTCGAGGCGCCGCGGGATGTAATCGAACTGCCGATAGACGATGAGCTGGACGTGTGCGGCTGGGAGTGGCGTAAAGCGCTGGGGCTGCTGAAGGGCGCCAACCCGACGCTGATCGAGTGGCTGGATTCCCCGGTGGTTTATCAGCAGGATGATGTGACGGTCAGCGCGCTTAAGACGATGATACCGCAGTGGTTTTCTCCGCTTCGTGCGCGCTGGCATTACTACTCGATGGCGCGAAAAAACTTTCGCGGCTACTTGCAGGGGGAAGCGGTGCGCCTGAAAAAGTACTTCTACGTCCTGCGTCCGCTGTTGGCGGTGCGTTGGGTTGAAGCAGGAAAAGGCGTTCCGCCCATGCGCTTTGCCGAACTGCTGGCGGGAAGCGATCTGGATGCGCCGTTACGTCAGGAAATAGATGAACTGCTGGTGCGTAAACAGCGGGCCGGAGAAGCGGAGTATGGTCCGCGTCGTCCGCTGCTGCATGCGTTTATCCACGCCGAACTGGCGCGAGGTGAAATCCCGCCGATGCTGCCGGATAGCCGCGAAGGCGACGTGAAGGCACTGGATCGACTGCTTTACGAGACGGTGATGTCATGATCGTGTTGCCCGATGACGCGCACGCTTATCGGGCTTACAACGTCCGGCCTCCAGGCCGGATAAGGTGTTTCATCGCCATCCGGCATTCAGGTCTGTCTCACTCAAACAAATTCTGGTGCAGTTTCTGCACCACCTGTTCTGCCTCGGTGCCTGGCACCAGGAAACAGAGGTTATGGCTGGAGGCGCCATAGCAAATCATGCGGATATTGAACGGTTCCAGTACGCCGAACACCTCTTTGCCGACGCCGCAGGCTTTCGACAGATCGTTACCAATCAACGCGACCAGCGCGAGACCCTCTTCGACTTCCACCCGACACAAGGCCGACAGTTCCATGAGTAGCGACTGCGTCAGCAGCGTATCGCCGGTGGAGGTGGAACCGGTGGTGTCCAGCG
Organism: Citrobacter amalonaticus; assembly: GCF_001559075.2. Classification (NCBI taxonomy): domain Bacteria; kingdom Pseudomonadati; phylum Pseudomonadota; class Gammaproteobacteria; order Enterobacterales; family Enterobacteriaceae; genus Citrobacter; species Citrobacter amalonaticus. Next base: position 1,484,372 of record NZ_CP014015.2, on the reverse strand, counting down.
TCAGCGCCACACTCACTTCGGAAGTGGTAATCAAATCTACAGAGATATTATGGCGCGCCAGAATGCCGAATACTTCGGCCAGGAAACCGCGCGAGTGCAGCATATTCAGGCTGTGCAGGGTCAGCAGCGTCTGCTTACGACGTAGCGCCAGCGCACGGAACAGCGGTGGATTCTGGGTTTTGTTACAGACCAGCGTACCGCCCGCTTTCGGATCTTTACTGGAGCCAACGAACACCGGGATATCGCTACGCACGGCGGGCAGCAGGGTGGCCGGGTGCAGGACTTTCGCGCCAAAGGTGGCCATTTCTGCTGCTTCTTCAAAGGCGATTTCATCAATGCGTTGCGCCGCAGGCACCACGCGGGGATCGGTGGTATAGATGCCCGGAACGTCCGTCCAGATATCGACACGTGCAGCATGCAGCGCTTCGGCTAACAGCGCTGCCGTGTAGTCGCTGCCACCGCGTCCGAGTGTGGTGGTGCGTCCTTTGCCTTCGCTGCCGATGAATCCCTGAGTGATCACCAGCCCTTCGTTAAGACGTGGGGTCAACTGCAGCGTTGCCAGTTCTGCCAGCGCGGCGACGTCAGGTTCGGCCCGGCCAAAGCGATCGTTGGTACGCATTACTTTACGTACATCAAACCACTGCGCCTGAACGTGACGCTCACGCAGGATCTCAACAAACAGCAGAGTGGACATCAGTTCGCCGTGGCTGACCAGTTCATCCGTCAGCGCGGTAGAGGTGGCTAATGAGGCGGCTTCCGCCAGCGTGGTGATATTTTCCAGCAGGCGTTCAATCTCTTCACGAATGACGTTTGGATAACGCAGACGCTCCAGAATATCGAACTGAATTTTACGGATGGCATCGAGCTTCTCAAAGCGGGCCTGTGGTTCGAGTCCTTCTGCCAGCGCAACCAGCAGATTGGTGATGCCAGCAGAAGCCGAGAGCACCACTAAGCGCACGTTTGCATCGGAAAGCACCACGTCGGCGCTGCGGTTCATGGCATCAAAATCAGCGACGCTGGTACCGCCAAATTTGGAAACAACGATTTCTGTCATAACAACCTCGTGTCAGGGAGTGAGAAAGCGACCTGGGCACAAAGGCAGAACAGAAACCGGTGCAGGCGCAAATACCGTATTACATTTCGTCCTTCAGTCTGCCTCTTCGTTGGCTGCACCTGGTCACCACAGTCACTTACTTCTGTAAGCTCCTGTGGATTCTCAGGTTTGCCGCCTTGATGCATACTGAATGACGTTATGTATATAAATAAAAGGCATAGGGGGACACTGTCAACGCCGGGATTATGCGGATTTTTCATGCTGGCAAGTGGCTGAGTAACCGTACTTATAACAACACGGCTTTTTCACTGTATTTGACCGAAGCCAGGGCAACGGCACTAAAACAATCACACTTTTCTGTGACTGGCGTTACAATCGATCTCAGTCACAATTCTCAAATCAGAAGAGTATTGCTAATGAAAAACATCAATCCAACGCAGACCTCTGCCTGGCAGGCACTACAAAAACACTTTGACGAAATGAAGGACGTTACCCTCGCGGATCTGTTCGCGAAGGATAGCGATCGCTTCAGCAAATTCTCCGCAACGTTTGACGATCTGATGCTGGTGGATTACTCCAAAAACCGCATCACCGAAGAGACACTGGCAAAACTGCAGGATCTGGCGAAAGAGACCGATCTGGCGGGTGCCATCAAGTCCATGTTCTCTGGCGAGAAAATCAATCGTACTGAAGATCGTGCCGTGTTGCATGTGGCGCTGCGTAACCGTAGCAATACCCCGATTATCGTCGATGGCAAAGATGTCATGCCGGAAGTCAACGCGGTGCTGGAGAAGATGAAATCCTTCTCTGAAGCCATTATTTCGGGTCAGTGGAAAGGGTATACCGGTAAAGCGATCACCGACGTGGTCAACATCGGTATCGGCGGCTCCGACCTCGGCCCGTTCATGGTGACCGAAGCGCTGCGCCCATACAAAAATCATCTGAATATGCACTTTGTTTCTAACGTCGACGGTACCCATATCGCCGAAGTGCTGAAGAAAGTGAATCCGGAAACCACCCTGTTCCTTGTGGCGTCCAAGACCTTCACCACGCAGGAAACCATGACTAACGCCCACAGCGCGCGTGACTGGTTCCTGAAAACCGCCGGTGATGAAAAACACGTTGCGAAACACTTCGCCGCACTGTCTACCAATGCGAAAGCGGTCGGTGAGTTCGGTATCGACACGGCCAACATGTTCGAGTTCTGGGACTGGGTGGGCGGTCGTTACTCTCTGTGGTCAGCGATTGGTCTGTCGATCATCCTGTCTGTCGGTTACGACAACTTTGTGCAACTGCTGTCCGGCGCGCATGCGATGGATAAGCACTTCTCGACCACGCCTCTGGAGAACAACCTGCCGGTGCTGCTGGCGCTGATTGGTATCTGGTACAACAATTTCTTCGGCGCCGAAACCGAAGCCATCCTGCCGTACGACCAGTATATGCACCGTTTTGCCGCCTACTTCCAGCAGGGCAACATGGAGTCCAACGGGAAATACGTTGACCGTAACGGCAACCCGGTGGATTACCAGACGGGCCCGATCATCTGGGGTGAACCGGGAACCAACGGTCAGCATGCGTTCTATCAGCTGATTCATCAGGGAACCAAAATGGTGCCTTGTGATTTCATCGCCCCGGCGATTACCCATAACCCGCTGTCCGATCACCATCCGAAGCTGCTGTCTAACTTCTTCGCCCAGACGGAAGCGCTGGCGTTCGGGAAATCTCGCGAAGTGGTTGAGCAGGAATACCGTGACCAGGGTAAAGATCCCGCCACGCTGGAACACGTGGTGCCGTTCAAAGTGTTTGAAGGCAACCGCCCGACCAACTCCATCCTGCTGCGTGAAATTACCCCGTTCAGCCTGGGCGCGCTGATCGCGCTGTATGAGCACAAAATCTTTACTCAGGGCATTATTCTGAACATCTTTACCTTTGACCAGTGGGGCGTTGAGCTGGGTAAACAGCTGGCAAACCGTATTCTGCCGGAGCTGAAAGATGATAAAGCGATTGAAAGCCACGACAGCTCGACTAACGGATTGATTAACTGTTATAAAAACTGGCGTTAATCTGCCGGAGTGCCGGATGGCGGCGAATGCCTTATCCGGCCTACGGTGGGGCTGATAAACGTAGCACCATCCGGCAAATTAATAATGAAATCAGCCGATATTATTATCGGCTTTTTTTATAAGATAATTCCGGTTGTCCGTGTTGTTCTCCACAATTCTATATTGAGCATAATCCTAAAATAATAAATAACCGGAAAATAACTCCGTGTTATTTTAGGATAATACGGATCATTCAGATATGCATATTTAATGATAACTTCTTGTTTTTAATGTTTATTGTTATTTTTATTAAAATGAATAATTCAACAAAAGTCCAATTATCCTAAAACTGTTCCGCTATTTCTCCCTGCCGTAATTCGCATGCTTTAGTTGTGTATACTCGATCCCGCCTGAAACTCTTTTGGGCAAATCTCCATTCATTCAATGAAGGGAAATTGTTATGAAAAAAGTTCTGTATGGCATTTTTGCCATATCTGCGCTTGCGGCGAGTTCTGTCTATGCAGCCCCCGTTCAGGTGGGTGAAGCGGCAGGGTCGGCAGCAACGTCGGTGTCGGCGGGTAGCTCCTCGGCATCCAGCGTGAGCACCGTAAGTTCGGCGGTGGGTGTCGCTCTCGCGGCAACCGGCGGCGGTGATGGTTCCAATACCGGGACCACCACCACAACCACCACCAGTACCCAGTAATACCGGTACGTTTAACCATAACCACACTTCGGTGTGGTTATTTTGCCCCTCTGGAGAAGAGTCGTGAAGCGACCTGTAATCATACTGTTTTGCCTGCTGTTACAGGCATGCTCAGCCACCACAAAGCAGCTGGGCAACTCACTGTGGGACAGTCTGTTTGGCACGCCCGGCGTACAGCTGACGGACGATGATATCCAAAACATGCCCTACGCCAGCCAGTACATGCAGCTTAATGGCGGGCCGCAGCTGTTTGTGGTGCTCGCTTTCGCAGAGAACGGGCAGCAGAAATGGGTGACGCAGGATCAGGCCACGCTCGTGACCCAGCATGGTCGTCTGGTGAAAACGCTCCTTGGCGGCGACAACCTTATCGATGTGAATAACCTCGCAGATGACCCGCTGAGCAAACCGAATCAGATCGTCGACGGCGCCACCTGGACCCGCACGATGGGCTGGACGGAATACAAGCAGGTGCGCTATACCACCGCGCGCTCCGTCTTTACATGGGATGGCAATGACACGGTAAACGTCGGCAGTGAAGAGACCCCGGTTCGCGTGCTGGACGAAACCGTCACGACCGATCAAGCGCGCTGGCATAACCGTTACTGGATCGATAACGAAGGGCAAATTCGCCAGTCGGAACAGTACCTTGGCGCGAACTTCTTCCCAGTGAAAACCACGCTGATTAAGGCGGCAAAATCATGATGAAACGGACTATTGCAGCGCTGATCTTCAGTCTGAGCGCGTCATCTGTTTTTGCTGCGGGGACCGTTAAGGTCTTTAGCGCCGGTAGCACAGAGCCGAAAACGCTTACCGGCGCTGAGCATCTTATCGATCTGGTGGGGCAGCCCAGACTGGCGAACAGCTGGTGGCCTGGCGCGGTGATCGCTGAAGAGAAAGCGACCGTGAAAGCGCAGAGCCAACAGCAGGCGCTGCTGGCACGCCTGGCGGCGTTAAGCGCCAACGCGAGCGGGGATGATGCCGCCGCCATTAATGCGCTGCGCCAGCAAGTTCAGGCGCTGAAGGTGACGGGGCGGCAGCCGGTGAATCTCGATCCGGATAGTGTACGGGTCAGCGAGCGCGGCAATCCGCCATTGCAGGGCAACTACACGCTGTGGGTCGGCGGGCAGCCGACGGACGTCACGCTCTTTGGCCTGATAAGCCATCCCGGAAAACAGCCGTTTATGCCCGGACGCGACGTTGTCAGCTATCTCGACGGGCAAGACCGGCTCAGCGGCGCGGATCGCAGCTATGCGTGGATTGTTTATCCCGATGGCCGAACGCAGAAGGTGCCGGTGGCGTACTGGAATAAGCGTCACGTTGAGCCGATGCCTGGCAGCATCATTGTTGTCGGGCTGGATGATGCTTTCTGGAGCAGCGAACCGGAAGCGCTGAACGCCGATATTCTTCACACCCTGACGCAGCGGATACCTGAATAATGAAAAAAACATATCTGCTCAGCTTACTGGCGCTGGGCATCAGCGCAGCCTGCCATGCCGAAACGTATCCGGCGCCGATTGGGCCCTCTCAGTCGGACTTTGGCGGCGTGGGATTATTACAGACGCCAACCGCGCGCATGGCGCGTGAAGGGGAGTTGAGCCTTAACTATCGTGATAACGATCAGTATCGTTACTACTCCGCCTCCGTGCAGCTTTTCCCCTGGCTGGAAACGACGCTGCGCTACACCGACGTGCGGACCAAAAAGTACAGCAGCGTCGAATCGTTTTCCGGCGATCAAACCTACAAAGATAAAGCGTTCGATCTGAAGTTACGCCTGTGGGAAGAGAGTTACTGGACGCCGCAGGTGTCGGTCGGCGCGCGGGATATCGGCGGGACTGGTTTGTTCGATGCGGAATATATCGTGGCGAATAAAGCCTGGGGACCGTTTGATTTCTCGCTCGGCCTCGGCTGGGGATACCTGGGAACCAGCGGCAACGTCAGTAACCCGCTCTGTTCGTACAGCGATAAATATTGCTACCGCGATAACAGCTATAAACAGGCTGGCTCCATCGACGGCAGCCAGATGTTCCACGGCCCGGCATCGCTGTTTGGCGGCGTAGAGTACCAGACGCCGTGGCAGCCCCTGCGGCTGAAGCTGGAATATGAGGGCAACAACTACCAGCAGGATTTTGCGGGCAAACTGGAACAGAAAAGCAAGTTTAACGTCGGCGCCATTTATCGCGTCACCGACTGGGCCGACGTTAACCTCAGCTACGAACGTGGTAACACCTTTATGTTTGGGGTGACGCTGCGGACCAATTTCAACGACTTACGCCCATCGTATAACGATAACGCGCGGCCGAAATACCAGCCGCAACCGCAGGACGCGATCCTGCAACACTCGGTGGTGGCGAACCAGTTGACGCTGCTGAAATACAACGCCGGACTGGCAGATCCGCAGATTCAGGTGAAAGGCGATACGCTGTATGTGACCGGCGAGCAGGTGAAATACCGCGACTCGCGTGAAGGGATCGAACGGGCGAACCGGATCGTGATGAACGATCTGCCGGAGGGGATCCGCACGATCCGGGTGACGGAAAACCGTCTTAACCTGCCGCAGGTGACCACCGAAACGGACGTCAGCAGCCTGAAGCGCCATCTGGAAGGCGAACCGTTGGGACAGGAAACGCCGCTGGCGCAACAACGCCTTGAGCCGATAGTGCCGGAAAGCACTGAACAGGGCTGGTATATCGACAAATCGCGCTTCGACTTCCATCTCGATCCGGTGCTGAATCAGTCCGTGGGTGGACCGGAAAACTTCTACATGTACCAGTTGGGCGTGATGGCGACGGCGGATCTGTGGGTCACCGACCACCTGCTGACCACCGGAAGCCTGTTTGGCAATCTCGCCAATAACTACGATAAATTTAACTACACCAACCCGCCGAATGATTCGAAGCTGCCGCGTGTGCGTACCCGCGTGCGTGAATATGTGCAGAACGACGTTTACGTGAACAACCTGCAGGCTAACTACTTCCAGTACTTTGGTAACGGTTTCTATGGTCAGGCTTACGGTGGTTATCTTGAAACCATGTACGGCGGGGCGGGGGCAGAAGTGTTGTACCGTCCGGTCGACAGCAACTGGGCGTTTGGTCTGGATGCTAACTACGTGAAACAGCGTGACTGGCGCAGCGCGCAGGACATGATGAAATTCACCGACTACAGCGTGAAGACCGGACACCTGACGGCCTACTGGACGCCGTCATTCGCCCAGGACGTGCTGGTGAAAGCGAGTGTCGGTCAGTATCTGGCGGGGGATAAAGGCGGCACGCTGGATATCTCTAAACGCTTCGACAGCGGTGTGGTGGTTGGTGGTTACGCCACTCTCACTAACGTCTCGCCAGATGAGTACGGCGAAGGGGATTTCACCAAAGGCGTCTACGTGTCGATTCCGCTGGATCTCTTCTCTTCCGGCCCGACCCGCAGTCGTGCGGCCGTCGGCTGGACGCCGCTGACGCGCGATGGGGGGCAGCAGCTCGGACGCAAATTCCAGCTCTATGACATGACCAACGATAAAAGTGTGAATTTCCGCTGAGGTAGCGTGGCATTATCCAGCCGGAAGACGGCGTAATAACCTGGCTGGATTACCGGCATATACGCCTTTTTCGGTGATTGATTTGGTCACCACGCTACCCGCACCGGTAACGACGCCATCGCAGATACTGACCGCCATTATCGTTGCCATTTTGGGTCTCTCAGAGCCGTTTTTCCATGACGTGAAGCGTAACGGTCTGCGACGTGGTGGAAAAAAAAGTGTCTTTCACAAAGGTCATTCCCTGCTGTTCATAGAACTGGCGTGCCCGGGGGTTATCCGCCAGAACATCCAGCCAGATCCGCGTTTCTCCTTGTGCTTTGGCCTGGCGGACCACTTCGGCAAAAAGCTGTTCGCCGTACTGTTTGCCGGTTTCACCGGGCAGGAGGTAGATCTTGTGCAGCAATGTCCCTGGCGGGCCTTGCGGCTCAATGGCCTGATGCAACGAATACTTCGCAAAGCCAATCGGGGCGTCAGTAAAAGCGATTAACCAGAAGGTGTCCGCTTCTGCGAGACTTCTGGAGATGGCGGGCAGAGAATATTCCTGCTCAAGATATGCCGCCAGTTCGTCATCATTTTTCCACAGAGGGGCAAAATGATGACGATAGCTGGCATATCCCATTGTGCTCAACAGGCTGGCATCGTCACGTGTTGCCCTTTGAAACCGAAGCATTTCGTCTTCCTTTCAGGATGTTAGGGTTGAGAGGATTGTTGCACCCTTTTGCTTCTGCACAAAACATAAACAAAAAATATAGATCCCCGTCACATTTTTGCGTTATACAGGAACCTCACCACTGAGAAAGAGGTGCTGTTATGACGTCACTATCTCGTCCGCGCGTGGAGTTTATCTCCACGATCCTACAGACCGTGTTGAACCTTGGGCTGTTGAGTCTGGGCCTGATCCTGGTCGTATTCCTCGGTAAAGAGACGCTGCATCTGGCTGATGTGCTTTTCGCGCCTGAGCAAGCCAGCAAGTATGAGCTGGTGGAAGGGCTGGTTGTCTACTTTCTCTATTTCGAATTTATCGCGCTGATTGTGAAGTACTTTCAGTCAGGCTTTCACTTTCCGCTGCGCTATTTTATCTATATCGGGATCACCGCGATTGTCCGATTGATCATTGTTGATCACAAATCCCCTCTTGATGTGCTGATCTATTCGGCGGCGATCCTGCTGCTGGTGATCACGCTCTGGATGTGTAATTCGAAACGCCTGAAGCGCGAGTAGGTCGGATAAGGCAATGTGTGTCGTGGTTGCCTGATGGCGCTGCGCTTATCTGGCCTACAATGGGCTGGGGCGCGAATAAAAAGTGAGTAGGCCGGATAAGGCACCGCCGCCATCCGGCAGACAAAAAAAGGGCGCTCCGTGGAGCGCCGAATTACAGTCACAAGTTGGATAAAACAAGTTGAGGGTGCAGTGGCATTACAGGGACTTCGGTGAAACTTAACCTTTGACTCCGCCCGCCGTCAGGCCGTTGACCAGCCAGCGCTGCGCCAGCAGGAAGACCAGAGTGATCGGAATCGCAGACAGCACGGCGGCAGCGGCAAAATCGCCCCACAGGTAGTTTTGTGGGTTGAGGTACTGCTGCATCCCGACTGCCAGGGTGTAGCTGTTCACATCACGTAGCAACAGTGAGGCAACCGGTACTTCGGTGATGGCGGCAATGAATGACAGAATAAAGACCACCGCCAGAATGGGCACCGACAGCGGCAGCAGCACCAGGCGGAACGCCTGCCACGGGGTAGCCCCATCCAGTGCGGCCGCTTCTTCCAGCGAGCCGTCGATGGTTTCGAAATAGCCTTTGATGGTCCACACATGCAGTGCGATACCGCCGAGATAGGCGAAGATCACCCCGCCATGGGTGTTCAGACCAATAAACGGAATGTACTGACCGAGGCGATCGAACAACGCGTACAACGCGACCAGCGACAGTACCGCCGGGAACATCTGGAAAATCAGCATTCCTTTGAGCAGCGTGGCTTTGCCGGGGAAGCGCATACGGGCAAAGGCGTAGGCACAGGTGGTGGATAGCGCCACGATGCCCATTGCGGTGATCCCGGCGATTTTCACCGAGTTCCACAGCCATAACAGAACCGGGAAGGGGGGCGGCGTGACGCGGCCATCAGCGTGTTCAACGCTAAAGCCCAGCGCCAGCCGCCAGTGCTCCCAGGAGATTTTTTCCGGGATCAGGCTCCCGGTGGCAAAGTTACCTTCACGCAGCGAGATGGCGATAACCATCAGCAGCGGGAACATGATCGCTGCGATAAAAATCAGCAGGCCGAAGTGCGTAATGAAGAGACGCAGCTTTTGTGATTTGGGTTGGACCATAGCCATTTGTCGAGCCCTCCTTAGTCAAATTTCATGCGTGTGGCTTTCAGGTTCACGATGGCCAGCGCACCGACCAGCAGGAAGATCAGCGTGGCGATTGCCGCCGCCAGACCAAAGTCCTGACCGCCGCCGCCTTCAAAGGCGATGCGATAGGTGTAGCTCACTAACAGGTCGGTATACCCGGCTGGCGTGGTCGTTCCGAGACGATCGGGACCGCCGTTGGTTAACAGTTGAATCAGCACGAAGTTGTTAAAGTTAAAGGCGAAGCTGGCGATCATCAGCGGCGTCAGCGGCTTAATCAGCAGCGGGAGCGTAATCTTAAAGAAGTTCTGGAACGGGCCTGCGCCATCCATTGCCGACGCTTCATACAGGTCATCCGGAATCGCTTTCAGCAGACCCATGCACAGGATCATCATGTACGGATAACCCAGCCAGGTGTTGACGATAATAATCATCGAGCGTGCGGTGGTCGGATCGCTGAACCACGCCGGTTTGATGCCAAACAGCGCGCTCAGCATCATGTTGATTTCACCAAAGCTCTGGTTGAACAGCCCTTTGAAAATCAGAATCGAGATAAACGACGGCACGGCGTACGGCAGGATCAGCAGGACGCGATAAATGGCTTTGCCTTTCAGCGATTCCCATTGAACGAGACAGGCCAGCACCATCCCGACCGCCACGGTCAGGATTACGGTGAGTACCGAGAACACCACGGTCCAGACGAAGATAGCGAAGAATGGCTTCTGGATCCCTTCGTCCGTAAAGACGCGGGTAAAGTTATCCCAGCCGATGGTGACGGTGTAGCCTGGACTCAGCTTCTCGTCACCCCAGTTGCCGTCCGCATTGATAGACTGGTAATAGCCGATGTCGTTATTAGGACGGTATTTCACGCCGCTCTGGTTGTTGGTCAACATACCGTCATCGGCGAGCGTGTACAGCGGCTGCGTGCCGGAGAACTGGCGCAGCGAGCTCATGATCACTTTGCTGTCATCGGGCAGCACGGCGGTAATCTGGTTCAACGCCTGACGATTCTGGGTGATGATGCGCAGCGTCGCGCGTTCACCTTCCGGCAGGGCGTTCGTTTCTTTCAGCGCCAGCTTTTGTTCGCCGCCAAATTTAAAGGCGTCGGAGAGGTAATTTTTTCCGGTTTCACCGTCGGTGAGGGTCAATTGCCACGCTTCACCGGCCGGATACAGCCCAAAGTTGTAGGATTTACCCGCCTGATAAGAGCGGTCCATCAGCACCTCTTGGGCGCGTTCGAAAGTGAGCTGGTTGGTGCTGCTGTAGTTGGTAAAGGCAATGGCGATGGTGCAAATCAGCGGAAACAGGACGAACAGTCCCATACCGGCCATGCCAGGATAAACGTAGCGCCAGGCGTAGGCCTTACGGTTGGCGAAAATGTACAGGCCAGCAGAGCTTAAAATCAGCGTCATGATGGCGAACAGATACTCCCCTTGTGCGTACATTAAAACTACAAGGTAACCCACCAGTAGGCCCAGCAGACCAATCACTGACCACTTCAGCGTGTCGCTTTGCCACCAATGTTTCTTTTTAATGACATCCATGGGGATCTTCCTCTACAACGGTGAAATCTTGTCGTAAATGTGCCGGATGGCGGCATAAAGGCCTTATCCGGCCTACAGACGTTTGTAGGCCTGATAAGCGCAGCGCCATCAGGCACATCGACAGCATTACTTGGTGATACGGCCCTGTGCGTCTTTCAGTGCTGCGTCAACCGTCTGGCGACCGCTGGCGGCGTTGATGACCGCCGTACGCACGGCGTACCAGAACGCAGACATCTGCGGGATGTTCGGCATGATTTCGCCTTTCTGGGCGTTATCCATGGTGGCCGCGATGCGCGGGTCTTTCGCTAACTGCTCCTGATAGGATTTCAGCGCCACGGCGCCCAGCGGTTTATCCTTGTTCACTTCTTCCAGACCCTGATCGGTCAGCAGGTAGTTTTCAAGGAACTCTTTCGCCAGTTCTTTGTTCGGGCTGGCGGCGTTAATACCGGCACTCAGCACGCCAACGAACGGTTTAGACGGTTTGCCTTTGAAGGTTGGCAGCAGGGTGACGCCGTAGTTCACTTTGCTCTTGTCGATATTCGACCAGGCCCACGGACCGTTGATAGTCATCGCCGTATCGCCTTTGTTAAAGGCCGCTTCTGCGATGGAGTAATCGGTGTCCGCGTTCATGTGTTTGTTCTTGATGAGGTCAACCAGGAAGCCCAGACCCGCCTTCGCGCCTGCGCTGTCGACGCCCACATCTTTCACATCATACTTGCCGTTTTCAAACTTGAATGCGTAACCGCCGTCGGCAGCAATCAGCGGCCAGGTGAAGTACGGTTCTTGCAGGTTGAACATCAGGGCGCTCTTACCTTTCGCCTTCAGCGCTTTATCCAGTGCCGGGATCTCTTCCCAGGTCTTCGGCGGGTTCGGTACCAGGTCTTTGTTGTAAATCAGCGACAGTGCTTCTACCGCGATGGGGTAGGCGATCAGCTTGCCGTTGTAACGTACGGCATCCCAGGTGAACGGATAGAGTTTGTCCTGGAACGTTTTTTCCGGGGTGATTTCAGCCAGCAGGCCAGACTGTGCGTAACCGCCAAAACGATCGTGCGCCCAGAAAATGATGTCCGGACCGTCACCGGTTGCCGCGACCTGCGGGAATTTCTCTTCCAGCTTGTCCGGGTGCTCGATGGTCACTTTGATACCGGTGTCTTTCTCGAATTTTTTACCCACTTCGGCCAGGCCGTTATAGCCTTTGTCGCCGTTAATCCAGATAACCAGTTTACCTTCTTCAATTTTGGCCAGAGCCGGTGCGGAAATCATCATTGCTGCGAGGGCGGACAATGCGAAAACGCGTGCGCCAGTCTTGATCTTCATATCTGCCATCCTTTTGGTGATGTGCTCGTGGTATGACTTCAGTGGTTCAACGTCACTCAGTCTCCTTATTTGACATCCTCTTTCCATCCTCCTTACCCCTACGCCCCACCCGCTCTTTATGTGATCCGTGTTGCATAAATGTGAGTAATGCGTACTGGCGCACATAAAAACAGTCTCATTTTTGCGGGGAGCATCACGAAATTACGCGATGTCCCCCGGCCAGGGTCTCAGACTTCCTTCCCTCATCCTCCCGACTCCTCCCCCATAAAAAAGCCGGGGGGTGGAGGATTCACGCTCGCAGTGAATCCCGCATAGTCGGGCCATCATGAATGTTGCTGTCAATGACAGGTTGTAACGAAGGGAGAAGGCATGGCGAGCGTACAGCTGCGAAATGTAACGAAAGCCTGGGGTGACGTGGTGGTATCGAAAGATATCAATCTCGACATTCACGAAGGGGAATTCGTGGTGTTTGTTGGACCGTCAGGCTGCGGCAAATCGACCCTGCTCCGTATGATTGCCGGACTTGAAACGATTACCAGCGGAGACCTCTATATTGGGGAAACCCGCATGAACGATATCCCACCTGCAGAGCGTGGCGTTGGTATGGTCTTCCAGTCCTACGCGCTCTACCCCCATTTATCCGTTGCCGAAAATATGTCGTTTGGCCTGAAACTGGCGGGCGCTAAAAAAGAGGTGATGAATCAGCGCGTTAACCAGGTTGCAGAAGTACTGCAACTGGCGCATCTGCTGGAGCGTAAACCGAAAGCCCTTTCAGGGGGACAGCGCCAGCGTGTGGCGATTGGTCGTACGCTGGTGGCGGAACCGCGCGTGTTCCTGCTCGATGAACCCCTCTCTAACCTCGATGCCGCGCTGCGCGTGCAGATGCGTATCGAAATCTCCCGTCTGCATAAGCGCCTTGGGCGCACGATGATCTACGTCACCCACGATCAGGTCGAAGCGATGACGCTGGCCGACAAAATTGTGGTGCTGGATGCCGGTCGCGTCGCGCAGATTGGCAAACCGCTGGAACTGTATCACTACCCGGCAGACCGCTTCGTCGCGGGCTTTATTGGTTCACCGAAGATGAACTTCCTGCCTGTGAAAGTCACCGCAACCGCCATCGACCAGGTGCAGGTGGAACTGCCGAACCGTCAGCACGTCTGGCTGCCGGTCGACAGCCGTGATGTGCAGGTCGGCGTAAATATGTCGCTAGGTATTCGTCCGGAACATCTGCTGCCCAGTGATATCGCCGATGTCACGCTGGAAGGCGAGGTTCAGGTCGTCGAACAGCTTGGTCACGAAACACAGATTCATATCCAGATCCCCGCCATTCGTCAAAACCTGGTGTACCGCCAGAACGACGTGGTGTTGGTAGAAGAGGGCGCCACATTCGCTATTGGCCTGCCGCCAGAGCGTTGTCATCTGTTCCGTGAAGATGGCACCGCATGTCGTCGGTTGCATAAAGAGCCAGGCGTTTAAGGTGTCCCATTAAAAAAAAGCGCAAAACCCTACGGTGAAGCGTTCAAAGAAAAGCAATGATCTCAGGAGATAGAATGATGATTACTCTGCGCAAACTCCCCCTGGCGGTTGCCGTCGCAGCAGGCATTATGTCTGTTCAGGCAATGGCAGTGGATTTCCATGGTTATGCTCGTTCCGGTATCGGCTGGACGGGTAGTGGCGGCGAACAACAATGTTTCCAGGCAACCGGTGCTCAAAGTAAATACCGTCTTGGTAACGAATGTGAAACTTACGCGGAAATTAAACTGGGCCAGGAAGTCTGGAAAGAGGGCGATAAGAGCTTCTATTTTGACACCAACGTTGCCTACTCCGTGGCACAGCAGAATGACTGGGAAGCTACCGACCCGGCATTCCGTGAAGCTAACGTACAGGGTAAAAACCTGATCGACTGGCTGCCGGGCTCCACCATCTGGGCAGGTAAGCGCTTCTATCAGCGTCATGACGTTCACATGATCGACTTCTACTACTGGGATATCTCAGGTCCAGGCGCCGGTATCGAAAATATCGATCTGGGCTTCGGTAAACTGTCTCTGGCTGCCACCCGTTCTCAGGAGGCTGGCGGCTCTTACATCTTCAGCAGCAATGATATTTATAACCGTTACAAAGACACCGCGAACGATGTTTTCGACGTGCGTTTAGCCGGTCTGGAAACGAACCCGGACGGCGTGCTGGAGCTGGGTGTTGACTACGGTCGTGCGAACAAAACGGACGGTTACAGCTATGCCGACGGCGCCACTAAAGATGGCTGGATGTTCACCGCTGAACATACGCAGAGCATGCTGAAAGGCTACAACAAGTTTGTCGTTCAGTACGCCACCGATGCAATGACGACTCAGGGTAAAGGGATCCCGCAGGGCTCCTTCACGGGTAACAGCTACAACCCTGATACGGGAATTGGCGTCGTTAACAACGAAATCAACAACAACGGTAGTCTGGTGCGCATCCTCGACCACGGTGCAATCTCTCTGGGCGACCGTTGGGACCTGATGTACGTCGGTATGTATCAGGATATCGACCGTGACGATAACAACGGGTCAACCTGGTACACCGTAGGCGTACGTCCGATGTTCAAATGGACACCGATCATGAGTACCCTGATGGAAGTCGGCTACGACAACGTGAAGTCTCAGCGTACCGACGACACCAACAACCAGTACAAAATCACCCTGGCGCAACAGTGGCAGGCTGGCGACAGCATCTGGTCTCGTCCGGCTATCCGTGTCTTCGCGACCTACGCGAAGTGGGATGAGAAATGGGGTTACGACAACGGCATCGCCTACAGCGATACCAGCGCGCATACCTTCAGCCGTGGCGACAACGATGAGTGGTCCTTCGGTGCTCAGATGGAAATCTGGTGGTAATCCAGCACTAACCTGACGTAACGAGGGGCGAAAGCCCCTCCCAAACTGCTGCAATGCCCGATGGCGCAAGCTTATCGGGCCTACGGCACCAGTTTGTAGGCCGGATAAGGCGTCCGCCGCCATCCGGCATAATCTGGTTTAGCGCGCTATTGCCTGGCCACCGCTGAACCCATGCTTTCTGAGGTGATAACAATGAAAATGAAGAAAAGTCTCGTCGCCCTTTGTTTATCCGCAGGGTTAGTTGCCAGTGCGCCGGGTATCAGCCTGGCTGACGTTAACTATGTGCCGCAAAATACCAGTGCGGCACCCGCCATTCCGACCGCAGCGCTCCAGCAGTTAACCTGGACGCCGGTTGACCAGTCCAACACGCAAACGACACCGCTTTCGACCGGCGGTCAGCGTCTTGATGTCGCGGGCATCTCCGGTCCGGTTGCCGCCTACAGCGTGCCGGCGAACATCGGGGAGCTAAACATAACGCTCACCAGCGAAGTGAACAAACAAACCAGCGTCTTTGCGCCCAACGTCCTGATCCTCGATCAGAACATGACGCCTTCTGCGTTCTTCCCCAGCAGCTATTTCACCTACCAAGAGCCGGGCGTGATGAGCGCGGATCGTCTGGAAGGGGTGATGCGCCTGACGCCAGCGCTGGGCCAGCAGAAACTCTATGTTCTGGTCTTTACGACCGAGAAAGATCTCCAGCAGACCACCAAACTGCTGGATCCAGCGAAAGCCTATGCCAAAGGCGTGGGTAACTCTGTTCCAGATATTCCGGATCCGATCGCCCGCCATACCACCGATGGCCTGCTGAAGCTGAAAGTGAAAACCAACAGCAGCTCCAGCGTGCTGGTAGGGCCGCTGTTTGGTTCTTCCGGCCCTGGTCCGGTGACGGTGGGCAATACTGCTGCGCCTGCGCCGACCTATGCTGCACCGGTTGCCGCGCCGGTGGCTGCACCTGCGCCCGCGAAGAAAAGCGAGCCGATGTTGAACGACACCGAAAGCTACTTTAACAAAGCGATTAAAGACGCCGTTGCCAAAGGCGACGTTGATAAAGCGCTGAAACTGCTTGATGAAGCTGAACGTCTGGGATCAACATCTGCCCGTTCCACCTTTATCAGCAGTGTAAAAGGCAAGGGGTAATCTTCTCCCCACATTGCTGATTTGCAACAACTGGTGCGTCATCTGGCGCACCTTTTTTTTAGCATTTCCTGCGACTTGTTACACTTCTGTTGCGCAACAGATCACTTAATTATGTTTCCATCTTCCGTAAGCGCTTTTCTGCGATACAATGCCTTTCAGTTATGAAACGGAGAGTCAGGCATGTCACACCCCGCGTTAACGCAACTGCGTGCGCTGCGCTATTTTGAAGAGATTCCCGCCCTGGATCCAGAACAGCTCGACTGGCTGCTACTGGAAGATTCCATGACAAAACGTTTTGAGCAACAGGGAAAACGGGTCACGGTGACCCTGATCAGGGAGGGATTTGTCGGTCAAAATGAGGTGATGGAAGAGCTGACACGACTGCCAAAAGAATCCCGCTACTGGCTGCGTGAAATCCTGTTATGTGCCGATGATGAACCCTGGCTGGCTGGACGCACCGTGGTGCCTGAATCCACGCTGTCCGGCCCCGAACTGGCCTTACAAAACTTAGGCAAAACCCCGCTGGGGCGTTATCTGTTTACATCATCGACGTTGACCCGAGATTTTATTGAGATTGGTTGTGATGCCGGGCTGTGGGGACGTCGTTCCCGCCTGCGACTGAGCGGTAAGCCGCTGATGCTGACCGAACTGTTTTTACCTGCATCGCCGTTGTACTAAGAGGAAAATAAAATGGAGTGGAGTCTGACGCAAAATAAGCTGCTGGCGTTTCACCGCTTGATGCGTACGGATAAGCCCATCGGCGCCTTATTGCTACTCTGGCCGACGCTGTGGGCACTGTGGGTGGCGACCCCTGGCGTCCCTCAAGGGTGGATTCTGGCGGTGTTTGTCGCCGGGGTCTGGTTGATGCGTGCCGCCGGATGCGTGGTCAATGACTATGCCGATCGAAAATTTGACGGGCACGTAAAACGTACGGCGAACCGCCCATTGCCCAGCGGCGCGGTGACGGAGAAAGAGGCCCGGACGCTGTTTGTCATACTGGTGGTGCTCTCTTTCCTGCTGGTGCTGACGCTCAATACCATGACCATTCTGCTGTCGATTGCGGCACTGGCACTGGCGTGGGTCTATCCGTTTATGAAGCGCTACACTCACCTGCCGCAGGTGGTGCTGGGGGCGGCGTTTGGCTGGTCGATCCCGATGGCCTTTGCGGCGGTGAGTGAGTCGGTACCGTTGAGCTGCTGGCTGATGTTCCTGGCCAATATCCTGTGGGCAGTGGCCTACGACACGCAGTACGCGATGGTTGATCGCGATGACGATCTGAAAATCGGTATTAAATCGACGGCCATTCTGTTTGGCGAACATGACAAGCTGATCATCGGTATCTTGCAGGTGGCGGTGCTGGCGCTGATGGCGCTGATTGGCTGGCTGAACGGCCTGGGGCTGGGCTATTACTGGTCTGTGCTGGTCGCTGGCGCGCTGTTTGTTTATCAACAGAAACTGATTGCCAACCGCGAGCGCGAAGCCTGCTTTAAAGCGTTTATGAACAATAACTACGTCGGGCTGGTGCTGTTCATTGGTCTGGCGATGAGTTACTGGCACTTATAAAGCATCTTGCCCGATGGCGCTGCGCTTACCAAACCGTAAGCTGATGTAGGCCGGATCAGGCGGAACGCCGCCATCCGGCAATCTGACATAAAAAAAGCCGGTCATGTTGACCGGCTTTTCTATGTATTACTCGCCCTGCGTGGCGCTCTCGATGGTGAGGCGTACATCCGACGTGATGAGTTCCGCCAGCATCTGATACACCTTCATCGTTTCGCCCGGCTCCGCATCGCCGGTATCGCTGATGTAACCCTCGTCACGCAGGGTCAGCACCAGTGAGCTGAACACCGCCTTGTCGAAGAATTCCGGCGCGTTAATACCGTGCAGCACGGACAGACGCTGCGCCACGGTGCGGCTCTCTTTCTCCAGCGTCCCGCGGTTGATCGACGGGTTGGCGCTCAGCAGCCAGAAGGTAATGGCATAACGCTGCAGCGTTTCGCGCGCGCCCGCCGCCAGCAGTTGCAGTGTGCGGGAGTGGGCCGGATTGATATGCAGCTCATCATCCTGAACGGTTATCAGCCCCTGACGCTGCATTTCAGCCGTCAGCGCGTCAATCACGTCTGTCAGCTCATCGCGCTCCCAGCGCAGGAACAGCTCGGCTTTCAGCATCGGGTAGAGCACATCAACGTGTTGCAGCAGCGCTTCGCGGGAAATATGACGATGCTGGGTGACGATCGCTGCCATCAGCGACGGCAACACCAGCATATGCGCGATGTTATTGCGATAGTAGGTCATCAGCACCGCCTGCTCGCGCGGCAGAATGATGATATCGCCAATGGTATCCTTCTCGACTTCGAATTTGTTCATCTGCAACGCGTGATCGATAAGATCGCTGGCGCTGACAGACGGCACGGTCGAATCAGAGGAATACGGCACATTGCGCATCAGATCCAGATAACAGTTGAGCTGCTCGGTCAACTGTTCGCGGGTCAGCGAACGCTGGCGAGAGGCTAGCAGCGCGGTGCAGCACAGGTTCATGGCGTTCGCCGCCCCCGCGTTGTTAATACGCACCATCAGCTCAGCCGCAATCCCGTTCACCGTCGGCGTCAGCCAGGCCGGACGCACTGCTTCGATGGGATCGATAGACTCGCGCCACTCCGGCACGTGGTGATTCAGGTACGTCATCAATGGCATTGGCTCGCCAAAGTTTACGTAGCCCTGACCGAGATTACGCAGCTTGCTCAGACCACGCAGCATCTGCGGCAGACTCTCTTTCTCTTTGGTCGCGCCGCGCAGCTCTTTAGCATAGGTACCCACTTCCATCACGTGCTCGTAACCGATGTAAATCGGTACCAGGGTGATCGGGCGGGTGCCGCCGCGCAGCATCGCCTGAATAGTCATCGACAGCGTGCCGGTTTTCGGGTCCAGTAAACGGCCGGTACGGGAACGACCGCCTTCGACAAAGTATTCAACCGAGTAGCCGCGGCTGAACAGCTCGCCCAGATACTCACGGAAAACGGTGGAATAGAGCTTATTGCCCTTAAAGGTACGACGAATAAAGAACGCGCCCAGGCGGCGGAAGATCGGGCCTGCCGGCCAGAAGTTCAGGTTGATACCCGCAGCGATGTGCGGCGGCACCAGCCCTTGGTGATAGAGCACGTAGGAGAGCAACAGATAGTCCATGTGGCTGCGGTGGCAGGGAACATAAACAATTTCGTGCCCGTCGTGCGCAAGTTGGCGAACGCGTTCTGCGTTGTGAACGTTAATCCCCTGATACAGCCGGTTCCAGGTGAAGCCCAGAATACGGTCGGTCAGGCGAATCATCTCGTAAGAGAAGTTGGCGGCGATCTCTTCCATCAGCGCAATGGCGTTTTGCTGCGCCTTTTCATGGGAGATTTTCTTGCTGCGCGCTTCGTCTTCTACCGCGCGGGCAATCGCTTTGGAGGCCAGCAGCTTGTTGAAGAGATCCTGACGCGCAGGTAAACGCGGCCCCACAGCGGCCAGGCGCTGACGGGCGAAGTGCATACGCGCCACGCGAGCCAGTTTCTGCGCAATGGTTTTATCCGTGCCGTGCTCATCGGCCATTCGGCGCAGAGAGACGGAAGGCGAGAAGCGAACAAAGCTGTCGCGGCCCAGCCAGGAGACGGCAAAGAATTTCTGAATGCCGTTAAGCATGCGCAGCGGCGGGTTAACCTCGCCCTTTTCACGACCCGGAGAGCGTCCAAACATCACCGACACCGGCACCATTTGCACATCCAGATCCGGATTGCTGCGATGCAGGTCGAGGTAGTTATGGAACAGCTTGATGGACTCCTCTTTCGGCGTGTAATAGGTGAAGACACGCGGTCCGCCGTGAATGAACACATAGCGCGGCAACTGTGTGCCATCGATCTCCAGCGGTTCTAACGGGTCGGGGAGATCGTGCGCCAGACATTGTGCGCGCAGCGTCAGCAAGTCCGCTTTGGAGTTGTACGGTAAAACGTACATAATTGGACGAGAGGTATCGAGTCCCAATTCCGGGGCAGGATCCGCCGGAATAGACTTGCTTTTTACCAGTACGCTTAATGGTAAATTCAGGATTTTGTAGTAAATTCGTGGCCAGCCGGACATAAACGATGTAAAGCCTCTGGTTAATAATGCAATTGCGTTGCAAGGATATCAGAAAGTCATGTGAATTTCTGGTCTATCCCGTCATACTTCGCGCCGCGTTGCCCTGACTCGAATTACATGAGTTAACAAGACAATGTCATTGACGCCAATAATGCAAAAAGGTTCTTTTAATGGCTAATAATACCACTGGATTCACCCGAATTATCAAAGCTGCAGGCTATTCCTGGAAAGGTTTTCGCGCCGCGTGGATTAACGAGGCCGCGTTCCGTCAGGAAAGCGTGGCGGCGTTGCTGGCCGTGGCTATCGCCTGCTGGCTGGACGTGGATGCCATTACGCGCGTTCTGCTGATCGGCTCCGTTATGCTGGTCATGATTGTTGAAATCCTGAACAGCGCCATCGAGGCGGTAGTGGACCGTATCGGCTCTGATTATCACGAACTTTCCGGACGCGCAAAAGATATGGGGTCGGCGGCGGTGCTGCTTTCTATCATTGTGGCGTTGATCACCTGGGGACTCCTGTTGTGGCCACATTTTCGCTAACGTTTTTCGACCCTGATTCCATAACAGGCTAAATCTGCTGTCGAATGTGCAGTTTGTGGTTCCAAAATCACCTTTAGCTGTATATACTCACAGCATAACTGTATATACACCCAGGGGGCGGAATGAAAGCGTTAACGGCCAGGCAACAAGAGGTGTTTGATCTCATTCGGGATCACATCAGCCAGACAGGTATGCCACCGACGCGTGCGGAGATCGCACAGCGTTTGGGGTTCCGTTCCCCAAACGCGGCTGAAGAACACCTGAAAGCGCTGGCACGTAAAGGGGCGATTGAAATCGTCTCCGGCGCTTCTCGCGGCATTCGACTGCTGCAAGAAGAAGAGGAAGGGTTACCGCTCATCGGTCGCGTTGCGGCGGGCGAACCGCTGCTGGCGCAGCAGCACATCGAAGGCCATTATCAGGTGGATCCGTCTTTGTTTAAGCCGAACGCCGATTTCCTGTTGCGCGTCAGCGGAATGTCGATGAAAGACATCGGCATTATGGATGGCGATCTGCTGGCGGTACATAAAACCCAGGACGTGCGTAACGGCCAGGTGGTTGTAGCGCGTATCGACGATGAAGTGACGGTCAAGCGCCTGAAAAAACAGGGCAATAAAGTTGAGTTACTGCCCGAAAACAGCGAATTTAAACCTATCCTGGTTGACCTTCGCGAACAGAATTTCACCATCGAAGGATTGGCCGTTGGCGTCATCCGTAACGGTGAATGGCTGTAGTATTCCTGTAGGCCGGATAAGGTGTTTACGCCGCTATCCGGCGCTCTCACCACTCTCGTTATGACCTCTTCTCAGGCTCGTCCCCATGCCGTTTTTTGCTTCTGCTGACAAAGCGCTCTGGCGTCTCGCCTTACCGATGATTTTCTCCAATATCACCGTTCCGCTGCTGGGACTGGTGGATACGGCGGTCATTGGTCACCTGGACAGTCCCGTGTATCTCGGCGGCGTGGCGGTGGGCGCAACTGCAACCAGCTTTCTGTTCATGCTACTGCTCTTCTTACGTATGAGTACCACCGGGCTGACGGCGCAGGCGTTCGGCGCGAAGAATCCTCAGGCGCTGGCGCGGGCTCTGGTGCAACCGCTGATCCTGGCGTTAGGCGCAGGGGCATTGATTGCGATTTTTCGCACGCCGATTATCGACCTGGCGCTACACATTGTCGGCGGCAGCGAAGCGGTGCTGGAACAGGCAAGGCGATTCCTGGCCATTCGCTGGCTGAGCGCGCCGGCGTCGCTGGCGAATCTGGTTCTGCTCGGCTGGTTACTGGGCGTGCAATACGCGCGTGCGCCGGTGATCCTGCTGATTGTCGGCAATATCCTGAACATTGTGCTCGACCTCTGGCTGGTCATGGGGCTGCATATGAACGTGCAGGGGGCCGCGCTGGCGACGGTGATTGCGGAATATGCGACGTTGCTGATCGGTTTGTTGATGGTGCGTAAGGTCTTGCACCTGCGTGGTGTCTCTCTCGCCATGCTCAGGCTGGCCTGGCGTGGAAACTTTCGTCGCCTTCTGGCGCTCAATCGCGACATCATGCTGCGTTCGCTGCTGCTGCAACTCTGTTTTGGCGCCATCACCGTGCTGGGGGCCAGACTGGGTAGCGATATCATCGCCGTGAACGCCGTGTTGATGACGTTGCTGACGTTTACGGCCTATGCGCTGGATGGTTTTGCCTACGCCGTGGAGGCGCATTCCGGTCAGGCCTATGGCGCCCGCGACGGCAGTCAGTTGCTGGAGGTCTGGCGCGCGGCGTGCCGTCAGTCAGGTATTGTCGCACTGCTGTTCTCACTGGTTTATCTGCTCGCGGGCGAACAGATTGTCGCGCTGCTGACATCACTCCCGCAAATCCAGCAACTGGCCGATCGCTATCTGCTCTGGCAAGTGATTTTGCCGTTGGTCGGCGTCTGGTGCTATCTGTTGGATGGTATGTTTATCGGCGCAACGCGGGCGGCTGAAATGCGTAACAGTATGGCGGTCGCGGCTGCCGGGTTTGCGCTGGCGCTGTTGGCGCTCCCCGTGTTGGGTAACCACGGTTTGTGGTTGGCGCTGGCGGTTTTCCTGGCGCTGCGCGGACTGTCATTAGCCTGGATCTGGCGGCGGCACTGGCGGAACGGAACCTGGTTTGCGGCTTCGTGATGGTTAAAGATTCTGAATAGTGAATTTAACCCAGAATCTATGACTACACTTAATCTCACGTCCAGCAGAAAACGAACGCAGTTGGGCGGTTTACTCTCACTATTCACAGCCTGATAAAGAGGACCTTATGATGAATAAAGACGAAGCCGGCGGTAACTGGAAACAATTTAAAGGTAAAGTGAAAGAGCAGTGGGGCAAACTGACCGATGACGATATGACAGTCATTGAAGGTAAGCGTGATCAACTGGTCGGTAAGATTCAGGAACGTTATGGTTACGCGAAAGACCAGGCGGAGAAAGAGGTCGATAGCTGGGAAAAACGCAACGACTATCGCTGGTAAGCCACCCTCATACCCGTGAGTACAAGGATGTACACCCCTCTGTTTGCTTCGGGCGGCATAGCGTGCCGCCCACTTCCTTAACGGGGTTTCTTTTTAACCTGAATCGAATGATCGTGCTGGCACTCGCCAGGGTGACGGCAGGCTTCTACTTCCACGCAGGCTGAACATAATCCGTGTGCTTCAATCACATTGTGGCGCAGGGCAAATCCCATCTTCGCCGCCAGCGTATGCATAATGTCTTCCACGCCCTCCGCGCACTCTTCTTTCACCGCGCCACAGCGGTCGCAGATAAACATCGCGGAAGTATGCGTTGGCTGATCGAACAGGTAGCACAACACGTAGCTGTTGGTGGATTCAACCTTATGCACAAACCCTTGTTCAAGCAGAAAATCGAGTGCGCGATAGACCGTTGGCGGCTTGGCCTGCGGTTCGGATTCACGCAGCAGGTCGAGCAGATCGTACGCGCTAATTGCGCCTTCCTGTAGGCTCATCAGACGCAACACTTCGAGGCGCTGTGGGGTCAGGCGCACATTGCGTTGCGCGCACAGTTTTTCAGCTTGCGCCAGCAACTCTTGCGTTGTGGTCTTTTCCATTGGGCACCTCGGATCGCGTTGAGTAAGAAAACCCTCACTTTATCATGTTCTGGGAGAAACGCCGAGTTCCAGGCCGGAACGTTAAATCGCCTGCTAATCTTTCCCTGATTTACAAACTCTTCTATATATATTGAGGCAAATCACAAAAATAAATGCCCCAACATTAAAATGACAGGGGCAAAACAGGCGACTTTTTCCTTGTTAATCACAGCAATGCTCCAACTCTGTCCGGTTGATACTGGCAGAGACAATTTTCACCTGCGAATAAAATGGGCTTACTGTGAATAAAAATTTGAATCTTTTGGTGGTGGCGATAACGGGCTCGCTGTTGGCGTCTCAAACAGCGAGTGCGGCAAATTCCTGGACAGAAGCGCGGAATGACGCGATGGGCGGAACAGGCGTGGCGTCGGCAAATTATGGCAGCGGTGTCCTCATTAACCCGGCATTGTTGGCGAAGTCACAGCCGGATGATGACATTACGGTGATCTTCCCGGCTATCGGTGGACAGATTTCCGACAAGGATAATCTGCGCGATAAGATTGATGATGTCACCGACGACGTTAACCAATACCGCCGTTCTCTGGACAATATCAACCCTCTCGATCTCTTTGTTCCCGGCAGCGCAGGTTACCGGCAGGTGTCAACTGCCGCAGGCGATCTGGCCGACCAGCTTGAATCCCTGAAAGGGAAAACGGCCAGTGCGAAAGCCGGAGGGGGGCTTGCAGTCAGCATTCCGAATGATGTGTTAGCCGTGGCCTTTGTGGCGAAAGCCAACGCCCGCGCCCGCGTGAGTTCCTCTATCGATCAAGGTGACATTGACACGCTACGCGGCGTTGAAGCGGTGCCATCCAGCATCCTGGCGGTGGATCCCGATAACCTGAAGTCAAAAGGATTTGGCCGTGCCGCTATCGTCTCTGATTACGGTGTGGCGGTGGCGCGACAGTTTGAGCTGGGCGGCGTACCGGTCTCGGTTGGCGTGACGCCAAAGCTGCAAAAGACCTGGCTCTATAACTACACGGTCTCGATTTACGATTTCAACAGCGACGACATTAACAGCAGCCGTTATCGTAACGATGACACCGGCTTTAACATGGATGCCGGTCTGGCTGCGGACTTCGGTGAACACTGGACGGTTGGCCTGAGCGGGCAAAACCTGTTCTCTCGTGATATTGACACAAAAGAGGTGGCGGGCGTTCGTGATACTTACCAGATTCGCCCGCTGGTCACCGCTGGCGTGGCGTGGCAAAACGATCTGCTGACGCTGAGCGCAGACGGTGATCTGACCGAAACCAAAGGCTTCAAAAGCGAGGAAAACTCACAGTATGTCGGCGTTGGCGCGGAAGTCCGACCGCTCGACTGGCTGGCCGTCCGCGCCGGTTATCGTGCTGACGTGAAGGACAATGACAGTAATGTATTCACTGGCGGCGTCGGGTTTGCCCCGTTCAATCGCGTACATCTTGATTTGATGGGGCTGTATGGCGAGGACGAAACCTGGGGCGCAGGCGCGCAGGTCAGCGTGACGTTCTGATGAGGATGGCGGGGCATTATGCCCCGTTTTTCAGCCATGAGCCGCTTTGGTAAGTGTATCGTTAATCCATTGATTTACACTTTTCCCGGAGACTTCGGCTGCGATGTTAATCGCCGAATGCACCTCCGGAGAAATGCGCAGACTGATCTTTCCACTTGCCGGGCGCAGAGGTTCCCTGCCTTGTTCAGCACAGTAAGAAAGGTAGTCGTCGACCGCTTCTTCGAATGCATTGCGAAGATCGGCAACGTTGTCGGCATGGAAACCAATCACATCACGTATACCGGCGACATGCCCGACGAAGCACAAATCTTCGTCACTGTAATCAATTTTGGCGGCATAGCCCTTATAAGTCATGGTGTTCATGGGGTCACTCCTACTGCGATAAGAAAGGCCATAGCATCCTTGACCTGATAAACTTTGGCTTCCTTTTCAGGATGTGGGCGATGAAAAGAGGCCACAACCTGGTTGATTTCAAATCTGACACGGGATCCATTTCCTTCTGAGACCTTTGCACCTAAGGCAACAAACAGCGCCTCAATCTTTCGCCATTCCAGCGTCGCAGATGTAGGCAGGGAGAAAATCTGCTGTAATGTTTTTTGGTGTCTGGCGCTTAGTGATGTCATATCAATGCCGTTTCCTTGTGAGTGTGATGCCCGCCAGGACAATTTAATGATATCATTTTTTGATATCACAGCAAGGCGAATCGTATCCCTTTCCTGCCTGTGCTATAGTAGCGCCCCCAATTCACCAGATGCTCAAAAAACCACCATGTTACCAGAATCACAATCTGCCTTTCCGGCCCACCGTTTTTCCATCGCGCCTATGCTCGACTGGACGGACAGACACTGCCGCTACTTCCTGCGCTTGCTGTCTCGCCAGACGCTGCTCTATACCGAGATGGTGACAACGGGGGCGATTATTCATGGCAAGGGAGATTATCTGGCGTATAGCGAAGAAGAGCATCCAGTGGCCCTGCAACTGGGCGGTAGCGATCCGGCAGCGCTGGCGCACTGTGCGAAGCTGGCTGAAGCGCGCGGCTATGACGAGATCAACCTCAACGTCGGTTGTCCGTCCGATCGCGTACAAAATGGCATGTTTGGCGCCTGTCTGATGGGGAATGCGCAACGGGTGGCAGATTGCGTGAAGGCGATGCGTGACGTGGTGTCGATTCCGGTGACGGTGAAAACCCGCATTGGTATTGATGATCAGGACAGTTACGAATTTCTTTGCGATTTCATCAATACGGTGTCTGGTCGCGGTGAGTGCGAGATGTTCATCATCCACGCCCGTAAGGCCTGGCTCTCCGGGTTAAGTCCGAAGGAAAACCGTGAGATCCCGCCGCTGGATTATCCGCGCGTTTATCAGTTAAAACGCGACTTCCCACAACTGACGATGTCCATCAATGGCGGGATTACGTCGCTGGAAGAGGCGAAGGTGCATCTCGAACATATGGATGGCGTGATGGTGGGGCGCGAGGCTTATCAGAATCCGGGTATCCTGGCTTCTGTCGATCGCGAAATATTTGGCTCCTCAACCGCGGATGCCGATCCGGTTGCGGTGGTGCGGGCCATGTATCCCTATATCGAACGCGAACTGAGCCAGGGCTCGTATCTTGGCCATATTACACGCCATATGCTGGGGCTGTTTCAGGGGATCCCGGGGGCGCGCCAGTGGCGTCGCTACCTGAGTGAAAACGCCCATAAAGCCGGTGCCGATGTCAATGTGCTGGAGCATGCGCTGAAGCTGGTGGCTGATAAGCGTTAGATTTTCACTAAAAGTTAGTCAATTTCACCACGCCCTGCAAAAGTTTGCGGGGCGTTTTGTAGATAAATCAATAAATTACGTTTGGCATGATTTTTGTAATGGTCTTAGCAGGAATTTATTATGGGAGAGCATCATGCTGGAACTACTTTTTGTGCTTGGCTTCTTTATCATGCTGATGGTCACCGGCGTCTCGCTGTTGGGCATTCTGGTCGCGCTGGTTGTCGCCGCATTCGTGATGTTCCTTGGCGGCATGTTTGCGCTGATGATCAAACTGTTGCCGTGGCTGCTGCTGGCTGTTGCAGTTGTGTGGGTGATTAAGGCGATTAAGTCGCCAAAAATCCCACAATATCAGCGCAATAACCGTTGGCGTTACTAAAGATGTGAGGGATGCGTCACAACCTGTGACTTTGGCGTCAGAACCAAATAGGAATTGACTACCAAATCTGTCAGTATTGCGCGACTAACAGATTCATCGAGCTGTACCCTACATACAGCCGAACTAAAAAAGAAAGGGCTTCCCAATGGGAAGCCCAATTTCTTTCAGGAGCCTGGCAATTAAGGAATCAGCAAACTGGAACCCTGCGTCGCCCGACTCTCCAGCACTTCATGCGCGCGCCGTGCCTCTGTCAGCGGATATTTCTGACTGTCAGCCACATCCACTTTGATCACGCCGCTGGCAATCAGCGAAAACAGTTCGTTGCTGGCTTCGGTCAACTCTTCGGCGTTGGTGATGTAGCCCTGAAGAGATGGACGCGTGGCGTACAGCGAACCTTTCTGATTCAGAATCCCCAGGTTCACGCCGGTTACCGGGCCTGATGCGTTGCCAAAACTGACCATCAGCCCCCGACGTTGCAGACAGTCCAGTGAGGCTTCCCAGGTATCCTTACCGACCGAGTCATACACCACGCGGACTTTTTTGCCGCCGGTTACCTCTTTAACCCGCTCGACAATGTTCTCTTCGCGATAGTTAATCACCTGCCATGCACCGGCATCCAGCGCTCGTTGCGCCTTTTGCGCGCTGCCGACGGTGCCAATCAGTTTCGCGCCCAGCGCTTTCGCCCACTGACAGGCAATCAGCCCTACGCCGCCAGCGGCTGCATGGAACAGGAACGGTTCGTCAGGCTTGATTTCGTAAGTTTTGCGCAGCAGATAAAAAACGGTCAGTCCCTTCAGGAAAGAGGCGGCAGCCTGCTCATAAGAGATGGCGTCAGGCAGGATAGCGGCTTTATCGGCGGGTACGTTATGGACCGAACTGTAGGCGCCGAGTGCGGACTGCGCATACACCACCCGATCGCCTGCTTTAATATGGCTGACGCCGCTGCCGACTTTGCTGACGACGCCAGCAGCTTCGGTCCCTAAACCGCTGGGCAGTGCGGGAGGCGGATAGAGCCCACTGCGGATATAGGTATCAATAAAGTTAATGCCGATCGCTTTGTTTTCGACCTGGATTTCGTTCGCCGCCGGATCGGCGGGGGTAAAGTCCACGGCCTGAAGCACGTCAGGGCCACCATGCTTGTGAAATTCAATTCGTGTTGCCATGATTTCTCCAGTATCATCGGAAGATTAGCTTCAACTCACTTTTATCTCGGTAACTCCATTCACTATGGCAGGAAATAAACCCTTCAACAAACAACAGACTGATGTCCGTGACCGCGACCCACAGGTTGCCGGACTGAAAGTACCGCCGCACTCGATTGAAGCGGAACAGTCGGTGTTGGGCGGTTTAATGCTGGATAACGAGCGCTGGGACGATGTCGCCGAGCGCGTGGTAGCGGAAGATTTTTATACCCGTCCACATCGTCACATCTTCACGGAAATGGGGCGGTTGCAGGAAACCGGCAGTCCGATAGACCTGATTACGCTCGCGGAATCGCTGGAGCGACAAGGGCAACTGGACAGCGTCGGTGGTTTTGCGTATCTGGCTGAACTCTCCAAAAATACGCCAAGTGCGGCGAACATCAGCGCATATGCGGACATCGTGCGCGAACGCGCGGTGGTGCGCGACATGATTGCCGTCGCCCATGAAATTGCCGATGCGGGTTTTGATCCGCAGGGGCGTACCAGTGAAGATCTGCTCGATCTCGCCGAGTCCCGCGTCTTTAAAATCGCGGAAAGCCGCGCCAATAAAGATGAAGGCCCGAAAAACATTGCCGATGTGCTCGACGCCACCGTTGCGCGTATCGAACAACTGTTCCAGCAACCGCACGACGGGGTGACGGGTGTTAACACCGGCTATGACGATCTCAACAAAAAAACCGCGGGCCTACAGCCGTCGGATCTGATCATCGTCGCAGCGCGTCCGTCGATGGGTAAAACCACATTTGCGATGAACCTCGTCGAAAATGCGGCAATGTTGCAGGATAAACCGGTTCTTATCTTCAGTCTTGAGATGCCCTCTGAACAGATTATGATGCGTTCTCTGGCCTCGCTGTCCCGCGTGGATCAGACCCGTATTCGTACCGGGCAACTGGACGATGAGGACTGGGCGCGGATTTCCGGCACGATGGGCATTCTGCTGGAAAAACGTAACATCTATATTGATGACTCCTCCGGTCTGACGCCAACGGAAGTGCGTTCCCGTGCGCGCCGTATCGCTCGCGAACATGGCGGTATCGGACTGATCATGATCGACTACCTGCAACTGATGCGCGTGCCGTCGCTGTCCGACAACCGTACGCTGGAGATTGCTGAAATTTCCCGCTCGCTGAAAGCGCTGGCAAAAGAACTGCATGTGCCGGTCGTGGCGCTGTCGCAGCTTAACCGCTCGCTGGAACAACGTGCAGATAAGCGCCCGGTCAACTCCGACCTGCGTGAATCCGGCTCCATCGAACAGGATGCCGACTTGATCATGTTTATCTACCGTGACGAGGTTTATCACGAGAACAGTGACCTGAAAGGGATTGCGGAAATCATCATTGGTAAGCAGCGTAACGGCCCCATCGGGACGGTGCGACTGACCTTTAACGGACAATGGTCGCGCTTCGATAATTATGCGGGACCGCAGTACGACGACGAGTAAATTCTCGTCATCCTTTGTGCCACAGCGGCGTTGGTCGCCTTGCTGTGATGCAAATG
This sequence comes from Citrobacter amalonaticus, assembly GCF_001559075.2. Lineage (NCBI taxonomy): Bacteria > Pseudomonadati > Pseudomonadota > Gammaproteobacteria > Enterobacterales > Enterobacteriaceae > Citrobacter > Citrobacter amalonaticus. The sequence continues at coordinate 1,453,730 of NZ_CP014015.2, read as the reverse complement.
AGTGAGAAGATTATTTCTTTATTAAGGCAAGGAATGACAATGCAAGCGGCAACTGTAGTTATTAACCGCCGCGCTCTGCGACACAACCTGCAACGTCTGCGTGAACTGGCACCTGCCAGTAAGCTGGTTGCGGTCGTGAAAGCGAACGCTTACGGACACGGTCTGTTAGAGACCGCGCGAACGCTCCCCGATGCTGACGCTTTTGGTGTGGCGCGTCTCGAAGAAGCTTTGCGTCTGCGAGCAGGGGGGATCACGCAGCCCATCCTGCTGCTGGAAGGCTTTTTTGAGGCATCCGATCTGCCCACCATTTCCGCACAACACCTGCATACGGCTGTCCATAACCAGGAACAACTGGCCGCGCTGGAAGCCGCCGAACTGGATGAACCGGTGACCGTGTGGATGAAACTCGACACCGGCATGCATCGTCTGGGTGTGCTTCCTGAAGAAGCGGACGCCTTCTGGCAGCGGTTGACGCAATGTAAAAATGTGCGCCAGCCGGTCAATATCGTCAGCCATTTCGCCCGTGCGGACGAACCGGAATGTGGTGCGACCGAACGGCAGCTTGATGTGTTCAATACCTTTTGTGAAGGCAAAGCGGGTCAACGCTCGATTGCCGCCTCCGGCGGGATTTTACTCTGGCCGCAGTCGCATTTTGACTGGGTTCGCCCGGGCATTATTCTCTACGGCGTATCACCGCTGGAAAACCAGTCCACTGGGGCCGATTTCGGCTGCCAGCCGGTCATGTCGCTGACCTCCAGCCTGATTGCCGTGCGCGAGCATAAAACGGGCGAGCCGGTAGGCTATGGCGGAACGTGGATCAGCGAACGTGATACGCGTCTTGGCGTCGTGGCGATGGGCTATGGCGATGGTTATCCGCGCGCTGCGCCATCCGGTACGCCGGTGTTGGTGAACGGTCGCGAAGTGCCGATTGTGGGCCGCGTAGCGATGGACATGATTTGCGTTGATCTCGGGCCGCAGGCGACAGACCTGGCCGGTGACCCGGTGATTTTATGGGGGGAGGGACTCCCGGTTGAACGCATTGCGGCAATGACTAAAGTCAGTGCTTACGAACTGATTACCCGCCTGACTTCACGGGTGGCAATGAAGTACGTCGATTAAGCGGGCGTGTGGAGTGCCGGATGGCGGCGTAAACGCCTTATCCGGCCTACGGTCAGCGCGAATTTCAATAATGTAGGCCGGATAAGCGCTGTCCGGCAATATTCCCACCAGGCGCTCGATCTTCCTCTCCATCCGGTTTATTGTGTCTTAACCCCTGCCTGTAAACCTGGAGAACCATCGCGTGTTTCAAAAAGTTGACGCCTACGCTGGCGACCCGATTCTGTCGCTCATGGAGCGGTTCAAAGAAGATCCGCGTAGTGACAAAGTGAATCTGAGTATCGGTCTGTATTACAACGAAGACGGGATCATCCCGCAGTTGAAAGCTGTGGCGGAAGCCGAAGCGCGTCTTAACGCACAGCCGCACGGCGCCTCGCTGTATCTGCCGATGGAAGGGTTGAATACCTATCGTCATACCATCGCGCCATTGCTGTTTGGGGCTGATCATCCGGTTCTCCAGCAGCAGCGTGTGGCGACGATTCAGACATTGGGCGGCTCTGGCGCGCTGAAAGTGGGGGCCGATTTCCTTAAGCGTTACTTCCCGGATTCCGGCGTGTGGGTCAGCGACCCGACGTGGGAAAACCATATCGCGATTTTTGAAGGGGCTGGATTTACCGTCAGCACCTATCCCTGGTACGACAATGCCACCAACGGCGTGCGCTTCAACGATCTGCTGGCGACCCTGAAAACGCTGCCTGCGCGCAGTATCGTCCTGCTGCATCCTTGCTGCCACAACCCAACCGGTGCGGACTTAACGCACGCGCAGTGGGATGCGGTTATCGAGATCCTGAAAGCGGGTGAGCTTATTCCGTTCCTCGACATTGCTTATCAGGGCTTTGGTGCCGGTATGGACGATGATGCCTATGCCATTCGCGCGATTGCCAGCGCCGGACTGCCTGCCCTGGTCAGCAACTCGTTCTCGAAAATTTTCTCTCTGTACGGCGAACGCGTCGGTGGGCTTTCTGTCGTCTGTGAAGATGCTTCCACCGCAGGCCGCGTACTGGGGCAACTGAAGGCGACCGTACGCCGTAACTACTCCAGTCCGCCGAACTTTGGGGCGCAGGTGGTCGCGACGGTGCTCGGCGATGACGCGCTGAAAGCCAGTTGGCTGGCGGAAGTGGAGGCGATGCGAACCCGTATTCTGGCCATGCGCCAGGAGCTGGTGAATGTGCTAACCGCTACGATTCCGGGCCGTAATTTCGACTATCTGCTGCAACAGCGCGGCATGTTCAGCTACACCGGACTGAGCTCGGCTCAGGTCGATCGTCTGCGCGAGGAGTTTGGCGTCTATCTGATCGCCAGCGGGCGTATGTGCGTGGCCGGTCTGAACGTGGCGAATGTGCAGCGCGTAGCGAAGGCCTTTGCTGCGGTCATGTAATCGGTAAGCCGGATAAGGCGATATACCGCCTTATCCGGTCTGTTCATGAGTGCTCCCATGCTTATGTGATCCTGCTCCTTTTCCGGGACAAAACCGCAGAAAATCCTTCCTTTCACCTGCCGCCAGGGTTATGGTCAGAGAGTTTTTTGAACAATCGGTCTAATAAAATGATAACTAAATGACTTAACAGGGAAAAATATGCGAAGGCTCACACTGGCGCTGAGCGCCATCTGCTTGTTATTCACCTTAAACCATTCCGCCAGCGCGCTGGCCTCTTCTCCTTCTCCGCTGAATCCAGGCACTAACGCTGCGAAACTCGCGGAACAAGCCCCCATTCACTGGGTTTCCGTGGCGCAGATCGAAAACACACTGACCGGTCGTCCGCCTATGGCCGTCGGTTTTGACATTGATGACACCGTGCTGTTTTCCAGTCCTGGTTTCTGGCGTGGCAAGAAAACCTGGTCACCGGACAGCGAGGCGTATCTGAAGAACCCGGCATTCTGGGAGAAAATGAACAACGGCTGGGATGAGTTCAGTATTCCAAAAGAGGTCGCGCGTCAGTTGATTGACATGCACGTCCGTCGTGGCGACAGCCTCTTTTTTATCACCGGCCGTTCGCCGACCAAAACCGAAACCGTATCGAAAACGCTGGCCGATAACTTCCACATTCCGGCGGCAAATATGAATCCGGTGATTTTTGCCGGAGATAAGCCTGGTCAGAACACCAAAACGCAGTGGTTGCAGGATAAAAATATCCGCATGTTCTATGGCGACTCGGATAACGACATTACCGCCGCGCGTGATGCGGGTATTCGTGGGATCCGTATTCTGCGCGCTTCAAACTCGACCTACAAACCGTTGCCGCAGGCTGGTGGGTATGGTGAAGAGGTGATCGTAAACTCGGAGTATTAACCGGTAGGTGAGCATCTGCTGTTTTTTTAAACAAAATTGATCTGCCAGCTTTTACCTTTTGCTGTCTTGCTGCACACTGAATAGATGACATTTCAGTGGAGCATCACGCTTGCAAGGGGAATTACGATGACCAATTCGGAGTTACTGCAATACTGCATGGCGAAAATCGGCGCGGAGCAGAGTGTGCACAGTGACTGGAAAGCCACACAAATCAAAGTTGAAGATGTGCTCTTTGCCATGGTGAAAGAGGTGGAAGATCGCCCAGCGGTATCTCTGAAAACCAGCCCCGAACTGGCGGAATTGTTACGCCAGCAGCACAGCGATGTGCGTCCGAGCCGACATCTCAATAAGGCACACTGGAGCACCGTCTACCTCGACGGTTCGTTGCCGGATTCACAAATCTATTATCTGGTGGATGCGTCGTACCAACAGGCGGTCAATACACTACCGGAAGAGAAACGCAAACAGTTGCAATGAACAACGCCGTTCACATCTTCACATGAACGGCGTTTTGCGTTTTACAGCATCGGTTTGAGGAAGCGAGCAGTATGTGATGCTTCACATTCCGCCACGGTCTCAGGCGTACCGGAGACGAGGATTTCCCCACCGCCGCTACCGCCTTCTGGGCCCAGATCGACGATCCAGTCCGCTGTTTTGATGACGTCCAGGTTGTGCTCAATCACCACGATAGTGTTGCCCTGATCGCGCAATTGATGGAGTACGTCCAGTAACTGCTGGATATCGGCAAAGTGCAGGCCGGTGGTCGGTTCATCCAGAATATAGAGTGTCTGACCGGTGCCGCGTTTCGACAGCTCACGCGCCAGCTTCACACGCTGGGCTTCACCGCCGGAAAGCGTCGTCGCCGACTGGCCGAGACGAATGTAGGTCAGACCGACGTCCATCAGGGTTTGCAGCTTACGCGCCAGCGCCGGGACAGCATCAAAGAATTCACGCGCTTCTTCGATAGTCATATCCAGCACTTCATGGATGGTTTTGCCCTTGTACTTAATTTCCAGCGTTTCGCGGTTATAGCGCTTGCCTTTACACTGGTCGCACGGCACGTAAATATCCGGCAGGAAGTGCATTTCGACTTTAATTACGCCATCGCCCTGACAGGCTTCGCAACGCCCGCCGCGAACGTTAAAGCTAAAACGCCCCGGCGTATAACCGCGCGAGCGCGATTCCGGCACTCCGGCAAACAGTTCACGCACCGGCGTAAACACCCCGGTGTAGGTCGCCGGGTTAGAACGCGGCGTCCGCCCAATCGGGCTCTGGTCGATGTCGATAACCTTGTCGAAATGCTCCAGGCCTTGCACGTCGCGATACGGCGCCGGTTCGGCGATCGTCGCGCCGTTCAACTGGCGTTGAGCAATCGGGAACAACGTATCGTTGATCAACGTCGATTTACCGGAACCCGACACGCCGGTGACGCAGGTAAACAGTCCTACCGGCAGCGTCAACGTCACATCTTTCAGGTTGTTGCCGCGCGCGCCGGTCAGTTTCAGCACTTTTTCCGGATTTGCAGGCACGCGCTGTTTCGGCACTTCAATCTTGCGTTTGCCGCTCATGTACTGGCCGGTCAGGGACTCCGGCACCGCCATAATCGCTTCCAGCGGACCTTCGGCAACCACTTCGCCGCCGTGGACGCCGGCACCCGGACCGATATCAATCACGTGGTCGGCGGCACGAATCGCATCTTCATCGTGCTCCACCACAATCACGGTATTACCGAGATTCCGCAGGTGGATCAGCGTCCCCAGCAGACGTTCATTATCGCGCTGGTGAAGGCCGATGGACGGCTCATCCAGCACGTACATCACGCCGACCAGACCGGCGCCAATCTGGCTTGCCAGACGAATACGCTGGGCTTCGCCCCCAGAGAGCGTTTCTGCGGAGCGGGACAGCGTCAGATAGTTGAGGCCAACGTTGACCAGGAACTTGAGGCGATCGCCAATCTCTTTAAGGATTTTCTCTGCAATCTTCGCCCGCTGACCGGCGAGTTTGAGATTGTTGAAGAAGTCCATCGCATGGCCGATGCTCATGTCGGAGATGGTCGGCAGCGGCGTATTCTCAACGAAGACGTGGCGCGCTTCACGCTTAAGACGGGTTCCTTCACAGCTGGCGCACGGGCGGTTGCTGATGAACTTGGCTAACTCTTCACGTACCGCGCTGGATTCCGTCTCTTTATAGCGACGTTCCATGTTGTGCAGTACGCCTTCAAACGGATGGCGACGCACGGAGGTGTCGCCACGATCGTTCATGTATTTGAATTCAATATTCTCTTTACCAGAACCGTACAGCACCACTTTGTGCACGTTTGCGTTCAGGCTGGCCCACGGGGCTTCAACATCGAACTTATAGTGCTCCGCCAGCGATTTCAGCATCTGAAAGTAATAGAAGTTTCGACGGTCCCAGCCGCGGATGGCTCCGCCCGCCAGCGACAGCTCAGGGTTCTGGATCACGCGATCGGGGTCGAAATATTGCTGTACGCCGAGCCCGTCGCAGGTCGGGCAGGCGCCCGCCGGGTTGTTAAAGGAGAACAGACGCGGTTCCAGTTCGCGCATGCTGTAACCGCAGATCGGGCAGGCGAAGTTGGCGGAAAAGAGCAGTTCTTCTGCTTTTTCGTCGTCCATATCGGCAACCACCGCCGTCCCGCCGGAAAGCTCCAGCGCGGTCTCAAATGATTCCGCCAGACGAGTGCTCAGATCGTCACGCACTTTGAAACGATCGATCACCACCTCAATGGTGTGTTTCTTCTGCAGTTCCAGCTTCGGCGGATCGGAGAGATCACAGACTTCGCCATCAATACGGGCGCGGATATAACCCTGGCTTGCCAGGTTTTCCAGCGTTTTGGTGTGCTCGCCCTTACGCTCTTTAATCACCGGCGCCAGCAGCATCAGGCGTTTGCCTTCCGGCTGCGACAGGACGTTATCCACCATCTGGCTTACGGTCTGCGCCGCCAGCGGAACATCGTGATCCGGGCAGCGCGGTTCGCCAACGCGGGCAAACAGCAGACGCAGGTAGTCGTGGATTTCGGTAATGGTGCCGACCGTGGAGCGCGGGTTATGGGACGTCGATTTCTGTTCAATTGAGATGGCGGGAGACAGCCCCTCAATATGATCGACATCCGGCTTTTCCATTAGCGACAGAAACTGACGCGCATAGGCAGAAAGGGATTCAACGTAACGACGCTGCCCTTCGGCATACAAGGTGTCGAAAGCGAGCGAGGATTTGCCTGACCCCGAAAGCCCGGTCACGACAATCAGTTTGTCGCGGGGGATGACGAGGTTGATGTTTTTGAGATTATGGGTGCGGGCGCCCCGAACTTCGATCTTATCCATTCACCTTTCCCGGATTAAACGCTTTTTTGCCCGGCGCAGCAGGGTGCCACCGGCGATCACAAACGGTTAATTATGACACAATAAAACCTGAATGGATATACAGTATTGGAATGCAAAACGCAGAGTCTTATGTAACAATGTCCGGCTGAGGTTGTTTCGCGGAATCCGCGTCGCAACGTAGTAAAATCTCTATTGGTAATGCTACAATCGCGCGTTTACACTTATTAAGAAACGTTTTCAGGAGACTCGATCATGGCCAGCAGAGGCGTAAATAAGGTTATTCTCGTGGGTAATCTGGGCCAGGACCCGGAAGTACGCTACATGCCGAATGGTGGCGCAGTCGCCAACATCACGCTGGCTACTTCCGAATCCTGGCGTGACAAGCAGACCGGCGAGATGAAAGAGCAGACAGAATGGCACCGCGTTGTGCTGTTCGGCAAACTGGCGGAAGTGGCCAGCGAATATCTGCGTAAAGGTTCTCAGGTCTACATTGAAGGTCAGTTGCGTACCCGCAAATGGACCGATCAGTCCGGCGTTGAGAAATACACCACGGAAGTGGTGGTGAACGTTGGCGGCACCATGCAGATGCTGGGCGGCCGTCAGGGTGGCGGCGCACCGGCAGGCGGTCAGCAGCAGCAGGGCAGCTGGGGTCAGCCTCAGCAGCCACAGGGCGGTAACCAGTTCAGCGGCGGTGCGCAGTCTCGCCCGCAGCAGCAGTCAGCACCGGCAGCGCCGTCTAATGAACCGCCGATGGATTTCGACGACGATATCCCGTTCTGATCCTCGTTAATTGCCCACTGATTTATTCAGTTAAAGAGCTCCGTAAATACGGGGCTTTTTTGTCAGTTTTTCTCACGCTAAGTAAATAAATCTGCAGAGTTATCAGGAAGATAAATTAACTGCGTGTGATCAAGTCATGACGACGATTATCGGTTATCCTGCGTTCGCAACTTTCACCCATTAAGACTGAACCTTGCCGGGCTTTTCAGGGAAACACGATCAGCCTGTCAGCGAACATAAGGAAATTAGTATGAACAAAGCCATTTTAATGCCGGTTGATATTCTGGCGATGGACCTTTCTGACAAAGCGATTGCCTGGGCCGATCACATGCTCAATAAAGAAGAAGGTGTGCTACATCTGCTGCATGTTTTCCCTAAGCTACACACGTCGCCAATTCGTGGTTTTGCTTCGGATATCAAAAAATACGAAGAGTACATGACCAACGATGCGCAGGAGAAAATGCTCGCGCTGGCGAGAAAATTCAAAACGCCGCTGGAGAGGATCCGCTTTGAAGTCCGACACGGCAATATTCGCGATGAGGTGAATGACGCGGCAGCGGCGCATCATGCTGAAATGATTATTATCGGCTCACGCAAACCGGGGATTGCCACCCATCTGCTGGGCTCGGCAGCCGCTAATATTTTGCGTTACGCAAAGGTGCCGGTAATGGTTGTTCGTTAATCCGTCATCGTAGACGAAAAAGGCCTCCCGTTTTGGGAGGCCTTTTTATTGCCGGATACCGCCGGTTATTTCCGGCGGAATTTGCGGGTGAGGGGCTTCTCAATCTCAACAATGAAGAACAGCGCGATGCCGATGGCAAAGGTAATTCCCCAGTAGCGCAGCGGCAGGGCTTCAGTACCAAACAACATCTGCAGGAACGGCACGTAGATAATCGCCAATTGCAGCAGCAACAGAATACCGCTGACCAGCCAGATGCCTTTGTTCATCAGCAGACCGCGACCCAGCGAGAAGCCGTCGGAAACGCGGCAGTTAAGCATGTACACCCACTGCGCCGTCACCAGCGTTTGCAACAGGACCGTGCGGATGAATTCCGGGCTGTGACCGCGCGGCTGCAGCCAGGCTTCCAGCATAAAGGCACAGGCGGCAATGAGCGTACCGACAAAACCTACACGCCAGATAGCAAAGCCATCCATCACGTTCTCATTACTCTGACGCGGTGGGCGGCGCATGATGTTGCGCTCACCGGCTTCAAACGCCAGACCGAATGACAGCGTGGCGGAGGTCGCCATGTTCATCCACAGGATCAGCACTGGCGTCAGCGGGATCAGATTGCCCGCCAGCAGCGCGACGATGATCAGCAGTCCCTGTGCCAGGTTAGTGGGCATGATAAACAGAATGGTTTTCTTCAGGTTGTCGTAGACGCGACGCCCTTCTTGTACCGCGCTGGCGATGGTCGCGAAGTTATCATCCGTCAGCACCATGTCGGCGGCTTCTTTCGTCACTTCGGTGCCTTTAATGCCCATCGCGATCCCTACGTCGGCCTGCTTCAGCGCTGGTGCATCATTAACGCCATCCCCGGTCATGCCGACGATCTCGCCTTTATCTTGCAGGGCCTTCACCAGACGCAGCTTATGCTCCGGGCTGGTACGAGCAAAGATATCGTAGGTGACGGCAGCTTCGGCGAGTTCTGCTTCATCCATCTGCTCGAGTTCATAGCCCGTCACCGCATGTGTGCTGTTATGGATACCCAACATGCCACCAATGCTCATGGCGGTTTGCGGGTGATCGCCGGTGATCATTTTGACGCGGATCCCGGCCTGCTGACAGGCGCCGATCGCCGCAATAGCTTCCGGGCGCGGCGGATCCATCATCCCGGCGATACCGAGGAAAATGAGCCCCTCGTTCAGGCAGTCATGGGTTAGCGCATTGGCATCGGCATGCGCGGGTTTCCAGGCGGCGGCCACCATCCTCAGGCCTTCTTTGGCATAACGGGCGATTTCGGCCTCCCAGTGCGGCTGGGTAAAGGCTTCCGTGCCGTTCGCGGTTTGCTGTAACCGGCAGAGTTTAAACAGCACATCCGGCGCCCCGGTCACCAGCACGCGCTCGTCGTTGCCGATGCGATAATGCGTCGCCATATATTTGTACTGTGAATCGAAGGGGATTTTACTGCGCAGTTCGCTCTCAACGGCTGGCAGCATAGCTTTCGCGGCCAGCACTTTCAGCGCCCCTTCGGTTGGTCCGCCGGTAATTCCCCAGTGGCCCTGTTCATCGCGAATCAACTGGCTGTCGTTGCACAGATCAATCGTGCGCAGATAGCTTTCGAGCAGGCTGCCAGGCGCAATCTCGGCCAGCGCGTCGTTTTCCTCGACGTGGATCTCGCCCGTGGGCTCATAGCTGTTGCCCTGTACGCGATAATTTTTATCCGCCGTGATGATGGCTTTAACCGTCATCTCGTTCATGGTCAGCGTGCCGGTTTTATCGGAACAGATCACCGACATGGCGCCCAGCGTTTCAACGGTAGGCAGTTTGCGGATGATCGCGCGTTTGCGGGCCATGGTCTGTACGCCCAGCGACAGGATAATCGAGATAATCGCCGGTAAACCTTCCGGAACCGCCGCAACAGCCAGGCTGATTAACGAAAGCAGTAATTCGCCCATCGGCATATCGCGCAGCAGCAGGCTGAAGATAAACAGCCCGACCATCATGGCAAGAATGAGGGAGAAAATCGCTTTGCCGAGCTTATCCATCTGCACCAGCAGCGGCGTGCGGTGCTTCTCGATTTCGGTCATCATCTGGTTGATATGACCCAGTTCCGTCGCTTCTCCGGTGGCGATCACCACGCCAAGTCCAGCCCCGGCGCTAATGGTGGTGCCAGAGAACAGCAGGTTTTTGCGATCGCCCAGCGGCAGTTCGCCAGTCAGGGCCTCTGTCGTTTTGTCCACAACGGTGGATTCACCGGTCAGGATGGCCTCTTCAACCCGCAGATTATGGGCCTCCATGACGCGAAGATCGGCGGGAATACGGTCACCCGCGCGCAGTACCACGATATCGCCGACGACCAGATCGGTAGTCGCGACCGTCTCATGTTGCCCGTTACGGACTACGACGGCGGATGCGGAGAGCATATTGCGGATGCTTTTCAGCGATTTTTCCGCGTTGTTTTCCTGAATATGGCCAATCAGGGCGTTGATCACCGCGACGCCGAGGATGACGGCTGTATCCACCCAGTGCCCCATGACGGCGGTGAGGGCCGCTGCGGCGATCAGGACATAGATCAGAACATCGTGAAAATGGGCCAGAAAGCGTAGCCAGGCGGGTTTGCCCGCTTTTTCCGGTAGTGCGTTCAGGCCATCCCTGGCGAGACGTGCGCTGGCTTCATTGTGAGTCAGCCCGGAAGGTTGGCTCTGCTGATTTTTCAGAACCTCTTCAACGGTCAGCTGGTACGGCTTTTTTCCAGCGCATGGCGCAGAATGGAGACGATTGCTGTTCGGCATTCTGGTCAAAGTAAATTTCCTCAAAGAATAAAATTTTAATATTTTGAAACACACGCATACTATTTGAATAATGCCTTCAGATGTTTGATATTAATCAATGGTGTTTCGGTAAGTATTATTTTATCTTTGAGTGAAGGTGATATTTTCCCTTGTTTTTTATGAGGGTAAATGGAAGTGTAAATTTAGGAAAGGAGGTGTTTATGTTTGGAATATATAATGCTAAGAAGTTGATTTTATTGATTATGTTTGCAATTGTTGTTGCGGCAATTAGCGGTATTTCAACCTATTTCTTTGTAAAATATCTGGGGTGAGAATAATAAAAATAGTCTTCCTTACATAACTTTTAAATCCTGAATAATAATGACATTAGGGATATCAGAGACAACGGAAGAATATATTATAAAGCGCGGTCTGCTGAATAAATGGACCGCGCCAGATAAGCGAATCATCGATGCAGGTTTGCTGAAATCGAAGAGAGGGGGCGAGTGTGTCTGCAACAGACAGAGACGGGATTTTCTGGAAACAATAAAAAAGCCTCCGTCAGGGAGGCTCGGGGGAAATCAGGTCAATACCATCGGCCATTCCGGCGGCGTCTGGCTCATCACTTCGACCATCACGGATTCAATGTTGTTCCAGATGGCGGAGAGATCCATCAGGGTGATGCCGAGTAATCCCGTCGCAAACCAGCAGGCGGCGACAACCCCGAGTCCACTGCTGATCACAGCCAGACCAATGTAATCTGAGCGACGAAAACGAATATTCAATGTGCTGGCTAAAAACATGAGCACAGCGCTCAGCAGTTGCCAGCGGAGAAGAACCACGCCAGTGGTCAGGGTAGCCATGAAAGTTTTCCTCTGAGAATAGCAGGTGCCCTGGACAGCGCGGCGTTTTCACGGGAGGCGTGGCGCACTTTGGCTATCGACAGGCATTCACATCAACACTGAATGAAACGTTGTTTTTGTTTCATAATATTTGTGAACTATATCACGGTTAAGCGGTCGTTCGCCAGCCTGTCGGCCTCTTTTTTGCCTGTTTTATAACCATAATAAAAGCGTGGTTATGGATTCAACAATCAACACCCTTTCATCGTGGCGCAACTGAAGAGCGCGACGTAATAAAGAGGTATTGGTTTTACCTTTTCTGTATTGTCAAAAAATAAGCAGATGGAGAAATTTAACTTAATTTCATTTTGCGAATGAGCCAACAAAACTTTCATAAAACACGGCTCCTTTCGGAGAATGGATTACCCTTAATAAAATTAATCGTCACTGCGGGTTTGCTTTACGGTCGAATATTATCACCATCCTGCAATATCAGACTTTTGCTAATAAAAGTCTGTTGCTAATATTGATAGATTCATGCAACGTAACCACCTGTGTAATTTAGCATCCTGTCTTGATGATAACAGGCATATGAAATGCAGGGATATAGGGCTGAAATGAATCATCGGGTGCGACGCAATGTGCTGAAGTTCCTCGGGATAATCATGGTGGTTTTGCTCCCCGTGATGCTGGCGCTATGGTTTGCCCACCTGCAAGCGACTTCCCAAACCAGTAAGCAACTGAGCATCTTTGCTCATCTGGCTTTAGATAAAACTGAACTGGTCGTTTTACAGGCAGACTTAGCCCGTGATGCCGCTGAACAGTATCAGGGACAAGCGTGTACGCCAGCGCATCAACAACGAATGTTGAATATTATCCGTGGGCGCCTGTATATCAACGAGTTAATTTATGCGCAAGGCGATCGTTTTTTATGCTCTACGGTAATGGCACCGTCAGCTCCCTATATTATGCCGACGGCAGACTATAAACGAAAACCCAATATCTCCATTTATTACTTTCGCGATACGCCTTTTTTCACCGGTTATAAAATGACGTATATGCAACGCGGAAACTATGTTGCCGTGATCAATCCATTGTCATATAGCGAAGTGATGTCTGAAGACCCCGAGCTGGCCTGGGGGGTCTATGACACGGTAACCAACACCTTTTTCTCCCTCAGCGAACAGGCCTGGGCGGCTCAACTGTTGCCACTGGTCCAGCGTAATCAATCTGTCTTCCAGCAGGACGACCATTTTTATACCGTCGTCCACTCGGCTAAACGCCCCATTGCTGTGATTGTGTCGACCTCGATGCAGCGGTTTTATCAGAATCTGTATCAGCAGTTGTTGATTACGCTTCCGCTGGCAATCATCAGCAGCATTTTGCTGTTAATGTTCTGGTCGCGGGCGCGTCGGCAATACTACTCGCCACGGCGCATGCTCCAGCGCGCGCTTAAACAGCGCCAGCTCTGCCTGCACTATCAGCCGATCATTGATATTAAAAATGAGAAATGCGTGGGGGCGGAAGCGCTGCTGCGCTGGCCGGGATGTAAAGAGCAGGTGATGAGTCCGGCGGAGTTTATCCCGCTGGCGGAAAAAGAAGGGATGATCGCGCAGATTACCGACTACGTGGTGGAAGAAGTGTTCCGTGATATGGGGACGTTTCTGGCTGCAAACCCGCAGTTGTATATCTCTATCAACCTTTCCGCGTCGGATTTCCACTCTTCACGACTGATTGCCATGATTGCGGATAAAGCGCGCGAACATGGCGTGCTTGCGCAACAAATTAAAGTCGAAGTGACCGAACGGGGATTTATCGATGTGCCGAAAACTACGCCGGTGATCCAGGCATTTCGTCAGGCAGGCTATGAAGTGGCGATTGATGATTTCGGCACCGGCTACTCTAACCTGCACAACCTCTATTCACTGAACGTTGATATTCTTAAGATCGACAAGTCCTTTATCGATACGCTGACCACCAACAGCACCAGCCATCTGATTGCGGAACATATCATTGAGATGGCGCAAAGCCTGCGTCTGAAAACCATCGCGGAAGGCGTGGAGACGGCGGATCAGGTGAGCTGGCTGCTTAAACGCGGGGTGCAGTACTGCCAGGGGTGGCACTTCGCGAAGGCGCTGCCGCCGCAGGACTTCATTCACTGGTTACAACAACCGCCCGCACTCCTGATGCAGCGCGGACAGTAATACTACAGGCGGTGGCGGTAGTCGCTGGGGGTACGATCAAATTCCCGGCGAAACACGCGGGAAAATGTCTGTTGCGACACATAGCCTAAATCCATCGCAATATCGAATATCGGTCGTTCGGTGTTGCGTAGTTCAACGGCGGCCAACAGCAGTCGGCGCTGACGGATATAGTCGCCCAACGTCTGGCGCATCACCGTGCGGAACATCCTCTGTAAATACCACTTTGAATAACCTGATTTTTTTGCGACCACATCAATGTTCAGCGGTTGGTCGATATGTTCATCAATCCATTCAATAAGGGTCTGAATAATTTGCTGATGGGACATATTGCTGCCTCCTTCTCAGTGTTCGATTCGTCTTTTGTCTGCGGGCGAGTATAATTCCTCAAGTTAACTTGAGGTAAAGTGATTTATGGAAAAGAAATTACCCCGTATAAAAGCGATGCTCACGCCGGGCGAAGTGGCAAAGCGCAGTGGCGTGGCGGTTTCCGCGCTGCATTTCTATGAAAGCAAGGGGCTTATCAGCAGTATCCGTAACAGCGGCAATCAGCGCAGATACCGGCGTGATGTGCTGCGTTATGTCGCGATCATCAAAATTGCTCAGCGGATCGGCATCCCGCTGGCGACCATCAGCGAAGCGCTGGGTGTGCTGCCGGAAGGGCATACCCTTAGCGCTAAAGAGTGGAAGCAACTCTCCTCGCAATGGCGTGAAGAGCTGGACCGCCGCATTCATACTCTGGTGGCGCTGCGTGATGAGCTGGACGGTTGCATTGGCTGTGGCTGCTTATCGCGCAAAGACTGTCCGTTGCGTAACCCCGGAGACCGGCTGGGCGAAGAGGGCACGGGGGCACGTTTGCTGGAGGATGAGCAAAACTAAAGCGCCGCAAGGGCGCTTTAGTTTGTTTTCCGGTCTTTGTCTTTCTCTCTATCCCGCTGGTTCACGGGAGGGTTTCCCCCGACGTCAACACCCCTCATTCGAGCACGTGGTGGAGGTTCCGGTCTGTGTTGATACTGTAAGTGTAAGCCGCATCATCCCGTTTGCCAGTGAATCTGGCGACTTTTTAGGCGAATTTTTTTCGCCATCTCCCATAATTTACTAGAGTGAGTAAGAGGAAATGACGGGAGAACATCATGTTGACGGTGCATCATTTAAACCAGTCCCGCTCACAGCGCGTTCTCTGGGCGCTGGAGGAGCTATCGCTGCCTTACCAGATTGTGCGTTACCAGCGTGAAAAGAGCATGCTCGCCCCGCCGGCACTGAAGAAAATCCATCCGCTGGGTAAATCCCCGGTCGTGGAAGATAACGGTGTGATCATCGCGGAATCGGGGGCGATTCTCGACTATTTGCAGGATACCTATGACAGCGAAGGAAAGTTCAAACCGGCTGATGCGGAATCCACGCGCCAGTATCGCTTCTGGCTGCATTACGCCGAGGGTTCGCTGATGCCGTTGCTGTTAATGAAGCTGGTTTTCGTCAGTCTGGGAAAACCGCCGATGCCTTTTGGTTTGCGCACGCTGGGCGGCGCGCTGGGGCAGGGCGTACAAAAAGCGTATCTCAATCCGCAACTGGAAACCCACGCGCGCTTTATCGACGCGCACCTCGCTGAGCGCCCGTGGTTTGCCGGCGACCATCTCAGCATGGCGGATATCCAGATGAGTTTTCCTCTGTTTGCGCTACTGGCGCGCGGCGGTATTGCCGATCGTCCTCATATCAGCGCGTGGAAAAAACGCGTGGAAATGCGTCCTGCCTGGCAACGTGCCATCCAGCAGGGAGGCCCTTTTGACATTCCCGGTGGTTGATGGCGGTTTTTTAACCGTCTTGCCTCCTGCATTTGCGACGCAATCCGGCAAAATTTGTTGCCGGATTGCGCATTGACGATAACGTTTGCGCATCAGTTGGCGATTTCTTCAGCGTTAGCGCAAGAAATGAGTAAAAAGCGGCAAAGTTCAGTTGATAATCCCCGTATGATCGCTGGATAATCGTTTGCTTTTTTTTACTACCCGTTTTTTTATGCGCGGAGCTAAACGTTTGCTTTTTGCGACACCCCTCTTTGTCGCGATCAGAGCACAGGGAGTTGACGTTGCGCTGGCAGTGGATTGTCCACCACGCATAAGAACGAATAATAAACTCTCAGGGGATGTTTTCTATGTCTACGCCTTCAGCGCGTACCGGCGGTTCGCTCGACGCCTGGTTTAAAATTTCACAACGTGGAAGCACTGTCCGTCAGGAAGTGGTGGCAGGTTTAACAACGTTTCTGGCGATGGTGTACTCCGTTATCGTCGTGCCTGGTATGCTGGGCAAAGCCGGATTCCCGCCAGCGGCGGTGTTCGTCGCGACCTGTCTGGTGGCCGGTCTGGGATCTATCGTCATGGGGCTGTGGGCCAACCTGCCGCTGGCGATTGGTTGCGCCATCTCTCTGACCGCCTTCACTGCGTTCAGTCTGGTACTGGGCCAGCAGATTAGCGTTCCGGTCGCACTGGGTGCGGTATTCCTGATGGGTGTGCTGTTTACCATTATCTCCGCCACCGGGATCCGTAGCTGGATCCTGCGCAATTTACCGCAGGGCATCGCGCACGGTACCGGCATCGGTATCGGCCTGTTTTTACTGCTGATCGCGGCGAATGGTGTGGGTCTGGTTATCAAGAACCCGCTGGACGGTCTGCCGGTGGCGCTTGGTCACTTCGCTACCTTCCCGGTGATTATGTCGCTGGTTGGTCTGGCGGTAATTATCGGTCTGGAGAAACTGAAAGTGCCGGGTGGCATTCTGCTGACTATTATCGGCATTTCTGTCGTGGGTCTGATTTTCGATCCGGCGGTGAAATTCTCCGGCATTTTCGCCATGCCATCGCTGAGTGATGAAACTGGTAAATCGCTGATTGGTAGCCTGGATATCATGGGCGCGCTGAACCCGGTTGTTCTGCCAAGCGTTCTGGCGCTGGTAATGACCGCTGTGTTTGATGCCACCGGCACCATCCGTGCTGTGGCGGGTCAGGCGAATCTGCTGGATAAAGACGGGCAGATTATTGACGGCGGTAAAGCGCTGACCACAGACTCCCTGAGCAGCGTGTTCTCAGGTCTGGTGGGTGCAGCGCCAGCAGCGGTCTACATCGAATCGGCAGCCGGTACGGCAGCAGGCGGTAAAACCGGCCTGACCGCCATCACCGTCGGCGTGCTGTTCCTGCTGATCCTGTTCCTTTCCCCACTCTCTTACCTCGTTCCGGTGTATGCAACGGCGCCTGCGCTAATGTACGTCGGTCTGCTGATGCTGAGCAACGTGGCGAAAATTGATTTCGCTGACTTTGTCGATGCGATGGCGGGTCTGGTGACGGCGGTATTCATTGTACTGACCTGTAACATCGTGACCGGCATCATGATTGGTTTTGCCACGCTGGTGATTGGCCGCGTGGTCTCTGGTGAATGGCGTAAGCTGAACATCGGTACCGTGGTGATTGCCGTGGCGCTGGTGGCGTTCTATGCCGGCGGTTGGGCCATCTGATTCCTGGACCGCTCCGAAAAACGGGTGGCTTTTGCCACCCGTTTTTATTTTCAGCACACACTCGTTGTCTTTTGCGATACTCTGAGAAAGGTAAAATCGAGGCACGACGCCTCTCAAACACATAAGAAACATCGCAAACAGGGAACGCATGGAAATCTTCTTCACAATACTCATCATGACCCTTGTGGTCTCGCTGTCCGGGGTATTTACGCGCGTATTGCCCTTCCAGCTCCCCTTACCCCTCATGCAGATTGCTATCGGCGCGCTGTTAGCGTGGCCCACGTTTGGTCTGCACGTAGAATTTGACCCCGAACTGTTTTTGGTTCTGTTTATCCCGCCGCTGCTGTTTGCTGATGGCTGGAAGACGCCGACGCGAGAATTTCTTGAACATGGGCGAGAGATTTTCGGTCTGGCGCTGGCGCTGGTGCTGGTCACCGTGGTCGGGATTGGTTTTCTGATTTACTGGCTGGTGCCGGGCATTCCGTTGATCCCGGCCTTTGCGCTCGCTGCCGTGCTGTCGCCAACCGATGCGGTTGCGCTTTCCGGTATTGTCGGTGAAGGGCGGATCCCGAAGAAGATTATGGGCATCCTGCAAGGCGAGGCGCTGATGAATGACGCCTCCGGTCTGGTATCACTGAAATTTGCTGTTGCTGTGGCGATGGGCACGATGGTGTTTACCGTCGGCGGCGCGACGGTGGAATTCTTTAAGGTGGCGATCGGCGGTATCCTCGCGGGCTTTGTTGTCAGTTGGCTGTACGGTCGCTCGCTGCGCTTTCTCAGCCGCTGGGGCGGCGATGAGCCGGCGACGCAAATCGTCCTGCTGTTCCTGCTGCCGTTCGCATCGTACCTGATCGCAGAACATATCGGCGTCTCCGGGATCCTCGCGGCGGTCGCCGCCGGGATGACCATCACCCGCTCCGGGGTGATGCGCCGTGCGCCGCTGGCGATGCGTCTGCGTGCCAACAGCACCTGGGCGATGCTCGAGTTTGTGTTTAACGGCATGGTCTTTTTGCTGTTGGGCCTGCAACTGCCGGGGATTCTCGAGTCGTCGCTGGTGGCGGCGGAGGCCGATCCGAACGTGGAAATCTGGATGCTGTTTACCGATATCATTCTGATTTATGTGGCGCTGATGCTGGTGCGTTTCGGCTGGCTGTGGACGATGAAAAACTTCAGCATGCGTTTCCTGAAAAAGAAACCGATGGAGTTTGGCTCCTGGACGACACGGGAAATTTTAATCGCCTCCTTTGCGGGCGTTCGCGGGGCTATCACCCTGGCGGGTGTCCTGTCTATCCCGCTGCTGCTGCCAGATGGCAACGTCTTCCCGGCGCGCTATGAACTGGTCTTCCTGGCCGCTGGCGTGATTCTGTTCTCGCTGTTTGTCGGCGTCGTGATGCTACCAATTCTGCTGCAACATCTGGAAGTGGCCGATCATTCTCAGCAACTGAAAGAGGAGCGGATTGCCCGTGCGGCAACGGCGGAAGTGGCGATTGTCGCGATCCAGAAAATGGAAGAGCGTCTGGCGGCGGATGCCGAAGAGAACATCGATAACCAGCTTCTGACCGAAGTGAGCTCCCGCGTCATCGGTAACCTGCGGCGTCGTGCCGACGGGCGTAACGATGTTGAGAGTTCGCTCCAGGAAGAGAATCTGGAACGCCGCTTCCGCCTGGCGGCGCTGCGTTCAGAGCGGGCGGAACTGTATCACCTGCGCGCCACGCGTGAAATCAGCAATGAAACGCTGCAAAAACTGCTGCACGATCTCGACTTACTGGAAGCGTTACTGATCGAAAATCAGTAACACCGTCATGTTGCCCGGTGGCGCTTCGCTTACCGGGCAACTGAGGGCACTTGCTCCGCCCAAAAACCTTCGCAGCACGATAACCACGCTTTGGCGCTGTGTGAGAGATACACCCCTTCGCGCCAAATCATCCCCAACTGCCAGCGCAACTCGCTTTCCAGTGGGATCCAGCGCAGCGTATTTTTGTCCAGTCGTTCACAAATGGGCTCTGGCAGAATGGCAATCCCCACGCCTGCCTGCACCATCGCCGCAAGAAAATCCCACTGTCCGCTGCGGACCGCGATACGCGGCTTTACGTCATGCTCGTTGAACAGTCGCATTAACTGGCGGCTCAGGGCGAAATCTTCGTTGTAGATTAACAGCGGATGCTCGGCCAGTGCTTCTGGCGACACCGACTGACAGGTGGTCCACTGGCCGGAGCGCGGCACCAGCACGCAAAGGGGGTGGCTGAATACCGGTAACGTCGCCAGACCACTTTCTTCTTCCACGGGTAGCGCGGTCATTGCGACATCCAGTTCACCATTCATCACCGCCTGCTGCACCGTCAGCCCGCCAAACTCGGAAACCTTAAGTTCTACGCCGGGATAACGCTGGCGAAACAGGCCGATCGGTCCGGCCATCAGCATGCCGACCATCGGCGGGATGCCAAGGCGCAGCAGCCCTTTATTAAGATGGTTGATGTCGCCCAGTTCGGCTTCCAGTTGACGAAACTCGGCCAGAATCGCCAGTCCTCGCTCAAACACCACGCGACCGGTATCGGTGAGCAACAGCTTGCGGCCGTCGCGGATCAGCAGCGTACAGTTCAGTTCATCTTCCAGGTTTTTCAACATCTTGCTGATGGTCGGTTGAGTAACAAAGAGCTTCTCCGCTGCGCGGGTGAAGCTCTGTTGGCGCACCACTTCAACAAAATAACGCAGCGTTCTGATATCCATGAGTATTCCTTCCGACTATGCCTGTAATGATTTTAATTCATTTCAGTCATCGGCGGGGTCTCTCTATACTGGCGTTCCGTATTATTTTTCAGGATGTTCCCTCATGGCTGTGGCGATAAGCTGCGTTACGCCTGCCGTTTTGCAACGACTCCAGGTTCCGGTTCAGGTACTGCTGTATGCAGGTTTGTTTATCGTTGCGCAATATCTTGTCTCCTGGCTGCATCTGCCGTTACCGGCCAATCTGGTGGGGATGGTGCTGATGTTGGCGCTGATTGTCTGTCGCATCCTGCCGCTGAGCTGGGTTCGCGCCGGGGCGCGCTGGCTGCTGGCGGAGATGCTGCTGTTCTTTGTTCCGGCGGTGGTGGCGGTGGTGAACTATGCCCATCTGCTGCTGGTCGACGGCTGGCGGATTTTTTCGGTCATTGCGATCAGTACGCTGATGGTGCTCGGTGCCACGGCATGGGTGGTGGATAAGGTTTATCGCTATGAAATAAGCAGGTTAAACCGTGACTAATCTCCAGCTCAGCGTGCTCTGCCTGGCGATAACGCTGGTTATCTATTTCGCCAATAAACGTCTGTACCGTCGTTTTCGTAAGCTGCCGTTGATGCCGCTGGTACTTACGCCCGCGCTGCTGGTGTTGATGCTGGTGTTGGGGCATATCTCCTGGCAAAGCTATATCGGTGAATCCCATTGGTTGTTGTGGCTGCTTGGCCCGGCAACGATCGCCTTTGCGGTGCCGGTTTACGACAATTTCGCCATTATCAAACGTCACTGGATGTCGCTGACCGCAGGCGTGGTGACGGCGACGGTGGTTGCGGTGACCAGTTCCGTCTGGCTGGCGCGTTTATTTACCCTGCCGGACGAAATTCAGCGCAGCCTGGCGGTGCGTTCGGTGACCACGCCGTTTGCCCTGGCGGCGGCTGAACCGCTGGGTGGGCAGCCGGATTTAGTGGCGCTGTTCGTGGTGGTGACCGGCGTCTTTGGCATGGCGGTCGGCGATGCGCTGTTTTTACGTCTGTCGATTCGCGAAGGGATGGCGAAAGGCGCAGGATTTGGCGCGGCGTCGCACGGCGCGGGGACGGCGCGCTCGTATGAGCTTGGTCAGCAGGAGGGCGTGGTTGCCAGCCTGGTGATGATGCTTTCCGGTGTGGTGATGGTGCTGGTCGCCCCGCTGGTAGCAAGGCTGATGTTCTGAGAAGGGATCCCCGGTCAGAGTGACCGGGGAAAAACGTGTCGATTAATGGGCGCGGCCTTGTTCGACTCCGAAGCCCGTCTGGGAACGGATAAACTGAGCCCGGAACTGCTCCCGCTCGCGGTTCCCTTCTGCCGAGTTATCGGTGGCAGAGAAGAACCAGATCCCAAGGAATGCCACGCTGATGGAGAACAGCGCCGGGTATTCATACGGGAAGATAGCCTTTTCATGGCCGAGGATTTGTACCCAAATGGTGGGGCCAAGAACCATCAGCACCACGGCAGTCAGCAGGCCCAACCAGCCGCCTAACATCGCGCCACGCGTGGTCAGTTTCGACCAGTACATGGAAAGCAGGATGATCGGGAAGTTGCAGCTCGCGGCGATAGCAAACGCCAGACCCACCATGAAGGCGATGTTCTGATTCTCGAACAGCACGCCGAGAATAATGGCGATGACGCCCAGCACCAGCACGGTGATTTTCGATACCCGCAACTCTTCACGTTCGGTCGCTCCTTTACGGAACACGTTCGCATACAGATCGTGAGAAACCGCGGAGGCGCCCGCCAGCGTCAGACCGGCGACGACCGCCAGAATGGTGGCAAACGCCACAGCGGAAATAAAGCCGAGGAACAGGTTGCCGCCCACCGCATTCGCCAGGTGTACCGCCGCCATGTTGTTTCCGCCAATCAACGCGCCCGCCGCGTCTTTATACGCCGGATTCGCACCGACCAGCATAATGGCGCCGAAACCGATGATGAAGGTCAGGATGTAGAAGTAACCCATAAAGCCGGTGGCGTAGAACACGCTCTTACGCGCTTCGCGGGCATCGCTGACCGTGAAGAAGCGCATCAGGATGTGCGGCAGGCCCGCCGTACCAAACATCAGGCCAAGTCCCAGTGAGAGCGCGGAGATCGGGTCTTTCACCAGCCCACCAGGGCTCATAATCGCACTGCCTTTCGGGTGGACCGCCATCGCTTCGGTGAACAGGTTATTGAAGCTAAAGCCGACGTGCTTCATCACCATAAAGGCCATAAAGCTGGCGCCGAACAGCAGCAGCACGGCTTTGATGATCTGCACCCACGTGGTCGCCAGCATGCCGCCGAACAGCACGTACATCATCATCAGCACGCCGACCAGCACCACCGCAATGTGGTAGTTCAGGCCGAACAGCAGTTCAATCAGTTTGCCCGCGCCGACCATTTGCGCGATCAGATAAAGGGCAACCACCACCAGCGAACCACAGGCCGACAGAATACGGATCGGACCTTGCTTCAGGCGATAAGAGGCCACATCGGCAAAGGTATAGCGACCGAGGTTACGCAGACGTTCAGCGATCAGAAACAGGATGATCGGCCAGCCGACGAGGAAGCCCAGCGAGTAGATTAACCCGTCATAACCGGAGGTAAACACCAGCGCGGAGATCCCGAGGAATGACGCCGCCGACATGTAATCGCCCGCAATCGCCAGTCCGTTCTGGAAGCCGGTGATATTCCCGCCCGCCGTATAGTAGTCGCTGCGTGAACGTACGCGTTTAGAGGCCCAGTACGTAATACCCAGCGTAAACACAACGAAAATCAGGAACATGACAATCGCCTGCCAGTTGGTCGGCTGGCGTTGTACTGCACCGCTAATGGCATCCGCCGCGTTGGCCGCGAAGGGTAGTGTGGCGGCAAGCGCCGTCAGGACTCTCTTCATGATGCGTTAACCTCGCGCAGTACTGCATTGTTCAGACGGTCGAATTCGCCGTTCGCCCGCCAGATATAGATGCCGGTCAGAACGAAGGAGATCAGAATCACCCCCACGCCAATCGGAATACCCCGGGTGACACTGGTTCCCTCGTGAAGCGGGGTTCCCAGCCAGCCAGGCGCAAAAGCAATCAGTAGAATAAAGCTGATATAGACCACCAGCATGATGATCGACAGTATCGTGGCAAACCGTTGCCTTTTTTCAACTAATTCCCTGAAACGCGCACTGTCTTCTATCCGCTGATAAATGGTGTCATTCATCACAGAGTCTCCAGAGGCCCCCTGAGTCTTTCGCGCCACAGGTGCGTTGGCCGCACTTGCCCACCCCAGTCACATAGTGAACTATGTGACTGGGGATGTGCTCGCTTGCCGCCTTCCTGTGACACGAAATCCTTTGGGGAGGTTTTTATATTTTCCCTCCCAATGAAGAGAGGGTAGGGTCAGAACCTGTAGGCCCGATAAGCAGCGCGCTATCGGGCATTTCACGGTGGTGGTTATGATGGCATCGCGATGGCCTGCTTCTCTTCGAGCAGCTTCTCTACTACGCCAGGATCGGCGAGCGTCGAGGTATCGCCCAGATTGCTGGTATCGCCCGCCGCGATCTTGCGCAAAATACGACGCATGATTTTGCCGGAACGGGTTTTTGGCAGTGAGTCGGTCCAGTGCAGCACGTCTGGCGTCGCCAGCGGACCAATCTCTTTACGGACCCAGTTGCGCACTTCGGCGTACAGCTCAGGGGACGGTTCTTCGCCGTGATTCAGCGTCACATAGGCATAAATCGCCTGGCCCTTGATGTTATGCGGAATACCGACCACCGCCGCTTCGGCGATCTTCGGATGCGCCACCAGCGCGGATTCAATCTCCGCCGTGCCCAGACGGTGACCGGAGACGTTCAGCACGTCGTCGACGCGGCCGGTGATCCAGTAGTAACCGTCTTCGTCACGACGCGCGCCGTCGCCGCTGAAGTACATGTTTTTAAAGGTTGAGAAGTAGGTTTGCTCAAAGCGTTCGTGATCGCCGAACAGCGTACGCGCCTGTCCCGGCCAGGAGTCGGTGATCACCAGGTTGCCTTCGGTGGCCCCTTCCTGCGGATTGCCTTCGTTATCCACCAGCGCTGGCTGCACGCCGAAGAACGGACGGGTCGCGGAACCCGCTTTCAGTTCGGTCGCGCCGGGCAGCGGGGTGATCATGAAGCCACCGGTTTCGGTCTGCCACCAGGTATCCACCACCGGGCATTTTTCGTTACCGATCTTTTTCCAGTACCACTCCCACGCTTCCGGGTTGATGGGCTCGCCAACCGATCCCAGAATGCGCAGCGATGAGCGGTCAGTGCCCTCAATCGCCTTATCGCCTTCCGCCATTAGGGCGCGGATCGCCGTCGGCGCGGTGTAGAGAATGTTGACCTTATGCTTATCCACCACCTGACTCATGCGCGCCGGCGTTGGCCAGTTCGGCACCCCTTCAAACATCAGCGTGGTAGCGCCGCAGGCCAGCGGCCCGTACAGCAAGTAGCTATGTCCGGTAACCCAACCCACGTCGGCGGTACACCAGTAGATATCGCCCGGATGGTAGTCAAACACATACTTAAAGGTCGTTGCGGCATACACCAGATAGCCGCCGGTGGTGTGTAACACGCCCTTCGGTTTACCAGTGGAGCCCGAGGTATAGAGGATGAACAGCGGATCTTCGGCGTTCATCTCTGTGGGTTGATGCTCAGGGCTGGCTTTTTCAATCAGATCGCTCCACCACAGGTCACGACCTTCCTGCCACTCGATGTTGCCGCCGGTGCGCTTGAGTACAACCACATGCTCGATGGTTTTCACGTTCGGGTTTTTCAGCGCATCGTCGACGTTTTTCTTCAACGGAATGCTGCGACCGGCGCGCACGCCTTCGTCAGCGGTAATCACCAGCTTCGAACTGGAATCAATGATGCGCCCGGCGACCGCTTCCGGTGAGAAACCGCCGAAGATCACCGAATGTACGGCGCCAATGCGGGCGCAGGCCAGCATCGCGACGGCGGCCTCTGGCACCATCGGCATATAGATCGCCACCACATCGCCTTTTTTAATACCCAGATCCTGCAGCGTATTGGCGAAACGACAGACATCGCGATGCAGTTCGCGATAGCTAATATGTTTGCTCTGCGAGGCGTCATCGCCTTCCCAGATGATGGCGGTGCGTTCGCCATTTTCCTGCAGGTGGCGGTCGAGACAGTTGGCCGCCAGGTTCAGCGTGCCGTCCTCATACCATTTAATGGAGACATTGCCTGGCGCGAAAGAGGTGTTCTTCACTTTCTGGTACGGCGTGATCCAGTCGAGAATTTTTCCCTGCTCGCCCCAGAAGGTATCTGGCTCGTTAATAGATTGTTGGTACTTCGCTTCGTACTGCTCCGGATTAATCAGGCAACGATCCGCAATGTTTGCGGGAATAGCGTGTTTGTGAATTTGGCTCATGGCTTTTGTTCTCCTTGTAGGATGTTAATAATATGTCTCACAAACGTTAAATGTAGGGGCTTTGACAGTTTTGTTTAGGTTTTGCGCGACAGATCACGCAATACAGGAATTGTGCAAATTAACGGCAATACGTTTTTTGAAGGAAACCAACAAAAGTTGGTAAAATCTTTCCGTTACAGAGGGTTATGTTAATTGTTCACGAACGGTGATCGCGATCGAAAAAGGGGAAAGGAGTAGAGAAAAAACGGCCTGACTAACTCTAAAGTGGTATTTTACATACACTTACAATTGATTAAAGACAACATTTTGTGTGTGGTTTTTTGTTACATCTAGATTAGGGCAATGTCATGGCGGTGTGTGTGGTTATCGTCATGGATAGAATAAAAAAGAACCGTCATTGAACGCAATGGCGCAATCTGGATGAGACCTCTATGGCAAGGATTACACTACGCGCACGCCGTTTCTTCAGCCTGATCGTACCGCTGTTTTTCATTTCTGCGGTTTATGCTGAGCAAACGCCCGAACCCGCAAAGACTGTTACCGTTGAAGCGAAGAATGAAGTCTTCGCCCCTCAGCATCCCGATCAATACCTCTCATGGAAAGCGACCTCAGAACAATCAAAACGTGAAGACGCATTAGCGGAAGATCCCCGTCTGGTGATCTTGTGGGCGGGATATCCGTTCTCCCGTGATTACAACAAACCGCGTGGGCACGCCTATGCGGTGACTGATGTGCGTGAAACCTTACGTACCGGCGCCCCAAAAAATGCTGAAGACGGTCCACTGCCGATGGCGTGCTGGAGCTGTAAAAGCCCGGACGTGGCGCGCCTGATCCAGAAAGACGGTGAAGACGGCTACTTCCACGGCAAATGGGCGCGTGGCGGTCCGGAAATCGTGAATAACCTGGGCTGCGGCGATTGCCATAACACGGCGTCACCTGACTTTGCGAAAGGTAAACCTGAGCTGACGTTGTCTCGCCCGTACGCTGAACGAGCGATGGAGACCATCGGCAAGCCGTTCGATAAAGCCGGTCGTTTCGACCAGCAGTCGATGGTTTGCGGACAATGCCACGTTGAATATTATTTTGACGGCAAAGACAAAGCCGTTAAGTTCCCGTGGGATGACGGCATGAAAGTCGAAGACATGGAGAAATACTATGACGCCATTACCTTCGCTGACTGGACCAACTCGCTGTCAAAAGCGCCGATGCTGAAAGCACAGCATCCGGAATATGAAACCTGGAGCGTGGGTATTCACGGCAAAAATAATGTGACCTGTATCGACTGTCACATGCCGAAAGTGCAGAACGCCGAAGGCAAACTCTATACCGATCATAAGATTGGCAACCCATTCGACAACTTCCCGCAAACCTGTGCGAATTGCCATACCCAGGACAAAGCCGCTCTGCAAAATGTGGTTGCTGAGCGTAAGAAGGCGATCAATGGACTGAAAATCAAGGTTGAAGATCAACTGGTTCGTGCTCACTTCGAAGCGAAAGCGGCCTGGGATGCGGGCGCAACGGAAGCGGAAATGAAGCCGATTCTGAGCGATATCCGTCACGCGCAGTGGCGCTGGGATCTGGCCATTGCCTCTCACGGCATCCATATGCACGCTCCGGAAGAAGGTCTGCGGATGTTAGGCATCGCGATGGACAAAGCTGCCGATGCCCGGACTAAGCTGGCGCGTCTGCTGGCAACCAAAGGCATCACCCATGAAATCGCGATTCCGGATATCTCCACCAAAGAGAAAGCCCAGGCGGCCATTGGTCTGAACATGCAGCAGATTAACGCCGATAAACAGGACTTTATCAAAACGGTGATCCCGCAGTGGGAAGAACAGGCGCGTAAAAACGGTTTGTTAAGCCAATAACCTCACATGTGACAAATTTGCCGGATGACAGCGCACGCGCTTTATCCGGCCTACGGAAGTCTTGTAGGCCTGATAAGCGTAGCGTCATCAGGCATTATGCAACGGAGTGAATATGAGCGTATTACGTTCGTTATTAACTGCTGGGGTGCTGGCGTCAGGTCTGTTATGGAGCCTGAGTGGGATAACCGCCACGCCAACGCCGCAGGAGTCTGAACGCTGGACGGTCACCCAACAGCGTAGCCCGGATGCCGCGTGTCTGGACTGTCACAAGCCGGATACCGAAGGGATGCATGGTAAGCATGCGTCTGTGACCAATCCGAACAATAAACTGCCGGTCACCTGTACCAACTGTCATGGCAAGCCATCGCCTCAGCACCGTGAAGGGGCGAAGGATGTGATGCGCTTCAACGAGCCGATGTACAACGTGGAGCAGCAGAACAGCGTTTGTCTGTCCTGTCACTTGCCTGAGCAGTTGCAAAAAGCGTTCTGGCCGCACGATGTCCACGTTACTAAAGTGGCCTGCGCCAGTTGTCACTCGCTGCATCCGAAGCAAGACACGATGCAGACGTTAAGCGATAAAGGACGAGTTAAAATTTGCGTCGATTGCCACAGCGATCAGCGTAACAACCCGAACTTTAATCCGGCGTCTGTTCCTTTGCTTAAGGAGCATCCATGAGTTGCTCTCGTCGCCAGTTCATCACCGGCGTCGGCGCGCTGGTGGCCGTCAGCGGTACTGCAGGACGCGTGGTGGCGAAAACGTTGAATATCAACGGCGTGCGATACGGCATGGTGCATGATGAATCATTGTGCATCGGCTGTACCGCCTGTATGGATGCCTGTCGGGAAGTCAACAACGTGCCGGAGGGGGTGTCGCGACTGACCATCATTCGCAGCGAACCGCTGGGCACGTTTCCGGATGTGAAGTACCGCTTCTTCCGCCATTCGTGCCAGCACTGCGATCACGCGCCGTGCGTTGACGTCTGCCCGACCGGAGCGTCGTATCGCGATGCCGCGAATGGCATCGTGGATGTGAACCCGGATCTCTGCGTCGGCTGCCAGTACTGTATCGCCGCCTGTCCGTACCGTGTGCGCTTTATCCATCCGGTCACGAAAACGGCGGATAAATGCGATTTCTGCCGTAAAACCAATCTGAAAGCGGGCAAACTGCCTGCCTGCGTCGAGTCTTGCCCGACGAAGGCGCTGACGTTTGGCAATCTGGACGATCCTGACAGCGATATTTCCCGTCTGCTGCGGCAGAAAACCACCTATCGCTACAAGCTGGCGCTGGGTACCAAACCGAAGGTCTACCGCGTTCCCTTTAAATATGGGGAGGTGAGCCAATGACAAACGCATCTGCTTTCCATTTTGAATCGCTGGTGTGGGACTGGCCCATCGCCATCTATCTGTTTCTGATCGGTATCTCTGCCGGACTGGTAACGCTGTCAATCCTGCTGCGCCGTTACCATCCGGAGGCGGGCGGAGCGGACAGTACGCTGCTGCGCACTACGCTGGTGGTGGGGCCGGGGGCGATTATTCTCGGCCTGCTGATTCTGATCTTCCACCTGACGCGTCCCTGGACCTTCTGGAAGCTGATGTTCCACTACAGCTTTACGTCGGTGATGTCGATGGGGGTTCTGTTATTCCAGTTGTATATGGTTGTGCTGATTCTGTGGCTGGCTATCATCTTTCAAAAAGAGGTGATGGCCCTGCAACAGCGTTGGTTCCCCCGTTTGGGACTGGTGCAGAAGGTGTTGGCGCTGTTAACGCCGTTCAACCGTGGACTCGAAACGCTGATGCTGGTACTGGCGGTGCTGCTGGGCGCCTACACCGGCTTCCTGCTTTCGGTGCTGAAATCCTATCCGTTCCTGAATAACCCGATCCTGCCGGTGCTGTTCCTGTTTTCCGGGATCTCTTCCGGTGCGGCGGTGGCGCTGATTGCGATGGCATTACGTCAGCGTGGTAATCCGCACAGTACCGAGGCGCATTTTATTCACCGTGTGGAAACGCCGGTGGTGTGGCTGGAGATCTTCCTGCTGGCCGCCTTCTTTGTGGGGCTGGCTTTGGGCGATGACGGCAAAATGCGTGCGCTGTCGGCGGCGTTGGGTGGCGGCTTCTGGACCTGGTGGTTCTGGATCGGCGTCGCGGGGCTGGGACTGATCGTTCCGATGCTACTGAAACCCTGGGCCAACCGCGGTTCGACGTTTCACGGGGTGCTGGCGGTATGTGGTGCCAGCCTGACGGGCGTACTGTTGCTGCGCTTTTTCATTCTCTATGCTGGACAGCTCACGGTTGCATAAGCATGGCTGTGAGGGAAAGGTGATTTCTGGACGTACTCCTTCCTGAAGCCGGTTTTCTGGCACTGTTATTCAGCCTCGGGGTCAACGTGTTGACCCCGCTTGCCGTACTGGCCGGTGAACGCCTGCGCTGGCAGGGCGTCATGCGTCTGGCGAGCGTGGGCGCCTGGGCGCAATTTGCGTGCCTGCTGCTTGCCTTCTTGATTCTGGTGTTCTGCTTTCTGACCAGCGATTTCTCGGTTACCTATGTGGCCCAACATAGTCACAGCCTGCTGTCATGGGGACTCAAGCTGGCGGCGGTGTGGGGCGGTCACGAAGGGTCTCTGCTGCTGTGGGTGTTATTTCTGTCCGGCTGGAGCGCGCTGTTTGCCTGGCGCTATCGCTGCGAATCTGATCCTCTGTTTCCGTTCACGCTCAGCGTACTCTCGGTGATCACCGCATTGCTGCTGCTGTTTGTGGTGTTCTGGTCCGATCCGTTTGCCCGTATCTTTCCGCCAGCGATAGAAGGGCGCGATCTTAACCCGATGCTGCAACATCTGGGGCTGATCCTGCATCCGCCGCTGCTGTATCTGGGGTACGGTGGCCTGATGGTCGCCGCCGGCGTGGCGCTGGCGTCGTTGCTGCGCGGTGATTTCACGACGTTGACTGCCTGGGTATGCTGGCGCTGGGCGCTGCCCGGTTGGTGTGCGCTGACGCTTGGCATCATTCTCGGTTCATGGTGGGCCTATTGCGAACTGGGGTGGGGCGGCTGGTGGTTCTGGGACCCGGTGGAAAACGCGTCTTTATTACCCTGGCTTTCTGCCAGCGCGCTACTGCACAGCCTGTATGTGTCGCGTGAACGCGGCATTTTTCGCCACTGGTCGCTACTGCTGGCCATTGTCACGCTCATCCTCTCTTTGCTGGGAACGCTGATTGTCCGTTCCGGCATTCTCGTTTCCGTACACGCTTTTGCGCTGGATAACGTGCGCGCCGTGCCGTTGTTTGCCCTCTTTGCCATTCTGAGTCTGGCCGCGCTCGGCTTGTACGGCTGGCGCGCGCGGACTAACCAACAGGCCGTTCGTCTGGGCGGCTGGTCACGCGAAATGCTGATTCTGGCGGCGCTGCTGCTTTTTTGCGCGGTACTGCTGATCGTGCTGATTGGAACGCTCTACCCAATGCTTTATGGCCTGTTGGGGTGGGGACGACTCTCCGTGGGCGCGCCGTATTTCAATCGTGCCACCTTGCCGTTTGGCCTGTTGATGCTGGTGGTGATCGTGATCACGATGGTCAGGAGCCGGAAGGGGGCCGTACACCGTCAGCTTCCGGCGCTGCTGGCGCACGCTGGCGTGCTGGTTTTTGCCGCGGGGATCCTCTTCTCCAGCGGCAGTCGTCAGGAGGTAAGCCTTAACCTGAGTCCAGGTCAGCAGGTTGAACTGGCGGGTTATACCTTCCGCTTTGAACGGCTGGATCTGGCCGCGAAAGGGAACTACACCACCGAAAAGGCGCTTATTACGCTGTGGCAGGGCGACAAACGAATCGGCAGCCTGATGCCCGAGCGGCGCTTTTATTCCGCCCGCCGCCAGCAAATGATGGAGCCGGGCATCCGCTGGGATCTGCTTCATGACTGGTATGCGGTGATGGGTGAAAAAACGGGCGAGGAGCGGTATGCCATGCGCCTGTATGTGCAGAGCGGTGTGCGCTGGATTTGGGGCGGGGGGCTGTTAATGATTGCCGGGGCGCTGCTCAGCGGCTGGCGGGGGAGAAAGCGCGATGCGTAGTCATATCTGCAATGTGCCGGATGGCGGCGCAAGCGCCTTATCCGGCCTACGATTTACGCACTGCGTAGGCCTGATAAGCGCAGCGTCATCAGGCGCTCTCATGGCGTTTATCTTTCTGTTGGTTATCTCCTTTTCCGCTCATGCTCAGGTGGTTGATATCTGGGCTTTTGATAATCCACAGCAACAGGAAAAGGCGCTGTCGATCGCCAGCCAGCTGCGCTGTCCGCAGTGCCAGAATCAAAACTTGCTGGAATCCAATGCCCCGGTTGCGGTCAGCATGCGCCACCAGGTCTATACGATGGTGGCTGAAGGGAAAGATGAAGCTGAAATCACCGCCTGGATGACCGCGCGGTACGGTGATTTTGTCCGCTATAACCCGCCGCTCACCGGACAGACGCTGCTGCTGTGGGCGTTGCCGTGCCTGCTGTTGCTGCTGGTGGGCGGTGTGCTCTGGCGGGTCAGTACGCGCCAGCGTAAAGAGGAGGGCGAACCATGAGTCTGTCCGAACGCTCAGATGCATCTTCCCGTCCATTGCCGGTGAAGTGGCTGGCGCTGGTCGTTGGGCTGATGATTATCGTTTGCCTCAGTGGCTATCTGCTGTCGCCAAAATGGCAGGCCGTGCGAGACGAACAACGACGACGGGCCGATCCGCTTCATGAATTTGCAGAGACCGCGACGCCGGAGGCCCAACTGATAGCTCTGCAAAAACAGATTCGCGCCAACCCACAGGACAGCGAAAAGTGGGCGCTCCTCGGCGAGTATTATCTGTGGCGCAATGATTACGATAATGCGCTGCTGGCTTATGGTCAGGCGCTGCGTAGCCGAGGAGAGAATGCGGAGATCTATTCGGCGCTGGCGACCGTGCTCTACTACCAGGCCGGGCAGCACATGACGCCGACGACCCGCGAGATGATTGATAAGGCGCTGGCGTTGGATGCCTCGGAAGTTACCGCGCTGATGCTATTGGCGTCGGATGCATTTATGCAGGCGGATTACAAACAGGCGATTTTGCAGTGGCAAAAAGTCCTGGATTTAAATTCGCCGCGGGTGAATCGTGCGCAGCTGATAGAGTCGATTAATATGGCAAAGTTGTTACTGAATCGGCAGAAATAGTTTTGTGATCTGTGCGATTTATCTGTTTAAAAAACAGGCAAATGAACCTCGCAGCCAAAATAATTCACGATGGTTATAATTCAAAAATTCAGATTTAAAAATCTTTCCATAACAAATAGTTATGCAATATAAACCCGATAAATTCGCGTTATTATGCATTATTTCAGCGAAAAGCCCTGTTCTTAAAGGGTTGCGCAAGATGCCCTGCAAATGGTACTGATTATACACCCGTCATATTTCAAGCTGCAGGTGTGTTGGCATGACTCGCCCTAAAGGGCCGCTTACCCCAGTCACTTACTGATGTAAGCTCCCGGGGATTCGCTGCGTCGCCGCCTTCCTGCAACTCGAATTATTTAGGGTGTAAGCGTTAATAAAATCGACAAACCAACGCAACACAATTCATACCCTTTCAGTATGTAACCATTCCTGTTTTTTTACCGGAGTGGCGTTCCATTGAGGAAGTCCGTCGTTATGAAAAGTTTTAAACTCAGCCTGGCCTGGCAGATCCTGATTGCCATGGTGCTGGGCATTTTACTCGGCAGTTATCTGCATTATCACAGCGACAGCCGCGAGTGGCTGATTGCAAACCTGCTCTCTCCGGCAGGGGATATCTTCATCCATTTGATTAAAATGATCGTCGTGCCGATTGTGATCTCCACGCTGATTGTCGGGATTGCCGGTGTCGGCGATGCGAAACAGCTGGGACGTATTGGTGCAAAAACCATTCTCTATTTCGAAGTGATCACGACCATCGCCATTATCCTCGGGATTACGTTGGCGAATGTGTTCCAGCCGGGTTCCGGCATTGATATGTCGCAACTGGCGACCGTGGACATTTCGAAATACCAGAACACGACGGCAGAGGTGCAGAGCCACGCGCATGGCCTGATGGGCACCATTCTGTCGCTGGTCCCGACAAACATCGTTGCTTCGATGGCGAAAGGCGACATGCTGCCAATCATCTTCTTCTCGGTGCTGTTTGGTCTGGGGCTTTCCTCTCTACCGGCTACGCATCGTGAGCCGCTGGTGACGGTGTTCCGCTCCATTTCTGAAACCATGTTTAAAGTGACGCACATGGTCATGCGCTATGCGCCGATCGGGGTGTTCGCGCTGATCGCCGTGACCGTGGCGAACTTCGGTTTTGCCTCGCTGTGGCCGTTGGCGAAGCTGGTGCTGTTGGTTCACTTCGCGATCCTGTTCTTCGCGCTGGTGGTGCTGGGTATCGTCGCGCGTATTTGCGGGCTGAGTATCTGGATCCTGATCCGCATTCTGAAAGACGAATTGATTCTGGCGTACTCCACCGCCAGCTCTGAAAGCGTGTTGCCGCGAATTATCGAGAAGATGGAAGCCTATGGCGCGCCAGCCTCGATCACCAGTTTTGTGGTGCCGACCGGGTACTCGTTTAACCTCGATGGCTCGACCCTGTATCAGAGTATTGCGGCGATCTTCATCGCGCAGTTGTACGGTATTGACCTGTCGCTGTGGCAGGAAATCGTGCTGGTGCTGACGCTGATGGTGACATCGAAAGGGATTGCTGGCGTGCCGGGCGTCTCCTTCGTGGTACTGCTGGCAACGCTTGGTAGCGTGGGCATCCCGCTGGAAGGCCTGGCCTTTATCGCCGGGGTTGATCGTATTCTCGACATGGCGCGTACGGCGCTGAACGTGGTGGGGAATGCGCTGGCGGTATTGGTTATCGCCAAATGGGAACACAAGTTTGATCGCAAAAAAGCGCTGGCGTATGAGCGCGAAGTATTGGGTCAATTCGATAAGACCGCCCAGTAACGGTAAACGGCCTGCCGGATGGCGCTGCGCTTATCCGGCCTACGGGCTGGTATCGCTTGTGCCGGATGGCGGCTTCGCCTTATCCGGCCTACGGGCCGGTATCGCTTGTGTTGGGTGGCGGCTTCGCCTTATCAGGCCTACGAGTCGGTATCGCTTGTAGGCCTGATAAGCGCAGCGCCATCAGGCAATCTGAGTCAGCCGTTCGTTAATCGGTCAAACTCTTCGCAGCCGGTATCGAAGCCTTCGGTACAGCTCAGATTCAACCAGTGCAGCGCCTTCTGTTTATTCTTCTCAATAAAGCCCTGTTCGCCGTTCAGAAACATCATTCCCGCCCAGTATTCGGAATACCCGGTGCGAGAGATGGCAGAACTGCGCTTGAAATACCAGGTGGCTTTATCATCATCAGCCTGAATCCCGACGCCGTTGGCATAAATCAGGCCGAGCAACATCTGCGCATCCACAGCAACATCGCTCT
Source organism: Citrobacter amalonaticus (assembly GCF_001559075.2). Classification (NCBI taxonomy): domain Bacteria; kingdom Pseudomonadati; phylum Pseudomonadota; class Gammaproteobacteria; order Enterobacterales; family Enterobacteriaceae; genus Citrobacter; species Citrobacter amalonaticus. The sequence goes on along the minus strand of NZ_CP014015.2, from coordinate 1,418,819 downwards.
CCAGATTTTCAGAGGCGTTTTGCAGCAGGGAAATGGCTTTGGGGTAATCGGGTTTACCGGCCTGAGTATTGACCAGAATACGTGCCAGCGTAATTTCACCCGCTTTACTGCCTGCCTGAGCGGCCTTTTCCGCCAGCATTTTCGCTTCAGGGTAATCCAGACTGACCGGGTTAGTGATTTTAATTTGCGCCAACAGCGCACAGGCGTCCGCATCGCCATTGTCGGCGGATTTCTGTGCCCAGTATTCGGCTTTACTCAAATCGCCGAAGCTAAACCAGCTGTCAGCAAGGTAATATTGCGCGCGTTTGTCACCGGCCTCTGCGGCCTGCAAATACTGGCTTCCAGGCTCAGGATTGGCAGCACGGGCAAAGAATGTCATCAATAACATCAATGCAAGAAGTGGTTTCATTATTAAGTTTTAATTAGGGTACGGAATGGACAGTATAAAGAGATCGTATGGATAAAAAAACAGCCTCCAGGGTGGAGGCTGTTGAGATGCATCAACGTTGTGGTCAGCCCATTGCGGTTTCGCGCAGGCGGGCCTTCAGCTTGTTGTATTCATCAATCACGTACTGCTCGGCGGCGGACTGATCGGCAATCGGCTCCACGCGCACGGCGCAATACTTGTACTCCGGCGTTTTGGTAATCGGGCTTAAGTTCTCGGTCACCAGCTCGTTACAGGCGCCAATCCACCACTGGTAGGTCATATAGATCGCCCCTTTGTTCGGGCGTTCGCTGACCTGCGCGCGGGTGATAATTTTGCCTTTACGCGAGTGAACCCACACCAGCGCTTCATCTTCAATGCCCAGACGCGCCGCGTCGGCCGTGTTGATTTGCGCATAGCCTGGCTCGTCCGCCAGCGCGGCCAGGGCCGCACAGTTACCGGTCATCGAACGACAGGAGTAGTGGCCGACTTCACGCACCGTCGACAGTACCATCGGGTACTCTTCGGTGAGTTTATCGATCGGTGCGACCCAGTCGCAGGTGAAGAACTGCGCCATGCCGTTCGGGGTATCAAACTTCTCTTTAAAGAGGTAAGAGGTCCCCTGATCGGCGTCCGACGTATCGCGGCAAGGCCACTGGATGTAACCCAGTTCGCCCATCTTCTCGTAAGTCGCCCCGTAGAAATCCGGGCACAGATGACGCAACTCATCCCAGATCTCCTGGGTGTTGTTGTAGTGCATCGGATACCCCATCCGGGTGGCGATCTCACTGATGATTTGCCAGTCGGTTTTCAGATCCCACTTCGGCTCAACGGCTTTAAAGAAGCGCTGGAAACCACGGTCAGCGGCGGTAAAGACCCCTTCATGCTCGCCCCACGACGTCGACGGTAAAATAACATCCGCCGCCGATGCGGTTTTGGTCATAAAGATGTCCTGCACGATGACCAGTTCCAGATCCTCAAAGCCTTTACGCACCGCAGAGAGTTCCGCATCCGTTTGCAACGGATCTTCGCCCATGATGTACGCCGCGCGTACTTCGCCATGTGCCGCACGGTGCGGCAATTCGCTGATGCGATAGCCGGTGTGTGCAGGCAGGCTGTCCACGCCCCAGGCTTTGGCGAATTTCTCGCGGTTAGCCGGATCTTTCACGTACTGATATCCCGGATAGGTATCCGGCAGCGCACCCATATCACACGCGCCTTGAACGTTGTTCTGGCCACGTACCGGGTTAACGCCCACGCTGGGCTTACCGAGGTTGCCGGTCAACATTGCGAGGCTGGTCAGTGAACGCACGGTTTCTACACCCTGATAGAACTGGGTGACGCCCATGCCCCACAGGATCGCTGCGCTTTTCGCGCTGGCATACATCCGCGCCGCCTGACGAATTTCACTCGCGCTGACGCCGGTTATCTCTTCGACGGACTCCGGCGTATAGCCTTCGACAATCTTGCGGTACTCTTCAAAGCCTTCCGTACGCGAGGCCACAAACGCCTGGTCGTACAGATTTTCTTCAATAATGACATGGCCCATCGCGTTCAACAGCGCGATATTCGAGCCGTTTCGCAGTGCGATGTGCATGTCGGCAATGCGCGCGGTTTCAATTTTGCGCGGATCGCAGACGATAATTTTCGCCCCATTACGTTTAGCGTTAATCACGTGATTCGCCACAATCGGGTGGGAATCCGCCGGGTTGTAGCCGAAGATAAACACTAAATCGGTGTTATCAATTTCGTTAATTGCATTACTCATTGCGCCGTTACCGACCGACTGGTGCAGACCTGCAACCGATGGGCCGTGTCAGACGCGAGCGCAGCAGTCAACGTTATTGGTACCAATAACGGCGCGCGCAAATTTTTGCATGATGTAGTTGGTTTCATTCCCGGTGCCACGCGACGAGCCGGTCGTCTGGATGGCATCAGGGCCGTATTTCGCTTTGATGGCGCTCAGGCGTTCGGCGACATAGTTCAGCGCTTCATCCCAGGAAACAGATTCCAGCTTGCCGCCACGCTGGCGACGAATCATAGGGGTTTTCAGGCGCGGGGTCAGGATCTGGGTATCGTTAATAAAATCCCAGCCGTAATAGCCCTTCAGACACAGGGTACCCTGATTGGTTTTCCCCTGCGCCGCCTCAGCCCGGACGATTTTGCCGTTATCGACCACCAGGTTGATCTTGCAACCTGATGCGCAATACGGGCAAACCGTGACGACTTTTTTCATCGGTCTCGCTCCAGTTAATCAAATCGCGCATACACGCTTGTCGCCCTGAGTATGCATCTTTTATGCCACATTTTAATTGGGGGCTTTCCCTGATATTACGGGTAATTTTTGGACAAAACCCTGACGAAAAACAGGCTGTCGTCATATTTGACGTGACGATTTCCCGTGAATGACAACACATCGCCTCTGTGCAACGGCGGGGCCGCGCTGGCCGAATTTGAGATTCGTCCTCTGGTTGCATCAGGTTGCGTTAACTACCGTAGAAACCGTCCCCTTTTGAGGCAGGTTTTATGAAACGTACCCCGACGCTCTTTTTATTCAGCCTGTTGTTGCTGGCGACCGTGCCGGCACAGGCCGATATCATTGATGATGCCATCGGCAACATTCAGCAGGCGATCAACGATGCCTATAAGCCTGACAGCGACAGCGGGCGGGATTATGAGGATTCGCGTGACGATAGGTGGCAGAACGAAATGAGCGACGATCGCCGCAGACAGTATGATGACCGTCGCCGTCAGTTTGAGGACCGACGACGTCAATTGGATGATCGCCAGCGTCAGCTCGATCGTGAGCGCCGCCAACTGGAAGATGAAGAGCGGCGAATGGAAGAGGACTACGAGCGTTAACGCAGTCTGTCGCTGGCGAGTTGATAAACCTCACTACGCTCACGTTTACCGACAGCAACGACGGCGATAACCAATACGTCATCAATCACTTGATAAACAAGGCGAAAGCCTGAGGTTCTCAATTTGATTTTGTAGCAATCTTTGATTCCTCTCAGCTTTGCTGAGGGGACATGGGGATTGTCACAGCATTTCTTCAGTTTTTTAGCAAATTGCTGCTGAATGGTTTTACCAAGTTTTTGCCATTCTTTCAGCGCGTCTTCCCTGAACTTTACCGTATAACTCATAGGTAGCTGTCCAGATCCACTTCCACAAGCGGCTGTTGGCTACGTTCATTTACTAATTTTGCCAGTTGCTGATCGTCCAGAGCATCCAGCATTTTTTCGTAAAGCGCTGCGGGAATACAATAAAAAGCGGGCTGGTTACGGTTCAGAATCGCGACGGGATAACCATCACCGGCGTTGACAGTCGCCATCGGATTCTTTTTTAACTCACTCACGCTGGCCGTGGTATCGCTCAAGATGATGTGTGGCATAGTCACTCCTTAAGACCTGTTAACTGGTCATAATTTAGGTGATTTGAGACCAGTTAACAAGTCTTATTGTACGCAATATGTCCTAATCCACCACAATCTGCATCCCGTCATAGCCCGCCTCGAATCTGTTCGGGAGCGGGTTATCCATCAGCCAGACGTCAAACTGGTGGCTGATATGAGTGAGGATCACCTGCGGGCAGCGAATCACCTCATTGAGCGCCATCACTGTGGTTAAATCACAGTGATTACGCGGCGGTTGGGGACGCGGCGGATGGCTACAGTCAATGACGATAACCTGCGGTTGATTGTTGAGCAGAAAGGTGAGCGTTTTATCGGGCAGTCCGGCGGTGTCAGACAGCCACGCCACGCGGCTGTGCGCGGTCTCCAGAAGATAACCCAACGTCAGCTTTGAGTGATTCAGCGGTAGCGGTGTGACCTGCAATCCCTGTAGCTCAAACACCACAAACGGCTCGACGGTGTGGCTAAAGTCGAGAATGCCGGGATGCTTAAACAGATCGTCGCACCCCTGTTCGTCCGGCGGGCCGTACACAGGGATGGACGCCCCAACGCCCCAGCGCAGCGGAAACAATCCCTGTACGTGATCCATATGGTAGTGGGTGAGTAAAAACTGTCGAAAGCTGCCCGCCGGCCAGTCGTCCATCAGGTGCGGTATGCCCGCATCCAGCAGCGTCACCGTATCGTTGAATTTGACCACGCCGCTACACGGGCGTCTACGATACTGTTCCTGCAGGCGTGCGCGACGACAGGCAGCACAGTCGCAGCCAAACGCGGGTACCCCTTGCGCACCGCCGGTGCCGCTTAGCGTGATGCTCAGACTCATCGTGACTCCCCTTGTCGTATCGCGCCGGATGGCGATGAGAGGCGTCTTATCCGGCCTGCGTACCTCACAATGCTTTTGTGAAGCGAAAATGGCTCTGTTCGTAGCCTTCGCGCTGATAAAAACGGTGGGCATCATGACGCCTCACGCTGGTGGACAGTTCTGTCATCTCTGCACCCGCCTCACGGGCTTCCTGTTCCGCCCATGCCAGTAACTGGCTGCCGATTTTCAGACCCCGCGCCTGCGGCATCACCACCAGTTCCTGAATCTCGCCAATCCAGTTGGCGTGATGTAAATGATACTGCAGATGCAGGCCAATTAGCCCAACCGCCTGACCCTCAAGCAGCGCCAGCTGATAGCGCAGTCGGGCATCCTGCAAATTGGTGGTGAACCCGGCGCGAAAAGTCGGGTAATCAAACTGGGCTTGCTTCAGTTCGCAGATGAGCGCGTACACGGCCTCGGTGTCTTGTCCGGTGGCGCGACGAAATTCACAGGCAGACATGGCGTGGCTCCTTACGTCCCATTAAGGTTAACAGCGAATCGACGGACTGGTGCAAACTGCCGTCGTTATTGAGCATATGGCAGTCAAACGGAGCATAGCGGGCGGCGCGTTCAAGACGCGCGGCGATCTCGGGTTCGCTTTCCCGCCCGCGCGTCTGTAAGCGCTGGCGCAAAATTGTCGGGGAGACCTGCAAGCAGACCGGCAGCAGCGCCGTGCCGTAGCGCGCCTGCGCCTGGGGCAGATGTGCGCGTGAGCCGTTGACCACCACGTCGAAGCCGCCGTTGAGCCAGAGATCGATCTCCACGCCGACGCCATAATAAAAGCCGTTAGCATGCCAGCTTAGCGCCAGCAGGTTATGCCCGGCGCGGGTGAAAAACTCTTGCTCGCTCAGGGCAACATGATTCTCGCTCCCGGCATTCGCCGCGCGGGTGATATAACGGTGCGCCACCAGGAGTTGCGCATGTTCCTGCTGACGGAGTGCGGTCAGCAAACTGTCCTTCCCGGAGCCGGACGGCCCCATCAACCAGATCAGTTTTCCCATACTCAGAACACCCTCTTTCCCTGGCGCCAGACGTGGTCAATGTGGATGTGATCGCCTTTACGGTGCGCCAGTACCAGATCGGCGCGTTTGCCTTCGCCGATCACGCCGCGATCGCTGAGACTGAGCGCCCGCGCCGGGTTGGCGGTTACCAGGCGGATCGCCTGCGGCAGCGTAAAGCGGTTGGCCGCGTCGTCTGCGACGCGAAATGCCGCATCCAGCAGGCTGGCGGGGTAGTAATCTGACGAGAGGATATCCAGTAACCCCAATTCAGCCAGCGTGTGCGCCGCGACGTTACCGGAATGAGAGCCACCGCGCACAATGTTCGGCGCACCCATCAGTACGTTCATGCCGTGCTGGCGTGAGGCTTCTGCAGCTTCGAACGTGGTGGGAAATTCGGCGATCACGCTGCCAAGCTGATGAGATTCCTGCACATGCCCGGAGGTGGCGTCATCGTGGCTTGCCAGCGCAATGTTGCGCTCACGGCACAGTTGCGCGATAGCGGTCCGGTTGGGCTGCGACCAGCGAGCCGCCAGTGCCAGTTGTTCCTCTTCGTAACGTGCCATCTGTTCATCGGTCAGCGAATATTTACCCTGATAATACTCACGATATTTCTCGCGGTTGGCGAATTGACGCTGTCCCGGCGAGTGATCCATCAGCGAAACCAGCGTGACCGGTTCGCGACTGACCAGCTTCTCGAACAGCGGCAGTGTGGTGTGGTGCGGCAGTTCGCAACGCAAATGCAGGCGATGCTCGGCGCGGTTTACCCCACGTTTTTGCGTCTCCTCCACGGCGTTGATCATTTTCTCCAGGTTTTCCAGACGATCGCCGCCGTCGCGGACATCGCCAATCGCCACCGCGTCCAGCACGGTGGTAATACCGCTGGCGACCATCAGCGCGTCGTGGCTGCTCATTGCCGAATGAGCAGGCCAGTCCACTTTCGGGCGTGGGGTAAAGAATTTGTCGAGATTATCGGTATGCAACTCAATCAGCCCCGGCAGCAGCCAGCCGCCTTCGCCGTCCAGCGCTTGCGGAAGACGGCTCTGACTTTGTGCAAAGGCGCGAATCACGCCATCCTGCATTTCCAGCGATCCCTGCACCACTTCATCTTCCAGCACCAGCTTTACATTGTTGATAATCATGGTGTTGTTCCCATCAGGTGCAGACGATCCGCCACGCGGTCGCGCACAGTTTGATCGTGAAAAATGCCGACAATGGCCGCACCGCGCGCTTTCGCCTCTTCAATCAGCGCCACCACGGCGGCACTGTTTTTGGCATCCAGCGACGCGGTTGGTTCGTCGAGTAACAGAATCGGGTAATCGACGATAAATCCGCGCGCGATATTGACGCGCTGTTGTTCACCGCCGGAAAAGGTTGACGGGGCGAGGTGCCACAGGCGTTCCGGCACGTTCAGACGGGTCAACAGGCTTGCGGCTTTGGCGGCGCACGCCTCGCGCGGTTCGCCGAGATCCAGCAGCGGTTGCATCACCACATCCAGCGCGGAGATCCGCGGGATCACCCGCAGAAACTGGCTCACCCAGCCGATCGTGGCGCGGCGGACTTCCCGCACTTTGCGCGCCGGGGCCTGCACCAGATCCACCCATTCGTCGTGATGGCGAATGTGAATGTGCCCCTCATCGGGCAGATAGTTGGCATACAGCGAACGCAGCAGCGTGGATTTCCCGCTGCCGGAGTGGCCATGTAGAACGACGCATTCGCCGTTTTTGACTTCCAGCGAGGCATTTTGCAGCACCGGCAGGCGCACGCCGTTTTGCTGGTGGAGCACAAAGGTTTTACTGACGTTTTCAACGCGGATCGCGTTCATTTTTAGCCTCTTTAAGCATTTGTGCATTCGATTGCCTGATGGCGCGTTGCTTATCAGGCCTACAAGCGATGCCGACCCGTAGGCCGGATAAGGCGCAGGCGCCATCCGGCAAAACAAAAAATCAGTTCTGCAATACGGACGACACCAGCAACTGGGTATACGGATGATGTGGATCGTCGAGCACACGGTCGGTTAATCCACTTTCCACCACCTGACCCTGTTTCATTACCAGCAGACGGTCTGCCAGCAGGCGCGCCACGCCTAAATCGTGGGTGACAATCACCACCGCCAGATCCAGTTCCACCACCAGCCCGCGCAGCAGATCCAACAGTTTCGCCTGGACGGAGACGTCGAGGCCGCCGGTCGGCTCATCCATAAACACCAGCTTCGGGTGGGTGACGAGGTTGCGGGCGATCTGCAGACGCTGCTGCATGCCGCCGGAAAAGGTGGTCGGGAGATCGTCGATACGAGAAGCCGGAATTTCGACCTCCTCCAGCCAGCGCTGGGCGGTGGCGCGGATCTCGCCGTAGTGGCGCGCGCCGGTCGCCATCAGGCGTTCGCCGATATTACCGCCCGCCGAAACTTGACGACGCAGGCCGTCCAGCGGGTGCTGATGTACCACGCCCCATTCAGTACGCAGCAGGCGGCGGCGGTCGGCTTCGCTCATGGCGTACAGCGAACGGTTCTGGTACTGAATCTCGCCTGACTGCGGCGTCAGGCGCGAGGAGATGGATTTCAGCAGAGTGGTTTTGCCGGAACCGGACTCCCCGACAATGCCCAGCACTTCGCCAGGCCACAGGTCAAAGGAGATATCGCTGAAGCCTTTGCCCGGCGCGTAGAGATGGGTCAGGTTATTAACCGAAAGCAGCGGTTGCGTCATTGGCTGAGTGCCTCGCTCTGTTGGCGGCAGTAGTCGGTGTCGGAGCAGACAAACATGCGTTTGCCGGTGTCATCGAGCACCACTTCATCAAGATAGCTGTGCGTTGAACCGCAGATGGCGCAGGGCTCATCCCAGGTCTGTACGGTGAACGGATGATCGTCGAAATCGAGACTTTCCACGCGGGTATACGGCGGCACGGCATAGATACGCTTTTCGCGTCCCGCGCCAAACAACTGGAGGGCGGGCATCATGTCCATCTTCGGGTTGTCGAATTTTGGGATTGGCGACGGGTCCATCACATAGCGTCCGTTGACTTTCACCGGGTAGGCGTAAGTGGTGGCGATATGGCCGAAGCGGGCGATATCTTCATACAGCTTCACCTGCATGATCCCGTACTCCTCCAGCGCGTGCATAGTGCGGGTTTCCGTTTCACGAGGTTCGATAAAACGCAGCGGTTCAGGGATCGGCACCTGAAAGATCAGGATCTGATCTTCCGCCAGCGGCGTTTCCGGGATCCGGTGACGGGTCTGGATCAACGTGGCGTCTTCCGTGCGCTCGGTGGTATTGACCCCGGTGACGCGTTTGAAGAAGTTGCGGATCGATACGGCGTTGGTGGTGTCATCCGCGCCCTGATCGATAACCTTCAGCACGTCCGGTTCACCAATCACGCTGGCGGTAATCTGGATCCCGCCGGTTCCCCAGCCGTAAGGCATCGGCATCTCGCGGCCACCGAACGGCACCTGATAGCCGGGGATGGCCACCGCTTTGAGGATTGCGCGGCGGATCATGCGTTTGGTCTGCTCATCCAGATAAGCAAAGTTGTAGCCGGAGAGGTTAGTGGTCACGAGCGGCCTCCTGTTGCAGGCGTTTGAGCAGTTCCAGCTCGGCCTGGAAATCGACGTAGTGGGGGAGCTTGAGGTGCGAAACAAAACCCGCTGCCTCGACGTTATCCGCGTGCGCCAGCACAAACTCTTCGTCCTGCGCCGGTCCCGTGACCGTTTCATCGTAATCGGGTGCCTGTAGGGCTCTGTCTACCAGCGCCATTGCCATCGCTTTGCGTTCGCTCATGCCGAACACCAGTCCGTAACCGCGGGTAAAGTGAGGCGCATCGTTGTCCGGGGCGATAAAGCCGTTGACCATTTCACATTCGGTCATCAGCAGTTCGCCGACGTTGATCGCAAATCCCAGTTCTTCCGGTACCGTTTCCAGCGCAACGTAGCCACTGCGGATTTCGGCCGCGAACGGGTGATTGCGCCCATAGCCGCGTTGGGTGGAGTAGGCCAGCGCCAGCAGATAGCCCTCATCGCCGCGCATCAGCTGTTGCAGACGTGAGGCGCGGGAACAGGGGTAAACCGGCGGCGTGCGGGTGATGTCATCCGGCGTGGCGCCGTTATCTTCTTCGGGCTTCGCCAGCCCTTGATTCGCCAGCAGCGAAAAGACATGCGGGGCGGCGTCCTGCGTACTTTCTGCAGTCCGCAGCGGCGGCGTTTCGCCATTCGCCAGCAGCGTAAAATCGAGCAGACGATGAGTGTAGTCGTAGGTGGGCCCTAACAGCTGTCCGCCCGGAATATCCTTATAGACTGCGGAGATACGGCGTTCCAGGCGCATTTCCGCGCTGTTCAGCGGCTCGCTTACCGCCAGCTTTGCCAGCGTGGTGCGGTAGGCGCGCAGCAGAAAGATGGCTTCGACGTTATCGCCGCTGGCCTGTTTGAGCGCCAGCGCCGCCAGTTCGCGATCGGCAATGCCGCCTTCGGTCATTACGCGATCAACAGCCAGATTCATCTGCTGTTCGATCTGCGCCACGCTCAGTTCGGCAACGGTATCGTCGCCCCGGCGTCGCTGCTCCTGTAACGCGTGGGCGTTGGCTATCGCCTTTTCGCCCCCTTTGACGGCTACGTACATCAGCACACCTCCACATGGGTGGTTCGCGGAATAGCCAGCAGCCGTTCACCGCAGGTGAGGATGAGGTCAACGCCCAGCGGGAACGGATGCGGGCGTTCGGTAAGTTCGTGGATCAGGCACTCTGGCAACTGCGGTGCGATCATTCGCTCTTCGGCGATACCTGCCCCGGTCAGGCGTAACATCCGCCCGCCGCTCAGGCTGGAGACCTGCACGATCAGCGTGGCGCTGGTCTCCGGCGCGACGGCGGAACCGGCGGAGAGGGCATTAAGCTGTTCGCTGCTGATGCGCTCGTCGGCCACGGCAAAGGCCGCCAGTTGGGGTTGTTCGACCATCGGGGCATTGGTGTGAAAACGCAGGTTCTGGCTGGCGATATCATTATTCATCGCAGGCGACAGCCAGACCGGCGTATCGCCGTCGACTAACGTCAGCAGGACGCTGGTGGTCGCCAGATTCAACGGCTGCCAGCCGTGTTTCAGTTGATGCAGGGCAACAATCACTCCCGGTTCGCTCATCGCTTTCAGCAGACGGCGAAAGCTTTGTTGGGCGTCCTGGACGGGCAGGGTAAAGGCGGTCTGTAGGGTCATTCGTTATCTCCGCGTACCAGCGTAAAGAAGTCGACCCGGCTGGCGTTGACTTCGGCGCGACGGGCGGTGATTTCCGCATCGCGTTCTGCTTCCAGCGGGCTAATTAAGGTTTCCATCAGGTTCTGGAAATGCGTTTGTTCCTGCAGTAACGCGTCGATGACGGCGCACTGCTCGGCGTGATGTTTGTTGCGTCCCAGCAGGTAGCTGTAACCCAGCGTGCCGCTTTTCAGGCGAACCACTGCGCGGGTCAGCGTGGTGTCCCCGGCAAAGAAGCGGTTGCCGGTGCCGCCCATGCGCGCCTGAATTTGCATCAGTCCGCTTTCCGGGGCGCGAATCAGTTCATATTCTGGTGCCAGTTTTAACACCTGGAGTCGCGCATTCAGGGCATCGGCCTTGCTGTAAGCCAGCGCGCGCATCCAGCGCTGGCGGGTGGCGGTATCGAAATGCATTCAGTGCTCCATAGTGAATTCGATCATGTCGGCGCGGGTCAGGCTGACGGAATACTCCATCGCACGTTCCTCGCCTTCACGGTGGTTCAGGGTGCGCACGCAGAGCAGCGGCGCCATGTTGGGGATTTCCAGCACCTTGCTCTCTTTGGCCTGCGCACGCCGGGCGCTGATGCGCGTCTGGGTGCGCTTGAGCGTCAGGCCGGACTGTTCGCGCAAGTAGTCGTGCAGCGAGCCGTGGTTAAAACCTTGCAGCAGCGGCCAGAGGGTCAGGTCGGAAAAGTAATGTTCGATCAGACACAGGGCGATGCCGTTTACCCGTCGCAGGGTGCGCAGGTGAATGACGTTATCGCCCTCCTGCACGCTGAGCGCATCGGCAACGTGACGGGAGGCCGGGCGCAGTACTGCCAGCAGTTTTTCGCTGGTGGGATGGCTTCCCTGATCCAACAGGTTCTGACTAAAACGAGCCTGGGCGTTAAGCGGATAATCGAACGGGCGCATCAGCACCAGTACGCCGACGCCCTGACGACGCTGGACCCAGCCGCGCTCAACCAACTGGTCGATGGCGCGGCGCAGGGTGTGGCGATTAACCTCATAACGCGCGGCAAGCTGATGCTCGGCGGGCAGATAATCGCCGCAGCGGTAATGTTGACGTAGCTCCTGCTCTAGTCTCGCGGCAATCTCCTGATAACGCGTTGGATAACTGGTCGGATGTGTAGACAAGTGCATAGCAATCAATGCCTCGCTAATCAGATAAAGTGCTTACGTAAACGCTGGGAAAGAAAATCCAGCAGGCTGACGGTCACAATGATCAACACCATCAGGGCGCAGGTTTGCTGGAACTGGAAACCGCGAATCGCCTCCCACAGCGTGACGCCAATGCCGCCTGCGCCCACCATCCCGACGACGGTTGCTGAACGGACGTTGGATTCAAAGCGGTACAGCGAGTAGGAGATCAGCAGCGGCATCACCTGGGGCAGTACACCGTAAAGAATCTCTTCGATTTTGTTGGCGCCAGTGGCGCGAATACCTTCAACCGGGCCAGGCTCAATGGCTTCCACCGCTTCGGACAACAGTTTGGAGAGCACGCCGGTAGTGTGGATAAACAGCGCCATGACGCCGGCAAACGGACCGAGGCCGACAGCGACCACGAATAGCATCGCAAACACCATTTCGTTGATGGCGCGGCAGGCATCCATCAGACGGCGCATTGGCTGGTAGATCCACCAGGGCACGAGGTTGTCGGCGCACATCAGGCCGAAGGGAATGGAGAGGATCACGGCCAGCGCGGTACCCCAGACGGCGATTTGCAGGGTCACCGCCATTTCACCAAGATAGTCCTGCCACTGGCTAAAATCGGGGGGGAAAAAGTCGGCGGCGAAGGTCGCCATGTTGCCGGAATCCTGAATCAGCGTGAGCGGGGCCATTTCGGCGCCTTTCCACGACACGACCAACACGGCAAGCAGAATGGCCCAACTCACGAGCGAGAACCAACTGCGCTTTGGCGGGGCAACGGTGATGGTTTGCATGTTTAACTCCGTGCGTAGGTTATTGCCGGATGGCGGCTACGCCTTATCCGGCCTACGTTTGTCGGCCCGGTAAGCAAAGCGCCACCGGGCATCAGGTTTACTGCACCGCTTTAGTGACGCTGGTCATGGCGCTCAGCGCCGCGGTCAGACGGTCAAGATCGTCCAGTTGCGCTTTAATCGCGGAAGATTTGCTGGTCTTCTCTTCGGCGTTCAGTCCCTTGTTGTCCTGCACGCCCTGCATCTCTTTAAACAGCGCGAGCTGGCGAATCGGCACCAGTTGCAGGTCGCTGGAGGCGCGGAACGGCGCCCAACCCAGGCGTTCCAGCACGGTTTTTTCTTCTGGCGTTTTGCCGTAGTTCATGAAGAAGTCGTACACCTTGTCCTTGGTGGCTTCAGAGAGGTTCTTACGCCAGACGATCGGATCGCCCGGGATCAGCGGCGACTTCCAGATCACCTTCAGCGCTTTCAGCTTGTCCGGCGCGGACGTTTTCAGCTTGTCGAGGTTCTCGGTGTTGTTGGTGGCAACATCCACTTGCTTGTTGGCGACCGCAAGAGCGTTGGTTTCATGACCGGCGTTGACGGTGCGTTTGAAGTCGCTGGCGGTAATATTGTTTTTCGCGAAGACGTAATAGCCAGGGACGAGATAGCCGGAGGTGGAGTTAGGATCACCATTACCGAAGGTGAGATCTTTGCGTTTGGCGATCAGATCGTCGAGGTTGTTGATCGGACTGTCCTTGTTGACGATCAGCACGCTCCAGTAACCCGGCGATCCATCGGCGGCGACGGTCTGGGCAAACACTTGTCCGTTAGCGCGATCCACCGCTTCCATTGCCGAGAGGTTACCGTACCAGGCGATATCAACTTTGTTAAAGCGCATGCCCTGGATGATCCCGGCGTAGTCCGGGGCGAAGAAGGCGTTCACTTTCACGCCCAGTTTCTTCTCCATATCCTTCAGGAACGGGTCCCATTGGGGCTTCAGGTTTTGCTGTGATTCGGTCGAAATAATGCCAAAGTTCAGTGCTTTTTCCTGCTCTTCGGCATGGACCGGGCTGAGCAGGGTGCTGAGACTAAACATGCTGGTAAAGGCCAGCGCGGCAACTGTCTTATAGCTCATTTCCATTCCTCATTGTGGGGATGTCAGGCAGCCTGTGCGTTCTGTTCGACGCGGTTCATGCTGCGGTAGAGATGGTCAAATCGTTCGTTATCAAAGAGCTGGCTGCTGCCGTCATAGAAGACGTGTCCCTGACGCAGCGCGACAATGCGTTCGCAGTAGCGCAGGGCGTAATCCACCTGATGCAGCGTGACGACGACGGTAATGCCGTCGGTCTGGTTAATGTCGCGCAGGGTGTCCATCACGATGCGCGCGGATTCCGGGTCCAGTGAGGCAATCGGCTCATCGGCGAGGATCACTTTGGCCTGCTGCATCAGCGCCCGGGCGATGGCCACGCGCTGCTGTTGACCGCCGGAGAGCGTTGAGACGCGCTGCCAGGCAAAGTGCGCCATCCCGACGCGGGTCAGTGCCTGGAGCGCGCGCTGTTTCTGCTCTGCGCTAAACCAGCTAAAACAGGTGCGCCAGAACGGCGTGCTGCCGAGCGCGCCAATCAGCACGTTCTCCAGCACCGTCAGGCGATTCACCAGATTGAACTGTTGGAAGATGTAACCGGTATGCGCGCGGCTTTTGCGGATATCGCGCGCCAGTCGGCCTTCGTGTTGAACGGTGCGACCGAGTAGCTCGACGCGGCTACCTGCTGATTTATCACCGATAATCAAACCGCTCAGATGACGTAAAAGGGTGGATTTGCCGGAACCCGACGGCCCAAGCAGAGCTACCATCTCACCGGAACCGATGTTCAGATCAACCGCATGCAGCGCCTGATGCTGATTGAACGTTTTGGAGAGTTTCTCGACGCGAATGATCGTTTCCATGATGCGGCCTCTCTAAAAAAAGTGGCCCCATCGTGGCGGATCAATATGACGTTTGGGTTAAGGGGACGTTACCTGCCGATGAAGAGTTAAGGTGAGTTTGATGACAGGACGGGAGGCACGCCTCCCGTGAGGTTACTCGGTTGGCTGGGGTTGTTTGACGACGTTGATCATCCACGGTACGCCGTAGCGATCGCTGACTTTGCCAAAGCCATGCGCCCAGAAGGTTTCCTGCCAGTCCATTTCGATTTGACCCTCTGCGGCGAGATTGTCAAACCATTGCTTCCCTTCGTTGACATTTTGCGTGTCAAGGACCAGCGTGAAACCTGAATAATGGGCGTTTCCCGTTGGGATGCCATCGCTCATCATGATGTCGCTATGGGCAATGCGTACATTGGCATGGGCGATAGCGGTATCGGGGAATGTCATTCCGGACGGGCAACCGTCTTCGCTGTCCTGCGCCGGTTTGGGCATTTCACCGAAGCTGATTTTATAAAGGAGTTCTGCACCCAGCGTCTTTTGATAATACGCGATGGCGTCGGCACAGTTTCCGGCAAAAGAGATGTAGGGACTTAACGGCATAATCTTTACCTCAGGTAAGAGAAGCCAGTTAAGTGTAGTTATCACAGGCCCGGTAAGCGAAGCGCCACCGGGCAATTTACATCAGTTCTTTTTCACGAATTCTGATTTCAGCTTCATCGGGCCAAAGCCATCAATTTTGCAATCGATGTTGTGGTCGCCTTCCACCAGACGAATGTTTTTCACTTTCGTGCCGATTTTCAGCATTGAAGAGCTGCCTTTGACTTTCAGATCTTTCACGACGGTGACGCTGTCGCCGTCAGCCAGCAGATTACCGTTGGCATCTTTCACGATCAGTTCGTCGCTGTCATGCGCTGGTTCTGCATCGTTCCATTCATGGGCGCATTCCGGGCAGATGTACATGCCGTTATCTTCGTAAGTGTATTCGGAGTTGCATTGTGGGCAGTGGGGTAATGACATGTCGATTTCCTCAAAAGTCAGCAAGGGCAAAAGCGCCCAAAAAATGGCAGATTGCCGAAAAAGGACGCAATTATACACAAAATCCTTAACGTTGTCGGGACTACTCTGTTTTTAAGGTAAATACCGTACTGTGACCGTAACCTGTCTGCCAGACAGAAAAAACGCGCTAATATTTTTAAGGGAAATTGCTACCGTTTGTTATTTGAGATAAGGTGACGAGAAATATTCGAAATAATTGGCTGAGCGAATTTTAGTTAGGGTTCGTTTACATCACCTTCCCCCTTATTTCTGGTAGGTGAAATTAACCAAAACTGGCCTGGGTTTTTATAAAACTGAACTACGCTTTTTTACTTTCTTATGCCACTGAGTGTTATTCAAAAATAGTAATTAAAATAATAACTTCATCAATATCAGTAGATTAATTAATAAATTCTTTTTCCATACGTAATTATTAAAGCCGAGCATTCACTAATAAACGAAACGGCTAAATAAAAGCAATAAAAATTTGCGTTAAGGAAACATTTTTTATGTACACACAGACAATATATGAATTGAGCCAGGAAGCGGAACGCTTGCTGATGCTCTCTTTAGAGCATCTTAAGACCGTAAAAAAAATGCCAACGGCCACTCTGGAGGACGCTTCCTCATTAAAGAGTGAGGATGACTTCAACGTTCAGCCCATGCATTTCAGTACCCGGGGTGCCGAGGCCCAGCAGGCCACGCTGAACAATGAGTTGCGAAAAATCTCGCGACTGGAAATGGTACTGGCGATCGTTGGCACCATGAAAGCGGGAAAGTCGACGACGATCAATGCCATTGTCGGCACGGAGGTGCTGCCCAATCGCAACCGTCCGATGACCGCGTTGCCGACGCTGATCCGCCATACGCCTGGTCAGAAAGAACCGGTGCTGCATTTTTCCCACGTTGCGCCCATCGATGCGCTGATGAAAACACTGCAAGAGAGCATGCACGCCTGCGATCGGCAGAATCTGACGCAGGTGTTGGAAATTGATAAAGACATGAACGGCCTCATGCAACGCATCGAAAGAGGGGAAGCGTTTGAGCGCCATTACCTCGGCGCGCAGCCGATCTTTCACTGCCTGAAAAGCCTTAACGATTTGGTGCGCCTGTCGAAAGCGCTGGACGTCGATTTTCCCTTTTCTGCCTATGCGGCGATTGAACATATTCCGGTGATTGAGGTGGAGTTTGTGCATCTGGCGGGGCTGGAGAATTATCCGGGTCAACTGACGTTACTGGACACCCCCGGGCCAAACGAAGCCGGGCAGCCGCATCTGCAAAAAATGCTCAATGAGCAACTGGCTCGCGCCTCCGCCGTTCTGGCGGTGATGGACTATACGCAGTTGAAATCGATTTCTGATGAAGAGGTGCGTCAGGCCATTGCCGCGGTAGGAAAATCGGTGCCGTTGTATGCGTTGGTGAACAAATTCGACCAGAAAGATCGCAACAGCGATGATGAAGAGCAGGTGAGGGCGCTGATTTCCGGTACCCTGATGAAGGGCTGTATTAATCCGGCGCAAATTTATCCGGTCTCCTCGATGTGGGGATATCTGGCCAATCGGGCACGCCATGAGCTGGCAAACCACGGTCATCTGCCGGATCACGAAGAGCAGCGCTGGGTACAGGACTTTGCTGAAGCCGCGCTTGGTCGGCGCTGGCGAAGCGCCGATCTGGATGATATCGAACACCTGCGCCATGCGGCAGATTTGCTGTGGGAAGATTCGCTGTTTGAACAGCCGATCCAGACCTTAATTCATGCCGCCTATGCTAATGCGTCGCTGTATGCGCTGCGTTCCGCCTCGCATAAATTGCTGAATTACGCCCACAGCGCCCGCGAATATCTGGATTTCCGTTATCACTGTCTGACGGTGGCCTTTGACACGTTGCAGCAAAATATCGTGCGTCTGGAAGCGGATATGCAGCAACTTAAGGTGAGCCAGGACAGCGTCAGTGACGAAATCCACCATGAAGTCGGGCTGGCGCTGGCGTCGGCCAACGACTTTCTCAACCAGCAGCAGGCCACGATCTTGCGTAACATCGAGACCTTTTTCAGCCGCGAACAGATCCTGAAACTGTCGCGTGGCGATAGCTGGTCGCCGCTGCCGCAGGCGGAGATTGACGGGGAGATGTTGGTGCTGCATGACGAAGCGCAGGCGCAGGTGATCCTCAGTAAGCTACGTTCCGCCTGTGAGGGCGTCCTGCTGGCGGCGCAGGAAAACATCAGCCGCGACCTGGCGATGCGTTTTGAACAACTGAAAGCCACGCTCAGCCGGTCACTGAACGAGGCAATGCGCCCTATCGAAATGCGGGTGAAAGAGGAGTTGAGCCATGCGGGGTTTCGCCCCCGAATCAGCTTTCCGGCCTTTCACGCGTCCATGTTTAACTTCACGACGCGCCAGTTATTCAGCGATGCGATTGCCCAGCAGGACCACGTCGAAAGTGACGAACCTCGTGTAAGCGGGGTGCGTGAAACCTTCTCCCGCTGGCTGAATCAGCCGAACTGGAGCTGGAATGACTATGTCGAAGCGAAGACACGCTATCTGATTGATATTAATGCGCTACACCAGAGCCTGGCGGAGTACGTCAGCCACTTCTGCCAACAAATTCGTAAAGCTTTAGCCGCGCAGGTCGATGTTTCAGTTACGGCAGGACTGGCAACGTTTTTTGCCGATTTCTCATTGTGCCTGGCGGGATTACAGGAGAGCCTGCGCGAGAGTTTGCTGGTTCGTCAGCAGAATGAATCGGCTGTTCAGAGTCTGAGTCAGCAGTTGCAGCACAGTATTGCCGCCACCGCCTGGATTTATGAAGACTCTCGCCTGCTCCGTGACGACATTCAAACCCTTTTTGTGGCCGAACACACATGACAAACGCGTTACTGGAAGGCCCCGGACGGACGCTGGAGTGTATCCACCCAAAGTTTATGGTCGATCTGGTTCAGGGAGAAGAACCGAAACGGGCAGGCGGCACGTTGCAACAGCAGCAGTTTCGCGAACGTCTGACGCAGGAGATTCTGTCCCAGACGCAGTTACGGGCGTGGGCGATGGCCGGAATGTTCAGCGAACATCTGATGATGCGCCTGAAGCTGGTGGAAAAGCTGGCGGGTATGCTCGATCCGGGGCATCTGGCGCTGACGCGGATCTCTGCGCGACTGCAGGTTCTGCAACAGACGGATCTCTCTCGCGGACCGTCCATCCCAGGGCTGGTTCAGCAACTTAACACCCTCAGCGAGTGGTTTCGCCAGCGCAGTGCCTGGAAGGAGAAGGCGCTGAGCCAGCGTGGCCTCACGGTCCAGGCCGGGGAACACAGTGAACAGGTGTTTACTCGATGGTTGGCGGGGGCCTATGAGGGATGGTCGCTGCCGGGGCGGTGTTTTATTGCGCTTGAAGAGTTGCGTTGGGGACCGTTTGGCGATGCCTGTCGTCTGGCGAATCCGGACGTGGCGGCGATGCTGAAAGATAATCTCCGGGCGATGGCGACAAACTATCTGGCCCACAGTATCAATGCCGCGCCGACGACGCGTCACTATTATCATCAGTGGTTGAGTACCACCGCCGGTTCAGGCGAATACAGCGACATGCTGAGCTGGTTGGGAGACTGGTGCGAGGCGGATAAACATCCGGTGTGCTGGTCTGTGACGCAACGCTGGCAGACGGTTGCGTTGGGTATGCCGCGACTCTGTTCGGCAAAACGGCTGGTGGATGCGATGGTCGAAGAGGTGTTTCCACCCTCTCCCCTTAGGTTTTGAGAGGAGAGGGCTGATGATTAGTGGTTTGCGGATTCCGCTGTCGCTTCTTCCGCCGCTACAGGCGCCGGTAGCCTGGCGAAGCGTTTGGCGTAGAGCGCGGTAATAATCGGCACCAGAATCGCCGTGACCACTACGCTGGCGGCGACCAGCGCCGTCGCGGAGGCGGCGACCGGTTCAAACGCCGGGTTGATTTGCGCGATGATCACCGGGTTGGCAACGGCGGCACCTGCCGCAGAGGACGCCGCGACACCTGCAGTACCATTACCACCACCGATCACACGGTCAGCAATGATCAGCGGAATACCGGTGATGACAATAACCGCCACACCCAGCAGGATGCCCAGCAGACCAGTATCAACAATCACGCCCAGGTTAATGGTGTTACCCAACGCAAAGCCGAAGAATGGAATCAGTACCGGTGTTGCTTTGCTGAAGAACGCACGCAGATCGTGGTCAAGGTTGCCCAGCGTAAAGCCGATCAGGAACGGCAGTACCGCGCCGATAAAGTGATGCGGTTCAAAGGAGCCCAGACCCGCCGCGCCCAGAATCACCATCGTCATCAGCGGACCGGATTCCAGAGACATCAGAACGAACGCGCCGGACTCTTCTTTCGTACCGTACTGGTTCATCAAGCTGGCATACAGACCGCCGTTGGTCATATCCATTGCGGATACAATCGCCAGTACGGAAAGACCGGCAAAGAAACCGGTCTGAATACCGGTATCCGGAATAAACGAGGCGGCAATCATTGCCACTGCCCACGCCACCGCAATTTTAGTAATCACCAGCGTACCGGATTTACGCAGGACCGTACCGGTTGCGCGTAAATCAATTGATGCACCAATACAGAAGAACCACACAGCAAGAATCGGTACCGTGCCGGTAATCATGCCTTTTGTAAAGGAACCAAAATAAGCACCGGTATTCGGCGCCAGGGTATTTACAACCGCACCCAGCAGCAATGGAATCAACATCATCCCACCAGGGATGCGTTCAATGGTGGCTTTAATTCTCATAAATGTCCTCACTTCTTGCCCGTGGAACATACGGGTAAGGTGGCAAAAAATATTAAAATTCAGAAGGTTGTATCTAACAAGAAGGCAGGAAAACCTACATTCTCTTTATGTTCTACGTAGCGATTGCACCGTGTATCGGCGTTTTTCGCTTCCCGGTGGTATTGCAACGACTATTATCTTGCATTCATTGGAATGTTGATTCAATCAAAACGAAACGCTGTTTTAGTTATCTTTGTCACATAATCAATGTAAACATTCCAGCGCGATCTGAATATTTAAAATTACCGTAAAGAAGTTGTGAAAAATGAGAGAGTATTACCTGGCAGAATAATAATAACAGCAGTGACTTTTTATTAAGCAAGCACTACAAAATAGAGATCGAAAACGTAAAAAAGAACAACTCTGCGCGTTAAAAAAAGAGACTCAGGATCACCTAATTTACCTCCGTTGACGAAACCTAAACATATATGTGAAGTTGATCACAATTTTAAACACTGGTAGGGTAGATAGCTCATTAACCGCCCAAATCAGGCGTCAACAGGTTCGGTTGTACAGACCTTAACCAGTCCGTGTAAGTAAACCTGCTACGCTTGTTACAGGAGTTGCGTCTGAGCAACCCCGCGCTCGACGGTGACGTTGCGCCCAGTGCGCCAATGCAGTCGATATGCCGCGAGACAGGGCTTAGTCTACGAGGACAGCTATGCTGAAAAGGAAAAAAGTAAAACCGATTACGCTTCGCGACGTCACGATTATCGATGACGGTAAATTGCGAAAGGCGATTACCGCCGCTTCGTTGGGTAACGCGATGGAGTGGTTTGATTTTGGGGTTTATGGCTTTGTTGCCTACGCATTAGGTAAAGTGTTCTTCCCGGGGGCTGACCCCAGCGTGCAGATGATTGCCGCCCTTGCTACTTTCTCTGTTCCCTTTCTGATTCGTCCGCTCGGTGGTTTGTTCTTCGGTATGCTCGGCGATAAATATGGTCGCCAGAAGATTCTTGCCATCACCATAGTGATTATGTCGATCAGTACCTTCTGTATCGGCCTGATACCGTCCTACGCCTCGATAGGCATTTGGGCACCCATCCTGCTGCTGCTGTGTAAGATGGCGCAGGGCTTCTCCGTCGGCGGTGAGTACACCGGCGCGTCTATTTTTGTGGCCGAATATTCCCCGGACCGTAAACGCGGCTTTATGGGAAGCTGGCTGGACTTCGGCTCTATTGCCGGGTTCGTGCTGGGTGCGGGCGTGGTAGTCCTGATCTCGACGGTGGTCGGAGAAGAGAACTTCCTGGAATGGGGCTGGCGTATTCCGTTCTTTATCGCCCTGCCGTTAGGGATTATCGGACTCTATCTGCGTCATGCGCTGGAAGAGACCCCGGCGTTCCAGCAGCACGTCGATAAACTGGAACAGGGCGACCGCGAAGGCTTGCAGGAAGGACCGAAAGTCTCCTTTAAAGAGATTGCCACTAAGCACTGGCGCAGCCTGCTGGCCTGTATTGGCCTGGTGATTGCTACCAACGTCACCTACTACATGCTGTTGACCTATATGCCGAGCTATCTGTCGCATAACCTGCATTACTCTGAAGATCACGGCGTGCTGATTATCATCGCCATTATGATCGGGATGCTGTTTGTCCAGCCGGTGATGGGATTGCTGAGTGACCGTTTTGGTCGTCGTCCGTTCGTGATCATGGGGAGCATTGCGCTGTTTGCGCTGGCAATCCCGGCCTTTATTCTGATTAACAGTAATATCATCGGCCTGATTTTTGCCGGTCTGCTGATGCTGGCGGTGATCCTCAACTGCTTCACCGGGGTTATGGCGTCTTCACTGCCAGCCATGTTCCCGACGCACATTCGTTACAGTGCGCTGGCGGCGGCATTTAATATTTCGGTACTGATTGCCGGTCTGACGCCAACGCTGGCTGCCTGGCTGGTGGAAAGCTCGCAGAATCTGATGATGCCTGCTTACTACCTGATGGTTATCGCGGTGATTGGTTTTATTACCGGTATCACCATGAAAGAGACTGCGAATCAGCCGCTGAAAGGGGCAACGCCCGCCGCCTCGGATATTCAGGAAGCGAAAGAAATTCTCGGTGAACACTACGATAATATCGAGCAGAAAATTGAGGATATCGATCAGGAGATTGCGGACCTGCAGGCGAAGCGTACGCGCCTGGTGCAGCAGCATCCGCGAATTGACGAGTAAAGCTTAAGGTTTGCTTAATCTCTGACTGGCACACTCTCTTCCATACCCTGGAGGAGAGTGTGATGAAACAGCGTATTTATGAAAGTATAACGACCGTATTCAGCGTACTGATTGTCAGTAGCTTCCTGTACGTTTGGGTCTCAACCTACTAAACCTTTTTCAACAGCACCGAGGCGCGGGTTCCGGTTGTTCCACTGCGATTTTGCAGGAAAAACTGCCCGTGGTGCAGCTGCGTAATGCGGCTGACGATGCTTAACCCCAGGCCGATTCCGCCGTAACGGCTGTCCATACGGACGAAGGCTTTGCTGAGTTCTCCGCATTTGCTCTCATCGATCCCCGGTCCTTCATCTTCTACCGCCATTGTCATTGTTGCGTCGTCATCGACATTCAGCGTAATGGCGATAGTGGTGCCTTCCGGACTGTAGCGATGGGCATTTTCCACCAGATTACGCAGCAGCATCCGCAGCAGCGTCGCGTCACCCTGAACAATGGCATCGTCCTGGCTGTCAGGCAGCAGTAGCGTCTGTTCGCGCTGTTCCAGCATCGTGCTCAGCTCGTCGTAAGACGGCAGGATCACATCTTCCAGCAATCTGACATGCTGATAATTTCCCGATGAAAAAGACTGGCCCACGCGGGCGAGTTGTAACAGCTGCGAGACGCTGTCCATCATTTGATCAAGACGACCCAGCAGCGGCGCGACATCCACGTTATGCGCTTTTGACAGCAGTTCCAGATGCAAACGGACGCCCGATAGCGGCGTTCGCAGTTCGTGCGCCACGTCGGCGGTAAACAGACGCTCGTTCTCGATGGTCGTGGTCAGTCGATTGACCAACTGGTTGAGCGCCGAAACGACCGCTTCGATTTCGACCGTTGAGCTGTGAATTTCGATAGGGGAGAGATTATCCGCCGTGCGGGTTTCTAACTCTTGTTGCAGATTGGCGAGCGGACGGGTAATGCGACGAACGGCCTGATAGCAGATGAACAGGGTTAACCCCACCATGAACACGCTGGGGACGATCAGGCTGGCGACCGCCTCGCGGATTTCATGCATGATGTGGCGATCGTTATTGCGGTTATCCCGCAGCGCCTGTTCAAACAACTGGATCTGCTCAGTGCTTTCATGCCAGAGCCAGAAGGTGCTGATAAGCTGGAAAACCAGCAAAATCATGCCGATGGTGATCATCAGCCGCCGACGCAGGGTCATGGGCTGGCGCAGAAAACGCTTCAGATTCAATTAGTTTTCCTCAGTCGCGGTCGCCACCAGCATGTAGCCAAAGCCGCGCACGGTACGAATACGGGATTTGCCCACTTTATCGCGCAGGTTATGGATATGCACTTCCAGAGTATTGGTGGACGGTTCGTTATCCCAGTTATAGATGTCGTTATAGAGAATTTCCCGGTGTACCGGGCTCCCCGATTTCAGCATCAGACGCGACAGCAGCGCGTACTCTTTAGGGGTGAGAATTAACTCCTCTCCCGCTTTCCACACCTGGCGGCGACCCATGTTCAGCATCAGGTCGCCGACCACCAGTTCACTCTCGCCCTGGTTATTGTGACGACGCAGCAGCGCGCGGATTCGGGCGTGCAACTCTTCCAGCGCAAAAGGTTTCACCAGATAATCATCGGCCCCGACGTCCAGCCCGGAAATCTTATCGCCGAGCGTGTCCCTCGCGGTGAGGATCAGCACCGGCAGGGTATATTTTTTCTGTCGGATGCGGGTAAGAAAATGCAGGCCATCTTCGTCAGGCAGGCCGAGGTCCAGCACCACCAGACTGTAATGACCGGTTTCCAGGCATTGCTCAGCCGCACGGGCGGTCGATACGCCATCGCAGGCGTACCCTTCGGTTTGCGCCGCCAGAATCAAGCCCTGCAAAAGCAGCGTATCGTCTTCAACAATCAGTATTTTCATTGCGTGGTTCTCCTGCAGGGCTGCAGAATATCATCTGCGGCCTGATATTGCGTGGTCTGTACGCCGGTCAGTCCCAGCATGGTCGAGAAAAGATTGTCCTGCGAGTAATCCTGAGTACGCGCCTGTTTTTGCAGGCAACTGGCATCAACCTGATAGCGCTGCTGATAATCCTCTGACAGCCACAGCAGCATCGGCACATGCTTCTGGGAGTCTGGCGCAATGGCATACGGCAGGCCGTGCAGATAAACGCCGTTTTCACCCAGCGACTCGCCGTGGTCAGAAAGATAAACCAGGCTGGTGGTGAATTTGTCCTGATGCGCTTTCAGAAGATTAATTGTTTTATCAACAATATAGTCAACATACAGCACGGTATTATCGTACGTGTTCACTAATTGTTCCTGTGAACAGGTCTGGATTTCATTGGTATCGCAGGTTGGGGTAAATTTCCTGAATTGCGGCGGATAACGGTTGTAATAGGTCGGGCCGTGGCTGCCAATGGTATGCAGCACGATCACCCCGTCACCTTGCAGGTTGTTGATGTACTCTTCCAGACCGTGGAACAGAACCTCGTCATAGCATTCGCCGTCGATGCATTCCCCTTTCAGGTTTAACGCTGTCATATTCTGATGCGGCACGCGGTCACAGGCGCCTTTACAGCCGCCGTCGTTGTCATTCCATAACACGTTAACGCCCGCGCGCTGGATAATATCGAGCATCCCTTCCTGATGCTGCGCCAGCTCTTCGTCGTAATGCTTACGCGGCATGTTAGAGAACATGCACGGTACAGAGACCGCCGTGGCGGTACCGCATGACGTGGCGCGCGGGAAGTAGACCACATTATCTTTGGCCAACAGCGGGTTGGTTTCGCGGGAGTAGCCGCCGAGCGAGAAGTTTTCGCCACGCGAGGTTTCACCGACGATCAGGATGGTCAGGTTTTTGCGCTTCTCTTGCTGCATCAACGGATTACGATGTGCGTCTTCACCGATGCGTACCAGCGGCAGGTGCGCGAGGCGCTGATGGGAATACCATGACCAGCTGGCGACAATGCCGTTAGACGGGCTGAGGGCTTTGACCAGTTCTTTATTGTTGCGAAACAGCGAGGCGTAATCTTTATAGAAAAAGGCCGCCACCAGCACGATCAATAACACGGATACCAGTACGTTGGCCGCGCGATACAGCACGCTGCGCAGAACTGGCGTGGTCGGTTTGATTTTGATCCAGCAGGCGACGATGGCCGCTACAATGCCGCTAAGACCGAGCGTGAGCACCATTCGTGGCGTCATCAGGGCGAACGTTTCGGCAGGTGTCGTATCCACCATATTGGCAATCATCGAGCGGTCGATGATGATGCCGTAGGTCATGATGAAGTACTGCGCCGACGCGGCCATCAGAATAAACAGGCAGGCCAGCAGGCGGTTCAGCCACAGGAAAGAGGCCAGCGTCAGGACAATATTAATGACGCTGAACGCCACCACGGGCATCGACAAGAAGACCAGGATGTTACGCAGGGAATCCAGCGGCAGGTCCTGCACAACCTGCTTGTAGAATGCGATGTTCAGACAAACTGACAAATAGAATGAAACCAGTAGTAACCAGGCCAACAGGCTGAGAAGAGGTCTTTTGACAATGCGCTTTAACATGGTGGAGCTTCCGTAGACTAAGTCGCGCAGATCCTCGCAAAGTAAAATTAAGCCAACCTTAAGAACTTAAGGTTGGCTTCATAGTGTAAAAGAGGGGATTAGTTGCGGTTAACCGGCGCATCCAGCGGGAAGGGGTTTTTGTGGATCCGGTTGTAGTTCAGGGCGTACAGCGCGGTGATGATCATCAGGGTCACGAATGACCACATCACCTCTTTCGCGCCGGAACCCACCACTGCCCAGATGCAGTAGATAAAGGCGACAAAGGTCACCAGCAGATAGAGCGGACGGGCTTTGCCGAAGTGTCCGTGGCCGAGCAACAGCAGCGCGGCACAGGTGTACAGATACGGCACCAGCGTAAAGATGACGGACACTGAAGAGACGAGACCAAACTCTTTCGCGGCGTTTGGCGACATACTGCTGAACTGGAAGATGGTCATCAGAATACCGACGATAATCAGCCCGGCAACTGGCGTACCAGCCTTATTTACACGGGCAAAAATAGGCGGGAACAGACCGTCATCGGCGGCGGCTTTCGCGGTCTGTCCGGCCAGCAGCGTCCAGCCGCCCAGCGACCCTAAGCAACCTGCGGCCGCGCAGAAGGAAACAATCGCGCCGGCGGTGTTACCCAGCGCCATACGTGCCGCGTCACCGAACGGTGAAGCGGAGACGCGCAGCGCGGCGTTGGGGATCATCCCCATGATGGCGGTTGTGGAGAGCACATAGCATACGGCCGCGATCAGCACCCCGCCAATGGTGGCAATCGGCACGTTGCGCTTCGGGTTTTTGACCACACCTGCCGCTACCGAGGCGCTTTCGACCCCGATGAATGACCACAAGGTGACGTTAAGGGTGCTCTGAATCGCCCCGAAGGTGTCCATGCCGCTCACGTTCCAGGCCGCCATATAGGTTTCGCCACGGAACCAGAACCAGCCAAACACCGCGATACCGACGATGGGGACCAACGCCAGTACAGTAGCGACGGCTTGAACGCGGGTGATCATTTTCGGACCAACAATATTGAGCAGAACAAAAATCCACAGCACCACGACGCAGGTAAGCGTCAGCACCAGCGGATCTTTCAGAATCGGGAAGAAGTAGCTCAGGTAACCTACGCCGATAACAACCATCGCGATATTACCGATCCAGCAGGCCAGCCAGTACAACACGTTGGTCTGGTAACCGAGGAATGGCCCAAAGCAACGACGAGCATACGCGTAAGAACCGCCGGGACTGGGATCTAAGGACGACATTTTTGCATAGACCATCGACAGCGCCAGCGCGCCGATAATCGTGACTAACCATCCGTAGATTGCAATCCCGCCGGTGGCGGCCAGGTTCGCAGGGAGCAGGAAAACCCCTGAGCCCATGATATTCCCCGACACCATTAAGGTGACGGGGATTAAGCCCACTTTGTGAGCATCAGCATCCGAGGACATAAATACACTCCTGAAAGGAACAATAAATGATGTCTCATAATACGCCTTCAGGTGTCGGTTGAATTATGTGCGACGTGGGTTATCGCTAATGCTGATATTATCGTAGCTCATTGCAAAATGTTCAAAAATCACGCGACTGCGCGATCTTTAAACTGGCTGACATAATGCAGCGGAGTCATGCCATAATACTCTTTGAAAACAGAGATAAAGTAAGATGTACTGTTATAACCACACAGTTCGGAAACCTGGGATATATTCTTGCCATCCATCAGGAGTTGATTAACGGCATAGCGCATGCGGCAAGTGGTGATGATTTGACTGTAGCTGGTATTTTCGCTTTTGAGTTTCTTCTTTAGCAAACTCGGGCTCAGGCAGAGACAACGGGCGACCTGGTTAAGATTCCAGGCTTTATGAATGTCACTCTCAATAATATGGTAAACGCTGTCGCTGACGCGACTTCGCAGCATATACATGAGCAGGGGCATGAACTTCTTACTGTCGAGAAAGCGTGATAGCACGGTGAACAGCAGGGAGCGCGTGCGTTCTTCTTCACCAGGACTGTCGGTGTGGGCAATGCTGTGCTGCGCTGCGACCCGAAAGACATCGGGGGTCAGGCAATCGGCGGTTAATACCGGGGAAGCGTTCCGTTGCCAGAGCGGAATAGCCGTGAGATCTTTATTTAAGAAACGTAGATATTCTTTAATGATATCGCGGCTAATATATGCAACCAGTGCGTTATTAATTGATGAGATATCGATGATGTTATTTTCACAGGCGATAAGCGCCATATGATTCGCTTTTAAATTGATAGCCTCTTTACCATTTACACGTAGCCAGACGTCTTTTTCAGTTAACACTATAATGCAAGGATTATTGCTGAAAATTCTCATACCCCAACTCCTGAAATATGAACATAAAATATCCGTTCTCGCCAAAGGGGAGAGATAAAGCAGATATTTTGATTTGTATGATGAATTAGGTCCGTAATAAAATAATGGTTTTTGTCGGAATTACAATAGGCGTCAGATAATAGCTATGTACAGAAACTTTTACAGGGTGGAAACCCTGTATTGTAGATAAAAAAAAGCGCGGGGGGACCCGCGCAAAAAGGTATGACAATGTTGATTTTTTTCAGCAATACTCAGGAAACGCTCGTCATAACCCTACGGCCTAAACCAGGCTGCGTCAGGGTGGCCATGTCATGACGCAGTCGTCGGAATAGATTTACGCTTTCACGCACATCACGTGATAGACGCCATCAATGATTTCAGTGCCTTCGGTTTCATGTTCGAAACCCGGGAAGTGGTGATCCCAGGACTGCAGGGCGCGGAGATAGCCCACCTGCGGACTGTTTTCGTCACCGAAGTTCTCGCCGGAAAGCAGCATCGGGATTCCCGGTGGATAAGGGATCACTGAGTTTGCTGCAATGCGTCCCGGCAGTTTCTCAATGGCCACCATTTCGATGTTGTCGTTAACGATAGCGTTATAGGCTTCACGCGGCGTCATTGCGGCAACCGGCAGGCCGGAATAGGCGGCGTTGAGCTTCGCGCCCGGATTGTTTTCCCGCAGCCAGGCGAACATCCGATCGCCCAGGTCGTGAATGCCCATATTGGCGTAGGTTTCAGGATGTTCTTCGACCAGTTCCGGCATAACCTGTGCCAGTGGGGTGTTGGCATCGTAGTGATGTTTAAATGAGCACAGGGTGTTGATCAGCGTTCCCCATTTCCCACGCGTGATGCCCATCGAGAACAGGAACATGATCTGAAAATCGGTGGTTCGGGTTGGCACGATTCCGTGACGCCCAAGCCAGGCGGTGACCAGCGCGGCAGGCACCCCCGTCTCTTCCAGTTCGCCGTCGTCACCCATCCCCGGCGCGAGAATGCTGACCTTGATCGGGTCAAGCATGCTCCAGTTATCGGGTAAGTCTTTAAAGCCGTGCCAGGATTCGCCAGGACGCATCACCCAGCAGTTCTGGTCTGTTGCCAGCAGTTTCGTCGGCGCATCAGCAAAATCGAATGTTTTCCCGGTCTGCGGATCGGTGACCACGTCTTTGTTCCACGGCTTGAAGAACCAGTCGCCGTCGGCGCTGAACTCTTTATACAGACGTGCCATGGCCTGACGGAAGTCGATGGCTTCGTCGATCACTTCCTGAGTCAGCGACAGGCCGCTGTTGCCGTCCATCATGGACACCGCCACATCGTTAGATGCGCAGATGGCATACAACGGCGAGGTGGTGGCATGCATCATGTACGCCTGATTGAAGCGGGAAAAATTCACCGCGCCGCGGCCTTCACGCACGTGGATGTAAGACGCCTGAGAGAGGGCGTTCAGCAGTTTGTGCGTAGAATGGGTGGCGAAAACGGTAGGACCGCTGTGATCGCCCGGTTCACCGCGCATCGCATAGTGGTCGGCGTAAATCGGATTAAAGCGGGCGTAGCCGTACCAGGCTTCGTCGAAATGGATGCGGTCGGTGGTCTGCGCCAGTAACGCCTGTGCGGATTTCGCGTTGTAGCAGACACCGTCGTAGGTACAGTTGGTCACCACGCTATAAGACGGCTTTTGCCCCACCTTGCCTTTGGTCAGCGGGCTTTCGCTGATCTTTTTCTGTAAGGTTTCCGGCTGCATTTCCTGCGGATAGATAGGGCCGATGATGCCGTAGCGGTTACGGCTGGGCACCATATACACCGGTTTCGCACCGGTCAGGATCAACCCCTGTTCAATCGATTTATGGCAGTTACGGTCCAGCACCACCACATCGTTATCGGTCATGCAGGCCTGCATAATGGTGCGGTTAGAGCCGGACGTCCCGACCACAACGGACCAGGAACGGTCTGCGCCAAAGACCCGCGCGGCATATTTTTCGCTTTCGCCGAAAGCACCGGTGTGATCGAGCAGAGAGCCCAGCGACGCCCGTTCAATCCCCATATCGCTGCGAAACAGGTTCTCGCCGTAATAGTCATGATAGAAGCGACCGGCAGGCGTTTTGGTAAAGCCAACGCCGCCCTGGTGGCCCGGTGCGGCCCAGGAGTATTCGTGGATATCGCTATATTTCATCAGCGCATTGAACAGTGGTGGCAGCAGTTGCTGACGATAACGGGTCATCGCGGCGACCGCGCGCCCGGCGATAAAGTCAGCGGTATCTTCGAGGATCCAGGCGAACTCATCGACAAGCTCCAGCATATCGCGGTCCAGCGAGGCGGTGGCTTTCTCTCTGTCACCTAACAGAAAGACGGGCACATTTTGCTGGCGTTCATGAAGCTTACCGATCAGTTCTCTGACATTCTGATGTTCATCAGGCTGTTCCATTTGATAACTGAACATCAGGCAATCAATGGCTTCGTTTGCTGACAGGATGGCGTAGCCGTCGTCGAAAGACGTGGACTTAATGACGGTAATATTTTGCCGACTTAAGGCGTCTGCCAGACGTTCCACGGCCTTGCCAACCCAGGTGTCCTGATGCAGAAATTCACTTTCAACAATTAATACTTTCATCATCTTTTACCCGGTTGTGGAGGAATCTGTGATGCGGGCAAGTATTATCCTGACTAAAAAAGGTGTAAAGAGGGCCCGAAACGATGGGGATTTATGAATAGTTGTTTATAAACAACGAATTAAAATGATTTATCAGGCGTTTTGGGCGGCGGTTTATCGACAGCTGAACTATTTTTTGAGCTGATAGTGATATTACGTATTCCCTGCCATTTGCCGACGCTGCTGGCTCAACTTACGGTATTGTTGCGGCGACATGCCGACATATTTACTGAAGGTGCTGTAAAAACGGCTACTGGAGCGGAAGCCTGCTGTCAGCGCCACGTCGAGGATGGTTTTATCGGTATCGCTGAGCAGGGCGCGAACGTGATTAATACGCATGGCGGTGATGTATTGCTTCAGGGTCAGTTGCATCACGCGTTGAAATATCCCCATCGCATAGTTGGCATTGAGTTTTACATGGTCTGCAACGTCATTGATGGTGAGGGCCTGATCGTAATGATCTGCAATGAATCCCAACATCTGGCTGACGTAAAACTGCGCGTGGCGCGAGACGCTATTCTTGTGCGTGCGTGAGGTTTTGTTGAGCAAAATCGGCTGCCAGCCGGAAAGGCTAAAGCGCTTAAGCATCAGGCCGATTTCATCGATCGCCAGTTGACGAATTTGTTCGTTCGGGCTGTTTGTCTCCTGCTGCCAGCGCAGAACTTCAAAGGTGCTGAGCTGTTGGGTGGCCAGGGATTTTATCACCATGCCGTGCGTGACATGGTTGATAAGCTCCCGATCCAGCGGCCAGGAGAGAAACAGGTGCATCGGCAAACTGAAAATCGCCATCTGCCGACAGTTGCCAGGACGGGTAAGTTGATGTGGCGTACAGGCCCAGAACATCGTGATATGCCCTTGTTTTATCTGTACAACCTCGTTGTTAATCAGGTACTCCACGTCGCCGTCAAAGGGAACATTCACCTCGACCTGACCATGCCAGTGACTGGCGGCCATCGCATGCGGCGGGCGTAGCTCAATATCCATCCGTTGATATTCGGAATAGAGCGACAGCGGACTGCGCGTCTGCTTTTCATCACCGTTGCACATATGTGGATCGGGTGGGAGAAAGGGAATTGGTTGCGTGCTCATCATCACTCCGTTTCCTGAATTGTCAGAATCATGCCAGCTTTACGGGATCAGAACCGGGAATTCGGGCACAAAATCGACGGTTATGATGGATAGTAGACCTAATAACCGCCCGGATACTCTGCTTTTCAGGCCATTTTGTCCCAAAAGCTCAGATCGCCGTGCTGCCAGCAGAGGATCTGAGCTTTCGGGAATGCTCACCGAGGAAGACGGAGGTTTTCACTCAGATCGCGTGCCACCATGAAGCTGTCCACTACTGTTCTGGAGAGTCATGATGACAGCCCCCAAAATTACTTTTATCGGCGCCGGTTCAACGATTTTCGTGAAAAATATTCTCGGCGATGTCTTTCACCGTGAGGCGCTGAAGTCGGCGCATGTTGCCCTGATGGATATTGATGAGACGCGCCTTGAAGAGTCGCACGTCGTTGTGCGTAAGCTCATGGATTCTGCCGGTGCGTCCGGCCACATTACCTGTCATACAGACCAAAAAGCGGCGCTGCAGGATGCCGATTTTGTGGTTGTCGCCTTTCAGATTGGCGGCTATGAGCCCTGCACGGTGACCGATTTTGAGGTCTGCAAACGTCATGGCCTGGAGCAAACGATCGCCGATACGCTTGGCCCCGGCGGCATTATGCGCGCGCTGCGTACCATCCCTCACCTGTGGCAGATCTGTGAAGACATGACGCAGGTCTGCCCGGATGCCACTCTGCTGAATTACGTCAACCCGATGGCAATGAACACCTGGGCGATGTATGCCCGCTATCCGCACATTAAACAGGTGGGGCTTTGCCACTCTGTGCAGGGAACGGCGGAAGAGCTGGCGCGCGATCTGAACATTGATCCTGCTTCTTTGCGTTATCGCTGTGCCGGGATTAACCATATGGCGTTTTATCTGGAACTGGAACGTAAAGCTGCCGACGGCACGTATGTGAATCTCTACCCGGAACTGCTGGCAGCCTACGACGCCGGACAGGCGCCGAAGCCCAACATTCACGGTAATGATCGCTGTCAGAATATTGTGCGTTACGAGATGTTCAAAAAGCTGGGCTATTTCGTTACTGAGTCATCGGAACACTTTGCCGAATACACGCCGTGGTTTATTAAACCAGGCCGCGATGACCTGATTGAGCGTTATAAGGTGCCGCTGGATGAGTACCCGAAACGCTGTGTTGAGCAACTGGCAAACTGGCATAAAGAGCTGGAGGAGTACAAAACGGCGGAGCGAATCGATATTCAACCGTCACGGGAATATGCCAGCACCATTATGAACGCTATCTGGACGGGTGAGCCGAGCGTGATTTATGGCAACGTGTGTAACGACGCGCTGATCGACAACCTGCCACAGGGCAGCTGCGTGGAAGTGGCCTGTCTGGTGGATGCAAACGGTATTCAGCCCACTAAAGTGGGGACGATTCCATCGCATCTGGCGGCGATGATGCAGACCAATATCAACGTACAGACGCTCTTGACCGAAGCCATCCTGACGGAAAATCGCGATCGCGTTTACCACGCGGCCATGATGGATCCGCATACGGCTGTCGTACTGGGTATTGAGGAAATTTATGCGCTGGTGGATGACCTGATCGCCGCTCACGGCGATTGGCTTCCGGCCTGGTTACACCGTTGATTGTCAACGTCGCCGGGCAGTAGACCCGGCGTTTACCCTCTCTAATAACAGAAGGCGGGCGCTGGTAACAGCGACCCGGTACCCTATGAGCATCTCTCTGACAACAAAATTAAGTTACGGATTCGGTGCGTTTGGTAAGGATTTCGCCATCGGCATCGTCTACATGTACCTGATGTATTACTACACCGATGTGGTGGGATTATCGGTGGGTGTCGTGGGTACGTTGTTTCTGGTGGCAAAGATCTGGAATGCGTTCAACGATCCGGTTATGGGCTGGATTGTGAACGCCACCCGGTCACGGTGGGGAAAATTTAAACCGTGGATCCTGCTTGGCACACTGGCGAATTCGCTGGTGCTATTTCTGCTGTTTAGCGCTCATCTGTTTGAAGGCATGGCACAGGTGGTTTTTGTCTGCGTGACCTACATTTTGTGGGGCATGACCTATACCATCATGGATATTCCGTTCTGGTCGCTGGTGCCGACCATTACGCTTGATAAACGTGAGCGCGAGCAACTGGTCCCTTTTCCGCGCTTCTTCGCCAGCCTGGCGGGATTCGTTACCGCCGGGGTGACGTTGCCGTTTGTGAGTTATGTCGGGGGTGAGGATCGCGGGTTTGGTTTCCAGATGTTCACGCTGGTGCTGATCGCGTTCTTTATTGCCTCCACCATCGTGACATTGCGCAATGTGCATGAAGTGTATTCGTCTGACAGTGAGGCTACCGCTGACAGTACCCGGCTGACGTTGAAGTCGATTCTCGCGTTGATCTACAAAAACGATCAACTCTCATGCCTGCTGGGAATGGCGCTGGCTTACAATGTGGCCGCCAATATTATTACCGGTTTCGCGATTTATTATTTCACCTATGTGATTGGCGATGCTGACCTTTTCCCGTATTACCTGTCCTATGCCGGTGCGGCGAATTTATTGACGCTGATCCTCTTTCCTCGTCTGGCGAAGGCGCTTTCCCGGCGGATTTTATGGGCCGGAGCATCGATAATGCCGGTGCTCAGCGGCGGGGTATTGTTAATCATGGCGCTGATTGGGTACCACAATGTGTTCCTTATCTGCCTGGCCGGTGTTTTTCTGAACATCGGGACCGCGCTATTCTGGGTACTACAGGTGATCATGGTGGCGGACACCGTTGATTATGGCGAGTATAAGTTTAACG
The DNA here is from genome assembly GCF_001559075.2 of Citrobacter amalonaticus. Classification (NCBI taxonomy): domain Bacteria; kingdom Pseudomonadati; phylum Pseudomonadota; class Gammaproteobacteria; order Enterobacterales; family Enterobacteriaceae; genus Citrobacter; species Citrobacter amalonaticus. Next base: position 1,383,655 of record NZ_CP014015.2, on the reverse strand, counting down.
TGCGCTGCGAGAGCATTGCCTATGCCGTGCAAACGATGGTGGTAAAGGGGGGATCCGCGTTTTCGGCTTTCTTTATCGCCGTGGTGCTGGGGATCATTGGCTATGTTCCCAATGCCGTTCAGTCTGCCGAAACGATCCTGGGCATGCAGTTCATCATGATTGCTTTACCGACGCTGTTTTTCATCGCGACGCTGATTCTCTATTTCCGCTACTACCGCCTGAACGGCGATACATTGCGTAAAATCCAGATTCACCTGCTGGATAAGTATCGCAAAGTGCCGCAGCCCGACTTGCAACCGGAAGCACCTGCAATACCGGTTAGCGCGACTGGCGATGTGAAGGCGTAATCATGGAATGGATTTCGCTAATAGGCTATCTGGCGGCAAGCCTGACCACGCTCTCTTTTTTGCCACAGGCGATAAAAGTCATCACTACCCGTAACACGCAGGGGATTTCTGGCCTGATGTACGTCATGTTTGTCTGTGGGTTAGTAATGTGGTTGATCTACGGATTACTCATTGAGGACACCGCGGTCAGCATGGCGAACTTCCTGACGTTGGTATTTGCTTTGCCGATTCTGGTGATCAAATACCGCAGGGGATAGCGCTTCCTGCCATGAGGGGATAAGAAGTGGCCCGGGGGGATCACCGGACTGCCTTCAAACGTTGAGAGCAGTCCGGTGCCGGGCCGAAGAGGTTATTTCGCGCAGTTAGCGCACTGCTTGTTCACTATCTGCTGGAAGAAATCGTTGCCTTTGTCATCGACCAGGATGAACGCCGGGAAATCTTCCACTTCAATTTTCCAGATCGCTTCCATACCCAGTTCCGGATACTCAACGCATTCCAGATGCTTGATGCTCTGCTGCGCCAGGACCGCTGCCGGGCCGCCAATGCTGCCCAGATAGAAGCCGCCGTGTTTCTGGCAGGCATCGGTCACCTGTTGGCTGCGATTGCCTTTTGCCAGCATGATCATGCTGCCGCCGTGCGATTGCAGCAGATCAACATAGGAGTCCATGCGGCCTGCGGTGGTTGGTCCTAATGAGCCAGACGGATAGCCCGCCGGTGTTTTCGCCGGACCGGCGTAGTAGATCGGGTGATCTTTAATGTACTGCGGCAACCCTTCGCCAGATTCGATACGCTCTTTCAGCTTCGCATGCGCAATATCACGGCCGACGATAATGGTGCCGGTCAGCGACAGACGGGTTGAAACCGGGTATTGCGAAAGCTGAGCCAGGATCTCTTTCATCGGGCGGTTGAGGTCAACTTTCACCACTTCGCCTTCACCAGCCTGACGCAGGGCTTCCGGGATGTACTGGGCAGGGTTGTGTTCCAGCTTTTCGATCCAGATCCCTTCGCGGTTGATTTTGGCCTTGATGTTGCGGTCCGCCGAGCAGGAAACACCCATGCCGACCGGGCAGGAGGCACCGTGACGCGGCAGACGGATCACGCGAATATCGTGGGCGAAATATTTGCCGCCAAACTGCGCGCCGAGACCCAGTTTTTGCGCCTCTTCCAGCAGTTCCTGTTCCAGTTGTGTATCACGGAACGCCTGACCGTGTTCGTTACCGGTGACAGGCAGCGCATCGTAGTAATGCGTGCTGGCGAGCTTCACGGTTTTCAGCGTGCTTTCTGCGGACGTACCGCCAATCACAAAGGCGATATGGTACGGCGGGCAGGCTGCGGTACCGAGTGTACGCATTTTCTCAACGAGGAAGTTTTTCAGCTTGCCCGGGGTGAGCAGCGCTTTGGTTTCCTGGTACAGATAAGTTTTGTTGGCGGAACCGCCGCCTTTCGCTACGCACAGGAATTTATACTCATCACCATCGACGGTGTAGAGGTCGATCTGTGCCGGCAGGTTGGTACCGGTGTTCACCTCTTTGTACATATCCAGCGCGGCGTTTTGCGAATAGCGCAGATTGTCTTCGATATAGGTGTTGTACACCCCTTTTGACAGCGCCGCTTCATCACCGCCGCCGGTCCAGACTCGCTGGCCTTTTTTCCCCATGATAATGGCCGTGCCGGTATCCTGACAGGTCGGCAGAATGCCTTTGGCGGCGATTTCGGAATTTCTCAGGAATTGCAGGGCGACGTATTTATCGTTTTCGCTGGCTTCGGGGTCATGCAGAATGGAGGCAACTTGTTGCTGATGTTCGGGGCGGAGCATGAAGGAGGCATCGTGGAAGGCTTGTTGCGCCAGCAGCGTCAGGGCTTGCGGCTCAACCTTCAGTATGGACTCACCTTCAAACTCACTCACGCTGACATAATCGGAAGTGAGCAGGTAGTACTCTGTTTCGTCTTTCCCCATCGGGAAAGGTGCCTGATAGAAGAACGCTTTATTTGACATGTGCTTCCAGCCTATTGATTTCTTTTAATATCATAAGTGACGTACCGCCCGGTGATGGGCGGCACGCGGGAGACCTTTACAGGAATCCGTACATGGCAGCAAAGATCCAGCCAAAGACGCAGGAGACGCTCACGCCAATCAAACCCGGGAGAATAAAGCTGTGGTTGATGACGAAGCGACCAATGCGGGTGGTACCTGAACGGTCGAACTGAATGGCGGCCAGATCGCTCGGATAGGTCGGCAGAATGTAGTAGCCGTAGCATGCCGGGGCAGACGCCACGATGTAGGCCGGGTCAACGCCAATCGCCAGCGCGACCGGAACGATAGCCGCCAGCGCCGCTGCCTGAGAGTTAACGAATTTAGACACCAGCAACAGAACAATCGCATAGGCCCACGGATATTCTTTCACCATGTTACCCAGCACACCTTCGATTTCTGTCATGTGCGCGCCGAACATGGTTTCCGCCATCCAGGCGATACCGTACACCGCCACAATCGCGATCATACCTGAACGGAAGACTTCGTTTTTAGAGATTGAAGCGGGATTGGTTTTGGTCAGGATAATAATCAGCGCGCCGGTCAGCAGCATGAACATCTGGATAACCAGCACCATCGACAGCGCTTTGCCGCCAAAGGAAGGGCGAAGTTCAGAGAAGGCACCCAGGATAGCGACGACAGCAATTGCGGCAAGGAAGATCCACATTGCCAGCCAGTTGCTTTTCGGCAACTTTTTGTCCAGCAGCGTAGCGGTGTCGCCATACACGTAGTGATGGTTTTCCGGTACGGAGATGAATTTCTGGAAGTCTTCGTCTTTATCCAGATCTTTACCACGGAACCAGCTGAAAATACCGATCGCCAGAATACCAATCAGCGTGGACGGGATAGTGATCGCCAGCAGGTCGAGGAATTCGAGGTGCTTGCCTTCAAACGTCACGTTACCCAGCATGGCAACCAGAGACACCACCGCCACCGATACCGGGCTTGCGATAATCCCCATTTGCGCGCCGATGGAGCTGGCGGCCATAGGACGTTCCGGGCGAATGTTATTTTTAATCGCAACGTCGTAAATGATTGGCAGGATCGTGTAGACCACGTGGCCGGTACCGCAGAGGATAGTCAGGGTACAGGTGACGAACGGGGCAACGATAGAGACATATTTCGGGTTGCGGCGCAGCAGTTTCTCGGCGATCTGCAACATCACATCCAGACCACCGGAGGCCTGTAGTGTTGCCGAGGCCGCGACCACGGCGATGATCACCAGCATGACGTCAACCGGTGGTTTACCCGGCTGGAGGTGGAAAACGAAGACCAGAATGACCAGGCCGATACCGCCTAACAAACCCAGCGCGATACCGCCCTTTCTGGCACCATAGAACAAACATATTAATATTATGAGAAGTTGTATACTAAATAGCATTTATTTACCCTCGCGATAAAACCAGTCAATTTTGATAAATGGATCACAGCCATGTTCTGTTTTTTGTGAAGTGGGCGCAGAGCCTGGCTAATATTCGTTTCGTCTGAAAGTGTGATTAGTTTCTAAACATCGAATAAAAGTTTTTCATAAGGACAGGAAAACTCTCATCGTTTTTTTCAGGCTGTTTTCAGAGAGCAGGACTCCCTGGCGATGGGTAGTGTTGAAAAAAGGAGAGCAGAGGCAGGTTCGGGATCTTTTTTTGTATCTTTATGAAAATTATGAACATATCATCTGCTCACAGAGTGTGCTTATCCGTAAGATGTAGCATGAGCTCCGTTGCTACCGTTTATCGTTTTTGTTAATCCGTCCGGTTATTTCCGGACTACTCCTTTGTGATTAAAAATACACACTCTGCGTAAGGGATAATACTTTATTAACTTTTGTTAGCGTTTTTGAAATTAAAAACAATGGCATGTCAGGTAATAATAACGCATTGAAAAATGAGAGATGATGCAATTATATTTGATCTGGCACAATTTCTGGATTTTCAAACAGTAACCTTAACCTTTTTATTTTTTCATTATTGTAATAATTGTTACCAATATATAACGAAATAACGCAAGGTTAAGATTGATCTTCTACTGGCAATATTGCTTAAGTAAAGAATAATGTTCTGCCTGAATACGGTAGCGGTAAACTGGCCTGCCCGTGACGCCATAATGAATACTGGTGACCAGAATATGACAGTTAACCAGCCAGATAAGGTATTTGCGGCAAGAGACGCGAGAGATATTCACCGCATTCGCCAGCTCATCGGTTGAAAACTCATAATCCTGATGTGCGTCGATCCACTGACACAGCGTGCGCAGCGTCTGCGGCGTCAACCCTTTCGGCAGGCGGCGGGTGTCCTGCTCATTGGACGCATTGCCGTGAATCAGTTGGTCCAGCTCTGACTGCTCATAATACTGGTGTTTATCCATGTCCCTTTTCTTTTGCAGCCAGCTGGTGAGGGCTTCCTCAAAGCGTGAGGCCTGAAACGGCTTGATTAAGTAATCAACAACGCCATAGTGCAGCGAATCCTTGATCGTCATGGCATCGGCGGCAGATGAGATGACAATGACATCGCTTTTGCAGCCCGCGGCATGCAAAAGCGGGAGCAGGTCCAGCCCGTTCTCTTTCTGCATGTAAATATCCAGCAGAATCAGGTCAATCTGAACATCGCTATGAAAAATAACCTCTTTGGCTTTTTCCAGCGTTGAGGCGGTTCCGCAGCACTGAAAACCGGGGATCTGTGCGACATAGCGGCGGTTTAACTCCGCGACCATGGCGTCGTCATCGATAATAAAGACATTGATCATGTGCTGGTCCTCTCCCCATCCCAGGGTATTTGTACAAAAAATTGTGTGAAAACGCCAGGTTCGGATTCCACAAAAATATTGCCACCAAGACTTTCAACTTGTTGTTTAACAAGCGCTAAACCAACGCCGCGTTCAGTTCCTTTAGACGAGACGCCTTTATCAAAAATCGCGTCAAGGCGGTGCGGTTCAATGCCGGGACCATCGTCACTCACTTCACAATGTAGCCAACCATTGCGATAGTATAAGGAGACGCTGATCTCACCTCCTGACTGCTGTGCTAACGCGTCGATCGCGTTTTCAATCAGATTTCCGAGCGCGGTAATCAATACCGCAATTTGATCTTCATTGCCGCTGTCCGGGACCTGGCTGTCATGACTAATCACCAGTTTGTGCCCTGAATCGGATGTGCGATTAATCTTACTGAGTAAAAAGCCTGCAATGACCGGCGATCTAATTTTGCCTAACAGTGAGCCGATCTCTTCCTGATAGTTGTTTGCCGTCTTAATAATATAGTCTTCAAGCTGCTTATAACTCTTCAGATGTAACAATCCCAGAATCACATGTAATTTATTCATGAATTCGTGGGATCGTTCACGGAGTGAGTCGGCATAGTTCACCATGCCATCAAGTCGTTGCATCAACTGGCGAACTTCTGTTTTGTCCCTGAAGGTGGAGATCGCGCCAATAATCTTGCCGTCGCAGCGAACCGGGACGGTATTAATGAGCAGTAACCGGTCCTTGATGTTGATCTCTTCATCGCGGTGCGACGTACCGTCGCGCAGCACTTCGCTGAGATCCACTACCTGCGACCAGGCGTGGCTGAGCGTGGAAAACTGGGGGTCGTCCTGTGACTTACGGTAGTTCAGCAACTCCTGGGCGGCCTCGTTGATTAACGTCACTTCGCCTTTGTCGTCAACGGCAATGACCCCCTCTTTGATTGACTGCAGCATCGCCTGGCGCTGTTCAAACAGGGTGGAAATTTCATACGGTTCCAGGCCAAACAGGATGCGTTTGAGCACTTTCACCAGCCCCCATGTCCCCAGCAGGCCAACCAGCACGCCAAAAAGTACGGACCAGATGATGCTGCCGCGGCTGTTGTTAATCTGTTCGGTAACCCGACTCAGTTCCAGACCGATCGACACCACCCCAATCTGGCGGTGATTGTCGTCATAAATGGGGGTGAAAACGCGCAGCGCCTGGGCGAGAAAGCCCCGGTTGATGGCGATATTCTCTTTGCCATCCAGCGCCAGCAAAATATCGTCGCCCTTAAATGGTTGTCCGATGCGCTGGGCTTCCGGATGAGAGTAACGCAGGCTTTTCATGTCGGTGACAACAATGAACAGCATATCGTTACGCTTACGCACCGCTTCGGCAATCGCCTGAATCCCACTCTCCTCGGGTTTTTTCATCAACCCCTCGCGGATTTCCGGCGAGTCTGCCAGCGTCCGGGCAACGGCCAGCGCCTTGTCTGCTAACGCATCGCGCGTCATGTGGCTGATTTGTGAGAAGTAGAACAGGTGTACGACCAGCAAGACAGAAAACAACACGGCGCTGACCATCAATATCACCGTCGTACCGAGTTTCATCGGCCGTTCACGTAGCTTGCGGCAAGGCAGGGAGTGTCTCATGGTGGTCCCGGGTTCACAGTTCGTGTGGGTATTATCCCTATTGGGACGCGTAATTCAAAGGTGGCAGGGAAATTCACTGGCGCAGGTGTGCCATTATCGGATAATTATCGCGCATACCCGCTCAGCAACCTGCGGCGATATAATCGCCGTTCGCGCTTATCGGGATCACCGTTAAAAACAGGATTGTGGCAAAAAGAATCAGCACCACACCGCCAACCATTTTCGCCGCAGGTGCAAGCCATTTCAGGGCTGGATGTCCTGTACCGAACCACGAGAGCGTCTGATTTCGGGCATAGCGTACCGCCAGAGACAGACCCATGATCGACAGCGCGGTGCCAAAGGACATGGTCATCACCGCCGCTATACCCCAGGTGACGATACCGAGAGCATTGGAAAACAGCAGGATCATGATCGCCCCGCTGCAGGGCCGGGCGCCGATGGCGAGAATCACCCCCAGTCGGGTTTTCCAGTGACCGTCCACCAGCGTCTGTCCAACGCCGTGATGCCCGCAGCCGCACTTCTCGTCATGACTGTGCAAGGGAGTGAATCGGGTGAAGGTTATCGGGCGTAAGGATTTAAGTGCCTGATAAATTAGAAACGCGCCGAATCCGGCGATCAGCCCTGCGCTGATTTTCTCTACGTACCATCGGCTGGCGCTCAAATCGCCGGATGCGAGGTTAAAGCCAATTGCGAGAATAAACACAAACAGGATTGCGCTGACCCCTTGCATCAGGCTGCCAACAAAGGGCACGATCCGTGCGGCCAGCAGGCTTTCTTTATTGGTGCTCAGATAGGTCGTCACGATGAACTTTCCGTGTCCCGGTCCGATGGCATGCAGTACGCCGTACAGAAAGGCCCCCGTCAGTAACCAGAAACCGCCGCTGTACTGATGATTATTTAGCTGCAGCAGGTACATCACCAGATAACGATGCAGGGTGATTTGCGTCGCCAGGCACCACTGAATAAACGCTCCCCAGTGCAGATGCAGGGTATAGCCGATCCCAAACAGCGTCAGAAGTCCTGCCAGTGACAGGCGCAGAGAGGGATGGCGTCCGGATACGATCATGATTCAGTCTGGCTATGGGGATGATGAAACAGTATAGCCAGTTTACGGTAAGAACCCAGTTCACGCAGAAGGCTTTCTCCTTTTTGTATAACAAAAAATTATATTTTTGCGAAATTATCATAAAAAAATTATAGGTTCCTGAATGCCAGGAATATGACTTTCGTCCAGGAATAATCCTTTTTACGCACTCCCAGAAATAAGAATGTTATGACGCTTGTCAGACAGGATATATATTCGTAATATAATAAAACATACAGCGAATCAATCCCTGTTGTTCCATTTTTATCTCTTGTTTGTATCCTAAAACGTCATCCTCAGTTAAATTCCTGCTTTTTATTAGATGAAAAATGATAAAGCGGTCATAGTTTTCCCTCTTTATTTTTCCATAAAAGTTCGTTTGATCATAATCAACCATCAGCCGTGTCTAGCCCTTTATGATTACTCATTAATAATAACTATGGATGCAATGTGAGAAATAAAGATGGAAATAAAAAAGTGGCTAAACACAACACTGTCCCGACGGGATGCGGTGACAGGCACCGCAAAAATAGGTGCCGCCGTTGCGCTCAGTAACGCGATTACATTGCCTTTCTCTGCCACCGCGCAGGCCGAAACGACCGACGCTCCAACGCAAGGTGGCAATGGCGAAACCGTTCGCCACAGCGCCTGCCTGGTCAACTGCGGCAGTCGTTGCCCGCTGAAAGTGATCGTGAAAGATGGCCGTATTGTGCGTATTGAACCGGAAGACGCAAAAGACGACGCGGTATTTGGCGAACACCAGATTCGTCCGTGTTTACGCGGCCGTTCCAGTCGCTGGCGGGTATATAGTCCGGACCGGATTAAATATCCGATGAAACGCGTAGGTCAGCGTGGCGAAGGGAAATTCAAACGTATTTCCTGGGACGAAGCGACTGCATTTATCGCTGCAGAATTAAAACGCGTGACGGAAAAATATGGCCGTGAGGCAATTTATTATAATTATCAGTCGGGCGCTTATTATCATACTCAGGGCACGCCTGCCTGGAAACGTCTGCTGAATCTTACCGGCGGCTATTTAAATTATCATAACACCTATTCCACGGCGCAAATTGCCACCGCAACGCCCTATACCCACGGTGTGTATGTCGGGAGCCACTTTACGCAAATTGCGCATTCCGATCTGGTGGTGTTGTTTGGTCTGAATTTGTCTGAAACGCGCATGTCCGGTGGCGGACAGGTGGAAGAGTTACGTCGTGCGCTGGAAGCCTCAAAGGCGCGGGTGATTATTATTGATCCGCGTTATACCGACTCGGTGGTTACCGAGCATGCCGAGTGGCTGCCGATTCGCCCGACGACCGACGCCGCGCTGGTGGCCGGTATCGCGCACACGTTGATTACCGAACAGTTGATCAATGAAGCCGAGGTGAATAAGTACTGCGTGGGCTATGACAGCAGCACGCTGCCCGAAGGCGCTGCGCCGAATGCCAGCTATAAAGACTACGTGACCGGGAAAGGCGATGACGGCATTGCTAAAACGCCGGAGTGGGCGGCTGAGATCACCGGTCTTCCGGCGACGCGCATTCGCCAACTGGCGCGTGAAATCGCCGCGGCCCGTGCCTGTTACATTTGCCAGGGCTGGGGACCGCAGCGTCACGCCAACGGCGAGCAAACCGTGCGCGCCATTCAGACGTTACCCGCACTGACGGGCCACTTTGGTCTGCCGGGAACCAACAATGGTAACTGGCCGTATGGCACCCCGTACGGCGTGCCGCTGTTACCGATTTTGACCAACCCGATCAAGACCTCTATTCCGTGCTATCTCTGGACGGATGCGATTCAACGTCCGGAAATCATGACGGCCACCACGATGGGTGTTAAGGGGGCGGACAAACTGAAAACCGGCATCAAGCTGTTCTTCAACCAGGCCGGTAACACGCTGTTGAACCAGCACGGTGAAATCAACCGTACGCGTAAAATTCTCGCGGATGAGAGTTTGTGCGAAACCATTGTCGTCATTGAAAACCACATGACGCCGAGTGCGAAGTACGCCGATCTCCTGCTGCCGGAAACCAGCTATCTCGAAGCGGAAGATCTGGTGGATAGCTCTTATGCCACGGGCTCTCACAACTACATGATCGCGCTACAGAAAACGGTCACGCCGATGTGGGAAGTGCGTAGCACCTACGACATTTGTGCTGATATCGCCGGTCATCTGGGCTTGCGCGAGCAGTACACCGAAGGGCGGACGCAGGCGCAGTGGGCAGAAATGCACTATCAGCAGATCCGCGAAAAACGCCCGTACCTGCCGGAATGGCCGGTGGCGAAAGAGATGGGGGTCATCGACCAGCGTATCGCGACAGACAAACAGAGCCTGGCGTTTGCTGATTTCCGCGCCGACGCCGTGGCCAATCCGCTGACCACGCCGTCCGGCAAGATTGAGATCTACTCGCAGGCGCTGGCCGATCTCGCGAAAGCGTGGACGCTGCCGGAAGGCGATCGCATCCCGGCGGTACCGGAGTTCTGCGCGGTGACAGAGTCGCATCTGAACAAAGCGCTGACCGCGAAGTATCCGCTGCAGTTAAGCGGTTTTCACACCAAAGGCCATACCCACTCAACCTATACCAACGTGCTGATGCTGCATGAAGCGGTACCGGATGAAGTGTGGATCAACCCGATAGATGCCAGCGCGCGTCAGTTGAACTCTGGCGATCTGGTACATGTGTTCAACGATCGCGGCGTGGTGGCGATTCCCTGCAAGGTGACTCAGCGCATTCTCCCGGGCGTAGTGGCGATGCCACAGGGGGCGTGGACCCGTCTGGACAGCAACGGTGTGGACGTTGGCGGGTGCATCAACACCCTGACCAGTCATCTGCCGTCGCCGTTGGCGAAAGGGAACCCGCAGCATACCAACCTGGTTGAAATCAAACGCGCTTAAGGAGTGATCCGCAATGAAACAGTATGGCTTTTATGTTGACTCCTCGCGCTGCTCAGGCTGTAAAACCTGCCAGGTCAGCTGTAAGGATAATAAAGATCTGGACGTCGGTCCGAAATTCCGTCGGGTCTATGAATACGGCGGCGGAAGCTGGGTGAAAGAAGGGGAAAGCTGGCACAACGACACCTTTACCTACTACCTCTCTATCGCCTGTAACCACTGTGATGAACCCGTCTGCGTATCAGGCTGCCCGACCGGCGCGATGCACAAGCGTGAAGAAGACGGTCTGGTGCTGGTCGATGACAGCGTCTGTGTCGGTTGCCGCTATTGTGAAATGCGCTGCCCGTATGGCGCGCCGCAGTTTGATGCTAAGGCCAAAGTCATGCGCAAATGCGACGGCTGTCTCGACCGACTGGAGCAGAATCTGCGTCCCATCTGTGTGGATTCCTGTCCGCAGCGAGCGCTGGATTTCGGCCCAATCGATGAACTGCGCGCGAAGTACGGCAGCGAGAACGAAATTGCGCCGCTGCCCGCCGCGTCGTTTACCCATCCTAACCTCATCATTAAGCCGCATCCGAAGGCCAAACCTACGGGCGACAAGGAAGGGGCCATTATGAATATGGGGGAGGTGCGCCATGCATGAGTTACCGCTGGTCTTTTTTACCGTCTTTACCCAAAGCGCAGTCGGCGCATTTATTCTGCTGCTGATTGGCGGCACTCTGGGGCAGATCGAGGCGCGACGGATGGCCATCGGCCTGTTCTCCGTCATGTGTCTGTTCGGGGTTGGGGTACTGCTGGGGATAATCCACGTCGGGCAACCGCTGCGTGCGCTGAATATGCTGCTGCGCGTAGGGCATTCGCCGATGAGCAACGAAATTGTGCTGTCGGCAGTGTTTGCCACGCTCGGCGGGTTGGGTTCTCTCGGTCTGCTGCTGAACCGTGGCGCGGCCGCGCTATGTAAAGCGCTGGTGTGGCTGGCAGCGGTGGTGGGCGTGGTCTTTATACTGGCGATCCCGCAAATCTACCAGTTGCCGACGGTAGTCACCTGGCGCACGTCGTATACGACGGTGATGATGGTGCTGACGCCGCTGATTGGCGGCGGCATTCTGGCCGGCCTGTTCGGACTGCGTCTGGGCCTGCTGGTCAGTGTGCTGGCGATCCTCGCCAGCTTCTGCCTGCGTCCGGGGTATATGTCGACGCTGATGAGTGCGGACGGCGCGTTAACGGCGGCGCAAACCAGTTGGTTTACCGCCCAGGCGGCGCTGCTGGCGGTGGGCATTATTGGGGTGGTGACCTGGGCGCGACTGAAGTCCAGCGTCACCGTTCTGGCGATGACCGCCGTGGTTGTCATCGTGGCTGAGCTGGTGGGCAGGATTGCGTTCTACAATCTGTGGACGTTACCGATGTAAGCCTCATGGGCCGGACCGCGTGTCCGGCCCCGCCGTCTGGGCGAACATTAACCGCCATCAGGCACTTTTTCAGGAGTATCCAACATGCCATCCAGTGCTGTATTACCGAGGATCCTTGGTGCACTGTTTTACTACTCCCCCGGGCGACCGGAGGTGAAAGCGCTGTTTGACTGCCTACCTACGCTGCCCGATCTGTACCCGTGGCGCGATCCGGCGCAGATGACCAGGCTATGTGCCGACTGGCCGTTGCCGGAGGCTGATGACCTGGCGTGGCAATTTTCCGTGCTGTTCGAGGGGCAGGGCGATATGCCCGCGCCGCCCTGGGGCTCCGTCTGGTTGGAACGCGATAATCTGCTGATGGGCGATACCACCGCGGAATACCGCGCGTTTTTACAGTCGCAGGGAATGGCATTTGACTCGCACCAGAGCGAACCCGAAGATCAGTTTGGCCTGATGCTGTTAGCCAGTAGCGCGCTGCTGGAGGCCGGTAAAGACACGGCGGTGAATCAGTTATTCGAAGTGTATCTGCTGCCGTGGGGATATCACTATCTGGAACGAGTGCAGGACAGCGCGGTGAGCCCGTTCTATGCGCGTTTAGCCGCTGTAACGGCGTGTTATCTGCAGGAGATGGAGCAACAGCGTGCATTGCAACCTGCGGTGAAACGGCTGTACTTCGGATGAACAAGTCAGAGAAATATTATCAGGCGCTGATGACGCATCGGCACGTCAGTCGGCGTGGGCTGTTTCGCGTGTTTGTCAGCGCGGCAAAGCACACTGCGCCGGAGAGCGCACCGGTGCCTCAACTCGCGCATCCACTGCCGCCAGGAGCGGCGCCTGATGCGCAGTTTATCGCGCAATGTACCCGCTGCAATCAGTGTATCGATGCCTGCCCGATGGGAATTCTGACCCGTCACGAAGACGGCTACCCGCAACTGGCGATAGAGTATGCCAGTTGCGATGGTTGTGGGGCGTGCATTGACGCATGCCCGAGTGGCGCGCTGTGCGTACAGGTTCGTTTTGATACGGGTCTGCGCCCGACGTTCAGCGCTGCCTGCGTTAATCCGGTGCGCTCGTGCAACCAGTGTGTTGAGGCGTGCCCTGAGCTGGCCTGTACCCTCGGCGCGACGGGGATCCCTGTGCTGAACAGCGAGCGCTGTACCGGCTGCGGAGAATGCCGGGTACAATGCGGCGTTGATGCCGTCAGCCTGAGATAATCTTTCCGCCCGGATTTGCGAGGCGGCTTTTTCCTCCTTTATAGGTTTTGAATCCTTTGTCATCGCATGGGTGAATGATGAAGGGTCATTACACACCTACGGCCGCAAGACCGATGCCTATAAGATTTTCGGGAAATGCTCGATGGGGGGAATCCACCCGACGACTGGCTAAGTGTGCTTCAGGCTTGTCAAAACGACGGGAAGGAACATCCCTGAGCTCTGCTGTTGTTATTTTGACCTTAACTATTCCAATAATTTCCTGAATAACTATTTTGTTTCCGGTATTATCGGGAATTATCTTAATCACCTCGCTGTTTCTCTAATTTATTTTACTAAAAATCCATCGTGTATTTCGGATTAATCGCGCGGTTTCGCGAGATATAAACCCACCTTTCCTTTCCCTGCGAGTTAACAATGCGTATCTATTCCACAGCAAATGTAGTGCTTTGTGTGGAAATTTTGATTTGGTAGCATTTTCATCAGTTCGAAGGAGTGGTGATAATTAATATTATTGCAGTTTTAATTATTACCAGGACATTTCCAGAACAAAACCAAGAGTTGATTACAGCAGAACGGAATAACGAATGCGACGTGATGACTCTTTATTTCTCAGGATATTGGTACAAACAGGAAATTGTTATGAAAATGAATAAAGTTGCTATGGCTGTTGCGTTCAGCGCCGCTCTGGGTTCTATGTCTGTGTTAGCTGACACAACGAACGGTGTGATTGAATTCCAGGGTGAACTGGTAAATACCGCCTGTGGTCTGGCGCCAGGTTCAAGCCCGGTGACCGTTGATTTTGGTCAGATTCCTGTTTCTGCACTGGCTAACGGTGCTCGCGCCGGAAACGTACACCAGAACATCGAACTGCAGCACTGTGACATCACTGTAGCACAAACTGCAGAAGTGACTTACACCCCGACCAGCACCAACCTAACTGACGCCACTCTGGCGGCCTTCACCTCTGGCACTGCGTCTGGTGCGGGTATCGGCCTGCGTGACAGCGCCAGCCAGGATGTGGTGTGGGGCACGGCAACTACACCGGTTCAGTTGGTTAACGGCACTAACACCATTCCGTTTGTGGCCTATGTGAAAGCAGAAAGCGCAAGCGCAACCGTGGCTGCTGGTTCCTTCCAGTCCACAGTGAACTTCGAGATTGCATACCAGTAATTGACCTGAAGTGTTGAGTGCGGGACGTGTTCCCGCACTTTCTTCACCGCAGGCATCGTACCAGGGAGGGACAAAGTGAAAATAAACAATACGCTCCTCATCGCCGTCTATTTTTGCGCTCTGGTCGGGTCGGCTTCGGTTTCAGCATCCACCGTCACGCCGGGGAAATTAGCGATGAGCGGTGAACTGATTGAGGCGGCATGCAGTCTTGACCCGAACAGTCGGGATATAGAGGTTGAGTTTGGCGATGTTTCTGCCAGCCTGATTAATCGCAATGATGAAGGCAATATTACGCGGCCAGTCCTGATACGCCTGACGGGATGTTCCGTGGTGAAACGAGGCAACGATGGTTCACTTTATCCTTATGCTTCGGTCACCTTTATGGGTAATGCGGCGGCATCCGACCCCACCACATTATTAGTCAGTGGTGACGCCGATGGCTTTGGTATTCGTCTACGTGACAATCAGGGTGAAATATTAACGCTGGGTCAACCCTCTCCGGAATATGAACTGAGCGAAACTGATAACGTTTTAAAATTTTCCGCATCGCTGGTACCGGTTCAAAAATATATAAAAGCGGGCGAGTTTACTGCCGTTGCGCAGTTTTTTATGGATTACCACTAACAGCATAACAATAACGTAGCGGGACGCAGGCCGTTTTTAACGGATTTATTCGGGACGAAAATCATGTCGGTAAAATTAAATACCCATCTAACGATCATTGCTCTTCTGGTAATGCATAGCGGCTATGCGCCGATGGCCAGTGCCGAGGAGAGCGTTGAGTTTAATACCGATGTCCTGGATGCCGCGGATCGTACGCAGATTGATCTGTCGCGTTTTGCGACCGACAACTATGTCACCCCTGGCGATTATTTGCTGGATATCCGTATTAACGGTCAGCCAGTCGGTCAGGAGAAAATTCGTTATATCGAGGCTCCCGAAGGCAAGCGCACGCTGCCGTGCATCAGCGGCGATCTACTGGACAAACTGGCGCTGAAAGATGAGGCCCGCGTCAGGGTCACCCAGCTCTATGAGAATTGCTACTCCCTGCAAAGTCTGCCAGGGGCGAAATTAAGCAACTATGCCGGCGTGCTTGAAATCACCGTGCCACAGGCGTGGATGAAGTATAACGATCCCAACTGGACGCCGCCTGAACGCTGGGATGAAGGGATCGCGGGCCTCCTGTTCGACTACAGCCTCAACGGGCAACTCACCCGCCAGTTCAACGGTCAGGAAAACTACAGCGCGGTTTCAGGCTACGGCCAGGCGGGTGCGAACATCGGTGGCTGGCGTCTGCGTGGTGAATACCAGACCAGCTACTACAGCCAGAACCATCAATTCGATTTCGACTGGAATCAGATCTACGCCTACCGCCCCTTGCCGATGATCGCGGCGAAACTGACGCTGGGTGAGATCTACCTGAATTCGCAGGTTTTCGATACCGTACGTTTTACCGGGGTCAACCTGGCCAGCGATGAGCGCATGCTGCCGCCGGCGTTACAGGGCTATGCGCCTGAAATTCATGGTATCGCTCGTACCAACGCCAAAGTGACCGTTAGCCAGAGTGGACGCATCATCTATGAAACCACGGTGCCTGCCGGGCCGTTCAACATTCAGGATTTGCGCAGTTCAGTGCGCGGTACCCTCGATGTACGCGTTGAGGAACAGGACGGCTCAGTCTCCACCTTCCAGGTGAACACCGCCAATATTCCGTATCTCACGCGTCCGGGCTACGTTCGTTACAACATCTCAGGCGGTACGCCGTCCCGTTACAACCATAAAATGCAGGGGCCAACGTTCCTTTCCGGTGATTTCTCCTGGGGGGTTAGCAACGCCTGGTCGCTGTATGGCGGCTTACAGTCTTCCGGTGAAGAGTACACTGCGGCGTCGTTGGGTATCGGACGCGATCTCTACGCGTTTGGCGCGATTTCCGTGGATGCCACTGAATCCTGGAGCCGCGAGCCTGACGGCAACCGGCTGAAAGGGACCTCTTACAAGCTGAGTTACGCGAAAACCTTCGACGAATACAACAGCTCCATTACCTTCGCGGGCTACCGTTTTTCGCAGGAAGATTTCCGCTCTATGTCGCAATACCTCGATGAACGCTATCAGGGATACGATCACATCGGGCGCGAAAAAGAGCTCTATACCATCACCGGGAATAAAACGTTCTGGGCTGGCGAAGCAGGGAAGGCGACGACCGTCTTTCTGACCTGGACGCACCAGAACTACTGGGATAAGCGCAGCCAGGATCGCTACGGCATGTCGGTGGGACGCGCCTTCCGGATTGGCGAGATCAACGGCATCACCGCCAACCTTTCCGCTTACCGTACTGATTATAAAGGGCGCAAAGACGACTCGATCTCCTTCTCGCTGTCGGTGCCGATTGGCGACAACAAATGGGCGGGTCTGGATATCCAGACCAACAACGGCAAAACCAGTCCGATGGCGTCCTACACCGACAACAGTGATTACAACAACTTGTGGCGCATTCGTGCCGGTGCCAGCCAGAGCGGTAACGCCAGCGTTGACGGCTATTACCAGCATCGTTCGCAACTGGCGGAAATCAATACCAACGCCAGCTATCAGCAGAGCCAGTACATGGCGCTGAGCACGACCTTGCGCGGCGGCTTCACGGCAACCCGCCACGGCGCGGCGATGCATAACAGCGGCGCAACGATCAACACGGCGCGCGTCATGGTGGATACCAATGGCATTGGCGGCGTGCCGCTTAACGGTAAGAAGTCGCGGACTAACGGCTACGGCATTGCCGTGGTGCCGGATGTGGTGAGCTACAACAGTTTTGACACCCGCGTGGACGTGGATGCGATGGACAGCGACATCGAACCGTCAAAAGCCATCAGCACGACGACCCTGACGGAAGGCGCGATTGGCTATCAGGCCTTCGGTATGGCGAAGGGGATGAAGATGATGGGGACGCTACGCCTCGCGGATGGCAGCGTTCCGCCATTCGGCGCGGAAATTTACAACCCCGATGGCGTAAGCGTCGCGATGGTGCTGGAAGACGGGCAAGCCTGGCTTGCGGGGGTCAATGCGAACGAAACGCTGAACGTGATGTGGGGCGGTAAGCAGCAATGTCAGGTCACGATTCCGCCAGGTGCAAACAACGGATCAGCGAACGCGCTTCTGCCGTGTCGTTAATCCCGACAGAACGAGTTATCTCACTGTAATAAAAGGCCAAAAATGAGCAAGAAAAGACATAGCGGATATCTGATGGCGGCGTGGGCGCTGAGCATGATTGGCGGCTACGCGCAGGCGGGGGTCTCTCTGGACAGAACCCGCGTCATTATTACGGAGAAAGAGGCCTCATCGAGCGCCAATCTGTCCAATACCAGCCCGGATATTCCCTTCCTTGCCCAGTCGTGGGTCGAGGATGAAAAGGGTAACAAGATTACCTCGCCGCTGATTGTGTTACCGCCGCTACAGCGAATCAACGGGGGACAGAAAGGGATTGCGCGCGTCACCAAAACCGCGGGGATCGACAAGCTGCCGCAGGACAGAGAAAGCCTGTTCTACCTCAACGTCCGGGAGATCCCGCCGAAGCCGGATAAACCGAATACGCTGCAACTGGCCATGCAGTCGCGCATCAAGCTGTTTTACCGCCCGGCGGCGGTGATCCCGAAGACCCGGAGTGAAATCTGGCAGGACCAGGTGGTGTTCCATAAAAACGGCAGCCAGATGACCGTACAGAACCCAACGCCCTACTACGTCACGATCCTCGGGCTGTCCAAAGGGGCCGGACAAAAGATCACCCAATTTCCAGGGATCATGATCGCACCCAAATCGAGCCAGCAGTTTGCGGTGACGGACGGGAGCGTCAGCCAGTTTTCCATGATGTACGTGAACGACTATGGCGGACACCCGGAGCTGAAGTTTCGTTGCGAGGGCAACACCTGCAAAGCGCTTCCACCGGCGCAGCAGGGCTAATCAGGAGGAACCAGACAATGCAAAATCCTTTATCCACTGTGGCCCTCCTTGCGATGGGCGTGGCATTTCAGTGCGGGGCGGATGTGCCAGCGCAGCCACAGCATAGCGCTCAGGAACATGTCAGCGAAGATAGCGGCATTGTCCGGTTTCACGGCTCCGTGTTTGCCTCTCCCTGTGTGCTGATGACACAAGGGCGCATTCAGGACGTCGAGATGGGCGAGATCAGCGCGCAGAATTTTCGCCAGGCGGGCGATCGCAGCGAGCCGGTACGCTTCAAATTGCATCTGAAGGACTGTCTGAAAGGGGCGTCGCAGTCGCGAGGGAGTCTGGCTTCCAGAACCACCGGGAATGACTGGCGAGCCTACAGCACCGGGGAGCAGGCGGTACAACTGACGTTCGTTGGTGAATCCGATCTTAATAACGGGCAGCTATTACGCACCAGCGGTACGACTCAGGGCGCGGGCGTGCGCCTGCTCGATAAGGACGGGAATGCGCTGGATGTCGGTCAGACCCATGCGCCCTGGCTGGTGAATTCCGGTGACAGTGAACTGAATTTTATGGCGGCGCTGGAATCCACCGGTTTGCATGTGAGCGCGGGCGACTTTAGCAGTCTGGTCCGCCTGAAGATGGAGTATTTGTAATGAAACTGTCAGGCCTGTTCCGCCGCAAATGGCCGGTCTTACTGGCGCTCAGCACGCTTGGCGTGTCGGGCACGGCGTGGTCCGCACTGGATGGTGAAATTGAACCGGTGAATGGGACCTATGACTATCTGATTAATATTAGCAATCATGATATTACCTCCAACCAGGCCGGGGCGACCATTACTGATGAGTTTAATCTGGCGGGGATGTTCCAGGGGCGAGCGTACTGTACGCAGTCAGTGGTGGATCAGCCGGTGTATTACATGTCGCAGGCGACGTTGACGCAGTCCGGAATGACGGCGGGTTACCTCAAGCTCAATGACTATATGGACGTTAAAATTGAGATCTACATCGGTGGGAATCTGCAAGATTATAAAACCGTACCGTTTGATAACATCTCAAACGACGCCAATCAGAACTACTGCAACCCGCCCAGCACGATCCTTGACAACCAGTTTACCTCCGGCGCAAAGGGGAAGGTGACCTTTATGATCACCAAACCGATTATCAACGGGGTGAACCTGCAAGGCTCTGAGATCGCAAAACTCTTTGGTCGCCTGGGGCCGGGCGCAATGGGGCAAACCCCTCTGTCGCGCATCACCATCGCTTCCGGGGTCATCACCGTGCCGGATAAATGTACCGTTAATCAGGGGACGCCGATCGTCGTCGACTTCGGCAACATTCCTGGGATCGGTAGCCGACTGAACGGCACCAACTACAGCCAGAATGTGCCGATTCATGTGAAGTGCGAGGGCGGCAGCTTCGCCCAGGGTGCACTGAATATCAAGCTGGGGATCCAGCAGGCCAATCCGGCGTTTGATGACGGCAAGTACCTGAGTACGCAGGGAACAACGGATCGTTCCGAGCTGGGCATTGCGCTGCGTGACCGTCAGGGTAACCCGGTGGCACCCAACACCTTCTATAACGTGCCGGGGTTTGCCAATAACGAAGGCGACTGGAACCTGACTGCCGCACCGGTGGCGAAATACACCACGTCAGTCATTCCGGAAGGCGAGTTCCATGCATCGGCAACGGTTGTGGCTGAATTCCAGTAAGGAGGGAATATGCATCGCGTAACAATGATCTTTGCCTGTTTATTGACGACGCTCGCTCCGGCCCCGGTGTGGGCGCTGGGGGAGTTACTGGGTGGCGATCTCAGTTTCACCGGCGTGGTGATGGCCTACCCGTGCAGCATTGCGCCTGATTCAGAGCGGGTGCCGGTCGATTTCGGGAAAGTATCGACAAAGTCATTGTATATCAACGGGAAAACAGTGCCGGTTCCGTTCACGATCAAATTAGAGGATTGCACGCCGAGCGTCTTTAATTCCGTCACGGTGACGTTCAGCGGTATTGCCAACGGCAATCTGGCGGACCGACTGGCGATCAGCGCCACGTCGCCGGGCAATGCGGGGGGCGTGGGGATCGGTCTGCTGGAGGAGGACGATACGCCTGTACGCCTGAATGTGGCGACCCGTCCGGCCGCGATCAACGACACCATTTTACGGCTTAATTTCCAGGCGTTTGTGGAGGCCGAGCCGGATGCCTTAGCAAACGGCACCCTGACCACCGGACCTTTTACCGCCACGGCAAATTACACATTGAACTATCAGTAGCGTCATCAAAAGGATATTGAGGCATGGTGTATCAGTGTTTTCTTTACAACAAAGATCTCTTTTTTTCGCAAGGAATCAAAACGGTGATTGCCAGTTTGCTCGCGGAGCAAACGGACGTTTTATATTCCTTAACGGATGATTACACGCAGTTGATCAAGCAGTTACAGACTCGCGTAAATGATGACTGCTGCCTGTGGATCCTCTGCGATTTGGACAGCCTGCCGCGTGAGCGGATTCGTGCGCTGCAGCTCATGAATAATTTCTATCAGCGTGAAAACAAGAATCTGATCATTTTATTAAGCGAGCACAACATGCCGCTGTTTTTCACGTTGTATGCGCTCTTGCCAGGCGCTCACTGGTTATTGAAAAGCGAGAATCTCGCCAATACCACCCCTTTTTTTCAGGAATTATTAGATCAACGACATCAGGGATGCTGCTTTAGCTATTCATTAGTGAATTACACCCGCAGAAGACTGCACCACCGGGAAATGAATTATACGATTTCCGGTAATGAATGGTGGCTGATGGAAGAGATATTCAAAGGGAAATCGCTGTCGCAGATTTCCTGCGAAGTGAATATCGATGTCCGACGCCTGAGCTATATCAAGCGGCACTTAATGAAACGACTGAATATTAGAAACAACATTGCGTTATTCACGGTGTTCAAGGGAATTATGCCGTGACCCGTGAAACGTCTTTTCGGCAGTGGTATTTGCCGAGCGATCGGTGCAAGTGATTGCACCCAATTAAACCCTAAGTAAGGAAAACAGAGATGAAAAAATTAACTGCGATCGAAGTGGCTAACGTTGTGGGCGGAACCTGTAAAACCTGCGAAACAACGTATCAGAACGTCACCATTGGGGGGGTGACCTCCTGTAAGGAACTGACGACCTGTACGGATAAGCACGGCAGCACTACCTCAATGAAAGATGCAAATGCCAGCAAGTGTGGTGGGGTTCCGAACCGCTAATCATTGGCTATGACCTGGAGGTACCCGCGCCTCCAGGTTTATCTTTTCCGCTGCGAGAATACTATGGCGAACCAATTTAAACGCATCACCATTATCAGCTATTCGCTGTGCTTGATCGTTATCTCTTCGTTGATGACGGTGCTTTGTTACCACATTTTTGTCTTTAATACCTTTGCCACGGATCACTCACAAACGCAGGCTTTTCGTGAAGTCAGCGCAGAACACATTGCACAGAGTCCGATTAAAGACGCGCGCAGTATTATCGAGGTGATGTCTTACGGTTGCCATTATTGTGCGGCAAACGAAGAAAATCTGGCGGAATTTTCCCGCACCCTGCCACCGGGCAGTTCATTTACCGCGATTCATATTGCCAGTGAGGACAACGGTCTTGCCGCTTACGCGCCGATTTTTGCCACGCTGGAAGAGATGAGGATTGAAAAGAACGTTCGCGATAGTGCCTATAACGCCGTTATTACCCGCAATGTCGATCTCACCGATGAGAAGGCACTGAATACCTGGCTGGTAAAAAACAATATTGATGTGGATAAATTTAACACTCTGCGTCAGAGCGATGCGGTTAAAAACCGTCTCAGCACGATGGCCGCCATTACCGCACACTATGACATTAACGCGACGCCGATGTTTATTATCAATAAACGCTATGTGGTGGCCCAGGACAGTGAATTTCCTCAATTTGCGCAGCGCATGCTGCAATTGCTGAAAGAGGATAAATAACCGCGGTGGTCAGATTTTTTATTGTCTGGAGCGTATTTAGTTTTAAAAACAGTGCGGGATGGCTGTATAACGCGAAGCGTAATTTTTCTCAGGGAACGCTGATTCTGCTGCGAAAAATAATGCGCTATCTACCGCTGCCCGTATTACTGACCGTGGCGAAAGGACTCTGCGCGCTACGGTTGCTGGGGCGCTCATTTCGCTTACGCAATGCGGTGGCAAACGAAAACACCCGCTGCCTGATCGGGCAAACCGGCCGGGTGGACGCGGCCTGGGTCGCCGTGCGTCGCCGCCTGCTGGAAGAGGCCGCAACATGGGGACAAAACCCGGCGCTGCTCCAGCAGATCCGTGCCTGTGCGGCTGAACTTGATGCCGTAGTCGCACCGCTGCATCAGCAGAACATTCCTTACATTCTGGCGCCGTTACATACGGTGTCGGACGTGCTGGCGGCGATGGTCGGCGCCTGCGTCACGCCGGGTAAAGCCTGCGTGGTGGTCTCTTCCAGCGCCGAACTCTATAACGCGCAGACCCGTGCCCTGGGCGGTATCGACCTCACCTATTGCTCCATCCATCAGCAGAACAAAACGCTGGCCGGCAGCCTGATGGCGCTCATCACCGATGTCGCTACCGGGCGGCAGAACATGATTATTTTTCCCGATATCTCGCCGGACTATACCCTACAGGCCGAAGGGGCGCTGGCGGCGAAACTGCCGTGTCGTTTATTCGGCCGCAGCGCGAAGTTACACAATGGTGTGGTTCGCCTTTCCGGGGTGATTGCGGCGCAGGTGGTGTTTTATCACCTCAGCTACCACAACGGCCTGCGCATCCATATTCATCCGCCAGTGAGCAGTCAGAACGTCGCCCGCGAGCTGCCTGACATTATTGAATCCACGCTGCGTGAATACCCACAGGAGTGGCTCCTTTGGCACAGCCATTCTCTCTTCTTTATTAATCACTGATGATAAAAATGACGACCACGATCCCGAATCTGATCTTTCAGGAAGAGACCAACGAGTGCGGACTGGCGTGCGTGGCGATGCTGGCACAAACGCAGGGTCAGCCCGTTTCGCTGGCCACATTGCGCGAGTGGTTTCCGGCCTCTGACCACGGAACCTCACTGGATACGCTGATGCGCATTCTGGCGCGGCTGGGCATTGCGACGACGCCGGTGCTGTTTGAGCACGATGAGCTGAGCTCCCTGCCGCTACCGGCCATTTTGCATTACGGCGCAAGTCATTATGTCCTGCTGGCCTGGCGCAAAGGCAACCACGTGTGCGTGATGAACCCGGCGATTGGCGAGCAGTGGTTACCATTTGCCGCGCTTAAGCAGGAGATCAGCGGCTATGCCCTGATTGTCGAACCTGAGCAGGCATTTGCCGCAGACCCTGATTTACCGTTGTCGACAACCGCGCAGAGCGCGCCGCAGGCGATGAGCATGCAGGAAACCGCGGCGGTGCCGGGGATCTATCGGCTGATGCTGTTGACCTTCCTCGTCTCGCTGACGCTATTTCTGATGCCGACGATGGTGAGCAACGCCATCAACCAGGCCTTCTCCAGCGTGGAGAGCCGCGACTTTCCCTACGGCTGGTTTATCCTGGCGTTTGTCGCCTCCTCACTGATGGCGCTGGGCGTGCGGGTGATTAGTGAACGTTTTATCAAACGCTTTGTGCTGATCCACAGTGGCGTGGGGTTTTCCCGTCTGCTCCACAACCCACTGCGTTTTTTCGAAAAACGGGCGCCGGGGGAGATCTTCAGCCGCTTCACGGCCTGGCAGATTGGCCTGTTGCAAAAGATTGAGCTGGATAACGGCCTGCGCTCCGACTGGGTGATCTGTACGATCGCGTTGGCGATCATGTTCTGGATTGCGCCCGTGCTGGCGGCGATCTCCGCCGTCGGCGTGACGGTAATGGGGATCATCAGCGTCTGGGCGGTGATCCGCGACCGCTGGTTCACCCAGCAACTGCAGCTGAAAAGCGCCACCCTGAACGATTTTTTCATGGAGACCATTCAGGGCATTTTGACCGTCAAAACCGCCGGACTGGAAGGGCAGCGCCAGGGGCAATTCGCCGGCTTCAGTCGCGATCTGTTTTCGTGTTTGCAACGCCAGAAGGTCTATCAGCAGGTGAAAGAGGGGCTGTATCAGCTCACCGGGAGCCTGGAAATGGTGGTGTTTATGCTGGTGGTTCTGCCGATGGTGCACAGCAAACTGATCTCATTGGGCGATTTTTTTGCCTATAGCTTTCTGCGGCAAATCTTCACCTCCTACGTCACGCGGATCTTCTACGCCATCATCCAGAAATCGCAGTTGAACGTAATCGACACCCGCGCCCATGCGCTGTTTGCGCCACGGGACGAGGCAGCGCCTGTTTCGCAGGCAGCGCAACTTCCCGCCGATACGGCGCCGGACCTGACGTTTGCGTCGTTGTGCTATGGCTACGATCCCGCCAGACCGGTGCTGTCGTCGGTTTCACTGTCGCTGCGCGCGGGCGATCAGATTGCGATTGTCGGTGAATCCGGTGCGGGTAAGAGCACCTTACTCCGCCTGATTGCCGGACTATTTTCTCCGCAGGCGGGGGGCTGTTATGCCGCAGACACGGCGCTGACTGCGCAGCAACTGGCGCAGTTTGTCTGTCTGCAAAGTCAGGAGGACATTCTGTTTAATGCCTCGGTTCGCGAAAACATTACGTTGTTCGACGCGCACTACCGCGAACGCGATCGTGGGCGGATTGAGGCATTGCTCGATTCCCTCGCGCTGGGCGAGGTGGTACGCGGATTACCGGGCGGTATTGACGCTCTGATCCGCGAAAGCCACGCGGCGCTGTCGCTCGGCCAGCGTCAGCGGTTATTGCTGGCGCGCGCGCTGTACAGTTCGCGTCCGGTGTTGTTGCTTGACGAGCCTACCGCCAATCTTGACGACGATACGGCGGCCATTGTGATGGCGGCGATTCACGCGCATTGCCAGAACGCCGGTAAGTCTCTGATTGTGGTCACCCACAGCGACGCGATTTTGTCGCGGTTTCAGCGGGTTTATCAACTGACCGACGGCAAGCTCAGCCCGCTGGAGGTCAAGGTATGACGCCGAAATCGCGTTGGCTGCTGATCGGCGGCGCACTGGCGCTGGCCGTTGCGGTTGGTGGCACGTGGGCGACGCTGGCGTCGACCGCGCCGCAGGAGAATTTACCGCTGGAGACCATTGGCACGGGCGACATCGAAAAGGTGGTGTTGGTAACGGGGGTTCTGAAACCGGCGGTGCAGGTTAACGTCGGCGCGCAGGTCAACGGACAGTTGCGCAAGCTGTACGTGCGCCAGGGCGAGAAGGTGCAAAAAGGCCAACTGCTGGCGGAAATTGACCCCACTTTGCAGGAGTCTGATCTGAACAACACGCGCGCGCAACTGGCCAGCGCTAAAGCGCAAAAGCTGTCGGCGCAGGCGACGCTGTTACGTTATCGCCAGGAACTGAACCGCCAGCGCATGATGCTGCGTGACGGTTCTGCCGTGCGCAGTGAATACGAGCAGGCGAAGGCGCAATACGATGCGCAGGTGCAGCAAATTGACGTGAGCGATGCGCAGATTGTGCAGGCGGAGATGGCGGTGAAAACGGCGCAGGCTAACCTCAGCTATACCCGCATTGTGGCGCCTATCGACGGCGAAGTGCTGGGTATCGTCACCCGGGAAGGGCAGACTATCGTCTCCTCGCAAATGGCGCCGACCATTCTGGTGCTGGCGGATCTCGACACCATGCAGGTGCAAACGCGTATCTCGGAAGCCGACGTGCAAAAAATCCGTCCGGGTCAGCCGCTGCGCTTCTACGTTATCGCCAATCCGGATAAACGCTACGCCAGTACGATGGGTTTCGTGCAGCCTGCGCCGCAGGAAGCGCTGGAAGCGCCCGGCGAGAGCGGCATGGGCGGTAATCAACAGGCAATGGCGGTGTACTACACCGGCACCTTTGAAGTGCCTAACGCTGAGCGAGAGCTCAAAACGTCGATGACGGCGCAGGTATTTATTCAGATTGCCGAAGCAAAGAACGTATTGCGCGTGCCGGTCGCAGCACTCGGGCAGGCGCTGGATACCGAGCGCTACACCATCACGACCGTTGAAAACGGGAAAACGCGCACCCGCACCATCCGCATCGGGATCAACGATCGACAGTACGCCGAGGTGCTGGAGGGATTGCAGGCTGGCGATCGCGTGGTGCTGGCGCAGGACACGGTGCGGGGATAGCGGATGGAACCGATTATCGTCTTACGCCAGGTTTGCCGGACATTCAGCGCGGGAAGCGAGACGCTTGCGGTGCTGAGCGACATTTCACTGACCATCCACGGCGGTGAGATGGTGGCGATTGTGGGCGCCTCGGGGTCGGGGAAGTCCACGCTGATGAACATCATCGGCTGCCTGGACAAGCCTTCTTCCGGCGAGGTGTTGATCAACGGAACGCCGGTACATGACGCCGATAGCCTGCACCTGGCCGATCTGCGCAGCCGTTATCTGGGGTTTATATTTCAGCGCTATCACCTGATGCCATATCTGACGGCGGAAGAGAATATCGCCATTCCCGCGCTGTACACCGCGATGTCAGCGCAAGAGCGCAATGCGCGCACCCAGCGTCTTGCACGTCAGCTTGGCCTGGAAAACCGGCTCCAGCACCGGCCCGCTCAGCTTTCGGGTGGGCAACAGCAGCGCGTGAGCATCTGTCGGGCGCTGATCAACGGTGCGCATATCATCCTCGCGGATGAACCCACCGGTGCGCTCGACAGCGTCAGCGGCAAGGCGTTAATGGATGTGCTGCACCAGCTACATGCGGCGGGGCACACGGTCATCATCGTCACCCACGATCGCGACGTTGCCCGGCAGGCGCAGCGAATGATTGAGATCAGCGACGGACGGATCATTCGCGACGTTCAGCACGCTGCCGTTCGTCGTCCGATTGCGCTGGCGGAGCAGGATAACGGACGCGCCTCGCTGGGTCGCCGTCTTCGTGAGGCGGTCCGCATGGCCTGGCGTTCGCTGCTTGGGCACCGGATGCGCGCGTTTCTCTCCATGCTGGGGATCATTATTGGCATTGCGTCAGTGGTGTCCTCGATGGCGGTAGGCGAAGGCGCACGGCAGGCGATCATGAGCGAGATTGGCAAACTGGGAAGCACCACGCTGGAGATCCATCCCGGCACGGGGTGGGGCAGCAAGCGCCCGGATATGGAGCGCGCATTGTCGATGGATGATGTGCGCAGTTTGCAGACGCTGCCGTGGGTCATCGGTGTCTCGCCGGTGGTCAGCAGCACCACGCTCGCGGTTCGCAAAGGGCTCGACTCCTCCATGATGCTCTCCGGCGTGTCACAAGACTTTTTCGCCCTGCAAGGGCTGCGCTTTGTGCAGGGAAATGGCTTTACCGCACGCGACGTCGCGGAAGGCGAACCGGTGTTGATCCTCGATGAGACCGGGCGCGATACGTTGTTCCCCGGAGGAGAAAATCCGCTTGATGAGATCGTCCAGATTGGCGGCGCGCCGTGGCGGGTGATCGGCGTGGCGACACGGCCAGGCCCGAAAGTGGTGGGCGGGTTTATGACCGCCTGGGTTCCGCATACCTCATTACAGCAGCGACTCACCGGCGAAAAGCCGCTGGAATCGTTGATTCTACGTTTTCAACCGCCGCTGGAGCCGCATGAGGCGGCGCAGCGGGCGGAACGTCATCTGCTGCGGGAACATGGCCGGAAGGACTTCTTTATCCAGACCGACGATCAGCTGGCGAACGCGCTGCAAAAGACCTCTGACTCTATGTCGTTGTTGATTACCGCCATTGCGGCGATCTCCCTGCTGGTGGGCGGCGTCGGGGTGATGAACATCATGCTGGTGTCGGTGACCGAACGAACCCATGAAATCGGCATCCGCTTATCCGTTGGCGCGCGTCCCTCGGACATCATGAACCAGTTTCTGATTGAGGCCGTGATGATCTGCGCCCTCGGAGGCCTGCTGGGCGTGTTCGGTTCGTGGGTGGCGGGGCATCTTTTTGCCCTCGCGACCGATGCGTTCTCAATGGTGTTCACGGCGTTTCCGGTGCTGATGGCCTGTGGGTTTTCTGCCCTGATCGGCCTGACGTTTGGCTATTTTCCGGCGCGCAGGGCTGCTCGCCTCAACCCAACGGAGGCGCTGGCTCGCGAATGAAAAGACGGCTTGTGTTGCTCGCACTTTTATTGCTCGCGGGTTGTAGCTCACAGACCCGTAGCGACTACCAGCGTCCGCTGCTGTCATTGCCCACTCAATGGCAATTTGCTACCGACACGGTGTCGGAATACGGCTGGCAACGTTTTGGCGATCCCCGGCTGTCGCGGGTGATTGAACAGGTGCTGGAAAGCAATAACGATCTCGCGGCGGCGGCCATCACCGTGCAACAGGCGCGTGTGGCTGCAGGGTTAACTGACACCAATATGACCCCCGATGTGGCGGTCAGCGGTTCTGCCAGTAACAGCAAAAACGTGCGCCGGGGAACATCCGCGCAGGAAAACTACAGCAGCGGCATCACCATCGCCTGGGAACTGGACCTGTGGGGAAAACTGGCGCGTACCCGTGAGCAAAGCGAATGGGAAGCGGTGGCGAGCGAGCAGGATTACCACGCGACGGTACTCACCACGATGGGGACCACCGCCCAGCTTTACTGGCGCATCGCGCTGTATAACCAGCAGATTCGCAATCAGCGTGACGGTCTGGCTATTTCGCAACAGACCGTGCAGCAGGTGACGTCATGGTTTAACGCCGGGAAGGTCGGCCAGCTCGATGTGTTACAGGCGCAGCAGGCCCTGCTGGAACGAGAGAATCAGTGGCGAACGCTGGTTCAGCAACGTCAGAACACGCGGAATGCGCTGGCGCTGTTGCTCAACAGACCGGCAGAGCAGCATGCCGATGAATTGCCCGCGCTGGATGCAAATCAGCAGGTGCCGATTGCGCAAAAAACACCGCTGCGGGTGATCGCGCAGCGGCCGGACATTCAGGCCGCGGAGTCGCGTCTGCGCGCGGCCCTTGCAGGTTACGACGCCTCACGGCTGCAGTTTTATCCCGCACTGTCTCTTGATGCCTCACTGAATGCCGGCAGTCAGATCTTCAGCCAATGGTTCAGCGATCCGATCCGCACGATTGGCGGCACGCTGGCGCTGTCGTTTATCCAGTGGAACACCCAACAGCTCACCGTGAAGCAAGCGGATCTCGCGGTAAAACAGGCGGCAATAGCCTTTCGCTCGACGGCCTACGCCGCGCTCGCCGAAGTGGATGAGGCGATGGAAAACCGCCTGAGCGCTGATGAGCAGCGCGCGCGGCTTCACCAGTCGCTGGTCCTCAGCCAGCGGCGTTTAACCCTGACGGAAAGCCGCTATCGCGCGGGCGCCGTGGATTTTCAGACGTTGTTGAACGCGCAGGACGATCGGTTGACGTTAGAGAACGCCCTCGCACAAACCCAATACGACTACCTCTACGCCACGTTGCAGCTCTGGCTGGCGCAAGGGGGTGGCGAAACGCAATACAGGATGATGCAACATGAAGCCGAATAATGAATTTAAGCGGGTCGTCGTTACCGGGTATGGCGCCGTGACCCCACTTGGCGCGACGGCTGATGAGAGCTGGCAGGCGATGATGGATAACCGTCTGGGCTATCGCTACGTCGATAAAACGGCGCTGAACATCAACACCCATTTTCTCGGGCTGGTGGATAACGAACCGAGCCTGGCGGGTGTTCCTGCGGTTATTCGTCGTCGGCTGCCGCGCTTTGCCCGGCTGACCGTCGGCGCGGCGCGTCAGGCAATGACGATGGCCTTTGGCGTCAGGCCGCCGCAGGAATACTACAGCACGCTCGACTGCGGCGTGATCATGGGGACCGGCTGGGGCGGACTGGACGAAAGCTACGACGCGCAAAGTGAGTTTGCGACCACGGGCGTCGCCTCGCCGTTTAACTGTTTTTACTCGATGCCCAGCGTTACCACCGCAGCCTGCAGCCAGTTCTGGGGACTCAATGGCTATCAGAACACGGTGGTTGCCGCCTGCGCGACGGGGACGATCGCCATTGGCGACGCTTACGAGGTGATC
The DNA here is from genome assembly GCF_001559075.2 of Citrobacter amalonaticus. Taxonomy (NCBI): domain Bacteria; kingdom Pseudomonadati; phylum Pseudomonadota; class Gammaproteobacteria; order Enterobacterales; family Enterobacteriaceae; genus Citrobacter; species Citrobacter amalonaticus. The sequence goes on along the minus strand of NZ_CP014015.2, from coordinate 1,353,168 downwards.
CGCAGCGGCAGGGCGAAAATGATGCTGGCCGGTGCCGGAGAATCTCTCACCAGCCACTGCGCGGTGTGGAACATTGACGTGCTGGGCGCACTGAGCAAGGAAGCGTCGGATCCGCAGCGCGCCAGTTGTCCATTCAGCGCCCATCGTAGCGGTTTTGTGTTATCGGAAGGGGCGGCAGTGCTGTGTCTGGAAGAGCGCGAAGGGGCGCTGGCACGCGGCGCTACCATTCTCGGCGAGATTACCGGCTACGCCAACTTCTCTGATGCCTGGGATTTCACCTCACCGGCGGAAGACTGTCTTGCCCGCGTACAAACCATTACCCACGCGCTGCAACAGGCGGAACTGGAACCGGAACAACTCGACTACATCAACGCGCACGGTACCTCGACGCCGCTGAACGATATCAATGAAACGCAGTCGCTAAAAATGGCGTTAGGGGACGCGGTGTGGTCCATTCCGGTTTCCAGTACGAAATCGTACTCCGGGCACTTGATTTCCGCGGCAGGCACCTTCGAGAGCATTGTCTGTCTGCAGGCGATCGCCAACGGCATCATTCCCGCAACGGCCAATTTCCAGCAGGCGGATGAATGCTGCGATCTGGATTATGTGGTTGAAGGCCATCGTGCGGGCAATGTCCGTCGCACGTTGAACCTGAGTTTCGGCTTTGGTGGCGCGAATGCGGCGTTGATTCTGGAGAAGCACGTATGACGCCCCTTCATTATGGCCAACAGGATGCCCGGCGCTGGGCCGCGTTTTCGGGTGATTACAACCCGGTACATTTCGACGAGGCGTGGGTCAAAGCGCAGGGCGGAAGCGGACTCAGCGTGCATGGCATGCGCGCCTTGCTGGACGTAAAACGGTTTATCAGCCCCCCGGTTGACGATGCCCCGTTTCTGAAATGTACCGTGCGTCTGCGCCGACCGCTGTGGCGGGATACTGCCTATCGTCTGACGCGCGATGCGACTAAGCGGGTTGCGGCATCGGTGCGCGAATTCTCTGCCGAAGAGGCCTGTCTTTCCTGCCAGCTCACGCCGGAAAAACACCTGCCGCTCGTCGATGGCGAAAGCCAACGGGTACTGGATTCGTCGGCGCTGGCCACGCTGCATCAGGCGTTCATGCCGCTGCTGCCCGACGCTCAGCAATGGCATTTTCTCGACGCCCTGTTGTTTCGTCATCTTCTTCAGGATACCGCGCTGTTACGTCAGCAGGCTATTGCCACCATGCTGCCGACGTGTCGGACGCTGGATGCGCTGTTTACTCTCTTTCCCGTGGTTCAGACCCACCAGGAAGTCATTTTCGACAGCCATCTGCTGGCCCCCTGGCGAGCAGAGTCGCTGCCGGAACATCTTGAGATCGATACGTTGCCTGCCCTGGTGGTTGGCGATCTTGCGAGTGGCGCGGTGGTGGTGCGAATCGCCGCGCGAACCTGTTATCAACATCACTACATTAGCAATGCCGTGACGCTAAAAGTCGGCGCGCTGACAAAAGGAAAATCGAATGAGCCAGCATGAAATGATCTACAACAAAATCAGTGAAATGATCTGTGATGCCAAAGACCTGGCGCCGGAGGCGCTGACGCCAGAGACGACGCTGCCTGAACTGGAGCTGGACAGTCTCGACTACGTTGAACTGATGGTACTGGCGAAGCGTGAATTTAACGTCACGCTCAACCCTGAAATGTTTATGAAAAATCCCACCATGACGCTTCGCGAACTCAGCCAGCGTATTGCGCAGGAAATGGCAGGTTGATATGGCAAGGAAATGGATGCTCATCACCGGCGGCAGTCGGGGAATCGGCCAGGCACTGGTGAGTCACCTGTTGCCTGAATGGAATATTGTCTTTACCGGTCGCAACGAGGCCGGGATCGCTCGCACGCTGGATCTCGCGCAAAGCCAGAGTACGTCGACCTGGGTGAAGGGCGTTCGCTGTGACGGCAGCGATGAAGCCAGCGTCGAGCCGTTAGCCATGTCGCTGCTCGAGGCGCATGGCGCGCCCGCCGCCATCATCCATAACGCCGGTATGACCAATGACGCGCTGCACATCCATCAGAACGCGCGCGACTGGCAGGAGGTGCTGGGAAACAATCTGGTCGCGGTGGTGAACTGGAATCGCATCCTGCTGCCCGCCATGATGACCCAGGGCAGTGGCTCGATTGTGTTTATGTCGTCCGTGACGGCCATTAAAGGCAACAGCGGACAGACGGCCTATGCCGCGAGCAAAGCGGCGATGATTGGCCTGACGCATTCGCTGGCGCGAGAAGTGGGGCGTTTTGGCATTCGGGTGAATTGTCTGGCGCCGGGTTTAATTGAAGGCGAGATGGTTCAGGCCATTCCGGAAGCCCGATTGAAAACCATGCGACAGAATATTCCTCTGCGCCGTCTCGGACGCACGCAGGACGTCGCCCGCGCGGTTGCATTTCTGACCGGGGAAGGGAGCAGCTATCTCACCGGTCAGACGCTGGTGCTGGACGGTGGTTTGTCCGCCTGATAAACGGGAACCGCGAGAATGGTATCTCGCGGTTCAGGTCAGGCCAAGTTGGTTAATTCTCTGGACCAGGGCGCGTCGCTCTTTGACCGACTCCTGAAAAATTTGCAATAAAACCTCGCTATTTTGCCGCACAATGTCCGCCAGCTCAGGGGCGATTTCTGCCGTTTCCCCGACGCGCGCTTTAAATTCCGATGACAGCGTGACGCCCTGCAACAGCGACGCCAGCCAGATGCTGGCCTTCAGAATCCTCACTTCCGGAGGATGTGCGGCGGTTGCAACTACTGTTTTTTGAATCTGACACCAGCGGGCAATATCCCGAATGGCTTCAATCGGATAGAGTTCACCCCAGATGGCATTATCTTCCCCGGTATGTGCCGGAGCGGCACACAGCGCCAGGGATGTCAGGTTATGCAACAAGCCACCTATTTCGATTTTCAGGCACTGGACCGGGGGAATCCCCATTTCCCGGGCCAGGTAACCGGATATACGGCCGACAACCAGGGAGTGCTGGACGCCGTTCTGGCTGAACCCATCAATAATAAACGCCAGCATGTTGGCGATATCGCGAAAGTTATGCAAAGAGATGGAGTCGTTATGGATGCGGGGAATGTCCTGGATGTAATCGTCGAACTCTGTGGATTTAATTTTTAACCAGAAGTGTTCGCAATTTGCTATTTTTCTGAATGCGCTGATAAATTCGGGGTTATACAGAATATGTTCGCCGCCAACAATAATATTAATAATTTCATCTTTTGCCGATATTATATCGCTGGAGCGGTAATGGGCGATTAAAACATCCAGACGATCCGCCAGATAAACGACATGGCTCTCTCTGGGCACTTTTTCACCGTTAACGTGGTCGCCTTTTCCATTGTCCCAGTGGGTGTGGTGATAGCGAACAATCGAACTTAACGGGTTCAGTAAAGGGACGCTGGCCAGTAATTCAGCACCGACGGCCGCGTGGTTATTGAGTTCATTGTCGTAATAGCTGAGAGGCTGAAGGCGCGATTCTTCGTTCAGTCCTCCGATATCATGAAGCAGGGCCGCCAGCAGCGTTTTTCTGCACTGTGCAGGTGTGAACCGGGATTCCCTGGCCAGGTGCCAGGCGATGAATGCCGTTCTGACATGATGCAGGTTAAGCCTGGGGTTAATCATGTCTATTATTTTTGAGATGCAAGCCAGTGATTCTATTAATTTTATATTCATATAATGAGACATTTAACTTTCGCTGTGCTTCGTTAAAGAAAACCACGCTAATTAATCTCGTTTGCAACCATATTGCGGGAATACGTGGTTACCAAATAGTATGACATTATTATTGACTTTTTTTAGGAAAATTATCTTGTCGTTCGGACCTTTGCCAAACAACAAACTATTAGCAATCTCATCATCAACATTATCAGTATTATCATGTATGGTTTTGACGCTCATTATCTTATACAGATGCGCATTGGCATTGTATGTTTCATATTTCATTTTGAGCGTGCGCGAGATTAAATACTTTTTTTCATTATGTGTGAGCAGCCCGTCAATATTGATAAGAAGTTGCTCATCCGTCATGTGGACAAAAATTAGCCCTTCGGCGCGAATGTTGTCGTTGTTGATACTCTGGATAACAGAAAACTGCGACTCGCAAGAGAAAACCGGGGGCCGGGTAAAACAGTAAACCGCGCCGATCAATAACAGGCCGACACCGATCAAAAGAAGAATGGCTTGTTTAGGCATTATTTTTTTCTCTGTAATAAAAACTCATGCAGCTGTCTTTATCACATTTAATGAGTAACAATTGCACAATATCACCCAGGGCACCTTGTACCTGTTGCTTGTAAACGTACAACTCCTTTTGCTGGGAGCAATCGAATGGTTGCGGGACAAAATCAAAGCTCTGTGTCACCTCTCGTAATGAGAGTGAGGAGGGCATAAAAATGACGCACTGATCCTGAATCATTTTTTTTATATCGGTGTCGGCTCTGAATGAATCTGGATTTATTATGAGCAGAAGGAAGGCGATAGCCAGGGCGATAATGCGGGTAAACCGCTTAAGACAGAGTTTCTGCGGCTCAACCGGCGGAGCCTCCGGCTCCTTTTCTTCGAGGAAGGGCGTTCGATACTCACGATCGTTATTGATAATAGCATCTTCCGCTATTTTGAAACCAATACGGGGAACCGTGACAATGATTTCTTTTGCGATACCCAGATCGCTCAGATTTCTACGCAATGTTGAGATATATTGATTTAGATTACTATTTGACGCTCTGGCACCATATTTATCAAAAACAGTCTGAAAGATTTCATTTCTCGAAAGGATATCGCCTTGATGATTGAGCAATTCCGCCAACAGGCGCGTAGAGGTTTGGGATAATTCAACGCAATCTCCAGTCAACAGGTTAACGAGAGACGCATCCTCCGTATCAAAAGTGATAAATCCCTCAATGTCGAACCTCATGTTCATCTCCACCCTAAACCCTGCTTTTCTCTAACATACAGTCTTCTCTTAATAAAACGACGTGAATGTTAGATAAAAATCCTGTATTTGCATTCATTTCAAGCTAATGTTGCTGGTTGAATCAGGAGAACGCATACTGCTAACACCTTCAAAATCCAGGAGTCTGCAATGAAACTCTCGCTGTGTTCATATAACCCGGGTGCAGCACATCCAGGCTACAACGTACCTCATGACAATCTGCAGATGTTAGCGGCGGAAATGGGAATAAGTGACCTGCCGATGATCAGGGGGCCGGAACAAGTTTTTATTCTCAATCTATTAAAAGATCACAGTACCCAGGGCCTGTCGACCAGAGAGCTTGCCGATCTGTGTGGCATTTCAATTTATAAAGTCAGACACCTACTTCTTCCGCTGGAGAAATATGGTCAGGTTATAAGAAATAAAATGCAAAAGCACCATCAGTGGTTTTTGTCAAAGGACTCTACAGATATTGATTGGCATTCTAACAAGGGGTATTTTCATTTGCAACAATGACCGGGAAGTCAATTAGATAACGCTGAGAATATGTAAAATGCTGCTTATTATCTCGCGAGATATTAGGAAAAATCCCAATAAAATGGTAATATTCGCGTATCATCACTATTGCCTTCCGTCCATTTTGTTCATGCCTTGCGCAAGGAGAGCAAATGAAACGTATTTCGCCGCTAAGAACTCGAGTAATACTTAACACTTTTTAACGCTGTATTACATCTGCGATGAGTCTGCTTATCAGATGCCCGTGAAACTTGGTTTCAACGGGCAACTATTTTGTTGTTAACTCTCTGTATCTGACAGCAGATGCGCCAACTGCGTATTAATCTTATCAACCAGCCATTCACTTCCTTTTTCCTGAGCTAGCGTATGAAGGGGTAATAAAATCCCCGTCCCCTTAATACCATTATTGTCAGAAAAATAGATACCCTTATCTGTTTCCGGATAGCCTTCATAACTTTCCCAAAGGGTATAAGGCGCGTCGTAAGCCGCATCATTTCGAGTCGGTGAAAAAAGATAAATGCAGAGATAACTTTTGGCTTCTTGAGCAGAGATTTCTAGCTCAGTAGCAAGCGGTTCATTGTCTTTGCCATAGTGCTTTAGGCGCTGCTCGTAGAGAAGTTCACTATCAGTGACCAGTTTAAAATCGAGAACGTAATCCTTTGTTGTCATAGGCGTTCCAGGTTCTTGTTGCCGACTGAAAACAAATGAAACGTCCATGATGGGAAGGTAGTCCCATTTCCATGACTCAAAAGGGTTTTTGTTTGATTGCGGCGGCTTATTAAAACTCCATGTGTTCCAGCTCAGGAATGTGGTATCCAGTTTTTGTGCGGTTTCATTCAGTAAAGGGAAGAGTTGTTGATAATAAGCAGCACAAATCCGATGTGCTTGCCGGACAACAATAAAAGGATCAGACATGATGGTTTCCTGTAAAAAAAGAGAAGGTGGTAGGGAGATATTGTGACGACAAATAGTCTAAAAGCGGTTGCCAGGACTGGAGAGGGGAGCTGACCTTGTACAGGGCAAGTGCATTCAGACAATCCTGGATAATTCTTCTTTCTTGTTGTGATGCCCATGCCGTCTCAGGATATTGAATTTTTTCCCTGACCGTACGCCATTCCAGCCCGTGAAACGTGGCTTCAGGGAAATTGTGTTTGAGTTCGGCAAACCATGCTGAATGCTTTTCCGGCAGATTTCCCAGTGCTAAAAAGTGCAGGGCAGGTTTTTTATCCTCACTGTTTTGCCAGCCGTAGATCTCTTTGTACCATTGTTGTTTATACTGTTGCCCGCCAGCCGGTGGTTTCACTTCAATGAGCAGTGCGGCATGAGTGAATTTTAAAATAACATCGGGTTCTGCATAGCGATCCTCTTTACTCACCCACTCCGCGACGTGGGTACTGATCGTTGGCGGAAAATCGTACTTCGGCCAGAAAGCGATGGATTCAAATGCTCCCCAATTTTTTACATCAACACCGAGTAGTGAAGTGAGCACCGTTTGCAGAGATGCGTCAGACAGATAACTCATGCGTCCCCAGAATGCCGCCGTAAGTAGATCCTCATAACGCTGAAATACAGAACGCCAGCTCTGCGTGTCGCCACCAGGTAAGCTTACCCGTCGGGCCTTCCCGTTTAAAATTGCCTGTAGCATAAATATGTCCTTGCTATGAAATACCAACTGTTTTTTATCATTTTTAAGCCTTTAACCTAATGTGAAAAATTCAGGGTTCAATAAATAGACAAATGAAATCGTGAGATAGCTGTAGCCAGCTAAAAAACGCCAGTTTCTTTTGAGGATAAAAACAACGTTTTTATTTCTTCGGAATTTTTTGATTTTAGTTAAGCGTAAATAAAGCGCGCTTCTTTGAATATCTGAAACAGGGGCTTGTCTGATTTTCTTTGAAATGCGTTTCTCTGAGTCAATAAATGAATGCTTATGATGCAGTTTTGACAATTTGCCGGCGAAGAAAATCAGTGTGAGCATAAAGGCGCAGAGTTGAAAAAAGCGATTCGGTATTCCCCAGCATGCAAAACTTGTGAGCAGCACCCATTCAGCAACAGAATCACTTTGCAGATTTTTCCACCAGTGATTCATATCATGGGCGTAGACTCGTATCTCTTTTTTAATCTCTTCGTAAGGATCGGTTGTCATCTCTTTCTCCTGGCTGCATCTGTGCGAATGTTTGAAATGTAACACAACGTGAATCGCCACGTATATCGTGTTTTCCATCCCTGTGAGAGTTAACGCACCTGCATCGTTCTTATTGCTGCTTTGTTCGTGGGCTTTCAGCCATAACGAAAATAGCCTGAACAGAAGGGGAAGGGTAAACAGGTCAGTTGCGGTAATCGTGTCCCAGATTCCATTATTGATGAGCCAGCCGAGTATAGTTAATACATATTCCAGATAACTGTGAGTCGTCATTGGGCAACCCTCTTCGCCAAAGAGGATACTTCATTTTTCAGGATAGATGGTAAAATTATTTTGTTTGAGAAAATTCTGTTTTGATACATAACCCCCTGTAAGTTAAGAGGCCGTTTTTACCATTTATACAGTAATTAGGAAGGATAAAATGAATTAAGGTATACAATGTTTTCTATATTAAAGGTTATCATGGTTTTGATACTTAATACTCCTAACTTGGTGATCGCTAGAGCGACCACTCTTAATATGAACGTAATTCATATGTAATTAAAGAATTTTACATAATTTAGTGTGTGTTTAATGTTCTTTGTTAATCATAAATATAAAATCACTATCAGTTCCTAATTTCACTACTATGATTTTTTCTATTCCTTTCATTGCTGGCAACCATGTGACAGCTACAACGTGCTCATCATTTAAATAATAAGATTGAGTCAGTTTGTCATTGAGTTCTGTTGAGTCATCACTTAGTTTAAAAGATATGCTGTCAGGTGTTTCTTTCGCAATGTCGAGACCATATGGAGGTTGAACAGTCCAAACTGGCTGAGTGGACGAATTAAAAAGAAACTCACATTTTCTAAGTATCCAACGATCAGGATCACCTTCTGCTGTATAGACAGCATGAGGATGTGAAAACGTAAGCGTCAACCCAGTATGTTGGATATGATAAGAATGTTCTTTCTTTATCAGTATTGGCAATAGGCTGTGTTTATCGATATGAAAGTATATTTCCAACTCGTTAACCCATTGGTTTATATTTCTATAACCAATACGAGTACAAATAGCATCAGCCAAAGAAGAAAATGGCTTCATCAAATCTGCCTTTAATTTATTATGATCGTTATTCATCATTTTCTTCACCTCGCCCAGTAAATCTGATTAATAATTCGCACTGACGGGTTGTAAAGCAATAGTGATATGAGGAAAAACGTCCAACCAGAAGTAAATAGTCATCATGAATATCAATATTCAGCGACTCAGTGAGTATTTCATTGTCAATAAGCGCTATGTCGGCTGTAATGTTTGGAGTAGATACCTCACCGTTTTTATACTGGAATAACCCGTCACTTGTTCCTAGATATAGTGTGTCATGATATTTGGCAAACTCATTAATTATCATTAAATCATCAGGCGTACTAACATCTTTGAAATTATAACCATCCTGACTTTCTAATAAGTGGCCGTCATACCCACCAACTAGTATACGATTATCATCAACAAATATAGAGCACAGTGTGTTTGTTTCAGGAATATCCAATTTACTCCACTTATTACCATCATAATGATAGAGAATACCAACTTTGCCTTTGGGAGTATCAATGCTGCCGCAAGCATAAATATCATTTTGGCTGCGCCCGTTGATGGCGTAAAGGTTGCGCCCGTCAGTGTATTTATATTGTTCTGTATCCATCCATTCAATCAGGGGATGCGGTTCTGTCTGACCAGCTTTCTTTTTTTCTTTTACAAATTTACGCATTAGCATTGAGGCATCGAAGGAACTCATCGTCGGCCTGACACCCGCATCAACGGGTAACCATTTACTTTTCCCTTCCCTTCGGAATACGGTTCCGTCATCACCACAGGTGTAGAGCATTCCATCGATAACAGTCAGTGCATGCATACAGGTCGCTATTGGTTTATCCAGTAGTTTTTTAATTGTCTCTTTACGTGCCTTACCATTTTGAATGAAAAATATTACAGAATCTGCTGCTGCCGACGATAATACGCATATGCCGTTAAAGTTATCCCGTTCAGATTTATAGTGAATACACTGTTCAACACAGGCTTTGATAGTCGTGGACTCGAATACAGGTTTTGCCTCATCACTGCTCCAGATGTTTATTTCGGCGTGCTTAACGCCATATTCCAATTCCCCATCTGTGGATGTCAGGGCAATGGTTTTACCATCAACAAACCGTCCACAGGTCAGTTCAATAAACTTATCAATAATCATTATTTCTCTCCGATTAACGCGCAATGGTACCCAGTACAGCAATGGCTTCTGGTTTGGGTAATGAATGGGTGGAGCGAAGTAGGGTATCGCTATCTACCATAGCAAACTGAGCTTCCACTACGGCCGTAATCTGTAATTTACATTCTGGTTTGACTTTTGATACAGCAAAAATACTTTCGTATAATGCATCTGAAAGGCTCACTGTTCCGGGAACGGGGGATAGCAGGCCGATAGCAGCAATCTTTGGATCGACATCATGCGCATCTTTATGCTCCTTGCGCCCGGTTCTCTGGTCTTCCAGCTTGCTCAGGCAAATGCTCATACCTTCAGCAAGCGTGGGCATTCCCTGAATACGCTTCTGGTTTTTTATCGCCTCGGGGCGGGTTCCTGTTCTGAGTGTGTAATCAGGGACGATATGATGTTTGTCATTGCCTGGTGGGCATTGCAGTGTTGCATAAGAGCCTATCAAACAGGGACCTTTCTTATCATCTTTATTCTTTCCTTTTGACTTTCCTCCGCCGCCTTTTTGTTGTTTTTCTGGGACAGTTTTCTTTTTGGAAAGTTGTCTTGCCTCTTTAATCGCGCTGGTGGTCCGCCTGATGCCGGAAGCAGCGCTACTCAGGCCAGGGTAGCCAACAGCGCTGATAACCTGAACGACTCCGTTGCCATAGGTGGATTCAAATCCCCGTAAGGTCTCCGGCCCTGCGGCTCTTGCCATACTTTCATAAGAATCTACATTACCGTTCTTCAGCGCTCCGGCAGCCAGCCACGCGCCACGGCCAAAGTTATCCGGCACTTTATCGTATTTTGTTGTCAGAAAATCTTTAATGGTGTCCCATAAAGACTGCTCATCCTGCGTTTCTGGTATTGGCGGTGGGTTTGCTTCTGTTGCGGGATGACTTGCCAGGGGGGGCTGACCGGTAATCTTCCCGACAGTATTCCCGCTGTTCATCCAGAATTCGTCGTCGTGGCGCAGTATTGGTTTCCCACCCGAACGCACTGACTTACTGTGTTCTTTTGGGACACACTGGCTTCCTGTCGTACCACTTTTTATACCGGTTGCTGTTCCTGCTTCATCACCAAGGGTGAATGGTACAAAACTCTGCTCAAAAACAACCAATGCCCCTCCGTTTACCCGGACAGAAGGCACAACTCTGGCGGCATCATTCAGTTCAGACATCACTGCGTAAGGTACGGGTGGTATTGAGGGGCCCATTGGTGTTTTGCAGACATCCGGTAAAATGCTTATTACCTGCCACTGACCGTTCTTCCGGGCGATATAATTTTCAGCCATGTGCAATCTCCCTATGCAGTAAAAATTTCTCCTCCAATTTGTCCGGCTCCATTTCATAGCGAGCCTCCAACATTCGTATAGGCATTGTGGTACTGACCAGACAGCGCCAGGTCGTGGCGATAGTCATGTTTTCTGTGTCAATTAACAGTGTGTCCAATAGCATCATTTTGGGCAGAAGCAGGCCACTTTCCATCCGTAATAACAACAGAGCCTGATGATGAGGTAATTCGGCCTTCAGGAATCCCTCCGGTGTCAGGTTTGTCAATTCTATTTCCAGGCCAGATGATGGAAAAGGGATTTGTTGGTCTTCTGGAGCACAGTTCCAGTAGCCAAAATCAAAATCATCAGGCAGATATGGATGGCGTGTTTCCAGCCATGTCTGGTCATAAGTCCCGGCACGCGTCAGACGGGGTTGCCAACTGCGGCAGATAATACTAAATCCGGCAGGTTGATATTCTGGGCGGCTCTGTTCTGCATGGCCTTCAAACAATTGCTGAAAATGCTCTGCCTGTAGTGGATATAAAGCATTCATGATTTGGGGAGCGATAACGGCTTGTTTCTCTGTTGCGGAAAGATACCAAGGGGTTGAATAGCCCATTCCCAGCGGATTTGTGGTACATACTTCGTGCGCTATAGGGCGATGTTCATGCTCAGGATGCTGGGCAAGTTGTGTTTCTGTGAGTCGATAGTTGGACGGGATGCGTTTTGCTGCTTTATCATTTTCAGGATATATGACACATTCACCTCCAAAAGCAAAACGATAGTCTAATGGTAGAGAGGTAAACGATACTGGTTCACTGAAATACCATGTTTCGCCGGGCCTTCGAATAAGCTGGCGTTCTCCGGTAACATATAGGCGCTTGTTCAATAACGTCCCCCTCTCTGCCGAGTTTAACTTCACTCCCACAGAGAAATTGATACATGGTTTCGCTCCTGGAGCATAGCCTGTGGCGTTGATTATGACATCACAGGCTGGCTTATATGGCGCTAAATCGCTTTCCTGCAGAACCGTAGAGTTATTCACCCGACCTTTGTACTTATCCTGAATACAAAGTGGTAACTGCTCTTTGTCAATAATTTCTGCCCGATATTGTCCTTCTGCTACTTTTACCAGTTGAAATCCCACTTTCATTATGACTACGTGAGATTCATGATCCAATTTATCCAGCATTTTGTAATGACTGACGGAAAATGGCGTCAGGTTTCTGAATTCCATTTTATGACCTTAGTTTAAATCAAGAACAATACTCGGAACATCGTTTTCTACAGTGTAGAATTTTGCAAATTCTTAGGGGGCAGGGAATACCCTTTTGCATGACTAGTGTTAACATTGGTGTTTGCATGACTCTTACGAAAAGAGTTTCTCCTGTTGAGATGTAGCGGGATATAGTTATCTTAATGATTTTAATTTTGGTTTTTGTGATGAATATTGGGTTTATATTTATTTTGAATGATATTTTTTAAGGTTATGTAGATTGTCTTATATGTGAGGTGAATGTTTTTTTAATTTTCATAAAGTGTGAAAATAATAAACTGATGGTGTTTATATCGACTTTCTTAAACGTTTATTTTTGACACCATTCTTCATAAATAGTGTCAGGTAAAAGTTATTGTGTGAATGAAAATATTCTGAATAATTGATTTAAATAATGTCAATAATTGTAATTAGTGCAATACAATCTCTCTTTACAGAGGAAGAAGTTCCGATGAGTTTGTTTTTCTTCTTTCGCTACCGAGCTGGTTGCGTACCACTGACGGCGTAAAGTTTATTGACGGGGTGGCGGCATGATGCAGCCGGACTGGCATTCTGCCGACATTATCGCGGTACTGAAAAAGCGCGGAACGTCGCTGTCCGCTGTTTCCCGCAAGGCTGGGCTGGCATCCTCCACGCTGACAAACATGTTGATAAGACACTGGCCGCAAGGTGAGAGGTTGATCGCTGAAGCGTTAGGTATTGCACGGCCCTCCCGCTACCGTAAGCCTGAAAATGGCTAAATCATCTCTCCCGATCTTCTGATGGCTTTGCTGTCAGAAGATCGGGAGAAGGCAAGCGAAGTGCGGCAGTGCAGGCCCGCAAAAAACCTTTTTGATGCAAAAACAGTTTTTCTTTCTGCGCCGGCGGCACTGACGTAGTCTCCCTCCTGCTCCATGCTGTCGTCGACAGCGCCCAAAGCTTCATGACCTGAAAGAAGCGCCTGATGAATCAGGACGGTCGCCTTACCGGCAGGGCCTCAGCAAAAATGCCGGGTCGCATAACACTGCGACAGAGGCTGAACTTTACAGGCAATTCCTCCCTTAACTGCGCCAGTTCACTGGTCAGGGTGTAAGTATCCCGCATAATCGTGCCATTCACATTTAGAGATCCTCCGGCATAATCAATCTGCCAACAGAGGAGATCGCTATGCGTAAAGCCCGTTTTACTGAGCATCAGATCATTGCCGTAATTAAATCGGTTGAAGCCGGACGAACTGTTAAAGATGTCTGCCGGGAGGCCGGTATATCTGAAGCCACCTACTACAACTGGAAGTCCAGATACGGCGGCATGGAGGCTTCTGATATTAAAAAGATCAAGGATCTTGAGGACGAAAATCGGTGTCTCAAACAGATGTTTGCCGACCTGAGCCTTGAGAACCGGGCGCTGAAAGACGTTATCGAAAAAAAGCTTTAAAACCAGCCTTTAAGCGTGAGCTGGTCACTCATCTGATAACGATATTTGGACTCAGTATCCGTCAGGCCTGCCGGAGTCTGAACCTGAGCAGAACGGTTTACCATTACCGTCCGGATACCACGCGTGACGAACCCGTTATTGTCGCGTTGCAGGCAGTGGCAGAGCGATACCCACGGTACGGTTTTCCAAAACTTTTCCAGGTTCTGCGGCGGCAGGGATACCCGTGGAATCACAAAAGGATCCATCGTATTTATTGTCTGCTGAAGCTGAATTTTCGCCGTAAAGGCAAACAACGGTTGCCGGTGCGTAATCCCTCGCCACTGGCCACACCGGAAGCGCTGAACCAGAGCTGGTCTGTCGATTTTATGCATGATGCTCTGGTCTGTGACCGTCGTTTTCGCACGTTCAATGTCGTTGATGACTTTAACCGTGAGGCATTGTCGATTGAAATCGATCTGAATCTGCCAGCTTTGCGCGTGGTCCGTGTACTCGACAGGATCGCGGCAAATCGCGGCTATCCGGTCATGCTACGCATGGATAATGGTCCGGAATTTATCTCACTTGCACTGGCTGAATGGGCAGAGCAACATGCAGTAAAACTGGAATTTATTCAGCCGGGTAAGCCGACGCAGAACGCTTTTATTGAGCGCTTTAACCAAACATACCGTACAGAAATACTCGATTTTTATCTGTTCAGAACGCTGAATGAAGTGCGGGAAATCACGGAAAGATGGGTGTCAGAATATAACTGTGAACGCCCGCATGAATCACTGAACAATATGACGCCGGAGGAATATCGGCAACACCGTCATTTGGCCGGGATCTCAAAAAATGCCTGGAACTAAAACGGGTCTATTTACAACTACAGTACGCTGTTGCATGAACTGGTGCATTCCACCGGCCATGCTTCGCGACTGGCGCGTGAAGGCATTGTTTCCACTTCGAAGAAGTTCGGCGATCCAATTTATGGGTTTGAAGAACTCATAGCGGAGATGGGAGCAGCCTTTCTGTGTGCTGAACTTGGCATTAACGGCGACTTGCAACATGAGAGCTATATTGTGTCGTGGCTGCAAACGCTGAAGGAAGATAACCGCGCTGTATTTCGTGCCGCTCGCTTTGCCCGGGAAGCGTTTGAATACCTGGTGCTGCGTGAGCAGGCGTTGGCAGCGTAACCAACTTTGTACATGATCGCTTAGCCCCCGACTTATACTTAGTGATGGGGGCTAATATTTTTTTATGCTTATTCGTTAGGAATAAAAACTAATGCTAATTTTAGCATCTAGTGATTTATTGCTTTGGTATAGGAACGATTGACCCAACCATAGAGCTTTTGATTGCCGAAGGATAGTTGCACATATAACCATTTTCTATCACTTTGATCGATGACGATCACGGGGGTATATTTTTCCAACGTAACTAATACGTCACCTTGCATTGATGGTTTGTCCCGTAGTCGGACATTTTCTCCAGTAATTATTCTTATGTATTTTAATGTGCTAGTATCAATTTTAATGGGTAACTGTCTTGTTAATTTTTTAACATGGGAGCTTGGTGATACTGTTTTGCTAACATATTGTTGTGCTTGTTCTATTAAACTCATTGCTATTTCTTTGTTCTTTTCAACAGCAACTGAAGATATAGTGGCTGTAAGATAAATTATGATAATTTGTAATAATAAAGGTAGTTTCCTGAAACTCGTAGTAATAGGGCTTTCTTCGATATAATTTTTTAATTTTGTTAATGCGTCAGGTTCTTTTTCTTTTACTGCATGAATATTAGTTGCAATAACGGCTGCACCTTGAGGTGAGCGCGAAAATAGAATAGCAGCTTCCTGTAATTGCTGAATCTCGGTTGCATTTAGTTTTTCTAATTGTTTAGCAACGCTTGTAGCGAAATAATTTTCGGTAAGCATTCCTCGTTGCTTTTTGAAGAAAGCGGCCACACCGGAGTCCTGTGCCAGTTTCTGAGCCGTGAATGCGTTGCTGAGAGCGGCACCAGCAGACAGCACGTCGTATTGTTTACGGGCACTGGAAAACAGTGAGTCATGATTTTTGAAGAAAGCGGCCACACCGGAGTCCTGTGCCAGTTTCTGAGCCGTGAATGCGTTGCTGAGAGCGGCACCAGCAGACAGCGCGTCGTATTGTTTGCGGGCACTGGAAAACAGTGAGTCGTGATTTTTGAAGAACGCGGCCACGCCGGATTCCTGCGCCAGTTTCTGAGCCGTGAATGTGTTGCTGAGAGCGGCACCAGCAGACAGCGCGTCGTATTGTTTGCGGGCACTGGAAAACAGTGAGTCGTGATTTTTGAAGAACGCGGCCACGCCGGATTCCTGCGCCAGTTTCTGAGCCGTGAATGTGTTGCTGAGAGCGGCACCAGCAGACAGCACGTCGTATTGTTTACGGGCACTGGAAAACAGTGAGTCATGATTTTTGAAGAACGCGGCCACGCCGGAGTCCTGCGCCAGTTTCTGAGCCATGAATGTGTTGCTGAGAGCGGCACCAGCAGACAGCACGTCGTATTGTTTACGGGCACTGGAAAACAGTGAGTCATGATTTTTGAAGAACGCGGCCACGCCGGAGTCCTGCGCCAGTTTCTGAGCCATGAATGTGTTGCTGAGAGCGGCACCAGCAGACAGCACGTCGTATTGTTTACGGGCACTGGAAAACAGTGAGTCATGATTTTTGAAGAACGCGGCCACGCCGGAGCCCTGCGCCAGTTTCTGAGCTGCGAATGCGTTGCTGGCAGCGGTACCGGCAAACAATGAGTTTTGAAGTTTGCTCTCATTCACAATTGAGGGCTTAGATAGTAAGTCAGTTCCGTTCTCATTCTTGTTAAGGGATGTGTCTTTCTCTTTCATCATTTCATATCCTGAGGGACGAATGCTTATTGATAAGATAAGGTTTTTACAATTTAGCGTACAGGATAAAAATCATTAGATTGGCCAGACATTAGTGCTAAGTTCTGCTGGCGATATTCATCTGAATCATGCTCCTGCGGAGGCATTTTTCATTTTTGGGGATAGAGTTTTCGATTGTTCACTTGGCTCATCGGGATATGTTTTCGTTTTTATCCAATAAAAAGGCCTTACTGATGAAAGAGAACATTCCTGCTGTAACGCGCACTCATATTGATGTTGGCTGCTGTGACAGCAGTGCAGTTTTTGTGCTTGATAATGGTCATGATCATTTCGCTGTTTCCCTTGAAACGATACTCTCATGTCTGAAGGTGGCTGAGGAACACGGCCATGTACCTGAAATTGGCGCGGACTGGTGGTGTCTTATCGCTAACCATACTGCGGTGGGATACCCGTCATGAGGCATAACAATGGATGTATTCAAAATTTCCGTTGATACACAGCAGGTTCACAAGATTACCCAGGAGAATTTTGATCAGGTTACGAAAAAACAGGCTCCCTGGTATCAGCCAATTAATGGTCACCAGGGATGGTTTGCGGTTTGCCCGGCTTGTGACAACCCGATCCAGATTATAGGAATGCTTGAGCGTGATGCGCCGTATGGTAAGCACTTCTTCCCGACTGCCGGTGCCGTGGCTGTACCGTTGAAAGGTCGTGTTGATAAGGAAGAATATGAGTGGTGCCCATATGCCAGCAAGAATAAGCATCTAACGAAAGATGATCGGCGAGCGGCGGGTAGTGAACTTGCTGTATTGATAAAACAAACCTTAATTGAGCAATTTGACCGGGTTATTTACCTGTTAGAAAAGGGAACTGGAATGAGGATTTCATTTGCCCTGGCGAAACAGATGCTTGAAGAATACCGCGCGGTTGAAGGCTGGCGCTACAGGGGAGCAACACGGCAGAATATACCTTGGGTATTTGCATACATGATGCAGGCTAAGCGGTTGAGAGGACGGATATTTTTCGATGCAAAATTTACCGAAGAACTCTTAACCAGACGACCAGATTTAACCTGGAATGCCAATGGGCAAATTGATATTAAGGACGATAAAAAATTCTGCGATTTGAGTTTTAGTTTCATCAGACATCGTCGCCATGTTGATCAACATACGTTGTCTGAAAGTATTGAGTTCAATATTGCGAACTCAAAACAGGAAACGGTATGCAAAAGGGAAATTATTTTTGAACACGACTATTTCCTGAAACTGATAAACAGTAAAAATGAAGCTAACAGGAAAATGAACCTTGTTGATCTTGCCAGAAGCGTGCTGGCCTGACAGGTTAAAAGTTCGAAATCGAATTGTGAGTTGTTGATTGCCCAATAAGAATCAGCGTTTAACGTAGCGGAATATCCACTTAACAGGCTTCCGCTATGTTGAATCTGAAATCTTTTCTCCGTCCGGGGCGTTCGCGCCCGGATGTTCCGCCGACCGTTAAGGCGATAAAACCCTCTTTGCCTCCAGGCTACTTTCTGCCCATGACCGCCAGTGAACTGCTGGCGACAACCCGCCGTCAGCAGTGGCTGCAATCGCTCTGGGATTACTCATCCCTGCCGAAAGACATGTATCGCCACTATTACCTTGCACCGCTGGAGCATTGTGTGGCGCTGATGCAGCAATTTCCTCTTACGGAAAGTGGGTCGTATGCCCGCCCCGGAGGGATGGCTGACTATATGCTGGAAACCGTGTCGTATGCGGCGCGGTTGTCGAAAAGTTATATGTTGCTGGTTGGCGCACCGCCAGAAGAACAGGCGGCGCAAAGTGCGGCCTGGAATGCGGTGGTGGTTTATGCGGCAATGCTGCCTTCGCTGGAATATTTTTGTCATCTCCACGTCGAGCTGGAGAACGGTAAACGCTGGTTTCCTCTGCTGGATGCACCTCCGGAACCTTATCGCTTTCGTTTTGAACCGGAGGCGTCTCCGGAACGGTTGCAAAGTTTTGGCGCAATGCTGGCGTGGAAGATGATCCCTCCGGAAGCGATTAACTGGTTGAGTAGCTGGCCGGAAGCCATCAGGACCCTGTCAACCTACCTGACTGGCTTCCGGGCGCAGTCGGGCGTGGTCAATGCCATTGTGTCTGAAGCTATTCACCTCACTGTTGGCACACCAGAAGGCGAGCTACCGGCTGATGGAACAACATCTTGACGCTGAGACAGGGAAGGGGAACAGCAGTATGTTCAACGGTCGCAGAAATGCGCTACTCCCGGCATGGTTCTGGCTGACGGTTGTGAATGTGTTTCGTTATACCGCCATCCGGCAGAACCAGCTTCTGCATATCCGGTTGGGCGATATCAATCTTGAGGAACGGTGGATTGATCTGAATATTGAGGGAGCCAAAAACCATCGTGAGCATCGGGTTCCTATTGTCTCGTCGTTGTATCCATCGTTGGAGGTACTGGTGAGAAAAGCCGGTGAGGCTGGGATGGAGTCGGACGATCAGGTGTTCAATGTGGGCTGGTTTGACTTGATGAGAAAGAGTAAGTACCCGGAGGTGATGAACGAGTATCCGCTGAGAGCGTTTTTCCGGCGCTTGTCCCGTGAGTGTAAGTTTACGATCACGCCACACAGGTTCCGCCATACGGTGGCAACACACATGATGAAATCACCAGAACGCAATTTGTACGCGGTGAAGAAACTGCTGGGTCATGTCAGCATCACATCGACGCTGGAATACATTGATGAAAGTGTTGATAGCCTGCGGGATATACTGGAAACAGAATTGATGTAGTGAGAAAGACTCCAGGAATGGCGTCAAATACTTACATTATTTGACATTGAAAAGATTTCTTGCAAATATCAGACGCGAAAAAACAGACTTGCGCTGACAAGTCTGTTCTTCAAGAGCCTTTCTTCAACCACAAGTAACAGCGTTACATCGTGTTTTTACTGACTCGCCTTCGTGTCCGTCAGGATTGCATCTTGCAAATCTGACCAACCGGCTTTGAATAAGTGGTGCCCGGACTCGGAATCGAACCAAGGACACGGGGATTTTCAATCCCCTGCTCTACCGACTGAGCTATCCGGGCAACGGGGCGCATTAAACCGTAATCATGCACAGCAGTCAACCTAATTTAGGGAAAAGCTGTTCAACTGCTTAAGTTTGCGGCAATCTGTGCGTTTCTGCGTTCAGTTTGCACAAATCTTCCAGACAGACGCGTTCTGAACAGGCAATGCTGGCAGCGAGAGGAGGGCAGTATGGCAAACGACTGGCTTGAGCTGCGACAACATGCCGATACCGGTATTGAGACAATCAAAGCCCATTTTGAAGGGCATGCATTTGACCCGCACTGGCACGATAGCTATCTGGTCGGCATTACCCTTTCCGGTACACAGCAATTTCACTGTCGGCGTGAGCGTCACCACAGCCAGCCGGGCGATGCTTTTTTGCTGGAGCCGGGTGAGATTCATGATGGCGATGCGCCGGTGGCCGGTGGGTTTACCTATCTCACCTTTTATCTGGATGAGCAGTGGCTGACAAAAACGTTGCAGGGCCTTTATGACACCACACCGGACAGCTATTCCCTGCATTTCAGCCGGACGCTGTCGCGTGAGCCGCAGCTGGTGCGCGCCATTGGCGAAACGTTTAGCGCTTTGCATACCGAAGAGATGCGTATTGTGCAGCAAAGTACGATGGATCATCTTCTTTCACAGCTCACCACCCATTGCCACTGGCGAAAGCGCCTTCCTTCGCAGATACAGAGCGCGGCGATCGCCCACCGCGCCAGGGATTATCTGCATGCGCATATGGGTGACAATATTGGCCTTTCCGATCTGGCGCGTGAGACCGGAACGGATCGTTTTACGCTGACGCGCAGCTTTAAACGCGAATTTCACCTCGCTCCGCACGCGTGGTTGATTCAGCTGCGGCTGGCAAAGGCGCGTCAGATGCTGGCGAAGGGCGCGCAGCCGGTCAATGTCGCAGCCGCGTTGGGATTTGCCGATCAAAGCCACCTGGGGCGCTGGTTCCAGCGTGCGTATCGTATTTCGCCTGCGCATTACCGTCGCTTGTGCACAAACCTTCCAGACGTTTACAGGAAATAGCGTCACAGTCAGAAGCTCAACTAAAAAGGAGTCTGCCTGTGAGTATCGCGCCGTTTTTGCTGTTTGCGTTTGTCGCCTCTATCACCCCCGGTCCTACCAATATCCTCATCCTGGCGAACAGCCAGCATCATGGCGTGAAAGCGACACTACCCGCATTGGTTAGCGGTTGTGTGGCGGCGAGCATGATTGTGTTGATTTCCGGTGCCGGGGCTGGGGAGATATTGCATCAATATCCGCTGGTGCGGCAGGTGATGAGCTGGGCAGGCGTAGCGTGGCTCAGTTGGATGAGCTGGCAGTTATTCAGCGCTCCGGCTGCAAATCTGTCCGGAAAACTATCTCATCGCTTTACCGCGCGGGCCGCGGCGCTGTTGCAGATAGTAAATCCGAAAACGTGGATGATGGCGTTGGCGGTGGTGAGTCTGTTTGCGCCGACGGGGAGTCATGTACTGCGCGATATTGCATTGATGGCACTGTGGTTTTTGCTCATCTCTATCGGATGTTTGCTGTGTTGGGCGTGGCTGGGGAAGGCGGTGAACCGAGTGTTTCGCACCACCGTGGCGATGGTGCGCTTTCAGCGTTTGATGGCGCTGTGTCTGTTGATCTCTGCGTGGGCGGGGTTGTTGGCTTAGGTCAGCGCACCGCCCTGGCGGCACTGGGCAAAGCGCAGAATATCTTCTGCCAGACGATGCGCCGTCTCCACATCCGCATGGCTGCGATTGACCAGCATGCGGCTCAGACAGCCTTCCAGCACCAGTTCCATCTGTTTGGCCACCATTGCCGGATCGTCAATCTCCAGCGTGGTCAGCAGTTCGTGAGTGAAGTCGTGCGCCGCGCTTTTCTGCTGATCCGCCAGTTGATGAATCGGGTGCGACGGATCGGGATAGAACGTACAGGCGGCGATAAACAGGCAACCTGGATAGCGATTATTACTCACGCACTCTGCCAGCGCAGTGTAGCGGGCCAGCAGCTTTTGCTCGGCACTCAGGGTGTCATCCAGCAACAGCTGGCGACGCCAGATATCCACCTGTTGGCTGAGATAGCGCAGCGCGTCATACAGAATAGCCTCTTTGTCCGGCCAGAAACGCTGCATTTCATCGAGCGGATAATCAACGCGCTCGGCCACCATCTCCAGCGTGGTGTTCGCAATCCCATGGATCTCGAGTAATTTTAGGGCTTCTCCCAGGACATCTTCACGTTGCACGGTCATTCCTCCGTCTTTATCTCTGAAAGTGTCGCTCACGGTTGACGATCGCGCAAATGCGCACTAAACGTCGCCGCATCCATAAAGCCCGTCACCCGTGCCTGCGGGTGTTCCTGTCCTTGCGCATCAAAGAACAGGATGGTTGGCAATCCTAACACCTGCAAATGCTTCAGCAGCGCCACATCCTGCGCGTTATTGGCGGTGACGTTAGCCTGTAACAGTACCGTATCACCCAGCGCCTGTTTTACCTGTGGATGGCTGAAGGTGTACTTTTCAAACTCTTTACAGGCGACACACCAGTCGGCGTACAGGTCCAGCATCACCGGTTTGCCTTTCGCCTCGGTCAGCGCCTGCTTGAGTTCCTCAACGCTTGCCACCGGTTTGAAGTCCAGATGCGCCTGTGCCTGCGTCACCGTCGTGCCAAACGCCCAGTCCTGGAGCGGACGTACGCTGACCAGCGCCGCCGCCAGCAGGATTATCTGCACGATGCGTATCCAGCTACGCGTTGCCTGCAGGCTGGTGATAAACGCCCAGCCAAAGAAGGCCACGCCCAGCAGCGACCACAGCCGTAAGCCCCACATATCGCCGATGATGCGCTCCAGCAAAAAGACCGGTAGGGCGAGGATAACAAAGCCAAACGCCGTTTTGACCTGCGCCATCCACGGCCCGCTTTTCGGCAGCAGACGGTTGCCAAAGACGGTAACCAGCATCAGCGGCAGCCCCATCCCCAGCGCGTAAAGATACAGCGTACCGCCGCCAAGCCACAGGTTCCCGCTCTGGGCGATATACAGCAAGATGGCGCTCAGCGGTGCGGTTGTACACGGCGAACAAATCAGTCCGGCAATTGCGCCCATAACAAAAACGCCGCCCGCAGAACCGCCTTGTTGACGGTTACTCATCAACGTGAGGCGCGTTTGCAGCGACGATGGCAGCTGCAGAGTGAACAGGCCGAACATTGACAGGGCGAGCAGGGTAAAGACCACCGCCAGACCGATTAAGACATACGGATGCTGAAGGGCTGCCTGGAACTGCAATCCAGCGGCGGCTACCACCAGACCCAGCGCGGTATAGGTTAGCGCCATCCCCTGTACGTAGATGAATGTCAGCAGCAGCGCGCGTCCGGTGGAAAGACGCTGTTTACCGCCAAGTACGATGCCGGAAATCAGCGGATACATCGGCAGTACGCAGGGGGTAAACGCGATGCCAATACCGATCAGCAGCGCCCACAGGGCAGAGAAGGGGAGCTGGGCTGGCGCTTGCTCTGGTTGCGGTTGCTGTGTTGCTGTTGGCGCTGCGGGTTTCGGCTCCGCGCTGGCGGTCACTTCGCTTAGCGGCACGGTTTTGCTTTCCGGCGGATAGCAGAAACCCGCGTCGGCACAACCCTGATACGTTACCGTTAGCGTCGCGCCTGACTGCGCCTGGTTGATGGTGACCGGAATGGTGAGCGTATTGCGATAGATTTCGCTTTTCCCGTAGAACTCATCTTCATGCCAGACGCCCGCAGGCAGCGTCACTTCCGCGATTTCCGCCCGCGCAGGGGTAATACTGATCTGCTTGCGATACAGATAATACCCGTCTTTCACCTGCCAGGTGAGATTCAGATCGTGTTGGTTTTGCTGAAAGTCAAAGGCAAAGGCCTGGTCAGCAGGGACAAAACTCGAGCGACCCGGCGCGTCGAAAAGTCCGGCAAAAGTTGATGTGCTGCAAAAAAGCAGGATCAGCGTAAGGATGCGTTGAGCCATGAGAGGTAATCACTGTCTCCGTGAGTAACGGGTAAAACCAGAAGCTCGGGCGTTTGATACGGGTGATGAGACTTCAGGCAATCGAGTAAGGCGTCCTGGTGTGCCACCGAGGTTTTTAAGATCATCTGGACTTCGTATTCCTGATCCAGTTTTCCTTCCCAGTAATACAGCGAGGTGGCACCGGGAATAATCGTGGCGCAGGCCGCCAGTTTTTCTGCCAGCACTTTGGCCGCCAGATCCTGAGCGGTGGCTTCATCCGGCGCGGTACAGAGCACCACAACGGCATCGGAGAGGGAGATATCCTGACGACTTACATCATGCATAAACACCTCGAATGAACAGAATGACCGGCAAAAGAGTGGTCACTATACAACGGACGAGGGAAGGATGTTAGACAAAGGGGAGGGAAATGCGGGGCGTGAACACGCCCCGCAGGTAACACTTACAGCATGAAACTGCCCAGCAGGAAGCCGAAGCAGACCGCCAGTACGACACCCAGCGTACCAGGGATGAAGAACGGGTGGTTAAAGACAAATTTACCGATACGCGTTGTCCCGGTGTCATCCATCTGTACC
Organism: Citrobacter amalonaticus; assembly: GCF_001559075.2. NCBI lineage: Bacteria > Pseudomonadati > Pseudomonadota > Gammaproteobacteria > Enterobacterales > Enterobacteriaceae > Citrobacter > Citrobacter amalonaticus. Next base: position 1,328,894 of record NZ_CP014015.2, on the reverse strand, counting down.
GCCGCAACCAGCGTTGGGTAAGTAGGCAGAATGAACAGACCAGAAACCGCAGCGAAAGACGCAACGGCAGTCAGCGGGGAAACGTTCAGCGCCAGCGCCATCGGCATCAGTGCTTTAGCGGTTGCTGCCTGAGAGTACAGCAGTGCAGAAGCAAAGAAGAAGATGACGGCCAGCAGCCACGGATGGCCCTGAATCACTTCACCTGCAGTATCTTTGATCCAGTCAATGTTGTGAGACACGAAAGTGTCACCCAGCCATGCAACGCCCAGGATACAAATACAGGCGCTCATACCGGCTTTGAAGGTGCTGGAGTTGAGGATAGCGTCAGTTTCCACTTTGCACAGGATCGTGGTCAGCGTCGCGACGCTCAGCATGATGATCAGGATAGCGTTAGTGGTGTTCATCAGCGGTTTCTCAACCAGACCGAGACTCGGGCTGTTGACGATCGCATAAACGACTACGCACACCACGCCCAGCAGGAACAGCCAGACGGAGTTTTTCGCCATCGGTTTGATTTCGATCTGCTTCTCACCGCGCAGCTCAATCAAACCCTCTTCCAGACGTTTGCGGTATACCGGATCGTCAGAGAGTTTGGAGTTGAACAGCATGGTTACGAGGAAGGACATCACCAGCACTGCCAGCAGCGTGGACGGAATGACCACGGACAGCAGGTGGATGTAGCTAATGCCATGGCCTTCCATGACCGAAGACATGTATACGACCGCAGCAGAGATAGGCGATGCGGTGATCGCTATCTGAGCGGAAACCACCGCGGTGGAGAGCGGACGGCAAGGCTTGATGCCCTGTTCCTTCGCCACTTCAGCGATAACCGGCAGCGTTGCCAGGGAGATGTTCCCGGTGCCTGCAAAAATAGTCAGGAAATAGGTCACGATCGGAGCAAGGATCGTGATGTATTTCGGATTCCGACGCAGCAGTTTTTCTGTCTGGTTAACCAGATAGTCCAGACCGCCCGCCACCTGCATCGCAGAGATAGCAGCAATAACCGCCATGATGATGGAAATCACATCGAACGGAATGTTACCCGGTTTCACGCCGATAGCGGCAAGAACCAGAACACCCAGTCCACCTGCAAATCCAATCCCGATGCCCCCAAGTCTGGCGCCCAAAAAGATTGCCAGCAAAACAATGATAAGTTCGACAACTATCATATTAGCCTTCCTTGTTGTTTAACAAGTTGATATTAAATTGTTGTTATTTAGTAACTTCTAATAAGAAAAAGGGCACGTCATCTGACGTGCCCTCCTTGGTACTACCCTGTACGATTACTGTTCGTTTTCATCAGTATAGCGTTTTGCTTTGTAAGCCGGGTGCATCAGGTTCTGTGCGGAGAAAATATCGTCCAGCTCAGCTTCAGTCAACAGACCGCGCTCCAGCACCACTTCACGTACGCTCTTACCGGTCTCGGCGCAAATCTTACCAACGATGTCGCCGTTGTGGTGGCCGATGAACGGGTTGAGGTAAGTGACGATACCAATAGAGTTGTAGACATACCCTTCGCACACTTCTTTGTTAGCGGTAATACCGTTAACACATTTCTCCAGCAGGTTGTAGCAGGCGTTGCTGAGGATGTGAATGGACTCAAACATCGCCTGACCAATCACGGGCTCCATCACGTTCAGCTGCAGCTGACCCGCTTCAGATGCCATGGTGACGGTGATGTCGTTACCGATGACTTTGAAGCACACCTGGTTGACGACTTCCGGTACGACCGGGTTCACTTTTGCTGGCATGATAGAAGAGCCCGCCTGCAGTTCCGGCAGGTTGATCTCATTCAGGCCGGCACGTGGGCCAGAGGAGAGCAAGCGCAGGTCGTTACAGATTTTGGACATCTTCACAGCCAGGCGTTTCAGCGCGCCGTGTACCATCACGTAAGCGCCGCAGTCAGAGGTCGCTTCGATTAAGTCTTCAGCCGGAACGCAGGCAAAGCCCGTCACTTCCGCCAGTTTCTGTACGGCCAGCGGAGAGTATTCTTTCGGTGTGTTCAGACCGGTACCGATAGCTGTTGCGCCGAGGTTAACTTCCAGCAGCAGTTCAGCGGTACGTTCGATGTTTTTCACTTCTTCTTTCAGCAGTACGCTGAAAGCACGGAATTCCTGACCCAGGGTCATCGGAACCGCATCCTGCAACTGGGTACGACCCATTTTCAGAATGTCCTGGAACTCAACAGCTTTACGCTCAAAACCTTCACGCAGTTGGTTGATTGCGTCGACCAGTTTAACGATAGAAGCGTAAACGGCGATGCGGAAACCGGTTGGGTAGGCGTCGTTAGTAGACTGACATTTGTTCACGTGGTCGTTCGGGTTCAGGTACTGATATTCACCTTTCTGGTGACCCATCAGTTCCAGCCCGATATTGGCCAGCACTTCGTTGGTATTCATGTTGACGGAGGTGCCTGCACCACCCTGGTAAACGTCTACCGGGAACTGGTCCATGCATTTGCCGTTATTCAGGACTTCATCACATGCGGCAATGATAGCATTCGCTACACTTTTAGGGATGGTCTGCAACTCTTTGTTTGCCAGAGCAGCGGCCTTCTTAACCATTACCATGCCGCGCACAAATTCAGGGATGTCACTGATTTTGTTGTTGCTGATGTAGAAGTTTTCAATCGCTCTCAGAGTGTGAACACCATAGTAGGCTTCGGCTGGAACTTCCCTGGTACCCAACAGATCTTCTTCGATACGAATGTTGTTTAACATGTGAACCTTCTTTATTTAAAGCTGCCAATGAATGCACTAAACACACAGAATATATGTGGTTTCGATTGTTTCTTGACCGACGATTATCCCCTACATCGGTCTGGTCAACGAGATCATATTCTGCTCCAGAAATTGTGCCGTAATCTGGATCACTTTAAGTGTGGTAAATTACTCCTTAATTATTATTTTGTGAAATAGGTCACCGCTTTAGGATTAACTCTAAAAATAAGTGTACAAACAGCTTGAAATTTTGCGAACCACCCCTATATCCGACTAATGCGAATCGCAACTATTTTCGGACCGACGTGCGCACCACGGCGGTCGTTTGAGGAGAATCCTTTTGCGCTGGATACCGTTACTTGCAGTCTTTCTCTATGTTTATATTGAGATTTCTATCTTCATTCAGGTCGCCCATGTGATGGGTGTACTGATGACGCTCATTCTGGTGATCTTCACCTCGGTCATCGGGATGTCGCTGGTTCGCAACCAGGGATTTAAGAACTTTTTGCTGATGCAGCAGAAAATGGCGGCAGGAGAGAGCCCGGCTGAAGAGATGATTAAGAGTGTTTCGCTGATCATCGCGGGTCTGTTGCTGTTGTTGCCAGGCTTTTTCACCGATTTCCTTGGTCTTCTTCTTTTATTACCCCCTGTGCAGAAGCATCTGACGATGAAGCTGCTGCCGCATTTGCGCTTTTCCCGGATGCCGGGTGGCGGCTTTAGCGCCGGAACCGGCGGTGGCGACACCTTTGACGGCGAGTTCCAGCGCAAAGATGAAGAACGTGACCGTATCGAACACAAAGACGATCGTCGCGACTGATTCCTGTAGGCCCGGTAAGCGTAAGCGCCACCGGGCCTTTTCGCTGAACCGGCCTATAAGTGATGTTCAACCTTTTTTCGTTGTGGCAAAAACAGCCACAGTATCACCAGCATAATCAGCGCATACAGACTCTTCCAGCCGACCATTGCCAGTAACAGAAGGCATAATAATCCGCCCACCATCGCCAGCGCGCGATACCGACCTTTCAACAGGCGACACCCTGCCAGCATGCACAGCAGATAGATCATGATAAAGATGCCATTGGCGTAGACGATGAGCGCATCGAGATTGATCTCTAACGCATAAATGCACAGCGTACTGACCACACAGCAGCCCAGCACGGCATTGAGCGCATTGCGTGGAATATGACGGGAGGAGAGGCGGGCCAGATAATGGTCTGGTTTGTATTGCGCCTGTGACCACACCAGACGGGCAAAACTCTGTATATAAATGTTGAGACTGGCAAAGCAGGCCAGATAACCGATCACACAGGCTACCCATAGCGCCTGGACGCCAAACAATTGCACGACGATTTCCGGTAACGAGGCCGCCGCTGCCATCGTTTCGCCATAGGCGTCAAAGTGCAGAACCACAACGGTGCAGGCCCAATAGACCGAACCGGCCAGCAGCAGACCAATCATCAGCGCGCGCGGGAAATCCCGCTCCGGATCCTTGAATTCAGAGGCCAGGTGGGCGAACGCTTCCAGACCGACGAAACACCAGAACATCACCGACAGTGCGGAAAACAACCCCGACATCTCAATATCGCCTGGCGCAGGGAAAGGAATCTCTGCCGGTTGAAGGTCGCCAGCCCACCAGATAGCGACAATCAGCGCCACGATCAGACCCGCAATCACCGTTTGCAGGTTCGCGCTGGAGCTCGCGCCGCGTGAACCGATAAACCACACCAGCGCCAGGGTGCCAAGTTCGGCCAGCAACAGTTGCCAGCCGTGCCAGCCAAACATCGCCTGACCAAACCCGGCGGCAATGTGCAGCGCGGCAGGAAGACCTACGGGAATGACGGACAGAAACAGCCAGCCGGTGACCCGTTCAAGATGTGGGCCAAACGCCATACCGACGAAATGTGCGACGCCGCCTGCGCTGGGGTAATGGCGGCCTAGCAGGGCAAACACAATCGCAACGGGAAACACCAGAACAATCAAAACTGGCCAGGCCCACAGGCTGTTATTGCCTGCCACCAGTGCCGCCAGGGCCGGGACGGCAAACACGCCTGTTCCCAATAATGATGTCGACAACAGGCCAATGCCCTGAGCCAGTCCCAGCTCTTGTTTCAGTCCACTCATGAGTTGTTATCCATTTGCGCCTGAATTCCAGGCAACTGCGCAGGTTTTCGATGTTATCACAATCGGATTTGCTTATGACGCCAGCGATTAAATAGGCGAGAAATGTGAGGTAAGTAGGTTTTTTGCAGGATTTTTTGCTGATCAGAATTTTTTTTCACGTTGCCCCTTGAAGGGGCAAAAACCCATCCCCATCTCTCTGGTCACTAGCCGGGAACCTTAGCGGGCCGGCGTCACCCATAACTGATAATGACTTTCTCAAAGGAGAGCTATCAATGAGTATTCGTCCGTTACATGATCGCGTGATCGTTAAACGTAAAGAAGTTGAGTCCAAATCTGCTGGCGGCATCGTTCTGACCGGTTCTGCAGCGGGTAAATCAACTCGTGGCGAAATCATCGCTGTCGGTAAGGGTCGCATCCTGGATAACGGTACCGTGCAACCGCTGGACGTGAAAGTCGGCGACATCGTGATTTTCAACGATGGTTACGGTGTGAAATCTGAGAAGATCGACAATGAAGAAGTGTTGATCATGTCTGAAAGCGACATCCTGGCAATTGTTGAAGCGTAATCCGCGAACGACACTGAACATACGAATTTAAGGGAAAGAGAAAATGGCAGCTAAAGACGTAAAATTCGGTAACGACGCTCGTGTGAAAATGCTGCGCGGCGTAAACGTACTGGCAGACGCAGTGAAAGTCACCCTCGGTCCGAAAGGCCGTAACGTCGTTCTGGACAAATCCTTCGGTGCACCGACCATCACTAAAGATGGTGTTTCCGTCGCACGTGAAATCGAACTGGAAGACAAGTTCGAAAACATGGGCGCGCAGATGGTGAAAGAAGTCGCCTCTAAAGCGAATGACGCTGCAGGCGACGGTACCACCACCGCGACCGTACTGGCTCAGTCCATCATCACTGAAGGTCTGAAAGCCGTTGCTGCGGGTATGAACCCGATGGATCTGAAGCGTGGTATCGACAAAGCGGTTGCGGCTGCGGTTGAAGAACTGAAAGCGCTGTCCGTACCGTGCTCCGACTCTAAAGCCATTGCTCAGGTTGGTACCATCTCCGCTAACTCCGACGAAACCGTAGGTAAACTGATCGCGGAAGCGATGGACAAAGTCGGTAAAGAAGGCGTGATCACCGTTGAAGACGGTACCGGTCTGCAGGACGAACTGGACGTCGTTGAAGGTATGCAGTTCGACCGTGGCTACCTGTCCCCGTACTTCATCAACAAGCCGGAAACTGGCGCAGTAGAACTGGAAAGCCCGTTCATCCTGCTGGCTGACAAGAAAATCTCCAACATCCGCGAAATGCTGCCGGTTCTGGAAGCCGTTGCGAAAGCAGGTAAACCGCTGCTGATCATCGCTGAAGATGTGGAAGGCGAAGCGCTGGCAACGCTGGTGGTTAACACCATGCGTGGCATCGTGAAAGTGGCTGCGGTTAAAGCACCTGGCTTCGGCGATCGTCGTAAAGCGATGCTGCAGGATATCGCGACTCTGACCGGTGGTACCGTAATCTCTGAAGAGATCGGTATGGAGCTGGAAAAAGCAACGCTGGAAGACCTGGGTCAGGCAAAACGCGTGGTGATCAACAAAGACACCACCACCATCATCGATGGCGTGGGTGACGAAGCGGCAATCCAGGGTCGTGTGACGCAGATTCGTCAGCAGATCGAAGAAGCCACCTCCGATTACGACCGCGAAAAACTGCAGGAGCGCGTAGCGAAACTGGCAGGCGGCGTAGCCGTTATCAAGGTTGGTGCTGCGACCGAAGTTGAAATGAAAGAGAAAAAAGCCCGCGTTGAAGATGCCCTGCACGCGACCCGTGCTGCGGTAGAAGAAGGCGTGGTTGCCGGTGGTGGCGTGGCGCTGATTCGCGTAGCCTCCAAAATCGCTGGCCTGAAAGGTCAGAACGAAGATCAGAACGTGGGTATCAAAGTTGCGCTGCGCGCAATGGAATCTCCGCTGCGTCAGATCGTTCTGAACTGCGGCGAAGAACCGTCTGTTGTCGCTAACACCGTGAAAGCGGGTGATGGCAACTACGGTTACAACGCAGCGACCGAAGAATACGGCAACATGATCGACATGGGTATCCTGGATCCAACCAAAGTAACCCGTTCTGCTCTGCAGTACGCGGCTTCTGTGGCTGGTCTGATGATCACCACCGAGTGCATGGTAACTGACCTGCCGAAAGGCGACGCGCCTGACTTAGGTGCTGCTGGCGGTATGGGCGGCATGGGTGGTATGGGCGGCATGATGTAATTTAATCTTCATACTTCAAGCCGCAGGTTCGTTGGCTGCGTTCGTTCACCCCAGTCACTTACTCATGTAAGCTCCTGGGGATTCATGAACTTGCCGCCTGCCTGCAACTTGAATTATTTGATTAAATACATATCTCGCGAAAAATGAGAAACCCTCGGGCAGAAATGTCCGGGGGTTTTTCTTTTGGTCATCTTTTTAGTATAAGATTCAGTGACGGACAAAACGTCCTGCTCATTGATTATGGGGAATAACATGCACGTGAAATATTTAGCAGGGATCGTCGGTGCCGCGCTACTGATGGCGGGTTGTAGCTCCAGCAACGAACTGAGTTCCGCCGGGCAAAGCGTTCGCTTTGTTGAAGAGAAGCCAGGCGCTGAATGTCAGTTGGTTGGCACGGCCACCGGGAAGCAAAGCAACTGGCTTTCAGGTCAGCACGGTGAAGAAGGCGGTTCTATGCGTGGTGCGGCAAATGACCTGCGCAACCAGGCAGCAGCGATGGGCGGCAACGTGATTTATGGCGTCAGCAGCCCGAGCCAGGGCATGTTATCCAGCTTTGTCCCGACTGCCAGTGAGATGATTGGTCAGGTTTATAAGTGCCCTAATTGATTACACTTCATCCTTCAACCAGCCTCTTTGTTGGCTGCGCTGTGAAACCCCAGTCACATAGTGATCTATGCTCCTGGGGATTTCTTCGCTTGCCGCCGCGATTCTGATTGAATGATTTTGTGTAATGACTCGACGTTATGTCGTAGGCCTGATAAGCGCAGCGCCATCAGGCGTGTTGGGTTGCGGTGTGAACGGACTGAACCCGTAAATGATGCAGCGCGCGCAGGCATTGCTCCTGGGTCAGCGTTTGTGCTTTATCCGCCGTCAGCGTTCTGACAAAAGCCTGACAAGGTTTACCTGCCAGCTTTTTCAGCCTCGGGCTAAAGTCGAGTAAACGACGGGAAATGGCTTCCGCCTCTTTACTGCCCGATGGAACGCGGGTTTTCACGACAGTGCCGCTGAACCGTTCCTTTCCTGTTTCATCCGTAAAACGATAAAGTACCGCAAGATAATGCGTGAAAAGCGCGTGTTTCCACTCTGGCTGCGTGTAGGCGTCGAATTCCTGTCGCTCATGGTCCAGGCAGTCCGCATCATACAGCGGCAAAAAGTCCAGCAATGAGGAGAGCCGTAGCGCCAGTTCTCGCATGCCGGCATTCTCTATCGCCCGAATTATGGCATACACCAGCACCTCAATCTGTAATTCGTTCACCCGCAGGATGCAGGTATTGCCGTCGTGAAGCGTGAAGGTCAGCGTGATGTTGTCGCCATTCCCGTCGGTTAAGGCGACGGCGGTGACGCGGCGATGAATATCCGCGTGTCGAAGTTCGTCTTCCACTATCGCGGGAATGTTTTCCTGCATTTTCTTGCTGATATTGTCGCGCGTTTTTTCGTAGTGCTGACGTTCGGCAGCGTTCAGTTGTTGTTTCTGGTACAGACGACTTTCCACGGCAATCAGCAGATCGCGTAATTCCAGCACAGGCAGAAAAAACAGCGATTCCTTGTTCCTTGGCTCTTTAATTTTCAGCGCCAGCGCGATGAATTCGTTAGCTTTACGGATAACACCCGTATTCACGCCTTTGATACTGATAGCCATAACGGTTCTCCCTCACCAATAATAAATTCAGCGATTAGTTGCGACTTATAGATATGATTTTTAAATATATAGTTCGCAAGGTGTCGCTAAAATAACATACAGGATGGGGGAATCCGGGGGTTTTGGTGACAGGTGTCCGGAAACGGACACCTGATTGCGAGGTTATTGTTGACGCAGTTGTAAATCCAGTGGCGTTTTACTCGGTTCGCCGCCAATTTCCCGCGCCAGTTTGGGCACCATATAACCCGACACCAGCGTGAGCAGTTCGCGCACGATCTGGCGCGCGTCATCATCCGTCACCATGAAATGCGCCGCACCCTGTACTTTATCCAGCACATGCAGGTAATAGGGCATGACGCCTGCATCAAACAGCGCATTACTGAGGTTTGCCAGCGTCTGCGCATTATCATTGACGCCACGCAACAGGACGCTCTGATTGAGCAGCGTCACGCCTGCGACGCGTAGTTTCGCCATCGCTTGTCGAAACGCGTCATCGACCTCGTTAGCGTGGTTAATGTGATTCACCAGCAGGATCTGCAGCGAAGAACGGGTGAAGCGGGCAACCAGCTCCTCTGTAATCCTCGCAGGGATGACGATGGGCAGACGGCTGTGAATACGCAGGCGTTTGATATGGGGAATAGCTTCCAGTTGCGTGAGCAGCCAGTCCAGCTCATGATCTTTGGCCATCAGTGGATCGCCGCCAGAGAAAATGATCTCATCCAGCTCGGTATGCGCGCTGATATAGTCCAGTGCCGCCTGCCAGTTTCGCTTATTTCCCTGATTTTCGGCGTACGGGAAGTGGCGACGGAAGCAATAGCGACAATTTACCGCACAGCCACCTTTCACCAACAGCAGCGCCCGGTTACGGTATTTATGCAGCAGTCCAGGTACGACACTATGCTGTTCTTCCAGCGGATCGGTAGAGAAACCCGGTGCGGCAATAAACTCATCCTCGGAGGTAAGTACCTGACGTAAAAGCGGATCGTCAGGATTGCCTTTTTCCATGCGCGCGATAAATGCACGTGGCACACGCAGGGCGAACAGCCGTTTGGCATCGCGTCCAGCCAACAGTTTTTCATCAGCGTCTATATTCAAAAGACGCAGGAGTTCATCGGGATTGGTCACAACATCGGCAAGTTGCGATAACCAATCTTCTCTGGATGGGGTATTTAGGGTTACAATATGCGCCATTTTGTGGCTTAGCTACCAGTTAACAATTTTCAGAGGGCCTTATGGCAACGTACTATAGCAACGATTTTCGTGCTGGTCTTAAAATCATGTTGGACGGCGAACCTTATGCGGTTGAAGCCAGCGAATTCGTTAAACCAGGTAAAGGTCAGGCTTTTGCGCGCGTGAAACTGCGTCGCCTGCTGACCGGTACTCGCGTTGAGAAAACCTTCAAGTCGACTGACTCTGCTGAAGGCGCTGACGTTGTAGATATGAACCTGACTTACCTGTACAACGACGGCGAGTTCTGGCACTTCATGAACAACGAAACCTTCGAGCAGCTGTCCGCAGATGCTAAAGCGATCGGCGATAGCGATAAATGGCTGCTGGATCAGGCTGAGTGCATCGTGACCCTGTGGAACGGTCAGCCTATCTCCGTGACGCCGCCGAACTTTGTTGAACTGGAAATCGTTGATACCGATCCGGGTCTGAAAGGCGATACCGCAGGTACGGGCGGTAAGCCGGCAACGCTGTCTACTGGCGCAGTGGTGAAAGTGCCTCTGTTTGTTCAGATTGGCGAAGTGATTAAAGTGGATACGCGTTCAGGCGAATACGTTTCCCGCGTTAAATAATCCGCGCGTTTAGTTCATTATGGTGCAGCGCTTTGCTGCGCCATTGTTTCTCCAGGGCAGGAATGATGAAACATCTTCTCGGTCTTGTAACACTGATTCTTCTCACCACCTCGTTGCTGGCGGGCTGCAATACCGCGCGCGGCTTTGGTGAGGATATTAAGCATCTCGGCAATTCCATTTCCCACGCTGCCAGCTAATTTCTTCTCGTCGTCCTAAAAAGCGTCTATCTCCCGCCATTGTTTGGGATCTTGTCTATGATTAAGTGGCACTACACAAATAACATAGGCTAGAAAAGGAAGACGTTATGGTTAAGAAGACAATTGCAGCGATCTTTTCTGTGTTGGTACTTTCCTCCGTATTAACTGCTTGTAATACCACACGCGGCATGGGTGAGGATATCTCCGACGGCGGCAACGCCATTTCGGGCGCAGCAACCAAAGCTCAGCAGTAGCCGTGTAAACGGTACGACAGTGTTGTCGTGCCGTTAATTTTTCAGTTCGGACGGCGCAAGAAACGGCGAAAAGCGATTATCCATGTGTAGCTTCATGCGGATATTACGTTTGTAGGTGTACACCGTTTTGCCATGAATGCTGAGCGCACAGGCAATCGCGTTGTTACTCGCCCCCTCCATCCACATCGTCAGCACTTTCTCTTCCTGTGGCGTAAGCAGCGTCGAGGCATTGCCGGGCGCTTCGGATACCGAGCCGCTCAGCAGGGCGTTGTGGATATTTTCAGCCAGCATCGCCAGCGAGACCTGCTTAGTTAATGACGCACAGACAGGATAGCGCTGCGTCTCTACCATCACGCCTCCTGATTCCAGTAATATCAACGGACTGCTGCCGCAGGCGAGTAAAAATGGGGCAATGGACTGGGCTGACAGAGTGTCGTTGAGAAAACCGTATAAGTCCGCAATGACCAGGTGAGGTTTCCACTGCTGGATGTGCTCTTTAACCAGTAAGAGATTATTGAGCCCAGAGACCACAAACGACGTATTAAAGAGTTCGGAATGATTAAGCCATGCCTCGATCCCTGTGCGGGTGAAGTGGCAACGGTCAATCACTAATATTTTCAACATAGCGTTTTCGCATTCAGAAGTAAGGCAAATGGCTTCCTGACTTCAGAAAGCGTCCCATCATAGAGAAGTCGGATGAGTGCTGAATGCGCAAAATACGCAGCGAAATGCGCCTAATTCAACCTTTTAGGCGCGGAAAGATAAAAATGTTGAAATTCACCGCCGCTCGGGCAAGAATGTTTTTTCCACCTTCAGCGTTGCAGGACGACCTGCGAACGCTTCTTTCACCGGGGACGGCCCCATTTCTCTGGAGCCTGATATGTCCTGGATAATCTTATTAATCGCCGGTCTGCTTGAAGTCGTTTGGGCGGTGGGGCTGAAATATACCCACGGTTTTAGTCGCCTGACACCGAGTATCATCACCATTGCCGCGATGATCGTCAGTATGGCGCTCCTTGCGTGGGCGATGAAAACGCTACCCGTGGGTACCGCGTATGCCGTGTGGACAGGGATTGGCGCTGTCGGTGCCGCCATCACCGGTATTCTGCTGCTGGGTGAATCGGCCAATCCCATGCGTCTGGCCAGTCTGGCGTTAATCGTTGTTGGTATTATTGGTCTGAAATTAAGCACCCACTAAGCGCCGGGCTGCTTCACCCAGATGAGTTTACTGACATCAAACCCTTCCCGGGTCGCGACGGCCAGCATCTGCTGCTTCATTTCATCAGAAAGCGTTGGCGTGCGTGAGAGTATCCACAGGTAGTCGCGATCCGGGCCGCAGACCAGCGCGTGTCGGTACTCTCTGTCGAGCGCGATAACGTTATAGCCACCGTAGAACGGGCCGAAGAAAGAGACTTTCAGCGCAGCGCGACTGGGGTCGCCGGTGAAATAGGCTTTCCCCTCGCTTTTCTGCCACATCGCTCTGTCCGGATTCCAGCCTTTGTTGATCACAGTGAGACCGCCGTCATCGCGCAGACTGTAGGTCGCCGTGACCTTTTCCAGTCCCCGTTCAAAGCGATGATCAAAGCGGGCGATTTCGTACCAGGTTCCGAGATAGCGTTTGGCATCGAAGTTATTCACCACGGTAACGCCCTGTGGCGGGGTTGGGGTACTACAGGAAACCACCAGAAACGCAGCCGTCACAGCGGCAACGATGGGGAGCAGGCGCATAGGTTTATCCTTAGGATGTTTTTCCTAAGTGTAGAACCTGATGGGGAAAAAAACGGTGGGGACGAAAAAAATGCCCTCTTATCAGCAGACAAGAGGGCGGATTGCTTTAGACGGACAGAATGCCAATTGCCGTGACGACGGTCAGGATGGCGGCCAGACCGTAGAACACCCATTTGCCAGCCGGCACATGGATTTTCAGATCATGCATCGCGTGGTGCATACGGTGTAAGCCACACCACAGCGGCAGGACAATCATCAGGAACAGGAAAGCACGGCCGATAAAACTCTGAGCAAACGCCAGTACGCGCTCATAGCTCAGGGCATCGCCCGGGAACAGACCCAGCGGCAGCAGAATCCCCACCAGCAGAACCATCACCGGCGCGATAATCGCACCCCACATACCGCCTGCGCCAAACAGACCCCAGAATACGGGTTCGTCAGAACGTTTTGGATTTGGATTAATCATCCCGGACTCCTTACCAGAACAGGGCAACAAACAGTATGACTACGGTCGCTACCACAGTAACCGCCCAGAGACCTTTGATGATCGGCTCTGGCCCCATTTTTTCGTCTTTTACGATGATGTTGGCGGCTTTCGGCGCCAGCTCAAACCAGGTTTTGGTGTGCAGCAGTGCTGCCGCCAGGGCGATCACGTTGAGGATCACCACTACCGGGTTTTGCAGAAAACCGACGAAGCCCGCCCAGGATTCGACACCGTGCTTCAGTGCGAACAGGCCGAAAATCAGCTCAATGCTGAACCAGACTGCCGGAACGGCTGTGCCTTCGCGCAGCATGTAAAAGCGATAAAACGGCAATTTTTTCCACCAGGTGGACGTCATCGGCCGCACATAGGGTTTGCGTTTAGTCGTCATGTTGCACTCCTTAGCGTGGTTTCAGGGTGGCGATAAGAAAGTCTTTCGAACTTTCCACTTTACCCTGCTGAATGGCAGCCGCCGGATCGACGTGCTTCGGACAAACTTCGGAGCAGTAGCCCACGAAAGTACAGGTCCATACGCCGTTCGGGCTGTTCAACTGTGCCATACGCTCCTTCTTACCGTGGTCGCGGCTATCTTCGTTGTAACGATGCGCCAGGGTAATCGCAGCCGGTCCGATGAACTCAGGGTTCAGACCGAACTGCGGACATGCGGCATAGCACAGACCACAGTTGATGCAACCAGAGAACTGGTGGTACTTCGCCATCTGTGCCGGGGTCTGGGTATTTGGCCCCTGATCCGGCGTGCGCGGGTTACCGATGATGTACGGCTTAATCGCTTCCAGACTTTCGATAAAGTGCGTCATATCGACGACCAGATCGCGTTCGATCGGGAAGTTACCCAGTGCTTCAACCTTAAGACCGTTGGTGTAATCACGCAGGAAGGTTTTGCACGCCAGTTTTGGCACATTGTTGACCATCATGCCGCAAGAGCCGCAGATCGCCATACGGCAGGACCAGCGATAGCTCAGGTCTGGCGCCAGGTTATCTTTGATGTAGCCCAACGCATCCAGCAGTGACGTTGTTTCATCATAAGGCACTTCATAGAAAGCACTGTGCGGCGCGGTGTCGGTCTCAGGGTTATAGCGCACCACCTCAACTTTCAGGTTTTTCATCTCAGCCATTACGCCTTCTCCTTCTTATCGGCTGCTTCCGCTTCTCCACCGTAAACACGTTTTGCAGGTGGCAGCGTGGTGATTTTCACGTCGCTATAGTCGAGGCGAGTCGTGCCATCAGCATCGCGGAAGGCGAGAGTATGTTTGAGGAAGTTGACGTCGTCACGCTCGGTGCAACCTTCGTCCAGACGTTGGTGGGCGCCACGTGATTCCTTACGAGCCAGCGCGGAATGCGCCATACACTCAGCGACGTTCAGGCCATGACCCAGTTCAATGGTGTACAGCAGGTCGGTGTTGAACACGCTGGAGGTGTCGGTGATGCGAACGCGCTTGAAGCGCTCCTGCAATTCGGCCAGTTTATCCACGGTTTTCTGCATGAGTTCCGGCGTACGGTAGATACCGCAACCTTCTTCCATAGAGAGACCCATTTCGTCGCGAATCTTCGACCAGTTCTCGTTACCTTCCTGGTTAACCAGGTCTTTCAGACGCTGTTCAACGCCTGCAACCTGTGCGTCGAGCGCAGCGTCGTTCGCAGTGCCCGCAGTAGATGCACGCTCCATCGCCTGCTCACCGGCCAGACGGCCAAAGACCACCAGTTCAGCCAGCGAGTTGGAACCCAGACGGTTCGCGCCGTGCAGACCGACAGAAGAACATTCGCCGACGGCAAACAGACCTTTGATGCGGGTTTCGCAGTTCTGATCGGTTTCGATACCGCCCATGGTGTAGTGCGCGGTCGGACGAACCGGAATCGGCTCTTTCACCGGATCGACACCCACGTAAGCTTTCGCCAGTTCACAGATGAACGGCAGACGTTCCAGCAGTTTCTTCTCGCCCAGGTGACGCAGGTCGAGGTAAACCACATCGCCACGCGGCGTGGAGATGGTGTTACCTTTACGCCATTCGTGCCAGAAGGCCTGAGAAACTTTGTCGCGCGGACCGAGTTCCATGTATTTGTTCTTCGGCTCGCCCAGCGGTGTTTCCGGACCCATGCCGTAATCCTGCAGGTAACGGTAGCCGTTTTTGTTGACCAGGATACCGCCTTCACCACGGCAACCTTCGGTCATCAGGATACCGGAACCTGGCAGACCGGTCGGGTGATACTGAACAAATTCCATATCACGCAGCGGAACGCCGTGGCTGAGCGCCATGCCCATGCCGTCACCGGTGACGATGCCGCCGTTGGTGTTATAGCGATACACGCGGCCTGCGCCGCCTGTTGCCATCACCACCGCGTTAGCACGGATCTGCACCAGCGTGCCTTCCATCATGTTCATCGCCACCAGGCCGCGAGCATGACCATCATCGACCAGAATATCCAGCACAAAGTGTTCGTCAAAGCGTTGGATCTGTGGGAACTGCAGAGAGGTCTGGAACAGGGTATGCAGCATATGGAAGCCGGTTTTATCCGCAGCAAACCAGGTACGCTCAATTTTCATCCCGCCGAAGCGACGAACGTTGACGCTACCGTCTTCGCGGCGACTCCACGGGCAACCCCATTGTTCCAGTTGGGTCATCTCGGTAGGACAGTGGTGGACAAAATAATCCACGACATCCTGTTCACACAGCCAGTCTCCGCCCGCTACCGTATCGTGAAAATGGTAGTCAAAGCTGTCATGATCCTGGGCGACAGCGGCTGAGCCCCCTTCGGCAGCAACGGTGTGACTGCGCATCGGGTACACTTTTGAAATCAGTGCGATTTTCGCATTAGGATTTGCCTGCGCTGCGGCAATTGCAGCACGTAATCCCGCGCCACCGGCGCCTATAATGGCAAGATCGGCTTGAAAGGTTTGCACGACATTCCTCCAGATTATTGTAATTTCGCCACCACATATCTCGTAAAAGAGCCTGAAAAAGGTGGGTAGCGAACGTGTTTCCACTGCTCCTTTATAGGTACAACAGTATAGTCGTTGCTATGTGTGGGAAATTTGACGTGTTCGATTTTTTTAGCGTGTCAAAGGGGTGAATTATCATTGATTTTGATTAATTTAATTACTAAACCATCCCTCGGCGGTTTTTTAACCCTTCAGCCGCGCTTGAGTATTCCTGAGCAAAATTTGTTTCATCGTCGCGTTACGAGTAGACTTCGTGCCCTTGTCTTAAACTGGAGAAAGAACCATGAGCGAAACGGCAACCTGGCAGCCGAGCGCGTCCATACCTAACCTGTTAAAACGCGCGGCAATTATGACGGAAATTCGTCGTTTTTTTGCCGATCGCGGAGTGCTGGAGGTTGAGACGCCCTGCATGAGCCAGGCGACGGTCACAGACATTCATCTGTTCCCGTTCGAAACGCGTTTCGTCGGTCCCGGTCATTCGCAGGGGATGAACCTCTATTTAATGACCAGCCCGGAATACCACATGAAACGTCTGCTGGTGGCAGGGTGTGGTCCGGTCTTTCAGTTGTGCCGTAGTTTCCGTAATGAAGAGATGGGACGTCATCACAACCCCGAATTCACCATGCTCGAGTGGTATCGTCCACATTACGACATGTACCGGTTGATGAACGAAGTGGACGATCTGTTGCAGCAGGTGCTGGAATGCCCGGCGGCAGAGAGCCTCTCTTATCAGCAGGCTTTCCAGCGTCATCTGGAGATTGACCCGTTGTCTGCGGATAAAACGCAACTGCGTGACGTCGCCGCGAAGCTCGACTTAAGCAACATTGCGGATACTGAAGAAGATCGCGATACATTACTGCAACTGCTATTTACGATGGGCGTTGAACCCCACATTGGCAAAGATAAACCGACGTTTGTTTATCACTTCCCGGCAAGTCAGGCATCACTGGCGCAGATCAGTACGGAAGATCACCGTGTAGCGGAACGTTTCGAGGTTTACTTCAAAGGTATTGAGCTGGCGAATGGTTTCCATGAACTGACGGATGCGCGTGAACAGCAGCAACGTTTTGAACAGGATAACCGTAAGCGTGCCGCGCGCGGATTACCGCAGCAACCCATCGACAACAACCTGATCGAAGCGTTGAAAGTTGGCATGCCGGACTGCTCGGGCGTAGCGCTGGGTGTGGATCGTCTGGTGATGCTGGCGCTGGGCGCAGAAAGCCTCGCGGAAGTGATTGCCTTTACTGTTGATCGCGCATAACGCGTTCTGACGTGATGAAAAGGGGCGCGTAGTGCCCCCTTTTCATTTCGGCGACTCGCCCCGTTAGCCCTGTCCGGCACGACGAAGACTTACAAACTCCCCGCCGGACGACTTCTTCTGCCGGCAGAACTGAGCGTTTTCCCTGTTTGTCGGCCATTCAGGCTCTCCAGACGCATCTGGAACGGTGGGAATGGCATATCGATACCGTGCTCGCGGAAGCCCGCCAGAATCAACTGGTGGATTTCATGGCGCAGCGGCATGCGATGACCCATCTCGGCGGCGTAGATACGCAGTTCGAAGATCTGGATCCCCTGTTGCAGATCCACCAGGAAGACTTCCGGTGCCGGGTTGTCGATCACCAGCGAACAGCGGTGCGCGGCGGTTAGCAGGATCTGCGTCACCTCTTCGCTGTTCACATCGGACGGTGCCGGAATGGTCAGCACCACACGCGTCACGGAATCAGACAGCGACCAGTTGATGAACTGCTCGGTGATGAACGCTTTGTTCGGCACGATGATCTCTTTGCGGTCCCAGTCGCTGATGGTGGTTGCGCGGGTATTGATCTTCGTTACGCTGCCGGTCAGATCGCGAATGGTTACCGTATCGCCAATACGAATCGGTTTTTCAAACAGGATGATCAGGCCGGAGATAAAGTTGGCGAAGATTTCCTGCAAACCAAAGCCCAGACCGACGCCGAGTGCCGCCACCAGCCATTGCAGCTTAGCCCACTCAATTCCAATCATCGAGAAACCCACCAGACCGCCAATAAGCATCAGCAGGTACTTAGTGATGGTGGTAATGGCGTAGCCGGTACCCGGTGTGAGATCGAGGTGCTGCAGCAACGCCAGTTCGAGAAGCGCAGGCAGATTACGCACCAGCTGGGTGGTGATGATAAACACCAGAATCGCGATCAGCACCGCGCCCAGCGTAATCGGTTCTAAACTTTCAACCCCTTGCACCGTCGAGGTGACGTCCCACAGCGAGATGTTTTCGAGGAAGCCGAATGCGGAGTGAATTTCCGACCACAACACAATGACCGACAGCAGGGCGATCAGCATCAGGATGGAGCGCACCAGACGGAGCGACTGGGCGCTGATAGCATCGAGATCGACTTCGCTCTCATCAACGTCGATGGTCCCTTCCAGACTGGTCGAATGGGCCGGTTCTTCTTCGCCACGCGCGCGCTGGGCCAGCATTTCCGCGCGGCGGTGCTTGGCACGGTCAAAGGCCAGTCTGCGGCGCTGAATCAGCATCCAGCGACGAATGACGTGGTAAATCACCAACAGCAGGAACCAGATGGCGACGGAGGTTTCCAGTCGCGCCAGCAGCGCCTGCGACGTTGCCAGATAACCCACGGCGGCCGCCAGTATCGCCACCAGCGGTGCGCCAATCATCAGGTTCCACAGCATGCTGTTCACGATATTGTCACCGCTGCCCTCTTTATCGAGATAGAGCGGAATGCCAGCTTTCTTCAGACTCAGGGTGACCAGCGCCAGCGCACCGCAAATCAGGATAAAGCACAGGCGACCGAGCGAACCGGAGAACTCCCGATCGTTCAGGTTATCGAACATGATGAGCGCCATGATCAGCGGTACGATAAGCCCGATACTCATCAGGTAATAACGCATCGCACGCGACACGCGTTCGCGCGGCCAGCCGAAGTGGGCGATAAACAGGCCATTGGGCCGGGCAAATGTCGCGCAAATCATCACTACCCACAGCAGCGGCACCGTCGCCGTGACGCCATCGCCTATTGCGACGGCCAGTGGCCAGGGCCAGGCCTCGCGCAGTCCATACCCCAACGTCATCCACAGTACCGGCAGCGGCGAGGCCACCAGTATCGACCAGAACACGGTGCGTAGCGTCAGCCAGAAGTGATCCTGCGTCACCTTGCCCACTCTGGCGGCGGAACGCTCCAGAAAACGGGTGAAGTGACGACGTGAGTAAATGCTGAACCCGACCAGAATCAGCGCGCCAAACAGCGGCAGCAGGGTATCTCTGCTGGTCAGCATCATCACGCTGGCCTGACCTAACTGGCTGAAGGTGTCGAGTGAGATCAGCCGACGCAGATCCTGCACAATATCAATCGGCCAGGAGAATGACATCGGGCGAACGTCAGAGGTCCAGAACAGATAGCGGTGGGTCGCTTCATTCACCTCTTTCAGCGCATCCTCAAGCTGGCTATTGGACACTTTCAGTTTGGTCAGTTCGAGGATCAGCGTGTCGCCGCCCTGTAACAGCGAATTCAGCAGCTCGCGTTGGGTGCGCAGTTGTGCTTCAAGAATACGGTTTTGCTCCGCGGTAAGCGGTTGTCCGTCCGCCTGATGGAGCTGGCGCAGCTGAGGCTGCTTATTGAGCTGATCTTCATAGCGCAGACGCTGGACGCGCAGTTGCGCCATTTCAGTATCTAGCTGCTGGGGTTTGGGCATTTCCGGCAGACGCGCCACCTGGGCACGTAACGCTTCGCCCAACAGGTTAGACGAGCCTAACCATTGCGACTGTTCACGCAGTGTCGTCAACGCCTGACGTACCTGCTGAGTCTGGCTGGTGGCCTGACGCTGTTGAGACGCGACGAGATCCATGCGTTGCGCCTGCTGATTCAGCGCGGCTGACAGCTCCCGGTTCACTTTGAACTGGGCGACAATGTCCGGCGGTAAATCAGCGCTGTTCTCTGCCAGTAACTCGGTGCTTTCCAGCGCCCGTTCGGCTTCACGCTGGCGCTGGCTGTTGAGCTGATTGCGCAGGGCCTGTAAATAGGCATCCAGTTGCTGGCTCTGTTTTTCCGCCAGTTCGGATCGCATACGCGCCAGTTCCTGACGGTTGTTGGCCGAAAGTTGCGCCAGTTCCAGCTCATCAACCTGCGCTTTCAGGCGGGCGGATTCTGCCTGCATGCTGAAATTTTGCGCCTGGTTGAGCGGGGTGTTGCCGGTGGCGCTGCCAATGCGGCGTTCGATTTCGTTGAGCTGTCGGCGGGCGTCGGTTTGCTGCTGAGGCAGTTGGCTCAGCGAGTCGGCAATCTCACGAGCGCGTTCCTGCTCTTGCTGGGCCTGACGGCTCTTTTCCAGCAACTGACTGCTGACCTGGAGAATCTCCTGATTCAGCGCATCGGTCGTCATGCCCGGCGAAACGCTGCGAGGTTCATCGCGCAGATTGGTTAACTGCGCGCGCAGGCTGGCGGACATTTTCGGGAAATTATCAATAACCTGCTGATATTGCTGAGTGCGCTCGAGTGAACCTTTCCGTTCTTCAAGCGCGTTCAGGGCAGACTGAAGGGCTTCGACGACATCGGGCTGAGCAGGCTTTGCAGATTTCGCCTGCTCCAGTTCCTGGGTGATTTGTTTGGCGTCGGGGGCGGTTGCAGCGTACGCCCCCAGGCTGAGGCACCAGGCCATCAGAAAAGTTATAATCAGGCGCACAGCAGCTTCCTTCTACACGTTATCATTTAAGCTGCCTCTTTGTTGGCTGCGTTCATTCACCCCAGTCACGTACGAAGTGTACGTGACTGAGACCTCATTCTCTCGCCGCCTCGACGCATCCTGAATGATGTTGTGTATTGATTAGGTTTCGTCTTTCTTATCATCAACCAGCGGGCTGGCATCGTGCTCGGCGTTGATCTCTGCTTCTGCCAGCGGAGCGGGCTCTGCGTCAACGGGCGCAACGAATGTCTCGGTAGAGATCGCCAGCGGCTGACCAATTTTGGTCACCGAAAGACTTTCAAGCTGCTCGACCAGATTCACTTTCCCCGGCGCAAACAGGTTGATTACCGTGGAGCCCAGTTTGAAGCGGCCCATTTCCTGGCCCTTCAACAGCGCCACGGAGCCTTCGCTTTCACCGGCAGGCCAGGTCCAGCGTTTGATCACGCCTTCGCGCGGTGGTGTGATGGTTCCCGCCCAGACGGTTTCGATACTGCCAACAATCGTAGCACCGACCAGAATTTGCGCCATTGGACCAAACTCCGTATCGAACAGGCAGATAACACGCTCATTACGGGCAAACAGGTTCGGGACGTTCTGGGCCGTCAGATGATTGACCGAGAACAGATCGCCCGGCACATAGATCATCTCACGCAGAATGCCGTTACATGGCATGTGTACGCGGTGGTAGTCACGCGGTGACAGATAGGTGGTCACAAACGACCCGTTACGGAAAAGATCCGCCATCAGGTAGTTACCTGCCAGCAGGGCTTCCAGGCTGTAGTTGTGGCCTTTAGCTTGCAGGATTTTATCTTCTTCGATAGCACCTAACTGGCTGATGACGCCGTCAGCCGGCATGACCAGCACGTTCGGATCGGTATTCAGCGGGCGAACGTCGTCACGCAGTGGGCGGACAAAGAAATCATTGAATGAGCGGTAGCTGGCGGTATCCGGCTTCTGCGCTTCTTTCATATCGACCTTGTAGTACTTCACGAACAGATCGATAACCAGCTTAGTCAGCCATCCCGCTCGTTTGCTCGCGCCCCAGCCCGCCAGGCGAGTGAGCCATAGTTTCGGCAGAATGTATTGTAGCGAAAGTTTAAATGAGTTTAACAAGGTAGCCTCCAGGCTATTGTTTTGTCGTTCCTGACCCGGCGTTCACGCCGGATCCTGAAAAAGGGGGACGATTCTAGCGATGCTTAGCTTAGTTGTCAGTCATCGGTATCAGAAAAGTTTTTACGCGTTTTTACCTGCGACATGCTTTCGAGAATACGGTGATAATTTTCGAAACGGGTTTCCGCAATTTTCCCGTCCTCTACGGCAGCACGGATGGCGCAGCCGGGGTCAGCGTCGTGCTTACAGTCACGATATTTGCACAGCCCCAGATAGTCATGGAATTCGACAAAGCCATGGGTGATTTGTTCCGGCTCCAGGTGCCACAGGCCAAATTCACGCACGCCAGGGGAATCGATGACGTCGCCGCCATGTGGGAAGTGGTAGAGGCGGGCTGCGGTGGTGGTATGCTGTCCCAGGCCGGAGTTGTCAGAGACATCGTTGGTGAGAATCGCTTCCTGCAGCCCCAGCAGCGCGTTGAGCAGGCTGGATTTGCCGACGCCGGACTGGCCGGCAAAGATGCTGATGCGCCCGGTCAGCGCTTCTTCCAACGGTTTCAGACCGTCCTGGGTGTGGCTGGAGACCATCAGCACGCGATAGCCGATATGACGGTAGATATCCATCTGCTCATTCACAAACGCCATGCTTTCGTCATCCAGCAGATCGATTTTGTTGAGCACGATGATCGGTTCAACCTGCAATATCTCGCAGGCCACCAGATAACGATCGATAATATTAAGCGACAGCTCCGGTAAGATCGCGGAGACAATGACAATCTGGTCGATGTTGGCGGCAATGGGTTTTACGCCATCGTAGAAGTCCGGGCGCGTCAACACCGAGGTACGTTCATGCACCGCCTCGACGATTCCTTTGACGTTGACCCCTTCCGCTGCCGCTTTGCCGGGACGCCAGACCACACGGTCGCCGGTCACCAGCGAGCGGATCGTCCGGCGAATGTTGCAGCGGTGAATTTCACCGTCGGCAGATTCGACGTCGGCATGCATGCCAAAACGGCTAATGACGATACCTTCAGCGGTCTCGCCAAACAGGTTGTCATCGTAGTCTGGCTTCTCCTTAGACGTTTTAAGACGACGCTGGTGATTAGCGTTCACGCGGCGCTGTTGGCCTTTGGAGAGTTTATTTTTACTCAATCGTACTGGCTCCTGGTCGCCCATGTTGGGCAAAACATCTATGATACACACAATTCTAGATGAGAGTAGTCACACAGAATGTGACGCATGAGGGGTGGAAAATAGCATGAGTGCCAATGAAAACAACCTGATTTGGATTGATCTTGAGATGACCGGTCTGGATCCCGAGCGCGATCGCATAATTGAAATCGCCACGCTGGTCACCGATGCCAACCTGAATATTCTGGCTGAAGGGCCAACTATCGCTGTGCATCAGTCCGATGAACAACTGGCGCTGATGGATGACTGGAACGTGCGTACCCATACCGGCAGCGGGCTGGTGGAGCGAGTCAAGGCGAGCACAATGGGCGAACGTGAAGCGGAGCTGGCGACGATTGAATTTTTGAAAACGTGGGTGCCAGCGGGTAAGTCGCCAATCTGCGGGAACAGCATCGGACAGGATCGCCGTTTTTTGTTTAAGTACATGCCGGAACTGGAAGCGTATTTCCATTACCGCTATCTGGATGTGAGCACGCTGAAAGAGCTGGCGCGTCGTTGGAAACCCGAAATTCTGGACGGTTTGAGCAAGGAAGGAACGCACAAGGCGATGGACGATATTCGCGAGTCGGTGGCGGAACTGGCTTACTATCGTGAGAACTTTATAAAGTTGTAAGTTTGTTACTTAGCAGGCTTGCACTGTCGGGGTTTTGTCGCTAAATTGTGCAGCCTGCCGATTAATTAATCACTTGAACCTGATTTCAAAAAAATCGCTTTTAGAGGGGTTGCAGGCGGGAAGATTTCTCGTATAATGCGCCTCCCGTAACGACAGAGAATTACGCGTTACGGCAGCAACAAATTTTAATCAAAGCATTTCATGTTGCAGCAAGGCGGCAACGTGAAAGACGAAGATTAAGCGGGAATAGCTCAGTTGGTAGAGCACGACCTTGCCAAGGTCGGGGTCGCGAGTTCGAGTCTCGTTTCCCGCTCCAAAATTTGAAAGTGCTTATTAAGCACAGACCACCCAATCGCAGGATTTCGAAGCGCGACAGCAGTTCGAAAGACGAAGATTAAGCGGGAATAGCTCAGTTGGTAGAGCACGACCTTGCCAAGGTCGGGGTCGCGAGTTCGAGTCTCGTTTCCCGCTCCAAAATTTGAAAGTGCTTGTTAGCACGGACCACCCAATCGCAGGATTTCGAAGTGTGACAGCAGTTCGAAAGACGAAGATTAAGCGGGAATAGCTCAGTTGGTAGAGCACGACCTTGCCAAGGTCGGGGTCGCGAGTTCGAGTCTCGTTTCCCGCTCCAAATTCTTATCTCCAGAAAATCAACCACAGTGCATTTATGCGTTGGGGTCGTTTCGTTTTGTATCTGTCACACTCTTGTGAACAGAGTTATCCACAGCTTCAGATTTTTCTTCGGAAGATTCAAACACTTCGCCAGGTGAATAGTTTCTTTATAACTATCTGAAATAAAGGTTTAAATTAAGATTGCAAATTGTTAATGCGATCACTTGACGATTTTCTCGTTCTTGAATAGCAATGTGTTTTTATTTTTATGCACAGCCTGTGGATGATTCAGGCGTCCCGCGGCAATCCCTTCTCGATCGCATTAACCAGTCGCCTTTGCTTTGGTGATTGCACCTCGATCACGTCGGCGTTTCGCTTCGCGATCTGCTGCGCGACAGCCCACTCAATGTGTTCATCAAGAAGTGGGTGCTCACCCCGGCGGCTTTCCAGTGCGGACAGGGCGGCGTCACTCCAGGGCGCATTACCGAGTGCTACCGCAATATTACGCAGCCAGCGCAGATGACCAATACGACGAATGGCTGAACCTTCTGTGACTTTTAAAAACCAGGCTTCATTTCTGGCGAACAGCTCAATTAACTCGGGCGCATGAAGCGGCTTACGAGGACTGAAATCGTCTTCATCAGTCAGCTGCGAGTAGCGATTCCATGGGCAAATCAACTGGCAGTCATCACAGCCGTAGATCCGGTTGCCCATCAGTGGCCGCAATGCTTCCGGGATTGCGCCTTCCAGTTCGATGGTGAGGTAGGAGATGCAGCGACGCGCATCCACCGTGTAGGGGGCGACAATCGCCCCGGTCGGACAGGTGGTGATGCAGGCGACACATTTTCCGCAGCGTTCTTCCACGGGAGCGTCAACCGGCAGGGGTAAATCAATCAGCAACTCACCGAGAAAGAAAAATGACCCGGCCTCGCGGTTCAGGATAAGTGAGTGCTTACCTGTCCACCCAAGACCGGCTTTTTCCGCCAACGGGCGCTCAAGTATGGGCGCAGAGTCGACAAAAGGTCTAAAATTCAGCGAGACACAGTGCTGCTGAATCCTCTCACCCAGCTTTTTGAGGCGGTTTCGTAAAAGCTTATGGTAGTCGCGGCCCAGGGCATAGCGACTGATGTAACCCTGCGTGGGATTTTTCAGCGTACTGGCAAACGCGGCGTGGGCGGGAAGATAGTTCATGCGCACGCTGATGACGCGAAGCGTGCCGGGCAGCAGCTCATGGGGACGCGCGCGCATCATGCCGTGGCGCGCCATCCAGTCCATTTCGCCGTGGTATTGTTTGTCCAGCCATGCCTGCAGTTTGGGTTCGGACTCGCTCAGGTCAGTATCGGTAATACCGACTTGCTGAAAGCCCAGTTCCAGCCCCCACTGCTTAATTTTCTGCGCTAACTGATTGAGATCGAGGGGCTCTGACATGACGGACCATACAATGAAGAAAAACCCCATCAGTATACCACACTCCATCTGGCCCGCCGATGACATCAAACGGCTGGAACGAGAAGCCGCTGACACGCTAGGGCTCACGCTGTTTGAACTGATGTTGCGAGCGGGCGAGGCGGTGTTTGACGTGGCGCGTGAGTCCCGGCCTTATGCCCGGCGCTGGTTGGTGCTCTGCGGTCACGGTAATAACGGTGGCGATGGCTATGTGGTGGCGAGACTGGCGAAAGCGGCAGGGATTCTGGTCACGTTGATAGCGCAGGAAAGCGACAAGCCGCTGCCCGAGGAGGCCGCACAGGCGCGGGAAGCCTGGCTGAATGCGGGAGGCGTGATTCATTCCCCGGCGATCGCCTGGCCGGAAAATATCGACCTGATTATTGATGCGCTGCTGGGGACCGGGTTAACCCAGGCACCGCGCGAACCGTTGTCTGAATTAATCGAACGGGCAAACGCTCACCCCGCGCCTGTTGTCTCGATAGACATTCCTTCCGGGTTGCTGGCACAAACGGGCGCGACGCCCGGTGCGGTCATCAGGGCTGAACGCACGGTCACGTTTATCGTCCTAAAACCCGGTCTGCTGACGGGGAAAGCCCGGGATGTGACCGGGCGCCTTCATTTTAATTCGCTGGGGCTGGACGACTGGTTGGCAGGACAGGACGCGCCGATTCAGCGCTTTGACGCCTCGCAACTTGCGCGCTGGCTCTCTCCGCGCCGTGCAACGTCGCATAAAGGCGATCATGGTCGACTGGTGGTGATCGGCGGCGATCACGGCACGGCGGGAGCGATTCGACTGGCTGGTGAAGCGGCGCTGCGCGCCGGCGCGGGACTGGTGCGCGTGCTGACGCGCAGCGAAAATATCGCCCCACTGCTGACCGCTCGCCCCGAACTGATGGTGCATGAACTGACGCCGCAGTCCCTTGACGAAAGCCTCGCATGGGCGGATGTCATCATCATTGGCCCTGGGCTTGGGCAGGCGGAGTGGGGGAAGAAAGCGCTGCAAAAAGTCGAGAATTTCCGTAAACCGATGGTCTGGGACGCCGATGCGTTGAACCTGCTGGCAATCAATCCCGATAAACGTCACAATCGCGTCATCACACCGCATCCGGGAGAAGCCGCGCGGTTACTGGGGTGTTCTGTCGCAGAAATTGAAAGCGATCGCTTACATTCTGCACAGCGTCTGGTAAAACGTTACGGAGGCGTTGCGGTGTTGAAAGGGGCGGGAACCGTGGTTGCCGCACAACCGGAGGCATTGGGAATTGTTGATGTCGGGAACGCGGGCATGGCCAGCGGCGGCATGGGTGATGTGCTCTCCGGTATTATTGGCGCATTGCTCGGACAGAAGTTTACCCCGTATGATGCAGCCTGTGCTGGCTGTGTGGCTCACGGTGCGGCGGCCGATGTTCTGGCGGCGCGTGTGGGCATGCGCGGCATGTTGGCAACCGACCTTTTTTCCACGCTACAGCGTATTGTTAACCCTGATGTGATTGACGTTTATCATGATGAATCGAGTAATTCCGCTACCTGACGAACAGGCAACATTAGACCTGGGACAACGGGTAGCCAAGGTCTGCAACGGCGCGACCGTGATCTATCTCTACGGTGATTTAGGCGCGGGTAAAACCACCTTTAGTCGGGGATTCCTGCAGGCGTTAGGCCATTCTGGTAATGTAAAAAGTCCAACCTATACGCTGGTCGAACCCTATTCTCTCGATAACCTGATGGTCTATCACTTCGATCTGTATCGTCTTGCCGATCCCGAGGAGCTCGAATTTATGGGGATCCGCGATTATTTTGCCAACGATGCCATTTGCCTGGTGGAATGGCCACAACAGGGTAAAGGTGTACTCCCGGACCCGGATGTCGAAATACACATAGATTACCAGGCGCAAGGTCGTGAGGCGCGCATCCGTGCTGTCTCCTCATCAGGTGATTCGTTGCTGGCGCGTTTAGCCGGTTAACCTTAAAGGTGGCGGGATGATTTATCGCATCAGAAATGGGTTGGTAGCCATGCTGGTTCTGCTGTGCGCGCAGGCCGGAGCAGCCAGCCTCTCCGATATACAGGTCTCCAACGGCGATCGGCAGGCGCGTATTACGCTCAGCTTTATTGGCGATCCCGATTATGCCTTTTCCCATGAAGGCAAACGTACCGTCGCGCTGGATATTAAGCAAACAGGGGTCATTCAGGGGCTTCCGCTGATGTTTAGCGGTAATAACCTGGTGAAGACCATTCGCTCCGGCACGGCGAAAGATCCACAGTCGCTACGACTAATAGTGGATTTAACCGAAAACGGGAAAACCGAGGCGGTAAAACGGCAGAATGGCGGAAACTACACGGTGGTCTTTACCATTAACGCCGATACGCCTCCGCCGCCGCCACCCGCTCCTGTCGTCGCTAAACGCGTGGAAACGCCGGTGGTGACGCCGCGTCCGACTGAACCTGCGCGAAATCCGTTTAAAACCAGCAACGATCGCACCACCGCCGTGATCAGCAGCAATACGGCGACGCGCCCTGCGGCCAGGGCGACATCCAGCAATGGTGACAAAGTGGTGATCGCCATTGATGCGGGGCACGGTGGGCAGGATCCCGGGGCGATCGGTCCCGGCGGTACGCGAGAGAAAAATGTCACTATTGCGGTGGCCCGTAAACTGCGCACGCTGCTTAATGACGATCCGATGTTTAAAGGCGTATTAACCCGTGACGGGGATTATTTTATCTCTGTGATGGGGCGCTCTGACGTGGCGCGTAAACAAAACGCCAACTTCCTGGTGTCGATTCACGCTGATGCCGCGCCCAACCGTAGCGCTACCGGCGCCTCCGTGTGGGTGCTGTCGAACCGGCGCGCCAACAGCGAAATGGCGAACTGGCTTGAAGAACATGAAAAACAGTCGGAGCTGTTGGGCGGCGCGGGGGATGTGCTGGCAAATAGCCAGGCCGATCCGTACCTAAGCCAGGCGGTGCTGGATTTGCAGTTCGGCCATTCCCAACGCGTAGGGTATGATGTGGCAACCAACATGTTAGGCCAGCTCGAACGGATTGGGTCACTGCATAAACGGCGACCTGAACATGCCAGCCTGGGCGTTCTGCGCTCGCCGGATATTCCATCGGTGCTGGTGGAAACCGGGTTTATCAGTAATCACAGTGAAGAACGTCTGTTGGCGAGCGATGCGTATCAACAGCAGCTGGCCGACGCGATTTATAAAGGACTGCGTAACTACTTCCAGGCGCATCCGATGCAGTCGGCCCCGCAGGGAAGTGCGGCGCAAACCGCGAGCGCCGCTACGCCGGGTGAGTCGTTGATCAACTAAGGAATATGCATGCCGATTCAGGTGTTACCGCCACAACTGGCGAACCAGATTGCCGCAGGTGAGGTGGTTGAACGACCTGCATCGGTGGTCAAAGAGCTGGTGGAAAACAGCCTTGATGCCGGGGCAACGCGTATCGATATTGATATCGAACGCGGCGGCGCGAAGCTGATCCGTATCCGTGACAATGGCTGCGGGATCAAGAAAGACGAACTGGCGCTGGCGCTGGCGCGGCACGCCACCAGTAAAATTGCCTCACTTGACGATCTGGAAGCGATCATTAGCCTCGGTTTTCGCGGCGAAGCGCTGGCGAGTATCAGCTCGGTATCTCGCCTGACCCTCACGTCACGCACTGTAGAGCAACAGGAAGCCTGGCAGGCCTACGCCGAAGGGCGCGACATGGATGTGACGGTCAAGCCGGCTGCGCATCCGGTGGGCACCACGCTGGAAGTGCTCGATCTGTTCTACAACACGCCCGCCCGGCGCAAGTTTATGCGCACCGAGAAAACCGAATTCAACCATATTGACGAGATCATCCGGCGCATTGCGCTGGCGCGTTTTGATGTGACGATCAATTTGTCGCACAACGGCAAAATGGTGCGTCAATACCGCGCGGTGGCGAAAGAGGGACCGCAAGAGCGTCGTCTGGGCGCCATTTGCGGCGCGCCGTTTCTTGAGCATGCGCTGGCAATTGAGTGGCAGCATGGTGATCTGACCTTACGCGGCTGGATCGCCGATCCCCATCACACCACGACGGCGCTGGCGGAAATTCAGTACTGCTACGTCAACGGACGCATGATGCGTGACAGGCTGATCAACCACGCGATTCGTCAGGCGTGTGAAGATAAGCTGGGCGCCGATCAGCAGCCCGCATTTGTGCTGTACCTTGAGATTGATCCGCATCAGGTGGATGTCAACGTGCATCCGGCCAAGCACGAAGTCCGTTTTCATCAGTCGCGCCTGGTACACGACTTTATCTACCAGGGCGTACTGAGCGTGCTGCAACAGCAGCTTGAATCGCCATTGCCGCTGGAAGCAGAAAGCGAGCCCGCGCCCCGGCACGTTCCGGAAAACCGCGTTGCCGCAGGGCGTAACCATTTTGCTGAGCCGGCGCAGGCCCGCGAGCCTACGTCACCGCGTTACGCTTCCACACCGACAGCGGGCAGCAGCGCGCCGCGCCCGACGGCGGCAAGCTGGCCGCATGCTCAGCCGGGCTACCAGAAACAGCAGGGCGAGGTGTATCGCCAGCTCCTGCAAACGCCGACGCCTGCGACAAAATCGCCTGTGGTGGAACCTGCTGCATCGGCGCTGGCGGGGCACTGTCAGAGCTTTGGCCGTGTGCTCACAATTGTGGGCAACGACTGTGCGCTGCTGGAACGCGAAGGGAATATTCACCTGCTGGCGCTGCCTGTTGCAGAACGCTGGCTGCGTCAGGCGCAGCTTTCGCCGGGAGCAGGGCTGGTTTGCGCTCAGCCGTTGTTGATCCCGCTGCGGCTAAAAGTCTCTGCGGATGAAAAGGCCGCGCTGGAAAACGCGCAGGACGCACTGGTGGAATTGGGGATTGAATTTCAGGCAGATGCCCAGCATGTGACCATTCGGGCAGTGCCTTTACCCTTACGCCAACAAAATTTACAAATCTTGATTCCTGAACTGATAGGCTACCTGACGCAACAGTCAGCGCGTGAACCTGGTAATCTGGCGCAGTGGATTGCGCGTAATTTGATGAGTGAGCATACACAGTGGACAATGGCTCAGGCCATTACCCTGTTGGCTGATGTGGAGCGGCTTTGCCCACAGCTCGTGAAGGCGCCGCCGGGTGGTCTGTTACAACCTGTTGATTTACATACGGCGATGAATGCCCTGAAACATGAGTGATATCAGTAAGGCGAGCCTGCCAAAGGCAATTTTTTTGATGGGGCCAACAGCCTCGGGTAAAACGGCGCTAGCGATTGAATTGCGTAAAGTTTTGCCAGTAGAGTTGATAAGCGTCGATTCCGCCCTTATTTACAAAGGGATGGATATCGGGACGGCGAAACCGGACGCTGAAGAGTTAAAGGCGGCTCCGCACCGATTGCTGGATATTCGCGATCCGTCGCAGGCGTATTCTGCCGCGGATTTCCGCCGTGATGCGCTGGCGGAGATGAGCGAGATCACTGCTGCGGGGCGTATTCCGCTGTTAGTGGGCGGTACGATGTTGTATTTCAAGGCATTGCTGGAAGGTCTTTCGCCGTTACCGTCGGCAGACCCACAGGTCAGGGCCAGAATTGAGCAACAGGCGACAGAGCAAGGGTGGGATGCGTTGCACCAGCAGCTACAGACAATCGATCCCGTTGCGGCTGCGCGTATTCATCCAAATGATCCGCAAAGACTTTCCCGGGCACTGGAAGTTTTTTTCATTTCGGGTAAAACTTTAACGGAACTGACGCAAACGTCAGGTGATGCTTTACCGTACCAGGTGCATCAGTTTGCCATCGCCCCAGCGAGTCGTGAGCTGTTGCATCAACGCATCGAGCAGCGTTTTCATCAGATGTTGGCTTCAGGATTTGAAGCAGAAGTTCGGGCGCTTTTTGCCCGTGGAGATTTGCATACGGACTTGCCTTCCATTCGTTGTGTGGGATACCGCCAGATGTGGTCATACCTTGAAGGCGAAATATCATACGATGAAATGGTTTATAGAGGTGTTTGCGCCACGAGGCAGTTGGCAAAGCGCCAGGTAACCTGGTTACGCGGTTGGGAAGGAGTGCACTGGCTTGACAGTGAGAAACCTGAGCAGGCGCGGAACGAAGTATTACAGGTTGTTGGTGCTATCGCGAACTGAATGTGTACAATTAAGGCGTATCGTGCGCAATTTTCAGAATCGAAAGATTCAAAGTACAAATAAGCATATAAGGAAAAGAGAGAATGGCTAAGGGGCAATCTTTACAAGATCCGTTCCTGAACGCACTGCGTCGGGAACGTGTTCCAGTTTCTATTTATTTGGTGAATGGTATTAAGCTGCAAGGTCAAATCGAGTCTTTTGATCAGTTTGTGATCCTGTTGAAAAACACGGTCAGCCAGATGGTTTATAAGCACGCGATTTCTACTGTTGTCCCGTCTCGCCCGGTTTCTCATCACAGTAACAATGCCGGTGGCGGTACCAGCAGTAACTATCATCACGGTAGCGGCGCGCAGGGTTCTGCGGCGCAACAGGACAGCGAAGAGACCGAATAAGGTTTTTGGCTGTTTTACACACGGGGAGCCAGAATTTCTGCGTTCCCCGCTGATCTATATCGAGGGGTTGACGCTTGTTTGACCGTTATGACGCCGGTGAGCAGGCGGTACTGGTACACATCTATTTTTCGCAAGACAAAGATATGGAAGACCTCCAGGAGTTTGAATCTCTGGTCTCTTCCGCCGGTGTCGAAGCAATGCAGGTGATTACCGGTAGCCGTAAAGCACCGCACCCGAAGTACTTTGTTGGTGAAGGTAAAGCCGTTGAAATTGCGGAAGCCGTAAAAGCGACAGGCGCTGCCGTCGTATTATTCGATCATGCATTGAGCCCGGCCCAGGAACGTAACCTGGAGCGCTTGTGTGAGTGTCGTGTTATCGACCGCACTGGCCTTATCTTAGATATTTTTGCGCAGCGTGCACGTACCCACGAGGGGAAATTGCAGGTTGAACTGGCGCAGTTGCGCCATCTGGCTACGCGTCTTGTCCGTGGCTGGACACACCTTGAAAGACAGAAAGGCGGGATTGGTTTGCGCGGTCCGGGTGAAACCCAGCTCGAAACCGACCGTCGTTTATTGCGAAACCGTATATTGCAGATCCAGTCGCGCCTGGAAAAAGTTGAAAAGCAACGTGAGCAGGGGCGACAGTCGCGCATTAAGGCGGATGTCCCGACCGTCTCGCTGGTGGGATATACCAACGCCGGAAAATCCACCCTTTTCAATCAGATAACCGAAGCCAGGGTCTATGCGGCAGATCAACTGTTTGCGACCCTGGATCCGACGCTGCGGCGTATTGACGTGGCGGATGTCGGGGAAACCGTGCTGGCGGATACCGTTGGGTTTATCCGTCATCTTCCGCACGATCTGGTAGCGGCGTTTAAAGCGACCCTCCAGGAAACGCGTCAGGCGACACTGTTGCTGCATGTGGTTGATGCAGCGGATGTGCGCGTGCAGGAAAACATCGACGCAGTGGATACGGTTCTCGAAGAGATCGATGCTCACGAGATCCCATCCCTGATGGTGATGAACAAGATCGATATGCTGGATGACTTTGAACCGCGTATCGACCGGGATGAAGAGAACAAACCGATCCGTGTCTGGCTTTCCGCGCAGACAGGGGTTGGGATACCACAGCTTTTTCAGGCTTTGACGGAGCGACTTTCCGGCGAGGTGGCGCAGCATACGTTGCGTTTGCCGCCGCAGGAAGGGCGTCTGAGAAGCCGTTTTTATCAGCTTCAGGCAATAGAAAAAGAGTGGATGGAGGATGACGGTAGCGTAAGTCTGCAAGTTCGCCTGCCGATCGTTGACTGGCGTCGCCTCTGTAAACAAGAACCGGCTTTGGAAGACTATGTTGTCTGATCTGACGGATATGGCCTGAAGATTTTTTCGCCTCTGTACCTTGTGGAGGTTGAGCGGCAGGAAGGCGGCAAGTCCTGAAATCCTCTGGAGCATAGTCAACACTGTGACGGGGGCTGAGGGATGTAGCCAACGCATCTGCCGCGCAAAAAACACAGGTATAGCATCGCATAACAAATATGGAGCACAAACATGGCGTGGAATCAGCCCGGTAATAACGGACAAGACCGCGACCCGTGGGGAAGCAGCAAACCAGGCGGCAACTCTGAGGGAAATGGAAACAAAGGTGGTCGCGAGCAGGGGCCACCTGATCTCGATGACATCTTTCGCAAGCTGAGTAAAAAACTCGGTGGTCTGGGGGGCGGTAAAGGTACCGGCTCTGGCGGCGGAAGCTCATCGCAAGGCCCGCGCCCGCATCTGGGCGGACGTGTCGTCTCCATCGCGGCGGCAGCTATCGTCATTATCTGGGCGGCAAGCGGTTTCTACACCATCAAAGAAGCAGAGCGCGGCGTGGTGACACGCTTTGGTAAGTTCAGCCATCTGGTTGAACCGGGCCTGAACTGGAAGCCGACGTTTATCGACGAGGTTACGCCGGTGAACGTGGAAGCCGTCCGCGAACTGGCCGCTTCCGGTGTGATGCTGACGTCGGATGAGAACGTGGTGCGCGTTGAGATGAACGTGCAGTACCGCATCACCGATCCGCAGAAATATCTGTTTAGCGTAACCAGCGCGGATGACAGTCTGCGTCAGGCGACCGACAGCGCCCTGCGCGGCGTGATCGGTAAATACACCATGGACCGTATCCTGACCGAAGGGCGTACCGTTATTCGTAGCGATACCCAGCGTGAACTGGAAGAGACCATTCGTCCGTACAACATGGGTATTACCCTGCTCGACGTCAACTTCCAGGCTGCACGTCCGCCGGAAGAGGTGAAAGCGGCGTTTGACGATGCGATTGCTGCCCGTGAGAACGAACAGCAGTACATCCGTGAAGCGGAAGCGTATACCAACGAAGTTCAGCCGCGTGCGAACGGTCAGGCACAGCGTATCCTCGAAGAGGCGCGTGCTTACAGAACGCAAACCATCCTGGAAGCGCAGGGTGAAGTGGCGCGCTTCGCGAAAATTCTTCCGGAATATAAAGCGGCGCCAGAGATTACCCGCGAGCGTCTGTATATCGAGACAATGGAAAAAGTGTTGAGCCATACCCGTAAAGTGTTGGTTAACGACAAAGGTGGCAATCTGATGGTTCTGCCATTGGATCAGATGCTGAAAGGCGCGAACGCGCCAGCGGCAAAGAGCGATAGCGGTTCGAACCTGCTGCGTCTGCCCTCCACGTCTTCTTCCAGCAGCAGCGGAGCAAGCAACACCTCGTCCACCAGTCAGGGCGATATTATGGACCAACGCCGCGCTAACGCGCAGCGTAACGACTACCAGCGTCAGGGGGAATAACGATGCGTAAGTCAGTTATTGCGATTATCATCATCATGCTGGTAGTGCTGTACACCTCAATTTTCGTGGTGAAAGAAGGCGAGCGCGGAATTAAGTTCCAGTTCAGCAGCGTCGTGCGTGATGGCGACAAAAAACCGTTGATTTATGAGCCAGGCTTGCACTTTAAGGTTCCGTTTATTCAGTCGGTGAAAATGCTCGACGCGCGTATCCAGACGATGGATAACCAGGCCGATCGCTTTGTCACCAAAGAGAAGAAAGACCTGATTGTCGACTCTTACATCAAATGGCGCATCAGCGATTTCAGCCGTTACTTCCTGGCGACGGGCGGCGGCGATATTTCTCAGGCCGAAGTCCTGTTGAAACGTAAGTTCTCTGACCGTTTACGTTCTGAGATTGGTCGTCTGGATGTGAAAGACATCGTGACCGACTCCCGTGGTCGTCTGACCCTGGAAGTTCGTGACGCACTGAACTCCGGTTCTGCTGGAACCGAAGACGAAGTGGCGACCCCGGCAGCGGATAACGCGATTGCCGAAGCCGCTGAGCGTGTTCAGGCTGAAACCAACGGCAATGTACCGGTGATCAATCCGAACAGTATGGCCGCATTGGGTATCGAAGTGGTTGACGTGCGGATCAAGCAGATCAACCTGCCGACCGAAGTGTCTGAAGCGATCTACAACCGTATGCGCGCTGAGCGTGAAGCGGTAGCGCGTCGTCACCGTTCACAAGGTCAGGAAGAAGCGGAAAAACTGCGCGCGACAGCCGACTATGAAGTGACCAAAACGCTGGCGGAAGCTGAGCGTCAGGGTCGTATCATGCGCGGTGAAGGGGATGCAGAAGCGGCGAAGCTGTTTGCCGATGCGTTCAGCCAGGATCCTGACTTCTACGCCTTTATCCGTAGCCTGCGCGCTTACGAGAAGAGCTTCGAAGGCAATCAGGATGTCATGGTCATGAGCCCGGACAGCGATTTCTTCCGCTACATGAAGACACCGAATACCGCAACGCGATAATATCGTCGCAACGGTTTTAGGTTAGACGCATAAAACCACCGGCATCCTCAGGGATGCGGTGGTTTTCTTTTTATAAAGGACGTCCGATGAACTCAACAATCTGGCTCGCGCTTGCTCTGGTGTTAGTGCTTGAAGGTTTAGGTCCGATGCTTTACCCGCGAGCATGGAAGAAGATGATTTCTGCCATGACGCAGTTGCCTGAAAATACTTTACGTCGTTTTGGCGGTGGACTTGTGGTGGCGGGCATTGTGGTCTACTACATGTTGAGGAAAACGATTGGCTGATCAAAAAACGTGCGAATTTAGCTGATTTTTGCATGCAAAAAGTGCTGTATATCTGAAAAAGCGATGGTAGAATCCATTTTTAAGCAAACGGTGATTTTGAAAAATGGGTAACAACGTCGTCGTACTGGGCACCCAATGGGGTGACGAAGGTAAAGGAAAGATCGTCGATCTTCTGACTGAACGGGCTAAATATGTTGTACGCTACCAGGGCGGTCACAACGCAGGCCATACTCTCGTAATCAACGGTGAAAAAACCGTCCTCCATCTTATTCCATCAGGTATTCTCCGCGAGAACGTCATCAGCATCATCGGTAACGGTGTTGTGCTGTCTCCGGCTGCGCTGATGAAAGAGATGAAAGGACTGGAAGATCGTGGTGTTCCTGTTCGCGAGCGTCTGCTGTTGTCTGAAGCATGCCCGCTGATTCTGGACTACCACGTTGCGCTGGATAACGCGCGTGAGAAAGCACGTGGCGCGAAAGCGATCGGAACTACCGGTCGTGGTATCGGGCCGGCTTACGAAGACAAAGTCGCACGTCGCGGTCTGCGCGTTGGCGATCTGTTCGACAAAGCCACCTTCGCTGAAAAACTGAAAGAAGTGATGGAATATCACAACTTCCAGCTGGTTAACTTCTACAAAGTTGACGCGGTTGACTACCAGAAAGTGCTGGATGATGTGATGGCGATTGCCGACATCCTGACCTCTATGGTTGTTGATGTGTCCGATCTGCTGGACCAGGCGCGCAAGCGTGGCGATTTCGTCATGTTCGAAGGCGCGCAGGGTACGCTGCTGGATATTGACCACGGTACCTATCCGTACGTAACGTCCTCTAACACCACTGCGGGTGGCGTGGCGACCGGCTCTGGCCTGGGTCCGCGTTATGTGGATTACGTTCTGGGTATCATCAAAGCTTACTCCACGCGTGTGGGTGCGGGTCCGTTCCCGACGGAGCTGTTTGATGACATCGGTGAGTTCCTGTGCAAACAGGGTAACGAATACGGCGCTACCACGGGTCGTCGTCGTCGTACTGGCTGGCTGGACTCCGTTGCTGTGCGTCGTGCAGTACAGATCAACTCCCTGTCGGGCTTCTGCCTGACCAAACTGGACGTACTGGACGGTTTGAAAGAGGTGAAAATCTGTGTCGCTTATCGTATGCCGGATGGCCGCGAAGTGACCACAACACCGCTGGCGGCTGACGATTGGGAAGGTATCGAGCCGATTTACGAAACCATGCCGGGCTGGTCTGAGTCCACCTTCGGCGTGAAAGAGCGTAGCGGTTTGCCGCAGGCAGCGTTGAACTACATTAAGCGTATCGAAGAACTGACCGGTGTGCCGATTGATATTATTTCGACTGGCCCGGATCGTACTGAGACCATGATTCTGCGTGACCCGTTCGACGCATAATTTTGGTTCGTGGCGCAGTGCCTGATGGCGCTGCGCTTATCAGGCCTACAGAGTGTCGTTGGCCGGACAAGACGCAAAGCGTCGCCATCCGGCTTAATCGTGCGTTAAACCCTCGCTTTTTTCCTTCCCGAACTGAAATAAATTAGCGGCCTGGCTAGTGGCTGGTTTATCATCAATATAAATAAGATGTATCCCGATTCCCCCTTTTCCCTGAGGTTGATGTGCAGTTAACGAGTTTCACCGATTACGGACTACGAGCGCTAATCTATATGGCATCACTCCCGGAAGGTCGCATGACCAGTATTTCGGAGGTGACAGACGTCTACGGCGTTTCCCGTAATCATATGGTCAAAATAATCAATCAACTTAGCCGGGCGGGCTTTGTAACGGCTATTCGGGGAAAAAATGGCGGGATCCGTTTAGGCAAAGCCGCGAATACCATTCGAATCGGCGATGTCGTGCGCGAACTCGAACCGCTGTCGCTGGTGAACTGTAGCAGTGAGTTTTGCCACATCACCCCTGCCTGTCGACTCAAACAGGCGCTTTCTAAGGCCGTGCAAAGTTTTCTAACGGAGCTGGATAACTACACGCTGGCCGATTTGGTTGAAGAGAATCAACCGCTTTATAAATTATTGCTGGTGGAATAATGAAGTCCAAAGTATTTCGCGTCGTATCACGGCGGCAACAGAGTGACAAATTCGTCAGGAACGAATTTGAACAGCCGCAGGCTGGCCTTCGGTGAGAGACAGCGATGTCTCTCATAACTCCCCAGGAGCTTACAAAAGTAAGTGACCGGGGAGAGCAAAGGCAGCCAACAAAGAGACGGCGTGAAAGACGACGGAATTCCACCGGAACTGACAATGGAGGAACCTCGATGTCACAAGATCCTTTCCAGGAACGCGAAGCTGAAAAGTACGAAAATCCTATCCCAAGCCGGGAATTTATCCTCGAACATTTAACAAAACGCGAAAAACCCGCCAGCCGCGATGAGCTGGCTGTGGAACTGAACATAAAAGGCGAAGAGCAGCAGGAAGCCCTGCGTCGCCGTCTGCGCGCGATGGAGCGTGACGGACAACTGGTCTTCACCCGTCGCCAGTGTTATGCGCTGCCGGAACGCCTCGATCTGCTGAAAGGTACCGTTATTGGCCACCGTGATGGCTACGGCTTTCTGCGCGTCGAAGGACGTAAAGACGATTTGTATCTCTCCAGCGAGCAGATGAAAACCTGCATCCATGGCGATCAGGTATTGGCGCAACCGCTGGGCGCGGATCGTAAAGGTCGCCGTGAAGCGCGTATCGTGCGCGTGCTGGTGCCGAAAACCAGCCAGATTGTCGGTCGTTATTTCACCGACGCCGGCGTGGGCTTTGTCGTCCCTGACGACAGTCGCCTGAGTTTCGATATTCTGATCCCGCCGGACGCGGTAATGGGCGCCCGCATGGGCTTTGTGGTAGTGGTCGAACTTACCCAGCGTCCAACGCGCCGCACCAAAGCGGTAGGGAAAATCGTCGAAGTACTGGGCGATAACATGGGGACCGGTATGGCCGTCGATATGGCGCTGCGAACCCATGAAATCCCGTACATCTGGCCAGCCGCCGTTGAAAAACAGGTTGCCGGTCTGAAAGAAGAGGTGCCTGAAGAGGCAAAAGTCGGTCGTGTGGATTTACGCGATTTGCCGTTGGTCACCATTGACGGCGAAGATGCCCGCGACTTTGACGATGCGGTCTATTGCGAGAAGAAACGCGGTGGCGGCTGGCGTTTATGGGTGGCGATTGCCGACGTGAGTTATTACGTGCGTCCGCCGACGCCGCTGGACCAGGAAGCGCGTAATCGCGGGACGTCCGTGTACTTCCCGTCGCAGGTGGTACCGATGCTGCCGGAAGTGCTCTCCAACGGCCTGTGTTCACTGAACCCGCAGGTTGATCGCCTGTGCATGGTCTGCGAAATGACCATCTCGACCAAAGGCCGTCTGACGGGGTATAAATTCTACGAAGCGGTGATGAGCTCACATGCGCGTCTGACCTACACCAAGGTCTGGCATATGTTGCAGGGCGATCAGGATCTGCGCGAGCAGTATGCGCCGCTGGTTAAGCATATCGAAGAGCTACACAACCTCTATAAAGTGTTGGATAAAGCCCGTGAAGAGCGCGGTGGCATCTCGTTTGAGAGTGAAGAAGCGAAGTTCATTTTCAACGCGGAACGCCGTATTGAACGAATTGAGCAAACCCAGCGTAACGATGCGCACAAGCTGATCGAAGAGTGCATGATTCTGGCGAACATCTCGGCGGCGCGTTTCGTTGAGAAAGCCCAGGAGCCTGCGCTGTTCCGTATTCACGACAAGCCGACCACCGAGGCGATCACTTCCTTCCGTTCTGTTCTGGCGGAACTGGGGCTGGAACTGCCGGGTGGCAATAAGCCAGAACCGCGTGACTATGCGGAACTGCTGGAATCGGTCGCCGATCGTCCTGATGCCGAAATGCTGCAAACCATGCTGCTGCGTTCGATGAAGCAGGCGATTTACGATCCGGAAAACCGGGGCCACTTTGGTCTGGCGCTACAGTCGTACGCGCACTTTACCTCGCCAATCCGTCGTTATCCGGATCTCTCCCTGCACCGCGCCATTAAGTATCTGCTGGCGAAAGAGCAGGGCCATAAGGGTAACACCACCGAGACGGGAGGTTACCACTACTCGATGGAAGAGATGCTGCAACTGGGCCAGCACTGTTCGATGACTGAACGTCGCGCGGATGAAGCAACCCGTGACGTCGCTGACTGGCTGAAGTGCGACTTCATGCTGGATCAGGTCGGCAACGTCTTTAAAGGCGTGATTGCCAGCGTCACCGGCTTTGGCTTCTTTGTGCGTCTGGACGAACTGTTCATCGATGGTCTGGTGCACGTCTCCTCGCTGGATAACGACTACTACCGTTTTGACCAGGTGGGACAGCGCCTGACCGGCGAATCCAGCGGACAGACTTATCGTCTCGGCGATCGCGTGGAAGTGAAAGTCGAAGCCGTGAATATGGATGAGCGCAAGATTGATTTCAGCCTGATCTCCAGCGAGCGTGCGCCGCGTAACGAAGGTAAAACGGCGCGTGAAAGAGCGAAGAAAGGCGATGCAGGCAAAAAAACCGGGCGTCGTCGTCAGGTTGGTAAGAAAGCCAATTTCGAGCCTGATAGCGCTTTCCGTGGCGAGAAGAAACAAAAGCCAAAGGCGGCGAAGAAAGAGGCCAGAAAAGCGAAAAAGCCTTCTGAGAAAACGCAAAAAATAGCGGCGGCGACAAAAGCAAAGCGTGCCGCTAAAAAGAAAACCGCGCAGTAATTTTTTTCCGATAACCCCTTCCAGGCGAAGGGGTTATTCTTTTTTGTCGTAAGACATTCCACAAGAGTATATACACTCCCGTCATCACTCCTTTTTTCTGCCTTATTCATTTTTCAGTAATCGTTATTTATTCTTTTTGATTAGCCCTCTTCGGCAGATGTGTATAGTGAATTTCACTTTTTGAAATCCTTAATAGCAAGGAGCACTTATGCATCTGGCTCGTTTTCCAAGAGTATCTCTTGGCCATTTTCCCACGCCGCTGGAGCCGCTAAATAATTTAAGTAAATTATTAGGTGGACCAAAAATATGGATTAAACGTGATGACGCGACCGGCCTTGCAAGTGGCGGGAATAAAACCCGCAAGCTGGAATTCCTTCTGGCAGATGCACTGGAGAAAAAAGCGGATGTGGTCATCACCCAAGGGGCGACGCAATCAAACCATGTCCGTCAGACAATCGCAGGTGCTGCAAGGCTTGGGTTAAAAGCGAAAGCGCTGTTGGAAAAACGGGTGACGGATTTTGGTGAAGATTATCAGCGCTCGGGCAATGTGTTACTCGATAACTTGCTGGGAGGGGAGATCGTTGCTCACCTGCCCGGTGGAACGGATATGCAGCAGGCAATGGAAGAGTATGCCGCAACGTTGCGTGAGCAAGGGTACAACCCGTATGTCATTCCGGGGGGCGGGTCGAACCCGACGGGGGCGCTGGGCTATGTCGCCTGTGTAGAAGAGTTGCTGTATCAGTCATCCGAGCGCCGGCTGCGCATTGATCACGTCGTTCATGCCACGGGCAGTACCGGTACTCAGGCGGGATTAGTGGCGGGCTTTACGGCAACCCACAGCCATATTCCCGTGTTGGGTATCAGCGTGCGGGCGCCTAAAGCAAAACAGGAAGAGAACGTGTGGACGCTGGCTTCCCGCACGCTGGAACGGCTTGGCGTACCGGGAGAGTTGTCGCGTCACGCGGTAGTGGCGAATAGTGATTATGTTGGCGATGGGTACGGTTTGCCGACAGAAGGGACACTGGAGGCGCTGACGTTGCTGGCTCGTCATGAAGGTATCTTGCTTGATCCCGTTTACTCCGCAAAAGGGATGGCTGGGTTGATTGACCTTATTCGTAAAGGTCACTTCCGTCGGGATGAGAACATTGTCTTTATCCATACCGGGGGATCGGCGGGGCTGTTTGGTTACCGGCAGGTGCTGGAGCATGGCTAAACCTTTCTTGCTTGGCGTGTTGGGGGGAATGGGTCCCCTGGCGACGCTGGACTTTCAACGTCGTCTGCTGGATGCCACGCCTGCGCAAAGCGATCAGCAGCAGATCCCCATGGTCGTCTGGAATGTGCCGCAAATCGCGGATCGCCAGCAAGCGCTGGCAGGAACGGGGCCATCACCCCTTCCACAACTGCTACACGGTATCAGGACGCTGAATCAGGCGGGAGCAAGCCATATTGCAATCCCTTGTAATACGGCACACCACTGGTATAACGCGCTCAGCGAAGTGAGTCATGCACCCATTTTGCATATCGTTGACGCCACGCTGGATGCCTTGACTCAGTCTGATGACAAACCTTCGCGAGTGGGCATTATCGCGACAAAAGGCACGCTGGATGCCGGCTGGTATCAACAGAGGCTGGCTGCGCAGGGCATTGAGGTGCTGGAGCCAACAGCAGAGGAACTGACACAGTGGTTCGTACCAGGTTGTTATGCCGTCAAACGCGGCGCGCTGGTTGAAGGGGGAGAGTTGTTAGCGCGACAGGCTAATGCACTGTTTGAACGCGGGGCGCAAAAGCTGGTGCTGGCGTGTACAGAGGTGCCTGTCGCACTGGAGGCGATCAATACGCCATTTCATCATCTGACATATGACCCGGCTCAGGCATTGGCAGAGCGATGTTCGCAGTTATGGCAAATGAACTAACGTCTTAAATATATGTGCAGTCCGCTACGGTGTCGGACTCAATATTCGGATTCCTCAAAGGATAAATAAAATGAAAAGAAGTCTCTTATTATTAATGGCTGTGGGTAGTTTGTGGGCGAATATGAGTGTTGCTGATACGCCAACTGAAGTCCGCGTAGCATATAGCGGTGGCTCTCAGGTATTAATGTTGGCAAAAGCGGATGGTTCTCTGGATAAAGCCTTAAACACGAAAGTGAAATGGGTGCAATTTGCTTCAGGCGCTGATGCGCTAAATTATTTCGCCAGCAATGCGATTGATATTGCCAATTTTGGCTCCAGTCCGGCGACGGCAGGTATTGTACGTAAATTACCGGTCGAGATTATTGGTGTTTCAGGGGTGATAGCCAGCTATGAGCGTCTGATTGGAAAAGACGGCATAGTCAACATCAAGGATATCGAGGGTAAACGCGTTGGCTATCCGCCAAATTCGACGGCGCAGTATGCCCTTGAAGCCGCGATCAGTGTGAACAAGCTGGATCGTAGCAAAATCACGCTGCTGCCACTGCGTCCTGCTGAGATGGTGGCGGCCTGGAAGCGTGGTGATATTGATGCTGGTTATGTCTGGGCGCCGTTTGCTCAGGAACTGGAGGCTTCGGGCGGGCATCAGGTTTTTGCGACCAAAGATCTGCAAAAAGATGGCTATCTGATCTACAACAACTATGTGGTGCGTAAAGCCTTTGCTGAGCAGTACCCTGAAGCGGTGACCGCTTTCCTGCGTGTGCATCAGCAGAAAGTGGATGAGTTCAAAAACGATCCAGAACGTGCTGCAGGGATTGTCGCCAAAGAGGTCGGTGCGCCAGTCACCACGGCTGCAAATACCCTGGGTGGACTGGAATATCCCACGCTTGCCCAGCAAGGAACCGCTGACTGGTTGGGAAACGGGACTCAAACTACTGACAGCGGTATTGGCAAAGCGTTGAGCAAAACCTCCCATTTCCTTGCCGGTATTGGTGAGATCCGTAAGCGTGATATTCCTGCTAACTGGGATACGGCGATTGATTCTCGTTACATTCGCGAAGCGGCGGCGCAATGAGATTAAGTCAGCATATTGCCATCAGTGTGTTGTCGGTGGTGGTTTTCTTTATCGTCTGGCAGCTAGCGGCGACACGGCAGTGGGTCGACCCGCTGCTGTTACCATCTCTCACCGATATTGGTCTGACTACGGAAGAACTGATGGCGGATGGTTACCGTCAGGTACCGCTGTGGGAACATATTGTGATTAGCCTGGCGCGTGCGCTAAGCGCGTTTGCAGT
Organism: Citrobacter amalonaticus; assembly: GCF_001559075.2. Taxonomy (NCBI): domain Bacteria; kingdom Pseudomonadati; phylum Pseudomonadota; class Gammaproteobacteria; order Enterobacterales; family Enterobacteriaceae; genus Citrobacter; species Citrobacter amalonaticus. Next base: position 1,284,561 of record NZ_CP014015.2, on the reverse strand, counting down.
GGCGATTGCTATCGGTATTCCTCTGGGTCTGTTGATGGGGCTATCGGACGGACTGGCTGCGGTGCTCAATCCTTTTGTTCAGTTTCTGCGTCCTTTGCCAAAAATTGCGTTGATCCCGTTGGCAGTGGTCTGGCTGGGAATCGGCGAGGCATCGAAGTTTTTCCTGATCTTTATTGCCACGTTTTTGAGCGTGGTGGTCGGCGCTTCGGCTGCTGTTGATCGCATTGGGCGTTCACGGATTCGCGTGGCACAAACGCTCGGCGCTTCACGCAAGCAGATCTTTATGCGTGTGGTATTGCCCGATGCGTTACCGGATCTCTTCACGACGGTCAGACTCTCCATTGGTATTGGCTGGACGTCACTGATTGCCGCAGAGATGGTTGCGGCCAGTTCTGGTCTGGGCTGGATGGTGATCAACGCCAGCTCTTATTTGCGCACTGATATCGTCATGCTGGGAATTTTACTTCTGGGCGGTATTGGATACTTGCTGGATTTGTTGTTGCTGGGGTTACAGCGTCTGACTGTGCCCTGGGCGGGGAAAGAATAATGAGTGCGATTACCCTGGAAAATGTCTCGCTCTCCTTTGCGGCAAAACCGCAGCCGTTTACGGTGCTGGAAGACATTAACCTGTCGTTAAACCGCGGTGAGTTTGTGGTACTCCTTGGACCCTCTGGTTGTGGGAAATCCACCATCCTGAACCTGGTCGCTGGATTTAATCAACCGGATCGGGGACGGGTGGTTGCGGGAGGGAAAACGGTAAAACAACCAGGTCCGGATCGCGGAATGATCTTCCAGCAGCCCAATCTTTTCCCGTGGCTATCGGTGCTGGAAAACGTCACTTTTGGCCCCCGTTTGGGCAAACATCGCAAAGACGAAACCAACGCCCAGGCGCAGTTATGGCTGGAACGCGTAGGGCTGAAGGGCTTTGAACATCATGCGCCCTGGCAGCTTTCTGGTGGTATGAAACAACGCGTGGCGCTGGCCCGTGCATGGCTTCCCGGCCCGGAAGTGCTACTGCTTGATGAACCATTTGGTGCGCTGGATGCGCAAACCCGACTGATGATGCAAGAGTTATTGCGTGAGGCCTGGCTGTCCACGGGCACCACATTACTGTTCGTCACCCACGACGTGGAGGAGGCGCTCTTTCTGGCAGACCGCATTCTGATCATGTCGGCAAAACCGGGAAAAATCGTCGACGAGATTAGTCTGCCGTTTGGGCGGGAACGGGATATTGAAACCCTTGCTGAACACCCCTTGTATAGCGAGATCAAGCATCACGTCCTGCATCGGGTTCGTCAGGAGGCGAGACGGCACTTACGTTAATAAGCGGTTTAAATGACGCTGCCAGCCGGCGGTTAAGGCTGACAGGGTCGATTTGAACGCCGGGTCGGTTATAATGGGGGCATGTGAGTTTTCTCACGGCTAATTTAACCCGGCGCACACCGCCCAAAACGAGTAAGTTCAATGAGTGAAATGATTTATGGCATCCATGCGGTGCAGGCCCTGCTGGAGCGTGCTCCTGAACGTTTTCAGGATGTCTTTATTCTCAAAGGCCGTGAAGATAAACGCCTGCTGCCGCTGATCCATGCCCTTGAAGCGCAGGGTGTGGTCATCCAACTGGCGAACCGTCAGTTTCTGGATGAGAAAAGCGAAGGGGCCGTACATCAGGGCATTATCGCCCGCGTGAAGCCGGGGCGTCAGTATCAGGAAAACGATCTGCCGGATCTGATTGCTTCGCTGGATCAACCGTTCCTGCTGATCCTTGATGGCGTGACCGATCCGCATAACCTCGGCGCCTGTTTGCGTAGCGCCGATGCCGCTGGCGTCAATGCGGTGATCGTGCCGAAGGATCGTTCTGCGCAGCTGAATGCCACGGCGAAGAAAGTCGCCTGCGGTGCAGCGGAAAGCGTCCCGTTGATTCGGGTGACGAACCTGGCGCGTACCATGCGTATGTTACAGGAAGAGAATATCTGGATTGTCGGCACGGCGGGTGAAGCTGACCATACTCTTTATCAGAGCAAAATGACTGGCCGTATGGCACTGGTGATGGGCGCGGAGGGTGAGGGAATGCGTCGCCTGACGCGTGAACATTGCGACGAGCTGATCAGCATTCCAATGGCCGGAAGCGTTTCTTCGCTCAACGTTTCTGTCGCCACCGGCATCTGTCTGTTCGAGGCTGTGCGACAGCGCAGCTAATCGACGATTTCTGAAGCCATCCAACAGGATGGCTTTTTTGTATCCCCCTTTCCAGGCATTCTCCCCTCAGACTGACCATACTTATTGAGATGCCATTGAAGGAGGGAAACACAATGCACTGGCAAACTCACACCGTTTTTAATCAGCCGTTACCCCTGAATAACAGCAATCTGTTCCTGTCTGATGGCGCGCTCTGCGAGGCTGTAGCGCGTGAGGGGGCAAGCTGGGACAGTGAACTTCTCGCCAGTATCGGTCAACAGCTTGGCACCGCGGAATCGCTGGAGCTGGGACGGCTGGCAAATGCCTGGCCGCCGGAACTGTTACGTTACGATCCACAGGGGCAGCGTCTGGACGATGTTCGCTTCCATCCCGCATGGCATTTGTTGATGCAGGGACTGTGTGCCAACCGTATCCACAATCTGCCCTGGATTGAGGCGGCGCGAGAGGGATCGTTTGTCGCCCGGGCAGCGCGCTTTGTCCTGCATGCGCAGGTGGAGGCCGGCACGTTATGCCCCATCACCATGACTTTTGCCGCGACACCGTTATTGCAGCAAATGTTGCCCGCCGTATTTGCCGACTGGCAAACGCCGCTATCCAGCGATCGCTATGATTCGCATCTTGCGCCGGGGGGCCAAAAACGTGGCCTGCTCATCGGCATGGGGATGACGGAAAAACAGGGCGGTTCTGATGTGTTGAGCAACACCACCCGCGCCGAGCGTCTGGCGGATGGGTCGTACCGGTTGGTGGGGCATAAATGGTTTTTCTCTGTGCCGCAAAGTGATGCCCATCTGGTGCTGGCACAGGCAAAAGGCGGGCTCTCCTGTTTCTTCGTTCCGCGTTTTTTACCTGATGGGCAGCGCAATGCGATCCGCCTTGAACGGCTGAAAGACAAGCTGGGGAATCGTTCCAATGCCAGTGCGGAAGTTGAGTTTCAGGATGCTATCGGCTGGCTTCTTGGCGATGAGGGCGAGGGCGTTCGTCATATTCTGAAGATGGGCGGCCTGACGCGTTTTGACTGTGCGCTCGGCAGTCACGGACTGATGCGCCGCGCTTTCTCGGTGGCGATTTACCACGCGCACCAGCGTCAGGTGTCCGGCAAGCCGCTGATCGAACAACCGATGATGCGTCAGGTGCTCAGCCGTATGGCGCTCCAGTTGGAAGGGCAAACTGCGTTGTTGTTTCGTCTGGCCCATGCCTGGGATCGGCGTAGTGATACCAAAGAGCGACTCTGGGCGCGTCTGTTCACTCCCGCCGCAAAATTTGCCGTCTGTAAAGGCGGTATTCCGTTTGTGGCGGAGGCGATGGAAGTGCTTGGCGGCGTAGGGTATTGCGAAGAGAGCGAACTGCCGCGACTGTACCGGGAAATGCCGGTCAACAGTATCTGGGAGGGATCCGGTAACGTCATGTGTCTTGACGTCTTGCGGGTTATCAACAAGCAAACCGGCGTCGATGAGATGCTGAGTGAGGCATTCTCTGACGTCAGGGGTCAGGACCGGCATTTTGATCGCGCGGCACGTCAGCTTTTACCGCGACTGCGCAAACCTTCTGAAGCGTGGGGGCGCGATATCACCCAACAGATTTTCCTGCTGGGATGCGGAATGGAAATGTTACGGCACGCGTCACCGCCTGTTGCCCAGGCCTGGTGTCAGATGATGCTGGATACGCGCGGTGGGATGCTGTTATCCGAACGGGTACAGGACGCGTTGCTGCTGCGGGCGACGGGGGGATTACGCTGATACGTTGCCGGATGCGCTTTCGCCATCCGGCAGTCTGTTACGCGTAGAGTATGGCTTGTACGCGCCAGTTATCGGGCTGCTGCTCTTCATACATCTGAATAATGCGATACCACGACGCGCCTTGTTCATCGGCTTTTAACGCGACAATACGCTCCACATCCTGTGGGTTTCCGGAAATATTACTGACAGAGATCAGGCCAATTTCATTGAGGCCAGTCACGCAATCCGCACTCGCGAATTCGGCAGACTGCGCCGTCGTACTCACCAGTCCGGCAGTTAACAGCAGTGAGGATAAGGCAAGAGATTGTTTCATCGTCAGCTCCATTTTACGTTTCCCCGCAATGCGCAGGGCATTCCATCGCCGAAATAAACGTCCAGCCTCCTGCTGTCGGTTTATTGTGCACAGGTAAACGTATAGAGGCGTAAAGCTACGTGAAATTGGCTTAAATTCCATCAATGATTATTTACGATATAAGATGGCCTGCGAATACCACTGACCCGTCACGATGGTTTCATCAACCATGACAATAACGTAATAATCGGCTTTCGCTGCGGCGGCTTTCGCTCTGACTTCATCAACTGCATCATCCGGAGAGCCTCTGACCAGAGAGGTCACGGTTCCCATTCGCTGCAACCCTTGTGTCTGGTCACGACGAATTTCCTGCGGATGATCAGCGACGGGCGGTGCTGGCTGCGGCGTTCCCTGAAGAATGCTACATCCACTTAACAGCATCACCAACATCAAAGAGGTAAACCGACGCATCACTCTATCTCGTTTCCTGATAGCCATAGTGTAGTGCCTTATTAATTTCCCTTTGGGGGAATGTTCCCAAAATGTTACCTTCCGCGCGATTTTCGAATGAAAATGTCGTGAAAGCGTAATCCAGTTCTCAACATTATGAATCGTTGTTGAATGCGTCACCTTGTTTAATAATGTGACCCATGGCATACCCGCGCCAAAAGAGGTGCAAATGATTGAAATTGAAACATGTCAACTGGCGGAACATCATCTGCTTCACGCCTTTCCTTCGGGGCAACGCAGTACACCTTTGCCGTGTATTGTTTTCTACCACGGGTTTACCTCTTCCAGCCTGGTCTACAGCTATTTTGCCGTGGCGTTGGCGCAGGCCGGATTTCGGGTCATTATGCCAGACGCCGCCGGGCATGGGGCGCGTTTCAATGGTGACGAACAGGCGAGAATGGGCCGCTTCTGGCAGATTTTGCAGCAGAGCATGCAGGAGTTTACGGCGTTACGTGCGGCACTGCGTGCAGAAAACTGGCTGCTGGAGGAACGTCTTGCGGTTGGCGGCGCATCGATGGGGGCAATGACGGCGCTGGGGATCATGACTCAGCATCCTGAGGTCAAATGTGTCGCCAGCCTGATGGGCTCGGGCTATTTCACCCGTCTGGCGCGAACGCTGTTTCCTCCTTGCGCCCTGGACACGCCCGCCCGTCAGGAGGAATTCACGCATATCATTGCGCCGTTGGCGAAGTGGGATGTGTCGCAGCAGCTTGCCAGACTGGCCGACAGACCGCTGCTGTTATGGCATGGTCAGGATGATGATGTGGTGCCAGCGGCGGAAAGTGTCCGTTTACAGCAGGCGATGATTCAGGCCGGCCTGGACCACAATCTGACCTGTCAGTGGCAAGCAGGCGTACGCCATCGCATTACGCCCGAAGCGCTGGCCGCAACGGTGTCGTTTTTCCGTCAGCATCTCTGACGCCAGGCGCCAGCTAGCCATACGTCATTATGCAAAAAAAGCCCCCTGAACAGGGGGCAAGTCAAACTATGGCTTTCTTTTCGTTGGACTTTCCTGGTGCTAGCGATAAATATCCGCGCTGGCGTGGATGTTGCCGTTGCTACCCGGTTCCCGCATCAGGATCACATGGTAGTACGTTGCACCCTGCGCGTCGGTCTCTTCATTCAGGGCCCTTTCTGCATCACTTTCAGTGGCGAAGTTATGATTGATGTAAATGACGCCTAAGCTCTGCACATCATCCATGTTTCGGGCTTGCTGGTGGTCTATTTCAATGGCGGCGAAGGTATTTGCACTGAGCAACAGTCCCGCCAGAAGGGTGACAAAACGGATTCGCATACCTACCTCCTCGACAACTGACTCTGATTAGTGGTTTCTCCTGTTAGTCGATAACGTCTCATTTAATTTTAATCGCTACTTTGTCGGTCGATAGCGACCATTTCTGATGCAGTTGTTCAAAAAATTACCGCGATCCATTCTTTCTGAGCGTAAACAATCGGCTAGCCTGTTTTGCTGTGGCGAAAAATACCTGTTTTTCTGGCAAGAACACTTACCGAATCGTCAATATCACTGCCGGCCATCGCCGCTTATAGTGAGCCGAAACATAAAGTTAACTTTATGATAATAAGGCAAAAAGATATGGATACTTCATTCATGGATTTCAGCTACTTTGCCATTATGTTTATGGTGGCGCTGATAGCGGGTTTTATTAATGTGGTTTCAGGCGGCGGTGGGTTCTTATCGATTGGGGCGCTGTTGATCTCAGGATTGCCGCCAGCCAATGCGCTGGCGACCAATAAGATTCAGGCGCTGGGCAGTTCATTGACGTCGGGGATCTACTTTCTGCGTCGTGGACATATCAACGTCCAGCAGCATAAGTTTGTCTTTTTAGCGGCGTTTGTGGGATCGGCGCTGGGGACGACGCTGATCCAGTTCATTGAACCGGAACTGCTGAAAAAACTGTTGCCGGTACTCATCATCGCGGTAGCGCTCTACTTTATTTTCGCCCCCAATCTCACTGAACCGAAAAAGAAGCAACAGGTGTCACTGTTTCTCTTTTCTCTGATAGGGGGAGGGTGCGTTGGTTTCTATGATGGATTCCTCGGCGCCGGGGCCGGTTCTTTTTATACCCTGTGCTACATCCTGTTGTGGGGTTACAGCATCGATAAGGCGCAAATTCACTCTAATTTCATCAACCTTGCGTCCAACATCGCCTCTATTCTGTTCTTCATTTTTGGCGGCAAGATGATCTGGTCGCTGGGGCTGGTGATGTTCGCCGGGCAGGCGCTTGGCGCGCGCCTGGGGGCGACGGTGGTACTCACGCGTGGGAAGAAAGTGATCAGACCGATGATCGTGATTGTCTCTATCTGCATCAGCGGCAAAATGCTGTTGGATATGTATTAAGGGCGTCCTGACAAATATTCCTGGAATCGCCTTGAGTTTGCGGCCTGACACCAGTATTATGACGCGTCAATTTTTCAGCCGACCTTTAACACGTTCCTTGCCTCCATGGGCCGCGGCTGACCCAGACAGGAGGCTGAATAATCCGTAAGGAGCAATTCGATGCGTCATTACGAAATCGTTTTTATGGTCCATCCTGACCAGAGCGAACAGGTTCCGGGTATGATCGAGCGTTACTCTGCTGCCATCACTGGCGCAGAAGGCAAGATCCACCGTCTGGAAGACTGGGGCCGCCGTCAGCTGGCTTACCCGATCAACAAACTGCACAAAGCACACTACGTTCTGCTGAACGTTGAAGCTCCGCAGGAAGTGATCGATGAGCTGGAAACAACTTTCCGCTTCAACGACGCCGTTATCCGCAGCATGGTAATGCGTACTAAGCACGCTGTTACCGAAGCATCTCCGATGGTTAAAGCGAAAGACGAGCGCCGTGAGCGTCGCGATGATTTCGCAAACGAAACCGCAGATGATGCTGAAGCTGGGGATTCTGAAGAGTAATTTCTGATGACCAACCGTCTGGTGTTGTCCGGCACCGTGTGCAGGACCCCCCTTCGAAAGGTCAGTCCATCAGGAATTCCGCACTGCCAGTTCGTGCTTGAGCATCGTTCTGTGCAGGAGGAAGCCGGATTTCACCGGCAGGCGTGGTGCCAAATGCCCGTTATTGTTAGCGGACACGAAAACCAGGCCATTACTCACAGTATAACGGTCGGTAGCGCAGTGACCGTTCAGGGGTTCATCTCTTGCCACAAGGCAAAGAACGGCCTGAGCAAAATGGTTCTGCATGCCGAGCAGATTGAATTGATAGATTCTGGAGACTAGCCATATGGCACGTTATTTCCGTCGTCGCAAGTTCTGCCGTTTCACCGCGGAAGGCGTTCAAGAGATCGACTATAAAGATATCGCTACGCTGAAAAACTACATCACCGAAAGCGGTAAGATTGTCCCAAGCCGTATCACCGGTACCCGTGCAAAATACCAGCGTCAGCTGGCTCGCGCTATCAAACGCGCTCGCTACCTGTCTCTGCTGCCGTACACTGATCGTCATCAGTAATCGGTCACGGTCCATTAATACGACTTTGAGAGGATAAGGTAATGCAAGTTATTCTGCTTGATAAAGTAGCAAACCTGGGTAGCCTGGGTGATCAGGTTAACGTTAAAGCGGGCTATGCTCGTAACTTCCTGGTACCACAGGGTAAAGCTGTTCCTGCTACCAAGAAAAACGTTGAATACTTCGAAGCACGTCGCGCTGAACTGGAAGCTAAACTGGCTGACGTTCTGGCTGCTGCAAATGCACGCGCAGAGAAAATCAACGCACTGGAAACCGTTACCATCGCGTCTAAAGCAGGCGAAGAAGGTAAACTGTTCGGTTCCATCGGTACCCGCGACATCGCTGATGCAGTGACTGCAGCTGGCGTTGAAGTGGCTAAGAGCGAAGTTCGTCTGCCGAACGGCGTTCTGCGTACCACTGGTGAGCACGAAGTGGACTTCCAGGTTCACAGCGAAGTATTCGCTAAGCTGACCATTAACGTTGTTGCAGAATAAGTTTTTATTCTGACAACCTCGTAAGAAACGCCGACCTTGTGTCGGCGTTTTGCTTTTCGGCTCCCCTCATTTTTCGCGCTGGCTATTCTTTACCCTTTTCGGGATAATCACTAAAAATAAAACATAATTTCAATATGGTGATGAATGGATACTCCGCACCCACAACCTCTGTTTGCGCGTAAAAATGTTGTCTGGCTGAGCGCGGCGTTTTGTTGCCTGCTCTGGGGCAGCGCCTATCCGGCCATAAAGAGTGGTTATGAGATCTTCCAGATCGCCGCTGACGATATCCCGTCCAAAATTGTTTTCGCCGGTTACCGCTTCCTGTTCGCAGGCCTGCTGTTACTCTTGCTGGCGATAGCGCAGCGTAAGCCGATAGGCCGTCTGAGTTCCCGGCAGTTTGGGCAGTTGACGCTGCTGGGGGTAACGCAAACCTCGCTGCAATACATCTTCTTTTACATCGGCCTGGCGTTCACTACCGGCGTGAAGGGGTCGATCATGAATGCCACGGGCACCTTCTTCAGCGTGCTGTTGGCGCACTTCATCTATCAGAACGACAAGTTGAGCTACAACAAAACGCTGGGATGTATTCTCGGTTTTACCGGCGTGATGGTGGTGAACTTTAACAGCGGGCTGCTGGATTTTAGTTTTACCCTGGCGGGCGATGGCTCGATTGTGATGGCGGCATTTATTCTCTCCGCCGCGACGCTTTACGGTAAGCGACTTTCTCAGACGGTGGATCCAACGGTGATGACGGGCTACCAGTTAGGGATTGGCGGCCTGGTGTTGGTCATTGGCGGTTATGTCTTTGGTGGCACACTGGCGGTCCACGGACTCGCGTCGGTGGCGATTCTCGGTTATCTGACGTTGCTCTCTTCGGTGGCGTTCGCGCTGTGGAGTATTTTGCTCAAGTACAACCGTGTGGGGATGATTGCGCCGTTTAACTTCCTGATCCCGGTTTCCGGCGCGGTGCTGTCCGCGATTTTCCTCGGTGAGAATATCCTGGAGTGGAAATACGCGATCGCGCTGCTGCTGGTCTGTTCGGGGATATGGTGGGTCAATAAGGTGAAGCGGTAACGCCACTAATGTCGTTGTTGGCCGGATAAGGCAAAGCCGCCATCCGGCACTGCGCTAATGTGCCTGATGGCGCTGCGCTTATCAGGCCTGCCAGACGACGGCAATATGCTTTCTTTAACGTGCGCGAATAAAGCTGCCGTCAGGCTGGCGGGTAAACAGCACCTGTTGATTGTTTCCGGCATCGATGGTCAGCCCGGTCACCACGCCGTTTGCATTCTGGCGAATCTGCACCATCTGCCCATTTTGCAGATTACTGAGCGGTTTGCCCGCACCTTCAACCTGCGCCATTGCGTACACGTCAGTTGGCGGCAGTCCGTGGTCACGGAACAGTTGCGCCATCGTTTTACCGGACTCAACCCGATAAGAGCGCCACTGCTGGTCAATACCGCTGTCTTGCTGGAAAGGCTGAGTTTGCGGCTGTGCTTGCTGTGCCTGAGGTTGCTCTTCCGGCTGGCCTTCCTGAACAGGTTCCGGCGCAACGGGCGCGACTTGTCCGGGATCGTTTTGTGGGGCGACAAGCTGAGCCTGAAGTTGTGCTTCGGTCGGTGGTTGAGACTGCGACTGGAGATCCAGCGGCGCGTCACGGGTTACCGCTGGCGCATCGTTTGTGTCGCTTGAGGGAAGCAGGAAACCGACGATCAGCACAATCGCCGCAATGATAATGCCGCGGCGGTGCATAGACGGAAGCGGATCCATAATGCGAAAATTGTCCGGTGCATGCCAGATTTTCGCCAGGGTTGGTTTTAATTCAAAGCGCCCGGGCATGGCTTTCCTCCTGCTCCGCGTCTCGTTCCTCAATCATAGAGTATAGACAGCTAACGCTATGATGTTCGTGATATTCCCCGTTTTTGGCACATATACAGGGGGATATCCCTATTGTTTCTTTTTCGTCGTGATTTGTCATCCTCCCCGAGACAACATTTTACCGGGAGAAGCCTGGCTGTTATGCTGCCCGCTACTTTTTTATATCCGATGAAAGGAAATACGATGGCAACCCCGACTTTTGACACTATCGAAGCGCAAGCAAGCTACGGCATTGGTTTGCAGGTAGGACAGCAACTGAGCGAATCCGGACTGGAAGGGCTGTTGCCTGAAGCGCTGGTTGCCGGTATTGCTGACGCGCTGGAAGGCAAGCAGCCAGCCGTGCCGGTTGATGTGGTACATCGCGCCCTGCGTGAAATTCATGAACGTGCGGATGCCGTACGTCGCGAACGCTTCCAGGCAATGGCAGCGGATGGCGTGAAGTATCTGGAAGAAAACCGTGAGAAAGACGGTGTGAATAGCACGGAGTCTGGTCTGCAATTCCGCGTCCTGACTCAGGGCGAAGGCGCTATCCCGGCTCGTACTGACCGCGTTCGCGTACACTACACCGGTAAACTGATCGACGGTACCGTCTTTGACAGCTCCGTTGCGCGCGGCGAACCGGCAGAATTCCCGGTAAACGGCGTGATTCCTGGCTGGATTGAAGCGCTGACCCTGATGCCGGTTGGCTCTAAATGGGAACTGACCATTCCTCAGGAACTGGCTTACGGCGAACGTGGCGCTGGCGCTGCGATCCCGCCATTCAGCACCCTGGTGTTTGACGTCGAACTGCTGGAAATCCTGTAAGTAGTCACTTCTGTTCCCCTCCACGCCGGAGGGGGACGAAAAATGCGCAATAACGCTGCCTGATTGCCGGGTATCGGAATTTTATCTTGCAAATGCATCAGTTGCGTGTATTTTTGTGAGCTAATTCGCGTTACCAGAGTGATATGACACTCACTTTAAACATATAATTAACATAATATTTAAATCTTAGTATTCATCCCGCCGATTCTTACCTAATATCGATAAGTCCTGAAAACAGGATCGTCGTATCATAGATGCACAACAGACGCATTAAAGGCCGCAGAGCCCGCACAACACAGACAGGTACAGGAAGAATAAAACATGGTAGATCAGGTAAAAGTCGCCGCCGACGAACAGGCTCCGACTGAACAGTCGCTACGGCGCAATCTTACAAACCGACATATTCAGCTTATCGCCATCGGCGGCGCCATTGGTACGGGCCTGTTTATGGGCTCGGGTAAAACGATCAGTCTCGCCGGGCCGTCGATCATTTTTGTTTATATGATCATCGGCTTTATGCTCTTTTTCGTGATGCGCGCAATGGGAGAATTGCTGCTCTCGAATCTGGAATACAAATCTTTTAGCGACTTTGCTTCGGACCTGCTGGGACCGTGGGCAGGTTATTTCACCGGCTGGACCTACTGGTTCTGTTGGGTGGTGACCGGGATGGCGGATGTCGTCGCGATTACCGCCTACGCGCAGTTCTGGTTCCCCGGTCTTTCCGACTGGGTCGCCTCGCTGGCGGTGGTGATCCTGCTGCTGAGCCTTAACCTTGCCACCGTGAAAATGTTCGGTGAGATGGAGTTCTGGTTCGCGATGATCAAAATCGTCGCCATCGTGTCGCTGATTATTGTCGGCCTGGTGATGATTGCCATGCACTTCCAGTCGCCAACCGGTGTGGAAGCGTCGTTTGCTCACCTGTGGAATGACGGTGGCTGGTTCCCGAAAGGCATTAGCGGCTTCTTTGCTGGCTTCCAGATAGCGGTCTTCGCTTTCGTTGGTATTGAACTCGTAGGTACTACCGCAGCGGAAACCAAAGACCCGGAGAAATCCCTGCCGCGCGCGATTAACTCGATTCCGATTCGTATCATCATGTTTTACGTCTTTGCGCTGATCGTCATCATGTCTGTGACGCCGTGGAGTTCGGTGGTGCCGGATAAGAGCCCGTTCGTTGAGCTGTTCGTGCTGGTGGGTCTGCCTGCCGCTGCGAGCGTGATTAACTTCGTGGTCCTGACGTCCGCCGCGTCCTCAGCAAACAGTGGCGTCTTCTCCACCAGCCGTATGCTGTTTGGTCTGGCGCAGGAAGGCGTGGCGCCGAAAGCGTTCGCTAAGCTGTCTAAACGCGCCGTTCCGGCGAAAGGGCTGACTTTCTCCTGTATCTGCCTGCTGGGCGGCGTAGTGATGCTGTATGTCAACCCAAGCGTGATTGGCGCGTTCACCATGATCACGACGGTGTCGGCCATCCTGTTTATGTTCGTCTGGACCATCATCCTGTGCTCATACCTGGTGTACCGCAAACAGCGTCCGCATCTGCATGAGAAGTCGATCTACAAAATGCCGCTCGGTAAAGTGATGTGCTGGGTATGCATGGCGTTCTTCGTCTTCGTGCTGGTGCTGCTGACTCTTGAAGATGATACCCGTCAGGCGCTGATCGTCACGCCGTTGTGGTTCATTGCGCTGGGCCTGGGCTGGTGGTTGATTGGTAAGAAGCGGATGGCAGGCGTTCGTTAATTCGATTGCCGGATAGCGCTGTGCTTATCCGGCCTGTAAACTGACAAAAAAAGAGCCGCGACGCGGCTCTACAATTCCATGAATCAGGGCGCTCTCGGGCGCCTTTTTTATTCGCCTGCGAGGGCACGCGGGAACAACACATTGTTTTCTAAGCTGATGTGTTCCATCAGGTCATCAATCATCTCATTGATGCCGTTGTACATCGCTTTCCAGGTGGTGCACGCTTCTGGCGGGATCGTCACGTTCTGAGTGGTGTGTTTAATCACTTCCAGCAGTTCCCCCGCGTCATCATGCTCACTTTCCATGACGCTGATCGGCCCCATCGCCTGGCTGCCCATGCCCTGTTTGATCATCGGGAACAGGATCTGTTCCTCTTTCATCATGTGGCTTGAAAGCTCCTGATGTAGCATGGTCAGATACTTCGCCAGGCCTTTTGGTACGTTGGGCTTATCAGCATGAACGCGTTCAACTTTGGTGGCCTGTAGGATCAGTTCCGGCAGTTGTTCACGATGTCTGTCGTGATAGCGCACGATGATGTGGTCGATAATTTCGGCCAGCGGCGCGGTACGCCAGTCTTTATCGATCGGCTGTTCAGCCAGCTGCGCCAGTTGCGCTTCGATAGCATCAACATCCAGCTCTTTACGGGCGGCAGCACGCGCCAGCGTCTGCTTACCGCCGCAGCAGTAATCCATATCGTACTTACGAAACAGGGCCGAAGCGCGAGGGATAGAGAGCGCCAGTTCACCTAAAGGTTGATCGCGATAATCCATAGCCGTTACCTCATTCTCAATAATATAAGGTGTATTTTAAATGCAACTTTAATCAAGCGCTATAACCCTTTCGGGGGGGATGAATTAACGGCCTGGCTCTGAAAGTGGAATGACGCGTGGTTTTTCCGGTTTTGCTCTGACGGCCACCACCACGCCGATAACCAGCAAGGCGATACCGCTGAGCGTCAGAACAGGGGGAAGGGTCTGGCGCAAGATGAAGGTGTACAGTAAACCCGCCAGCGTTTCGAATACGATCAATGGGCCGAGGATCACCGTTGGTAATCGCTGGCTGGCAATATTCCAGCACAGCGCGCCCACCCATGAACACAGTACCGCAATCGCCACCATCAGCCCGACAAATACCGCCGGTCGCGGGCCGAATGGCAGGGCGAAGTCGGGTGTTTGCCCATGCAGCCAGAAGCAGGCGACGAGGTAGCCCAGCAGCGACACGGGCAGGGTCACCAGCGCCTGCGCTGTCGCCCACATCATCGGGTGTTTATCTGGATTTTCCCGCAGCCAGCGGGCATTACGCAGCGCATACCAGGCCCAGCACACCACCGATACCAGCGCCAGCGCGATGCCGGAACCGTAGCGCCAGCCGCTAAAATCAGGCAAGCCCTGATTAAGTTCCGCAATGTTCACGCACAGCAACCCGATGCCTATCAGCACCAGGGCTGGGGCCAGCCGTAGCCAGGAGAGCCTGCCGTCGCGATGACTGTACAGCAGGTTGGCAAATACCGGAATGACGACCGGCAGCGTGCCGATGATCATCGTTGAGACCGGCGCGCCGGTGCGCTGAATGGCGCTGGCAAGGCAGACGTAATAAATCAGGTTGCCCATCATGGTCAGCGCCAGCGCGGTCAGCCAGTCTTTCGCCGAAAGCTGCCGCAGGCGCACGCGTCCGAGCCACGCCAGCGGCAGGGCAATCAGGCCTAATGCCAGATAACGCCCCATCGACTGTAGCACCGCCGGATATTCCGGCACGATCAACGGTCCGACAAAAATCAGTCCCCACATCAACCCTGCCAGCAGGGCGTACAACACACCGCTAATCATGCTTTACATCCACATCGTTAAACATGACGAAAAGTGTAGGCAGGGAACCGGGGCGTGTATTGTATGAGCTTGCGCATTAGCGCGAATAAACCTGTTTTTGATAGCGCACGGGAGTGATGCCGTAGCGATGGGTAAAGGCGCGGGTGAGATGGGACTGATCGGTCAGGCCGGTCGCGGCGGCAACGTCCGCAGCGGGCATGCCGAGTGTCAGAAAGCCTTTTGCCCGCCACAGACGGATCGCCATCAGCATCTGGTGCGGCGTTACGTGGAAATGGGCTTTGAACTGACGCTGAAAATGCCAGGGGCTTAGCGAGGCAACGCGTGCCAGTTCATCAAGGGTGACCGGGCGCATGTAGTTGTCATGCAAATAGTCGCGCACGCGCTCAAAGCGATGCGCGCCTTCCTGCGGCACCGGGGCATGACGTGCCAGCGGCTGGAAGGTGTCGATCAGATCCAGCAACAATCCTTTTTGCGCCAAAGGATCGTCGGTGTGCCACAGGCCGTGGATCAGCGAACAAATCTGACGCGAGCGGCGCGGATCGTGACGCGTGACGTCGTGAAACCACCAGTGACGCACGCCAGTCACCTCTTCCAGCAGATCGGGCTCCAGATAGATCATCCGGTAGCGCCAGCCGTCGGCGGTTTCGGCCTCGCCGGTATGCAGCTCATCCGGATTCATCGTCACGACCGAGTGGGCAGGGGCAACGTACTGCGTGCCGCGATAGCGAAAGCGCTCGGCGCCGGCTTCTATCGCGCCAATACCGAACGCTTCGTGGGTGTGTGGCTCAAAGGCGTAGCGTGAGATATGCGCGTGATACAGCTCAACGCCCGGCACCTGCGCCAGATGGCGAAAGCGGGCGCTGTCTTTTTCATCGCTAAACTGCTCAGGTACACCTTGCACGTTGTCTCTCCCCACGCATCATTCTGTCATTATCAGAGAGGATGCGCGGGGATGCCACCATAATTAACCGATTATTAACACTTACAGGATACCGTTGACGCTTTCGGCCAGCGAAGTGGTCGGGCGACCGATCAGCTTGCTCAGCGTGCGGCTGTCATCAAACAGACCGCCTTTGGATGCCCCGGTGTCTGAATCGGCCAGCATATCCGCCAGGCCCGCTGGCAAACCGACCCCTTTCAGCGCGGCGGCGAAATCGGCTTCGCTCAGGTTCTGATAGACGACAGGTTTGCCGCTCTGTTTACTCAGTTCTGCGGCCAGCTGGCTCAGCGTCCAGGATTCATCACCCGCCAGTTCATACACCTTCCCGGCATGGCCTTCGGTGCTGATGACCTGTGCGGCGGCGGCGGCGTAATCCGCGCGTGTCGCGGAGGCAATTCTGCCCTCGCCCGCAGCGCCGATAAACACGCCATGCTCCAGCGCAGCAGGGGCGCTGGCGAGATAGTTTTCGGTATACCAGCCGTTACGCAGCAGCGCGTGGGCAATACCGGAGTCAGCCAGCATCTTCTCGGTGTCGACGTGTTCAACGTGCAAAGCAAGGGGAGAGCGGTCGGCATGCAGCAGGCTGGTGTAGGCGATAAATTTCACGTTCGCCGCCTTTGCCGCATTAATGACGTTACGGTGCTGAGCGGCACGCTGGCCAACTTCGCTGGAGGAGATCAGCAGCAGCTTGTCCACACCCTGTAACGCCTGGGTGAATGTCGCTTCGTCACTGTAATCCGCCTGACGTACGGTGATTCCCTGTTGGCTTAACGCGGTGGCCTTTGCCGGGTTGCGAACGATCGCCACAATCTGGCTGGCAGGAACGGTTTTCAGCAGGTTCTCAATAACGTGTTGGCCCAGTTGGCCCGTCGCGCCGGTAATTGCAATCATGAGGTGACTCCTTAATGTGTCGCTTGTGTTTTATAAAGCTAGCACTTAAACTTACTTTAAGTAAGTACGCACAAAAAGGTAAGTATAAAGATGAGTGCATCGACCCTTTCTCAACAACTGCGTGACGGTAATTTGTTTGCCGAGCAGTGTCCGTCGCGTGAGGTGTTAAAGCATGTGACCAGTCGCTGGGGCGTATTGATTCTGGTGGCGCTGCGTGACGGTACCCACCGTTTTAGCGATCTGCGCCGTAAAATGGGCGGCGTGAGCGAGAAGATGCTGGCCCAGTCATTGCAGGCGCTGGAGCAGGATGGGTTTATCAACCGGGTCTCTTATCCGGTCGTGCCGCCGCACGTGGAATACAGTTTGACTCCGCTGGGCGAGCAGGTCAGTGACAAAGTCGCCGCGCTGGCGGACTGGATTGAGCTGAATTTGCCGCAGGTGTTAGCACTACGGGAAGAACGGGCGGCGTAAAACGTTGCCGGATGGCGGGGTGTCATCCGGCATTAACGTTACTTGCTTAAATCCATCTGATAAATCGCGAAACCGATGTCATCGGTAGCGACGTGTTGCATGGGATACTGGCCTTTCTCTTTGATAAACGCGGCGGCTTTATCCCCCGGCGAGGTTTCGAAGCGGATATCCAGTTTTTTCTCACTGTGAATCGGCGCCAGACGCCAGTTGTTATCGGCCGCCGGATGAATTTCCCCGGCGCGTTTAGATTCCGCGCCAATCCATGCCGCCAGCACCGAGCGGTTCTCATCCGGTGATGCAAAGGCAATATGGTTGTCGCCGGTTCCGGCAAACTTACCGCCATAGGCGCGATAGTTATTGGTGGCGACCAGGAAAGTGGCATTCGGGTCAATCGGCTTGCCGTTGAAGGTCAGATTTTTAATCCTTTCTGCGGACGGATTTACCGTCTGGCATTCACCGTCATAGCGTGCGGGCTGGGAGACATCAATCTGGTATTCCACGCCATCAATCACATCGAAGTTATAGGTGCGAAATCCATCCCAGTTGATGAGTGACTGCGGCTTGCTGCTGGTGACATCGATCTGATTAAACTGTCCGGCTGAGCACTCCAGCCACTCTTTCACCTCTTTACCGCTGGCTTTAACGACCACCAGAGTGTTCGGGTACAGATAGAGGTCGGCGGCATTGCGGAAGGTCAACTGGCCTTTTTCGACTTCGACAAAACTGGCCGGATCGTTCTTGCGCCCGCCAACTTTAAACGGAGCGGCGGCGGAAAGCACCGGCAGTTTCGCCAGATCCGGATCGCCCTGAATGAAATGTTCGACATAGGCTTTCTGCGCGTTATTGACCACCTGAACGGTCGGATCGTCCTGCACCAGCGCCAGATAGCTGTACATGTTATCAGCGGATTTGCCGATCGGCTTGCTGACGAACTCGCGCGTCGCGTCGTGGTCAGCTTTCAGAATATCCACCAGTTTGCGGTCTTCGGCAGTGAGTGATTTCTTCGCGGCGGCGTCGTAAATGGGGCGCGCTTCGGCTTTGGCCTGCGTCACCTGCCATTTGCCGCTGTCGTTATTGAGCACCAGATCCACCACGCCCAGATGATCGCCCCACATGCCCGGCATCACCGCCGGCACGCCGTTCAGCGTCCCTTTTGCGATATCCGCGCCTTTGATGTTGGCAAAGTCTTTACCGGGGAAGACCGCGTGAGCATGACCAAACATGATTGCGTCCACGCCTGGCACTTCACTGAGATAATAAACCGAGTTCTCAGCCATGCTCTGGTATGGGTCAGCAGAGAGTCCCGAGTGCGCGATCACCACCACCACATCGGCTCCTTTTTCACGCATTTCCGGCACATATTGACGTGCGGTTTCGGTAATATCGTTAACCGTCACTTTGCCGCTCAGGTTCGCTTTATCCCAGGTCATGATCTGCGGAGGGACAAACCCGATATAGCCGATTTTCAGCGTCTGCTTATGGCCTTCCTGATCGACGACATCCGTCTCTTTAATAAGATAAGGGGTAAACAGCGGCTTTTGGGTCTTAACGTCGATGATATTGGCGTTAACGTAAGGGAATTTCGCGCCAGCCAGCGCTTTTTGCAGATACTCCAGCCCGTAGTTGAACTCATGGTTACCGAGGTTACCCACCGCGTAATCCAGCGTATTCAGCGCCTTGTAGACCGGATGGATATCCCCCTCTTTTATCCCTTTGGCCGCCATATAGTCGCCCAGTGGACTGCCCTGAATCAGATCGCCATTGTCGACCAGCACGCTGTTTTTGGCTTCATCGCGTGCGGCGTTAATCAGGCTTGCGGTGCGTACCAGTCCGAATTTTTCGGTTGCGGTATCTTTGTAATAATCGAAATCCATCATGTTGCTATGCAAATCAGTGGTTTCCATTATACGCAGCTCGACGGTCGCGGCATTCACGCTGGCCGCGATCAGCGTGGCCAGAAGCGTTGCACTAAACTTAATCATCAGAGGGCATCCTTTTAAGATCTGAAACACAGTAAAAAATGTATTTATATCTTCTTGCTTACAGAACTGTGAAGCATGCATCAGTTTAGCAAGCAAAACCGCAGACACTATCACAGTTGGCGGATTCGCTTTTGATCGGGTATAAGTAAAACAATGAGTTAAGACCACTGCCACAAATGAGGTGGAGAATGTTAGAACACGTATGCCAGCTTGCACGGAACGCGGGCGATGCCATTATGCAGGTCTATGATGGAGTCAAACCGATGGAGATTGCCAGCAAGCAGGACGACTCCCCGGTGACAGCGGCCGATATCGCGGCGCACGCGGTGATTGTTGAAGGGTTGACGCAATTGACGCCGGATATTCCGGTGCTCTCCGAAGAGGACCCGCCAGCCTGGGAAGTGCGCCAGCACTGGCAGCGCTACTGGTTAGTCGATCCGCTGGATGGCACCAAAGAGTTCATCAAACGCAACGGCGAGTTCACCGTAAACATTGCACTTATCGAGAAGGGAAAACCGGTGCTGGGCGTGGTCTATGCGCCGGTGATGAAAGTGATGTACAGCGCGGCGGAAGGCAAAGCCTGGAAAGAAGAGTGCAATGTGCGCAAGCAAATTCAGGTACGTGACGCGCGTCCGCCGCTGGTGGTGATTAGCCGCTCTCATGCAGACAACGAACTGAAAGAATATTTACAACAGTTGGGCGAGCACCAGACGACGTCGATTGGTTCGTCGCTGAAGTTCTGCCTGGTCGCGGAGGGGCAGGCGCAACTGTACCCGCGCTTTGGACCGACCAACGTCTGGGACACCGCTGCGGGTCATGCCGTCGCGGCAGCGGCCGGGGCGCACGTTCACGACTGGCAGGGTAAACCGCTGGATTACACCCCGCGTGAGTCGTTCCTCAACCCCGGCTTCCGGGTCTCTATTTATTAAGTAACTTATGCAGCAGGGCAATGACCTGCTGCACCTCTTCCTGGGTTAGCGCCCCGTCTTTCGCCCACTGTACGCGACCCTCTTTATCAAGCACCGCGATAGCAGAGCTCTCTTCATCCAGTTGCCAGGCTTTACGGGCCACGCCGTTACTGTCGACAATAAACTGCGACCACGGGTAGAGCTTCTTATTGCTCTCGAGGCTGCTGCGTACAAACATACCGGAGCCAGGAATCGCGTCGTCAGTGTTGACGATCGTCGTGGTCTGGTAAACGTCGTGGGGCAGTTTTGCCGCTTTGATCGCTTCAATCAGCGTCGCATTTTTTTCTTTAGCGGAGGTACGCCCGGCGATGTGCTGAAGGATTCGCACCTTCCCGGGCAACTGTGCGCTGTTCCAGCTTTTATAGCTGAACTTATCATTTTCAAGAATCAATTCGCCGCGATCGGCAATCCCTACCGGCGGGACGCGCTGGCCTGTTTCGAAGCTATGCGCGGAGGCCATCATTGGCGCCAACAGGCACGCCAGCGCCAGAATCTTACGTAAGGTCATGGTGTTTCCTTCTTATTGTTTGCAGGTGATCCGACCACTTGGGTCTGATTTTTAATCATATGTGCGAATGATGCTTTTTCCCGCAAGAGTGATGCCAGTTTGCGGACGGGCGCACAAATCCTGCGAAAAACGAAGGCTTATACTGAGGAGCGCACCCTGATTCAGAGATGATTCTGATTAACTGTAATGAAAAGGTAAATAAACTTATACGCGCTGGAAACATCGTACAGATAGTCTATAGTCAAATGGCATTAAATTTTGCGCCTTAGAACGGTTGGACCGATTGTGGAACCACAAGGGCGTGACTTAAGCAGGAGATAACAATGAAAATTTTCCAACGGTACAACCCACTGCAAGTGGCGAAGTACGTGAAGATCCTGTTCCGTGGACGGTTATATATCAAGGACGTTGGCGCTTTTGAGTTTGATAAGGGCAAGATTCTTATCCCAAAAGTGAAGGATAAACAGCATCTGTCTGTGATGTCCGAAGTTAACCGTCAGGTTCTGCGTCTGCAAACTGAGATGGCTTAACCAAAGTGCTATGCAGTAGTTTAAAAAACGGCTCCCACTGGGAGCCGTTGATGTTTGTAGGGCTACGAGTGGGTCGTGCTACCGCCAACCTTTGCTTCCAGCTCTTTACTGACCCTGTCCAGTACGTCGGGGACGAAGCGTTCGGAAAAACCGCAGGCGATAGACAGCAGGATGTATTCAGCAATATCTTTTTTGGTCTCAAACCGTAAACCATAAAGCAACGACATGGCGGTGCCGGGGCTGCTTTTCGTACCGCAACCACACGCTTCACCCAATTGTTGAATTTTCGGCAGGACGTCAATGCTAACGCTATCAACGGTGAAATTCGTATCCTGTAGCATGACGAGGAGGAGTAATAACACAAACGGGGCGAGCGTTCCTAAAACGATAGAGAGAAAGATCCCCCATTTACCGTTAACCAGTTTTAGCAGTAAATCTTCCCGATCAATCCCATCCATGTTTTCTTCAGCGATGCCCTGGATGCGCCGGACAATGCTGATAATTGCGCCAAAATAACCTGCACAAATACTCGCAATCACCAGCATTGCCGCATCACTCGTAAGCGCGAGCCGGGAATGGGCTTCCATCGAATTGGTCACAACGGTAAACGCAAAGGAGAGTGCTGACACCGCAAACATGATTAGCAGTAGTGTAATAAACAGCATTTTATATTTTGCGATTACTTTCTCTTTGTTATCAAGGAAATGGTAGAGTTTATGCAATAACCCGGAAATAAAAAGCGTCTCTTTTCTCAGGATTTCTTCATCGGCAATGGCCGTTTCTCCATCCTTGTTGTAGATATATTTCTCAGATTCCTTCGGTAATACCTCTTTATAGCGAAAAATGAGCTGCAGGTAATACTTATCCAGGCAGTCTTTGGGCGCGATACTGATTAACTTTTTCTCGATGTAGCAGAGGTCTTCAAGCGTATCGTTATGGCTCAGGAAGCGAGCTTTAATTTCTTTAATATCATCAATATTCAGGCCAGAGGAGGGCGTTTTTAGCGCCGTGAGTTCAACCAGTTGCAGCAATTGATTAATTTTAAATCTGAACTCATCAATAATAACGTTATCGTGATTACAGAACGCCATAATGATTTCCTCTTAACAGGAATGTTAAGTGATTTTTGGCGAGCTTGTTTCATTCATCACTGATTAATTATTCGTATTTTAATCATGATTTTTGCAATAATTTGCTGGCGATGATTGCGGTTTTGATTTTACATCAATGGGTTAGCGCAAGAAGGGATAAGGAATTTTGATGAGGGGCAACAGGGTTGTTGCCCCGACGATCATCAGGATGTGCTTTCTTCTTTTGCGTCCGGCAGCTTCGGTACCAGTACGCTGGGTTTGCTGTCCAGGCGGGTCACCAGCAGCTGATCGATACGGTAGTTATCGATATCCACCACTTCGAATTTGTAGCCCGAGAACTTCACGGAATCGGTCCGTTTCGGGATTTTACGCAGCATGAACATCATAAAGCCGCCAATCGTTTCGTAGTTGCCCGACTGCGGGAACTCATCGATATCCAGCACGCGCATCACGTCATCGATCGGCGTACCGCCGTCAATCAGCCAGGAGTTCTCGTCGCGCGCCACAATCTGCTCTTCCAGGCCCTGGCCGACCAGATCGCCCATCAGCGTGGTCATTACATCATTCAGCGTGATGATCCCCACGACCAGCGCGTATTCGTTCATGATCACCGCGAAGTCTTCACCGGCGGTTTTGAAGCTTTCCAGCGCTTCAGAAAGGGTCAGCGTATCCGGAACAATCAGAGTGTTACGAATTTGCACGCCGCTGTTCAGCGCCATGCTCTGATTCGCCAGAACACGATTCAGTAAATCTTTCGAGTCAACGTAACCAATGATGTGGTCAATATCTTCGTTACAGACAAGGAACTTGGAGTGCGGATGTTCCGCCACTTTGTTTTTCAGGCTCTGCTCGTCTTCATGCAGATCGAACCAGATCACGCTTTCACGCGGCGTCATGGAGGATGGCACGGTGCGCGATTCCAGCTCGAACACGTTCTCAATCAGCTCATGTTCCTGTTTACGCAACACACCTGCGAGCGCGCCGGCTTCCACTACGGCATAAATATCATCAGACGTGATGTCATCCTTGCGCACCATTGGCAATTTGAAGATGCGAAAGATCACGTTCGCCAACCCGTTGAAGAACCACACCAGCGGCGTGAAAACAAACAGACAGAAGCGCATCGGGTTGATGATACGCAAAGCCACAGCTTCTGGCGCAATCATACCGATGCGTTTCGGGGTTAAGTCCGCGAAAAGGATAAACATACCGGTGACCAGCGAGAAGGAGAGAATAAAGCTCAACTGCTCAGAGAGTTCCGGCGACATATAGCGAGAAAATAACGTGTTAAAAGCGGGGGAAAATGCGGCGTCACCCACGATACCGCCAAGAATGGCGACCGCGTTCAGACCGATTTGCACTACCGTGAAGAACATCCCCGGATTTTCCTGCATTTTCAACACGCGTTGCGCATTGAGATTGCCTTCATCGGCCAGCAGTTTGAGTTTAATTTTACGTGAGGCGGCAAGTGAGATCTCGGATATCGAGAAGAACGCACTCACAGCGATCAGGCAAAGAATAATGAAAATACTGTTTAACATATCTTATCCGGCGTCACGCCAGATCCTCGGAAGGGAAGTTGATAAATCCATGTGGTATAGCTTAATGAAAACCGGCTCGTAGAGGTGAGCCGGTAAGTTCAGGGGCTAGTATAGCGTAAGGGACTGTAAAGCCGCCAGAGGCTTAATTTTCAGCGGTAGCCGTTCGCCTCTTATCGCGTGTGTCCGGCGTGGCGTCCCAGATTTCATCGTAGGCGAAGCCTGTGAGTGACTTAATGACGGCGCGGGTCTCTTCGTCGCAATCTTCACATTTACCGCCAAGTTTGCGGCGCGCCACCTCTTTAATCAGAATTTTGTGCGTCTTTTGCGTCAGTTTAAAGCGGAACGTGGTGTAAAAGCTGACGGCCAACAGGGCGGCGGTGGCAAATATCATCAGACCAATGATCGCGTGCAGCGCGCTGACGGGTTGCGAACCGCCGCCTTTAACAAAACCGCTCTCTTCCAACACCACGCCAATCAACATAATCGCCAGCGCGACGGTGCTTTTGCGGGTCAGCACCATCACCCCGGCAAAAATACCTTCCCGGCGCTGACGGGTGACGATCTCATCCACATCCGGAATAAAGCTGTAGATGTTCCACGGGATGTAATACAACCCGGCTTTTGCCAGGCCGAACAGGACAAATATCGCGGAAAAGAGCAGTGCCGGGAGTTGGATATCGCCCAGATAAAGGGTCAACAGACAGGCCAGAACAAAGAAAATGCTGCCATAGGAGAGGCGCAGCGCCGCGGAAGGCGTCATGTTGAGCTTATTCATCAATTGCATAAAGCCGAACGTGCCGGGGACTGAGACAAATGCGGCAATACTTAAAAGGCCAGAAACCGTTGCCGCATCCTGTTTTAATCCATAGACCACGTAATAGGTAAATACCGCGCCAAAGACATCCAGGGCGGTGAATGAACAAATATAGATAATAATGTGCTGGCGGAAAATACGCAGTTTAAAGGCGGAAAAGAGATCCACAACCAAATACTTCAGGTGATTAAATAATCCTGTACTGCGCTGTGTGTCCGGCGTGAATTCATATTCTTCTCGCACATCTTTTGCTTCCCAGGTTGTCGCCCAGGTGGTGAATACCGCAATACAATAGATAATCGCAAATACGATCCCGGTCAGGGTATAGGTCAATGAATTATCTTTACCCGTATATTGCATAATAATACCCGGAACGGAAACCGCTAAAAAACCGCCCAACTGTGAACACATCATGCGCACGCCGGAGAGGCGAGTTCGTTCGCTGAAGCGGTTGGTCATCTCTGCCGATAGCGTCTCCCAGGGAACCAGCACCATCGCTGAGAGCAACTCGATGGAAAGATACGTTCCAAGGTAATACCAGTAACTCATGTCGGTAATCCACACCAGCGCGTAGAGAAACATGAGCGGAGCACTGATCAATAAAAAGAAACGACGGCGGCCAAACTTTTTGCCCAGCCAGGTATTGCCAAAATTATCGGTAATATAACCCATCACTGGGCTTAATATTGCATCGATGATACGTGCAATCGCAAATATAGAACCGGCTTCCAGTACAGACAGTCCACAATAGGTGGTGTAAAAAAATAACAGCCAGGTGCCAATAACTGCGAATGCACCGCCACCAAATAAATCGGTTACGCCATAGCCAATCGCTACGCCGTAACCTACTCTACGTTCAGTAGGTTTCGCCATATCATTATTCCTGTAGGGTCACTTGATTGCCGGATTGCCTTATCCGGCCTGCATTCACTTTCTGCGGGTTTATTTCTCCAGAGTTATCCAGGTCCGTAATTGCGACGAACGATAAATAGCATCGACAATCTGCAATGATTTAGCGGCTTCGTGAATGTTGCATACGTTCCCGGTGGTGGGATGGTGGAGGGCGTAATAGAACTGACGGATCGCTTCACGATGGCCGACGCCCCAGTAACGTTTACCGCTGCCATCGGGGGCGGCGTCGCTTGCCAGCTTTTGCCGAGTCTCCCCGTTGATATGCCACAGCTCGCTTCCCTCAAGGAGCAACGTGCCTTTATCGCCGTGGATTTCCAGCTGTAGCGGTGAGTTGGTGGTGTGGCAGTTGCTGGCATAAAACAGTCCACGCGCGCCGTTGCGAAAGGCAAAAGTCGCCATGGCGCTGTCCTCACCGTCGATGGTACTGGCAAGCCAGGTGCTATCGACCACCCCCTTGACCCGCGTTGCGCCTTCGCCAAACCACTGCATCAGATCAAGCGTATGGATCGCCTGGTTGATCAGCAGACATCCGCCTTCGGTGGCTGATTTTCCGCGCCAGGGACTGGCAGTGTAATAACTACCGCCACGCGACCAGGTCAGCACCGCTTTCATTGCGAGCATCTTGCCGATGACGCCCTCCTGTAACTGTTGCTTCATGGCGAGGCTGGTGGGATTGAGCCGGTTTTGATAACAGATCCCCAGCTTGCCCCGCGCATGGGCGAGGGCCGTCTCGATTTCAGCCACGTCCAGCGCGCGCATCACCGCCGGTTTTTCGCAGAACACATGTTTTCCTGCCGCCAGCGCGGCAAGGATCATCGGTTTATGCAGATAGTGCGGCGTACAAATATGCACAACGTCGATCGCGTCATCCCAGAGCATTTCGCGGTAGTCATGATAAAAATGGCAATCATAAAGCGCCGCCAACTGCCGTCCTTTGTTGATGTCCGTTTCGGCAATTGCGCGCAGCCTGACGTTGGGTAACTGCTGCAGCGCCTCTGCGTGGATGGCATGGATCGCGCCACCGCCGATAATGGCGGCATTCACTGTGTTCATGGTGTCTCCCGTCACGCGCTTGCGTTTGCCTGCATCTGCGCCTTAACGCACAGTTCCGCTGCCTTAAAGGCGTGTTCCTGCGTCATGGCGTTTTCGGTGCGCTGGATACAGTCGAGGATGAGCTGACCAAAGTAGGGAAAGCCGACTTTGCCCGCGACGGGATAGCGGAATTCGCCCTCTTTGTTGACCAGATAGACCACATCCTGCTCACCGCGAGTGAGATCGACATATTTGCGGATTTCGATATAGCCCTCAGTGCCGAGCAGCGTCAGGCGGCCATCGCCCCAGGTCGAAAGACCACCCGGCGTAAACCAGTCACAGCGAAAGTAGCCCGTTGCGCCGTTGTCTCCCGCCAGCATCGCGTCACCAAAGTCTTCGAACTGTGGATACTGCGGGTGATTCACGTTGCGTACCTGGCTTGCCACAATGTGCGCATCGCTGTTGCCGGTATAGAACAGAAACTGCTCGATCTGGTGGCTGCCAATATCACAGAGAATGCCGCCGAAATAGCGTCGCTCGTAAAACCAGTCCGGGCGATCGCTGCCTTCACGGTGCGGACCGGTGCCAAGGGTTTGTATGACCCGGCCAATCGCGCCCTGCCTGATCAGCTCACCTGCGAAAACGGCGCTTTCCACATGCAGACGTTCGCTGTAGTAGACCGCGTATTTACGCCCGGTTTTTGCCACCATCGCTTTGGCGTCTTCCAGTTGTTCCAGCGTGGTTAACGGCGCTTTGTCGGTGAAATAGTCTTTCCCGGCGGCCATCACCTTCAGCCCCAGCGGACAACGTTCGGAAGGGATCGCCGCGCTGGCGACCAGGTCTATCGTTGCATCATTGAGGATCGTCTCCAGCGAATCGGCGACCTGTGCCTGCGGAAATTGCTGTAAAAAACGCGCCACTTTCGCTGGATCCGGGTCGTACACCCATTTCAGCGTCGCACCGGCCTCAGTCAACCCGTTGCACATGCCGTAGATATGGCCGTGATCGAGAGCCGCTGCGGCAATGATAAATTCGCCAGGCTTGACGACCGGCTGAGGTTTACTGGTCGGGGCGTAGTGCATTCCGTCATGCTTGTTCATTCTTCTGCTCCTGAATCTAAGTCTTTACCCAGCGGGATCGCACCGGCTTCAGCGAAATGGCTCACTGAGGTGGATTTCTGATAAAAATGCGGCGCGTTGTGCAGCAGGCCGCCCGTGCGATAAAACACATCGTCACGCTGAACAGGTAGCGTTACCACCGTACGGGTAATAGCCGATTTGTAGATAGCCGTGATCAGTTCCAGCGATCGTTTGCCCTGTTCGCCATCTACCAGCGGCGCGACCTGCTGTTCAATGGCGGTTAACACGTTGTCGATTTGCCCGGTATGCAGCGTCCATTGCAGAGCCGGGGTGGCGTGGAACTGCGCCGTCAGTCTGTTTTCGCGCGCATCATCGTTTTCTGCCTGTGGGAAACCATTGTCTGCGGACTGGCTGGCAAATACTTTCCACGGCGCGGAAATGCGCGCCTTCTCGCCCTGAATCACAATTTTCTGATCTTCACCGTGGTGCACCACGGAGGCCGTCAGTTGGGTCAGCGCGCCGTTGGGGTAGCGGAAGATAGCCGCGCTGAGATCTTCCACTTCCGCATTATCGTGGGCGACGTTGGTCATCATCGCGACGACTTCACGGGGAAAACCAAGCATCCACTGGATGGCGTCAATATGGTGCACTGCGTGGTTGAGCGTGCAGCCACCGCCTTCTTTCTCCCACGTCCCACGCCACCACAAGTCGTAGTAGCAGTGTCCGCGCCACCAGAAGGAATCCACCTGAGCGTGGCAAATCTTGCCCGCCAGGCCGGAATCCACTGCCGCTTTCAAACGCCAGAAGGCGTCGGTAAAACGGTTTTGCGCGATGACCGACAGGATTTTGCCGCTGGCCTGCTGTGCGGCAATCATCGCGTCGCACTCTTCCAGCGACGCTGCCATCGGTTTCTCGCAGAGGACATGTTTGCTGCGGTTCAGGGCCGCGATGGCAATTTCCGCGTGGACGTAAGGCGGCGTACAGACATCCACCAAATCAACCGCCATCGCGCTCTCCAGCATTGCCTGATGGCTGGAGTAAATTTGGGCGTCGTGTAGTCCGTAACGCGTTTTTTTCTCTACGGCTTTTTCGGGAAAAATATCCACCAGGGCGACAATCCGACAGCGTTCAGGAAATGCCTGATAGGCCTGAATGTGCTGATGAGAGATATTCCCCGTTCCGACAATCGCGATGTTCAGCATGATCACTCCCCGCCGTTACCAGGTTCCGGAGGCGTCCAGCGTGCGGCTGGCGACCGTTTTTTCGACCGATGACGCCACATGTTCCTGCAACAACTGGTAGTAGCGCTGCTCGTCAATCGGCAGCGAGACCCAGTCGTCGGTCCAGGTGGAGAGATGCATCGCATTGGATAGCGTCAGGCCGTGAATACCCTCCTGGCCGGGGGCGATGAGGGGTTCGCCATGCAGGATGGCCGCGGTGAAATTGCGGGTAATGACAACGTGTTCGCTGCACTCCGGAGCGGTGGGAATGGTCACTTCCCAGCACTCCGGCTCGCCGAAGCCGTTTTGCCAGCGGGCATTAAATTCCGTTTCGGACTCGCGTAACCGCCAAAAGCGCAGGCGACCCTCTTCGACGACCACTTTGCCGCGATCGCCGACAATTTCCAGACGGTTCGTGCCCGGCGCCTCGGCGGTGGTGGTGATGAAGACCCCTGTCGCTCCGTTCGCGTACTCGGCATACGCCGTCACCTCGTTTTCAACTTCAATCTGCCGATGCTTGCCGAACTGGCAGAAGGCGCGCATTCGCACGGGCATACCGACCAGCCACTGCCAGAGATCGAGCTGGTGCGGATCCTGGTTCAGCAATACACCGCCCCCTTCGCCTTTCCAGGTTGCGCGCCAGCCGCCGGAGTTGTAGTAGCTCTGTGAGCGATACCAGTTAGTGATGATCCAGTTAGAGCGGCGCAGTTCGCCGAGTTCGCCGCTGTCGATCAGGTCTTTCACCTTCTGATACAGCGGGTTAGGCCGCTGGTTGTACATCATGCTGAAGACCACGTCGCACTGGCGGGCGCAGGCGTTCATCTCTTTAACCTGCGCGGTGTAGACGCCAGCGGGTTTCTCACAGAGGGTGTGGATCCCCAGACGCATTGCCATGATGGATAGCTCTGGATGGTCGTAATGCGGCGTGGCGACGATGACGGCGTCGATCAGTCCGCTCTCCAGCATGGCGCGCGCGTCGCTGAACAGCGTCACGGAATCACCCACCAACTGGCGGATAGCAGCATGCTTAGCGGCGTTGTTGTCGCAGACGGCGGTCAGGCAGGCGTCATTTACGGTTTCTGCCAGCAGATAACGGGCGTGAACCGTACCGATGTTACCCACGCCAATAATGCCAAAACGTACTTTTTTCATGTCATGCCTTATTCAGGAGCAATGAGGGATAAGCGGAACATAAGAAACGCCTGGATGCCCGACAACGGGATTTTGTGAGAGCGCTTGCAGGACGAAAAATAAGTTAGCGAGCTAATTAAAAAGGTGTTTTAGAATCAATGAAGTACGTCTGCAAAAATTTGCAAAGATACATTGCGAGCGGGGTCACAGAATGCCGGGCAAGCTGAAAATGGATGAAATTGCCGCCTTAACGGGCTTCTCTGTGAGTACCGTTTCGCGGGTGCTGAGCGGAAAGGCCTACACCAGCGGCAAGGCGCGTGAGGCGATTGTGAAATGCGCACGACAACTGGGCGTGCTCGACTCGCTCGCCAGCGGGCGACTGTTGATTAACGGCATCGCCGTCTTTGCTCCGCAGCGCACGTTCACGCCGCAGGGGGATGCTTTTTACCTTGAAGTGACGCGCGGAATTGCAGAAGCGGTCGCTTCACACGATGTCTGGGTGAGCTATTGCGGTCTGGATGAGCAGCGCGCAGATATCAAAACCTTTCTGGAAAAGGCCAACCATAAAAACATCAATGCCATCATCCTGATCGGGATTGATGATCCGACGATCCATAAGCTGGCGCTGTCGCTGGAGAAGCCCTGTGTGCTGATCAACTCGCAGGATCGGGAAGGGCTGCTGGATTCGGTGTCGCCGGACCATCGGGCGATTGGTAACCGGGCGGCGCAGTATCTGTTCGAGCAGGGGCACCGTCGTATTCTTAACGTCACCAGTCTGCGGCGGGAGACGATGTACTGGCGACTGGAGGGCATCAAAGAGGTTTATCGTCAGTACCAGATCCCGTTTGACGCCCATTGCGATCTGCTGGTCACGGAAGGGTTTTCTGCCGAGGAGTCGGAGAAAGCAATAGGCGAATGGCTGCACGATACGCCGTGCCATGACTGGCCGGAAGTGATTTTCTGCGCAGGAGCGCCGATGTCCACCGGTATTCTGCGCGTACTGAACGCTCACGGGGTGCGCGTGCCTGAGGATATGTCACTGATGACCACCGGCGTACAGGAGCTGGACGCCCGCATCGTGGCGACGATGAGCTGTATTACCATCCCCTGTCGGGCGCTGGGCGTAGAGGCGGTGCATCTGCTGCAACACCGCCTGAACCGACCTTGCGCGCCGGTATTTAATCTGCTGCTGAAGGGGATGCTTTCACACAAGGGCACAGTTGCCAGCGCCACGCGGCATGCTGCCCGCGTGGCGGTGGAGCGTTGATGTTATGCGTCAGGGGGTAAACAGACGCCAATCCCGCCGATACCGCAGTAGCCGTACGGATTTTTGTGCAGATACTGCTGGTGGTCGTCCTCAGCGTAATAGAACGGCGTCGCGTTGCTGATTTCGGTGGTGATGGGACGGTCATCGCCTGCCGCGCGCATGGCGGCCTGGAAGCGCTCAAAACTGGCGCGAGCGGCGCTATCCTGTTCTGGCGTCAGCGGATAGATAGCCGAACGATACTGAGTGCCGTGGTCGTTGCCCTGTTGCATGCCCTGTGCCGGATCGTGGTTTTCCCAGAACACCTGCAGCAGTTGCTCATAACTGATGGCCGCCGGGTCGTACACCACGCGTACCGCTTCGGCGTGGCCCGTTTCACCGGAGCAGACTTCCCGGTAGGTGGGGTTGGGCGTATAGCCGCCGGTGTATCCTGCCGCAGTGCTGTAAACGCCAGGCAGTTGCCAGAACAACCGTTCAACCCCCCAGAAACAGCCCATCGCGAAAATGGCGATGTCCATCCCGTCGGGGACATTTGTCATCGAGTGTTCGTTGACGGCATGCAGCGTCGCCACGGGCATCGGGGTATTGCGCCCAGGTAGTGCATCTGACGGTGAAATCAGGTGCTTTTTATCAAATAGACTCATGGTGCCGTTCTCCCGAAAATCAGTAATTGGGGTTAAGGTTGTAACAAGACGCGTATTTGCACACAATAACCGTTATGAATGCGTCTACAGTAAACATAAGAAATATTTGGGTTGTCGTCTGTTTTTCAATCCCAGTTGTTGGGTTTTTGTTAAGCCGTGGATCGGCGTTATGATTTTTTTCCAGGGGTGGAAATAAGGGATTTCAGGAGAAAAAGTGCCACATATCCGTCAGTTATGCTGGGTGAGCCTGTTGTGTTTAAGCAGTTCTGCCTTTGCCGCGAACGTCCGTCTACAGGTCGAAGGGCTATCAGGAGAACTGGAGAAAAACGTCCGGGCACAACTCTCAACCATCCAGAGTGATGAAGTCACGCCGGACCGGCGCTTTCGTGCGCGCGTGGATGACGCCATCCGCGAAGGGTTAAAGGCGCTCGGTTATTACGAACCGACCATTGATTTCGACCTGCGTCCGCCTCCGGCGAAAGGGCGTCAGGTGCTGGTAGCCAAAGTGACGCCCGGTGAACCGGTGCGCATCGGTGGGACAGAAGTCATTTTACGCGGCGGCGCGCGTACCGACAGAGATTACCTGGATCTGCTGAAAACGCGTCCGGCAATCGGTACGGTGCTCGATCATGGGGATTATGACAGCTTCAAAAAGTCATTAACCAGCGTGGCGCTACGTAAAGGGTATTTCGACAGCGAATTTAATAAGAGCCAGTTGGGCATTGCGCTTGATCGCCATCAGGCGTTCTGGGATATCGATTACGACAGCGGTGAACGTTATCGCTTTGGTCACGTCTCCTTTGAAGGTTCGCAGATCCGCGAGGAGTACCTGCAAAATCTGGTGCCGTTTAAAGAGGGGGATGCGTACGAGTCGAAAGATCTTGGCGAACTGAACCGTCGGCTCTCGGCGACCGGCTGGTTTAACTCCGTGGTTGTGGCGCCCGAATTCGACAAAGCGCGGAAAACCAAAGTACTGCCGCTGAAGGGCGTGGTTTCACCGCGAACGGAAAACACCATTGAGACCGGGGTGGGTTATTCCACTGACGTGGGGCCGCGTGTGAAGACCACGTGGAAAAAGCCGTGGATGAACTCCTATGGCCACAGCCTGACGACCAGCGCCAGTATCTCGTCGCCTGAACAGCAGCTGGATTTCAGCTATAAAATGCCGCTGCTGAAGAACCCGCTGGAGCAGTACTATCTGGTGCAGGGCGGCTTTAAGCGTACCGATCTCAACGATACCGAACAGGACTCCACCACGCTTGCGGTTTCCCGCTACTGGGATCTTTCCAGCGGCTGGCAGCGCGCCATTAACCTGCGCTGGAGTCTCGACCACTTTACGCAGGGGCAGGTGACGAACACCACCATGCTGCTCTATCCCGGCGTGATGATCAGCCGCACCCGCTCGCGCGGCGGACTGATGCCTACCTGGGGCGATTCCCAGCGCTACTCTATTGATTATTCCAACACCGCCTGGGGCTCTGACGTCGACTTCTCGGTCTTTCAGGCGCAAAACGTCTGGATCCGTTCCCTGTACGATCGCCATCGCTTCGTCATGCGCGGTAATCTCGGTTGGATCGAAACCGGCGATTTTGACAAAGTGCCGCCTGATCTGCGTTTCTTCGCCGGGGGCGACCGCAGTATTCGTGGCTACAAATACAAATCTATCTCGCCAGAGTACAGTAATGGTGACCTGAAAGGGGCCTCAAAACTGGTCACCGGATCGCTGGAATACCAGTACAACGTCACCGGGAAATGGTGGGGGGCGATGTTTGTCGATAGCGGTGAAGCGGTCAGTGATATCCGCAAGAGTGATTTCAAAACCGGCGCCGGGGTGGGAGTACGCTGGCAGTCTCCGGTCGGGCCGATCAAGCTCGATTTTGCCGTGCCGGTCGGCGACAAAGATGAGCACGGTTTACAGTTTTACATCGGTCTGGGGCCTGAATTATGAGTTTATGGAAGAAGATAAGCCTCGGCGTACTGATTTTTATCCTGCTGTTGCTGGGAACGGTGGCGTTTCTGGTCGGAACCACAACCGGCCTGCATCTGGTCTTCAATGCGGCGAATCGCTGGGTACCGGGGCTGGAAATTGGTCAGGTCACCGGCGGCTGGCGCGATCTGTCGCTGAAAAATATCCGCTTTGACCAGCCTGGTGTGGCGGTTAACGCCGGGGAAGTGCATCTGGCGGTCGGGCTGAATTGCCTGTGGAACAGCAGTCTGTGCGTGAACGATCTGTCGCTCAAAGACATTAATGTGGCGATCGACAGTAAAAAGATGCCGCCTTCTGCGCCGGTCGAAGAAGAAGAGAGCGGCCCGCTGAATCTCTCCACGCCGTATCCGATCACGCTTTCCCGCGTAGCGTTGAATAACGTCAATATTAAAATCGATGACACCATCGTGTCAGTGATGGATTTTACCTCCGGCCTGCACTGGCAAGAGAAGGATCTGACCCTGAAACCCACGTCGTTGCAGGGATTGCTGATCGCGCTGCCGAAAGTGGCGGAGGTCGCTCAGGAAGAGGTGGTCGAGCCGAAGATCCAGAACCCGCAGCCGGATGAAAAACCGCTCGGTGAAACGCTGAAAGATCTGTTTTCGAAGCCGGTTCTGCCGGAGATGACGGACGTGCATCTGCCGCTCAATCTCAATATTGAAGCGTTTAAAGGCGAACAACTGCGCATCACCGGTGATACTGACCTGACGGTGCATAACCTGCTGCTGAAAGTGAGCAGCATCGACGGCAACATGAAGCTCGATGCGCTCGATATCGACTCCAGTCAGGGCACAGTGAATGCCAGCGGTACGGCCCAGTTGACCAATAACTGGCCGGTAGACATCACCCTGAACAGCACGCTGAACATGGACCCGCTGAAAGGCGAGAAGGTGAAGTTGAAGGTAGGCGGGGCGCTGCGTGAACAACTGGAAGTGGGAGTGAACCTTTCCGGGCCGGTGGATATGGACTTGCGTGCCCAGGCGCGTCTGGCGGAAGCCGGATTGCCGCTGAATCTGGAGGTGGTCAGTAAGCAGGTTTACTGGCCGTTTACCGGCGACAAACAGTTCCAGGCCGACGATATCAAACTCAAGCTCACCGGCAAGATGACGGACTACATGCTGTCGATGCGCACGGCGGTGAAAGGGCAGGATATCCCACCAGCGACCATCACGCTCGATGCGAAAGGCAACGAACAGCAAATTACTCTCGATAAACTCAGCGTGGCGGCGCTGGAAGGGAAAACCGAGCTGAAGGCGCTGGTGGACTGGCAGCAGGCGATCAGCTGGCGAGGCGAATTGACGCTCGACGGCATCAACACCGCGAAAGAGGTGCCGGACTGGCCGTCGACGCTTAATGGTCTGATTAAAACCCGCGGCAGCCTGTATGGCGGTAGCTGGCAGATGGACGTGCCGGAGCTGAAGCTGACCGGTAACGTTAAGCAGAACAAAGTAAACGTTAACGGGTCGCTGAAAGGCAACAGCTACATGCAGTGGACCATTCCGGGGCTGCATCTGGCGCTGGGGCCAAACAGCGCCGACGTGAAAGGCGAGCTGGGCGTTAAAGATCTCAATCTGGATGCGACCATCGACGCGCCGGGACTGGACAACGCGCTGCCGGGACTCGGCGGGACGGCGAAAGGGCGGGTCAACGTGCGCGGTACGGTTGACGCCCCGCAACTGCTGGCGGATATCACCGCCCGTGGGTTGCGCTGGCAGGAACTGTCCGTTGCGCAGGTACGCGTGGAAGGCGACATTAAATCGACCGACCAGATTGCTGGTAACCTCAACGTGCGGGTTGAACGCATTTCGCAACCCGACGTGAACATTAACCTCGTGACGCTGAATGCCAAAGGCAGCGAAAAGCAGCATGAACTGCAGCTGCGCGTTCAGGGCGAACCGGTCTCCGGTCAGCTTGATCTGGCGGGGAGTTTTGATCGTAAAGAAGAGCGCTGGAAAGGCTCGCTGAGCAATACCCGCTTCCAGACGCCGGTCGGGCCATTGACCCTGACTCGCGCCATCGCGCTGGACTATCGTAACAAAGAGCAGAAAATCAGCATCGGGCCACACTGCTGGGCCAACCCGAATGCTGAGCTGTGCGTGCCGCAAACCATCGATGCTGGTGCCGAAGGGCGGGCGGTGGTGAATCTCAACCGCTTTGATCTGGCGATGCTGAAACCGTTTATGCCGGAGGCGACGCAGGCCAGTGGCGTATTTACTGGCAAAGCGGACGTGTCGTGGGACACCACCAAAGAAGGGCTGCCGCAGGGTAATGTCACGCTCTCCGGGCGTAACGTGAAGGTGACGCAGACGGTGAACGACGCGCCGCTGCCGCTGGCGTTCGAAACCCTGAACGTGACAGCCGATCTGCGCAACAATCGTGCGGAACTGGGCTGGATGATCCGCCTGACCAATAACGGTCAGCTTGACGGACAGGTGCAGGTGACCGATCCGCAGGGACGTCGTAACCTGGGCGGCAACGTCAACATTCGCAACGTCAACCTCGCGATGGTGAACCCCATCTTCACGCGTGGTGAAAAGGCCGCAGGTATGCTGAGCGCCAATCTGCGTCTGGGCGGCGATGTACAGAGCCCGCAGATGTTTGGGCAACTGCAACTAAGCGGGCTGGATATCGACGGCAACTTTATGCCGTTTGATATGCAGCCGAGCCAACTGGCGATGAATTTCAACGGTACCCGCTCGACGCTTGCCGGGGTGATACGAACCCAGCAGGGGCAGATCAACCTGAGCGGCGACGCAGACTGGAGCCAGATCGACAACTGGCGCGCGCGCGTGGCGGCGAAAGGAAGCCGGGTGCGTATCACCGTGCCGCCGATGGTGCGACTGGATGTTTCTCCGGATGTGGTATTTGAAGCGACGCCGAGTCTGTTCACCCTCGACGGTCGGGTGGACGTGCCGTGGGCGCGTATTGTGGTTCATGACTTGCCAGAGAGCGCGGTGGGCGTCTCCAGCGATGAAGTGATGCTCAATAACGACCTGCAGCCTGAGAAGCCGCAGAGTGCCGGGATCCCGATCAACAGCAATCTGATTGTGCATGTCGGTAACAACGTGCGGATAGATGCGTTTGGTCTGAAAGCCCGTCTGACAGGCGATCTGAACGTGGTGCAGGATAAGCAAGGGCTGGGGCTGAACGGACAGATCAACATTCCGGAAGGCCGTTTCCACGCCTACGGTCAGGATCTGATTGTGCGGAAAGGCGAACTGTTGTTCTCGGGACCGCCGGACCAACCGTTGCTGAATATTGAAGCCATTCGTAACCCGGAAGCCACCGAAGATGAAGTGATTGCTGGCGTTCGCGTCACCGGAACGGCAGATGAACCGAAGGCTGAGATCTTCTCTGACCCGGCAATGTCGCAGCAGGAAGCGCTCTCTTATCTGTTGCGCGGCCAGGGGCTGAGCAGCGATCAGAGCGACAGCGCGGCGATGACCTCAATGCTTATTGGCCTGGGGGTTGCACAAAGTGGTCAGGTTGTGGGTAAAATCGGGGAGACATTTGGCGTAAGCAATCTGGCACTGGATACTCAGGGGGTGGGCGACTCCTCCCAGGTCGTCGTCAGCGGATACGTACTGCCAGGTCTGCAGGTGAAATATGGCGTGGGTATATTTGACTCACTGGCGACACTCACGTTACGTTATCGCCTGATGCCTAAGCTATATCTGGAAGCCGTGTCTGGCGTAGATCAGGCACTGGATTTGCTCTATCAGTTTGAGTTTTAGCAATGCGAATATTTGTCTACGGCAGTTTACGAACCAAACAAGGCAACAGCCACTGGATGACCAACGCCCAGTTGCTGGGCGATTACAGTATCGATAACTACCAGTTGTATAGCCTGGGCCACTATCCAGGCGCAGTTCCGGGGAACGGAACGGTACACGGTGAGGTTTATCGTATTGATAACGCCACTCTGGCCGAGCTGGATGCGTTGCGCACCCGCGGTGGTGAATACGCACGCCAGTTGATCCAGACGCCGTACGGTAGTGCATGGATGTACGTGTACCAGCGCCCGGTAGAGGGATTAACACTGATCGAAAGCGGTAACTGGTTAGACAGAGACCAGTACTGAGAAAAACGCGCCACCTTCGGGTGGCGTTGTTTTATGCGCCGACATGCCTTTCGGGGAGTCAGCCTTCCTCTGTGTGCTTTATGACCTTTCGTCAAAATACAGGCATAAAAAAACCCTTACTGACCGGTAGCCGGCGTTCAGGGTTTTCAGCGTTCAGCGAACTTATTTCTTCGCCGCGCGCTCGAAGGAGGCCACGATTTCAGCTTTAGCGGCTTCTGCGTTGTCCCAACCGTCCACTTTCACCCACTTACCTTTTTCGAGATCTTTGTAGTGCTCGAAGAAGTGCGTGATCTGTGCTTTCAGCAGTTCCGGCAGATCGTTCACATCGTTGATGTGATCGTACTCTTTGCTCAGTTTGGTATGCGGTACGGCAACCAGTTTTGCATCTTCACCGGATTCGTCGGTCATTTTCAGTACGCCAACCGGACGGCAACGGATAACGGAGCCTGGCTCCAGTGGGTACGGAGTCGGGACCAGCACGTCAACCGGATCACCGTCCAGGGACAGGGTGTGGTTGATGTAACCGTAGTTGCACGGATAGAACATCGCGGTGGACATGAAGCGGTCAACGAACAGTGCGCCGCTCTCTTTGTCGACTTCGTATTTGATCGGATCGGCGTTAGCTGGGATCTCGATAACAACGTAGATATCTTCCGGCAGATCTTTACCGGCCGGGACGTTGAGTAAGCTCATGTCTGTTTCCTTTAACTGTGTCGTAAACAAGTGGCGAGTATTATAGCGATCTCGCGCCGAATGTCTCCGCCTGATTTCGATTTCACACGCCTCGTCCCCGCCTTTTCAGACCACTCGCATGACAGGAAAATCCATAACCATAGCCGCATCATTCATAGGTAAATGGAAGCGATTACAAACTTGTGATTAACGTTCTATTTACTTTTTTGAAGTGTGATGTAACGCAATCCGTTACATGCTCGATTGTCTATAGTTTTTTCGCGACTGTTTCTTAACCAACAATAACCTACCCTACGAGGACACAGTTATGTGGAAGCGCTTACTTATCGTCACAGCAGTTTCGGCAGCCATGTCGTCTATGGCCATGGCCGCCCCATTAACCGTAGGATTTTCGCAGGTCGGCTCTGAGTCCGGCTGGCGCGCCGCAGAGACCAACGTGGCGAAAAGCGAGGCCGAGAAGCGCGGCATCACGCTGAAAATCGCTGACGGTCAGCAAAAGCAGGAAAACCAGATTAAAGCCGTGCGTTCATTTGTCGCTCAGGGCGTCGATGCCATCTTTATTGCGCCGGTCGTGGCAACAGGGTGGGAGCCGGTGCTGAAGGAAGCGAAAGATGCCGAGATCCCGGTTTTCTTGCTCGATCGTTCCATCGATGTAAAAGACAAATCTCTCTATATGACCACCGTCACCGCTAACAACGTGCTGGAAGGTCAACTGATCGGCGACTGGCTGATCAAAGAGGTGAACGGCAAGCCGTGTAATGTGGTTGAGCTGCAGGGCACCGTCGGCGCCAGCGTGGCCATTGACCGTAAGAAAGGGTTTGCTGAAGCCATCGCCAAAGCGCCAAACATCAAAATCATCCGCTCTCAGTCCGGCGACTTTACCCGCAGTAAAGGTAAAGAGGTTATGGAGAGCTTCATCAAAGCGGAGAACAACGGCAAGAACATCTGCATGGTTTATGCCCATAACGATGACATGGTGATCGGCGCTATCCAGGCGATCAAAGAAGCGGGGCTGAAACCGGGCAAAGATATTCTGACCGGTTCTATTGACGGTGTACCGGACATCTACAAAGCGATGATCGACGGTGAAGCGAATGCCAGCGTTGAACTGACGCCGAACATGGCAGGCCCGGCCTTCGATGCGCTCGAGAAGTTCAAGAAAGATGGCACGATGCCTGAGAAAGTCACGATCACCAAGTCGACGCTGTACCTGCCGGATACCGCGAAAGAAGAGTTAGAGAAGAAGAAAAACATGGGCTACTAAGTTCGGGCTCTCTGTAGGCCTGATCAGCGAAGCGCCATCAGGCGTTGGGGTGCCGGATGGCGACGCATAGCGTCTTATCCGGCCTACAAACCAGCACCGTAGGCCTGATAAGCGAAGCGCCATCAGGCGTTGGGGTGCCGGATGGCGACGCATAGCGTCTTATCCGGCCTACAAACCAGCACCGTAGGCCTGATAAGCGAAGCGCCATCAGGCGTTGGGGTGCCGGATGGCGACGCAGAGCGTCTTATCCGGCCTACAAACCAGCACCGTAGGCCTGATCAGCGCAGCGCCATCAGGCGTTGGGGTGCCGGATGGCGACGCAGAGCGTCTTATCCGGCCTACAAACCAGCACCGTAGGCCTGATAAGCGCATCGCCATCAGGCAAATGTTCTGCCGGATGGCGGTGTAACCGCCTTATCCGGCCTACGGGCCTCCAGGGCCACACTCTTGTCGCGGAGGGCAATTATGATCGCGGAACAACACCAGGAGATCCTCCGTACAGAGGGATTAAGTAAATTCTTTCCTGGCGTCAAAGCGCTGGATAACGTCGATTTCAGCCTGCGTCGCGGCGAAATTATGGCGCTGCTCGGTGAGAACGGAGCCGGAAAATCCACGCTCATCAAAGCGCTGACCGGCGTCTATCATGCCGATCGCGGTACTATCTGGCTGGAAGGCAGTGCTATCTCCCCCAGAAATACCGCACATGCCCAACAGCTGGGCATTGGCACGGTCTATCAGGAAGTGAACCTGCTGCCGAATATGTCGGTGGCGGATAACTTGTTTATTGGTCGTGAACCGCGTCGATTTGGTCTGCTGCGGCGCAAAGAGATGGAAAAGCGCGCCACGGCGCTGATGGCGTCTTACGGTTTTTCCCTCGACGTGCGTGAACCGCTGAACCGCTACTCGGTGGCGATGCAACAGATCGTCGCGATCTGCCGGGCGATCGATCTTTCCGCCAAAGTTCTGATCCTCGATGAACCCACCGCCAGTCTTGATACGCAAGAGGTTGAGATGTTGTTCGGCCTGATGCGGCATCTGCGCGATCGCGGCGTGAGTCTGATCTTTGTCACCCATTTTCTCGATCAGGTCTATCAGGTCAGCGATCGGATCACCGTCCTGCGTAACGGCAGTTTTGTCGGCTGCCGGGAAACCCGCGAGCTGCCGCAGATTGAACTGGTCAAAATGATGCTGGGACGCGAGCTGGACACCCATGCGCTACAGCGTGCGGGGCGTACCTTGTTGAGCGATAAACCGGTTGCCGCGTTCAAAGATTTCGGTAAGAAAGGGACGATCTCCCCGTTCGATCTCGACGTGCGACCTGGTGAGATCGTCGGTCTGGCCGGACTGCTTGGATCCGGACGCACCGAAACGGCTGAAGTGATCTTCGGTATCAAACCGGCGGACAGCGGCAGCGCGCAGATCAAAGGCAAGCCGCAGACGCTGCGATCCCCCCATCAGGCGTCATGCCTTGGGATCGGTTTTTGCCCGGAGGATCGGAAAACGGACGGCATTATCGCCGCCGCTTCAGTGCGGGAAAACATCATCCTGGCCCTACAGGCCCAGCGCGGCTGGTTGCGGCCGATTGCGCGCAAAGAACAAAACGACATTGCCGAGCGGTTCATCCGTCAGCTTGGCATTCGTACCCCCAGCGCAGAACAGCCGATCGAATTTCTCTCCGGCGGCAACCAGCAAAAAGTGCTGCTGTCGCGCTGGCTGCTGACTAAGCCACAATTTCTGATCCTCGATGAACCGACGCGAGGGATTGACGTGGGCGCGCATGCCGAGATCATCCGCCTGATCGAAACGCTGTGTGCCGATGGTTTGGCGCTGCTGGTGATCTCCTCGGAGCTGGAGGAACTGGTGGGCTATGCGGATCGGGTGATCATTATGCGTGACCGCAAACAGGTGGCGGAGATCCCGCTGGCTGAACTGTCCGTTCCGGCGATCATGAACGCCATCGCGGCGTAAGGAGACTCTTGTGATGCCCCAATCTCTCCCGCAAACCACGCCGCCAAAGCGACGCTTTCGCTGGCCGACCGGCATGCCGCAGCTGATTGCGCTGCTGCTGGTGCTGTTGGTGGACAGCCTCGTCGCCCCTCACTTTTACCAGGTTATATTGCAGGACGGGCGCCTGTTCGGCAGCCCGATCGATATCCTGAATCGCGCCGCCCCTGTCGCGTTGCTGGCGATAGGGATGACGCTGGTCATTGCCACCGGCGGCATTGACCTTTCCGTTGGCGCGGTGATGGCCATTGCCGGAGCCACGACCGCGGCGATGACCGTCGCCGGTCACAGCCTGCCGGTGGTGCTGCTTGCCGCATTGGGGACCGGCGTGCTGGCTGGCCTGTGGAATGGCGTTCTGGTGGCTATCCTTAAAATTCAGCCGTTTGTCGCCACGCTAATCTTGATGGTGGCGGGTCGCGGCGTGGCGCAGCTGATCACCTCCGGACAGATTGTCACCTTCAACTCGCCTACGCTCTCCTGGTTCGGCAGCGGTTCGCTGCTGCTGTTCCCCACGCCGGTGATTATCGCACTGATCACGCTGCTGCTGTTCTGGCTGCTGACCCGGCGAACGGCGCTCGGAATGTTTATTGAAGCGGTGGGGATTAACATCCGGGCGGCGAAAAATGCCGGGGTGAACACGCGAGTCATCGTCATGCTTACCTACGTGCTGAGCGGATTGTGCGCGGCGATTGCCGGGATTATCGTCACGGCGGATATACGCGGCGCCGATGCCAACAACGCCGGATTGTGGCTGGAGCTGGACGCCATTCTGGCGGTGGTGATCGGCGGTGGTTCCCTGATGGGCGGGCGCTTTAATCTGCTGCTGTCGGTGGTGGGCGCGCTGATCATTCAGGGGATGAACACCGGGATCCTGCTGTCCGGGTTCCCGCCGGAGATGAACCAGGTGGTCAAAGCCATCGTGGTGCTGTGCGTACTGATTGTGCAGTCACAGCGCTTTATCAGTTTGCTAAAAGGAGTGCGTGGTCGTGATAAAACGTAATTTACCGTTAATGATCACCCTCGGGGTTTTCGTGCTGGGTTATCTCTACTGCCTGACTCAGTTTCCCGGCTTTGCCTCCACGCGCGTGATCTGCAACATTCTGACCGATAACGCCTTCCTGGGGATCATCGCCGTGGGGATGACCTTTGTGATCCTCTCCGGCGGGATCGATCTCT
Organism: Citrobacter amalonaticus; assembly: GCF_001559075.2. NCBI lineage: Bacteria > Pseudomonadati > Pseudomonadota > Gammaproteobacteria > Enterobacterales > Enterobacteriaceae > Citrobacter > Citrobacter amalonaticus. Next base: position 1,241,407 of record NZ_CP014015.2, on the reverse strand, counting down.
CCGTGGGGTCGGTGATCGCCTTCACCGGCGTATTCCTGGCGAAAGCCATCGGCTACTGGGGGATCTCGCCGCTGCTGGCGTTTCCGCTGGTCCTGGCGATGGGCTGCGCGTTTGGCGCGTTCATGGGGTTGCTGATTGATGCGCTGAAGATCCCGGCGTTTATCATCACGCTTGCCGGTATGTTCTTCCTGCGCGGGGTCAGTTATCTGGTATCGGAAGAGTCGATCCCGATTAACCATCCCATCTACGACACGCTATCCAGCCTGGCGTGGAAAATCCCCGGCGGTGGGCGTCTGAGCGCGATGGGCCTGCTGATGCTGGCGGTGGTGGTTATTGGGATTTTCCTCGCGCATCGCACCCGGTTTGGCAATCAGGTGTATGCCATTGGCGGGAATGCGACATCGGCAAATCTGATGGGGATTTCCACCCGTAGCACAACGATCCGGATCTATATGTTGTCAACCGGGCTGGCGACGCTGGCCGGGATTGTCTTTTCTGTCTACACCCAGGCTGGCTACGCGCTGGCAGGGGTCGGTGTGGAACTGGACGCCATTGCTTCGGTGGTGATTGGCGGTACGTTGCTGAGCGGTGGAGTCGGTACGGTTCTTGGAACGCTGTTTGGCGTGGCGATTCAGGGGCTGATCCAGACCTACATTAACTTCGACGGCACGCTCAGTTCATGGTGGACGAAAATTGCCATTGGCGTTTTGTTATTTGTTTTCATTGCGTTGCAGCGCGGTCTGACGGTGCTTTGGGAAAATCGACAGAGTTCGCCGGTCACGCGGGTCGGCCCGGCGGCTACGCCGAAGTGAGACACAGATTTTACTTAAACACCTAAACTTTTTCCGGTTGTTGTCGATAGTTTCTGTATATCTTACAACCGGAAAATAACGATGCCAAAATCCCTCTCCCTACGAAATACCCTGTTGGTTTTATTGTCGCTTATTACCCTGTTATTGCTGCTAACAGGCGGCATGGGGATTTACGCCTCCACGCGAATCATTACCTCATGGATCTATTACGGGGTGATGACCGCGACGACGCTGACGGCCATCGCCCTGCTGGCGGTGGTCTGGCTGTTAATGCGTAATAACCTACTGAAACCGCTCGATAATGTGGTTGAACAACTGGAACGCCTGGCAACGGGAGATTTGTCGGCGGCGGAAAGCCGTTATGCCAGCGCCGAGTTTAATCGTCTGCAGGCCGCGCTTGAAGGGATGCGCATGGCGCTGAGTGAGTCCGTCAAACGTGTTCGCGATGCCAGTTCGCAGATCGACACCGGCAGTCGTGAACTGACGGCGGGCAACATTCATCTGGCGACACGCACCGAATCGACGGCGACCTCGCTGGAACAAACTGCCGCCAGCATGGAAGAGCTCACCGCAACGGTGAAACAGAATGCGGAAAACGCCGATCAGGCGCATCAACTGGCGAAATCGGTTTCAGATACCGCCGATCGCGGCAGTGAAATGGTGTGTTATGTCATTGAAAAAATGCGCGACATTTCCGGCAGTTCTAATCGTATCGCCGATATTCTTGGCGTGATCGACGGGATTGCATTCCAGACCAATATTCTGGCGCTGAACGCCTCAGTTGAAGCGGCGCGCGCGGGAGAACAGGGACGCGGTTTTGCCGTGGTGGCGGGCGAAGTGCGCAATCTGGCCAGCCGCAGCGCGGAGGCCGCAAAAGAGATCCGTACGCTCATTGGTGATTCGCAATCTCAGGTCGGTGAGGGCAGCGATCTGGCGATGCAGGCGGGCGAAACGATGGATGAGATTGCCAGCGAAGTCATGCGGATGACCAAACTGATGCGGGAAATCGCCAGCGCGTCGCAGGAGCAGAGTCGCGGTATCGAACAGGTGAATATCGCGGTGAGTCAGATGGATGAAACGGCACAGCAGAATGCGGCGCTGGTACAACAGTCTTCTGCGGCAACCCGCTCGCTGGAAGAGCAGTCGCACGCGCTGATTGAAGCGATGGCGTCGTTTAAATTGCAGACCGCCTGATGTGAAATGCCGGATGACGACGTTGACACGTCTTATCCGGCCTACGCAGCTATTGTAGGCCGGATAAGCGCTAGCGCCATCCGGTAAGGGGTTTACGCGTCCGGGAATTCCCGGATAAAGCGCTCGACATCTTCAACCATATGGTTGTTGCCGACGAAGAACGAACGACGCTGATGCAGGCTTTCCGGGGTGATATCCAGAATACGTTCTTTCCCGTCGCTTGCCTTGCCGCCCGCTTGCTCTGCAAGGAACGCCATTGGGTTGCATTCGTACAGCAGACGCAGTTTGCCGTCCGGGTGGCTGGCGGTGCTTGGGTAGAGGTAGATCCCGCCTTTCAGCAGGTTACGATGGAAGTCAGCAACCAGTGAGCCGATGTAGCGTGAGGTATACGGGCGCTGCGTGGATTTATCCTCTTCCTGGCAGAACTTGATGTACTTCTTCACGCCGTTCGGGAATTTGATGTAGTTGCCTTCGTTAATGGAGTAGGTGTTGCCTTTCTCCGGGAAGCGCATCCGTTCCTGACACAGGCAGAACACACCCAGTGATGGGTCGTAAGTAAAGGCATGGACACCGCAGCCGGTGGTATAAACCAGCATGGTGGAAGAGCCGTAAACCACGTAACCCGCAGCAACCTGTTTGTTGCCCGGTTGCAGGAAATCTTCTTCAGTGACCGGCGTACCGACAGGCGTCACGCGGCGGTAGATAGAGAAAATGGTCCCGACAGAGACGTTAACATCGATGTTGGACGATCCATCCAGCGGATCCATCAGCACCACGTATTTCGCGTGTTCACAGCCTTCGAAAACGACGATTTCATCTTCTTCTTCAGAGGCAATACCCGCGACGATATCACGCGCCTTGAGTGCAGCTTTCAGTTTTTCGTTCGCGAACAGGTCGAGTTTCTGCTGAACCTCACCCTGTACGTTCTCAGCACCGCTGGCACCCAGGATATCGACCAGACCGGCCTTGTTGATATCGCGGTGGATGATCTTGGCGCCCAGCTTTATTGCCGACAACAACGCAGTGAGCTCACCTGTAGCATGAGAGAACTCGTGCTGCTTCTCGACAATAAATTCACCTAACGTTTTCATAACACTTTCCCTGCAATTAATATGGAGTAAAGCGACCGTAACAATCTTAACAAATATTTCAGTGGCTGCGCTCAGGTGAATCGCGCCAGCAAACTACGGATTATCCTGAAATGCGTTTCTCACTTGGCTGACATATGCGTAAAATGCCCCCTGGGTTAAATTAGGATAGTGACGTATGCGCATTCATATTTTGGGAATTTGTGGCACGTTCATGGGCGGTCTGGCGATGCTGGCGCGCTCGCTCGGTCATGAAGTAACGGGTTCGGACGCCAATGTGTATCCGCCGATGAGTACTTTGCTTGAGAATCAGGGCATCTCCCTGATTCAGGGTTATGACCCCAGTCAACTCGACCCGCAGCCGGATTTGGTGATCATTGGCAATGCCATGACCCGTGGGAATCCGTGCGTTGAGACGGTGCTGGAGAAAAACATTCCGTTCATGTCCGGTCCGCAGTGGCTGCATGACTTTGTGTTGCGCGATCGTTGGGTGCTGGCCGTCGCGGGAACGCACGGTAAAACCACGACCGCCGGCATGGCGACCTGGATTCTGGAAGTCTGCGGTTACAAACCCGGTTTTGTGATTGGCGGCGTGCCGGGGAATTTTGACGTTTCTGCGCGTCTGGGCGAAAGCGACTTCTTCGTGATTGAAGCGGATGAGTACGACTGCGCCTTCTTCGATAAACGCTCCAAATTCGTACATTACTGCCCGCGTACGCTGATCCTCAATAACCTTGAGTTTGATCATGCGGATATCTTTGACGATCTGAAAGCGATCCAAAAGCAGTTCCACCATCTGGTCCGTATTGTGCCGGGGCAGGGGCGGATCATCTATCCTGAGCACGACATCAACCTGAAGCAGACGATGGCGATGGGCTGCTGGAGCGAACAGGAGCTGGTGGGCGAACAGGGCCACTGGCAGGCGAAAAAGCTGAACGTCGATGCTTCTGAATGGGAAGTGTGGCTGGATGGTGAGAAGGTCGGCGAAGTGAAGTGGTCGCTGGTCGGTGAGCACAACATGCACAACGGTCTGATGGCGATCGCCGCGGCCCGTCATGTTGGCGTACAACCGGCGGACGCGGCTCAGGCGCTGGGATCATTTATTAATGCCCGTCGTCGCCTGGAACTGCGCGGTGAAGCAAACGGCGTCACGGTGTATGACGATTTTGCCCATCACCCGACGGCGATTCTGGCAACGCTTGCGGCGCTGCGCGGAAAAGTAGGCGGCACGGCGCGCATCATCGCCGTGCTGGAACCGCGTTCCAACACCATGAAGATGGGGCTGTGCAAAGACGATCTGGCACCGTCATTGGGCCGTGCGGATGAAGTCTATCTGCTGCAGCCACCACATATTCCGTGGCAGGTCGCGGAAGTGGCGGAAGCCTGCATCCAGCCTGCTCACTGGAGTGGCGATGTTGATACGCTGGCTGAGATGATCGTGAAAACGGCGCAGCCAGGCGATCACATTCTGGTGATGAGTAACGGCGGGTTTGGTGGCATTCACCAGAAACTGCTGGATGGTCTGGCGAAGAAAGCCGAAGCGGAAGCTGAAGAGTAAGAAAAATGCCCGGTGGCGCTGACGCTTACCGGGCCTGCGGGCTTGTAGGCCGGATAAGACGCTTTGCGTCGCCATCCGGCCTGTTTAGCGTACGGGATTACTCTTCGTTTTCCGCCAGTTCGCGCAGATACTGGAAGATCTGACGCGCGGATTTCGGCGGCTTATTCCCTTCTTTCTCTTTCTTCGCATTGCGGACCAGCGAGCGAAGCTGTTGGCGATCGGCGTGTGGCCACAGATTCAGCACCTCTTCTACCGCGTCATCGCCTTCATCGATCAGGCGATCGCGCAGTTGCTCAAGCTTGTGAAACAGCACCACCTGTTGGTTGTGGCGATTTTTCAGCTTATCCAGCGCCTGGCGGATGGGATCCACCTCGCGTTGGCGCAGCATTTTACCAATCAACTGCAACTGGCGGCGGCGACCTTCCATCTTGATACGCTGGGCCAGCTCAATGGCGGCACGCAGGTCCGCATCAAGCGGGATCTTGTCCAGCGCGTTTTTCCCCAGATCCACCAGTTCCGCGCCCAGGCGTTTTAGCTCCTCGGCGTCGCGTTTAATTTCACTTTTGCTGACCCAGATAATTTCATCGTCTTCGTCTTCGATGTCATCACCGGGAACGTCGTCGAGCCAGTCTTCGGGCTGCTTTGTCATGTCAGGCTCCTTAAAAAAAGAGGCTAATGTTACCAGTTAAGATGCGCACTGAAAAACGGTTCTCTGTTAGACTTCAGAGAAACTCTCTCTACATTATGGCATTTGCGATGAAAGTAATCTCACAAGTTGAAGCGCAGCGTAAGATTCTGGAAGAAGCAGTCTCGACAGCGCTGGAGTTAGCCTCAGGCAAATCGGACGGGGCGGAAGTCGCCGTAAGCAAAACGACCGGCATCAGTGTCAGCACCCGTTATGGTGAAGTGGAGAATGTCGAATTCAATAGCGATGGTGCACTGGGGATTACCGTCTATCATCAGAACCGCAAAGGCAGCGCCTCATCGACCGATTTAAGTCCGCAGGCGATTGCCCGTACCGTCCAGGCGGCGCTGGACATCGCGCGTTACACCTCGCCGGACCCGTGCGCCGGTGTGGCCGACAAAGAACTGCTGGCCTTTGACGCCCCGGATCTGGACCTGTTCCACCCGGCTGACGTTTCTCCGGACGATGCCATTGAACTGGCGGCGCGTGCCGAACAGGCCTCTCTGCAGGCCGACAAACGCATCACCAATACGGAAGGCGGCAGCTTTAACAGCCACTATGGCATTAAAGTGTTCGGCAACAGCCACGGCATGTTGCAGGGCTATTGCTCCACCCGTCATTCGCTTTCCAGCTGCGTAATTGCCGAAGAAAACGGCGATATGGAGCGCGATTACGCTTACACGATCGGGCGTGCGATGGGCGATCTGCAAACGCCGGAATGGGTGGGCGCAGACTGTGCTCGCCGCACGTTATCCCGCCTGTCGCCGCGTAAACTCTCGACCATGAAAGCGCCGGTGATTTTTGCCAACGAAGTGGCAACCGGGCTGTTTGGCCATCTGGTTGGCGCAATTGCGGGCGGTTCGGTGTACCGCAAATCCACGTTCCTGCTGGATTCGCTGGGCAAACAAATTCTGCCTGAATGGCTGACCATTGAGGAGCATCCACACCTGCTGAAAGGACTGGCCTCCTCACCGTTTGACAGCGAAGGCGTGCGCACGGAACGTCGTGACATTGTGAAAGATGGCGTTCTGACCCAATGGCTGCTGACCAACTACTCCGCACGCAAGCTGGGGCTGAAAAGCACCGGTCATGCGGGCGGCATTCATAACTGGCGTATTGCCGGACAAGGGCTGAACTTTGAGCAGATGCTTAAAGAGATGGGCACCGGGCTGGTGGTCACTGAACTGATGGGCCAGGGCGTGAGCGGCATCACCGGGGATTACTCCCGTGGCGCAGCCGGTTTCTGGGTTGAAAACGGAGAAATTCAATATCCTGTCAGCGAAATCACCATCGCCGGAAACTTAAAAGAGATGTGGCGCAATATCGTGACTGTGGGTAACGATATTGAAACGCGTAGCAATATACAGTGTGGTTCAGTGCTGTTGCCGGAGATGAAAATCGCCGGGCAGTGATACCTGTCATCCTTCGGGCTACAGATGCGCTTGTCGCCTTTCTGCTGCCCGAAGGCTACAGCGTATCCGTTCTATTAAAAATAAGAAGGAAGTGAGCAATGCGTAAACACCTGTTAGCAATCATCGCAGCTTCAACGTTAGTTTTGGGCTCTTCCGTGTTCGCCGCCGAACTCGAAGAGAATATGGAAACGCTTAACGATAACCTGAAGGTCATCGAAAAAGCGGATAACGCGACGCAAGTGACGGATGCGTTAACCAAAATGCGCGCCGCTGCGCTGGATGCTCAAAAAGGCACACCGCCAAAGCTGGAAAGCAAAGCCTCCGATAGCCCGGAAATGAAAGATTTTCGTCATGGTTTTGACATCCTCGTCGGCCAGATTGACGGCGCGCTGAAGCTGGCAAACGAAGGGAAGGTCAAAGAAGCGCAGGCCGCGGCGGAAGAATTCAAAACCACCCGCAACGCGTACCACAAGAAGTATCGTTAATTTATAGCGCGGTTAAGTGAAAGCAGGCCGGATAAGATGTTCGTGTCGACATCCGGCATTTTTAGCAATCCATAAGTAAACGTAATATTCATCACACTTTCTCATTTTCTTCGTCAATGTAATTGTTCTTTCGGCTACGTCTTTTTCCGCTTTCACTTGCGATATTCATCACACTTTCCCAGCGATAAATCATCAAAACCGCCTTTTCTGTGGAACAGATCACTATTGCCACTCGCCTTTCCACTTCGAAGTGGAAAACAACTCGCTACAAACTTTTTACCCCCACCGCTAGTTTTAACCCAGAGCCATTAACGGGGTAAGACGAGTGAATAACGGAGCAGTAATGAACGACATGGGGGAACAGGTGGCGCAGATTGGTGAACTGGCCGATCGCATGCTGGCGCAAGTGTATGCCTTGCTGCGTGAACATCACATCATTCCCAACGCCGTACAGGAACAAATGCTGACGTCTCACGTTCGCGCCATGGCGCACCGGTCGGTGACCGGCGAGCCTTTGCCGGAAGTGGAAGCCAGTTTGTTTGATGAAATTTCAGCCGATTCAATGGCGCTTGCCCGCGACGTGGTCGCAGCGTTTGGCAACCTTCCCGAGGAAGAAGCCTGGCTGCTGTCCGTCCACTTTGAAGTCGCGAAAGACAACCTTTAAGGAGCAACAACATGGAACAGATTACAGTCGTGATTGGCGATCGTCTGGGTAAAGGCCAGAAAGTGGCGGCAGGCGTCGAGAAAGCCGGTGGTCGTGCGGTGGTGGTACCGGGCGTTGCCGCGGATATGAAACTGGGGGACGTGATGAAAGCGGAAAACGCCACGTTCGGCATCTCTTTTTGCGGCAGCGGCGGCGCGGGCGCCATCACTGCACAGAACAAATACGGTTACAAAGCCAAATACGGGATGCGCTCTGTGGATGAAGGCGTAACAGCGATTAACGAAGGCTGCAACGTGCTGGGGTTCGGCTTTATGGATAAAGAAGAGCTTGGCGAGCGTCTGGTTCAGGCGTGGCAGAAAAAATACGGCGCGTAAGTATGAAAGAACAATTCACCACAACGGTGAGAGTCACCGGTAAAGGCGAAGCCAAAGCGCGCGCCTTTGCCGATGCCCTGAACCACGTTCAGGCCGCGGTCATGAAGGCATCGCCGCATATTTTACTGCGTATTGAGCCACAGGATGTGCAGGTTGTTCAAGCGCGTGAAGCGGTGCGCAAAGAAGCGTTTTTGTTCTTCTTTCTGCGCCGGGAACGACGCACTTACAGCGTGGAGCTGGATGTGACCGTCAACGTGACAGCCATCAATCTGGACAAGGTGGATTTTGTCTCGCAACGCTGATTCTTGTTAAGAAGGCATAATTATGTTCCTGATAATTTTAATAAAATCGCTCATCATCGGTGCCCTCGTCGGCGTGGGTGTGGGGGCCGGGGCTGCACGCATGTTTCATGCGCCTACCACACAGGGGATGGGTGCGTTTCGAACTCTGGGGGAGCTGAATTCCTGCGAAGGGGATCCGGCTTCTCACTTCTCGTTTGGTCTGGGCTTTTTCTTCAACGCCTGGGCCTCATCCGTTGCGGCGGGCTCGTTCACACAGGACGTGGATCACCGCATCATTCCTAACTGGGGCGCGGCAGCGCTGATGATCAAAAACCGCAACGTCGGTGAAACGCTGCATGACCCGAAAAAAATGGCGATTGCCTGCGGCATCATCGGCATGATTGTCGTGACCTTCCTGAACCTCACGGCTTCTTCCGTACCGGAAGCGTTGCAGGTGACCGCCGTTAAGGTGCTGGTCCCTGCGGCAAACCTGCTGGTCAACACCGTGATGCCGGTGATCTTCTGGCTGGCGGCGATCGACGCCGGTAAGAAATCAGGCTTCTGGGCAACCGTTTTCGGCGGCGCGGCACAGTTGATCATGGGTAACGCCGTACCGGGTCTGGTCCTCGGCATCCTGATTGGTAAAGGCGTTGAAGAGAGCGGCTGGAATCATGTGACCAAAGTGATGATGGCGGCCATCGTCCTGCTGTTCGTCCTGAGCGGCTTCTTCCGTGGCTTCGACATGAAGATGATCGAATCCTTCCACATGACCGTGCCGAACTGGCTCGAACTGATCCACAACTCGCTTAGCGGCAAATAACGGAGGCCACAATGGAACAGAATAAAGGTTTTTGGTTTGCCGACTGGTCGTTCCCGATCTTCGTTGGCCTGCTCTCCTCCGGCGTGTTTGCCGGGACGCACATGTACTACCTGTACGGGATTGGCGCGTTTAACGAAGTGGCTTTCGTGGCCATGCTGAAAGCGGGGATTGATACCGGATCGTACGGCGCAGTGGCGGCGTTTGGCGCCAGCTTCCTGTTCGCACGCATTATCGAAGGCTCCCTGGTGGGGATTCTGGATATCGGCGGTGCGATTCAGACCGGCGTTGGTCTGGGGGTTCCGGCGCTGCTGTTGGGCGCAGGCATTATGTTCCCGGTTGAGAACTTTATTGCTTCTCTGGCAACGGGGCTGGCGATTGGCCTGGCGATTGGTTACGTCATTATCCTGGCGCGTAAGTTCACCATCAATCAGAGCGATTCAACCTACGGGGCGGACGTGATGATGGGCGCCGGTAACGCCTCGGGGCGTTTCCTCGGCCCATTGATCATCCTCAGCGCGATGACGGCGTCGATCCCTATCGGCGTGGGTTCTCTGGTCGGCGCACTGCTGTTTTACATCTGGCAGAAGCCGATCACCGGGGGCGCGATCCTTGGCGCAATGATTTTAGGCTCAATCTTCCCGATTGCGATTAGCTAATTGCCTGATGGCGAAGCGCTTATCAGGCCTACGGATAAGCGCGTCTTTGTAGGCCGGATAGGGCGGTTACGCCGCTATCCGGTAAAAGGAGAGAGACATGTTTGATTTACTCCTGCGCCGTGCGCGTCTGGTTGACGATACGGTCTGTGATATCGCCCTGAAGGACGGCAAAATCGCCGCGTTAGGCGAGATAAACGACCCGGCGGTGAAAACCGTTGAGCTCAACGGCGAGTGCTACGTCAGCGCCGGATGGATTGATTCCCACGTTCACTGTTATCCAAACTCCCCGATTTATCACGACGAACCGGACAGCGTAGGCATTGCCACCGGCGTGACAACCGTTGTGGATGCGGGCAGTACCGGTGCCGACGATATTGATGATTTCTATACCCTCACGCGCGACGCCGCGACGGAAGTCTATGCACTTCTGAATATCTCCCGCGTCGGACTGATTGCACAAAACGAACTGGCGAATATGGCCAACATCGATGCCGATGCGGTGCAGCAGGCAGTGAAACGCTACCCTGATTTCATCGTCGGCCTGAAGGCGCGAATGAGCAGCAGCGTGGTGGGTGAAAATGGCATCACGCCGTTGGATCGCGCCAAAGCGATGCAGCAAGCGAACGGTGATTTGCCCCTGATGGTCCACATTGGCAATAACCCGCCGGATTTGGATGAGATCGCGGAGCGCCTGACGGCGGGCGATATCATCACCCATTGCTACAACGGAAAACCCAATCGCATTCTGACGCCGGAGGGCGAACTGCGCGCCTCGGTCACCCGGGCGATTCAGCGCGGCGTGCGTCTGGACGTCGGGCACGGTACGGCCAGCCTGAGCTTTGCGGTGGCGAAACGTGCCATCAGTTTAGGCATTCTGCCGCACACCATCAGTTCTGATATCTATTGCCGCAACCGTATCAACGGTCCAGTGCATTCGCTGGCGAATGTGATGTCGAAATTCCTCGCCATCGGGATGTCGCTGCCGCAGGTCATCAACTGCGTGACGGCCAATGCCGCCGACGGCTTGCGTCTGAAATCCAAAGGTCGCCTCCAGCCAGGTCTGGACGCTGACTTAACCCTCTTTACGCTGAAGCGTCAGCCAACCGTGCTGATAGATGCCGAGAATGACAGCTTACAGGCTGAAAAACTGCTGGTGCCGCTTGCCGCAATACGTGCGGGCAAGGGCTATATGACCGAACAAGGGAGCGCGGAACATGCCTTCAATTTTTGAGAAATACCATTTAAAACAGGTGATTAATACCTCCGGACGGATGACGGCGCTGGGCGTGTCCACGCCGCGCCCGGAAGTGGTGGAAGCTGCGATGGCTGGTATGAACCAGTACTTTGAGATGAAAGATCTGGTGAATAAAACCGGGGAATACATCGCGAAGCTGCTGGATGTGGAAGGGGCGACGGTGGTTTCCTGCGCGTCTGCGGGCATTGCCCAGTCGGTGGCCGCCGTGCTGGTCCAGGATAGCGACTGGCTGCTGGAGAACCTGCACGTCACGCCGATTGAGAATAACGAAATCGTGCTGCCGAGAGGCCATAACGTCAACTTTGGCGCGCCGGTTGGCACGATGGTGGCGCTGGGCGGCGGCAAGCTGGTCGAAGCCGGTTATGCCAATGAATGCTCTGCCGCGCAGTTGGCGGCGGCGATCACCCCGCGCACGGCGGCGATCTTATATATCAAATCCCACCACTGCGTGCAGAAAAGCATGCTCAGCGTTGAGCAGGCCGTCGTTGTGGCGCGTAAACACAATCTGCCGCTGATTGTTGATGCGGCGGCGGAAGAAGACCTGCAGTGCTACTACCGTTCGGGGGCCGATCTGGTGATCTACAGCGGCGCGAAGGCGATCGAAGGCCCTACCAGCGGACTGGTCATCGGTAAAACCCAGTATATCGAGTGGGTGAAACGCCAGACGGCGGGTATTGGCCGGGCGATGAAGGTCGGCAAAGAGGGGATTCTCGGCCTGACCTGCGCCATTGAACTCTATTTGAATGCGCAAAAAGAGAGCGGCGCGGAGATGGTGGAAAAAATGACGCCGTTTATTGATGCGCTGAATGCGCTCAACGGTGTGACGGCTCGCGTGGTGTGGGACAGCGCCGGACGGGATATCGCCCGCGCAGAAATTAAGTTTGATGAAGCGGTCACTGGCATCGCGACGGGCGAACTGGTGGAAGCGCTCAAGCAGGGCGAATACGCGATTTACTTCCGTGGTTACAAAGCCAACGAAGGGATTATTGAAGCGGATGTGCGCAGCGTAGACCGCGCACAGCTGGACATTGTGGCGCGCCAGATTGGCGATGTGATTAATCAGGAGAAACAAGCATGAAATTGACCCCGAACTTTTACCGCGATCGCGTCTGCCTGAATGTGCTGGCCGGCTCGAAAGAGAACGCGCGTGACATTTACGACGCGGCGGAAGGTCATGTGCTGGTCGGCGTACTCTCCAAAAATTACCCGGATGTCGAAAGCGCAGTGGCGGATATGCGTGACTACGCGGCGCTTATCCACAACGCGCTCTCCGTGGGGCTGGGGGCGGGCGATCCGAACCAGTCGGCGATGGTCAGTGAAATCTCCCGCCTGGTTCAGCCGCAGCACGTCAACCAGGTGTTCACCGGCGTGGCAACCAGCCGCGCCCTGCTCGGGCAGAGTGAGACGGTGGTTAACGGGTTGGTATCGCCGACCGGTACGCCAGGTCTGGTGAAAATTTCTACCGGACCATTAAGCAGTAAAGCGGCGGACGGCGTTGTCCCGGTCGAAACGGCTATTGCCTTGCTGAAAGATATGGGCGGCAGCTCGATCAAATACTTCCCGATGGGCGGTCTGAAATGCCGTGACGAGTTTAAAGCGGTGGCTGAGGCCTGTGCGCGTCATGATTTCTGGCTGGAGCCAACCGGCGGAATCGATCTGGAAAACTACGATGAGATTTTGCAAATTGCCCTCGACGCTGGCGTCAGTAAAATCATTCCTCACATTTATAGTTCTATTATTGATAAGGTAAGTGGAAACACCCGTCCGGACGATGTGCGCCAGTTGCTTGCGCTGACCCGGGCGTGTGTAGGTTAAAAACGAGGAGAGTGATGTGCGATTCCCCAACCAACGTTTGGCGCAACTGTTTACTATGTTGCAAAACGAGACGCTGCCACAGGATGAGCTGGCGCAGCGGTTGTCGGTTTCCACACGAACTGTTCGTGCCGATATTACTGCGCTCAACGCCCTGCTGACTCAGCACGGCGCGCAGTTTATCCTCAGCCGGGGCAACGGTTATCAGCTCAGGATCGATGACCCGGCAAGCTATCAGTCCCTGCAATCGCAGCAGCCCAGCGCGCTGCGAATTCCGCGCACCAGTCAGGAACGCGTGCACTATCTGATGGTGCGCTTTCTGACATCCGCCTTTTCTCTCAAACTCGAAGATTTAGCTGATGAATGGTTTGTCAGTCGGGCGACGCTACAAAACGACATGGCCGAAGTGCGTGAATGGCTGCAACGCTATCATCTGACGCTGGAAACACGCCCGCGCCATGGCATGAAACTGTTCGGCAGCGAGATGGCGATCCGCGCCTGCCTGACTGACCTTCTCTGGACGTTGGCGCAGCAGGATCCTGCTAATCCGCTGGTGACCGAAGAGGCGCTGTATGCCGGGGTGCCGTCGCAGCTTCAACCGCTGCTTGAGGAGATTTTTAATCGCTTCCATATTCGCCTTACTGACGAAGGCGAGCTGTTTTTACGCCTGTACTGCGCGGTGGCGGTACGCCGTATCAGCGAAGGGTATCCGCTGTCGGAATTCACCAACGAAGAGGTGGAAGAGAACGTGTGCCTGGCGGCGCGTGAGATTGCCGCTGTCGTGCAGCATCTGGCAAATCATCCGCTCTCGGTATCGGAAGAGAACTGGCTGAAGGTGCATATCGCGGCGCGGCAGGTACAGGAGATTGCGCCCAGTGCGATCAATGCCGACGACGAGGAAGCGCTGGTCAATTACATCCTGCGGTTTATCAACAGCCAGTACAACTATAACCTGTTGAATGATAAACAGCTTCATGCGGATTTACTTACTCACATCAAAACGATGATCACCCGGGTACGCTATCAGATTATGATCCCGAACCCGCTGCTGGAGAACATCAAACAGCACTATCCCATGGCATGGGATATGACCCTGGCGGCGGTCTCAGGCTGGGGGAAATATACCCCTTACGCCATCAGCGAAAACGAGATCGGCTTTCTGGTGTTGCATATCGGCGTTGGGCTTGAGCGTAGTTACAACATCGGTTACCAACGACAGCCAAAAGTTTTGCTGGTCTGCGACGCAGGAAATGCGATGGTGCGGATGATTGAAGCGGTACTGGCGCGCAAATATCCGCAGATCGAGATTGTAAACACGCTGACGCTGCGCGATTACGAACAGCGTGAGAGTATCGCGGAGGACTTTGTGATCGCCACCGCGCGGATCGGTGAGAAAGACAAGCCGGTCGTGCAGATCGCCCCGTTCCCTACCGACTACCAACTGGAGCAGATCGGTAAGTTGGTGCTGGTGGACAGAACCCGTCCGTGGATGCTGAACAAATACTTCGATGCCGCGCATTTTCGTATTATCGAAGGCGAAATGGACCAGCAGACGCTGTTTAAAACCTTGTGCGATCAGTTGCAGAGTGAAGGGTTTGTCGACGCGGAATTCCTCGATTCGGTGGTGGAACGCGAGGCGATTGTCAGCACGATGCTCGGTGACAGCATTGCGTTGCCGCACGCCCTCGGACTGCTGGCTAAAAAAACGGTGGTCTACACGGTGCTCGCCCCGCAGGGCATCGCCTGGGGTGACGAAACCGCACATGTGATCTTTTTACTCGCTATCAGTAAAAGCGAGTACGAAGAGGCAATGGCCATCTACGATATCTTCGTCACTTTCCTGCGTGAACGCGCCATGACGCGACTGTGCGGCAGCCAAAACTTCGCCGAGTTTAAAGCGGTGGCGATGGAGTGCGTGAGTCGTTTTTGATGGGAGGGGACAGGAAAGACGGAAAGCAGATGCTGTCCGCCATAGTGTTTATCGTAAATGATGGACAACCTGGTTGCTGCTGCCGCGCCAGATCAGCGCCGGGTCTTTCAGATCCTGCACAAATTTGCCGTCGACCAGCACGTTGATGAGGTCCACAACCTGCATTTGCGCGGCGTTGAGTTCATCCAGCTTATAGCCGGTCCACACCCAGATATCTTTGCCCGCACATTCAGCGCGAATGCGTTGCACCAGCTTCAGGATATCCGGCACGTTCTGCGGATGAAGCGGATCGCCGCCGGAAAGGGAGATCCCCTGGCGGTGGATCCGCGTATCGTTCAGATCGTTAATGATCTGGTCTTCCATTGCTTTTGTGAACGGCTGACCGGAATTCAGCCGCCAGGTACTTTTGTTATAGCAGCCAGGGCATTCGTGCACGCACCCTGAAACAAACAGGGTGCAGCGGGTACCGGGGCCATTAACGATGTCGACGGGATAATACTGGTGATAATTCATTTTTCCTCGTTGCATTTGGCGCTGTAGCGGTGTTGGCCGCTCTCACTCACCCGGGTCAATTACTGATCGGTAGTAGGCCGGATAAGGTGCTTGCACCGCCATCCGGCAACATTGTGATGCCTGATGGCGACGCGATTGCGTCTTATCAGGCCTGCGGCCTTTGCAAACGGAAATTAACCGATCTGCCCATTCCCTAAATGCTTAACGCGACGCTTCACTTCTTCCTGTTTACCGGCGTTAAACGGACGCGCGTCCGGGCTGCCTAAATAACCGCAGACGCGGCGGGTCACCGACACGCGCGCGGCGTCGTGGTTGCCGCATTTCGGACAGGTGAAACCTTTGCTGGTGCACTCGAACTCACCGGTAAAGCCGCACTCGTAGCATTCATCGATTGGCGTATTGGTGCCGTAATACGGCACATGCTGATAGCTGTAGTCCCAGACGTCCTCCAGCGCTTTCAGGTTGTGCTGGATGTTCGGGTATTCGCCATAGCAAATGAAGCCACCGCTCGCCAGCGGCGGGTAAGGCGCTTCAAAATCGATTTTGTCGTACGGGTTTACCTTCTTCTCCACATCAAGGTGGAAACTGTTGGTGTAGTAGCCTTTATCGGTGACGCCCGGCACGACGCCAAACTCGGCGGTATCCAGACGGCAGAAGCGGTCACACAGGTTTTCACTCGGCGTGCTGTACAGGCTGAAGCCATAGCCCGTCTCTTCTTTCCACAGATCGACAGCCTGACGCAGACGTTCAACGATGGCGATGCCTTTTGCTCGCAACGTTTCACTGTCGTACATGTGCTTGTCGCCACAGAGGGCATTAATGGTTTCGTGAATACCGATATAGCCCAGTGAAATCGATGCACGACCGTTTTTGAAGATTTCCGCGATATCGTCATCGGCTTTCAGACGTACGCCGCAGGCACCTTCCATATACAGAATTGGCGCAACGCGAGCTTTCACGCCTTCCAGACGGGCAATACGGGTCATCAGCGCTTTACGTGCCAGCACCAGACGATCGTCGAGCAGTTTCCAGAAGGTGGCTTCATCGCCATGGGCTTCCAGCGCGATACGCGGCAGGTTAAGGCTGATTACGCCGAGGTTGTTACGGCCATCGTGAACCTGTTCGCCGTTCTCGTTTTCCCACACGCCGAGGAAGCTGCGACAGCCCATTGGGGTTTTGAACGAACCGGTGACTTTCACGACCTGATCGTAGTTGAGAATGTCCGGATACATGCGCTTGCTGGCACACTCCAGCGCCAGCTGTTTGATGTCGTAGTTCGGATCGCCAAATTTGTGGTTCAGGCCGTCACGGATCGCAAACACCAGTTTCGGGAACACGGCGGTTTTACGGTTTTTGCCCAGACCGGCGATGCGGTTACGTAGAATGGACTGCTGAATCAGGCGCGATTCCCAACTGGTGCCCAGGCCGAAACCAAAGGTCACGAACGGCGTCTGGCCGTTGGCGGTATGCAGCGTATTGACCTCATACTCCAGAGACTGGAATGCGTCGTAGCACTCTTTCTCGGTACGGGAATGCGCGTAGCCGTCGGCATCCGGAATTTGCCACTCTTCCGCCGTTTTACGGTGCTTGTTAAAGCTGGCGGTCACGAAGGGCGCCAGTACTTCATCAATACGGTTAATGGTGGTGCCGCCGTAAATATGGCTGGCGACCTGCGCGATGATTTGCGCGGTCACGGCGGTGGCGGTAGAGATTGATTTTGGCGGCTCGATCTCCGCGTTACCCATCTTAAAGCCCTGCGTCAGCATCCCTTTCAGATCGATCAGCATGCAGTTGAACATCGGGAAGAACGGGGAATAGTCGAGATCATGATAGTGAATATCACCGCGCTCGTGCGCCTGTACCACATCACGCGGCAGCAGATGCTGACGGGCATAGTGTTTGGCGACGATACCGGCCAGCAGGTCGCGCTGGGTCGGGATGACTTTACTGTCTTTATTGGCGTTTTCATTGAGCAGCGCGGAGTTGGTCTGCTCCACCAGGCCGCGAATTTCCTGGTTCAGACGACCGCGTTTCTCACGCTGAATATCACGGTCATGGCGATATTCAATGTAGGCGCGCGCCAGTTGCTTGTAAGGACCGGACATCAGTTGGTTTTCAACCGCTGTCTGGATCTCATTAATATCGACCTGGCTACGCGTGTCCATCTGACTGCTAACGACTTCTGCGACGGTGGCGCAGTAATCTGCGTCATCGACTCCCGCTGCTTTAGCTGCACGCAGAATGGCTTCTTTGATGCGCTCTGATTTAAACGGCACTTTACAGCCATCTCGTTTCATCACATGCGGTGTCATGATCACTCCATAATGTATAAGAACAGGTTATCCACAGAGGCTCGGGAAGCATTGATATGGTTATTCATCTCTCTATCCAATCACTTCCCGCAATCCAGTCCCATGTTATCCACAAAGTCACCCTGACTGTGGACATCATCGTTGTTGTAAATGTAGTTGATTAATACAACATGTTGGGGCGGATTGCATTTTAAGTTCTATATATAGTGATTTGCATCAAAAGTGTTTGCGATTTTTTTGATATAGCGCAAGGTAAACAGCAGAGCGTACAGTTGGCGGGCGTTATAGCGATTGTAAATTGTGATAGAGAAAAATCTGATTATTTATTCAGCAAAAACAGTGAGCTAAGGCAGAGAGCGGAATTCTGCCCGGGAAGACGTGCTTCTCCGGGCAAGAGGGGCTCAAACGATTACTTCTGTAACCACCAGATAGCTTCGAAAGGACGCAGCGTCATCGCCGTCGGCAGTGGTGAAACTTCATCATAGTTGTGCATTAACACCTGCCAGTTGCCCCGGTACGATTCCGGGAACCAGGCCTGACATTCACCGCTCAGATTGGCAATGACCAGCAGCGTTTGTCCTTGCCATTCACGGCGGTAACACCAGAGATGTGGGCTGTCCGGCAACAGATCCTGATAGTCGCCCCAGGTCAGCACGGGTTCGGATTTGCGCAGCGCAATCAGCCGTTGATAGGTATAAAACACCGACGAATTATCGCCGAGCGCGTTCTCCACGTTGATGTCCGCGTAGTTATCGCACAGCGGGATCCACGGTTCGCCCTGGCTGAAACCGGCGTTCTTGCGGTTATTCCACTGCATTGGCGTACGGCTGTTGTCGCGGGATTTACTGGCCAGAATTGCCAGCAGTTCATTGGCATCGCGACCCTCCGCCCGCAACCTGGCAAACATGTTATGGCTTTCCACATCGCGGTAGTCGGTGATGCGGGTGAAATGAGGATTGGTCATGCCGATCTCTTCCCCCTGATAGATGTACGGCGTTCCCTGCATACCGTGCAGCACCATCGCCAGCATTTTCGCGGCCGGCATCCGATATTCCCCTTCGTCGCCAAATCGCGACACGATGCGCGGCTGATCGTGGTTACACCAGAACAACGCATTCCACGCGACGTTGTGCATCCCTTGCTGCCAGTGGCGGAACAGGGTCTTCAGCGCGACAAAATCGGGCTTCGCCAGCGTCCATTTCTCTCCATCGGGGTAATCGACCTTCAGGTGATGAAAATTGAACGTCATCGACAGTTCGCTACCGTCCAGCGCGGCGTAACGCTGGCAATGTTCCAGCGTGGTGGAAGACATTTCACCGACCGTCATCAGCTTGCGCGGGGTAAAGACGTCACGGTTCATCTCATGCAGAAATTCATGCGCTCGCGGCCCATCGGTATAAAAACGGCGCCCGTCGCCGTCCAGATCATTGGGGAAGCGCTGATCTTTGGAGATCAGGTTGACGACGTCCAGGCGCAGGCCATCCACGCCGCGATCGGCCCAGAATTCGCAGACTTTTTTCAGTTCGGCACGGACGGCAGGGTTTTCCCAGTTCAGGTCCGCCTGTTCCGGGGCGAAGAGGTGCAGATAATACTGTTCGCTCTGGGCATGCCATTGCCAGGCGTTGCCGCCAAACTTGGCACGCCAGTTGTTGGGTTGTGCATCGGGCGTGCCGTCGCGCCAGATGTAAAACTCGCGATATGGACTGTCTTTATCGAGCGCCTCACGAAACCAGGCGTGCTGCGTGGAGGTGTGGTTAAACACCATGTCGAGAATAATGCGGATGCCGCGTGCTTTCGCCTGGGCGACCAGCGCATCGAAGTCATCCAGCGTACCGTAAGCGGGATCGATAGCGGTGTAGTTAGCGACATCGTAGCCATTATCCACCTGCGGTGAAATATAGAACGGAGTCAGCCAGAGGGCATCCACGCCCAGTTTATGCAGATAATCGAGGCGCTGTGTCACGCCGCGTAAATCGCCGGTACCGCTGCCGGTCGTATCCTGAAAGCTTTTGGGATAGATCTGGTAGATGACACCGTTTTGCCACCAGTGGGGAAGGGTATTCATAGTCAATTCCTGGTTATGCGAGGGGCGCAAGTGCGCCCCGAATAAAATCAGACAATCTGTAACGTGCCCTGACGGTATTTACGCTGGTAGACCATGGAGGTCAGCACGATCGGGATGACAATGGCGATCGCCATCGCGACGGCGTACACCTGCCAGTAAGTCGGTTGGATGGAAAGGATGCCCGGCAAACCGCCGACACCGATACCGTTCGCCATCACCCCGTACAGGCCGCAGAGCAGACCGGCGAGACCGGAGCCGATCATCGCGCAGAGCATCGGGAAGCGGTATTTCAGGTTGATACCGTACATTGCCGGCTCAGTGACCCCGAGATAGGCGGAGATCGCGGCAGGAACGGAGATCTCACGTTCGTTCTGTTTACGGCTGGCGATAATAATGCCTACCACCGCAGACGCCTGTGCGATGTTGGAAAGGGCAATCAGCGGCCATACCGGCGTTCCGCCCATGCTCTGGATCATCTGCATGTCGATGGCGAGCGTGGTCTGGTGCACGCCGGTAATCACCAGCGGCGCGTACAGGAAGCCAAACAGCGCGGCACCAACCGGCGCGAAGCTACCGGTCATCAGATGGCGAACCGCAAAGGCCACACCGTCGCCAATCAAGCGGCCAAACGGACCGATCAGCGCATGAGCGAGGAAAACCGCGAGGATCAATGAACACACTGGCACCACAACGAGATACAGATAATCCGGCACGATGCGTTTCAGGCGAGTTTCAATCACGCCCAGTGCCAGGCCAGCCAGCAGTGCCGGAATGACCTGGGCCTGATAGCCCACTTTCGCGATGGTGAACAGGCCGAAGTTCCATACTTCCGGTATTTGTTGCCCCAGCAGATACGCGTTCATCAACTGTGGCGATACCAGCGTGACGCCAAGCACGATACCAAGGATCGGCGTGCCGCCCATTTTTTTCACCGCCGACCAGCAGATGCCCACTGGCAGATAGAAGAAGATGGCTTCGCCAATCAGCCACAGGAAGTCATAGACCGTTTTCAGCGCCGGATACATCTGCGCCAGCGTCTGGCCGTTGCTCATTGGCAGGTCGCCAATGACGTTGCGGAAACCTAAGATCAAGCCTCCGCTGATCAGCGCCGGCAGCAGCGGAAAGAAGATTTCAGCGAAGTGGGAGATCAGTTGCTCATGCCATTTCATGTTCTGACGAGCCACTTTTTTCGCCTGCTCTTTATCGGCGTGCGACTGCCCGGTGGTGGCCAGCAGCGCCTTGTAATAATCGCCAACCTCGGTGCCAATCACCACCTGGAACTGACCGGCGTTGGTAAAGCAGCCTTTGACCATCGGTAAGGCTTCAATTTCTTTCGGTCTGGCGTTTGCTGGCTGATTCAGCACAAAGCGCAGGCGCGTAATACAGTGACTCACTGTGGCGATATTCTCTCGCCCGCCTACCAGCTCTATCAGCCGGTCAATATCCGCTTGTTTAACTTTGCTCATCATGAAGCCTCGTGGCGATGACTGTGAAAAAGGGGGGTTATGCGATGGGCACAGAGTATATCCGGGATAAAAATTTAAAAATGGGAACGTTCCCGAAACGCAGCGAAGATCACAAATTATCGTTCAGAAAGCGTTCGGCAATGACTCAGGAAAGGGTGGAAGGAATGACGATCTGGCGCAGATCGCTGCGTCCGTTGATCTGCTCGATCAACTGGGCCGCCGCCTGGCGTCCGGCTTCGGCATAGCCGGGATCGACCGTGACGATCTCCGGATGCAGGAATTTCATCAGCGGCGTATTACCGACGCTCGCCAGTTGCAGGTTATCGACCCGCTGCTCCTGTAAATACTTACTGGCACCGAGCGCGAGAGTATCCGTGGCGCAGACCAGCGCGGTCGTGTCTGGTGTAATGACGCTCGCGGCATGCTCATAGCCTTGCTTCATCGCCAGACCCGGCAGGGCCGCGATGGGATGTAACTTATGCTGTTTGCAAAACGCGAGATAGGCGTCATGGCGGCGCTTCCCGGTGGTGACGTCACTGTGCGGCACACCGAGAAAGCTGATGTTGCGATGTCCCTGATCGTACAGGCGCTGCATCAGGATTTTAATCGCCCCGTCGTCGTCGTAGCAGACGGAGGCAAAGCCTTTCGCGTCACGGGCCAGCAGCACCAGCGATGCCTGCCACGGGGCGATCATCGCGTCCGTGATGCCGGTAAAACCGAACAGCACCACGCCGTCGATGTTGCGGCGTTTCAGCATACCCAAGTGTTCTTCGACTTTTTCCGGGGAAAACTGACTTTCCATCATGATCGGATCGTAGCCCTGCTCATAAAACACCGGCAGCATCGTCTGTACGGCAAGGTTTTCCGACAGGGAGTCGAGACGGGTCACAATGATGGCGACCACTTTATCGCTCTGACCACGCATGGCGCGGGCTGAACGGGAGGGAGAAAATCCGTGCTGATTCATCACGGCTTCGACACGCTCGCGAGTCCGTTCACTGACGCCGCTTTCGTTGTTCAGCACACGGGAAACGGTGGATTTCCCCACGCCGCTTAAGCGGGCGATGTCTTTGATAGTCAGCCGATTTTGCATCCTGTTTTCCCGTGGTACGCAACAAAAGATGATAAGAGGGTAACTTTACTTAGAGAAACCTCAATGGGCAAAGTCTGGTTTATACACGTCATCCTTCACGCTGTCTCTGCGTTGGCGTCGTTCATTTTCTGCCGGGATGCGAACTGAATGATTTTGTGTATATGTTTTGTTTAATTGCCGGGGGTTATTATAACGCCATAAATGCCACAAATATTATGATCTACAACTTATAATCTGTGGGCTAACTCATTCAATTACCGGAGGCTTTATGGATCCCGATCCCACCCCTCTCCCGAAATGGAGAATACGCGCTTTCCGGTAAGCCTGCCTTTCGCTGTCTTACCGGTGATGTAAGACAGTGACGCATTAACGTCCCTGTTTAAAAATTATGTTACCTGTCAGGTAAGGCTTTGCCACGCCTGAAGGATATTTCTGCGCCCGTCTTGTTGGCGCGGAGGGACTGCCTATGTTTAAAAATATCACTCGCCAGCTGTTTGCCCGGCTTGGCCGCCATCTGCCCGATCGCCTGGTGCACCGCGATCCATTGCCTAATGCACAGTCGATTGCCAGCACCCCGATGCCTTCTTCACTGAGCGAACACTGCCTGAAAGTCGCCGTGATGGATGAAAAGACGCTATGGAAAACGTTTAATGCGCATCCGGAAGGACTCAATGCGGCAGAAGTGAACGCCGCCCGCGAACAATACGGTGAAAACCTTCTGCCGACCCAGAAACCGTCACCGTGGTGGAAGCATCTGTGGGTCTGTTATCGCAACCCGTTCAATATCTTGCTGACTCTTCTGGGCGCGATCTCGTATGCCACGGAAGATCTGTTTGCCGCCGGGGTGATCGCCCTGATGGTGGTGATTTCCACGCTGCTTAACTTTGTCCAGGAAGCGCGTTCCACCAAAGCGGCAGACGCGCTGAAAGCGATGGTCAGCAATACCGCGACGGTGCTGCGGGTCATCAATGAGAAAGGGGAAAATGGCTGGGTGGAACTGCCTATCGATCAGCTGGTACCCGGCGACATCATCAAGCTGTCGGCGGGGGACATGATCCCGGCCGATCTGCGGGTCATTCAGGCGCGAGACCTGTTTGTCGCTCAGGCGTCGTTAACCGGCGAATCGCTGCCTGTGGAGAAAGTGGCGCACACCCGCGACGCCAGCCAAAGCAACCCGCTTGAACGCGACACCCTGTGCTTTATGGGGACTAACGTAGTGAGTGGCACGGCGCAGGCGATGGTCATCGCCACTGGCGCGCATACCTGGTTTGGTCAACTGGCGGGGCGCGTCAGCGAACAAGAAAGCGAGCAAAACGCGTTCCAGAAGGGCATCAGTCGCGTCAGTATGCTGTTGATCCGCTTTATGCTGGTGATGGCGCCAGTGGTGCTGCTCATTAATGGTTACACCAAAGGTGACTGGTGGGAAGCGGCGCTGTTTGCGCTCTCCGTCGCCGTAGGCCTGACGCCGGAAATGCTGCCGATGATTGTCACCTCGACGCTGGCACGCGGCGCGGTAAAACTGTCGAAGCAAAAAGTGATCGTCAAACATCTGGATGCCATTCAGAACTTCGGCGCGATGGACGTTCTGTGCACCGATAAAACCGGCACGCTGACCCAGGACAAAATCGTGCTGGAAAATCATACGGATATCTCCGGTAAGCCCAGTGAACGCGTTCTGCACGCGGCATGGCTGAACAGCCATTACCAGACCGGGCTGAAAAACCTGCTGGATACCGCCGTGTTGGAAGGTGTTGATGAAGGCTCCGCACGCACATTGTCTGCCCGCTGGCAGAAAATTGATGAGATTCCGTTTGATTTTGAGCGCCGCCGGATGTCGGTAGTGGTGGCAGAAGAGACGGATGTGCATCAGCTGGTATGTAAAGGCGCGTTACAGGAGATCATCAGCGTCTGTACGCAAGTACGTCATAACGGCGAAATTGTGCCGCTGGATGACAACATGCTGCGCCGGGTGAAACGCGTGACCGATACGCTGAACCGTCAGGGGCTGCGCGTGGTCGCCGTGGCGACCAAATACCTGCCGGCGCGGGAAGGGGATTACCAGCGTATTGATGAATCCGATCTGATCCTTGAAGGTTACATTGCCTTCCTCGATCCGCCGAAGGAAACGACCGCACCTGCTCTGAAAGCGCTGAAAGCCAGTGGCATCACCGTGAAGATCCTGACCGGCGACAGCGAACTGGTCGCAGCGAAAGTGTGTCATGAGGTAGGCCTGGACGCCGGAGAGGTCATTGTCGGGAATGAGATCGAAGGCATGAGCGACGACGCGCTGGCCGCGTTGGCTCAGCATACCACGCTGTTCGCACGCCTGACGCCGATGCATAAAGAGCGGATCGTCCGCCTCCTCAGACGTGAAGGACACGTAGTGGGCTTTATGGGCGATGGCATTAACGACGCGCCAGCGCTACGTGCGGCGGATATTGGCATTTCGGTGGATGGAGCGGTCGATATCGCCCGCGAAGCGGCCGATATTATCCTGCTGGAAAAGAGCCTGATGGTGCTGGAAGAAGGCGTGATTGAAGGGCGTCGTACGTTCTCCAATATGCTGAAGTACATCAAAATGACCGCCAGTTCTAACTTTGGTAACGTCTTTAGTGTGCTGGTGGCGAGCGCTTTTTTGCCGTTCCTGCCTATGTTGCCGCTGCACTTGCTGATTCAGAACCTGCTGTACGATGTATCCCAGGTGGCGATCCCGTTTGATAACGTTGATGATGAGCAGATCCAGAAACCACAGCGCTGGAATCCGGCGGATCTGGGCCGTTTTATGCTCTTCTTTGGCCCGATCAGCTCGATCTTCGACATTCTGACGTTCTGCCTGATGTGGTGGGTATTCCACGCCAATGTGCCGGAAGCGCAAACGCTGTTCCAGTCAGGCTGGTTTGTGGTCGGGCTGCTGTCGCAAACGCTGATTGTGCATATGATTCGTACGCGCCGCGTGCCGTTCATTCAGAGTCGCGCCGCCTGGCCGCTGATGCTGATGACGCTGGTAGTGATGGTCGTGGGAATTGCGCTGCCGTTCTCACCGCTGGCAGGTTATCTGCAATTGCAGGCGTTACCGCTGAGTTATTTCCCGTGGCTGGTAGCGATTCTGGTGGGATATATGACGTTAACGCAACTGGTAAAAGGGTTCTATAGCCGCCGATACGGCTGGCAGTAATCGAAAATAATGGCTGCTTCGGCAGCCATTTTCTTTTTCATCAAGCAAGAATATATTCTTCCCTCCGTCGTGTTTTATTTTTTTTGAAAAACCAAAGAGGTGTGGTCGATCACAATTTAAGCCCGCTTCAGGACATCTTTTTTCCAGGAAAAAGACCTTCATTGCAAAAATGAAACAGCGTGCTAAAAAAAATTCCATCCATCGTCATTTTGTGAACATAATCATCGTAATACTTTGTTACACCGACGAGTCTGTCTGGGCAATGTCATTCCTTACTGTCCCTTTTAATTAAGGCGGCCCTCTATCCTGCAAGTCGTTTGTATTAATGAAAATTATAAACCTCTGGAGATGGAAAAATGAAACTGACCAAAACCTTGTTAAACCTGTGCATGGGTACTGCTTTAGTACTGGCAGCGCAGGCGGCGTCTGCGCAAACGCTGCGTGCGGCAGATGTCCATCCGGCTGATTATCCGAACGTGGTTGCTGTGAAGCATATGGGCGAAAAACTCAGCGCCGCTACCGACGGACGTCTGGATATTAAAACCTTCCCGGGCGGTGTGCTGGGCGATGAAAAGCAGATGATTGAACAGGCGCAACTGGGGGCGATTGATATTATCCGCGTATCGATGTCTCCGGTTGCCGCAATATTGCCAGAGATTAACGTCTTTACGCTGCCCTATATCTTCCGCGATGAAGATCACCTGCACAAGGTTCTGGACGGGGCAATTGGTCAGGAAATTGGCGACAGGCTGACCGCGAACAGTCAGTCCCGACTTGTGTTTCTCGGCTGGATGGATGCCGGAACGCGTAACCTGATCACCAAAGATCCGGTCGTGAAACCGGAAGACCTGAAGGGGATGAAAATCCGCGTTCAGACCAGTCCCGTATCGCTCGATACCTTAAAAGCGATGGGCGCGAATGCGATCGCCATGGGGACCAGTGAGGTGTTCAGCGGGATGCAGACCGGGGTTATCGATGGCACGGAAAATAACCCACCGACCTTTGTCGCACATAACTATCTGCCGGTTGCCAAAAATTACACCTGGAGTAAGCATTTCATTATTCCTGAGCTGTTCCTGTTTTCAAAAGCCAAGTGGGACAAGCTGAAAAAAGAAGATCAGGAATTAATTATTAAACTGGCGAAAGAAGCGCAAATGGAACAGCGTCAGCTCTGGGAAGCATATAACGCGAAATCACTGGAAACGATGAAAGCGAATGGTGTGAATTTTCATGATATCGATACGAACTATTTCTATAAAGCCACACAGCCTGTCCGGGATCAATACGGTAAAGACCACCAGGATTTGATCAAGCGAATTCAGGATGTGAAGTAATTCATCAGGCGGGTGACGGAGGTCATCCGCCTGAATCGGTTATTCGTCGAGGTGATAATTATGGGTGAATGTTATTCATCGGTAATGGATGTGCTGTACCGAATTTCAATGTGGATTGCCGGGTTGGCTTTATTGGTGATGGTGGCGGTTATTCCTGTTGGGATATTTGCGCGCTATGTCATGAACAGTGCACTGTCATGGCCTGAGCCGGTCGCCATATTGTGTATGGTAACGTTCACCTTTATCGGTGCGGCGGTCAGTTACCGCGCGGGTTCGCATATTGCTGTCAGCATGGTGACCGATCGTCTTGGTGAAATGGGTCGCCGGATCTGTTTTATTGGTGCCGATCTGATGCTGCTGGCGATCAGTGTTTTTATTCTTTGGTACGGTTCGACGCTCTGTTACGAGTTGTGGCATCAACCCGTGGCGGAATTCCCCATTTTGACCGCCGGGGAAAACTATCTTCCGCTCCCTATCGGTTCGGCGATCACGCTGCTTTTCATCATCGAAAAGATCTGCCGTGGCGCTCAGTATCAACGTCCCGTGGTCATGCTGGGTTCAACCAGTTGATGACCGAACCGACTTCATAGGGGAAAGCAAATGGATGCATTTATTCTCGTTTTTACGCTCGGCATCATGCTGGCGATTGGGGTGCCGGTAGCGTATGCGGTGGGGATCAGCGCGATCGTCGGGGCGTGGTATATCGATATCCCGCTCGAAGCGGTGATGATCCAGTTAACCAACGGTGTGAACAAATTTTCGCTGCTGGCGATCCCGTTCTTTATTCTGGCCGGGGCCATTATGGCGGAAGGGGGGATTGCGCGACGGTTAGTGAACTTCGCCTATATCTTTGTTGGCTTCATTCGCGGCGGCCTGTCGCTGGTGAACATTGTGGCGTCGACCTTCTTTGGCGCGATCTCAGGATCGTCGGTGGCGGATACCGCATCGATCGGTTCGGTGATGATCCCCGAAATGGATAAGAAAGGCTATCCGCGTGACTTCGCCGCAGCGGTCACCGCCAGCGGTTCCGTGCAGGCCATCCTGACGCCGCCCAGCCATAACTCGGTGATCTACTCGCTGGCGACGGGCGGCACGGTGTCGATTGCCGCGCTGTTTATTGCCGGGATCCTGCCAGGACTGTTGCTGAGTTTTACCCTGATGGTGATGTGCGTGGGTTTTGCCCATAAGCGCGGCTATCCGAAAGGGGAACGCGTGCCGTTCCGACAGGCGCTGAAGATCTTTCTCGATACGCTGTGGGGACTGATGACGGTCGTCATCATAATGGGCGGGATCCTTTCTGGTATCTTCACCGCGACGGAGTCGGCGGCGATCGCTTGTCTGTGGGCGTTCTTTGTCACCATGTTTATCTACCGCGACTACAAGTGGTCTGAACTGCCGAAGCTGATGTATCGCACGGTGAAGACGGTGACTATCGTGATGATCCTGATCGGTTTCGCCGCGGCATTTGGCGCCATCATGACGTACATGCAGTTGCCGATGCGCATTACCGAAGCCTTTACCAGCATCTCAGAAAACAAATATGTCATCCTGATGTGCATCAACATCATGCTGCTGCTGATCGGTACGCTGATGGACATGGCGCCGTTGATTCTGATCCTGACCCCTGTGCTGCTGCCGGTCACCAACGCCCTCGGCATTGACCCGGTACATTTCGGGATGATTATGTTGGTGAACCTGGGGATTGGCCTGATCACGCCGCCGGTAGGGTCGGTGCTGTTTGTTGCCAGTGCGGTGAGTAAACAGAAGATCGAGCAGGTGGTGAAGGCGATGCTACCGTTCTACGCGGTGCTTTTCCTGGTACTGATGCTGGTGACTTATATTCCTGAAATCTCGCTGTTCCTGCCGAAATTCTTTGGCGTAATGTAAGAGGACGACAGTAACGAAAATCCGGGCAGAAATGCCCGGATTTTTTTATCGCTTAGCGACGAACGGCGATCGCTTCGATCTCGATCTTCACGTCTTTTGGCAGACGCGCAACTTCCACGCAGGAACGAGCCGGGAAGGTGGCGTTGTGTTCGGTGAAGAACGCTTCGTAGGTGGCGTTGACGGTCGCGAAATCGTTCAGATCTTTGACAAATACGGTCGTTTTCACGATGTCGCCCACTTTCAGGCCAGCGGCTTCAACGATAGCTTTCACGTTTTCCAGCGACTGACGCGCCTGCGCGGAGACGTCGTCCGACACGCTGCCGGTTTTCGGGTCAACCGGGATCTGACCGGAAGTGATGATCATGCTGCCCAGATCTACGCCCTGAACATATGGACCGATTGCTGCGGGTGCATTTTCCGTCGCGATAGTTTTGCTCATGATTTCTCCTGAAGTACAGCGGTAAATGAATTTTCTCAGGCATTATAGGGAGCCAGGAATTTTTAACCAACTGCAATTAGTTGGCCAGCACCACATAATGAGAAAACTCTTTTTCACAGTATTTGCATTTAAGTGCGATGTCATCCACACGTTTTTTCACTGCAAAGCTGGAAGAGACCGGCTCGGCATGGCTGATGCAGTTACTGTTCGGGCAGACCAGAACGCTGTCGATACGATCCGGCAGGCTTGGACGCGATTTACCCACCACTTCGTAGTTGTCGATGCGGTTGACGGTAGCCTGTGGCGCGTACAGTGACAGTTGGTTAACCTGTTCGGCGGTCAGGAAGGTATTCTCGATCTTAATCAGGTCCTTACGCCCCATTTCACCGGAAGGCAGATTAAGGCCGATAGTGATGCGCTGGTCGGTTTCGGTCAGCTTGAACAGGGTCAGCAACTTAAAGCCGATTTGCGCGGGAATATGGTCGATTACGGTGCCGCATTTGATCGCTTCAACCTGCAGTTTGTTATCGTGTGTCATCTCGTTATCTCCCCTTACAGTGCCAAATCGCTAGTCAGAACCAGTGCCAGTAACGCCTGGCGCGCGAAAATCCCGTTGCCTGCCTGCTGGAAATACCAGGCGTGAGGCGTTTTATCCACATCCGTGGCGATTTCATCAATACGCGGCAGCGGATGCAGTACCTTCATGTTTTCCCGCGCTCCCGCCAGGTCGCTGGCACGCAGGACAAACTGGGCCTTCACGTTGGCGTATTCTGAAGGGTCCAGACGCTCTTTCTGTACGCGGGTCATGTACAGAATATCCACCTCCGCCATCACCTCTTCGATAGAGGCGTGCAGGCTCCAGGCAATGCCTTTTTCGTCAAGCATGTCGAGAATGTACTGCGGCATCGCCAGCGCATCCGGGGCGATGAAGTAGAAACGGTTGCCGTCAAACTTCGCCAGCGCCTGCGTCAGGGAGTGCACAGTACGGCCATATTTCAGGTCGCCGACCATCGCCACATGCAGGTTGTTCAGACGCCCCTGCGTTTCCTGAATGGTGAACAGATCCAGCAGCGTCTGGGTCGGATGTTGATTTGAACCGTCGCCCGCGTTCAGTACCGGCACGTTACCGGAGAATTCAGTCGCCAGACGCGCCGCGCCTTCCTGCGGGTGACGCATCACGATCGCGTCAACGTAGGTGCTGATCACAGAGATGGTATCTGCCAGCGTCTCACCTTTCTTACCCAGCGACGTGTTGGCGCTGTCGGAAAAGCCGACCACGCTGGCGCCCAGGCGGTGCATTGAGGTTTCAAACGACAGGCGGGTACGGGTCGAGGCTTCAAAAAAGCAACTGGCGATGACCTTGTGTTTGAGCAGCTCCGGTTGGGGGTTCGCTTTTAATTTCGCCGCTGTCGCCAGCACCAGATTGAGGTCGTCGCGACTGAGGTCGTTTATGGAAATGATGTGTTTTTGATATAGCGGGTTAGCCATGTTTATCTCCTGACGCCAGGGCAAAAAAAAAGCCCCTCATTTGAGGGGCTGGGAATAGGTTAGCAACGGAAAGAAAAACGGCAGGCCAGCGTCTGTTTTCAGACGCGGTAAGACAGAATGTCGTACACACTGGACCATACTTCCTCCCGGCAAATTGTCCGCGATTATACTCAGCTCCGTTTGCGGATCAAGCAAATAATGCCATTTTTATTCAACGCAAACGGTTTTAATGAATATTAATTCATTTTTAGTAAGTGGTTAATCTGTTTGTGGACAAGGCCGGTGCGCTGCACAACCCGTGGTGCAACCCAGACAATACTGCTACCCGCGATGACCCCCAGGATCTCCGGCAGGGCATGATAATCAAGGATTCTGGCGACGGCGCGGCCATATCCGGCCGCCGTATGGATAAGGATAAATTCGCTGTTGTGCTCCACACTCACCACCATTTCAGCAATCGAACGGGCGGCATCGGGGGCAGGGCGCAATTGCGGATTGACGGCATAAATTTTTTGTCCTTTCGTATTTCTAATTTTTATGACGCCAAGAATTTTCAGCAGGCGGGAAACCGTCGACTGGCTGATGGTTTCAAAGCCGTAGTTTTGCAGATCGCGGCGGATCTCCTCCTGTGAGAGATAGCTTTTTTCGCCAATCAGGCGCTGACAAACAGAGAGTTGTAGTTCTTCTTTTTCTGAAGCGGGTTGGTAAAGTTTCATCATCAGTTAGTCCAGTGTAATCAGCCGAAGATAACAACCAGTAGATCTGCCCAATGTTTCTATTTTTAATTGATGACGCACTAAGCAAATGTTCTCCATTTCAACCGGGATGTCTTTGATCGGCTTATTGAAATTTTACTGGAGCGCGCTTCAGCATCCTGACGGATGGCATCTGCATGAGAAAATATTCCACTTAGTCGTCTAAGGGAAGGCGGAGTTTTGCCGCTTCGTCTTCCCTGTGTTGACGTGCATCAACTGAGCGTGAGCACGCCTGTCGCCAACAGATAGACCGCGTAGATCCCTGCGGCCACCACCATAATAGCCAGAACGATCTCTATTGGATTGAAAAGTCTTCCATTTTTCTCTTTCCGCGCCCAGACATAAAACACGATACCGAGGGCGTAAAGGATCATCGACAGCAGCAGATATTCCATCCCGGCGGCATAGACCAGCCAGGCGCCATAGAGTGTTGCCAGCGCGCCGATGATGATGTCGCGGGTGATGGAACGCTGTTCATCACTGTTATAACCGTCCTTCTGCCACGCCACTTTCAGGGCATACAACCCGCTGAGAAAATAGGGGATCAGGATCATTGAGGTGGCCAGCAGCAGCAGCGCAAGATACCCTGCCTGTTGGAAATGGGCGATGATCAGGAACAGTTGGGTCAGACCATTGGTCAGCAGCAGCGCGTTGACCGGCGCTTTGTTGGCGTTTTCCTTGCCGAGAAATTTGGGCATGGTGCCGTCTTTACCGGCCATGTACGCCGTTTCCGCAGATAATAATGTCCAGGCCAGCAGCGCGGCGCCGACGGAAACGATAAGACCGATATTCATCAGGGCTGCACCCCAAGGGCCGACCGCCGCAGCCAGGACGCCTGCGGTAGAAGGGTTCTTCAACTGGGCGAGCTCTGGCTGAGACAGGACGCCGAGCGACAGAACCGAAACGGCGACAAACAGCAGGATTGAGATGAAAAATCCAATCATGGTGGCTTTACCCACGTCTGATTTTTTCATCGCCCGACCCGAGTACATGGCGGCGCCTTCAATACCGATGAATACCCAGGTGGTGACCAGCATGATGTTTTTCACCTGGTCCATAACAGAGCCAAGCTGTTCATTGCCCCAGAATTCAATCTTAAAGGTGCGAACCTGAAAGGCGACGCTGACCAGCACGACAAACATGATCAGAGGAACCACTTTCGCGACCGTGCCGATCAGATTGAGCAGGGCGGCACCCTGTACGCCGCGACAGATCAGAAAATGCAGACCCCAGAGCAGGATAGAACCCACAATCAGCGCGGAAAGGGTGGTGCCATCACCGAAGAAACCGAGCGCGCTGAACGAGCCGAGGGCGGAACAGATCACCACATAGTACGAAACGTTGCCGATCCACGCTGAGATCCAGTAACCCCAGGCGGAGTTAAAACCGATGTACTCGCCAAAGCCCGCGCGGGCATAACCATACACGCCGCCTTCAACTTCGCTTTTACGGTGCGCCAGGGTCTGGAAGACAAACGCGAGGGTTAACATCCCGATGAAGGTAATCCCCCAGCCGATCAGGATCGCGCCAGCGCCCGCTTTGGCCGCCATGTTTTGTGGCAGAGAAAATACCCCGGCGGCGATCAGCGCACTGACCACAAGCGCCGTCAGCGCCGGAAGTTTGAGCTTACCTTCGGACTGGGAAGTCGAAGCGTCCGCAGCCGGTTTGCTGGTATCAAGAGTAGTCATGAAGAGAGTCCTCAATCTGACAGAGAGTGATTTTTTAGAAGTAGCTGTATTGTTTGCCGACGTATTCGGAGGTCATGCACTGCAAGACGCCGCTGTATCCCAGGGAGAAATAGACGATGTCGCCCACCTGATATCCCGATGCGGCGTGGGTGACATCGAGGATCAGGTGATCGGAACTGGCGCCGAGCACTTTGACGCCGGGATCAAATGGCCGGAGCTGGGAGAAAGAGACGTCCTGTTCGCCGAGCGCGGCCAGCGCCCGATGGTGTACGCCAAGATCTTCGAATACCGGCTTTCTCCCCATGGCATCCAGCGCCGTGGAGTGTTGCGGAACGGAGGGCTTGTCTTTCAGCTCGATGATCTCCACGCCGAGCTTGATAGCGTCCTGACGAGTGTCGGGGATCGGCTCGTCATTCAGGCCGAACCCCATGATCAGCGATGCGCCAAGCCGCAACTGGTTGACGCCCGTCGGCAGTCCGCCGTTGATCAGCAGGAACAGGGCGGCGGAGCTGGCGCCGGAAATTGTGCGCAGTGCAATACCCAGCTCGTCTTCGATCTCATGGGCGAGATCGACCAGCGCCTGCTGGTTTTCGGTGGTGGGTTCCACTCCGCCGTAGCAGGCAAGATTGGCGCCCAGTCCTTCCAGCGTCAGCCCTGGCAGTTCCTTGTGCACCAGACGTGCAAGGCGTCGTGTCTCCTGCGGATCCACGCAGCCTTCGCGCAGATCGCCCAGGTCATGCATCAGAATGACCCGGTGCGTTTTGTTCTGCGCGATGGCTGCCGCAGAGAGCGCCTGCAACGTATGTTCTTCGGAATTCAGTGAGATATCCGCATAGGCCACGATGTCGTGTGCAAGGCTTATCTGCGGCAGACGCAGCAGCAGTTTGTCGACGGGCAGGTCGGCGATTTTTTTGAGATTCTGGATGCGGGAATCTGCAATCGTGCTGATTCCCGCATCAATCATGGCTCTGGCGACATTTGCCGCTTCGCAGCTCAGCTTATTGACGCCGACAGGCTCTACACCGTGCTGGCGGCACAGCGCAATCAGCGTCCGGGTATTGTCACGAATGACCGAAAGATTAACGAAGAGGCATGGAAAATCCTGGTTTCGCATAATGGGTCTCCTTACGTGGGCGCGGGTCAGGAAGGCTCCCGCGCCCGGTGCATTCGGTCCAGTAGCTACCGTGTGAGTGAGTCGCCGAGCGTCGCCACCATCACCGCTTTGATGGTGTGCATGCGGTTTTCCGCTTCGTCGAACACGATGGAGTGTGCGGATTCAAAAACCTCTTCCGTCACTTCCAGCCCTTTCAGGCCGTAGGCGGCTTCAATTTCACGTCCCACTTTGGTGTGTTCGTTATGGAAGGCGGGCAGGCAGTGCATGAACTTCACGTTGGGGTTGCCGGTGGCGTCGATGACCTTCTGGTTGATCTGGTACGGCGTCATCAGGCTGACGCGTTCAGCCCAGGCGTCTTTCGGTTCCCCCATTGAGACCCAGACGTCGGTGTACAGAAAATCAACGTCGTAGACGCCTTCTTCCACATCGTCGGTCAGCGTGATGCGTGCCCCGGTGGTGCTGGCGATGTCGCGGCATTGCGCAACCAGCGTTTCATCTGGCCAGAAGGATTTTGGCGCGACGAGGCGAATATCCATGCCCATCTTCGCGGCGCCGACCATCAGGGAATTGCCCATGTTGTTGCGCGCATCGCCAAGGTAGGCGAAGCTCAGCTCGGGCAGCGTTTTCCCAGGCGCGTGCTCCAGCATGGTCATCAGATCCGCGAGGATCTGCGTGGGATGGAATTCGTCGGTCAGGCCATTCCACACCGGTACCCCGGCGTATTGCCCCAGTTCCTCAACGATCTGCTGACCGAACCCGCGGTATTCGATGCCGTCGTACATCCGGCCCAGTACACGAGCGGTATCTTTCATCGACTCTTTATGACCGATCTGCGAGCCGCTTGGGCCGAGGTAAGTGACCTGCGCGCCCTGGTCGAATGCCCCGACTTCAAAAGCACAGCGGGTGCGGGTGGAGGTTTTTTCGAATATCAGCGCGATGTTTTTCCCGATCAGCGTTTGCTTTTCGCGCCCGGCTTTTTTCGCCGCTTTCAGTTCAATCGCCAGATCGATAAGGAACTGGATCTCCGCCGGAGTAAAGTCGAGAAGCTTCAAAAAATTGCGATTTTTCAGTGAAATAGCCATCAATGTGTCCTTGGTTGATGTAGGCCTGATAAGCGCAGCGCCATCAGGCAATGGCCGCGTTTCTCTGCCGGATGGCGGCGTCGCCTTATCCGGCCTGGGGATTCGTGCCATCAGGTAAAAAAGGGTTATGCGACAGCGGTTTCGCGCCGAATCAGAGTGCCTTTATCCCCGGCGAGAATGGCCGGGCCATCGGCCAGCGAACCGATGCCCGCAATGCCGTGGCAGCGGCTGACAAAGTCGGCGCAGGCGCTGACTTTGGGTCCCATCGAACCGGCGTCAAATTGCATGTCGCTCAAGAGTTCGGGTGTCACCTGCGCCAGGGGACGCTGGGTCGGTTTGCCCCAGTCGAGGTACACCGCGTCGGCATCGGTCAGGATCAGCAGCGCGTCGGCGTGGATCTGGCTGGCGAGCAGCGCGGCGGAAAGGTCTTTGTCGATCACCGCTTCCAGGCCGTGGTAACCGTCCGCTTTCTCGACGACCGGCACGCCGCCGCCGCCGTTACAGATGACCAGATGATCGCGGGCGATCAGCGCCTGGATGGCGTCGCTCTCTACGATGCGTTTTGGCTGTGGTGAAGGCACCACTCGGCGGAACGCTTTGCCGTCCGCTTTGAAGACCCAACCTTTTTCGGCCTGTAACGCGTCGGCCTGGGCTGGGTCATAAACCGGACCGATATACTTGGTCGGGTTGTGAAAGGCCGGATCGTTAG
This sequence comes from Citrobacter amalonaticus, assembly GCF_001559075.2. NCBI lineage: Bacteria > Pseudomonadati > Pseudomonadota > Gammaproteobacteria > Enterobacterales > Enterobacteriaceae > Citrobacter > Citrobacter amalonaticus. The sequence continues at coordinate 1,205,261 of NZ_CP014015.2, read as the reverse complement.
GGTCCACTTCAACCTGCGTGAGCAGGACGCTGATTTCGCGCTGCGGCAGTTGGTTCTTCAGCGCCTGTTGCAGCATGTAGCCGATCATCCCCTGGCTTTCCGCCCCGAGAATGTCCAGCGGGTAGGGGGTGACGCGGTCGTAGGCGCTGTTTTGCAATGCCAGCAGTCCCACCTGCGGCCCGTTGCCGTGAACCAGCACCACCCGCCATTGCTGTGTGAGTTGGGCGATCGTTTTCGCCGCCAGGACGATGTTCTTGCGCTGGATGTCGGCTTCCAGCGGTTCGCCGCGCTTGAGCAACGCATTGCCGCCGAGGGCGACAACCAGAGTCGGTTTGTTTTGCATGGTGGGTTCCTTAAATGCCATCGCGTTCCAGTGGGCAACTCATGCAGCGCGCGCCGCCGCGTCCGCGTCCCAGTTCATCGCCGGGGATAGGCAGCACAGTGATGCCAGCTTTGTCGTATTTTTCGTTGGTCCAGATGTTGCGCTCGTAGCCCACGACCACGCCGGGGCGCAGCGTGAGGACGTTGTTGGCGTCGTTCCACTGCTCACGCTCGGCTTCAAAGGCGTCGCCGCCAGTGGTAATCAGGCGCACCTGATCGATGCCGAGCGCTTTCTCAATGGCGTTAACCAGCGTGCGTTCTTCGGTACGTTTCAGGCCGCCGCGACCGTCTGGCGTCAAGGTCCAGCACTGCACGTCCTGGCGCACCACTTCCGGGTAGACGGAGAAAGTGTCGATATCGATGTGGGTCATGACGGTGTCGAGGTGCATGCAGGAGCGGTGTTTGGGGAGCTCAACGGCAATCACCCGTTCGGCCTGGCGATGGTTAAACAGCGACTGGGCAAGGAACTCGATCCCCTGCGGCGTCGTGCGTTCAGACATGCCGATCAGCACCGCACCGCGCCCGATGACCAGCACATCGCCGCCTTCTAAGGTGGCATGGTCGTAATTGATATTCTCGTCGCCGAAATATTTAATAAAATCGCCGTCGGCAAATTGCGGATGCCAGCGATAAATGGCCCGTAGATTATTGGTTTCACGCTGGCGAGCCGGTTTGGCCATTGGGTTAATGGACACACCGTTATATATCCAGCAAGAGGTATCGCGGGTAAATAAATGGTTTGGTAATGGCTTCATAATAAAGTCATTAATATCGTGAGTATCAACCACCATATTTTTAATTGAGGCGGGAATTTCACCGTAGGTGAGTCCGCCGCTTAAATGACGGGCCAGTTCCCGGTGCGACATGTCGGCCAGCCAGGCGCGGATGTCGGTGGCGAAAGTAGGGCCAAGTCGGTAATCTGAGATTTGCGTTTCCAGTAGCCAGCTTTTGGCATCCGCGATATCCAGAGTTTGTGTCAGTAAATCAGTCAGTAACAGAACTTCGATACCCTGCTCGCGTAACGTGTTGGCGAAAATATCATGCTCTTCACCTGCGCGTTCAACTGACAGTACGTCATCAAACAGCAGCTCCTGGCAGTTAGACGGCGTGAGGCGTTTCAGGCTGAGGTTAGGGCGATGCAACATCACACTGCGTAGTTGGCCGATTTCAGAACCGACATAATGTTTTTCCATTACGATACCTTTCACTCTATTTCAGGAATAAAAAGGGGGTGGCTGCGAATAATGAAAATGCTCGCAGTCATAAGTGTTCCGATATTTTTCGAGAGGCATCATTGAATTATTTAGAGGTCGGAAATGTGATGAGTTTCACATCCGTTCGGTTATTTGTTTTTTCTTAATTAATATATGACAGAGGTCTGAGAAATAACAAAAATAAAAAGTCTTAACCTGAATTACTACGCAGTTATACGTCAGATTATTCTTTAGTGTTAATTATTTGTTGGCTAAAGCAAAGAATGAAAACAACGCAACATCATGATTTTTATGGAGTAATAATAATTTAAAGCATAGATATGCGTATTGTGAATTATATTATTTTCTCCATAAAGTAAATTGAGCAATAACTATGGCGATTATCATTGATTAAGCAGTGGAAATGAATTGTGATCGACTAAAGGTTTTTCTTATAAATCCTTATATAACAATTTGTTGCGATGGTTCTTCATTGAGCATGTTTACATTTTATGCATTAAAGATGCATAGATCGCTGTTTAGTGTTAACAGACAGTCAACAACTTCAGCGATAAACATGCGCTGACGCAAAACTTTGCAAGATAGCGATGGCACGACCGGACTTTTTTTCGTATAACAACTAAAAATTGAAACGCTGTTTTGAATGAGAGGTATGAGATGATCGTTGGTAATATTCACCATCTGCAATCCTGGCTTCCTGAAGAACTCCGCCAGGCGATTGAGTACATTAAGGCAAACGTCACCGAGACGACGGAGAAGGGGAAACATGAGATTGACGGTAGTCGTCTGTTCTACCTGATTTCTGAAGATATGACCGAGCCGTTCGAGAAGCGTCGTGCGGAGTATCACGCGCGCTATCTGGATATTCAGATCGTGCTGAAGGGGCAGGAAGGGATGACCTTCAGCGTACTGCCTGCCGGTAAGCCGGATACCGACTGGCTGGCTGATAAAGATATTGCGTTTTTAGCGGAAGGCGAGCAGGAGAAAACGCTGATCCTGAATGAAGGTGACTTTGTCGTCTTTTATCCGCAAGAAGTGCACAAACCGCTGTGCGCCGTCGGTGCGCCTGCCCCGGTGCGTAAAGCGGTGGTTAAGCTGCTGATGGCTTAAACAGAAAAGGCAGGAATTGCACAGCCGCTCCCTGAATCGGAGCGGCTGTCCTTTTTATGATTTATCCTACATTCGTCCATAAAGATCCTTGCTCCTGCGCGAGTAGAAAAATAGTAAACTGCATCGGTATTCATTAAGAAGTGACCCGAACGGTAAAAGACGGTTTATTTCAGCCATTAATAGTGCACCGCGATCACATTATTTCCTTATATATTTAAATATATAACGGTGGCTTGATTTTAGTTAGTCGTTGTATATTTAATTTTATATCGCTACCGGCGTAACTTCAGTCACAACATACAGTTAGCTGTAACCTTTCCTGTTAACTTTCAAAAACTCGATCAAAAGCACGTTTAACTCTTTCTGGTTAATAACACTTTTGTGTTACATCAATTCTTGTTGAAAAATCATCCAGCAAAATACATTGCACAAAATTAAATATTAACTTTTGAATTAATTTCAGGGCAAGGTATGAATAAAAAATGGAAGTGGATAGCGGGTCTTGTATTCGTGGGTATTCTGCTGGGGGGAACACTCGCGCTGTCATCGATGTGGATAATGCATAAAACGTCAGATACCTCGTTTTGTCTCTCCTGCCACACAATGCAAGCACCCTATGAAGAGTACCAGGGATCTGCGCACTTTATGAACCAAAAAGGTATCCGTGCTGAGTGCCGCGATTGCCACATTCCACAATCGGGTATGGATTACCTGATCACCAAAGTTCGGGCCAGTAAGGATATCTGGCATGAGTTTGTCACCGGCAAAATTGATACACCGGAAAAATATGAGGCGCATCGCCTCGAGATGGCGGAGACGGTCTGGGAGCAGATGAAAGCTAACGATTCGGCGACCTGCCGCTCGTGCCATCAGTTTGACGCCATGGATCTACAAAAGCAGAGTGCCGATGCGCAGAAAATGCATGCTCTGGGTATCAAAGAAAAACAAACCTGTATTGATTGCCATAAAGGTATCGCGCACTTCCCACCAGAAATCACGATTGACACCAAAGCGCATGATGCGCTGATGGAAAACGCACGCCAGACGCCGGCTGATGCGAAAGAAGTGTACCCCGTCGCGCCTGCCGCACTGGGCAACCTGGGCACGGTTTATCCGGCCACCAAACTGAACGTGGTGGGGCATTCCGGCGATGCGCGGGAAGTGGAGATTACCGGTAGCCAAATGCAGGGTGCTGAACAGGTGATTTACTTCGCGGCGGGTCAGCGTTTGATCCTTGCCACACTCACCGATGAAGGTCAAAAAGCGCTCAAAATCTCCAGCGACTGGGAAAAGGATCCCTACGGAAACGCATGGCGCAATGTGTCTCTGCGCGCACCTCTGGCTGAACCCGCACTGAGTAAACCCGACGTAATCTGGGACTACGCCAAAACACTCGACAAAACGTATTGCTCCGGATGTCATGCGCCGATTTCCTCCGAGCATTACACCTTAAATGCCTGGCCTTCCGTAGCAAAAGGGATGGGCGCGAGAACGGATATCAGCGCCGAGGATTTAGACATCCTTACTCGCTGGTTCCAGTATCACGCCAAAGATTTTACCTCTAAGGAATAACTGACAATTACGATTAAAGGAAAACCTATGAACCTTACACGACGTAACTTTATAAAGTATGCTGGCGGTTCCGCTGGCGCGATGATGATTACCTCGGCAATCCCGATGCCAGCGTGGGCCGCAGACGCGCCGGGTAATGCCATCCTGACGGCAGGGCGTTGGGGTGCGATGTACATCGACGTTAAAGACGGCAAAATTGTGTCGTCGCGCGGCGCGCTGGCGAAAACGATTCCCAACGATCTGCAAACTACCGCACCCGATCAGGCGCATACCCCGTGCCGTATTCAATCTCCGATGGTGCGTAAAGGCTTTCTGAATGCGCCGGGCAAACCGGACGGCAACCGTGGTAAAGACGAATTCGTCAAAGTGTCATGGGAAGACGCCCTGAAGCTCATCCACGAGCAACACGCCCGTATCCGTGCTGAGCATGGCCCATCTTCCGTATTTGCGGGTTCATATGGCTGGCGCTCCAGTGGTGTGCTGCACAAAGCGCAGACGTTGCTTCAGCGCTACATGAGCATGGCAGGCGGCTATACCGGGCATACCGGCGACTACTCTACTGGCGCGGCGCAGGTGATCATGCCGCACGTCGTCGGTTCGGTTGAAGTTTACGAACAGCAGACGGCATGGCCGCTGCTCCTCGAACATAGCCAGGTGGTGGTCCTGTGGGGCCTTAACCCGCTGAACACCCTGAAAATTGCCTGGACCAGTACTGATGAGCAAGGCCTCGAGTACTTCAATAAACTGAAAGCTTCCGGCAAAACCGTTATCGCCATCGATCCACAACGCTCAGAAACGATCGATTTCTTCGGTGATAAAGCACAGTGGATTGCACCGAATATGGGGACTGACGTGGCGCTGATGTTGGGTATTGCGTCCGCGCTGGTAGAAAAAGGACTGCATGACAAAGCCTTCCTCGATAAATACACCACCGGCTATGGCGAGTTCGAAGCGTATCTGACCGGTAAGAACGACAACACGCCGAAAAATCCGGCCTGGGCCGAGAAGATTTGCGGCGTTCCGGCGAAGCAAATGGAAATTCTGGCGGAAATCTTTGCCAAGAATAAAACCATGCTGATGGCGGGCTGGGGCATTCAGCGTCAGCAGTATGGCGAACAGCGCCACTGGATGCTGGTTACCCTGGCGGCGATGCTCGGCCAGATTGGTACCGAAGGCGGCGGTTTTGGTTTCTCTTACCATTACTCTAACGGCGGCAACCCAACTCGCAGTGGCGGTGTGCTGTCGGCGATTTCAGCGACAATCGCAGGCGGCTCGTCTGCTGGCAACGACTGGGCAACTTCCGATGCGGTTGAAGCGTTCCCGGTGGCGCGTATTGTTGAAGCCCTGGAAAACCCCGGCGGCAAATATCAACATAATGGTAAGGAACAAACCTTCCCCGATCTGCGCATGATCTGGTGGGCCGGCGGTGGCAACTTCACTCATCATCAGGACACCAACCGTCTGGTGAAAGCCTGGCAAAAACCGGAACTGGTGGTGATCTCCGAGTGTTACTGGACGGCTGCCGCCAAGCATGCTGATATTGTTCTGCCGATCACTACATCGTTTGAACGTAACGATCTGACCATGACCGGCGACTACAGCAACCAGCATCTGGTGCCGATGAAACAAGCCATCCCACCACAGTTCGAAGCCCGCAATGATTTTGACGTGTTCGCGGATATGGCTGAGCTGCTGAAACCAGGCGGTAAAGCTGCTTACACTGAAGGCAAGAGCGAAATGGACTGGCTGCGCGAGTTCTACGACGTGGCGCAGAAAGGCGCGCGCCAACAGCGCGTCAATATGCCGCAGTTCACCGCTTTCTGGGAGGCGAACAAGCTGATCGAAATGCGTAAGAATCCGAAAGAAGAAGTTTTCGTGCGCTATGCCGATTTCCGCAAGGACCCGGTGATGAACCCGCTGGGTACGCCGAGCGGTAAAATCGAGATTTACTCGAAAACCATCGAAGGCTTCAACTATAAGGATTGCCCGGCGCATCCGACCTGGCTGGAACCAGACGAGTGGGCTGGCAACGCGAAAGAGGATGAACTGCAGTTGCTGACTGCGCATCCGGCGCATCGTTTACACAGTCAGCTTAACTATGCGTCGCTGCGCAAACAGTATGCGGTGGCCAACCGTGAGCCGTTCTACATCCATCCGGAAGATGCGAAAAAACGTGGCATTGCCGATGGCGATTTGGTGCGCGTCTGGAACGCGCGTGGTCAGGTGCTGACTGGCGCGAAAGTCACCGACGGCATCAAGCAGGGCGTGGTGTGTATCCATGAAGGTGCATGGCCGGATCTGGATTACGCCGGTACCGGGATCTGTAAAAACGGTGGTGCCAACGTGCTTACCAAAGACATCCCGACCTCGCGTCTGGCGAATGGCTGCGCGGGCAACACTGCGCTGGTGATGGCGGAGAAATACACCGGACCGGAGCTGGAACTTACCGCGTTTACACCGCCAATGGGCGCATAATTCACGGTTGTAACACTGGGCGGAAACGATGATTTTCGCTTCAGACTGCTGATGAACCCCACATTGTTATGTGGGGTTTTTCTTTGCGGACAATATTATTGTGCCAGCGTCGCCACCATCACCGCTTTAATGGTGTGCATCCGGTTTTCAGCCTGGTCAAACACAATACTGGCCGGGGATTCAAACACTTCATCGGTGACTTCCATTCCGCCGTGCAGACCAAATTCCTCCGCCATTTTTTTACCGAGCGTGGTCTGGTCATCATGAAACGCGGGCAGGCAGTGCAGGAACTTCACCTGCGGGTTCCCGGAAAGCGCCATCATCTGGCTGTTGACCTGGTAGTCGCGCAGCATGGCGATACGTTCCGCCCACATCTCTTTTGGTTCGCCCATCGACACCCAGACGTCGGTGTAGATAAAGTCCGCCCCTTTCACGCCAGCCGCGATATCTTCGGTGAGCGTAATGTTGCCACCGTTTTTCTTCGCCATTGCGCTGCATTCTGCGACCAGCGACGCTTCCGGCCAGCAGCTTTTAGGAGCCACCAGGCGCAGATCCAGCCCGGTGAGCGCGGCGGCTTCCAGCATTGAGTTACCCATGTTATTGCGCGCATCGCCGGCGTAAACCAGCGTCATGTCGTTAAACGCTTTACCTGGCAGATGTTCCTGCATCGTCAGCAGGTCAGCCAGTAATTGGGTAGGATGGAACTCGTTGGTCAACCCATTCCATACCGGCACGCCAGCATATTCGGCCAGCGTTTCGACCACTTCCTGGCCGTAACCGCGATACTGAATGCCGTCATACATCCGGCCCAACACGCGCGCGGTGTCTTTAATTGACTCTTTATGCCCAATCTGGCTCCCGCTGGAACCGAGATAAGTGACGCGAGCCCCCTGGTCGTAAGCGGCAACTTCGAAAGAGCATCGTGTACGGGTCGAGTCTTTTTCGAAGATGAGCGCGATGTTTTTGCCTGTAAGCTTTTGTTCTTCTTTGCCGTTTTTCTTATCGGCTTTTAGTTTTGCGGCAAGTTGGACGAGTGCGGTGAGTTCTGCAGGGGTGAAATCGAGTAATTTTAAAAAATGCTTCTGATAAAAACCTGACATAGTTCCCTCCCATGGCGAATGCCATTTGTTGAATTAAAATTCAATTTATATGGATGATTATGCATTTGCAACCCTGTTTCACAAATCTTTTCTGGAAAGGTGGAGGCAATGACGGCGGTATGTGACAATAAGAGTATCGGCAGGACATTATGAGGAACGAGCCATGGCAAACCCGGAACTACTGGAAGAGCAGCGTGAAGAAACGCGCCTGATTATTGAAGAATTACTGGATGATGGTAGCGACCCGGACGCGTTGTACACCATCGAACACCATCTTTCCGCAGACGATTTCGAAACCCTGGAAAAAGCCGCGGTTGAAGCGTTTAAACTTGGCTACGAAGTGACTGAGCCGGAAGAGCTGGAAGTGGAAGAAGGCGACACCGTCATTTGCTGCGATATCCTCAGTGAATGTGCGCTGAAAGCTGACCTTATCGACGCGCAGGTTGAACAGTTGATGAATCTGGCTGAGAAATATGACGTCGAGTACGACGGCTGGGGCACCTACTTTGAAGATCCGAACGGTGAAGAAGGTGAAGAGGGCGACGACGAAGACTACGTCGACGAAGATGACGACGGTGTGCGTCACTAAGATCCCCGAACGTTAAAATGTTAAAGAGTACGGCAGTGTGCTGCCGTACTCTTTCGACAGGGTACACATGGATTATCCGCAAATTCTCTCCCCGGTACGCCAGTTTCTGCACTGTCCGACCCCGCAGGCCTGGGTTGACCAGGCGCGCGATCCGCAAAACCTTCCTCTGCTGCTCACCGATCATCTGATATGCGAACTCAAGGCGGCGCAAACGGCGATGCTGCTGGTGCGTAAGTACGTAGCGGATAAACCGGGCGCGGATGCGCTGCTCGCCTGGCTACAGCCGTATGAAGCCTTTGCTTTCCGGGAAGGGCCGGAACCGGACTTTGTTGCGCTCCATAAACAGATGGGTAAAAGCGTGATGCCGGAAACGGACGATCCGTGGGGCCGCCAGCTTATCGACAGCATGGTGCTGTTGATAAAGGAAGAATTGCACCACTTCTGGCAGGTGCGAGAAGCGATGCAGGCCAGAAACATTCCTTACGTGAAGATCACCGCCAGTCGCTACGCGAAAGGGATGCTGAAAGCGGTACGTACGCACGAACCGTTGACGCTGATTGATAAGCTGATTTGCGGTGCCTACATCGAAGCACGCTCCTGCGAACGCTTCGCCGCGCTGGCCCCGTTTCTCGATGATGACCTGCAAAAGTTCTATCTGTCGCTGCTGCGTTCCGAAGCGCGTCACTACCAGGACTATCTGACGCTGGCGCAACAGGTTTCACAGGACGATATTTCTCCCCGCGTCCGCTATTTTGGCGACGTGGAAGCGGCGCTGATCGTCTCGCCGGACAACGAGTTTCGTTTTCACAGCGGTGTCCCCGTCGCCTCTTAATTTCGGTAGTTCTGCCCGCCGTAAGGTGACATCCCGACGCGGGCAGTGAAAAATATGTCCTTTTCAGGGCAAGGAATACCAATACCGATGAACTGGACACATGTACTTCTCGCAGGCTACGTCGGCGCGGTCATCGCCGCGGTGATAGGGCTCATGCGTAAAAAAGGCTGGGTGGGGAAGGCTTCCGGCGCGGTACTGATGATGGTGGCGATTGTCGCGTGGAACCTCTTTGACGTGCACTACCTGATCCCGCGAGAAAAAGCGGCGTCCGGTCAGACGGAAGAGCAACAGTTTGATGCCGCGCTACTGCAAATGCCGACGTTTCAGGTACTGAAGGAACAGGAGCCGGCATTCTGGGTCCATCTTCGCACCCAGGCGCTGCAACTGAAAAATGAAGGCAAAACCGAACAACAAATTATCGATACCATTCAACCGCAGGTGCTGCAAATTCAGATGTCGCGTTTACAGCAGGCGCCGGACAGTAATGTCATTGACTATATGAAGATCAATCTCGAACAGACTGCGGCGGTGCAGAAAAAAGGTGACGATGAGTGTTTCCGCTTTCTCTTCCCGCAGGTCAAAGGCGGCATTAACCCGACGCGTCTGATCTCGCCGGATATTCTGAAACGGCGTATGGAAGGCGATGCGGCGATGATGCGCGCGGCATACGGCCCTAATAAACACACGGTAACCGACACCGAAAAACAGCAGGCTATGCAGGATCTGCAAAGCGTCGTACCGGTACTGGTGCAACGCTACGGGCAGGATGTACAGCTTATGGCTGAGCCGGAGAAGGGGATCGGGAAAGAGAAGATCGTTTGCGATCTGGTGCAGGATATGTGGACGGAAGTGCTGAAATTGCCAGCCGCGCAGGCCGCTGGCGTGATTCGACTTTCGGTGTCGCCTGAGATGCAATAGCCGGTCTTACAGGGGTTTGAGCATCCGCACTTCGCAATCGACGTGCCCGGTGCAGCCCAGCGGTTCGCTGATATGCTCAAACCCTAAATGTTCATACAGGCCAATCGCTTCGCGTAAAAAGGCGGTCGTTTCCAGATAGCAATGTTTAAATCCCTGCGCGCGGGCGTGATCCATCGCCATCAGCGCCAGCTTTTTCGCCATGCCTTGTCCGCGCGCCGCAGGCAAAAAGTACATTTTTTGCAGTTCGCAAATATCGGGTTCGCTACAGGTTAACGGCGCAATTCCGCCGCCACCCACAACTTCGCCATTACGCTCTACCACCCAATATGCATGTCCTGGTTGCGAGTAGAGTTGATACAGCTCATCCAGATTCGGATCGGCAACGGTATAGCCTTTGTCAGCGGTGAGACCATATTCGGCGGAAACCTGACGGATAACGTCAGCGATGGCAGGATTATCCTGTGCTGAAAGAGGGCGGAGAGTGAGCGTCTGATGCTGTTGATTACTCATATTTTTCGTTTGTTAAAGCTAAATATATATAATTGTAATTGATATCATTCTCTTTGAAAGCATGCAAGCGGTACGTAAAAAAAACAAGCGTTTATTCAGCGAACAGGTTATTCTATCTTTGCTAATAAGGATACCTTTATTATTTATTAGGTTTATTTTGAAAACAAAGGAATTGTTATGGATTTGTTTGCGAACAATGAACGGAAGCCTCGTTGGCAGTTTGACTTTCATGGTCGTGCCGGGGAGTATTTTATTATCTGCTTAACTAATGTCCTTCTATGCGTCATTACTCTTGGCATTTATACACCATGGGCAATCGTACGTAGTCGTCGCTATATTTATGAAAACATGGAATTGAATGGCGCGCGTTTTGGCTATCATGCGACAGGGTTGGCCATTTTTTTGAGTTGGTTATTCGTCGTCCTTTTTTTTGTCGTCATCTCCTTCTTCGCGGCGATTCCGGCTCTTGAACTGACGTTAATGTTGGCATTTTTCCTCGTATTACCTGTCTTTATGGTCAAAAGCATAAAATATAATGCCATGATGACCACACTGAATAATGTGCGTTTTAACTTTCACTGCTCATTGGGGCGCGCATGGTGGGTGATGATGGGATTGCCTGTGGTGCTCTATATTATACTGACAGTATTGATTCTTGTAATAGTGAGTATTCCTGGTGATATTTCTTATAACGTAGAGGCTATTATTACAAAGTTCTTGCTGGCGTTTGTCATTTTTCTCGTAGGTATGGGAATAATTGCCGGTATCATCTATGCAAAATGGATTTCACTGGTTGGTGGGGGAGGCCAGTTTGGTATTCACCGTTTCTCCGTTGCCGCCAGTGTGAAGCAGTGCATCAAAGTGTGTTTACTGTCGATGCTGATTCTTGTTCCCTTCCTGGTGGTTATCGCCTGGCTCTTTTCTGACATTTTCGGTGCAATCGTGCTGGCCAATATGGGTGGGGGAATGAGTGACGAGAGGCTGGGAATGTTGATTTTAAGTTACCAGGGGGAAATCATCGCCTGTTACTTGCTTTACTTCGCGGCGATACTTTTCTCTACGGGTTATATGTGGATGGGGTTGCGCAACCACTTTATGAACAACCTGACTCTCGCGGACGGCAGTATCCGTTTTCATTCCGGTATCGCATTTCATGCACTGATAGTGCAGTGGGTGCTGATTGCCGTGGTCTCGTCCATCACACTGGGGCTGGCTTATCCGTTCATGAAGATGCGCTATCTGCGTTTCCTGGCGGCGAATACATGGGTTGATGGCGATCTGGATACTCTGGAACTGACTGACCATGATGAGCAGCCTGAGACAGGGCCGATTGCGGTGCTGTCTCGCGGCATGATGACGCAGATTCCCTTTATCTGATACAAAAGTCTGATACAAAAAGGCCGGAGCATGCTCCGGCCTTTTTACATTACCACTGTCCGTGATTACAGCGCGGCGATCACCGCCTGCTGCTCAATCAACTTCGCTTTCGCTTCGGCGTAGCCTTCCAGCTTCTCACGCTCTTTGGCGATCACCGCTTCCGGCGCGCGTGCAACAAAGCCTTCGTTAGCGAGTTTGTTTTCGATACGGCTAATTTCGCCTTCGATTTTCGCCACTTCTTTCGCCAGACGCGCCAGCTCATCTTCTTTGTTGATAAGGCCCGCCATCGGGATCAGCAGCTCGGCGCCGTCGATGATTTTGGTCACAGAGACCGGACCTTTGTCATCGGCAGGCAGTACGGTGATGCTTTCCAGACGCGCCAGGTTCAGCAGGAAGCTACGGTTGTCGTTTACGCGACGCATCGCGTCATCACTGCAACCACGTAGCAGCAGCGCCAGCGGTTTACCCGGCGCAATGTTCATTTCCGCACGGATGTTACGTACGGCAACGATCGCCTGCTTCAGCCATTCGGTGTCAGCGAGTGCGGCTTCATCAACCTGTGCGGCGTTATATTCCGGGAACGGCTGCAGCATGATGGTGTCAGCGGTAATACCGGCAATCACTTTCACACGCTGCCAGATGGTTTCGGTGATGAACGGGATGATCGGGTGCGCCAGGCGCAGCAGACCTTCCAGCACGGTCACCAGCGTATGGCGGGTGCCACGCAGTTCGGCTTCAGAACCGCCGGTCATGACCGGCTTGGTCAGCTCCAGATACCAGTCACAGAACTGGTTCCAGGTGAACTCGTACAGAATGCCCGCGGCGATATCGAAACGGAAGTTATCCAGCGCTTCACGATACGCTTTGGTGGTCTGGTTGAATTCAGCGAGGATCCAGCGGTCCGCCAGCGACAGGGTCATCTCGCCGCCGTTGAAGCCGCAATCCTGCTCTTCGGTGTTCATCAGCACAAAACGGCTGGCGTTCCACAGCTTGTTACAGAAGTTACGATAACCTTCCAGGCGCTTCATATCCCAGTTGATGTCGCGACCGGTAGACGCCAGCGCGGCCAGGGTGAAACGCAGGGCGTCGGTGCCGTGCGGCTCGATACCTTCCGGGAACTGTTTTTCAGTACGTTTGGCAATCTTCTCAGCTAGTTGCGGCTGCATCATGTTGCCGGTACGTTTTTCCAGCAGCTCCGGCAGCGAAATACCGTCGACCATATCCAGCGGGTCAATCACGTTGCCCTTGGATTTGGACATCTTCTGGCCTTCGTCGTCGCGGATCAAACCGGTCATGTAGACCGTCTTAAACGGAACCTGCGGCTTGCCGTTTTCATCTTTGATGAAGTGCATGGTCATCATGATCATGCGGGCAATCCAGAAGAAGATGATGTCGAAGCCGGAAACCATCACGCTGGTCGGGTGGAACTGACGCAGCGCGTCGGTGTTTTCCGGCCAGCCGAGCGTCGAGAAGGTCCACAGCGCGGAGGAGAACCAGGTATCCAGCACGTCGTCGTCCTGACGCAGGGCAACGTCTGCGCTCAGGTTGTTTTCCTGACGCACTTCGTCTTCGTTGCGACCCACATAGACGTTACCGTCGTTGTCGTACCATGCCGGAATACGGTGACCCCACCACAGCTGACGGGAGATACACCAGTCCTGAATATCGCGCATCCAGGAGAAATACATGTTTTCGTACTGCTTCGGCACGAACTGAATGTCGCCGTTCTCAACGGCTTCTACCGCCGGTTTTGCCAGTACATCGGCACGGACATACCACTGGTCGGTCAGCATCGGTTCGATGACCACGCCGCCACGGTCGCCGTACGGGACGGTCAGGTCGTGCGGTTTAATCTCTTCCAGCAGGCCCAGCGCGTCGATCGCAGCCACCACCGCTTTACGTGCGGCAAAGCGCTCCAGTTTCTGGAATTCCGCCGGGATTTCGTTGGAGTAGACGTCAGACTCATTGCCTTTGGTGTCGTACACTTCCGCCGTTTCGCGGATATCGCCATCAAAGGTGAAGATGTTGATCATGGGCAGGGCATGACGACGACCGACTTCGTAGTCGTTAAAGTCGTGCGCCGGGGTGATCTTCACGCAGCCGGTGCCTTTTTCCATGTCGGCATGTTCATCACCGACGATCGGAATGCGGCGGTTCACCAGCGGCAACACCACGAATTTGCCAATCAGATCTTTATAGCGCGGATCTTCCGGGTTGACGGCCACGCCGGTATCGCCCAGCAGGGTTTCCGGACGGGTGGTCGCAACCACCAGGTAATCTTTGCCGTCTGCGGTTTTCGCGCCGTCGGCCAGCGGGTAGCGGATGTGCCACATCGAGCCTTTAGACTCGCGGTTTTCCACTTCCAGGTCAGAAATGGCGGTCCGCAGTTTCGGGTCCCAGTTCACCAGGCGTTTGCCACGGTAAATCAGATCTTCTTTGTACAGGCGGACAAAGACTTCTTTCACGGCATTGGAAAGGCCTTCGTCCATGGTGAAGCGCTCGCGCTCCCAGTCAACAGAGTTGCCGAGACGACGCATCTGGCGGGTGATGGTGCCGCCGGATTCCGCTTTCCACTGCCAGATTTTATCGATAAAGGCATCGCGACCGTAGTCGTGACGGGTTTTACCTTCTTCAGCGGCAATTTTACGCTCAACCACCATCTGGGTCGCGATACCGGCGTGGTCGGTCCCGACCTGCCACAGGGTATTTTTCCCCTGCATGCGCTGATAGCGGATCAGCGTATCCATGATGGTTTGCTGGAAAGCATGACCCATATGCAAACTGCCGGTGACGTTCGGCGGCGGGATCATGATGCAGAAGGACTCTTTGCTTTCATCGCCGTTAGGCTTGAAATAGCCCTGCTTTTCCCAGTGCTCGTAAAGCGGCTGTTCGATATCTTGGGGGTTGTATGTCTTTTCCATTATTTCCAGGTTGCCGTATTCAGGTTAAAACCAGCCACGCGGTAGGCTTTGTAGCGTTCGCGTGCCGATTGTTTCAGAGAATCTTCGTAAGGGACGAAGTCTATCACTTCTGTGAAAGCGGTGGCAAAATCTGCAAAGCCAACGCGCAGGCTGATGAGCAGGTCGCGCGGGCTGCTGTTGCGTTTTTCCGGCCAGGCGATTTCCACCGGCGCACCGCCGCGCGGCCCTTCACCGGCCAGATTGTGCGGGACGAAACGGTCGGCCGGTCTGGCCCACAGCGCTTCATCCAGGCGAATCGCCTGCTTTTCGTCTTCGCAGGCAATCAAAACGCGTTTGCCGCTGCGCCAACGTTCTGCGGCAATTTCACACACCAGTTGCTCGACGGCGCTAAGGCCATCGTGTTGTGTGTCGTTGTCCAGAAGGTAGAAGGTTGCATTTCTCATTTCTATACCCGTCGTCTTTCAAGTCGCCTCTTTGTTGGCTGCCTTCTCGCACCCCAGTCACATAGTAAACTATGCTCCTGGGGATTTGCTCAGTTGCCGCCGCGATGCAACTCGAAATCCATAGGGTATAGAATTCTTATTGCCTGTGCTTGCGGCTTTACTCTTCGCCGTTAAACCCGGCACGATTGAGCAGGAACTGCGACAACAGCGCCACCGGACGACCGGTTGCGCCTTTGGCTTTCCCGGAACGCCATGCGGTACCGGCGATGTCGAGGTGCGCCCAGTTGTACTTGCGGGTAAAGCGCGACAGGAAGCAGCCTGCGGTGATTGCGCCGCCAGGACGGCCGCCAATATTCGCCATATCCGCGAAGTTGGACTCCAGCTGTTCCTGATACTCATCACCCAGCGGCAGACGCCACGCGCGGTCACCTGCTTGTTCGGACGCGCCGATCAGTTCGTGCGCCAGCGGGTTATGGTTCGACATCAGACCGGTAATGTGGTGGCCCAGCGCAATCACGCAGGCGCCGGTCAGGGTTGCCACGTCAATAACCGCTTCTGGCTCGAAACGCTCAACGTAGGTTAAGACGTCGCAGAGTACCAGACGGCCTTCGGCATCGGTGTTCAGCACTTCAACCGTCTGGCCGGACATTGTCGTCAGCACGTCGCCCGGACGATAGGCGCGACCGCCAGGCATGTTTTCACAGCCTGCCAGTACGCCGATGACGTTGATTGGCAACTGCAGTTCCGCCACCATGCGCATTACGCCATACACTGCCGCCGCTCCGCACATGTCGTACTTCATCTCGTCCATGCCTTCAGCCGGCTTGATGGAGATACCGCCGGAGTCAAAGGTGAGCCCTTTACCGACCAACACAATCGGACGCACGTCTTCGGACGGACTGCCTTTGTACTCAATCACTGACATCAGCGATTCATTCTGCGAACCGTGACCGACGGCGAGGTAAGAGTGCATTCCCAGCTCTTTCATCTGCTGTTCGCCGATGACGCGGGTGACCACATTCTTGCTGTAGCTGTCAGCCAACTGACGCGCCTGCGAGGCTAAATAGGCGGCGTTACAGATGTTTGGCGGCATGTTGCCGAGATCTTTCGCGGCCTTAATACCGGCGGCAATGGCCAGACCGTGCTGAATCGCACGCTCGCCGCTGGTCAGTTCTCGACGGGTTGGCACGTTGAAGACCATTTTACGCAGCGGGCGGCGCGGCTCGCTTTTGGTGGTTTTCAGTTGATCGAAGCTATACAGCGTCTCTTTGGCTGTCTCGACAGCCTGACGCACTTTCCAGTAGTTATTGCGGCCTTTGACGTGCAGTTCGGTCAGGAAGCAGACGGCTTCCATCGAGCCGGTATCATTCAGAGTGTTTATGGTTTTCTGAATCACCTGCTTATACTGACGTTCATCCAGCTCGCGCTCTTTGCCACAACCGATGAGGAGGATACGCTCGGACAGTACGTTGGGAACATGGTGTAACAACAGGGTCTGACCCGGTTTGCCTTCCAGTTCGCCACGACGCAGCAGGGCACTGATGTACCCGTCGCTGATTTTATCGAGCTGTTCTGCAACCGGAGAAAGGCGGCGTGGTTCAAAGACGCCCACGACGATGCAGGCACTCCGCTGTTTCTCCGGGCTACCGCTTTTTACACTAAACTCCATGCACTACGCTCCTGAATCTTAAAGACAACGGCGGCGCCTGCGGTTAGAATTGCAAGCTTTCGTAACTCATATCCGCAGTTGCGGTGACTTCGTGTTAATCTTAACGTTATTACGGCATTGGCACATCAGAACGTGTTCTGAGTGGCGAATCCGCTGAGTATAATAATTTTAGCGACGATTTCGACGACTCAAGAGAATAAATGACGTTTAAGCCATGAAACAAGCTAAATTCCTGCAAAAGACGAGTTTTTACGGGCGTATTTAAAGTGATAATCATAAGATATCTGGTGCGGGAGACGCTCAAAAGCCAGCTTGCCATCCTCTTCATCCTGCTTTTGATCTTCTTTTGTCAAAAGTTAGTGAGGATCCTCGGCGCAGCGGTTGACGGTGACATTCCGGCAAATCTGGTGCTCTCGCTGCTGGGCCTCGGCGTGCCTGAAATGGCACAACTCATCCTGCCGCTCAGTCTGTTCCTCGGACTGTTGATGACGCTGGGCAAACTGTATACCGAAAGTGAAATTACGGTGATGCACGCCTGCGGCCTGAGCAAGGCCGTGCTGGTGAAAGCGGCGATGATCCTGGCGTTGTTCACCGGTATCATTGCCGCCGTTAACGTCATGTGGGCGGGGCCGTGGTCGTCAAAACATCAGGATGAAGTGCTGGCGGAAGCGAAAGCCAACCCTGGTATGGCCGCACTGGCGCAAGGGCAGTTCCAGCAGGCCACCAACGGCGGCTCGGTACTGTTCATTGAAAGCGTTGACGGTAGCGACTTTAAAGATGTGTTCCTCGCGCAGATTCGCCCGAAAGGCAACGCCCGGCCTTCCGTGGTCGTGGCCGATTCCGGACACCTGTCGCAACTGCGCGACGGTTCGCAGGTGGTCACGCTGAATAAAGGCACCCGCTTTGAAGGTACTGCGCTACTGCGTGATTTCCGCATCACCGATTTCCAGGACTATCAGGCGATTATCGGTCACCAGGCGGTGGCGCTGGATCCGAACGACACCGACCAGATGGACATGCGCACACTGTGGTCCACTGATACCGATCGCGCCCGTGCGGAACTGCACTGGCGTATCACGCTGGTATTCACCGTATTTATGATGGCGCTGATGGTCGTACCGCTGAGCGTGGTCAACCCGCGTCAGGGCCGCGTGCTGTCGATGCTGCCCGCGATGCTGCTGTATCTGATGTTCTTCCTGATCCAGACCTCCCTGAAATCCAACGGCGGGAAAGGGAAGCTGGACCCGGTTATCTGGATGTGGGTCGTCAACCTGCTGTATCTGGCGCTGGCGGTGGGTCTTAACCTGTGGGATACAGTGCCGGTGCGCCGTCTGCGCGCCCGTTTTTCGCGTAAAGGAGCGGTGTGATGCAGCCATTTGGTGTCCTTGACCGCTATATCGGTAAAACCATTTTCACCACCATCATGATGACGTTATTCATGCTGGTGTCGCTTTCCGGCATCATCAAGTTCGTCGACCAGCTGAAAAAAGCCGGGCAGGGGAGCTACGACGCGTTGGGCGCGGGGATGTACACCCTGCTCAGCGTGCCGAAAGATGTGCAGATTTTCTTCCCGATGGCGGCGCTGCTTGGCGCGCTGCTGGGACTCGGGATGCTGGCGCAGCGCAGTGAGCTGGTCGTGATGCAGGCGTCGGGTTTTACCCGTATGCAGGTGGCGCTCTCGGTGATGAAAACCGCGATCCCACTGGTGCTGCTGACCATGGCCATCGGCGAGTGGGTAGCGCCGCAGGGCGAGCAGATGGCGCGTAACTACCGTGCGCAGGCGATGTACGGCGGTTCGCTGCTTTCCACCCAGCAGGGGCTGTGGGCGAAAGACGGCAATAACTTTGTTTACATCGAACGGGTGAAAGGTGACGAAGAGTTAGGCGGCATCAGCATTTACGCCTTCAACGATCAGCGTCGTCTGCAATCCGTGCGCTATGCCGCGTCTGCGAAGTTTGACCCGGAACAGAAGGTCTGGCGTCTGTCGCAGGTGGATGAGTCGAATCTGACCGATCCGAAGCAGATCACCGGTTCGCAAATGGTGAGCAGTACCTGGAAAACCAACCTCACGCCGGACAAACTGGGCGTGGTGGCGCTGGATCCGGATGCGCTTTCTATCAGCGGTCTGCACAACTATGTGAAGTACCTGAAGTCGAGCGGCCAGGAGGCCGGGCGCTACCAGCTCAATATGTGGAGTAAAGTCTTCCAGCCGCTGTCCGTTGCGGTGATGATGCTGATGGCGCTGTCGTTCATCTTTGGTCCGCTGCGTAGCGTGCCGATGGGCGTGCGGGTGGTCACGGGGATAAGCTTTGGTTTTGTCTTCTATGTGCTGGACCAGATCTTTGGTCCGCTGACGCTGGTGTACGGCATTCCGCCGATTATCGGCGCGCTGCTGCCGAGCGCCTCGTTCTTCTTGATCAGCCTCTGGTTGATGATGCGTAAGTCATAATCGTCCGCCGCCACCGGCAACGTAAAGCGCAGTGCCTGATGGCGCTGCGCTTATCACCGGTACTATCGTTTTCTGCCGCCCATTAAGCTGCCTAACATCCCGCGAATGATCTGATTGGTGACCTGACGTGCTGCGCTTTTCGCCACGCTCTGCACTACGCCATCGCGCTTGCCGCCGCGCGGTCCGGTACTGCCGAAGAGAATGTCTTTCAGTCCGCCGAGGATCCCGTCGTCAACCGCCACCGCTTTGCCTTTCGTCGTCGGGTTACTTTGCGCTTCAGTCGTCGCCTGGACGCCTTTTTGCAGCATTTCAAACGCGGATTCACGATCCAGGTCGTCTTCATATTTGCCATAAACCGGAGAGTGGTTGATAAGCCCATTGCGCTCATCATCCGTCACCGGTCCCATCCGTGAGCACGGGGCGATCACCATCGCCCGCTCGACGACCGATGGACTGCCTTTGGCATCCAGGAATGAAACCAGCGCTTCACCGGTGCCCAGTTCCTGAATCGCCTTCTCTGTATCAAATGCCGGATTGGCGCGCATGGTCTGCGCGGCGGTTTTCACCGCTTTCTGATCTTTCGGCGTGAAGGCGCGCAGGGCGTGCTGAACGCGGTTGCCCAACTGACCGAGGACGTTATCCGGAATATCCGCCGGGTTTTGCGAAACAAACCAGACGCCAACCCCTTTCGAGCGGATCAGACGGATCACCTGTTCGATTTTATCCAACAGCACCTGCGGGGCGTCGTTGAACAGCAGATGCGCTTCGTCGAAGAAGAAAACCAGCTTCGGTTTTTCCAGATCGCCGGCTTCCGGCAGTTGCTCGTAAAGCTCGGAGAGCATCCACAGCAGGCTGGCAGCGTAGAGTTTTGGCATCTGATAGAGCTTCTCGGCGCTGAGAATATTGATGATCCCTTTGCCACTGGCATCGGTCCGCATCCAGTCTTTGATGTCGAGCATCGGCTCGCCAAAGAAGTGCGTTGCGCCTTGCTGTTCAAGCGTCAGCAGCCCGCGCTGGATCGCCCCGACCGAGGCGCTGCTGATGTTGCCATACTGATTCTGGAAGGATTTGGCGTTATCGCCGATGTATTGCGTGATAGCCCGCAGGTCTTTGAAATCTAACAGCAGCAGGCCCTGGTCATCGGCAATACGGAAGATAATGTTCAGCACGCCGGACTGCACCTCGTTGAGGTTCAGCAAACGCGCCAGCAGCAGCGGCCCGAGGTCTGAGACCGTGGCGCGAACCGGATGACCTTTTTCGCCGAAGATATCCCACAGTACCACCGGATTGCCGTGCGGTTGCCAGTCGGTAATGCCGATATTCTTCAGTCTGGTGAGCAGTTTTTCGGAGGCCAGGCCCTCGGCGGCGACGCCGGTTAAGTCACCTTTCACATCGGCCATAAATACCGGTACGCCGATTTCCGACAGCGACTCGGCCAGCTTTTGCAGCGTGACGGTTTTCCCGGTCCCGGTCGCCCCGGTAATTAGCCCGTGGCGGTTCGCCATCCCGGGGAGTAAAAACAGTTCAGTGTCTGGCGTGCGGGCAATCAGCAGGGGTGAGCTCATTAGATTTCCTCCATTTATCCTGCGTCGAGTATAGGCAATGTGAATTAAAGAGAATATGCGCCGGGGAGAGAAAATCACTTATAGCGTATTGCCGTGGTAAATCTGGTATCCCAAATCGATCGTATTGTGGTTGTGGTCGTTGTTTTTGATTTTACTTAGCAACATCTGTGCCGCCATGCGGCCAATGTCAAAGCGGGGCGTGATGACGCTGGCAAGGCTGGGGATCATCTGTCGGCCCATTTCCAGACCGTGGAAACCGGCAATGGAGACCTGTTCCGGTACGGACAGTTCGCGTTCCCGGCAGAACAGCAGCGCGCCCATCGCAATATCATCGTTGGTGCAAAACACGCCGTCTAAATCCGGGTGGGCAATCAGCGCATCACGCATCAACTGCATGCCCAGACGAATCGACGAGATCGCCCGCGGGTTAACGCGCAGGGGCGTCAGGCCTCGTTGCGTCATCGCGTCGCAGTAGCCGCGAAAACGCTGTTCATCACGGATATCGTCTTTCGAGCCGAGATAGAGAATTTTGCGCCGCTGGCGTTTATCCAGCATGGTGCTGACCATATCAAATGCCGCCTGGCGGTTATCAAACCCGACTTCCATATCCAGCCGATCGCCCTGAATATCCATTAGCTCGATAATGGGAATGGCCGCCGAGCGCAGGAATTTCACCGTGCGCAGGGTGTGATACTTCTCGGAAAGAATAATGCCGTCGATATTGTAGGAGAGCAGATTGATCACCGACTCTTCTTCCGACTCTCGATCGTAGTTGTAGTTGGCAATCAGCGTCTGGTAGTTGTGGTCAGAGGTAACGGATTCAATGCCGGCAAGAATGTCGGCGAAGAGCTGGTTCTGAAAGGAGGGAATGAGCACGCCAAGCGTGTAGCTTTGCGCGTTCAGCAGCATGGCCGGCGCACGGTTCGGGATGTAGTTGATCTCCTCCATGATCTGCGCGATACGCTCGCCAGTTTCCTTTGCGACCTTTTTCGGCGAGCGGATATAGCGACTCACCGTCATTTTGGTCACGCCCGCGAGCGTGGCGATGTCCTGCAAAGAAATTCTGTGGTTCCTCATCTTCTCTCCGGTACCGGGGAGCGGCGGCGACATCGCCCCCCGGTGGTTAATCACGCCTTAATGCAGAACCGCATTCAGCGTCAGCACGCCCAGCAGCCCCATGATTGAAATCAGCGTTTCCATCACGGTCCACGTCCGCAGCGTTTCACCGACGCTGAGGTTAAAGTAGCCCTTGAACAGCCAGAATCCTGGATCGTTTACGTGCGAAGCGATTACGCTACCGGCCCCGGTTGCCAACACCATCAACGCTGGATCGGCATGGGTGACGTTAATGATCGGCAGTACCACGCCTGCGGTCGTGATCGCGGCGACGGTCGCCGATCCCAGTGCAATGCGCAGTAACGCGGCCACTGTCCAGCACATCAGCAGCGGCGACAACGAGGTGCCGGTCATCAAGTGCGAGATATACTGACCCACGCCGCTGTCCACCAGAACCTGTTTAAACGCGCCGCCACCAGCGATGATAAACACAATCATGGCGATGGCGCCGATGGAGTCACCGACGATATCCATGATCTGTTCAATCGTCCTGCCATTGCGTCGACCGAGGGTGAAAATCGCCAGCACGATGGCGATAAACAGCGCGACGGCAGGGTTCCCGATAAACTCAAAGAATACCCGCACTGAGTTGGTTTTGGGCAGTGTAATTTCACAGACGGCGGCAACGGCCATCAGTATGACGGGGATCACCGCCGCAAAGATACTGTTCCAGAAGGACGGCATCTCCTCTTCGGTGAACAGGTGCGGGTTAAACAGCCCTTCCGGCGGCGCTTTTTCAAAGCGGGTCAGCAGTTTTGAAAACAGCGGGCCTGCGACAATCACCGTAGGAATGGTGATAATGAACCCGTACAGCAGCGTGGTGCCGAGGTTGGCTTCAAAAATCGTCGCAATGGCGGTCGGCCCCGGATGCGGCGGCAGGAAGCAGTGGGTGACCGAGAGGGCAGCCACCATCGGCACGCCGACGTACAGCAGCGGCAAACCGGATGAAGCCACCACCGTAAATACCAACGGCAGCAGCAGTACAAAGCCGACTTCGAAGAACATCGCCAGCCCGACGACCAGTCCGGTGATGACCAGCGCCCACTGCACGCGTTTTTTACCAAACGTCCCGATCAGGGTGGTCGCGATGCGCTGCGCGGCCCCCGTATCAGAAATCAATTTCCCCAACATTGCGCCAAAACCGAGGATCATCGCCAGCCCGCCGAGCGTGCCGCCGATCCCGTTTTGAATGGAATGTAAAACGGCTTGTGCGTCCATCCCTTCGGCGAATCCCACGACGGCTGCAACCAGGACCAGGGCGATGAATCCATTGACTTTAAAGCCAATCATCAGGACCAGAAGCAGCGCGACGCCTGCCGCAATTATGATTAATGGCATAATCTTATCTCTTATGTGTGCCAAAAAGGCAGCGCTTGCGCGCTGCGTAGGGTTGTTCAGTGGTTACACAGCGACCAGCATGCCGCCATCGACGAACAGCAGGTGTCCGTTGACGAAGTCTGAGGCTTTGGAGGAGAGGAATACCGCCGCGCCAATCAGCTCCTGCGGATCGCCCCAGCGAGCGGCAGGGGTACGTTTGCACAACCATGAGGTGAAGGCTTCATCTTCAACCAGCGCTTTGGTCATTTCCGTTTTGAAGTACCCCGGTGCGATGCCATTAACCTGGATGTTATGGCGCGCCAGCTCAACGCACATACCGCGAGTCAGCATCTTCACGGCGCCTTTCGAGGCGGCGTACGGGGTGATGGTGTCGCGACCCAGCTCACTCTGCATCGAGCAGATGTTGATCACTTTCCCGGCCTGGCGCTCCACCATCCGGCGGGTGACCGCCTGGGAGACGAGGAACACGGCGGTCTGGTTAACCGCGATCACGTCGTTCCATTCCTGCTCCGGGAATTCGGTAAACGGATGACGGCGCTGGATCCCGGCGTTGTTGACCAGCACATCAATCGGGCCAATATCCTTTTCGATATGGTCAATTGCTGCGTCGATATCCTGTTTGTGCGTCACGTTAAAAGGAGCGGCAACGGCGCGGATCCCTTGTTGCTGCAGTTTTGCAACTGCGGCTTCTGCCCGTTCTGACGTAATATCGTTGACGATAATCTGCGCGCCATACTGACCAAGACCCGTTGCCAGCAAATAACCGATCCCCTGGGCGGAGCCGGTGATCAGGATATTTTTACCTGCCAGTGAAAAAAGATCGTTCATGATGTTGTTCCTTATTTTTCATTCTCAAAGACGAGCTGAACTTTCGCCGCCTGGCTTTTGTCGCTGGCGAAAATCAGCGCCTGCTCCAGGTCGGTAAACGGATATTCCGCACTCAGCAGCGGCAGTGGATCGATAACGTTATGCGCCAGCCAGGAGACTGCGGTGTTAAATTCGGTGGTAAAGCGGAACGAGCCTTTCAGGGCGATCTCTTTGCCGATGAGCATCATCATTGGGAAGTCCGGAACGGCACCGCCCATACCGACCTGCACCATCACCCCTTTTGCGCGAGTGACTTCCAGACAGGTGGTCATGGAGGAAGGATGGCCGGAGACTTCAAAGCTGATATCGAAATAGCCTTTTTCCGTTTTCCACTGGTCGAGAGAATCATTCTGGGGATTCACCAGCGTATCCGCGCCCATTTGCTGAGCCAGCGATAGCGAACGGGGGCTGACATCGGCACAGACCACTTCCGCCGCGCCCAGCGTTTTCACCGCGCTGACGATCAGGCAACCGATGGGGCCGACGCCGGAGATAAACACTTTCTTACCCTGTAGATCGCCAGCCTCATGTGCGGCATGGATGGCTACGGCCAACGGTTCAGCAAAGGCCATGACCTTTTCGTCCGCCTGTTCCGGGTAAGGAATGCACTGGGCGGTATCGACCGTTTTAAACTGGGTAAAGCCGCCGTCGACGTGCGGAAAATACATCGCACTGCCAAAAAAACGCATTTCAGTGCACTGGTTTTCTTCATGCTGAAGGCAGTATTTACAATGACCGCATGGCTTAGACGGATTAATGGCAATCGACTGTCCTTCGCGTAAAGTTTCTGAATCGCTATGGACTACTTTACCAATAACTTCATGGCCTAAAATCATCGGCGCTTTGACGGTAAAATTACCGACTTTGCCTTCCTGATAATAATGTAAGTCGGAGCCGCAAATGCCTCCGCGGGTTATTTTTACGAGCGTACCTTTATTATTCCATTCGATATTCTGTTGTGTTACGGCAACAGAACGCTTACCCGCGACAACGCAGGATTGAGTTTTCACTTCCATAAATGCCTCACTGGGTCAGGTCTTCATCTCAGGTGCATTTAAGCGGTTTTAAATGTCCTTATTTGTGATGCAAGTCACACTGGAAAATTGTTACACTACAATGTTACGCATAACGTGATGCGCTTTATAATTCTCATCTATGGAAATAAAAAAGCGTGAAATTGCCGATTGTGCAGGCGTAGTATCGCGCCATGGAATATGACGCAGAGGGTTTTACATGGCCGGGGAAAGCTATATTTTGATGGGCGTTTCAGGAAGTGGTAAATCGTTAATTGGTAGTAAGGTGGCGGCATTATTATCGGCGAAGTTTATTGATGGCGACGATCTCCATCCCGCCAAAAACATTGATAAAATGTCTCAGGGAATACCGTTAACTGACGAAGACCGGTTACCGTGGTTAGAACGCTTAAATGATGCATCTTATAGTCTGTATAAAAAGAATGAGACGGGTTTTATTGTGTGCTCATCATTAAAAAAACAGTATCGTGATTTTTTACGTAAGGGCAGTCCTAACGTGCATTTTCTCTGGCTGGATGGCGACTACGATATTATCCTGGCGCGGATGCAGCGTCGGGCAGGGCATTTTATGCCGGTCGGCTTGCTGAAAAGTCAGTTTGAGGCGCTGGAGTGCCCGCTGGCGGAAGAAGTCGATATCGCGCGTATCGACATTAATCATGACATTGAGAACGTGACGGCGCAGTGCCAACAGGCGGTTCTGGCGTTTCGCCAGGCACGAGAGCGACTCAGCGTCTCACTTTGAACAGGGAGGCGCTGAGTCAGACCGTTAGAAATCGGCTTTCAGCACCACACGGTAGCGGGCTTTACCGTCGCGTACGTGCTGGATTGCCTCGTTAATTTGCGACATCGGGAACAGTTCGGTGGTTGGCGAGACCTTGCTGCGCCCGGCAAATTTCATCAGCTTACGCAGTTCATACGGCGTGCCGGTCGCCGAACCGGAGATGCTGCGATCGCCGGCAATCAGCGTGAAGGCGGGGACCGGCAGCGGCTTCAGCACCGCGCCGACGGTGTGGAAGTTGCCGCCGTAGGCCAGCGCTTCGAAGTAGGGTTGCCAGTCGAGATCAACATTGACGGTGTTGATGATGAGATCGAACTGGCCCGCCAGCGCCGTTAATGCCTGCGGATCGCGGCTGTTCACCACTTTATCGGCGCCCATCGCCAGTACCTCTTTCTCTTTCGCCGGGTTAGAGCTGAACGCGGTGACTTCACATCCCATCGCATGCAACAGCTTGATGGCGATATGACCCAGCCCGCCAATGCCAATCACCCCGACGCGGCTGGTGGCGGTGACGTGGTGCATCAGCAGCGGTTTAAATACCGTGATACCGCCGCACAGTAGCGGACCGGCGGATTCAATATCGATGCTTTCCGGAAGCGGGATCACCCACTGCCAGTCAGCGCGCAGCTTCTCAGCAAAGCCGCCGCGATTGAGAATGGTTGGTACTGCTCCTTCCAGGCAGTTGATCTGATTACCGCTGATACAGGCATCGCAGTGACCACAGCTGCGCGCCGTCCAGCCAATCCCCACGCGCTGACCGATCTTCAGTCCTTTCCCCTGCGCTGCGCTGCCGAGGGCGGCCACGCGACCAATCACCTCATGTCCGGCAACCAGTGGATACTGAGAGAATCCCCACTCATTGTCGATCATCGACAAATCGGAATGGCAGATACCGCAGTAATCGACCTGCACCTCGACATCTTCCGGCTTGAGTTCGCCAGCATCGTATTCAAAGAGTTCGAGTTCGCTGCCCGCCTCTTTTGCGGCATAGCTTTTTATCATCGACATCGTGTTTCCCTCAGTGTGGTGTTGAACAGGAAAGTGTAGAGCATGGAAAACGGCGTCGCTTTGCAGAAGGGGGGATTAAGAAGAGGGCGGGATGGAAGTATGCTGATTTTTTCGACACTTAACGGAGAAGACACACGCTGGCGCTTGCATGGTGGCGCATGACAGGTATAATCCACAACGTTTTCCGCATCCCTTCCGTGCCGGAGTGGCGAAATCGGTAGACGCAGTTGATTCAAAATCAACCGTAGAAATACGTGCCGGTTCGAGTCCGGCCTTCGGCACCATACAAAGCTTTTTTCAAGTCTACTAACGTCTACTTTAGTCCATAAAAACAGCGAGTTAAGCAGGTTCCTGGCTTTCCTTAGTCTGTCCACGTCTACTCAATTCCTTGAACATATACCAACTGATGATGGTATAACTGTTGGTATTCCCGGTTCGATAGATTTTGATACCAACACTGGAGGTATCAACTGATGGCTCTCACCGATATCAAAGTTAGAACTACCAAGCCCTCCGACAAACCTTTCAAACTCACTGATGGGCAGGGGATGCACTTGCTGATCAACCCCAATGGCTCAAAATACTGGCGACTTCAATATCGTTTCGACGGTAAACAGAAAGTTTTAGCATTGGGTGTCTACCCAATGGTCTCTCTTGGTGAAGCTCGCAGGAAACGAGATGAGGCCAAAAAGTTGGTATCTGATGGTATCGACCCTTCCGAGAAGAAAAAAGCAGACAAGATCGAGCAGAGCGAAGCTCTGACATTCGAGGCTGTCGCAAGGGACTGGCATACTGCCTGTAAAAGGAAATGGTCTGATTCCCACAGCGAGAGAGTTCTAAAAAGCATGGAAGATGGTCTCTTTACTGCTATTGGTAGAAGAAAAATATCCGAACTTAATACCAGAGATCTTCTTGCCCCTATCAAGGCTGTTGAAGCTTCCGGGCGATTGGAAGTTGCTTCCCGATTACAGCAAAGAACAACGGCAGTAATGAGATATGCTGTCCAGAATGGGCTGATAGATTACAACCCTGCTCAGGAGATGGCAGGAGCTATTGCGGTAGCTAAAAGAGTCCACAGGCCAGCTTTGCCATTCGAACGATTCTCAGAACTTTTAGAACGAATTGATAGTTTCAAGGGTAGAAAACTCACGAAGTTAGCCGTGAAACTCACATTGCTCATTTTCATTCGTTCAAGTGAACTCAGGTTTGCTCGTTGGTCAGAGATAGATATCGACAATGCCATGTGGACTATCCCTGGGGAACGTGAGCCATTGCCAGGGGTCAAACATTCTCATCGAGGCTCAAAAATGAAGACCCCACACCTCGTGCCGTTAAGTCGTCAGGCTTTAGAACTCCTCAAAGATATCAGAGAAATCAGCGGTGAATGTGAACTTGTGTTCATTGGTGATCATGATTTTAGAAAGCCTATGAGTGAAAACACGGTAAACAAGGCTTTAAGGTCTATGGGCTACGACACTACGGTTGAAGTATGTGGACATGGTTTTCGTGCGATGGCATGTAGTGCGTTGATCGAATCGGGAAAATGGTCAAGGGATGCTGTTGAACGGCAGATGAGCCACCAAGAGCGAAACTCCGTTCGTGCTGCCTACATTCATAAAGCAGAACACCTTGATGAAAGAAGGCTTATGTTGCAGTGGTGGGCTGATTACCTTAATGCCTTGAAAGATAGGTTTATCAGTCCCTTTGATTTTACAACAAAGTAGCTTGATCAACGATTAACTATCCACTGGCATAGCCGTGTGATATGATTACAATGGCTATATTTTTAATTTAAATTTAATAGGTAAAAAATGTCCACAATTAACCCCGCAATTTTTTCTTTTTTCTCTGGTTCAGGATTTCTTGATCTTGGATTTGAAAAAAATGGTTATGAAGTGGTTTTCGTGAATGAATACCATGCTCCGTTTATGGATGCATATAAACATTCGAGGAAAAAATTAAATATAGCACCACCTCGTTTTGGGTATGCAGAGTGCAGTATTGAAGATGTAGAACATGAAAAAATTAAGTCTTCTATGCTTCAACTTAAAAATGAGGGGCGATTGACTGGATTTATTGGTGGTCCACCATGCCCGGATTTCTCTGTAGCGGGTAAAAATAAAGGTCGAGATGGTGAAAACGGTCGGCTTTCACAAAGCTATATTGATATCATTCTTGAAATGAAACCAGATTTCTTTCTTTTTGAGAATGTTAAAGGTCTATATCGTACCAGTAAACATAGGGAGTTTTTTGACCATTTAAAAACTCAATTAGAATCGGTTGGTTATTGTTTGCATGAAAAACTAATAAATTCTATTGAGTATGGTGCTCCTCAAGATAGGCAACGAATCATATTGATTGGTTTCCTTGATGAAAAATATGCAAGTCAGTTCAATTGGGGGCAAAGAGTCTACCCTGAAAGAACTGCATTTGAATATAAATGGCCGACGACAAACCAATTTTCAGAAAACACTTCTGTTATAAAACCAAAGGGTATCCCAGAAGAGTTAACAGTAGAGCATTGGTTCAAGAAAAACCAGGTTGATAATCATCCAAATGCAAAGCATGTATTCGCGGCAAGAGCAGGGCTTGCGAGGTTTTTGACTGTCGAGGAAGGGGACGATAGTAAAAAATCCTATAAAAGGTTGCATAGATGGAGATTTTCACCAACTGCTGCTTATGGTAATAATGAGGTACATTTACATCCTTATAAACCAAGAAGAATTACTGTTGCCGAAGCATTAGCAATTCAGTCTTTACCAAAAGAATTTGAATTACCTGCTTATATGACTCTGTCTAATATGTTTAAAACAGTCGGTAACGGTGTACCCTACTTAGCAGCGGCCGGTATTGCCAAATCTATTATAGAGCATTTAGGAATCGAATATGAGAGTAACTGCGGCGAACTTAGCACAGGCGATTGCCAATCTACCAAGAAACACGCAGTTTAATTATGTAAATGTGCGAAATTCGGGAAGAATCATTGTAACGAATGTCCAACTTCCCGAAGGCCCAATAGAATTTAAAAGATTCGATCCAAAAAAGGGTGAGACACTACATAGTTCTAAATCGGAAAGCATCTCCACACAAATGTTGTGGAGACTGGCTAATGCTTTACAGGAAGATGTCCCTGTCAATTTGGATCGTATTTTTGGTGCAAGCTATAATACACGTGCTGTTCTCGAAAGCCTTTTGGCCCATACTCCTGAGTTTTATTGGTGTAAGCTTGATCGCCTTGAGGTAATGAACACTCAGAAAAATATTAAAAAAGGTCACAAGCACCTTATTTATAGACCAAATGACCCACATGAAAATGGTGTAGCAATAGAACATATTACTAATGTTATAATTTCTGAAATGAATTTAGATGTTGTCCATCAATCAGTTGATATAGAGACAATCTTACCTACTAAAGGAATGACGATTGAGGAAAAAAGACGTCATGCACAAATTCAAATCTCATTAGTAAAAATAGGTCATTACTTAGGTTATCGAACATGGGTTGCAGCAAATGATCGAGGCCTCCAGTATAATGGAAAATCTATAGCCCAAATGGATGGGGTCATAGATAATTTAAGAAATGAACAAGTGCTTCAATCATATGATAAAGCTATCAAAGAAGCTCGGCTTATAGATTGTATTTGGTTTCGAAATGGGAAATTAATGCCTGCAGTTATGGAGATTGAGCATAGCACTGGTATTAAAAGTGGTTTGGTAAGAATGAAACAATTTTATGATTATGCACCACAGTTAAAAAATATACGTTGGACCGTTGTGGCACCTGACGAATATAGAAATAAAGTTATAGAGTTTTCTAATATGCCACAATTTAAAGAATTAGATACTCGATTCTTCCCCTATTCTGCTGTTGAGGAACTCTATTCATTATGTGCAAGAAGGAATCCTCAAGGAATTACAGACGATTTCCTCGATGCATTCATGGAAAAGTGTGTGACACATTAGTTCTCCATAGTCAGTTACCGGAGCAAATTACTTTGCTCTGGTTGATTAACTGAAAATTAGTATTAAAATCTGAAGGTGTTTATTTTATAAATAAATATCAAATGTAATGTTATTTTCAATAATTATTTCTAAGAGCGGTTTATGAGAGCAATTAGCCCCTTTGAGGAATTGAAGAACTGGTTTAATCTTGATAACTACGAACCGATAAAATCTTTTACAATCAAGGAACTACATAGAGAAATTGTATTTAGAGAAGTGATTTTTGATAGCATAAATTTTGAATGGGAAGATGAAAATCAAAATTTGAAGTCAATCCTTGACGGTAATCCCATTTTAAGTAGACAAGAAAATTATTATGATCCCTATGTTAAGGGACAAAAACATGTTGTACAGATAAGTTTCGGTGATATAGAAAAGTTAGAGAAAAAACTAATAATGTTTGATATGGATTTCTTTGAACAGAATGGTGATTTCAAGAAAGAATTAAAAAATAAACCCATAACACAAACCATGAGAGACTTTTTTCTCAACAAAAATAGCAGCAAGATGTATGTATCATTTGATTTGGGGTTATCTAGTGATGAGGAAATTATATCAGCCCTGCAAACTATGCTTCCAACTCTAAGGAAAGAATACGAGATTGATCCAGTAAAAACAGAAAAGATAGGGCTCGCAAAAATTAGAAAACTTGTCGATTACAACATTATTCCTATGATGGACCTACTAATTTGGTCAAAATTCAAAAAAGCAAAAATCTCAAATATGGTCTTGTCTCGTGTGTTGTATCCTGATTTCACTCACGAGATTAGAGGCGAAGATCACATTAAAGATACAGATAGGCCCGTTGCTGAAAAGGCTTTAAATGGAGAGATAACTCGTAGTTTGGAGTACTTTCTTAGTAAAAACAGTCATCTCATCAACATACCGATTTCAGAACTCGGATCTCTCTAGCTATAAATCATCATGCAATTGTCAAGGGGATGGTGAAAATATTTTTCTTCCCCTAAATTTCTCTCCATTCTTCCCTCATCTAAATTTTCAGTTATCAGCACTCCCTTCATAGATACAAATCTGTGTGGCTAATATCTCCTTAACGGAAGCGGAGGAAACAGCCAAATGAATACAACCAATCAAAGCTTAATTCGTTTACCAGAAGTCTTGAAACGAACTGGTTTCGGCAAGGCTTGGATCTATCGTCTGATCAGTGAAGGTCGGTTTCCGGCACCCGTTAAGATCGGAGTTCGTGCCGTTGCTTTTGTCGAGAGTGAAGTTGACGAGTGGATTCAATCAGTTATCGAAACAAGCAGAATTAAAGTTGCTTAATTAAACTTGGGAGAGATTTTTATGAATATCGAAGAATTTATGAATGAAGAAAACCATATGTGCAATTTAGGCGAGGATCTTTTTTGCAAGATCTTCGAACCCGGAGCGATTTATGATTTGCCGAATAGCGATTTTAATAAAGAAATCATTTACTGGCTCAGTCAGTATCTTGTCGGAAATTTGAGACAGCCTTTAGACGCGATCTCTGAGCTTGATATTTTCGAGCAGTTTTATGTTTACGAGACATGGTTCTCGCTAATTAAATGTCCCGTTGAAATGAGAAATCTTTCAAAGCGAATAATTCAATACCAGATTGGGCTGAAAACTCTTTTGTAAGAATGTAAAGTTTGGCCCAATATTTAGGCTTAAAACTTTACAAAATAACTTACATTATTTTGGTTGCCGTTTATTAGCAAGGCAGTGAGATTGTTTTCGAAGTATTAGGTGTACATAATATATACTAGATCTACCAGATGATAATTTGACAGGAATAATCGTCTATCTCACTGTTTTAATTTAAATAAATGATTCTAACGATTCAAATAAATTTGTAAATCTACGAAATGCTTATTATTAATATATTGGAATTATACTTTTTGTAAGGTTTAGGAGGAAAATATGTGCAGTATTTGTGTAGATTCGTTTATGTTGGAAAATGGTGAGAGGTATTGCCATGTTGTAAATAAAAAAACTGGTGAGCCATTGTATTATCCAAATTTGTATATAACAACACAAGTCAGAAATCGTTCAGAGTCTATATCAACAATGAAAGTTATTGCCGGTAGCATTTCATTGTTATATCGATTCTTTATGAGGAAAGAGATCGATATTGATGAAAGAATTCAGAAAAGGATATTTCTTGCTCATCATGAAATTGATGATTTGATTGAGTTTACTTCATTCAATTTTAAAAGTGGTGGAGATCATGACTTTTGCGTTTCAAATGTCAAGAAACCAACTAAGTATTTTCGTATTACAATAATAGTTAACTATCTGGAATGGCTATGTAAAATGCTTCTTTCTCATACAGGTCAGAAAGATACAATCAAAGAGATACTTGTTTTCATTAACAACATAAAAAGAAAGAAACCAAGAAACAATGACAAATATGTTATGGATATCGAAAAGAGCTTAGACAAATCTCAACTGGATTATTTGTTTAGCATTCTTTCGCCAGGAAGTAATTTGAATCCGTTTACGGAAACAGTACAAAAAAGAAATAACCTAATATTCCTATTATTACATTGTTTTGGCATGAGAGCCGGTGAACTTTTGAATCTGCGAATTGGTGACATAGATTTTGCAGAATCAACAATAGCAATAAGGAGGAGAGCAAATGATAAAACAGATCCACGAGTTTATCAGCCATTAGTGAAAACTTGTGAGAGGAAATTAATTGCTGATGAAAACCTTATATATGAAATTTCAGATTATATTTTGAATGATCGTAGGAAAGTTAAAAATTCTAATAAGCATGATTTTCTGTTTATTACCTATAAGGAAGGGAAGACTCAAGGGCAACCACTATCATTTTCTTCATACCATAAGATAGTGAGTGTTGTTCGTCAATCATCCTCGCTTCTAAGTGGATTAACAGGCCATAAATTACGACACACATGGAATTATGAGTTCTCGAAAACAATAGATAAGGCTAAGGACATATCCGAAGAAAAAGAGCAACAAATCCGTTCTTATCTAATGGGATGGCTACCAGGTTCAGACACTTCAATAATCTATAATCGCAGGCATATTTTTGAGCTATCGAAAAAAATTGCACTTGAGCAGCAAGAGCAACTATTCAAAGGAGGGTTTGATGAATAATTTAATTAAACAAAACTCTGATAAAATGTCTATTCATGAACAAAAAATCGTCACTTCGATTGAGAGTCATGGAATCAATATTAGAGACTTGATATGTGTTATGAACAAAAGTTTGGTTTGTGGATTTGTGAATACATTACAGTATTATTTTTGTAGTAAAAGCCATTTGTATGTAAAAACTATAGTTAAAAATATGAAGAATTTTATTAACAATGTTTCTCCTAATTACATTGATGATAAAGTAATAATCCAATATCAAAATATGCAATCAGCAAATAAACCATCATATTTTCGAGGTTTACGGCCATTTTTTACTAAATGGTTTGAATCAGGATACCCCGGAATAGATGCAAGTGCTATTGAAATAGCAAAGCATTTTGACCTAAAAATAAAAAAAGCTGGTCAACCTATATTACAAGATGATCCAACTGTGGGTCCACTGACTAAAGAGGAACACACTTCCTTGATCAAGGCTATGAGTCACGCATATAGCATAGGTGAACTGTCACTGTCAGATTATGCGATATCACTATTAATAAGTCTTACCGGTAGAAGACCTCAGCAGTTAGTTATGTTGGAATATAAAGACCTTCTTCAAAAGAATTTAGATACTGGTAAAGTAGAATATTTAATTTCAGTACCGCGAGTTAAACAAAGAGGTAAACAACTACAATATCGAGAACTGCCAATAATCTCAGAGGTTGCATCAATTCTTCAACTTCAAGCTAATCATTCCGTGAGGCTTGTTGAGCAAACCTTTGGCAAAACCCTTGATGATCATGACAAAGGCAAGGTTCCAGTTTTCTTGAACGAGGACAAACTGCTTGATTTAGCCATAATAGATTTTAACTTCCTGGAGGCTAATAAAATATATGCAAAACCAACAATTGCTAATAGAGCATTAAAGAATATTGTTAATACTGTGAACTTAATTTCAAATCGTACAGGTTCTCTACTCAATGCTACTCCTCGCAGGCTTCGCTATACGATAGCAACTATGCTGGCTAGGGAGGGACATAATGCCAATACTATAGCTGAATTGTTGGATCATTCTTCTACTTCAAGTACGGGCATTTATATTAAAAATCTTGCTGAGAGTGTTGAAAGAATTGATTCCGCTGTTTCAGAACAATTGTCATTTGTCGCTGATATTTTTATGAATGGAATAAGGTCTAATAAGATAAGGGATTTTAAATTTTGCTCTTCGAGAAAATGTCAAAGTCAGAATTTAAATGTAAGCTTCCCTTGTAATAAATGTGCTTTCTTTATGCCAATTGATATTGATGAGGTAAATGTTCTATGAAAAATATTATATTATTTAAATCTAAAAATCAACTTACAGCAGAAAGCAACTATAATGAATTTATAAAGTTTTGTCGCTATCAACTGACCGGACTAACCCAAACTCAGGACTGGGATCAGTATGCTTGGAAAGGATATGTCACATTTAGAAAAATAGGGGTTGGAAATAAAGTCTTTGATTCCATTGATGCAATGCACGAAGATTATATCAATTTTGCGAAAGCATATATCAGATATCAACACTCATTGAAACCATTGAAAAATTATGGGGCTATTATGATGGCCTTGCGATGTCTCGAACAGGCTCTTTTGCAGGTTCAGAACACTGGTCTCATTTATAATGTTACAGCCGTTGTTTTCGATGAAGCAATGCAGATCGGAAGTAAATATTTTGAAGGTAACGTTTTGGCTAAATGTGGAATACAGCTTGAAAAAATATCAAAGTTTCTATGTGAACATAATCTTGTGAAGTCAGGATATATCTCATGGAAAAACCATGTAAAACAGAAAGTCAAAAACAATTACCTTCCTGAGATTGAGGATTATCACCGAAGCGATAAGTTACCAGATGAAGAGGCATTACTCGCTATTGCTGATATTTTCTCTAAAAATGATGAGTTACTGAGCCCAAGAGATAAGTTCACCAGTTCAGTATTTGCACTTCTACTTTGTTGTCCGAGCAGAATCTCTGAGATTTTAGCCTTACCTGCTGATTGTGAGATTACACAAATAGATGGCAAGGGTATAGAAAGATATGGGCTGAGATTTTATTCGGTTAAGGGGTATGGCCCTAATATCAAATGGATTCCACGAGTCATGATACCAGTTGCAAAGAAAGCGATTAGAAGATTACTTTCCTTATCACAAAATGCAAGAGCACTTGCTCACTGGTGCGAAAAGCACCCTGATAAATTTTACCGGAATGAGCTTTGCCCAATAGTTGATGAAAAAGCTAAATTGACCGTTGTACAAGTTTGCCATGCACTGGGGTTTCATTTATTTGATCATAAATCATGTGTTTTAAAAATTAAAAGAACGAGTTTGGATGGTGGGAAAAGTTTTTTAAACCCCAATGATTACAACTATTCATTGAGTGATTTGTGGGGAATTATTAGTTCTAATTTTAGCAGAGACTTTCCATGGTATGATAAAGAAAAATCCATAAAGTTTAGTAATGCTTTATGCTTGCTCAATGCTGATCAACTTTCTTTATCAAGAATGACTTCAATTTTCACATTTTACAAACCCACTAAAAGTTTCTTTTTTAGTGATATACAAAGTAAAAAAAGCTATGAGATGAGGTATAAAAATATATTTTCCCGATATGGGTATTATGATGATGAAGGTAAACCACTACTTATTCGCTCACACCAACCTCGGCACCTTTTAAACACAATAGCCCATTATGGTGAAATGTCTGAATTGGATATAGCTAAATGGTCTGGTCGTATTAATGAGAATCAGAACAGAGTTTATAATCACGTGTCGGAAGAAGATATGTTAGATAAAATCAAAGCGATTAAATTGAGCATGAAAAATTATTGTCAAAGGGAATCAATACCCACAAATGAAATGACAGTTGATTTTGATAACCTGAATCAAGGAGCAATTCACTTAACAGAGTTTGGTTACTGTGTGCATAATTATTTGGTTCAGCCTTGTACTAAAATCAATGAATTTATAGAATATGATAATAAAAGACTGGACATGAAACCAGTAGATAGAATTAGATTGGAATCAATCCGAGAAAAATTAGTGAAATTGATAAATATAACTCAGATCGCTTTTGAAAATGGTGACTATGGGGCTGATAAATGGTTGCAGCACCACGAAAAAAACTTGGAAAGAATTAATAAACTTTTGAATAATTGAAACAGGAGATGCATATGGCAAAACATTTAAACAGGAGTGAAATAAAAGCAATTACACACATGATATTGACTTGGGACGGCAAAATCACATGGAGTGATTTATGTGAATCAGTTTATAAAAATTTAAACAGAACTATCACAAGGCAATCTTTAAGTGCTCATGATGAAGTTGTTGAAGCATATAGAACAAAGAAAAATTTGTCCAATTTGAAAAAATCAGGCTTAAAGAAACCAGCCAATTTAACAATTGCGGCACAACAAATATTAAATCTTAAAGCCGAAAATGAAATGTTGAAAAAACAGAACAATAGATACAAAGAGCAATTTAGCTATTGGCAGTACAATGCTTACAGACACGGTCTTACTATGGAACAGTTGAATCGGCCATTTAATAAAAAATGACAATTGATAGGTTACGTCTATTGACAAGCTAAATAAATACGATAAATATAAATATATGGTCAGGAAGACTATTTCAATTATGCAAGGATGCATTTTATGGACAAAAGCAACATCAATCCAGAATTTACTCTGGAAGAGCAACTTATTATTATTGTCGATAAGTATATCTCAAAAAGATACCAGCCAGGCGATAAAAGTTTTTCATACCAGCTTTACTTAATTTTTGTGGGATACCATTTAAAATATTTCTACCCTAAAAGGATTTATTCCAAATCCAATCGTAATATTGATAACATAATGGCTATGTTTAGCTCGGTATACAAAAGTCTGACAAGCAATCTATTACAACGATTAAATAACAAAGAAGGGGTCCTAAGAGAGCTAAACTCGCTTGTGAATTTCATAGATAACAATCAGGAAAAAGCAGAAGAAGTTTATGCTGTTGTAAGAACACAGTATGAAGTGAAGGTTATCGAGAAAGAGTTAACCCATGAGGTTGTTAGAGCAAGAAATGTTAGATTATAAAAGCTCCCGAAAGGGAGCTTCATTTTACTAATTTACTTTATTAATAACTTCCTACTTGCCAGCCATCATCTGATTTTATTAATTTAACTGTTCCAGCTTGCTTTGTTCCGCTCATATCCATAATTATATTGCACTTATAGCTTTTATCAGATTCTTTTGTGCAATCTACTTTTTTTACTGAAGTCAGATAGCTTCCAGTCCATTTTCGCATAGCTTTAAAAATATCATCTTGGGAAGGCTCACTGCTACATGCAGTGAGAACAAATGCAGAAATAATAACAGTAAGGACCGAAGATATTTTCATTAGACTTGTTCCTGATTAAGTATTTTACTGGAGAATGCCAGATTTTGTATTGTTATTATCAGTAGAGAATGTCCATTTGCCTACAGTTTCTCCATTGAAGTAGATTTCGAGAGTTCTAGACTGAGTCTGGGAAGCGCCAGTTAGCAAACCGACAACAGGGATAAAAGTCGAGGCATTGAACTGATTGTTATACATGAAATATCTCCATTGCTCGTTGCCATCGTCAAGAGTCGTTCTAGTGTCAGGCTCACCAAGTTGAGCAAGTAGCTCTGCCTTAGTTGTTTTGTTTTTAATTATTTTTGATTGTAGACTTTGAGCAGTTTCATTTTTAATCTTTTGGTTCCCTGATGTTGAGCAACCGGTAATTAAGCATATTGCAATAAAAAAGGATGTAACAATAATTTTATTCATTTAATGATCCTTATTATATTTGACCAGAGTTAGCTTTTATGTGTGAAAACGGCTCTGTGTGCAAATTTCTTACGTAAATAAAATCTCAAAGAAATTGCTGAGGCAAAATAGATAACGACAGTTAATATAAAACTTTGACTGATAGCGAATATAAAGAAAGCAATCGCTAACAGCACAATTCCTATTAGTAAAGCTAACCAGGCTGAAACGGCTCCATATTTGATGGTTGAATGACAACCGGTGCAGACACGGACACCAAACGGACTCTCCTGAAAGCAGAACGGGCACTTAATTGTTTCGTTTTTCATAGCAACCCCAGGGTGGAAGATTTACTGCGTGTTTGTAGGGATTCTCGATGGCTGGCTGACTAAAGTAAAATCACTTGTACCGATCGATGATCGTTGCTTGATAGTTAATATCTATCATAATTGAGTTATCGATCTGTAATAACGATCAATATTTTCTTGACTAAACACAAATTTATTACTAAGAAATTGAGTTGGGTTACGAAAGGCGTTTGCAACTAGCTGTCTATAAACGGATTTTTCTTGCAGGTTTCAGATGATGTGTTGAATAGACTTTTGAGAATCTTGCAGGGTTGTTGTGAAGAATGCTCTTACCGTAGCTTCGGAGAAGCTCTATGAGCCGTTGTAAAAAGGGAAACCAGCTACTGAGCCTGAGATGCTTTTGCCGTTGTACTGCATTTTTTTGAAGAATCTTTCCTACGATTTCGTTTCGTTTGTCTTCTCTGAGCCGTAATTCCAGTTCTGCAATTTTTTCAACGATACTTTCCTTTCTCTCAGTGGTTTTCAACACTGTTGCAGGAGCAGGAGCAGGAGCAGGAGCAGGAGCAGGAGCAGGAGCAGGAGCAGGGTGGTCTTTTGTCGGTGTGTTGGTTCGTATAGCTTCTAAGTGGTCAGGATTGTAGTTAAGTTGCTTTTGAAGATTTGCCCAAGAGTAACCCTTGCCTAACTGTGAAGCTTTGAAAGCAATATCGCGGTAGGAAAATGAGAACCCGTTCATTTTACCTGTGCTTGCGACATTTGCCGTCCAGCCGACTTCTGCTTCTTCCAGTCGTTTTGTGAAAGTTGGAAGGTCCGGCTTATCAGATAAACTTTTATCAAGTATCTGCTGCAGAGCTTCTCTTGGTGAAAGCACCCCGGTTCGTTCCGATAGCATTTTCTCATTACGGGACACTCTCTTCCGCTTCGGTTGTGCTTGCGAGGGGGGAGATGCAGTTTTTGTCACTGTCAGGCCATGAGCGACTTCGAGTTTACTGATGATCTGTGTGCTGATGAGATTTTCATTCCTACCCAAGTACAGCTTCCCTCCATTAAGATCTATGCGACTTGCAATAATGTGTATGTGCTGACCAGCCGGATCGTCATGAAGCACATAGCAACGGAGATGAGTATCACTGAATCCCATTCTCTCCATATAGTCATCTGCGATGCTGGACCACTGTTCAGCCGTTAGTGATTCACCATCGGGTAAGCGAAGCGAGTTGTGCCAAACGGCCTTCTGAACATCTGGCCGAAGCTGTTTGGTACCATCAAATTCCGCAATCAGTTCAAAGGCTGAATCACTCAGCATATTGCCCCCGATTACGACTGGATCGCTTTTATGATGTGCTCCCGGCTGCAATGCATAACGAACAAAACCAGCGAAGTTCTTACCTCTCTTGATCTTCTGCATACCCTTCATAGGGTTTGCTCCATATGTCAGCATTTAGCAGGTGCTGGCGAAGCTCTTGCAGTTGTCGTTTGACAGCGAAAAGCTCTGTATGAGTAAGCTGGCTATCTTTACTCTTACTGTCGATATGGAGAGCAATACGATTCAACTTTTGTGATATGTCAGACAATTTTTTCCAGGCTTCAGTATTAATTGTCGGTACTACTGGTGGCAGGTTTTGCAGAAATGACATGCGGAGCCATTCACCTTTACTTTTATTACCGCGTTTTATATTTAAAATCTGTAATTCATTGTTGTTGAGTCTAACACTTATACAATGTATTCTAATTCTGTCATCTGATCTTAATTTAGCCATATAAGTTCCTTTTATATGATTTAATATGATTAATGATAGTTATTATTTCCCATTAGTCAATAGCAGAACGGTTTTGATATATGGGTTTAATGTGCTAAAAATAAATCTCTCTGAAATAAAGTATTCAAAGATTCCCTAAATTAAAATTAAGGATGATCTATTGAAACAAACTTTTGACTAAACTCCAGCCATCTTGCATTATCAACATCCTTCACAAAAGCAATCAGACCTGCGACATGATTGTAAAAGCCAATTGGAGAGTCAAATTTTTCATGTCTTGCAACTTCTGAGAGACCAAATTTTTTTATTGAGTAAAGGTGGCGTTCAATACGTTTATAAGTTTGTTTAGATAATCGAGGGACATTGCCATCAACAAGTAATCCTAAAACTATTTTTTTTGAACCAGGTCCAGCTACTCTTATTTTGCTTACGTTTTCTTTGAAATGGTGCTTACGAATGATGCTGATAATGTTATTTTGTATTTTTCCAACCGAAACACCGTCGGGTAGAGTACCACCGCAGGATAATGTTATATCATCAGCATATCGAGTATAAGTGAAGCCATATTTATTAGCATATTCAGATAGAGAAATATCTAACTTTACA
This sequence comes from Citrobacter amalonaticus, assembly GCF_001559075.2. NCBI lineage: Bacteria > Pseudomonadati > Pseudomonadota > Gammaproteobacteria > Enterobacterales > Enterobacteriaceae > Citrobacter > Citrobacter amalonaticus. The sequence goes on along the minus strand of NZ_CP014015.2, from coordinate 1,163,420 downwards.
GTGGCTAAATTACTAAGCATTGGGCTACTCGGTGCCCCTTGAGGTAGCACTCCTAACGGCCATGGTTCTGATATGTCCCAAAAAAGGCTCTTCTCTTTATTTTGTCCGTAAAGCTTATATTCCTTAGTTGAGTGCTTAGGAACAGAAATTAGAGATTGTAAATGTTGTGGTAAACGTATAGTTGTGCATAGCCTTGATAGTTCAAATGCTATTAATGGCCGATATCCAGCATTTTTAAAAACCATATAAACATCAGATTCATTTATTGAATAAAAGAAATCGGAAATGTCGAATTGGAAGAGCCATTTAGCACCACAATGCTGTTCTGCACATTTTCTGATGCCACCATTAGGATGGAAAGCAAAAGAAGTATTATGGGGAACTAACTTTTTTAATATTTCACTATTGATGAAATGCTGTACTTTAAATATCTCGCCAGTTACAGCATGAATATGGCGTCTTCCACCTGAACGTTTTTTTATAGCAAACATGCGATAATTTGCTGATTCACGGCGGCGTGATACAGTGGATCGTAGCAAGCGATAATCAACACCAGTAATTTTTGAAAGATGGCGTAATGTAAAAATTACAGGGAGATTATTTTTCTTCAGATTACTTGCATAATTTCTTAAGTTTAGAGCCTGTGTCTTCCCTAAGGATGACTCTGCATTTTGATAAAGTTGGTGTGCTGACCAGATTTCCATTCACCTATCCTTTGAGCCCAGGGGGCCATCAGTGTCATACATTTTCCGAGTCCTCGATGGCCGTTAATGTATGACATTGAAGGGCGGCGTAGCCGCCTTTGCGTCAGATCTTTCCAGAGATGTTTCTCCAACATCCCCATCCGTTGTAACAAAAGCCACAACAGATTCTGTCAAACAAGCGGTGAACTTCACTCATCATTGTTTAACGGCTGAACGGAGTGCTGATCAGCACACCAAGACTCTGGAATGTAAAGACCAAAATCCCATACACTATCGGTTTTAACATGCCTAGAATTTACAAGTATGTCAAGTCCGAATTTAGATAGTCGTTTTTGAGTTGTCAATAGTCCTAATGTCTCTGCATATATGAGTAGTTTTTCTACATACGAACAATCAACATTCAAACGTAAGGCAATGCTTTTGTTATCTCTGACACCTCTTTTTATAAGTTTTAGTAAATTTATAATTTCGGGAGATAAAGATGAATGGGGGGAAGTGTTATGTTTTGTTCCATTTTCTAACAAGGCAAGCAGCCATCCTGGAATTGCTCTATCAGGCATTAGTCCTTGCCATTTTTTATTAGAAAACCATAGTATTCCAGGAAGGTTATTAGGGACGCTATGATAAAAAATTATATTAGATAAAACATTACCATAGCCAAGACGAGCCCATGGAGGAATTTTGGTTTGATTTTTACAAAGATTGATTATTTCATTATACTGCTCACCCCACCGAGTTTCTAACCAATTTTCATTATATACGATGTTACTTATGAAATTGATTTTTTCAGATTTTCTATATTTTCTTACTCCATGGTCTGAGCCGCGAATAGTATTGATTATTCTATTTTCAGAACCTAGTGTTCTGGCGAAAGAAATTAAAGTTAATCTTACTAATCCTAAACTCCACCAACTTAAAAAGGTAGGGTTATCGAGCATGGCATTAATAAATCCGGATACTCTATCACCACTACCAATCGAATCATCAATAAGTAAAAAATCGTTGACTTTAGATTTTTTCAGATCATTGAGAGATGGATGATCTAAAAACATAGTTTTATTAGACCGCACAAGGTTTGAAATAATTGAATATACTAAGTCTTCGCTACCTTGCGAATGACCTGGTCTATTAACAACATCACCATTAAGGTCCCATAATACTTGTTTGTCTGGATCTAATTTGCGAACTGAATAAAGGGCATAATTTTTATTTTTTGGTAAATCAGAAATGCTCTTTTGAAGCCATATGGTAAACTCATCTCTACTTACAAAAGTTAACTTGCTCAAGATGTTTTTTGCAATCGCTTTTTGGCTGCTATTAAATTGCATAAGCCATTGAGCTATTTCCTGAGAGGATTCAATTTTTTCTACTGAAAGTATTTTAAATTTAGGTTTGTCTCTTGTTTTCATTTTTTTTAACCACTGTCAGGGCAATTGTTATTTCATAACATAAAAAGTAATGATGGTAAAGGTTTTGTTGTATCATTAACCTTCTTTATAACTGAGTAGACTAAGTTTGATACTTTTATACGAAGCTAAATGAGCTAAATATTAAATACTAAAATGTAATGGAGGATATTTTTCAACCGAAGGGCGAAAAACAAGGGAACGCAAAGAAGCGGAGCTTCGATGAGTTAGCCCTTGCTTATTCATATGATTTGTATTTCTTTTCATCTACTAAATTTATTATGGACGATGAGGTTTTATATATCAACTTTACATTGTGTAAAGATATATTGTGTTTGCTAATAAAATATAAGAGATCCAATAGCATCTGTTCTTGCCGTTCTTGTGGAAATTCTAATTTTACGATTGGAGTAAATTCAACAATAAAACCACTATTCAACAGTAGTTTTATGTAGCTAAATGAGTTTGGCGTAACTGTTTTGATTTTTATTATTTTATTAGTAATTAGATGCTTATGGTTTATAATAATGTGAGGGTTGAGCAGTGCCATATCATATGACATGAATGTTAAACCATGACTATCTATTATGTTCAAGTCGATACCAAGTTGTATAAACAAATCGATTATTGCTTTGCTATGTATCCAGTTATAAAATAAAGGTGTCCTTCCATAGTTATCTAAATGATTTAGGTCGGCTCCTGCAGCTAAAAGAGATGTTGTAAGTAAATAGTCATTAGAATAAAATAATGGTGTACGACCACAATTATCCTTTAAGTTTATTAAACCATTGTCTATGAATATATTAGATAAATTATTGTGCATTTTACCTCCTTTTATCATTATGTATATTGAAAAAAGGAGGTTGTCAATATTTAGAGGTTAGTTAACCACCAAATGTTTTTTTCTTAGGTTGTGGGGGCTCTGCATTAAGTATGATAGTTTTAATATTTGCATTTATTTGATTGATATTATCAGTCAATATATTAATAACTGATAATGCTTCTACAGGTGTGCTAAATGGTGATTCTAAAAACACGCCTGAGCCTTTCAAAAATATATGGTAAGTGAGTATACCATTTTCTTCATTTTCATATATATCATAAACTTCATTTACTGTTTCGTACAATTTCATTATTATACTCCTTGATAATGATGGTTTATTTCAATGGGCTCGCGATATCACTACCTTATAAATGATCTCCAATGTGAGCAATAGCGATTTGTGCCGGTCTATCAGGAATTCTATTAAAGAAGCCAAAGTATATTCTATTGTAGTAATAAGTTCCTTTTCGATTAGTATTGTCCATGTATTCAAGTTTATAATGGAATTCACAATTCACGTCTTTATAGATACAATCACCCACTTTAAAATCACGTTTTAATTCCCCTATGGCTCGTTTATTTTTGCCTCCACCTTCTGGTGTTACAAGATAAGGTAACGATGAATTCATAATTCTAATGTTATGTTGTGAGTCATTAGGTATAATTGTATAGTAATTAACAAAATAAAGAAATTCAGTGATGCTTTTCAAAAAATTTTCATATCCACCTTCAATTTTCCTAATAAAATTAAAGGTTTGTGGTGGGTTATCCAAAAAAATGACATTCTTGAAAATGTTTTTAATATTGTCAGCATATTCATCACAATCCGCTGGGAATTCATCAAGGATTTTCTTAGAAAGATCAATTATTTCACTTTCACTAGAAACTGTATTATCCTTTTTTAAAGGTATGTCTGGAGATTGATAGGCACAGAGTTTTCTTTCGGCAAGTATCGATGGGGATGTATTGATAATATTTAGAAGTTCATTGCAGCCTATTTCATCCAATAAACTAATTTGGCCTATTTTATAATACTCATTAACAAGGCCACCGTAATCAGGGTTTGTTGAAAATAATTTAGTGACAAATTTTCCATCAAATTCATTGGAGCGAAGAAACTTTATAAAATCTGAATCCACTCTCTCTACAAGTGCTTTAAGATCTTTAATCTGGTTAAAAATCTTAATTTGTTCTTCTTCAAGAGAAAAACTATCTATGAACAAGCAAACACCTGCTTTCATGAAATCCCCTTAATTTTCAATATCAGGAGTATTAAATGATCCTGTCATAATGGTATACATATCAATTGATTGCTGGTCAAAGAATCCTTTCGGCCAACTAGAAAGTTTTCCATCTTTGCCAATAGATATCTTTTCTGCAGTAGATTCATTATTCTCATGTGAAATATAAAATAACGAAATTAGCTCAGGTGAAAAGTCAGGAGATGTTCTTGCTACGACACGGATTCCGTTGAGAAGGTGATCGCTATGAGTTTCTATCAATACCTGTACTCCCGCTTGAGCAGTGTAAGCTATTAATCTACCCATATAGCTTTGTCCTCTAGGGTGCAAATGGGCTTCCGGGTTTTCTAAAACTACTAATTCGCCCGGTTTTGCTAAAAGTAATGCTGAAACAATACTCAAAGCATAGCTATAACCAAAACCAATGTTTTTGGGTTTAGTTTGTTTTCCTGACTCAGCCTGTATTGTGTTATAAGCAATGTTTGCACTAACTTCCAATTTTGGCTGTATTTTATAATTTGGGGATATTTCATCCATCCATGCCTGTATATTATTCGCAACCCTGACATTATTATAATTATGATGTATTCTTGGGTCGTCTTTATTTGGATTACCATCTTTCAGTATTAGTCTATCTTGTCTATTCATTATATTGTCTAATACTTCGATGACATATTCACCTTTTTTCCCCAACCAATCGCTATGAAAATTGTGTTGTGATAAAGAAATATTGTCTCTTGGACCAATACGTTCGGCTTCAATATATTGAAAATTACTTGCATTTATAAAGTCTTTAATTGTTTTAATGCTATCCATACCTGAAATACATGGAAGTTCATTACGGAGATTTGCTGAGTCCTCTTGTGTAACCCCCCAACTGACTTCACATTCTTTAACTGATAGAGTGATTTTCAGTTGATCATCATCTGAAATAAAGTCATTAATAATATCGTCAATACGACCAATGTTTATCAGTTCACCATTTAACTTTATATCATTTTTACTACCAAAATCAGACTGTAACACCATACCTATGGCTTGCATTACTGTACTCTTACCGACAGAGTTATTACCACAAAATACATTTAGACCTGACAAATCAAAAGATTGCTCTTTGTATGATTTAAAATTTTTGAGTTTTATCGATTTAATAGGGAGCATTATCAATTACCCTCATTAGCATTAACAATCTTAATGCCTGTGCTTTGTTCAAGAATTTTCGCAAAAGAATTGAATCTATATAATATAGTTATTTTCTTTCCTGTTGAGGTAGAGATAGAGTCCTTAAACCCTCGCTCTGCTTCAATGTAAGTCTGTGAATCCCATGTGGCATATTCTTTTGAATTGCTATCAATAGCAGAATAAAGGGTATCAACCAATTTATCAGAATTTTTCAGCAATAACTCTTCTTGTTCCTCAGTAACATAATAGAAATAGTAAATTATCACTTCATAAAGTTGCTTACTTATAGGTGATGTATTAGAGCCAATCTCTTTTATGAAAGCTAAATCACCGAAAACATCATAGGCGAGGTTTAAAGCCCTCAAATATTTTCTTTCTATTTGAAGATACTCGTTGCATTCATTCGAAATGTACGCACTTCCTAAATCTATTTCTTTTTCGTTTAATAAGTTTAGTTTATATAGATTTAAGTTTTCCATGGCTTTTGATAAAAACTTATCATAGGAATTAAAATTATAATTTTTAAAGCCAATATTTATAAATGCAAGAGCAGCAAGGCAAAGCTCCATATCCTTTTGTCTATCAGGCTTAACCTTACCATGCGTTGCTTGTTTGAATTCGTTTTTGGATGCCAGATACCGTAAAAACTTAACACTTGAACCTTGATTCAGGGCCGAACGAATTTCTTGATCACTTAACTTAACACCATATGTATTGATACGGTGGAATAATTCAACTATGAGATCAGTGCTATCTTTATTCATTTCTATAAAGTAAGCCGTGATTTCATATTCTCTTATGGCTCTTTGTTCAGTGCGAGTAAGCTCACCAAACTCTTTACCATTTAAATCCTCAAGGATATCAAGTTTAGAAAGTTTAAATTCTCCACTCATAAAATCATAAATTGTTGTGATCCGTTGTAAACCATCAACAACGACCCACTTATCTTCTGCGATTCGATTACCAAAATAAAATACAGGAAGTGGGAGTTTTAAGAGAATAGACTCGATTAATTTAGACTTCTTCTCACTATTCCAAATACGATCTTTTCTTTGGAAGTCAGGTTGTAGTTCAATATCACCAAAATGAACCCGATCAAAAATGAGAGATAAAACCGGAGTCTTGGAGGTAATTCTTGCAACACCAAGTTTAGCTTGTAGAGTTTTTAATTCCAAGTTCAACTGTGATGATGTTGTATCATTTTCACCCTCATCTACTCCATAAGTATTGGGTGACTCTATAAGTTCTTCTACAGTAGTATTATTACTAATTTTTAATGTTGGCACCTCTATATTATAATCAAGAGTCACAACTGAGTTAGCCATATCTGCGGAAAGCTCTTTAAATCTATTAAGAGTAACCTCAACCTTTTTTGAAGCAATTTCAGATGGGAATTTCTTCAAAACTATTTGATAAGCATCATCAAGGCTTTGAACTAATTCAACCTGCTGTTCATAAATTTTCCCAAGATTCAAATTGAGAAAATTATCAATTTTTTTTCTTAAAACCCTAAATTCAGAGCCTTGAACTTCTGATAATGTCGCTGCTTCATGGACATTATGACTACGCAATAACAGATGTTTTTTGTTTTCATACTTGAAATGTTGAATATAGGGTAAGTTAGCAAATATTGTTTCTGGTTGGTTCCTGCTCGAAGAACTACCGTAAAGAACCTGCTCTACATTACAAAAACCTCTAATATTTAAATTGCTGTAAATCGATTCAAGCTCTGATAATGAACGTGTTTTAGATTCAGAATTAGAAGAGACTTTATATTTACCGTTTTCACGATCAATGCTTATAATACATAGTGGAGGCGTAGAAGGATTAATTGGCTGTAGCTGTTTGCCAAAAAGAAGATTTTCGATGTCGTTTAGCACTTGTTCAAAGTTAAGCATTAGTGCTTCCTAAATCCATGTTAGAATTGAAAACCATCCTCTAGGATACCATCATTTGGGTATTGATTCAATTTTTATCTTTACTTTAATAAAAAATTGCGTTATGCGTTTAAATGACTATGTTGCGTGATGGTATTTATGATGGTATTGATTATATTGCATTCAGAAAATGACATATAAACCAATGAGGTAAGTGCGATGTTCGAGTCCGGCCTTCGCACCAAAAATAAAACAACGTCCTCAAAAGCAGTTTTTGTACCCTAAGTCCGCGCCACACAAGATTTCTCTTTCAACAATAACCATCCCTCATCCATGCCCACGAACTTCAACGAATTCATCAAGGTAATACCCAAAAACTCCCCACCCAGCAGAACCCCTCATCACCCCTTTGCAGAATGTATCGTCGTTAGCCAGCGGCTAGTGTTTTCCGCCAGCGCATCGTTCCGGAAGAGCGCGCTACCGGATACTACGCGATCGACGCCGCTGGCAATGATCTCCGGGAGTTCTTCCTGTGTTAGCGAACCATCAACGGCCAGAAGAAGGGAATCCCGCTTCCCGGACGCATTGAGTAATGCGACAACCTGGGCGATGCGCCGCAGTAAGGCAGGTTTGCTGAGTTTGCTACCGTAGCCTGGATTAACCGCCAGAATTTGTACGATTTCAACGTCTTCAATGACTGGCAGAATGTGCTCCAGCGGTGTTGACGGGCACAGGCTGATCCCACGCAACACCGGCATTGTGCCGCCGGAGACTTCCGCATTTTGCTCACCCAGCCAGTGGAGCATATGGTGCAGATGCGGCGAGTTTTCCACCTGCAACGTGACGCAGTGTGCTCCCGCCTTTACGCTTGCCTGCACGACGGGCCAGGGATTATCCACCATCAAGTGAACATCCTTAATCATCTGCGCGGGTAATTGCGCGATAGCCCAGGGACCCACGGTGAACTGAGGGCAAAAATGCCCGTCCATCAGATCCAGGTGAAGAACGGGTTGTTCAAGTGCGCGAAGCGTTTGCAGGTACTCACCGAGTTTGAGCCACTGGCCGGCAAGAATACCGATGCTTAACGGGTAACGCTTCATCAACGAGACGCACTCTGCGCGATTCAATCCGGAAAAGGGACGGTTCATTTTTGAGATCCTTATGGCATCAATCCATTGAAGACGCGTTTTTTTCGTGGGCAGCTCATCAGCGATTCCAGTTTTTCTACGCAGGCAAGGTAGTGGGGCGTTGTTTTATGGAACGCAACGGCGGCTTCATCCTTATAGGCTTCATAAATATAAAAGCGGCTCTTTACTTCCGGATCCTGCAATACATCGAAGCGGAGATTCCCCTCTTCACGCACCGATCCCAAATGATTAAGGCGAAAGACGTCGATAAATTCATCGACTTTATCGTCGTGGACGTTAATTTCCACCAGAGTGACATGCATACTGTTCTCCTTGAAACGCATGGGCCCGCCTGGCAGGCCCATGACTGCTTAGTTTTTCTCGCTCAGATAGAGTTCATACGCGCGGTCAGCGGTTTCATTACGATGTACCACCGCGTGAACGGCCTTCATCATGGCGACAGGGTGATCGGACTGGAAGATGTTACGCCCCATATCGACACCGGATGCGCCCTGGTCGATAGCCTGCCAGCACATCTCAAGCGCTTCGCGTTCCGGTAATTTTTTACCACCGGCGATAACAATCGGAACCGGGCAACCCGCGGCGATGCGCTCAAAACCTTTATCGACATAATAGGTCTTAATGATCTGCGCCCCCATCTCTGCGGCGATACGGGTGGCGAGAGAGAAGTAGCGTTGATCGCGCACCATGTCTTTCCCCACGCCGGTTACCGCCATCGTCGGCATGCCGACTTTGATGCCAGCGTCGATCAACTGAATGATATTTTTGATCGACTGGTGCTCATACTCACTGCCGATATACACCTGTGCCGCCACGGCGCAGCTATTGAGACGAACCGCATCATCGATGGAGAGCGCAACCGCCTCATTGCTTAACTCGGTGAGAATCGAGTTAGCGCCTGAGGCGCGCAGAACCACCGGCTTGTTGGTGGCAGGTGGTACCACACTGCGAAGGATGCCGCGTGTGCACATCAGCACATCAGCGAGCGGGAACAGGGGGGCGATATTGATATCAATACGCTCCAGTCCTGTCGTCGGACCCTGAAAATAGCCATGGTCAAACGCAAGCATGACCGTTCTTCCCGTCTCAGGATTAAAAATGCGCGACAGTCGGGACTGCATCCCCCAGTCAAGCGCGCCGCATCCCTTAAGCGTGAACGGGGTGTTGCGCTGCGGCGTATCGGTATGGAAATCCTTGCCATCTTTGATGTCATCTAAATCAGCCATTTTTTACTCCATGGTTAAGGAATGAAACTCAGAAATCGTATTTGTCGATGTTCTCTTTCGTGAACACCACGCGCTCAGGCAGCAGCACAATGCCATTGCCCTTCGCCTCGTAGCTGTAGCCCTGTACGCTGTTCGGCGAGACTTCAACCTGGCCCACGCCCGGAATGTCCAGCTTATCGCCGGTATTCATGTCGCCTTTTTTCAGCAGCGCGTCAGCGACGTACACGGAGATCTTGCCCTGCTGGACCACGTCCCAGAGGCCAAACTCTTTCACCGTGCCGCGTTCAACATAAGGACGCATCACGTTTGGCGTGCTGAAGCCGACAATCGCCACGCTGGTGTTTTTCAGGTTCTCAGCAGCCTGTGCGGCGGCGGGAAGGGCGTTGGCATCCGGCGCGATGATGGCGTCGAGATCGGCATAAGCCTTAATAATGCCTTCTGCGGTTTGCAGCGATTTGGTGGCGTCGTTATAGCCAAACTGAGTGGTAACAACCTCCCAGCCCGGATGATCTTTGGCGATCTTATCTTTGGCCTCTTTCACCCACTGGTTCTGATCGGTCACGGTCGGACTGGAGTAGAAGAAGGCCACTTTGGCTTTCTCTTTTTTGACCTGATTTGCGGCCATATCAACCAGCATGCCGCCTAACTGGGCAGGTGTACCCTGGTTGATGTAGTACGAACGGCATTCCGGCTTGGTGTCAGAATCCCAGGTCAGCACCTTCACGCCGCGCTGCATGGCACGCTTTAACGCCGGGCATAAGCCATCAGGCGAGACGGCGGAAACCACAATGGCGTTATACCCCTGGTTGACGAAGTTATTGATGAGCTGAACCTGGCCGGACACGCTGGGCTCCGTCGGACCATCGTAGGTGACATCGACGCCCAGCTCTTTGCCTGCCTCGAGGGCGCCGTTGCCGCCGCTGGTAAAGAATCCCACGCCAACCAGTTTCGGGATAAACGCGATTCGCTCTGCGGCATAAGCATTGAGAGTGAACGCCGCCAGGCTAAGGGTACTGATTACGGCAATTTTTTTAATGCTCTGAATAGTCATGTACTTTTCCTTTAGGGCAATGGGTTTTAGGCCTGCCGGATAGCGCGACGACGCGCCAGCCAGTCTTTAATTTGCTGACGATGCAGGCTGACAGAACGACCTACGACAACGACAATTAGCAATGCGCCGGAGAGGGCGCTGGATACCTGATTGGGCACGCCAGCCATCTGCAATCCCTGCTGCAGATAGCCCACCAACAGCGCGGCGATGGCGGTACCGAGAATTGACCCGGAGCCGCCGTAGATATTGGCGCCGCCCAGGACGACCGCCGTAATGGCTGGCATCAGGAAGGAGGCGCCCAGATCGGAACGCGCAGAGCCAAAATAAGAGACCAGCAGCACCGCCGCGACCGCCGACGCAAAGCCGGTCATCGCGTACAGCGCGTACAGCGTCCTGTTCACCGGGATAGCGCTATACAGCGCCACGCGGGGGCTTTGCCCAATCAGGAAGACATTTCGTCCGGCGTGGGTCCGGTGCATCAGCAACCAGAAAAAGATCACGCTGACGAGAAAGAAGATCAGGGGGATGGGCAGGCCCAGCACATCGAGGTTGGCAAAATCGGTGAAGCCCTGCGGGAAGCCGCCAATACCTTCATAACCGGTCGCTCCCGCCATCCCCGACAGCAGCAGCGCGCTGCCGCCGAACAGGTATAACGTCCCTAGGGTGATAACCAGCGGGTTCACACCGGTGTAGATAATCAACCCGGCGTTGATCAGTCCGCACAGCGCACCCAGCGCGAGCGTCAGAATAATGGCCAGCGGCAGCGGTACGCCGCCCTGGAACATCACGCCGAGCGCTATGGCGCACAGCCCCATCGTCGAGCCAAAGGAGATATCGATCCCGCCGCTGACGATCACCATGGTTAAGGGTAGGGCGACAATGCCAATGCAGATAAAGTCGCTGGTGCTGAACAGCAGAACGTTCAGATCCAGCAGGCGTGGGTTCAGGGCGCCGAATCCCAGAATTTCAATTACCAGTAGCGCGGCGAGCGCCAGTTCCCAGCCGTAACGATGTAAACGAGTCATCAGGCTACCTCACGTTTTTTGGCAGTGCGCACAGAGTCCGCGGTGTTTTTTGCCGACGGACGCGGTTGGGGCGGCGGCGTGAAGCGGGCATATTTTTGCCGACGGATATTGCGTTCCAGCGCGCAGCGCAACCGGCCATCAAATACCAGCACCGCCAGCAGGACCAGACCGGCAATGAAGTCATTCCACCATGCCGGAATGCGCAGCAGGACCAGCACGCTGTCGATTTGAGTCAGGAAATAGGCGCCGAGCACGGCACCAATGATCGTCCCGGAGCCGCCCAGCAGGCTGATGCCTCCCAGTACGCAGGCGGCAATGGCTTTCATTTCCAGCCCGGTTCCCGTCTGATTCGGGATAAAGCCAATCTGTGAGGCAAAGACGATCCCGGCCAGCGCCGCCATACAGCCATTAAGCGAGAAGGCCAGAATCCGAATGGCTTCGGTACGCACGCCCAGTTGTCGCGCGCCCTGTAAATTATCCCCGGTGGCATAAAAACAGCGACCAAAGGCGGTTTTTGCCAGTAGCCAGGCCATCAGCAGCATCAGCAGCAGGGTCAACCAGCCAATGGCGGAGATGCCGAGGAAAACCGGGGCAGAGAGTTGCTTAAGTTGCGCTGGCAATCCTTCAATCCATTTACCGCCCGTCCAGAGCAACATGACACCGCGATACAGACCGAGCGTCCCCAGGGTGGCGACAATCGCCGGGATTTTCAGCCAGGCGACCAGCACGCCATTGATAAATCCTGCCAGTAATCCCAGTAGCAGCGTCGCCACACAGGCCACCGGCAAGGGATATCCGGCGTTCAGCAACAGCCCCAGTAGCACGGCGCACATCCCGGTGATTGATCCGACCGACACGTCGATGTTGCGGGTCAGCATCACCAGCGTTGCGCCCATCGCCAGCAGCATGAGGATTTGGGCGCTGCTGAAGATCATCGTCAGCGTCTGAACGCTGAGGTACTGGCTGTCCAGCATCCCCGGCAGCACGAACAGCAGCAGCACGGCTAACAGTGCGGTAGCCTCGCGGTTATTCTGGATAAATTTCAGCATGGCGCCTCCCCGGAATGTGGTGTAGTCCCTGACGTGCGGTCGCCAAACGCTACGTGCATGATGGTGTCGACATTAATCTCGTCGCCTTGCAGAGCATCATTACCCGTTTCCCCCTGGTGCATGACGTAAACGCGATCGGCCATCTGCTCTATCTCCTCCAGGTCAGAAGAGATGAACAGCACCGCGACATTCTGGGCGGCAATACTGCGGAGCAACTGATAGATGTCGTTACGGGCCGAAACGTCCACACCGCGCGTCGGCTCATCCACAATCAGCACCTGCGGCGAGGCTTCAAGGCATTTGGCAATCAGGATTTTTTGCTGATTGCCGCCGGAGAGCGTGCGGGCAGGCTGTTCGGGATCGTTGAGCTTGATATTGAGCGCGCGGCGATAGCGTTCGAGCGTGGCGCTGTCTTTGGCCGGATTAGCCCAGAAACCGCTGTGGTTGTGGGTTAATGCACAAACATTCCATGCCAGCGAGGCATCCAGATTCAGCCCCGACGATTGTCGATCTTCCGGCAGATACACCAGACCGTGTTGCAGACGCTCGCGCGTGGAAAGCGTGGAGATATCCTTGCCGCCGAGCACGATGCTTCCGGCCCGCAGCGGCCGTAGCCCGTAAAGCGTTTCGGCAAGTTCAGTGCGTCCGGCACCGACCAGACCGGCCAGACCTAAAATTTCCCCGGCGCGGACCTCGAAGCTGACGTTCATAAACCCTTCGCCAGTCAGGTTCTCGAGACTTAACACCGGCGCGCCCGCGTCGTGCTGCGGACGGTTGCCGGGCAATTCCAGCCACAATTTCTGTGTCGCGCTCAGCGCATTCGTGCGTGAGGCAGGCGTGATGGCCTGGATAATCTCGTCAGTGGTCAGATCCGCCGTTTTCCCGGAAAGCGCAATGATTCCGTCCCGCATCACGCTAATGTAATCCGCTATCTGGCGTATCTCCGGCAGCTTGTGGGAGATAAAAACGATCCCCACGCCGGTGCTCAGCAATTCACGCAGACGGCTGAATAAACGATCGGTTTCCGCTGGCGTCAGTGAGGCGGTAGGTTCATCGAGGATCAAAATTCGTGAATCGCGCATCAGCCCGCGCATGATTTCGACCATTTGCCGGTCGGCCACATCCAGTGAACCCGCCGGGCTGTTGATATCAAACTGGCAGCCCAGCGCGGTCAGCATCGCCGCCATTTTTTGCGCCGAGCTCTGGTGTTTGGGCAGACCAAAGAGAATGTTCTCTTTTACCGTCAGGCTGGGGAAGAGCAGCGGTTCCTGCGGGACAAGGTAGATGCCTAACTGATGCGCCAGGATGGGCGTCAATTTTGTACAGCGGGACCCCTCAATCTCAATGATCCCGCTATCCGCAGGGGTAATACCGGCGATGATTTTCATCAGCGTGGATTTCCCGGCGCCATTTCCTCCCAGGAGCGCATGGACTTCGCCTTTGCGCAAGACAAAGTCAATACCTTTCAGGACGTTGACACCAGAATACTGCTTGCAGACAGACTGCGCGCTGAGTAGTGGTGCGATCTTTTCTTGACTCATTTGCATGCCACCTCCGTTCGGCCTGGGTAGAATCAGGTTGAACAAATGTATTGTGCGATTCGAATTGTTCATAACCTTATGACCTAACTGCTCATAAAACCGACGAATAGATCACGTTTCATGCTAAAATGATCGTCAATATTAAATTTGTTCAAACGAAACCCACTGAAATGTGGGTTTAATCACAGTTATTAACGACCAATGAATGAACAATTGTGTTCAGAAATTCGATATGTTCAAAGTGAAGACAGAATGATGACTATTAATGACCCGATGATTTCCGAGCAAGGGATGTGTGAAGAAGAGCTGGTGGCGCGTATTGCGTGGTTCTATTACCACGACGGTATGACGCAGAGCGACATCAGCAACAGGCTGGGGCTGACGCGGCTTAAGGTGTCGCGGCTGCTGGAGAAGGGGCATCAGTCCGGGATTATTCGCGTCCAGATTAATTCTCGCTTTGAAGGCTGTCTGGAATATGAAACCGAATTACGTCGTCGCTTTGACCTGAACAATGTGCGAGTCATCCCAGGACTTCCCGGCGCGGATGCCTGTATTCGCCTGGGGATCGGCGCCGCGCATATGCTGATGGAGTCACTCCAGCCGCAGCAGATTCTGGCGGCGGGCTTCGGCGAAGCGACCATGAATACCTTAAAACGGCTAAGCGGATTTATCTCGGCTCAGCAAATTCGCCTGGTGACGCTGTCAGGTGGCGTGGGGCCCTACATGACCGGGATTGGACAACTCAACGCGGCCTGTCCGGTCAGTATTATTCCGGCGCCGCTTCGCGCCTCTTCTGCGGAGATTGCCCGGACGTTAAAAAATGAAAACAGCGTCCAGGATGTCCTGCTGGCCGCCCAGGCTGCCGATGCGGCCATTGTCGGTATCGGCGCCATCAACCAGAAAGATGAGGCCACCATTATTCGCTCAGGCTATATCACTAAGGGTGAACAATTGATGATTGGCCGCAAAGGCGCTGTGGGCGACATTCTGGGCTACTTCTTCGATGGCGAAGGACAGGTGATCCCGGAGATGAAGATCCACGATGAACTGATTGGGTTAACCCTCAATACCCTGAAGACGATCCCGACCGTGATCGGCGTCGCCGGGGGAGTGAACAAAGCGGAAGCGATCGCTGCGGCGATGAAAGGGGGTTATATCAACGCATTGGTCACTGACCAGGAAACTGCCGCCGCCATTGTCAGCGGGCAGTAATGCGTATCTGCCGTGCAGGTGCACGGCAGGAAAGTAACAGAATTTCCGTTTGTACCGTGGAGAAAGCATTGACGACCTGACAGATATAATAAGCCGAGGACTAAAACGATGGCCCGACTCTGTACCCTCTCTGAATCAGCACATTACCTGATGGCACTGGACGCCGGAACCGGAAGCGTTCGTGCTGTGATTTTCGACCTGGAAGGCAAACAAATCGCGGTGGGACAAGCGGAATGGCGACACCTTGCCGTACCGGATGTGCCCGGCTCGATGGAGTTTGATCTGGGGAAAAACTGGCAACTGGCCTGTGAATGCATTCGTCAGGCATTGCATAACGCCGGGATTGCGCCGGAAGCGATTGCTGCCGTCTCCGCCTGTTCGATGCGCGAAGGCATTGTGGTTTATGACGCAGAGGGAACGCCCGTGTGGGCCTGTGCCAACGTGGATGCCAGAGCGGCGCGGGAAGTCAGCGAGCTTAAGGAGATCCACGACTACACCTTCGAAAGCGAGGTCTATCGCAGCACCGGTCAGACGCTGGCGTTGAGCGCCATTCCGCGTCTGCTCTGGCTGGCGCACCATCGTTCGGACATCTATCGTCGCGCCTCGACGGTCACGATGATCAGCGACTGGATGGCGTATATGCTCAGCGGCGAACTGGCGGTAGATCCTTCCAATGCCGGAACAACGGGTCTGCTGGATCTCAAAACGCGCGACTGGAAACCCTCATTATTGCAGATGGCCGGGTTGCGGTCAGATATTCTCTCTCCGGTAAAAGAGACCGGCACGCTGCTGGGAAGGGTGACGGCTCAGGCTGCTGCCCAGTGCGGGCTGAAAGCCGGCACGCCGGTGGTGGTGGGCGGTGGGGATGTGCAGTTGGGCTGTCTCGGCCTTGGGGTTGTTCGTCCGGCGCAAACCGCGGTGCTGGGGGGAACATTCTGGCAACAGGTAGTGAATTTACCCGCGCCGATTGTCGATCCCGAGATGAACGTACGCATTAACCCGCACGTCATTCCGGGGATGGTCCAGACCGAATCGATCAGCTTTTTTACCGGTCTGACGATGCGCTGGTTCCGTGATGCCTTCTGTGCCGAAGAAAAGCTGATCGCCGAACGCCTGGGCGTCGACGCCTACACTCTGCTGGAGGAGATGGCTTCCCGGGTACCGGCAGGAGCATGGGGCGTGATGCCGATTTTCTCCGACCGGATGCGCTTCAAGAGCTGGTACCACGCCGCCCCTTCGTTCATCAACCTGTCTATCGATCCAGAAAAATGTAATAAGGCCACGCTGTTCCGCGCGCTGGAAGAGAATGCGGCCATTGTGTCGACCTGCAATTTGCAGCAAATCGCCGATTTTACCGGGATCCATCCCACGTCGCTGGTGTTTGCCGGGGGAGGCTCGAAGGGCAAACTCTGGAGCCAGATTCTGGCGGATGTGTCAGGGCTGACGGTCAACGTTCCGGTCGTCAAAGAGGCAACGGCGCTGGGCTGTGCGATTGCTGCCGGTGTGGGGGCAGGGATCTGGTCATCCATGGCCGAAACGGGCGAGCGGCTGGTGCGCTGGGAGCGCGAGCATGTCCCGGACAGAGAGAAACATGAGCTTTACCGGGAATCGCGAGAAAAATGGCAGGCGGTATATCAGGAGCAGTTAGGTCTGGTCGATCACGGGTTGACGACCTCTTTGTGGAAAGCGCCGGGTTTATAACAGGAGATCGTAATGATTAAATCGAATGAAGCGCAGCATGAGTACCGTTTTGGCGACAGTGGCCCGAAGTATCTCATTCGCGGCCCGGTATGTGACATGGGCGTCGTCATGCTCCAGCCCGGTCAGTCTTTTCCTAACCATCGTCATATTGAAGCCTGTGAAATTTTTTATACCCTGGCAGGCGAGGTGACGCTGTACCTGAACGGTGAACCCTACACCTTAGGCTCGGGGGATGTTCTGCACTGCGATCCCGGTGAAGCGCATTTTCTGGTGAACAAAGGGGAGGTGCCGTGGAAAGGCGTCTTTGTGAAATCTCCCCATATTCCGGGTGACAGTCATCCGGTTGAGCCTGCCGGGTACTAGCTTTTGGGATTTATGCAGAGACATCAACGGTCGGATAGCCATTTGTTATCTGACCGTTCCATTGCGATACCCTCCTCGTTACATCTCGTTGCTTAGCATTTTGTGATCAAGGCTAAAAAACACACAGCCTGCCTCTCTCTCTGATTTACCTCTACGCACGGCCTGCATTACAGTGAATCTATAAATAAGAACGTTGTTCTATAATGTAGAACAATACTGGAGCGCCCTGAACCTCGCCGCTCGGGAGAGTGAGAAATGTCTATCAACACCATTTTTACGCCGCAGGATGAACCGTTCTATGCGGTGAAAACCCATGCTGCCGGCCCGCAGGGGGCGTTGCCGCTGACGCCACAGATGTTACTGGAGTCTCCCAGCGGCAATCTTTTTGGCATGACGCAAAACGCCGGAATGGGCTGGGATACTAACAAGCTCACTGGCAGAGAAGTGTTATTGATTGGCACGCAGGGCGGTATTCGCCACTCGGATGGTCGTCCTGTCGCACTCGGTTATCACACCGGACACTGGGAGATTGGCCTGCAAATGTCAGCGGCGGCGAAGGAGATCACCCGCCTGAGCGGCATTCCTTTCGCGGCGTTTGTCAGCGATCCGTGTGACGGTCGTTCGCAGGGGACGCACGGCATGTTTGATTCGCTGCCTTATCGTAACGACGCGGCGATTGTCTTTCGTCGGTTAATTCGTTCGTTGCCGACACGACGAGCGGTGATTGGCGTGGCGACCTGTGATAAGGGGTTACCCGCGACGATGATTGCGCTGGCGTCAATGCACGATCTGCCGGTGATCCTCGTGCCGGGTGGGGCGACATTGCCGCCGACCTTCGGCGAAGATGCCGGAAAGGTGCAGACCATCGGTGCGCGTTACGCGAATAATGAGCTGAGTTTGAAAGAGGCGTCCGAATTGGGGTGTCGTGCTTGCGCGTCGCCTGGCGGCGGATGCCAGTTCCTGGGGACTGCAGGGACCTCACAGGTCGTGGCGGAAGCGTTAGGACTGGCGCTGCCGCACTCGGCGCTGGCGCCGTCGGGCCAGGACGTGTGGCTGGAGATTGCGCGTCAGTCTGCGCGGGCAGTGATGGCGCTGGATGAAAAAGGGATTACCGCCCGCGACATCCTCACCGATAAAGCGATAGAGAATGCGATGGTGGTGCATGCGGCTTTTGGAGGCTCGACGAATTTGCTGCTGCATATACCGGCGATCGCCCATGCGGCCAGATGCCGCCTGCCGGATGTGGCGCAGTGGAGCGCCATCAACCGCAAGGTACCGCGTCTGGTCAGCGTGCTGCCCAACGGGCCGGATTATCACCCGACGGTGCGTGCATTCCTGGCAGGCGGTGTGCCGGAGGTGATGCTGCACCTGCGGCGACTGGGGCTACTGCATGAAGATGTGATGACGGTAACCGGGCAAACACTCGGTGAAAACCTCGACTGGTGGGAGCATGCCGAACGTCGGGCGAAATTCCGTCAGTGCCTGCGCGATCAGGACGGTGTGGATCCCGATGACGTGATCCTGTCGCCGGAAGGGGCAAAAGCGAAAGGGATGACCTCCACGGTGGCATTCCCGGTGGGTAATATCGCGCCGGAAGGGTCAGTGATCAAAGCGACGGCTATCGACCCGTCCGTGGTAGATGAGGACGGTGTTTACCGCCACACGGGCGAGGCGCGCGTATTTGTCTCGGAAGAGGCGGCAATCAAAGCCATCAAACAGGGGCAGATCCAGCAGGGCGATATCATGGTGATTATCGGTGGTGGGCCATCCGGCACCGGCATGGAGGAGACTTACCAGCTCACTTCGGCGCTGAAGCATATCTCATGGGGGAAAACCGTATCGCTCATTACTGATGCTCGTTTTTCCGGTGTATCCACCGGCGCTTGCCTGGGACACGTTGCTCCGGAAGCGCTGGCGGGAGGGCCGATCGGCAAACTGCGCACGGGTGATGTGATTGAAATTGTGGTCGATCGCTTGTCATTGAAAGGCAGTGTGAACTTTATCGGCAGCGCGCAAGCGCGATTGACGCCGGAAGAGGGCGCTACCGTACTGGCGGAACGCGAGTTACATCCCGACCTGAAGGCCCATGACTATCTGCCTGACGATACGCGACTGTGGGCTGCATTGCAGGCGGTAAGCGGTGGAACCTGGAAAGGGTGTATCTACGATACGGATAAAATCATTGAGGTGATTAACGCCGGAAAAAAAGCACTTGGGCTTTGAATAATTAAAATTAACTTGTTGAGTCGCCGAAGAACTATTTTCGGCGGCAGATAACATGATCTTAAAATATATTATCCTTTACGGGAGAGGTGCTATTTTTTATTTTATAGAAAAGTGAATCGCTATCACAGAAGTTAAAATACATAATCACTAAAGCAAATATGACAATTGTTGCTTCATCTCATCCCTCTCTACAATCTTCCTCGTAAGCATCATCTGGTAAGTATACGGATAAAGGGTGTATTCCTCACAAAGTTCACGTTCGGGTATTTAATTTTGTAGGTCCCGGTCATTCGGAACGTATTTCTCTCATATGATCTGGAGGTAGAAATGCAGTTAACAATGAAAGATAAAATTGGTTATGGACTGGGGGATACCGCCTGCGGTTTCGTCTGGCAGGCCACGATGTTTTTACTGGCCTACTTTTATACCGATGTTTTTGGTTTGTCGGCAGGCGTAATGGGCACATTATTCCTGATTTCACGTGTGCTGGATGCGATAACCGATCCATTAATGGGGTTAATGGTTGACCGAACGCGTACCCGCTACGGCCAGTTTCGCCCCTATTTGTTATGGGGGGCGATCCCGTTTGGTATTGTCTGCGTATTAACGTTTTATACGCCAGATTTCTCCGCTCAGGGTAAAATTATTTATGCTTCTGTCACCTATATTTTACTGACGCTGGTTTATACCTTCGTTAATGTTCCCTATTGTGCCATGCCCGGTGCCATTACCGCTGACCCAAAAGAGCGCCATGCTTTACAATCGTGGCGTTTTTTCCTGGCCGCTGCCGGTTCATTAGCCATTAGCGGCATTGCCCTGCCGTTGGTGAAAATTATTGGCAAGGGTGATGAACAAGTCGGCTATTTTGGTGCGATGTGTGTGCTGGGTATTTGTGGTGTCCTGCTGCTGTTCGTGTGTTTCTTTACAACCAAAGAGCGTTATACGTTCGAGATTCAGCCTGAATCATCGGTTAAGAAAGACCTTAAATTGCTGATGGGGAATAGCCAGTGGCGAATTATGTGCGCCTTTAAAATGATGGCAACCGGCTCGAACGTGGTTCGCGGCGGCGCAACGCTCTATTTTGTCAAATACGTGATGGACCACCCTGAACTGGCAACGCAGTTCCTGCTCTATGGCAGCCTCGCGACCATGTTTGGTTCTCTTTGTTCGTCTCGTCTGCTTGGCCGCTTTGACCGCGTCACGTCGTTTAAGTGGATCATCGGCATTTATTCGCTGATTAGCCTGAGTATTTTCTTTATTCCGTCGGACAATATCGCGCTGATATTTGCACTGAATATTGTGTTCCTGTTTGTCTTTAATACCACCACACCGCTGCAATGGTTGATGGCCTCCGATGTGGTCGATTACGAAGAGAGCCGAAGTGGGCGTCGCCTTGATGGCCTGGTATTCTCTACCTATCTCTTCAGCCTGAAAATCGGTCTGGCGATTGGCGGCGCGCTGGTGGGCTGGATCCTTGCCTTCTCCAGCTACTCGGCAAGCAACGCCGTGCAGCCCGATAACGTCCTGACAACCATCAAAATCCTCTTCTGCATCGTACCAGTCGTGCTTTACGTCGGTATGTTCACGCTGCTTTCGTTCTACAAACTGAGCAGCAAGCGTGTGGAAGAGATCAGCCAGCAACTGCAACGTCAGCGCACCGCGCAGCCCGAGAAAAAACCTGCTGATGCCGCTGTGGCAGTGAACTGAGGAGAGAACCATGTATCAGATTGAAAACCCGATCCTGACCGGCTTCAACCCGGACCCGTCTCTGTGCCGTGTGGGGGAGGATTACTATATCGCCACCTCAACCTTTGAATGGTTTCCCGGTGTGCGTATTTATCATTCTCGCGACCTGAAACACTGGTCTCTGGTCAGTACTCCGCTCGACAGCGTGGCGCTGCTGGATATGAAAGGCAATCCGGATTCTGGCGGCATCTGGGCACCTTGCCTGAGCTATGCCGATGGTAAATTCTGGCTGCTGTATACCGACGTAAAAATCGTTGATTCGCCGTGGAAAAATGGCCGTAACTTCCTGGTTACCGCGCCATCTGTTGAAGGGCCGTGGAGCGCTCCTGTTCCTATGGGCAACGGCGGGTTTGACCCTTCACTCTTCCATGATGCGGATGGACGAAAGTATTACATCTATCGCCCGTGGGGGCCGCGTCATCACAGTAATCCGCATAACACCATTGTGCTGCAGGAGTTTTTTGCTGACACGCAAACCCTGGCGCCACAGCGTTCAACGCTCTTTACGGGTACCCCATTGGGCTATACCGAAGGGGCGCATATTTATCGCCGCGAGGGCTACTACTATCTGGTGGTGGCGGAAGGGGGGACCAGTTACGAACATGCCGTGGTGGTATTGCGGGCAAAAAATATTGATGGGCCGTACGAACTGCATCCTGATGTGACGATGATGACCAGTTGGCATCTGCCGGAAAATCCCCTACAGAAGAGTGGGCACGGTTCGCTGCTGGAGACCCATACAGGCGAATGGTATCTGGCGTATCTGACCAGCCGTCCGTTGCACCTTCCGGGGATTCCGCGATTAGCGGCGGGCGGTCGGGGATACTGTCCGCTAGGGCGTGAGACAGGGATTGCACGTATCGAGTGGCGTGACGGTTGGCCTTATGTTGAAGGGGGCAAACACGCGGCGCTGACGGTGCCGGGGCCACGTATGGCAGAGCAGGCTACCGTCGAAACGGGAGCGTGGCGGACGGATTTTGACAGTGAAAGGCTCGATCCGGAACTGCAGACCCTACGTATTCCATTTGATGATCAGCTTGGCTCGCTGACCGCACGCCCAGGATTTTTACGTCTGTATGGTAATGATTCGCTGAACTCCACCTTTACCCAGTCAACGGTCGCTCGCCGCTGGCAGCATTTCTGTTTTCGTGCTGAAACGCAGATGGCCTTTTCCCCGCGCCACTTCCAACAAAGCGCGGGGCTAACCTGTTACTACAACAGCAAAAACTGGACGTACTGCTTTATGGACTGGGAAGAGGGGCGCGGGCGGACGCTGAAGATTATTCAGCTCGATCACAACGTGGCGCACTGGCATCTTTACGATAATCCGATTCTGGTGCCGGAGAATGCGGAAAACGTCTGGCTGCGGGTGGATGTGGACAATCTGGAATACCGCTATAGCTATTCATTCGATGGTGACCACTGGCAGACCATTCCGCTAACGTTTGAGGCGTGGAAACTTTCGGATGATTATATTGGCGGCAGAGGCTTCTTTACCGGGGCATTTGTCGGTTTGCACTGTGAGGATATCAGCGGTGACGGCTGCTACGCCGATTTCGCCACATTCTCTTATCAGCCCACAGTTTAACGGGGCACCAGGCTAGGGTTGACGATAGCCCAGCGTTATCGACAGCCCCAGCCCGGCATCCATCAGTTTCTGGCGCCAGTCTGCCAGCTCGGCGTCGTTAACGCGAGATGTGAGAGTGGAGAGGCTAAGGGCTGCGATAACCCGTGATTCATGATTCCAGACCGGTACCGCGACGCAACGTACGCCAGGCTCATTCTCTTCGTTATCCAGCGCATACCGGTTATGGCGGGTTTCTTTCAGCGCGGCAAGCAGCGAGGCGCGATCGGTAATGGTGGCGGGGGTAAAGCCATTGAACTGGTACCCCTCCAGCACCGCAGCAAGTTCTTCATCATCCAGCCAGGCGAGCAATACCTTACCGATAGCCGTGGCGTGAACAGGCAAGCGGCGACCAATTCGCGAATAAGCGATGGCAGCCTGCTTACCTTCTATTTTCTCAATATAGACGCCTTCGTTGCCGTCCAGAATGCCCAAATGGGTAGTTTGTCCCGTTTCCTGCGAGAGCCGGGTCAACCAGCTTTTTGCCTTCTGGCGAATATCCATTGTGCCAACGACAAAGTGGCCACGTTCAACCAGTTTCATCCCCAGACGGTATTTCCCGTTTTCCGGGTTCTGATCGATATAGCCATGCAACTGAAGTGTTTTGAGGAGAGAGTGGAGGGTACTTTTGCTCAATCCCATCAGTTTGCTTATCTCGGTGATTTTGAGTTCCGTAGCCTGTTCATTAAACAAGTCGAGGATCTGCAAAGCACGTTCAACAGACTGAATTATTGGCATAATTTTCCACCGTCCACGAAGAATTCTTCCTGTGTGACCGTACTATTTTCGAGGGTGAAAAGCAATGCCGGACACGCTTACATGATGCACGTTTTTTGGCAGGCGAAGCGTAGGTTTCATAGGATTTTCACTCTGAGTTGATGTTGTCGCACTCAATGATAGATCTGCGTTGGTTTGGTTCTCTAAGTCAGAAAACCCGATAGTTGCAGTTGAAATATCCTTCATCATTCAGGCGCGATCGCGCCAGGTCAATGAAAGGTATGAAACGGCACGCGAAGACTACGACTTTCCTGTTATGGAGCGCGACCGCAGAGTTCATAAAAATTAGGGTTACCTCCTCCTGTTCGTCATCGTTTTATCCGGGCGGCCTTTTGCGGCCTGCCTATCTGTGTTTGCGCAAAGGTGATGATGTATGGTTGATCGAATGTACGTTCCGCCACTGGCTTCACGGCGGGTGAAGCAAACCCAAATTCGCGCACGCGATAAATGGGTTGAAACGGATTTGTTTGTTGAGCAGGGCGTCAGGTATTTCTTTCGTGCCACCGGAAAGTGGTGCGACATGAATCATTGTTGTGACGCGAATGGTTATACCGTCGACTATCTGAATTTTGCCCGAATCTGGCTGCGTTGCCGCCACGAACCTGCGACCTGGTTTACCTTAATTGGCACTATCGATAAATCAACCGACACCATGTTTGTGATTGGCGACGGTGCCCGGCTAAATAACGGCTGGATTGCGCCTCGCAGCGGTGAGTTAGTGGTTTTTGCAAATGATATTTCAGGGATGTACTGGAATAACTTTGGTTCGGTAGTGCTGGAAATCTGGCGATGAAAAATGTAAGCGTATCGGAAGGCATCAATATGAATGGCTATTTAAGAAAATAAAATATTCTCCTGCTTATTATATTTTACCGAGAATGACGGGGTTTGTTAAGATGTGCCGGAATTGTGAAATTGTGACTGGCCTTTTATTTAAAACAGTGACTGTCAGTTTTTCTCTGTTTTGATTTGGTGATCTGATTGTTTATTAATTGATCTTTTATTGTTTTTTATTTGCGCTAATATCCATGTTATTTTTGTGCTATTAGTCACATTTATTGCCCATTTTTATCTCTTAAAAACGTGTTTGTGCCTTTTTTTTGTACGAATCGTGCGATTTCAGAGTGTTTAAGATATTTTGTTTGTTTCTTAACTTATTGTTTTAATTGTTAATTATTGGTAATTCTAACATCTGGAAATCATTTAAGATGAATTAAGCTTTTTTTGGTTTCCACTCCTCGTCGCAATACTCAGAATATTCCCCATCCAGTGATGTCCGCGTTCCTGATTACGCTTACTGCGAATACCCGGGTAAGTGTCATTTTTAGGCTCTGCGAAATGAAAGGAAAGCACGCTAACAATAGCGTTTTCTAAACAGGTCAACTCTGGAATATATATCATTATCAGTGTGAGCGTGATTGTCGCTCAGGATGGCGTGAACCGAAAAAAATTGGATATCAGGTCTGCAGTAGCACATTGATAATTGTATATCTCATTATAGGTATGTTTACCCCGTATTCTTCCTTGCGGATGTAATACGGTTGCCTGGTATAACCGAAAATCGTCATTTAATTTTTAGGATATTTGTTTTGAGCACTCGTACTGTTTTTTCATGGGTTACTCTGACTCTTTCTCTCTGGGTAGCCACAACGCCATGTTTCGCCGCATTAGCCAATGTCGAAGAAACGAATCTGAAAGAAAGTATTTTATTTGCTTTTGATCGTGACCCTTCGATAAGCAGCCAGGCCGCACAAATGGGTATTGGCCAGGCAATGACCGATGAAGCGAAAAGCGGCTGGATGCCGCAAATCGGTTTAACCGCCAGCACCGGTCAAAATAAGACGACGGATTCCAGCGGTTCACTCAATAACTCTGCTGCCTGGGGCATTAGCGTCACACAGTTAGTTTATGACTTCGGTAAAACCAACAGCGCGATTGCCCAGTCAGAAGCCCAGTACGAAAGCTATCGCTATCAACTGATGAGTACGCTGTCTGATGTCGCGTCAAAAGCGGCGCTGGGCTACGTCGAAGTTAAACGCTTTAGCGCATTGGTTGACGCTGCACGCGAAAATATCGTCGCGCTGGAGAAAATTCAGCATCTGGCGCAGCTTCGTGCCAGCGCAGGTTTGAGCTCGACCTCAGACGATTTGCAAACGCAGACCCGTATCGCCGGAATGCGCGCAACACTGGAGCAGTACTCCGCCGCGCTGCAGAAAGCGAAAGCGGTCCTCGCCGTACAAACGGGTGTCAGTGCTAATCGTTATGCCCGTCTGCCGGAAAACCTTGAAGTTAAACAAGTCACTGTTGAAAACATCGACTACGCGAAGATCCCCTCGGTACTTGCGGCACGGGCGATGGTGACCTCCGCACAACACGGCGTCGAGCGCGCAAAAGCACAGCATATGCCGACGGTGAGCCTGAAAGCGGGCCGTACTCGCTATGAGTCAGACAATCGCGGTTACTGGGACGACCAAATCCAGTTAAGTGTGGATGCGCCGCTGTATCAGGGGGGCGCGGTCTCCGCTCGCGTTGACCAGGCAGAAGGGGCGAAGGCGATGGCCGCCTCCGAAGTGGATCAAGTGCGTTACGAGATTCTGCAAAAAGCCTCTGCGGCAATGGCGGACTGGAAGGGCGCGCGAGGCCGTGAAGATGCCGGCAAGTTCCAGCTGGTTAACGCCGAACAAACCCGTCGCGTTTATAAGCACGAATACACCCTGAGCAAGAAAAGTATCAATGACCTGCTAAGCGTCGAACAAGACGTCTGGCAAGCGGAGTCTTCACGGATCAACGCTGAATTTGATGGCTGGAATGCAGCTATCAGTTACGCGACGGCAATCGACAACCTGCTGCCCCTGATCGGGATAGAAAAACAGGCGTCGAAAAAGCTGCCTGACCTTCAGTAGCGGCGCGAACCCCACTCAACCGACTCCCCGGGAAAACCCCGAACGACTATTACTGATTAACTGACCTTATGAGCCAGATGATGAATACCTTAAAAACCGCAAACATTATTAACCGTCACACCGCAAAGAAAACCGTACTGTCCGGCGAAGGCAACCTTTCCGTAGCTGTATCGGGTGCATCCATTATTGAAATTCTGGGTTCCGCTCAGGATGTGGCGCGCTATGTCCGCCAGGGTAATGACCTGCTGATTTATATGAAAGATGGCAGCGTGATCCGTTGTAGCGGCTATTTCACCGAAGAACCGGAGTCAAAATTGCACTCCGAGCTGGTATTCAGCGACGAAACGGGTTTGACGCATGTGACGTTTGACGAGACTGGCGATATCGCCAGCCTTGATGCCGTGGAACTGACGGCGCACGAGACGCCTGTCGACAGCCTTGAGCCTCTGATGGCGGAAGCGGCCAGCGAGGATAATGATTTCCCGTGGGCGTGGCTCGCGGGGGCAGGACTGGGCGGCGGCGCAATTGGCGCACTGCTGGCTAATGATGATGGCGGTAAAACCAAAACTGTCACTGAAACCCAAACCGAAGTGGTTGATAACACCAAAAATACACCGACGTATATGGTCACCGATAAGAAAGGGGACAAACAGGGCGGACTGTCAGCCAATGCCACGACCGATGACAACACCCCAACCTTCAGCGGGACGGGCCATCCGGGCGCCACCATTCAGATTAAAGACAGCCACGGCAACACCATTGCCAGTACGATGGTAGATGCCAATGGCGTCTGGACCGTGCTGCTGCCAGTGCAGACCGACGGGACTCACACCTGGTCTGTTGTGCAGATCAACGGCAACGACACCACTTCCGCCGGTAGCATTACGATCAATGTGGATACCACCATTGCCACATTGACGCTGGCAACCACCGCCGGCGATAACATCGTCAATGCCAGTGAACAGTCCGCTGGTTTTACACTTTCTGGTGCCAGCAGTCATCTGGCACAGGGCACAGCACTGACGGTAACGCTGAACGGTAAAACGTACGTCACCACCGTGGGTGCAAACGGCGAATGGCAGGTTAACGTGCCGGCCGCCGATGCGAACGCGCTGGCAGACGGCAGTTGGACCGTCGCGGTTAGCGGACAAAATGCGGCGGGTAATGCGGTATCGGGCAGCCAGATTATTACGGTAGATACTCAGCCACCGCTGCTGTCGATGGACAAAATCGCCATCGACCAGATTATTAACGCCGCTGAGCATAATGCGTCTCTGGTTTTGAGCGGGAAAACCACGGCTGAAGCCGGGCAGACAATAACGTTGATGTTCAATGGCAAAACGTACACTGCGACCGTGGCCGCCGATGGCACCTGGTCTATGACGTTGGGTGCGGCTGACGTGCAGGCTCTGGCGGACGGTAACCACTCCCTGACGGTATCGGTAAACGATAAAGCCGGAAACACGACAAACATTTCTGAATTAGTGACCGTTGATACCACGGCGCCGATTCTGACGGTCAACACGGTTGCAGGCGATAACATACTGAATGACGATGAACAGGATGTCGCACAACTGATCTCGGGGATGGCGAATGGTGCCGCGCCTGGCGACGTTGTCACCGTTCAGTTTGGTAACCAGACCTTTACCGGCGTTGTACAGGCGGACGGTAGCTGGAGCGTCGGTGTTCCGGCGTCGGTGTTCAATTCCATGAGTAACGGCCAGCATACGATCACGGTGACCGTGACGGATGCGGCAGGCAATACCAGCACCGCGACTCATGATGTGACGCTCAACAGCATTGCCGTTGGGATCACCGTGGACCCTATCAGTGTTGATAACGTGCTGAATGCGCAGGAGTCCATGCAACCGCTGACCCTGAGCGGCACCAGCACCCTGGCTGACGGCAGCACGGTGACCGTGATGCTCAACAATATCGCCTACACCGCGACGGTCAATAACGGTACCTGGTCTGTTCAGGTGCCGGTTTCTGACGTACTGAATCTGGCGAACACAATTTATAACGTGACCGTCAGCGGGACAGATTCCATTGGCAACAGTGGGACGACCACCGCATCATTCCTTGTCGACACGACGCTGCCGCAGGTGATCATCAATAATTTCGCCACGGACAACCTGGTTAACAACACCGAAGCCAATAGCGATCAAATCTTAAGCGGTCGCGTGACAAATGCCGCAGCAGGCGACACGGTTTCCATCATGGTGGGCGGCAAGCATTACACTGCCACCGTAGAAAATGATTTGAGCTGGAAAGTAACCATTCCGGCGAGCGACCTGAACAGCTTTGGCGATGGTGATCTGACCTTTACTGCTTCTGTAACGAACAGCCACGGCAACACAGGTACTGGCGATCGCGATATCAACATCAATGCATCGCTGCCAGGCCTGCGTATCAATACTCTTTCTGGCGACGATATCGTTAACGCCATCGAACAACATCAGGATTTGGTGGTCACCGGGAGCAGCAGTCATCTGGCGGCAGGTACAACGATCAACGTGACTATCAATAACGTGACTTACCAGACCGTTGTTGATAGCAGTGGTAACTGGCAGATTGGGGTACCGGCTGCGGATCTGCAAAGCTGGACCGCAGGCCAGGTGGTGGTGAATGCCAGCGCACAGGATGCCTGGGCAAACACGGTGACGGTTGACCACCAGGTCGAACTCGATCTGGATCCGGTCGCGATCTCCATTGATACCCTTTCCACCGATGATCTTATCAATAGCGCCGAAAAAGGAGCCGACCTGCTGATTTCTGGTCAGACCCAGGGCGTTGAAGCGGGTCAGACGGTAGTGGTGAAGTTTGCAGGCCAGACCTTTACTGCGCTGGTTCAGGGCGATGGTTCATGGAGTGTGACCGTGCCGCCTTCGGCCATTGCATCACTGACCGACAGTCGCGAACAGATCAGCGTTAGTGTCACCAATGCCAGTGGTAACACGGCCGATGCGGGTCGTACCGTCACTCTGGATACCTCTGCGCCATTGATCACGATCGATACCATTGCCGCTGACGATATCCTTAACGCCACCGAATCACTGGCGGACCTGGTGATCACCGGGACCACCACGGCGCCAGCCGGTCAGACGGTGACCGTGATGATTAACGGCAACAGCTATACGGCGCTGGTACAGGCGAACGGTACCTGGAGCGTGACCGTTCCAACGGGGAGCGTCTATTCCATCATGGCCGTTGCCGGCGTACTGACCACCGGCACGGTTACCGCCACGGTTTCTGACACCGCCGGTAACACCGGCTCAGCCAGCCATGCCCTGACCGTCGACACCACGTCACCGGTGGTGACCATCAATACCGTGGCAGCCGACGACATCATCAACCGTGCCGAACACGGCCAGACCCAGATCATCAGCGGCTCCGCCAGCGGCGCGGCGGCGGGTGATGCGGTCACCGTGACCGTGAACGGCAAAGATTACACCACCGTGGTGGACGCGGCGGGCAACTGGAGCGTCGGCGTGCCGGCGGCGGACATCAGCGGCCTGAACGACGGTGTGAATACCATTTCTGTCACCGTGACCAGCGCGGCAGGCAACAGCGGCTCCGCCACCCACGATGTGACCGTGGATACCTCGGCACCGTCCGTCACCGTCAGCAGCGTGACCGCCGACGACGTGATTAACGCCGCCGAGCAGGGCGCGGACCTGGTACTGTCCGGCACGACCACGAACGTGGAAGCTGGTCAGACAGTGACGGTGATGTTTAACGGCAGACCGTACACCGCCACGGTGGATAACAACGGCGAGTGGACCCTGACCGTGCCGTCTGCGGACCTGGCGGGTCTGAGCGACGGCAGCGCCCGCGTGGAGGCCAGCGTCAGCAATGCCGCCGGTAACAGCGCGTCGGTGACCCACGATTACAGCGTCGACACCACCGCGCCGGTGATCACCATCAGCACTATCGCCGCGGACGATATCCTTAACGCCACCGAAGCGCAGGCGGACCTGGTCATTATCGGGACCACCACCGCACCGGCCGGCCAGATCGTCACCGTGACCATTAACGGCAACGACTACACCGCACTGGTACAGGCGAACGGCAGCTGGAGCGTCACCGTCCCGGCCGCAGAAGCCGGTGCCCTGACCAGCGGTAATGTTACCGCCACGGTCTCTGACACCGCCGGTAACACCGGTTCAGCCAGCCATGCCCTGACGGTTGACACAACGTCACCGGTGGTGACCATCAGCACCGTGGCAGCCGACGACATCATCAACCGCGCCGAGCACGGCCAGACCCAGATCATCAGCGGCTCCGCCAGCGGCGCGGCGGCGGGTGATGCGGTCACCGTGACCGTGAACGGGAAAAATTACACCACGGTGGTGGACGCAGCGGGCAACTGGAGCGTCGGCGTGCCGGCGGCGGACATCAGCGGCCTGAACGACGGCACCACCACCATCGCCGTGACCGTGACGAACGCGGCCGGCAACAGCGGCTCCGCGACCCACGATGTGACCGTGGACACCGCGGCACCGTCGGTCACCGTCGGCAGCGTGACCGCCGATGACGTGATTAACGCCGCCGAACAGGGTGCGGACCTGGTACTGTCCGGCACGACCACGAACGTGGAAGCCGGCCAGACAGTGACGGTGATGTTTAACGGCAGACCGTACACCGCCACGGTGGATAACAACGGCGAGTGGACCCTGACCGTACCGTCTGCGGACCTGGCGGGGATCACCGACGGCAGCGCCCGTGTTGAAGTGAGTGTGAGCAATGCCGCCGGCAACAGCGCGTCGGCGACCCACGACTACAGCGTCGACACCACCGCGCCGGTGATCACCATCAGCACTATCGCCGCGGACGATATCCTTAACGCCACCGAAGCGCAGGCGGACCTGGTCATTACCGGGACCACCACCGCGCCGGCCGGTCAGACGGTGACCGTGACCATTAACGGTAACGACTACACCGCACTGGTACAGGCGAACGGCAGCTGGAGCGTCACCGTTCCGGCCGCAGAAGCCGGTGCCCTGACCACCGGTAATGTTACCGCCACGGTCTCGGACGCGGCCGGTAATACCGGCTCGGCGAGCCATGCCCTGACGGTTGACACCACATCACCGGTGGTGACCATCAATACCGTGGCAGCCGACGACATCATTAACCGCGCCGAACACGGCCAGACCCAGATCATCAGCGGCTCCGCCAGCGGTGCGGCGGCGGGTGATGCGGTCACCGTGACCGTGAACGGGAAAGATTACACCACCGTGGTGGACGCGGCAGGCAACTGGAGCGTCGGCGTACCGGCGGCGGACATCAGCGGCCTGAACGACGGTGTGAATACCATTTCTGTCACCGTGACCAGCGCGGCAGGCAACAGCGGCTCCGCCACCCACGATGTGACCGTGGATACCTCGGCACCGTCCGTCACCGTCAGCAGCGTGACCGCCGACGACGTGATTAACGCCACCGAACAGGGCGCGGACCTGGTGCTCTCCGGCACGACCACGAATGTGGAAGCCGGCCAGCTGGTCACCTTGACCCTGAATGGCCAGACCTATACCGCTCAGGTACAGGCGAACGGCGAGTGGACCCTGACCGTACCGCCTGCGGACCTGGCGGGGATCACCGACGGCAGCGCCCGCGTGGAGGTGAGTGTGAGCAATGCCGCCGGCAACAGCGCGTCGGCGACCCACGACTACAGCGTCGACACCACCGCGCCGGTGATCACCATCAGCACTATCGCCGCGGACGATATCCTTAACGCCACCGAAGCGCAGGCGGACCTGGTCATTACCGGGACCACCACCGCACCGGCAGGTCAGACCGTCACCGTGACCATTAACGGCAACAGCTACACCGCACTGGTACAGGCGAACGGCAGCTGGAGCGTGACCGTCCCGGCCGCAGAAGCCGGTGCCCTGACCAGCGGTAATGTTACCGCCACGGTCTCTGACACCGCCGGTAACACCGGCTCGGCGAGCCATGCCCTGACGGTCGACACCACGTCACCGGTGGTGACCATCAATACCGTGGCAGCCGACGACATCATCAACCGCGCCGAGCACGGCCAGACCCAGATCATCAGCGGCTCCGCCAGCGGCGCGGCGGCGGGTGATGCGGTCACCGTGACCGTGAACGGCAAAAACTACACCACGGTGGTGGACGCGGCAGGCAACTGGAGCGTCGGTGTGCCGGCAGCGGACATCAGCGGCCTGAACGACGGCACCACCACCATCGCCGTGACCGTGACGAACGCGGCAGGCAACAGCGGTTCCGCGACCCACGATGTGGAGGTTAATACCGCAACCGTCACGCTGGCAGTGGATACCATTGCCGTCGATGACGTGATCAATGCGCTGGAAGCGGGCAGTTATCTCACCATCAGCGGAACCAGCGGTCAGTTGCCTGCAGGTACGATCGTCACGGTGATGCTGAACGGTCAGAGTTACACCGCGACCGTACAGGCGAACGGCACCTGGACTGCGATCGTACCGGCAGCCGATGTGGTGCAGCTTGGCGACGGCCAGCGTTATACCGTCTCTGTGACGGCGCAGGACAGCGCCGGTAACAGCGCGTCGGCCTCCTCTCTGGTCTCGGTGGATACCTCGGCTCCGGTTGTCACTATCAACACGATCTCCGTAGACGATGTGCTCAACGCTGACGAACAGCAGCAGCCTCTGATTATTCAGGGCAACACCAGTGCAGAGGCGGGTCAGGTGGTGACCACCACCGCAGGCGGTCAGTCCTGGACTGCCGTTGTCGCCGCCGATGGCAGCTGGAGCGTTACCGTTCCGGCAACGGATCTGGCTGGACTCAGTGAGGGTGCGTTGATGGTGACGGCCACCGTCAGCGATAAGGCGGGCAATGAAAGCCAGACAACGCATATCGTGACGGTCGATACCACGGCACCGCTTATCACGATTGATATCGTGGCAAGCGACGATATCGTGAATACTGGGGAGCAGCGAGCCGGACAGACCATTAGCGGCACGACAACCGCAGAGCCGGGTCAAACGGTAACGGTGACCTTTAACGGTCATTCCTATCAGGCCACGGTGGATGCCAGCGGAAACTGGTCGGTCTTTGTGCCGGCAACGGATTTCAATGGTCTGGTGGATGGAAATTACACCATCACCGCCACCGTAAACGATGCGGCGGGCAACGCGGGTGGTACCAGCCACAATGTGACGCTGAACGGTGATGTTCCGACGATTACCATCAATACGCTCAGCACCGATGACATCATTAATGCTGCAGAACACGGGACATCGCTGATCCTCAGCGGGACGACCACTGCCCCGGCGGGTCAGACGGTCACGATCACGCTGAACGGCCAGACATATACAGCCGTCGTGGACAGCAACGGTCAATGGAGCTGCGTCGTGGGCAGCGCCGATGTTGCCGCGCTGGCAGATGGCACGGCTTACACGGTGCATGCGGAGGTCAGCAACGCCATTGGCAATAGCGCCAGTGACGATCATTCGATCAACGTGGATCTGGCCGCACCAGCGCAGATCATCACTATCGTGGCGGTGCAGAATGATACGGGGCTGAGTGCCTCCGACTTCATCACCAGCGATAACCAGATTGTGCTCGATGGTTCACTTTCAACAACGCTTGCTACCGGTGAAACCGCGCAAATCAGCCTTGATGGCGGCGCAACCTGGATTGACCTGGTGGTGAATGGTACTTCCTGGTCTTATGCCGATGGGCGTACCCTGGCGGATGGTTCATATCAGTACCTGGTGCGTGTGATTGATGCCGCAGGCAACGTTGGTACAGTCGTTAGCCAGACGGTGGTCGTGGATACCACCCCACCGGCAGTCACGTTGATTTCCGTCGATTCCATTACTCAGGATTCAGGGCACTCGACAAGTGATTTCATTACCAGCGACAACCAACTTACCGTACAGGGCTCGTTAAACGCGCCGCTGGCCAGCGGTGAACATGTGCAGATAAGCCTTGATGGTGGGAATACCTGGATTGACGTCAGCGTGAGCGGGCAGACCTGGACTTACGCGGATGGACGCACGCTTGCCGACGGTGATTACGTTTACCAACTGCGTGTGATTGACGATGCGGGTAACGTCAGTGCGACCACCAGCCAGACGGTGACCATTGATATGCAGGCACCGGACGCCAGCAAAACAATCGTTTTTGACAGCATTACTGACGACAGTGGCCTGAGCAATACCGACTTCTTGACCAACGACACCTCGCTCAGCCTGAAAGGTACACTGGGCGCGACGCTGGCGGCAGATGAAACCGTACAAATCAGCCTCGACGGTGGCGCGACGTGGCAGAACGTGACGGTGATTGGTAATAGCTGGACCTTTGATGATGGCCGTACACTGGCAGAAGGGACTTATGACTACTGGGTGCGCGTGATTGATACCGCGGGCAACGTCGGTGAGACTGCGCATCAGCAGGTGACGATCGATCTGACACCGCCGGATGCCGCGACCACCGTGACCGTTGACCGCATCTCCTCCGATACGGGGGCGGATAACAATGATTTCCTGACCCAATCGCGCGTCTTCACGGTTGAAGGGTCATTGGGCGCCCCTCTGGCGGCGGGCGAAGTTGTGCAGATTAGCCTGGATAATGGGGTGACATGGATTACCACGACGGTCACCGGGACGCAATGGCATTACGACGATAACCGTATCCTGGCGGATGGCGACTATCTCTATATGCTGCGCGTGGTTGATGCGGCGGGCAACGTTGGGGCAACAACGTCTCAAAGGGTGACTGTCGACAATGACGTAAGCTGGCCGACGATCCAGTTTGACAGCGTGTCAAATGATACCGGTGTTTCAGGCAGCGATTTTATTACCAGTGATACCACGTTGACTATTCAGGGCTCGCTTAGCAAGGCCCTGCGCGGCGACGAACATTTAATGATCAGTGTCGATGGCGGTGCTACGTGGGTTGAAGCAACCGTGAACGGCACAGGCTGGAGCTTTACGGATCCACGCGTACTGGCTGATGGGGATCACACCTGGCAGGTCAAGGTTGTTGATGATGCCGGTAATATGGGCGGAGCAGTGTCTTCTGTGACGGTGACGGTCGATACCACTCCACCGGTTATTACCCTTAATACGGTCGCGTTTGATGATGTGGTCAACACGGCAGAACAACAGGCCGGGCAAACCATCAGCGGGACCTCCGATGCAGGACAGGGGAGTATCGTGACGGTGACCTTTAACGGTCATTCCTACCAGGCCACGGTGGATGCCAACGGAAACTGGTCGGTACTGGTTCCAGCGAGTGATTTCAATGGCTTGCCGGATGGTAATTACACTATCAAGGCAACCGTGAGCGATAAAGCGGGTAACACCGTTGACATCAACCATGACGTTACGCTGAGTCGTGAAGTTCCGACAATTACGATTGATACGCTCAGCATGGATGATGTGATCAATGCTGCGGAACACGGCGTACCGCTGACGATTAGCGGGACGACGAACGCGCCGGCGGGTCAGATGGTCACTATTACGCTGGGGGGGAAAACCTATCACGCCGTGGTGGACAGTAATGGTCAGTGGAGCTGCGTAGTTAGCAGTACTGACGTTGCCGCTCTGGTGGATGGCACCGCGTACATTGTGAATGCAGAAGTCAGTAATGCCATCGGTAACAGCAGCAATTCGATGCATGTGGTTAACGTTGATTTGACCGCGCCCGGCCAGACAATCTCTATCGATTCGGTACAAGGTGACAGTGGACTCAGCGCCAGCGATTTTGTGACCAACACGAATCAGGTCGTGCTTGAGGGCTCACTTTCCGCCCCTCTGGGAAGCGGTGAAACCGCGCAAATCAGCCTTGATGGCGGCGCAACCTGGATTGACCTGGTGGTGAATGGTTCCTCCTGGTCGTATGCCGATGGGCGTACCCTGGCGGATGGTTCATATCAGTATCTGGTACGTGTGATTGATGCCGCAGGCAACGTTGGGTCGCTCGACAGTCAGGCGATCCGAGTGGATACCACACCGCCAGCAGTCACGTTGATTTCCGTCGATTCCATTACTCAGGATACCGGTCTGTCGACCAGCGACTTCATTACGCACGATAATCAGCTTGCACTGCATGGTTCACTGAATGCGGTTCTTGCCAGCGGCGAACATGTGCAGATAAGCCTTGATGGCGGGCTCACATGGATTGACGTCAGCGTAAGCGGTCAGAGCTGGTCTTATGCGGATGGACGCACGCTTGCCGATGGCGATTACGTTTACCAACTGCGGGTGATTGACGATGCGGGTAACGTCAGTGCGACGACCAACCAGACGGTCACCATCGACACGCAAGTGCCGGACGCCAGCAAAACGATCGTGTTCGACAGCATCTCTGACGACAGCGGTCTGAGCAGCAGCGACTTTATCACTAAAGATACGTCGCTCAGTCTGCAGGGCTCTCTGGGCGCGACGCTGGCCCCGGGCGAAATCGTGCAGATCAGTCTGGACGGTGGCGCAACCTGGCAGAACGTGACGGTGATTGGCAATAACTGGTTCTTCGATGATGGTCGTACGCTGGTTGAAGGGACTTATGACTACTGGGTGCGCGTGATTGATACCGCGGGCAACATTGGCTCCACCGCGCACCAGCAGGTGACGGTCGATCTGACTCCGCCGGATAGCGCCATTACCGTCAGCATCGACAGCATCTCTACAGATACGGGCTACAGCAGCACAGACTGGCTGACCAATGACACATCGCTGACGATCAAAGGCTCTATTGCTGCGCCGTTGGCGGCAGGCGATCGCGTGCAGATCAGCGTCGATAACGGGGTGACCTGGCAGGATGTCATCATGAATGGCACCGACTGGTCGTATGTGGATTCACGTACGTTAGTGGAAGGCGATCACACTTATCAGGTACGCGTGGTGGATGTCGCCGGAAACGTCGGGGCGACCAACGATCAGATCGTAACGGTTGACCTGACCCCGTCGGCGACGACGGCAACGATCGTCAGCTACACCGATGATGTGGCCTCTTCTCGGGGTGATTTTGCCTCCGGTACGACCACGGATGATCGTACGCCAGTGCTGAACGGCACCCTGTCGACCACGCTGCAAACCGGTGAACTCGTGCGTATTTACAGCGCCGACGGCACGCTGTTGGGCGAAGCGGATGTGAATGGCACAGACTGGACGTATCAACTGAACGTCCCGCTGGTTGATGGTGAAAAAGGAGAGTTCTACGCGGTGGTGGTTGATGCCGCCGGTAACGAAGGGACGCACTCTCCGGTGTTTGATTTCACCGTTGATCTGGTGATGTATGCCGATACCCAAAGCACGCTGGATACCACGCCAATCATTACGGGCAGCGTTGATTTTGAAATCCTTCCGGGTGAGTACGTGGAAGTGACGGTCAACAACGTGGTGTACAGCTCGCGCAATGGCGCGGTGGTGATTGATCCGAAAAACAGTACCTGGTACGTGCAGATCCCTGACAGCGATGCGCTGGCGCTGGGAACGTACGACGTGAAAGCCGTCCTTTATAAAGCGGACGGCACGGAAATTACCAAAGATGACAGCAGCAACGAGCTGACGGTCGCCGCAACGCCGTCAATCTCCTTTACGTCAACGGCGGCCTCTTCTGAAGATACCGGAACGGCGCTGACGATGAGTGAAGATGGCACATGGCGCATCCTCAGCAACTCGACGGTGTTTACCCAGAACGCGACCGATTCCACGACGTTAGGATCGTTTAATTCGGTGGCGATCAGCGGCCCGGACAAACAGCAGCAGTCGTCGTTTGTTGACTTTGACCGCGACGGCCTGATGGATATTCTGGGGGCGGACACCGGCTATGCGAACGGTCAGCAGTCGTTCAAATACAACGAAGACGGAACCTATACCTCCTTCCAGGTCGGTGCCTACGGTGTGACCGGGCAAACTAACGATCCTAACGGTAACGTCTACGGCTGGTACGGCGGCGCAATGGGTATCGATATCAACGGCGATGGCTATGTTGACATGGTGTACGGCGATGAAACGCCGAACGACTCCGAGACGCGAGGCGGTTACGACACCGGATTTGTGATCAACACCGACGGCACCATCATCGGTTTCGACAAATCGGGGGCTTATGTCTATTCCGGCGGCTCACAGGATGGCGTTGCATCCACCAATAATAACAATCCCACGCCAGACCGTGAGGTTTCGGGCGTTGACCTGAACAACGATGGTTATGTTGATATCACTTATCACGCAACGACCGGTACTAACACCACGTCTGGCGGCGGGACCAGCAGTTCAAACAGCCGTCTGGCGATAGTCACCAACGGGGTTGATGGAAACGGCAACATGACGCTGACCAACACCCAGACTGTGACCGATGTGTTCTACGGCAACAACGATTATGACAACCAGTACACCACGATGACCTGGTCTGATTTGAACGGCGACGGTTATATGGATCTGTTCGTCGCGGGTCTGACCGGCCAGGGCAATGCCACCAGCGCCATCTTCTACAACGATGGTACCGGTAAGTTGACTACGGCGGCTAACGGTACAGGTACCGGATCGAACGTGCAGACGTTGGGCGACAGCGTTAACAGTAT
This sequence comes from Citrobacter amalonaticus, assembly GCF_001559075.2. NCBI lineage: Bacteria > Pseudomonadati > Pseudomonadota > Gammaproteobacteria > Enterobacterales > Enterobacteriaceae > Citrobacter > Citrobacter amalonaticus. The sequence goes on along the minus strand of NZ_CP014015.2, from coordinate 1,124,057 downwards.
GACGTCGCTGGCAGTGGACTGGAACGGCGACGGCAAGATGGATTTGATCGAAATTGCCGGTGCAGCAGGCTCAACGGTTGCTACCAATACCAACAACATCGGTCTGCTGTGGACCAATAACGGTGTGAATGGCAGCAACCAGGTCGACTGGACGTCACAGACCCTTTTAACCGGAGCAAACCAGGGCAGCACTAACATCACTACCGGTGCGCTGACGCTGGACCTGGATTACGACGGTGACAAGGATCTGGTGGTTTTCCGTGCCGCAGGCGGTAAAACGGAATACATCACCAACAACAGCACTATTGCTGACGGAACCAGCATCATTCTGCGTATTTCGGATGCGAACGGCATTAACGCCTTCTATGGCAATACGGTGCTGCTCATTGATGAAAGTACCGGCAAGGTGGTCAGCTCGCAGGTCATTAACCCGCAGGGCGGCGTGAACATGAACGACTCGTCCGGCATGGTCTACTTCTACGGACTGGATGCGAGCAAGTCGTACAGCGCAGTACTGCTGGCTAGCGGTAAGGACTACGGCGGCGTCTCCTCGGTGAATTTCGACTCCTCCGGCGTGTCGAATACCATCGAGAACGTCAACGCCGCCTGGGGCGGTCTGAAAGCGGTAGAGAAGAACCACGCGTACACGCTGACCGCAGAAGACGGCGCCTCGGCGATGAACAGCGCCACGGCAGCGACGGACGGGACGAACACCACGGGTATTGTCGGAACCGGCTACAACGATACGCTGTACGCCACGGCAGGAACTCACGTTTATAACGGCGGCGGTGGTAGCCGCGTAGTGTCTGATGCCGACGTCTGGACCGCACAGGGTGGGATGGACATTGTCGACTATGAACTGGCGGGAAGTTCCGCGCTGAACATCGATCTGAGCAACACCGGAATGCAGAATACCGGTTTCGGTAACGCGCAGTTCGTGAATGTGGAAGGGATTGCCGGCGGCAACGGCAATGATGTGTTTACCGGCAACGCGGCGGAAAACTTCTTCGAAGGTCGCGGCGGCGACGATACCTTCAATATTGGTAACGGCGGCCAGGACACCCTGTTGTACAAGTTGATCAATGCCTCAGACGCCACGGGCGGCAACGGCAGCGATGTTGTGAACGGCTTTACCATCGGTACCTGGGAAGGGACCGCAGATACTGACCGTATCGACCTGCGCGAACTTCTGTCCGGCAGCGGCTACACCGGTAGCGGCACCGCGAGCTATGTGAATAGCGTCGCGACGCTGGATGCTCAGGCCGGGAACATCGAGGACTACATCCGCGTGGTGCAGAACGGCAGCAACACTGAAATCCATGTGGATCTCGATGGGGCGGGCGGTAACTTCTCATCCACCAACGTGGTTACCCTGAACGGTGTGCAAACCGACCTTGCCACTCTGCTGGCAAACCATCAGTTAGTGATTATGTAATGCACTATTCCGGGGGAATGATATTCCCCCGGAATATATCGCGTCAAAATCGCACTAAAATAAAAGTCATGAGCATTAAAGTCCGCAGATGACGTGTGTCTTTTTCGGACGAATATAAAAGTATGAGCACACATTCCGTTATTCCTAATGCAATTCCGTTATGGCGCAATGCCGCACAACAGGAACAGAACGCTATGAACACGCAGTCGCAATACGAACCCTGGTTACAGGCAATGATCGGTGTGGCGCAGCATTATCGTCTCGACTTCTCGCAAGAGCATGTTCGGGTGTCGATTAATTATGAAAGCGATTCGCCGCGCGACCTGGTGTTAAAAGATATGGCTCGCCAGCTGGGGCTGGGGCTGCGCGTTGTGGCGGCAAAAGTCTCTTTTCTCGATCCGTGGCGTTTGCCGCTGATTGCGGAATTTAGCGAAGGGCAAATCGCGGTGATTAACCGAATGGACAGCGACGGCAATATTAGCCTTCAGTTCAGCGGTGATGAAGGACTGGAAACCGTGTTAACGCGTGATGAATTACGCGCACGGATAAAAACATTATTAGTTCTGCGTCCACTCGAATCCACGCCCGATGCGCGCGTTGACGATTATATTAAGCCGTATAAGAAAAACTGGTTCTGGCGACTGGCGTTAAAAGACTGGTATCGCTATATCGATATTATGGTTGTTGCGCTGGTTGCCAACGTGCTGGCGCTTTCCGGCATGATTTTCTCTATGCAGGTGTATGACCGTGTCGTGCCCTCACAGTCAGAAACCACGCTGTGGGTGCTGTTTGGCGGGGTGATGCTGGCAATCCTGTTCGAATTTATTATGCGCATGCTGCGGGTTTATATTTCCGATGTTGTCGGTAAACGCGCGGATCTCCGTATCTCTGAGCGTATCTTTGCCCATGCGCTGCGCATCAAAAACGGTGCGCGTTCGAAATCGACGGGTTCGTTTATCGCCCAGATTCGTGAGCTGGAGTCGGTGCGTGAACTGATCACCTCGACGACCATCTCGGCCCTTTCCGACCTGCCGTTTTTCCTGCTGTTTGTGTTTATTTTGTGGATGATTGGCGGGCCGCTGGTACTGGTCGTGCTGATGGCGGTTCCCCTGTTACTGATCCCTGGCCTGCTGGTGCAGCGCCCATTGGGACGGCTTTCCAACGAAGGGATGCGCGAATCGGCAATCCGCAACGCAACGCTCGTGGAAGCGGTGCAGGGCATTGAAGACATCAAACTGATGCGTGCTGAACAGCGTTTCCAGAATCAGTGGAACAACACCAATTTTGTTGCCGCTGAAGTGGGCATGCGCCAGCGCTGGCTGACCAGTCTGCTGCTGACGTGGACTCAGGAAGTACAGTCGATAGTCTACGCCGTGGTACTGCTGATTGGCTGCTACCTGGTGATCGATGGCGATCTGACGACCGGTGCGCTGGTCGGGACCTCGATCCTCGCCTCACGCACTATCGCGCCGTTGTCGCAGATCTCCGGTGTGCTTTCGCGTTGGCAATCGGCAAAAGTGGCGCTGAAAGGGCTGGATGAACTGATGCAGCGCCCGATTGATGAGCCGCTTCAGGGTAAGAAAGTGCACAAAGCGCACCTGCGCGGTCACTATCAACTGGAAAACGTCAGCTTTTACTACGACGAAGAAGAGAAAGTGAACGTGCTGACGGTGCCGGCGTTGAACATCAAAGCCGGTGAACGCGTGGCGCTGCTGGGGCGTAATGGCTCGGGTAAAAGCACGCTACTTCAGGTGCTGGCGGGGATGCAGGAGCCGCAGCAGGGTTCCGTCTTACTGGATGATATCGCCCTGAATCATCTGGACCCGGCGGATTTGCGCCGCGATATGCAACTGCTGAGCCAGCAGGCGCGCCTGTTCTTTGGCTCCATTCACGACAACATTACGTTGGGGAACCCTACGGCGACTGACGATGACATCCAGCAGGCACTGGCGATCAGTGGCGCGCTCGATTTTGTCCGCAAGCAGAAGATGGGGATGAACTACGTGATAAGCGAAGGGGGCGCCGGGTTGTCTGGCGGTCAGCGTCAGTCGCTGCTGTTGGCGCGTGCGCTGCTGACATCACCCACTATTTTACTGCTTGATGAACCGACCGCGTGGCTGGATGAGATTGGCGAGAAGCAGTTCATTCAGCACCTGAAAACCTGGTTAGGTAGCCAGCGCACGATGGTCGTCGCGACGCATCGCCTGCCGATCCTCGAGCTGGTGGATCGCATTATCGTGCTGGATAACGGACGCATTGTGATGGACGGTCCGCGTGACGCGATCCTGAATAAACATGGTATGGCGCAGCCGGAGGCGGCACAAAGCAATGTGTCGAGAATCAATACCCCGCCGTCAAACAACCCAGGGAGGTCGTGATATGAGCGATTTTAACCGTTTTAGCAGTCGCCTCAGCGAACCGAAGCTCCCACGCTCTTCATTGGTCGCCTGGTTCCTGTTTGCTCTGCTGGCCGCGTTTGTCGGCTGGATGAGCTACTTTCATCTCGATGAGGTCACCACTGGCAGCGGTAAGGTGGTGCCATCATCTCACGAGCAGGAGATTCAGTCGCTGGAAGGCGGCATTATCTACAAACTGCATGTTCGTGAAGGGGATATCGTTGAAAAAGGGCAGATTCTGGCGCAGCTTGACCGGACGAAAACAGAATCGGGCGTGAAAGAGAGCGAATCAAAACTGAATGCTGCGATGGCGACGTCGGCGCGTCTTACTGCGGAAGTGAACGGTACCAATCTGGTGTTTCCGGCAGAACTGAACAACGAGACGGCGCTGATTAACCAGGAGCGCGCGTTGTATCATTCCCGCCGCGAAAGCCTTGAGAAAGGCGTAGAAGGGCTGCGACAGGGGATTGCGCTTATTCAGGGAGAGCTGGCGCTGACCCAGCCGCTGATTAAAGAGGGGGCGGCCAGCCATGTCGAAGTACTGCGTCTGCGTCGTCAAATGAATGAGATGGAAAATAAGATTGCCGAGTTGCAGACGCAGTATTACGTCCGCGCCCGGGAAGAGCTGGCGCGGGCTAATGCGGAGATTGAAACAGAGCGTTCGGTGATGCGCGGACGTGAAGATTCGCTGACGCGTCTGACCTTTACCGCCCCTGTGCGCGGGATCGTGAAAGATATCGACGTGACCACCGTCGGTGGGGTGATCCCGCCAGGCGGAAAACTGATGAGTCTGGTGCCATTAGACGATCAGATCCTGATTGAGACGAAGATCCTGCCGCGCGATGTCGCCTTTATCCATCCCGGGCAACAAGCGATGGTGAAAATTACGGCGTACGATTATTCCATTTATGGCGGTATCAATGGCGTGGTGACGGTCATCTCACCGGATACCATCCAGGATGAGGTTAAACGCGATCTGTATTACTACCGCGTTTATATCCGTACCGACAGCAATCAGTTAATTAACAAGCAGAAAAAAGCCTTCCCGGTTTTTCCAGGCATGATTGCCACCGTGGACATCAAAACGGGGAATAAAACGATTCTTGAGTACCTGCTGAAACCGCTGAATAAGGCGAAAGAGGCGTTGCGGGAACGATAACAGACAGTGCGCCGTGTCTCCGGTTGATGGGCGGTAAGCAGCACAGACCGGCACGGCATACGAAGTCAATGCCTGTAGTTTATTGCGTGTATGGCAGGTGACGTAAAATTTAGTGTACAAAAGCAGTCGGTATTTGTGCGCTTCGTCGGATTCTTACCAAAAGCTGGCAAATTTCGGCCTTTAAAATTGATTTATATCAATTAGCGCGCACTTAATTTGCGTCGTTAAAAAATATCCTTATTTACGACTTGTTTACCTTTACTGCGTTTATGGTGGCGGTGGTAAGACGTCTGATGACAAAGAAGAGAAGTCACGTTAGCGAAAATTATTGAAAGAGATCGTCGTAACTCTCTCTAAAAAAGCCAGTTATTGGCTTCAAAGTAAACATTTATTGTAGAAGTAACTTATTGCTGCATAGGAATTTTCAATAATCACGGTGAATGTTTTACCGGAAGCGCGGGGGGCGAAATGCACTGAATTAATCAGAACATGTAAATAAACCCTGACATCATTAGCCTGCTACGGGCCATCTTTCACTTGAAACAGCGTTCCATTTTAAGGCGTTTTCTTAACATTTCCATCACCCGGCTGCTGAAATTTTGTACGTTGACTTGTTATTCGACCAACTGCATATTCCTCCCCAGTTAAGACGACATAGCCTTCAGGAGCCGACGATGCCTTCCCGCGATTACCCCGATACCCGTAAAGCCAGGGGAACCCGTTCTAAAGATATGGTGCTGTTGAGCGCCCGTGTTGAGACTACGCTTTGGGACTACGTTCGGGAGTTGGCGTTAGAAACGCGTAAAAGCAAACAGGACATTATTGCCGAAGCGCTCATGCTGCATCGCACCGCCAATGAAGGCGGCCGTGAATAAATGCGGGCGGATTGTACAGGATGATATTTTTACCCCTCTGGCGCGCCATGGCGTGTATTACCGTCACCGCATTAGGACTGACCCTGGTCGTGACAACCGTCTCGCTCATGACGTGGGAGCTCAGCGTGACGCTCTTTCCCTGGTCAACCGCGACGACCAGTAAAATCGTCACGGCTTCGCTGCTTTACGAATTACTGGAGTGGATCCACCAGGTTCCCCGCATTGTGGTTAGCGCATGTCGTTGATGCGACATGCCAACAAACGCTTTTGTTTATAGAATTGCAGGGCGCTGATCGTCGCGGCGATAAATAACGCCAGTGCGCCGCACAACGTGGCATCGGTAATCGCCCGCGTGCCGCTACCTAACAGCGTGGTTAACAGCGGACCCAGAATCTGGCCGATACCGTAGGTCAGCGTCACGAACCCCAGCAGATTGAGGTTTCCCGGCACAATAAGCTGTCGTGCGAGGGTCATGACCAGCGAGGTGGTGCCCATAAACGTTGCGCCGAATCCCACGCTGCTCAGCACAAGCAACAGCGGAGAACCACTGGCCAGCGTCAGGATCACACAGGCGGCCTGAATCACCAGGTTTGCTGTCAGACATTGCAGCACTCCCCAGCGTTTCGCTGCCCACAGCCAGGCGAAGCAGCCCGGCACAATCGAGATACCAACCAGCGTCCACAGATGAACCGTCAGCAGCGGAGAACCCGCGTCTTTCGCCATCAGCGGCAAATAGGTGGCAACGATGATGTAGCCGAATCCAGCCAGTCCATAGAGCAGCGCCAGCAGCCACCAGCGCATCGGCTGCGGGTCACTTTTTGCCAGTGTTGTTGCAGGCAGCGCATGGGCGTGGGACGGAAGCAGCAGCGCCAGCAACATCGCCAGGACGGCGGAGAAGGCCGCCGCCCAGATCCACAGCGCATGAGAGGAAAGCGCAAAGTGTAGGCCCGCAATCACGTATTCGTTACCCAGCGCAATCCCGACGCCGACGCCAGAAAACAGCGAGGCAATGACAAAAGGATTGCGGGTGTGTTGCAGCACCAGCGTGGAGCCAAAAATCAGCATCCCGGCGCTGGCGACGCCCGCCAGAAAGCGCACTAGCATCACCACCATGGGGTTGGAGAACAGCGCCATCGCGAGGATCAGTCCGCCGGTCGCCACCGCTGAGCTCAACAGCATAGGGCGTAAACGGCCAGGCAGATGAAAAAGCCCGAAGGAGAACAACAGGCTGCCGACCAGGTATCCCGCATAGTTGACGCTGGCTATCCACGACAGTTCGGAAAACGTGAAGCGCCCCTCAGCCAGCAGTACTGGCAGCATCGGGGTATAGAGAAAACGGCCAATCCCCATGCCCAGCGCGAGGACCATCATCCCGAAAAGGGCGGTGCGCAGTGAATGGCGGTCTGCGTTGTGCGGTTGCTGGCTCATGCCGTATCCATTGTTATTTGTCGTGTGCGAAATGCGAGGGTAACAAATTTATAACAAATGGGTAAGGCGACGGAGGAATTATTGTGCGCTGTCGGACGTGAAGCGGTAAAACAGGTTGGGCTCTGCCACGATAAACAGCGTCCCCTGATTATCCATCGCGATCCCTTCAGCCTGCTCTATGGTGTGCGCCAAGCCGTGGTGGCCTTCGGTTAGCGTCATGACGCCGAGAACGTTGCCGTCGGTTTTGACCTCTTTAAGCACTCGTGATTCGTGAGACAGGATCAGCAGGCTGTTCCGCTGCGGATTAAACTCCGCGCCTGAAATATCCTTCACATCAAGCTGTTGTTGCAGCGCACGGTCTTTGTTGATGGTCAGATTGTCAGTATTGAGCAGCCCCGTCACTTTATAGATCCCAATCGGTCTCTTTTCTTTAAAAAACCAGAATGTCTCTTTTTCACGTGACCAGGCGAGCCCCTCAAAACCGTCGTTGGTCGGGGTTTCATACAGATTAAGCGTTAACTTTTTGATGATGTTGACCTGTGACTGCGCATTGAGGGTAATCACGTAAATGGAATAGTCACTTTCATCGCTGATGACAAACGTGTCGTCACCAATGAACTCGATGGTCTCCAGATCGCGAATAAAATCGAGTGGGATGGTACGCAGCAGTTGACCCTGGCGGGTTAATTCAATAATCGCAGCGGGTTTATTGATTGTGCTGAACAACGTATTACTTTTATTGGACCAGGTGAGTGAGGAGACATTTTTCTTCACGCCCGCGATCGGTTTGCCGTCTATCGTCGCGCGATAATCGGCAAGGGTGTTATTGTCATTGTCGGGCGCGGCGCTACCCGATATGACGTAACTCACCCCTGCACTGAGTAAAGCAAGAAGAAGCATGATTCGCAGAGGTGAATTCAGATATCGGGCGGACAATCTCATTATTCTTCCTTAAATAAAATCAAAGATATTAAGGGAGAAAGTATAAAGATTAATCTTAATGAATCCTTAAACGCGTGATAATTGCATGGCGAAATTTATCGCGGTTTCGCGGGTCAACGCGCTGGCGCGTCGAAGGTTGCCACACATTGCCAGTCGCCCTGCTCAAGGCGGTAAATAGACTCGGTGTGACCGGGGATCACCCACCGATTTTGTTCTCCGGTCTGGCAATGCAGGTAGACGCACAGCCCGCAGCCCCCGCGCAACTGGCGGGGAATGTCGGCAACCCGAAAGGTCATGCCTGCGGCCTGCAACGCTTTGCGGGTCTGGATCACGCCCACCGTCGAATGAAATAAAAACAGGTATTCCGTCATCTGCGCGTTCTCTGCCGTTGGCCGATCAGCGCTGCGCCGATGGCTCCGGCAAACTGCGCGTCCGGGTGGGTGTTTACCGGGATACCGACATGGCCTTCCAGCATCCGGGCAAAGGCCGTACAGTGGCTGACGCCGCCGGTAAACAGCAGCGGCCCTTCTGAAGAGAGTCGACCGATGAAGTTGGCGCTGCGTCGCGCCATTGCGTTAATCACACCCGCGAGGATCGCTTCCGGGGCGATACCCGCAGAGCGCAGACTAATCACTTCAGATTCGGCAAAAACGGTGCACATACTGCTGATGGCATGCGGCGCAACGCCGGCGGTAATGGTATCGAGTTGCTCCACGCTGGCACCCAGGGTGCGTGAAATGACTTCCAGAAAACGTCCGGTGCCCGCCGCGCATTTGTCATTCATCAGGAAGTCGGTGAGGTTACCGTCGTCATCCAGTTGGATCACCTTGCTGTCCTGTCCACCGATGTCAATGACCGTGCGGGTAGCCGGTGCGAGCAGCCGCGCGCCCAGTCCGTGACAGGAAATTTCGGTCACCTGTTTGTCGGCAAAATCAACCAGCTGGCGGCCATAACCGGTTAAGGTCAGGTAGGGGCGCGTTTCCAGACCTTCCGCGAGAGCGTCCCAGGCCTCGCGGATGGCGTCGGCAGGGCGGAATGGCGTCGGGCACAGGAAACGGCGCTCAATCACACCATCTGCCAGTAAAATGCCTTTGGTCGCCGTCGAGCCGGAATCAATTCCTATCGAATACGTCACGCCTGCTCCTCACAGCATTTCAATAAAGGCCGCGACGCGGGTGCTGAGCTGGCCGACATCCGAGGTGGAGTAGTCGGTTTCAATGGCGATATAAGGAAGGTTGTGCTGCTGGCGAACATGACGTTTAATTGCCAGTGATTCAACGGCATAGGTATGACAGGCCTGCAAAATCACGTCTACCACGCCGTCTGCCTGGTACTCTTCCACCATTTGACTGAGCAGCGTCAGGCGCTGATCGTTTGGAGAGATGCACGAACAGCCGATGGCGAGATATTTGTCGGTGAGCGCCTCGTATACGTCGCCGGTTTCCGCGACGCACTGCTCGGTCGCCTTCGCGCCGGTACAGTTTTCGTATCCCACTACCCAACCGCCGTTTTCTTCAATGGCGCGTACCACTTTTTCTGCCGCGCCGCCGATCGGACAGCCGGTGATCAGAATACGCGGGCGGGCGTCCAGTCGTTTACCCTCCTGCCATGCCTGACGCACACGTTCAGCCATGCTGTCCAGTTCGTCGATAAGGGCTTCTTTATCAAAGCGGAAGGTCGCGCCGTACACCACTTTCAGGATATCGCTGCCGCTCAATGCCGGGGGATTAAGCTGGCCGAGACGATAGAAATTCGCCAACGCGCGGCGTTCACGGTTTTTGAGGATGATGGCTTCACGCAGCGCCGCTTCGGTTACCGGCGTCCCAAAGCGCGCTTCCACGGCCTGTTGCAGGCGCAGAATTTCTGCTTTCCACAGCGCACGTGAGGCGGCATCCTGGCTGCTGTTTGGCAACTGCATAACGTGAACGGCTTTGAACTCCGCCATGTATTCATACATTTTCTTTTTACCATCGCAGGTGGTTTCACCCACCACCAGGTCGGAAAAGTAGAAATAGGGGCATTTGTCGGTTTTGCCGAAGCCATAGCTGCTTTTGATCAGCGGGCAGAGGTTGCGTGGTAGATCTTTTTCGGCTTCTTCGATGGTTTCGTCCGACGTTGAACACAGCGAGACCACCACCGCACCCGCCGCCATCGGGATCTCCTGCGGCATGAAGGTGCAATAGGTTCCCACCAGCGGGATACCCTGCTCTTTGAGATCCATCACGGTGAGAAAGCCTTTCTGGCGGGCTTCAGAGAACTGGTCGAAAATGGCGGGCAGATCGGTGATAAGCGACATGGATTTTCCTTCCCCGTGACACGGGAGATGTTAAAAGTGTTCGCATTATAACCATGTCAATGTTATGGATTTATTGATCTCCCGCCAGGTAAGGTATTATAAAATCTTCTTCAGATCCATCTCTTCCTGGATGCGTTCGCTCCAGGCCAGATGTGTGCGAATCGCCTCCTCAATGCCCGCGTTGTAGTACGCAGGCCCCAGTTTTTCGCTAATAAAATCAATAAAAAACTCGGCGTCGAACTGTTCCAGCTCCAGTTCGAAATGATCGCGGCAGTAGTCTCTGAGCGCATCGCGCAGACCGTCGCGCTCCGCCGGGGACAGGGTAATGTCAGCCATTTTTTCTCCTTAAAAAGTGGACAGTGCGGGCAGCAGTGAGGGGATTTGCGACAACAGATATAACACGAGCCCGATTGTCCCGCCCACCAGCGTGCCGTTGACGCGGATAAACTGCAAATCTTTCCCGATGTTAAGTTCAATCTGCCGCGACATATCGCGGGCATCCCAGCTTTTCACCGTATCGCTGATGTGGCGGGTCAGGAAGGCGGCAAACTCCGGTGCCACCCGGTGGGCGGCCTGCTCCAGATGGCCATTGAGCGAGGCGCGCAGCGCATCGTCGGCGATCAGCGTTTCGCCAAACCACTGTCCGGCATGGGCGATTCGCTGCTTTACCCTGGAGTCGTCGGCGTTGATATCCTGCTTCAGCCATTGACGTAAGTCCGCCCACAGCTCGCCGAGATAGCGGTTAAAGGCCTCATCTTCTTTCAGGTAATCCTTGATGCTTTCCGCCCGGTTCGCCATCTCCGGATCGTTTTTCAGTTTGTCGATGAGCGTAAAGGTGGCGCGATCGAAGGCGTGGCGGATCTGATGCGCGCGATCGTGGCTGATGTCGTCGAGCAGCGAGTTCACCGCCTCCGAGACCAGCTCTGCGCTGTGCTCGCCCAGCCATTCGGTAGGCAGAATTTTAGCCTTCAGCGGATGCTCGGTCTCCAGCCAGTGGACGATTTGCCGGGCGATAAAGGTCCTCGAACTGTCGCGCTGGAGGAGCGCGATCAACTGGGCGATCAGCGTATCGAGCAGTACCTGATGGCGATCGTTTTTGGTCATACTTTCCAGCATCAGGGCGCTGGTGCCGGAGAGGTCGACCTTATCAATCGCCTTATGCACCGCGCGCTTTAGCAGGCGCTGGATACGGGCATCGTCGGTCAGTTCCAGAAAGCCACTCATGATCTGTAACAGATGCAGTCCGACCCGTTGGGCGTTTTCCGGCTGGCTGAACCAGTTACCAATCAGCAGTGCGGGTTCATGACGGCGGATCAGCGCGACCAGAGACTGGGTGTCGAGGAATTTCTCCTGCACAAACTGCCCCAGATTCTCGCCGATGCGATCCTTATTGCGGGGAATAATCGCCGTGTGCCGCGAAATGAACGGGAGAGGGACGCGGCGAAACAGCGCCACCACCGCGAACCAGTCTGCCAGAGCACCGACCATCGCCGCCTCGGCAATGGCTTTGATCCCGCTGACCCAAAAGCCGGGCGGCAGGAAGAGGGTGATGACGAACGTGGTGGCAGCGATCAGCAGTAACGAAAGCGCCAGCAGTTTGGCGCGTTTGAGTTCAGCGATTTTATTCATAGGGTTAAGGATAGAGCCAGACGGGGGGATCGTGCAAAAACAACCGGGGATCAGCCGGGGATCCAGTTGTCCCACGTTGGCAGTGTTCCTAACTCCGCGACCAAAAAATCAATAAACGAACGCACCTTCGGATTGCTGTATTTGCTGGGGAAATAGAGCGCGTAAAGAGCGTGCGTTTCGCAGGTGATCGTGCCGTCGAGCATCAACGGGGTGATCTCCTCTTTCTGGATATGATCGCCAATCAGGTAGGTCGGCAGATAGGCCACGCCCTGATCTTCCAGCACCGATTTCAGCAGTACCAGGCTGCTGTTGGCCTGGATCGGCATATTCAGTTTCAGTTGATGCAGGCGATCCTGTTCGTCGGCAACTTTCAGAATCGGCGTCAGACCGGGGTAAACCAGACAGTCATGATCCACCAGATCGGTACGACGCAACGGCATCCCTTTCTTCGCAAGATACCCGGGAGAGGCGCAGTACGCCCAGCGGATCGGCACCAGTTTACGCATGGCATAGTTTTGCGGCGGGGCGGTGGAGATGCGCAGGGCGATATCGAAATCCGTGTCGTTCAGATTGACGAAGTTATCGTTGAGATCGATATACAGGTTCACATCCGGGTACTGGGTGCGATATTTGTCCACCAGATTGACCAGTCGGGAATAGCCGAAAGCAATCGAACAGGTAATGCGTAATTCACCCTGCGGGTTGTGATAATAACCAGAGGTGGTATTTAGCGTTTCATCAAATTCTTTCAGTAATTTATTGGCCCGGTTAAACAAATATTGCCCGGCGTCGGTCAGCGTAATACTGCGGGTCGTACGCTTAATTAATGTTGTCCCCAGCGTATCTTCCATTGCCGCCAGACTTTTACTGACCGCGGACGGCGACACGTTAAGTTGCACCGCGGCTTCAGATAATCCTCCGCAGTCCACAATCCGGACAAAAAATTCTAAATGCTTGAGAGAAATGGGTGTGCTCATTGTTTCCTTTTACTCACAAGTGATTTGCAAAAACGGTACGAATAGGCCGTTACATTGGGTTTTGAAACATGTAACTATTGAATCACAGGAAACGACCTACGCACAAAATGAAAAAATAACAGCTTAAGTGAGTTGCGTCACAAATAGTAAGGAGGCAAATACAGAACGTCGCCAAATTGTGAATTTACTCTCATTTAATTCCATTCTTATAAAAGGTACCGATTATGTGGACACGACTCGAACCCTACAAATCGTCAATTATTTTATTACTTGCTCTGGTGGCAGGTGGTTTATTAGGGATTTTAGCCCCCGCGTTTGCCAGTAAACTCCAGCCGATAGGTCAGATTTTCCTGAACCTGTTATTTATGATTATCGTTCCGCTGGTGGGAATCAGCGTAATGTCCTCCATCGCCAGTATGACCGACCTGAAACGCTTAGGACGGATTATGGCGATTATCTTTATCGTTTCCATCGCGATGGCGTTTATTCCGGCAGCCGGGATTGTGGCGTTAGCCCTGTGGTACAACCCGGCGCAGGGGGTCACTATCGATCTCTCGCAGTCCGTACAGGCGGGCAGCGGCAAGATGGATTTTGTCAGCATGATCACCACCAATGACTTTATTGGTCTGTTTTCTAAGTCGAATATCCTTGCGTTGATCGTGATGGCGATCATTGCCGGGATCGCGATTGGGCAGTCAGAACAGGCGGGTAAACGCATTGCTTCGCTGCTGGAAGATGCCAACACCGTCATTATGAAGATCGTGTCGATCATCATGAAGGTCGCGCCGCTGGGGCTCGGCTGTTACTTTGCGGCGACGATGGCCAGCCAGGATTCCGGACTGCTGCTCACCTTTGCCCGGGCAATTGGTCTGTTCATGGTTGCCACGCTGGCTTACTACATTTTCGGTTCTATTCTTTACTCTTACATTGGCGGCGGCGTACCGGCCGTGAAGGCCTTCTGGCGCCATGCCATTGAGCCTTCTGTCACGGCGCTGGGCACCTGCTCTTCGCTGGGAACGCTGCCGGTGACGCTGCGCGCGGGCAAAGCGATGGGGATTAACCCGGAAATTGTGGATGTCTCGATCCCACTGCTGGTCAACCTGAACAAAGGCGGCGTGGCGATGATCGCGGCGCTGAAGATCGTCTTTATTTACTCAGTGTTGGGGATCCCATTCACCACGGAAACCTTCTTCCTGACCATGCTGATCGCCGTGCTTTCCGCGATTATCGTTGGCGGGGTACCAGGCGGAGCGTTCCTCGGGGAGATCTTTATCGTCACTACGCTGGGACTGCCGATGGAAACCATTCCGATGTTAGTGGTGCTGGGCACAATTACCGATGCCCCGGCGACGCTGATTAACGTGATTCATGATTTGAATGCGGCACAAATTGTAGAACGCTTCTCCGGGAAAAAGTCGGTGAATGCAGAGATGAATGCGACGGCTACGGTCGCCGAGGTTTAACGCACGGATTAAGGATAAGAAAGGTTATGAAAGATTCAGTGAAACTCGAAACCCAGTTGATCATCGCCGGACGCGATAAACGCTATACCCAGGGCGCGGTAAACCCGGTTATCCAGCGCGCCTCTTCGCTGGTGTTTGATACCGTGAAGGACAAAAAATTCGCCACCGCCAATCGCGCAAACGGCGAGCTGTTTTACGGTCGTCGCGGCACTTATACCCACTTCGCGTTCCAGAAGGCGATGAGTGAACTGGAAGGCGGTGTCGGCTGCGCGCTCTATCCGTGCGGTGCGGCGGCGGTGACGAACGCGATCCTCGCGTTTGTGCAGGGCGGCGATCATCTGCTGATGACCGGAGCGGCGTATGAACCAACACAGGATTTCTGCAATAAGATCCTGAGTAAATTCAACGTCGAAACGACGTACTACGATCCGATGATCGGTGCCGGAATTGTCGATCTGATCCGCCCGGAAACCAAAGTGGTGTTTCTTGAATCACCGAGTTCGATCACCATGGAAGTGCAGGATGTGCCGGGAATGGTGAAGGCGATCCGCGCGGTGAACCCGGAGATCGTCATTATGATCGACAATACCTGGGCGGCGGGCGTGTTGTTTAAGGCGCTGGACTACGGAGTGGATATCTCAATTCAGGCCGGCACCAAATACACGATTGGTCACTCTGACGGCATGCTGGGAACGGCGGTATCCAACGCCCGTTGCTGGGATCAGTTGCGTGAAAACTCGTATCTGATGGGGCAAACGCTGGACGCCGATACCGCGTATAACGGCAGTCGCGGTCTGCGTACGCTGTTGGTGCGTCTGAAGCAGCATCAGGAGAGCAGCATTCAGATTGCCCGTTGGCTGTCGGCACGCGCGGAGGTGGCGCGGGTGAACCATCCGGCGCTACCGGAGTGTCCGGGCCATGAATACTTCACGCGTGATTTCAGCGGCAGTTCTGGTTTGTTCTCGTTTGTGCTGAAAAAGCGACTGACGGATGAGCAGTTAGCGAACTTCCTCGATAACTTCTCGCTGTTCCACATGGCTTACTCTTGGGGCGGGTTTGAGTCGCTGATTCTGGCGAACCAACCGGAAGAGTTGAACAGCATTCGCCCGGCCGGGGATGTTGATTTCAGCGGGACGCTGGTGAGGGTGCATATCGGCCTGGAAGATATCGGTGATTTGATTGCCGACCTTGAAGCCGGATTTGCCCGCATTGCTTAAAAAAAACGGCCCCGCATGACGGGGCCTGATTTTATTTCTCTGTTGCCAGTTCCGTTGCATGATACTGACGTACCCGCGTTAACAACCCTTTCAACGTGAATACCACCGCCACTCCCGCAATAACCGCCAGCAGGTGAAACGGGATCCGGCCGCCGTTAAACCACAACCCGCGACCGATTTCGACGGAAACGGCCATCACCGCCAGGATGACCATGTTCAGCGAGGCCGACACGGTTCCTTTCGGCAGGTTGTTGGTAAACAGCGTGAAGCGGAACAGCGTCGGGAAGATAAGCCCGATACCAAACGCATACAGGCTGGTGCCCAGAACCGACCACAGCCACACGTGAGGCCAGAAAAGGTTCCCGGCGATCAGGACAAACAGGCCGCTGAGCTGAATGGGCACCGCACGCCAGATGAAGCGCGGGTCGGTCGGATCTTTCACAAAACGTGCAACGACCATGTTGGCGACGATGACCGCACCGAACACCGGAACCTGCACCCAGGCGAACTGTGAGGACGTCATGCCACCCGCGTCGATCAGGATCACCGGAGAAACGGCGACCCAGCTCATCATTGGGATGTAACTCAGCGAGATCGTGGCGACGCCAAAGAGGAACACGCGGTTGCGAAAGACATCGCGGAAATCGCGTACGACGCTGATCGCACTAAACGGCACCGCGCCGCGCTGGACCGTTTCCGGCATCGCCAGCAACAGGCCCATAAAGGCGATAAACCCCATCACCGCAATAATGGCAAACAGCACCTTCCAGTGGACGAAGTGCATCAGCGCCGCGCCGGAAAGCGGGCCGATGATCGGCGCCACCAGCACGATAGAGGTGATGATCGCCATCAGCTTGATGGCTTTCGTTTGTCCGAACGCCTCCTGCACCGTGACGTAGCCGACCGTCGCGATAAAGCAGATGCTGGTGCCCTGCACCACGCGCGCGACCAGAAACTGTGTCATTGAGGTAGTGAACAGCGTGGCGGTACAGGCGAGGGAAAAAATGAGCGCCCCCGTGACCAGTACCGGACGACGACCGATCCGGTCGGAAAGCGGCCCCAGCAGCCATTGCAGCGCCATTCCTCCCGCGAGATAGAGACTGACCGCCGCCGGCGCCAGACTGACATCGGCATCAAACTCCCGCACGACGTTGATGATGCCCGGCTGAATCAGGTCCGTCGACAGATAGGCGGCAAAATCGTACAGAATCAGCGCCATTGGAAAGAACAGCGTCATGGCGTGCCGCTTGAAAAACTCAATAATCCATTGCATACAAAACGAACTCCATGTGGAGAACCCCTTAACGGGAACAACGAAATTCAATACTGTCACAGGGACATCAGGCAGAAAATAGAGAACAGCAGACTGCGGATGTACTGAATTTCATGTAATCAAAAGCACTGCCTGTGGGAATCACAGACAGGGGAACACATTCTGAATCTTGTCAGAATGTGTAGCGATTACAGATGGTTATCAGCACATCACACCTCGGGAAAAGTAAGTTGAACGGAAAATATACACCTTAAGTGTCATTATAATTTGATGTTAGTCAATAGAATGAGCTGAATTCATTCAGGGCATCAATAGACTACGGGAAGAGAAAGCGCCAGACGATCCCACAACCAAAGGCGATCAACACGCCCCCGGCAATGCGTTCGATCCACACGATCCCATGGCTGAGCCGTCGCTGGATAAACGGCAGGCCAATCCCCATGACAATCAACAGATCCCAGCACAGCACGACGCTGGTCATCCAGATGCCGCTGACGGCCTGTTGCACCAGCGTCACTGACGGGCCAAGCAGGGCGGTCATCAGCGCCAGATAGAACAGGGCGTTTTTCGGGTTGAGTAGTGACGAACCCAGTCCCAGCAGCACCTGTCTGCCCAATCCCGGACACGTGGACTGGGCATCTGCACCCGTCAGTGTTTGCGGACGACTGCGTAGCAGCAGGCTGCCGATCCACAGTAAATAAAGTGCGCCCAACAGTGCGATCAACGTGAAGAGCAGAGGATGCTGACGGAGGATCCCCCAGCCAGCAATCGCCAGCAGGATATAGATCCCGTTACCGGCGGCGATCCCCAGGCACAGCCCGACGCTACCGCGCAGTCGATAGCGAACGGCGTAGCCCACCAGTAAAAAGAAATCCGGTCCGGGGCTGAGCAGCGCCACAAAGTGCGCCAGCGCCAGGGCGGGAAATGCAGGGGGAAAGAGTACAGACAACGGTTCCATAGTGACCTCAGTGTGCAAACCTGAGTTCACGCTACGCCCGGTGAAACGCTAATTATTGTCTGATATTGATCGTCCCCGCGCATACTGGCGCGGCGTGGCGGCGGTATAGCTGACAAAGGTGCGGTGGAAATGACTCTGGTCGGCAAAACCACTCTGATAGCCGACGTCGGCGATATCGTCGCCGGCGCGCAGTCGCGTCCTGGCAAAATCGATCCGCGCGATGTTCAGATAGCTGCCCGGCGTCAGACCGGTGTCCTGCTTAAAGGTACGGATCAGCGTCTCTTTGCGCATGCCGAACTCTTGCGCGACATCATCAAGCGACGGTGGAGAAAGCAAATTGCTTTGCAGTCGCGCTTTCAGAGACTGACTGGTCGCACGCGGACGCGGCGGATTTCCTGACTGCAAAGGGAGTGCGCGCAGCAGGAGGCGGACGGCATCGATAATCGGTGCGGTTTGCCGTTTCTCCATCAACGCCACAAGGTCGAGAAAGTGCTGAAAGCGTTGTGGATCGCGGATCACCGGTTCCGGGGCGAAAAACGGTGCAGGGATTGTCTGTTCGGGCAACTGAGCAAGACACCAGTCCGCGTCCAGGTAGAGCATATGGTAGCTGCGATACTGCCCATCGACCGGGTTACAGCTGTGCGGTACCCGTGGCGGGATCACTATCAGGTCGCCCACCTGCAGACGGTATTCTTTGCCACCGCTGACACAGCAGGTTTCACCTTCCAGAATGGCCCCAACAGAGAGTTGCGCATGGTGATGGCGCTTATAGGCCTGATGACTGCGCCAGGTGCTGCGCAGCTCCAGCCACGCAAGCCGTTCATCGCGCCAGAACGATTGTGGAATATCTCGGGTGTGGGTCACAGTTAGTGCCTCCGGCAAAGTGATGATTTGTTATATCACAGGCCTGGCGAGAAAAAGCATTGTAGAGATAGGATGTGGCGCTTCTGTGCACATCATTCCGAGAAAATGTATCGATTGCAGAGGAATATATTTACTGCTGAAAACGTCTCGCAAAGATAAATAGTCGCAGATGAGAAGTGAAATCCTTCGCGCTACTGTCACATTCTTGACTCCTGGGGACGGATGGCACTGCTGGAGCTTATTCAAAAGCATATCCGTAAGCGGGATCTACAGGGACTCGTGGAACGACTTGCCGTGTTGCTCATTACCGGTTGCGCTAATGACAGACAATTGAAAGCGCTGTTTAATTATTTACTGATACAGCATGGACATACGCCCCGTTTCATCGGATTTCTTGAGAAAGTGGCTGAGCGTGTGCCTCAACACAAGGAGAGATTTACCGGACTTTCCGCAGAAGAGATGCAGAGTGTGATCCACTGAATGTACTGTGTGGCGTTCAAGCCGTCCGGGAAGTCGAGTGTTTACTCCATTGCGACTTTGATCGCCTCGCCCAGTTTCTGCATTACGTCCCGGTGCTTCTCGTTGGGCGGGAGCGCACAGTTTATGCGCACGCAGTTGCGGTATTTCCCGGATGCGGAGAACAGTGAACCCGGTGCAACCTGAATTTTCAGGCGACAGAGTTGTCTGGAGACACAAACCATATCGACCTGCTCCGGGAGTTCGACCCACAACATAAAACCGCCTTTTGGTCGCGTCACGCAGATCCCACAGGGAAAATATTCCCGCGCCCAGCAGGTATATATCTCCATATTACGCTGATAAATCTGCCGCATTCGCCGGACGTGGCGGTGATAGTGTCCTTCCTGGACAAACGCTGCCGCGGCCAGCTGTGTTGCCGGAACGCCAGTGCCACTGGCGGAATATTTCATATGCAGTAATTTGTCATGGTAGCGACCGGGGACGACCCAGCCGACACGCAAACCGGGAGCAACGGTTTTGGTAAAGGAGCTGCACAGCACCACACGCCCGTCGATATCCCAGGAGTGAATTGTTCTTGGGCGCGGATACTCCGTTGCCAGTTCGCCATATACATCATCCTCGAAAATCACAATGTCGTGGCGTTGAGCGAGGGCCAGAACGGCTCGCTTGCGCGCATCCGGCATGATAAATCCCAGCGGATTATTACAGGCAGGTACAAGGATAATTCCTTTTATTGGCCACTGTTCAACGGCGAGTTCCAGGGCTTCAATGCTGATCCCGCTATCGGGATCGGTAGGAATTTCAATAACCTTTAGATTAAGACCGCGCAGCAGATGTAATGTGCCGTAGTAGGCCGGCGATTCGACAGCAATAATGTCTCCCGGCTTGCATATCGCCAGCAACGACAACGACATTGAGCTTTGACATCCATTAGTGATGATAATGTCGTCTGCGGTCAGGACGGAGCCACCGTCCAGCATCAGACGGGCGATTTGTTTGCGCAGGTTCAGGCATCCGGGCAAATCATCATAGCCGAGTACAGCGCTTTGATTATGCTGTGCCACCCGGCTGAGTTCTCGCCAGAGTGGTTTCAGGCTCGGTTGGCTGACATCGGGTATTCCGCTGCTGAATGAAATGATCGAATCATCGCTATGACCCGCAAGCATGTTCATGACCTGGTCCCACTGGGTAAATTCAACCGGACGCTGTACCGGACGCGACATTGGCGGTACCGGCGGCTGCGCTTTTTGTGGCGCAATGAAGTAGCCTGAACGGGGCTGCGGCGTGATGAGTTGCAGTGATTCCAGTACCTGATACGCCTGCTGTACGGTGCTGATACTGACACCGTGCTCCTGACTCAGACTGCGTACCGACGGCAATTTCTCTCCGTGACGATACAGCCCTTGTTCAATACGCTCGGCCAGCAGATTGGCCAGATGTTGGTAACGCGTCATGCTGTATCCCTCGAAGATGCCATACAGATGTAAAAACCAGTACAGACAGGTGCAAAATATGCGATGCAGAGACAGTATTAGCGAATCTGTATGTTAAATAAAAGCTGTTTTTGAATCTGTATCGATCCACCCGAAAACCGCCAGAATAAAGGCTCTGGTATGAGAGGGGGTGGAGTATGGAATTTCATGAAAACAAAGCAAAGCAGCCGTTTATTGGTTTTGTCCTGATCTGGCGAGCGTTTAAAAAATGGCGCCTGCAGGCGCAAACCCGGCGGATACTGCAACAGATGAGTGATGAACGGCTCAAGGATCTGGGGTTGCGCCGGGATCAGATTGACTAGCGTGATGGCGAAAGTCAGAGGCTGGAGGTTGAACCCGTCCGGCCTTTTTTACATTCATCAAATTTATCAATTTATGCTTCCTGACGGCATGTTTCTTGATACTTACCCTGATAAGTATTATTTTCTCTTTCGCTAAAAGAGGAAAGAGACATGACTGAAGATGAGCTGTTTGCCCGCCGCCCGTTGGGGATGCGGATGGCGATGGTAGTGCGTCAATGGCGTGCCATCATTGATGCGGCGATCACCGATACCGGCCTGACCCAGTCCAGCTGGACGGTGCTGATGCAACTGCATCAGTTAGGCGATAACGTCTCGGTCAGCGAACTGGCGGAGGTGCAGGGTATTGAACTACCACCGCTGATGCGCACTCTCACACAACTGGAAAATCAGGGCTATCTGGTGCGTTCCACATCGCCTTATGACAAACGCATCCGTCTGCTGATGCTGACCGCGGAAGGCCGTGCCCGACTGGTAGAGCTGAACCGGATGATTGAGGCCTATCAACGTCGCGTCACGCGTACCATTCCTGAAGCGGATCTCGCTTCCTTCAGCGCCACCCTAAATTTAATCGCCTGCAATTTGCGGACAATCCGCGAAGAAGATAATCAACACTAAAAACTATGATGACCCCAGAACAGAAGTTTGCCCGTTGGGTAAGGGTGAGTATTGCCGCTTTCCTTGCCATATTCGCCTGGTTTATCGTTGCCGATATCTGGATCCCGCTGACGCCGGACTCCACGGTGATGCGCACCGTGACGCCGGTTTCGTCGCGCGTTTCCGGGTACGTCTCGCACGTCTACGTGCAGAACAACAGTCAGGTAAAAAAGGGCGACCTGCTTTATGAGCTGGATCCCACGCCATTTATTAACAAAGTCGAGGCCGCGCAAATCGCCTTTGCGCAGGCCAGACTGAGCAATCAGCAACTGGATGCACAGATTGCTTCTGCCCGCGCTAACCTGCGTACGGCCGAATATACTGCGCGTAATGACAAGCTGACGTTCGATCGCTATCAGCGGCTAAGCACGATGCAAAACGTTTCGCAGGCGGATCTCGACAAGGTACGGACGACCTGGCAGACCAGCGAACAGTCGGTAACCGCTCTGCATGCCAACATCCAGAATCTGCTGATCCAACGCGGCGAGCGCGAAGACAGCCATAACGTGACGCTGCAAAAATATCGCAATACGCTGGAAGAGGCGCAGTTGAATCTGGCATGGACAAAAGTGCGTGCAGAGACGGACGGAACGGTGAGTAATCTCCAGCTTAACGCCGGACTTTACGCCACCGCCGCCACGCCACTGCTGGCGCTGGTCAGCAATCAGACGGACATCGTGGCCGATTTTCGCGAGAAAAGCCTGCGTCATACCCGCGTGAATACCGATGCCGCGGTGGTGTTTGATGCCATGCCGGGTAAAGTGTTCCGTGCGCGCGTTACCAGCAGCGATGCGGGGATCCTCGCCGGACAGGAGGAGGTAAACGGTCAACTGTCGCAACCGGAGCAATCCACGCGCTGGGTGCGCGATGCGCAGCGGATGCGCATTCACGTAACGCTCAGTGAGCCAATGGACAAACCGTTGCCGACCGGTGCCCGCGCCACGGTGCAGTTGTATAACAGCGAAGGCCCGTTTGCCCGAACATTTGCTGGTGCGCAAATCCGCCTGGTCAGTTGGCTGCATTATGTCTATTAACACCCTGGCGCGTGTATTCACGCCACATGACAACATCGTCTATACGGCTAACGACTTTCGCCAGACTCTGCGGATAGCCGCCGCCGGGACGATCGCGCTAAGCATTTCGACCTTTTACAACGTCCAGTACGGCGTGTTTTTTGTGGTGTATCCGCTGATGCTGATGTCGCTGGTGCCGGTATTTAACCGCCACGTGGCGCGGCAGTTTGTGTTCAGTGCGGCGGTGAACTGCATCGAAATGGTGCTGATTGTCGGTTATCTCTCGCAGTGGCCAGTGATTATGACGCTGGTGGTGTTTGGCCTGTATGTGATGCGCTTTCGCTTTATGAGCAAGGGACCGCTGTTTCTGCTGGGGTCTATGGGCGTGGTCTGCCAGAGTACGATGCTCAATTTTATGAGCTATCCCACCACAGACTGGCACACGCTGATGTTTTCCAACATGGAAGCCTGTGTGATGGCGGTAGCGCTGAGTGCGCTGCTGCACTATCTGATCCCCGACGTGGAGCCGCGCAAACCCCCGCCGCGTATTGAGAAAGATGACGCCCGCATTCGCCACGAATCGCTGCTGTCCGGGACCGTTGCGACGATGATTTTTGTCATTTTCCAGCTCTGCGATCTGAGCGATTCGCTGTCGGCGCTGATGGCGGGGATTTTGATTCTGTTTCCGATGCATTATCGCGGCGCGGTTTTGAGTTCTCTCTGGCGCGTCGTCGGCGTGGTGCTGGCCTGTCTCTATATTCTGGTGGTGCAGTTGCTTATTTATGATTTCAGTAATCACATGTTGCTGATGATGCCGCTGATCGGTCTCGGGTTGGCCTTTAGCGCCCGTCTGCACGTAATGGAAAAAGTGGGCGCAGGCGTTGGTTTCGCCAGCATCACCACCATCGGCATTATGTTCGGCCAGAATCTGCACCCGAACAGCGATTTAGTGTTCAGCGATCTGTATCGCATCACCTCAGTCACCGTCGCGCTGCTGGCAACGCTCACGATGGTGTTTCTGGTCCACCGCGTACTCAACTGCTTTGCGGCAACACGGTTTGTGATTACGGAGTGAATGCCGGGTGGCTACACCTTATCCGGCTTGTGGGGGTTATGTCTGGGGAGAATCGTAGGCCCGATAAGCGTAGCGCCATCGGGCATGGGAATCACGACTTCTTCAGCGCTGCAAAGGCGGCTCTGATTTCGTCTTCCGGCAACTGAATGCCGATAAACACCAGCGTGCTGTGCGGTTGTTCGTCGCCCCACGGGCGGTCCCAGTCGGCGCTGTACAGTCGTTGCACCCCCTGGAACAGCAGACGGTTCGGTTCGCCTTCAATCCACAGCATCCCTTTATAACGCAGCAGTTTTTCCGCTGACTCCAGCAGCAGATTTTCCATCACGCGGGAGACGTCGCCGATATCCACTGGATAATCCAGTTCCACCACAATGGAGGAGATATCGTTCTGCTTGTCGGCGATAAAGTGGAAACGCGGTTTGGCGCTGACGACGTTCTCTTCCAGCATAAAGCCATTGGTGTCGAACAGCAGGGAGAGGTCGATATCACCATGAGTCACGGTATAAACCGGCGCGCGGGCGTTGATGCGCGCTAAGCGTTCACGCAGCTTTTCGCTTTCGCCTGCGACGTCGGTTTTAGTAAGCAGGATGCGATCGGCATAGCCAACCTGCGACTGGGCGATGGTGAACTGGTTCATTTGATCGTCGGCATGGACCGCATCGACCAGTGCAATAACACCATCTAACAGATAACGCTGGCAAATGACTTCATGGGAGAAAAAGGTCTGAATAATCGGGCCGGGGTCGGCCATGCCGGTGCACTCGATCACAAGACGATCAAAATTGATGGTGCCCTTATCGAGGTTATCGAGCAGGTCTAACAGCGCGTCTTCCAGCTCGTTGGAGCGCGTACAGCAAATACAGCCGTTGGTCAGGGTTTTGATCTGCGTGGCGCGATCGCCAATCAGCTGATCGTCCACGGACACTTCGCCGAATTCGTTTTCGATAACGGCAATCTTGTAGCCGTGTTCTTCGTTGAGGATATGGCGTAGCAGGGTCGTTTTACCTGCGCCAAGAAAACCGGTGAGTAGGGTGACTGCAATCGGGGTCATTCACTTCTCCTTCTAACAGCAGCGCATGCCGCCTTTACCGTCGCCGCCGTAGCGCGCCTGCTGGCGCTCGCGGAAGAATTCTTCATAGCTCATGTACGGCTTGTCCGGATGGTTGGTTTGCATATGCTCGACATAGTTGTCGTAGTCTGGAATACCAATCAACATCTTTGCCGCCTGGCCGAGATATTTTTTTGCCTGACCTAAGTTACCAAACATTGTGCCGCCTCGTGAATGATTAAAGCCGGATAACGGCTTTCGCCTTATCCGGCCTACGCTTACAGCATTTTGTAGGCCGGGTAAGCGAAGCGTTACCCGGCATCAGCTTAGTGATGTGAAGAAGTCTTCACGCCGCCTTCAGGAATCGGAACGTACGGTGTTTCTTTATCGGTACGTTTGTCCACGTTGCGCACATTCATCCAGGTTTTGAAACCGTAGAAGATGATGCTGTACACCACCACCAGGAACAGAATACTCAGGCCTGCGTTAGTGTAGTTGTTCACAACGATGTGATTCATGTTGGCAATTTGCTGTGCGGTCAGTTCACCGCCGTTGGCAATCTTCTCTTTGTACTGGTTAGCCATGTAGAAGAAGCCTTCCATCTGCGGGTTGGAGCTGAACAGTTTCAGACCCAGCGCCCAGGTGGTGCAGATCAGCAGCCAGACAGCCGGGATGACGGTCACCCAGATGTATTTGGTGCGCTGCATTTTAATCAGTACCACGGTACCCAGAACCAGCGCCACGGCTGCCAGCATCTGGTTAGAGATACCGAACAGCGGCCACAGGCTCTTAACGCCGCCCAGCGGATCGACCACGCCCTGATACAACAGGTATCCCCACAGACCGACGCAGCCCGCCGTACCGATGATACCGGCAACCAGAGAGTCGGTTTTCTTCAGGAATGGGACGAAGTTACCCAACAGGTCCTGCAACATAAAGCGACCTGAACGGGTACCGGCATCCAGCGCGGTCAGGATGAACAGTGCTTCAAACAGAATACCGAAGTGGTACCAGAAGCCCATGTCAGCCATCGGCAGCACTTTGTGGAACACGTGCGCGATACCTACCGCCAGCGTCGGTGCGCCACCGGCACGGTTCAGAACGGACGGTTCGCCGATGTCTTTCGCCGTTTGCAGGATCTGCTCTGGCGAAATCACGAAGCCCCAGGAACTGACGGTTGCTGCCGCATGGGCAGTCACGTCTTTCAGTTGCGCCATAATCAGCGGCGCGTTCTCGCCACCCATCTCATGCAGGTTCGGCATGGTGATGCCCAGGCCTGCTGGTGGGGTGTTCATCGCAAAGTAGAGACCGGGTTCGATAATGGAGGCTGCAACCAGCGCCATGATCGCCACGAAGGATTCCATCAGCATCGCACCGTAACCGATGAAGCGGGCGTCTGTTTCACAGGCCAGCAGTTTCGGCGTGGTACCGGAAGAGATCAGGGCGTGGAAGCCAGAGACCGCGCCACAGGCGATGGTAATGAACAGGAACGGGAACAGAGCACCTTTCCACAGCGGACCCGTACCGTCGATGTACTGCGTCATGGCCGGCATTTTCAGCTCTGGGTTGAGGATCACGATACCCAGCGCCAGGCCGACGATAACGCCGATTTTCAGGAAGGTGGCCAGATAGTCGCGCGGAGCGAGGATCAGCCATACCGGCAGCAGTGCAGAAACGAACGCATAGCCGATCAGGGCAAAGGTAATAGTGGTGTCTTTAAAGGTCAGCGCCGGGCCCCAGTACGGGTCGTGAGCAATCACGCCGCCGAAGTAAATAGACGCAACCAGCAGAACAATACCAATCACCGACACTTCACCTACACGCCCTGGACGCAGGAAGCGCATGTAGATCCCCATGAACAGCGCGATAGGTACGGTGGAGCAAACGGTGAAGACCCCCCACGGGCTTTCGGCCAGCGCTTTTACGACGATCAGTGCCAGTACCGCGAGGATGATGATCATAATTAAGAAGCAGCCAAACAGGGCAATGGTCCCCGGCACGGAACCCATCTCTTCTTTAATCATTTCGCCAAGCGACGCGCCGTTACGGCGAGAAGAGATAAACAGCACCATGAAGTCCTGGACCGCACCCGCCAGCACGACACCCGCCAGCAGCCACAGGGTACCAGGCAGGTAGCCCATCTGCGCTGCCAGAACCGGACCGACCAGCGGACCTGCGCCAGCGATCGCGGCAAAGTGGTGTCCGAACAGCACGTAGCGGTTGGTCGGAACGTAGTTCAGGCCATCGTTATTGATGACCGCGGGGGTGGAGCGTGTAGGGTCGAGCTTCATCACCTTCTGGGCGATGTACAGGCTGTAGTAGCGGTAAGCCACCAGATATACCGACACGGAAGCGACCACGATCCACAGGGCGCTGACGTGTTCACCCCGGCGTAAGGCGACAACCGAGAGGCAGAATGCCCCGATGATCCCGAGGATCACCCAGGGTATGTGCTTGAATATCTTTTTCGTATCCATAGTAAAACCTGGTTTTATAAGATGAATAATTGGCCGAAGCCGTTTGGTTTGGGTTGCGTTTGAAGAGGTAATTTGACTGCTATGTTGGTGACGATCTTGCCAGAGAGTCGCGCGTGTAAAGTAAGGTAAATAAGTGAGCGGTCAAATGGTGAGTTAAGCGGTCAGAAGTGTCAGTAAGCGGTAAAGAAGAGCGCCGGGCGGCGAATATTATGTGACTGAGATCACAAAGAAAAATCCGCCAACGAAGGGTGAATACCGACTACGCTTATTGCCGACAACATCATAAGGAGAACAACATGGAAACAGTAAACCTCACTTTATCTGAGGCTTACACGCTGGCGCGTGAGGTACTGAGCTGCAACGGCTTTAGCGCGGAACATGCGGATGCTATCGCGCGCAATGTGACGGCGGGCGAGCGTGACGGCTGTGCGTCTCACGGGTTATGGCGCTTGCTGGGGATCGTCGAGACCCTGCGTAAAGGAAAAGTCTCCGCGGATGCCCGTCCACAGATTTTCGATCAGGCGCCCGCTATCGTTAAAGCGGATGCTGGCGGCGCGTTCTCGCTGGTGGCCTATGAACAGGCGCTGCCATTACTCATCAGTAAAGCCAGCGCATGCGGAATTGCGGCGCTGGCGATCAACCGCTGCGTTCACTTTTCGGCGTTATTTGCGGATATTGAACCCCTGACGGACGCCGGACTGGTGGGTTACGCCTGTACGCCAAGTCACGCCTGGGTCGCACCGTCAGGCGGTACGCGTCCGCTGTTTGGCACGAACCCGATCGCCTTCGGCTGGCCGCGCAAAGGCAAACCGCCTTACATTTTTGATATGGCGACCAGCGCGGCGGCGCGCGGCGAGATCCAGTTGCATCAGCGGGCCGGAAAAGCGATTCCGGAAGGGTGGGGTATCGACAGCGAAGGGCAACCATCAACCGATCCGCAAGCGGTATTAAACGGCGCGATGCTGACCTTCGGCGGTCACAAAGGCTCGGCGTTTGCGGCAATGGTTGAACTGTTGGCCGGGCCGCTCATCGGTGACATGACCAGTGCGGAATCGCTGGCCTGGGATGAGGGGGCGGGCGGTCTGCCGTACGGCGGTGAGCTGATTCTGGCGCTTGACCCGTCCCGCTTCCTCGGGGATGAAGCGCATCATCATCTGGAGCGTGCGGAAACCCTGTTTGCCGCAATGCAAGAGCAGGGCGCACGCTTGCCGGGAGAAAGACGCTTCAGTTCGCGTGAGAAATCGCTACAGGAAGGGCTGACGATTACCCGCTCCCTGTTTGAGGATATTTCCGCGCTGAGATAAGGCAGAACGGGCGAGGCATCCTCGCCTGATTCCCGTTCGGGTAGAGGGTAATCGCATTTTTTGCCAGTTAATTGAACAAATTTCCTGTGATAACCCTCGCGATCTCATAAAGTTTTCTCATTCCGGGCCGACAATCAGAGTATCTGTCTAGCGGAAAGAGAAAACATGTTAAAACGTATCAAGATTGTGACCAGCCTCTTGTTGGTTCTGGTTTTATTTGGCCTTTTACAACTCACATCAGGCGGATTGTTCTTTAATGCATTGAAAAATGACAAAGAGAACTTCACCGTTCTGCAAACCATTCGCCAGCAGCAGTCCACGCTGAATGGTAGTTGGGTGGCGCTGCTGCAAACGCGTAACACCCTGAACCGTGCGGGTATCCGTTACATGATGGATCAGAGCAATATCGGCAGCGGCGCGACCGTTGCGGATCTGATGCAGATTGCCAGCGCCTCTTTGAAACAGGCGGAAAAAAACTGGGCGGATTACGAAGCGCTGCCGCGCGACCCACGTCAAAGCGAAGCGGCATCGGCAGAAATTAAACGCAATTACGATATCTATCACAACGCGCTGGCCGAACTGATCCAGTTGCTGGGTGCCGGGAAGATCAACGAGTTTTTCGATCAGCCTACCCAGGGCTATCAGGATGGTTTTGAGAAGCAGTATGTGAACTATCTGCAACAGAACGACCGTCTGTATGACCTGGCGGTCGCAGACAACAACAGCTCTTACAGCCAGGCGATGTGGGTTCTGGGCTGCGTATTGTTGGCGGTGTTGGTGGTCATTATTGCCGTCTGGTTTGGCATCAAGCTGTCTCTGATCGCGCCAATGAATCGCCTGATCGCGAGCATTCGTCATATTGCCAGCGGCGATCTGGTGAAGCGGATTGATGTAGAAGGCACCAATGAAATGGGCCAACTGGCGGAAAGCCTGCGCCACATGCAGGGTGAACTGGTGCGTACCGTGGGCGACGTGCGTAACGGCGCAAACGCCATTTACAGCGGCGCCAGCGAAATCGCGATGGGTAACAACGATCTCTCTTCCCGTACCGAACAGCAGGCGGCCTCTCTGGAAGAGACGGCGGCGAGCATGGAAGAGCTGACGGCGACCGTTAAGCAGAACGCCGAAAACGCCCGTCAGGCCAGCCATCTGGCGCTGAGTGCGTCCGAAACGGCGCAGAAAGGTGGGAAAGTGGTGGATAACGTGGTGCAAACCATGCGCGATATCGCCTCCAGTTCGCAGAAAATTGCTGACATTATCAGCGTGATCGACGGCATTGCCTTCCAGACCAACATTCTGGCGCTGAACGCGGCAGTAGAAGCAGCGCGTGCAGGTGAACAGGGTCGCGGTTTTGCGGTGGTTGCCGGTGAAGTGCGTAACCTCGCGCAGCGCAGTGCGCAGGCAGCGCGTGAGATCAAGAGCCTGATTGAAGACTCCGTGAGCCGTGTTGACGTCGGTTCTACGCTGGTAGAAAGCGCCGGTGAAACCATGGATGAGATTGTGAATGCGGTAACCCGCGTGACCGACATCATGGGCGAAATCGCGTCGGCTTCCGATGAGCAAAGCCGTGGGATTGACCAGGTTGGTCTGGCCGTGGCGGAAATGGATCGCGTGACTCAGCAGAACGCCTCGCTGGTGGAAGAGTCTGCCGCCGCCGCCGCCGCGCTGGAAGAGCAGGCCAGCCGTCTAACGCAGGCCGTTGCCGTGTTCCACATCCAGCAGGAACAGCAGCGTGCGCGTGGCGCTGCCAACGTGAAGTCCGTTTCCACCACGGTTCAACCGCGTAAAGCCGCTGTAGCGGAAACCGGGGATAACTGGGAAACGTTTTAATTAAGCATCAGGCGCATGGCACAACGCGATTCAAACGGGATGCCATGCGCCGTTTCTTCCTCTCGCTTCTGGCGTAATGCAGCCGGCAGCGCGTCATCTTCCAGTATTTCAAATCCCAGATGTTGATACAGCGGTGCGTTCCAGGCGACATGGCGAAAAGTGGTGAGCGTCAGGGAGGTAAAACCCTGCTCACGCGCCCACTGCGCGACGGTGTTGATTAACTGACGGCCAATGCCTTTACCCTGCCACGCCAGATGCAGCGAAAATTCGGCAATATACAGCGACGACTCCATCGCTTCGCCCAACAGAAATCCAACGGGCCGATCGTCAGCGAGCGCCAGCCAACTCATTCCCTTAGCGGCATATTCCCGGTGCAGTTCCGCGCTGACAATGTGATCGTCCGCGATCCATGCCAGCGCTGGCACCGTTAAAAAACGCTGTCCTGCTGATCGTTCAATGGCGGGCAGAGCGGCAGCATCTGCCGGTAAGCTGGAGCGAAAGGTGATGTGCATAACGATACCGGGAATGAAGTGACAAGGAGGGCAGTATAACGCGGCGCCCGGTCACAGGGTAACGTCCCCGGGAGTGGGGACGTTACGGTATGAACGGCTTAGACGAGAAATAACGAAATGGCCGGTATGTAGGTCACCAGCAACAGCATGAGTAACAAGGTACCCAGCAACGGCAGAGACTGGCGGAAAAACTGTCCGACGGAAACCTGAGTAATATTGCAGACCAATAACATGACGGTGCCAACCGGCGGCGTGAAGGCGCCAATGGAAAGGTTGAAAATCATGATGATACCGAAGTGTACCGGGTCGATACCAAAATGCGCCACGACAGGTTTAAGCAAGGGAACCAGAATCAGCAGAATGGCATTCCCTTCAAGAAACATTCCCAGTGTTAGCAAAAGAATATTGATAATTAACAGGAACATGTATTTGTTTTCTGTCAGCGTCGTGACAAAGTTTGCCACCGCGACGCCAGCATGTTCCATGGAGAAGATCCAACCGAGCGCGGCACTTGCCATGATGACCAACATGACCGATGCCGTTGCCCGTGCCGTTTCTCCCAGCGCTTTCACGACATGGCCGAGAGTCATTTGACGATAAATGAAGAAACCGATAATCAACACGATGAGTACCGCAGCCGCACCGGCTTCTGTTGGGGTGAAGATGTTGGCGCGAATCCCCCCTACGACGGCAAAAATCAAAAACAGTGCGGGCCATGCCTGCCCAATAGAGAAGAGGGCTTCCTTACCGGTAGGCCAGGTGTCGCGTGAGGGCTTAGCATTCGTTTTACGGGCAACCAGATAAACCGTAAACATTAACAACACCGCACAGAGCAGACCCGGAATCAGGCCGGCCATGAACATTTTGCCAATGGAGACGTCTGCCACCAGACCATAAATAATCAGGGCAATTCCCGGTGGGATAATCGGGGTGACAAGCGATCCCCCGGCGGTGATCGCCGCCGCAAAGGCGCGGTTGTAGCCTTTACGCTCCATCTCGGGGACCATCATGCGCGACAGCATCGCTGCGTCGGCCAGGTTTGAGGCGCTGACCCCCCCCATCATGGTACTGACCAGAATATTGGCGACACCGAGTCCGCCCCGCATTTTACCGACCAGAATATTCGCCACCTGCAGGATACGTTCTGCAATACCGGTATAACTCATCAGCGTACCCAGCAAAATAAAGAAGGGTATCGCCAGCAGGGACGGGCTTTGGGTTGGTGCAATCAACCGCTGAACAGCAATTTCAATCGGAACCGTGGAAAAGAAGAGGAAATAGGCAATAATGCCGATAAACATTGCCAGATACACACGAATATTCAGAAATAAGCACACG
Source organism: Citrobacter amalonaticus (assembly GCF_001559075.2). Classification (NCBI taxonomy): domain Bacteria; kingdom Pseudomonadati; phylum Pseudomonadota; class Gammaproteobacteria; order Enterobacterales; family Enterobacteriaceae; genus Citrobacter; species Citrobacter amalonaticus. Next base: position 1,091,619 of record NZ_CP014015.2, on the reverse strand, counting down.
ATCATTAGTGGAATAATTAATAACCAGCTCATTGTTTTTCCTCACCGACATCGGCCTGTTTAAAGTCATTAATTAACCAGTAGAGTGTATAAACTGCCGTTGCCAGGGTTCCGACCGGAACTGCAACATCAATCCAGAACCAGGACACTTTTAATATTTGCGTGACCTTATACTGCGCCATTTCCGCCAGTCGATAACCCAGCCAGGCCATATAAACCAGCAACCCAATGGACAGCAGGGCAACCAGCGAGGCAATAATGCGTTTGACTTTATGTGGGAACATATCGACGACAAAAGGAATAGTCAGATGTGCCCGATCACGTTCAGCCACCACACCGCCCAACATCACCACCCATATCATCAGCAGTCCGGACATTTCCTCAGTCCATTGGATGGGCTGTCCGACAAAATAACGCATAAATACGGCGGCAATGGTCATGACCACCAGGATAAACAGTGCCAGTGCTGCGCTCAGTTCTACAAGCTTGCCAAAGAAACGCATTAATCCTCCTTCAGAGAGTCGCCCTGGCCTTGAGAGAAAAAGGTCCCGGGCGATCTGTGCCTGTATTTATTGCAGTTGCTGTTGAATGGTTTCATACAAACCCGGCGTCCACTCCGGGAATTGCGTGTACACTTCGCGTGCTTTCTGGCGGAATGCTTCGGTATCCGGGTAAATCACTTCGACGCCTTCCGCTTCCATGCTCTTCAGCATTTCGGCGTCGCGTTCAATCGTTAATTTCTGGCTGTAGAGACCCGCTTCATAACCCGTTGAGTGAATCAATTCCAGTTGCTCAGGAGAGAGCGTACTGAAAAAGGCTTCGCCGCCAATCCATACCGAGGTGTTGGTCAGGTAATTAACCATCGACAGATATTTCGCCTGCTCAAACAGTTTTTGCCCTTGCAGAACGGAAATCGGGTTTTCGACGCCATCAATAACGCCCTGAGTCAGTGCAGGGTAAACTTCCCCCAGCGGCATAGGGGTTGGCGTGGCGCCCATTGCCTGAATGGCTTTAATTTGCATCACGTTATTGGGTACGCGGATTTTCATCCCCGCAAGATCTTCTACTTTGCGAATCGGTTTTTTAGAAATAATCTGACGGGTGCCGTACAGATAATTGTTCATCACCACATGAATCCCTTTTTTCTTCAGGTCTTCATTTTTTTGACGGAACCAGTCGCTCTCATAAATTTTGAAGAGTTTCTGCGGATCGTCAGTCAGATAAGGTCCAAACAAAATACCTAAATCAGGTTCATAATCGGCAAGGAAAGCCACGTCGGTGAGCGTGATGACGTTCATTCCCATCATGGCTTGTTCAGTCACATCTTGTTTTGACCCTAGCTGTGAGCTGGGATAAAGAACCAGCGTTATTTCTCCGTTGCTTTTTTTATTCAGAATCTCAGCCCAGTAGCGCATCACCACATCTAATGGCTCGCCTGGATTATTCTCATATGCGACTTTAATAGAAAGCGGTTTAGCCTGAATGGTGAATGGCAGAAAAAAAGTACAAACAGTAATCAGCACGGCTATTATCTTGTTCATTTTCTACTTGCTCCCAGGGGTCTACGAATAAAACCAACTTTTTTTACTGGCGGAAAAATTCAGAGTGAATCCTGCCTAATCAGAAAGTAAGCAGAAAGTCATCATGGTGCTGTATGTGTTGTATGAAATCGTGCTCTTGCTAAAGGTTTGTTGTTTTTAATGTGTTTTTAATTTACTCGTTTTCTTGCCGAATAGAGCGAATCATCGATTGCTTCGCCGTATTCAGGTGGTTACGCAGTGCAAGAAGCGCATCGAGGTCGCTGCGGCAAATCAGCGCGCTGAGGATAGTCATATGCTCATCAATGGCGATGATATTACGTTGTTTAAGATCGCGCTCATCCCACTGGTAATGGAAATGGAAGATCACTGAGATAATCTCAAGTGATTGATTAAAAAATATATTATCGGCAGCGGAGAGCAGCAGCGCGTGAAAATCACGGTCCAGCAGGGAGAACATGCGGAAGTTGCTGCCGACGCTGTCGCGCAGCATACGGTGGCGTTCCAGCAGCATTTTGGCCTGCAGCCAGCGCGGATCGTCATCCGGCAGATTAAGAAAATGCTGTAGCGCATGGGTTTCCAGCATCTCACGCAGCTCAAAAAGCTGTTCTGCATAGGACTGATCGAACTTTTTCATGCTCCACTGGCCGCGTTTCTCGCTCTGGATGAGATCGTAACGTCCAAATTTTAAAAGGTATTCTCGTACCACCACCGGACTGACGCCCGCCGCTCTGGCCAGTTGAAGTTCAGAGAACGTCTCGCCAGCGCGAAGCTGGCGTTGGTTAATCATCGTATAAAACGCCTGCTCAAAAATACGGTTTTGCTCGGCCATGGAGGCGGTGGTGCAGGCAAAACCATCATCATGTTCGGGGCTTCGGGTAATGACGTGGTCGTTGCCGACCAGAGTCAGTACGCCGCACTCGCTGAGGTGGCTCAGCATGTGGCGCACGGTGGTACGGCTGATGTTGTACATCTCGGCTAATGCACTTTGCGACGGCAACGGGGAAGGAAGGTGGCCGCGCGCCATATCATCGATCACCTGGTTGATAACATTGTGACGTAAATTTTGCGAACGGCTCATCGGGATCTCCTTTTGACTGCATTAAAACCCGATTTAAAACATTTTAATGCGCAGGGTTTCACAAATTAGCTTTCTCGTTACGCGGCTATTTCTATTTTCATCAATATCTGAAGCAACAAAGAAACAGGAGCGCATAACGATGTCCACAATGAATATGTTGATTTGCCAGGAACCCAAAAAATTAATTCATGAGAAACGCGATATTCCGATTCCGGATAAACATGAAGCGCTAATTAAAATTAAGTCTGTCGGTATTTGCGGAACCGATATTCATGCCTGGGGAGGTAATCAACCTTTTTTCAGTTATCCACGCGTGTTAGGCCATGAAATATGTGGGGATATTGTGACGCTCGGCGAGAAGGTGACGCAGTTTAAAGTGGGTCAGCAGGTGGCGGTGATCCCTTATGTCGCCTGTCAGCAGTGCCCAGCGTGTCTGGGAGGGCGAACGAACTGCTGCGAGAAGATCTCCGTGATCGGCGTGCATCAGGACGGAGGGTTTAGCGAGTATCTCAGCGTGCCGGCGACCAACCTGCTGCTGGCAGAGGGGATTGATCCTCAGGCAGCGGCGTTGATCGAGCCTTATGCGATTAGCGCACATGCGGTACGTCGGGCGGCAATCGTCCCCGGTGAGCAGGTACTGGTCGTCGGAGCCGGACCGATTGGGATCGGCGCGGCGGCTATCGCCAAAGCGGAGGGGGCGCAGGTGGTGGTCGCCGATACCAGTGCCGCGCGTCGCGAACACGTTGCTTCGCGTCTTGACCTGCCGGTGGTGGATCCCTCTGCGGCAGATTTTGAGGCTCAACTGCGTGCGCAGTTTGGCGGTTCTCTGGCGCAGAAAGTGCTCGATGCGACGGGTAACCAGCATGCCATGAACAATAGCGTGAATCTGATTCGTCACGGCGGCACCATTGTCTTTGTCGGGTTGTTTAAAGGCGATTTACAGTTCTCTGACCCGGAATTTCACAAGAAAGAGACCACCATGATGGGCAGCCGTAACGCCACGCCGGAGGATTTTGCGAAGGTTGGACGACTGATGGCAGAAGGCAAACTGAGCGCTGAAATGATGCTTACGCATCGCTATCCGTTCAGCCAGCTTGCGGATATCTTCGAACACGATGTGATTAACAACCGGGCGTTGATCAAAGGGGTGATTACGTTCTGACGATTGCCATGCAGCGCCCGGAGTTGTGTTGGGCGCTGTTTTTTTTATTGTCGGTGGTCAGCCCTGAGCGCTGACCACTTTGATTTCTACCATCCCGATCCCCAGCTTACGCGGCGAGTGACCGAGAATGTTGCCTTCGTTGGTTGAGACTGGATCGGGCGGGACAATCACCAGCGTATCCGCCTGCGTCGGGTTGTCGAAATGCAGCGTGGTGGTGGTGACATCGTGACTTAACACCAGCGTCTGCTCTTCCTTGCCTACGCGCACCGGAATTGGACGATTCGCATTGTCGCCGAAGGCTTTGGCGGTGATCACCAGATCGAATTTTTTCGGCAGCGGCTGTTTGTATTCGATCTTCACTTCTTCCGCCAGTTGCGCGTTGGACCAGCGCCCCCAGGATTCCGGACGAGAAATCCCACTGAACTGCTTCACCTCTTCCGGCGCGCCTGCCACGTTGAAGACAAAGCTGTCGGCTTTATAGCGGATGTCGTTGTCGACGATTTTCAGGGTATCGACGTTGCCTTTATAGCGTTCCATGTCGATAACCGTGTCTTTAAAGGCCGTTTTGCCTTTCCACTGCGCTTTATCAACATGCTGGACGATTTGCTCACCGCCAAGCTGACCCTGCGAGACGCACCAGTCGGTTGAGAGAGCCAGTTCCGGTGACCACAACTGGCCCATCTTGTAGCAGCGATCGACCCAGACGAAGTTATCTCGCGGGGCAAAGTCGGCAAGCTGGTAGCGCAGCGGGGCGGAGTATTCACTTTCCGGCAGTGGCTCGACGCGCTTATCCGACACCCGCAGCAGCAGCGGCAGACGGAAATGGCTGCCGGAGAAGGCGATCATATTTTTATCCCGGTCGACGGTGAAATCTTTCATCTCTTTCGGGAAGTTCCACAGGCGAATGATATCCGGCTTCATGGCGAGGATCTTTTCTTTGCTGTTGAGGAACACTTCCGACATCGACTGACCTGACAGGCTACTACGCCCGAGGCCGATAAAGTTATCGCCACCGAGAATATCCAGCACCGTGGCACCGTTATCCATGGTGTTACGCTTGACCGCCAGCGTCTCCTGCTGAGGTTTATCGCCACGTATCACGAAGAACAGGTTGTTGCGATCCTGCTTGTTCAGGTATTTCCATGCGCTGTTGTTCATCGCCAGATGGTCTGAAGAGACCACGATCACCGTATCTTTAAACCACGGTGAGGCTTTGATTTTATTGATAAATGCCGCGATATTTTCCTGACTACAGCTGACGGCGCTAAAAGACTGGTTGGGTTTACCGTCGAAATCATAGCGTTTGCGCTGACAGGCACGCGAAATAAAACCGTCCGGATGATGGGTATCGACGGTCAGGGTAAACAACGAAAAACGCTGGCCGGAACGGGAGAGTGCTTCGAACTTCTTCCACGCTTCATCCAGTACCGTATCGTCATAGAAGCCCCAGTCGTTGCGGTAATTCGGATCGGCAACGACGCTTTTTAACTCTTCGGCGCCATACAGATAATCGAAGCCGTGGGACTTCAGGAACACGTCTTTCCCGGCGAAACGCAGGTTTGCCCCTTGCACAAAGTGGTTCTGGTAGCCGGAGTTTTTCAGAATATCCCCGAGGCAGATATTTTGCGGGAAGAAGCTGGAGACTGACGCCGACGCGTTGCCTTCAAACGGCGCGAACAGGGGAATGCCGCACTGGGACGCGACCATCCCGGCGATGGTGTAGTCTGTACCCGGTAACTGTTGGGTGTGGCTGAAATCCATGCCTTCGTTTTTCAACGCGCCGAGTTCCGGAGTGAGTTCCGGGAAGGCCTCATTGTCGAAATAGGTACGTTCCAGGCTTTCACCGTAGATGTACACCAGATTCAGTTTCGGGTCAGGAATGCTTTTCGCCGGTTCTTTATAGTAGGCTGCGAAATCAGGATCGCCATCGCGGGTCTGAGATTTGACCAGTTCGCTTATCTGACGAAATGCCGGGCTGGCATCGACGGAGCCCAGCGCCAACAGCAGGGCCAGCAGGCTGTAACCAAAATGGTGGGGATGATGACGGCGACGACGCAGCACCCAGCCCAGCGTGCCAAAAACCGCCACTAACGCCAGCGCAATGCCGATACCCGGCAGAATGTATTTGCCGACACCGGCCCCTGTCAGACTGTTCGTCAACGTGTAGAGTACTGCATCGTTAATGCCATCACCCGTGAAATAGTCGCTGGCGAAAAGCGTGATATTGAGAACCACAAAAAGTCCCAGCACCGTCAGGGTGGCGACAAACCACCAAGTGTTGCGACCCGCTTTCCAGGCATAAATCAGTACAGAGGCAAGAAACAGCGCGATGGAGAGTAACTCAGACAACGGACGATCCTCACAAATAGCCTTGTGATAAGGCTCTAAACCAGGCCTTCGACTGGCAGATTAGCGTTTACAGAAAGTACAATGTAATGGGGTTGTCACTTAGCTGCAATTCTAGTGACATTTAATTACGTTGTTATTCAGAATTGGTTTAGATATAGACTTTTTTGATCGCCGTCACTCCCCGCCATAACTGGGATGAGTAAAGGGGAAGGGGGAAAAGGGAGAGAGACGCGCCGCGTCTGGCAGAAAACGGCCAAAACGCGGCGTCGGGGATCAGGAAATAAAGTTCATACCCTGTTTGAGCACCAGGTCACAGGCTTTGGTTTTCACTTTTTCCGCGAGCGGCGTGCTGCCGATATTGTTCAGGTTAAGCTGCTGACCGTCTTTGGTATTGAGCAGACCCTGAATACCGTCCAGATAGTTGGTGTCCTGCTTTTGCTCGGTTGCGCCGAGGCCCAGTTTATCCAGTACCTGATTTTTCACATTTTCCGCATCGGTAACGGACGCCAGCTTCTGCTTCGCGCAGTATTGCAAAATCCCGGCGGCGTTATTCATATTGTTCGCACTCAGCGCCTGGTTGCCGCCGTTCAGCAGGCTGGTCAGGGAAGAGAGCGAGGTGCCGCTTTGCGATGAGGTGGTACTCTGCTTGCTCAGTTCGCTGGCGGCGCTGGAGAGCGAGTCTTGCCAGGAGGCGGCGAAAGTATTGGCTGCGAAGCAGGCGCTGGCCGCGATTGCGCAGCACAGCAAACGTTTTGTCGTTTTCATTGTGATTACTCGTGTATAGACCTTCGTCGGAGTATAGCGCTGCTAAGTCTAAGAATGGTCTTAATACTCTTTGCCAGTTACCCGACTGCGGAAACTATCCCAGTTGAAGATTACCCACAGGCTGTTACCCAGTCGCATGCGATCCATCACGCGTTCACCCAGCAGCTTGGTCATTTCTTCCATGTTGCTGTTGGTGAGCATGCCGGTCGGGCGTTTTGAAGAGGAACGACGATCGACGATCTGGTTGATGATCACCTTTTCATAGCGCGATTCGGTTTGCACGCCGATCTCATCAATGACCAGCAGATCAACATTGCTGAGATCGTTCAGCAACTGCTCTTCACTGGTTTGGCGATTGCTGAACGTCTCTTTCATCGCCGACATGATGTCCGCCACGGTGATAATCAGCACCGACTTTCCGCGCAGCAGCAGCTCGTTGCAGATTGCCGCGGCGAGGTGGTTTTTCCCCGTCCCCGGTTTGCCGGAGAAGATAAAACTGGCGATGTTGCCATCGAACTCTTCCACATACTGGCGCGCTTTGCTTAGCGCATTCATCTGGCCTTCGCATTCCACATGATAGTTATCGAACGAGCAGTTTTGATGTAACGGACGGATGCCGGAACGGTTAAAAGTGCGCTGCATTTTCATCGCCCGATTTTCGCGAGCCAGTGCGGCGGCGCGAATTTCGCCTTGCTCCTTTTGCCACGCCAGTAGCTCTTCACCCGTTTTGAACGCCGGTTCGATATGGGCGGGCATCATTTTTTGCAGACGTTTCATCAGATCGCCAACGTTTTTCATGGTTAACCTCTAAAACCCGGTGGAATTTGATTATCTGGTTCGCTGACCGTGTTCACATCGCGCTTCGGCAGGCCACCGTTGCTCGCGCGGCCGATCTGGACGCTGCGCGCCAGTTTTTGCTGCCATTGCACGTGATGGAACACTTTGCCTTCCGCTTGCCAGTAGGCCACGAACGAGGCCAGCTCTTCGGCGGTGACCGGCTCTCTTAATGCCACGCCCCACAGCGCGGCCTGACGCTGAAAGTCAGCATCCGGCTGCCAGGCGGGATACATGGCGAATTTCCCCAGCGGTACGGCGACCGGCACAGGTTGCGGTTCTTCATAAAACTGCGCATCCAGCGCCACATCACTCCCTGGGCGGGTGAGCTTTTCTTCGAGCGCCAGCAGTTGCGCCAGGCGTGCGGGGGTCAGCGCATAAAAGGCCGGGGCGTTATTGGCAAACACCGCCACCGCGCCAGCTTCAGACTTCGCCAGCACTGTCTGGTGATCGTGTAATAAGGCGTCAATACCAATGACGTCCGGGGTCAAAATTCTGGATGACATAATGTTTCTCAATACCGACTGCAACCGAGAAGGGACACTGCTTCTATAGTAACACACCGATGAGGAGGAGCGGCAGGGATGCGCCTGCCGCGGCGATTAAACGCGTGGACGTTTTCGGTAGAGCCACAGGCCGGGCACAGAGAGTCCGATCGAAAGCGCGCCGACAATCGACGAGGCTTTCAGGAAATTGGTCAGCAGCGTAATCATCAACGGTTCGCTGTAGCCGAAGTGGCTGATTTTCACCGCAGAGATCATTGCCGTGTAGGCTGAAATTCCCGGGAACATCGGGATCACTGCCGCAACGGTAAACACTTTGGGATGCGCGAGATACCAGCGTGACCATTGGATGCCGATACTGCCGACAAGCAGCGAGGCGACAAACGTTGACCATTCAATATTAAACCCGGCGGTCATCATCACCATGCGCGAACCGTGACCGAGCGCACCGAGCAGCGCACACCAGGGCAGGGCGCGGTGAGGGACGTTAAAGACCATCGCAAACCCCAGTGCGGGGATCGCGGAAAGCAGCATGTCCTGCAACAGCGCGAGAATGAAATCGATTATACCCATCCGCGAAGCCCCCAAAGTGTCAGCGCCATGACCACGCCCACGCAGGTTGCGAGCGTCAGCAGGCTGGCGATCGCCCAGCGCGCCAGGCCGGTATTGATGTGTCCTTTAAACATATCCGCCACCGCGTTGATCAGCGGAAAACCGGGAACCAGCAGCAGGACGCTGGCGGCCATCGCCACCGTGGGCGTCTGGCTAAAGGTGGGAAGGTGCAACATCAGACCGGAAATGGTGGTCGCGACAAAAGCCGTGACGCAAAAGTTGATTTGTGGATGCAAATGGCGATGCGCCAGGATTTGACGAATATACATTGCCACCATACTGGCAAAAAAGGTAATCACCGCGCCGTCCCAACCGCCGTTATTCAGCTTGCAGAAACAGGCGCAGGAGAGACCGACCATCAATGCGACCAGCCAGCGCGGATAACGCAGGGGTCTGACCTGACTGAAGCGCCTCTCGACGTCTTTGTAATCCAGCAGCTTGTGTTCTGCGAGAATGACGATGTGCTGAACCTCAGTGACCACGTGCATATTAATGCCGCGATCCTGGTTTTTTCGCGTGGAGGTCAGGCATTGCCCATCTTTAATGGTGGTCAGAACGATAGCATTGGAGGAGATAGCGCTTTCGACGCTGTCCATTCCCAATGCCAGCCCAAGTCGGGTAGAGAGTTCATCAACCAATGCGCTCTCCGCGCCGTGTTGCAGTAAAAAAAGCCCACACTGAATGCATAACCGTGTAACCGTTCGCTGTAATGACTGCTCTTCTTGCATGACTCGCCCTGGCTGAAAAGACGCGTTGCGTACTGTCGAATGACGAAAGACTCCTTTGTATCACGAAGCGCGCATTTTTTGGCTCCGGCTGAGATCAATCTTTCTGTTGAAAAAAGAACCTGCTCTACGGTGGTCAGAATTTGAACCGCGCCACAGTTTTGCTAAATCGGTGAAAAGTGCAATTTTTAACCGCATTTAGACCTTCTTTTTCTGTGCCTGCTTATCAAAAATGCAATTTGAAACTTTTATTCAACATTGATTAAACAAATAATCAACGATGCAGGTGAGGAATGTGATGAAAACTCAGGTCGCAATTATTGGGGCAGGGCCTTCCGGCCTGCTGCTGGGGCAGTTACTGCATAAGGTGGGGATCCGCACTCTTATCATTGAACGTCAGACGCCGGAGTATGTGCTGGGGCGCATCCGGGCGGGGATCCTCGAGAGTGGGACGGTTTCGCTTTTGCGGGAAGCGGGTGTGGCGCAGCGCATGGACAGCGAAGGTCTGGTACATCATGGCGTTGAGTTTATTTTTGATGGCAAACGCATTCCCGTCGCGCTGAGCGAATTGACCGGCGGCAAAAGCGTGATGGTCTACGGACAAACGGAAGTCACACGGGACCTGATGCAGGCGCGTAACGACTGTGGTGCGCCTACGATTTATGGCGTTCAGCAGGTAGAGATTCACGATGCTAAAAGTGACCGTCCTTCGGTCACATTTGAGAAGGAAGGGGAGAAGTGCCGCATAGAGTGCGACTTCATTGCCGGGTGTGATGGATTCCACGGCGTTTCCCGACAAAGTATTCCGCGTGATGTCATTCGCGAGTACGAAAGCATCTGGCCGTTTGGCTGGCTGGGTTTGCTGGCCGATACGCCGCCGGTCAATCCGGAGTTGATTTATGCGCATCATGAGCGCGGATTTGTACTTTGTAGTCAGCGCTCACTAACCAGAAGTCGCTACTATTTGCAGGTCCCGCTCAGTGAGCAGGTGGACTCCTGGAGCGATGAGCGTTTCTGGGGCGAGCTGAAACGGCGTCTGCCTGATGAACTGGCCACGAAGTTAGTGACTGGTCACTCACTTGAAAAGAGTATCGCGCCATTACGTAGCTACGTGGTGGAACCGATGCAGTATGGCAAGCTCTTTCTGGTCGGTGATGCGGCGCATATCGTTCCGCCGACTGGTGCAAAAGGACTGAATCTGGCCGCGTCAGACGTGAATTATTTGTGGCGTATTTTGACGCAGTACTATCAGCACGGGCGTAGCGACCTGCTGGTGACCTATTCCCGGCTGGCGCTGAACCGGGTATGGAAAGGGGAGCGTTTCAGCTGGTTTATGACCCATCTGCTGCATGATTTTCAGGAAAAGAGCGATTTTGATCGCAAGATGCAGGAGGCGGATCGTCAGTACTATCTGGGCTCGCGGGCTGGACTGACGACGATCGCGGAGAATTACGTCGGACTGCCTTACGAAAAGATTGGTGAGTAATGAGGAAAAATGATGCAACCGGCTGACATTATCCCTGTCTTTAAATTGTATGGTGAACAACAGGGATGGCCCACTCCCGACCTGCTGCACTGCGAATCAATTCATCAGCGCAGCAGTTTATATGAGTGGCATATTCGGGTGCATCAGCATGCGGAGATCGTCCAGTTGCTCTACTTGCATCGGGGTGAGGCAACGATTGAAATCGAGGGGCAGACGACGGTGATGCGTGATGCCTGTATTCAGGTCGTCCCTGCGCTTTGTGTCCACGGTTTTCGCTTTTCCCCCGGAACTCAGGGTTACGTGCTTTCTCTGGCGTTACCGCTGATTGGCCGCCTGGAGTCTCAGTTCCCACAGCCGTTGCCATTGCTGAATACCCCTCAGTGCGTGCCGGTGGCTCAGTCTCGCAGCCACATCCGCACGCTGTTTTCCGCTTTACAGAGGGAGTATCAGACGGATAACGAGGCGCGGGAAATGATGTTGTTTTCATTGCTGAGTGCGCTGCTGGTCTGGCTTCGTCGGCAGAGTCGACCGGTTCAGCCACCGAATGACACCCTGGCACGTCGGCGTAGCGCAATACGCCTTTTTGCCCGGCAGATTGAGAGCCACTATCGCGAACATCTTCCCCTGGCAGAATACGCGCATCGAATCGGGCTTTCTGCAAATTACCTGAATCAGTTATGCCGTGAATTTCATCATTGCAGTGCATTAAGCGTTTTGCATCAGCGGTTGATGCTCGAAGCCAAACGTAGCCTGCAATATACCAGCATGACCGTAAGCCAGATCTCCGACTATCTGGGATTCAGCGATGTTACCTATTTTTCCCGGTTCTTTAAAAAACATTCCGCGTTGTCTCCGAAGGCATACCGGGAATTTATTAAGAATAAATAGCTTGTCCAAATTTGGATAAATAAAAAATTCGTATATAAAATAACAATGTTTAATATCCTGTTCTGGAATGCGACGTACCTATCGACAATATCGACTTGTATTATACCCCGTGATAGTTGTATAACCGCATCTTACGGAATTAAAGCAAAAACACCAGGGATAAACAATTCATATTGTCTATTGTTCTGTTTTTTGTATTGCATGATTGTATGTGTTAATTCAAACGCGATTCATTAATAACAGAAAGATAAAAGCATATGAATGTGGAGGATATATGTTGCCAGGATGCTGCAAAAACGGAATTGTTATCAGTAAAGTCCCCGTGATACAAGCGGGACTTCACGGGGTTATGCAACTGCATTTCCCGGAGTATGAACTCACTACCTGTGGTGTTGTAGAAGAACTCACGCCACTACAACTGCGTCGGACGGAATTGGCGATCGTGGATTTAACCGGTGATTGCCATCACCCGCGCACTGTCTGCGAGCGATTCTACGCACTTCTTTCCCAATACCGCGATATCCATTGGGTTTTCCTGGTATCGCGCGCGTATTACGCGCAGGCGGTCGAATTATTAATGCGCCCCTCCAGTACGCTGCTGTCTGATGTCGAACCGATTGAGAGTCTGGTCAGTACTATCCGTTCTGGACACAGCAGTCCTGACCGAATCAGCAAAATGTTGTTGTCACCTCCACAGATTGAACATCTGGAATTTGGTTCCCACGCCATTCTTTTGACGCTATCAGAGCGAAAAGTATTGCGCCTGCTGGGGAAAGGTTGGGGAATTAATCAGATTGCGGCGTTACTTAAAAAAAGTAACAAAACCATCAGCGCCCAAAAAAATAGCGCGATGCGCCGATTATCAATACACAGCAATGCGGAAATGTACGCATGGATTAACAGTTCTCAGGGAGCCAGGGAGCTGAATTTACCTTCAGTATATGGAGAGACAGCGGAATGGAAAATAGAAACCGTACGCGAAATGTCGCACTCATAGAAAAATGTGTTATGAGTGGTATTGGTATTCAGAATTTATTTAACACAACGTCCGATAGCCAATATAAATTGCACCTCTATTTGACGTTGGATGATTTTCAACAGGCGATGAGTACGACGGTTTTTTCTGCCGTTATTTTCTCTCTCTCCTCGATCAGAAAAGACCGACGGGTGGGGTTAATGAGTCTGACCAAACTGGCTGAAAATTATCCCGGCATGCGTCGTCTGGTGATTGCGGATGATGATGTTGAAGCGCGTTTAATCAGCGCACTGTCGCCCTTACCGCTGGATGGTGTACTGAGCAAAGCCGCCTCGCTCCCTGCGCTGCAGGAGGCGTTATTTACCATGTTAGGCGGCACGCGGCGGATCAGCGAAAGTAACAGCAATCTCTGGTATCTCAATCAGAGTCGCATGCTGAGCCCAACGGAGCGAGAAATTTTGCGCTTTATGTCCTGCGGCTATTCAATGCCGCAAATCGCGATAGAACTGGCGCGGAATATTAAAACCATTCGGGCGCACAAGTTTAACGTGATGTCGAAACTGGGCGTCAATTCTGACGCGGGTCTACTGCATGCGGCGGATATTTTGCTTTAACCGCCGCGAAAGTAATAAGGCGATTACTGGCACACATCAACCCAGGTGGCTGAAGTCAGTTCAGCCATACGCTCTGGCGCAATACGCACCGCGCTATGTGTAGCGCCAGCCGCCGGAAGGACTTCGGTGAACGAGCGTAAAGAGACATCACAATAAACAGGCAACGGGGTTTCCAGCCCGAATGGGCAAACCCCGCCAACGGGATGTCCTGTCGCATTGACAACCTCATCACTACTCAGCATACGCGCCTTGGCGCCGAAAGTGCTTTTGAGCTTTTTATTGTCCAGTCTTGCATCGCCTTTGGCGACGACCAGGATGATGACGTCCTTAACCTTCAGCGAAAGGGTCTTCGCTATCTGTCCGGGCTGGACGTTATGCGCTTTTGCCGCCAGCTCAACCGTCGCGGTGCTTTGATTTAATTCAATGATTTCAATATCCGGGGCATGCTCGGCTAAAAATTGCCGTACCGATTGCAGACTCATTCGATTCTCCTGACACCATTTCTACAGTCTTCAACGCTTCAGAAAACTGCTGGCGTAATTTGGCATAAGTCTTCCTGTACTGTAAATATTTTAATGTAACAAACCAGCAACATGGGCGATTTTTCGATCCTCTTCACATTCACGGAAACCGGTTACCGTAACCGGTTGCAGTCCGTGAAAGAGCGATTAATACTGGAGCTGTCACTTCCTCTGTATCACATAAAAAGAGCCACTTATGAAATCTACCAACCATGCAGTCTTTAATGTGATTTTCCGGTTTGTTGAAAACTATGTCAGCCCGATTGCCGGGCGCATTTCTTCACAGCGTCATGTTATGGCTATCCGTGACGGCTTTATCTCCGCGATGCCATTTATGATTGTCGGATCGTTTCTGTTGGTATTTGCCTATCCTCCGTTTTCACCCGATACCACCTGGGGCTTTGCCCGGACCTGGCTGGATCTGGCGAAGCAGTTTGAAGGGCAGATCCTGACGCCCTTTGATATGACCATGGGGATCATGTCGATCTACATCTGTGCCGCCATTGCCTATAACCTTGGCAAACATTACGTCAAGTCTCATCAGTTGGATCCGTTCATGTGTGCCATGCTCTCTATCATGGCGTTCCTACTGGTCGCCGCGCCTAAAACAAAAGGCACTCTGCCTGTGGACAGCCTCGGCGGGACAGGGATTTTTACGGCGATTCTGGTGGCGATTTACTGCGTAGAAATGATGCGCTTTCTGAAGGCGCATAACATCGGTATTCGTTTACCCGATCAGGTCCCGCCGATGATCAAAAACTCATTCGATCTGCTGATCCCGGTGCTGGTGGTGGTGCTGACATTGTACCCACTCAGCCTGCTGATTCAGGCACAGTTCGACATGCTCATCCCGCAAGCCATTATGGCTATCTTCAAACCACTGGTATCCGCTGCCGACTCTCTGCCAGCGATTTTACTGGCGGTACTGATTGGTCATCTGTTGTGGTTTGCCGGTATTCATGGTGCGGCGATCGTCTCCGGGATGCTGCAAATGTTCTGGCTGACCAATCTTGGTATGAACCAGACTGCGCTGGCGCAGGGGGCTCCGTTACCGCATATTTTTATGGAGGCATTCTGGACGTTCTTCATCGTGATTGGCGGGTCGGGTGCGACGATGGGACTGGTGATTTGCTATCTGCGCAGTCGTTCCGTGCATCTGCGTTCAATAGGCCGGCTGAGCGTGGTACCCAGTATCTTTAACATTAACGAACCGGTGATTTTCGGTACGCCGATTGTTATGAACCCGGTGTTCTTTATTCCTTTCCTGTTGGCGCCGATGGTGAACGCCGTGCTGGCATGGGCGGCGATGAAACTGGATCTGATTGGTCGCGTGATTTCGGTTGTGCCGTGGACTGCGCCAGCGCCAGTCGGAGCTGCGTGGGCATTAGGCTGGGATTATCGTGCTGCCATTCTGGTGGTTCTTCTGGCAATAGTTTCAGCCGTCATCTACTTCCCGTTCTTTAAAGTGTACGAGAAGCAACTGCTGGAACAAGAGGCGGAAGAGGCACAACGTTCAGACGCGGAAAACGAGCAGATTGCGTAGTCGTCATCAGGGGGCGAACGCTCCCTGATTACTTCAGCGTACAGTCACCGCACTGCTGAACGTCCGGCAGACGATAACGCTGGCAGCATGTTCTGCGTACCAGAATGCCTTCACGAGGGACGACCGTGCGCCAGAGTGGGTTGTCAGCCCCGCAGGACAACTGCTTTTCAAAGAAGCAGGCCTGGCGCAGCGTATTCAACAATGTTTCGCCCAGCAGCGGTTTCATTTCAGTGAGATACCAGTTAATCAGATAACCGGTATTGCTCCAGATAAGTTTGCCGTTGATCTCTCCGGTCGCCTCAAGCGCCTGGATGACCGGAGTCAGCGCCTGCTTAACCAGCGTTTCCATGCGTGCCTGCGGGGATTGTGCTGTCGCCAGTTGATCCTGATGTACGTCGATCCAGAAGCAGGCAGCACGTCCGGTTTCGTGAAACTCAACGTGGATATGTTCGGGCGAGACATCAATAGCCGTTTCCTGCGTGAGCAGGGCAAGCATCAGCGGAGGTACCATCAGACCGATGTACCACTGCGCCCACAGCGAGATTAGCGGCTTATTTTCGCGCGACTGCGTGGGGTGGTTGCGATAAATATGATCGGAGTAGATTGCCAGCAGAGACTGAAGCTCGCCGGGACGACGCCATTGTGCCAGCGTCATCGCACTCTGCGGTGCGGGTTCATCCAGACGGATAAAATCCAGCAGATGCTCACGCGTCTGGGCTATGGTTGCGCGCACGGCTTCGGCCAGCGAGGGCATCTGCGGCTGGAGATGCGTTCGCCAGATGACATCGTCAATGATCGGTGCGGAACGATAGGCCATAGTCTGGATAGTAATCTAAATGATAATGATTGCTAATCCTAGCGATAGGCATAACCGATAGCAAGATCTTTGTCAGTCTGGCGTTTAACGGCGCACGAATGCGCCATCGTTCGTCAGGCGATACCCGGATCGCCACTGACTAAAATATGGTTACGGCCCAAATCTTTCGCTTTATAGAGCGCCTGATCGGCATGAAGAATCGCCCCTTCCACGTCTCTTCCCACCAGAGGCGCTATACCGATACTGATCGTGACGCGAGTCGCGACGCTCTCATTGAACATATGGGGAATTTTGAGATCGTAAACATGCTGTCGGATGCGTTCCGCCGCCTCGCGGGCGGTTTGTGGGTCGCTCGCCGTCAGTAACACCATAAACTCTTCACCGCCAAAACGGGCGACGACATCACGTGAACGCACGGCGTTGCGGATCGCAGCGGAAACGCGGATTAGCGCCTGATCGCCCATCATGTGCCCGTAGTGATCGTTGTAGGCTTTGAAATGGTCGATGTCGATCAGTAAAACGTAATGTTCATGCGTATCGAGTTCCAGCACAGCGTTCAGCTTATGCTGGAGTCCCCGTCGATTGTACAGGCCCGTTAATGAATCAAGCATACTCAGGTCAGTCAGCGTCTCTTTTTCGGCGAGCAGTTTGAACATCAGTTGCTGGGCAAAGTCGTCATAGCGCTTTTGAATCACATGCTGAATCGCGATACCGGCCATGGGCAGAGCCATAAAAAATAGCAACCGCAGGCCGTTTTCGTTGCCGTTTAGCCATAAACAGGCGAATAAGGATGGCAGCGAATGAAGAGTGAAGGCAATGATATTATTGGCAAAAGCAATTGAGCCAATAAATAACACCGTCAGCAGTGCCATCAGCAAAAAAGAATAGTCAGGATTTTGCTGAGCCAGGTATTTCAGCGTAATGTGCGCTGCCCATAACCCACCAAAGAGTATCGAGATGGCGTGGAGATTAATCCGCTTCTTCGCATACCTTACATGCCATGTCAGTAACGCAGTGCTCAGCACAAGGATGAGGAATCCTGGTGTGGAGAGGGTTTTACTGGGATAGATCGGAAAGGCTACGGCAAACAACGCGGAAATAGCGTTGAGAAACAAAAAAAGTCGCAGAGAGAGTTGGTATTTTTTCGTGCGCAGAGTTTGCCAGGATTGTGCAGTCATATCTTAACGTCATTATTTATCTAACAATTACACTGTTCAGGCACACAAATAATGGGCGAGAAGATGCTCGCTTGAGATCAGATTATTGTGTTTTTATGTTTACCGCTGTGCAATTTATCACCTTAAATAATTCGTGTCATCATTGCTTAAGTAAAGCTCATGTAACTGGTGTATGGATTGCTGACAAATGAGAAAATTTATCATATGATATTGGTTATCATTATCAGTGTGAGAGGTGAAACCATGTTGCAACGGGCGCTGGGCAGTGGTTGGGGAGTCTTGCTGCCAGGGATCGTGATTGCCGGGCTGGCGTTTGCCGATCTTTCCCTCGGGGCATGGAAGACCATTATTGTATTCGGGTTGCTGCTGACACCGGCGATGCTCTATCACAAACAATTACGGCACTTTGTATTGTTACCATCATGCGTTGTGTTGATCGGCGGAATGATGCTGGTGATGATGAACTGGAATCAGGGATGAATAATCGGGAATGCTCTGAGAGGAAGGTAAGATAATTGGTGCGAGGGGGGGGACTTGAACCCCCACGTCCGTAAGGACACTAACACCTGAAGCTAGCGCGTCTACCAATTCCGCCACCTTCGCACAGTCATCTTACTTTTTGATATCGCCTCGTTGGTGCGAGGGGGGGGACTTGAACCCCCACGTCCGTAAGAACACTAACACCTGAAGCTAGCGCGTCTACCAATTCCGCCACCTTCGCCCAGTGCGAGCAATATCAACGTGGTTTATGGTGCGAGGGGGGGGACTTGAACCCCCACGTCCGTAAGGACACTAACACCTGAAGCTAGCGCGTCTACCAATTCCGCCACCTTCGCATACCATCGATTCTTAAAAAGAATCGCTACCACGGAGGCGCATTCTAGTGGTTTTCAGCTTTTCGTCAATAGTTAATTACGTGGGATAGCGGTGATTGCTGCAAAAACGGCCATTCGCATGGCCGTGCAGACTGCTGACAAAGAAGGAAAAAACGTGGTTTTTCCTTCTTTGTGGTTATCAGCCGAAAATCAATGAATTGATTTTCCTTGTTTTTAATGAGGTGATCTCTGCTTGTCCGGTATCGGGATGATGAGGTTTGTCATCCCTCTCAACGGCCATTCGCATGGCCGTTATCGTGATGCTATGCTTTTTTCGCCTGGCAGGTCATGACCGTGCGATACACTTTGAAGCGTCCGGTCTGGGCGATAACCTCGTGGAAGCCAAAGGTCTCATCCAGAACCTGCGGATACGGCAGGAAGGCGTTAGCGACAATGCGCAGTTCGCCGCCACTGTTCAGGTGACGTACGGCACCGCGAATCAGAGATTGCGCGGCATCAAGGCTGGTTTGCATTCCGTCATGAAACGGCGGGTTAGAGATGATCATATCAAAGCGCCCCGTCACTTCAGAGAAGACGTTGCTGGCAAAGACTTCACCCTCAATGCCGTTCGCCGCCAGGGTGGCGCGACTGGCTTCAACTGCCGGTGCGGCGACGTCGCAGAGCGTTAAACGCACTTTCGGCGAGTGGCTGGCAAGTGCGACAGAAAGCACACCTGCGCCACAGCCGACGTCCAGTACTTTGCCTTTGGTATGCGGCGTCAGGGTGGAGAGCAGCAACTGGCTGCCGACATCCAGACCATCGCGGCTGAAGACGCCAGGCAAGGTTTTGATCGTCAGCCCGTCAACGTGGTACTCGCCCCAGAATCTATCGGCATCAAACGTCGGCTGCGTTTCCAGACGGCCGTGATACAGGCCACAACGACGCGCGCTGTCAATTTTGTTCAGCGGGGCGTATTCCGCCAGCATTTGCTCGGCGCTACGTACGCCACTGCGGTTTTCACCGACGACGAAAATATCGGTTCCCACGGGAAGCAGCGACAGAATGTTCATCAACTGGAACTGGGCTTCCGGCTTGTTTTTCGGCCAGTAGTAGATAAAGGTGTCGCAGTCGGCAACGTCTTCCGCTTGCGCGACAAGGCCAAAGCGTGCGTTGTCACCCATCAGGCGGCTCAGCGCCTGCCAGTGGTGAAACTGTTGTGTATGCACGCGGCGGTCAGCGCTTTCAAAGCGTGCGGGCAGGTCATCCTGCAAGTCTCCGGCAAACAGAATACGGCTTTGTTCGAAATCATCACTGTGGCGCAGCAAGACTTCACTTGCCGGGGTAAAAGCAGACATGGAAAACTCCTTAATTCATACAGCGGGCGATTATAGACGTTTGATGGCGTCTATTCGACTAATTTGCTATATTTGCGCCCCTGAATACAGGAGCGATTCGCTATGACAACCCGACGAGACTGGCAGTTACAGCAACTGGGCATTACCCAGTGGTCGCTGCGTCGCCCCGGCGCGTTGCAGGGAGAGATCGCGATTTCTATTCCTGCGCACGTCCGTCTGGTGATGGTCGGTGAAACACTGCCGCCGCTGACTGAACCACTGGTCAGTGACATTCTGCGCGCATTAACGCTGAGTCCCGATCAGGTTTTGCAGGTGACGCCCGAACGCGTCGCGATGCTGCCGCAGGGCAGCCGCTGCAACAGCTGGCGACTGGGTACAGATGCGCCGTTGTCGCTGGAAGGTGCGCAGGTTGCAACGCCGGCATTTGATGAATTGCGGGCAAACCCAACGGCACGCGCCGCACTATGGCAACAAATCTGCACACATGAACACGATTTCTTCCCTCAGTCAGAGTGATTTACCCGCCGCGTTTCAGATTGAAAAGCGCGCCCATGCATTTCCCTGGAGTGAGCACACGTTTGCCAGTAATCAGGGAGAGCGTTATCTCAACTATCAATTGACGGTAGAGGGGATAATGGCGGCGTTTGCCATTACGCAGGTGGTGCTGGATGAAGCGACGCTGTTCAACATTGCTGTTGATCCCGATTTTCAGCGCCGGGGATTAGGGAAAGCGCTGCTGGAACATCTCATTGATGAATTAGAAAAACGCGGCGTCCTGACGCTGTGGCTGGAGGTTCGCGCTTCCAACGTTGCCGCCATCGCACTGTACGAAAGCTTAGGTTTTAACGAGGCAACGATTCGCCGCAATTATTATCCGACCGCTGACGGTCGTGAGGACGCCATCATAATGGCACTGCCAATCAGTATGTAAAAGAAGGTGTAATGATGAAGTGGGACTGGATTTTCTTTGATGCCGACGAAACGCTGTTCACGTTTGACTCGTTTACTGGCTTACAGCGGATGTTTCTCGATTACAGCATCACCTTTACCGCTGAGGATTTTCAGGACTACCAGGCCGTGAATAAACCGCTGTGGGTGGATTATCAGAACGGCGCGATCACCTCATTACAGCTTCAGCATGCCCGCTTCCAGAGCTGGGCAGAACGGTTAAAGGTTGAGCCGGGATCGCTTAACGATGCCTTTATGAACGCGATGGCCGAAATTTGCGCGCCGCTGCCGGGGGCCGTTTCGCTGCTCAATGCGATACGCGGCAAAGCCAAAATTGGCATTATTACCAACGGCTTCACCTCCCTGCAGCAGATCCGCCTGGAGCGCACGGGACTACGCGACTACTTTGATTTGCTGGTCATTTCCGAAGAAGTGGGTGTGGCGAAACCGGATCCGAAGATTTTTGATTACGCCCTGGCGCAGGCGGGCAATCCCGATCGCGATCGGGTACTGATGGTAGGAGATACCGCCGCGTCCGATATTCTCGGTGGCATCAACGCCGGGCTTTCTACTTGCTGGCTGAATGCGCATCATCGCGAGCAGCCCGAAGGCATCGAGCCGACCTGGACCGTATCGTCATTACACGAACTGGAGCAGCTCCTGTGTAAACACTGATTGCCTCCCCCCCGCTGATGGGTAAAATAGCCGCAATTTTTCGTATTCAACATGCGCGGTGCGATGCCGCGTTTACTCAAGAAGAATGAACTATGACGTTGTCTCCTTATTTGCAGGAGGTGGCCAAGCGCCGCACTTTTGCCATTATTTCTCACCCGGATGCGGGTAAAACGACCATCACTGAGAAGGTGTTGCTGTTCGGACAGGCGATTCAGACTGCCGGTACGGTAAAAGGCCGTGGTTCCAGCCAGCATGCAAAATCGGACTGGATGGAAATGGAAAAGCAGCGTGGGATCTCTATTACCACCTCTGTCATGCAGTTTCCGTATCATAACTGTCTGGTTAACCTGCTGGACACCCCGGGGCACGAAGACTTCTCCGAAGATACCTATCGTACTCTGACGGCAGTGGACTGCTGTCTGATGGTGATCGACGCCGCGAAAGGCGTCGAGGATCGTACCCGTAAGCTGATGGAAGTCACCCGTCTGCGCGATACGCCGATCCTGACCTTTATGAACAAACTCGACCGCGACATCCGTGACCCGATGGAGTTGCTGGACGAAGTTGAGAACGAGCTGAAAATCGGCTGTGCGCCGATCACCTGGCCGATTGGCTGCGGCAAGCTGTTCAAAGGGGTTTATCACCTTTATAAAGATGAAACCTATCTGTATCAGACGGGGAAAGGCCATACCATCCAGGAAGTGCGCATAGTTAAAGGTCTGGATAACCCGGATCTCGACGCGGCCGTTGGCGACGATCTGGCGCAGCAGCTGCGTGACGAACTGGAACTGGTGAAGGGCGCCTCTAACGAGTTTGATAAAGAGCTGTTCCTGGCGGGCGAAATTACCCCGGTCTTCTTTGGTACCGCACTGGGTAACTTCGGCGTTGACCACATGCTGGATGGTCTGGTGGAGTGGGCGCCAGCGCCAATGCCGCGCAAGACTGATACGCGCGTGGTGGAAGCGGAAGAAGAGAAGTTCACCGGCTTCGTCTTTAAAATCCAGGCCAACATGGATCCGAAACACCGTGACCGCGTGGCATTTATGCGCGTTGTTTCCGGCAAGTACGAAAAAGGCATGAAGATGCGTCAGGTCCGTATCGGCAAAGACGTGGTGATCTCTGACGCGCTGACCTTTATGGCCGGTGACCGTTCGCATGTGGAAGAGGCTTACCCGGGCGATATTCTCGGTCTGCACAACCACGGCACTATCCAGATTGGCGATACCTTCACCCAGGGTGAAATGATGAAGTTCACCGGTATTCCGAACTTCGCGCCGGAACTGTTCCGTCGTATTCGCCTGAAAGATCCGCTGAAGCAGAAACAGTTGCTGAAGGGGCTGGTACAGCTTTCCGAAGAAGGTGCGGTACAGGTGTTCCGTCCGATCGCCAATAACGATCTGATTGTGGGCGCGGTCGGTGTGCTGCAGTTCGACGTGGTCGTTGCCCGTCTGAAGAGTGAGTACA
Organism: Citrobacter amalonaticus; assembly: GCF_001559075.2. Taxonomy (NCBI): domain Bacteria; kingdom Pseudomonadati; phylum Pseudomonadota; class Gammaproteobacteria; order Enterobacterales; family Enterobacteriaceae; genus Citrobacter; species Citrobacter amalonaticus. The sequence goes on along the minus strand of NZ_CP014015.2, from coordinate 1,068,771 downwards.
ACGTTGAGGCCATTTATGAGTCCGTCAACGTGGCGACGGCGCGCTGGGTGGAATGTGCTGACGCGAAGAAATTCGAAGAGTTTAAGCGTAAGAACGAAGTTCAGCTGGCGCTGGATGGCGGCGATAACCTGACCTACATCGCCCCGACGATGGTGAACCTCAACCTGACGCAAGAGCGTTATCCCGACGTTCAGTTCCGCAAGACGCGCGAACACTAATTACCCCTTCAGGGCGCGGCTGCCGCTGCGCCCTGCGACTTTTCCTGCCTTATTAGCCCCTTGCGGAATGTTCTTAAATCCCTCTGTTTTGCTTATGACTGCCTGTTTTTTGCGCAATCCGCCGCGCTTTTTCAAAATTGTGATCTATATTTAACAAAGTGATGACATAAACATTGGTTTTAAATACCGTTCAATGCGTGAATCTAAGTGCTTAAAGCTAATGTCTATTGTCGTCGCGATATTAATAACTGACTCAGAGAGGTATCTGTCAGCGCATCATCATCACCTTTTCCGTTTTGTGATTGTGACCGCCGCCATTGACTTCTGAGCTGGGTGAATTTTTCACCACATTCAGCAATGCAACCTTATGTTGCCTGAGCTCAAATTATGAGCAAACCATACAGGAATAAATCGATGACTATGACAAGACTGAAGATTTCTAAAACTCTGCTGGCCGTGATGTTGACCTCCGCTGTGGCAACGGGTTCTGCGTATGCAGAAAACGCCACAACGGATAAAGCGCAATCCGGTGTAGAAAGTGCAGGGCAGAAAGTCGATAGCTCTATGAATAAAGTCGGTAATTTCATGGATGACAGCGCCATTACCGCGAAAGTGAAAGCGGCACTGGTGGATCATGAAAGCATTAAGAGCACCGATATTTCCGTCAAAACCGAGCAGAAAGTCGTGACGCTGAGCGGCTTCGTCGAAAGCCAGGCGCAGGCGGAAGCGGCCGTGACCGTGGCGAAAGGCGTTGAAGGTGTGACCTCCGTTAGCGACAAACTCCACGTGCGCGACAGCAAATCCGACTCTGTGAAAGGCTATGCCGGCGATACGGCAACGACCAGCGAGATCAAAGCGAAACTGCTGGCGGATGACATCGTTCCTTCCCGCAAAGTGAAAGTTGAAACGACCGATGGTGTGGTCCAGCTTTCCGGCACCGTGGATTCTCAGGCGCAAATCGAGCGCGCTGAAAGCATCGCGAAAGCCGTTGATGGCGTCAAAAGCGTCAAAAACGATCTGAAAGCACAGTAAATCTTCGTTTTCTCCTCCGGCCTGGGTCGGAGGACGTCATGAGCATTACACAAACAATAGCGTGAATGAGCAGCCTGAGCGCTCATATCAAGCGGTCGACATTAACTATGGTAAAGGAGAAGCGTATGTTTCGTTGGGGCATTATATTTCTGGTTATCGCGTTAATTGCCGCCGCTCTGGGATTTGGTGGACTGGCCGGTACGGCAGCGGGCGCGGCGAAAATTGTCTTCGTCGTCGGGATTATTCTCTTCCTGGTCAGCCTGTTTACAGGGCGTAAGCGGCCCTAGCGCGTAGAGCGTACAACGATTTTGCTGTCAAGCCAGTCCAGTGGACTGGCTTTTTCGGTTTTAGCCGCCGCCTATTTGCGTTATTTTGGCACATTACATAATAAGAAACAGGAAGGCAGAGGTGGGGCAGCGTATACCCGTCACGCTCGGCAATATTGCGCCGTTGTCATTAAGAACGTTCAAACCGGGTCGCCTGGCGTTGGTCTGCGAGGGCGGCGGGCAGCGTGGCATCTTTACCGCAGGCGTACTGGACGAGTTCATGCGCGCGCAGTTTAATCCGTTCGATCTCTATTACGGCACCTCCGCGGGGGCGCAAAACCTGTCGGCCTATTTGTGCAACCAGCCCGGCTACGGACGCAGAGTCATCATGCGCTATACCACCAGACGGGAATTCTTTGACCCGGTACGCTTTGTGCGCGGCGGGAATCTGATCGATCTCGACTGGCTGGTGGAGTCCACGGCCAGCCAGATGCCGTTACAGATGGATACCGCCTCTCGCCTGTTCGAAACGGGGAAATCGTTTTACATGTGCGCCTGTCGGGGTGATGACTACACGCCGAACTATTTCTCTCCCAATACGCAAAACTGGCTCGATTTGATCCGGGCGTCCAGCGCGATCCCAGGGTTCTATCGTAGCGGCGTATCGCTGGAAGGAATCAATTACCTCGATGGTGGGATCAGCGATGCAATCCCGGTTCGTGAGGCCGTGAAGCAGGGGGCGAAAACGCTGGTGGTGATTCGGACTGTGCCTTCGCAAATGTATTACACCCCGCAGTGGTTCAAGCGGATGGAGCGCTGGCTGGGCGAAAGCAGCCTGCAACCGCTTCTTAATCTGGTTCAGCACCATGAAGCCAGCTATACGGAAATTCAGCAATTCATTGAAAAACCGCCGGGCAAGCTGAAGATCTTTGAAATCTATCCGCCGAAGCCACTTAAAAGCATGGCGTTGGGAAGTCGCATTCCGGCACTGCGGGAAGACTATAAAACGGGGCGACTGTGTGGGCGCTACTTCCTGGCGACCGTGGGAAAACTACTGGCAGCGGAGCCGCCGTTATCACGCCATCTGCCGCAAATCGTCACGCCGACGCCGGTGGTGGTTCCGCCGGCACCGGTGGCCAACGATGCCCATGCGGCGGTGGTGAGCGATGCGCCGCAGGCTAACGATACGACATTCAACAATGAGGATCTGGCGTGAGTTTTCGCTTTATCGATACCCACTGTCACTTTGACTTTCCGCCTTTTACCGGGGATGAAACCCACAGCCTGCAACTCGCAGGTGAGGCAGGCATTGAGAAGATCATCATTCCGGCCACCGCAGCGGAAAACTTTGCTCGCGTGCAGGCACTTGCGGAACGCTTTTCCCCGTTGTATGCCGCACTGGGGCTGCATCCCATCGTGATTGAGCAACATACCGATGAGGATCTTGCGCGTCTGCAACAGGCACTGGCGACGCGCCCGACAAAAGTGATCGCCATTGGTGAGGTAGGCCTGGATCGGTATCGCGACGAGCCGCAGTTCGCGAAGCAGGAGCGGTTTCTGGAGGCCCAGTTGCGGTTAGCAAAACGCTATGATTTACCGGTGATCCTGCATTCCCGGCGCACGCATGACACGCTGGCGATGCATCTAAAACGCCAGGATCTGCCGCGTACCGGCGTGGTGCATGGTTTCGCTGGCAGCCTGCAGCAGGCAGAGCGTTTTGTGCAACTGGGTTATAAAATCGGGGTGGGCGGGACGATTACCTATCCGCGCGCCAGTAAAACCCGTGACGTGATGGCCCGATTGCCGCTGGAGGCGCTGCTGCTGGAGACCGACGCGCCGGATATGCCGCTGAATGGTTTTCAGGGGCAGCCAAATCGTCCGGAACAGGCGGCGAGAGTGTTCGATGTGTTATGCGAACTGCGCCCGGAACCCGCAGAGGCGATCGCTGAGGCGCTATATCACAATACGACAACATTATTTACTCTAGAGATATAACGCAGGGAAGATAAGCTCAGTCACTCCGCGTTCCCGTAATGCCTGCGCCAGCGTCTCCACCTCTTGTGGCGTCGCGCTCGGCCAGGCTTTTGCCTCACCGTATACCCCGTGCGCGTGGAAGGCATTCAGCCGTAGCGGGACATTTCCCAGTTGTCCGATGAATGCGGCGAGCGAATCAATGTGCTGCAGGTAATCCACCTGCCCGGGAATGACCAGCAGGCGCAGTTCTGCCAGCTTTCCTCGCTGCGCCAGCAGCGTAATACTGCGCTTGATCTGCGCGTTATCCCGACCGGTGAGTGCGATGTGGCGCGCGCTATCCCAGGCTTTGAGATCGAGCATCACGCCATCGCAAACCGGTAGCAATTTCTGCCAGCCGGTTTCGCTCAACAGCCCATTGCTGTCGACCAGACAGGTGAGCGACTGGAGCTGTGGGTCGGCCTTAATAGCCGTAAACAAATCTACAACGAAAGGCAACTGCGTCGTGGCTTCGCCGCCGCTGACGGTGATCCCCTCAATGAACAATGACGCTTTGCGGATTTGGCGCAACACCTCGTCAACGCTCATCGTCTGCGCCATCGGCGTTGCCTGCTGCGGGCACATCTGCAAACAGGTGTCACACTGTTCGCAGACATCAGCCTGCCAGACAACCTTCCCGTCACTGAGACTCAGCGCCTGATGCGGGCACTGTAGGACGCATTCGCCGCAGTGGTTGCAGCGCCCCATCGTCCACGGGTTGTGGCAATTCTTACAGCGCAGGTTGCACCCTTGCAGAAAGAGGACCAGGCGACTGCCCGGCCCGTCCACGCAGGAGAACGGTATCACCTTACTTACTGAAGCGCATCTGCTGTTCATGACTGACGACACGAGGTTGGCGTTCCAGAATATGGGTATTGCGTGCGGCCTCTTCACCTAACCAGGTGGTATTGGTCCGCGAGCCTTCGGCGCGGTATTTTTCCAGATCCGACAGACGCACCATGTATCCGGTGACGCGGACCAGATCGTTGCCGCTGACGTTGGCGGTAAACTCGCGCATTCCCGCGTTGAACGCGCCCAGACAGAGTTGCACCAGCGCCTGCGGGTTACGCTTGATGGTCTCATCGAGCGTCAGAATGTCGCTGATACCGGACTGATAATGCGCGTGATGCGGTGCGACGGTTTGCAGGTGGGTGATCGGATCCGGTTCATCGCCATAGGGTAAACGTGCGCCCGGCGTGGTGCCAATATCTGAACTGATCCCCGACTGGGCGTGCAGCATGGCGCGCTGCTGCCAGCCGTATTTCACCGGCGTATTTTCAACAAAATCCGCAAGCTGGGCGCTGATGCGATAGCCCAGATCGTTCGCCGTCTCCTCTTTGCCGTAGCGCGCATTCATACCCGCTTTTTCGCACAACAGGTTAACCGCCTCCGCCAGGCCGTACATACCGAACATCGGCACAAAACGTTGTGGATCGATCAGACCTTCCTGCACCAGGAAGCTATTCTCAAAGAAATGTGATTTTTCATAGAGGAACTCACATCGCGCATCGATGATGGCAATTTGCTGCTGACAGTAGTACGGCAGCGTGCGGTTAAAGAAGTCATAGACAGAAGTGCTGCGCTCGGCAATGGCTTTCAGATTGAGACGAACCAGCGTGCTGCCGCCGCCGGCAAGCGGCAGAGAGTTGTAACAGCTGACGATACCATAGCGACCTTTTGTGAAAATTTTATCATTTATCGGTCCGTTGGAAATATGTGGCTTACTGCATTCACAGATGTTTTTCGCCACGTCCAGCAGCAGATCATCGGGTGTGATTTCCGGGTCGTAGATGAACGTCAGATTAGGCGAAACCTGCTTTAATTCGGCATCGGCGCGTAAAATAGCCCGGGTGATAGGGGTATCGGCCGGGCCAATGTTGGCGTGCATAAAAGCGTCAGGCAGCGTTCTGTCGAGATACCGCCAGAAACGTTTTATTCGAATATCGATCGCTTCTTGTGTTAGAATTTTCACATACGGTTGCAGCAGCGTATCCAGTTGCCCCAGGTAAACCGGCATCGATGTGACGGAAGGCACGTGGTGATACAGAATGGTCAGCAGGGACAGTGCATCGTCCAGATCTTTCGCCCCTTCCAGTTCCAGCCAGGCTGAACCGTTGGCCAGAAAACGCGCGTAATCAGGAAGCACATAGCGCGGTTTATACGGCGCGTGACCTTCAAACATATCGCAGATAACCCCGTCGTCCAGCGCCTGACGCGCCCCGGCGGGCAGTGAAGGGTAAGGCAGGTTGTTCTCTGCTTCCAGTGCGAGGAAATGGCGTTTCTGTTCCGGACTGAGGAGTGAGCTGGTGACGATTTGCTGGCAACGTTGTTGCAGCGCGGTTTCATGGGTCGTAGGCATCGTAATTCCTTTATAGGCCGAAGATCATAACGTCATTGTAGAAAGATGTGCTGCCGGCACTTTGATCCTGATGCGCCTGAGTGGAGAAGAAATCGACAGAAAAGGACTATTATTTGAAGTTGATCTCATTACAGTAATGCAAATTTGTACGTAGTTTTCATTAACTGTGATGTATATCGAAGTGTAATGGCGAGTGGATGTTAGAATACTAACAGACTCGCAAGGTGAGAATTTTATACGGCGATGCCGTTGGAGAATGTTATGAGCGATTTAACTGCAAGCAGCCTGCGCGCACTGAAACTGATGGATCTGACCACCCTGAATGACGACGACACCAATGAAAAAGTGATCGCGCTGTGTCATCAGGCGAAAACCCCGGTCGGCAACACCGCTGCAGTCTGCATCTATCCGCGTTTTATTCCGATTGCACGTAAAACGCTGAAAGAGCAGGGCACCCCGGATATCCGTATTGCGACGGTGACCAACTTCCCGCACGGCAACGACGACATTGAGATCGCGCTGGCGGAAACCCGTGCGGCGATTGCCTACGGGGCGGATGAAGTGGATGTGGTCTTCCCGTACCGCGCGCTGATCGCCGGTAACGAACAGGTCGGCTTCGATCTGGTTAAAGCCTGTAAAGACGCGTGCGCGGCGGCAAACGTGCTGCTGAAAGTGATCATCGAAACCGGTGAGCTGAAAGAAGAGGCTCTGATTCGTAAAGCGTCGGAAATTGCGATTAAAGCTGGTGCCGATTTCATCAAGACGTCGACCGGTAAAGTACCCGTAAACGCCACGCCGGAAAGCGCACGCATCATGATGGAAGTGATCCGCGATATGGGCGTATCCAAAACCGTGGGCTTCAAACCTGCGGGTGGCGTGCGCAGTGCGGAAGATGCTCAGCAGTTCCTCGCTATCGCTGACGAATTGTTTGGCGCTGACTGGGCGGATTCCCGTCACTACCGCTTTGGGGCATCCAGCCTGCTGGCAAGCCTGCTGAAAGCGCTGGGGCATGGGGACGGCAAGAGCACAAGCAGCTACTAATTACTCGTCATACTTCAAGCCGCAGGTGCGTTAGCTGCACTCCCTCACCCCAGTCACTTACTGTAGTAAGCTCCTGGGGATGAGCTCCCTTGCCGCCTTCCTGCGACTCGAATTATTTAGAGTAATCAATCATTGCAGTGGGTTTTCCGCTGCATTTAACCTGATTTATCGGGGGTTACCGTGTTTCTCGCACAAGAAATTATTCGTAAAAAACGTGATGGTCATGCGTTGAGCGATGAAGAAATTCGTTTCTTTATCAACGGTATTCGTGACAACACCGTCTCAGAAGGGCAGATCGCCGCCCTGGCGATGACCATTTTCTTCCACGATATGACTATGCCAGAACGCGTTTCGCTGACGATGGCAATGCGGGATTCAGGAACCGTCCTGGACTGGAAGAGCCTGAATCTGAACGGCCCGATCGTGGATAAACACTCCACCGGCGGCGTGGGCGACGTGACGTCACTGATGCTTGGTCCAATGGTAGCAGCCTGCGGCGGTTACATTCCGATGATCTCCGGTCGCGGACTGGGTCATACCGGCGGTACGCTTGACAAACTGGAAGCGATCCCGGGATTTGATATCTTCCCGGACGACAATCGTTTCCGCGAAATCATTAAGGACGTGGGTGTAGCGATCATCGGGCAAACCAGCTCGCTCGCACCGGCGGACAAACGTTTTTATGCCACCCGCGATATCACCGCGACGGTGGATTCCATTCCGCTTATCACTGGCTCCATTCTGGCGAAAAAACTGGCGGAAGGGCTGGATGCGCTGGTTATGGACGTGAAAGTTGGCAGCGGCGCGTTTATGCCAACCTATGAACTTTCTGAAGCGCTGGCGGAAGCGATCGTTGGCGTGGCAAATGGCGCCGGCGTGCGGACAACCGCGCTGCTGACCGACATGAACCAGGTGCTGGCGTCCAGCGCGGGTAACGCGGTGGAAGTGCGCGAAGCGGTGCAGTTCCTGACCGGCGAATACCGCAACCCACGCCTGTTCGACGTGACGATGGCGCTGTGTGTTGAAATGCTGATCTCCGGCAATCTGGCGAAAGACGACGCTGAAGCGCGTGCGAAATTGCAGGCGGTGCTGGATAACGGAAAAGCGGCGGACGTCTTTGGGCGTATGGTTGCGGCCCAGAAAGGCCCGACCGACTTCGTGGAGAACTACGCGAAATACCTGCCGACGGCAATGCTCAGCAAAGCGGTTTATGCTGATAGTGAAGGGTTCGTCAGCGCGATGGATACCCGCGCGCTGGGTATGGCGGTGGTGTCGATGGGCGGCGGTCGTCGCCAGGCGTCGGACACCATTGATTACAGCGTCGGCTTTACCGATATGGCCCGTCTGGGCGACAGCGTAGACGGGCAGCGTCCGCTGGCGGTGATCCACGCGAAAGATGAAGCCAGCTGGCAGGAAGCGGCGAAAGCCGTCAAAGCGGCAATTATCCTTGACGATAAAGCGCCTGAAAGCACACCAACGGTCTATCGTCGCATTACCGAATAGCTATATACTGATCTGATCGCTTTTTTGCAGCGCAGATGAATGGAGAACAAGATGAAACGTGCATTTATTATGGTGCTGGACTCCTTTGGTATTGGTGCGACGGAAGACGCGGATCGCTTTGGCGACGTCGGTTCCGACACCATGGGACACATCGCTGAAGCCTGTGCCAAAGGCGAGGCTGACAAAGGGCGTAAAGGCCCACTGAATCTGCCAAACCTGACTCGCCTGGGTCTGGTGAAAGCGCATGAAGGGTCTACCGGTAAAATCGCAGCCGGTATGGACGCCAACGCGGAAGTGATTGGCGCATACGCCTGGGCGCATGAGCTCTCTTCCGGTAAAGATACGCCGTCTGGCCACTGGGAAATCGCCGGTGTGCCGGTTCTGTTTGACTGGGGGTATTTCAGCGACCACGAGAACAGCTTCCCGCAGGAACTGCTGGATAAACTGGTCAAACGTGCGAACCTGCCGGGCTATCTCGGTAACTGCCACTCTTCCGGTACAGTGATTCTGGACCAGTTGGGCGAAGAGCATATGAAAACCGGCAAACCGATTTTCTATACCTCAGCGGATTCCGTGTTCCAGATTGCCTGCCATGAAGAGACCTTTGGTCTGGATAAACTTTACGAGCTGTGCGAGATCGCCCGTGAAGAGCTGACCGAAGGCGGTTACAACATCGGTCGCGTCATCGCGCGTCCGTTTATTGGCGACAAAGCGGGTAACTTCCAGCGTACCGGTAACCGTCACGATCTGGCCGTTGAACCGCCAGCGCCGACGGTGTTGCAGAAACTGGTTGATGAGAAAGATGGCCACGTAGTGTCCGTCGGTAAAATCGCCGATATCTACGCCAACTGCGGCATCACTAAAAAAGTGAAAGCCACGGGTCTGGACGCGCTGTTTGACGCCACGGTTAAAGAGATGAAAGAAGCCGGTGACAAGACGATTGTCTTCACCAACTTCGTGGACTTCGACTCCTCCTGGGGCCACCGTCGCGATATCGCCGGTTATGCCGCCGGTCTGGAGTTGTTCGACCGCCGTCTGCCGGAGCTGATGGAGCTGGTGGGTGAAGATGACATTCTGATCCTGACCGCTGACCATGGCTGCGATCCGAGCTGGACCGGTACCGATCACACCCGTGAACACATTCCGGTGCTGGTGTACGGCCCGAAAGTAAAACCGGGTTCGTTAGGTCACCGTGAAACCTTTGCGGATATCGGTCAGACACTGGCGAGCTACTTTGGTACGTCGCCGATGGACTACGGTAAAAATATGCTGTGATACCCGTTGTCTTTCGCGCTGTAGATGCGTTGACTTCATTCGCTCACCCCGGTCACATAGTTAATCTATGCTCCCGGGGATTCACGAATTCGTCGCCTTCCTGCAACGCGAAATCCTTAGGGTATTTGAATACGTTTTGTAGGCCTGATAAGGCGTAGCCGCCATCAGGCAATAACAACGAAATAAGGACAACAAATGGCAACTCCACATATTAATGCAGAAATGGGTGATTTCGCTGACGTCGTATTGATGCCGGGCGACCCGCTGCGCGCAAAACACATTGCGGAAACTTTCCTTGAAGATGTACGCGAAGTGAACAACGTTCGCGGCATGTTAGGTTTCACCGGGACTTACAAAGGCCGTAAGATCTCCGTGATGGGTCACGGTATGGGTATCCCGTCCTGCTCCATCTATACCAAAGAGCTGATCACCGATTTCGGCGTGAAGAAAATTATTCGCGTAGGGTCCTGTGGCGCCGTGCGTGCCGATGTGAAACTGCGTGACGTGGTAATTGGTATGGGTGCCTGCACCGATTCCAAAGTGAACCGCATTCGTTTCAAAGACCATGATTTTGCCGCGATTGCTGATTTTGGCATGGTGCGTGACGCGGTTGAAGCGGCAAAAGCGCTGGGTGTGGACGCACGCGTCGGCAACCTGTTCTCTGCGGATCTGTTCTACTCTCCGGACGGCGAAATGTTCGACGTGATGGAAAAGTACGGCATCCTGGGCGTGGAAATGGAAGCGGCGGGTATCTACGGCGTGGCGGCAGAATTTGGCGCGAAAGCGCTGACTATCTGCACCGTGTCTGACCACATCCGTACTCACGAGCAGACGACGGCGGCTGAACGTCAAACCACGTTCAACGACATGATTAAAATCGCGCTGGAATCCGTTCTGTTGGGCGATAAAGCGTAAGACCTGGTGTGCCGGGGGGCGGCTTCGCCTTACCCGGCCTACGGTTTTCCAGGCCCGCAGAGCGCAACCTCAGCGGGCTTTTTATTAGCGCACCGCCTGTGCAATCCACGCCGACAATTCCCGCAGTTCTTTTTCCTGCTCCGGAAAATCCCCTGTCAAAGATTCGCACTTCTGCTGTACGACACTGGCACGATACAGGCAGCCCTGAAGACGTGCGGCCAGCGCTTCTAACGGTGCCGGATTGAGACTGTCGGTAAAGACCTGGGCACGGGTGATATGTCCTTTCTCAACGTCAAAATGCAGCTCAACGCCGCCCCAGGTAAAACGTTCATCCAGCAGATGCGAGAAGGCCGGCGCCTGACCGAAGTTCCACTCCCAACTGCTCTGACGGGCGAAGGTTTCGGCAAAGTTCGGCAGATCGGGCGTGTTGTCCGGGGAGATCACCTCCGCTTCAACGCGTTCGCCGTAATGAGCGAAAAAGGCCTCGGTCACCGCCGCACAAACCTGTTCATGCGTGATTCCCTGCAGCAGTTCGGTGAGATTCGCCACGCGCGAGCGTACAGAAGTAATTCCTTTGGCCGCCAGTTTCTTTTTATCCGGATTCAAATAATTAGCCAGCCGGCTGAGATCCGCATTCAGCAGCAGTGTGCCGTGATGAAAACCGCGATCTTTAGTTTCGCGGTAGGCTGAGCCAGAAACCTTACGGTCGCCATCCGCCGTTTTCACCACCAGATCGTTACGTCCGGAGGCTTCAGCCGTCACGCCCAGCGCGTTAAGCGCATTCAGGACAATTGACGTCGAAATGGTCTTATCGTATTCCGGCTTCCCGGCCATAAAGGTGAAACAGGTATTGCCGAGATCGTGGAACACCGCGCCACCGCCGCTGCTGCGGCGCGCCAGGCGCACGTTGTCCTCTTCCATCCGCCGCGTATTGCACTCTTTCCACGGGTTTTGCGCGCGCCCAATGACGACCGTATCGGCATTGCGCCACAAAAACAGCACGCGCTGAGTGGCGGGCATCTGACGGAAAATACACTCTTCGACCGCCAGGTTAAACCAGGGGTCATAAGAGTCAGAAATAAGCAGGCGAAGTGTCGACATGTCAGTTTTCCTTTCCTGTAATGAATTACTCTTTTTTTTCGCTCTCTTCCTCTTCCGGCACCGACTTGTTGGCGGTCAGCAGGAAGGGAGATTGCTGCCAGCGGGTACGTTTACCCTGCAGCAGAGTGCGGGTCAGCACCACGCCGATGGCCAGTGAAAGCAGCAGCATCAGGCGTAAAATGTTGGTGGTGTTGTCCACCTGCCGGGCTTCAGTGGCTAAGGTATGCGTATCCAGCGTCAGGCGCAGATAGCCCAGTGGACCATTTTTCCCCTGAATGGGTTCAACAATCTGCTGGTTGAAGTAGCCGCCAGCTTTTTTCCCGTCCAGCGCCAGACGGTCGCGCACATTTACGCTTTCGCCTGCGCGGGCGATCATATCGCCTTGTTCATCATAAACCCCGGCATCAAGAATACGGCTTTCCTTCGTCAACTGCTGCAGAATGGTCTTGATACGTTTTTCATCAGGCGTTTCAGTTCGCATCAGCGGCGCGATGTTCAGGGTCACCTGGTGCGCCAGCGTACGGGCCAGCTCTTCAAGCTGCGGATTTCGCTGCCGCTGGTGATTTTGACTGAACCAGGACGCGCCCTGCATGAGCGCGACAAGCAGTGCGAGACAGAACAATACAATCACTGCACGATGAAGTCGGAATTTCAGTTTTGCGCGAGCCATATTCCACCTGCTGAAAATTTGAGGCTTAATGTTGCCAGAAGCGATGGTTACAAGGTAGCCTCATGCGTTATTTTCCCCAGGATCCTTTCCGGCCCGAACGATTTTACAGGAGCTTTAATGCCTAACATTACCTGGTGCGATTTGCCTGAAGATGTCTCTTTATGGCCAGGTTTGCCCCTTTCTTTGAGTGGTGACGAGGTGATGCCACTGGATTACCACGCTGGACGTAGCGGCTGGCTGCTGTACGGACGCGGGCTGGATAAACAACGTCTGACTCAGTACCAGAGTAAACTGGGCGCGGCGATGGTGATTGTCGCGGCCTGGTGCGTTGAGGACTATCAGGTCATTCGCCTGGCCGGATCGCTCACGCCTCGCGCCACGAAACTGGCGCATGATGCGCAATTAGACGTCGCGCCGCTGGGGAAAATCCCGCATTTGCGTACTCCAGGCCTGCTGGTGATGGACATGGACTCCACCGCGATTCAGATCGAGTGTATTGATGAGATCGCCAAACTGGCCGGTACCGGCGAAAGGGTGGCGGAAGTGACTGAACGGGCGATGCGCGGCGAACTCGACTTCACCGCCAGCCTGCGCAGTCGTGTGGCGACGCTGAAAGGCGCGGATGCCAATATTTTGCATCAGGTACGTGAAAGTCTGCCGTTGATGCCCGGTCTGACGCAACTGGTGCTGAAGCTGGAAACGCTGGGCTGGAAGGTGGCGATCGCCTCCGGAGGCTTTACCTTCTTTGCCGAATATCTGCGTGAGAAACTGCGCCTAACGGCGGCGGTGGCGAACGAACTGGAGATCATGGACGGCAAATTCACCGGCAATGTGATTGGCGATATCGTCGACGCGCAGTACAAGGCCAAAACGCTGACCCGACTGGCGCAGGAATATGAAATCCCGATCGCGCAGACCGTGGCGATTGGCGATGGCGCCAACGATCTGCCGATGATCAAAACGGCGGGGCTGGGGATTGCGTACCATGCCAAGCCGAAAGTGAATGAAAAGACGGAGATTACTATCCGTCACGCTGACCTGATGGGGGTGTTCTGCATTCTCTCCGGCAGCATGAACCAGAAATAATGAGGTAAACCGTGGCAAAAGCTCCAAAACGCGCCTTTGTATGTAATGAATGCGGGGCGGATTATCCGCGCTGGCAAGGGCAATGCAGCGCCTGTCATGCGTGGAACACCATCACAGAGGTGCGCCTGGCTGCATCGCCGACGGTGGCGCGTAATGAGCGACTGAGTGGTTATGCCGGGAGCGCTGGCGTTGCAAAGGTTCAGAAGCTTTCCGATATTAGCCTGGAAGAGCTGCCGCGTTTTTCCACCGGTTTTAAAGAGTTTGACCGCGTGCTGGGCGGCGGCGTCGTTCCCGGCAGCGCGATTCTGATTGGCGGTAACCCCGGCGCGGGTAAATCCACGCTGTTGTTGCAGACGCTGTGCAAGCTCGCGGAGCAGATGAAAACCCTGTACGTCACCGGGGAAGAGTCCCTGCAGCAGGTGGCAATGCGCGCGCACCGTCTTGGTTTGCCGACCAACAATCTCAACATGCTTTCGGAAACCAGCATTGAGCAGATCTGCCTGATTGCGGAAGAAGAACAGCCGAAGCTGATGGTGATCGACTCCATTCAGGTCATGCACATGGCGGATATCCAGTCATCGCCCGGCAGCGTGGCGCAGGTGCGTGAGACGGCGGCCTATCTGACGCGCTTTGCCAAGACGCGCGGTGTGGCGATTGTGATGGTGGGTCACGTGACCAAAGACGGCTCGTTGGCCGGGCCAAAAGTGCTTGAACACTGCATTGACTGTTCGGTATTGCTGGATGGCGATGCCGATTCCCGTTTTCGCACCCTGCGCAGCCACAAAAACCGTTTTGGCGCGGTGAATGAGTTAGGGGTCTTCGCGATGACCGAACAGGGACTACGCGAAGTGAGCAACCCTTCGGCGATCTTCCTGAGTCGTGGCGATGAGGTCACCTCCGGCAGTTCGGTGATGGTGGTCTGGGAAGGGACGCGACCGCTGCTGGTGGAGATCCAGGCGCTGGTTGATCACTCGATGATGGCGAACCCGCGACGGGTGGCGGTGGGGCTGGAGCAGAACCGTCTGGCGATTCTGTTGGCGGTGCTGCACCGTCACGGCGGTCTGCAAATGGCCGATCAGGATGTGTTCGTTAACGTGGTGGGCGGCGTCAAAGTCACAGAAACCAGCGCGGACCTGGCGCTATTGTTGGCGATGGTCTCCAGTCTGCGCGACAGGCCGCTGCCGCAGGACCTGGTGGTGTTTGGCGAAGTGGGGCTGGCAGGAGAGATTCGCCCGGTGCCCAGCGGCCAGGAACGTATTTCAGAAGCCGCAAAACACGGCTTCCGTCGCGCGATTGTTCCGGCGGCCAACGTGCCGAAAAAACCGCCAGAAGGGATGCAGGTTTTTGGCGTCAAGAAGCTGGCGGATGCGTTAAACGTATTTGACGACTTATAATGAGTGAAACGGAGGTTACCCATGTCGTCATTTGATTATCTGAAAACCGCGATCAAGCAAAAGGGCTGTACCCTGCAACAAGTGGCGGATGCCAGTGGAATGACCAAGGGCTATCTCAGTCAACTCCTCAATGCCAAGATCAAAAGCCCCAGCGCGCAAAAGCTGGAGGCGTTGCACCGTTTTCTGGGGCTGGAGTTTCCCCGGCAGCAGAAAAATATCGGTGTGGTGTTCGGCAAATTTTATCCGCTGCACACCGGTCATATTTATCTGATTCAGCGCGCCTGTAGCCAGGTGGATGAGTTGCATATCATCATGGGTTATGACGATACGCGCGACCGCGCGCTGTTTGAAGACAGCGCGATGTCGCAACAGCCCACCGTGTCGGATCGTCTGCGCTGGCTGCTACAAACGTTCAAATATCAGAAAAATATTCGCATTCATGCCTTCAACGAAGAGGGGATGGAGCCGTATCCGCACGGCTGGGACGTCTGGAGCAAGGGCATCAACGCGTTTATGGCGGAGAAGGGGATTGCGCCAAACTGGATCTATACCTCAGAAGAGGCTGATGCGCCGCAGTACCTGGAACATCTGGGTATCGAAACGGTGCTCATCGATCCCAAACGCACTTTTATGAGCATCAGCGGTGCGCAAATCCGTGAAAATCCCTTCCGCTACTGGGAATATATTCCTACCGAAGTGAAGCCGTTCTTCGTGCGTACCGTAGCGGTGCTGGGCGGAGAGTCGAGCGGAAAGTCGACGCTGGTCAATAAGCTGGCGAATATCTTCAATACCACCAGTGCGTGGGAGTATGGCCGCGACTATGTCTTCTCTCACCTCGGGGGGGATGAGATGGCGCTGCAATATTCTGACTACGATAAAATCGCGCTGGGCCACGCGCAGTACATTGATTTTGCAGTGAAGTACGCCAATAAAGTGGCGTTTATCGACACCGACTTCGTCACGACTCAGGCCTTCTGCAAAAAGTACGAAGGGCGAGAGCATCCGTTTGTGCAGGCGTTGATCGATGAATACCGCTTTGACCTGGTGATCCTGTTGGAAAATAACACGCCGTGGGTGGCGGACGGTCTGCGCAGCCTCGGTAGCTCAGTGGACCGCAAAGAATTTCAGACGCTGCTGGTGGCGATGTTGCGCGAAAACAATATCGACTTCGTGCATGTCGAGGAGGCGGATTACGATGGCCGTTTTCTGCGTTGCGTCGAGCTGGTCAAAGAGATGATGGGTGAGCAGGGGTGATCCTCGCCCAGGGGTGAACGCGATGTTTAAGCACTTGCAGGATATGGCGCTGTTTGCCCTGGTCGCCGAACACGGCAGCTTTACCGTCGCCGCGCAAAAGGCGGGGCTGCCGAAATCGAGCGTCAGTCAGCGCATCAGCCAGCTTGAGCAGCACGTTGGCATTCGCCTTATTAACCGTACTACCCGCAAACTTAACCTGACCTACGCCGGTGAACACTATCTGGTGCACTGCCGGGAAATACTCGCTGCCAGCGAACGCGCAGAATACGCGGTTCAGCGCCTGCGCGACAACCCCAGCGGGCGGTTGCGCATCACGTCGCCGGCTGGCATTGGCGCGACACTGCTCGCGCGCCTGAACACGCAGTTCCAGCAACGCTACCCTGATGTTTATCTGGATGTCAGTATTTCCGATGAGCTGCTGGATTTGGTGGACAGCGGTTTTGACGTCGCGTTGCGTACCGGTAAGCCGCAGGATTCCTCGCTGATCGGACGTATGATTGGCCATTGTCCGCGCTATCTGCTGGCCTCGCCTGATTATCTGTCACGCTATGCGCCGTTGAACCATCCCCGTCAACTGGTCGAACACCATTGCATTGCGCACAAGGCCTGGTCTGAGTGGTTATTCCATCGGGACGATGAAGATTACCAGCATCTGCCTGACCGGGTTCATCTGACGGATAATCTGGTGTATGCCCGCGAAAGCGCCATCGCAGGGGCGGGGATCACGCTGCTGCCGGCATTTATGCTGGAAGATAAAATCGAAAAGGGCGCTCTGGTACCGGTACTGGCGCCATGGACGGTGGCGGGAAACGATCTTTGGCTGGTTTATCCCAGTCGTAAGCTGAACTCTCCCGCGCTGATGAGCTACATCGAATTTGCCATGCAGTTCGATGAGCTCAGACATTTCTACACCGCGGAATGAGACCGGCTCAGTCCTGACGCAGCACCTTGTGACCGTAGGCCAGCAGCGCGTCGGTGACGTTGCGCATCATGCGGCTTTCTGGCGCAAACCGGTGCCAGTAGAGCATCCGGCGCTGAAACAGCCCTGGCGTGAGATCGATCAGTTCGCCGCTTTGCAGCTCTTTTTCAATCTGCAGGTGCGGGATCATACAGCAGGTGGTGCCCTGACGCGCCAGTTGCACAAAGGCTTCCGAAGAGTTGACGATGTGGCACGGAACGCTGCCTGGCGGCAGATCAAAGTTCTGTTGCAGGAAGGCCTGGTGCATATCGTCCAGATGGTCAAACGCCACCGCAGGCGCTTTCAGCAGCGCGGAGCGGGTGACGCCGTTCGGGAAGTAGCGTTCGGCAAACGCTTTGGATCCCACAAACAGATAGTCGAGCGCGCCGAGTTTATCCACCAGACAGCTGGGCAGCGCCTGATGCTGGATACTCACCGCGCCGACCACTTCACCACGACGCAGACGTTCCTGGGTGCGGGTTTCATCTTCCACCTGCAGGTTGAGACGAATAGGGGAGTCAGCCAGTACCGGTGCCAGGGCCGGTAGCAGCCAGGTCGCCAGACTGTCGGCGTTGACCGCCAGCGACAGCAGCAGCGGCGTGGAGCCGGTTTGCTCATCGCCCAGCCACTCATCTTCCAGCAACTCTACCTGTCGAAGCAGTGCCAACAGTTTTTGGCCTTGCTCCGTCGGACGTGGTGGAACGGTACGGACCAGCAGCGGTTGTCCGAACATATTCTCAAGCTGCTTGATGCGTTGCGAAACGGCAGATTGGGTGATGCACAGCTTTTGCGCCGCGCGCTCAAACCCGCGTTCACGTATAACGGCATCCAGTGCTTGTAGTGTTCTGTAGTCCGGACGTTTCATTGATCTGACACACTCCTGAAATTTTTTGCTTGTTCTGCACTATGACATAAATTTGCATTGGGTAAAGACGAAATCCGCAGCCTGCGAGCGGGTCGGGAAGATTTTTCCGCGCAATGGTCTATAATGCGCGTGAATTTTTCTCCACAAAGGCGAGACAATCATGACGCAGGATGAACTGAAAAAAGCAGTAGGATGGGCGGCACTTCAGTATGTACAGCCCGGCACCATTGTAGGGGTAGGTACCGGTTCAACAGCCGCGCACTTTATTGACGCGCTGGGCACCATGAAAGGTCAGATTGAAGGCGCGGTTTCCAGCTCGGATGCCTCAACCGAAAAACTCAAAAGCCTCGGCATCCCTGTGTTTGATCTCAACGAAGTCGACAGCCTTGGCGTCTACGTCGATGGCGCGGACGAAATTAACGGTCACATGCAGATGATTAAAGGCGGCGGCGCGGCGCTGACTCGTGAAAAGATCATTGCCTCCGTGGCGAAGAAATTTATCTGTATTGCCGATGCGTCCAAAGAAGTGGATATCCTGGGTAACTTCCCGCTGCCGGTTGAGGTTATCCCAATGGCGCGTAGCGCAGTGGCTCGCCAGTTGGTTAAACTGGGTGGTCGTCCGGAATACCGTCAGGGAGTAGTGACTGACAACGGTAACGTGATCCTCGATGTGCACGGAATGGAGATCCTCGATCCGGTGGCGATGGAAAATGCCATTAACGCCATTCCCGGTGTGGTGACCGTCGGTCTGTTTGCCAACCGTGGCGCGGATGTGGCGTTAATCGGGACCGCTGATGGTGTCAAAACCATCGTGAAATGATCTGACCGGGGAAGCGCTTCCCCGGTTAAAATTTTTTTGCAGGGCAAATTTGGTGACATGTATCACGTTTTGAATCTTGCCCTGCTGATTTCTCCAAAGAAAAACTTATCCCCAGCATTTTCCTCTGGCATTTGCCACTGAATGAACGCTCCTCAACAGGGCGACGCAAACGTTCATATTGCCGCAATAATTATTTTTGATATGTTGAAAGGCGGATGCAAATCCACACACACAACATCAGATTGCATAAAAAGACAGGGTCGGGAAATGGCAAAGGTATCGCTGGAGAAAGACAAGATTAAATTTCTGCTGGTTGAAGGCGTGCATCAAAAGGCGCTGGATAGCCTTCGGGCGGCAGGTTATACCAACATCGAATTTCACAAAGGGGCACTGGATGCTGAACAGCTGAAAGAGTCCATCCGTGATGCCCACTTCATTGGCCTGCGATCCCGTACCCATCTGACAGAAGAGGTGATCAACGCGGCGGAAAAACTGGTCGCTATCGGCTGCTTCTGTATCGGCACCAACCAGGTTGACCTGAAGGCGGCGGCAAAACGCGGTGTTCCCGTGTTTAACGCGCCGTTCTCTAACACCCGTTCTGTGGCGGAGCTGGTGATTGGCGAGCTGCTATTGTTGCTGCGCGGCGTGCCGGAAGCAAACGCCAAAGCGCACCGTGGCGTGTGGAATAAACTGGCTGCCGGTTCGTTTGAAGCGCGCGGTAAAAGACTCGGTATTATTGGTTACGGTCACATCGGGACTCAGTTGGGTATTCTGGCGGAATCGCTGGGGATGCACGTTTACTTCTACGATATTGAGAACAAACTGCCGCTGGGTAACGCCACTCAGGTTCAGCATCTGTCTGAACTGCTCAACATGAGCGACGTGGTCAGTCTGCACGTGCCGGAAAACGCCTCAACGAAGAACATGATGGGCGCGAAAGAGATCGCGCTGATGAAGCCGGGTTCGCTGCTGATCAACGCCGCACGCGGCACCGTGGTAGATATTCCCGCGCTGTGCGATGCGCTGGCGACCAAACACCTGGCAGGGGCGGCAATCGACGTGTTCCCGACCGAGCCGGCAACCAACAGCGATCCGTTCACTTCACCGCTCTGCGACTTCGATAACGTGATTCTGACGCCGCATATCGGAGGTTCTACTCAGGAAGCACAGGAGAACATCGGTCTGGAAGTGGCGGGTAAACTGGCGAAGTATTCCGATAACGGCTCTACGCTTTCAGCGGTTAACTTCCCGGAAGTATCGCTACCGCTCCACGGCGGGCGTCGTCTGATGCACATCCATGAAAACCGTCCTGGCGTGCTGACTTCCCTGAACCAGATTTTTGCTGAGCAGGGTGTGAACATTGCCGCGCAGTATCTGCAAACGTCGGCGCAAATGGGCTATGTCGTTATCGATATCGAAGCGGATGAAGATGTCGCTGAGAAAGCACTGCTGGCGATGAAGGCGATTCCGGGCACTATTCGCGCACGCCTGCTGTACTGATCCTTACCGACGCGGGCAGGCGCTGAGTCTGCCCGTCATTTCTCCTTTTCTCTCTTCGTTTTCCCGACATCGTCATTCCTTTCTGTAACGCATACATCCTGCTTTCGAGCCTTGCCGCAATTGATGATTAAAGGCTTCGCGACGCGTTGTACATCAACAAAAGGAATTTACGATAGAGGCGCAGCACCGCGCTGAAACGGGAAAGCCCCTGGGGAAGCAGGGGCTCTAAAAAGGAAAGGGACGATGATGAGTTATGTCATCATGCTGCTTATCCTGTTAATCATCGCCTGGCCAGCATATTAACAGCGAAAACGCAGGAGGGAGGTTCGCCTCCCTCACCCTTACCGAGGAAATTTAGGTCAAAAAAACGGCGGTGTCAATCAGCAAAGAAGCGCTTACCATTCCCACACTTTTGACGGCGTTACGACGGCCGGTAAGGGAACATCCCACTCTTCTGCCGGCAATTTCTCTACACGCTGACAGTCATGGGCGTAGCCCACAGGCATCAGGCCATGCTGTTGCCAGTTTTGCAAGGTGCGATCGTAGAATCCGCCGCCCATACCCAAACGCTGACCCTGCTCATCAAACGCGACCAGAGGCGTGATCAGCACGTCCAGTTGCGAAAGCGGCAGGACATCACGAACGTCGAGTTTAGGCTCCTGAATCTTCAGCCGATTAGTGACCAGTTCACTGTGCGGGTGATAGTGCAGAAACAGCAGATTACCGGGGCTGAACGGGTGCAAGACCGGGAGATAGACGCGTTTTCCCGCGCGCCAGAGTTGTTCGATTAGCGGCTGAGTATCGAGTTCGCCATCAAATGACAAAAACACGGCGACCGTGTGCGCCATCACTACGGGCGGGTACGCAAGCATGCGTGTCGCGGCCTGCTGACCGAAGGTGATTTGCTGCGAAAGTGTGAGTGCACGACGACGTTGCCTAATCATCTGGCGAATGGTTTGTCGTGATAAAGGGAGTTCAGAAAGTAATGTCATGGCTGTCGCCAGGTAGAAGGAGAATCTCCGAGATGCCGCCGCAGGCTGTAACCCTTGAACCCTTGGTTCAAGGTGAATGCGTCGTCACAGTTTTAAGGCTTCTCGGACGGACCGAGCGTGCTCACCAACCATGGATCGCCACATTCTTGTGGTATGAAATATCGGCTCAGGGGACTGGCCCGCTTGCAAACATCTCAGAGAAATTTTGTCTTCACGGTCACTCTACCATAGTAAACCGAAAAGTGTTATTCAAAGTTTTGGCTCGTTTTTTCGGTTATGCGACCCTGATCAAGCAGTGCCTGTTCAATGGTCTGTTGGAGCATCCGAATACGTTGTTCCATGCTCGCCGCGTACTCGCGGGTCTTCGCTTTTTCCTGAGTCAGTTCGTAGCTAATATTCAGTGCGGCAATGAATACCAGCTGCTCAGTATTTGTGACTCTAGTGCGAACTTTCAGATCTTGCAACCGCTGATTCAGATCGTCCGCAGCCTGATTCAACGCATCCCTTTGTTCAGGCGGGCAATTCACTCGCAGTGAACGGCCAAAAATTTGGATATCGACGGGTTGTGCAGACATGCCACCTTCCTGCTGATTGACTGCGCTGCCTTCGTCTCCAGACCCTGGGTCCGCGAAGGGGCGACACTATAGCTACCCTGGTGTGAAGATACAAGCCCTATTCTGGTTCACCAGGGTCCAAAGTGGTAGCATACCATGAATATCCTCCCTTTGATGACGAATGCTTATGTCTATACAGAACGAAATGCCTGGTTACAGTGAAATGAACCAGTATTTGAACCAACAAGGGGCCGGACTGACCCCGGCGGAAATGCACGGTTTGATCAGCGGGATGATTTGCGGTGGCAATAACGACAGCTCCTGGCAGCCGCTGCTTCACGACCTGACGAACGAAGGGCTGGCCTTCGGTCATGAACTGGCTCAGGCGCTGCGTAAAATGCACTCCGCGACCAGCGACGCGCTGGAAGATGATGGTTTCCTTTTTCAGCTTTATCTGCCTGAAGGCGATGACGTGAGCGTTTTTGATCGTGCAGACGCACTGGCGGGATGGGTTAATCACTTTCTGCTTGGCCTCGGCGTCACGCAGCCGAAGCTCGATAAAGTGACCGGCGAAACGGGCGAAGCCATCGACGATTTGCGCAACATCGCGCAGCTCGGCTATGACGAAGATGAAGATCAGGAAGAGCTGGAGATGTCGCTCGAAGAGATCATCGAGTATGTGCGTGTCGCTGCGCTGCTGTGCCATGACACCTTTACCCGCCAGCCGCCGACCGCGCCGGAAGTGCGTAAACCGACCCTACACTAAAAAGTAAAACGATAATGGAGGCCACGTCATGACACCGCAGGAATACCAACGTCGTCGCCAGGCACTGCTTGCGCAAATGCAGCCAGGCAGCGCCGCGCTGATTTTTGCCGCGCCGGAAGTGACGCGCAGCGCGGACAGTGAATACCCGTATCGCCAGAGCAGCGATTTCTGGTATTTCACCGGTTTTAACGAACCGGAAGCCGTTCTGGTACTGATTAAAAGCGACGATACCCATAACCACAGCGTGTTGTTCAACCGCGTTCGCGATCTGACTGCGGAAATCTGGTTTGGTCGTCGTCTGGGACAAGATGCCGCGCCGGAAAAACTGGCGGTGGATCGCGCGCTGGCCTTCAGCGAAATCAATCAACAGCTTTTTCAATTGCTTAACGGACTGGACGTGGTATACCACGCGCAGGGCGACTATGCGTATGCGGATGAGATTGTCTTCACCGCGCTGGAAAAACTGCGCAAAGGTTCGCGCCAGAACCTGAAATCGCCGTCAACCCTGATCGACTGGCGGCCGATGGTGCATGAAATGCGCCTGTTTAAGTCGCCAGAAGAGATTGCGGTGATGCGTCGCGCTGGAGAAATTACGGCGCTGGCGCATACCCGGGCGATGGAAAAATGTCGTCCAGGAATGTTTGAGTATCAACTGGAAGGCGAGATTCATCACGAGTTTACTCGCCACGGCGCACGTTATCCGTCCTACAACACCATTGTGGGCAGCGGTGAAAACGGCTGCATTCTGCACTACACCGAAAACGAAAGTGAACTGCGCGACGGCTCCCTGGTGCTGATTGATGCAGGCTGTGAATACAAAGGTTATGCGGGTGATATCACGCGGACCTTCCCGGTGAATGGCAAATTTACCCCGGCGCAGCGTGAAATTTACGACATCGTCCTAGAATCGCTGGAAACCAGCCTGCGTCTGTATCGTCCGGGCACCTCGATTCAGGAAGTCACTGGTGAAGTCGTGCGTATTATGATTACCGGGCTGGTGAAGCTGGGTATTTTGCAGGGCGAAGTCGATCAACTGATCGCCGATAACGCGCATCGTCCGTTCTTCATGCACGGTCTGAGTCACTGGCTGGGGCTGGATGTCCATGATGTTGGTGAATATGAGCAGGATCGTTCCCGCATCCTGAAGCCGGGAATGGTGATTACCGTTGAACCAGGGCTGTATATTGCGCCTGATGCCGATGTCCCGGAAGCGTATCGGGGGATCGGGATCCGTATTGAGGATGACATCCTGATTACGGAAAACGGTAACGAAAATCTGACCGCTGGCGTCGTCAAAAAGGCGGATGAAATTGAAGCATTAATGGCGGCAGCGAGAACGTAATGAGCGTGATCATTGTTGGCGGTGGTATGGTGGGCGCGACGCTGGCGCTGGCCATTTCCCGGTTAAGTCAGGGGACACTGCCGGTTCATCTGATTGAAGCGACCGCCCCTGAAGCGGATAGTCATCCCGGGTTTGATGCCCGGGCGATTGCGCTCGCGGCGGGGACCTGTCAACAACTGGCGCGAATTGATGTGTGGCAGGCGATTGCCGATTGCGCCACCGCCATCCATACGGTTCATGTCAGCGATCGGGGACATGCCGGGTTTGTGACGCTCGACGCTGATGATTATCGTATTCCGGCGCTGGGTCAGGTGGTTGAGCTGCATGACGTGGGTCTACGCCTGTTTGCGCTGCTGCGAAAAGCGCCTGGCGTTACGCTGCACTGCCCGGACCGGGTTGCCAGCGTGACGCGTACCCAGGAACAGGTGAACGTCACGCTGGAAACGGGCGAAACGATCGTCGGACGCGTTCTGGTGGCGGCGGATGGTACCCGTTCTGCGCTGGCAACCGCCTGCGGCGTTGACTGGCAACAGGAGCCTTATGAGCAACTGGCGGTGATTGCTAACGTCTCAACCTCCGTGGCACATAATGGCCGCGCGTTTGAACGGTTTACGGCGCATGGACCGTTGGCGATGCTGCCGATGTCTGAAGGGCGCTGTTCGCTGGTGTGGTGTCATCCGCTGGAACATCGTGAGGAGATTCTGAGTTGGTCAGATGAACGTTTCTGCCGCGAACTCCAGACGGCATTTGGCTGGCGATTGGGGAAAATCACACACGCAGGCAAACGGAGCGCGTATCCGCTTTCGCTCACCACGGCGGCGAAGGCGTTCACGCACCGTACCGTGCTGGTGGGCAACGCCGCGCAGACGCTGCACCCGATTGCAGGGCAGGGGTTCAACCTCGGACTGCGCGATGTCATGAGCCTCGCCGAAACGCTGACTGAAGCGCAGGCAACGGGCAGGGATGTCGGTGATTACGCCGTGCTCTCGCACTATCAACAGCGTCGTCAGGGGGATCGCCAGGCCACGGTCGGCGTGACGGACAGTCTGGTCCATCTGTTTGCCAACCGCTGGGCGCCTCTGGTTGTCGGGCGCAACATGGGACTGATGACCATGGAATTATGCCCTCCCGCCCGTAATGCGTTTGCGCAGCGGACGTTAGGCTGGGTGGCGCGGTAAACATCATCTCCAGACCGGATAAGCGAAGCGCCATCCGGTATTTATACGAACATGACGCCCGATGGCGGTTTCCGATTTCCAGGAGTAAACAGTGCAAAGTGTTGATGTAGCAATCGTGGGTGGAGGCATGGTTGGCCTGGCTGTCGCGTGTGGATTGCAGGGCAGCGGTTTACGTGTCGCTGTGCTCGAACAGCGTGAACCGCAGCCGTTGGCGGCGGATGCCGCTCCTGCGCTGCGCGTGTCGGCGATCAATGCCGCCAGTGAAAAACTGCTTACCCGTCTGGGCGTCTGGTCAGACATTGTGGCTCGCCGCGCCAGTTGCTATCACGGGATGGAAGTGTGGGATAAGGACAGCTTTGGCCGTATTGAATTTGATGACCAAAGCATGGGCTACAGCCATCTGGGCCATATCGTGGAGAACGCGGTGATCCATTACGCGCTGTGGCAAAAAGCGCAACAATCCTCCGATATCACGCTGATGGCGCCTGCCGAATTGCAGCAGGTGGCGTGGGGCGAAAACGAAGCCTTCCTGACGCTGAAAGATGGCGCAATGCTCACCGCACGCCTGGTGATTGGTGCCGACGGGGCAAACTCGTGGTTGCGTAATAAAGCAGACATTCCGCTGACCTTCTGGGATTATCGCCATCATGCGCTGGTCGCGACTATTCGCACCGAAGACGCGCACGGTGCGGTTGCCCGTCAGGCGTTTCACGGTGATGGTATTCTGGCATTTTTGCCGCTCAGCGATCCGCATTTGTGCTCCATCGTCTGGTCGCTTGCGCCACAAGAGGCTGAGCGGATGCAGCAGGCCAGCGATGAGCAATTTAATCAGGCGCTGAACATCGCGTTTGATAATCGTCTGGGGCTGTGTCGGGTGGAAAGCGAACGCCAGGTGTTTCCGCTGACAGGACGCTATGCGCGTCAGTTCGCCGCGCATCGTCTGGCGCTGGTGGGCGACGCTGCGCATACCATCCATCCGCTGGCCGGACAGGGCGTAAACCTTGGCTTCATGGATGCCGCAGAACTGGTGGATGAGCTCAAACGTCTGCATCGTCAGGGCAAAGACATCGGTCAGTACCTCTATTTGCGTCGCTATGAGCGCAGCCGTAAGCACAGCGCCGCGATGATGCTCGCGGGCATGCAGGGGTTCCGCGAGCTGTTTGCGGGAACGCATCCGGCGAAAAAACTGCTGCGTGATATGGGACTGAAACTGGCTGACACCCTCCCTGGCGTTAAACCGCAACTTCTCCGTCAGGCAATGGGATTAAACGATCTGCCTGAGTGGCTTCGCTAAGAATTCACCTCTTTTATAGAATTTGAAACCCGTCACATTTCCTTCTCCCGGCGTCTTCGCCGGGAGGCTTCCCTCATTTGAAATAAACTAATTTCACTCTTCTTTTCGCATTATATTTTCTAATGTCGTGATTTTTGCGTAACGCCAGTTTTGACATTTTTTTAGCGTTTAATGTTGATATGTGCGCCTGTTATGAATGAATGCTTATCGTTAATCCGTGTTGATAGGCTTATTAATGGTTTTTTATGCTGATGATGTTTTGGCGATTTTTAGTCATAAGCTAATGTGATGGTTAATTTTGTTTTATGGTTTAGCGTGGGTTTCGGTGGTAAGTTCAGGGGCAAAGAGAACGTTTGCGTCGGAGCCCAGGAGTGACTTCGATGCCGGGTTTCGTGGCGGCAATTTTCGCTGCGAAAGGGTGGTCAGCCCCGCTTATTCAATGAGGACAAGATGGCTCAACAGACGCCTTTGTACGAACAACACACGCTATGCGGCGCGCGCATGGTCGATTTCCACGGCTGGATGATGCCGCTGCATTATGGTTCTCAGCTCGATGAACACCATGCGGTTCGCACCGATGCCGGAATGTTTGATGTGTCGCACATGACCATCGTCGATCTGCGCGGCAGTCGCACTCGGGAGTTCTTGCGTTATCTGCTGGCGAACGATGTGGCAAAGCTCACGAAAACCGGCAAGGCTCTTTATTCCGGTATGCTTAACGCCTCGGGCGGCGTGATAGATGACCTGATTGTCTATTACTTTACCGAAGACTTCTTCCGCCTCGTTGTTAACTCCGCCACTCGCGAAAAAGACCTCTCCTGGATTACCCAACACGCTGAACCTTTTGCCATCGACATTACCGTGCGTGATGACCTGTCGCTGATCGCGGTGCAGGGGCCTAACGCGCAGGCGAAGGCGGCATCCCTGTTTACTGACGAGCAGTGCAAAGCCGTTGAAGGCATGAAACCGTTCTTCGGCGTGCAGGCCGGCGACCTGTTTATCGCCACGACCGGTTATACCGGTGAAGCGGGCTATGAGATTGCGATGCCGAATGAAAAGGCGGCGGATTTCTGGCGTGCGCTGGTGGAAGCGGGCGTGAAACCGTGTGGTCTGGGCGCGCGCGATACGCTGCGTCTGGAAGCGGGTATGAACCTGTATGGTCAGGAGATGGACGAAGGGATCACCCCGCTGGCGGCTAATATGGGCTGGACCATCGCGTGGGAGCCGACAGACCGCGATTTTATCGGCCGTGAAGCGCTGGAACTCCAGCGTGAAAAAGGCCACGAGCAGCTGGTTGGCCTGGTGATGACCGAGAAAGGCGTTCTGCGTAATGAACTGCCGGTACGTTTCACTGACGCCCAGGGTAATCAACTGGAAGGCGTTATCACTAGCGGTACCTTCTCACCGACGCTGGGCTACAGCATTGCGCTGGCGCGCGTACCCGCTGGCATTGGCGAAACGGCCATTGTGCAGATTCGCAACCGCGAAATGCCGGTAAAAGTGACTAAACCTGTTTTTGTGCGTAACGGCAAAGCCGTCGCGTGATTCATCCTTTTCTGGAGATTGATTGATGAGCAACGTACCAGCAGAACTGAAATACAGTAAAGAACACGAATGGCTGCGCAAAGAAGCTGACGGCTCTTACACCGTTGGCATTACCGAACACGCTCAGGAACTGTTGGGCGACATGGTTTTTGTTGACCTGCCGGAAGTCGGCGCGACCGTGAGCGCGGGTGATGACTGCGCAGTTGCCGAATCGGTCAAAGCCGCTTCTGACATCTATGCGCCGATCGGCGGTGAGATCGTGGCCGTTAACGATGCGCTGAGCGACTCCCCGGAACTGGTGAATAGCGAGCCGTACACCGATGGCTGGATCTTCAAAATCAAAGCCAGTGATGAGAGCGAACTGGACTCGCTGCTGGATGCCACTGCGTACGAAGCATTGTTAGAAGACGAGTAAATACGCCTTTGCCGGATGGCGTTGCGCTTATCCGGCCTACAAGGCATGCGTAGGCCCGGTAAGCGTTAGCGCCACCGGGCTCGCAGACAGAGACAATCACGATTCACTGCACGTTTCAGGAACCATCGCCCATGACACAGACGTTAAGCCAGCTTGAAAACAGCGGCGCTTTCATTGAACGCCACATCGGACCGGACGCCGCGCAGCAGCAAGAGATGCTGAATGCGGTTGGCGCCGGATCGTTAAATGCGTTGATCGGCCAGATTGTGCCGAAGGACATTCAGCTCGCGACTCCGCCGCAGGTTGGCGAGGCGGCGACCGAATACGCCGCGCTGGCAGAATTAAAGGCCATCGCCGGGCGTAACAAGCGCTTCACGTCATACATCGGCATGGGTTATACCGCCGTGCAACTGCCACCGGTTATCCTGCGTAACATGCTGGAAAACCCGGGCTGGTACACCGCCTATACGCCTTATCAGCCGGAAGTGTCTCAGGGTCGTCTGGAAGCCCTGCTGAACTTCCAGCAGGTGACGCTGGATCTGACCGGTCTGGATATGGCTTCCGCTTCGCTGCTTGATGAAGCCACCGCGGCTGCAGAAGCGATGGCGATGGCGAAGCGTGTCAGCAAACTGAAAAACGCGAACCGTTTCTTTGTTGCCGCAGATGTGCATCCACAAACGCTGGATGTTGTGCGTACGCGTGCGGAAACCTTTGGTTTTGACGTGATTGTGGATGATGCGGCGAAAGTACTGGATCACCAGGATGTGTTCGGCGTGCTGTTACAGCAGGTGGGAACCACCGGTGAAGTCCATGACTACAGCGCACTGATTAGCGAACTGAAATCACGCAAAGTGATCGTCAGCGTTGCTGCCGATTTTATGGCGCTGGTGCTGCTGACCGCGCCGGGCAAGCAGGGCGCGGACATTGTTTTCGGCTCTGCGCAACGCTTTGGCGTACCGATGGGCTACGGCGGCCCACACGCGGCATTCTTTGCCGCGAAAGATGAATTCAAACGCTCCATGCCGGGCCGTATTATTGGCGTATCGAAAGATGCGGCGGGCAATACCGCGCTGCGTATGGCGATGCAGACGCGTGAGCAGCATATTCGTCGCGAGAAAGCGAACTCCAACATTTGTACCTCGCAGGTACTGCTGGCAAACATCGCCAGCCTGTATGCCGTTTATCATGGCCCGGTTGGCCTGAAACGCATTGCGAATCGTATCCACCGTCTGACCGATATCCTCGCTGCGGGTCTGCAACAAAAAGGGTTGAAACTGCGCCATGCCCACTATTTTGACACGCTGTGCGTGGAAGTGGCGGACAAAGCCGCAGTGCTGGCGCGTGCGCAAGCGGCAGAAATCAACTTGCGCAGTGATATCCATAACGCAGTAGGCATTACGCTTGACGAAACCACCACCCGTGAAGATGTCTTGCAGTTGTTTACGGTTCTGCTGGGCGACAGCCACGGTCTGAATATCGACACCCTGGACAAAGAAGTGGCGCACGACAGCCGTTCGATTCAGGAAAGTATGCTGCGCGATGACGCCATCCTCAGCCACCCGGTATTCAATCGCTATCACAGTGAAACCGAGATGATGCGCTACATGCACTCGCTGGAGCGCAAAGATCTGGCGCTGAATCAGGCGATGATCCCGCTGGGTTCTTGCACCATGAAGCTGAACGCGGCAGCGGAAATGATCCCGATTACCTGGCCGGAATTTGCCGAACTGCATCCATTCTGCCCGCCAGAGCAGGCGGAAGGCTACCATCAGATGATTGGTCAGCTTTCTGACTGGCTGGTCAAACTGACCGGTTACGACGCCGTCTGCATGCAGCCGAACTCTGGCGCGCAGGGGGAATACGCCGGTCTGCTGGCGATCCGTCATTACCACGAAAGTCGCAATGAAGGGCATCGCGATATCTGCCTGATCCCAGCCTCTGCGCACGGGACTAACCCGGCTTCCGCACAGATGGCGGGGATGCAGGTGGTGGTCGTGGCCTGTGATAAGAACGGTAACATCGATCTTGGCGATCTGCGTGAAAAAGCCGGTCAGGCGGGCGAAAACCTCTCTTGCATCATGGTGACCTATCCGTCTACCCACGGTGTTTACGAAGAGACGATCCGTGACGTGTGCGAGATCGTGCATCAGTTTGGTGGGCAGGTTTATCTCGACGGCGCGAATATGAACGCTCAGGTGGGCATCACCTCTCCGGGCTTTATCGGCGCTGACGTTTCACACCTGAACCTGCACAAAACCTTCTGCATTCCGCACGGCGGCGGTGGCCCAGGCATGGGACCGATTGGCGTGAAATCGCACCTGGCGCCGTTTGTACCGGGCCACAGCGTAGTGCAGATCGAAGGGATGTTGACCCGTCAGGGCGCGGTTTCTGCCGCACCGTTCGGCAGCGCATCGATTCTGCCAATCAGTTGGATGTACATCCGCATGATGGGCGCCGAAGGACTGAAGCAGGCAAGTCAGGTGGCGATTCTGAATGCCAACTACATTGCCAGCCGTCTGAAAAACGCATTCCCGGTTCTGTATACCGGCCGCGATGGTCGCGTGGCGCACGAGTGTATTCTCGACATCCGTCCGCTGAAAGAAGAGACCGGCATCAGTGAACTGGATATTGCCAAACGCCTGATCGATTACGGTTTCCATGCGCCGACCATGTCGTTCCCGGTCGCGGGTACGCTGATGGTTGAGCCAACGGAATCGGAAAGCAAAGTGGAACTGGATCGCTTTATTAATGCGATGCTGGCGATTCGCGCAGAAATTGACAGCGTGAAAACAGGCGTCTGGTCACTGGAAGATAACCCACTGGTTAACGCGCCGCATACCCAGAACGAGCTGGTGGCAGAGTGGAATCATGGTTACAGCCGTGAAGTCGCCGTCTTCCCGGCGGGTGTAGCGAACAAGTACTGGCCAACCGTGAAACGTCTTGATGATGTTTACGGCGACCGTAACCTGTTCTGCTCCTGCGTGCCGATGAGCGAATACCAGTAATTATTTCACAGTAGCAAATCATTTGTAGGCCGGGTAAGGCGAAGCCGCCACCCGGCTTTTTCATATCGGGAGAACTCCATGGGAATCGCACTGGTTACCGGCGGTAGTCGCGGTATTGGGCGGGCGACCGCGTTACAACTGGCAGATGAGGGCTACACGGTTGCCGTTAATTTTCATCATAATATTCGGGCTGCCACCGAGGTGGTGAATAAGATAGTCGCCGCCGGGGGAAACGCATTTACCCTGCGCGCAGATATCAGTGACGAAGCGCAGGTTGTGGCAATGTTCGAATCGATCGACCGTGAAAATGAGCCGCTGGCGGCGCTGGTCAATAATGCCGGAATTTTGTTTGAACAAAGTACGATCGAAAACCTTTCTGCTGAGCGGATTAACCGCGTGCTGGCGACCAACGTGACGGGGTATTTCCTCTGCTGTCGCGAAGCGGTCAAGCGCATGTCGCACAAACACGGCGGTCACGGCGGGGCGATTGTGAACGTGTCGTCAGCGGCGTCGCGTCTGGGCGCACCGGGGGAATATATTGACTATGCGGCGTCGAAAGGGGCCGTCGACTCGCTGACCACCGGCCTGGCGCTGGAGGTGGCGGCGCAAGGGATCCGGGTCAACGGCGTGCGTCCGGGGCTTATCTACACCGAAATCCACGCCTCCGGCGGCGAGCCTGGACGGGTGGATCGCGTGAAGTCGATGTTACCTATGCAACGTGGCGGACAGCCGGAAGAGGTGGCGCAGGCCATTGCCTGGCTGCTGAGCGAGAAAGCGTCGTATGTCACGGGCAGTTTTCTGGAGCTGGCGGGCGGGAAGTAAACGCCGGGTGGCGGCTTCGCCTTACCCGGCCTACACGAATCATAGGTTTTGTCGGCCGGCGCAAGCGTAGCGCCGCCCGGCATTATGGAGTTAAAGTTTCTCGCCGTTGCTGGCGATCACCGCTTTATACCAGTCGAAGCTCTTCTTGCGTGAACGAGACATGTCACCCGTGCCATCATCGTGCTTGTTCACATAGATAAAGCCATAACGTTTGCTGTACTGGCCGGTGGTGAAAGAGACGCAGTCGATACAGCCCCATGGCGTGTAACCCATCAGATCCACTCCGTCATACGTGACCGCCTTCATCATCTCTTCGACATGAGCACGCAGATAGTCAATGCGGTAGTCGTCGTTAATGCTGCCATCGTCTTCTACTTTATCGTAAGCGCCAAAGCCGTTTTCGACGATGAACAACGGTTTCTGGTAACGCTCATACAGTTCGCACAGCGAGTAGCGCAGACCCACCGGGTCAATCTGCCAGCCCCAGTCGGAGGCCTTAACGTGCGGATTCGGTACGCTGCCTTCGAACCCCGAAATGGCATCGCCGCTACCGCCGTCGGCCTTCACCGCGTTGGTCATGTAGTAACTGAAGCCGAGGTAATCGCAGGTACCTTCACGCAGAATCGCGGCATCACCGTCTTCCATTTTAATGTTAAAGCCGCGACGCTCCCACTCGTTGAGGACATAGGACGGGTAGTAACCGCGCAACTGAACGTCGGTGAAAACATAGCGCTCGCGCATGGATTCCTGGGCGAACATGACGTCTTCTGGCTTGCAGGAGAACGGATACAGCGCAACCATCGCCAGCATGCAGCCCACCTTCATCTCCGGATTGGTGCGACGCGCCGCCTTCACGGCTAACGCGCTGGCGACAAACTGGTGGTGCAGCACCTGGTACATGGTCTCTTCCGGGTTTTCGTGCTCGGTATAGACCACGCCAGAGCAGCAATAACCAAACAGCGGCGCACGCCAGTTGCGCTGGTTATTGATCTCGTTGAAGGTCATCCAGTATTTGACCTTATGCTTATAACGTTCAAACACCACTTCGGCAAAACGAACAAAGAAATCAACGACCTTGCGGTGAGTCCAGCCGCCGTACTGCTGAACCAGGTGCAACGGCATTTCAAAGTGAGAAAGGGTAATGACCGGTTCGATATTGTACTTGAGCAATTCATCAAACATGTCGTCGTAGAATTTCAGCCCTTCTTCATTTGGCTGCGTTTCGTCACCTTGTGGGAAGATTCGGGTCCAGGCGATGGACGTGCGGAAGCATTTAAAGCCCATTTCAGCAAACAGCTTGATGTCTTCTTTGTAGTGACCATAAAAATCGACCGCTTCGTGGTTCGGGTAATATTTACCTGGCACCACCTGCCGGGTGATTTCACGGGGTACGCCATGCGCGCCGCCGGTCAGAACGTCACAAATGCTGGGGCCTTTACCGCCTTTATTCCAGCCGCCTTCAACCTGATGTGCAGCAACCGCGCCGCCCCAGAGAAAATCTTTTGGTAAGGTGAGTTTTTTCATCGTTGCGTCATCTCAAATTAATACAAACTGATTTGAGTCTAACAAAGGGAAGGTAAATGTCACGATATAACAAAATAGCGAAACGGTAATTTGTTACCGCCAAAAAACAGACTGTTTTTTTACGCTAATTTTTTCGCCAGCTTTCGCCCCAGAGATTCGAGAATATAAATAACGGGAATTTGTGTGGTGATATCGTACACGCCAGCAATACGGGTTTGCGGCACATGCCAGGAGAGATTAAAGTCCGCCAGTTTGGCGAGGCGCGAGTGTTCATGGCTGGTAATCGAAAGCACTTTGCAGTTATGCAGGCTGAACTGGCTGGCAAAGCGCAGGATCTCTTCGGTTTCGCCAGAGACCGATAGGACAATCGCCAGCGCATTACGCGCCATATCGTTCGTCACCGGGAAATAAGGATCATCAATGTGGTTGCTGAATTTCCCGACGTTTGAGAAAAAACGCGCGCCATATTTTGCCAGGGCCCCTGAGGTACCGGCACCGACAAATATAATGCGCTCGGACGATAAAATAATCTCTACAGCCTGATCGAGTAATTGATCAAATTCATCGTTATTTACCCCTTTAAAGAAACTGATAATCTCGCTGGCGCCAAAATTAGCCTGTTGCGGTTCATTCTGCTCTAAATATAATTTAAAGCGTACGCGAAATTCAGAGTAGCCTTCACAGTTAAGCTTGCGACAGAAACGCAACACGGTGGTGGTCGATACACCCGCCGCTTCAGCCAGTTCCCGAATGGTCATGTACATGACTTTGTCACGGTTCTTGATGACATAGTTGTAGACCAACATCTCAATGTTGTTGAGACTGGCGATGGCAGCGTGGGAGAACATACTCACAATGGCAATACTCACTCATCAGATTTTACCTAAAGGGAATAATAACATGCAGCCAAATGACATCACTTTTTTTCAGCGTTTCCAGGACGACATTCTGGCAGGGCGTAAAACGATCACCATTCGTGATGAGTCAGAATCTCACTTCAGGGCCGGTGACATTCTGCGGGTAGGGCGTTTCGAGGACGATGGCTACTTTTGCACGATTGAGGTGCTGGGAACGTCAACCGTCACGCTCGACACGTTGACGGAAAAACATGCACAGCAGGAAAACATGACGCTGGAGGAGCTGAAGCGGGTGATTGGCGAGATTTACCCGAATCAGTCACATTTTTATGTGATTGATTTTAAATGTCTTTGAATTAAATGAACAACTGTTAGTTGAAAAATGTGTTTCAACATTATGATTTATAACGATTAGTTTAAAAATGATATTTATTTTAGCTAACAGGTGTTCACTGGAACCATTCTCAGTTACGCTAGAGACGCAATCACGAACGTGTTCGTTTCTCCGGAGTAAGTTATGGTTCAGAAGCCACTCATCGCGCAAGGATATTCACTGGCAGAGGAAATCGCCAACAGCATCAGTCATGGTATTGGGCTGGTGTTTGGTATCGTCGGTCTGGTGTTGTTGCTGGTGCAGGCGGTGGATATGAATGCCAGTGCGACAGCGATTACCAGTTACAGCCTGTACGGCGGCAGCATGATTCTGCTGTTTCTGGCGTCGACCCTGTATCACGCGATCCCTCATCAGCGGGCGAAGATCTGGCTGAAAAAATTCGACCACTGTGCGATTTACCTGCTCATTGCCGGGACCTATACGCCGTTTCTGCTGGTTGGGCTGGATTCACCGTTGGCGCGTGGGTTGATGATCGTGATCTGGAGTCTGGCGCTGCTCGGTATTTTATTCAAACTGACGATAGCCCACCGGTTTAAAGTGCTGTCGCTGGTGACCTATCTGACGATGGGTTGGCTGTCACTGATTGTGGTGTATCAACTGGCGATCAAACTGGCGGCGGGAGGCGTAACGCTGCTGGCTGTTGGCGGCGTGGTCTATTCGCTGGGAGTGATTTTCTACGTTAGTAAGCGCATTCCCTACAACCATGCTATCTGGCACGGATTTGTGCTGGGCGGCAGCGTATGCCACTTTCTGGCGATCTATTTGTATGTCGGACAGGCGTGATGTGATGCTTTAACGTCTTATCCGGCCTACGAATGCTTTTCCGTAGACCGTATAAGCGAAGCGCCATCCGGCGCTGATGAGTTACTCTTCCAGTGAATAGGGCAGCGGTTCGATGTGCAATGTGTTGGCATCGTCGCGTACGCGGAATACGCTGTCGGCCTCCATATCGTTATTCATCACCACCTGTACCCGTAGCTGACCGTCATCCAGTTGCACTGCCGCGAGGACGGTGCCAGTACGACGCCAGTTCTCACCCATTTTCATTTCAAGATCGTCACCTGCTTCCGGTACACGGCTGGCCTTACCCGCCAGAGACCATAATGCGCGTTTGTTTGCCCCGCGGAATTTCGCTCGGGCCACCATCTCCTGACCGGTATAGCAGCCTTTCTTAAAGCTGATACCGCCCAGCGCCTGGAGGTTAGTTGCCTGCGGAATAAACTGCGCGCTGTTCGCGGAATCAATCACCGGCAGACCGGCCTCAATATCCAGCGCCAGCCACTGCTGACTGTTATTCAGTTCAGCTTCACCACGCAGTTTTTCGGTTACGGTTTCCGCGGTTGTCACATCGGTAACCAACAGAAAGCGTTCTACCGGATGTTCAAACCACAGCAGGGTTGTCGCTCCTTCACGCGTGACAGGCTTTTCGCTGTCGGGCAGTTCGTTAAACAGATTCGCCAGGGCGGCACGCGCCTGGAAACCCGCCACGCCCAGCAGCACGCGTTCGTCGTCCGGGGCAATCGTCACTTTCGAGAATACGGCATATTTTTTCAGTTCGCTCGCCTGCGCGTCACGCAGACTACGACGTTCAATCCAGGCAAAACCGTCGCCATCGCGGAACAGTCGCAGGTTGCTCCACATTTTGCCTTTGGCGTCGCAGTGGGCGGCCAGTACGTGCTGGTGTTCAGTTAGTTGACTCACGTCAGCCGTCACCTGACCCTGGATATACTTCTCGCTATCAGCCCCGCTAATCGTGGCCAGCGCCCAGTCATCTAACGTCATCAACGTCACGGGCAAACGCGCTGAAGCTGATGGCTGACGAGGTGGAAATGGAGTAAATGCCATAAAAATGTCCTGATTTGCTTAACGCAGTGATAATGACTAATGGTAAAAGAGCTATTGCCCAATGCAAGCGCTTTGATAGTCCCATTTGTGCCTTATCTTACAGATTGCGAGGCGGCATCCAGAAAACATGAACCCATTGACTTATTGGGGGTTTAATTAGCGATCGCGCTTGTGGTTACGGATATTCCCGCAAAACAGGATGAAAAACACGTTACAATAGCCGGGTAGTTCATTTGAGTGAGACAGGAAGAAGAACATGGATATTAACAATAAAGCACGTATTCACTGGGCATGCCGACGCGGTATGCGTGAACTCGATATTTCCATCATGCCGTTTTTCGAACATGAATACGACACGTTGAGTGATGATGAAAAGCGTATTTTTATCCGCCTGCTGGAGTGTGATGACCCGGACTTATTCAACTGGTTGATGAATCACGGTAAACCGGCAGATGCTGAACTGGAGCAGATGGTTCGACTCATCCAGACACGGAATCGGGATCGTGGTCCTGTGGCAATCTGATCTCCGCGTCTCATGGCGCGCACAGTGGCTATCACTACTCCTGCATGGGCTGGTGGCCGCGGCTATTCTCTTAATGCCATGGCCGCTGAGTTACACGCCGTTGTGGTTGATACTGCTTTCGCTGGTGGTGTTTGACTGTGTCCGCAGCCAGCGACGAATTAACGCCCGTCAGGGGGAGGTCAAACTTCTGATGGATGGACGGCTCCGCTGGCAGGGGCAGGACTGGCTTATCGTCAATGCACCGTGGATGATCAAAACCGGCATGATGCTGCGTCTGCGATCAGATACCGGTAAACGCCAGCATTTGTGGCTCGCGGCTGACAGTATGGATGACGCGGAATGGCGGGATTTACGCCGCCTGATGATTCAACAGTCGAAGCAAGGGTAGCGCCGACGAATACCTGATGGCGCGCAGCTTTAAGGCCTGTGATTCGGTGCGTCATATAGGCCGGATGAGGTGTTCACGCCGCCATCCGGCAAAACGGTTATCAGGAATAGTGCTCGGCCATTTCACCGAGAATTTGCTCGCACCACGCCTGAATACGCTCATCGCTGAGATCGTATTGATTGGTTTCATCCAGGGCGAGACCGACGAACAACTGCCCCTCGGCAATGACCGGTTTAGGGCTGGTGAACTCGTAGCCTTCGGTAGGCCAGTAACCGACGAATTTGACGCCTTTGGTCGACAGTTTGTCATGCAACATGCCCAGCGCGTCAAGGAACCACTCGCCGTAGCCTAACTGGTCGCCCATACCGTAAAGCGCGACAATTTTGCCTTCGAGATTGAGTTCGTCCAGTTGTTCCCAAACGGCTTCCCAGTCCTCCTGAATTTCACCGAAATCCCAGGTGGGAATGCCTAAGATCAGCACATCGTACTGCTCCATCAGGGCCGGGGCATCATCTTTCAGATTATGCAGCGTTACCAGTTCCGGGCCGATGATGTCGCGAATTTTCTCCGCAGCCATCTCGGTGTAGCAGGTGCTGGAACCGTAAAAAAGACCAATATTCATCGCGTAAACGTCTCAATACTTGCTATGACTTTGCGCGTAGTGTACCAGAAACCCGTATCATTGAGTCATAATGGCAGATTGCAGAATCAAAGGGGTAGATGTGGAACAGGATCTTGCGCGCATCGAACAATTCCTTGATGCGCTCTGGCTGGAGAAAAATCTGGCGGAAAATACGCTGAGCGCCTACCGCCGCGATTTGACCATGCTGGTGGAGTGGCTCGCACACCGTCAGGTGTCGCTGGAAACCGCGCAAAGTGACGATCTGCAGGCCTTGCTGGCCGAGCGGATGGACGGTGGGTATAAAGCCACCAGTACCGCACGACTGCTGAGCGCGGTGCGGCGGCTTTTCCAGCATCTTTACCGCGAGAAGATCCGCACCGACGATCCCAGCGCGACGCTGGCATCGCCCAAGCTCCCGCAGCGCCTGCCGAAAGATCTCAGTGAAGCGCAAGTTGAGAGATTATTACAGGCGCCCGTGGTTGACCAACCGCTGGAGTTACGCGATAAAGCCATGCTTGAGATTTTATATGCCACCGGACTGCGCGTGTCTGAACTGGTCGGACTGACGATGAGCGATGTCAGCTTGCGTCAGGGCGTCGTACGGGTGATCGGTAAAGGCAATAAAGAGCGTCTCGTGCCATTGGGCGAAGAGGCGGTGTACTGGCTGGAGACGTATCTGGAACATGGGCGTCCGTGGCTGCTGAATGGCGTGTCGATTGACGTGCTGTTTCCCAGCCAGCGCGCGCAGCAGATGACGCGCCAGACCTTCTGGCACCGCATTAAACACTATGCCGTCTTAGCGGGAATCGACAGTGAAAAGCTGTCGCCGCACGTTTTACGCCACGCATTTGCCACGCATTTGCTCAATCATGGCGCCGATTTACGCGTGGTGCAGATGTTGCTGGGGCACAGCGATCTCTCTACCACGCAGATTTATACTCATGTTGCGACAGCGCGCCTGCGTCAACTTCATCAACAGCATCACCCAAGAGCGTGAATGCTGAGCGAACAGGAAAGGTTATGAAAAAAGGTTTAATGCTGTTTACCCTGCTGACCACTGCGTTTTCCGGCCTGGCACACGCCGACGACGCCGCGATCCGCCAGTCTTTGACGAAACTGGGCGTGCAGAGCACGGATATCCAACCCGCCCCGGTTGCCGGGATGAAAACGGTGCTGACCAACAGCGGCGTGCTGTATGTGACGGAAGACGGTAAACACATCATTCAGGGGCCAATGTACGATGTCAGCGGCGCGACGCCAGTCAACGTGACCAACCAGCTGCTGATGAAGCACCTGAACGCGCTGGAAAACGAAATGATCGTCTATAAAGCGCCACAGGAAAAACACGTCATTACCGTCTTTACCGATATCACCTGCGGCTACTGCCACAAGCTACATGAAGAGATGAAGGACTACAACGCGCTGGGCATTACTGTGCGCTACCTCGCCTTCCCGCGCCAGGGACTGGAAAGTCAGGCCGAGCAGGATATGAAGTCCATCTGGTGCGCGCAAGACAAAGCCAAAGCGTTTGACGACGCGATGGCAGGCAAAGGCGTGAAAGCGGCGACCTGCGGGGTGAACATCGCGGATCACTATGCGCTGGGCGTGCAGTTTGGCGTAAGCGGTACACCCGCCATCGTGTTGAGCAACGGCTATGTCGTGCCTGGCTATCAGGGACCGAAAGAGATGAAAGCGTTTCTTGACGAGCACCAAAAACAGACCAGTGGTAAGTAATTCGCGTGAAACAACAGATACAACTTCGTCGGCGGGAAGTCGATGAGTCGGCAGAACTGCCTGCTGACCTTTCGCCGCTGTTACGCCGCCTGTATGCCAGTCGTGGCGTACGCAGTGCTCAGGATCTTGAGCGCAGCGTCAAAGGCATGCTGCCATGGCAGCAACTGAGCGGCGTCGAAAAAGCGGTCG
Source organism: Citrobacter amalonaticus (assembly GCF_001559075.2). Classification (NCBI taxonomy): domain Bacteria; kingdom Pseudomonadati; phylum Pseudomonadota; class Gammaproteobacteria; order Enterobacterales; family Enterobacteriaceae; genus Citrobacter; species Citrobacter amalonaticus. The sequence continues at coordinate 1,028,515 of NZ_CP014015.2, read as the reverse complement.
AAATTCTCTATAACGCCTTTCGCGAGGGGACGCGCATCATCGTCGTTGGTGACTTCGATGCGGATGGGGCGACCAGTACCGCCCTGAGCGTGCTGGGTATGCGATCTCTGGGCTGCGATAACATCAGCTACCTCGTGCCAAACCGTTTTGAGGATGGTTACGGCTTAAGTCCGGAAGTGGTCGATCAGGCCCATGCCCGCGGTGCGCAGCTGATCGTCACCGTCGATAACGGGATCTCTTCCCATGCCGGTGTGGATCACGCCAGGGCGCTGGGGATCCCGGTAGTGGTCACCGATCACCACCTGCCGGGCGAGACGCTGCCAGCCGCCGAAGCCATCATCAACCCGAATCTGCCTGACTGTGATTTCCCGTCGAAATCGCTGGCCGGCGTGGGCGTGGCGTTCTACCTGATGCTCGCCCTGCGCACCTTCCTGCGCGACAAAGGCTGGTTTGACGAACGTGGCATTGCGCCGCCAAACCTGGCGGATCTGCTCGATCTGGTCGCGCTGGGCACCGTGGCGGACGTGGTGCCGCTGGATGCCAACAATCGAATCCTCACCTGGCAGGGTTTAAGCCGTATTCGCGCCGGGAAATGCCGTCCGGGGATCAAAGCGTTGCTGGAAGTCTCCAGGCGTGATGCGCAAAAGCTCGCCGCCAGCGATTTAGGGTTTGCGCTTGGTCCGCGTCTGAACGCGGCGGGTCGGCTGGATGATATGTCCGTCGGCGTGGCGCTGCTGCTGTGCGATAACATTGGCGAAGCGCGAGTACTGGCCAACGAACTGGATGCGTTGAACCAGACGCGTAAAGAGATTGAACAGGGAATGCAGGCGGAAGCGTTGACCCTGTGCGAGAAGCTGGAGCGCAGTCGCGAAACGCTCCCCGGTGGTCTGGCGATGTATCATCCTGAGTGGCATCAGGGGGTGGTCGGGATCCTCGCCTCGCGCATTAAAGAACGTTTTCACCGCCCGGTGATCGCTTTCGCGCCGGCAGGCGACGGCACGCTGAAAGGCTCCGGACGTTCCATTCAAGGGCTGCACATGCGTGATGCGCTGGAGCGGCTGGATACGTTGCATCCGGGTCTGATGATTAAATTCGGCGGCCATGCGATGGCGGCGGGACTGTCGCTGGAAGAGGCAAAATTCGACCTGTTCCAGCAGCGTTTTGGCGAGCTGGTCACTGAATGGCTGGATCCATCGCTGTTGCAGGGGGAAGTGGTCTCTGACGGCCCGCTCAGCGCCGCGGAGATGACGATGGAGGTCGCGCAGCTGCTGCGTGACGCCGGTCCGTGGGGGCAAATGTTCCCGGAACCGCTGTTTGACGGGCGTTTTCGTCTGCTTCAGCAGCGTCTGGTTGGCGAGCGACATTTGAAAGTGATGGTCGAACCCGTTGGCGGAGGGCCGCTGTTGGACGGCATCGCCTTTAACGTCGATACCGCCTGCTGGCCGGATAACGGCGTACGCGAAGTCGAGCTGGCCTACAAACTGGATATTAACGAATTTCGCGGCAACCGCAGTTTGCAGATCATCATCGATAATATCTGGCCCGTATAATCTGACCAATTTCCCGTCACTATTCTCTATAAATAAGCGCGTGGATTGGGTACAATCCCGCTCTTATCACCGCATTTTGACAAGTCCAATAAAAGAAATCAGACCATGTTTGAAATTAATCCGGTAAAAAACCGCATTCAGGACCTCACGGAGCGCTCCGACGTTCTTAGGGGGTATCTTTGACTATGATGCCAAGAAAGAGCGTCTGGAAGAAGTAAACGCCGAGCTGGAACAGCCGGACGTCTGGAACGAACCCGAACGCGCACAGGCGCTGGGTAAAGAACGTTCCTCGCTTGAAGCGATTGTCGACACCCTCGACCAAATGTCTCAGGGTCTGGAAGATGTTTCCGGCCTGCTGGATCTGGCTGTAGAAGCCGACGACGAAGAAACCTTTAACGAAGCCGTTGCTGAACTCGATACGCTTGACGAAAAACTGGCGCAACTGGAGTTCCGTCGTATGTTCTCTGGCGAATATGACAGCGCCGATTGCTACCTCGATATCCAGGCCGGTTCCGGCGGTACTGAAGCGCAGGACTGGGCAAGCATGCTGGAGCGTATGTATCTGCGCTGGGCAGAAGCACGCGGCTTCAAGACCGAAATTATTGAAGAGTCAGAAGGGGAAGTGGCCGGGATCAAGTCCGTGACCATTAAGATTTCTGGCGAATATGCCTACGGCTGGCTGCGTACGGAAACCGGTGTTCACCGTCTGGTGCGTAAGAGCCCGTTCGACTCCGGCGGTCGTCGCCATACCTCGTTTAGCTCCGCGTTCGTTTACCCGGAAGTGGATGACGACATTGATATCGAAATCAACCCGGCGGACCTGCGTATCGACGTGTATCGCGCATCCGGCGCGGGCGGTCAGCACGTTAACCGTACAGAATCTGCGGTGCGTATTACTCACATCCCGACCGGGATTGTGACGCAGTGCCAGAACGACCGTTCCCAGCACAAGAACAAAGACCAGGCCATGAAGCAGATGAAAGCGAAGCTTTATGAACTGGAAATGCAGAAGAAAAACGCTGAGAAGCAGGCGATGGAAGACACGAAATCCGACATCGGCTGGGGAAGCCAGATTCGTTCTTACGTCCTGGATGACTCCCGCATTAAAGACTTGCGTACCGGGGTTGAAACCCGCAACACGCAGGCGGTGCTGGACGGCAGCCTGGATCAATTTATCGAAGCAAGTTTGAAAGCAGGGTTATGAGGAACCAACATGTCTGAACAACACGCACAGGGCGCTGACGCGGTAGCCGATCTTAATAACGAACTGAAAACGCGTCGTGAGAAGCTGGCTGGCCTGCGCGAGCAGGGTATCGCCTTCCCGAACGATTTCCGTCGCGATCACACCTCAGACCAACTGCATGCTGACTTCGATGCGAAAGAGAACGAAGAGCTGGAAGCGCTGAACATCGAGGTGTCCGTTGCAGGCCGCATGATGACCCGTCGTATCATGGGGAAAGCGTCCTTTGTGACGTTGCAGGACGTGGGTGGCCGCATTCAGCTGTACGTTGCCCGTGACGATCTGCCGGAAGGCGTTTACAACGAGCAGTTCAAAAAATGGGATCTCGGCGACATCCTCGGCGCGAAAGGGAAGCTGTTCAAGACCAAAACGGGCGAACTGTCTATCCATTGCACCGAATTGCGTCTGTTGACCAAAGCGTTGCGTCCGCTGCCGGATAAATTCCACGGTCTGCAGGATCAGGAAGCGCGTTATCGTCAGCGTTACCTGGATCTCATCTCTAACGATGAATCCCGCAACACCTTTAAAGTGCGTTCTCAGATCCTGGCCGGCATCCGTCAGTTTATGGTCGGTCGCGGCTTTATGGAAGTTGAGACCCCGATGATGCAGGTGATCCCAGGCGGTGCGTCTGCGCGTCCGTTTATCACCCATCATAATGCGCTGGATCTGGACATGTACCTGCGTATTGCGCCGGAACTGTACCTGAAGCGTCTGGTGGTTGGCGGCTTCGAGCGCGTGTTCGAAATCAACCGTAACTTCCGTAACGAAGGGATCTCCGTGCGTCATAACCCCGAGTTCACCATGATGGAACTCTACATGGCGTATGCGGACTATAAAGATCTGATCGAACTGACCGAGTCTCTGTTCCGTACGCTGGCGCAGGATGTGCTGGGTAAAACGGAAGTCCCTTACGGCGATGAAGTGTTTGATTTCGGTAAGCCGTTCGAAAAACTGACCATGCGCGAGGCTATCAAGAAATACCGTCCGGAAACGGAAATGGCTGAACTGGATAACTTCGACTCTGCCAAAGCGATCGCTGAATCTCTCGGTATCAAGGTCGAGAAGAGCTGGGGTCTGGGTCGTATCGTGACTGAAATTTTCGAAGAAGTGGCCGAAGCGCATCTGATTCAGCCGACGTTCATTACCGAATACCCGGCAGAAGTGTCTCCGCTGGCGCGTCGTAATGACGAGAACCCGGAAATCACCGATCGCTTTGAGTTCTTCATCGGCGGTCGTGAGATCGGCAACGGCTTTAGCGAGCTGAACGATGCGGAAGATCAGGCGCAGCGCTTCCAGGATCAGGTTGACGCGAAAGCGGCGGGCGACGACGAAGCGATGTTCTTCGACGAAGACTACGTTACCGCGCTGGAGCACGGTCTGCCGCCGACCGCGGGTCTGGGTATTGGTATCGACCGTATGGTTATGCTGTTCACCAACAGCCATACCATCCGTGATGTGATCCTGTTCCCGGCGATGCGTCCGGTAAAATAAGCTTCACGGCGACGGCTAATAAAAAAACCTCGGCTGACATGCCGGGGTTTTTTATTTCTGACGGCTAAAGTTAAGGAGTGACGCTCGCGCCGTATCGTTTGACGCCTGCATCACCATCCACGGACTGAAAGCCCACGGCGTTGCGCTAATTCCGCGTAAAACCGCCTCCAGATCGCTCCACTGATAGTCCATCACTTCATCGCTATTGATCTGCAGTTCACTGGTCACTCGTGCGGCATAGACCGGGCAAACCTCATTCTCTACGATCCCGCCGGGATCGGTTGCCCGATAGCGGAATGTCGGGTAAACGGAAGTCAGGTTGGCAATCTCTACGCCCAGTTCATGACGGCAGCGGCGGACGACAGCTTCTTCTTGGCTTTCACCCCGTTGAGGGTGGCCGCACACCGAGTTCGTCCAGACTCCGGGCCACGCCTTTTTTACCAGCGAACGGCGGGTCACCAAAAGTTGCCCCTCTGCATTGAACAGCCAGGAAGAGAAGGCGAGATGCAGTGGTGTGTTGGCGGTGTGGGCGGTGTATTTTTCCAGCGTGCCGGAAGGGGTGTCCTGTGCATCCAGCAAAATGACGTGTTCCTGTTGCATAATGTCTCACTGTCAATCTTAAGCACATACCAGTATATGAGATCTCGAGACGCAATGATTAGCTCAGGGAGCGTTTAACGCTGAAATTCGACATCCGCAGCTTGCAATACGGATGTCGGGGCAGGAATGTGATGTCAGAAAAACAGCAGCATAAACCGGAAGCGACTTTCGATACCCAGCGCAATGCCGTCAGAAACAGCGGGTATCGACATCAGCATGAGCAACAGCAGGGTAATCAGGCAGCGCCAAAAGAGATTCATGCTATTCATCCTGCTGATTTTTTTTCAGCTTGCGCATCAGCAACCACATTCTCACCGTTCTGACCTTCAGGTTTTTATCGGAGATGGATTCCTGTACCAGCCCGGTATGATGGTGGTAGCCATTGAAAAACAGATTCAGTACAACAGCGCTGAAGGTGGCCAGCATGATGCCGCTGTGTAGCAACGGCTGGAGAACGGCTGGCAGGCGAGAGAAAAAGTCATGCGATAACGTCGGCGTCATGCCAACCCCCAGGCTGATGGCCACAATGTAGAGGTTGTAGCGGTTCGTGGTGTAATTGCAGCGCGAGAGAATGCGGATCCCGGTTGCCAGTACCATGCCAAACATCACCAGACCTGCGCCGCCGAGGACGAATTGCGGAATGGAGGCGACCAGAACCGCCATTTTCGGCACCATGCCAAACAAAATTAAGATGACGCCAGAGGCGATGCAGACCCATCGACTGTGCACGCGCGTGACGCTGACCAGGCCAACGTTTTGGGAAAACGAGGTATGGGGAAAGCTGTTGAACAGTCCGCCAATCATTGTCCCGACGCCATCCACGCGCAGGCCGCGAATGATATCTTGCGATGAGAGTTTGCGACCGACGATTTCGCCGAGCGCCAGGAACATGCCCATCGATTCAATAAACACAATGATTAACACGGCCGTCATGGTCAGAATCGACACCGGATCAAAGACGGGGATACCGAAGGCCATTGGGGTGACAATCGCGAACCACGAGGCATCGTGCAGGCCTGACAAATTCACTTCATTCATCATCCACGACAACGCAAAGCCAAAGATGATCCCCAGCAGGACCGCGACGTTGGACATGAAGCCTTTGGCAAATCGGGTGATTAATAAAATAAAAATTAAGACCGCAAATGAAATCCCTAAATAGACCGGATTCCCATACTCAGGATTACCTTTCCCGCCAGCAGCCCAGTCAACGCCCACCTGAATAATGCTCAGACCAATCGAAGTGATCACCACGCCCGTTACCAGCGGGGGAAATAAGGGCATCAGGCGACCGACAAGCGGTGCTAAGAGTGTGGTGATCACGCCAGCGGCAATGGTTGAGCCAAAAATGCCCAACAGACCGATATCCGGATTGATGCCAATCGCAATCATTGGCGTCACTGCGGCAAACGTCACCGACATAATCACGGGCAGGCGAATCCCCATAAAGCGGCCGATGCCAATACATTGCAGCAGGGTAACGATCCCGCAGCAGAAGAGATCCGAGCTGATTAACAGCGCAATGGCTTCTTTGCTGAGGCCGAGTCTGTCGCCAATCATCAGCGGTACAGCGACCGCGCCCGCGTACATAACCAGCACATGTTGCAGACCGAGTACGACCAGCTTGCCAGGCGATAATATACGATCAACCTCATCGGTGGCGCGGCCTTGCCCCGACGGTGAGGGAAGTTGGGAATCTATGGCGCTCATGCGTTTTCTCCTGAATGGCGAGGCCGATAGAACAGCTCCGCGCGCGTTTGCGCGGAGCATCGCTTAAATAGCCCATCCGCCGGCGTAGAACGCCACCAGCGCGACGGTAATGATGACGGTACCGATATTCAGCTTCTGCCATTCCCGGGCAAAAACGCGACCGACAACCAGCGTCACGAAACCGAGCATAATGCCGGTGACGATATTGCAGGTCAGGACGATAAAGACCGCGCAAACCAGACCGGCCATCGCATCGATGAAGTCATCGAAATCCAGTTTTGAGACGTTACTGAGCATCAGTAGACCGACATACATCAGCGCAGGCGCCGTCGCATAGCCTGGGATCAGGTAGGAGAGAGGAGACAGGAACAGGATAAGCAGGAACAAACAGCCGACGATGGTGGCGGTCAGTCCTGTTTTTCCTCCGGCGGCGGTACCCGCAGCGGATTCAATATAGACGGCGGCCGGCGCTGCGCCCACCAGTCCGGAGAATACGGAGCTGATGGAGTCGCTGGTCAACGCTTTACCACCGTTGATGATCTGGTTGTCTTTATCCAGCAGATTCGCTTGTCCGGCGACGGCGCGGATAGTGCCGGTGGCATCAAATACCGCCGTCATCACCAGCGCCAGTACGCTGGGTAGCACCACAGGCTGTAAGGCTCCCATGATATCAAGGCTAAAAATCAGAGACTTACCATCTTCACCGCTCAGACTGGGCATGGCGACCAGGCCGTGATATTTGACGGCAGGGTCAAATATCAAACCGATAATCGAGATGGCGATAATCACCAGCAGGATCCCGCCGGGGACCCGGCATTTCTCCAGCCCGAAGATGACCGCCAGCCCCAGCAGACTCATCAGAACCGGAAAAGAGGTAAATGCGCCGAGTGCCACCGGAAGCCCTTCCAGCGGGTTTTTAATCACCATACCGACGCCGTTTGCCGCGATCAGTAACAGGAACAAGCCAATACCAATCCCTGTGCCATGCGCGATGCCCATTGGTAAGTTTCGCAGGATCCAGGTCCGGAACCCGGTAACCGAGATGGCGGTAAAGATCACCCCCATCAGAAATACCGCGCCGAGGGCGACAGGAATCGAAATGTGTTGCCCCAGCACCAGGCTGAATGCGGTGAAGGCGGTCAGCGAAATGGCGCAGCCGATCGCCATCGGCAGGTTGGCCCACAGCCCCATCAACAGCGAGCCGAAGCCTGCGACGAGACAGGTGGCGACAAAGACGGCGGCGGGCGGGAATCCCGCTTTTCCCAACATTCCGGGCACAACAATGACTGAATAGACCATCGCCAGAAAGGTGGTCAGCCCGGCCAGTATTTCCTGGCGCACGGTACTGCCACGCGCCGTAATCTTGAAGTAATTATCCAGCGCGCCGCGTGGTTTCGACGTGTCGGGGGTTTGCAGAATATCTCCAGACATAATGATGTCCTCAGCAGGATGTTAGCGTTCTGTCAGGTCCGTTCGTACACCAGACGCCCGTCGACGTAAGTGCGGTAAATAGAGCGATCGTCGCCCAGCGTCATCATCACGAACAATTTGTCGACCAGGGATGTTGAGTTGTCATAGCGCAGTTGTTGCAGCGGCGTCGCTGTCGGTTCCAGCACCACAAAATCTGCCTCTTTGCCCGGCATAAAGTTACCAATCAGATTGTCGAGGCCCAGCGCCTTCGCACCGCCGAGCGTCGCCAGGTAAAAGGCTTCGTATGCCGAGAGTCGGTAACCCTGTAGTTGCACCACTTTGTAGGCTTCGTTCAGCGTTTGCAGCATGTTGAAGGTGGTGCCGGCGCCGATATCGGTCCCCATACCGACGTTGATCTTCTTCCTCCAGGCTTTTTGCAGATTGAACAAACCGCTGCCGAGGTAGAGGTTTGAGGTCGGACAAAAGGCGATGCTGGAGTGGGTTTCGCTCAGGCGATCCCACTCTTTCTCTTCCAGATGTACACAGTGGGCGAAGACGCAGTTTTTTCCGGTCAGTCCGTACTGGTGATACACATCCAGATAACCGTCATGTTCCGGATAGAGTGCCTTAACCCAGGCAATTTCATCTTTGTTTTCACAGAGATGGGTATGGACCCAGGTATCGGGATATTCTTCTCGCAGACGCTGCGCCATCGCCATCTGCTGCGGAGAGGAGGTCGGGGCAAAGCGCGGCGTGATGGCATACAGCAGGCGGCCATTTTTGTGCCAGTGCTCAATCAACGCCTTACTTTGCAGGTAGCTGCTCTCGGCGTCGTCCAGAAGGTAATCCGGCGCGTTACGGTCCATCATCACTTTGCCGGCGATCATGCGCATATTGATATGGCTGGCGGCTTCAAATAGCGCATCCACGGACTGCGGATGCACCGTGCCAAAAACCAGCGCGCTGGTGGTGCCGTTACGCAACAGTTGCTTGATGAAAAAAGCCGACATCTCGCGCGCGTATTCCAGATCCTCATAGCGTCTTTCGGTCGGGAAGGTGTGCTTATTCAGCCATTCCAGCAACTGCTCGCCATAGGCACCGACCATTTCGCTTTGGGGGTAGTGGATATGCGTATCAACGAATCCCGGCACGACCAGTTTTCCGCGATAGTCACGGACACGGATGGCGTCAGGGATCCGGTGTTTTCCCGCTTCCCACTCGCCAAACCATTCGACTTTTCCCTGGCGAATCAGCAGCAATCCGTCTTCCAAAAATCGCAGCGCTGAGGCGATCTCTTCCGGGTTTTCGACGGTGCGGGTGACATCAATAAAGCTGCCGCGCACCGCTTTCAACGTGTGTTCTCCAGACATCGTAAACTCCTTTACCGTTAATCCGTTTCCTCCGGGGAGATGATGCCCGGCAGCACTTCTTCAGGCCGGTAGCCTCCAGGGAGAATGATATTCAGTAGAATGGCAGTCAGACCGCCCGCGCAGATGGGGTTTTCCACCAATACATAAATTGAGGCAGGCAGGATTTTGAATATTTCCGGGTCATAGGAGACGCCCAGACCCAGTCCCAACGAGGTGGCGACAATCAACGTTTCACGACGCTTAAGCCCGTTGGTGATGATGATGCGGATCCCGGCGATTGCGATCATCGAGAACATTAGCGTCATCGCGCCCCCCAGCACCGCTGACGGAATGGTGGTAAAGAAGCCGCCAATCATTGGAAACAGTCCAAGCAGCACTAGCATGACGGCGATGGTGCGGCCGATATAGCGAGAGGCGACGCCGGTCATCTGGATAACGCCGTTGTTTTGCGCAAAGGTCGTCAATGGCAGTGAACCCACCGCAGAGGCAATGACGGAGACCAGCCCATCGGCCAGTACGCCGCCTTTCAGGCGTGACTGGTATTCATCCCCCTGAATGGGGCGTCTGGACACCATCGCGGTCGCGGTAATGTCGCCGACGGCTTCCAGCACGCTGAGCAGATAAATGGTCCCAACCACCAGAAAGTGATGAAAGTTGAACTGGAAACCGTACTTAAAAGGGGTTGGGATGGTGACCCACGGCAGATTGCGCATACTGCTGAAATCCACCATGCCAAGGCACAGAGAGACGATATAGCCCACACACAGCCCGATCGCGATGCCGCCCATTCTCAGTAACGGACTGCGGCAGCAGTTAAAACCGATCACCACGATCAGCACCAGCAACCCGACGCCGATGTTCTCGTAGTTTCCGTAGGTGCCGCTGCTTTTCGCCGCAAAGCCGCCGCCAAAATCGATGATCCCGACTTTAATCAGGCTCAGGCCAATCATTAGCACCACAATGCCGCTGACGGTCGGAGTGATGACTCTGCGCAAGTAAGGCAAAATGAAAGACGATCCCACCACCAGAAATGCCCCGACAAATGAAACGCCGAGCAGCGATGACATGATCAACTCTTCATGGAATCCGTCGTTTTTCATCCCGCTGCCCAGGGCAATCATCACCGTGACAAACGAAAAATTGACCGACTGAATCGAGAGTAAGCCGGAACCGACCATGCCATAGCGATTGACCTGCAGCCAGGTGCCGATGCCAGATGCAATCATCGCCATTGAGACCAGATAGGCGGTGGTTTCCGCTGACAGCTGTAGCGCGGTGCCGACAATTAATGCGGGCGTGACCATGGGGACAAAGATGGCCAGCAGGTGGGTGATCGCGCCGATAATAGACTGATGAAAGGGAGGGCGATCCTCCAGTTCGTAAATCAGATCTGAGCCTGCACGTGATATATCAGACATCCCTTCACTCCTTAATAAGTAAATTTGATCATCTGAATCAGCAGAATTAAATTCTGCGAATTTGAGGCGCAGGTTGCCCTGAGAACGGCTTATCTCATTTCCGCAGACGGCATTTAATCATTATTGAGTCATGAGAGCGGGCCGCCTGAGCGGCCCACGTCGTTACATTTTTTCCAGCGCGGTCAGTATTTTCTCCGGTGTGAAATGCCACTCGCGTAACCATACGCCACAGGCATCATGAATCGCGGTGGCAATGGCAGGCGCCGCGCCGTTAACGCCAATTTCAGAGATCGATTTAGCGCCAAAGGGGCCAACCTTATCGTCGCTCGGCACCAGCACGGCACGAAAATCCCGAGGGATGTCGCCAATTTTGGGCGCACCGTAACTGCGCAGATCGCGGGTCAGCGGATGGCCTTCGGCATCATAGAGGATCTCTTCGCTCAGGCTATGGCCGATGGCCCGCATCGACGCACCGTAAATTTGCCCCAGTGCGAGTTCCGGGTTGACCGGTGTGCCGCAGTCCAGCAGCGCGTAGAACTTGTCGAGACGGATTTCACCGGTTCGGGTGTTCACCGCGACCTCGGCGAAGTTCGCCCCATACGGGAATGCGAAGTCTGCGGTGATGTAACTGGCCGTGGCGACCAGCGTGCCAAAACCGGTTCCCGTCTCCGCTTTGTGCGCGATCTCAGCGTAACTCACTTCGCCCTGCTTGCCGCGTACAACGCCAGGTGACGCCAGTTGAACGTCAGCAACGGGTTCGCCCAGCATCTGCGCACCGTGAAAGAGGATTTTTTCACGTAGGTTTTCTGCTGCCTTACGCGCCGCGTTCCCCGAGAAGCAGGTGCCGGATGAGGCGTAAGCGCCTTTGTCGAAGAGCGCATGGTCAGTATCGCCAGAGATGACATGCACCTCTTCTGGTGCACAGTGCAGTACTTCCGCCGTCAGTTTAGTGACAACCGTATCCAGCCCAGTGCCGATATCTGCGCCGCCGGAGTGGACGATGAAGGTGCCATCGGACTCCAGTTTGATCATGCAGTTCGCCTGATCGATGTCCGGGATCCCTGACTTCTGCATAATAATGGCGACCCCGCGACCGGTACGCCAGTCACCGTCCTGTGGTTTGGGCGAGGACCAGTCGATCATCTTCCGCCCCTGACGCAGGATCTCTTCCAGTGCGCAACTGGCCGCGGAGGGAACGGAGGTTGGCGCTTTCCCTTCACCGATCGCGCCGAGTATTTTCAGTTCCTGTCCTTCGTGAACCCGATTGCGTTCGATGATCTCCAGTTGGTCAATTTGCAGCTGTTCGGCAAGCTCGGCTAACGCCATTGTCATCGCAAAGGTGCCTTTCGGTGCGCCATAGCCCTGATAGGCTCCTGTCGGGCAGATATTGCTGTAGTACGTGGTGACCTGGAAATCGACATTGTCGCAAGGGTATAGCGGTAACGAGAGCGCCGGGCCGTTGCTCGGCACGGTTAACGAATGGTTGCCATAAGGGCCAGTATTGGCGCGGAAGTCCATTTTGACCGCCGTCAGGCGACCATCTTTCTTCGCGCCTAGTTTGACCGTGACTTTTGCCACGTGACGGGAGGTATTGGCAATAAACTCCTCTTCACGGGTATAGCGGAAATAGACCGGGCGTCCGGTCACGCAGGTCGCCCATGCGCAGACTTCTTCCAGCAGGATGTCCTGTTTAGAACCAAAGCCGCCGCCGACGCGCTCCTTAATGACGTGGACCTTATGCTGCTTCATGCCAACGAGACGGGCAACCTGGCGGCGAAGGTGCCACGGTACCTGCGTTGAGGCGTGAATGATCAGGCGATCGCCGTCCATGCGGGTAAAGCAGATATGAGGCTCTGCCGGGCACTGCTGCGCCTGTGTGGAGTGATAAGTACGCTCGATGATCACATCCGCTTCGGCAAACCCTTTCTCCATATCGCCGATATGACCATGAATGCTGGCGGCGATATTTTTTCGCGGGCGTGAACCAATCGGGAAGTTGATGATCATGTGTTCGCCACGTTGAGCGGCATGGCGGTTGTCTTCTTCCAGCGTCTCCGGCGCGCCAGCGACGTACACCACCGGTTCATCGTGTACGACTGGCGCATCGTCCGCCATGGCTTCGTCAATCGACAATACCGGCTTAAGCACATCATATTTCACATCGATGAGTTCGAGCGCGGCCAGCGCAATCTCTTCGCTCTCTGCAACCACGGCGGCAACACGATCGCCGACGTGACGCAGTTTCTTACCGAACATGCGACGGTCGAGCGGGGAGGGTTCCGGCGCACTTTGTCCGCCGGGCGTATAGTAGATGTCGGGACAGTTGCGGTGGGTGATCACGTGAACCACGCCGGGCAACGCTTCGGCTTTGCTGACGTCAAGATGAGTTATCAACGCATGGGCGTGCGGACTGCGCAGCATTTTAATGACGCAGGCGTCAGGGGTGATACGGTCTTCCACATAGCAGGGTTTGGCCTGGACCATTTTGGCGGCATCGGTTTTTGGCCAGGGTTTACCAATCACCGCGAGATCGTCGCGGAACGTGGGAGCGACAGTCATACGGGCTTGCGGATCGTTTTTGCGCGCCACCGCTAGTTCGATCACCTGATAATATTGCTGCCAGCCGGCATCACGACTGAACAGACCGGACAACGCATCGTCAATCTCTTCACGGTCAGGAATCGCGATACGTTCCAGCAGATCGGTGATGATCAATGCGGCAGCCGGATCGTTATAACCGGACTGCACAACACCGACATCCACCATCGCCTGTTGTACCAGGCTCAACGCATTCCATTTACCGAGTGATTCGCTGGTGCGGATTTCCGCGTGATCCAACTGCGCGGCAATCAGTAATGAGGCATTGACGATGCGACCGTTGTAGAGAATCGCGTCCGAACCGGCGAAACCGAATCCGTCGTCACTGTTGCGCACGGAGTGCATGCCCAGGTTAAACAGCAGCTTCTGTACGTTTTCGCCCGGGTTAATCTTCATTTCACGGACCATGCCGTTCAATGTGAAGTGAATCATCATACAACGTCCTCCCCGGCCATCAGACAGTCGGCATACAGATCGGCTACGACCACGCCGGTGATATAGCGCTTATAGGCCGCGCTGCCCCGAATATCATCCTGTGGGAATATGGCGTTTGCGACCGCCTGTTCCAGTTCCGTCCCTTCGCGCGTTTGTGTTTCCACATCATGCAGGCGCAGTGCTTTGTCCGCCACGCCGTCCAGCGCGATGCAAATGCCACCGTGTTCTGTTAACGCGACCGCTGCCGTCACGACGGTTAATCCGGCCTGTGAACGGCTCACTTTGCGGGTGGCGCAAGGGCGGAAGGGATCTTTAATGATAATTTCGGTGAGCAGGCGATCGCGTGGATCGGCGAGATAGCTTTCCAGTGACAGGGTTTCGCCATCACCAAACACCAACTGAGCGTCCAGCGCCAGCAGGACGGGGAGTAACACGGACTCTTGCTGTTGTGCGGCAATCTCGCCGCCGAGGGTAGACTGGTTGCGTAGATGGCGGGAGTAGATAAAGCCGATCGCCTCCCGCAGTGCCGCCGGAAGATAGCGGGCGTCGTGCAACGGTTGCAGGCGAGTCATCGCCCCAATACGCAATGCGCCATTGTCCCAGTCGATCCACTCCAGCTCCAGATCCTGCAGTGAAATGGCAATCTGTTTGTGGGTACGCGTTGGCGTCGCGTTGAGTTTGCTGCCCCCGGCAAACCAGACGGCGTCCTCCTGATAGCGGCGCTTGAGTTCCAGCGCCTGGTCAACGGAGTCGGGCCTGAAAAATTGTTCAATCATCATCATTCCTCATCACTCCCTCTCCCGTTCAGGAGAGGGTACGGGCTATGCCAGCGCATCCATTCGCCGCCACATGTTGGCGGCGGCTTTTCGGGCCTGCGCATAAATGGAATCGGTATCGAAAGTGAACTGACGGTCTTCATACACCATCACGCCATTCACCATCACGCTGTGCACGCTGCCTGAACCGAGACCGAAAGCGATATGCCCGGCAACGTTTTCAGCGATCAGCGGCGTCGGCGACGAATAGTCGAGGAGGGTTAAATCGGCTTTATAACCGGCTTGCAGTTGGCCAAAATTTTCTCCGAAGTTGCGGTGCAACAGTTCGTTGCCGTTCGCCAGTGCTTTCGCAAAGCTGTCAGGCCACAGAGGACCGCCCGCGTCGCGATGTTTGAAGAAGGCAAATTTCATCTCTTCAAGCATGTCGGAGCCGATGCCGTCCGTCCCCAGCGCCAGATTGCGAATATGGGTAAGGTGGTGGTTATAGCCCACATGGTTATTCATGTTGGAGCGGGCATTGTGTACCAGGAAGGCATCTTGCTGATTCAGCAGCGCGATATCTTCCGCAGACAAGTACAGGCCGTGTGCGACCAGCGTTTTACGGTCGATGAGCCCATATTCCGCCAACCTGACCAGCAGGTCTTTACCGTACAGATGATGACTGTGGGAGACATCGTAGCTGTCTTCCGCCGCATGGATATGCAGCCCACGCCCGGTAGCGTTGATGGCCTCGCGTAGCATCTCCAGACCGGCGTCGGGCACGGTAAAGGGGGCATGCGCGCCAATGTGCGCTTCCACCAGATATGGCTCGCTACCGCTCTCCCGTGCATGGTCTATCTGACGGGCGAAGCGGATATTCTCTTCGACGCCTGCCTGTAGCTCTTTGATTCCCTCGTTACGGTCGGTGGTTTCAAAGCAGGTCATTGCCCGCAGGCCGACTTTTAAAAAGGCTGAACGCAGTGTAGAGAGCGAACCCTGTATGTAGCCAGGTGAAGCATGGTGATCGATAACCGTAGAACATCCGCTCTTAATCGCCTCCAGTGAGCAAATCAGTCCGCTGTAGTAGAGCGACTCTTCGTCCAGAGCTCGGTCCAGGCGCCACCACAGGTTTTTCAACGTTGAGATAAAGTCCGGACTGGGGGCGATATTGGCCTGGATCCCGCGCGATAAACCGGAGTAAAAGTGGTTATGCGCGCAGACCAGCCCCGGCATCACGATTCGTCCATGCATCTCTTTCCATTGCGCTTGTGGGTAGCGCTGCGTCAGGGCGTCACCCACCTCAACAATAACGTCTTTGTCGATCGCAATATCCACCCCTTCACGCACGCTGGCCGGATGAAGTTGTACAGCGGTGACATTTTTCAGAATCAACATGATTACACCTCCACGCGGCCTAACAGGTAATGGTGATGCTGGTGGACATAGCTGATGACGCGGCACATATCATCCAGTTCCGGCGGGATGCTGGCGAACTGCCCATCATGGCTGATGTTTAACACCCAGCTTTGGTCATTCAGCCGGACTCTGACCCGATCGTCTTCCACCAGGAAACCCGGGTTGCTGCTGTTGTCGAAATCCTGCGGCAGGCTAAAGAGCGTGACTTTGTCTTTATACGGCTTGCCCTGCCACGGACAGAATTGAGCGCAGTTACCGCATTCGTTGCAGTAAGCGTCCAGGTGCAGCGTCTGGAAGCGGTTCTGGAATCCCGGCACGGGAATTGACACATTGGCGCGGTTCGGACAGACATCCACGCATTTGCTGCAGACATAGTTGCATTCAAGGCAGCGGGCCGCTTCCTGGGCGACAAAGGCGTCACGGTCGTCTTTATCGACCCTCGCGACCGCGATCTCGCCTTTACGCTGATAGATTTCAGCGGGGCTGACGTTATTCCAGCGCTTATCGCCATGGTGGGAGCGGATATTTTCCCGCCAGAGGATGGTATCTGTGGCCCGACGCGCAGAGCCGATGGCGGCAACAATGGATGACGGACCACGCTGGACGTCGCCAATCATGAACACGTCAGTGAGGCGGGTTTCGCCATTGTTGTTCACCTCTGGCCAGCCTTTGCTGTCCAGCGGAACACCCATTGCATTCAGCGCTTCGGTATCCTGCTGTTCACCAATGGCGGTAATCAGACTATCGATGTGCAGAGTCAGCGTTTCGTCGGTTTCCACCGGACGGCGACGCCCTTTCTCATCCGGCTCCCCGAGCGTCATGATGCGCAGGGTGAGTGTGCCATCCGCATCAAAGCGTTCTGGATTGCTGAGGAAACGGAACTCAACCCCATCGTGCAGGGCCTCTTCATACTCTTCACGCCAGGCGGGCATCTCCTGCAGCGAACGACGGTAGACCACGGTGACTTTTTCCACACCCGGTACGCGCAATGCCGCACGGGCACAGTCCATCGCCGTGTTACCCGCGCCGACGATCGCCACATGCTTACCGAGCGTCAATGCAGTTCCCTGGTTGTATTCACGCAGGAAGGGAAGCGATTTCCAGATGTTGGGGTTGTCGCCATCGAGCTTCACGCCGCTGTTTTTATCCGTACCGGTTGCGATCAGAACATAGTGGAACCCCTGATCTTTCAGGCCTTGTACGGTCAGATCTGGCGCACAGCTATATTCGAACTTCACGCCATGATCGGCGACAAAATCGATATCGTGCTGGATGAGCTCTGCCGGAATACGGAACTGGGGAATGATATTTTTCACTACGCCGCCCGCGTTGGCTTCGCGTTCAAATAGCGTCACCGGGTGTCCTGCCCGGGCAAGGAAGTAACCGGCAGCAAGCCCGGCAGGACCCGCGCCGATGATCGCAACCGGATGACGTGAGCCCGAGCCTGCGGGTTTGTGCCAGCGCTGTTTGTATTCATCCCACCCTTTTTCCAGCGCCACTTTTTTCAGTTCACGGATGTTCAGGGCGCTGTCATAGTCCAGACGGGTACAGTTGTACTGGCACTGATGATCGCAGATATGACCGGTGATTGCGGGGAGGGCGTTTCGCTGATAAATCAGCTCCAGCGCGTCGGCATAACGCTGCTCGCCCAGCAGGCGAATATACTCCGGAATGTCCTGTTTGATGGCGCAGGCCGTAATACAAGGAGCGACGTAGCAGTCGGTCAGCGGCAAGCCGTCGGCCACTTCAATGCGCTCTTCAGGTTTCCAGTGTTTCTGGGTGTAGGCCATCGTGACGGCCTCTTCCGCCAGTCGATTCAGACGTTCGACATCGACATGCTCCATTCCCCACGCATCCGAGGACTCCAGTTCACGCATACAGGCGCTGAGTCGCAGGTAACCGCCTGGTTTTAACAGGTCAGTCGCCATGGTGATCGGACGAATGCCGGTGTCAAAGATATCGCGGATGGTTAACTGGCTGGCGCCGCCGGAATAGGAGATGGGCAATTGGCCGTCGAACGCCCGGGAAAGCACGGCCGCCACGTTGATTGAGAGCGGGAACAGCGCCCGGCCGGACATATACATCTCTTCGCCGGGAAGCGCACCTTTGTTATTAACGGTGCCAAGGGTATTGGTGAGTTTGACGCCAAAACCCAGCGACTTTTCTTTTGCCAGCGCCATCAGGCGCTGCAACATTTCCAGCGCCTGGGTGAGCTTAAGATCGTGCTCAAATGACTCTTCTTTTAAGCCGACATAACCGAAGCCGCAGTTGTCCAGAATTTCACGCACCCGAGGATAGCCCAGCAGTGTCGGATTCAGCTTCACAAAGGTATTCAGTCCTTTTTCTTCCAGCATGTAGCGGCAGATGGCTTCGATTTCGTGCGGCGGGCAGCCGTGCATGGTGGACAGCGTGACGCCCTGCACCAGTTTTGCGGGAATGCGCGCCGGCAACGCCTGTAGACGTTCCCGATGTTCGTTCAACCCGTGGCGCGCCAGGAATGTCTCATCGTGTAGCCACTGCTGTAGCGTGTCACGATACTGTGCGAACTTAGGATGCGCCGACGCGTCCATCATGTTGTCGATGAACTGCTGCATAGGCGGTTGCTTGATGCCGTCAAGGTTATAGCCGACGCTCATATTAAAAATGAACGACTTACCGGTATCGGCTCCCGAAGGCTGCAGCAGTTGCTCCAGTAAATGCAGGGCGAACCAGGCTTTAAGATACTCATCCCACGCTTTCAGCAGCGTAAATTCAGTCGACCATTCGGTATTGAAGCACTCATCTTCCGCATCAATACAGGGTTTTTCCAGCTCCAGCCGATCGAGAATCTGGACCGTTTTGAGTTCAATAAACCGACCGCCAGTTAGCCAGGAGGTGATGATATTTTGTGCAAGCTGAGTGTGCGGGCCGGCGGCGGGGCCGACGGGGGTGGCACAGGTTTCACCGAATACGCTTATCGATTTGCCTTTATCCGGTGAATAGAACTGCTGCTCAGGAATACCAAAGATCGAGCGCTGCTGCTGATATTCATCAAATAGGCGCGTCAAAAGTTCCTCAAACGGAATCGGACGCATTATATCCCCCATACCCCTCTCCTTAGCTTTACTCGGCTTACTTTCGGTTGTGGCAAGACAGCCGGAAGGCGCGCGTGTTCATAGTTGTCATTGGTTGACCGGGACTGACAAAGCCGGCGGTTTGGAGAAATAGAGCAACATTCGCACCACTCTGACAAAGCGGAGCCATAAAAATATAATTTTGTGAGGCGCTTCTAATCTTAAGTCCGCTTTGTGAAATATCTCACAAACGCTAAATGAGAATGAAAATCAGCCGGGAGAGGTATTGCGATAAGGTATTTCATCATCGCATTCTATTTTCTCAAAAATGGCGGTCGCTTATCATTATGATAAGTGAAAAATGAGGAGGGAAATATTTGAACGCAATCGTTTAACTCCGTATTTACTATTTATCTGTGTCGACGTTGCGCATTGATAAAATCCTCTGGAGTATCAATATCCAGAGTGATTCGGGCATCGTTTATTTCAATGATATTATGTTTTCCGCGCAGCAATGTCTGACGCATACTGCTGACATCCGGTTGTGAGATGGCCTGCAACAGGCATTTTTTGGAAAGTAATATAGGATGACCAGGCTGGCCCTGATAGCAAGGGATAAGTGCGTTATCGTTGCGTAAAACCCAGATTTTACGAAAAATATCGCTGTTCAGTTCAGGCATGTCACCGTGCGTGATGAAGCAGTGCTCGCTGTACACGGCGACAGCGCCGACCTTAATTGACGTAAATAAGCCCTGAGCATAATCCGGATTGTACGTAATAATGATATTGGGCTGATTCGCATAGCGATTATGTATCTCAGTTGCGCGGTAACCAGAAACTAATATTACCCTGTTACAAAATTGCAGCGCGTTTTTGATACTTGCATCAAGAATTGTTCCTTCGTGCCAGGGTAACATCATTTTCCATTTTCCCATTCTGGATGATAACCCAGCTGCAGTAATTATACAGTCGACGATAGGCATGGCGATTCCATAATGTCTATTAGACGTTGTGTCACTTCAGAGAGGCTTATGAGTATATCGGGGCATGCTTCTTTATTCTTTGATTTAGGTGCACAGAAACGGCCAACGGTTATTTCAATTGTCGGTGCTGGTGGGAAAACCAGTACTCTTTTCTGGCTTGCTCATCTCTTTCAATTATCAGGTCGACGGGTATTTATCACCACGACGACGCATATGTTTCTGCCTGACCAGGCCTGGCCGACCCTTTTCTGTCGGGAGCCCGCCGGGCTGCCGTATCAGGTGTTAATGCAACCCATCATAACCTGCTTTCGGTCGTGGAAAGCGCCATTGGGAAAAGCGCGTGGTTTCTCACCCGACGCCATCGATGCTCTGGCCAGGCGTTCGGAATGTGACGTGGTTCTCGTCGAGGCAGATGGCGCCCGTGGAATGCCGCTTAAAGCGCCAGATGAGCACGAACCTTGCATACCTGAAAGCAGTTGCTGCGTGATTGCCGTTATGGGTGGACACCTTCTGGGGAAAAGTGTGGGGGCAGAGCAGGTACATCGCTGGCCGCAGTTCGCCGGGATAACAGGCCTGACGGAGGGATCCCCCTTATCGCTGAAGGCGCTTATCCGCCTGGTTCAGCACCCACAGGGGGCTTTCAAAAATGCCCCGCCAGCCAGTCGACGCGTCTGGTTTCTCAATCGTTTTTCTCAATCTGAGAATGCCATTGATGAACGCGAGCTCATCCAGCCGTTATCAGACGGTGATGTGCAGGCTATCTGGCTGGGGAATGCACTGGAAACGCCTGCAATCGCGCGCAGATTTGTGAGATAGCGACGCCGGGAACACCGGGTGACTGAAAGGATATCCATTGAGGTTCGTATGAATATTTTCACAGAGGCTGCAAAACTTGAAGAGCAAAACCGCCCATTTGCGCTGGCACAGATTGTCGATAGCCGGGGTTCCACGCCCCGCCATTCGGCACAGATGCTGGTACATCAGGATGGGTCTATCGTCGGGACTATCGGCGGTGGCATGGTGGAGCGCAAGGTGATCGCCGAGGCGCTGCTGGCGTTACAGGAGAGAAAGCCGCGTATGTTTCATGGCCGGATGGCCCGCAACGGCGCTGATGCCGTCGGCTCGGACTGCGGCGGCGCAATGTCGGTCTTTATTAGCGTACACGGCCTGCGCCCGCGACTGGTGTTAATCGGCGGCGGGCATGTGAACCGGGCGATTGCCCAGGGGGCGGCGCTGTTAGGGTTTGATATTGCCGTGGCGGATGTTTATCGCGAGAGTGTTAATCCGGAGGCTTTCCCTCCATCGGTACAGTTGTTACATGCCGATTCTTTTACCGCGGCAGTGGATGCGCTGGAGATCCGTCCGGACAACTTTGTGCTTATCGCAACGAATAATCAGGATCGGGAAGCGCTGGACAAATTGATCGAGCAACCCGTCGCGTGGTTGGGTTTGCTGGCAAGCCGCCGCAAAGTGCAGTTATTCATGCGTCAGTTGCGGGAAAAGGGTGTCGGTGAAGAGCTCATTGCCCGCCTGCATGCGCCTGTGGGTTACAACATTGGCGCCGAAACGCCGCAGGAAATTGCGGTCAGCGTGCTGGCGGAGATCTTACAGGTCAAAAATAATGCGCCTGGCGGACTGATGATGCGCGCCGCGCATCCGTCCGGCCATCAGCGCGTGGTGATTCGCGGTGCAGGGGATATTGCCAGCGGCGTAGCGCTGCGATTGTTCCATGCCGGTTTCAAAGTGATCATGCTGGAAGTGGAAAAACCGACCGTCATTCGCCGTAGTGTCGCCTTTGCGCAGGCCGTCTTTGATGGTGAAATGATCGTGGAAGGCGTGACGGCACGGCTGGCCACCTCGTCGGCAGAAGCGGCGGCGTTAGCCGAACGCGGTTTTATCCCGATTCTGGTCGATCCCGCAGGTTCGTTGATCGATGCGCTAAAACCCGTCTGCGTAGTGGATGCGATTCTGGCGAAACAAAATCTGGGTACGCGAAAAGAGATGGCTCCCGTGACCATTGCGTTGGGGCCTGGGTTTACTGCGGGTGAAGACTGTCATGCGGTGATTGAAACGAATCGTGGACACTGGCTGGGACAGGTGATTTACGCCGGTTGTGCACAAGAAAATACCGGGATACCCGGCAACATCATGGGGCATACCGCACGGCGTGTGATCCGTGCGCCCGCCGCAGGCATCATGCGCGCCAGGGTGAAACTAGGCGATCTGGTGGAAGAGGGGGACGTCATTGCCTGGATTGGGGAGCACGAAATCAAAGCGCCGCTATCGGGTATGGTGCGCGGCCTGTTAAGTGACGGTCTGGCGGTGGTGGGAGGATTTAAGATCGGTGATATCGACCCACGCGGCGAGACGGCCGATTTTACCAGCGTCTCCGATAAGGCGAGAGCGATAGGCGGCGGTGTGCTGGAAGCGCTCATGATGCTGATGCATCAGGGGGTGAAGTCAACGAATGAGGTGCTTGAAGTGGCGTAATGTGAATGGCCAGATGGCGCCATGTTTACCCGGCCAGGGAGGAGCCAGGCCGGGTAAGCGAAGCCCCCCCGGCGAACGCATAAGATTACTGGCAGATCACGGTTCCTGTTTTTCCTTCAATCCCTTCTTTCGCTTTACTGAGCACCGTAATCAGGGCTTCCCGACCGGGACGGGAGCGAGCGAACGACGCTGCGGCCTCAACTTTCGGCAACATAGAACCTTTGGCGAAATGCCCCTCGCTGATAAAGCGTTCCGCATCACTCAACGACAGGCGATCCAGCCATTGCTCATTTTCTTTACCGAAGTTAATGGCCACTTTTTCGACCGCCGTCAGGATAATAAGCATATCCGCATCGATCATCTCTGCCAGGCGAGCGCTGGCCCAGTCCTTGTCGATCACCGCACTGGCGCCACGCAGATGGTTGCCTTCGCGAATCACGGGAATTCCCCCTCCGCCCACGGTAATGACCACCTGTCCGGCCTCAACCAGCGCGTTGACGGTCTCTTTCTCAATGATGTCCACCGGCTTAGGCGAAGCCACGACACGACGATAACCGCGACCGGCATCTTCTTTGAGTGTATAACCTTGTTTCTCCAGCTGTTCCGCTTCCTGCTGCGTGAAGAATGAACCGATGGGTTTAGTGGGATTCAGGAACGCAGGATCGTGGGCATCGACTTCTACCTGCGTCACCAGCGTGGCGACCGGTTTGTGCATCCCGCGTGAGAGCAATTCTTCGCGTAGTGCGTTTTGCAGATCGTAACCGATATAGCCCTGGCTCAATGCCACGCAAACGGACATCGGCAGCATTGGCGAGTGCGCCTCTGTTTTTGCCGCGGCTTCGAATGCCTGGTTAATCATACCCACCTGCGGCCCATTACCGTGAGTCACGATAACCTCATGACCCTGCGCAATGAGATCCACAATGGCCTGCGCGGTGATTTTGACGGCTTGCATCTGTCCGGCCAGATCCTCACCCAGCGCGTTACCACCCAGTGCGAGAACAATTTTCTTCCTCATTTTTCCTCACTTATCATACACAGTTGTCTGTTTCACAAGCGCCGGGTGGGGTAAACGGCTTACGTCGTAAGAAGCGGCCCCGGCCTGCTTTCCCTGTAAAGACGCCATCGCAGAAGATCGTTTCGCCACGCGACAGCGTTCTGACAATCGCACCCTGACAGCGGAACCCCTCCCAGGGCGAATAATCGGCGTTATCGTGCAGGTGGGCATGATGGATCGTCTGGCTCTGGCGAGGATCGATAATCACCACATCGCCATCAGAGCCTGGTGCCAGTAGCCCCTTCTGAGGCCACAAACCGAACAGCCTGGCAGGCATCGCACTGGTTAACGCAACAAAGCGCTCAGGGGTAATTCGCCCGCTCATCACGCCTTCGGAAAAGAGCAGTTGCAGGCGGTTTTCGACGCCGGGCAAACCATTCGGGCAGCGGCTGAAATCGCCGCCTGAGATCTGCTGGCGCTGCGCCATTGAGAAGGTGCAGTGGTCAGTCGCCACGACGTCAATGGCGCCGTCACTGATACCGCACCAGAGCTTGTCCTGCTCACGTACATTGCGTAACGGCGGGCTGAGAATGAAGTTCAGGCCGTCTTCCCCGTCATAACGACGTTCATCCAGCAGCAGATATTGTGGACAGGTCTCTATCCACACGGGCTGGTGATTCGCTTTCGCCAGGCGTAAATAGTCCAGCCCCAGACCGTTGGATAAGTGGACGATGTACAACGGCGCGTTCCCCGCGATCTGCGCAAGGTTAATCATCCGGGCGATGGCTTCGGCTTCACATTCCAGCGGTCTGCTCAGGGCGTGATAGCGTGGCGACGTTAAGCCAGCGGCAATGAATTCGGCCCGTTTACTGGCGATAGCGGCGTCGTTTTCCGGGTGGACGGTGGTCAGCGCGCCGGACTTGTGCAAACGACGCAGCACCTGCAAGGTTTCATCATCGTTGAGTTTGTACTGGTAGGTCAGATAGAGCTTAAAGCTGCTGATGCCTTCTTCCACCATCATCGGGATCTCATCGAGGATGGCATGATTGACGTGCTGAATAACGCCGTGGAAGCTGTAGTCGATCGCTGCTTTATGCGCGGCGTACCCTTGGTAGACCTCCAGTTGATGGCGCAAGCGACAGCCCGTCGGACCAAATCCCATATGGTCGATAATGGTTGTTGTACCGCCACACGCAGCGGCGCGGGTACCGGTAAAAAAATCATCACAGCTACGGGCGAGTCCGGTGTCGATATTGAAATGCGTATGTACATCAACGCCGCCGGGAAAAACGTAGCATCCCGCAGCGTCAATCACTTCGCACGAGGGGGGCGGCGTAATCTCCGCGTTCAGTTGACGAACAATGCCGCTCTCAATCAGCAGGTCCTGTTTTGCCTGTCCGTCGGCGTTAACGACAATGCCATTTTTAATCAATACACGCATAGCACACTCCAGAAATCCCCCGGTAAACCGGGGGAGACAGGTGGATCGTTATTTCGTTGCCAGCCAGGACAGTGGAATGGCAGCGTACATCGCGGCGCAGGTCACCAGATGTGATTTCCAGGTTTTTTCGTTTGGCGCGTGGGCTTCGGGTTCTTTACCCGGACCAAAACCGATCACCGGAATACCGTGACGTCCCATAATCGATACACCGTTGGTGGAGAACGTCCACTTGTCGACCACCGGTGCTTTGCCGAACAGGCCTTCATAGGCATTGACCAGCGCTTTGACGGTGAAGTGATCTTCTTCCACTTTCCAGGTTGGGAAGTAGCATTCGGTCGGGTAAACCAGCCCGGTCCAGGAGGGGCGGTCATAGTTGTACATCGAGACCACCGCATTGGCTTTTTTCACTGCTGGTAGGGCGCGGATCTCTTCCAGCGCGCCTTCCCAGGTTTCACCCCAGGTCAGACGACGGTCGATAGAGACAGCGCAACTGTCCGCCACGGCGCAGCGGCTGGGTGAGGTGAAGAAGATTTCGGAAACGGTTAAGGTCCCTTTACCGAGGAAATCATCCCAGGCCAGATGTTGTGACAATTCCTGCAACTCGTTGAGGATTGGGCCCATTTTGAAGATGGCGTTATCACCGCGTTCCGGGGCGGAACCGTGGCAGCTAACTCCCTGCACATCAATGCGTATTTCCATGCGTCCGCGCTGTCCACGATAAACCTGGCAATCGGTCGGCTCGGTGCTGACGACAAATTCCGGACGGATACCGGATTGCTCGATGATGTACTGCCAGCACAGACCATCGCAGTCCTCTTCCTGTACCGTACCGGTGACCAGCAGCGTGTACTCATCTTCCAGGCCGAGATCTTTTATGATCTTCCCGGCGTAAACCATGGACGCCATGCCGCCTTCCTGGTCAGACGTGCCGCGTCCGCCGATCAGTTCGTCGGTCTCCATCCCTTCATAGGGATCGAAATTCCAGTTGTTGATGTTGCCGATACCGACCGTGTCGATATGCGCGTCCATTGCGACCAGGCGCGGACCATGGCCGATGTACCCCAGAATATTGCCCATCGGGTCGATCTCGACTTTATCGAAACCCACTTTCTCCATTTCTTGTTTGATGCGATGGATAACACGTTTTTCATCGCAGCTTTCGCTGGGAATGGCGACCATGTCGCGCAGGAAACGCGTCATGTCTTCTTTGTAGTCGTTTGCTTTTTCAAGAATCAGTTTAAAAGGAATGTGCTTAGCCATGACTTTTCTCCAGTGTTCGCTCCCGAATCTCCTGGGGAGCGTTTTCCAATAGGGGGGATTACAGTGCGACCGGATGTTTGCCTTCCCAGACCACTTCACGGTAGTGCTTCACATCGGTATCGCCTTCAGTACTGATGACCAGCACAACGGCATCTTTATCTAACGCCAGTTTGTCCATTAGGGCCTGGCGCTGCGGGTGATAATGGACGGCAGCCAGAACGCCCAACCCTACGGCGCCGGACTCTCCGGAGATCACGCGTGGGTCGCTGCCAAAAGGATTACCCAGCACGCGCATGCCCAGCGCGGCGACGCTGTCCTGGCAGGAGATAAATTGGGTGGCGCAGTTGCGCAGAATTTCCCAGCCGAGCGGGTTAGGTTCACCACAGGCCAGACCGGCCATGATGGTCGCCATATCGCCCCCGACGTTGACGATGTCGCCTTTCACGCCGGAACGATAAATGCAGTCCGCTTTGTCGGGTTCGACGATAATGCTGTGCAGGTTTTGCGGGCCATAGACGTCGACCAGGTAGCCCAGCACGCCGCCCGCCATGGCACCCACGCCAGCCTGTAACAGCACGTGGGTCGGCGTGACGCCCAGGGCACGCATTTGCTCAACGGCCTCATCGGCCAGCGTGGCGTAGCCCTGCATAATCCAGGTGGGGATTTTGGTGTAACCTTCCCAGGCGGTGTCCTGCACCACTTCCCAGCCGTTTTGTTGGGCGTGCTGCATGGTCAGACGGACGGTATCGTCATAGTTCATGTCGGTGACGATGCACTCCGCGCCGAGGTTGAGAATGGCGTCCACGCGCTCTTGCGCCGAGCCTTTCGGCATGTAAATCACCGCATGTTGTCCGAGCTGTTGTGCCGCCCAGGCAATACCGCGACCGTGGTTACCGTCGGTGGTGGTGGCAAACGTCATTTTTTCGCCGATGGCGTTTTTGAGTTGCTCGAAAGAGAGCGTCTCAATATCAAGATGATATTTCTCGCACAGCAGGCAGGCGATGGCCCAGGCTCCGCCGAGCATCTTGAACGCGTTCAGTCCAAAGCGTTTTGATTCATCTTTGACGAGAATTTTCTTCACGCCGAACAGGCAGGCAAGGTCATCCAGCGCACAGAGCGGCGTTGGGTGGTAGCCAGCGATCTTTTGATGAAACTGACGAGCGGCTTTGGCCTGTTTTTGCGAAAAAAGGGGCGACGTTTCACCGTTATAAAAGCGATTGTCGGCAATATCGATCTTCAATGAGAAAACGGACATATCCTATCCTTTTGGCCTCCGGAAAGGAGAGCCGACCGGCAGGTCGGCTCTGGGGGGTTATTTCACGCGCGGTTGCGCTTCTTTCAACAACTGCTCCAGCAGCACGCCAGGCTTCGGATATTTGCGGGAGAGGATCATCGCGGCGATGATGTAGGGCTTCCAGCTGGCTTCTTTGTACGTCGCGATGCGGTATTTTTCGAATACGGCGTCGGTGACTTCCCCTTCTTTGCAGGAGACACCGCTGATATCCGCAGGTAGGCAGTGCATATACAGCGCTTCGCCGTCGCGGGTGAGTTGCATCATTTCTTCAGTGCAGTGCCAGTTTTTATGCTTTGCGTTCTGCTCAAGGCACTGTCTTTCCAGCTCTTTCAGGGCTGCGTGGTCATTGGCGCGCAGAAGTTCGGTACGCTCTTCCATCACTTTGTAAGGTGCCCATGATTTCGGATAGACGATGTCGGCATCTTTGAAGGCTTCTTCCATACTGGTGACCTGGCGGAAGCTGCCGCCGGACGCGTTCGCGTTGTTTTTCGCCACTTCAATCACGTCCGGAATAAGGTCATATCCTTCCGGATGTGCCAGGGTGACGTCCATACCGAAGCGGGTCATCAGACCGATAATACCTTGCGGCACGGAGAGGGGTTTGCCGTAACTGGGTGAGTAGGCCCAGGTCATGGCGATTTTTTTACCCTTAAGGTTTTCCAGCGAACCGAAGTGTTCACGCAGCCAGGCCAGATCCGCCATCGCCTGCGTCGGGTGGTCGATATCGCATTGCAGGTTAACTAACGCCGGACGCTGTGGCAGCACGCCCTGTTTGTAGCCGTCATCCAGCGCGGCACCGACTTCACGCATATAGGCGTTGCCCGCACCAAGATACATGTCGTCGCGAATACCAATGGCGTCGGCGCAGAAGGAGATCATATTGGCCGTTTCGCGGACGGTTTCACCGTGCGCGATTTGTGATTTTCCTTCGTCCAGATCCTGCTGAGCCAGGCCGAGCAGATTAAGGGCGGACGCATAAGAGAAGCGGGTACGGGTGGAGTTATCGCGGAAAACGGAAATCCCTAATCCACTATTGAAGACTTTGGTCGCGATGTTTTCGGCACGCAGCATCTTCAGCGCAGCAGCGACGTCCAGGACTTGTTTCAGTTCATCCGGCGTCTGTTCCCACGTTAGCAAAAAATCCTTCTCGTGAAGGTGTGAGGTCAGCGAATTGATATCCTTTATCAGCTCATTAACAGTTTTCATTGTAAGGTCCTGGTAGTGGAATGACGGCAAGGTGGCTTATTCGCGGTAATGACAAGCGGCATCACCGATATACCAGGGACTAACAATAAGCGTGCCAAAATGAATCCGGCGGCGGATAAATGGGAATTCATCAGGCAATATGTGGTACGGATCACAGAATAAGGCTATCTGTAATTCGCCATGAATATACGAAAACGTTTGGCTTAATAAATAGCGCAATTTGTCAATGAACCGACTGACAGAATAATACCCGGAAGAAGAGTAAATACCGTCAGTTTGATAAACTCACCCCGCTGATTCTCATATTGATATAGAAATGTGATTTCTCTTGCATATTTTCATTATAAAATGATAAAGAGCCTGTGTTTTTATCAAAGCAAATTTTGTCTGAGTTAGTATCCTTATATTCTACGAACCATCAATGTCTTCAATGATCAATCATTTAAGTGATTCCGGAAGGTAAGACTATGGTGCTTGCAACAACGCAGTCCGTTTTGATGCAGATTCAACCTACAATTCAGCGTTTCGCCAGAATGCTTGCCAGCGTTTTGCAACTCGAAGTTGAGATCGTCGATGATAACCTCTGCCGCGTTGCGGGAACCGGCGCTTACGGGAAATACCTCGGACGCCCGTTGAGCGGTAACTCCAGACTGTTGCGCTATGTACTGGAAAGTAAAAAAGAAAAAGTCGTGACGCATTCCCGCTTTGACCCGTTGTGCGAAGGCTGTGATAGCAAAGATAATTGTCGCGAGAAGGCTTTTCTGGGAACACCGGTCATTCTGCAGGACCGCTGTGTAGGCGTGATCAGTTTGATCGCCGTAACGCATGAACAGCAGGAACATATCAATGACAACCTGCGTGAGTTTTCAGATTATGTTCGCCATATATCTACCATTTTTGTTTCAAAACTTCTTGAAGACCAGAGTGGCAGCGACAACATCAGTAAAATATTTTCGACAATGATCGAGAATATGGATCAAGGTGTATTGGTCATTGATGAAGATAACCGTGTACAGTTCGCGAATCAAACCGCGTTAAAAATTCTTGGCGCGGCGCAGAATAATATGGTGGGAAAGTCGGTCAGGTTTCGGCCATTAACGTTTGAAAGTAATTTCACTCACGGACATATGCAGCATATCGTCTCCTGGGATGATAAAAGTGAACTGATCATTGGTCAGTTGCATCATGTGCAGGGACGGCAATTATTCCTGATGGCCTTCCACCAGTCGCATACCAGTTCCTCTGTATCGATTGCCACCGATGAACCGCATATTGAACAACTGGTGGGTGAATGCCGGGTTATGCGCCAGCTTAAGCGGCTGATCGGTCGTATTGCCCCCAGCCCGTCCAGCGTCATGATTGTGGGGGAAAGCGGTACCGGAAAAGAGGTGGTCGCGCGCGCCATTCATAAACTGAGTGAACGACGCAATAAACCGTTTATCGCCATCAACTGCGCGGCGATACCGGAACCGTTGCTGGAAAGTGAACTGTTTGGCTATGTCAAAGGCGCATTTACCGGCGCTTCCGCCAATGGGAAAACGGGCCTGATTCAGGCGGCAAACAGTGGAACGCTATTTCTCGATGAAATTGGCGATATGCCCCTGATGCTACAGGCTAAACTACTCAGGGCAATTGAGGCGAGAGAGGTGTTGCCGCTTGGTGCGAGCAGTCCGGTTCAGGTCGATATCCGCATTATTTCCGCCACCAATCAGAACCTTGGGCAGTTTATCGCCGAAGGCAAATTCCGCGAAGATCTGTTCTATCGACTGAACGTCATCCCACTGACCCTGCCACCGCTACGTGAACGACAGGACGATATTGAACTACTGGTGCACTATTTCCTGCATCTGCATACTCGCCGTTTAGGGCTGGTCTATCCGGGAATTGCACCGGATGTGGTGACCCTGCTCAGACACCATCAATGGCCGGGAAATCTGCGTGAATTAAGTAACCTGATGGAATACCTGGTCAATGTGGTTCCTTCTGGCGAGGTGATCGACAGCACGCTTTTACCGCCAAATCTGATCAACAACGGTAAAGCGCCAGAATCCATTGGCGCGGTCGCTCATGCGGCGCAGTTGCTGTCTGAGGACACCGGCGGAACCGCGCTGGAAGAGATGGAAAAGCAGATGATTCGCGAAGCGCTATCCCGCCACTCCAACAAAAAACAGGTGGCGGATGAGTTAGGCATCGGCATTGCGACGCTTTATCGCAAGATCAAAAAGTATGAGCTGTTGAACGCGTAACTATTCATGCAGGCGCGTTCAGGTTGCATCGGGGCGACACACGCGTGAACGTCGTCAACCCGAAGGCAACCTGAAGGATGAGGCGTTAATTATTCAGGCTCTGTGCAGCGCTGGACGGTATCGACAATCATCTGATAACCGGTGCAACGGCACAGATTTCCCGCCAGGCCGCGACGGATCTCCAGAATGGTTAATGGTTTTTCCCGCGGCTTTGCCAGCAATGCGGTGGTCGCCATAATCAGACCCGGCGTGCAGAAGCCACACTGCACGGCGCCGGATGTCGCATACGCCATCTGAACACGCGAGAGCTGACTGCCAGCCGATTCACCTTCCAGGGTGCGGATCTGTTTTCCTGCTGCCCACGCGGCAAGGTACAGGCAACTGTCGATGGCCGTGCCATCAACCAGCACCGTACAGGCCCCGCATTCACCGACACAGCATCCCTGTTTGACGCTCAACAACCCTTGTTCGCGCAGGAGTTCAGAGAGCGGCATCCCTGGCATGATGCTGAGCTGAAAAGGGTGATCATTAATGACGCATTCCAGCGTGATTCGGTTAGTGTCATTCATTGCAGCTTTCCTCCCGCCGCGACAACGGCCTCAGTAACCACTTTCCGGGTCATCGTCTGGATGAGATGCAGACGAAATTCCTTACTTGCTCGCCAGGAAGAGCGCGGGGCGACATCCTGCAGAACGGATTCGGCGATCGCGTCCAGCGTCTGGTGGGTCAATGGCGCATTTTGCGCCGCATTCTCCGCATGCTGACAGCGGACGGGTGTGGGAGCCGCAACGCCGAACGCCAGGCGAAGTTCTTTGACTCTGCCGTTATCCAGCTGGCATCGTGCTGCACAACCAATGGTCGAGATATCCATCGCATCGCGCATGGCATATTTAAAATGCGCGCTGCCGGTATGCGCCCTGGGCTGCGGTGGGAAATGAAAGGCAACAAGGATTTCATCTTGCTCAAGAGCGACTTTTCCGGGGCCGGTGTGAAAACCGTTAATGCTGGTAAAACGCACCCCCTTTGGCGAGGTGATCTCAAGCGTGGCGTCATAAATCAGCGTTGGCGTCGCCGAGTCTGCGCTGGTTGCGCCATTGCAGATATTCCCGCCGTAGGTGGCGACATTACGGATTTGCGGTCCGGCGATGGAGGTGGCTGCCGCACACAGGGCTGGCAGATGTCGTTGCGCGACGGGATGCTCGATAATCTCGCTAAAGGTGGTGGCGGAACCGATACGCAGCCCCTCTTCCTTCGTCAGGGTAATGCCTCGCAATTCGGGCAGATCATGAATATCAACGATATGACGGTAACGCGCATTATGATGATGGAGCTGGATCAATACGTCGGTTCCGCCTGCGAGCAGTTTCGCCTGCGGATAGCGCGCCAGCAGGCTGATCGCCTCGGCAATGTCTGAAGCGCGATGATAAGAAGCAAAGTCAAACATGGTCATATCCTCAAATCAAGCCAGCCTGGTGGAACTCCGCATACAACCGTTTTGGCGTCAGTGGCAGCGTATTAATCGCAACGCCTGTGGCCATTTTCACCGCGTTACGAATGGCTGCAGCAACAGGAATAATGGGCGGCTCGCCGAGGGATTTATGCCCATACGCCGATTGCGGCTCCTGCGTTTCAACGAATGCGCTCTCCAGTTGCGGCAGGTCAGGCATGGTCGGCATTTTGTAATCAAGGAGATTCGGGTTACGCACCAGACCACTTTCCGCATCGATGATCATCTCTTCAAACAGTGACCAGCCAATGCCCATTCCCATCCCGCCGTGCACCTGACCTTCCGCCAGTTGTGGGTTCAGAATATGGCCTGAATCGTGGACATTGAGGATACGATTGATCGTGACCTTGCACAGTGCGATATCGACGCTCAGATCGACAAACGTGCAGCCAAACGCCGGTGGGTTAGTGGTGGTTTTCACCGAGCATTCCGCTGACAGTTGGCCGCCGCGTTCCGGATGGTAAAACGCATCCATCGCCAGCTCTTTTAATGACAGCAACGGAGAGTCTGGTCGATCGGTAAGGACGATGTGTCCTGCCGTCAACGTCAGACTCATGACGGACTGATGCAGCATGTCGGCAGCGTGATGGAGGATCTTATCGCGCAGTTGTATTGCTGCCTTACGTAGCGCTGGCGCGGCGACATAGCTCTGGCGAGAGGCAAATGCGCCAGGGTCGAACGGGGTAATATCGGTATCCTGGGTTGAAATGACGTGCACATCGCTGACCGGTACGCCGAGGGTTTCCGCTACCATCTGCGAGAAGACCGTATCTGCCCCCTGACCGATTTCCGTCGCTCCGCTCTGAACGTTGATGGTTCCATCCTGATTCATCAGCAGGCGGGCGCCAGCGATTTCCACGCCGACCGGCCAGGTGTTGGAGGTATAGCTAAAACAGGCGACGCCGACGCCCCGGCGGATGTTGCCCTGCTGGTGCAGACATTCAGCGCGACGGGCGTCCCACTCAAACAGCGCGCGGCCTTTTTGCAGACATTCCGGGAGCCCCGCGCTGTAGATGCGTTTGCCGGTAATCGGGTTCGTGTCGCCTTCGCAGGCCGCATTACGCAGTCGAACCTCGACCGGGTCGAGACCCAGCGCCGTCGCGGCGTCATCCAGCATCGATTCCACAGCAAAGATCACCTGCGGCGCGCCGTAGCCGCGCATCGCGCCAGCCGAAGGAAGATTGGTATAGCAAGTGGTGGAACGGTAAGCGTATGCGCTACGGGGATAGAGATAAGCCACTTTGTTGCCGCCCGCCGAGGCGATCGAGTGCCCGTGTGAGGCGTAAGCGCCAGTATTTGACAGAACATCCAGACGATAGCCTTTCAACGTGCCGTCGCGATTGAGCCCCATCTGTCCATCCATCGTGAACGCATGACGGGTACGGGACGCGAGAAAACACTCTTCACGGCTGAGAGAGACTTTCACCGGTATACCGCCCAGTTTGCGCGTCAGGAAAGCGGCCATTGGTTCTTCCAGCACATCCTGCTTGTTTCCAAATCCGCCGCCGACGTACGGTTTGATAACCCGCACGCATGACCACGGAATGTCCAGCGCCTGGCCCACGATCCGTCGTACAATGTGTGGGATCTGCGTGCTGGAGACGATGGAGATTCGCGAGTCATCTTCCATCCAGGCAAATGAGGTGACGCTTTCCATATGGCAATGTTGAATCACCGGCGTCTGGTAATGTCCCTGGAGTTGATAATCCGCGGCATCAATGGCCTGCTGGACATTCCCCGTGGACATTTCACTGCGATTGAGCAGATTACCGCCTGGGTGAATGGAGACGGCGTCCTGCATCAGGGCCGCTTCTGGAGTGGTAATTACCGGGAGTTTTTCCCATTCCACATTCACCAACATGGCCGCTTTTTCTGCGGTTAACTCATCTCTTGCCACGACAATCGCGACCGCATCGCCATGATGGCGTACGTGGCGAGTCAACAGAAAACGGTCGGCGGTGTCGCGTTTGTTCTCATCCAGCGTCCAGGCGTGTCCTGCTGTGGCGAAGGGAATATCCGGTACATCTTCCCAGGTAAACACGGCCAGTACCCCGGGCAGGCTTTTCGCCTCGTCACAGTTGATGCTGGTGGCGTAACCGTGGGCAATCGGACTGCGAACGTATCGGGCATAACACATGCCCGCCATCATATAATCATCAGTATATCGAGCCCGCCCGGTCACTTTAGCGATGGCATCCACGCGCATACATGACTCTCCGGTAGCGGTTGCTTCCCGCGCATCCATAAACGTCCCCTTGATTTAACTATTCGGTTCCTGAACAACCGTTAAATCAGGCAAGAATTACGCCAGAAGCGCAAAGTTGAGCCGCGAGAAAAGGGAAGTGTGACGGAGATAATAATATGGCCTGTCGGGAGAGGGTTCCGACCTTTAGCGATGAGCACTCTGCGTATCATTATGAGTTTAATCAACTCATTGTGATACACGCTAAGCGGTGGTGATAGCGTTTATCAGGCGATCCGTGATGGTACTTACCGATTCAATAAATTTGGCATCCGGATTATGGCTGCTATCATATGGCGTCTGTGAATATTGCGAGGAACGGTTTTGAGCGCAGGACGCCTGAAGAAAAATAGCCTGGGTATTGCCATGCTGCTTTGTGCGGGATTGCTTGTCGTGGGCTGCTCGGGGAGCAAATCGTCTGATTCTGGCGCCGTTTATACCGTCAAACGGGGGGATACCCTTTATCGTATTTCACGCACGACCGGTACCAGCGTCAAAGACCTTGCGCGTCTGAACGGCATTTCGCCGCCGTACACCATTGAAGTTGGGCAAAAGCTGAAGCTCGCTGGTTCGAAAACGGTCTCATCGAAATCCACTAAAAAGTCGACGACCAAAACAGCCGCCGCCAGACCGTCATCTTCTGTGCCGCAATCGTCCTGGCCGCCAGTAGGTCAGCGTTGTTGGCGATGGCCTGCCAGCGGTAAGGTGATATTGCCTTATTCCACCGCGGATG
Organism: Citrobacter amalonaticus; assembly: GCF_001559075.2. Lineage (NCBI taxonomy): Bacteria > Pseudomonadati > Pseudomonadota > Gammaproteobacteria > Enterobacterales > Enterobacteriaceae > Citrobacter > Citrobacter amalonaticus. The sequence continues at coordinate 993,070 of NZ_CP014015.2, read as the reverse complement.
GGGGCAACAAAGGGATCGACATTTCCGCTGCCCGTGGTACGCCAGTTTATGCCGCCGGAGCTGGGAAGGTGGTCTACGTGGGCAACCAACTGCGGGGTTACGGTAATCTCATTATGATCAAACACAGTGAAGATTACATTACCGCCTACGCCCACAACGATACGTTACTGGTGAATAACGGACAAAGCGTGAAGGCAGGACAGAAAATCGCCACGATGGGCAGTACTGATGCGGCCTCGGTGCGGTTGCACTTCCAGATTCGCTACCGCGCGACGGCCATCGACCCGCTGCGTTACCTGCCGCCGCAGGGTAGCAAACCGAAATGCTGACGGCGAATTAATCGCCAGTCAGCAGGTCTGTCCCTTGCCAACAAGAGCGTAAGGTTTATAATGCCTTACGCACTCCAAAGCGGGCGTAGTTCAATGGTAGAACGAGAGCTTCCCAAGCTCTATACGAGGGTTCGATTCCCTTCGCCCGCTCCAGTCTCCTGATAAATCAATAAATTACGATTTATCAGTTAGTTACGTTGCCCCGCTAAAGCAGGTACAACTTAAACTACCCATTGTTCTACGCCCGCACCTGTCGCGTGATTGGTCTGTGGTACAAGGGAGCATACCATCACGCTGGCGGTGGTTCCACGTTCTTACCGCGACAGCACAACAACGAACAAAAAGCCGCATACCTGGCACAACTCCCAAACAGATTGATCACACGCATTTAAGCCCGATGTGTGGCCCTATAAGCCACGTAAACAGGTGAATAGTGGTAATGCCCCGGTAGCTACAGATCCGGCTCTGCCAGCGCTTCGCTCACGCTCCTAACGGTACACGAGCACCCTGATAAGGTGTGATCCCTCTGACAATCTGATGCAGTCGCCTAACGGCTTCACTTGTCTCCTTACCACTAACGGGGCTTTATGGATGCTATTGTCTGTGACCTAGTTAGTTGTAAAATCATAAAAAATTTCATGTGATGTTAAGCACCTGTATGGATCAAAGGACGGCACTATGGTTAAAAATTACGAGGAAGAATCATTTAAAGTTATCAGTCGATTCATTGCATTACACTTAACCCCAGAAAGATTAATGAAGATCGGGGCTTTTGTTGTTTGTTATGGTCAGTTTGAAACAACTTTGGAGCGTGCCTTATGGACTCTGAGAGAGATTGATGTAAAAGGAGTTAGGCCCTTTACCGAAAAATTGCCATCTGATAAATGGTTCGAGTATTTGGGAAATGGTAATGATAAACTTAGCAATGAATGTAATACAGTCTTAAATCTTGCTTCTCTCGCTGCTATTGATTTGGCTGATTATAGGAATAGTTTGGTTCATGGATATTTATTACCGCTGGGTGATAAGCCTTCATTCATGAGAAATCCAAGATGGCATGGTGAACTTAGGAATAAAAGAACAGGCGATGCCTATATCGAAGAGCCACTCCTAGATCTTGCTATTATTTCTGGATGGACATTATTTAGGGTTGTTAGTCTAACAGAAAAAATTTTTGAGGATGAATCGGCAGAACCCTCAATAGTTATGTTAGAAAACGAAGTAAGAGAGGCACGAAGCTGTACAAATGAGTTACGCCATCTCAGAAGTTTAATGAATGAAGAGAAATATTAGTCAAAATCTTGAATTTCAATTATGAGGTATAGGAGGTTTTATGGATGGTGTTTGTAAGTTATGTCTTGAAGCAAAAGAACTTCAGGAATCACACAGTATCCCTAGAAGTTTCTTTAACAAAGCAAAAGGAAACGGCGGTCAAGTTATCTCTATGCAAAAAGGAAGGGAACCAAGAAGAGAAAATTTAGATCCTAAAGAACCAATGCTATGTTTTGAATGCGAACAATTTCTTAGTGGTCAATACGAGTCTTATGGGATCAGATTGCTAAGAAACCCTCACAACATTAGAAAGAACTCTGATCACATTATTATTAGCAACTTCGATTACAAGCGCTTTTATCTATTTCTATTATCCATACTATGGAGAGCCTCTAATGCTATAGACCTGCATTATTCTTCGGTGGTAGGGAATCCTGATTTTGGAGAGATGATGAGGCACTGCATTAAAAATAACATTGTTAGGTTTAATAATAAGAGTCAGGTTAAAATTGATAATTTTATCAAGATTAGAGTGCTACGGATTGTTGATAGCACTGGCAATATTCCTGATCATGTCATCAAATCGGTCCTCACGAACTTTGCTTTTGGTGAGATTGAAAGTATCAATGGGATTGGATGGTATTTTATAGCTGAAGGTTTTATCTTTCACTATGTATTTTATCCTGGTGAAAATTACTATGATGCCCGCACTACAAGATTGAACTCACAGCTTACATCTGGAAGTCATCAGAAAATACAAAAAGTAGAGGTATCTAAAGATAGAATGTTGGCAGAAATGTTTAATTATATGATCGAATGTTCGAAAGGCTATCATCAACAAAGACAATAATGATTTTTGTTCTTTTGCCCCTCCATGAAGGGAATTGTTTTCCCCTTTATATAACCTTTACGCTACAGGCCCCAACCAATAAAAAAGGCTAGCCCATAAAGGCTAGCCCGTTGAATTTTTATTACTTCCCAATAATCTGCCGGAGTTTCTTTTTCTCCAACATAATTTTTAACGCTCGCTCAAAGCCGTACTGTTTTTCATAGCGGCATAGAGACACCTGATCGATCCCCAACTTACGCGCCAGGGCTGAACGGTTGATCACGTCGGCATTGGTTGAGGTGTACACCTCTCCCAAGGCTGGAATGTTAAGGCTAATCTTCACTACTCACCTCAAATGGTAAAAAGCCCCAGCAATGCCAGGGCTTAAAGTCTGTTACTGAAAGTCTGTTACTTGCTGCCTTACTTCAACTTAACGTTGAGCAGGTAGGACGGACGCAGTACCAGAGGAATATGACTTGATTCCTGATGGATGGTTACCATGTTGTAACGGTCAACCATCACTTTCTGGTAGTACGGGCTGATCACGCCTTTAGCGGCAATATCCTGATTACGGGAAGCCGGGCCGCGCACCAGTTTGAACGGGTTACGATCAGCACTGGAGAACTTAGGAACGAACAGGCCGGAACCCTCTTCAATCTCGTAGCGGTCATCGTCCGCCAGAATGAAAGTCATGTTGCCAATGCTGAAGCTGTCATAGCCTGCTGTGTTAACCGGGATCAGCGCACCACGTGCGGCCTCTGCGACCTTATTGGTGATCAGGCTTGTCACCTCGGGATGACCCGCCAGAGCGTCATACAGATCCGGGGAACAGAACACGAAGAACTTATCCAGATAAGCACGGGATGCGCCGTACTCTTTAACCAACATGCGGCGAATCTTCGCAAGCTGTGCATAGACGTTGGCTGATGCTGATCCGTCCAGTTCAAAGTCAAGCGGGGCGGTGTCGAATACGACATTGAAATCGACGTCACCATCGTTTGTCTTAGCCGCTTTCGCTTTCTGTTGGAACAGGGCGCGGGCAAGGGTCGCCTCTACGGTCTCCAGGTGGTGATCACGCATACGCACGGATTTAGCGGCAATGACAGACGCAACCGCCTGAGCCTGATCCGGGTTTGCCGGGCTTACCAGAGATTGCCAATCTTCGGTTTTCACATCCGCTTCAGTCGCGTAATGCGGCAGCTCCTGATCACGCAAAATGGTTTTATCCATCTTGATGGCGTTTACTTCGGTGCCGTAGCGTGAAACCTGCTCAAGCTCTGCAACCTGGCTTTCCACAATGTCCACAACCTGAGCACGTGGAGTAGTGGAGTTAACACCAGTGAAGATACCCAGATCAGAGATCAGGTGATTACCAGCCGGAACGGACTTGATAGCCGCTACGGTGTCGAGACGTTCAAAACTTTTGAAATCCACAGCCATGTGATTACGCTCCTTGAGATTTACGGAAATCAGAATTTACAGTCAGGCGAATATCACCGGATGCGGTCAGCGCTTCTAATGCGGCTTTCTTGGAGGCGTCATCTTTGGCTTTCAGATAGAAATCCGTGATCACTACGTGGCGATCCACAATAACCAGCGTTTTGGGCTTGCCGTCGGCGTCCATGTTGGACAGGTTAATGATCGGCTTGCCAGCGTCAGCGGCGGCGGAGTCATACAGGGCAAAAGTTTTGCCGTCCAGAATGTCACCACAATGGACATCTGCCGGGAGACCATCCGGGGCGGTTACTTCGGTACGGTCAAAAAGTGAACTTGCGTAATTCACGATTACATCACCCTGAGTCACAGGGTAACGAGGAGAAGCATTCATTGAATTTTCCTTGAGGAGGGTTTTAGACGTGGAGAGAGTCCACAGGTGATCCGGCGTCGCACCGGATATCAGGACAGCCAGAACGGCGGGCCGGAATTGGTTGAAGATGGGAGGCCGTGGATCATGCCGTGGGCACGTTGGATAAAAGAAAAGGCGGCTATCCTGCCGCCTCTCTTCGTTCCTGGCTCTCTCTCACCCTCTAGGGTAGGGAAGGAATCATCCTTTTTGTGTGGATACTTGCCGCCCCTGGCGGCGTCACGCCAATAGCGCCAACCTTTTGGCAAATACCCACACAAAAAAGAACCCGGGAAGGTGACCGGGTGGACTTAATAAGAGGAGATTTTATTGTTTTAGGTTTTCCTGTGGTGACTCACCAGACGAGACACCAGAGGAAAACGGCGTGAACTGAAACACGCCGGAAACCGTAAACGGTTTATCACCGCAACCAGGGAACCACCCCCGGAACGGTTAAGGCTTTTGAGATAAGGAGATCTCGCGTGACAATCTGGAGAGGACCGCACACTGTGTATCCTGCAATTGGCGGACAAGGTACACAGGGTGAGGAACCAGGGCGGGGGAGAAGTCCGCCCGGGTCACTCGTACAGATCCTGACGGGTTGGCTAAGACCCTTGCTCTGTACACAGCGCGACGCGATGAGTTGCAAAACGGCGATTCTGGAGACTCACCACTAATCACGCTATGTCTATATTTTACAATGGATTACCCAGAATTGCAATAATTATTGCATTTATCTGTTGACTTCCACAGCGGGATGTGTATTGAGTGGGGTTGTAGAGTGATTGGGTTGGGTTTACAGGTGGTCTGACTCAGGGCCGGGGGCGTGTCCATGTTGTCACTTTGTACAACAAAGTAGGTAGCCCCCAAAGACACATGAAGTAAGAATAAAACCTTACCCACGTGCCCCCAGAGGCACATAATACTATAGTAAGATCTAAGACCTCGCTCCGCTCGCCCTCCGGGTCCGTCTTATTGATCTTATATAACAACTTCATTCAATAACTAATTGTTTACACAATTAATTATTTCATTCGTTATTATATGATCTTAAAACCTTCTCGCCCTTCGGGCTTACCAGGTTTTAGGGCCGGGGGCCTTTTTCCACAATGTGAGTCTCGCCTGTTGAGGCTCACTCCTGGGGCGGAAATATTTTCCGGGGTATGTCAGATTGGCGTACCTATCGGAGGATTGAACCGGGGTCAATATGGACCCGGTAGGGCAGCTTAGGCAAAATCTGCCTAACTTACCGATCCGGTAATCCCTGCCTAACTTCTAAAGTCAGGCAAAATCTGCCTAAGCTAATAACCGAAGTCAGGCAAAATCTGCCTACTATAAGATTAATAAGATGAACCCTTATTAACACACCTTCTGATAAGAGGGCTTGCGCCCTTAGGGGCCAGGTCAAGACCTTAAAGAGAGTGTGAGTAATTATTGATTGAACAATCAAGAGATCACACTCTTTAGACAGGGAACCCGGTTCCCGTATTGGGGGAAAACATCCCTGATGTGACTCCCCCAGTTTTGGGAAAGCAGAACAGAACTCGCTCCAGCGAGTGCTTTTCTGCCTCTTTGGGAACACCGGAACGATGTGAAGGTGACCTCTGGGCGGCGGGTCCCCGGCCCGGTACAAAGTGATACACACAGTACAGAACCATAACCCACAGGAACCCACCTAAACGCGCCGCTGTGGCGCTTTCTCCTGCGTAGACAGGGAAACACCCCACTAACGCCCTCCGGCCCTCTGAGAGCTTTACAGAGCCTTCTGTGACGAATTATACAAAAATCAACAAATTTGTTGCGGTTTCTTGATTTATGGTGTAAAATAGATTAAATGATGACGAGTCATCATAATTGGCATAGTTTCCCAATATTAGTATTACACATTCAAAGGAGCGTTGCAAGCATGGGTTCATACAATTCTTACACTGATGTTAACGACATGGTGAACCGCATTGATCAGCGGGACATTACACGCCGGACACTGGAGCAGTACAGGAGCCGCTTTAAAGCACAGGGCCGCACTGAAGAGGTTGAAGCCATCACGCAGGCACTGAAGCTAACCAGCAACAGCGCCAGTGCTGTCCTGCGTCAGTCCAAACGATTAGCCGCCAACTTTGACGGCATGGACGCAGAGAAAGCTTTAGCGCTCAAAGCTACCGTAGCGGCGTATGCGTCACAGTCTACGGACCTGCAAGCCTCTGTGGTGATCGCGTTCCAATCGTTATTTGAGGCTAAGGGTGTGCCCGTTGAATTTGACGAGGTGATGACATACCTGATGCTTTTCTCTATGGATCACTTTGAAAAAATCACGGGTGAGTTACCGATCATTGTTCACTAATTAACAGTTGGAGGGGATCAGTATGATGTACCAGTTTACGGATCTTTCAGGGAGTCCACACCTGGCCGGGTTTGCCTCTGAGGTGGTCAAGGCGATCCGGGATGATGAATCTATGCCGGGCCTTTACGATGACATCTACAGCATGTTGTTACAGGTGGAGCCGTCCAGAAGGGTGACGCTGGGTAATCCGGCGATAACGGCCCCGGCGTCATGGTGGTCATGTTTCTTTGGTCTCTCCTTGAGTGGGGAAGACATCGCAGAATTACAGGGGATTGACTTATGAAAATTGAATTTCCACAGGATGTAGCGGATCGCCTGTTTGAACTTGCCCGCACCCGTGAGCATGGATCAGCCCATGCAATTATCCGTAAAGCACTCGTTAATTTTTTAGACACAGTTGAATGTGAATCCGTTAAGGGAGATTTTGAAGATGACCGCAGCAGCGCCCGAATTTCTAAATAAGCTGTATTCTAAAGACTTTGTGAAAACGTCCCGAACCTTGCGCCGCTTGAAAACGTACAACGGCGTAAAAGTCTCCTTAGAGATGGTTCTGACATACGACCTGATCGCTTCATTCAACCGTGATCAGCGTATGGCTAACGGTCACGTTAAGCAGGGGATGCCGTCCGCTTTTGGTCAGGCGGAATTAGCTGATTTTCTCATGTGCTCACTGAGAACGGCCCGCAACGTGATCGGCGCTTTGAAAAAGGCAGGTCTGATTGAGTGTGTCGGACGTGGCCCGCATGATGTGGATCTGTTGGTATGCCTGCCTATTGTCGAGGCTAACACGGAAGAAGCAGCGCCTACGCCTAAACCGTCCGCTACACGTCCACAGCGGCCCGCTAAGGCCCCGGAGGCTGTGGAGGAGTGCAACCCTACGGCGGAGCCTACAGGAGCGCCTGAAGCGCCGGAGATTGTGCCAGCAACGCCAGGACCTGAAGCGCCGATCACGTTGGTGGATGTTTACAGTAAGAAGGTGGAGACGGTGGATCAGCAGGTCGAGGAGGTGGCGGACATTGTCCCGGCCTTTGCTTACCCACGAGGGGAAATCAAGGAGCCATCCAGGGATTGGGATTTAGACCCGGCCTTTTGATTCGTTAAAATTTCAATGTATCTTCCCCATTATCCGTATTCTGTCAAATTCCCAGTGTGAAGTCAACCCCCTGATAGGAGATTCTCTTGAGCATTATCACAACTGAAGTGAAAGCATTAACCCCGGAAGAGGAAGCAGCGATCGCCGCCCTCTCTCTGAAGCTGGCAACCAACAAGCCACGGCCCCCGATGGATGAAAAGAGACTGACGCCGGATCAAATCGTCCAGATTAAAAGAGCCGCCGTGATGGGTCATTCGGCTAAGGCAATCTGTGCGGCGTTCAATGTGTCGCTTGCGTATGCGCTGAAAATGAAGCGCGAATACAACCCGATCAAGTATCAGAAGGTCCCGCTAACTCTACCTGAGAAAGCCGTGATGATTCAGCAGATGAAAGCGGACAATCTCCCGGATCAGATGATTGGTGAGATGTTGGGGATCAACGTCAAGACTGTGGAGACGCTTTCACGAGTCAACCCGGCCCGCTACCTTGTGGATCAGATGCTTCCATACGATCAGGTGCTGGCTAATCTCAGAGCGCCTCGCTATGTGGCTAACCCGGTTTACCGTCTGGGCACTAATATGACCCGAGTACGCAAGATTATCCGCGCCGGGCGTCAGCAGTTGCGGACCGTGATCACCTCCTCCAGGCGGGCGGCATAGCCCGCCTAAGCACTGAATAATTTTATTCACGCTCTTTTTGTTCCCTAAATCAAATTGCTCTACAGCCCGCGCCATTGCTGGGTTTTCTCTCTGAATAAATTCATGCAAGACTACTTTTTAATCAGTTGGAAGGTGGCTGTCTGGTCGCTTTTCGTACTCTTACACATCTTTCTGACTCTTTCACACCTCTTTCATTATCTGCCCTTGATGGGCTAAGGATGCCCTATGGCAAGTAATAACGTGATCGTCACTAAAGTTGTGAACCGCACCACATTTGATGTGGACAAGGGGAGCTATCAACGCACGGTTGACAAGATCAAACAGGTCGGCAAGGAATGGGACAAAGTAAACGAGAAAGTTAAGTCCCGCAGCCGCCAACAACTGGATAATAGTAAAGCCATCATCCAAGCCAACAATCTGGAGGCTAAACGGCTACAGTCACAGAACAAGCTGAACGCAGCGAAAGAGAAAGAAAGGGCGATCTCCGCTAAGACAGCCACGCAGCGGAAAAAAGAAACGGCGGACCAGCTACGTGCTGAAAGCAAGCTACAACGTGAACTAGGTAAACGCTTCGCCGGGCAACGTGGGCCACGTGTCCGCCAGCCGTTACCAACAGCCGCCGAGATGGTGCCCACCGTACAGGGTCTGATCAATGCCCACTCTCCAGAGTCTAAGGCTAACGCAGCGAAAGCAGCAGCGCAGGCTATGCGCCAGGCTAAAAAGGAGGAGGCAAGGCTCGCCCGTGAAGCGGGGAAAGCTGAGAAGCGCCGCCTCGATTACGCTCGTAGACGTTATCTGACTATCCGATCTGAAGCATTCAAGATCCAGAATATTGAGGGCCTGACCAATGCGGAGCGGACGGAAGCTATCCTGAAGATGCGCCGTGTTGCGGATCAGCAAGCTAAAGAAACCCTGAACGCTCAAGAAACCCGTTTCGAGCTACGCAAGATTACCCAGGAACTCCAGAAGCAAGCGCGGCTACGTCGCCGTATGGCTAATGTACGGACCCACGGCGGGAACTTTGGAGCAGGGCGCAAGGGGGGCGGATTCTTTGGAGGCGCAGCGTTAACCGGGGAGGGTGTAGCCTTTGGAATTGGCAGGGCATTAAGCGGACCAACAGCTATTGCCGCCGGGGGCCTTTTGGCATTTGCAGCAGCCGCCCACAAAACGGCGGAGGTTCTCCGTGATTCATTCGAGCGTCAGCGCGATTATACAGCCCTGAAAGATAACGGGGTGTCATCCACCAATGCGGACGCCATTGTGCTGGCAGCTAACAGCCGGGGCGCGGATCTGTCACTCGATAAGCTCAACCAACAGCTTATCGACTACCGGGACAAGCAGGGCGATCTGTCTCTTGGGCAATTCAAGACAGATAAGCAGGGCAACCGCACATACTCCGGCGGCGGTGAACTGTCAGACGTCATCAACCTTGTGGAGTCCAAGCAAAAGGGCGCAGGTGATAAGGTCCTGAAGCGTCTACAATCCGTTGACTTTGTAGGGTATCTGTCATACCTCCGCGAACTTCAGAAGCAATACAAATTGACCACAGGGGAATTAACTCTCTTTGGGGAATTTATTGATGATGGTTCGAAGACGCTAAAAGCCTTTGATGAAAACGGGCAGATCGCCGCCGATGCTCTAAACAGTGTTAAAAACTCCTCTTTGTATCTGAATGATGCCCAGCGCGAACAGATCAAACAGTTGCAAGGGGGTTTCATGGTTATCAGTAAAGCCGCCGATGGTTTAGCTGATAATTTTACACTCGGATTTGCGGATTCTTTCAGCTCAAGCAAGGAGCTACAACAAGCCTTTGAAAACCTAACTCCTGTTGTACATCTATTGGGGAATGTTGCCGGGGACGTTGCCAACCTGATGGCCCATGCCTTCAAATGGTTAACCTCGCTACTGCCTGATCTAAATCAGGAGAATACACCCGCCGATAAAGCGGAGCATTACACCGGGTCAAGCAACCCAACCCAGAGGACCCACACGGAGGGCGGTTTATTCCATAACGCCTGGGAAACCCTGAAAGATAATTTCCGTGATGGTGGTAAAGGTCTGAACATTACGCCGGACAGCTACAGCGGGAAGAATACCCAGAAGCAGGGGATCACCGTTCCTGATTGGTTGCCAGCCGTCGCGCCGTTCCATGATTTGGCTGTGAAGCCTGTTCCAACGTTTGATCACTCCAAACTGGGGAACGTCTCAAGCGTACAGATGCCGCAAACCGTTGTTGTGAAGCAGGACCCGCTACAAATCAATGTGAAGGTCCAAGATGGACAGGTGAAAGACCTTATCCGGTCCGAGATTGAACATAACGATCAGGCAGCACTTAACATGCTGACCGCAGGGCAGCAGTAACAGAGGAGAAGGGAGACCAGAGACGGTCTCCCTTTTTGTTATCTGTCACAAATCAGAAAATAAAAAGTTGACATATTTATTATCTTATGGTTTGAAATTTGCAAAAAAGCATGAGAAACTAGATATTCAATGAGTAGTAAATAAGATTATGAAGTTCCCAACCGCTTAGAGTTGGGACCGGGGAAAGAATCCCCGCCCGTGACTACTCCTAATCGAATTAGGAGAGCCACACAATGTTTTCAGCACGTTCCCGCTTTACCAGTAACGCCACACAGCCACAAAACCGCCCAATCAATGCTCGTACAGGTTACAAGCCTGTGTTGTCCTCCAAGTTTTTCCAGGAGGCAAAATAATGATCTTGTCTCGGGCAAAACTCATCGCTGAAGGTTTCACCCTGTCCAAGTCTGCCCGGTTCGGCATCCTGCGTAAGGGTAACGCCGTGGGATCTATCCAACGCAAACGCCCAATTTGTAGCACCTATGCCGGGCAGTGTACGCCGATCGCTGACGTCATCTATACGTTAGCCGTGGGAGACATCCCGGAAGGTCATAAGGTCGTACTCCTTAACCCTGAAGGGCCTTTTACAGTCGATAACGTCGCTCTGTTGACCCCTGAAGAGGCCAAAGCGCGAATTAGCAGGATTCGATCCGAGGGTGCCAAAGGGAAGAGGTCCCCAAAGCCCGCCGGGTTGCCAAAAGGCATCATGGAACGTAAGCCGGGGTATTACGTGGCGTCATTCATGCGTGATGGGAAGCGACACAACAAGGCTGGAAAAGACATCTCAGAATTGACTGTGTGGCTGTTACGCGAGCGTGACGGATTATCTATCGGGGGGATAATGTAATGATCAGTTTAGTCTCCGCTTATATTCAGGAACAGAAGCGACAAGCGCGAAAGGGCAGACGAAAGCGAAAGTAAAAGAGGAGGGGAGACCGTCCCGGTCTCCCTTTTCTTTGTGTTGCAAACACCCCCATTTAAATGGCGTTAAATAGGGATTAAATACCCGGTAAATGAAGCACAAATGGACCTGTGGCCCTAATAAAGGCCCGTAAAGATGGGGATAAACGGTTGTAAAGTGTACAGGTGTCGCTCCCTTAGTGGATGTATGTCATTGATTTTGTGGCAACAATTTTCTATTCATTATGCCTGTGTGTAACAAAATTCACTCTAACCCCAAAATAATTTTTTTCTCAGAAATTCAAAAGCGCGAAAACCTGCAATTGAGAGCGATTCTCATCTGTGGGTGATACTGATAACTATTCCCAACAACCCCGGGCGGTAGCCACCGCCCAAACCCAAAATGTTTTTTTGCCACAAGAAAGGGCCTGAAGAGGCGGACGCTTCGAAAGGGTAGAAAATAGGGTTAGTGCGTGGGAGTTATCCACAGGTGAACGGCGTTACTCACAGGAGGATCGGAAATACAGGAATGTGAGATTGAAACGAGGATCAGGGATTAGGTTTTGTGTCTGTAGAGGACGCTACAGGAGGTTAGGAGGTTGGAACCTTCAAAAGTTGACAGGTTAGACCTGTTACAGGGTTGTTAAGCTGGATCGTATAATCAGCAATATGTTAAATACGGTATGGTTATATATACAGCAGTGGATGTGTGTACAGTACCTAAAATTACAATAATCATTTGCAAGCTAATATGCGGCCCTCTGAGACGTCGAAAGGGTTGGGCTGTGGGATTGTATAGAAGAAAGGGAGATAACGCCACAGAGAGGCGCACAGGAGTCCACCCGGGAGGGGTGCCCTGATATTTCCCGAAAATCACATAGGCCCCAGGGGGCGGGGTGATTGGCTGCCTGGCAGATCTGACCAAACTTCAAGATATTTTCTACCTCAACAGGGCAGGGTCCCACTGGCTTTAGCAATCTTAAAAATAGAGCGGCTATATTTATGACCTGCACACAGGCGCACCACCCCACTTAATGCCCATATACATGATAGGTTGGGAGTTGGCTATCGCTCACTACGAGCAGCAGCTAAGACCAAACTGAATGATCATTATTCAAAAATAAAAGTATCTTTAAACGATATTTTTTGAAATTCTGAGCTTGCTTGTATATAGGATAGCTGGAACGTTGTAATATTCTCGTAATGTAATTTCATCGATTCAAGATCCTCAGTGGTAGGTATTTTGTTATCATTTACTTTCGTGGCATAATTAAAGAAAAAATTAATCTCGTTTGTAAGTTTGTTAGCCGCATCCAGTGCTTTTTGGATTACTCCCATTGCATCTTTTTTGATTGTGACGTTATGGTTACAAACACGTGTGAAAGATTTTGATAGTATCATTGAGACTTCAAAAGCCTCAATTCCAGAGCGTTGAAGATTTAAATGAGTTTCCAAATCAATCGGTAGTTGGTCTCTGTTTAAATTGTTGATTGTACTTAATGTGAAATTAAGCAATAATCTTATTTTTGCATATTTGTCACGCAGATCTGATATTTCATTATATAAAGACAATGCAGAGGAAAATGATGCTTCATGTAACTTAGCACTGATTAACTCATTAACTTTACGTCTGCCATACCATAAACCAATAATCACTCCGGCTGCCGTTACGCCATTCGATGCTATAGAAACGGCATTATCCCAATCTTGTAAATCCATGTTCCGACACTCTCTTATTGTGAAAGGGGCAGGGCTTGCCCCATGTTGTTACTCTATATTATCGTAACTTACCAACTCCACATATCCCGATAGCTCTTCCATTCCCGCGCCTTTGCTGTACGTCCTGAATGCTTCGGTTTTCGCTTTCTGCTCTGTGTGTCCGGTGATGGCCCCGATCCGCTGTTCTGGTACTCCTGCACGGTCTAAACAGGTGATGAACATTCCCCGCAAGCTGTGGAAACACTGCCGATCTGTAGCTGTGGGCAATGTGCTGTCACGTAGCCGGGTGAACTTCTGGCTGTACCACGGTCCCCGTTTACCATCCTTCCGAATGATATTGTTTGACTGTGCCAGCAGATATTCTCCGCTGTTATTTGCCAGATGTTTATCAATAATGCCGATTAGAAGAGAGTGGATCGGAACGTACCGCACCCCTGCTACAGTCTTGGACTTGCTGACAAAGAAACATCTGACACCCTCCAACATTACAATTTCATCCCGTTTGATGCTGGCGATCTCATCAAGTCGCATTCCTGAATACAGCCCAATCAATATGACATCGCGTAGAACGTCATCCGCTTCTCTGATAAGGGTTACCAGTTGATCGGCTTCAAACGGTTGATAACTTTCAATTGTGCGCCGTGCTTCGAGGTTGTGACCGTGAAACGGGTTACTGTCTGGGATTGCGTCATATCGACGTTTGGCGAACTCGTACAGGCTTCCTAAAGAGGTTAGCCAGTTCTGGATAGTCTGAGGCGCTAGCTTCGATTGTTGGCCCTCGATGAAGTCTGTGACGGCCCTACGTCCGATCTTGTTCAAACCAATATCAACTTTCCCAATACTCTGGAGAAACACTTCTACGGCCCTCGCTGATTTGCTTAGGGTAGAGAATGCCCGGCGTTCACTATAAACCGTCATGTATTCATCACGGACAGTTGCCAGCGTTGGGACGGGGCCAATTGCCGTTGGTACACTCTTTGCCTGTTTTACAGTGGAGTGGAGGACGGAGAGCGCATTCTGGATGCGGATATCTTCCCGATCAGGGTTCAACATCGCTTTCAGGTTGTTGAACTCAATCAGCATGTGATTTCTGAAGTGTCGCGCCTTGTCGATATCCTTCGTCCCGGTGGACTTTCTCCAGGCTCGTTTGTTGTCGAATATGTGGCGCATGTACTTTGGTACGAAGATTTGGAAAACCCAGATCCCGCAATGACTTTGAAAAAGATACTGATTGTTCTTGATAGCCATGATTACGATCCTATAGGATCACGCTATCAGGTACGAAAATATGTACAATGTTGAGATGGACTAACGAGAGCTTCCCAAGCTCTATACGAGGGTTCGATTCCCTTCGCCCGCTCCAGACTCAAATCTCCTGAAGTCTACCCAACTCATTTTTCCCTTATCTTGTGTAACATGAGCGGAAAACAACCACGATTGTCGTTATAGAATGATTAGCATGTGACTCCAGGCATAAACAAGAATATTTATAAATGTGAAAACGCCAGTGCAATATTCTTATTTAATAACGACGAAATTCCTATATCAATCAATGATGAATAATTAATCGTCATGTGCTGGTTTGTAAATTCTATATGCTATATATTAAATGGACTGTAAATATAAAAGTTGAGGTGTCCTTTGAGAAATAAAAAAAGATGTCTGGGATATGTGGCGATTGTTGTTGATGATTACGATCTGGCTATTGAATATTACACTAAAAAGCTTGGTTTCACGCTGATTGAAGATACTCCTCAACCCGGAAAACGTTGGGTGGTCGTTAGCCCAAACGCAGAGAGCGATACCCATCTTCTGTTGGCAAAAGCGTCAACACCTCGCCAGGAGGATTTTATTGGAAATCAATGCGGCGGCCGGGTCTTTCTTTTTTTACAAACCGATAATTTCTGGCAGGATTTTCACGCAATGAAAGCGGCTGGCGTTCACTTTTGTGAAGAACCCCGAGAAGAGGAATACGGAATGGTTGTTGTCTTTGAAGATATTTATGGGAATCGTTGGGATTTATATCAAAACGCCTGACGAGTCAGGCGTGTTAAAATTTATTATTTCAAAAAGCTATCAAGAACAGAATGCACGTGTTCAACGCTTACTGAAGCGTCGAACACGGGAGGATAATCTATTCCTTCAGTACCGCTGATTCTGGTTCAGGAATGATAATTTTACTAACCTCCACGAATAAACAATTGCGTGAGATCGCCTTCCATCTTTGATTCAGAAATTATCGGCCCCTGAAAGTCATCAACTCCCATCGAGATCAGCTCATCATAGTCAGATTGACTGTCAATTCCACTAACCATACAACGACTCCCCGAGAGCCGACAAAAATAGATCAGGGCTTTAATGACTTTCTCTTCATCGTCATTTGCTGAAAAATTATTAAAAATTTCCATATCCAGCTTGAAACGGTCAAATAGACGCTGTCTGGGCAGGAATATTATAAGGTCTATGTGTTGTTGGTATTTTTTTATTTTGTGTGTTTCGTTGTTTTTATTATGAGACTATTCATTAGGAATTTTCCATAGCAACTTCCATATTCTTAGCGATCTCTTTTTTTGTGCGTGTTGTTCTCCCTGGAAAAGTGTTTTATATTAATTGTCCGGTTTCGGACATGCAGCCATAAATAATTGATGCCTCTCTTTAAGTCGCTATAGAATACTTGCGCAAATAAGGTTAATTATTTGGATTTTAAATCTGATGGAACAACTGATACACGTCCCTGAGGAGGGATGACTAATGCATACATGGAAAACGAAACTTGCTGTATCAAAAATAGCATTGGCCTGCACGCTGGCAATCACTTCTCAGGCAAATGCGTCAACGGATATCTCTGGAACCCGATACAATACATTCGTCCATTATAATGACGAAACGCATGCGGATGGGGTGTATTTTCAGGGCTATGTTGGCTGGAATAATTACGCTGCTGATAGCTTGTATAATGGAAATATTTATCCGGAAATCAACAATGCAACGGTAAATGGTGTCATCTCTACCTACTATCTGAACAGTGGCGTTGCAGGTGATACGAACCCCAATAGTCTGAC
The DNA here is from genome assembly GCF_001559075.2 of Citrobacter amalonaticus. Classification (NCBI taxonomy): domain Bacteria; kingdom Pseudomonadati; phylum Pseudomonadota; class Gammaproteobacteria; order Enterobacterales; family Enterobacteriaceae; genus Citrobacter; species Citrobacter amalonaticus. The sequence goes on along the minus strand of NZ_CP014015.2, from coordinate 976,665 downwards.
AATCAAGAACAGTACTATCCATGGGATGATTACCTCTCAATGCATGACTACGGATTGCGCTGAGCGCGAGACGGGGTATGTGTACGATCGTCTTTCTCTGACGGTTGATAACTCCACTATTGACGATAATTTCGAACATTACACCTATAACGGCACACATGCCGACGGTTCGCCGGATACGCATGTTGTTGATGTTTACGGCCTTGGCACCGCTATTACGCTGGACCAGGAAGTCGATTTAACCATTAAAAATAATTCTCGTGTCGCGGGTATTACGCTGACGCAGGGGTACGAGTGGGCAGATACTGACGACAACACGGTCAGCACCGGGGTTGATAGCGATGAAGTCTTCAACAATAACATCAATGTCACTGATTCAACGGTAACATCAGGTTCATGGTCTGATGAGGGCACATCAGGCTGGTTTGGCAACACCAATAATGCTGGCGATTACAGCGGCACGGGTACGATGAATCCTGACGATTTTGCGATTTCCGCTATCGCAAATCCGAACGCAGATAACGCTATGCAGACCACTGTTAACCTCAACAATTCAACGCTGTTAGGTGACGTTTTCTTCTCCAGTAACTTTGACGAGAACTTCTTCCCGAACGGTGCAGATAGCTATCGTGATACCGATTCAGCGGTAGACACCAACGGTTGGGATGGCACCGATCGTATGGATGTGACGTTGAACAACGGCAGTAAGTGGGTGGGGGCGGCGATCTCTGCGCATCAGGTTGATACTGATGGCGATGGCGTTTATGACGGATTTGAATTGGGCACCGAAGCGACCGCAACCCTGCTCGATATTGCCGCGAACAGCCTGTGGCCATGGTCTACCTACGGGGTTGAAAATGGCGACACGGCGTACAGCGAAGGTGACCACGTCGCGGGCAACGGCGTTTATCAGAGTGGCCTGTTCAACGTCACGCTCAACGGGGGTTCACAGTGGGATACCACGAAACTCTCTCTGATTGATTCGCTGAGCATCAACAGTGGGTCAGTGGTGAACGTTGCCGATTCTACGCTGATTTCTGACACTATCGCGTTGACCGGTGGTGCGGCACTGAACATCAATGAAGACGGTCATGTCGCGACCGATTCTCTGTCAATTAACAACAGTACCGTCACTCTGGCTGATGATGTCGCTGCAGGTTGGGGTACCAATAATGCCGCTCTGTATGCCAACACCATCAACGTGACCAATGACGGTGTTCTGGATGTCGGTAACAGCACCGCATACGCACTGCAGACGGATACGCTGAACCTGACCAGCTCGACCGATGCGAATGGCAATGTCCACGCGGGTGTCTTCAACATTCATAGCAACAACTTTGTGTTGGATGCAGACCTGACCAACGATCGTACCCGGGACACCTCTCAGGTGAACTATGGTTACGGTGTTATCGCGATGAATTCCGATGGACACATGACCGTTAGTGGCAATGGCGATGCTGAGACGACAGCGACCGGTAACTATAAAGTGCGTATTGATAACGCCACCGGCGAAGGTTCCATTGCGGATTACAAAGGTAAAGAGCTGATCTATGTCAACGACCGGAACAGCACGGCAACCTTCTCTGCCGCGAACAAGGCTGACCTTGGCGCGTATACCTATCAGGCTCAGCAGCAAGGCAACTCTGTTGTTATGCAGCAGACGAGACTGACTGACTACGCCAACATGGCGCTGAGCATTCCGTCGGCGAACACCAACATCTGGAATCTGCAACAGGATACCGTCGGAACACGCCTGACCAACTCCCGTCATGGTCTGACGGATAACGGCGGCGCATGGGTCAGCTACTTCGGCGGTGGTTTTAGCGCCGACAACGACACCATTCGCTACGACCAGGATGTTAACGGCATCATGGTGGGTGTGGATAGCAACGTTGACGGTAACTACGCGAAGTGGACTGTCGGTGCGGCGGCAGGCTTTGCGAAGGGCGACATCAAAGATCGTACCGGTAAGGTGGATCAGGACAGCCAGTCGGCTTACCTCTACACCTCGGCGTACTTTGCAAACAACATCTTTGTTGATGGTAACCTGAGCTATTCACACTTCAGCAACGATCTGACTGCCAACATGAGCAATGGTCAGCACGTTAGTGGTGACAGTTCCTCTGACGCCTGGGGCTTTGGTCTGAAACTGGGCTATGACTGGAAACCTTCTGATGCGGCCTACGTGACGCCGTATGCCGGCATCTCTGGTCTGTTCCAGTCTGGTGATGATTATCGTCTGAGCAACAAGATGAAAGTGGATAGCCAGTCTTACGACAGCATGCGTTATGAGCTGGGCGTAGATACAGGTTACACCTTCACTTACAGTGAAGATCAGGCGCTGACGCCTTACTTCAAGCTGGCTTACGTTTACGATGATTCTGACAACGATGCCAAGGTGAATGGCGATTCTATCGATAACGGCGTTAAAGGTTCTGCGGTACGTGTTGGACTGGGTACTCAGTTCAGCTTTACCAAAAACTTCAGTGCTTACAGCGATGTGAATTACCTCGGTGGCGGTGATGTTGATCAGGACTGGGCTGCAAACGTGGGGGTTAAATATACCTGGTAATCATTTCTCACTGAGAAAATGAACAAAGGATATTAACGCTGAGAATTGCCCGTCAAGAATTTGACGGGCAATTTTTGCAAGGAGCAATATGCTGTCAATAGCGAAGCCAATGGCTGAATTTATCAAACTGGATGCACGTTTATCATCACACGGCACTCATTTTGATGTTTCATGCAAAAAACAGGTGCTTTACTTTAGCGAGTTGAACAACAACAAAGTTGTTGTTATTCGTTCGGGAACCGTTTCCATCCGTCGAGGGAAAACCGTACTGGTTGGTTTCGCGGAGGCTCCGATTATAACTGGGTTAGCAAATAGCCTCACTGAAGCCGATGCTAACTATCAATTAATGACGGAAGCGAAGTGTTCAGGGTATTTTCTTCCCGCCTCCGTCGGGATGAAAGTCATTGAAGAGAATAACCTGTGGCGTGAAGCTTTTTGCTGGCTGGCCTGGCATAACCGGGTTATGGAACTCCGTGACCTACAACTGATCGGTAATAATTCCTATGATCAGATTCGGGTTACGCTGATGTCGATGATGGAATGGGATGAGACGCTACGCAATCGTGTTGGCGTCATGAATTATATCCATCAGAGAACCTGTATTTCTCGTTCTGTGGTCGCTGAAGTTCTCTCGGCGTTGCGGAAGGGGGGGTATATTGAAATGAAACAAGGTAAATTGATCGCAGTGAATCATCTGCCCGCTGAGTACTGAATATTCAATGATGACGACACAGTATTCACCCTCTACCGCCCAACCTCATCTTCTCTCTGCCTGACACATTGCATTGACAGCGCTGTCTGTAACGTTACACTAAACCGTTGTAGTTCATAATTCCTGAGAAGATGGTGATGCCGGGTATGAGTGTCTTCCGCCATTCATCAATTGCCGCAAAGGAGATGTATGGCGAATATTCGTGATGTTGCAAAGCATGCTGGCGTTTCCGTCAGTACGGTATCCAATGTGCTCAACGGTCGGACCGATCAAATGCGGGCTGAAACTCTGGCGCGTATCCAGCAGAGCATGCAGACGCTCAATTACTTTCCAAACCGGGTGGCGCAACAGCTCAAGACCGGTCAGGCCAAAATGATTGGTCTGCTGGTGCCGTCCATTGTGAATCCCAGCTTTGCCGCCCTGGCCCGTGAAGTCGATCTGGCCGCTAAAAAGCGCCAACTGCGGGTGCTGATTGGAAATACCTACCGACAGATTGAAGAAGAAGAAGCCTTTCTGGACGATATGTTTTCCCACGGCGTCCGCGGGATTATCGTTGCCGCCTGCGATATCGAAAAAGCGCATTTTGCGCGAGCGGCAGAGCAGGGCATGGTGATGGTGAACTATGATGGCCGTATGCCTGTGCGTGCTCCGTCGGATCATTTTGCGCTGGACAGCGTATCCATGGATAACATTGATGCCGGGCGAATGGCAGCAGAACACCTGATCGCACAGGGGTGCCGTCGCCTCGCGTTTGCCACGGTGGAAGGGATGACCCCCAGCCGGGCGCACAAAATCGAGGGCTTTCTCCGCGCGGTGCAGGAGCACGGGCTTTATCGCGATGGGATGATCGTTGAAGGCCAGGCCATGGCGGCCTATGGCGACACGGAAATGACAGAACTCGGACGGGCACTGGCGTTAAAAATCAGCCAGCAGCCGGCGTTCCCGGATGGCATCGTGGCGATCAACGATGCGCTGGGCATTGGGCTGATGGCCGGTTTGCATCAGGCCGGGATCCAGGTGCCGGAACAAATCTCTATTGTGGGCATCGACAATATTCCGCTCTCCGGACTGGTTTTCCCCGGTCTGACTTCTATCATGCCGCCGCTTCGGGAGATGGCAGAGGTGATGGTCGAGCGGTTGATTGAGCGGACCGAAAATTCGGCCATTCCGCCAGAGGAGTTTCTGTTCCCTCCGTCGCTGGTTTCCCGACAATCGGTACGATAACGGCGTGGCACGAGAAGAACGACACGTTCTTCTCGCTCTGTCATACCAGCGTTGGGGCTACGGTCAGCAGGATATTGGCGAAGCGGCGAGTTTCGCCGGAGGCGATGACCAGGATCGTGTCAGACGATTTGGCCAGCGAATAAAACGCGTTACGTTCAACATGTTCAACCTCGATTGCCTCAGAAAGCAGACCGCGGTATTCACGCTCGACCGTATTATCAAAATCCGCCGGGCTTGCCATTAACGTGGCTTTTTCCACATTAATATAGCCGAGGATTTTCTCCATAATGACGACACTCCCGATCATCCCTGGAGTGAAATTAAGCCAGATAATCCGTGCCTGCGCAGAAGTATTGGTTAAAAAAGAGTAATTGGCATCGGTGATTAAAATATTCGCCTTGTGTCCGCACTGTGCCAGCGCCTGTAATAAATCAGGATGAATAATATCTGACTTGATCATATGTCATACCTTTTAAAACTGGCGGGCCTCATCGCCCGCCATATTTTTATGCCCGGTAGATACCGCCGTTAATGTCGATGGTGGCGCCGGAAACGAAGCCATCATATTCAGAGGCGAGGAAACAGATGACCCTTGCCACATCTTCCGGCGTGCCCGCTCTTCCCAGAGGAATGGCCTGGATTGTCTGGTCGGCAGAGGCCTGCGTGGTGTGCTGATCATGAAAACGCGTGCCGAGAATCAAGCCAGGCGCAACGGCATTGACGCGGATACCGTGTTCACCGAGCTCAGCGGCAAGCGAGCGAGTCCAGGTCAGCACTGCGCCTTTAGTCGTGGAGTAGACCAGAGAGCCCGCATGGCCGCCAGAGCGTCCGGCCAGAGAGGCCAGATTGACAATACTGGCGCCATCTGGCGCGGCCTTCAGCCACGGTAATGCCTGCTGAGTGACATTCAGCATCGTCGTCATATTGACGTCGATCACCGTGCGCCAGAAATGGGGCTCAATCTCACCCAGCCATTTGCGGGCAATAATGCCGCCGACGTTATTGACCAGAATATCGATACCGCCGAGGAATTCCGCCGCCTGCGCCACACAGCGGGCAGCGTCTTCTTCATCGGTTAAATCGGCGAAACCGCAGGCCGCCCGACAGCCCTGTTGTTCGGCGAGCGCGATTAATTCCCGTGGGCCTTCTTCGCCACTGAAATAATGAATATAAATATCGCATCCCGCCTCAATCAGTTTTTTCGCGCTCTCTTTACCAATGCCTTGTTCTGCGCCTGTAATAAACGCTTTTTTACCCGTTAATAATCCCATTTCATACTCCCGTTATTCATATTTAAACGGCGTCAGGCAATGACGTGACATCATTTCGCCGTTTTTTGTGCGTGGATATCCCTGCCACCCGAGCGTGGCAAATACAGGATTTGATTATCAGTAGCCGGCCAGTCCGGGCAGCCAGGTGGTTAACGGTGGTGCCATGGCGACAATAATGATGCCGACAAAAACCACCGCCAGATATTTCGCCATCGGTTTGATGACGTGCTTCATCTCCACGCCACAAATGGCGCAGGTGGTATACAGACCCAGGCCGATTGGCGGTGAGAACAGACCAAAGCCCATTGCCATGATCATCACAATGCCAAAGTGCAGCGGGTTAAAGCCAAGCTGAATGGCTATTGGCACCAGAATTGGGGCGAAAATGATCAGTGCTGGCGCACCTTCGAGAACCGCACCAAAGATGATCAGAATGACAATGGTTAACATCAGGAATAGCCAGGCCCCTTGCTCCATGCCAATGCCAACCAGCAGTTCAGCGATCTGTTGTGGGATCATCTGAATGGTCAGGGCATAAGAGAGGCTGGTCGCACAGGCTACGATGAACAGCAGGACGCCGGACATCGCCGCGATATCAACGAACATCTTCACCGTGGCTTTCAGCGTCAGCTCACCAAACGCCAGGCGGCCCACCACAATGGCGTAGATTACCGCGAAGGCGGAAATTTCCGTCGAAGTGGCGATCCCCATCATGACCCCACGGCCAATCATGAAGATCATGACCAGGCCGACAGCGGCGCCGAGGTAAAGCTGAGTCCGTGGACGTAATACCGGGTAGGCTTCACTGACGTTTATTTTTCCGCCGAAGCGGTTGGCGGCGACCATTAACAGCACCAGCAGGCAGGCCGCAGGTATCAGGCCGGCGATAAACAGTGCGCCGATGGAGATATTGGCGACAAAGCCCATCACGATCAGGTTCACGCAGGGAGGAATGGTTTCCGCCATCACCGCGGATGCAGCAAATACCCCGGCGGCTTCTTCGCTGTCCTGCTTCGCGCGTCGTACCGCAGGCATTAACACCCCGCCGACGGCCGCCACATCGGCCAGTTTGGAACCGGAGATGCCAGAGAAAAAGGCCATCGACAGTACGGTGGTCATGTTCAGACCGCCGCGAAAGCGTCCCATGCCGCGCACAATCAACTCGACCAGACGCGTGGACATGCCGTTGATTTCCATCGCCGCACCGGCGAGCAAGAAGAACGGAATCGCCAACAGAACAAAGTGGTCAACGCCCGCCGCTACCTGCTGTGAGAAAAAGACAAACGGCAGGGAAGGGTCGCAGATAAAAAAGACCATGGCGGACATGCCGAGCGTGAAGGCGATTGGCACACCGGCCAGAATGCCAAGCACGAAGCAAATCAACATCAGGCCCGCCGCCGCGCTGGCCGGATCGGCCATCAGCGACAGTTTCAGATAACCCAGCGCCGCCAGCACGATGATCCCCGCGCCGCTGAGCAGCACCACTTTGGCGCGCTCATGTAGGGCATGTTCCAGCGCGGCCACCATCATCACCACGGAACCGATTAATACCGGAATCACGTAGATGGTCTGCGGCAGGCCCGTCTCGGTGGTTTGCAGTCGCGCGGCCTGCACCAGATCATAACTGGAAACGACCAGCCCGACGGAGACCAGAAACAGGATCCAGCGGCTGGCGTGGATTACGTAGGGGCGAACGCTTTCAGGCAGGAAGCGTAAGAACAGATCGACGCCAATGTGTCCGCCTCTGCCGGTCGAAGTCGCGACGCCAAAAAAGACCAGCGCAATCATCAACGCTCGCGCCACTTCTTCCGCCCAGTGGATCGGTGAGTGCAGGGCATAGCGCCAGATCACCGAAGCAAATACCACCAGCACGTTGATAAACAGCACCAGCGCTCCGGCCCAGGACGTTAACGTGGTCAGAAATCGACTCAGCCGCCCCAATAGCGTCAACAAAGACTTTTCATCCTTTGTTTTCATCGGGATATCAGCCATGATGAACTCCTTTCATGGTTTGTGTGGGCAATATCGCCGACCCGCTGAACAGCGCAGGCCGACGATGCACGGCTTATGGTCTGTCGCTCGGCGCTGCGGCGCTGATCTCGTCCACCATAGGTTTCAGATCCGGGTATTTATCCAGGAAGGCTTTCCAGACAGGCTGTACGGCCTGTGCGAAGAATGCGCGATCGGTTTCCCGGAAAGTGACGCCTTTCGCCTCCAGGTTTTTAATCGCTTCCTGTTCTTTTTGACTGGCCTGCTGGCGTTCGTATTCCGTGGCCTCTTTCGCGGCGGCTAGCACGTCGGCACGTAATGATTCCGGGATCTGCTCGAAGCTCTTCTTATTCATGGCAATCATCAGCGGGTTATAGCTATGGCGGGTCAGCGTGCCATTCTTGATGATTTCATAATATTTGCTGGCGTAGATGGTCGGGGCATCATGCTCGACGCCATCGATCACGCCCATTTGCAGGCTGGAATAGACTTCCCCGCCCGGCATGGGAATGGCCACCGCGCCCATGTGATTCAGCGTGGCGATAAAATTTGGCACCGGCAGTACGCGGATTTTCAGATTCTTTAAATCCTCCGGCTTTTCAATGGCCTTTTTGGTGTACACGTTGCGCGCGCCGAGGTTATAGCCATAGCCCAGCACCATCACGTTTGCTTTATCCATCATTAGCTTAGAAAGCTGCTCACCGGCTTTGCCGTCCAGCGCTTTCCCGACCTGGTCATAGTCTTTAAACAGATAACCCAGATCCAGCACGCCCACTTCAGGAACCAGCGTGGCCCAGATTGAAGTACCTGAAATCATCATGTTAATGGCGCCGATACGGACCTGTTGTGTGGCATCGGCTTCTTTTCCCAGCATGGCGTTGGCGAAATAATTAAGCTTAATCTGTCCTTTTAACTTCTCGTTTTTATTCAGGTTTTCCTGGAAGCGGTTGAACCAAATATAGTGGGCAGAGGAGTCATCTCCTGGCAGAGACGAGTAAACACGAAAATTGATTGCTGCCTGTGCTGAAGCGCTCAGCACACTGCCTGCAATCAGGGCGCTACTGAGGCAAGCGAGTGCCAGAAAACGTCTGGCTGAACGAAACGGTGTTGTTTTCATCATGATTATCCTTTCTCACAGTGTAGAGGTCGTGATAACGCCATCTGGCAGGGCGGACGCAGCCAGCTGGTTTAACGAAAAAGTCGCTGATTCTGTTTTCTGTAACGTTTTAGTGTAACGTTACAGACGCTATCCGACTCACTGTGCAAATGCAATATGCTTCCTTTCATCAGGGTGAGTGATATGTGAATTTTGTGGCGGGTATCGCTAATTTACGGGGGAGTGTTACAAAACCGAAACGGGGTGTTCGCTGTTTAGTCACTGTTTAGCGAGGCAAGGCACACAAACCGGTACGTCGTCGGTGTCCGGGAGTGCAAACGGCAGTCGGTGTAAACCGATTCGCGTCTGTCAGGCGATAACTTTTACGCATAGCCGCTTAGAAAATGGCATTTTTTACATAGGCATCAAGGTGATAGTGTCAATTGAAATGACAGAGAAAACGCGGTGCAGATGATGAAACATACCATTGGGATTCTGGGCGGCATGGGGCCCGCAGCAACGGCGGACATGCTGGAAAAATTTGTTGAACTGCGCAGCGCCAACTGCGATCAGCAACATATCCCGCTGATCGTTAGCTCCATTCCGGACATTCCCGATCGCACAGCCTGCCTGCTATCAGGTGGGCCTTCTCCCTGGCACTATCTGGAGCGTTATCTGCACATGCTGGAAGATGCAGGGGCTGAATGTATCGTCATCCCTTGTAACACCGCACACTACTGGTTTGATGATTTACGGGCCGTGGCAAAGGTGGACATGATCAGCATTCTGGATGCCACGCTGAGTGAGATTCCTCCCGGTGTGACTCGCGTCGGCCTGCTGGCAACGAACGCCACGCTGGCGACAGGGTTATATCAGAAAAAAATGATGGTGCAGGGACTCTCTCTGGTTCAGCCGGAAGAGGCGGGCCAGGAGCAGGTAATGCAGGCCATTTACGCATTGAAACGCGGTGATAAGTCTGCCGCACAAAGGTTACTGTTTCCGCAAATTGAGCGGCTGATTTCCCACGGTGCGCAGATCATTATTATGGGCTGCACCGAGATCCCGTTAATTGTGGCCGGGCATGAGAGCAACTTTGAGTGCCGGTTTATTGATTCAACCGCGTCCCTGGTACACGCCGCTATTCGCTGGTATGAGTCGTGGCCGGATACGCAGATGGATGAGACTGCGCAACAGGTTGCCTGCGTTTGAAGTGAAATCAGGGGACTGTATGCAGATGGTGCAGTTCTTTCCAGAACCGCTCCGCCAGGGGCGTCATCCGCGTATCCATCCGGTAAGCATATGCCTGGATAGGAATAATCAGCTCGTCCTGGTCCAGCACAATGAGCTGTTTATTACGAATCTCCTGACGAATCGCATACTCCGGGAGCCAGGCGATTCCACAACCGTCCAGCGCAACCTGTTTAAGCAACTCACTCATCGAAGAGACAAAAAATGTACTGAAACTTAGCTCGGTATAGCGGGTTAACGTTCGGTTGATAAGCCGCCCCATGTAGGAGTTCTGGCTATAGTTGAGCAGCGGAAACGCGGGCTGGTCGAGCGTGTATCGTGGTTTTCCGTTTTCATCGCTTGCGCAGACGGGAAACAGTTGCGACTCGAACAGGTGAATATTGGCAAACGGAGGCTGGAGCAGGTTTTCGTCATAATAAGAGAAGATAAAGTCGCTTTGCCCTTCCCGCAACATATCGACAGCCTGATCGACATCGATCGCTTCAACCGACCAGGTAAACTGGGTGGGCATCTGGCTGACGATACCGGGTAATAACCCCAGCGAGAGGGAGTGCGCAGCGGCAATCTTGATTTTACGCAGCGTGAAATCGCTGCCACCGCGGAGCTCAGCCAGGTTGCTTTCCAGCTGTTGAAGCAGATGGCGTATCTGAGAGTGAAAGATTTTTCCCTGCTCGGAGAGTTGCAGCGGCGAGACCTGACGATTGAACAATTCAACCCCGACCGCGTTTTCCAGGGCGCGAATACGACGGCTGAAGGCGGGTTGCGAGACATTACGAATAATCGCGGCCTGGGAGAAGTTTCGGCACTTTTCCAGGGTCAGAAAGTCATAAAGCCATTTCGTTTCAATGTTATACAAACCTGCACCACTCACATCCATTTATCATCACCTGTCAGCCGTCTGTCTGCGCCATTTTACGGGCATTCACACGGCTGACAACCGATTGCGCTTACTCGAAGGACCCCTTCACGCAGGCTTTCCCGTCAACCACCATTTGTTTGCCGTGAGCATAAACCTGCTCAATACACAATTCCGGCGTCATCACCAGCAGGTCGGCATCTTTTCCGGGGGCAATTTCGCCTTTAGTGGACAGGTTAAGAAAGGCAGCCACACTGGTCGTCAGCGGACGCAGTGCGTCGGTCAGGGTAAATCCGTAATCGTTGATGAGCGATTGCACGGTTTCAAGCAAGCTCTCGAAGCCCGCCACGCCAATTCCGGTGAGTTTGCCGGCATCATCAAACAACGGCTGGCTACCATTACCATCAGAACTGACCGTTATCCGGGCAAGCGGTACACCAGCTTTGACTGCGCGCGCCACACCCTCAGCCGGTGCAACCGGATCGGGAATACCGCTGGTGATGTCGATGGTGCCGCCTTTGAGAGCAAAGGCCAGTGCTTCTTCGAACAGCGCCTCATTGCGGTTTACGTGGGTGGGAAGCAGCTTACTCATCGGCACATCGCTATTTTCCAGAATGTCGTACAGCGGTTTGAGCCCCTTTTTGCTATCGCCCATATGGAACACGCTGACCCCCGGTTTGCCGCCCAGCAGGCCACCCACACGGGATTCAGCGGCCATATTTGCCAGTTGATAATCGCCAGGCGCGGCAGAGCGGTGGTCAGAGACGGCGCATTTAACGCCGATGACGCGATCGATCAGCGCCACATCTTTTTCGACGGAACCGGTGATCGTCGGTGAAGGGACATGGTAAGCGCCGGTTAACATCCAGGCGGTGATCCCTTCTTCATTCAGCGCCCGGGTTTTCGCCAGCAGTGATTCCGGATGACGGGTCACGGAGTCGGTGCCGAGCAAACCAATGACGGTCGTGACCCCGGCTTCGGTCAGTCTACTCAGTCTGACTTCTGGCGTGCGGGTCGTGGGGCCCGCTTCGCCACCGCCGCCAATCAGGTGAACATGCTGATCGATAAAGCCAGGACACAGGATCCGTCCTTTGAGATTGATAACCTTACAATCCGGCACAATGTGAGGCGAGATATCGCGTGCAACGGCAATAATCTTGCCGTTGGCGAGAAACACGTCGCAAATCCCCTGGTCTTCAGGGGTGTAAAGGTGTGCACCTTGCAGTAACGTAAACTCTGCGCAGGATAAATCAGGCATGATAATTCCCTTTTAAACAATAAGCTGCATAACCCAGATCGACAGTAATGCGTTGATGGCGCATACCGCAATGATGTGGGGATAATATTTGGCGTTCACTTCGGCGGTACCGAGGCAGCGACCCACGTTCTGTACAGGGTTACCCATCAGGTATATCGCCGGGAGCAGAACCGTGACGTCGTGACCACTTAATGCTCCCGCTGTGAGCAGACTGGCGGAAACGCCTACCGCGCCGCCCATGCTCATCAGCGACGCTAACAGCACGGTGGCGGCTTCACCAGGAAGTCCCCAAAGTGCCATGACGGGCTGGCAAATGTGTCCAACCCAGTCAAGTAAACCGGTGATTTTCAGCGCCTGAATAATGACGAACGCCATCACCACGTTTGGCAGCAGGTTCGTGGTGGCAATCGTAAAGCCGCGGCGGGCACCGTCAATAAACATGTCCATGACATTTTTGCGTACCTGAGTGGTCATGCTTGTGCTCCTTGCGTCGGGTTACGGCGTTCTTCAAAGTTGATCCAGATACGTAGCAGATTGGCACCGACAAATTTAAACACCAGAATCACTGCCAGCGGGACGATAACAGACGTTCCCAGAAACGCGAAAACGGCGACGCCAGAGGAAAAGTAGTTGGTGATAATCGCGCTGCCGCTGGTCTGGTACGCAGCAAAAATGACTTTGTCGCGCTCGGTGATTTCACCATCCTGCGCCAGTTCTTTCGTCATACCTGCAGCGGCATCGGTATTTTGTAAGTTAGCAATAAGCGCCAGCGAGCAGATGCCCGGAATGCCCAGCAGCGGTTTCAGGATCGGTGTCATCAGCTGTTGCGCCGCACGTAATCCGCCAAGGCCGTCGGTGATTGAAATAATGCCCAGTGACAAAATGACTGACGGCGCGAGTTCCAGCGCGAAAAGAAAACCATCTTTTGCGCCCGTACCGCCCGCGCCCCGGAAGGTTACGGTCGTTTGTCCCGCGCCATTCGCGATCTGGCCAAACGAACCGTTCAGCACGGTAAAATCAAAAACACGCCACCAACCTTCCGTTCCGGAAAATACGCCGGAAAAGAAAATGATGGTCAGAAAAAATGCCAGATATCCCTTAAGTCCGACTTTTTCTGTTGCAAGCGGCAGCGCCGCCTGTTCCCCTTGTTGCGCCATAGCGAACCCCGTTATTTTTTTGATGATGTGTGTTTGTTGCGACAGGCCAGAAGTGACCCGAACTCAATGACCTTACCAGCCATAGGGATATGGGGAAAATGCAAGAATGTTTCGCGCTATGCGTTTCTTGCATAGTGTGACAGAAATATCGGGAATGTAACGACCCGCCAATTTCTGTCCCGTTTTAACATTGCCAGATAAATTCTTTTCCATTCTTGTAAGGAGAGTGGATACAACGGCATTGTTTTAAACATACAGAACATTGCTTAATGATGTGCAATAGCCTCAGTCATCACGATCGCGTATGAGTGAGCATCCGGTGAAATATATACAGCCAGGGCGAGGAACGGATGAGAACAGTGAACGGCTCCGCACGACAACGATTAATGTAGAGGGTAATCTACCGTATCGTTTACGCTATTCTTAATGACATAGCGTGTTTCAAGCATCACGGTCTTTGGGGGAATTATGAGTGAAATGCGTTCCCGCACGGCAATTATCGTGGACGATCATCCGCTGGCGCGTATGGCTATTCGTGGTGTACTGGAGAAAGATCGCGTTACGGTTCTCGGAGAGTATGAGGACGGTGCGATTGCGCTGAAGAGTTTGCTAAAAACGACTGCGGATATTGTGGTTATTGACGTTGAGATCCCCGGCGTCAATGGGGTTGAGCTGGTGGAGAAACTCAGAGCGAATCACTATCGCGGTGTGCTAGTTGTCGTCTCAGCGAAAAACGATCGTTACTTCAGCAAGCGCTGCGCACAGGCGGGAGCGAACGCGTTTATCAGTAAAAAGCAGAACATGGATAATATCCTGGCGGCCATTAATGCCGCACAGAATGGGTATACCTATTTTCCATTTTTCTCCGAAGAAGCCTCCGAAACCCTCACCGACGCGCAGCGTCTGGAGTCCCTTTCGGCACAAGAGATGAAAGTCATGGGACATGTGCTTAACGGTCTGGACAATTCGCAAATCGGTGAAGCGATGCATATTAGCGGTAAAACCGTCAGTACTTATAAAACGCGGCTAATGGAAAAACTCGGCTGTAAATCATTAATCGAACTGCTCTCTTTTGCTCATCAGAATAAGCTGACATGATGATGAATAACTGGCTGATAGTGGTGTTCATTGTTTTATCAATAGGTGGGCGTGCCGTTTCCGCACAGCAAAAGTCTCCCGTTGAGCTTGAACTATCAGGGTTTAATTACATATCGCCTGTGCCGGTTTATCTGAGTGAGGATGACAAACGCTGGCTGCAACAGAGAAAAAACCTCAGAGTCGCCGTTTACGAGCCCGTTCAGCCGCCGCTTGTTCTGACCACGCTGACTGGACGTTATCGGGGAATGAATGCTGATTATCTGGCATTGATTCAACACTCCCTTAATACACGAATAAGTGTGATGGCGTATCCGGATCAGGCTGATGCTGTTGAGGCGCTAAAAAAGGGCGAGGTCGATATGGTATTGACCGGGCTGGAGAGTCAATCCTGGCGTGAAGCAAGTGTTCAGGTTTCTCTGCCACTGATTCATTCCTGGCCCAATTTAGTCACCTCTCTTGGCAACGTTATGGCGCCATTGCAGAGCGCACAACGTACGGGGGTGGCGATTGTTAATCACTATCCGGATGTCGATTTTATCCGCCAGTCCTTTCCCGATGCCGAGATCGATAACTATGGCAGTTACCAGGAGGCGCTGAATTCTGTTAATAATGGGCGCAATGCCTGGTTTTTCGGCGATTCACTCACGACCAGCACCTGGCTTTCTCAGGAGTTCAGTCTTGCGCTGACAACGGTGAAGTATTGGCCAGCACCTCAGAGAAAGAGCTACTTTTTATTTTTGCCCGCACAGCAACGGTTGCGGGAAATTGTGAACAATACCCTTAGCGCAATTGATGAAAACATCCATGGGCAAATTGCCCAGTCGATGATTGATAAAGGCAATCTCTCCTTCCTGATTGAACCTCTGGACCTGACGCCACGCGAAAAGCAGTGGTTAAATAATCACAAAACACTCCGTGTGATTATCAATCCCTGGTTTGCCCCTTACACGATGGTTGATGGAAGCCAGCAAACGCGGGGTATTGTTGGCGATGTCCTTAATTTGATTGGCTTACAAACGGGTATTCAGTTTGAGACGGTGGTCGTCAAATCGAATAAAGAGATGGTCGCAGAGATGAAGAAAGGTAACTGGCATATTGTGCAGGCAGCTACCTATGATCTCAGCCGAGAAGATTATCTCTCTTTTACGCACCCATTTATCACCACACAATTCGTGGCCGTGATCAGAAAAGAGGAAAGTAAAGAGCATGCGCTGCGGCCCGGTAACCATGTTGCAATCAGCGCCGATCACACGTTACTGGCCACACTGAAGGCGAAATATTCAGGCATTGTGTGGGAAGAGGTGGAAAATTCCAGCGTGGCATTGAATCTGGTCGCAACAGGAAAAGTGGATGCCGCCATTTCGAATCAGCTGACCGCGCGTTATCTGAGCGAGCATTACTATCCCGATCAGCTTTCCTGGATACCGCTTACCGGAGAAGAGCCCGCGGCAATTAGTTTCGCGGTGCCCCGCTCTGAGCCGGAGTTACGGCAAATTCTGGATAAAGCGTTAGATGATATTCCACAAAAAGAGGTCCTGCAGATCGTCAGTAAATGGATTCGTCTGCCGGATGTCAAAATAGATACCTGGGAATTATATAACAGGCCTTTTTATCTGGTGGCTACCTTAGCGTCGTTACTGGTACTCAGCACCTTGTTATGGGCAGTCTATCTGGTGCGGGAAGTTCGAATCAGAAAACGCTCTCAACGCCTACTGAAAGAGGAGCGGAACCGGGCTCTCAGGGCCAATGAAGAGAAGCGGGAATTTCTTTCTCACATGAGCCATGAGATACGAACCCCGGTAAGTGCCATTATGGGATTTCTTGAACTACTGCAATTTTCTCCTGCGAAGTTTAGCCCGGAAGATAAAGCATCAGTGGACCAGGCGGCTCAGGCCTCACGTTCGTTATTAAAACTTATTGGCGAGATCCTCGATCTGGAGAAGATCGAATCGGGCTTATTAGAGACCGTCCCCCAGTGGAAATATCCGGAGAGCCTGATACAAGACAACATTGCATTATTCAGCGCGCTGGCGGCGCAAAAAGGGATCGCGCTACGTTACGATTCTCGTTTAGATGCACGCGAGGCGATGCGACTGGATCCCCAATTACTGGGGCAGGTTCTCACCAATATTATCGGCAACGCGGTGAAATTTACCGAACATGGTGATGTGCGAATTTCTGCGGTGAAGCATGAGCAAACGCTGGTGATCTCGGTGCGTGATTCTGGGCCGGGAATGAGCGAAGAAGAACAACGCCGTTTATTCACCGCCTTTAGCCAGGGAAAAGCGGGAGAACATCACCGCGGTTCGGGGCTCGGATTAGCCATCAGTCGGGGATTAATGAGGCAAATGGGAGGGACAATCGAACTGCAAAGTGAGGTGAATCGGGGGACGACCGTTACGTTGAGCCTGCCAGTCCAGACGTCGTTTGATATCACGCCTGCCGTTGCGGACGTTGACGCGCCTCTGCCAGTATTGCAAGGAACAACACTCCGGGTATTAATCGCGGATGACCTTCCTTTCAGCCGATTACTCCTGAAACGTCAGCTTATGACGTTGGGTATCATGGCTGATGAAGCCGACAATGGCGAGATGGCATTGCATTATCTTCAGCAAGGAAATTATGACTTGTTGATTACCGATCTCAATATGCCGGTTATGGATGGTATTGAGCTTGCCCGCCAGGTCAGAAAAAGTAATACGACGCTTGTCATCTGGGGGCTCACGGCAACGGCGCAGGAGCACGAGCGCGAACGTTGTCTGTCGGCGGGCATGAATGCTTGTCTTTTCAAACCCATCACGTTGTCGCAACTCTCTCATTTACTCTCCGGGGTGAGTGATACCCACGACACGGTATTTGATCTCGAAAGACTGGCGATGCTGGCGCAAGGGAATCGGGCATTGATGCTTCGCGCATTAAAAGATGCGCAGGTAGAAAATCGCTGCGATTTAACGGCGGCTTATAAAGCCAGTGAGTCTGGTGATTATCGTCAGGTTAAACATCATATTCATCGCATTAACGGGACGGCCCAGCTATTGGGCGTTGAGACCTTAATGAAGGCTGCACAGTCTTTGGAGGATAAACTCCCGGACGCAATGACTGTCACCGAACTGCCTACTGAGCTTGAATATATCCAGACACTGCTGGACGAACTGGAGCGGGCAATCGAGAAATTCACGCCTTAATTTCCCTTCCTACACGTGTAGGCGGCGCCTGACAGAATAATAAGGCGCCGCTGATGTTGCTCCTGTGTTAACCAGGTAAAATAAGCCCTGTTCCAACAGAATAAAATTAGTTAATTAAACCTGGTATATTTCCTAAGAAAAATCCATGTTTTGGTTTATTACAAGTTTCAACTATCAAACACGCCCGGATCATTAAACTAAACCTATCCATATAGCTAGTGTTTAATTCTGTTTTTCGTTGTGTGTTCTGGGTTTTTGTTTTGATAAAAATAGCGAACTGTGGATCGTTGTTCTTTTGAAAGTAAAAAGATAGTAGAAACGATCGTTTTTATGTTTTCTTACGAAATCCACGACTTTTGTGATGTCATGCTGAATTATTTTCTGTAAATTTTACAGCGAAACATGAGGTGACTTACTGACGTTAAAACAGCAAGCAGGAAGTGTCGAAAAGGGAAGTTCTATGAAATTGTCAGACTCCGTTTTTTCTGATGATTATTTTTTTATTGTCGGCATAAGTGCGTTGTTAACGCCGGAGTTGATTGATGAAAATTACACTATAGTCGATGTCGATGAGTCCATCCTGCAACGGAGTACAGAGTATTTGTCTCCTGGCAGGAAGATCATTGCATTTATCACCAATGATCTCGACTACTACGCATTATGCCATTTGAGAGATATAACTTTCATTGATAAGAGACGCCGGATAAATGAAATTCTCTCATGCCTGTTTGTCAATGACTCCCGGTATGCTTATCGGGTGAAATACTCGCTTTCATTCCGGGAAAGTGAAGTTCTTGATTGTATGCAAAAAGGAATGGAGGCGAATGAGATTGGTGAGTTATTGGGCATGTCGATGAAGACATTCTATGCACACCGTCGCAGCCTGATATTTAAACTTCAACTCGGTAATCGTGTATCTCTGTATCGAAATATCGCGCGAGTAAGAATGTGCAAACCATATATTCATGAGTCTGATCTTACATAAATTGTTGCGTTAATGTCGGGAAACGAGAATATGCAGAGGAGGTGAGTGCAGGAATAATTGTTTTTAACATCAACGCTTTTAATTAAATATTAACTTAACTATCTGGATTTAATTATATGAAAAAAATTGCACTGATTTCTGCAATGTTATCGCTTTCTGCTCTGCAAGCCGCTAATGCAGCCGATGGCGTCATTAACTTTACCGGAACGATTACAGGAACGGCGTGTGTCGTTGATCCTTCTGCGATTGCGCAGCCTGTTGATCTGGGAACCGTTTCAACGGCGGCATTTTCTGGCGGGAATGGCGCAACAGCGGCAGCTAAGCGCTTTAATATTGTGCTGAAATCCTGTCCGGCGAGTGTGACCAGCGCCAGCGTTCGGTTTGACGGTACCACCAATACGTCTAATCCTTCAATTCTGGCGTTGACCACAGGTCAAACGGCGACGAATGTCGGCGTCGCTATTTATGAGCAGGATAGTGCCACATTGATCCCGGTTGGCTCTTCTTCGGCTAGCGTGGCGTTGTTGGAAGACGTCGATAATACGTTGACCTATTTCGCAAAATATATGGCCACAGGTACTGTCGGAGCGGGGACGGCAAACTCGTCAACCTCCTTCACCGTGACCTATCAGTAAAAGCAGGGCCACTCGTGGCCCTGAGTAATCAATCAGGAACTCTCATGTTTCAGCAATTATATAAAACGGTTGCTGTGGGGATAGTATTTATCTCAACAGCGGCAATCAGTGGGGTTGAAATAGGCGGTACTCGTCTTATTTATAATGGTAATGCCAGTCAGGCCACCATCAGCGTCAAAAACCCGGACAATAAACCGTATCTGATCCAGTCATGGGTGAGTAAAAGTGAAAATAGTGATGACAGTGGCAGTGAATTTACCACGACGCCACCTTTGTTCAAATTAAATCCAAATTCACAGAACTCCGTTCGCGTCATGCTGGCAGAAAACAACTTACCCTCGGACAGAGAAAGTGTTTACTGGTTAAATATTAAATCTATTCCGTCATCGTCACCGGATGCGAAAAATGAATTGTTGATCGCGGTAAAAAGCAAAATGAAGCTGTTTTATCGTCCCGCCGGGTTAAAAGGCGATCCGTCATTGGCATACCAGCAGTTAATTTTTTCACGTGAGGGTGGGAAATTAACTGTAAATAATCCAACGCCTTATAGCGTGTCGCTCAATGAAATAAAGGTGAACGGCAAGACGATCACTAAGCCTCCAATGGTATTACCATTTCAAACCGTCACGCTACCGCTATCGGGGATAACCGGCGGAGACGTATCGTGGCGTGCGATTAATGATTTTGGAGGCGTCACGACTGAACAAAAAGTTAAAATGTAGGTTAAATACTTATGCTCCAGCTCAATACGGTTTCAGGTTTTGCAACGTTAACGAAATTATCAGTCCTGGTTTCTCTGTTTACACATGCGTCAACCGTGTTGGCTGAGGATTATTTTTCACCCGATTTTATTGAAACCCGAGGGAATATTCCGCGTGATATTGATATCTCTCGTTTCAGCAAAACTGACGGACAGGTTCCCGGTGTTTATCACGTTGATGTCTATCTGAACGGAAATTATATCGAATCTCGTGATATCAGCTTTCTGGGTAAAGAGAGTGAATTGGCCCCATCGTTAACCTACGCCGATTTCGTGAAATGGGGTGTGAAGCGTAACGCACAGCCTGACTGGATGAGTATGGAGGATTCCGCAACCATCGATAATATGGGTGCGTTACTCCCCGGGAGCCAGCTTAATTTTCAATTTGATGGCATGCGTCTGGATATTTCGGTGCCGCAAGAATATATGCAGCGCGATCCACGCGGCTCCGTTGCACCGGAACAGTGGGACGACGGACTGAACATGCTGTTCCTGAATTATAACTTCTCTGCTGCCAACAGCCATGGCAAGGGCGATTCGCGTAATGACAGCTATCTGAACCTGCGTAGTGGGATTAACGTCGGTCCCTGGCGGTTGCGTAATTACTCAACATATAACAATAACGAAGGGGACGGGCACTGGAATACCCTCAGCACTTCACTGGAGCGTGATATTAAAGTGCTGAAAAGCCAATTCAGTATGGGTGATGGTTATACGCAGGCTGGTGTATTCGACAGCGTTCACTTCCGTGGCGCGCAAATTTATTCGGATGACACCATGTTGCCGGAAAGCGTTCGGGGGTTTGCGCCAGTGGTCCGTGGTATTGCGCAAAGTAACGCACAAGTCACCATCCGTCAGGGCGGGAATATTATCTGGCAGTCTTATGTACCGCCAGGCCCGTTTGTGATTGATGATCTTTATCCTACGGCCGCCAGCGGTGATCTTACCGTGGTGGTGCGTGAAGCCGATGGTTCGGTGCATCAGTTTATTCAGCCATTTTCGGCTGTACCGATCATGCAGCGTGAGGGCCAGTTTAAATATGCGCTGGCTGTGGGGAAATATCGTGCATCAAACAGTACGGATAAGGAACCGGATTTTCTTCAGGCCACAATGAGTTACGGGTTGCCGTGGGACACCACGATTTATGGCGGCACGCTGGCATCGGGGGATTACCAGGCCGGGGCTATTGGTATCGGCAAAGGATTGGGTGATTTCGGTTCGTTCTCTTTTGACACTACCTTTGCTCATACGCAGATGCCAGGTAAAACGGAAGGCGGTATCTCGCTTCGCGCGCAGTATGCCAAAGATTTTTCATCCACAGGCACTTCGCTGAGTCTGATGGGGTATCGGTATTCCTCTTCCGGCTTTCATGATTTTCAGGAAGCGAATGGTGATGTCAATAAATATCGGATGGCGAGCGATAACGTTCTGGAAGGCAATGACTGGCGTTATCAGCGTAACAAACGCAGTAAGGCACAGGTGACATTGAACCAGCAGCTTGGCGATTTCGGGAATATCAACCTTTCGGCCTGGCACCAGGACTATTGGGGCGGTGATACCGAGCGTAACGTCAGCCTGGGTTACAACACCAGTATTAACAATATTAATTATGGCCTGAACTATAGCTATTCCCGTGGTCCCTGGCACAACGACAACGATCATATCGTCTCTTTTACGATGCAGATTCCATTCTCACGTTTCTTGCCAAATAGCTGGATGACGCTATCGGCAAACGCGAATAAAAAAGGCGACGCCACTTCACAGGTTGGGCTGTCCGGTTCCGCGCTGGAAGACAGAAATCTGAGCTGGAACGTACAGCAGGGATACAACAGTAAGGGGTCAGATGTGACGGGCAGTGCGTCGGCGAATTATAAGGGCCGTCATGGTGAATATCAGCTTGGTTATAACTACTCTCGCGATAATCGTCAGGTGTCGGTTGGCGCAATGGGGGGACTGGTGGTTCATCCGTATGGCGTCTCCGCGACTCAACCTCTTGGCGAGACAATGGCGTTGGTGAAGGCTGAGAATGCCGCAGATGTGAAAGTGGCGAATAACAGCGGCATTTACACAGACAGTAAAGGTTTTGCCGTTGTGCCGTACGTTGCGCCATATCGACAGAACAGTCTGACGCTAAATACCGACAGGTTGAACAACAATACGGATGTGTTGAATGACACGCAGACCGTCGTACCAACAAAAGGCGCGCTGACGCTGGCCGATTTCCCGACCGTTACCGGCTACCGAATCCTGCTGCAATTGACGGGCAAAACGATTCCGTTTGGGGCGACGGCAACAATTAACCATCGCGACAATACGCCAGAAGGGATTGTTGACGATCGTCAGCGAGTCTGGTTTAGCGGCGCACCGGAAAAAGGCTCCGTGGTGGTGAACTGGGCTGGGGAAAGTTGTCTGGCAAATTATCAGATTGCGCAGGCTTCTGACAAAACGCATAACGTCACCGCGGAGTGCAGGTAAGTGGAGAGTAAGATGAATCGAATTATAGTGAGTTTATTGTGGGTGGCTCTGGGACTGTTTTCACGTACTGCGCTGGCGTGGGATTGTTCGACGGTCACGCCATCAACAACCTTATCGCCGCAGAATATCACTATCTCCAGGGATCTGCCGGTGGGGGCCGTTATTGGTACGCAGATAATGACGCCGACAGTGAATGCGTTCAGTTGTTTTGATTCAGTGGAAGGGGTCATTTCCAATCAAACGTTTGGCGTAAAGGCGATAGGTACCTTCGATTCGATGGTCAATGGGGTTCGGGTCTATAAAACCAACGTTGACGGTATTGGCTATGCCGTTTCCGGCTCGACGGCAAAGTGCGCCGGAGGGAATGCCGCCGTGACGGGGGCGAATACGATTCGGGGCGATAGTAACACCGCCAGGCTTTGTCAAAATACCACGGGAATGATAAGCCCCGGATTGAATGGTTCCGTCACGGTGACGTTCTATAAAACGGCGACGGAGACCGGTTCTGGTACGATATCGGCAAGAACGGTGGGGTCATTGATATTGCTGAATAACTCGCTGCTCTGGCAATCCCCAGAAGCCGCAGTCAATATCAATGCGTTCACGGTGACCACGCCAGCCTGCAAACTGACCACGGCATCCATCCCTGTCGATATGAAAGAGGTTGATAAAAATGCCTTTAATGGCAAAGGAACGACGCCGGGAGAGGCATATACCCAGTCATTCAATTTGCCGATGACCTGCAATGCCGGAACCGCCGTCAGCGTCAGGATGGAAGGCGATATTAATGACGCAACGAAAGGCGTCATCAATACGACCAGCGGGAGTAACGCCGCTACAGGGGTCGGGATCCAACTGCTTTATAACAACCAGCCGATGCGGTTGGGCTCCGATGTGGCGGTTGGGACATCGAGCACAGGGGGCGGGTTCACGGTACCGCTTAAGGCGCGTTACTACCAGACGGGCGATCACATCACCACAGGGGCGGCGAACGGCGTACTGTCTTTTACAATGACATACCAGTAATTGCCGAATAACTCACATGCGGGCGAACAGCAGAACAGGTTAACGTCAACCTGTTCTGCTGTTTATCACGACATATTTACTGCGGCTACGTTTGTGATGCCGTGGGGTGAAAGAGAAAGCCGTCAACGGCAGGCCTGTTCTGTCTTCGCCATTACAAAATCATCTGTGCCAGTAAAAAGCCAAATGGTACCGAGAAGATAATCGACAAACATCCTGGCAGGAAGAAGGGATGATTAACGATCTTTGAGCCATTCCAGCGCGAACTGAGAAATGAACCCGTGTCATCAGTGGCTATCGCAAACGCGGTTGTCGGATAAATATTGGTGATATAGAGTGCGCTGACCGCGACAAAACTGGCTAATATTGCCTCCGGGCTAATTCCGATGGAGGCGGCGATAGGCATCAGTAATGCGCTGGTTGCCCCCTGGCTAAACAGCATGGCGCTGGTACAGAAAAATACCGCCGCCAGTAAGAACGGCCAGGCGCGTAATATATCACTGGCTTCCATTTTGATCTCATCGATATGGGCACCGATCAGCGTGCTGCTCAGCCAGACAATCCCTAATACCACCACCAGTGATTCCGCGCCGGATTTAAATATCGGTGAGTTCTTCAGCTCTTTCATGTCCAGCTTGCAGGTAAAAATAATGATCGTGGACACGACAAACATCGTAATAATGATTAAGTCGCGGGAATTGATGGTATGCCCAATCAGGGATTTAAACAGCAACATACAGACTACGAAGACCACTCCCACCAGAAATATGGCAACCGAGGATTTTGCTCCGGCGGGAATAGGGCGGCTGGCATGTTTATTCAGCACAATTTTATTTTCCTGCATGATTTTTTGACACACAGGATCGTCGGCCAGTTTGGCGCCTTGTCTGCTGGCAATGAATGCCGCGATCAGCATGGCAAATAACGCAGTGGGCAGGATAATCAGCATTGCATCGCCGAAGCTCACGCCCATCACCTCAACGGTGCCGTACATAATCGCCGTGGCGGCAGAGATCGGGGAGGCGGTAATCCCGAGTTGCGAAGCCACAACCGCAGAGCTTAACGGCTGGCTGGGCCGGATACCGTTGTCTTTCGCCACTTCCTGAATCACGTTCATCACCGACATGGCGGTATAACCGGTACCGGACAGTACCGTCAGAATAAACGTTACGGTGGGGGCAAGAATATTAAGATAGCCTGGATTATGGCGCAGTAACTTTTCGGTCAGGGTGACGAGATAATCCATTCCGCCAGCCTGTTGCATGGCTGAGAGCGCCACAATGGTGGACAGAATAATGAGCATCACGTCGACAGGCGGAGAACCTGCCGGAACGCCAAAAATAAATACCGAAATCGCTAATCCGATCCCGCCGGCAAACCCGACGCCAATTCCACCCCAGCGGGCGGCAAGCATGATGGTTCCCAGCAATAAAACGACATGTAATATCACCATATAATTAACCTGCTCTTTGTTATATTTTATTTATCGGCAACGAGAGGGCGAGGTAATGAACAGGGAATATTCATTACCTGCAATTAACGCTTATTTCTCGATAACAGATGATTACGACATATTCATTTCTGTTTGATAGCGTTTAATCGCTGCCGTACTCTTTTGCGGGTCGGTCATGTTCATCGGATCAAGCAGATAATCCGCCTGTTCCGGCGTCAGCAATTTTTCTGCCAGCACGACCTGCCTTACGCTGCACTGTTGTTGGTACGCGGCTTTTGCAATTCGCGATCCCACCTGATAGCCAAACAGGGTTGCCACGACGGTGGCCAGCGCCGTACTTTCCTCTGCGTAGCGAGCACTCACTTCTTCATTTATCGCGATATCTTTCAGACATTTATCGATGAACAGCGGTATCCCCCGGCTCAGTAATGAACAGGATTCGAAGAGCGCCTTCAGCAGCACCGGTTCCCACACGTTCAGGTCAAGTTCGCCGCCCTCAACCGCCATGGTCACTGTGACGTCATTACCGATAACCTGATACGCAATTTGATTCATCAGTTCGGGCATGACCGGGTTAATTTTGCCCGGCATGATGGACGAACCCGGTTGCACGGCAGGAACAATAATTTCATTAAAACCGGCACGCGGTCCTGAACCCTGAATACGAAAATCGGTCGCCATTTTAGAGAGAAAGGCGGCGATTTTCTTGAGCTGCGCGGAGAATTCAATATAGAAATCACCGTGTTGCAGACCATCGAAGAAGTCCGCTTCCGGGCGATATTGCTCGCCAGTGAGGGTCTCCAGCCATTGATACACCGCCGGAAGATAACCCTCATGGGTGGACAACCCCGTGCCAATCGCCGTCGCCCCCAGCGGTAAGCACAGCGCCTCCTCGTTGACCTCGGCCAGTTTTTCCCTGAGCCGGTTGACCTGTGTGCGATAGGCGCCAAACTGTTGGCCAAACGTCATTGGCACTGCATCCTGTAAGCAGGTGCGGCCTAATTTCACTTCGTCGGCAAACAGACGGCTTTTATCCGCTAAGACGGCTTCCAGTTTTTCCAGTTGCGCCAGCAAATGCTTGATATTTACGCGGCTGGTCATTTTCATCGCCGCAGGAATGACGTCGTTGGTCGACTGCCCCATATTGACGTGCGTATTTGGATGAATCGCATCATATCCCCGTACGCCAGTGAGCAGTTCATTCGCGCGGTTAGCCACCACTTCATTCATGTTCATGTTGGTCGAGGTGCCGCCGCCGCCCTGAAAAATATCAATCGGGAAATGGGCGTCAAAATCACCGTTCATCACCTCCTGCGACGCCGTCACGATGACGGCGGCTTTCTGCTGATCCAACGCGCCGATTTGGGCGTTGGCCTGAGCGGCCGCCTGTTTTATCGCGGCGATCGACCACAGAAAATGCGGAATATCCCCGGCCGTTTTTCCCGAAACTGAAAAGTTCAGTACTGCTCGTTGCGTTTGAATACCGTAGTAGGCTTCCTTCGGCACCATTAACGTTCCTAATAGATCCTTTTCTTCACGCATCGTTATGTCTCTTCCTGTATTAAGGTGTATCGCTACCTTAATTGGCTGGCAGTACGGATAATTTGAAGTGGCTCAAAGAAAAAAAAGCATTGAAAAGATAAATACTCATTATTAAAAAATGTAATAGTAGAGGCGGTGATGAAGGATATTAACTTCGATTTTAAGCAGTTACAGGCGTTTTTAGCGGTGATTGAGACAGGGTCATTTACCGCTGCGGCAAAGAAACTCAACCTGACTCAATCCTCGATTTCTCAGCAGATCGCGAATCTGGAAAATGGCTTAAAAACTGAAGTGATTAACCGCTCACAGCGACCCATTCAGATGACGATAGCCGGACAGGCGCTGTACCCGCTGGGAAAAAAGATTATCGATAGCGGTGTCTATCTGCAGGAACATATCAACGCGATCAGTCACGGGCATATTTCACATTTGAAAATCGGCTTTGTTGATTCGATCGGTAAATCTATCGGCCTGGATATTCTGACCTTCCTGCAACCGCAGGTGAAACATATTTTCCAGGTGACCGGTACAGCATCGGGGCTGCTTTCCGCGCTGAATACGGGCAGCATTAACCTGGCCATCACGATGCTGCATACCGAGATGCCGCCTAATGTCAGAATGTACCCGCTGATTGAGGAGGAGTTTCTGTGCGTTTGCCCCAAAGTCTGGCCGGAAACACGACTGGAAGAGTTGTGTAAAAACAGGGACTACATCGCCTATACCCGCAATACACCGACCGGCATCCAGACGCTCAACTGGCTGAAATGGAATAACTTGTCTCCGTCCATCCAGTTTGAAATGGATAATGCTGATGACATTCTGAAATTAATTTCCTGCGGCTACGGATGGACGCTGACCACGCCGCTGTTTATTACCACTCTTCCCGCCTTTACGGACTCGCTGAAGATCATCCGGATCAACAATCGCAAAGAACGTCGCAAAATTGTCCTGCTCTGTAAGGACGATGAACTGTCGGAGTTCTATAAAAACCTGGCGATTGAGGTCCAGTCGATACTGGAAACGAAACTGGAACAGGGGTTCTACAGTAAGCTCGATGCGGATGTGCCGTCATGATCCCCAACCATGCATTATTCGGTATTCAGCGAAGTATTGCCCGGTACTTACCGCTAAAGTGGCGGAAGTGCTAACCCAGGAGGTTGTTATGATAGCGGTGATTTTTGAAGCGGATGCGGTACCGACTCAGCAGGCGCGATATTTACAGCTTGCGGCTGAACTCAGGAACGAACTCGTTAATATTGAGGGCTTCATTTCGATTGAGCGTTTCAAAAGCCTGAGTACGGAAGGGAAGATTTTATCGCTTTCCTGGTGGGAGAGTGAAGACGCCGTCGCCGTGTGGAAGAGCAACATGAAACACCGGGCAGCGCAAAGGGAAGGACGTGAGTCGATATTCTCTTTTTACCGCATCCGCGTTGCGCGCGTTCTGCGAGATTATTCATCTGAAGGATAACATTCGTACGTCTTAAGGAAGCGTGACTGCCGGCGATCTCACGCCATCTCTGCAAACAGGACTATTCTCTTACAAGAGAGAAATAAGGACGGATGTAGAGAGGTAGAAAGAGAAAACGGCGCGTGATGTTAAAGGATGAGAGCGAGCGACAGCATTGAGCTTAATAGTTAACTCAACCTTAAATATTACCCCTTGAAAATACAAGGGGCAATATAATAAGGTGAAATATTTGATATTTGTCGTATTTTAATAGTTTTTTAGTGATTAAGTGCTTATTGCATTCTGTACCCGGGAGTTTAAATGTTAGATAATCTCGGGTGGATTTATCCCTGGTGTTACGTTGGTCTTTGACCGCCTGACTAGTATGTGCCGCGAGCGCTATTAGTCAGGTATTTTTTAAGTATAAGGAAGACCCGACCTGAAAAAAAGCTGTCCTAAAAGACAGGGGATAATAATTTCAGAATGTTATTATCAGGAATGAATAAATGAACTCTTTTGTTGAGTTTTTTTTGCTTGATCGCGATGAGTTGCCGTCAGGTTTTGCCACTGAACTCTACCGCCTGAGAAATCGAACATTTCGTGAGCGGCTCGACTGGAAAGTGGAATGTACTGATGGCCTGGAAAAGGATCAATTTGATAACGAAAACACGACTTATCTGTTAGGGATGCATGAGGGAGAAATCCTGTGTGGCGCCCGATTTATCGATGCCACGCAACCGACGATGATCAGCGAAATATTCCATGAGTACTTCGATAATATCACTCTCCCTACGGATATTCCCTGTTGCGAAGTGAGCCGCCTGTTTTTAGATAAAGCGAGACGTGATTCCGGAAACCTTCGCGGGATGCCTGCCAGTAAGGCACTGTTTCTGGCAATGATCGTCTATTGCATGAAGAAACAGTATCGGGGAATGTTCGCCGTTGCCAGTCGCGGTATGTATGCCATTTTCCGTCATGCGCACTGGAAAATTGACGTGATTCAGAAAGGTCTTTCTGAGAAAGGTGAAACTATCTACTATATTTTTATGCCGGCAACTGAAAGCGCAATTGAAAGCATCATCAGCAAAGATAAGTCCAGCCACTGGCTCCGTGAGATACTTCAACAGCTTCGCCGTCTGTAATCCCGCACGGAGTTCAGTTATCCAGTAATCTGAGCTCCATTCCGAGTTTTACCGCATGTCTGGCGTTGTTCACGCCCAGCTTTTTCATTGCATTGCTCATATGAAACTTCACGGTGCGCTCTGCAATTGACAATATAACCGAGACTTCGGCATATGTTTTACCCGCACTGACCCACTTCAAAATTTGTCGTTCACGCGGTGACAAAAACACGTTCTTTTTCTGATGCACTTTACTGTAGAGATTAAGCGTCTTCTGATGTAACTGAATGAGGAAATGCATGAAATGTGCGCGGCAGGCTTCCATCTCAATCCCCGAATCCTTCTGGCTGATGATGGACAATACGACAAGATTATTCAGATAGTCATGCAGGGGAAACGTCTGACCCTGATAAATATTGTGTTCAGAACTTTCACTGAAAATGCGCGTCAGGTTATAACCGCTTGCCAGCAGCACCTTGTTCTCCCAGAAAAAATCTTCAACACTACTTAAAGCCCTAATAATGACAGGGTCAATAAACTGGTATTTTCTTTCAAGATAGATGTTAAACCACTCAGGATTATTATTGATAATCTGCATTTGCGAGGGATCTTTCTTGTTCATAATCGCATATGCGTAGATCGTATTTTTGTAGTCCTTAATGAACGCATTCAGTTCATTCTGGATTAACGCATTGATCCCTTCATCGTTGTAATACATATCCTTCACGCCAGCTGCTGCCTCTGAGATGAGTGTTTGAAAGAGTATAGCCTGCCTCGTTACCTGACAAAATGGACTTATCCCACAACAGTCGATATTTCCTGTCCTTATGATGAGATCTGTTTGCCGCCGGAAAAGATCAGGATCGATGTCTATTCATTATTGAGCGTCATCCTCTCCTCAAAAAGCATGTTTGATCAGAATGATATGTAGCGGTCCATAAACCGTTCAAGCATATTCCCGCCTACCGGCGGGGAGATGAGATATCCCTGAAAGCGATCGATTCCTAATGCTTTCAATATCGTAAATTTTTCTTCACTGTCGACCCCTTCGGCAACGCAGCGACTGCCTGTCAGCATACAGTAATAGTTCAGGCTTTTTATCAGCGCCAGCGCGTGTGGATCGCGTTGCATCTCATTGATAATACACATATCCAGTTTATATTCGCTAAACTGGATCTGCCTGACCGGAAACATCACGCTGCCTTGTGAGAAGCAGTCATCGAGCATAATACGAAAGCCGAGCCGTTTTAATTTGTCGATGTTCGCGGCGGTTTTGCCTCTTTGGCTGAACTCGATGGTCTCAGCAAATTCCAGCACCAGTCTGTCCGTTTGCTGTGGCGATTCCAGTTGCTGTTTCGCCGCTTCCAGCATTCGTGGAAGGCATTCATGGCTGGCGAGGGCGGCAGGGATATTCAGTGAGAAATAGAACTCTCCGGGATGCTGGTTGATTTTCTGTATCGCTTCCTGCAAAACAAACGCGGTCAGTACCTGCCAGGCGTATTCAGCGCGTATTTGCGGCAAAAATGCGCCGGGTTGCAGGACCGTGCCCTCGCGCCGCCAGCGTGAGAGAATTTCCATTCCTTGTAAACGGTGGTTGCTGTCCACAATCGGTTGAAATACCGTAAAGAGTTGTCGGCAATGGATGGCATGGACGAATTCACGCTCGAAGGCGGATAACGCATCACTACCGCTTCTGTTCAACCGGGTCTCTGGGTTGCCAGGAAAGTGTGTCGCCAGTTGCGGGAAATGTTCCGCCATCTTTTTAAGTCCTGAAGTTCTCTGATTATAAAGGGTTTTTTGGCTGATGCCTCGCTGTTTCGCTCGTTCCTGGATGGGGTATCCGTGCAGCAAATCCAGAATGGCGTTGAGCTCCGGTTTGCTGAGGCCGATTGTCGGCTTGCCATAGATCAACGCCTCGTTGTCTGCGCGTTGTCCCAGAGGCGGAATATCCTGCAACCCGTGCCCGCGCAATAGCGCGGCAATGCAGCGCGTCGGTAAATCCGAGGCGACGGCCCGGATTTCTGTCAGCAGACTGCCACGCGTCACAAGATGCCCCAGCGTGTGCCACAACCAACGGTCAGGACAGCGACTGAGGATCAGCATCGGCAGGGGAGCCGTGGCCTGTTCCAGCAGAAGCGCCGCCTGCTGCAACGTGGTGAGTAGCCAAAGGGGATCGTCAGGAAGAAACACCACAATCCGGCGTGCTGACGCCAGCACGGGAAGCGTTGAGATATCCAGCGACGGCGAGCTCAGCAGCACCAGAGGCTGGCGGTCTGGCGGCATCATCCTCGCAAGACCTTCGGCGGCACAAGGGCAGGGGGACAAAATGTAGTCCATCCCCGGCTTACCCGCATCACTGATAAACAAACGTCACCCCAATGATTGACTGAACATTGCCTGCCGTCACCTGTCCGCTGGTTCGTGCGTAGTTAGCCGTTAAGCCGAGGCTTACGGCAGAGGTACCGACCGTGCCTAATGACACGGTGCTGTTGGCAGGGACAATGGTACCGTTGCGCGTGAGCTGAACACCGATGCCCTTCGCGGGCGAAGACGACGCGGTATTGGTGAAGATCGAATTGGCGGAATCTGCGGTGGTGCCGGAGAGGTAATACGTCAGATTTTGGCTCTGTGCGCAGTAGACCGTCAGCGGAACGGGTTCAGAGCCGGGGTAGTCCGGCAGCGTTACCGTCACGTTGCGGGAGGAGACGTCGCAACCGCCAGTCGGAATGACCACGCTATTATTCGCATAAATGCTCCACACGAACTGAAAGTCATCGCTGTTTTTGTTGTTGGTCTGGCGGAGAATGAGTTTCGCGATAAGCGTTCCGGCACTTATTGCGACGCCGCCAGCAGAGCTGATTGGCGTCAGATACAGTACGGTCGGCCACGGTTTATCGACTTTTGAGTCATAGATCATCCGTGCGGTTTCGCTGGTGGTCGGAAACGGATAGCTGGAGCCGTTGTATCTTACGGAGCCGGAAAAACTCGATAACACGCCGCCGTAAGCGGACCCCTGCTGAAGGGTGACATAATCGGTTATGGTTTCGGGATAATCGTTATGACAAAAGATCTGCGTTGAGAGGTCAACCACCAGGTTTTGCCCGACGTTAACCGCAGGCGAGAGATCAACGTAGACGTTCGCGCTACCGCCGCCAATGGGAATGGTCGCGCCGCTGGCGGTTTTGCACGCAAAGGACCAGGCATTGATTGACCAGCCCATCAGCAACAGTGTCGTCAACAGGGTTACGACTCTTTTCATCAACATACTCTCCTGGTCATGCATAGGTATAGGTCACGTTAATCACCGCCTGGATCGTTCCCTGGGTTGCGCCGCCGTTTACCGACAACGCTCTGACCTGCAAAGGAAAACGGGCGGATTGTGAGGCGTCATCCACCACCACTGATTTTGTCGCGCCAGTGTTCAGTCTGTTACCGCTGTCATCCTGGAGTTCAAGCTGGATATTTCCGGCGGTCCCCTGATTTTTGTAGTAGCCCGTGCTGTCGGCTGTCCCGCTGAAGCTGGCGGTGACACGCGAGGTGCCTACCGGGCAATTGCTTAGCTCAAGCGCCACGGTGTGCCACGCGGAGGAGGAACCGGCGGCGACCAGACTGAAGGTGTAGAGATCACCCAGTTCGACGGTGGCATTGGTGGTCGATACCGTGCACGGTTTGGCGACCACTTTCCCGTTCACGGTAATGGTCACGTCGGCCGCCTGCACAACAGCAGAAGCGGCAAGGAATACCGCCAGTAGCCACCGGGGTTGAAACCATTTCATCAAAGCCTCCGCTTACTGAAATTCAAGAGTGAATGTCGCTGTTGCATTGACGTGTCCCGGCGTGACGGGGAGCTGCGTTGCCATCAGGCGGGCATAAAAGTTAAGCGTATTGGTCTGACCGGGCGTCAGGGTTGTCCACGGAAGGGTAGCGGACCCGGCATTCAGCGGCAGCGTCGTCTGCTGTCCGTTGAGGATCTCAATTCCCATCCCCGCCGCCGCCGATGTCCCGCTGTCGAGTTTCAATAAGCGGGTATTATCGTTGTCGGCAATACCGATAAAACCGACTTTTACCGCCGTGACCGACGTGCCGCAGGGAGAAAGCACAATACGAAACGGGACGACAGGCGTGGTGGCGCCGATACGGCTGAACTGTTTAGCGGCGTTATCCAGTAAATCGACGGTAAAATCTTTCGATTCGCCCGCCACGGCGCAGGCGTTATCCCTGACGTATCCGCTGATCGTGATCGTGCTGTCGGCGGCGAACGTACTGGCGCTGACCAGCGAGAAGACGGCGCCCAGCAGATAAAGACGTTTGTTCATCATCATGTCCTTAGCGGCATTCCGCGGTGAGCTGGCTGAGCAACGGTTGTTGGTTTTCTGCGGCTAAGCGGTAATCCGCCACACAGCTGGCGTTTGCGCCATCACCCCATTTCACCCGAACTTTGCCTGCCAGCGGCATACCGCTCAGATAGACCTGACCGTTATCGGCGACGATGCTGCTGCTTTGGCTGCTGTCGGCGGTGACCATCGCACCGAACGGTACCGGCTTGCCGTTGTGGATGAGCGTCATCAGCAGTTTCATCCCGACGTGGGCGTTGAATTCCGCCCGGACGATCGCGCCGTGCGTGGGGACGACGTTGACCACTGCTTCATCCAGATCAACGTTATCGGCGAGCGTATTGGTATCCAGCGCCACCCGGTTTTCCCGGTACTCGGTGGCGTAAGGCAGCACCGCATAACCACGCCAGTCAGTGCGTACTCCGGTCTGGTTTTCCACTTTCGCGCCCTCTGCGCCGGGCGCTTTAATCAGCACGACCGTGTCATTGAGTGGTTGACTCAGCGTGACGCCGTTGGCATGCGCCAGCACGCCGCCGCTCATCCCGTAATAGAACTGTTTGAGTCCGTCGCTACGGCTGTAACCGACGTTGGCATTGCCAGAACCGCCGCGGTAGTTCAGCGTGGCATAGCCAGTGCTGCTGCTGTTGCCTTCCCCGCCGCCCGCATAGCCGGTTTGCACGCTGTAGCTGAGGTTATTGTCTTCCAGCACGGTGCCATACAGCCCCGCCAGATTGGTCATCCGGCCGTTGAGGTCATTCGACATGCTGTAGCTGGCGCTGGCGTGTCGCCAGACGGACTGACTGTCCGATCGCAGCCAGTGGCTGAACGGAATATTGACGTTAATAGCCAGCATCTGGTCGCGACCCTCCTGCCAGGCGTTTTTGGTCAGGCTGTAGCTCAGCGTCCAGTTGATATCGCCGATGGCGGTATTCAGACCAGCCTGCAATTGTTCATCGGCGCTGTTGGTGCCCCAGTAAGTCTGATGGCTTCCGCTCAGATAGAGCGTGGCGGTACGGCCTAACTGCTGGGTCAGGCTCACCTGCACCTTGCCGCGCTTGTTATAGGCGAGGTTGTAGTAGTCCGTGAATTTCGGCTGAACCTGAATAACGCCATCCTGCGTTTCGACGTCATAGCCGCTCATTCGACGGTAAGTGGTATCGGCAAAACTAAAATATCCGCGTGTGGAGTAGCGATAGCCAACCAGTTGGATATTCGTGCCAACGTCGCTCAGTGATTTGTTATAGAGGAAACGCACCGACTGCCCCTGATGTTTGCTGTCATCGGGCAGAGTGGCATTGGCCTGAGTGACGTCCACCGACAGCGCTCCCAGTACCCCCATGTTTTTCCCCACTCCCAGATTGAAGGCGCGGTAGCGGTCTGCCAGTTGCGTACCGCCGTACAGAGTCCAGCCAGCCGGGAGGCCGTGGAGTAAGGTGCTCTGAAAAAAGGTCGGCTCTTCCTGCTGATCGTTACCGCTACGGTACTCTCCGGCGGTGACGGCATAGCGGGTATGGCCTTCACGTTGCAGCACCGGGACCGAGGAGTAAGGAACGGTGAAGTTCTGGCTGCTCCCGTCGGCTTCCTTGATGGTAACCTGCAGATCGCCGCCGTTACCCGCGGCATAGAGGTCGCTGATGCTGAAGGGGCCTGGTGGTACCGTGCTGTGATAGATCTCATAGCCATTCTGTTTGATGGAGACCTGCGCCGTCCCGCGCGCAATCCCGTGGATCACCGGGGCAAAGCCTTTCTGGCTGTCCGGCAGCATATTGTCATCAGAAGCGAGTTGCGCGCCGCGGAAGTTAATGCCGTCAAAGACATCGCCGTTGGTATAGCTGTCGCCGAGCGTCAGGCGTGAGCGCAACGGCGTGATGTCCCTTTCCAGCCAGGTATTAACGTGCTGCCATTTGTTTTCGTTGCTCGAAGAACTCCCGCCGCTACTGTAGCTCCAGGTGGTATTGTCGCGCAGGCGCCACGCGCCCAGGTTAAGGCCACTTTGCAGGTTTAAATAGGCGTAGTTGCTGCTGCCGCCGACGTCGTTCTGGACATTGTTGCCGGTGAAGTTGTAATTCAGTAGGCCAGCGGTAATCCCGTGATCCCAGCGTTCCGGCGGGATATAGCCGCGAGCCTGATTTCCCATAAAGGCCTGAGGAATTGTCAGATGCAACCGCTGCTGACCCACGTCTAAACGGGTGGTGGCGTCAGGGATCATTTCCGTTAACGGGACACAGGCATCCGCTGCCAGCACGTTCATTCCACTGACGGCGGCGGTGTTCAGTCCCATTGCGGCGAGCTGTTCACGCGTCAGGCATGGGGACAGCTCGCGGCTGTTGTCGCTGGCATGAAAAGTGACATCGCGGGTGGTCATGAACCCCTCGTTCAGGTAAATATCGACGCGATACGTGCCGGGGGGGAGCTCATGTCCCTTTTCAAAACCGGAAAGATCCGCGACGGCAGCCGGATCGTCCGCCAGAAAGCGCGGGTTAAAATAGAGTTCTGCCTGCGCGGAAAATGTGTGTGAGGCAAGCAAAAAGGCAAAGGGGATCTGCGCCATTGCGCCTGACAAAAGTGGTGCATAATGCCGCCTACGGACGAGTCCAGGTTTCAGATATGACATAGTCCCTCCGGTTCAAAATCGCCCGGCTGTCAGTTCTTTTTTTATTCAGGGATCACGCGGATTCCCTGTTCGTTATCGCAGTGCGCCTTTCATGCGCGGCGTCAGTGCGCCATAGTCATTAATGGTTTTATAGGTAATCTCGCTACCCGCATCGGCTGGCAACTTCACGCGGGCTTCGCCCAGGGGAGGCACGAGGGCATTTTCCAGTACCCGGGTGCCGGCATTGAGTTCGGTCACCGTCAGGTAGTACGGCGTTGGGTTGATCAATGTGAGCGTGCCTGCGCTGCGGCGGAAAGTGAGTTTTTCCGCGGCCTGATCTGGCGGCAGCGCGAGTCCGGCTGGACGGTAGTACAGCTTGATACGGCTGATAATGGCCAGTTGCAGGGTGTTATCGCTGAGCTTCGATTTGTCCATCGACGGAATGGCTTTGACGTTCATCCAGAACAGACTTTCGCGGTCCTGTGGTAACTGGTTATTGGTTGCATCAAGAATGCGTAAGGTGTTCTCCTTTTTTCCCTGCATGGCAAACAGCGGCGGTGTTACCACAAAACGCCCGTCTTTGACGCCTTCAGCATTTTCCACCCATGACTGGATCAGATACGTGCTGCTGTCATCATTGTTGGTGACCGCCAGTTGTACCTGTTTTTGACCCGCCGGATAAATCACCCGGGTCGCCCCCAGCGCAACGCCTGCTTCAGCCTGTGTGAACAATCCCATGGCGGCAATCATCAGCATTCCGCCCAGCAGGCGGCGCATCATGGTGCGTGTTTTTTTCATGTTTATCCTTGCTGTACTCACCGTCGTTTCCTGTATTTGCTATTTCTGCGGGGGTATTACTGGTAGGTCAAAGAGAACCAGGCTTGTGCATTCGCGACCCCACCGGTGACCTGACGTCCGGTAGAACGGTATTTCGCAACGAAATGCAGTGTGGTTGGCCCGGAGTAAAGCCGTGTCCAGCTAGCCGGTGGGCCGTTAAGTGGGAGCTGGCTGCCTTCTTTATCAAATAACGCTATCCCGATACCGCTGGCGATCCCCGGTCCTTCTCCCACGGAGAGAACGTCAGGGTTTTTGCCATCCGCGACGCCATGAAATGCCACGCCGACGCGTTGACTTACGGCGGTACTGCACTCCTGGAGATGAATAT
This sequence comes from Citrobacter amalonaticus, assembly GCF_001559075.2. NCBI lineage: Bacteria > Pseudomonadati > Pseudomonadota > Gammaproteobacteria > Enterobacterales > Enterobacteriaceae > Citrobacter > Citrobacter amalonaticus. The sequence continues at coordinate 939,466 of NZ_CP014015.2, read as the reverse complement.
CGACAGAGACAGGGTTGATATCCTCCCCTGGCGCATGAAATCGATTGCTGCTGATCTGCCCCATTTGCACGGTCATCTGGCGATCGCCAGCTTCAACGCGGCAAGATTCGGCAATAATGACTCCCTGGAAACGCATGTTTCCGCCGGGTAACGTCACGTTCCACTTGTTGCCGGCCAGCGCGCAGGCGGGAAGTAAAAGCATCAGCAGACCTGATTTCATCCTTTGCATCGTTATCACCTCAGTCCCATTGCGGATAACGGGCCCTCCTGGCCCCTGGTGCGTCCTTGCGTGATGAATTACTCGTATTGAACTTTGAAGGTGGCGTCTGCGTTAGCGGTACCGGCAGTTGCGGCGCCCGTGGCGTAGTAACGCGCCTGGAACGGGATGATGTTAGTGCCATCGTTCAGGGTTGTTGCGGCGCTAAAGGTTGCGCCATCCAGCGCCAGTGGGGTGCCTTTGTTGTCGAGGATCTGGACGCCAACGTTAGTGGCGCTACCGGCAGCAGAGCCCTGCAGTGCCAGTACGGTGTTGTTGGTGGTATCAACGGCCGTGCCAGAGAACGCGACAGAGGCTTTGGTTGATACGCTGGTATCACAATCATCAAGCTGAATGTTGAAACCGACCGCGGAACTGGTGCTGCCCGCAGTCGCCAGTTTTGCCGAACGAACCTGGCCAAGCTGAACGGTTTGTTCGACTGAACCGGCGTCGACGGCGCAGGCTGCGTTAACGACTTCTCCTTTAAAATGCACTGTACCGCCGTTTACCGTGGTGGTATCGGCCAGAGCCGCCGCGGAGGTCAGGGACAGGGCTGACATAGCAACGATAGCCAGTGTTTTAATTTTCATGCTGTTTTCCTTTAAACAATGTCGATATCACGAACCGAAATGGCCAGTCGTTGTGCCTTCCAGGCATTCCATATTTCAGCCGAATGGGGCGACGGCCGGTTCTGCACAGTTTTTACCCAATTAATGAGTCAATTGGGGCCATTTTGACTCGTTGGGATAAACGTCTTGAAATGGCGATTTTTTTCTTTTCACTTGGTTTTTTATTTCTGTAAATTTTTATTTTTTGATATAAAAAACTACAAAATAGTTTTATACAAATGACTGATATCGTGCAGGAGTCAGGTGGAGAAATGTTGAAAGCGCGTAAGTGGCGGAGGTGAGAGTGAATAAATGCTGTGGATAATGCTATTCTAATCAATGAGATAAATAGTATTTATCGATAATTCCTAACTTGTTAGTTGCAAAGCTTTACTAATTCTTTTTATGATATAAACAGTTTGGCCCCAATTGACCTGTTCAGGTAAATACTTTCCCTTTTATATCAATGCGTTACCCTATTTCTTTTTCTCCTGCGAAATGACCTCTAACAGGCTGCTTCTCTCCCATAATCCGGCGAAACGTGCGGCGTTGCTGGCAGTATAACGGACGGTATGGCGAATATTTCGGTGGCCAAGATAATCCTGAATCAGTCGCGTATCGGCCCCTCTTTCGGCAAGTTCATAACCGCAGGCGTGACGGAGCATATGGGGGTGAGTATGGGTAACGGTTCCAGCATCAACCCCCGCCGCCCGAATAATGCGATATGCCTGCTGGCGAGAAAGCGGTGTCCCCCGACGGGAGATAAACACGGCGTCAGTACGGCCTGCGCCCCTCCAGCCTGCGCGCTCCTGACTCCAGCGTTCAACGGCCTCACGCTCATCAAAACGCAGTGGATGAATGGTGGAAAAACCGTTTTTCAGTCGACGGACATTGATTCGTCCCTCGTTGAGATCGAGGTCGCGATAATGCAAATCGAGGAGTTCACTGATACGCATGCCGTGACGGAATGCCAGCAAAATAAGACAATAATCTCGCTCTCCGGTCGCGCCATGTCGGGCGGCCAGCATCATGGCTTGTACTTCTTTGCCAGTAAGATAACGACGTCGGTTCACAATGCATTACTCCTGAAATATGTTTCTGTTAATGAACACCTGTAGAAAACATCATGCGATTAAAAAATAATCCGCGATGTTAAAGGCATATTATATTTGGGGGATTAATCACCGTCTGTGATTACATCACTTTTACATACGCAGCTATTATTGCTACGTGATAAGTCTTATTTTTATTGATTTTATCAGGTGCGACAATAGCGTCTGTTGTAGACAAAGTCAGGTGTATAAATTTAAACGAAAAATAGTTACAGATGGTGAGGGTTCAGTGAAGGTTGGTTTGACGAAAAGGTCATGTTGAAAAAAGGTATCCTGATTAATTACAAGGATATAATAAAACTGTTTAATTATGATGCGAATAAGGATGGAGGTGAACAATAAGCATAATAAATATATGGTTAAATATTATTAATGCTTTGCTCATCGCGTTTTTTTAACACCATCCATGGTGTTGTATATGTCACAGTGAAATAGCATTATGCTGTTTGAGTTTAGCGTCATCCCAGATACCGTAAAATCGACCTGCATTACTGGCGGTGTACCAGACAGTATGGCGAATGTTACGGTGTCCCAGGTAATCCTGGATGAGACGGGTGTCGATCCCCATATTGGCTAACGCAAAACCGCATGAGTGACGAAGCATATGCGGATGAATTTCAAGCGGGAGTCCAGCGTGATCGCCCGAGGCTGAAATGATTTGATAAAACTGTTGGCGAGAAAGAGGGTTTCCTTTTCTCGATAAAAATAACCATTCACTGTTGGCATGAGGATAAGCGGCACGAATAGCCAGCCAGTTCTTTAACGCCTGAATTTCTTCACTTAATAATGGATGTGTTGTCGAAAAACCTTTTTTCAGGCGGTGAATATAAATACAGCGCGATTTGATATCAATATCTGAAATTTGCAGGCGACAGATTTCACTGGCACGAAATCCATGAATAAAACACAATAAGGTCAGACAATAATTGCGGGCAGCGTGTGGTCCAGTGTTTGCTGCTTTGAGAAGCGACTCTATTTCATTTTGAGTCAGGAAATTCCTCTTCTTATTATCGGCGTTGTTTTTCATTAGGTTCCCTTTTGATTGCAGGTGCGCAAGCGTTCTGCTGATTTCCATTAATCCAATGGTCTTATCTGGTTTTAACTCATTATTTATTTGCACTGCACGGTAGGCGCTAATCGTATGCAACGCTGCTTCGCCACAGAAGGACTTGAGCGGATAATGAAAATGGCTGTATGTAGTTTCGTCATAACGTCGTGACATTATCGACTGGGCGCCTCCTCTGGTCTTGTGTTCTTGCTTATCTTGCTGAATCAATAAACGTTATTGCTGTTCTAAGATCGTGCCCATTCCGGAACATCCCGAATGATGAACAAAAGGCTTGGCTAAGGGCGAAAAACGACATGGCAACCTCGCTAGCATTCACTGTAGAACTACAACAATGAGTAAACAATACTGCAAAAAACACGGTGAGAATAGCAATAATAAGTCATGTAACCGCTTTAGAGGATTTGTCAGGTATTTAGCCGGAAGCCGCATGATTCCCGTTAACTCGCAGAAATTGCAATAGTACGGGTATATTTGCGGATGCGCACGTGTGTCTGAAATTAGCATGTCTTTATCTGATGAAATGTTTTGCGACAAATAAAATGCGAGCGAGGGAATAATAACGCCTGAAACTACCTTTATTGTATAAGGGCATTTATGCCTGTCGTGCTGCAAAGGCCGTGGGGTTTTCTGATATCGACATGCGGCGGGTATGACATCTCATTTTTGGTAATTACTGGAACTCACATGGTCAGTACTTTCAGCTGTCCAGTCTTACATAGTGTATTGAGCCTCTTTGCATTATGCTGTTTCGACATTGAGTGAATGAAGACTTACGGATTGAGTAATTCCTGAAGGAAATTATATGAAGTCTATCGGTATTTTTTGCGGTTCATCTGAAGGCCATTCTTCTGTTTATATGCAGGCCGCGCGCGAAGCCGGAACCTATCTGGCTCAGGCCGGGCTGGGCATTGTTTATGGCGGTGGCCGGGTCGGATTGATGGGGGCCGTGGCGGATTCAGCCCTGCAACACGGCGGGCACGTGACGGGAGTGATGCCCGTGTCTTTGGTTGAACGTGAAATTGCGCATACCGGGCTGACGGATTTGCAGGTCGTTGAGAATATGCACCAGCGTAAAGACCGCATGGCGGCGCTGTCTTCTGCTTTCATCGCCTTACCCGGCGGGGCAGGCACGCTGGAAGAGATTTTTGAGCAGTGGACGTGGGGACAATTAGGCATCCACCACAAACCCTGCGCGTTTTATAACATGAACAACTTTTATCAACCGCTGCAGGTCATGGTGCAGAAAATGGCCGATGAAGGTTTTATGAAGCAGAGCTACGTGGATATGCTGTTTTTCTCCGACTCGTTGCCGGAAATTGTTGAGTATTTTTCGGCATATACGCCGCCGACTTCCAAGTGGACCTCGACCCAGAAATAAGGCGACTCACGGGGTTCCTTAAGAGCAGAGGGTGACTGCCTGTCACTGACATGCCCCGCCGGGGGCATTTTTACGCCAGATTCACATCGATGGCAGAAAAGGCGGCCCTCCCTCCAGGAATATTCTTAATTTCGCTTAGGCCAGACGCCTGCCAGGCAAAAAAAAGCCCAGAAAATGATCTCTTTTCTCTCTATATGTTGCCATGATGTTTATTTCAGCCGTCGCAGTGGGGTGTGTTGATACAGTTAATAAAAAACTGGCCGCGAATATTAATGTAGACTTTTATCTTGTTGTATTGCAGAAAATTCAGTGGTATTGCAATTTGTAACGTAGAAAAATATCATTTTAATCACGGTTAACATGGCAGCGGTGAACGTCTTTATTAAAAGGCCATGTTTTATCTTTGCCACATTACCACAGCAAGTAAAGCCTCGTATTATCACGACAGGATTGTGAATATTATCAGCAGGAGCATACGAAGGGAGAAACGCCAGAACAATTTTTGTATTGGCGAAAGTAAACATTAATAATGCGTTTAAATGAGCGAAATAATGAAGAGTCAAATTCGTATAGCCGCGTTCCTGGTCAGCGCAATGGCATCTGGCGCCGCGCTGTCTGCGGTTTCTGGGGTGCAGGGAACTGGTGGCACAGTGGAATTTTCCGGCGAGATTGTTGATAGCTCCTGTAATGTCACTACGGGATCAAAAAATCCCGCCGTGGATTTAGGTCGATGGGCAAAAACCTTTTTTACCGGTACCGGGGTGGAAACCACGAAAACGCCTTTTACCATCAGCGTGGATAATTGTCCGGCGTCGGTGAAAACGGTGGCCGTGTTATTTACGGGGGTGACAGATGCGAATAATCCCGCACTACTGGCATTGAATTCAAACTCTGTTGCAACGGGTGTCGGCATCAAATTATATAATGCAGGTAGCACGCCGACGCCAATTACCCTGGGTTCAGTGTCTGCCGCTGAGAATGTGGTATCAAATAAAGCCGATCTGAAATTTATGGCCGATTATGTTTCCACTACCACGAATGTGACGGCGGGCAGCGCTAACGGCTCTGCTGACTTCCTGATGGTATACAACTGATCGACATTCTGAGCAGGCTTCCGGTCTGCTCAACTCTTTTTTCTTCTTTTCCTGATGGTCACATCTCATGAAACAGTTTATCGCCGCAATGACGGCATCGTTCGTTCTGCTGAGCGCTACCGCGCAGGCAGGCATTGTCATGGGTGGAACCCGTGTTGTTTATCAGGAAGGGAAGCGCGAAGCCACCATGACGGTGACGAATGCCGACATGCAGACGCCGTATCTGGTGCAATCGTGGGTGGATAACGCGAGCGCAGAGGATAAGCGTCCGGCGCCGTTCGTGGTCACTCCGCCGCTGTTTCGTCTTGAGCCGGAACAGCAAAACGTCCTGCGTATTACGTTTACGGGAGGCGCATTGCCTGCCGATCGGGAGTCCATGTTCTGGCTGAACATTAAAAGTATCGCTCCGACGCAAAAAGAGGACGCCAATAAACTGCAGATTAACGTGAAATCCCGCTTCAAACTTTTTTATCGTCCGCAGGGGCTGAAAGGCGAGGCAAAAGACGCCTGGATGCACTTGACCTTTAGCGTGCAGGGAAACCAACTGGTGGCGAACAACCCGACGCCGTATCACATCTCCTTATTCTCCCTGACCGTTGGCGGCAAAGCGCTTGCCGAGCCGGGGATGATTGCCCCGCTGAGCACGCGTCGCTGGACGATCAACGGCAGCGGCCCGGTGAAATGGCGGGCGATCAATGATTTTGGCGGCGTGACCGATTCCGCGCAACAGTGATGTCAGGCAACCTTCCCGTGAAAAAGAGAACCGTCCTGTTATCGGCGAACAGCGCGACGCTGCTGCTGGCAACCATCCCTGGCGTTTTACTGCTGTTTTGCGATCAGCGTCAGGCGTGGGCAGATGACTATTTTGATCCTGCTGCGCTGGAATTACGCGATCCGCAACAGAAACTGGCGGACCTGCACTATTTTGCCAACGCGGGCGGACAGCAACCCGGAACGTACCCGGTCAGTATCTGGCTCAACGAACAAGAGGTCGCACAGCAGAATGTGACGTTTGTAGAGGATAATGGGCAACTGAAACCGGTGCTCACGCCTTCGCAACTGGCGGAATACGGGGTCAACGTCAGCGCGTTTCCCGCCTTCAGCCAATTGCCGGAAGGGGGATCCTTTACCGATATCGGGCGCTACATACCCGATGCCCGCAGCCAGTTTGATTTCTCGACCCAGCGTCTGAATCTGAGCATTCCGCAGGCGGCGATGAACGTGCAGAGTCACGGCTACGTCGATCCTTCGCGTTGGGATAACGGCATTCCGGCCGCCTTCGTCGATTACACTTTTTCCGGCTCGCAGACCCGGCAGTCAACGGATGACGGACGTTCCAGTTACCTGAACCTGCGTAGTGGCGTTAATCTCGGCGCGTGGCGACTGCGTAATATCTCGTCGATGCAGTACGATAAAACCCGACGCTGGGACTCGCAAAGTACTTACCTGCAGCGCGACATCGTCTCGCTTAAAAGTCAGCTGCGAATGGGGGATACCTACACCCGTGGCGACGTTTTTGACAGCGTGCAATTTCGCGGCGTACAGCTGATGTCTGATGACGAAATGCAACCCGACAGCATGAACGGCTTTGCTCCGATTGTGCGCGGCGCGGCGCACAGTAATGCGAAAGTGACCATCACGCAGCATGGCTATGTGATTTATGAAACCTACGTGTCGCCGGGGGCATTTGCCATTCAGGATCTCTATCCCACCGCCCAGAGCGGCGACCTGGAGGTCACCGTTAAAGAGAGCGATGGTTCTGAGCGGCGCTGGACACAGCCGTTTGCTGCGGTGCCATTTATGCTGCGTGAAGGACGCGCCAAATTCAGCCTGAGCGCCGGGCGCTATCACTCAACCTCACAACGCAGTCGTTCGCCGACGTTTATGCAGGGAACGCTTTTTTATGGTTTGCCCGCTGAGTTCACCTTCTATGGCGGTTCGCAGCTGGCCGATGATTATCATGCCGTAGCGGCAGGGCTGGGGCGTGGTTTTGGCCTGCTGGGCGCGCTGGGGCTGGATACAACCTGGGCGGCGACCACGACGCCTTCGGGTAAGCGTTATACCGGACATTCGCTGCGCGCGCAGTACCAGAAAAGTGTTGCGCAAACGGGGACCTCATTCAGCCTGGCCAGCTATCGTTACTCTTCCAGCGGATATTACGATTTTAGCGAAGCCGCGATGCTGGAAAGCCGCCACGGCCAGACGTGGAGCAAGCGCAGTCGCGAAGAGATTTCCGTTAATCAGGCGCTGGGAGAGGTGGGCACGCTTTCGCTGTCAGCGTATTCGCAGGACTACTGGCATAACGCGGATCGCGATCAAACCCTGCATGCCGGATTTTACAGTACCTGGAAGCGTGTCTCCTGGAGCGTAGGCTATTTCTACACCAAAACGACAGGACACAGCGCGCCGGATCGCTCGTGGTCATTTAACGTCACGCTGCCGCTGGGCGGCGCGTGGTCAGACAGCACCGTAAGCTACAACACCTCTTCCGATAATCACGGCTACACCTCGCAACAGGTGGGAATATACGGTGCGCTGCCGCAGAATCAAAACCTCTACTATTCGGTACAGCAGGGGGTTGCGAATCAGGGGCAGGGCAGCAATAGCAGCGCATCGCTGGACTATCACGGGGGTTACGGGACGACGCAGTTGGGGTATCGCCGCGATCGCGACAGCAGCCAGATGACCTGGGGGGCGTCAGGCGCGCTGGTGGTGCATCCGCACGGCATCACGCTCGGACAGAATGTCGGTGACAGCTTTGCCATTGTTCGCGCGCCGGGCGCAGCGAACGTCGCGATTCAGAACGGTAATAATGTTCATACTGACTGGCGTGGTTATGCCGTGGTGCCCACGCTTACGCCCTATCACAAAAACGTGATCGCGCTGGATGCACAGACGTTACCGGATGATGCGGATGTCGAGTTGCAGGGGGCGACGGTGATCCCTGGCGGCGGTGCGGTGGTGGAAGCACATTACCAGACGCATATCGGCAACCGCGTACTGTTCACGCTTCGCCACGGCCAGGATGTGGTGCCTTTTGGTGCCAGCGTCCGGCTGGTGGGTGATGACGGTACAGCAAGCGCGATGGTGGCCGAACGCGGGCAGGTCTACCTGAGCGGGGTGCCTACGGCAGGTACTCTTGAGGCGAAATGGGACGACGCGGGCGTGAGCCGGCAATGCGTACTGCATTTCCGGATGGCGGATGCACAAGACCGGAACCCGGTGAAAGAGGTGGCGGGACAATGTTTATGAATCATGAGGAACTGGCGATGTCAGGGATTTTTCGTCTCATTTGCGGGTTAATGCTGCTGTTAGCGAGCCTGTTTAGTCAGTACGTTCAGGCCGAAACCTGTCAGGGCAATACCGGACAAATGACCCTGAACTTTCAAAACATTAAGTATCTGCCGACGCTGCGGGTCAATACTCAGATGAGCAGTATTATGCCGGTGAACGGTGGGGGGATTCGCTTTACCTGCGATCGGCAAGGGACGACATCGTCGTGGAAAAAAATCGTCTATCAGCAGATGAATACTCAGGGCGGGCAGATGATTGACGGACATGCGGTGTTCAATTCGGCCTTGCCAGGGATCGGCTACTCACTCAGTTTCCAGTGCGACGGGGGGCCGATCCATTTCCTGGAGTCGGTGGGCAGTCGGTCGGTTACGGTTTGCGACAGCACAGAGAGCCCGTCGATGCTGACGCAACGGGAAGTGGAGGTGAAAGCGTGGGTGACCTTCTATAAAACCGCTGACATTCGACTGGTGAGTAATAACCATGCTTTCGCCAACGCGCTGGCAAATGTCGGGAACCTGTCGATGGTGTACCCGAACGCGGTGGGAAATGGCGATCAGGTCAGCAGGCCGGTGAACCTCGATCTTGCGGCGATGAATGTGGACATCGGCAGCAGCGGTAGCTGTAGCGTCACTCGCGCCAGTATTTTTGTCGATCTGGGCAAAGCGAACCGGAGCGATTTCAAAGGTCCGGGTACCTCTGGTGGTTCGGCAGTGCCGTTTAGCATCCCGGTGTATTGCGCGACACCCACGGATATCCGCATTGGCTTCTTCGCGACGCCGGCAACAACCGGGGTGACGGATACGCTGGATATTACGCACTTTCCCGGTGGCGCGGACGGCGTTGGGATCCGGATCCGCTATGGCGATAATGGCGGTAACGGACCGATGAAGGGAACATCGGTCACGCTGAATGAGCCCGCAAATCTGCCGGTGGTGCAGAAAGTACCTGCTTCCAGCGCCGCAACGGCGGTGCCGATCAATTTTCTGGCGCAGATGGTACAGACAGGATCGACGGTCACCGCGGGACGGGCAAATGGCACCGCCACCTTTGTGCTGGAATATAACTGAAAACCGATAAAAGCGATCGTTCTGAAAAGTGTGCGCTGAGGGGTGAAATGTATTTACGGGGTGAACATAAAAACGTAGTTTCTTTATAGCTACCCAGGCGCCCGACGTGGGCAAGAACGGCAAGGAAGCAGGAGATCGGATGAAATTTATCGCCACCTTTACCGGGCAACACATTGATTACAGCGATGTTCGACCGGAGCATATCGTGATTGAAGATATCGCGGTCGCCCTTTCGCACCTCTGTCGCTTTGCCGGGCATGTGCCTGAATTTTACAGTGTCGCCCAACATGGGGTTCTGTGCAGTCAGTTAACGCCACCTGAGTTCGCGCTTGAAGCGCTGCTGCACGATGCCGCTGAGGCCTATTGTCTGGATCTTCCCTCACCGCTAAAGCGCTTGCTTCCCGCGTACAAAGAGATTGAAGGACGGCTGGATAACGCCATTCGTCAGCGTTTCGATCTTCCTCTCACACCGAGCAAAGTGATTAAGCAAGTGGACCTGATGATGCTGGCGACCGAGCGGCGCGATCTCAATCTGGATCCCGGTAGTGACTGGCCGATGCTGGCTGGAATCTCGCCCACGACGCGGTTGACCGTCACCCCGCTGATGCCACGAGAGGCGCGCGCGCTTTTTTTATCCCGCTTTCAGGAACTGACAACCGGTTAAAGATGGTATGCCGTCACGGTTCGTCGCGTGCCGGTGAGTGAATCGAACACCTCGACATCTGAGGCCAGAACCGGCATGCCTGACGCGCGGAGTCGCTGAATATCGGCGGCAATACGCTGAATTCCCAACCAGAACAGCCCATCCAGGGCGTTAACCTGCAAACCGCTCTCCAGCGCCAGGCGAAGCCGCTCTTCGGGGTGTTTAGTTAGACTGGCAACCTGCTGATAGGGGGCCGTGGTGATGGTTTCCTCATCCATACGGCGGATACGTGACGACAGGCGATAACGAAAGGCATCGGGGACACGGCTGAGATCGGCGCTGATACTGTAAACCTGCCCACGGCGTTTATCATTAATCAGGACATTTTTCTGGGTGAGGGCAAATTCTTTCCGCAGTTTATCGATCAATTGCGGGGTGCGAGTGAGCAGTAAGCGAAAAGGCAGTTCAAAACTGGTCACGTAATCGACATTAAGCAGCGCGATACGCAGTCGTTCTTCAACGCCGGCATTCTCTTGTTGGCACTCCGCCAGAACCTCTTTCCATTGGCTGGTAATGCGCGGCGACTCGTTGATTTCAGTGAAATGATATTTCTCAATCAGGTAATCGATACGCCTGGTCATTGCTTTTCCATCCTATCCGCCCGTTCGCTAATGGCACAACATAACATAGAGAAAGAGACAGAATACAGAGAGAAGCGAATAATTGTCTACTTAAGGGCGTTTAAGAACTTTAATTAAAATTCAAGTTATCAATAAGTTATAGATCTCACACCAGTTAAGACTATTTAATTGCATTATTCGTAAACTTATCAATATAATTTTTGCATGTCTCGCTAAAGCTGGATATAGAAGAACGGAAATCACCCGTGAGTTGAATTATTAATACGGAAATAAAGCGATGGCGATATATATTATAAGCAATGATAACTATTTGCAGGAGGGGATTGTCTTATTGGCAAAAGAGGCCAACCTGGAAATCGTGAAAGAAACCATGCCCCATTTGCCTGTTGAAAGACTCACATTCGACGATACCGTGATTTTGCATCTTAATCTGTTCAACAAATGTTGTGCTAAAGAAATCTCCAGACTCAACAAAAAATGTAAGCTGTTGGTGATACTGAACTCTGAGCGAAGCGCATTGGTCTTTGATGCCGATATGATTGTCAGTGCACAACAGTCGCTACTCTCGCTGATGATGATTATTACGCGTCTGGTGGGAATGGAAAAACGCCAGGCTATCAGGAATCATGTTCTCAATCGTGTTGAAAAAAGGATTATTTATGAATCGCTGTTGGGTAAAGATATTAACCTGATTGCCGAATCATTGGCATTACCGCCGAAACGGGTATACACCTATCGTAATCTTGCGTGTAAGAAATTAGGTGGGCACCGGGTTCACGATCTGCTGCTAATCAAAGAGAATTTACTGGAAGAGAGTCTGTTTCTTTAAAACGCGTCAGCCCTGTTGGCACAGAGCTGACGGTGTTCTCCCGTTTAGCGGGCGCAGTAGAGGAGGGGACGTTTTCCGATGGTGAACAGGAACCCGTGAACGCCCTGATTGAGAATGGAGTAACTCACATCTTTATCGGGGTAGACGTAAAAATCAGGCAGAATATTGGCTAACAGATCGTCCGGCAACGTTTCGATAATGTCGAACTTGTTGATTCTGCTTGAGTGTAAGTGATACGAATCCTGATTTTCTGTCCAGTTATAGGCGACATCCCGTCGGATGCGCCCTTTCAGTTTGTTATCTTCAATATAGGTTCCGCTGACGGCCACGATGCCGTTCTGGTTTTTCAGCGAATACATGTAGTTCAGCGTGATATTTGCGCGGGCGTTTTTATGAAACACCACCAGCGACATCGAACATTCCTGTTTATCGTAATGTTTAGACATTAAAAAATTGTATAACGCGCCGATGAGCACACCCGCGAGTAAAAATACTGCACTCATCATTATGACTGTTCTTTTACTCACTTCCTGCTCCGCGAAAAGAGAGTGTAATACAACCTGGAACGGCTGATTTCAGGTAGTTCTGGCGGCAGACAAGAACCGCTAAGCCAGGCGACGTTTGTGATAGCGGGAAGTACACCCAGGGGTACTTTTCGCAATCGAGTCCAGACCCCAGAATCAGCGCCTTAAAGCGTGCAAAACTGTTTTTGCTATCGTGGCTGTCATCCGTGGTATAGAAACGACAGCCTTTATCCTGCTCGACGAAGGTGTAGTCAGCGAAGAATGGCTGCGTATCGCTAAAGTGCCAGAAAGCGTTTATGCTGATAGCGCCAATGAAAAATGCCGCTACCATGGCGAGGATGCCCACGAAGAGCGGCAATCTGCTGCTCTGACGTACCGTCGCCGTACGGGCAGGTGGTGCTATTTCTTCTGGCGTAAGCGCCGGATCCGCCTCTGTGTGGTACTCCACATCCAGTTCATCTTCACCCTGCAGAGAATCAGGGGTCACATCAGCTTCCTGAACCGCCGCAACGCGGGAAATTTTAACGCTTTTGTCGATTTGGAACCCTTTGCGCGGTACCGTGGCGACAAGGATTCGGTCAGTCTCGCCAACGGCGCGTAAGCCTCGACGGACAATAGAAATATTCTGGTAAAGGGTATTGGCCGGCACCAGCATGCCTTCATCTTCCCATACCTTTTTGAAAAACTCCTGCTGAGTGACGACGTCCGGTGAAGCGTCAAGCAGCAAAAGCAGACAACGGCTGGCAGGCGTTGTCAAAACCACGTTAATTTCTGGATTAGTGACAGAAATTAACTTTTTACTGTCTGGTCTGAATTCAATATTATCGTTAATAATCCAGTACATATGGGTTCACGGTGTTCGAAAGTTATAGACAGTAGAGACTTGTTGTAGAAAATTCTGAACCTACTATTACGTATAGTATATATGAATTCAGTAAGTCGTTTGATTTATGAAACTAATGTTTTTGTTCTGTGGTTTAACATAAGTACATATAAAATAAAGCAATTAATTAACAAAGTTGGTGATTTCTGCCGCTATGAATAATCAGTTACCGTAATCATTTAAAAATCCCAATGCCTCATTCCGGAGAAATTATGGTCTGATTATCAACAAAGTGGCGTTGAAATCTGTTTCAACTCCGTGATTTAAGATTCGGTATCAGACTGGCTTACCTTCCTGTAAATCACTCTTTTTAATTAGTATTCTTGAATAAAAACTGGTTTTTTAAATGACTTTTTTGAAAGATTTATTATGCTGACCTGATGAGAAATAGTCAATTAGAGCGAATAACCTTAAATGTCATTAAATGCATAATATAAAATCTTAAACATTCCTGTAATTGGTTTTTTATGCTTAACCATAAGGAACAGATGAGTATTTACTCATCTAACATTAAAGTGGTGGTGGGTGACATTCACGCGCTATGCTTAAGAGATAAACAAAAAATGAGGCAATGTCATGGATAAGCAACTTGAGGATGCGGGTTATCGCGTCTATACCGGTGAGAAAATCGATGTCTACTTCAATACGGCAATTTGTCAGCATTCTGGGAATTGTGTACGCGGTAGCGCCAGACTTTTCAATCTGAAGCGTAAGCCGTGGATTATGCCTGATGAAGTGGATGTATCAACGGTGATCAACGTTATCGATACCTGCCCAAGCGGGGCGCTGCAATATCGTCGTAAATAAGCGAGGGGAAAATGGAAATACTGGAAGGTCACAATAAATTCTATGTCAATAATGATCAGGGGAATCAGGTCGCTGAAATTGTTTTTGTTCCAACCGGTGAGCATTTAAGTATTATTGAGCATACCGATGTCGATGCCAGCCTGAAAGGCCAGGGGGTTGGAAAACAGCTGGTGGCGAAAGTGGTGGAGAAAATGCGCCGCGAGAATCGCAAAGTTATCCCTCTTTGCCCGTTTGCCAAACATGAGTTTGATAAAACTCGCGAGTATGACGATATTCGGGCCTGAAACGATGCCGGGCAAGGCGCGTAAGCCGTCCGCTAAGGTAGACGTGATACGGCTTTTTCATATTGCCAGAGGGTGCCGTGATCGTTGATCGCTTCATAGCGGACCGACGAACACGACGCGCCACGCCCCTGCAGCGGGACCGACACAGTGGCAAGCGGCGCAATCATGATGCCGCTTGCGCTGCCTGCCTCACAGCTTATCGCGGCCAGCGTGATATGCCACGGGGTGGGGTTGGTTATCTGCAACTGATTTTGCGCCCCGGCGTATGTCACGCGCAGCGTCTCAGCATCGCTTTCCTTAAGCGCACCGACACCTTTCGGGCGAATGAATACCTTCATACGGATGCGTAACGGCAGGACCACTTTTTGCGCCACCTGGGCGTCGGTCTGCGTCATGGGCGGGATCTGATACACGTTCAGCCAGTACAGCGCTTCGCGATCACGCGGCAGGGCTGAGGTGTCGGTCAGTTGCAGCGTAATGCTGCGCAGTTCGCCGGGCTGCATTTTAAATACCGGCGGCAGTGCGATGACGGGCGTCGTCTCCTCGTTGGGCTGGCTCGAGGGATTACCCGTATCGGTCCAGACCTGAACCAGGGCCGGCTGCTGTGGGGAATTGATCAGCGCCAGCGAAGCGCTTTTGTCCCCGGCATTAAAAATCACCCGGGTCACTTCGCTATTCACCACCGCATGAGCGGAGGACGGCAGAGCGTTCAACAGCAACGCGTTACTGAAAGCTAACCACCACCTGAAGTTGTGCATAAACCGATCCTGCTGTTATGGCTTCGCCGGGAATGGCTTCCAGCGAGGCGGTGAATTCACCGTTATAAAATTCGGTCGAACCGCTTGTTGAGGTTTTACTGGTTAAATCGGCATAGCCGTACCATCCCCCGGCGTTACCCGTTGCGGTGGACGTCAGATTTGGCAGCAGGTTGATGGCGCTACCGCCCAGTTTTTCGCTGTAAATACGAATGCCCACGCCGGACGCCACGCCGCTGACGCCATAATGGTTATCAAGCAGCCAGGTCCAGGCCCCCGATCCGGTCTTAAGCCCTAACTGGTTTGCTGCATTCGCCGCCGTCTGGTTATTCACCAGAAACCCCATCGCCACGTTCGCTTTGCTGGTTGTCGAGACCGCGGTGCTGGAGATCGCACCGGTTTCGCATTCGACGGTAATGTTAAACGGGGTCTGCGCTGTGCCGCCGCCGCTCAGTTCACCGACGCTGATCGGCGGCAGACGGACAATGGCGGGATAATCATCGATTCGACAGGCGGCGCCGCGCACAAAGTAACTCTGGCTGGTGAGCGTCCAGCCGCCAGGCCACTGCATGGCGCCCCAGCCGTCGTAGTTGGTTCGGCTGTCAGCGCCGTCAAACAACCCGGAGCTCATGCCGCCGCCGTGAAAGGCGATATAGCCAGCCGGTCCCGCGTAGGTATAACCATAACGATTTGAACCGTTTGCCCCTTTCGACGCGTCATCAACCCGAAACAGCTCAACGAAAACATCGCTGAAGGCGCTGCCCGGGATATAAATGTAGGTCCCGTCATTGAACATCTCGCTTTCAGGGATGAGGCGTGTTTGCCAGTAGCGCGAATAGTATTGCCCGGTTTTCAGGTTTGTCAGTCTGAGCGCCACGTTTTTGACGTAGGTATAGTAAGCGCCTTCAATCCCGGCAACTGCTTCTCTGCCGCCCCATGCGTCGTCGCCGTTGGTGGCGTAATACTCATACACCTTGCCGATTTCGGCGACGTCGCAGCGGAAATAGATCTGATTGGCGTTGACGCCCTGGGTGCGGCCGTTAGGCACAAAGCTGGCCGTCGAACTGGCGAGCAGCGTGCCTTCCGTTTGAAAGCCGGTGCCGCTGCTTAAGGTGATAACGCCGGGCAGCCCCAGTTTGCCTTTGACTTCGCTATCGCCAACGCCCCCCCAACTGGCGCCGATGTAACCGGCATCTTTCGCCGTCTGAGACAGATCGTTGGCAGAGGTTACCCTTTTACAGGCAGACCATGCCGGCTGTGCCAGTACGACGCCGACCAACAGCAGCGGGAGAAAAGAGGATAATTTCATAAGCCATCACTCCTGGCGGCAAGGTAGCGTAAGTTGATACAGCGGCGCGTCGCGCGTTGTCGGCAATTGATACCAGATCTGGCACTGCTGGGCGGCGTTCTTACCCCACTTAACGAACAGCACGCCGGACTGTGCGGCGATTCGGGCGTAGATTTGCCCGCCCTGGCCCATGATGCCCACAGCTTCGCCATCGCTGTCCGTGACGTCCGCGCCCATCGGTGGCTGGCTGCCGTCAGGCAGCGTGGTGTTAATCAACGTTGCTTTCCCGTGTGTGGTCTTGAACGTGACGCGGGAAATCGCGCCCGCATAGGGGACCAGCCGCTTGCTGCCGCCCTGAAGTTCGACGTCATCGGCCATATTCTGGCTGTCGAGACTAATGGTGTTATAGCGGTAGGGCGTTAATGACGGGAGGATCGCGTAGCCGAAACGGTCCACCGTCGCGCCCTGCCCATTACGAATCTCGGCTCCGCGTGCCCCGGGGGCTTCCACCAGTGCGAAGGTGTCGCTGGTATACGGACCGGCGGTAATCCCACCGCGATGGGCGACCAGCGTACCGGACATCCCCAGTCCATACTGCTGATAACTGTCGCCCCGGGAGGCATAAGCGCGGAAGGCGCCTACGGAGGTGCGATGTTCAATATTTCCGCCCCAGGTCGAGCTGTCGCCACTGTCGTTGTTGTGCTCGATGCCGCTGTAGAGCGCCCACGAGGTAGAACTCTTTTCGCCCGTCGTCCCGCTCATCCCGACCGTGGCCGTCCGGCTGTCGCGACTGCGGTTCATGTCGAGGTTGATTTGCGAGCGGCTGGAGCCAAAGTCGAATGGAATCGAAATCCCCAGCGACACGGTGTTTTCCGTGTATTTGCGCTGGCTTTCATTATCAAAATCGCGATCGTTGACGCTGCTGAAGTAGCGGCTGGAGTAGGTACTCCGCTGGCGTGCGGCGCTGATATTGAAGCTGATGTCACGCCAGCTATTGCTGTAACCGAGCTGCAACTGGGTGATGCGTGAAGCGTTGTTATAGTAATCCGAGGTGCTGCCGGTAAAGCTCAACATGCCCCAGTCGCCCATCGGCTGGCTGAGCGTCGCCGAGAAGTTGTTCCGCTGATTGAGCGTGTCGGAGTAGTAGAGGGTGCCGTTTTTCTCCTGGCGACGTACGCCGAGTACGTCCTGCAGATCGCGATAGCCGCTGGTGGAATAGCGATAGGCCGCGAGGACCAGGTTGGTTCCGGTGGTGAAGGTTTTACTGTAGCTTGCCTCGACGCGCCAGCCTTGTTGTTTCTCGTTATTTTCCACATGAGCGCTGGAAAAAACCGTGTTCAAACCGAATGCGCCGACGGAGGTTGCCAGCACGCCGCCGGCGAGGAAGGCCTGATAATTATCCGCCAGTCGTGAACCCATGTTGGCCGTCAGCACGTTGCTCATCCCGCGCTGCAGTACACCTTCAACAAACTTATTTTCTACGCTGTAGTACTGACGAACATAGCCCATCGCCAGTTCGTAATTCCAGTTTCCGGGACGAATCGAGTCCGGTACGGCGGAATAGGGGACGGTGAAGCGCGAAACTTGTCCGTTTGCTTCAACGACGTCCACAGTCAGATCGCCCTGGCCGCGGGTGTTGTACAGATCGTTAATCACGAAGGCGCCGGGCGCGACGGTCGTTTCGTAAATGACTTTTCCCTGCTGGCGAACAACCACATGGGCCGTCGTGGTGGCGACGCCGCGCACTTCCGGGGCATAGCCTCGTTTGCCCTGCGGCCACATGCGTTGGTCAGTGCTGAGCTTGACGCCATTAAATGACAGATTGCCAAACAGACTGCTGTTGGTGTAGTTGTCGCCGAAAGCAATGATGCTGTCCAGTTGCGGCAAAGGTCGTTGTACCGAGGTGGCGACTGCATTGTATTTGTAGTGTCCCCCCGTCTGATTGTCATCGGCGTAGCGCAGGTTGCCCTGATGGCGAACCTGCCACAGGCCAAGGTTGAGCCCACCATTGATGTTGCTCCACAGATAGTCATAGCGCAGATGGCTGTCCGTGTTTTCGGTGTGGTAAAAGTTGGTGTTGTGGCGCAGAAACAGTGCGGTCTCCCCGGCGTCCCATTCGGAAACCGGGATGAATCCTCGCGGTGAATGTAACAGCCCCGCCTGGGGAACCACCATGTTCAGGCGCAGCGAGCTTAAATCCACCTCCCAGTTGATTTTCGGGCCCAGGCTATCGATCGGCAGACAGAGGTTAGGGGTTACATTTTGCGTTGTACGTATGGCGCTGACGGCAATCAGTTCCGGTGACAGGCAGGGTTGTACTTCTGTCTTGTCGCCTTCCGGTTTAACCAGGGCGATCGGTGCCTGGCGGCGAATCAACTGGTTGTTAAGATATACGTCGAGCACATAGTCGCCCGCCGGAAGGGCGGTGTCCCGCTGATTAAAGCGATCCAGATCCAGTGACTTACCAAAATCGGAACCCTGCAAAAGCGCCGGGTCAAAGTAGTATTCCGCGCACGCCGTCGCCGGAACTAACGCCAGGCCGAGCAAGGGCGCGACGACGGTGTTACAGCGGATAGTCGGCACTGATGCGTGCTCCCTGATCGTTGATCAAGGTAATGCGTACGCGCTGGGCGTCAGCGGTTCGCGGAAAGTGAAACGTTTCGCTGGCAAAAGGCGAAATCATGTCATTTTTGGGGTGCTGGATTTGCGATGAACCGCCGGGTTGCAGGGCCGCGACCGTGACGAAATAAGGCTGATTGTTCTTAATACTTATTGCCAGTTCTTTATTTCCGCTAATCCGTTTGACCTGCAGATTCTCCAGCATTTTTTGCGGATCGCCGACCAGTCCTGCCGGGCGATAAAAAAGTTTGACCCGATTGCGCAGCATAATCAGCAGGCTGTTTTGTTTTTCGGTTTGGCTCACTGATTGTCCGGCATTGGCGGGCGGAATCTGCATGAAATTAAAATAGACCAGTGACTCCTGGTCCTGCGGTAATGCTTTTCCCTGAGTGTAAACAATACGAATGATTTGTCCTTCGCCAGGCTGAATGCGAAATGCCGGGGGCGTGGCAATAAACGGAACCTGCGCAGACTTTTCCGGGCCATCGGCCATATTACCGTTATCGAACCAGCTCTGAACAACATAAGGAATGGCATCTTTATTTTTCAGATGCACATCAGTCGATTTCGTCGCGCCATTATAAATAATACGCGTTCCTGTCATCGTAATACTGGCGCTGACGTGGCTACAGCATGCGGCTAAAAAAAGAAACAGGCAGCCTGAAATAAGCGTGCGATGATGATGAGAGGTTCGCATAGTATTTTCCCTGAATGTGGATGGCGGGAGTACATTCCCGCCAGAACGACGTTTACTGATAGGAAACGGCGTATTGCAGTGAAGCCAGTACCGTACCGGTGGTGGCCGCGCCGCCACTGTAATACTGGGCTTTATAGGTCGCGCTCGCTGAGGTCTGGTCAGCGGCGAGAGAGAGGTCGCCGGTGCCGGTAAAGGCGCTGCGGAAATCAATTTCGTCATCGCTGGTGTCGAGAATTTGGATCTCTACATCTGTCGCAGAACCGGTGCTGCCAAGGTTTCCGGTAGCAGAACTGATGTTGTTGCCAACGAAGACCGTCGAGATCTGCACGCCAGTAGACGAGCCGGTACAGTTGCTCACACCGACATCAAATGTCGTCGCGCCAGCCACCTGATTGGCATTCAGTTCGGTAGCCGTTACGGTCGGCAGCAATACCACCGGAGAGGCATCAGAACCGTTTACCGATATTGAACAGGTCTCGTCACTCACTTCGCCCATAAACGTAATGGTATTGTCAGAGGCCAGTGCATTCGTGGAAAAGAGCGCAGAAGCCATCAGCGCCGAAAGGAAGGCACGATTTAAGGTCATAATATAAAACTCCATTTTTTATCAGTCGTGTTGATTTACCCTGTGAGTCAGGGTTCTTCCATGCGCAGGGACATTTATCGCGATGGCTCTGTGCGGGAATGAAGACAAAATAAAATTATTGGTAATTTTCTTAAGGGTGAGTTTTTTTTGCGTTGAGAATATCTTCATAACCATGACTTTATTCTCGCAGCGAGATTCATTTCACCCGAATGAATAAATTAATTTGTCTTTGTGGATATTATCCGGAATGTTCCTGGAGAGGAAAATCGTTTAAAACGAACAGATAGAATACTGGTGATAGGTTGAGTCTATTGAAATCTGGAAATAGATCGGTGGTAACTTTTTTAGGAATTTTCTATTATTAGATGATTAATATTGAAGTATTGAACCGAACGTAAAACGTATTTCTCCTTAATTGATTGTCTGGTTAAGATAATTCACATTTAATGTATAAGAAAAAATGAATAGTTAACTATGCTAACCATTTTTATGATGCTATGCCGGGATAAGAATTTTATCTGATTACTTATCTTCTTTTGGAAACTAAGTGATGTGGGTTCCAGTAATTGCAGGGTGTTTGACATCAAAAAACGGAAAAAAAATATTTACTCTGTAATTGATATTGAGATGCTTTCATCATTTTCATCGCAATAAACAGGAAGAACCTGCCCTGAAAATGGCAACTGACGATGGTTTTTCAGCCCAACGCGGTGTGCTTTATGGCGATATCAGATGGTATTTAGCGAGCAAATAGTTGCGCTTGCAGCGAAATGGGTGGGTTTTTCTGGAAAGATAAGTGAGCACAGCGGCAGGCGCTGTGCCTCAGAAATGTGCGTTCAGGAGGTGTGAATAATCCCCATGTAGCCATGAATGCCCATATACAGACCGACCAGACCGATCAGTAGGCTGGAAAAATAGGGCGCTTTTCTTGCCAGTGCATTGAATCCACTCCAGCGCTTAGCGACCTGATGGACACTGACTGCTGCGCCCACGCCGACGGTCACCAGCGTAATCGCCAGCCCCAGGCTAAAGCAGAGCACCATTGTTGCGCCGAGCGTGAAGGCCTTTAACTGGATACAAATCAGCAGCACGGTAATTGCCGCCGGACAGGGAATCAGTCCGCCGGTCAGACCGAACAGCAGGATTTGCCCATTGGTCACCTCTTTGCCGTGAAAACGGCGTTGAATATCGCTGGCATGCGCGCGCTCATGGGCATCCTGATAAGCTTTCGACCCTTCCGCCAGTCCTGCCAGGTCACTGTGGTCGTGATGATGCTCATGATCGTGGCGTTCGTGGTGGTCATGATGCTCGTGATCGTGATGTTCGTGGTGGTCATGATGATCGTGACCATGATGATCGTGATGGGCATGATGATGATCATCATGTTGCATATCGGTGAGCCAGTTTCGCTCACCCTGCCATGTCCGCCAGAACATCCAGGTTGCGGTGCCCAGAATAATAAACGCGGAAATCAGTTGCAGCCAGGGCTCCACGGACTCTGCGGTAAACGCCCGACTGATATACATGCCGCCGAGGGCGATCAGCCAGACCACAGCGGTATGGGAGAGCGTTGCCGCCAGTCCTAGCATCACCGCCTGCTTAATGGTCCCTTTAATGGCGATGATAAATGCCGCCATCATCGTTTTCGAGTGACCGGGCTCCAGTCCATGCAGCACGCCGAGAAGAATCGCGCTGGGAATGAAAAACCACGCGTTACCTTGCTGAAGAAGTGTTGAAAATTCACCCATGATAATGATTCTTAGTTGCTTGTTTTCGCCAGATTCTACTCCCCCCCAGTACCAAATACTACCCCCCAGTAGATTCGTAATGCTATAATTCACTTCGTTTTATGTTAATGGGGTGTTGCGATGTCACACACAATCCGGGATAAACAGAAGCTTAAAGCCCGAACCAGCAAAATTCAGGGGCAGGTGGTTGCGCTGAAGAAAATGCTCGATGAACCCCATGAGTGCGCCGCCGTGTTGCAGCAGATCGCCGCGATACGCGGAGCCGTGAATGGTTTAATGCGGGAAGTGATTAAAGGGCATCTGACCGAGCATATCGTCCATCAGAGTGATGAAGAGAAGCGGGAAGAAGATCTGGACGTGGTACTGAAAGTTCTGGACTCCTACATAAAATAGTCGGGAACGCTGTCCCGACTCGGTGTCTTAGCAATACACGACCGCCTGATTCCGTTGGGCAATATAGCGCTCAACGTGCTTATAGCCGCTGATGGATTCCAGCGCATGCAGCAGGCAGCAAACTGCCCGGGCATTCGTCCGATCGGCTTCGTCTTCACTATGACTTTGCAACGCCTCTTCACACAACCTGCGCACGGCAGGCGGGAAGGCGAGTTTTTGCAGAGAGCACTCCAGCTCACCGAAAGCGATCTCAGCACGGGCCGTAAACAGCGATAACAGTACCGCACTCAGCGCGCGCGTTTCTTCCTCGTAGTATTCCACTTTATAATCCTTGTCCATTTCGTTCCCTGTTGTCGGACTCATCTGCGTCTTTGCAAATGCATTGCTGAACCATCCGTCTCTTTGATCAACAGCGGGTAAGATAACTTATCGCCTGAGATCGGATGAGAGTGAATAAACAACGAATTGATTCGTCCACCCATTCTTTTTTCAATTCTTTGCTTGTAGGCGTAGATGCTGCGGATATCCATCTCCAACAACTGAGCGATCTGGTGCGGGTTACTGCCTGCAACCATGTGGCCCAGAATGGTGAACTCCATCTGCGTCAACGTATTGCCTTTGGTAAACGACAAATGTCGCCCGATAAACACCTGCCTGATCTTCTCATTGGCGACATCCAGTCCGTCATCATGGTAAATGATGGCAGAAATCGCAGGATGCTTTTTGCGCCAGTAGTTGGCGAGCGACTGCATGTTGCGATCGCTGATCAGAATAATACCCATGCGTGTACTTGCGAGATATTCTATCCACTCTTTATCCAGAAACAGGCGTAAGAAGCTGATAGAAAAATCCACAAAAATATAACCACTAAGTCTGGCGTTGTGATTGTTATTTAAAATGCCTTCAATGACCCCTTTATTAAAATAAATGCTTTCTTCTGGCCACATGCAAAAACAGGCATTGGCGCAATACTGTAAGCGGGGTGATTTTTCGGGCATTATTTTACAATGCAAAGTACAACTGCTGCATGTCAAATTCTTTAATTTAACGTCCAGCCCCATATTGAGCGCCTCCCTATCCGTAGATGATTTCATAATTTCATCCGTTTTAAAACATGTCAATACTCTACAAAATGCAACTTTGATAGAGAGGAAATCCGAAAATATGTTTATTGCTATTATTCTTAATCCCGGCTTTTTTAGGGGTATTATCTCTGTATCAATTCAGGTTTCTGACGGGGTCATTACTAAACTGGCGAAGTATAAAAAATCGCCTCCAGGAATTTTGTAACAACCACCAGGAAAATCTATATTGCAAAAATGTTTAAGTTTTATCGCTAAATGGCATTAATGGCAAAAAGTTGATCTTATGTTAAATTGCCTGAAACATTTGTAACAATGCTTTTGTCCTTTATTCAGTAATGCTATTTATCTGTTTGTCCGTTTTTTAAACGTGAAACAATAATAATGAGTGCTGAATGATAAAGCATCTAAAATGGTCTTAATTAAGATTACATGATCCTTTTCAGGTATAAGTGTATTGATTTATAAGATTTTTTATTTTTTGCTTATGATCGAAATGGCATATCTATTATATATTTGGTGATCTCTGTATAAGATTTTTGTAGCATGACATTCATCATGTAAATGCGAGAATGCACACAGTGCCAGAGAAGTACACACATACAACATTATACACAATTAATAACCTGGTTGACTTTCACCCAGGTGACAGAACGTTGACGAATAAGAATACGCAAAAAACGGTCATTCTTCAAAACCCTGCGAGTTTCATTCTCTTATATCTCCTTACACATTGCGGGGTTGTTATTTCACAAAGCCAGCTCGTAAAGATTGGTTGGGGAGAAAAAAACAACATCACTTCCGTCAATACGTTATACCAGACGGCCCTCATGCTCAGGAATGCATTAACGGAAGTCGGGTTGCCGCGCGATCTGATCAGAACCGTCGCCCGGCGCGGTATGATGATGACGGCGGATATTCAACGGACGGAGATAGAATCGGTTGATAATGCGAGAGAAGAGGAGAGTGAGGAGGAGCCAACAGTACCTGCGATGACGGCGGCACCGCGTAAACAGCGGCCTTCAAGGACCACGCTGATGATGGGAGCTATTTTGCTGTCACTATTGTTGGTCGGCGTAAGCGTCTCTTTGGGGGTGTTTTATCCGCCGGCCGAATCGCTGTTCTCTTCCTATGCCATTATTGATACCACCTCCTTTTCATCCTGTACCCTATTATTGAAAGGCAAAAGTACATTAAACACTCGCTATGCGGTATTCCTGACGAGACACCCGGATATCTGTCAGAATCATAACTATGTGTATCTCTCGGGAATGAATAGTGCGAAGAATATTGCGGCCGTCGCCTGCCAGTTGGATATAAGAGAACACCCGCAGACAAAATGTACGACCTGGTACTCGATTAATGATGAAAATTAAAATGATAGTATCCGTTTTTCTGATTGTCGTCGTGATATTAGCAGGCGTGGGCTACTGGTATTTACATAAAGAAAAAAATAACATTGACTGCCAGGGGCGGGTGGTATGGGAAATTAATAATGAGGAGTTCCGGGGGGATGTCGCCTACCAGATGCAAAATAATCAGGGGATCGTCACAATCACTGGTGAATTGACTACGCCGGAAGCGAAAAATTATAAAGTCAGCCGGATTGTTTATTTCACCTATTACAAGTTGCGGGACAACTATATTATTAACACCAATAATCTTGTGCGGTTTCCGAGTGATGATTTAGAGGCGAAAAAAGGGCTCCGATCGCTGCCCACGATCTACCTCTCTGAGCGAGCCTCTTTCTCGTTATTGATTAAACGTTATCGGGAGGGGTGGGCCTTCACGACGGTAGGCTCCCCCTCGCTGTTATGTCGCAATAGTGAGTAAACGGCCCGGACGAACCGTTTACGCCAGGTTAGCCGAGGAACATCACGGACACGCACAGCAGGCCGACAATCAGGGTGATCAGATTGCCGAGCGAGCGGTGCGGTTTTAACGCCGGGATCAGGTATGTCGACAGGGTCGGCATAATGAACAAAATCATGGCAATGAGCGGCCCACTGATGGCGTAAATCATCGAGATCGCATTCGGATTGATGCAGCAGACAATAAAGGTGATGGCCGATACCAGCATAATAGACAGGGCGCGGTTAAAGGCCCGGCTTTTCTTCACCCCAACCTGTTGCAGACCGGTTTTGACCACCTCGGTTGCCCCTTCAATGACGCCAAAGTAGGTGCCGAGAAAGGATTTCGACATCGCCACCACGGCGACGATGATACCTGAAATCGAGAGCCACGCCGGGGCGGCAGGCATCATGGATAAGGCCGAAAGTATGGTGACGCCTTCATTTTTAGCGGCTTCGATGTACGATGGCGGAATCGACAGCAGGCAGCTAAAGACGAAGAACAGCACGCTTAAGCAGATGATCAGATAGGCGACCTTCATGATTTTTTTGCATTTACCCATGGCCAGCTCACCATATTTCTCACGTCTGTCGATAGCAAACGTGGAGATAATAGGCGTATGGCTAAAAGCAAAAACCATCACCGGAATCGAGATCCATACCTGATGCAGCGTGTGCTGATCGAACGCCATTTGTCCGGTGAGCAACGAGGGTTGCCAACTGCCGGTCAGGTACAGCGAGAGAAATAAAAAGTAAGCGATCAGCGGGAATACCAAAAAGCCCATCACCCGAATGGTCGCATGACGGCCCATCAGGAAAATCAGGTTCAGGATTAATACCACGCCAAGACTGACTCCCATGCGGATGCCGAGGCTAATCTCAAGATAGCGGGCGAGCTGCTCTGTCAGGGAGTTGGTGATGGCGACGGCATAAATCAGGACCACCACGAAAAAGGCAATAAAGTACAGCGTGGTAATGAGGCTGCCGATCTTCTTACCATAATAGTGCGTCACTGCACCGGTGATCCCTTCTCCCGCAGAGGTTTTCGACGAGAGAATGAACTGACATAACGCTTTATGCGGCCAGTATGTGAGAGGCCAGGCAACCAGAGCGGTGACAAACAGTACAATCGCGCCCGCGGAGCCAAGCTGGATGGGGAGAAACAGGGTTCCTGCGCCCACGGCAGTCCCATATAACGCAAAGCTCCAGAGCGTCTCTTCTTTTGACCAAATTTTCGACATTTCTTGAACGTATCAACTATAAAATAAACAAAAAGAAGCGCAATTTACCATAAATGAGCGGGTGGGCGTGAGGACTGAACGGGAGAAGGGGGGGCAACGGGTCTTGCCGGAACCGCGTGGATTCCGGCAAACGTGTGAGTTATCAGGCAGTCACGCGCTGTTCGCGACGCTTCACGACGCGTACGCGCAACGTGTCATAAGCCCAGTTATAGAACATGGTGTAGGGCAGGAAGAACAGGAAGAAGCCGATCTCCAGCGTAAAGGCCTGTATCAGGCTGACGTTCAGCACATACGCCACGATACTCACGCCGATGACGATAAAGCCGCTTTCAAACCCCAGCGCGTGAAACGCACGCACTTTCGCCGTTCGTTTCACCAGATGTGAAGGCCAGAAACGGTCAAACAGCGCGTTGTAGATGATGTTCCAGATCATCGCCGTGGTCGCCAGCAGGATCGTCAGTCCGCCCATTTCCAGCACCGATCGTTGCATCAACCAGGCCGTGGTGGGTGCCAGGATCGCCGTGGCAATCCCTTCAAAACATACAGCGTGAAAAACACGCTCCAGTAATGAACGATGTTGAACCGCATTGTGTTGCATAACTTACCTTTCTTGAAAACGCCCGGATAACGGAATAGGGGGAATTTTATCGTTTTATGTGATATCTAAAAGATAGTATCCATCGATAAAGTAGATAGTTCATGCGTTACTCACCTGAAGCCTTAACCGCATTTGTCGAGACCGTTTCCTGTGGCTCCTTCTCGGCGGCGGCACGCAGACTGCGGAAAAGTCAGTCCACGATCAGCACGGCGATCGCTCACCTTGAGGCCGATCTTGGTGTCCAGCTGTTTGATCGCTCCTCCCGCCAGCCGGTGCTGACGGAAGAAGGAAAGAAAGTGCTTGGTTACGTGCAGGCGATTCTGTCGGCCAGCGATCGACTCGATGAGGTGGCGCTTTCGCTGACCGGTGAGACCGAAGCGCGTCTGACGTTTGTGCTCTCCGATACCTTACACCCCGACGTGCTGGAGGAACTGATGGTGCAGTTTGATCGCCAGTTTCCGTATACCGAGTTTGAATGTCTGATTGGTGAGGATGTGGACGTTATCGATCTGCTGCAAAAAGAGCGGGCGCAGGTTGGTTTGATTGAAGCCAGAGACCACTATCCCACCGATATCGGTGCGACGCGCTTGCCGATGCAAACGTGGATGGGACTTTACGTTGCCGCTTCCCATCCGCTGGCGAAAGAGAAGAAACTGCAGTGGGATCAACTGCATACCTGGCGTGAGTTGCGCCTTAACACCTATATCGATCATGGCGCCCAGCTTGCCCGCGGCCCGGTCTGGTCCGCGCCGAACTATTTGCTGTTGCTGAGTATGGCGGTACAGGGGTTTGGCTGGTGCGCGCTTCCGTGTGCGTTGGTGGAGGAGTTTGCGGCGGAAAAACCGCTGGTGCAACTGGATGTCCCGGGATGGCCGAAAGCTATCGCGATCGATCTGCTCTGGAACAAAAAATCTCCGCCCGGTGTGGCGGGGAGTTGGCTGAGATACCATTTACAGCAAGGCAGTGTCCCGGGCTGAGAGGCGTGATAACGATTTCCTTTGTGATAAAACTCACTTTTCTTAAACAATCAAGATAACTATTTTTAACAATCCTCTACTATTGCGGTGTTATTTTGCGCTGAGGTCGTAATGAAAGAGGTGGTGATCGTCGGGGCGTTGCGTACGCCAATTGGTTGTTTTCAGGGGACGCTGGCGCGTCATTCTGCCGTTGAACTGGGCAGTATGGTGGTCAAAGCGTTGATTGAAGGCAGCGGCGTGAATGCGCATGCCGTTGATGAAGTGATCCTCGGACAGGTGCTGACGGCGGGGGCGGGGCAAAACCCGGCGCGTCAGTCAGCGATCAAAGGGGGATTACCGAACACCGTTTCTGCTATCACCATCAACGACGTCTGCGGCTCGGGGCTGAAAGCGCTGCATCTTGCCACGCAGGCGATTCAGTGCGGTGAAGCGGATATCGTGATTGCCGGCGGG
This sequence comes from Citrobacter amalonaticus, assembly GCF_001559075.2. Lineage (NCBI taxonomy): Bacteria > Pseudomonadati > Pseudomonadota > Gammaproteobacteria > Enterobacterales > Enterobacteriaceae > Citrobacter > Citrobacter amalonaticus. The sequence continues at coordinate 910,690 of NZ_CP014015.2, read as the reverse complement.
CAAGAAAACATGAGCCGTGCGCCGCATGTGCTCACCGACAGTCGAACCGGCGCACAGCTGGGCAACAGCCAGCTCGTCGACAGCCTGGTACACGACGGCCTGTGGGATGCCTTCAATGATTACCACATGGGCGTGACTGCAGAGAATCTGGCGCGTGAGTATGGCATCAGTCGGGAACTGCAGGATGCGTATGCGCTCAGTTCACAGCAAAAGGCACGCGCGGCCATTGATGCTGGTCGCTTTAAAGCGGAAATCGTCCCGGTTGCCACCCAGCGTAATGGGCAAACCGTGGTGATTGATACCGATGAGCAGCCACGTACAGATGCCAGCGCAGAAGGCCTGGCGCGTCTGGATCCGGCTTTTGAACTGCTGGGGTCGGTGACCGCTGGCAATGCCTCTTCAATAAATGATGGGGCGGCAGCGGTAATGATGATGAGCGAGTCCAAAGCGCTGGAGCTGAACCTGCCTGTGCTGGCGCGGATCCGCGCATTTGCCAGCGTCGGCGTGGATCCTGCGTTAATGGGGATCGCCCCCGTGTATGCCACTCGCCGCTGCCTGGAGCGGGTCGGCTGGCAGCTGGCCGATGTGGATCTCATTGAAGCAAATGAGGCGTTTGCCGCTCAGGCGCTTTCGGTTGGCAAAATGCTGGAATGGGACGAGCGCCGGGTGAACGTCAACGGCGGCGCGATTGCCCTTGGGCACCCGATTGGCGCTTCCGGCTGTCGTATTCTGGTTTCTCTGGTTCACGAAATGGTCAAACGTAATGCCCGTAAAGGTCTGGCAACGCTGTGCATTGGCGGCGGGCAAGGCGTGGCGTTAGCCATTGAGCGCGATTAACGCCTCTTTTTCTCCTCTTCACTCCCTCCGTTATGCCGCTCGATAATCGTGGCGGTATGACTGCGTTTTGTTTCGCCTTCCCTCTGATTTTCGCGTTAAGCGAATGAACTGACAGCCGTTTGCTGGCAAGTCCGGGCGTCGCAAACTCAGAGGTAAATCCTATTTCCTTGTTTTTCTATACCATTTTCCTCCTGCTCTTAATCACGAAATGAATCGATCGTGATCGGAATTACACTTTTGATAATAAGATGCAGAAAAAGTGAAACGATGTTTTATTTGTAATTGAAAACCGATCCCCGGAAGACTATCATGGGCGCATAACGTAAAACGGAACAGCGTTTCGCTCTCCGTTGAGGGATTCCCGCTCAGTACATCACTGGAGGTAAATGTGGACGTAAGACAAAGTATTCACAGCGCGCACGCCAAAACACTGGATACCCAGGGGCTACGCAAGGAGTTTTTGGTTGAGAAAGTGTTCGTGGCTGACGAATACACGATGGTTTACAGCCACATTGACCGCATTATCGTCGGCGGCATTATGCCGGTGGCAAAAACGGTCTCCGTCGGCGGTGAAGTCGGTAAACAGCTTGGCGTAACCTATTTCCTGGAACGTCGCGAACTGGGTGTGATCAACATCGGCGGCGCGGGCACTATCACCGTTGACGGTCAGTGCTATGAGATCGGCCACCGCGATGCGCTGTATGTCGGCAAAGGGGCAAAAGAGGTGGTTTTCGCCAGCGTCGATAGCGCAACGCCAGCCAAGTTCTACTATAACTGCGCACCGGCGCATACCACGTATCCAACCAAAAAAGTGACGCCTGCTGATGTTGCGCCTGTGACATTAGGTGACAACCTCACCAGCAACCGTCGCACCATCAATAAATATTTCGTGCCGGATGTGCTGGAAACCTGCCAACTGAGCATGGGCCTTACCGAACTGGCGCCGGGCAACCTGTGGAACACCATGCCGTGCCATACCCATGAACGCCGTATGGAAGTGTACTTCTATTTCAATATGGAAGAAGACACCTGCGTCTTCCATATGATGGGGCAGCCTCAGGAAACACGTCATATCGTGATGCATAACGAGCAGGCAGTCATTTCGCCAAGCTGGTCGATCCATTCCGGGGTGGGCACCAAAGCCTATACCTTCATCTGGGGCATGGTCGGTGAAAACCAGGTCTTTGATGATATGGACCACGTTGCGGTGAAAGATCTGCGCTAGTCGCGGGCGTTCATAACGCCTGTCCGTGACAGGTATGAAAAACTAAGGATTTACAATGATTTTGAATGCATTCTCTCTCGAAGGTAAAGTCGCTGTCGTGACCGGTTGTGATACCGGTCTGGGCCAGGGCATGGCGCTCGGTCTGGCGGAAGCGGGCTGCGATATCGTCGGGATTAACATCGTTGAACCGACCGAGACCATCGAGCGTGTGACTGCTCTGGGCCGTCGCTTTTTAAGTCTGACCGCCGATCTGCGTCAGATCGACGGGATCCCGGCACTGCTGGAGCGTGCGGTTGCTGAGTTCGGCCATATCGATATTCTGGTCAACAACGCGGGTCTGATCCGTCGTGAAGACGCGATCGATTTCAGCGAAAAAGACTGGGATGACGTGATGAACCTGAACATCAAGAGCGTGTTCTTCATGTCTCAGGCGGCGGCTAAACACTTCATCGCACAGGGTAACGGCGGCAAAATCATCAATATCGCCTCCATGCTCTCCTTCCAGGGCGGTATCCGCGTCCCGTCTTACACCGCTTCCAAAAGCGGCGTAATGGGGGTGACCCGTCTGATGGCGAACGAGTGGGCGAAGCACAACATTAACGTCAACGCGATTGCACCGGGTTACATGGCGACCAACAATACCCAACAACTGCGTGCCGATGAGCAGCGCAGCGCTGAAATCCTCGACCGTATCCCGGCAGGACGTTGGGGTCTGCCGAGCGATCTGATGGGTCCAGTGGTCTTCTTGGCCTCCAGCGCATCTGATTACATCAACGGCTACACCGTGGCGGTTGATGGTGGCTGGCTGGCACGTTAATTCGCGCCGCTTGCTGACAAAACCCTGCCTTCGCGCAGGGTTTTTTATTGCTGAAATCAGACGTTGAGAAAATCTTCGCGAACCGGCGTAAAGGTATCCAGCAGCGTTCCCGGCTTCAGGCAGACACAGCCGTGCACAATATTCGGCTGCTTATACAACGTGTCGCCCGCACGTACCACCTGCTTCTCGTCACCGATAGTAAATTCAAATTCACCAGATAACACGTAGGTCAGTTGTTCATGCGGATGGTGATGCAGCGGGCCAATTGCCCCTTGTTCAAAGTTAACCTCGACAGCCATCATTTTGCCGTTATGCGCGAGGATGCGGCGGGTGACGCCATTGCCCAGATCTTCAAGCGTCGTCTCGTTATGGAAAACAAACATGCTGGATCCTATTGTTTGAAACATTGTTTCATTAAAGCTAACTCAGGCGCATGACAAAGAAAATGGGAGATCAAATGAACTGGAAACTTGATCACAAGTTTGCTTCACTGCAGTAAATCACTGATGAAGGAGCAAGTAATGAAGACGATCGGCTTGTTAGGCGGGATGAGTTGGGAATCGACAATTCCGTACTACCGGTTAATTAACGAAGGGATCAAACAACAACTGGGTGGGCTTCATTCTGCGAGCCTGCTGCTGCACAGCGTTGACTTCCATGAGATCGAAGCGTGCCAGAGTCGCGGCGAATGGGATAAAGCCGGGGACATTCTTGCGCAGGCCGCGATCGGGCTGCAACAGGCGGGGGCAGAAGGGATCGTCTTATGTACCAACACGATGCACAAAGTGGCGGAGGCCATTGAATCGCGCTGCTCGCTGCCTTTTTTACATATTGCCGATGCGACCGGGCGCGTCATCTCCGCGCAGGGAATGCGCCGGGTTGCGCTGCTGGGAACGCGTTACACCATGGAGCAGGATTTTTATCGCGGCCGCCTGGAACAGCAGTTTGCTATTGAGTGCCTGATACCCGATGCGGATGCGCGGGCGAAGATCAACCAGGTCATCTTTGATGAGCTTTGCCTCGGACACTTTACCGAGACCTCGCGTCAGTACTATGTTGAGGTGATTGAAAGTCTGGCGGCGCAAGGCGCAGAGGGTGTCATTTTTGGCTGCACGGAGATTGGTCTGCTGGTGCCGGTGGAGCGTAGCCCGATTCCGGTGTTTGACACCGCCGCGATCCATGCCGCAGACGCCGTGACGTTCATGCTGTCGTAACCGGCCCGAGGATCTGCTCCAGCGCCGTCACCAGGAGGTGATGGCGGGTTTGCAGATGATGGCTGAAGGCCGCGACCAGCGCGGAAGCGGGTCGGTGGATGGGGCGCACCAGGCTGACGGTAAACGGCACGGAAATACTGAAACGGCGCACCACTACGCCGCTCGCCGCATAATCCAGCGCGGTGAACGGGTTTACCACCGAAAGACCGGCTCCAGCGCGTACCATCGCGCACACTGACGCCGCGCTGTGAGTCTCCACAACCATCCGTCGTTTCACGTCGTGCTCATTAAACAGGGTATCCAGCAGTTGCCGGTAACTGTCCATGCGCGACAGGCTGATGTAGTTCTCCCCCTGAAAATCCTGCGGCGTCAATACTGACTTTTCCGCCAGCGGATGTCCCGGCGGCAGCACGCAGACCTCATCAAGCGAGAAGAGCTCCGTGCGTTCCGTACCGGCAGGCGTGTGCAGTGTTTCCGTCAACCCCAGATCGTGACGCTGGGCAGAAAGCCACTCTTCAAGCAGCGGTGACTCCTGCGGCACAATGTTCAGGCTGACGTCCGGATAGCGGGCGAGAAACGGCTGAATCAATGCGGGCAGCAGCGACTGTGAAAAGACCGGCAGGCAGACTATTGACAGTTCCCCCTGGCGAAACTCCCGCAGGCTTTCCGCTGCGCTGACGATCCTGTCCAGCCCGTACCAGGATCGCTGAACCTCTTCGAACAGACGTAACCCCTGAACCGTCGGATGCAGGCGACCGCGCGTACGTTCGAACAGCGTTAATCCCAGCACTTTTTCAAAGCGCGCCAGTTCACGACTGACGGTGGGCTGCGACGTATGCAGCAATCGCGCGGCTTCGGTCAGGTTTCCGGCGGTCATGACCGCATGAAAGATTTCAATATGACGTAAGTTAACGGCAGCCATAATCACCTCGCTGGATAAAAACCATATCATTTTTGCATAGAGTCGGTATAAAACGATATTTTTTATTCTCTTCGCAATGTGGCGTAATCATAAAAAACATCATGTCCGGAGTCTGTTATGCCTCATTCACTGTATTGCACCGATACCGATCTCACCGCAGAAAACCTGCTCAGACTGCCAGCCGAATTTGGTTGCCCGGTCTGGGTTTACGACGCGCAGATCGTTCGTCGCCAGATTGCGGCGCTGCAACAGTTTGATGTGGTGCGCTTCGCGCAGAAGGCCTGCTCCAATATTCATATTCTGCGCTTAATGCGTGAACAGGGCGTCAAGGTGGACTCCGTGTCGTTAGGCGAAATCGAACGTGCGCTGGCGGCGGGCTACGATCCGCAAACGCATCCGGATGACATCGTGTTTACCGCCGATGTGATTGATAACGCCACCCTGGTCCGCGTCAGCGAATTACACATTCCGGTCAACGCCGGTTCTGTCGATATGCTTGATCAGCTTGGGCAGGTCTCGCCGGGTCATCGCGTCTGGCTGCGCGTCAATCCGGGCTTTGGTCACGGCCACAGCCAGAAAACCAATACCGGCGGCGAAAACAGCAAACACGGTATCTGGCATACCGATTTGCCGCAGGCGCTGGCGGTGATGCAACGTCATCAACTGAAGCTGGCTGGTATCCACATGCACATTGGTTCAGGCGTTGACTATGGGCATCTGGAGCAGGTGTGCGGCGCGATGGTGCGTCAGGTGGTGGATTTTGGTCAGGATCTGGAGGCGATCTCCGCCGGCGGCGGCCTGTCGATCCCTTATCACGACGATGAAGAGGCGGTGGATACCCGGCATTACTTTGGCTTGTGGAATGCCGCGCGCGAGCAGATCGCCCGTCATCTGGGGCATCACGTTAAGCTGGAAATTGAGCCAGGACGTTTTCTCGTCGCTCAGTCAGGCGTGCTGGTCACTCAGGTCCGCAGCGTGAAGCAGATGGGCAGTCGTCATTTTGTGCTGGTGGATGCGGGTTTTAACGATCTGATGCGCCCGGCAATGTATGGCAGCTATCACCATATTACCGCGCTGGCGGCGGATGGTCGTTCACTGGAGAACGCGCCGCGGGTCGACACGGTCGTCGCAGGACCGCTGTGTGAATCCGGCGACGTCTTTACCCAGCAGGAAGGCGGCAAGGTGGAAACCCGCGCGCTGCCAGCGGTGGCGCCGGGAGATTATCTGGTGCTGCATGATACCGGCGCATACGGCGCCTCAATGTCGTCAAACTACAACAGCCGTCCGCTGCTGCCGGAAGTGTTATTTGACAACGGTCAGGCGCGGCTGATTCGTCGTCGCCAGACCATCGAAGAGCTGTTAGCGCTGGAAGTGTTTTGATTTCTTGTCGGGCGACGGCTTATCCGGCCTGCGGCGTTACCGTCCTTTGTAGGCCTGATAAGCGAAGCGCCATCAGGCCTTGCGTCGCGCAGATAGCATTACGCCTTATACGTTAAAATACGGCCCGGTGGTCACCGAATCACGCAATACCAGCGTGCCGGTAAAGGGCGGGATCGGTTCGACCTCTTCGCCATTGACCATGCGGATCGCCTGGTCGATGGCTGTGGTGATCATCGTGTCGATGGGGAGATAAACCGTCGACAATCCCGGTTCAAGCCATTTTGCACTCGGCGCATCGTCAAACCCAAACAGCGACACATCCTGCGGAATGTTAAGTCCGGCCTGGTGCAGGGCTTTCGACGCCCCCAGCGCCATATCGTCGTTACAGGCAAACAGGGCGCTGAACGTCACCCCTTCCTGCAGCAGTTCATTACAGGCGTCATAGCCGCGCGTCATGCTGGAATCACCATATTTCACCTTTGCCGGATCCCAGGCGATGCCGTTTTTTTCCAGCGCCTTGCGATAGCCCATCAGACGCGACTTCCCGGTTGGGGTATGTCCCGGTACGGTAATACAGGCTATCTCGCGATGTCCCTGCGAAATCAGGTAATCCACCGCCTGAAATGCCGCGTCTTCCTGTTCAAAAAAGATGGCGCGTTCGCGGGCCAGGCTGACATCGCGGTTAATGATAATCAACGGCATCGTGATCGAATCCGCCAGCGCGAGGATCGCTTTTTCGCTCATGTAACGGGTGTAGAGAATGATGGCGTCGCACTGCCGATCGGCCAGCATTTGCACCGCTTCCTGTTCGCGCTCCGGTGTATCGTGACCATCGGTCACAATCAACTGCTTGCCGTGAGATTCAGTTTGCCGCGAGGCCTGCTGTAGCAGGCGGCCAAAGTAGAAACCATCGAAGGTCGACACGACCAGCCCAATGCTGTTGCTGGTTCGGTTCGCCAGCGAGCGGGCCAGAAAGTTTGGACGATAATCCAGCGCCTGCATCGCCTTAAACACTTTCTGACGCGTACTTTCTTTGACCTGACCGGTGCCGTTCAGCACGCGAGAAACGGTGGCTTTCGAGACACCGGCACGACGGGAAACATCCAGCATTGTTATCATGACGCGATCCTGATTACTCGTTTGATGACGCATTGCCCGGGTCCGCTGGCGTCGTCACGGAATGGCGACGGACCAGAGTAGGGCTGAAAACATGGGTGACATCCGGCAGCGGGCGCTTTTCCGCCAGCGCAAGCGCCAGTTCTGCGGCCTGTGTCGCCATCGTCACGATAGGATAACGCACGGTGGTCAGGCGCGGACGAACGTAGCGCGAAACCAGCACGTCATCAAAGCCTATCAGCGAGATTTCCGCCGGGACGTCAACGCCGTTATCATTCAGCACGCCCATCGCGCCAGCGGCCATGGAGTCGTTATAACAGGCCACCGCGGTGAAGTTTCTGCCGCGGCCTAACAGTTCGGTCATCGCCTGCTCACCGCCGCTTTCGTCCGGTTCGCCAAACGTCACAAGGCGATCGTTGATCGGGAGATGGCTCTCTTCCAGGGCATCGTAATAGCCTTTGAGACGATCTTCCGCATCCGAAATAGAGTGATTCGAGCAGAGATAGCCAATGCGCGTGTGGCCCTGTTGGATCAGATGACGGGTCGCCAGCCAGGCGCCGTAGCGGTCATCCAGCGCCACACAGCGCTGTTCGAAACCGGGCAGGATCCGGTTGATCAGCACCATGCCGGGAATTTGCTTCATTAATGATGCCAGGTCGGCATCCGGGATCATCTTGGCGTGAACGACGAGCGCCGCGCAGCGGTGACGAATAAGCTGCTCGATTGCCTGACGCTCTTTTTGTTCATTATGGTAGCCGTTGCCAATCAGTAAAAAATTGCCGGTGTTATAGGAGACCTGCTCAACGGCTTTCACCATCGCGCCGAAAAAAGGGTCAGAAACATCGCCAACCACCAGACCTATCGTTTCGGTGGACTGCTGCGCGAGCGCGCGCGCGTTAGCATTGGGATGGTAGCTGAGCGACTCCATCGCACTGGTCACCGCCAGGCGTGACGCCTCGCTGGCTTTGGGGGAATCATTAATGACGCGGGAAACGGTGGCGACTGATACACCAGCCAGTCGGGCTACATCCTTTATGGTCGCCATGACAGTACCTATTGTGGGTAAACGCTTACATTCTGTCAGTGTTACGGAAAACGGCTGCTGGTTCAAGCAGATTGCCTGTTGCGACGCGGCAAATGTGAGCAAACTCCGTGGAATTAAGCCAAAAATCGAACGATGCAAACCATTAGTTACACTTTGCGAAGGGCTGTTGCGATTGTTCGCTGGCGACGCTTCTCGGCGGCTTGATAAAGTTGAGATCCCAGAGGTATTGATAGGTGAAGTCAACTTTCGGGTTGAGCACACGAATTACACCAGCCTGCGCCAGTTGCGCAGGTTTTTTTTTGCTATTACGCCAATCTGTAACAGTAAGCGATAATTTACACAACTGGTTGCATTTCCCTTCATTCCTTTGCGTTTTCTCGCTGGCGAAGCGGTCATGTACCGACCACAATCAAGATCCCAGAGGTATTGATTGGTGAGATTATTCGGTACGCTCTTCGTACCCTGTCTCTTGCACCAACCTGCGCGGATGCGCAGGTTTTTTTTCGCCCCGAGTTTACTGTCGCTCCTGTTGCCTTGTTCGTGTAATCTGCCACCATTATTTTACCGAATCGTGCGCAAAGGGAGTTGAAATGTTATTTGGCTTTTTCCGTAACCTGTGCCGCGTGCTCTATCGGGTACGCGTGACGGGGGATATGCAGGCGTTGCAGGGAGAGCGCGTCTTAATCACCCCCAACCATGTCTCGTTTATCGACGGCATTCTGCTGGCGTTATTTTTACCGGTACGTCCGGTATTTGCGGTTTACACCTCGATTAGTCAGCAGTGGTACATGCGCTGGTTAACCTCGCTGATCGATTTTGTGCCGCTCGACCCAACGAAGCCGATGGCGATTAAACATCTGGTTCGGCTGATCGAGCAGGGTCGCCCGGTGGTGATTTTCCCTGAGGGACGCATTTCGGTGAGCGGCTCGCTGATGAAAATCTATGACGGCGCCGGATTCGTCGCCGCGAAATCCGGCGCGACGCTGGTGCCGGTACGGATTGAAGGTGCAGAACTCACCCATTTCAGCCGTCTGAAAGGGCTGGTGAAACGCCGCTTCTTTCCGCAGATCCATTTGCATGTTTTACCACCGACCCATCTGCCTATGCCCGATGCGCCGCGCGCGCGCGATCGCCGTAAAATCGCCGGTGAAATGCTGCATCAGAAAATGATGGAAGCACGGATGGCGGTGCGTCCGCGCGAAACGTTGTATGAATCGCTGCTGGCGGCGAAGTACCGTTATGGTGCGGGCAAGCACTGTATTGAAGACATCAACTTCAAGCCGGACAGCTACCGACAGTTGCTCACTAAGACGCTGTTTGTCGGGCGTATTCTGGAAAAATACAGCGCGGAAGGTGAAAAAATTGGCCTGATGCTGCCCAATGCCGCGATCAGCGCGGCGGTGATTTTCGGCGCAGTGTCTCGCCGTCGTATCCCGGCAATGATGAACTACACGGCGGGCGTCAAAGGGCTGACCAGCGCCATCACCGCTGCGGAAATCAAAACCATTTTTACCTCCCGCCAGTTCCTGGATAAAGGCAAACTCTGGCACCTGCCTGAGCAATTGACGCAGGTTCGCTGGGTCTATCTGGAAGATCTCAAAGCCGACGTGACCACGGCGGACAAGCTGTGGATCTTTGCGCACCTGCTGATGCCGCATCGGGCGCAGGTCAAGCAGCAGCCGGAAGAGGCGGCGGTGATCCTCTTTACCTCGGGTTCCGAAGGTCATCCCAAAGGGGTGGTGCATAGCCACAAGAGCCTGCTGGCTAACGTCGAGCAGATTAAAACCATTGCTGACTTCACCGCCAATGACCGTTTTATGTCGGCACTGCCGCTGTTTCACTCGTTCGGTCTGACGGTAGGGCTGTTTACGCCGCTGCTCACCGGTGCTGACGTGTTCCTCTATCCCAGTCCGTTGCATTATCGCATTGTGCCGGAACTGGTTTATGACCGGAACTGCACGGTGCTGTTCGGTACCTCCACGTTCCTCGGTAACTATGCGCGTTTTGCCAATCCGTATGATTTCTATCGTCTGCGCTATGTGGTGGCGGGCGCGGAGAAACTCCAGGAGAGTACAAAACAGCTCTGGCAGGACAAGTTTGGTCTGCGCATTCTCGAAGGTTATGGCGTGACGGAATGTGCGCCAGTGGTTTCGATTAACGTCCCGATGGCGGCGAAGCCTGGTACCGTTGGGCGGATCCTGCCCGGTATGGACGCGCGTCTGCTGGCGATCCCCGGTATTGAAGAGGGCGGTCGTTTGCAGTTGAAAGGGCCAAACATCATGAACGGTTATCTGCGCGTGGAAAAACCGGGCGTGCTGGAGGTGCCGATGGCGGAAAACGCCGCCGGAGAACTGGAGCGCGGCTGGTATGACACCGGCGATATCGTGCGCGTTGATGAGCAAGGATTCGTGCAAATTCAGGGCCGCGCCAAACGCTTTGCGAAAATTGCCGGTGAAATGGTCTCACTGGAGATGGTTGAGCAACTGGCGCTCGGCGTGTCACCGGAAAAAATGCACGCGACGGCGATCAAGAGCGATGCCAGCAAAGGCGAAGCGCTGGTGCTCTTTACCACCGATAGCGAGCTGACGCGTGATGTGTTACAGCAGTATGCCCGTGCGCACGGCGTGCCAGAACTGGCGGTGCCGCGCGATATCCGTTACCTGAAGCAACTCCCGTTACTCGGCAGCGGTAAGCCGGATTTCGTGACGCTGAAAAGCTGGGTTGATGATCCGGAAAAACAAAATGCCTGAGTCAGTACATACCAATACCTCTGTCTGGTCGAAAGGGATGATGTCGGTTATCGCGGCGCAGTTTCTCTCTGCGTTTGGCGATAACGCCCTGTTGTTTGCCACGCTGGCGCTGCTGAAGGAACAGTTCTATCCGGACTGGAGCCAGCCGATTCTGCAAATGGTGTTTGTGGGCGCGTACATCCTGTTTGCGCCGTTTGTGGGGCAGATCGCTGACAGCTTTGCCAAAGGCCGGGTGATGATGTTCGCCAACGGACTGAAACTGCTGGGGGCGGCAACGATCTGTTTTGGCTTCAATCCATTTATCGGCTATACGCTGGTGGGGATTGGCGCGGCGGCTTACTCTCCGGCCAAATACGGCATTCTGGGGGAACTGACTACTGGCGATAAGCTGGTGAAAGCGAACGGCCTGATGGAGGCATCCACTATTGCGGCGATCCTGCTCGGCTCGGTGGCGGGCGGCGTGCTGGCCGACTGGCATGTTATTGCCGCGCTGGTTGCCTGTGCGCTGGCCTACGCCGGTGCAGTGGTGGCGAACCTGTCTATTCCCAAACTGGCTGCCGCTCGTCCCGGGCAGTCCTGGCATCTGGTGAAGATGACCCGCAGTTTCTTCTGCGCCTGCGTTTCACTGTGGCGCAACGGCGAAACGCGTTTCTCGCTGGTGGGCACCAGTCTGTTCTGGGGCGCGGGAGTCACGCTGCGTTTTCTGCTGGTACTGTGGGTGCCGGTGGCGTTAGGCATTACCGATAACGCTACGCCAACCTACCTGAACGCGATGGTCGCGATCGGTATTGTGGCCGGGGCCGGAGCTGCAGCCAGACTGGTAACGCTGGATACCGTGGTGCGCTGCATGCCAGCGGGGATCCTGATTGGCGTCGTGGTGCTGATTTTTTCTCTGCAACATGCGCTGTTGCCTGCCTATGCGCTGCTGATGCTGATCGGTGTGCTGGGCGGTTTCTTTGTGGTGCCGCTGAATGCGCTGTTGCAGGAGCGCGGTAAAAAGAGCGTCGGCGCGGGTAATGCGATCGCGGTACAGAATCTCGGTGAGAACAGCGCGATGCTGTTGATGCTGGGGCTCTACTCGCTGGCGGTGTGGGTAGGGATTCCGGTTGTCGCCGTGGGTATCGGTTTTGGCGGTCTGTTTGCGCTGGCGATAGCGGCGCTATGGATCTGGCAGCGCCGCCAGGCATAATCAACGCGCCGGAATTCCTCCGGCGCGCTTCTGTTACGGTGCGGGATAGGTGTAAACCTGATGCACCGCTTCAATCTCTGCCAACACCTCTTCGCTTAACGTCAGATGCAAGCTCTCGACGTTGGTTTTCAGCTGTTCCATGGTGGTGGCGCCAAGCAGTGTGCTGGCAACAAACGGTTGATAACGAACGAACGCCAGCGCCATCTGCGCCGGATCGAGGTTATGCCGTCTGGCGATATCGACATACGCCGCCACGGCTTTTTGCGTCTGCTCACCGCTGTAGCGGGTAAAGCGGCTAAACAGCGTATTGCGCGCACCGGCAGGTTTCGCGCCGTTCAGGTATTTTCCGGTCAGCGTGCCAAATCCCAGACAGGAATAGGCCAGCAGTTCAACGCCTTCGTACTGGCTTACTTCCGCCAGCCCCACTTCAAAGCTGCGGTTGACCAGGCTGTAAGGGTTCTGGATGGTGACAATGCGCGGCAGGTCATGCTTATCCGCCAGATGCAGATAGCGCATCACGCCAAAGGCCGTTTCATTCGAGACACCGATGTAGCGGATTTTGCCCGCCCGCTGGAACTCAGCCAGCGCATCCAGCGTATCCAGTAGCGACACCACCGGTGCGGCGTCGCTCCAGCTGTAGCCGAGCTTGCCAAAACAGTTGGTCGGGCGCTGCGGCCAGTGAACCTGGTAGAGGTCCAGATAATCGGTTTGCAGACGTTTCAGACTGTCGTGCAGCGCTTCACGAATGTTTTTACGATCCAGTGCCTGATTCGGGCGAATGCTGTTGTCATTATTGCGCGACGGGCCGCTAACTTTAGAGGCGACAATCAGCTTTTCTCGATTGCCATATTTGGCCAGCCAGTTTCCGACGTAAGTTTCGGTGAAACCCTGGGTTTCCGGGCGTGGCGGGACCGGGTACATTTCGGCCACGTCGATCAGGTTAATGCCGTTGGCAACGGCATAGTTGAGCTGTGCATGTGCGTCGGCTTCGCTATTTTGTTCACCAAACGTCATTGTGCCCAGCCCCAGTGTACTGACTTCAAGCGAGCTGTGGGGTATACGGTGATATTGCATAGCCGTTTCCTTTTTATAATCACGACATAAGGATTATAAAAATGGCTGAGGGAAGGGAAAAAGGGAAGAAAAATTGTTAAGGCCAGCAGCGCGGCTGACCTCAACCTTCAACGTTCAATGATTTGAGAAACGTCGTCGCGGTTAATTTGCATGGCGTTGCCCTGCTGGTCGTGGTAGCTCACCAGACCGGTATCGTCATCAATCTCGGGTTTGCCGTCGGTCAGGATCATCCGACCATCTTTGGTCGCCATGACATAATCGCTGCTACAGCCGGAAACAGCAAAAGCCAGTCCTACTGCGGAAATTATCACTGCCCATTTTTTCATCCATTTATCCTCACGTGGCCTGCGTCTGATAACAGTCTAGTAATAACCTGAAGTTGTGGGCAGGAAAAGCAGGAAAATCTTAATCTGAGAGGAGAAAAGGTGAGATATTCGCTCCCCGCAGGGAGCGAAAAGGGCAATTACAGTGGGTTCTTTTTGTTTCGTAACAAGTTCAGGCTCTCGACCGCAATCGAGAAGAACATGGCGAAATAGATGTAACCCTTCGGCACGTGAACGTCGAAGCTTTCCAGTATCAGGGTGAAGCCCACCAGAATCAGAAACGACAGCGCCAGCATCTTCACGGAGGGGTGTCTGTCGACAAACTCGCCGATAGGACGCGCCGCAAACATCATTACGCCAACGGCAATCACCACCGCCGCCATCATGATGAACAGATGATCGGACAAGCCCACCGCCGTGATCACCGAGTCCAGACTGAAGATGATGTCGAGCAGCATGATCTGCACGATGGCCCCCAGAAAGGAGGTGACGCGCATGTTCATCCCTTCTTCTTCACCTTCAATGGATTCGTGGATCTCCTTACTCGCTTTCCAGATCAGGAACAATCCGCCGAGCAGAAGGATCAGGTCACGGGCGGAAATGGCTTCACCAAACACCTCGAACAGCGGATTGGTCAGCCGGGTCACCCAGGCGATGGAGGCCAGCAGCGCCAGCCGCATAATCATCGCCGCCGCCAGACCGAGACGACGGGCATGCGCACGTTGCGCAGTCGGGAGTTTTGCCACCACCAGAGAGAGGAAAATAATATTATCGATCCCAAGCACGATCTCCAGCAGCGTCAGCGTACCGAGCGCAAGCCAGGCGTTAGGATCGGTTATCCATGCAAATAACATTGAACAAAGTCCTGCCAAAAAAAGAAACGCTAATTATATGCTTCCCGGACACCAGGCGAAAGTCTAACGCTGTTGTAACAAAAAGTGGCGTTCCAGCAGGGCACGTGTGAAGTTCTTTTTCAGGTAGAACCCACGCGGCAACGTCAGTATTGGCTCGCCCTGGGCGCCGATCGCCTCGGTGAGCGCTTTGGCGTTTGCCGCCTTCGGTCGCAGTTGTAAAAATTCGCCATGGCGGGCGGTGATACGTTCAACCTGACCGAGCACAATCATGTCCATTAATTCTTCCCAGTCGAGCCGTAACTGACGATCTTCTTCTTCATCAGGGCTCCACAGTACCGGCGATCCCACCCGCCGCTGTGCGAGAGGAATGCTGCGCTCGCCTTCCACCGGGATCCACAGCACCCGCTTCAGTTTGTGCCGTACGTGACTGGTTTCCCACGTCACGCCGCTGTTTCCGGTCAGCGGTGCAACGCAGACAAAGGTGGTTTCAAGCGGCCGCCCGAGGCTATCCACAGGAATGGTTTTCAACTCGACGCCTAATGCGGCGAAATCCTGTTCAGGCTTACTTCCGGCGCTGGCCCCCAGCCAGAGTTCCAGCAACACGCCGATCCAGCCTTTGTCCCGCTTGAGATCGTTCGGTGCAACAATACCTGCCATCGCCGCCAGTTCGCCCAGCGAATAGCCCGAAAGCTGCTGCGCTTGCTGGAGCAGAAGGGCTTCAGATTCCGGTGGAAAGCGTAAAGGATGGAGTCCGGACATGGCGTCACACCTTAGGTGAAAAAATGAACAAGGATTTTATACCGTGAGAAAGAAGTTTATCGTTTTCCACATGTGATATTCAATGCCATGATTTATATTGGTTTTTAGTTTCTGATGTCACGTGTTGCGCAACGTAAGAATGGGTTTTCCATTTCTGGTCACTGAATTTAAACAGGATCTTACACCATGTTATCCACAGAAAGATGGGATAACTGTGAAAAACCTCGACTACTGTTTCGATTTACAGCCTTGACGTGCGACGAAAATCGAATTTTCACACAATTTGTGTTTAACTTATTGGCACAATCTGTGGATAAAGTCGGCGCTGTTCGATCTTTCATCAGCCTGAAGATCCTCAGTGTGATGGCTATCACTTTTTTGCCTGGTTATCACTGAAAGTAGCCAGTAAGCTCATGAATAAAAGAAAATATTTTTTTCACTCTATCGCCTGGTTATTCGGACTGTTCCGGGTTTTCCCGGAGTAATTCCGTACTTCTTCACAACTCTATCCACAGAAAAGGTGAATAAAATCGCCCAAATGGGTGAGTGTCTGTTTATAACTTTGTCTTTAACTGTGAGTTATTCAATTGTTATTAGATGCACACCGCCGTAACTCAGTGGTTTACCGTCTGTCAGGAGTGTGAAACAATCATTCTCATATAAGGTTTATGTTGAGGTAGTCCGGTGATTGATGACGATGGCTACCGCCCAAATGTAGGTATCGTAATTTGTAATCGTCAGGGGCAAGTGATGTGGGCCCGGCGGTTTGGTCAGCACTCCTGGCAGTTCCCACAGGGTGGGATAAATCCAGGAGAATCAGCAGAACAGGCGATGTACCGGGAACTGTTTGAAGAAGTAGGGTTAAGCCGTAAAGATGTGCGAATCCTTGCCTCTACTCGCAACTGGTTGCGTTACAAGTTACCGAAACGTTTGGTGCGTTGGGATACAAAGCCGGTGTGTATCGGCCAGAAACAAAAGTGGTTTCTTTTGCAGTTGATGAGCGGGGACGCGGAAATCAATATGCAAACCAGCAGCACTCCTGAGTTTGACGGCTGGCGTTGGGTAAGTTACTGGTACCCGGTCCGGCAAGTGGTTTCATTTAAACGCGATGTCTACCGCAGGGTGATGAAAGAGTTCGCAAGTGTTGTGATGGCGCTTCAGGAAGCGACGCCGAAGCCGCAAAATACACCTGCTTATCGACGTAAAAGAGGTTAAGCCACGCAAATTATGCTCACCCGCCTGCGCGAAATAGTCGAAAAGGTGGCCAGTGCTCCGCGTCTTAATGAAGCGCTGAATATTCTGGTTACTGACATCTGTCTTGCGATGGATACAGAGGTCTGCTCGGTTTATCTGGCCGATCATGACCGGCGTTGTTATTACCTCATGGCGACGCGGGGGCTTAAAAAACCGCGCGGTCGTACTGTCGCACTCGCGTTTGATGAAGGTATCGTCGGCCTGGTTGGCAGGCTGGCGGAACCTATCAACCTCGCTGATGCGCAAAAACATCCCAGTTTTAAATACATCCCCTCGGTAAAAGAAGAACGCTTTCGCGCCTTCCTTGGGGTGCCAATCATTCAGCGTCGTCAACTGCTGGGTGTCCTCGTTGTACAGCAGCGCGAACTGCGCCAGTACGATGAAAGCGAAGAATCTTTCCTGGTGACGCTCGCCACGCAGATGGCGGCGATCCTGTCACAATCTCAGCTTACCGCCCTGTTCGGCCAGTATCGCCAGACGCGTATTCGCGCGCTACCGGCGGCGCCGGGTGTGGCGATCGCCGAAGGCTGGCAGGATGCGACGCTACCGCTGATGGAGCAGGTATATCAGGCCTCGACGCTGGATCCCGCTCTGGAGCGTGAGCGCCTCACCGGCGCGCTGGAAGAGGCGGCAAATGAGTTTCGCCGTTACAGCAAGCGGTTTGCCGCTGGCGCACAGAAAGAGACCGCCGCGATATTCGATCTCTATTCGCACTTGCTTTCCGATGCCCGTCTGCGACGTGAGCTGTTTACCGAGGTCGATAACGGCTCGGTGGCGGAGTGGGCGGTCAAAACGATCATCGAAAAGTTTGCCGAACAGTTTGCCGCGCTGAGCGACAACTATCTCAAAGAGCGTGCGGGCGACCTGCGTGCGCTGGGCCAACGCCTGCTGTTCCATCTCGATGATTCCATACAAGGGCCAAATGCGTGGCCAGAACGCTTCGTGCTGGTGGCTGACGAACTCTCCGCCACGACGCTAGCGGAACTGCCGCAGGACCGGCTGGCGGGCGTTGTTGTGCGCGACGGGGCGGCCAACTCCCATGCCGCGATCATGGTCCGTGCCCTGGGCATTCCCACCGTGATGGGCGCCGATATTCAGCCGTCGGTGCTGCACCGGCGTACGCTGGTGGTGGATGGCTACCGCGGTGAGCTGCTGGTCGATCCTGAACCGGTATTGATCCAGGAATATCAGCGGCTTATCAGCGAAGAGAATGAGCTTAGCCGGCTGGCGGAAGATGACGTCAATTTACCCGCACAGCTGAAAAGCGGTGAGCGGGTCAAAGTTATGCTGAACGCGGGGCTCAGCCCGGAGCATGAAGAAAAGCTGGGCAGTCGTATTGACGGCATTGGCCTGTATCGCACCGAAATCCCCTTTATGCTGCAAAGCGGTTTCCCTTCTGAAGAGGAGCAGGTGGCGCAGTATCAGGGCATGTTGCAGATGTTTAACGACAAGCCGGTGACGTTGCGAACGCTGGACGTTGGCGCGGACAAACAGTTGCCGTACATGCCAATCAGCGAGGAGAATCCCTGCCTGGGCTGGCGGGGGATCCGCATTACGCTCGATCAGCCGGAGATCTTCCTTGTCCAGGTGCGGGCGATGCTGCGCGCCAATGCGGCGACGGGCAACCTGAGTATTCTGCTGCCGATGGTAACCAGTATTGATGAGGTGGATGAAGCGCGCCGCCTGATTGAACGTGCGGGCCGCGAAGTGGAAGAGATGATTGGGTATGCGATCCCGAAACCGCGTATCGGCATCATGCTGGAAGTGCCGTCGATGGTCTTTATGCTGCCGAATCTGGCGAGTCGTATCGACTTTATCTCCGTCGGGACTAACGATCTGACCCAGTACGTGCTGGCGGTGGATCGCAACAATACGCGCGTTGCCAGCATCTACGACAGTCTGCATCCGGGGATGTTACGTGCGCTGTCGATGATTGCGCAGGAAGCCGAGCGCAGTGATATTGACCTGCGCGTGTGCGGCGAAATGGCGGGCGATCCGATGTGTGTCACCATCCTGATTGGACTGGGTTTCCGCCATCTTTCAATGAACGGTCGTTCCGTGGCGCGCGTAAAATACCTGCTGCGCCGCATTGATTACGAAGAGGCAAAAATCCTTGCCCAACGCAGCCTTGAGGCGCAACTGGCAACGGAAGTGCGCCATCAGGTGGCGGCGTTTATGGAGCGTCGCGGCATGGGCGGCCTGATTCGCGGGGGGTTGTAAAAGCGCTATACAGATCTTTTACATCTTCCCGACAGCCTCACAGAACCTCGTATGCTATCATTCGCTCCTTTGGAGCGCCTGTAAGCAGTGGGTGCGCATATCGCTCGCTGAGTTTTTTCAGCGAAATAACAAGAACTTGTGGTGACAGATGACCAGTAGCTATCTGCATTTTCCGGAATTCGATCCGGTCATTTTCTCAATTGGACCCGTCGCACTTCACTGGTACGGCTTAATGTATCTGGTTGGCTTCATTTTCGCGATGTGGCTGGCGACGCGCCGAGCCAACCGTCCGGGCAGCGGCTGGACCAAAAATGAAGTCGAAAACTTACTCTATGCAGGTTTCCTCGGGGTCTTCCTCGGGGGGCGTATTGGCTACGTGCTGTTCTATAACTTCCCGCTGTTCCTGGATAATCCGCTGTACCTGTTCCGCGTCTGGGATGGGGGCATGTCCTTCCACGGTGGTTTGATTGGTGTGATTCTGGTGATGATCATTTTCGCCAAACGCACGAAGCGCAGTTTCTTCCAGGTCTCTGATTTTATTGCGCCGCTGATCCCGTTTGGCCTGGGGGCCGGGCGTCTGGGCAACTTTATCAACGGTGAACTGTGGGGGCGTGTCGACCCGAATTTCTCTTACTCCATGCTGTTTCCAGGGTCGCGCACTGAAGATATTCTGTTGCTGCAAACCAACCCGCAATGGCAATCTATTTTTGATACCTACGGCTCTCTACCGCGCCACGCGTCTCAGCTCTATGAGATGGCGCTCGAAGGCGTAGTGCTGTTTATCATTCTTAACCTGTTTATTCGTAAACCGCGTCCGATGGGGTCAGTCTCAGGGCTGTTTTTGATTGGCTACGGTGCGTTTCGTATCATTGTTGAATTCTTCCGTCAGCCGGATCAGCAGTTCACCGGTGAATGGGTACAGTACATCAGCATGGGACAGATCCTCTCGATTCCGATGATTGTCGCTGGTGTGATCATGATGGTTTGGGCCTATCGCCGTCGCCCACAGCAACACGTTTCCTGAGGAACCATGAAACAGTATTTAGAACTGATGCAAAAAGTGCTGGATGAAGGCACACAGAAAAACGACCGTACCGGAACCGGAACGCTTTCCATTTTTGGTCATCAGATGCGTTTTAACCTGCAGGAAGGATTCCCGCTGGTGACGACAAAACGTTGCCACTTGCGCTCCATCATCCACGAGCTGCTGTGGTTCCTGCAAGGTGACACCAACGTGGCCTATCTGCACGAAAATAACGTCACCATCTGGGACGAATGGGCAGATGAAAACGGCAACCTGGGCCCGGTGTATGGCAAACAGTGGCGCGCCTGGCCAACGCCGGACGGTCGCCACATTGACCAGATCACGACGGTGCTGAACCAGTTGAAAAATGATCCCGACTCGCGCCGTATTATCGTTTCGGCGTGGAACGTCGGCGAACTGGACAAAATGGCGCTGGCGCCGTGCCATG
Source organism: Citrobacter amalonaticus (assembly GCF_001559075.2). NCBI lineage: Bacteria > Pseudomonadati > Pseudomonadota > Gammaproteobacteria > Enterobacterales > Enterobacteriaceae > Citrobacter > Citrobacter amalonaticus. Next base: position 890,239 of record NZ_CP014015.2, on the reverse strand, counting down.
CGTTCTTCCAGTTCTATGTTGCGGACGGCAAACTCTCCTGCCAGCTGTATCAGCGCTCCTGCGACGTGTTCCTCGGCCTGCCGTTTAACATCGCCAGCTATGCGTTGCTGGTGCATATGATGGCGCAGCAGTGCGATCTGGAGGTCGGCGATTTCGTCTGGACCGGTGGTGATACGCATCTGTACAGCAACCACATGGAGCAGACGCATCTGCAACTGACTCGCGAACCGCGCGCGCTGCCGAAACTGGTGATTAAACGTAAACCTGATTCCCTCTTCGACTACCGCTTCGAAGATTTTGAAATCGAGGGTTACGACCCGCACCCGGGGATAAAAGCGCCGGTTGCTATCTAAACGGGGTTTATCCTGTCATAGCCGACGCCTCTGCGCGTCGGTTTTTTTTACCCTAATTTTGGTTTTTCGGTACGGGTTCCTGAAATGATGCAACCTGCTGTAACAGGATAAATTTCTTTCGTAACGCGCCGAAAAAGCTGAATTCTCGCCTCGTGTTAACCTCCCGACGCGTCATACTGCCGCCATGAATACACAGCAGGGCTATACGCTCATCGAAACGCTGGTCGCGATGCTTATTATTATCAGCCTGAGTGCAACAGGACTCTACGGCTGGCAGCAGTGGCAGCAACAGCAACACCTCTGGCAGACCGCCTGTCAGCTGCGCGATTTCTTGCTGCAGCTACGAGAGGATGCCAACTGGCATAACCGCGATCACATCATTACCGCCATCAGGGAGGACGCGTCATGGTGTCTTGTCAGTTCGACAGCCTCACGAAATACCTGTACGCCGCGCTCTGCGCTCGTTTTTGTGCCGCTCTGGCGCGATGTCGACCTCGTCGGGATTACGGCTTCACTGGCGTTTTATGGTCAGCGCAACACCGCGTGGCCGGGGAATATCCGCCTGAAAAATGCGACAGGCGAATGGCGGGTGGTGGTTTCGCCGTGGGGACGCATCCGCTTGTGCGAGCGCGACGATACCCAGGGTTGTCGGTGAGTGAACGCGGTTTTTCTCTGCTTGAGGTGCTGATTGCGATGGCGATAAGCAGCGTGCTGTTGCTGGGCGCCGCTCGTTTTTTACCGGCGTTACAGCGCGATATTTTACAGCAGACCCGCAAACTCGCGCTGGAGGATGACGTGTGGCAGCAGGTGTACACCGTCGCGAAGCACCTCCAGCGCGCAGGATATTGCCACGGTAGCTGTAGTGGTGATGGGGTAAACATTACCAACGCGGGACAGTGTGTCATCGTTCAGTGGGACGCCAACGCGAATGGCGTCTGGGAACGCGAACCGGTAAAGGAGGCTGAACAAACCGGGTTTCGTCTGAATGACAACGTGCTGGAGACGCAGCGCGGCGCCAAAACGTGCAGTGGAAAAGGATGGGATAAAATGACCGATCCTGACGTCGTACAAATTACGGCATTTGAAGTTGTGCCTCAGGATATCGCGGGCTTTGCGCCCGAGTTGACCATACATCTGCGCGGCGCAAGCCGGGGGGATCCGCAAACCGTGGTCGATGCGCGCTACAGCGTTACCGGTTTTAATTTATGAACCGCGAACGGGGCGTCTCCTCTCTGGCGCTGGTTCTGTTGCTGTTAGTCCTCGGCAGCCTATTGTTGCAGGGTGTTAACCAGCAGCAGAGCAGTTTTGCTTCGCGGGTGACGATAGAAAGTCAGGCTCTGCAACGCCAGGCTGTCGTACAGTCAGCCATGGAGTGGGGCAGGATGCAGCCATGGTCGATAAGTTCGGATAAACCGTGTCGGTACTACGGGGAAGTCAATGTCCCCGTCTGCCTGCGCAGACTCGCCAACAGTCGCGCTTTGCTTATTGCCAGCTATCAGGGAACCTCCATATGGCGAGAAGGTGAGCAACAGGAGGAAAGCGTCGTCTTTTCTCTTCATGGCTGGAGCGATTTCTGTCCGCTACGGGAGGTTGCGCTATGCCAGCTCCCCTGAGCCGCCAGCGCGGGTTTAGCTTGCCAGAGGTGATACTGGCAATGGTTCTCATGGTGATGGTGGTGACGGCGCTTTCCGGATACCAGCGCGCGCTGATGAACAGTTTTTTTCATCAGGGGCCAGTACCTGCAGCTCTGGCGGCAGGGCTGGCAGCAGACGCAACTGCGTTCGTTTTCGCCACCTGTTAACTGGCAGGTTAACCGGATGCAGACAACGCAGGCGGGATGTGTCAGCATCAGCGTTACGCTATCTTCACCTCAGGGCAGGCAGGGAAAAATGACACGCCTGCACTGTCCAAACCGTTAGTTGCCAGGAGTCTCTATGTTAAGGGTCTACCACTCAAACCGTCTGGATGTGCTGGAAGCATTGATGGAGTTCATCGTCGAGCGCGAGCGGCTGGACGATCCTTTTGAGCCGGAAATGATTCTGGTGCAGAGTACCGGGATGGCGCAGTGGTTACAGATGACCCTTTCGCAGAAATTTGGTATTGCCGCCAACATAGAATTCCCACTTCCGGCCAGTTTTATCTGGGATATGTTCGTCCGCGTACTGCCGGAGATCCCCAAAGAGAGTGCCTTCAACAAACAAAGCATGAGCTGGAAGTTGATGACGCTGCTCCCGCAACTGCTGGATCATGACGACTTCGCGCTGCTACGCCACTATCTGACGGACGATACTGATAAACGTAAGTTGTTTCAGTTGTCGTCGCGCGCGGCGGATCTTTTCGATCAGTATCTGGTGTACCGACCGGAATGGCTAACCCAGTGGGAAGCGGGGCGAACGGTTGAAGGGTTGGGAGAGGCGCAATGCTGGCAGGCGCCGCTGTGGAAGGCGTTGGTGGAATATACTGATGCGCTGGGGCAGCCGCGCTGGCATCGTGCCAATCTCTATCAACGGTTTATCCAGACCCTCGAAAACGCTGACCGCTGCCCGCCAGAACTCCCTTCTCGTGTGTTTATCTGCGGGATCTCCGCGTTGCCACCTGTATACCTACAGGCGCTGCAGGCGCTCGGTAAACATATCGATATTCATCTGCTCTTCACCAATCCCTGCCGCTACTACTGGGGCGACATCAAAGATCCGGCGTATCTGGCAAAACTGCTGGCACGTCAGCGGCGACATAGTTTTGAAGACCGTCATTTTCCGTTGTTTCGTGACAATGCGAATGCCGAAAGTTTGTTTAACGGCGATGGCGAACAGGATGTCGGTAACCCGATGCTGGCTTCGTGGGGAAAATTAGGACGCGACTACATTTATCTGCTCTCCGAACTGGAAAACAGCCAGGAGCTGGATGCGTTTGTCGACATTACGCCGGATAACCTGCTGCATAACATCCAGGCCGATATCCTTGAACTGGAAAACCGCGCAGTGGCGGGCGTGAGTCTGGAAGAGTATTCCCGCAGTGACAATAAGCGACGCCTTGATCCAAACGACACCAGCGTCACCTTCCACGTCTGTCATAGCCCACAGCGTGAAGTCGAAGTCCTCCACGATCGTCTGCTGGCTATGCTGGAGGCGGACCCAACGCTCACGCCGCGTGACATCATCGTGATGGTGGCGGATATCGACAGCTATAGCCCGTTTATTCAGGCCGTCTTTGGCAGCGCCCCTGCGGAGCGTTATCTGCCTTATGCGATTTCCGATCGCCGGGCGCGTCAGTCACACCCGGTGTTGCAGGCGTTCATCAGCCTGCTGTCTCTGCCTGACAGCCGTTTTGTTTCTGAGGATGTGCTGGCGCTGCTGGATGTCCCGGTGCTGGCGGCGCGCTTCAATATCAGCGAAGAAGGATTGCGTTATTTGCGGTTATGGGTCAATGAATCAGGCATTCGCTGGGGCATTGATGACGACAATGTGCGGGAACTGGAACTTCCGGCAACGGGACAGCATACATGGCAGTTTGGCCTGACGCGCATGCTGCTGGGTTATGCCATGGAAAGTGCGCAGGGCGAGTGGCAGTCCGTTCTGCCTTACGATGAGTCCAGCGGACTCATCGCCGAACTGGTAGGGCATCTGGCGTCGTTACTGATGCAGCTTAATCTCTGGCGTCGTGGCCTGGCACAGGAACGCCCACTGGAAGAGTGGCTGCCAGTGTGTCGTGAGATGCTCAACGATTTCTTCCTGCCTGATGCTGAAACCGAGGCGGCCATGACGCTGATTGAGCAACAGTGGCAAGCGATCATCGCCGAAGGAATGGAGGCTAAGTATGGTGACGCGGTCCCGCTGTCGCTACTGCGCGATGAGCTGGCGCAGCGGTTGGATCAGGAGCGAATTAGTCAGCGCTTTTTGGCCGGGCCGGTAAACATCTGTACGCTGATGCCGATGCGTTCCATTCCCTTCAAAGTGGTTTGTCTGCTGGGAATGAACGACGGTGTTTATCCGCGCCAGCTTGCGCCGCTTGGTTTTGATCTTATGAGTCAGAAACCCATGCGCGGGGATCGCAGTCGTCGTGATGATGATCGTTATCTGTTCCTCGAAGCCTTAATTTCTGCCCAGCAGTCGCTTTACATCAGCTACATCGGGCGTTCGATCCAGGATAACAGCGAACGTTTTCCTTCCGTGCTGGTGCAGGAACTGCTCGATTACATCGGACAAAGCCACTACCTGCCGGGTGACGAGGCGTTAACCAGCGATGAGAGCGAGAAACGGGTGAAAGCGCATATCGCCCGCCTGCATACCCGTATGCCGTTCGATGCGCAAAACTTCCTGCCTGGTGAACAGCAAAGCTACGCCAGCGAATGGCTACCAGCGGCAAGCCGTCGTGGAGAAGCCCATAGCGATTTTGTGCAGCCGTTAGCCTTTGATATGCCAGAGACGCTGAGTCTGGAAACGCTGCAGCGCTTCTGGGCGCATCCGGTGCGGGCGTTTTTCCAGCAGCGTCTGCAGGTTAATTTCCGCTCCGAAGAGCAAGAGATCCCGGACACCGAACCGTTTACCCTGGAAGGGCTGACCCGTTATCAGCTCAACCAGCAGTTACTGAATGTGCTGGTTGAACAGGATGATGCCGAACGTCTGTTCCGTCGCTTCCGCGCGGCGGGGGATCTGCCGTATGGGGCCTATGGCGATATCCTCTGGGAAGCTCAGCATCAGGAAATGCAGACGCTGGCGGACAGGATCGTGGCTTGTCGTCAGCCGAGCCAAAGCCTGGAGGTTGATCTGCACTGCAACGGCGTACAGTTGACCGGCTGGCTGCCGCAGGTGCAGGAAGATGGTCTGTTGCGCTGGCGGCCTTCGTTAATCAGCATTTCACAAGGCGTGCAACTTTGGCTCGAACACCTTGTCTATTGTGCCTGCGGGGGAAAAGGTGAAAGCCGGCTGTTTTTGCGAAAAGACGGAGAGTGGCGATTCCCACCGCTGGAGCAAGAGCAGGCATTGGGGTATCTGGCGCAACTGATTGACGGATATCGCGAAGGGATGTCCGCACCGCTGCTGGTGTTACCGGAAAGCGGCGGCGCGTGGATAAAAACCTGTTATGACGCGGCAAATGATGCCATGTTAGATGACGATGATACGCGACAAAAAGCTCGCATGAAGTTTATGCAGGCTTACGAAGGCAACATGGTCGTGCGTGGCGAAGGCGAGGATATCTGGTATCAGCGCCTGTGGAGACAACTGGACTCAGAAACCTATGAGGCCATTATTTTGCAGTCACAACGTTACCTGCTTCCGCTTTTCAGATTTAATCAGTCGTGATGATTGTATAAAAATTGCGCAATTTTGATGCTTCCTTTATGATGCGTTGCCCTGCTCAGAGAAGCATCCAATGTGTCTTTGCGCAGAAAGAAAGTTAATGATGAGGTTCTTGAATGCCCCGCAGCACCTGGTTCAAAGCGTTACTGTTGTTGGTCGCCTTTTGGGCGCCCTTAAGTCAGGCAGATACCGGTTGGCAACCCATTGCGGAAACCATCCGTAAAAGTGACAAAGATACCCGCCAGTATCAGGCCGTCCGTCTGGATAATGGCATGGTGGTATTGCTGGTATCCGACCCGCAGGCGGTGAAATCGCTTTCTGCGCTGGTGGTGCCCGTGGGGTCGCTGGAAGATCCCGATGCACATCAGGGACTGGCTCATTATCTTGAACACATGTGTCTGATGGGATCGAAAAAGTACCCACAGGCCGATAGCCTTGCGGAATACCTCAAACTGCACGGCGGTAGCCACAATGCCAGCACCGCGCCGTACCGCACGGCGTTCTATCTGGAAGTGGAAAACGACGCGCTTACCGGTGCCGTTGACCGCCTGGCCGATGCCATTGCTGAACCGTTGCTGGATAAAAAATATGCCGAGCGTGAGCGCAATGCGGTAAACGCTGAACTGACGATGGCGCGTACCCGTGACGGGATGCGAATGGCGCAGGTGAGTGCGGAAACCATCAACCCGGCTCACCCCGGTTCACGTTTTTCCGGCGGCAACCTGGAAACCTTAAGCGACAAACCGGGGAATCCGGTGCAACAGGCATTGCGCGATTTTCACAGCAAGTACTACTCCGCCAATCTGATGAAAGCGGTTATCTACAGCAATAAGCCATTGCCGGAACTGGCAAAGATTGCTGCAGAGACCTTTGGGCGAGTACCCAACAAGAATCTCGAAAAGCCGGAAATTACCGTTCCGGTCGTCACCGATGCGCAGAAGGGCGTTATCATCCATTACGTTCCTGCGCTGCCGCGTAAAGTGCTGCGCGTTGAGTTCCGAATCGACAACAACAGCGCGCAGTTTCGCAGTAAAACCGACGAGCTGATCACCTATCTGATTGGTAACCGTAGCCCGGGTACGCTTTCTGACTGGCTGCAAAAACAAGGACTGGTGGAAGGCATTCGCGCGGACTCCGATCCGGTAGTCAACGGCAACAGCGGTGTGTTAGCCATTTCCGCTACCCTGACCGACAAAGGGCTGGCGAACCGCGAAGCGGTGGTTGCGGCTATTTTCAGCTATCTCAATCTGTTACGCGAAAAGGGCGTCGATAAACGCTACTTTGACGAGCTGTCGCATGTGCTTGATCTCGACTTCCGTTACCCGTCGATCACCCGTGATATGGACTACGTCGAATGGCTGGCGGATACCATGATCCGCGTGCCGGTGGAGCATACTCTGGACGCAGTGAACATTGCCGATCAATACGATGCGAAAGCCATTCAGGCGCGTCTGGAGATGATGACGCCGCAAAATGCGCGAATCTGGTACATCAGCCCAAAAGAACCGCACAACAAGACCGCTTACTTTGTTGATGCGCCTTATCAGGTCAATAAAATCAGCGAACAGACGTTCAGCGACTGGCAGAAAAAAGCGCGGGAGATAACCCTGTCGCTGCCGGAACTGAACCCCTACATTCCTGACGATTTCACGCTGATCACGCCGGAAAAGAAATACGACCGTCCGGCGCTGATTGTCGATGAGCCCGATCTGCGCGTGGTATACGCTCCGAGCCAGCATTTCGCCAGCGAACCCAAAGCGGACGTGAGCGTCATTCTGCGTAATCCGCAGGCGATGGACAGCGCCAGAAACCAGGTCATGTTTGCGCTGAACGACTATCTGGCGGGAATTGCGCTCGATCAGTTAAGTAACCAGGCGGCTGTGGGCGGTATCGGTTTCTCAACCAACGCCAACAATGGCTTAATGCTCAATGCTGATGGCTATACGCAGCGTCTGCCGCAACTTTTCCAGGCGTTGCTGGAAGGTTATTTCAGCTACACCGCCACCGAAGAGCAGCTTGAGCAGGCGAAATCCTGGTATAGCCAGATGATGGATTCCGCCGAAAAGGGGAAAGCCTACGAGCAGGCAATTATGCCGGTGCAGATGATCTCTCAGGTGCCCTATTTCTCCCGCGATGAGCGGCGTGCGCTGCTGCCTTCAATCACCCTGAAAGAGGTGATGGCCTACCGTGACGCGTTGAAAACGGGCGCTCGTCCGGAGTTTCTGGCGGTTGGCAACATGAGCGAAGCGCAGGTCACCACGATGGCGCGGGATATCCGGAAGCAGCTGGGGGCGAACGGTTCCGAATGGTGTCGCAACAAAGATGTGCTGGTGGATAAGAAGCAGTCGGTCATTTTTGAAAAAGCGGGCAGCAGTACTGACTCCGCGCTGGCGGCAGTCTTTGTCCCTGTCGGTTATGACGAGTATGCCAGCGCGGCCTACAGCGCCATGTTGGGCCAGATTGTCCAGCCATGGTTCTACAATCAACTGCGAACGGAAGAGCAGTTAGGGTATGCGGTGTTTGCCTTCCCGATGAGCGTCGGACGCCAGTGGGGAATGGGCTTCCTGCTGCAAAGCAGCGATAAACAGCCGCCGTATCTCTGGGATCGCTACAAGGCGTTTTTCCCCACGGCGGAAGCAAAACTGCGGGCAATGAAACCGGAAGAGTTCGCCCAGATTAAGCAGGCTATCGTCGCGCAGATGTTGCAGGCACCGCAAACGCTGGGCGAAGAAGCATCGAAATTAAGCAAAGATTTCGATCGCGGCAATATGCGCTTCGATTCACGTGATAAAATTGTGGCTCAGATAAAACAGCTGACGCCGCAGAAACTTGCTGATTTCTTCCATCAGGCGGTGGTCGAGCCGCAAGGCATGGCGGTACTGTCGCAGATTTCCGGCGGTCAAAACGGGAAGCCACACTATGTGCACCCGGAAGGCTGGAAAGTGTGGGACAACGTCAGCGCGTTGCAGCAAACTTTGCCCCTGGTGAGAGAACAGAATGAATGATGTCGCCGAGTCCCTTGATCCCCTGCGCTTGCCCCTCACGGGCGAGCGCCTGATTGAAGCCTCTGCGGGCACCGGCAAAACCTTTACCATCGCGGCGCTCTATCTGCGCCTGCTCCTCGGGCTCGGCGGTTCATCCGCCTTTCCCCGCCCCCTGACCGTTGAAGAACTACTGGTGGTGACCTTTACTGAGGCCGCCACCGAAGAGTTGCGCGGGCGTATCCGCAGTAATATTCATGAGCTGCGTATCGCCTGCCTGCGCGAATCGACTGACAATCCCCTTTATGCTCGCCTGCTGGACGAGATCGACGATAAAAAGCAGGCGGCTCAGTGGCTGCTGCTCGCCGAAAGGCAGATGGATGAAGCGGCGGTGTTCACCATCCACGGTTTTTGCCAGCGCATGCTGAGTCTGAATGCCTTCGAATCCGGCATGTTGTTTGAGCAACAGTTGATCGAGGATGAATCATTGCTGCGCTACCAGGCCTGTGCGGATTTCTGGCGTCGACACTGTTACCCCTTGCCGCGTGAAATTGCTCAGGTAGTGTTTGAAACGTGGAAAGGGCCGCAGGCGCTGCTGGCGGATATTAACCGTTACCTGCAAGGGGAAGCGCCGGTTATCAAAGCGCCACCGCCGGATGACGAAACGCTGGCGTCCCGTCATCAACAGATCGTGCAGCGAATCAATGCGCTTAAGCAACAGTGGTGTGACGCGGTGGGTGAGCTTGAGGCGGTGATGGAAGCCTCGGGCATCGACCGGCGTAAATTTAACCGTGGCAACCAGGGGAAATGGATCGAGAAGATCAGCGCCTGGGCGCAGTCCGGAACGCAAAGCTACCAGTTGCCAGAAGCACTGGAGAAATTCTCTCAGCGTTTCCTTGAGGACAGAACCAAAGAAGGCGGCGTTGTGCCGCAGCATCCGCTGTTTGTCGCGATTGATGAATTACTGGCAGAACCGCTGACGCTCAGAGATCTGGTGATCACCCGCGCACTGGCGGAGATCCGTGAGACGGTGGCGAAAGAAAAACGCCGCCGGGGTGAGCTGGGGTTTGACGATATGCTCAGCCGACTGGATAGCGCGCTGCGCAGTGAAAGCGGCGATGCGCTGTCGGCGGCGATCCGTACCCGCTTCCCGGTAGCGATGATTGATGAGTTTCAGGATACCGATCCGCAGCAATACCGTATTTTCCGTCGTATCTGGCAGCATCAGCCAGACACCGCGCTGTTACTGATTGGCGACCCGAAGCAGGCGATTTATGCGTTTCGCGGCGCGGATATTTTTACCTATATGAAGGCCCGCAGTGAGGTCAGCGCGCACTATACCCTCGACACCAACTGGCGTTCCGCCCCAGGTATGGTGAACAGCGTCAACAGGCTGTTTAGCCAGATGGACGACGCCTTCATGTTCCGCGAAATCCCGTTCCAGCCGGTGAAATACGCTGAAAAAAATCAGTCGCTGCGTTTTGAATTTCACGGTGAAACTCAGCCCGCAATGACGATGTGGCTGATGGAAGGGGAAAGCTGCGGAATAGGGGATTATCAAAGTCATATGGCGCAGGTGTGTGCCGCGCAGATCCGCGACTGGCTGAAGGCCGGGTTGTGCGGAGAGGCGATGCTTATCAGCGGTCGTGATGTGCGTCCGGTGAGCGCGGCGGATATCAGCGTGCTGGTGCGTAGCCGCCAGGAAGCGGCGCTGGTGCGCGATGCTCTGACACAACTGGCGATTCCGTCCGTCTATCTTTCCAATCGCGACAGCGTGTTTGAAACGCTGGAAGCGCAGGAGATGCTCTGGGTGCTACAGGCGGTGATGGCGCCGGAAAAAGAAAATACACTGCGCAGCGCGCTGGCGACTTCAATGATGGGGTTGAACGCACGCGACATTGACATGCTCAACGGCAATGAAAATGCCTGGGATCAGGTGGTCGATGAGTTTGTCGGCTACCGCCAGATCTGGCAAAAACGCGGCGTGATGCCGATGCTGCGCGCGTTGATGTCAGCGCGACAGATTGCGGAGAACCTGCTGGCAACAGCGGGCGGTGAGCGTCGCCTGACCGATATTTTGCACATCAGTGAGCTGTTGCAGGAGGCCGCTTCGCAACTGGAAAGCGAGCATGCGCTGGTGCGCTGGCTCTCGCAGCATATTCTTGAACCTGACAGCAATGCCTCCAGCCAGCAAATGCGTCTGGAAAGCGACAGCCATCTGGTGCAGATCGTCACCATCCACAAGTCAAAAGGGCTGGAGTACCCGCTGGTCTGGCTGCCGTTTATTACTCATTTCCGCGTTCAGGATCAGGCGTTTTATCATGACCGCAACTCGTTTGAAGCGGTCCTGGATCTGAGCGAGGCGGACGAAAGCGTGGCGCTGGCTGAAGCCGAAAGGCTGGCGGAAGATTTGCGTTTACTGTACGTGGCGCTGACGCGTTCAGTCTGGCACTGCAGTCTGGGCGTTGCGCCTCTGGTTCGCCGTCGTGGCGATAAAAAGGGCGATACCGATGTGCATCAGAGCGCGCTGGGGCGTCTGCTACAAAAAGGCGAACCGATGGATGCCGCCGGGCTACGCGCAGCAATAGATGCAGTTTGTGATGAGAACATCGTCTGTCGTATTCCGGAAGCGGTCAGTATGGAGCCGTTGCCTGGCGCCGTTGCGAGCGAGGCGTCTCTGAATGCCCGACGGGTACAACGAACGCCGGGCGACAACTGGCGGGTGACCAGCTATTCCGGCCTGCAACAGCGTGGTCACGGCATCGCACAGGATCTCATGCCGCGACTGGACATCGATGCGGCAGGCGTCGGTGAGGTGGTTGAGGAGCCGGAACTGACGCCGCATCAGTTCCCACGCGGCGCGTCGCCGGGGACATTTTTACACAGCCTGTTTGAAGATCTCGATTTTACCCAGCCGGTTGAGGCCGTCTGGGTGCAGGAAAAACTGGAGCTTGGTGGCTACGATGCCAACTGGGAACCGATCATCACCGCGTGGGTGACGGCGATTCTCCATGCGCCGCTTAATGAGTCTGGCGTCAGCCTGAGCCAACTGTCTGCGCGTGAAAAACAGGTCGAGATGGAGTTTTATCTGCCCATTAGCCAACCGCTTATTGCGGAAAACCTGGATGCGCTGATCCGCCAGTTTGACCCGCTCTCGGCGGGCTGTCCGCCACTGGAATTCGCCCAGGTTCGCGGAATGCTGAAGGGCTTTATCGATCTGGTATTTCGTCACAACGGGCGCTATTACCTGCTGGATTACAAATCGAACTGGCTGGGTGAAAACAGCGCCGCTTACACCCCAGAGGCGATGGCGGCGGCCATGCAGGCGCATCGCTACGATTTGCAGTATCAGCTCTATACCCTCGCGCTGCACCGGTATTTACGCCATCGCATCGCAGATTACGACTACGAGCGCCATTTTGGCGGCGTGATTTATCTGTTCCTGCGCGGTGTGGACAGCACACAGCCGCAGCAGGGGATTTACACCACTCGCCCGGCGGGTGAGTTGATTGCCCGGATGGACGAGATGTTTGCCGGTATGGCGCTGGAGGAGGCATCATGACGCTACAGAAGCGCTTGCTTGAGGCCGTCGAGCAGAAGCAACTGCGCCCCCTGGATGCGCAATTCGCGCTGGCGGTGACCGGCGAACATGAACCCGCCGTGACGCTGGCAGCGGCGTTACTCAGTCGGGATGCCGGAGAAGGGCACGTCTGTTTACCGCTCGCCCGACTGGCGAGGGATGCTGACCTGCCGCCGCTCCTGGCCGCCTGTCTGAGTGAGACAGGCGAACCGGCGGACTGGGCGGAATGCCTGCTCGCTTCCGACGCCGTCAGTCGTGGAGAGCGGCCATCGCCGATGGTCCTTCACGGCGATCGCCTGTATCTGAACCGGATGTGGCGCAACGAACGTACCGTTGCTCATTTCTTTAGCGAGGTGAATCGGCCCATTGAGGTGGATGAAGCCTTGCTGACGCAAACGCTGGAAGCGCTGTTCCCGACGACAAACGAAATCAACTGGCAAAAAGTCGCCGCAGCGGTGGCGCTGACCCGCCGTATTTCGGTGATTTCTGGCGGGCCGGGGACGGGAAAAACGACGACCGTGGCGAGACTGCTGGCGGCGCTGATCCAGATGGCGGAAGGCGAGCGTTGCCGTATTCGCCTGGCGGCGCCGACAGGTAAAGCTGCGGCGCGTTTGACAGAGTCCTTAGGCAAGGCGCTGCGCCAGTTGCCGCTGACGGATGAACAAAAGAAACGCATCCCGGATGATGCCAGCACTCTGCACCGGTTGCTGGGCGCGCAACCCGGCAGTCAGCGCTTACGCCATCACGCGGGCAACCCGTTACATCTGGATGTGCTGGTGGTGGATGAGGCGTCAATGATCGACCTGCCGATGATGTCGCGCTTGATCGATGCGTTGCCGCCGCACGGGCGCGTTATTTTCCTCGGCGATCGCGATCAGCTTGCCTCGGTCGAGGCGGGGGCGGTGCTGGGAGATATCTGTGCCTGGGTGAATGCGGGCTATACCCCTGAACGGGCGCAGCAACTGGCTCGTCTGACGGGGATGCCCGTTCCGGCAGGTGCTGGTCAAGAAGTCGCCATGCTGCGGGACAGTCTTTGTCTGCTGCAAAAGAGCTACCGTTTTGGCAGCGATTCCGGCATCGGACAACTGGCTGCGGCAATTAACCGCGGTGACAAGGCGGCGATAAACGGCATTTTCCAACAGGGCTTCAGCGATATCGATAAACGGACGCTGGAGAGCAGTGAAGATTACACCGCCATGCTTGAAAACGCGTTGGCAGGTTATGAACACTATCTGCAACGGCTTCAGGCGCGCGCGGAGCCGGCATTAATCATTCAGGCATTCAATGAGTTCCAGCTGCTGTGCGCGCTGCGCGAAGGGCCGTTTGGCGTAAGCGGACTGAATGAACGCATCGAACTGGCTATGCAGCAAAAGCGCAAAATTTATCGCCTGCCACATTCCCGTTGGTATGAAGGACGGCCAGTGATGATTGCCCGTAACGACAGCGCGCTGGGCTTGTTTAACGGCGATATCGGCGTGGCGCTCGATCGTGGGCAAGGATTAAGAGTCTGGTTTGCGATGCCGGATGGCAGTATTAAGTCTGTGCAGCCCAGTCGCCTGCCGGAGCATGAAACGACCTGGGCGATGACGGTGCACAAATCTCAGGGCTCGGAGTTCGATCATGCCGCGCTGGTGTTACCCACGCAGCGCACGCCAGTGGTGACACGGGAACTGGTGTATACCGCCGTCACCCGCGCACGTCGCCGCCTGTCGTTATATGCCGATGAACGCATTCTTGGCAGTGCGATTGCCACCCGAACCGAACGACGCAGTGGGCTGTCAACGTTGTTTAAATGAGAGGTTGCCGGATGGCGCTTGCGCTTATCCGGCCTCGTTAAGTGCGTGATTGTAGGCCGGATAAGCCGTTTACGCTGCTATCCGGCTATCCGGCTATCCGGCAATCCGATAACCGCTACCCCAGATCCGCCATCAGCACTTTGGACTTCCGCTGATAGTTGTACATCTCTTTCTTGCTTTCCGGCAGCAGGTCGATATCCACCGGCGTGAAGCCGCGTTCCTGGAACCAGTGAATGCTGCGGGTCGTCAGGACGAACAGCTTGCTCAGGCCAATCTGCTTCGCCTGGGCAGCGATCCGCTCCAGTAACACTTCTCCTCTCGAAGAACTGCGGTAGTCCGGATGGACAGCCACGCAGGCCATTTCGCCGATTTTCTCTTCCGGGAAGGGGTACAGCGCGGCACAGGCGATGGTCATGTTATCGCGCTGGATAATGGTGAACTTGTCGATCTCCATTTCCAGTTGTTCGCGTGAACGACGCACCAGAATGCCCTGCTGTTCCAGCGGGCGGATCAGCTCCAGGATCCCGCCGATATCATTAATGGTGGCACGGCGGATCTGCTCGGCGCTTTCCATCACAATTTGTGTCCCGATACCGTCGCGCGAGAACAGCTCCTGCAACAGCGCGCCATCTTCCTGATAGCTGATCAGGTGACAACGACGGACGCCGCTGCGACAGGCTTTCACCGCGCCACGCAGAAAGCGTACGGTACCCGAGTTGTAATCGCCTTTTTCTTCCTGTGCTTCTACGCGCGCCTGCGCTTCGTTCGGGAACAGTTCGGAGACGATATCGCCGTCGTCATTAGTTACCCCCTGTGAAGAGCAGAAACCGATCATCTTTTCCGCTTTCAGTTTGATCGCCAGCTGCGTGGCGATCTCTTCCGAGGTCAGGTTAAAGCTCTCGCCGGTGACAGACACCGCAACAGGGCCCATCAGCACAATGGCGCCACTGTCCAATTGACGATGGATCGCCTCTTCATCGATGCGACGGATACGTCCGCTGTGGCAGTAATCCACGCCGTCATCGACACCCAGCGGCTGCGCAATGATAAAGTTGCCGCTGACCACGTTGATATGCGCGCCCTGTAGCGGCGTATTGTTCAGGCTCATCGACAGGCGAGCGGTGATATCCAGTTGCAACGTTCCCGCCGCCTGCTTTACCAGCTCCAGCGTTTTGGCGTCGGTGACGCGGGTATTTTTGTGATACATCGGCTCATGGTGATGGGTGACGAGGTTGGCGTCGATTTGCGGACGCGCGCCATAAACCACCACCAGGCGAATGCCGAGGCTGTGAAGAAGCCCAATGTCGTTGACGATGCTGGAAAAGTTTTCATGCTCAATGGCTTCGCCGCCGAGCATAATGACAAACGTTTTTCCCCGATGGGTATTGATATAGGGAACAGAATGGCGGAATCCCTGTACCAGTTCGGTTCTACGCTCCTTCACCACGGCATATCCTCATTGCATGATTATTCGTAATTAGTGTATTTTTATTCTGTTTTTCCGCCGCGCGCAAGTGCAAATTTTGACCCTGACAAAGTTTTTTCTCAGTAATACCGTGAATACAATAACAATGTTTACCCTTTTATAGATGACAGATTATGCGTCATTCGTTAAAGTTTCCGGTCAATTTAGACGTTTACTATCTCATCACCAATACGTTTTATTTTGCTCGGGAGAAGCATGTCAGGATCCAATCCACCTATTAGCCGCCGTCGTTTACTACAAGGGGCGGGCGCCATGTGGCTATTGAGCGTCAGTCAGGTCGGTCTGGCTGCGGCCAGTCAGGTCGTTGCGGTTCGTATTTGGCCAGCATCCAGTTACACCCGTGTGACGGTGGAATCGAATCAACAGCTGAAGTACAAACAGTTTGCGCTGAGCAATCCTGAACGCGTGGTGGTGGATATTGAAGGTGTGAACCTGAATTCCGTGCTGAAAGGCATGGCGGCGCAAATTCGTCCCGACGACCCTTACATCAAGTCGGCGCGCGTGGGGCAGTTCGATCCACAGACCGTGCGCATGGTATTTGAACTGAAGCAAAACGTGAAGCCACAGCTGTTCGCGCTGGCGCCGGTGGCAGGTTTTAAAGAGCGTCTGGTGATGGATCTCTATCCGGCTAATGCGCAGGATATGCAGGATCCGCTGCTGGCGTTGCTGGAAGATTACAACAAAGGCGATCTTGATAAGCAGGTGCCGCCCGCGCAGAGTGGGCCTCAGCCAGGCAAAGCGGGGCGCGATCGTCCGATTGTGATCATGCTCGATCCGGGACATGGCGGCGAAGATTCTGGCGCCGTCGGTAAATACAACACGCGTGAGAAAGATGTGGTGTTGCAAATCGCCCGGCGACTGCGCGCGTTAATCGAGAAAGAAGGCAACATGAAGGTCTACATGACGCGGAATGAAGACATCTTCATTCCGCTGAAGGTGCGCGTGGCGAAAGCCCAGAAGCAGCGTGCGGATCTCTTCGTCTCGATTCATGCGGATGCGTTCACTAGCCGGCAGCCCAGCGGTTCATCCGTGTTTGCGCTGTCGACCAAAGGGGCGACCAGTACGGCAGCGAAATATCTGGCGCAAACGCAGAACGCCTCGGATTTGATCGGCGGCGTGAGCAAAAGCGGCGACCGCTACGTCGACCACACCATGTTCGACATGGTGCAGTCGCTGACCATCGCCGACAGCCTGAAGTTTGGTAAAGCGGTGCTCAACAAACTCGGCAGGATTAACAATCTGCATAAAAATCAGGTGGAACAAGCCGGGTTTGCGGTGCTGAAAGCGCCGGATATCCCGTCGATTCTCGTTGAAACGGCGTTTATCAGTAACATCGAAGAAGAGCGGAAGCTGAAAACCGCAACCTTCCAGCAGGAAGTGGCAGAGTCGATTCTGGCGGGGATTAAAGCGTACTTCGCCGATGGGGCGACGCTGGCGAGAAGGGGATAATAAAAAAGCGCTGAAAAGCGCTTTTTTTACGAACCGCAGAAACAAAAAAACACCCGTTAAGGTGTTTGATATTGGTTGCGGGGGCCGGATTTGAACCGACGACCTTCGGGTTATGAGCCCGACGAGCTACCAGGCTGCTCCACCCCGCGTCCGTCATTCTGCTGTGCATTTTAAGCTGCTTTGCAGAAGCATGTACTGCATCAAAATTTGATTGGTTGCGGGGGCCGGATTTGAACCGACGACCTTCGGGTTATGAGCCCGACGAGCTACCAGGCTGCTCCACCCCGCGTCCGTCATTCTGCTGCGCATTTTAAGCTGCTTTGCAGAAGCATGTACTGCATCAAATTTTAATTGGTTGCGGGGGCCGGATTTGAACCGACGACCTTCGGGTTATGAGCCCGACGAGCTACCAGGCTGCTCCACCCCGCGTCCGTGGATGCGCACTATACTCTGCTAACATTTTCATGCAACCCTTTTTTCACGTGGATCACGGTTTCGGGATGAAAATGAACAAAAACAAGGCATTTCAGTTTAAATAATGTGCAAAATTTGCGTCTGGGCAGCGGTGCTCGTTTCAATAGCGGGCCGGGTTTGTTATCTTCATGGCGCATGATTTACAGCTAAAAGAAGAGAACAATGAAAGGACGTTGGGTAAGTTACCTTCTCATGGGCGCAGTGGTTGCAATGCTGGCTGCCTGTTCCTCTAAACCAACCGATCGCGGACAGCAGTATAAAGACGGGAAGTTTACCCAGCCTTTCTCACTGGTAAACCAGCCGGATGCCATCGGTGCACCGATCAACGCCGGTGATTTTGCCGAGCAGGTCAATCAGATCCGCAGTGCTTCTCCGCGTCTGTACGGCAATCAAAGCAACGTCTATAACGCTGTGCAGGACTGGCTGCGCGCCGGTGGCGATACGCGTACTATGCGCCAGTTTGGCCTCGACGCCTGGCAGATGGAAGGCGCCGATAACTACGGCAACGTGCAGTTTACCGGTTACTACACGCCGGTGATCCAGGCGCGCCATACGCGTCAGGGCGAATTTCAGTACCCCATCTATCGCATGCCGCCCAAGCGCGGTCGCCTGCCGTCTCGCGCCGAGATTTACTCCGGCGCGCTAAGCGATAGCTATATTCTGGCGTACAGCAACTCTCTGATGGATAACTTCATCATGGACGTGCAGGGCAGCGGCTATATCGACTTTGGCGACGGCTCCCCGCTCAACTTCTTTAGCTATGCCGGGAAAAACGGGCATGCTTATCGCAGTATCGGCAAAGTGCTGATCGATCGCGGCGAAGTGAAGAAAGAAGATATGTCGATGCAGGCGATTCGCCACTGGGGCGAAACGCACAGTGAAGCGGAAGTGCGTGAGCTGCTGGAGCAGAATCCGTCATTCGTCTTCTTTAAACCGCAATCTTTTGCCCCGGTGAAAGGAGCCAGTGCCGTACCGCTGATTGGTCGCGCATCGGTGGCCTCTGACCGCAGTATTATTCCGGCAGGCACCACGCTGCTTGCCGAAGTTCCGCTGCTGGACAACAACGGGAAATTTAACGGGCAGTATGAACTGCGCCTGATGGTGGCGCTGGATGTCGGTGGGGCGATTAAAGGCCAGCACTTTGACATTTACCAGGGCATCGGGCCAGACGCCGGACACCGCGCAGGCTGGTATAATCACTATGGTCGCGTATGGGTGCTGAAAAGCGCACCGGGCGCAGGTAACGTGTTTAGCGGCTAATTGCCGGATGGCGCTTCGCTTAGCCGGCCTACATCATCAAGTAGGCCTGATAAGGCGCAGCCGCCAGCAGGCAGTCATACCGTTCTATAGTAATGAATTTGAGGTGTTATGTCTGTGGTTATCAGTGATGCCTGGCGTCAGCGTTTTGGCGGCACCGCGCGTCTGTATGGTGAAAATGCGCTACAGCTGTTTGCCGATGCGCATATCTGCGTGGTTGGGATTGGCGGCGTCGGTTCCTGGGCGGCAGAAGCGCTGGCGCGAACCGGGATTGGTGCGATTACGCTCATCGATATGGATGACGTTTGTGTGACGAACACTAACCGCCAGATCCATGCGCTGCGCGATAATGTCGGGCTGGCAAAAGCCGAGGTGATGGCAGAACGTATCCGCCAGATTAACCCCGAGTGCCGGGTGACGGTTGTCGATGACTTTGTTACGCCGGATAACGTTGCGGAATATATGAGCGCGGGTTTCTCGTATGTGATTGATGCGATTGACAGCGTGCGGCCAAAAGCGGCGCTGATTGCGTACTGTCGGCGTAATAAGATCCCGCTGGTGACGACCGGCGGCGCGGGTGGACAGATCGATCCGACGCAGATTCAGGTCGTCGATCTGGCGAAAACGATTCAGGATCCGCTGGCGGCGAAACTGCGTGAACGGCTGAAAAGCGATTTTGGTGTCGTGAAAAACAGCAAAGGAAAACTCGGCGTCGACTGCGTGTTTTCAACGGAAGCGCTGGTGTATCCGCAGTCTGATGGAAGTGTGTGCGCCATGAAGGCGACGGCGGAAGGCCCCAAACGGATGGATTGTGCGTCGGGGTTCGGTGCCGCAACGATGGTCACCGCCACGTTCGGTTTTGTGGCAGTATCCCATGCGTTGAAAAAGATGATGGCAAAAGCGGCGCGTCAGGGCTGAGATTGTCTTGCGCGATGCATTGCATCGCAGGCCGGATAAAACGAGTCAGCGTCGTCATCCGGCAGCGTGAGCCGCGTCGACGATCGCCTCATTGAGCGCCGCCAATCCCTGACTGCGCGAAGCGCTGAGCTGAGTGCGTAATCCCAGTTCATCAAACAAGGCCAGCGGCGAATGGGCCAGAAGTTCCGCCGCCGTTTTCCCTTCTGCGGCGGTCAGTAATACCGCCAGCAGTCCGCGCACGATGCGACCTTCACTGTCGCCGAAAAAGTGCAGCGTGCCCTTTTCAGAGCGCGTATATCCCAGCCAGACGCGATTTTCGCAGCCAGCGATCTCTTTAGCCTGCGCTTTGAGATCGTCGGGAAGTGCCGGAAGCTGTTTACCGAGCAGAATCAGTTGCCGATATTTGTCTTCCCACTGGGTCAGCGGGAGAAAGGTATGACGCAACGTCTCTTCGGTTACGGTCGTGCCAAACGGGTGTCCGGCAAACATTGGGCTAGTCATTAATCCACCAGTATTTCCAGGGCGCGATCAACGGCGTTGATCAACGCATCCACATCACTTTGGGTATTATACGGCGCAAATGAGGCACGTAGCGTACCCGAGACGCCAAGTTCAGCCAGCAGCGGCTGCGCGCAGTGCTGACCGGCACGGAGCGCGATACCATATTCCGCCAGCAGGGTGACCATATCGCTATGGTGAACACCGGCAAAATCAAAGGCCAGCAGACTGGAGTCCTGACAGCGAAACGAACGGAACCCCGGACGCTGAGCCAGCGCCTCTTCCGCCAGCGTAGCCAGTCCGCGACTCCAGCTTTCCGCCTGGACGATATCAACATCGGCCAGCCATTCCAGCGCGGCGCTCATGCCAATCACGCCAGCGACGTTAGGGGTACCTGCTTCCAGCTTCCATGGTGCGGCCTGGGTGGTGAAGCCCTCGAAGCTGACTTCGTTGATCATCTTACCGCCACCGAGCCAGGGCGACATGGTCTCCAGTAGCGCCGGTTTGCCGTAAAGCACGCCGATACCGGTTGGACCGTACAGCTTATGGCCAGAGAAGGCGTAGAAATCGATATCGAGCGCCTGGACATCTGCCGGGAAATGGACGGCACCCTGCGCGCCATCCACCATCACTACCATGTCTGCGGCATGGGCGAGGGTAATGGCACGGGCTAAGTCCGGGCAGCCGCCGGTGACGTTCGACATCTGCCCCAGCGCGAGAATTCGGCTGCGCGGGGTGATGATTTCTGGCAGACGTTCGACATCAGGCAGGTGTTGGGCATTGAGCGGCAGCTTGACCACTTTCGCCCCGGTTTGCTCCGCGACCATCAACCACGGCACGAGGTTCGCGTGATGCTCCGCGACGCTGACGATGATCTCATCGCCCGGTTGCAGGCGAGGGCGGGCATAGCTCTGCGCCACCATATTGATGGCCTCCGTGGTGCCCCGGGTCCAGACGATGGTTTTGTCATCTGGCGCATTCAGCAAACGCGCCACTTTCTCCCGTGCGGCCTCATAGCGCGCGGTCAGGCGCTGGGCCTCGGCGAACTGGCTGCGATGGACATTGCCAGCGCTCAGACTATAGAACTGCCGGGTCGCCTCGATAACGGCCTGCGGTTTAAGGGCCGTCGCGGCGCTATCCAGATAGACGCCCGCGTCAGCGAGTGCCGGAAATTGCGCGCGAAACTGCGCGGGATTGAAAGCGTTCATGGTATTCCTCGGTTCAGTAACCCGATCGTGGCGCAAATTGGTCGTTGATTCAAGAAGTGTACGGTCTCCAGGAATTTTCTGGATGTTGTGGCGAAATCAGACCAGTAGCTTATGCTGAATTATGTTAGGTAAATATTTATGCCTGTTACAGAGTACGTTTTAAATAGAATAAACAGCTTTAAGGAGAAAAAGATGAAAAAGACTGCCGCAATTATCTCTGCATGTATGCTGACTTTTGCCCTGAGCGCCTGTTCTGGTCCGAACTACGTGATGCACACCAATGACGGGCGTAGCATCGTCGCGGACGGTAAGCCGAAAACCGATGATGAAACCGGGATGATTTCGTACAAGGACGCTAATGGCAACAAACAGCAGATCAATCGTACCGATGTGAAAGAGATGGTCGAGTTGGATCAGTAGTCGGTAGAGAGTAGGTAAAAAAAAGCACCGCAAATTGGCGGTGCTACATTAATCACTATGGACAGACAGGGTAAATGTACAGGAAGTGAAAAAGGGTAGCGTTGCTACCGTGGTCTGAATCGCAGACCAATTGCAAACACAACAACACAACATCACAACCGTAAGCCAAAAGCCCACCAGAACACGCATTCCGATAAAACTTTTCGTTCCGGCTCAGGAAGTGCCGCCACTATAGGTATTTGCTGGTAGTTCCTCAACGGACAAATTATAATGGCTCAGATTAAAAAAACTAATAGGTTACATGGTGTAGCCTAATTGTTAAATTCTTTTAACATCAAAGTTTAAAAGCCATGTCAAAACGACTTCCACCTCTGAACGCATTACGTGTTTTTGATGCCGCCGCACGGCATCTGAGCTTCACCCGCGCAGCAGAAGAGCTTTTTGTGACGCAGGCCGCAGTAAGCCACCAAATCAAGTCACTTGAGGATTTTTTGGGACTTAAGCTGTTTCGCCGACGCAACCGTTCTCTTCTTCTTACCGAAGAAGGACAGAGCTACTTTCTCGACATAAAAGAGATTTTTTCGCAATTAACCGAAGCGACGCGTAAACTTCAGGCGCGGAGTGCAAAGGGGGCGCTGACGGTCAGTTTATTGCCCAGTTTTGCGATTCAGTGGCTGGTGCCCCGACTCTCTAGCTTTAACTCAGCTTATCCGGGAATTGACGTCAGAATCCAGGCGGTGGACCGTCAGGAAGACAAACTGGCGGACGACGTCGACGTGGCGATTTTTTATGGCCGCGGTAACTGGCCTGGATTGCGCGTAGAGAAATTGTACGCCGAATATCTGCTGCCGGTATGTTCTCCGCTGCTGCTGACAGGTGAAAAGCCCCTGAAATCGCCAGAGGATTTGGCTTCGCATACTTTGCTGCATGATGCCTCGCGTCGTGACTGGCAAACCTATACGCGACAGCTGGGGTTAAATCACATCAACGTCCAGCAGGGACCTATCTTTAGCCACAGTGCGATGGTGCTGCAGGCCGCGATTCACGGACAGGGCGTGGCGCTGGCGAATAACGTGATGGCGCAGTCAGAAATTGAAGCGGGACGACTGGTCTGCCCGTTTAATGATGTACTGGTCAGTAAAAACGCATTTTATCTGGTTTGTCATGACAGTCAGGCAGAACTGGGTAAAATAGCCGCCTTCCGTCAGTGGATACTGGCGAAAGCGGCCACGGAACAAGAAAAATTCCGCTTTCGTTACGAACAATAACTTACGTAGGGTATTACCATGACCAGCCGTTTTATGCTGATTTTTGCCGCTATCAGTGGCTTTATTTATGTCGCTCTGGGTGCTTTCGGTGCGCATGTCCTGAGCAAAACCCTCGGTGTGGTTGAAATGAGCTGGATCCAGACCGGCCTGCAATATCAGGCGTTTCATACGCTGGCGATCTTCGGGCTGTCGGTTGCGATGCAACGCCGGATCAGCATCTGGTTTTACTGGAGTAGCGTTTTCCTCGCGCTAGGAACGGTGCTGTTTAGCGGCAGCCTGTATTGCCTGGCGCTGTCTCATCTGCGCCTGTGGGCGTTTGTTACCCCTGTCGGCGGCGTCAGCTTCCTGGCAGGTTGGGTGCTGATGTTAATCGGCGCCATCCGTTTGAAGCGTAAGGGCGTAGTTCATGAATAAGGTTGTGTTGTTGTGTCGCCCGGGCTTTGAAAAAGAGTGTGCCGCAGAAATTACCGATAAAGCAGGGCGTCGGGAGCGTTTCGGTTTTGCTCGCGTCAAAGAAAATGCGGGCTATGTCATCTATGAGTGCTATCAGGCCGAAGACGCCGAAAAAATTATCAGCGAGCTGCCGTTCAGTTCGCTGATTTTTGCCCGTCAGTGGTTTGTGGTGGGCGAGTTACTCCAGCACTTGCCGCCGGAAGATCGCATTACGCCGATTGTCGGTATGTTGCAGGGTGTGGTGGAGAAGGGTGGCGATCTGCGCGTGGAAGTGGCGGATACGAACGAAAGCAAAGAGCTGATGAAGTTTTGCCGCAAATTTACGGTGCCACTGCGAGCCGCGCTGCGCGACGCCGGTGTGCTGACGAATTATGAGACGCCGAAGCGCCCGGTGGTGCACGTCTTCTTTATCGCGCCAGGCTGCTGCTATACCGGCTACTCGTATGCCAGTAATAACTCGCCATACTATATGGGCATTCCGCGCCTGAAGTTCCCTGCCGATGCGCCCAGCCGCTCGACGCTGAAGCTGGAAGAAGCGCTGCACGTATTTATTCCGCAAGATGAGTGGGATGAACGTCTGGCAAACGGGATGTACGCGGTGGATTTAGGCGCCTGTCCCGGCGGCTGGACTTATCAACTGGTCAAACGCAACATGTGGGTGTATTCGGTCGATAACGGCCCGATGGCGCAAAGCCTGATGGATACCGGACAGGTCACCTGGCTGCGCGAAGACGGCTTTAAGTATCGCCCCAACCGCAACAACATCTCGTGGATGGTGTGCGATATGGTTGAGAAGCCGGCGAAAGTGGCAGCGCTGATGGCGCAGTGGCTGGTCAATGGCTGGTGTCGGGAAACCATCTTTAACCTCAAGTTGCCGATGAAAAAGCGCTACGAAGAGGTCTCGCAGAACCTGGCCTATATCCAGACGCAGCTTGATGAACATGGCGTGAATGCGCAGATTCAGGCGCGGCAGTTGTATCACGACCGTGAAGAAGTGACGGTACACGTGCGTCGCCTGTGGGCCGCAGTAGGTGGACGTCGCGACGAGCGCTAACGGCAGGATTTTGTTTCATTGGTAAAGTTTCACAGCGCCGTCAGGCGCTGATCTTCCCACCTGTTTTTTTTGTTTTCCTTGGTATGCATAATCAATACCCTAAAGATAAAAATGCTGATTATCTTGATTTTTACTGGATTAAAACCCGAACATTCAGATTAATAGGATATTTATAGGCTAACAAGGGAGTGTCATTAATCTGACGGCAATATAAAAGTTCATAAAACCTATAAAGTTGATAATGTCTTTATTGTCTTAATGTTGTTTTATGTATTGCTCTTGCCAGAGCTTGTTGATAATAATATTTCAACGTTTTCCCGGTCAGACCTTATTCTGACTGAAAATAGATGAAAGCGTAACGTTGGTATCATTTTCTACACCAAGGAGACAACATGTCAAAGGTAATTAAATTTTCTCTGCTTGCTATTGCTATCTCTGTCATTTCTGGCTGCACAGGTAGCGTCTATAATAAACAAAAGAACTGTGATTACGATTATTTACTGCACCCGGCAATTTCTATTTCTAAGATTATTGGTGGCTGTGGTCCTGTCGATCAGTAATCTCCATATGAGCCAGTCACTCTGGTTGGCTCAATATTTTTTACCCTGCTGGGTTAGCACTCTCTGAGAAATAAGTCTCTGATCTGATTAACATGCTTCCATCATGTCAAGGAGGGCATTGGTGAGATTATTATTGATTAGTGAGGATGAAATTAAAGCGCAACGCCTGTACTCCAGTCTCAGCAAATCAGGAAATGTTATTGATCGTGTGAGAAATATTTCGCAAGGTGAGGCCTTTTTAAACACGGCACATTATTGTGCCATCATTCTTTTGAATCCAACCGATCAATGCTTAAGCACCACAACACAGTGGCACTGTAAAAATTCAACATTTGCCTTAATCTCATTGATTGAGAATGGTGATGTGGCTGAAAGGGTAAAATGTTTTAATTTAGGGCTCAACGACTGCATTGATTTTCCTGTTGATATGCAAGAGCTAAATGCCCGGCTTCATGCAGCTGTCCGCAGGAGCTGCACATTAGCTCCGTCGATTTTAATACACAGTAATATTGTCTATAACACCAGTTCGCGTGAAGTCAAAGTGAACGGTGAGGAGGTGGATTTAACACCCAGGGAACTATCCCTCCTGGAGGTGTTTATGATGAACAAAGAGAGGGTACTCTCCCGACGTTATCTGGAAGATAAGCTCTGTTCATGGGGGGAGGTCATTGGCAGCAATGTCATCGAAGTACACGTCTCGTCACTGAGAAAAAAGCTGGGGAAAGGGATTATCAAGACGTTGTCAGGTCAGGGATATCGACTCCTGTAGCGTTACGTTGCACACCTTGCGTAGAAATCTCCCCAAAATAAACTGAGTTGCATTAGTGCACCATTTCTAGAATGGAGTGAAATTTATCATGGCTGATATTACGGAAATTGGTGATGTAGAAAAGGTGGGGGCTGAAATTGGCTCTCATCGTATTGAGCTCATTGTTGTTGTGAAAAATACAAGTCCGCATAAATTTGTCGCTATTGTGTTAGACGGGAAATTGGTGGGTTGCTCACCTGATGTACCTGCGGAAAGTTTTTACGTACTCAATGAGCTGGTTTTCATTGATGGTAAAATAAAAAATGTTTCCGGAATTTCGCCACCGGTTAAGCAGGGAATGATGCAAGGTATTCAGCTCCTTGTGGAGAATAAACATCTTGCAGGTAATGCGCAGCTTGCGACATTACTGAAACAGAATCGCAGCATTGTATCACCGAGCAAGCAAGGACCGGATTTAATCTATGAAATGTGGTTTTTCCTCGGTATTCTGGTTCCTGTCTGTGTCGTTTTGATTAAGGTTTTTTATCGTGATATTTATTTAGTGGTAAAAAACGTTGAAATCATTAACATGTTCATTATGATCGGGATTCCCTTTATTCCGACAACTATTTTTTATCTCATCGCGCTTATCTTTAGACGATTCTGGTAATCCACACAAGTGCGATCTTATCAGTGAAGCGGGATATTGACCGAAACTGTGTCATCGGATCGCTGAAGGCGTATTTCATCATCCGACAACCATTCGACACGCCAGAAAAGTATCTCTGTTGAGCCCACAAAGTCTGGAGTTGCAATCGGTAGCATAAAAATAGAATGGCGACTATAGAGGGACGGTCGACTGGCATGGTCATACTCAATGACCAGATGTTTTTCACCTGATGGCGATATATATTCGCGCTGGAATTCACGGGGAGCAAAAAACAGGAGCAACCAATACAGTAACACGGCAATAAAACAGGCCGGGAGAAGCGCCATGATCCGCCAGAAAATCCCGGTTCCTGCTGGTAAAATAACAAGGCTGCACAGCACCAGCAGTACCGACGGAATGCGATGAAACCACGTAAACACGATCAGGCTGTTAGCGGCGACGACGAGCGAGATCAGCATCAGCGCGCAGAGTAACCAAAAAATGCGCGTTGCACGGTGCTTTTTCCGAGGGGATATACAGCCTGCGTTATCGTTCATGGTTTTTATTATTGCGTAAAAAACAAAGCAGACAAAGCAGAATAATGGCGCCACCGACCAGGGTGACTTTTCCCGGATAGGTACCGCTGACGATATACTCCAGCAGCAGTGCCAGACAGGGCGTTAAAAACATCCAGTGGGTAACTTGCCCGGTATTTTCGGCTAAGGACAGTGCTTTCCCCCAGGTGATATAGGCGACAGCGCCGGGGAAGAGACCAAGATAAATCACCAGAGTTACTGCGCCTGATGGGGCATCCTGCAACTCGCTGAGTGCGTCAGGGGCATACCCCAGCAGCATGACGGTGCCGAACAGAAAGCTGTATGCCGTCATCTGCAACGTGGATATCTGTTGGTTCATCCTGCGCTGTATCACATTATAGAGTGCCAGTAAGGCGGCAGCGCCCAGCATCCAGATAATTCCCTGTGATATCAGCAAAGACCCTTCCTGAAGCGAGATAAACAGTACTGCAGAAAACGCAGTCAGCGTGGCCAGCCACTGGCTCATCCGCAACTTTTCCTTAAATATCATGCGTGCCAGCAGTGCGCTGATGATCGGGCACAGTGCAATGATAATGCTGGCGGTGGTGGGGTTCAGGGTGAGGGAACCCGTATTAAAGGCAATAAAATACAGTGAAAAGCCACTCGCGCCGGAGAGCATAAAAACGGGAATATGGCGCCACTTGATGGTGAGTTGTCGATTAAGAGTGAGTAGTACCATCAGACAAAGCGTAGCGACCCCGCAACGCATGAGACCGAGGGCTGTGGCCGAGAATGTCATCAATGCGACTTTGGTGTAGACATAGGCGCTGGACCAGATCGCCACGGTCAGAAATGCATAAAACTGGCTAAGTAAGACCTCCCTGTTCATCCGGGCTCCTTTATATAATAAAGGGGCGCGCCAGCACCCCTGTAGGCGATCAATATTTCAGGGAGGAAAGCGCTTCCACGCCCGCCGCGCTGTATTTCTCTTTCAGATCATCAGTGCTGTTGAAGGTGGTAATCAGCAACTTGTCTTCCAGTGAAGAGAACTGCATGACGTTATAAATACCCGTTGCAGGATTATTGATATCGGGGGTGGTCATCTGTAAACGCTGCATTTTTTTGCCGTTCACGGTCACTTCAGAAACGTGTGGGGAAAATGCGCTGAGTTGATTTTTCATCATCTCCGCAAATTTTGGAAGTTGAGACTCTTTCATCGGGTTGGTGGTCATGCTAAAAGCCATTGTCACTTTCCCTCCCTCGCTTTCAACATACCAGGCTTCTTTTGGGCGTTGTGCCGCCTGAGTATATTTTTTCTCCAGCATATCCTGAGGCATTATTTTGTACCCTTCCGGCAGTACGATGGTTGCTTTACCTCCGAGGATCTTCGTGCTGTTGGCCTCCGCTGTGCTGTCGCTGCTGCTGTCACAGCCAGAGAGCGCAAAGGCAGAACATACAAACATGGCACTAAACAAAATACGATTTTTCATCCGGTCACTCCTTGTTGGTTATTATTGGGTTATTGAAATAACCCTCCCTTCTAACTTTGCTGCCTGTAAAATGAGGCTCACTCATTTGCATCGGGTACTGAAATCGAGGTTGAAATAGCTACCGGTATACCCGTATCAGTTAACACATTGGATGCAAGAACCTCAATTACTCTGAAGGTGATATTCAGTTTTGAGCCGTTTTACGTGTGCGAAAATATTAAGCACTCATCACGCTCAGCGAGATAAAATTTTTACCTGGATGAGGTTAAATTTGTGAGAAATTAGCGTGGCTAATCTCTTTAACTTGCTGGCTCTTATCAAATGTATAGAGTGGGGTTATTTTATCATTCATCAGATAATATCCCTTCCCTCTGACACGAATAAACATCTCATTCTCTACACCGACTTCATCGAGTTTCTGTTTCAGATTTTGCATCACTTGCCATAAGCGGCTATAGGTGCCAGAAAGTTGATTTTTTTCCCAAACGTTAAATATAATTTCGTCATCGCTAACAATGCCTCTCTCTGCGTGCCGCATAAGAAAAAACATCAGTTCACTCATCGTGCTACGTAACTGGCAGGAATTCCCCCGGTTACTGATGAGCTGCTGCTGAAATGGCAAGTAGAGAACAGAGGAATCGATAAGATATCCATACAATTTATTCATATGCATGTCTGAAATTACTCCGTAATTAGATGTCCCTTTATCACTCATTATATCGGTCATTACTCTGTATTAAATCCATATAGTTGATAATGAAGTCTGAAGTGGAAAAAACCAGCTTGACTGACATAAGCAGACTAAACGGCTGAAAACCTTCAGTGGCTAAATTAAGCCTCTAACAGAACACGCTTTTCTCAGACATTTTCTTAGGGTTTCAATCGCCATAACATAAATGGTTAAATTGTATTTATCAGAGAAAAACAAAATATTAGTCTGTTTGTTAATATCATGTTGCCCTTAGGGCGGTATGTTCTGTTTACTATTGTTTTTGTCATGCTTAACTTGAGTGTAGTTTTGCTCTTTCTGGTGATAATTGGTATCTAAAGTCGCAAAATGTCATTTATTTAGTGAATTTAACTTTTGATTGTCTGTTTTATGGTTTGATTACCTTATGTATGAGTTTTATTAATGATGGGAGTTATCCTCGTCAACACAGAAGGAGCGAGGCTATTGTGTCACGATGGCATGTCCAGGTATCGACAATAGGGGGAAGTGAAAGGAAAAGTGAGCGCATCAGTGGGGTGAAGAGGCTAAAGGTGAACCACGACGTTGTCTGATACAGCTAACAGGTTGGCGGATCGTCAGGGGGCACGGTAATAACGAGAGGAGAAGCCGTACAAAGAAGGCATAACGCATGATTGCAGCACTGGGGAAAATAGCGGATTCACCGCACTGTTGATGCAGGGGAGAGGAAAATCCGGAGAGAAAGATGTCAACGTGCGTTAATCATCGCGATTCTCATCCAGATAGTGGCGTAGAGACTGGCTCAGGTATCCATTTGGCAGGCGTAGACCCAGATGTATTCTGTGCCGAAAACTAACAGGTCATCACGGATTTTATTGCTTCTTAAATTGATTTTTTCACCGACATTAATACCAAAAATGTTGCTGCTTAAGCGATCGGGGGATTTGTCGACAGAAAACCGCTGTTCCTGGAGTAATGTGGTTTCATAGAGCCCGTTGTAGAACTGGCGGTACTGGTAAGTGCCTTGCCGATAAATTTTGCTCATTGAACCATCCGCCTGATGATGAGCGCCCTTCACCGTCATACTGACCGTTTGTTTATGGATGTTAATCTTAATCCGCAGATTCATGTACTCGCCGCCGCTAAGATAAACCTTTTGCTGGCCTGTACAAGCGTAACTTTGAGTACGCGTGTAGAAATGAGAGGCAATTAAAAACAGAAGGGCCAGAACGAGAGGTATCCAGATGAAAATTTTAGTATTTTTTAGATTTATCATAATGGCCTTCTCAATATGTAATTATCACAAGCAGGTGTAGCATTTCCCGCCGAACGGCAATGCACCAGTGATTCCGTGGCAATATTGACGGAGTCATTCTCGAGGTAGTAGAGAACGTCCTGAGCGTCGCATTGCAATGATTCCTTTTGGAGCAGACGGGCAATACTTTCTTTTGCCTCTTCCGCTTTACTCAGGATATGCACTTTACACCCATTGATGGTCTCTGCTTTCGGCAAAGGCAAGGCACTAAAATGGTCTTGATGCTGAAAATGAGACCAAACGGACAGGAGCAACGCCACTGAAACGGACAACAGAATGCTGAAGTGGTTGACCCAGGACTTAATATTGAATTTTTTCTTCAACGTTCCGACGGGAGGCTGGGAAATCTCCGTCACCTTTACTTCCTCGGAAAGGAGTAATCCGATTCTGGGCTTGGTTAGCAAGACATCTTTGCTGATGCCTAAGTCACGGAAGCTTTTTCTCAGCATCGAGACATTCTGACTCAGGTTGCAGTCACTATCCACTAACTCATTCTTTTTGAAAATATCATCAAGTAGTTGATTACGCGTGAATACCGTCCCCTGGTTTTTAACCAGATATTCGAGAAGAAAGCATCCAGGCATCGCTAAAAATATGTTGTCACTGGTTTCAACGTGGGTAAGCGAGCGATCTTTCGTATTAAACCGGATTGTATCCTCTATTATATAATCCATATGTATACCTCCCAATAATCGGGAGCAATATAACAACGTGGAATTATATTAATCTCGGGATTTTTTTATCTATGAAACGTTATCTTTTGTTATGTCAGTAAATGATGATTATCTTAATCGTTCTTAACAAGTAGATAGCATGGATTTATTCACTCAGCTATAATTAACATTATAATAACTATAGTATAGGTAGACAGAAAGGACGTTAACTAACGCAATGATTAATATGTCTTTTATATGTTTCATTTGTGTAGCTTCCATGCTGTTTTACCGATAGGGAGACTAAGATAGTGTGATCTATGTCTGATGTTGCTCCAACAGTGTCTGCGTTTTCCTAGATATAACCCCTAAGCTAACTGATGTTAACTTAGGGGTTATTGAAAGAATGAAACTATCCAGGTTATTGCGATGCTGTTACCCCCAGTCTAATGGACTTTTTACGATATCCCTGCTCCATATTATAATAAAGCATATCATTGGGAGACTGTCTCGAGATAAACGGTAATATTTTTTTGCAATAAATTGCGGTAAAGGGATGATATCGTAGGAAACCACACTTATAAACCAGGTGGTTTCTTAACTGATAAATGTTCTTCTCCGTGGTGTTAAGCATGGAGGCGATGACCGGAATGTTTTTTCCTGCCGCCGTGAACTGCAATGCTTTAAACTCTTTGTATTTAACGTGCTCATGCACAAGGCTTAAATATTGCTGCACTTTCTTTTGAATGACATGGATAGGATCTTTTTTTGATATAAAATTTCGTTTCTCTCTGAGTAATGAAGGTGAAATGTCAATAGCCACAATGATATTGTGCAAAGGATTATTGAAATTAAACTTCAGGTTTGATTTTGTAAAGTTAACGGCATCAAGGATGATGAGATCATACTCATTAGATAATCTGTACACATCGGCGCATGATAAATTATCTGACGACATCGCTTCACAGTGATATTCTGCGGTTTGAAAAATGTTCAACACCCCATGGGCGAAGTAAACATCTTGAGAAATAAGCAATATATTCATGAAAAAGTCCTTTTTGCTTAAATCTGGCCGGAATGATTTAAATTCCTGCCAGATTTATATTGGGTTTAACCGCGGTTTACCGCTTTCATCACTTTATGCGTTATGTTGGATGTTTAAAGAAAAACCTGGTGTCGGCGTCCTTTGCGCTAAATTGCTATTAGCGGCATAAGTGTGCTTTAGTATTTGAGTGAATCTAAAGCGCTTAATCCAATCGGTAGATATTTATCCTTTAACTCGGCAGGTACCGAATAAGTGGACATCATCAGCTCATTGTTAAAAGAGGCAATCTGGATGAGCATGTGATTTGGTGCGCCCTTTCTCGTGGCATCTGGCATCACCATCTCCAGCCGGCTTACCGTATGTCCATTGACTTTTTGGGTGGTCAGAACGGGGTTGAGTTGTGACATTTGGGTTTTCATCATTTCTGCAACCATCGGTACTTGTTCATCCCGTAGCGCCTTTCCTGGATAAGGAAATGAAAATGTCAGGGCGATAACATTTTTACCGGTATCAATATACCAGGCTTCTTTGGGTTGAGGCGTTGCTGTGGCATATTGCGTTGCCATCTGCTTTGCAGACATGCGTTTAAATTCTTCAGGCAATGTTACGGTTGCTTTATTATCAAGGATATTGATAACGCTGACATTATCAGTCGACTGAACGGAAGCAGGAGTCGGTGAGGGCGTTTTAGCCAGCGCAACGCCGCTTGCACAGGTGAAGATGCCCAGGACCAGTAATAAAGAAACCTTAGATTTCAAACTCATAAATCATCCTTAATATATGTGTGGTGGTATTGAGTCATAAAAAATAGCGCCGTGCACAATTTTAAAAAAGAGTGCATGATTACAATTATAAATAATGACTTAATTAGATTGATAACATTAAAATTTTATCAGGGCAACGTGTAAGAATAGTAATCTTCAAAAAAGAGATTATTATCTTTATGTATTTTGTACGGGAATTTTCTTTTCTGTTTTATATTTTAGGTGAGTTTTTAGCCTAATAGACTTTGAAGGTATTATGTTTGGAGTTTAAAACTGGTTTCCTGGTGTTTTTAGGTCTATTGTTCTTATGATTTCCTGGTTGATGATAGATGATTTTATCAGGAGTGTCGTTGCTATACAGCGAATTCTATAACTGACTTGTCGAGTCACATCGATGCGCTGTCCGACACAATATGCGTTACGTCATCCAGATGGCCAATCCTCGCTTCCCCGGAACGATTAAATTTACTCTTATCGATCAGCAATAACGACTGCGACGCGCGTTTCAGCAGGACCGATTTGAAGTCCGCATTGAAGGTGCTGGAATCCCACAGTGCGCCGTGGCGGTCGATCCCTTCGCAGGAAAAAATGAACAGATCGACATCAAGAAATTTGAGCTGTGAAATGAGCGCAGGGTTGACGTAGCAGCCGTGCTTGCGTTCCAGCCTGCCGCCAGAACTGATGAGCTGAAGTTGTTGGCGTTTGCCGAGCTCCTGACAAATCGGCTGGCTGTTGGTAAAAACCTGTATATTGATATCCGGCAGTTGTCGCGCCAGATACCAGCAGGTGGAACTGGCATCCAGCGCAATCACCATACCTTCTTCAATCCAGCTCAGCGCCTTTCGGGCAATATCGGCTTTGTGCGCGTAATGGCTCTTCAGGCGAATATGAAAGGGATCGCCACTGTCCGGGTTTTCCCGCTCGATCCCTTTTACGCGCCCGTGGTTGCGCAGAACCTTTCCTTGTTCCTGTAGTTCACTGAGATCGCGGCGAATGGTCTCTTTGCTGACGTTGAGCTGAACGGCCAGTGCTTCGGTAGTCAGGCTTTTATGCTGACTGAGCAGATCCACAATTGTCTGCTGACGTGCCGCTTTCATCTCTTCTCACCTCTCAATCAAATGCCCTGACCGCGATTGAGATTACGGTGTTACCCCTTTTTTTAAAAGAATATTCCCGTACTTTGCGCGCTCGCCGGTGATGACAATGGCAAAGGCCTTTTGCGCGCGGGCGTAGAAGGCGAAACGATCGATTCGCGCGATCTCCGGGCATGGCGCCTGTAGGGAAAGCGCCTCGCGATAGCGCGTTTCAACGTGCGGGTCGAGGGTATCGCCCTCGACGGCAGCCATCATCACCAGCGGTGGCGCATAGCTGTCGAGTTCAAACAGCGGGATCACGGCTTGCAGTAAGTCGCTGACGCTGAGACCATCCGCACGGATCACCTGTGGCCCCATGCTGTTCGCTGGGAAGTGCGCGTCTGAGAAAATGATCTCATCGCCGTGTCCCATTTGCGCCAGTACTTTAAGCAGCTCCGGCGAGATGAGTGGAGAAATCGTTTTAAGCATGCGAGATTCCTTTACTGTGTTTCAGGATAGAAATAACGGTACTGGTAGCGCACCTGTTCTCTGGCCTGTTGTGGACTGGAAAACGCACCGATGCCGTACCAGCCGTACATCGCCGCGCCTGCAACGGTGGTTTCAGCGTCATCCAGCACTTTGATAGGGATCTCCAGGGTGTTGGCCTTAATCTGATTCCACAAGGTATTACGGCTTCCGCCGCCGACCAGCAGCAGTTCTGTGGCGTTGAACTGGCCAATTTTTTCCAGCGTATGCAGATTATGTCGCAACTGGTCCGTTAATCCTTCCAGCGCCGCGCGATAGAAATGACCACGGGTGGTATTCAGGGTGACGCCGCGCCAGCCTGCGTCCACAGAGGAGAGCAGCTCGCACTGCATCCGCACGCCATCGGCCCCGGCGGGAATCGCTTGCGCTTCCGCAATCAACGTTTGCCACGGGGTTTCGGGTGTCCACAGCAGCTTACGCACCCATTCAAGGATGCCGGAAGCAAGCCATTGCATCCCCGGATTGTAAAGTCCCGGTTGGCTGTCCAGTTCACAGGTTGAACCGGCATGTCTGCTTAGTAACGATGTATCGACCCTGGCGCTACGCACCATCAGGATTTCCCACGTGCCGGAAGAGAGAACCGGCTCATCTTGCTCCGCACCGGCGCCAAACAGCGCGAACTGGGTATCGTGTCCGGCAGAGATCACGGGAATTCCCGGCGGGAGACCAAGCATCGTCGCCATTGAGGGCTGCAACGAACCTACCTGTTCACCGGCTTCCACGAGTCGCGGGAAGAGCCGTCTCGGCAACCCTGCGGCCTGCAAGATATCGGCGCTGAAATCCCGCTGCTGAATATCCAGCATTTGGCTGGTGCCCGCCATAGTGATGTCAGTGGTGAATTCGCCGGTCAGGCGATGATTAATGAGTGAGGAGATAAACAGCCAGGCGTGGGCTTGATCCAGCCGTTGCGGGTGATTTTCTTTAAGCCAAATCAGCTTATATAAGGTGTTGAAGCTGAATGCGCCGACGCCGGAAAGGGTCTGCAACTGACGCGGCGGCATAAAGCGGCTGATATTTTCCATTATCGCGGCAGTGCGCGGGCATTTCCAACTGATGACTGGGTAGAGCAATTCGCCGTTTTCATCGACCAGCGCGCCGTCAACGCCAAAGGTGGTGACGGTGATACCGCGTATCCGAAAGGCCGAGAGTTCAGCCGACAGCGTCCGACAGCACTGTGCGAAACGTTGCAGGATGGCGTCCAGCGACCACTGATGCCAGGCGTTGTTTTCCATAGCTTCCTCGCTGGCATTAGCAACCGCCGCGCGAGCAACGATGTGTCCCTGACGATCAACGGCAATGGCCCGCACGTTTGTCGCGCCACAGTCGAGAACCAGGATGATTTCATTTTTCATAATGACTCCCGTTGCCGGATGGCGCTGTGCCTGTCCGGCCTACGAGCCATTACCCGTAGACCAGATAAGATGCGCCAGCGTCGCCATCAGGCAGTTACGCTATCCTTAACGTTTATACAGTGGCCCGTAGTTCTGACAGGCGCGATAATCCTGGCCTTCTGTGTCCATCCCGTGTGCGGCCCAGGCGGAAGGGCGGTAAATTTTCGCCTCTTCCACGTTGTGCATGCAGACCGGAATGCGCAGCATCGCGGCGAGGGTGATGAAGTCTGCGCCGACGTGGCCGACGGTCAGCACGCCGTGGTTCGCCCCCCAGTTCGCCATCACGGAATAGACGTCGGAGAACGGTCCTTTACCGGTAAGACGTGGCGCAAACCAGGTGGTGGGCCAGCTCGAGTCCGTGCGTTTGTCGAGGGTGTCATGGACCTCTTTTGGCAACTCAACGCTCCAGCCTTCCGCAATTTGCAGCACTGGTCCCAAACCGTTGATGATGTTCACGCGGGTCATGGTGAACGGCACGCCGCCTTCGGTCAGGAAACGTGATGAATAACCGCCGCCGCGAAAATATTCATGGATCGCCGGACACCACTCGGTTGCCGCGAGGCAAGCGTCAGCCTCCTGCTGCGTGACCTCCCAGTGTGGTTTCATCGTCGGTTTTCCGTCGCTGTCACGCTGTTTACAGGTGCCATCCAGCGCGGCGGAACCGGAGTTGATCAGATGGATAATGCCGTGTTCTGCCCGTCCGGTCAGCGGCTGACCGGTTACGCGTTCAACTGCTTCTGGCGACCAGTAGGTTCGCACATCGGCAAAGACCTGCGCGGTGCCGGTCAACTGATGTCCCAGCAGCATGGCTACGCCGTTCAGGCTGTCGTTTTCGGTGGCGACAACAAACGGTTCGCGCACACCGTTCCAGTCAAAAGAACTGTTAAGCAGCGCTTCGGCGGTATCACCGTTGGGATATTGATCGGTCCAGTGACGTTGTCCCTGGAAGCCAGCGGCAATCGCGTTATAGCCGAGCGACTCTTCCACGCGCCCCATTTCCGCCAGCTTAGGGTTTCCTTGCATCATGTCGCGAATG
Source organism: Citrobacter amalonaticus (assembly GCF_001559075.2). NCBI lineage: Bacteria > Pseudomonadati > Pseudomonadota > Gammaproteobacteria > Enterobacterales > Enterobacteriaceae > Citrobacter > Citrobacter amalonaticus. The sequence goes on along the minus strand of NZ_CP014015.2, from coordinate 853,250 downwards.
CACATCGCCATCAGCAGGCTTTCCCGCAGGATTGCCCGGCTCTGTTCGGCGTTCCGTTGATATTGCTTCGCGTTTTTATCTTCACCGTAGCGGAAGTGTTTATCCGCCCACGCCAGCGCCATTTCCAGCTCGGCTTCGTCATAGATTTTTTGATCGATGCGGCGACGCAGTTCAGTCATATCGACGGACTGGACCTTCATTCCCAGCCAGGACTCAAAGAAATGATGATCGACGATGGAACCGGCGATCCCCATCGACACCCCACCCAGCGAGAGGTAACTTTTCCCCTTCATGCTGGCGACAGCGAGCCCTGCCCGGGCGAAGCGCAGCAGTTTTTCCTCAACGTCGGCTGGGATCAATGTATCTCCGGCATCCTGTACATCCTGGCCGTAGATGGAGAACGCCGGGATCCCTTTTTGGCTATGCGCCGCCAGCGCGGCAGCCAGGTAGACCGCCCCCGGACGTTCGGTACCGTTAAAACCCCAGATGGCTTTTGGGCGTAGGGGATCCATATCGATGGTTTCACTGCCGTAGCACCAGCACGGTGTGACAGTGATTGTCAGGCCGACGTTTTGACTGCTGAACTTTTCCTCACAGGCGGCGGATTCTGCCATTCCGGCGATACAGGTGTCAGCAATAACGCAATCAACCGGGGTGCCACAGGCGTAGCGCAGTTTTTCTGTCAGCAGGGCGGCAGTGGCCTTTGCCATATTCATCGTCTGTGCTTCCAGTGATTCACGAACGCCCATTCGGCGTCCATCAATAACCGGACGAATACCAATTTTCGGCAGGCTGATCTTCTTCATTCGGGGTTCCTCATCTCACGTGTAGGCGTGCTGCTCAGGCGGATGACAGGGCACCACCGCAGCAGTCGTCTGAAACAGATAAATTTGCTAACTCGAGTTAGCTTAGGTATTGGCGTGTTTTTTACACAACTTTTTTCTGATGGGATTGTGAGGGGCTTCACGAGAAGTGGTTAAAATTCGATCTGCATCAAATAATTAAATGACAGCCAGATTTATTAAAGTATTTAAAATCAGATAATTATAAATAAATGTCTGCCCGGTATCACAGTTTTAACCCAAATGATTTGGCTATTTTTGGTGGCTAAAATAGCTTTAAAGGGCAACTCGCTAACTCGAGTTAGCAATATCTGGCAACATATCGACGTGACGTAAACGTGTTTTCAGGAAGTATTCACATTCATGGTGACGCTCGCTCCCTGAGAATGCACTTCGCCTGATTCACTGCCTGCAGTTTCTGATTATTGAGGAAAGCAGCAATGTCCGAAACATTTTTACAGATGAATCATATTACCAAACGCTTTCCCGGCGTATTAGCGTTGAGTAATGTGAATTTTACTCTTCGCAAAGGCGAAGTGCATGCGCTATTAGGCGAAAATGGGGCAGGCAAATCCACGCTGATGAAAATTTTGTCCGGTGTTTATCAACCGGATGAAGGGGATATTATATTTGAAGGGAAGCCTGTGTCATTCAGCGATCCGCTCAGCGCGCAGAATGCCGGGATTACTATTATTCACCAGGAATTTAATCTCTTTCCGGAATTAACCGTGGAAGAGAATATCTTTATCGGCAGAGAGTTTTGTAAAAATAACCGTTGGCGGCTGGATGAAAAACAGCAGCGACAGGCGGCAACCGAAATTTTGCAGAAATTAAACCTGAATATTTCGCCAGAAACGCTGGTGTCAGATCTGACCGTGGCGCAACAGCAGATGGTGGAAATCGCGAAAGCGATATCCGTCAATGCCAAAATCCTGATTATGGATGAACCCACGGCGGCGCTGACGGAAACAGAAATAGAAAGCTTGTTCCAGGTGACCCGCCTGCTTAAAGCACAGGGGACCGGGATTGTCTACATCTCGCATCGCCTGGAAGAGTTAGCGCTGATTGCCGATCGGGCGACGGTCATGCGCGACGGTCAATACATTGATACCGTTGATTATGAAACCGTGAAGATCAGTGAGCTGATTGCGATGATGGTCGGGCGCGAACTGGGGAATATCTATCCTCGCCGGGAAGCGCGGACGCATCAGGAGCCGGTGCTGGAGGTTAACGGCCTCACGCGCAAAGGCGTGCTCAATAACATCGACTTTACGTTGAACCGGGGCGAGATACTGGGTTTTGCCGGGTTGATGGGCGCCGGGCGTACGGAGCTGGCACGAGCCATTTTTGGCGCCGATCCCATCGACAGCGGGACCATTAAATTGAACGGCAAGGCCATTGTGATAAAGGGGATTTCTGACGCCATCGCACAAGGCATTAGCTATTTAACGGAAGACCGTAAAAAAGAGGGACTGGCGCTTAATCTGTCCGTTGAGCGCAATATCATGTTGGGAAATTACCCTGAATACGCCGACCATTTTGGTCACGTTGATTCTAAACGCTGCCAGCAAACAAGTGAAGAGCAGGTCAGGGCGCTCAGAATCAAAACGCCGCACCTTGAGCAGGCGGCCCTGAATTTGAGTGGGGGAAATCAGCAAAAAATTATTATTGCCCGTTGGGTGTGCAAAGATACCGATATTCTTATTTTTGATGAACCTACCCGTGGAATTGATGTCGGCGCTAAGCTGGAAATCTATGAATTAATGAATCGCCTCGTGGCAAAGGGGAAATCGATCATTATGATTTCTTCGGAATTACCGGAGGTGCTGGGTATGTGCGATCGTATCTTAGTCATGCGCAGTGGTCGTATTACCGGAGAATTAACTGCTGATAACGCCACACAAGAAAAAATCATGCAATATGCGACGTTAGAGGATTAAATCATGACCATCTCTGTAACCTCTTCAGACAGCAATAATAAGAAAATAAAAATTAATAAAGAACTTTTAATGCGCCTTGCGCCGCTTTTTAGTTTGATTATCCTGGTTGTTTTTTTCAGTTTCAGTTCGCCGTTTTTCTTTAACACCGAAAATATTATGACAATTGCTCTGCAAACGTCGGTTATCGGCATTATGGCCATTGGCGTAACGTTCGTCATTATTACCGCGGGGATCGACCTCTCTTTAGGATCGGTGGTGGCGTTTTCCGGCGTTGCGGTTGGCATTTGCGCGACGCTCGGACTTCCGTTGCCGGTCTGTATTTTAGCAGGCGTGCTGGCCGGAGGATTGTGTGGCTACGTGAATGGTCTGCTGGTGACCAAAATGACGATTCCACCGTTCATCGCTACGCTGGGTCTGATGATGTCCGTCAGGGGAATTAACATGGTGATGACGGATGGGCGCGCCATCTATTTCGCCGATTATCCCACCTTCAAATTGCTGGCGCAGGGACGTTTATTCGATGTGCTGCCGTATCCCGTGTTCTATCTGGTGATTGTGGCGCTGGTTGCCGGCTATATCCTCAAGAAAACGGTAATTGGTCGCTATGTCTATGCCGTGGGCAGTAATGAAGTGGCGGCGCACCTTTCCGGGATCAAAGTTCAGCGCGTCAAAATCTTCGTCTATGCCTTCTGCGGTCTGCTGACTGGCATTGCCGGGGTGATTCTGGCCTCGCGTCTAAACTCCGGTCAGCCAACAGTCGGTGTCGGTTATGAACTGGAAGCCATTGCCGCAGTCGTGATCGGCGGCACCAGTCTGATGGGCGGAATTGGCACCATCGGCGGCACGATCATCGGTGCATTTATTATGAGCGTATTGAAAAACGGCCTGAACTTGATGGGGGTTTCTCAGTTCTGGCAAATGGTTGCGATGGGCATTGTGGTCGTCGCCGCTGTCTACCTCGATACGTTACGCAAAAAGATTCGTTGATTTACGCTCCCGGCAGTCACGGGGAACACTGACCCTGACGTTAAGGGTGACACACTCACAACGGAGTACAACAATGAAAACCAGGCATTTTGTCTATGCGTTATCCCTGCTGGCGTGCATCACTTCCAGTGCGTTAGCGAAAGATTTGAACCTTCCGGTCATCAGTAAAGGTTTCCAGCATGAATTCTGGCAAACCGTAAAAATGGGGACGGAAGCGGCGGCGAAAGAGCTGGGCGATAAAACCAGCTATGTCGGACCTGCGGACGAAACCCAGATTGCGGAACAAATTCAGTTGGTTGAAAACGCCATGGCGCAAAAGCCGAACGGCCTGCTGCTGGCGGCGCTGGATGCCAATGCGCTTGCTCCGCTGGTGGAAACGGCGAATTCGCGTGGCATTAAGGTTGTCACCTTTGACTCCGGCGTGAACTCGGATATTCCGGTTAGCTTCGTGGCGACCAATAACCGTAAAGCTGGCGCTGAAGCGGCGGATGCGCTGGCCGCGCAGGTGAACAATAAAGGTAAAGTCGGCATTATCGCTCACGTCGCCGGGACGTCATCCGCGATTGAACGCTCGGAAGGGTTCATTGCCCGCATGAAGGAAAAGTATCCGGATATCAAGGTGCTGCCCGTGCAGTACAGTGATGGCGATCCGCAAAAAGCGATGGATAAGACTATTGATATGATTCAGGCCAACCCCGATCTGGCGGGGATCTATGGCACCAATGAGGGCTCAACGCTGGGCGTCGCCAACGCCATCGACAGCCAGAATCTGAAAGGGAAGGTGAAGGTCATTGGTTTCGACAGTACCGAAGCGATTATTCACTTCCTGAACACCGGCGTGATCCAGGGCTTTGTCGTCCAGGACGCTTATCAGATTGGTTACCAGGGGATTAAAACCCTGAATGCGGCGTTGTCCGGGCAAACGGTCGCGAAAGAGATCGATATCCCGGTGAAATTTGTGAGCGCCCAGAACATCAATACGCCGGAAATAGACAAGCTGTTACATCCTTTCGGCAAGAAATAAACCGGCAGGGGGCGGTGTCTTCGCCCCTGCTTACCTGGTGAGATCAACGGCGTGCGCTTAACCGACTGATGCGGTAAGACAAAAGTGTAAAATGCTTTTATGATTGTCAATTGACGCTTGGACGGTGACTGGGGCACATACATGGCTAAAACAGTAGAACAGATAGCCAGCGACCTGAATTTATCGGTGACAACCGTGAGACTGGTGCTAAACGGAAAAGCTGAACAGTATCGAATCAGCCTCAAAACGCAAACGCGTATTAATGAATATGTTGAGCGATATGGTTATGTGATTAACCATTCCGCCCGCAGTCTGAAGCTGAATAAAACGGATACGCTTGGCCTGATTGTTCCCAATATTTCTAACGTCTTCTTTGCCACACTGGCAGAGAAACTTGAGCAGCGCTGTCGTCGATCCGGTTATCAGCTGATGATTAGCTGTACCTATGATGATGTCGATTACGAAAACAAAATCACCAAGGCGTTAATTGCCCGCAATGTGGACGGTCTTTTTATTGTCCCGTCAACGTTAGAAAACCAGCAGCATCATTTACGTCAGGTGAGAAAACCGATGGTATTGCTGGACCGTGATTTTAAATACACGGATAACGCGCTGGTGGAAAGTCACAATATTTCAGGCGGTGAACACTTAACCCAAAGTTTGCTGGATGCTGAAAAGTTACCGGTCTGGTTTCTGGTGGGCGATACCGGTTTGCCCAGTATCAGCGACCGTCTGACGGGTTACCTGAATGCGCTCAGTAAAAAAGGGATTCATCATCGTGACTGGGTGCGCGAAGGGCCGGTGAACACCCCGGAAGGGGGATACCAGATCATGCAGGCTTTGATCGATGAAGCAGGATGTCCGCAGGCGTTTATCGCCTCGTCATTACCGGTGCTGGAAGGGGCGGTAAGAGCCATTCGCGACCGTTTTGGCGTCATTCCGCCCGAGATCAATATCGGTACGTTTGACGAACACCCGATGCTGGGATTCCTGTCCAATAACGTGTGGTCAATGCAGCAGGATGAGAACGCCTGGGCGGAAAAAGCGTTCACTATGATGCTCAACGCCATCGAAGATCGCCCTGTTCATGAGACGGTAAAAGTTGAAATGAAATTAATTAAGCGCTTAAGACAAAAATAATACGCGCGACAACAAGAGTGTTATCAGTCATTGAACCGAGTACCCCGGAGAACTGAGATGGAAAGAACTCGTTTATCTCGAGAAATTATTGAAACCTGTCTTGAAATGACGCGCCTGGGTTTAAACCAGGGGACGGCGGGAAATGTGAGCGCGCGTTATCAGGACGGTATGTTGATTACCCCGAGCGGCATTCCTTATGAACGAATGACCGAACAGATGATTGTCTACGTGGATAACGACGGCAAATACGAAGAGGGGAAGTTACCGTCCAGCGAATGGCGTTTTCATCTGGCGGCTTATCAGACTCGCCCGGAGGCAAATGCCGTTGTGCATAACCACGCCATTCATTGTACCGCGGTATCTATTCTCAACCGGCCGATCCCGGCCATCCACTATATGATTGCGGCGGCGGGAGGGAATTCCATTCCCTGTGCGCCCTACGCCACTTTCGGCACCCGCGAACTCTCAGAACACGTGGTCGTGGCGCTGAAAAATCGCAAAGCCACGCTGCTGCAACACCACGGTTTAATTGCCTGCGAGGAGAACCTGCAAAAGGCGCTGTGGCTGGCGCACGAGGTGGAAGTGCTGGCGCAACTCTATATGAAGACGCTGGCGGTGATGGATCCGGTGCCGGTGTTATCCGATGAAGAGATAGCCGTAGTGCTCGAGAAGTTTAAAACCTACGGATTACGTATCGAAGAATAAGCGGCGGAGAACCGTCGCAGTTTGTGTGCCGGGTCGGACGGTCTGCGCCATCCGGCCCGCAATTCTACCGTGCCAGACGCAACTGTTGCAGGTTCCCGTCAAGCTGTAAATCGGTTTGCAACCGTGCGATATCACGGCATAAGAATGCCATCTCCTGGTGAGCCTCCAGCTTCTTGCGCCATTTTTCCGGCACGTCATCCAGATGTGCGTAGAGACCTTCCAGCGTCTGAAACTGCACTAACAGTTGGGTGGCGCTTTTCGGACCAATACCGGCGACGCCGGGTACTTTTGAACTGCTGATCCCCGCCAGTCCCCAGTAATCCGGCAACTGCTGCGGTTGAACGCCAAACTCTTTTTCAATGAATGGAGCATCCAGCCAGCGTTTCTGAAAGTAATCGCGAATGCGTAAAGTCGGGGAGAGCAACTGGCAATAGCCTTTGTCCGTTGACACGATAGTCGCCTGGTGGCCCGCTTGCGCGACTTTTACCGCCAGGGTTGCCGCCAAATCATCGGCTTCATTACCGCTCGACACCCAACACGCGACGCCTCGCTGTTCAAAGGCCGCGCGCAGGGCGGGCATCTCATTGTGCAGTTCATCCGGCATCGGTGGACGACCGGCTTTGTAGTCCGGAAGACGCTGGTGACGCCATCCGCTGTTACGCGCTTCATCATCAAACACCGCTACGGCGTGGGTGGGCTGGCTGTGGACAATCAGCTGGTCAAGCGCGTGCAGACAGGTCTCCACACAGGGAGAACCCTGAACGGCGTGGATCCGGCGAATTAAATTGAGCGCGTCGACGATGAGCAGATGGACAGCCACGGTGTTCTCCCTTACCAGTCAGCGTGTAGGGTAACATTCGGGACGAAATGAGGCGAGTGTTGCCGAGACGGCGACGTCTGTAGGACTGATAAGCGTCGCGCTATCAGGCAAAAAAGCCGGATAACGACGTAAACGCCTTATCCGGCTACAGAACGGTCTTAATCGCAGGTGACGATCTTCATGGCCAGGCCGCCGCGAGAGGTTTCGCGGTACTTGGCGTTCATGTCTTTACCGGTTTCGTACATGGTTTCGATGACTTTATCGAGGCAGACGCGCGGTTCGCTGGTACGACGCAGGGCCATACGTGCCGCGTTGACCGCCTTGACGGACGCAATGGCGTTACGCTCAATGCACGGTACCTGAACCTGTCCAGCAACCGGATCGCAGGTCAGACCGAGGTTGTGTTCCATACCGATTTCCGCAGCAATACACACCTGCATCGGGCTGCCGCCCAGCAGTTCTGCCAGACCAGCAGCTGCCATCGAACAGGCTACGCCGACTTCACCCTGACAGCCCACTTCCGCGCCGGAAATGGAGGCATTCATCTTGTACAGTGAGCCAATCGCACTGGCGACCAGCATGTAGCGTGCCAGCGAGTTAGCGTTCACTTCACGGATGAATTTGTCGTAGTAGGCGAGCACGGCCGGCACGATACCACAGGCACCGTTCGTCGGCGCAGTAACCACGCGTCCGCCAGCGGCGTTCTCTTCGTTTACCGCCAGAGCGAACATGTTGATCCAGTCAACGACCGCCATCGGATCGGTGGTGGTTTTGTCGCTGCTCACCAGCATACGACGCAGCGCCGCCGCACGGCGGGGGACGCGCAGTTTTCCTGGCAGGACGCCTTCGGTGGTGATGCCGCGCTCAATGCCGCCGCGCATGACTTCCCAGACGTTGGCAAAGTGCTGTTCCAGCTCTTCTTTGCTGTGCAATGCCAGCTCGTTTTGCATCATCAGGCCGGAAAGGGAAAGCCCGGTTTCCTGGCAGTGTTTTTGCAAATCGGCAGCCGATTTGTACGGATAGGGTACGTTGACCGGCGCACTGTTCGGTAAACCGAAATGTTCTTCATCAACGATGAAACCACCGCCAATGGAGTAGTAAGTCTGGCTGTAGAGGACGTTATCGCCCGCCAGCGCGGTGATACGCATCCCGTTCTCGTGCAGAGACAGGTTATCGGCATGGAAATTCATGCACTTATCAACCGGGAACTCGACCTCATGCTGACCGTTGGCCAGCAGCAGTCGTCCGTGGGTGTTGACGTCCTGGATGAAGCTCGGGATGGCATCGATGTCGACGGTATCCGGCAGATTTCCCGCCAGACCCATGATAATCGCGATATCGGTGTGGTGGCCTTTACCCGTCAGCGACAGGGAGCCATACACATCCACCACCACGCGGGTGACATCCGTCAGAATATGGCGGGCAATCAGATCATCCGTGAATTGTTTGCCAGCTTTCATTGGTCCAACGGTATGTGAACTGGAAGGGCCAATGCCGATTTTGAAAATATCGAATACGCTAATCATAGGGCATCCATTGCGGTTATATCAGGGAGGAAGCGCCGCCCGAAAGCGGCGCTAAACAACTTAGCTGAACAGGGAGTAGAAAATCGCGGAGATAGCAATCAGACCCATCACGACAACAAACACGTTGCTGATGTGACCGCTGTATTTACGCATTGCCGGTACTTTCTGGATGGCGTACATCGGCATCAGGAACAGGATCATCGCGATGATTGGACCGCCCAGGGTTTCAATCATACCGAGGATGCTCGGGTTCAGGGTGGCGACAATCCAGGTCGTTACCAGCATGAACAGCGCAGTGATGCGGTTCAGTTTGTTGATTTCGATAGACTTGCCTTTACCGCGCAGAGATTTGATGACCATCCCGTTGAAACCTTCACGCGCGCCCAGGTAGTGGCCGAGGAAGGATTTGGTGATAGCAATCATCGCGATGATCGGTGCCATCCAGGCGATGACCGGCGCGTTAAAGTGGTTCGCCAGGTAAGACAGAATCGAGATGTTCTGATCTTTCGCTGCTGCCAGGTCCGCTGGCGTCAGGCTCAGTACGCAACTGAAGACGAAGAACATGACCGTCAGCACCATCATGATGTGAGCGAATGCCAGAATCTTCGAGCATTTTTTCTCTGCCGCGTCGCCGTACTCTTCACGCTTCGCCACTGCGAAGGAGGAGATAATCGGAGAGTGGTTGAAAGAGAACACCATTACCGGAATTGCCAGCCACAGGGTCATCCACAGACCGTTGCCGGTCGTAGCCGCAGAGTCAAAGGACAGGGTTTCCAGCGCGGCTCCGCTCCACTGTGGGATCAGGTACAGTGCCAGCAGCATCAGTGCGGCAACGAACGGGAACACCAGGATGCTCATCGCCTTCACGATCATCTGCTCACCGAAGCGAACGATAGTCATCATCCCTACAATCAGGATCAGCGACAGGATCGCACGCGGTGGCGGGGTGATGGCTAACTGGTGAGTCAGGAAGCTCTCAACCGTGTTAGTAATCGCGACGCTGTAAACCAACAGAATCGGGTAAATCGCGAAGAAGTACAGCAGGGTAATCAGTTTACCCGCGCCGATACCAAAGTGCTCTTCAACCACTTCTGTAATGTCTTCACCCGGATTTTTGCCGGACAGCACAAAGCGAGTCAGGCCACGGTGGGCGAAGAAGGTCATCGGGAAAGCGATAATTGCCATAATGATCAGCGGGATCATCCCACCGACGCCTGCGTTGATTGGCAGGAACAATACGCCCGCACCGATAGCCGTGCCATAAAGGCCCAGCATCCACATGGTATCGGTCTTGCGCCATGCGCTTCGTGATTCAGTCGAAGCAATTGTGCTGGTTTGAATGGTTTCCATCTATTTCTCCTGGAGGAAGCTAAAAATCAGGAAAATGTTCCTGACCGTAAAACGAAATTCTTGCAGTGACGATTTTTATAAAATTTTTAACCGTAGTAATTTGCGGGCAGAAAGATACATTTAACTAATGAATCTATCAGTGATCGCGATCCCAAATGCAATAATCCACTTCTAATGTGGATATGTTTGGATCATTAGTCTGTTAAAAAATCATCACAGCGAATTTACGCGTGCGAAGGCTAGCATTAACAACATATTGACAGAAAGGATTGCCAGAAAGATGCGGAGGTTACGTTGTAAAAAGCGATCTTTATAGTGGTTTGTGGTGACTAATTTAAATTCTGGATGATAAAACGCGGTTGCATTAGCAAGGTAATCGTTTGCGTGGCGATATTTTTTGTATGATGTATTAGCAGGCTTAATAAAGTGAACGTGTTATCTCTTTGGTAATTATAAAAAAACCGGAAGGGCCATCAGCCGCTCCCGGTCCATGAAACGCTTTTCGCGTCAGGCGCAAATTTCGTAGCAGGGGATATAGGCGGTGCCAGGCAGCTTCATACGGTGCTGCGCGACAAAACCTTGCAGGAGATCGTCCATGCGACGCATCATTTCACTGTCGCCGTGGATTTTGTATGGCCCAAACTCTTCAATGGCGCGGATACCCACTTCCTTAACGTTACCCGCCACAATGCCGGAGAAGGCGCGACGCAGGTCCGCCGCCAGGACTTCAACCGGTTGGTCAGGGTACAGCTTCAGATTGGCCATGTTCTCGTGGGACGGTTCGAACGGCATTTGCAGATCCGGCGTGATACGAATCGACCAGTTGAAGCTGTAGGCGTCACCGGTATCACGACGATTCTCTTTCACCAGCGGCATCGCTTTTTTCATCAGGCGCGCCACTTCTGCCGCGTCATCAATGATAATGCGGTAATGCGCGCGCGCGGCGTCTCCCAGCGTATGCACGATGAACTCATCCAGCACGCGGAAGTAGTCGGCGCTCTCTTTCGGGCCGGTGAGGATGAGCGGCAGAACCTGATCTTTGTTCGCCGGGTTCATCAGGATCCCCAACAGATACAGTAACTCTTCCGCCGTACCAACACCGCCCGGGAAGATGATAATGCCGTGGGCGATACGCACGAAGGCTTCCAGACGTTTTTCAATGTCCGGCATAATGATCAGTTCGTTAACCAGCGGGTTCGGTGGTTCTGCGGCGATAATCGACGGCTCAGTCATCCCAATAAAACGACTGTCTTTATAACGCTGCTGAGCATGGCCCACCGCTGCGCCTTTCATCGGCGCTTCCATCGCGCCAGGTCCGCAGCCGGTACAGATGTTCAGCTCGCGCAGACCTAACTGTGTCCCGACACGTCGGGCGTACAGGTATTCGTTTTCATTAATGGAGTGGCCGCCCCAGCAGACAACCATGTTTGGCGCTTCGCCCACGTGCAGCGCTCTGGCATTACGTAAAATAGAGAACACCAGGTTAGTAATGTGCACGGAGCTTTCGAGATCCAGATGCTGGAAACGACCCGCGTTATGAATCTGCCCATTAACAAACAGAATATCGCGCAGCACGGCAAACAGGTTCGCCTGCAGTGCGCGGATGATACGGCCATCGACGAAGGCATCTTCTGGCGGGTTGATCAGTTCCAGCTTCACGCCGCGCTCGCGGCGCAGCACGTTAATGTCGAAACTTTCAAAGCGGGACAGCAGTTCTTTGCTGTTGTCAGTCAGACTGCCGGAGTTTAAAACGGCAAGCGAACAGTTACGAAATAGTTGATACAGGTCGCTGCTGGCCGTGCGTTTAAGCATATCGACTTCCAGCTGCGACAACATGTCCATTGAGCCAAGTGGGCTAATATGTGTAATCAAGTAAACTCCTTATGGGACGCAAAACGTCATTCCCTGTAGATTACAATAGCCCTGGCTTATGACCTTTCACAACCTTGCGCGTGGAATCCGACCCGCAAAATTGTGAAATAATTCACTGTCGAACTAATCTGCCGGTCGCTGGAACGAAGTCGGTGTTGCTCCGCCATGGGTTAATATCCAGACCACCACGGCGCGTATAGCGTGCATAAACGCTCAGTTTTTCCGGCTGGCAGAAGCGTAGCAGGTCGTTGAAAATGCGTTCCACACACTGCTCGTGGAACTCGTTATGGTGGCGGAAAGAGACCAGATAACGGAGCAGCTTTTCGCGATCGATCTTGCGTCCGCGATACTGAATTTGTATGGAGCCCCAGTCCGGCTGATGGGTGATCAGACAGTTTGATTTCAACAGATGACTCACCAGCGTCTCTTCTACCACTCTTTCACCGCTGGTGGCGGATTGCAGATAATCGGTAGTGAACTGGTAGCTGTCGATGTCAATGTCCTGATCATCAATGCAGGTGCCGTGAAAATGCGCGACCGGCTGTCCTTCCAGTTCATCGAGACGGTATAGCGCAACGGTCACCTTCCCTTCGGCGCAGGCGCACAGATCGTTTTCCAGCGTCTGTTTCACCGCTTCCCAGGAGTCAAATCGCGTCTGGTTAAAGCTGTTCAGGTACAGCTTAAAGCTTTTGGATTCAATCAGATTGAGGCTGGTGTAATCCAGTTCCACGTGACCCACTGCCACCTGTGGTAATCCCCTGGCATTCAGCCATGACAGCTCATACAGCGTCCAGATATCGGCGCCGTGAAACGGCAGACTGTCAGCTTTTAGTCCCAGCGGGTCGCGATTCAGACTGCGTGGCACGCCCTGTAGCAGGCTGGGGTCGTAAATATCCCGGTAATCCGTTGATTTACCGAGCGTCAGGCCATCAAGAGCCTGATGGTTTTCATAAGAAGACATGTTTCACCGTCATAAACCAGATACACTATGCGCCAAGTGTATCCTGGCTTTTATGAAGAGAGAAACCGGTGGACGAACAGACAGCTTTGGCCCTGAAGGATTTTACGACGCGTTACTGTGACGCATGGCATGCAAAGAACGACAGTTGGCCGATGAGCGAAGAGCTGTATGGCGTGCCTTCTCCCTGCATTATCTCGACTACCCGTGATGCCGTGTACTGGCAACCGCAGCCGTTTGAAGGTGAACAGAATGTAAACGCGGTTGAACGCGCCTTCGATATTGTGGTACAACCTGCGCTTCATGCATTTTATACCACGCAGTTTGCCGGGGATATGCGCGCGCAGTCAGGCAGCGAAACGCTGACGCTGTTGCAGACCTGGAGCGCTGATGATTTCAGGCGGGTTCAGGAGAACCTGATTGGTCATCTGGTGACGCAGAAACGTTTGAAACTGTCGCCGACCCTTTTTATTGCCACACTGGACAATGAACTGGAGGTCATTTCGCTCTGCAATCTGTCGGGGGAAGTGATCAAAGAAACGCTGGGAACCCGTAAACGTTCCGTTCTGGCGCCTTCTCTTGCGGATTTCCTTACGCACCTTAATCCCCTTCTGTAATCCATTTCACCTATGAATATGTGAGAGATCTCTTACAAGCCCTGTAGGAGATCGCCAGGTAGTAAATGAAGACATCGCGAAGCAAAAATAGCTAATAACCAAATAAATCATCAAGTTAATGATTTTTTGTCAACTTTCATATGAAATTTTCCTTAAGGCATTGCCTGTAAGCGTCTTGTAAGACGGCGTGAAAAAGGCGATTCTATGTATGTCGACAGGGAGTCGCACAATGAAGTGAACATCAGGATGATGACACTTCAGCAGGACACACCAGGACGGTGATACAAGGAAAGGCTTCAGGATGAAGTGAAGAGGACAACGCGGGAATGCGTTAAAGGACACCTCCAGGAAGGAGAACGAGAGCCGGTCAGGATAGTCGGTGGGTCAGGATGGCCAGGACGCTTCAGGATGAAGTATTCACATCGGGGTGGTGTGAGCAGGATGCAAAATGTTCAGGATGAACAACAGGTCGCAAGACCAGAGGAAAAGTTGTCACGGATGAGCAGGGAGCACGAAAAGTAGCCGGAATGCTGCGAAACGAACCGGGAGCACTGTTTTTACAGTGCTCCCTTTTTTTGTTTCTTATTTTACTGGTGGTATCCTTCGCGCCAGATTTTTCATCATTGAGGGGACTTTCATGACGACTCATGACCGTGTGCGTCAGCAGCTTCATGCACTTGAAGCGCTGCTGCGTGAGCATCAACACTGGCGGATGGATGAACCCGAAGCCCACCTGTTTACCAGCACTCAACCGTTTTGTATGGATACGATGGAGCCAATTGAGTGGCTGCAATGGGTCCTGCTCCCCCGCATGCATGCTCTACTGGACAGTGCGCAACCGCTGCCCGAGGCGTTTGCCGTCGCACCTTATTATGAAATGGCGCTGACCGCCGATCATCCGCAGCGCGAAATTCTGCTGGAGGCGTTACAGGCGCTGGATGCGCTTTTCGCGCAAGATAAATCCTGATGCTGGAGATTCTGTATCAGGATGAATGGCTGGTTGCGGTCAACAAGCCCTCCGGCTGGCTGGTGCACCGCAGCTGGCTGGATCGCGACGAAAAAGTGGTGGTGATGCAGACCGTGCGTGACCAGATTGGTCAGCATGTGTTTACCGCGCATCGCCTTGACAGACCCACATCCGGCGTCCTGCTGATGGGGTTATCCAGTGAAGCCGGACGCCGTCTCGCGCAGCAGTTTGAGCAACACCAGATCCATAAGCGCTATCACGCTATTGTCCGTGGCTGGCTAATGGAGGAGGCGGTACTCGATTATCCGCTGGTGGAAGAACTGGATAAAATCGCCGATAAGTTTGCCCGTGAAAACAAGGACCCACAGCCAGCGGTAACCCATTACCGTGGCCTCGCCACCGTTGAAATGCCAGTAGCGACCGGGCGTTATCCGACGACGCGTTACGGTCTGGTGGAACTGGATCCGCAAACGGGGCGCAAGCATCAGCTCAGACGTCATCTGGCGCACCTGCGCCATCCGATTATTGGCGACAGCAAACATGGCGATTTGCGGCAGAACCGCAGCGCGGCGGAACATTTTGGCTGCAACCGACTGATGCTGCATGCCAGCCAGCTTTCGCTGACCCATCCGTTTACCGGTGAACCGTTGACGATTCATGCCGGGCTGGATACGGTCTGGATGCAGGCGCTATCACAGTTTGGCTGGCAGGGACTTCTCCCTGATAATGAAAGGGTTGAGTTAAGTGAGCCGGCAGGTCAGGATGAAAGCATACGTTCTTCATTCAGGGAGTAATTAAGCATGGCGGAAATCGGGATTTTTGTCGGGACAATGTATGGTAACGCGCTGCTGGTGGCCGAAGAGGCCGAAGCGATCCTGACGGCCCAGGGGCACAAAGCAACCGTTTTTGAAGATCCTGAACTGACGGACTGGCAGGAATATCAGGACAAAATCGCGCTGGTGGTCACCTCCACGACCGGGCAAGGCGATTTACCTGACAGCATTGTGCCGCTGTTTCAGGGGATCAAAGACCAACTGGGTTTCCAGCCTAATCTGCGTTACGGCGTGATTGCGTTGGGCGACAGCAGCTACGTTAATTTCTGCAACGGCGGTAAACAGTTTGATGCCCTGTTACAGGAGCAAAGCGCACAGCGCGTGGGGGAAATGTTGCTGATTGATGCCAGTGAGCACCCGGAACCCGAAAGCGAATCCAATCCCTGGGTTGAACATTGGGGCACGCTCTTACCCTGAGAGTTAACCCTCCCCCTACCGGGAGGGGCTCCCTTGTGGCGCCAGGCACGGGAACAACCTGACGCTATTTTACCCAATACTGAATCGAGTTAGCTTCGGGCAAACGCCCCTAAAAACCCTCAATAATTAAGGGTTTTTAGGGGCGTTTTCATAGGGTCAAGCGACCTGTTTCACACTCCTGCCTTTTCCACGTAAGCCCCGCGCGATTTCCGTTATATGTTTTCATTTCCGTGAAGTCGCTTCCATCACCCTGGGCTTTTGCCATAAACATAAGTGATACGTTGCCTAAATGTTGGGTTCTTGCACGGTGAGCAAGAACCGGCTGCTTTTTATACTTCTCCTGCCAGTTATAAAAAAATGCAGTTAGCAAGGCGAACGACCTAATAAAAGCTGCAATAAAAAACACGAAACGTCACCTCTGATCCCCTACCAGTTGTGCTGTTCAGAGTGAGCGTGACTAACGCGAAAATTCAGGAGTGCAACAATGAGTTCATTAAGTCAGGCTGCGAGCGGTGCGGAAAAACGCACCAATGCCCGCTACTGGATAGTGGTGATGTTGTTTATCGTCACCTCCTTCAACTATGGCGACCGCGCCACCTTATCCATTGCCGGTTCGGAGATGGCCAAAGATATTGGTCTGGATCCGGTCGGTATGGGTTACGTTTTCTCTGCGTTCTCATGGGCCTACGTCATCGGGCAGATCCCGGGCGGCTGGCTGCTGGACCGTTTTGGTTCCAAACGCGTTTACTTCTGGTCCATCTTCATCTGGTCCATGTTTACCCTGTTACAGGGCTTCGTCGATATCTTCAGCGGATTTGGCATTATCGTCGCGCTGTTTACCTTGCGCTTCCTCGTCGGTCTGGCGGAAGCGCCATCCTTCCCCGGCAACAGTCGCATCGTCGCGGCCTGGTTCCCGGCACAGGAGAGGGGAACGGCGGTCGCAATCTTTAACTCTGCGCAGTACTTTGCCACCGTTATTTTTGCCCCAATCATGGGCTGGCTGACACACGAAGTGGGTTGGTCGCATGTGTTCTTCTTTATGGGCGGTCTCGGGATTGTCATCAGCTTCATCTGGCTGAAAGTGATCCACGAACCAAACCAACATCCGGGCGTGAACAAGAAAGAGCTGGAATACATTGCAGAAGGCGGTGCGCTGATCAACATGGATCAGAAAGACACCAAAGCCAAAGTGCCGTTTAGCGTGAAGTGGGGGCAGATCAAGCAGTTGCTGGGCTCCCGTATGATGATCGGCGTGTATATCGGCCAGTACTGTATTAACGCGCTGACCTACTTCTTTATCACCTGGTTCCCGGTTTATCTGGTGCAGGCTCGGGGTATGTCGATCCTGAAAGCAGGCTTTGTGGCCTCGGTGCCGGCCGTGTGCGGATTTATCGGCGGGGTGCTGGGCGGCATTATCTCCGACTGGCTGATGCGTCGGACCGGCTCACTGAACATTGCGCGTAAAACGCCTATCGTGATGGGGATGCTGCTGTCGATGGTGATGGTGTTCTGTAACTACGTCAACGTCGAGTGGATGATCATTGGTTTCATGGCGCTGGCGTTCTTTGGTAAGGGCATCGGTGCACTGGGCTGGGCGGTGATGGCTGATACCGCGCCGAAAGAGATCAGCGGCCTGAGCGGCGGTCTGTTCAACATGTTCGGCAACATCTCCGGCATCGTGACCCCCATTGCGATTGGCTACATCGTTGGCACGACCGGCTCCTTCAACGGCGCACTGATTTATGTGGGCGTGCATGCGTTGATCGCGGTACTGAGCTACCTGGTGCTGGTGGGGGATATTAAACGTATCGAACTGAAACCGGTCGCAGGACAACTATCATGACGACACAATCCAGCCCCGTAATCACGGACATGAAGGTCATTCCGGTCGCCGGACATGACAGTATGCTCCTCAATATTGGCGGCGCGCATAACGCGTACTTTACCCGCAACATCGTGGTCCTCACTGACAACGCCGGCAACACCGGCGTCGGTGAAGCGCCGGGCGGAGAGGTTATCTACCAGACGTTGGTTGATGCCATCCCGATGGTGCTTGGTCAGGAAGTGGCCCGGATGAACAATGTGGTTCAGCAGGTACACAAAGGCAATCAGGCCGCTGACTTTGATACCTTTGGCAAAGGCGCGTGGACTTTCGAACTGCGCGTCAATGCGGTGGCCGCGCTGGAAGCCGCACTGCTTGATCTGCTGGGCAAGGCGCTCAACGTGCCGGTCTGCGAACTGTTGGGGCCAGGCAAGCAGCGCGATGCGGTGACTGTGCTCGGTTATCTCTTCTACGTTGGCGATCGCACGAAAACCGATCTTCCTTATCTGGAGACCACGCCGGGCAATCACGACTGGTATCACCTGCGCCATCAGGAAGCGTTGAACAGTGACGCCGTGGTGCGTCTGGCGGAAGCCTCGCAGGATCGCTACGGTTTTAAAGATTTCAAACTCAAAGGCGGCGTGCTGCCAGGCGAGCAAGAGATCGATACCGCTCGCGCGCTGAAAAAGCGTTTCCCGGATGCGCGTATTACCGTTGATCCCAACGGCGCCTGGCTGCTTGATGAGGCGATCGCGCTGTGCAAAGGGTTGAACGATGTGCTCACCTATGCAGAAGATCCGTGTGGCGCCGAGCAGGGTTTCTCTGGTCGCGAAGTGATGGCAGAGTTCCGTCGCGCCACGGGGTTGCCGGTGGCGACGAACATGATCGCCACTAACTGGCGCGAAATGGGTCATGCCGTGATGCTGAATGCCGTCGATATCCCGCTTGCCGATCCGCATTTCTGGACGCTTTCCGGTGCGGTACGTGTGGCACAGCTGTGCGACGACTGGGGGCTGACCTGGGGCTGCCACTCTAACAACCACTTTGATATTTCACTGGCGATGTTTACCCACGTTGGCGCGGCAGCGCCGGGTAAACCGACCGCCATCGACACGCACTGGATCTGGCAGGAGGGCGATTGCCGCCTGACGAAAAATCCTCTTGAGATTAAAAACGGAAAAATTGCTGTTCCCCACGCGCCTGGACTGGGTGTTGAACTGGATTGGGATCAGGTGCAGAAGGCGCATGACGCTTACAAAAAACTGCCAGGCGGCGCGCGAAATGACGCCGGTCCTATGCAGTACCTGATCCCCGGCTGGACTTTTGACCGTAAACGTCCCGTTTTCGGCCGTCACTGATTTGTATAAGGACTCAACAATGAACGCACAATTTACTACTCCTGTTGTTACGGCAATGCAGGTTATTCCGGTTGCGGGCCACGACAGTATGCTGATGAACCTGAGCGGTGCGCATGCCCCGTTCTTCACGCGTAATATTGTGATTATCAAAGATAATTCAGGTCATACTGGCGTAGGTGAAATCCCTGGTGGCGAAAAAATCCGTAAGACGCTGGAAGACGCGATCCCACTGGTGGTGGGTAAACGGCTTGGCGAGTACAAAAACGTGCTGAATGCGGTGCGCAATACCTTTGCCGATCGTGACTCAGGCGGCCGTGGCCTGCAAACGTTCGACCTGCGTACCACCATCCACGTGGTCACCGGGATTGAAGCTGCGCTGCTGGATCTGCTGGGACAGCATCTGGGCGTTAACGTGGCGTCCCTGCTGGGCGATGGTCAACAGCGTAGCGAAGTAGAAATGCTCGGCTATCTGTTCTTCGTCGGTAACCGCAAAGCCACACCGCTGCCGTATCAGAGCCAACCGGATGAGCAATGCGACTGGTATCGTCTGCGTCATGAAGAAGCGATGACGCCCGACGCAGTCGTCCGTCTGGCAGAAGCAGCGTATGAAAAATATGGTTTCAACGATTTCAAACTGAAAGGCGGTGTGCTGGCAGGGGAAGAGGAGGCGGAGTCAATTGTGGCGCTGGCAAAACGCTTCCCACAGGCGCGCGTCACGTTGGATCCTAATGGTGCCTGGTCACTGAATGAAGCGATCCAAATCGGTAAATACCTGAAAGGTTCGCTGGCCTACGCGGAAGATCCGTGTGGCGCCGAGCAGGGCTTCTCGGGCCGTGAGGTGATGGCGGAGTTCCGTCGCGCCACCGGTCTGCCGACCGCGACCAATATGATCGCCACCGACTGGCGTCAGATGGGCCATACGCTGTCACTACAATCGGTGGATATCCCGCTGGCTGACCCGCACTTCTGGACGATGCAGGGCTCTGTGCGCGTCGCGCAGATGTGCCATGAGTTCGGTCTGACCTGGGGTTCACACTCCAACAACCACTTTGACGTTTCGTTGGCGATGTTCACCCATGTGGCCGCGGCGGCGCCGGGCAAGATCACGGCGATCGACACTCACTGGATCTGGCAGGAAGGCAACCAGCGCCTGACCAAAGAGCCGTTTGAAATTAAAGGCGGTATGGTGCAGGTACCGGCGAAACCGGGTCTGGGCGTTGAACTGGATATGGACCAGGTGATGAAAGCCCACGAGCTGTATCAAAAGCATGGGCTGGGCGCACGTGATGATGCGATGGGGATGCAGTATTTGATCCCGAACTGGACGTTCGATAACAAACGTCCGTGCATGGTTCGTTAAGATGTCGACCGGTCCCCAAAGGACCGGTTATTTTTTATCGGTAAACCGGGTGTATGCTTAGCTGAGTCAACATGCGTAAGGATGGCTTATGAAAATAGTGATCGCACCGGACTCGTATAAGGAAAGTTTGAGTGCTCTCGAGGTGGCGAACGCCATTGAGCAAGGTTTTCGTGAAATCTGGCCCGATGCGGATTACGTAAAACTTCCGGTTGCTGATGGCGGTGAAGGAACGGTTGAAGCCATGGTGGCGGCGACGGCGGGACGCATTGTTGATGTCGACGTCACGGGGCCTCTGGGGGAACCCGTCACCGCGTTTTTCGGCTTATCCGGCGACGAGCGCACGGCCTTCATTGAGATGGCGGCAGCCAGCGGCCTGGAGCAGGTGCCTGTCGCGTTACGCGATCCATTAAAGACAACCTCCTGGGGAACCGGGGAGTTGATTCGTCATGCGCTGGATGCTGGCGTAGATCATATTATTATCGGGCTCGGCGGCAGTGCGACCAACGACGGCGGTGCGGGCATGGTGCAGGCGTTGGGGGCAAAATTGCTCGATGCCCGGCAGAATGAAATTGGTAAAGGCGGAGCGGCGCTCGATGCGCTTGCACGGATCGATATCAGCCAGTTGGATCCGCGTCTTGCCGCATGCCGTATCGAAGTCGCGTGTGATGTGACTAACCCGTTGACCGGTAAAGAGGGGGCGTCAGCGGTGTTTGGCCCACAGAAAGGGGCGACGGCAGAGACGATCGACCGTCTGGATACGGCGCTGGTGCATTATGCGCAGATTATCGCCCGCGATCTGGAGGTGGATGTCCTTGAACTGGCTGGCGGCGGTGCGGCAGGCGGTATGGGCGCAGCGCTTTACGCGTTTTGCGGTGCGCAACTGCGACGCGGAATTGAGATAGTCACCGATGCGCTACAGCTGGATGCGTGCGTTGCCGATGCCGATCTGGTGGTGACCGGCGAAGGGCGCATGGATAGCCAGACGATCCACGGTAAAGTCCCGGTAGGGGTGGCGAAGGTGGCAAAGCGCTACCACAAACCGGTGATCGGCATTGCCGGTAGCCTGACGGCCGATGTTGGCATTGTCCATGAACATGGACTGGATGCCGTCTTTAGCGTGATTTATACCATCTGTACGCTGGACGATGCGTTGAAGAACGCCGCAGAGAACGTGCGCATGACCGCGCGCAACGTCGCGGCGACGCTCAAAATGGGGCAGACGCTACGCTGAGCGAGCGGCAGGCCGGATGGCGCGATGCCAGTCCGGCCTATAACAGCCATTTTCGCGCTTCACGCGCCACGTTATCCATCTCGTCCAGCAGTTCCAGAAACTCGGGCTCCAGATCTTCTTCTGGCGTCCCTTCGCGTAGCTGGCTTTCCAGTAACTGACACAAACTCTTCATGCGCGGTACGCCGCTATAACCGCAACTGCCATGCAGCTTATGAATCAAATCGATTAAGCCTTGCGGATTTTCCCCCACCAGTTGCTCTTCGATTTTATTACGCACTTCCGGCAAGAAATCGATCAGCATTTGCAGCATATCGCGTGCCAGATCGGGTTTTCCGGCGGCCTGACGCAGCGCCAGTTGCCAGTCCAGCGTGGCATTCGGGTTGAAAACCGGTTCGATCGGTTCAGCGCTAAGCTGGCGCGTCGGGGTACTTGCGCCGGGTTTGTAGCGTTGCAGCAGGTTAAACAGCTTTTCTTCTTCGATCGGTTTTGCCAGATAATCATTCATTCCGGCACTCAGCAATTTCTCTTTCTGGCCAGCCATCGCGTGCGCGGTGACGGCGATCACCGGGGTTTGCTGTTGATGAGGAAGCTGGTGGATCAGTTCGCAGGCCCGAATGCCATCCATGTCCGGCATCTGAATATCCATCAGGATCAGATCAAACTGCATCTGCTTCGCGCGATCGACCGCCTGTTGGCCGCTATCGCACAGTTCAACGTGTTGAACCAGATCGTCCAGCAGTGCGCCGATCAGCTTCAGGTTGGCTGGATTATCATCAACCGCCATAACCGTCATAGCAATTTTGCTCTCGTCTGAGACCAGCGCGTTTTCGTGGGGGTTCTGACGACACAAATCCACCAGTGCTGGCAGCAGACGCGTGGAGGTCAGGGGTTTTAGCAGACAGCTGGCCACGCCGTCCTGTTTGAGTTTCTCGGCATTTACCTGAGCGTGGCACGGCAGCGCCAGCATCAGGAATTCGGCCATTTGGGTCGCCTGAATCAGCCGTTCGTGCTGCATTGTCAGCGGCTCTTTGAAGGTGACGGCAACGCCAAGCAGCATAAAGTCGTAGTGCTCAACGGCCAGTGCGGAAAACGTTGGGCTATAAACCACCTCCAGCGGCGTTTCGCTGAGAATGTCCAGCGTACACTGTGCGGCAGCGGCATTTGGCTCAATGTAGGCAATACGTTTACCTGCCAGACACGTGGTGGCCGGGCCATCCTTAATCACATTCGGATTCAGATCGAGATTGATATGGAACCAGAAGGTTGAGCCGCGATTCGGCTGGCTGTGGAAGGAGATATCGCCGCCCATCTCGTTAACCAGTTTCTGTGTGATCACCAGCCCCAGCCCGGTGCCGCCGTGACGACGGGAAATACTGGCATCGGCCTGACGGAAAGCCTGGAACAGGCGCGACTGGTCGCGTTCGGGGATGCCGATGCCGGTATCGCGGATCTGCACTTCGATCTGCACTTTGGTGTTACTCAGCGAGCGCTTTTCCACCAGAATGTCGATGTTGCCGCTCTCGGTGAATTTAATCGCGTTGCCGACCAGATTGGTGATGACCTGCTGTAAACGCAGCGGGTCGCCAATCACGTTATCCGGTACGTCATTCTTAATATTGAGCGTCAGCTCCAGCCCCTTGTCGTGCGACGAATGCGCCAGCAGCGTCACCACTTCATCAAGCGTATTGCGAAGTGCAAAGGGAATGCTTTCGAGAATAAGTTTACCCGCTTCCAGCTTAGAGAAATCGAGAACGTCGTTGATGATTGCCAGCAGGTTATTTGCCGAACGCTCGATGGTATTCAGGTGGTCGCGCTGGGTGGTATTCAGCTCGGTTTTCAGCGTCAGGCGCGTAAAGCCGATCACGCCGTTCAGCGGGGTGCGCAGCTCATGGGACATGTTGGCCAAAAACTCAGACTTGATGCGCGCGGCTTCCTGCGCACGTTTTTTCGCCAGGTCCAGCTCGACGTTCTGGATCTCCATCTGCTCGAGCGTTTCACGCAAATCGGAGGTCGCCTGATCGATATTGTGCTGCATCTCTTCGTGATAGGCAGCGAGCGACATGGCCATCGAGTTAATGCCGTTTTTCAACACATCCAGCTCGCCGAGCATAAAGCCCTCAACGCGGCTGTCGAGTTGCCCCCGGCGGATGCGGTCAACCGTATTGACCATGTTACGAATCGGCCCTGTCACATCGCGCATCAGACGCCAGCCAAAGATCAGCGCAATGCCTATACAAAACAGCATCATGACGGAAGAAATGAAGATTTCTTTATACTGTTGTAAGCGGACCGACTTGAGATCTAGCTCAAGCGCCACATATCCCAACATATTACCCGCGTTTTTCGCGTCAGTAGCCGGGGATTCATCAAGCGAATAGCTTTCGGAAATGATCGGCGTGCGCAGGATTAAAATATCGCCATGACGCTCAACGCTCAGTCGGCGTGGAAACGGTGAGCCCGGAGGCAGCTGCATTTCCGACGGATTGAGATTGAAATTCGAGGTGACGAAGAGGTGATTATTCTCGTCGTAGACCGAAATCGCCCGCACAATCTCTGAGTGGCGGCGATGCAAAACGCTGATGAGCTGGCCGATGGATTCGCGGTTTTGCAGGTTCATACCGTATTCGGTAGAGACCGCGAGAGGCTCGATGATACTGGCACCGGCATCTTCCAGTTGACGCTGCAAGTCGTGGTAGCGATGCACAACGAAAAAGATACTGAGCAGTAAACCGATAAGTACGGTCGGGGCCAGGATCAGAATCATCATGCGAGCGCGCAGGCTGTAGTTGGTCATGGAGTTCCGTTATGGGACAATTAGGGTCACACTGTTAAATTGAGAATATTCTCGTCGATGGCGCAATTCTACTCTGCAAAACGGCGCGTGACGACGCGCCAGATCATAACCGTTACCGTCAATGACCTCGATTCTTTTGGTCAGGGCGTTGCGCGACACAACGGAAAGACGTTGTTTATCCCCGGATTGTTGCCGCAGGAAAGTGCGGACGTGGCGATCACCGAAGATAAAAAACAGTACGCGAAAGCCCAGGTTAAGCGCCGTTTGAATGATAGCCCGGATCGCGTCACGCCGCGCTGTCCGCACTTTGGCATTTGCGGCGGCTGTCAGCAACAGCACGCCAGCATCGAACTGCAGCAGCGCAGTAAAAGCGCCGCGCTGTCACGCCTGATGAACAACAATGTCACTGAGGTGATCGCCGATGCGCCGTGGGGCTATCGCCGCCGCGCTCGGTTAAGTCTCAACTACCAGCCGAAGACCCAGCAGTTCCAGATGGGGTTTCGCAAGTCAGCGTCCAGCGACATCGTTGATGTCAGACAGTGCCCCATTCTGGCGCCCCAACTTGAAGCATTGCTGCCCGATCTCAGGGCATGCCTCGGCAGCCTGCAGGGAATTCGCCATCTGGGACACGTTGAACTGGTGCAGGCAGGCAGCGGCACGCTGATGATTCTGCGCCATACCGCGCCGTTAAGCGGCGCGGATAACGAAAAACTGGAACGCTTTTCGCATTCAAAGGGACTGTCTCTGTATCTGGCGCCGCAAAGCGAGATACTGGAAACGGTTTCTGGTCAGACGCCCTGGTATGAATCAAACGGGCTACGCTTAAACTTTAGTCCGCGTGATTTTATTCAGGTCAATGCAGGGGTGAACCAGAAAATGGTGACCAGCGCGCTGGAATGGCTGGACGTACAGCCTGGCGATCGCGTGCTGGATCTCTTCTGCGGGATGGGCAATTTTACACTCCCGCTGGCAACCCGGGCGGCAAGCGTCGTCGGGGTGGAAGGCGTACCTGCGCTGGTGGAAAAAGGGCGCGAAAATGCACAACAAAATGGGTTACACAATGTGACATTCTTTCATGAAAATCTTGAAGAGGATGTTACCCGACAGCCGTGGGCCAAAAACGGTTTTGATAAAATCTTGCTCGACCCTGCGCGCGCAGGGGCTGCGGGCGTGATGCAACATATTATAAAATTGCAGCCTGGCCGTATTGTTTATGTATCCTGTAATCCTGCCACGCTGGCGCGTGATAGTGAGGCGTTATTACGCGCAGGATACCAGATACAGCGGCTGGCGATGCTCGACATGTTCCCCCACACGGGACACCTGGAATCGATGGTATTGTTTGAGCATTCATAATGAATCACGACTTGTCGACTTCGACAGGTCACGTCCCTTAAGGAGAGGACAATGGTTGCGGTAAGAAGTGCACATTTAAACAAAGCTGGGGAATTTGACCCGAAAAAGTGGATCGAAAGTCTTGGGATCACCAGCCAGCAGTCATGTGAACGCTTAGCCGAAACCTGGGCGTATTGCCTGCAACAGACACAGGGGCATCCAGATGCGGAACTGCTGCTGTGGCGTGGCGTGGAGATGGTGGAAATCCTCTCGACGCTGAGTATGGATATCGACACGCTGCGGGCTGCGCTACTGTTCCCTCTGGCAGATGCCAATGTCGTTAGCGAAGATACCCTGCAGGAAAGCGTAGGTAAGTCTATCGTCAATCTGATTCATGGCGTGCGTGACATGGCGGCCATTCGCCAACTGAAAGCGACCCATACCGATTCCGTCTCCTCC
Source organism: Citrobacter amalonaticus (assembly GCF_001559075.2). Lineage (NCBI taxonomy): Bacteria > Pseudomonadati > Pseudomonadota > Gammaproteobacteria > Enterobacterales > Enterobacteriaceae > Citrobacter > Citrobacter amalonaticus. Next base: position 826,893 of record NZ_CP014015.2, on the reverse strand, counting down.
GAGCAGGTCGACAACGTGCGGCGCATGCTGCTGGCGATGGTCGACGATTTCCGCTGCGTGGTCATTAAACTTGCCGAACGAATCGCTCATCTGCGCGAGGTGAAAGACGCGCCGGAAGATGAGCGCGTGCTGGCGGCGAAAGAGTGCACCAATATCTACGCGCCGCTGGCGAACCGATTAGGCATCGGGCAGTTGAAGTGGGAGCTGGAAGATTATTGCTTCCGCTATCTGCATCCTGCCGAGTACAAACGCATTGCCAAACTGCTGCACGAACGCCGTATCGATCGTGAGCATTACATAGAAGAGTTCGTGGGGCATCTGCGCTCAGAGATGAAAACGGAAGGCGTAAAGGCGGAAGTGTACGGGCGCCCGAAACACATCTACAGCATCTGGCGAAAAATGCAGAAAAAGCATCTGGCATTTGATGAGCTGTTTGACGTCCGCGCCGTGCGTATCGTCGCCGAGCGATTGCAGGATTGTTACGCCGCGCTGGGGATTGTGCACACGCACTATCGCCATCTGCCGGATGAGTTTGACGACTATGTCGCCAACCCGAAACCGAATGGCTATCAGTCGATTCACACCGTGGTGTTGGGGCCGGGCGGCAAAACGGTTGAGATCCAGATTCGCACCAAGCAGATGCACGAGGATGCCGAGCTGGGCGTCGCCGCGCACTGGAAGTACAAAGAAGGCGCAGCCGCAGGCGGAGCGCGTTCCGGCCATGAGGATCGCATTGCCTGGCTGCGTAAGCTGATCGCCTGGCAGGAAGAGATGGCGGACTCTGGCGAAATGCTCGACGAAGTGCGCAGTCAGGTGTTTGACGATCGGGTCTACGTCTTTACGCCGAAAGGCGATGTCGTGGATCTGCCCGCTGGCTCCACGCCGCTCGACTTTGCGTATCACATTCACAGTGATGTGGGGCACCGTTGTATTGGGGCGAAAATCGGTGGGCGCATCGTGCCGTTTACCTATCAGTTGCAGATGGGCGATCAGATCGAAATCATCACCCAGAAACAGCCGAACCCGAGCCGTGACTGGCTGAATCCGAACCTGGGCTATGTGACGACCAGCCGTGGGCGCTCGAAAATCCACGCCTGGTTCCGCAAACAGGATCGGGACAAGAACATCCTTGCCGGACGGCAGATTCTGGACGACGAGTTGTCGCATTTAGGGATCAGCCTGAAAGAAGCGGAAAAGCATCTGCTGCCGCGCTACAACTTCAACGAGCTGGAGGAACTGCTGGCGGCGATTGGCGGGGGCGATATCCGTCTGAATCAGATGGTGAACTTCCTGCAATCGCAGTTCAACAAACCGAGCGCCGCCGAAGAAGATGCCGCCGCGCTGAAACAGCTTCAGCAGAAAACGCATGCTCCGCAGAACCGGCGTAAAGACGATGGTCGTGTCGTTGTGGAAGGCGTAGGTAATCTGATGCATCACATTGCCCGCTGCTGCCAGCCGATTCCGGGCGATGAGATTGTTGGATTCATTACCCAGGGCCGCGGGATTTCCGTCCATCGGGCGGACTGTGAGCAACTGGTCGAACTGCGTGCGCATGCGCCGGAACGCCTTGTGGAGGCCGTCTGGGGCGAAAGCTATTCGGCGGGATATTCGCTGGTGGTGCGCGTACAGGCCAACGATCGCAGCGGCTTACTGCGTGATATCACGACGATTCTGGCAAACGAGAAGGTCAATGTGCTCGGCGTTGCCAGTCGTAGCGATACCAAACAGCAGCTTGCTACTATCGATATGACGATTGAAATCTACAACCTGCAGGTGCTGGGACGCGTGCTCAGCAAGTTGAATCAGGTACCCGATGTGATTGACGCGCGTCGTTTGCACGGCAATTAATTTTACTTTCCAGGCCCGCTGGCGTTTCGCTCATCGGGCCTGTGTTTTCAGGATGTTCCAATGACTCAAATTGACCGCCTGCTTGGCATCATGCAACGCCTGCGCGACCCGGAAACCGGCTGTCCGTGGGATAACGAACAGACTTTCGCCACGCTCGCCCCTTACACCCTTGAAGAAACCTACGAAGTGCTCGACGCGATTTCCCGTGAGGATTTTGACGACCTGCGCGGCGAACTGGGCGATCTGCTGTTTCAGGTGGTGTTTTACGCGCAGATAGCCCAGGAAGAAGGGCGCTTTGATTTCAATGATATTTGTGCCGCTATCAGTGACAAACTTGAGCGCCGCCATCCGCATGTTTTTGCCGAGGCTTCCGCCCGCAACAGCAGTGAAGTGCTGGCCCGCTGGGAACAAATCAAAACAGGCGAACGGGCGGAAAAAGCGCAGCATTCTGCCCTCGATGATATTCCGCGCAGTTTACCCGCGCTGATGCGGGCGCAGAAAATCCAGAAACGCTGTTCGAATGTCGGTTTTGACTGGACGACGCTGGGGCCGGTGGTTGATAAGGTGTACGAAGAGATCGACGAGGTCATGCATGAGGCCCGGCAGGTCGTTGTCGACCAGGCTAAACTGGAAGAGGAAATGGGCGATTTGCTGTTTGCCACCGTCAATATGGCCCGTCATTTAGGCACCAAAGCGGAGACCGCGCTGCAAAAAGCCAACGAAAAGTTCGAGCGGCGTTTTCGTGAGGTCGAACGGATTGTGGCGGCGCGGGGCCTGGAAATGACTGGTGTTGACCTGGAAACGATGGAAGAAGTCTGGCAGCAGGTAAAACGGCAGGAAATTGATCTCTAAGGAAATTGAGCGGTCAAGGGCGTTTTGTGTGATTTTTTAAATAACAAGCGCTTGATTTGCGTCAAAAACATTTACCCCAAAGGGGCTATTTTCTCACTCCCGATGTTAAATGTGAGCTGACGAAGAGGAGGGATAATGAAAGTTTGTGGCGTACGTCATGTTCGGGTATACTACTTTCCCGTCCTGGTTATTCCATCGTTTCACCCTAACTTCTCAGGTTCAGCATGACAACGAACTATATTTTTGTGACCGGCGGGGTCGTATCCTCTCTGGGTAAAGGCATTGCCGCAGCCTCCCTCGCAGCCATTCTTGAAGCCCGTGGCCTCAACGTGACCATCATGAAACTGGATCCGTATATCAACGTCGATCCTGGCACCATGAGCCCAATCCAACACGGGGAAGTGTTCGTTACTGAAGACGGCGCTGAAACCGACCTGGACCTGGGTCACTACGAGCGTTTCATTCGCACTAAAATGAGCCGCCGCAACAACTTCACCACGGGTCGTATCTACTCTGACGTTCTGCGTAAAGAGCGCCGTGGCGACTATCTGGGCGCGACCGTACAGGTTATCCCGCACATCACCAATGCCATCAAAGAACGCGTGCTGGAAGGTGGCGAAGGCCATGACGTTGTTCTGGTTGAAATCGGCGGCACCGTCGGTGATATCGAATCTCTGCCGTTCCTTGAAGCGATTCGCCAGATGGCCGTTGAAATTGGCCGTGAACACACCCTGTTTATGCATCTGACGCTGGTTCCGTACATGGCGGCGGCAGGCGAAGTGAAAACAAAACCGACACAGCACTCTGTAAAAGAGCTGCTCTCTATCGGTATTCAGCCTGATATCCTGATTTGCCGCTCTGACCGCGCTGTCCCGGCTAACGAACGTGCGAAAATTGCATTGTTCTGTAACGTTCCGGAAAAAGCGGTGATTTCTCTGAAAGATGTCGATTCCATCTATAAAATTCCAGGCATGTTGAAATCGCAGGGCCTGGACGATTATATTTGTAAACGATTCAGCTTAGAGTGTCCGGAAGCTAACCTGGCCGAATGGGAACAGGTTATTTACGAAGAAGCGAACCCGGCAGGCGAAGTCACGATTGGGATGGTCGGCAAGTACATTGAACTGCCGGATGCCTATAAATCCGTGATTGAAGCGCTGAAACATGGCGGTCTGAAAAATCGCGTGACCGTCAACATCAAGCTGATTGATTCGCAGGATGTTGAAACGCGCGGTGTCGAAATCCTGAAAGATTTGGACGCTATCCTGATCCCTGGCGGCTTCGGCTACCGTGGTGTAGAAGGGAAGATCGCGACTGCACGCTATGCGCGTGAGAACAATATTCCTTATCTGGGCATTTGCCTGGGTATGCAGGTTGCGTTGATTGAGTTTGCGCGTAATGTCGCCGGTATGGACAACGCCAACTCGACGGAATTTGTGCCAGACTGTAAGTACCCGGTTGTGGCGCTGATTACCGAATGGCGTGACGAAGACGGTAACGTTGAAGTCCGTACCGAGAAGAGCGATCTGGGCGGCACCATGCGTCTTGGCGCGCAGCAGTGTCAGCTTGGCGACGATAGTCTGGTCCGTCAGTTGTACGGCACGCCGACTATTGTTGAGCGTCATCGCCATCGTTACGAAGTCAACAATATGCTGTTGAAACAGATTGAAGCTGCGGGTCTGCGCGTTGCAGGCCGTTCCGGTGATGATCAGTTGGTCGAGATCATTGAGGTACCGAATCATCCGTGGTTCGTGGCCTGTCAGTTCCATCCGGAATTTACTTCCACGCCACGTGATGGACATCCGCTGTTTGCTGGCTTTGTGAAAGCCGCCAGCGAGCATCAGAAGCGTCAGGCGAAGTAAGAAGTAAAAAAAGTTAGAACGGCAACGCGTACCAAAGGTACGCGTTGTTTGTCTGGAGTTTTAGTTTAACTTGTACTGAGGAAAACCTAATGTCCAAAATCGTTAAAGTCATCGGTCGTGAAATCATCGACTCCCGTGGTAACCCGACTGTTGAAGCCGAAGTACACCTGGAAGGTGGTTTCGTCGGTATGGCAGCAGCTCCGTCAGGTGCTTCTACGGGCTCCCGCGAAGCGCTGGAACTGCGCGATGGCGACAAATCCCGCTTCATGGGTAAAGGCGTACTGAAAGCTGTTGGCGCGGTTAACGGCCCGATCGCTCAGGCTATCCTTGGCAAAGATGCCAAAGATCAGGCTGGCATCGACAAGATCATGATCGATCTGGACGGTACTGAAAACAAATCCAACTTCGGTGCGAACGCCATCCTGGCGGTGTCTCTGGCTAACGCCAAAGCGGCGGCTGCTGCTAAAGGCATGCCGCTGTACGAGCACATCGCTGAGCTGAACGGTACTCCGGGCAAATACTCCATGCCGGTTCCGATGATGAACATCATCAACGGTGGTGAGCACGCTGACAACAACGTCGACATCCAGGAATTCATGATTCAGCCGGTTGGCGCGAAAACCCTGAAAGAAGCCGTACGTATGGGTTCTGAAGTGTTCCACAACCTGGCTAAAGTGCTGAAAGCGAAAGGCATGAACACCGCTGTGGGTGACGAAGGTGGCTATGCGCCGAACCTGGGCTCCAACGCTGAAGCGCTGGCTGTCATTGCTGAAGCGGTTAAAGCTGCTGGCTACGAGCTGGGCAAAGACATCACTCTGGCGATGGACTGTGCAGCATCTGAATTCTACAAAGACGGTAAATACGTTCTGGCTGGCGAAGGCAACAAAGCGTTCACCTCTGAAGAATTCACTCACTTCCTGGAAGACCTGACCAAACAGTACCCGATCGTTTCTATCGAAGACGGTCTGGACGAGTCTGACTGGGACGGTTTTGCATACCAGACCAAAGTACTGGGCGACAAAATCCAGCTGGTTGGTGACGATCTGTTCGTAACCAACACCAAGATCCTGAAAGAAGGTATCGAAAAAGGCATCGTTAACTCCATCCTGATCAAATTCAACCAGATCGGTTCTCTGACCGAAACGCTGGCTGCAATCAAGATGGCGAAAGACGCTGGCTACACGGCTGTGATCTCTCACCGTTCCGGTGAAACTGAAGACGCTACCATCGCTGACCTGGCTGTGGGTACCGCTGCAGGCCAGATCAAAACCGGTTCTATGAGCCGTTCTGACCGCGTTGCTAAATACAACCAGCTGATTCGTATCGAAGAAGCGCTGGGTGAAAAAGCACCGTACAACGGTCGTAAAGAGATCAAAGGTCAGTAATTTATTACTGTCGCTTTATGCTCTAAGAAACCCGCTTCGGCGGGTTTTTTTATGTCTTTAAAGCAGTAGCGGTAGGGTCGCGCTGGCCGTTTGCTGGCTCACATCGCTGTACTTTTCATCCAACGCAATCAGCGATGTCGTGAGCAGTTCTATCAACAGCATCACTCCCACCTTGGCGTTTAGCGCGCCGGCACTCAAGGGACCTTCTGGTTTGGCCGCGACCAGTTGAATATCACTCAGCGACGCTAACGGGCTGCGCGGCGTATTACTCAGCGCCAGTACGCGCACACCTTGCTTACGCGCCAGTTTTACGACATGCAGTAGATCGCGCGTGGAGCCTGAACTGGAAATCGCCACCACGAGCGTGTTTTTACTCAGCGTTGTGGCGTTCATGGCAGCACGATGCATGTCGCTGAACAACTGTGCGGGTTTTCCCAGACGCAGGAGTTTGTAATGTAAATATTCCCCCAGAATGGCACTGGCCGCTACGCCATAAATCTGCACTGACTGAGCCTGATGCAGTGCAAACGCGGCTGCTTCCAGTAGGGGCCTGTCGAGTAATTTTGCGGTGTCCTGCAGCGCTTGCACGGATTCATTGACCACATTGTCAATCTCATCACCGCTGTGCTCTACAGACTGTCCTTGTCGGAGATCGAGTGCCAGCGCCATTTTGAATTCGTTATAGCCCTTACACCCCAGCGTTCGACACAGACGTGTGACGCTAGCCTCGCTGGTGCCGCTTTCACGCGCCAGTTCGGTAATCGTCAGGTAGACAACTTTTGCCGGATCGCTAAGTACAAACTCTCCTAGCTTCTGTTGTGTTCGGCTATATCCATCAACGCTCTGGCGCAATCTCAGCAGCAGGTTTTCATTTTCTGACATGCAAAATCCTTAATGCGTTTATCTGTTGATAGTGTGGCGGAAAGCAGGGGAGAGATGCCAGACATTTTAAAAAAGTATGATCGGCTTCCTGGATTTTGATGATAATTTTCATTTATAAAAATAAATATGGTAAAAATTTTCATCAATAATCGAGGAGATGAAAAAATGATGCAAATGTTTAGCGGCGCCTCATCGGGGGGATGGTTTGAAAAAGCGCAGCGGTTCGGCAAATCCTTCATGCTGCCGATTGCGGTATTGCCCGCAGCAGGACTGTTGTTAGGGATTGGCGGCGCGTTGTCAAATCCAAACACATTGACGGCTTATCCGTTTTTAGATGTCGACTGGTTGCAGGCAATCTTCACGATCATGACCAGCGCAGGTTCTATTGTGTTTGCCAACCTGTCAGTACTCTTTGCGGTCGGTGTCGCCGTGGGGCTGGCGAAAACGGATAAAGGCACTGCCGGGCTTGCGGCATTGCTGGCATTTCTGGTGATGAACGCCACCATCAACGCCTTATTAACGCTCAATGGAACGCTGGCGCACGAGAACCCCGGTGCAGTTGGCCAGGGGATGACGCTGGGTATTCAGACGCTGGAAACGGGCGTGTTTGGTGGGGTGGTGATGGGTCTTGTCACCTGCGCGTTGCATAGCCGTTTCAATAAAGTCTCACTACCTCAGTTTCTCGGTTTTTTTAGCGGTTCGCGTTTTGTACCGATTATCAGCTCCCTTGCCGCGATAGTCGTGGGTGCGGTTATGACGGTGGTGTGGCCGCATTTCCAGAAACTCATTTTTGGACTGGGCGGTCTGGTGGATGCGACGGGCTATCTGGGGACGCTGTTGTACGGCTTCATCCTGCGTATGCTTGGTCCACTGGGTTTACACCATATCTTTTATTTGCCGTTCTGGACGACGGCGCTGGGCGGTAGCGAAATCGTCAACGGCCAGTTGGTTGAAGGTACGCAGCGGATTTTCTTTGCCCAACTTGCCGATCCGAATACGCAGCAGTTCTATGCGGGTACCGCGCGCTTTATGTCCGGGCGCTTTATCACCATGATGTTTGGCCTGCTTGGCGCATGTCTGGCGATGTACCACACCGCAAAGCCGGAGAATAGAAAGGTTGTCGCCGGACTGCTTTTGTCGGCAGCCCTGACCTCTTTCCTGACGGGAATCACTGAGCCCATTGAGTTTTCCTTCCTGTTTGTCGCGCCCGTGTTATACGTCATTCACGCCTTCTTCGATGGTCTGGCGTTTATGATCGCCCATATTTTACATATCACGATTGGGCAAACCTTTTCGGGCGGGCTTATCGATTTCCTCCTCTTCGGCGTGTTACAGGGAGAAGCTAAAACCAACTGGATGTACGTCCCTATGGTGGGAATACCGTGGTTCTTCCTTTACTACTTCACCTTCCGCTATTTGATCACCCGCTTTGGCTGGCTGACGCCGGGTCGTGAGAACACAGCCCCGGTTGAATCTGGCCTGCCGCAAAGTGAACGTGCAGCGGCAGTCATCGCTGGGCTGGGAGGCAAAGAGAATCTGGAAGAGGTGGACTGTTGCGCCACGCGCCTGCGCGTGACGGTGAAAGAGAGCAGCAAGGTAGATGAAGCGGCGCTGAAAGCGACCGGAGCGCGTGGCGTGATTATTCGCGGCAACGGCGTTCAGGTGATTTATGGCCCGCATGTCACCATCATTAAAAACGAAGTTGAAGAGATTTTATCGTAATGAAAATTGTACTGGATTCCCTGAAAGGTAAATTAATCGTCTCCTGTCAGGCGCTGGAAAATGAGCCTCTACACAGTCCGTTTATTATGTCACGTATGGCGCTGGCGGCAGCACAAGGCGGTGCGGCAGGTATCCGTGCGAACAGTGTGGTGGACGTTCGTGCGATCAAAGAGATGGTCTCCCTGCCGGTGATCGGGATCATCAAACGCGATTACCCTGGCAGTGAGGTGTTTATCACGGCCACTCTCCGGGAAGTGGATGAGCTGATGACCGTTGAGCCGGAAATTATTGCCCTGGATGCCACTGCGCGCCCGCGCCCCGGTGGGCAGACGCTGGAAGAACTGGTCACGCAGATCCGCGCTCGCTACCCGTCCGTACTACTGATGGCGGATATAGCAACCGTAGACGAGGCGGTGACAGCCGAGCGTCTGGGTTTTGACTGTGTGGGCACCACGCTCTACGGCTATACCGCAGAAACCGCCGGGCATGTGCTGGTGGAAAATGACTGTGGATTCTTACGTGAGGTGTTGGCAGCGGTCAGCGTTCCGGTCGTGGCGGAAGGGAACGTCGATACCCCGGAACGCGCCGCACATTGCCTGGCATTAGGCGCTCATACCGTGGTGGTTGGCGGGGCAATCACGCGTCCGCAGCAGATCACGGCACGCTTTATCGCGGCGATCGCCTCGTAAAGCACCGATGGGGCATGATACTTTGGTGGGGATCTGCGATAATTATCGTTTATCCCCATATTGAGAGCGCTATGCAGTACCCGATTAACGAGATGTTCCAGACCCTGCAAGGTGAGGGTTACTTTACCGGCGTCCCCGCCATTTTTATTCGTTTACAGGGATGCCCGGTTGGCTGTGCCTGGTGCGATACCAAACACACCTGGGATAAGCTTGAGGATCGGGAAGTCTCCCTGTACAGCATCCTGGCGAAAACCAAAGAGAGCGATAAATGGGGCGCGGCAAGCAGTGAAGATCTGCTGGCTGTGATTGGCCGACAGGGGTACACCGCGCGTCATGTGGTGATTACCGGCGGCGAACCGTGCATCCATGACCTGATGCCGCTTACCGATCTGCTGGAAAAGAACGGCTTTAGCTGCCAGATAGAGACCAGCGGTACGCACGAAGTGCGCTGCACACCTAATACCTGGGTGACCGTTTCTCCGAAGGTGAACATGCGCGGGGGTTATGATGTTCTGTCACAGGCGCTGGAACGTGCAAATGAGATCAAACACCCGGTCGGGCGCGTACGTGATATCGAAGCGCTGGACGAACTGCTCGCCACGCTGAGCGACGACAAACCGCGGGTGATTGCGCTGCAGCCCATCAGTCAGAAAGAAGATGCTACCCGCCTGTGCATTGATACCTGTATCGCGCGCAACTGGCGCCTGTCGATGCAGACGCATAAGTATCTGAATATTGCCTGATAAAAAGCCGGATTATGTATCCGGCTTTTTTTGGCATTAAGCGTTTGACCAGCTTTGTATTGCGTCCACCTTACTTAAATCACCGTGGAACACTTCATACGATTTTTTCAGAATCGGGTCGGTATGTTTCGTTAATTCCCGGAAGATCCCTTTGTTCATGGCTTCATAGCGTGCCGCATGTTCAGGAACCGGGATAAACACATCTTTCACCCGCACCATACTTTCAACCGCTTTCTGATAGGACGGATAAAGACCAAGCCCTACCGCCGTGTTGATAGCGGCCCCCAGACTCGCACAACCGTTAATGACGTTTCGACGGGCCGGAAGGTTGAATACGTCGGCAAAGATTTGCATGAACAGATCGCTGTTTGAGCCGCCGCCGGTGATGATCACCTGCTTAGCGAAATGATTCATCTCATGGCACATACTGTCGTAATTGTTTTTAAGCGTCAGCGCAACGCTCTCCAGAATAGAACGGTAAATCCAGGCGTAGTCCATGCTGGAATCAAAGCCAATCATGATCCCACGCTTGTACGGTTCCCAGGGATTGGTCAGCCAGTCCAGCACGGTCATCAGGCCATTGCAGCCGGGCGGGACGCTGGCGGCTTTCTTATTCAGCAAGTCCTCTGGCGACAGATCCTGCGCTTTCGCATCCTGCAGTAATGATTCACCTAACATATCCCGCAGCCAACTGACCGTCCACATCCCTTTGCGAATGCCATAACCTTCATAGAGCAGTGTTTCCGGAATCGAAGACATAATCGGCCAGTAAGCGACCGGATCTTTAGGTAGCGCTTTGCCATTCATCATCAGAGCGATGTAGGTCCCTAATGAGATCACCGCCGTTTCGTCATCCAGTAATCCTGCCCCCAGAGCCTCTACCGGTTTATCACTGGTGGTGCAAATGACCGGCAATCCGGTCGGGAAGCTTGTTGCCTTTGCGGCAGCATCGGTCAGATACCCGAGTACAGTGCCTGGCATCTGGACCTCAAACAGCATTTTGCGCGGGATATTAAATTTTCTCACGACTTCGGGGTCATCGCCCCATGACCAGGTTTTGTAATCCACCGGCCACTGACCAAAATAGTTGGCGATATTGTCTTTAAATTCACCGGTTAAGCGATGCGTCAGATAGCCTGAAAATGAGGTGACGTAGGCCACATCAGGATTTGTGTGCTCGTAGGGACGAGTGACGCGAGCATCCTGCCAGCTAATTAATGGCGCAGCGGGTGTGCCATCCGCTTTTAGCAGCGCACGGCAGCAGCGAATGGACCCGAGGCCAATTCCGACGATATCTTTTGGATCTCCCGCGTACTGGCTCATCAAGTCCTTGCCTGCAAAACACAATGATGCCCACACATCGTCGTCCGGATGTTCTGCCGTATCGGCATCAGGGGTGAACATGGGTTGCAGGAGCCCCTTTCCTTCACAAACCACATTACCTTCAAGATCGTACATCACGACTTTGGTACTCTGACTTCCCCCATCAATTCCAATGATGTATTTCTTTGACATTGTCGTTCTCCTTTCGTTTTCCGTTTTCACTCACCGGACGTTTCTGCGGTCAGTGATGTCATCTTTTCTGGTGCGTCATGGATGGTTCGAATTTTACGAAACAGTAAAAAAGTAAAGAGAATGACCATGCACAGCGCTGCCAGACCCATCAACCACATATTGCGATAGGCTTCTGCGGCCGGAAGGGTATCTTGCCAGTGACCCACGATCGGATAGACAAAGACGTCGGGTAGAAAACCGATCACCGAGCAGATACCGACAGTGGTTCCCATGATGTAAGGCGGTGTTCTGGCTTCGCCTGGACAGGCCCAGTAAAGCCCGCGTGAGGCATAACAGGTGAAGCCCAGCAGTAGAATAAGGCCGATCCCCATCACGACAGATTGCGGATTTGAATTGGTCACCAGCAGCGCGATTAACGCGATGGCTCCAACAATTGAGAGCAACTGAATCACGCGCGTTGGGGACTTAATTTTGCTGTAAGTGGTGATAATGCCGCCCAAAGGGCCGCAGATAGCGCGGAAAATTTTGTTGATGACGATTCCCATATAGCTCGCGGCTACCAGTGACATGCCATACATTTCAGTCAGATAGTTAGTGGAATAACTGAGGATGGCATAGATCGTAAAGACGCCAAAAATGACCATACTGCAGTACCAGGTGGTGCTGATCCGCAAAACGGTCAAAATATCCCTGAACTGGAATGCCTGTTTTTCTTCTTTCGCGCTGTCAATGTGTTGGGGACTGTCGCTGACAAAGAACCAGCACAGAATACCCAACAGGATATAAACCACGCTGTAAATCAGAATTACAGCTTTCAGGCTGTTGCTGTCATCCGGTGCGAAACGAGAGAAGACCCACATGGTAAAGACTGCCAGAGACATGACGCCAACCCCTCGCAGCCCTTCCATCCAGCCCATAATTTTCCCTTGTTCACTGTGATCTCCCAGTAATGACGCGGCTTTAATGGATACTGACCACAACATTAGAATCGTGGTGACAGCAAATGCGACCTGGATAAAGAGCATGACCCACAGTGGTGGGTAAGTCATCATCAACAGACCGAGTAATCCGGTAATAATCATTGCAGAGGTAATCATTTTGCGATGAGAGAGTTTATCAGCAATGACGCCACTGGGGGCATATAGAATAATAGCTGCAATACCAAATGTACTCATTATTAATCCAATCTCGGTATTGCTAAATCCCATGAATTTTGCCATGGGAATTTGATATATATAGCGTAAATAGGCCAGGTCAAAACTGACGCCGCCACTAAAACTAATAATAGCGAGCGTTATCCAACGGCGATATGAGTTGTGTTGCATATCGAATTCTCATTTTATGTAGACAAAAAAAAGAGAAAAATAAACCGCCCTTTCAGGTGGATTACTTTTCTCAGGTCTCTAGTAATTGCATTTAGAAATAACATGGAAGAGCGATGTGTAGTGTGAGAATAATCACGGTTCTTGTTTTTAACGATAATGATAAATTGAAAGAGGCTTCTGTGAGAACGATCACGTTAGATGTTTTGTCACTGTGCTAAAAATTCATCCCAGTTACCAGAGATAATGAGAAAGGTAACTTCCCTCTCACGGGGGAAGTTACCTTTCTTTTTTTTTGCCTTAAGAAATTTGGAGCTAACTATGTCGATCGAATCTCTCAACGCATTCTCAATGGATTTTTTCTCCCTGAAAGGGAAAACGGCAATCGTGACGGGGGGGAACAGCGGTTTGGGTCAGGCTTTTGCGATGGCACTGGCAAAAGCCGGGGCGAACCTGTTTATACCAAGCTTTGTAAAGGATAATGGTGAAACGAAGGAAATAATTGAAAAACAAGGTGTTGAAGTGGCGTTTATGCAGGTCGATATTACCGAAAAAGGTGCGCCACAGAAGATTATCGCCGCCTGCTGTGAACGTTTTGGTACCGTTGATATTCTGGTGAATAACGCGGGAATATGTAAGTTGAATAAGGTTCTGGACTTCGGTCGGGCCGACTGGGATCCAATGATTGATGTTAACCTGACGGCGGCGTTTGAGCTGAGTTACGAAGCCGCGAAAATTATGATTCCACAAAATAGCGGTAAAATTATTAACATTTGTTCTTTGTTCTCCTGGCTTGGTGGTCAGTGGTCCCCGGCTTATGCGGCAACCAAGCATGCTCTTGCAGGGTTCACTAAAGCGTATTGCGATGAACTGGGGCAATATAATATTCAGGTTAACGGTATTGCGCCGGGATATTATGCAACAGATATTACGCTAGCCACACGTAGTAATCCTGAAACAAATCAGCGTGTACTGGATCATATCCCCGCCAATCGTTGGGGTGATACTCAGGACCTAATGGGGGCAGCGATTTTTCTTGCCAGTCAGGCTTCAAATTACGTAAACGGTCATTTACTGGTTGTCGATGGCGGTTATTTAGTTCGCTAATTTTGTCAGGTGGTTTCTGTTTTTATTAATTATTCCAAGTTAATTATCAGGAAGGTATGACTATGTCTTTATCTCGAGAAGCGATTGTTGACCAGTTAAAAGAAATTGTCGGGTCCGAACGCGTAATCACCGATGAAACCGTGTTAAAGAAAAACAGTATTGACCGTTTTCGTAAATATGCAGATATTCACGGCGTTTACACGCTACCCATTCCTGCTGCCGTGGTGAAACTGGCGTCAACGGTACACGTTTCCCGCGTTCTGGCGTTTATGAATCAACATAAAATCAACGGAGTACCGCGCACTGGTGCCTCGGCAACGGAAGGAGGGCTGGAAACCGTTGTTAAAAATTCCGTGGTGCTGGACGGCGCTGGCATGAACCAAATCTTGAGTATCGACATTGAGAACATGCAGGCGACGGCACAGTGCGGCGTTCCGCTTGAGATTCTGGAAAACGCATTGCGTGAAAAGGGCTACACCACCGGACATTCCCCACAGTCTAAACCGCTGGCGCAGATGGGGGGACTGGTTGCGACCCGGAGTATCGGGCAGTTTTCTACGTTGTATGGTGCCATTGAGGATATGGTGGTCGGTCTGGAAGCAGTACTTGCGGATGGCACGGTAACCCGTATTAAGAACGTGCCGCGACGGGCGGCTGGGCCGGATATCCGCCACATTATCATCGGTAATGAAGGGGCGTTGTGCTATATCACTGAAGTTACGGTGAAAATATTTAAGTTCACGCCAGAGAACAACCTTTACTACGGTTACATTCTGGATGACATGAAAACCGGTTTTAACATCCTGCGTGAAGTGATGGTCGAAGGTTATCGTCCCTCTATTGCGCGTCTGTACGATGCAGAGGATGGCACTCAACATTTTACCCATTTTGCCGACGGCAAATGCGTGCTGATCTTTATGGCTGAGGGGAATCCTCGGATGGCAAAGGCAACGGGTGAAGGTATAGCGGAGATTGTGGCGCGTTATCCGCAGTGTACTCGCGTGGACAGTAAGCTGATTGAGCACTGGTTTAATCATCTCAACTGGGGCCCGGAAAAAGTGGCGGCTGAACGTGTACAGATCTTAAAAACGGGCAATATGGGCTTTACGACTGAGGTTTCCGGCAGTTGGAGCTGCATCCATCAAATCTACGAAAATGTGATTAATCGTATCCGCGATGAGTTCCCGCATGCGGATGACATCACCATGCTGGGTGGTCACTCTTCCCACAGTTATATCAACGGTACCAATATGTACTTTGTTTATGACTACAACGTAGTGGACTGCAAGCCAGAAGAGGAGATTGATAAGTACCATAATCCCCTTAACAAGATCATCTGCGAGGAGACGATCCGTCTCGGTGGGTCAATGGTGCATCACCACGGTATTGGCAAGCACCGTGTTCACTGGAGCAAGCTGGAGCATGGAAGCGCATGGACGCTGCTGGAAGGTCTCAAACGCCAGTTTGATCCAAATGGCATTATGAACGCGGGAACGATCTACCCGATTGAGAAATAAAAAATCAAACGGCTTCTCATTCGGGAGGCCGTTACTTTACCGGACAATGAAGGGGTAGATATGAACACTTCACCGGTGCGTATGGATGATTTACCGCTTAATGGTTTTCACTGTCGTATTGCTGCACTCACGTTTGGCGCCCATCTGACTGACGGATATGTTCTTGGCGTAGTAGGTTACGCCATTATCCAGTTGACTCCTGCCATGCAGTTAACGCCACTTATGGCCGGGATGATCGGTGGCTCGGCATTACTTGGGCTTTTTCTTGGCAGCCTGGTGTTGGGTTGGGTGTCTGATTACATCGGGCGGCAAAAGATATTTACCTTTAGTTTTGTCCTCATCACCATTGCCTCTTTTTTACAGTTTTTTGCGACGACGCCGGAGCAGCTCATCGTCTTACGCATCCTGATCGGCATTGGACTCGGAGGCGATTATTCCGTGGGGCATACCCTGCTGGCAGAGTTTTCTCCGCGTCGCCATCGGGGTGTTTTGCTGGGCGCATTCAGCGTGGTATGGACTGTTGGCTACGTGCTGGCAAGTGTGATGGGACATCATTTTATTTCTGAAAGTCCGGAAGCCTGGCGTTGGCTGCTCGCCTCGGCGGCACTGCCTGCGCTCTTGATTACGCTGTTACGTTGGGGAACGCCGGAATCACCGCGTTGGCTGCTACGCCAGGGGCGATTTACTGAAGCTCATGCAGTGGTACATCGCTATTTTGGCCCACATGTGCTGCTCGGTGATGAGGTGGCTGTCGCATCCAGCAAGCATATTAAGACACTTTTTTCTGCCCGCTACTGGCGGCGAACCGTTTTTAACAGCGTGTTTTTTGTCTGTCTGGTGATCCCGTGGTTTGTTATCTATACCTGGCTGCCGACCATTGCTGAGACCCTCGGCCTTGAAGATGCACTGACAGCCAGTTTATTGCTGAATATGCTGTTAATTTTCGGCGCATTGCTGGGGCTTATATTGACGCATTTACTGGCGCACCGACGGTTCCTTCTCGGGAGTTTTCTCCTGCTTGCCATAACGCTTATTGTGATGGCTTTTTTACCGTCTGCTAGCCCGCTGACGCTGTTGCTGTTTGTCCTGTTTAGTACAGCCATATCGGCCGTCAGTAATCTGGTGGGGATCCTGCCGGCAGAGAGTTTCCCGACGGATATTCGCTCTCTGGGTGTGGGATTCGCGACGGCTATGAGCCGCCTTGGTGCGGCAATCAGTACCGGGCTATTACCCTGGACGCTGGCACAATGGGGGATGCAAGTCACGTTGCTGCTGCTGGCTGGCGTATTACTGACAGGGTTTGTCGTGACCTGGCTATGGGCGCCTGAAACGAAAGCATTACCGTTGGTGGCAGCGGGGAGTGGGGACAAAAAACAGGGAGGTGTGAATGAACATTCTGTTAGCGTTTAAGTCAGAACCGGATCCCAGCATGCTGGCGGAAAAGGACTGGCAGGCAGCGACAAAAGAGACCTGCGGGCCGGATACGTCTTTGCTGCGTTGTTCTCCGGGGGCAGATGAGCAGGCGGCTGCCGCGTTGTTGTTAGCCCAACGCTATAAAGGGTGTGAGATGAAGTTGACAGCACTCAGTATTGGCGATGAACGTTCGCTACACTGGCTGCGCTATTTTGTCGCGCTGGGGTTTGATCGGTCCGTGTTGTTAGAGACAAAGGGCGACTTGCGTTTTGCGCCGGAATTTATCGCCAGGCAGATTGCAGACTGGCAGCGTAACCACAATGCTGATGTGATCGTGACAGGCTGCCAGAGCAGTGAAGGGCAGAACGGGCAGACACCGTTTCTGGTGGCTGAAATGCTGGCGTGGCCTTGCTTTACCATGGTTGAGCGTTTTACGTTTGAACCGCCTTTTATCGTCCTTGAGCAGAGAACCGCGACTCGCGTTCGTCGATGTCGGGTACGGCTTCCGGCAGTGATTGCGGTCAGACAATGTGGTGAGGTTGCGCTCCCCGTACCGGGTATGCGTCAGCGTCTGGCGGCAGCAAAAGCTGAAATAGTTCGTCAGACAGCCTTCTGTAATGAAGTACCTGTCAGGGAGTGTCAGTCGTTGACGCGCCCGGAACAGCGTCGCCGCGCCATCCTTATTGACGGTACAACGGTACAGGAAAAAGCAGGGATTTTGTGGCAAGACTACTTGCGCCAAAGGATGAAGCCATGAAGATAGCGATGGTGTCGGCGTCTGACGAATGCGGCGCACTGACTGACTGGATCATTGAAAATGGGCCAGGTTCGGCACAACTAGAGCGCTGGATTATGGATCCTGTGCCGGATGTTGCGGAGCAGATTCTGGATACACTGGAGGCCCAGTGGTTACTGACACCTGCCGATATCCTGATCTTTGCGGCCAGTCCACTTGGCGATGAGCTGGCAACACGACTGGCCTGGCGACTGGGTGGCGGCAGTATTTGTCAGGCAAGAACACTGGACGCGCAACAAGGTCTGGTCAGTAAATCCCACTGGGGCAATGCGTTGAACGCCACGCTTAAAATTACGGCGAGACCTTTGTGTCTGTCACTGGCGCGACAGGCTGAGGAGCGTGTTTCGCATCATCCCCTGCCCACCATGTTTGAGCGCCGGCTTGAGCTTATGGCGCGCCCGGACTGGCTGGAAACGGTGGAAACCATAGAAAAGGTCAGCACTCATCCTCTGTTACTGGCTAAATACGTGCTGGTTGTTGGCCAGGGGAACCGTGATGTTGGCGTGGAGACCATTTCCACGCTGGCACAGTCGATGAAAGCCGAAGTAGGGTACAGCCGTGCGCGGGTGATGAATGGCGGGTTTGACGCTGAACGTGTGATTGGGATCTCCGGTCATTTACTCTCCCCGGATGTCTGTATTATCGCGGGGGCCTCTGGTGCGGCGGCGTTGATGGCTGGCGTTCGCCACAGCCAGTTTGTCGTGGCGATAAATAGTGATCCCAACTCCCCTGTTTTCTTCCAGGCTGATGTCGGCGTTGTCGATGACTGGCTACCGGTGCTGGAGGCGCTGGCAGCCTTCGCCAAAACCTAATTCAGCTTTTTGGCTAACGTCCAGACATCGATGTTAGTGGTTGAAAGCGCCGCAACTCCTGCTTTCATCGCATTGCGGGCATCTTCTTCATCACATACCAGGCCGCCGGCAATCAGCGGCTGGCGTATTTTTTCCGTCACCCATCCCAGCACTTTGGGCATGCACCCCGGCAGAATTTCAATACAGTCCGGGTTTGATTGTGCCACCTGTTTATCAATGCTGTGAAAGGAGATGGAGTCAACGATAAACAGACGATGGATGCAGAAAAAACCCTCTGCCCGTGCGGCTTTCAGCATCGCCGCTTTAGTACTGATGATGCCGTCCGCTTCGGTAACCAGTTTCAGAAACTGAATGACCACCTCTTTATTTGATGCCCCTTCCAGCAGGTCTACGTGGATAAATGCGTATTTCCCGGCGTTCTTAATTTTCTTCACGATGTTACTGATAGTACAGATGTTACCGTACAGAACAGAGATGAACTGACATTCAGAATCGATGGCGAGTTGCAGACTGGCGTTGTCTTTTACGGCGGCAATCACCGGATTCTGGCGGAGCAGGTGTAACAGAGGCATAGATTATCCTTATTATTTAACCAAAGCGGTAAATGATGCCAAAACCCGACGGTGGGTAGCGCCACTGTTGTAGCGTTTTTTCATCACAGAGGTGTCGACAGGTTCCACATTCCAGACAGCCACGAAAATCGACCCGCAGTTCTCCTTCTGGCGTAAGGGAAAAAAGTCCAGCCGGGCAAGATGTGATCAGCCGTTCTGCGACGTTGCGATCGACACTGCTGGCCGGAACGATAGGGGAAATGTCGGGAGGCTGCCAGACATTGTGGGCTACAGACATCGTAAACTCCTGATAATATCGCCAGCCAGATGACGCAGGCCGTGACGGCGAAACTGACGCCAGATAATCTGGCGCAGAGGGGCGACCGGGCGCTCGCCCTGGTGCCATATCTCGCGAGAAATATCGTCCATTAATTCGGGCCACTGGTGATACCATCCCTGGCGCTGCAACAGCGTGGGCATATCACGATAGCGGTGCATAACGTCCCACAACAGACTGTGCTGGATATCGCGATGATAGGCTGGAAACAGATTTTGCGGCGTGCATTTCAGGCAGGCGTTGATGAGCGTGTGCGCGGCTGCCTGAGCGCCGATGAGCGCCATATCCATCCCTCGTACGGAAAAACCGGTATTGACGCAACTGCGTAGCGCATCCCCTACTAACAGCCAGCCTTCTCCCGCGTACTGCACCGGCAGGCTGTGTAATCCGCCTTCCGGCACCAGATGTGCGCCATATTCCAGTGTTTCACTTCCTTTGAGTAAAGGGTGTAGCGCCGGATGCATTTTGAGCCGCTCCAGCAGGTCGACTGCCGGGATGTCGCTTTGAGCGACCGTGGAGAGCGGACAAACGACGCCAAACGAGAGCGTTTCTTTATTGGTGTACAAAAACGCGCCGCCGGGCAACGCGCCGCAAACGTCTCCACTGAACAGCATCGCGGCGCCTTCCTCTGAAGATAACCGGAAGCGATCTTCAAGTATCTGTCGATCCAGCGCCAGCGTCTCTTTAATTCCCAGCGCCATTGCGGCTGTCGAAGGACGTGACTGAAAGCCATAGCGTTCGGCCAGAACGCTATTTGCCCCTTCCGCGAGAACCACGTATCGACCGCGAAGCGTTTCATCATCGGCAACCACACCGCAGACTCTGCCATCTTCTATATGTAGCGCGTCAACCGTTATACCACTGATAAATTGCACGCCTTCCGCTTCCGCCTGGGCGACGAACCACGGATCGAAACGGGCACGTAGCACACTCCACGAGTCCCCCTCCGGACGCAGACTGGAGTAGGTTGTTGCGCCATGACGGGTTAAAAGTGTGAGATTTTCCTGGGTAATACGGCGTTCAAGTGGCGCGGATTGGTGGGCATCGGGGAGGAGTTCGGTGAGCGCATGACAGTACAGGCGTCCACCGGAAAGGTTTTTACTGCCAGGTAATTCGCCGCGCTCAAGAAGCAGAACCGACAGTCCGGCGCGTGCGCAGCGTAAAGCACACGCGGTGCCTGCTATCCCTGCACCGATGATAATAATATCAAAATCGTCAGACATATCGTGCTCCAGATATCCAGAGCACATAACCCTAACAGAATGTTAGTTAAAGAATATTGACCCTCAGCACATCCGCTGGAATCACTCGCCGCGGTAGACACAGCCCGCAGTACAGGTCTCTTTCACCATCACCGCGCTCAGCAGAGGGACTGCCGGTTTGACCTGATCCCAAATCCATTTTGCCAGTACTTCGCTGGTCGGGTTTTCGAGACCGGGAATATCGTTCAGGTAGTAATGATCAAGCCTGTCATAAGTCGGCTTAAATGCGGCTTTTAACTCAGCAAAATCCATGATCCAACCGGTATGCGGGCAGACTTCACCGGTAATTTCAAGACGCACCATAAATGAGTGACCATGCAGGCGGCCACATTTATGCCCTTCCGGTACGTGTGGCAGGCGGTGAGCGGCTTCAAAGGTGAAATCTTTAAACAAGGTGGTGGACATTATTTACTCTCAAGAATGCAAAAAAACGCCGTAGGGTACCGTAAAGTACAATTTTTATCATTAGTTAAAAGGGCGCTGAGCAGCAGAATGCCACATATAGATGGGAAATATTAAATAACTATTTATATATCATGTGGTTATTTAATCGTTTTTGTCGTTAATAACTATAGCTAAAACAGGTTAGTTCATTTGGTTATTTGTTATTTCCATCCCTTCTTTAATTGTTACTATCACCGCCGTTACCCTTATCTTCAGTTTGGGTTTTATTGCTTAAATCCGCTTTGCTTACTGGAACATAACGACGCATGACGACACAAGCCCCACCTTCCGCTTTGCTTCCGCTGAACCCGGAGCAGCTGGCACGCCTTCAGGCGGCCACCACCGATCTTACGCCCACGCAGCTTGCATGGGTTTCTGGCTATTTCTGGGGCACGCTGAATCAGCAACCCGACGCAGCCGTTGCAGCACCCGCTCCCGTGGCGGAAATGCCGGGCATCACGCTGATCTCCGCATCCCAAACGGGCAATGCGCGTCGTGTGGCGGAAGCGCTGCGTGATGACCTGCTGGCAGCAAAACTCAGCGTCACGCTGGTTAACGCAGGCGACTACAAATTCAAACAAATCGCCAATGAAAAGCTGCTGGTTGTCGTCACCTCTACTCAGGGAGAAGGTGAACCGCCGGAAGAAGCCGTCGCGTTGCATAAGTTCCTGTTCTCTAAAAAAGCACCGAAGCTCGACAACACCGCATTTGCCATTTTTGGTCTGGGTGACACGTCATACGAATTTTTCTGCCAGTCGGGCAAAGATTTTGACAGCAAGCTGGCGGAACTCGGCGGTGAGCGTTTGTTGGATCGCGTTGACGCCGATGTGGAATACCAGGCCGCCGCCGCCGAATGGCGTGCCCGTGTGGTTGAGGTGTTGAAATCACGTGCGCCGGTTGCGACACCAGCTCAGGCGGTTGCCAGCGGCGCAGTGAATGAGATCCACTCCAGCCCGTATACCAAAGAAGCACCGTTAAGCGCGGCGTTATCCGTGAATCAAAAAATCACCGGACGTGATTCAGAGAAAGATGTTCGCCATATCGAAATCGATCTCGGTGATTCGGGTCTGCGCTACCAGCCAGGCGACGCGCTTGGCGTCTGGTATCAAAACGATCCGGCGCTGGTGAAAGAGATGGTGGAGCTGGTCTGGCTGAAAGGCGATGAGCCCGTTACGGTCAATGGCCAGTCTCTCCCGCTGACCGAAGCGCTACAGTGGCATGTCGAACTGACCGTTAATACCGCCAATATCGTCGAAAACTATGCCACCTTAACGCGCAGTGAATCGTTGTTGCCGCTGGTCGGCGATAAGGCACAGTTGCAGCATTACGCAACCACGACGCCTGTCGTCGATATGCTGCGCTTCTCACCAGCGCAACTGGATGCTCAGGCGTTGGTCGACCTGCTGCGTCCGTTAACGCCGCGCCTTTATTCCATTGCGTCGTCTCAGGCGGAAGTGGAGAGCGAAGTGCACATCACCGTGGGGGCGGTGCGTTATGAAGTGGAAGGCCGTGCGCGTGCCGGTGGCGCATCCAGCTTCCTCGCCGATCGCGTCGAAGAAGATGGCGAAGTGCGAGTGTTCATCGAACATAACGATAACTTCCGTCTGCCGACGAATCCTGAAACCCCGGTGATCATGATTGGTCCGGGGACGGGCATCGCGCCGTTCCGCGCATTTATGCAGCAGCGCGCCGCCGACGAAGCGTCCGGTAAAAACTGGCTGTTTTTTGGCAATCCCCACTTTACCGAAGATTTCCTCTACCAGGTGGAATGGCAGCGTTACGTCAAAGAAGGCGTGCTGAGCCGCATTGATCTTGCCTGGTCTCGGGATCAAAAAGAAAAAGTCTACGTACAAGATAAACTGCGCGAACAGGGCGCAGAACTGTGGCGCTGGATTAATGACGGTGCGCACATTTATGTCTGCGGCGACGCCAATCGCATGGCGAAAGACGTTGAGCAGGCATTGCTGGAAGTGATTGCTGAATTCGGCGCGATGGACGCGGAGTCAGCGGATGAATTTTTAAGTGAGCTGCGCGTTGAGCGCCGTTATCAGCGAGATGTCTACTAATGAGCGAAAAACATCCAGGGCCCCTGGTGGTCGAAGGTAAACTGGCAGACGCCGAGCGCATGAAGCTGGAAAGCAACTATCTGCGCGGCACCATTGCTGAAGATTTAAATGACGGTCTCACCGGCGGTTTCAAAGGTGACAACTTCCTGCTGATCCGTTTTCACGGAATGTACCAGCAGGATGACCGTGACATCCGCGCCGAGCGTGCAGAGCAGAAGCTGGAGCCACGTCACGCGATGTTGCTTCGCTGCCGTCTGCCTGGTGGCGTTATCACCACCAAACAGTGGCAGGCGATTGATAAGTTTGCCCATGACAACACCATTTACGGCAGTATTCGCCTGACCAACCGTCAGACGTTTCAGTTTCACGGGATTCTGAAGAAGAACGTGAAGCCGGTGCACCAGATGCTGCACTCCGTGGGGCTGGACGCTCTGGCGACTGCCAATGATATGAACCGTAACGTGCTGTGCACCTCGAACCCGTACGAGTCTGAGCTGCATGCCGAAGCCTACGAGTGGGCGAAAAAGATCTCCGAGCATCTGCTGCCGCGCACGCGCGCGTATGCTGAAATTTGGCTCGATCAGGAAAAAGTCGCGACGACGGATGAAGAGCCGATCCTCGGTCAGACCTATCTGCCGCGTAAGTTTAAAACCACGGTCGTGATCCCGCCGCAGAACGACATCGATCTGCACGCCAATGACATGAACTTTGTCGCCGTGGCGGAAAACGGCAAGCTGGTTGGCTTTAACCTGCTGGTGGGCGGCGGTCTTTCTATCGAGCACGGTAACAAGAAAACCTATGCCCGTACGGCGAGCGAATTTGGCTATCTGCCGCTGGAGCATACGCTGGCCGTGGCGGAGGCGGTGGTCACCACCCAGCGCGACTGGGGCAACCGTACCGATCGTAAGAATGCGAAAACCAAATACACGCTGGAACGCGTAGGGGTTGAGACGTTCAAAGCGGAAGTGGAACGTCGTGCGGGCATTAAATTTGAGCCGATTCGTCCGTATGAATTCACCGGTCGCGGCGATCGGATTGGCTGGGTGAAAGGCATCGACAATAAATGGCATCTGACGCTGTTTATCGAAAATGGCCGAATCCTCGATTATCCGGGACGTCCGCTAAAAACGGGCCTGCTGGAGATTTCGAAAATCCATAAAGGCGAGTTCCGTATAACTGCGAATCAGAATCTGATCATCGCTGGCGTACCGGAAAGCCAGAAAGCGAAGATTGAGAAGATCGCGCAAGAGAGCGGTCTGATGAACACCGTGACGCCGCAGCGTGAGAACTCCATGGCCTGCGTGTCGTTCCCGACCTGTCCGCTGGCGATGGCGGAGGCCGAACGTTTCCTGCCGACGTTTATCGACAAGATTGATGGCCTGATGGCGAAACATCACGTCAGTGATGAGCATATTGTGATGCGCGTGACAGGCTGCCCGAACGGCTGCGGTCGCGCGATGCTGGCAGAAGTGGGGCTGGTGGGGAAAGCGCCAGGTCGTTATAACCTGCATCTCGGCGGTAACCGAATGGGGACGCGTATCCCGCGGATGTTCAAAGAGAATATCACCGAGCCGGAAATTCTCGACTCGCTGGATGAACTGATTGGGCGCTGGGTGAAAGAGCGCGAAGCGGGTGAAGGCTTCGGTGACTTTACGGTGCGTGCGGGCATTATTCGCCCGGTGCTCGATCCCGCCCGGGATTTCTGGGAATAACCCATCCTTTGCCCGGTGGCGCTTCGCTTACCGGCCTACGGGTTTTGTAGGCCGGGCAAACGCTGGGCCGCCCGGCAAAACAGGCAAACGAGGTTCTTATGTCCGTACTCGATCTAAACGCGCTGAATGCATTGCCGAAGGTAGAGCGTGTGATGGCGCTGGCTGAAATCAATAGCCAACTGGAAAAACGTGACGCAGAGGGACGTGTGGCGTGGGCGCTGGAGAATTTGCCTGGCGAATACGTCCTCTCATCAAGCTTTGGGATTCAGGCGGCGGTCAGCCTGCATCTGGTCAATCAGATCCGCCCGGAT
The DNA here is from genome assembly GCF_001559075.2 of Citrobacter amalonaticus. Classification (NCBI taxonomy): domain Bacteria; kingdom Pseudomonadati; phylum Pseudomonadota; class Gammaproteobacteria; order Enterobacterales; family Enterobacteriaceae; genus Citrobacter; species Citrobacter amalonaticus. The sequence continues at coordinate 801,745 of NZ_CP014015.2, read as the reverse complement.
ATCCCGGTGATCCTGACCGATACCGGCTATCTGTTCCCGGAAACTTACCAGTTTATTGATGAGTTAACGGACAAACTCGGGCTGAACCTGAAGGTCTACCGTGCGAGTGAGAGCGCCGCCTGGCAGGAAGCGCGCTACGGTAAGCTGTGGGAGCAGGGCGTTGAAGGTATTGAGAAATACAATGAGATCAACAAAGTCGAACCGATGAACCGGGCGTTGCAGGAACTGAATGCACAAACCTGGTTTGCGGGACTGCGGCGCGAACAGTCCGGCAGCCGTGCGCATTTGTCCGTGCTGGCTATCCAGCGTGGGGTCTTTAAAGTGCTGCCGATTATCGACTGGGATAACCGTACGGTTTATCAATACCTGCAAAAGCACGGGCTGAAATACCATCCACTGTGGGATCAGGGCTATCTTTCCGTAGGGGATACGCACACCACGCGTAAATGGGAACCCGGCATGGCAGAAGAAGAGACCCGCTTCTTTGGCCTGAAGCGCGAGTGCGGGCTGCATGAAGGTTGAAACAAATCCCCCTCCGGCAGTCTGACAGTAGGGCCGGATAATGGCATTGCCTTATCCGGCCTTATGCTTAGCTCGCTTTCGCTAATTCTTTTACGAGCGGCAGCATAATACGCATTACGTCGCGATTACGATGTTCAATGCGTCCGGGCAGGGCTTTATCGATATGCTGTTGGTTATCCAGACGCACGTCGTGCCAGCTATTTCCCGCCGGGAAAGAGGCGGTTTTGGCGCGCTGTTGGTAACCATCTTTCTTGCCAAGATTCCAGTTCGTTGCCTCAACGGACAGCACCGAAATTCCCGCTTTATCGAAGACCTCAGCGTCATTGCAACAACCGGTGCCTTTGGGATAGTCCTTATTCAGGCCAGGATTACTGGTGGCGGCAATGCCATGATTGCGCGCAATCGCTAATGCACGGTCGCGGGTTAATTTGCGTACGGCTTCCGGGGTGCTTTGCCCGCTATTAAAATACAGTTTGTCACCGACGATCAGGTTATCGAGATTAATCACCAGCAGCGTATTTTTCTTCTCTGCCGCGCTCATGCGTTTCAGCAGGTTTTCAGCCCCCAGCTTTCCCTCTTCCTCGCCGCTGGTGGCAATAAAACGAATACCGTATTCCGTCGGCACATCTTTCAGGCGTTCTGCCAGTTCGAGCATAACGCCCAGACCGGCGGCGTTATCATCCACCCCTTGCAGCGTAAGCCCGCCAAGATTCGCGTCGGTGTCGGCGTCACTTTGCGGCGCGTAGGTATCCAGATGCGCCATGATAATAATCTGCTGCGGGGCTTTGCCTTCGTGAGCGGCAATGACGGTACTGCCAGTGACGTTATGCCAGTTTTTGCGATTATTTTTGGCGGTATAAATATAGCGACTGTTGAACGTGCGGATATCACTGCGATAGCCCATCTGCTCAAACTGCTGGCGTAAATAGTCGGCAGATAACATTTCTGCCGGAGAGCCGGTCATCCTTCCCGGGAAAACGGTCGCAATATGACGGGTCTGCGTTGTCGCAAATTCGCCCGGTTTTGGCGATGACGCCTGAGCGGGGACAATAAAGCATACGCCGAGCGCCAGGAGGGCGGAAAGACGGCGCGTTGCGGAAAACATAGTGAATCCTTAATAGCCAGCGGGGGAAGCCCTGAATACAAAGCAAAAATTTTAACCCATCTAGTATGAAACTGTGACTTCGCTAAAACAATTTCATTTGCTCTTAAATGCCCGAATTCCGGCGGGTTAAGCACTTTTTGATATTTGCTTTGCCAGATCGTTATTCCTTTGAGGAACTACTCATTCCAATTCGTAATTTCATTCGTTCTCCTGCGCTCCCTATAGTCGGGTTATCTGACGTGCTCGACATTCGCGGTATTGTAAAGGAACGGTTATGGACCAAAAACGACTCACCCACCTGCGACAGCTGGAGGCCGAAAGCATCCACATCATTCGCGAGGTGGCAGCAGAATTTTCGAACCCGGTAATGCTGTACTCCATCGGTAAAGATTCCAGCGTCATGCTGCATCTTGCCCGTAAGGCATTTTTCCCGGGATCGCTGCCGTTTCCGCTGCTGCATGTCGATACCGGCTGGAAGTTCCGCGAGATGTATGAATTCCGCGATCGTACCGCCAAAGCGTACGGCTGCGAGCTGCTGGTACATAAAAACCCGGAAGGAGTGGCGATGGGTATCAATCCATTTGTCCACGGCAGCGCCAAACACACCGACATTATGAAAACCGAAGGGCTGAAGCAGGCGCTGAACAAATACGGTTTTGACGCCGCATTTGGCGGCGCGCGCCGCGATGAAGAAAAGTCGCGGGCGAAAGAGCGTATTTACTCTTTCCGCGACCGCTTTCATCGCTGGGACCCGAAAAACCAGCGTCCTGAACTGTGGCACAACTACAACGGGCAGATTAACAAAGGCGAAAGTATCCGCGTCTTCCCGCTGTCCAACTGGACGGAACAGGATATCTGGCAGTACATCTGGCTGGAAAACATCGAGATCGTCCCGCTGTATCTGGCGGCAGAGCGCCCGGTACTGGAGCGCGACGGCATGTTAATGATGATTGATGACGATCGCATCGACCTGCAGCCTGGCGAAATGATCAAAAAGCGGATGGTGCGTTTTCGTACCCTCGGCTGCTGGCCGCTGACCGGCGCCGTCGAGTCAAACGCACAAACGCTGCCGGAAATCATTGAAGAGATGCTGGTCTCGACCACCAGTGAACGTCAGGGACGCGTGATTGACCGCGACCAGGCGGGCTCTATGGAGCTGAAGAAACGTCAGGGGTATTTCTAAGGAGCCGCCATGAACACCACACTTGCACAACAAATTGCTAATGAAGGCGGCGTCGAAGCCTGGATGGTTGCCCAACAACATAAAAGTCTGCTGCGCTTTTTAACCTGCGGTAGCGTGGATGACGGCAAAAGCACCCTGATCGGTCGCCTGTTGCACGACACGCGGCAGATTTATGAAGATCAGCTGTCATCGTTGCATAACGACAGCAAACGTCACGGTACGCAGGGCGAGAAGCTGGATTTAGCGCTGCTGGTGGATGGGCTGCAAGCCGAGCGTGAGCAGGGGATTACCATTGACGTGGCGTATCGCTATTTCTCCACTGAGAAGCGCAAATTTATCATTGCCGATACCCCTGGGCATGAGCAATACACCCGGAATATGTCGACCGGCGCGTCAACCTGCGATCTGGCGATCCTGCTGATCGACGCCCGTAAAGGCGTGCTGGATCAGACCCGTCGTCACAGCTTTATTTCTACACTGCTGGGGATCAAACACCTGGTCGTGGCGATCAACAAAATGGATCTGGTCGATTACAGCGAAGAAACCTTTGCGCGCATTCGTGAAGATTATCTGACCTTTGCCGAACAGTTGCCGGGGAATCTGGATATTCGCTTTGTCCCGCTCTCCGCGCTGGAGGGCGACAACGTCGCCTCCCAGAGCGTCAGCATGCCGTGGTACAGCGGCCCGACCTTGCTTGAAGTGCTGGAGACGGTTGAGATCCAACGCGTGGTCGATAGCCAGCCAATGCGCTTCCCGGTGCAGTACGTAAACCGTCCAAACCTCGATTTCCGCGGCTATTCCGGTACGCTGGCTTCTGGCCGCGTTAAGGTGGGACAGCGTGTGAAGGTGCTGCCGTCCGGTGTGGAATCCAGCGTGGCGCGGATCGTCACCTTTGATGGCGATCTGGACGAAGCCTTTGCCGGGGAAGCGATCACCCTCGTCCTGAAAGACGAGATTGATATCAGCCGCGGCGATCTGCTGCTGGCAGCGGATGAAAGTTTACCTGCTGTACAGAGTGCCGCCGTTGACGTGGTCTGGATGGCGGAACAGCCGCTGGCGCCGGGGCAGAGTTACGAAATTAAAATTGCCGGTAAAAAGACCCGTGCTCGCGTTGATCATGTTCAGTATCAGGTGGATATCAACAATCTGACGCAGCGTGAGGTGGACAATCTGCCGCTGAACGGCATTGGTCTGGTGAATCTGACCTTTGATGAGCCGCTGGTGCTGGATACCTATCAGCAAAACCCGGTGACCGGCGGGCTAATCTTTATCGATCGTCTGAGCAACGTCACCGTGGGGGCCGGTATGGTCCGCGAACCGATTGTGCAGGAGACCGCCGCGCCATCAGAATTCAGCGCCTTTGAGCTGGAACTGAATGCGCTGGTACGTCGTCACTTCCCGCACTGGGGCGCTCGCGATCTGCTGGGAGGAAAATAATGGCGCTGCATGACGAAAACGTCGTCTGGCATGCTCATCCCGTCACGCCGCAACAGCGCGAGCAACACCACGGTCATCGTGGTGTTGTGCTGTGGTTTACCGGACTGTCCGGGTCCGGTAAATCGACCGTCGCCGGGGCGCTGGAAGAGGCGCTGCATCAACTGGGCGTCAGTACCTATTTGCTGGATGGCGATAACGTTCGCCACGGCCTGTGCAGCGATCTGGGGTTCAGCGATGCCGATCGGAAAGAGAACATCCGTCGCGTGGGCGAAGTCGCAAACCTGATGGTGGATGCTGGACTGGTGGTACTGACGGCGTTTATTTCTCCGCACCGTGCGGAGCGGCAAATGGTGCGCGAACGCGTCGGTGAGGGGCGCTTTATTGAAGTGTTCGTGGATACGCCGCTGGAAATCTGTGAAGCCCGCGATCCAAAAGGGTTATACAAAAAAGCGCGCGCTGGCGAATTACGCAACTTCACCGGAATTGATTCCGTTTACGAAGCGCCTGAATCGTCAGAAGTTCATCTCAATGGCGAACAATTAGTAACAAATTTGGTCGCCCAATTATTAGACCTGCTCAGACAGAGCGATATTATCAGATCCTGAGACACCTGACCTCTGTGTACGGTCAGTCAAGGTTACAGGATTCACTATGCGCAATAGCCAGAACATCACACTCACAACGACAGACGCGTTTGCTACTGATGACGAAACCACCTGGTCGCTGCCGGGCGCGGTGGTGGGTTTCGCATCATGGCTGCTGGCGTTGGGGATCCCCTTTCTGGTGTATGGTCCTAATACGTTGTTTTTCTTCATCTACACCTGGCCTTTCTTCCTGGCGTTGATGCCCGTTGCGGTGGTCGTGGGTATCGCGCTGCATTCCCTGCTCAAGGGCAAATTGCGCTACAGCATTGTCGCAACGCTGCTGACCGTTTGCGCAATGTTCGGCGCACTGTTTATGTGGTTGCTGGGCTAAAGCGCGACGGCTGTCCATAATTCAAACCGTAACTAACAATGAGATGATGTTCTCAGGGTTCTGGGTATACGTTATAAAGGGCAATTGTGGTACATTTGCCCGCGTTGTTGCGGCTTTCCCGCCTGCAAACGTCGTGTCGTTTGCGGAAGTATGGGAGGATGATGCCGTTTTTCAGGGGGCAGGATGGGTAAACTAACGCTGCTGTTGCTGGCTTTACTGGTCTGGCTACAGTATTCACTGTGGTTCGGTAAGAACGGCATACATGATTACAGTCGCGTCAATGATGACGTGGCGGCGCAGCAGGCGACGAACGCCAAACTTAAAGCACGTAACGATCAGCTCTTTGCCGAAATTGACGATCTCAATGGCGGTCAGGAGGCTATCGAGGAGCGTGCACGTAACGAACTCAGCATGACTAAGCCGGGCGAAACGTTTTATCGTCTGGTGCCCGACGCGTCTAAACGCGCGCAAACTGCGGGGCAAAATACTCGTTAAACCAGCCCAGGAAATCACATGGCAGCCACTTTATTGGATGTTTGCGCCGTGGTGCCGGCGGCCGGATTTGGCCGCCGTATGCAAACGGAATGTCCGAAGCAATATCTCTCGATCGGCAATAAAACCATTCTCGAACACTCGGTCTTTGCGCTGCTGGCGCATCCTCGGGTGACCCGCGTGATCATCGCGATAAGCCCCGGCGACAGCCGCTTTGCCCAACTCTCTCTGGCGCAGCATCCGCAAATTACCGTCGTGGACGGGGGAAATGAACGCGCAGACTCCGTGCTGGCCGGATTGCAGGCCGCCGGAGACGCCGAATGGGTGCTGGTACATGATGCGGCGCGCCCCTGTTTACATCAGGATGATTTAGCGCGTCTGCTGGCGCTTAGCGAAACCAGTCGCACTGGCGGGATCCTTGCCGCACCGGTGCGCGATACTATGAAACGCGCAGAGCCGGGCAAAACCGCCATTGCCCATACGGTCGAACGTAACGATTTATGGCACGCGCTGACGCCGCAATTTTTCCCTCGCGAGCTGCTGCATGACTGTCTGACGCGCGCGCTGAATGAAGGGGCGACCATCACCGATGAAGCCTCGGCGCTGGAATATTGCGGCTTCCATCCACAGCTTGTTGAAGGACGGGCTGATAACATCAAAGTAACCCGTCCGGAAGATTTAGCTCTGGCTGAATTTTACCTGACCCGAACAATTCAGACATAAAATCATTCCAGATGCATCGAGGCGGCAACGGAGCGAATCCCAGGGGCTGACTAAAGTAAGTGACTGGGGTGAGCGAAGCCAGCCAACAAAGAGGCAGCCTGAAGGATGAGGTGTATAACAGGAGAAAGCATAATGCGAATCGGACACGGTTTTGACGTACACGCCTTTGGCGGGGAAGGCCCAATTATCATTGGTGGCGTGCGTATCCCCTATGAGAAGGGGCTGCTGGCGCATTCTGATGGCGATGTCGCGCTGCATGCGCTCACCGACGCGCTGCTTGGTGCGGCGGCACTGGGTGACATTGGCAAGCTGTTTCCGGATACCGATCCGGCGTTTAAAGGCGCAGACAGCCGTGAGCTGTTGCGCGAAGCCTGGCGTCGGATCCAGGCAAAAGGTTATACCCTGGGCAACGTCGATGTGACCATTATTGCTCAGGCGCCGAAGATGCTGCCGCACATCCCGCAAATGCGCGTGTTTATTGCTGAAGACCTCGGTTGTCACATGGATGATGTGAACGTGAAGGCCACCACCACGGAAAAACTCGGTTTTACCGGGCGTGGGGAAGGGATTGCCTGCGAAGCGGTGGCGTTACTCATTAAGGCCGCGAAATGACAGAGTTTGAAAATCTCACGTATCTCCACGGTAAGCCGCAAGGCTCCGGGCTGCTGAAAGCCAGTCCGGAAGATTTTGTGGTGGTCGAAGATTTGGGTTTCGAACCGGATGGCGAAGGTGAACACATTCTGGTGCGTATTCTTAAAAACGGTTGCAACACACGTTTTGTGGCTGACGCGCTGGCGAAGTTTCTGAAAATTCATGCCCGCGAAGTGAGCTTTGCCGGGCAAAAGGATAAGCATGCGGTCACCGAACAGTGGCTGTGCGCGCGCGTACCGGGCAAAGACATGCCTGACCTGAGCGCTTTCCAGCTTGAAGGCTGCAAGGTGCTGGAATATGCGCGTCACAAACGCAAGCTACGTTTAGGCGCGCTGAAGGGCAATGCGTTCACGCTGGTGCTGCGGGAAGTCAGCCATCGTGATGAAGTGGAATCCCGTCTGCAAGCGATAAACGCTGGCGGCGTACCGAACTATTTCGGCGCTCAGCGTTTTGGCATCGGCGGCAGCAATCTGCAAGGCGCGCTGCGTTGGGCACAAAGCGATGCACCGGTCCGGGATCGCAATAAACGCAGTTTTTGGTTGTCGGCGGCCCGCAGTGCGTTGTTTAATCAAATTGTCAGCGAGCGTCTGAAAAAAACAGACTTTAATCAAGTTGTTGACGGCGATGCGCTACAATTAGCGGGACGCGGAAGCTGGTTTGTCGCCACGCAAGAAGAGCGGGCGGAATTACAGCGTCGTGTCGATGAAAAAGAACTGATGGTGACGGCTTCGCTTCCCGGCAGCGGCGAGTGGGGAACCCAGCGGGATGCGCTGGCGTTCGAACAGTCCGCGATTGCCGAGGAGACCGCGTTGCAGTCGCTGCTGCTGCGTGAAAAAGTCGAGGCTTCGCGAAGAGCGATGCTGCTCTATCCGCAGCAATTAAGCTGGAACTGGTGGGATGACGTCACCGTCGAGTTACGCTTTTGGCTGCCGGCGGGGAGCTTTGCCACCAGCGTTGTGAGGGAACTGATCAACACAATGGGTGATTATGCGCATATTGCTGAGTAACGATGATGGGGTCCACGCGCCCGGTATACAAACGCTGGCGAAAGCCCTGCGGGAGTTTGCTGATGTACAGGTCGTCGCCCCGGATCGGAACCGCAGCGGTGCGTCAAACTCGCTGACGCTTGAATCCTCTCTCCGGACGTTTACCTTCGAGAACGGCGATATCGCCGTACAGATGGGCACGCCCACCGACTGCGTGTACCTGGGCGTTAATGCGCTCATGCGCCCGCGCCCGGACATCGTGGTCTCGGGAATTAATGCCGGCCCTAACCTGGGGGATGACGTTATCTATTCCGGCACCGTCGCGGCGGCAATGGAAGGGCGTCATCTTGGTTTTCCGGCGCTTGCCGTGTCGTTAGACGGGCATCAGCATTACGAGACCGCGGCGGCCATCACCTGTCGGATCTTACGCGCCTTGCGGCGTGAACCGCTGCGTACCGGACGGATCCTCAATATCAACGTGCCCGACTTACCGTTGGATCAGATCAAAGGCATTCGCGTGACGCGTTGCGGCAGTCGTCATCCGGCAGACAAAGTGATCCCACAGGAAGATCCGCGCGGCAACACGCTGTACTGGATTGGCCCACCGGGCGACAAATGCGACGCCGGGCCTGATACCGATTTTGCGGCAGTGGACGAGGGTTACGTGTCCATTACGCCGTTGCATGTAGATTTAACCGCGCACAGCGCGCATGATGTGGTTTCCGACTGGTTAGATAGCGTGGGAGTTGGCACGCAATGGTAAGCAGACGCGTACAGACGCTTCTTGATCAACTGCGCGCACAGGGGATTCGCGATGAGCAGGTGCTTAATGCCCTGGCTGCGGTGCCGCGTGAGAAATTTATTGATGAAGCGTTTGAACATAAAGCCTGGGACAATATCGCGTTGCCGATAGGTCAGGGACAGACGATTTCGCAGCCGTACATGGTGGCGCGAATGACCGAACTCCTCGAACTGACGCCGCAGTCGCGGGTGCTGGAAATTGGCACGGGTTCCGGGTATCAGACGGCGATACTGGCGCACCTGGTACAACAGGTTTGTTCAGTCGAACGTATTAAAGGTTTGCAATGGCAGGCGCGTCGCCGCCTGAAACAGCTCGATTTACACAATGTTTCAACTCGTCACGGTGATGGATGGCAAGGCTGGCAGGCACGCGCGCCATTTGACGCTATTATTGTGACGGCAGCTCCGCCGGAAATTCCGACCGCGTTGATGACGCAACTGGATGAAGGCGGCATTCTCGTCTTGCCCGTGGGTGACGAGCATCAGTTTCTGAAACGGGTGCGTCGTCGGGGCGGCGAATTTATTATCGACACCGTGGAGGCGGTACGTTTTGTTCCCTTAGTTAAAGGGGAACTCGCGTAAAAAGCGGTTCCGAATACCTGGAATTTTCCTGGAGTTTTTGGAACTGGTCAGCGTATCGTGGTCACATTTTCCAGTGCCCATTTGCTGTCTGCACGATTATACGTCACTGGTTGTTAACCAATTTTTCCTGGGGGATAAATGAGCGCGGGAAGCCCAAAATTCACCGTTAGCCGCATTGCGGCACTGTCACTGGTTTCGCTATGGTTGGCGGGATGTTCAAATTCATCGAATCCGCCTGCGCCGGTAAGCTCCGTCAATGGTAATGCTCCGACGAATACCAGTTCTGGCATGCTGATCACGCCGCCACCGAAAATGGGGACGACGACGTCCGCTCCGCAGACACCGCAAATTCAACCGGTGCAGCGCCCGACGACGCAACCGACGACAGTTCAGCCAGTCGCCGAGCAGCCCGTGCAGATGGAAAACGGACGTATTGTCTACAATCGCCAGTATGGGAACATTCCGAAAGGTAGCTACAACGGCGGCAGTACTTACACCGTTAAAAAAGGCGACACGCTTTTTTATATCGCCTGGATCACCGGGAACGATTTCCGTGACCTGGCACAACGCAACAACGTCCAGGCCCCGTATGCCCTGAATGTCGGACAAACGCTGCAGGTGGGTAATGCATCGGGCGCGCCTATTACCGGCGGTAATGCGATTACTCAGGCCGATGCAGCAGAGCAAGGAGTTGTGACCAAACCTGCACAAAATTCCGCCGTCGCTGTTGCGTCGAAACCGACAATTACGTATTCTGAGGACTCAGGTGAACAAAGTGCTAACAAAATGTTGCCGAACAACAAGCCTGCTGGGACAGTCGTCACAGCACCTGTAACGGCTCCAGCAGTTAGCGCAACCGAATCGACAGCAAGCAGTTCGTCTACCAGTTCGCCAATCTCCGCATGGCGCTGGCCGACTGACGGCAAAGTGATCGAAAACTTTGGGGCTTCCGAGGGAGGCAATAAAGGGATCGACATTGCAGGCAGTAAGGGACAGGCTATTATCGCGACCGCCGATGGGCGCGTGGTCTATGCCGGTAACGCACTGCGCGGTTACGGTAATCTTATTATCATCAAACACAACGATGATTACCTGAGTGCCTACGCTCATAACGATACAATGCTGGTCCGGGAACAACAAGAAGTGAAGGCAGGACAGAAAATAGCGACGATGGGTAGCACCGGAACCAGTTCTACACGTTTGCATTTTGAAATTCGTTACAAGGGGAAATCCGTAAACCCGCTGCGTTATTTACCGCAGCGATAAAGCGGCGGAACCAGGCTGACACTTGCTAGTTCCGTCAAGGGATCACGGGTAGGAGCCACCTTATGAGTCAGAATACGCTGAAAGTTCATGATTTAAATGAAGATGCGGAGTTTGATGAGAACGGAGTTGAGGTTTTTGACGAAAAAGCCTTAGTTGAAGAGGAACCCAGTGATAACGATTTGGCTGAAGAAGAGCTGTTATCGCAGGGGGCCACACAGCGTGTGTTGGACGCGACTCAGCTTTACCTTGGTGAGATTGGTTATTCGCCACTGTTAACGGCCGAAGAAGAAGTGTATTTTGCGCGTCGCGCACTGCGTGGAGATGTCGCCTCTCGCCGTCGGATGATTGAAAGTAACCTGCGTCTGGTGGTGAAAATTGCCCGCCGTTATGGCAATCGTGGTCTGGCGCTGCTGGATCTGATTGAAGAGGGTAATCTGGGGCTTATCCGTGCCGTCGAGAAGTTTGACCCGGAACGCGGGTTCCGCTTCTCAACATACGCAACCTGGTGGATTCGCCAGACGATTGAACGGGCTATTATGAACCAAACCCGTACCATTCGACTGCCGATTCACATTGTTAAAGAGCTGAACGTCTATCTGCGTACCGCGCGTGAGTTGTCCCATAAACTGGACCACGAACCCAGCGCGGAAGAAATTGCAGAGCAGCTGGATAAGCCGGTTGATGACGTTAGCCGTATGCTTCGTCTTAACGAGCGCATTACCTCGGTAGACACCCCGTTAGGGGGCGATTCCGAAAAAGCGTTGCTGGATATCCTGGCCGATGAGAAAGAGAACGGTCCGGAAGACACCACGCAAGATGACGATATGAAACAGAGCATCGTCAAATGGCTGTTCGAACTGAACGCCAAACAGCGTGAAGTGCTGGCACGTCGTTTCGGTCTGCTGGGCTATGAAGCGGCGACACTGGAAGATGTAGGCCGGGAAATCGGTCTGACTCGTGAACGTGTTCGTCAGATTCAGGTTGAAGGCCTGCGCCGTCTGCGTGAAATTCTGCAGACTCAGGGGCTGAATATCGAAGCGCTGTTCCGCGAGTAAGCACTGTTCTAACAAGAAAGGCCAGCCTCTTTGAGGCTGGCCTTTTTCTTTCTGGCTTACCTGGCTGTGATTTCACGGGTGAAGTCCGACGGGCGCATTTTCATGCGTATTCAGGTTTGTTAATCAGGCATCATTTTCTTGATTAGCAGGGCGAATTGCGCACGTTCCTCGTCATTCAACCGTCCCAGAAACTCCTCATCCACCTGGTTTCCCAACGGCATGCTTACCTTCAGCAATGCTTCTCCATCAGGAGTCAGATAAACGAAGCGGCGACGTTTATCCAGCGGATCGTTCTCACGCCTCACCAGCCCACGCGTTTCCATCCGGCTCAGCATTTCCGCCAGCGTCGCTTTAGTACTGACGGCGGCTTCCATCAGGTTAACCTGTTCAATGCCGGGACGTTCCGCAATGGCACGCATCACCGCGTACTGTGGTTTAGTGAGATCCGGTAACGCGTGCTGCCAACGAGCCGTATGTCGCTGGAACAGTTGGCGTAACAGGTGAAACGCTTTATTCCGTAACTCCATGAAAACTCCAGGCTAAAAATCATTCCTTCTATCATAACGGGTAACGCCGCGTTTTTTAACGAGGAAATCTTAAGCTATACGTGCGAAAAAAAACGGGTGATCTTGTCGCCGTTGTTTCATCGGGGTAATTTAATTGAAAATGTTCGTATACGAACAAATTATGGAGTGATGAATGAGACTGATTGTGGGGATGACCGGAGCAACAGGGGCGCCGCTGGGCGTGGCGTTGTTGCAAGCGCTGCGGAAGATGCCGGATGTGGAAACGCATCTGGTAATGTCGAAGTGGGCCAAAACCACTATTGAACTGGAAACGCCTTACCGTGCGCGTGATGTCGCCGGACTGGCGGATTTTTGCCATAGCCCGGCGGATCAGGCGGCGACAATCTCGTCTGGTTCGTTTCGTACCGACGGCATGATCGTTATTCCCTGCAGCATGAAAACGTTGGCCGGTATACGCGCTGGTTACGCTGACGGTCTGGTAGGACGCGCAGCCGACGTAGTACTGAAAGAAGGACGCAAACTGGTGCTGGTGCCGCGTGAAATGCCGCTCAGCACGATACATCTCGAAAACATGCTCGCGCTTTCCCGCATGGGCGTGGCGATGGTGCCGCCCATGCCCGCTTTCTATAACCATCCACAGTCCGTTGATGATATTACGCAACACATCGTGGCTCGCGTACTGGATCAGTTTGCGCTGGAGCATCCGAATGCGCGCCGCTGGCAGGGGTTACCGCAGACACAGAATTTTTCACAGGAGAATGAATAATGGCATTTGATGATTTGCGCAGCTTTTTGCAGGCGCTCGACGACCAGGGGCAATTGCTGAAAATCAGTGAAGAGGTGAACGCGGAGCCGGATCTGGCCGCGGCTGCTAACGCCACTGGCCGTATTGGCGACGGCGCTCCGGCGCTATGGTTCGATAATATTCGTGGTTTTACCGATGCGCGTGTGGCGATGAATACCATCGGCTCATGGCAAAATCATGCCATTTCATTGGGCTTACCGCCGAATACGCCAGTGAAAAAGCAGATTGATGAGTTTATCCGTCGCTGGGATAAGTTTCCGGTCGCCCCGGAACGCCGCGCGAATCCGGCGTGGGCGGAAAACAGCGTGGATGGTGAAGAGATTAATCTGTTCGATATTTTGCCGCTGTTTCGTCTGAACGACGGCGATGGCGGATTTTATCTGGATAAAGCCTGCGTGGTCTCCCGCGATCCGCTGGACCCGGACAACTTTGGCAAGCAGAACGTCGGTATTTATCGGATGGAAGTGAAGGGCAAGCGTAAGCTGGGCCTGCAACCGGTGCCGATGCACGATATCGCGCTGCACCTGCACAAGGCGGAATCGCGCGGTGAGGATCTGCCGATCGCCATCACGTTGGGTAACGATCCCATCATTACCCTGATGGGCGCGACACCGCTGAAGTACGATCAGTCTGAATATGAAATGGCGGGGGCGCTGCGTGAAAGTCCGTATCCCATCGCCACTGCGCCGTTGACCGGGTTTGATGTGCCGTGGGGATCGGAAGTGATCCTGGAAGGGGTAATTGAGAGTCGCAAACGCGAAATCGAAGGCCCGTTCGGTGAGTTTACCGGCCACTATTCCGGGGGGCGCAATATGACGGTTGTGCGTATTGATAAGGTGTCGTATCGCAACAAACCGATTTTTGAATCCCTCTATCTCGGTATGCCGTGGACGGAAATCGACTATCTGATGGGGCCCGCCACCTGCGTTCCGCTGTACCAGCAACTGAAAGCGGAGTTCCCGGAAGTGCAGGCGGTCAACGCCATGTATACCCACGGCCTGCTGGCGATTATCTCGACTAAAAAACGCTACGGTGGTTTTGCTCGGGCGGTGGGACTGCGTGCGATGACCACGCCACACGGGCTGGGTTACGTGAAGATGGTGATCATGGTGGATGAAGATGTCGATCCGTTCAACCTGCCGCAGGTGATGTGGGCGCTGTCGTCGAAGGTCAACCCGGCGGGGGATCTGGTTCAGCTACCGAATATGTCAGTACTGGAGCTGGATCCGGGCTCCAGTCCGGCGGGGATCACCGATAAGCTGATCATCGACGCCACCACGCCCGTTGCGCCGGATAACCGTGGTCACTATAGCCAGCCGGTGTGCGATCTTCCGGAAACCAAAGCCTGGGCTGAAAAGCTGACTGCCATGCTGGCCAACCGTAAATAAGGAGCCTCAGATGATTTGCCCACGTTGTGCCGATGAACATATTGAAGTCATGGCGACCTCGCCCGTGAAAGGGGTCTGGACGGTGTATCAGTGCCAGCATTGCCTGTACACCTGGCGTGATACGGAGCCGCTACGTCGTACCAGCCGCGAACATTATCCGCAGGCGTTTCGGATGACGCAGAAAGATATCGATGAGGCGCCGATGGTTCCGAGTATTCCGCCGCTGCTGACAGAAGATAAGCGTTAACGGAGCGCCGGATGGCGGCTGACGCCTGATCCGGCCTGGGAAAGTACAGTACCGTTAGTGTGTAGGCCCGATACGCAAAGCGTCATCGGGCATTTCTTTTACACCAGACTCTTCAGCCGATAGATCCACTCCAGCGCCTGACGGGGCGACAGAGAATCCGGGTCGAGATTTTCCAGCGCTTCAACGGCAGGTGAGGTCTCTTCGGGAACGGACAACAGCGACATCTGGGTGCCATCCACCTGTGTTGCCGCCGCGTTCGGCGAAATGCTCTCCAGTTCACGCAGTTTCTGCCGCGCACGTTTGATCACCTCTTTCGGAACGCCCGCCAGCGCCGCGACCGCCAGGCCGTAGCTCTTACTGGCCGCACCGTCCTGAACGCTATGCATAAAGGCGATGGTATCACCGTGCTCCAGTGCGTCCAGATGCACGTTGGCGACGCCTTCCATTTTCTCCGGCAACTGTGTCAGCTCGAAGTAGTGCGTGGCAAACAGCGTCAGCGCTTTGATCTTATTCGCCAGATTTTCTGCGCACGCCCACGCCAGTGACAAACCGTCGTAAGTGGATGTCCCGCGGCCAATCTCATCCATTAGCACCAGGCTGTTCTCAGTGGCATTGTGCAGAATGTTGGCCGTTTCGGTCATCTCTACCATGAAGGTGGAACGCCCGGAGGCCAGATCGTCTGCCGCGCCTACGCGGGTAAAGATACGATCGATGGGACCAATCTCCACCTTCTGCGCCGGTACGTAGCTGCCGATATAGGCCAGCAGGGCAATCAGCGCGGTCTGGCGCATGTAGGTACTTTTACCGCCCATGTTTGGTCCGGTAATGATCAGCATTCTGCGCTGTGGTGAGAGGTCCAGAGGGTTGGCGATAAACGGCTCATTCAGTACCTGTTCCACCACCGGATGGCGGCCCTCGGTGATACGAATACCCGGTTTATCGCTGAAGGTTGGACAGGTGTAGTTCAGCGTATACGCGCGTTCGGCCAGATTCACCAGTACATCGAGTTCCGCCAGCGCACTGGCGCTCTGCTGTAGATCCGCCAGGTGCGGCAGCAGCAGGTCGAACAGTTCGTCATAGAGCTGTTTTTCCAGCGCCAGCGCTTTGCCCTTGGAAGTCAGAACTTTATCTTCGTACTCTTTCAGTTCCGGAATGATGTAGCGCTCGGCGTTTTTCAGCGTCTGGCGACGGACATAGTTGATTGGCGCGAGGTGGCTCTGCCCACGACTAATCTGGATGTAATAACCGTGTACCGCATTGAAGCCGACTTTCAGCGTATCCAGCCCGGTACGTTCACGTTCACGGATTTCCAGCCTGTCGAGATAGTCGGTCGCGCCGTCTGCCAGTGCGCGCCACTCATCGAGTTCTTCGTTGTAGCCTGGCGCGATAACGCCGCCATCGCGGACCAGTACCGGCGGTGCGTCAACGATCGCGCGCTCCAGCAGTTCCCGCAGTTCAGTGAATTCGCCCATTTTCTCGCGCAGCATCTGTACGGGGGCGCTGTCCACCGATTCCAGCTGTGCACGCAGTTCCGGCAGTTGCTGGAAAGCGTGACGCATACGGGCGAGATCGCGCGGACGGGCAGTGCGCAGTGCCAGACGGGCAAGAATACGTTCCAGATCGCCTACCTGGCGCAGCACCGGCTGTAACTCGCTGGTCGCATCCTGTAATGCGCCAATGGTTTGTTGGCGTTCAGTCAGGATTGTCGTGTCACGTACCGGCATGTGCAGCCAGCGTTTGAGCATACGGCTACCCATCGGCGTCACGGTGCAGTCAAGCACAGAAGCCAGCGTGTTCTCCACGCCGCCAGCCAGATTCTGGGTGATCTCCAGATTGCGGCGCGTCGCGGCATCCATAATGATGCTGTCCTGCTGGCGTTCCATGGTGATAGAGCGAATATGCGGCAGAGATGTACGTTGGGTATCCTTGACGTACTGCAACAGGCAGCCAGCGGCGCAAAGTCCGCGCGGTGCGTTTTCAACGCCAAAGCCAATCAGATCGCGGGTACCAAACTGCAAATTCAACTGCTGACGCGCAGTATCAATTTCAAATTCCCACAGCGGACGACGACGTAATCCTCGACGACCTTCAATCAGCGCCATCTCTGCGAAATCTTCTGCATACAGCAGTTCCGCCGGATTGGTCCGCTGCAGTTCGGCGGCCATCGTCTCGCGATCGGTGGGTTCGCTCAGACGAAAACGACCGGAGCTGATGTCCAGCGTGGCATAACCATAACCTTTGCTGTCCTGCCAGATGGCGGCGAGCAGATTGTCCTGGCGCTCCTGTAGCAGGGCTTCATCACTGATGGTGCCCGGCGTGACAATACGCACGACTTTACGCTCAACCGGCCCTTTACTGGTGGCCGGATCGCCAATTTGCTCACAAATGGCAACGGATTCACCCTGATTAACCAGTTTGGCGAGGTAGTTTTCGACCGCATGATGGGGAATGCCCGCCATCGGGATGGGCTCGCCTGCGGAGGCGCCGCGCTTAGTCAGCGAAATATCGAGCAGTTGCGACGCCCGTTTTGCATCGTCGTAAAAGAGTTCGTAAAAGTCGCCCATGCGATAGAAAAGCAGGATCTCCGGGTGCTGAGCCTTCAGCTTGAGATACTGCTGCATCATGGGGGTGTGGGCGTCGAGATTATCGATTGTACTCATGGAGTTGTGTCCAGTCCCTGAATGTAAATGGGTTGCGATACTTTTAGTTTTCGTTGTTATCGCATAAGGGGCACATGATAGCGGAGATACGCATTTCAGGGAAAGCCAGGATCGACGACTTCTCGATCCTTCTTCCGTTTCAGAATCTTACACCGATTGCTGCTGTCGCAATTCCGAGCGTCGGTCGCGTAACGCGGCAAACACAAACGCAACGATAAAGATAATGGTGAACAGCACGACGATCGTGGGGGCGGGGGCACTGTCGAGGAAAAACGACAGATACACACCTAAAAATGAGGTGACCACCGACAACCCCGTCGCCAGTAGCAGTGCGTGAGCAAAGCGTCGGGTGAGGAGAACGGCAATCGCGCCAGGGGCGATCAACAGGGAGATCGACAGAATGATCCCCACCGATTTCAGCGTCGCGACGATGGTCAGCGCAATCATGCACAGCAGCCCGTAATGCAGCAAGGTCGTGTTAAGGCCGCTGGCTTTCGCCTGATGTGGATCGAAGGCGTGCAGCAACAAATCTTTCCACTTGAGTGCAATGATCAGAGCGATACCCAGAGCAATGAACGCCGTTTGCCCAATATCGCTCAGCGAAATCCCCAGCATGTCGCCAAACAGAATATGATCAAGGTGAACCTCTGACTGGATAGAGACATAGAGCACCAGTCCGGCGCCAAACATCCCGGAGAAGACGATCCCCATGATGGTGTCGCGTTTGATCCGACTATTGTCGTCGAGATACCCGGTTGCCACCGCGCAGAACAGGCCGGCAATAAACGCGCCGATCGCCAATGGAATGCCGACAATATATGCCAGTACGATCCCCGGAAAGACGGCATGACTCATGGCATCGCCCATGAGCGCCCAGCCTTTGAGCACCAGAAATACCGACAGTAGCGCACAGGGAATCGCCACAAGGGCGGAGACGATCAGCGCATTGACCATAAAGTCGAACTGAAAGGGTTCCAGCAGGGGGGTCAGAAACATGACGACTCCTTACGTCGTGCGCGACGGCGGTTCGCCAGCAGGCCGTGTTTGGGGGCAAAAACGAACGCCAGCAGGAATAACACGGTTTGCAGCACCACAATGATCCCGCCGGTCGCCCCGTCCAGCCAGTAGCTGAGCCAGGCGCCGAAAAAACTGGTCACACTGCCGATCGCAACGGCGATCATAAGAAGGCGTGGAAAGCGGTCGGTCAGCAGCCAGGCGGTGGCGCCTGGCGTCACGACCAGGCAGATCACCAGAAATGCCCCCACGGTTTGCAGCGCGGCGACGGTGGACACCGATAACAGAGTGAAAAACAGCAGCTTCAGACGAGCCGGATGCAGACCAATGGATCGGGCGTGGTTTTCATCGAAAAAAGTGACCATCAGATCCTTCCACTTCAGCAGCAGGATGAGCAGGGAAACCGTGCCGATAATCGCCAGTTGCACAATGTCTTCCGGCGCGATGGCCAGCACGTTGCCGAGAATGATGGTCTGAATATTCACCGACATCGGGTTGAGCGACACCATAAACAGCCCGATGCCAAAGAATGACGAGAAGATCAGGCCAATAATGGCATCTTCTTTAAGTCGCGAGCGCTGGTTCAGAAACAGCATACTGCCTGCTGCCAGGCCGCCGGAGAGAAAGGCGCCGAGCGAGAAGGGCAAGCCGAGCATGTAGGCGCCGGCAACGCCTGGCACGATGGAGTGTGACAGCGCATCGCCAATCAACGACCAGCCTTTAAGCATTAAATAGCAGGAGAGAAAGGCGCACAGGCCGCCCACCATCGCTGATACCCACATCGCATTGAGCATGTACTGATAACCAAAGGGCTCTGTCAGCCAGTTCATGATGACTCTCCGCCGCCTGCCGTACGCCGGGAGATAAACGGGCGTTCGTCGTCGGTAATGATGTGCTCTTCGCCGCCGCTGAGCGCGACGTGGCGCAGGACGCCGCTGAACGCCAGTTCAAGGTTTTCGGCGGTAAAGGTGGTTTCGGTCGGGCCGCTCGCCAGCACGGTGCCTTTGATCATCACCGTATAATCACAGAATTCGGTGACTGACCCGAGATTGTGGGTGGAGACCAGCATGGTGCGCCCCTCATCGCGCAACTCGCGTAGCAGCGCAATAATGCGCGCTTCAGTTTTGACATCGACGCCGGTAAAAGGCTCATCCAGCAGAATGACCTGGCCATCCTGGGCGATGGCTCTGGCGAGGAAGACGCGTTTTTTCTGCCCGCCGGAAAGCTCGCCAATCTGTCGGTAGCGGTATTCCAGCATATCCACCCGCGCCAGCGCAGCGTCAACGCTGGCATGATCCTGAGCCTTCGGGCGACGCAACCAGCCCATATGCCCGTAGCGGCCCATCATCACCACGTCTTCCACCAGCACCGGAAACGACCAGTCGACCTCTTCGGACTGCGGGACGTAAGCAATCAGATTCTGCTTCAGCGCGTTATTCACCGGTTGTCGCAGGATAGAAATCTCGCCGTCGGCCAGACGAACAAAACCCATCAGCGCCTTGAACAACGTTGATTTTCCCGACCCGTTGACCCCCACCAGCGCGGCAATCGAACCGCCCGGCACCTGAAAAGTGGCATCGCGTAGTGCGGTATGACCATTGCGATACGTCACCGTCACCTGATTCACGGTAATCGCCGATTGACTCATTTCTGACTCCTCAGACCGTCATTGATGCCACTGACAATGGTTTCGGTCGTGACGCGCAGCAGATCGAGATAAGTGGGGACGGGGCCATCGGCGGCGCTCAGGGAATCGACATACAGCACGCCGCCGTAATGTGCGCCGGATTCCCGCGCGACCTGGCGGGCCGGTTTATCTGACACGGTGCTTTCACTGAATACGGTCGGGATCTGATGCGCTCTGATCGCATCGATCACTTTACGTACCTGTTTAGGCGTTCCCTGCTGATCGGCGTTGATCGGCCAGAGGTACAGCTCTTGCAGATCGTTATCGCGGGCAAGATAAGAGAACGCCCCTTCGCTGGTGACCAGCCAGCGTTTATCGGCAGGGATATTTGCCAGCGCGGCATGGAGAGGGGCCAGCGTCTGGTGAATTTGCGCTTTATAACGTTCGGCATTTTTCTGGTAAACCGCGGCGTTATCCGGATCGTATTTCGCCAGCGCGTCACGAATATTGTCGACGTAGATCATCGCGTTTTCCGCCGACATCCAGGCGTGAGGGTTGGGTTTTCCGTTATACGGGCCTTCGCTGATGCCCATCGGTTTCACCCCGTCAGACACCGTCACTTCCGGCACACCCGACAAATTCTGGTAGAAGCGGGCAAACCACAGCTCCAGATTCAGACCGTTAGAGAGGATCAGTTGCGCCCCCTGCGCTCGCTTAATGTCGCCCGGTGTGGGTTGATATTCATGAATTTCCGCGCCGGGTTTGGTGATCGAACTGACATTGGCCGCCTCACCCGCCACGTTTTGTGCCATGTCAGCAATGATCGTGAAGGTGGTAACGACATTGAGCTTCTCTTTGGCGTAAGCCGGTGACAGCACGAAGATGGCCAGCACAGCAGCCAGCAGAGACGAGGTCAGACGGGGGAGGTGCGACATAGTATCCCTCATAAAAAAAGTGGTTAATTATTCATCGAATATAGCCTTTGCTATGTTATATAGCACAAGGCATACATAAAGATAGTGTTAAATGAAAATAATTCTTATTTGAGTGGTTGGGAGATAGTGTGAAAAGGCGGCACGTCGGTGGAGAGGATGACGTGCCAGGCAATAAAAGCGTGACGGTGAGCTGTTAATCTTTCAGCGTGTTGGCGATTTTTGAAACTCAGTGACCGTTTCCCATGCAACCTGCTGTAAGACCTTTGCGGTTGCAGGCGTCATATCTGTATCGATGGGGAGTGCACCTCCTAAGGGAGACTGGTTGTACAACGTTGAAAAGAACACGCAGGCGGCTAAATAGGTACCAGCCATCGAAGGGTGCACGCCGTCATGGTAGTAAAGATTAATCTCCGGATGCATTTTACGTGCGTTGTCAAAGGCCAGTCCTACGGGGGCGACATAACCGCCTGTCTTTTGGGCAATCGACAGATAGGCATTGGCAAGTTTTTGCGTATCCTCTGGTTTATCCCGTTTTGCCCAGGTCATAAAGTAAACCACTTTTGAACCTGCTTTGTGCGCCATATCGGCCATTGTGGTGGCGGAGTCGACGAAATTCTGCCGGGTGCTCTCTTTTTTAGATATGCTCTCTGTTGAGTTTCCTTGAAGGATAACGACATCCCATTTCTGTAAGCTGTTCTGAAAAGCCAGATTGTTGATTTGCCAGCCTAAGTTACCGCTAGAGATAGTGATTCCCCGATACTTATAATCTTGAGCATGGTTTGGGAGTAAGGATTGAGTCAGATCCCGAAGCCGGGTATTAATATTGTTGTTATAAAAAGTGAAAGAGTTACCGTATAGGGCGATAACTCTATTTTCCCCATCCATTTTGGCATTTGGTGATGGCGCTAATAGCATGTTTGCATAGCTGTTTATGCTACTAATGGTCAACATGACTGCTGCAGTGAGCAACGCGATCCTTTTCATGTGTAGCCTCTTAGAAATCGTAACGGAGTCCAACAATGAGGGCATCATCATTGGTTTTTTGGTTTTTATTGGCGAACTCTTTATCGTAAGTGAATGATAACCAGGTATCACTAGCCAGAGTAATTTGCGCCTCAGCGCGCCAGTCTTCTTTTTCAGCGATATCTTTACCCTCTTCATTTAAAAAGCTATAACCACTTAGGACTTTCACTTTTCCAAAGTTATAAGAAATAAGGGAATCCAATCCTTTATAGTTATTGTCGCTTTTATCGTCACGAGAAATAGAGGTGCGCAATCCTGTGACAGCCAGTCCCCAGGCATTATAGTCAAGCTGTAGTCCGCCCATAATTTGATCGTTCTGATTACGGCCATCCGTCGTCACAACACCGTCCTGACGTTTGTAACGACTGGCGGCTATCGCTGGTGTTATTTTGAAATCACCAAATTTAAACGACTTGCGATAGCTCGCCATTGCGCCATAGTCCAGAGCCTCATTGTCACTATTACCATTGCCGGATATCCATGCCAGTTGGATTTCGTTACCCGCAAATTTAGCATTCCATTGCACCGTACCATCCTGGCGGTTGTACTGGTAAGAGTTATCGATGGTTGTAATGCCATAACTGTAGATATTGGGCGTGAAGTTTTTATACCTGTCAGTCATCTTAATGACCTGATTTAACGGGTTTTTTGTTCTGCCGGCGATCAGTTCTCCCCACGTTTTATTTGAAAAGCCAATGTATGCATAGCGGGATTCCAGATCGCTATCATCCGTATTATTGTCGTTTTTTTCAGTGCGAACCTGCCACTCCAGGCGGCCGACGATTTTCGTTTCGGGCAGTAAATCTAAATCTCGGGTGAGATAAATGCCTAAACGCCCTCCCAGATCGCTACGACTCTCGCTACCGGCAAAGGAGTTATTGCCGCTGGCAATTTTCCCTTCAACACGTCCATATATATCCAGCGTATTACCGTCTTTATTATAGACGTTTAAGGCAAATGCAGAAGAGCTCATACTTATCAGTAATAGTAGTGAATAGTGTTTTATTTCCATATCATCCCTCAAGAAAGTAACCCGGTCCTGACCATAAAAATAAACTGCGGGATGATTATTTATGGGAAAGAATTATGTTCGATATGGGAATTGTTTTTTCTCGCGATAAACTGTGACAGTTCACGCATAAATATACGAGAGTCCATTTTCTTATTAATGGTTATTATATTTGTGGTTGTTGTTTTTGATAGTTTGATTTTCCTTTTGTAGATTTTTTAAAAAATACTGTGAAACATATCGCACTTTTCATTTACCAAAGACATGATGATGGGAATATCACATTCTCATACTCTATTTTTCGATGGGAATTTCTTTTTCCCCTATAAATCAGGACGCAGATCCCGCAAACTTCATTAATCGCACTATTATTACGATGCTTTCATTACCGGAGAGGGGCCGTATGTACGGTAAGCAAACTACAGTATTTGATTCCGATCTCTATTCTTCACTGTTTACAGACGATCGGATGCGGGAAATATGGTCGGACAAGAATCTGATTCACTGCTGGCTGCGTTTCGAAACGACGGTGGCGCGTGTACAAAGTGAACTGGGGATCATTCCTGAGCAAGCGGCCATTGAAATTGAGCAGGCCTGCCATAACGTAACGCTGGACTGGCCTGCTTTAGCGCAGGGGACACAGTTGGTCGGTATGGCAATTAAACCGCTGATCGATCAAATCTCTGCTTCCGGTACGCCACTGGTGAGTCAATATCTTCATTGGGGATGTACTACCCAGGATCTCCTGGATTCCGGTCTGGCGATGCGGTTACAGCAGACATTGCAGTTGATATACCAGCAGTTGATTGATGTGGGGGAGGAGATGAAATCGATGACCCTGAAGTACTCTCGTACCGTCATGGTCGCGCGAACGAATTCGGTAGATGCGTCTGCCACGACCTGGGGGTTACATGTTTCAGGGTATCTGGCAGAGGTGAACCGACATCTACTTCGTCTGCAACAGCTCTATCCCCGTGCGATTACTGGTCTGTTTGGTGGGGCTGTGGGGAACCTTGCCTCTGTTGGCGCTCAGGGGATGGAAACACGTGCACGACTCATGCAGGCGTTGGGATTGAATGTTCCTTGTGGCATAAATAATGCCAGTCAGGATGCCATTGTCGAGGTAGTCCAGTGCTTCGCACTGATACACGGCACGATGTGTCGTCTGGCAAATGATGTGGAAACCATGGGGCGTACGCCCATTGCCGAAGTACAGGAAGGCGAAGGTGGTGGGGGGTCCAGCACCATGCCACATAAGGCAAACCCCAGGGCCAGTAATATGATTCAAACGTTGGCAAAAATGGGGTGGATGTATGCTTCAGGGGCACCAGCGATGTTGGATCAGCAAGATGTTCGTGCAGCCTCAATGAGAGTTCTGAACTGGACGATAGTACCTGAAGCATCAAATGCGTTATCGACCAGTCTGAAACGTGCAGAGAAGCTTCTTTCACATCTTATTGTTTATGAAGAGAAAATGCGCGAAAACTTTGATTGCTCGAAGTATTTTATTATGTCTGAATCACTGACGATGAGGCTCGCCACAAAAATTGGTCGGGAACAAGCCTATAACCTGGTGAAATCACTTTTAAAACAATCAGATGAAGAGAGCGGTTTTATGGCGATAGCGCAATCCAGTCCGGATATTCTGGCATCATTATCACAGGATGAGATTTTAGAAGCTTGTGAACCTCTTTCTTATATTGGCTGTAATGATGAACTGATTGCCGAAACTATCAGCAGATTTGAAAGTATTAAGACGACAGGCATCGCCTGAATTGTCCTGTGAGGGTTTCACCTGAGATCCTCCTGATTTCTACCTGGATATCAGGAGGCGGAAAATGTTTCAAAGAAAAGAAATAGTTCTTCAAGTTGTGCAAAATTACCTTCACTGTCACCTTTTTCATAAGCAAGGTGCAGAATAAGTTCGATAAAAAAGAAGCCAATAATTCTGCTTTGAAAGACGGACTGAGCATCGCTTGGAAGAACGAACTGTAGCTCACAGAATTTTCCGTAAGGATTAGCTTCAGAATTAGTGACTAATACAACGGTCGCATTTTTCTTTTTGAACCATTTTGCGATGTTGAGTGCGACGCGGTTAAAACGATAGTAGGAAAATACAATTAGTACATCATCTTCTTTAATATCTATCAGACACTTAGGGAGTTCGCTGATGTCAGTCGGCAAGAGGGAAATATTGCTGCGAAAATACTTCAGCAATGTACAAAAGTGTATTGCCATTGCATGAGATGATGATGGTCCAACGACATAAATGTGTCGCTGATCGTTCAACACCAGCTGTATGAAATCGTTCAGGTTGTTAATGTTTATGTTTTTTTTGAATCCAGCAAAGAGTGATGACACTTTTTGTGTGAATGCATCAACAATGTGTTCTGTAGTAATTGTGCCCTTATTACGTTGGCGGCTATTTTTTTCATAAGGTGCGGAGATTTTATTCTCAGAGAGCGTTGTGTCCAGTGCTCTTTTGAAATCCGCATAGCCAGTAAATCCAACTTTATTCAGGAATCGTCCAATAGTTGCCTTGCTAACCGAAGCATTTTGTGAAAGATCAACAATGCCATGATAAGGAAGCTCATTAAAATGCTTGTTAATATACTCGTTAAGTCGATATTCAGATTCCGTTAGTTCACCGATATCTTTCGTTAATGAATGATATTCATCAAGACTAAGTGTTTTCTTTCTGTACATACGGGCTACCAGGTCCATTTTTAAACACGATTGTTATAGGATAATACGCTTTTTGCGTCAATTGTGCTATGTACATTAATATAACCTGCTTTCCATAATTTCGTCATTGAATCACTCAAATGCAGATAAGGTGCGATCTTTCTCACAAAAAACATTGGGAAAACACCTTTCCCATATTTTATGCCTAGGGTGGTGATTACACTTAGAACTCAATATTAAAGCGCTTAACCCAGAAATTTTTGTGCATAGGAATTGTTATTATGTCTGCATTTATTATAGCAATAGTGATAACAGTGTTTGCCGCGTGGTTAATTGTTAAAAATTATCAGCCGCAGACAGCCTTATTACTTGCGGGATTGGCATTACTGACCATTACAGTTATGTTTTATCCAGAAAATAGCATTCTTTACGAAAAAGCGAAATCAACAGGCTCTACCTGGCTGGATATCTTCAGCTTTGCAAAAGAATCATTGACCACACAGATAGCCGGTATCGGTTTAATTATCATGGCTGCGGGTGGATTTGCCAGTTATATGGATCACATTAAAGCCTCAAATGCGATGGTAAATATGTGTATTCGTCCATTACAAGTGCTCAAGGCACCTTATCTTATTCTTGCGTTAGGCTATATTTGCGCACAGTTGTTGCATGTGGCGATCTCCAGTGCCGCTGGGTTAGCGATGCTGTTACTGGTCACTTTTTTCCCTGTACTGGTGCGTCTGGGGGTGAGCAAAGCGTCTGCTGCGGCCATGATCGGTTTGTGCGCGTTTATGGATCTTGGGCCCGCTGTCGGTACGGCTAATCTGGCGGCAAAACATGCCGGGATGGAGAGCGCGATTTATTTTGCGCATTACCAGATGCCGGTGGCAGTGGTGGTTATGTTGACGGTGGCTGTCGTGATTTTCTTCACCGCCAAATATTTCGATAAAAAAGACGGTTTTGTTGCTGGACTTCAAGAGGTCGTTGAAGCAGAAGAGGAAGGGCGTAAAGTCCCGGCGCTTTACGCGTTACTCCCTGTTATACCCGTGGTACTTGTTCTGGTATTCAGCCCACTGGTGATCACATCGATCAAGATTGATGTCGTTACTGCAATGATACTGGGCGCTGTTATTGCATTTATCTTTGAACTGATTACCACTCGTGATTTCAAGGCCTGCTGTAAAGGTTTGCAGGTGTTCTTTAAAGGTATGGGCAGCATGTTTACCAGCATTGTCTCTCTGCTGGTCTGCGCGGATATTTATGCCCAGGGATTGCAGAAAATTGGTGCCGTGGATTATCTCTTACAATCGGTGCAAAACGCTGGATTAGGGTTCACCAGTATGACGCTGGTGATGACGATATTAGTGGGCATTACTGCCGTATTGACGGGATCCGGGGTTGCCGCATTTTTCTCCTTTTCTGGTCTGGCTCCGTCTATCGCGGCAAAGTTTGGTGAGAGTGCGGTCAATATGATCCTGCCAATGCAACTCATGGCAGGAATGGGGCGATCTATTTCGCCGGTTGCGGGCATTATTATTGCTGTTAGTAAAGCAGGCGAATGTTCACCTTTTATGATCGTCAGAAGAACATTGCTGCCAGCTTTGGCGGGTATCGCCGCAATGTTTGTTGCCTGCTTTATCTTGATCTGAATTCTCGTTCATAACAATGGATAGTAACGTGAGAGACGCTGTGTTGTATGTCCCGTTTACGGGCAAGTTGTTACTGGAATCTCCTCTACTGAATAAAGGAAGTAGTTTTACCAGGCAAGAACGAAATGATTTCAATCTCAATGGATTACTACCCAGTGCCATTGAAGATATTCATGAACAAGCTGAACGCGCATACCAGCAATATCAGGATGCAGAGTCAGATAGTGCGCGACATATCTATCTGAGAAACATCCAGGATACCAATGAGACGCTGTTTTACTATCTTCTGAAAACGCATCTTTCGGAAATGCTGCCAATTGTCTATACCCCAGAGGTTGGCGCCGCCTGCGAGAAATTTTCAGGTATTTATCGCCGGGCCAGAGGTGTGTTTATTTCATGGCCAGATCGCGAGCGTATTGACGACATTCTTCATGATATTTCGCGAAATGACGTCAATGTTATTGTGGTGACAGATGGAGAACGTATTTTAGGGCTGGGCGATCAGGGCGCCGGGGGAATGGGAATCCCCATTGGTAAACTGTCACTCTATACCGTTTGCGGTGGTGTGAATCCGGCGCAAACGCTGCCGATTATGCTGGATGTTGGAACCAACAATTCGAAATTGTTGGGCGATCCCCGCTATATTGGCTGGCGACATCCGCGCATTACTGGTGAGGAATATTTTGCCTTTGTCGACATGTTTATCGCGGCGGTAAAGCGCCGTTGGCCCAATGTGTTGCTGCAGTTTGAGGACTTTGCCCAGCATACGGCGGTTCCTTTGTTGTATCGATATCGTGATGCTCTGTGCTGTTTTAATGATGATATTCAGGGGACGGCATCGGTTGCATTAGCGACCATTCTGGCTGCGTGCCGTGGAAGTCATCGAGACTTTACACAACAGGTGGTCGTCATTGTCGGCGCCGGTGCGGCAGGTTGTGGTATTGCCCGCCATATTATTGCCTGCCGGGTTGCGGCTGGGATGAGCGTCGATGAGGCCAGTAAAAGCATTTTTATGGTAGATCGCGATGGTCTGATATTGACGACCAGTACTTCTCTGGCTGATTTTCAACGACCACTGGCGCAGTCTACGCAAAAGCTGACAGACTGGAAATACATAGGGGCAACACCTTCTTTATTAGAGGTGATTCGTAATGCAAAACCGACCATTCTGCTGGGGGTTTCTGGACAGGCAAGGTTGTTTACCGAAGAGGTCGTGCGCACGATGTATCATTATTGCGATCGCCCGGTCATCATGCCTCTGTCTAACCCCACTTCCAGAATGGAAGCCAGTCCAGAAGATATCGTTTACTGGACTGAAGGACAGGCGATCATTGCTACTGGCAGTCCTTGTGAGCCTGTTGAGTATGAAGGACACTCTGTTCCTGTCTCGCAGTGTAACAACGTCTATATTTTCCCTGCGATTGGACTGGGGTCAATTGCCTGTGGCGCCACAAGGATCACGGAAGCTATGTTGATGGCAGCGAGCCGTGCGCTTGCAGAGACGTCACCTCTGGTTTGCGAGGGGACCGGAGGTTTACTGCCTGAAATCAGCACGATATGTGATGTGACCCGTCAAATGGCTTTTGCGGTAGCGAAAGCCGCACAGCAGTCTGGCGTTGCGAATGTGATGAATGATGAAACGCTTTATCAGCGCATTGCAGAGCATTTCTGGTTACCACAGTATCGGCCTTATAAACGTCGGGCGATATAGTACACCTATAGTTGGGTATGGTTGCCATTACGAATAATGTGTATTATTTATGCAACTTATTCCTGGAGGCACCATGTCCGGCAAGCGCATTGCTCGCGAAAAACTGACGATTAAAAAGATGATCGCGCTGTACGAGAGCCTGTGTCCGCAGGCATCAGATGAGCCGGAACACTACGAAGCGCTGTTTGCCTATGCGCAAAAACGTCTGGATAAGTGCGTCTTTGGCGAGGAGAAACCGGCCTGTAAACAGTGTCCCGTGCACTGCTATCAGCCAGCGAAGCGTGAAGAGATGAAGCAGATCATGCGCTGGGCGGGGCCGAGAATGCTCTGGCGTCATCCAATCCTGACCGTTCGTCATCTTATCGACGATAAACGTCCCGTACCGGAACTGCCGGAAAAATATCAGCGCAAGAAGTAAGGCGTTAGTAAGCCCGATGAATATTACGTCATCGAGCGCCTGAGTTACGCTTTGGTGGCAATCAGAATTGCTGAGGCTTTAATCAGCGCGATAACGCGGCTGCCCTGGCTCAGTTTCATCTCTTGCTGACTCTCATTGGTGACGACTGCCACAATCTCAAATCCGGCATCGGTTTTGATGTGGACAGTGGCATTGACTGCACCTTCGGTGACCTGAGAAACGCGACCGGCGAACTGGTTGCGGGCTGAAAATTTCAGACCACAATCTTCTGTTGCCAGGGTGACCCACGGCGCTTTGATCAGCGCGATGGCGTCTTTGCCTTTCACCAGACCCAGCGCCTGCTGGCTGCTGTGGGTGACGATAGCGACCAGTTTTGCACCGCCTGCCAGCGTCAGCTCTACTTCGTCGTTGACTGCGCCTGTCGCGACTGCGCTAACCGTACCGGTCAATTGATTGCGTGCTGATACCGCCATGTTGCCTCCTTTTGTTTATGTTCCACAGAGTATAGCCGGAACGGCTTACACTAATGCATCCTTATCAATCCCTAAACGCTTCATGCGTGACAACAGCGTTGTACGCTTGAGTCCGAGGCGCTGTGCCGCCCCTTTCGGCCCTGCGACCACGCCGTTGGTTTCCTTCAGCACCCGCATGATGAGCTGATACTCGTCTTCCCCTTCCTGGGCGACTTCGGTCGCAACGGGCGGTTCGCCTGGCGAGAGCATGCCGATATCCGGCAGCGAGAGTTGCAGTACGCTTCCTCGCGTCAGCAGAACGGCACGTTCAACCACGTTCTCCAGTTCGCGCACGTTACCCGGCCACTCCATATTGCTGAGGATGCGCAGGGTTTCCGCCGGGATACTGTCGATGTTACGCCCCAGGCGGCGAGCGATTTTAAAGGTGAACGCTTTCACCAGCAGGGGGATATCTTCCGGGCGTTCGCGCAGCGGCGGAAGCTGGATCGGAAAAACGTTGAGACGGTAGTAGAGATCGCTACGAAACTCGCGATCCTCGACCATTTTTTTCAGGTCACGGTTGGTGGCGGCGATCAGACGCACGTCGGTCTGGATCAGTTTATTGCTGCCCAGACGCTCAAATTCCTGTTCCTGCAAGACGCGCAGGAGCTTAGGCTGTAATTCCAGCGGCATATCGCCCACTTCATCCAGGAACAAAGAACTTTTATCCGCCAGCTCAAAGCGGCCAATGCGCTGCGCACTGGCACCGGTGAAGGCACCGCGTTCGTGGCCGAACAGGTCACTTTCCAGCAGGCCCGCGGGCATCGCGGCGCAGTTCATCTTCACCATCCGGCGTGCATTACGCCCACTCAGATTGTGAATTGCGCGGGCAATCAGCTCTTTCCCGGTGCCGGTTTCACCGAGGATCAGCACGGTGCTGTCGCTCTGAGCCACCATCTCGACCTGCTTGAGCACGCTGTACATCGCATCGCTGCGCCCGATGATTTCACCAAACTCGCTGTCGACATTATTGAGCTGTTCGGTGAGCGCCAGGTTTTCATCCACCAGCCGCTCTTTCAGCCGATGGATTTCCTGATAGGCGAGGGCGTTATCGACGGCGATGGCGACGCGCCCGGCAATCTGGCGCAGCAGGTTCAGGTTGGCGGTGGTAAACACTTTTTCTTCACACTGCGCCAGCTTGAGCACGCCGAGCATGGTGTTGCCCGACATCAGCGGCAGCAGGCACAGCGTCTGAATCTGGTTGCCCCATGTATCGAACAGCATGCGTTCATAGGGGGCCAGCGCGTCCCGTTCGTTCAGGTTAATCAGCAGCATCTCTTTGCTTTTAAACACCCGTTCCGTCAGGGTGCCAGCTTCATCGACTTCGCTTTGTTCGTGTGCGGGATGATTTTCATCGAGGTAGTGAGTGGAGTAAATGCTGAGCTTATTTTTACGGTGGCTGCGCAGGACAATGCTGATGTCGTCGATATTGAAATAGTGATGGATCTCTTTGGCGACTTCGCTCACCAGCTCATCCATGTCGAGCCGGGAGAGAACGGCGTTAGTGATGGCGACCAGAATACGAAAGTTGTCGCGTTCGCGGCACAAGAGATCGTAATCGACGTTGTTCGTGACCCGGCACTGAATTTGCTCCGCCACCACGCCGACAATCTGGGTGAAGGTTTGCAGACGCTCGTACTCTTTTTCGCTCCAGGGACGATCGTCGTTGCGGATAAATTCGCAGCCGCCAAAAATGCGCCCGTCCGCCGCCAGCGGCAGCAGGCAGTAGTGGCCGAATGGCGCGTAAAGTCCGCCAGCGGCCAGTTGCGGCCAGGTTTCTGAAAATTCGTGATAATTGCAGTGCAGGGCATCGGGGCGAGAGAGGATACGGCGGACCGGGCCGTGGGCCAGCACGGTTTCATCTTCGTAGATGACGGGTTTGCCGTCATCGCGCGTGGCGTACCAGGACGCCCGCTGTGTCTGCGCTTGCCACAACACAATCGCCGCGCTGTCGGCAAGCGCCGAGCGCTTTACCAGTTGCGAAAGCGCCTCGCTTAGCGATTGCAGGTCGGGCTGCTGTAACAATGTGCGAGTGATGTCGAACAATCCTTGCTGCCCGAGATCGCTCATCGGTGTATACGACATATTGCTTTTCCAGGAAAGTACCGCTGCGCGGTGCAAAAGGTACATGAATTATAGGTATTCTTTTTAAACGTCTGCCGGATGGTGGCTACGCCTTATCCGGCCTACGGACAACGCGTTACCCGTAGGCCCGGTAAGCGTAGCGCCACCGGGCAATATAATCAGCAAATACGCGGCAGCGGTTCTGCATGCGGTAAATCCAGCGTGCGCTTCACGCCGTAAAGACCGGCCAGACGCACACCTTTACGTTCGACCACTTCGCCAATCAATGCCGCATCGCGCCCCAGCGGATGGGCATGCAACGCCGCCAACACCTGCCCGGCCGCCTGACGTTCAACGGCAATGACCAGCTTGCCTTCGTTTGCGAAGTTGAGCGCATCCAGACCCAGCAGTTCACATACTCCACGAACGGCAGGCTTCACGGGAAGTGTGGATTCGGACAGCTCAATGCCAAAACCGCAGGCGGCGGCAAACTCATGGGCGACTGCGTTCACGCCGCCACGCGTCGCGTCGCGCAGGGCTTTCACGCCGGGAATATCGCGCAACGACTGAATCAGCGGAGTTAATACCGCGCAGTCGCTGACCAGTTCGCCATCCAGTCCTAACTGTTCACGCAGATTAAGAATAGTGGCTCCGTGATCGCCCAGCGTGCCGCTGACCAGCAGCACGTCGCCCGCAGCCAGGGTCTGCGCCCCCCAGTGAATATTGGCCGGAATCGCCCCCATGCCCGCGGTGTTGATGAACAATTTATCCGCTGCGCCACGCTGAACAACTTTGGTATCGCCGGTCACGATCGCGATATTGGCCTCACGCGCGGTGGCGGCCATGCTGTTTACCACGCTTTTCAGCGTCTCCATTGGCAGCCCTTCTTCGAGGATAAAGCCGCAGGAGAGATAGCGAGGGATTGCGCCGCTGACGGCGACGTCATTGGCGGTGCCGCAGATCGCCAGTTTGCCGATGTTGCCGCCGGGGAAAAACAGCGGGTCAATGACGTAGCTGTCGGTAGAGAACGCCAGTCGATCGCCTTCAGCGACCAGTTGCGCCAGTTCCAGGCGCGCCTGATCTTCCTGCTCCGCCAGCCACGGGTTAGCGAAGGCTTCCATAAACAGACTGTTAATCAGTTGCTGCATGGCCTGACCGCCGCTGCCGTGGGCGAGTTGTACGCTGTTCATGCTTCACACTCCTGCTGACGATACTGATACCAGGCGGCGCATGCGCCTTCTGAAGAGACCATCAGTGCGCCGAAGGCGGTCTCTGGATTACAGGTCTTGCCAAACAACGGGCACTGATGCGGTTTACATTTCCCGGTCAGCACTTCGCCGCAGCGCGCGCGCGGGTCGTCGTAAACCTGCTGAGGTGCCGGGCGGAAATGCGCTTCGGCATCAAAACGCTGATAGTCAGGCGTCAAATGCACGCCGGACGATTCAATCACCCCCAGACCGCGCCACTCGCTGTCGCCGGTGACGCAAAATACGTCGGCAATAGCCTGTTGCGCTAACAGGTTGCCGGCGTCAGGCACCACGCGGCGGTACTGGTTCTCGACCTGGCTGTGGGCCGCTATTTTCTGCTCAACCAGCATCACGACGCCTTGCAGTAGATCAAGGGGTTCGAATCCAGCGACCACCAGCGGACGATGAAACTCGCTGGCGATAAAATGATAGGCGTCGGTACCGATCACCATGCTGACGTGGCCCGGCGCGAGGAACGCGTCAATACCGTTATCGGGCTGCTCCAGCAGACTGCGCAGGGTTGGAATGAGTGTGATGTGCTGACAGAAGAAGTAAAAATTCTGCACGTCGCGAAGTTTTGCCTGTTGCAGGGTAATGGCGGTCGTCGGCATGGTTGTTTCAAAGCCGAGACCGAAAAACACGACTTTACGCGTTGGGTTTTCCTGCGCCAGTTTGAGCGCATCCATCGGCGAGTAGACGATGCGAATATCCGCACCGCGCGCTTTCGCCTGCAACAGCGAGCCTTGTTTCCCCGGCACGCGCATGGCGTCGCCAAAGGTACAGAAAATCACCTCCGGATGGCTGGCAATTTCTACGCAGCTGTCGATACGTCCCATCGGCAGTACGCAGACCGGACAACCCGGGCCGTGGATAAACTCCACGTTATCAGGGAGCAACTGGTCGAGACCAAATTTGAAGATCGCGTGCGTATGGCCGCCGCAGACTTCCATAATGCGCAACGGACGTTCGGCGGTGTACGGCAGATGCGCGGCACGTTCACGCAGGTGTTCAATCAGTTGCATCACCTGTTCCGGCGCGCGGTATTCGTCAACAAAACGCATTATTTTTCCTCGCCATACAGCAAAGCGCCGACGTCCGGCTCAACATCAAACATGTTCTGGAGCGCATCGAGCGTGTCGCGCGCTTCGGCTTCGTTAATCACGCTCATGGCAAAACCGACGTGGACCAGTACCCACTGGCCCAGACGAGGTTCGCCGTGCTCATCACAACGGCCGACCAGCGTCAGATCGACGTCGCGCTGAATGCCGCAAACGTCGACTTTCGCCAGATTACCTTCAATGGTGCGGATTTGGCCGGGAACGCCTATGCACATCGCTGTGCCTCCAGCCAGTTCAGCCACTGATCCATCCCTTCGCCGCTGGTGGCGGAAATCAGGATGATCTCGATATCCGGATTAACTTCCCGGGCGCTGGCAATGCACTTCTCAACGTCGAAATTCAGGTACGGTAGCAGGTCGACTTTGTTGAGCAGCA
Source organism: Citrobacter amalonaticus (assembly GCF_001559075.2). Lineage (NCBI taxonomy): Bacteria > Pseudomonadati > Pseudomonadota > Gammaproteobacteria > Enterobacterales > Enterobacteriaceae > Citrobacter > Citrobacter amalonaticus. The sequence continues at coordinate 766,953 of NZ_CP014015.2, read as the reverse complement.
TCAGTGAGGCGGCGGCGAACATATGCGGGTATTTCAGCGGTTTGTCTTCGCCTTCGGTGACAGAAAGCACCGCCACTTTATGGCGTTCGCCGAGATCAAAACTCGCCGGGCAGACGAGATTGCCGACGTTTTCGATAAACAGAATGCCGCGGTCTTCCAGCGGCAGACGCGGCGCGGCATCGGCAATCATCTGCGCATCAAGGTGGCAGCCCTTACCGGTGTTGACCTGAATAGCCGGTGTGCCGGTAGCCCGAATGCGGGCGGCATCGTTAACCGTCTGCTGGTCGCCTTCAATGACGGCGCACGGCACGCTGTCTTTCAGCTTCATCAGCGTTTCGGTGAGCAGCGTTGTTTTACCGGAACCCGGGCTGGAGACGAGGTTGAGCACCAGTTGCTGGCGCGCGGCGAAGCGGGCGCGGTTACGTTCGGCCAGCCGGTTGTTCTTATCCAGTACGTCGATTTCCACTTCCAGCATACGCCGCTGGCTCATGCCTGGCGCATGGGTCCCGGCTTCACCGTGACCGTAGTGCAGATCGCCTTCTTCGGTCTGGCTCGGGGTGAATTCGGACGTTTTGATGCCGGTAATATTCAGCGCCGGGCGAGCTGCCGGGGCAAAAGGCGCGCTGCGAAACGCGGAATGAGGGTTATGCTCATCACCCTCTATATAAAGGTTGCCTTCAGCGCAACCGCATGTTGTACACATCGCTCACTCCTGATCTATTTCTATTCGTCGAATCTGTAATCCGTCATCGGCCACGATCTGCAACGTGTCGCTATTGCATTGCGGACAGCGGCGTACGCGTTGGGTCAGTAAGGTGACGTATTGCTGACAGGATTCACACCAGCATTCGGCTTCTTGTTCCTCGAGGTGCAGTTTACAACCTTCCGCAACGGTGCCACGGCATACCAGATCAAAACAAAAGGAGAGAGCGCTGGTTTCTACGCAAGAAAATGCGCCAATTTTGAGCCAGACCCCAGTTATCCGTTTTGCGCCGTGCGCGACGGCCTGTTGTTCGATCAATTCCAGTGCCCGCTGGCAAAGGGTAATTTCGTGCATATCGCCTCCCGATGTTATGGGCAGTGATAAGCAATAACTATGCCAGCCTGAAAGTTGGGGGCGTTTGTCGATGACGATGATGACGAAATGACATGTCATTTGGACGTCGACAGCCGTCATTTATTTCTAAATTCATGCAAAAACAAATGGTTAAAAACTGGCATGGAAAATGCTTATGGCAGGCTATCTCTGTTAAACGGATAACCTGACATGACTATTTGGGAAATAAGCGAAAAAGCCGAATACATCGCGCAGCGGCATCGTCGCCTACAGGACCAGTGGCATATTTACTGCAACTCGCTGGTTCAGGGGATCACCCTGTCGAAAGCGCGTCTGCACCATGCGATGAGCTGCGCGCCGGATAAAGATCTCTGTTTCGTACTGTTCGAACACTTTCGTATCACCGTCACGATGGCGGATGGCTTCAACAGCCACACCATCGAGTATTACGTCGAAACAAAAGATGGCGAAGATAAGCAACTGATTGCACAGGCACAGTTGAGCATTGACGGCAAAGTGGACGAGCGGGTCAGCAACCGTGAGCGTGAGCAGGTGCTGGAACACTATCTCGATAAAATCGCCAGCGTTTATGACCGACTGTATGCCGCTGTCGAAAGCGGGTCGCCGATCAATCTGAGCCAACTGGTGGCGAGACAAACCCCGGCGGCCTGACCACCGCGTTTTGCGTCGTGACGTCGTCTCATGGGTTGTCACGACGATTTAAGGGACAGACGTGTCGAACAGTGTCGAAAATGACATTTTATCGGCATGTTTTCGTCAAAAATGACTATCACCTGAGGAATGCCTGGTGAATCGTTTTGTAATTGCTGACTCCACGCTCTGTATCGGCTGCCACACCTGTGAGGCCGCCTGTTCAGAGACGCATCGCCAGCACGGCCTACAGTCTATGCCGCGCCTGAAAGTGATGCTGAATGAAAAAGAATCTGCGCCGCAGCTTTGCCACCACTGTGAAGATGCCCCCTGCGCCACCGTGTGTCCGGTTAACGCCATTAACCGGGTGGATGGCGCCGTACAGCTTAATGAAAGCCTGTGCGTAAGCTGCAAACTGTGCGGCATTGCCTGTCCGTTTGGCGCGATCGAATTTTCCGGCAGCCGTCCGCTGCATATCCCGGCCAACGCCAATACGTCGAAAGCGCCGCCTGCGCCACCGGCACCGGCTCGCGTCAGCACGCTGCTGGACTGGGTTCCGGGCGTGCGTGCCATCGCGGTGAAGTGCGATCTGTGCAGCTTCGATGAACAAGGCCCGGCCTGCGTGCGGATGTGTCCGACGAAAGCCCTGCATCTGGTGAACAACATGGATATCGCCCGCGCCAGTAAACGGAAACGTGAGCTGACTTTCAATACCGACTTCGGCGATCTCTCCTTGTTTCAGCAGGCTCAGAGTGGGGAGGCAAAATGAGCGCAATTTCACTGATCACCAGCGGCGTGGCCTGGTTTGCCGTCGCCGCCGTCCTGGCATTTCTGTTCTCTTTTCATAAAGCGCTGAGCGGCTGGGTCGCTGGCGTGGGCGGTGCGGTGGGTAGCTTGTGTACCGCCGCGGCGGGTTTCTCCGTGCTCATCAACGCTGTCGCGGTGCGCGGCATGATGCCGTTTATCGGTCACAGCGTGCAAATCACCCCGCTGAATGCCATCTGGTTGATTACGCTGGGGCTGTGTGGACTGTTCGTCAGTCTGTACAACATCGACTGGCATCGCCATCCGCAGGTGAAAGCTAACGGCCTGCTGCTGAATCTGCTGATGGCCGCGGCGGTGTGCGCGGTTGCCGCCAGCAATCTCGGCACGCTGGTGGTGATGGCGGAAATCATGGCGCTGTGTGCGGTGTTCCTGACCGGATGCAGCAAAGAAGGCAAGCTGTGGTTCGCGCTGGGGCGTCTCGGTACGCTGCTGCTGGCGATTGCCTGCTATCTGGTGTGGCAACGCTACGGCACGCTGGAGTTACGCCTGCTCGATCTGCGCACACAGGAACTGCCGCTGGGTTCTGACATCTGGCTGCTCGGCGTGGCGGGCTTTGGTCTGCTGGCCGGAATTATTCCGCTGCACGGATGGGTGCCGCAGGCACACGCGAACGCCAGCGCCCCGGCGGCGGCGCTGTTCTCCACCGTGGTGATGAAGGTCGGTCTGCTGGGCATTCTCTCGTTATCACTGATTGGCGGTAATGCGCCGCTGTGGTGGGGCGTGCTGCTTCTGGTACTCGGCATGATCACCGCGTTTGTCGGCGGTCTGTATGCGCTGATGGAGCACAATATTCAGCGCCTGCTGGCGTATCACACGCTGGAAAACATCGGCATTATCCTGCTCGGTCTCGGCGCAGGTGTGACCGGGATTGCTCTCAATCAACCGGCGCTGATTGCCCTTGGCCTGACCGGTGGTCTCTATCACCTGGTGAACCACAGCCTGTTCAAAAGCGTACTGTTTCTCGGTGCGGGCAGCATCTGGTTTCGTACCGGACATCGCGATATCGAAAAGCTGGGCGGCATCGGCAAACGCATGCCGGTTATTTCCATTGCGATGCTGGTGGGGCTGATGGCGATGGCTGCACTGCCGCCGCTGAACGGTTTTGCTGGCGAGTGGGTGATCTACCAGTCCTTCTTCAAACTGGGCAACAGCGGCGCGTTTATTGGTCGTCTGTTGGGGCCACTACTGGCGGTCGGACTGGCGATTACCGGTGCGCTGGCGGTGATGTGTATGGCGAAAGTGTATGGCGTTACCTTCCTCGGCGCGCCGCGCACGAAAGAGGCGGAAAACGCCTGCTGTGCGCCTCTCCTGATGGGCGTCAGCGTCGTGGCGCTGGCGATTTGCTGTGTACTCGGCGGGGTTGCCGCGCCGTGGCTGTTGCCGTTGCTGGCAACAGCCGTACCGCTGCCACTGGAAACCGCCAATACCACCGTATCGCAACCTATGATCACGCTGCTGCTGATCGCCTGTCCGCTGCTGCCGTTCATCATCATGGCGGTGTTTAAAGGCAACCGTCTGCCATCGCGTTCACGCGGGACGGCATGGGTCTGCGGTTACGACCACGAGCAGTCGATGGTCATTACCGCGCACGGTTTCGCGATGCCAGTGAAAGAAGCCTTTGCACCGGTTCTCAAACTGCGTAAGTGGCTCAACCCGGTAGCGTGGGTTCCGGGCTGGCAGAGCGCGGCGGTACCGGTGCTGTTCCGCCGCCTGGCGCTGATCGAACTGGCTGTGCTGGTGGTGATTGTGGTTTCACGAGGAGCCTGAGAATGAGTGTTTTATATCCGTTAATTCAGGCGCTGGTGTTATTTGCCGCTGCGCCGCTGCTATCCGGCGTGACCCGCGTGGCGCGTGCCCGTCTGCATAATCGTCGCGGTCCTGGCGTATTGCAGGAGTATCGCGACCTGATCAAACTGCTGGGCCGCCAGAGCGTCGCGCCAGCGGATGCCGGCTGGGTCTTTCGTCTGACGCCGTTTGTGATGGTGGGCGTTATGCTGACCATCGCCACCGCGCTGCCGGTGGTGACTGTGGGTTCACCGTTGCCGCAACTGGGCGATTTGATCACGTTGATTTATCTGTTCGCCATTACCCGTTTCTTCTTTTCCATTGCTGGTCTGGATACCGGTAGCCCGTTCACGGCGATCGGCGCCAGCCGCGAAGCGATGCTCGGCGTGCTGGTGGAGCCGATCCTGCTGCTGGGACTGTGGGTCGCCGCGCAGGTCGCGGGTTCCACCCATATCAGCAATATCACCGATACGATCTATCACTGGCCAGCAGCCCGCAGCATTCCGCTGATTTTGGCACTCTGCGCCTGTGCGTTCGCCACCTTTATCGAAATGGGCAAACTGCCGTTCGATCTGGCGGAAGCGGAGCAGGAGCTACAGGAAGGACCGCTGACCGAATACAGCGGCAGCGGTTTTGCGGTGCTGAAGTGGGGCATTAGCCTGAAACAGCTGGTGGTTCTGCAAATGTTTGTCGGCGTGTTCCTGCCGTGGGGACAGATGGAAACGTTCAGCGCAGGTGGACTGCTGCTGGCGCTGGTGATTGCCATCGTTAAGCTGCTTGTCGGCGTACTGGTGATTGCCCTGTTTGAAAACAGCATGGCGCGTCTGCGTTTTTGCGCCACTTCACGCGTGACCTGGGCCGGTTTTGGGTTTGCGTTTTTAGCGTTCGTCTCCTTGCTGGTGGCGTGATTTAAGAGAGTTTGAGCATGTCTGAAGAAAAATTAGGTCAACAATACCTTGCCGCACTGCACCAGGCGTTTCCTGGCGTGGTGCTGGACGAAGCCCGGCAGACCCGGGATCAGCTGACCATCACCGTGAAGGTCAACTATCTGCCGGAAGTGGTCGAATTCCTTTACTACAAGCAGGGCGGGTGGCTCTCCGTACTGTTCGGCAATGATGAACGCCAGTTGTGTGGTCACTACGCGGTGTACTACGTGCTGTCGATGGAGCAGGGCACCAAATGCTGGATTACCGTCCGTGTTGAAGTTGATGCCAATAAGCTGGAATTCCCGTCTGTCACCCCGCGCGTGCCAGCTGCCGTCTGGGGCGAGCGCGAAGTGCGCGACATGTACGGTCTGATCCCGGTCGGTCTGCCGGACGAACGCCGTCTGGTGCTGCCGGATGACTGGCCGGACGAACTCTATCCGTTGCGTAAAGACAGCATGGATTATCGTCAGCGCCCGGCACCGACCACCGATGCGGAAACCTACGAGTTCATCAACGAACTGGGTGACAAAAAAAATAACGTGGTGCCGATTGGCCCGCTGCACGTCACTTCGGATGAACCGGGACACTTCCGCCTGTTTGTTGATGGCGAAAATATTATCGACGCCGATTACCGCCTGTTCTATGTCCATCGCGGCATGGAAAAACTGGCGGAAACCCGGATGGGCTACAACGAAGTCACCTTCCTGTCGGATCGCGTTTGCGGGATCTGCGGCTTTGCCCACAGCACCGCGTATACCACCTCCGTGGAAAACGCGATGGGTATCGTGGTGCCGGAACGCGCGCAGATGATTCGCGCCATTCTGCTGGAGGTGGAGCGTTTGCACTCCCACCTGCTGAACCTCGGTCTGGCCTGTCACTTCACCGGTTTTGACTCCGGTTTTATGCAGTTCTTCCGCGTCCGCGAAACCTCCATGAAGATGGCGGAGATCCTGACCGGGGCGCGTAAGACCTACGGTCTGAACCTGATCGGCGGGATTCGTCGCGATCTGCTGAAAGAGGACATGATCCAGACCCGCCAACTGGCGCAACAGATGCGTCGCGACGTGCAGGAACTGGTGGATATGCTGCTCAGTACGCCGAATATGGAACAGCGTACCGTGGGAATCGGTCGTCTGGATCCAGAGATTGCGCGTGATTTCAGTAACGTTGGGCCGATGGTTCGCGCCAGCGGTCACGCCCGTGACACCCGCGCCGATCACCCGTTTGTCGGTTACGGTCTGCTGCCGATGACGGTTCACAGCGAACAGGGCTGCGACGTGATCTCGCGTCTGAAAGTGCGTATCAACGAAGTGTACACCGCGCTGAATATGATCGACTTCGGTCTGGACAACCTGCCAGGCGGTCCGCTGATGGTGGAAGGCTTCACCTACATTCCGCATCGCTTTGCGCTGGGCTTCTCCGAAGCGCCGCGCGGTGACGATATTCACTGGAGCATGACCGGCGACAACCAGAAGCTGTACCGCTGGCGCTGCCGTGCGGCGACGTATGCCAACTGGCCAACCCTGCGTTACATGCTGCGCGGCAACACCGTTTCTGATGCACCGCTGATTATCGGTAGCCTTGACCCTTGCTACTCCTGTACTGACCGCATGACCGTGGTGGATGTGCGTAAGAAGAAGAGCAAAGTCGTGCCATACAAAGAACTTGAGCGCTACAGCATTGAGCGTAAAAACTCGCCGCTGAAATAAGGAATCGCCATGTTTACCTTTATCAAAAAAGTCATCAAAACCGGCGCGCCGACTTCGTCTTATCCGCTGGAGCCGATTGCGGTTGATAAAAACTTCCGCGGTAAGCCGGAGCACAACCCGCAGCAGTGCATTGGATGTGCGGCCTGCGTGAATGCCTGCCCGTCGAATGCGTTGACGGTGGAAACCGATCTGGCCAGCGGCGAACTGGCCTGGCAGTTCAACCTCGGACGCTGCATTTTCTGCGCCCGCTGTGAAGAAGTGTGTCCGACGGCGGCGATCAAGCTTTCGCAGGAGTATGAACTGGCGGTGTGGAAGAAAGAGGATTTCCTCCAGCAGTCTCGTTTTGCGCTGTGCAACTGCCGCGTCTGCCATCGTCCTTTCGCTGTCCAGAAAGAGATTGATTACGCCATTGCGCTGCTTAAGCACAACGGCGACAGCCGCGCGGAGCATCACCGCGAAAGCTTTGAGACCTGCCCGGACTGCAAACGTCAGAAATGCCTGGTGCCGTCCGACCGAATTGAACTGACTCGCCATATGAAAGAGGCCAGCTGATGAGCCATTTATTAGGTCCGCGTGACGCGAACGGTATTCCGGTACCGATGACGGTGGATGAGTCCATCGCCAGCATGAAGGCGTCATTACTGAAAAACATCAAGCGTTCAGCCTATGTTTACCGCGTGGACTGCGGCGGCTGTAACGGCTGTGAAATTGAAATTTTCGCGACCTTATCACCGTTGTTCGACGCTGAACGCTTCGGTATCAAAGTCGTACCGTCACCGCGTCATGCGGACATTCTGCTATTCACCGGCGCGGTTACCCGTGCAATGCGCTCCCCGGCGCTGCGTGCCTGGCAGTCTGCGCCCGATCCGAAAATCTGTATCTCTTACGGTGCCTGCGGCAACAGCGGCGGTATCTTCCATGACCTGTACTGCGTCTGGGGCGGCACCGACAAAATTGTGCCGGTGGATGTGTATATTCCGGGATGCCCGCCGACGCCTGCGGCAACGCTGTACGGTTTTGCGATGGCGTTGGGCCTGCTGGAGCAGAAAATTCACGCTCGTGCGCCAGGCGAACTGGACGATCAACCAGCGGAAATTCTGCATCCGGACATGGTTCAGCCGCTACGCGTGAAGGTCGATCGCGAGGCGCGTCGACTGGCCGGTTATCGCTATGGACGTCAGATTGCGGATGATTATCTGCGCCAGCTCGGTCAGGGTGAACATCAGGTGGCGCGCTGGCTGGAAGCGGAAAGCGATCCGCGCCTGACCGAGATCGTCACGCACCTGAATCAGGTTGTTGAAGAGGCGCGTATCCGATGAGTGAAACGGTGGTGTTCAGTCAACTGAGCCGTAAGTTTATTGATGAGAACGATGCGACGCCCGCAGAGGCGCAGCAGGTTGTCTATTACAGCCTGGCGATTGGTCACCATCTTGGGATCATCGACTGCCTGGAAGCCGCGCTGAGCTGTCCGTGGGAGGCATATCTGGCGTGGATTGCCACGCTGGAAGAGGGCAGCGAGGCCCGTCGGAAGATGGAAGGGGTGCCGAAATACGGCGAGATCGTCATCGATTTTAACCATGTGCAAATGCTGGCGCACGCGTTCGATCGTGCGCTTGCGGTGCAGACCCCGGAGCAGCAGGCATGGAGTAAACAGATGCTCAGCATGCTGCATGATATTCATCAGGAGAGCGCTATTTACCTGATGGTAAGGAGACACCGTGACTGACGTTTTATTGTGTGTTGGCAACAGCATGATGGGGGATGACGGCGCGGGTCCGCTGCTGGCAGAAAAATGCGCGGCGCAGGCGAAAGGCAACTGGGTGGTCATCGACGGAGGCAGTGCGCCGGAAAATGACATCGTGGCCATTCGCGAACTGCGCCCGGATCGTCTGCTGATCGTGGATGCCACCGACATGGGGTTGAATCCCGGCGAGATCCGCATTATCGATCCTGACGATATCGCCGAGATGTTCATGATGACGACCCACAATATGCCGCTGAATTATCTGGTTGATCAGCTTAAAGAAGACGTCGGCGAGGTGATCTTCCTCGGGATTCAGCCAGATATCGTCGGATTCTATTATCCCATGACTCAGCCAGTTAAGGATGCCGTCGACACCGTTTACCAGCGTCTCGACGGCTGGGAGGGCCACGGCGGCTTCGCGGAATTAGACGCGTCGTGATATTCATGCCGGATGACCGTCTGACCTCATCCGGCCTGTTCTTCTCTCACCTGTTCGATCACTAATTTCCCCTGCATTACCGCCACATTGACAATGGTGCCGGTCGGGAAACCCGCCTGTTCCAGCCAGTCGCCATTAATGGTTAACGACGCATGCCGGCTATAGCGGCGCGTATTGCCGGTTTTCGGATCTTCATGGCGCTTTCTGACATAGCTCACCTTTAAACGACGAAACGGCCTGATGATAGCGACTTCCGGACTGCCAGCCTCAATAGTCATAAACGATTCCTTGTTACCCACGAGTAGATGAAAATACCTGTATAAAATACCAGTAAAAAAGGGAAGGGGCAAAACGGAAACTGGAAGGGAGATAGCGGAAACGGAATGCAAATGATGTAACGAGGGAAGGGAGGGCCGGACAGCGCGAGCGCCATCCGACATCCTGTTTACGCCAGATCCTGGCCGTTGCTGGCGATCACTTTTTTGTACCACCAGAACGATTTTTTACGGGTTCGCGCAAGCGTACCGTTGCCGGTATCATCGCGATCGACGTAGACGAACCCATACCGTTTGCTCATCTCACCCGTCGACGCGGCCACCAGATCAATACAGCCCCAGGTGGTGTAACCCATCAGCGGCACGCCGTCCTCAATGGCGTCAGCCATCGCCAGGATGTGTTCGCGCAAATAGCGAATACGGTAATCGTCATTAATGTGGCCATCGGCATCGATTTCATCTTTTGCCCCGAGACCGTTTTCCACCAGGAACAGCGGTTTCTGGTAGCGGTCGTACATCATATTCATCGTGATGCGCAGTCCAAGCGGGTCGATTCCCCAGCCCCAGTCGCTGACCTGGATGTGCGGGTTGCGCATTGACTTCACCACGTTCGCGGCGCTGCTGTTCTTTGTGTTCATCTCCGCCGACGCGCAGCGCGACGTGTAATAGCTGAAGGAGACAAAATCGACAGTGTTTTTCAGGATTGCATCATCTTCCGGGGCTTTCTCAATCACCACGCCTTTCTCGCGAAACACACGGGCAGAGTAGGCCGGATACGCGCCGCGCGCCTGTACGTCAATGAAGAACAGGTTTTCCCGATCTTTTTCCAGCGCTGTCCAGACATCTTCCGGTTTGCAGGAGTACGGATAAAAATTACCACCCGCCAGCATGCAGCCCACCTGGTTCTGCGGGTTGATCTCATGGGCGATTTTCGTCGCCAGCGCGCTGGCAATCAGCTCATGGTGCGCGGCCTGATATTTCACCTGATCCTGATTTTCCCCCTCTTCAAACACCAGCCCCGCGCCGGAGAACGGGCTGTGCAGCATGATGTTGATTTCATTGAAGGTCAGCCAGTATTTCACCAGGCCGTCAAAGGCTTCAAAACAGGTACGCGCATAGCGGGTGAAAAACTCCACCATCTTGCGATTACGCCAGGAGCCGTATTCGGTAACCAGATGCATGGGCACGTCGAAGTGGCACAGTGTCACCAGCGGTTCAATACCGTACTTTTTGCACTCGGCAAACACCGCGCGATAGAAGGCTATGCCTTCCTCGTTAGGCGTCAGTTCGTCGCCGTTGGGATAAATACGGCTCCAGGCAATCGAGGTGCGAAAGACGGTGAAGCCCATTTCCGCCATCAGGGCGATATCGTCCTTATAGCGATGGTAAAAATCGATCGCCTGATGGCTGGGATAAAATTCGTCATTCCGCAGTTGGAAACGTTTCTCCTGTCCCAGTTTGACCGGCATACGATGCTCGCCGTGCGGGATCATATCGACAGTGGTCAGCCCTTTGCCGCCCTCCCGGTATGCGCCTTCAGCCTGGTTGGCGGCCAGTGCGCCGCCCCATAAAAATCCTTGCGGAAATACAGCCATAATAAACCTCAGTGAATAACAGTCAGACGCTGGCGCCTTTTACCGTAGATGGTTGTGCAGCCTGGTTTTTTCGTGCCTGTGCGGCAGCATCCTCGACGGGAATATCCTCAAAGCCCAGCAGCAGCGTCAGAACAAACGACAACACCACCGCCAGCGCCATGACGCCGAACACCCAGACAATGGTCATGGGATTGGCCGGGTCGAAGAACTGAACGCTGGTAAACAGGCCCGGCGCCGCCATTGAGTGGCTGGCGAGTCCGGCCATTCCGGCGACGGCACCACAGATGAAGCCGCTGATCAGGCTGGCGATCAGCGGACGTTTCAGGCGTACCGCCACACCGTAGAGCGCGGGTTCCGAAATCCCCGCCATGATGGCCGAGGCCGCCGCTGCCAGCGCAGTCTGGCGCAGTTCCGGGTTTTTCGTTTTCCAGGCTACCGCCAGCGAGGAGCCGCCGAGCGACAGGTTGGCACCAATTTCGGACGGCATGACCATCCCTTCTTTGCCCGTTTCGGCAATGGTCTGAATGATGGTTGGCGTAAAGACGCGGTGCATCCCGGTCATCACCAGCAGCGGCCACAGCGCGCCCATAATGGCAACAGACAGCCAGCCGAGATAACCGTGAATGGTATAGACCAGCGCGGAAATCGCGCTACCGATCCAGATGCCAATCGGCCCAATCAGGACGATGGCCAGCGGTGCGGCGATCAGCACGATCAGCATCGGTTTCAGGAAGTTTTTGGTGACCGCAGGCGTAATGCGATCCACCCAGCGTTCGATGTACGACAGACACCAGGTCATGACCAGCGCCGGAATAACCGTATAGGTGTATTTCACCGCGGTGACCGGAATCAGCGCGAATTCAACGTGTTCGCCCTGTGCCGCTTTCGCCATCAGGTCGATAAAGCTTGGATGCACCAGCACCCCGGCAATGGCGATCGCCAGCGACATGTTGGTTTTAAACTTAATCGCCGCCGAGGCCGCCACCATTAACGGCAGGAAGAAGAAGGCGCCATCGCCGATCACAGTCAGGATCGTTAACGTGGAGGAGCCTTTTTCCAGCACCCCGGTCATTTCAAGGATCATTGCCAACAGTTTGAGCATCGATCCGCCGATAATCGCCGGGATCAGCGGCGACATGGTGCCGATCAGCGCATCGAGGATCCCCGCGCCAATGCGTCTGAGCGTCAGCCTGGGTTTGCCAACGGGCTCGGCGGGTTGCATATCGCCCGGCAGCAGGTTGACGACTTCACGATACGCCTGGGAGACGGTATTGCCGATGATCACCTGGCACTGGTTGTCGTTGCGAACGACGCCGAGTACGCCGCTGAGGGTTTTGAGTGTGGCACTGTCGACCCGCGTGTCATCTTTCACAACGAAACGCAGACGCGTCATGCAGTGTGTCACTGCGGTGATGTTGTCGACGCCGCCCAGAGCCGTCACCACGGAGCGCGCCAGCGCTGCATAATTCTTGGACATAGGATTTTTATCCTGTTTTATCAGTAGGGTACGTTTTATTTTTGCCGCACATTCGCCTGAGCGATCGTCGGTGATGAAACGCCAATGAGAAACCGGTTCCACAAAATCATGAATAGTTTATGTTGGCCAGGCAATGTTTAATTTTATCTGTTTTCGTGAAATGTGATTTAAATCACTTATGGTTTTCTGGTGTGATTTAGCATCAGGGACAACCACGCGGCGGTGAAGTACACTGCATCTCATTGCGAGAAAAGGAAGAAAACTTATGACGACGATGCTGGAGGTAGCGCAGCGGGCCGGGGTATCGAAGGCGACGGTCTCCAGGGTGCTTTCAGGGAATGGCTACGTCAGCCAGGAAACGAAGGATCGCGTATTTCAGGCGATTGAAGAGAGCGGTTATCGGCCTAACCTGCTGGCGCGTAGCCTTGCGGCGAAAACCAGTCAGACGCTGGGGCTGGTTGTGACTAACACCCTCTACCACGGCGTCTATTTTAGCGAATTGCTGTTTCATACCGCGCGGATGGCGGAAGATCAGGGCCGTCAGCTTCTGCTTGCCGATGGTAAGCACAGCGCGCAAGAGGAGCGCCAGGCGATTCAGTATCTGCTGGATTTGCGTTGCGACGCGATCATGATCTATCCGCGTTTTCTCAGCGTGGATGAGATCGATAAAATAATCGACAGCCACTCGCAGCCGATTATGGTGCTTAACCGCCGGTTACGGAAAAACAGCAGCCACTGCGTCTGGTGCGATCAAAAGCAGACCAGTTTTAACGCCGTGGCGGAACTGATTGCCGCAGGCCATCAGCAGATTGCCTTTATCACCGGTTCGATGGACTCCCCCACCGGGGTTGAACGCCTGTCGGGGTACAAAGAGGCGCTGACCCGACACGGCATTGCCGTCAATGACGACCTGATCGTCAAAGGCAAATGGACGCCAGCCTGCGGTGCCGCAGGGGTGGATGCGCTGCTTTCTCGCGACGTGACGTTCAGCGCGCTGGTGGCCAGCAATGACGACATGGCGATTGGAGCCATCAAGCAATTGCATGACAAAGGGTTAGTCGTGCCATCGCAGGTGTCGGTGATTGGTTTTGACGATATCGCAATGGCGCCCTACACCATACCGGCGCTCTCCAGCGTCAAAATTCCGGTGACGGAGATGATTCAGGAGACCATTGGTCGACTCATTTTCATGCTGGATGGCGGGGCGTTTACGCCACCGAAAAGCTTCACCGGCACGTTGATTCGCCGTGATTCCGTTACATCGATCGCGGCGCAGTAAAAATTGTCACCCGTCATCGTCATTCGTGACGATGACACCATAACGGTCACCCTCTGTTTTTAAATATCGTTAAATTACAGCAAGATAAAAACTGGCATGATTTGTGAATGCTTCGGCACATTATCTGTCATTGCTGGAGAATTTGATGAACCGTTTCATCATTGCAGACGCCAATAAGTGCATTGGTTGCCGTACCTGTGAAGTGGCCTGCGTGGTCTCCCATCAGGAAAACCAGGACTGCGCGTCACTGACCCCTGAAACCTTTTTACCTCGTATCCATGTGATTAAAGGTGTGAATGTCTCGACGGCGACGCTGTGCCGCCAGTGTGAGGACGCGCCGTGTGCGAACGTCTGCCCGAACGGTGCCATCAGCCGTGATAAAGGTTTTGTTCATGTCATGCAGGAACGTTGCATTGGCTGCAAAACCTGCGTGGTGGCCTGCCCGTATGGCGCAATGGAAGTCGTGGTGCGTCCGGTTGTGCGTAACAGCGGTGCAGGCCTGAACGTACGGGCGGAAAAGGCGGAAGCTAACAAGTGCGATCTCTGTTATCACCGCGATGCCGGTCCGGCCTGTATGGAAGCCTGTCCGACGCATGCCCTGATTTGCGTTGACCGCAATAAGCTCGAACAACTCAGCGCAGAAAAGCGTCGTCGCGCGGCGCTGGATTCTTCCGCTTCTTTGCTTTTCTGATTCCTGCCGCAAAAATCACTCAGGAAACGCGCTGGCATCAAGGGAATTCCCGGAAATTTTCGTAAAATACGTTTCCGGGAATGATGATGGCGAGAATGACTCAATGGCAACAAATACCCCCTCCGGCGTACAGCTCCGAATTCGCGGCAAAGTTCAGGGCGTCGGCTTTCGTCCCTTCGTCTGGCAACTGGCGCAGCAGCTTCAGTTGCATGGCGACGTCTGTAATGACGGCGACGGCGTGGTGGTTCGATTGCTGGAAGATCCCGCGCTGTTTATCCGTGAACTGCATGCCCACTGTCCGCCATTGGCGCGTATCGACAGCGTGGAGAGTGAGCCTTTTCGCTGGGCGCAACTGCCCACTGAATTCAGCATTCGCCAGAGTGCGGGCGGCACGATGAACACCCAGATAGTGCCCGATGCCGCGACGTGCCCGGAATGTCTTGCCGAAATGAATACGCCCGGAGAGCGGCGTTATCGCTATCCCTTTATCAACTGCACCCATTGCGGCCCGCGTTTTACCATTATCCGGGCGATGCCCTACGATCGCCCGTTTACCGTGATGGCGTCATTTCCGCTCTGCCCGCAATGCGACAACGAGTATCGCGATCCTTATGACCGACGTTTTCACGCCCAGCCAGTGGCTTGTCCGGCGTGTGGTCCGCATCTGAGCTGGTTGAGCGGCGGACACCTGGCGGAAAAAGACGCGGCATTGCAGGCTGCGGTGGAAATGCTGAAGGCCGGAGGTATTGTTGCCGTTAAGGGTATCGGCGGGTTTCATCTGGCCTGCGATGCGCGAAACAGCGATGCCGTGGCGCGGCTTCGTGCGCGTAAGCGCCGTCCGGCAAAACCACTGGCGGTAATGCTACCTGATGCGTCGGGTCTGCCGGAGGCGGCAACCCGACTGCTGAAAACGCCCGCGGCCCCGATTGTGCTGGTGGATAAGCAACATGTCTCCTCGCTGTGTGACGGTATTGCCCCAGGGTTGACGGAAGTCGGTGTGATGTTGCCCGCCAATCCGCTCCAGCACCTGTTGCTCCAGGCACTAAAGTGCCCGCTGGTGATGACCTCCGGTAATCTCAGCGGTAAACCGCCGGCCATCAGCAACGAACAGGCGCTTGAGGATTTACAGGATATTGCTGAGGGTTTCCTGTTACACAATCGCGACATCGTGCAGCGCATGGACGATTCCGTCGTGCGTGAAAGCGGTGAAATGCTGCGTCGCTCGCGGGGATATGTCCCGGACGCGCTGGCGTTACCGCCGGGGTTTCACCATATACCGCCGATACTCTGTCTGGGGGCGGATCTGAAAAACACCTTCTGCCTGGTGCGCGGTGAGCAGGCAGTGATCAGCCAGCATCTTGGCGATCTCAGCGACGACGGGATCCAACATCAGTGGCGTGACGCGCTGCGGTTAATCCAGACTATCTATGACTTCACGCCACAGCGCCTTGTTCGCGATGCCCATCCGGGGTATGTCTCCAGTCAGTGGGCCAGCGAGATGAACCTGCCGACGGAGATCGTGTTGCATCATCATGCTCATGCCGCCGCCTGTCTGGCAGAGCACGGCTGGCCGCTGGATGGTGGCGATGTTATCGCCCTGACGCTGGACGGCATCGGAATGGGCGAAGCGGGCGCGTTATGGGGTGGAGAGTGTCTGCGGGTGAACTACCGTGAGTGTGAACATCTTGGTGGACTGCCCGCAGTGGCGCTTGTCGGTGGCGATCTCGCCGCGAAGCAACCCTGGCGCAACCTGTTAGCGCAGTGTCTGCGCTTTGTGCCGGACTGGCAGCACTATCCGGAAACGCAATACCTACAGCGACAGAACTGGAACGTGCTGGCACGAGCGATTGAGCGCGGGATTAACGCACCGCTGGCCTCGTCCTGTGGGCGTCTGTTCGATGCGGTTGCCGCCGCGCTGAACTGTGCGCCAGAATCGCTCAGCTATGAAGGCGAAGCGGCCTGCGCGTTGGAGGCATTGGCGTCGCAATGCGCGGGTGTTAAACATCCAGTGACGCTACCGCTGGCGGGGCATCAACTGGATCTGGCGACCTTCTGGTCGCAGTGGCTGAACTGGCAGGCAACGCCCGCTGAACGCGCATGGGCTTTCCACGATGCGCTGGCGCATGGGTTTGCCACGATGCTGCGCAAACAGGCCACGGCGCGTGGCATCGACACGATGGTGTTCAGCGGTGGAGTGATGCACAACCGGTTACTGTCGGCGCGACTGGCTGATTATCTGGCGGATTTCACGCTGTTGTTCCCGCAGCAGTTACCGGCCGGCGACGGCGGACTGTCGCTGGGACAGGGGGTGATTGCCGCGGCGCGTGGGATGGCGGAAGCATAAAAAAGCCCCGGGACTGGCGGGGCGAAACGACAAGCAATATCGCACATCCGTGTGCATGAGGTTAATCAATCAGTGGCGATATCGCCGGATGGCGACGCAGAGCGTCTTATCCGGCCTACAGAGGCAGCGTTTTCAGCAGGGCGAAAGCCTCCTTCATTCTGTCTTCACTCACCACGAAGGCGCAGATCTGTCCTTCACCGTTCATCCCTTTGGCTACCATCCCGTCAGATTCTGCCGCAATGTGCCAGTTCAGATCGCGACGCTGGGTTTCGCCAGCCAGGTGCAGCGGCAGTTCCGGCGTTTTGATTTTGACTAACATGGCGGGCAACTTCAGCGGCGCGTTGCCGCCGAGCAGATTTTTCGCCAGGTACATCGCGCTGAGCTGAATCGGCTGCAGGAACGGCAGAACCTGGCCGTTGATCTCCGCGCAGTCGCCAAGAGCGTAAATATCCGGGTTGCTGGTTTGCAGGTAACTGTCGACGCAAACGCCGCGATTAATGGTTACACCGGCGCGACGCGCCAGCGCGGTTTCCGGGCGCAGGCCGGTGGCGGCAATCACCGCATCGACGTCGATGCTGCGCTCGCGATCGAACGTTGCACGAATACCGGATGCGGTTTTCTCCAGCCCCTGCAACTGTGATTTCAGCAACAGGTGCACGCCTATATCGGTAAGACGATGCTGTAAGCGACTGCTCACTTCCGGCGGCATCAGCGAAGCGAGAAGGCTGGCGGCGTTATCAATCAGCGTGACCGCTTTACCGGCACGGCAGAAATCCATCGCCAGTTCGGTTCCAATCAACCCGCCGCCGACGATCAGCACCCGTTGGGCGTCTCGCAGTTGTGTCTCACAGGCGCGGTATTCCTGCTGGCTGTTCAATGTGAGCATTAACTCACGTCCTGCTATCGGAGGAACAAAGGCCGCCGCACCCGTGGCCAGCACCAGTTTGTCGTACTGCCACTGCTTGTCCTGGCTTTTTACCACGTGGGCATCGGCATCAATGTCGGTGACCCAGGTGTGTGGAAAGAGACGCAGAGCATATTGTTCAGCAAACTCTCCCGCCGACTGACGGGTGAGGTCATCGGCGTGCTGCGCCTGGCTTATCACATGACTGAGATCGGGCTTGTTGTACTCATCCATGCTGTCAGCTGCAATCAGGGTTAACGGGACATCCGCGTCCTGTTTGCGAATGTTTTTGACTAACTGGCGGGCGGCGAAGCCCGAACCAATGATGACAATTCCCCGGCTCATTTTGCCTCCGTTGCCAGCACGTCGAAGACATCTTTGCCTAATGAACATTCCGGACACAGGAAGTTGTCCGGCACATCGCTCCACGGCGTACCTGGCGCGACGTCCTGCAACGGTTCACCTTTTGCCGGATCGTAAATCCACTGGCACACGCTGCACTGCATGCTCGGACCGAGGTCGGCTGCCGCTGCGGCGGCGCAGGCGCATGCTTCTTCTTTGGTTGTCGCTTTCACTGTCGCTTCCGGCAACGGTGCGAGCGCCCACTGACGCGCGATTTCGCGACCGTGCTGGCGGCACAGTTCCAGCGCATCCAGGTCCGGGCGCCATTTGGCCTTCAGGCTCAGCGACATTTCAAAACCGGCATCCTGTAAACGGGTGGATAAGCGGTCGACCGCTCCGCCGCTCCAGCCGTGGGAGCCAAAAGCGCTGGCGCGTTTGTTACGAAAACGCAGCCCGGTCATCTCTTCCACCAGACCGGCGATTTTCGGCATCATCACGTTGTTCATTGTGGAGGTGCCGACCAGCACGCCTTTAGAGCGGAAAACATTGGTCAGGATTTCGTTTTTATCACTGCGGGCGACGTTAAAAATTTTCACCGCCACGTTCGGGTCGACTTCGTTAATCCCCTGGGCAATGGCATCCGCCATCATGCGGGTGTTATTGGACATGGTGTCGTAGAAAATAGTGATGCGATCTTCCTGATAATCCGTCGCCCATTTCAGATACAGCTCAACAATCTGGGTCGGATTATCGCGCCAGACCACGCCGTGTGAGGTAGCAATCATATCGACCGGCAGGTTGAAGCCGAGGATTTCGGTAATTTTTGGCGTCACCAGACGGCTGAACGGCGTCAGGATGTTGGCGTAGTAGCGCTGGCACTGTTCGAACAGTTCGGTTTGATCCACCTCATCGTTAAACAGGCGTTCGTCGCAGTAGTGCTGACCAAAAGCGTCGTTACTGAACAGGACGGCATCGCCGGTCATGTAGGTCATCATGCTGTCCGGCCAGTGCAGCATCGGGGTTTCTACGAAGATCAACTGTTTGCCGTTGCCGATATCCAGCGTATCGCCGGTTTTCACGACGTTAAAATTCCACTCCGGATGGTGGTGGTGGCCAGTAATCGAGTCAATCGCGTTGGCGGTGCAGTAGATTGGGGTGTCCGGGATCTGCGCCATCAGCTCGGTCAGCGCCCCGGCGTGATCTTCTTCCGCATGGTTGATAATGATGTAATCGATGTCTGCGAGGTCAATTTCATTACGCAGGTTTTGCACGAATTCACGGCTGAATTTATGATCGACGGTATCGATCAGGACATTCTTTTCTTCACGGATGAGATAGCTGTTGTAGCTGCTGCCGCGCAGCGTTTTGTATTCGGTTCCGTGGAAATCACGCACTTCCCAGTCACGTTGGCCAACCCAATGGATATTATTTTTAACCAGAATAGACATAGCAACCTCAATTCATTCAGCGTTGTTCAAATAAGTTGTTTCGCTTATTGCAGGTCGCGTGCCAACTTTTTATCTATTTGATTTATATTGATTTAAAATTTTATACCCATTAAATGGTAGTCAAAAAGACTACTCATAACACAGTCAATATGACAGTATGGATTGTCAAAATGACAGTGAGGACCGCATGAGTTTTTCTGTTGATGTGCTGGCGGGTATCGCCATTGAATTACAGCGCGGGGTGGGTCATCAGGATCGTTTTCAACGTCTGATTACCACGCTGCGCCAGGTGCTGGAATGCGACGCTTCTGCGCTGCTGCGCTATGAGGCGCGCCAGTTTATCCCGCTGGCGATTGACGGTCTCGCACGCGATGTGCTCGGCAGGCGTTTTACCCTGGAAGGGCATCCCCGACTGGAGGCCATCGCCCGCGCCGGGGACGTGGTGCGCTTTCCGGCAGACAGCGATCTGCCCGATCCGTATGACGGGTTGATCCCAGGGCAGGAGAGTCTGAAAGTGCACGCCTGTATTGGGTTGCCGCTTTTTGCCGGGCAGAACCTGATCGGTGCGCTGACCCTCGACGGCATGGCGCCGGATCAGTTTGATGTCTTCAGCGATGAGGAGTTACGGCTCATCGCCGCGCTGGCTGCTGGTGCATTGAGCAATGCGCTGCTGATTGAACAGCTGGAAAGTCAGAATATGCTGCCGGGGTCGAGTACCGATTTCGAACAGGTAAAAGAGACGCAGATGATTGGTCTCTCACCGAACATGATGCAGTTGAAAAAAGAGATCGAGATTGTGGCAGGCTCCGATCTCAACGTATTAATCAGCGGCGAAACCGGTACCGGGAAAGAACTGGTGGCGAAGGCGATTCACGAAGGTTCACCTCGCGCGGTCAACCCACTGGTCTATCTGAACTGCGCCGCGCTGCCGGAAAGCGTGGCGGAGAGCGAGCTGTTTGGTCATGTGAAAGGGGCGTTTACCGGGGCCATCAGCAACCGTAGCGGCAAGTTTGAAATGGCCGATAACGGCACGCTGTTTCTCGACGAAATTGGTGAACTGTCGCTGGCGCTGCAGGCCAAACTGCTGCGTGTATTGCAGTACGGCGATATTCAGCGCGTCGGCGATGACCGCAGCCTGCGCGTGGATGTGCGCGTGCTGGCCGCAACCAATCGCGATCTCCGCGAAGAGGTGCTGGCGGGGCGTTTTCGTGCCGATTTGTTCCATCGCCTGAGCGTGTTCCCGCTTTCCGTCCCTCCGTTACGTGAGCGCGGTGAGGATGTGGTGCTACTGGCAGGCTATTTTTGCGAGCAGTGTCGACTGCGACTGGGGCTTTCCCGCGTGGTGCTCAGTCCAGGGGCGCGTAGCCATCTGCTGAATTACGGCTGGCCGGGTAACGTGCGTGAACTGGAACATGCGATTCATCGGGCGGTGGTGCTGGCGCGCGCGACCCGATCCGGAGACGAAGTGGTACTGGAAACGAAGCATTTCGCGTTGCAGGAGGAGGCCATGACGCCGCAGCCGGAGGTGACAGCGGATTTACCGCGCAATCACAATCTGCGTGATGCGACGGAGGCGTTCCAGCGAGAGATGATTCGCCAGGCGCTGGCGCAACATAATCACAACTGGGCGGCCAGCGCGCGGGCGCTTGAAACGGACGTCGCCAACCTGCACCGGCTGGCGAAGCGTCTGGGGCTGAAGGATTAGAGGATCCCGGCCTGATAGAAATCCTGCAGGTTGATGGCGCCGGTGAGCTTACCGGTTTCATCCACCACCGGCGCGGCGGTGATTTTGCGCTTCATCAGGATCTCTTTGGCGTCAATTGCCCGGCTTTCTGCCTGCAGGGTGATGCCGTTGTGGGTCATCGCTTCACTGACCGGCGTGGTGAGCGCGCCGCCGCCAACCAGCCAGCGACGCAGGTCGCCGTCGGTAAAGACGCCTTTCACCTGCATCTGGGCGTCGCAAACGGCGACCAGACCCAGACCGGTACGGCTTAATTCCAGCATCGCGTCCATTACGCTGGTGGCAAGTTGAACCTGCGGGACAGCGTCGTCACGGCGCATCAGGTGATGCACTTTATTGAGCAAACGCGCGCCCAACGCACCGGCCGGATGCGAGCGGGCAAAATCCTCTTCATTGAAGCCGCGAGCCTGCATGACCGCCATGGCCAGCGCGTCGCCCATCATCAGGGTATTGACGGTGCTGGAGGTTGGCGCCAGGTGCATCGGGCAGGCTTCGCGCTCAACGGAGATATCCAGAACGGCTTTCGCCGCCAGGCCCAGCGGTGAATTGGGTTTGCCGGTCATTGCCAGCAGGGCGATGGACTTATCTTCCAGACGCGGGATGATGAGATCCAGCTCTTTTGCGCCGCCGGAATAGGAGATAAACAACATCACGTCACGGCTTTCGATCATCCCCAGATCGCCATGCAGCGCTTCGGCAGGGTGAACAAAAAAGGCCGGGGTGCCGGTACTGGCGAGCGTCGCGGCGATTTTCTTACCAATATGGCCCGATTTGCCGATACCCGAGACAATCACTTTGCCTTCACAGTGGATAATGGTATTGGCGGCGCGGATAAAATCATCGCCCAGACGTTCCGGCAGACGGCTTGCTTCCTGTAATTCCAGCATTAACGTCTGACGGCCCGCGTTCAGTAGTGCATCACTCATTGGTTTCTCCGGTTATGATAACGGTAATCCCTTTCTCTTCCAGCGCCTGACGAAATGCGGGATCAATACCCGCGTCGGTAATCAGTTTGTCGACGCTTTCCAGACTGCACACAACATTCGGACTCTTGCGGCCAAACTTTGATGAGTCCGCCATCAGAATGACTTCGCGAGCGGCGTTGCACATCGCTTTGCTGACGGTGTAAACCTCATTAAAGGTGGTCACGCCGGCACTGAGATCAATACCGTCGGTACCCATGAAGAGTTTATCAAAACTGAACTGCTCAAAGGCATTTTCCGCGAGTTGTCCGTGAAATGAGGCCGATTTTTTACGGAAGGTTCCGCCTGGCATCAGGATGGTTTGTTCGTTGTCTAACTCGGACAGCGCGTTGACAATGTGCAGGCTGTTGGTCATGACGGTGATATTGCTAAAGCGGGTAAGCATCGGCACCATTTGTAGCACGGTACTCCCGGCGTCCAGAATGATGGAATCGCCATCATGGATAAAGCGGACGGCCGCTTCAGCAATACGTTCCTTCTTGAGCGTATTGATCAGCGTTTTGTGATCGATAGGCGGATCGGACTCCTCTTTGTTTAACATCACGCCGCCATAGGTACGAATGACGGTTTCGGCATTTTCCAGAACGACAAGGTCTTTGCGAATGGTTGTGCCCGTGGTGTCAAAGTACTGGGCCAGTTCTTCTACTGAGCATTTCCCCTGCTTTTGCAGATGCTCAAGAATAGCGGCCTGACGCTGACGAGGTTTCATTGGCGTAATTACCCTGAATTAAATTTGCGAAATGATAATTTCGAAAGCTATTAGTATTCACAACGAAATTACCCATGTTTCAGACTAAGCGCCAATGATAGTGCATTCTGCGATAACGGATCATGGGGAAAGATCACATCAGGCTGTAATTCATTAAGATGTTTGCCCTGAATGGCGGCGATTTTGCCTGGTCTGGCGAATACGGTGAGACCTTTCATAAACAAAGTATCAGTGACTCGCTGATTGTCATCGACAGCGACGGCGACAACGACGCGCGGTTTAAAACGTCCTCCTGAACGCCCCACGCCGACGCGTCCCTGCTGGCAAAGCAGGTCAAACGCGTTATTAAAGCGCGATATTTGCCAGTATCCCAGCGCCAGTTGTGCACACCAGGCAATGACGGCGACAGTAACGAGTGCGGATACCATATTGTTGCTCCTTTTATTTCGCCGGACGGCGGTTTCACTTTTTCCGGACTGCGGGTAGGCCCGGTACGCGTAGCGCTACCGGGCGACACCCATTAAAACATGACCTGTCCACCGGTAACGTTGATTGACTGTCCGGTGCAGTACGACGCTTTCTGGCTGGCATAGAATAACAGCATGTTCAGCACATCCTGATAGTCGCAGCCGCGCTTCAGCGGAACCTTATCAATGTAATACTGCTCCACTTCGTCTGGCTCGATACCCAGCTTGGTGGCGTACTGCGGCAGCAACGACTGGAACATCGGTGACTTTAACAGGTTGCCGAGCATCAGCGAATGCACGGTAATGCCATATTCCGCCAGATCCAGCGCCAGCGACTGCGTTAACCCCACGCCGCCAAACTTCGCCGCGCTGTAGCCGGAGTTGTGTTTGCTGCCCACTTTACCGGACTTGGAGTTGATCTGAATAATACGTCCCTGAATACCATCGCGGATCATCAGACGGGAGAATTCACGTGCGCAGAGGAAATAGCCCACCAGATTCACCTGCAGCGAGCGGTCAAAATCGCCGAGCTGGAAGTCACTGATAAATGCTGCTTTAGCGATACCTGCGCTGTAAACCAGCAGATCCACGCGGCCAAAGATTTCATCTACACCGCGAGAGAGCGCGAGTACGCTCTGTTCGCTGGTGGCGTCGGCGCCAAAACCGTAAGCCATGCCTTCGCCAAATTCCGCGTTAATCTCCTGTGCGGTGTTCGCGGCTTTATCACTCTGAATGTCCACCACCGCAACGCGATACCCTTCTGCTGCAAGCCCACGGCAAAGGAATGCCCCCAGGGTCTGTCCTCCACCAATGACAACGGCAACCTGATTCATTTTTCTCTCCTTAAGCGACAAACTTCAAAATACAGCCCGGTGCGATGTCGTCCGGTACAGGCCCCGCGACGTGCACGGTGCCGGGAAATTCCGCTTCGCTCTGTCCGTCGAAGCGCAGGGTGATATGCCCCAGTTCACGTAAATTCTGCTCGGCCACGCTGCCGACGGCGGTGACCGGATAACGATGCTGACCCAGTTCGAACTGCGCGCCGGGTTGCAGCGTACCGTTCAGTTCGCCATGACAATGGATAAAGCAAAATTCCTCGATATCCGCAGGCGCGCCTTCACGAAAGGTAATCAGCATCTGGTCGCAGAGCGCATCCGGTGCGCTCTGGCCGATACGGGTGATGGTGGTCTGATAAATAACGGTCATGTCGAAACCTCTTATTGATAAATAAAGCCGGAAACAAACCAGGCGATGAGAACGGTAGGCGCCCCCGTGAGGAAGCGGCTCACCAATACCGACGGCACGCCGACGCGAACAGTGTCCTGACGGGCTTCTGCCAGCGACAGACCGACCGGGATAAAGTCACAGGCTGCCTGAGCGTTAATGGCAAACAGGGCGGGCAGCGCCAGATGCGGCGGGATGTTGCCCAGGCCAATTTGCACGCCGATCAGGACGCCGATAACCTGCGCAATGACCGCGCCAGGGCCAAGGAATGGCGACAGCAGCGGGAACGAACAGATCAGCGCCAGCGTCACCAGACCCAGCGGATGGCTGGCAAGCGGCGCCAGACCGTGGGCGATCCAGTCGCCAAGACCCGAGGCCATGATGATGCCGATCAGTGCCGAGACGAATGCCATGAACGGTAGAATGGTTTTCAGAACCGTATCGATGGTGTCGCGACCGGACTGGAACAGCACGGCCACCGCAGAGCCCATCCCCATGCCGACTTTTGCCAGCAGGCCATCGCTCTGTTCGGTGATCTTTTTGCTGGTGTCGTAATCACGCCCGGCGGTGGAGTTTGCCGGTTGTGATTGCGGCTGCGGCTGTGGTGCAGCAGACGCGTCGCCGATGACGGTGATGTTGTCTTCCCTGACGCCAGAGACATAAATGTCTTCAACGATATACTGGGCCAGCGGCCCGGATTTTCCGGTTGAGTGAATGTTCACGGTCGGGATACGGCGTTTGGGATAGATGCCGCAGCGCAGCGTCCCGCCACAGTCAATGATGGCGACGCCAATTTCGTCTTCTGGCGGTTCACCCTCTTTAAAGCCATCGACGGCCTGCCAGCCGGTTAACTGCGCCAGTTTGTCGACAATCGCCGGGCGTGTGCCTGCGGTGATGTAGACAATTTTCTTACCGGCGGTCACGTCCAGCTCTAACGGGCCACCCCAGCCGCCAGTTCCTCGTTCAATACGAATGCGCGTCATGATGCTGCTCCTGCAAGGTGGACTTTCTGCTCAAGTTGGATACCCATCTTTTTCTCAAAGATGGAGGTTGTGAGGTCCGTGACCCAGCCACGAAAGAAGTTGGTGACCAGACCGACCAGCAGATAGCTCACGGCCAGTGGCCCGAGCGGGAGACCTAACGTGGTCAGGCCGCTGGCAATGCCGAGGTAAACGAACAGTTCGCCAGGGTTGATATGCGGGAACAGGCCGTTCATTGAGTGACAACTGTAAGAGGCGGCTGCGTAGTAGCTGGGCTTGTATTTCTCTGGCATGAAGCGGCCCAGACTCAGGGTCATGGGGTTACAAAACACAAACGTGCCAATAAAAGGCAAAATCAGGTAACGGGACAACGGATTCCCGGCGCAGCGCTGGGCGAAGCGTTCGATTCGCTGCTGGCCGATAAAGTTGATCAGCGCATTCATGATGACCAGCAGGCTGATCAGCAGTGGAAGAATGCCGGTGACCATCCCGGTAAACACCTCTCCACCTTTCTGGAACAGCCCGATGAACCACTCTGCTCCATGTGTAATGGTTTCGATCATTGTTCTCTCCTGTAGGGATTTTTAGTTATCTTGCGAATGGGTGACTTATTTTAATCAGATTGAAAGAAATAAAAGTGTTATTTTGATCTCAAAATGAAAGTAAAATATTTTAAGTTGAAAGTTTTTGCGGAAAGGAAAGAATGTACTGACGATCAAACGAGGGGAAGTGATACGTAAATTGTGTGACGGAGCGCGTCTGGCGCTTCCTTGTATGGCGGGGGATGCTTTACCATACTTCTCTCTGGCTGAATCTGTTTAATGGATGTCTCATGTTCAAGCGTCGTTATGTAGCATTGCTTCCCCTGTTTGTGTTACTTGCTGCCTGTAGTAGCAAACCGAAACCTCAAGAGCCTCAAACGACAACGGGGACGCCTTCCGGCGGCTTCCTGCTTGAGCCCCAGCACAACGTTATGCAGATGGGCGGCGACTTTGCCAACAACCCGAATGCACAGCAGTTCATCGATAAGATGGTGAACAAGCACGGTTTTAATCGTCAGCAATTGCAGGAGATCCTGTCACAGGCGAAGCGCCTGGATTACGTTTTGCGTCTGATGGACAGGCAGGCGCCGACCACGCAGCCGCCAGCCGGGCCTAACGGCGCATGGCTGCGCTATCGCAAACAGTTCATTACGCCGGATAACGTGCAAAACGGCGTGGCGTTCTGGAATCAGTATGAAGACGCGCTCAACCGCGCCTGGCAGGTTTACGGCGTTCCGCCGGAGATCATCGTGGGCATTATTGGCGTGGAAACCCGCTGGGGCCGCGTGATGGGGAAAACGCGTATTCTGGACGCGCTGGCGACGTTGTCGTTTAACTATCCACGTCGTGCGGAGTACTTCTCCGGCGAACTGGAGACGTTCCTGCTGATGGCGCGTAACGAGCAGGATGACCCGTTAGATTTGAAAGGTTCCTTTGCCGGCGCGATGGGGTACGGACAGTTCATGCCGTCGTCCTATAAAGAATACGCGGTGGATTTCAACGGCGACGGCCACATCAACCTGTGGGATCCGGTCGATGCTATCGGCAGCGTGGCGAATTACTTCAAAGCGCACGGTTGGGTGAAAGGCGACGCGGTGGCGGTGATGGCGAACGGTCAGGCCCCGGGACTGGCGAATGGTTTTAAAACGCAGTACAGCCTTTCTCAACTGGCGGCCGCCGGGCTCACGCCGCAACAATCGCTGGGCAACCATCAGCAGGTGAGCCTGCTACGTCTGGATATGGGTACCGGATACCAGTACTGGTACGGTTTGCCTAACTTCTATGCCATTACCCGCTACAACCACAGCACCCATTACGCGATGGCGGTGTGGCAGTTAGGTCAGGCAGTGGCGCTGGCGCGCGTGCAGTAACGGTTTTTACCCAGGGGCGCTTCGGCTTCCCTGGGCCTCACTCGTTTTTTCGGAATCCCCCTCGTAAAATTGTCACCTCATCCCCATCTCTGTTGGGAAAGTGTTATCTTGTCCGGCATATTTTTTAACTGACAGAGGCTGATATGACTGACAGTGAACTGATGCAGTTAAGTGAACAGGTCGGGCTGGCGCTGAAAGCGCGTGGTGCGACGGTGACCACCGCAGAGTCCTGCACCGGCGGTTGGGTGGCGAAAGCCATTACCGATGTTGCCGGCAGCTCCGCCTGGTTTGAGCGCGGTTTTGTCACCTACAGTAACGAAGCCAAATCGCAGATGATCGGCGTGCGCGAAGAGACGCTGGCGCAGCATGGCGCGGTCAGTGAACCGGTGGTGGTTGAGATGGCGATTGGCGCACTGAAAGCGGCACGTGCCGATTTTGCGGTTTCCATCAGCGGGATCGCCGGGCCGGATGGCGGCAGCGAAGAGAAACCGGTCGGTACCGTCTGGTTTGCCTTCGCCAGCGTGCGCGGAGAAGGGATTACCCGTCGGGAATGCTTTCACGGCGACCGTGATGCGGTGCGTCGGCAAGCCACGGTTTATGCGCTGCAAACCCTGTGGCAACAATTTCTACAAAATACTTGATACTGTATGACTATACAGTATAATTGCGACAACAGTACAGAATCACTATCCGGTTTCAGCCGGCATGACAGGAGTAATTAATGGCTATCGACGAAAACAAACAGAAAGCGTTGGCGGCAGCGCTGGGCCAGATCGAAAAGCAATTCGGTAAAGGCTCCATCATGCGCCTGGGTGAAGACCGTTCTATGGATGTGGAAACGATCTCCACGGGTTCGCTTTCACTGGATATCGCGCTGGGCGCAGGCGGCCTGCCGATGGGCCGTATCGTCGAAATCTACGGGCCGGAATCATCCGGTAAAACCACGCTGACGCTGCAGGTGATTGCCGCGGCGCAGCGCGAAGGTAAAACCTGTGCGTTTATCGATGCTGAACACGCGCTGGACCCGATCTATGCACGTAAGCTGGGCGTTGATATCGACAATCTGCTCTGTTCTCAGCCGGACACCGGTGAACAGGCGCTGGAAATCTGTGACGCACTGGCGCGTTCTGGCGCCGTCGACGTTATCGTTGTCGACTCCGTCGCGGCGCTGACGCCGAAAGCGGAAATCGAAGGTGAAATCGGTGACTCTCACATGGGCCTCGCGGCGCGTATGATGAGCCAGGCGATGCGTAAACTGGCCGGTAACCTGAAGCAGTCCAACACGCTGCTGATCTTCATCAACCAGATCCGTATGAAAATTGGTGTGATGTTCGGTAACCCGGAAACCACGACCGGTGGTAACGCACTGAAATTCTATGCCTCTGTTCGTCTGGACATCCGCCGTATTGGCGCGGTGAAAGAGGGCGATAACGTGGTGGGCAGCGAAACCCGCGTGAAAGTGGTGAAAAACAAAATTGCGGCGCCGTTTAAACAGGCTGAATTCCAGATCCTTTACGGTGAAGGCATCAACTTCTATGGTGAACTGGTCGACCTGGGCGTGAAAGAGAAGCTGATCGAGAAAGCGGGCGCCTGGTACAGCTACAACGGCGAGAAAATTGGTCAGGGTAAAGCGAATGCAACCGCCTGGCTGAAAGACAACCCGGCTACCGCGAAGGAAATTGAGAAAAAAGTTCGCGAAATGCTGCTCAATAGCCAGGATGCTAAACCTGACTTCGCTGTTGATGACGGTGAAGGTGTTGCGGAAACCAACGAAGATTTTTAATCGTCAGGTGTCGTCCGTCCGGATAACGCAAAACTGCCATCCGGCAAAAAGTTGAATTACACTCAAGGGCTGCATTGATGCAGCCCTTTTTGCATTTCTGATTTCGAAGGTTGTTATGAGTGAACCCACACCGCGCCGACCCGCGTATTCCCGGCTGTTAGATCGCGCAGTTCGTATCCTCGCGGTTCGTGACCACAGTGAACAAGAGTTGCGACGCAAACTTGCCGCCCCGGTGATGGGGAAAAATGGACCGGAAGAGATTGATGCGACGGCGGAAGATTATGATCGGGTGATCGCCTGGTGTTACGAGCATCAGTATCTCGATGACGATCGGTTTATCGCCCGCTTTATCGCCAGCCGCAGTCGTAAAGGCTATGGTCCGGCGCGCATCCGCCAGGAGTTGAATCAAAAGGGCATTGCCCGAGAATCGACGGAAAAAGCGATGCGGGAATGTGAAATTGACTGGAGCGCCCTCGCACGCGACCAGGCCTGCCGTAAATATGGTGAACCGCTGCCTGGCGCATTTTCAGAAAAGGTTAAGGTACAGCGGTTTTTGCTCTATCGCGGGTATCTGATGGAGGATATCCAGCAAATATGGCGAAATTTTGACGATTGAGCGCATACGGGATTTTACTTCCCCGTAAAGAAAACTTATCTTATTCCCACTTTTCAGTTGCCGGCGGCCCAGTCAATCAAGAGTTGTTGCTGGTAATGATTTTTCGTTAGCAAGATTTCAGGATAATTATGAGCAAGAGCACCGCTGAGATCCGTCAGGCGTTTCTCGACTTTTTCCATAGTAAGGGACATCAGGTAGTTGCCAGCAGCTCCCTGGTTCCAAACAATGACCCCACTTTGTTGTTTACCAACGCCGGGATGAACCAGTTCAAGGACGTTTTCCTTGGGCTCGACAAGCGTAATTATTCCCGCGCAACCACATCCCAGCGCTGCGTGCGTGCGGGTGGTAAGCACAACGATCTGGAAAACGTTGGTTACACTGCACGTCACCATACCTTCTTCGAAATGCTGGGTAACTTCAGCTTCGGCGACTATTTCAAGCATGATGCAATCCAGTACGCGTGGGAATTGCTGACCGGTGAAAACTGGTTTGCCCTGCCGAAAGAGCGTCTGTGGGTGACCGTCTACGAAACAGACGATGAAGCCTATGAAATCTGGGAAAAAGAAGTCGGTATTCCTCGCGAGCGTATTATCCGCATCGGTGATAACAAAGGTGCGGCCTATGCGTCCGACAACTTCTGGCAGATGGGCGATACCGGTCCGTGCGGCCCGTGCACCGAGATTTTCTACGATCATGGCGATCACATCTGGGGCGGCCCTCCGGGAAGTCCGGAAGAAGACGGCGATCGCTACATTGAGATCTGGAACATCGTCTTTATGCAGTTCAACCGTCAGGCTGACGGTACGATGGAGCCGCTGCCTAAGCCTTCCGTTGATACCGGTATGGGTCTGGAGCGTATTGCGGCTGTGCTGCAACACGTCAACTCCAACTACGAAATTGACCTGTTCCGTACGCTGATTGAAGCGGTAGCGAAAGTGACCGGTGCGACCGATCTGAGCAACAAGTCACTGCGCGTGATTGCGGACCACATTCGTTCCTGTGCGTTCCTGATCGCCGACGGCGTGGTTCCGTCCAACGAAAACCGTGGCTATGTTCTGCGTCGTATCATTCGTCGTGCGGTACGTCATGGCAACATGCTGGGCGCGAAAGAGACCTTCTTTTACAAACTGGTGGGTCCACTGGTTGACGTCATGGGATCGGCTGGCGAAGAACTGAAGCGTCAGCAGGCTCAGGTTGAGCAAGTGCTGAAAACCGAAGAAGAGCAGTTTGCCCGTACGCTGGAGCGTGGCCTGGCGCTGCTGGACGAAGAACTGGCGAAACTGTCCGGCGATACGCTGGATGGCGAAACAGCATTCCGTCTGTACGATACCTACGGTTTCCCGGTTGACCTGACGGCAGACGTTTGCCGTGAGCGCAACATCAAAGTGGATGAAGCGGGTTTTGAAGCCGCCATGGAAGAGCAGCGCCGTCGCGCGCGCGAAGCCAGCGGTTTTGGTGCGGACTATAACGCGATGATTCGCGTGGATAGCGCCTCTGAATTTAAAGGCTACGACCATCTGGAACTGAACGGTAAAGTGACCGCGCTGTTTGTTGATGGTAAAGCGGTTGATGCGATCAGTGCCGGTCAGGAAGCCGTTGTCGTACTGGATCAAACCCCATTCTATGCGGAATCCGGTGGTCAGGTTGGCGATAAAGGTGAACTGAAAGGCGCAGGCTTTGCGTTTGCCGTAAGCGACACGCAAAAATATGGTCAGGCAATTGGCCACCTCGGCAAGCTGTCTGCGGGTTCTCTGAAAGTGGGCGACGCGGTCCAGGCTGATGTGGATGAGGCGCGTCGTGCGCGTATTCGTCTGAACCACTCCGCGACGCACCTGATGCACGCGGCGTTGCGCCAGATTCTGGGCACGCACGTGGCGCAGAAAGGGTCGCTGGTTAACGACAAAATGCTGCGTTTCGACTTCTCGCATAATGAAGCGATGAAGCCGGCGGAAATCCGCGCGGTTGAAGATCTGGTGAACGCGCAGATCCGTCGTAACCTGCCGGTTGAAACCAACGTGATGGATCTGGAAGCGGCGAAAGCAAAAGGCGCAATGGCGCTGTTCGGCGAGAAATATGACGAACGTGTTCGCGTGCTGAGCATGGGCGATTTCTCTACCGAGCTGTGCGGCGGGACGCACGCCAGCCGTACCGGTGACATCGGTCTGTTCCGTATTGTCTCCGAGTCCGGAACCGCCGCCGGGGTTCGTCGTATTGAAGCGGTAACCGGTGAGGGTGCCATTGCGACTGTGCATGCAGAAAGCGATCGCTTAACCGATATTGCTCATCTGTTGAAGGGCGATAGCCAGAATCTGGGCGACAAGGTGCGTTCAGTACTGGAGCGTACTCGTCAGCTTGAGAAAGAACTTCAGCAGTTGAAAGAACAAGCTGCGGCGCAGGAAAGTGCGAATCTTTCCAGCAAAGCGGTTGATATCAATGGCGTTAAGCTGTTGGTGAGTGAGCTTACGGGTGTTGAGCCGAAAATGTTGCGCACCATGGTTGATGATCTGAAAAATCAACTGGGGTCGACAATTATCGTGCTGGCAACGGCAGCTGAAGGTAAGGTTTCTCTGATTGCTGGTGTGTCTAAGGACGTGACCGACCGTGTCAAAGCAGGGGAACTGGTAGGTATGGTCGCTCAGCAGGTGGGCGGTAAGGGTGGTGGTCGTCCGGACATGGCGCAAGCTGGTGGTACGGACGCCTCTGCTCTGCCTGCGGCGTTAGCCAGTGTGCAAGCCTGGGTCAGCGCAAAATTGCAATAACTATAAGCGTTAGCCGATGCCGTGGATAAGCATTCCGCGGCGTTTGCATCAACGTTGTCGACAACGATAAAGTCAGGTTGAAGTTGTGTATATCGGCTAAACTTAGGTTTAACAGAATGTGATGCCGTGACTGCTTACATGTAATGTGTTTGTCATCGCTTACTTTTTGGCGTTATATGATGGATAATGCCGGGATACAGAGAGACCCGACTCTTTTAATCTTTCAAGGAGCAAAGAATGCTGATTCTGACTCGTCGAGTTGGTGAGACCCTCATGATTGGAGATGAGGTCACCGTGACAGTTTTAGGGGTGAAGGGCAACCAGGTACGCATCGGCGTAAACGCCCCGAAAGAAGTATCTGTCCATCGTGAAGAGATCTACCAGCGTATCCAGGCTGAAAAATCCCAGCAGTCCAGTTACTAAGGTTTCCGCGTCTCACCTGACCGGGTGAGGCGCAACCTGACTCCCTCGCAACTTCCCACTCTTTTTCGTTTTTCTGTGACTCTTTTTCCTGTTCCGCCTGGTGTTAGTGCATCCGTATGACTTTTTTATCGTGGCAGTCCGTTGCCCGAGAGACCGATTTATCTGTTGATAAAACACTCTTTTTGCCGTTTTTGCAGACTAATTGAACGTGAAGTGTGCAAACGATAAAAGCTCAGGAAAAATTGTTTGACTTATAAGTCCCAGAAAGTAATATGTGCGCCACGCAGCGACGATGAGCAGAAACAAGTTCTTCGAAGCACTCGTAAGAGGCGTGTGGTGAGGTGGCCGAGAGGCTGAAGGCGCTCCCCTGCTAAGGGAGTATGCGGTCAAAAGCTGCATCCGGGGTTCGAATCCCCGCCTCACCGCCATTTGCATCCGTAGCTCAGCTGGATAGAGTACTCGGCTACGAACCGAGCGGTCGGAGGTTCGAATCCTCCCGGATGCACCATCTCTTACTTGATACGGCTTTAGTGGCGGTATCAAAATCTGCAGTAAAGTAAGTTTCCCGATGCATCCGTAGCTCAGCTGGATAGAGTACTCGGCTACGAACCGAGCGGTCGGAGGTTCGAATCCTCCCGGATGCACCATCTCTTACTTGGTACCGCTTTTGTGCAGTATCAATTTCGGCAGTGAAATACGTTTTCCGATGCATCCGTAGCTCAGCTGGATAGAGTACTCGGCTACGAACCGAGCGGTCGGAGGTTCGAATCCTCCCGGATGCACCATCTTCTCCCGGATAACAGCGAGTTTGTTGTTTCATGGCCTGCGAGAGTGTCGCAAACGCCAGGGAGGATAACGTTGCACCCTCTCTTACTTGATACCGCTTTTGTGCAGTATCAATATCGGCAGTAAAATATGTTTTCCGATGCATCCGTAGCTCAGCTGGATAGAGTACTCGGCTACGAACCGAGCGGTCGGAGGTTCGAATCCTCCCGGATGCACCATCTTCTCCCGAATAACAGCGAATTTGTTGTTTCATGGCCTGCGAGAGTGTCGCAAACGGCAGGGAGGATAACGTTGCTTCAGCAACGGCCCGAAGGGCGAGGCTTCGCCGAGTCGTCCTCCCGGATATACCATTTTCTCCTTTCTTTTCTCCTTTGCATTCATCTCCTGAACAATCCTCAGCATCGTCGTCAGCGACAAAATCCAGCAATTACGATAAAGTAACGTCTGTTTACTTGCCGGTGAGAGCGCTATGTACGAACGTTATGCGGGTCTGATTTTCGATATGGATGGTACCCTTCTGGATACTGAACCGACGCACCGTAAGGCGTGGGTTGAAGTATTAGGTCGTTACGGTATGCACTTTGATCTTCAGGCGATGATTGCCCTTAACGGCTCAGCCACATGGCGTATTGCTCAGTCCATTATTGAGTTGAATCATGCGGATCTCGATCCCCACGCGCTAGCCCGTGAAAAAACCGACGCGGTAAAAATCATGCTCCTCGACAGCGTTGAGCCGCTGCCGCTGGTTGAGGTGGTGAAAGCGTGGCATGGTCGTCGCCCGATGTCCGTCGGGACCGGTAGTGAAAGCGCGATAGCGGAAGCGCTGCTGGCCCATCTGGGGCTGCGTCGCTATTTTGATGCCGTCGTTGCCGCCGATCATGTCCAGCACCATAAACCCGCGCCAGATACCTTCCTGCTTTGTGCTGAGCGTATGGGCGTGCCTCCGGCGCAGTGCGTGGTATTTGAAGATGCAGACTTTGGTATCCAGGCCGCACGCGCCGCCGGAATGGATGCTGTGGACGTTCGGCACCTGTGAGTGACGGACTGTCGCTCCTTTCATTGTTCGCCAGCAGTTTTCTCAGCGCTACGCTGTTGCCCGGCAATTCGGAAGTCGTTCTGATTGCCATGTTACTGGCCGGGCTCAGTCATCCCTGGGTCTTAGTTTTAACAGCAACAATGGGTAATAGCCTTGGAGGGTTAACTAACGTTATCCTTGGGCGTTTCTTCCCGCTGCGCAAGACATCGCGCTGGCAGGAGAAAGCCACAGGCTGGCTTAAACGCTATGGCGCGGTCACACTATTATTAAGCTGGATGCCGGTTGTGGGTGATTTACTGTGCCTGTTAGCGGGATGGATGCGCCTCTCGTGGGGGCCGGTGCTCTTTTTTTTATGCCTTGGCAAAGCGCTGCGCTATATTGTCGTCGCGGCTGCTACCGTTCAGGGCATTACCTGGTGGCACTAATTGTGCCTGGGGATTAGCCTTTAGGGTAACCACTACAATTATGCTAATTAATACGATTTTGACAGGCGGGAGGTCAATTTGATCCCGGACGTATCACAGGCTCTGGCCTGGCTGGAAAAGCATCCTCAGGCATTACAGGGGATTCAGCGCGGGCTGGAGCGCGAAACATTGCGCGTGAATGCGGATGGCACGTTGGCGACAACGGGGCATCCTGAAGCGTTAGGCTCAGCGCTGACGCATAAATGGATTACCACGGATTTCGCGGAAGCGCTGCTGGAGTTTATCACGCCAGTAGACGGTGACATCCAGCATATGCTGACCTTCATGCGTGACCTGCATCGTTATACCGCCAGAAATATGGGTGATGAGCGCATGTGGCCACTGAGCATGCCTTGCTACATTGCCGAAGGTCAGGACATTGAACTGGCGCAATATGGCACTTCAAATATTGGTCGTATGAAAACGCTGTACCGTGAAGGGTTGAAAAACCGTTACGGTGCGTTGATGCAAACTATCTCCGGTGTGCATTACAACTTCTCGCTGCCGATGGCATTCTGGCAGGCGAAATGCGGCGTAGTGGAAGGCGAAGAGGCAAAAGAGAAAATCTCTGCCGGCTATTTCCGCCTGATCCGTAACTATTACCGCTTTGGCTGGGTCATCCCCTATCTGTTTGGCGCATCCCCGGCGATTTGCGCTTCCTTCCTGCAGGGCAAACCGACCACGCTGCCGTTTGAGAAAACCGACTGCGGAATGTACTACCTGCCGTACGCGACCTCGCTGCGACTGAGCGATCTGGGTTATACCAATAAGTCGCAAAGCAATCTCGGAATTACGTTTAACGATCTCTACGAGTATGTGGCAGGATTGAAGCGGGCGATTAAAACGCCTTCTGAAGAGTATGCGGCGGTAGGGCTGGAAAAAGACGGTAAGCGTCTGCAAATCAACAGCAACGTGCTGCAGATTGAAAATGAGCTGTATGCGCCGATTCGTCCGAAACGCGTTACGCGTAGCGGTGAGTCGCCTTCAGATGCGCTTCTGCGTGGCGGTATTGAATACATCGAAGTCCGCTCGCTGGATATCAACCCGTTCTCGCCCATTGGCGTGGACGAGCAACAGGTGCGTTTCCTTGACCTGTTCATGGTCTGGTGTGTGCTGGCCGATGCGCCGGAGATGAGCAGCAGTGAGCTGCTGTGTACGCGTACCAACTGGAATCGGGTGATTCTGGAAGGGCGTAAGCCGGGCCTGACGTTAGGTATCGGCTGTGAAACTGCACAGTTCCCGCTGCCCGAAGTGGGTAAAGATCTGTTCCGCGATCTGAAGCGTGTGGCACAAACGCTGGACAGCATCCACGGCGGAGAGGATTATCAGAAAGTCTGTGACGAACTGGTTGCTTGCTTTGATAACCCGGAATTGACGTTCTCTGCACGTATTCTGCGGTCTATGATTGATACGGGTATTGGCGGAACGGGCAAGGCGCTGGGCGAAGCTTACCGCAATCTGCTGCGTGAAGAGCCGCTGGAAATTTTGCAGGAAGAAGACTTTGTGGCTGAACGTGACGCCTCAAAACGTCGTCAGCGCGAGGTTGAGGCGGCAGATACGGAACCGTTTGACCGCTGGCTGGCAAAGCAACAGGCCTGACAGAAAAGAAAAAGGCCACTCGGGAGTGGCCAAAATTTCATCTCTGAAAACAGGGATGATGATAACAAATGCGCGTCTTTCATATACTCAGACTCGCGTCGAAACAAAGAGTTCAGTTTATTTTAAAAAAATTATCGGAGGTGGCTAAATGCCGTTGTTAGATAGCTTCACTGTCGATCATACCCGGATGGAAGCACCTGCAGTCCGTGTGGCGAAAACGATGAACACGCCACACGGTGACGCCATTACCGTGTTTGATCTGCGTTTCTGCATTCCAAACAAAGAGGTGATGCCGGAGAAAGGGATTCACACGCTGGAGCATCTGTTCGCAGGCTTTATGCGTAATCACCTCAACGGTAACGGCGTCGAGATTATTGATATCTCCCCGATGGGCTGCCGTACCGGTTTCTATATGAGCCTGATTGGTACGCCGGATGAGCAGCGTGTGGCAGATGCCTGGAAAGCAGCGATGGCCGACGTGCTGAAAGTTCAGGATCAGAATCAGATCCCGGAACTGAACGTTTACCAGTGCGGCACGTATCAGATGCATTCCCTGAGCGAAGCGCAGGATATCGCACGTCATATTCTGGAGCACGACGTTCGCGTCAACAGCAATGAAGAGCTGGCGCTGCCGAAAGAGAAGTTGCAGGAACTGCACATCTAGTTGTCTGTGTGATTACCGGCAAAAAAAAGCCCGTTCGACTGAACGGGCTTTTTTATCGCTGTCACCTAGTGCGCGCCACCGCCGCCGCCACCCGCACCAAACGGGGGTTTGGCGAACCAGACCAGGCCGAGTAACACCAGGAAGATCCCCGCTGACATCCAGAAGATCTCGTTGGCGGAAATAATCAGCCCCTGATTAGTGATCTGCTGAGCTATCCAGCCAGACGCCTGTTGTTGCGTCATACCCAGTCCCTGTAGCTGATCGTACATCGCCTGCGCGTTCGGGTTATACGGATTCACCGACTCGGTTAACTGCGCATGGTGCATCGATTCCCGGTTGGTCCACATGGTGGTGGTGATCGATGTCCCGATCGACCCCGCCAGCGTTCGCGTAAAGTTAGACAAACTCGATGCCGCCGCCAGCCGCTCTGGCGGTAAGCCAGACAGCGTGATGGTTGTCAGCGGCATAAAGAAGCACGCCACCGCGAAGCCCTGAATAAACTGCGGCCAGGCTGAGGCGCCGAAGTCCATTCCCGGTTCAAACGTCCACGCACGCCAGTAGAAGCAGACGGCGTACATAATAAAGCTGAACGTCACCAGCCTGCGCATATCCAGCTTATGGGCAAAGCGGCCGATAATCGGCGACAGAATCACCGGAATGATGCCGACCGGCGCGGATGCCAGCCCCGCCCACGTCGCGGTATAGCCGTAGACCTCCTGCAAGAGCTGCGGCAACAGAACAATCGCCCCGAAGTACAGCATATAGGCCAGACTGATACACAAACAGCCGATGGTAAAGTTTCGCGATTTAAACAGCGAGAGATCGACAATGGGGTTATCGTCGGTAAGCTCCCAGACAATCAGGAAGCTAATGGCGACCACCGCCACTACGGTCAGAATGACGA
Organism: Citrobacter amalonaticus; assembly: GCF_001559075.2. Taxonomy (NCBI): domain Bacteria; kingdom Pseudomonadati; phylum Pseudomonadota; class Gammaproteobacteria; order Enterobacterales; family Enterobacteriaceae; genus Citrobacter; species Citrobacter amalonaticus. Next base: position 728,412 of record NZ_CP014015.2, on the reverse strand, counting down.
TTTCCTGCGAGGCGAACCAGTCCAGCTCTTTCCCCCGGTCGAGCATAATCTGCAAACTACCGATACCAACCACCAGTAGCGCCAGCCCGATGGCGTCAATCCGCCGTTGCTCCGTGCGTGTTTCGCGTCCGCGCAGGGTTTGCAGCGTCATCAGAACGACTGCAATACCGATCGGCACGTTGATAAAGAAGATCCAGCCCCAGTGGTAGTTATCGCTGATATAGCCGCCCAGAATCGGGCCGCAAATCGGCGCGACAATCACCGTCATCGACCACAGCGCCAGCGCGATAGAACGCTTCGCGGCAGGATAGTTATTCAGCAGCAGACTTTGCGAAAGTGGGATCAGCGGTCCGGCAACCACGCCCTGAACGACGCGGAAGAAGATCAGCATATTCAGGCTGCTGGAGACACCGCACGCCCATGAGGCAATGGCAAACGCCACCGTTGACCACATGAACAGCTTTACTTCCCCGACGCGCTTCGCCAGCCAGCCGGTGATGGGGATCGAGATGGCGTTCGCCACCCCGAAAGAGGTGATCACCCACGTCCCCTGACTCAGCGATGAGCCCAGGTTCCCTGCGATTGTGGGGATCGCCACGTTAGCAATGGTGGAGTCCAGCACCTGCATGAATGTCGCCAGCGACAGCGCAATCGTCATAATGACGAGCTGCGCGCCCTCCAGCGGTTTTTGCTGTTGCATCACACGCACCTCAAATTAGCCTGCGTTGGCCTGCACAATCTCTTCGATCAGTTTATTGACCGGGGCAAGGCTGATTTCACGGGCGTTACTCTCAGACACCGGCGTGGTGCGAACCTGACTGGCCAGAACCTGACCGTCGCGGTTCGCGGTATCGACGGTGACCAGCGTCGATAAACCAATGCGCAACGGATGTTGCGCCAGCTGCTGTGCGTCCAGTTCGATACGTACGGGCAGACGCTGAACCACTTTGATCCAGTTACCGGTCGCATTCTGTGCCGGCAGCAGCGAGAAGGCGCTGCCGGTACCCATATCAAGACCGACCACTTTACCGGTGTACTTAACGTCATCGCCGTAGATATCACTGATCACCGTTGCCGGTTGACCGATGCGCATATGGGCAAGCTGCGTTTCTTTGAAGTTGGCGTCGACCCACAGGTTGGTCGCCGGAACTACGGCCATCAGCGGCGTTGTGGGGCTGATCTGCGCGCCAGGCTGTACGGCGCGGCGCGACACGTAGCCGGTCATCGGGCTGACGATTTTGGTACGTTCCAGCGCCAGCCAGGCGTTACGCACTTCGGTGGCAGCCTGTTGGACGGCGGGCTGATCTTCCAGCTTGCTGTCCAGGATCATCGCCTGATTTGCATTGTATTGCTGAATGGCAACATCAAGCTGCGCCTGAGCGCTGGCCACGGCATCCCGCGCGTGTTGCAACTCTTCGCGACCAATCAGATTGGCGTTACCGAGCGGTACGCGACGGTTAAAATCGCTTTGCGCCTGGGCGAGGGCGGTTTTCTGCACCGCAATGTTCGCCTGCAACTGTTTGCTGTTGATCATTAACTGATGCGTCTGACGGACGCTGGAGGCCAGCGCGGTCTTCGCTTTTTCAAATGCCTGTCTGGCATCCGTCTGATCGAGCGTGACGAGAACGTCACCCTGTTTAACAAAATCAGTGTTATCCGCCCAGACTTTCGTCACGCTGCCGGATACCTGTGCCATGATTTGAACCTGGTTCCCTGCCACGTACGCATCATCAGTCTCTTCGACATGACGCAGTACCAAAAACCAATAAATCCCATATGCCACGGCAATAATGATAAAGAGCAAGGTCAGGAGGAGCAGCGTACTTTTACGTTTGCTTTTCTTCTTAACCGGTTGCTGCGGGGTTTGAGTCTCCGCATTTGCGCTCATGTTGTTCTCCACGATCTTATTTTTTCGTCGGCTGGGCCGAGCTGTTTATCAGAAAGGCCAGCACGTTCAGGTGCTGGCCAGTCAGTTTTCTTTCTTAATCTGGATGATAGAGCGAGTCGACGCGTTAGCTCAGCGCCTCAAGAATGGCACCATCCTGGTCCATCTGATCGAGACGCGTCAGAAGCTTACGGGTGATGTGCTCAAGCTGTTCTTTTTCTGCAGTGCTAAGAGAGGACCACAGTTGATGCAGGCAGTTATGCTGCGGCGGTAATACTTCGCGCAAGAAAGCATGGCCTTTATCGGTTAACTGCAGATGCAGGCAACGACGATCGTTGTCGCTTTCACGGCGCTCGATCCAACCGCGCTTTTCCAGCTCATCAGCGATACGTGTCGCGTTAGTACGGGATGATCCCAGGGCGCAGCTCAGTTCAGAAGGCTGAATGCTGTGGTTTTCCTGAGACTCCAGCGTAATCAACGCCATAAACAACGTCTCGTTAATCCCTTGAGCTTTCAGCATTTTATTGCGGTTATCCAGCAGCTTTCCTTGCATATGCATGCAAAGACGAGTCAGCAGAATTTCCTGATACGGAAAATCCTCGTGGCGGCTGGCGCGAAATTTTAGCATTTGTTCAATGGGCGTAAACGAACTATCCATTTGGGCATGACCTCATTAATTTCAGCCGATATAGTAACGACAGTGACAAATAAAGTAAATGTATTATTAAATTAAAATGATTCTTCCATCCTATAAAACCGCCAACATTTTCCACGCTAATCCATAGGCCAGAGCACTTAATAGCGTAGGAATAATGATACTGCGCGTTTTATAAAAACTTGCACCCAGTACAGCAAAACCCACGAGCGTCGGCACGAAGCGACTGGCATCATGCATTATCTCAGGGGCCGTTGACACAACCAGCAGGGCGCAAATTGATGCAATACCGATGGTGTCGAGTAAAACGCCGGTTGCGCCACGCTTGCCCGGACGGGTATTGCCCATCTTCAGACGCAACGGTAAATAGCGAAACCCATAATTTACACAGCCGACCAGCAATCCCAGCAGCAGCACCTCATAGCGCATCGGGAACTCCTTGCCAGAAAGCCTGAATCAGCGCGGTCAGACAACCACACACAATCCCCGCAAGAATCGCGGCGGGGATGGAAAACAGCGTCACGCCCGCCAGCGCGCCCGCTAATGCGGCAGTCACGCACAGGGACTGTTTACGCTGGAATGACGCCAGCAGAAAACTCATAAACAGCGCGGGGAGCATAAAACCGAGCGCCGCTTCGACCGCCGGGAATCCTTTCAATAAACCGCTGCCGGAAAAGGCGCCGAGCACGGTTCCCAGCACCCAGGAGGCCCAGGAGCAAAACGCGATGCCGATCATCCAGTTCTCGCTCCAGCGACGGTTATCCCGCACCAGCTTCGCGGTGGCAGCGGCAAAGACTTCGTCGGTGAGACCAAATGCCCACAGGGCGGTTTTCGGTTTACTGAGCTTCTGGGCGATACGACTGCGCAGGGAAGGACCGTATAAAACATGGCGTACATCCATCGCCATGACGGTCAGGGCGGCAACCCATAATGTGCTGCCTGCGGCGAGCATGGTTGTGATAACGAACTGGCTGGCGCCTGCATAAATAATGCAGGAGAAAAACACGCTCTCAACCGGGCTAAACCCGAGACGGGTGGCATTGAGACCAAATGCAAAGGCAACAGGAATATAGCTGATGACGATGGGTAAGCTGTCTTTGAATCCTTCCGCGCAGGTTGCCGGAGGGGTATTGGGCAGAGAAGCGGGCCTTTCCATAGAATTTTGCGCGTTATCACCAATGTTAAAATTATCAGGGTTAATAATCCCTATCACCTTAACAGACTGGGGGGCTCCTTAACACCCTCAGGAGCCCAAACGAGCGCAAACGCTTGCCGGGCGCTTAAATAGCAGCTTCTTGTCGGTGAAATCCTCGCCACCAGACCAGCAGGTTCAGTACGGCAACGGTCGTACCGGCCAGACAAACACCCAGCCATCCGGCATGCTGCCAGGCCGAGGCGGAGATCAATGACCCTGCTGCCCCGCCGATAAAGTAACTGGTCATATACCCGGCGGTCAGGCGGTTTCGTGCCTCTGGATACAGACGATAAATCACCGTCTGGTTAGTGATGTGAACCCCCTGAACGGTGAGATCCAGAACCAGGATCCCCACAATCAGCGCCAGTACTGAGGCGTGTCCCAGCCAAATGGCGAGCCAGGAAAGCAGCAATAACAGCAGGCCATAGGTCGTGGTGAGGTGAGAATGTCCTTTATCCGCAAAACCGCCGGCCGGACGTGCGCCGAGCGCGCCAGCGGCACCTGCCAGCCCAAACAGGCCAATCATCCCTTCGGAATAGTTGAACGGCGGGGCGGCCAGTAAAAACGCCATTGAGGTCCAGAGAATGCTGAAGTTGGCGAAGGTCAGGCAGCCCAACAGTGCACGCGTACGCAGCAGCTTATCGCGAGTAAACAAGCTGAACACCGAACCCAGCAGTTGCGGGTAGTTCAGGTGGGTGTCTGACTTCACCTTCGGCAAGCCGCGCCACAGCGCGACAGCCATCAGCGCCATCAATACAGAGGCGACCCAGAAGACGGTGCGCCAGCCGCCAAGATTCGCCAGCAGTCCCGCCACGGTTCGCGCCAGCAAAATGCCCAGCAGCAGGCCGCTCATGATGGTCCCGACCACTTTGCCGCGTTTATCCGGCGTGGCAAGCGTTGCCGCCAGCGGCACCAGAATCTGTGCGACCACGGAAAAGAGTCCGGTCAGCGCCGTGCCGAGGATCATCATCGCCAGCGACTGACTGCTGGCGGTAATGAGCATCCCGCCTGCCGCCAACAGCGTCATGGAGACGATCAGCGTCCGGCGTTCAAACATATCGCCAAGCGGAACCAGAAACAGCAAACCGGCGGCGTAGCCAAGCTGGGCGGCGGTGACGATAAATCCGGCTGAACTGGCGGAAAGCGAGAAGTTGCGTGCGATGGTATCAAGCAGTGGCTGTGCATAGTAGTTGCTGGCGACGGCCAGACCGGTTGCCACCGACATGAGAACGATCAGTGCCGGGCTCAGCCCGTGAGATGTTTTTGTCATTATGTTCGCAATCGTGAGTCAGGTGATGATTTCTTTGGGAATCAATCATAGCGGACATTTATGAATGTAGGGGATTTGTTGCGTGCCGGATTGTGCGGTCAGGGGAAACGGAGGGAGCAGGCCGGGAACCGCGTTCCCGGCTATCCCTGGCCGGATAAGCGCATCGCGCGCCCTCCGGCACTCAGGAGGCGATTACTTCTGCGCAGCCAGCGCGTCGTTCACCCAGCCGTCGAACTGCTGCTGGTGGGCTTTGATCCAGCCGTCAACATGACCCTGAACGTCAGCTTCCGACGCTTTGCCGTCATGCATCATCGCATTCTGCGCGTTGATGTCTGCCAGCGGCAGTTTCATGATGGCAAACAGTTTCGCCGCCGCCGGGTTTTTCTCTGCCCAGGCCTTGTTGGCAACGATGTGCATGGTGTTTACCGGGAAGCCATAGTTCGCGCCATTCGGCAGTTTAGTATCGATATCTTTCTGCTCACCCGGCAGCGAGGAGAACGGCACCTGTAACCAGACCACATCTTTACCTGGCTTCATTACGTCGCTCACCCAGTAAGGCGTCCAGGTGTAATACAGAATTGGTTTACCTTCTTTAAAGCGGGTGATGGTATCGGCCATCATCGCCGCGTAGTTACCGTGGCTGACGTCGACGGTTTTTTCCAGATCAAATGCTTTGTTCTGGTGGTTAATCACCGCTTCACAGCCCCAGCCTGGCGAGCAGCCCATCATGTCCGCCTTACCGTCGCCGTTGGTATCGAAGATTTTAGCGATGTTGGGGTCTTTCAACTGGGCGATGTTAGTAATTTTGTACTGCTCAGCGGTTTTCTTATCGATCAGATAACCCTGCGCGGCGCCGGTAACGAACGTGCCTTCGCGATAAAACTTCTTGTCCCCGCCTGCCGCAGAATACATATCGTCGTGCAGCGGCTGCCAGTTGACGGCGGTAAAGGTGGCGTCGCCGGAGGCAATAGAGGTGTAGCCCACGTTATAGTCGACTTCGCTCGGTTTGCTTACGGTATAACCCAGTTTCTCCAGCGCGCGGCTCACCAGCAGCGTCTGGAAGGTTTCTTCGGTGATGGTGCTCTGTACCGGTTGGACGGTAATGCCTTTGCCTGGCAGGTCGGCAGCGAAAGCGCTGGTAGAGACAAGGGTGGCAAACGCTGTGGCAAAAAGTACGGTATGTCGCATCGTTGTTCCTTAATTATTGGAGGGACGTGTAGGCCCGGTAAGCGCAGCGCCACCGGGCAACAGGTGAATTACTTAATGAAAGGGCGCGTGATGAGCCCAACGGGACCGGTGGTGTACCAGCGACGGTTACCCCGACTGCGGGAGTCGCGACCCACGGCCTGAGTCAGACGGTCCAGAATGATGGCAAGGATCACAATGCCGACCCCGCCGACGGTAGCCAGTCCCATATCGAGACGACCGATACCGCGCAGTACCATCTGGCCCAGACCACCGACGGCAATCATGGAGGCGATCACGACCATCGAGAGAGCAAGCATGAGCGTCTGGTTGACCCCCGCCATAATGGTGGGCATCGCCAGCGGTAACTGAACTTTGAACAGCATCTGACGCGGGCTGGCTCCAAATGAACGTGACGCTTCGATCAAATCAGCCGGAACCTGGTTAATCCCGAGGATCGTCAGACGCACAATCGGAGGCAACGCAAAGATAATCGTCACGACCACCCCCGGCACGTTCCCGATACCGAACAGCATCACAATCGGCACCAGATAGACGAACGCCGGCGTTGTCTGCATGGCGTCGAGCAGCGGACGAACGATCTTCGCCGCCCGTGGACTGCGCGCCAGCCAGATCCCCATCGGTAGGCCGATCACCACGCAGAACAACAGGGCGGTCAGCACCAGCGCCAGCGTAATCATCGCCTGCGACCAGGCGCCGATTGCGCCGATCGCAATCAGGGAGATCAGCGTCGCCACGCCCATCCCGACGCCGGAAATCTGCCAGGCGATCAGGGCGAAAACGACGATCGCCACCGGAGCCGGCATCCCCAGCAGCAACTGCTGAAAACCGTTAAGGATGTAATCCACCGGCACACGAATGCCCTGGAAGACGGGACGGAAATGGGTGACCAACCAGTCGATCCCTTCAGTGACCCAACTGTCGAGCGGGATCAGCGTCTTATGGAACGGATCCATAATGTTGAAATGTTCCGGTGCTGGCGCAGGCGCGCTGGTCAGCCAGTCGGCGCCGCCGCTATCGGCAGGTGTCCCTGACGGCGTGCCCCAGGCGTCAGCGGATTGTGCGGCGCTATCGGCCGCAGGTGCGGTATCCCACGGATTGGATTGATCAGCCATTGTTTGCCCCCTCGCGATCTAAAGCCTGTAGCAGCATGCGTTTGGAAATAATGCCAACATACTGTTGTTCCTCATCAACAACCGGCACCGCGCACGGCGCCTGTCCGACATGAGAAAGCAACTCGCTAAGCGGGGTTTGCGCATCCACGGCCAGCGGCTCGTCGATTAACGCCCCTTCAATGCTTTGGGCCTGACCTAATGCCGCTTTTAATGAGTCGATGGAGACCACGCCAACAAACTTATTGCCGCGTTCGATGACGTAACCGTATTCCCGGTCTTCGTCCTGTAATAATTTCAGGGCTGAACGGGGACCAAAGCCTGGCGTTTTACGAATCAGTCCGACCGGGCTACGGCGGGCAATATCTTTCGCGCTAAAGACCTGGCTAATATCGACGCCACGGAAGAAGGTACGCACATAATCGTTCGCCGGATTATTCAGAATTTCATCCGGAGTACCGACCTGAACCACTTCGCCATTTTGCATAATGGCAATTCGATCGCCAATACGCATCGCTTCATCGAGATCGTGGGAAATAAAGACGACGGTGCGCTGATGTTTCGCCTGCAGTTTCACCAGTTCATCCTGCATCTCGGTACGAATTAAGGGATCGAGCGCGGAGAAGGCTTCATCCATTAATAAGATGTCAGGGTTAATGGCTAATGCCCGGGCGAGACCGACACGCTGACGCATGCCGCCGGAAAGTTCATCCGGATAGCCGTGCGCGTAATTTTCAAGTCCCACCTGGCGCAGGGCATCCAGCGCTTTTTCGCGACGTTCCTCAGCACTCACACCGGCTAATTCCATGCCGAATGCGGTATTGTCCAGAACGGTCATGTGCGGCATGAGCGCAAATGACTGGAAGACCATCGCAATCTTTTTTCTGCGCACCTCGCGGAGTTCGGCATCCGATATTTTGGCGATATCGACGCCGTCAATCAGTACCTGTCCGCGGGTGGGTTCAATCAGGCGATTGAGAAGGCGTACCATTGTGGATTTACCCGAACCGGATAATCCCATGATGACAAATATCTCGCCTTCTTCAATGGCCAGACTGGCGTCTTTAACGCCAAGCGATAGCCCTGTTTTTTCCAGAATTTGTTCTTTTGAAAGTCCTTTTTCAATATATTTGAAGGCGCGCTGTGGATGCTCTCCAAATACTTTATATAGATTTTTAACTTCTAATTTAATTGCCATGCAATAGAAAGATTCCTGTTATTTGTATATATCGATATATTACCTGATAGAAATAGTCACCTTTTTCTACCCTAACATACTGAGAATCTGAGACAACCCTGAATGTGAAATGAGGCGAAATAGGGTAGAAGGCAAATTGCCGGGACTTCCCATGATATAAGGGCTGGGAGCAAACCACGGCCGGTGAATATTTTTTGTAAGGACCACTGGAAAGGCGCCTGAATTTCGAAAATTCAGGCGAATATGACAACAGCTATTGAGTGTAGATCACCCTGAAATAGTTGGGTGATAAAAACGTGATCTGCTTAAAATATTAACGTAAATATTGTAATGATATTCCCCATATTAATTTGCGTTAAAAATTCCAGTCTTCGTCTTCTGTTTCGACGGCTTTACCCATCACGTACGACGATCCCGAGCCAGAGAAAAAGTCGTGATTTTCGTCGGCGTTGGGCGAAAGCGCAGCCAGGATCGCCGGGTTCACCTCCGCCATTTCCGCCGGGAACAGCGCCTCATAGCCCAGGTTCATCAACGCCTTGTTGGCGTTGTAGCAAAGGAACGCGTTGACCTCCTCTGCCCAGGCGGTGTCGGCATACAGCTCCTCGGTATAACGAACTTCGTTATCGTACAGTTCCATCAGCAGATCGAGGGCAAAACCCTTCAGCTCGTCACGCTCGGATTGAGACCGTTTTTCCAGTCCTTTCTGGTATTTATAGCCGATGTAATAGCCATGAACCGCTTCGTCGCGAATGATCAGGCGGATCAGATCGGCGGTGTTGGTGAGTTTGCCGCGGCTGGAGAAATACATCGGCAACCAGAAGCCGGAATAGAACAGGAAGGATTCCAGAAACACGCTGGCAATCTTCTTCTTTAAAGGGTCATCGCTGGCGTAATGCGCGAGGATAATCTGCGCCTTTTGCTGCAACGGCGCATTTTCTTCGCTCCAGGCATAAGCGGCATCGACATCTTTCGTCTGGCACAGCGTAGAGAAGATGGAACTGTAGGAGCGGGCGTGCACCGCTTCCATAAAACTGATGTTAGACAGCACCGCCTCCTCGTGCGGCGTCAGGGAATCCGCCATTAGCGACGGGGCCCCGGCGATATTCTGGATGGTGTCGAGCAGCGTCAGGCCGGTAAAGACGCGGATGGTCAGCTGTTGCTCGGCGGCGCTCAGGTTTTGCCACGCCGGAATATCGTTAGACAACGGCACTTTTTCCGGCAGCCAGAAGTTGCTGGTCAGGCGGTTCCACACTTCCAGATCTTTGTCGTCCTGAATCTTATTCCAGTTGATGGCGCTCACGCGTGATAATGTCATACCGCTCTCCTTACAGTGCGCACGAAACGCAGCCTTCTATTTCAGTACCTTCCAGCGCCAGCTGGCGCAACCGGATGTAATACAACGATTTAATGCCTTTTCGCCAGGCGTAGATCTGCGCTTTGTTGATATCGCGGGTGGTGGCGGTATCGGGGAAAAACAGCGTCAGTGACAGGCCCTGATCGACGTGTTTAGTGGCTTCGGCGTAGGTATCAATGATTTTCTCCGCGCCGATTTCATAGGCGTCCTGATACATATCCAGATTCTCATTGGTCATGAACGGGGCAGGATAGTAGACGCGCCCGGTTTTGCCCTCTTTGCGGATCTCCACTTTCGAAACGATCGGGTGAATGCTCGACGTTGCATGATTGATGTAAGAGATCGAACCGGTCGGCGGCACCGCCTGGAGATTCTGGTTATAGATGCCATAGCGCATCACCTCGTCGCGCAGATACAGCCACATTTCACGCGTCGGCAGCGTGATGCCGCTACGGGCAAACAGCGCACGGACTTTTTCGGTTTTCGGCGCCCAGTTCTGCTCCAGATACTGCGTGAAGAACTCGCCGCTGGCATAGCGCGACTGCGCAAATCCGGCAAAGGTCTGCCCACGCTCGCGCGCCAGCAGCATCGACGTATGCAGCGCATGCCAGGTGATGGTGTAAAAGTAGAGATTGGTGAAATCCAGCCCTTCTGGCGAACCGTAAGCGATGCCTTCGCGCGCCAGATAGCCGTGCAGGTTCATCTGTCCCAACCCGATGGCGTGGGAGGCGGCATTACCGGCGGCAATCGACGGAACGCTGCGAATATGGCTCATATCCGACACCGCCGTCAGCCCGCGAATCGCCGTTTCCACCGTCCGGCCAATGTCCGGAGAATCCATGGTGTGGGCAATATTCAGCGAGCCGAGATTGCAGGAGATGTCATGCCCGATCTGCGCGTAGTCAAGATTCTCATCGTAGGTGGAGGCGCTATTGACCTGCAAAATTTCCGAGCACAGGTTGCTCATATTAATACGGCCCGCAATCGGGTTGGCGCGATTCACCGTATCCTCATACATAATGTAGGGATAGCCGGATTCAAACTGAATTTCTGCCAGTGTCTGGAAAAAGTCGCGGGCGTTAATGTACTTTTTGCGCACGCGCTCGTCGGCGACCAGTTCGTCGTACCGTTCGCTTATGGCGATATCGCCGAAGGGCATACCGTAAAGACGCTCGACGTCATACGGTGAAAACAGCGCCATCTGCGCATTCTCTTTGGCCAGGCGGAAAGTGACGTCCGGAATCACCACCCCCAGTGAGAGTGTTTTAATGCGGATCTTTTCGTCGGCGTTTTCGCGTTTGGTATCGAGAAAACGCAGAATATCCGGATGATGCGCGTGCAGATAGACCGCCCCCGCCCCCTGACGCGCGCCTAGCTGGTTGGCATAGGAAAAGGCGTCTTCCAGCATCTTCATCACCGGGATCACCCCGGAGGACTGGTTTTCGATGCGCTTGATTGGCGCGCCGGCTTCGCGCAGGTTAGAGAGTAAAAACGCCACGCCGCCGCCGCGTTTGGAGAGCTGAAGCGCGGAGTTCACCGCCCGTCCGATCGACTCCATGTTATCTTCAATCCGCAACAGGAAGCAGGAGACAAGTTCGCCGCGCTGCTGTTTACCGCAGTTTAAGAAGGTGGGCGTGGCGGGCTGGAAACGCCCTGAGAGCATCTCATCGGTGAGTTGTGACGCCAGCGCCTCATCGCCCTGCGCGAGCGTCAGCGCTACCATCACCACCCGGTCTTCAAAGTGTTCCAGGTAGCGCTTGCCATCAAAGGTTTTCAGCGTGTAGCTGGTGTAAAACTTCCAGGCGCCGAGGAAGGTCTGGAAACGAAAACCGCTGGCGTGGGCGCGGGCAAATAGCGTCACCACGAAAGCGCGATCGTAGCGCGCCAGAACGCTTTCGTCGTAATACCCTTCGCGCACCAGCGTTTGCAGACGTTCCTCCTGACTGCTAAACGTGACAGAGTGGGGGCGAACATGGGCGGCAAAAAAGGCGTCTACCGCCTGCCGGTCCTTATCGAACTGAATACGGCCTGCTTTATCGTACAGATTCAACATGGCGTTCAGTGCATGGTAATCCAGCGATTCCTGCGTTACGCGTTCTGCGGTTGTCGTTGCCAAAATTCGCTTACTCCTTTTCGAACGTTGTCGATGTCGGCGGGGGTTCCCATCAGTTCAAAACGATAGAGCCAGGGCACGGCGCATTTTTGGGCAATCACTTCCCCTGCGCGACCATACGCCTCGCCGAAGTTACGATTGCCAGAGGCAATGACACCGCGAATTAACGCCCGGTTGTGAGCATCATTTAAAAAGCGGATCACCTGTCTTGGCACTGCGCCAGCCGTGCCGCCGCCACCGTAGGAAGGCACCACCAGAATGTAGGGGTCGTCTACCCGGATCCGTTCGCGTTCATTCAGCGGAATGCGAATGGCGGGCAGCCCCAGACGCTGCATAAAGCGGTGCGTATTTTCGGAGCTGCTGGAGAAGTAGACGAGCGGGTTCATGCGCTGGCTACCCGGGACTCAGGATGCAGACGGTTGATCATATCCGGACGAAATCCTGACCAACTGGTCTCGCCAGCAATGACAACCGGCAACTGGCGAAAACCTTGCGCACGCAGGGTATCGGCTGCGTCGGGTACCAGGTCGACGTTCACCATCTCAAATTCAAATCCACGGCTTTCCATCGCCCGTTTAGTGGCGTGGCACTGAACACAGTCATTTCGAGTGTAAATAGTAATGCGCATGATTCGTATTTCCATTTAAAATGAGAAAACGGCGCGATAAGACGCGTCGGGTTGGGTGTGTACTGATAGAGAGAATACTAGATGTAGTTGAATTAAGTTTCAACCATACAAGATATGGGAATTTTCGATTGATAACTCCCCACCGATGAGCACGGCGGGGAGCGGGAGGTTATGGTGAAAAATCGCCGGTTTACATCCGCATGCTAACGGCCAGGCGGTTAAAACAGTTCATCAGACCGATCGCAAAGGTCAGGTCGCTGATTTCGCGAGCGCTGAAATGCGTTAGCAGCGGCAGATAAACGTCATCTTCAGCATGGGTTCTGGCGATATCGGTCACCGATTCCGCCCATGCCAGCGCCGCTTGCTCCTGCTCGCTGAAATGATGGCTCACTCGCCAGCCGGCCAGCGCGTCCAGTTTACTTTGCGCGACACCCGATTTACGCAGCGCCTTGCTGTGCATTTCCAGACAAAACGCGCAGCCGTTGATCTGCGAAATCCGCAGGTAAATCAATTCCATCAGCGTGGTATCCAGCGCGCTGTTTTCCAGTGCCGTTTTCGCCTGTACTAGGGCGTTATAGGCTTCAGGGCTGAGTTCATAGTAGGGCTGGCGTAACGTCGTCATGGTGCTTCTCCTCGTATTGATGGTCGGCAATGTAGCACTATAATGGACTGTAAAAGAGAACCATATATTTACGAAAAAAGCAGACCATATGCCGCGCTATCAGCAAATTGCCCGCCAGTTAAAAACGGCCATTGAACGTGGGGAACTCCAGCCCGGCGCCAGACTGCCGTCCAGCCGTACCTGGTCGCAGGAGCTGGGTATTTCGCGCTCGACGGTGGAAAACGCCTATGCGGAGCTGGTGGCGCAGGGCTGGCTGGAGCGGCGGGGGCAAGCGGGAACGTTTGTCAGCGCACAGTTGCAGCCGGAACAGGCGTTCAGCGAACCGGTGGTCTTTGCCGGAGAAAGTACAGTCCCTCAGCCCTTTCAGATGGGGCTTCCCGCGTTAGATCTCTTTCCGCGAGACATCTGGGCGCGGGTGATGGGGCGACGATTGCGCACGCAGACGCGTTTTGATCTGGCTCTCGGCGACGTCTGCGGTGAAGCTGTGCTACGCCAGGCAATCGTGGATTATCTGCGCGTGTCGCGCAGTATTGACTGTCTGCCCGAGCAGATTTTTATCACCTCAGGCTATGCCGCGTCGATGACCCTCATCCTGCGCGCGCTGGCCGCGCCGGGCGATGGCATGTGGATTGAAGATCCTGGCTTTCCGTTGATCCGTCCGGTGATTGAACAGGAAAACGTCGCGCTGCTGCCGGTTCCGGTCGATGACGACGGACTGAATGTGGCGACCGGGATCCGCAACTATCCGGATGCGCGTTTTGCATTACTCACTCCGGCCCATCAAAGCCCACTCGGCGTCGCGCTGTCGTTATCGCGACGTCATCAACTGCTGGAGTGGGCATCGCATAGCCAGGCGTGGATTATTGAAGATGATTACGACAGCGAGTTTCGTTATCACGGCAAACCGCTGCCGCCGCTAAAAAGTCTGGATGCGCCACAGCGGGTGATTTACGCCGGTACGTTCAGCAAATCGCTGTTCCCCGCTTTACGCTGTGCATGGCTGGTGGTGCCAGTAAACCAGGTGGGCCGTTTCCGTCAGCAGGCGGTACGGATGGCCTGTAGCGTGCCGCTGCTCTGGCAGCAAACGCTGGCGGATTTTATCCGCGATGGGCATTTCTGGCGGCATCTGAAGAAAATGCGTCAGCACTATGCGCAACGAAGGCAATGGACGGAAAGGGCGCTCGGCGAACAGGGATTTCACGTTGTGCCGCAAGAGGGCGGAATACAGCTGGTGATTACTGTTGACGGTGACGATATCGCGCCGGTACGCAAAGCCAATGAGGCGGGCCTGGCCGTTCAGGCCCTAAGTCGCTGGCGGTTGAATACATCGGGGATGGGAGGGATATTGCTGTCGTTCACTAACATCGCTTCGCCTGAAATCGCGTGTCAGGTGGCAACGCGGTTGCGGCAGGCCATCCAGTCAGCGCTTTAGTCGAGTTTATGCCAGGCCGGACAAGCGTAAACGCGATCCGGCGCCGGCCTCATCCTTAGCGACGAAGACTCAGCAACGCCCCGACGAAGATCCCCACCGCCGCCGCTGTACCGATGCTACACCAGGGTTTATCACGCACAAACGTATCGGCGCAGCCTACGGCGTCACGGGCGGCTTGCTGCACGCGCGTCCGGCCATGCATTTTCGCCCGCGTCTCTTTCAGCAGCGCCTGCGCTTTACGCCGTGCTGTATCCGCTTCATCCTTCGCATCGCTGCCCAATGACTTCAGTACGGCTTCCAGACTATCGGCTAATTGATTGACGTCATTATGAATATCCTGCACGCCATCATCTACGTCGTTTCGGTTCGGTCGGTTAAACATATGATCCTCCAGTGATTTTGATGTGACTTTCAGTTTAGTCGATATTTTTAACTTCTGAGACGGCTCACGGCGTTATTGCGCGTTTATGGACTTTTCTGAAAGCGTTGCTAATGCTGAATCAGGTAAGGTAAGCCCGCAGTAAAAGATAACGAGGAAAAAATATGTATTTACGACCTGACGAGGTGGCGCGCGTACTTGAAAAAGTGGGGTTTACCGTCGATGTGGTGACACAGAAAACGTACGGTTATCGACGTGGCGAGAATTATGTCTATGTTAATCGCGAAGCGCGTATGGGACGCACCGCGCTGGTGATCCATCCGACATTAAAAGAGCGCAGTTCTTCGCTGGCTGAACCGGCGTCTGATATTAAAACCTGCGACCATTATCAGCATTTTCCGCTTTATTTAGCCGGGGACACCCACGAACACTACGGAATTCCTCACGGCTTTAGTTCGCGTATTGCGCTTGAGCGCTATTTGAATGGACTGTTTGGCGAGGCGAATTAATTAAGCGACTGGCACAGCCAGTCGCCGAGTCGTTTCAGGCTTTAACCTGTTGGTAGCGACTCACCTTAAACAGGCGGCGGCAATAATCCAGGAAATAGCCATATACCGCCCCCATCAACATCGATATCACGATATTAGAACTGACTGCGGCGGTAATTTGATGCCAGTCAGCGCCCACCGTTAGCAAAATAGCGACATAAACCGGGGACTGGAAGGTGACATAAGCCAGCACATCCGCCAGGTTTTTCAGCCAACCCGCAGAACCCACTTTACGCGACGCCTTCATAAAGAGATCACGATACATTCCGTAGGGCCAGGCGATCAGAATGTTGACCGGAATAGCGACCAGTCTGGAAGAAAGTGATTGCTCAAAGGTCATTCCGGAGAGGAATATCTCGATCAACATGTTCACGACAGAACAATAGACAACCATCGCGAACGTATCTGCTACAGCATGACGCAAGCGTGACTGTGGTGAGAACATGCTAATGCTCCTTGTAAAAAGGGGTAAAATCGCCGTTAAATGAGTTTTCGTTAGTGGTTTGTCGCGGTGTTTTCGCTTGATGATAGAGTATATTGCTGCCTTGTAACTATCAACTAGCGGAATGTTTTTATTTTTACACTTTTTGTCGATAAAATACTCTGTAACCGCCTGATTTTTGTACCGGATAGAGTTTTTGTTGTCGATATGTATTAAATGATTAAAAATCAATTGGTTATGTGATGGATCGGGTCGAGGGGTTTCCATGTAAGGCAAAAACCGCATTCTGTGTCCGATGAGCCGGTATGGAGATTATTCGTCAGAGAATGAGAAAATGGGCCGGGATATTATTCAGGGTATAATAACGGGAGGTGGTATTTCCTCTGTTATATTCCAGGGGCTGGAAAATGCTCTGATAATATAATAAACTGCACAGTGTAATAATTTGTTTTAGCGTTAAAGGATTTTAATTATTATGAATTTGATGTTACAGAACTTAAATAATATTCGTACATTACGCGCCATGGCTCGCGAGTTCTCCATTGACGTTCTTGAAGAAATGCTGGAGAAATTCAGGGTCGTCACTAAAGAAAGACGTGAAGAAGAAGAACAGTTACAGCGTCAGCGCGCTGAACAGCAGCAGAAAATTAATACCTTGCTGGAAATGATGAAGGCCGACGGAATTAGCCCGGAAGAGTTATTCGGGAATGACGTCGCGACCATGCGAGTGGGTAAAAAACGCCAGCCGCGTCCGGCGAAATATCGCTATACCGATCTTAACGGGGAAAGTAAAACCTGGACCGGTCAGGGGCGTACGCCAAAACCGATTGCCCAGGCACTGGCGGCAGGTAAATCGCTGGACGATTTTCTGATCTAATTCTGTAAGCGGTGAGGTGATCCTCACCGCTTATTTCCCCACTATTGTTTCCCGCTATTATTGAGGACGACGGTTCCACGGCATTTTGTCGAGCAGTCGTGCCATGCCACAAAAGCCAGTCAGTCCGGCAAACAATAATCCCGCGCCCACGAATCCGCTGAGCAAGAAAAAGCCACTGTTGACGCTGTACCCCAACACAACGCCCAGTAAGGCCAGCCCGCCTGCGGCAATTTGTACCTGACGCATCAGCGGAAGCGGCTGTGATTTATCTTCCGCCGTGGGGAAACCCGCCGCTTTCCAGCCGTCAATGCCCCCTTCCAGCAACAAGGCTTCTGCCGGTGCGGCAAGAGCCTGCAATGTCGCCGCATTGTTTTGTGTCCGTTTCCCGGACTGACAATGGAATATAACTTGCTCACCTCGCAGCCTGGCTGGAAAGCCCCCGTGTTCGAGAGCGCTCAGCGGTGCGAGATGGGCCTGCGGAATATGTTCACGCAGATATTCGTCGGCATCGCGAATATCAATCAGTCTGGCTCCTTGCTCAATACGAGCCTTTGCGTCGCGCGGGGAAATCGTCCCGATGGTCATGTTCACTCCTTATGGACAATAGACGTTTTTCAATGTGGCAATGAGTGAGTTCACCGCTGCATTTTTAATGAAATAGAGGATGCGCTGGGCATCGCGCTGGCTGCCAATCAGTCCTTCTTCGCGCATTTTTGCCAGATGCTGTGAGGTGGCCGACGGGCTTAACCCGGTGGCGCGTGCCAGATCGCCCGCGCTGGTGCCCGGTGAGCCGCAAAGCATACACAGGATCAGCAGTCGCTTAGGGTTGCTCATCGCTTTCAGCAGGGCCGCCGCCTGTTCTGCGCTGGCCTGGAGTTGTTCAAGTTCGCTCATATGTATTTTAGGTTTTGCTAAATTAAGTAAATTCTAAAATAAAAGTGAAACGCCTGCCAGCGTAAAAAACGTAAAAGAGGGTAAAAGCGAGAGTGATGACTGGCGATCTCCGCTAAGCTCGCTACGCTTAGGGATAAAATCCCTTTTTAAACAATAAGTAATTTTTCTTTTTGGAGTGTGTATGGGTTTCTGGAGAATTGTATTTACGATCGTTCTGCCGCCGCTGGGTGTCCTGCTGGGGAAAGGGTTCGGCTGGGCCTTCATCCTTAATATTATTCTGACGCTATTGGGTTATATCCCGGGTCTGATTCACGCGTTCTGGGTGCAAACCCGTTCTTCAACGCTTTCTTAAGCGTCATGACACCGCCCGATAGCGTGACGTTATCGGGCTGCACCGGTCGTCGCGCCGCCAGAATTTTAAGCGAAACTTTCTGCTACACTTCGTGAGTGTTAATTGTCAATGATCGAGGTGGATATGGGACTTTTCAACTTTGTAAAAGACGCCGGGGAAAAACTGTGGGATGCAGTCACCGGCAATCACGATAAAGACGATTTAGCAAAAAAGGTGCAGGACCACCTGAATAAAACCGGTATTCCGGATGCCGACAAGGTCAATGTACAAATTGCCGATGGCAAGGCGACGGTCACTGGCGACGGATTAAGCCAGGAAGCGAAAGAAAAAATCCTGATTGCGGTCGGGAATATTTCCGGGATTGCCAGCGTGGAGGATCAGGTTAAAACCGACGCGCCTGCCGCCGAGAGTCAGTTCTATACGGTGAAATCCGGCGATACCCTGAGCGCTATTTCGAAACAGGTTTACGGCAATGCCAACCTGTATAACAAAATCTTTGAGGCGAATAAGCCGATGCTTAAAAGCCCGGATAAAATATATCCCGGCCAGGTGCTGCGTATTCCGGAAGAATAAGTGCCGTCAGGATTTTTGCGCCAGCAGTTTACCGTTCATGGCCTGCTGGATAATAGGAATCGGCGTCAGTAAATGTTGGCGCATAAGTTCACTGGCGCGCGTCGCATCGCGCGCCAGAATTGCTTCGGTCAGCGTCTGATGCTGAACGTGTTTATCTTCCAGCATTTCAACCGACAAGACCGTTTTTCGCAGCCAGATAAACCGATAGCGCGCGGCGAGATCAAACAGCCGTTCACGCATTTGCAGCAGATACTGCGAACCGCATCCGGTAACAATAGCGGTATGGTATGCCTGATGGCGTAAATCCCACTCATCCAGCAGGTGTTCACTGGCGTCGCTGGCCTCAAGCTTGCTGAGCATGTGGGCGCGGGCGAGGATCTCGGCTTCCCATTCGTCACCGCCGCGTTCAATCGCCAGACTTACCAGCATGGCTTCCATATTGGCGCGGGCGTCGAAAATATCGAGCAGTTCCTGCTCTGACATGGACGCCACCCGATACCCTTTCTGATTCACCACCGTGACCAGCCGTTCCGCCACCAGATGAGAAAGCGCCTCCCTGAGCGGCCCAACGCCAAGAGAATAGCGTGAGGTTAATAAACTCATGCGCAGTTTTTCATCAGGCTGATAAACACCGCGAATAATATCGTTCTTCAGCCAGCGGTATCCATCTATGGCCGTCGGATGGGAAATGGCGGTCATGGTCTTACTCCTGAATCGTGTTCCCGGCCTGCGCCGGGAAATCATTTAACGGGTATTTTGCAGCGGTGTCTTTTGCCACAATACCAGTTTTTTCCAGCGCGACATAATCGGCACGGTGCAAATAATCCCCAGCCCCAGCAACCCTGTGGAAATCACTTCCAGCTGTTGCGCCGGGCGGAAGAGCATCACAACCAGCACAAAGATGATAAAACCAATCACCAGCCAGGTCAGCCATGGATAGAGCCACATTTTCAGTTTGATCTCGCCGCCTTCCGCCAGCAGGATTTTGCGCATCCGCAGTTGAGAAACGGCGATAACCAGATACACCAGCAGGGCGATGGCGCCGGAGCTGTCAATCAGGAACTTAAACACTTTTGCCGGGGCATAATAGTTCACGACTACGGTTAAAAACGCTGCGCCGGTTGAGAGCAGCACCGCCACCCAGGGGGTTTTGCTGCGATTGATTTTGCCCATCATGGCCGGCGCGTCGCCACGGCGGCTCAGGGAGTAGAGCATTCGCGACGCGGTATACAGCGCAGAGTTCAGGCAACTGGTTACCGACAGCAGGATCACACAGTCCATAATCAGTTTGGCGTGCGGAATATGCAGCAGTTCCAGCACCGACTGATAGGAGCCAACCTCTTTCAGACCCGGCATGTTCCACGGGATCAGGGCGACGACGACAAAGATCGAACACAGATAGAAGATCGAAATACGCCAGATGACCGAGTTAGTCGCGCGGACGATGTGCTTATCCGGCGTGTCGGATTCGGCGGCGGCGATGGTGACAATCTCAGCGCCCATAAATGAGAACATCGTGATCAGCATGGCGCTCAGCACCGCGCCAAAGCCGTTCGGCATAAAGCCGCCATGATCCCACAAGCGCGAAATACCGCTGACTTCAGCGTAAGGGTAAAAGCCGCTGATCGCCGCCGCGCCGAGGGCGATAAAGGCGAGGATGGCAATCACTTTGCACAGCGCCAGCCAGAACTCAAACTCACCGTAGTTTTTGACGCTCAGCAAATTACTGCCGGTTAACGCCAGCGTGATAACCAGCGAGAACAGCCAGATTGGGACGCCGGGGACCCAGGAATTGAGAATGATCGCGGCGATATTCGCTTCAAGCGGGATCACCAGCACCCAGAACCACCAGTATAACCAGCCGATGGTGTAGCCTGCCCAGCGCCCGATGGCTTTATCAGCGTAGGTGGAAAAGGAACCGGTGTCCGGCGTGGCGACGGCCATTTCGGCCAGCATCCGCATGATCATCACCACCAGTAACCCGGCGAACAGATAGGCCAACAGGACCGCAGGCCCGGCCTGGGCTATCGCCACGCTGGAACCCACAAACAGACTTGCGCCGATAACCCCGGCAATAGACAGCATGGTGACGTGGCGTGATTTCAGCCCGCCCCCTAAATCATGTGATTGCGACAGTTGCCCCATCTTATGACCTCTTTATTGTTATTGAGCCGTTTGCCGGATGGCGACTCCACCTTATCCGGCCTACAAACCACGCCGACTCTGTAGGCCGGATAAGCGAAGCGCCATCCGGCAATGGGCTGCAAGGGTTAACCTTGTTTCGCCTCATCAAAACACTGGGCGATAATGTCCAGCCCCTGGCGGATTTGCGCATCTTCAATGGTGAGCGGAACGAGGATGCGCAGCACGTTGTAGTACGGCCCACAGGAGAGCAGGATCAGCCCTTTGTCGCGGGCGCGTGCGACGATCTCCGCCGTCAGTTTTGCATCCGGCTTGTTATGGTCGCCGTCTTCGAACAGTTCAATGGCGATCATGGCGCCCAGCCCACGAACGTCGCCGATTTCACGATGCGTTTCAGCTATCGCCAGCAGACCGTTGCGCAGGGTTTTGCCGAGTTCGTTCGCCTTTTGCAGCAGATTTTCCTGCTCGAAAATGTTCAGTACCGCCAGCGCGGCGGCGCAGGCGATCGGGTTACCGGCATAGGTGCCGCCCAGCCCACCCGGCGGGATGGCGTCCATGACGTCGGCGCGTCCGGTCACGCCCGCCAGCGGAAAGCCGCCGGCAATGGATTTGGCGAAGGTGGTGATGTCCGGCGCCACGCCCATCTGCTCCATCGCGAACAGCGTACCGGTACGCCCCGCGCCACTCTGCACTTCATCGGCAATCAGCATGATCCCGTGCTCGTCGCAAATCGCGCGCAGGCGCTGCATAAAGGCCGGAGAGGCGGCGTAAAAACCGCCTTCGCCCTGTACCGGTTCAATCACGATGGCGGCGATATCTTCCGGCGCGGCATCGTTTTTAAAGATGCGGTGAATGCTGGCGATGGCGTCATCTTCGCTAATGCCGTGCAGGGCGCACGGATAGAGCGCGCGATAGACGTGACCCGGCATCAGCCCCATTCCGGCGGAGTACGGGTTCACTTTCCCGGTCAGTGACAGGGTGTAGTGAGTGCGACCGTGGTACGCGCCGCTAAAGGCGATCGTCCCCGTACGTTTCGTTGCCGCGCGGGCGATCTTCACCGCGTTTTCCACCGCTTCGGAACCGGTGGTGACCAGCAGGGTCTTCTTGGCGAAGTCGCCCGGCACTTTCTGGTTCATGATTTCGCACAGTTGCAGATACGGCTCATAGGCCAGCACCTGGAAGCAGGTATGGGACAGTTTTTTCAGCTGTGCTTCGACTGCCGAGACGATCTGCGGGTGCAGGTGTCCGGTGTTCAGTACCGCAATGCCGCCGGCAAAATCCAGGAACTCACGGCCTTCCACGTCCCAGACCCGACAGTTTTCCGCGCGCTCGGCAAAGATCGGGTGAATCTGTCCTACGCCACGCGGGACGGCATGAGTGCGACGCTGCATTAATTCGTTATTGGTGCTCATCAGGTGTTCTCCAGTCGATTTATTATTAAAGGCCAATGCACAGATATTTGATTTCTAAGTAATCTTCGATGCCGTATTTGGAACCTTCACGGCCAAGGCCGGAGGCTTTGATCCCGCCAAACGGCGCGACTTCGTTCGAGATAATGCCGGTATTAATGCCGACGATGCCGTACTCCAGCGCCTCGCCAACGCGAAAGACACGGCTCAAATCGCGGGCGTAGAAATAGGCCGCCAGACCAAACTCGGTGTCGTTGGCCTGTCTGATCACGTCGGCTTCATCGGTAAAGCGGAACAGCGGGGCCAGCGGGCCGAAGGTCTCTTCTTTGGCGACCTTCGCGTTGTCTGGCACGTCCACCAGAATGGTGGGCTGGAAGAAATTGCCGCCCAGCGCGTGCGGTTTCCCACCGCTAATCACCCGGGCGCCTTTTTCCAGCGCATCGGCAATATGTTCCTGCACTTTGGCGACCGCTTTCTCATCAATCAGCGGGCCGGTGGTGACGTCGGGAGCCAGACCGTCACCGAGATGCAGTTTTTCCACCGCCTGCTGCAGTTTCTCCGCAAAGCGCTCATAAACGCCGTCCTGCACATACAGACGGTTAGCACAGACGCAGGTCTGCCCGGCGTTGCGGAACTTGGAAGCCAGCGCACCTTCTACCGCTTTATCAAGGCAGGCATCGTCAAAGACGATAAACGGCGCGTTACCGCCCAACTCCAGGGAGACTTTTTTGATGTCTTTGGCGCACTGTTCCATCAACTGGCGGCCAATTTCCGTCGAACCGGTGAAAGACAGTTTGCGTACCAGCGGATGGCTGGTCAGTTCGTTACCGACGGCGCCCGCCGAACCGGTGACAACGCTGAATACCCCCGCCGGGATCCCGGCGCGGTTTGCCAGTTCCGCCAACGCCAGCGCGGAGAACGGCGTCTGGCTGGCGGGTTTAAGCACCATCGTGCAGCCTGCCGCCAGTGCCGGACCGGCTTTGCGGGTGATCATCGCTGACGGGAAGTTCCACGGCGTAATGGCGGCAGTGACGCCAATGGGTTGCTTAATGACGATCAGGCGTTTGTCGGCCTGGTGTCCGGGAATGGTGTCGCCATAAATACGTTTGCCCTCTTCGGCAAACCACTCAATAAAGGAGGCGGCGTAGCTGATTTCCCCTTTGGCCTCGGCCAGCGGCTTGCCCTGTTCCAGGGTCATCAGACGGGCGAGATCGTCCTGATGTTCCAGCATCAGATTGAACCAGCGACGCAGAATATTCGCCCGCTCTTTGGCGGTGAGGTTGCGCCAGGCGGGCAGCGCGCGGTTAGCGGTCTCAATGGCGTCGCGGGTTTCCGCGCGGCCCATTTTCGGCACGCTGCCCAGCGTCTTGCCGTTAGCCGGGTTGGTCACCGCAATGACTTCGCCGCTATCGGCATCGCGCCACTGGCCGTTGATCAAGGCCTGCTGACGGAACAACGTCGGATCGTTTAGTTGCATGATGGCTTCCTGTCTGAAAAAAGGTTAACGGGTGAAAGCGGCGTGTAATGTGTCCACGCTACGTGCCGCACGCAGCGTGCGTCCGGGATTGCTCTGGTTTGCCAGTAACGTCTGTACCTGACTGACGATGTGTGCGCCGATAGGCAGCGCTGACGTCGCCGCCGGAGAGGGGGCATTACAGGTGTGGATTGAGCGCGGCGTGGTGACAAACAGAAAATCGTCAATCAGCTTGCCGTCCGGCGAAACGGCCTGGGCGCGGACGCCTGCGGGCCACGGTTGCAGATCGTTTAGCGTCAGGCTCGGGCAGTACTTTTGCACCAGTCGCAGATAGCCACTCTTACACAGCGAGTTTTTCATTTCGCTTAAACCGGCGCGCAGGTTGTTTTGCAGGACCCGACGAATGCCGGAAGAACCGAGGATCTCCAGCGTATCGCTGAGTGAAAAGTCGCGTTTGCGATAGCCCTCGCGCTTAAACGCCAGCACCGCATTCGGCCCAACCGTGACGCTGCCGTCGATCATGCGGGTGAGATGGACGCCGAGAAACGGCATCGCCGGATCGGGGATCGGGTAGATCAGATGGTTGACTACCTGATTGTGTTCCGCCGACAGACGGAAGTACTCGCCACGGAACGGACAGATGATAAAACCTGGCTCGACGCCGAGCATTTTCACCAGCCGATCGGCCATCAGTCCGGAGCAGGTAATCAGCGTCGACCCTTCAAATTCCTGCCCCTGGCGGGTACGCACCACCACGCCCGAGGCATGCTCTTTCAGGGCGCTGACGTCGGCGTTGTAGATAATCTCGCCGCCTCTGGCCTGGAAGATTTTCGCCATCGCCGCCGTGACCTCCCGGTAGTTGACGATCCCGCTGGACGGTACAAAAATGCCGCCGAGTCCGGTGATGTTTGGTTCGCGCTCGCGCAGTTCCTGCGCATTCAGCCACTCGCGCTCTAAGCCGTTGGCCGCGGTGCGATCCCACAGGGCGCGCATCCGTTCCATTTCCAGTTCAGAGGTCGCGACCAGCATCTTGCCGCAGGTGTCGTAGCGGATGCCGTTTTGATCGCAAAAGGCTTTGGTCGCACGGTTACCGGCGAGACAAAACTGCGCCTTCAGACTGCCAGGGGTGTAATAGACCCCGGCATGGATCACGCCGCTGTTGTGGCCCGTCTGATGACAGGCCGGGCCGGACTCTTTTTCCAGCAGTGCGATGCGAGCGTCCGGATAGACCTCAATTAACTGCATGGCGGTCGACATGCCAATAATGCCGCCGCCAATAATCACAAAATCATACATCCGCTTGTTCCTTCACGCTTACTGGTGAGTCTGGTAGTGGTGGGTGGAATAAGCGAAGTAGCCGCGCTGGCGCATGAGTTCGCGGCGCAGGTCCGGGTGCGAGGTAAAACGATCGCGGCCGTGCAGCCAGAACAGGTTGTTGATCAACAGGAATTTACCCACCGACACCGGAACGGACAGGATGTTTTTGCTGGTTTCCAGCGCATCAGACAGGTCGCTCAGCCAGACACCTTCTTCAAAATCTTTCGGCTGCACAAACTGGTCGATGTAGCGCATGACCGGGCGACCCTGTTGGTCGACGTCAAATACCGGGTGGAACACATCATGGCTGACGTTCTTGCTGGGCGGCGCAGCGAAGCGCATCGGACGGCGCGCCAGTGGGTGGCTGAAGTACTCGTCAAGATGCTCCCAGTCGTCAAGATGCAGCAGCAGCGAGTTGCCGCCAGTCATGTTTTGCTCGTCGATTTTCATCATCAGCACGTAATCGGTGATCTCTTCGACGTAGGTGCCGTCGTTATGCAACTCCATCACGCGGTGCGGCTGGCGCAGATAGCTGTCTGAGTTATCGACGTTTTTTACCACAAAGCGCGCATAGTACTGGCCGCTCATGGCATCAAAGTTGGAGCGTCCAACCAGATGCGCCACCGCGGTTGCCAGCTTGACCATGTCGTCAGCCTGCGCCACGTCATCGACGCCTTCGGCGTTAATCAGCAGCGCACCCTCAGCGCGATCGAGCAGCGTTTTCAGCAGCAGCGGCTGCAGCTGGTTGTCGCACAGATCGTCGAGGATCTTGCCCACTTTGAAGCGCAGGAACGATTTGTATTCCAGCGCCTGCACTGGCCATTGCGCGACCTGCCGAAGAAAGTGTTCCGTCGTCCGGGCGGAAAAGGTCAGTTCCCGCAGACGCGGGGACTGGGCTGACGGTTTCAGCGTAAATCCGTTGTCAGGTTGGCCTTGATCTTCAGCGTTTGGTTTAACGGCAGTCAGTGCATTCATCAGAATCGATCCTCTCAGTAGATGGTCAGGGAGACATGGCGAAGCTCATTTCGTAGCCATAAATTAAAAATATCTACATTTTTAAGAAACGCGCACAAAATGAACTTTTTGTTTCTTTTTTGTGATCAAAAACAACAAATATTTAACATTATTAAATGCAGGGATAAGTGGATACGTACCGAGAGAAAAGGGCGGAAAAGGTTGAGGAAACCGCCGGTTAGCCTACACTAACGCCGGTTGCGGTGTGTCTGATGAGCGAGGCTCGGAATAAACATGTTGATTAAAAACCTCTTTCGTCGGGTGAAGTGGGTCAGTTCCGGCCTGTTGGCGTTGATCAAACACGTGGTGCTGACGCTGCTGGTGGTACTGATTATTTTCCTCGGCGTGCGGGTGTATCAGACAGAGAGCGGCCCTGACCTTCATCCCTGGCATACCTGGCGCGGGAATGAAATGAACGCGGAGGCGCTGGATAACGCCACCTTTGCGCAGTATCAGGCACGGGAAGCGGCGCTGTTTGCCGATCTGCAAAAACAGGTAGGCGATACGCTGAGCCCGGATGAGCAGACGCCGATCAACCGTTTCTGGTCGGGCAGTCGGGTTGCTCCGGCGCAATTTACCCCCAACTGGAACCGCTCATTCGTGTTGATGCCGCAAGGCAAACCGCGCGGCGTTGCCGTGATGCTGCATGGCCTGACCGACTCGCCCTACAGTCTGAAATATGTCGCCCGGATCTACCAGCAGCAGGGATTTATCGCCGTGGTGCCACGCCTGCCCGGACACGGTACCGCGCCAGGCGCGTTAACGGCGGTCGACTGGGAAGCGTGGCTGGCCACGACGCGTCTGGCGGTGCGTGAGGCGACGCGACTGGCGGGTAACGAGGTGCCGCTGCATCTGGTGGGTTACTCTAACGGCGGCGCGCTGGCGCTGAAATACACGCTGGACAGTCTGGACGACGCCACGCTGCGACGTCCGCGTCAGGTGGTACTGCTGTCGCCGATGATTGGCGTCACGTCATTCGCCCGTTTTGCCGGGCTGGCGGGGTTGCCGGCGCTGTTTCCCGCCTTTGCCAAAGCCGCGTGGCTCAACGTCACGCCTGAATATAACCCCTTCAAATACAATTCGTTTCCGGTCAATGCGGCGCGGCAGTCTTATCTGCTGACCAAAGCGCTACAGCAGCAAATCGTGCAGGATGCGCAGAATACGCGACTTCGCGATCTGCCGCCGGTGCTGACCTTTCAGTCGGTAATGGACTCCACCGTCAGCACCCAGGCGGTAGTGGAGTCGTTGTATCGCTATCTGGGGCCTAACGGCAGCGAACTGGTGCTGTTTGATATCAATCAGGCGGCTAACCTGCGTCCTCTGCTGCGGTCGTCCTCTTATACCGCCGCTGCGACGCTGTTGCCGTCCGTACCGCGAGCTTACCGCACCACGGTGGTGACCAATGCCACGGCGGAAACGCTGGCTGTGGTGGCGCGTGACACCCTCGCCGGAGCGCGTGACGTGCAGGTTCAGCCGTTACAGGAAGCTTGGCCGCAGGAGATGTATTCGTTGTCGCATGTGGCGGTGCCCTTTCCACTGACCGATTCGTTGTATGGGTTGAAGCCGGATGCGTTGAATCGCTATGGGTTGAGCATTGGCACGATTGCGCTGCGCGGAGAGACCTCCACGCTGCTGGTGGGGCTGGATACGTTAATGCGTGTCACCTCGAATCCGTTCTTTCCCTATATGAAGGAACGGATTGAGGCGGTTGTCGGGGGCAGCGTTAAGGATTGACGTCGTTGCCGGATAACAACTCCACGCGTTTTATGCGACCTGGGTTGCGGGTAGGCCGGATAAGCGAAGCGCCATCCGGCGAGGCGTTACCCTATATCCACCTGCGGTTTGGTGTTGCGCTTACGAAGGATCCGTAACAGCGGCGGGATCACAATCACCGCAATGGCCATCACCAGCAGCGTTTTGGTCACGCCGCTTTCCCACAGAATCGCCATATTGCCGTTGCTGATCGACAACGCACGGCGCAGGTTTTGTTCGAGCATTTCGCCCAGCACAAAGCCTAAGATCAGCGGCGACATTGGGAAGTGCATTTTGCGCAGAACGTAGCCCAGCACGCCGAGCGCAACCATCAGTACCAGATCGAAGGTTGTACTGTGTACGGCGTACACCCCGACCGCCGACACGGCCGCGATAGCCGGTACCTGGAACCACAGTGGGATGGTCAGCATCCGGGTGAACAGGCCAATCAGCGGGATGTTCATCACCAACAGCATCACGTTGGCAATCAGCAGGGCCGCAATCAACCCCCAGACGATATCCGGTTGTTCGGTAAACATCGCCGGTCCCGGCGTGATGTTGTACAGGGTTAACGCGCCCATCATCACCGCCGTGGTACCGGAACCCGGCACGCCCAGCGTCAGCATCGGAATAAACGAGCCGCAGGCCGACGCGTTATTCGCCGCTTCCGGCGCGGCAACCCCACGAATATCGCCTTTGCCGAAGCTGTCACTGTTGCCGCTGATTTTTTTCTCGGTCATGTAGGTAATGGCGCTGGCGATGGTGGCACCCGCTCCCGGCAGCACGCCGACGAAGAAGCCAATCACCGACGAGCGCAGCGTCGCGCCAACGCACTGCGCGCCTTCTTTGGCGTTGAACAGCATTCGTCCCGTTTTACGCACCAGTTTCTGCCCGCTGCTGGTATGTTCCAGCATGAGCAGGATTTCAGAAACGGAAAACAGACCGATCACCACGACGATAAACTGCACGCCGTCAGAAAGGTGCACGCTGTCAAAGGTAAAGCGATAAACCCCGGTGTTGGCGTCAACGCCGACGGTTGCCAGTCCCAGACCAATCAGCGCCGCCAGAAACGATTTCAGCGGGTTTTGCGCCATCATGCTGCCAAGACAGGCAATCGCAAAAACCATGAGCGCGAAGTACTCTGCCGGACCAAACGCCAGCGACCATTGCGCCAGTAAGGGGGCGAACAGAATGATCCCGCCGATTGCGATAAGTGAGCCAAAGAAGGAGCTGACCGCTGAAATGGAGAGCGCGACGCCGCCGCGCCCCTGTTGCGCCATCGGGTAGCCGTCAAGCGCGGTCATAATTGCCGCCGCATCGCCGGGCACGTTGAGCAGAATCGACGAAATGCGTCCGCCGTATTCGCAACCAATGTAAACCGTTGCCAGCAGGATCAGCGCCGATTCCGCTGGCAAATGCAAAGCAAAGGCCAGCGGTAACAGGATCGCCACGCCGTTGATCGGCCCCAGACCCGGCAGCAGGCCGACAATGGTGCCGACGAAGCAGCCGATCAACGCGATCACCAGGTTTTCAGGGGTCATTGCCACCGCAAAACCCTGAGAAAGATATATCCAGGTATCCATCGTTTCTCCGTTAACTCAGCCAGGCGCCGAGCGGTAAGGTGACATCAAGCAGGCGGTCGAAGGCGTACCACAGGGCGACGCCGAGAATTGCGCCGGAAAGCCCTGCGGCAGGCAGGGTGGCGCCAAACAGAATGCCAATCACCAGCGTCAGAATGGCGGTGGCGACGGGAAAGCCCAGCCACTCAAAGCCCCAGGCGTACATCAGCAGGACGATCACCATCGTTAACAGTTTTTGCAGGACGTGTCGGCGCGGCCAGTCCACGACGTCCGGATGGCGCAGCAGCATGGCCAGCGCGCACAGCGCCATCAGGCCGATAATCCCCAAAGGGAAGGGACGGGGACCGACCGGCTCATAGCTGTATTCACTCTGAATTTGCCAGGCGATGAACAGCCCTGCGATGCAGAGCAACAGCCAGATACCGGCGAAAATACGATCGCTCATGGTTCTCTCCATGCTTATTTCGCCAGGCCAAAGGCTTTCGCCTGATCGCGATAACCGGTCACCTGTTTTTTGACGTACTCGTCGAGCGGTTTGCCCGTCATGTTGAACTCAAACAGGCCGCGCAGATCGCGCTGCTTTTTGAACGCGTCGGTCTGCTGGAGTTTTTCAAATGCCTGCACCCACCATTGATACTCGGCATCACTGACTTTCGGGCCGACATAAAAGCCGCGAATGATGGGCCAGACCAGGTCATAACCCTGCTCTTTGGCCGTCGGGACGTTGGCGAGCTGGCCCGGCAAGCGCTCTTCAGAGAAGACGGCGAGGACGCGGATTTTATCGCCGTTCAGATAGGGCACCATCTCACTGAGATCGCCGGAAACCACCTGTACGTGATTGCCCATCAGCGCGGTGACCGGTTCGCCGCCGCCTTCAAAGGCGACATAGCGCATCTTGTGCGGATCGACGTGAGCCTGTTGTGCCAGCAGCGCCGATTTCATCCAGTCCTGGCTGCCAATAGAGGCTCCGGCGCCAATCACCACGCTGTTGGGATCTTTTTCCATCGCGGTTAACAGATCTTTCAGCGACTTCCACGGTGAGTCGGCGCGCACGGCGATCATGCCGTAGTCCGTACCGACGCTCGCCAGCCAGCGCACATCATCCACGCCGTAACGACCAAATTTTCCCTGCGACAGGTTCAGCAGCGAGCCGCCGGAGAACGCCACGACCGTCCCCGCTTCGGCGGGACGCTGGGCAACGATGGCGTTGTAGGCGACCGCGCCCACGCCGCCCGGCATGTAAGTGACGCGCATCGGTTTCTCGATAGCGCCTGTTTCCATCATGCTTACCTGAATCAGTTTGCAGGTAAGGTCAAAGCCGCCGCCCGGTTTCGCCGGGGCGATACATTCGGTACGCGACGGCGCTTCTTGTGCCAGTGCAGAGGTGCTCATCAGTAAAACGCTTGCAGCAAGGGTACGAACGAACTGTTTTTTCATTATTTATCCTCACGCCGGAGAACCGGATGGTAGGGTTCGGAAGACTATTTTTTGATTATGTGAACCAACATGTAGCGGTTCAGTTGCGTGATTGTTAAAACATTAACCTTTCATTTCCCTTTCAATGCGGCAGAAACTTTACAGGATGTGATATGCGTCTCTTATTGGCGGAAGATAACCGTGAGCTGGCTCACTGGCTGGAAAAGGCGCTGGTGCAAAACGGCTTCGCTGTGGACTGCGTGTTTGACGGACTGGCTGCCGACCATCTTCTGCATAGCGAAACCTATGCGCTGGCGGTTCTGGATATCAACATGCCCGGGATCGACGGACTGGAAGTGGTGCAGCGTCTGCGTAAGCGTGCGCAGACGCTGCCGGTGCTGCTTCTGACAGCGCGTAGCGCCGTGGCGGATCGGGTAAAAGGGCTGAATGCCGGAGCGGATGATTATCTGCCCAAGCCCTTCGAACTTGAGGAACTGGACGCCCGGCTGCGGGCTTTGCTCCGGCGTAGTGCGGGACAGGTACAGGAGCTTCAGCAACTGGGCGATCTGGCGTTCCATGACGAAGGGTATTTCTTGCTTCAGCAGCAACCGCTGGCGCTCACTCCGCGTGAACTGGCGCTGTTGACGGTGCTGATGTATCGCAGAACGCGGCCGGTATCGCGCCAGCAGTTGTTCGAACAGGTCTTCAGCCTGAACGATGAGGTCAGTCCCGAAAGTATCGAACTGTACATCCATCGTCTGCGGAAAAAATTACAGGGCAGCAATGTGCGGATCACCACTCTGCGCGGACTGGGATACGTGCTGGAGTGCGGCAATGAGGTGGGCTAAACCCCAGTCGTTATACCTGCAACTGCTGCTGTTTCTTGGGCTACCGCTGATCCTGCTGTGGGGACTGTCGGCGTTTAACAGCTACGTCAGCGCGCTGCAGGCGGCAACGCAGGCCTATGATCGCACGCTGCTGTCGTCAGCGCGCACGGTGGCGGAGCGGCTGGTGGTGCGCCACGCGAAGCTGGAAGTGAATGTTCCGTGGGTGGTGCTGGACAGCTTTGAACTGAACATGAATGACCGGCTGTACTATAAAGTGGTGGATCCGGCGGGGAAGGTGATTTCAGGTTACGACGACCTGCCGGCGATGCCGCCTTCCACTTCCCGGACGCAACACTATCCTGCGCTGGCCTGGTTTTATCATACGCAATATCAGGGACAGGCCATTCGCGTGGCGCGTCTGTTACAACCGGTGAACGAGGGCGGCATTGTCGGGATGGCGGAGATCTACGTCGCAGAGACGCTCCAGTCGCGACGTTACCTGGCAGGACAACTGCTGTTTTCGTCATGGGTAACGCAGGGGCTGTTGGTGTTGCTGACGCTGGTGCTGGTCGGCTGGCTACTGCGCCGCGTGCTGCGGCCGATGCGCCAGCTCTCCTCACTGATGGTGCGCCGTGAACCGGAGCTCCTGACGCCGTTACCTGAACTGCTGCCCTGGTCGGAGACGCGGCTGCTAATTGTTGCGTTTAACCGTTATCTGGATCGCCTGCGCGCGCTGATTTCACGTCAGGAACGGTTTAGCGCCGATGCCTCTCATCAACTGAAAACGCCGCTGGCCGTATTGAAAACGCAGGCCGCCGTGGCGCTTGCCAGCGAACAGCCTCAGCAGTGGCACGAAAGTTTACGGGCGATGAGTACGACGCTGGACAACACCATTCTGCTGACGGAAAGGTTGTTACAGCTTTCGGCGGTGAAGCGAAAAGAGCAGGGGGAGCGGCAGTTTTTACCGGTCAATCTGTTCGAGGTGGTGCAGACGAGTTGCTTTACGCGACTGGCACAGGCGCGCAGTAAAGGCATCGATCTGGGTTACGAAGGTGCGCAGGAGGCGATATGGGTAGACGGCGATGATGTCCTGCTGGGGGAACTGTGCGGTAATTTGCTGGATAACGCCCTGAAATATACACCGGCGCAAGGGACGGTGACCGCCAGGTTACGACGGGAAGGTGAGGCCGTGGCGCTGGAGGTTGAAGACAGTGGCCCTGGCATCGAGGATGAACAGATTCATCAGGCAATGCTGCCATTCCATCGTCTTGAAAATGCAGGAACGGAAGCCGGAGCAGGCATCGGCCTGGCGCTGGTTAATGATATTGCCCGTTTGCATCGCACTCATCCTCATCTTTCGCGTAGCGCTATTTTAGGGGGGCTGCATGTACGGGTACGCTTTTTAGTGGTCGCGCATTCCCTGACGAAAACGTAAATATTCTTTATAGACAATCAGATAGAAGCAGTTAACACAATACGCTATAAATGCTTTTAGCAAAAAGTGCTTTTCAAAGGCAATTTTTATGCTTTTAAAAAAACGCTAATAATCTTATTATTGCATATGAAATTCCTGGATTCATCTCGGTTTCCCCTTCCATTATACAGATAAATCAAATTGCGTGATCTGGTCCAACCAGGAATTTATTCTCACTCATAATTATTTTCTGATATTTATAACCCGGCTAATAGTTCGGGGGCGTATTGACAGCTTTTTAGGCGAGTGTAAAACTGAGCGCACGAATTACATAAAGATTATTAACCAAACAGCAAGCCGCAATGGCTGCTGCCGAGCCGCTCCCGGCTCGTCACCAGAAGGTCTGAGTCTATCGTGTGGTGTCAGTAACCAACGGGTATGAGTGGATGTTTTGTACAGGGCCACACTTTATATATTTGCATAATATTGATTTTAATTTCTGACGATTGTCTGTGATTCCATTAACGCTCTCTCCGGAGAGCAAATCGTGGATCCTGGATAGTGGTTATTTAATCATGCATGGATACTATTGTCGGAGACAATATGTGAAATCATTATAACACTATCAATAGAGTATTTAATTTAAGACTGTTCAGAATTCATTTCTGAATAGCCCTCTATTTCCCATTTCCAGGTGAGGGAAGCTTATCGATTCTATGTTGCGTATTAAAAACAATTACACCGCGTATAAACATTTTATCAGATTATGAGCAATTTATTATGAACACAAATTATCGCGTTATATGGAATGAAGTTCTCAAGGTATTTCAGGTTTGTTCTGAGCTGGTGAGAGGGAAAAGTCAATCATCAGCAAAATCATCCATAAAAAAAACGACCTCTTCCGCGCAACAACACCATGCTTGGCAACCTCTTTTTAAACGTAGTGCCCTGTCGCTGTTGCTGCTGGCCTCTCTTCCCGCCTATTCGGCTATTATCGATAATGGCGAGGTCGTCAACGTGTCGACGGGATATTCACTGGATTACTACACTTTCGTCGGCATGAACGGCGTCGGGACGCTGAATATTCTCGCGGGCGGTGTGGTGGCAGGATCGGATGTCTACAAGCTCACTATTGGCGATAACACTCAGGCGAACGGTACGGTGAACGTCGATGGTTCCGGCTCTTCGTTACGCTCAGGGGCGATGACCCTTGCTGAGTCAGGTACCGGAGCCATGACCCTCTCCAACTCTGCGGTGGTGAATACTTCAGGATTGGGCGTCCTGGGCGGTTCAACCGGCAGTCACGGGTCCGCCACGATCCGTTCGGGTGGACAGTGGAATTTAGTCAATCCCTCAGGCGCGTACCAGGACCTGAATATTGGTTATGGCGGCACAGGAGTGATTAACATTGAAGAGGGCGGTGCGCTGAACGCCGGTATGACAACGATTGGCAGTTTTGCCTCCGGAGTCGGAACCGTCAGCGTTAGCGGTCAGAATTCAACAATGAGCACCGGCGCGCTGCGGGTCGGGGATTATGGTTCGGGAACGTTGAATATCTCTGACTCTGCTATTGTACGCAGTAGCGCCGACAGTATGCTGGCGCGTTCGCCTGCTGGTTACGGGCGAGTGAATATCAGTAATGGCGGGGAATGGCGGATCGCCGACGCCAGTGACGTCACCAAAAGACTCAACGTGGGTCATGCTGCGACGGGGATACTGGATATTCAGTCGGGTGGGAAAGTGGTTGCCAGCGCGGTGAGCCTGGCGGCAAATGGCGGCCAGGGGACGGTGAATATCAACGGTGCCGGATCGCGTCTGGATGCGATGTCAGCCACCGTCGGCGCCGTGGGCGACGGTACTCTCAACCTGAGTAACGGCGGTGCGCTTAACCTGAATGGCAAACTGTTCATTGCGCAGAATGCCTCAAGCACCGGCGTGGTGAATATCGGCGCGGCTGAGGGGCTGGCCGCCACCGGGGCAGGCGTGATTTCCGGCGTGACCGGCGTGACGTTCGGCTCGGGCACCGGTTCTCTTGTGCTCAACCACACCACCAACGACCCGTCCACGGCGGGAGGATATCAACTCACCATGCCGATTACGGGCCAGGGAACGATTGTTCATCAGGCCGGGCATACCGTGCTGACGGGGGACAATACCTACAGCGGGAAGACCATTGTCAATGGCGGCACGCTCACCTCGGCTCTGCAATCTAGCGCTAACAGAACCGGCCTTGGCAGCAGTGAGGTGACGATCGGCAGCGACGGCACGCTCGAAATTGTCGGTGCCACCAACACCAGCACCAATGACTTTGCCTTCAGTAATGTGTTGAACGGCACGGGGGTGATGTCTGTCAATCTGCACGCAGGGGATGATGTCTTTTCCTTTACGCCTGCCGTCGGCAACAGTTTTCGCGGAGCGGTTGAGTTGCGCAATAGCACGTTTGCGCTTTCCGGGAATAACGCTTCGTCGTTGGCACAATCGCTGTTAATCAGCAGTGCGGGGAACACCACAACCGTCAGCGGTACGCAGTATCTTACGGGGCTACTTTTTAATGGGGGCACGCTGGCTTTTGACGTTACTCTTCCGGGGACAACGATCTCCAACAGTCTGGTGTCGGTCAATACCCTGGTCGCCGGCGCAGAGGGGGTAATATACAACGGACGCGCACATCAGGCAGACGGTACCGGCACGGTGAAAGTTAATCTTGCTGATCCCTGGAACGATACTGGCGCAGCGGCGAATCCAGATACTACCGCAAACCTGCTCCAGCAGGATGACGCAGAGATTGGCGTACAACTGGTGAAAGCGTCGATTGTCCTTGGGTCGGGTGGTTCGCTGACGCTTGCCGATCAAAACGGTACGCCGGTTGCGGCAGATAAAACCCTTCAGATAGCGCAAAGCGGGACGACCGTGGCGAACGGGCAGTATGGTTTTCGTCTTACCACCGCGCCGGGTGATGGTCTGTATGTGAACTACGGCCTGAAGGCGCTGGAGATTCTCTCCGGGCAAACGCTGGTGCTGTCGCCGTATGCGGGCGTAACGGGTGCCGGTGCGGATATGTCGGCAACGATCTCCGGTAGCGGCAATCTGGCGGTGAATACGGCCGATGTCGTGTCGCTCTCCAACGGTCTGAACGACTACAGTGGCGCCACGCAGGTACAGGCAGGGACGTTGCGCACCGATGCCGATGGCGCGTTGGGCGAGACCAGCGAATTGCATATCAGTAGCGGAGCGACCGCCGATCTCAACGCTACAACCCAGACGGCGGGCACGTTGACAGGGCAGTCCGACTCCACCTTAGCACTGAATGGCGGCTCGCTGACCCTGTCGAACGGTGGGCTTAGCGAGGGACGTCTGGCCGGTAGCGGCGCGCTGAATGTCAACGGTGGCCTGTTAACGATTGACGGTGCCAACGCTGCGCTGACGGCTAAAACTACCATCAGCAGTGGGGCGGAAGTGAGCGTAAATGATGTGCTGGGCGCAGGCAGCGGCGATATCGTCGACGACGGGACATTGACCCTGAATGGCGTTGTCGGCACGCTGACGAACCCCCTCAGCGGAGCGGGCGGCATTGATGTGGCAAACATGTCAGATGTGGTCGTCAGTGGAGATAACAGCGGCTTTAGCGGTCTGTTCAATATCGACACGGACAACAAACTGACCGTCAGTGAACAGCAGAACCTTGGCACAGCCTCTGTCACGGATAACGGCCTGTTGACGGTAGCGACGGACACGGACTGGACGCTGGACAATGTCATTAGCGGCACAGGCGATCTGACCAAGACCGGTAGCGGCGTGTTGACACTGAAACAGGATTTTGTGTCCTGGACAGGCACCACCGATATTCTCGACGGTGAGATTGTGCTGGGTAGCGATACCGATTCTGCCGTCGATATGGCTAACCAGCAGGTGAATATTCACGATGGCGCTACCCTGTCGGGGTATGGTCGCACCGCCGGGGATGTGGATGTGATGAGCGGCGGGACGATGCAGGTGTCCGACTTTACGGTCGGCGGCAATCTGACTCACAGCGGCACTGTGATCCTGGGGCGTGCGGGCATGCAGCCGGGTAATCACCTGGATGTAGACGGTAACTACCACGGTAATGACGGTCTGATGGTATTTAACACGGCCCTCGGCGGTGATGATTCAGCCACGGACAAACTGACCGTTCATGGCGATACCTCCGGCAACACGCGGGTGGACGTCAATAACGTTGGCGGTACTGGCGCGCAGACCCGCAATGGCATTGAACTGGTGCAAGTGGACGGCAATTCCGCCGGTCAATTCGCCCTGAACCGTGGCTCCGTGGAGGCCGGTGCATATGTCTACACGCTGGCGAAGGGAACCGGCGAGGCGGCGAAAAACTGGTATCTGACCAGTAGGTGGGATGGCGTGATTGACTCAGACAACCCGCCGGTTGTCGATCCGCAGGCGGTGGAGGCTTTGCGACCGGAAGCGGGAAGCTATACCAGCAATATTTCCGCTGCGAACACGCTGTTTGCTCACCGTTTGCACGATCGTCTGGGTGAGCCGCAGTACACCAATGCGCTCAAGGATGAGGGGCTGGCCGGCAGCATGTGGATGCGTCACGTCGGCGGGCATGAACGTTCCTCGGCGGGTAACGGTCAACTGAAAACACAGAGTAATCGCTACGTGCTGCAACTGGGCGGCGACATTGCACAGTGGAGTATGGACGGGCTGGACCGTTGGCATCTCGGCGTAATGGGCGGTTATGCCAATGAACACAGCAACACCCACAGCAACCGTGCCGGATACGGTTCAGACGGACGTACCAGCGGCTACAGCGCGGGTCTGTACGGAACCTGGTATCAGAATGTCGTGGACAGCACGGGGGTGTATGTTGATAGCTGGTTGCTGTACAACTGGTTCGACAACACGGTGGACGCGGATGAGCGTGAGAGCGACAGCTATGACTCAAAGGGGCTGACTGCTTCACTGGAAACGGGTTACACCTTCAAGGCCGGAACGTTCAGCGGCAGCCAGGGTTCTCTGAACACCTGGTACATCCAGCCGCAGGCACAGGTCACCTGGATGGGCGTGAAGTCTGATACGCATACCCGGCATGACGGTACGCGCATTGAAACAGAAGGTGATGGCAACATTCAGACGCGTCTGGGGGTGAAAACGTACCTCAACAGTCATCACAAAATGGATGACGGACAACCGCGCGAGTTCCAGCCCTATGTCGAAGTGAACTGGATCCACAATACCGACACCTGGGGCGTGAAGATGGATGGCGTGAAAATCAGCCGTGATGGCGCGCGCAATCTGGGTGAAGTGCGTACCGGGGTGGAAGGTAAACTGAATAACCGTTTAAGCGTCTGGGGGAATGTCGGTGTGCAACTGGGTGATAAGGGCTACAGCGATACCCAGGGCATGCTGGGTGTGAAATACAGCTGGTAAATTCATACGGGTATGCGGGTAACAAATAAAAAGCCGCGCAAGCGGCTTTTTTATTCTTTAATGATCAGGGCGAAAGGTTTATTCGCTGATTTTCTTCTCTACGCTGGCTGCGCCTTCTTTGGTCTTATTCCAGCCCTGTTCAGCACCTTCTTTCGTGGCATTCCAGCCTTTCTCAGTGCCTTCTTTGGTTTTATTCCAGGTTTTCTGCGAGCCTTCACTGACTTTGCTGCTGATATTATCCTGTTTACCTTCGGCGCGGTGTTCCATTTTCAGTTTTTGCTCTTCACCCTGATTCTGCGCCTGGTGTAATTTCTCTTTTGCTGTATTTGCATTTTCATGTGCGGCGGCGACATCATTATCGGTTGCGTGTGTCGTAGCGGCAAAAACAGGAGAAGCCAGCAGAAGTGCAGATAATGCGATTAGGGTCTTTTTCATCATGTCCTCGCTTTACGTTATAAGTTATTAGCGTGTTTAAGCATGGCATCTTAACGAAGCGCTGGCTTTAGGAAAAAACTGTAAGTGAAAACAATGATGGCAACCGCCTTCATTCAGGCATTTGAACAAACCTCTTTCGCTATTAAGAATATTGTCAAAAAAATATCCTTTTGTTTTTAAAGGTTTTTATGAAACGCGAATTGTCTGATTTTGGGGTGTCTGTTATAAGACCCCGGATGTTAAATCTGAAAATTCTTATGAGTGTAAATATATTTAAATGCCAGTAAAGATGTGACGAAAAATTGATAATGACATGGAGTCGTTTATGACAATAAAGAAGTATGCCTTACTGATGGGGTTATTTTCCTTCGAGGGCGTTGCCGCCGAAGCCGTGTGTAGTTCTGCTGATGGGGTGAGTGCTGTCTGCAATGGTGACACAGGGCTGGTGAATGATATCGACAGTAAAATTAATGGTTATGACAGCATCACCATTAATACGACGGCGAATGAACGAGGCTATGGGTTTGATTTCCGCCAGACAACGCATCATTTGACGCCGAAGGATATTACGATTACGACACTTGGAAAGTATTCGGATGGGATTCTCGGCCGAATTGCAACGACGACCATTGACGGTAATTTGACGATTAAAACGTATGGTGAATACTCTTCCGGTATTTTATTGCAGGAAGTGGAGGATGCCAATATCACCCTTGCGGGTGCCACGAATATCTATGCACGTTATGGCATGGGAATTGCGCTGGAACTGACCCTGGGAAGTAACAGGAATAATATTTTAACCGCCGGGGATAATGTCTCCATTGTTACTGATGGCACCGGAAGCAATGTTAACAGGGGGACGGGTTATGGCGTATATGCCGGTTCCGCCTACTATCTGAACGCAATGGGGTTTATTCCCGATCACAGTACCGCCCGCATTACGCTGGGAAATAATGTTTCCGTACAAACCAATGGCGATGAAGCCCATGCGGTTTACGCCAATAAAACGGGCATGATTCAGGTTGGCGATATTGCGGTCGTTACCCGTGGCGACAGGGCGACGGGACTGAAAGCGGAGGATGGCAATAAGTATGTACCGCCGGGAACGCGCATGCTCAGAGCCCAGACGCAAAACTACGAAGGCGGGAAAATCTTCCTGACCCGGAACGTGAATATTGATCTGGAAGGTGCCGGAAGTTACGCGATGCATTCGACCGGTTTTGGTTCGTATATCGGCTCCTCATACCTGGGAGGACAGCAGTCACGCGGAACCTATATCGTCAACGGTGATTTGTTGGCGGACAGGCAGGGGGTTATCGATCTCCGTATGACCCAGGGCTCTGCGTTTACCGGTAGCGCCAACTCAACCCAACTCAATGCTGATAACTCCCTGAATACCGTAGATAACGGTTATATTTACCTTGATATGTCCAGAACCAATAGCGTCTGGAATATGACGGAAGATTCGGTCGTTACGCGTCTCGATCTGCATGATGCGAATTTGACGTACACCGCACCCACCACTTTCGCATCCTACACACCTAAATATCTTCACGTCGTTGAGGATTATTCCGGTACGAATGGCATCCTGACGCTGAATACGGTGCTGGGCGGCGACGATTCATTGACCGATAAACTGTATGTGTTGGGTGATGTGGCAGCGGGGAATACTCAGGTCAGCATCAACAATATTGGCGGCCAGGGCGCGCTGACTCAGCAGGGGATCGAAATTGTTAACGTTGGCGGCGAGTCGATCGGTACGTTTACCAAACATGGGCGTATTGTCGCGGGCGCCTATGACTATGATGTCGTGCGCAAAGGGGAAAACTGGTATCTCGTGAGTGGTATTGCGACGAGCCCGACGCCGGAACCTTCTCCCGAGCCTGGCCCGAAACCTACACCCGTGATTCGCCCTGAAGGGGGAGAGTACGTGGCAAACATCGCGGCTGCGAACACGCTGTTCCAGCATCGTTTACATGACCGTTTAGGCGAGCCTCACTATGTAGACGCCCTGAAAGGAGAAACGGAGAGCGTTTCCAGCCTCTGGATGCGCCACGTTGGCGGGCATACGCGTTTTAAAGACAACAGCGGGCAAATTAATACCCAGGCGAACCGTTATGTCGTCCAGTTGGGCGGAGATATCGCACAGTGGAGCGGCGATGAAAAGGACCGCTATCACCTTGGCGTCATGGGTGGATATGCTAATCAAAAAAGTAACTCTCATAATAAGTTGAACCACTATTACAGCAGGGGCAGCGTGGAGGGTTATAGTCTCGGGGTTTACGGCACGTGGTTGCAAAATAATGAAGAGAAAACGGGCGCTTACGTGGACAGCTGGTTAATGTACAACTGGTTTGATAACACCGTCAGCGGCTACGGTCTGGCGCAGGAAGAGTATAAATCGAAAGGATTTACCGCGTCTGTGGAATCCGGATATACCTGGAAAATCGGCGAGAAGAATGAGCGCGAACGCTACTATTTCCAGACAGTGGGCCAGTTAACCTGGATGGGCGTGAAAGCCAATGCGCACCGTGAAGCTAACGGTACGCGGGTGACCAGCGAAGGAGACGGTAATCTTCAGACTCGTCTTGGCGCACGTGTATTCATTAAAGGGCACAGCAAAATTGATGAAGGGAAAGAACGTATTTTTGAACCTTTCGTCGAAGCAAACTGGATTCACAATACCAAACGTTTTGGCGCGTCGATGAGCGGTGTCGATGTTGAACAGGCTGGGACGCGCAACATTGCCGAACTGAAAGCCGGTGTGGAAAGTCAGCTTAACCGTAACGTTAATCTCTGGGGTAATGTTGCCCA
Organism: Citrobacter amalonaticus; assembly: GCF_001559075.2. Lineage (NCBI taxonomy): Bacteria > Pseudomonadati > Pseudomonadota > Gammaproteobacteria > Enterobacterales > Enterobacteriaceae > Citrobacter > Citrobacter amalonaticus. Next base: position 686,656 of record NZ_CP014015.2, on the reverse strand, counting down.
GCAAATTGGCGATGCTGGCTACAGCGATACCAGCGCGATGCTGGGGGTGAAAGTGAATTTCTAAGGGGATTCTGAACTCTGAGCATCAGCAGGTAAGGGGTATCACTTCAACAAAAACTGCACTCCAAAAGTGGGTAATCCCACTGAGTAAGGTGCAGTTTTCAACGCAATCATTGTCTTTCATATCCGGAAAGAGAAATAAATCGCTCAAGCGCTATGGTTATTTTAAACGCGTTCTACCATGCTTTTTAGATTCGTGGCGTTAAGCGTGCCAACGACAAAATAATAACTTATCTCTCGCCTGGGGCTGACAATGCGTAACACTCTTCTCCCTATTATCGTTGCTGTGTTGCTCTTTATTTTCGGCGTTTCTGTTTTGAATATGCAACTCTGGTATTCGGCGAGAGCAGGCAGTCTTTCAGGGGCTCGCTATGTTGCGAGTGATATCGATGTCATTCTTGATGAGGCAACTCACGCGACATCAACGGCCAGTGATATCACGCGAAAGGGTTGCGATCAGGAAGGGCAGTACCGGCTGGGGACGGAGGCCGCGCTACAGCCTCATCTTCGAACCATTTTAATCTACCGGGAAGGCAAAATATGGTGCTCTTCGCTGCCGGGTAATCGCGTGCTACTTTCTTATCTTTCTGAGATACCGGAGACAACGCTGCAACTCGCGCCAGCAAATAATACGATTAACAGACGACCGGTGTTGTTATATCAGAATCAAATTGCCGGGAGCCGAATTGTCATCACCATCAGCGACCAGCATATTCGTGATTCACTGCGTACGCCGCTGAAAGAGGTAAATTATTCATTAATGGTAGGGAAGGCGATCCTCGGGCTGTCCGGCGATGTGGTAACCGTCAACGATACAGACCAGAAGTTCGGACAGGTAGGCTCAAAACGTTACCCCTTCACAATACGTTATCATTTACCGCCCGTGTTTAGCCTGCAAAGGCTCATCAGTCAGGGGATGGGCATGATGATTTTCATTTTTCTCATGTCTTGTTTCGCCGCGTATGCCCTGATTAAGTATTTAAATAAAAACACCACGCCGGAAGACGCGCTGCGCAGAGCTATTCTCAAGGGAGAAATCGTGCCTTTTTACCAGCCCGTGGTGAATGGTCGGGAAGGGACGCTACGGGGCGTTGAGGTGCTGGCGAGATGGAAACACCCGAAAGCCGGATATATTTCCCCGGCGTCATTTATTCCGGTGGCGGAAAAGTCGGGGCTGATTATTCCTCTGACGCAAAGTTTGATGGAACAGGTGGTTACCCATATGAATGCTATCGCCACGAAGTTGCCAGAAGGTTTTCATGTCGGAATTAACTTCAGCGCCTCTCATATTACCGCTCCAACCTTTGTCGAAGAGTGTCTGAACTTTAAGGCGCGGTTCAGCCGAAAAGATTTGAATCTGGTGATCGAAGTGACCGAGCGTGAACCTTTGCATGTCGATGAGCACCTGGTGCAGACGCTTAACACGCTGCATGAGAATGGCTTTGTTATTGCGCTGGATGATTTTGGCACCGGCTATTCGGGGCTTTCTTACCTTCACGACCTGCATATTGATTACATTAAGATCGATCAAAGTTTTGTGGCGCGCGTCAGCATGGAGGAGGATTCCACCCGGATTCTGGACTGCGTGCTGGATCTGGCGCGAAAACTGTCGCTAAGTATTGTCGCGGAGGGCGTGGAAACGAAGGCGCAGGTTGACTACCTGAACCGCAACAATATTACCTTTCAACAGGGCTATTATTTCTTTAAACCCGTTAATTTCACCGAACTGATAAAAATTATTCTGTCAAAGCCTAAAGTAAAAGTGGTCGTGGAGTAGCGGGATGCATTTTATTTTTCGTGGCGAGACATGGGGCATTTATATCTCGCATGCCTTCTGATTTATCAGGAAAATAGGCGCGCACGCATTGAGTGAGTCTGCCCGTACGCCAGGGAAAGGCTTTATCAGTGAGCGGTATTGAACTGATAACACTAATTTTTCCAATTGGTTACTTTAACTTTCAACGGTTAATATCTACATTGAGAACCGTGCCTGGCTATCTTTACAATTGATGATGAAGATCACCTAAATTGATAGGTTATTTATATACAGTACCAAATTCGATTATCTCCCTATAAGATAGATTGCATTTCCGCGGGTGTGGTTTACAAGGAAAGACTGTCAACATGCATCGCTCTGTTTCTGAGTTTTATCGCATTCCCCCTTTACTTATTCGGGCGCTAAAAAGCGGAGTCTCCTCCGTGGTGGAGTTTCATCTCAGCAGGGGATTGCCGAAAGATTCACGAGATTCTCTGGGAAATAGCCCATTGATGATTGCGGCCCAGAATGGGCATTTCGCTATTTGCGAAATGTTGTTGCGTGCGGGTGTCGATGTTGAACATCAAAACAACCTCGGGTTTTGCGCCAGTGACCTCGCGCAGGAGCAAACGCTGCGTGATCTGTTGGCCCGTTATCGGCAATCTCCTTCGCCTGCCGGACAGCAACCAGCAGGAGGGCCAGTTGATGAAGCAGACGTTGAGGTTGAAATTGAAGCCGAAGCCGATGTTGAAACAGAACCTCCCGAAACCGAAGACGCTATGGATTTTATGCGGTGGGATGCTGAGGTCGAATCGGAACCCGCCGAAGATAATCTGACATTACGACACGCTTCCGCTGAGGCTCAGCAATTATTATCCCGCTATCGCCCGAAAGATAACGCTGCTGAGTGGATCGATATCGAACTCTCGCTTCCTGACCCGCCGACGCCAGTTTCTCACTCTCCGCAAAATTACCCCCATTTCTCAACGTTGCTCACTGGCGCACTGGATGCAGGTCGTGTCTCTGTGCGTGACATCCGGTTTGCCGGGGAAGAGGATTTCGGCATGCCGTGGCCTGAATTCCGGGTCAGCGTAGAGGCCTTGATCAAGGACTTACCTTTGATTGTGGATGGCGATGATGCTTTCCCGGAAAGTGATGCCTGTGAGGCATTCGCGGCGAGTGGCGATCTTGAGCCCTGGTTTGACGCATTCGGTGCATTGCGGCTGTCCGGCATCTTTGAACGTTATCTTGTGGACATTCGCCAGTGGGATGTCGTCGATAAAACAAAGGAAGAGCGACTCGGGCAGCGCATGGATACGGCGCTTATCAATTTGATGACGATCCTGGCGGGATTACCCGAAGCAGAATATCTTCAGTTGCTGCATCCGAATCGCCTTCCGGCGCCAGCGCCTGAGAGTTCTGAAGAGGAAGACGACGCGGAAGACGCGGATGAGGACATCTCTTCTGCAGCCGATGACGATGACGCCATCAGCTTTAACGATCTGCTCATTCTGCTGAGAAGTGGGAAAGCAGAAGAGTACCAGGATAATCATATCCCTCGCCCGGAGTACGCTGACCTGCAACAGATCGTCGAGCGCGCCCAAACGCTCATCCCTGATGAATGCCACAAAATGAGTCTGTATGTCAGTAGTTACAGAGACGCCTGGGAGGGGTTAATCCACGCCAATTTGCGTCTGGTGGTCGCGATTGCGAAAAAACACTGCGGGCGAGGATTAGATATCGAGGACCTGATCCAGGAAGGCAATCTGGGCTTGATCAAGGCCGTTGAAAAATTCGACTATCGGCGTGGATTTAAATTCTCCACCTATGCCTCCTGGTGGATCCGCCAGAAGATCACCCGTGCGATTGCCGATCAGGCGCAGCTCATCCGTTTACCCGTTCACTTCTATGAGCAATTCAGGCGCTGGCGGAGCAGTCGGGATCAGTTGCTGCATCGCCAGGGGATAACGCCCACCCTCAGACGGTTGCAGGAAATGACCGACCTGCCAGAGCGTCAACTTCTTCGGATGGCTAAATATGAAGAACAGACGGCGCTGATTGGTGATTTTCACGATGACGCCCAGGACCTGTCAGGAGACGCGCTGCTGACCAGAAGGGATTTCACCAGTGCTCCCGTTCAGTCTCTGGAGCTAAGAGAACATATTTCATCGGTTCTGGATACGCTGTTGCCACGCGAAGCACAGATCATAAAAATGCGTTTTGGCATCGGTATGACGCAAGATTTCACGCTGGAAGAGGTGGGTAAACAGTTTGATGTCACGCGAGAAAGGATACGTCAGATAGAAGCCAAAGCGCTCCGTAAGCTCCGTCATCACAGCCGGGCGTCGAAATTAGGCGGCTTCGTCGAACAGTGGGAAACCGCGTTGAGCGAGATGCAGGAAGAAGAAGAATGACGACCATGCGCCATGCGCCACCGAATGCAGCCATTATGATCGAAGCTCTGCGAGGGCTCGGCTACAACACCGCCACCGCACTGGCTGATATCATCGACAACAGCATCAGTGCTGGTGCCCGTAAGGTCGATCTGACTTTTCACTGGCGTGAGTCGGATAGCTATATTGTGGTTCGGGATAATGGTTGCGGCATGTCAGCCGCTGAACTGGATGTTGCGATGCGGCTGGGGGTTAAAAACCCGCTGACAAAGCGTCCAGGACACGATCTGGGCCGCTTCGGCCTTGGACTCAAAACCGCCTCCTTTTCGCAATGTCGCCGCCTGACGGTCTCCTCTAAAAAAGAGGGGATAACGACCATCCTGCGGTGGGATCTGGACATTCTCGCCGCCAGTACGGACGACGGTTGGTATTTGCTTGAAGGTGCTGATCCAGGGAGTCAGGAGGCGTTAGCAAATGCGGAACCTGACTCCCACGGTACGGTGGTGCTGTGGGACGTTTTAGACCGAATTGTCACCCCCGGCTACGGTGAGAAAGATTTCCTCAATCTGATGGATGGCGTTGAACAACATCTGGCGATGGTATTTCACCGATTCCTTGAGGGGAACTCTCCCCTACTCACTCTCACCCTCAATGGTCGCAAAATTAAAGCCTGGGATCCCTTTCTTAGCGGGCATCCTTCCAAGCCCTGGCATTCGCCTTCGGCAATGGCGCCAGGCGCTCCTGCCGTGAAGGTGGAGTGTCATGTTCTGCCGCATCAGGATCACCTGACGACGCAGGAGTATCAACAGGCTCAAGGACCGGCAGGCTGGACGGCTCAGCAAGGATTTTATGTATACCGGAATGAGCGATTGCTGGTGGCGGGCAACTGGCTTGGACTCGGAAGTCCCCGGGCCTGGACGAAAGATGAAACCCACCGCCTTGCGCGGATCCGTCTGGATATCCCTAATGATGCCGACATAGACTGGAAGATTGATATTCGTAAATCGATGGCGCGTCCGCCGGTTTCGCTGCGTCCCTGGTTAACTCAACTGGCGCAATCAACACGCGATCGTGCGGTAAGGACATTTGCCAAACGCGGGAAAATGAATAAGCGCAAGCCCGGCGAGGAACTCGTTCATCTTTGGCAGGCGCAGAAGACGTCATCAGGTGTTCGTTACCAGATTTCGTTACAACATCCTGTCATCAGCAATGTCCTTTCGCAGGCTGGTGAGTTATCCCCACAAATTCAGGCCATGCTAAGACTGATTGAGGAAACCGTTCCGGTTCAGCAAATCTGGCTTGATACGGCTGAGACAAAAGAGACGCCGCGGACAGGCTTTGAAACCGCGCCGCCCGCAGAGGTGTTATCCGTATTGCAGGTCATGTACCAGACCCTGGTTGGTCAGCAGTCGATGTCACCGGCGCTGGCGAAACAGCATCTGCAAAATATGGAACCTTTCGATAATTATCCCGAATTAATTGCACAACTCCCCGACGATCAACAAGAGAAATCGCTATGAGTCTGAATCCCCTGGATGACACGCAACTGAGTGTATTGCAGATTGTGCAAACGCTCCTGCAAGGCCAGGATAAAAGCACGATCACGCCTGGCATTCTGCGCCAACATATTGACATGGTTTGTCAGATGAAACCGGAGTGGAGCCGCCTTGATAACCGGGAGATTCTGGTCGAAGAGTTGATCCGCCGTTATAGCATCTGGATGGGGGAAGATACTTCTCTGAGTAATGACGAAGGGCATCAACCCTGGCTGACCGCTGATGCGAAACGCGAGTGGCGCTACTGGCATCGATATCGCCAATGGCTTGGTAAAACGATGCCCTGGGGTGTCCTGGATACCCTTGACCGTTCAACGGATCGTGTTCTGGGATTACTTGAGCAGCCAGGGCGGGAAGGGCGCTGGGACCGGCGTGGTCTGGTGGTCGGCCATGTTCAGTCGGGGAAAACCAGCCACTATACCGGTCTAATCTGTAAAGCCGCGGATGCGGGATATAAGATAATCATTGTGCTTGCGGGTTTGCATAATAACCTCCGCTCGCAGACCCAAATGCGTCTGGATGAAGGATTTCTTGGCTACGAGACGAGTCCACTCAGAGAAAAAGTGACCATCATTGGGGTGGGCGATATTGATAGCGATCCCGTCATTCGTCCCAATTACGTCACCAACCGATCTGAAAAGGGCGACTTCAGTGCCGGAGTGGCTAAGAATCTGGGGATCAGCCCCGAGCAACGGCCCTGGCTGTTCGTGGTAAAGAAAAATAAATCAATTCTGAAACGCCTGCATACCTGGATTGAAAACCATGTCGCCACCAGCGTTGACCCCGTCACCGGAAAGCGTTTTGTTTCGGAATTACCGCTGCTGATGATTGATGATGAAGCGGATAACGCCTCAGTTGATACGGGGGAAATTGTCTACGATGACGATGGAAAACCGGATGCTGAACATCAGCCAACGGCAATCAATAGCCTGATTCGTAAGCTGTTGATGCAGTTCAGCCGTAAGGCGTATGTCGGCTATACCGCCACGCCCTTTGCCAATATTTTTATTCACGAGAGCAATGAAACGCGTGATGAAGGCCCGGATTTGTTCCCTTCCGCCTTTATCATTAACCTCGGCGCACCTTCTAACTACATCGGCCCGGCGAGGGTATTTGGGCGGGCCGCCGCGGAAGGGCGGACCGGTGAACTGCCTTTGATCAGGCGGGTGAGCGATCATTGCAGCGATGACGGAAAAAGAGGGTGGATGCCGGTTTCTCATAAGAGCTCGCACTATCCCACGCTCGATACGCTAACCCATTTCCCGGACTCGTTAAAACACGCCATCGATAGCTTTTTGCTGGCGTGCTGCGTCCGGGAATTGCGCGGTCAAGGAGATAAACACAGTTCGATGCTGGTCCATGTGACCCGCTTCAATAAAGTGCAATCGGTCGTTTATGAGCATATTGACGCCTACATTCAGGACGTGAGACAGCGACTGACGCGAAGGATTGGACACGAGCCTTTTTTACATCAGCTTGAATCACTCTGGCAGGCCGACTTTTTGCCGACTGGTCAGAAGATCCGCGACGTCATGCCGCAGCAGATTCCGGACGACGCCTTTGCGTGGCGGGAGATCGTCGACAAGCTGTATACCGTGATCGAAAACGTGTCGGTACGAATGATAAACGGAACGGCGAAGGATGCGCTTGATTATTCGGACAGTGCGACAGGCTTAAAAGTCATTGCGATTGGCGGAGACAAACTGGCTCGAGGGCTAACGCTTGAGGGATTATGCACCAGTTATTTCCTACGCGCCTCCCGCATGTATGACACGTTAATGCAGATGGGACGCTGGTTTGGCTATCGCCAGGGATATCTGGACGTATGTCGGCTGTATACTACCGATGAGCTGATTGAATGGTTTGAGCACATTGCGGATGCCTCGGAAGAGCTGAGAGAAGAGTTTGACAATATGGTCGCCAGCGGCGGAACCCCGCGTGATTTCGGGCTAAAAGTGAAATCACACCCTGTGTTAATGGTGACATCCCCCTTAAAAATGCGTAGCGCGCGCTCACTATGGCTCTCTTTCAGTGGCACGGTGGTCGAAACGATTTCGTTGTTTAAAGAACCGGAGTACCACAAGCGTAACTACGCGGCCTTCCAGCATCTGACCGGGCGTGTCGGTTCTGGCGCGCCGATCCCTGAGAGACGGCGCGCAGAGAAGATTGAAAAATGGAAAGGGGTCATTTGGCAAAACGTCTCTCCCGAGCCGATCATTGATTTCTTAACGGAATATGAGACCCACGCTCAGGCCAGGAAAGCCAACAGCAAACTGCTGGCGGATTTCATTACGCGGATGAATCGTGTTGATGAACTCACCCAATGGACGGTGGCGGTGATAGGGGGTGGCGTCGATCGTCATCACGATGTCTGTGGCTTCCCGGTCCCGCTTATGCTGCGTAAAGCGTCTGAGGGGGTCACTGACCGCTATTCTATTGGCCGTTTACTTTCCCCACGCGATGAAGGGATTGACTGCGATGAATCGACCTGGCTTGCCGCGCTGGCCGAAACGCAGCGTATTTTTCATGCCGATCCCGGACGCAATGAAGGGCGAGAGGAGCCCGCCATTCCTGGTGGCGTAGTACTGCGCCGGATCAAAGGATTTGGCATAAACGACATCCCGGCACAGCGTCAAAAAGGGCTACTGCTCATTTACTTACTGGACCCGCAACAGGCGTTGTCGGCAGCGGAATATCAGGACGATGCCTTGCCGGTGGTGGCTTTTGGCATCAGTTTTCCGGGAAGCCGCAGTGGGGTAACGGTGGAGTACAAAGTGAACAACGTACTGTGGGAGCAAGAATATGGTGCGGCTGAGTAAAGATGATCTGCTGGCGGCCTGGAAAGCCTTAGATCGATCTCAGATAGACGAACAGCCCGGCGCTCAGGGCTGGCGCGGGATTCGGCTTTTCACGCACCAGGGCTGTAGCTTTCATGCCGGACGTCGTCAGCCTGATAATGAAGAAATGCTGATTGCCGTGTTTCCTCATCCTCTTTCGCCGGGGTCGACGGCGCTGCCGTCCTGTAAAGGATTTCGCGTTGAGATGACCGGAACAGAGGAGGGGCGGCAGAACGGTTTGATGATCCGTCGCCAGCAAACCGGGAATGCGGATGTCTTTACGACGATGATTCTGGATATTCTCCATTCGCTCCTGAACGTTTCTGAACCGCGTCTGTTTGAAACCCTGCTCCGTCGGATTCGTTTATGGCAGGCGTTTATGGAGCGCGATACTCGTCCACTCAGTCACGAAGAAGAAGTGGGGTTAATCGGGGAATTGACGTGTCTGGAGCGGTTAATCGAGAGCGGTCTTGCGCCGTCAACGGCAGTCGAAGCATGGGTAGGACCGCAGCATGGCCTACAGGATTTTGAACTCGATGAACGCGCCATTGAGGTAAAAAGCACCACAGCAGAGCAGGGCTTTTGCGTAACCATCCACGCGCTTGAACAACTGGACTGGCAGCGGCCTGGCTCGCTCATGTTGTGCGGTTTGCGCTTCAGCGAGCATCCCACCGGCGCGACCCTGAATGACCTCATTCACCGTCTTCGTCAGCGGTTTGAGGGAAACGCTCCGGCGACCTGTCTTTTTGAGGGATCGCTTTGTCACGTCGGATATTTCACTGAACATGCTGAATTCTATACACGTCATTTCTTGCTGACAGAGGCGTTCGCACTTCCGATTGAAGCGGATTTTCCCTCTTTGACGCATGCCAATGTCCCGTTGCCGGTGGTGAGTGCGTGCTATCAACTCGAACTTCAGACACTTATTCCTCAGGCTCAAAATTTTAACCATTGCTTGTCAGACTTTGCAGGATTACCGCATGGAACTTATTGATTTTTTACGTCAAACGCAGAATGAGATTCGCAAGGAATATCAGGATCAAATGGCTCAGCCTGGGGTTGAGTCGCCTTTTCCGGAACTGATTTTTACCGATATTGTTATGCGTCATATGGCCGATATCGGCATGACATTCGATGATGCCGAGACGTGTCACTTTATGGCGAAAGTCAGTGGACACAATGTGCGTCTCAGCGGTTATGCCTTCTCAGAAGATGGCGATCAACTTGACCTTTTTGTCAGCATTTATCACGGTAGCGACGAGCTTTGTCACGTCCCGGATGCTGAGACAAAAGCGATTGCCGGTCACTGCATTCAATTTTTGCAGAAGTGCGTTGACGGTAAATTATCATCCACGCTCGATCAGTCCAATGATGCCTGGCAACTGGTGACGACCATCGAACAGTCCTATACGGAACTGGAGCAAATCAGAATTTATGTTCTGACCGATGGTCAGGTGAAAACCCGCTGGTATCAGTCCCGCGACGTGGCCGGTAAAACCATTAAATTAGAGGTTATGGACATTGTCCGCCTGTTTAACCACTGGCAGGAAGGTAAGCCACGCGACGAACTGCAGGTTAATTTTGATGAGGTGGCGGGGGGCGCACTCCCCTGTGTCTGGATTCCGGATGAAATGGGGGAATATGATTATGCGCTGACGGTGGTTCCGGGCGAGACGCTGCGATTTATCTATGAAAAATATGGCAACCGGATTCTGGAAGCGAACGTGCGCTCATTTCTGAGCCAGACGGGGAAAGTCAACAAAGGGATTCGCGACACTTTACGCGAGCAGCCTGAGCGTTTTATGGCTTATAACAACGGCATTGTGATTGTTGCCGATCAGGTCAGGCTTGGCGAAGCGCCGGGAGGTGGTCCTGGTATTGCGTGGATGCAAGGGATGCAGATTGTCAACGGTGGGCAGACGACGGCTTCCATGTTTTTCACCAAAAAGAAATTCCCGGCAACCAATCTGCGTAACGTGCGTGTACCCGCAAAAGTCATTGTGCTGAAACAGACGAATAATGCACAAGAAGAGATGCTAATTGCGGATATTTCGCGCTTCTCGAATAGCCAGAATAAAGTCAATATTTCCGATCTGTCAGCCAATCGACCGGTACATGTACAGCTGGAAAAAATGGCAAACACGGTGTATTGCCCGGACGGATACAGCCGTTGGTTTTACGAGCGAGCGAACGGCAGTTATAAGGTTATGCTGGAACGGGAAGGTAAAACACCCTCTGGAATCAAACGGTTAAAAGACGCGATTCCTGCCTCTCGCCGGATAACGAAAACGGATTTCGCAAAATATCACTGTGCCTGGCTCCAGCGTCCGGATTTAGTCAGCCTCGGCGGACAGAAGAACTTTGCCGCATTAATGACGATGATCGACAAGGATACTGAGCGTTATGGGGATGAACTGAACATTGAGAGTTTTAAAAATTACATCGCGCAGGCCATTATTTATAAGAAAGCCTATAAATTGATTAATTCACTTTTCCCCGCATTTAAGGCGAATATTGCCGCCTATACCGTGGCCGCCTATTCACATCTTTATGGCAACCAAACGGATCTGGCAGAGATCTGGAATCAACAGGGCATTGAGGAAACGATGGGCAACCGCCTTGTCAGCTTAGCCCATCGGGTGAATAGTCTTCTGACCGAATCCGCGAATGGCAGGATGATTTCAGAGTGGGCGAAGAAGCCTGAATGCTGGGAGTATGTGCGCAGTAAAATCTATTTCTCCGCGCAGGCAAAAACGGATGACCTTTCGCATGATTAAATTCAGTATCAAAGCGCGGCGTGCGTGTTGTGGAGCTCGCCGCGGTTATATTCTCTCGGGATGTGCCACTGAAAAAATAAACATATAAATAACAGGGATATTTTAAATCCAGCGTTAATCATTAACAAAACCTCGCGCCGGCGGGGTTTCTTTTTTTGTGATGCCTTGCTTTTGAATCATTCGTTTCGCAAGCATTTTAAGAATATATCCAGGAATAAAATGTTGCCTTCACGCAACTTTTAGGAATAGTCTAGATCTTTATGGAATTTTCACGTTTTATCAATCAAGGATGAATTATGTACGTTCTGGCATTAATCTTCTCGCTCGCGGGTAACGCTGAAAAAAGTGAAGTTATTGGTGTTTTCAGTAGCCACCCTGAATGTGAGGCGGCATCTCAGTTGCAGTCATCACGAACCCGATGCTTTTTCCTCGATCCCGAAAAGGGCCTGGTGGATGTGGCATTACACGACGTTAATGCCAAAAATCCGAGATAACTTCATGTTAGCGCGCCTCTGCTTTGAACCGACAGGATTGTCTTAACCAGGGCATGCGCTAATCTCATCATTGCGGAAATACCCCTCTCTTAAGCGCGTATCGGATCTTCTTTGCGTCGCCCTCGGCCACACGGTTTCTCACATGCTCAATAACATTCGGCAACGAACAATAACGTGTTGGTTTTAACCTGATGGGCATTTCTTGCTATAGGTGCCGCCATCATCGAAAGCAAAGGCTTTTCGTTGGGCCTAAAAAGGTGCCTAAAAGGCTCGGATTCAATGAGTTCTCTTCGGACTTCGCGGGACAAATTGAGGGCACAAAAAAGCCCGCAGGGCTTGCGCCGTGCGGGCTCTTAGGACTTCATCGGATGACTCTGGTAATCACCGATGGAGAATTTTGGTGGAGCTGGCGGGAGTTGAACCCGCGTCCGAAATTCCTACATCCTCGGTACTACATGCTTAGTCAGTCTTTACATTCGCCTGGCACCTGCGGATTGACACGCCACTACCAGACTAGCCTGATTAGTTTTAACGCTTCAACCCCAGGCAGGGCATCCACGCGATCTCTTTTGGGTTTGACCTCTCTTTGATCCCCGTCTTAAGAGCGGAAGCTAGGGAGAGAGGGCTCAGAGCAGGTTATTAAGCTGCTAAAGCGTAGTTTTCGTCGTTTGCGACTATTTTTTGCGGCTTTTTACGAGGCCAACCGCCCCTCGGCATGCACCTTGGGTTTCGCAAATCCCGTCGAATCCAGAATCAGCCCCAATGTGTTGAGACAAGTATAACAGACTTGTGACAGCCCTTTCCAGCCCAATCCTCAAGGATTTACCGCTCGCGCAGCGCTTCACGCGCCCGGTTGAACGGTTTGATTAAATAGTCGACGATGGTTTTTTCGCCTGTTTTTATATCCACTGTTGCAATCATGCCCGGTACGATGGAAAAACGGCGTCCCAGCTTGTTTTGCAGATAGTCCTGATGGGTACGGATGAAGACGCGGTAGTAGAAGATTTCTGGCTTCACTTTGTCCTGAATGGTATCCGGCGAGATGGTTTCGACAACGCCTTCCAGCCCGCCGTAGATGGCGTAATCGTAGGCGGTGATTTTGACCAGCGCGCGCTGACCGGGATGGATAAAGGCGATATCGCGCGGAGACAGGCGCGTCTCAATCAGCAGATGGTCGTCAACCGGTACGATCTCCATCATCTCGCCGTTTGGCGGGATCACGCCGCCGATAGTCGTGACCTGAATGTTCTTCACAATACCGCGAACCGGTGAGCGAACGGTCAGGCGGGTCACCGAATCTTCGCGTCCTTTAATGATGGCGGAGAGCATTGCCACTTCGGCGTTGGCTTTGGACAGCGCCTCGCGCGCCTGGACGTAATATTGCGAGCGCAAGTCCGTGAGCTTCAGGCCGATATCGCTTTTTTGCCGCTGTAAGCGCAGCACTTCGACGTGGCTGGCGGCGCCGCTTTTTGCCAGCCGCTCGGTGATCGCCAGCTCTTTATTCACCAGCGCCAGCGCCTCTTTGAGCTCAGACTGCGCGTCGGCGAGTTGCGCGCGGCGACTGGTATAAAGCCGCGTTTCCGAGGCAAGCAGATCCGGCCAGGCGTTCAGTTCGTCAGAGAAGACCAGCGGCTTGTCGCTGACCTCCGCCGTCAGGCGCTGACTGGAGGCCAACGAGGCGCGATAGCGGGCGGCGCTTTCGCCGACGTTAGACTCCGAGCGCGTAGGGTCCATTCGCGCCAGTACCTGTCCTGCCTGGACCTGATCACCCTCATGCACCATCAGTTCGGCGAGGATCCCCCCGTCGAGTGACTGCAATACCTGCTCGCGCGAGCTGGGGATCACCTTGCCAGTGCCCGTCGAGACCTCATCAAGAATGCCGAACCACGCCCACACCGCGAGGATCAGGCACAAGATCCCGGTGAGCCAGATGATGCGGCTGGCACCTGAGAATTCTCGCTCGCGGCTGTCGTCGAGCGCGTCGTGGGTTGCATCAGGCTGACTGGTTTTCATTTTTCCACTCCCGCGTGTTGGCCTGTGAGGCCATTCGACTTTGCCCCAGCGCCTGCGCTTTCGGTGCGTCCATCACCAGTTGCCCCTCTTTAAGCACCACCACCCGTTCGACCAGCTCCAGGACCGGTACGCGATGGGTGGCGACGACCAGAGTACGGTTGCCGAGCCACTGACCCAGTCGTTGAATAAACTCGCGTTCGGAATGCTCATCCAGCGAGGCGGTGGGCTCATCGAGCAGAACGATATTGGGGGCGCGCAGCAGCATGCGGGCGAGCATGATGGACTGTCGCTGACCGCCGGATAGCCCGCTGCCGCCTTCCATAATCGGATGATCGAGACCTTTCGGTAGCCGTTTCACGAAGTTGGCCGCGCCGCAAATCTCCAGCACGCTAAATATCTCGTCGTCGCTGGCGTGCGGGGCGCCCAGCGTCAGGTTCTCGCGCAGGGTGCCGAAAAACAGGCGGGCGTTCTGGCTGAGAAGGCCGACATTGCGGCGTAAATCGGCCATATCGATTTGCGGCAGACTGAGGTTATCGAGACGGGCGTCGCCCTCGACCAGATCCACGCCGCCTGCCAGCGCCTGCAACAGCGTGGATTTACCCGCACCGTTGCGCCCGAGCACCGCGATACGCTCGCCGGCGGCGATCTCCAGTCGGTTAATGCGCAGCGGCACTCGCTGGTCTTCACTGTGATAGCGAAACTGTGCGTTCTCGAACAGATAGTGGCCGTGAAAGATCTCCTGATGTACCCGCGTTTCGTCGCGCTGGGTCTCGGTAGGGAGTTCCATAATGCTGTCCAGCCCCTTTTTGGCGGCTTTTACCTGCTGCCAGCGCGCCAGTACGCCGCACAGATTGCCCATCGGGGCGATCATCCTCGAGCCAAGCATGGAGGCAGCAACCACCGAACCGGTCGTCAGCGTACCTTCAATCACCAGCGGGGCGCCAAACATCACCATCGCCGCATAAACCAGCCCCTGGACGGTTACTCCCCAGTTGATCAGCCCCTGCGACAGTTCGCGGGTGCGCAGTCCGGACTCGGCAGTGATACGGATATAGCTGTTCCACTGTTGCAGAAACCGGTTCTCCGCCTGCATCAGCTTGATGTCCTCCAGCCCCTGAACGCTTTCGACCAGCACAGCGTTGCGCAGAGTGGCCTCGTGCGCCGACTGATTCGCCAGCTCCGCGAGCTTTTTTTGCAGCAGCAGACCGGGAAGGATCATCAGCAGCGCGGCGACCGGGGCGATCCAGGCCAACGGCGGGGCGATGATTGCCAGTACCACAATGAACAGGAAAAAGAAGGGCAGATCCACAATCGTGGAGATGGTGGAAGAGGTCACCATCTCGCGGATCTGTTCCAGCTCGCGTAGCTGCGAAATAAAGCTGCCGGTGGAGCGCGGGATCGCGCTGTTACGCAGGCGCAGCGCGTGGCTGAACACGCGATCCGACACCCGCATATCGGCGCGTTTACCCAACAGATCCATCACATGACCACGGGCGAGTCGCAGCAGAAAACCAAACAGCATGGCGATCAATACGCCGATGGCGAGAACATACAGCGACGGCCACGACTGCGCGGGGATCACCCGGTCATACACCTGCATTGAAAAGACGATCCCGGCAAGCGACAGAATGTTGATCAGCAGCGCCGCCAGCATCACCGGGCCGTAAGGACGCAGATCTTTCAGCACCAGGCTTTTCAGCCAGTCGGGTTTGAAACGCGAAATGTAGGCGTCCACCCGGCTGTCTTTCACGGCGGAAAGCGGGCGTAAAGCGATAATGAAACGGATCGTCGGCAGCAGTTCGCGCAGGGAGATCCGGTTACGCTGCAGTTCGCCGTTGATAAAACAGACGTCAAGCTGGTCTTCGCCATCGAACTGTTCTACCAGCACCAGTTCACCCTCCTGGAGCTGGATCACCACCGGCAGACGCCAGCGGGTGAGCGACTGTTCGGTGGGCGCCAGCGGCTGAAAAGAGAGTCCGGCCTGGCGTGCCAGTTGGCTGAGCGCCTGCGGCATCGGTTTATCTTTGAACCACGGGGCGCTGGCCTGTAACGCGCCGGGTGAACAGGCAATACGATAATGGGCGGCGATATGGCTCATTGCCCGCGCCCAGTTGGCCAGCGCCGGTGCGGTGATGCGCTCGTCGCCAGGAATGTCGGCGTGGGTCATGGCTGGATCTCCACTGACTGGATCGTGCGGTTTTCCAGACCAAAGGCCTGGCGCATCTGACCGGTGTTGTACAGGCAGTTAAGCTGCAGTTGATGCAACTGACTCTCTGTCTGTAACTGTGCGAAGCGCGCCTGATAGACCTCTTGCTCGGCGTTAAGCACGTCGAGAAGCGGTCGGGAGCCGAGGTCGAGATACTGTTGCTGATACAGTTCGCGAGTCCGCTCGCTCAACGTCTCCTGACGCTTCTGGATCTGCAAGGAGGTCACCAGGTTCATCGCTTCACTGCGATCCGCAAGCAGCTTCTTGCGCACGTCCAGCCGGGTGCGTTGGATCGCCGACTGGGCGGATTCCACCGCGTGGCTGGCGGCGTTGCGGCGGGCGGTTAAGCCGCCGCCCTGATAAATGGGCATCTCCACTTTGACCCATGCTGAATACTGGGTACGGTCAACGGACTCATGACCCGCGTAGTTATCGTTGAGGTAGCGCCGCACCTCCGGCTCCAGCGAAACCGTCGGCGTCATCTGCGCGTTGGCATAGTCGAGATTGGCCTGCGCGACGTTGGCCTGCGCCCAGGCGGCAAGAACCGAAGGCACCAGCTTGTCGTCCGGTTTTGCCAGTTCGCAACTACGGCCCAGCTTTTGCGGGAAGTCGTTGCTGATGGCATTGAGGTTTTTCCAGCCCAGCCAGGTCATGAGCGTCGCCTGCGAGCTCTCAAGATTGGCCTGATACTGCACGAGCTGGGAGCGTGCGCCCTCAATGCGCGCATCGGTCTGCACCACGTCCGACAGCGAGCTGGCGCCTTCATCGTTGCGCTGATTCGCCAGCCTGCCGATGGCGCTCAGGGCATCCAGTTGCTCCTTTGCCACCGTCACCATCTGTTGCCAGGTCTGCACCTGGACGATAGCGGTCGCCGTTTCATGACTGACTGTATCAATGCTGACCAGCACGTTGGCCTGTTCCTGCGCCACGCCGGCGTTTTCTGCCCGCACCTGGCTGGCGACTTTGCCGAAGTCATAGAGCATTTGCGACAGTGACAGTACCAGTGACGGACTGAATCCGCTGTCGGAATAGCTGTTGGTATAGCCGTTATTCATCCCGGCGTTAACCTGCGGATAGTATTTGGCTTTTGCGACATCGACCTGCTGGATTTGGGCATACAGTTTACCGACCACTTCCGCGATCGATGGATGCCAGGTGACGGCGCGATTGACCGCCTGAGAGAGGGTCAGTTCGCCGGGAGCGGCGCTGTCACCGCTGAGCGGCATCGGGCCATCAAGCGCGGGTAACTCCTGCTGTTCAATCCACTGCTGTGGGGCGATGCGGGGCGTCTCCCCGGCAGCGATGGCCGGGGTTGCGCACAGGTTTCCCGCCAGCCACCAGAAAGCAAGCTGTCGTTTTCCCATTTTTCTTCCCTAATTGAGCGTTGTTTTTTGCCCCGGGCGAACGTGCGCCCGGGGTCGTTGTGTTGTCGTGCTGCTGGCCTGTATCAGGTCACAATATGGTTTTGTTCGATAAGCTCCGTCAGCGTGGTTTGTACATTCTCCAGGGTCACCAGTTGCGTGGAGTGAAAGGTGCTGCCTGTCCCGTCACGGTCGATAGAGATGATGGTATTGCTGCCGCTGGTGCTGACGTTGAGATAGTTGCCCAGCGAGGCGGTTTGCCCGTTCCAGCCCACCAGCAAATCGCCGATGTCAATTTTGTCGCCCTGCGCCAGCGAGAAGTTTCTCCATGTGTCCGTACCGTTGCCGCCCGTGGTATCGCTGGCGTTAAGCAGGTTGTAGATCAGCGTGTCGCCATACACCGATCCCACCAGCACGTCGCTTTGCGCGGTACTGGTGACCTGCGGGGCGATATCCACCGTCAGCGTGGCGGTATCGGTATGACCGTGAGTGTCATTCAACGTGTAGTTAAAGGTCTCCTTCGCCGTGATCGAAGAGAGCGCCACACCGTTGTTGAGCGTGTAGGTGTACGAACCGTCGGCGCGAATTTGCAGCGAACCGTAGTGGCCCTGAATAGTGGTGGTGGCGCTGGAGTAAGGATCCAGCGTGGCGGTACTGCCGTTAAAGCCGGTAATGGTCAGGCGCGTATCAACGGTATTTAACTGATCCATCGCACCGCCGGAGTCGCTGCCGTCAAAGATATTGCCGGTGACGGTGTGCGTGCCGGAGGTTTCGAAGTTATCCAGATCGACCGTCGTGCCGGTGATTTTCGGCGTAATGGTCGCTGCGCCCGCCAGGGTGTTATTGCCGGTGAAGTTCAGCGTGTAGGTGCCGCCATCCAGCTCCAGTCCGCTCAGATTGACGGTCACGGTGGCGCCGCCCAGCGTGATATTGGCGACCGGCACGGTACCGGAGCGAACGATCACGCCGTTTTCCAGTATCGACCAGTTGATGGTCAGATTACCCAGCGTCACCAGCGTCGAGACATCAAAGACGATGGCGGCGCCTTTCAGAATGGTGCCTGCCGCGACGTCAAAGGTTCCGCTGCCGCTACCGGTTCTGCCGAGTACTCCCCAACTGGCGCTCCCGACGGTGGAATCTAGATAACTCGCGGTGTCCTGTACGGCCGGGGCCAGCAGGGTATCGCTGACATCGTTTACGGCATCCAGCGGACGGGCGGTCGGCTGGATATTGAGCGAGGCGGTATCGGTATCTCCATTTGGCGCTTTCACCGTGTAGATGAAGCTGTCTGGTGTTTTGGTGCCGTCCGCGCCCACGCCGCTTTTCAGGGTGTAGGTGTAGTTACCTTTGGCATCGATGGTTAACGTGCCGTAAGTACCGACAATGGTTGTCGTGCCCGTGGCAGCAATCGCCACGCCGTTCACCTGTGTGACCAGGGTGCCGACGGGCGCAATGTCGTCGCTCAGTACGTTGCCCTGGGTGGTGGTGGTCAGGCTGTCAACGCTGTAAACATGGTCCTCAAGCACGTTAAGGGTGTAGCCGGTGAGCGCCGTGATGCCAAACGCCGGGTTCAGCAGGAACAGGTATTCGCCGCCCGGCAGGTTCAGCGTCAGTTTGCCGGACTGACCGCCCAGCAGCGGTGCGTTCAGCCAGTTTTTCTCCACTCGCCACTGTTCAAACTGTTGGGTGACATCGTTGAAGCGATAGATGTACAGATCGAAACTGGACGCCACCGCCACGCCGCCAATGGAGGATTGCAGCGTCATGGTGCGCGTTGAACCCTGCTCAACGTCGAAAATAATCGGGTTACTCAGTTTGTCCAGTACGCCCAGATCCAGTACGTTGCCCAGACTGACGTTCACGACCGTAAAGCCGCCCTGCGAGGACGCCCCGTTGTTGATTGCCTCCACATGGGTGTCATAGGGCAGAGTGGCGACGTTATCCACGGCGGTCACGCTGCTGGCCGGAGCGTCATTGCCCAGAGTAATCACCAGCTTCGCCGAGGCGCTGTTGCCGCCGCCGTTGATGGTGTAGGTGAAGCTCTCCGTGCGTCCAATAACCGAGGCCGGACTGTTCGGGTTCAGCGCATAGCTGTAACTGCCGTCCTGATTGATCGTCAGCGTACCGTAGACGCCCTGAATGACGTTACTGCCGGCGCCCAGCGTAAAGCTTTGTCCATTGGCGTTGGTGATGGTGGTGACGACGGTGTCCAGCGGGGCGCTGTCGTTATTCAGCACGTTGCCGGTCTGCGGCGTGGTGGTGGTTATGGTACCGGCGCTGGTCTCTTCGACGCTGACGTTCAGTGAGGTATAGGAACCGGTCGCCAGCAGCGCCGTGTTGTAGGTCAGAACCCGGTAGGTTCCTCCTTCAAGCCCGGACACGTTCACCGTGACGCCGCTGCTGCCGAGCGTCAGCAGATTGGCAAACTGTGCCTGCGCAGTGTCGATGACCGTGGTCCACGAGTTGGTCGCGGCATCATATTTCTGGATCGCCACTTCCTGCGTATTCAGCAGCGAGAGCACGACCCCGGTGGTGCTGGCATCGATCACCAGCCTGGCGCTGCCGCCGTCCTGGATAGTGAACCCAACGGCCGCCGTATCGTTACCCAATACGTTCGCCACGTTGCCCAGCGCGCCAACCAGCAGCAAACCATAGTCGCTCAGTTGCTCGGTTGTGACGGTGGCACTGGAGGTTAGCTCCAGATTCTCAACGTTATCGCTGGCCGAGATGGGCAACGTTGGCGCGGTGACCTGCGTCGGGACCGAGGCGTTGCCGACCGCGTCTGTGGCGCTGACGCTGATGTTCTCGCCACTGGTCTGTTTGCGATCAAAGGTATAGGTGTAATTGCCGCTGCTGTTGGCGGTCGTGGTCACCGTTAAGCCCGTACTGAGGGTGATGGTCACGGTGCTGCCCGCTTCGGCAGTGCCGCTGATGCTGGCACCGTCGCTGCTGATGGCGCCGGTTGGCGCGGCCGTGACCGTATCCACCGTGACGGTATAGCCTGATGACAGCGTACTGGTGCCGTTGGTATTGGTGGCGGTGGCGGTGAGGACGTGGGTCCCGTCGGCGATATTGGCCTGCGGGGTCAGTGACCAGTAGCCCTGTGCATCCACGCTGGCGCTACCAATAGAGACGCCGTCGCTGTACACCGTAATGGTGGAGAACGGCTGTCCCGTCCCGTTTAACAGCGGTCTGGCGTCATTGGTGGCCTGACCGTTGGCCACCAGTCCGGTGATGGAGCCCACATCGTCCGTCAGCGTGGCGATCACGGGCGCACCGGGCAGGCCGCTGAACGGCGCAATGACGCTGCCGGAGGTCCCGGTATTACCCGCTTTGTCCTGGGCGACCACCTGCAACGTCTCTCCACCGACCTGCGCCGGGTTAATCAGAATGTTAAAACTGCCGGTGGTGCCGTCTGCGACGCCGGTTCCCAGTACCGTACCGTTGCTGCTGGTGATCGTGACCGTGCTGCCGGCCTCTGCCATACCGGTGACGTGACTGCCGTTGGTCACCACTGCCAGATTGGTCGGCGCACCTGGCGGTGTGGTATCCACCACGATGGTCGATGTCGCCGACGAGGCGCTGACGTTGCCCGCGGCGTCGGTGGCTTTGGCGGTAAAGGTATGCGATCCCTCCGTGAGTGCGGTGGTAGGCGTAAAGCTCCACGCGCCGTTGGCATCCGCCTGAATCGGGGTTGGCGTGAGTAACGTTGCGCCGTCATAGAGAGTGATGAATGCGCCCGGTTCGCTGGTCCCACGCAGCTCTGGCAGGGTGTCATTCGTGCTTTGTCCGCTGCCGACGGGACCGATGATATTGCTGACATCATCAAGAATGGTGGTGATCACCGGCGCATTTGGCGCCAGTGTGTCCATCGTGACGCCGAAACTGGCGGCCGGACCGACGTTGCCCGCGGCATCGGTCGCGGTCACGGCAAGGGTATGCGCGCCATTGGTTAACGCCGTTGTCGGCGTGAAGGTCCAGTTGCCGTCCGTGCCGACAACGAGGCTGCCAATGACCGTGCCGTTATCGGTAAAGGTCAGCGTGGTGCCTGGCTCTGCCGTGCCGTTAAGCGTTGGGCGGGTGTCATTGGTGCTCTGATTGGGTGACAGATTGCCGGTCTGCGGCGCGCTGTCATCGACCACTGAGGTGATCACCGGCGCCAGCGGCGCAGCGGTATCTACCGTGACGGCGAAGCTGGCAGAAGGACCAACGTTACCGGCGGCATCCGTTGCGGTGAAGGTCAACGTATGATTCCCCTGGCCCAGGTCGTTGGCGGGGGTAAAGGTCCAGGTCCCGTTCGCCTCGACCGTCACGCTGGCGAGGGGAACGCCATTGTCCGCGATATTGATCGTGGCCCCCGGTTCGCCGGTACCAGTGAAACCTGGGCGCGCATCGTTGGTGGTTTGACCGCTGCTCAGACTACCGGTGACCGGGCCAACGTCATCCTGCACATTGCCGATCGTTGGCGCGCCAGGCGAAACGGTATCAACCGTCAGCGTAAAATTCGCCGATGCCGGGCCGGTATTGCCCGCGCTGTCGGTGGCGGTGACCCTCAGAGAGTGGGCCCCCTGGGACAGTCCGTCCGGTCGGTAGCTCCAGCTTCCCCCTTCGGTCACGGTGGCGGTGCCAAGCAGAACGTTGCCATCGTAGACGTTAATGGTGCTACCGGGTTCGCCGGTTCCGGTAATGATCGGGCGAGTATCGTTCGTGCTTTGCCCGTTGGTGAGATCGCCGGTTCCTGGCGTCACGTTATCGGTGACGCTGACGATGGCGGGAGCCGTAGGGGCAACCGTATCGACGACCACAGTAAAGGCGGCGCCAGCGCTGACGTTACCAGCCGCGTCTGTGGCGGTTACGTTGAAGGTGTGTGAGCCATTGCCCAGCGCGGTGGCGGGCGTAAAGGTCCATGCGCCTGTACCGTCGGCCTGCACGGTACCCAACAGCGTGGTGCCGTCAAAAATGCTGACGGTGCTGTTGGCTTCGGCGGTTCCGGTCAGCGTTGGCCGTGTGTCGTTGGTGCTTTGTCCGTTGCTTAGCGAACCACTATTGGGGGCGACATCATCGGTGACAGTACTGATGACAGGAGCCGATGGTGCCTGTGTATCCACGATCAGGGAGAACGCGGCGGACGGGCCTTCGTTGCCTGCCGCATCCGTCGCCGTGACGGTCAGATTGTGCGATCCGTTGCCTAACGGGTTATCCGGAGAGAGCGACCAGCTTCCGTCGGTGCCCACCACAACGCTGCCAACGGCGAGTCCGCCGTCATACAGCGTAACGGTGGAGCCCGGCTCCGCCGTTCCCTGGATGGTTGGCTGAGTATCATTAGTGCTTTGTCCGTTCGCCAGTACACCGGTTGTCGGGTTGGTGTCATCGGTGACGCTTTGAATCACCGGAACCCGTGGCGCGGTGGTGTCGACATTCAGCGTGTATGCGGCGGAAGGCGCGCTGACGTTACCCATCGCATCGGTGGCGGTTACGGTAATGGCGTGTGAGCCAGTGGCCAGCGTCGGCGCGGTGAAGCTCCAGCTACCGTTGACGACCTGCGCGGTGCCGATTTTTACCCCATTGTCATAGACGGTAATCGTACTGCCTTCTTCACCGCTGCCGCTAAAGTCGGGCGTGGTATCGTTGGTACTGCCGCCGTTACCGATGACGCCCGTCTGCGGTTCGCTGTCATCCGTGGCGCTGGCAATGGTTGGCGCTACCGGTGGCGTGGTGTCCACCACGACCACAAAGGGATCCGACGCGACGCTGGTATTTCCCGCCGCATCGGTGGCGGTGATGGTGAGATCGTGGCTGCCTTCGCCGAGGGCGGTAGGGGGGGTAAAACTCCACGCGCCGTTAACCACCTGTACCTGACCGATTGGCGTATCGCCATCGTAAATCGTGATGGTTTCACCGTTGGTGCCGCTACCGCTCAGGGTTGGGCGGGTATCGTTGGTCGTCTGTCCGCTGGTCAGCGTTCCCGTTCCGGGGGCGACATCATCCGTCACGCTGCCAATCGCCGGTTGCGTCGGTGGGGTGAGATCGACGGTAATGTTAACCACGGCGGACGTTTTGCTGCCATCCGCGCTATCGACCACCTGGAAGGTGTGCTGGCCTTCGTCCAGCGCGTCGGTGGATGTCCAGTTCCAGCTCCAGTTGCCGTTTTCGTCGACCTGAACGTTCGACGCGACAACGACGCCATCGACCAGAATATCGACGGCAGAGTTCGGTGTGGAAAAACCGTGCAGCCCCGGCTGCGTATCGTCGGTGGTTTGCCCACTCTTCAGATCGCCCTGAACGCTACCGGTATCATCGACGATGGCGCTAATGACCGGAAGCCCGGTGCCGGAACCGCTGAAGTTGGTGGGATCGCTGTTGTTACCGGCGGTATCCTCCGCCGTGGCAGTCAGCGTATTGAGGCCCGTCTGCGCTGGCGTGACCTGAACCTGGAACGTACCGTCCGTCGCCACGCCAGTACCAATGATATTGCCGTCGGTGTCGCGGATGGTCACCGTGCTGCCGGTTTCCGCCGTGCCGCTGACCGTTGCGCCATCGGCAGAGATGGTCACCTCTTCCGGGGCCGCCGGTTTAGTCAGATCGACGTTCAGCGAGATGGAGGCGGAAGGCGTGCTGACGTTCCCCGCCGGATCGGTGGCCGTTGCCGTCAACGTGTAATTGCCTTCGGTGAGCGGCGAATCCGGGGTGATTGTCCAGTTTCCCTCAGGATCGACTTCGGCAGTGCCGATAACCGTGCTGCCATTCGACAGGGTGATGGTGCTGCCCGGTTCGCCGGTACCGCTAATGGGTAGCTCGGGCTGATTGGTGACCGCCGGACTGCCCAGAGAGGTGATAAACGGCGCGTCGGGCGCCTGGGTATCAATGGTGATGCCAATCGCGTCCGACGGCGGACTGGTGTTACCTGCGGCATCTTTTGCCGTCACGGTAAAGTGGTAGCTGCCTTCGACCAGTTCGCTATCCGGGGTGAAACTCCAGACGCCATCAATGACTTCGGCGGTGCCAATTGGTACGCCGTTATTCAGAATGGTGACAATACTACCCGTATCGCCCGTCCCACTCAGGGTTGGGGTGGTGTCGTTAGTCTGCCCACCGTCGCTCAACGGTCCGCCGTCATCGTTGACGGCCAGCGTCGGCGTATCGGGGGCCTGGGTATCAACACGCACAATGCGATCCGGCGACGTACTGCTGTTACCGGCCGGATCGGTCGCGGTCACCTGGATAATATGATCGCCCGTTAATAGCGGGGCCGTCGGTTGGAAACTCCAGTTTCCGGAATTGTCGATAACCAACGGCGACTGTTCGACGCCGTCGAGGGTAATGGTGATGGTGTCGCCTGGCGTACCGCTTCCGCTCAATAGCGGTCGCGTATCATCGGTGTACTGACCGTTATCGAGTATGCCGGTCTGGCTGCCGACATTATCGGTGACGGTCAGGTTGGGCACGGCGGGTGGGGTGGTATCCACCAGAATGCCGATCGGCGCGGAAGGTTCACTGACATTGCCCGCCGGATCGGTGCTGGTGAGGGTAAAGACATGGTCGCCTTCATCAAGGGCATCCGACGTGTAGCTCCAGGCGCCGTTAGTCACCGTGACGGTGGTAACCAGATCACCATTGTCGTAAATGCTGATGATATCGCCATCTGTTCCCGTACCGCTCAGAACCGGTTGGGTTTCCTGGGTCGCCTGGCCGTCGGTGAGTGGATCATTTGCGCCATTCGTCAGCGTCAGCGCAGGGATATCGGGGGCAGTGGTATCCACCGTAATGGTAATGGGGGTGGACTTATCGCTGGTATTGCCCAGGGGATCGCTGGCGGTGACGCTCAGCGTGTGGTCGCCTTCGCCCAGCGCGGGTGTCGGGGTAAAGCTCCAGCTACCGTTTTCCGCAACTTTTGTCGTACCAATGATCGCCGTTCCGTCATACACCGTAATGGTGTCTCCGGCGGTGCCGCTTCCGCTTAACACAGGCTGCGTTGCGTCGGTCACGTCGTTGTCCGTCAGTTCACCTACGTTACTGCCGGTGTTGTCAGTCAGGGTCACGACCGGAATGACGGGTGGCGTGGTATCGACGGTAATAGTGATGGATGCAGAAGGCGTGCTGGTCTGGTTTTCCGCATCGGTCGCGGTGACGGTAAAGGTATGGTCGCCGTCGCCCAGTACCGGTGTAGTGAGCGTCCAGTTGCCGTTGCTGTCCACGGTGGCGGTTCCCGCCAGCGGGGTACCTCCGTCCAGAATAGTGATGATTGCGCCGGGTTCACCGGTTCCGCTGAAGGTCAACTGATTGTCATCAGTGAGTTGTCCGTCCCCCAGATTGCCTTTCTGCGCGCCAACATCATCAACAATCGAACTGACGACAGGGGCCTCCGGTGCGGTGATATCCGGAGCCACGACCTCGTATGGCAAACTGGTATTGTTCGCGGCATCCGTGGCGGTGACGTTCAGCGTTTCACCGTTGGCCTGCGGCGGGTCAAGGGTGATCACCAGCGTGCCGTTCTCCGGGATCGGACCGGTTTCCGCCAGCGTATTGCCGTCACTGTCTTTAATCGTAATCGTACTGCCTGGTTCGGCGGTGGCGGTCAGGGTGGTGCCGTCTGCTGAAATAACCGCCGTAGGTGGCTGCGGCGCTGTGGTATCCGGTGCGGTGACGTTGGCGGGCGTGCTGTTCTGATTCGCCGGATCGGTCACTGTGGCAGTAAGCGTTTCACCATTGGTTTGCGGCGTGTCCAGTGTGACGGTGAAATTCCCCTCGCCGTCGGTTTGACCATGGCCAATCGGGTTACCGTCAGGATCGCGAATCGTCACCGTGCTGCCGGGTTCTGCTGTCCCCGTCACAGTGGTGCCATCATCCGAGACATCCAGGTTTCCGGCGGGCTGCGGCGGGGTGGTGTCCGGGGCGAGGGTGGTCGCCGGAGGGCTGGTCAGATTCGCCGGATCCATGACGATGGCGGTTAAAATTTCTCCGTTGGTTTGCGGCGGGTTCAGTGTGACGGTAAATGAGCCGTCGGGTTGAACTTGTTCCGATCCCAGCGGAGCGTTGTCGCTGCCGTAAATGGTCACCGTCGTGCCTGGCTCGGCGGTACCGGTCACGGTTGTCCCATCGTCAGAAACATCCAGATTATCTGCCGCCTGCGGAGGCGTGGTATCAGGAGCGGTTGCGTTGGCAGGTGAGCTGTCATTCCCCGCTTTATCCGTGGCGGTGGCGGTCAGCACCTCACCGTTTACCCGTGGCGGATTGAGAGGGAAGCTGAATTTCCCTTCGCTGTCTGCGGTCACGGTGCCGAGCGTGGCGCCGCTGGCGTCAGCAATGGTGACTTTACTTCCCGCCTCGGTGCTGCCGGTCAGTACGGTTCCGTTTTGCGAGATAAGCAGTTCGTCGGGGGCTGCCGGCGGGGTGGTATCCACGGTGACCGAGAATTCCACGGCGTTTCCGCTGACGCCATCTTCGGTGGATTGTGTGGCGGTGTAGTGATGCAATCCTTCAGACACACCGCTCAGCTCGAATACCCACGTGCCGTCGTTGGCGCTCGCCGTGCCGATCGCGATACCATTTTCATAAATGATTACCTCTGCCCCAGGCAGCGCGGTACCCGTGAGAGTGGGGGTGGTATCCTTCGTAAACTGACCGTTGCCTAACGTCACTGCGGTGGGCTGCGTATCATCAATGATGCCGGTAATGGTGGGGGCATCAGGAAAACCTGAGTTGGAACCGAGGAAGGTGGCTTCGTCGCCTTCGTTACCCGCGGCGTCAGAAATATCGGCATACAGCTGTTCGGAATCGGTTTGCGCCGAATTGAGGCGAACGGTAAACCGACCGGTGTCATCGACCTGAACAGAGGCCAGGACATTGTGCTGGCTGTCGAAAATCGTGACGACGCAACCCGCTTCTGCGATCCCTGATACCCAGAGCCCATCTTCAGAAACCGTTAACCCGGAGACCTCATCAGGGGCAATCGTATCGACGGTAAAGGTGAAATCGCCGGAAATGGCGCTGGTATTGCCATTCTCGTCCGTCGCGGTCGCGGTCAGCACATGTTCGCCTTCGGAAAGCGGTAGGTCGGGTTTATAGCTCCAGTTCCCCTGTTCATCGACCATGACGGTGCCAATTTCCTGTCCATTGTCATAGAGAGTGATGAGGGATCCTGCTTCACCGGTACCGGTAATCATCGGCTGGCTGTCGTTGGTGGTCTGATTCTCCTGAATGGCACCTGTGATGGCGGAGACGGCGTCCGTCGCGCCGGTAATGACAGGGGCCGTCGGTGGCGTGGGGTTTTCCCCGCCAGGAGGATTTGTGCCGTTATCGCCGCCGCCGTTGTCTCCGCCTCCGTTATTTCCGCCGCCATCCCCGGAACCCTCACCAGGATTGCCATTGTCGTTATCATGATGGTGGCTGCCGCCACCGCCCGAGGACGCTATTGCTGCGATCCCACCGGCGGCAACCGCGCCACCCAGCACCCACGGCCAGATAGCTCCGCCTTCGTGAGATTCACCGGCGGTAACCAGCAAATCGTCAATAGTGGAAATGTGTTCAAAATGCAGGCCGCTTTCCGGGTTTTCCACCCACCACAGCGCACCGTGACTGTCTTCCAGTACCAGTTGGCTGGCCCCCTGATCGTTCGCCACATAGAAATTTTTAACGGTCAGTTTTTCACCGGACGTAAAGGTGATCACCAGATCCTGATTCACGCGAGCCAGTTGACTGATATCGCTACGCTCTGCGGATAATTTCACAATGGAAGGGGCATTTAGTGTGATTTCAGAGGCTTCGACATGGGTGGAAACGCCCGTCAACTTGGATATAACAGCGAGAAGACGCATATGTTTACTCCTGATGGCTTGCTCTGTGCATTAATTCGTTAAAATCACCGGACGGGGAAAATGTGCAGATGCGCGATCCCGTTCATCATGTCGATGAATTCTCGCCGGTGATTTCTATGCTGTGGCCGTGCAGATGTTGGTTTCTGTTGCGCTGAATAACCCTTTGTTTTTT
The DNA here is from genome assembly GCF_001559075.2 of Citrobacter amalonaticus. Classification (NCBI taxonomy): domain Bacteria; kingdom Pseudomonadati; phylum Pseudomonadota; class Gammaproteobacteria; order Enterobacterales; family Enterobacteriaceae; genus Citrobacter; species Citrobacter amalonaticus. The sequence continues at coordinate 658,217 of NZ_CP014015.2, read as the reverse complement.
TGATTCACTGGTACTTTCGTATTAGATGATATAGTCAGAAAGCACTCGTTCTGCAAATTAAGGTATATTTGTGATTTGTTTAGTGAGGGTGAAATATATACGGTTTTGCACCGGTTGACGAAGTGAAACGGCACGATGTAGAAAGTGTATGTGATTTATCTTAATGTATTAAAAAGGTTTTTTTATTAATATTGGCCCGAAAGAGAATTGATTTCTTGCACAAATTGTATTGGTATTTCTGAATCTTAAAATGTCAAAAAAAATTATTTGAAGTATTAGATTATTGGACTATGTACCTGATTTGAATATGGCTGAAGATATATTCTTGTCAGTTTTTACGTTTCAGCGGAAATAGAAATAATGAATGGGAGAATATATTTTTGGAGATTCAAGGGGTAAATAATAATGACCTGCCCCGAATGCGAGGCAGGTCACATAATAACATCGTTAGCGTCCGGCATTTTTCATAATGCGCGCTTTATCCAGTTGCCATTCACGTTCTTTCAGGTCGGAACGTTTGTCGTGCTGTTTTTTACCCTTCGCTACGCCAATTTTGACTTTGCACCAGGCATTCTTCCAGTACAGAGAAAGGGCGACAACGGTGTAGCCTTCACGATTCACGCGGCCATACAGGGAGTCAAGTTCACGCTGATTCAGCAACAGTTTACGGGTGCGAGTGGGATCGCACACCACGTGTGTAGAAGCCACCGCCATCGGCGTAAAGTTAGCGCCGAACAGGTAAGCTTCGCCGTCTTTCAGGATCACATAGCTGTCGCCGATGTTGGCTTTTCCGGCGCGCAGGGATTTCACTTCCCACCCTTGCAGGGCGAGTCCCGCTTCGAACTCTTCTTCGATAAAGTATTCATGTCGCGCGCGTTTGTTGAGCGCGATGGTGGCTGAGCCAGGTTTGTGTGCTTTTTTCTTCGTCATAGTGCCGCTCAGTATAGGTAATCTGGAATCGAAAAACACCCCATTTCATCCTTCGGGGCGTAAGGGGATATCTTAGCATGAACAAGGTTGTACCCTGTTGTGGGATAGCGTTTTTTTTACCTTGCGATAAATGGTATTATTTGTTCGATTTTTGTTGATGGAAATAGCTATGCCGCAGATTAGTCGAACCGCGTTAGTCCCTTACAGTGCGGAACAGATGTATCAGTTAGTGAATGATGTTCAGTCCTATCCCCAGTTTTTACCGGGTTGCACCGGCAGCCGTGTTCTTGAGTCTACGCCAGGACAAATGACGGCCGCGGTGGATGTCTCTAAGGCGGGGATCAGCAAGACGTTCACCACGCGAAATCAGTTAACCAGTAACCAGAGTATCCTGATGCAACTGGTCGACGGTCCGTTCAAAAAACTGATTGGCGGCTGGAAATTTACGCCGTTGAGTACGGATGCTTGCCGCATTGAGTTTCATCTCGATTTCGAGTTTACCAATAAGCTGATCGAGCTGGCGTTTGGCCGTATCTTCAAAGAGCTGGCATCCAATATGGTGCAGGCTTTTACGGTTCGAGCCAAAGAGGTCTACCGTGTCGCCTAAGATTGTCGTTGAGGTGGCCTATGCGCTGCCTGAGAAACAGTACCTGCAAAGGGTGACGTTGCAGCCGGGGGCAACGGTCGAAGAGGCGATCCGCGCGTCGGGGTTGCTGGAACTGCGTACCGATATCGATCTGACGAAAAACAAAGTCGGTATTTACAGCCGTCCGGTCAAGCTGGCGGATGAGTTACAGGATGGCGATCGGGTCGAAATTTACCGTCCACTGATTGCCGATCCGAAAGAGTTGCGCAGACAGCGGGCAGAGAAATCGGCAAAAAAATAGCAGATAACAAAAAAGGTGCTCACGGAGCACCTTTTTTGTTATCTGAAGACAAGCTTACTGGTTGTCGGTCAACGAAGGCTTGTTGTCGATATTGGTCAATACGCCGCTGCTGTTGAAGGTCAACGTCAGCGTTTGCTGCGTAACACCTTCATGGCCCGGCTGTTGACGGAACACATAGAACCAGGTGTTGGTGCCAAACGGATCGGACATCATCGGCGTACCCAGAGCATAGGCAACCTGCTGTTGCGTCATGCCCACACGAATTTTGGCTACATCGTTCGCGGTCAGATAGTTCCCCTGGTTGATATCAGGGCGGTAAACCACTCGCTCCAGAGTGGAACAGCCTGCGGTCAACATCAATAATACTGCTGCGGCAGCAGTCAGCGTTTTACAGCGCATAGTGATTTGATTCCTTTTCGGGCCCGAGCAGTACGTGGCTCATATGTAATATGCCGATGATAATAGACCTTTCACCACTTTAAAACCTTTTGCTTACGGGTCCGACGGCGTTTTTGTTGTCTACTCTGACCGTTAAGGTGCAAAAAAGTTTACGCTGCCAGCAGTTCTTTCGCATTTGCGAGGGTGTTGCGCGTCACTTCGCTGCCGCCCAGCAGGCGCGCCAGCTCCTGCAACCGCGCGCGTTTATCCAACGGCTGCATGTGCGTTTCGGTCATTTCACCGTCTGTCTCTTTGCTGACAAAAAAGTGCTGATGGCCGCATCCAGCCACCTGCGGAAGGTGGGTGACGCACATTACTTGTGTTGACTCACCGAGTTGACGCAGTAATTTCCCGACCACGGCGGCAGTGGGACCACTGATGCCGACATCGACTTCATCGAAAATCAGCGCCGGGGTTTCCATCTTACGTGCGGTAATCACCTGAATGGCGAGAGCAATACGTGACAGTTCCCCACCGGAGGCCACTTTGGCAATCGGCTGCATAGGCTGACCAGGGTTCGTCGTCACTTTAAACTCGACGCGATCTGCGCCGTCCTGGCTCAGATGGTGCTCATCAAACGTCACGTCGATGGTGAAACGACCGTGCGGCATGGAGAGTGAGTGCATACTCTCGGTAATCAGGGTGCTCAGTTCCTGGGCATAGTGCTGACGCTGCTCATGCAGCGCTTTCGCTGCCTCCAGCGCCTGCTGGCGGTGTTTGTTCACGGTCAGAGTCAACGTTTCCAGCGAGTCGGCCTGATCGTCAAGCTGCTGCTGTTCCTCCAGCAACGACTGATAATACTGTGGCAGCGCTTCCGGACTGACGTGGTGTTTACGGGCCAGTGAAATTTGCTTCGAGATACGTTGTTCCAGTTCGAACAGGCGATTAGGGTCTAAATCCAGACGATCGCAATAGTGGCGCAATTCGTCACTGGCTTCCGTCAGTTGAATCGTCGCCTCTTCCAGCATATCAAGAATGCCTGAGAGCTTACCGTCCATACCGACCAGTTCACTCACCAGTTGCTTTGCGGTATAGAGCTGACTTTGTAGGTTAACGTCTTCACCGTCCGCCATCAGCGACAGCGCATTCTGGCTGGTGGAGAGTAGCTGACCGCTGTTGGCCAGGCGTTTGTACTCTTCATCAATCTGTTCAAATTCACCCGCCAGCGGGTTAAATTCATTCAGCTCTTTAAGCTGATACTGCAGCAGTTCTGCACGGGCAGCACGTTCCTGACTCAACTGTTGGTGGTGTGCTAAATCACGGCAGCTCTGGTGCCAGAGTTGGTAACGCGCAGCCATATCCTGCACCCGCACGGATTCATTCGCGTAGCCATCGAGCAGGGATTTTTGGTGTTCGGCTTTGGTCAGCAACTGATGCGCGTGCTGGCCGTGAATTTGAATGAGCAGTTGTCCCAGTTCGCGAAGCTGAGAGAGAGGAACCGCAGTCCCGTTGATAAAACCACGGGAGCGCCCGTCGCTGCTGATCACGCGGCGAAGTAAACACTCACGTCCTTCTTCAAGCTGGTTTTCTTCCAGCCAGCGCAGGGCGGCAGGGGTATCCTTCAGCGAAAAACGGGCACACAGGTCGGCACGGCTGGCGCCGGCCCGGACCATGTCGGCTTCAGCACGGCCGCCGAGGCACAAGCCGAGCGCATCAATTGCAATAGATTTACCCGCCCCGGTTTCACCGGTGATGACGGTCATTCCGCTCTGAAAATCGATCTCAAGTTCACGAACGATAGCAAAATTGCTGATGGTCAGTTGTGCCAACATAGTCGTTTTCCTGTATGAAAAACCATAACTGTAATTACATACAGTATAAACGGGTTTTTTATACAGTAAAGAGGTTGGCGTTAAATTAGAATAATTTTTTTGACCAGCCCAGTTTGGTACTTAATGTATTGAAATAGCTATAATCTTTAGGGTGGATGAGATTCAGATGGTAGTCACAACGGCGGATCAGTACATCTTCCCCTTCCTGGATCGGCAGCGCGATCTGGCTGTCACAACTGATTTCGAGATCGTTACGGCGGTGCGAGAAGCGCAGCCGAATGGTGCTGCTGCTGTTGATGACCAGCGGGCGCGCCGAAAGGGTGTGCGGGAACATCGGCACCAGCGTGATGGCATCAAGCGATGGGGTCAGAATCGGGCCGCCGGCCGACAGGGAATAGGCGGTGGAACCGGTAGGCGTTGAGATGATCAGGCCATCAGAACGCTGAGAGAAGGCAAAGCTTTCGTCAATATAGACTTCAAACTCAATCATGTGCGCGACTTTGCCGGGATGCAGCACCACCTCGTTAATGGCGGTACTGATACGCTTCTGGCAGTCCTTCTGGCACACCTGTGCTTCGAGCAGAAAGCGTTTTTCCGCGACGTAATGACCTTCCAGCACGTCGGCGAGCTGTTGCTGCGCATTATCGGGATCAAGGTCGGTCAGAAAGCCGAGATTGCCACGGTTGATACCGATCACTTTGATATCGTAACGCGCCAGGGTGCGTGCTGCGCCGAGCATGTTGCCGTCGCCGCCGACGACAACCGCGAGGTCTGCCTGCTGACCAATCTCCGCCAGGGTGCCAATTTTCACATTCTTCAACTGCAGCTCGTGAGCGATTTGCTGCTCGACAATGACCTCATACCCTTTCGTGCATAACCAACGGTAGAGCATTTCATGTGTCGTGAGTGCCGTGGGGTGACGCGGGTGTCCCACAATGCCGATACACTTGAAATGATTATTCATTTTTCGAGGTCCTTGTGACGAAGATTGATGACAATGTGAGTGCTTCCCTTGAAACCCTGAATCTGATCCCCATAATAAGCGAAGTTAGCGAGATGAATGCGAAAAAAAACGCGGAGAAATTCATGAGTAGTAAAGAACAGAAAACGCCTGAGGGGCAAGCCCCGGAAGAAATTATCATGGATCAGCACGAAGAAGTTGAGGCGGTTGAATCAGACGCTTCTGCTGAGCAGGTGGATCCGCGCGATGAAAAAATTGCGAATCTGGAAGCGCAGCTTACTGAAGCTCAGACCCGTGAACGTGATGCGGTGCTGCGCATAAAAGCAGAAATGGAAAACCTGCGTCGCCGTACTGAGCTGGACGTTGAGAAAGCGCACAAATTCGCGCTGGAGAAATTCGTCAACGAACTGCTGCCGGTGATTGATAGCCTGGATCGTGCGCTGGAAGTGGCGGACAAAGCCAATCCGGATATGAAGCCGATGGTTGAAGGGATCGAACTGACCCTGAAATCGATGCTGGATGTGGTGCGCAAGTTTGGTGTTGAAGTGATCGCTGAGACGAACGTTGCGCTGGATCCGAACGTGCATCAGGCGATTGCGATGGTTGAGTCTGAAGACATCGCGCCGGGCAACGTGCTGGGTATTATGCAGAAAGGTTATACGCTGAACGGTCGTACGATCCGTGCGGCGATGGTGACCGTTGCGAAAGCGAAAGCTTAATCTTTCGGCGAGTTATATTGCCGGATGACGCTGACGTTCATCCGGCCCACGGCCCGTTGGAATATCCGCGGGCCGTCTTCATTATTCCGCCACACTTTCCCGTAGTGGTTTAACGGGTAACACTTTGACCTGCTTGATCATATTCTCCTGGACGTCGAGAATATCGATATCGTATTGACCGATGCGCACGCGAGTGCCCGCAATCGGGATCTCTTCCAGCGCTTCCAGAATCACGCCATTTACCGTACGCGCGTCGTCTTCCGGCAGATGCCAGTTAAACGCTTTGTTAATTTCCCGCACGTTGGCGCTGCCATCGATGATCACCGAACCGTCATTTTGCGGCGTCACTTCCTCAGCCAGCGTAGGTGACATTGAGGTGGTAAAGTCGCCGACAATCTCTTCGAGAATATCTTCCACCGTGACCAGCCCCTGAATATCGCCATATTCATTGACGACCAGGCCGACTTTCTTTTTATTGCGCTGAAATTTGATGAGCTGCGTGCTGAGCGGCGTGCCCTCCGGGACGAAGTAAATCTCATCGGCGGCGCGCAGCATGGTCTCTTTGGTGAACTCTTTCTTTTCCGACATTAACCGCCAGGCTTCGCGAACGCGCAGCATGCTGATCGCGTCATCAAGCGAATCGCGGTACAGCACAATGCGCCCGTGCGGCGAGTGCGACAGCTGACGCACGATGGACTTCCAGTCGTCATTAATATCAATACCGATAATTTCGCTGCGCGGCACCATGATGTCGTCAACGCTAACCTTTTCCAGATCGAGCACCGACAGCAGCATATCCTGATTACGTCGGGAGATTTGCGCGCGGGATTCATTCACGATGGTGCGCAGCTCGTCTTTACTCAGAGAACCGCTAATGACGATATCGGTTTTAATACCCATCATGCGCATCAGCAATCGGGTGATGGTGTTGAGCAGCCAGACCAACGGCATCATCAGAATTTGTAACGGCGCCAGCAGGAAACTGCTGGGATAGGCCACCTTTTCCGGGTACAGCGCCGCAATGGTTTTTGGCAGAACTTCGGCAAACACCAGCACGACGAAGGTCAGCACGCCGGTGGCGATGGCAACGCCCGCATCGCCATACAGACGCATACCGACAATGGTGCCGAGCGCCGAGGCAAGAATATTGACCAGGTTATTGCCAATCAGCACCAGGCTTATCAGGCGATCGGGTTTACGCAGCAGCTTTTCAACGCGCTTTGCCGGACGATTCCCCTGCTTGGCCAGGTGGCGTAAGCGGTAGCGATTCAGAGTCATCATTCCGGTTTCGGAACCGGAAAAATAGGCGGAGATGACCACCATGACGATCAATGTGACGATCAGCGTGGTGGTGGAGATGTGTTCCAGGGGGCGCCTCCTTTAAGGCTTAGCTGACAAACTGCTGCAATATTCGACTACCGAAGTAGGCCAGCGTCAGGATCCCGGCGCCCGCGACGTTGAACCACACGACACGACGGCCGCGCCAACCTTCATGATAATGCCCCCACAACAGAACAATATAGACAAACCATGCGATGATCGAGAGCACCGCTTTGTCGATATTTTCCATGCTGAACAGATTGTGCATGTAAAACAGACCGGTACACAGGGTGAGCGTAAGCAGGACCACGCCAATCTGCGTGATGTGGAACATCTTGCGCTCGATGCTCATCAGCGGCGGCATTTCATTATTGAACGCCAGCTTTTTGTTCTTAAGCTGATAGTCGATCCACGCCAACTGCAGCGCGTACAACGCGGCGATAATGAGCGTCGCATAGGAGAACAGCGACAGCCCGATGTGGATCATCATCCCCGGCGTGGTTTCGAGGTGGGTGATGAACTCGTTCGGCATGAAGGTCGCGAAGGCCAGATTGATCAGCGCGAAGGCATATACCACTGGCAGCAACAGCCAGCCACGATTGCGTGAGGCGACAATCGTCATCACCGTACAGATCATCAGACTGACCAGCGAACCCACGTTCAGCAGGCTCAGGTTTTGTCCGCTATCGCCACCCGGCAGAATGCGGGCTTCAAGCGCGATCGCGTGACACACCAGCGCGACAACCGCAGAAAGAATGGCCATACGCCGCCAGCCGCTGTTTTTTTGCAGCAGAGCGGGGACGATCAGCGCGAGGCTGACGGAATAGGCGACAAGGGCGAGCAGAGCAAAAACGGGCATAGTGGTGTCGACAGTTGGCCAGTGAGAAAGAGAAGCAGTATAGCGTTACGTGACCGCGGCTCCAACCGTTGCATAACAACAAAGACGGCTTCATGTTATACTGCGACAAAATTCTGTTCATGTGTCGCTTGAGCGACCAACCGTTTCCACCCCAGGCGAGAGACAATGTTTGATAATTTAACCGATCGTTTGTCGCGCACGCTGCGCAATATCAGTGGCCGCGGACGCCTTACTGAAGACAACGTTAAAGAGACGCTGCGCGAAGTGCGCATGGCGCTGCTGGAGGCTGACGTTGCGCTGCCGGTAGTGCGAGAGTTTATCAATCGCGTAAAAGAGAAAGCGGTTGGACATGAAGTTAACAAGAGCCTGACGCCAGGGCAGGAGTTCGTCAAGATTGTCCGTAACGAACTCGTGGCGGCGATGGGCGAAGAGAACCAAAGCCTGAATCTGGCCGCGCAGCCGCCAGCCGTGGTGCTGATGGCGGGCTTGCAGGGCGCCGGTAAAACGACCAGCGTCGGTAAGCTGGGTAAATTCCTGCGCGAAAAGCACAAGAAGAAAGTGCTGGTCGTCTCTGCCGACGTGTATCGCCCGGCGGCGATCAAACAGTTGGAGACGCTGGCAGAGCAGGTTGGCGTTGATTTCTTCCCGTCGGATGTCGGCCAGAAGCCGGTCGATATCGTTAACGCGGCGCTGAAAGAAGCCAAACTCAAATTCTACGACGTGCTGCTGGTGGATACCGCCGGTCGTCTGCACGTTGATGAAGCGATGATGGACGAAATCAAGCAGGTTCATGCTTCTATCAATCCGGTAGAAACCCTGTTTGTGGTCGATGCGATGACCGGTCAGGATGCGGCGAATACCGCGAAGGCGTTCAATGAAGCGCTGCCGCTGACCGGCGTGGTGCTGACCAAAGTCGATGGTGACGCCCGTGGCGGTGCCGCGCTCTCTATTCGTCACATCACCGGCAAACCGATCAAATTCCTCGGCGTTGGCGAGAAAACCGAGGCGCTGGAGCCGTTCCACCCGGACCGTATCGCGTCACGTATTCTCGGCATGGGCGACGTGCTGTCGCTGATCGAAGATATCGAAAGTAAAGTTGACCGCGCGCAGGCTGAGAAGCTGGCGACTAAACTGAAAAAAGGCGACGGTTTTGATCTGACCGACTTCCTGGAACAGTTACGCCAGATGAAAAACATGGGCGGCATGGCGAGCCTGATGGGCAAGCTGCCGGGCATGGGGCAGATCCCGGACAACGTGAAGTCACAGATGGATGACAAAGTGCTGGTGCGCATGGAGGCGATCATCAACTCGATGACGCTGAAAGAGCGCGCGAAGCCGGAAATCATCAAAGGGTCCCGTAAACGCCGCATCGCGCAAGGCTGCGGTATGCAGGTGCAGGACGTTAACCGCCTTCTGAAACAGTTCGACGACATGCAGCGCATGATGAAGAAGATGAAGAAGGGCGGGATGGCCAAAATGATGAGAAGTATGAAGGGGATGATGCCGCCCGGTTTTCCAGGCCGCTAATCTTTAAGGCCTGGCTCATTTGCCATTTCGGCACCGGGGTGTGCTCGCCATCCTCACGTACTACGTGTACGCTCCGGTGGCTGTGCGCACGCCGGCACCGAACTGACTGCACCGCCGACGGCCTTTTGCCGCAGAGTTATTAACTGCTGATTGCAATTTCCCCAAAAATCAGTAAAATTTTCGGGCTTTTAATATGACACCGGGCTCCGTTCCTCGATGGGGCCCGGTTGTTTTATTCACACAAGAGGATGTTATGGTAACTATTCGTTTAGCTCGTCACGGCGCTAAAAAGCGTCCGTTCTACCAGGTTGTTGTTACTGACAGCCGTAACGCACGTAACGGTCGCTTCATTGAGCGCGTTGGCTTCTTTAACCCAATCGCTAGCGAAAAAGAAGAAGGCACTCGCCTGGATCTGGATCGCATCGCTCACTGGGTTGGCCAGGGCGCGACCATTTCTGATCGCGTAGCTACGCTGATCAAAGAAGTAAGCAAAGCAGCTTAATCTGTCACGGTGGTCATGATGAGCAAGCAACTCACTGCGCAAGCACCCGTGGACCCGATTGTCTTAGGGAAAATGGGATCGTCTTACGGTATTCGTGGTTGGCTCAGAGTGTTTTCTTCCACTGAAGACGCCGAAAGCATTTTTGACTATCAGCCCTGGTTTATCCAGAAGGCGGGTCAGTGGCAGCAAGTACAGCTGGAAAGCTGGAAGCACCACAATCAGGATCTGATCATCAAGCTGAAAGGCGTTGAAGATCGGGATGCTGCGAATCTGTTGACCAATTGCGAAATTGTCGTGGATTCTACGCAACTGCCAAAACTGGAAGAGGGTGACTACTACTGGAAAGACCTGATGGGCTGCCAGGTAGTGACCACTGAAGGCTACGATCTCGGTAACGTCGTCGACATGATGGAAACCGGATCGAATGACGTCATCGTCATTAAGGCAAACCTGAAAGATGCGTTTGGTATCAAGGAGCGCCTCGTGCCGTTCCTCGATGGGCAGGTTATCAAGAAAGTCGATCTCACTACGCGGACTATCGAAGTAGATTGGGATCCTGGTTTTTAAACCACCGGATAAGCGGTAAATGACGGCGTGATGGGGATTGGCTTGTGTTTATAGGTATCGTTAGCCTGTTTCCAGAAATGTTTCGTGCAATTACCGATTACGGGGTAACTGGCCGGGCTGTTAAAAATGGCCTGCTGAACATCCAGAGCTGGAGTCCTCGTGACTTCACGCATGACCGGCACCGTACCGTGGACGATCGTCCTTACGGCGGCGGACCGGGGATGTTAATGATGGTACAACCCTTACGGGATGCCATTCATGCAGCAAAAAGTGCGGCGGGTGAAGGCGCTAAGGTGATTTATCTGTCACCTCAGGGACGCAAGCTTGATCAAGCAGGCGTCAGCGAACTGGCCACGAATCAAAAGCTGATTCTGGTCTGTGGTCGCTACGAAGGCATAGATGAGCGCGTGATCCAAACCGAAATTGACGAAGAATGGTCAATCGGCGATTACGTTCTCAGCGGTGGAGAGTTACCGGCAATGGTACTGATTGACTCCGTTTCCCGGTTTATTCCGGGGGTTCTGGGTCATGAGGCATCGGCAACGGAAGATTCCTTTGCGGATGGATTGCTGGACTGCCCGCACTATACCCGACCTGAAGTGTTAGAAGAGATGGACGTCCCGGCAGTGTTACTGTCAGGAAACCATGCTGAGATACGTCGCTGGCGCTTGAAACAGTCGCTGGGCCGCACCTGGCTTAGAAGACCTGAACTTCTGGAAAACCTGGCTCTGACTGAAGAGCAAGCAAGGTTGCTGGCGGAGTTCAAAACGGAACACGCACAACAGCAACATAAACATGATGGGATGGCGTAAGCCCCCGATTATCAGTTTACCCAGGATAAGAGATTAAATTATGAGCAACATTATTAAGCAACTTGAACAAGAGCAGATGAAGCAGGACGTACCTTCCTTCCGTCCGGGTGATACCGTGGAAGTGAAAGTATGGGTTGTTGAAGGTTCCAAAAAACGTCTGCAGGCATTCGAGGGCGTGGTTATCGCTATTCGTAACCGCGGTCTGCACTCTGCATTCACTGTTCGTAAAATTTCCAACGGCGAAGGCGTTGAGCGTGTCTTCCAGACTCACTCTCCGGTTGTTGACAGCATTGCTGTTAAACGTCGTGGTGCCGTTCGTAAAGCTAAACTGTACTACCTGCGTGAGCGTACTGGTAAGGCTGCTCGTATCAAAGAGCGTCTTAACTAAGATATCGCTCAGGCGACATCCTGTTAGAAGGGCTGGCCAGTTGGCTGGCCCTTTTTTTATCTCCGTAACATTCACAATGTTAACCTTCAGTTCATAAATCATTTACAATGTCCCGCGTTCTCTGCGGGAGGGACAGTGAATAACGGTAAATTTCGTCAGTCAGGTTTTCAGCGGCACGCGGCATGTCTCGCGTTGTTTGCGATCCTGCTGATTGTCATTGCCCCGCTAATCTCCGTTGCACTGCAAAAAGACCCGATGAGCACGATGCCGGGTATGCATCATGAGATGAGTTCGATGGCGACGCATACCGGGCATCACAGTGATTCTCCTTCCGTCCCGATGCCTGTCGATCACGGCGAAGCCTGTGGCTATTGTGTGTTACTGGCTCATGTTCCAGGGCTTATCCTGGCGATGATGATTCTGCTCTGCGGCGTTCTGCTCAGAGTGCAATGTCAACCCACTCGTCCGACGGTAAAACACTGGTATTTCTTCCCCTGGCTGTATCCTGATACGCGCGCGCCGCCGCGCAGGTCCTCACTTTCCTGTTTCTGAAAATAAGATTGACGCATAAGCGTCACGACACTCTTTTGCTTTTTCTGAGGAAAAGTATGACGACCTGCACACCGCGCGCGGCATGGATAACCCTGCTGCGACGCCTTCATTTCTATATCGGTCTGTTTGTCGGGCCATTTATCTTTGTTGCCGCACTGACCGGCACGCTATATGTGGCGACGCCGCAGCTGGAAGAGGCCATTTACGCTCAGGCACTTAACGCGACGACGCAGGGAGAGCCGCAATCGCTGGCGGCGCAGGTTGCGATCGCGCAGCAGGTGACCGGTGGGCACCTGCGCCTGCACGCCGTCCGACCCGGACTGGAACCGGGTGATACAACGCGCGTCATGTTTACTGACCCTGCGCTGGCGGCCTCTGAACATCGGGCCATTTTTATCGATCCAGTGACCCTGGCCGTTAAAGGCGACATGCCGGTGTACGGCACCAGCGGTATCCTGCCGCTGCGGCAGTGGATTGATTATGCCCACCGTTCCCTACTGTTGGGGGAGGTCGGGCGTCTCTACAGTGAACTGGCGGCATCCTGGATGTGGGTGGCGGCGCTGGGCGGTATTACGCTCTGGTCAGTAACGCGACCCCGGCGCCGGTTGAACAATTCGGTACAGAACCACCGGCGCTTGCACGTTACGCTGGGGTGGCTGCTGTTTGTCGGAATGCTGCTGTTTTCCGCTACCGGTCTGACCTGGTCGCAGTGGGCAGGCGGCAACGTGGATAAAATGCGCGCGGCGTTTGGCTGGCTGACGCCACAGCTTAACGCTCAACTTCATGGACCTCAACAACCTCATGATGAGCATGCAGATCATCATGGCGGGATGGTGATGTCTGCGACGCATGTGAATATTCGTCAGCTCGATACCGTATTACAGACCGCGCAGGCGGCGGGGCTCAATGCGCTCCGGCTGGAAATTCGCCCGCCGAAGGATGCGCAGCACGGCTGGACGGTAACGGAAATCGATCGCCGCTGGCCTACGCAGGTTGATGCCGTTGCCGTTGACCCGACGACGCTGCAGGTGACCGACCACACCCGGTTTGCCGACTTCCCGCTGATGGCGAAGCTGACGCGTTGGGGCGTCGATTTTCATATGGGTATTCTGCTGGGATTGCCGAATCAATTACTGCTGATCGGTTTTGGCGTCGGCCTTTGCCTGATGATCGTGATTGGCTATCGGCTGTGGTGGATTCGCCGCCCTGCTAGCCCATCAGCCAGTCCGGCGCAGACGCTGGTTCAAAGCTGGCTCATGCTGAGCGTTTGGGGGCGTGTGGGTGTCGGGTTGCTGGCGATTGTGCTCGGACTGGCAATGCCGGTGCTGGGGGGAAGTCTGCTGCTGTTTATGCTGGTCGACTGGCTGCGCTGGGTTTACGCGTCACGAGCGGTAATCGCGCAGTCAGCCGACTGAGGTTTAAGGCGTGCTGATGACCACGGCGACACGGCGGTTTTCAGCGCGACCTTTCGCCGACTGGTTGCTGGCGATCGGGTACTTCTTCCCTAATCCCTGAGTGGTCAGATTGGTGCGCGGAATCTTCGCGCCTTCTGACCACGCGTCCGCCACAACATTGGCGCGTTTGAGTGATAACGCCTCATTGTAGCTGTCCTCGCCGTAGTTATCGGTATGCCCATCCATACGCGCATGATTCAGACCCACTGAGGCCAGACGAGCGGCCATCGACTGGATCTGCTGTTGGCTTTCCGCACGCAGCGTGTAGTCATTCTTATCAAACAGGATGGTGTCGGAAAGCCCCAGGGACCAGTCTCCCGCGGATTCAGTAAATCCGTACGACTGCATGGCCGCTACCTGCTCAGGCGTGAATTTGCCCTGTGGAGCCTGACAGCCTGCCAGCAGTAGCGTGACAAGAATGAGTGGAGATAAAAGACGCTTAAGCATGTGTGCATTCCTTTTTTATTTAATCGAGCGCTCTGTGCGCTGATGTTTAGCCTGATACATATTGCGATCGGCCAGTTCTTGTAATTTCTCGGCGGAAGCGTGCTCCCAGGTCAGAGCGTAACCAATACTCAGCGTCATACTGACTAAATGCCCGTTATGCAGGTCAAAAGGACGATTAAACTCTTGTGACAGCGCGGCGCTGATTCGCTGGACTTCATAGTCTGAATGGACGCCGTAAAGTACGACGGCAAACTCATCCCCGCCGAGGCGATAAGGGATATGGCGGTTGCCGCCAAATTCAGCCAGCCGTCTGGCGACTTCAATCAGCACGCGATCGCCTGCGGCATGTCCCCAGGTGTCATTCACGAATTTGAAGTTATCGCCATCAAGAAACAGGAGCGCTGAGCTGCTACGAGCGGAATTGTCGTTCATCAGCGCGCTGATGCTGCTACGGAAAGCCGCCCGGTTTGCCAGCCCGGTCAGCGGATCGTGCAACGCCGTTCGCAGTAATTGTGCATTTTTGGCCTGCAAACGCAGCTGCCACTCTTCCATTTCATCCAGCAGGCTGTTGAAGTCCTGGGCAAAATTGTGGAACTCTTCAATCCGTTCTTCAGAGACGCGGCGGGAGAAATTACGGTTGGTACGCACATCGTGCACCACCTCGGTGATATTTTGCAGCGCCTCAACCACGCCACGATGCAGATGACGCGTCAGCAAAATGGCAATACCGGAGGCCAGCAGAATCGACCCGGTAAGTACCGCCAGAGAAAGCCAGATGAAGTGGCTGATTAAGCTATCGCGTGCGGTAAGTCGAACTTCACCGATAATCTCACCGCTGTGCCAGACGGGCTGAGCGACGGGTAAGGGAAAGAGCCAGTGACTAATAAAATCCCCCAGCTTATCGTCGTTCTCATGCGCGTTGTAGCGCCAGGAGGCAATGACATTCTGATTGTTGTCACGCACTTCAGCGGCGGAAAATTGTCCCTGTTGGCCGAGCGCGGCCAGCGTTTCTGCGGCGGCGGCATCGTCGGTGAATACCAGCGCAGCTTCCAGGCTGTGAGTCATTGTCGCCGCCGTGAGCTCGAGGTTCCTTTGCGCATACTGTTTTAACGTCAGTACCGAGGCCGCACATAGCAGCAGCCAGATCAGCGTCATGGTCACGATCACGCTGGTGATGTTGATGCGTCGCAACGCTCGCTTAAATGTGGGACGGGGGGTAGGGGAAAGATCCTTATCCATTTTTTTTATTCCGTGCGAGCATCAATACATCCGGATTGACTCTTACGCCACTGTGTGACAAGGAATCCAGATTAACGGCGAATCTGACATCATTATTGTTAATAATCAGGCAAAAGGCGCTACCAATAATGCATTCGGCATTCTGTTCTGCAATTAATAACAACGCCTTAGACGGATATTTATTTGTTAATTCAACCTGAGCAGTGGGAGATTCACTGCCGAAATAAACACCATCACAACGTGCAGTTAATGCTTCTTGTTCGGTGTTAATAATGACGGGTTGATAAGGCAGCGACGTATCACTGCTGTCTCCCAGTACGTTGGCGAACCGGGAAGACGAGAAAATACACAGTCTGGGCGGCCCTGAGAGGGCAGGCCAGCGCGTATAGCTGACAATGCCAGAGACCATGGTGCGAACGTTCTTCGCTGTATCAGGGATGTCATTCGCAAAAACTGGCGATCCTGCCAGTAAGAGCATTAACAGCATCAGGCGTCGGTGAGAAGCGAACATAACGATTTCCTCACCAGCATCTTTTATCAGTCATCAAAATACATCCATGTTTTGTTTAAAGCAAAATAACATTATTTTTGCGGAGCGTCATTATACCTTGTAGATTAACGTATGTGTCTTAAGCTAAATCTGACTAAATATTAATTCAGACGTATTGAGCCAGCATTTTCATCGGCACCTTGTTGCCATGCTTCACGCAACTGGCTGGCATTTTCTACGGTATCGCAACTGGCAGGGAAGGTTTTCCCCGTTACGCCTCTGGCATAGGCAAAATTTTGCTGACAGGTTTTACGTTGACCTTCTGCGTAACCTTTGAGGTATTGCGGACGATCCACCTCCGGGTCGTTAAAGCTATCGGCCAGCGTTTCATTATCTTTAACCGCAACGCCGGAAATGGCATCTTCGATACCGGCGTCATACCAGTTGGTGCTGGTCCATGTTGGCGCGTGGGTATAGGGATCGATCTGGCAGCCACTGAGCAGAAAAATGACTGCGATACTGACTCTTCTCGACATTGCTCGTTCTCCTGTTTTTTCAAAGCATAGCGGATCGTGCAATATCCATCTGTAAATTATTATGTACAATTAATTAGGCTTTTAATCGAACAAATATCGCTGTTGTAACGTAATGTTTACGTATTTTGGATTGATATCTTTACTCGTTGTGTTATCGTTACGTCATCCTCACTGAGGAAAACTATCGCAAACGAGCTAAAACAGGATCGCCATCATGCAAAAAGACGCGCTGAACAACGTACATATTACCGACGAACAGGTTCTGATGACCCCGGAACAACTTAAAGCGGAATTCCCGCTGAGCCTGGCGCAAGAGGCGCAAATCGCCCAGTCGCGCAAAACCATTTCTGACATCATTGCCGGTCGCGATCCGCGTCTGTTAGTGGTGTGTGGTCCGTGCTCCATTCACGATCCTGAAACGGCCCTGGAATATGCTCGTCGATTTAAAGCCCTTGCCGCAGAGGTCAGCGATAGCCTCTATCTGGTGATGCGCGTCTATTTTGAAAAACCCCGTACCACCGTTGGCTGGAAAGGGTTAATTAACGATCCTCATATGGATGGCTCCTTTGACGTTGAAGCCGGTCTGAAAATTGCGCGTCAGCTGCTGCTTGAACTGGTCAACATGGGACTGCCACTGGCGACGGAAGCGCTGGATCCGAACAGCCCGCAGTACCTGGGCGATCTGTTTAGCTGGTCTGCGATTGGCGCGCGTACCACGGAATCGCAAACGCACCGTGAAATGGCATCGGGTCTGTCGATGCCGGTGGGCTTCAAAAACGGCACTGACGGCAGCCTGGCGACGGCGATCAACGCCATGCGCGCGGCGGCGCAATCGCACCGTTTTGTCGGTATTAACCAGGCGGGTCAGGTTGCGCTGTTGCAAACCCAGGGGAACCCGGACGGGCATGTGATCCTGCGCGGCGGCAAAGCGCCTAACTACAGCCCGGCGGATGTCGCCCAGTGCGAAAAAGAGATGGAGCAGGCGGGACTGCGGCCGTCACTGATGGTAGATTGCAGTCATGGTAACTCCAATAAAGATTACCGTCGTCAGCCTGCCGTGGCGGAGTCGGTGGTTGCGCAAATTAAAGATGGCAACCGCTCAATTATCGGCCTGATGATTGAAAGTAATATTCACGAAGGCAACCAGTCCTCCGAGCAACCGCGCAGCGAAATGAAGTACGGCGTGTCCGTTACCGATGCCTGCATCAGTTGGGAAATGACGGACGCGTTACTGCGTGAAATTAACAAAGACTTGAACGGTCAGTTGGCGGCGCGCCAGGCTTAAGAGGTTCGTTATGGTTGCTGAGTTGACCGCATTACGCGATCAAATTGATGAAGTAGACAAGGCGTTGCTGGATTTGCTGGCGCGCCGTCTGGAACTGGTGGCTGAGGTCGGTGAAGTCAAAAGCCGCTTTGGCCTGCCGATTTACGTACCGGAGCGCGAAGCCTCGATGCTGGCTTCGCGCCGTGCCGAAGCGGAAGCGCTCGGCGTGCCGCCGGATCTGATTGAAGATGTGTTGCGCCGGGTGATGCGTGAATCCTATTCCAGTGAGAACGATAAAGGGTTTAAGACGCTGTGTCCTTCGCTGCGCCCGGTGGTGATTGTCGGCGGTGGCGGTCAGATGGGACGGTTGTTCGAGAAAATGCTCACCCTGTCGGGCTATCAGGTGCGGATCCTCGAACAGCATGACTGGGATCGCGCGCAGGAGATCGTTGCTGATGCCGGCATGGTGATCGTCAGCGTCCCGATCCATCTGACGGAATCGGTGATCGGCAAGTTACCGCCTTTGCCAGCCGACTGTATTCTGGTCGATCTGGCGTCGGTGAAAAACGGTCCCTTACAGGCAATGCTGGCGGCGCACGCTGGCCCGGTGCTCGGCCTGCACCCGATGTTTGGTCCGGACAGCGGCAGCCTGGCAAAGCAGGTGGTGGTCTGGTGCGATGGGCGTAATCCGGAAGCTTATCAGTGGTTCCTGGAGCAGATTCAGGTCTGGGGTGCGCGGCTGCACCGCATTAGCGCCGTCGAGCACGATCAAAACATGGCGTTCATTCAGGCGCTGCGTCACTTTGCGACCTTTGCCTATGGTCTGCATCTGGCAGAAGAAAACGTGCAGCTTGAACAACTGCTGGCGCTCTCTTCGCCGATCTATCGTCTTGAACTGGCGATGGTGGGGCGACTGTTTGCTCAGGACCCACAGCTTTACGCCGATATCATTATGTCGTCGGAGAGCAATCTGGCGCTGATTAAGCGCTACTACAAACGTTTTGGCGATGCGATAAGTCTGCTGGAGCAGGGGGATAAACAGGCGTTTATCGACAGCTTCCGCAAAGTGGAGCACTGGTTCGGTGACTACGCGAAGCGCTTCCAGAGCGAAAGTCGTACGCTGTTACGCCAGGCGAATGACAGTCGACAGTAATGGCAGGATTATGCCGGATGGCGACGCTAAAGCGTCTTATCCGGTCTACGCGACATAAACAGCAGGCCGGACAGGCATAGCGCCCTCCGGCCTTGTTGCACGTTAGCTCGGATCGACCGGCACCACGTTCTCACTGGGATAGCAGCCCAACACCTTCATGGAGCGAGTAATCTCGCCCAACTCCTTGAGCGCCTTCTGCATCTGCGGGGATTCCAGATTGGCCTGGACGTCGAGATAAAACATCTCTTCCCACGGATTGCCGTGTATGGGGCGGGATTCCAGCTTGGTCATGATCAGATTGTGGTTACGCATCACCAGCAGCGCTTCCACCAGCGCGCCTGCCTGTTGTCCTGTCGCCATCAGCAGCGTTGTTTTGGCTGGCACCTGGTCAGAAACATTGATCGCTTTACGCGCCAGCACGATGAAACGAGTGATATTTTGCGTCTGATTCGCCTCGATACGTTCAAGAACCTGTAAACCATGCAGCCCGCCGCCGGCTTCGCTTCCGAGCGCAGCGACATGCGGAGAGTTCGCCTGAGCGACTTTTTCCATTGCGGCGGATGTGCTTTCGGTGTACTCAATTTTCCAGTGCGGATAACGACTGAGGAACTTGCTGCATTGCTGGAACGGTTGTGGATGGCTGTACACCGTCTCAATGGTGTCGAGGTCCGTGGTACCGGAAACCAGCACGCAGTGGTCGATAGTCACCGTCATCTCGCCCACAATTGAGAGACTGGTGTGCTGGAGTAGATCGTAGACATCGTTAATCCCCCCCGAGCTGGTGTTTTCAATCGGGACGACGGCGTAATCGGCCTGGCCGGTTTCTACCTGATTAAAGATATCGGCAAACTTCGCACAACCGCTCTCAATAAACTGCTCAAAGTGGCGCGCCGCGTACTGACGTGCCGCGAGATGGGAGTAAGAGCCTTTTGGCCCCAGGAATGCCACGCGCGCAGAATGTGGGTTGATCTTATTCAGATGTTGCTGGAGCAGCGCCTGCTGGGTGAGAACGGAGTCTTCGATGATGAGTTGAAAAAGGCGAGTGATGTAGTGCGCATCCAGATGATGGGCTTTGCCAAGCGTAATCAATCTGTCCAGTAGATCGCGCTCGCGGTCGATATCCCGCACCGGGCGATGGGATTCAAGCTTGGCTTTGCCGACTTCAACCGCCAGCCCACGTCGCTCGGCCAGTAACGCCAGCAATTTTGCATCCAGTGCGCTGATTTTATCGCGCAGCGCCAGTAATGGGTTTTCCGATGTCATAGTGTTGCCTTTATTGTTATCAATAAAAAAGGCCCCCCGGTGTGGGAGGCCTTATTGTTCGTCTTCGCATTCTTTTTCACACGACGAAAGCCTCCCATTCAGGGGAAGGTAAAAAAGAATGCGAAGAAGAACGGGGTGTGTTTCATATCAGTTTCCTTAAGTGATGTCAGTAAAGTACCTGTACTGTTTTCACCCTGTCAACAAAAAACGCGCCCGAAGGCGCGTTGGCGATACACTCAATGTAAGGGACTACTCTTCTTCTGCTTCGACGAAGTTGGCGTCTTTTACTGAAGTTGTTGCACGACGGGCTTCGCCTTTGTGCTGCACTTTATTGAGCTGCCGTTCCAGCTTGTTGATCAAATCGTTAATAGCGGTATACATATCTTCGTGTTTTGCGCTGGCGACCAGATGTCCGTTCGGTGTATTGATGGTGGCATCAGCGATGAAACCCTGTGGCTCCTTGGACAGAATGATATGTGGATTAATGAGATGGGTTTGCCATTTTTCAAGTTTGGCGAGACGGTCTGCGACATGTTGGCGAATTGCCGGAGTAATTTCCATTTGTTTACTGGTAATGTTCATTGTCATAAATTTTACCTCTTGTCTTTCCCGTCTTGGTGATTCCAGCATACCGTTCCTAATGTCAAAATGTGTGATTTGAATCACATTATTTTGTCACTTTTTGTCAAGGGTACCTTTTTGTGAGTTATCGCAGGAAGAGGTGATTTTTAACTTGAGGAAAGCCAGAAAGCAGGCCATATTTGATGGGTTGCGTCACGCAAAAGTCATCAGCGCCACGACGCGAAACGGATAAAAAAACGGCAGCCTCGGAGCTGCCGTTTTTGCATCTGAAAATCGATCAGGTGTTGCTGCTGTTGGAGGCGATAATCTTCGCCACTTTGTCAGCCTGCGCCGTCATCTGCATTTCGCGATAGGCATTTTCCATCAGCGGCAGGGCATCACGCGTTGCCTGCGTATCCGGGAAATCGCGCAGCATACCTTCTACACGGTTAACCACGGCAACCCATGCACCGCGCTGGGTGTAGTAATCCGCAACGGAGTACTCATATTTCGCCAGACGATCTTTCAGGAACACCAGACGTTTGGTGGCATCGGTGGTGTACTGGCTGTTCGGATAACCGCGAACCAGTTTCGAAAAGTCATTGAACGCAGCTCGTGCATGTTGAGGGTCACGGTCGCTACGATCAACACCAAAGAACCCTTGTAATGCGCTGTCATCTAACGCCATATTGGTCAGGCCACGCATATACATGACATAATCAATGTTAGGATGAGTCGGGTTCAGGCGGATAAAGCGATCGATGGCAGCCTGAGCAAGCGGCAGATCGGCGTTTTTGTAGTAGGCGTAGATGAGATCTAACTGCACCTGCTGAGAATAAGGACCAAATGGATAGCGGTTATCCAACGCTTCCAATTGCGTTATTGCCTGTTTCCAGTTACCGTCCTGCAGCTTTTGCTGAGCAGTCGCGTAGATTTCATTAGGCGGATTATCGGGCACCTCTTCCTTTGAACCAGAGCAACCCGCCAAAAACAGGCTCAACGTGGCTGCTGCCACCAGATATTTCATGCGCGTCATGACGTTTTGACTTTCCTCAAAATGTTTTACGGGAGATTCTCTGTTCCTGCTCCCGGTTAAGACCAGCTACAATAGCACACTATATTAAACGGCAAAGCCGTAAAACCCAACGTTAAACGAAGAAGCTGTATATGGCACAACGAGTACAACTCACCGCAACGGTATCCGAAAATCAACTCGGTCAACGCTTAGATCAAGCTTTGGCCGAAATGTTCCCTGATTATTCGCGATCGCGCATAAAAGATTGGATTCTTGATCGGCGCGTGCTGGTCAACGGTAAACTTTGCGACAAACCTAAAGAAAAAGTGTTAGGCGGCGAACGAGTCGCCATCGATGCTGAAATCGATGAAGAAATCCGCTTCGAGCCTCAGGATATCCCACTGGATATCGTTTATGAAGATGATGACATCATTGTTATCAACAAGCCACGCGATCTGGTTGTTCACCCTGGCGCGGGCAACCCGGACGGCACGGTTCTGAATGCGTTACTGCATTATTATCCGCCGATTGCTGATGTTCCACGCGCAGGTATTGTCCATCGCCTGGATAAAGACACCACCGGGCTGATGGTGGTTGCGAAAACTGTCCCGGCGCAAACGCGGCTGGTGGAAGCGCTACAACTGCGTGAGATCACCCGTGAATACGAAGCGGTAGCGATCGGTCATATGACGGCTGGCGGCACGGTGGAAGAACCTATCAGCCGTCACCCAACGAAGCGTACTCATATGGCGGTGCATCCGATGGGTAAACCGGCGGTCACGCACTATCGCATCATGGAACACTTCCGTGTGCACACGCGTCTGCGCTTGCGTCTGGAGACCGGACGTACGCACCAGATCCGCGTGCATATGGCGCATATTACCCATCCGCTGGTGGGCGATCAGGTATACGGTGGCCGTCCGCGTCCGCCGAAAGGCGCGTCGGAGGCATTTATCTCGACATTGCGTAAATTCGATCGTCAGGCGCTACATGCCACCATGCTGCGTCTGTATCACCCGATTTCCGGTATCGAAATGGAATGGCATGCCCCGATCCCGCAGGATATGGTTGAACTGATTGACGCGATGCGTGCGGATTTCGAAGAGCATAAGGATGACGTGGCCTGGCTATGAGTGAGCTTATTGTCCCGCAGTGGCCCCTGCCGAACGGTGTGGCGGCCTGCAGTTCGACCCGTACCGGCGGTGTGAGTTTGCCGCCGTATAATGCTTTAAATCTGGGCGCCCACTGTGGCGATAACCCGGAGCATGTCGAAGAGAACCGTAGACGTCTGTTTGCTGCGGGCAATCTGCCTTCAAAACCGGTCTGGCTGGAACAGGTGCATGGAAAAGATGTCCTGAAGCTGACCGGCGAGCCTTACGCCTCTAAACGGGCGGATGCGTCATACAGTAATACGCCGGGTACCGTTTGTGCGGTAATGACGGCGGACTGTCTGCCCGTACTCTTTTGTAATCGGGCAGGAACGGAGGTGGCGGCAGCCCATGCGGGCTGGCGTGGATTATGTGAAGGCGTACTGGAAGAGACGGTGGCCTGCTTTGCGGATAAGCCTGAAAATATTCTTGCCTGGTTAGGCCCGGCGATTGGTCCTGCGGCGTTTGAAGTCGGACCAGAGGTGCGCGAGGCGTTTGTCGCCAAAGAGGCTAATGCGCATGAAGCCTTTGCGCCTCACGGCGAAAAATATCTGGCGAATATTTATCAGCTTGCCCGTCAGCGCCTGGCAAATGTCGGCGTTGAGCAAATTTATGGCGGCGACCGCTGTACTTTTAGTGAAAATGAGACTTTCTTCTCTTATCGTCGCGACAAGACCACGGGGCGTATGGCAAGTTTTATTTGGCTGATATAACCTAAAGAATCAAGACGATCCGGTACGTGTAATTTTCTTTTCACATAATTCAGGTCAATAACCTTGAATAATTGAGGGATGACCTCATTTAATCTCCAGTAGCAAATTTGACCTGTTATGGGAGGAGTTATGCGTCTGGATCGTCTTACTAACAAATTCCAGCTTGCTCTTGCCGATGCCCAGTCGCTCGCACTGGGGCACGACAACCAATTCATCGAACCTCTTCATTTAATGAGCGCCTTGCTGAATCAGGAAGGGGGATCGGTACGTCCTTTATTAACCTCTGCCGGTATTAATGCCGGACAGTTACGCACCGCCATCGATCAGGCGTTGAGTCGTTTACCGCAAGTGGAAGGCACCGGTGGCGACGTCCAGCCCTCTCAGGATCTGGTACGTGTACTGAATCTTTGCGACAAGCTGGCGCAAAAGCGAGGGGACAATTTTATTTCGTCAGAACTGTTCGTTCTGGCGGCGCTTGAGTCGCGTGGCACACTGCCCGATTTACTGAAATCGGCTGGCGCAACGACCGCTAATATTACTCAGGCAATTGAACAAATGCGTGGAGGTGAAAGCGTGAACGACCAGGGGGCTGAAGACCAACGTCAGGCCTTGAAAAAATACACAGTCGATCTGACCGAGCGTGCCGAACAGGGCAAACTTGACCCGGTTATCGGCCGTGATGAAGAGATCCGCCGGACCATTCAGGTTCTGCAACGTCGTACAAAAAACAACCCGGTATTAATCGGTGAGCCTGGCGTCGGTAAAACGGCGATTGTTGAAGGACTGGCACAGCGAATCATTAATGGTGAAGTCCCTGAAGGGTTAAAAGGCCGTCGCGTACTGGCGCTGGATATGGGCGCGCTGGTGGCAGGGGCAAAATACCGCGGTGAATTTGAAGAACGCTTAAAAGGTGTACTCAACGATCTCGCCAAACAGGAAGGGAATGTCATCCTGTTTATCGACGAATTGCACACCATGGTGGGCGCAGGTAAAGCGGATGGCGCAATGGATGCCGGGAACATGCTGAAACCGGCGCTGGCGCGTGGGGAACTGCACTGCGTAGGGGCGACAACGCTCGACGAGTATCGGCAGTACATCGAAAAAGATGCGGCGCTGGAACGTCGTTTCCAGAAAGTGTTCGTGGCTGAGCCGTCAGTGGAAGATACCATTGCGATACTGCGTGGTCTGAAAGAACGTTATGAACTGCATCACCATGTGCAGATTACTGACCCGGCGATCGTCGCGGCAGCCACGCTGTCTCATCGTTACATTGCCGATCGCCAGTTGCCGGATAAAGCCATCGACCTGATCGATGAAGCGGCATCCAGCATCCGTATGCAGATTGACTCTAAGCCGGAAGAGCTGGACAGACTCGACCGCCGTATTATCCAGCTCAAACTGGAGCAGCAGGCGTTGATGAAAGAGTCTGATGAGGCGAGTAAAAAACGTCTCGACATGCTCAACGAAGAGCTGGACGACAAAGAGCGTCAGTACTCTGAATTAGAAGAAGAGTGGAAAGCGGAAAAAGCGTCGCTCTCCGGAACACAAACGATCAAAGCCGAACTGGAACAGGCGAAGATTGCCATTGAACAGGCGCGTCGTGTTGGCGATCTGGCGCGGATGTCAGAACTGCAGTACGGCAAAATTCCTGAGCTGGAAAAACAGCTGGAAGCTGCGACGCAGTCGGAAGGTAAAACCATGCGTCTGTTGCGTAATAAAGTGACGGATGCGGAAATTGCCGAAGTGTTGGCGCGCTGGACCGGTATTCCGGTCGCGAGAATGCTGGAAGGCGAGCGCGAAAAACTGTTGCGTATGGAGCAAGAGTTACATAGCCGCGTGATCGGGCAGAATGAAGCGGTGGAAGCGGTATCGAATGCGATTCGTCGTAGCCGTGCGGGTCTTGCCGATCCAAACCGTCCGATTGGTTCGTTCCTGTTCCTCGGCCCAACCGGGGTCGGTAAAACCGAACTGTGTAAGGCGCTGGCAAACTTTATGTTTGACAGTGATGACGCGATGGTGCGAATCGACATGTCCGAGTTTATGGAGAAACACTCCGTATCACGTCTGGTGGGGGCGCCTCCGGGATATGTCGGTTATGAAGAGGGGGGCTACCTGACAGAAGCGGTTCGTCGTCGTCCTTATTCCGTTATTCTGCTTGATGAAGTTGAGAAAGCGCATCCTGATGTGTTCAACATTCTTCTGCAGGTACTGGATGATGGTCGTCTGACCGATGGGCAGGGGAGAACGGTCGACTTCCGTAATACGGTGGTCATTATGACCTCTAACCTGGGTTCCGACCTGATTCAGGAACGCTTCGGCGATCTCGACTACAGCCATATGAAAGACCTGGTGTTAGGTGTGGTGAGTCACAACTTCCGCCCGGAATTCATCAACCGTATAGATGAGGTTGTGGTATTCCATCCGTTGGGTGAACAACACATCGCGTCTATTGCACAGATCCAACTGCAGCGTCTGTACAAACGTCTGGAAGAGCGTGGCTATGAAATCCACATCTCCGATGAAGCGCTGAAACTGCTGAGCGCAAATGGTTATGATCCGGTGTATGGGGCGCGTCCGTTGAAACGTGCAATCCAGCAGCAGATCGAAAACCCGCTGGCGCAGCAAATCCTGTCTGGTGAGTTAATTCCAGGCAAAACGATTCGTCTTGAAGTAAACGACGATCGGATTGTCGCAGTACAGTAATGCTTGATGAAATAATAAATGGGCTCTTCGGAGCCCATTTTTGTTTAAAAACCAGGCTAAAATGACGGTTTATAGGGTGATTTGCCTGGAAAGTGAGCGGTTGATAAGTTTTTTGTATTTTTGACTTGTCAGCCCGAAATAACTCCCTATAATGCGCCTCCACTGACACGGAACAACGGCACGCAAGCCGCCGGGTCAGCGGGCTTCAGAGATGAACGCCCACAGAGAAAAGCGAAATAAATGCTTGACTCTGAAGCGGGAAAGCGTATTATGCACACCCCGCGCCGCTGAGAAAAAGCGAAGCGGCACTGCTCTTTAACAATTTATCAGACAATCTGTGTGGGCACTCAGAGTGACATGGATTCTTAACGTCGCAAGACGAAAAATGAATACCAAGTCTCAAAGAGTGAACACGTAATTCATTACGACGTTTAATTCTAAGAGCATCAAACTTAAATTGAAGAGTTTGATCATGGCTCAGATTGAACGCTGGCGGCAGGCCTAACACATGCAAGTCGAACGGTAACAGGAAGCAGCTTGCTGCTTCGCTGACGAGTGGCGGACGGGTGAGTAATGTCTGGGAAACTGCCCGATGGAGGGGGATAACTACTGGAAACGGTAGCTAATACCGCATAACGTCGCAAGACCAAAGAGGGGGACCTTCGGGCCTCTTGCCATCAGATGTGCCCAGATGGGATTAGCTTGTTGGTGAGGTAACGGCTCACCAAGGCGACGATCCCTAGCTGGTCTGAGAGGATGACCAGCCACACTGGAACTGAGACACGGTCCAGACTCCTACGGGAGGCAGCAGTGGGGAATATTGCACAATGGGCGCAAGCCTGATGCAGCCATGCCGCGTGTATGAAGAAGGCCTTCGGGTTGTAAAGTACTTTCAGCGGGGAGGAAGGGGTTAAGGTTAATAACCTTAGCCATTGACGTTACCCGCAGAAGAAGCACCGGCTAACTCCGTGCCAGCAGCCGCGGTAATACGGAGGGTGCAAGCGTTAATCGGAATTACTGGGCGTAAAGCGCACGCAGGCGGTCTGTCAAGTCGGATGTGAAATCCCCGGGCTCAACCTGGGAACTGCATTCGAAACTGGCAGGCTTGAGTCTCGTAGAGGGGGGTAGAATTCCAGGTGTAGCGGTGAAATGCGTAGAGATCTGGAGGAATACCGGTGGCGAAGGCGGCCCCCTGGACGAAGACTGACGCTCAGGTGCGAAAGCGTGGGGAGCAAACAGGATTAGATACCCTGGTAGTCCACGCCGTAAACGATGTCTATTTGGAGGTTGTGCCCTTGAGGCGTGGCTTCCGGAGCTAACGCGTTAAATAGACCGCCTGGGGAGTACGGCCGCAAGGTTAAAACTCAAATGAATTGACGGGGGCCCGCACAAGCGGTGGAGCATGTGGTTTAATTCGATGCAACGCGAAGAACCTTACCTGGTCTTGACATCCACAGAAGTTTTCAGAGATGAGAACGTGCCTTCGGGAACTGTGAGACAGGTGCTGCATGGCTGTCGTCAGCTCGTGTTGTGAAATGTTGGGTTAAGTCCCGCAACGAGCGCAACCCTTATCCTTTGTTGCCAGCGGTCCGGCCGGGAACTCAAAGGAGACTGCCAGTGATAAACTGGAGGAAGGTGGGGATGACGTCAAGTCATCATGGCCCTTACGACCAGGGCTACACACGTGCTACAATGGCATATACAAAGAGAAGCGACCTCGCGAGAGCAAGCGGACCTCATAAAGTATGTCGTAGTCCGGATTGGAGTCTGCAACTCGACTCCATGAAGTCGGAATCGCTAGTAATCGTGGATCAGAATGCCACGGTGAATACGTTCCCGGGCCTTGTACACACCGCCCGTCACACCATGGGAGTGGGTTGCAAAAGAAGTAGGTAGCTTAACCTTCGGGAGGGCGCTTACCACTTTGTGATTCATGACTGGGGTGAAGTCGTAACAAGGTAACCGTAGGGGAACCTGCGGTTGGATCACCTCCTTACCTTAAAGAACCTGCCTTTGCAGTGCCCACACAGATTGTCTGATGAAAAGTGAATAGCAAGGCGTCTTGCCGAAGCAGACTTCAGTGTCCCCTTCGTCTAGAGGCCCAGGACACCGCCCTTTCACGGCGGTAACAGGGGTTCGAATCCCCTAGGGGACGCCACTTGCTGGTTTGTGTGAGTGAAAGTCGCCGGCCCCTGTATCTCAAAACTGACTCAGCGAGTCATGTTTGAGATATTTGCTCTTTAAAAATCTGGATCAAGCTGAAAATTGAAACGACACATCTTTATTGGTGTGTTCGAGTCTCTCAAATTTTCGCAATCACGATGATGAATCGAAAGAAACATCTTCGGGTTGTGAGGTTAAGCGACTAAGCGTACACGGTGGATGCCCTGGCAGTCAGAGGCGATGAAGGACGTGCTAATCTGCGAAAAGCGCCGGTAAGGTGATATGAACCGTTATAACCGGCGATGTCCGAATGGGGAAACCCAGTGCAATTCGTTGCACTATCGTTAACTGAATACATAGGTTAACGAGGCGAACCGGGGGAACTGAAACATCTAAGTACCCCGAGGAAAAGAAATCAACCGAGATTCCCCCAGTAGCGGCGAGCGAACGGGGAGCAGCCCAGAGCCTGAATCAGCATGTGTGGTAGTGGAACGGTCTGGAAAGACCGGCGATACAGGGTGACAGCCCCGTACACAAAACCGCATGTGTTGTGAGCTCGATGAGTAGGGCGGGACACGTGGTATCCTGTCTGAATATGGGGGGACCATCCTCCAAGGCTAAATACTCCTGACTGACCGATAGTGAACCAGTACCGTGAGGGAAAGGCGAAAAGAACCCCGGCGAGGGGAGTGAAAAAGAACCTGAAACCGTGTACGTACAAGCAGTGGGAGCCTCTTTTATGGGGTGACTGCGTACCTTTTGTATAATGGGTCAGCGACTTATATTCTGTAGCAAGGTTAACCGAATAGGGGAGCCGAAGGGAAACCGAGTCTTAACTGGGCGTTAAGTTGCAGGGTATAGACCCGAAACCCGGTGATCTAGCCATGGGCAGGTTGAAGGTTGGGTAACACTAACTGGAGGACCGAACCGACTAATGTTGAAAAATTAGCGGATGACTTGTGGCTGGGGGTGAAAGGCCAATCAAACCGGGAGATAGCTGGTTCTCCCCGAAAGCTATTTAGGTAGCGCCTCGTGAATTCATCTCCGGGGGTAGAGCACTGTTTCGGCTAGGGGGTCATCCCGACTTACCAACCCGATGCAAACTGCGAATACCGGAGAATGTTATCACGGGAGACACACGGCGGGTGCTAACGTCCGTCGTGAAGAGGGAAACAACCCAGACCGCCAGCTAAGGTCCCAAAGTCATGGTTAAGTGGGAAACGATGTGGGAAGGCTCAGACAGCCAGGATGTTGGCTTAGAAGCAGCCATCATTTAAAGAAAGCGTAATAGCTCACTGGTCGAGTCGGCCTGCGCGGAAGATGTAACGGGGCTAAACCATGCACCGAAGCTGCGGCAGCGACACTATGTGTTGTTGGGTAGGGGAGCGTTCTGTAAGCCTGTGAAGGTGTGCTGTGAGGCATGCTGGAGGTATCAGAAGTGCGAATGCTGACATAAGTAACGATAAAGCGGGTGAAAAGCCCGCTCGCCGGAAGACCAAGGGTTCCTGTCCAACGTTAATCGGGGCAGGGTGAGTCGACCCCTAAGGCGAGGCCGAAAGGCGTAGTCGATGGGAAACAGGTTAATATTCCTGTACCAGGTGTTACTGCGAAGGGGGGACGGAGAAGGCTATGTTGGCCGGGCGACGGTTGTCCCGGTTTAAGCGTGTAGGTGTGTGTTCCAGGTAAATCCGGTTCACTTTAACACTGAGGCGTGATGACGAGGCACTACGGTGCTGAAGCAACAAATGCCCTGCTTCCAGGAAAAGCCTCTAAGCATCAGGTAACATCAGATCGTACCCCAAACCGACACAGGTGGTCAGGTAGAGAATACCAAGGCGCTTGAGAGAACTCGGGTGAAGGAACTAGGCAAAATGGTGCCGTAACTTCGGGAGAAGGCACGCTGATAGGTAGGTGAAGCGACTTGCTCGTGGAGCTGAAATCAGTCGAAGATACCAGCTGGCTGCAACTGTTTATTAAAAACACAGCACTGTGCAAACACGAAAGTGGACGTATACGGTGTGACGCCTGCCCGGTGCCGGAAGGTTAATTGATGGGGTTATCCTCGCGGAGAAGCTCTTGATCGAAGCCCCGGTAAACGGCGGCCGTAACTATAACGGTCCTAAGGTAGCGAAATTCCTTGTCGGGTAAGTTCCGACCTGCACGAATGGCGTAATGATGGCCAGGCTGTCTCCACCCGAGACTCAGTGAAATTGAACTCGCTGTGAAGATGCAGTGTACCCGCGGCAAGACGGAAAGACCCCGTGAACCTTTACTATAGCTTGACACTGAACACTGGTCCTTGATGTGTAGGATAGGTGGGAGGCTTTGAAGCGCGGACGCCAGTTCGTGTGGAGCCAACCTTGAAATACCACCCTTTAATGGCTGGTGTTCTAACGTGGACCCGTGATCCGGGTTGCGGACAGTGTCTGGTGGGTAGTTTGACTGGGGCGGTCTCCTCCTAAAGAGTAACGGAGGAGCACGAAGGTTAGCTAATCCTGGTCGGACATCAGGAGGTTAGTGCAAAGGCATAAGCTAGCTTGACTGCGAGCGTGACGGCGCGAGCAGGTGCGAAAGCAGGTCTTAGTGATCCGGTGGTTCTGAATGGAAGGGCCATCGCTCAACGGATAAAAGGTACTCCGGGGATAACAGGCTGATACCGCCCAAGAGTTCATATCGACGGCGGTGTTTGGCACCTCGATGTCGGCTCATCACATCCTGGGGCTGAAGTAGGTCCCAAGGGTATGGCTGTTCGCCATTTAAAGTGGTACGCGAGCTGGGTTTAGAACGTCGTGAGACAGTTCGGTCCCTATCTGCCGTGGGCGCTGGAGAATTGAGGGGGGCTGCTCCTAGTACGAGAGGACCGGAGTGGACGCATCACTGGTGTTCGGGTTGTCATGCCAATGGCACTGCCCGGTAGCTAAATGCGGAAGAGATAAGTGCTGAAAGCATCTAAGCACGAAACTTGCCCCGAGATGAGTTCTCCCTGACTCTTTAAGAGTCCTGAAGGAACGTTGAAGACGACGACGTTGATAGGCCGGGTGTGTAAGCGCAGCGATGCGTTGAGCTAACCGGTACTAATGAACCGTGAGGCTTAACCTTACAACGCCGAAGATGTTTTGGCGGAATAGAGAGATTTTTCAGCTTGATACCGGATTGTAGTACGCAATAATTTTCGCAGCTGATGCGATAAAATATTGCGTACTGAGCACAAAAGAATTTGCCTGGCGGCTGTAGCGCGGTGGTCCCACCTGACCCCATGCCGAACTCAGAAGTGAAACGCCGTAGCGCCGATGGTAGTGTGGGGTCTCCCCATGCGAGAGTAGGGAACTGCCAGGCATCAAATAAGTGAAGAAGCCCATCCTGACGGATGGGCTTTTTTGCGTCTGTAGTAAGCCTGTGGCAGGTGCTGATAAGCGCAGCGCCTCAGGCAGACTATCGCACCACTGCCGGATGGCGGCTTCGCCTTATCCGGCCTACAGTCAGTACAAGGCCCTGTGGTTAACGGATACGGCAGTCCAGGATCGTCGACCTCTGCGCGCCCCGTTACCCTGAATCCCATCATCTAGTGCCTGCGCTTACTCCTAAATTCTTTCCCTGCTAATTAAAACCGCGATCGCTGTCACATAATAATATATAACAATTATATAACATTTCGTTTACTAAAAAAGACAGCAAACACAACCGACAAGCACAATCGGATCTTTGGCAGGAGTACAACTTTAATGACTGAAAGCAGTGTAACTGCGAACGGATCACTGACTGACAGTGATACCCGTCGTCGCATATGGGCAATTGTAGGCGCGTCATCCGGAAATCTGGTTGAATGGTTTGATTTCTATGTCTACTCGTTTTGCTCGCTCTATTTTGCCCACATCTTCTTTCCTTCCGGAAACACGACAACGCAACTACTACAAACCGCAGGCGTTTTTGCAGCTGGGTTTTTAATGCGTCCTATTGGCGGCTGGCTATTCGGCCGTATCGCCGATAAACATGGTCGTAAAAAATCCATGCTTTTGTCCGTTTGCATGATGTGTCTGGGATCGCTGGTGATCGCCTGCCTGCCGGGTTATGAAACCATTGGAACCTGGGCTCCGGCGCTGTTACTGCTGGCGCGTTTGTTCCAGGGGTTATCTGTTGGTGGGGAGTATGGCACCAGCGCGACCTACATGAGTGAAGTTGCCGTCGAAGGTCGTAAAGGATTTTACGCCTCTTTCCAGTACGTCACACTTATCGGTGGTCAGCTTTTGGCGCTGCTGGTTGTGGTTGTCTTACAGCAGACTATGGAAGATTCTGCACTCAGAGAGTGGGGCTGGCGTATTCCCTTCGCGTTAGGCGCGGTACTGGCGGTTGTGGCGCTCTGGTTGCGTCGTCAGTTGGATGAAACGTCAAAGCAGGAAACGCGTGCGCTGAAGGAGGCCGGATCGCTGAAAGGGTTATGGCGCAACCGTAGAGCGTTCATCATGGTGCTCGGGTTCACGGCGGCGGGATCGCTGTGCTTCTATACCTTCACCACCTATATGCAAAAGTATCTGGTGAACACCGCAGGTATGCATGCCAATGTGGCAAGCGGTATTATGACAGCGGCGTTATTTGTTTATATGCTCGTGCAACCGCTGTTTGGTGCGTTGTCAGATAAAATTGGCCGACGTACCTCCATGTTGTGCTTTGGTGCACTGGCAACCCTGTTTACTGTACCCATTTTGACCGCGCTTCAGAATGTGACTTCGCCGTACGCAGCATTTGGTCTGGTGATGTGCGCGCTGCTGATCGTCAGTTTCTACACCTCGATCAGCGGTATATTGAAAGCTGAAATGTTTCCGGCACAGGTTCGTGCATTGGGCGTTGGGCTTTCTTATGCTGTGGCGAATGCTCTGTTTGGCGGTTCGGCGGAATATGTGGCGCTGTCGCTGAAGTCTGTCGGTATGGAGACGTCGTTCTTCTGGTATGTCACCGTGATGTCGATCGTCGCATTTCTGGTTTCGCTGACGCTGCATCGCAAAGGGAAAGGTCTGCGCCTCTAGTAATGCGCCATTTGCCAGAGGGTATAGCCGGTCGTTGCACCGGCGACATCCCAGGCAAAGTCTTTCCAGCTCCAGCCGCTCCCTGCGGGGCGGCTATCCCAAAGCTCCTTTGACGCCCCCAGACTGACCGAGAACATAAATCCGATCATCGCACTGCGATCGCGGCCCATTCCCTGATGTTGCGCGTACTCATTACCTGCGGCTGAGAGCATCGCGGAAGCAATAAAGTGCTGTGCTTTGTCCTGCCCACTCCAGCTGTCCTGCGCCATATGGCTACAGCCTGACAGAATAAAAGCGCTCAGAAGAAAAATAACGCGCACCATGCCCCCATAGAAAAAACCCCGTTCAGGACGGGGTTTCACTTACAGAATACGGCTTATCAGCCTGTCGATTCGAATACGACGTAATCGACGGATCAGTTTGCGAACTTTTACCGGGTAATCGGCAATGCTCTGCAAGTCACGATAGTGCTTAACGACCGTGGTATGCGTACGAATTAGCGCCAGCTCTTTCTCGCGCTGCGCAGCCAGCTCTTGCTTAGGATCGTGGATCAGAATCGCATTTTCCAGATCCAGACGCCAGGCGCGCGGGTTGAGGTTGTTCCCGGTCAGCAGCATCCACTTGTCATCGATCCACATCCCTTTGAGATGGTAGGTATTGTCGTCATCTTTCCACAAGCGGACGACCAGTTGATCGGTATTGACGTAATACTGCAAACGGCTCAGGAAGCGACGCAGGTTAATCTCATAGAGATAGGGCAGTGCGCCGATTATCTTAAATGGCTCATTTTCCGGGATATAAAAATCGTTGGCGGTTTTATCCCCCACAATGATCTCAACCTTCTTCCCTTCGCGCAGCAGTTGAATGATGTTGCGGACAAGAATTGCTGGCAGGTTGAAATAGGGGGTGCAAATCGTGAGCTTATGCTCCGCACAGGGCATAAGGTGGAAAATGGTTTTGTTCAGCAGGCTGGATTTCCCCAGACCAACCAATGGCGTCACGGACAACTGTTCATTATCGGCATCGCCCTGGAAGTGATAAGCCGCGTCACGAAGCTCCTGGCGGTATAAACGAATGTCGTTTTTAATCTCCGGGCTTTTCGGACGCTGGGTATTATCCAGACGATTTACGCCACGACCATTCATCAGGTTATGGGTCACCCACTCGAACATGATGTCAGCCATTCTGGCGTTGCGGATTAACTGATAACGGTCATAGCGATATTTATCGTGCTGATGCAGATAGACATCGTTCAGACTGGCGCCGCTGTACAGGACGCTATCATCGATGATAAAGCCTTTAAAGTGCAGAACGCCGAGGGCTTCGCGAGTATTGATAGGCACACCGTATACCGGAACATCGACACCCGGATTTTCATGCGCCATTCGGCAATACCAGTCAGCGTTGGTATTGGATGCTGCCGCGCCAATACGTCCACGCTGCGCACGATGCCAGTCGACGAGTACCCGAACATCCAGTTCAGGACGCTGCCGTTTCGCCTCGTAAAGCGCGCTAAGAATGCCTTTGCCACCGTCATCCTGTTCCAGATACAGGGCAATAATGCAAATGCGCTGCTTCGCGCTGGCTATCTTTTCCAGCAGGGTCTCCCTGAACCTGGCGGGAGCATAAAAGAAATCGACATCATCAACTGATTGAGAAATCTTAGGTAGTTGGGCAAGGTGTTGTTGATGTTTATTACGCTTAAATTTTGACAACATCACAGTGCATTTCTTCTCTGTTCATTGAAGGGTCCTCTGTGCTATGCAGACGACATAAGCGGGCAATGATAACACCGTCCCCGTTAAAGTGGTCAACATTTCCAGTACCTTACTCACGATTCCTCGGGCGGAGCCAGATCCAGCGACAGCCCGACGATTCCCTCTTCGAGCTGGATATCCACGCTAAACCCAAGCTTACGCGCCAGCGCGACCATGCCACGATTATTTGGCATCGTAATACCATTCAGCCTTCTCAGTCCGTGATCTCGTGTATAGGTAATCAATTTTTCCAGCAATCGACGACCTAGCCCTAACCCTTTGAGATCGGAACGAACCAGTACGGCAAATTCAGCATCAATATTATCCGGGTCGGAGATCGCTCGCGTCACACCAAGGATCTCTTCCGTTCGTTCAACGCGCCTCACCGCAACAAACGCCATTTCCCGATCGTAGTCGATCTGCGTCATGTTGGCTAAATCTTCATGAGTAAATTCATTGATCTCGCTGAAATAGCGGTAATAAAGATCTTCTTTGGTGACCTGGGAAATAAACTGCTGAAGCTGGGGTTCATCTTCAGGCAGGATAGGACGGAACAGACATTGCTCGCCATTTTTCATCTCCACCCACTCTTCCAGTTGATGTGGATAGGGGCGAACGGCGAGACGACTTTCGTTATCGCCCTCGAATGGGGCGATATCCAGCGTGACATCCAGGGCGGTGAACTCACCGGCGGAGGCCAGCAGTGGGTGAATATCCAGACGCTGGATCTCCGGGCAGTCGACAATCAGGTTTGAGACCTGAACCAACAACTGACTTAACCCCGCGACATCCAACGGGCGCAGTGCACTGCGGCCACGGATCTTTTTATTCTTGATCGCCTGAATCACTAAATAGCGCGCCAGGTTCATGTTCAGCGGCGGTAACGCCACCACGGCCTGCTCTTCAGGCCGCCACTCAACGCCGCCTTCACCCAACATGATCAATGGGCCAAATACGGGATCGTGCTCAACCACCACGCGCAGTTCCTGCGCTCCCGCACGGTTCGCCATACTCTGCACCAGCAGACCGTGGATCCGCGCCTGCGGCCATGTCATTTTCACACGATCAATAATTGCATTGGCCGCCTGCTGAACTTCATTTGCCGTGCGCAGGTAGAGCATTACGCCCTGAACTTCAGATTTGTGCGGGATGTCCGGTGAACGCAGCTTCAGCGCGACCGGGTAGCCAATCTGTTCTGCGATGTGGACGGCTTCGATGCTGTCGCCGGCAATCCAGGTCGGGAGCGTATGTAAGCCATAAGCCTGCAGGATCGGCTGAACCTCATGGGTATCGAGTGAGGTCGCCCCATCGGCAATCGCCTGCTGAAGCAGTTCATGCGCCTGGGCCGTGTTGGAGGTCAGATTGCTGGGCAGGGCTGGCGTTTCACGCAGCTGTTTCTGGTTGCGTCGGTACTCGACCATATGCATAAACGCGGTGATCGTCCCTTCCGGAGTGCGGTAGGTAGGGAGCCCGGCTTCACTGAACAGTCTGCGGGCTTCCTGAGAGGAAAACTCTCCACACCAGTTGGTCAATAGCGAGACAAATTTGCCACGTGGATGATGCTTAACGGCATCAATCAGCGCCTGAGCACACTCGGTGGCGGGGGCGGCGGCACTGGGGGAGTGAATCACCATCAGTGCGTCAAAGTCCTGGCTGGCGAGCAGAATATCCAGCGTCCGGGTGTAATGCTCAATGCTGGCATCGTCACGCAGATCCAGCGGGTTGGCGATCTCGACATGGGCAGGCAGAGCATCGCGCAGTTTCTGGCTGGTCTCCTCACTCAGCATGGCCAGCTTGCCATTGCGGGACCAGAGTTGATCAAGCGCCAGCGCCGCAGGCGCGGCACCGTTGCTGATGATCATCAGCCTGTCACCGCGCAGAGGGCGCATGTGACTGAGCGTTTCCACTGCGGAAAAGAGCTCATGGGTATCTTTCACACGCAGCAAACCGGCTCGCTGGATGGCGGCATCCCAGGCGGGATCCATTCCGGCGCTGGTATGCAATAACCGCTGCGCTGCCGGGCTGCGACCGCTCTTAATGACCAGAATGGGTTTGTTGCGCGCGGCGCTACGGGCGGCGGATACAAAGTGTCGGGCATCGCTGAGATGTTCGAGATAAAGCAAAATGGCGCTGGTTTTGCTGTCACGCGCCAGATAATCCAGCAACTCATCGACATCAATATCCAGGCTGTCGCCGAGCGCAATAAAATAGGAAAACCCCATTTCCCGCTGCTGTGCCCAGTCGAGAATGGTGTTGGAAACCGCAGCGGACTGAGAAATAAACGCCAGTTTGCCGCGTTTAATCGGGACCGGCGAAAAGCTGGCATTCAACCCCTGCCAGGGCGCCAGCAGGCCAAGACTGTTAGGGCCGAGCAGACGCATGTTGTAGCGTTGCGCGCAGGCCAGCAGTTCTGCATGTTGCGCGCCAGGGGCCGAGAGAATAATGCAGGTTTTACAGCCTTTTTCCCCAAGCGCTTCCAGCAAGGCCAGATTGCGGCTGGCATTGGTACACAACACGGCAAGGTCGGGGGTGAAGGGCAGACTGGCAATATCGGGCCAGGCCAGGACGCCCAGAACGGCTTTCCAGGCGGGGGTTACCGGCAAAACGGGACCGTTAAATCCTCCCGCCAGCAGATTGCGCATCATCAGATATCCCGCCCGATTGGGCTTCATCGATGCCCCGACCACCGCGATCGATTTTGGTCGCAGAAGCGCTTCCAGTCCTCGCTGACTCATACCGGTTTCCCTTACACAGAAGTGACCGAATGATTCTAAACGCTTTCTGCTGATTCTGCTGTGATGCTTCCCTGATGTTGGGTTTTTCCTGCGAGGTAGCGCGTTTTAAAGCGGGTAAAGTGCTCGCCGAGGCTGCCTGCCGCATCGGTATCACCGGCCAGATCCAGCAGCGCAATGGCGACTTCGGCTGTGCAATATTGTCCTTCGGCATGGACCTCGCGCAGGTGATAGGCCGACAGACGCGACAGATCCACCGAAATCACGGGGAGAGAGTCGAGATACGGGCTTTTGCGGAACATCTTACGCGCTTCCGGCCAGGTGCCGTCGAGCATAATAAACAGCGGGGGTTTACCCGTCGGTGGGGTGAAAATCACCTCACGTTCGGCGTCGGCATAGGAGGCGGGGAACACCACCATCGGCTGATAATCCGGGTTTTTCACCAGATCCAGCAAGGCCTGCGGCGGCTGTGTTCGTGACCACTGAAACGCAACGGTATCCGGTAAAATATCGGCGATCAGACGTCCGGTATTACTCGGTTTCATCGGTTCGGTATCAAACATTACCAGACAAAAACGGCTCGTTGCCTGAGAGGGCGACAGCGTCGCACACAGGCAAAGTTTCAGCGGCAGTAAGCAGCGCTGACAGCGACGAATGCGATTGCCCCGGGCGAGAAAAGGGCGAGTGGCGCGCGCCAGACGTTCAGCGCGAAGCTTGAGAACAGCGTTTTCAGTCATAGAGAATGCGTTGAAAAACGCTATTGTCGCAGAGGTGAAAACGGGGCACAAGATGCGCCCCGCAGAGTTTACAGTGACTCGTTCAGCCAACTATCAAATGGCGCTTTGGGGACCGCGCCATTCAGCATGTCGACAACCTGACCGTTTTTGAAGATCATAATGGTGGGAATACTGCGGATACCAAAGCGTGCGCTGAGCTCACGTTCCGCTTCCGTGTTGATCTTCACGAAGCGAACTTTGCCGCTGCGTTCTTCGGCGACATCTTCAAAGATGGGCGCGAAGTTACGGCATGGGCCGCACCACGGTGCCCAGAAATCGATCACAACGGGCAGATCGTCTTTGAGCAGTTTATCCAGTGTTTCACCGGTCGCATTGATCACCTCCCCGTCGAACAGGTCGTGACCACAGCGTCCGCATTTTGCCGCATCCTCAACCCGATCGTCGGGAATGCGGTTGATGGCCTGGCAGCTGGTACAAACGGTATTCATAACTAACCTCTGGATGCGTCGGGGTATTGAACGGCAGAGACGCCGATATGTTTCTAATATGTTACATATTATCGATGAGACTGTTTTAAACGACAATCTGTTTTATTCAATGAGTACAATAGTCATAAGCTTTTAAATGAAATAATGGCTAACCTGGTGCACATCGGGTAATCTGCGCGCTTCGCGCAGCGCTGGTGGAGAAAAGCATGAACGATGAATTGAAAAACAAAAGCGGCAAGGTCAAAGTGATGTATGTCCGCAGTGATGATGATTCTGATAAACGTACCCATAACCCGCGTACCGGGAAAGGTGGCGGGCGTCCAGGAAAATCTCGTGCCGACGGTGGCCGTCGCCCCGCCCGCGATGAAAGAACCCCTCAGAGCCGCGATCGCAAGCGTGAAGACTCACCGTGGCGGACCGTGTCCCGCGCGCCGGGTGATGAAACGCCTGAAAAAGCCGATCACGGTGGTATCAGCGGTAAAAGCTTTATCGATCCTGAAGTCTTACGTCGTCAACGTGCGGAAGAGACCCGCGTTTACGGTGAAAATGCCTGTCAGGCCCTGTTCCAGAGTCGCCCGGACGCGATTGTCCGCGCCTGGTTCATTCAGAGCGTCACGCCACGCTTCAAAGAAGCATTACGCTGGATGGCGGCAAACCGCAAAGCGTACCATGTGGTTGATGAAGCGGAACTGGCGAAAGCTTCAGGGACTGAGCATCACGGCGGTGTCTGCTTCCTGATTAAAAAACGTAACGGCACTACGGTGAAACAGTGGG
The DNA here is from genome assembly GCF_001559075.2 of Citrobacter amalonaticus. Lineage (NCBI taxonomy): Bacteria > Pseudomonadati > Pseudomonadota > Gammaproteobacteria > Enterobacterales > Enterobacteriaceae > Citrobacter > Citrobacter amalonaticus. The sequence continues at coordinate 618,325 of NZ_CP014015.2, read as the reverse complement.
TAAGCCAGGCGGGCGCGCAGGACTGCGTGTTAGCGCTGGAAGCTATTTCTAACCCGCACAACCTCGGCGGCATGATGCGTAGCTGCGCGCACTTCGGAGTGAAAGGCGTAGTGGTGCAGGATGCGGCGTTGCTGGAGTCCGGCGCGGCGATTCGTACCGCAGAAGGCGGCGCCGAACACGTTCAGCCGATTACCGGCGACAGCATCGTTGATGTGCTGGATGATTTCCGTCAGGCGGGTTACACCGTGGTGACAACGTCCGGCGAACGTGGCAAACCGCTGTTTAAAACTGAACTGCCAGAGAAAATCGTCCTGGTGTTAGGTCAGGACGTTGACGGTTTGCCAGATGCGGCGCGCGATGCCAGCGATCTGTGCGTGAAAATCGACGGTACGGGTAATGTTGAAAGCCTGAACGTCTCGGTGGCAACCGGTGTGCTGCTTGCCGAATGGTGGCGTCAGAATAAAGCCTGACGGAAAATGCCAGCGAATCGCTGGCATTTTTTTATTCGCTCTCCGCCGGTAAAACGGGCATCCAGTCAATCGGCTTCTCGCCGCGCTGTTCCAGCCACTGATTCGCCAACACAAAATGGTTACAGCCAAAGAACCCACGATGTGCCGAGAGCGGTGAGGGATGAGGCGCTTTCAGGACATGATGACGTTTCTGATCAATAATCGCGCCTTTCTTCTGCGCATGAGAACCCCACAGCAGGAAAACCACCCCTTCACGATGTTGATTAATCAGGGCGATCACTTTATCGGTGAACGTTTCCCATCCCAGACTGGCATGAGAGTGCGCCTGACCCGCCCGCACGGTTAACACCGTATTAAGCAGCAGAACCCCCTGATGCGCCCAGCTTTCAAGATAACCGTGGGCAGGACGAGTGAAACCGGGGATCGACCCCTCCAGCTCCTTATACATGTTCAGCAGCGAAGGGGGCGTAGCAATACCGGGACGGACAGAAAACGCCAGACCATGCGCCTGACCGGGACCGTGGTACGGATCCTGTCCAAGGATCACGACCTTAACATCACCCAGCTCGGTGAAGCGAAACGCATTGAACACATCTTTTTGCGGCGGATAAACCGTGATCCCGGACTGACGCTCTCCGGCGACGGTATGCAGCGTATTGATAAAGTAGGGCTGCTGTTTCTCTTCAGCCAGCACATCATGCCAGGTTAATTCAGTGGCCATCTCGCTCTCCTGCGAATTTTCAATCGTCATAGCTTAACTGCTTCTTTCGATGGCGCAAAATTCTCTCCGCGATGATGTGCGCTATGCACTTAATAAAGTTGAAAATTTGTGTAAAAAGTTTATATCCACATATGGCGTAAGTTGATGTAAAACAATAAAATCATCTCATTCCCTTGTCTGGCGTGTGGATTTGATTGATTTAAATCAATGAATCGAGGGTGTCAGGGGGGTATATATACACTCAAGCAACAATGGTTTTACCAATTGGCCGCGAGCCGGCCAACCCTAATCAAATACTTTGCCGGGGAGGCATCACAATGATTACAGGTATCCAGATTACTAAAGCCGCTAATGACGATCTGCTGAATTCCTTCTGGCTGCTGGACAGCGAAAAAGGCGAAGCGCGTTGCATCGCGGCTAAAGCTGGTTTTGCCGAAGATGAAGTGGTAGCGGTCAGCAAACTGGGTGAAATTGAGTACCGCGAAATTCCGATGGAAGTGAAACCGGAAGTTCGTGTGGAAGGAGGCCAGCACCTGAACGTTAACGTTCTGCGTCGTGAAACGCTGGAAGATGCGGTTAAGCATCCGGAAAAATACCCGCAGCTGACTATCCGTGTTTCTGGTTATGCCGTGCGTTTTAACTCACTGACGCCGGAACAGCAGCGCGACGTTATCGCTCGTACCTTTACTGAAAGCCTGTAAGGCTTAACGTTTAAATAAAAACGCCGGGAAATCCCGGCGTTTTTTTATTCTTCGTTTGATTCCTGCGACGTCGTTGCCGCACTCGGCTTACGACGTTTACCAATGTTCTTGGTATCGCGATGGCGTTTCTTCACGCGCGGTTTATCTTTGTCTTTCTCTTTTTTCTTCTCTTCACGTTTCGCGAGCGCTTTTTTCGACGGTTTGCCCGTCATCTTTTCGCTCGGAGCGCGTGAGGTTGGGCGCAACTCATCAATCACCCTGGATTTTAGCGGTTCTTCAATGTAGCGACCAATTTTCAGCAGCAGCAGGTGATCGTGCGCTTCGACCAGCGAGATTGCGGTGCCCTTGCGACCGGCACGGCCCGTACGGCCAATGCGGTGCAGATAGGTGTCTCCGCTACGCGGCATGTCGAAGTTAATCACGTGGCTGACGTCAGGAATATCGATCCCGCGCGCGGCAACGTCGGTGGCGACCAGCACGTTAACGCGACCGTCAGTAAGACGCTTAATGCCTTCGTTACGCTTGATCTGCGCCATCTCACCTTCGAGATAGCAGTTGTTGATCCCTGCCAGTCGCAGCATTTCAGCCAGTTCGTGCACGCGCTCGCGCTTGCGGACAAACACGATGGTACGGGTGGCGTCGTCTTGTTTCAGCAGGTGCTTCAGCAGTTCGAATTTGTGTTCGAAGTTATCCGCGCGGTAATACCACTGGTGGATCTTCTTACGCTCGCGGGTGGATGGCGTTGCGGAGACTTCGACCGGCTCTTCCAGCAGACGTTCGGCAAAATCTTTAATTGCATCGCCTTCCAGCGTGGCGGAGAACAGCATCGTCTGTTTGCGCCAGCGCGTTTCCCCGGCGATGTGCTCGATGTCCTGGGCAAAGCCCATATCCAGCATTCGGTCGGCTTCGTCGAGGATCAGCGTTTCCACGGCGCGGCAGTCAAAATTCTCTTCTTTAATATACTGCAGCAGACGCCCGGTGGTGGCGACCACAATATCCTGGTTTTCGCTGAACACTTCGGCGTGGTTCATGTAGGCTACGCCGCCGGTAATCGTCGCGATATCCAGGTGGGTGTTTTTGGCCAGCTCACGGGCATGATCGGCGACCTGCATCGCCAGCTCGCGAGTCGGGGTCAGGATCAAAATACGCGGCGGACCGGATTTTTTACGCGGAAAGTCGAGCAGGTGCTGCAACGCTGGCAGCAAATACGCCGCCGTTTTACCGGTGCCTGTCGGCGCAGAACCGAGTACGTCACGGCCTTCGAGTGCAGGCGGAATGGCGGCAGCCTGAATGGCGGTCGGGCGAGTGAAACCTTTTTCCTGGAGGGCATCCAGCAGGCTTTCATCGAGTTCAAGTTCGGAAAAAGTCGTTACAGTCATGTTCTACCTCTGTGTGGGGCGCTGATTATAGACGTTACGGCTGCAATCTTCATCTGTTTGTATGGATATCGCTTCTCAGGTATTGTTTTCACCTGGTGCTGTCGCCGTTTTTCCTGCAAGGTTTTTAATTCATGCCTCAGTCTACATCCGTCCTTCGTCGTAATGGATTTACTTTTAAACAGTTTTTTGTCGCGCACGATCGTTGTGCGATGAAAGTCGGAACAGATGGGATTCTGTTAGGGGCATGGGCACCGGTGGCGGGCGTAAAGCGGATCCTCGATATCGGTACCGGCAGCGGACTGTTGGCGCTGATGCTGGCGCAGCGTACTGATGAAAGCGTCACCGTTGATGCCGTTGAACTGGATAGCGATGCCGCCGCGCAGGCGCAAGAAAACGTTACCCAGTCGCCGTGGGCGGATCGGGTGACGGTGCAGGCGGAAGATGTCCAGCACTGGGCGGCACGCCAGACCGTTAAATATGACCTCATCATCAGCAATCCGCCTTATTACGAGCAGGGCGTCGAGTGCGCCACACCACAGCGGGAGCAGGCGCGTTATACCACGATGCTGGATCATTCTGCGCTGTTAGCGACGGCGACGGGGCTTATTACGGAAGAGGGATTCTTGTGCGTCGTGCTGCCGGAAAATATCGGCAATACCTTCACGCAGCAGGCGTTAAATATGGGCTGGCATTTACGCTTACGGACCGACGTTGCTGAAACGGAGGCGCGGTTACCGCATCGGGTGCTGCTGGCATTCTCCCCAAAGAAGGGGGAATGCTTTAGCGACAGGCTGGTGATTCGCGGGCCGGATCAGCGTTACTCCGACGGTTATACGGCGCTGACCCAGGCATTTTATCTGTTCATGTGAGCCGTTAACGGCGAGAGCACTGACGGGCCTGATTCCTCCAGCAGTGCCGGATAATCGAGCGTGTAGTGCAGACCGCGGCTCTCTTTGCGCATCATCGCACAGCGAACAATCAGCTCGGCGACCTGAACCAGGTTGCGTAACTCCAGCAAATTATTCGAGACGCGGAAATGGGCGTAATACTCGTCGATCTCCTGCTGTAACATGGTGATACGACGCAGGGCGCGCTCCAGACGTTTGGTGGTGCGCACAATCCCCACGTAGTCCCACATAAATAGCCGCAGCTCATGCCAGTTATGCTGGATCACCACCAGTTCGTCAGGGTTGTCCACGCGACTTTCATCCCAGGCGGGCAGGGCGCTGACGCCACGGGCGTAAGGCATTCGTCTGTCGATATCTTCCGCAGCGGACCAGCCGTACACCAGACATTCCAGCAGCGAATTTGAGGCCATCCGGTTCGCGCCGTGCAGGCCGGTGTAGCTTACTTCCCCGATCGCATACAGGCCGTCCACATCGGTACGACCAAAGTCGTCAACCATCACGCCGCCGCAGGTGTAGTGTGCTGCCGGTACGATGGGCACCGGTTCTTTGGTCAGGTCGATGCCCAGTCCCAGCAGTTTTTCGTAAATCATCGGGAAATGCTGGCGTACAAAGGCTTCTGGCTTATGGCTGATGTCAAGAAACATACAGTCCGCACCGAGACGCTTCATTTCATGGTCGATAGCGCGGGCGACGATATCGCGCGGCGCCAGTTCTCCTCGCGCGTCAAAGTCCGGCATAAACCGTGTACCGTCCGGGCGTTTGAGGTGGGCGCCTTCTCCGCGCAGCGCTTCGGTAAGCAGGAAATTACGTGCCTGGGGATGATACAGCGCGGTGGGGTGGAACTGATTAAATTCGAGATTCGCGACCCTGCATCCCGCACGCCAGGCCATCGCAATACCGTCGCCGGAGGAAATGTCCGGATTCGTTGTATATTGATACACCTTTGATGCGCCGCCGGTCGCCAGCACGACAGACTTCGCGTGACAGGTTTCCACCGCTTCTTTATTCCGATTCCAGACCCATGCCCCCACGACGCGGCGGGTACCGGGCAGGCCAATTTTGTCGGAGATGATGAGATCGACGGCGTTACTGCGTTCCAGTACCCGGATATTCGGATGGCTTTGTGCCTTGCTGACCAGCGTGGTTTCCACCTCTTTACCAGTGGCGTCAGCGGCATGCAAAATGCGACGATGGCTATGGCCACCTTCACGCGTCAGATGGTAACTCTCTTCACCGTTAGGCTGAACCTGGGTATCAAACAGCACCCCCTGGTCAATCAACCACTGTACGCAGGGGCGAGCGTTGCTGGCGACAAACTCCACCGCATGACGATCGCAAATACCGGCGCCGGCAATGAGCGTATCTTCCACATGTGAATCAATGCTGTCGGTTTCATCGAAAACGGCGGCAATCCCGCCCTGCGCATAGAAAGTGGAGCCTTCGCTGACGGGACCTTTACTCAGAACGATAACCTGGTGCTTTTCAGCCAGGCGCAGCGCCAGCGAGAGTCCGGCAGCGCCGCTACCAATAATTAACACGTCACAAGAAAGTTCAGGCGTAGTTTTCATGATTTTTGTTTAATTTACTAAACAGTGTTTGGCCAGCATAGCACCAGAATCTGCGATTCCGCACGTTTTATTTTCAGTGTTGTTGTAATGGCTAAACAAAACGGTGCGATGTAAACGGATGTCAGCCGGGTAAACCATTTTGCGTGGCGGGCCGTAAGCATCAGATTAGAGGATGAAATAAAGTGGCCGTTGGGTTACTCTGCAACCGGTTTATGGGCATTTTTAAAGATAGTGCGTTGTTCAGACTCGGTAGACTTATAATGAGAGATAATGACCGTCTACAACATGACAAACAAAAAACAGATGCGTAACGGAACTTTACAAAAACGAGACACTCTAACCTGTTGCTTGCTCATAGTGCAGCTAATGGAGTGGCGTTTCGCGAACGCGTGGAAATTTGGTTTGGGGAGACTTTACCTCGGATGAGCGAGCAGTTAACGGACCAGGTCCTGGTTGAACGGGTCCAGAAGGGAGATCAGAAAGCCTTCAATTTACTGGTAGTACGCTACCAGCATAAAGTGGCGAGTCTGGTTTCCCGCTATGTCCCGTCGGGCGATGTTCCCGATGTGGTGCAAGAATCATTTATTAAAGCCTATCGTGCGCTGGACTCGTTCCGGGGAGATAGTGCTTTTTATACCTGGCTGTATCGCATTGCGGTGAATACAGCGAAGAATTACCTGGTGGCTCAGGGGCGTCGTCCGCCATCAAGCGATGTGGATGCGATTGAAGCAGAAAACTTCGAAAGTGGCGGTGCGCTGAAAGAAATTTCGAACCCTGAGAACTTAATGTTGTCAGAAGAACTGAGACAGATAGTTTTCCGAACTATTGAGTCCCTCCCGGAAGATTTACGCATGGCAATAACCTTGCGGGAGCTGGATGGCCTGAGCTATGAAGAGATAGCCGCTATCATGGATTGTCCGGTAGGTACGGTGCGTTCACGTATCTTCCGAGCGCGGGAAGCTATTGATAATAAAGTTCAACCGCTTATCAGGCGTTGACGATAGCGGGATACTGGAAAAGGTATTAGGCATGCAGAAAGAAAAACTTTCCGCTTTAATGGATGGCGAGACGCTGGATAGTGAGTTGCTCAACGAACTGGCTCACGATTCGGATATGCAAAAAACCTGGGAAAGCTATCACCTTATTCGTGATTCAATGCGGGGTGATACACCTGAGGTGCTTCATTTCGATATTTCCGCTCGCGTAATGGCCGCTATTGAAGATGAGCCGGTACGTAATACGGTGCCATTCATTCCAGAGGCCCAGCCTGCGCCGCAGCAATGGCAGAAAATGCCATTCTGGAAAAAAATGCGCCCGTGGGCCGCACAACTTACCCAAATGGGCGTTGCCGCGTGCGTATCGCTTGCAGTTATCGTTGGTGTCCAGCACTATAATGGACAATCTGAAACGTCCCAGCAGCCTGAAACGCCGGTCTTCAATACTTTGCCGATGATGGGTAAAGCCAGCCCGGTAAGCCTGGGAGTACCTTCTGATGCGACCGCGAACGGTGGGCAACAGCAGCAGGTACAGGAGCAGCGTCGTCGGATCAACGCAATGTTGCAGGATTACGAACTGCAACGCCGACTGCACTCCGAACAGCTTCAGTTTGAGCAGGCACAGACACAGCAAGCCGCTGTTCAGGTGCCAGGAATTCAAACTCTAGGAACGCAATCGCAGTAATGAAGCAACTTTGGTTTGCCATGTCACTTGTGACGGGTAGCCTGTTCTTCTCTGTCAACGCCTCGGCCAACACTGCGTCCGGGGCGTTGTTGCAGCAGATGAACGTGGCGAGCCAGTCACTCAATTACGAGCTGTCATTCGTCAGCATCACGAAACAAGGCGTTGAGTCTCTGCGTTATCGCCATGCTCGCCTGGAAAATCGTCCGCTTGCGCAACTGCTGCAAATGGATGGTCCGCGTCGTGAAGTGGTCCAGCGCGGCAATGAAATTAGCTATTTCGAGCCCGGACTCGAACCGTTCACCCTGAACGGTGACTACATCGTTGACTCCCTGCCGTCGCTGATCTATACCGATTTCAAACGTCTTGCTCCCTACTATGATTTTATTGCAGTGGGTCGTACCCGGATTGCCGATCGCCTGTGCGAGGTGATTCGCGTGGTCGCGCGCGATGGTACGCGTTACAGCTATATTGTCTGGATGGATACGGAAACGAAGCTGCCGATGCGGGTCGATCTCCTCGATCGCGATGGCGAAACGTTAGAGCAATTCCGGGTGATTGCCTTCACCGTGAATCAGGATGTCGGTAGCGGCATGCAGACGCTGGCGAAAGCCAGTTTGCCGCCGCTGCTCTCTGTTCCGGCGGGTGAAAAAGCTAAATTCAGCTGGAATCCGACCTGGCTTCCGAAAGGGTTTAGCGAAGTGTCCAGCGGGCGCAGACCGTTGCCGACGATGGACAACATGCCGATTGAGTCGCGTCTCTACTCGGACGGTCTGTTTAGCTTCTCAATTAACGTCAATCGGGCGACTCAGGCCAGCACTGACCAGATGCTGCGCACCGGGCGCAGAACGGTCAGCACCAGCGTACGCGACAACGCGGAAATTACCATCGTGGGTGAATTGCCGCCGCAGACAGCGAAGCGTATTGCCGACACCATTAAGTTCGGAGCCGCGCAATGATCAAAGAGTGGGCTACCGTGGTGTCATGGCAAAACGGCGAGGCATTAGTGAGCTGCGATGTGAAAGCGTCCTGCAGCAGTTGCGCTTCACGTTCCGGATGTGGCACCCGCGTGCTGAACAAACTCGGACCGCAGACCACGCATACCATTGTGGTGGAGAGCGATGTGCCGTTAGCACCTGGGCAGAAAGTGGAGCTGGGGATTGCCGAAGGCAGTCTGTTAGGTTCCGCCATGCTGGTTTATCTGTCGCCGTTGGTGGGGTTATTCCTCATCGCGTCCCTGTTTCAGGTGCTGTTTGGCTCCGATCTCGCGGCGTTAAGCGGCGCGATACTGGGCGGCGTCGGCGGATTCCTGATTGCCCGCGGCTATTCCCGCAAGCTGGCTGAACGCGAAGCCTGGCAGCCCGTTATTCTTAATGTTGCCCTCCCGCCCGATATGATTCGCGTTGAAACACCCTCTACCGAAACGATCCCATGATATTCTTGCCGGATGGCGGCTTCGTCTTATCCGGCCTACAAACGATCAGCAAGCCCTGCAGGTCCGATACGCTTGCGCCTTCGGGCATCATGCTTCTCTTACGATGTTTTACATCAGAAAAGCGATGCCGTTTCCAGTTCCCGTAATCCTGACTCTATGAACATTTCCTCGCCTCAGCGTTGTAGTGTAGAATGCGGCGTTTCAGTTAAACAGACGTTAAGCTCAGAACAGCGACTTCTCAAAGCCTGTCCAACCAGGCGTAAGGCACAATAATTACACTCTATGAAGAACATACGTAACTTTTCGATCATTGCTCACATCGACCACGGTAAATCGACGCTGTCTGACCGTATTATTCAGATCTGCGGTGGCCTGTCTGACCGTGAAATGGAAGCGCAGGTTCTCGACTCGATGGATCTTGAGCGTGAGCGCGGTATTACTATCAAAGCGCAGAGCGTAACGCTCGATTTCAAATCCGCTGATGGTGAAACTTACCAGCTTAACTTCATTGACACCCCAGGCCACGTTGACTTCTCGTATGAGGTTTCTCGTTCGCTTGCCGCTTGTGAAGGCGCTCTGCTGGTGGTAGATGCCGGACAGGGCGTCGAAGCGCAAACCCTGGCAAACTGCTACACCGCGATGGAAATGGATCTCGAAGTGGTGCCGGTCCTCAACAAAATTGACCTGCCAGCCGCCGATCCCGAGCGTGTCGCCGAAGAGATTGAAGACATCGTCGGTATTGATGCGACCGATGCCGTGCGCTGCTCGGCGAAAACCGGCGTGGGCGTGACCGACGTTCTGGAACGTCTGGTGCGTGATATTCCGCCGCCGCAGGGCGATCCGGATGGCCCGTTACAGGCGCTGATCATCGACTCCTGGTTTGATAACTATCTCGGCGTTGTCTCGCTGGTGCGTATTAAAAACGGCACCCTGCGTAAAGGTGACAAAATCAAGGTGATGAGTACCGGTCAGACCTATAACGCTGACCGTCTGGGGATCTTCACGCCTAAACAGGTTGATCGTACCGAGCTGAAATGCGGCGAGGTAGGTTGGCTGGTGTGCGCCATTAAAGACATCCTCGGCGCACCGGTTGGCGATACCCTGACTCAGGCACGTAACCCGGCAGAAAAAGCGCTGCCAGGCTTCAAAAAGGTAAAACCGCAGGTTTATGCGGGCCTGTTCCCGGTCAGCTCTGATGATTACGAGAACTTCCGCGACGCGCTTGGTAAGCTGAGCCTCAACGACGCTTCTTTGTTCTATGAGCCGGAAAGTTCTACTGCGCTGGGCTTCGGCTTCCGCTGTGGCTTCCTTGGTCTGTTGCACATGGAGATCATTCAGGAGCGTCTGGAACGTGAATACGATCTGGACCTGATCACCACCGCGCCGACCGTCGTGTATGAAGTCGAAACCACCGCGAAAGAGACGATCTACGTCGACAGCCCGTCCAAGCTGCCACCGCTGAACAACATCTATGAATTGCGCGAGCCGATCGCGGAATGCCACATGCTGCTGCCTCAGGCATACCTCGGTAACGTGATTACCCTGTGTATTGAGAAGCGTGGCGTGCAGACCAACATGGTTTACCACGGTAACCAGGTGGCGCTGACTTATGAAATCCCGATGGCTGAAGTGGTACTCGACTTCTTCGACCGTCTGAAATCCACCTCGCGCGGTTATGCGTCGCTGGATTATAACTTTAAACGCTTCCAGGCCTCCGACATGGTGCGTGTTGATGTCTTGATCAACAACGAACGTGTCGATGCGCTGGCGCTGATCACTCACCGTGATAACTCGCAGAGCCGTGGTCGTGAACTGGTGGAGAAGATGAAAGATCTGATCCCACGTCAGCAGTTCGATATCGCTATTCAGGCGGCGATCGGGACGCACATCATTGCGCGTTCTACCGTGAAACAGTTGCGTAAAAACGTTCTGGCAAAATGCTATGGCGGTGATATCAGCCGTAAGAAAAAGCTGCTGCAGAAGCAGAAAGAAGGTAAGAAGCGTATGAAGCAGATCGGTAACGTTGAGCTGCCTCAGGAAGCGTTCCTCGCCATTCTGCATGTCGGCAAAGACAGCAAATAATCCTTAAGGAGTTGGCATGGCGAATATGTTTGCCCTGATTCTGGTGATTGCCACATTGGTCACGGGCATTTTATGGTGCGTGGATAAATTTATCTTCGCGCCAAAACGTCGGGAGCGTCAGGCGGCGGCACAGGCTGCTGCCGGAGATTCACTGGATAAGGCAACGCTGAAAAAAGTCTCGCCGAAGCCAGGCTGGCTGGAAACCGGTGCCTCGGTTTTCCCGGTGCTGGCTATCGTGCTGGTTGTGCGTTCGTTCATCTATGAACCTTTCCAGATCCCGTCGGGTTCGATGATGCCGACGCTGTTGATCGGTGACTTTATCCTCGTGGAGAAATTCGCCTACGGTATTAAAGATCCGATTTACCAGAAAACCCTGATCGAAACGGGTCATCCCAAACGCGGCGATATCGTGGTCTTTAAATACCCGGAAGATCCGCGTCTGGATTACATCAAGCGAGCGGTCGGTTTGCCTGGTGATAAAGTGACCTATGATCCGGTTGCGAAAGAAGTGACTATTCAGCCGGGCTGTCGTTCGGGTCAGGCGTGTGAAAACGCGCTGCCGGTCACCTATAGCGATGTTCAGCCGAGCGATTTTGTGCAGACATTTGCACGTCGTAACGGGGGGGAAGCCACCAGTGGTTTCTTCGAGATCCCGCTGAGCGAAACGAAAGAGAACGGTATTCGTCTGTCTGAGCGTAAAGAGACGTTGGGCGACGTGACGCACCGTATTCTGACCGTGCCGATTGCTCAGGATCAGGTGGGAATGTATTACCAGCAGTCCGGGCAGCCACTGGCGACCTGGATTGTGCCGCCGGGCCAGTATTTCATGATGGGCGACAACCGTGATAACAGCGCGGACAGCCGTTACTGGGGCTTTGTCCCGGAAGCGAATCTGGTCGGTAAAGCCACTGCTATCTGGATGAGTTTCGACAAACAGGAAGGCGAATGGCCGACTGGCGTTCGTTTAAGCCGCATTGGTGGTATCCACTAATTGCCGCGAATCGTTCACGTTGTCGTCATTATGACGGCAACGTGAATTATTTCTTCGATAAATCCGCCCAGGCTAACGACATCCCTTGTCGTTGTGTATAGAATATTCCCCCGAAGTTTCAGGTTGGCGCCTCCAGGTCGCCACGGCACACGAAACAGCGTTGGTCCCCCTATATGAGCGTACATAAGCTGCTTAACGCGGCCGGAAGGATGCTACATATATCAGGTCTGTTTCGTGTGCTGAATTGTTGACGCATTTATTTATTGGTATCGCATGAACCCCATCGTAATTAATCGGCTTCAACGGAAGCTGGGCTACACTTTTACTCATCAGGAGTTGTTGCAGCAGGCATTAACCCATCGCAGTGCCAGCAGCAAACATAACGAGCGTTTAGAATTTCTTGGTGACTCAATTTTAAGTTTTGTGATTGCGAATGCGCTGTATCACCGTTTCCCGCGGGTGGACGAGGGTGATATGAGTCGTATGCGCGCGACGCTGGTGCGCGGGAATACGCTGGCTGAATTAGCCCGCGAGTTCGATCTGGGCGAATGTCTGCGCTTAGGGCCGGGCGAACTGAAAAGCGGCGGCTTCCGTCGCGAATCGATTCTGGCCGATACCGTTGAAGCGCTGATTGGCGGGGTTTTCCTTGACAGTGACATTCAGACCGTCGAAAAGTTGATCCTCAACTGGTATCAGACTCGTCTGGACGAAATCAGCCCAGGCGATAAGCAAAAAGATCCGAAAACGCGTTTGCAGGAGTATTTGCAAGGTCGCCATCTGCCGCTGCCGTCTTATCTGGTGGTACAGGTGCGTGGTGAAGCGCACGATCAGGAATTTACTATCCACTGCCAGGTCAGCGGCCTGAGTGAACCGGTGGTTGGCACAGGTTCGAGCCGTCGCAAGGCGGAACAGGCTGCCGCCGAACAGGCGTTGAAAAAACTGGAGCTGGAATGAGCGACGAAAAAACCTATTGCGGATTTATTGCCATCGTCGGTCGCCCGAACGTTGGTAAATCCACTCTGTTGAACAACCTGCTCGGGCAGAAGATTTCGATCACCTCCCGTAAAGCGCAGACCACGCGTCACCGTATTGTCGGGATCCATACCGAAGGGCCCTGGCAGGCGATTTACGTCGATACCCCGGGTCTGCACATGGAAGAAAAACGCGCGATTAACCGTCTGATGAACAAAGCGGCCAGCAGCTCCATTGGTGATGTTGAACTGGTGATCTTTGTGGTGGAAGGCACCCGCTGGACGCCGGATGACGAGATGGTGCTCAACAAACTGCGTGACGGTAAAGCGCCGGTGATTCTGGCCGTCAACAAAGTGGATAACGTGCAGGAAAAAGCCGATCTGCTGCCGCATTTGCAGTTCCTCGCGAGCCAGATGGACTTCCTCGACATCGTACCGATCTCAGCGGAAACCGGGATGAATGTCGACACCGTCGCGGGCATCGTGCGCAAGCATCTGCCAGAAGCGGAGCATCACTTCCCGGAAGATTACATCACCGATCGCTCACAGCGTTTTATGGCTTCTGAAATCATCCGTGAAAAGCTGATGCGTTTCCTGGGCGCTGAACTGCCGTACTCCGTGACTGTGGAAATCGAACGCTTCGTGTCAAACGAGCGCGGCGGTTATGACATCAACGGGCTGATCCTCGTTGAGCGCGAAGGGCAGAAGAAGATGGTCATTGGCAACAAAGGGGCCAAAATCAAGACCATCGGTATTGAAGCGCGTAAAGACATGCAGGAAATGTTTGAAGCTCCGGTTCATCTTGAACTGTGGGTGAAAGTGAAATCCGGCTGGGCCGATGACGAACGCGCGCTGCGCAGTCTCGGTTACGTCGACGATCTCTAAACCTGCGCTCCGAACAGGCGACGAGTATGATGGAGGGCTGGCAGCGCGCATTTGTCCTGCATAGTCGCCCCTGGAGCGAAACCAGCCTGATGCTGGACGTCTTCACGGAAGAGTCGGGTCGCGTGCGCCTTGTTGCCAAAGGCGCACGTTCTAAACGCTCTAATCTGAAAGGTGCCCTCCAGCCTTTTACCCCCCTGTTAGTCCGCTTTGGCGGACGTGGCGAAGTCAAAACGCTGCGTAGCGCGGAAGCCGTTTCTCTGGCGCTCCCTCTGAGCGGCATCACGCTGTACAGCGGCCTGTATGTCAACGAACTGCTCGCCCGCGTGCTGGAGCACGAAACCCGCTTTTCTGAACTCTTTTTCGATTACCTGCACTGCATTCAGGCACTGGCAGGGGCAACGGGAACGCCGGAGCCCGTGCTGCGTCGTTTTGAACTGGCGCTACTCGGCCACCTCGGTTACGGGGTCGATTTTCTGCACTGTGCGGGCAGCGGCGAACCGGTGGATGACACCATGACCTACCGCTATCGCGAAGAAAAAGGCTTCATCGCCAGCATTGTAATTGACAACAGCACCTTTACCGGACGTCATCTGCGGGCGCTGGCAGAACGCGAATTTCCGGATGCTGATACGCTACGTGCGGCGAAACGCTTTACCCGCATAGCGCTGAAGCCGTATCTTGGTGGTAAACCCTTAAAGAGCCGCGAATTATTCCGGCAGTTCATGCCGAAGAGAACATAAAATCACGAGGATTGTCATGGCTGAATTACTGTTAGGCGTCAACATTGACCACATTGCCACGTTACGTAATGCACGCGGTACCGCATATCCGGATCCGGTTCAGGCGGCATTCATTGCCGAGCAGGCGGGGGCCGATGGCATCACCGTCCATTTACGTGAAGATCGCCGCCATATTACCGACCGCGATGTCCGCATTCTGCGCCAGACGCTGGACACGCGTATGAACCTGGAAATGGCGGTGACGGAAGAGATGCTGGCGATTGCCGTTGAAACCAAACCCCATTTTTGCTGCCTGGTGCCGGAAAAGCGTCAGGAAGTAACCACCGAAGGCGGTCTGGATGTGGCCGGGCAGCGCGATAAAATGCGTGATGCCTGTAAACGTCTGGCTGACGCCGGGATCCTCGTGTCGCTGTTCATTGACGCCGATGACGCGCAAATCAAGGCGGCGGCTGACGTCGGCGCGCCGTACATTGAAATTCATACCGGCTGCTATGCGGATGCGAAAACCGATGCGGAACAGGCACAGGAACTGGCGCGCATCGCGAAAGCCGCCACCTTCGCCGCAAGCCTGGGGCTGAAGGTTAATGCGGGCCACGGGCTGACCTATCATAACGTCAAAGCTATCGCCGCACTGCCGGAAATGCACGAGCTGAATATCGGTCATGCGATTATCGGTCGTGCGGTGATGAGCGGGTTGAAAGAGGCCGTCGCGGAAATGAAACGTCTGATGCTGGAAGCGCGCGGCTAATGGCCATCCTTGGATTAGGCACCGATATCGTGGAGATTGCGCGCATTGAAGCGGTGATCTCCCGTTCCGGTGACCGGCTAGCCAGACGAGTGCTCAGCGCTAACGAGTGGGCTATCTGGGAAACGCATCAGCAGCCGGTGCGTTTTCTGGCAAAACGCTTTGCCGTCAAAGAGGCGGCCGCGAAAGCCTTTGGTACCGGTATTCGCAACGGGCTGGCGTTTAATCAGTTTGAAGTGTTTAACGACACGCTCGGTAAACCGCGCCTGCGGTTGTGGGGAGAGGCGTTAGCGCTGGCGGAAAAACTGGGCGTTGCGCATATGCACGTGACGCTGGCCGATGAACGTCACTATGCCTGCGCCACGGTCATTATCGAAAGTTAGATTTTATCGGCGTGGTGCATCTGGACAAACTTGTCCCACAGCTGTTCTTCCGTTTCGACATGTGCCGGGTCTTTGAGGATCGTATTAGGGATCGGGCACACCTTCTGGCAGGTGGGCGTGTCGTAATGACCGACACACTCAGTGCATTTGTCGCTGTTAATCTCATAGATGCTGTCACCCATTGAAATGGCCTCATTCGGGCATTCGGGTTCGCACATATCGCAATTAATGCATTTTTTAGTGATTAACAGGGCCATCAGGAAACTCTCAAAACAACACAAACCGGGCGGGCATTATACGCGCATTCTCTGCTCAGACCAGTTTTTTTACCAGCGCCTCACTGTGGCGAATACGTTCAGGCGCGTGCTCCAGATCCTGCTGTACCAGCGCCATAAAAAGCAGATCGGTGAGCATCATCTGCGCGTGGGTTGAAGAGATCGCCGCACTGCGGGTGGCCTGTTCTTCCGCGATGGTATACAGGCAGTGGCTGGCGCGCTGCTGAAGCCCATTGGGGGTGAAACCGGTGATCGCCAGGATCTGCCCGCCGACGCGTAAAGTCTCTTCTGCCGCCAGGTTCAGTTCCCGACGTTCACCGCTATAGGAAATCGCCAGCAGCAGATCGTCCGGCGTCAGCGCCTGAACCGTGGCCAGCAGCGCATGCATATCGCGCTCAACAATGGCGTTCAGGCCGATTTTCATCAGCTTCCAGGCAAAATTCTGCGCCACCAGGCCGGATGCGCCAATCCCGGTCAACACGATCCGACGGGCGTTACGCAGCATCGTCACGCTTTCGCTCAGCTTCTCTTCCGTGTTGACATCCAGCGTGGCATGCATCGCCGCCATATTCTCTTTAATCAGTTTCTCGCCGACCAGACGCAGGGGATCGTCGCCACGAATCTGGTTATGCACCGGCACCGAATGTGGGTTCGGGTTGCTGACCAGCGCTTCGCTGATCGCCAGTTTCAACGCCGGGAATCCCTTATAGCCGAGCTTTTGTGCGAACTTCACCACGCTCGACTGGCTAACGCCCGCTTCAGCCGCCAGTTGCTGAGAGCTGAGGTGGCGGGCGGCGTCGGGTTGTATCAGAAGGTAGTCCGCGAGTTTTTTATCGCTCTGCGCAAATCCCGGGTAGCGCTGGCGGATGCGAATCAAACAGTTCATGGTCTCTCCCGACGAAAACGTGATGGCGGCGACAAAATGAAATTTCACTCGCCTGCACGAATATTATATTCCATTATTGGCGTTTAATATGAATTAAAAATTCCTGAGGAGCAAATATGAATCTCGGCGCTTTAGTATCAGAAACCCGTAATCCGCAAACAATGGACCTCGATGCGTTATCGACGCTGGATCTGGTTCACCGTTTTAATCAACAGGATACGCTGGTAGCGGAAGCAGTAAAAGCAACATTGCCCGATGTTGCGAGCACCGTCGATGCCGCGGCTGAAGCGTTAAAATCCGGTGGCCGGATTATCTATATGGGCGCCGGGACCAGCGGGCGACTCGGCGTGCTGGATGCGTCTGAATGCCCACCGACGTTTGGCGTTCCTCACGGGCTGGTGGTGGGGCTGATCGCCGGTGGACCGGGAGCATTGCTGAAGGCCGTTGAAGGGGCAGAAGACAATGCGCAGCTCGGTGAAGACGATCTTATTGCCCTGAACCTCGCGCCGCAGGATCTGGTGGTCGGGCTGGCGGCATCAGGGCGTACGCCGTATGTCATCGGTGGGCTGAAATATGCCCGCAAAACGGGTTGTACCACGGTCGCTGTCTCCTGTAATCCTGACTCGCCGATTGCGCAGGAAGCGGATATCGCGATTTCACCCGTGGTAGGGCCGGAGGCGCTGACGGGCTCAACGCGGTTGAAATCCGGCACCGCGCAAAAGCTGGTGCTCAATATGATCTCCACCGGGGCGATGGTGAAGTTTGGCAAGGTGTACCAGAACCTGATGGTGGATATGAAAGCCACCAATATCAAACTGATGGACCGCGCGTGCCGAATGGTGGTTGAAGCCACTGGTATTGAGCGCGCAGAAGCGGAAACGCTGCTCAGACAGACCGATTTTGACGTGAAACCGGCCATTCTTATGGCGCTGAGCGGCCTTAACGCTAATGCGGCGCGCGAGAAGCTGGCCGCCCATCAGGGATTCTTACGCGCTGCGTTAGCAGATTCATCGAGGTAACTATGGATAAGACGGCGACCCTTGCCAGCGACATTCTGCTGGGAATAGGCGGAGAACAAAATATTCTGCGTCTGGAAAATTGCATGACGCGCGTCCGGGTGGAAGTGAAAGACGATACGGTGCTGGATATCCCGCATCTGAAACAGCTACCGGGCGTCAGTGGCTACGTGAAGCAGGGGGCGCAGCATCAGCTCATCGTCGGGCCTGGCAAAGCAGCAAAGGTTGTTGATGCTATGCGCTCGCAGCTGGCGCAGGGAGGAGAGCGCCAGTCAGACGATGACATTGAGCGCACGAAATCGCAGGCGAAAGCGAAGTACAAAGCGCCAATGAGCGATGCGCTACGCAAGCTGGCGAACGTATTTATTCCCCTGATCCCGGCGTTTATCGCCTCCGGTTTAATCACCGGCATCATTAACATTTTCAAACGCCCGGATATTGTCGGCGATTTCGCCACCCATTACCCCAACATGCTGGGGTTGATGGGGATCTTCGGCAGTGCGGTCTTCGCCATCATGAACATTCTGGTGGGGGTGAATACTGCCAAAGTCTTCGGCGGTTCGCTGGCGATGGGCGGCGTGATGGCGGGTATTCTGTCGAGTCCGCAACTGGCGCAAATTACCCTCTTTGGCGAAGCGCTACAGCCAGGCCGCGGCGGGGTTATCGCCGTGCTGCTGGTGGTGGCGCTGATGTGCTGGATTGAGCGTAAGTTCCGTGACATTTTGCCGGGTTCGCTGGAGCTGATCCTCAATCCTCTGCTGACGACGATCATCACCGGCACGATTGCGATTGTGGCGTTGCAACCGCTTGGCGGCTGGATTTCGGAATCGATCGCGCACGGCGCGTCGTGGGCTATTGATCGCGGCGGCTTTCTGGTGGGCGCGGTTTTGGCGGGAACCTTCCTGCCATTGGTGCTGACAGGGCTGCATCAGGGGCTGGTGCCGATTCACGTTGAGCTGGTGCAGGCGCATGGCTATAACGCGCTCTTTCCCATTCTGGCGATGGCGGGCGTCGGGCAGGTGGGGGCGGCAATTGCCGTGCTGATGAAAACCCGTAACGCGCGGTTGAAAAAAGTGATTAAGGGGGCGTTACCGGTAGGATTACTCGGTATTGGTGAACCGTTGATTTTTGGCGTCACGCTACCGTTGGGCAAACCGTTTATTGGCGCCTGTCTTGGCGGCGCAGTAGGCGGAGCGCTGATCAGCTACTGGAAGGTCGCCACCGTGATCACCTTCGGTATTTCCGGATTGCCGCTGGCGTTAACGATTGTTGCCGGAAAAGTGATGTTCTATCTGTTAGGCTATTTAGTAGCAGTGATAGCCGGGTTCCTGTTTACCTGGCTGTTAGGATTCAACGATCCCGAGGAGTAAGGTTTGACCAATCACGCGCGTCGTGTCGTTTTTTTTGATTTGGATGGTACGTTACATCAGCAGGATATGTTCGGCAGTTTCCTGCGCTATCTGTTGCGTCGCCAGCCGCTGAATGCGCTGCTTGTGCTGCCGTTGTTGCCCGTGATTGTCGGCGCGTTACTGATCAAAGGACGCGCCGCGCGCTGGCCGATGAGCCTGTTGCTGTGGGGATGTACCTTCGGTCACACCGAAGCCAGTCTACAGGCCAGGCAGGCCGATTTTGTTCAGTGGTTCCGGCAGAGCGTCACGGCGTTTCCTCAGGTCCAGGAGCGTCTGACCACCTATCTGCTCAGCTCCGATGCCGATATCTGGCTCATCACCGGTTCGCCGCAGTCGCTGGTAGAACAGGTCTATGTTGATACGCCGTGGCTGCCGCGCGTGAATCTGATCGCCAGCCAGATGACGCGGGGGTACGGCGGTTGGGTGCTGACCCTGCGCTGTCTGGGGCATGAAAAAGTCGCGCAACTGGAGCGTAAAATCGGCACGCCGCTGCGCCTTTACAGCGGCTACAGCGACAGCAATCAGGACAACCCGCTACTCTATTTTTGCCAGCACCGCTGGCGCGTCACGCCTCGTGGAGAACTCCAGCAACTGGAATAGTTGAAAGACGAAGGGGATATACACTTTATCCTTCAAGCTGCCTCAGCGTTGGCTGTCTTCGTTCACCCCTGTCACTGACTTATGTAAGCTCCAGGGGATTCTCTCCGTTGCCGCCTTGATGCAACTCGAATGATTTTGTGTATAGCAACCCTGTATAATGCGCCCGCAATGATTACCGGAGTAACCCTTTTGTCAGATGTTGAATTTAGCCACGAATACTGGATGCGTCATGCGTTAACGCTGGCGAAGCGCGCCTGGGATGAACGTGAAGTCCCGGTCGGTGCCGTATTGGTGCACAACAATCGCGTGATTGGTGAAGGGTGGAACCGCCCGATTGGCCATCACGATCCCACCGCGCACGCAGAGATCATGGCGCTACGCCAGGGTGGTCTCGTCCTGCAAAATTATCGTCTGATTGACGCGACGCTATATGTGACCCTTGAGCCGTGCGTCATGTGCGCCGGCGCGATGGTGCACAGCCGTATCCGCCATGTGGTGTTCGGCGCGCGCGATGCCAAAACCGGCGCGGCCGGTTCGCTGATGGATGTTCTGCATCATCCGGGAATGAATCATCGTGTTGAGGTAACCGAGGGGATCCTGCGTGAGGAGTGTGCGACGCTGCTCAGCGATTTCTTCCGCATGCGCCGTCAGGAGATCAAAGCGTTGAAGAAAGCCGCAAGCCAGTAGTCATTGCGGCTCTGTTTACTCTTTCTCTTCTTTCTTCTGCGGTAAACGCAGCAGCGACGGCGAGTGCGTCAGATAACTGGATGACGATTGCGACAGGAAGGCGGCGAGTGGTCGCCGCTGTTTGCCAAATTCCGTTGGCGAGACGACCGGATACTCTTCAGCCAGTTTCATCTCTTCAGCCAGTTGCTTTTCTTTCTCCTGTAAATAGCCCTGCAGGCTTATCTGATATTTACGGATGTTTTCAACGTAGGCATAAGCCTCATGTCCGCGCGCATAGCCGTAGGTCAGCTTGCTGTAATACTGTTTTTGACTGAGCAACGGCAGACGCTGTTTGACGTCCGCCCAACTGTCCGGGTTTCCCTTCGTTTTGGCCGTCAGCGCTCGCGCATCAAGCATATGCGCATAACCCATGTTATAGGCCGCCAGCGCAAACCAGATGCGTTCGTTCTCGGGCACAGTGTCCGGTACTTTACTCATCATGTCCTGTAAATAGCGTGCTCCACCGCTGATGCTCTGTTCAGGATCGGTTCTGTCGGTCAGACCGAGACTTTGCGCGGTGTTTTTGGTGAGCATCATCATGCCACGCACGCCGGTTGGCGATGTGGCCTGCGGATCCCAGTGCGATTCCTGCCAGGAGATCGCCGCAAGCAGCTGCCAGTCAATCTCCTGGGCGTGTTTTTCAAACAGTGGTTTCAGGTCGGGGAGCATGGCATCAACCGCGCGCAGAAAGGTGCGGGTATCGACATAGTCAAAATCATCGCCGTGCCCCAGATACTTTTCTTCGAGACGCGCCAGGGAGCCGTCCTCATTCATACCGTTGAAGAAATCGAGCAGGGCGGCAGACAGCGTGTTGTCATCATCCAGCGGACTAAACCAGGTCACCGGCTGTTCGTCGGTGATATCCAGCGCCACGGCCAGTTCGGGGTGAACGCGCTGATAAAGGCTGATGGCGACAGAGTCGGCAATGGTGTAATCCAGCTGTCCGGCAATCACCGCATCAAGCAGTTCCGTTGAGCCTTTTTTTTCATCGATCCGCCAGCTCAGCTCAGGGTATTTTGTCTGTTTCAGGGTTTGTAGATCGTTCGCCACCACATGCCCCGGGGTGATAGTGAGCTGACTTTCCGTCACGCTGCCCAATGTACGGGGACGATACTGGCCCACTTTGTAGACCAGTTGCTGGGACACCGAATAGTAGGTCGGTCCCGGCTGATAATTTTTCACTCGTTCACTGTTGTAGACCAGCCCGGCCGCCAGCAGGTCGGCGTCACCATTATCCAGATCGTCAAACAGCTGGCTGATGTTCTGGCGGACGGTAATCTTCAGCTTTACGCCCAGATAACTGGCGAACTGCTGAGCCAGCTCGTAATCGAGCCCGTACGGCTTACCGTCGAGTTTCGCCCAGGTGAGCGGTGACTCAATCGTGCTCACGCGCAACTCTCCCCGCGACTGGATCGCGGCGATACGATTATCGGCTTTACCGAACCAGGGGATAGAGGGCCAGAGGGCCGCAGCCAGCAGCAGCGTCAATATGCCGATGAACAGATAATTAATCTTTAATTTTTTCAATTAGTTAATTCTCTGAACCGTGCGTTGCCTCAGGATGGGAAAAGGAATAGAAAGACCAGGAGTATTCATCAATGAGCGGCATTTTGCTTAAACTTGCGCCAGTTGGCAACTAATTAGAGCAATCGGTAGCATCGTATGACAACAACGTGGGGTGATTTTATTTCGACGCAAACGGTTTCGTCGGCGGCTCAGATTCTTTATAATGACGCCCGTTTCCCCACTTGGGCACACCGAAAGCTTAGAAGACGAGAGACTTATGATGGAAATTCTGCGTGGTTCGCCTGCACTGTCCGCATTCCGTATTAACAAACTGCTGGCACGTTTTCAGGCTGCCAACCTCCAGGTAAGCAACATTTACGCCGAGTACGTCCATTTCGCTGACCTGAACGCGCCGTTGAACGAGGATGAGCACGCGCAGCTTGCCCGTCTGCTGAAATACGGTCCCAGCCTGAGCAGCCACACCCCGGAAGGGAAACTGCTACTGGTGATGCCTCGCCCTGGCACCATCTCCCCCTGGTCTTCCAAAGCGACAGATATCGCCCATAACTGCGGTCTGCAACAGATTGACCGTCTGGAACGCGGCGTCGCTTATTACGTTGAAGCCTCCACGCTGAGCGCTGAGCAGTGGCAGTGGGTTGCCGCCGAGCTGCACGATCGGATGATGGAAACGGTGTTTTCTTCATTAACTGACGCGGAAAAACTGTTTGCTCACCATCAGCCAGCGCCGGTTGCAAGCGTTGACCTGCTGGGTGAAGGCCGTCAGGCGCTGATTGACGCTAACCTGCGTCTCGGTCTGGCGCTGGCGGATGACGAAATTGATTACCTGCAGGATGCGTTTACCCGACTGGGGCGCAACCCGAACGATATCGAACTCTACATGTTTGCGCAGGCGAACTCTGAGCACTGCCGCCACAAGATTTTCAACGCCGACTGGATCATCGATGGCAAGCAACAGCCGAAGTCACTGTTCAAGATGATCAAAAACACCTTTGAAACCACGCCGGATCATGTGCTTTCCGCTTATAAAGACAACGCGGCCGTGATGGAAGGGTCTGAAGTGGGGCGTTACTTTGCCGACCACGCGACCGGTCGCTATGACTTCCACCAGGAGCCGGCGCACATCCTGATGAAAGTGGAAACCCATAACCACCCGACGGCGATCTCTCCGTGGCCGGGTGCGGCGACCGGTTCCGGCGGTGAAATCCGTGATGAAGGGGCTACCGGACGCGGCGCGAAGCCAAAAGCGGGTCTGGTAGGCTTCTCCGTTTCTAACCTGCGCATTCCGGGCTTTGAGCAGCCGTGGGAGGAAGACTTCGGCAAGCCGGAGCGTATTGTGACCGCGCTGGATATCATGACCGAAGGCCCGCTGGGCGGCGCGGCGTTTAACAATGAATTTGGTCGTCCGGCGCTGAACGGCTATTTCCGTACTTACGAAGAAAAAGTGACCAGCCATAACGGCGAAGAACTGCGCGGCTATCACAAGCCGATCATGCTGGCGGGCGGGATTGGTAACATCCGTGCCGATCACGTGCAGAAAGGCGAGATCGTCGTCGGGGCGAAACTGATCGTTCTCGGCGGTCCGGCGATGAATATCGGCCTGGGCGGCGGCGCGGCTTCCTCGATGGCTTCCGGCCAGTCTGACGCGGATCTTGATTTCGCCTCGGTACAGCGTGATAACCCGGAGATGGAACGCCGCTGCCAGGAAGTGATCGACCGCTGCTGGCAGTTGGGTGACGCCAACCCGATCCTGTTTATCCACGACGTTGGCGCCGGTGGTCTGTCGAACGCGATGCCAGAACTGGTTAGCGACGGCGGACGCGGCGGTAAATTCGAACTGCGTGACATCCTCAGCGATGAGCCGGGTATGAGCCCGCTGGAAATCTGGTGTAACGAGTCCCAGGAACGTTACGTGCTGGCCGTGGCGGCGGATCAACTGCCGCTGTTCGACGAGCTGTGTAAGCGCGAGCGCGCGCCGTATGCGGTGATTGGTGAGGCAACCGAAAAACAGCATCTGTCGCTAAACGATCGCCACTTCGACAACCAGCCTATCGATCTGCCGCTTGACGTGCTGCTCGGTAAAACGCCGAAGATGACCCGCGACGTTCAGACGCTGAAGGCGAAAGGTGAGGCACTGAATCGTGCTGACATCACCATTGCGGATGCTGTTAAACGCGTTCTGCATCTGCCGACGGTGGCGGAAAAAACCTTCCTGGTCACCATTGGCGACCGTACCGTGACCGGGATGGTGTCTCGCGATCAGATGGTCGGTCCGTGGCAGGTGCCGGTGGCGAACTGCGCGGTGACCACCGCCAGCCTCGACAGCTACTACGGTGAAGCGATGTCGATCGGCGAACGTGCGCCAGTGGCGTTGCTCGACTTCTCCGCCTCTGCCCGTCTGGCGGTTGGGGAAGCATTGACCAATATCGCGGCAACGCAGATTGGCGATATCAAACGCATTAAGCTTTCCGCCAACTGGATGGCCGCAGCCGGTCATCCGGGTGAAGATGCGGGTCTGTATGAAGCGGTGAAAGCGGTCGGTGAAGAACTCTGCCCGGCGCTGGGTCTGACCATTCCGGTGGGTAAAGACTCGATGTCGATGAAAACCCGTTGGCAGGAAGGTAATGAACAGCGCGAAATGACCTCGCCGCTGTCGCTGGTGATTTCCGCTTTTGCCCGCGTGGAAGATGTGCGTCATACCATCACCCCGCAGCTTTCCACTGAAGACAACGCGCTGCTGCTGATCGATCTGGGTCGTGGCCATAACGCGCTGGGTGCGACGGCGCTGGCGCAAGTGTACCGTCAGCTTGGCGATACACCGGCAGATGTGCGTGACGTCGCGCAACTGAAAGGCTTCTACGACGCGATGCAGGCGCTGGTGGCGCAACGTAAACTGCTGGCTTATCACGACCGTTCCGACGGCGGCCTGCTGGTGACGCTGGCTGAAATGGCCTTCACCGGTCACTGCGGTATTCAGGCGGATATCGCGGCGCTGGGCGACGATCGTCTGGCGGCGCTGTTTAACGAAGAGCTGGGCGCGGTAATTCAGGTTCGCGCCGAGGATCGCGAGGCGGTGGAAGCGCTGCTGGCGCAACACGGTCTGGGTGATTGCGTACATTACCTGGGGCAGGCCGTCACGGGCGATCGTTTTGTTATCGAAGCCAACGGTCAGACCGTCTTCAGTGAAAGCCGCACTCAGCTTCGCATCTGGTGGGCAGAAACCACCTGGCAGATGCAGCGTCTGCGTGATAACCCGGAGTGCGCCGATCAGGAGCACGATGCTAAAACCAACGATGCCGATCCAGGCCTGAGCGCGAAGCTGACGTTTGAACTCAATGAAGATATCGCCGCACCGTATATTGCGACCGGGGCGCGTCCGAAAGTGGCGGTACTGCGTGAGCAAGGGGTGAACTCCCACGTAGAAATGGCTGCGGCGTTCCAGCGTGCAGGCTTTGACGCGATTGACGTGCACATGAGCGATCTGCTCGGTGGCCGTACCGGTCTGGGCAACTTCCAGGCGCTGGTAGCCTGCGGTGGCTTCTCTTACGGCGATGTTCTGGGCGCGGGTGAGGGCTGGGCGAAATCAATCCTGTTCAACAACCGCGTGCGCGATGAGTTCGAAACCTTCTTCCATCGCCCACAGACGCTGGCGCTGGGCGTGTGCAACGGCTGTCAGATGATGTCGAATTTGCGCGAACTGATCCCGGGCAGTGACCTGTGGCCGCGCTTTGTGCGTAACCATTCGGATCGCTTTGAAGCCCGCTTCAGCCTGGTGGAAGTGACCCAGAGCCCGTCTCTGTTGCTGCAGGGCATGGTCGGGTCAATGATGCCTATCGCCGTCTCGCACGGGGAAGGGCGTGTTGAAGTTCGCGATGCAGCCCATCTGGCGGCACTGGAAAGCAAAGGTCTGGTGGCGCTACGCTTTGTCGATAACTTCGGCAACGTGACGGAAACCTACCCGGCTAACCCGAATGGCTCGCCGAATGGTATTACCGCGGTCACCACGGAAAGTGGTCGTGTGACGGTGATGATGCCGCATCCGGAACGTGTGTACCGTACCGTCAGCAACTCATGGCACCCGGAAAACTGGGGCGAGGACGGTCCATGGATGCGTATCTTCCGTAACGCGCGCAAGCAGTTAGGATAAGGTACCCGCCATGATGAAAGCCCGGTGAATGCCACCGGGCTTTTTTTTTACATCAGGGACCGGTTATTTTTTGACTTCCTGTACGCGCATTTCATTCACCTGTTGCGGGTTGATGGTGTTGCCTTTTTTCAGGTAATCAATCACCGCATCAGAGAGGTTATATCCGCCGCTGACCTGGCTATTCTTACCTTCGGTAAAGGCCATAAAGCCGTCTCCGCCCGGGGAGAGGAAACTGTTGGTGGCGACACGATAGGTTTGCGTATCGACGATCGCTTTACCGTTAAGCGTGAACAGCGTAACGCGCTGGCCGACCGGTTTACTCGGGTCGTAGTGCATTTCCGCGCCTTTCGACATCTGCAATACGCCGTTGCTCAGAGACGCGCCGTGTTCCATCAGGCTGCGTAATGATTTACCGGTTAAATCCATCACGGTTAATTCATTCGGGAATGGGAATGTGCTGATGATATCGCCAAGCGTGATGGTGCCAGGGTTCAAATCGGCGCGTAAACCGCCAGAATTGGTCAGTGCGAGCTGTGCATCTGGCGCGGCGACCAGCATGGCATCGGTAAACAGATTACCCAACGGGGATGACTCGCCATATGCTCGGGTCAGCGCAATCGGCGTTTCACCCACTTTTTGGCTCACGGTTTCAGTCAGCTTTTTGTTCCAGCCATCAATCACCTGCTGAGTGGTCGGATCCGGTTTCCATTCATCCGCATAAACGGTTTTGAGCTCAAAGCTTTTAACCGTGTGGCGATGGGTTTTTGTATTCACATCCAGCACCAGTTTCCCGATATCAATACCGCCGCTGTCGGTTGAGAGGATGAGCGTATTGCCCACTTTAATCGGTTCTGGCGTTCCCACATGCGCGTGCCCGGTAATCAGCAGGTCGAGGCCTTTTACCTGTTTTGCGGTCTGAATATCTTTATCCAGCGCGCGTCTGACGTCCGCATTGCCGATACTGGACTGGCGCGCCGGCGTCCCTTCATGCATTAAAGCGACGGTGATATCCACTTTTCCGCGGAGTTCATCCAGATAGCGCTGCAGATACTTGACTTCATCACGTGCCTCAATCCCCTGACGCATGGCCGCGGAAACCGTATCATCAAAGGCAAATACACCGTGTAATCCAATGACGCCTATTTTCACGCCGTCCTTTTCCACAATCGTGTAAGGCTTATTCCAGAAGGATATACTACTATTCTGGAAAAATACGTTACCCAATAAAATGGGAAATTTCGCCTGGCTGAGCTGCAGTAACGTATTATCCCAGCCATGATCAAATTCGTGATTGCCAACGGAGGCGGCATCGACCGACATCGTATTCATAATATCGATGATGGCCTTCCCTTTGGTCAGACTACTGATATAGGGCCCGGTAAAATAATCACCGGCATCAAAATAAAAGGTCGCTTTATTTTTGGCTTTTTCTTGTTTCACCAGCGTGGAGATATTGGCAAAGCCGCCAACCTCCCGTTTACCTTCAGCGATATACGGCAGCTTATACGGTTCAACGTGGGCGTGGAGGTCATTGGTATAGATGACGGTAACATCCTGCGCGCAGGCATACCCCACATATCCTGCGATGAGTAACGAGGCAATCAATCGTTTTTTCATTCTTTATCCTTAAAGTAAAAATGAGAGTGCTATTGTCGTTTCCGCTTGCCTGGATTTTGTGAGGCTCCTCACGACAGTTAATCTGAATAACCGCCAGAGTCATTCGACTGACAAAATCAGTTGGTTGAATGAAATGAAAAGCCAGCACAAAATACATCTCAATGTCTGCAAAAGTTGGTCATGCCCCAATCTCGGCGTTGCGGAGGCGGCTGACTATATTTATCCCGTTTATCGTCTGGGCTATGCGGCGCTGGAATGCCAAAAATGTGGAAGTCTTCCACCTTTATTTAATGAGAGTGAATTTAATCACTGGTTTGCGCTGTTAATGGAAAATAAGCCTGGCGTAACTGGAACGGAATGTCCGCATTGTTCTGCCACCGACGTGACTCGCTATGGGCGTACGCAGGCAGGTCATGGACGATTCCAGTGCCGTCTCTGCCGGGCGGTTTTCACTCCCCGACAGACGAAAGCCCGTTTTGAACGTACCGTCGAGCCGTTTCTTTTGCGACTTCAGTTGGGTGATTACGCGGCAGAGACCACGCAATATCGGCTGTTGGCGAAAGCGGTTGACTGGTGTGAACAGCAACTGCATCACGCCACCATTGACGTGAAACGCGTTGCGACAAAGGTTCTGACATTGCCTTTCCAGGGGCAGGCGGCAGAACAGCGGCTGTATGTGGTGATCAGCGCTGATGCCTGTTCTGGTCGTATTCTCCAGGTCACGACCAACTACAGTGATGAAGCGGTTGGCGACGCCTTGCTTTATATCGGTTCGGCGAACCCTGCGCCGCAAATGGCGCATGAGTGCTCGGAGGAGTTCCTTCGCTGGCAGGAAATGCAGTTCATGCAAAGACGTCAGTTTGATGAGATTCACTATGGCAGTGCGCGACTGAAACGCAACGATCGCGGGTGTATCCTTCGCCCCGTGATCGCGATTCACGGTCATTTCCAGCGGTTGAAACGGCGGTTTCCGGCTATCACCGATCACTACCTTGCGCACGAGTGCGTGCTGCGTGGCGCAGCGATTACGGCGTGGTCAGCAGAAGTGCAGCGTGGTACGACGAATCTGTGGTTTGTGCTGGAAGACGCCAACCCGCCATTCGGGACAGAGGCGGAGTACAGACTGACAGGCAACTGGAACATTGGGTGGTGGAACAACGTCTGGCAACGGTGGAGTTGCGGCGGAGCGGATAAGATCGTCTGCTCATTAACCGGGCAAAAGCAGGCCGGGAATATTGCCCCGGTTTCTCTGCGCGCCAGCGATGCCTTTGTTCGCTGGCTGCATGTGCATCCGTGGTCCTCGGGTCAGTCAGGGTTAGGCGCGAAGGTGCTGAGTCGTCATGTAGTGTGCCTCGCGTATCTTTATAATCACTATCGCTAATTCGGCCTGTCGGGAATTCACGACAAATGCGCATAAGAGATGTCTCTAAAAGGAGACATTTAACTTATTGATTTTTATGACGACAAATACATTGTGTTTAAGGTGTTGCTAATCGGCGACAGTTTGTTTGAAAATTGCTCACGGTATTAATCAGATAATTATCAATAAAAACCAATCAAATTCAGTATGTTAATGATTTGTTTTGAATATTGGCATAGTTACTGCATAATAGTAACCAGTGGCTCATTCACCTTCTTATGTCAGCCCCTTCGGGACGTGCTACATAAACTTCGAATGACGCACAACAAGGTGCCTGCCGTCCAACTTCTGATAATAGCGCTGCTTTATCAACCATCGGGCGAAACGTCGAGTTAGGCACCGCCTTATTCCATAACAAAGCCGGGTTCAGCCCGGCTTTGTTGTATCTGGCGTTCCCCTCAGTTAGCATCGTTCTATTCATCTCCTGTGAGAGTAACGCATTGAAGCGCTGGTCTGTTTTTCCCCGGTCATTACGCCAACTGGTGACGCTGGCATTCCTGCTGATCCTGCTACCGCTGCTGGTCCTCGCCTGGCAGGCGTGGCAAAGCCTGAACGCGCTTAGCGCCCAGGCGGCGCTGACGAACCGTACTACCCTTATCGACGCGCGCCGCAGTGAGGCGATGACCAATGCCGCCCTGGAGATGGAGCGCAGCTATCGTCAGTATTGCGTGCTTGACGATCCGACGCTGGCGAAGGTGTATCAGAGCCAGCGCAAACGCTACAGTGAAATGCTGGACGCCCATGCGGGCGTTCTGCCTGACGATAAGCTGTATCAGGCGTTGCGCCAGGATCTGAACGACCTGGCGCAACTGCAATGCCGTAACAGCGGGCCCGATACCGCCGCCGCCGCGCGACTGGAAGCATTTGCCAACGCCAATACCGAAATGGTGCAAGCGACGCGTACCGTGGTTTTCTCTCGCGGGCAGCAGTTACAACAAGAGATTGCCGAGCGCGGGCAGTTCTTCGGCTGGCAGGCGCTGGTATTGTTTCTGGTGAGTCTGGCGATGGTGCTGCTGTTCACGCGGATGATTATCGGGCCGGTAAAGGGCATCGAGCGGATGATCAATCGTCTGGGGGAAGGGCGATCGCTGGGCAATACCGTCACTTTTGCCGGACCGCGCGAACTGCGTTCCGTTGGACAACGGATCATCTGGTTGAGCGAGCGCCTCTCCTGGCTGGAGTCTCAACGCCATCAATTTTTGCGCCATCTCTCCCATGAGCTCAAAACCCCATTGGCCAGCATGCGTGAAGGCACCGAACTGCTGGCGGACCAGGTGGTGGGGCCGCTGACGCCGGAACAAAAAGAGGTGGTTGGCATTCTCGATGACAGCAGCCGTAACCTGCAGAAATTGATTGAGCAACTGCTTGATTACAACCGCAAGCTGGCGGATAGCGCCATTGAAATGGAAAGCGTGGAGATTGAACCGCTGGTGGATATGGTGGTTTCCGCTCATAGTCTACCGGCTCGCGCTAAAATGATGCATACCGACATTGAACTGGCGGCCGATCGCTGTCTGGCCGAGCCGATGTTACTGATGAGCGTACTGGATAATCTTTATTCCAATGCGGTGCACTATGGGGCTGAATCCGGTAACATCCGTATTCGCAGCCGCTTACAGGGATCAACGGTGTATATCGATGTTATCAATACCGGAACCCCTATTCCTGAAGCGGAAAGAACTATGATTTTCGAACCTTTTTTCCAGGGAAGTCATCAACGGAAAGGGGCAGTGAAAGGGAGCGGACTGGGGCTAAGTATCGCCAGAGATTGTATCCGCCGTATGCAGGGGGAGCTGTATCTTGTCGATGAACAGGCGCAAGAGGTTTGCTTCCGCATAGAACTGCCGTTATCTGCAACGAAAAACGACTAAATAATGCTAAGCCTGGTGAATATGCCACACGTTTTTTCTCACATTTTCCAACGTCTATTCTCCCGTCAGTTCATCCTGGCGGGAATGCCTTGCCTTGCGCTGATGGGGTGTACGCCGCATGCGGTGAAGCACATCACCGGGGATGCGCCGCAGGATGCCCTCCCGACATATCAGCTGGCGGATTACCTGTCGGTTGAATGCACTGATATCTGGGCATTGCAGGGGCAATCGACAGATACCAACCCTCTTTACTGGCTGCGCGCCATTGACTGCGCAGATCGCCTGCTGCCCGTGCAGTCACGTAGCGAGGCCCGTACGCTGAGTGACGACAGCTGGCAAAACGCGTTTAAGCGCGGCATCTTGCTGGCGAATGCCAAAATTACGCCGCTGGAGCGTCGCGAAAACGTCTCGCGGCTGGATGCGTTCAGCCCGCAGATCCCGGCGCAGGTGCGTCCGCTTTATCAGATCTGGCGTGACGGTCAGTCGTTACAGCTCCAGCTTGCCGAAGAACGCCAGCGTTACAGCAAACTGCAGCAAACGACCGATGGCGATCTGGATACGCTGCGTCAGCAGCATCAGCACCTTCAGGCACAGCTCGATCTCACCACGCGCAAGCTGGAGAACCTGACCGATATCGAGCGTCAGCTTTCCACCCGTAAACCGGCGGGAAATTACAATCCGGATGCGACGCATGGCGGCGACAAGTCTGAGGGACAAGCGCCGGAACCATCACAAGATGAGGTGACCCCATAATGAGTCGTAAACCGGCGCATTTACTGCTCGTGGATGATGATCCTGGCTTGTTAAAACTGCTGGGCATGCGTCTGACCAGTGAAGGCTATAGCGTGGTGACCGCAGAGAGCGGGGCTGAAGGGCTGCGCGTTCTGAACCGTGAAAAAGTGGATCTGGTGATAAGCGATCTGCGGATGGATGAGATGGACGGCATGCAGTTGTTCAGTGAGATCCAGAAGGTGCAGCCGGGAATGCCGGTCATCATTCTGACCGCCCACGGTTCGATTCCGGATGCGGTCGCGGCAACGCAAAAAGGCGTGTTCAGCTTCCTGACTAAACCCGTGGATAAAGATGCGCTGTATCAGGCGATCGACGAGGCGCTTGAGCAGTCGGCGCCCGCCACGGATGATAGCTGGCGTGAATCGATTGTGACCCGTAGCCCGCTGATGCTGCGTCTGTTGGAGCAGGCGCGGATGGTGGCGCAGTCCGACGTCAGCGTGTTGATCAATGGTCAGAGCGGCACCGGGAAAGAGATCTTCGCCCAGGCTATTCACAATGCCAGCCCGCGCAGCAGCAAACCGTTTATTGCCATCAACTGTGGGGCGCTGCCGGAACAATTGCTGGAGTCGGAGTTATTCGGCCACTCGCGCGGTGCGTTTACCGGCGCGGTGAGCAACCGTGAGGGACTGTTTCAGGCGGCGGAAGGCGGGACGCTGTTCCTGGACGAGATTGGCGATATGCCCGCGCCGCTACAGGTCAAACTGCTGCGCGTCTTGCAGGAGCGCAAAGTCAGACCGCTTGGCAGCAATCGCGACATCGATATTGATGTGCGTATCATCTCGGCAACCCACCGTGACTTGCCGAAAGCGATGGCGCGCGGCGAGTTTCGTGAAGATTTATACTACCGCCTCAACGTGGTGAGTCTGAAAATCCCGGCGTTGGCGGAGCGGACAGAAGATATTCCGCTGCTGGCGAATCATCTGCTGCGCCAGTCGGCGGAGCGGCATAAGCCGTTTGTGAGGGCGTTTTCGACGGATGCAATGAAGCGGCTGATGACCGCCAGTTGGCCGGGCAACGTGCGTCAACTGGTGAACGTGATCGAACAGTGTGTGGCGCTGACCTCTTCGCCGGTGATCAGCGATGCGCTGGTGGAACAGGCGCTGGAAGGGGAAAACACCGCGCTGCCGACTTTTGTTGAAGCGCGTAACCAGTTTGAACTGAACTATCTGCGCAAGTTGCTGCAAATCACCAAAGGCAATGTGACGCATGCGGCAAGAATGGCGGGCCGTAACCGGACGGAGTTCTACAAACTCCTGTCACGCCATGAGCTGGATGCAAACGATTTCAAAGAATAACTCAGCGTAATATGTTACGTTTACCCGATTAAAAGACAGGCGACCTTTTCAAGGACTAGCATGAAAAAGATTGATGCGATTATTAAACCCTTCAAGCTCGATGATGTGCGTGAAGCGCTGGCTGAAGTCGGTATTACCGGGATGACCGTCACTGAAGTGAAAGGCTTTGGGCGTCAGAAAGGGCATACCGAGCTGTACCGTGGCGCGGAATATATGGTGGATTTTCTGCCGAAGGTGAAAATTGAAATCGTCGTACCGGACGATATCGTTGAAACCTGCGTGGATACCATTATTCGCACGGCGCAGACGGGCAAAATCGGCGACGGTAAAATTTTCGTCTTTGATGTGGCGCGCGTGGTGCGTATCCGTACCGGAGAAGAAGACGACGCGGCAATTTAAGCCGCGCCGTGCTTGCCGGATAACGACGTAAACGCCTTATCCGGCCTACAACAGCATCCCGTAGGCCTGATAAGTGCAGCGCCATCAGGCATGACGTAATTACAAGACCTTGTGCGGGCCGAAGCATTCGTAATGAATGTTTTCGTTTTTCACGCCCAGTTCAACCAACTGCTTCGCGGCAAACTGCATAAAGCCAACCGGGCCGCACAGGTAAAACTGCATCGCCGGATCGCTGATTGCGCCTTCCAGTTTGTTCAAATCCATCAGCCCAACGTTATCAAACGCGCCTTTCGCGCGATCGGCTTCGGTTGGCTCACGATACCAGGTATGGGCGCTAAAGCGTGGCAGCGTTTTACCCAGTTCACTCACTTCATCGGCAAACGCATGGACGGCGCCGTTTTCCGCGGCGTGGAACCAGTTGACCTGCGCGGTGTGGTTCGCTTTTGCCAGCGTATCCAGCATTGCCAGCATGGGCGTTTGACCGACGCCGGCAGAAATCAGAGACACCGGCGTATCGCGGGCAACCGCCATAAAGAAATCGCCAGCCGGCGCGGCCAGATGAACGACATCGCCGATGTTTGCATGGTTATGCAGCCAGTTTGATACCTGACCGCCTTCTTCACGTTTAACGGCAATACGGTAGCCTTTGCCATCCGCTTTATGGGTCAGAGAATACTGGCGAATCTCCTGATGCGGGAAGCCTTCCGGCTTCAGCCAGACACCAAGATACTGGCCAGGCTGGTATTCGGCCACGGCGCCACCATCTACCGGTTCAAATTCAAAGCTGGTAATCAGTGCGCTGCGCGGGGTTTTCGCCACGATACGGAACGGACGCGTGCCTTCCCAGCCACCGGTTTTACTGGCGTTTTCACTGTAGATTTGCGCTTCACGGTTGATAAAGACATTCGCCAACACGCCGTAGGCTTTGCCCCACGCATCCAGCACTTCCTGACCCGGACTGAACATTTCGTCGAGGGTTGCCAGCAGGTGTGTACCGACAATGTTGTACTGCTCAGGTTTGATCTGGAAGCTAGTGTGCTTCTGGGCGATTTTCTCAACCGCAGGCAGCAGGGCGGGCAGATTCTCAATATTGCTGGCATAAGCGGCAATGGCATTAAACAGAGCTTCACGTTGATCGCCATTACGCTGGTTACTCATGTTGAAAATTTCTTTGAGTTCAGGGTTATGAGCAAACATGCGATCGTAAAAATGGGCGGTCAGTTTGGGACCTGTTTCTACCAGCAGGGGAATGGTGGCTTTTACAGTGGCGATGGTTTGGGCGTCAAGCATACGGTCTTCCTTTATGTGAATCTTTAATGATGTATGTCAAATGCATCTTATAAAAAATACCCCTGCATTGTAAATGGTTCTTTGACGCTTTACGTATTAAACGTTACAACGTGAAAAATCTGCATCACAAACCTGAAAAGAAATCCGTTGAAATTCGTAAGGTCTTCATTCCGCAAAGCCTTGTGTCGTGTGAAGGTAATCGTTTGCGTAAATTCCTTTGTCAAGACCTGTTATCGCAGAATGATTCAGTTATACTGTTGCCCGTTGTCCAACAGGACCGCCTTTTAAGGCCAAAAATTCTATCGTTAGCTGAGTCAGGAGATGCGGATGTTAAAGCGTGAAATGAACATTGCCGATTATGATGCCGAACTGTGGCAGGCTATGGAGCAGGAAAAAGTACGTCAGGAAGAGCACATCGAACTGATCGCCTCCGAAAACTACACCAGTCCGCGCGTCATGCAGGCGCAGGGCTCTCAGCTGACCAACAAATACGCTGAAGGATATCCGGGCAAGCGCTACTACGGCGGTTGCGAATACGTGGATATCGTTGAGCAACTGGCGATTGATCGTGCGAAAGAACTGTTTGGCGCAGACTACGCTAACGTACAGCCGCACTCCGGCTCTCAGGCTAACTTTGCGGTCTACACCGCGCTGCTGCAACCGGGTGATACCGTTCTGGGTATGAACCTGGCGCAAGGCGGCCACCTGACTCACGGCTCCCCGGTTAACTTCTCTGGCAAACTGTACAACATCGTACCTTACGGTATTGATGAGTCCGGTAAAATTGACTACGAAGAGATGGCGAAGCTGGCCAAAGAGCACAAGCCGAAGATGATCATCGGCGGCTTCTCTGCCTACTCCGGCGTGGTTGACTGGGCAAAAATGCGTGAAATCGCTGACAGCATCGGTGCGTACCTGTTCGTTGATATGGCCCACGTTGCGGGTCTGATTGCCGCAGGCGTTTACCCGAACCCGGTTCCGCATGCGCACGTTGTGACCACCACCACCCACAAAACGCTGGCCGGTCCGCGCGGCGGCCTGATCCTGGCGAAAGGCGGTGACGAAGAGCTGTACAAAAAACTGAACTCCGCGGTGTTCCCAAGCGCCCAGGGCGGCCCGCTGATGCACGTGATTGCCGGTAAAGCGGTTGCACTGAAAGAAGCGATGGAGCCAGAGTTCAAAGTCTACCAGCAGCAGGTTGCGAAAAACGCCAAGGCGATGGTGGAAGTGTTCCTGAACCGTGGCTACAAAGTGGTGTCCGGCGGTACTGAAAACCACCTGTTCCTGCTGGATCTGGTGGACAAAAACCTGACCGGTAAAGAAGCTGACGCCGCGCTGGGTCGTGCCAATATCACCGTGAACAAAAACAGTGTGCCGAACGATCCGAAGAGCCCGTTCGTCACTTCCGGTATCCGTATCGGTTCTCCGGCCATTACGCGTCGCGGCTTTAAAGAAGCTGAAGCCAAAGAACTGGCGGGCTGGATGTGTGACGTGCTGGACAACATCAATGATGAAGCGGTGATTGAGCGCATCAAAGGGAAAGTTCTGGATATCTGCGCACGCTTCCCGGTTTACGCATAATTCCGTTTTGCTGCAAACAAAAGGCCGCCTGATGCGGCCTTTTTTCCTTTTTAGCGCCGGTCAATAGAGATCGCGCCCGGCCCCGTCAGCGCCAGCAGCAGGAATCCGCCTGCAATACTGACATTCTTATAAAAGTTAATCATATTCGGCCCCACCGCATCACCGGTCATATTCCAGAAGTGATGGCCGATCACGGCGGTACCCAACGTATAGAAAACGAAGAGGATTGCCAGCGGGCGAGTGAAAAAGCCCAGCACAATCAGTATCGCTGCCGGAACCTCCATGACAACGGCAATGATCGCGGCAAGCATCGGCGCAGGCGTACCGAGAGACGTCATATATTGTACGGTACCGTCGAACCCAGTCAGTTTAGGGAAGCCAAAAATAATAAACAGAATTGCCAGCGCAATACGGGCAATCAATAAAAACAGATGGCGTGATTCTCCAAAATCAAAATAACGTAACGTGTTCATAGCAGGCTCATTAGCATGAGTAACGTACTTTAAAATTAATACACAACCCCGAGCCTCGCCATTCGCGCCATAAGCTTATATTTCGTTCAGTTGCGACTCCACGTACAGATAGCCAATTCCCATCAGCTGCTGGGCACGGGTCAACGTGCCAAAGCTAATCTGCGTCGCTTTCGCTCGCGGATTATCGCCGTGATCGAAAGGGTTAAATCCCGTCTGTTGCCGTAGCGTATTGAGCCAGGATTCACCGAAGGCGCAACTGCGCCCGTACAGCCAGATCTGGTTAATATTCAGGATATTAAGAAAGTTATACAGGCTTAAGCCAATCGCGCTGGCGGCATGTTCCACCCACGCCTGAATGCGTACATCACCCTTGCGCCAGGCGTCGATCAGCAAATCCGTGGTCAGCGTTTCTGGATCCCTTCCTGGCACCGGCTGCGCCTTCATCCAGACTCTGGCCTGCTTTTTCAGCGCGCTCAGGGAGGCGACGGTTTCCAGACAGCCGTAACGACCGCAGTCGCAGGCGATCCCGTCGGGGTTAACAATGGTATGCCCAATCTGACCGCTGCCGTACAGGCTACCGCGCCAGATACTGTCGTGAATGACGAACGATGAGCCAATGCCGTAATCGACGTTAATCACGCAGAAGTCCTCGTTGGCGGCCGGATTTTGCCACTTTTCCGCCAGCGCCAGCATCACGCAGTCGTTGTCGAGGCGGACCTGGATGCCGAGCCGCTCCTCCAGCAGATACTTGATTTCCACTGGCGTTTTCCACGGCGCCTGCGGCATCGTTTTCGACGCCCCGGTGATCGGATCCACCTGACCGTGGACGCCCAGCGCGAGGTTGATCGTGGTGTCGGGATAGCGCTGACGCCAGCGCCGCCAGTGGTTGGCTATCGCGGCAAGCAGCGCGTCAGGCGTTGCGGCGTTAATGACCTCATGCTGCCAGTCGCCAACCGCCACCAGACGCGCATCGGCCAGTTGGCTGGTCAGACTGGTGGGGGTGACGTTGATACACAGCGTCCACGCGCCCTGTACCGGCAGATGAAAACTTCCGCTGCTAAGCCCGCGCTGGCTCAGCGTTTCACGGGAGTGGCAAAGCCGCCCTTCGTCCAGCAGTTCTTCAAGAATGTTACTCACCGCCGGAATCGACAGGCCGGTGAGCTGCGCCAACTGCGATTTACTGAGCTGCTTTTCGCGCCATAAATGCGACAGGAAGATCTGTTTATTCGCCTGCCTGACCCGGGCGTTATTGAATCCCGAACGCTGCATACACTTAACTCCCTTAACTATATTGCGTGAGCATTGCGCATTTTACCGCCAGTTAACTACCACACAATAGCCACAAGATGACATTTTACTTTTGTTTATTGAGTGGAGGCAGCATGTACGGTTCAGTTAAGGTCTGGCAGGAAACCCTCTCACTACCGACCTGGACGGTGGGTGAGGAAGATCCGAACCCGATGTTTCTGGAAAAACGGGTTTATCAGGGGTCTTCAGGTGCGGTTTACCCTTACGGCGTGATCGACACCCTGACCGGCAAGCGCGAGATGCGCGATTACCAGGCCGTGTGGATGGAAAACGATTTTATCCGCGTCATGCTGCTGCCGGAACTGGGAGGGCGAATCCACCGTGCGTATGACAAAGTGCAGCAGCGCGATTTTGTCTATTACAACGAAGTGGTGAAACCTGCGCTGGTTGGCCTGTTGGGGCCATGGATCTCCGGCGGGATCGAATTTAACTGGCCGCAGCACCACCGCCCCACCACTTTTATGCCGGTAGATTTTACGCAGCGGGCAGGGGAGCACGGCGAACAAACCGTCTGGATGGGCGAAGTGGAGCCAATGCGCGGTCTGCAGGTGATGACCGGATTCACCCTCTACCCGGATCGCGCGCTGATAGAGATCACCGGTAAAGTCTTCAACGGCAACGCCACGCCGCGCCATTTTTTATGGTGGGCGAACCCGGCGGTGAAGGGCGGCGACGATCATCAAAGCGTGTTCCCGCCTGATGTTACGGCGGTGTTCGATCACGGCAAGCGCGATGTCTCCGCTTTTCCGATCGCCACGGGCACCTATTACAAAGTCGACTACTCGGCGGGGGTGGATATCTCCCGCTACAAGAATGTGCCGGTGCCGACCTCGTACATGGCGGAAAAATCGGACTACGACTTTGTCGGCGCCTGGCATCACGGTGAGCGTGGCGGGTTGTTGCACGTTGCCGATCATCACATCTCGCCGGGGAAAAAGCAGTGGAGCTGGGGATACGGGGATTTTGGCGTGGCCTGGGATCGTAACCTGACCGATGAGAATGGCCCGTATATCGAATTAATGACCGGGGTGTTTACCGACAATCAGCCGGATTTCACCTGGCTTGCCCCGTATGAAGAGAAGGTATTTGTTCAGAACTTCCTGCCATACAGCGAATTAGGGATGGTGCAAAACGCCAGTACCGACCTGGCGCTGCGGCTGGTGCGTGATGAAAACCAGCTGTCCGTTGGCGTTTATGCGGTTGCACCATTGCATGATGTACGGGTGACGCTCAGCGCAGACGGCGCGCCTTTCTTTGAAACCACGCTGACGCTGGCGCCGGGGAAAAGCTGGCTGACGACGCTTGCCGATTCGGGCTATGCGCGGATCACCATGACGGTCACCCGTCACGACGGTCAGACGTTGCTGCAATACGAAGAACACATTGCTGACGATTTGCCGCTGCCCTCGGCGGCAACGGCCCCGGCACAGCCGGAGGCGTTATCCAACACCGATGAACTCTACTTTATCGGTCAGCATCTGGAGCAGTATAACCACGCCAGTCGTTACGCCGGGGATTACTATCGCCGGGCGCTGGAAATTGATCCGCTGGATTACCGCAACAACGTCGCACTGGGGACGCTGGCGCTGAACCAGGCTGACTGGGCGCAAGTTGAACGCTGCGCGAAAGCGGCATTAGAGCGGGCGCATCGCCTGAACAAAAACCCGCGCGATGGCGAAGCCAGTATGCTGTTGGCCGCTGCGCGGGAGCGCCAGGGCGATTGCCTGCAGGCCTGGGATCACTACTACAAGGCGAGCTGGAGTGGGAACTGTCGTGATGCGGCCTTCTGGGCACTGGCCCGGCTTGCGATGGCGCGTGGCGATCATGCGGATGCACTGGAAAAAGTGACACAGAGTTTGCGCTTTAACGGCAGCAACAACCTGGCGATGGGACTGAAAGCGCTGGTACTGGCAGAACGGGGACGCACGTCAGAGGCGCTGAAATACATTGAGCAGCAGCTTAATGATTACCCGCTCAGCTACGCGCTGCACTATGCCCGCTGGGCTATACGCCGGGATGAACCGTCGAAAATGGCGCTTATCGCCATTACCGGTCGCCGCGGTACTAACGCCTGCGAACTGGCGGGATGGTTGCTCTCTTTCGGTCAGAAAGCCGCGGCACGCGAACTACTGGAACTGCTGGACAGTCAGGAAACGCTGCCGTTGCTGTGGCGGGCGTCGCTGAGTGACAATCCGCAGCCGTTCATCGCCCAGGCGCGTGCTTGTCTGCATAACCGGGTGCGTTTCCCGAACACCCTCGACGAAGTACAGATGCTGCAAACGCTGGAGCACAGTGCTTACGCCCGCTATCTGTTGGGCTGCTTCTGGTACAGCAAACGCCGCTACGAAGAGGCGCTTTCCTGCTGGCAATTTACCCTGCAACAGGAGCCTGAATTTGCGCCCGTGCATCGTCTGCTGGGGATTTACGCGTGGAACAAACAGCACGATGCCGCCAGGGCACAGCAGTATTTGTCGCAGGCCGTAGCGCTGGAGCCTGATAACGCCCGCTTCCTGTTTGAACTGGATTACCTCAATAAGCTGTTGGCGACGCCGGTTGAGCAACGTCTGCAACAGCTTGAATCGCGCAAGGCGGTGGTGTTCCAGCGTGACGATTTAACCGTGGAGTTGCTCAGCCTGTGGAACGGACTGGGCCACTACGATGATGCTGCGAAGGTGCTTGGCGAGCGCGTATTCCATCCCTGGGAAGGGGGAGAAGGGAAAGCGACCGGGCAGTATCTGCTGAACCAGATGCATCGGGCGCTGGCGGCGGTCGGCAGAGAGGAATTCCCTGAGGCGGTCAGTCTGCTACAACAGGCGCTGATCTATCCGCATAACCTGGGGGAAGGGCGCTTACCCGGACAAACCGATAACGATATCTGGTATCTGTTGGGCTATTGCGCTCAACGTCAGGGATATCATGACGAAGCGCAGCGTTACTTTGCCCGCGCCACCCGTGGCGGAAACACGCTGGATGCCGGACGCTACTACAACGATCAGCCTGTGGACTATCTCTTCTGGCAGGGCATGGCGCTGAAACAGTTGGGTGAACGTGACGACGCCGAGCAACTTTTCCACAGCTTCCTGCAGTGGGTGGCGTCACAACGAGACCACGTGCCGGAGGTGGATTTCTTCGCCGTTTCATTACCGGATCTGGTGGTGCTTGATACGCCGGCGGAGGCAAAGCACCAGCAGCACTGCCTGTTTATTACCGCGTTGGGGCATCTGGGGCTGGGAGATTTACCTGCCTGCCAGCAGGCGATTGACGCACTTCTGCAACAGAACCCGGCGCATGACAAAGCTCTGTTCTTGCGCCATGTCATCAGACTGGAGTTATTGCACTAAACCCTGAACCGGTGGCGGTGACGTCACCGGAAACCTACTGTTCCCTGCGTTTCCCTGAAAGAGGAATCATAATGAATAACGCGCAGACACATTTGAAAATCGGCTACGTCTGGACCATCTGTCTGGTCGCGGCCTGTGGTGGTTTGCTGTTTGGCTACGACTGGGTGGTGATTGGCGGGGCAAAGCCTTTTTATGAAGCGTACTTCTCGATAACCGATCCGGCGCAGTCGGGCTGGGCGATGAGCTCAGCGCTGGTGGGCTGTATTTTTGGCGCGCTGATTTCTGGCTGGTGTGCGGATAAATTTGGTCGAAAAATGCCGCTGATCCTCTCTGCTATCCTGTTCAGTGCTTCCGCATGGGGAACCGCCGTTGCCAGCCACTTCGACATGTTCGTGATTTACCGCATCGTTGGCGGCGTCGGGATTGGTCTTGCGTCAGCGCTCAGTCCGCTGTACATCGCTGAAGTCAGTCCGGCGGAAAAACGCGGACGTTTTGTGGCGGTGAACCAGTTGACCATCGTGATTGGCGTCCTGGCGGCACAGTTGATCAACCTGATGATCGCTGAACCCGTTGCCACAGGGGCCACGCAACAGGCGATTGTTGAAAGCTGGAACGGGCAGATGGGCTGGCGCTGGATGTTCGGCGCAGAGCTGGTTCCCGCGCTGGTGTTTCTGGTGCTGATGTTTTTCGTTCCGGAATCCCCGCGCTGGCTGGTGAAGGCGGGCAAACCGGAGCGTGCGCGCGCCATGCTGCAACGCATTGGTTCTGCGGAGTACGCCGGGCAGACGCTGAAAGAGATCGAACACACGCTGCTCAAAGATAATCACAAAGTCGCATGGTCAACGCTGCTGCAACCGCAGATCAAACCGATTGTGATCATTGGTATGGTGCTGGCGGTCTTCCAGCAGTGGTGCGGGATCAACGTGATCTTTAATTACGCGCAGGAGATTTTTGCCTCTGCCGGTTTCGACATTAACGGTACGCTGAAATCCATCGTCGCCACCGGCATTATCAATCTGGTCTTTACCCTTGCCGCGCTGCCGCTGGTGGATAAAATTGGTCGGCGCAAACTGATGCTGTTTGGCGCATCCGGGCTGACCGTGATTTATGTGCTGATTGCTGGCGCTTATGGGATGGGGATTATGGGCTGGCCAGTGCTGGTTCTGGTGCTGGCGGCGATTGCCATTTATGCCCTGACGCTGGCGCCTGTCACCTGGGTGCTGCTGTCCGAAATCTTCCCTAACCGCGTACGCGGACTGGCGATGTCGCTGGGCACGTTGGCGCTGTGGATTGCCTGCTTCCTGCTGACCTATACCTTCCCGCTGCTTAATGCCGGGCTGGGCGCCGCCGGGAGTTTCCTGCTCTATGGTGTGATTTGTGCGCTGGGCTACGTGTATGTGTTGCGTAATGTGCCGGAAACCAAAGGCGTCACCCTGGAGGCCCTTGAGGAACAACTGGCGGCGAGACACCTGAAGGCCAGCCCGTCAGCACAGCAGAGAAGCGCACGCTGATGACGACGCCGCTGACGCTGCATAACGCGCATCTGCGGATGCGCGTGGATCCGCAGGGCGGTACGCTGCTGTCGTTGTTTTCGTTACCACATCAACAGCCGATTTTACGCGCAGGCGAGGGGAAAACTGCCGGTGATGGCGGGCTGTTTCCGATGCTACCGGTTGCCAATCGCGTGGCCGGTAACCGCTTCAGCCAGTGCGGAACCGAGGTGCAGTTGCCGCTGTATGAGGCTGACGACCGGTTTTTCCTGCACGGTGACGGCTGGCTTAAGCGCTGGGAAGTCATGGCGGCGACCGATGATAGCTGTTCGCTGCGTCTGCGCAGTCAACTGGCATGTGGCTATGATTATCAGGCCGAACTGCAGTATGTGCTGGAGGCGTCGGTATTCAGGGCGTCGCTGACGATCGCTCATCTGGGCAAGCGTCCCATGCTGTACGGCTGCGGTTTCCACCCGTTTTTTGCTTTCGATGCGCAAAGTACGCTGCAGTTTTCGGCCAGCGGTTACTGGCCGGAAGGCGAGCACCATTTGCCGCTGCCCTGGCAGAGTGAACT
Source organism: Citrobacter amalonaticus (assembly GCF_001559075.2). NCBI lineage: Bacteria > Pseudomonadati > Pseudomonadota > Gammaproteobacteria > Enterobacterales > Enterobacteriaceae > Citrobacter > Citrobacter amalonaticus. Next base: position 574,635 of record NZ_CP014015.2, on the reverse strand, counting down.
GCCGACGGAGGCCGATTTCACCAGGGCGCAGTATGGCGCGGATCGCTGGTTGAACGTGGGGTATTCTGGCTGGAGCGGGCAGGCGGTTATTTATCATGATGTGATGAAGATCACGATTTCTGCGCAAACTCCCTGGCTGATGCTTTTCAGAATGCCAGGTCAGTCATTCCTTTGTCTGGAACCGCAGACGCATCCGGTAAATGCCCACCACATGCCGGGGCAGCCGGGATTACGGATGTTAGGCCCTGGCGAACGGTGCCATTTCGCGATGGAGATTCGCGTTGATTAGTGGCAAATCGTTGTTATGTTGCTGTTAATGTTCACTTGCGCCAGCCTGCGTTTATCGCCAGACTATCGCCTCCACACGGGAGGGGATCATGTCTTTGCACTCCACGCGCTGGCTGGCGCTCGGTTACTTCACCTACTTTTTTAGCTACGGGATTTTTCTTCCCTTCTGGAGCGTCTGGCTTAAAGGGCTTGGCCTCACGCCGGAGACCATTGGCCTGCTGTTGGGCGCTGGACTGGTGGCGCGTTTTCTCGGGAGTCTGATTATTGCCCCACGGGTCAGCGACCCGTCGCGGCTGATCTCCGCGTTACGCATTCTGGCGCTGCTGGCGCTGGTCTTTGCGCTGGCCTTCTGGGCCGGAACCCACGTCGCCTGGCTGATGGTGGTGATGGTCGGCTTTAACCTCTTCTTCTCACCGCTGGTGCCGCTCACAGACGCGCTGGCGAATACCTGGCAAAAACAGATCACGATGGACTACGGTCGCGTACGGCTGTGGGGATCGGTGGCTTTTGTGATCGGTTCGGCGTTGACCGGAAAGCTGGTCAGCGTATTTGATTATCGGGCCGTGCTGGCGCTGCTGACGCTGGGCGTCGCCTCAATGCTGCTGGGAATGCTGATTCGCCCCAGCGTGCTGCCCGAAGGGGAAAACCGTCACCAGGAGAGCGCAGGCTGGCTCGCCTGGCGCGCACTGGTCACGCAAAGCTGGCGCTTTCTGGCCTGCGTCTGTCTGTTGCAGGGGGCGCATGCCGCCTACTACGGCTTTAGCGCCATTTACTGGCAGGGCGCGGGGTATTCCGCTTCGGCAGTTGGCTATCTCTGGTCGCTTGGCGTGGTGGCAGAAGTGATTATCTTTGCGCTGAGCAATAAGCTGTTTCGCCGCTTTAGCGCCCGCGATCTGTTACTGCTCTCCGCCATCTGCGGGGTGATTCGCTGGGGACTGATGGGCTGGACGACGGCGCTGCCGTGGCTGATTGTGGTGCAGATCCTCCACTGCGGCACCTTTACCGTCTGCCACCTGGCGGCGATGCGCTATATTGCGGCGCGTCAGGGAAGCGAGGTCATTCGTCTGCAGGCGGTCTATTCTGCCGTGGCGATGGGCGGCAGCATTGCCATCATGACCGTGTTTGCCGGCTTCCTGTACCAGAATCTGGGTAACGGCGTCTTCTGGGTGATGGCGCTGGTGGCGTTGCCGGCCATGGTGCTGCGGCCAAAAGTGGCCGCTTCAGCCTGATTCCAGCATCTTGCGGATCTGCTGCTGCTGATGTGGCGTCAGCGCCTGATCCGCATGAATCAACGGGGGTGAAAAGAGCGGCAGCAGCGTGGCGTAAGGGGTGACAATCAGCGCCACGCCGCGCGGTGAGCCTTCCTGCTGGAATGTTCGCATCGGCAATGGTTTGATGTTCAGCGGCAGCAGCGTCAGTTCACGCAACTGTTGTTCTATCTGCTGCTCCAGTTGCGGATTATCCCCGGTCAGTAAGACAACCTGTTTTTCATGCAGGTCATTATCCTGCATCAGCCACGCGCCAAAAATCACCGCCACCAGTCCCGTCTCTTCTTCGGAAAACTCAACGTCATACTCTTCTTCAAACCCGCGTAACGCGTCGCGAGTGGTACGCATCAGACGCGGATAGAGGCGGGCGAACTCTTCCGGCAGCGTGTTATCGATACCGATAGAAAACAGACTGCGGTTCAGCGCCTGGGCGAGGTGGATGTAGAGTTGCGCGTTCAGCCCGTGTTCGTCATTGAAGCGTACGGCGCCCATTTCGCGAAAGCGCAGGATCAGGCGGGCGATCGCCAGACGCAACCGTCGGTTCTGCTGATGGTTATCGCGAATCGGATCCGGGATGCGGATCATCGAAAACAGCAGCGCCATAAACAGCGATTCCGTAAGCGGCGCATTTTGCATGACGCGTCGCTGCCAGTGGCGGCCAATCTCTTGTGCCAGCGGGTACTCGGCGCAGGACTGCGCCCAGCGCTGCTGGACAGGATTGAATTCCGGCGAGATCCCCGCGTGGTGCTGCAACAGACAATATTGCAGATAGAGGCGCAGGAACTGGATGTCCCGGCATTCGAATGGCTTTTGCAGACGACGCGCGCACAGGTTAATCAGCGCATGCAGATTGGTATCGTCATACAGCGTGCGCAGGATCCCCCGCTGTTTCAGCTCAATTTTGAGGGCGGGGGCAAAATGCTGGTTAATGAACGCCGGACACAGACGCAGGCCGCGTCTGAGCCAGTGTAAGAGGCAGAGGCGTTGGTTAAGCGCGGTACCTTCGATCCGGTAGCACCCGTTCGGACCAGTGCTAATGCTGAGTCGATGATAACGTTGGATCTCCAGTCCCGTTTCGACTATATCCTCACGGGCAACAGTATCATCGACACCATTTAGCGCACTGAACATTTCCGCAGTGGCAATCTGCCCTGGCTGGAAAAGCGTCAGCAAAACCTGGCAACGGCGCTGGGGAGCAGAAAGTACAGATGGCGGAGCAAGCGTTGGCATCATCTGTCGGATCTCCCGTAGGTATGTTAGATAAGAATAGCTAAAGTTTTTCCATAGCCATTACGAATGAAATGTTTTGCGTCAGGATTGCAGGGAGAGGTCACAGAATTTTTCACGTGTGTAACCGTGTAAGAGAGTTTAACGCAGCGCTTTATTAGGATTTTCCACGTTTTTATCTTCACATTGCGCAGTAAAAAGCCTCGCCGGGGGAGGCGAGGCTGAAAGGTTATTAATGGATTAACGTTCCTGTCGCAGGGTTAAACCGACATCGCCACCCGGATGCACGGCCAGCAGCGTTTCTCTGGAGTAGCCGCTTTCGCTCATTAGACAAGCGCAGGCAGCATCAAAGATCGCAATTACCAGCATGATGGAGGTGGTCGCCAGCATGTTCAGCGGATCTGCCTCGCGCTGGACGCCGGTGGAAATCACCAGCCGGGCGGCGCGGGCAATGGCGGAGTCCGGGTTTTCCGTGACGCTGATAATCGGCACGCTGCGTGTGGCCAGACCCGGCAATAAGCGCGTAAGCTCGTCAGAGTTACCGCCACGGGAGAGCAGAATGACCCGGTCGTCCGCGCGTAAAAAACCGAGATCGCCGTGCGCGGCATCGGTGGCGTTGAGGTAGATCGCCGGGCGCTCAACGCAGGACAGCATGTGGGCGATTTTTCGCGCCGCAATGCCGGAGGTGCCGACGCCGGTGACCACGATTTTCCCGCGGCATTCGCGCAGTTCCGTCATTAATGCGTTCCAGACCGGTTCGTTCAGATGCTGGCCCAGACCGGCCAGCGCCTCACTGTAGAGGGTCCAGGTATCGGTGGCCTGTTGCCATGGGCTACTCATGCGTCCCCCTGCATTAACTGGCGGTACTTCATGTGATCCTGATACATCTCGTGGAACACCTGATATTTACGGTCGTAATACTGCTTAATGCGATTGGTCTGCGGGGTGACCGTTTTACCTATCCGGCTCATCGCCGACATCGCTTCCGGGAAGGTCTCAAAAACGCCGGCGGCGATGGTGCCCATCATTGCGCCGCCCAGCAGCATCGCTTCGCTCTCTTCCGGCAACAACATGGCGCAACCGGTGGCATTGGCATGTTCCTGCACAAAGATAGGGTTCTTGGTGCCGCCGCCGCTGGCCATGATGGTGTCGATGCTATACCCACTCTGGTTCATGGTTTCAATGATGTGGCGCGTCCCCAGCGCGATGGCCTGAATGGTCGCCAGATAGTGCAGCGCCATGTCTTCCGGCGTGCGGGAAAGCTTCAGACCGCTGATCGCCCCGGTCAGCGTCGGGTTGGCGCGCGGCGAACGGTTGCCGTGGAAGTAGGGCAGGATATGAATATCGCGGGTCAGGAAGGCGATATTCTCCGGCTCGCCTGCCATTTTACGCAGCAACGCGTTCAGCACTTCATAAATGGTTTGCCCCTGCGCTTTGGCCTGTGCCAGCAGCGTGTCATAACAAGGGTGCGACTGAATCATGTGGTCGATCAGCGCGCCGGTCGCAGACTGTCCGCCTTCATTGAGCCAGTATTCCGGCAACACGGCGGAATAGTAGGGACCCCAGACGCCACCGATAAAGCGCGGCTGTTTAGAGATAGCCATGTGACCGGTTGAGGTGCCGCCAATCAGCGCCACGCGACGGTCAAAGTCAGCGACTTCGCCAGAGACGCCGCAGGCGCCAAGCGTACCGAGGGTACCCGCGTGGGCGTCGATGATCGACACGCTGACGGCGGTGCCCGGAATCAGCCCCATTTCACTGGCGGCGCGCTGGGTCAACCCATGGCCGAGCGGTTCGCCCATCGTTTTCACGTAGCGGCCGATTTTTGCCGCATCGTGTTCCAGCAGATCTTCCAGTCCGATCTCGCGGAAGTAGCTGGCATCCCACTTGTCTTCATGGCCCATGTAGGTCCATTTGCACACCGTGGAGCAAAGTGAACGCGTGTCGTCGCCGGTGGCGCGCCAGGTCAGGAAGTCAGGTAAATCAAAATAGTAGCCCGCGTTTGCCCAGGTGTTCGGCATATGCTGTTTCAGCCACAGCAGTTTCGGCGTCTGCATTTCCGGGGAGATGATCCCGCCCACGTAGTCCAGTACCCGATGATGCATCGCGTTGATGCGCTCGGCCTGGGTGATGGCGCGGTGATCCATCCACACGATAATGTTTTGTTCGCTGCGCCCGGAAGGGCTGATGGTCAGCGGTTTGCCCTCTTTATCCAACACCACCAGCGAACAGGTAGCGTCAAATCCCAACCCTTTCACCTGAATGGGGTTGATATCGGACTGATTAATGGCATCACGAACCGCGTTGCAGACGGCCTGCCAGATGTTATCGGACGACTGCTCGACGAAATCGGCCTGCGGGCGGTAAATCTCAATCGCGCGAGTGGCCTGACCGACCATTCTGCCGTTGAGATCAAATACCCCTGCGCGAGCGCTGCCGGTTCCTACATCCACACCAATAAAGTAACTCGCCATAATTTTTCTCCTGAAATCAGGCTCTACGATTCTGTAATGCGATAAAGAGGATGAGTACCGCGCCCCAAAGCGCCATCGTCAGATAGCTACTGATCCCCAGCAAGTTAAAGCCGCTTTCCAGCATTTGCAGCACAATCAGCGCCAGCACGAGGCCGATGATACGGCCAAATCCGCCGTCCGGATTGATGCCGCCCAGCACCGAGGCGAGAATAGTGACCAACAGATAAGACTCACCGTATCCGGCCTTCGCCGAGTTGAATTTCGCCATCATTAAGATTGCGGCCACCCAGCCGAGCAGGGCGGAAATGACGTAGACGGAAATCTGCACCCGAACGGTGTTCACGCCGCTGTAGCGGGTCGCCTGCTCGTTGGAACCCATCAGATAGAGACTGCGCCCAAGCGTGGTGTGCTCCAGCAGCACCCATAGCAGTACAGCGACGAATAAGAAGAGCAGCAGGGCGACGGGGATCCCCGCAAGGGTGGCGTTGCCGAGGTACTGAATTGCCGCCGGAAAGCCGGAAATCACCGTGCCGTTAGAGAGCAAAATATTCAGTCCGGAGATCAGCGTCATGGTGCCGAGCGTGGCGAGGATCGGCGACACGCCAACCCAGGCGATCAGCGCGCCGTTCAGCGTCCCTATCGCCACGGCGACCGCCGCACCGGCCAGCAGCGCCAGCGCAAGGAACAACGGATTGTCCGGATGGCTAACGATGACGGCGGCCATCACCAGCGAACAGGCGTTGGCGCCGGCAATAATCGACAGGTTAATGCCGCCCGTCAGCATGGTCATGCCCATTCCCAGCGCCAGCATACCGAGGATCGGTAACTGTGAGCCGATGGACTGGAAGTTTGCGACGCTGAAAAAGCGAGTGCCTAACAGCGCCGAGAAGACGACGGCGACGACGATAATAATCACGCACTGCAGGCGGATGATGGCATCACCGGGTAATACTTTTGCGAACGCTTTCATCTCAAAGCTCCCTTGCCAGTTTGCGTTTTTCGTTCCACGCGGTGGCGCTGATGCTGACCAGGATAATGACGCCGCTGAAAACGGTGTGCCAGTACGAGGAGACGCTGAGCAGCGTCAGACCGTTTTGCAAAAAGGCCAGCAGAATGACCCCCAACAGCGTCCCGGTTAATGTGCCGCGTCCGCCGCTCATGCTGGTCCCGCCCAGCACAACCGCCGCCAGCACCGTCAGCTCAAAACCGAGCAGTGAGTTCGGCGCCACGGACTGCGTGATCTGCGCCTGCACGACGGCGGCTACGCCCGCGAGGATGCCCATGTAGCCGTAGACATAGAAATGCAGCTTCAACAGATTCAGTCCGAGGCGGGAGGCGGCGTCGCGGTTGCCGCCCATCGCGTAAATCTGGCGACCGAGACGGGTGTAGTTCATCAGGATAGCGGTGAAGACGATCACCGCTGCCAGGCACAGTAACGGCAGGGTAATGCCGTAGTCATAGCCATCTGCAGCGGTGAACGAGAGCCAGTTGATGCCGTTCATGAACCAGTCCGGGAAGCCGTACAGCCAGGTGCCTTTGGTGGCGTAAACCAGCAGACCGTAATAGACGTTAAGCGTAGCGATAGTAATGATGATGGCGGGCACGCGCAGCCAGTAGACCAGAAAGCCGTTAATCAGCCCGAGCAATAAGCCGACGGCGATGGCGATGGTCAGCGCCAGCAGAAAGTTGCCGCCGTGAGCGATTACCCAGCTTGCCATCGCGTATTGCGCTATCGCCGTCATCGCCGGGAACGAAATATCGATTCCGCCGGAGATCAGCACGACAAACAGCCCGCAGGCGAGAATGCCGAGAATGGCATAGCTGGTGGCGACGTCCGTCAGGTTACCGAGTGACAGGAACTCGTCAGTGCTGACGCTCAGCCCAACGGCAAGCGCAATCACCAGCAGGCCCAGCCAGAATTCATGGTGCCCGAGTAAACGGGAGAGACGAAAGTTATTCATGGATGACCTCGACCACCTCTGCAATGTCCTCTTCACGACAGCGATGCGGATTAAACTCGGCGACCAGCTTCCCGCGACGCATGACCAGTACGCGGTGGCTGTTGTAATACGCTTCCGGGATCTCATCGCAAATCATCAGCACCGCCATTCCCTGTTCCGCAAGATTGCGGGCGATCTGGTAAATCCCCTCTTTGTTGGCGATATCAACCCCCACCGTTGGGGAATCCAGGATCAGGATACGCGGTTGGGTCGCCACCCATTTAGCGATGGCGATTCGCTGGGCGTTGCCGCCGGAGAGTGTTTTGACCGGCAACTGCGGATCGGCCACCTTGATGTTCAGTTCACGGATCAGATCGGCGACCAGCGTTTTGGCTTTACCGTGATCGAGCAGACCGCTGCGGGTATGCAGTTTGTCGAAGACCGTGACAATCGTATTGTCGTAGATCGACTGTTCCATGATCAGCCCCTGGGTCAGGCGATCTTCCGAGACATAGCCGATCCCGTGCCTGATGGCGTCATGGTTGTTGCGCAGTTGAACCGGTTTTCCGTTAATGCGGATTTCCCCGCTTTCCGGGTGGGTCATGCCAAACAGACTCAGACAGAGTTCGGTGCGGCCCGCGCCAAGCAGGCCGACAATGGATACGATCTCACCGCTGCGCAGCGACAGGTTGATATCCTGATATTTTCCTTTGCGGCTCAGGTTGCGCAGTTCCAGCATCGGCTCCTGCTCAACCGGCGGTTTTTCCGGCAGCGGACTGTAGTGGAAGCGTTGACCGGTCATCAGGAATGCCAGTTCATGGCTGTCGAGTTCGCTGGCGGGATACGTCCCCACCAGTTTGCCGTCGCGCATCACGCTGATGCGGTCCGCCACTTCCATCACCTCATCGAGACGGTGGCTGACGAACACCACGCAAATCCCGTCGGCTTTCAGTTCGTTGACCACGCGCAGCAGGCCATTGACCTCCTGCCGCGTCAGGGAAGCAGTGGGTTCATCCATAATCACCAGACGGGCGTCGGCGGCAATGGCACGACAAATCGCGACGAGCTGACGGTCGGCAATGGAGAGTTTTTCCACTTTTTTATCGGGATCGATGCTAACGCCAATCCGCTTCATCGCCGCCAGCGCCTGTTGCTTCATCGTACCGCGCCGCACCCAGATGTCGCCGCCGGGCAGGTAGCGGTTGACGGCTATATTCTCCGCCACGCTGAAGTTAGGAAAGAGGGATAAATCCTGATAGATAACCTGGATGCCGTAATGCGAAGAGAGCTGCGGCGACAACTGGTGGAACAGTTTGCCATCCAGCAGGATCTGCGCTCCTTTTTCCGGCTGATAGACCCCGGAAATCACTTTAATAATGGTGCTTTTACCGCAACCGTTCTGTCCTGCCAGACAGTGAACTTCGCCTTTTTTCAGCGTCAGATTCACATTATCCAGCGCCAGCACGCCCGGGAATTGCTTGCTGATATTCTCAAGAGTGATAAATGCGGTGGTGTCTGTCATGGACAATACCCCTGCGAGCGCCCTGACGGGCGCAGAGTGTTAAGCCTGTTGATAGCGCCGACCAGACGGTCGGCGTTAGGTTTCCCTGGTGGTGGCTGGAGCCTTAGAAACCAAGTGATTGCGCGTTGTCTTTGGTGACTTCGAGGATCTTGTTAAAGCGGATCACTTTCTTCTCCATGTCGACATCGGCTTTCCCTAATCCTTCAATGGTCAGATCTGGCGTGACCTCTTTACCTTGCAGCAATTGATCTGCCACGGTCACCAGCGCGTAGCCGGCATCTTTTGGATCCCACAGCATCGCTTTTTTGATGTCACCACGCATCAGATAAGGCGCTGCCTGTGCGGGCATCGCAATCCCCACCACGGCAATTTTATCTTTCGCGCGTTTTTTCTGTACCGCCTGACCTGCACCAATCGGACCCAGCGAACCGAAGCCAATGATGCCCTTCATCTGCGGATAGGTTTTCATCAGGTCCAGCGTCGTGGAGTAGGATTTGTCGATGCTCTCAGCCACCGGCAGACGGGTGGTGACTTCAAACATCTCCGGGTATTTTTCTTTCTGGTACTTGATGGCGTAATCGGCCCAGGCGTTGTGCAATGGCACGGTCAGCGAGCCGACGTAAATGGCATAGCCGCCTTTACCGCCCATATCCTTCGCCAGCTCGTCGACGTTGGCCTGCGCGTATTTCTCGCTGTCGATCGTTTCGATATCCCACTGGCCGATTTGCTGATCCGGCGATTCGTGAGTCAGAACGACAATGCCCTTATCGCGCGCTTTTTTCAGCACGGGCTCAAGCACCTTGGCGTCATTAGGTACCACAATGATCGCGTTAACGTTCTTGGCAATAAGATCTTCAATGACCTTCACCTGCTGAGCCGGATCCGGTGTGGAAGGGCCGGTCTGGTAAGCATTCACATCCAGTTTCTTCGCGGCTTCATTCACGCCGGTTTCCATGCGGTTAAACCACGGAATACCGGTGACTTTAGCAACCACAGCGATTTCATATTTTTCTGCCGCAAAGGACGGGCCGGACAACATGCATGCAGAAACCAGGGTTGCACTGAGTAATGCGAGTTTGAATTTCATAGTTGTACCTTTTGTAGGGACCGGGGCATGTCACGAACAGGAGGTTATCAACGAAGGGAAGAGGTAATGAATTGTAAGTTTAATAAATGTGATAAATGCCCATTTTTGTTAATTTATGGATATTTTTAGGTTAAATTATAGTTAATTTCGATATGTGCAATGCATTGAATGTCAATTTTTATGTTAAAAATAATTAGAAATTGCTTATTTATTTTTACAATTTGTTATCAAAATGGTTGTGACACACAGAAAGTTACCGCCGCAGGCGCACAGCCTCCAACAATGAAATCGCAAATCTGAGAACTGAATCGCGTCCAGAAATCAACGCTCAACATTCCTCATTTCAATGTTATCCTCACGGAAAATCCTGCCACGACGATCGTGACTCGCGTGGCCCGTCCTGTTTTTGTGGGGAGTTGATACCATTCATGATACGCGGCGCTTTGCTGGTATTACTCGCATTTTTGACGTTTACGGTGAGCGCACATCCTCACAGTTTTATCCGTCTGAAAACGGAAGTGGTCAGCGATAACGGGACTATCGTGGCGCTGAAGATGCGCTGGACAATGGATGAACTGACCTCTGCCGATCTGCTCTATGATGCGGGAGAGGCTAAACCGGGTTCTGAAATCTGGAAGAAGCTGGCGGCGGAAGTGATGGCGAATGTGTTGGGACAGCATTACTTTACCGAAATGTGGCACAACGGGCAGCGCGTTAAATTTAAAAACCGCCCCACGGAATACAGCATGGAGCGTGATGAGCATCAGGCCGTGCTCACCTTTGTGTTGCCGCTTGCCGAACCGCAACCATTGAGCGGGCAGCGTTACACCTTCTCGACCTTTGATCCCTCTTATTATGTCGATATGAGCTACGAAGACGATAACGATGCAACGCTATCGTCGGTGTTGCGCGAGCGCTGTAACATTGCGCTGCACACGCCCGCACCGAGCGAAGCGTCGCTTATTTTTGCCCAGTCGCTGGATAAAGAAGATGCGCCGCCGGAGGATATGGAACTGGGGAAACAATTCGCGCAGACGGTGACGATCTCATGTCAGTAATATCAACAAACCGCATTCACGCACGGCGTTGGTTATCGCTGTGGCCGTTGGCGCTGTTTTTGCTGATTGCAGCGATCGGTGGTGTCTGGCTGTGGCACGCCTGGCCGCAGGTGATGATCAAAAGTATTGTCTGGCAGCGGGAGGTCAATCAGCAGATGAGCGTATTGCTGAAGGCCGTTGCCGCCAGTCCAGCCCAGGCGGGTGGGTCGTTGCTGCTGTTTAGCTTTATCTATGGTGTGCTGCACGCGCTGGGGCCGGGACACGGAAAAGTGGTGATCACCACCTGGCTGGCAACCCATCCTTCAAAGCTGAAGTCGAGTATTGGGCTGACGCTGGCCTCTTCGTTATTGCAGGGGCTGGTGGCGATCGGGCTGGTCGTGGTGGTGCTCAGCATCCTGCAACTGCCGGCGAGACAGTTACATCTGAGTGGTTTCTGGCTGGAGAAGGGGAGCTATGCGCTGGTGGGGATTCTGGGCGTTTTGCTCTGCTGGCAGGCGCTGAAGAAACTGCATGCGCTGCTGCGCAAACCCAGGTTTATCGCCTTCACGCCACACCATGTGCACCATGAAAACTGTGGTTGCGGGCATCAGCACGTGCCGAATCCGGGCCAGCTTCACCGCGATGATGACTGGCGCGCGCGGCTAATGATTATTCTGTCGATGGGGATGCGTCCCTGTTCCGGAGCGATCATGGTCCTGCTGTTCAGCAAAGTCATTGGCGTCTTTTACTGGGGGATGGCCTCGGCACTGGCGATGGCGGCGGGAACGTCGCTGACGATTACCTCTCTGGCGCTGCTGGTGCACAGTTTTCGTACACTGGCAGTCAGGCTGAGCGGCAATCATGCGCCAGTACTGTGGCGGCAGGTAGGTTGGTCAACGCTGGCGTTAGCCGGTGGCATGATATTAGTGGTGGCAGCAGGAGTGATGTGGGTGAGTGCGGTGCCAGTGGGAAGGGGATTACGGCCGTTTTGATTTTGCCGGATGGCGCTTCACTTATCAGACCTACAGATCATTTCCCTCTGTAGGCCGGATAAGGCGTTAGCCGCCATCCGGCAGCAAACGATTAACGCTTCAGCGCGTCGCTCAGTTCGTCACGCATATTCGCCAGCATCGCTTTTACCACGCGCGGGTTGCCCGCCACGATGTTGCCGGTCGTCATGTAGTTGTGACCACCGGTAAAGTCGCAGACCAGGGCGCCAGCTTCACGGGCGATCAGTTCACCCGCGGCGAAATCCCACGGACGCAGACCAATTTCGAAATAACCGTCAACGCGCGCAGCGGCAACATAGGCCAGATCCAGCGCAGCAGAACCGGTGCGACGGAAGTCAGCGCACTCGGTAAACATTTTGCCGAGGATATTCATGTAAGAGGTGGCGTGCTGTTTGGCCTTGAACGGGAAGCCGGTTGCGATAATGGTGCCGTCCAGGTCACGCGCATTGCTGCCGCGCAGACGGTAGCCATTCAGCTGTGCGCCCTGACCGCGAGTCGCGGTGAACAGTTCATTACGCATCGGATCGTAAACCACGGCGACTTCAGTGCGGCCTTTAATACGTACGGCGATGGAAACCGCGAAGTGCGGCAGACGTTTTACGAAGTTGGTAGTGCCATCCAGTGGATCGATAACCCATTGAACATCCTGATCGGTACCTTCATGTTCACCGCTTTCTTCGGTGATGATGGTGTGCTGTGGGTAAGATTTGCGGATCGTTTCGATAATAATCGCTTCGGCGGCTTTATCGACGTTGGTCACGAAATCATTGCTGCCTTTCTGGCTGGTTTCTACTGAGTCAGGCGTTTCGTAGTGTTTGGCAATTACATTACCCGCCTTGCGCGCTGCGCGCACGGCGATGGTCAGCATCGGATGCATCGGTCTCTCTCACTGGATGTTAAAGAACGGGAAAACGGCGCAGAGTATAGCAGCGAGATCGGAATATGTCTTCGATTTATGATAATATGACCGAATAATCTTTAGCTGAAGAAAGACAATGCTGCAAAATATTCGAATCGTGCTGGTGGAAACGTCTCATACCGGCAATATGGGCTCTGTCGCCCGCGCCATGAAAACAATGGGGTTAACCAACCTGTGGCTGGTGAACCCGCTCGTGAAACCTGACTCCCAGGCCATCGCCCTGGCGGCAGGAGCCAGCGATGTGATCGGCAACGCGCAGATCGTCGATACCCTCGATGAAGCGCTGGCTGGATGCAGCCTGGTGGTCGGAACCAGCGCACGTTCGCGTACGCTGCCGTGGCCGATGCTTGACCCGCGCGAATGCGGTTTAAAAAGCGTTGCGGAAGCAGCAAATACCCCTGTGGCGCTGGTGTTTGGTCGTGAACGCGTTGGGCTGACCAACGACGAACTGCAAAAATGCCATTACCATGTCGCGATTGCGGCAAACCCGGAGTACAGTTCGCTGAACCTGGCAATGGCGGTACAGGTCATCGCGTATGAAGTACGCATGGCCTGGCTGGCGACGCAGGAAGGTGATAAGACCGCCGAATACGAAGAAGCTGAGTATCCGCTGGTGGATGATTTAGAGCGTTTTTATGGTCATCTGGAACAAACGCTGCTGTCGACCGGGTTTATTCGCGAAGGCCATCCGGGACAAGTGATGAACAAGCTGCGCCGTCTGTTTACGCGTGCGCGCCCTGAGAGTCAGGAGCTGAATATCTTGCGCGGGATTCTGGCATCTGTCGAACAGCAGAATAAAAGCAAGTAACGGTGCTAATGCCGGATGGCGCTTCGCTTATCCGGCCTGCCAATCGTGCGGCCTGTAGGCCGGATAAGCGAAGCGCCATCCGGCAAACGAATACCGCACGGAACGTCAAATACCTGACTAAATTAGTCAAGTAAATAGTTGACTGATTTAGTCGGGAATGTCAGACTTGGCCCTGCTATGCAATACCCCCATTTTACAATAAAAAACCCCGGGCAGGGGCGAGTTTGAGGCTAAGTAAGACATGAGACTGACATCTAAAGGGCGTTATGCCGTGACCGCAATGTTGGACGTTGCGCTCAACTCCGAAGCGGGCCCGGTACCGTTGGCTGATATTTCTGAACGTCAGGGAATTTCCCTTTCTTATCTGGAACAGCTGTTCTCCCGTTTGCGTAAAAATGGTCTGGTGTCCAGCGTACGTGGACCAGGCGGTGGTTATCTGCTGGGTAAAGATGCCGGCAGTATTGCAGTCGGTGAAGTGATTAGCGCTGTTGACGAGTCGGTTGATGCGACCCGTTGTCAGGGTAAAGGCGGTTGTCAGGGCGGCGATAAATGCCTGACCCACGCGCTGTGGCGCGATCTGAGCGACCGTCTGACCGGTTTCCTCAACAACATTACGTTAGGCGAACTGGTGAATAATCAGGAAGTCCTGGATGTGTCTGGTCGCCAGCACAGCCACGACGCTCCACGCACAAATCGTGCACAAGACGCGATTGACGTTAAGTTACGCGCTTAAATAGAAAATTACGCAAATCATTCTGGCTGCATTAAGGCGGCAACTGAATGAATCCTCAGGCGTTTACACCAGTAAGTGACTGAGGTGAGTGAAGGCAGCCAGCGCAGAGGCAGCCAGAAGGATTAAGCGTAAAAGTATTCAGAGTCAGGCCGGAGCGTTTGCGCTCCGTTAACACGGTCGTACATCCAGCCGGTTGCCTGACTCCTTGCATTGAAGCGATGTACGGAGTTTATAGAGCAATGAAATTACCGATTTATCTCGACTACTCCGCAACCACGCCGGTGGACCCGCGTGTTGCCGAGAAAATGATGCAGTTCCTGACGCTGGACGGAACCTTTGGTAACCCGGCCTCCCGTTCACACCGTTTCGGCTGGCAGGCTGAAGAGGCGGTAGACATCGCCCGTAATCAGATTGCCGATCTGGTGGGTGCCGATCCGCGTGAAATCGTCTTTACTTCCGGTGCGACTGAATCCGACAACCTGGCGATCAAAGGTGCAGCCAACTTTTATCAGAAAAAAGGCAAGCACATTATCACCAGCAAAACCGAGCACAAAGCGGTATTGGACACCTGCCGTCAACTGGAGCGCGAAGGCTTTGAAGTCACTTACCTGGCGCCGCAGAGCAACGGGATTATCGATCTCAAAGAGCTGGAAGCCGCGATGCGTGACGACACCATTCTGGTTTCCATCATGCACGTGAATAACGAAATCGGCGTGGTACAGGATATCGCGACTATCGGCGAAATGTGCCGTGCGCGCGGCATTATCTACCATGTTGACGCCACTCAGAGCGTGGGCAAACTGCCTATCGATCTGAGCCAGTTGAAAGTTGACCTGATGTCCTTCTCCGGTCACAAAATTTATGGCCCGAAAGGGATCGGCGCGCTGTACGTTCGTCGTAAACCACGTATTCGCATCGAAGCACAGATGCACGGCGGCGGTCACGAGCGTGGCATGCGTTCCGGTACGCTGCCTGTCCACCAGATCGTCGGCATGGGCGAAGCCTATCGCATCGCCAAAGAAGAGATGGAAACCGAGATGGCGCGTCTGCGCGGTCTGCGTAACCGTCTGTGGAACGGCGTGAAAGATATGGAAGAAGTCTACCTGAACGGTGACCTTGAGCAGGGCGCGCCAAACATCCTCAACGTGAGCTTTAACTACGTTGAAGGCGAGTCGCTGATCATGGCGCTGAAAGACCTCGCGGTCTCTTCCGGTTCTGCCTGTACCTCTGCGAGCCTCGAACCTTCCTACGTGTTGCGCGCACTGGGAATGACCGACGAGCTGGCACATAGCTCTATTCGTTTCTCTTTAGGTCGTTTTACTACCGAAGAAGAGATTGATTACACCATCGAACTGGTTCGTAAATCTATCGGCCGTCTGCGTGACCTTTCTCCGCTGTGGGAAATGCACAAGCAGGGCGTGGATCTGAATAGCATCGAATGGTCACATCATTAATCGGTACCGATAAGGAGAATTCATCATGGCTTACAGCGAAAAAGTAATCGATCATTACGAGAATCCACGTAACGTGGGCTCTTTTGACAACAGCGACGAGAACGTGGGCAGCGGCATGGTGGGTGCACCAGCCTGTGGCGACGTGATGAAGTTGCAGATCAAAGTTAACAATGAAGGTATCATTGAAGACGCGCGTTTCAAGACTTACGGCTGCGGTTCCGCTATCGCGTCCAGCTCCCTGGTTACCGAATGGGTGAAAGGCAAATCACTGGACGAAGCACAGGCGATCAAAAATACCGATATCGCCGATGAGCTTGAGTTGCCGCCAGTGAAAATTCACTGTTCTATTCTGGCAGAAGACGCGATCAAAGCCGCCATTGCGGACTACAAAAGCAAACGTGAAGCAAAATAAGAAGAGTTGAGGTTTTATTATGTCGATTACACTTAGCGACAGTGCAGCAGCGCGAGTAAATACCTTCCTGGCGAACCGCGGTAAAGGGTTTGGCCTGCGTCTGGGCGTGAGAACCTCCGGCTGCTCAGGTATGGCGTATGTACTGGAATTTGTTGATGAACCGGCGGCAGAAGACACCGTGTTTGAAGACAAAGGCGTTAAGGTCGTGGTCGACGGAAAAAGCCTGCAATTTCTGGACGGAACGCAGTTAGACTTCGTGAAAGAAGGTCTGAACGAAGGGTTTAAGTTCACGAACCCGAATGTGAAAGACGAGTGTGGTTGCGGCGAAAGCTTCCACGTGTAACGCGCGTCATCCGAAAACCCCGCCGTGGCCTTGCTACGTGTGGGGTTTGTTCTAACAGGCTACCCCTGAGAATGTTATGGACTACTTCACCCTCTTTGGCTTACCGGCCCGTTATCCGCTCGATATTCAGGCGCTGAGCCTTCGTTTTCAGGATCTGCAACGTCAGTATCACCCTGATAAATTTGCCAGCGGTACCCAGGCTGAACAGCTTGCTGCCGTCCAGCAATCCGCCACCATCAACCAGGCCTGGCAAACGCTGCGCCATCCTCTGATGCGCGCAGAATATCTGCTTTCGCTAAACGGTTTTGATCTCAGCAACGAGCAGCACACGGTGCGCGATACCGCATTCCTGATGGAACAACTGGAACTGCGTGAAGAACTTGATGAGATCGAACAGGCGAAAGACGAGGCGCGGCTGGAACCGTTTATTCAGCGCGTGAAAAAGATGTTTGATAGCCGCCATCAGCTAATGGTGGAACAACTGGATAGCGAGACGTGGGACGCTGCGGCCGATACCGTGCGTAAACTGCGTTTTCTCGATAAACTGCGAAGCAGTGCAGAACAACTCGAAGAAAAACTGCTCGATTTTTAATATTCGGAAGCAATTATGGCCTTATTACAAATTAGTGAGCCTGGTCTGAGCGCAGCGCCACACCAGCGTCGTCTGGCTGTGGGCATCGATCTCGGGACCACCAACTCTCTGGTCGCAACCGTGCGTAGCGGTCAGGCGGAAACGCTGGCCGATCACGACGGTCGTCATCTGCTGCCGTCCGTCGTTCACTATCAGCCGCAGGGCCACACGGTCGGCTATGATGCGCGTGCTAATGCCGCGCTGGATACCGCCAATACCATCAGTTCGGTGAAACGCATGATGGGGCGTTCACTGGCGGATATTCAGACTCGCTACCCGCATCTGCCGTACCGCTTCCAGGCAAGTGAAAATGGCTTGCCGATGATTGAAACGGCGGCGGGCTTGCTGAATCCGGTTCGTGTTTCAGCCGATATCCTGAAAGCACTGGCGGCGCGAGCCTCTGAGTCGCTCTCCGGCGATTTGGATGGTGTGGTGATTACCGTACCGGCGTACTTTGACGATGCACAGCGTCAGGGGACCAAAGATGCCGCACGCCTGGCGGGCCTCCATGTGCTGCGCCTGCTCAATGAACCGACCGCTGCGGCGATTGCCTACGGTCTGGATTCCGGCAAAGAGGGCGTCATTGCGGTGTATGACCTCGGCGGCGGAACGTTTGATATTTCTATTCTGCGCCTGAGTCGCGGAGTGTTCGAAGTGTTGGCGACCGGCGGGGATTCCGCGCTTGGCGGAGATGACTTCGACCACCTGCTGGCGGATTACATCCGTGAACAGGCGGGAATTGCCGATCGCAGCGATAATCGCGTACAGCGCGAGCTGCTGGATGCCGCCATCGCGGCGAAAATCGCGCTCAGCGATGCCGAGTCAGTCACGATTAACGTGGCGGGCTGGCAGGGTGAGATTACCCGCGAACAGTTTAATGAACTCATTTCCGCGCTGGTTAAGCGTACGCTACTGGCCTGTCGTCGCGCACTGAAAGATGCCGGCGTTGAGGCGCAGGAGGTGCTGGAAGTGGTGATGGTTGGCGGTTCCACGCGCGTACCGCTGGTGCGTGAACGTGTGGGCGAATTCTTCGGTCGCCCACCGCTGACGTCAATCGACCCGGATAAAGTGGTCGCGATTGGCGCGGCAATCCAGGCGGATATCCTTGTCGGCAATAAACCGGACAGTGAAATGCTGCTGCTCGACGTGATTCCGCTGTCGCTGGGACTGGAAACGATGGGCGGCCTGGTGGAGAAGGTGATTCCGCGTAACACCACGATTCCGGTGGCGCGCGCGCAGGACTTTACCACCTTCAAAGACGGCCAGACCGCGATGTCTATCCACGTCATGCAGGGCGAACGTGAACTGGTGCAGGACTGCCGTTCGCTGGCGCGCTTTGCCCTGCGCGGTATTCCGGCGCTCCCGGCAGGCGGCGCGCATATTCGCGTTACCTTCCAGGTGGATGCTGACGGTCTGCTGAGCGTCACTGCGATGGAGAAATCCACCGGTGTTGAGGCTTCTATTCAGGTGAAACCGTCCTACGGTCTGACCGACAGCGAAATTGCCTCAATGATTCAGGATTCGATGAGCTTTGCCGAGCAGGACGTGAAAGCGCGCATGCTGGCAGAGCAGAAAGTCGAAGCGGCGCGCGTGCTGGAGAGTTTAACCGGCGCGCTGACCGCTGATGCCGCGCTGCTAAGCGCCGCAGAACGTCAATTGATCGACGATGCCGCCGCGCACCTGAGCGAGGTGGCGCTGGGCGATGATGTTGACGCTATCGAACAAGCCATTAAAAACGTAGACAAACAAACCCAGGAATTCGCCGCTCGCCGCATGGACCAGTCGGTCCGTAGCGCGCTGAAAGGCCATTCCGTGGACGAGGTTTAATATGCCAAAGATTGTTATTCTGCCTCATCAGGATCTCTGTCCGGATGGTGCAGTTCTGGAAGCTGAGACCGGTGAAACCATTCTTGACGTTGCGCTGCGCAACGGTATCGAGATTGAACACGCCTGCGAAAAATCCTGCGCCTGTACGACTTGCCACTGCATCGTGCGTGAAGGCTTTGACTCCCTGCCGGAAAGCACGGAAGAAGAAGACGACATGCTGGATAAAGCCTGGGGACTGGAGCCGGAGAGCCGTTTAAGCTGTCAGGCTCGCGTCACCGGGGATGATTTAGTGGTCGAAATCCCACGTTACACAATCAATCATGCTCGTGAGCATTAACAGAGGGTAGTATGGGACTGAAGTGGACCGATAGCCGCGAAATCGGTGAAGCGCTGTACGATGCGTTCCCCGATCTCGAT
This sequence comes from Citrobacter amalonaticus, assembly GCF_001559075.2. NCBI lineage: Bacteria > Pseudomonadati > Pseudomonadota > Gammaproteobacteria > Enterobacterales > Enterobacteriaceae > Citrobacter > Citrobacter amalonaticus. The sequence goes on along the minus strand of NZ_CP014015.2, from coordinate 555,238 downwards.
CCAAAGACCGTTCGTTTCACCGATCTTCATCAGTGGATCTGCGATCTTGAGGAATTTGATGACGACCCTGGCGCATCCAATGAAAAAATTCTGGAGGCGATTCTGCTAGTCTGGTTAGATGAAGCAGAGTAAGTCACATAACGGGCTGCCATGAGGCGGCCCGTTTGCTAATAAGGATAAATAACATGACAGAAGCCATGAAAATTACGCTTTCCACACAACCCGCTGACGCACGCTGGGGTGAAAAAGCGACATACAGTATCAATAACGATGGTATTGCCCTGCACCTCAATGGGAAAGATGACCTGGGCCTTATTCAGCGCGCCGCACGTAAAATTGACGGCCTTGGCATCAAGCATGTTCAACTGGCAGGCGAGGGCTGGAATGCAGACCGCTGCTGGTCATTCTGGCAGGGTTACAAAGGGCCGAAAGGCAGCCGAAAAGTGGAATGGCCAGAGCTGGACGACGTACAGCGCCAGGAGCTGGATAACCGTCTGACCATCATTGACTGGGTGCGTGACACCATTAACGCACCGGCGGAAGAGTTGGGTCCAGAGCAACTGGCGCAGCGCGCCGTTGACCTGCTGTGCAGCGTGGCGTGCGATCACGTCTCTTACCGCATTACCAAAGGCGAAGATCTGCGTGAGCAGAACTACATGGGGCTGCATACCGTGGGTCGCGGCTCTGAACGTCCGCCGGTCCTGCTGGCGCTCGACTATAACCCGACAGGAGATAAAGAAGCCCCGGTTTTTGCTTGCCTGGTCGGGAAAGGGATCACCTTTGATTCCGGCGGCTACAGCATCAAGCAGAGCGCCTTTATGGACTCCATGAAATCCGACATGGGGGGGGCTGCAACGGTGACCGGCGCGCTGGCATTTGCGATCACGCGCGGTCTGAACAAACGCGTGAAGCTGTACCTGTGCTGTGCGGATAACCTGATCAGCGGTAACGCGTTCAAGCTGGGCGATATCATCCACTATCGCAACGGTAAAAACGTCGAAGTGATGAATACCGATGCCGAAGGGCGTCTGGTACTGGCGGACGGTTTGATTGACGCCAGCGCGCAGAAACCGGAACTGATCATTGATGCCGCGACGCTGACCGGTGCCGCGAAAACCGCGCTGGGTAACGACTACCATGCGCTGTTCAGCTTCGATGACCAACTGGCGAACCGTCTGCTGGCAAGCGCAGCCGAAGAGAACGAGGCGTTCTGGCGTCTGCCGCTGGCGGAATTCCACCGCAACCAGTTGCCGTCTAATTTTGCCGAGTTGAACAATACCGGCAGCGCGGCGTATCCGGCAGGGGCGAGCACAGCCGCAGGATTCCTGTCGCACTTTGTGGAAAACTACCAGCAGGGCTGGCTGCATATCGATTGCTCGGCAACTTATCGCAAAGCGCCGGTTGAGCAGTGGTCTGCCGGGGCGACCGGTCTGGGCGTGCGTACAATCGCGAATCTACTGACTGCCTGAACGGTGTTTTTGTAGGCCGGGTAAGCGAAGCGCCACCCGGCATTTTGCCTGATGGCGATGCAGTGCGTCTTATCGGGCCTACAGTCCATATATAATTTGTGATCCCTATGTCCGAAACAAAAAACGAATTAGAAACCCTGCTGGAGCAGGCGGCGACTGAACCCGCACACCGTCCGGCATTTTTCCGCACCCTGCTGGAATCCACCGTCTGGGTACCTGGCACCGCGGCAGAAGGCGAAGCGATTGTCGAAGACAGCGCGCTCGATCTTCAGCACTGGGAAAAAGAAGATGGCACTACCGTTATCCCTTTTTTCACTTCACTGGAAGCGTTGCAGCAGGCCGTCGAAGATGAGCAGGCGTTTGTGGTGATGCCGGTCCGGACGCTGTTTGAAATGACGCTCGGCGAAACGCTGTTTCTCAACGCCAAATTGCCGACCGGTAAAGAGTTCATGCCGCGCGAAATCAGCCTGCTGATGGGGGAAGAGGGCAATCCGCTGAGTACGCAGGAAGTGCTGGAAGGTGGGGAATCGCTGATCCTCTCCGAAGTGGCCGAACCACCAGCACAGATGATCGATTCGCTCACGACGCTGTTTAAGACCATCAAGCCGGTGAAGCGTGCGTTTCTCTGCTCAATTAAAGAGCGCGCGGACGCCGAGGCCAATCTGCTGATTGGTATTGAGGCCGATGGGGATATTGAGGAGATTATTCATGCAGCTGGCAGCGTGGCAACCGATACGCTACCGGGCGATGAACCGATCGATATCTGTCAGGTGAAAAAAGGTGAGAAAGGGATTAGCCACTTTATCACCGAACACATCGCGCCGTTCTACGAACGCCGCTGGGGTGGGTTCCTGCGTGATTTCAAACAGAACCGGATTATTTAAGTGAAGGAAAGCCGCCCCGAAAGGCGGCATCCTCGCTTACCTGCCCTGATCGTTGGTTTTTACGAGACCAGAATTACCGGGGTAACTCTGGTCTGCGTGAAGGCACAACACACCAGAAACAAGAAGCACGATACAGACGTACCGTATCTTCATTGTGCGGTCCATGCGAAGACCGCTTCACGACAGCACCACTGGCGATAATGCCGTGACAGCAAGCACTACGACGTGCCTGCGCTAACGGCCATGGGACATCCATTTCTAAAGTCAGTGCCCGCTTGCGAGGCGGCGAAAAGGGCCGGGAAGAATAATACATCAACTTCATAATAGTTTTCTGGCTAACTAACTTGACATTATCTTTCTTAAAAGAGAGTATTACCCCACTACGACGTGCCTGCGTTGCTATGGCAACACAGCCAGCTGGAAAGGCCGCGAACCGGACCAGCATAAAAAAACCGCTCAAGCGTTTGAGCGGTTTTTTTGTGGGCGAAACAGACTAAGAAATCAGAATTTATTTAGCGTCAGCCGGTTCTACCGGTAAATCGGCACGCGATCCCCATTCACTCCACGCGCCGTCGTACAACGTGACATCTGGCACATCCAGCGTCGCAAGCGCCAGCACGACGACGGCTGCCGTCACGCCAGAACCACAGCTGGCGATGATCGGACGATCAAAACTGACCCCGTGGCGAAAGAAGATGGCATCCAGTTCGTCGGTTGTTTTTAATTCGCCTTCCTGAACCAGTTCTGTCCACGGCACGTTTAAGGCGCCGGGTACATGACCACGTCTGAGACCTGGACGCGGCTCGTCGACTTCAGCATTAAAACGTGCAGCCGGGCGGGCATCGACAATCTGTGCGCTTTTCTCATGGCTGGCGAGCAGGACGTCGGTGACGCGCACGACGGCTTCAGGGGTAAATGCCGCATCAAACTCGCCTTCCGGCAGTTCGACGTTACCTTCCTGTAGCGGCAATTCATCACGTTGCCAGCCCGCCAGTCCACCTCCCAGAATAGACACGTTCTCCACGCCAAAGGTGCGCAGCATCCACCACGCGCGCGGGGCGGAAAACAGATTTCCCTCGTCATACACGATCAGATGTTTATCCTGATGCACCCCCAGTTCACGCATCGCCACGGCGAAGCTTTCCGGGCGCGGCATCATATGTGGCAGAGGTGAAGTGTGGTCGGAGAGCGCTTCAATATCGAAAAACACCGCACCCGGGATATGCCCCGAGCGATACTCTTGCGCAACGTCGCGGTCTTCCTGTCCTGGCGGTGCCATACGGGCGTCGATAATTTGAATCTGCGGATCGTCAATATGCTCGGCAAGCCAGTCGGCGGCGACAAAAAAGGCGGTAGTCATGGGGATCTCCATGTTTATCAGGTGTCCGGTAAATTGTCAGGCCTTTGCCGACAGGGGACAAGTAAAAGAGACTGATTTGTCCGGTGATCCCACATTTCTTAATTAAATTCGGACAAGATGGGGGGGATAGAGACTTACACAAAGTGAAATCTCACGCATAATAACGGTTCTACGTTGCTAACGGGCCGTGCTGGCCAGGGATGAAAAATGAAACACATACGCGTAGTTGCCTGCATGCTCATGCTGGCGCTGGCTGGGTGCGACAACAACGATAAAGCCCTTACGGTGGGGAAAAAAGACGCCCCTGCGACACAATCTGCCTCCGTTGCACAGCCCGAGGCGGAAAAGAAAGCGGAAAAAGATACCGCAAAGCTGCAGAAACTGGCCCAACAAAGCGAAGGTAAAGCGCTGACGCTGCTGGATACCTCAGAGGTGCAGCTGGACGGCGCATCCACGCTGGTGTTGACCTTTTCCATCCCGTTAGATCCTGAACAGGATTTTGCCCGTATCGTCCACGTGGTGGATAAAAAAAGCGGCAAAGTCGATGGCGCATGGGAACTGTCGCCGAATCTGAAAGAGCTGCGTCTACGCCACCTGGAACCTAATCGTGACCTGCTGGTGACCATTGAGCGCGATCTCAGGGCGCTGAACAAAGCGATCTTCGAAATTAACTATGAGAAAAGCCTCACCACGCGTGATATCCAGCCTAGCGTAGGCTTTGCCAGCCGCGGTTCACTGCTGCCGGGGAAAGTGGTGGAAGGGCTGCCAGTGATGGCGCTCAACGTGAACAACGTAGACGTTAACTTCTTCCGCGTGAAACCCGAATCGCTGGCGGCCTTTGTCAGTCAGTGGGAGTATCGGAATTCAATGTCCAACTGGGAGTCCGACAATCTGCTGAAAATGGCGGATTTGGTCTACACCGGTCGCTTCGATCTCAATCCTGCGCGTAACACCCGCGAAAAACTCCTTCTGCCGCTGAGCGAGATTAAGCCGCTGCAGCAGGCGGGGGTCTACGTTGCGGTGATGACCAAAGCCGGGCAGTACGAGTACAGCAACGCCGCAACGTTGTTCACGCTCAGCGACATCGGCGTCTCGGTCCACCGCTATCAGAACCGACTCGATGTGTTTACGCAAAGTCTGGAGAATGGCGCCGCGCAGCAGGGGGTAGATGTCGCTTTGCTGGATGAAAAAGGACAGACCCTGGCGAAAGCGACCAGCGATGCGAAAGGCCATGTACAGCTTGAAAACCACCAGAATGCCGCGCTGTTGCTGGCGCGTAAAGAGGGGCAAACCACGCTGCTGGATCTGAAACTCCCGGCGCTGGATCTAGCGGAGTTTGATATCGCGGGGGATCCCGGCTACAGCAAACAGTTCTTTATGTTTGGCCCGCGCGATCTCTATCGTCCCGGCGAGACGGTGATCCTCAACGGTCTACTGCGTGACAGCGACGGTAAGACGCTGCCCGATCAGCCAGTGAAGCTGGAAGTGGTTAAGCCGGACGGCCAGGTGATTCGTACTGTCGTCAGTCAACCGGATAACGGGCTGTATCGCTTTACTTATTCGCTGGACAGCGGCGCGCCGACCGGAATGTGGCACATTCGCGCCAACACGGGCGATAACCAAAGTCGGATGTGGGATTTCCACGTTGAAGATTTCATGCCGGAGCGAATGGCGCTGAATCTCACCAGCCAAAAAACGCCTTTGGCGCCGTCTGACGAGGTGAAATTCTCGGTGGTTGGCTACTACCTCTACGGTGCCCCGGCGAATGGCAATGCCTTGCAGGGACAGCTGTATCTGCGCCCGCTGCGTGATGCTGTACCGTCATTGCCAGGCTTCCAGTTTGGCAATATTGCCGAGGAAAACCTGTCGCGCAGTCTCGATGAAGTCCAACTGACGCTGGATGAAACCGGACGTGGCGACATCAGCACCAACAGCGCATGGCGTGAAACCCACTCACCGTTGAAGGTCATTTTGCAGGCCAGTCTGCTGGAGTCCGGTGGTCGTCCAGTAACGCGTCGCGCTGAGCAGGCGATCTGGCCGGCCGACACATTACCGGGTATCCGTCCGCAATTTGCGGTGAAAGCGGTGTATGACTACCGCACCGATACCACGGTGAATCAGCCGATTGTCGATGAAGACAGCAACGCCGCTTTTGACATTGTCTATGTCGATGCCCAGGGAGAGAAGAAAGCGGTCTCCGGGTTACAGGTGCGTTTGATTCGTGAGCGTCGCGACTACTACTGGGACTGGCTGGAAAGCGAAGGCTGGCAGTCGCGCTTTGATCAAAAAGATCTGGTGGAAGGTGAGCAGACGCTGGATCTGAAAGCCGATGAAACCGGCAAAGTGACATTCCCGGTCGAATGGGGTGCCTACCGACTGGAAGTGAAAGCGCCAAACGATGCGATCAGCAGCATCCGTTTCTGGGCGGGCTACAGCTGGCAGGATAACAGTGATGGCAGCGGGGCGGCGCGGCCGGATCGCGTTACGTTGAAGCTGGATAAACCAGCCTATCGTCCGGGCGACACCATGAAGCTGCATATTGCGGCGCCGGCGGCGGGGAAAGGCTATGCGATGGTGGAATCCAGTGAAGGTCCGCTGTGGTGGCAGGAAATTGATGTCCCGGCGCAAGGGCTGGATCTCTCCATTCCGGTCGATAAGTCGTGGAATCGCCACGATCTATACCTGAGCACGCTGGTGGTGCGTCCGGGGGATAAATCCCGTTCTGCAACGCCGAAACGTGCCGTAGGGTTGCTGCATCTACCGCTGGGGGATGAAAACCGACGTCTGGATTTGGCGCTGGAAAGCCCGGCCAAAATGCGTCCGAACCAGCCGTTGACCGTGAAGATCAAGGCCAGCAGTAAAAATGGCGGGACGCCAAAACAGGTCAACGTCCTGGTGTCGGCGGTGGACAGCGGTGTGTTGAACATTACCGATTACGTTACGCCGGATCCGTGGCAGGCCTTCTTCGGGCAAAAACGCTACGGCGCGGATATTTATGACATTTATGGCCAGGTGATTGAGGGCCAGGGGCGTCTGGCAGCACTGCGCTTTGGTGGTGATGGCGACGAACTGAAGCGTGGCGGTAAACCGCCGGTCAACCATGTAAACATCGTGGCGCAGCAGGCGCAACCGGTCACGCTGAATGAGCAGGGTGAGGGCAGTGTGACGCTGCCGATTGGCGATTTTAATGGTGAACTGCGCGTGATGGCGCAGGCGTGGACGGCGGATGACTTTGGCAGCAATGAAAGCAAAACTATCGTCGCCGCCCCGGTCATTGCTGAGCTGAATATGCCGCGCTTTATGGCCGGTGGCGATACCTCGCGACTGGTGCTGGACGTGACCAACCTTACCGATCGACCACAGTCACTGAACGTGACGCTGACCGCCAGCGGACTGATCGAACTGGTCAGCGACCAGCCTGCGCAGGTCAATCTGGAGCCGGGCGTGCGTACGACCTTGTTTGTTCCTGTTCGTGCGAAAGAAGGATTTGGTGATGGTGAACTGTATGCGACGTTAAGCGGATTGAACGTGCCGGGAGAAGACATCGGACCGCAGCAAAAGCAGTGGAAGATTGGCGTCCGTCCGGCATTCCCGGCGCAAACGGTCAACAACGGCGTGATGCTGCAACCGGGTGAAAGCTGGACCCTTCCCGAGGAAGGGTTGACGAATTTCTCTCCGGTGACGGTACAGGGCCAACTACTGTTCAGTGGTAAACCGCCGTTAAACCTGGCGCGCTACATTCGCGAGCTGAAGGCGTATCCTTACGGCTGTCTGGAGCAGACCACCAGCGGCCTGTTCCCGTCGCTTTATACCAGTGCCGCGCAGCTACAAGCGCTGGGCATCGCGGGCGATACCGACGAGAAGCGTCGTGCGGCAATTGAAACCGGGATTGCCCGCCTGTTGCAAATGCAGCGTGATAACGGTGGTTTTGCGCTGTGGGACAAAAATGGTCCAGAAGAGTACTGGCTGACCGCCTATGCGATGGATTTCCTGGTCCGGGCGGGTGAGCAGGGCTATAGCGTTCCAGCGGCGGGGATCAATCAGGGCAACGCGCGCCTGCTGCGATATCTGCAGGATCCGGGAATGATGTCGATTCGCTACACCAGCAACACACAGGCAAGCAAATTTGCCGTGCAGGCTTATGCCGCGCTGGTCCTGGCGCGGCAGCAAAAAGCCCCGCTTGGCGCGTTACGTGAGATCTGGGAACGGCGCAGTCAGGCGGCGTCCGGCTTACCGCTGCTGCAATTAGGCATGGCGTTGAAAGCGATGGGCGACGCGAAACGAAGTGACGATGCGGTTGCACTGGCGCTCTCCACCCCGCGTCACGATGAACGTCAGTGGCTGGCCGATTACGGTAGTCCGCTTCGCGATAACGCCCTGATGCTGGCGCTGCTGGAAGAGAATAACCTGAAGCCGGACGTCCAGAACTCGCTGCTGAACACGCTCTCTGAACAAGCGTTTGGTCAGCGCTGGCTGTCAACGCAGGAGAATAATGCGCTGTTCCTGGCAGCCCGTTCGCTGCAGGATCTACCCGGTACCTGGCAGGCGCAGACTTCTCTCGCGGAGCAACCGCTGACGGGAGAGAAAGCGCAAACCCGTAACCTGGATGCCGATCAGCTTGCGGCGTTGCAGGTGACGAATAACGGTGCTCAACCGATGTGGTTGCGTCTGGACGTGAGCGGCTATCCGCAATCGGCTCCGGCACCCGCCAGCAATGTGCTGCAGATTGAGCGTCATATTCTGGGCAGTGACGGGCAGAGCAAATCGCTGGATTCCCTGCGTAGTGGTGAACTTGTTCTGGTCTGGCTGGAAGTGAAAGCCAGTCAGGACGTGCCGGATGCGTTGGTGGTGGATCTGCTGCCAGCCGGGCTGGAACTGGAAAACCAGAATCTGGCCAACGGTAGCGCCAGCTTGCAGGACAGCGGCAGCGAGGTGCAAAACCTGCTCAATCAGATGCAACAGGCAGATATTCAGCACGTTGAGTTTCGGGATGACCGCTTTGTTGCCGCCGTGGCGGTGAATCGTGGACAGCCGGTGACGCTGGTCTATCTGGCGCGTGCGGTGACGCCTGGAACCTATCAGGTGCCGATGCCTATGGTGGAATCGATGTATGTTCCACAATGGCGGGCAACCGGTGCGGCCGAAGGCATTCTGATTGTTAAGCCGTAAATGGGGCGATTAGTCGGTAAACGCGGCGGTTGGCTTTGGCTGGTCGCCGCGTCTGTTTTACTCGTCTGCGCCGTCTGGGTGGCAGACAAAATCTGGCCGTTGCCTTTACGCGAGGTCAATCCGGCGCGGGTGGTTGTGGCGCATGACGGAACGCCGCTGTGGCGGTTTGCCGACGCGGATGGGATCTGGCGTTATCCGGTGACGCTCGAAGAAGTTTCCCCGCGCTATCTTGAGGCGCTCATCAACTATGAAGATCGCTGGTTCTGGCAACACCCTGGAGTCAATCCTCTCTCTATACTTCGCGCCGCCTGGCAGGATCTCTCCTCCGGGCGGGTGATTTCCGGCGGCAGCACGCTGACCATGCAGGTGGCGCGATTACTGGATCCGCACCCCCGTACGTTCGGCGGTAAGTTTCGCCAGCTCTGGCGCGCTCTGCAGCTCGAATGGCATCTCTCAAAACGCGACATTCTGACGCTGTACCTCAATCGTGCGCCGTTTGGCGGCACGTTGCAGGGGATTGGCGCGGCCAGTTGGGCCTATCTCGGAAAACCTCCGTCACAGCTCAGCTACTCTGAAGCCGCGTTACTGGCGGTATTACCGCAGGCGCCGAGTCGACTGCGCCCTGATCGCTGGCCGGATCGGGCAGAAGCTGCGCGCAACAAAGTGCTTGAGCGGATGGCAATGCAGGGGATTTGGTCACCGCGCCAGGTGGAGGAATCACGTGAAGAGCCGGTCTGGCTGACGCCCCGCCAGATGCCGCAACTCGCACCGCTGTTCTCGCGGATGATGCTGGGTAAAAATCAAGGCGACAAAATTGTTACCACTCTGGATGCCGGGCTGCAACGACAGCTGGAAGAGCTGGCGCAAAACTGGAAGGGCAGGCTGCCAGCGCGCAGTTCGCTGGCGATGATCGTCGTCGATCACACCGACATGAGCGTGCGTGGCTGGGTCGGATCGGTCGATCTGAATGATGACACGCGTTTCGGCCATGTGGATATGGTCAAGGCGATTCGATCACCCGGCTCAGTGCTCAAGCCTTTTGTCTATGGACTGGCGCTGGATGATGGATTAATCCACCCGGCGTCTTTATTGCAGGATGTACCACGCCGTAGCGGGGACTATCGTCCGGGGAATTTTGACAGCGGCTTTCATGGCCCTGTCAGTATGAGCGAAGCGCTGGTGCGCTCGCTGAATTTACCTGCGGTACAGGTGCTGGAGGCCTACGGTACGAAGCGCTTTGCCGCACAATTACGTAATAGTGGACTACCGCTGTACTTGCCTGCGGGCGCGACTCCTAATCTGTCGCTTATTTTGGGGGGCGCAGGCGCGCGGCTTGAGGATATGGTCGCGGGGTACAGCGCTTTTGCTCGCCACGGCAAAGCGGGAAAACTGCGTTTGCAACCGGGCGATCCACTTGCTGAACGCAGGCTGATGTCGCCCGGCGCGGCGTGGATTATCCGACGTATTTTGGCCGATGAAGCGCAGCCATTGCCGGATAGCGCGCTTCCCCGGGTGGCCCCGCTGGCGTGGAAAACGGGCACCAGCTATGGTTATCGCGATGCGTGGGCGATTGGCCTTAATGCCCGCTATGTCATCGGTATCTGGACCGGCAGACCGGACGGCACGCCCGTTGCCGGACAGTTCGGTTATGCCAGTGCGATCCCGCTGCTCAATCAGGTAAACAACCTGCTCTTAGCCCGTGGCGCTTCGCTGCCGGAAGATCCGCGCCCGCAGTCGGTCACCCGTGGCGTGGTGTGCTGGCCAGGCGGGCAATCTCTTCCCCCTGGTGACAGCAATTGTCGGCGTCGTCTGGCCACCTGGCTGCTGGAAGACGTGCAGCCGCCCACGCTGTTGCTGCCGGAACAGGAAGGGGTGAGCGGTATTCGTTTCCCGATCTGGCTGGATAAGGCGGGCCGACGCGTTGCCGCTGATTGTCCGCAGGCGCAAGAACAAATGCTGATTGTCTGGCCGTTGCCGCTTGAACCGTGGTTGCCCGCTTCAGAGCGTCGCAGCGCACGCTTGCCGTTATCCTCAGCGGCGTGTCCGCCGCACGGACAGGATCCCGCATTGCCACTGTTGCTGTCAGGCGTGCGTGATGGCGCAATCGTCAAACGTTTACCGGGGGCCACAGAGGCGAGCGTGACGCTTCAGAGCAGCGGCGGCGCAGGCGTGCGCTGGTGGTTCCTCAACGGTGAACCGCTGCAAGAACGTGAGCGCAGTATCACGCTACGTCTGCGCGAAAAAGGTGACTATCAGCTACTGGCGATGGATGAGAGCGGGCAGGTTGCGACGGTGAGGTTTACGTTGCAGTAGACCAGATTGACACTTTTTGTTGCTAATGCTCATCTTATTTTAAAAAAATGTTACCTTCATCCATATGCAATAGCCGGGATGCTCTTTATAATCCGCGCCAGGTAAAACACAACAGAACATCTTTCAGAGGTAATCATGGCTATTGAACGTACTTTTTCCATCATCAAGCCAAACGCGGTGGCAAAAAACGTTATTGGTAATATCTTTGCGCGCTTTGAAGCAGCAGGGTTCAAAATTGTCGGCACCAAAATGCTGCATCTGAGCGTTGAGCAGGCGCGCGGCTTTTACGCTGAGCACGACGGCAAGCCGTTCTTCGACGGGCTGGTTGAGTTCATGACCTCTGGTCCTATCGTGGTGTCCGTGCTGGAAAGCGAAAATGCGGTTCAGCGTCACCGCGATCTGCTGGGTGCAACCAACCCGGCTAACGCCCTGGCGGGTACGCTGCGCGCTGACTACGCCGACAGCTTCACTGAAAACGGGACTCACGGTTCTGATTCCGTGGAATCCGCTCAGCGCGAAATCGCCTATTTCTTCGGTGAAGGCGAAGTGTGCGCTCGCACACGTTGATCCCGTTGGGAATAATTTTTCGGTAAATGCCGCGTGCAAACGTGGCATCCTTGCGCCAGACTTTGTACAATGCAACGCCCCGGATGAGCACTGCTTACCGGGGCGTTTCTTTTCAACCTCCCATGGGCCATAACGTGTAACAACGAGGCCGGAAAAAATTATGTCTGAATTAGTTAACACTTCCGAAATCATCACCCCTGCGGTTCCTGCGAAAAATGGCAAAATCAACCTGCTGGATCTGAACCGTCAGCAGATGCGCGAATTCTTTAAAGAGATGGGTGAGAAGCCGTTTCGCGCTGACCAGGTGATGAAATGGATGTACCACTATTGCAGCGACAACTTTGATGAGATGACTGACATCAACAAAGTGCTGCGCAACAAGCTCAAAGAGGTGGCGGAAATCCGCGCACCGGAAGTGGTTGAAGAACAGCGCTCCTCCGATGGCACCATCAAATGGGCGATTGCCGTGGGCGATCAGCGCGTCGAAACGGTGTATATCCCGGAAGAGGATCGCGCCACGCTGTGCGTCTCTTCGCAGGTGGGCTGTGCGCTGGAATGCAAATTCTGTTCAACCGCACAGCAGGGTTTTAACCGTAACCTGCGTGTTTCTGAAATTATTGGTCAGGTCTGGCGTGCGGCGAAAATTGTTGGCGCGGCGAAAATCACCGGTCAGCGTCCAATCACCAACGTGGTGATGATGGGGATGGGGGAACCGCTGCTCAACCTGACTAACGTCGTGCCGGCCATGGAAATCATGCTTGATGATTTCGGCTTCGGTTTGTCCAAGCGTCGCGTCACGCTGTCGACTTCCGGCGTCGTGCCTGCGCTCGACAAATTGGGTGACATGATTGACGTCGCGCTGGCGATCTCGCTACACGCGCCGAATGACGAAATTCGTGACGAAATTGTGCCAATCAACAAAAAGTACAATATCGAAACCTTCCTGGGCGCGGTTCGCCGCTATCTGGAGAAATCCAATGCCAACCAGGGACGCGTCACCATCGAATACGTCATGCTGGATCACGTTAACGATGGCACAGAGCATGCGCATCAACTGGCGGAGTTGCTGAAAGACACGCCTTGTAAAATCAACCTGATCCCATGGAACCCGTTCCCGGGGGCGCCTTATGGACGTAGTTCTAATAGCCGTATTGACCGTTTCTCTAAGGTGCTGATGAGCTACGGCTTTACCACCATTGTGCGTAAAACGCGCGGTGATGATATTGACGCTGCCTGCGGACAACTGGCGGGGGATGTGATCGACCGGACTAAACGTACGCTACGTAAGCGTATGCAGGGTGAGGCTATCGACGTTAAAACCGTCTGATGCGCAATGCGCCACAGCCGTATTTTTGTGCTGTGGCGCAGTGTAATTTGCATGAGGGCCAGGGTTGTACTTGTCCGGTCAATAATAACGGTGCGTTTTTGTCGACTTTAAGGCAGTATGTACGGCGCGACAATAGTTTAGCCCTCAGGCTTAAGCTGTTTTTGTTAAGAGTCAGCAGAGAGGTTTATACTGTTTGACTCAGGTTGACTGAACCGATTTTCGCGGTGTGGGTGGGCATTGTGACTCGCCGGCGCCTGAACCCTAATTTTCACCAGCAGCTGTAGCGAATGAATACTGAAGCCACTCACGACCAACATGAAGCACAATCCACCGGCGTTCGCCTACGCAATGCCCGTGAACAACTCGGACTCAGCCAGCAGGCTGTCGCTGAGCGACTTTGCCTGAAGGTATCCACTGTACGCGACATTGAAGACGATAAGGCGCCTGCCGACCTGGCTTCAACGTTCCTGCGCGGATACATTCGCTCTTATGCACGTCTGGTCCATATTCCTGAAGAAGAACTGTTACCGGCTCTGGAGAAACAGGCGCCGGTTCGTGCGGCGAAAGTGGCACCGATGCAGAGCTTCTCATTAGGCAAACGTCGTAGAAAGCGCGATGGCTGGTTGATGACGTTTACCTGGCTGGTGCTGTTTGTGGTGGTTGGCCTGACGGGCGCATGGTGGTGGCAAAACCACAAAGCGCAGCAGGAAGAGATCTCCACGATGGCCGATCAATCCTCTGCTGAGCTGAACGCCAACAGCGAAAACACGCAAAGCGTGCCGCTGGATACCAGCGCGACGGCAACGCAGGACAACACGCCTGCGGCCACCGGTCCGGCGGAGACGGCGCAAACGCCTGCGCCGACGACGGCTCCTGCGGTTGACCCGCAGCAGAACGCCGTGGTCGCGCCTTCTCAGGCCAACGTTGATACCGCAACAACCTCTCCTGTGACACCGGCAACGCCGGATGGTGCGGCACCGTTGCCGACCAATCAGGCGGGTGTGGAAGCCGCTGCCGATCCAAACGCACTGGTGATGAATTTTACCGCCGATTGCTGGCTGGAAGTGAGCGATGCGACGGGCAAAAAGCTGTTCAGCGGAATGCAGCGTAAAGATGGCAATTTAAACCTGACCGGTCAGGCGCCTTACAAGCTTAAAATTGGCGCGCCGGCTGCGGTGCAGATCCAGTATCAAGGAAAACCTGTCGATCTGAGCCGTTTTATCAGAACTAATCAGGTTGCGCGTCTGACCCTAAATGCCGAACAATCACCGGCGCAGTAATAGACGGGTAACGCGGGAGATTTTTCATGCATAACCAGGCTCCAATTCAACGTAGAAAATCAACGCGTATTTACGTTGGGAATGTGCCGATTGGCGATGGGGCACCCATCGCCGTCCAGTCGATGACCAACACGCGGACCACGGATGTGGAAGCGACGGTTAATCAGATCAAAGCGCTGGAACGCGTTGGCGCTGACATTGTTCGTGTCTCCGTACCAACGATGGATGCCGCAGAAGCCTTCAAACTGATCAAGCAACAGGTTTCTGTTCCGCTGGTCGCCGACATTCACTTCGACTACCGTATTGCACTCAAAGTGGCGGAGTACGGTGTTGACTGCCTGCGTATTAATCCAGGCAACATCGGCAATGAAGAGCGTATCCGCATGGTGGTGGATTGCGCGCGTGATAAAAATATCCCGATTCGTATCGGTGTTAACGCCGGATCGCTGGAAAAAGATCTGCAGGAAAAGTACGGCGAACCTACGCCGCAGGCCTTGCTGGAATCGGCCATGCGCCATGTGGATCATCTCGATCGTCTGAACTTTGATCAGTTCAAGGTCAGCGTAAAAGCGTCTGACGTTTTCCTCGCCGTTGAATCCTATCGTCTGCTGGCGAAGCAAATCGATCAACCACTGCATTTAGGGATCACCGAAGCCGGTGGTGCGCGCAGTGGTGCGGTGAAATCGGCAATCGGTCTTGGCCTGCTGCTCTCCGAAGGGATTGGCGATACGCTGCGCGTTTCGCTGGCTGCCGATCCGGTGGAAGAGATTAAGGTTGGCTTCGATATCCTGAAGTCTCTGCGCATTCGTGCTCGCGGGATCAACTTCATCGCCTGTCCGACCTGTTCGCGTCAGGAATTTGACGTGATTGGTACGGTTAACGCATTGGAACAGCGTCTGGAAGACATCATTACGCCTATGGATGTATCCATTATTGGCTGCGTGGTTAACGGACCGGGCGAAGCGCTGGTCTCCACGTTGGGCGTAACTGGCGGCAATAAGAAAAGTGGTCTCTATGAAGATGGCGTGCGTAAAGATCGTCTGGACAATAGCGATATGATTGACCAGCTTGAAGCCCGTATCCGCGCCAAAGCGACAATGCTCGACGAAGCGCAGCGGATTAACGTGCAGCAGGTTGAAAAATAATAACGTGATGGGAAGCGGCGTGCTTCCCGTGTATGATTGAACCCGCATGGCTCCCGTATCGCTCGGGGAAGCGCTGAGGGTTCATTTTTATATTCAGAAAGAGAATAAACGTGGCAAAAAACATTCAAGCCATTCGCGGCATGAACGATTATCTGCCTGGCGAGACCGCCATCTGGCAGCGCATTGAAGGCACACTCAAAAACGTGCTCGGCAGCTACGGTTACAGTGAAATCCGCTTGCCGATTGTAGAGCAGACCCCGTTATTCAAACGCGCGATCGGTGAAGTGACCGACGTGGTTGAAAAAGAGATGTATACCTTTGAGGACCGCAATGGCGATAGCCTGACGCTGCGTCCGGAAGGCACGGCGGGCTGTGTACGCGCCGGCATCGAGCATGGTCTCCTGTACAATCAGGAACAGCGCCTGTGGTATATCGGGCCGATGTTCCGCCACGAGCGTCCGCAGAAAGGGCGCTATCGTCAGTTTCATCAGTTGGGTGTCGAAGCCTTTGGTCTGCAAGGGCCGGATATTGATGCCGAACTGATCATGTTAACCGCACGCTGGTGGCGCGCGCTGGGTATTGCTGAGCATGTCAATCTGGAGCTGAACTCCATTGGCTCGCTGGACGCGCGTGCAAACTACCGCGATGCGCTGGTGGCGTTCCTCGAACAGCACGTTGAGAAACTGGACGAAGACTGCAAACGTCGCATGTACTCCAACCCGCTGCGCGTGCTGGATTCAAAGAATCCGGAAGTGCAGGCGTTGCTCAACGATGCACCTCAGCTTGGCGATTATCTGGATGACGATTCCCGCGAACACTTTGCGGGTCTGTGCAAACTGCTGGAAGCCGCTGGCATTGCCTACACCGTCAACCAGCGTCTGGTTCGTGGTCTCGACTACTATAACCGTACGGTGTTTGAGTGGGTCACCAGCAGTCTGGGTTCACAAGGCACCGTCTGTGCGGGCGGTCGTTATGACGGACTGGTTGAGCAACTCGGCGGTCGCGCGACCCCGGGAGTGGGTTTTGCAATGGGCCTGGAACGACTTGTTTTACTGGTTCAGGCAGTTAATCCGGAATTTAAAGCCGATTCTGTTGTCGATATATACCTGGTCGCTTCAGGCGCGGATACGCAGTCTGCGGCAATGACACTGGCCGAGCGCGTGCGTGATGAAATCCCGGGCGTGAAGCTGATGACAAACCACGGCGGCGGCAACTTTAAGAAACAGTTTGCCCGAGCTGATAAATGGGGCGCCCGCGTTGCACTGGTGCTTGGCGAGTCCGAAGTGGCTGCTGGTACCGTTGTAGTGAAGGATTTGCGCTCCGGTGAGCAAACCGAGGTGGCACAGGATAGCGTTGCCGCCCATTTGCGCACGTTAATGGCTTAAGGAGAAGGACTGCGTGGAAATTTACGAGAACGAAAACGACCAGGTTGATGCGATTAAACGCTTCTTTGCCGAAAACGGCAAAGCTCTGGCTGTTGGGGTTATTTTAGGTGTTGGTGCGCTGGTAGGCTGGCGCTACTGGAACAGTCATCAGACTGAGTCCGCACGCTCTGCTTCTCTGTCATATCAAACCGTGGTGAGTTCGCTCAGCGCGGGTAAAGCGGAAGACCTGTCAGCCGCAGAGAAATTTGCTGCCGACAATAAGAACACCTACGGCGCGTTAGCGTCGATGGAACTGGCGCAGCAGTTTGTCGATCAGAATCAACTTGAGAAAGCCGCAGCCCAGCTTCAGCAGGGACTGGCCGCCACGAGTGATGAGAATCTTAACGCGGTGATCACGCTGCGTCTTGCTCGCGTTCAGGTTCAACTCAAGCAGGCGGATACGGCGCTGAAAACCCTGGATAGCGTGAAGGGTGAAGGATGGGCGGCAATTGTTGCCGATCTGCGCGGCGAAGCATTGCTGAGCAAAGGTGATAAACAAGGTGCGCGTAGTGCGTGGGAAGCGGGCGTGAAAAGTAACGCCTCCCCGGCACTGAGCGAAATGATGCAGATGAAAATCAATAATTTGTCCATCTGAGAGGGACCCGATGCAATTGCGTAAATTACTTCTGCCAGGGCTGCTTTCCGTTACCCTGTTGAGCGGCTGTTCACTGTTTAGTGGCGAAGAAGACGTTGTTAAAATGTCCCCATTACCGGTGGTTGAAAATCAGTTTACCCCGTCTACAGCCTGGAGCACGTCTGTAGGCAATGGTATCGGTGATTTCTATTCCAACCTCCACCCGGCGTATGCCGATAACGTGGTCTACGCAGCCGATCGCGCTGGCGTGGTGAAAGCGTTAAATGCTGATGACGGAAAAGAAGTCTGGTCGGTTAACCTGGGTGAGAAAGATGGCTGGTTCTCACGCTCGTCAGCGCAGTTGTCTGGCGGCGTAACGGTTGCAGGCGGTCACGTCTATATCGGCAGCGAAAAAGCGCAGGTTTATGCGCTGAACGCGGCGGACGGTACGGTTGCATGGCAAACCAAAGTGGCGGGCGAAGCGCTCTCCCGTCCGGTAGTTAGCGACGGCATGGTGCTGATTCATACCAGCAACGGTCAGTTGCAGGCACTGAATGAAGCCGATGGCGCCATTAAGTGGACCGTGAACCTGGATATGCCTTCGCTGTCCCTGCGTGGCGAATCCGCGCCGGCAACCGCCTTTGGCGCGGCCATTGTCGGTGGCGATAACGGCCGCGTGAGCGCCGTACTGATGCAGCAAGGCCAGATGATCTGGCAGCAGCGTATTTCTCAGGCGACCGGTTCTACTGAGATTGACCGTCTGAGCGATGTGGACACCACCCCGGTAATCGTTAATGGCGTCGTTTACGCCCTGGCTTATAATGGTAACCTGACTGCGCTGGATCTGCGCAGCGGTCAGATCATGTGGAAACGTGAACTGGGCTCGGTGAATGACTTTATCGTCGACGGTAACCGTATCTACCTGGTGGATCAGAATGACCGCGTACTGGCGCTGACTACCGATGGCGGCGTCACGCTGTGGACGCAAAGCGATCTGCTGCACCGTCTGCTGACTTCCCCGGCGTTGTATAATGGCAACCTGGTGGTGGGTGACAGCGAAGGTTATCTGCACTGGCTTAACGTCGAAGACGGCCGTTTTGTGGCTCAGCAGAAAGTAGACAGCTCCGGCTTCCTGACCGAACCGGTCTCTGCCGATGGCAAACTGCTGATCCAGGCCAAAGACGGTACCGTGTATTCCATTACACGTTAATCGTCCTGGTCGTACGCTTTAAAAAACGGCTCCTGGTGCAGGGGCCGTTTTCCTGTTTTTAACAACGGCGCAAAAATCGCGTCTGTTGTCTGATGATTTTTAAAATGAGGCTTTAAACATGGTACCTGTGGTCGCGCTTGTCGGGCGCCCTAACGTCGGAAAATCCACGTTATTTAACCGTCTAACTCGCACCCGAGATGCGCTGGTTGCGGATTTCCCGGGTCTGACTCGTGACCGTAAGTACGGTCGTGCGGAGATTGAAGGTCGTGAGTTTATCTGCATCGATACCGGTGGGATTGACGGCACCGAAGATGGCGTAGAAACCCGCATGGCGGAACAGTCGCTGCTGGCGATTGAAGAGGCGGATGTGGTGCTGTTCATGGTGGATGCGCGTGCTGGCCTGATGCCTGCCGATGAAGCTATCGCCCAGCATTTACGCTCTCGTGAAAAACCGACGTTCCTGGTTGCCAACAAAACGGACGGACTCGATCCGGATCAGGCCATCGTTGATTTCTACTCGCTGGGTCTGGGGGAGATTCATCCGATCGCCGCGTCTCATGGCCGTGGCGTGCTCAGTCTGCTGGAACACGTCCTGCTGCCATGGATGGACGATGCCGCGCCGCAGGAAGAGGTGGATGAAGACGCCGAATACTGGGCGCAGTTTGAAGCCGACGAGAACGGTGAAGAAGAGCCCGAAGATGACTTCAATCCGCAGGATCTGCCGATTAAGCTGGCGATTGTCGGTCGTCCTAACGTCGGTAAGTCCACACTGACTAACCGTATCCTGGGTGAAGATCGCGTGGTGGTTTATGACATGCCAGGCACCACCCGTGACAGTATTTATATCCCGATGGAACGCGATGAGCGCGAATACGTGCTGATCGATACTGCCGGAGTGCGTAAGCGCGGCAAAATCACCGATGCGGTGGAAAAGTTCTCGGTTATCAAAACATTGCAGGCGATTGAAGACGCTAACGTGGTGATGCTGGTGATTGATGCCCGCGAAGGTATCTCTGATCAGGATCTGTCGCTGCTGGGCTTCATCCTCAATAGTGGGCGCTCACTTGTCATCGTAGTGAACAAGTGGGATGGCCTGACTCAGGAAGTGAAAGAGCAGGTGAAAGAAACGCTGGACTTCCGTCTGGGCTTTATCGATTTCGCGCGCGTGCATTTTATCTCTGCGCTGCATGGCAGCGGTGTCGGCAATCTGTTTGAATCCGTCCGCGAAGCCTATGACAGCTCCACCCGTCGCGTTAGCACGGCGATGCTGACCCGTATCATGACGATGGCGGTCGAAGATCATCAGCCGCCGCTGGTCCGTGGTCGTCGCGTGAAACTGAAATATGCTCACGCGGGGGGCTATAACCCGCCGATTGTGGTGATTCACGGTAACCAGGTTAAAGACCTGCCGGATTCCTATAAGCGCTACCTGATGAACTACTTCCGTAAATCGCTGGAAGTGATGGGGACGCCGATCCGCATTCAGTTTAAAGAGGGCGAGAACCCGTATGCCAACAAGCGCAATACGCTGACGCCGACCCAGATGCGCAAGCGTAAGCGTCTGATTAAACACATCAAGAAAAGTAAGTAATAACTTATCTGCCATTCAGATAATGCCTAAAAGCCCGCGACCGTCGGGCTTTTTGGTGTCTGTATCTTCAGGACAGAACGTCCTGGTCATTGGCATCCTCTTCAGCTGAAGAGGAGAGTGAAGGAGGTGATATGGAACTGATTTGCCCTGTTTGTCAAAACTTGCTGGAACGCAATGGAGAAACGGCCCATTGCGCGACCTGCCATACAGATTTTACCGTTGAAGCGCGATGCCCGGATTGCCACCAGCCGCTACAGGTGTTGAAAGCTTGTGGCGCGGTGGATTATTTTTGCCAGAATGGCCACGGGCTGATTTCCAAAAAACGCGTTGAGTTTACGCTGCCTGACGCGTGACCGGACGTTGCTCAGTTTCTGCCAGAGGCTGAGCCACTTACTTGCGGGCGCGCTTCTTCACCGGTTTAATATCAGTGACCTGGCTCTCCACCCAGCCGTCTTCCAGTCGGGTGGTCATCACATCACCCGTTTTCACCTGTTTCACTTTTTTCAGCACTTTGCCATCGTTGGCGGTAGAGACGCTGTAGCCACGTGCCAGAGTTGAGAGTGGGCTGACCGCTTCCAGATGTGTTACCGCATTGCCAAAGCGTTCCCGCGTGGCGCTCAGACGGGAACGCACATTCTCCGCCAACCGATATTCCAGTTGCTGAATGCGGGTTTGCGCGCGATGAATGCGCGGTTGCGGATTTTGCTGGCTCAGGCGTTGCAGCAGACGGGATTGCCGCTGGCTGGTGCGCTTCAACTGACCGTCGATGGCCACGTTCATGCGCTGATGCAACCTCTCCAGTGCCGTTTGCTGACGAGCGAGACGCAGCTGTGGATGTTGCTGTTGCAGGCGATGATAGATCTGGGTGAATCGACGACTGCGGTTCGCCAGAAAGTAATCCATCGCCATGCCGAGACGCTGCTGTGCAGACAGGATCTGACGCAGCAACTCTTGCTGATTTCGGCTGACCATTTCAGCGGCGGCCGAAGGCGTCGGCGCACGCAGGTCGGCAATAAAATCGGCAATAGTGACGTCCGTTTCGTGGCCGACGGCGCTGACTACCGGGATCGCGCTGGCAAAAATAGCCCGTGCGACGCGCTCGTCGTTAAAGCTCCATAAATCTTCCAGCGAACCGCCGCCGCGCCCGACGATCAGGACATCACACTCCTGGCGCGTATTCGCCAGTTCGATTGCGCGGACAATTTGCCCCGGTGCGTCGTCACCCTGGACGGCGGTCGGATAGATGATAACCGGTAAAGAGGGATCGCGACGTTTCAGGACATGGAGAATATCGTGCAGCGCGGCCCCGGTTTTTGAGGTAATCACCCCCACGCAGTGGGCAGGAGAGGGAAGCGGCTGCTTATGCTGCTGATCAAAAAGCCCTTCAGCCTGCAGTTTAGCTTTTAATTGTTCATACTTTTGCTGGAGCAGACCTTCACCGGCAGGCTGCATGCTTTCGACGATAATCTGATAGTCGCCGCGCGGCTCGTACAGGGTGATATTGGCGCGAACCAGAACCTGCTGGCCGTGCTGAGGGCGAAAGGTCACCCGACGATTGCTGTTGCGGAACATTGCACAGCGGACTTGTGCCGTGTCATCTTTCAGCGTGAAGTACCAGTGCCCCGATGACGGCTGCGAGAAATTGGAAATCTCGCCGCTGATCCAGACCTGTCCCATCTCCTGTTCTAACAGCAGACGAACCGTCTGATTAAGGCGGCTAACAGTAAAAATTGCGGAGGTCTGAGAGGATAACATGTGAGCGGGATCAAATTCTAAATCAGCAGGTTATTCAATCGATAGTAACCCGCCTGAGCAGGAGCGCAAGCATTATTTGCAAAAAAGTGTGGATGCAACCGATTACGCTCTGTATAATGCCACGGCAATATTTATCCACCCCCAGGTTAGAGATATTGCCCATGCTACGTATTGCTAAAGAAGCTTTGACGTTTGACGACGTCCTCCTTGTTCCCGCTCATTCCACCGTTCTGCCGAATACTGCTGACCTCAGCACGCAGTTGACGAAAACCATTCGTCTGAACATTCCTATGCTCTCCGCAGCGATGGATACCGTGACTGAAGCGCGCCTCGCGATTGCACTGGCACAGGAAGGCGGCATCGGTTTTATCCACAAAAACATGTCAATTGAGCGTCAGGCAGAAGAAGTTCGCCGCGTGAAAAAACATGAATCTGGCGTAGTAACTGACCCGCAAACCGTTCTGCCGACGACCACTCTGCGTGAAGTGAAAGAACTGACCGAACGCAATGGCTTTGCAGGCTACCCGGTCGTGACGCAAGACAACGAACTGGTCGGGATCATCACCGGTCGTGACGTGCGTTTTGTAACCGACCTGAGCCAACCGGTCAGCGTTTACATGACGCCGAAAGAGCGTCTGGTCACCGTTCGCGAAGGCGAAGCGCGTGACGTCGTGCTGGCAAAAATGCACGAGAAACGCGTTGAGAAAGCGCTGGTTGTTGATGACAGCTTCCATCTGCTTGGCATGATCACCGTAAAAGACTTCCAGAAAGCCGAACGTAAACCGAACTCCTGTAAAGATGAGCATGGCCGTCTGCGCGTTGGCGCTGCGGTTGGCGCAGGCGCTGGCAACGAAGAGCGTGTTGATGCGCTGGTCGCGGCAGGTGTTGATGTACTGCTGATCGACTCTTCTCACGGCCATTCAGAAGGCGTTTTGCAGCGTATTCGTGAAACCCGTGCGAAATACCCGGATCTGCAAATCATTGGCGGTAACGTGGCGACCGGTGCGGGCGCTCGTGCTCTGGCGGACGCTGGCGTGAGCGCGGTGAAAGTGGGTATCGGCCCAGGCTCCATCTGTACCACGCGTATCGTGACTGGTGTGGGTGTTCCGCAGATCACCGCAGTGTCTGATGCTGTTGAAGCGCTGGAAGGCATGGGGATTCCGGTTATCGCTGACGGCGGTATCCGTTTCTCTGGCGATATCGCCAAAGCCATCGCGGCTGGCGCAAGCGCAGTGATGGTGGGCTCCATGCTGGCGGGCACGGAAGAATCCCCGGGTGAAATCGAACTTTACCAGGGGCGTTCTTACAAATCCTACCGCGGTATGGGCTCTCTGGGTGCGATGTCCAAAGGTTCTTCTGACCGTTACTTCCAGAGCGATAACGCCGCTGACAAACTGGTGCCGGAAGGTATCGAAGGTCGCGTTGCCTATAAAGGCCGCCTGAAAGAGATCATTCACCAGCAGATGGGCGGCCTGCGCTCCTGTATGGGGCTGACTGGCTGTGGTACTATCGACGAATTGCGTACTAAAGCGGAATTCGTACGTATCAGTGGTGCGGGTATTCAGGAAAGCCACGTTCACGACGTGACCATCACCAAAGAGTCCCCGAACTACCGTATGGGCTCCTGATAAGTTTCCGCGCCCGGTTTTAACCGGGCGTTTTGTTATTGTTTCACTTGCCTCGGAATTAGCGTCAATGACAGACAATATTCACAAGCATCGCATTCTCATCCTTGATTTCGGATCGCAGTACACACAGCTGGTTGCACGTCGCGTGCGTGAACTGGGCGTTTACTGTGAACTGTGGGCGTGGGATGTGACTGAAGCACAGATTCGCGAGTTTAATCCTAGCGGTATCATTCTTTCCGGCGGCCCGGAAAGTACCACGGAAGAAAACAGCCCGCGTGCACCGCAATACGTTTTCGAAGCCGGTGTTCCGGTCTTCGGCGTATGCTACGGCATGCAGACAATGGCGATGCAGTTGGGCGGTCATGTTGAAGGTTCGACTGAGCGTGAATTCGGCTACGCGCAGGTTGAAGTTGTAACCGACAGTGCGCTGGTTCGCGGTATCGAGGACTCCCTGACCGCAGATGGCAAACCGCTGTTGGACGTGTGGATGAGCCACGGCGATAAAGTGACGGCGATCCCGTCCGATTTCGTCACCGTTGCCAGCACCGAAAGCTGCCCGTTTGCCATTATGGCGAACGAAGAAAAACGCTTTTACGGCGTTCAGTTCCACCCGGAAGTGACCCACACCCGTCAGGGGATGCGCATGCTGGAGCGTTTTGTCCGCGACATCTGCCAGTGTGAAGCGCTGTGGACGCCGGCAAAAATCATCGACGACGCTGTTGAGCGCATCCGCCAGCAGGTGGGCGATGACAAAGTGATCCTCGGCCTTTCCGGTGGCGTGGACTCTTCCGTCACGGCGATGCTGCTGCACCGTGCGATCGGTAAAAATCTGACCTGTGTCTTCGTCGATAACGGTCTGCTGCGTCTGAATGAAGCCGAGCAGGTGATGGATATGTTTGGTGATCACTTTGGTCTGAACATTGTTCACGTTCCGGCTGAAGAGCGCTTCCTGACCGCGCTGAAAGGCGAGAACGATCCGGAAGCGAAACGTAAGATCATTGGCCGCGTCTTTGTTGAAGTCTTTGACGAAGAAGCGCTGAAGCTGGAAGATGTGAAATGGCTGGCGCAGGGCACCATCTACCCGGACGTGATTGAATCTGCCGCTTCTGCGACCGGTAAAGCGCACGTCATCAAATCTCACCATAACGTAGGCGGTCTGCCAAAAGAGATGAAGATGGGTCTGGTTGAGCCGCTGAAAGAGCTGTTCAAAGACGAAGTGCGTAAAATTGGTCTGGAGCTGGGCCTGCCGTACGACATGCTTTACCGTCACCCGTTCCCGGGGCCAGGTCTGGGCGTACGCGTGCTGGGCGAAGTGAAGAAAGAGTACTGCGACCTGCTGCGTCGTGCGGACGCTATCTTCATTGAAGAACTGCACAAAGCCGATCTGTACAACAAAGTGAGTCAGGCGTTCACCGTGTTCCTGCCGGTTCGTTCTGTTGGTGTGATGGGTGATGGCCGTAAATACGACTGGGTGGTTTCTCTGCGTGCGGTCGAAACCATCGACTTTATGACCGCGCATTGGGCGCACCTGCCGTATGACTTCCTGGGCCGTGTGTCTAACCGCATCATCAACGAAGTGAACGGTATTTCACGCGTCGTGTATGACATCAGCGGTAAGCCGCCAGCCACGATCGAGTGGGAGTAACATTCCCTCGCGCAATTAACGCGTAGTTGATAAAGCCCTCTGCTATCACAGAGGGTTTTTTTTATAAACGTTTTATACTCGCACGCTTATTTCCGATTAAATATCAGCATTTTATTACAGCGACTTTTTAGAATTCGAAGAGGGGAAGTACAGATTAATCAACCAACTGTAAATGAGATTGTTGCTTTGCAGCGACGTTCTCGACGCGAATATCCATCTGCGGATAGGGCAGGTCGATATGGTTAGCGTCCAGCGCTTCTTTGATGTTTTCCAGCAGATCGTAATAAGTGTTCCAGTACTCGGCGTTAGGCACCCATACGCGCACGTAGAAATTTAATGACGATGCAGCTAACTCCCCCAGGCGAACAGTCACCCCGCGCTGGCGGTCAATACGTTTATCCTCCTCAATAAGCTGGTTGATGACGCGCTTTACATCTGCAATACGACTCTGGTAGCCAACACCGATCACCAGATCAATACGGCGGAACGGGTGGCGTGAGTAGTTGATAATGTTATCGGCAATAATCTTCCCATTCGGGATCACCACTTCTTTACTGTCGCCGGTCAGCAGGGTGGTAGAGAAAATATGCACCTTCTCCACCTTTCCGGTCATCGCGCCAATCTGCACGACTTCTCCGGCGCGGAAAGGGCGTAAAGAGACCAACAACACCCCAGCCGCGAAATTCGATAACGATCCTTGCAGCGCCAGACCGACGGCCAGGCCCGCGGCGCCAATGACCGCAATAATGGATGAGGTTTCAATACCCACGCGACCTAGCGCGGCAACGACTGAGAAAGCCAGTGTGATATAGCGCACCAGTGCGGTAAAGAACTGGACGATAGTGATATCGACCTTGCGTTTGATCAGCAGTTTTTCCAGACCGTGGGCGAGCAGGCGAGAAATAAATTTACCGACGAATAACAGAATAATCGCGGCAACAACGTTCCAGCCAAATTGAATCATCGCATCGCTGTTTCCGGCCATCCATTCTAACGCATGTCTTATTTTTGGAAATAAGGTAAAACTATTCATAACAACTCCCTGTTGTTTTTAAATATGGATCAGTATTTACATAACTACATGTTTAATATTTATATATATATGGCTGGTATCGCCTTGATGTATGTATTGGCGATGGTTTGTTCATTTTTTTCGGCCTTTTCTTTTATCAATCAAGGGCGGAAAACGCAGTGCGAATGGTGCGGGGAAAAGGAAATAAAAGATTGTGTGATCGTGCGGTGAGATACTTAAATATGAGACGGTTCAAATCCCTTACCGGATGGTTAAATGTGCTACGATTAGCCATTCGGTAAGGAATCTTTAGTGTACGACGTCAGAAGTTAGCGATCGTCAGTTTGTACAGGGAGTGTTTGCTGCTGCAGACTACGCTGCTGGGACTCTTTTTTGTCCTGGTGGTGATGCCACGCACCGATGGAGGAGTAGACGAAACGCCCAAAGAAGAAGATAAAGCTGATAAGCAATACGATACGGGTCATACGACTGTTAAATCGGTGTCGTTTTCGTAGGCTGGTTGCCTGACTCACAGAAGGTTCCTTCAGAGATGCCCATACGGGCGATACTTACATTAAGGCACACTGTGTTGGGATGGTCAATTCCTGATTATGTAAAATTGCGTCAGTTGAACCATATCTCGTTGTTATGAAGAATAATGATATTATTTACATTAATAATGTGAAAATGATAACGCCGTGAAATAAAGGTAATAATTGATTAATGAGGACTGTATTAGTTGATATACGTCAAAAATAACTTCCTGTTGATAACTAAAATCTGTGCGACATGTATGGTGAGTTTTTCATCTTAATTTTGACGTCAGGTGGGATGCCTGTCTGATACACCCCCTTCAGGATCCAGGGGTTCCGCTGAGCGTCTATGCGACTGAATAAAAGTTATATTGCAATCAGAGATAAGTGGTGGGGACTGCCTCTGGTTTTGCCTTCCCTGTTTTTACCGCTCGTGAGCCATACGAATACCTATGCGCATGTGGCCACCGGGGATGTCATCCTTTTCTACTTACCGTTATCGCTCATGATGAGCCTGATGATTTTTTTCGGTTGGGCGGCATTACCCGGTATTGTTCTGGCGGTTTTTATTCGCAAATATCCGCAGGTAGGGCTGGTGGAAACTCTGCCCATTGTTGCTCATTTTCTTATTGCTATCGTGCTCAGTTGGGGGGGGTATCGTGTCTTTACACCCCGGCGTAACAACATCTCGCATGGGGACGCGCAGCTGGTCTTCCCTCGCATTTTTTGGCAGGTTTTTTGTCCTGCGACGCTATTTCTGGTGCTTTTCCAGTTTGCAGCCTTTGTGGGGATGTATGAAAGTAAGCTGAGCTTAATGGGTGTAACACCGTTTAACATCAACGCATTAATAAACTACCAGGGCATTCTGGTGGGCAATTTGATTGGTGTACCGCTGTTCTACTTTATTATTCGCGTTATTCGTAACCCACTGCATTTGCGCGGCTATTATTCACAATTGAAGTTACAGTTTGATGCCAAGGCCTCGCAAAAAGAGGTCATTATTTGGTTGTTGGTATTGTCCGCATTAATGTCTTTGCTTTGTATGCCATTGAATGAAAATAGTTCAATATTCAGCACAAACTATACTATGTCATTATTACTCCCGGTTATGTTGTGGGGAGCGATGCGTTATGGTTATCGATTCATATCACTGCTGTGGGCGCCAGTTTTAATTATTGCGATTCATAATTACAGAAGTTATACGCCCTATTATTCAGGTTACGATGTACAACTGGCGATTACCTCTTCCAGTTTCCTGGTTTTTTCTTTTATTGTGAATTACATGGCGGTGCTGGCGACGCGTCAGCGGATTGTGAGCGGTCGTGCCCGCCGGCTTGCGTTTCTTGATCCGGTTGTCCATCTTCCCAATCTTCGCGCGCTCAACCGCGCGCTGAGAAATACGCCCTGGTCAGCGTTGTGTTTTCTGCGCGTTCCTGAACTCGAGTTTCTCGTTAAAAATTACGGAATAATGCT
This sequence comes from Citrobacter amalonaticus, assembly GCF_001559075.2. Classification (NCBI taxonomy): domain Bacteria; kingdom Pseudomonadati; phylum Pseudomonadota; class Gammaproteobacteria; order Enterobacterales; family Enterobacteriaceae; genus Citrobacter; species Citrobacter amalonaticus. The sequence continues at coordinate 526,879 of NZ_CP014015.2, read as the reverse complement.
GCGTATCCAGTACAAGCAACAGCTCTCCCACTGGATTGCCGAAAAGCTGGGGCCTGATGAACATGTTTATCAAATGTCCGGGCCTGACCTGCTGCTACGCTTAAATACAGAGTCGCATCAGCAACGCATTGACGATCTGGATGAGCATATCAAGACGTTCCGCTTTGTCTGGGATGGCATGACGTTCCTGCCGCAGGTGGGGATGAGCTATTGCTATGTGCGTTCCCCGGTAAATCACATTTACCTGTTGCTGGGCGAGTTGAGCACTACGGCTGAGCTGTCCATCATGACCAACACGCCGGAAAATTTAGAGCGTAGTGGTGCCATGAACATGCAGCGTAATCTGCGAGACAAAGTCGCGATGATGAACCGGTTACAGCATGCGCTGGAACATGATCGTTTTTGTCTGATGGCGCAGCCAATCGAAGGGCTTCGCGGCGATGTTTATCATGAGATTTTACTGCGACTGCTGGATGATGACGGTGGCATGATCAATCCTGATGCCTTCCTGCCCGTCGCGCATGAGTTTGGTCTCTCCTCGAGAATTGATCTCTGGGTTATCGAACACACGTTGCGCTTTATGGCGGAGAATCGCGCGCAGATGCCTGCCCGTCGCTTTGCGCTTAATCTGTCGGCGTCCTCGGTCTGTCGGGCAAAGTTTGCGCAGGATATCAGCAAACTGCTGAGCAAATACCAGATCGAAGCCTGGCAATTGATATTTGAAGTGACAGAAAGTCAGGCGCTGATGAATGCCGGACAGGCGGAGGCAACGCTGCAAAATCTGCAACAACTGGGCTGCCAAATCGCTATTGATGATTTCGGTACGGGTTACGCCAGTTATGCAAGGCTGAAAAACGTTAACGCCAATATTCTGAAGATTGACGGTAGTTTCATCCGTAATATCGTTTCGAATAGCCTCGACTATCAGATCGTGGCCTCAATCTGTCATCTGGCGCGTATGAAGAAAATGCAGGTGGTTGCTGAATTTGTCGAAAGCGAGGAGATTCGCCATGCGGCGATCTCACTGGGGATTGACTACATGCAGGGATATTTAATCGGTGTGCCGCAGCCGTTAAGCGATACGCTGAAAGAGCAGGTGCCAGTCACTGGCACCTGAGTGTGCTTCACGCAGCGATTTCCGGTGAGTGTTCTTCTTCAATTTTCAGACGCCAGCCGGTCACCGCTTCCCAGTACTGCTGTTCTTTTTCCAGATCGAGTAAAACCAGCGCGTTCTGGCTGAACCAGTCGTGAGGGAAACGCAGGGTCCAGTGGTTGTCATCGGTGATGAGCGTCAGCGTAGGCGGTGTGGTCGTGGCCTGGCGCTGGTTATTCAGCAGCACGCCAAGACGCAACAGTTGAATGAGCGGCAGGAACTGCTTCTTCTTAAACAGCGTAAAACGGGGGAGATCGTCCAGCTTCACCGCCTTACGATGGTAGCGAACCAGCGTGGCCATCATGGTTTGCTGCTCCTGATTAAAACCAGGCAAATCGCTGTTTTGCAGAATATACGCCGAGTGACGGTGCAGGCCGCTGTGATTGATGTTCAGTCCAACCTCATGCAACATCGCCGCCCATTTCAGCAACGCTTCGAGCTGCGGATGCGCCAGCTTCGGCTGCTGCGTTTGCCATTGGTCATACATCTGCATCGTGGTTTCCAGCACGCGTCGCGCCTGTTCGCTGTCGATGTTGTACTGATTCGCCAGACTGCTGGCGGTGCGACTGCGGACATCCTGATGGCGGAAGCGGCCTTCCATCTCGTACAACACGCCTTCGCGTAGCGCACCATCGGAAAGGCGTAACTCGCGGATCGCCAGCGCATCAAAGACACCGCATAGAATCGCCAGACCTGGAACAAAGACCGCTTTTCGTTCTTCAGATAGCCCCGGCAGGCTTAGCGACTCGAAACTGCGGTGTTGCAGCAGTTCGGTTACCAGCCGGTCCAGACGCTCTGGGGTGATGAACCCGTCTTTCTCGCCCATTTCTAAGAGCACTTCGTGTGCGGCTTTGATAGTGCCAGAGGCCCCCAGCGCAACGTTCCAGCCCTGAATGCGGAATTGCCAGGTCAGGGTTTCAAGCTTCTGCGCCGCCGCCATTCTGGCGCGCTGGAAGTTTTCCTTGCTGATGACACCGCCGGGGAAATAGATCTGGGCAAAACTGACGCAACCCATACGACGGCTTTCAACCAGCTTCGGTTCGAAGTTTTCGCCAATGACCAGCTCCGTCGAGCCGCCGCCAATGTCGATGACCAGCTTGCGGCCTTTTTCCGGTTGCGTATGTTCTACGCCCATAAAGATCAGACGCGCTTCTTCATTGCCGGAAATGATTTCGATCGGATAGGGGATGACCTTTTCCGCCCGCTTGAGAAAATCGGTGGCGTTTTGCGCCTGACGAAGCGTATGGGTACCGACAATACACACGCTGGAGGGGGCGAACCCCTGAAGACGTTCGGCGAACAGTGACAGGCAGCTTAGCCCGCGCTCCATTGCCTCTTCGCTCAGCATGTTGTCTTCGCCGAGACCATCAGCCAGATGCACGCGCTGCTTCAGGCGGCCAATAATCTGCATGGCGCCATCCACCACACGGGCAATCACCATGTGAAAACTGTTTGAACCGAGGTCGACCGCCGCAAACTCCTGCGGTCGTGGGGTCTTATCATGTATTGGCATAGCGTTAGTCAGATTGCTCGAGTGATTTGATATAGTCGTAAATGGCCAGTTGCGACTGCACTTTGCGGCGGTTTCCACGCGGCACGTAGCGATTACTCAGTTCTTTATCGATGTAGCGGGCTTTTACCGTATCACTGAACAGGATGTCAATAATATCCAGTACCCGCTGCTTCAGGCGCGGGTCGAGCAGCGGCGTCGCCACCTCAATGCGGTAGTCGATATTTCGCGTCATCCAGTCTGCGGAAGAGAGGTAGACCTGCTTATCGCCGCCGTTTTCAAAGATGTACACCCGGTCATGCTCAAGATAACGGTCCACAATGCTGATGACGCGGATATTATCGCTGATACCTTCCAGATTCGGAATAAGCGAGCACATGCCACGAATCAACAGATTGACCGGTACACCAGAGCTGGAGGCGGCATACAGTCGATCGACCAGCCCTTTATCCACCAGGTTATTCAGTTTCAGTGTGATGCCGGAGGGGAGTCCCTGTTGGGCGTTGGCGATTTCACGATCGATCATCTCATACAGCAGGCGGCGAGAGTTTTGCGGCGAGACCAGCAGATAATCAAACGTCACCGGGCGATACGGGTTCTCGATAAAATTGAACACCCGACGGACTTCATTGGTGATTCGCGCATCGGCGGTCAACAGCGAATAGTCGGTATACAGACGCGCGGTTTTTTCGTTGAAGTTACCGGTGCCGATATGGGCGTAACGCACCACTTCTTCGCCTTCTTTACGCGAAATCAGGAACAGCTTGGCGTGAATTTTTAAGCCGGGCGCGGAGAAGATGACATGCACGCCCGCTTCCGTCAGGCGTTTTGCCCAGTGAATGTTGGCCTCTTCATCAAATCGTGCCTGCAGCTCCACCACGACGGTCACTTTTTTACCGTTATGGGCGGCGTGGATCATTGAGTCGATGATCCGCGAGTCTTTTGCCACGCGGTAGATGTTGATTTTGATTGCCAGCACGCTCGGGTCAAACGAGGCCTGGCGCAGCAGTTCCAGAACGTGCTCAAAGGTGTGATACGGATAGTAAAGCAACACATCGCGTTCACGAATGGCGTCAAATCCATTACGGAACTTCTCTTTATCGAACCAGATATGGCGCAAGCGCGGAAGCGGCTTATTCACCAGATTGGCTTTGCCGACATTAGGGAAGTTAATGAAATCTTTGAAGTTGTGATAACGCCCACCGGGAACGATAGAGTCATAGCGTGAAATCGTCAGCTTCTCGCGCAGCACTTCGACCAGCGCATTAGGCATGTCGCGCTGATAGACAAAACGCACCGGCTCGGCGGTCAGACGCTGTTTCAGGCTGGAAGACATCAGCTCCATCAGGCTGGATTCCATCTCGTGCACCAGATCGTACTCGGCGTCACGGGTCATCTTCATGGAATAGGCGTTCAGCGCGTCGTAATCAAAGAAGCCCTTAAAGATGTCGTCCAGGCAGTAGCGCAGAATGTTGTCCAGCAGGATCATTGGCTTGCGGCGACGCGGGGCTTCCGGCGGCAGATTCACAAAGCGTGGAACCTTGTCAGACGGAATTTCCAGCAGCGCATAACGAATGGTGTCGCCGCGAATAATTTCGACCGCCAGATAGGTGTAGTCATCCTTCAGGAACTGTACCAGATCCGTTTCGCGGTTAATTAAAATTGGGGTGATGTGCTGGCGCAGATACTGTTTGAAATAATGGCGCAGCCAGCTTTGCTGATTGACTGACAGTTGACGCTCGTTGATCAGGAAGATCTGATTACGCGCCATCTCCAGCAGCAGTTCGTTATACAGGCCATCGAATTCCTGGTCGGCTTTCAGTACGCGGGACTGGATTTTACCTAACAGGTGGCGAGAATGTGAATTTGAACCCTGTTCTTCGCTGATGATGATGCGGCGTTTGAGCTCGGCGAAGCGAACTTTGTAGAATTCATCCAGGTTATTGGAATAGATGCCTAAGAAACGCATCCGTTCAATCAGCGGGTTTGATTTATCCGCAGCTTCCTGGAGCACACGTTCGTTGAACGCTAACCAGCTTAGCTCTTTCTCGATGTAAAGCTTTTCCTGACCCATTAATACTTATACTCCGTTTTATTCACGGGACACTGCCTGATTATTATGGCGAGCATTGCGCTCAGATGTCCAACTGTGCCAGAAAAATATGACAATAAACCGTCTGATCGCAAAGGGGAAGGGGGACTGGAGGTCTGAAGAGAAGCGCTGGCCGGATAACGGATGACATCCGTTATCCGGCACCGTTTTTACTCGTCGGCAGCGTAGCCCTGTGGCGGCAGGCGAACACCGTCCAGCCAGGCGGCGTTATCCTGCATTTTCAGCCGCCCGTCCACAAACCAACTGACGACCAGCGGGTAAATGGCGTGTTCCTGTACCTGAACGCGAGCGGTGATTTCATCTTCGTCATCGCCCTCAAACACCGGGACTTTGGACTGCAAAATGACCGGTCCGCCGTCGAGTTCGTCAGTCACAAAGTGGACCGAGGTGCCGTGTTCCTCATCGCCATTTTCCAGCGCCTGGCGGTGGGTGTGCAAACCGGGATATTTGGGTAACAGGGAAGGGTGAATATTCAGCAGTCGACCGTTGTAGTGCGCGACGAACGCCGGGCTCAGAATGCGCATAAAACCGGCCAGCACCACCACGTCAGGCGCATAAGCGTCGATCTCAAGGATCAGCTCGCGGTCAAATGCTTCACGGCTGGCAAACTGGTCCGCCGTCAGCGTATGGGCCGGGATTGCCGCTTTTCTGGCTCGCTCAAGGCCGAACGCGTCGGCCTTGTTGCTGAATACTGCCCGCAGGGTGCCATTGATTTTCTTCTCTCTGCAGGCATCAATAATCGCCTGCAAATTGCTTCCGTTACCGGAAATAAGCACCACAATATTCATTATTCAATAACCACGCGCTGCGCGGAATCGGAAGCCTTGATGACACCGAGCTTCCAGGCTTCTTCGCCTTTTGCCTTCAGCAGGGCAAGGGCGTTGTCCACTTCCGCCGCCGGCAGGGCAATGACCATGCCGACGCCGCAGTTAAAGGTACGGTACATTTCATGCTGGCTGACGTTACCGACGCTCTGCAGCCAGTTGAAGACGGCTGGCCACTGCCAGGAGGATTCATCGATCACCGCCTGCGTGTTGTCCGGCAGCACGCGCGGAATGTTTTCCCAGAAGCCGCCGCCGGTCAGGTGCGCGATAGCGTGCACATCAACCTTCTCGATCAGTTCCAGAATCGATTTCACGTAGATACGGGTTGGCGCCAGCAGGTGGTCGGCCAACGATTTGCCTTCCAGATCCGTCGTTTCTGGATCGCAGCCGCTGACGTCGACAATTTTACGTACCAGTGAGTAACCGTTGGAGTGCGGACCGCTGGAACCCAGTGCAATCAGCACATCGCCATCGGCCACTTTGGAACCGTCAATGATTTCTGATTTTTCTACCACACCGACGCAGAAACCAGCGACGTCATAATCTTCACCGTGGTACATCCCCGGCATTTCAGCGGTTTCCCCGCCGACCAGCGCGCAGCCAGACTGCAGACAGCCTTCGGCGATCCCCTGAATCACGCTGGCTGCGGTATCCACATCCAGTTTGCCAGTGGCGTAGTAGTCGAGGAAAAACAACGGCTCAGCACCCTGAACCACCAGGTCGTTGACACACATCGCCACGAGATCGATGCCGATGGTATCGTGACGTTTCAGATCCATCGCCAGACGCAGTTTTGTCCCGACGCCATCAGTACCGGAAACCAGCACGGGTTCACGATATTTTTGCGGCAATGCGCACAGCGCACCGAAGCCACCCAAACCACCCATCACTTCCGGGCGGCGAGTTTTCTTCACTACGCCTTTGATTCGATCCACCAGAGCATTACCCGCGTCAATATCAACACCGGCATCTTTGTAGCTAAGAGAGGTTTTATCGGTCACTGCCTGGTTCCCCACGTTTTCTTACGGTAAAAGTAAAATTCGGCGCAATTCTAACAGGGAAAGCAAACGTTTGCGAGCCTGCGTTGCATCCGTTTTTATCTGTCGAGTTTTCCTGCATTTTCTCCGCGGCGCGGTGTTTTTATGACCTGAACCACGAAAATGAAACCGGGTTCAGTTTCACCCTTGAAAGCGTGGTCGGGATTGCTCAGTATCATACTGAAACCGGTTTCTGTTTTGTCATAGCAAATCAACGAGGGAAACTATGTCTGGATTTAACGCGAATTTCATGTGGGGCGGGGCGGTCGCCGCTCATCAGCTTGAGGGTGGTTGGCAGGAAGGCGGAAAAGGGATCAGCGTTGCCGACGTCATGACGGCGGGCGCTCACGGCGTTGCGCGAGAAATTACTGATGGCGTGCTGCCCGGGAAAAACTACCCTAACCACGAGGCGATCGATTTCTATCATCGCTACAAAGAAGACATCAGGTTGTTTGCAGAAATGGGCTTTAAATGTTTTCGTACCTCCATCGCCTGGACGCGTATTTTCCCGCGCGGGGATGAAACGCAGCCAAACGAGGCGGGACTGCAATTTTACGACAATCTGTTTGATGAATGTCTGAAATACGGCATTGAACCGGTGATTACTCTGTCGCATTTCGAGATGCCCTACCATCTGGTGACGGAGTATGGCGGCTGGCGCAACCGCAAGCTGATCGACTTTTTTGTCCGCTTTGCAAAAGTAGTCTTTACCCGCTATCAGCACAAAGTGAAGTACTGGATGACCTTCAATGAGATCAACAACCAGGCAAATTATCATGAGGATTTTGCGCCGTTCACTAACTCCGGCCTGAAGTATCAGCCAGGTGAAGATCGTGAGCCGGTAATGTACCAGGCGGCGCATTACGAACTGGTGGCCAGTGCGCTGGCGGTGAAGGCGGCACGAGAAATTAACCCGACGTTGCAGATCGGCTGCATGATCGCCATGTGTCCTATCTACCCGCTGACCTGTGCACCAGACGACATGATGATGGCGATGAACGCCATGCATCGTCGCTACTGGTTTACCGACGTGCATGTACGGGGGAAATATCCGCAGCATATTCTCAACTATTTTGCGCGCCGCGAGTTTGACCTCGATATTACGGAGGAAGACCGCATTGCTCTGTCCGAAGGCTGCGTGGATTACATCGGTTTTAGCTATTACATGTCGTTTGTCACCAAAGCGACAGACGATAATCCGCAGCTCGATTATGACGAGAGCAAAAGCCTGGTCTCCAATCCCTACGTACAGAAATCGGACTGGGGCTGGCAGATTGATCCGGTGGGACTGCGCTATTCGCTAAACTGGTTCTGGGATCACTACCAGTTGCCGTTGTTTATCGTTGAAAACGGGTTTGGTGCGATTGATGTTCAACTGCCTGACGGCACCGTGGATGACAGCTATCGTATCGAGTATATGGCGGCGCATCTTCGTGAAATGAAAAAAGCGGTGGAAGAAGATGGCGTGGATCTCATGGGGTACACGCCGTGGGGATGTATCGATCTGGTCTCTGCGGGAACGGGAGAGATGAAAAAGCGCTACGGGTTTATCTACGTTGATAAAAATAATGACGGTAGTGGGACGCTGGCGCGCAGCCGTAAGAAATCTTTCGCCTGGTATCAGCAGGTGATAAAAAGTAACGGTGAATCCCTCTGATTTCAGCCACTTGATACTCGGCCCCGCACGGAATGCGGGGCATGTTTTATACTCATCACCCAAACGTATACCACTTTGCTTGATCCAGGTCATGCATACGTTATGTTGCGCCAGAGAGGAAAAGCGGTATAATCCGGCGATTTTTTTTGTGGTTGCCACTCGTCTGAGGAAAGGAGAAGAGTATGAAGATCGTGGAAGTCAAACACCCACTCGTCAAACACAAGCTGGGTCTGATGCGTGAGAACGATATCAGCACCAAACGCTTTCGTGAACTCGCCTCGGAAGTAGGCAGTCTGCTGACCTACGAAGCGACTGCGGGCCTGGAAACTGAAAAAGTGACCATTGAAGGCTGGAATGGTCCGGTCGAAGTGGATCAAATCAAAGGCAAAAAAATTACCGTCGTGCCTATCCTGCGTGCAGGTTTGGGGATGATGGACGGCGTGCTGGAAAACGTACCGAGCGCGCGTATCAGTGTAGTCGGCATGTACCGTAACGAAGAGACGCTGGAGCCGGTTCCGTATTTCCAGAAACTGGTTTCTCATATCGACGAGCGCATGGCGCTGATCGTCGACCCTATGCTGGCGACCGGGGGTTCCGTTATCGCCACCATCGATCTGCTGAAAAAAGCGGGCTGCAGCAGCATCAAAGTGCTGGTGCTGGTGGCGGCGCCGGAAGGCATCGCCGCGCTGGAAAAAGCGCATCCGGATGTGGAACTGTACACCGCATCGATCGACCAGGGCCTGAACGAGCACGGATACATTATTCCGGGGCTTGGTGATGCCGGCGATAAGATTTTTGGTACTAAGTAAGTGAATAACTAATAAATAGCCGACTTTAAGAGTCGGCTTTTTTTTGAATAAAACAACTCAACGACTCATAACAAACACACTCAGAGGAAAACACTATGACGCGCCGTGCTATCGGGGTGAGTGAAAGACCGCCGCTTTTACAGACAATCCCGCTTAGTTTGCAACACCTGTTCGCCATGTTTGGCGCAACCGTGCTGGTGCCAGTTCTGTTTCATATCAACCCGGCTACCGTTCTGTTGTTCAACGGGATCGGGACGTTGCTGTATCTCTTTATCTGTAAAGGAAAAATCCCTGCCTATTTAGGTTCAAGCTTCGCCTTTATCTCACCGGTTCTGCTGCTGCTGCCGTTGGGATACGAAGTGGCGCTGGGCGGCTTCATCATGTGTGGCGTGCTGTTCTGCCTGGTTTCGTTCATTGTTAAGAAAGCCGGTACCGGCTGGCTGGACGTGATGTTTCCTCCTGCGGCAATGGGCGCAATCGTTGCCGTCATCGGTCTTGAACTGGCAGGCGTTGCCGCCGGTATGGCCGGATTGCTGCCTGCGGAAGGACAATCTGCGGATTCGAAAACCATCATTATCTCGATGGTGACGCTGGCGGTGACCGTATTTGGCTCGGTGCTGTTCCGTGGTTTCCTTGCGATTATCCCGATCCTGATTGGGGTACTGGCAGGTTATGCACTGTCATTTGCGATGGGCGTGGTTGATACCACACCGATTGCCGAGGCGCACTGGTTTGCGCTGCCGACCTTCTACACCCCTCGTTTTGAGTGGTTCGCCATTCTGACCATTCTGCCTGCGGCGCTGGTGGTGATTGCCGAACACGTCGGTCACCTGGTGGTGACGGCGAACATCGTCAAAAAAGATCTGGTTCGCGATCCGGGTCTGCATCGCTCAATGTTTGCTAACGGTCTGTCGACGGTGATTTCCGGCTTCTTTGGCTCCACGCCGAACACCACCTACGGTGAGAACATTGGCGTAATGGCAATCACGCGTGTTTACAGTACCTGGGTGATCGGCGGCGCGGCGATTTTCGCTATTCTGCTCTCCTGCGTCGGTAAACTGGCGGCGGCGATTCAGATCATTCCGCTGCCGGTGATGGGTGGGGTGTCATTGCTGCTGTACGGGGTGATCGGGGCATCCGGTATTCGCGTGCTGATTGAATCGAAAGTGGATTACAACAAAGCGCAGAACCTGATCCTGACCTCTGTCATCCTGATCATCGGCGTCAGCGGCGCGAAAGTGCACATTGGCGCGGCGGAGCTGAAAGGAATGGCGCTGGCGACAATCGTCGGGATCGCGCTGAGCCTGATCTTCAAGCTGATCTCTGTTCTGCGCCCAGAAGAAGTGGTGCTGGACGCGGAAGATGCGGATACGCCGCAACAGTAATACAGGCGCCGGGCAGTGATGCTGCCCGGTTCTAACACGACAGAATTCTGTGGTAAACTCATCGCGATTGAATGAAATCTGGATTGAGGTCTCTCTGAACACACCGGCACAGCTCTCTTTGCCACTTTATCTTCCTGACGACGAAACTTTCGCAAGTTTCTGGCCGGGGGATAACGCCTCTTTACTGGCCGCACTGCAAAATGTGCTGCGTCAGGAGCATAGCGGATACATCTATCTCTGGTCGCGTGAAGGCGCAGGCCGCAGCCATTTGCTGCACGCCGCCTGTGCTGAACTGTCCCAGCGTGGCGATGCGGTAGGTTATGTGCCGCTGGACAAACGAACCTGGTTCGTACCGGAAGTGCTCGATGGCATGGAACATCTGTCGTTAGTCTGCATCGATAATATCGAATGCGTTGCCGGGGATGAACTGTGGGAGATGGCCATTTTTGATCTCTACAACCGTATTCTGGAATCCGGAAAAACGCGGTTGCTAATCACCGGCGATCGCCCGCCGCGTCAGTTAAAACTGGGGTTACCCGATCTGGCCTCGCGCCTGGACTGGGGACAAATCTACAAGCTGCAACCACTGTCGGATGAAGACAAACTGCAGGCGCTACAGTTACGCGCCCGACTGCGCGGATTTGAACTCCCGGAAGATGTGGGGCGCTTCTTACTTAAGCGGCTCGACAGGGAAATGCGCACGCTGTTTATGACGCTCGATCAGCTTGATCACGCCTCCATCACCGCACAGCGCAAATTGACCATTCCGTTCGTAAAAGAGATTCTGAAGCTCTAGCCAGAATACAAGGTTACGTATTGCAGTAGCTCTGATAAGCGTAGCGCCATCAGACAGAACGATGCGGATGCCGGATGGCGACGTCGCCTTATCCGGCCTGATTACCCAAACAAAGACCGTCACCCAGAGGTTTACTCCTCAACAGCCAGATCGTTAAGCAAATGCTGCATCAGCAGTGGAATCGGCCTGCCCGACGCCACGCTTCTTCCTCCCTCGCGCCACAACGCCGTACCGCTGACGTCGAGATGCGCCCACGGAATAGTTGCCGGACAAAAATGATGCAGCAGCCAGGCCGCCGATGCGCTGATTGCCGCGTTGTTAGTCGGCGTATTGCACAGGTCTGCAATCGCGCTCTCCGTTTGTTTTTTCAGGCGAGCGTCCAGTGGCAGCGACCAGACTTCATCACCGCTCTGTTCACCGGCAGCGGTTAACGCCGCACGCAGCGCGTTATCCTGGGTCATCAACCCGCTCAACTCATAGCCCAGCGCTTTCACCACAGCGCCGGTCAGCGTTGCTAAATCAATGATATAGCGAGTCTCTTCGTGGCGCTGGCTGGCCCAGGCAATGGCGTCTGCAAGTACCAGTCGTCCTTCGGCGTCGGTATTGTTGATCTCCACCGTCATCCCGTTACAGGCGCGAGCTACGCTACCCGGCTGCATGGCGTCGGGGCCTATGGCGTTTTCCGCCAGCGCCAGCACGCCCATTACCCGGACCGGCAGCGCCAGCCCGGCAATGCTTAGCATCAGCCCAAGCACGTTGGCCGCGCCGCACATGTCGTACTTCATGGTGTACATCCCCGCGCCTTCTTTCAGCCACAAACCGCCGGTGTCGAAAGTGATGCCTTTCCCGACATAGCTGCGCACCGGGCCGCTGCTGGCACCGTCGTAGTGAATCGCCAGCAGGCGGGGTGGGCGGCTGGAGCCTTTCCCTACGGCGTGCAGCAAGCCAAGACCTTGCGCGACGATGGCCTGCTCGTCCAGCACTTCGCAGCGCAGGTCAGGGTAAGCCGCGCATAGACGTTGAGCCTCTTCGACAACGAACTGCGGCGTACACTGCTCGGATGGAATATCCGCCAGACGGCGGGCGGCGACCATGCCGTTGGCAATGGCCTGCTGCTGACGGAAAATTTCCTCTAACGCTTCCTGCTGTTCGGGTAAACAAAGCGCCGCTATGTGGGCGAGTCGCATCGTCGCGTTGTTTGCGGTTTTCAGTTGCAGGTCGTCAAGGCGATGTACCTGATTGAACAGAAAACGCAGAACCTGAAGCAGCACGGTTTCGTGAATTTCGCGAACGTCAATGATCACGTGGGAACTGACCGGCGTGGCGAACAATGGACGCAATGCGTTCAGCAAACTGTCCGTCAGGTTGTCCTGCCACAGCGCGGATGGAATGAGGGTGATGCGTTTGAAAGGGGCGCAGCCAAAACAGGTATCCGCCATGTTACCCGTGGCACGCATTTCGTTTATCAGCGCGGTGTCCGGTAACTGTTGGCTTGTGGGGCGGGCAATCAGGTGCGCGTTGGGTTGCGCCTCTGAAAGGGACTGAATCAACTGATATGTCATCATTCTTCTTCCTCTATTGGCGCACGGATCCGGGCTACGTAGGCCTGCATCCACGCCTCATCGACTGGCTGGTAATACGTCTTTTCGTGCCGACGTTCCGCGAGATAGACTGTGAGTGGGTGGCTGGCTGTGGCAACGGTAAACGAGAAGGTTTTGATATTGGTCGCCGCGCCAAATTCTCCCCGGTGATTCATACACACGACGGACAAATCGCCCACCCGGCCAAAGCGGGACATCAGGTTGTCCTCCAGTTCAAAAACCACTGAGTCCGCAGCCTGCTGCGGCGTCATGCCCTGCGCCATACGGCGAACGATTTCGTAGCTGGTGCAGCCCTTCATCAGGTCTTCGCCAACGCCAGTGGCGGTCGCGGCACCGATTTGACTGTCGCAGTAGAAGCCGGAGCCAATAATCGGTGAATCTCCCAGACGACCGCGTTTTTTCATAAACAGACCGCTGGTGGAGGTCGCCACGCTCATCGAACCCTGCGCGTCCAGTCCGATAATACCGACGGTATCATGGCCGTCATAAGGGCTCAGTCCTTTATCCAGCGTCTCACGGCAGCGTTTGCGATAGTGTTGGATGGCGCGGTCGGTAAGCATGGTTTTTTCTGCAAACCCCTGGCTTAACGCCCACTCGCGAGCGCCCTGGCCGACAAGCAGGCTGTTATACCGCTGACGACTCAGGGCGTGCGCAACGCGTACCGGATTGGCGATATCCACGAGATTGCCCACGGCGCCGAACGCCAGCGTGTCGCCATCCATAAACGCGGCATCCAGTTCCACCTCACCCTTTTCGGTTGGCAGTCCGCCGTAGCCAACGGATTTGTATAATGGGAAGTCCTCAACTGCGGCAACGGCATCGACTACCGCGCTGGCCGCTGTTTGGCCTGCAGCCAGTGCGGAAGCGGACTCAGTAACGCCTTCAAGCGCCATTCGCCAGGTGGCGATAATTCCCCACATGTTTTACTCCTGTTTAACGGGTGTACTCTCGTTTTGTGTCAGCGTGGTGATTTCCGCCGCGCGGTACTGTTTATCGACAATGCGCATAAAGGGCAGATAGAGCATTGCGCCAATCAGTAAATTGATGATTTGCATGACGCTACCGCTAAGATGGCCTGTGACGATAAAACCACTGATAACCGGCGGGAGCGTCCATGGAATAAACACGCCCGTCGTGACGGCAACGGCGCCAATTTTCATTGCGACGTACTGGATGGTGACTAACACCAGAGGCACCAGGTTGAACGGTATAAGCATGATGGGGTTCATGATTACCGGCAGGCCGAACAGAATGGGTTCGTTGATATTGAAAATCGATGCGCCGACTCCCAGTCGGGCCACTTCCCGCATGTTTTTACTGCGGGCAAATATCAGCATCGCGATGACCAGCGATAAGGTTGCGCCGGCGCCCCCCATCCAGATCATGTCAAAAAACTGCTCGGTGATAATATGCGGTGGCGTAACGCCCGCCTGAATGGCGGCGATGTTATCCGTCTGGTTCTCCATCCACAGTGGCCGGATAATGCCATTGATCATCGACCCGGAGTTAATCCCTACCGACCATAAAATCGTGATGCTGAAAACCGTCATCAGCGCGCCAAAATAGGAGGTGCCATAGTGACGAACCGGCGTCGCAACCACTTCATAGATAAAGCGGTGAATTGTCTGGTAGTGGGTATTTTCAAACAGGATGCGAATAATCAGCACCAGGATCATTACCAACAGGGCGGGGATCAGCGCGGCAAACGATTCCTGTACGGCAGGCGGAACCCCTTCGGGCATCTTAATGACCAGCTTTTTGCGTTTCAGCCAGCAGAACAATTCAGTCCACAGCAACGAGCCAATCATTGCCACGAACAGCCCTTTAGTGCCGATCCACTCTACTGGTATCACGGTGATGCCGCCGTTATCCGCAACCTTGATAAACGGAGTGAGGATCAGAAAGCTGACCAGCGCCAGGATGCCGCAGGAGATACGGTCTTCACCGTAGTGTTCCGCCAGACGGTAGGCAACCAGGAAACTGATGAACAGCGACATCGTTGAGAACACCGCGTTAAACGGGATCTCAATAATACTGCTCCAGCTTTCGCCAAACGCGCCAGACATAAATTGCTGATAGGTCTGGTTCGGAAAGGAGGAGATAACCAACAGAATGGAGCCGACGATAATGAACGGCATAAAGGAAACATAGGCGCCGCGGATCGCGCCCAGGTGACGCTGCTGCGCCGTTTTGGCCGCAAGCGGCATCAGTTTTGCTTCAAGAAATCCCAGAACATTGTTCATTGTGAACTCCGTACAAGATCGGATGAGAGTATTTATGGTATGCCAGAGGATTATCAGGGAAGCACCGCAGCCGAAAGGTGAATTTGGTCACAATGTGTTCGCTACATAAACATAAATCTCATATGATTAGTTATCTCTGTGAAAAAAGGATTTAGCGATGGAAATAAAACTGCATGCCAATGCCACCACGACACCGCGCATCCGTCGTTATCTGCAGCAGTCGGATAAAAGCGACAGGGCGCTGGCCGCTGAGCTGGGGATTTCCGTCACTACGGTCAGACGCTGGCGACAACGTGAACAGACTGCCGACCGGCAAACTACGCCGAAAGTGATACACAAAGCGATGAGACAAGAGCAGATCGCGCTGATTAATGGGCTGCGGGATGCGACCGGCGCGCCGTTAGATGAGCTTTTGTTACTGGTCAATGAAGGGCTGGGCATTCACGTATCCCGTGCGACGCTAAATCGTTATCTCAAACCTGTAAGGATGATGCGTCAGGGAACGCTTTTGCAGGGGAAAAAGGCACTGAAGGCCGGGCATTTCCCTCATTTGCTTGAGGTGCATCACCTCCCGCTTTCACTGCATATGGAGGATGGCGGGGAGCATCATGTGCTCTGGGCTCGTGAACCGGTGAGCGGCTGGTGCTATGCGCGATTGTATGCAGGGATTTCACCGCATCTGGTCATGAAATGGCTGGATGCGCTGCTGACAGCCTGTCCGGCTGATATACAATCTATTGAGACTTTCTTTTCTGACACCCATCTCGATGGGCTGGAACAGGGGCTGATAGCTCGAGGGATGACGCACAAAATAAACCGTAACGTGCAGAATGCAATTCGGGTAAACCTTCCGCTGGCGGCGATTGTGCCGCGGGTCAAGGACGTATCGGCCAGTCAACTACTGACAGAGATTTGCGAAAGTTATAATACTGGCAAGGCGCAGAAAAAACTGGGGGAGATGACGCCGCAGGCTTTTCTTGAAGCACTACGGCGGAGTGATTAGCCGATGATTTCCAGCACCTGTTCCGGTGGACGGCCAATGCGCGCCTGGCCGTTCGCCACCACAATTGGACGTTCCATCAGTTTCGGGTGTTCCACCATCGCCTGAATCAGTTCTTCTTCACTCAGACTGCTGTCAGCCAGATTGAGCGACGCGTAGAGCTCCTCTTTTCGGCGCATCAGTTCCCGGGCGCTTTCCATGCCCAGCATCTTCAACAACTGACGCAGCGTTGCGGCATCTGCGGGCGCATCCAGGTAAAGCACCACTTCTGGCTCCACACCGTGCGATTGCAGCAGGTTCAGCGTTTCGCGGCTCTTGGAGCAGCGTGGGTTATGGTAGATTTTTACGGCCTTTGACATGATGAATCCTTTTTACATTTTCGTATACGGCTTAAAACGTTCCTGCAACTGGCGCAACTGGTCGATGCGCGCATCGTAACGCGCCTGTTGCTGGCTGCCCAGCTTCACTTGCGAACTGGCGCTGCTCAGTAACGAGATGGCCTGATCGAGACGGCCCGCCAGCGCATACCCTTCCGCACGCGCGGCCAGTTCCTGATCGCGGTTATACAGCGCGGCTTCCGCCTGCGCCAGTAGATCCCAGCCGTTGGCATCGTCCTTGTTATTAAACGTATAACGGTTGAGGATGGTTGCCGCTTCTTGTGGCTGACCGCCCTGTAGCAGGGCGTTCGCAAGGTTAAGTTGCAAAACCGGGTTGACTCGCAAATCACGCGCCTTTTTCAGTCGGGCAATTGCGTCACTGGTTTTCTTTTGTCCGAGGTCGATGTCGGTGGCCAGATCCAGATACCAGGCGTTATTGGGCTCTGCGGACAGCAGCGGTTGCAGCGCTTTGCGAGCCTCGTCGTATTTACTGGCTTCCATCGCCTGCAACGCACGGCCATACTGTGCGGCGCGCTGCTGGCGGACGTTACCTTTTGCCCACTCGTCCAGCATGTCGCTGGTCAGTTGGTTTCGCCCGGAGTTATACATTCCCAGAGTTCGTGCTTTCGCCAGATAGAAATCTTCAGAGGATTGCACAACCACCGGACGCATCTGGTTTGCGCGGTTGCGGGTATCTGAAAGACGACTTTCCGGCAGGGGGTGGGTCAGCAAAATTTCAGGCGGACGCGAGGAGTAACGCGCCTGGTCGAGCAGTTTTTCCAGGAAGGTCGGCATCGCCTGCGGATCGAATCCAGAACGTTGTAAAACCTGAATGCCGATACGGTCTGCTTCCTGTTCATTCTGCTGCGTGAAGCTAATCATCCCCTGACGCGATCCCGCCAGCGTGCCGGTGAGCGCGGCCATCCCGGCCTGAGGGCTTGCCATCGCCAATAGAATGGAGCCTAACGCGCCAACCCAGGTCAGCGGCGCGCTGCGTTTCTGATCTTCCATGGCGCGCGCCAGGTGGCGCTGGGTGACGTGTGAGATTTCGTGCGCCATAACCGAGGCGAGCTGGCTTTCGTTATCGGAATAGCGAAACAGGGCAGAGTGCAGCACGACGTTACCGCCAAAAAAGGCAAAGGCGTTGATTTCGTCGTTATTAATCAAAAAGAAATGAAAGGGCGTCTTGACCGAATCGGCGTGTGAAACCAGACGCATACCCAACCCATTAATGTACTGAACCAGCAGCGGATCGTTAATCAGTGGCGCGCTGCCACGCAGCTGGCGTACATAATAATCGCCCATCTGCATTTCCTGGCCGATGGAAAGCGTACTTGCAGCCGAGGTTCCCATGTCCGGCAAGCTGTCCGCGGAGTTTGCGAACGCGGGAGCCACCTGACTCAGGGTCAGCGCGGCAATCAGGGTAGCAACCAGGTTCTTCTTAAACTGCCTGAACATAACCTCTGTCCTGTTTTCTTTGAGATAGTCATTTGACCGATGCCGGGTCGTATCGTTCCGTGTCTGCCGACACAGGCAGTGTAACGGCGAAATTTGTCGATGAATACCCTGCACAAATGACTTTTCAGTTTCCAGAATCAGCAATAAAAAGCGAAGTCTTTTTTGTGACATTTCGATACAATTCGGGATCGCAATCCCGCTATTGAGGTTCAGGGAAGGTTTTATGCTCGAAATGTTGATGCAATGGTATCGCCGTCGCTTTAGCGACCCCGAGGCGATTGCCTTGCTGGTTATTCTGGTTGCCGGGTTTGGCATTCTTTTCTTTTTTAGCGGATTACTGGCGCCGCTGCTGGTCGCCATTGTGCTGGCATATCTGCTGGAATGGCCAACGGTGCGCCTCGAAGCCATCGGCTGCTCGCGCCGCTGGGCGACCTCTCTCGTGCTGATCGTATTTGTCGGCATTTTGCTGTTGATGGCCTTTGTGGTGATGCCAGTGGCATGGCAACAGGGGATCTTACTGATTCGCGACATGCCAGGCATGTTGAACAAACTGTCGGATTTTGCCGCCACGCTGCCGCGTCGTTATCCGGCCTTAATGGACGCGGGTATCATCGATGCGATGGCGGAAAACATGCGCACCCGCATGCTGACGATGGGCGATTCGGTAGTGAAATATTCGCTGGCCTCTTTGGTCGGGCTGCTGACTCTGGCAGTCTATCTGGTACTGGTGCCGCTGATGGTGTTCTTCCTCGTCAAAGACAAAGAGCAGATGCTGAATGCCGTGCGTCGTGTGCTGCCGCGTAATCGCGGGTTGGCGGGTCAGGTCTGGAAGGAGATGAATCAGCAAATCACCAACTATATTCGCGGCAAGGTGCTGGAGATGATGGTGGTGGGCGTGGCGACCTGGCTGGGCTTCCTGCTCTTTGGCCTCAACTACTCGCTGCTGCTGGCCGTACTGGTGGGGTTCTCGGTACTCATTCCTTATATTGGCGCTTTTGTGGTCACCATTCCTGTGGTGGGCGTTGCGCTGTTCCAGTTTGGTCTGGGGACCGAGTTCTGGAGTTGTTTCGCCGTCTATTTGATTATCCAGGCGCTGGACGGCAACCTGCTGGTGCCCGTGCTGTTTTCTGAAGCGGTGAATTTGCATCCGCTGGTGATTATCCTGTCAGTGGTGATCTTTGGCGGCCTGTGGGGATTCTGGGGCGTTTTCTTCGCCATTCCGCTGGCGACGTTAATCAAGGCCGTTGTCCATGCCTGGCCGGATGCGCAGGTCGTTGACGAGTCCTGATGCGTTTATGTAACAGGTAAGGGGAAACGGTCTGTAAGTCGATGCGCTCTGGGCGGAAGGTAATAAGGTGGCGCGAGATAAAAAGGTGAGTGTAAAAAGGACGCTTATACAGACAGCCGATTACCCGGCCTACACACGGTAGGCCGGACAGGGCGTCAGCCGTCATCCGGCAGCGTGAAAGTCAGGCGTTTTCTTTCAGCCAGTTCAGCACCACATCGTGGTGATTACTGGTTTTGAAATCATCGAAAACGTGTTCAATCTTACCGTCAGCGTCAATCAGAAAACTGATGCGATGGATCCCATCATAGGTTTTCCCCATAAAGGATTTCTCGCCCCAGACGCCAAACTGCTCGCAGACCTGATGATCCTCGTCGGACAGCAGGGTAAAGTTGAGCAACTCTTTTTCGGCAAAACGGGAAAGCTTTTCAGGCTTGTCAGTGCTGATGCCCAGCACGTCTACGCCTGCTTTTTTCAGCTCATCCATGTTATCTCGCAGGCCACAGGCCTGAACGGTACAGCCTGGCGTCATGGCTTTCGGATAGAAATAGACCAGCACACGCTGTCCCTGGAAGTCGGTCAAATTTACTTGTTCTCCGTCTTGATCCGGCAAGCTAAATTTCGGTGCGATGTCACCGGCTTTCAGTGGATTCATTACTTAACTCCATCCTGTTCATCATGTTGTGAATAATTAACAACGTTAATACTGCCTTGTGCATTGAGTTCTGTACATAGTGCTTTAAAGGCCTGTTCAATATTTGCGGCATCATCCGACGCCGGACTGTGGGCGGTAATCTGGATGTATAACTGCGCCGCCTTATCATTTTCAGCAGGTTGCGTGCGCGAAACCAGTTCCGCAATGTTCATTCGATGGTTATCAAACAGGGCAGTAAATCGTTCAATTAAATGTGGCGAATCCGGTACATCCACCTGAACCCATACCGTTGCCGGCATTGGCGGACGGGGATGCGCCGTCGTGCGCTTCATCACAATCAATAAATCCAGCTCTGCACCTTTCAACGGCAGGGTCGATTCGATCAGGGTGATGGCATTCCAGGTACCCGACAGCAGCATGATAAACGTAAACTCATCGCCCAACATGGCCAGGCGACTGTCTTCGATATTACAGCCGCAACTGCTGACATGGCGGGTGATCGTGTTCACAATTCCAGGGCGATCGGCACCCAGCGCAGTAATAACCAGGTAATGTTGCGATGACGGTGTCAAACCTGTTCTTCCTTTGAGAGGTGGGGTAATCATAAGGAAAGCATAAAAAAAACCTGCATACAACAATCAGAAGGGCTCTCGTCGCTTGCTTTTATTGTCGTACCAAACGTAACATTGAGACACTTGTTTGCACAGAGGATGGCCCATGTTCACGGGAAGTATTGTCGCGCTTGTTACACCGATGGATGAAAAAGGTAATGTCTGCCGGTCAAGCCTGAAAAAACTGATTGATTATCATGTCGCCAGCGGCACCTCGGCGATCGTTTCTGTTGGCACTACCGGTGAGTCTGCCACGCTGAGTCATGACGAACATGGCGATGTGGTGATGATGACGCTGGAGCTGGCTGATGGGCGTATCCCGGTGATTGCCGGTACGGGCGCGAACGCGACCGCAGAAGCCATTAGTCTGACGCAGCGTTTCAATGACAGCGGAATTGTCGGCTGTCTGACGGTTACGCCTTACTACAACCGTCCGACTCAGGAAGGTCTGTTCCAGCATTTCAAAGCCATCGCGGAACATACTGACCTGCCACAAATTCTGTATAATGTGCCATCCCGTACCGGTTGCGATATGCTGCCGGAAACCGTTGGCCGTCTGGCGGAATTAAAAAATATTGTCGCAATTAAAGAGGCGACAGGGAACTTAAGTCGGGTTCACCAGATCAAAGAGCTGGTTTCAGATGATTTTCTGCTGCTCAGCGGCGATGACGCGACCGCGATGGACTTTATGCAGTTAGGCGGTCATGGCGTGATCTCCGTGACGTCTAACGTTGCGGCGCGTGATATGGCGGAAATGTGCAAACTGGCGGCGGAAGGGCGTTTTGCCGAGGCGCGAACCATTAACCAGCGTCTGATGCCGTTACATAACAAACTGTTTGTCGAACCCAACCCTATCCCGGTGAAATGGGCATGTAAGGCGTTGGGCCTTGTGGCGACCGATACGCTGCGTTTGCCGATGACACCGATCACGGACAATGGTCGTGAAATTGTCAAAGCGGCGCTCAAGCATGCCGGTTTGCTGTAAAGTTTAGGGAGATTTGATGGCTTACTCAGTACAAAAGTCGCGCCTGGCCAGGGTTGCGGGTGTTTCGCTTGTTTTGCTGCTCGCGGCCTGTAGTTCTGACTCGCGCTACAAGCGCCAGGTGAGTGGTGATGAATCCTATCTGGAAGCCGCGCCGCTTGCTGAACTTCATGCGCCTGCCGGTATGATTCTGCCGGTGACCACGAGCGACTACAACATTCCGGTCACCAACGGCAGCGGTGCCGTAGGGAAAGCGCTGGATATCCGTCCGCCGGCACAGCCGCTGGCGCTGGTTTCCGGTGCCCGGACCCAGTTCGCGGGCGATACCGCCACGCTGCTGGTGGAGAACGGGCGTGGAAATACGCTGTGGCCGCAGGTGGTCAGCGTGATTCAGTCTAAAAACTACACGATTGAAAAACGTGATGATGCCAGCCAGACGCTGACAACCGGTTGGGTTGACTGGAACCGTCTGGACGAAGATGAGCAGTACCGTGGCCGTTATCAAATCTCGGTTAAACCGCAGGGCTATCAGCAGGCGGTGATGGTGAAACTGGTCAACCTTGAGCAGGCCGGTAAGCCTGTGGCGGATGCCGCTTCACTGCAGCGTTATAGCACTGAGATGATGAACGTGATTTCTGCGGGCCTCGATAAGACCGCGACTGACGCCGCGAATGCTGCGCAGAACCGTTCTGCCGCTACGATGGATGTGCAGAGCGCCGCTGATGATACCGGTTTACCGATGCTGGTGGTGCGTGGCCCATTCAACGTCGTCTGGCAGCGTCTCCCGGCAGCACTGGAGAAAGTCGGCATGAAAGTGACCGACAGCACCCGTTCGCAGGGGAGCCTGGCCGTCACTTACAAACCGCTGTCCGATAGCGGCTGGCAGGAGCTGGGCGCTCGCGATCCAGGGCTCTCTTCCGGTGACTACAAACTGCAGGTCGGTGATTTAGACAACCGCAGCAGTTTGCAGTTTATCGATCCGAAGGGGCATACCCTGACGCAGAGCCAGAACGACGCGCTGGTTGCTATCTTCCAGGCAGCGTTTAGCAAGTAAAAAACAGGGCTGGAGAAATCCGGCCCTTTTTATTTCCGTGCTACGCAAACGTGTGCGTGGCATAATATTCCCCGTTTTGAATACAAATGATCACACCCAGGAGTAATGAAGATGCAAAAGCAAGCTGAGTTGTATCGTGGTAAAGCGAAGACCGTATACAGCACGGAAAACCCGGACCTGTTGGTGCTCGAATTCCGCAATGATACGTCAGCAGGGGATGGCGCGCGCATTGAGCAGTTTGATCGTAAAGGCATGGTGAATAACAAGTTCAACTATTTCATCATGACCAAACTGGCTGAAGCGGGTATCCCGACGCAGATGGAGCGACTGCTCTCCGATACCGAATGTCTGGTGAAAAAGCTGGATATGGTGCCGGTCGAGTGCGTGGTGCGTAACCGTGCGGCAGGCTCTCTGGTTAAACGTCTGGGTATTGAAGAGGGCATCGAACTGAATCCGCCGTTATTCGACCTGTTCCTGAAAAACGATGCAATGCATGACCCAATGGTCAACGATTCCTACTGCGAAACCTTTGGTTGGGTGAGCAAAGAGAATCTGGCTCGAATGAAAGAGCTGACCTATAAAGCGAACGATGTGCTGAAAAAAATGTTCGATGACGCAGGACTGATCCTCGTCGACTTCAAACTGGAGTTCGGTCTGTACAAAGGCGAAGTGGTGCTCGGCGATGAATTCTCTCCGGACGGTAGCCGTCTGTGGGACAAAGAGACCCTCGAGAAAATGGACAAAGATCGTTTCCGTCAGAGCCTGGGTGGCCTGATTGAAGCCTATGAAACGGTAGCGCGTCGTCTGGGTGTGAATCTCGACTAACTCACCTTTCGGGTCGGGGACGCTCTCCGGCCCGCTCTTCGCACTTCAATCGCGCTTTCCTGTGGTAATCTTCCGCTGAACCGCCTACGATCATCATCATAACGAATATATTGTTGAGGTGAGTATGCGCTGGCAAGGGCGTCGTGAAAGTGACAATGTGGAAGACAGGCGCAGCAGCTCGGGCGGTGGCCCCTCTCTGGGCGGGCCAGGATTTCGTCTGCCGAGTGGCAAAGGCGGGATTATTCTGCTCATCGTCGTGCTGGTTGCCGGGTATTATGGCGTCGATTTAACCGGACTGATGACGGGACAACCGGTCTCTCAGCAACAGTCCCAACGTTCTATCAGCCCGAATGAAGACGAAGCGGCAAAATTTACCTCGGTGATTCTGGCAACGACAGAAGACTCCTGGGGACAGCAGTTTGAAAAAATGGGTCGCACCTACCAACCGCCGAAACTCGTCATGTACCGCGGGGCAACGCGTACCGGCTGCGGTACCGGACAATCCATCATGGGGCCGTTTTATTGCCCGGCGGATGGCACGGTCTATATCGATCTCTCCTTCTACGATGACATGAAAGACAAACTGGGCGCGGACGGTGATTTCGCTCAGGGTTATGTGATTGCTCACGAAGTCGGTCATCACGTCCAGAAACTGCTGGGCATCGAGCCGAAGGTGCGTCAGATGCAGCAGAACGCCTCGCAGGCGGAAATCAACCAACTCTCTGTGCGTATGGAGCTACAGGCAGACTGCTTTGCCGGTGTCTGGGGCAACAGCATGCAGCAGCAGGGCGTACTGGAATCCGGCGATCTGGAAGAGGCGCTGAATGCCGCCGAAGCGATTGGCGACGATCGTCTCCAGCAGCAAAGTCAGGGACGCGTCGTTCCGGACAGCTTCACCCACGGGACGTCAGAGCAGCGTTATCGCTGGTTTAAGCGCGGTTTCGATAGCGGCAATCCGGCGCAATGTAATACCTTTGGTAAAGGTTTTTAACTTCTGAGGCAGGGATGTCTGGTTATACCGCGCTGAATGCGTTAACCGCGCAAATGACCCGGGAGGGGATTCGCCGCCTGCTGGTGCTGAGCGGCGAGGCGTCCTGGTGTCATGAACAAGTCCAGCACCTGCGTGACGCGTTGCCCGGTGACTGGCTATGGGTTTCTCCTGATGCGACCGCCGAACCCTGCTGCACGCCGCTGGCGCTGCAAACGTTACTGGGACGTGAATTCCACCATGCCGTTTTCGACGCTCTGGCCGGGTTTGATGCGGCGGCCTTTGCTGCCTTAAGCGGAACGCTGCGTGCGGGCAGTTGGCTGGTGTTACTCACGCCGCCACTGGCACGCTGGCATCTCTGTCCTGATAATGATTCGCTGCGCTGGAGCGACTGCGCACAACCTATTGCGACTCCCCATTTTATCCACCGCATCCGTCGCCTGATCGTGGCGGATGAGCAGACGCTGTGCTGGCAGCAGTCGCAGCCGTTTTGCGTACCGCATTTTCCAGAACGTCCTCACTGGCAGTCCGCAACCGGTGCGCCGCTGCCGGAACAGGCCGCCATTCTGACGCAACTGCTACAGATGCCCGAAGGGATCGCCACGGTGACCGCCGCGCGCGGGCGAGGGAAATCGGCGCTGGCCGGTCAGTTGATTTCGCGTATTGCGGGCAACTCCATTGTGACGGCGCCGGCGAAAGCGGCAACGGACGTGCTGGCGCAATTTGCCGGTGACCGCTTCCGCTTTATGGCGCCAGATGCGCTGCTGAGCGCGGAGGCTGATGCCGACTGGCTGGTGGTGGATGAGGCGGCGGCGATCCCCGCGCCGCTCCTTCAGCGTCTTGTTTCCCGTTTCCCGCGCACCTTACTGACAACGACCGTACAGGGCTACGAAGGCACCGGACGCGGCTTTTTGTTGAAATTTTGCGCCCGCTTCCCGGAATTACAGCGTTATGAACTTCAGCAACCCGTCCGTTGGGCGCAGGGATGTCCGCTGGAGAAATGGGTCAGCGATGCGCTGGTTTTTGATGATGACCATTTTGCGACCACTCCGCAGGGCAGCATTGTGATTACGCCTTTTGAACAATATGCCTGGCAGACGCAACCGGAAATGCCTCTGGCGGTCTATCGGTTGCTTTCCGGGGCGCACTATCGTACCTCTCCGCTGGATCTCCGCCGGATGATGGATGCGCCGGGGCAGCATTTTTTCCGCGCCACCTGTGACAGGGAAATTGTCGGGGCGCTCTGGCTGGTTGAGGAAGGCGGCCTTGCTGCAGAACTCAGTCAGGCGGTCTGGGCGGGATTTCGGCGACCGCGGGGGAACCTCGTCGCGCAGTCGCTGGCGGCACACGGCGGCGATCCGCTGGCGGCTACCCTGACCGGTCGTCGAATCAGTCGTATTGCCGTCCATCCGGGACGCCAGCGTGAGGGCATTGGGCAACAGTTGATCGCGCAGGCCCATGCGGCACACTGTGACTATCTTTCCGTGAGCTTTGGCTATACGCCTGAGCTGTGGCGCTTCTGGCAGCGCTGTGGCTTTATTCTGGTGCGCGTAGGCAACCACAAGGAGGCCAGTAGCGGCTGCTATACCGCAATGGCGCTCTTACCGCTAAACGCGGCAGGCAGACGCCTTGCCGAATATGAACACCACCGTTTGCGTCGCGATGCGGATATTCTTGCGCGGTGGAATGGGGAGGCGAT
Organism: Citrobacter amalonaticus; assembly: GCF_001559075.2. Classification (NCBI taxonomy): domain Bacteria; kingdom Pseudomonadati; phylum Pseudomonadota; class Gammaproteobacteria; order Enterobacterales; family Enterobacteriaceae; genus Citrobacter; species Citrobacter amalonaticus. The sequence goes on along the minus strand of NZ_CP014015.2, from coordinate 500,817 downwards.
CCCGGTCGAGTCGCTGAAAGCGACTACGCTTAATGAAGATGACTGGCAGACGCTGGCGGGGTTTGCTTTCGCGCACCGTCCGTTGCTGACCTCTCTCGGCGGTCTGAGCCGCCTGCTGGCGACCAGCACGTTGCCGCTAGCGGCGCTGCGGGGCAGCCTGCAAGCACGCCTCAGCGATGCAGCGCTCTGCCTGACATTGCGCCTTTCAGGGCGCAAAGCACTGTTGAAGCGTCAGCGGGAAGAGGCGGCGCAGGCATTAGCCGGGCTGGATCCCGCGCGGACTGAGCATGACCGTAATCGGATTCTGCAATGGCAATTTTTTCACTAACTCCTTCAATTTTCTGGCATGGTCATTGCGATTGAGCAGCGTAGAATTAACGACATCAGTTAAGGAGATCGCCATGAAACATGACCATTTTGTTGTTCAAAGTCCGGCCCAACCTGCTCAACAGCTGTTGCTGCTGTTTCATGGCGTGGGCGATAACCCCGTCGCGATGGGTGAGATAGGGTCGTGGTTTGCCCCTCTCTTCCCGGACGCGCTGGTGGTCAGTATCGGCGGCGTTGAGCCGAGCGGTCCGGCATCCGGGCGGCAGTGGTTTTCCGTGCAAGGGGTGACGGAAGAGAATCGCCAGGCGCGGATTGACGCTATCATGCCGGTGTTTATCGAAACCGTACGCTACTGGCAAAAACAGAGTGGCGTAGGGGCGAATGCCACGGCGCTGATTGGTTTCTCTCAGGGCGCGATTATGGTGCTGGAGAGCATCAAAGCCGAGCCCGGTCTGGCCTCGCGGGTGATTGCGTTTAACGGACGCTATGCCAGCCTGCCGGAAAGCGCATCGACTGCCACTACGATCCACTTGATCCACGGTGGTGAAGATCGGGTCATTGAGCTTTCGCATGCGGTAGCCGCCCAGGACGCGCTGTTAAGTGCGGGCGGGGATGTCACGCTGGATATTGTGGAAGACCTCGGTCACGCGATTGACGACCGTAGCATGCAGTTTGCTCTCGATCATTTGCGCTATACCGTGCCGAAGCACTACTTTGACGAAGCGCTCAGCGGCGGTACGCCGAACGATGATGACGTGATTGAGATGATCTAAAAAATAAAGCCGGAATGGGGAACCCTTCCGGCCTTTGTTTATTTCTTCGGTTGGTCTTTCTTCGGCCAATCGTCGTCGTCATCCCACTTATCGTTGAAATCACGATGCGGGGGAAGCTCCGGTTTATTCGCGAGGAATTTTTTGTGGTCGACGCTTTTGAGATCCTTGATCACATTCAGCAGTACACCTACCAAAAACACCAGCACCAGAATCCACCAATATTTTGCCAGCCAGTCCATGCGCGTTACCTCTTGCAGGAACCTCGTCAGGCGACGAGTTGTTCCATTATACGTTGATACATACGGGCAAGCAGTTGCAGGTCGGCGGCGTTCACGCATTCATTGATTTTATGAATCGTGGCATTCACCGGACCGAGCTCCACGACCTGCGCCCCCATACGAGCGATAAACCGTCCATCAGACGTACCGCCCGTGGTCAGTAACTGCGGTTTAATTTCATTATAGTGCTCGATGGCGTTCACGACCGCATCCACCAGCTTTCCGCGATCGGTCAGGAACGGCTGGCCAGAGAGCCACCAGTCAACGGTATAGCGCAGCTGATGCTTTTCGAGCAGCGCGTGCACCCGCGCTTTGATCATTTCGTCGGTCAGTTCGGTACTGAAACGGAAGTTGAACTGCACAAACAGTTCACCGGGGATGACGTTATTGCTACCGGTACCCGCCTGAACATTGGCAATCTGCATGCTGGTGGCCGGGAAAAATTCATTGCCCTGATCCCACTCAATATTCACCAGTTCATTGAGCATGGGCGCGGCGCGGTGTACCGGGTTATCCGCCAGGTGTGGATAGGCGACGTGACCCTGCACGCCGTGGATGGTCAGGTTGCAGGTGAGCGATCCGCGACGACCGTTTTTCACCACGTCACCCACGACTTCGGTACTTGAGGGTTCGCCAACCAGACAGTAATCCAGGCGCTCATGACGCGCCATCAGCGCCTCGACAACCTTGACGGTACCGTTTTTCGCGCTGGCCTCTTCATCGGAGGTGATCAGAAACGCCAGCCGCCCTTTGTGGTTCGGGTGCTGAGCGACAAAGCGCTCTGCCGCCACCACCATGGCCGCCAGCGAACCTTTCATATCCGCCGCGCCGCGGCCGAACAACATCCCGTCGCGAATGGTCGGCTCGAAAGGTGGGTTGATCCAGCGGTCGGCATCGCCCGCCGGCACGACGTCGGTGTGACCGGCAAACGCCAGCGTCTCCCCCTGTCCGCGCCATGCCCAAAAATTCTGTGTATCCGCAAAATCCATGCGCTCAACGGTAAAACCGATCGCGCGCAGGCGTTCAATCATCAACGCCTGACATCCCGCATCATCCGGGCTCAGGGAAGGGCGGCGAATAAGCTGTTGTGTCAGCTCAATAACCGGGCACGACATAGACTACACCTCGTCAAAAAACTGCTGATAACTGGATTCACTAAAACCCAGCAGCATAGGCTTCCCGGGCGCGCAGAGCAATGGACGTTTGATGATCGCCGGCATTTCAGTCATTAATGCGGCGGCAGACGCGGCATCGGTGATATGACTGCGTGTGGTTTCATCTAGTTTTCGCCACGTCGTCCCACGGGTGTTGAGAAGCGATTCCCACCCTAATTCATTGATAAATGAAGTGAGAAGTGTGTTGTCCAGCCCATCGACACGGTAATCGTGAAAACGGTAGTCAATGCCACGCGCTTCCAGCCAGCGGCGGGCCTTTTTAATGGTGTCGCAATTTTTAATACCGTAGAGGGTAATCATGTGCATCCTTATTAACGTAAACTGATTATATAATCATCAATATCGTTACGTCCGATAATACATCTTGTCATTTAATCGTGATCGGTAAATATAACATTGTTGAAGTAATGTGAATAATAATTCCTGAATTTGTTGGAATTTTCGTCTTAATCAAAATTCGGAATTTCTCCCTTGCAGCCATCTGTTTTTTAATCGAAATTGAAGAAGTACCAGATAAGGTATGATTGTTTCGAATTATTGCTGTATGTCACATAAAATTTATGGGTACCGCGCCATAGTGATGACATCACCCCACACCCCGGAGGATGTAATCACAGCAATTGGTTAATTTGTCTTCACCAGGAGATAATGTTTTTGTAGAATACGCATAATAAAAAGCAGAGGTTGTTATGATTGAACGCGAACTGGGGAACTGGAAAGATTTTATCGAAGTTATGCTTCGCAAATAAATTTCTGGAAGGATGACCAAATAACAGAACACACCGTGTGAGATTCATCACACAGAAAGGGCGACCCGTTGGCAGGTCGCCTTTTTTTGTCTCTTATTCCGGACGCGGCTTCAGTGGGAAGCGGCGACGGACCAGCACGAAAAACAGCGGCACAAAGTAGATTGCCAGTACCGTTGCCGAGATCATCCCGCCCATGACGCCCGTCCCGACGGCGTGTTGACCGCCGGAACCCGCCCCGCTGCTGATGGCCATCGGCAACACGCCGAAGATAAACGCCAGCGAGGTCATCAGGATCGGACGTAAGCGCTGCCGACACGCATGCAGCGTCGCATCCAGCAGATCGTGTCCTTTCTCGTTCATCTCATTGGCAAATTCAACGATCAAAATGGCGTTCTTCGCCGAAAGCCCAATGACCGTCAACAGCCCGACCTGGAAATAGACATCGTTTTCCAGACCCCGCATCCAGGTCGCAAGCAGCGCGCCGATGACCCCCAACGGCACCACCAGCATCACCGAGAACGGTACTGACCAGCTTTCATACAGCGCGGCCAGACACAGGAATACCACCAACAGTGAAATGGCATACAGGGCCGGAGCCTGCGCTCCGGAGAGTCGCTCCTGGTACGACATGGCGGTCCATTCCAGACCAAATCCGGTCGGCAACTGACGCACCAGCGACTCCATCACATCCATCGCTGTCCCGGTACTCACCCCAGGTGCGGCTTCACCGACAATTTCGACGGCAGAATAGCCGTTGTAGCGCTCCAGACGTGGAGAACCGGTCTCCCAGCGAGAGGTGGCGAAGGCGGAGAAAGGCACCATGCCGCCGCTGTTATTGCGCACGTACCACAGGTTGATGTCGTCTGGCAGCATGCGGTATTTCGCTGCCGCCTGGACGTAGACCTTTTTCACGCGGCCACGGTCCATAAAGTCGTTGACGTAACTCGATCCCCAGGCGGTCTGCAACGTATCGTTGATGTCGTCAATGGATACACCCAGCGCCTGCGCTTTGCGTTGGTCGACATCAATTTGCAGCTGAGGACTGTCGTCCAGACCGTTGTGGCGCACACGGGTCAGGGCGCTATCCTGCGACGCCAGGCGAAGCAGTTGGTCACGCGCGGCCATTAAGGCATCATGACCGGCGCCAGCGTGATCCTGCAGTTCCATATCAAAACCTGCGGAACTGCCGAGACCGCTGATGGCAGGCGGGCTGCTGGCGAATACGCGCGCCTCTTTGATATTGTTAAACGCCTTCGTCGCACGTTCGATAATAGCAAACGAGGTGCCAGTCGTCGGGTCGCGTTCGCTCCAGTCTTTCAGGCGTACAAACATACGCGCCACGTTCTGACCGTTGCCTCCCGGGCCGGAACCGACCGTCGCAAAGACGGACTGGACGGTATCCTTTTCGTGGGTGAAATAATATTTCTCGACTTCCTGTACCACTTTTAAGGTTTGTTGCTGCGTGGAGCCGCTTGGCAACTGAACTGAGGTGATAAACATACCGCGATCTTCCAGCGGCAGGAACGAGGTCGGCAGACGCAGGAACAGAACCACCATCGCGCCAAGCAGCAGCACATAAATCAGGATCCAGCGCAGGCTGCGATGCAGAATTTTGGCCACACCTTTTTCATAGCGTTCGGCGTTACGGTTGAAGGTGCGGTTAAACCAGCCGAAGAAACCGGTTTGCCCGTGATGCTCGCCTTTGTGCAGCGGTTTAAGCAGGGTGGCGCACAGGGCAGGGGTGAGGATCATCGCCACCAGAACGGAAAGCACCATCGCCGCCACAATGGTAATAGAGAACTGACGGTAGATTGCCCCGGTAGTCCCGCCAAAGAAGGCCATCGGTACGAAGACGGCTGACAGCACCATCGCGATACCAACCAGCGCGCCCTGAATTTGTCCCATCGATTTTCGTGTCGCCTCGCGCGGCGTGAGGCCTTCCTCACTCATAATACGCTCGACGTTTTCCACAACCACGATGGCGTCATCCACCAGCAGGCCGATCGCCAGTACCATCGCAAACATGGTCAGAGTATTGATGCTGTAGCCGAAGGCATAGAGCACCGAAAACGTCCCCATCAGCACCACCGGTACGGCAATGGTGGGGATCAGCGTGGCGCGGAAGTTTTGCAGGAACAGGTACATCACGAGGAACACCAGCGCGATGGCTTCCAGCAGTGTTTTCACCACATCTTCAATAGAAGCCTTAACGAAGGAGGTGGTTTCATAGGCCACCTTGTATTCCAGACCGTGCGGGAAATACTGCGCCAGTTCATCCAGACGCTTAATCACCTGGGTCGCGGTGGCCATTTCGTTGGCCCCCGATGCCAGTTTTACTCCAAGCCCGGAGGCCGCATTACCATTAAAACGGCTGAGATAGTCATACTTCTCCGCCCCCATTTCGACGGTGGCGACATCGCCTAAGGTCACTTCTGATCCATCCTGATTGACGCGCAGCGTAATGGCGCGAAACTGTTCCGGCGTTTGCAGTAGCGACTGGGCATTAATGGTGGCGTTCAGCGCCTGGGTATCAATGGAAGGGGTACCGCCAAGCTGTCCGACGGCGATCTGCGCGTTCTGCGACTCAATGGCGTCGGTGACATCTTTCGCGGTCATCTGGAAGCTGTTGAGCTTTGCCGGATCCAGCCAGATGCGCATGGAATATTGCGAGCCGTAGGCATCGATATCGCCGACGCCGCTCACCCGGCTGAGCGGATCCTGAATATTACTGGCGACGTAGTCCGCGATATCCTGCTTATCCATCGACCCGTCGGTGGAGACAAAAGCAATCGTCAGGATGTTGGTATCCCCGGTCTTACGAACCGTGACGCCCTGGTTCTGTACCGCCTGCGGCAGTTTACGCATCGCCGACTGTAACTGGTTCTGGACCTGTTGTACTGCTTCATCCGGATCGGTGCCTGCCACGAAGCTCAGCGTGACCGACGCTTGTCCGGTGCCGCTGCTTTGCGATGACATGTACATCAGATTATCGAGGCCGGTCATGTTCTGCTCAATGACCTGGGTGACGGTGTTTTCCAGCGTTTGGGCGGAGGCGCCGGGATAGTTTGCCGTGATGCGCACGTTTGGCGGCGCCAGATCCGGATATTGCTCCACCGGCAAAGAGAAAATAGCCAGGGTACCTGTCAGGCACAACAGGATAGCCAGCACCCAGGCAAATATGGGGCGATCGATAAAGAAATTCGCCATCAGAAAGAGGACCTCATTATTCTACATATCTTTATAGGTATGACTTGCTTCACTGTAGCGGGAAGCTACGAGTCAAACGTGGAGAAAAAAAGGAGATAATGTAAATTATCATGCCTGATTACAGCGTTTGTCAGCTTCCCGCACGCTCACGTCCGGTTTTGTGCGATTTTATGTCAGATGACTCGCATCCTCTTCTGATTCTGTCGAGCGAAAGCTAATGCTCACTAACGTCCCGCCGCCGGAAGGCTGCGAGAAACTTAACGTGCCGCCAAGACGTTCCGCGCGCTCGCGCATAATGTTCAGGCCATAATGCCCCGCCGGTTCGTTAGGCTCGCCAATGCCCACGCCGTTATCGCGAATATACACCGTGTGATTGCCATCCGGCGCCGTCACACAGCTGACGGCAATCTCACTGGCACTGGCGTGCTTCATCGCGTTGAGCACCGCTTCCCGGATAATCTGTAACAAATGGACCTGCATCTGCGCATCGAGCGCCAGCGTCGGCAACCGGCAGTCCAGAGTGAGTTTAGCGGCAGTTTGCCCTTGTAGCGCTTCGAGCATTTCATGCAGCGCGGAGGGTAAATCGGCCTGCTGCAACGTCAGACGGAAGGTGGTCAGTAGTTCACGCAACTGACGATAGGCATCGTTCAGCGCCCGCGAGAAGTCATCCATAATGGCCTGCGCCGGGGCGTTATCCTCCGGAATGGCGCGCTTGAGCAGCGTCAACTGAATGCGCAGATACGAGAGCACCTGCGCCAGAGAGTCATGCAGTTCGCGGGCAATGGTGGCGCGCTCTTCCATCAGCAACAGTTGCTGGAAGTGTTTCTGCGCATGGTTGAAGTACAGGCCGCGCCCCAGCATGGTCGATACGCTGTTTAACAGCGGGATCGCGCTGGCGACATGCTGACTTTGCCAGTGCAGCTCGCCATAGACCGTCTCCTGCATGGTCACCGGGAGGATTTGCATCGGCAGGTCGGCCTGTTTTTCACCCTCACTGATACGCCAGTTTTCCCCGACGGTAAGCTCAAGAAATTGTGCCGCTTCGTTATCACGGACAATCTGCAAAATATGGCGGAAGCAGTGCACATCAATCTGACTGGTATTCAGCGCCTGAGAACACTGGTACAGCACTTCCAGACGCCGTTTGGCTTCATGGAGATCGTGGGTCTTTTCTTCGACCTTCGCTTCCAGCGAGCGGTACAGCTTATGCAACTCGCTCGACATCTGATTAAAGGTCTTCGCCAGTAGCCCCAGCTCGTTGGGAAGGTGCGTATCCAGCGGCGGCGAGTCAAACTGACCGTGTTCAATACGCTGACTGGCCATCACCAGTTGATTCAGTGGGCGCACAACCTGATGACGAATACGGCGCAGGGTGAAAAAGACGAGGGTAAAAATCCCGATACCGCCCGCCAGCGAGATCCCCACCACCAGCATCACTTTGCGTTCGGCATAGTGCTGCAAGGCCAGCACGAAGAGATCGATCTTATCGACGTAGGCGTTAATGTTGTTCTGATACCACTGCAGATCACCATCAATCAGGCGGGGATTCATCTCCAGCCAGTTGGCGTGCAGTTGCGCGTAGCGACCTTTCACCGCCTGAGGCACATACCAGGCATTCAGATTGCTTAACGCCGGTGAGTTGAGGGCCTGCTGAAAGAGCTGGCGATGGGCGTTTAATTGCGGGCTGTGGCTTTGCAGATCGTACCCCAGACGATAGCTCTGCATACGTAATGAACCCGCCACGTTAATGGCTTCGGCATCCCGCAGGCTGCTGGCCAGCGTCAGTAACGCAACGCCGGTCGAGAGAATCGAGAGCAGGACAATGTAAAAAAAAGCCCGGGCCAGACTGGCCGAGACGGGGCGTTTGACGATCACACGCGTAATTTCCTTTAAAAGTGCTTACGGTAAAAATCTCTCGCAGATCTGAAACGTAATTTCACTCTGGCTGAAATAAATTGATCTGCCACAGGTTCTGTAGAAATAGTTGTGCTTCCTGGGCAAATGAACATTGCCGACGTGTGGTCAGTCGGTTAATAACAACACTTATATAAAGAATAAGGTTTTTACAACCAAAAAAGAAGGTCGCCATGAACCGTTTTATTATGGCCAACAGCCAACAGTGCCTGGGATGCCATGCCTGTGAAGTTGCTTGCGTTTTGGCCCACAATGAAGAGCAACATGTCCTTAGCCAACGTCACTACCAGCCCCGGATCACGGTTATCAAGCATCAGCATCAGCGAAGTGCAGTGACCTGTCACCATTGCGAAGATGCTCCCTGCGCCCGCAGTTGTCCGAATGGAGCGATAAGCCACGTTAACGACAGCGTGCAGGTCAATCAGCAAAAGTGTATCGGCTGTAAATCCTGCGTGGTGGCCTGTCCGTTCGGCACCATGCAAATCGTCCTGACGCCCGTCGCCAAAGGTCAGGTCAAAGCGACGGCGCATAAATGTGACCTCTGCCAGGGGCGGGAAAATGGACCGGCCTGTGTGGAGAATTGTCCTGCGGACGCGCTGCAACTGGTGACGGAAGGGTCGTTAACCCGGCTGGCGAAAGCGCGACGTTTACGTACAGCCCGGCAGGAGAATCAGCCGTGGCATGCGGATGCGACGGCGACCGCTTTCTCCACCATGAGCAAAATTGAGCAAATGCGCGCGACGCCAGCGCGTGGTGAACCGGATAAACTGGCTATCGATGCGCGAAAAGTCAGCTTTGACGAAATCTATCTGCCGTTTCGCACGGCTCAGGCGGAGCAGGAAGCCTCTCGCTGCCTGAAGTGCGGTGAGCACAGCATTTGTGAATGGACCTGCCCGCTGCATAACCACATCCCTCAGTGGATTGAACTGGTAAAAGCCGGAAACATTGATGCGGCGGTGGAATTGTCTCACCAGACGAACTGTTTGCCGGAAATCACCGGGCGCGTTTGTCCACAAGACCGACTGTGCGAAGGCGCCTGTACGGTGCGCGACGAGCATGGCGCGGTGACGATCGGCAACATTGAACGTTACATTTCCGACCGCGCGCTGGGTCAAGGCTGGCGGCCGGATCTGAGCCATGTCCAGAAGGTCGATAAGCGCGTGGCGATTATTGGCGCCGGTCCGGCAGGGCTTGCCTGCGCCGACGTGCTGGCGCGTCGCGGCGTCAGCGCCACGGTTTTTGATCGTCATCCCGAAATAGGCGGACTGCTGACCTTTGGCATCCCGGCCTTCAAACTGGATAAATCACTGCTGGCGCGCCGTCGGGAAATTTTCAGCGCGATGGGGATCCAGTTTGAGCTGAACTGCGAAGTGGGCAGGGATGTGAAAATGGAGGCGCTGCTGGAGGATTACGACGCCGTATTTGTCGGCGTGGGAACCTATCGTTCGATGAAGGCCGACCTGCCCAACGAAGATGCGCCGGGCGTCTATGACGCGCTGCCATTCCTGATCGCGAATACCAAACAGGTGATGGGACTGGACGAATGTCCTGAAGAGCCGTACATCGACACCGCCGGACTCAACGTGGTGGTGTTGGGCGGCGGTGACACGGCGATGGACTGTGTCCGTACCGCGCTGCGTCATGGCGCAAGCCAGGTCACCTGCGCCTACCGCCGTGACGAAGCCAACATGCCAGGTTCGAAGAAAGAGGTGAAAAACGCGCGTGAGGAAGGGGCTAACTTCGAGTTCAACGTGCAGCCGGTCGATCTGGAACTGAGCGCGGACGGGCGCGTTTGTGGCATTCGTTTGCTGCGTACGCAGTTGGGTGAGCCGGATGCCCAGGGACGCCGCCGTCCGGTGCCGATTGCCGGCAGTGAGTTTGTGATGCCGGCAGATGCCGTGATCATGGCGTTTGGTTTCCATCCGCACGGGATGCCGTGGCTGGAGAGCCATGGAGTGCAAGTGGACAACTGGGGTCGCATCGCGGCAAACGTGGAGAGTGCATACCGTTACCAGACCACTAACCCGAAAATCTTTGCCGGCGGCGATGCCGTTCGCGGCGCCGATCTGGTGGTCACCGCGATGGCAGAAGGACGCCATGCGGCGCAGGGGATCGTCGACTGGCTGGGGCTGTAAACGTTTGACTATGCCGTAGGCCGGATAAGGCGTCGCCGACATCCGGCCTATCCGCGCCTGATGGCGCTGCGCTTATCAGGTCTACAATTCACCTCTGTCCGGCACAAATCAGCCTTATCTTACACAGACAAAACCGGCTTCACGGCGTAGTATAATTTCTCTTCTTACGCTGTGGAGCCGATATGTCGCAAAAAATCACCCTCGTTAAAGACAAAGTTCTTTCTGATAACTATTTCATCCTGCGCAATATTACCTACGATCTGACCCGCTCGAACGGCGACGTCATCCGCCACAAACGTGAAGTGTACGATCGTGGTAATGGGGCAACGATCCTGTTGTACAACGCAGAGAAAAAGACCGTCGTGTTGATTCGTCAGTTCCGCGTAGCGACGTGGGTGAACGGTAACGAAAGCGGGCAGTTGATTGAAACCTGCGCCGGATTACTGGACAACGACGAGCCGGAAGCCTGCATTCGCAAAGAGGCCATTGAAGAGACGGGCTATGAAGTGGGCGAGGTGCGTAAGCTCTTTGAGCTGTACATGTCTCCCGGCGGTGTGACAGAGCTGATTCACTTTTTTATCGCCGAATACAGCGAAAGCCAGCGTGCTAATGCTGGCGGTGGCGTCGAAGATGAAGACATTACTGTACTGGAATTGCCGTTTACCCAGGCGCTGGAAATGATTAAAACCGGTGAGATACGAGACGGTAAGACCGTGTTATTGCTCAACTATTTGCAATCTTCCCATTTAATGGATTGATAAATAAGGATTATATTTCTTTACGAATTATTGAATCTATCCGACAAATCCGATTGAGCATGGTTAACAGCGCAACGAAGATACGACCTGTGTTGTTCGTTTGACTTCTGGGGTTATTACCGTCCATGCGCTATCGCGTTATTTTCCTTTTCTTGCTCGGCCTGATTCCGGCCCGCTTGCTGTGGGCCGCGCCCGCGCAACAGGCCTTTTCTGACTGGCAGGTAACCTGTAATAACCAGAATTTTTGCGTCGCGCGTAACACCGGTGAACATGGCGGACTGGTGATGACCCTGAGCCGCAGCGCCGGGGCGCATACCGATGCCGTCCTGCGTCTCGATCTTGGCGGATTGACCGCGCCCGCCAACGAAGCGGATATCGCGCCACGCCTGTTGCTGGATGGCAAACCGTTGGCGCTGAGCCCAGAGCACTGGCGAATGACGCCGTGGCACCTGATGACGGACGACACGGCGACCATTGCGGAATTTCTGCTGACAATTCAGGACGGGAAGACGATCACCCTGCAAAAAGGCAACCAAACCATTTCGCTGGCCGGGCTGAAAGCGGCGCTGTTGTTCATCGACGCGCAGCAGAAGCGGGTGGGCAGCGAAACGGCGTGGATTGAAAAAGGGGACGATCCCCCACTCAGCGTACCACCGGCACCGGCGCTGAAAGGCGTAGCCGTCGTTAACCCCACGCCCACACCGCTCTCCCTCGACGAACGCAATGACCTTCTTGATTACGGCAACTGGCGAATGAACGGCATTACGTGTTCACTCGATCCTTCACGCCGCGAGGTGCGGGTAACCGCCCTTACCGATGACAAAGCCCTGTTGATGATTGCCTGCGAAGCCGGAGCGTACAACACGATCGATCTGGCGTGGATTGTGTCGCGGAAAAAACCGCTGGCCTCGCACGCCGTACGCTTGCGTTTACCGTTTAACAGCGGTGCGGAAAGTAACAACATGGAGTTGATGAACGCCGTGTTTGATGAGAAGTCGCGCGAACTGGTTACCCTGGCAAAAGGGCGGGGATTAACGGACTGCGGCATCCAGACTCGCTGGCGTTTTGACGGCCAGCGTTTTCGTCTGGTGCGTTATGCCGAAGAGCCGAGCTGTGATGGTTGGCATGGGCCAGATGCCTGGCCCACGCTATGGATCACGCGTTAATTTGCTGTCGGATGGCGACTGCGTTTTATCCGACCTACGAAAAGCTATCTGTAGGCCGGATAAGACGCGTTGCATACATCAGGCGTTCAAAACCTTGTGTGCTTTCTCCACAATGTTCTCAACCGTAAAGCCGAAGTAAGGGAACAGCTTCTCTGCTGGCGCGGATTCACCGTAGCCGGTCATCCCGACAATCGCCCCTTTTAAGCCCACATATTTGTACCAGTAATCGGCAATACCGGCTTCGACTGCGACGCGCGCGCTGACGTTCGACGGCAGCACCGACTCGCGGTATGCCTCGTCCTGGGCATCGAAAATATCCGTTGAAGGTAGCGACACCACGCGGACGTTACGCCCTTCGCCGGTCAGTTTCTCCGCTGCCAGTAGGGTAATCTCCATTTCTGACCCGGTGGCAATCAGAATGATATCCGGTTTGCCGCCGCTGTCTTTCAGCACGTAGCCACCGCGGGCGATCTCTTTCACCTGCTCCGGCGTGCGTTCAACCTGCGCCAGGTTCTGTCGTGACAGGATCAGTGCCGTGGGGCCATCATGGCGCTCGACCGCCAGCTTCCAGCCCACCGCGGCTTCAACCTGATCGCACGGACGCCAGGTGCTGAAATTGGGCGTCAGGCGCAGGCTGGCCAGCTGCTCCACGGCCTGGTGGGTCGGACCATCTTCCCCCAGACCGATAGAGTCATGGGTATACACCATGATTTGCCGCGCTTTCATCAGTGCCGCCATGCGCGCTGCGTTGCGCGCATATTCAACGAACATCAGGAAGGTGGCGGTATAGGGTACGAATCCACCGTGATGAGCGATACCATTGGCAATGGCGGTCATGCCGAATTCACGCACGCCATAGTGAATGTAATTGCCCGCCAGATCCTCTTTCAGTGAGGTGGAGCCTTTCCAGATAGTCAGGTTGCTCGGCGCAAGATCTGCCGAACCGCCTAACAGCTCCGGCAGAAGGGGACCGTAGACGTTGAGGGCATTTTGCGATGCCTTGCGGGTGGCGATTTTGGCGGGATTCGCCTGCAGTTCGTTGATGTATTTCTGTGTGGTCTTTTCCCACGCCTCTGGCAGACCGCCGGTCATGCGGCGCGTGAACTCCGCGGCCAGTTTCGGGTGCGCTTTCTGGTAAGCGGCGAATTTTTCATTCCAGCGTTGCTGCGCTTTCTCGCCTTTTTCGCGGGCGTCCCAGGCGCGATAAATCTCTTTCGGGATCTCAAATGCCGGGTGGTGCCAGCCGAGTTTCTGCCGCGTCAGCGCCACTTCTTCTTCGCCCAGCGCCGCGCCATGGGATTCCTCTTTCCCCGCTTTGTTCGGTGAGCCAAAGCCGATCACCGTGCGGCAGATAATCAGCGACGGTTTGTCCTTCACGCTCTGCGCTTCCTGAATTGCTCTCTTCACCGCTTCCGGGTTGTGGCCATCGATTTCGTGGACGACATGCCAGTGGTAGGCTTCAAAGCGTTTGGCGGTATCATCGGTAAACCAGCCGTCGGTTTCACCATCAATGGAGATACCGTTGTGATCGTAAAAACCGATCAGCTTGCCCAGCCCCAGCGTTCCCGCCAGCGAACAGACCTCATGCGAAATGCCTTCCATCAGGCAGCCGTCGCCCATAAACACATACGTGAAGTGATCGACAATCTCGTGGTCCAGCTGGTTGAACTGTGCCGCCAGCGTGCGTTCGGCAATGGCTAAACCAACGGCGTTCGCCAGCCCCTGGCCCAGCGGCCCGGTGGTGGTTTCCACGCCTGGCGTATAGCCGATTTCCGGGTGGCCCGGCGTTTTGGAATGCAGCTGGCGGAAGTTTTTCAGCTCTTCAATCGGCAGGTCGTAACCTGTCAGGTGGAGCAGGCTGTAAAGCAGCATCGAGGCATGACCGTTAGAGAGAATAAAACGGTCGCGATCGTACCAGCTCGGATCGGTCGGGTTGTGGCGAAGGAAATCGTTCCACAGGACTTCGGCGATATCTGCCATTCCCATCGGCGCGCCGGGGTGGCCGGAGTTGGCTTTCTGAACAGCGTCCATACTGAGCGCACGAATGGCATTGGCAAGGTCTTTACGGGACATAGAACACTCCGTGGCAAGATTTAGAGTTTGGCAGCAAGCAGGTCTTCCAGTTTGCGTTGGTCAACAGCGAACAGACGGATACCGTCAGAGAGTTTCTCTACCGCCATCGCATCCTGGTTATGCTCCCAGCGGAATTCAGCTTCGCTCATGGGCGCGGGACGATGGAAGGTTTGCGAAGACGGCACCAGCTTGCGCACGACCGGTTCTTCTTTTTCCTGTAATTCTTTCAGGAGATTGGGGGCAATCGTCAGGCGATCGCAGCCGGCCAGCGCGAGGATCTGCTCAGTGCGGCGGAAGCTGGCACCCATGACGATGGTGTCATAGCGATGCTGTTTGAAGTAATCGTAGATATTGCGTACCGACTTCACGCCGGGATCTTGCTCGACAACGTACGGGTCCATCGGGCTGCGCGCCTGATACCAGTCATAGATGCGTCCGACAAACGGGGAGATCAAAAAGACGCCCGCTTCAGCGCAGGCGCGGGCCTGAGCAAAGGAAAACAGCAGCGTCAGGTTACAGTTAATTCCCTCTTTCTCTAACGCTTCTGCTGCGCGAATACCTTCCCATGTGGAGGCCAGCTTAATCAGTATGCGGGATTTATCGATCCCCTGCTGCTGGTACAAATCCACCAGGTGGCGGGCCTTGTCGATACTTTTTTGTTGATCGAAGGAGAGTCGGGCATCCACTTCGGTCGACACGCGTCCCGGAATGCTTTTAAGAATTTCCGCACCAAAATTGACCGCCAGTTTGTCGCAGGCTTCGGCAACCTGCTGTTCCTGGGTTT
This sequence comes from Citrobacter amalonaticus, assembly GCF_001559075.2. Classification (NCBI taxonomy): domain Bacteria; kingdom Pseudomonadati; phylum Pseudomonadota; class Gammaproteobacteria; order Enterobacterales; family Enterobacteriaceae; genus Citrobacter; species Citrobacter amalonaticus. The sequence continues at coordinate 485,478 of NZ_CP014015.2, read as the reverse complement.
TCCCCTGCTGCTTTCCCCACTGGATCGCATCGTCAATCAGATGCGCGTAGTGCGCCAGGCCAGCGGCCTTCAGCAGCAGCGAAGGGTTGGTGGTGGCATCCTGGGGTTGGTAATGACGAATAGACTCAATATCGCCGCTGTCGGCCACGACAGTGGTGAATTGTTTGATGCCGTCTAACTGGTTCATAGGAAATACTCCTTGAAAAGTAACGTGTTAGGTGAGTGCTTAAAATCACACTTCTGAGAAATTCATGATGTGCACCACAAAAAAGCATAGCAGACAGGCATGGTATTGCTGGCTTAAGCAGGTAACATGGTTGTTATGAGTTGATTACGAAATCTTTATTTAAGTCGTGATAGTTTGGGGACCTTCAAAGTTTGCGTCCCGCAGTGCGGTGATAATGTGCGACGCACCTGACTGCGCGTGACTTTTTTGAACGATACGTGAAAGGAACAACAAGATGGATGACCAGTTAAAGCAAAGCGCCCTTGATTTCCACGAATTCCCGGTACCTGGTAAAATTCAGGTTTCCCCGACCAAGCCCCTTGCCACGCAGCGCGATCTGGCGCTGGCCTATTCGCCGGGCGTCGCGGCACCTTGTCTTGAAATCGAAAAAGACCCGCTGGCTGCGTATAAATACACCGCGCGTGGCAACCTGGTTGCCGTTATCTCTAACGGGACGGCGGTGCTGGGCTTAGGCAATATTGGCGCGCTGGCCGGTAAACCGGTCATGGAAGGCAAAGGCGTTCTGTTTAAGAAATTCGCCGGTATTGATGTGTTCGATATCGAAGTCGATGAGCTCGATCCGGACAAATTTATTAACGTCGTTGCCGCGCTGGAGCCGACGTTCGGCGGGATCAACCTGGAAGACATCAAAGCGCCGGAGTGTTTCTACATCGAACAGAAACTGCGCGAACGCATGAATATTCCGGTGTTCCATGACGATCAGCACGGCACCGCGATCATCAGTACCGCCGCCATTCTTAACGGTCTGCGGGTGGTAGAGAAAAATATCTCCGACGTGCGGATGGTGGTATCCGGCGCGGGCGCGGCGGCGATCGCCTGTATGAACCTGCTGGTGGCGTTGGGAATGCAGAAGCACAACATCGTGGTCTGCGACTCTAAGGGCGTCATCTACAAAGGTCGTGAGCCGAATATGGCTGAAACCAAAGCGGCCTACGCGGTAGACGATGACGGTAAACGGACGCTGGATGACGTCATCGACGGCGCGGATATTTTCCTCGGTTGTTCAGGCCCGAAAGTGCTGACTCAGGAGATGGTCAAGAAAATGGCCCGCGCGCCGATGATTCTGGCGCTGGCTAACCCGGAACCGGAAATTCTGCCGCCGCTGGCAAAAGAGGTGCGTCCGGACGCCATTATCTGTACCGGCCGTTCCGACTACCCGAACCAGGTCAACAACGTCCTGTGCTTCCCGTTCATTTTCCGTGGCGCGCTGGACGTCGGCGCGACGGCAATCAACGAAGAGATGAAGCTGGCTGCGGTCCATGCCATTGCCGAACTGGCGCATGCCGAGCAGAGCGAAGTCGTGGCCTCAGCCTATGGCGACCAGGATCTGAGTTTCGGCCCGGAATACATCATTCCAAAACCGTTCGACCCGCGTCTGATCGTTAAAATCGCGCCAGCGGTTGCCAAAGCGGCGATGGATTCCGGCGTGGCAATGCGCCCGATTGCCGACTTTGATGCTTATATCGATAAGCTGACCGAATTTGTCTACAAAACCAACCTGTTCATGAAGCCGATTTTCTCGCAGGCACGCAAAGCACCGAAGCGTGTCGTGTTGCCGGAAGGGGAAGAGGCGCGCGTGCTGCACGCCACGCAGGAACTGATCACGCTGGGTCTGGCGAAGCCGATCCTGATTGGTCGTCCTGGCGTAATCGAAATGCGCATTCAAAAACTGGGTCTGCAGATCAAAGCGGGTGTTGATTTTGAGATCGTCAACAATGAATCCGATCCGCGCTTTAAAGAGTACTGGAACGAGTACTACCAGATCATGAAGCGTCGTGGCATTACTCAGGAGCAGGCGCAGCGTGCGGTGATCGCCAACACCACGGTGATTGGCGCGATCATGGTACAGCGCGGCGAAGCAGATGCGATGATCTGCGGCACTATCGGTGATTACCATGAACACTTCAGCGTGGTGAAAGCGGTGTTTGGCTACCGTGAAGGCGTCCATACCGCCGGGGCGATGAACGCGTTGCTGCTGCCGAGCGGTAACACCTTTATTGCCGATACCTACGTCAATGACGATCCTGAGCCGGAAGAGCTGGCGGAAATCGCCGTGATGGCGGCGGAAACCGTGCGTCGCTTTGGTATCGAACCGAAAGTGGCGTTGCTGTCACACTCTAACTTTGGTTCGTCCGACTGTCCGTCTGCCGGCAAAATGCGCGCCGCGCTGGAGATTATCAAAGCACGTGCGCCTGACCTGATGATTGACGGCGAAATGCATGGTGATGCCGCGCTGGTGGAAAGCATTCGTAATGACCGGATGCCGGACAGCCCGCTGAAAGGCTCGGCCAATATTCTGGTGATGCCAAATATGGAAGCCGCGCGTATTAGTTATAATTTACTGCGCGTCTCCAGTTCAGAAGGTGTCACGGTTGGCCCGGTTCTGATGGGCGTGGCAAAACCGGTTCACGTATTAACGCCGATCGCCTCTGTGCGTCGAATTGTTAATATGGTGGCGCTGGCAGTGGTTGAGGCGCAAACACAGCCGCTGTAATTTCACTTTAATTAATTCCGGCGCGGGTTTCTCCCGCGCCTTTTTATTTTCTGCGTATTAGTGATCCACTTCACCTTTTAAATCATCTTGCCGAATTTTGTTATTTACCCTGACAAAAAATTGCCACGATAAGCCCAGTCTTAACACAGGCGGTGAGCAATGGATAAAGAACGCATCATTCAGGAATTTGTGCCGGGCAAACAGGTCACGCTGGCGCATCTCATTGCGCATCCAGGTGAAGAACTGGCGAAAAAGATCGGCGTTCCCGAAGCCGGGGCCATCGGCATTATGACCCTGACGCCGGGAGAAACCGCGATGATTGCCGGCGATCTGGCGATGAAGGCTGCCGACGTACATATCGGTTTTCTCGACAGATTCAGTGGTGCGCTGGTGATCTACGGCTCGGTCGGCGCGGTAGAAGAGGCCTTATTGCAAACGGTCAGTGGGCTGGGGCGGTTATTAAATTTCACCCTCTGCGACCTGACGAAAAGCTAATTCTGAGGTGCTTATGAAACGTATTGCGTTTGTTGGCACTGTCGGCGCGGGAAAAACAACGCTTTTTAATGCCTTACAGGGAAATTATTCCCTCGCCAGAAAAACGCAGGCCGTGGAATTTAATAAAAATGGCGATATCGATACGCCAGGGGAATATTTCAGTCATCCCCGCTGGTATCACGCCTTAATTACCACGCTGCAGGACGTTGATACGTTGATTTATGTCCATGCGGCCAATGACAAAGAAAGTCGCTTACCTGCCGGGCTGTTAGATATCGGTGCCAGTAAACGACACATCGCCGTGATCAGCAAAACGGATATGCCGGATGCCGACGTGACCGCAACGCGGGAATTACTGCGCGGGATTGGGTTTCAGGAGCCGATTTTCGAACTCAACAGCCATGACCCGCAAAGCGTGCAGCACCTGGTGGACTATCTGACTGAGCTCAGCCAAAAGGAGGAAGGGGCAGGTGAAAACACTTATCACAGCTAACGATATACGTGCGGCGCACGCACGAGGCGAACAAGAGATGTCGGTGGTGCTGCGCGCCAGCATCATCACCCCGGAAGCCCGTGAAGTCGCGGAGTTACTGGGCATTACGATTGTGGAGTGCGAGGGATCCGCGCCAACGGCAGCGTGCAGTGTGGACGAGGCCAAATCTGAAACGCAGCGCATTCGTGAAACTATCATCGCGCAACTACCGGAAGGGCAGTTTACCGAGAGTCTGGTTTCGCAGTTGATGGACAAAGTGCTGAAGGAAAAACAGTCGCTGGAGCAGGGCGGGATGCAACCGGGTTTTCATTCGGTGACCGGCAAAGGCGGCATCAAAGTGATCGATGGCAGCAGCGTTAAGTTTGGCCGCTTCGACGGCGCACAGCCGCACTGCGTGGGCCTGACCGATCTCGTTACCGAGCAGGACGGCAGCAGTATGGCCGCCGGGTTCATGCAGTGGGATAACGCGTTCTTCCCGTGGACGCTGAACTACGACGAAATCGACATGGTGCTCGACGGTGAACTGCATGTGCGCCATGAAGGTGAAACGATGATCGCCAAAGCCGGGGATGTCATGTTTATCCCCAAAGGCTCGAGCATTGAATTTGGCACGCCGACGACCGTGCGCTTCCTGTACGTTGCGTGGCCTGCGAACTGGCAATCGGTATGAAAGATTTCATCACCGAAGCATGGCTCAGAGCGAACCATACGCTCAGCGAAGGGGCGGAAATCCATCTCCCCGCTGACGCTCGCCTGACGCCCTCTGCCCGCGAACTGTTGGAAGGCCGTCATCTGCGCATCAAGTTTCTGGATGAGCAGGGCAGTCTGTTTGTCGACGACGAGCAACAGCAGCCGCAGCCGGTGCACGGGTTAACCAGTAGCGATACGCATCCCCAGGCCTGCTGTGAACTGTGTCGCCAGCCGGTGGCGAAAAAGCCTGACACCTTGACCCACCTGACGGCGGACAAAATGGTCGCCAAAAGCGATCCGCGTCTGGGCTTTCGTGCCGCGCTGGACAGCACCATCGCGCTGTCAGTGTGGCTGCAAATCGAACTGGCGGAGCCATGGCAGCCCTGGCTGGCAGATATTCGTTCGCGGCTGGGCAACATTATGCGCGCCGATGCGATGGATGAACCCCTGGCGGCACAGTCCATTGTCGGGCTGAACGAGGATGATCTGCATCGTCTTTCCCATCAACCGTTGCGTTATCTGGAGCACGATCATCTGGTGCCTGAAGCCAGTCATGGTCGTGAGTCCGCGCTGCTGAATCTGCTACGTACCAAAGTTCGCGAGACGGAAACGATCGCCGCCCAGGTCTTTATCACCCGCGGTTTTGACGTCCTGCGACCGGATATTTTGCAGGCGCTGAACCGTCTTTCCAGCGCGGTCTACGTGATGATGATTCTGAGTGTCACCAAACACCCGCTCACCGTCAGCCAGATCCAACAGCGACTGGGAGGTGAACAATGATCATTGAACGCGCCCGCGAACGGGCTCAGCAAGCCCCGGCCCGGGTGGTCTTTCCGGATGCGTTAGACGAACGTGTGCTGAAAGCAGCGCACTACCTGCAACAGCACGGCCTGGCGCACCCCATTCTGGTGGCCAGCCCGTTCGCGCTGCGCCAGTTCGCTCTCACGCATCGGGTGGCGCTGGACGGTATTCAGGTTATCGACCCGCACAGCAACCTGGCGATGCGTGAAGCGTTCGCAGAGCGCTGGCTCGCCCGGTCCGGGGAGAAAACGCCGCCGGATGCCGTTGAGAAACTCAATGACCCGCTGATGTTTGCAGCGGCGATGGTTAGCGCAGGCAAGGCGGATGTCTGTATCGCCGGCAATCTTTCCTCCACGGCTAACGTGCTGCGCGCGGGCTTACGCATTATTGGCCTGCAGCCGGGGTGTAAAACGCTGTCGTCTCTTTTCCTGATGCTGCCGCAGTACGTCGGACCGGCGTTAGGGTTTGCCGACTGTAGCGTGGTGCCGCAGCCAACGGCGGCACAACTGGCGGATATCGCGATCGCCAGTGCCGACACCTGGCGCGGTATCACCGGTGAAGAACCGCGCGTGGCGATGCTGTCATTCTCCAGTCAGGGTAGCGCCCGTCATCCCTGCGTGGCGAACGTGCAGCAGGCAACAGAGATTGTTCGCGAACGCGCGCCCACGCTACTGGTGGATGGCGAACTGCAATTTGACGCCGCCTTTGTGCCGGAGGTCGCCGCGCAAAAAGCGCCTGCCAGTCCGCTACGGGGTCACGCCAACGTGATGGTGTTTCCGTCACTGGAGGCCGGCAATATTGGTTACAAAATCGCCCAGCGTCTGGGCGGATATCGTGCCGTCGGGCCGCTGATTCAGGGGCTTGCCGCACCGCTTCATGACCTTTCGCGAGGCTGTAGCGTACAGGAAATTATCGAACTGGCGTTGGTGGCAGCCGTGCCGCGCCAGACTGACGTGAGTCGCGAACGTGACTCACAAACCCTGGTTGTATAAATGGTCCCGTTCTGGACCCCATGAGAGGAAAACACAATGGAAGCTTTAGGAATGATTGAAACCCGGGGCCTGGTTGCACTGATTGAGGCCTCTGATGCGATGGTAAAAGCCGCACGCGTGAAGCTGGTTGGTGTGAAACAGATTGGCGGCGGTCTGGTGACTGCGATGGTCCGTGGCGATGTCGCGGCCTGCAAAGCAGCAACGGATGCCGGTGCCGCAGCGGCACAGCGTATCGGCGAACTGGTCTCTGTTCACGTGATCCCGCGTCCGCATGGCGATCTGGAAGAAGTGTTCCCGATCAGCTTCAAAGGCGACAGCAACATCTAAGCAGGACTGGGGGCCGGATGGCGCTGCGCTTATCCGGCCTACAGGATCGCAGCACAACTTAACCCACGGAGGCGGGTATGAAACTGGCAGTCGTCACAGGACAAATCGTTTGTACCGTACGCCATCAGGGACTGGCACACGACAAATTGCTGATGGTGGAGATGATCGATGCCCAGGGAAATCCCGACGGGCAGTGTGCCGTCGCCATTGACAGCATCGGGGCGGGAACCGGGGAGTGGGTGCTGCTGGTTAGCGGCAGTTCTGCTCGCCAGGCGCATCGCAGCGAAGCGTCCCCTGTCGATCTGTGCGTGATTGGTATCGTCGATGAAGTGGTGGCTGGCGGTCAGGTGATATTCCACAAATAGGACTGAACATCATGAATCAACAGGATATTGAACAGGTGGTGAAAGCGGTACTGCTGAAAATGAAAGACAGCAGCCAGCCAGCGACCGCCGTTCATGAAATGGGCGTCTTTGCCTCCCTGGATGATGCGGTGGCGGCAGCAAAAGTCGCTCAGCAGGGGCTGAAGAGCGTGGCGATGCGCCAGCTTGCCATTCACGCCATTCGTGAAGCGGGCGAAAAGCATGCCAAAGAATTAGCGGAACTTGCCGTCACAGAGACTGGCATGGGACGCGTCGACGATAAATTTGCCAAAAACGTGGCACAGGCACGCGGGACACCGGGCGTGGAGTGTTTATCGCCGCAGGTACTCACCGGCGATAACGGCCTGACGCTGATCGAAAATGCGCCGTGGGGCGTCGTCGCCTCAGTGACGCCATCCACTAACCCGGCAGCGACGGTGATTAATAACGCCATCAGCCTGATTGCCGCAGGTAACAGTGTCGTGTTCGCCCCCCACCCGGCAGCGAAAGGCGTTTCACAACGCGCGATCACACTGCTTAACCAGGCGGTGGTGGCGGCGGGTGGCCCGGAAAACCTGCTGGTGACCGTGGCGAACCCGGATATCGAAACCGCGCAGCGGTTGTTTAAGTACCCAGGCATTGGTCTGTTGGTCGTCACCGGCGGCGAAGCGGTGGTCGACGCCGCCCGCAAACACACCAATAAACGTCTGATTGCCGCCGGTGCCGGTAATCCGCCGGTGGTCGTCGATGAGACGGCGGATCTGGCGCGGGCTGCGCAATCCATCGTCAAAGGCGCGTCCTTCGATAACAACATCATTTGCGCTGATGAGAAGGTGCTGATTGTCGTCGACAGCGTGGCGGATGAGCTGATGCGCCTGATGGAAGGCCAGCAGGCGGTGAAACTGAGCGCCGCGCAGGCCGAACAGCTCCAGCCGGTGCTGCTGAAAAATATCGATGAGCGTGGCAAAGGCACTGTCAGCCGTGACTGGGTTGGACGCGACGCGGCAAAAATCGCCGCCGCCATTGGCCTGCAGGTCCCGGATCAAACCCGACTGCTGTTTGTTGAAACGCCTGCCACGCATCCTTTTGCCGTCACGGAACTGATGATGCCGGTCCTGCCGGTGGTACGGGTGGCAAATGTTGACGAGGCTATTGCGCTGGCGGTGCAACTGGAAGGCGGCTGTCACCATACCGCTGCGATGCACTCGCGCAACATCGACAACATGAACCAGATGGCGAACGCCATTGATACCAGCATCTTCGTCAAGAACGGACCGTGCATTGCCGGACTGGGACTGGGCGGTGAAGGCTGGACCACCATGACCATCACCACGCCAACCGGGGAAGGGGTGACCAGTGCGCGTACGTTTGTGCGTCTGCGTCGCTGTGTATTGGTGGATGCGTTTCGTATCGTTTAAGTGCCTGCCCATCAGGCTATTTTATTTGGCATTTTGGACCAGGGCAGTGCTCAGAATCCTCACGTACTACGTGTACGCTCCGGTTCTTGCGCGCTGTCCGTGTCCAAACTGCCTGCAACAATAACGCCTGATGGGTCAGGCCGATGGAGAGAGAGATGGCGCACGACGAAGAAAGTTGGCTCACGCCAAGACTGCAAAAAGCCGCTGACCTGTGTAATCAGGCGCCTGCGACGAGCGATTCCGCGCTGTGGCTGGGTGTTGACCTGGGCACCTGCGACGTGGTGTCGATGGTTGTCGATGGCGACGGACAGCCGGTCGCGGTGTGTCTTGACTGGGCTGACGTCGTGCGCGACGGCATCGTCTGGGATTTCTTCGGTGCGGTCACTATCGTGCGCCGCCATCTCGATACGCTCGAACAACAGCTCGGCAGCCGGTTTACCCACGCGGCGACGTCGTTCCCGCCGGGCACCGACCCGCGCATCTCCATCAACGTACTGGAATCTGCCGGGCTGGAGGTCAGCCATGTGCTGGATGAACCAACCGCGGTCGCCGATCTGCTGCAACTGGATAACGCCGGTGTCGTGGATATCGGTGGCGGCACGACTGGGATCGCCATCGTTAAGCAGGGCAAAGTGACGTACTCGGCGGATGAAGCGACGGGCGGTCACCATATTTCTCTGACTCTGGCCGGAAACCGGCGCATCGAACTGGAAGAGGCCGAGCAGGTCAAGCGCAGCAACGCGCAGGAGATTTGGCCGGTGGTGAAACCGGTCTACGAAAAAATGGCGGAGATTGTTGCCCGTCATATCGAAGGACAAGAAATAGCCGATTTATGGCTGGCGGGTGGCTCCTGTATGCAACCGGGCGTGGAGGCGTTGTTTCGCCAGCGCTTTCCTGAACTCCAGGTACATCTGCCCCGGCACAGCCTGTTTATGACACCGCTGGCGATCGCAAACAGCGGGAGAGAGAAAGCGGAGGGAATCTATGCAAGCTGAATTGCAGACGGCGCTCTTTCAGGCATTCGATACCCTGAATCTGCAACGCGTGAAAACGTTCAGCGTACCGCCGGTCACGCTGTGCGGGCTCGGGGCGCTCAGTTCCTGCGGACAGGAAGCGCAATCGCGAGGCTTAAGCCATCTGTTCGTGATGGTCGACAGTTTCCTGCATCAGGCGGGGATGACCGCGTCGTTAGAGCGCAGTCTGGCGATGAAAGGCGTGGCGATGACGGTCTGGCCGTGTCCGATGGGTGAGCCGTGCATCACCGACGTCTGCGCGGCGGTCGCCCAACTGCGCGAGTCAAAATGCGACGGCGTTGTTGCCTTTGGTGGCGGTTCAGTGCTGGATGCGGCAAAAGCAGTCGCCCTGTTGGTGACGAATCCAAATCAGACGCTGGCGGAGATGACGGAATACAGCAGCTTACGTCCGCGCCTGCCGTTGATTGCCGTCCCCACCACCGCCGGAACCGGATCGGAAACCACTAACGTAACGGTGATTATCGACGCGGCGACGGGACGCAAACAGGTGCTGGCACATGCGACGCTGATGCCGGACGTGGCAATCCTCGATGCCGCGCTGACCGAAGGCGTACCGCCTCATGTGACGGCAATGACCGGGATTGATGCGCTGACGCACGCGGTTGAGGCATACAGCGCGCTGAATGCCTCGCCGTTTACCGACAGCCTGGCGATCGGCGCGATTGCGATGATTGGCAAATCGCTGCCGAAAGCGGTGGGTTACGGTCATGACCTCGCCGCACGGGAGAGCATGCTGCTGGCCTCCTGCATGGCAGGAATGGCGTTTTCCAGCGCCGGGCTGGGGCTGTGTCATGCGATGGCGCATCAGCCTGGCGCCACATTGCACATTCCGCATGGCCAGGCGAACGCCATGCTGCTACCGACGGTGATGGGCTTTAACCGCATGGTGTGTCGCGAACGCTTTAGCCATATCGGGCGCGCCTTAACCAATAAGAAAGCAGACGATCGCGACGCTATCGCCGCAGTCAGCGAACTGATTGCGGAGGTGGGCCTGAACAAACGGCTCGCTGATGTCGGCGCAAAACCAGAACACTACAGCGTCTGGGCGCAAGCCGCGCTGGAGGATATTTGTATACGCAGCAACCCACGCACCGCCACGCAGAGCGACATTATCGAGTTGTACGCGGCGGCACAATAAAAGCATACCAGGACGTAGGCCAGATAAGGCGTTCGCGCCGCCATCTGGCAAAACGCGGCATCATTGCCTGATGGCACTGCGCTTATCAGGCCTACGAAAACCCTGGCAAATGGAGATAAGGGTATGGGAATTAACGAAATCATCATGTACATCATGATGTTCTTTATGCTGATTGCCGCCGTGGACAGGATCCTGTCGCAGTTCGGCGGGTCGGCGCGTTACCTCGGGAAGTTCGGCAAAAGTATTGAGGGATCCGGCGGTCAGTTCGAAGAAGGATTTATGGCGATGGGTGCACTGGGACTGGCGATGGTCGGTATGACCGCGCTGGCGCCGGTGTTAGCCAAACTGCTTGGGCCGGTGATTATTCCGCTGTATGAAATGCTTGGTGCGAACCCGTCGATGTTCGCCGGAACGCTGCTGGCGTGCGATATGGGCGGCTTCTTCCTCGCCAAAGAGCTGGCGGGTGGCGATGTCGCGGCGTGGCTCTACTCGGGGTTGATTCTGGGGGCAATGATGGGACCTACCATCGTGTTCTCTATCCCCGTTGCGCTGGGCATTATCGAACCGTCCGACCGCCGTTATCTGGCGCTTGGCGTGCTGGCAGGCATTGTCACGATCCCTATTGGCTGTATTGCCGGCGGTCTGGTCGCGATGTATTCGGGCGTTGAGATCAATGGACAACCGGTCGAGTTCACCTTCGCGCTGATCCTGATGAACATGATCCCGGTGATCATCGTCGCCGTGCTGGTGGCGCTGGGACTGAAATTCATCCCGGAAAAAATGATCAACGGCTTCCAGATCTTCGCCAAATTCCTCGTCGCGCTGATCACCATTGGTCTCGCCGCGGCAGTCATCAAGTTCCTGCTGGGCTGGGAGCTGATCCCTGGTCTCGACCCGATCTTCATGGCGCCTGGCGACACCCCCGGTGAAGTGATGCGCGCCATTGAAGTGATCGGTTCTATCTCCTGCGTGCTGCTCGGGGCGTATCCGATGGTGCTGTTGCTGACCCGCTGGTTTGAGAAACCGCTGATGCGTGTTGGTAGCCTGTTGAAAATCAACAATATGGCGGCAGGCGGCATGGTGGCGACACTGGCGAATAACATCCCGATGTTCGGCATGATGAAGCAGATGGATACCCGCGGCAAAGTGATCAACTGCGCCTTCGCCGTCTCCGCAGCCTTCGCGCTGGGTGACCACTTAGGTTTCGCGGCGGCCAACATGAACGCCATGATCTTCCCGATGATTGTCGGCAAATTGATTGGCGGTGTCACGGCAATTGGCGTGGCCATGATGTTGGTGCCAAAAGATGAAAACGTTCCGGCAGAAACGGAAGTGGAGGCGCAATCGTGAACACGCGCCAGCTACTGAGCGTCGGTATCGATATCGGCACCACGACCACTCAGGTGATCTTCTCGCGCCTGGAACTGGTTAACCGTGCGGCTGTGTCGCAGGTGCCCCGTTACGAATTCATCAAACGCGACATTAGCTGGCAAAGCCCGGTCTTCTTTACCCCCGTCGATAAGCAGGGTGGGTTACGGGAGGACGAACTTAAAGCGCTGATCCTCGCGCAGTATCAGGCGGCGGGGATCGCGCCGGAATCGGTTGATTCAGGGGCCATCATCATCACCGGCGAGAGTGCGAAAACCCGCAACGCGCGCCCGGCGGTGATGACGCTCTCCCAGTCGCTCGGCGACTTTGTGGTTGCCAGCGCCGGACCGCATCTGGAATCGGTGATTGCCGGTCACGGCGCCGGGGCGCAAACCCTGTCTGAACAGCGGATGTGCCGGGTGCTGAACATCGACATCGGCGGCGGCACTTCGAACTACGCGCTGTTTGATGCCGGAAAGGTGAGCGGCACCGCCTGCCTGAACGTCGGCGGACGTCTGCTGGAGACTGACGGTCAAGGGCGCGTCGTGCATGCCCATCAACCCGGTCAGAAGATTGTCGATGAGGTATTCGGTGTTGGTACCGATGCCCGTTCACTGACCGTCGCGCAGTTAGGGCAGGTAGCGCAGCGGATGGCGAGTCTGATCGTAGAAGTGATCGACGGCGCGCTGTCGCCATTGGCGCAGACGCTGATGCAAACCGGGTTACTGCCAGCGGACGCGAAGCCGGAGGTGATCACCCTGTCCGGCGGCGTGGGGGAGTGCTATCGCAACCTGCCTGCCGACCCGTTCTGTTTTTCTGATATTGGGCCGCTGCTGGCGACGGCGCTGCATGAGCATCCGCGTCTGCGTGCGATGAACGTGCAGTTTCCGGCGCAGACCGTGCGCGCCACGGTGATTGGCGCAGGGGCGCACACGCTGTCGCTCTCGGGCAGCACCATCTGGCTGGAAGGGGTTCAGTTGCCGCTGCGCAATCTGCCGGTGGCGATCCCGATGGATGACGCCGATCTGGTTGGCGCGTGGCAACAGGCGCTGATGCAGCTCGATCTGGATCCACAGACTGACGCATACGTACTGGCGCTTCCCGCCTCGCTGCCGGTGCGTTACGCCGCATTACTTACGGTCATCGACGCGCTGCTGGCCTTCATCGCGCGTTACCCGAATCCGCATCCCCTGCTGGTGGTGGCCGAGCAGGACTTTGGTAAAGCGCTGGGCATGCTGTTGCGCCCACAGTTACAGCAACTCCCGCTGGCGGTCATTGACGAAGTGATTGTCCGGGCGGGCGACTATATCGACATTGGTACGCCTTTGTTTGGCGGATCGGTTGTGCCGGTGACGGTGAAATCACTCGCATTTCCTTCCTGAGGGAACGACTTATGAAACTAAAGACCACATTGTTCGGCAATGTTTATCAGTTTAAGGATGTAAAAGAGGTGCTGGCAAAAGCCAACGAACTGCGTTCGGGGGATGTGCTGGCCGGCGTCGCGGCGCAAAGCTCGCAGGAGCGTGTAGCGGCGAAACAGGTGTTGTCGGAAATGACGGTGGCGGATATTCGCAACAACCCGGTGATTTCCTATGAAGAGGACTGCGTCACGCGTCTGATTCAGGACGATGTCAACGAAACGGCCTACAACCGCATTAAGAACTGGAGCATCAGCGAGCTGCGTGAGCATGTGCTGAGCGATGAGACCTCGGTTGATGATATTGCCTTTACGCGTAAAGGACTGACCTCGGAAGTGGTGGCGGCGGTGGCGAAGATCTGCTCTAACGCGGATCTGATCTACGGCGGCAAGAAAATGCCGGTGATCAAAAAGGCCAACACCACGATCGGGATTCCCGGCACCTTCAGTTGTCGTCTGCAGCCGAACGATACCCGTGATGATGTGCAGAGTATTGCCGCGCAAATCTACGAAGGGCTCTCTTTTGGGGCTGGCGATGCGGTGATTGGCGTCAACCCGGTGACCGACGACGTGGAGAACTTAAGCCGCGTGCTGGACACGGTTTATGGGGTAATCGACAAGTTCAACATCCCGACCCAGGGCTGTGTGCTGGCGCACGTTACCACGCAGATTGAAGCGATCCGTCGCGGTGCGCCGGGTGGACTGATCTTCCAGAGTATCTGCGGCAGTGAAAAGGGCTTAAAAGAGTTCGGCGTGGAGCTGGCAATGCTGGACGAAGCGCGTGCGGTAGGGGCGGAGTTTAACCGGATCGCCGGGGAAAACTGCCTGTACTTTGAAACCGGACAGGGCTCGGCGCTCTCTGCCGGGGCGAACTTCGGGGCGGACCAGGTGACGATGGAAGCGCGTAACTACGGTCTGGCGCGTCACTACGATCCATTCCTGGTGAACACCGTGGTGGGCTTTATCGGGCCGGAGTATCTCTACAATGACCGTCAGATCATTCGTGCCGGTCTGGAAGACCACTTTATGGGCAAGCTGAGCGGCATTTCGATGGGCTGCGACTGCTGCTACACCAACCATGCCGATGCCGATCAGAACCTCAACGAAAACCTGATGATTCTGCTCGCCACCGCGGGTTGTAACTACATCATGGGTATGCCGCTTGGCGACGACATCATGCTCAACTACCAGACTACCGCCTTCCACGATACGGCGACCGTACGCCAGTTGCTGAATCTGCGTCCGTCGCCGGAGTTTGAACGCTGGCTGGAAACAATGGGCATTATGGCAAATGGTCGCCTGACCAAACGGGCGGGCGATCCGTCACTGTTCTTCTGATGACGCGGGGATGACAAACAATGGATCAAAAACAGATTGAAGAAATTGTACGCAGCGTAATGGCGTCAATGGGACAGACACAGCCGCAGACCGCCGCCCCGTCGCCGCAGTCCTGCAACCAGACGTCGTGCGCGGCGCCGTCCACCGCAGAGAGCTGCGCGCTGGATCTGGGTTCCGCTGAAGCGAAAGCCTGGATTGGCGTGGAAAATCCGCACCGCGCAGAGGTGCTGACCGAACTGCGGCGCAGCACCGCGGCGCGCGTCTGCACCGGACGTGCCGGTCCGCGTCCACGCACTCAGGCGCTACTGCGTTTTCTCGCCGACCACTCACGCTCGAAAGACACCGTACTGAAAGAGGTGCCGGAAGAGTGGGTGAAAGCACAGGGACTGCTGGAAGTGCGCTCGGAAATCAGCGACAAGAATCTCTACCTGACGCGCCCGGATATGGGCCGCCGTCTGAGCCAGGAAGCCATAGAGGCGCTGAAATCACAGTGCGTCGCCAATCCGGATGTTCAGGTGGTGGTGTCTGACGGCCTGTCTACCGATGCGATCACCGCGAACTATGAAGAGATCCTGCCGCCGCTGCTGTCCGGTCTGAAGCAGGCCGGGCTGAAGGTCGGGACACCGTTCTTTGTCCGCTATGGCCGCGTGAAGATTGAAGACCAGATCGGCGAGATCCTCGGGGCGAAAGTGGTGATTCTGCTGGTCGGTGAACGTCCTGGGCTGGGGCAGTCGGAAAGTCTCTCCTGCTACGCGGTCTATTCACCGCGCGTGGCGACGACGGTGGAGGCCGACCGTACCTGTATTTCCAATATCCACCAGGGGGGCACGCCGCCGGTAGAAGCGGCTGCTGTCATCGTGGATTTGGCCAAACGCATGCTGGAGCAAAAAGCGTCCGGCATCAACATGACCCGTTAAGGAGGCATCATGCCAGCATTAGATTTGATTCGACCCTCGGTCAGCGCGATGCGCGTGATTGCTTCCGTGAACGACGGGTTTGCACGTGAACTTAAATTACCGCCGCATATACGTAGCCTCGGTCTCATCACGGCAGATTCTGATGACGTGACGTATATTGCCGCAGACGAAGCGACAAAACAGGCGATGGTTGAAGTGGTGTATGGCCGTTCGCTGTACGCCGGGGCAGCCCATGGGCCGTCACCGACAGCGGGTGAAGTGCTGATTATGTTGGGGGGACCGAACCCGGCGGAAGTGCGTGCCGGTCTGGATGCGATGGTCGCGCATATCGAAGGCGGCGCGGCGTTCCAGTGGGCGAACGATGCAGAAAACACGGCGTTTCTGGCGCACGTGGTATCGCGTACCGGTTCTTATCTCTCGTCAACGGCAGGCATTGCGCTGGGCGATCCGCTGGCCTATCTGGTGGCACCACCGCTGGAAGCAACCTATGGCATTGATGCGGCGATGAAATCTGCCGATGTCCAGCTGGTGACCTACGTGCCGCCACCGTCGGAAACCAACTACTCGGCGGCATTTTTGACCGGCAGCCAGGCTGCCTGTAAAGCCGCCTGTAATGCCTTTGCCGATGCGGTTCTGGACATCGCCCGTAACCCTGTTCAGCGCGCGTAACGGAGGTCATCAATGATCAATGCACTGGGGTTACTGGAAGTGGAAGGCATGGTCGCCGCCGTTGATGCGGCGGATGCCATGCTGAAAGCCGCCAACGTCAACCTGCTGAGCCACGAAGTGCTTGACCCGGGCAAAGTGACGCTGGTGGTGGAAGGCGATCTGGCGGCGTGCCGCGCGGCGCTGGATGCCGGAAGCGCCGCAGCACAGCGCACAGGTCGCGTCATCAGCCGCAAAGAAATTGGTCGGCCAGACGACGACACCCAGTGGCTGATCGGCGGATTTAAGCGCGCGTCGACTCCTCCTGAGCAGAAGAAAGCGCTACAGCCTGAAGCGCCTGCGCGGTCTGAATACGCCGACGCGCTGCTGGCGCAGCTCGCGACGGTGCGTCAGGGAATGACGGCAGGAGAGGTCGCCGCGCACTTTGGCTGGCCGCTTGAAGAGGCCAGAAACGCACTGGAACAGCTCTTTACTGACGGGGCGTTGCGTAAACGCAGTAGTCGCTATCGCTTAAAAAATTAACCTGTCGGAGGGCCGGGCGTCTTACCAGGCGTCCGGCATAAAAGATCATGAAAAAGACCCGTTCAGCCAGTTTGCACCATCTTTATCATGAAGCGTTACCCGAAGACGTTAAACTCACGCCAAAGGTTGAAGTGGACAACGTTCACCAGCGGCGGACCACGGATGTTTATGAGCACGCCCTGACAATTACCGCCTGGCAGCAGATTTACGATCAGCTGCATCCGGGGAAGTTTCATGGCGAATTCACGGAAATCCTGCTTGATGACATTCAGGTTTTTCGCGAATACACCGGACTGGCGCTACGTCAGTCATGCCTGGTCTGGCCGAATTCGTTCTGGTTTGGCATTCCGGCCACGCGCGGCGAGCAGGGATTTATTGGCGCACAGTGTCTCGGCAGCGCCGAGATTGCGACCCGCCCGGGCGGTACGGAGTTTGAGCTGAGCACGCCGGATGATTACACGATTCTCGGGGTCGTTATCTCAGAGGATGTGATTTCCCGCCAGGCACAGTTTTTACATAATCCGGAAAGGGTGCTGCATATGCTGCGCAACCAGTCGGCGCTGGAGGTCAAAGAGCAGCACAAGGCGGCGCTGTGGGGCTTTGTCCAGCAGGCGCTGGCGACCTTTAGCGAGAATCCGGAGAATCTTCATCAACCCGCAGTGCGTAAGGTGCTGGGGGATAATCTGTTGTTGGCGATGGGCATGATGCTGGAGGACGCGCATCCCATCAACTCGGCGGAGAGTATCAGCCATCAGGGCTACCGCAAACTGCTCTCCCGGGCGCGGGACTATGTGCTGGACAATATGTCGGAGCCGCTGACGGTACTCGACCTCTGCAACCAGCTTCACGTCAGCCGTCGTACGTTGCAGAATGCATTTCACGCGATTCTGGGGATTGGACCGAATGCGTGGCTGAAGCGGATCCGACTGAATGCGGTGCGACGGGAATTAATCAGTCCGTGGTCACAGAGTACCACGGTCAAGGATGCGGCAATGCAGTGGGGGTTCTGGCATTTAGGGCAGTTCGCCACCGACTACCAGCAATTGTTTGCCGAGAAACCATCACTGACGTTGCACCAGCGCATGCGCCAGTGGATGTAACGTCGCGACGGCGTGCCGGATGGCGCTGCGCTTATCCGGCCTACGGGTGAAATGTCATTGCCAGGCCGGATAAGGCGTAAGACGCCATCAGGCAATTACACCCACTCACGCACCTGAATAAAATCGCTGAGAGCGGCCTCCGGGCTGTCGGCATCCGGCTGCCAGTCGTATTCCCAACGCACCAGCGGCGGCATTGACATCAGAATCGATTCGGTGCGCCCGCCGGTCTGTAGCCCAAACAGGGTGCCACGATCCCATACCAGATTAAATTCTACGTAACGACCACGGCGATAGAGCTGGAAATTACGCTCACGCTCACCCCAGCGCATCGCCTTACGGCGCTCAACGATCGGCAGATACGCTTCGGTATAGCCCTGGCCGACGGCCTGCATAAAGGCGAAACAGTGGTCAAAATCCGGCGTGTTCAGATCGTCGAAAAACAGCCCGCCGATCCCGCGCTGCTCGTTGCGATGTTTGAGGAAGAAATAGTCATCGCACCACTTTTTGTAACGCGGATAGACCTCGTCGCCAAACGGCTGACACAGATCGCGCGCGGTGCGATGCCAGTGAACGGCGTCTTCTTCAAAGCCGTAATAGGGCGTTAAGTCGAAGCCGCCGCCAAACCACCAGACCGGATCGGCACCCGGTTTTTCGGCGATGAAGAAACGCACGTTGGCATGGCTGGTGGGAATATAAGGATTGAGCGGATGCACGACCAGTGATACGCCCATCGCTTCAAAGCTGCGTCCTGCCAGCTCCGGGCGGTGGGCCGTGGCCGATGCTGGCATGGCGTCACCGTGTACGTGAGAAAAATTGACGCCAGCCTGTTCGAAGATGCCGCCGTTACGCAGTACCCGACTGCGTCCGCCGCCGCCCGCGTCACGCTGCCAGCTATCTTCGACAAACTCCGCGCCGTCAATGGCGGTGAGTTGCTGGCAAATGGCATCCTGCAGGTTCAGCAGGAACTGTTTTACGCGTAGAGCATCGGGTTTCATGATTAACGTTTCTTCGAGTGTGCTTTCTGATTATCAAACCAGTGGAAATAGCTGATCACGCCGTTGGCAATGGCGGTGGCAATCTTCTGGCGAAAGGCCGTGGTGCCCAGCAGTCGCTCTTCTTCCGGATTGGTGATGAATGAGGTTTCCACCAACACCGAGGGAATTGACGGTGATTTTAGCACCACAAACGCCGCCTGTTCCGTACTGCGGCTGTGCAGTTTATGTACGGGTTTGATCTTCCTGAGAATATGTGAACCCAGCGTCAGGCTGTTTTTGATGGTATCCGTTTGTACCAGATCGAACAGCACCTGCTGCAACAGGTGATCTTTGTCGGTCGTTTTCTTGCCGGCGACTTCATCGGCGCGGTTTTCGCGGTCGGAAAGGTATTTCGCCATCGCGCTACTGGCTCCGCGATTGGAGAGGGCAAACACCGACGCGCCCGCAGCGCTGGGATTGGTAAAGCCGTCCGCGTGGATCGACATAAACAGATCCGCGCCGTGCTTGTGGGCGATTTCGACGCGATCGTACAGAGGAATAAAGGTGTCGCCTGAACGCGTCAGACGGCAGTCGATCCCCTGACTGCGCAAAATGGAACGCACATTTTTCGCAATCGCCAGCACAACATGCTTTTCTTTGGAGCCGTTGCGGCCAATGGCTCCGGTGTCGATACCGCCGTGCCCCGGGTCCAGCACGACAATTCGCTTGCCGCCCGATTTTTTCGTGGCAGGCTGGCTGTGACCATTGCTGGTTTTCAGTGGGGCTTCTTTGGCTGTGGCGTTCGCCATCCCTGTTAATGTCAGCGCCGCCAGTCCGGCTTTCAGCACCTGACGGCGCGATGTGAGAGTTTTTAGCGGTTTAAAAGTGCTCATACGGCCTGAGTTGTAAAAAAAAAGAATCCCGATGTTATATCGTATCGCGTAATCCGTTACGACGCTTGATGTTGAGAATTGTTTTACTTTTCATTTCAATACGTGACAATCCGCTATTATGCCATTTTTTCCGCCGTTTCGCGTCAGATATTGGCTAAATGGGGCGTTCGCGCCATAATCGGAGTTTTAACCTTGAAAAGGGCCTCAATACCATGGAGATACGCGTTTTTCGCCAGGAAGATTTCGAGGAGGTGATCACCCTCTGGGAGCGCTGCGATTTGTTGCGTCCGTGGAATGACCCGGAAATGGATATCGAGCGGAAGGTGAACCACGACGTCAGCCTGTTTCTCGTTGCGGAAGTGAACGGGGAAGTGGTGGGGACGGTGATGGGCGGCTACGACGGTCATCGCGGGTCGGCTTATTATCTTGGCGTGCACCCGGAATTTCGCGGTCGCGGCATCGCCAATGCGCTGCTTAACCGGCTTGAGAAGAAACTCATCGCGCGCGGTTGCCCGAAGATTCAGATCATGGTGCGTGAAGATAACGACGTGGTGCTGGGGATGTATGAGCGACTCGGCTATGAGCATTCCGACGTGCTGTGTCTGGGAAAACGCCTGATCGAAGATGAAGAATACTGAGTTTCATCCTGCAGATTACGACGGCCACGGCCATTTGCGTCTGCCCTTTTTGTTCTGGTTTGTGCTGCTGCTTCAGGCGCGGACCTGGGTGCTGTTTGTGATCGCCGGTTCCTCTCGCGAGCAGGGCACTGCGCTGCTGAATCTGTTTTATCCCGATCACGGCACCTTTTGGCTGGGACTGCTGCCCGGCATTCCTGCTGTGATCGCGTTTTTGCTGAGCGGGCGACGTTACACTTTTCCGCGTTTATGGCAGGCATTGCGACTGCTGTTGATTGTTGCACAGGTGGCGCTGCTCTGCTGGCAGCCTGTTCTGTGGTTCAATGGTTCCCCTGTTAACGGCGTTGGCCTGTCGCTGGTGGTCGCCGATATCGTGGCGCTTCTCTGGCTGCTGACAAATCGACGGATGCGCGCCTGTTTTACCCTGGAAAAAGAATAACGGAACTTTTTGGTGAAGCCGGACTCCAGGTAACGTTGATCATTAATGAAAGGAAGTGAGATGAAATCGCTGCGTGTATTGTTATGTGCCATGCCGCTGGTGCTGACCGGCTGTTCGACGCTGTCGTCGGTAAACTGGTCTGCCGCCAATCCGTGGAACTGGTTTGGTTCATCGACAGAGGTGACTGAGCAGGGCGTTGGCGCACTCACGGCATCGACGCCGCTAAATGAGCAGGCCATTGCTGATGCGCTGGACGGCGACTATCGCCTGCGTAGCGGCATGAAGACTGAGAATGGCAATGTGGTGCGCTTTTTCGAAGCCATGAACGGCGACAAGGTGGCGATGGTCATTCACGGCGAGCAGGGTAACATCAGCCGCATTGATGTCATGGATAGCGAGATTCCTTCCGACGCAGGCGTTGAAATTGGCACACCGTTCAGCGACCTCTACAGCAAAGCGTTCGGTCATTGTCAGCCTGCCAGCCACGATGAGCAAAGCGCAGTAGAATGTAAAGCCGAAGGCAGTCAACATATCAGCTATCTCTTTACCGGCGAATGGAAGGGACCGGAAGGGTTAATGCCGCCGGACGATACGCTGAAAACGTGGAAAGTGAGCAAAATTATCTGGCGTCGTTAATTTGCGTCTGGACAAACCCTCGAACGTAAAAACAGGGTAAAATAACGCCCATCAATGCCACGATTGCGTGGCATTCTCATTTTTCAGGAGGAATGATGTCTCAGGTTCAGAGTGGCATTTTGCCAGAGCATTGCCGTGCGGCGATTTGGATTGAAGCGAATGTGAAAGGCGACGTTGATGCCCTGCGTGGCGCCAGCAAAGCGTTCGCCGATAAACTGGCGACCTTCGAAGCGAAATTCCCGGACGCCCATCTGGGGGCGGTCGTGGCCTTCGGCAACAACACCTGGCGCGCCCTGAGCGGCGGAGTGGGGGCTGAAGAGCTGAAAGACTTTATCCCTTACGGTAAAGGTCTGGCTCCGGCGACCCAGTACGATGTGCTGATCCACATTCTTTCTCTGCGTCACGATGTGAACTTCTCTGTCGCTCAGGCGGCGATGGAAGCCTTCGGCGATTGCATTGAGGTCCAGGAAGAGATCCACGGTTTCCGTTGGGTGGAAGAGCGTGATCTCAGCGGCTTTGTCGACGGTACGGAAAACCCGGCAGGGGAAGAGACGCGCCGCGAAGTGGCGGTCATCAAAGACGGCGTGGATGCGGGTGGCAGCTACGTCTTTGTTCAGCGCTGGGAACACAATCTGAAACAGCTCAACCGCATGAGTATTCACGATCAGGAGATGATGATCGGGCGTACCAAAGAAGCCAACGAAGAGATCGATGGCGACGATCGCCCGGTAACGTCGCACCTGAGCCGTGTGGATCTGAAAGAAGACGGCAAAGGGCTGAAAATTGTTCGCCAGAGCCTGCCATACGGCACCGCCAGCGGCACCCATGGCCTCTATTTCTGCGCCTACTGTGCGCGTCTGCACAACATTGAACAGCAGCTGCTGAGCATGTTTGGCGACACCGACGGAAAACGCGACGCCATGCTGCGCTTCACCAAACCGGTAACCGGCGGCTATTACTTTGCGCCGTCACTGGACCGTTTGCTGGCACTGTAACTTTCTGCCAGTGCACGTCGATACGACCAGCATAAAAATAGCGTCCCCGCCCCGGCGGGGATTATTTTTATCTAAGATTTACCTTAATTAGTGAGCTGTTCCTCAGCACGTATCCTTTTTTGCTGTATTTTCAATGTTAATGGAGTGTGAGACTTCATATTCACAAGGAGAGCATTGAAATGGGTAAACTCACGGGCAAAACAGCATTGATTACGGGCGCATCACAGGGCATTGGCGAAGGCATCGCTAAAGTGTTTGCCCGGCATGGGGCGAACTTAATCTTGCTGGATATCTCCGATGAGATTGAAAAGCTGGCGGACGAACTGGGTGGCCGCGGGCATCGCTGTACGGCTGTGATTGCGGATGTGACCGATCCCGCGTCTGTGGCGGCGGCGTTGAAGAAAGCGAAAGAGGTGGAAGGCCGCATCGACATTCTGGTCAACAATGCGGGCGTCTGCCGTCTGGGAAGCTTCCTCGACATGAGCGACGAAGACCGCGACTTCCACATTGATGTGAACATCAAAGGCGTCTGGAACGTGACCAAAGCCGTTCTGCCGGAGATGATTAAACGTAAAGACGGACGCATCGTGATGATGTCCTCGGTCACTGGCGATATGGTCGCCGATCCGGGTGAAACCGCCTATGCGTTGTCGAAGGCAGCGATTGTCGGGCTGACCAAATCACTGGCGGTGGAGTATGCCCAGTCGGGGATTCGCGTGAATGCGATTTGCCCGGGCTACGTGCGTACCCCGATGGCGGAAAGCATCGCGCAGCAGTCCAATCCGACCGATCCGGAATCGGTGCTGACTGAGATGGCGAAAGCGATCCCGCTGCGTCGACTGGCCTGTCCGCTGGAAGTGGGTGAACTGGCCGCCTTCCTCGCCTCTGATGAATCCAGCTATCTCACGGGGACGCAGAACGTGATTGACGGCGGCAGCACGTTGCCGGAGACCGTCAGCGTCGGAATCTGACGACCGCACAACCCCTTCTGACCATCAGGAGGGGTTTCTCTTATTCCCTTTTCAACTTTCAAATCAGTAAACGGTATATAAAACCGTTACTCCTTTCACACTCGTTATAAATATTATGGCTATTAGAAAGTCATCAAATTTATAAGGGTGCGCAATGGCCGTTAACTTACTGAAAAAAAGATATCTGACGCTGATGGCGTCGCTGTTACTGGTCGGTCAGGCGCAGGCGACGGAGCTGTTGAACAGCTCGTACGACGTCTCCCGCGAACTGTTTGCCGCCCTCAACCCGCCGTTTGAACAGCAGTGGGCGAAAGATAACGGCGGCGATAAGCTGACGATTAAGCAGTCGCACGCGGGCTCCTCAAAGCAGGCGCTGGCAATTTTACAGGGACTGAAAGCCGACGTCGTGACCTACAACCAGGTGACTGACGTGCAGATCCTGCATGACAAAGGCAAGCTGATCCCGGCCGACTGGCAAAGCCGTCTGCCGAACAACAGCTCACCGTTTTACTCCACGATGGGGTTCCTGGTACGTAAAGGCAACCCGAAGAACATTCGCGACTGGAACGACCTTGTCCGTTCTGATGTGAAGCTGATCTTCCCGAACCCGAAAACCTCCGGTAACGCCCGTTACACGTATCTGGCCGCCTGGGGCGCTGCCGATAACGCGGACGGCGGCGATAAAGCCAAAACCGAACAGTTCATGACCCAGTTCCTGAAAAACGTCGAAGTGTTTGATACCGGCGGTCGCGGTGCGACCACGACGTTTGCTGAGCGTGGACTGGGCGATGTGCTGATTAGCTTTGAGTCCGAAGTGAACAACATTCGCAAACAGTATGAAGCACAGGGTTTTGAAGTCGTTATCCCGAAAACCAATATTCTGGCTGAGTTCCCGGTTGCCTGGGTGGATAAAAATGTGCAGGCCAACGGCACCGAGAAAGCGGCGAAAGCCTATCTGAACTGGCTGTACAGCCCGCAGGCGCAAACCATCATCACAGACTACTACTACCGTGTGAACAACCCGGAGGTGATGGACAAGCTGAAAGACAAATTCCCGCAGACCGAACTGTTCCGCGTGGAAGAGAAATTTGGCTCCTGGCCTGAGGTGATGAAAACCCATTTCGCCAGCGGTGGTGAACTGGACAAACTGTTGGCGGCGGGGCGTAAGTAATGTTTGCAGTCTCCTCCCGACGCGTACTGCCCGGCTTTACCTTAAGTCTGGGCACCAGCCTGCTGTTCGTGTGCCTGATTTTGCTGCTGCCGCTCAGTGCGTTAGTGATGCAACTGGCGCAGATGAGCTGGGCGCAATACTGGGATGTGATTACCAATCCGCAGGTGGTTGCTGCCTATAAGGTGACGCTGTTGTCGGCGTTTGTGGCGTCGATATTTAACGGTGTGTTTGGCCTGCTGATGGCGTGGATTTTAACCCGCTATCGTTTCCCGGGGCGCACGCTGCTGGATGCGCTGATGGACCTGCCGTTTGCGCTGCCGACGGCAGTTGCCGGTCTGACGCTGGCTTCGCTGTTTTCGGTTAACGGTTTCTACGGCGAATGGCTGGCAAAGTTTGATATCAAGGTGACGTACACCTGGCTTGGCATTGCGGTGGCGATGGCGTTCACCAGCATTCCGTTTGTGGTGCGTACCGTGCAACCGGTGCTGGAGGAGTTAGGCCCGGAGTATGAAGAAGCGGCGGAAACCCTGGGCGCCACGCGGCTGCAAAGCTTTCGCAAGGTGGTGTTACCCGAGCTGTCACCAGCGCTGGTTGCCGGCGTGGCGCTGTCGTTTACCCGTAGCCTCGGCGAGTTCGGCGCAGTGATATTCATCGCTGGCAATATCGCCTGGAAAACGGAAGTCACCTCGCTGATGATTTTTGTTCGCTTGCAGGAATTTGATTACCCTGCCGCCAGCGCAATTGCCTCGGTGATCCTCGCGGCATCGTTGTTGCTGCTGTTTTCAATTAACACCCTGCAAAGTCGCTTTGGCCGACGTGTGGTAGGTCACTAATGGCGGAAGTTACTCAATTGAAGCGTTATGACGCCCCCCGTATCAACTGGGGAAAATGGTTTCTGATTGGCACCGGCATGTTGGTGTCGGCGTTCATCCTGCTGGTGCCGATGATCTACATCTTCGTCCAGGCGTTCAGTAAAGGGCTGATGCCCGTACTACAGAATCTGGCCGATCCGGATATGCTGCATGCCATCTGGTTGACGGTGTTGATCGCCCTGATTGCGGTGCCGGTAAATCTGGTGTTTGGCATTCTGCTGGCCTGGCTGGTCACCCGTTTTAACTTTCCGGGCCGCCAGTTGCTGCTGACGCTGCTGGATATTCCTTTCGCTGTTTCGCCGGTGGTGGCGGGGCTGGTGTATCTGTTGTTTTACGGCTCCAACGGTCCGTTGGGCGGCTGGCTGGACGAACATAACCTGCAAATTATGTTCTCCTGGCCGGGGATGGTGCTGGTCACCATCTTCGTGACCTGCCCGTTTGTGGTACGTGAACTGGTGCCGGTGATGCTCAGTCAGGGCAGCCAGGAGGATGAGGCGGCGATTTTGCTGGGCGCATCTGGCTGGCAGATGTTCCGACGTGTGACGCTGCCGAACATTCGCTGGGCGCTGTTGTATGGCGTGGTGCTGACTAACGCCCGTGCGATTGGCGAGTTTGGCGCGGTGTCGGTGGTTTCCGGCTCAATTCGCGGCGAAACCCTGTCGCTGCCGTTACAGATTGAATTACTGGAGCAGGACTACAACACCGTTGGCTCCTTTACCGCTGCGGCGCTATTGACGCTGATGGCGATTATTACCCTGTTTTTGAAGAGCATGTTGCAATGGCGCCTGGAGAATCAGGAAAAACGCGCGCAACAGGAGGAAAATCATGAGCATTGAGATTGCCAATATTAAGAAGTCTTTTGGTCGCACCCAGGTGCTGAACGATATCTCACTGGATATTCCTTCAGGTCAGATGGTTGCCTTGCTGGGGCCGTCGGGTTCCGGTAAAACCACGCTGCTGCGCATTATTGCCGGGCTGGAGCATCAGTCCAGCGGGCATATTCGTTTCCACGGTACCGACGTCAGCCGCCTGCATGCGCGCGATCGTAAGGTGGGATTTGTCTTTCAGCACTACGCGCTGTTTCGCCATATGACGGTGTTCGACAATATCGCCTTTGGCCTGAGCGTCCTGCCGCGTCGTGAGCGTCCCAATGCGGCGGCGATTAAAGCCAAAGTGACGACACTGCTGGAGATGGTGCAACTGGCACACCTGGCAGATCGCTTCCCGGCACAGCTTTCAGGTGGACAAAAACAGCGTGTCGCGCTGGCCCGCGCCTTAGCCGTTGAACCGCAAATTCTGCTGCTGGATGAGCCGTTCGGCGCCCTCGATGCGCAGGTGCGTAAAGAGCTGCGCCGCTGGCTGCGTCAACTGCATGAAGAGCTGAAATTCACCAGCGTCTTTGTCACACACGATCAGGAAGAGGCCACCGAAGTGGCGGACCGCGTGGTGGTGATGAGTCAGGGCAATATTGAACAGGCCGATGCGCCGGATCAGGTCTGGCGTGAACCGGCGACCCGCTTTGTACTGGAATTTATGGGGGAAGTTAACCGCCTGCAAGGCACCATTCGCGGTGGGCAGTTCCACGTTGGCGCACACCGCTGGCCGCTCGGCTATACGCCCGCGTATCAGGGGCCGGTCGACCTGTTCCTTCGTCCGTGGGAAGTCGATATCAGCCGCCGTACCAGCCTGGATTCACCGTTGCCGGTACAGGTCATTGAAGCCAGCCCGAAAGGCCACTACACCCAATTAGTTGTGCAGCCGCTCGGGTGGTATCACGACCCGCTGACCGTGGTCATGCAGGGGGACGATGCTCCAGTACGCGGCGAGCGCCTGTTTGTGGGGCTGCAAAATGCACGCTTATACAATGGCGAGCTGCGCATTGAGACGCGTGATGAGGAACTTGCTCTGGCACAAAGTGCTTGATAGGTTATCGGTATGTTTATCGCCCGGAGGCGCACCGCGATCCGGGCTTTTTTATGGACAGCGCACGTGAATACATTAGAACAAACAATTGGCAATACGCCGCTGGTGAAACTGCAACGGCTGACGCCGGATAATGGCAGTGAAATTTGGGTCAAACTGGAAGGTAACAATCCAGCAGGATCGGTAAAAGATCGTGCCGCGTTATCGATGATTGTTGAAGCGGAAAAGCGCGGTGAGATTAAACCTGGTGATGTATTAATTGAGGCCACCAGCGGGAACACTGGCATTGCGCTGGCGATGATTGCGGCACTGAAAGGTTATCGCATGAAGCTGCTGATGCCGGACAACATGAGCCAGGAGCGTCGTGCGGCGATGCGCGCCTACGGTGCCGAGCTGATTCTGGTGACCAAAGAGCAGGGAATGGAAGGGGCGCGAGATTTAGCGCTGGAGATGGCTCAGCGCGGCGAAGGCACGCTGCTGGACCAGTTCAACAACCCTGATAACCCGTACGCGCATTACACCACCACGGGGCCGGAAATCTGGCGGCAAACGTCCGGACGTCTCACCCATTTTGTTTCCAGTATGGGCACCACCGGCACTATCACCGGGGTGTCTCGCTTTCTGCGTGAGCAGGCCAGCGCGGTCGCTATTGTGGGCTTGCAACCGGAAGAGGGCAGCAGCATTCCGGGGATTCGTCGCTGGCCAGCGGAATACATGCCGGGCATTTTTAATGCTCAGCTTGTCGATCAGGTCGTGGATATTCACCAGCGAGACGCGGAGAACACCATGCGTGAACTGGCGGTACGTGAAGGGATCTTCTGTGGCGTCAGCTCAGGCGGCGCGGTCGCTGGTGCGATACGGATTGCGAAAGCAAATCCGGGCGCGGTGGTAGTGGCGATTATTTGCGATCGCGGCGATCGCTATCTCTCTACCGGCGTGTTTGGCGAAGAGCACTTCAGTCAGGGCGCGGGGATTTAATCACATTGCCCGGCGATGACCGGGCATGCGGTTAACCCTGACGTTTTTTCACCAACAGATCGAGGAACTGCCAGAGTTTTTCATTCATTTCCTTATAATCCCATTCGCGCATTTCCGCATTCGAGCGAATAAAGCGCTTCCCTTTGGCTTCCGCCAGCTCTTGCTCAGAGTGTTGAATCAGCCCCTCCACCGCCTCGGCGGTAAATTCCATGTGGCACTGGAAGCCGTAGACAAAATTGCCATATTGCACGATCTGCCGTGGGCAGCCGACGCTGGCGGCAAGCACCGTGGCCTGATCGGTAAGCCCTGGCATGTCGTTATGCCAGTGACCAACCGTCAGCGGAGAGCCGAAGTGAGCAAGCAACGGATGCTGTTTTCCTGCTTCGGTCAGCGTAATGGGATAGTGACCAATCTCTTTTTCCGGGCTCTGGCAGACCCTTGCTCCCAGCGCTTCGCCAATCAACTGCGAACCCAGACAGATCCCGACCACAATCCGACCCGCCGAGATGGCCTGGTTGATCAGGTGTTGTTCAGCCTTTGAGTCAAAATAAGGGCACTCCGCAAGCGTGGTGCGCGGTGACTGCGGGCCGCCAAACACGACCAGCATCTCAAAGCCATCGGCGTTAGCCGGAACCGGTTCGTTGTCGTAGACGCGGGTCCAGGTGATGTGGTGACCGCGCGTTTCAGCCCATGGCAAATAAGCGCCTGCTGATTCAAATGATTCGTGAATAATAAAATGGACGTGCACGGATGATCTCCTGTTATTGGCTCAGCGCCTGATGAAGATGGGCGGCCAGGCGGTTGATATCGTTGTCATTGAGTGTGGAAAGGGTGATACGCAGACCCTGCGCGGGCGTGTTAACGCCGAAAGCGTCGCCTTCACGCACCAGCCAACCGGATTTCGCCAGTGCGAATGCAACGTTCTGGCGGGTTTCGGCAAGCGGTAGCCACAGGTTCAGACCATCGCCGGGGAAAACGCTGTTGATGCCTTGTGCGTGCAGCGCCTTCGCCAGTTTACGCTGCTGATCGGCGTAAAACTGGCGGGATTCGGCGAGCGTATGCTGCCAGACGGGGTCTGCCAGACAGGTGTAAACCAGATCCTGCAAAATATGGCTAACCCACTGGCTGCCGGCGTTAAGACGCAGGCGTAATTTTGCCGACGTCGCGGGATCGCTGGCGACAATGGCAAGACGCAGGTCTGGTCCCAGCGTTTTCGACATTGAGCG
Organism: Citrobacter amalonaticus; assembly: GCF_001559075.2. Classification (NCBI taxonomy): domain Bacteria; kingdom Pseudomonadati; phylum Pseudomonadota; class Gammaproteobacteria; order Enterobacterales; family Enterobacteriaceae; genus Citrobacter; species Citrobacter amalonaticus. The sequence continues at coordinate 455,946 of NZ_CP014015.2, read as the reverse complement.
AACGATCGACCAGTGGAGCGTTTCCGCCGCAATCACCGGATGCCACGCGGAGGCAGAAAGCAGGGCAAAGTGGTCGTCAACAATCACCAGCACCTGTGGGTATCGCGCCAGGATTGCCTGTAATGCGCCCGCGCGTGCGGCGCTTAAACTGCATCCCGTCGGGTTGTGCGCCCGAGGTGTTACGATCACTGCCCGGGCGCCTTTACTCAGCGCCTGTTCGAGCCCCTCCGGTTGCATTCCTTCGCTATCGACGCTCACCGGGCTGGCGCTGAATCCGGCGTATCGCAGCATATTGATACTGCTTAAAAAGCACGGGTCCTCAACCACCACGCTGTCACCGGGCAGCAGATGGGCGCTCAGCAGGCGTTCAATGGCGTCAATTGCGCCGCTGGTGATATCAATTTCACCCGCAGCGGGAACGGCATCCTGCATCCACTGCGTGGCCCAGCGCTTTAGCTCCGGGGAAACCGGCGCGTCACCGTACAGGCGGTGGCCGTGATGACATTTTGCAAAGTAACGGCTCAGGTCCGGCAGGCGAGCCGGGTCAGGATTTCCGCTGGAGAGATCGTGAAGCGGCGTGTGCGGGTCGCCGCCTTCGCGCGCGATGGGCGTCGAGGCGCTTTTAATAACGGTGCCATTGCGGCCACGACTTTGCGCCAGTCCGGATGTCACCAGGCGTTTGTAGGCCGCTGCAACAGTATTGCGATTCACATTGAGTTGCACAGCCAGTTCCCGTACCGGCGGCAGTGTTTCACCCGCAGGCAACACGCCGCTGGTGACGTGCTGACGTATACTGTCAAAGATTTCGCTGGCGGTTTTTCCGTCGATCATTATTGACCTATGACAAAATGAATTTTAGCATATGACGATAATAGTGAGGCACCCGCCCGCTGTCCAGTGAGAGGAGAAGTCTATGGGGCAGGAGAGTGATATTCAGTCAGTGCTCTTCGACGATAAGCATCGGGCGTTGCAGACCGATATTGTCGCCGTTCAGTCACAGGTGGTGTATGGCAGCGTCGGCAATAGCATCGCTGTGCCAGCCATCAAAGCAAAGGGTTTGCGGGTGACGGCGGTGCCTACCGTCCTGTTCAGTAATACTCCGCACTATGACACGTTCTATGGGGGCGTCATTCCGGCTGACTGGTTCCGTGGTTATTTGCTGGCGTTAAGCGAGCGTGATGCGCTGCGCGAGTTAAAGGCCGTGACCACCGGTTATATGGGCAGCGCGGAACAAATCGCCCTGCTGGCGCAATGGTTGCAAGACGTTCGTAAAACGCATCCTGATATTCCTGTCCTGGTCGATCCGGTGATTGGCGATACCGACAGCGGAATGTATGTGAAAGCCGAGATACCGGATGCCTATCGACATCACCTGTTGCCGCTGGCGCAGGGGCTGACGCCGAATGTCTTCGAACTGGAGATGCTCAGCGGTATGCCGTGCCGCACGCTGGAGGACGCTGTCGTCGCGGCGAGATCGCTGCTGACCGACACGCTGAAGTGGATTGTGATCACCAGCGCGCCTGGACAGGACAGTGAAACCATCAATGTGGCGGTAGTGACGGCCCAAACGCTGGATGTGATTGAGCATCCGCGGGTAGAAACCGATCTGAAAGGGACCGGCGATCTGTTTTGTGCCGAGTTGATTAGCGGCATTGTGCTGGGGAAATCGCTGACGCAGGCAACGCAACAGGCCGCAGAACGCGTGCTGGCGGTGATGACCTGGACGCAGCAATGCGGATGTGACGAACTGATACTGCCTCCGGCAGGGGAGGCGCGATGAAGAGTTATCGGTTGGTGGTTCGCCAGCAAGGGCGCATTGTGGGGCATTTTGAAACCAGCGGGCTGAATGCGCTGGAAGATATCTGCGTGGCGCGCGCGATGTTTGGCATCACGGGTGGCTATCAGTGCGAACTGCTGGTTTCTGATTCAGAAAAGCGGATGCTGGAGAGTGGACCGGAAGGGATGAAAATCCTGATGCGTGAAAAGTGTTATCGCCCGGTGACCTCGCCATTGTGACCCTGGTACCGATGCCGGATGGCGGCGGGAACGCCTTATCAGGCGGATTTTGCCATCCGGTAGATAAAAAAATGGCGCCATCTGGCGCCATTTTTTCCTGCGGCAAGAATTATTTCTTGATGCGGATAACCGGGGTTTCACCCACAGTCACGCTACCGGACAGTTTGATCAGTTCTTTGATTTCGTCCATGTTGGAGATAACAACCGGAGTCAGGGTTGACTTGGCTTTTTCTTCCAGCAGCGGCAGATCGAATTCAATAACCGGGTCACCCACTTTCACACGCTGGCCTTCTTCAGCGATACGCTTGAAGCCTTCGCCTTTCAGCTCAACGGTGTCGATACCGAAGTGAACAAACAGTTCGATACCGTTATCGGATTCGATAGAGAACGCATGGTTGGTCTCAAAGATTTTGCCGATGGTACCGTCAACCGGTGCAACCATCTTATTACCGGTTGGTTTGATAGCGATGCCATCACCCACGATTTTTTCAGCAAAAACGACATCCGGTACGTCTTCGATGTTGACGATCTCGCCAGAGAGCGGTGCAACAATCTCAATAGTTCCGGTGTCTTTCTTATCATCAGAAACCAGAGACTTCAGTTTATCGAACAAACCCATGATCTTCTCCTAAGCAGTAAATTGGGCCGCATCTCGTGGATTAGCAGATTGTTTTTTCTTCAATGAACTTGTTAACCAGCGTCATTAACTCGTCCGTTGTCGGTTGAGCAAGAGCCTGCTCTGCTAACACCTTCGCATCTTCGAAGTTCGTGTTACGGATAATCTTCTTAATGCGCGGGATAGAAATGGCGCTCATAGAGAATTCGTCCAGACCCATCCCCAGCAACAGAAGTGTAGCACGTTCGTCGCCTGCAAGCTCACCACACATGCCAGTCCATTTACCTTCAGCATGAGAAGCATCAATAACTTGCTTGATCAATGTGAGGACAGATGGCGACATTGGCTGGTAGAGATGTGAAATCATATCATTACCACGGTCAACTGCCAGAGTGTACTGCGTTAAATCATTGGTGCCGATACTAAAGAAATCAACTTCTTTGGCTAAATGACGAGCAATTGTTGCCGCAGCCGGTGTTTCCACCATCACGCCAATCTCAATGGTTTCGTCAAATGCTTTACCTTCGTCACGCAGTTCCTGTTTGTAGATTTCAATCTCTTTGCGCAGCGCGCGGACTTCTTCAACAGAGATGATCATCGGGAACATAATGCGCAGTTTGCCGAAAGCAGACGCGCGCAGGATAGCGCGAACCTGATCGCGCAGGATCTCTTTACGATCCATCGCGATACGCACGGCACGCCAGCCCAGGAACGGGTTTTCTTCTTTCGGGAAGTTCATGTACGGCAGTTCTTTGTCGCCGCCGATGTCCATGGTACGCACGATCACCGCCTGAGAGCCACAGGCTTCAGCCACGGCTTTGTAAGCCGCAAACTGTTCTTCTTCAGTCGGCAGCGCGTCGCGATCCATAAACAGGAATTCAGTACGGTACAGACCAACGCCTTCCGCACCGTTGCGTTCTGCGCCTTCAACGTCACGCACGGTACCGATGTTGGCGCACACTTCAACCTGATGGCCATCCAGAGTGATGGCTGGCAGGTCTTTCAGTTTAGCCAGTTCCGCTTTTTCAGTGGCAACTTGCTCCTGAACGGCGCGCAGTTTTTCAATTTCTTCGTTGGTCGGGTTGACGTAAACCTGGTTGTTTACGGCATCCAGAATCAGATAATCATCGTTTTTCACCTGAGAGGTGACGCTACCGGTACCCACGATGGCTGGCAGTTCCAGAGAACGCGCCATGATAGAGGTGTGGGAAGTGCGACCGCCCACGTCAGTAATGAAACCCAGCACTTTCTGCAGGTTCAGCTGTGCGGTTTCGGACGGGGTCAGGTCAGCGGCAACCAGGATCACTTCGTCCTGAATGGCGCTCAGGTCAATAATTGCCAGCCCGAGGATGTTGCGCAGCAGGCGCTTACCGATGTCACGTACGTCAGCCGCACGTTCTTTCAGGTATTCATCATCCAGTTCTTCCAGGGCAGTGGCCTGACCTTCGATAATTTCATGCGCAGCTGCGTCAGCCGTCATGTGTTTATCTTTAATCAGGGCTATGATTTCCTGCTCCAGCTCCTCATCTTCGAGTAGCATAATATGCCCTTCGAAAATGGCTTCTTTTTCTTCACCGAACGTTTCACCAGCTTTCGTTTTGATCGCTTCTAACTGTGCAGATGCCTTGGCACGACCGCTCAGAAAACGTTCAACTTCCTGATCAACCTTGTCGGCAGAAACTTTTTTCCGGTCAATGACGATTTCGTCTTCTTTCAACAAAAGTGCTTTGCCGAAAGCGATACCCGGGGATGCTAAAATGCCTGAAATCATAACCCTACCTTACTTGTGACTGATTTTTAAAAGAACCCGGAAAAACTTATTCCAGTTCCGCCATCAGCTTAACCAGATGTTCTACGGCTTTCTGCTCGTCTTCACCTTCTGCAGAGATGGTAACGACGGTACCCTGAGTCAGACCCAGAGTTTGCAGTTTAAACAGGCTTTTCGCGCTGGCGCTTTTGCCGTTGGAAGTCACAGTAATCTCAGAAGTGAAGCCTTTCGCTTCTTTAACAAACTGAGCAGCAGGGCGGGTGTGCAGACCGTTCGGAGCGGTAATGGTAACTTCTTGCTGGAACATTGTATTTCCCCAACTTATAGGTTTAGTGTTGTGGAACTAAAGTCTAGCCTGGCGGTTTGACTTTAGCCTGTATTGATAGCGCCGGCGTAAACGGGCGCGACACACCAGGTGTTTTACGCAATCCGTTGCAGTCAACCTCTGGCCGCTGACGTTTCGCTCGTCATTAAACATTATGCCGCTAAATCAATACTTGAACCAAATCATAAAATCGATTCAGCCAGCAGTTTTCCTGTAACGATTAATTTCGCGCTTCAAAATAATTAATCAGGTTAAATACCAGACCTGGCGGGGTGAAGCAATGGCAGGTGGGGTGAAAGTTTGAAGCAGGCCACAAAAAAGCACCTGAAAAGGTGCTTTTTTACGCGTTTTTAACATGCTGGCATTACTGTTGCAATTCTTTCTCTGTGAAGAGATCGGCAAACAGTGCTGTGCTCAGATAACGCTCACCCGATGACGGTAGGATAACCACAATATTCTTATTGGTAAAGGTTTCATCTTCCTGAAGCTTAAGGGCGGCAGCCACTGCGGCTCCGGAGGAGATACCGGCAAGAATGCCTTCCTCTTCCATCAGGCGGCGGGCGGTGGAGATCGCCTCTTCGTTGGTGATGGCGACCACTTTATCGATCAGTTTCAGATCCAGGTTGCCCGGAATGAAACCGGCACCGATACCCTGAATTTTGTGCGGACCTGGCTTCAGCTCTTCACCTGCCAGCGCCTGCGCGATAACCGGGGAATCCGTTGGCTCAACGGCAACGGTAATCAGGTCGGTTTTGCCTTTGGTGCCTTTAATATAGCGGGTGACGCCGGTCAGCGTACCGCCAGTCCCCACGCCGGAGATGAAAACGTCAACCTGGCCGTCGGTATCTTCCCAGATTTCCGGACCGGTGGTTTTTTCGTGAATTTCCGGGTTAGCCGGGTTGCTGAACTGCTGAAGCAGCAGATATTTTGCCGGATCGCTGGCGACGATTTCTTCCGCTTTCTGAATCGCGCCTTTCATGCCTTTTGCGCCTTCGGTCAGCACCAGATTGGCGCCCAGCGCTTTCAACAGTTTGCGACGTTCGATACTCATGGTTTCCGGCATGGTCAGCGTCAGCTTGTAACCACGAGCCGCAGCGACATAGGCCAGCGCGATACCGGTGTTGCCGCTGGTGGGTTCAACCAGCTCGACGCCCGGTTTCAGCACGCCGCGTTTTTCAGCATCCCAAATCATGTTGGCACCAATACGGCATTTCACGCTGAAGCTTGGGTTACGTGATTCCACCTTCGCCAGAATGCGTCCGTTACCGATACGGTTCAGTCGAACCAGCGGCGTATGACCGATAGTCAGCGAGTTGTCTTCAAAAATCTTACTCATGGCCTGTCCTTAACTGTATGAAATTGGGATACCTTCCCAGCATACCCTTCAGACGAATATGGGGAAGTAAGGATTTCGCATATCTATATGCTATGGAGAAATAATGGGTATCAGTATGGAATAAGAGGTGGCATAAGCCACCTCTCGTTTACACATTTTTGCATTACTTCCATAACGCATGTTTAGCACGATAGCAATCCACCCACATCGCCGTGGCGCCACAAACCGCCACCGGCATGATGAAGAGATTAAGCACCGGGATCAGGGTAAACAAGCTGGTAAGCGCACCAAACTGCATATTGATGACTTTACGGCTGCGCAGGGCGGTGCGCATCTCTTTAAACGGCACTTTATGGTTGTCAAAAGGGTAATCGCAATACTGAATGGCCAGCATCCAGGCGCTGAACAGGAACCATAGTACGGGGGCGAGGGTTTGCCCGATGCCGGGAATAAAGTATAGGATCAGCAGTACAATGGCGCGCGGCAGATACCAGGCGAGCTTTTGCCATTCGCGTTTCATAATCCGCGGCACATCTTTCATGATCCCCAGAACGCCCGTGTCCGGCGGCGTAGCGCCCGTCAACCGCGCTTCCAGTTGCTCCGCCAGCAGCCCGTTAAACGGCGCGGCAATCCAGTTGGCCAGGGTCGAGAAAAAATAGCCAAACACCAGCAGCACAGAGATGACCGCGACAGGCCACAGCAGATAGCTCAGCCATTGCAGCCAGTCCGGGACGTGACTCATGAGCGACGGGATCCAGACATCCAGCTGTGTGAACAGCCACCAGAACGCACTGCCCATTAGCAGGATGTTTACCAGTAGCGGTAAAATGACATAGCGACGGATCCCCGGTTGCGAAACCAGTTTCCATCCCTGAGCAAAGTAGTAAAAACCGCTGCGTGGTGCAGTGACAGATGATGACACCATAGTCAGGACATGCTCCTTTTCGTATAAGTCCTAAGCGAACACGGGTATCTTACCGGGTTATCGCACACAGAACAGTTCGGAAATGTTCGAAAAAACAGCAAAAAGCACGATTTCGTTCATCTTTATGCTGTGAAAGCTAAGAGTACACTTGCACTTGACGTAATCGGCAAATACTCTTAGTGAGTAAATGTTTGCCGTGGTGGCAAGGTGTTAGAACAACAGAGAATATAATGATGCAGGATTTGCGTCTGATATTAATCATTGTTGGCGCGATCGCCATAATCGCTTTACTGGTACATGGTTTCTGGACCAGCCGTAAAGAACGATCTTCTATGTTCCGCGATCGTCCACTGAAACGCATGAAATCAAAACGCGACGACGACTCGTATGACGATGATGTTGAAGCAGACGAAGGCGTGGGTGAAGTTCGTGTTCACCGCGTGAATCATGCCCCTGGCAACCCGCAGGAGCATGAAGCTCCTCGCCAATCGCCGCAACACCAGTACCAGCCGCCTTATGCGTCGGCACAGCCGCGTCAGCCGGTTCAGCCATCGTCTGAAGCGCCGGTACAGCCGCAGCATGCCCCGCGTCCGCCGCAGCAGCCGGTACACCAGCCGCAGCCTGCGCCGCAGCAATCCGCTCAGCCGCAGCCGGTGCATCAGCCTGCGCCACAGCAACCTGTGCAACAGCCGCAGCCGGTGCAACAACAACCCGTCGCGCCGCAGGTTCAGCCCGTTCAGCCGACTGCGCCACAGCCGTCGCAGCAGGCTTTCCAGCCCGCAGAACCCGTGGTCGAGCCGCAGCCTGAGCCTGTCGTTGAAGAAGCGCCAGCCCCGGAAAAACCGCAGCGTAAAGAAGCGGTAATCATCATGAACGTCGCCGCCCATCATGGCAGCGAGCTTAACGGTGAAGTGCTGCTCAACAGCATCGAGCAGGCCGGATTCAAATTTGGCGACATGAATATCTTCCATCGTCATCTGAGCCCGGATGGCAGCGGCCCGGCATTGTTCAGCCTGGCGAATATGGTTAACCCGGGTACGTTTGATCCAGAAATGGTCGACTTCACCACGCCGGGCGTGACCATCTTTATGCAGGTGCCGTCTTACGGCGACGAACTGCAGAACTTCAAACTGATGCTGCAATCCGCACAGCATATTGCCGATGAAGTCGGCGGTGTGGTGCTCGACGATCAGCGTCGGATGATGACGCCGCAAAAATTGCGCGAGTATCAGGATCGTATCCGCGAAGTGAAAGACGCGAACGCCTGATACACTCAAGGCACGACAACTTCCTTTCTGAACCCCCGCCTGTCGGGGGTTTTTTATCATTGATGGTGCGATATGGAATCAATCGAACAACAACTGACCGAACTGCGAACCACGCTTCGCCATCATGAGTATCTTTACCATGTGATGGATGCGCCAGAAATCCCCGATGCAGAATATGACCGCCTGATGCGGGAACTGCGTGAACTGGAAGCGCAGCACCCGGAGCTGATTACCCCGGACTCTCCGACGCAGCGTGTGGGTGCCGCGCCGCTGGCATCTTTCAGCCAGATTCGTCATGAAGTGCCGATGTTGTCACTGGACAACGTCTTTGATGAGGAGAGTTTCCTGGCGTTTAACAAGCGTGTGCAGGACCGCCTTAAGAGCAGCGATAAGCTGACCTGGTGCTGTGAGCTGAAGCTGGACGGCCTGGCGGTCAGCATCCTCTACGAAAATGGCGTACTGGTCAGCGCCGCAACCCGTGGCGATGGTACGACGGGTGAGGATATTACTTCAAACGTGCGGACTATCCGCGCCATTCCGCTGAAACTCCATGGCGATAACATTCCGACGCGCCTGGAAGTGCGTGGCGAAGTTTTCCTGCCACAGGCTGGTTTTGAAAAGATCAATGAAGAGGCTCGCCGTACGGGCGGAAAGCTGTTTGCTAACCCGCGTAATGCGGCGGCGGGCTCGCTGCGTCAGCTTGATCCGCGCATCACCGCGAAGCGACCGCTCACTTTCTTCTGCTATGGCGTTGGCGTGCTGGAAGGCGGCGAACTGCCCGATACTCATCTGGGCCGCCTGCTGCAATTCAAAGCATGGGGGCTGCCGGTCAGCGATCGCGTGACCCTGTGCGACTCGCCGGAAGCGGTGCTGGCGTTTTACCACAAGGTGGAAGAAGACCGTCCGACCCTGGGCTTCGACATCGATGGGGTGGTGATTAAGGTCAACTCGATGGCGCTACAGGAGCAACTGGGTTTCGTCGCACGCGCGCCGCGCTGGGCGGTGGCCTTTAAATTCCCGGCGCAGGAGCAGATGACCTTTGTTCGTGACGTGGAATTTCAGGTCGGGCGTACCGGGGCGATTACTCCCGTTGCGCGTCTTGAACCGGTACAGGTTGCCGGCGTGCTGGTGAGTAACGCTACGCTGCATAACGCCGATGAAATCGAGCGCCTTGGCCTGCGCATTGGCGATAAGGTGGTAATTCGCCGTGCTGGCGATGTCATCCCGCAGGTGGTCAACGTGGTGCTTTCCGAGCGTCCGGACGACACCCGGCCAGTGGAATTTCCGACGCATTGCCCGGTATGCAATTCCGATGTTGAACGCGTGGAAGGTGAAGCGGTTGCTCGCTGTACCGGCGGCCTGATTTGCGGCGCGCAGCGTAAAGAGTCGCTCAAGCATTTCGTGTCTCGTCGGGCGATGGACGTGGACGGGATGGGTGACAAAATTATCGATCAACTGGTCGAGAAAGAGTATGTCCATACGCCAGCGGACCTGTTCAGGCTGACCGCCGGGAAACTGACCGGCCTCGACCGAATGGGACCAAAGTCGGCGCAAAACGTGGTGGATGCGCTGGAAAAATCGAAAGAGACGACCTTTGCGCGTTTCCTGTATGCGCTGGGGATTCGCGAGGTCGGCGAGGCTACGGCCGCCGGTCTGGCCGCTTACTTCGGTACTCTGGAGGCGCTGGAGGCGGCGTCTATTGACGAGCTACAAAAAGTCCCCGACGTGGGCATTGTGGTCGCCACCCATGTGTTCAACTTCTTTGCCGAAGAGAGCAACCGCGAGGTGATCGCGCAGCTACTGGCAGAAGGCATTCGCTGGCCCGCACCGGTGGTGATCAACGCCGAAGAGATTGACAGTCCTTTTGCCGGGAAAACAGTCGTGCTGACGGGAAGCCTGAGCCAGATGTCGCGCGATGATGCGAAAGCGCGGCTGGTGGAGCTCGGTGCGAAAGTGGCGGGCAGCGTCTCGAAGAAGACCGATCTGGTCATTGCTGGCGAAGCGGCAGGTTCCAAGCTGGCAAAAGCGCAGGAGTTGGGGATTGCGGTGATCGACGAAGCGGAAATGCTCCGCCTGCTGGGTGTCTGAGATGGAGAAAGAGCAGCTCGTTGAGATTGCCAACACGGTGATGCCGTTTGGTAAATACAAAGGGCGTCGGTTGATCGATGTGCCGGAAGAGTATCTGCTGTGGTTTGCCCGTAAGGATGAGTTCCCGGCGGGCAAACTGGGCGAGCTGATGCAAATTACGCTGTTGATCAAAACCGAAGGGCTGAGCCAGTTGGTTCAGCCCCTGAAACGTCCGCTTTAAGCTTTGGCGGCGCGGCTGTCCTGCTGCGCCTGTAACTGTTCGGTCTGGCGCTTATAGCGACGCGCCAGCACTGCACAGACCATCAACTGAATCTGGTGGAAGATCATCAGCGGCAGTACCATCATCCCAATGACCGACGTCGGGAAGAGGATGTTGGCCATGGGGACGCCGTTCGCCAGACTCTTTTTCGACCCGCAGAAAACAATCGTGATCTCGTCAGCTTTGTTGAAGCCGCATTTACGCGCCACAACGATGTTTACGGCAATCACGATGGCGAGCAGCACAATGCTGACCACCACGATAAACAGCAGCGATCCCCAGCCCACTTTGTGCCAGATCCCGTTCACGACGGCTTCGCTGAAGGCGGAATAAACCACCAGCAAAATTGACGTCTGGTCAGTCTTCGCAATCCATTTTTTATTTTGTGCGACCCACTTGCCGATCCACGGACGGGAAAGGTGACCCAGCACAAACGGCAGCAGCAGTTGCAGCATGATTTTGCCAACTTGCTCCAGGCTGCCCTCTGCACCGTGAATGTTCATCACCAGACCAACCAACAGCGGCGAGAGGAAAATCCCCAACAGGCTGGAGGCCGAGGCTGAGCAGACCGCCGCCGCAACGTTTCCTCCTGCCAGCGACGTAAAGGCAATCGCCGACTGTACCGTGGCGGGCAAAATGCACAGATACAGGAAGCCGGTGTACAGCATCGGGTCAACGTTGACTGGCTCCCACCAGGCAAACAGTACGCCGAGCACCGGGAACAGAATGAAGGTGCTGCACATCACCCACAGGTGCAAACGCCAGTGGCTGCCGCCCGCGATGATGGCTTCGCGTGAGAGCTTTGCCCCGTGCATAAAGAACAGGAGCGCGATGGCCGCGGTGGTGATGCCTTCAACAACAGGCACAAAATCTCCCTCTGCTGGAAAAAATGAGGCCAGCAGGACGACCGCAATCAGGGTCAGCGTAAACGGATCAAGGATACGAAAAATATTCATAAATACTCCAGGAATTCGGTGTCCTCATTTTGCGTTTTTCATTTTGAGAAATAAAATTGATTTATTGCATCTATATATGAATTGAGTTGATGAATTATTCTCTGCGTCAATTACGTGTGTTTGTTACCGTTGCTCAGGAGCGAAGTTTCAGCCGGGCCGGTGAGTGTATTGGTCTGAGCCAGTCGGCGGTCAGTCACAGTATCAAAGAACTGGAGCGTCAGACAGGGGTGAAACTGCTGAACCGCACGACGCGCGAAGTGGTGCTGACGGATGCCGGGCAACAGCTGGCGGGTCGCCTGGAGCGACTGCTGGATGAACTGCACATCACGCTGCGGGAAGCGGGTAGGGTGGGCACGCAACTCACCGGTACGGTTCGCGTGGCGGCAAGTCAGACGATCTCCGCCCATCTCATTCCGCAGTGCATTGCGCAAAGTAATCAGCGCTATCCGGCGATTGACTTTGTCCTGCACGATCGACCGCAGCAGTGGGTGCTGGAAAGTATCCGCCAGGGCGAAGTGGATTTTGGCATTGTGATTGATCCTGGCGCGGTGAGTGATTTGCAGTGCGAAGCGATACTCTCCGAACCTTTCCTTCTGCTTTGCCATCAGGCGCACCCGCTGGCGCAACAGGAGTGGGTGAGCTGGCAGGATCTCCAGCAGGAACGACTGGTGTTGCAGGATTACGCCTCGGGGAGTCGGCCGCTCATTGACGCGGCGCTTGCGCACTTTGCGATAGAGGCCAATATTGTGCAGGAAATTGGCCACCCGGCGACGCTGTTTCCGATGGTGGAAGCGGGGATAGGTATCAGCATTTTGCCTGCGCTGGCCTTACCGTTGCCGCAGGGGAGTCATTTGCAGGTGAAGCGACTGACGCCGGTGGTGGAAAGACAGCTGATGCTGGCGCGGCGCAAAAACCGCTCGTTGTCGACAGCAGCCCAGGCGCTGTGGGAGGTGGTCCGCACCCAGGCGAATGCATTAACGTCTTTACGTGCGCAGGATCCGCTCTATCAGATATAGACATCAATCTGATGGTCGTCGGAAGGATAATTAACACCTTCCGCTTTAACCTGGATTTGTTCCTGTTTTTGCTGAGCCTCCTCGGCCTGTTGACGCTGTAGCTGTGCCAGCTGTGCCTGCAACATTTTGATCTGCGTTTGGATCATTTCTTGTTGTTTTTTCTTATCTTCCGCACTACCGGTGCCGTTTGGGACGTCTTTGAGCTTCTGCGTCAGTTGAGTGATTTTTTCCGCAATCTGCGCGATTTGCGCAGAGACGCTGTTCCCGGAGGCGGCTTGAGTCCCACCGCCGCTGCTTTGGACGGAAGGGGTCGAGACGTTGATGGTGGTCATCGTGGTTTCCTTTTGCCAGTAAAACTACGATATCGGCACACGTTCGCAGACCTTCAGTACTCCCTGCCATTTTTGGCAGTCATGCTTTTTCTCATCTGACGGCGCTGCATCGCCTTATCAATATAGATTTGCTATCGATCGGCAGGGAAAACTGTATTGGTAATCGATTGCGTACTCTCGTTATAACCATTATCTCCCTCACTCAATGAGTGATTAGCCGATTATAAGGACATCTCATGACCGACTCCCACTTTTCCCAGAATCCCTGGAACAGCGCTGATATTATTCGCGGCTACAAACCTGACTTCACGCCGCGTGTCGCCTTTATCCTTGGCTCGGGTTTAGGCGCGCTGGCTGAGCAGATAGAAGATGCGGTGGCGATTTCCTATGAGAAGCTGCCGGGGTTCCCGGTCAGCACCGTTCACGGGCACGCGGGCGAGTTGGTGCTCGGTCATCTGGCTGGCGTCCCGGTTGCCTGTATGAAAGGGCGCGGGCACTTCTACGAAGGACGCGGCATGACCGTGATGACCGACGCCATTCGCACGATGAAGCTGCTGGGCTGCGAACTGCTGTTCTGCACTAACGCAGCGGGTTCTCTGCGCCCGGAAGTGGGGCCGGGGAGTCTGGTGGCCCTGAGCGACCATATTAACACCATGCCGGGGACACCAATGGTTGGCCCGAACGACGAACGCTTTGGCGAGCGTTTCTTCTCGCTGGCCAATGCCTATGACGCCGATTATCGTGCGGTTTTACAGACCGTTGCCGCCGATGAGGGCTTCACGCTGAGCGAAGGCGTATTTGTTTCCTATCCGGGACCTAACTTTGAGACAGCCGCGGAGATCCGCATGATGCAGATCATTGGCGGCGATGTGGTCGGGATGTCGGTGGTGCCTGAAGTCATCACCGCCCGCCACTGCGGACTGAAAGTGGTTGCCGTGTCGGCGATCACCAATCTGGCGGAAGGCCTGGGCGATGTGAAACTCTCGCACGCGCAAACCCTGGCCGCCGCTGAACTTTCCCGGCAGAACTTTATCGACCTGATTTGCGGGTTCCTGCGCAAACTGGCCTGAAACAGATAATAATAATGACCCCGCTTGCCAGCGGGGTTCGTACTCTACGGCAAGGAAGAGAAAAATGGGTATTGCGTCCCGATTAAAGATCATGTCGTTTATGCAATATTTTATCTGGGGAAGCTGGCTGGTAACCCTGGGCTCATACATGATTAACACCCTTCATTTTACCGGCGCCAACGTGGGTATGGTATACAGCTCAAAAGGGCTGGCGGCGATTATTATGCCCGGCATTATGGGGATTATTGCGGACAAATGGCTGCGGGCAGAGCGTACCTACATGATCTGCCATCTGGTCTGCGCGGGCGTCTTGCTGTATGCGACCACGGTGACTGACCCGGACACGATGTTCTGGGTGATGTTGATCAACGCAATGGCTTTCATGCCGACCATTTCGCTTTCGAACAGCGTCTCCTACTCCTGCCTGGCGCAGGCAGGGCAAGATCCAGTAAGCGCATTTCCACCTGTTCGCGTTTTTGGCACGATTGGCTTTATCGTTGCGATGTGGACCGTCAGTCTGATGGGGCTGGAGCTGAGCAGCGCGCAGCTGTACATTGCATCCGGCGCGTCGTTGCTGTTGGCGCTCTATGCGCTCACGCTGCCGAAAATTCCGGTGGCCGAAAAGAAAGCGAGCGCATCGTTTGCCAGCAAACTGGGGCTGGATGCGTTCGTGCTGTTTAAAAATCCGCGGATGGCGATTTTCTTTCTGTTTGCCATGATGCTGGGGGCGGTGCTGCAAATTACTAACGTTTTCGGTAACCCCTTCCTGCACGACTTTGCCCGTAACCCAGAATTCGCTGACAGCTTTGTGGTGAAATACCCGTCCATCTTACTGTCCGTCTCGCAGATGGCGGAAGTGGGCTTTATCCTGACCATCCCGTTCTTCCTCAAACGTTTTGGCATCAAAACGGTCATGTTGATGAGCATGCTGGCGTGGACATTGCGCTTTGGCTTCTTTGCCTTTGGCGATCCGTCGCCGTTCGGTTTTGTCCTGCTACTGCTGTCGATGATCGTCTATGGCTGCGCATTCGACTTCTTCAATATCTCTGGCTCCGTCTTCGTTGAGCAGGAGGTGGAATCACGGATCCGTGCCAGCGCGCAGGGGCTGTTTATGACGATGGTCAATGGCGTCGGGGCGTGGGTGGGTTCCATTCTGAGCGGTATGGCGGTGGATTACTTCTCGGTGGATGGCGTGAAGGACTGGCAAACCATCTGGTTGGTCTTTGCGGCGTATTCCCTGGCGCTGGCGGTGATTTTCGCGCTGTTCTTTAAGTACAAACATGAGCCTGAAAAGCTGGCGCAGCACTCGCTGGCTCGTTAATCTCTCTTCGCGGCGGGCGTTTGTTGCCCGCCGTTCCTGTTCTGCGACGCATTGTGGTAATTTGGCGCATTCGTTTTCCCCTCTGGAGCGCATTACCCATGGAACGCACGCATCGTATCGATCTTAAGCTACTGCGTTATTTTCTTGCTGTCGCAGAAGAATTGCATTTTGGACGCGCCGCCGCTCGTCTGAATATGTCGCAGCCTCCACTGAGTATTCATATTAAGGAACTGGAACAAGAGCTCGGCACGCTGTTGTTCATCCGCCATTCCCGCAGCGTGGCGCTGACCCATGCGGGTAAAATCCTGATGGAGGAGTCTCGGCGTCTGCTTTCCAGCGCTA
The DNA here is from genome assembly GCF_001559075.2 of Citrobacter amalonaticus. NCBI lineage: Bacteria > Pseudomonadati > Pseudomonadota > Gammaproteobacteria > Enterobacterales > Enterobacteriaceae > Citrobacter > Citrobacter amalonaticus. The sequence continues at coordinate 440,308 of NZ_CP014015.2, read as the reverse complement.
ATCAGGTGTTGGCGCGTGTCGAACAGATCGGGCGCGGCGAGGCAGGGCGGATCGAACTGGGGGTGATCGGTACTGCAATGTGGGGAAAAATGCGCCCGGTGATGCGGCGATTTCTGAAGACGAACCCCAACGTGGAGGTGATGTTTCGCGAGAATATGCCCGCGATGCAAATGGCCATGCTGGAGCGACGTGAACTGGATGCTGGCGTCTGGCGAATGGCGATTGAGCCTGCGCCAGGGTTTACCAGCCTGCGACTGCATGAATCCTCTTTTCTGGTGGCGATGCCGGAAGAGCATCCGCTGACGGCCCGTGAGGCCGTGCCGTTAGAAGCACTGCGCAATGAATACTTCGTCACCATGCCTTCCATTCATACCGACTGGGCATTCCTGCAACGCGTTTGCCAGAGCGCCGGATTTTCTCCGATGATTATTCGCGAAGTGATGGAGCCGCAAACGGTGCTGGCGATGATCAGCATGGGGATTGGCATTACGCTGATTGCCGATAGCTATGCGCAGATGAACTGGCCTGGAGTGGTGTTTCGTCCGTTAGAGGAGCGTATTCCGGCAGATTTATACATTGTGTATGACCAGCAGCAAGCGACACCCGCGCTGGAGCACATGATTGATGCGTTAACGGCGTAACTGAGACGTGTAGGCCTGATGAGTGAAGCGCCCTGATATCGCCGGATGGCGACTGACGTCTTATCCGGCCTACGCGGAGTAACAGTGAAATGTAGGCCTGATAAGCGAAGCGCCATCAGGCTCGAATCGTTATATTCTGCGCATAGCAAAAAGGCGCCGCCAGCGCCCTCTTTTACATTGGTGGGTCGTGCAGGATGACTCGCTTCGCTCGCCCTTCGGGCCGTCGCCGCAAGCGGCTCCGTTGTCTCACTGCGTTCGACCCGAACCTGCCGTAGGTTCGAATCGTTATATTCTGCGCATAGCAAAAAGGCGCCTTTAGGGCGCCTTTTTACATTGGTGGGTCGTGCAGGATTCGAACCTGCGACCAATTGATTAAAAGTCAACTGCTCTACCAACTGAGCTAACGACCCGAAGTGGTGGGTGATGACGGGATCGAACCGCCGACCCCCTCCTTGTAAGGGAGGTGCTCTCCCAGCTGAGCTAATCACCCACTTCGGTACTTCACAATAAGAAATTTAGCTGGTGAGAAAGTGGTGGGTGATGACGGGATCGAACCGCCGACCCCCTCCTTGTAAGGGAGGTGCTCTCCCAGCTGAGCTAATCACCCACTTCTCAATTTCTTATCTACACGGCGGAGACTACATAAAGTAGTTGGTGGGTGATGACGGGATCGAACCGCCGACCCCCTCCTTGTAAGGGAGGTGCTCTCCCAGCTGAGCTAATCACCCCCGCTGTGTGGAGTCGCATTATAGGGAGAGTTGAAAATGAGTCAACGCCTTTTCTAAAGAAATTGTTCGTTCGTCGTAATTTTAAGCAAAACGATCGTGAAACGGTCTCTGGCGCATGATTTCTAAACAAAAACGGTTCTGCACGGCGTTTACCCGGTAACAACATTGAGGATTTACCTCACAGTGATAGAATATCGGCCATTCCATTTTTCCCGGATTTGCCGGTTGTCGGCATCTTTATAAACGTAAGGCCATTTCATGAAAATCAAAACTCGCTTCGCGCCAAGCCCGACAGGCTATCTGCACGTCGGTGGTGCGCGTACTGCTCTCTATTCCTGGCTTTTTGCACGTAATCACGGCGGTGAGTTTGTGCTGCGTATTGAAGACACCGATCTCGAACGTTCCACGCCGGAAGCTATCGAAGCCATTATGGACGGTATGAACTGGCTGAGCCTGGAATGGGACGAAGGCCCATACTTCCAGACTAAACGTTTCGATCGTTATAACGCAGTGATTGATGAAATGCTGGAAGCGGGCACGGCCTATAAATGCTACTGCTCCAAAGAGCGCCTGGACGCACTGCGTGAAGAGCAGATGGCGAAGGGTGAAAAGCCGCGCTACGACGGGCGTTGCCGTCATGGTCATGAACATCACTCTGATGATGAGCCTTGCGTTGTCCGTTTTGCCAACCCGCAGGACGGTTCAGTCATTTTTGACGATCAGATCCGTGGCCCGATCGAATTCAGCAATCAGGAGCTGGACGATCTGATTATCCGCCGCACCGACGGTTCCCCGACCTATAACTTCTGTGTGGTGGTGGACGACTGGGATATGGAGATCACCCACGTTATTCGTGGTGAAGACCATATCAACAATACCCCGCGCCAGATCAACATTCTGAAAGCGCTGAACGCGCCGGTGCCGGTGTACGCCCACGTCTCTATGATCAACGGCGACGACGGTAAAAAGCTGTCCAAACGTCACGGCGCGGTGAGTGTGATGCAGTATCGTGATGACGGCTATTTGCCGGAAGCGCTGCTGAACTACCTGGTGCGTCTGGGTTGGTCCAGCGGCGATCAGGAGATTTTCACGCGTGAAGAGATGATCAAGCTGTTCTCCCTTGGTGCGGTCAGCAAATCCGCCAGTGCGTTCAACACGGAAAAACTGCAGTGGCTGAACCATCACTACATTAATTCGCTGGCGCCGGAGTATGTGGCAACGCATCTGCAGTGGCACATTGAGCAGGAAAACATCGACACCCGTAACGGCCCGGAGTTGGCTGAACTGGTGAAACTGCTGGGCGAGCGCTGCAAAACACTGAAAGAGATGGCGCAGAGCTGCCGTTACTTCTACGAAGACTTTACCGAGTTTGATGCCGATGCAGCGAAGAAACACCTGCGTCCGGTTGCGCGTCAGCCGCTGGAAGTGGTGCGTGACAAACTGGCAGCCATTACCGAGTGGACGGCTGAAAACGTGCATCACGCGATTCAGGCAACTGCTGATGAGCTGGAAGTGGGAATGGGTAAAGTCGGTATGCCGCTGCGTGTGGCGGTAACCGGTGCGGGTCAGTCTCCGGGCTTAGACGTGACGGTGCACGCGATTGGGAAAACTCGCAGCATTGAGCGCATCAATAAAGCGCTGGCTTTTATTGCGGATCGTGAAGCGCAGCAGTAAGCGATCGCCGCATTAACGAAACGGCAGGGGAGACTCTGCCGTTTTTCTTTGTGCTACTCAGAATCGTTCAGACCCAGGCGTGTGAGGAAACCGCGGATGCCTTCACGTGAAAGAAACAGCGCTAACTTTTCCTGTTCCGCTGCGGACATATTTTCCACGGCATCAATAATTTGCCGATAAGCATGGCTGCGCACGACGGGGTTGTACTCGGCCAGTGACTCTTCAGCCTGATAAAATGCAGAATGGTTACGAAACGCCGGGATGTTCAGAATAAACTCCCGCACGCGTGTATCGATGTGAACGAGTCTTGCCCGACCCCCTTTAACACCTGGAAATTTTTCCGTTTCCCATTTTTGTTCACGGATCCAACGATTCACGGTTTGCTTAGCGACACCGAGGCAATCCGCCAGTTCTTCGGTGGTCATTTTGCTGCGTAATCTTTTCATATTATTTGCTGTCGCGGATCCCTAAGCGTTGTAATAAACCGGTAATCCCTTCCCGCAGTAGCAAAGAGGTAAAGTGTTTTTGTTCGGCTGGTGTCATCTCTTTCACCAGCTTGATCAGTAGGGCTTCCAGCGAGGCATCGCCAGGGTGCGAGAAGGTGTCAGACAGCCCTTCCGCCGAGCGTTCTGCGCTGCGGATATATTCACGAACCTGTTCGTTAACATGCACCAGTCGTGCTTTACCGCCCTGGACGCCTGGTTTTGGTGATGTCGCCCAACCCTCTTTTCGCACCCATTTATTAATGGTCTGTCGGCTGTAACCCGTCAGATTCGCGAGTTCTTCTGGCGTCATCCGCTCCTTGAACATAAAGATTCCCTGAATAGTCGTGTGGTTAATTAGTGGTTCATTTTATAGCACCATTTTAGTGGAAACCGTGACGTGTTTAACTACTGAATGCGAGTTGTTACGCAATGTTCTTCATTTGTCTGCTTTTTCAGCGATTAGAATCGGCGTCTACAATTTGCCGTTGACACATGCGAAGGGAATTCATATGATGCCGCCCGTCAACTCGACAAGCTTTACGTAATGGGGCTATAGCTCAGCTGGGAGAGCGCTTGCATGGCATGCAAGAGGTCAGCGGTTCGATCCCGCTTAGCTCCACCAAAAATTGAACCCAACAATTTTGGTACGTAAACGCATCATGGGGCTATAGCTCAGCTGGGAGAGCGCTTGCATGGCATGCAAGAGGTCAGCGGTTCGATCCCGCTTAGCTCCACCAAATTCAGAACCCTCGCTGCGAAGCGGGGGTTTTTTTATCTCTGCATACCTTCCATTTTTGTAATACAGTTGCTGATAAGCCGGAGTCTGTTCCACGAAAGGTGGGATCGGTTTCTGGTGGGTATAGGTTTGCTTCGCGATGCGAATAAACTTATCATTTATGTGACAAATAGTTCGTCTCTGTGAGAGCAGTTAATTCATGCCAGCCAAGCGCAACCTGATAAATAATATAAGAATATTCGCTCTTGCGATCGTGCTCTCCATCGCAGCCATCCAGTTTTCACGTTTGATTTCCCCTCTGGCCATTGTGGATTCCAGCTATATCTATCTCTCGTGGCTGCCGCTGTGCGTGCTGCTGTCGATGATGCTGCTGTTTGGCCGACGTGCTGTTCTGCCCATTGTGCTGGCGTTATACCTGACCAACCACTGGAATCTTCATCTGCCGTTCGCGCAAGGCATTGTGTTGCTCTTCTGTCAGATGTTTGCCGTGCTGGGAACCTGTGCGCTGGTGCGCTGGCAACTGGGGCCGCGCTGGCGTTACGGATTACCCGATCGCAATATCTGGCGCAGAGTGATTTGGTTTGGCTTTGTCGCCCCGCTCGGGATGAAAATCAGTATGTATCTCGCCGGGCATTATCTCGATTTCCCGGTCGCGGTTTCGACATTCTTTGGTGCGGCGGCGGCCATCTTCACGATTGTCGATATTCTGAGCCTGATCTCGGCGGTGCTGATTTTCACCATGCTTTTTTATTATCCGCTGCGGATGATAGTGAATCCGCATTATGCCCGGATATTCTGGCGTCGCGATATTGCGCCGTGTTTTGAAAAAGAGACGCGTCTCTTTACCCTATGCTGGCTGATCTGCATTTCTCTGCTGCTCGCTATGATGTGCTCCCCGCTGGAAAGCGACTACATTGCAGGGTATCTGGTGCCCGTGCTGTTCATCATCTTTACCACCGGCGTGGGTAAGCTTACCTATCCGTTTTTGAATCTCAGTTGGGCCATTTCAACGCTGTTTCTGCTGACCTATAACCGCAATTTCTTACAAGGGGTGGGATCGGAGTATTCACTGGCGTTCATCCTGTCGGTACTCGTCTCGTTCAGTATCTGCCTGCTGTATATGATGCGCATCTTTCTGCGCAGTGAATGGCTTAATCGTCGCTGGCACATGCAGGCCCTTACCGATCCCTTAACTCGTTTACCGAATCTGCGTGCGCTGGAGCAGTTCCTGCAAAAAGAGTCCGGGCAGAGCGTCTGTTGCCTGCGACTGGAGAATCTGGAGTTTCTGAGCCGTCACTACGGCATGTTAATGCGTGTGCACAGCAAACGTACGGTGCACCGTATGCTGCAACCGCTGATGCTTGAGAATGAAAAAATCTTCCAGTTGCCAGGGAGTGAATTATTACTGGTGCTTAACGGGCCGGAGATGGACGCCCGCCTGCAGCATATGCTCGACCTGTTGAACAGTCGTAAAATTTACTGGAACAATACCGGGCTGGACATGGGTTACGGCGCATCCTGGGGGCAATGGGATGGGAAGCAGGAGACGCTGCAACCGCTGCTGGGTCAGCTGAGCTGGCTGGCGGAACAGTCCTGCGCGAATCACCGGGTGCTGGCGCTGACTCAAAGCCAGGAAGTGGCGACGGGGCAGACGACCGAACGGGTGCTGCTGCTCAATAAAATTCGTAAAGCGCTCGATAACGGCGATCTCCTGCTTTACGCGCAGCCTATCCGCGACGCTCAGGGCAAAGGGTATGATGAAATTCTCGCCCGGCTGAAAAGCGACGACGGTATCATGACTCCGGATCAGTTTATTCCGCTGATAGCGCAGTTTAACCTCAGCGCCCGCTTTGATTTACAGGTCGTTGAAGCCTTGCTTACCTGGCTATCCGCACATCCTCCTACAGAGACTGGACCGCTTTTCTCGGTCAATTTAATGCCGCTGACCCTGCTGCAAAAAGAGACCGCGCCGCGCATTATTCGCCTGTTCACCCGGTATGGTATTGCTCCGGAAACGGTGATCATTGAGATCACCGAAGAGCAGGCATTTTCCAATTCGGAAACCAGCATGCAAAATCTCGAGCTGCTGCACAGGTTTGGTTTCAGAATTGCAATTGACGACTTTGGTACCGGATATGCCAATTATGAGCGCCTGAAGCGTCTGCAGGCTGACATCATCAAAATCGACGGTGTGTTCGTAAAAGATATTCTGACCGATTCGTTGGATGCGATGATTGTGAAGTCGATAACCGATCTGGCAAAGGCGAAGTCGCTAAGCGTGGTGGCGGAGTACGTAGAAACGCCCGCACAGCGGGAGTTGCTGCTGAGCCTGGGGGTGAACTACCTGCAAGGGTATTTGATTGGACGACCAAGGCCGCTCGAGGAATAACAGGTATAAAAAAACGGGGATGCGCTCCCCGTTTTTTATGACAGTGCTGTCTTACAGAACCAGTGCGGCGATTGAGGCAGACAGGACGCTCACCAGCGTAGAACCGTAAACCAGTTTCAGACCGAAACGGGATACGACGTTACCTTGCTCTTCGTTCAGGCCTTTAATCGCGCCCGCGATGATACCGATAGAAGAGAAGTTGGCGAAGGAGACCAGGAACACAGAAAGGATACCTTCCGCGCGCGGAGAGAGCGTGGAGGCGATTTTCTGCAGATCCATCATTGCAACGAATTCGTTGGAAACCAGTTTGGTCGCCATGATACTGCCCACCTGCAGTGCTTCACTGGACGGCACACCCATCACCCAGGCAATCGGGTAGAAGATGTAGCCCAGGATGCCCTGGAAGGAGATGCTGTAGCCGAACCAACCGGTGACGGTAGCGAACAGGGCGTTCAGCGCGGCGATCAGGGCGATGAAGCCGATCAGCATAGCAGCAACGATGATCGCAACTTTGAAACCCGCCAGGATGTATTCACCCAGCATTTCGAAGAAGCTCTGGCCTTCGTGCAGGTTGGACATCTGGATGTTTTCTTCGCTGGCGTCAACGCGGTACGGGTTGATCAGCGACAGCACGATAAAGGTGCTGAACATGTTCAGAACCAGTGCCGCAACCACGTATTTAGGCTCCAGCATGGTCATGTACGCCCCGACGATAGACATGGAAACGGTGGACATTGCCGTCGCTGCCATGGTGTACATGCGGTTGCGGGACATTTTGCCGAGAATGTCTTTATACGCGATAAAGTTCTCAGACTGACCGAGGATCAACGAGCTGACGGCGTTGAAGGATTCCAGTTTGCCCATGCCGTTGACTTTGGATAACAGGAAGCCAATGGCGCGGATGATAATCGGCAGCACGCGAATATGCTGCAGAATACCGATCAACGCTGAAATGAAGACGATAGGGCAGAGAACTTTCAGGAAGAAGAAAGCCAACCCTTTATCGTTCATGCTGCCAAAGACGAAGTTCGTCCCTTCATTGGCGAATCCGAGCAGTTTTTCAAACATTTCGGAGAAGCCTCTCACGAAGCCGAGACCGACGTCAGAGTTCAGGAAGAACCACGCCAGTAACACTTCGATAACAAGCAGTTGAACGACATAACGAATGCGAATTTTTTTACGGTCACTGCTTACCAGCAATGCGAGGATCGCAACAACGGCAAGTGCCAGGACAAAATGAAGGACGCGGTCCATATTTGCTCCAAATATGAGGCAGGTTAAATTTCCGTGCACATTCTATGCAACGTGTGCAAAGAAAACGAGATCTAACACACACTATAATCAGGACCTGTGACGAGATTCAAAAATAGTGATCCGGCATACACTTCTGTTATGTCTAATGCGAAAGTAAATAGTTAAGTTATTGTGCTAATATAATAACAATTATTAAACATGCCGCGCGCATTTCCTGTACCCGCACTCTTTATCGTTCCCGCCTATAAGAGAAATCAAGGTTACCGCTTTTACATGCACTTGATAACCATTCTCATCAGGCATAATATAAAACATAGCAAAGGCTATGTTTCCGAGGCAGAAGATGACAAACGATCGCGTTGAGAGTAGCAGTGGAAGAGCAGCGCGCAAGTTAAGGCTCACATTAATGGGACCTGCGTTTGTCGCGGCGATCGGGTATATCGACCCGGGCAACTTTGCGACGAACATTCAGGCCGGTGCCAGCTTTGGTTATAAACTGCTGTGGGTGGTGGTCTGGGCAAACCTGATGGCGATGCTTATCCAGGTCTTGTCTGCGAAACTGGGTATTGCTACCGGTAAAAATCTGGCTGAACAAATTCGCGATCACTATCCGCGCCCGGTGGTCTGGTTCTATTGGGTGCAGGCGGAGATCATCGCGATGGCGACCGATCTCGCGGAATTTATCGGGGCGGCGATAGGATTCAAACTGATCCTCGGCGTTTCGTTATTGCAGGGGGCGGTGCTGACCGGGATCGCCACCTTCCTGATCCTGATGCTCCAGCGGCGCGGACAAAAACCGCTGGAAAAAGTGATCGGCGGCCTGCTGCTGTTTGTCGCCATGGCCTATATCGTTGAACTGATCTTTTCCCAACCCAACTTTGCACAACTGAGTAAAGGCATGATGATCCCTGACTTGCCCAACTCTGAAGCGGTATTTCTGGCCGCCGGGGTGCTGGGCGCGACCATCATGCCGCACGTGATCTATCTGCACTCTTCGTTAACGCAGCACCTGCATGGCGGCACTCGTCAACAGCGCTATGCGGCGACAAAATGGGATGTGGCTATCGCCATGACCATTGCGGGGTTCGTTAATCTGGCGATGATGGCGACTGCCGCCGCCGCGTTTCACTTCAGTGGTCACACCGGCGTTGCCGATCTGGATCAGGCTTATCTGACGCTGGAGCCGTTATTAAGTCACGCGGCGGCAACGGTCTTCGGACTGAGCCTGGTGGCGGCGGGGTTGTCGTCAACGGTGGTTGGAACGCTGGCGGGGCAGGTCGTGATGCAGGGGTTTGTTCGCTTTCATATCCCCTTATGGGTGCGGCGTACCATCACCATGATGCCGTCCTTTATCGTGATTCTGATTGGCCTTGATCCGACGCGGATTCTGGTGATGAGCCAGGTGCTGTTAAGCTTTGGTATTGCACTGGCGCTGGTGCCGCTGCTGATATTTACCAGCGACAGCAAACTGATGGGCGATCTGGTGAATACCCGTTGGGTTAAACAGATTGGCTGGATGATTGTGGTGCTGGTGGTGGCGTTGAACCTGTGGCTGCTGGTCGGCACGGCGCTGGGGCTGTGATCTAACCGCCGTGACTCGCAACAGGTCACGGTTTTAGTCCTGGATTTCCGTTATCCTGAATCTTGCATTAGCCACTGGCGAGCGTTCATGAATCACTTTGATCTCTCTTTCCTGAAATATTTGCAGGATAACAGCCCGCTGTCGATTGACGAGGCGGTTCAGCGTTTCGGTAAGACCCTCTCCACGCTTAAACGCACCATGAAAGAGCTTAATGAACTCTTACCGGAAGACGTCCAGCTCCATCAGGATAATCAGTTTATTACGACCCGGATTGGCTATAGCGAATACCGGCAATTTTTAGCGCGTATACGTTTTAATCGCTATATCACCACGGCGGAAGAGCGTGTGAGGGATCTCCTCGTGGCGCTCTGTTTGCATGATGTGGTGAATAAAAACGAGTACTACAAAAAGTTTTATGTCAGCGCGGGGACGGTAAAAAACGATAATCCCGTGATGCTGCGTCTGACGCAGGAACACGCCCTGACGGTACAAAGCATCCCGCGTACCGGGTCGCGGCTTGTCGGCGATGAGTTCTCATTACGCCTGGCGGTGTGCATGTTAATACTTAAAACCGTCGAGATTGGTGAAAATCATCAGTTGATTGCTCATCAGGCGAATGAGCCCGTCAGTCGTTCGATTGCCGATCAGTTTCTGAGCGAATGTGCCACGGAGATTACCCAGGCAGCACGCTGCTATGAAGACGTTATCCGGCCGATTAACACGCTGGGTTACAACGGTCGGAAATACCTGCTGGTATATCTGAGCCTCGCGTTACACCGTATCCGCCGGGGGCATGTAATCAAAGAGAGTACGGCGACGTCGTTTTTGACGACGTTCCCTTTTGAGGCCATGACCGACCCGCAGGAAAACCGCTGTCTGGATCTTCTGATTGCTTCGCTGACGTTTACGTATCGGCCTTTCACCTTGTATGACGCCCGTCTGGTGTCGCACGTGAAACGGACCTGTGAACGATTAGCCAGTAGCCTGAGCAATACGGTTCACAATCAACATGCCTGGTTTGCCGAGGTTTATCACTTTATCTATGCCGCCATCATCCAGAATAAATTTCATCTCTGGTTTGATGATAAAAAACTGCATAACGTTCAGAATCGCTATCCCGAACTCTGGGCCGGCGTTCAGTCAGCGGTGAGCGAGATTGAAAAAGGCTGGCAAACGACGTTTTCTGCCATCCATCTGGCGACGCTGGTGTTGATCACGAAAAAATATGAGCTTAAAAACCGGGTAGTGAGTGAGCCGAAAAAGCGGGTCATTATTGTGACGAACTCTTCGGAAAGTAAGGTCGGGTATTTCAAAGAGGTCCTGTCCTCACGTTTTCATATCGATATCCCGGTATGTATTAATATCAATGAGATCGAAGAGCTTCAGTCACGTGAGTTTGATCTGCTGATCACCTTTACCAATAAGATCTCAAGCCATCTGCGGTATGCCGGACTGGATTACGTCAAGGTTAACTTCTGGCTAACCCAGGATGACTTCCAGTTGCTTCGTGAGCGGGGACTCGCCTCTGCGCGCAAAAAAATCCCGGCTGACCATTTTGTTCAGCAGGTTCAGGGGATGAGTCAGGCGGCGCTCAGGGACTTCCTCGAACGCCATTATGGTGATGTGTTTATTTAGCAAGTGGTTGTAAGACGCCGCGACACCAGACGGCTTCCAGATTTAACGTCTCATCCAGGACCAGAATATCGGCATCTTTTCCTGGCGTCAGACTACCCTTACGCCGTTCAACACCGGCGAGAATCGCCGGATTCAGGCAGGCAATCTGCGCCACAGAAACCCAACTATTCTCCAGACGATCAACCACATTTTTCACTGAATCCAGAAAGCTCATCTCCAGTGTGCAGACGTCCGCCCAGTCATCGGGCGAGACCGTGCGGGTATTGCCGTGGCGATCGGTAATTTCCAGAAGATGTTGATGGATACGAAACGTCTCCTGACGCAGGTAATGGTGAAATTCAAACCCTTCAGGAAAGTCCACATATCCGAGACAGTCGCTGACCATGACCAGGCGACGATCTTTTTTCAGGCGATAGAGAATATCAAACACTTCCGGGCGTAGAGTGATACCGCTTTGTTTCGCCACTTCGGCGAAGGTGTCCTGGTGATACATCAGCGCGCCGACAACGCCGGGTTCGCGATGATGTAATCCGCGCATGGCGCTGAAGGCGTGGGTAAAGTGGCATAGCCCCGCGTCAATCGCTTGGGTAGTTTCGTCAAACGTCGCGTCGGTATGCCCTGCGGATACCGTGACGCCGGCCTGGCGCAAATGACGGATCAGCGGCAGCGCGTCCGGCAACTCTGGCGCCAGCGTCATTAAGCGAATATGTCCCCGCGCAGCATGCTGATAGCGTTCAAAGCCCACGATACTGGGGGACTGAATAGACTCCTTGCGCTGCATCCCGCTGTATTTGGCATTGATAAACGGCCCTTCCATGTGAATGCCTACGGCTTCAGCTCCGTCTTCCGCTTTCGCGTGCGCAATCCAGTCGGCGGCCGTGGCCAGACTCTCCAGTAAGAACGCGTCCGGCTGGGTTGCGGACGTAGCAAGCCACGCGGTGACCCCGGCATTGACCAGATCCCGGCTCATGGCACGCAAAGATTGGCGCTCCCCCTTCCAGGCAAACGAGCCTCTCCCCCAACCGTGGACGTGGATATCGACAAAACCCGGCATCAGCATCGCATGTCGGTAATCCACAAGCTGGCCGCGGGGCGTATTATCCAGACCAACAATCTGTCCCTGGTCGATATGCAGATAACCGCGTTGTATCCCGTCAGGGGTGATGATACGGTCGCTTGCCAGAGAGAGCAGGGGGTCAGACATCCTCTTTCTCCCACACGCGCGCTGCCGTTTCGGCGGCGATCTCCGCGCACAAACCGAGGTAATGGGCGGGATCGAGCAGGGCGTCAATTTCCGCATCGCTAAAATACTGGCGAATCAGAGTGTCGGCGCGCAGCACGTCGGCGTAGGGCAATCCCTCATGGGTGCTGCGCATCGCCAGTTGGTACACGCGTTCGTGCGCCGCGTCTTTGCCCAGCCGCTCCACCAGTTGCATCATGATTTTTTCGCTATTGATCAAACCGTGGGTTAAGTGGACGTTCTGGCGCATACGTTCAGGGTTAACGACCAGTGTGCGGGTCAACTCTTCAGCGCGCATCACGATCTCCACCATTAACTCCATGCTCTCCTGAATATTTCCGTCGAAGATAAAGTAGGCAGAACTGTCCGCTTCAAACGGGCGAGGGCTGACATACAGGCAGGAGGTGAGCACGGAATACAATTTCTGCGCATTGGCGATAATCCCTTTAGCCAGTTTGGGGTTTACTTTTTGCGGCATAGTGCTGCTGCCAACCGTTCCTTTAGTGAACGCTTCAGAGACTTCGGCGAACTCTTCGCTGGAGGTCTGATACACCTCTTCAGCGATTTTATGCAGTGTAGTCGCGAGCAGGCACAGGTTACTGATGTATTCGGTACGATAGACGCGGGAGTTACGCGAAGGGATCGCCATGGAGTGCATTCCTAACCGCTGTGCGACGCGATCCTGCACCCGACGTCCAGTTTCGCCAGTCGCATGAAACGCCCCCACTGCGCCGCCCATCATCACCGTGAAGACGCGTTTTTCTGCCTCCTGCATGCGCTGCTGGGCGCTCAACAGTTCGTCAATCCATACGGCAGCTTTATAGCCCCAGGTCACCGGTAAGGCATGCTTACCGTGGGTGCGCCCAGGCATCAGGGTGGCCTGGTGATCGGACGCCATCTTCGCCAGATTGCGCAGAATATCGTTCACAAAGCCTTGCATGATGTCATCGAACTGCTTTGCCAGGTAAAGCTGCGCGGTTTGCTGAATATTCTGGGTTGTGACGCCATAGTGTACATACTTCCCACTTTCGCTGTCGCAGGCTTTGACCAGTACTTTGATCACCGGGACAAAGCCGTGGCCGATCTCGCGGAGCAGGCGTTCCATTTCCGTCAGGTCGATTTTATCAACGCGACAGTTGGCGGCAATATTTTCTGCCGCACGGGTGGGAATCATCCCGTATTCAGCCTGTGACAGCGCCAGAGCAGCTTCGACGTCCAGCCAGGACTGAACCCGCGCGGGTTGAGCGAGCAACGTTTTCATTCCCCGATCGTCGATGGTTTTACTTTTTGAATCATACAATGCGCGCATTCCTGTCTCCTTAAGCTTATTTCGCGCCGACAAGGCGGTCATCTACCGCATTGCGGACAAATTCGACGTGTGGGCCAAAGACCACGTGGACATGGTTGCTGGAGGGAATAAAGGTGCCCAGCGATCCCGATTCTTTCAGCACGGCCATGTCCATTTTTTTCTGATCCTTTACATCGACACGCAAACGCGACACGCAGTTTTCAACATGTTTAATATTGTCGAATCCGCCCAGCCCCTGAATAACCAGTTCAGCGACCTTGTCGTACTCTTTATTATTCAGCAAGGTACTGTCTGATGTTTCACTTTCGCGTCCCGGCGTTTTTATATCAAAGCGAGCAATCGCGAAGCGGAAAACGACGTAGAAAACGACAAAGTTAATGGCACCGAGGAGCAGTAAATTCACCCAGTGCGTCTGTTCATACATCAGACCAAAAATACCGAAGTCGAAGATCGTGCCGCGAATATAGCCGATGGACACGTCCAGCATTTGCAAAGGAATAGTCAGTAAGCCGCAGAGTAGGGCATAAACGATAAACAGCTGCGGAGCAATAAACAGGAAGGAAAACTCCAGCGGTTCAGTGATATTCCCCAGCATGGCGGTGAGTACCACGGTCAGAATCATCCCTTTGGCAAATTTCTTATTCTTAAAATAGGCCATGTGATACATCGCCAGACCAATTGCCGGCACGCGGAATAGCGTGGTGAGCATTTGCGACGACGCCAGATAACTGGTGAGCGTAGGCATATATTCCTTCCAGGCAGGATGAGACGGGCCAAGCTCAAACAGGATCTTATTAATCGCAGGCAAAATACCGACGTACGTTTGTCCGTCAATGAGATAGGTACCACCAGCCGCGGTAAAGCGGACGGTAGAACTCAGTACGTGATGTAAACCAAACGGAATTAACAGGCGGTTGAGCGTCATGTAAATCCCGGCGCCAATATTAGGCGCCATCATAATGGTTGAAATGGCGCGCATACCCGCCGTAAAAAGATCCCAGATAAAAGGGATAATTAACCCCACGGGAATCGAAAAGGCGATAGCCAGAATCGCTACGGATTTCTTACCGCTGAAAAACGCAAAGGCGAGAGGAAGTTGCAATCGGTAAAATCGATCGGTGACTTTGGCCGCCAGCAGGCCGGCAATAATGCCGCCAAGCGCTTCGATTTTCAGCGTCTGAATACCGAGTACCATTCCTTGCCCCACCAGCGCCAGATCATCTTTTGCCAGCGTCCCCGCCAGTTTGAGGTGAACATGCATGGCGATAAGTAGTGTCAGATAGGCAACCACGGAAGCAAAAACCGCAATCCCTTTCTCTTTTTTGGACATGCCGTACGCCACACCCATCGCGAATAATAACGGGATATTGTTGAATACGACGCTACTGATTAATCCCAGCGAAGAAAGGATGGCTTTAAATAGTTCATTCCCCAGAAACGGGAGTTTTTCTATCATATAGCTCTGGCCTAACGCCGAGCTAATTCCCATGACCATTCCCACGGGCGCCAGTACGGCAATCGGCAATAACAGCGATCGACCGAATGTCTGAATTTCATTCTTAAAATTAGCATTCATAAATTAATCCTGACGTGAATTCTCATGAGGATAAGATACGTTCAGGATATTTTTGCTCAAGGGCAAATGGTGCAGGATAAAAAGCGCAGGATTTGACCATAAAAAAAGAGCCCGGAGGGCTCTTTATTTTAATGTCTGTGTCCGTGGCCTTTCCCGCGCCCGCGATGGTCGTCGCGATCGCGCCAGCCTTCCCGGTATCCGCGCTCGTAAGCATTACGCTTATCCCAGCCACGGTGATAGCCATTGTCATGTCGCCACCAGCGATTTTTACGCCATTCATAATTGCGATGCCAGTAGTCGCGGTCACGCCAGTGCCCGCCGTCCCAGTAGTTACCGTAATTATCGCGATCGCCAATTTGTAATTTTATCGATGGCAACAGGGTGATTTCGCCCGCGTTTGCGGCAAGCGGTGTAAAAGCCAGTAGGGCTGCCGCCAGAATCAGTGACCTGAACATGCTTTATCTCCTTCACGATCGAAGCCGTAGTCGGCCTGTTAACGTAATATTACGGGGCCGTAAAGCCCCATTTCATCGCCTTAACTCTTAAATCATGAATGAGAGCACGAATTGCTAAAAAGGCAGTTAACGCGTGCTGTGCAGAATGTTGTCGATATCGGCGCACTCCTGGTCGGTGAAATGACGATTGGCCAGCATGCCGACCGCATCTTCAATCTGCGCGGTTTTACTGGCGCCAATCAGCACCGAAGTGACGTTGTCGTTACGCAGCACCCATGCAAGCGCCATCTGCGACAGTTTTTGCCCGCGTTTCTCGGCCAACGTATTGAGTTGGCGAATGGTTTCCAGCTTCCCGGCGGTAAGCTGATCCGGATTCAGAAAACGACTTCCACTCGCGGCTCTGGAATCCGCCGGGATCCCGTTCAGGTAGCGATCGGTGAGTTGTCCTCCCGCCAGCGGGGAAAAGGCGATACTGCCCACCCCTTTTTCCTGCAACATCGTCAGCAGTTCATCCTCCACCCAGCGTTCAAACATCGAATATTTTGGCTGATGGATCAGACACGGCGTGCCCAAATCATTGAGGATATCGATCGCTTCACGGGCGCGATCGGCCGGGTAATTGGAAAGCCCGACATACAGCGCTTTCCCCTGACGCACGATATGGTCGAGCGCTTTCATCGTTTCTTGCAGGGGTGTTTCAGGATCGGGACGGTGGTGGTAGAAAATATCCACGTACTCCAGCCCCATCCGCTTCAGACTTTGATCAAGGCTGGCAATCAGATACTTGCGGGATCCCCAGTCGCCGTAAGGGCCGTCCCACATGGTATATCCCGCTTTGGTGGAGATAATCAGCTCATCGCGCCACGGTAAAAAATCTTCCTGCAGGATGCGACCAAAGTTGCGTTCCGCTGAACCCGGCGGCGGACCGTAGTTATTGGCGAGGTCGAAATGGGTGATCCCCAGATCAAACGCGCGCTGAAGCAGGGCCCGGCTGTTTTCCACCTGGGTGGTATCGCCGAAGTTATGCCACAGGCCAAGCGAGATGGCGGGTAGCTTCAGGCCGCTTTGACCGCAGCGGCGAAATGCCATTCTCTGATAGCGATTTTCATCAGGCTGGTAAACCATTGTCTTCCCTCGCAGTGAATTCAGCTCTCAAGTGTATACGTTTACACTGGTCATTTTTCAATGACATTTTTCACTGCGGAGACTGTAAATTCTGCTTTCCACCCTCATCGCCGCCACTTTCTGGACAGCCCCGACGCTTCTTCAATACTCAACATGAGGTTACCGTCAGAAGGAAAGCTGTCATGCAAACCCCTTACACCGTTGCGGATTACCTGCTCGACAGAATCGCCGGGTGCGGCATCGGGCACCTGTTTGGCGTGCCGGGTGATTACAATTTGCAGTTTCTTGACCATGTGATTGACCATCCGCACGTGCGCTGGGTCGGGTGCGCCAACGAGCTTAACGCCGCCTATGCGGCGGACGGTTATGCCCGGGTCGCTGGGGCCGGGGCGTTGCTGACCACCTTTGGGGTGGGGGAACTCAGTGCGATGAATGGCCTGGCGGGCAGCTATGCGGAATATGTCCCCGTTCTGCACATTGTTGGCGCTCCGTGTAGCGGCGCGCAGCGTCGGGGAGAACTGATGCACCACACGCTGGGCGACGGCGACTTCCAACACTTCTACCGGATGAGCCAGTCCCTGTGTGCGGCCAGCGCACTGCTGGATGCGCAAAACGCCTGTCATGAGATCGACCGTGTACTGAGTACGATGTTGACCGCCCATCGCCCGGGTTACCTGATGCTGCCTGCTGATGTGGCGAAACGCCCCGCGTTACCCCCTTCAACGGAACTGGCCCTCTCAGCACCGGAATCGCAGGGGAGTGTGGTGACGGCATTTCGCTACCATGCCCGACAAAAGCTGATCAACAGTTCCCGCGTGGCGCTGCTGGCAGATTTTCTCGCTGTCCGTTTTGGTTTGCAACCGGTCCTGCAACGCTGGATGGCCGAGACGCCCATGGCCCACGCCACGCTGCTGATGGGAAAAGGGCTTTTCGACGAACAACAGCCGGGATTTGTTGGCACCTATAGCGCGGGTGCCAGCAGTGACGACGTCCGTCAGGCGATAGAAGAGGCGGATACGACGATTTGTGTGGGCACCCGATTTGTCGATACGCTAACGGCTGGCTTCACCCAGCAACTGGTGCAGGAACGTACGATTGAGGTCCAGCCGCAGGCATCGCGGGTGGGAGACACCTGGTTTAGTGGACTGTCTATGGAGCAGGCGGTTACCACGTTACGTGAGCTATGCCTGGAGCTCTCCATTGCGCCGCCGCCCGCAAAACCTGCGCCCGTACAGCCGCACATCGAACGAGGTCCACTGACCCAGGAGAACTTCTGGCATACCGTACAGCAGGCGCTGGCGCCCGGCGATCTGATCCTGGCCGATCAGGGAACGGCGGCATTTGGAGCTGCGTCTCTGTCGCTGCCTGGCGGGGCGGAACTGATTGTCCAACCGCTCTGGGGATCGATAGGTTATTCGTTGCCCGCCGCGTTTGGCGCGCAAACGGCGGCACCGGAGCGTCGGGTTATCCTGATCACCGGCGACGGCGCGGCGCAACTGACCATCCAGGAAATCGGCTCCATGCTGCGCGACGGACAAACGCCGGTGATCCTGGTGCTGAATAATGACGGGTATACCGTCGAGCGAGCGATCCACGGGGAGAAACAACGGTACAACGATATTGCTTCCTGGAACTGGACGCAGATCCCTCGGGCATTCAGCCTTGCGGATCAGGCTGAATGCTGGCGGGTGACTCAGGCCATCCAGCTCGAGGAAGTCTTCGCCCGGCTGGCGCGTCCACAACGGCTCTCGCTGATTGAGGTTGTGCTGCCAAAGGCCGACTTACCCGCGCTGTTACGTCAGGTTACCCAGGCGCTGGAGTCGCGTAACAGCGGGTGACTATTTGTCCTCCCGGTTGGCGACCATCATCGGTTTGCCTGCCAGCAACAGCCAGGCCGGAAGCATCACAATACACAGCAGCGGCAGCAGGGTGGTATCCGGTACCACCACTGCGGCCATAAACAGGCTAAGCCAGCCGTCACGGGTGACGACCAGCACCAGGCCAAGAATAGCGCAGGAGACGGTAATGGCGGCCGGAACGGCTTCAACGTGCGCATGCAGCATCAAGCCTAACGCCACGCCGATAAACACCGCCGGGAAGATTCGCCCGCCGCGAAAACCACTGGCCGCTGCAATGACCAGCGCGGCGAGCTTAATCACCGCGAGCATAAAGAAATCCGTGGTACCGAGCGTCTGACTGAACGCCATCTGCTGCATTTCGTCCAGACCTTTAAACAGCGTCAGCGGCCCACCCATCACGCCGAGTAACCCTAACAGGAAGCCACCAACGCCGAGGATTAGCACCGGATTCTTCAGGCGATGCAGTAAAGCGTGCAGTCGGGGTAAGCACCAGACCGCCACCATTCCCGCGGCAATCGCTATCGCCGCCACTACAGCCCCGGAGAAAATGTCCACAATACGCATCTGGGTGTAATGGGCGACAGGGAGCGAGAAATGCGGATGGAAGAACAGGCTGGTAGTCAGTGAACCCGCCGCCGCCGCCATCAACGGCGCAAAGAGGCGATCCCACAAAGGGGTATCGTTCGAGCCGCTCAGGGTTTGCGAGAAAATCAGCGCGGCGGCGACCGGTGTGCCAAACAGGGCGCCGATGGTGCCGGCGGAGGCGAGAATGGTCCAGTCGAGGGCGCCAATCCGTGGGAAAAACCGACGGCCCAGCGCCACGGCTAACGCAATGTTAACAGCCATAATCGGATGCTCGGGACCGAGGCTGACGCCACCCGCCAGACCGAGCACCAGCGCGATGATCAGGCCGGGCAGCGCAGCCGGGGAAATCGGTGCGCCGATCAGCGGTTCGGTGGCGGGATCCGGACCGGCGTGCCCGGTGCTGTAGCGAATCACCAGACCCACCAGAACCCCGGTTAACGTCAGAGTGAGCATGATCCAGAGGGGGGAGTCGGCGGCGATCCCTACACTTCCCGGCAGACGTTGCCAGAGTATGCTCTGCAAGATGGAAGCGAACTTCATGACCACAATCAGGACTAAACTGGATGCAACCCCCAGAATCAGCGCGGGGAGCGACAATAACAACATGGTTCTGGCTCGCGGATGGAGCATGTTTTTTTTCCTTAATGCCGTGTCTTGCGTTCAGTTTGCCGCGTCAGCCGGATGGCATTGCTGCAAATGGTGCTGAAACGATAAAGTTATTGTGTGACCTGGATCGATATTTTCAGGGGACTCGCTTTTCTGACGTTGTTGTTATGCCCCCGTATATTTACAGTGTGGCAAAGACTTATTTTGACTTTAGCGGAGCAGTAGAAGAATGACAAAGTATGCTTTAGTAGGTGATGTCGGCGGCACCAACGCGCGTCTTGCTCTGTGTGATATCGACAGTGGTGACATCTCGCAGGCCAAAACCTATTCCGGTCTGGACTATCCCAGCCTGGAAGCTGTCGTGCGGGTTTACCTCGATGAGCACAAGGTGAAAGTGGACGCGGGCTGTATCGCCATCGCCTGCCCGATTACGGGCGACTGGGTGGCGATGACCAACCATACGTGGGCGTTTTCTATTGCAGAGATGAAAAAGAACCTCGGTTTCAGCCATCTGGAAATCATTAATGATTTTACCGCCGTGTCGATGGCGATCCCGATGCTGAAAAAAGCGCATTTGATCCAGTTTGGCGGCGCGGAACCGGTTGAGGGGAAACCTATCGCGGTGTATGGCGCGGGCACCGGTCTCGGGGTGTCGCATCTGGTTCATGTTGATAAACGCTGGGTCAGCCTGCCGGGTGAGGGCGGTCATGTTGACTTCGCGCCGAACAGCGAAGAAGAGGCGATCATCCTGGAGGTCCTGCGCGCTGAGATTGGTCACGTCTCTGCGGAACGCGTGCTTTCTGGTCCGGGGCTGGTGAATTTGTACCGGGCGATCGTCAAATCTGACGGACGTCTGCCGGAAAATCTGCAGCCAAAGGATATTACTGAACGTGCGCTGGCCGACAGTTGCACGGACTGCCGTCGCGCACTGTCGCTGTTTTGCGTGATCATGGGGCGTTTTGGCGGCGATCTGGCGTTAACACTGGGCACCTTTGGCGGTGTCTACATTGCCGGTGGCATCGTGCCGCGCTTCCTGGAGTTCTTCAAAGCCTCGGGCTTCCGGGGGGGATTTGAAGATAAAGGTCGCTTTAAGGCCTACGTTCAGGATATTCCGGTGTATCTGATTGTTCACGACAACCCCGGTCTGCTCGGTTCCGGCGCGCATTTGCGCCAGACCTTAGGTCAGATTCTGTAAGCCTTGTTCAACGGGAAAACCGCGTGTCCCACGCGGTTTTTTTCATCCTTTTTCCGCAATAGTATTCGCCCTCTGATTCACGGTTTATGGCTGAACAGCATGCGTTACCCCAGCCCGATCACAACGAGGCCCGTAAACCGCGCCTGCCAACTGGTATCGTCGCAAAAATTGCAGGTATAATCTCAGACATCATTCCACAGGTTTATAAGCAAAGATGACGAAACTTACCTTACAAGAGCAGATGCTAAAAGCGGGTTTAGTAACCAGCAAAAAGATGGCGAAAGTCCAGAGAACGGCTAAAAAATCACGCGTGCAGGCTCGTGAGGCAAGAGAGGCGGTTGAAGAAAATAAAAAGGCGCAGCTTGAGCGTGACAAGCAGCTCAGTGAGCAGCAAAAGCAGGCGACGCTGGCGAAAGAATTTAAAGCCCAGGTGAAGCAACTGATTGAAATGAACCGGATCACTGTCGCAAAAGGCGACATTGGTTTTAACTTCACCGATAACAATCTCATCAAGAAAATCTACGTCGATAAGCTGACCCAGACGCAGTTGATCAACGGACGTCTGGCTATTGCGCGTCTGTCTACCGATAACAGCGGTGAGAGCGAATACGCGATTATCCCGGCCAGCGTCGCCGATAAAATTGCGCAGCGCGACGCCAATAGCATCGTATTGCACAGCGCGTTGAGTCAGGAAGCGCAGGATGAAGACGATCCGTATGCTGATTTTAAAGTGCCTGATGATCTGATGTGGTAAGTCGCGTTCAGAACGGCGCGGCGTGATGCGCGTTGATGCGCTCCCCGCTGACGGGATGAGTAAAGCGTAATTCGCTGGCGTGTAGCATCAGCCGTGTGGTTCGTTCCGTACCAGGCAGCAGGCGACCGCCATACAGGTCGCAGCCCAGAATCGGATGCCCCAATAGCTGGCAGTGAATACGTAGCTGATGTGTGCGTCCGGTCTCCGGCGTGAGCTGGACCCGCGTCAACGGCAGTATGGTTCCGTCGGCCTGCTGTTGGTCAATACGCGCCACGACCTGATAACGCGATCGCGCGGGTTTGCCATTGACCGGGCAAATTGACATCAGCGGAAACCGTGCCGGATCGTTGGCTATCGGCGCATCAATCACCCCTTTGTCAGCGTTCAGATGTCCGCAGAGCAATGCGCTGTAGACTTTACTGACGGTGCGCTGGCTGAACTGGTGACAGAGGGCGGCATTGATCGCCTTATTACGCGCCACGACCATCAGCCCGGACGTGCCGAAATCCAGACGGTGGACCAGCGTGCAGCCTGGATATTGCTGAACCAGCCGATAGTGTACCGAATCGAGATTTTGTGGATTTTTCCCTGACAGACTGAGCAGCCCGCTGGGTTTATTGATCAACAGCAGGTGATCGTCCTGATAGAGCGTCTCTATCTCGTCGTTGCACGGTGGGGCAATAAAGGTATCAATAATCGTAGACATCAGGCTGCCCGGCGGGAAAGTGGATGCGGATGATAACCCATTTTCAGCCGACCGGCGAATGACGGTGGCTTCACTTTCCCTCGCGTCGCTGAAATTTATCATCCAGACTTAAGCCAAAGACGTGGCCTGCGCAGGCATTGTGCTTTACACTGCGCGCTGCAAAAAATTGAGTAGATTAACCAGACGGTAATGGCGATGAACGGAACAATCACAACGTGGTTTAAAGATAAAGGTTTTGGATTTATCAAAGATGAGAACGGCGATAATCGCTATTTTCATGTGATTAAGGTTGCCAACCCTGAGCTTCTCAAGAAAGATGCGGCGGTAACCTTTGAACCCACCACCAACAACAAAGGTCTTTCCGCGTATGCGGTGAAGGTCGTGCCGGACAGCAAATATATCTATATCGCGGGCGAGCGACTGAAGCTCACCTCGATTAAGTCATTCGTGGTGTTCAGCGAAGAGGTCCCGGCCGACACGCCGATTGATAAAGAAAATGCAGTGCTCTCTGTCGGGCTGCTGATGAGCAGCATCCGACCGAAAACCACGGCGACACCCGGTGAAATGCGCACGGTAAAAAAACTGGCGATCACCACCTTCCAGGGCACGACGTTAATCTTCTCGGAAGATGAGATTGATATTGAGTCCACGGTCAAAATGCTCAAAGTCTGATTTCCGTGCTGCCTGGCGGCAGCACAATTCAGCCGACTACAGATGCATTAATTGCCGGAATTCTTTCACCTTACTGCGGCTGACGGGAATTTCGAATTCCAGATCCTTGAGCCGCAGAATATAGGTATTGTTAAACCACGGCTCGATCTCGCGAATCTTGTTCAGGTTGACGCAGAACGAGCGGTGGCAGCGGAAAAAATGCGAGGGCGGCAGTTTGTTGCAGAACTCGGTGATGTTGATGGGCATCACATACGACTCCCGTCGCGTATAGACAAACGTCATTTTCTCATGCGCTTCGGCGTAATAAATTTCGTTGATCGGGGTGACGATGATCCGCTCATCTTTGATCAGGTTGATGGTGTCGTTTTCACGGGTGATAGGGCCGGCCGCAGCGGTGCCGGATTGCTGCTGATGCCAGGCCGCCTCCAGTTTTTGCAGCATCCCGACAATCCGCGATTCCTGATACGGCTTGAGAATATAGTCAAACGCTTCCAGTTCGAACGCTTCAACCGCATGTTCTTTCCACGCGGTAATAAACACAATAAACGGCTTATGGGCGAACTGGCTGATATTTTGCGCCAGCAAAACGCCATCCAGAGACGGAATATTGATATCGAGAAAAATGGCGTCGACGCGCTGATGCTGCAAAAACTTCAGTACATCCAGACCGTCGTCAAACGTCCCGACAATCTCCATTTGGCTATGTTCTTTAATCAGCCAACTGAGTTCCTGTTGGGCGAGGAATTCATCTTCAACGATGATGACTTTCACAGTGTTACTCCGGCTTAAAGCAATAACGTGGCGGGCGTAGCCGTTGCCGAACGCTGGTTGGGGACATAAAAGGCGATTTCGGTCCCAGGTTCCAGGCGGCGTATATGCAGGCCTTCACCATATAACAGCTTAACGCGATGATGGACATTAAGCAGGCCAATTTTATTGCCCGGCATTTCGTTGGATTCCACGCGCTCAATCACTTTCGGGTCGATACCGTGGCCAGTGTCCCTGACGGCAATACGCACCCGGTTGCCGCACTCGGCGACGCTAATCGTTACCACGCCTTTCCCTTTGCAGGGCTGAATGCCGTGGACGATGGCATTCTCCACTAACGGTTGTATCAGCAGGCTGGGGATGGAGCAGTTGACCTCTTCATCAATATCATAAATCACGGTCAGCTTGTCGCCAAAACGGGCCTGTTCAATGGCAATGTAATCCTTGATTTGATACAGCTCTTTTTTGATGTCGATCTGCTCGTCATAGTTTAACTCAATGTTATAGCGCAGATAACGCGACAAATTAAAAATGAGCTGACGGGCAGTGTCCGGATTAAGTCGAATCGATGACGAAATTGCGTTCAGGGCGTTAAACAGGAAATGAGGATTAATTTTGCTTTGCAGCGCACGTAGCTCTGCCTTATTTGCCATTTCTCGCAATTGCTCGGTGCGGGAGACTTCGAGTTGGGTCGAGATAATCTGCGACAGACCCACCGCCATTTCCTGCAATGACGAGGTGATCTGATGGGCGTGACAGTAGTAAATTTTTAACGTGCCGGTCACCACCCCTTTTTCCCACAATGGAATGACCAACATGGAGTGGATCTCCGGCGTGCGGTGCGCTTCATCATTGTTTTTAATGATGATTTCACCGTGATTGATCGCCTGCTGGGTGGTCGGGCTGACGAAGTCATCGTGGTTGCGGTAGTTTGCTTCCCCGACGCCGACGTAGGCCAGCACATGCTGGGTATTGGTAATGGCGACCGCATCGGCGTGGATATCGTGGCGAATGATTTCGCAGATCTGGCGCAGCGATTCGCTGTTGACCTTGCGAAACAGGGGCAGGGTTTTATTGGCGATATCCAGCGCCAGCTTGGCCTGCCGCGCGGCGCTCGCCTCTTTCTCCCCCTCAACGCTCTGAACCAGCAGCACGATAAACCCGATACAGACGCTGCCGAGGATCATCGGAATACCGATTTTCGAGACAATATCCAGCCCCAGTTCAGTGGTTGGCGCCCAGAGAACCACCAGAATCATCGTCAGCGTTTCGCAAAGCATGCCGCCTAAAATCCCGGCGCGCCAGTGTTGGGCTTTGGGGATCCTGCGGTTAATCCAGCCCGCGAGGCAGCCCGCCAGAATGCTGGTAATAAAGCAGGGGATCGCCGTTACGCCGCCAATGTCGATCAGATAACGGTGCGTCCCGGCGATTGCCCCCGTAATAATGCCGACCCACGGACCAAACAGGATGCCGCCGGACATCACGGCAATGATCCGCACGTTCACCAGTGACCCCTCTACCGGTACGCCGGACCAGGTGCTGAACAATGCGAACATCGAAAAAATCGCGGTGACGGCGAGCAGTTCCTTTGGCGTATGGGCAGACTTATGCAGCAGCTCGCGAAACAGGCGGATGCGGATGAGAAAGAACAGGCAAAATAGCATCAGCGCTGCGCGGTCAAACACGGCCAGCAGCATGGTAAATATTTCGTGCACGGGGGGACTCTTGCCAAAGGGTTAAAGTCCTATGATAGGTAACCGCAGGGCGGATGACCAGCCTGCTGAGATCTTGCGACTAATGAGGAAAAACCATAATTTTAAAAGGGGATTGTTGGTTGATTGGTGTATTTACAATACATCTCATAAAACGCCCGCTTTCATGGTTATTACCATAGCAACAAAATGTTATTGAAAAGTAACATTAAGCAGTGTGGAAAACCTATTATTTCCCCTTTTAAAATTGTCGTTCCTCTTTTGGTGACCGAAAAAATATTTTCCTTTCCCTCTCGACAGAAGGATTTTAATCAGGCTATTTTCTAAACATGCCACCATCGTGGCAGCGTCGCTCGGACGGTCCGGGCGCTAACGTGAATCTGAGGATATTATGGCTGACTCTCGCCCTGAACGTCGCTTTACGCGTATTGATCGTCTTCCCCCTTATGTTTTTAATATCACCGCTGAACTGAAGATGGCTGCGCGTCGGCGCGGCGAAGATATTATCGACTTCAGCATGGGGAACCCGGACGGTGCGACGCCGCCTCATATCGTCGAAAAACTGTGTACCGTGGCGCAGCGCCCGGATACGCACGGTTATTCCACTTCTCGCGGTATTCCGCGTCTGCGTCGGGCCATCTCCCGGTGGTATCAGGAACGCTATGATGTCGATATCGATCCGGAATCCGAAGCGATTGTCACCATCGGCTCAAAAGAGGGGCTGGCGCATCTGATGCTGGCCACGCTCGATCACGGTGATACGGTGCTGGTGCCGAACCCCAGTTATCCCATCCATATTTACGGCGCGGTGATCGCCGGCGCTCAGGTACGTTCCGTTCCGCTGGTGGAAGGTATCGATTTCTTCAACGAACTGGAACGTGCGATTCGCGAAAGTTATCCGAAGCCGAAGATGATGATCCTTGGCTTTCCGTCTAACCCGACGGCACAGTGCGTTGAGTTAGAATTTTTTGAGAAAGTGGTCGCGCTGGCGAAGCGTTACGATGTGCTGGTGGTGCACGATCTGGCCTATGCCGACATCGTTTACGACGGCTGGAAAGCGCCGTCCATCATGCAGGTGCCTGGCGCCCGCGACGTGGCGGTGGAGTTTTTCACCTTGTCGAAAAGCTACAACATGGCCGGCTGGCGTATTGGCTTTATGGTCGGTAACAAAACGCTGGTCAATGCGCTGGCGCGGATTAAGAGCTATCACGACTACGGGACGTTTACCCCGCTGCAGGTTGCTGCGATTGCGGCGCTGGAAGGCGATCAGCAGTGCGTACGGGATATCGCCGAGCAGTATAAGCGTCGCCGTGACGTGCTGGTGAAAGGACTGCATGAGGCCGGGTGGATGGTCGAAATGCCGAAGGCTTCGATGTACGTGTGGGCGAAGATCCCGGAACAGTATGCCGGGATGGGGTCGCTGGACTTCGCGAAGAAGCTACTGAACGACGCCAAAGTGTGTGTATCGCCAGGCATTGGTTTTGGTGATTACGGTGATACCCATGTCCGCTTCGCGCTGATTGAGAACCGCGATCGCATTCGTCAGGCGATCAGAGGGATTAAATCAATGTTCCGCGCCGATGGCTTGCTGCCAGCCGGGACGAAATCAACCTCTGAGACGCTTGAGTAAAACCCCGGTCCCTTCAAACGCAAACAGGAGCCATCGGCTCCTGTTTTCTTTGCTGCATTGTTGTCTTTAGATCATCAGAGCAAACGTACCGGCCCAAACGATGACCATAAAAGAAATGCCCATAAAGAAATATTTCACTTTCATCTCTCCGCGCAATAACTGATACGCCTGAATGAATTTCATCTCATCTGATTATAGAGAGCTGATACCGGTAAAAACGAAACCCGGAATATTCCTCATTTCGTTTGCGGCATCACCTCAGAATTCTGTGCGTTGATTGCTCCAGACGGCGCTAATGTACGCCTAAAAATGAGGCGAGACAAGAGGCATTTTTTTATTTACTTTTAGTAACTTACAACTGTCGGGATTCGGCGACAGTATAATTGCAGAGGGTAATAAATCCCCTTTGAGCGACGCGATTTACGGTCCGAAAAACGAGGATGAAAAACCCTATCATAATCAGGGTTATTGGCGGGCGACAGGCAATAAAAAAGGCCTTGCGGCCTTTTTAAATGTAAAGCGAGGCTTCACCCATTGGACGGGTTTTAAAGCGGCGATGGATCCAGAGATACTGCTCGGGGGCGCGCATGATCTCTTTCTCGATAATTTTGTTCATGTAGGCAGCAGCCTGATTTTCATCCGCCGGGTAGCCTTGCATCTCCGGGGAGATATACAGACGGTAGCCGCAGTTACCGGCTTTTCTGACCATCGTTACGGTGAGCATCGCGGAACCGGACAAGCGCGACAGCACATAGGTACCGTTAGTGGTCGCTACATTTTTAACGGCGAAGAACGGAGCGAAAGAACTGCCTTTCGGGCCGTAATCCTGGTCGGGTGCAAACCAGACGGCTTCCCCTTTTTTCAGGGCGCCAACGATACCGCGCAGATTGTTTCTGCCGATCATCGCTTTATTCGAACGCATCCGTCCGCGGGTCTGTACCCACTCCATCAGCGGATTGTTGTGCGGACGATAGGTTGCCATCATCGGCTGGCAAAGCCCCATTACCCGACCACCCAGCTCCAGTGACATAAAGTGAACGCCAACGACCATCACGCCGCGATTTTGCGCCTGCGAGCGTTGCAGGTTATCCAGTCCCTCAACGTCAAACCATTTACGCACGCGACGGTCCGGCCAGAACCAGGCCATACCGGTTTCCAGCAGCGCCATCCCGAGAGAACGGAAATTCTCTTCGATCATCTTTTCTCTCTGTTCCTGAGAATAAGACGGGAAGCAGAGCTCAAGGTTTTTACGGGCGATAGACTCGCGACGTTTCAGGAAGGGGCGCGCCAGTGCGCCCGTCCGGGTGCCGAGAAAGCACAGAACAGGGTAGGGCAGTTGCACCAATAACCAGAGCACACCGAGACCAAACCAGGTGAGCCAGTAACGCGGATGCAGGAACGCGCGGGAAAATTTGCATTTTGGGAACATAAATACCTTCTAAAGATACCCATTTTTGTATCGCAGAAGACGTATTCTCCAACGCGGTACACTCAATGTCTTAGGCCATCATGTACGACAATGGTTCCTGCAAAGAGTGTAAAACTGCGTCAGGATAAAACCACGAGGGGCATGAATGCTGGACGCATAATGTACCACCTGGAGATTAATGTCAGCCACAAATAATTAATCAAGAAGCGTAAATATTTGCATTGCGTATAAAAAATAATGTCGTGTTTTTTAATTGTTTGTTTTTAATAAGGTTAGAAAAGCACAATGCGGAATATTCGTATAATTAAAATTGTTATGAAAAAGTTGTGATATTTGCCGGAGATGCCGCTTTAGTTTATGATTGAAAGTATAAGGAGAGTAAGGGCTTACGTTCGGAGTTCACGCAAAAAGGAGGTACGGCGATGATCTTTTTTTTAGCTTTTCTGCTCGCAAGTATCCTGGGTGTCAGTGGTTATATCGCGCAGGTTTTAGGTTGGGTATCAGCCATTAGCGCGCTTCTCGGCATGGTCATTCTGGCGGTGCTGATATACTACACCACGATGTGGTTGACTGCCGGTGACGAAATGGTCACAGGATTGTTTCTTTTTCTTTCACCTGCCTGCGGCCTGATGATTCGTTTTATGGTGGGTTACGGTAAGCGTTAATAGCCCCGGCAATAAATCATTAATATTGATGATTGCCATTTCTTATATCCGGTTATCGCGTCGAGTGGGAAAGTGCCAGTTCGCTGGCACTTTCGTTGTCAGGCACAACAGGAACGAGTCGGTTAATTCCCCGTCTTTTATTTCGCGTCTTATTCGGCGACAGACCACTCCTGCGGATAGCGGGCGGGAACGAAACGCAGTGTGAGCGCCATCAGCCCGGCGACACAGAGGGCGTGGAACGTCCAGTCAAGCCAGTAATTGCCGCTCAGACTGCGCAAGAGACCGGAGAGCCAGGGAGAGAGGCCGGCGATAATAAAACCAATCCCCTGCATGAAAGCAACTAATTTACCGGATATTACCGGATGTCGGGCATGGTCGAGCGCCAGCACCAGACATAAAGGAAATGCGCCGCCCAGGCCAATACCGCAAACCACAGCCCAGAGAATTGGCAATTGCGTGGGCCAGAGGATAAAACCACAAAAGCCGAGCATCTGTAGTGCCAGCGTGAAAAGCAGCAGTTTACGGCGATCCTGATGATGCGCGAGCATTGGCAATATCAGCGCTCCCGCCGTCTGACCGACGGTCATCAGTGCCAACAGCGTGCCGCTGAACTGCGCACTTTCGCCCAGTTGAATATAGTACGGCGGCAGCCAGGCAATCAGGCTGCCATAACCGCCATTGATCACGCCAAAATAAAGCCCCAGCGTCCAGGCGCGCGGGTTGAGGACAACGCGCACGGCGGCACCTTTCGGATGAGTGAGCGGCATCTCTGCGGAGCGGCGTTGCGCCAGCCAGCCAACCAGAGCGATCAGCGCGGGCAAGGCCCACCATGCCAGCGAGCGGTGCCAGAGTTCACTGCGTTGCGCGATCCACGGCGTCAGCGCCGCACCGAGTCCCCCGCCACCCATCAATGCGGCCGACCAGAGCCCCATCACCTGCGGCATGCGGCGATGAAAAAGACGCTTAATCACCGTGGGCATCACAACCTGAATGATCCCAATCCCAATGCCGCGCTGCTGAGCAGCACAACGCTGTGCGGCGCCAGTTCACGAAGCAATGCGCCGGTCATCACCATCAACAAACTTAAGGCGACGCTGACATGCTCGCTGATATGGCGATTGATCCATCCGCCAGCCAGCGCCAGCGCGCCCATGGCGATCATCGGTAGCGCCGTGAGCAGCGACGCCACGGCAAAGCTCATGCCGCTGGCGGCGCGCAGCTGCGGTAAAAGCGGGCCGACAGAGGTCAGCAGCGGACGCATGTTCAGGCCAATCAGCACCAGAACCAGCAGCATCAGGCCAATGCGGGAGGTTTTGTTCATGACTGTTTTTCAGCCCAGCGTTGATACACCGCCAGACCGTTAGGCTGTGGAAGATGATGAACGGGCAGCGTTTGTTGTTCGAGAGGCTGCTGTAGCTGCTGATAAATGGCCGCCGTGGAGAGACGGAACGTTTCGCCATCGCCATTGCTGTTGGCGAACCAGACCTCTTTCACCCCGGTGAGATACATCGCGCTAAGGCACATCGGGCACGGTTGCCCGCTGGCGTAAACCACGCATTCGCGGAGTGCCGCGCTGCCTGATTGGGCGGCAATCGCCCGAATGGCGTTGAGCTCCGCATGCCCGGTGGGATCATCATCCAGGTGCAGCGTATTGACGGCTTCGGCGATCGCGTCGCCGTTGCGAACAATCACTGCGCCAAACGGGCGCCCACCCTGTTCAACGTTGCGGGCCGCCAGGGCCAGGGCCTGTTGCAGATAGTTATCATGTGCAGACATGCTTTACTCCTGTGAGCAGATAAAAGAAAAACGATACGCCTGCGCGTACCGTTCTGATGGATTAAAAAGGCTTCGTCGGCAAATACTTGCCATCCAGGGTAATCACGGCGCGTTCGCCACCTTCTGGATCCGCCACTTTTTTTACATCCAGCCTGAAATTAATGGCGCTGATAATGCCGTCGCCAAATTTTTCGTGGACCAGCGCTTTTAGCGTCGTGCCGTAAACCTGCAACATCTCATAGAAACGGTACATCGTCGGGTCTGTCGGTACGCGATCGTCGATACTGCCGCGCAGGGGAATGGTCTGTAACAACAGTACCGCGTCGCTGTCGAGGGCCAGCTTCTCGCCGACGAGACGCGCAGCATCGGCCGGGAGAGCATGTTGACCGAGCAGCGCTGCGGTGACAAAGGCTTCGGATAAGCCGGTGCCGTCCGCAAGCTGGGCAAATGTGAGATCTTTTTTGGCTTTGCTCAGCAGGATCTGGTCAGCCAGGGCCAGGCGAATGTCACGGTTGATTTGCGACTGAATCATGATGAAACCTCTTTGATACGTTAAAAAATAGCTCAGGCTGCGGATGGCTGGCGGTAAGGCATCGCGCAGGTGTCTGGGTTGTTCGCCAGAGAGACGAACTGTCTGCTGGCACCGTCGTAAGCGGCAATCTCTGCGCTTTCAATGTCGTAAACCCAGCCGTGGAGCGCAATGCGCCCCTCTTCGAGCGCGAGGCGCACGGAAGGATGGGTCTGGATATTAGCGAGTTGCGCAATGACGTTTTCACGCACCATCGAGGCCGTTTTCTCAGCCAAAGAGGTGTGCGTTCGTGACTCATTGACGACGCGAGCGGAGTCCGCATAACGCAGCCAGTGGTTGACGGCAGGCATGTGATCCAGACAGTGACAGCCGGCAATGGCGGTCATCGCACCGCAGTCTGAGTGTCCGCAGATCACAATGTCGGTGACGCGAAGCGCAGAGACGGCGTATTCCACCGAGGCGGTCACCCCGCCGGGCTCCGGACCGTATGACGGCACAATGTTACCGGCGTTGCGGATCACGAACAGATCGCCAGGCTCGCGCTGCGTGACCAGTTCGGGAACCAGACGGCTGTCCGAACAGGAGATGAATAACGCCCGGGGGTTTTGCTGGGTGGCAAGGCGTCTGAACAATTCCGCGCGTTCAGGAAATATTTTGCGCTGAAACTTCAGGAAGCCATCAATAATCTCTTTCACGAATAATCCTCTGTCTCGCGATGCGATGAACACAGGCTACGCGCTTCGTATCATAAGATAAAAGACTCATTTACAATGGAGTATATTGGAAAATCTTATAGGTAAAAGCGATGCTGGATCGACACACCCACTATTTTCTTGCCGTCGCGGAACATCACGGATTCACTCGTGCAGCGGCGGCGCTGCACGTTTCGCAACCGGCGCTTTCACAGCAAATCAGGCAACTGGAGGAGGCGCTGGGCGTTCAGTTGTTCGATCGTAGCGGGCGTTCGACCCGGTTAACCGATGCGGGAGAGGTTTATCTGCGTTATGCGCGTAGCGCGCTACAGGCGCTGGAAGAGGGCAAACGCGCCATTCATGATGTGGAGGATCTGAGCCGCGGCGCCCTGCGCGTAGCGGTGACGCCGACCTTTACCGCCTGGTTTATCGGCCCGCTACTGGCCGAATTCTATACCCGCTATCCCAATGTGACTTTACAGTTGCAGGAGCTCTCGCAGGACAAAATCGAAGAGATGCTGGTTAACGATGAACTGGATGTCGGCATTGCCTTTGATGAGATTCACTCTGCGGATATCGATGCCTGGCCGTTGCTGACCGAAAACCTGGCTCTGGTTGTGGCGAATCATCATCCGCTGGCGGCGCAGGCGTCGGTGGATTTAAGCGTGCTCAATAATGAAAAGTTAATTTTATTGAGCGCAGAGTTTGCTACCCGGGAACAGATTGATCGTTACTGCCGCCAGGCTGGACTGCGACCGCAGATCCTCATGGAGGTCAATTCCATCAGCGCGGTGCTGGAACTGGTGCGGCGCACGGGATTATCCACGCTACTGCCTGCGCCTATCGCGACGCAAAGCAACGATCTGCGGGCCATTTCACTGACTCCACAACTGCTCGAACGCACGGCCGTATTATTGCAGCGCAAAGGTGCCTGGCGAACCGCCGCCGCCAGGGCGTTTGTCGCGATGGCGCAAGAAGGCGTTAAGGCTGTGAAAGCGACGCGCTAAGCGGCAATTCGGCGAAGCAAGCCGCGGATCAGATTGTGATTGCATAAGGAAATCAGTTTGGGTATTTTTATGCAGTAAATGTGCATAAAAATAACAGGAGAAGGGAATGTTCAGTCAGTGGATAAAAGCAGGATGTTTGATGATGGCGTTGACCGGGGCCGCTTTTGCCGCACAAGAAACCTACGTGGTCGGCGCGGGTGGCACCTATCGCCCATTTGAATTTGAAAACAGCCAGAAACAGCTGGAAGGCTTTGATATCGATATTATTAAAGCCATTGCTAAAGCAGAAAATTTTGATGTCAAACTGGTCAATACGCCGTGGGAAGGTATCTTCGCGACGCTGGGTTCCGGGGATCGTGACATCATTATCTCGGGGATCACCATCACGGATAAACGTAAGCAGATGGTGGATTTTTCTCTCCCTTACTTCCCGGCGGAGCAGTCCATTGTCGTTCCGGCTGATTCAAAAGTGAGTTCTCTGGACTCGCTGAAAACGGAAAAGGTTGGCGTCGTTAACTCCAGCACTGGCGACATAGTGGTTTCTGGCGTTCTCGGGAAAAACAGCACCGCGATTAAGCGTTTCGATAATACTCCGTTAATGCTGCAGGAATTGTTTGAAGATGGCGTCAGCGCGGCGGTTGGCGATGTTGGCGTGGTGAAATACTACATCAAGCAGCATCCGGAAAAACAGTTCAAGCTTGTGCCGGATGCCAAGTTTGAGCGCCAGTATTTTGGTATTGCAGTCGCCAAAGGGAATACCGAATTACTGCAAAAAATTAACGCGGGATTGAAGAAAATCATCGCTGACGGTACCTACGATAAAATTTATAAAACCTGGTTTGACAGTGAAGTCCCGACGCTTCCGTCAGAGTAATTTGCATTATTAATTTATTTTTAGGCTGACACGCGGTCTGTGTCAGCTTTTTTGCAGGGGAAAACCATGACGGGATTTCGTTGGGAAATCATCCAGGAGTATGCGCCATTATTTATGGAAGGCGCGTGGATGACCATAAAATGCACCATCATCTGTGTCTGTCTTGGCACACTCTGGGGGCTGACGCTGGGACTGGGCCGCATGGCGAAAGCCGAGCACGGCTTTTGGAAATACGCGCTCCGCTATCTTGTTCAATATCCCGTTCGTTTCTACGTCAGCGCCTTTCGCGGAACGCCACTGTTTGTTCAGATCATGGTCGTCCATTTTGCGCTGGTACCATTGTTCATCAATCCTCGTGACGGAATGCTGGTCACCAGCGGGCTGATGAGCGCCGATTTTGCCCGCGAATTGCGCTCGGGCTACGGGGCTTTCTTATCCTGTATTGTGGCGATCACGCTGAATGCCGGGGCTTATGTTTCCGAGATCTTCCGCGCGGGGATCCAGTCGATTGACCCCGGCCAGATGGAAGCCTCGCGAGCGCTGGGGATGCCGTGGTGGAAAACCATGCGCAAAGTTATTCTGCCTCAGGCTTTTCGCCGTATTCTTCCACCGCTGGGCAATAACGCCATTGCGATTGTCAAAGATTCCTCACTCGCCTCGGCGATCGGTCTTGCTGATTTGGCCTACGCGGCGCGTACGGTTTCAGGTGCTTACGCAACCTACTGGGAACCCTACCTGACCATTTCACTGGTGTACTGGGTACTCACCTTCCTGCTGGCGCAGCTGGTTAACCGTCTGGAAAAAAGGTTTGGTAAAAGTGATCCACATTAAAAATTTACATAAACACTTTGGTGACAACCATGTTCTGCGCGGAATTGACTGTGATATCAAACCGCAGGAAGTGGTGTGCATCATTGGTCCGTCAGGGTCCGGAAAAAGCACCTTTTTACGCTGTATGAATGCGCTTGAGACCGTCACCGAAGGCGAAGTGATGGTGAATGGTTTTGCCGTTCACGATCGCAAAACCGATCTCAATAAAATGCGCGAAAGCGTAGGGATGGTGTTCCAGCGTTTTAATCTGTTTCCGCACATGACGGTGCTGGACAACCTGATGATGGCGCCGCAGATGCTGTTGGGTCTCTCCCGCAGTGATGCGGTCAGTCGGGCTGAAATGCTGTTGGAAAAAGTCGGATTAAGCGATAAACGCGACGCCTGGCCTTCGCGCCTGTCGGGCGGTCAACAGCAACGCGTGGCGATTGCCCGTGCGCTGGCAATGAACCCCTCGATCATGCTGTTCGACGAGCCAACGTCGGCGCTGGATCCGGAGTTAGTCGGGGATGTGCTGGAGGTCATGAAGAACCTGGCCAATGAAGGCATGACCATGGCGATTGTCACCCACGAAATGGGGTTCGCCCGTGAAGTGGCTGATCGGGTCATCTTTATCGATCACGGTATTATCCAGGAAGAGGGATCGCCTGACGTGCTTTTTACGTCACCAGTGAATCCGCGAACGGCTGAATTTTTAAGTAAAGTTCTCTGATATAAGAGGCCAGATCGGTATTTCTCGATCTGGCCCATTACGTCAAAATCAGATCTGTTCTTTTATCGTTTTGCTGCTGCCGTTTGTTTTAACTGAGGCGATGCCCACATCACGCGATTGCGCGGAGGCATACATCTGGCTGGTGCCAATGATCTGATGATTGCCTGCTTTTAAATTAAAGAAGAACTTACCGTTCGACGCTGTCTTCATGTCGTAGCGCTCGTCCAGCGAGCTATTCGACTGAACGGAGGCAATGCCGTTTTCTGCCGCCGCCTTCGTGGTATACAGTTCGCTCGTGAGAATCACCTCACCATTACCTGCTTTCAATACAAAACGGAACTGATCGTTTGTACTCTTACTTAATTCGAACCAACCGGCCATAATTATCACCTTTTTGAAAAGAGAGGAATTACCGCACCGTATTGAGCATAGTTTATTAATAATTTATCAGGCAATATTCGAAGGGATCTGAAAAGTCTCAAAATAGTCGCGGTGCAGAAGGAGAGAAATGAAACAGATCAACGTGCGTCTCGCAAAGCTCAGGAGTCGGTTTCCGCCGCCGGTCATTTTATTAATCTTTGTGGTCGGGGATTGTCTGACCGCAAATCCACATTTTACCTTTGGCCTGGTCACCCAGGTGCTGAGTCTGGCGATTGCCGCAGTAAGCCTTGGCGTCATCCTGACGACTGCGTGGCACATGCACGTGAGTCACACCACGCTCAATCCACTACAGGCGGATAAAACGACGACGCTGGTCACGCACGGATGCTATGCCTGGAGTCGAAATCCTATCTATCTTGGACTGACCGGTGTGCAACTTGCCGTTGCGCTCTGGATGGGCAGTCTGCCAGGCCTGATTGCCGTACCGTTCTTTATGTTGGCGGTGGCCCGATTGCATATCGATTTTGAAGAGTTCCAGCTACATAAGCGCTTTGGCGCACAGTGGGAGCACTACGCTAAACAGGTTCGCCGCTGGCTATAAAGGCCGCATGTCGACTATCCGCAGACCGCGTCAACAAATGCGATGGCATCGGCGACAGCATGACGCGCCTGCCACGCAAGGTATCCGGGACTGTCCGCGTCACAAAAACCGTGCTGCGCATCGTACATATGGCATTGCACCAGGGGCAATGTTTCCAGTTTCTGTTGTAGCACCGCAGGGTCGAATGACGGCTCATGGCGAGCCATGATCATCAGCGCAGGGCAGTGCGGTAACTCATCGCTGTACTGACGAATGCGAGAGCCATAATGACATATAACCCCGTCACACAAGCCGCTTCCTGCGACCCGCCATGCGAGCGTTGCTCCGGTGCTGTAGCCGATGACAATCAGTTTGCGATGTTGCGCGCGCAGTGTGGTAAGCAACGTTAAGAGGGGTTGTGGATCAAAACCAACGTGGTGTGAAAAATAGCGATACGCCTCATCCTGCTGAGCATAGCTGTACGGCGCGTCATGCGGAAAAAGTGCGGGGGCGTAGACATCGAAACCGCGCGCCCGCCACATTTCACGGGTACGCCGTATATGCGCATTGATGCCGTAGATTTCATGCAGGATAACGACGGCATCCGACCGTTGGGTTGGCATCGACGGTTTAGTCGTCTGCTTTGTGTGCCCAGGCGGGCATGGACGTCAGGTAACGGATTGCGCGTTTACGTGACTCCTCAGGGCCAACTTTTTGCCAGGAATCCAGAAATCCCGCCAGACCGGAAACGGCTTCATCCCAGGGCTTCAGATTGCCTTCGGCATCGCTGCAATACGCACAGTATTTATCGCTCGCCCCTTTGGCATCGGGTGCGGAAAGTGGCATTCCGCAGGCATGGCAAAACTGTTCTTGCTGTGACATTTAACGCTCCTTGTATCCTGTGGTTGATGAATAAATATACGGTTATTTTTCGAGAAGAATCCGATGCCAGATCAAATAACCCTGATAGTTATGTCACAAATATTGATTTGATTTATGTATTGAGAAACCAGGTGTCTGTTAGTCTTGCTGGCTTATCGATAACTCAAGGGATTGTTGTGCTGGAAATCTTTTCTTAACCCACTGAAAAATATCTTCAAATATTTTTCGCATAGCAAAATTCATGGTTCGTCCAGGACGAATCCGTTTTTGTATGGGTTAAAAAAGGGTCAACATGCACGTCACATGGACCGTCAGTCCCGTGGGATATCAGCGCATTGCGAAGCGCTGTCCTGCCTGCAATATCAAACGCGATTTCATCCCTTCCGGGGCTTTCAGAATGAATTCGCAAAAGAAGCTGCTGGATGTCTGGAGCATCTATAAGTGCCTTCATTGCGATTATACCTGGAATATCAGTCTGTTCTCGCGACTCCCTGTCAGCCGTATTGACCGCGACCTTTATGCGCGGATCGTTGCCAATGACGCAAGCGCGATCCTGCTTTTCGCTCACGATCGCCAGGTTCTGAAGCGAAATAATGCCGAGCTCTCCGGGAGCCCGGACTTTTCTGTTCGTGAACAGTGGCGGGTAACGCTTGCCCGGCATCAACAGGTGAAGGTCACGATCAGCTTAACGACCGCTTTTCAGGTCAGTCTGTTGTCGGTAATGAAAAAGCAGTTGTGGCTCAGTACGGGGGAGATTGCGCGACGGATTGCCGAAGGGAAGATTCGCGGCATTACGCTGCGTGAACTTAAGAATCGCAAAAATCATGATACGACGCATGAGTTTTGGATGAGCCCCGACGCGTTCTACGCGACCCGGAAAATGAAGCGCTAAACGACGACGCCCGGCCAGTCAGGCGGGCGTCGAAGACTGATGAGTGAACACGGCGGGGATATCGCGTTTCCGTGATGATGTCTTTCTATCTCACGGACGATTTCCCCTGAAATATCAATCTTCAAGTGAGATAAATTCTTCGCAAAAAGACGTATAGGGACGCAGATTCGCGTAATTCCGTGAGAAACGAAGTCTGCGGTCAATATTTTTGACCAGCCTGTTTGTGGAATCTTCATTCAGGAGTTTACACACGTGCCGTGTATCCAGACGTAATATTTTGCACGCCTCCAGCGTTGGACAGAAATTCATGGAATGGAACGTGATCTGTTTTTCACTTCTCGCCACCACAGGCATTTCATCCACCGTGGCGTGAAACCGGCTTACCAGTAAGCGATGGGCTGCTTCTAACAGATTGCTGTGTTCAGTACGCAGTATCGCACTATTTTCACAGAACCAGGCCGTTCGACGTGCAATGGAATCTGCATTCAGCGCCTTAAGATCGTCATCGGTCGCCGAACGTAGTCTATTGATTTCATTTCGAACATCCGCGCGATAAAGGGTAGAGCATTCCCGCTGAAGAATACCTTTATGTACGGTAATATCCATTCCTGCTTTCTCAAACGCCTCGGTACAGAGGAATAAAATTCGCCGCCGCCCCTGATCCAACGCATCCTGAATAGAATAGCCATAAGCTATCTCTTTGATACCTGACCACGCAATGGCGAAGGCACACATCGGACAGGGTTCACTGGTCGAGAGAAGAAGGCAACCGGATAAATCTTTGCCGATCTTTTTCCCGGCGAGTTTAATAGCATTAATTTCAGCGTGCGATGTCGGGTCTGATTCAGTTTCCTCACCATCATGCGCAGAGGCAATGATTTCCCCATCCTTGATGATGACTGCACCAAATCCTTTATTTCCTTCACGCAGACTTTCCTCGGCCTCACATATAGCATGACGCATATAATATTCAAGTTGAATAATATCATCCATAAGTTATTTATTCCGTGGCGTATAATTATGAATTATTACACCGACGTTATTCCGCTGACAAGGAGCAATAACAGAATTCTCTGCCGCACAAAAACACGTTATTTACGTAAGGATTCGTGACTAATTATTTATCTGAAAAGAGATATTCCCGTATAAACGAGCCGATCGCCAGTGTGTAGTGCTGACAATGCGAGTCTTTTCGCAACCGTTTTTTTCGCATAACACAAACTAATACATTCTTATTACAAAAATAGTTTCTATTCGCATCTTATCTATTCTTGCGATCGCGGTGATTTCCACATATTTTATCCGGTTAACTGTGAATGCTTTCACAACATCCATTCAGGCATAAGCCTAGCCTCATACGTAACTATTTGTACTCAGTTTGCCTTACGTAAACTTATTATTAAGGAATGGCATATGTCGCAACGAGACTACCTGGATGAACTGATTCCTGGCTTCACGCCCTTGTTGGCTATCAAAGAAGCTTCCCGCTGCCTGCTGTGTCACGACGCACCGTGCAGCCAGTCCTGTCCGGCAGAAACGGATCCGGGCAAATTTATCCGCTCTGTTTATTTCCGTAACTTTAAGGGCGCGGCCGAAACCATTAGAGAAAATAATGCGTTTGGCGCCGTCTGCGCTCGGGTATGTCCCACGGAAAAACTCTGCCAGCACGGCTGTTCCCGTTCCGGGATTGATAAACCTATCGATATCGCCCGTCTGCAACGGTTTGTTACCGATTTCGAACGACAAACACAGATGCAGATTTATCAGCCTGGCCGTAAAAATAAGGGCAAAGTCGCCATCGTGGGGGCGGGCCCTGCCGGGTTGCAGGCCAGCGTCACGCTGTGCAATCTGGGCTATGACGTCACGGTGTTCGAGAAAACGGCCCAACCCGGCGGTTGGCTGCGCCACGGCATTCCTGAATTCCGTCTGCCGCAATCGGTGCTGGACGCTGAAATTGCGCGTATTACGGAAATGGGTGTGACAATCCGCTGTGGTTGCGAGATTGGCAATACCGTCACGCTGGAGGCGCTCAAAGGCGAATATCGCGCGGTCCTGCTGACGGTTGGCCTGTCAAAAGGCGCGTCGCTGCCGTTGTTCAATAACGCGGGTTCGGCAGAAATTGCTGTCGACTTTTTACAACGCGCGCGTGGCAAGGCGGGTGACATATCCGTGCCGCAAAACGCGCTGGTGGTTGGCGGCGGCGACGTCGCCATGGACGTGGCCAGTACGCTGAAAATTCTCGGCTGTGAATCGGTTACCTGCGTGGCGCGCGAAGAGCTTGCCGAGTTTCCGGCCAGTGAAAAAGAGTTCACCACCACCCAGGCGCTGGACGTCTCTATCATTGATGGCTTTACGCCAACGGCTGTTGACGGAAATAAGGTCACCTTCAGACATGTTCGCCTGTCCGGTGAGCTGTCTCTGACCGCAGAAAAAATTATCCTCGCCGTCGGCCAGCATGCCGAGCTGGAAGCCTTCTCCGGTATTCGGGTACAACGCAATACCGTCGACACTCGACATTACCAGACTACAGTTCCGGGACTGTTCGCCGCAGGCGATATCGTTCAGGGAGATAAAACCGTGGTGTATGCCGTTAAAACCGGGAAAGAAGCCGCTCAAGCCATTCATCACTATTTAGAGGAGGCGTAATCATGCTAACCAAAGATCTCTCTATTACCTTCTGCGGCGTGACGTTTCCCAATCCGTTCTGCCTCTCCTCTTCCCCGGTCGGCAATTGCTATGAGATGTGCGCTAAAGCCTACGATAGCGGCTGGGGCGGCATCGTTTTTAAAACCATCGGTTTCTTTATCGCCAACGAAGTTTCTCCACGCTTCGACCATCTGATTAAAGAAGACACCGGGTTTATCGGCTTTAAAAACATGGAGCAGATTGCCGAGCACCCGCTGGCGGAAAACCTTGCGGCGATTCGTCGGCTCAAACAAGATTATCCGAATAAGGTGTTGATCGCCTCGATCATGGGGGAAAATGAGCAGCAGTGGCAGGATCTGGCGCATCTGGTCGAAGAGGCCGGCGCGGATATGATTGAGTGCAATTTCTCCTGCCCGCAGATGACCTCTCACGCCATGGGGAGCGATGTGGGGCAAAGCCCCGAACTGGTAGAGAAATATTGCCAGGCGGTGAAACGCGGCTCTTCTTTGCCGATGCTCGCTAAAATGACGCCGAATATCGGTGATATGTGCGAGGTTGCGCTAGCGGCGAAACGCGGTGGTGCCGATGGTATTGCCGCCATCAACACCGTCAAGTCAATTACCAATATTGACCTCAACCGTAAAATAGGTCTGCCAGTCGTCAACGGCAAGTCCAGTATTTCGGGCTATTCAGGTAAAGCGGTGAAACCGATTGCCCTGCGCTTCATTCAGCAGCTACGCACCCATCCTGAGCTGAAAGATTTTCCGATTAGCGGTATCGGTGGAATTGAAACCTGGGAAGATGCTGCCGAGTTCTTGCTGTTGGGCGCGGCAACGCTGCAGGTGACAACTGGCATCATGCAGTACGGTTATCGCATCGTTGAAGATATGATCAGCGGCCTGTCGCACTATCTTAACGATCAGGGTTTCGACTCGCTGGATGAGATGGTGGGGCTGGCGAATGCCAATATCGTTCCGGCAGAAGATCTCGACCGCAGTTATATCGTCTACCCGCATATTAATCAGGAAAAATGCGTCGGCTGCGGTCGTTGCTACATTTCCTGCTTCGACGGCGGTCATCAGGCGATGGAGTGGAACGAACAGACGCGAACTCCGCACTGCAATACCGAAAAATGCGTCGGTTGTCTGCTGTGCGGCCATGTTTGCCCGGTCGCGTGTATCAGCCTCGGGGAGGTAGCGTTCAAAACAGGTGAAAAAGTGCACTCAATAACCCTTTAACACCTGACGATTTCCGGCTCACCACGGTGGGCCGGATGGTGTCCCCTGCAGGAATCGAACCTGCAACTAGCCCTTAGGAGGGGCTCGTTATATCCATTTAACTAAGGGGACGAGGCGGCACGAGTATACCGGTTTTTGTTTGCCCCGGTAAGTGAGTGGCCGCCT
Organism: Citrobacter amalonaticus; assembly: GCF_001559075.2. Lineage (NCBI taxonomy): Bacteria > Pseudomonadati > Pseudomonadota > Gammaproteobacteria > Enterobacterales > Enterobacteriaceae > Citrobacter > Citrobacter amalonaticus. The sequence continues at coordinate 397,696 of NZ_CP014015.2, read as the reverse complement.
GACTGTTCAAACCGTCGCCATTCAGGACTGTTTTTCCTCTTTTTTCTGCGCATTGTCTCTTTTTTGCGCCGCGATTCTGGCTTCTTCTTTGCGTGCGTTGCTCATATCGTTGCGGATTTGCGCGTGGCTCATCAGAGCAAAGATAAAGGTGCCGCCGCAAATGTTTCCGGCAAGCGTCGGTAAGGCAAACGGCCAGAGGAAGTCACTCCAGTGCAGCGTGCCGTTAAATACCAGATAGAGAATTTCGACCGACCCGACCACGATGTGGGTGGTATCACCCAACGCAATCAGCCACGTCATCAGGATAATCACCACGATCTTCGCTGCACCCGCAGCCGGGAACATCCAGACCATGGTGGCAATCAGCCAGCCGGAAATAATGGCGTTGGCAAACATCTCCGTGGGGGAGTTTTTCATCACGTCCATGCCGATTTTCACGAACGCATCACGGGTCTCTTCGTTGAAAATGGGCATGTATTCAAAGGCCCACGCCGCGACGCCGGTGCCCAGCACGTTCCCCAACAATACTATGCCCCACAGTCGCATCAACAGGCCCGCGTTACTGAGCGTCGGATTCTGCATGACGGGCAGCACGGCGGTGACGGTGTTTTCAGTGAACAACTGCTGGCGAGCCATGATGACGATGATAAAGCCAAAGGTATAGCCGAGATTCTCCAGCAAGAAACTGCCGGGTAGCCCCTCCAGTTCGACGTGGAAGATCCCTTTTGCCAGCAGCGAAGCCCCCATCGAAAGCCCGGCGGCGATGGCGGACCACAGCAGTGCCATCGCATCCCGTTCCAGCTCTTTCTCCCCGTCCTGACGAATATGTTCATGAATCGCCATCGCCCGCGAGGGGAGGCGATCCTCATCCAGTTCTATCTTCTTCCCACTCTGTTTTTCTTCACTTTCGACGGCAAGCTCGTCGCTGTGTTTATCTATCTTGTCGTTTTCATGTTCGACCATCATTCGTCTCCGGTATGCGCACTGACACGTTAAAGCGTAGCGGTTTTTAGCCTGCCCCCCGTCAGGACATGTTCTGAAAACGCAAAAATGGTAACGTTTGTTTTTCTTCATCCCGCTAAAATAGAAGCGCGACGATTCTGGTGTGACCAGGCTATGATCAAATCAACAAGTTCGGTGATATAGACATCGTTTGACGTACTGTTACAATCGCTCACACCTTTACAGGCGGATACGGTAGCGTTCCGTCATGGATGGCAATCAGCGATAGCCATAATTAACAGGGAGACATTTATGAAGCTTCGCCTGTCGGCGCTTGCGCTGGGAACCACACTGCTGGTGGGGTGTGCGAGTTCCGGCACAGAACAGCAGGGGCGTTCAGACCCGTTTGAAGGGTTCAACCGCACCATGTACAACTTCAACTTTAATGTGTTGGATCCGTATATCGTTCGACCGGTGGCCGTCGCCTGGCGTGATTATGTTCCGCAGCCTGCCCGTAATGGTCTGAGCAACTTCACCGGCAACCTGGAAGAGCCGGCGGTGATGGTGAACTATTTCCTGCAAGGCGATCCGTATCAGGGGATGGTGCATTTCACCCGTTTCTTCCTCAACACTATCCTGGGGATGGGCGGCTTTATTGACGTCGCCGGTATGGCGAACCCGAAACTGCAGCGCGTTGAACCCCATCGCTTCGGCAGCACCTTAGGTCACTATGGCGTAGGCTACGGTCCTTACGTGCAGTTGCCGTTCTATGGTAGCTGGACGATCCGTGATGATGGCGGCGATATGGCGGATACGTTATATCCGGTGCTTTCCTGGCTGACCTGGCCGATGTCTATTGGTAAATGGACGGTTGAAGGGATTGAAACCCGCGCCCAGTTGCTGGACTCCGATGGTCTGCTGCGTCAGTCCTCCGATCCCTACATTATGGTTCGTGAAGCTTACTTCCAGCGTCATGATTTTATCGCTGATGGTGGCAAGCTCAAGCCGCAGGAAAACCCGAACGCGCAGGCGATTCAGGACGAACTGAAAGAGATCGATTCCGAGTAAGCCAGATTGGGCAAATAAAAAGGTGAGCTAAAAAGCTCACCTTTTTTACATCTGCAAGAAATCAGAATGCGTAGTTGAAGTTGGTACCGAACAACCAGGCTTTACCTTCAGACTCGAACTGATACGGACCTTCGTTAATTTTAACGCTCTGACCGTGCATGTAAGAGACGCCAACGTCCACAGACGCATCTTTATTGAAGGCGTAGGTGGTACCGGCGCTCAGCCAGAAGCGGTCCTGATCCGGAATCGAGATAGAACGGTTTTGTGCCGGAACCGGGCTATCATCGAAGGCGATACCGGTACGGAACGTCCAGTTATCATCGTAGTAGTAGGTAGTACCCAGTGCGATGCGGTAGGCGTCTTTAAAGCCTTCATCTTTCTGGAACAGCGTCTCACCACCGGTGGATTTCGCTTTCAGCTCCTGGAACTGACTCCAGCTGGTATAGGCCAGGCTGTAGTGGATAGCCCACTGTGGCGCCACGCGGTTATAACCGGACACTTCCCACATTTCTGGCAGGTTCAGCGTCAGGTAACCTGACTGAGTTGCGCCGCCGGTAGCGGTCGGGATACCCAGGTTGTAGTTGTTGATCGCCGGTGGCAGATCGCTGCTGTAGTTACCTTTAAAGTCAATTTTGACTTCAGAACGGTAGGTCAACGCGTAGCGGTTGTTTTTATCCAGTTCATACAAGATCCCGGCGTTCCAGCCGAAGCCCCATTGGTTACCGTTCAGGTGGGCAATTTTGGTATCGCTTGGGATGCCGTTTGCGGTGGCAGCCAGTTGCTGACCCTGCGGCGTTTGTCCGGCAGGAGAGTTCATCACCTGACCGGCGACCAGTTGACCCAGGTCACCGGCAAAGCGTTCGATTTTCGCCCGCGCATAAACAGCGTTCAGACCGAGACCGAAGCTCCAGGCGTCATCTAAGCGATAGGCACCGCTTAAGTTGAGGTTCATGGTTTCGAGGTCGGTGGTACCGCCGACAGAACCGCCCGCGTAGGTATCGTTGAACTCTGTTGCCAGACCGTAGTTGGAGGTAATGGATGCCCCCCAACCGAACTGATCGTTAATCGGCGCAACAAAGTGTGCGTTCGGCACCCATGCCGTCGGCGCGATGTTATCGGCATCAAGGCTACGGCCAGACGGTGAGCGTCCGCTGATGTTGACGTCCGGATCGATATAGACCGCACCCGCAGAGAACGTCGGGCGATCGAACATCGTGATCAGCGCTGGGTTACGGCTGACGTTACCTGCATCGTCTGCGATAGCGCCTTCACCCGAATAGGCCCGGCCGAGGCCAGAGGAAGAAAATTCGTTTAACTGAAAGCCTGCAGACCAGGCCTGGGTGGAGATAATTGCCACTGCGACTGCGAGAGCAGACTTTGTTAACAGGGTTTTCTGGCTCATGACCATAACCTCAATTGATTTATTTTTATACAAACTATGTTACATGGTGTAACAGGAGCGCGAAGTGTAGGGTCTGCGGTACGACTTAGAAATCAGACCAGTGGCGTGAGTATAGGTCTGACCAGCTGAAATGTTGCAAGTATGTTTATAACTTTTTTCAATTGTGATCTTAAAAACGCGATCCAGCTGGCAAAATTGCCGGTTTGCGCACTCACCCTTTTAGGTGAAATTTGTTTTAGATCATTTTTAATTGTGATTTCGGTCACTTATCTCATTTCGCACAATTAACAACTGGAGAGGTGAATGTGGGGAGCGTAAAATATCCCCATCGTTTATCTGGCACCCTGGGTGCGAAATACAGAGGAAATCTACAATGAGTAAATGCAGTGCTGATGAAACCCCGGTTTGCTGCTGTATGGATGTTGGTACCATCATGGACAACTCCGATTGCACCGCATCATACAGCCGCGTGTTCGCTAACCGCGCAGAGGCTGAAGAGACGCTGGCGGCGCTGACCGAAAAAGCGCGTAGCGTGGAATCTGAACCGTGCAAAATCACCTCGACCTTCACCGAAGAGTCTGACGGTGTGCGCCTGGATATCGATTTTGTCTTCGCCTGCGAAGCCGAAACCCTGATTTTCCAGCTGGGTCTGCGTTAATCCCACCTCGTTATTTCTGATGCCCCGGTGAGTTTTCCCGGGGCATTTTCATTTCAGACAGTGATTATTCACTGTGCCGTAGCTCTCACTTTCTTTGCGCTCCGCTTGGCTAAATGTAAAAAATTGGTTAAGACTATGATCAGGTCAGACCACTTATTTATTTTTTACAGGGGAGTGTTATGAGTCAGGCATTACCGCTGGTCACCCGTCAGGGCGATCGCATCGCCATCGTGAGCGGATTACGTACGCCTTTTGCCCGTCAGGCGACTGCTTATCATGGCATTCCCGCCGTCGATCTCGGCAAAATGGTGGTTGGCGAACTGCTTGCGCGCAGTGAAATCCCTGCAAAGGTGATTGAACAACTGGTTTTTGGCCAGGTTGTACAGATGCCGGAAGCGCCGAACATCGCGCGTGAAATTGTGCTCGGGACCGGGATGAATGTGCATACCGATGCCTACAGCGTCAGTCGCGCCTGTGCGACCAGCTTTCAGGCTGTCGCCAACGTTGCCGAAAGCCTGATGGCCGGCACTATTCGTGCGGGTATCGCCGGTGGGGCGGACTCTTCTTCGGTGCTGCCTATTGGCGTCAGCAAAAAACTGGCGCGGGTGCTGGTCGATGTCAACAAAGCCCGCACGATGGGGCAGCGTCTGAAACTCTTTTCCCGTCTGCGCTTGCGCGATCTGATGCCCGTCCCGCCTGCCGTGGCGGAATACTCCACTGGTTTGCGAATGGGCGATACCGCCGAGCAGATGGCGAAAACCTACGGCATTACCCGTGAACAACAGGATGCCCTGGCGCATCGTTCTCACCAGCGAGCCGCCCTGGCGTGGGCAGAAGGCAAGCTGACCGATGAAGTGATGACCACTTACACACCGCCTTTTAAAGACCCCCTGTCTGAAGACAACAATATTCGCGGCAACTCCACGCTGGCAGACTACGCCAGGCTACGTCCGGCATTTGACCGGAAACATGGCAGCGTTACGGCGGCAAACAGCACCCCGCTGACCGACGGCGCGGCGGCAGTCATCCTGATGACAGAATCTCGTGCCAAAGAGTTGGGGTTGGTTCCGCTTGGCTATCTGCGCAGCTACGCGTTTACCGCGATTGATGTCTGGCAGGATATGCTGCTGGGGCCGGCCTGGTCTACGCCGCTGGCGCTGGAACGTGCGGGCATCACGATGGCCGATCTGACGCTTTTCGATATGCACGAAGCCTTTGCCGCGCAGACGCTGGCCAATCTCCAGCTGCTCGGCAGTGAGCGTTTTGCCCGCGACGTGCTCGGTCGAAGCCATGCCACTGGCGAAGTGGATGACAGCAAATTTAACGTACTTGGCGGTTCGATTGCCTTTGGACATCCCTTTGCCGCAACTGGCGCGAGAATGATCACGCAAACGCTGCACGAATTGCGTCGTCGTGGCGGCGGCTTTGGCCTGGTCACCGCCTGCGCGGCGGGTGGGCTGGGTGCGGCAATGGTTCTGGAGGCGGAATAATGGAAATGACATCGGCTTTTACGCTTAATGTGCGTCTGGATAATGTCGCGGTCATCTCCGTTGATGTCCCCGGAGAAAAGATGAATACCCTCAAGGCGGAGTTTGCCTCGCAGGTACGCATCATTCTTAAACAGATTCGCGAGAACAAGGCGATTCGCGGCGTCGTTATTATTTCTACAAAAGCGGACAATTTCATTGCCGGGGCGGATATCAATATGATTGGCCGCTGTAAAAGCGCGCAGGAAGCAGAAACGCTGGCGCGACAGGGGCAGCAACTGATGGCCGAGATCAATGCGCTGCCGATCCCGGTAGTGGCCGCCATTCACGGTGCCTGCCTGGGCGGTGGGCTTGAGCTGGCGCTGGCCTGCCATACTCGCGTCTGCACGGACGATGTGAAAACCGTACTCGGTTTACCAGAAGTTCAACTCGGGCTGCTGCCGGGGTCGGGCGGCACCCAACGGCTACCCCGACGGGTGGGCGTCAGTACGGCGCTGGATATGATCCTCACCGGTAAGCAACTTCGCGCGAAGCAGGCGCTGAAAGCGGGGCTGGTGGATGAGGTGGTCCCGCAGACGATCCTGCTGGATGCCGCTGTGGAATGGGCGAAAAAAGATCGTCCCGTTCATCGTCCTCTGCCGGTTCGTGAACGTATTCTGGCGGGTCCGCTCGGGCGGGCGTTGCTGTTCCGCATGGTCAGCAAGAAAACAGAACAGAAAACCCAGGGAAATTACCCGGCGACAGAGCGTATTTTACAGGTGATTGAAACCGGACTGGCGCAGGGTAGTAGCAGCGGCTATGACGCGGAAGCGCGCGCGTTTGGCGAGCTGGCGATGACGCCGCAATCGCAGGCGTTACGCAATATCTTTTTTGCCAGTACGGATGTGAAAAAGGATCCGGGCAGCGAGGTTCCGCCCGGGCCGCTTAACAGCGTAGGCGTTTTAGGCGGTGGGCTGATGGGGGGCGGTATTGCGTACGTCACAGCCTGTAAAGGTGGCTTGCCAGTTCGCATCAAAGACATTAATACCAAAGGAATCAATCACGCGCTGAAATACAGCTGGGATCAGCTTGAAACGAAGGTGCGTCGTCGGCATATCAAAGCCAGTGAACGGGACAAACAGCTGGCGCTGATTTCGGGTTCGGTCGACTATCGCGGTTTTTCCCATCGCGACCTGGTGATTGAAGCGGTATTTGAAGATCTGCCGTTAAAACAACAGATGGTGGCAGAAGTTGAGCAGAATTGTGCATCTCACACCATTTTTGCATCCAACACGTCATCTTTACCTATTGGCGATATTGCGGCAAAAGCGGCCAGACCTGAGCAGGTGATTGGTCTGCACTTCTTTAGTCCGGTAGAAAAAATGCCGCTGGTGGAAGTGATTCCGCATGCTACGACGTCGGGGCAAACCATCGCCACGACGGTTAAGCTGGCGAAAAAACAGGGCAAAACGCCGATTGTGGTGCGTGATAAGGCTGGGTTCTACGTAAACCGTATTCTTGCGCCGTATATCAATGAAGCGATTCGCCTGCTGACCGAAGGTGAGCGGGTCGAGCAGATCGACAGCGCACTGGTAAAGTTTGGTTTTCCGGTCGGGCCAATCCAACTTTTGGATGAGGTCGGAATCGACACAGGCACTAAAATTATACCGATACTGGAAGCCGCTTATGGCGAGCGTTTTAGCGCCCCTGCAAATGTTGTTTCATCAATTTTGAATGACGATCGCAAAGGTAGAAAAAATGGTCGGGGTTTCTATCTTTATGGGGCGAAAGGGCGTAAAAGCAAAAAACAGGTAGACCCTGCAATTTATACGCTTATTGGTGCTCAGGGGCAGAGCCGACTCTCCGCTTCGCAGATTGCGGAACGCTGCGTCATGTTAATGCTCAATGAGGCGGCGCGCTGTTTCGACGAACAGGTGATCCGTAGCGCGCGCGATGGTGACATTGGCGCGGTGTTTGGTATTGGTTTTCCTCCGTTTCTCGGTGGCCCGTTCCGTTATATGGATTCTCTCGGGGCGGGTGAAGTGGTTGCGGTATTGCAACGTCTGGCTTCGCTGTATGGTCCGCGGTTCATGCCGTGCGATACGTTGTTACAAATGGCGGAGCGGGGTGAAAGTTTCTGGAAAGCAGATGCAACTGACCTGAATGAACACGGTCAAATGTAAGGTATATCCGCACTGAATGGCTGTAGGGTGGTTAAATTGTAAACACAGATTGACTATACTTACGCCATTGAGGTAAAACACAGCGTTTCATTCAGTGAACGGATAAGGCACAATGCCGGCCACTGCATTACAGCGACCCTGAGGGGTTTTGGCTGGGGTGCGTGATTCTGGTTAACAAAAGCGGTGCAATATGCAAGTTTTTATCATGCGTCACGGCGACGCGGCCCTCGATGCCGCCAGTGATTCGGTTCGTCCCTTAACCTCCTGCGGTTGTGATGAATCTCGCCTTATGGCGAACTGGCTGAAAGGTCAAAAAGTGGATATCGAACGTGTTCTGGTGAGCCCGTTCCTGCGAGCCGAACAAACGTTGGATGTGGTAGGGGGATGCATGAACCTGCCAGGCGACGTGGATGTTTTGCCGGAGTTGACTCCCTGCGGCGATGTCGGTCTGGTCAGCGCCTATTTGCAGGCTCTGGCCAATGAAGGCGTAGCTACCGCGCTGGTGATCTCCCACCTTCCGTTAGTGGGTTACCTGGTGTCCGAGCTGTGCCCAGGCGAAACGCCGCCGATGTTTACCACCTCCGCGATTGCCAGTGTGACGCTGGATGAAAGCGGAAAAGGGGTGTTCAACTGGCAGATGAGCCCGTGTAACCTCAAAATGGCGAAAGCGATTTAACCTGTCGTCTTACCTTTAAAGAGCCGCTGATGCGGCTCTTGTTGTTTCTGCGCTCAGGGCAGTTCCGGCGGCGCCCACTCTTCCACTTCGATTAACACCAGCAGCGCGGCATCGCCGCCGTACTCTTTCGGTGCCTGATGGAAGGCCATGACGTGCGGGTGCTGCGCCAGCCACAGCGGCGTCTGTTGTTTCAGCACATGTTTACCGTGACCGTGCATCACGCAGGCGCAAAACACATGTTCCCGGCGGCAGGCGGCAATCAGCGCGCCCAGTTCCTGCTTTGCCTGCAGCTGCGTCAGACCGTGTAAATCGAGAAACAGCTCCGGGGAGTAATCGCCACGGCGCATTTTCTTCAGCTCGAAATGGCTGACGTCAGGACGGAGATATTTCACCGGGCCTTCCGTATTCAGCAGCGGCTGAAACTCATCAGAGAAATAATGGCTGGCATCAGCCTGCTCTGAAAGCAGTCGCTTTACCGGCACCTCGGTGATCTTTTTACGCAGCGGGCGATGAACAATGGTGTCCTGCTTAATCTGACGGGTGCCGGTCATCAGCTGCCGGAACAGCGCCTGGTCCTCCTCGCTCAGCGATGTTTTCTTTTTCATTCTGCGGTCTCATCTTTTTTTATTGTCCGTTAGTTTACCCGACTCGATGCGGATGCGAATGCTCAAAACGCAATTTTCACCCGTAACCCCTGCGTGATTGCTGATTTATCGCCGTCTTCATGGCAAACTAGCCGCCGAAATTAATGCGAGCATGCCCTGGAGGAACAGGTGGATAAAATTTTCGTTGATGAAGCAGTGAGTGATCTGCATACCATTCAGGACATGTTGCGCTGGGCGGTCAGCCGTTTTAGTGCGGCGAACATCTGGTACGGTCACGGTACCGATAACCCGTGGGATGAAGCCGTGCAACTGGTGCTGCCATCGCTGTATCTGCCGCTGGATATTCCAGAAGATATGCGTACCGCGCGCCTGACCTCCAGCGAGCGCCACCGTATTGTTGAGCGCGTGATCCGCCGTGTGAACGAACGTATTCCGGTGGCCTATCTGACCAACAAAGCCTGGTTCTGCGGCCATGAGTTCTATGTTGATGAGCGCGTGCTGGTGCCGCGCTCTCCGATTGGCGAGCTGATCAACAACCGCTTTGCGGGGCTGGTCAATGAACCGCCTCAGCTTATCCTCGATATGTGTACCGGCAGCGGCTGTATTGCGATTGCCTGCGCCTATGCCTTCCCGGAAGCGGAAGTGGATGCGGTAGATATCTCGACAGATGCGCTGGCCGTGACCGAACACAACATTGAAGAGCACGGTCTGATCCACCACGTCACGCCTATTCGCTCCGATCTGTTCCGCGATCTGCCTAAAGTTCAGTACGACCTGATCGTGACCAACCCGCCGTACGTTGATGCGGAAGATATGTCCGATCTGCCGAATGAATATCGTCACGAGCCGGAACTGGGGCTGGCGTCCGGCACTGACGGCCTGAAACTCACCCGTCGCATTCTGGGCAACGCGCCGGATTACCTGTCCGATGACGGTATTCTGATTTGTGAAGTCGGTAACAGCATGGTACATCTGATGGAACAATATCCGGATGTGCCGTTCACCTGGCTGGAATTCGACAATGGCGGCGATGGCGTCTTTATGCTGACCAAAGCCGAGTTGATTGCTGCCCGCGAGCACTTCAGCCTCTATAAAGATTAAACAACAACGACAACAACGAGACCGCAATGGCAGGAAATACAATTGGACAACTCTTTCGTGTAACCACCTTCGGCGAATCGCACGGGCTGGCGCTCGGTTGTATCGTCGACGGTGTGCCGCCAGGCATTCCGCTGACGGAAGCTGACCTGCAGCACGATCTCGACAGACGTCGCCCTGGCACGTCGCGTTACACGACGCAGCGCCGCGAACCGGATCAGGTGAAAATCCTCTCTGGCGTGTTTGAAGGCGTAACGACGGGGACCAGCATTGGTCTGCTGATTGAAAACACCGATCAGCGTTCGCAGGACTATAGCGCCATCAAGGACGTGTTTCGTCCGGGACACGCGGATTACACCTACGAGCAGAAATACGGCCTGCGCGATTATCGTGGCGGTGGACGTTCTTCCGCGCGGGAAACCGCGATGCGCGTGGCGGCTGGCGCAATTGCCAAAAAATACCTCGCCGAAAAGTTTGGCGTAACCATTCAGGGCTGTCTGACCCAGATGGGCGACATTCCGCTGGCGATCAAAGACTGGTCGCAGGTTGAGCAAAATCCTTTCTTCTGCCCGGACCCGGATAAGATCGACGCGCTGGATGAACTGATGCGTGCGCTGAAAAAAGAGGGTGATTCCATTGGCGCGAAAGTGACCGTGGTCGCCAGTGGCGTTCCGGCAGGGCTGGGTGAACCCGTGTTTGACAGACTCGATGCCGATATCGCCCACGCGCTGATGAGCATCAACGCGGTGAAAGGCGTCGAAATTGGTGACGGGTTTGACGTCGTGGCGCTACGCGGCAGTCAGAACCGTGATGAAATCACCAAAGACGGGTTTCAGAGCAACCATGCCGGCGGTATTCTGGGCGGGATCAGCAGCGGCCAGCAAATCGTGGCCCACATGGCGCTGAAACCGACGTCCAGTATTACCGTTCCGGGCCGCACGATTAATCGCTTTGGCGACGAGGTGGAGATGATCACTAAAGGTCGTCACGATCCGTGCGTGGGGATCCGTGCGGTACCGATCGCGGAAGCGATGCTGGCGATCGTGCTGATGGATCACCTGTTACGTCAACGGGCGCAAAATGCGGATGTCAAAACGGATATTCCACGCTGGTAAGAAATGAAAAAAACCGCGATAGCACTGCTGGCTCTGCTTGCCAGCACGGCCAGCCTGGCGGCGACGCCGTGGCAGAAAATTACCCAGCCCGTGCCGGGCAGCGCGCAGTCAATTGGTGGTTTCTCGAACGGCTGCATTGTGGGGGCGGGCACGCTTCCTGTGCAGTCGGATCACTATCAGGTGATGCGCACCGATCAGCGTCGCTATTTCGGCCATCCCGATCTGGTGATGTTTATCCAGCGACTGAGTACGCAGGTGAGCAATCTTGGGCTGGGAACGGTGCTGATTGGCGATATGGGAATGCCCGCTGGCGGTCGATTTAACGGTGGACATGCCAGCCACCAGACCGGTCTGGATGTGGACATTTTCCTGCAGTTGCCAAAAACCCGCTGGACTCAGGCGCAACTGCTGCGTCCCCAGGCGCTGGATTTGGTCGCCCGTGACGGTAAACATGTCGTGCCGACCCTGTGGAAACCGGAAATCTCCAGTCTGATTAAGCTGGCGGCGAAAGATAACGACGTCACGCGTATTTTCGTGAATCCTGCCATAAAACAACAGCTCTGCCTGGATGCCGGTACCGATCGCGACTGGTTACGTAAAGTGCGACCCTGGTTCCAGCATCGTGCGCATATGCATGTACGATTACGTTGCCCTGCCGATAGCCTTGAGTGTGAAGATCAGCCTTTGCCTCCTCCGGGCGACGGTTGTGGCGCTGAGCTACAAAGTTGGTTTGAACCGCCAAAACCTGGAACAACAAAGCCTGAGAAGAAGACACCGCCTCCGTTGCCGCCTTCCTGCCAGGCGCTGCTGGATGAGCATGTACTCTAATGGATAATTTTGCGGACCTGTTTATGGTCTCTCCGCTGCTGTTGATGGTGTTGTTTTTTGTGGCAATGTTGGCTGGATTTATCGACTCACTGGCGGGCGGCGGCGGTCTGTTGACCATCCCCGCGCTGATGGCGGCAGGGATGTCTCCCGCGCAGGCGCTGGCGACCAATAAACTGCAGGCCTGCGGCGGTTCGATTTCTTCTTCAATTTATTTTATTCGCCGTAAAGTGGTGAACCTCGCCGACCAGAAACTCAATATCGCGATGACGTTTATTGGTTCGATGAGCGGCGCACTGCTGGTGCAACATGTGCAGTCAGACGTGTTGCGACAGATCCTGCCTGTTCTGGTGATCTGCATTGGTCTCTACTTTTTGCTGATGCCGAAAGTCGGCGAGGAAGACAGACAGCGTCGCCTGTACGGTCTGCCGTTTGCCCTGGTGGCCGGTGGCTGCGTAGGCTTTTACGATGGTTTCTTTGGCCCGGCGGCTGGTTCATTTTATGCGCTGTCGTTTGTCATGCTGTGCGGCTATAACCTCGCTAAATCGACTGCTCACGCCAAGGTGCTGAATGCCACCTCCAATATTGGCGGCCTGCTGCTGTTTGTCATCGGCGGGAAAGTGATTTGGGCCACCGGTTTTGTCATGCTGATCGGCCAATTTTTCGGGGCGCGGATGGGCTCCCGACTGGTACTAAGCAAAGGACAAAAGCTGATTCGGCCCATGATCGTCATTGTCTCGGCGGTGATGAGTATGAAACTTCTTTATGATAACCATGGACAGGAGATTCTCCACTGGCTGGGGATGAGTTAATGAACAGTACGCACCGCTACGAACAATTGATTGATATTTTTAACGGCTGCTTTGCCGATGATTTTAATACCCGTCTGATTAAAGGCGACGACGAACCGATCTATCTTCCTGCTGATGCGGAGATCCCATATCACCGGATTGTTTTTGCGCACGGCTTTTACGCCAGCGCATTGCATGAGATTTCGCACTGGTGCATTGCCGGAAAAGCGCGCCGCGAGCAGGTGGATTTCGGCTACTGGTATTGTCCGGACGGTCGCGATGCGGCGACGCAGGGCCAGTTTGAAGATGTGGAAGTGAAACCGCAGGCGTTTGACTGGTTATTTTGCGTGGCGGCGGGGTATCCGTTTAACGTCAGTTGCGACAACCTGGAAGGCGATTTTGAACCGGACCGCGTGGTGTTTCAGCGTCGGGTTCATGCACAGGTGATGGCGTATCTGGAGGAGGGGATTCCCGAACGTCCGGCGCGCTTTATCAAGGCATTACAGGATTATTATCACACGCCTGAACTTACGGCGGAACAGTTCCCGTGGCCAGAAGCGCTCAACTGAAGCCAGTGCCACGTTACAATGAGGAAAGAAGATGATCGCGGAGTTTGAATCACGCATTCTGGCATTAATCGACGACATGGTAGAGCATGCAAGCGATGATGAGCTGTTTGCCAGTGGGTATTTGCGTGGCCACCTGACGTTAGCCGTCGCAGAACTGGAAGGTACCGATGACCATTCTGCTCAGGCCGTCTATGCCAACGTCACCCGCAGCCTGGAAAACGCTATCGGTGCCGGTGAGTTGTCGCCGCGCGATCAGGCGTTAGTCAAAGAGATGTGGGACGCGCTGTTCCAGAAAGCAACGCAATAATCACGACACCGTCATCCGGCATTTCAACCTGCCGGATGGCGCGTTTTTTATCCCATCTGTGTTTTAATCGTTTTTCCTTTTAACAACTTCCGCACCCATAAGCGATTTGGATTTAAGGCTGCAAGCGTAGCGGCATCCATCGGCACCGGTTCATCACTCATCTGCGAAGCCAGAATTTCTGCACACAGCGGAGCGGAGCACAGCCCGCGAGAACCCAGCGCACCCAGCATAAACAAATCGTCATACACCGGCGCACTTGCGGCGCCCGCTTTGTTGTCGGCTAAGTCGGCATACTGCGCCAACGTGGCGCTATAGTCCGGAACGTTTCCCACCATCGGTAAATGATCGCGGGTGGCACAGCGCACGCCGCAGCGCACGCCGCAGCGCGCCGCGTTGTCACTCACATCAACCTCTTTAGCCCATTCCGCCGCCGGGAAACAATCGATCAGGCGCTGTCGGTTCTGCTGTTGATCGTCTTCCCGATACTGCGTTTCTTCGCTGCCGCGATGGTAGCTGGCCCCGATGCAGTGCTGCTGGTTGGCCGGGTTTTGCGGTGTAAGGTAGCCGTCATAACACAGTACCTGACGGATCCCGGAAAGCGCTGGCGTCGTCGGAATATGGCTGACCTGGCCGGCGACGGCGTAGACGGGCAGCGGTTGTGTCTGAGTAAAATGGGGAATCTGGTGGCCGTTAGCCAGCACCACTACGGCATGCTCTGCGCGATCGCCGTGGCTAAAGTGCAGATCCCAGCCGGAAGCAGAACGGTTAAGCGTCGCCAGCGAATGCTGATAGTGGCAGCGTAGTCCCTGTTTTTCGGCCAGCAGAAGCACGGCGGCAGTTAATTGCGCCGGGCACAGCCAGCCGCCCAGGGGATACGTCACGCCGCCGCAACCGGTGTCGACACCGGTAAGGTGTCGCGCCTGTTCGGCATCGACTGCGTTCGCCAGCGCTGACGGTAAATCCAGCGACAGCATCTGCGCGATTTTCTGCTGGCTTTTATCATCCCAACCCAGTTGCGTGACGCCACACCAGTCATGATCGAAGCCCACGGGCAGGGCATCGTAGAGGCGACGCGCGAACGTAAACGCCGCAGGGAAAAAGAGATTGATCGCCGAATCGTGTTTGCTGAGAAGTGGATAGAGCGCCCCCTGACGGTTGCCGGAGGCTCCCTGAGCAGGGCTTTCATCTGCGCAATAGAGCGTCACCTGCCAGCCACGGCGCAATAGCGCCAGTGAAAGCAGCGCGCTGGCAATCCCGCCACCAATAAGGGCGACCTCGCGTTTTTCACTGCCCTGACGGGCAAACCACGGTGTTGACGCTGGAAGGGCGAGAGTGTGTTCCATCACGCCGCGCAGCATTTCCCGTTTGCGGCCAAAGCCTTTGCATTTCTGCATGGTAAAACCAGCTTCCTGTAACCCGCGACGGACAAGTCCGGCAGACGTAAAGGTCGCCAGCGTCCCCCCCGGGCGGGCCAGCCGCGCCATGGCGTTAAACAGCGTCGGCGTCCACATGTCCGGATTTTTGGCC
This sequence comes from Citrobacter amalonaticus, assembly GCF_001559075.2. NCBI lineage: Bacteria > Pseudomonadati > Pseudomonadota > Gammaproteobacteria > Enterobacterales > Enterobacteriaceae > Citrobacter > Citrobacter amalonaticus. Next base: position 382,464 of record NZ_CP014015.2, on the reverse strand, counting down.
GGGGCGAAGCCGTCGAGAAACCAGGCGTCGACTTTTTGATTCAGGCTGTCGTCGAGTTGGTCGGTGAGTTCATTGATATCGCCAAACCAGAGATCGAGCGTGACGCGTCCTTCATCCAGCAGCAGACGGTGGCAACCCGCCAGCGGCAACGGCCACTGGGCCTGAAGTTGTCCGGCAAATTCGGCCAACTCCGGCCAGTGTTGATGTGCTGCTGTGAGATCGTCACGGTTCAGCGGAAATTTTTCAAAACTGATGAAATGTAATCTTTGTAGCGTAGCCTCGGGCTGAGTGGCGCGAAATGCAGCGAACGCCTGCCAGAGCGTGAGAAAGTTCAGGCCAGTACCAAAGCCGCTCTCCGCTACCACAAACAACGGGTGAGAATGTTCCACAAAGCGTTCTGTGATCCGGTTGCCTCCGAGGAAGACATAGCGCGTCTCTTCCAGACCGTTGTCGTTGGAAAAGTAGACGTCGTCAAAATCTCGGGAAACAGGTGTACCCTCAGCGTTGAATTCGAGGTTGGCGGGTTGTATAGCGTATTGTTTCACGTAAGTTACTCGTCTGACAGGCAGTGTCACGATCTTAGCGATGTGTGCCAGGCGGCGCAAATTTCAGTACAAATTGGCTGATCGGACTTGTTCGGCGTACAAGTGTACGCTATTGTGCCAATCGAAACTTATTATAGTGCGATTACAGAGGTATTGAATGAAACGTGCAGTGATTACTGGCTTGGGCATCGTTTCCAGCATCGGTAATAACCAGCAGGAAGTCCTGGCATCTCTGCGTGAAGGACGTTCAGGGATCACTTTTTCTGACGAGTTTAAAGATGCAGGAATGCGCAGCCACGTATGGGGCAACGTCAAACTGGACACCACTGGTTTGATCGACCGTAAGGTGGTTCGTTTCATGAACGATGCCTCTATTTATGCCTATCTCTCCATGCGTGAAGCGATTGCGGATGCAGGCCTGAGCGAAGAAGCCTATCAGAACAACCCGCGCGTTGGCCTGATTGCCGGTTCCGGCGGCTCGTCTAAAGCGCAGGTATTCGGTGCTGACGCAATGCGTAGCCCGCGTGGCCTGAAAGCGGTTGGCCCATACGTGGTCACCAAAGCGATGGGCTCTGCGGTTTCCGCTTGCCTCGCGACGCCGTTCAAAATTCATGGCGTAAACTACTCCATCAGCTCCGCCTGTGCGACCTCCGCACACTGTATCGGTAATGCGGTCGAGCAGATCCAACTGGGCAAACAGGACATCGTATTTGCTGGCGGCGGCGAAGAGCTGGGCTGGGAAATGGCCTGTGAGTTCGACGCGATGGGCGCACTGTCCACCAAATATAACGACCAGCCTTCTAAAGCTTCCCGTACCTATGATGCGCACCGTGACGGTTTTGTCATTGCAGGCGGCGGCGGTATGGTAGTGGTCGAAGAACTGGAACACGCTCTGGCGCGTGGCGCGCATATCTACGCAGAAATCGTGGGCTACGGCGCGACCTCTGATGGCGCTGACATGGTGGCTCCGTCTGGCGAAGGCGCGGTGCGCTGCATGCAGATGGCGATGCATGGCGTTGATACCCCAATTGACTACCTGAACTCCCACGGTACGTCTACGCCAGTTGGCGACGTAAAAGAACTGGGGGCGATTCGCGAAGTATTTGGCGATAACAGCCCGGCGATCTCCGCGACTAAAGCGATGACCGGTCACTCTCTGGGCGCCGCTGGCGTACAGGAAGCGATCTACTCGCTGTTGATGCTGGAACACGGCTTTGTCGCACCAAGCATCAACATCGAAGAGATGGACGAGCAGGCGGCAGGTCTGAACATCGTGACCGAAACCCTCGATCGCGAACTGACCACCGTTATGTCGAACAGCTTCGGTTTCGGCGGCACCAACGCCACGCTGGTGATGCGTAAGCTGAAAGCGTAAGACGGTTGCTGATGAAAAAGGGAGCCAAACGGCTCCCTTTTTACTTGTTAAGCGGTTCGTATTCTGCTGCGATTTTCGCAGACCACGCCCGGGCCTGGGCAATAGCGCCAGCGCTGTATAAGGGATGCTCAAAATGATTTCCGACATCCCTGACGCGATAGATTTTCCAGTGTGCTCCTTCCCGGCGCGTATAAACTTCCAGACGAATGGGGGGCTGGTCGACAGGACCGCCCAACTGGACCATCACTTTTTCGCCGCCGAGAAAGGGTTGCGGGTGTCCAACCTGTAATTGTGGGATCCATTCTGGCGCATAATCCTGCACATACATAAAGTAGTCTGAGTCCACAATCTCTTGCTCATAATAGCTATCAATCAACGTCAGACGATCGATAACCTCCTTTGCAACATAGCGTTGTAGTAATCCTGCGGTTTCACGGGGTTTGTCCGAATCGACCGTAAATGCCTCCATCCATGAAAGATAAAATTGCCTCACGTCGTGAGAACTGTCTCGCGGAGGGGTGGAACAACTGCACAGTAGCAGGATGAGTGGCAACAATAAGAAGGTTTTCATCATTTTTTCCTGTAAATGATATAGGTCGGTTTTGCTGCCCGATAACCCGGTCCTGCCCACATGTCGCGCTGTCTGAAGTCTGAATACCACTCTGAACCGTCGAAAATCGCCATATGACCACTTGGATTTCCACCGGCATAGGGTTGAATGACGATGACATCTCCCGCCTGAGGAGACTCATAGGTACCTATCGCGCTAAATCCGGCACTCTTTAATATTGGACCGTAGTCTTTGGCGTGGTAGGTGTTGCCAAGAAGTACACCTCCCGCTTGTATCGCTTTACGGGTAAATTCTGCACAGCGGCTTTGCGAATGTGCGCCTGCATGCGATTTTGCATAATTAGCCGCAGCTGTTTTATCCCAACTCATAATAACCTCTGTTAATGAAACGCGTAAAAAGATTACGAGAAGCATTAACAATATTTTCTCCGTCAGGCATAACCTTTAGTGCTATTGGTATCTACAATGTGTTTCGCTAATTAATTTATTAATTCCGGCAAAGAATAAAACATACAGGAAATATTAGTTTTCATTATTCTCTGGCGATTCAGCGGCAGGAACAGGTGGCATATTGATATAACGGGTCGGCCATATTACGTCTGGCGTGGTTTCCAGCGCGTTAGCGATAATCTGCTCGGCACGAGGCCAACTGCGGGTAAAGACATTCCGTAGCGAATCGGGTGACAAGCCCGCCGCGCGCGAAAGATCCCTGAGCGTAATACCTCTTTTTTCAAGTGCACTTTTAATATCTGCACGATGCCAGTCTTGGCTTTTTTCTCTCATTCTGTAATCCTACGAAGATGTGTTATCGGCGCCGATATTTTTATGGTTTATATCATGGCGACAAAAGAAGGCGATTTTCTTTTGTCGGCTGAGTATTGCCAGAATAACCCTGAAATTTCGCGTAAGAAAGAAAAGTTATTTTTATTTCACTGGGGAAAGGAACGAAATGATGTCTAAAGAATGGCTCACGGTACAGGAATGTATTGGCCTACCGGGTTTTCCCGGTAGCATCCCCGCTGTTCGCAATCGGCTCAATATCCTGAGCGCAGGTAAAGAAGGCATTAAACGCAAGCGCAGTAAATCAAAGGCGTGGGAATACCACATTTCAATTCTCCCCGTCTATGTTCATCCCTATGTTGTGGATGGCGACACGGCATCGGTGCGCAATGAATCATCAGCCTGGGAAGCGGAACCGAAAGAGATTTGGGATATGATGTTCAGACTCCTGACGCCAGAACAGCAGCAACAGGTGACTTATCTGTTTGGGACCAAAGGCATCGGTGCCGTCTTGCCTTCACTTTTTGACGATGAAAACCTGTATTGATACGCGCTGATGGTTTGCGGTTGACAACTTTAGCCACTCACAGGCAGACTTCAGGCCCATCATTATCTTCCGGATAATGCGTAAGCGTTTGACGTTATCCAACGCACCTTAATCCTGACGGTCAGGTGGAGGGGGCGTGGCATTTCCTCGCCTTACTCTGCATTCTGGAGTAACGCATGACAGCAGTAACCCATAAAGAAAAAACCTCTGCAGCGAACACATCGCTTTTTCGTATCGCATTTGCGGTCTTTTTGACCTACATGACGGTCGGCCTGCCGCTACCCGTCATTCCACTGTTTGTTCACTATGAACTGGGCTACGGCAATACGATGGTCGGTATCGCTGTAGGGATTCAGTTTCTGGCCACCGTTCTGACGCGCGGCTATGCCGGGCGTCTCGCCGATCAGTACGGCGCCAAACGTTCTGCGCTACAGGGAATGTTTGCCTGTGCTCTGGCGGGCGGCGCGTGGCTACTGGCGGCATTGTTACCCGTTTCTGTTCCGATCAAATTCGCGTTATTAATCGTCGGGCGGCTGATCCTCGGGTTTGGGGAAAGCCAGTTATTAACCGGAACCCTGACCTGGGGACTGGGTCTGGTGGGGCCAGCACGTTCCGGTAAAGTGATGTCGTGGAACGGGATGGCGATTTACGGCGCGTTGGCGGCTGGCGCGCCGCTGGGTCTGCTGATCCACAGCCATTTTGGGTTTGCGGGTCTTGCGGGTACGACAATGGTGTTGCCGCTGCTGGCATGGGCGTTTAACGGAACGGTGCGTAAAGTACCGGCCCATGCGGGCGAGCGTCCCTCGCTGTGGAGCGTGGTAGGGCTTATCTGGAAACCGGGTCTGGGCCTCGCGCTGCAAGGCGTGGGATTTGCCGTGATCGGTACCTTTATCTCTCTCTATTTTGCCAGCCACGGTTGGGCGATGGCCGGCTTTACGCTGACCGCGTTTGGCGGGGCCTTTGTGATCATGCGCGTGCTGTTTGGCTGGATGCCGGACCGCTGTGGCGGGGTCAGAGTGGCTATCGCTTCTCTGCTGATCGAGACCGTTGGACTGGTCTTGCTCTGGCTGGCGCCGACGGCCTGGTTTGCGCTGCTCGGTGCGGCATTAACCGGGGCGGGGTGTTCGCTGATCTTCCCGGCGCTCGGCGTTGAAGTGGTGAAACGCGTACCGTCACAGGTTCGCGGGACGGCGCTGGGAGGCTACGCCGCATTTCAGGATATCTCTTACGCGGTCACTGGCCCGCTGGCAGGGTTGCTTGCCACGTCCTGTGGCTATCCATCCGTGTTTCTTGCCGGTGCGATTTCGGCGGTGCTGGGAATAGCGGTGACGCTGCTGTCGTTTCGCCGGGGCTAGACGACCAGCCAGAAAATCAGTAACGCGACCAGCAGGGCGATGAACAGCAGTCCGGGACGCGCGGTGAACGAGCGCAGCGTGTCGATAACCGGCGCAAACGGACTGTAAATCGGCTGAATGTGGCGTGGATCGTTTAATTCCCGATCGCGTTCGACGCGGCGCAGGAAGATCTGATTCAGGAGATCCTGCACCTGCGCGGTGGTCAGTACCGTCTGCGGGTGGATCTGCCCGTTCTGCTGGGCGTACTCTTTCAGGCTGACCAGCTCATCGGCTTCCAGCGGTTGCTTTAGCGCCGCCTGTAGCGATTGCAGGGTAGGCGCATGTTGCAGACTCAGGGTCTGACGCGCCTGTAGCCAGGTTGCCAGATGAGTGAAATGCTTTGCCGGGATCAGCTCACCGCTTTTCACGCCGGAAAGTTCCAGCATCGATTGCCAGATCAGCTTGCTGGATTCCCCCGTTGCGGCGGCCAGTTTGGTCACCAGTTGATTTAACGTATTGTGTTCGGCTGGCAGCAGCGGGCGATCGGTCGCCGGGCGCTGCTGCGGCTGCGGGATCGACAACTGTCCCTGCTGTAAAAGCGTCAGCACGTTCTTAAGCTGTTCCGGTTTGAGTTGGCTGAGCGCCGTTTGCCCGTACTGCTGGCGAATAAAATCGCTCACTGCCTGGCGGTTATTTCCCTGATTCAGTAATTCTGTCAACTGTGAAAGCACCTGGCGGTTGGCATGATTTTGCTGGGCCACGCCGAGACGCTGGCTGAGGTTTTGTTCCGCCGCAGGAAAATGGCGCGACAGCAACGGAGTATCGCTTTTTACGCCGAGATCGTGCTTCATACCGGCCCACACTTCCGCACTTTGCTGTTGCGTCAGTGAAATCAGGCGCGTTATCAGGCGTTCCAGTACGGTCCGCTGTTGCGTGGAGAGCGGTTGTTCGCCCGCCGTGGAAACCGCAGGTTGCCCCTCACCGGGAGGGCGCGCGGGAGTACCGGAAATGGGTTGCATCATCACTTATCCTTAAACCATCAATCTTAGCAAAGTATGCCTGGCGGCCAGATTATGGCACACTTGCCCGGTTAACTCTCGTTCTCAAACAGGTACGACAGACGTGAAAATTCTCGTTGATGAAAATATGCCTTATGCCCGCGAATTGTTTAGTCGTCTGGGTGAGGTCAAAGCGGTTCCCGGACGTCCCATCCCTGTCGCTGAGCTGGATGATGCCGATGCGTTAATGGTGCGTTCGGTCACCAAAGTGAACGCGTCGCTGCTGGAAGGGAAAGCCATCAAGTTTGTGGGTACCGCAACCGCGGGCACTGACCATGTGGATGAGGAGTGGCTCAAACAAGCGGGCATTGGATTTTCAGCGGCGCCCGGCTGTAACGCCATCGCGGTGGTGGAATATGTTTTCTCCGCGCTGCTGATGCTGGCGGAACGTGACGGATTCGCGTTACGCGATCGTACCGTCGGGATTGTCGGCGTGGGTAACGTCGGCGGACGCCTGCAGGCGCGACTGGAAGCGCTGGGGATCCGCACGCTGTTATGCGATCCACCACGTGCGGATCGCGGAGACGAGGGCGATTTCCGTTCGCTTGATGCGCTGGTACAAGAAGCCGATATCCTGACCTTCCACACGCCGCTGTTTAAAGAAGGGCCTTACAAAACGCTGCATCTGGCCGATGACGCGCTGATTTCCCGTCTGAAACCGGGCTCTATTCTGATTAATGCCTGTCGTGGCGCCGTGGTGGATAACGCCGCGCTGCTGGCGCGTCTTAACGCCGGACAGGATCTGAGTGTGGTTCTGGATGTCTGGGAAGGCGAGCCGGACCTGAATGTCGACCTGTTGAACACGATCGATATTGGCACCGCGCACATTGCGGGCTACACCCTGGAAGGTAAAGCGCGCGGCACCACGCAGGTCTTTGAAGCCTGGAGCGCGTTTATCGGCCGCGAGCAACATATCGCGCTGGATACGCTACTGCCTGCGCCGGAATTTGGCCGCATTACGCTGCATGGCCCGTTGGATCAGCCGACGCTGAAAAGACTGGTGCATTTGGTGTATGATGTGCGCCGCGACGATGCGCCGCTGCGCAACGTTGCCGGAATACCGGGTGAATTTGATAAACTGCGCAAAAATTACCTCGAGCGTCGTGAGTGGTCCTCACTGTATGTGATGTGCGACGACGCAGATGCGGCGGCGTTACTGTGTAAACTGGGTTTTAACGCAGTTCATCACCCGACACGTTAATGTCTTCTTAATGCCCCCTGACGAATAATCGGCAGGGAGGCTTATGCTTTTCTGGAGTAAACCACCATGTCTGAAGGCTGGAATATTGCCGTCCTCGGCGCGACGGGCGCCGTTGGCGAAGCGTTGCTTGAAACCCTGGCTGAACGTCAGTTCCCGGTTGGGGAAATTTTTGCGCTGGCACGTAATGAAAGCGCGGGCGAACATCTGCGCTTTGGTGGTAAGTCAGTGATTGTGCAGGATGCGGCCGAGTTCGACTGGACGCAGGCGCAACTGGCCTTTTTCGTCGCCGGCGTTGAGGCCACGGCGGCCTGGGTTGAAGAGGCGACAAATGCAGGCTGTCTGGTCATTGATTCCAGCGGTCTGTTCGCGCTTGAACCTGACGTTCCGCTGGTGGTGCCGGAAGTGAACCCGTTTGTGCTGGCGGACTATCGCAATCGTAACGTGATTGCTGTGCCGAACAGCCTGACCAGTCAACTGCTGGCCGCGCTGAAACCGCTTATCGATCAGGGTGGACTTTCTCGCATCACCGTAACCAGTCTGCTTTCGGCATCAGCGCACGGTAAAAAAGCGGTCGATGCGCTGGCCGGACAAAGCGCAAAACTGCTGAACGGGATCCCCATTGATGAAGATGATTTCTTTGGTCGCCAGCTGGCGTTCAACATGTTGCCGCTGTTGCCGGATCGCGAAGGCAGCGTGCGTGAAGAGCGGCGGATCGTCGATGAAGTACGCAAAATTATGCAGGATGACGGGTTGTTGATCTCGGCAAACTGCGTGCAGTCACCGGTGTTTTACGGTCACGCGCAGATGGTGGCATTTGAAGCGCTGCGTCCACTGGCTGCCGAAGAGGCTCGTGATGCCTTTTCCCGCGGCGAAGACATTGTGCTGTCAGAAGAGAGTGATTTTCCGACCCAGGTTGGCGACGCTTCAGGCAGCGCGCATCTGTCGGTGGGCTGCGTGCGTAACGATTACGGCATGCCGGAACAGGTTCAGTTCTGGTCCGTGGCGGATAACGTCCGCTTTGGCGGCGCGCTGATGGCGGTGAAAATTGCGGAAAAACTGGTGCAGGAGTACCTGTACTGATGTCTGACCTGCAACAATCGCCGGTGTATAAAATTGCGCTGGGCATCGAGTATGACGGCAGCAAATATTATGGCTGGCAGCGTCAGAATGAAGTCCGCAGTGTGCAGGAAAAGCTGGAAAAGGCGCTTTCACAGGTCGCCAATGAACCGATTAACGTCTTTTGCGCCGGACGCACCGATGCCGGTGTGCACGGCACCGGGCAGGTTGTGCATTTTGAAACCACCGCGCTGCGTAAAGATGCGGCATGGACATTGGGTGTAAATGCGAATTTGCCTGGTGACATTGCGGTGCGATGGGTGAAAGCTGTACCGGAAGATTTTCACGCGCGATTCAGCGCCACGGCTCGCCGATATCGTTACATCATCTACAATCATCGGTTACGTCCGGCGGTGTTAGGCAAAGGTGTGACGCATTATTACGAGCCGCTGGACGCCGAACGCATGCATCGTGCGGCGCAGTGTCTGATTGGCGAGAATGACTTTACGTCGTTTCGCGCCGTCCAGTGCCAGTCGCGCACGCCGTGGCGTAACGTGATGCACATTACGGTATCGCGTCATGGGGCGTATGTGGTGGTCGATATCAAAGCGAATGCCTTTGTACATCATATGGTCAGGAACATTGTTGGCAGCCTGATGGAAGTAGGTGCCCACAACCAGCCGGAGAGCTGGATAGCAGAGTTGTTAGCGGCAAAGGACAGAACGCTCGCAGCGGCAACGGCGAAGGCCGAAGGACTGTATCTGGTTGCGGTGGACTACCCTGACCGGTTTGACCTTCCTAAACCGCCCATGGGCCCGCTCTTTCTGGCGGACTAATTTGCGTCGTACAAAGGTATAGGCAACTATGGACCTGATTTACTTTCTCATCGATTTTATCCTGCACATTGATGTGCACCTGGCGGAGCTGGTCGCAGAGTACGGCGTCTGGGTTTACGCAATACTGTTCCTGATTCTGTTTTGTGAAACGGGGCTGGTGGTGACGCCGTTCCTGCCAGGGGACTCCCTGCTGTTTGTGGCGGGGGCGCTGGCGTCGCTGGGCACCAACGATCTCAATGTGCACCTGATGGTGGTGTTGATGCTGATTGCCGCGATTGTCGGGGATGCGGTGAACTACACTATTGGTCGACTGTTCGGCGAGAAGCTATTCAGTAACCCGGACTCGAAGATTTTCCGCCGCAGCTATCTGGACAAAACGCACCAGTTTTACGAAAAACACGGCGGAAAAACCATCATTCTCGCCCGTTTTGTGCCGATCGTCAGAACATTTGCACCGTTTGTGGCGGGAATGGGACATATGTCGTATCGTCATTTTGCGGCGTATAACGTGATAGGCGCGCTGCTGTGGGTTCTGCTCTTTACCTATGCCGGTTACTTCTTCGGCACCATTCCGATGATTCAGAACAACCTTAAGTTGCTGATAGTCGGGATTATTGTGGTATCGATCCTGCCGGGCGTGGCGGAAATTATTCGCCATAAACGCGCTGCGTCACGTGTAACAAAATAGAAACTAACTCGGCGGTTCGACCACTTTTTTATCCAAAGTTTCGGGCTGTTATGTTTTAATGTGCAACATTCATGGTCTGTTGGGGGCAAAAATGGCATTATGCGCCCCCACGGCAAAACTGGAACACACCAGGTTCAGGCAGAAAGGTCATAAATGAGCTGGATTGAACGAATTAAAAGCAACATTACTCCCACCCGCAAGGCAAGCATTCCTGAAGGGGTGTGGACTAAGTGTGATAGCTGCGGTCAGGTTTTATACCGTGCTGAGCTGGAACGTAATCTTGAGGTCTGTCCGAAGTGTGACCATCACATGCGTATGTCGGCGCGTAACCGCCTGCATAGCCTGTTAGATGAAGGAACGCTGGTGGAGCTGGGTAGCGAACTCGAGCCGAAAGACGTACTGAAGTTCCGTGACTCCAAGAAATACAAAGACCGTCTGGCGTCCGCGCAAAAGGAAACCGGCGAGAAAGATGCGCTGGTCGTGATGAAGGGTACGCTTCACGGCATGCCGGTCGTTGCAGCGGCATTTGAGTTTGCTTTCATGGGCGGCTCGATGGGTTCTGTCGTCGGCGCTCGTTTTGTACGTGCCGTTGAACAGGCGCTGGAAGATAACTGCCCGCTGATTTGCTTCTCCGCCTCCGGCGGCGCGCGTATGCAGGAAGCGCTGATGTCGCTGATGCAGATGGCGAAAACTTCCGCGGCGCTGGCAAAAATGCAGGAGCGCGGGCTGCCGTACATCTCCGTGCTGACCGACCCGACAATGGGCGGCGTCTCTGCAAGCTTCGCGATGCTGGGCGATCTCAACATTGCTGAACCGAAAGCGCTGATCGGCTTCGCGGGTCCGCGCGTTATCGAGCAAACCGTACGTGAGAAACTGCCGCCTGGATTCCAGCGCAGTGAGTTCCTGATCGAAAAAGGCGCTATCGATATGATCGTCCGCCGTCCGGAGATGCGCCTGAAGCTGGCGAGCATTCTGGCGAAGCTGATGAATCTGCCGGCGCCAAATCCGGATACCCCGCGTGAAGGCGTGGTGGTGCCGCCGGTGCCGGATCAGGAACCCGAGGCCTGATAACTGAAAAGGGCAGGGCCACAGGCGCTGCCCTTTTGCTTTTCTCAACGTAACGATTTTACGGGCATCATGAATAACAAACGTATTCCTAAAGCCACGTCGCCCCTGGCCTCGTGGCTTTCTTATCTGGAAAACCTCCACGCGAAAACGATCGATCTGGGCCTTGAGCGCGTAAGCCAGGTGGCGGCGCGACTGGGCGTACTGAAGCCTGCACCGTTTGTCTTCACCGTGGCTGGCACTAATGGTAAAGGCACGACCTGCCGGACGCTGGAGTCCGTATTGACGGCGGCGGGGTATAACGTCGGGGTATACAGTTCGCCGCATCTGGTGCGTTACACCGAACGCGTCCGCGTGCGTGGCAATGAACTGCCCGAATCGGCTCACACCGAATCCTTTGCGGAGATCGAAGCGGCGCGTGGGGATATCTCGCTGACCTATTTTGAATACGGCACGTTGTCCGCATTGTGGCTGTTTAAGCAGGCGCAACTGGATGTAGTGATCCTGGAAGTTGGGCTGGGCGGACGACTCGACGCGACGAATATTGTCGATGCCGATGTTGGCATAGTCACCAGCATCGCGTTGGATCATACCGACTGGCTGGGGCCGGATCGTGAAAGCATTGGTCGTGAAAAGGCCGGTATTTTCCGTGCGGGAAAACCGGCGATTGTCGGCGAACCCGAAATGCCCTATACCATCGCCGATGTCGCGCTGGAGAAAGGCGTGCGGTTACAGCGTCGTGGCGAAGACTGGCAGTTTACGGTAACGGAGACGGGCTGGTCCTTTAGCGACCGCCACGGCACTCTGGTGGATTTACCGCTGCCGCAGGTTCCGCAACCCAATGCGGCGACCGCGCTGGCGGCACTGCGCGCCAGCGGCCTGAACGTCAGTGAACAGGCGATCCGCGACGGGATTGCCCGGGCGATTCTTCCGGGACGTTTCCAGATTGTGAGCGAGTCGCCGCGCGTCATCCTTGATGTCGCGCATAATCCCCATGCAGCGGAATATCTCACCGGACGACTGAAAATGTTGCCGAAAAAGGGGCGCGTTCTTGCCGTTATCGGTATGCTACATGATAAGGATATTGCGGGAACGTTGGCCTGGTTGAAAAGCGTGGTCGACGACTGGTATTGTGCTCCGCTGGAAGGCCCCCGGGGCGCAACGGCAGAACAACTGCTGGAACATCTCGGTAAAGGCAGTGTCTATGACAGTGTCGCGCTGGCATGGCATGCCGCTCTGGCAGACGCGAGACCAGAAGATACCGTACTGGTGTGTGGTTCATTTCACACGGTTGCACATGTCATGGAAGTGATGGACGCGGGGAGAATCGGTGGCGAGTAAGTTTCAGAATCGTTTAGTCGGCACGATTGTGCTGGTCGCGCTGGGCGTCATTGTGTTGCCCGGGCTGCTCGACGGGCAGAAAAAACATTATCAGGATGAATTCGCGGCGATCCCGCTGGTCCCGAAACCGGGCGATCGCGATGAGCCGGATATGATGCCAGCGGCAACGCAGGCATTGCCGACCCAGCCGCCAGAAGGGGCGGCGGAAGAGGTACGGGCAGGCGATGCGGCGGCGCCGTCGTTGGATCCGTCACGCTATGCATCAGCGAATAATCCTGAGCTTGATACGACGCCAGCGCCGGTAGAACAGCCCAAACCAAAACCGGTTGAAAAGCCGAAGCCGCAACCGAAGCCACAGCCGCCTGTAGAGGCAACGCCTGCTCCGGTTCCCGCTCCTGCGCCAAAACCGGCGGCAGAAGAGAAACCGGCGCCGACGGGTAAAGCCTACGTTGTGCAGTTAGGTGCGCTGAAAAATGCCGATAAGGTCAATGAGATCGTGGGTAAACTTCGTGCCGCAGGTTTCCGGGTATATACTTCTCCGTCAACGCCAGTACAGGGTAAAATAACCCGTATTCTCGTGGGGCCGGATGCATCACGCGACAAGCTGAAAGGCTCGCTCGGCGAGTTACAGCAAATCTCCGGATTAAGCGGAGTGGTGATGGGGTACAGCCCGAACTAAGTGAGGGTGGTCTGACGACAGCGCTCGGCGTCTTATCAGGCTTCCCATCTTGTTGTTTGTCGGCCGGATAAGGCGTTTCTACCGCCATCCGGCAGTGCCCGAAGAGGCATAAAACGGTATGGCGTTGAAGTTTTTTTCAGCGCCATTTTTATTTACGCACGGGAAGGAAATCCCTACGCAAACGTTTTCTTTTTCTGTTAGAATGCGCCCCGAACAGGACGACAGGGCGTAAAATCGTGGGACACATATGGTCTGGATTGATTACGCCATTATCGCGGTGATTGGTTTTTCCTGTCTGGTTAGCCTGATCCGTGGCTTTGTTCGTGAAGCGTTATCGTTGGTGACATGGGGTTGTGCTTTCTTTGTCGCCAGCCATTACTACACTTACCTGTCTGTCTGGTTTTCGGGCTTTGAAGACGAACTGGTTCGAAACGGGATTGCCATCGCGGTGCTGTTTATCGCGACGCTGATCGTCGGCGCCATTGTGAACTACGTGGTAGGGCAACTGGTTGAGAAAACCGGTCTGTCAGGTACCGACCGGGTTCTGGGGGTCTGTTTCGGGGCTCTGCGCGGCGTGTTGATTGTGGCTGCCATTCTGTTCTTTCTCGACACCTTTACCGGCCTGTCGAAAGGTGAAGACTGGAGTAAGTCACAGCTGATCCCGGAGTTCAGTTTCATCATCAGATGGTTCTTTGACTATCTGCAAAGCTCGTCAAGTTTCTTGCCCAGAGCATAAGCGTTGGGTTGTAGCTTAACGAGGAAAAAGACGTATGTGCGGTATTGTCGGTATCGCCGGTGTTATGCCGGTTAACCAGTCGATTTATGACGCCTTAACAGTGCTTCAGCATCGTGGTCAGGATGCCGCTGGCATTATCACCATCGATGCAAATAACTGCTTCCGTTTGCGTAAAGCAAACGGTCTGGTGAGTGATGTATTTGAAGCTCGCCACATGCAGCGTATGCAGGGCAACATGGGCATCGGTCATGTGCGTTATCCAACGGCTGGCAGCTCCAGCGCCTCTGAAGCTCAACCTTTCTACGTCAACTCCCCGTATGGCATCACGCTTGCCCACAATGGCAACCTGACCAATGCCCACGAACTGCGTAAAAAGCTGTTTGAAGAGAAGCGCCGTCACATCAATACCACCTCAGATTCTGAAATCCTGCTCAATATCTTCGCCAGTGAGCTGGATAACTTCCGCCACTACCCGCTGGAAGCAGACAACATTTTCGCCGCGATTGCCGCGACCAACCGCCAGATCCGCGGCGCGTATGCCTGCGTGGCGATGATTATCGGTCACGGTATGGTTGCCTTCCGTGACCCGAACGGTATCCGTCCGCTGGTGCTGGGTAAACGTGATATCGGCGATGGCCGCACCGAATATATGGTAGCGTCTGAAAGCGTCGCGCTGGATACCCTGGGCTTTGAATTCCTGCGTGACGTTGCGTCGGGCGAAGCGGTTTATATCACTGAGAAAGGGCAGTTATTCACCCGTCAGTGTGCCGAAAACCCGGTCAGCAATCCGTGCTTGTTCGAGTATGTTTACTTCGCGCGTCCGGATTCCTTCATTGACAAGATTTCCGTCTACAGCGCCCGTGTGAACATGGGTACCAAACTTGGCGAAAAAATTGCCCGCGAGTGGGAAGATCTGGATATTGATGTGGTCATTCCGATTCCAGAAACCTCCTGCGATATCGCGCTGGAAATTGCGCGTATTCTCGGCAAGCCGTACCGTCAGGGGTTTGTGAAAAACCGCTACGTCGGTCGTACCTTTATCATGCCGGGACAGCAGCTGCGCCGTAAGTCTGTACGCCGCAAACTGAACGCCAACCGCGCGGAGTTCCGTGATAAAAATGTCCTGCTGGTGGATGACTCCATTGTGCGTGGCACCACCTCAGAGCAGATTATTGAGATGGCACGTGAAGCCGGGGCGAAAAAGGTCTATCTGGCCTCTGCGGCACCGGAGATTCGCTTCCCGAACGTGTATGGCATCGATATGCCTACCGCAAACGAACTGATTGCGCATGGTCGTGAAGTGGATGAAATTCGCCAGATCATCGGCGCAGACGGCCTTATCTTCCAGGATCTGGACGATCTGATCGACGCCGTCCGTACCGAGAACCCGGATATTCAGCAGTTTGAATGTTCCGTGTTTAACGGCGTATACGTTACGAAGGATGTGGATCAGCAATATCTCGATTTCCTCGATTCTCTGCGTAATGACGATGCCAAAGCGGTTCAGTTGCAGAACGAAGTTGAAAACCTCGAGATGCACAACGAAGGGTAATTCTATCGCCTGGAAAAGCCCGCGGTCGTGAGATCGCGGGCTTTTTGATTTTTAAACCTCGTTGACCCAGATCCGCATTTCGCCTTCGCCACGGTTGGCCCAGCTAAACCACGGAATAAAGGTTAAGGTCTGTTTCTCTATCGCCGTCTGGCGATGGTCGAAGCTGTACAGCGGTTTATCTTGCTGGGGCGTCAGCACGCGAAGTCCCTCCGTCTGCAGCACTATTTTGCCCTTTAATACGCCAACGCCCTGAACTTCTCGCAGCTTGCTCTCTTTTGGTAGCGACAGATTATGCAGCTCGCTGCCGTTATCCACCTCTTCAAGACAGTAAACCAGCGGCCCGCGCTGAATGGCTACCTTACCAGCGTTGTGGCGCACCAATGGGTTAGCATAGACACGGCGGATGGTCATCGGCAGACGCAGCGTAATGACATCTTCTTGTTGCCACTGACGAGTGATATGCAAATAACCCTTCAGCTGTTCACCCTGTGCTTTTTCGCCGTTGACGAACACCTGCGGGGCTTCACACCATTCTGGCAGACGCAACGCCAGAGTATGCCAAACGGCCTGCGGGTTATTAACAGTAATATTAACCTCTTCATCCCACGGGTAGTTACCGCTGATTTTCAGCGCCAGAGGTTGGTTGTTAATGGTGAACTGCGCTTCGCTCCCGGCGTAGAAATTGATAAATAACGCGTCCTGGCGCGGGGTGAAAAGGTAGTGGCCGATAGCGACCAGTGTGCGTGCGATGTTCGGCGGGCAACAGGCGCAGCCGAACCAGCGCTGGCGAACGGGCTTGATATGGTCGTAAATATGGTTATGCGGGATGCTCTTCGGGTGCGTTTCCAGTGGGTTAACATAGAAGAAGTGCTTACCGTCCAGCGCCATCCCGCCGAGCACCGTGTTGTAAAAAGCGCGTTCCATTACATCGGCATAATGCGCATCGCCTTCCATTTCCAGCATTCTGCGGGCGAACATCATCAGGCCAATTGAAGCGCAGCTCTCACCGTAGGCGGTATCGTTTGGCAGATCGTAGTTGCTGGTAAAGGCTTCGCCGATCCCCTGCGAGCCGATACCGCCGGTAATATACATCCGGCGCTGGACCGTATTGTTCCAGATTCGCAGGCAGGTCTGCCGTTTATCTTCGTCATTTGTCATGCGGGCGATATGTGCCAGGCCGGTCATCAGGTAGACCGACCGTACGGCATGCCCAACCGCTTCGCTTTGTTCGGAGAGCGGTTTATGTGCGTGAGTGTAAGTTTTGTCTTTTATCATCCCCGGCCAGGCATCGCCCCAGTTGATCCAGTGTCGGGTGCCACCGCGTTTTTCGAATTCAATGTCGTAATAGTAAGGTTGTTTACCGCGTTCTTCGACGAAGAAGCAGGCCAGCGCTTGATAGCGAGGTTCCCGGGTGATTTCATACAGGCGCATAAGCGCCAGCTCGATTTCTGGATGTCCTGGATAGCCGCGAAGTTGACCAGAATTTGGACCAAAAACGGTGTCAATGTAATCGGCAAAACGGCAGGAGATTTCCAGCAATCGGCGTTTGCCCGTGGCGTTATAAAAAGCGACAGCCGCTTCGAAGAGATGTCCGGCACAGTAAAGTTCATGGCATTCAGCAAGGTTAGTCCAGCGCTGGCCCGGTTCTTTGACGGTGTACCAGGTATTGAGATAGCCATCTTCACACTGCGCCTGCGCCAGCAGTTCAATTACTTCGTCGGCGGTCTGTTCCAGAACTGCGTCAGGTTTTTGGCTCAAGGACCAGGCGACCGCCTCAAGCCATTTGGTGACGTCGCTATCCTGAAAAACCATACCGTAAAATTGGCCATCCTCTAATCCCGCAGCAATGCGGTAGTTAGCCAACGCATGGCTTGGCTCCGCATCAGGAATGTTGTCGTTAAGCGCTTCCCACTGATAGGGGATGACGACATCGCGAATCAGACGCTGATACTCCCCCAGGAAAGGATCGGTAACGGTAATTCGGTTCAGGTCGGCTTCAATTACTTCAGACTGCATCATGTTTACCTCAGGAAATTTGACTATGTCTTTGGTGAAGATCGGTGGAGATACGTTTCATCATCGGGTCATTCAGACGGCACTTCAGCAAGCACAGAGCTAGCACCAGGTGGAAAATTGCCGGTACGACGCTTTGCAACAGGGTGATGCCCTGAATAGAGGCTGCGGTCTGGTTTTCCAGACCGGGGCGGTAGGCGACCAAAATCAGCAGCAGGCTGATGATGCCGCCGGAGGAGGCCCAGGAGAGCTTGATGAAAAAGAGGTTAAAAGCGAAGTTCATCCCGGAAGAGCGCACGCCGTTCTTCCATTCGCCGTAATCATCGGCGAAGGCCATAATTGAGAAGTGCAGCGGCAGGGTGAAACCAAGCACAATGTTGTTAATCAGGATACAGACCAGCCATAGCGTCTGGTGCTGCGGCCCGATTGGCAGGAACCACATCGCCAGGCCGAAAATAACCAGCACCAGATTAGTGTGGAAATACAGTTTGACCATATCTACGCGGCGGGAAAGTGGGTTGACGATGACTGCGCCGATAATCGCGGCCAGCGTGACGATGGCAAAAAACAGTGACATAAAGCCAGCGTTGCCCTGTAGCGCATAGGAGATGAAGTACATGTAGCCGCCGCCGCGAATACACAGAATATTCACCAACAGGAAGGACATAACCAGCATCATTAGTAATTGGTCGTTTTTGCGCAGTCCTTGCAGATGCTGACGCAACGTGAACTTCCCGGCCAGCGACAGAGGTACGCGCTCTTTGACCCAGAAAAAGCACAGCAAAAACATTACCGCGCCAATCCCGCACAGCACGGTCACACCATACTGGTAGCCTTTAGCCAGATTGCCCTGACCAAAGAATTCGACCATCCACGGTAGTCCGACAGAGACCAAGAAGCCGGCGATGCCGCTTAAGACAAAGCGCCATGACTGGCAGGACATGACCTGATCGTGACGGTTGGTCATCGCGTTAATCAGCGCGCAGTAGGGGACGTTGTTGGCGGTATAGCCTACAGAGAGCAGGAAGTAGGTACCGAAGGCCCAGGCGATTTTCATATTCGGACTCATCTCCGGCACGGTAAACGTCAGGATCCCGATAACCGCGAGCGGAACAGCAGTCCATAGCTGCCACGGGCGAAAACGACCCCAGCGGCTTTGGGTTCTGTCAGCAATAACGCCCATAACCGGGTCGGATACCGCATCAACAATTCTCAAGGTAAAAAACATGGCGCCGACGATGGCCGGGCTAAGGCCAAATACATCGGTGTAGAAAAAAAGCAGAAAGCCGCTGATCAAATCAGAGATGCAGTGTCCACCAGCATCTCCCAGCCCATAGCCTATTTTTTCGCGGGTGGAGAGCGTTTCGTCCGCATCAACTATCAGCACATCAGTGTCCAGATTATCGGCTGTAGCCATCATCAATCCTTATTTGCTTAGCAAGGGTAAGAGTTCAAAAGTCATTACGACGCATCTCTGACTATTTTTAGTAAACTTGTTGCGTTCTTGAGCATAGATCTGATCTCTGTTTTCAATACATTCCTGACTTTTACACTTGTGATTTTGATCTTTATTTTTACTAAAAATAATTTTTTAATGCCGATCTACATCACACTTAAGTGTGTGTTAAGCGAAATGGTTTTAAGTTTTTGGATAAAATAAACTTAATTTCTACGAGAGAAGGTCAGGGTAAAATGCATTTGGGAATGGATATCGGCGGCACAAAAATTGAAACTGTTGTGTTGGATAGCTCGGGCTCCGTGGTCTGGCAACACCGGATTTCGACGCCGAAAGCGAGCTTTGAACAGTTCTTGCAGGGCGTCATTGGTGAAGTACAGCGGGCGCAGGATAAATCAGGTGAGAAGGTCAGCCTTGGCTTCGGTTTACCAGGGGCGATTGAACCGGGGTCTTGTTTAGTAAAAAATTCAAATATTCAGGTTGTTAATGGGCACCCGTTGCGTGAACTCCTGAGCGACTATTTTTCTCAGCCGGTTGCTGTTGTTAACGATGCCAACTGTTTTGCGCTCTCAGAAGCGATAGACGGCAGCGGTGCCGGTTATGAAGCTGTATTCGGGGCGATACTCGGTACCGGCTGTGGCGGTGGTGTGGTGGTTCATCAACGTTTATTGACGGGGCCGAATGCCTGTAGCGGCGAATGGGGGCATAATCCTTTGCCGTACTATTCGGCTGAAAAAGACGGGCCTTCGCATTTGTGTTACTGCGGCCAGCATAACTGCGTGGAGTCGTTTATTTCCGGTAGCGGGCTGGCACGACAGTTTCACCTGTTAAACGAGAGTGCCGGAACCGCCGAAGAGTTGGTGCAGCGGATGCGTGAAGGACGTCCTGAAGCGCTCTTTCTGTGGCGTCGCTTCCGCAATCAAGTGGCGCGCGCTTTCGCTAACATAGTTAACGCGCTCGATCCCGATGTGATTGTGATAGGTGGAGGGCTGTCAGGCGTGAGTGAGCTATATAGCGATTTATCGGCCGAGATGGCACAGTACGTATTTGGCGGGCGCTGCGTAACGCCAGTTCTGGCGGCGAAGCATGGCGACAGCAGCGGCGTACGCGGTGCCGCATGGGCTGGAGAGCAGACGCTGAAAGGATAATCGGCATGAATCCCGTAAAACAGGTGAAACGAACGGAATGGTAAAAAAGACCAGAATTAAAGATATTGCGACGGCCTGCGGTGTTTCGATTGCTGCGGTCTCCAGGGCATTGAAGGGGCAGCCGGGACTTAGCGAGGAGACTCGCCAGCGGATCCTGTCGATAGCGGAAGCCGAAGGTTATGATTTTAGCCGCCTGCGTAGCGGACGCATTAAGCGACTGCTTTTTTTACTACACCGGGAACACAATATTGCCAGCGCGCTGCCGTTCTATTCGGTTGTGATGCTCGGTGTTGCTGATGCCTGTAGAGAAAATGAAATTGCGATGAGCTTCCAGCCCATTGGCCCTGGTGATTCGGTTGGTGAGCTGATTAATTTGCATCAGCCGGATGCGCTGATCTGCGCGGGCTATCTGGAAGCTGAGGTTCTGGCGGAGCTAAGGAAAACAGCATTACCTGTCGCTCTGGTTGACCTGTGGGCGGCGGATTTTCCGTGCGTTAATCCCGACAACTATCATGGCGGTTTTGTCGCCACTCGTCACCTACTGGAACAGGGAAGAAAGCGCATCGCTTTGCTGGGCCATTCGCAGCGCCATTACAGTATTCGCCAGCGCACTGAGGGCTATCAGCAGGCGCTGTTTGATGCCGGAATCTCACTTTCTGCGGACTATCGGGTCGAGGTTCCGCCGGTCAAGGAGATAGAGCAGGCGCTGGTAGACGGTATGGAAAAGCTGTTAGCGCTACCGCAACCGCCGGATGCTATCTTTGCTTATAACGATATGGCAGCGCTGGTAGCTATGCGGGTCTGCGCGCGCAAAGGGCTCAAGGTACCGGAAGAGATGGCGATTGTCGGTTTTGATGATATTGAAGCCGCTGCCTGGGCGTACCCGCCGTTAACCACGGTGGCTATTGATAAGCGAGAACTTGGCCGCGATGCGTTCCGTCTTTTACTGAGCGATGAGGGGGAGAGAAACCTGCTTCTGCCGGTAAGGCTGGTGGTTCGTGAAAGCTCGTTGCGGTTGCGTCCGGAAGCATAATCCGGCAAAGTCTGCGCCATTGTGTGAAAGGGGCAATCATCGTGAAGCGACTCATTATTGGTATTTCGGGAGCCAGCGGCGCCATTTACGGCGTGCGACTGTTACAGGTTTTGCGCGATGTACCGGATGTTGAAACGCATCTGATCATGAGCCAGGCCGCCCGCCAGACGCTTTCTCTCGAGACTGACTTATCGCTGCGTGATGTTCAGGCGCTCGCTGCCGTGACGCACGATGCGCGCGATATCGCCGCCAGTATCTCTTCCGGCTCTTTTCAGACCGCCGGAATGGTTATCCTGCCGTGTTCAATTAAAACGCTTTCTGGCATCGTTCACAGCTATACCGATGGCCTGTTGACCCGCGCGGCAGACGTGGTGTTAAAAGAGCGCCGCCCGCTGGTGCTGTGTGTTCGGGAAACGCCGCTCCATCTGGGGCATTTGCGCTTAATGACCCAGGCGGCGGAAATTGGTGCGGTCATTATGCCGCCGGTTCCGGCGTTTTATCATCGTCCTCAGACGCTGGATGATGTGATAAATCAGACAGTTAATCGCGTTCTCGATCAGTTTGATATCGCCCTCCCGCAGGACCTTTTTACCCGTTGGCAGGGGGCATGACATTGCCCCGTCGGCGTGCCTTTTTGCATCAATTGCCCTGTTTCAGGGCAATTTTGTAACCGCGATCATATCCTCAACATTTAATTCGCTAAATCCATTCGAAACGCTGCGGTTCATCCGTCAGACCTGCTATCTTCAACATCAGGACAATATTGCAACGTTTTATTAACATATTTAACGTCGAATATCCCGAGCGGCGCGAAAATGGCATAAGACCTGCATGAAAAAGCCTGCAAACACACAACACAACGTAAAACATAATAAAGTCATTCCACTTGAGGGTTATGTATGAAGAAGTCAATTCTCGCTCTGTCATTGCTGATTGGTCTTTCTGCTACAGCATCCAGCTATGCCGCGCTGCCGCAAACGGTGCGCATTGGTACAGATACCACCTACGCACCGTTCTCTTCGAAAGATGCCAAAGGCGACTTCATCGGCTTTGATATCGATCTGGGCAACGAGATGTGTAAGCGTATGCAGGTCAAATGTACCTGGGTCGCCAGTGATTTCGATGCACTGATCCCGTCGCTCAAAGCGAAGAAAATTGATGCCATTATCTCTTCGCTCTCCATTACCGATAAGCGCCAGCAGGAAATTGCCTTCTCTGACAAACTGTACGCGGCGGATTCGCGTCTGATCGCGGCGAAAGGCTCCCCGATTCAGCCAACGCTTGACGCGCTGAAAGGTAAACACGTTGGCGTGTTACAAGGCTCCACTCAGGAAGCCTATGCCAATGACATCTGGCGTAGCAAGGGCGTGGATGTGGTGGCCTATGCGAACCAGGACCTGATTTACTCCGACCTGACGGCGGGTCGTCTTGATGCGGCATTGCAGGACGAAGTTGCCGCCAGTGAAGGTTTCCTCAAACAGCCTGCGGGCAAAGATTATGCTTTTGCCGGTCCTTCCGTGAAGGATAAAAAGTACTTCGGCGATGGCACGGGCGTCGGTTTACGTAAAGACGATGCAGAACTGAAAGCCGCCTTTGATAAGGCGCTGGCCGATCTGCGTCAGGATGGCACTTACGACAAGATGGCGAAAAAGTATTTTGACTTTAACGTCTACGGCGACTGATACCTGAATACGGGGACCTGATTGCACCGTTCGGGTTGGCCATTACGGTGCGAGACGGGTTAAATGCACCGTTATGGTGCAATTATTGCGGGTGAACAGAGCGGAAGTGCATATTTAAGCGCTTTTCATGCAAAATAAACCGGGTTGCAGGGCAGAATGTTTTGCCTTGTCGACCCGATTAATGGCACGATAACTGCACCTGGTCCTGTAAACATCCCCTATAAAAGACAGTCTGTTGAGGATAGTTATGAAAAAACTGGTGTTATCTCTTTCTCTGGTCCTGGCTTTCTCCAGTGCTACCGCAGCCTTTGCCGCCATTCCGCAAAAAGTTCGTATTGGTACCGATCCGACCTACGCCCCGTTTGAGTCGAAGAATGCGCAGGGTGAATTGGTGGGTTTTGATATCGATCTGGCGAAAGAACTGTGCAAACGTATTAATACGCAATGTACCTTCGTTGAGAACCCGCTGGATGCGCTGATCCCGTCGTTAAAAGCGAAGAAAATCGACGCGATCATGTCCTCGCTTTCGATTACTGAAAAGCGTCAGCAGGAAATCGCCTTCACCGACAAACTTTATGCAGCTGACTCGCGTCTGGTCGTGGCCAATTCATCGGACATTCAGCCGACCGTTGAGTCGCTGAAAGGCAAACGCGTCGGTGTGCTGCAGGGCACCACTCAGGAGACGTTTGGTAACGAACACTGGGCGCCAAAAGGCATTGAGATTGTGTCGTATCAGGGCCAGGACAATATTTACTCCGACCTGACTGCCGGGCGTATTGATGCCGCATTCCAGGACGAAGTCGCCGCAAGCGAAGGCTTCCTGAAACAACCCGTTGGCAAAGATTACAAATTCGGCGGCCCGTCTGTGAAAGACGAGAAACTGTTTGGTGTAGGGACCGGCATGGGTCTGCGCAAAGAGGATAACGAACTGCGTGAAGCCCTGAATAAAGCGTTTGCAGAAATGCGCGCTGACGGAACTTACGAGAAGCTGGCGAAGAAATACTTTGATTTTGATGTTTATGGCGGTTAATCCCCGCAGGTGCAGATAAAGCCCGAAGATGTTTGACAGACTTTATGCCGGATGACGGCTTCGCTTTATCCGGCCTACGACGATGTTCTGGTAGGCCGGATAAGCGTAGCGCCATCAGGCATCAATGAAGTGTGTCATCACTCAAAAGAGGCTTCTAACTCGCCACTCACGACAGGACAGGCAGCATGTTGTACGGGTTTTCAGGTGTTATTTTACAGGGCGCAATTGTCACGCTGGAACTGGCCCTCAGTTCCGTGGTGCTGGCCGTTCTGATCGGCCTCGTCGGGGCGGGGGCTAAACTCTCGCAAAACCGGGTGACGGGGCTTATTTTCGAAGGTTATACCACCCTCATTCGCGGGGTGCCGGATCTGGTGCTGATGCTGCTGATTTTTTATGGCCTGCAGATAGCACTTAACACGTTAACCGATGCGATAGGCATCAGTCAGATTGATATCGACCCGATGGTCGCCGGTATTATTACGCTCGGCTTTATCTACGGTGCGTATTTTACCGAAACCTTTCGTGGTGCCTTTATGGCCGTACCCAAAGGTCATATTGAAGCGGCAACCGCCTTCGGTTTCACTTCTTCACAAACCTTTCGTCGCATTATGTTCCCGGCGATGATGCGTTATGCGCTGCCGGGGATTGGTAACAACTGGCAGGTGATCCTTAAAGCGACGGCGCTGGTCTCGCTGCTCGGTCTGGAGGATGTGGTCAAAGCCACGCAACTGGCCGGGAAGAGCACCTGGGAGCCATTCTATTTCGCCATCGTCTGCGGGCTTATCTATCTGGTATTTACTACGGTTTCCAATGGTGTGCTGCTGTTCCTTGAGCGCCGTTACTCCGTCGGTGTGAAGAGGGCTGACCTGTGATTGAGATTATTCAGGAGTACTGGAAATCCCTGTTGTGGACGGATGGCTACCGGTTTACGGGCGTGGCGATTACGCTGTGGCTGCTGATTTCCTCCGTGGTGATGGGCGGCATTCTGGCGGTGATCCTGGCGATTGGTCGCGTCTCCAGTAACAAGTTCATCCAGTTTCCCATCTGGCTGTTTACCTATATTTTCCGCGGGACGCCATTGTACGTTCAGCTACTGGTGTTCTATTCAGGGATGTACACGCTGGAGATAGTCAAAGGCACCGATTTTCTGAACGCCTTCTTTCGCAGCGGTCTGAACTGTACCGTTCTGGCGCTGACGCTGAACACATGCGCCTATACCACAGAGATTTTCGCCGGGGCCATTCGCTCAGTTCCACACGGTGAAATTGAAGCTGCGCGCGCGTATGGCTTCTCCTCATTCAAAATGTATCGTTGCATTATTCTGCCTTCGGCGTTACGTATCGCATTACCTGCCTACAGCAACGAGGTCATTTTAATGCTGCACTCCACGGCGCTGGCTTTCACGGCAACGGTTCCGGATCTGCTGAAAATCGCCCGTGATATTAACTCGGCGACCTATCAGCCCTTTACCGCGTTCGGTATTGCCGCCGTGCTGTACTTAATCATATCGTATGTCCTGATAAGCCTGTTCCGCCGTGCGGAAAGGCGCTGGTTGCAGCATGTTTCCTCTAAATAATTCGGGTAACACGATGTCTGAGAATAAATTAAACGTTATCGATTTGCACAAACGCTACGGCGAACACGAAGTGCTGAAAGGGGTTTCACTGCAGGCCAACGCCGGAGATGTGATCAGTATTATTGGCTCATCCGGCTCGGGGAAAAGTACGTTTTTGCGCTGCATTAACTTCCTCGAAAAACCGAGCGAAGGGTCGATTGTGGTCAACGGCCAGAACATCAACCTGGTGCGTGACAAAGACGGTCAGTTGAAGGTGGCGGATAAAAATCAGCTTCGTTTACTGCGTACCCGCCTGACGATGGTGTTTCAGCACTTTAACCTGTGGAGCCACATGACGGTACTGGAGAACGTCATGGAAGCGCCAATTCAGGTGTTAGGTCTGAGCAAACAGGAAGCCCGTGATCGGGCGATCAAATACCTGGCGAAAGTCGGCATTGATGAGCGTGCCCAGGGAAAATATCCAGTGCATCTTTCCGGTGGTCAGCAGCAGCGTGTGTCGATTGCGCGCGCCCTGGCGATGGAGCCGGAAGTGTTGCTCTTTGATGAACCGACCTCGGCGTTGGATCCTGAACTGGTCGGCGAGGTGCTGCGTATCATGCAGCAACTGGCAGAAGAGGGGAAAACGATGGTGGTGGTGACGCACGAAATGGGTTTTGCCCGCCATGTCTCCAGCCACGTGATTTTCTTGCATCAGGGGAAAATCGAAGAAGAGGGCAATCCAGAGCAACTTTTCGGTAATCCACAAAGCCCACGCCTGCAACAGTTCCTGAAAGGGTCGCTGAAGTAACGGGTTTACGCGTATCGTCAAGGTAAGCCGGGAAAGGCAACACCGCCTCCCGGCTTTTTTGCGAGTGGCTTTCCGCAATCCCTGAAAATATTGCAGATCAACGCATTTCCCCTGGATTCATCACCGCAAAGCGCAACGTCTGTTGGTGTCGCAGACGATTAAAGCGCGTAACGTCATGTCATCGACTCACAGGGATGACGGTACGGCCATGACAACAGCTAAGGTTACAGCGCATGATGCGGTGTTTAAAACGTTCATGTGCCACCCGGACACTGCCAGAGATTTCCTGGAATTCCATCTGCCAGCTTCATTGCGGCAACTTTGCGATCTGGGCTCGCTGAAACTCGAGTCAGGTAGCTTTATTGAAGAGAATCTCCGTGCGTATTATTCCGACGTTCTTTGGTTGTTAAAGACGGCGGAAGGAGAGGGCTTTATCTATGTGGTGATTGAACATCAAAGTTCACCCGATGCTCATATGGCATTCCGACTTATGCGCTATGCAATGGGGGCAATGCAACGTCATCTCGATGCCGGACATAAAAAACTGCCATTGGTGATTCCGATGTTATTTTATCACGGCGCGGTGACGCCCTATCCCTTCTCGTTGTGTTGGCTGGACGAATTTTCCGATCCTGCCACGGCAAGACAGCTCTATACCGCCGCCTTCCCGCTAGTTGATATCACGGTTGTGGCGGATGATGAAATTATGCAGCATCGACGGATAGCACTCCTGGAGTTGATGCAAAAACATATCCGCAAGCGTGATTTAATGGGCTTGATGGAGCAACTAGTTGCCCTGTTGGTTAAGGGTTACGCTAATGACAGCCAGTTGAAAACGCTGTTTAATTATATGATGCAAACCGGTGACGCAACGCATTTCAGTGAGTTTCTTACAGAGGTTGCCCAGCGTTCACCCCACCACAAGGAGAGGTTAATGACTATCGCCGACAGATTGCGTCAGCAGGGGGTAGATCAGGGGATTCAACAGGGCAAGCGCGATGAAGCCCAGCGGATCGCACGTATGATGCTGGCGGACGGTATTGATGCCCACACCGTCGCCAGGATAACCGGTCTTCCCGTTGACGAGCTTACCGCGACACGCGCATAAGGCTTTCTCGCGTCGATGGACGGTTAATCTCGCGCACTCTCCAGACGGTATCCCCAGTCGTCATAGTGGATACCGTTGACCTCAAACGCTTTCTCCAGCACCTGCGTACGCACAAATCCCAGCTTTTCCAGCAGGCGGACTGAACCCCGATTCTCGGCAAGCACCCAGGCGTTGATGGCTTTCACGCCGGCTTCGCGGAAGGCATAGTCGCAGACGGCACGAACGGCCTCGCTGGCGATACCGCGTCCCTGGACGGCGGGGATGACGCAATAACCGATATCGGCTTCCTGCGGAAAATGATGGCTGATCTGTAAGCCAATGTCGCCCAGCGGCGTGGCATCGTGATGCTGGCGGATCACGAAGGTATGTTTTGAGGTAAGGCGACGGGCAAACAGCAAACGCGTTTCGCGTTCCGGGCAGAGGTTGCCCATAAAACGCATGATGTCCGGATTTTCACGAAGCGCGAGGAAAAAGGGCCAGTCTGTGGGTTGAAACGGGGAAAGCGTCAGTCGTTCGGTTGTGAGTCGTGTCATAAAATCGCCATTCCGGGAGCCAGTGAGACTACCTTACCACCGGAATGGCGAGAGTATACAGGGAAGCCGTTAGCGAATGACATCCGCCAGCGCTTCTTCAAGGTCATACCAACGGAAGGGAAATCCGGCGGCTTCCAGTCGTTTGGGCAGGGCGCGCTGCCCACCCAGCACCAGCACCGATGATTCGCCCATCAGCAGGCGAATCACGGTTGCCGGTACGCGAAGAATGGCTGGTCGTTGCAGGGCATGTCCCAGCGCATGAGCAAATTGCTCATTGCGTACCGGATAGGGGGAGACCATGTTGAACGGTCCGCGCAGGTCGTTATCCAGCAGCCAGAGGATCGCATTGACCATATCATCAATGTGGATCCAGGCCAGATACTGGCGGCCGTTGCCAATGGGGCCACCGAGGCCCAGGCGAAACGGCGGGATCATTTTGCCGAGGATACCGCCCTTTGGCGCCAGCACCACGCCGGTACGCAGCAGGCAAACGCGCGTTCTGTCGCTTTGTGCCTCGCAGGCAATTTGCTCCCAGCGAGCGCAAAGCTTATGAGTGAATTCGTTATGCGGCGGTTCTTCCTCGGTGACGACGACTTCGCCCAGATCGCCATAATAACCAGCGGCAGAACCGGAAATCAGAACCGATGGCGGCATTTCACTGGCGTTGATGAGGTCCGCCAGTTTCTGGGTGATGCGCCAGCGACTCTGACACAGGCGTTCTTTTTGCTCAGTCGTCCAGCGCTTGTCAGCAATGGGCTCACCGGCCAGGTTAATCACCGCGTCTATGCCGTCGAGATTCTGCTTGTCTTCCAGCGTATCCCACAGTGTCACCCGGTCATTGAGCTTTCCCCGGGCGTTATCGGGGCGGCGGGTCAGTACGGTCACCTGATGACCCAGTTCCTGCAGGCGCGGGACCAGGTGTCCTCCGATAAGGCCAGTCCCTCCGGTTACCAGTATCTTCATGCAGCCTCCCGTGATGGCGATTAGCGCTGCCAGCTCAACGTCATGGAGACGGAATCGGCATAACGCAACGCGTGTAGTTTGTCGACTTCCACTTCAGCATAAGTGACCCAGTGGTGTTCGCGTGCGATATCGAGCACATCCTGGGTTAATTTTTCTAACAATGAGAAGCGATTGTTCTCAACGTGCAGGATGATATTTTTGGTGATAGTGCGGTAATTCAACGCATCATTGATATCTTCACTGACGCGAGCCTTGTCCGCCGGATAGTGAATCGCAACGTTGATGACAATATCCTGGCGGTTATTGATCTCTTCCTCTTTAATGCCGATGAAAGTGCGTAAGCGAAGGTTTTTTATACGAATTATAGCGTCATGATGTGACATTGCAGGTCTCCTCCATGTATGAACTCTCGCATGATACACGAGAACCCGGTTGCGTTATCCTTTTGCACTCGCAGGATCCTGTTGCGCCAGCATCATTGCGCGCGTCGTGGCGGGTCGACTGCGAATGCGCTCAAACCAATTCTTCACGGCGGGAAACATGTCCAGATCGACGCGCTGCCGCTGCCAGGCGTTCACCCACGGCCAGCAGGTGATATCGGCAATGCTGTAATGCTCGCCGCCGAGCCACGGCGACGTTTCCAGCCGTTTATTGAGGACGTTATACAGCCGTTGTGTTTCTACCTGATAACGCTCGATAGCGTAGGGGATGGCCTGCGGGGCGAAGTGGTTGAAATGGTGATTCTGGCCGAGCATCGGCCCCAGTCCACCCACCTGCCAGAACAACCACTGCAGCGTGGTATGGCGCTCGCGCAATTCGCCGCTAAGCAACAGGCCGCTCTTTTCTGCCAGATAGAGCAAAATGGCGCCGGACTCAAACAGGCTAAGCGGCGCGCCGCCGTCGACCGGGTCATGATCGACGATGGCGGGGATTTTATTGTTGGGTGAAATGGCGAGGAAATCGGGACGGAACTGGTTACCCTTACTGATATCCACCTTAATGAGTCGGTACTCCAGCGCAGTTTCTTCGAGGAAGATCGTAATCTTGTGCCCATTGGGTGTCGGGGCGTAATAGAGGTCGATCATTTCAGCTCCACAACGTGTTTATCGGATAAGCCAACCACAAGTATAGAAAGCCTGTCGTGCTGTGTGAGTTTTCATCAGGTGACAGCGAGCGAAAGACCCTCTATGTTGGGAGAAAAGCCTAATAACGACGAGGATGCCATGAGTAAACCCAACATCACGCTGTGGTCCGATGCAAACTATTTCTCCCCCTACGTGCTCTCCGCGTATGTCGCTTTGCAGGAAAAGGGACTGCCGTTTAGTCTGAAAACCGTCGATCTTAACAACGGTGAACATCTACAACCGGGCTGGCAGGGTTATGCACTGACTCGTCGGGTTCCGTTGCTAGAAATCGATGGCTTTGAGTTGAGCGAGTCCTCCGCGATTGCGGAATATCTGGAAGACAGCTTTGCGCCGCCCACCTGGGAGCGAATCTATCCTCACGACCTGCAAAAGCGCGCGCGTGCGCGACAGATTCAGGCATGGTTGCGCAGTGATTTAGTGCCCATTCGAGAAGAGCGCCCGACGGATGTCGTTTTCGGTGGGGTAAAAAAAGGGCCGCTGAGCGAAGCGGGGAAAATCAGTGCTGACAAACTGTTCGTCACGGCGGGGAATCTGCTGGCACACGACATGCCAAATCTTTTCGGTGAATGGTGTCTGGCTGATACCGATTTAGCCCTGATGCTCAATCGTCTGGTTCTTAATGGCGACGACGTTCCGCAGCGACTGGCGGAATATGCAGCATTTCAGTGGCAACGCGCCTCTGTCCAGCGTTATATTGCGCTTTCCGCGAAGCGTTCAGGCTGATAAAACGTCCGTTATCCAGTATCATAATGCGGTTTTTGATGACACGGAGCATATGATGAAACTGATGTTTGCATCCGATATTCATGGGTCCTTGCCAGCCACAGAACGCGTGCTGGCCCTGTTTTCACAGAGTGGCGCGCAGTGGCTGGTTATTCTGGGTGATGTCCTCAACCACGGGCCGCGAAATGCGTTACCCGAAGGCTACGCGCCCGCTCAGGTCGCTGAGCGACTCAATGAACAGGCGGCGCAGATTATCGCGGTGCGGGGAAATTGTGATAGCGAGGTGGATCAGATGCTGCTGCAGTTTCCAATCACCGCGCCCTGGCAGCAGGTGCTGCTGGAAAATCAGCGACTGTTTCTGACTCACGGTCATCTCTTTGGGCCGGATAACCTGCCGGCACTGCGGGCCGGTGACGTACTGGTATACGGGCATACACATCTGCCAGTGGCAGAAAAAAGAGACGATATTTATCACTTCAACCCGGGGTCAGTAAGCATTCCGAAAGGCGGCCATCAGGCAAGTTATGGCCTGCTGGACGATAATGTTTTGAGCGTTATCGCACTCAATGATCAAAGTATTATTGCGCAGGTCGCGATTAATTCGTAATTTACCCCCACATATGTAAATGCGCCGTAAGAGCGCCAGAAAAAGAAGGTTTCCTGATGGTGGAACAGCGTCGTTTGGCAAGTACGGAATGGGTGGATATTGTGAATGAAGACAACGAAGTCATTGCACAATCCAGCCGGGAACAGATGCGAGCGCAGGGCCTGCGTCATCGTGCGACCTATATTGTTGTACACGACGGAATGGGCAAAATACTGGTGCAACGTCGTACCGAGACAAAAGACTTTTTACCCGGAATGTTAGATGCCACTGCCGGTGGCGTTGTGCAGGCTGACGAACAACTGCTGGATTCTGCCCGCCGTGAAGCAGAAGAAGAGTTAGGCATCGCCGGTGTGCCATTCGCCGAACACGGCCAGTTCTACTTTGAAGATAAGAACTGTCGCGTCTGGGGCGCGCTGTTCAGCTGTGTGTCGCACGGCCCGTTCGCCTTGCAGGAAGAAGAGGTCAGCGAAGTATGCTGGCTGACGCCGGAAGAAATTACTGCCCGCTGTGATGAATTCACGCCTGACTCCCTGAAGGCGCTGGCGTTGTGGATGACCCGCAACGCAAAAAATGAAGCCGCCAGGTCAGAGTCGCAACAGGAGAAGCAGGAAGAGGCGGAGTAAGAACTCAGCAACTTTCCCGCACGCTTAAACTGGAGGCGATCGGTTTTTGATCGCTCCAGTTACCATCCTCAAACCGCGCCAGTAACGCACGTCCGGCCTCAATACCAATCTTACGATGTGGCACCGCCATTGTAGTTAACGGCGGCTGGCAAACTTTGCTCACATCACTATCGCCAAATCCGACTACCGCCAGATCGTCAGGTACCTTGATGCGCCGTCGTTGACATTCGTACAGCACACCGCAAGCCAGTTCATCCGACACGCAAACCAGCGCGTCGAGCTCGGGCCAGGCGAGAATAAACTCAGGAAGCTGCGAGGCCCCGGTGGAGAAGTTGGGGGGGAGTGCCGCATTAATAACCCGATTCGGCGACATGTGGTGGCGCAGCATTGCCTTATACCAGCCCTGCAAATGTTGCTGAAAAATCCACTGTTCCTGATTGGCGCAAAGCAGTCCGATGTTCTGATAGCCGCGCTGAATCAACATTTCGGTGAGTTCAAACATTGCTGCGACGTTATCGATACCAATGTTCATATCAATGGGATCGCTACGAATTGCCCCCATCTCCATGACCGGAATCCTGGCGTTTTTCAGCCAGTTGCGCACGGTGTCACTGTGCTCGACGCTGAGCAAAATGGCGGCGGCGATATTGGAGGCCAGCAGCGTCTCCAGCAGTTTTTCTTCCTGTTCCAGGCGATGACGGGACTCTGCCAGCATAATCTGGTATCCGGCGGGCTGTAGAACCTCCTGCAATCCGGCAAACATTTCCGAGCAGCCAGCTTCTGAGAGATTCGGCACCACCATCGCAATGGTTCGTGATGACGCAGACGCCAGCGCGCTCGCCACCAGATTAGGCATATAGCCCAGTTCGTGCACGGCGGCGTCTATCTTTTCCCGGAGCTTATCGGAAACCTGTTCAGGTGTGCGCAATGCACGGGAGACGGTCATGGTGCCGACACCGGCAAGTTGAGCGACATCAGCAATGGTCACTTTGCCTGTACTACGTCGTTTTCGGGTCAGAGACATACACAATCCTGCACAATTACAACCGGTTGAGCCGCTTTTATCGTCATTTTTTCTTCGTATGCGGGGCAAGTATACGCCTTTAATGGCGTTGATTGCTGTGATTTTACCCGGCAATTGTATTTTGATAGCGCTATCACATATCTGAACGATATCTTTTGATAGCGCTATCTTTGTGAGAAAGATCGCAGATAAGGTTTCAGGGGTTGAATAAAGTTTGCTCACATCGAGTAAAAATAAGGAGCGGACGTGCTGAATAAATGGTTAACGGAGACAACCATCATGCTGCGCGAGAGCGTCGAAGACTGGCAACAGGCGCTTGAGTGGTGCGCCAGACCTTTGCTTGCTGCTGGGGTGATTACACCGGATTACCTCACCGCAATTGTCGCGCAGCATCATCAACTGGGACCTTATTACGTCCTGGCACCAGGTCTGGCGATGCCGCATGCCAGACCGGAAGAAGGAGCAAGGGCATTAGGGCTCTCGTTGTTAAAACTGAAACACGGTGTTTCATTTGACGCAGGCGAATTTGATCCTGTTGATATTATTATCATGCTGGCGGCGCCGGATAAACATAGCCATATTTCCATGATATCCGCACTGGCTGAATTATTTTCAAGTGACGAGGACCTGGCGCAATTACATCAGGCAACAACGCGGGAGGAAATTAAAAAAATCATTTCACGTTTCTGATGTAAGTCATTACGGCATTATCGATACATGACGCGAAAGCGTGATGCGGACATGCATTACTTAAAAAAGGGGATAACAATGAAAATCATGGCGATTTGTGGCTCGGGGCTGGGCAGCAGTTTTATGGTCGAAATGAATATTAAAAAAGTGCTTAAAAAACTGAATATTCAGGCTGACGTTGAACATTCCGATCTCTCCTCCGCCACGCCGGGGGCCGCCGATCTGTTTGTAATGGCAAAAGATATCGCTGCCAGCGCCAGCGTACCGGAAGCGCAACTGGTTGTGATTAATAATATTATTGATATCAATGAACTGGAAGCGCAATTGTGCGCATGGTTCGACAAACAATAACTGTGAATGCACGCAATCATGCAAACGGCCTGGGGCGGTTTGAGCGTTGACGTGCATAAAGCGAGGTGGATATGTTCATCCTTGAAACGCTGAATTTTGTTGTTGATATTCTTAAAGTCCCCTCCGTGCTGGTAGGGTTAATTGCATTAATTGGCCTGGTAGCACAGAAGAAAGCTTTTTCCGATGTGATAAAAGGAACAATTAAAACGATTCTGGGATTTATTGTTCTTGGCGGTGGTGCAACAGTGCTGGTGGGGTCATTAAATCCGTTAGGCGGGATGTTCGAGCACGCATTTAATATTCAGGGTATTATACCTAATAACGAAGCAATTGTTTCAATCGCCCTCGAAAAATATGGTGCCTCAACTGCGCTTATTATGGCATTCGGGATGGTGGCGAATATTATTGTCGCTCGCTTCACGCGTCTGAAGTACATCTTTCTGACCGGGCACCATACGTTTTATATGGCCTGTATGATTGGCGTCATTCTGACCGTCGCCGGATTCGATGGGATCGGTCTGGTCTTTACGGGATCATTGATTCTGGGGCTGGTAATGGCCTTTTTCCCCGCACTGGCGCAGCGTTACATGCGTCGGATCACCGGCAATGACGAGATTGCCTTTGGCCACTTCGGTACGCTGGGGTACGTGCTGTCAGGCTGGATTGGCAGCATCTGTGGCAAAGGTTCCCGTTCGACTGAAGAGATGAATTTACCGAAGAACCTGAGCTTCCTGCGCGATAGTTCAATCTCTATTTCTCTGACCATGATGATCATCTACCTGATTATGGCGATCAGCGCCGGTCGGGAGTATGTCGAAAGTACCTTCAGCGGCGGGCAGAACTATCTGGTCTACGCCATTATTATGGCGATCACCTTTGCTGCCGGGGTATTTATCATTCTGCAGGGCGTCCGTCTGATTCTGGCGGAAATCGTCCCGGCATTTACCGGCTTTTCTGAAAAACTGGTGCCTAACGCGCGGCCTGCGCTGGATTGCCCGGTGGTCTATCCCTATGCCCCGAATGCGGTACTGATTGGCTTTCTGTTCAGTTTTCTCGGCGGGCTGGTGGGGCTGTTTCTGCTGGGACAGATGAAGCTGGTGCTGATCCTGCCAGGCGTAGTGCCACACTTTTTCACTGGCGCAACGGCCGGCGTATTTGGTAATGCCACCGGTGGGCGTCGCGGGGCCATGATTGGCGCGTTCGCCAACGGTCTGTTAATCACCTTCCTGCCGGTTCTTCTCCTGCCCGTGCTCGGCGCGATTGGTTTTGCCAATACCACTTTCTCGGATGCTGATTTTGGCGTCATTGGCATCGTTCTTGGCAACCTGGCGCGCTATCTGTCACCTTTCGCCATCACGGGACTGGTTGTGGCGTTGTTTGCACTGCTGGTGGCCTGGAATCTGTTCGCGAAAAAACGGACTGTGGCGGGTCAGACTGAGGAAAATAATGGAGTTAAATCATGAGTGTGAAGGAGATAACCCAACTGGCGCGAGAGATTCGCATCGCAACCCTGAAATCGCTCATTCATCTCGGCTTTGGCCATTTTGGTGGCTGTATGTCAGTGGTCGAAACGCTGGCGGTTCTGTATGGCGAAGTGATGAATATTGACCCTGCCAATCCGGACTGGCCTGAGCGGGACTATTTCGTGCTGTCAAAAGGCCATGCCGGGCCGGCGCTGTATAGCACGCTGGCGTTGAAAGGCTACTTCCCCGTGGCAGAGTTGATCACGCTGAATCAGAATGGCACGCGCCTGCCTAGTCATCCGGACAGACTTAAAACACGTGGTGTTGATGCGACAACAGGGTCGCTGGGACAGGGCATTTCTATCGCTGGAGGGATGGCGCTGTCGCACAAATTGGCGCAGCGGGTGAACCGGGTATTTTGCATTGTTGGCGATGGCGAGCTCAATGAAGGGCAATGCTGGGAAGCGTTCCAGTTTATTGCCCACCATCGGCTGAACAACCTGACAGTCTTCGTCGACTGGAATAAACAGCAATTGGACGGTGAACTGGATGACATTATCAACCCGTTTTGTCTTGAAGATAAATTCCGTGCGTTTGGTTTTGAGGCGTTCACGGTGAAAGGGGATGATATCCCAGGACTGCTGGCAGTGGTGCAACCGGTTCTGGATGAACGGGCACGCCCACGCGTCGTGATTCTTGACAGCATTAAAGGACAGGGGGTGGCATATCTGGAGCAATTACCCAACTCACATCACCTGCGCCTGACGGATGAGACAAGACAAATGCTGAACGATAACCTTCGCCAACTGGAGGCTACGTATGATTAAGCTCGCGCCCGCAGGGCAAAAAGACAGTGTGGAGATGCGCAAGGTATATGCCGGTTTTGTCGCCAAAGAAGTGGCGGCAGGCAGCCCGATTATTGCGCTGGAAGCAGATTTGATGAGCTCCATGGCGATGGATGGCGTGGCGCGCGACTATCCGCAGCACGTCATTAATTGCGGCATCATGGAGGCAAATGTCATCGGCACTGCAGCGGGACTAGCTCTGACCGGCCGCAAGCCGTTTGTGCATACCTTTACGGCGTTCGCCAGTCGCCGCTGTTTTGATCAGCTGTTTATGTCACTCGATTATCAGCGGAGTAACGTCAAAGTGATCGCCTCCGATGCCGGCGTGACCGCTTGTCATAACGGTGGAACGCACATGTCTTTCGAAGATATGGGTATCGTTCGCGGGCTGGCACATTCGGTGGTGTTGGAAGTCACTGACGCTGTCATGTTTGACGATATTTTACGTCAGTTGATTGACCTCGACGGGTTCTACTGGGTACGCACCATCCGTAAGCAGGCACCGAGTATTTACGCCCCGGGCTCGACCTTTACACTGGGGAAAGGGAATGTGTTGCGTGAAGGCGATGATGTCACCTTAATCGCCAATGGGATTATGGTCGCTGAAGCGCTGGAAGCCGCGCGCCAGTTGGACCGTATGGGCGTTAGTACGGCCGTCATTGACATGTTCACACTCAAGCCTATCGATCGCATGCTGGTGAAGAACTATGCTGAAAAAACGGGGCGGATTGTGACTTGTGAAAATCACAGTATTCATAACGGACTAGGGTCTGCGGTTGCGGAAGTCCTGGTCGAAACCTGTCCAGTTTCGATGCGTCGGGTTGGCGTCAGGGAACGCTACGGACAAGTCGGTACCCAGGATTTCTTACAGGAAGAGTATGGACTTACCGCAGCGTCGATTGTGGCTGCGGCAAAATCATTGCTTTAGAAAGGAAAAGCCGGATAAGCGTTAACGCTTATCCGGCCTTTTTGGATCAGTGGTAGCCCATGATCTGCGCGCCAATCACCACTACGCTGGACATGATGAACAGCAGCCCCAGCAGCGTCGCACCCACTTTCAGCCAGTTACGGAAATCCACCCGACAGACGCCTAATGTCGCCATCAGTGATGCAGAGGTCGGGTAGATGATGTGGCTAAAGCCATCGCCAAACTGGAATGCCAGTACGGTGACCTGACGGTTAACGCCTACCAGATCGCCGAGCGGCGCTAACAGCGGCATGGTCAGCGCTGCCTGGCCCGAGCCGGAAGTCACAAAGAAATTAAACACCGCCTGGAAGAGCAGCATAAACCACGCGGCAACGGCGTTGTCGAGTCCGCTGATGCCGTTGGCAATGCTGTGCAACAGCGTATTGAGCACGCTGGCGTCACCTGCTTCGCCGTTACCTACCAGCAGTAAAATGCCTTTGGCAAAACCTACCAGCAGGGCGGGGGCGATCATCATGCGGGCGCCTTCGGTGAAAGAGGAGGCCATTATGTTGACCGTCATGCCGTTAAGGCGGAAGACAACGGCGATAATGCCAATGACCAGGCCCATGGTGAAGAACTGGCTGGCTATTTCTGGAATAAACCACGCGTTGACGATAACGCCCCAGACTACCCAAACCATCACCCCGGTCAGAACCAGCAACACCAGCCAGTCGCCGATTGTGAAGCGCCGCTCGACAACGTCATCCTGCTGTTCGCGAAAGAAACGGTCAGATTCATGCACGCGTGACAGAAGCGGATTCTTTTTCACCCGCGAGGCATAGACCAGCGTAAACGTCAGGCCGATCAGCGTCGAAATAACCCATACCACGATGCGCAGACCAGAACCGGAGAGGACCGGTACGCCGGCAATACCCTGCGCGACCACCACGCAGAAGGGGTTCATCCACGAACTGGCAAAGCCAATTTGCGTCGCAATATAGGTCACTAACACAGTGGTGATACTGTCATAACCCAGTCGCACCATCAGCGGTGCGATGATGATCGCAAAGGCAACCGCCTCTTCCCCCATGCCGAAGACCGCGCCGCCCAGCGAAAAGAGAATAAACAGCACCGGGATAAACAGCACCTCGTTGCCCTTGGTATGACGGATTAGCGCCAGGATGCCGTTGTCAATGGTTCCCGTGCGCATAACGATGCCAAACGCGCCGCCAATCACCAGCATAAACATGATGATACCGACGGCGGTACCGAATTTAGAGCCGGAGGTCAGTCCTTCGAACGGGAAGTTCATCAGGCCCGGGCTTTCCTCGCCGGTAGTGAAGAACTTAACCGGATGATACTGCGCTTCACCGGCCTCGTTGGTCAGAATACGGAAAGAGTGGGGATCGACCACTTTACGGGTTTTTGTCTGACCATCTACCTGGTATTGCACCTCCTGGCTGTCGAACATCCCGACGGGGACAACCCAGGTCGCAAGGCTGGTTAAAATGGCGACAAAGAAAATAATGACCAATGTGTCGGGCATGGCCCATTTTCTGGTTGGCTGTGTTTCGGTTACTGCAGACATGAAAGACTATCCCTGTTGCAAAGCAAAGAGGCTAAGTATGCAAACAGGCGAATGGTTATTCATTGATACAGCGCAGTTAAGCGAAAAAATCAGATTTTACAGGGCTGAAAAGGAAGGAATAAAAAATCCGGAAACCATGACGATTTCCGGATTTGACTGGGCCCGTCAGAGCCCAGAGGAGGCAGCTTACTGCTGTTGTGAAGACTGAATCGCGGTCAGGGCGATGGTGTAGACGATATCGTCAACCAGCGCGCCACGGGACAGGTCGTTCACCGGCTTGCGCATACCCTGCAGCATCGGCCCGATGGAGATCAGGTCGGCAGAACGCTGTACCGCTTTGTAGGTGGTGTTACCGGTGTTCAGATCCGGGAAGATGAACACGGTAGCGCGACCCGCAACCGGAGAGTTCGGCGCTTTGGATTTTGCAACGTCAGCCATCACTGCGGCATCGTACTGCAGCGGACCGTCGATCATCAGGTCAGGACGTTTTTCCTGCGCCAGACGGGTTGCTTCACGCACTTTCTCTACGTCGCTACCCGCACCAGAGGTGCCGGTGGAGTAGGAGAGCATCGCGACGCGCGGTTCGATACCAAAGGCAATGGCAGAGTCAGCAGACTGGATAGCGATTTCTGCCAGCTGTTCAGCGGTCGGATCCGGGTTGATCGCGCAGTCGCCGTAAACGTAAACCTGTTCCGGCAGCAGCATGAAGAATACGGAGGAAACCAGTGAACTGCCTGGCGCTGTTTTGATCAGCTGCAGCGGCGGACGAATGGTGTTAGCCGTGGTGTGAACGGCACCTGATACCAGACCGTCAACTTCGTCTTGTTCCAGCATCAGCGTACCGAGAACCACGTTGTCTTCCAGCTGTTCGCGGGCAACGGTTTCGGTCATGCCTTTGCTCTTACGCAGTTCAACCAGACGCGCGACATAGCTTTCGCGAACCACTTCCGGGTCCACGATTTCGATGCCAGCGCCGAGTTCAACGCCCTGAGACGCTGCAACGCGGTTGATCTCTTCCGGGTTACCCAGAAGCACGCAGGTTGCGATACCACGTTCAGCACAGATGGCTGCTGCTTTCACGGTACGCGGTTCGTCGCCTTCTGGCAGCACAACGCGTTTACCGGCTTTACGCGCCAGTTCGGTCAGCTGATAACGGAAGGCAGGCGGAGACAGACGACGGCTACGCTCAGAGGTGGCGGTCAGAGACTCGATCCAGTCCGCGTTAATGTAGTTCGCCACGTATTCCTGAACTTTCTCGATGCGCTCGTGATCGTCAACCGGCACTTCCAGGTTGAAGCTCTGCAGGCTCAGAGAGGTCTGCCAGGTGTTGGTGTTCACCATGAATACCGGCAGGCCGGTTGCGAAAGCGCGTTCACACAGTTTAGAGATGCGCGCATCCATTTCGTAACCGCCGGTCAGCAGCAGGGCGCCGATTTCAACGCCGTTCATCGCGGCCAGACACGCGGCAACCAGCACGTCCGGACGGTCAGCGGAGGTGACCAGCAGGGAACCGGCACGGAAGTGTTCCAGCATGTGCGGAATGCTACGCGCACAGAAGGTTACAGACTTCACGCGACGTGTATTGATGTCGCCTTCGTTGACGATGGTGGCATTCAGGTGACGCGCCATGTCGATCGCACGGGTCGCGATCAG
This sequence comes from Citrobacter amalonaticus, assembly GCF_001559075.2. Taxonomy (NCBI): domain Bacteria; kingdom Pseudomonadati; phylum Pseudomonadota; class Gammaproteobacteria; order Enterobacterales; family Enterobacteriaceae; genus Citrobacter; species Citrobacter amalonaticus. The sequence continues at coordinate 342,153 of NZ_CP014015.2, read as the reverse complement.
ATCAAAACTCCACGGCACTGCGCCGAGAACCGGCAGCGGGCTGGTTGCGGTGAGCTGCGCCGGATCGACTTTTACGATCTGCGCTTTGGATGAGTCGTCGAAAATCTCAGACAGATCCGGGCGGGTACGGCCTTGTTCATCAACCGGGGCGTTCAGTTTGTTCACGATAACGCCGGTGATGTTGGTATTTTTTGCGCCGCCGAAGCTGCTGCGAGTCAGTTCAATACGCTCGTTCAACTGTTCCGGCGTATCGGTGCCCTGAGACATTACGAAGACGATTTCCGCGTTCAGCGTTTTAGCGATTTCGTAGTTCAGAGACTGCGCGAACTGGTGTTTACGGGTTGGGACCAGGCCTTCAACCAGTACCACTTCTGCGTCTTTAGTGTTCGCATGGTAGTTTGCGATGATCTCTTCCATCAGCACATCTTTCTGATTGCTGGACAGCAGAGACTCTACGTGGCTCATCTTCAGCGGTTCAGCCGCAGTGACAGAAGAGTTTGCACGAACGATAGCGGTGGTCTGGTCTGGTGCATCGCCACCGGCGCGTGGCTGGGCGATTGGCTTAAAGACACTCAGACGAACGCCTTTGCGTTCCATAGCGCGGATGACGCCGAGGCTGACGCTGGTCAGGCCGACGCTGGTTCCGGTAGGGATCAGCATAATAATACGGGACACGGTTTATCCTCTTTCGTTACCGCCCGTTGGGCGGGTTACAAAACGGCACCACCAGCTCCCGTCATACTTCAAGTTGCATGTGCGTTAGCTTTCTTCGCTCACCCCAGTCACGTACTGGTGTACGCTCCTGGGGATTCGCTACGTCGCCGCCTTCCTGCAACTCGAATTATTTAGGGTGTAGCTGGCGGTGTGAAATCAGGCAGTCAGACGGCTCGCGTCTTGCGCGATAACCAGTTCTTCGTTGGTTGGGATCACCACCGCAGGACGGGTACCTTCTTTGTTGATGAAACCGGATTTGCCGAAACGGGCAGCCAGGTTACGTTCATGATCAACTTCAAAGCCCAGCACGCCCAGTTTACCCAGGGACAGCTCGCGAACCATGGCCGCGTTCTCACCGATACCGCCGGTGAAGACAACCGCGTCCAGACGACCGTCCATCAGCGCCGTGTAGGAACCGATATACTTCGCCAGACGGTGGCAGTAAACGTCCATTGCACGTTTCGCGTCTTCTTTGGTGGTGTAGTTGTCTTCAACATAACGGCAATCGCTGGTCACTTCGGTCAGACCCAGCAGGCCGGATTCTTTGGTCAGCATTTTGTTGATCTGATCAACACTCATGCCCAGCGTGTCGTGCAGGTGGAAAATGATTGCCGGGTCGATGTCACCAGAGCGGGTGCCCATCACCAGACCTTCCAGCGGGGTCAGACCCATAGACGTATCAACACATTTACCATTGCGGATAGCAGAAACAGAACCCCCGTTGCCCAGATGGCACGTGATGATGTTCAGCTCTTCTACCGGTTTGTTCAGCATTTTTGCCGCTTCCTGAGTAACGAAGAAGTGGCTGGTACCGTGCGCGCCATAACGACGAACGCCGTGTTCTTTGTACAGGCTGTACGGCAGGGCATAGAGGTAAGACTCTTCCGGCATGGTCTGATGGAACGCGGTGTCAAACACAGCCACGTTTTTGTCTTTCAATTGCGGGAAGGATTTCAGTGCTTCTGCAATCCCGATCAGGTGAGCCGGGTTATGCAGCGGTGCGAAAGAGGCAGAATCTTTGATGCCCTGAATAACAGAGTCATCGATAACCACGGAGCTGGTATACTTCTCGCCGCCGTGTACGATACGGTGGCCGATTGCAGTCAACTGCGCAGACAGTTCTGGTTTTTGTGCCAGAATAGTATTAACGATAAAGTTCAGCGCTTCACTGTGAGCGGCGCCTGCACCTAAAGCCGCTTCTTGTTTACCGCCGTCCATTTTCCATTTGATACGTGCTTCTGGGAGATGGAAACATTCGGCTAAACCAGAAAGGTACTCTTCACCATTAACTGCATCGATGATTGCAAATTTCAGTGAGGAGCTACCGCAGTTCAGAACCAGTACTAACTTACTCGACATGGAAGTACCTATTATTGATACGTGGCTAAAAAAACGTCAGGGAGCCATAGAGCGTAGCGCAGTGTGACGCTGACATTTATGATTAACATCATGCCAGTTGTCTTTTTTGGCATGATGGAAGAAATACCTTTGAGTCTATGCCATTTTGCGTATTTTTCAGCCAATGGCATACTATATGTAAATTTGACGACTCAATGATTTTGGACTACAGGCCTTTTACAGGCCGCTACAGGATACCCGATAGTGGGTATCAATGACAAAATGTTTTGAACGTTGTCCCGTATAGTTGTTGTTTTGCACAAATATTTGAAATTTTATATGTGAAGTTGAGGTAAGCCATGTCGACGCCGGATCATCGCTCCGTAAATTTTTTTAGCCTTTTTCGTCGGGGGCAGCATTACTCAAAGACGTGGCCAATGGAAAAGCGCCTTGCACCCGTCTTTGTTGAGAACCGCGTGATACGGATGACACGTTACGCGATCCGCTTTATGCCGCCGATCGCCATCTTTACTCTGTGCTGGCAGATAGCACTGGGCGGCCAGTTAGGGCCTGCCGTCGCCACTGCGCTGTTCGCGCTCAGCCTGCCGATGCAGGGGCTGTGGTGGTTAGGAAAACGTTCCGTTACACCACTGCCGCCCTCTATCCTGAACTGGTTCTATGAAGTCAGAGGCAAATTACAGGAGGCGGGGCAAGCGCTCTCCCCGGTTGAAGGGAAGCCGGATTACCAGGCGTTAGCTGACACGCTTAAGCGTGCCTTCAAACAACTGGATAAAACTTTCCTTGATGATTTGTAATTGCCCCCTGATTACGCATATAAAAGAAGGCATATTAATGCCTTCTTTTTTTTCACCGTTGTAGAGTGATACAGGAGTCCCAAATGGAAATGACCAACGCTCAACGTCTTATTTTGTCTAATCAATACAAAATGATGACTATGCTCGATCCGACTAACGCCGAGCGTTATCGTCGTCTGCAGACGATTATTGAACGCGGTTACGGTCTGCAAATGCGCGAGCTGGATCGGGAATTTGGCGAGCTGAAGGAGGAAACCTGTCGTACGGTTATCGACATCATGGAGATGTATCACGCTCTGCACGTCTCCTGGGCCAATCTGAAAGATGCGCAAAGCATTGATGAACGCCGGGTGACCTTCCTGGGCTTTGATGCCGCAACGGAAGCGCGCTACCTCGGCTATGTTCGCTTTATGGTGAATGTGGAAGGACGTTATACCCATTTTGATGCCGGTACGCACGGTTTCAACGCCCAGACCCCAATGTGGGAAAAATACCAGCGGATGTTAAGCGCGTGGCATGCCTGCCCGCGTCAGTATCATTTGAGCGCTAACGAAATCAACCAAATCATCAATGCCTGAGGAGGTGAACGTGCAGTGCAAGGGCTTTCTGTTTGACCTGGATGGAACGCTGGTTGACTCATTACCTGCAGTGGAACGCGCATGGTGTAACTGGGCCGATCGTTTTGGGTTGACGCATGACGAAGTATTGAGCTTTGTTCATGGCAAACAGGCTATTACTTCTTTGCGCCATTTTATGGTGGGCAAGCCTGAGGCGGAAATCGCCGCGGAGTTTACGCGTCTGGAGCAAATTGAAGCGACAGAAACGGCGGGTATCACCGCGCTGCCTGGTGCGGTTGCGCTGCTTAACCATCTGAACAAGGCCGGGATCCCGTGGGCGATTGTGACATCAGGGTCGATGCCGGTCGCGCGCGCACGTCATCAGGTGGCTAACCTGCCAGCGCCGGAGGTTTTCGTGACCGCTGAGCGGGTCAAACGCGGTAAGCCTGAGCCGGATGCCTACCTGTTGGGCGCGCAACTGCTCGGTTTAGCGCCGCACGAATGTGCGGTGGTGGAGGATGCCCCCGCGGGCGTGCTCTCGGGACTGGCCGCAGGCTGCCATGTCATCGCGGTGAATGCCCCGGCGGACACGCCGCGTCTGGATGAGGTCGATTTCATCCTGACCAGCCTGGAGCAGCTTTCGGTGACCAAACAACCGAATGGTGATGTGGTTGTATTAAGAAATACCTGATCATGATTTAGCCCCGGCTTGTCGGGGCTTTTTTATGGCAGAATCATTCCATCTTCTCATCTGACAAGGATAGGTTGTGAACGGTGAATTGATCTGGGTTCTCTCGCTGTTGGCGATTGCTGTTATTTTGTTTGCGACGGGCAGAGTGCGTATGGACGCGGTAGCTCTGTTGGTCATTGTAGCCTTTGTTCTGAGTGGAACATTGAGTATCACCGAAGCCTTCTCTGGTTTCAGCGACCCTAACGTGGTGTTGATCGCCGCGCTGTTTATCATCGGCGACGGGCTGGTGCGCACCGGCGTGGCGACCGTCATGGGCACCTGGCTGGTGAAAATGGCGGGCAGTAGTGAAATCAAAATGCTGGTCCTGCTGATGTTGACCGTTGCCGGGTTGGGCGCGTTTATGAGTTCAACCGGCGTCGTTGCCATCTTTATCCCCGTGGTACTCAGCGTCTCGATGCGTATGCAAACGTCGCCGTCGCGCCTGATGATGCCGCTCAGTTTCGCCGGGCTTATCAGCGGCATGATGACGCTGGTGGCCACCCCGCCAAACCTGGTCGTTAACAGTGAATTGTTGCGCGAAGGCCACGCCGGTTTCAGTTTCTTCAGCGTCACGCCTATTGGCCTGGTCGTGCTGGTGCTGGGCATTATCTATATGTTGCTGATGCGTTTTATGCTCAAAGGGGACGATCCGCAACAGCAGCGTGATGGCTGGAAACGCCGCACCTTTCGCGATCTGATCAAAGAATATCGCCTGACCGGGCGGGCGCGTCGACTGGCAATTCGTCCGGGGTCACCGATGATCGGTCAACGCCTCGACGATCTCAAACTGCGTGAGCGCTATGGCGCCAACGTGATCGGCGTCGAACGCTGGCGGCGTTTTCGGCGAGTGATCGTAAACGTGAATGGGGTTTCGGAGTTTCGCGCCCGTGACGTCTTGTTGATTGATATGTCCGCTGCCGATGTTGATCTTCGTGAATTTTGTAGCGAGCAATTGCTGGAGCCAATGGTGCTGCGTGGAGAGTATTTCTCTGACCAGGCACTGGATGTGGGAATGGCGGAAATCTCGCTGATCCCGGAATCGGAGTTGATTGGCAAGTCGGTGCGGGAAATTGGTTTTCGTACCCGCTATGGGCTGAACGTGGTCGGTCTGAAACGTGACGGCGTGGCGATCGAAGGTTCGCTTGCCGATGAGCCGCTGCTGATGGGCGATATCATCCTGGTCGTCGGTAACTGGAAACTGATCGGTATGCTGGCGAAGCAGGGGCGAGATTTTGTCGCGCTGAACCTGCCGGAAGAGGTGAGCGAGGCTTCCCCGGCGCACAGCCAGGCCCCGCACGCGATTTTCTGTCTGGTGCTGATGGTCGCGCTGATGCTGACTGACGAAATTCCTAATCCCATCGCGGCGATTATTGCCTGTCTGCTGATGGGGAAATTTCGCTGCATTGACGCCGAAAGCGCCTACAAAGCCATTCACTGGCCAAGCATCATTTTGATCGTCGGCATGATGCCCTTTGCACTGGCGCTGCAAAAAACCGGCGGCGTGGATCTGGTGGTGAAAGGACTAATGGATGTGGGAGGCGGTTATGGCCCGTACATGATGCTGGGCTGTCTGTTTGTGCTGTGCGCGACCATTGGCCTGTTTATCTCAAATACCGCGACGGCGGTATTAATGGCGCCGATTGCGTTGGCGGCGGCGAAGTCGATGGGCGTCTCTCCCTATCCGTTTGCGATGGTGATCGCGATGGCGGCGTCGGCGGCCTTTATGACGCCGGTTTCATCACCGGTCAACACGCTGGTGTTAGGGCCAGGGAATTACAGCTTTAGCGATTTTATTAAGCTGGGCGTGCCGTTCACCATCATCGTTATGGTGGTATGCGTGGTGATGATCCCGATGTTGTTTCCGTTTTAATGTTGTGTCGCATTGCCGGATGGCGCTGACGCGCATCCGGCAAACCGTTACAGCGGAGAGTCCTGGCTAATTTCATCGAGAGACAGGTGGAAACTGGGGACGAAGACTTCCATAAAGTAATCCATCTCCGGGCTGCGACGTGACTCCAGCGTTCTTTCCAGCCGCGTCTTTGCCAGCAGGAATTCATTATTTCCTGCCGACAACTCTTCCAGACACTTCAGATACGCACACAGCGCATCGGCCTGTTTCACAATTGACTTTTCTTCTTCGCTATACGCATGTTCATCAATCAGCGGCGCAAAAATATCCCGCAGCTCATCGGGCACCATATCGACCAGTTTCTGCTGAGCAATTTTCTCAATAGCCTTATATTCCTGGGCGATTTGCGAATTGAAATATTTCACCGGCGTGGGCAGATCTCCGGTCAGCACTTCTGAGGCATCGTGATACATCGCCAACAGCGCAATGCGTTCGGCATTAACCTGACCGGCAAACTTGCGGTTTTTGATCGCCGCCAGCGCGTGAGCCACCATTGCGACCTGGAGGCTGTGCTCAGAGACGTTTTCTGTGCGCACATTGCGCATTAAAGGCCAGCGGTTAATGAGTTTGAGGCGGGAGAGGTGGGCAAAAAAATGGCTCTGCTTCATAGTGACCTTTTCATGATGACAACCTGGAGGTCATTGTGCGCAGAGAAGGCCGCTGGATGCAAATACTCGTCTCATCCATGAGACTCACCCTTTCGGTCCGTCACTCCGCGACGTTCAAATCTGTTCCTGACAGATTTATCATTCACCCCAGTCACTTACTCGTGTAAGCTCCCGGGGATTCATTGTGTCGTCGCCTGCCTGCAACGCGAATTATGTAGAGCATTCTGGCAGTTGATTTTTGGATTAAAGCTGGTGATATCCCGACAGGAAGCGTTCAAATTTGCTCAGCGACATTTCTATGTCGTCGATGCGGGGCAGGGTGACGATGCGCACGTGATCCGGCCACGGCCAGTTAAATGCCGTCCCCTGAACCAGCAGGACTTTTTCCTGTAACAGAAAATCGAGCACCATTTTCTGGTCGTCATGAATATTGAAGCGTTTAGCGTCAATTTTCGGGAACATATATAGCGCGCCGCGCGGCTTCACGCAGGAGACGCCCGGAATATCGTTGATCAATTCCCAGGCGCGATTGCGCTGCTCATACAGGCGACCGCCGGGCATGATGAATTCACTGATACTCTGGTAACCGCCCAGCGCCGTCTGAATGGCGTGCTGTGCCGGCACGTTGGCGCAAAGACGCATTGATGCCAGCATCTCCAGCCCTTCGATATAACCTTTCGCATGCTTCTTCGGCCCGTTGAGAACCATCCAGCCCTGACGGAATCCGGCTACACGATAGGTTTTGGACAGACCGTTAAAAGTTACGGTCAGTAGATCCGGTGCCATCGCGGCGATGGAATGGTGCTCGGCGTCGTCATACAGGATCTTATCGTAGATCTCGTCGGCAAAAATAATGAGGTCATTCTGCCGCGCGATCTCAACGATCTCCATCAACAGCTCTTTAGAATAAACCGCACCGGTCGGGTTGTTCGGGTTAATGATAACGATCCCACGGGTGCGCGGCGTGATTTTTGCGCGGATGTCATCAAGGTCCGGGAACCAGTCGGATGACTCATCGCACAGGTAATGCACCGCATTGCCGCCGGAAAGCGCGACCGCCGCCGTCCACAACGGATAATCCGGCGCGGGCACCAGCATTTCGTCCCCACTGTTCAGTAATGCCTGCATCGCCTGCACAATCAGCTCCGAAACGCCATTGCCGATGTAGATATCTTCGACGGTGACGTCACGCATGCCACGCGCCTGATAGTGCTGCATGATGGCTTTACGTGCGGAATAGAGGCCTTTGGAATCGGAATAACCCTGCGCAGTCGGCAGATTACGGATGACATCCACCAGAATTTCATCGGGGGCGTCAAAGCCAAAAGGGGCGGGGTTACCAATGTTCAGTTTCAGAACCTTATTGCCTTCTTCTTCAAGGCGCTTCGCTTCCTTCAGAACAGGACCGCGGATGTCATAACAGACGTTATCTAATTTGCTGGATTTCTCAATGGGGGACATGAACCTTGACCTTTATGCTGTTATCACCACTTCCTGCCGTGGAAGTCAGTTTGGAACAATGTACTCCCCCGGCGGGGCGTTTTGAAGGCTTTGCAGAAGAAGATTTTGCTGAATGGTGACATGCTATTGTGTTGTTATTGACTGGTTTTTTCTTGTTTTGTAGATATAAAAGCAAATTATGTTAATTTTTACAGCATGATATTTTGATTTTACCACTCACTGGCGGCCGATTCTCTTGCTTGTAAAAAGGTTCTGCGCTCGTGAAATTTCGGGGAAAATTCTTACGTCATTTAATAATTCGTAAATACTGAAAGATTAATCGCTGGCCGTGTTATCGGGATGTACGGGAACCCTGGCGGTGTAAATCTAATGTTAAGCAGGATTTATGAATGACCAGGAATCTCATTAATTATTATTTAATAATTAAAAAGGCTTTACGCAAGGCGCGAATAATAGCTAGTTGATTTGAGAAACATAACAAAACTTTGCATCAGATCATTCGCATTAAAGCTTATAAATAAAAAGGTTTTAGGTTAAGATACGCATGATGAAATGACATGTGGTCGCATGATTTGTTAATATCCCGGATGGGTCTTTGTGGCTAACTTACTGCCATGTATGCTTATTTCTCGTTGATGTATGCCCGGTTCCATTCTTTACATTTACACTTTTTACATCCAGACAATGGCAGAAATCTGCATACGCTTTAATAGGTCAGCCCGTTCTTAACGAAATAACCTGAGAGGTCGCGTAAGGTATTATTACGTAAGAAAGAGGGTAGCATTTCGTCAGTCACATGATATACCTATTTACTTTCACCTGCTGCCCGCGGGTGACTCTGCTAAGGAAGCGCATTACAAACGGAATTGCTTGATTTTGTATGCACAGCATTAACAAGCTCAGTATGAGCCGCCAGTAAGTGAAAAATTATGATAAATGCAAATCGTCCGATAATTAACCTCGACCTCGATCTGCTGAGAACATTTGTTGCTGTTGCCGATCTGAACACATTTGCAGCTGCGGCTGCAGCGGTGTGTCGTACTCAGTCTGCGGTGAGCCAACAGATGCAGCGCCTTGAGCAACTCGTGGGGAAAGAACTCTTCGCTCGTCACGGTCGTAACAAACTGTTGACTGAACACGGCATTCAACTGCTGGGTTACGCCAGAAAAATTTTACGTTTCAATGATGAGGCTTGCTCATCATTGATGTTCAGCAATCTTCAGGGAGTATTAACTATTGGGGCTTCTGATGAATCCGCCGATACGATACTGCCTTTCCTTCTGAATCGCATTAGTTCGGTTTATCCGAAGCTTGCGCTGGATGTCAGGGTGAAGCGAAATGCTTTCATGCTCGACATGCTGAAATCGCAAGAGGTGGATCTGATCGTCACCACCAACCGTCCCGGGGCGTTTGAGAGCCTGACGCTGCGTACCTCACCGACACACTGGTACTGTGCCGCAGAGTATGTGCTGCAAAAGGGCGAACCGGTTCCGCTGGTGCTGTTGGATGATCCCAGTCCGTTCCGCGATGTGGTCCTTGCCACCCTGAATGCGGCGAACATCCCGTGGCGACTGGCCTATGTAGCGTCAACACTGCCAGCCGTGCGCGCGGCGGTGAAGGCCGGTCTCGGCGTGACGGCGCGCCCGGTAGAAATGATGAGTCCGGATCTGCGCGTGCTGGGAGCGGTTGATGGATTGCCGCCGTTGCCGGACACCGAATACCTGCTGTGCCGTGACCCGGCATCGAAGAACGATTTGGCGCAGGTTATCTATCAGGCGATGGATACCTGGCAGAATCCGTGGCAGTACAGCCCCATTACCCCAGAAGGGGGAGATGATTCCGTGCTGGTCCAGGGAGACTATGAGTAACGGGTCACAAAAAAAACATTAAAAATGGCAAGTGTAAAAAAGAGCCACTGGAGATTAAAAAACATCCAGTGGTTCTTTTTTTGTACTAATATCCTTAACGGACAGGAGGGAAAAGGTAAAAATCCTCATAAATCAGCGAGTAGACGTTGCAATTAAAAAACGCGTAAAAAATAAGCGAAATTTGCAACACAACGCTCTCATGTTAAAAAACGCGAGAAATTGTTGCTGTTTTTTGAGGTGGATTAACAAAAGCGTGTCACAGATCAAGAAAATACTCCCTTTTAGGGGAAGGCTTTTGGATCAATTCCTGTCAAAATAGGCGCGTTTTTTCCTACTTACTTCACAACGGACACGATTCAACAACATCCACATTTAGCCTGTGAATCGATCGACACAGTGCTAAAGCGCATTAAATGTTAAGGGTGTTGTTATCATGTAAATTAATGTGAGGAAACTTTTGTTAAAGTTGACAAAAGGTTATAGAAAGGAGTAAAAAACCCCATCAATTGGCTGTCTAAAACATTTTCTGCAGCGATTGTAAGGTTTTTTTTATTCCTCCCCATGAATCGATGTGGCGTTCATCTGCCGAAAAGAGCAGAGAATTTGGCGCTACTTTTGATGAGTAAGCAATGAGTATGTCAACATCCACTGAAGTCATCGCTCATCACTGGGCATTCGCTATCTTTCTTATTGTTGCCATTGGCCTGTGCTGCCTGATGCTTATCGGCGGTTGGTTTTTAGGCGGTCGCGCACGCGCGAGGTCAAAAAACACCCCGTTTGAATCAGGTATCGACTCGGTCGGCACCGCCCGCTTACGCCTGTCTGCCAAGTTTTATCTGGTAGCCATGTTCTTCGTTATCTTCGACGTTGAAGCGCTGTATCTGTTCGCATGGTCGACCTCTATCCGCGAAAGTGGTTGGGTAGGCTTTGTGGAAGCTGCAATTTTTATTTTTGTGTTACTGGCAGGTCTGGTTTATCTGGTGCGTATTGGCGCGCTGGACTGGACGCCCGCGCGTTCACGCCGCGAGCGTATGAACCCGGAAACGAACAGTATCGCTAATCGTCAACGCTAACCGCGAGGCATTAAGATGGATTATACGCTCACCCGCATAGATCCTAACGGTGAGAACGACCGTTACCCCCTGCAAAAACAGGAGATCGTAACCGACCCCCTGGAACAGGAAGTTAACAAAAACGTGTTCATGGGCAAACTGCATGACATGGTTAACTGGGGTCGCAAAAACTCAATCTGGCCTTATAACTTCGGCCTTTCCTGCTGCTACGTTGAGATGGTGACGTCATTCACCGCCGTGCATGACGTGGCGCGCTTTGGCGCGGAAGTCCTGCGTGCTTCACCGCGTCAGGCTGACCTGATGGTGGTCGCGGGGACCTGCTTTACCAAAATGGCGCCGGTCATTCAGCGTCTCTACGATCAGATGCTGGAGCCGAAATGGGTGATTTCCATGGGCGCATGTGCCAACTCCGGCGGTATGTACGATATTTATTCGGTAGTGCAGGGCGTTGATAAGTTTATCCCTGTGGATGTTTACATCCCGGGTTGCCCGCCGCGTCCGGAAGCGTACATGCAGGCGTTAATGCTGTTGCAGGATTCCATTGGCAAAGAACGTCGTCCGCTCTCCTGGGTGGTTGGCGATCAGGGCGTTTATCGCGCCAACATGCAGTCAGAGCGCGAGCGTAAACGCGGCGAACGCATTGCAGTAACGAATCTGCGTACACCAGACGAGATTTAATTTGCGCCTGTCGGCAGCAGCATTTTACTTCGCCTATCACTACATAAATCGCGCGAAGCTCTGTCGACAGTCACCACGGACCATTTGCAATGGTGAACAATATGACCGACTTAACCGCGCAAGAAGCCGCATGGCAGACCCGGGATCACCTTGATGACCCGGTCATCGGCGAACTGCGCAACCGTTTTGGGCCGGATGCCTTTACCGTTCAGGCGACTCGCACCGGGGTACCCGTTGTTTGGGTCAAGCGTGAACAATTACTGGAAGTGGGCGATTTCTTAAAGAGATTGCCGAAACCTTACGTCATGCTGTTTGACTTACACGGCATGGACGAACGTCTGCGCACACACCGCGAAGGGTTACCCGCCGCGGATTTTTCCGTTTTCTACCACCTGATTTCCATTGAACGCAATCGCGATATCATGCTCAAGGTGGCATTGTCTGAAAACGATCTGCGTGTGCCGACCTTCACCAAACTGTTCCCGAACGCCAACTGGTATGAGCGTGAAACCTGGGAAATGTTTGGTATTGATATCGAAGGTCACCCGCACCTGACTCGCCTGCTGATGCCACATACCTGGCAGGGCCATCCGCTGCGTAAAGACTACCCGGCGCGCGCCACCGAATTCGATCCGTTTGAGCTGACCAAAGCGAAGCAGGATCTGGAAATGGAAGCGCTGACCTTCAAACCGGAAGACTGGGGCATGCAGCGCAGTACTGAAAACGAGGACTTCATGTTCCTCAACCTCGGTCCGAACCACCCGTCTTCACACGGTGCATTCCGTATTGTTCTTCAGCTTGATGGCGAAGAGATTGTCGACTGTGTGCCTGATATCGGTTACCACCACCGTGGTGCTGAAAAGATGGGCGAACGTCAGTCCTGGCACAGCTACATTCCGTATACCGACCGTATCGAATACCTCGGCGGCTGCGTCAACGAGATGCCGTACGTGCTGGCAGTGGAAAAACTGGCGGGTATTACCGTACCGGATCGCGTTAATGTTATTCGCGTGATGCTCTCCGAGCTGTTCCGCATTAACAGCCATCTGCTGTATATCTCGACGTTTATTCAGGACGTCGGCGCCATGACGCCGGTCTTCTTTGCCTTTACCGACCGTCAGAAAATCTACGACATCGTAGAAGCGGTCACCGGCTACCGTATGCACCCGGCCTGGTTCCGTATTGGCGGCGTGGCGCATGACCTGCCGCGCGGCTGGGACAAACTGCTACGTGAGTTCCTCGACTGGATGCCGAAGCGTCTGGCTTCTTACGAGAAAGCCGCACTGCAAAACACCATTCTGAAAGGGCGTTCGCAGGGCGTGGCCGCTTACGGCAAGAAGGAAGCGCTGGACTGGGGCTGCACCGGTGCGGCGCTGCGTGCGACCGGTATTGATTTCGACGTGCGAAAAGCACGCCCTTACTCTGGCTACGAAAACTTTGACTTTGAAGTGCCGGTTGGCGGCGGGGTTTCCGACTGCTACACCCGCGTAATGCTGAAAGTGGAAGAGTTGCGCCAGAGTCTGCGCATCCTTGAGCAGTGCCTCAACAACATGCCGGAAGGCCCGTTCAAAGCGGATCATCCGCTGACGACGCCGCCGCCGAAAGAGCGCACCCTGCAACATATCGAAACCCTGATCACCCACTTCCTGCAAGTGTCGTGGGGCCCGGTTATGCCGGCGAATGAGTCCTTCCAGATGGTGGAAGCGACCAAGGGTATCAACAGTTACTACCTGACCAGCGATGGCAGCACCATGAGTTATCGTACCCGTATTCGTACCCCGAGCTACGCGCATTTGCAGCAGATCCCGGTGGCAGTACGTGGCAGCCTGGTGTCCGACCTGATCGTCCATCTGGGTAGTATCGATTTTGTTATGTCAGATGTGGACCGCTAATTATGCACGAGAATCAACAACCACAAACCGAGGCTTTTGAGCTGAGTGCGGCAGAGCGTGAAGCCATTGAGCACGAGAAGCACCACTACGAAGACCCGCGTGCGGCGTCCATTGAAGCGCTGAAAATCGTTCAGAAGCAGCGTGGCTGGGTGCCGGACGGTGCGATCCATGCGATCGCCGATGTGCTGGGGATCCCGGCCAGCGATGTCGAAGGTGTTGCGACGTTCTACAGCCAGATCTTCCGCCAGCCGGTGGGTCGCCACGTGATCCGCTATTGCGACAGCGTGGTGTGCCATATCAATGGTTACCAGGGAATTCAGGCTGCGCTGGAGAAAAAGCTCAACATCAAGCCGGGGCAGACGACCTTCGACGGTCGCTTTACGCTGCTGCCGACCTGCTGCCTGGGGAACTGCGATAAAGGGCCGAACATGATGATCGATGAGGATACTCACGCTCACCTGACCCCGGAAGGCATTCCTGAACTGCTGGAGCGGTATAAATGAAAGACATTATCCGTACTCCCGAAACGCATCCGCTGACCTGGCGTCTGCGTGATGACAAACAGCCTGTGTGGCTGGACGAATACCGTAGTAAGAACGGCTACGAAGGTGCGCGTAAGGCGCTGACCGGTCTGTCTCCGGACGAGATCGTCAACCAGGTCAAAGACGCTGGCCTGAAAGGGCGCGGCGGCGCAGGCTTTTCCACCGGTCTGAAGTGGAGCCTGATGCCAAAAGACGAATCCATGAACATCCGCTACCTGCTGTGTAACGCTGATGAAATGGAGCCGGGCACCTATAAAGACCGCTTACTGATGGAACAACTGCCGCACCTGCTGGTGGAAGGCATGCTGATCTCCGCGTTTGCGCTGAAAGCATACCGGGGCTACATCTTCCTGCGCGGTGAATACATTGAAGCCGCTGTGCATCTGCGCCGTGCGATTGCGGAAGCGACCGAAGCCGGTCTGCTCGGCAAAAACATTATGGGCACCGGTTTTGACTTCGAACTGTTTGTTCACACCGGGGCAGGGCGCTATATCTGCGGTGAAGAAACGGCGCTGATCAACTCTCTTGAAGGCCGCCGCGCTAACCCGCGCTCGAAGCCGCCGTTCCCGGCGACCTCCGGCGCGTGGGGCAAACCGACCTGCGTCAACAACGTGGAAACGCTGTGTAACGTTCCGGCGATCCTCGCCAACGGCGTGGAGTGGTACCAGAACATTTCGAAGAGCAAAGATGCCGGCACCAAGCTGATGGGCTTCTCGGGTCGCGTGAAGAATCCGGGACTGTGGGAACTGCCGTTCGGCACGACTGCGCGTGAGATCCTCGAAGACTACGCGGGCGGCATGCGCGATGGACTGAAGTTCAAAGCCTGGCAGCCCGGCGGCGCGGGAACAGACTTCCTGACCGAAGCGCACCTCGATCTGCCAATGGAATTTGAGAGCATTGGTAAAGCCGGCAGCCGTCTGGGTACGGCGCTGGCGATGGCGGTTGACCACGAGATTGGCATGGTGCCGCTGGTGCGTAACCTGGAAGAGTTCTTTGCCCGTGAATCCTGCGGATGGTGTACGCCATGTCGTGACGGCCTGCCGTGGAGCGTAAAAATTCTGCGAGCGCTGGAGCGTGGCGAAGGCCAGCCTGGAGATATCGAGACACTTGAGCAACTGTGTCGTTTCCTCGGTCCGGGTAAAACCTTCTGTGCACACGCACCGGGCGCGGTTGAGCCGCTACAGAGCGCCATTAAATATTTCCGCGAAGAATTCGAAGCTGGCATCAAGCAGTCGTTCAGCAATACCCACGCGATTGGTGGTATTCAGCCGAACCTGCTGAAAGAGCGCTGGTGATTGCAGGCCTCTGAGCCTGTATCGCGATATGAAATTCGATTAACGCTTAGTCCCTGACTAAGCCAACTGGAAGCATGCTGACTATGGCTACGATTCATGTAGACGGCAAAGAATATGAGGTCAACGGAGCGGACAACCTGCTGGAAGCTTGTCTGTCTCTCGGCCTTGATATTCCGTACTTTTGCTGGCATCCGGCGCTGGGAAGCGTTGGTGCTTGCCGCCAGTGTGCGGTGAAGCAATACCAAAACGCGGAAGACACGCGTGGTCGCCTGGTGATGTCTTGTATGACACCGGCAACCGAAGGCACGTTTATTTCGATTGACGACGAAGAAGCGAAACAGTTCCGCGAAAGCGTGGTGGAGTGGTTAATGACCAACCACCCGCACGACTGTCCGGTCTGTGAAGAGGGCGGTAACTGCCACCTTCAGGATATGACCGTGATGACCGGCCACAGTTTCCGTCGCTATCGTTTCACCAAACGTACTCACCGCAACCAGGACCTGGGGCCGTTCATCTCTCATGAAATGAACCGCTGCATCGCCTGTTATCGCTGTGTGCGTTACTACAAAGATTATGCAGACGGCCAGGATCTGGGCGTGTATGGCGCGCACGATAACGTCTATTTCGGACGTCCGGAAGACGGTACCCTGGAGAGCGAATTCTCCGGTAACCTGGTGGAAATCTGCCCAACCGGCGTATTCACCGATAAAACGCACTCCGAACGCTATAACCGTAAGTGGGACATGCAGTTTGCGCCAAGCATCTGCCAGCAGTGTTCCATTGGCTGTAACACCAGCCCGGGTGAGCGCTACGGCGAACTGCGTCGCATCGAAAACCGTTATAACGGGACCGTTAACCACTACTTCCTCTGCGACCGCGGTCGTTTTGGCTATGGTTACGTGAACCTGAAAGACCGTCCGCGTCAGCCGGTACAGCGTCGTGGCGATGACCTGATCACCCTCAACGCCGAACAGGCGATGCAGGGCGCGGCAGATATTCTGCGTCAGTCAAAGAAAGTGATTGGCATCGGCTCACCGCGTGCCAGCGTTGAGAGCAACTTCGCGTTGCGTGAACTGGTCGGGGCGGAAAACTTCTATACCGGAATTGCACAATCCGAGCAGGAACGTCTGCAACTGGCACTGAAAGTGCTGCGTGAAGGCGGTGTGCATACCCCGGCGCTGCGTGATATCGAATCTTACGATGCGGTGCTGGTGCTGGGCGAAGACATCACCCAGACCGGGGCTCGTGTTGCGCTGGCCGTGCGTCAGGCGGTGAAAGGTAAAGCACGCGAAATGGCGGCAGCCCAGAAAGTGGCTGACTGGCAGATTGCGGCAATCCTCAACATCGGTCAGCGCGCGAAGCATCCGCTGTTCGTCACCAACGTGGATAACACCCGTCTGGATGATATTGCGGCCTGGACCTACCGTGCGCCGGTTGAAGATCAGGCGCGTTTAGGCTTCGCGATTGCCCATGCGCTGGACAACAATGCGCCAGCCGTTGACGGCATCAGCAGCGATCTGCAAAACAAAATCGACGTGATCGTCCAGGCGCTGGCCGGGGCGAAAAAACCGCTGATCATTTCCGGTACGAACGCCGGTAGCGCTGAAGTGATTCAGGCGGCTGCCAACGTGGCGAAAGCGCTGAAAGGTCGCGGTGCTGACGTCGGCATCACGATGATTGCCCGTTCGGTTAACAGTATGGGCCTGGGCATTATGGGCGGCGGTTCGCTGGATGATGCGTTGACGGAACTGGAAACCGGCCGTGCAGACGCGGTGGTGGTGCTGGAAAACGATCTGCATCGTCATGCGTCGGCAACGCGCGTGAATGCTGCGCTGGCAAAAGCGCCGCTGGTGATGGTGGTTGACCATCAGCGTACGGCGATCATGGAAAACGCCCATCTGGTGCTTTCCGCCGCCAGCTTTGCCGAGAGCGACGGTACGGTCATCAACAATGAAGGCCGCGCTCAGCGTTTCTTCCAGGTTTACGATCCGGCGTACTACGACAGCAACACCATTATGCTGGAAAGCTGGCGCTGGCTGCATTCGCTGCACAGCACCGTGCAGAACCGCGAAGTAGACTGGACCCAGCTTGACCACGTGATCGACGCTGTCGTGGCTGCGATGCCTGAACTGGCCGGTATTAAAGATGCTGCGCCGGATGCCACCTTCCGCATTCGTGGACAGAAACTGGCGCGTGAGCCGCACCGTTACAGCGGTCGTACGGCGATGCGCGCGAACATCAGCGTTCACGAACCGCGTCAGCCGCAGGACAAAGACACGATGTTTGCCTTCTCAATGGAAGGGAACAACCAGCCGTCTGCGCCGCGTTCACAGATTCCATTTGCCTGGGCTCCGGGCTGGAACTCTCCACAGGCGTGGAACAAGTTCCAGGATGAAGTGGGCGGGAAACTGCGCCATGGCGATCCGGGTGTGCGTCTGATCGAAGCAACAGAAGGCGGTCTGGATTACTTCACGACCGTTCCGGCGAGCTTCCAGGCGCAGGACGGACAGTGGCGTATCGCGCCGTACTACCATCTGTTTGGTAGCGATGAACTGTCTCAGCGTGCGCCGGTCTTCCAGAGCCGCATGCCGCAACCGTACATCAAACTCAACCCGGCTGATGCCGCGAAGTTGGGCGTGAATGCCGGTACCCGCGTCTCCTTTAGCTACGATGGCAACACGGTCACGCTGCCGGTTGAAATCGCCGAAGGTCTCACGGCAGGGCAGGTCGGTTTGCCGATGGGCATGCCGGGCATTGCTCCTGTTCTGGCGGGAGCGCGTCTTGAGGATCTGCAGGAGGCACAACAATGAGTTGGATAACACCGGATCTTATCGATATCCTGCTGACCATCCTCAAAGCGGTGGTGATCCTGCTGGTGGTGGTCACCTGCGGGGCGTTCATGAGCTTTGGCGAACGTCGTCTGCTGGGCCTGTTCCAGAACCGCTACGGACCGAACCGTGTCGGCTGGGGCGGTTCGCTCCAGCTGGTCGCGGACATGATCAAGATGTTCTTTAAAGAAGACTGGATCCCGAAATTCTCGGATCGCGTCATCTTTACCCTTGCGCCAATGATCGCCTTTACCTCACTGCTGCTGGCGTTTGCCATTGTGCCGGTGAGTCCGGGTTGGGTGGTTGCGGATCTGAACATCGGGATCTTGTTCTTTCTGATGATGGCGGGTCTGGCAGTGTATGCGGTGCTGTTCGCCGGTTGGTCGAGTAACAACAAATATTCGCTGTTGGGTGCGATGCGTGCATCTGCGCAAACGCTCAGCTACGAAGTGTTCCTCGGACTTTCCCTGATGGGCGTGGTGGCGCAGGCGGGTTCATTTAACATGACCGACATCGTCAACAACCAGGCTGATATCTGGAACGTTATTCCGCAGTTCTTTGGTTTTGTCACCTTCGCTATCGCGGGCGTGGCGGTGTGTCACCGTCATCCGTTTGACCAGCCGGAAGCCGAGCAGGAACTGGCCGATGGTTACCACATTGAATACTCCGGGATGAAATTCGGTCTGTTCTTTGTGGGGGAATACATCGGTATCGTCACCATTTCTGCGCTGATGGTTACCCTGTTCTTCGGTGGCTGGCATGGCCCGTTCTTACCACCATTCATCTGGTTCGCGCTGAAAACCGCGTTCTTCATGATGATGTTCATTTTGATTCGTGCGTCATTACCGCGTCCTCGTTATGACCAGGTAATGTCCTTCGGCTGGAAGATCTGCCTGCCGCTGACGCTCATCAACTTGCTGGTAACGGCGGCTGTCATTCTCTGGCAGGCGCAATAAGGGGCACAAAGACCATGACCTTAAAAGAATTGTTAGTAGGCTTCGGCACCCAGGTACGCAGTATCTGGATGATCGGCCTGCATGCGTTCGCGAAACGCGAAACGCAGATGTACCCGGAAGAGCCGGTCTATCTACCGCCCCGTTTTCGTGGTCGCATTGTTCTGACGCGCGACCCGGACGGCGAGGAACGCTGCGTTGCCTGTAACCTGTGTGCGGTAGCGTGTCCGGTAGGCTGTATCTCTCTGCAAAAAGCAGAGACCAAAGACGGTCGCTGGTATCCGGAGTTTTTCCGCATTAACTTCTCACGCTGCATTTTCTGCGGTCTGTGCGAAGAAGCCTGTCCGACAACCGCGATTCAACTTACGCCAGATTTCGAACTGGGTGAGTACAAGCGCCAGGATCTGGTTTACGAGAAAGAGGATCTGCTGATCTCCGGTCCGGGTAAATATCCGGAATATAACTTCTACCGGATGGCAGGTATGGCAATCGACGGCAAAGATAAGGGCGAAGCAGAGAACGAAGCCAAGCCTATCGACGTCAAGAGCCTGTTACCGTAAGGAGAGGGGCAATGGAGTTCGCTTTTTATATCTGTGGCCTGATCGCCATTCTCGCAACCTTGCGGGTGATCACCCATACCAATCCGGTGCACGCGCTGCTGTACCTGATTATTTCGCTGCTGGCGATTTCTGGGGTGTTCTTCTCGTTGGGCGCTTACTTCGCGGGTGCGCTGGAAATTATCGTTTACGCGGGCGCCATTATGGTGCTGTTCGTGTTTGTGGTGATGATGCTCAACCTGGGCGGTTCTGAAATCGAACAGGAACGCCAGTGGCTGAAGCCGCAGGTGTGGATTGGCCCGGCAATTCTGTCGGCCATCATGCTGGTGGTGATTGTTTACGCCATTCTGGGTGTTAACGATCAGGGTATCGACGGCACGCCAATCAGCGCGAAAGCGGTAGGTATTACCCTGTTCGGGCCTTACGTACTGGCGGTTGAACTGGCATCCATGCTGCTGCTGGCAGGTCTGGTTGTAGCCTTCCACGTTGGACGCGAAGAGCGTTCGGGTGAAGTGCTGAGCAACCGTAAAGACGACAGCGCGAAAAGAAAAACGGAGGAGCACGCATGATCCCCTTACAACATGGACTGATCCTCGCTGCGATTTTATTCGTTCTGGGTTTAACCGGTCTGGTTATCCGCCGCAATCTGCTGTTTATGCTGATTGGTCTGGAAATCATGATCAACGCTTCCGCGCTGGCCTTTGTGGTCGCCGGTAGCTACTGGGGCCAGACCGATGGTCAGGTGATGTATATTCTCGCCATCAGCCTTGCGGCTGCCGAAGCGAGTATTGGACTTGCGCTGTTGCTGCAACTTCATCGCCGTCGCCAGAACCTGAACATTGATTCAGTAAGTGAGATGCGTGGATGAACATGCTTGCCTTAACCATCATTCTGCCATTGATTGGCTTTGTCCTGCTGGCGTTCTCTCGCGGACGCTGGTCAGAAAATCTCTCCGCAACCGTGGGCGTAGGCTCCATTGGTCTGGCGGCGCTGGTCACTGCCTTTGTCGGTATGGACTTCTTCGCCAACGGCAAGCAGGCGTTCAGCCAGCCGCTGTGGACGTGGATGTCTGTCGGTGACTTCAACATTGGTTTCAACCTGGTACTGGACGGCCTGTCGCTGACCATGCTGTCGGTCGTCACCGGTGTCGGCTTCCTGATCCACATGTTCGCATCCTGGTATATGCGCGGCGAAGAGGGCTACTCCCGCTTCTTCGCTTACACTAACCTGTTTATCGCCAGTATGGTTGTTTTGGTGCTGTCCGATAACCTGCTGTTGATGTACCTCGGCTGGGAAGGCGTGGGCCTCTGCTCTTATCTGCTGATCGGCTTCTACTACACCGATCCGAAGAATGGCGCTGCGGCGATGAAAGCGTTTGTCGTGACCCGTGTGGGTGACGTGTTCCTCGCGTTCGCACTGTTCATTCTGTACAACGAGCTGGGCACCCTGAACTTCCGTGAAATGGTTGAACTGGCGCCAGCACACTTCGCCGCAGGCAACAATATGTTGACGTGGGCGACGTTGATGTTGCTGGGTGGTGCGGTCGGTAAATCGGCACAGCTGCCGTTGCAGACATGGCTGGCTGACGCGATGGCGGGCCCGACGCCTGTCTCCGCGCTGATCCACGCCGCAACGATGGTTACCGCCGGTGTCTACCTGATTGCCCGTACGCATGGCCTGTTCCTGATGACCCCGGAAATTCTGCATCTGGTCGGCATCGTGGGTGCGGTGACGCTGGTGATGGCAGGTTTTGCCGCACTGGTGCAAACCGACATCAAACGCGTACTCGCCTATTCCACCATGAGCCAGATCGGTTACATGTTCCTGGCGCTGGGCGTTCAGGCATGGGATGCGGCGATTTTCCACCTGATGACGCACGCCTTCTTTAAAGCGCTGCTGTTCCTGGCATCCGGCTCTGTCATTCTGGCCTGCCATCACGAACAGAACATCTTCAAGATGGGCGGTCTGCGTAAGTCCATTCCGCTGGTTTATCTCTGCTTCCTGGTGGGCGGTGCGGCGCTGTCGGCGCTGCCGTTGATTACCGCAGGCTTCTTCAGTAAGGATGAGATTCTGGCAGGCGCGATGGCAAATGGTCATATCAATCTGATGGTGGCAGGTCTGGTCGGTGCGTTCATGACCTCCCTGTATACCTTCCGTATGATTTTCATCGTGTTCCACGGTAAAGAACAAATTCATGCTCATGCAGGGAAGGGGATTACTCACCACCTGCCGTTGATTGTCCTGATGATCCTGTCCACCTTCGTAGGCGCGCTGATTGTGCCGCCGCTGCAGGGGGTACTGCCACAGACAACTGAACTTGAGCATGGCCGCGTGATGACCCTGGAAATAACTTCTGGCGTGGTAGCGATTGCGGGCATCCTGATTGCCGCATGGCTGTGGCTGGGTAAACGTACGCTTGTGACCTCGATTGCCAACAGTGCACCGGGCCGTCTGCTGGGGACCTGGTGGTATAACGCCTGGGGCTTCGACTGGCTGTACGACAAAGTGTTCGTTAAGCCGTTCCTTGGCGTCGCCTGGCTGCTTAAACGCGATCCGCTCAATGCCCTGATGAACGTACCGGCAATCCTTTCCCGCTTCGCAGGTAAAGGCTTGCTGTTCAGCGAGAACGGTTATCTGCGCTGGTATGTCGCGTCAATGAGCATCGGTGCGGTTGTCGTGCTGGCACTGCTGATGGTACTGCGTTGAGTTTGCGGGTCGGGATTGTGCCCGGTGGCACTGTGCTTACCGGGCCTACGAGGCCGTAGGTCGGGTAAGCGTTAGCGCCACCCGACACAACAAACCCAAAAATAATTTTTAGAATTCGTTGAAAATCTGTTCCTGATGTACAGGCGTCATCGGCGAAGTCAAACCGGAGACCGCCAGCGCAGAGCAACCGGAGCGTACTGAAGTACGTGAGGATTGCGAGCACTGCCGGGATTTGGGCTGACGAGTGAGATAGCCTGAGCAGGAGTAAATATAAGGGACATACTTAGCTATGTTATTACCCTGGTTGATACTAATCCCCTTTATCGGTGGCTTCCTGTGCTGGCAGACCGAACGCTTTGGCGTGAAGGTGCCGCGCTGGATCGCGCTGATCACCATGGGACTGACGCTCGCGCTTGGCCTGCAACTGTGGCTACAGGGCGGTTATTCGCTGACGCAGTCTGCTGGCATTCCGCAGTGGCAGTCTGAATTTGTCCTGCCGTGGATCCCACGCTTTGGCATCTCGATTCACCTGGCCATCGACGGCTTGTCGCTGCTGATGGTGGTGCTGACCGGTCTGCTTGGCGTTCTGGCGGTGTTGTGTTCCTGGCGAGAAATCGAAAAATACCAGGGCTTCTTCCACCTGAACCTGATGTGGATCCTGGGCGGCGTGATCGGCGTGTTCCTTGCCATCGACATGTTCCTGTTCTTCTTCTTCTGGGAAATGATGCTGGTGCCGATGTACTTCCTGATCGCGCTGTGGGGCCACAAGGCGTCCGACGGTAAAACGCGTATCACGGCGGCAACCAAGTTCTTCATTTATACCCAGGCGAGCGGTCTGGTGATGCTGATTGCTATCCTGGCGCTGGTGTTTGTTCACCACAATGCGACCGGCGTGTGGACCTTCAACTATGAAGACCTGCTGAAAACCCCGATGTCTCACGGCGTCGAATATCTGCTGATGCTGGGCTTCTTCATCGCGTTTGCGGTGAAAATGCCGGTGGTTCCGCTGCACGGCTGGCTGCCGGATGCGCACTCCCAGGCACCGACCGCAGGTTCCGTTGACCTCGCCGGTATTCTGCTGAAAACCGCCGCTTACGGTCTGCTGCGTTTCTCCCTGCCGCTGTTCCCGAACGCGTCAGCGGAGTTCGCACCTATCGCGATGTGGCTGGGCGTCATCGGTATCTTCTACGGTGCATGGATGGCGTTCACGCAGTACGACATTAAACGTCTGATCGCCTACACCTCGGTTTCACACATGGGCTTCGTGCTGATTGCCATCTACACCGGCAGCCAGCTGGCGTACCAGGGGGCGGTGATTCAGATGATCGCGCACGGCCTGTCCGCTGCGGGTCTGTTCATTCTGTGTGGTCAGTTGTACGAACGACTGCATACTCGCGACATGCGCATGATGGGCGGTCTGTGGGGCAAGATGAAATGGTTGCCAGCACTGTCCATGTTCTTCGCGGTGGCGACGCTGGGTATGCCGGGCACCGGTAACTTCGTTGGCGAATTTATGATCCTGTTCGGCAGCTACCAGGTCGTTCCGGTGATCACCGTGATTTCGACCTTTGGTCTGGTGTTTGCCTCTGTTTACTCGCTGGCGATGCTGCATCGCGCTTACTTCGGTAAAGCGAAGAGCCAGATTGCACAACAAGAACTGCCAGGGATGTCGCTGCGTGAGCTGTTTATCATCCTGTTGCTGGTCGTGCTTCTGGTACTGCTTGGCTTCTATCCGCAGCCGATTCTGGATACCTCGCATTCTGCGATGAGCAACATCCAGCAGTGGTTTGTTAATTCCGTTACTACTACAAGGCCGTAAATCGCCATGACAATAACTCCACAACACCTGATTGCGCTGCTACCGCTGCTGATCGTCGGCTTGACGGTGGTGGTTGTGATGCTCTCCATTGCGTGGCGACGCAATCACTTCCTCAATGCCACGCTGTCGGTCATTGGGCTTAACGCCGCGCTGGTTTCGCTCTGGTTTGTTGGCCAGGCTGGCGCGATGGATGTCACCCCGCTGATGCGGGTTGACGGTTTCGCGATGCTCTACACCGGACTGGTTCTGCTGGCGAGTCTGGCGACCTGTACTTTTGCCTATCCGTGGCTGGAAGGCTATGACGATAACCGGGAAGAGTTCTACCTGCTGGTGCTGATTGCCGCGCTGGGTGGCATTCTGCTGGCGAACGCGAATCATCTGGCGGCGCTGTTCCTTGGTATCGAACTGATCTCCCTGCCGCTGTTTGGTCTGGTGGGCTATGCCTTCCGTCAGAAACGTTCGCTGGAAGCCAGTATCAAATACACCATCCTGTCTGCCGCCGCCTCTTCATTCCTGCTGTTTGGTATGGCACTGGTGTACGCGCAGTCTGGCAACCTGTCGTTTGTGGCGCTCGGTAAGAGCCTCGGCGACGGTATGCTGAACGAGCCGCTGCTGCTGGCAGGCTTCGGGATGATGATTGTTGGTCTGGGCTTTAAACTCTCTCTGGTTCCGTTCCACCTGTGGACGCCAGATGTCTACCAGGGCGCACCGGCCCCGGTTTCCACCTTCCTGGCGACGGCGAGCAAAATCGCTATCTTCGGCGTGGTGATGCGTCTGTTCCTGTACGCGCCGGTTGGCGACAGTGAAGCGGTTCGCGTGGTACTGGGCGTGATTGCCTTTGCTTCCATCATCTTCGGTAACCTGATGGCGCTGAGTCAGACTAACATCAAGCGTCTGCTGGGTTATTCGTCTATCTCTCACCTCGGCTACCTGTTGGTGGCGCTGATTGCTCTGCAAAGCGGCGAGATGTCCATGGAAGCGGTCGGCGTTTACCTTGCCGGTTACCTGTTCAGCAGTCTCGGCGCGTTCGGCGTGGTCAGCCTGATGTCCAGTCCGTACCGCGGCCCGGATGCCGATTCTCTGTTCTCCTACCGTGGGCTGTTCTGGCATCGTCCGATCCTTGCGGCAGTGATGACGGTAATGATGCTGTCTCTGGCGGGTATCCCGATGACGCTGGGCTTTATCGGTAAGTTCTATGTGCTGGCCGTCGGTGTACAGGCGCACCTGTGGTGGCTGGTTGCCGCTGTGGTGGTCGGTTCCGCGATTGGTTTGTACTACTATCTGCGTGTTGCCGTGAGTCTGTACCTGAGTGCGCCGCAGCAGCTTAACCGCGATGCGCCGTCTAACTGGCAGTACAGCGCGGGCGGCATTGTGGTACTGATCTCCGCACTGCTGGTGCTGGTGCTGGGTATCTACCCGCAGCCGCTGATCAGTATTGTGCAGTTAGCTGCACCGCTGATGTAAGCGACAAGCCATAAACGAAAAACCCGCCGAGGCGGGTTTTTTTATGGGTGAAGAATCATCAGGCAATTAACTGACGGCTGACCAGCGGGCCGCTGATGTTTTGCGCCGCGCGGTCCATCACTTCCTGAATAACGGATGACAGTTCATTCACTTCAAACTTCGCCACGTAGCCATCGGCTTTCACTTTGCGGACGTGATCTTCGTTGGCGCTGCCGGAAAGGGAAGAGTGGATCACCACCGGGATTTTCTTCAGCCGCTCGTCGGTTTTGATTTTCCGGGTCAGGGTGAAACCATCCATTTCCGGCATTTCCAGATCGGTTAGCACCAGCGCGATCTTCTCGCTAATCGCTTTGCCTTCCGCTTCTGCTTCCTGCGCCAGTTGCTGAATTTTGTCCCACGCATCTTTACCGGTGACGTGCATTTGATGAGGAATGTCCATGGCCGTCAGACCTTTCTCCAGCATCGCGCGGGCCACGCGGGAGTCTTCCGCGACGATGGCGACGGCTCCGGGGGTGATGTTGAACTTATTGGTTTTCAGTTCCGTCGCGCGCAGATCGTGATTCGATGGCACGATGTCATACAGGATCTGTTCCACGTCGAGCACCAGCGCCAGGTTGTTGGTCTCTTTGTCTTCATCCAGACAGGCGATGCTGGTGATATAGCGGCCGTTCACCGCTTTCTCTGCGGTGTGTACCTGCTTCCAGTCCAGACGCATGATGTTCTCTACCGACTCGACGGCGAAGGCCTGCACGCTACGGGCGTATTCGGTGATTAACAGAATGTTGAGCCCATTCTCCGGCTTACAACCGGCAACGGCGGGGAGATCAATGACCGGAATCACCTGGTCGCGAATATTGACCATGCCCAGCAATGGCGCCTTCATCCCCGCCGGACGGGTAAAGGCAGGCATGGGTACAATTTCGCGCAATTTGAACACGTTAATGCCAAACAGCTCTGATTTCTGTTCGTGCAGGGAGTTTCCCAGACGAAACAGCAGCAGTTCAAAGCGGTTGGACAGGGTCAGATTCGCCCTGTCATCGATATCTTTCTGGAAATTGTCCATGCTGTCCTCAGTGTGAATACTGCGTTTTTACTGTTATCGGCACTGAGAGCGAAAAATGGAGCACTAAACCGTGAAAATGGCGAAATCGTCGGCAAGTTCAGTGGAGGGAAAGATAGCCTGACACTCTGCCAGCAGTCGCTGGCAACCCGCGGCGTCATAGCGTGAACTGACGTGTGTCATGATGAGTTTGCCGACTGCAGCTTCCCGTGCCAGCAGCGCCGCCTGGCGGGTAGAACTGTGTCCACGGCTGTTGGCCTTTTCTTCCATTGACGTATCCAGCGTGGTCTCGTGAATCATCACGTCGACCCCTTTCGCCAGCGCAAGCGCGGATGCGCACGGAGCGGTATCACCAAAAATCGCGACTGTTTTACCGGGCGTCACCGGGGCAAGGAAATCGGCCCCGCGTATTACGCTGCCGTCGTCCAGGGTGACCGTTTTGCCAGCTTTCAGATCCTGGAACCAGGGACCGGCTTTCACCCCAGCGGCTTTCAGCGCTCTGGCGTTTAACGCACCGGGTTTATCATGCTCCTCAACGCGGTAGCCGTAACACTCCAGCGGGTGTTCAAGCGGGTAAGCTGTTACTTTTCGCAGTCCGTCATCGAGAATTTCCCCGGCGGTGATTTCGACGATTTCCAGCGGATAGTCAGTCCAGGAGCCGCTCAGACGCAGTGCGGTTTCAGTAAACTCACGCAGTCCCTTCGGGCCGTAAAGTGTCAACGGGTGAGCATTGCCCGCCATCGAACGACTGCATAATAAACCCGGCAAACCGAACAGATGATCGCCGTGCAGATGGCTGATGAAAATCCGTTCAATTTTGCCGGGATGATATGCCGTGTTCAACATCTGATGCTGCGTGCCTTCACCACAGTCAAACAGCCACAGCGCGGGCTGCGTCGGGTGCTGATGATGCAGCAAAATGGCCGTCACGTTTCGCGCACGCGTGGGCACGCCAGCCGAGGTACCTAAAAAGAGAAATTCCATTATTTCATTACACTTTTGAAAAATAATCTGGCTAGTATAAATCGTTTACGGAAAAAGGAGCGCACGATGATTACCTGGCAAGACCTGCATCATTCGGAATTAACCGTCCCACAGCTCTATGCGCTGTTAAAACTGCGCTGTGCGGTGTTTGTTGTGGAACAGAACTGTCCCTATCTCGACGTGGACGGCGATGATCTGGTGGGTGAAAACCGCCATATTCTTGGCTGGCATGATGGCGAACTGGTGGCGTATGCGAGGATTCTGAAAAGTGCTGAAGAACTGGAGCCCGTAGTGATTGGACGGGTGATCGTCAGTGAAGCGTTACGCGGTGAAAAACTGGGCCAAAACTTGATGGCGCAGACGCTGGTATCCTGCCAGCAACACTGGCCGGAGAAGGCGCTGTATCTGGGCGCACAGGCGCATTTGCAGGCATTCTATGCACGATTTGGTTTTGCACCGGTCACCGACGTCTATGAGGAAGATGGCATCCCTCATGTGGGGATGGCGCGCGAAGCGGTTCAGGCGGGATCCTGAGTCATTGTCTATAGTTAGGGGCAGGTTTACTAACATGGAGAACGAGAATGTCTTATCAATTTGGTGATTCGCGTATTGATGACGACCTGACGTTGCTGAGTGAAACGCTGGAAGAGGTGCTACGTTCCTCAGGAGATCCTGCCGATCAAAAGTACATCGAGCTGAAAGCGCGGGCGGAACAGGCGCTGGATGAGGTCAAAAATCGCGTAAGTCAGGCTTCAGATAGCTACTATTATCGTGCCAGACAGGCCGTTTATCGTGCGGATGACTATGTGCACGAAAAGCCCTGGCAGGGGATTGGCGTTGGCGCGACGGTCGGACTGGTGCTCGGCTTACTGCTGGCACGACGCTAACCCGTAAGCGAGATCGCATTGACTCCCTAAACTGGGGTACTGCTTTTTTTCCGCAGTACCCCGTATAATGTGAGGTTTTTAACAGGGAGAGGTCCGCGTGCATTCACTCACTACTGCGCTGGAAGGTCTGACGCGTCTTTTGTCGCAGGCGATCCCGGCGGCACCTGGCATTCGGGTTCTCGATGTTCCTTTTCCCCTTAATGACGCTTTCGATGCGTTAAGCTGGCTGGCAAGTCAGTCCATTTATCCGCAATTTTACTGGCAGCAGCGCAACGGTGATGAAGAGGCCGCCGTGCTGGGCGTCGTTGCGTCCTTTTCTTCTCTCGATGAGGCGCAATGCTTTCTTCGTCAACATCCGCAGCAAACCGACCTGCGTATCTGGGGACTGAACGCGTTCGATCCTCAGCAGGGCAACCTGGTGTTACCGCGTCTTGAGTGGCGGCGCTGCGCAGGCGTGGCGGTGCTGCGCCTGCATCTGTGGAGTGATGTTTCTCTGCGCGAGGATGCTGACCGGGCGCTGACTTTTCTCGCCTCGCTGGCGAGTGTAAAACCGTTGCCGACATTGCGGCTGAGCAAAACCGGTGAACAGCACTGGCCTGAAAAAGCGGGCTGGATCAACCTGATTGAGCAGGCCACTCAGACGATTGCTGAAGGCGAACTGGAGAAAGTGGTGCTGGCGCGCGCCAGCGATCTGCACTTTTCTCGCCCGGTGAATGCCGCTGCTGTGATGGCTTCAAGTCGCCGTTTGAACCTGAACTGCTACCATTTTTACATGGCGTTTTCTGCGCAGAGCGCGTTCCTGGGCTCGTCTCCCGAACGTCTCTGGCGACGCCGCGATACTGCGCTCCGTACCGAGGCGCTCGCCGGGACGGTAGCAAATCATCCTGACGATTATAAGGCCTGGCAACTGGGCGAATGGCTGATGAAGGACGACAAAAATCAGCGCGAAAATATGCTGGTGGTCGAGGATATCTGCCAGCGCCTGCAGGAGTACACGCATTCGCTGGACGTTTTACCGCCGCAGGTGCTGCGGTTGCGAAAAGTGCAGCATTTGCGACGCTGCATCTGGACGGCGCTGAATCAGGCGGATGACACGCTGTGTTTACTGCAACTGCAGCCGACGGCTGCCGTCGCCGGGATCCCACGCGAACGGGCGCGGGCGTTTATTCAGCAACATGAACCTTTTGCGCGGGAATGGTACGCCGGGTCGGCGGGCTATCTGTCATTACAGCAAAGCGAATTTTGTGTCTCGCTGCGCTCGGCGAAAATCAGCGGTAACGTGGTTCGACTGTATGCCGGCGCGGGTATCGTTCGCGGGTCAGATCCTGAGCAGGAGTGGCAGGAAATCGACAATAAAGCCGCTGGCCTGCGATCTTTGTTACAGATGGATGGATAATGAGTTACATATTCCCGACTCATATCAATAATCCCTTTTTCCCGTTCTTTATACTGAGTCGCAATATTGATACCGGACAATCTCATGTCAGTAAGCGCATTTAACCGACGCTGGGCGGCGGTCATTCTGGAAGCATTAACTCGCCACGGTGTCAGGCATGTTTGCATTGCCCCTGGCTCTCGTTCAACGCCGCTCACCCTGGCGGCGGCGGAAAATTCGGCTTTTATTCACCACACCCATTTTGATGAGCGTGGTCTTGGCCATCTGGCGCTGGGACTGGCGAAGGTGAGTAAACAACCTGTTGCCGTGATCGTGACCTCCGGTACGGCGGTCGCTAACCTCTATCCGGCGCTGATTGAAGCGGGGCTGACCGGTGAAAAACTGATCCTTCTGACGGCCGATCGTCCCCCTGAACTGATTGACTGCGGCGCGAACCAGGCGATTCGTCAGGCGGGCATGTTTGCGTCACATCCGTCACAAACGCTTTCCCTTCCGCGCCCGACCCAGGACATTCCGGCCCGTTGGCTGGTGTCGACCATCGATAATGCGCTGGCCTCGCTGCATGCTGGCGCGGTCCATATCAACTGCCCGTTCGCTGAGCCGCTGTATGGCGAGATGGACGAAACCGGTCTGGCCTGGCAGCAGCGCCTCGGTGACTGGTGGCAGGATGACAAACCCTGGCTGCGCGAAGCACGTCGGCTGGAAAGCGACAAACAGCGCGACTGGTTCTTCTGGCGGCAAAAACGCGG
The DNA here is from genome assembly GCF_001559075.2 of Citrobacter amalonaticus. Lineage (NCBI taxonomy): Bacteria > Pseudomonadati > Pseudomonadota > Gammaproteobacteria > Enterobacterales > Enterobacteriaceae > Citrobacter > Citrobacter amalonaticus. Next base: position 311,270 of record NZ_CP014015.2, on the reverse strand, counting down.
CGTTGTCGTCGCCGGGCGAATGAGCGCGGAAGAGGGTAAGAAAGTTGCGCAATGGGCGCAGACGTTGGGCTGGCCGCTGATTGGCGATGTGCTGTCGCAAACCGGACAGCCGCTCCCTTGTGCTGACCTCTGGCTCGGCAATCCGAAGGCCGTAACGGAACTGCAGCAGGCGCAGATTGTGGTGCAACTGGGCAGCAGCCTGACCGGAAAGCGCTTACTGCAATGGCAGGCAAGCTGTGAGCCGCAAGAGTACTGGATTGTCGATAATATCGAAGGGCGGCTGGATCCGGCGCATCATCGCGGTCGCCGTCTGGTGGCAAAAATCGGCGACTGGCTGGAACTGCATCCTGCGGAAAAACGTCAACCGTGGTGTGTGGATATCCCGCGTCTGGCGGAGCAGGCCTGGCAGGCCGTCGTAGCGCGTCGGGATACCTTTGGCGAGGCGCAACTGGCTCATCGCATTCGCGACTATCTGCCTGAGCAAGGGCAGCTTTTTGTCGGCAACAGCCTGGTGGTGCGCCTGATTGATGCGCTGTCAAAACTCCCGGCAGGTTACCCGGTTTACAGCAATCGCGGGGCCAGCGGTATCGATGGCTTAATATCAACGGCCGCAGGCGTACAGCGCGCCAGCGCGAAATCGACACTGGCGATCGTGGGCGATTTATCGGCGCTGTACGATCTCAACGCGTTAGCCCTGTTGCGCCAGGTTTCCGCACCGTTCGTACTGATTGTGGTGAACAATAACGGCGGGCAGATTTTCTCACTACTGCCCACGCCGCAGAGCGAACGTGAACGCTTCTATCTGATGCCGCAGAATGTCCATTTTGAACACGCGGCCGCAATGTTCAACCTCAAGTATCATCGTCCGGAAAGCTGGGATGAACTGGAGACGGCGCTGGCGGGCGCATGGCGTACTCCTGCGACCACGGTGATTGAACTGGTGGTCAATGACACCGACGGCGCACAAACCCTGCAACAGCTCTTGGCGCAGGTAAGCCATCTATGATCCTGCACGCGCAGGCAAAAGACGCGCAGCCAGGTTCACCCTGGCTGGTTTTTTTGCACGGTTTTTCAGGTGATGGTCAGGAGTGGCAGCCGGTTGGCGAGCAGCTTACGGGCTTTTCCCGGCTGTATATCGATTTGCCCGGCCATGGCGGTTCGGCGGAGATTCGCGTTAGCGGATTCGCCGATGTGCTTGCCTTACTGCATAATACTCTTCTTAGTTACAACATACTAAGCTACTGGCTGATAGGATATTCCCTTGGCGGCAGAGTGGCGATGATGGCGGCCTGTCAGGCGATGCCGGGGCTTTGCGGCCTGGTGGTTGAAGGTGGGCATCCGGGACTGCAAAGCGACGCTGAACGTGATGCTCGCCGAGATTCTGACCACCACTGGGCGGAACGTTTTCGCCATGACGCACTGACTGACGTTTTTTATGACTGGTACCAGCAGCCGGTTTTTGCTTCGCTGAACGCGCAGCAACGAGAAGCATTGGTTGCGCTGCGTAGCCAGAATAACGGTGAAACGCTGGCGGCAATGCTGGAAGCCACCTCGCTGGCGGTCCAGCCTGATTTACGCGCGGCGCTCAACGCGCGCGCGTTTCCGTTTTATTATTTATGTGGTGAACGTGACAGCAAATTCTGCGCTCTCGCGACGGAGTTAGCGGCGACCCGCCATGTGATTCGTAACGCCGGACACAACGCGCATCGGGAAAACCCCGCAGGCGTGGTGGACTGTCTGGCGCAGATTCTGCGTCTCTGACTAAAGGACACACTATGATCTATCCTGATGAAACAATGCTTTACGCACCGGTAGAATGGCACGATTGCTCCGAAGGCTACACTGACATTCGCTATGAGAAATCGACCGACGGTATTGCAAAAATCACCATTAATCGTCCGCAGGTGCGCAACGCATTCCGTCCTCTGACCGTCAAAGAGATGATTCAGGCGATGGCAGACGCCCGTTACGACGATAACGTGGGCGTGATTATTCTGACTGGCGCAGGCGACAAAGCCTTCTGCGCTGGCGGCGACCAGAAGGTTCGCGGCGACTACGGCGGCTATCAGGATGACTCCGGCGTGCATCACCTGAACGTGCTGGACTTCCAGCGCCAGATCCGTACCTGTCCGAAGCCGGTCGTGGCGATGGTGGCCGGTTATTCTATCGGCGGCGGCCACGTGCTGCATATGATGTGCGACCTGACGATTGCGGCGGAAAATGCCATCTTCGGTCAGACCGGCCCGAAAGTCGGCTCCTTTGACGGCGGCTGGGGCGCGTCTTACATGGCGCGGATCGTTGGGCAGAAGAAAGCGCGTGAAATCTGGTTCCTGTGCCGTCAGTACGATGCCAAACAGGCGCTGGATATGGGCCTGGTGAATACCGTTGTCCCGCTGGCCGAACTCGAAAAAGAGACCGTGCGCTGGTGTCGTGAAATGCTGCAAAACAGCCCGATGGCACTGCGTTGCCTGAAAGCGGCGCTGAACGCAGACTGTGACGGTCAGGCTGGTTTGCAGGAGCTGGCGGGTAACGCCACCATGCTGTTCTACATGACGGAAGAAGGTCAGGAAGGCCGTAACGCCTTCAACCAGAAACGTCAGCCTGATTTCAGCAAATTCAAACGGAATCCGTAATGCGTAGCGCGCAGGTATACCGCTGGCAGATCCCCATGGACGCGGGGGTGGTTCTGCGCGACAGGCGGTTAAAAACGCGTGACGGGCTGTATGTTCGTCTGCACGACGGCGAGCGTCAGGGATGGGGAGAGATCTCCCCGCTGCCGGGCTTCAGTCAGGAAACCCAGGAAGAGGCGCAGACAGCGTTGCTGGCCTGGGTTGACGGCTGGCTGCAGGGAGACGACGCATTGCCGACGATGCCTTCCGTGGCTTTTGGCGTCAGCTGCGCGCTGGCGGAAATCGCCGGAACGTTGCCTGAAGCGGCGGATTATCGGGCGGCACCGCTGTGTACCGGCGATCCGGACGATCTGGTGCTGCAACTGGCAGACATGCCCGGCGAAAAAGTCGCGAAGGTAAAGGTCGGATTGTACGAAGCCGTGCGCGACGGCATGGTGGTCAACCTGCTGCTGGAAGCGATCCCGGAATTGCGACTGCGCCTGGATGCCAACCGCGCCTGGACGCCGTTGAAGGCGCAGCAGTTCGCGAAGTACGTGAACCCGGACTACCGTAACCGCATCGCCTTCCTCGAAGAACCGTGCAAAACGCGCGATGACTCGCGCGCCTTTGCCCGGGAAACCGGTATTGCCATCGCCTGGGACGAGAGTCTGCGTGACGCTGATTTTGTCTTTGAGGCGGAAGAGGGCGTACGTGCGGTGGTGATCAAACCGACGCTGACCGGATCGCTGGAGAAAGTACGCGAGCAGGTACAGGCGGCACATGCGCTGGGGCTGACGGCGGTGATCAGTTCGTCCATCGAGTCGAGCCTGGGCCTGACGCAGCTGGCGCGCATTGCCGCGTGGCTGACGCCGGACACCATTCCGGGACTGGATACGTTGAGTCTGATGCAGGCGCAGCAAATTCGCCGTTGGCCGGGCAGTTCATTGCCGTTGATTGACGACGCTTCCCTGGAACGACTGCGATGACCTTTCCTGACTGGCCGTGGCGTTACTGGCGGCAGGTTCAGGGAGATGCGCCAGCCTTACGCCTGAATGATGAGGGGCTAAGCTGGCGCACGCTCTGTACCCGTATTGATGCCCTGGCGAGCGGTTTTGCCGCCCAGGGCGTTACCGAAGGCTGCGGCGTTATGCTGCGCGCCTGGAATCATCCACAGACTGTGCTGGCATGGCTGGCGCTGTTACAGTGTGGGGCAAGGATCCTGCCGGTCAACCCGCAGCTTCCCCAATCCTTGCTGGCGACACTGTTGCCCGATCTCACGCTGCAGTTTGCGCTGGATCTGGAAGGTGACAACCCTTTTCCCTTTCTGGTCTCGCTGGACTGCCAGGACGCGAATGGGCAGCATGCCGTCGACTGGCAGCCTCAGCGTCTGTGTTCCATGACTCTGACCTCCGGTTCGACCGGCCTGCCGAAAGCGGCCGTTCATACCTGTCAGGCGCATCTCGCCAGTGCTGAAGGCGTACTGTCGCTGATGCCGCTGGCAAAAGACGACGACTGGTTGCTCTCTCTGCCGCTGTTTCATGTTTCCGGACAGGGGATTCTGTGGCGCTGGTTAGTGGCCGGTGCGCGGATGACCGTGCGGGATAAACAGCCGCTGGAACAGATGCTGGCCGGATGCACCCATGCTTCGCTGGTGCCGACGCAACTCTGGCGACTGCTGGTGAACCAGACACCGGTGGCGCTGAAAGTGGTCTTGCTGGGGGGCGCGGCGATTCCGGTGGCGTTAACCGGGCAGGCGCGCGCGCAAGGCATTCGCTGCTGGTGCGGTTATGGCCTGACGGAATTTGCTTCGACGGTGTGCGCAAAAGAGGCGGACGGTCTGGCTGATGTTGGTATGCCCTTACCGGGACGAGAAGTCAGAATCGTGAATGGTGAAGTCTGGCTGCGGGCGGCCAGTATGGCGGAAGGCTACTGGCGAAACGGTAAACTGGTTCCACTGGTCAATGATGAAGGCTGGTTTGCCACACGCGATCGCGGCGTGCTGCATGACGGAAAACTGACCATCGCCGGGCGTCTGGATAATCTCTTTTTTAGCGGTGGAGAGGGGATTCAGCCGGAAGAGGTGGAACGGGTTATTGTTGCTCATCCTCACGTGCTGCAGGCGTTTATCGTCCCGGTTGAAGATGCCGAATTTGGTCATCGTCCCGTGGCGGTGGTTGAATATGACGCCGATGTTGCACAACGCGAGCTCAGTGACTGGGTGAAAGACAAACTGGCGCGTTTCCAGCAGCCGGTACATTGGCTTTCTCTGCCAGCGGAACTGAAAAATGGAGGGATCAAGATTTCCCGGCGAGCCGTTGTTGATTGGGTAAATGAAACACTACGAGAACATTGATTTCACCTCGCGGTTTTACCAATTGATGCCTATTGCCACTTTGTTTATCTGCTACTGTGTAACGTAATGTAAAAGTTCCCGATAAGTAAAGGTATGCAATGGAGTGGCAGGTGAAGAAGTCATGCTATGACAAAACGTCAGGGAAGCATGCATTAGTGCTGAGTGATGCCGGTGGTTCACTAAAAATGATCGCTGAAGTCCAGTCTGACATTGTTGTGAATGCCGGTGATATCCTTTCCCCACAGAAGGATGCGCTGTATTCCGTTAACCGTGACAGCGGGCGGACGGTGAAGATTCTAGATGCCAGGAGCTATACCTGCGATGAGTGGGAGCGTCTGAAGAACCTGCTGGGTAACAAATAATCGTCAGTGGGTTTTCCGCCGGGCTGGCAGAAAAATGAACATCAGTCCGGCCATAATGCACAAAACACCCAACAACGCTTTCAGGGAAAACGCGCCCTGCCAGCCGGGTAAGGTCATCGACGCCACCCACACCAGCACATAACTCAGGCTGAGCAACGCATACGCCTTGCTCAGCGCAAGATGATGCAGCGCGTTATGCCAGCAGAAAACCGACAGCAGATAGCCCACTAAGCCAGCAAAAAGCGCGAGAGTACCGGTGCGGATGGTGAACAACGCCGGGATAAAGGTTTGCCATTGCTCCATCGGCGGCAGGTTTTCCATTGCAAAGCCCAGACCCAGTTGCGCGACGGACGTGATGATCACGCTGCACAGTCCCCACAGTAATCCCATTACGTCACGCTCCCCAGAATAAAAATACCGCTGATGATCAAGACGATGCCCAACCAATGACGAAGCGCCACCGGTTCACGCCAGATTTTCCATGCCAGCAGTGTGACCCAAACAAAGTTCAGACTGAGCATCGGGTAAGCGATACCCACGGGAATGTTCTGCAATACCAGTAACCACAGGATCATCGCCAGGCCGAGGCAGGCGAGCGCCAGTCCCAGCCACAGGGTAACATGGCGTCTCCGCGCGCTTGTCGGCACGCGGAGCGTAGCCTGCTTCTGGCATAACTGCCCCGCGACGCTGAGCAGGCTGGCCATCACTAATACCAGCCAGATCATTTGGGACGATACTGAATCAGCACCAGACGTCCCTGATTATCAATCTTATCGGCAGGCGGAATGGCAAGGCGGTTGATGTCTTCATCCTTCGCGATGGTGAGCACGAGCGTAATAATCCCCTCCTGACGATGCTGGTTGAGCCAGTCCGCAAAATCGGCATAGCGAATAAACCGGCCTTTGGCATCGGGATAGTTAAGGCCATATTTCAGCTCGCCGGTTTGCCCATACATTAAAATGTCATCCCGGTTCAGACTCCAGGCCAGACCGGCGGCGACGCCTACGCTGTCGGTAAGAATGTAGCGGCTTGGCGCCAGGTTTTCCCGGGTCATCTCGACAAAAAACTGTGGCTGTTTAGATTCCATTACCCGATCGGGAACGGAAAAGCCAAACAACAGCGCCAGCGCCGCGGGACACAACGCGGCATAAATCCAGCTCTTTTCGGTGTTAGTCAGCGTATACCAGCCGAAAAGGGCCCACAGGGTAAAAATGCCCAGCGAACAGAAGACCTTATACACCTCAATGTGCATCCAGACCGGCGATTTCAGCGGTCCCCACGGCGAGACAACCAGTGTGGCGATGATCCCGATGACGCCGAACAGAATATTGATCCAGCCGTTGATGCGCAGCGCAGCAAAGCCCTTTTCCGCTGCGTTCAATCCATATCTCGCCATCAGTATGGCGAGCGGGGCGAAACAGGACAGAATGTAGGTCGGTAATTTGCCTTTCGCGATGCTAAAAAACACCAGCGGCATTACGATCCAACCGAGCAGATAGAGCGCGCTGCGCGATTCATCGCGCTCCTGCCAGCCGGTCTTTAAGGCACCCGGAAGCAGCGCAAGCCACGGCAGGCTTCCGGCGATCAGTACCGGCAGATAGTACCAGAACGGCGCTTTGTGCTGGGCGTCATCCATCGCGAAACGCTGGATATGTTCGACCCAGAAAAAGTAGTGCCAGAAATCGGGTTCGCGTTGGGCGATAGCCAGCCCCCACGGCAGAATGACGACGACACAGCTAATGACCGCTAATCCGCCGTAGAGGAATAGATCTTTCCAGCGTTTCTGCGCGGCGACCCACGGCAGAACGCTGAGCACCGGTACCGCAAGCGCCAGAAAGCCCTTGGTCATGACCCCCATCCCGCAGGTGACGCCCAGCAGCAAGAATCCTACGCTTTTTCCTTGCCAGGTGGTGGCCTGCATCGCCTGCCAGAAGCAGCACAGTCCCGCCATGAGCCAGAGCGCAATCAGCGGATCGAGCACCGCGTAAGTGCCAATCCCGTAGACAATAAACAACGACAAGAAAATGATGGCCGACAGCAGGGCAGTACGCATATCGCGCCATATGCGCATGGCAAGCCATCCTACCAGCGCGGCGGTGACCAGCGTCGCAAAAATCGCCCCAGCGCGAACGCCGAAATTGTTCGCACCAAACAACCACTGCCCGATGCTGTTGATCCAGTATCCGGCAATCGGTTTTTCAAAGTAACGGACGCCAAGAAAATGAGGAACAAGCCAGTCGCCGGAGGCCAGCATTTCACGACTGATCTCGGCATAGCGCGTCTCGTCAGGTTGCCACAGCAGGCGCAGGTTAATGGGGATGATGTACCAGAACGCGATTAGCGCGGCCAGTATCTGATAATAACGGGTGTTTTTCATCGTATGACACTCATTGCTTGCTGGCAGCCTAACCATCCTTCTCTTCCCGCGAGGTTACCGCGAATAATCTCTCCCGGCGGCAAGGTGTTGCGATCGTTAGGCAGTAGATCGCCAAGCGGGCAGAAGGTGATACCCGCATCAGCCGCACGCTGGAGCAGTTCCTCAAACTGGCTGTGCCAGGCACCGCCTTCGACTTCGGCATGAATGGTATACACCGGCGTACCGGTATCCCGCTGTATTCGGGAGAGGATCCAGTCGTTGAAATCCTCCGCCTGAACGTCGCGACCCACCGCTTCATCCCACGTGGGCAGCGTAACCGGAATTTGTGGCGTAGCGAACGCATCAGCCCCGAGAACCGGACGGAACGGCGCCCAGCCGCGGCAGTCGCTGTTGTAACGCAGAGAAAATGTCTCTTTGGCGAGCACCACACGCTGGTCGGCACGCCAGCCCGCGACGGCTGAACAGGTCACAGGCTGGCCGGTGATCGCCTCCAGGGCGGTTATCCCGTGTGAAATATCAGCGATGAGCTGCTGTTCGCTCCACTGAGGACTCCGGGACTGCCAGGCGTGGTGATCCCAGGCGTGCAGCCCTGTTTCATGCTGGCGTGCCGCTTCACGGATAATCTCTGCGTTTGCGCGGCCGATTTCTTTTCCCGGCCAGGCAGTACCGGCCAGCAGAATATCCCAGCCGTAAAGAGACGCGGCGTTTGAGCGCAGCATCTTCCACAGAAACTGCGGTTTAATCAGGCGCCAGAGATGGCGCCCCATGTTGTCTGGTCCAACGCTAAAGAAAAAACTTGCCTGAATGTGGTATCGGCTCAATGACGCTAACAGGCGCGGCACGCCTTCGCGGGTGCCACGGAAGGTATCGACATCAATACGCAAGCCGACTTTTGTCATGATGAATGTTCCGTGAGATCTACACTGCGCAGGAAGAAATCCAGCGTCTCGTCAACCGTTTCGCGCATATCAATGGTAGGCTCCCAGTCCAGGCAACGTTTTGCATTACGAATGTTGGGCTTACGGTGCTCCACATCCTGATAGCCTTTGCCATAATAGCTGCTGCTCTCAACCACCCGTAACCCGGCAAACGGTGGAAAATGATTGCGCAGTGGATGTTTGTCGAAACTCTCCAGCAGCATTTCCGCCAGTTCCTTGATGCTGGCTTCGTTTTCTGGGTTGCCGATGTTGATGATTTCACCGTCACAGCGGCCGCCCGCATTTTCAATGATCCGGTACAGCGCTTCGATACCGTCGCGGATATCCGTAAAGCAGCGTTTTTGTTTTCCGCCTTCAATCAGCTTAATTGGCGAGCCTTCCACCAGGTTAAGGATCAACTGCGTAATGGCGCGTGAGCTGCCAATTCGCGCGGAATTCAGGCTGTCGAGTCGCGGCCCCATCCAGTTGAACGGGCGGAAGAGGGTAAAGCGAAGCCCTTCTTTTTCACCATAGGCCCAAATGACGCGGTCGAGAAGCTGTTTGGACACCGAGTAAATCCAGCGGGGTTTATTGACCGGCCCGACAATCAGATTCGAGCTGTCTTCATCAAACACTTTGTCGGTACACATCCCGTACACTTCAGAAGTCGATGGGAAAATGATCCGTTTACGGTATTTCACACAGTAGCGAATGATTTTCAGGTTTTCTTCAAAATCCAGTTCAAAGACGCGCAGTGGGTTGCGGGTATATTCAATAGGCGTGGCAATGGCCACCAGCGGCAGCACCACGTCGCATTTCTTAACGTGATATTCGATCCATTCAGAGTGAATGCTGATGTCGCCTTCCACAAAATGAAAACGCGGATGGTTGAGGAAGCGACCAATCGCATCGCTGCCGATATCCAGACCATAGATTTCGTAGTGGTCTTCGCGCAACAGGCGTTCGGTAAGATGGTTGCCAATAAAGCCATTCACGCCGAGGATCAGCACACGGGTACGGCGCTTACTGGTTGCCAGCGACTGACTGTTTAAACGAGAACCCGCAACCAGGCCAAGAACCTGCGCTAACTGTGCCCCCTGCATGGTGATGCCGTTACCCGCCTGTCCGGTCACGACCTCCAGCGCGCCTTCGGCACAAGCGATCAGCAGGGGGGCGACGGAAATCACGGTACCCGGTTGCGCGGTCTGGGTCTGCGGGTGGACGCGGGATGACCAGATGGTGAATTTTTGCGTGCCGGAATAGCTGAACGCGCCCGGCCAGGGGGCTGCGACCGCCCGCACCATGTTGTGCAGCGTCGTTGCTGGTCGGTTCCATGTCAGGAAACTGTCTTCAGGCGTGCGACGACCAAAGTACGTTGCGTCGCTCTCGTTCTGCGCAACGTCGTGGGTCTCTCTGCGTTTGATCGCGGGCAATGCCTGTTCCAGCACCCGTCGGGCGGTCTGGCAAAGCTTATGATGTAGCGTAAGGGCCGTATCGTCAGGCGAAATAGCGACACGCTGTTGCTCGATAATGGCGCCTGCATCGGCGCGTTTGACCATGCGGTGCAGCGTCACGCCGGTTTCACTTTCGCCATTCACCAACACCCAGTTCAGCGGGGCGCGACCGCGATACTTCGGCAGGAGTGAACCGTGCAGGTTGAATGCGCCAGCCGGGGCCAGTTCCAGAATCGCATCGCTGAGCAGATGACGGTAATAGAAAGAGAAAATAACGTCGGGAGCGAGTTGACTGATACGCTCGGCCCAGATGGGGTGGTTGACGTCATCAGGGGCGTAGACCGGGATCCCCGCATCAGCGGCCAGGCGAGAAACGGAGCCAAAAAATGCGTTTTCTCCTGGGTTATCCGCATGTGTAAAAATGGCGGCAATGTCATAACCGGCGTCGAGCACGGCCTGTACGCCCAGACACCCCATATCGTGATACGCGAAGACAACGGCTTTCATTGTTGATTTTCCTGTGTAGAGTGCGGGCTTTCCGGACGAATAACTTGCTGGACGAAATAGCGGGGGCGGGCACGGACATCGTTGTAAATTCGACCGATATATTCGCCGAGTAATCCCATGCCGATGAACTGTGCGCCGATAAAAGTAAACAGAACGGCAAACAGCATGAATACCCCTTCTGCCGCCCATTGTGGCCCCAGCGTCAGGCGGAGAATGACGAGGAGTATCGACAGGGTAAATCCGGTAACGGCAATGACGCTGCCGAGCAGGCTCAGCATGCGCAGAGGCGTCGTCGTCAGGCAGGTCACCAGGTCGTACATCAGGTTAATCAGCCGCATAAAGCTGTATTTGGAATCACCAAATTCACGTTCCGCGTGATGAACGGGGATCTCCGTGGCGCGGCGGGCAAAAATATTCGCCAGAATCGGGATAAATGTGCTGCGTTCGTGACAATGCAGCATGGCATCAATAATGTGACGGCGATAGGCGCGAAGCATGCAGCCGTAGTCGCCCATCGCTTTGCCCGTGGTGCGTTGAATCAGATGGTTGATCATCTTCGAGGCGGTCTTACGGAACAGACTGTCCTGACGATTCTGGCGCACGGTGCCAACGACGTCATACCCTTCATCGGCTTTTGCCACCAGACGCGGGATCTCTTCCGGCGGGTTTTGCAGATCGGCATCGAGCGTAATGATCAGGTCGCCGGTGACGTGACTGAACCCCGCCATGATGGCGGAATGCTGCCCATAGTTGCGATTCAGTAAAATCGAAACGATGTGGCTGCCTTCGGCTTCTGATGCGTTGATCAACAACTGGGCGGAGTGGTCGCTGCTACCGTCATCAATCAACAGGATTTCATAGTCTTTTCCCAGACTCTCGCAGGCCGCAGTGGTTCGCCTGAGCAGTTCCGGCAGGCTTTCCTGTTCGTTGTAGACAGGGATCACCACCGACACTTTCGTAATCGGAAGGGCTTCAAACATGGTTATTTTCCTGCAATCTGGCGAAGCGCGGTGATGACACGGGCGGTATCCGCCGGGGTCATATCAGGAAACCGCGGCAGCGAGCAGATACGTGCGCTGTTCCATTCGGTATTGGGGAGCGACAGGGTGTTAAAGCGCTCGCGGTAATATTTCTGCGTGTGTGCCGCGCGAAAATGCAAACCGGTCCCGATCCCCTGGTTTTTGAGCGCCTCCATCAGCGCGTCGCGACTGATGCCACAGCGCTCTTCGTCGGTACGAATAATAAACAGATGCCAGGCATGAACGTGGGGCCATGACGGCAGGCTCAGCGGTTGAAACGGGAGATCGGCCAGTGCCTGCTGGTACGCCTGGGCGATGGCAGCCCGGCGACGGTTTAGTGTCTCTAGCTTGTCTAACTGAACCAGCGCCATCGCCGCGTTAATATCGGTCAGATTGTATTTATAACCTGGCGTCAGCACCTCTGCCTGAGGCGTGCGCCCCCAGGTCTGGCGATCGTAGGCATCCACGCCGAGTCCGTGGAATTTCAGCTTACGCAACTCCCGGGCGAGTTGCTCGTCGTCGGTGACAATGAGTCCTCCCTCTGCGCAGGTGACATTCTTGATGGCGTGAAAGGAGAAAATTGCGGTGCCCCGTGCGCCGACGTGACGGCCCTGATAATAAGTCCCGACCGCGTGGGCAGCATCTTCGATAACCGCAATGCCGTGACGTTCCGCAAGGGCGTAAATGGCATCCAGATCGGCCGGCGCGCCAGCGTAATGGACGGGAATAATAGCTTTCGTGCGCGGGGTAATGGCGGCTTCAATGTGTTCAGCGGTGACCATCAGCGTGTCGCGGTCGACATCCACCATCACCGGAGTGGCTCCCAGTAGCACAATCATGTTCAGGGTGGAAACCCAGGTCATTGACGGGGTGATGACTTCATCACCGGCACCGATTCCCAGCGCCATGAGGGCGATATGCATGCCCGCCGTGGCGGAGCTGACGGCAATGGCGTGGTGGTTTCCCGTCAGCTGGCAGAAGGCCTCTTCCAGTTGCTGATTTTTCGGGCCGGTCGTAATCCATCCGGAATCAAGAACCGCTTTGATTGCGGCAAGTTCTTCCGTACCTACCGCCGGGCGAGAGAAAGGCAGAAAATCAGACATTATATTTCCTTTAGCCATTTGGATACTGCGATCCTCTTATTTATTGAGTTATAAACAGGAGGCTAAATGAGGATTATCCAGTTAGAGCCAAATAGTAGGGGCTGAATATTAATTTAACCTTAAGAACTTAACGTTATGGAAATATATCCTTTTTCCCTCGTGTTGCATTTGCATTGGTCGTGGTTTTCGGGCATTTTGCCCACATAAATGATCATGCCTTTGATTAAGCAGTACGTCGCAAAGTTATATTTCTGTTCGCCGGTAACGGGTGGAGTTTAATGTGTTTATCGTGTCCCAATATTTCATTAAATACAAAAAATATACGGTTATTTTGTTATCGGCGCTGGTGATGATGGTGGGGCTGGGTAGCCATTTCGCCTGGAGTAGTAACGGACTGCCGCGAATCGATTCCCGTACCCTGGCGGTACTGGCAAAACAGCATCCGGTGGTGGTGTTGTTTCGTCATGCTGAGCGCTGCGACAGGTCAGACAATACCTGCCTGTCGGATAAAACCGGCATTACCGAGCATGGCGCGAAGCAAGCCCGTGCGTTGGGCGCCGCGTTTGGTAAAGAGATAAAAGACTACGATCTGTATGCCAGCGATACGGTGCGTACCATTCAGTCAGCGACCTGGTTTTCTGCGGATAAAAAACTGACGGTGGATAAAGGCATGCATGCCTGCGGCCGGGGTACTTATCAGGCCATTGAGCGCTTAGCCAATAAGTCGGAAAATAAAGATGTGGTAATTTTTACTCACAATCATTGTCTGACCTATCTGGCAAAAAATATGCGGGGTGTAAAATTGACCCCGGATTATCTGGACGGTCTGGTGATGCATGTCGATAAAGGGAAATTATTCCTTGACGGTAAACTGGTGTCACTCTAATCCCTATTATGAATAAAGAATGACAGCCGTACCGGCTGTCATCGGATATTACAATAACCCTTTCAGTGTTAAGGTTTTCACCGTCGCAACGTTCAGATCGTATTTCACTAAATCTTCCGGTTTGACCCAGGCAAACGCCTGAAACTCGTCATTGATATGCACCTCACGATTGGCGGCGATGCAGTCGAAAATCAGGTAAATCATATAGATCTCTTCCTGACGGCCATCGGGGTAGGTTTTGGTACGGATATCGTCGCTGAAGGTCCAGGGTTTGATATCAGTCAGAACCAACGCAGTGCCCAGTTCTTCGCGAATCTCACGGCGCAGGGCCTCTTCAATACGTTCCCCGGGCTCGACGCCACCGCCAGACAGCGCCCATTGGCCCGGGAAAACGCCCCGGTCGTCGGCCATCTGGCACAGGAGATAACTTCCAGCATTCTGTATTAAGGGGCAAACAATAGTCCTTTGACGCACGGTAATGTTCCTTGAAGCGGAGGGATGATGAGCACGGAAAAGTTTATCCCCTGGCAACAGCAGAGAAAATGTTTATTTTCTATTCATATGAGAAATGTACTGCAATGGATTGTTATGAATAAGAAATAGTATCCGGGCGTTTTTCCGAACGGTAGGGAAGGTTAACAATACTCTTCTCGCCCCTGAACGGTATTATTTAGTTACAAAATGCCGCACGATCGCTTTTTTAGCTCATTGATTCCTTTAACACTGGCAGTACAATCCTGCGGTTTTGGGGAACTTTACGTATTTGCTTGCTGGAAAGGGTAAAAATGAAAAAAAGCGTATTATTTGGAATAGCTGGAATGCTGTTCGTTTCTGCCTCTGCGAGTGCAATGAGCATCAGCGGTCAGGCGGGTAAAGAATATACCAACGTTGGCGTCGGCTTTGGCACTGAGTCTACGGGCCTGGCGCTGAGCGGCAACTGGATGCATAGCGATGACGATGGCGACGTCGCGGGTCTGGGACTGGGGCTGAATCTTCCGCTCGGTCCACTGATGGCGACGGTGGGCGGCAAAGGGGTCTATACCAACCCGAACGACAGTGATGAAGGCTATGCTGCCGCGGTTGGCGGTGGATTACAGTGGCCAATAGGCGACAGCATCCGCCTGTTCGGCGAGTACTACTACTCTCCGGACTCGTTATCCAGCGGGATCCAGAGCTATGAAGAGGCGAATGCCGGTGCACGTCTGACGATCATGCGTCCGCTTAGCATCGAAGCGGGTTATCGCTACCTGAACCTGGCGGGTAAAGATGGCAATCGCGATAACGCCATTGCGGACGGCCCGTATGTTGGGGTTAACGCCAGCTTCTAATTTTGGTGGCGCGGTCTTCTGCCGCGCCACTTTTGTTTCCTTCCGGATATTTCTCTACCCCGTCACTTCCCCCTTTGCGTTATAGTGTTTTCATCATAAAAGCAGGAGAACACGATGTTAAACGTGGAGATGTTATCCACCGGGGATGAAGTGTTGCACGGGCAAATCGTCGACACGAATGCTGCCTGGCTGGCCGATTTTTTCTTTAATCAGGGATTGCCTTTAACCCGCCGTAATACGGTGGGCGATAACCTCGACTGCCTGGTCGCCATTTTGCGCGAGCGGAGTCAGCATGCTGACGTACTGATCGTCAATGGTGGGCTGGGGCCGACCAGCGACGATCTCAGCGCGCTTGCTGCGGCGACGGCGAAAGGGGAAGGGCTAGTTCTGCACGAAGCCTGGCTTGCCGAGATGGAACGATTTTTCCGCGAGCGCGGCAGAGTGATGGCGCCCAGCAACCGCAAACAGGCGGAACTGCCCGCCAGCGCTGAATTCATCAATAATCCCGTCGGTACCGCCTGTGGTTTTGCCGTGCAGCTTAATCGTTGCCTGATGTTCTTTACGCCGGGCGTACCGTCAGAATTTAAGGTAATGGTAGAACATGAGATCCTGCCGCGTCTGCGCGAGCGTTTCTCTCTCTCCGAGCCGCCGCTGTGTCTGCGTCTGACCACCTTTGGTCGTTCGGAAAGCGATCTGGCGCAAAGCCTCGACTCGCTTTCATTACCGGAAGGGGTGACGCTGGGTTACCGTTCTTCGATGCCGATTATCGAGCTGAAATTGACTGGACCGTATGTCCAGCGCGAAGCGATGCGCAGTCTGTGGCAGGAGGTCAAACGCGTTGCCGGTCAAAGCCTGATTTTTGAAGGTACCGAGGGACTTCCGTTACAAATCGCCCGCGAGTTGCAGAAAAGGCAGCTCAGCCTGACGCTGAGCGAACAGTTCACCGGCGGGCTGGTGGCATTGCAGCTCTCCCGCGTGGGTGCGCCGCTGCTGGCCAGTGAAGTGGTGCCTTCGCAGGAAGAGACGCTGGCGCAGACCGCGCACTGGACGACAGAACGGCGCGATAACCATTACGCCGGGCTGGCGCTGGCGATCTCCGGGCTGGAAAACGATCACCTGAACTTTGCGCTGGCGACCCCGGACGGGACGTTTGCCCTGCGCGTGCATTTCAGCGTGACCCGTCACAGTCTGCTGGTCCGTCAGGAGGTCTGTGCGATGATGGCGCTTAACATGCTGCGTCGCTGGTTCAACGAGCAGGATATTGCCAGCGAACACGGCTGGATTGACGTGGTTGAATCCCTGACGCTGTAGTCTTGACATCGCCCGAAAGCGCTGAGTTTTTCGGGCGGATTCTTTTTTTGTCCAACCCATTGTACTCCCCGCGAAAAAATCCGTGCGTCATCTCACACTTCTGCACGTAATTTCTCCATTCTGCTGGAAGAAAGGCGCGACATGACGCGCTTCACAAATTTACCTGGCTCGACCGACCACACTGATTCCAGTATCTCAGACTGGAGTCCAGTATGTTGGAATCAAGCAAAGTCCCGGCGCTCACCCGCGCCATCGATATTCTTAATCTGATTGCGCGGATTGGCCCCTGTAGCGCCGCCACGATTATCGAAACGCTGGGTATTCCCAAAAGCACGGCGTACCTGCTGTTGAGCGAACTGAAGCGTCAGCGGTTTATCAGTGTCGATCACCAGGAGAACTTTTGTCTGTGGACCAAGCTGGTGGAACTTTCCGGCCATGCGCTCAGCAAAATGGATCTGCGTGAGCTGGCGCGCCCGCGCCTGACGCAACTGATGGATGAAACGGGGTTGCTCTGCCATCTGGGGATCATTGACCATGAAAGCGCGTATTACATCCTGAAGGTGGAATCGTCTTCGACCATCAGCGTGCGCTCCCATGAAGGGAAAAGCCTTTCGTTATATCGCTCTGGTATTGGTAAATGCCTGTTGGCCTGGCAACCCGCCGCCGTGCGCAACGCCATTATTGAACAACTGGTGTGGGAGCAGGCGACCCCCACCACGATCACCCAACCTCAGCAACTTAGCGATGAACTGGAACGCATCCGCCAGCGCGGCTGGAGCTTCGATAACGGAGAGGATTATCCGGATGTACGCTGTGTTGCTGCCCCTGTATTTAATGCCAATAACGAACCCGCCGCCGCCATTTCGGTGGTTGGCACTCGCTTAGAAATCAACGAAGAGAATCGTGATTATCTTGCCGGCAAAGCCATTGCCTGCGCGAAAGATATTTCACGTCTGTTGGGATGGAAAAGTCCCTTCGATTCACTCGCATCATAATAATGGAGAACATCATGACCCTACCCAAAATTAAACATGTCCGCGCCTGGTTTACCGGTGGCGCTACAGCAGAAAAAGGTGCTGGCGGCGGTGATTATCATGACCAGGGAGCGAATCACTGGATTGACGATCATATCGCCACGCCGATGAGTAAATATCGTGAGTACGAGCAGTCACGCCAATCCTTTGGGATTAACGTGCTGGGTACGCTGATTGTCGAAGTCGAAGCCGAAAACGGACAGACGGGTTTTGCGGTCTCCACGGCAGGGGAGATGGGGTGCTTTATCGTTGAAAAACACCTCAATCGCTTTATCGAAGGGAAATGCGTCAGCGATATCAAACTCATTCACGATCAGATGCTCGGTGCGACCATGTATTACTCAGGCTCTGGCGGTCTGGTGATGAACACCATCTCCTGCGTCGATTTGGCGCTGTGGGATCTGTTTGGCAAGGTAGTCGGCCTGCCGGTCTACAAACTGTTGGGCGGCGCGGTGCGCGATGAAATTCAGTTCTATGCCACCGGCGCCCGACCGGATCTGGCAAAAGAGATGGGCTTCATTGGCGGCAAAATGCCGACGCACTGGGGGCCACACGATGGCGATGCGGGGATCCGCAAAGATGCCGCGATGGTGGCGGAGATGCGTGAGAAGTGCGGCCCGGATTTCTGGTTGATGCTGGACTGCTGGATGAGTCAGGACGTGAATTACGCCACGAAGCTGGCTCATGCCTGCGCGCCATCTAACCTGAAGTGGATCGAAGAGTGTTTACCGCCGCAGCAGTATGAAGGCTATCGCGAACTGAAACGCAATGCGCCGGCAGGGATGATGGTCACCAGCGGTGAACACCACGGCACGCTGCAGTCCTTCCGTACGCTGGCGGAAACCGGCATCGATATCATGCAGCCGGATGTCGGCTGGTGCGGCGGCCTGACCACGCTGGTCGAGATTGCTGCAATTGCGAAATCGCGCGGACAACTGGTCGTGCCGCACGGTTCGTCGGTCTACTCCCATCATGCGGTGATTACCTTCACCAACACGCCGTTCAGTGAGTTCCTGATGACCAGCCCGGACTGCTCAACCATGCGTCCGCAGTTTGACCCGATTCTGCTTGATGAACCGGTACCGGTGCAGGGCCGCATTCATAAGTCCGTGCTGGATAAACCAGGATTCGGCGTCGAGTTGAACCGCGACTGCAATCTGAAACGGCCTTATAGCCACTAATGACCCGTGCGTTGCCGCAGCGACGGCAACGCCCTCATCTCTTTGAGGATCTTGCTATGAGTACCACTCTTCTTGACGGCGTGGTGAAGAAAAACCGCGCGCGTTTGATCCCGTTCATGCTGGCACTGTATGTCCTGGCGTTTCTGGACCGTTCGAACATTGGCTTTGCCAAAGAGACCTATCAGATTGATACCGGGCTGAGCAACGAGGCCTATGCGCTTGGCGCGGGGATTTTCTTTGTGGTTTACGCTTTTCTTGGCGTGCCCGCCAACCTGTTGATGCGCAAGCTGGGGGCCAGAACCTGGATTGGCACCACCACGCTGTTGTGGGGATTCCTCTCCGCTGCGATGGCGTGGGCGGATACCGAGGCGAAATTCCTGATTATCCGTACCCTGCTGGGAGCGGCAGAAGCCGGTTTCTTCCCCGGCATGATCTATCTCACCTCGCAATGGTTCCCGCAGCGTAACCGCGCCAGCATTATGGGGCTGTTTTACATGGGGGCGCCGCTGGCGTTGACGCTGGGATCGCCGCTGTCCGGCGCGCTGCTGGAGATGCACGGCTTTATGGGCCATCCCGGCTGGTTCTGGATGTTCGTTGTCGAAGGTTTACTGGCGGTAGGCGCCGGGGTCTTCACCTTCTTCTGGCTGGATGATACCCCGCAGCAGGCGCGTTTCCTCAGCGCAGAAGAGAAAGCGGCGCTCATAAGCCAACTGGCGAGTGAAGAAGAGAAGAAGACCACGTCAAAACTGACGGATGCCCTGCGTAACGGACGCGTCTGGCAACTGGCGATTATCTATCTGACGATTCAGGTGGCGGTGTACGGGCTGATTTTCTTCCTGCCGACTCAGGTTGCGGCGCTGCTGGGAACCAAAGTGGGCTTCACGGCGTCGGTGGTTACCGCCATTCCATGGGTTGCCGCTCTGTTCGGGACCTGGCTAATCCCTCGCTACTCCGACCGTACGGGTGAGCGCCGCAATGTCGCCGCGCTGACGCTGCTGGCTGCGGGGATTGGTATCGGCGTATCCGGGCTGGCCTCTCCGGTAGTGGCGATTCTGGCGCTTTGCGTGGCGGCGGTCGGTTTTATCGCCGTACAACCGGTGTTCTGGACCATGCCGACTCAGTTACTTTCCGGCACGGCGCTGGCGGCGGGGATCGGTTTCGTGAACCTGTTTGGCGCGGTGGGCGGGTTTATTGCGCCAATCCTGCGCGTGAAGGCGGAAACGATGTTTGCCAGCAGTGCTGCGGGATTGTTGACGCTGGCGGGCGTCGCCATTATCGGCTCATTGATTATCTTCACGCTGAGCGTGAACCGTCCCGCGTCGCAACCGGGTGCAGCGCATCAATAATTTTATCCACGTTGTAAGGATCATTATGAACGCATTGTTAGCAAACCCTTTTAAGGACGCGCTCCGCAAAGGGGAAGTACAAATTGGACTGTGGTTAAGTTCGACCACCTCTTATATGGCGGAAATCGCCGCAACGTCGGGTTATGACTGGCTGCTGATCGACGGCGAACACGCGCCGAACACGATGCAGGATCTCTATCATCAGTTGCAGGCGATTGCCCCTTACGCGAGCCAGCCGGTGATCCGTCCGGTAGACGGTGCTAAGGCGCTGATCAAGCAGGTACTGGATATCGGCGCGCAGACGCTGTTGATTCCGATGGTGGATAGCGCGGAACAGGCGCGACAGGTGGTTGCTGCAACCCGTTACCCGCCTGTGGGTGAGCGCGGCGTCGGGGCCAGCGTGGCGCGGGCGGCGCGTTGGGGTCGTATTGAGAACTATATGGCGCAGGCCAATGCGTCACTCTGTCTGCTGGTGCAGGTTGAAAGTAAAGCCGCGCTGGATAATCTGGATGCGATCCTCGACGTAGACGGGATTGACGGTGTGTTTATTGGTCCTGCCGATCTTTCGGCTTCGTTGGGGTATCCGGACAACAGCGGACACCCGGAGGTGCAGCGGATTATCAAAGAGAGCATCCAGCGCATTCGCGCAGCCGGGAAAGCGGCGGGCTTTCTCGCCGTCGATCCGCTGATGGCGCAGAAATGTCTGGAGTGGGGGGCGAACTTTGTTGCTGTCGGCGTCGATACCATGCTGTATACCGACGCGCTGGACCAGCGGCTGGCAATGTTTAAGTCCGGCCAGACGATGCCGAAACTGAAAAGCAGTTACTAAATCCATAGCCCGGCGGCGCTGTGTCACCGGGCTATCTGTCAGGCTTTACGGACTGTTTGCCATGATATCGTCGAGTGACAGCCCGGTTATCACCAGTACCTTGTCGCGTTCGATCCCGCTTTTCAGCATCATCCGCGCGATACGTAATGCCTCCTCCCGGGTGCCTTTTTGTAATCCTTCCTGTAGACCCTTCTGCAGCCCCGTGTGGTGGCCTTCCTGCCGAAGCCTTTCTGCAATCGTCATCAATTTCTCCTTGTGATGGGGAACGCGTCTGGCAACGTCATGAATAAAGTCACTGAAGCGGGACACATCGCCGTACTGCACCAGATAATTAAACAGCGTATGCAGCTGGCTGTCATTAGCGGTACCGGTTATTAAAAGCGAAACCAGTCGGTCACCAGCCCCATCAAATCACGATCGCGGATATGTTTTTGCATCAGTTCCAGCAGAGCTATGCGCTTATGCTGCATGATTTCGTCGTCAGAGATGACCGTGATATCAACCAGCGGAAAGGCTTCCGTATAGAGTTGCCGCGCCAGTTGCGGGTCGTCCGACGGTAACGCATTCAATTTTGTGGAAGGCTAAACGCAAAAACGCCCGGGGCATTGTGCCGCCGGGCGAGTCATTTAGCCTAATGCTTTCGCCAGCAGGGTAATCGGATGTTCGCAACGTTTGCTGGTGGACATCTCGATTTGCCATTTGCAGGTCTCGCAGTCGGTCACCACAATATCTGCGCCGCTGTCTTCAATCTGTTTAAACAGCGGCGCGCCAATGGCCTGCGAGGTGGGGTAGTTCTCTTTTTTAAAGCCGTAGGTACCGGCAATCCCGCAGCACTGGGAATCCAGCACCGTGAGCTCGAGCCCCGGAATACGGCGCAGCAGTTCAAGGGTGTACAGCGTCCAGCCCATTTTTTCCATATGGCACGGAGTGTGGTAAACCACTTTCAGCGGCAGCGTTTTTAGCGGCAGCGTTTTTCCCTCGTCCAGTTTGCGCCACAGCCAACGGGTCGCCAGTTCGATATGCTCTCGCAGACCGCTGTTGTCGACGTCCAGCACTTCCGGGTACTCGTCGCGCAGCGCAAAGGTACAGGTCGAGGAGGTGGCAATCACCGGAATCCCCTTCACGCCAATCGCTTCACGCAGTGATTCGACGTTGGTTACCGCCTGCTTACGCGCCTTGTCGGTAAATCCGTTGGCAATCAGCGGCACGCCGCAGCACTTCTCTTTACTCAATAACTGGACGCCCGTGCCCATCGCGTTCAGCACGTTGATCAAATCTTTGCCGAGCTGCGGATGGTTGTAATTCACAAAACAACCGTGGAAGAAGGCAACCTGATCGTTGTACTGCGCCTGCTGGGCCGCCACGCTGCGATACCAGCGGCGGAAGGTGCCGAAAGAGTATTTTGGCAACGTCCGGCGATGGTCGATTTTCAGCGCGTAATCGAGCAACTGGCGTACTGGTTTCAGCGAGGTCGCCGTGTTGACCACCGGCGCGAACGGTGTGGAAACGCTGCCCATCAGGTCGGTGTGGCTTAAGACAAAGTTACGCAGCGACGGACGCGAGGTGTCATATTTAGCGCGCGCACGCTGAATGATATCGCCGATTTTGACATCCGACGGACAGGCCACTTCGCAGCGTTTGCAGTTAATGCAATACTTCAGCGCGTCGTCGTACAGCGCGCCATCTTTCAGACGCAGGCGCTCGCCGTCGGGACCGGCCTGTTTGGGGCCCGGGTAACCGGGATTAACACGGCTGACCGGACATGCGGTGGTACACACCGTGCATTTGATGCAACTTTCAAAACTCGTATCGCTCATTGCTCACCTCCTGCACGTGCTGCAATGTGATGGGCGGCGTGTAACGCGGTGACTGCGCAGACGCCGCCTCCGCATCCCTGGGCAATGGGGTCGAATCCGCCGAGAACCGAGCCAATAGCATAGAGGTTGTCTACGGTCTGTCCGGCCAGCGACGGGCGCAGCGCCTCATCGGTGGTAACACCAAACTGTTGCCAGGGTTGCGCATCAAAGAAATCGCGTTGATACCATTCGGCGCGGGTCGCCGCTTGCTGAACGTCCAGCCCCAGGATCGGCTCGCGGATCCCTTCACGTTCGGCAATCAGGCCGCTGCTAAAGAAACTTCCGCTGGCGAGCACCGCGAAACGCGGGCGCAGTGGGATATCTGCGTGGTTGCGCGTCCAGATTTCGCTGACCACGCCATTTTTACAGGTGACGTTTTTCACCTCATCGCCGGGCATCCAGATCCCGCCCTGACGAACGAACTGTCGCTGTAGTTGATTATGCAGTCGGATCCCCAGCACCGATGGCGGTAGCGTAGGCAGTAGCATGAGTGAACAGGGCAGACGCTCGTTGAGCCAGCGCCAGAGGCTGTCATCCGCCAGACCAAAGCAGGCGGGCATGATGATCATTTCGCAGGTTTTTGCTACCGGCAACAGCGCGTCATACAACAAAGGCCATTTATCTTCGTTATCCAGAAAACGCGCAATATTAACCGCCCGAAATTCGGTGGCGTTGTCGCGCAACACATCCAGTTCCGGCAGGTCGATTTCGGCGGTATCAACCTCCCGATCGTGTTGCCGTAAAGAGGCCGCAGCCAGGTGCGCCTGAAAATCGAGTAAGCCGCTAATGCCCACCACGCAGAGGCGTTTTGCCGCCAGCGGCCAGACGGGAACTTCCGCTGAGCTGAGCCAGGTTGAACGCAGCGTGCCTAACGGGGTGACCCGCTGGTGCGACTGCTGAACCTCGCCCTGTAGATGCGCGCCGGATGCGTTCAGCAGCGTCTGTGCTTGCCCGGCGAGCGCCAGGACTCGCTGGGCACCAAGCGTGGCGTAAGGATGTGCAGGTGCCTGCTCACTCAGTGCGTTCAGGCCTGCAGTGATGTCATTCACCGGTTGTCCATCCGGCAGCGCGCTGAGCAGATCCAGCGAGCCGGAGGAGAAGTGCAACGCGCTCTGGCCGCGGGTGACCACCGCACAGCGTAACCCGCTCTTTTGTAACTGCAGACCGCATAGCAGCCCGGCAAGACCGCCGCCCATAATGACCGTATCAAATCTCATCGCGCGACTCCTTTTCCAGACCACATAATCCCTGGTATACCCAGCGGGTAAATTCGCTTTCGCGCAGGGCATCACCCCAGGCGATCGGTTGTACGCCTTTCCAGCGTTCGTTGAGGAAGTCTGACAACTGGGTAATGGACTGCGCGGCGGTGGTGATGTTAAAACGCTGCAGCAACCCGGCGGCACGGCAGGCGCAGAGTTCGCCCTGACAGGTGCCCATCCCCACGCGGGTGCGCCGGCGGAGATCCAACAGGCTGTTGACGTTTAAATTTTCGACGGCGTACTGCACTTCACCGGCGGTGACGGCTTCACATTCACAGACCAGACTGCGGTGCTGGCGACCATGACTCAGCCACGCCGGCGTGCGGTCGCCGTGGCGATACACCGCGGAGCCCCGCAGTGGGGCCGGCAGGGAGATCACGCGCTTCAGCGTGCTTTCCGTGGGCTCCTGCGAGCCCGGTAGCGGCGTGTCTGCAGTGATGCAAGGACGCGTGTTACCCAGCTTCCGGCAGACCGCGTCGGTGGCCCATTCCGCCATCAGACGATAAGTCATCAGTTTGCCGCCGGTAATCGTGATAAACCCGTCCAGGCCGTCGCGTTTCGCGTGATCGAACAGCACAATGCCGCGACTGACGTTACGACCGCTGGGATCGTCATCGCTTGCCACCAGTGGACGCACCCCGGAGTAGGCGCGCAGAATGCGCGTTTTCGCCATGATTGGCGCCAGCTTTTCACCTTCATGCAGCAGAATATCGACCTCATCGGCGGTGACGCGGTTGCTGTCGATATCATTGTAATCAATGTGGGTTGAGGTGGTGCCAATCAGCGAAATGGTATCGCCGGGTACCAGAATATCGGCGTCGGAAGGCTTGCGGCAGCGGTTAATCACGTGCTGGTTGATGCGATGGTCCATAATGAGCAGCGACCCTTTCGCCGGGAACATGCGGATACTCAAATCGGCGTATTCCGCGATCCGCTGTCCCCAGATCCCGGCGGCGTTAACCACCACCGGCGCATGCAGCGTTTGCGTTTCACCATTGAGATGGTTGCGCACATGGACGCCGCTGACGGTCGCGCCTTCACGGATCAACCCGGTCACTTCGTGGGCGGTCAGGATAATGGCGCCGTGCTCTTTCGCATCGAGCATGTTGGCTGCAGTCAGGCGGAACGGATCGACCGTTCCGTCCGGCACTTTGACCGCGCCGATCAGTTGTGGATTCACCGACGGTTCGATAATCCGCGCCTGTTGCGGATCGATCGCTTCTGCCCGAATGCCTGCTTCTTCGCAGGCACGGATAAAAGTGGCCTGAAAAGAAAGCTCATCCTCGGGCAGGGTAATAAACAGACCGTCCGTCGGCTCAACGCAGTGGCGGGCGATACGTTTCAGAATTTGGTTTTCGCTGATGCATTCACGGGCAGATTCCGCGTCAGTCACGGCATAACGCGCGCCGCTGTGCAGCAGTCCGTGGTTACGGCCGGTCGCACCGGTCGCAATATCGTGACGTTCGACTAAGATGACACGCAGACCGCGCAGCGCGCAGTCACGGGCAATCCCTGCGCCTGTGGCACCGCCCCCAATGATAATCACGTCACTTGTTTGCGAGTCGCGAGTTTTCATTGTTTTCCCTCACAGTTCGTTTTTTATCATTTAGCCACATAAAAAGCATGGTTTGTTTGATTTCGCGCATATTCGCTCATAATTCGAAAATGAAACGTGATTTCGTGCGCCTTTCTGAACATTTGTCATAAATCTGTAACAATATGTGCTGTAATTCACATTCCCGACATGTATCTTTGCATAACATCGCGACCACACTGGAAGCAGCGGGGTTGCGTGTACCACCTGCGGTGTTTACTACTTATAAAAGACGGGCCACGGAGGCTACATTATGTTGAGTATTTTTAAACCAGCGGCGCATAAAGCTCGCTTGCCTGCAGCGGAGATCGATCCGACATACCGTCGGCTTCGCTGGCAAATATTTTTGGGGATATTCTTTGGCTATGCCGCGTACTATCTGGTGCGCAAGAACTTTGCTCTGGCGATGCCGTATCTGGTTGAGCAGGGGTTTTCCCGAGGTGATTTAGGCTTTGCGCTGTCGGGGATCTCTATTGCCTACGGGTTTTCGAAATTCATCATGGGGTCGGTTTCGGATCGCTCGAATCCGCGCGTTTTCCTGCCGGCAGGTCTGATTCTGGCGGCGGCGGTGATGCTGTTCATGGGCTTTGTGCCGTGGGCGACATCGAGCATCGCCGTGATGTTTGTGCTGCTGTTCCTTTGTGGATGGTTCCAGGGAATGGGGTGGCCGCCGTGCGGACGTACCATGGTGCACTGGTGGTCGCAGAAAGAACGTGGCGGGATCGTATCCGTCTGGAACTGCGCGCATAACGTCGGTGGCGGGATCCCTCCGCTGTTGTTCCTGCTCGGGATGGCCTGGTTTAACGACTGGAAAGCGGCGCTGTATATGCCAGCGTTCGGCGCCATTCTGGTGGCGATTTTCGCTTTCGCGCTGATGCGTGATACCCCGCAATCCTGTGGTCTGCCGCCAATCGAAGAGTACAAAAACGACTACCCGGATGACTACAACGAAAAAGCGGAAGAAGAACTGACGGCGAAGCAGATCTTCATGCAATACATCCTGCCGAACAAATTGCTGTGGTACATCGCTATTGCGAACGTGTTCGTTTATCTGCTGCGCTATGGCATCCTCGACTGGTCTCCGACCTATCTGAAAGAAGTGAAGCACTTTGCGCTGGATAAGTCCTCCTGGGCCTATTTCCTCTATGAATATGCGGGGATCCCGGGGACGCTGCTGTGCGGCTGGATGTCGGACAAAGTGTTCCGTGGCAACCGTGGCGCGACCGGCGTGTTCTTTATGACGCTGGTGACAATTGCCACCATCGTTTACTGGATGAACCCGGCTGGTAACCCGACCGTCGATATGATTTGTATGATTGTGATCGGCTTCCTGATTTACGGTCCGGTGATGCTGATTGGTCTGCATGCGCTGGAACTGGCACCGAAAAAAGCCGCAGGGACGGCAGCGGGCTTTACCGGCCTGTTTGGCTACCTCGGCGGTTCCGTGGCGGCCAGCGCCATCGTCGGCTACACCGTGGACTTCTTCGGCTGGGACGGCGGCTTCATGGTGATGATCGGCGGCAGCATCCTGGCGGTGATTCTGTTGATTGTGGTGATGATCGGTGAGAAACGCCACCATGATGAGATGCAACTGAAACGCAACGGGGGCTAAGTGAATGAAGACAGCACTGAAAAACCTGAGTCTGACGCTGATGATGGCGGGCGCGGTAATGGGAAGTCATGCCCTGGCCGCCAGTAACACGGATAAAGTCGTGATTGCCCACCGTGGCGCGAGTGGCTATCTGCCGGAGCATACGCTGCCCGCGAAAGCGATGGCTTATGCGCAGGGGGCGGATTATCTGGAGCAGGATCTGGTGATGACCAAAGACGACCAACTGGTCGTCCTGCATGATCACTATCTGGATCGCGTGACGGATGTTGCTGAGCGTTTTCCGGATCGTGCGCGCAAAGACGGTCGCTACTACGCCATCGACTTTACGCTGGACGAAATCAAATCCCTGAAGTTTACCGAAGGGTTTGATCTGGAAAATGGCAAGAAGGTGCAAACCTATCCTGGCCGTTTCCCGATGGGTAAATCGGACTTCCGCGTGCATACCTTTGCCGAAGAGATCGAGTTTATTCAGGGGCTGAACCATTCCACCGGCAAGAACATCGGTATCTATCCGGAGATCAAAGCGCCGTGGTTCCATCATCAGGAAGGGAAGGACATTGCGACGAAGACGCTGGAAGTGCTGAAACAGTACGGTTACAGCGACAAGCAGGACAAAGTCTATTTGCAAAGTTTTGATGTAGCAGAACTCAAGCGCATCAAAAATGAGCTGGAACCTAAAATGGGGATGGACCTGAACCTGGTGCAACTGATTGCCTATACCGACTGGAATGAAACCCAGGAGAAGCAACCGGACGGCAGTTGGGTCAATTACAACTACGACTGGATGTTCAAACCGGGGGCGATGAAGCAGGTGGCGGAATACGCGGACGGCATCGGTCCGGATTACCACATGCTGATTGATGAGAAGTCGACGAAAGGCAACATCGTACTGACGGGCATGGTGCAGGATGCCCATCAGAATAAGATGACGGTTCATCCTTATACGGTGCGCGCCGATCAGTTGCCGGACTACACGACGGATGTGGATCAGCTGTACGACATTCTGTACAACCAGGCGGGGGTGGACGGGCTGTTCACCGACTTCCCCGACAAAGCGGTGATGTTCTTACGTAAAGAGTAAAAACCGCGTTATCCCTCTCCACTGCACCCCAAAGGCGGGCAACCGCTGAGTAAGGTGCAGTTTTTTTTATCTCTTTTCCTGCCTGCTAAAGGCTAAAAAGCGCGCACCAGATCAAGAAATTCAGCCCACAGCATAAATATCTTAAGAAATCCTTAAGCAGAAGATTTATATTAAACGTCTGAATAGTTTATGCCGTTATTGTAACGGGTGAGGCCGAAATGGTGCAGGAAGAGTTTAATCACTGGTGGGCAACGGAAGGCGATTGGGTCGAAGAACCGAATTATCGACGCAAAGGGATGAGCGGTGTGCAATGCATCGAACGTGACGGAAAGAAACTGTATGTGAAGCGGATGACACAACACCTGTTTCACTCGGTACGCTATCCCTTCGGACGTCCGACGATTGTGCGCGAAATCGAGGTGATCAACGAACTGGCCCGCGCGGGCGTTATCGTGCCGAAAATTGTCTATGGAAAAGCGACAAAAATTGACGGTGAGTGGCGTGCGCTGCTGATCACCGAAGATATGAAAGGCTTTGTGAGCATCGAGGAGTGGTATAAACAGCATGCGGTGACGCCGTATCCTGATGAGGTGCGCGAGGCAATGCTAAACGCGGTCGCGCTGGCCTTTAAAAAGATGCACAGCGTCAATCGTCAGCACGGCTGCTGCTACGTACGTCATATCTATGTGAAAACGGAAGGAACGGTGGAAGCCGGGTTTTTAGATCTGGAAAAAAGCCGTCGTCGTTTGCGTCGCCATCAAGCGGCACACCATGACTTCTCCCAGCTTGAGAAATACCTGAGTCCCATCCCGAAAGCGGACTGGGAACAGGTGAAAGCGTATTACTACGCGTTGTAACGCGCGCTACATCTCAATTTCAATGTCGCCTTTTGCCCTGCAACAGCAGGGCAAAATTTCGCCTGGCTGAATGAACGCTAAAGGCTCGGCGATCCAGTCGACCTGCCCGGCAATCAGTCGGGTACGGCATGAGCCGCAATAGCCTTCGCGGCACTGGTATTCCACTTCAACGTTGTGCGACTCAAGCGCGGCAAGCAGGGAAGGGTGTTCATCCTGGCACAACAACTGTGTGCCAGTGATGCGCAGCGTGACGCGTCCCATCAGAGCTGGAAGTTACTCAAATCGTCGGTATCGACTTCAGCGTCGATCTGCCCGACCAGATAGGAGCTCACTTCCACTTCCTGCGGAGCCACCTGAACGTTATCGGACACCAGCCAGGTGTTGATCCACGGAATCGGGTTAGAGCGGGTCTGGAACGGCAGATCCAGACCGACCGCCTGCATACGAATGTTGGTGATGTATTCGACGTACTGGCAAAGAATGTCTTTGTTCAGGCCAATCATCGAACCGTCGCGGAACAGATAGTCTGCCCACTCTTTTTCCTGCAGGGCGGCCTGCACAAACAGGTCATAGCACTCCTGCTTACACTCTTCGGCAATTTCCGCCATTTCCGGATCGTCAACGCCGCTGCGCAACAGGTTCAGCATGTGCTGAGTGCCGGTCAGGTGCAGCGCTTCGTCACGGGCAATCAGACGAATGATTTTAGCGTTGCCTTCCATCAGTTCGCGCTCGGCGAAAGCAAATGAGCAGGCGAAGCTGACGTAGAAGCGGATGGCTTCCAGCGCGTTGACGCTCATCAGGCACAGATACAGTTTTTTCTTCAGCGCGCGCAGGTTCACGGTGACGGTTTTGCCGTTCACGGTGTGCGTCCCTTCGCCCAGCAGATGCCAGTAGCTGGTCATCTCAATCAGCTCATCGTAATAGCTGGAAATGCCTTCCGCACGTTTCTGGATCTGCTCGTTGGTGACGATGTCATCAAACACAATAGCCGGATCGTTAACGATATTACGGATGATATGGGTGTAAGAGCGCGAATGAATGGTTTCGGAGAAGGCCCAGGTTTCGACCCAGGTTTCCAGTTCCGGAATGGAGATCAGCGGCAGCAGCGCCACGTTCGGGCTACGTCCCTGAATAGAGTCCAGCAGCGTCTGATACTTCAGGTTACTGATAAAAATGTGTTTTTCATGTTCCGGCAGCGCCTGGTAGTCAATGCGGTCGCGGGAAACGTCAACCTCTTCAGGACGCCAGAAGAACGAGAGCTGCTTTTCGATCAGCTTTTCGAAGATGTCATATTTTTGCTGATCGTAGCGGGCCACGTTAACCGGCTGACCAAAAAACATCGGTTCCAGCAGTTGATCGTTTTTCGTCTGTGAAAATGTGGTGTATGCCATTGAAGTGAGTCCTGTCAGCTGTGTAATGCCGGATGGCGTTTCGCTTATCCGGCCTACAGCATCCGATTGATTTTGTAGGCCGGATAAGGCTTTTTGCCGCCATCCGGCAACAGATTAAATCTTACATGCGCCGCTTTCGCAGCCATCATCCTGAATGGATGGCACCAGATCGTCCTGGGCATCTTCTGCGCCATCGCGGGTGTTCTGATAATACAGCGTTTTGACCCCGAACTTATAGGCGGTGAGCAGGTCTTTGAGCAACTGCTGCATCGGCACTTTTCCTGACGGGAAGCGTGACGGATCGTAGTTCGTATTGGCAGAAATCGACTGATCGATAAATTTCTGCATCACGCCAACCAGTTGCAGATAACCGTCGTTACCCGGCATTTCCCACAGCAGCTCATAGGCGTTGCCCAGGTGCTCGTAGTCCGGCACGACCTGACGCAGGATCCCGTCTTTCGACGCTTTAATGCTGACGTAACCGCGCGGCGGCTCAATACCGTTAGTGGCGTTCGAGATCTGCGAAGAGGTCTCGGACGGCATCAGGGCAGAGAGCGTTGAGTTACGCAGACCGTGGGTCTTGATGGACTCACGAAGCGCTTCCCAGTCATGATGCAGCGGCTCGTTGGTGATGGCATCCAGATCTTTCTTGTAGGTATCGATCGGCAGAATGCCCTGTGCGTAGGTGGTTTCGTTAAACCACGGGCAGGCACCTTGTTCAATCGCCAGTTCGTTAGAGGCCTTCAGCAGATAGTACTGAATGGCTTCAAACGTTTTGTGCGTCAGGTTGTTGGCGCTGCCGTCGGAGTAACGTACGCCGTGCTTCGCCAGGTAGTAAGCGTAGTTAATCACGCCAATACCCAGCGTACGACGCCCCATCGCACCACGTTTGGCGGCCGGGATCGGATAGTCCTGATAATCTAACAGCGCATCGAGGGCGCGAACGGCCAGCACCGCCAGCTCTTCCAGTTCCTCGAGGCTGTTAATCGCCCCCAGGTTGAACGCGGAGAGCGTACACAGGGCGATTTCACCGTTTTCGTCGTTCACATCCATCAGCGGTTTGGTCGGCAGGGCGATTTCCAGACACAGGTTGGACTGGCGTACCGGGGCGACCTGCGGATCGAACGGGCTGTGGGTGTTGCAGTGGTCAACGTTCTGAATGTAGATACGACCGGTTGAGGCGCGTTCCTGCATCATCAGCGAGAACAGTTCAACGGCTTTCACACGCTGTTTGCGGATGCTGTCGTCTTTCTCGTATTTCGTGTACAGACGCTCGAACTCGTCCTGATCGGCGAAGAACGCATCATACAAACCCGGGACGTCGGACGGGCTGAACAGGGTAATGTCTTCACCTTTCAGTAGGCGGGTGTACATCAGTTTGTTGATCTGTACGCCGTAGTCCATGTGACGCACGCGGTTGCCTTCCACGCCACGGTTGTTTTTCAGTACCAGCAGGCTTTCCACTTCCAGATGCCACATCGGGTAGAACAGCGTGGCCGCACCACCGCGTACGCCGCCTTGAGAGCAGGATTTCACCGCGGTCTGGAAGTGCTTATAGAACGGGATACAGCCGGTATGGAACGCTTCGCCGCCGCGAATCGGGCTACCCAGCGCACGGATACGACCAGCGTTGATACCGATACCGGCGCGCTGGGAGACGTATTTGACAATCGCGCTGGAGGTGGCGTTGATCGAGTCCAGGCTGTCGCCGCACTCGATCAGCACGCAGGAGCTGAACTGACGCGTCGGAGTACGAACGCCGGACATGATCGGCGTCGGCAGCGAAATTTTGAACGTCGACACCGCGTCATAAAAACGTTTTACGTATTCCAGACGCGTGTCGCGCGGGTAATTCGAGAACAGGCAGGCTGCCACCAGAATATAGAGGAACTGAGCGCTTTCGTAGATCTCACCGGTGACACGATTCTGTACCAGATATTTCCCTTCCAGCTGTTTAACGGCGGCGTAGGAGAA
The DNA here is from genome assembly GCF_001559075.2 of Citrobacter amalonaticus. Taxonomy (NCBI): domain Bacteria; kingdom Pseudomonadati; phylum Pseudomonadota; class Gammaproteobacteria; order Enterobacterales; family Enterobacteriaceae; genus Citrobacter; species Citrobacter amalonaticus. Next base: position 279,030 of record NZ_CP014015.2, on the reverse strand, counting down.
GGTCATATCACGGTCGTGTACGATGAACGAGTCCATCTGCTTGAACTCTTCTTCCGTGTAGTCTTCCAGCAGATGATTGTCGTATTTGCCCATTTCAACCATTTTCACCACATGGTCAAACAGTTTCGGCGGTTCGAATTCGCCGTAGGCTTTTTTACGCAGATGGAAAATCGCCAGACGCGCAGCCAGATACTGATAATCCGGCGCATCGCGGGAGATCAGGTCCGCCGCCGCTTTAATGATCGTTTCATGGATATCGGAGGTCTTGATACCGTCATAAAACTGGATATGGGAGCGCAGTTCGACCTGAGAGATCGATACGTTATTCAGTCCTTCTGCCGCCCAATCCAGAACCCGATGGATTTTGTCGAGATTGATGCGCTCTGTACTACCATCACGCTTTGTCACCAGCAGACTCTGATTCATGTGGTTTTTTACCTGTCCGTGAAAGAAAAAATATCCCCTGCATTATCCACAATGCCACCTTGTGACTAACTCTGTGGATAAATACTATATGTAGGGGTTGAGTGTTAAAGTAAACGCTATATGGTGAGTATTCTAGTAGGGATTCTTTTCAGCACAAGAGTTGATTTTGAGGTTAAATTGAGGTTGCAAAAGGGTAAGAAAGGCTAAGTGCACGTGGTATAAGGCCTGGCGGGGATGTCAATAATTCATAAAAAAAATAGATAATTTGATCGAGTGCTGATTTCTTCAACGAAGGTGAAGAAAGTTCTCATGATCTGGCGCAAATTTTGTGACCTGGAGCCAAGCGAGAGAGGCCGGATGGCGACGTAAATGTGTTATCCGGCCTGCAGGGCCTATTTCCGTAGGCCTGATAAGCATAGCGCCATCAGGCATTGTTCCCGTCAGCATGCCGGATGGCGGCGTTGAACGCCTTATCCGGCCTACAAGAGCGGCTAACCAACCCTGGCGGTAGTGTGCACCATATAGTTAACATCAACGCCGGGACCAAGCTTGAAGGTGTTGGTGATGGGGTTGAAATGCAACCCGGTCATATGGCGCTCCTGCAATACCGTCTGATCCATCCAACCTAACAGCTCCGCAGGTTTAATAAATTTTTTCACATCATGAGTCCCTTTCGGCACCATACGTAAAATATATTCCGCACCGACAACGGCCATCAGCCAGGATTTGCCATTGCGGTTGAGCGTTGAGAAGAACACCTCGCCGCCGGGTTTCACCAGTTGCGCACAGGCTCTGACCACCGATTGCGGATCGGGCACATGTTCCAGCATCTCCATACAGGTTACCACGTCATACTGATGGGCATGTTTTGCCGCGTGTTCTTCCACGGTTTCCTGCACGTAATCCACCTGAATACCACTTTCCAGCGCATGCAGTTTTGCTACCTGCAAGGGCTCAAAACCCATGTCCAGACCGGTCACCGTGGCGCCTTCACGCGCCATGCTCTCTGCCAGAATGCCGCCGCCGCAGCCGACGTCGAGCACCTTTTTACCAAACAGGCCGCCTGAGCGTTCAGCAATGTAACCCAGCCGTAGCGGGTTAATACGATGCAACGGCTTAAATTCGCCTTCCAGATCCCACCAGCGCGACGCGACTGCTTCAAATTTGGCAATTTCTTCATGGTCAACGTTGTGGTTTACCGGTGGTTTTACGGCATTCATCGGGGCTTTTACTCCTTATAGGGCAAGACGAATGAGTATATCAGGCATTCACTCTGAATAAAGCGTATAGGTTTACCTCAATCTCTGCGGTTGTGTTATAATTTGCGACCTTTGAATCCGGGATACAGTAGAGGGATAGCGGTTAGATGAGCGACCTTGCGAGAGAAATTACACCGGTCAACATTGAGGAAGAGCTGAAGAACTCTTATCTGGATTATGCGATGTCGGTCATTGTTGGCCGTGCGCTGCCGGATGTCCGAGATGGCCTGAAGCCGGTACACCGTCGCGTACTTTACGCCATGAACGTATTGGGCAATGACTGGAACAAAGCCTATAAGAAATCAGCCCGTGTCGTTGGTGACGTAATCGGTAAATACCACCCGCATGGCGACTCTGCGGTATACGACACCATTGTCCGTATGGCTCAGCCGTTCTCGCTGAGATATATGCTGGTGGATGGCCAGGGGAACTTCGGTTCCATCGATGGCGATTCCGCAGCGGCGATGCGTTATACGGAAATCCGTCTGGCGAAGATTGCCCATGAGTTAATGGCCGATCTGGAAAAAGAGACGGTTGATTTTGTCGACAACTATGACGGCACGGAAAAAATCCCTGACGTTATGCCGACCAAAATCCCTAACCTGTTGGTGAACGGTTCGTCCGGTATCGCAGTAGGTATGGCGACCAACATCCCGCCACACAACCTGACGGAAGTGGTTAACGGTTGCCTGGCGTATATCGACGATGAAGACATCAGCATTGAAGGGCTGATGGAATACATCCCGGGTCCGGACTTCCCGACGGCGGCGATCATCAACGGTCGTCGCGGTATTGAAGAAGCCTATCGTACCGGTCGCGGTAAAGTGTACATTCGTGCCCGTGCGGAAGTGGAAGCAGACGCGAAAACCGGTCGTGAAACCATTATCGTGCATGAGATTCCGTATCAGGTGAACAAAGCGCGCCTGATCGAGAAAATCGCGGAACTGGTAAAAGACAAACGCGTTGAAGGCATCAGCGCGCTGCGTGACGAGTCTGACAAAGACGGTATGCGCATCGTGATTGAAGTGAAACGCGACGCGGTCGGGGAAGTGGTACTGAACAACCTCTACTCCCAGACTCAACTGCAGGTCTCTTTCGGTATCAACATGGTGGCACTGCACCATGGCCAGCCGAAGATCATGAACCTGAAAGACATCATTTCAGCGTTTGTGCGCCACCGCCGTGAAGTGGTGACCCGCCGTACCATTTTCGAACTGCGTAAAGCCCGCGATCGTGCGCATATCCTTGAAGCACTGGCAATTGCGCTGGCGAACATCGACCCGATCATTGAGCTGATTCGTCGCGCGCCGACCCCGGCGGAAGCGAAAGCGGCATTGATCGCACGTCCGTGGGATCTGGGCAACGTGGCTGCGATGCTGGAACGTGCCGGTGACGACGCTGCGCGTCCGGAATGGCTGGAGCCAGAATTCGGCGTGCGTGACGGTCAGTACTACCTGACAGAACAGCAGGCCCAGGCGATTCTGGATCTGCGTCTGCAGAAACTGACCGGCCTTGAGCACGAAAAACTGCTCGACGAATACAAAGAGCTGCTGGAACAGATCGCGGAACTGCTGCACATTCTGGGCAGCGCCGATCGCCTGATGGAAGTGATTCGCGAAGAGCTGGAACTGATCCGCGATCAGTTTGGCGATGAGCGTCGTACCGAAATCACTGCCAACAGCGCTGATATCAATATCGAAGATCTGATCAACCAGGAAGATGTGGTTGTCACCCTGTCTCACCAGGGCTACGTGAAGTATCAGCCGCTGACCGACTACGAAGCACAACGTCGTGGTGGGAAAGGCAAGTCGGCTGCACGTATTAAAGAAGAAGACTTTATTGACCGTCTACTGGTGGCCAACACCCATGACACGATCCTCTGCTTCTCCAGCCGGGGTCGTCTGTACTGGATGAAGGTTTATCAGTTGCCTGAAGCGAGCCGTGGTGCGCGTGGTCGTCCGATCGTCAACCTGCTGCCGCTGGAAGCCGACGAACGTATTACCGCTATCCTGCCGGTTCGTGAGTACGAAGAGGGCGTGAACGTCTTTATGGCGACCGCCAGCGGTACGGTGAAGAAAACGGCGCTGACCGAATTCAGCCGTCCGCGTTCTGCCGGTATCATCGCGGTGAACCTGAACGACGGCGACGAACTGATTGGCGTGGATCTGACCTCCGGTTCTGACGAAGTCATGCTGTTCTCGGCGGCGGGCAAAGTGGTACGCTTTAAAGAAAACGCCGTTCGTGCAATGGGCCGTACTGCGACCGGTGTACGTGGCATCAAGCTGGCGGGTGAAGACAAAGTCGTCTCCCTGATTATTCCACGTGGCGAAGGCGCAATCCTGACCGTGACGCAAAATGGTTACGGTAAGCGTACGGCAGCGGAAGAGTATCCGACCAAGTCTCGTGCGACGCAGGGCGTTATCTCTATCAAAGTGACCGAGCGCAACGGTTCTGTTGTTGGCGCGGTGCAGGTTGATGATTGCGACCAGATCATGATGATCACCGATGCCGGTACGCTGGTGCGTACTCGCGTGTCGGAAATCAGCGTGGTAGGGCGTAACACTCAGGGCGTAATCCTCATCCGTACTGCGGAAGATGAAAACGTGGTGGGCCTGCAGCGTGTGGCTGAGCCGGTGGATGACGAAGACCTCGACTCCATCGACGGTAGCGCGGCGGAAGGGGACGATGATATCGCCCCGGAAGCGGAAACCGACGACGATGTCGCCGATGACGCAGACGAGTAATCTGCGGGTTTAACGACCACACAGAAGGGAGGCGCTGCCTCCCTTTTTTACGTCCTGAATTCACCCTTTCCCCTTGTCAAAAGTCATGTTCGGGGAGTTTTGCTTTCAATGTATAAAAATACAAAATAAAATGAATAATTATAACTCTGTGAAGGTGCTCACTGTTTGTTCAGCCATTTACCGTTAACTTTCCTATTACCAAATCGCGATATTTACGATCCCTTACTGGCAGGAGAACTGAAAAATTATTAAATAAAATCCCCTAAAAATTTAAAGACAAAAGCGTTGGCTGCCTTCATCTGTCAGTTCACTTCTGACGGATGAATATACTTATACCTACACGTTGGGAGTTAACTATGATAGTTGAAATTGCAGAAGGCTTTATCCATCTTTTCCAGAGCGCAGGAAAGATATTCTCCGGGATGATCGTCAGTACCATTCCGATGCTGATAACCTTAATTTTGACCGTTAATTTTATTATGAAATTAATTGGCCAACAGCGAATGGAAAAAGTCGCCACCCTGATGGGGAAATCAAAAATATTAACCTACGGAATTTTGCCGAGTTTTGCCTGGTTCTTCCTTAGCAGTCCGGGCGCGCTGACGATGGGGAAATTTCTACCCGAACGTTGTAAACCCGCTTATCAGGATGCGCTGGGTAGTACCGTACACCCGCTGACGTCTCTGTTCCCACACATTGTGCCATCTGAACTCTTTATCTGGCTGGGGGTAGCCGCTGGTCTGACGCGACTCGATTTGCCGGTTGCCGACCTGGCATTACGCTATATCGCCGCGGGTATTCTGCTCGGCTTTATCCGTGGTTTTCTTACGGAATATATCTTCACCCGGCTGGAGAAGCGCGAACTTAATCAGGAATAAGGGAAAACAATGAAAGTACTATTTTCGGCTGACGTCGTAAAGGCTGGAAGAAAAGTGGAAGAGGGACTGCTTAATGGCATGTTGATTACCTTTAATGACCGCGCTCCGGAAGATTATCTCGATTATGTACTGGTCATTAAGAATATTGTTTGTGATGTTACCCCATTACAAAAAGCAATGGATTATGTTCTGCAGATTAATCATCAGACCTGGAATATAACCTGCTGGGGAGAGGCGGCATGGCAAAATTTATGCGAGTTAGGTCATGTGACGGTGGTATTTGACGGGGCTGAAAAGCCAATAGCCTATGGTTCATTACACGTAAAAAGTCATTGTTCTCCATCCGTAAATGAATTGATTGGCCCATTGACAATAATGAGGAAAACCAATGAAAACCGTACTGATTAAAAAAGGTCATTCAGGGATTGGCGATGACATGTATTTATATCGCGATACCCGCATGGTGATCCTGTCGCTAACCGGGAAAACCATTGATCCGGTCGCGAAAAAACTGGGTGAAATGCTGGAGATGACAGTGGTTAACGGCTTTGACGCCATGCCGGATGATAAGAAAATCCTTTGTGTGGTCATCAACTGTGGCGGTTCACTGCGCTGTGGCATTTATCCACAGAAAAGAATCAAGACAATCAACGTGCTACCGACTGGCGCGATGGGGCCGCTGGCGAAATATATCACCGAAGATATCTATGTCTCTGATGTCAGTCTTGAATCGCTTTCGCTGATTGAAACCATTAATCAACCGGTCACCGGGGAGGAAAACGTTGAGTTCAGTGAGCCTCTTCCGGCAGGCAATGCCGGTGCCGTAGCAAACGATCGGGTGGAGGCAAAACCACGCGGTTCCGCAACCAACACCGCGCTGGAGTTGATGACGCGTTTTGCGACGGGGATCGGTAACTTTGTCAGTCTGCTTTACTCCTCGGCGCGTGAATCGGTCGAGCTGTGTATTAAAAACGTGATCCCTTTTATGGCCTTTATCTCGGTTCTGATCGCTCTGGTTCAGGAGACCGCGATTGGTCAGTGGACCGGGAATGCGCTGTCGCCGCTGGCCGGCTCGTTAACCGGCCTGTTTGTGATTGCCATTATCTGTGGTCTGCCCTTCATCTCTCCCATTCTGGCTCCCGGTGCGGCGATTGCGCAGGTCGTTGGCGTGCTGGTAGGAACGCTAATCGGTAGCGGGGTGGTTTCACCGCTGATGGCGTTACCGGCGCTGTTCGCAATTAACGTCCAGGTCGGTGCCGACTTCATTCCCGTAGGGCTTTCCATGCAGGAGGCGAAAGAGAAAACCATTCGTCTTGGTGTGCCCTCTTTCTTGTTGTCACGGATGATTACCGCGCCTCTGGCGGTGGCCATCGGTTATCTGTTTTCGTTTGGTTTGTTTAACTGAGGAAGTGCGTAATGAACAAAATCAATGCTGCGGTGGTGGGGGCCGGTATTTATGGCAAACATCATATCAATGCGTATCACTATAATCCGTGGGTGAACCTGGTTGGGTTTTGCGAGATCAATCCGGATATCCGCGCCAACGTTGCGGCGGAGTTTCAGGTACCTGGTTATGCCTCACTTGAGGAGTTGTTTGCCGCAACGGACGTAGATCTGGTGTCAATCGCTACGCCGGATCCGTTCCACTTTGATGCCACGATTGAGGCCATCAGCGCGGGCAAACATGTACTGATTGAAAAACCGATGGCGACGACGTCAGCGGAATGTCGGGAAATCATCCGCTGTGCGCAGCAACAAGGCGTGAAGATTGGCGTCGATTACCACAAGCGTTGGGACGGGATGGCACAGCATATTCACCATGAGCTGTTGAAACCCGAAACTGGCCAGGTCCTGCGTGGCTATATGAGCATGGACGATATTATCGACGTGCCTAAAAACTGGCTGTCATGGGCGAATGAGAGTTCTCCCGTTCATTTCCTCGGAACGCATTGTTTTGATTTGATTCGATATTATATGAACGGCGCCAATGCTGTGAGCGTCTATGCGATAGGGCAGAAGAAGAAGCTGGTAGCGGAAGGCATTGATTCCTGGGACACCATTCAGTCTTTCGTCACCTTTGATAATGGCGCGCAATGGACCGTTGAAGTGGGGTGGTGCTTACCACCTTCATTCCCCAAAGCAAATGATGGTCGCAGTTTTGTTATTACCGAGAATAACTATTATCGTGCCGACGCACAGTTGCGGGGATATGAAATGTTCACCCCTCAGCGCAGTGCAACGCCAAATTATAATTTTATTAATTACGTTAATAATAAAGCCAGTGGCTATGGGATTCAGCCAATACATGATTTTGTTGAACACATATTATTTGATACCCCTTATCTGGCAACCGCAGATGATGGGCTGCAGGCGACGTTAATTTGCGAAGCCGTGCATCATTCGTTATCGACAGGACGTATTGTGCAGTTATAATTAATCGGTAGTTTACGCCTCATAAACAGTTTTTCTGGCTTTAATTTCTCTGATTAAGGCAGGGTTATTTATTCCCCCACAACCCGGTCGATGATCAGCGTTTATGAGGCGCCTTTTCATTATTCATATTCAGATAGCAATATTGCAGCGCGTGGAAAAAAAGCGTGTGTAATGACATTTTCAGTGCGGCGAAGCTGAGGGGGCTGACGCTGGACTGGGGCGTATATAAGGTTACATCGGCAAGCGTCGCGCCGCTCTGATGGCTGGCGACAGCCAGTGAGGCGGCTTCATGCTCACGAATCAAGGTAATCAATTGATTATCCGGCTCATCTTTGAGTCCAGGCAGCAGGATCACGGAATCACAATCCGTCAGGGTGTTTGTCAGCAATGAATGGGCATTCTGGTACTCCACGGGAATGCAGACTTTGCCAATATCACTATAGTCCTGAATGATATTGCTGAGTAATGAACTCAGTTCTCGCGGATGACAGAAATAGAGGTTACGGCTGGAATTAATAATTTCAAAGAAAGTATTAAGGGCCGCAGGGTTATTATTATTAATAAACTCGCCAAGAATAACATTGTTTTTCGTTGCCTGGGCCGGAAGCAGTGCCTCAGGTTCGCTGCGCAGACACTTAATTAAATCATATTTAAATGAAGTAAAACCGGTATAACCGAGAGATTGTGCAAAGCGAACGATGGAGGGTTGACTGGTTTGCGTCTTTTTTGAAATTGCCGTCGACGTCAGTTTTTCCGCGCCCGATAATGTAGCCAGAATGTAACGGCTAATTGTTTGTTCCGCGTGCGTACCTGTTTTTACCAGTAACTGAAGTTGTTCGATAATGTTCATTGAGGTCCCTCGGTTTTGTTTATTATGACAGATACACTTTATCCTTCAAGCAGCCTCTGTACTGGCTGCGGAACGACTCGGTTCATCCATGAACCTCACCCTGACGGCCCGTCGCTTTGCGACGTATAAATCTGTACCTGACAGATTTGTCAGAATCCCCGGCCACAGCGTGATCTCAGTGTCCGGGGATGACAGGAGAGGCGTCCATGCCATCTGAATGATTTTGTGTATAACCGGGGGACGCAGGAGTTAATTCATCCTTTCCACAATCATTGCAATACCCTGACCGCCGCCGATGCACAGCGTCGCCAGCCCTAACGTTTTATCCCTGGCGGAAAGCGCATGCAGCAATGTTACCAGGATCCGCGCGCCGCTGGCGCCGATAGGATGCCCAAGCGCAATCGCGCCTCCGTTCACGTTCACCTTTTGTGGGTCGAAGCCCAGCGTCTTGCCGACGGCAAGGAACTGCGCGGCAAAGGCCTCATTGGCTTCAATCAGATCGATATCTGAAAGCTGCAATCCGCATTGTTGCAGTGCCTTCTGCGTGGCGGGTACCGGCCCCATCCCCATCAGCGCTGGCGCGACGCCGCCGCTGGCATATGCCTTAATGCGCGCCAGCGGTTTCAGCCCTGCCGACAGGGCGGCGGATTCTTCCATGACCACCAGCGCCGCCGCGCCGTCGTTGATCCCTGAGGCATTACCGGCGGTGACGGTACCGGCCTTATCAAACGCCGGGCGCAGTGCGGCAAGACCTTCTGCGGTTGAGTCAGCCTTGGGGAATTCATCGCGGTCAAAGACAATGGTTTTTTTACGCGACGTGACGCTGACCGGCACAATTTCGGCCTGGAAGGCGCCAGAATGGATGGCGGCGACCGCTTTTTGCTGAGAGAGTAGCGCCAGTTCATCCTGCATTTCGCGGCTGATACCGTATTCGCGGGCGACGTTTTCGGCGGTGATCCCCATGTGATAGCCATGAGTGGCACAGAGCAGACCGTCACGCAGAATCACATCCGACAACTGGCCGTCGCCGAGGCGATAACCCCAGCGGGCTTTCGCATCCAGCAGATAGGGGGCCAGACTCATGTTTTCCATGCCGCCAGCGACCAGCGCCTGTGCCTGACCGGCCTGAATCGCCTGGGCGGCCAGTGCGACGCTTTTAAGCCCTGAACCACAGACTTTGTTGACGGTAAACCCGCAGACGGTTTCGCTAAGGCCGCTTTTTAACAGCGCCTGGCGTGCCGGGTTTTGTCCCAGACCGGCCTGCAACACGTTGCCCATGATCACTTCGTCCACACGCTGCGGATCGAGGTGCGCGCGTTCCAGCGCGGCGCTAATCACAGTTGCGCCAAGTTCGATGGCGCTGGTGGTAGCCAGCGCGCCGTTGAAACTGCCGATGGCGGTACGTACCGCGCTGACGATGACACAATTTTTCATCTTCTGTTCCTTAAAAGTGAGTCGCTGCCGTCAGAAAAAGGTCAGGCCGACAACAAAAATGACGCCGGAGAAAAGCAGGGCGGTGATGCAGTACCCCATGATGTCGCGAACCCCCAGCCCGGCAATGGCCAGTGCGGGAAGCGCCCAGAAGGGTTGCGCCATGTTCATCCACTGCTCGCCGTAGGCAATCGCCATCACGGATTTACCGAGATCGGCCCCTAGCGCCTGCGCGGCTGGCATGACAAACGGTCCCTGAATAACCCAGTGACCGCCGCCTGACGGCACGGCAAAGTTGATCAGCGCAGAGCTAAAGAAGGTCATGACCGGGAAGGTGTCTTTATTGGCGACGTTGATGAAGAATTCGGTGATGAGTCCTCCGAGACCGGAGTGCTCCATCATCAACTGGATACCGGCATAGAACGGGAACTGCACCAGGATACCGGCGGTGCTGCGCGCGGCGGCACTAATCGCGCGCATATAGGCCATCGGCGTTTTGTGCAGCAGCAAACCGGCAATCATAAACATCAGGTTGACGGTGTTGATGGTGATGTTGAACCCTTTCTCGGCGAAGTAGATCCCGAGATAAGCGATGCCTAACGCCCCAATGATCAGCGCCAGGATACGGCTCTCTTCCAGTTTTTCTGACGGAGGCGCATCTGCCGGCAAGGTCTTCTGGAAATCAGGCTCTTCCATCAACAGTTTCGGATCGACGCTGACAACATCCGACGGTTTTGGCGTCATCATGCGGGTGATAAACGGCATGACCACAATCAGACCGAGGGTGATGAAGAGGTTGAAACCGGTAAACAGGGTATCGCTGACCGGAATCAAGCCCGCAATGTGTTCAACCGGGTTACCCGGCGTTGCCGCCAGCAGGGGCATCGAGCCCGAGAAGCCGCCGCCCCAGGTCAGAAAACCGATATAGGCGCAGGCAATCAGTAGCGGATAATCGGATCCTGGCACGCGACGGGCAACTTCACGGGCAAACATCGCCCCCACCACCAGACCGAAGCCCCAGTTGATGACGCAGGCGACGGAGCCGAAGAACGTCACCAGCATCACGCCCTGCGCGGGCGTTTTCGCGGCAGAGGCAGCGGTGCGCAACAGGTTTTTCACCGGACCAGAACTGGCCAGTGCGTGACCTGTTACGATGATCAACGCCATCTGCATCCCGAAGGCCAGCAGATTCCAGAAGCCATCCCCCCAGAAACGCACCATACTGATCGGCGTTTGCGGCGTCAGCCACAGCGCGATGCCGAACGTCAAGAGCGTCAGCAGCATGGCGAAAATCAGGGGATCGGGCAGCCAGCGGCTGACGAAGCGCGTCATGAAACGCGAGATACGGCCGATCATGCTTCACCTCGCTGAACGACCAGATCGGCGGCAACGTCAAATTGCGCTTCTGTTTTTGCTCGCAGAGTATCGAGGTCGCACCCGTCGACGATTTCCGTCAGCCACATTTTGCCGTCGATAAAGCGGAACACGGCGAGTTCGGTGACCAGCATATGCACCGCATGCTGGGCCGTCAGCGGCATGGTGCAGTGGCGAAGGATTTTCGCCGAGCCGTCTTTCGCGCAGTGTTCCATCGCGATAATCACTTTGCGCGCTCCGGTTACCAGATCCATTGCGCCGCCCATACCAGGGACCATTTTGCCGGGCACCACCCAGTTCGCGAGGTTAGCCTGTTCATCAACCTGCAACCCACCCAGTACGCAGGCATCCACATGACCGCCACGAATCAATGCGAATGACATCGCGCTATCGAACATCGCCGCACCCGGCAAAATCCCGCAGGGTTGACCACCGGCGTTCACCAGATCGGGATGCGCGGTCGTGACCGGTCCCAGTCCGAGAAATCCGTTCTCTGATTGCAGGGTGATATGAATGTCATCCGGCAGATAGTTGGCGACCATCGTCGGCAGGCCAATGCCTAAGTTCACAACATCACCATCGCGAAGTTCTTGCGCCACACGGCGCGCAATACGTTGTTTCGCATCCATTATTTGCTCTCCTGTGGAATGACGATATGGTCGATAACGGCGCCGGGGGTGACTATCTGGTCAGGCAACAGATCGCCTGTCTCCACGAGTTCGTCAGGTTCCACCAGGGTGATATCGGCGGCGAGGGCAATAAGCGGGTTGAAATTGCGGGCGCTGAGTTGGTAGGTCAGGTTGCCGAGAGGGTCGGCACGGTGCGCGCGGATGAGTGCCAGGTCGGCGCGCAATGGTCGCTCCAGCAGCCAGGTTTTGCCGTCGAGCGTCAGGGTTTGTTTGCCATCTTCCACAATGGTGCCGACGCCGGTAGGGGTCAGGAAACCGCCGAGCCCAGCGCCGCCGCAGCGGATCTGTTCAATCAGCGTACCCTGCGGCACCAGCTGAACGTCCATCTCTTTGGCAATCATCCGACGCCCGGTTTCCGGGTTGGTGCCGATATGGGACGCAATGACTTTGTTCACCCGGCCATTGACGATCAGTGGGCCGATACCGGTATCGACAAAGGCGGTATCGTTGGCGATCAGTGTCAGGTCTCTGACGCCGGATTCAAGCAAGGCTTCGACAAGGCGGGGCGGGGTCCCTACCCCCATAAAACCGCCAACCATGATGGTCATGCCGTCACGAAAGAACCCGGCAGCGTTCTGTAAGGTAATCAGTTTTGTTTTCATTATGTTTCCCTTTTGCATACTCCATTTTGGGTACGCAAAGGGAATAGCAAGCGGGATGCCAGAATGGCTAACGGATGAGAAAATTAATTAATTTGTTGAATAACAAAGATTATTTATACTGGTTTTGCGCGGGGAGTCAGCGGAGGCTATGCAGAATTTTGCGCACTGTGCAAAATTCTGCATAGCAGATTCTGGTGCTATAAACCTGCCGTATCGATACCGTATTCCTGCAGTTTATACATCAGGGCGCGTCGACTGATGCCTAACATCAGGGCGGCGCGGGTGCGGTTTCCTTCATGTTGTTCAAGCACCTCGATAATGATCCGCTTTTCTTCGCGTTTAATCTCTTCTTTCAGATTGCGCTCACTGGGCTGCGTGGCTTTTATCTCGCTGCCACCACTCACCGGCTGGCGGAGCGGGGCGGGCAGATCTTCTGCAAAAATGACGGCACCGGTATTCATCACCACCGCCCGTTCAATGACGTTCGAGAGTTCGCGGATGTTTCCGGGCCAGGGCCAGGTAGTAAGCATTGACATGGCCGCCGGATCGATCTCAATAATGTCACGCTGATTTTCCGAACTGAATTTCTGCAGGAAGTGGTTAGCCAGCAGCGCAATGTCTTCCCGTCGTTCGCGCAGCGGGGGAAGTTGCAGATGAATCACATTCAGACGGTAGAACAGGTCTTCACGGAAAGCGCCTTCTTTCACCATCGCATGGAGATCCCGGTTGGTGGCGGTGACGATGCGGATATCCACCTGAATCGTCTGATGCCCGCCCACGCGTTCGAATTCCCGCTCCTGTAGGATGCGCAACAATTTTGCCTGGAGCACCAGCGGCATTTCGCCAATTTCATCGAGCAGCAGCGTTCCCTGATGGGCGCGTTCGAACAGCCCCTGACGCTGAGTTTGTGCGCCAGTGAAGGCCCCTTTTTCATGACCGAACAACTCGCTTTCCAGCAGTGACTCCGGTAACGCGGCGCAGTTGATTTTGATAAACGGACCGTTTGCCCGGCGCGAGTTGTAGTGAATGGCACGCGCAATCAACTCTTTGCCGGTGCCGCTTTCACCACTGATCAGGACGTTGGCCTGTGACAGGGCAATTTTCGCCGTGTCTTTGCAGATATCCATCATCCGTGGGCTGTTGGTCAGAATATGTCCCCATTGCCAACTGGTGCTCAGAGCCTGATGCAGGCTGCGGATCTCCTGTTTCATCGCCTGCAGCTGCAGGGCGCGTTGGATCAGTAAATTCAGTTCATCGAGATCGAAAGGTTTGATCACGTAATCAAACGCCCCGCTGCGTAACGCTTCGACGGCAGTTTCGACTTCGGCGTAAGCGGTCATCAGGATCACGGGGATGCGTGGTTGCTGAGTGCGCATGACTTTCAGGGCGTCAATCCCGTTCATTTCCGGCATGCGGATATCCATCAGCACCACATCCGGCGGGGCGTCGGCAAAGCGCTGCAACGCTTCCTCCCCGTTGCTGGCACAGTGCGTTTCATGCCCCTGTAGCGAAAAGGCGGTGGTAAGCATGCGACGAACGTTATCTTCGTCATCCACAATCAGGATACGGTAGCGGGTTTTCATACTGACAAGTTTCCCTGTGGGTTGATCGGTAAAATAAGGGTAAACGTCGCGCCACATCCGGGTATGCTGGCAACGCGAATATCGCCCTGATGGGCATTGATAATGCGCTGGCTGAGCGCGAGTCCAAGCCCCGTGCCAGAGGCTTTGGTCGTAAAAAAGGGATCAAAGATCTTTTTCTGTAGCGCGATATCGATCCCACAGCCGTTATCTTCAATCATGACGGCTTGTTGTGTGGCGGAGTATTGCCAGGTGCGAATGCGGATTTCGCCGCGTGCGCTGATGGCCTGCACGGCATTTATCAGAATATTGAGGATCACCTGTTTTAACAGTTCACGATCGGCAACGATGGCTGGCAGCCCTTTATCCTGTTCGACGTTGAACGCGATCCGCGCCTGTACGCCGGAGGTTTGTACCAGAATCAGCGTCTCTTCGATCAGCGAATTGAGCAGTACTTGCTGCCACTGGCTTTGTCGTGGTCGGGAAAAATCCAGCAACTGTTGAATGACACGATTAATAGAATCAATTTCTTTCAGCACCACGGACAGATATTCCTGATGTACCGGCAGGCTGGTTTGCTGACGAATGATCTGCACATAGCCACGGATGGCGGTGAGCGGATTACGCACCTCATGCGCTACCCCGGCCATCAGTTCACCCAGCGTGGCGAGTCTCTCGGTTTGCGCCAGACGACGCTGTGTCTCTTTGCGTGCGGTCAGATCGGAAAAAATCACCAGCGCTCCGATCAGTTCACCATCAGGGTTATGGATCCGGCTGGTGGTGACGCTGAGTTCAATGGTGCGATCACGCGCCGGAAAGCTAACTTCCTGTGCCAGATGCTCCGTCCCGTGCGCCAGGGTATCGAGAACCGGGCTGGCAAAATGAGGGTCGGAGAAGAGGGTGGCATAGGGGCGACCGACCAGTTCATTGAGCGTATAGCCGGTAATCATTTCTGCCGCAGGGTTCATGGTGGTGACATCGCCCTGTCTGTCGATTGCGATCACCCCGTCGGCGGCGTTTTCAATGATCAGATCGTTAAGGGTTTTGGTTTCACGCAGCGTTTGCGCCAGTGCGTTAACGCTGCGGCTAATTTGCCCCAGTTCGCCAGGCAGATTGGGAAGTTGTGCCGGCGTTTTCTGCGCCAGCGTCGACAGACCGTCCGTGATGATGTCGATATTGGCGCTAAGGCGTCGGGAAAACAGCACGATCAAGAGCAGGCTACAGAGCAGACCTGCCGCCAGCACCGCAATGATGCGCACATCCATCCTCCACGCCTGACGCTGGATATCTTCCGTCAATTCATTCGCCCAGATGTAGCCCAGCACGTCGCCATCCCGGGTGATGGGGATCATGGAGTTAAGAATATCGCCGCGCACCTGGCGGCCGGAAAAGACGACCGGGGCATTGCTGCGCATCACTTCGCGTCCGGGGTGATCGGCAGCAATCGTCACGCCAACGTTATTTTGGTACAGCGCGGAAGGGGCGTAGGTCACAATCGCATCCAGCGCTTTGTTATAGTAGCCCGCCCCAATGCCCGGAAACGCCTGGGTGATCCGCTCGGTGATGGGGCCGAGTTCGGCATTCAACGCCTGAATACGTTCGTCCCGCGGCAGCGCCGTAAAATGGGTAAAGCGATCGCCCAGCGCCTGATCGAGCAGGTGTACAACGGCAGATAATTTTTTCTCTTTTTCAGATAAGACTGCTGACCGTCCTTCGGTTTCTACGATATAACCAATCGATAGCGTCGGCACGATGACCATCAGGATCGCCATCAGGATCATCTGATTGCGTAAGCGTCGCGGGTATAACCCTCTCAAAAAGCGCATGCTGGCATCCCTGTGACCCATTTTCTGACAAACGCCAATTATCGGGGGTTGCGGCAACGGTTTCTCAGCGGTGTATCATATTCCCGCAAACGCAGGCGCGGGCATTGCGACGCCGCGCATTTACCGCTACCTTAACCACACTCCATTTATCGCCTGAGGCGGAGCTTCGCCCTTTTGAAATACCTTGCATCCTTTCGCACGACCCTGAAAATCTCGCGCTACCTGTTCAGAGCGTTGGCGCTGTTGATTTGGCTGCTCATTGCCTTTGCCTCGGTGTTCTACATCGTGAATGCCCTGCATCAGCGGGAGTCTGAGATCCGCCAGGAGTTTAACCTCAGTTCCGATCAGGCCCAGCGTTACATTCAGCGCACGTCGGATGTGATGAAAGAACTCAAGTACATCGCGGAGAATCGCCTGACGGCGGAGAACGGCGTGTTGTCTTCGCGGGCGCGTGACGATAAAACCGAGGTGCCGACCTTTCAGCCGCTGTTTGCCGATTCCGACTGCGCGGCAATGGGCAACGCCTGGCGCGGATCGCTGGAGTCGCTGGCGTGGTTCATGCGCTACTGGCGTGACAACTTTTCCGCTGCGTACGATCTGAATCGTGTTTTTCTCATCGGCAGCGATAACCTCTGCATGGCGAATTTCGGCCTGCGCGATATGCCCGTCGAGCGCGATAACGCGCTGAAAACGCTGCACGAGCGGATTATGAAGTACCGCAATGCGCCACAGGATGAATCCGGAAACAATCTCTACTGGGTGGCGCAGGGGCCGCGTCCGGGGATCGGCTATTTCTACGCGCTGACGCCGGTTTATCTGGCAAATCGCCTGCAGGCGCTGTTGGGCGTTGAACAGTCCATTCGGATGGAAAACTTCTTTACGCCGGGCAGTCTGCCGATGGGCGTGACCATTCTGGATGAAAATGGGCATGCGTTGATTTCACTGACCGGGCCGGAGGGCACCATCAAGGCGGAACCTCGCTGGATGCAGGAGCGCTCCTGGTTTGGCTATACGCCGGGCTTTCGTGAGCTGGTGCTGAAGAAAAATCTGCCGCCGTCTTCGTTAAGCATTGTTTATTCCGTTCCGGTCGATCTGGTGCTGGAACGGATCCGGATGCTGATTCTGAATGCCATTCTGCTGAACGTGCTGGTGGGCGCGGCGCTGTTTACCCTCGCGCGGATGTACGAACGACGGATCTTTATTCCGGCGGAAAGTGACGCCCAGCGTCTGGAAGAGCATGAGCAGTTTAACCGTAAGATTGTCGCGTCCGCGCCGGTCGGGATTTGTATTCTGCGCACCGTTGACGGTATTAACATCCTCAGTAACGAGCTGGCGCACACCTACCTGAACATGCTCACCCATGAGGATCGACAGCGGCTGACGCAAATCATCTGTGGGCAGCAGGTGAACTTTGTCGATGTGCTGACCAGCAATAACACCAATTTGCAGATTAGCTTCGTCCATTCTCGCTATCGCAATGAAAACGTGGCGATCTGCGTGCTGGTGGATGTCTCCGCCCGCGTCAAAATGGAGGAGTCGTTGCAGGAGATGGCGCAGGCGGCTGAACAGGCGAGTCAGTCGAAATCGATGTTCCTGGCGACCGTCAGCCATGAGCTGCGCACCCCGCTGTATGGCATCATCGGTAACCTCGATCTGCTGCAAACCAAAGAATTACCAAAAGGGGTCGATCGCCTGGTGACGGCGATGAATAACTCCTCCAGTTTGCTGCTGAAAATCATCAGTGACATTCTCGACTTCTCGAAAATTGAATCGGAGCAGTTGAAAATTGAGCCGCGCGAGTTCTCGCCACGTGAGGTGATGAGCCACATTACCGCGAACTATCTGCCGTTGGTGGTGCGCAAGCAGCTCGGGCTGTACTGCTTTATCGAACCGAATGTGCCGGTTGCGCTTAATGGCGATCCGATGCGCCTGCAGCAGGTGATTTCTAACCTGCTGAGCAATGCGATTAAATTCACCGACATGGGCTGCATTGTGCTGCATGTCAGCCGCGACGATGATTATCTCAGCATCCGGGTGCGGGATACCGGCGTCGGGATCCCGGCGAAAGAGGTGGTGCGCTTGTTCGATCCGTTCTTCCAGGTCGGTACGGGCGTGCAGCGCAATTTCCAGGGTACGGGGCTGGGACTGGCGATTTGTGAAAAGCTGATCAGCATGATGGATGGTGACATCTCGGTCGATTCCGAGCCAGGGATGGGTAGCCAGTTTACGGTGCGTATTCCACTGTATGGCGCGCAGTATCCGGCGAAAAAAGGGCTTGATGGACTTGCCAGAACACGCTGCTGGCTGGCGGTGCGTAATGCTTCTCTGTGCCAGTTTGTGGAAAACAGCCTGACGCGTAACGGTGTCGAGGTGATGCGTTATGAAGGGCAGACACCGGCGAGTGACGACGTGTTGATCACCGACGATGCCCTGGAACAGCCGTGGCAGGGGCGGGCGGCGGTGATTTTCTGTCGGCGCCATATTGGCATTCCACTGGAAAGGGTGCCGGGTGAATGGGTGCACAGCGTGGCGTCGCCGCATGAACTGCCGGCGCTGCTGGCCCGGATCTACCGTATTGAGCTGGACGATGAGGCGCTCTCCTCCGCATTACCGGCCCCGGAAAAAGCGGCGGCCACCAATGATGACATGATGATCCTGGTGGTTGACGATCATCCGATTAACCGCCGCCTGCTGGCCGATCAGTTGGGATCGCTCGGATATCAGTGCAAAACTGCCAATGACGGCGTGGATGCCCTGAACGTGCTGAGCAAAAACCATATCGATATCGTGCTGAGCGACGTTAACATGCCGAATATGGATGGCTATCGTCTGACGCAGCGCATACGTCAGTTGGGGCTGACTTTACCGGTTGTTGGGGTGACGGCCAACGCCTTAGCCGAAGAGAAGCAGCGCTGTCTGGAGTCGGGGATGGACAGTTGTCTGTCGAAGCCGGTTATGCTGGATGTTATCCGGCAGACGCTGGCGGTGTATGCGGAGCGGGTCAGGAAAACGCGAGGGTAAAAATGCCGGATGGCGGCTTTGCCTTATCCGGCCTACAGAACGTGTATGTTTTCCGTAAGTAGGCCTGATAAGCGGAGCGCCATCAGGCATTTTGCAACTGAAAGAGGAATTAGTCTTTATCTGCCGGGCTCAGGGTCACGGAAGAGAGATAGTTCAGCAGTGCAATATCGTTTTCAACGCCCAGTTTCATCATCGCTGATTTCTTCTGGCTGCTGATGGTTTTGATACTGCGGTTCAGCTTCTTGGCGATTTCAGTCACCAGGAAACCTTCGGCAAACAGACGCAGAACTTCACTCTCTTTCGGAGAGAGACGTTTGTCACCGTAGCCGCCCGCGCTGATTTTTTCCAGCAGGCGAGAGACGCTTTCCGGGGTGAACTTTTTGCCTTTCTGCAGCGCTGCCAGCGCTTTCGGCAGGTCTGTTGGCGCGCCCTGTTTCAGGACGATCCCTTCGATATCAAGATCCAGCACCGCGCTCAGGATTGCCGGGTTATTGTTCATGGTCAGAACAATGATCGACAGGCTCGGGAAATGACGCTTGATATATTTGATCAGAGTGATCCCATCGCCGTACTTGTCGCCCGGCATAGAGAGATCGGTAATCAACACGTGTGCATCTAATTTTGGCAGGTTGTTGATCAGTGCTGTGGAGTCTTCAAATTCGCCAACAACATTCACCCACTCGATTTGCTCAAGTGATTTGCGAATACCGAACAGTACAATCGGATGGTCATCGGCAATAATTACGTTCATATTGTTCATGTAAAGGCTACCTTGCTACAGCAAGCTCTTGACGTAGGCGTCAATGTCGCTGATGTATTTTTCTATTCCTGGAGCATCTTTCTCACGAATCAGATGTTCCAGCGTTTCACATAACTGCTTGCCGGGTACCAGATTTAGCATGGCAAACACGCCTTTCAGGCGGTGAGCCGTTTGGGCTAGCGCAGCAAAATCGCTGATTGCAGCCTCAGTATACAACCTCTTAACATCATCCGGTACTGTGTCTACAAATAGTGCGTAATAACCGCTGGCATGAAGTTCGGCGTTTTCATTACCTCCCAGAGGGGATTCCGGGATTGCTTCCTGCGCCAGTTGCTCT
Organism: Citrobacter amalonaticus; assembly: GCF_001559075.2. NCBI lineage: Bacteria > Pseudomonadati > Pseudomonadota > Gammaproteobacteria > Enterobacterales > Enterobacteriaceae > Citrobacter > Citrobacter amalonaticus. Next base: position 258,820 of record NZ_CP014015.2, on the reverse strand, counting down.
TCAATTAGTTGTAGTACAGCTTCCTGCATAGCGTTGCTCATATTAAAGTTGACGCGAAGCTGGCCAGGGCCAATTTTCCGCACGCCTGACTCATCATCGCTTAAAAGCAAGCCGGAGGCAGTAAGATTAGACGGATTATCAGTTAAAAAGAGATCATATTCTTGACTTATGAGTCTCTCATCCGGGGTGATGCAGGTTGCTCCCCAGTTTTCCAGTTGGCGAAGCACGATGTTGCGCACCTCGTTAGAGGTCACGTCGATCATTACGCTGACATCATCCAGCAGACGCTCTTCGTCTTCTTTATGCTGGTCGAGCGGCGTCATTTTAACATGGACTGTATAGCGTGTACCCAGCGCATCTCGCGCTTTTATGCTCAAATGTCCGCCAAGTTTACGCGCCAGCTGGTCGCATAACCAAAAGGCAAGCGGATTGGCGTTGCCGTAACGGTCTTTCTGCGTCTCACTGATGAACGGGAAATGCAGGTTGTCGATTTCGCTTAACGTCACGCCTTCGCCGGTATCCAGAATGCGGAACGTCAGGCGCTCGGCCACCGATTCATCCTGATCCACCTCGAGCGTGATTTTGCCAATCTGGGTGGTTGTTACGGCGTACTGCATCAACAGCAGTAAGATCCGTCGCAGTGCATCGCGATCGCCATGTCGTTCGTCGTTAGCCTTCAGATGGTTGTTAATGAGCAGTTGTAGCCCTTTACGCTTCATCGCGGGCAGCACTTGCGGGACGACTTCGTCAATCAGCGCCTGAACCGAGAAGAGGGTCGGCTCGCTCTTCCAGCTGTCACTTTCCAGCATATTTGCCAGCTGAATTTCATCAATCATACGGACCATCACGTCAGCATGATTCGCCAACTGCTGGGCATCCGGCGTTTGCAACTGGGCAACCTCTGCCGCCAGCGTTTTGACCGGCTCTTTTAACGCCTCGCTGATGTTTTGCATAAAGGCGACGCGGCCCTGCTGATTTTTTTCGTATAACCGCTGTGCCTGTTTAAGCTTTTTGTTCACCAGTACTTCACGATCCTGGTCGCGGATAATAAAGATCTGAGTACGCGGGGCGACCTGGCTACGGAACAGGCGAATCTCATACAGCTCGTTATTGACGGTTGCCTGGATCACGCCCTGATGCTGTTCCGCCATGCTGGTGATATTTTGCAGATTCAGATGCGGCAACAGATGGTCGGCAATTTTGTTACTCATCACCGTGCGGTTCGCTTCCTGATCATGCACCAGCAGACCCAGCGGCAGTAGGGAAACAATCTCTTCGTTAATCGCGCGCAGAATACGTAGCTCATTATTCGCTGCGGTATTCGGCGCGACTTCCGTTGTGCGTCCAGGCTGGTTACGAAAGGTGGTATAGCCAAACAGCGCGAGGGCCAGCAGGCCGATATTCAGCAACAGCGGCAACAGGATGTTTTGCAGCGTATCGAGCAGCAGGGTGCCAAACGGCACCTGCCAGACCAGGCGCATTCCCGTCGAGTTCAGCGCCGACGAGATTTCAATTTTCGAACTGTTAAAGCTGATACTTACGCTGTCGGGTGATTCTTTATCTGCATTGCGTGCGCTGACGGGTGTCGTGTCAGGCTCAAGACGGAAGCTGTCCAGCGGCATGCCGGGAGGAATTAAGTCATTGATGGGCAGATCAAATGCGACAACGGTCGCCAGGTGTCCCGGCTGGTTAAAGGTGGTTCGCAGCGTAAAATAGTGGCCGTTTTGCCATGCCAGTCGACGCAGCGATGAGAAACTTTCCCGTTCGTCCAGCGCATTGGCCTGCTGGAGCATCTCCGCCCGACGGGAATCGACAATACTGCCGATGGTCGACTCTTTAAATCCCGAAGAGAGATCTTTTAACGGCAACGTCGAGATGAGCGTCAGGCTGTTATCCTGCCCGTTGAGATAATACATGGACCACGGCACCGTCTCCGCGCCCCACAGCGTGTCGAGGTAGGACGAGATGCGCTGCGTCATTTCCAGCGTTGAACTGTCGTGCGAGCCAAAGATCAGCGCTTCGGTTTTACGCCGCGGTTTTTCAAGATAGTAAACGTCCTGTTTCAGGCGCGTTTCCTGCAATCCTTCGCTGCTTGAGGGATTCGTGGTCGCGGCGATGTTGTCATAGATTTGCCAGGTCGCGTAACGCCAGGTATCGATCCGCTTATGGATTGCATGGGTGATATCGACGATTTGATAGCTCTTATCTTTCAACCAGGCGTTAACCGCGCTTTGCACCATCACGCCCATCGTCACCAGCAACACAATGATCAGTAATAAAAAGAAACGGGTAATGCTTCCCGGCAGGAGGGAAAATCGGGACGTAGCCGTTGTATCAGACTGACTCATTCGTGGTTATGACCTGTAAAACAACGCAGAAGGTGAAAGGGCAGTATAAAGGGTACGGTGTGAATTTCCACACTCTCTACTCATTGATGTTCTGCATTTTTTGCCAAAAAGAATTCATCAGTTAAATGGCGTAAAAGTGTACAGACCCACCAGAGGCGTACAAATATTGCCCGTTCAATGAGAAGAAATAGCACGAAATAACAAGAAATCGGTTTCTGATATCAGTCAGTGACTGAATGAAGGTAAATAGTTAATAGTTGTTATTATTTTTGTGCGGTAGCACATAAAGCGAAAGTAAGTGTAAAGAAGGGTAAAAAAAAACCGGACGCATCGCATCCGGTTGAAATAGGGGTAAACAGACATTCAGAAATGAATGACGGTAATAAATAAAGTTAATGATGATAGCGAGAGATATTTTAGTGATGCATGACGATTTTGTTTTGTCATTCAGTGCTATCAAATTTACTTATGTAATTAGTTGTTTTTTATGGTGTTTTTATATTTCTTGAGTGATCGTGCTTATTTTTTATCTTTTTGAAGCAAAAAAAAAGTTCCCTCGTATTTACATTTTGAAACACCTATGTGGATAAATGAAACATCTTAAAAGTTTTAGTATCATATTCGTGTTGGATTATTCTGCAATTTTGAGGAGAATGAACTTGCCGACTGGTTAATGAGGGTTAATCAGTATGCAGTGGCATAAAAAAGCAAATAAAGGCATATAACAGAGGGTTAATAACATGAAAGTTAAAGTACTGTCCCTCCTGGTACCAGCACTGCTGGTAGCAGGCGCAGCAAATGCGGCTGAAATTTACAACAAAGACGGCAACAAATTAGACCTGTTCGGTAAAGTCGACGGTCTGCATTATTTCTCCGATGATAAAAGCGCTGATGGCGATCAGACCTATATGCGTATCGGCTTCAAAGGTGAAACCCAGGTTAACGATCAGATCACCGGTTACGGCCAGTGGGAATATCAGATCCAGGGTAACGCGCCTGAATCCGAAAACAACTCCTGGACTCGTGTCGCATTCGCAGGTCTGAAATTCGGCGATGCCGGTTCTTTCGACTACGGTCGTAACTACGGCGTTGTGTATGACGTCACGTCCTGGACCGACGTCCTGCCAGAATTCGGTGGGGATACCTACGGTTCTGACAACTTCATGCAGCAGCGTGGTAACGGCTTCGCGACTTACCGTAACGCTGATTTCTTCGGTCTGGTTGATGGCCTGAACTTTGCCCTGCAGTATCAGGGTAAAAACGGTAGCCCGTCTGGTGAAGGTGCTGATGGCTTAGCTTACACCGGCGTGACTAACAACGGTCGTGAAGCTCTGCGTCAGAACGGCGACGGCGTTGGCGGTTCCGTAACTTATGACATCGGTGAAGGCTTCGGTCTGGGTGCGGCAGTGAGCAGCTCCAAACGTACTGATGAGCAGAACAAAGCGGCTTATCTGGGCAACGGCGATCGCGCTGAAACCTACACCGGCGGCCTGAAATACGACGCTAACAACGTTTATCTGGCAGCACAGTACACCCAAACCTATAACGCAACGCGTGTAGGCGGCGAAGGTTGGGCAAACAAAGCGCAGAACTTCGAAGTGGTTGCTCAGTACCAGTTCGACTTCGGTCTGCGTCCGTCCGTTGCTTACCTGCAGTCCAAAGGTAAAAACCTGGGGACTCTCAACGGTCGTAACTACGACGATGAAGATCTGCTGAAATATGTTGATGTAGGCGCAACCTACTACTTCAACAAAAACATGTCCACCTACGTTGATTACAAAATCAACCTGCTGGATGACAACAGCTTCACTCGTGATGCCGGTATCAGCACCGACGATATCGTTGCACTGGGTCTGGTTTACCAGTTCTAAGTTTGCTTAATGTCGATAAAAGGCCCTGCGGGGCCTTTTTTTGTGTGGTTTTACGGCGTACAACCGCCGGTTTTTGGTGTACTCTTGCGCCTCTTTCGCAGGAGGACAATCACGTATGGAAATGAACATTGCTCGTGTGGCCTTATTGGCGGCGACGATCTTTTTTACCGGGTGCGATAACGCGCCGGACGCAGCGAAAACGCCTGTCGCGGCTCCGGTCGTGCTGGAAGGGAAAACAATGGGCACCTTCTGGCGCGTGAGCGTGGTCGGAGTCGATGCCAAGTCAGCATCGGCGCTACAAACGAAAATTCAGACGCAACTGGATGCTGACGACCAACTGCTCTCCACTTATAAAAATGATTCGGCGCTGATGCGATTCAACCAGTCGAAAAGTCTTTCTCCCTGGCCTGTCAACGAGGCCATGGCGGACATTGTTACCTCCGCGCTGCGCATTGGGCAAAAAACGCAGGGGGCAATGGACATCACCGTCGGGCCGTTGGTGAATTTGTGGGGATTTGGCCCCGACAAGCAGCCGGTCCAGATCCCGACGCAGGCGCAAATCGATGCGGCAAAAGCCAACAGCGGGTTGCAGCACCTGACGGTGATCAACCAGGCGAAACAGCAGTACCTGCAAAAAGATCTGCCGGATTTATTTATTGATCTCTCCACCGTCGGCGAAGGTTACGCCGCCGACCACCTGGCGCAGTTGATGGAACGGGAAGGTATCGCCCGCTATCTGGTCTCTGTCGGCGGGGCGCTGAACAGTCGCGGGATGAACGCTGAAGGGCATCCGTGGCGGGTGGCGATCCAGAAGCCTACCGACCGTGAAAATGCGGTTCAGGCGGTGGTGGATATTAACGGGCACGGTATCAGTACCTCCGGCAGCTATCGCAACTATTACGAGCTGAATGGCAAACGCCTCACTCATGTTATCGATCCGCAGACGGGACGCCCCATTGAGCACAATCTGGTGTCAGTAACGGTGATAGCGCCAACGGCGCTGGAAGCGGATGGCTGGGATACCGGGCTGATGGTACTCGGCACGGAGAAAGCCAAAGAGGTCGTACGCCGGGAAGGGCTGGCGGTGTACATGATCATCAAAGAGGGGGAGGGATTCAAAACCTGGATGTCTCCGCAGTTTGAAAGTTTCCTCGTCCGTGAACAAAATTAGAAAGCAAGATTGCGGGTTTTCGTGTGATGGGTTTCGGACACACTGCCGCTAAGCAGGCACTATGCTTAACGAAGGAGTCCAGTATGAAAAATTCTCTATGCGTAAATGACGATCAGCGCTGGCAGTCGGTGTTAGAACGCGATTCTGATGCTGACGGACAGTTTGTCTTTGCGGTGCAGACGACCGGCATCTTTTGTCGACCTTCCTGCACGGCAAAACATGCGCTGCGTAAAAATGTCCGCTTCTTTCCCGACGCGCAGGCCGCGTTGATGGCCGGGTTTCGCCCGTGTAAACGCTGTCAGCCGGATAAAGCCAACGCCCGGCAGCATCGGCTGGATAAAATTACGCTTGCTTGTCAGCTTCTGGAGCAGGAGAACCCCATCACGCTCGATGCGCTGGCTGAACAGGTGGCGATGAGTCCGTACCATCTGCATCGCGTGTTCAAAGCCACGACCGGGATGACGCCAAAAGCGTGGCAGCAGGCGTATCGCGCCCGCCGCCTGCGCGACGCCCTGAGTCACGGCGAAAGCGTGACGCAGGCGATTCTGAATGCCGGATTCCCGGATAGCAGCAGCTACTATCGTAACGCCGATGCGACGCTTGGGATGACGGCAAAGCAGTTCCGTCGTGGCGGTGACAAGCTGGCGGTGCGCTATGCACTGGCGGATTGCTCGCTTGGGCGTTGTCTGGTGGCGGAAAGCGAGCGGGGGATCTGCGCCATTTTGTTAGGGGATGACGATGCGGCGCTGATGGCTGAACTGCAGACGTTGTTCCCGGCCGCTCAGGCTCAACCCGCCGATGCCGTATTCCAGCAGCGTATTCACCACGTTATCGCCAGTATTGACGGGCGTGACGTCGCGCTGTCGTTGCCGCTGGATATTCAGGGTACCGCATTTCAACAACAGGTCTGGCAGGCGCTGCGGGCGATCCCTTACGGTGAGACCATCAGTTACCAACAACTGGCAAAAGCCATCGGTAAGCCGAACGCGGTTCGTGCCGTCGCCAGCGCCTGTGGCGCGAATAAACTGGCGATCGTCATTCCTTGTCACCGCGTTGTGCGGGGCGACGGTTCGCTTTCCGGCTATCGCTGGGGCGTGTCGCGTAAGGCGCAAATCCTGCGACGAGAGTCGCCAGATAAGGGGGCATAATGCTCGATCTGTTTGCCGATTCGCAGCCCTGGCAGGAACCGCTGGCACCCGGTGCCGTCATTTTGCGCCGCTTTGCCTTCAGCACAGCGCTGCAACTGGTACAGGAGATTGAGGCGGTCGCCCGTCGGTCGCCGTTTCGCCAGATGATCACCCCTGGCGGTTACACCATGTCGGTGGCAATGACTAACTGTGGACGGCTGGGCTGGACGACCGACAGCCATGGCTACCTCTATTCGCCGATCGATCCGTTGACGGGGCTCGCCTGGCCGGATTTTCCGCCGTCTTTCCTGAGGTTATGTCAGCAGGCGGCAACGGCGGCAGGCTATGCGGATTATCAGCCGGACGCCTGCCTGATCAACCGCTATGTCCCTGGCGCAAAGCTTTCGTTGCATCAGGATAAAGACGAGCCGGATCTGCGGGCGCCGATTGTTTCTGTTTCGCTGGGATTACCGGCTGTCTTTCAGTTTGGCGGCCTGAAACGTAGCGATCCGCTGACGCGCGTTCTACTGGAGCACGGCGATGTGGTGGTTTGGGGCGGTGAATCGCGCCTGTTTTACCACGGTATTCAGCCGCTGAAGGCCGGGTTCCATCCGGCGACCGCCGACTGTCGTTACAATCTGACTTTTCGCCAGGCGGGTAAAAAAGAATAAAAATAAGAATTATTATTGCTGAACGCGTTGAGACGTTTAAACTGCGGGCTGTTATTCCTTGTCCGGGTTGTATGAATGGAACTACTTCTTCTTGTCTGGCGGCAGTATCGCTGGCCATTTATTAGCGTGATGGCGCTCAGCCTCGTCAGCGCGGCGCTGGGGATTGGCCTTATCGCTTTTATCAATCAGCGTCTTATTGAGACTGCGGATCCCTCTCTGCTGGTTTTACCGGAATTTCTGGGGCTACTGTTACTGCTGATGGCGGTGACGCTGGGTTCACAACTGGCGCTCACCACGCTGGGACACCACTTTGTCTTCCGTCTGCGCAGTGAATTCATCAAGCGTATTCTTGATACGCACGTGGAACGTATTGAACAACTGGGCAGCGCCTCTCTGCTGGCCGGGTTGACCAGCGACGTGCGTAATATCACCATCGCTTTTGTTCGTCTGCCTGAACTGGTGCAGGGGATTATTCTGACCGTCGGTTCGGCGGCGTATCTGGCGATGCTGTCGACTAAAATGCTGTTGGTGACAGCTATCTGGATGGTGATCACTATCTGGGGCGGTTTTATGCTGGTGTCGCGGGTTTACCGGCACATGGCGACGCTGCGCGAAACCGAAGATAAGCTGTATAACGACTATCAGACGGTGCTGGAAGGGCGCAAAGAGCTGACGCTCAACCGCGAGCGAGCAGAGCATATCTTCAACAACCTCTATATTCCGGATGCCAAAGAGTATCGTCACCACATTATTCGCGCTGATACCTTCCACCTCAGCGCCGTAAACTGGTCGAACATTATGATGCTCGGCGCGATTGGCCTGGTGTTCTGGATGGCAAACAGTCTCGGCTGGGCGGATACCAACGTCGCGGCTACCTACTCCTTAACGCTGCTGTTCCTGCGTACGCCGCTGCTGTCGGCGGTGGGAGCACTCCCTACGCTGCTGACGGCGCAGGTTGCTTTCAACAAGCTGAACAAATTCGCGCTGGCGCCGTTTAAAGCGCAATTCCCGCGCCCGCAGGCGTTCCCGGGATGGAAAACCCTCGAACTGCGTAACGTCATGTTCCACTATCAGGACAACGCGTTCTCCGTGGGGCCGGTGAATCTGACGATTAACCGCGGTGAGTTGCTGTTTTTAATCGGCGGTAACGGCAGCGGAAAATCGACGCTGGCGATGCTGCTGACGGGGCTGTACCAGCCGCAATCCGGGGAGATCCTGCTGGACGGTAAGCCTGTCATCGCCGAAAAGCCGGAAGATTATCGCAAGCTTTTTTCAGCGGTGTTCACCGACGTCTGGCTGTTTGACCAGTTGCTGGGACCGGAAGGCAAACCGGCCGATCCTGCACTGGTTGAGAAGTGGCTGGAGCAGCTGAAAATGGCGCACAAACTGGAACTGAGCGATGGCCGGATCCTGAATCTGAAACTGTCGAAGGGGCAGAAAAAGCGCGTGGCGCTGCTGCTGGCGCTGGCGGAAGATCGCGACATTATCCTGCTCGATGAGTGGGCGGCCGATCAGGATCCGCATTTCCGCCGCGAATTTTACCAGGTCTTGTTGCCGCTGATGCAGGAGATGGGGAAAACCATTTTCGCCATCAGTCACGACGATCACTATTTTATTCACGCCGATCGTTTGCTGGAAATGCGTAACGGACAGTTGAGTGAACTGGTGGGCGATGAGCGTGATGCTGCGTCACGCGATGCGGTCGCGCGCACGGCCTGATTCATCTGACCGTTGTCCCGATGGCGCAAGGCTTTTCGGGGCAACGGTTGTTTTTTTATCCATCTGACACCCCCGTTTATTGTTATTTACAGAACCTCGCGCCATGCTTAATGGCATCTCGTATCATGGATTTATGATTAATGTTCGCAAAACACCAAAACAGCGCAAGGCTGCGCGATGAAGAGCGTGCGCGGCTGATCTGGCTGCTCACCACCGATAAAGCCGTTGTTTCCACCCTGTTAGGCAAGCTCACCCTGGCTGAGCAATATGATGTCGGAACGCTATCCGACGATATTGCTGAGGTAGGCGCGCTGGTCGAGCATCTTCCACCACCTGACCTGGCGGATACCCTTGAAGCGCTCCCGTCAGAAGAACGTCACGCCCTCTGGCGGCTGATCGAAAGCGAAAAGCGCGGTTACGTCCTGCTCGAAGCCTCGGAAAATGTCTGGGACGACCTGATCGATGAAATGACCGACCGGGAGCTACTTGAGGCGCTGCAATATCTCGATATCGACGAACAGATTTACCTGGTGCAGCACCTGCCACGTAACCTCACAGGCCGGTTACTGGCGACGCTGCCGCCCGAAGAACGGGCTCGCGTGCGTCAGGTCATGCATTACGAAAAGAATCGCGTCGGCGCGATCATGGAGTTCGAGGTTATTACCGTCCGACCGGACGTGACGCTGGAAGTGGTGCAGCGCTACCTGCGTCGTCTGGGCAAGATGCCGGAAAACACCGATAAACTGTTCGTCACCCGCCGCGACAAAACGCTGGTCGGCGAGCTAACCCTGACCTGTATTTTGCTCAATGATGTGCAGCGCAAAGTCAGCGAGGTGATGGATGACGATCCGCTGACCTTCGCCCCGGAAGATAAAACGGAAAATGCGGCGCGAACCTTCGAACGTGACAACCTGGTCAGTGCGGCGGTGGTCGATCCTGCCGGTAAACTGATGGGGCGCTTAACGATCGACGAGATCGTCGACGTGGTGTATGAAGAGACGGACACCGATCTGCGTCGGATGGGCGGGTTAAGCGCCGAAGAGGACGTTTTTGCCCCCGTTCCCAAAGCGGTGAAAACGCGCTGGGCGTGGCTGGCTATCAACCTGTGTACTGCGTTCGTCGCCTCCCGCGTGATTGATGGCTTTGAGCACACCATTTCACAGCTGGTGGCGTTAGCGTCGCTGATGCCCATTGTCGCCGGGATCGGCGGGAATACCGGCAATCAGACCATCACCATGATTGTTCGGGCGCTGGCGTTACAAAACATCCAGCCGGGCAACCTGACGTTTCTTATTCTGCGCGAGATGGGGGTGGCGTTGGTCAATGGTCTCGTCTGGGGCGGGATTATGGGCGGAATCACCTGGTGGCTGTACGACGACATGGCGCTCGGCGGGGTGATGACCCTGGCAATGATGCTGAACCTGTTAATGGCGGCGCTGATGGGGGTCATCATCCCGATGACGATGGTGAAGCTCGGGCGCGACCCGGCGGTCGGCTCGAGCGTGATGATCACCGCGATTACCGATACCGGCGGGTTCTTTATTTTTCTTGGGCTGGCGACGCTGTTTCTGATGTAGCGCGTCGTTTACGCTTCACGACGCGAGGCAGTAATCCCATCGCTACCACTCCGGCAACCACGCCAATCGCCAGGTTGCCGGTGGAGACCGTTGCGCCAACGGTAATGACCATCACCAGCGTTTCCACCACGGGCAGTGTCGTCAGGGTGGCGGGCCGGATGCTGTGCCAACTGAACGTTTTCACTGCCACAATCACCATGATCCCGGCCAGAACCGACATCGGGATTTTCGCCATCACGTCGCTTAGCGCAGTGACCAGCAGCAGTAAAACCAACCCGGCAGCAATCGTCGACACGCGGCTGCGGCCTTTTCCCATCTCCACGTTTACGATGGTCTGGCCGATCATTGCGCAACCGGCAATGCCGCCGTAAAAGCCCGCCAGAATGTTGGCGAACCCCAGACCCGCGCTTTCACGATTTTTGTTCGACGGCGTGACCGTCAGGTCATCAACCAGTTTTGCCGTCAGCAGCGACTCCATCAGGCCCACGAAGGCGATACTCAGTGCGCAGGGCCAGATAATTGTCAGCGTTTGCAGATTCAGCGGCACCAACAGCTGCGTCAGTCCCGGTAGTCCGCCGCTCATTGCGCCTTCATCGCCGACGGTCGGCAGCAATTGCCCGCTAGTTGCGGTAAACAGCGTCAATAAAACAATGGCAATCAGCGGCGCAGGAATGCTTTTAATCACCCGCGGCACCCACAACACAATGAGCAGCGTTAAGGAAAACAGTCCCCAGATGAGTGGACTTTTGCTCCAGAAATGAGGGACCTGGGCGAAGAAAATCAGAATACCGAGGGCGTTCACAAACCCGGTCATGACGGCGGCGGGAATAAAACGCATCAGGCGCGCCATCCCGGTAACACCAAACAGAATCTGGATAAATCCGGCTAACACGACCGCCGGCAGAATGTACTGTACGCCATGCTGGTGCACCATCGGGCCTATCACCAGCGCAACGGAACCGGCAGCCGCTGTGACCATCGCCGGGCGACCGCCCATGAAAGACATTGCCAGACAAAGAACCACGGAGGCGATCAGGCTGACTTTCGGGTCAACACCGGCAATCACCGAAAAGGAGATCACTTCCGGGATCAACGCCAGCGCGGTGATCACCCCTGCCAGCGTTTCACGTACCAGCAGACGTGGGGCGCGAAGAACACCACTGACAGTGTGTTCCGCTGCCAGGGCAGGAGACGAAGGGGTTACAGACATATTTACTCTCAGGTCGGAAAAGGCCTGATAACAGCAGACCGACAGGCGTCCGTGCGGTGAATAACAAAGCGCCGCATAGTACCTTTCTGGAGCGTCTGTTTCCAGAAAATATTGCGAATAACCTTATAAAGATTCAACGTATTTTTAACGTTTTTAAAATCTTAATATAATTTATAAACAATATTTAAATATTATTACTGAAGTGTTAACGTTGGTGCCGCTCGATTTTCACCTGTAAAAAGCAAAAAAACGATACTAAAAGTAAGGCATTAACAATATGAAAAAAGTGACTGCCATGCTCTTCTCGATGGCCGTAGGGCTGAATGCTGTCTCGATGGCGGCAAAAGCGAAAGCGACGGAAGAGCAGGAGACGGACGTACTGTTGATCGGCGGCGGCATCATGAGCGCCACACTGGGAACTTATCTACAGGAACTGGAACCCGACTGGTCGATGACCATGGTGGAGCGCCTGGACGGTGTCGCGCAAGAGAGTTCAAACGGCTGGAACAACGCCGGTACCGGGCACTCCGCGCTGATGGAACTGAACTACACGCCGAAGAAAGCCGACGGGAGTATCAGTACCGAAAAGGCAGTCGAAATTAACGAAGCTTTCCAGATTTCCCGTCAGTTCTGGGCCCATCAGGTCAAGAACGGCGTGATGCACGACCCGCGCGCCTTCATCACCACCGTCCCGCACATGAGCTTTGTCTGGGGGGATGAGAACGTTAACTTCCTGCGCGCTCGCTATACGGCACTGCAGCAGAGCACGCTGTTCCGTGGCATGCGCTATTCCGAAGATCACGCGCAAATCAAAGAGTGGGCGCCGCTGGTGATGGAAGGGCGCGATCCGAAACAGAAAGTCGCCGCCACGCGTACTGAAATGGGAACGGACGTGAACTATGGCGAAATTACGCGTCAACTGATTGCTTCGTTGCAGAAAAAACCTAACTTTGCGTTGGAGTTGAGCACCGAAGTTCGTGGTTTTCAACATAACGACGACAACACCTGGACGGTGACCGTCGCCGATCTGAAAAACGGCGAAGCGGAACATAAAATCAAAGCCAAATTCGTCTTTATCGGCGCCGGTGGCGCAGCGCTGAAACTGCTGCAGGAAACCGGTATTCCGGAAGCCAAAGAGTATGCGGGCTTCCCGGTCGGCGGTCAGTTCCTGGTCGCAGAAAACCCGGACGTAGTGAATCGCCATCTGGCGAAAGTGTACGGCCAGGCTTCCGTCGGGGCGCCACCGATGTCGGTTCCGCATATCGATACCCGTATTCTGGACGGCAAACGCGTCGTGCTGTTTGGGCCGTTCGCCACCTTCTCCACCAAATTCCTGAAAAATGGTTCGCTGTGGGATCTGCTGAGTTCAACCACGCCTTCCAACTTCATGCCGATGGTCAACGTCGGGATGGATAACTTCGATCTGGTGAAATACCTGATTAGCCAGGTGATGCTGAGCGATGATGACCGCTTCGACGCGCTGAAAGAGTACTATCCGCAGGCGAAGAAAGCGGACTGGCGTTTGTGGCAGGCGGGTCAGCGCGTCCAGATCATCAAGCGTGATGAAGACAAAGGGGGCGTGCTGCGTCTGGGGACGGAAGTGGTGAGCGACAAAGAGGGGACCGTTGCCGCATTGCTGGGCGCATCACCGGGCGCATCTACTGCGGCGCCGATCATGCTCCACCTGATGGAAACCGTCTTTAAAGATAAGGTGAATACGCCGCAATGGCAGGCGAAGCTGAAAACGATTATTCCGTCTTACGGTACAAAACTGAACGGCAACGTTGAGGCGACGCAACAGGAACTGCAATACACCAGTGAAGTGTTGGGGCTGAAATATGACAAGCCGCAAACGGTAGATATCCCGCCGAAAGCGCAGCTCAAGCCTCAGGCTCAGCCCGCGCGTAAAGAAGTCGCCGATATCGCACTGTAACCGCATTGCCGGATGGCGCTGCGCTTATTCGGCCTACGTTTAGTTCCTGTAGGCCGGATAAGGCGGTACGCCGCTATCCGGCATCATCAGAGACTTATCGCGTTACCGCGTTCTGCACGTTGTCTTCCGCTTTCCAGATGCGGAATTTCACATCAACATTTGCCGGGGTATACACCACGATTGGCAACTTGCTGTTGTAACGCAGCATACCGTCATCACCCAGATACGCGGTCACAAATTTCTGCTCTTTTTTGCCGTCCGGGCAGGCCATCATGGTCGATACCGGGGAGGTGACTTTGTCAAAGACGTAGTAGTCATAGCCCCAGCCTTCCAGCGTTTTGCTTTCCAGTTCACCCCCCAGACGATGCTGGTTGCAGTCGACTTCCAGCGTCTGGCCGATCATCAGTTCCACTTTCAGAGTAGATTCATCTTCCTGATGGGGTAGCTGAATAACCTGGCGTTTCATTCCTTTTTCCGCCTGCGGATAAGGGGCGATTTTTTCCAGTGGTTGGGGGGTAGTCTCAGCGGATGCCGCCCACGCAGAGGTGCTGGCGAAGGCAGCGAACAAAACGGCAGGGACCATTGTCTTCATTTTTGAGTTCACAGGTTTTCCTTTTTTATCTTATGAACGATTTCACGGCAGATTAACATGTTCATCAGAGTCATTGATCTGTCTTTGCGTATTTTTAAAGTTCATTGGTTGTGATTGTATAAAATGAGTAGTCATTTATTCTGTTCTTTACCTTTGGGTGTGAGTGATTATCCTGACGGCCATTTCGATATATAAAATATTACATAACCCTTTGATATGTGCGGAGAAGCACATTCTGACAAGCTTCATTAACACTCTTTTGATCCAACCACTGGTTTTACCCCGATTGGGGTATGCACCTGGAACCCATCCTTTACTATCTTACCGATCATAATAATGACTTAGTAGTAACACGGTTTTTATTGTCGTTCACCCAGCCGGGGGAGCGTCGTTTATGGAAGGGCGATGCCATGGTTGATCTATCCCGTCGAGGCATACTGACTGGCAGTTGGCGTAATGCCAACCGTGGGATCCGTCCGCCATGGAGCATGGAAGCCTCTCAGTTTCTGTCCCAGTGCACCCGTTGCGACGCCTGTATTCAGGCTTGTGAACACGATGTTTTGCAGCGTGGTCCGGGTGGCTATCCGAGCGTTAATTTCCAACAAAACGAATGCACCTTCTGCTACGCCTGTGCGCAGGCTTGCCCCGAATCTCTCTTTTCTCCGCGCCACACCAGGGCATGGGATCTGATTTTCACCATTGGGCAAGCGTGTCTGGCGTATCAGTCCGTAGAGTGCCGCCGCTGTCAGGATAGCTGTGAACCGCAGGCGATCCTGTTTCGCCCAACGTTGTCCGGCATTTATCAGCCACAACTCGATAACCAGAACTGTAACGGATGCGGCGCGTGCGTCGCTAGTTGCCCGGTGTCAGCCATTACCGCGGAGTATAACCATGCACATTAACTGGCAGGTCTGCAGCCTGATTGTTCAGGCCAAAGGCGAACAGGTACAGGATATCAGCACGCAATTAAATGCTCTGCCGGGCTGCGAAGTGGCCGTAAGCGACGAGCAAAGCGGTCAGATGATTGCCGTGGTTGAAGCAGAACACAGCGAAACGCTGATGCAAACAATTGAGTCGGTACGCAACGTTGCGGGCGTGCTGGCGGTGTCGCTGGTTTATCACCAGCAGGAAGAACAAGGTGAGGAAACACCATGAAACTCAGTCGTCGTAGCTTTATGAAAGCTAACGCCGTTGCGGCCGCTGCGGCGGCTGCCGGGCTAAGCGTGCCGGGCGTTGCCCGCGCAGTTGTCGGTCAACAGGAAGCCATTAAGTGGGATAAAGCCCCGTGCCGTTTTTGTGGTACCGGCTGTGGCGTTCTGGTCGGAACTCAGCAGGGGCGTATTGTCGCCTGTCAGGGCGATCCGGAAGCCCCGGTTAACCGTGGTCTGAACTGCATCAAGGGCTATTTCCTGCCCAAAATTATGTACGGAGAGGACCGTTTAACGCAGCCGTTGCTGCGTATGAGAGACGGTAAGTACAGCAAAGACGGTGAATTTACGCCGATAAGCTGGGATCAGGCTTTCGATGTGATGGAAGAGAAGTTTAAAACCTCACTGAAAGAGAAAGGCCCGGAGTCTGTCGGCATGTTTGGTTCCGGTCAGTGGACCATCTGGGAAGGATACGCCGCCTCTAAACTGTTTAAAGCCGGTTTCCGTTCGAACAACCTCGATCCGAACGCGCGTCACTGTATGGCGTCAGCGGTGGTAGGCTTTATGCGTACCTTTGGCATGGACGAACCGATGGGCTGCTACGACGATATCGAGCATACCGATGCGTTTGTTCTGTGGGGCGCCAACATGGCGGAAATGCACCCGATCCTCTGGTCGCGCATCACCAACCGTCGTCTCTCCGATCCGAATGTTAACGTCTCCGTGCTGTCCACCTTCCAGCACCGTAGCTTTGAGCTGGCGGACAACGGGATGGTGTTTACGCCACAGTCTGACCTGGTGATCCTCAACTACATCGCTAACTACATTATCCAGAACAACGCGATTAACCAGGACTTCTTCAGCAAGCACGTTAACGTCCGCAAAGGGGCAACGGATATCGGCTATGGCCTGCGTCCGACGCATCCACTGGAAAAAGCCGCGAAAAACCCAGGTTCTGACGCCTCTGAGCCGATGAGCTTTGAAGACTACAAAGCGTTTGTGGCGGAGTACACGCTGGATAAAACCGCTGAAATGACCGGCGTGCCGAAAGATCAGCTGGAGCAACTGGCGAAGCTGTATGCCGACCCGAACAAGAAAGTCATCTCTTACTGGACGATGGGCTTCAACCAGCATACGCGCGGCGTGTGGGCCAACAACCTGATCTACAACATCCACTTGCTGACCGGCAAAATCGCGCAGCCGGGCTGCGGACCGTTCTCGTTAACCGGTCAGCCTTCTGCCTGTGGTACCGCGCGTGAAGTGGGAACCTTTGCTCACCGCCTGCCTGCGGACATGGTGGTCACCAACGAAAAACACCGTGAGATCTGTGAAAAGCACTGGAATATCCCGGCCGGGACGATTCCGGCGAAAATCGGTCTCCATGCGGTTGCTCAGGACCGGGCGCTGAAGGACGGCAAGCTGAACGTCTACTGGACGATGTGTACCAATAACATGCAGGCCGGTCCGAACATCAACGAAGATCGTCTGCCGGGCTGGCGCGATCCGCGCAACTTTATCATTGTCTCCGATCCCTATCCGACCGTCAGCGCGCTGGCCGCGGACCTGATCCTGCCAACCGCAATGTGGGTAGAGAAAGAAGGGGCTTACGGTAACGCCGAGCGTCGTACCCAGTTCTGGCGTCAACAGATTAAAGCGCCGGGCGAATCGAAATCCGACCTGTGGCAGTTGGTTCAGTTCTCACGTCGTTTCAAAACGGAAGAGGTCTGGCCCGAAGAACTGCTGGCACAGAAACCGGAACTGCGCGGCAAAACCCTGTATGACGTGCTGTTTGCGACCCCGGCGGTAAGCAAGTTCCCGCTGACGGAGTTGAAAGAGGATCAGCTTAACGACGAATCCCGCGATCTGGGCTTCTATCTGCAAAAAGGACTGTTTGAAGAGTACGCCTGGTTTGGGCGCGGACACGGTCACGATCTCGCCCCGTTCGATGACTACCACAAGGCGCGCGGTCTGCGCTGGCCGGTGGTTGACGGGAAAGAGACGCAATGGCGCTACAGCGAAGGTCACGATCCGTACGTCAAAGCGGGTGAAGGCTACAAGTTCTACGGTAAGCCAGACGGTAAAGCGGTGATCTTCGCGCTGCCGTTTGAACCGGCCGCAGAATCGCCGGATGCCGAGTACGACCTGTGGCTATCCACGGGGCGTGTGCTCGAACACTGGCATACCGGCAGTATGACGCGCCGCGTACCGGAACTGCACCGCGCGTTCCCGGAAGGGGTTCTGTTTATCCATCCGTTAGATGCGAAAAAACGGGATATGCGCCGTGGCGACAAGGTCAAAGTGATCTCACGTCGTGGCGAGGTGATTTCCATTGTTGAAACCCGTGGACGTAACCGTCCGCCGCAGGGGCTGGTCTACATGGCGTTCTTCGATGCCGCACAGCTGGTGAATAACCTGACGCTGGATGCGACGGATCCGCTCTCTAAAGAGACGGATTTCAAGAAGTGCGCCGTGAAACTGGCGAAGGTGTAACACGCCATGTCCAGGTCAGCGAAACCCCAAAATGGCCGCCGCCGCTTTCTGCGCGATGTTGTTCGCACAGCGGGTGGGCTGGCTGCCGTTGGCGTGGCGCTGGGGTTACAGCAGCAGACCGCACGCGCTACGGGCGTGCGGTTGCGCCCGCCTGGGGCCGTGAACGAGAACGCCTTTGCCAGCGCCTGTGTGCGCTGCGGGCAGTGCGTTCAGGCATGTCCGTATGACACCTTAAAACTGGCGACGCTTGCATCAGGGTTGTCGGCGGGTACGCCGTATTTTGTTGCCCGCGATATTCCTTGCGAAATGTGCGAAGACATTCCGTGCGCCAAAGTCTGCCCCAGTGGGGCGCTGGACCGGGAGATTGCCTCCATTGACGATTCGCGGATGGGACTGGCGGTTCTGCTGGATCAGGAAAACTGCCTGAACTTCCAGGGATTGCGTTGTGACGTCTGTTATCGCGAATGTCCAAAAATCGATGAGGCCATCACGCTGGAACTGGATCGCAACATGCGAACCGGCAAACATGCGCGATTTATCCCGACCGTTCACAGCGACGCCTGCACGGGTTGCGGGAAATGTGAAAAAGTCTGCGTG
This sequence comes from Citrobacter amalonaticus, assembly GCF_001559075.2. NCBI lineage: Bacteria > Pseudomonadati > Pseudomonadota > Gammaproteobacteria > Enterobacterales > Enterobacteriaceae > Citrobacter > Citrobacter amalonaticus. The sequence continues at coordinate 240,366 of NZ_CP014015.2, read as the reverse complement.
CTGGAACAGCCGGCAATAAAAGTGTTGCCGCTGGCGCTGGCGAAAGGGGAGTTGGGTCACCATTACCGCTTCGGCTGGCTGGAGGGGAACGATGGCAAATCGTAAACGTGACGCCGGGCGTGAAGCGCAGGCGAAAAAAGGCCTCTGGCGGAGTCATCGCTGGCTGATTTTCCGCCGTCTCAGTCAGTTTATGGTGCTGGGGATGTTTCTGAGCGGCCCGTGGTTTGGCGTGTGGATCCTGCACGGGAACTACAGCAGCAGCCTGCTGCTGGAGTCGATCCCGCTGACGGATCCGTTGATTACCCTGCAAAGCCTGGCGAGCGGTCATCTGCCCGCAGCGGTAGGGCTTACGGGCGCGGCGATCATTACGGCGCTGTACGCTCTGGCAGGAAAGCGATTGTTTTGCAGTTGGGTCTGCCCACTGAACCCGATTACCGATTTTGCGGCCTGGCTACGCAGAAGGTTTGACCTGAATCAGTCCGCAACCATTCCACGTCATATACGGTACGTACTTCTGGTTGTCGTGCTGGTGGGTTCAGCACTGACCGGGACGCTACTGTGGGAATGGATTAACCCTGTTTCACTGCTGGGGCGTAGCCTGGTAATGGGATTCGGTAGCGGCGCACTGCTGATTATCGCTCTGTTTTTATTTGATTTGCTGGTCGTTGAACACGGCTGGTGCGGGCATCTTTGTCCTTTAGGCGCACTGTATGGCGTGCTGGGTAGCCAGGGCGTATTAACCGTTGCGGCAAAGGACCGACAGAAATGTAACCGCTGTATGGACTGTTTTCATGTTTGCCCGGAACCGCATGTATTACGTGCCCCGGTGCTGGATGAGCAAAGCCCGGTACAGGTCACCAGCCGCGATTGCATGGCCTGCGGTCGCTGCGTGGATGTCTGTTCTGAGGACGTATTTACAATAACTACACGATGGAGTTCGGGAGCGAAATCATGAAAAGCCATGACCTGAAGAAAGCGCTGTGTCAATGGACAGCCCTGCTGGCCCTGGTGGTGAGCGGTGCGGTTTGGGCGGCAAACGGAGTGGATCTTAGCCAGTCTCCGGAAGTGTCGGGGACACAGGAAGGGGCGATTCGCATGCACAAAGAGCAAGAGCGTATGCCGCTGAACTACGTGAATCAGCCGCCGATGATTCCCCATAGCGTCGATGGTTACCAGGTGACCACCAACACCAACCGCTGCCTGCAATGCCACGGCGTTGAAAGCTATCGTACCACCGGTGCGCCGCGTATTAGTCCGACGCACTTTATGGACAGCGACGGCAAAGTGCTGGCCGAAGTGGCGCCGCGTCGATACTTCTGCCTGCAGTGCCATGTGCCGCAGACTGACGCCCCGCCGATTGTGGGTAACAGCTTTACCCCATCGAAAGGTTACGGGAAATAAGAGGTCATTATGGAAAATTCTAACCGTAAACCAGGCCGGATTAAGCGCCTCTGGCAATGGTGGCGTCGCCCCAGTCGTCTGGCGCTGGGTACGCTGCTGTTAATCGGGTTCGTCGGCGGGATTATTTTCTGGGGTGGATTTAACACCGGGATGGAAAAGGCCAACACCGAAGAGTTCTGCATTAGCTGCCACGAAATGCGCAATACCGTGTATCAGGAATACATGGAAACCGTGCACTACAACAACCGTAGCGGTGTGCGTGCGACCTGTCCTGACTGCCACGTACCGCACGAGTTTGTGCCGAAAATGATCCGCAAGATCAAGGCCAGTAAAGAGCTGTACGCAAAAGCGTTGGGACTTATTGATACACCGCAGAAGTTCGAAGCGCATCGTCTGACGATGGCGCAGAATGAATGGCGAAGAATGAAAGATAACAATTCTCAGGAGTGTCGTAACTGTCACAACTTTGAGTTCATGGACTTAACGGCCCAGAAGAGCGTCGCCGCGAAAATGCACGATCAGGCGGTGAAAGACGGGCAAACCTGTATTGACTGCCATAAGGGGATTGCGCACAAGCTCCCCGATATGCGTGAAGTCAAACCGGGCTTCTGACGGGATGATAATGAGTGGGTAGTATGCTTGAAGCCAGAAAGCTCCTCTGTGAGCGGGATGAACGAGTCCTGTTTAGCGATTTGTCGTTCCAGGTCAACGCAGGGGAGTGGATACAGGTCACCGGCGGCAACGGCGCAGGGAAAACCACCCTGTTGCGGTTGCTGACAGGGCTCTCTCGTCCTGATGCCGGGGAGGTGTGCTGGCAGGAGCAACCGCTACATCGTGTGCGGGACAGCTACCATCAAAATTTGTTGTGGATTGGACATCAGCCGGGGATCAAAACCCGGCTGACGGCGTTGGAGAACCTGCGTTTTTTCCATCAGGACGGCGACATTGCAAAATGTCTCGCGGCGCTGGCGCAGGCCGGCCTTGCCGGTTACGAAGATATCCCTGTGAACCAGCTTTCTGCCGGACAGCAGCGCCGGGTAGCGTTGGCGCGTCTCTGGCTGACCCGCGCCACGCTCTGGATCCTCGACGAACCCTTTACCGCCATTGATGTGAACGGCGTTGAACGCCTGACGCAGCGGATGGCGCAGCATACCGAAGAGGGGGGGATTGTCATCCTCACCACCCACCAGCCGATGAACGTCGCTACAGACCGCATTCGCCGGATTGCGCTGACTCACGAGAGGGCAGGGCAATGATGTGGCGTATCTTCCGTCTTGAACTGCGCGTTGCCTTTCGCCATAGCGCTGAGATTGCCAACCCGCTGTGGTTCTTTCTGATTGTTATTACGCTGTTCCCGCTGAGCATTGGGCCGGAACCGCAGCTGCTGGCGCGCATTGCGCCGGGCATTATTTGGGTTGCTGCGCTGCTGGCCTCGCTGCTGGCGCTGGAGCGACTGTTTCGCGATGACCTGCAGGACGGCAGCCTTGAGCAACTGATGCTGCTGCCGATCCCATTACCGATGGTGGTGCTGGCAAAAGTGATGGCCCACTGGATGGTCACCGGTCTGCCGCTGTTGATCCTCTCTCCGCTGGTGGCGTTGCTGCTGGGGATGGACATCTACGGCTGGAAAATTATGGCGCTGACCTTACTGTTGGGGACGCCAACGCTCAGCTTTCTCGGCGCACCGGGGGTAGGGTTAACGGTCGGACTAAAGCGCGGCGGCGTATTGCTGAGCGTACTGGTGTTGCCGTTGACCATCCCGTTGTTGATTTTTGCGACCGCCGCGATGGATGCGGCATCCATGCATCTTCCTGTGGATGGATACATGGCGATTTTGGGCGCGTTACTGGCGGGGAGCGCGACGTTGAGTCCTTTTGCGACGGCCGCGGCGTTACGTATTAGTTTGCAGTAATGAGTTGCCTGATGGCACTGCGCTTATCAGGCCTACAAGAGCAGAGTATGTAGGCCGGATAAGGCATCAGCCGCTATCCGGCATGACGGTAACTTTATTCGTTTGAGTCTGGTGACTGAACTATGTGGAAAACACTTCATCAACTGGCTATGCCCCCACGGCTGTATCAGCTTTGCGGCTATTTTGTGCCGTGGCTGGCCGTTGCCTGCGTCCTGGTTCTGGCTACGGGCTGGATCTGGGGATTCGGTTTTGCGCCAGCGGATTACCAGCAGGGGCAGAGCTACCGCATTATTTATCTGCACGTTCCGGCGGCGATCTGGTCAATGGGGATTTATGCCTCGATGGCGATAGCGGCGTTTATCGGTCTGGTCTGGCAGATGAAGATGGCAAACCTGGCGCTGGCTGCGATGGCGCCGGTTGGCGCGGTGTTTACGTTTATTGCGCTGGTCACCGGTTCCGCCTGGGGTAAACCGATGTGGGGCACCTGGTGGGTGTGGGACGCGCGGCTGACGTCGGAACTGGTGCTGCTGTTTCTCTACGTCGGCGCGATTGCCCTGTGGCATGCTTTTGACGACCGTAAGATGGCGGGGCGTGCGGCGGGGATCCTGGTGCTGATTGGCGTGGTGAACCTGCCGATCATTCACTATTCGGTGGAGTGGTGGAACACGCTGCATCAGGGCTCAACCCGTATGCAGCAAAGCATCGACCCGGCCATGCGCACACCGCTGCGGCTGGCGATTATCGGCTATCTGCTGCTGTTTATCACGCTGTCGCTGATGCGGATGCGTAACCTGATTCTGATGATGGAAAAACGTCGCCCGTGGGTGAGTGAACTGATCTTAAAAAGAGGCCGCCAATGACCACTGCATTTGCATCCTGGAGTGATTTTTTTGCGATGGGCGGCTACGCCTTTTACGTCTGGCTGGCCGTGGCGCTGAGCGTCATCCCGCTGGCAGTACTGGTCATTCATACCGTGACGCAGCATCGCGCGATTTTGCGTGATGTCTCCCGACAACGGGCGCGTGAAGCCCGCCTGCGTGCGGCGCAGACACAACGGGAGGCGGCGTGAATATTCGACGTAAGAACCGTTTATGGATTGCCTGTGGCGTGCTCGTCGGGTTAGCGCTGACGATTACGCTGGTGCTTTACGCGCTGCGCGCCAATATTGACCTGTTCTATACGCCAGGCGAGATTCTCTACGGCAAGCGCGAAACGCAGCAAATGCCGGAAGTGGGCCAGCGCCTTCGGGTGGGTGGTATGGTTATGCCCGGTAGCGTGAAGCGCGATCCCAACTCGCTGAAGGTGAATTTCAGCATCTATGACGCCGAAGGCGTTGTGGATGTTACCTACGAAGGCATTCTGCCGGACCTGTTCCGTGAAGGGCAGGGCGTGGTGGTGCAGGGGGAACTCGGCGAGAAAAACCATATTCAGGCGAAAGAAGTTCTCGCCAAGCACGATGAAAACTACACGCCGCCGGAAGTTGAAAAAGCGATGCAGGAAAACCACCGCCGTCCGGAGAGCGTCTATAAGGATAAAACATCATGATGCCTGAAATTGGCAATGCGCTGTTATGCCTGGCACTGGGCGTTGCGTTGTTACTCTCAGTCTATCCGCTGTGGGGCGTGGCGCGTGGCGATGCGCGGATGATGGCGTCGGCAAGACCGTTTTCCTGGCTGCTATTTATCCTCGTTATGGGTGCCTTTCTGGTGCTGGTCAACGCCTTTGTCGTGAATGATTTCACCGTAGTTTATGTCGCCAGTAACTCCAACACGCAGCTGCCGGTCTGGTACCGCGTCGCCGCTACCTGGGGGGCGCATGAAGGCTCGCTGCTGCTGTGGGTGTTGCTGATGAGCGGCTGGACCTTTGCCGTCGCGCTGTTCTCCCAGCGGATGCCGCTGGATATCGTCGCCCGCGTGCTCGCAGTGATGGGGATGGTCAGCGTCGGTTTCCTGTTGTTCATCCTGTTTACCTCCAACCCGTTCGCCCGCACGCTGCCGAATTTCCCGATAGAAGGGCGCGATCTCAACCCGTTGCTACAGGATCCTGGGCTGATCTTCCATCCGCCGCTGCTGTATATGGGCTATGTCGGTTTCTCGGTCGCCTTCGCGTTCGCTATCGCGGCGCTGATGAGCGGTCGCCTGGACAGCACTTTCGCCCGTTTTTCTCGTCCGTGGACGCTGGCCGCGTGGGTTTTCCTGACGCTGGGGATCGTGCTGGGTTCGGCATGGGCTTACTACGAACTGGGCTGGGGCGGCTGGTGGTTCTGGGATCCGGTGGAAAACGCCTCGTTTATGCCATGGCTGGTGGGAACCGCGCTGATGCACTCGCTGGCGGTCACTGAACAGCGCGGCAGTTTCAAGGCGTGGACGCTGCTGCTCTCCATCTGCGCGTTTTCGCTCTGTCTGTTGGGGACGTTCCTTGTGCGCTCGGGTGTGCTGGTGTCGGTGCATGCGTTTGCTTCCGACCCGTCTCGCGGGATGTTCATTCTGGCCTTCATGGTGCTGGTCATCGGCGGCTCGCTGCTGCTGTTTGCTACGCGAGGACATAAGGTTCGATCCCGGGTGAATAACGCGCTCTGGTCACGCGAATCGCTGCTGCTCGGTAACAACGTGCTGCTGATTGCCGCCATGCTGGTGGTGCTGCTCGGAACGCTGCTGCCGCTGGTGCATAAGCAGCTTGGACTGGGCAGTATCTCCATTGGCGAGCCGTTCTTTAATACCATGTTTACCTGGCTGATGGCGCCGTTTGCCCTGCTGCTGGGCATTGGCCCGCTGGTCCGCTGGGGACGCGATCGACCGCGTAAACTGCAGCGACTGCTGGTTATCGCGCTGGCCAGCACCCTGGTACTCTCTCTGCTGCTGCCGTGGCTGTTTGAGAACAAGATTGTCGCCATGACGGTCGTCGGGCTGGCAATGGCCTGCTGGGTGTTTGTGCTGGCGATGGCAGAGCTTGCGCAGCGTATTTCGCGTGGCACGAAAACAACGCTTAGCTACTGGGGAATGGTGGCCGGGCACGTTGGTCTGGCGGTGACGATTGTCGGGATCGCCTTCAGCCAGAATTACAGCGTCGAGCGCGATGTCCGCATGAAAGCCGGTGATAGCGTCGATATTCATGAATATCGCTTCACCTTCCGTGAAGTGAAGGATATCACCGGACCAAACTATCGCGGTGGTGTGGCGATTATCGGCGTGACCCGTGATGGCAAGGCAGAAGCGACGTTGCATGCCGAAAAACGGTTCTACAACAGCACCAGCTCGATGATGACGGAAGCGGCGATTGACGGTGGCATTACCCGCGATCTGTATGCCGCGCTCGGTGAAGAGCTGGATAACGGCGCGTGGGCTGTCCGTCTGTATTACAAACCGTTTATTCGCTGGATCTGGGCGGGTGGGATATTGATGGCGCTGGGGGGGCTGCTATGCCTGTTTGACCCGCGTTATCGCAAACGCGTACAACCGCAAAAATCGGTGTCGGAGGCGGTATGAAGCGCAACGTACTTTTGATTCCTTTTGTGATTTTTCTCGTGATTGCCGCGGCGCTGCTGTGGCAACTGGCGCGTAATGCTGAAGGCGACACGCCGACGAATCTGGAGTCGGCGCTGATTGGCAAACCGGTACCAACCTTCCGGCTTGAGTCGCTGGAGAACCCCGGTAAGCATTATGAGGCGGACGTGCTGACTCAGGGTAAACCGGTCTTACTCAACGTCTGGGCGACGTGGTGTCCCACCTGCCGCGCTGAGCATCAGTATCTGAACCAGCTGTCGGCGCAGGGGATTCGCGTGGTGGGGCTGAATTATAAAGACGATCGCCAGAAGGCTATCGTCTGGCTGAAAGAGTTGGGCAATCCCTACGCGCTGAGCCTGTTTGACGGCGACGGTATGCTGGGCCTGGACCTTGGGGTCTATGGCGCACCGGAAACCTTCCTGATCGACGGTAAAGGCATTATTCGCTATCGCCATGCCGGGGATTTGAACGCCCGCGTCTGGGAGAGTGAAATCAAGCCGCTGTGGGAGAAATACAGCAAGGAGGCCGGGCAATGAGAATTTTGCTGAGTGTGCTGATGCTGCTGTTTTCTGCTAATGCGCTGGCCACCATTGATGTGATGCAGTTTAAGGATGAGACCCAGGAGCAACAGTTCCGCCAGTTGACTGAACAACTGCGCTGTCCGAAATGCCAGAACAACAGCATCGCGGATTCCAATTCGATGATTGCGACCGACCTGCGACAGAAAGTTTATGAGCTGATGCAGGAAGGGAAAAGTCAGAAAGAGATCGTCGACTATATGGTGGCGCGCTATGGTAACTTCGTCACCTATGATCCGCCGCTGACCCCCCTGACTGTCCTGCTGTGGGTGCTTCCTGTGGCGGCAATTGGCGCGGGAGGCTGGATTATCGTTGCCCGTTCGCGTCGGCGGGTACGCCTGAAACAGGAGGTGTTCCCGGATGAGATGGCGTTACCGGAGGGTAAACGAGCCGGGTTGGCGGTTTATCTGCCGGGGATTGTGATTGCCGTCATCGTGGGGGCCGTCAGTTATTACCAGACCGGGAGCTATAAGCAAGTGGAAATCTGGCAGATGGCGACGGCACAAAGCCCGGCACTGCTGGAACGCGCGTTGGATCCAAAAGCACAGCCGCTGGATGAGGAAGAGATGACGCGTCTGGCGCTGGGGCTACGCACTCGTCTGCAAAGTGATGCGACGAACGTGGAAGGCTGGATCATGCTGGGGCGGATCGGTATGGTGCTCGGCAATGCCAGTACTGCTACCGAAGCATATGCCAATGCCTATCGACTCGATCCAAAGAACAGCGATGCGGCACTGGGCTATGCTGAGGCGCTGACCCGCTCTTCCGATCCTGATGATAACCGTCGTGGAGGGGAACTACTGCGAGAACTGGTCCGTAGCGATCACGCCAATGTGCGGGTTCTGAGCATGTACGCCTTCAATGCCTTTGAGCAGGAACGTTTTGGCGACGCGGTTGCCGCCTGGGAGATGATGCTGAAGATGCTGCCGGCGAACGATACGCGTCGTGCGGTGATTGAGCGTAGTATCGCGCAGGCGATGCAGCACTTATCGCCTAAGAGTGAGTAACCACCCGGCCGGATTGAATGCTCCGGCCTGGTGTCGCTGATTCACTGTAATCCGCGGGTTTGTAAAAATAAAATAGTCGCGGCAACGCGTGAGCGTACGTTGAGCTTGCGCAGCAGGTTGCGAATATGCACTTTTACGGTTTGTTCGGAAATGTTGAGGACCGAGGCAATCTGCTTGTTGGACAGTCCCTGTGCCAGCTCGTGCAGAACATCCAGCTCCCGCTCGGTCAGCATGCTGAACGGATCGTCCTCCTCACCAAACATTTCGCGCTCGCGCAGATAATCACTGACGCGTTCGCTGAAAACCTTGCCGCCATTGGCGCCTGTGCGAATGGCGTCCAGCAGAACTTCCGGATCGCTGTCTTTCAGCAGATAGCCATCTGCGCCGGCGTCAATCAGGGCGTAGATGTCGCTGGCCGAATCCGAAACGGTGAGAATGATAATCTGCGCCGTGATCCCATCGCGTCGCAGGGCGTTCAACGTATCCAGACCGCTCAGCCCTTTCATATTCAGATCAAGCAGGATTAAATCCAGATCGAGACGGTTTGCCAGATCAATCGCCGTTGCGCCATCGCCCGCTTCGGCAACCACCTCAAATGTCGGATCCAGCTCCAGTAATTGACGGATACCACGACGCATAAGAGGGTGGTCATCTACCACCAGCACCTGAAAAGGCGTTGCTTCAGGCATAGTTATCTCCCGAGATTTTATTAGAATCATTATTGTTATTCGATCGCGAATCGTCCAGATTCACCGCATCGATAAGAGGGAGAAATATTACCCCAGATTACGCATGGGTAAGAAGTAAAACCTGTCGGGAAAAGGGGGGAGCCTCTCATCGCGATGAGAGGCTCTTGCATTCAGGGCAGCAGCGCGACGTGAGTCACTTCTGCTTTTGGGATGGCGCTGAAATACCAGTATTCATCGTTAATTTTCGCGGCGGTAAAGCGCGCAAGCGAACGCGACGTGTCGGACGATTCGGTCTTCACCTGCACGGTACCGGCTAACGGATGTTTGCTCACCAGCATTAAATCGCCGCGGTTATTGAACCAGGCCACGGTATTGTCATCGATGGCTTGTTGTTTACCGTTTACGAGTACGGAATAGTCGAAGTTAACTTTTTCCTTTGCCACATTCCCTGCGCCAAAATAACGGCCATAGACCTGCGGATCGTGAAAGAAACCGAAATGTCCTCCGCTATTTTGCATTTTCAGGAAGTGGAAGTCAGGCACCGTAAAGTCCTTGTGACCCAGGCTGAGTTGGTGCTTAACGATATTCACACGAACAAAATCCTGCTCATAAACGCGCGTATAAGCGGCATACATTAAGGCGTATGACCAGATGAATACCGCAGCCATCAGGCCCGTAACGGCATAGACTCCCTTCATGACACGCGGTCCGGCTACCGTGACGACTTCCCGCGCAAGGAACGAGAGGGCAAGCAGGAAAAATAAAAATGTCGACAGCATGACCCGGTCAGGATACGACGGGGAGGCCACCATAATTAAAGAGGTCCCCAGCCCCACCAGCAGCATTAACCCGACCATGCCCAGATTCGCACTTTTAATGCGATGTCCTTGTCGTTTCGCCACGAACAGAAGAATTGCCAGCAAGACCAGCACGACATAAGAAATCCAGACCAGCGCCAGGTGGTTAAAGAAGCGCTCGCTCAGATGAATCGTGATTCTTTCAACGAGCGATTTATCGTACCAGACGGTATGGGCGCCCTGAGCGCGAATAAAATTGCCTGGCGAGAAAATCAAAATACTGGCGCCCACCAGTGCGGACAAAAAATACGCGACCTTGTTCGCGTAGACGCGTTTCGCTTGCCAGTAATCGTACACGATAGCCAGAAGGGCGAGACCCACGACAAATGGCGCGACGCTTTCATTGGAGCAGCCCGCCAACAGTCCGAGCAACAGCATACCAACATGCGTACGCTCTTCGCGCTGGAGCTGTATACGGTACAGGTTCCAGATCCATGCGGCGACGAACAGATTCGTCCACAGGTAGTTCGCGCTGCCAACGATCCAGAAAACCGTTTGTCCGATATTCGGGTTAGCGACCCAAAAGGTCAGAAAAATAAGGGTAAAAATCAGCGCGTCATGTTTTTTCCATTTCAGCGTGCCCGTCGGCGTTTTCACAATGAAATAGCAGAACGCGACGACGACAAGGCCGGTCATGGTTGAGATAAACCCGCGAGAGCCGGTGGTGAGCAAAAGCGAGCTGACAAAATCAGCCACCACGCGCCCGCTCCAGGTCAGGTAGTGATGCAGGTGCGCATCAAATGAGATGCCAAGCAGGGCATAACGGTAATCATCGGAGTGAATAGGGGTGAACCACTCCAGGATAAATACCGCAAAAAAGGCAATTAAAAGAATGCTTTTATTAACATGCTTTAACATCAGTTATCCTTGTCTGAATCATGGTCCACAGTTTTACGTTTTTTCAGGATGTATCGAGGCCGCTTCTTGGTTTCGACATAGATTCGTCCGATATACTCACCCAGCACGCCAATACCAATAAGCTGCACGCCTCCCAGAAACAGGATTGACACAATCAGGGAAGAATAGCCACGCACGGGATTTCCCCACAGAAGCGTATCTATCACCATTCCCGCGCCGTAGGTGAAAGAAAGCAGGGCAACCACCAGACCAATGTAGGTCCAGATACGCAGAGGGAAGGTGGAAAAAGAGGTGATCCCTTCCAGTGCCAGATTCCACAGTTTCCAGCCGTTGAATTTACTTTTCCCGGCACAGCGAGTGGCGCGTGCGTAGAGGACGATGTCAGTTTTGCCGCCAACCCAGGATAAAATCCCTTTCATGAACAGATTTCGTTCTGGCATTTGTTTAATGTTGTCCACCACTTCACGACTCATCAGCCGAAAATCGCCGACGTTTTCTTCGATATGCGGCGTACTGATTTTATTGTGCAGCTTATAGAACCACTCGGCGGTTTTTCGCTTCAGGCGACTATCGACGGAGCGATCGGAACGTTTAGCCAGCACGATGTCCGCCCCTTCTTGCCATTTTTGAATCAGGTGCGGCAGGACTTCGACAGGATCCTGGAGATCAACATCCATCGGAATGACGGCATCGCCACTGGCATTGTCGAGCCCGGCGAGCAGCGCCGGTTCTTTGCCAAAATTTCGCGTAAACGAGAGCGGGACAACGAGCGGGTCGGCAACGGCGAGGGCGTTGATGATGGATTCCGTTGCGTCGGTGCTACCATCGTTGATGAACACAATTTCGACATCATGTTCTTTCAGCGCGTCATATTCGCGCACCGTCTTGTAAAAGAGGCCAATGGTTTCTTCTTCGTTGAAGACAGGAACGACCAGTGAAATTTTCATCGTGCGTCCTTGAATACAATGAATCTGGAATAGATAAAGCCACAAATGAGACTAATGACGGAGAACGCGACCAGCGTCACCAGCGGCGGGAAACCGCACTGTTCCGCCCCCCAGCCCGTCAGGATACTGAGCAGGCCCATAAAGCCGACATACAGCAGATAGCGACGCGTTGTGGTCGATTGCTTAAAGGTAAACCGGGCGTTGGCGTAAAAAGAAAAACTGACCGCCACACTGAAGCCCAGGAAATTCGCCAGCGCCTGATGGGTATGAAAGGCGTAGATGCAGATAGCAAAAACTATCCAGTGGATCAATGTGTTGATCACGCCTACGGAGGTGTACTTGATGAAGTGATGCCACATAAGCAATAAGGTCGGCTGTGCAAAACCGGAAGTGTAACATCATTTCCGTCCATAACTCGAATCGAATTCAATTCCGGTGGACGGAAATAATAAAAAAAACCAGCCGTAAAAGGCTGGTTTTTCTGGGGAATTTTGGTCGGCACGAGAGGATTTGAACCTCCGACCCCCGACACCCCATGACGGTGCGCTACCAGGCTGCGCTACGTGCCGACTTGTGGGAGGTAATACTACCGCTTTCCGCACCGAATGCAAGGGGACATCCAGCTAACTGATTAATAATAAATCAGTTAGCGATAAAACGCTTCTCGTCAGTCAGCACCTGTAATAACAGACTCAACTGCGGCTTCTGATCTTTAATCTTCTCGCCGCGTAAATCGTAAGTCTGGTACTTGCCATTGTTGTTCAAAACCAGCGTCATTTCAGGCGTGGTGATCGCCAGCGTACTGAGATCGGCCGCCGTTACCCAGTAGTGACGACGATTGGCATTGAACAGATCCTGCCCCTGCGAATATTCATTGGCAGGCGTGCTGACGTGGAGCAGACGCTGCATCAGCGTGGTCATGACGTCTGTGTGATCGGTCAGGCTGTTGATCCGCTGCGCGGGAGTCCCCGGCCAGTGAATGATGAGCGGAACCTGCAGGTGGCCGCGCGACCAGGCGAAGTTTCTCTCTTCATCGCTCAGCGCAACGCCGCGACCAGCGGTGATTATCACCACCGTGTTATCTAGTTTGCCGGAATCACGCAGCGCGCCAAGCACACGGTTGATCTGCTTATCAACATCTCCCGCTGCGCGAGCGTAGCGGCGAACGAAGTTAGTCTGGTTGCTGTCGTCAACGTTGGTGCCGTTAAACGAAACCCACGAGAACCAGCGGTTGTCTTCCTGTGCGTAACGCCCAAGCCAGTTAATCCACTGGCTGGCGGTCTGTTCGTCAGACTGCGTCTGTACGCTTGGCATCGAGAAGTCAGACAGCAACGCCTGGCGGTACAGCGGACTGGTAAAACCGTCGGAAGAGAACAGTCCCAGCTGATAGCCTTGCTGATTCAGTGCCGAAATCAGCGCAGCCGGCGTTCGGGTGGACAGAATCCCGTCCATATAGCTCGGCGACACGCCATAGAACAGGCCAAAAATACCGTTATCGGTAGAGTTGCCGGAACTCATATGTCGCGTGAAGGCAATGTTCTGCTCGGCAAATCCGGCGAGGGCAGGCATCTGCTTTTCATAGCGCGAATAGTTCAGGCCATCGACTGTGATCAGCAGGACGTTTTGCCCGGTGCCCATATCGCGATAGCGTAATTCGCTCAACGGATACTGCACGGACACCGCTTCAGGATTTCCCTGTTCGACCAGACGGCGCTGATACTCCTGCGCATCCAGCAGACCATGTTTTTCCAGAAACCGGCGCGCGGTCATCGGATAGGAGAGTGGCAGATTAGCGCGCTGCATGGTGATCGGACGATAGAAATTAGCATCCGCCCAGATATAGACCACATGGGAAGCAATAAATGACACAAAGAAGAAAGCGGCCAGCGGCTTGGCGAAGTGACGACGACGCGTCAGGCTGCGCAGTTTTTGCCAGCTCCAGGTCGCAAACAGCATTTCAATCAACAAGATAACCGGCACGCTGATAAACATCAGCTGCCAGTCGCGCGCCATCTCGTTCTGGTCGGGGTTAATCACCAGTTCCCAGACGATAGGATTAAGATGCAGGTGGAAACGGGTAAACACTTCGCTGTCGATCAGCAGAAGCGTCATTCCGGCCGTCGCCAGAATGGCTGACAGGAAACGCATCAGCCTCTGGGACATCACAATGAACGTCAACGGGAACAGAATCAGCAGATAGGTGGCAAACACCAGAAAGCTGAAATGGCCGACGATACTCAGATAAGAGTAAACGCGACCGGCCAGCGTTGTCGGCCAGTCGGCGACAAACAGGTAACGGCTGCCGAGCACGATAGCCAGCAGAATGTTGAACAGTGCAAACCAGTGCCCCCAGCTAACCATCTGGGAGACTTTTTCACGGTAGCGCTGACGATGAGTTACCATAACTTGTCGTTCGTTTCCCCGAAGTCGGCTTTTAGCGCGCGTTGTCGTCGTTAACCGAGGACTGCAATGCGCGGGCAAAAGAGTTCGCAATCGCCTGGCGCTGAGCCGGGGCAATGCTGGTATTAATAAGGTTGGTGACCATGTTTCCCAGCACCATCAGGGAAAGGTCAGTCGGCGCCTTATGTTTTTCCAGTACGTTGAGCATCTCGGTGAGCAGTTGTTCAACGTGTTCGTCACTATAGCGGGAGATTTGTGGCATAAATCGAAATCAGTTTATTCATGAAAGGGCAACATATTACCGTAGCAACAGTTTTTTTTCCGCTTTTTTATCCTCAATAATTCGCGTTACCGTGCGACAGGCAAAACGGCGCTGCATCTTCTGTTGCGTCGCCTCGCCGGTGGTGGTTGAATACCGCCCGGTCTTTAAGGAGAGTTTATCATGAGTCTGGATATCAACCAGATTGCCCTGCACCAGCTTATCAAGCGTGATGAGCAAAACCTTGAGCTGGTCCTGCGCGATTCATTACTGGAACCGACAAACACCGTTGTCGATATGATGGCTGAGCTGCATCGGGTCTATAGCGCGAAAAACAAAGCGTATGGTCTGTTCAGCGAAGAGAGCGAACTGGCGCAAGCGCTGCGCTTACAGCGCCAGGGTGAGGAGGATTTTCTCGCCTTTAGCCGTGCGGCGACCGGACGTTTGCGTGACGAGCTCGCCAAATACCCGTTTGCCGACGGCGGCATTGTGCTGTTCTGTCACTATCGCTATCTGGCGGTAGAGTATTTACTGGTGGCGGTGCTGAACAACTTAAGCAGCATGCGCGTCAATGAGAATCTGGATATCAACCCGACGCACTATCTGGATATCAACCATGCGGATATCGTCGCGCGTATCGATCTGACCGAGTGGGAAACCAACCCGGAATCGACCCGTTATCTGACCTTCCTGAAGGGGCGAGTAGGGCGCAAAGTGGCCGACTTCTTTATGGATTTCCTCGGGGCCAGCGAAGGTCTTAACGCTAAGGCGCAAAACCGTGGACTGCTGCAGGCGGTCGATGACTTCACCGCTGAAGCGCAACTGGATAAGGCCGAGCGTCAGAACGTGCGCCAGCAGGTGTACAGCTACTGCAACGAGCAGCTTCAGGCCGGTGAAGAGATTGAGCTGGAGTCGCTGTCAAAAGAGCTTTCTGGCGTCAGTGAAGTGAGCTTTAGCGAATTTACGGCAGAGAAGGGCTATGAACTGGAAGAGAGCTTCCCGGCCGATCGCAGCACGCTGCGCCAATTGACCAAATATGCCGGCAGCGGCGGCGGGTTAACCATTAACTTTGACGCGATGCTGCTGGGCGAGCGTATTTTCTGGGATCCGGCAACGGATACGTTGACCATTAAAGGCACGCCGCCGAACCTGCGCGATCAGCTTCAGCGTCGTACCTCGAGCGGTAATTAAACGCCATAAAAAAACCCCGCCGGAGCGGGGTTTTCTTCAACTTGTTGGCGATTACGCGCGAACGAAGTCGATGTGAGTCAGCTTCGGCTTGAACGCGTGACGCTGTACAGCCTGAGCTTTAACTTTTACTTCTTTACCGTCAACAACGATGGTCAGAACGTCGCTATAGAAACCTTCTTTAGCTTGCATGTTCATGATGGAATCGTGGTCCAGTTCGATAGCAATCGGGGCTTCTTTGCCACCGTAGATGATTGCCGGGAACTTGTTAGCGGCACGCAGGCGGCGGCTCGCACCCTTACCCTGCTCTTTACGTACTTCAGCGTTGATAGTAAACATTTAAATCTCTCTTTAATAATTCCTGCTACAGGCGACCCAGCAACAGGTAAGTGATCTGCTTTGCGTATGCAAAAGCGGGCGAGATTCTATACTCAAACGCCCGTTACATCAATCAAAAGTACGATTATCCGCGTAATTCATGTGCCCGACGGAAGCGTCCCTCATAATCGAACACTTTTTCCCGCACCTGCCAGTACTGACCTTTCATCCGTGCTACCACAAAGTCGGGATGGCGTAACAATGGTTGCTGCGCGAGGATATCCGCCGCCGTGATCCAGCGTAGCGGCACGCCTGGCGTGCGGGCATGCGGGCGGATAAACAGTTGTTCAAACGCCGTACGCTGGGCAGGGGTTTGCAGGCGAAAGCGTTCGCTGACGTCCGCACCGTCTTCGTCATAGTAGGTGATTTTCAGCCATTCGCCTTTCTCGTCATGGCCGTGCTGCAACGTCATGCCGCTACAGCGGAGCACCAGGGCGTCTTTCAGTTTCAGCGCGGCTTTCAGCATGTCGTCGGGATCGACAAGGATCGTATCGCATTCCCGGCAGCGGCGGGCGGCAATGTCGTTTTCGGCATTGCACTGCGGACAGTTTTTAAAGCGGAAGCGAAAATCGCACTGCTCGCGGTGTCCTTCATCATCTTCAAACCAGCCCTGACAGCGGCGGCCGAAATGTTCGATCAGCGTACCGTCAGCGGTGGTTTTGCCCCAGAAGGTATTCGCGAAACCGCAGGCCGGGCAGAAGACCTGGACCGGCACATTATCACTTTTGCCTTTCGGACTCCCCACCTCTGGAGAATAGAGATCGTGCGGGTTACCGGCGTAATCAAGAATCAAACAGTCCGTTTTTCCCGGTGCGAGACGCAGGCCACGGCCCACAATTTGTTGGTACAAACTGACTGACTCGGTGGGACGCAGAATGGCAATGAGATCGACGTGCGGAGCATCGAAGCCGGTGGTTAAGACGGAGACGTTGACCAGATAACGAAAACGCTCGGCTTTAAACGCGTCTATCAGCTCATCGCGTTCAGGACCCGGCGTGTCGCCGGTAATCAGCGCGGAATCCTCTTCAGGCAGCAGCCCGGCAATCTCTTTGGCATGCTCAACGGTGGCGGCAAAAATCATCACCCCTTTGCGGGTCTGGGCGAATTCAACAATCTGGCTGATGATGTGCGGCGTGATGCGCTGCTGCTTTTTCAGCTCACGGTTCAGATCGGCTTCGCTAAACAGACCGTTGCTTTGCGCCTGCAGGCGGCTGAAATCGTACTGCACCACCGGCATATCGAGGCGTTCCGGCGGTGTGAGATAGCCGTGCTTAATCATATAGCGCAGCGGCAGTTCGTAAATGCAGTCGCGAAACAGTGCCTTATCGTCGCCGCGTACCATACCGTGGTAGTGAAAATGATAGATCCAGCCTTTGCCCAGACGAAAAGGGGTGGCGGTCAGCCCCAGCAGGCGAATGTGGGGATTGGCGTTGCTCAGATGGGTGAGGATCTGCTGATACTGGCTCTCTTCGTCATCACCGATACGATGGCATTCATCAACAATCAGCAGCGAAAACTCGCTCTGGAAGGCGTCCAGATTGCGAGCCACGGACTGAACGCTACCGAACACCACTTTACCGTGGCTCTCTTTGCGCTTGAGTCCGGCGGCAAAAATATCGGCTTCCAGCCCCAACGCGCAGTATTTGGCATGGTTTTGCGCCACCAGCTCTTTCACGTGTGCCAGTACCAGCACGCGGCCTCTGGCAACGCGCGCCAGTTCGGCAATCACCAGGCTTTTACCGGCGCCAGTAGGCAGCACAATCACCGCAGGCGTGCGATGGCGACGGAAATAGTTGAGCGTGGCATCCACGGCTTCTTGCTGGTAGGGGCGAAGTGTAAAAATCATGGTCTCACAATACGTAACGAACTCGGGTATAGTATGCCACGAATCGTTTTCCCTTGAGGGATGTTGTTAGCCCGCTATACTGGGCAGATAACGGCTCCACTTTTCGGGCGATGCGCCCGATTCCCGTATTTTTACAGGCAAAATCACACTCATGCGACTTGATAAATTTATCGCTCAGCAACTCGGCGTCAGCCGCGCTATTGCCGGGCGTGAGATCCGCGGTAGCCGTGTTACCGTGGATGGTGAAATCATCCGGAATACCGCGTTCAAACTGCTGCCAGAACACGACGTAGAATATGATGGCAACACGCTGGTTCAGCAAAACGGCCCGCGTTACTTTATGCTTAATAAACCTCAGGGCTACGTATGTTCGACCGATGACCCGGATCATCCGACGATCCTGTATTTCCTGGATGAGCCGGTCGCGCATAAATTACACGCTGCGGGTCGCCTGGATATCGACACCACCGGTCTGGTGCTGATGACTGACGATGGGCAGTGGTCGCACCGCATCACCTCTCCGCGTCACCACTGCGAGAAAACGTATCTGGTCACCCTGGAGTCGCCCGTTGCCGAAGATACCGCAGCGCAGTTTGCGAAAGGCGTGCAGTTACATAATGAAAAAGATCTCACGAAGCCGGCTGTGCTTGAGGTTATCACCCCGACGCAGGTGCGTCTGACCATCAGCGAAGGACGCTATCATCAGGTAAAACGGATGTTTGCCGCCGTGGGTAACCATGTGGTCGAACTGCACCGCGAACGGATAGGCGCTATTACCCTTGATGCTGACCTTGAACCTGGTGAGTATCGCCCATTGACAGACGCAGAAATTGCCAGCGTCGGCATGACGTCCAGCTAAATTCAGGAGTTTTTTTGTGACCACCCGGCAGCACTCGTCCTTTGCCATTGTTTTTATTCTCGGTCTGCTGGCTATGTTGATGCCGCTGTCGATCGATATGTACCTTCCGGCGCTACCGGTGATCTCCGAGCAGTTTGGTGTGCCGGCGGGCAGTGCGCAGATGACGCTCAGTACCTATATTCTGGGCTTCGCCGTCGGGCAGTTGCTGTACGGGCCGATGGCGGATAGCCTCGGGCGAAAACCGGTGATCCTCGGCGGCACGTTGGTGTTCGCTGCCGCCGCCGTAGCCTGTGCGCTGGCGCAGACCATCGATCAGCTGATTGTGATGCGATTCTTCCACGGTCTGGCGGCGGCCGCTGCCAGCGTGGTGATCAATGCGCTGATGCGCGATATGTATCCTAAAGAAGAGTTCTCCCGCATGATGTCGTTCGTCATGCTGGTGACCACGATCGCGCCGCTGATGGCGCCAATCATCGGCGGTTGGGTGCTGGTGTGGCTGAGCTGGCACTCTATCTTCTGGATCCTGGCGATCGCCGCGGTTCTGGCCTCAGTCATGATCGCAACGCTCATTAAAGAGACGTTACCGGTTGAAAAGCGCCAGCCGTTTCATATCCGCACGACGATAGGTAATTTTGCTTCGCTTTTTCGCCATAAGCGGGTGCTGAGCTATATGCTGGCAAGCGGCTTTAGCTTTGCCGGGATGTTCTCCTTTCTCAGCGCCGGGCCTTTCGTGTATATCGAAATCAACCACGTATCGCCGCAGGATTTTGGCTACTACTTCGCGCTGAACATCGTCTTTTTGTTCATTATGACGATTTTTAACAGTCGCTTCGTGCGCCGGATCGGTGCGCTGAACATGTTCCGTACTGGATTGTGGATCCAACTGGCGATGGCGGTGTGGATGGTACTGAGTGCGCTGTTTGGCGTCGGTTTCTGGGCGCTGGTGCTGGGGGTGGCGGTCTTTGTCGGCTGCGTGTCGATGATCTCCTCCAATGCGATGGCAGTGATCCTCGATGAGTTCCCGCATATGGCGGGAACGGCCTCATCGCTGGCAGGTACCTTCCGCTTTGGCATTGGCGCGCTCGTTGGTGCATTACTCTCTCTGGCAACGTTTAACTCAGCCTGGCCGATGATTTGGTCTATAGCCTTCTGTGCAAGCTGTTCAATTTTGTTCTATCTCTATGCGAGCCGCCCGAAAAAACGGTGATCAAATACACAACATGGAAGCCGTTTGGCTTCCTTTGTTGATGTACGTCAACGACGATTCCATCATTTCCCCGATATATGTTTATTTTATGTAAAATCAATTTATGTAAAAAGTCACATCATTGTAGTTAAAAAGGTTGAGTTAGATCGCAGAAACGGGTACATATAGCCCGCGCTCCTGTCCCGACTGGAAACATCTATTTTAATAAAGGCCATACCGACCATACTGGCCACGCGGGATAAGGATTGCCACGTTATGCAACCGTTTAAGGACGGATTGTCAATGATGTGTTAATATGGATGTAAATAAATTGTGAAGTGATTGTACTTCCGGGGAAAGAAAGTGACAACATTACAGCTCTCAATCGTTCATCGCTTACCACAGAACTATCGTTGGTCAGCGGGTTTCGCAGGTTCGAAAGTTGAACCGATTCCGCAAAATGGCCAAAGCGTTGAAAACAGTCTGGTGGCGCTTAAACTGCTGAGTCCGGATGGCGATAGCGCCTGGCCGGTGATGCATAAACTCAGTCAGGCGCTCAGTGATATCGAAGTGCCATGTTCCGTACTGGAATGTGAAGGCGAACCGTGCCTGTTTGTGAATCGCCAGGACGAATTTGCTGCGACCTGTCGTCTGAAAAACTTTGGCGTGGCCATTGCCGAACCGTTTTCTAACAACAATCCATTTTGAGCATCAGCTTAGCGTGAGAAGCTGACGCGTATACGCCTGTTGTGGTGCGCTAAAGACGTGCTCGCATTGCCCCTGCTCGATAACCTCTCCCTGTCTCAGTACAATCACCTGATGGCATAACGCGCGCACCACGTGCAGATCGTGGCTTATGAAGATATAGGCCAGGCGATGCTTTTGCTGTAGCGATTTCAACAGCGCGAGAATTTGCGCCTGCACGGTCCGGTCGAGAGATGACGTCGGTTCATCAAGAACAATCAATGACGGTTTCAGGATCAACGCTCTGGCAATCGCAATCCGCTGGCGCTGACCGCCGGAAAACTCCGCTGGATAGCGGTGGCGCGTGTCGGCATCCAGTCCCACTTCCGCCATCACCGCCATGACCTGCTGCTCGCGCTGTTCGGCTGAGAGCGCTGGCTGGTGAACGCGCAGCCCCTCTTCAATGATTTGCAACACGCTCAGTCGCGGATTCAACGAGGAGTTGGGATCCTGGAAGACCACCTGGATACGATGACGCACGGGCAACAGCTGTCGGCGTTTAAGATGTTGTAACTGTTGGCCGTCAAACTCTATGCTGCCCTGGGAGCCGATAAGCCGCAGGAGCGCCAGCCCGGTGGTACTTTTCCCCGAACCTGACTCACCGACCAGCCCCAGCGTTTCACCCGGTTGCAGACTGAAACTGATGCCTTTCACCACCTCATTGTTTGCCACCACACGCTTAAGGATGCCTTTGCGAATGGGAAAGGCGACGCGTAAATCCTCGACCCTGAGAAGGGGTGACTGCCCCTCCGGCAAAGAGACTGGATCGCCCGCCGGTTCGCTGTTAAGCAATTTCTGCGTATAGGGATGCGCAGGCGCGTGGAGCAGGGGAGCAGCCCGGTTTTGCTCAACGCATTGCCCGTTTTGCATCACTGCTACGCTGTCGGCGAGTTTTCTGACAATACTGAGATTATGGGTGATGAACAGCATCCCCATATTCAGCTCGCGCTGGAGTTCACGCAGCAGTTGCAGGATCTGCGCCTGGACCGAGACATCCAGCGCGGTAGTTGGTTCATCGGCGATGAGCAATTCGGGTCGCGTTAACAGCGCCATCGCAATCATCACTCGCTGACGCTCGCCGCCGGAAAGCTGGTGCGGATAATCGCCCAGCCGGGTTGCCGCCTGCCGAATACCGACCCGATCGAGACAGCTTAATATCTCTGCGCGCGCCGCTTCCCGGCGCATACCCCGGTGTAGGGAAAGTACTTCATAGAGCTGTTTTTCGAGGTTATGGAGCGGGTTCAGCGACACCATCGGCTCCTGGAAAATCATGGCGATCTTGTTGCCGCGCACGCCGCGCAGGGTCTGCTCACTGGCGTGCAGTAAGGACTCGCCGTGAAAACGGATATCGCCGCCGAGATACACGGCGGGCGGAGTCGGTAGCAGGCGCAGAATCGACAGCGCGGTAACACTCTTGCCGGAACCGGATTCTCCTACCAGCGCCAGCGTTTCGCCGGCCTCCACGCGCAACGACACCGCGTTAACCACCGTGCGGACGGTTTCCTGCTTACGAAATCCCAGCGTCAGATTGTCAATGGCGAGCAAAGGTTGCGTCATGTTACACCGCCTTGTTGGGATCGAATGCGTCACGGACGGCCTCGCCGATGAAAATCAGCAGCGAGAGTAAAATGGCCACGGACAGGAAGGCGGTAATGCCCAGCCACGGCGCCTGGAGGTTATTTTTGCCTTGCAGGAGCAACTCGCCCAGTGAAGGAGAGCCTAACGGCAGACCGAAACCAAGGAAATCCAGCGACGTCAGAGTGGTAATGGAACTGCAGAGAATGAACGGCAAAAAGGTTAGCGTGGCGACCATTGCGTTGGGAAGCATGTGACGAAAAATGATACTACGGTCGCTGACGCCGAGTGCCTGGGCGGCCCGGATATAGTCGAAGTTCCGCGTGCGTAAGAACTCCGCACGAACTACGCCTACCAGACTCATCCAGCCAAACAGTACCGTAATCGCCAGCAGCCACCAGAAGTTGGGCTGTACGACGCTGGAGAGCAAAATAATCAGGAACAGCGTCGGCATACCCGACCAGACCTCGATAAATCGCTGGCCCCAGAGATCCACTTTGCCGCCGTAATAGCCCTGTAGCGCCCCGGCCAGCACACCCATGACGCTTGAACACAAGGTCAGCATCAGGCCGAAAAGAATGGAGATACGCGTGCCGTAAAGCACTCGCGCCAGCACGTCGCCGCCGTTGGCATCGGTACCCAGCCAGTTCTGCGCCGAAGGGGGCGAGGGAAAGGGTTTGTCAGTCGCAAAGTTGATGCTGTTCGCGCCAAAGCGCACCGGTGCCCAGAGGACCCAACCGCGGTTTTCCAGCTGTTGCTTCAGCCACGGATCCTGGTAATCCGCTCTCGTTGCCAGCGGGCCGCCAAAATCGCTCTCACTGTAGTTTTTGACCAGCGGGAAATACCAGCTTCCGTCGTAGCGCACTAACAGGGGTTTATCGTTAGCAATCAACTCAGAGCACAGACTCAGACCAAACAAGACGAGAAAAATCCACAGCGACCAGAAGCCACGACGATTATGGCGAAAACGCGCCCAGCGGGCCTGATTGACGGGGCTTAAATGGGCCATTAACGTCCCTCAAAATCAATACGCGGGTCGACCAGCGTATAGCTGATATCACTGAGAATATTCAGCAGCAGGCCGATCAGGGTGAAGATGTACAGCGTGCCAAACATCACCGGGTAGTCGCGTGACACCGTTGCCTCATAGCCCAGCAGTCCCAGACCGTTGAGTGAAAACATCACTTCAATCAGCAGCGAACCGGTGAAAAACATACTGATAAAGGTGGCAGGAAAACCGGCGATCACCAGCAGCATGGCGTTGCGAAAAACGTGCTTCCACAGGATATTCCCTTCACTGACCCCTTTGGCACGGGCGGTGACGACATACTGCTTGCGCACTTCATCGAGAAAGGAATTTTTGGTCAGCATAGTTAACGCGGCAAACCCGCCAATGACCGTCGCCAGGACGGGTAAGGTGATGTGCCACAGATAGTCGGTGATTTTCTGATACCAGGGCAGCGAGTCAAAATTCGCCGAGACCAGACCACGCAGCGGGAAGAGGTCGTAATAGCTGCCGCCGGCAAAGAAGACAATCAGCAGTATTGCGAACAGAAACGCCGGGATAGCATAGCCGATAATAATAAACGCGCTACTCCAGACGTCGAACCGGCTGCCGTTATGTACGGCTTTGCGGATCCCTAACGGAATCGACACCAGATAGATGATGAGCGTACTCCACAGCCCCAGGGTGATCGACACCGGTAGGCTCTCTTTGATGAGCGTCAGTACCGACGCGCTACGAAACAGGCTGTCGCCAAAATCGAAGCGGATATAGTTCCACAGCATGGTGAAATAACGCTCGTGCAGTGGCTTATCAAAACCGTAGCGTTGGGTGATTTCGGCTATCACTTCCGGATCAAGGCCACGCCCCCCGCGATAGTGACTGTCGCTGATATTTCCCACCCCGGTTCGGGCATGGCTGGCGCGAACACCTTCGCTCCCGGCACCGGGCAGCGCGCTCGTCTGACCAAATTCGATGGCGGCTATCGCCTGATCGACCGGGCCGCCGGGGGCAATTTGCACGATAAAAAAGTTGATGGTGATGATCGCCCAGAGCGTCGGGATAACCAGCAACAAACGACGAATCAGGTACGCGCCCATTTATTCTCCCTGTCGTCTGGCGGCAGGTAACTTCGCTGCCCGGTTTACGTCATACCACCAGTTATCCAGGCCAATGGTATAAATTGGACGAATGCCTGGACGGGAAAATTTATCCCACCAGGCCAGTCGATCTTCCGCCATGTACCACATCGGCAACATGTAGTAATTCCAGGTCAGCACGCGGTCCAGCGCGCGTCCAAGCGGCAGCAGTTTGTTTTTATCGCCCTGCGCGGCGATGATTTGCTTGATCAGTTTGTCGACCACCGGACTTTTCACGCCAGGAGCATTATAGCTAGAGTCGATGTACTCGGACGCCCAGGAGATTTGCAGATCGGAACTGGGCCAAGGCATCGCCCGCCACAGGGTCGGCATCATGTCGTAGTCCCGGCTGCGCAGGCGATTGGTGAGTTGTGAGTTATCGACCTGACGAATGGTCATCGTAATCCCCAGACGCTGGAGATTATGCTGGAAGGGCAGGACCCACTGGCTGTTACTGGCGGCGGAAATGAGCAGTTCAAAGTTCAGCGGTTTGCCGGTGGCGGTGTTAATCCGTTGCTGACCTTTCAGTTCCCAGCCCGCGTCTTTCAGTAATTCATCGGCTTTTAACAGGTTTTCCCGATCGTAACCGTCACCTTTGGACACGGGAGGTTGATAAATCTGGCTGAAGACCTCCGGCGGCAAATCCTTTTTCATCGGCGCCAACAGGACCAGTTCAGCCGCATCGGGGTAGTTTCTGGCCGCATACTCGGTGTTCTGGAAATAGCTGTTTGCCCGGCTCCAGGCGTTGTAGAACAGCGCTTTATTCATCCATTCAAAATCAAATGCCAGCGTAACGGCTTCACGGACGCGTCGGTCGTTGAAAACGGGGCGCTGCGTGTTGAACGCCAGCCAGCGCGTATCCTGCGCCGATTCATTTTTCTGCTCATCTTTGATGATGTACTGATTATCAAAGTTTTTACCGACATAGCGCGTCGCCCAGTTTTTGGCGTCGCTCTCCAGACGCAAATCAAACGCGCCAGCCTTAAAGGCCTCAAAGGCCACGTTGTCGTCGAGATAATAGTCGTAGCGAATGACATCGAAGTTCCAGCGGCCACGATTGACCGGCAGATTGGCCGCCCAGTAATCCTTCACGCGCGTATAGACAATATACTGACCCATCTTCCACTGACTAATGCGATAAGGACCACCACCCAGCGGCGGTCTGGACAACGGGTCGCTGAGCTTATGATCTTTCCAGTACGCTTGTGGCATCACGGGTAATGAGAACAGACTGAGCATATCCTCTTTACCCGGCTTCGCGAGCTCCATGCGTACGGTTAATGGGGCAATGGCTTTAACCGTTGTGCCTTTGTAGACCAGACGAAACTGTGGCACGCCTTCGGTCATAAATTTGTTGAAGGTGAAGGCGACATCTTTGGCCATGACGGGCGAGCCATCATGAAAACGGGCGCGGGGGTTGATCGTGATTTCAACCCACGAATAATCCTCCGCATAGCGTGCGCTCTCGGCGATCAGCGGATAATAGCTGCCGGGCTCGTCATCAGAGGTGGTAAACAGAGTGTCGTAAAGCTGTTCGGTCCGGGCGCCGGGATTACCTCGCAGGGCGTAGCGGTTGAAGTTGTCGAAGGTGCCGAGAGCGGAAAGGGTGATCTGACCGCCTTTGGGGGCGGCGGGATTGGCGTAATCAAAATGATCAAAGTTGAACGCGTATTTAGGCTCTCCCAATACCGCGAAGGCATAGCTCTCTTTGATCGCCTGCGCCTGGGCACTTGCGCTCATCAACATGACAAACAGCAGCAATATGCGAACGATTATCTGCAAAGGGATTCCTTGTCTGGCTTACCTGCCTGCGCAGGTCACTCTGATGCCTGAATAATAGGGCAGGTGGCGTCTGTTGTGAATCCGCGCGTCGGTGCTTTACCATTTCAGCGCGTGTGGCTGTGAAACCCAATCGACAAATTCGTCGAGCGGCAGCGGGCGGCTAATCCAGTAGCCCTGAAGGAAGCGAACCCCGCGTTCATGTAGCCATTTTGCCTGCTCAGGCGTTTCCACCCCTTCGGCTACCGTCATCATATTGAGGCGTTTAGCGAGTGTCAGCACCGCATCCAGCACCGGCGAGGTGACGGTTTCTGTACCAATGGCGTTAATAAAACCGCGATCGATTTTCAGATAATCCAGGGTGTAGCGTTCCAGATAAATCAGCGCGCTGTGGCCGGTACCGAAGTCGTCTATCGCAATTTCGAAGCCTGCGGCGTGCAGCCACTCAAATAACTGTGACGCTTCATGCTGCTGGAGCATGTCGCGTTCAGTAATTTCCAGCACGATCTGGAAGTGGTTGGGCGGCATCGTGGCGACTAACTGACGAACGTCGTCTTTAAAACTGTTGCTGTGCAGGTGGTCAGGCGCAATGTTAATACCGTACTTAGCGCCAACCGGGAGGACTTTTTGCAGCGTAGGGGCGTCCCGCGCCACCAGTTTAAACAGATGCTGGGTCAGCGGCACAATCATGTGCTGGGCCTCAGCGTAATGAATAAACGCATCAGGCGGGATTTCTCCCGCCGTTGGGTGTTTCCAGCGCAGTAACACTTCCAGCCCGGTGACCTTCAGCGACTGCGTATCCACGACGGGCTGATAGACGACATAGAACTGATCGCGTTTGATCCCGGTGAGGATCTCTTTTCCGGGCCGCAGGCGAATGCTCATGACGTAGTAGCAGAGTAAACTCGCAATGATGCCCCCCATCCCGCCGAGAAGCAGGGCGTACCATAAGTCGGGCCAGGTCCAGTTGGTTGCGTATAGCCTGATCGTCACCGGAACACCGTTGATTTTTGCTTCGCGCTCCGGTGAACCGTCGAGTTCATCAACGGTGAGCAGATGGTCTGAAAAGGTCGACAAGACGGTGTTGCCGACGATGATGGCAATCCCGTCAAAGTCTTCCTGGCGGGCGGTATAGAGCAGATACGGCGTAAGGTTGATATTCAGGGAGGTGAAAACGCCGCTATTCACCATCAGGGGGTTACGATACCAAATCACCATTGCGGGTTTATTGGGCATCATCGGTGTTCCCGGGATAATCGCCATATCGATATCTTTACCAATATCGAGGCTGGGAACCAGTTCAGTCAGCAGCGCATCCATGCCCCCGGTTGCTGATGAGCAAAAGGCTTTCTTATCCTTGACCAGCAAAAAGGCACGAACGTTCAGGCTAAAGGCAGCACGGGAAGTGAGCTCTGCGCCGACTTGTTTACAGGTATTTAAAGTCAACGGTTGGAGAATGTCGGCAGTACTTTTGAGATCGGCAAAATAGCTAACCAGGTAATGCTGAATGTCAGAAACCAGCGTGTCGTATTTAACTTCCCGCTTATGCCACGCCATCACGAATTGTAGGCTACTGATAACAATAGCAACGACAACCCCGGTAATCAGGCAGGTAAGCACGATTTTTCGACCAGTCGTTAAGGCGTGTGTGAACATGATGCCTGGCTTTACCCTGAGATTGCGATGATGATAAATGTGATGGAATAACAAGACTATAGCCTGGATTGATTCAGCGAGTCATGCTTTTCCACAGGGACAAAAAGGGAATCAAAAAAAAAGCACCGCCGAAGCGATGCTTTTCGTCTGTCTCGTCAGGGTCGCCAAGGGATAGCAACCAAACGATTAACTGCGGCTCAGAACCCGACGCGCTTCGTTATAGCGCTTCTTCCAGTATGGCTCGTTCATGCTGGAGATGATAACACCGCTGCTGGTAGAGGCATGAACAAACTGGTTGTTGCCAATGTAGATACCAACATGACGGCCCGTCGAACCTGCGCGGAACAGAACCAGATCGCCGGTACGCAGATTAGTGCGTGAAACGGACTTACCGGTTTCCTGCTGCTCGTAGGTGGAGCGTGGGAGTTCTAAACCAAACTGTTCACGGAATGTACGCTGTACAAAGCTGGAACAATCAATACCTTTTTTGGAGTTGCCGCCGAGACGATAGCGCACGCCTTTCCAGTCAGCATACTGATCCATAATCCGCGATTTAACATCGAGGTTACGTACCATACTCTCAAATTCATCCTGAGAAGCTTGCAGTGAGGAAGCTTCTTGATTCACACCAAGCGTCTCAGAATGCGTGTTCTTTGCGGTGTTTGTGGTAGTGCTACATGCAGAAAGCAGTACCGCGACTGCTATCGCGGGAATCCCGCGCAAGATATATCTCAAGATCGGTTGAGATTTGACCATTTTGTTTGTTTTCCCTTGAAGTCCTTAACGATAAATATCGTTATAAAAAATGCCAAACGTGACGAGACTAATTACCTGCGCACAATGAGACAATTCTTTAAGCGCAAAACTGTGGCAGAACGCACAAATTTATTCGCGAAGAGAATAATAACTCAGCGAGGCAAAACGAGTTCGAGGTTACCCGATCGTTACAGGCTTGGCGAGTGATTTTATCTGAATTTTAATAAGAAAATGTGATACAGAAAGTGAATAAACGGGATTGGTCAATTTAAGCGCAAAATGGCGGAAAAACAGGCAACTTATTCATTCTCAAGGGTAATGTTATGACTAAATAATGACGATGAGATGAATAATTTATCTTAACGCATCATCAGGGCGTAAGAATAAACCCTGATGATGTTAATAACTGTGAGTTATTTGTTTAAGATTTGTTTGTTTTTGCCAGGAAGATAATTGTCGAAAAGCGCGATAAGACGATCGCTTAACGGGGTCAGGAGACACCAGGGCAGGCCAATTAGAACCACGGTTAATGATCCTACTGCGATATCGGTGAACCAGTGGGCACCGATCATGACGCGCGGAAAAGCAAAAACCACAACAATAATAAGGCCGATAAACCCTGCGGCTTTTCCGAAATAGCGCAGCATAAATGCGGCGAAAATAAGCAGCATCATCCCATGATCGCCAGGGAAACTGTCTTTGGACGCATCCTTCGTCGAAATATGCAGCAATTCGCTGACGCGATAAATACTCTCGAAACTGAGCGTCGGACTTGCGCGTTTGACGGGCAGCAGCGCCTGACCGGCCTGGTTCAGAACCACGGCGGTAAGCAGCATCACCAGGCCGATGATGACAATACGTCGGCGGCCTGCAGGCGTCTCTTTCAGCCAGAAACTCAGCATCAGACAACCCATCGCCAACAGAGAACAGGCATCAAACGCCCGATTATTGGTGATGGCGACCAGCCACAGGAAGGCCTGGCTCTCTACCAGTTTCTGGTTAAAGAAGTGGAAAATGCCGGCGTCAACCGGGAACCAGAATCCATGATTCACGGGCATATACCAGCTCATGAATAACGCCAGACCGGCAACATTCAGCAGAAGTATCAGTGGTAACCGGATTTTCATATTTAACGTGTTCACTGTTCAATAAATCGCAGGCAACCTTACGCGTGTTCAGCTAAACGAAGCTTCAACAATGCGCTCTGCAACGTATTCCAGTCTGCCTCGGTACTGGAAATCAGTTCAATACGACTGTCCGGCGGCGCGACGTTCTGCGTTTCAATGTGTAGATCCTCGCCCTGGCGATTAATGCGCACGAGGCCTTCCGGAATACGCATGACTCCCTTCACCCGGCCAACCGGCGCCAGTCGCGCCCATTCCAGCAGTCCGATGGTGTCAAAGACCGTATCGGCATCAAAAATCCAGCCGCAGGCCTGATGCCCTTGACCGCTGTTCAGGCTGCGACGCCAGCGTTGTTGAGTTGGCAGGCTCAGCGCCGCCAATCCTCGCTGTTCTGGATGGCTGTGCGAGTGCGCAGCGCTGGTGGGCAATTCAGCCAGATTCAGACGCGGTAAATCGAGTAACTGTCCGTCAATCTGACCGTGATCGGCCTGCACCAACTGACGGTTGCCGCCAAACTGTTGCCACCAGGTTTGCAGCGCGCGTTCACTTTCCGCAGTCGCACGATCGGTTTTATTCGCCACGATGATATCTGCTGCAGCTAACTGATCGCGGAAGTTCTCATTGGTGACGCTTTTTTCATCCAGCAATCCACGTGGGTCAAGAATGCACAACGTGGCGCGCAGGTCGATCCAGGGCTCATACACCGGTGCGGTGAGGAGGGAGAGGATCTGTTTCGGGTGCCCCAGTCCAGTTGGTTCGATCAGCAGGCGGTCGGGTTTCCCCTGTCGCAACAGAGTATTCAGTCCAACCTGCATGGGCAGGCCGTTCACGCAGCACATGCAGCCGCCAGGGATCTCTTTGAGCAACGCGCCGCTATCAGCAAGCAGAGCGCCGTCAATGCCGACCTCACCGAACTCATTGACCAGTACCGCCCATTTTTCGGCGGGGTCTTTATGTGCTAACAGATGAAGGATCGAAGTGGTTTTTCCGCTGCCGAGGAAACCAGTGATGAGGTTAGTTTTGGTCACGCCTGCTCCAGAATAATGTACCGTAACGGTTTCCATTAATCCTGGCGAAAAAAAGTGAAAAAGAGAAGGGCGGGGCGAACGAAGACGGTCTCCGTCCGCCTTA
The DNA here is from genome assembly GCF_001559075.2 of Citrobacter amalonaticus. Lineage (NCBI taxonomy): Bacteria > Pseudomonadati > Pseudomonadota > Gammaproteobacteria > Enterobacterales > Enterobacteriaceae > Citrobacter > Citrobacter amalonaticus. The sequence continues at coordinate 209,591 of NZ_CP014015.2, read as the reverse complement.
ATGGCAGAAATTGTTAACTTTTTAACGTATCAATCACCGCCTGATGTGCACCGTGTTGCGCGATACGCTGCCAGGCCGCTTCAATCGCCTGGACAAAAACAGGATTGTGCGGGAGGTCGTTGCCAAAAATTTCCGATAAGGAGAGCAGTGCCGACACGCGCTGATCTTCATGATGGGTGGCCACGATAGCGCGGATTTTATCATTCAGCGGGTCGCGAACGTCGATGGTCACACCGGCGTCATCGACGCCGCTGACGTAGCGCATCCATCCCGCCACGCCCAGCGCCAGTAATGGCCATGCACTTTCGCGCGCCAGATGAAGGCGAATACCCGCCAGCATCCGCTGAGGCAGCTTCTGACTGCCGTCCATCGCGATTTGCCAGGTTTTATGCTTCAGTGCCGGATTCGCAAAGCGTTCAATCAGGCTTTGCGCGTAGCCGGTCAAATCCACGTCAGTAATAGTCAGCGTCGGCGCCTGTTCATCCATCATCAGTCGGTACGCGGCTTCGCGGAACGCGCTGTCCTGCATGCACTCATTAATATGCTGAAATCCGGAAAGATAACCGAGATACGCGAGAAACGAGTGGCTGCCATTAAGCATCCGCAATTTCATCTCTTCCCAGGGACGCACATCGCTGACCATCTGCACGCCAGCCGCTTCCCATGCGGGACGACCGGCGACAAAGTGGTCTTCAACCACCCATTGAATGAACGGTTCACAGCTGATGGCGCAAGGATCGGTCACGCCCAGTTCGCGGGTGATTTCAGCCAGAGAGTCTTCCGTGGCGGCCGGAACAATGCGGTCGACCATCGTGGCAGGAAAGCTGACGTGCTCGCGGATCCAGTCTGCCAGCGCGGGAGAGCGTTTTTCCGCCATCCCTAGCACGGCGTTCTTCACCACGTGGCCGTTATCAGGAATGTTATCGCAGGAGAGTACAGTGAAAGGTGCCAGGCCGCGTGCCTGTCGACGCGACAGCGCTTCCACCAGAATACCCGGTGCTGAATGGGGTTCATCAGGCGATTGCAGGTCGTGAATAATGCGCGGATTTGTCAGGTCCAGCGCGCCGGTTGCCGGATCGATGCAATACCCTTTTTCGGTGATAGTCAGCGAGACAATCGCCACCTGAGGTTCGCAGAACTTTTCGATAATGGCGACGAGCGAATCGAGTTTCGCATTCAGGCATTCGTTGACGGCACCGACGATAATCGCCTGATTGCCGTCTGCGCCTTTTTCCAGCACGGAGTATAAATGATCCTGTTCGCGGAGTTGACGCATCAACGTGTCGCCGCTGAACAGGCTGATTTCACAAATTCCCCAATCTCCGCCCTGGGCATTCAGCACCCGATCGGTCAGTAATGCCTGATGCGCACGATGAAAGGCGCCAAAACCGAAATGCACCATGCGGGTTTTCAGTTGCTGGCGGTCATAGCGTGGCGTTTGTACGCCATCCGGCAATATTGCTGAGGCAATTGTAGTCATTTATTACACACCTGATTAACCATAAATTAACAACGGCAGTGTAAAGTTATATGACAACAAATTAAATTGGTAAGCCGAATTTATCCGGGTAATGTGAGCTGGATCAATCAATCACGCCCCTTTTATTGATCAGTGCGCAGAAGCCTGTATGGTAGTCGTCATTCAGGTAAACTAATTTGGTATAACAACTTTGTGAGGTAAAGCAATGGAACAAACCTGGCGTTGGTACGGGCCTAACGATCCGGTATCGCTTGATGATGTGCGTCAGGCTGGCGCAACGGGCGTTGTGACAGCATTGCACCACATTCCGAACGGCGAAGTATGGCCGGTCGACGAGATTAAAAAACGTCAGGCGATTCTGGCGGAAAAAGGATTAACCTGGTCGGTCGTCGAAAGTATTCCGGTTCATGAAGAGATCAAGACCCGCTCCGGTCAGTATCAGACATGGATCGCGAATTATCAGCAGAGCATCCGCAATCTGGCGGCCTGCGGCATCGACACCGTCTGCTATAACTTCATGCCGATTCTGGACTGGACGCGTACCGATCTCGAGTTCGAATTGCCGGACGGCTCGAAAGCGCTGCGTTTCGATCAAATAGCCTTCGCCGCTTTTGAGTTACATATCCTCAAACGTGCGGGCGCGGAAGCAGACTATAGCGAAGAAGAACAGCGTCAGGCGCTGGCTTATTTCAATGCTATGAGCGACGCGGATATCGAAAAACTGACCCGTAATATCATTGCCGGTCTGCCTGGCGCGGAAGAGGGTTATACGCTCGATCAGTTCCGTGCGCGTCTGGCCGAGTATGACGGCATCAGCAAAGACGATCTGCGTGACAATATGGCCGTGTTCCTGCGTGCGATTGTACCGGTGGCTGAAGAGGTTGGCGTGCGTCTGGCGGTGCATCCTGACGATCCGCCGCGCCCGATTCTCGGGTTACCACGCATTGTCTCCACCATTGAAGATATGCAGTGGCTGAAAGAGACCGTCGACAGCATCTACAACGGTTTCACCATGTGCACAGGCTCTTACGGCGTTCGTGCGGATAACGATCTGGTGAAAATGATTGAAACCTTTGGCGATCGTATCCACTTTACCCACCTGCGCTCGACGTGCCGCGAAGCGAATCCGAAAACCTTCCATGAAGGCGCGCATCTGCAGGGTGATGTGAATATGGTGGCGGTGGTGACGGCGATTCTGACCGAAGAGCAGCGCCGCAAGAAGGCGGGGGATTTGCGTCCGATTCCGATGCGTCCCGATCACGGTCATCAGATGCTGGACGATCTGCATAAGAAAACTAATCCGGGTTATTCCGCGATTGGCCGTCTGAAAGGGCTGGCGGAAGTGCGCGGTGTTGAACTGGCACTGAAAATGACCCAGTTCCGCGACCTGCTGTAATGGTTGATGAAGGGGCGAGTTTATCGCCCCTTATCGCTCACTAAAGCGGTAATAATGCCCGCATTTCCTGCTCAAGAACGCTCAGTACTTTTCTGAGTTGTTGCACCTGTAACCCGCCAAAACCGAAGAACATCACCCCATCCTGATTATTTTTCCGCCATGGCGTTTCTGAGCCGTTTTCAATTTCCTGCAATGTATCAAACCGTACGCCGGCCAGCAGGCAGCGCTGGCGCAATTGCGTCACGCGATCCTGCGACCAGGGCAGACGCAGGGAGAGATGCAATCCGGCACAAGCGCCGTCGATCTCGCCTTCCGTGAATAAAGAGGAGAGGCCATCCCGCAATAAGGTGAGACGCAGTGCGTAGTCGCAGGCCAGTTTGCTGAGATGGGTATAGAACACCTGATTTTGCATCAAATCGGCCAGAAACTGCTGCAACAGCCACTGACTGCCGTTGTTATTGAGTGCTTTGATCGTTTGCAGGGTTGGAAGAAGTTCATCCGGACAGATCAGATAACCCAGTCGAGCACCTGGACCAAGCGTTTTGGAAAAGGTCCCCATGTAGATGACCCGATCGTGAAAATCCATCGTTTTCAGCGGCGGTAAGGGGTTTTCTCCATAGGAAAATGCTGAGTCATAATCATCCTCGATGATATAAGCCCCGACACGTAAGGCCCAGGTCAGCAGTATCTTACGTCGTTCGAGCGAAAGTGTGCCGCCCATCGGATATTGATGTGCGGGTGTGACATAACACAGTTGCGTATCGCTCTCAGGCAGTTTATCTGTACAAAGACCGTTTTTATCCACTTCAATTGCGGTAACAGTGGCACCATGATAATTAAACAGATGCCACGCACCAGAATAGCAAGGTGACTCGGTCACAATGTGACATTTCTTTTTATGACGAATTGTGTAATGTGTAATAAATATCTGACTGAGAAGAGAGAGTCCCTCCTGAATGCCATTGGTAATAATGATGCTTTCTGGATTGCAATTAATCCCTCTTGATAAATTCAGATAACGAACGACCTGCTCACGGAGAGAAAGCAATCCATTTGGTGAATGATATTGGGTAAATAATTGTTCCTTGAGTGCCGTGGGTGCATTATTCCATTTTCGCCAACTGGACCATGGAAACGCATTCGGATCCGGGATGCCCAAACGACAGTAATATTCCCGACTGGCCTCAGCATAAACATCCGTTGAGATCCCTGCAGGCTCAGGCTTCGCAGGAGGAGAACCCGTGTCAGAAATGGCATGAAAAGGGATATTCCGCATAGGCGTCGCGAACACGACCTCATAGCCTATACCCTGCCGACTCTTGATCAATCCTGCGCTGACAAGTTTTTCGTACGCCATGACGACCGTAATCTTCGCCACGTTTAATCTCTGGGCTAGCTCGCGTATTGACGGAAGTTTATCGCCACGGAGAACATCGCCATGCTGGATTGCCTGGAAATAATACTGAAAAATTTGTAGTTGCAAAGGGAGATGGCTTTCTCTGTCCAGAGGTAACGTTAGCATGAGGAAATCCTTGTTTGAGCATTGATAATACATTATGCGTTTTCCTTTCGCCTTATTTTGATGTTCCTCATAGACGATGGGCTGTTCCTATTCTCTGAGGCGGGTGTCACTATTATTACGATTTAATATCCCTTAGCGTTCCGTAATTAAAATAACGGAGGCCGCTATGTCGAGGATTAGGAAAAATGCCCTTTGGTATGTATTAGGAGGCGCGATAGCAATGGCGCTTGTCCTGTGGGGAACGTGGCAAGGCGTTCATTACACCAGCAGTACCGAATTTTGTGTATCGTGCCATTCGATGCGCACGGTCGGCCAAGAATACGAGAGCAGTATTCACTTCCGTAATGCTTCAGGGGTACGTGCAGAATGCAAAGATTGTCATATTCCGCCGGGCGTTATCCCCACCCTTGAGCGCAAGACGGAAGCATTAAGCGATCTGTACCACACCTTTATCTCACCCTCTATCGACACGCCTGAAAAATTGAGCCAGAAGCGTGCAGAACTGGCACAGCGGGAGTGGACGAGAATGAGTGCCAACCATTCCGCAGCGTGTAAATCCTGCCACAGCTATGACGCCATGGATCACGCAAAACAGTCATCCAACGCGATGGCGCAAATGACCGCTGCGGCGGCAAAAGACAGTAACTGCATTGATTGTCATAAGGGGATCGCGCACCACAAGCCAGACATGAGCAGTGGTTTTCGCGAGCGCTATAAGCAATTGCAGAAGCAGGGAGAGCAATTCCCGGATGCGACCACGCTTTATTCGCTGACGGAAAAAGCGCTGACCGCCACGGCGGAGGAACCGGCAGGGAAAGCCCTGCTTTTTCCGGCGACCGAAGTCAGGATCCTCAAAAAAGTGGGCAATCAGGTGCAACTTGAGCTGACGGGTTGGCGAGAGAGTAAAGGGCGCGGGAGAGTGATTACACAGTACCGGGGAAAACGCGTGTTTTCTGCCGTCCTGGATGCCGCGCTGATGGCGAATGTCAAAATCCTGCAGACCCAAACCGACCCCGATTCTCATGCGGAGTGGCAGCAGGTCAGCATTACGGCCTGGACTTCTGCAGATGGGTTTATCGATCGCATCGACCCCGTCTGGCAATACACCGATCAGATGTTGCAATCCACCTGTAGCGCCTGCCACAGCACGCCACCGACCGACCGTTATACCGCTAATGGCTGGATCGCCGGGTTGAAAGCGATGTCCAGCTATTACCGGCTCAATCCGGTAGAGGAACGGACGCTGTTGAAATACCTCCAGACACATGCCAGCGACGTATCGGCAACCACAGATAAATGAGGATAACGTATGGATAGTTACGATTTTAATCCGGCACGACGCCGTTTCTTGACCGGCATGCTGGCCGTCGGTGCCGCCAGTGCATTAGGGCCAAATCCACTCATCAAAAAAGTCTGGGCGGCAGGTGAAAACCCGCAGCAGTGGATCCAGTCCGGTTCGCATTTTGGCGCGTTTGAAGCGCGGGTAGAGAACGGTGAGTGGGTTGAAACCCGCCCCTTTAAACATGATAAATACCCCTGCGATATGCTTAATGCCGTGCGTGAAGTGGTCTACAACCCCTCCCGAGTCCGTTATCCGATGGTTCGGCTGGACTGGCTGCGTAAGCGTGAGAAATCAGATCGCAGCCAGCGCGGGAATAATCGCTTTGTCCGTGTGAGCTGGGATCAGGCGCTGGACCTGTTTTATGAAGAGCTGGAGCGAGTACAAAAAACGTATGGATCCTCTGGTGTATTTACCGGGCTGGCCGACTGGCAGATGGTGGGAAAATACCACAAAGCGGGCGGAGCGATGGATCGTGGGCTGGGGTTGCACGGCAGTTACGTGACGACCGTCGGCGATTACTCGGCCGCAGCGGCACAGGTTATCCTGCCGCGTGTCATCGGTGCGCTGGAAGTTTACGAGCAGCAAACGTCATTGCCGCTGGTCATTGAACACACGGATACCATCGTGCTGTGGGGATGCGATCCGATTAAAAATTTACAGATCGAGTTCCTGGTTCCCGATCATGACGCTTTTGGCTACTGGCAGCAGATAAAAGAAGCCATCGCGAAGGGAAAAATGCGCGTTATCAGTGTGGATCCTGTTCGCAGCAAGTCGCAGAACTTCCTCAACTGTGAACAACTCGCGCTTCGGCCGCAAACTGACGTTGCCCTGTTGCTCGGGGTTGCGCATACCCTGTATGACGAGAAACGGTATGATGTCGGGTTTATCAATGACTACACTGTGGGTTTTGAGCAATTTATCCCTTATCTGACGGGGGAAACCGACAAGCAGCCGAAAAACGCCGAGTGGGCGGCGGAAATTTGTGGACTGACGGCAGATCAGATTCGTCAGTTTGCCCGTCAACTGGTGAAAGGGCGTACGCAGTTTATGGGGGGATGGTGTGCGCAGCGGATGCACCACGGCGAACAATATCCCTGGATGCTGGTGGTGCTTGCCAGCATGGTGGGGCAAATTGGTTTGCCGGGGGGAGGCGTGGGCTTTGGCTGGCACTACAACGGCGGTGGGACGGTCACATCTGCCGGTCCTGTATTGTCGGGGCTTGGCAGCATCAACAATCCGCCAGCGGCGAAATATCAGGCCGATTTCCGCGGCGCCTCGGAGCATATACCTACCTCACGTATTGTTGACTGCCTGTTGGACCCAGGGAAAGCCATCGCCTTTAACGGCGAAACGATCACATATCCGGACATTAAAATGGCGATTTACAGCGCCGCCAATCCTTTCCATGCGCAACAGGATCGTAACCGGATGATCGAGGCATGGAAGAAGCTGGAAACCGTGGTGGTGCTGGATCATCAATGGACGGCGTCCTGCCGGTTCGCCGATATTGTCTTGCCCGTGACGACGCGTTTTGAGCGCAACGATGTTGAACAGTTCGGCACGAACTCGAATAAAGGGCTGATGGCGCTGCATCAGGTGGTGAAACCGCAGTTCGAGGCGCGGCATGATTTTGATGTGTTCGCCGGGCTGTGTAAGCGTTTTGGTCAGGAAGCGGTTTACCGTGAAGGCCGTGATGAAATGCAGTGGATAAAAGCGATTTATGACGAAGGTGTAAAAATGGGAAGCTCGCTCGGCATCAACATGCCCGAGTTTGACACCTTCTGGCAGGGAGAGGGCTATTTCGAATACCCGGCCGGGAAACCCTGGGTTCGTCACAGTGAATTTCGCGATCAGCCCGATTTAAATCCATTGGGTACGCCTTCCGGTCTGATCGAAATTTACAGCAAAACGATCGCTGATTTTCAGTATCCGGACTGTCCGGGACACCCTGTCTGGATGGAGCCTTTCGAGCGTAGTCATCGCGATAGCAAAGATAACTATCCACTGCATCTGCAGTCTTGTCATCCTGACAAACGCCTTCATTCGCAGCTTTGTTCCAGCGATACGTTTCGCCATACCTACGCAGTCGCGGGGAGAGAACCGCTGTATATCAGCGAACAGGATGCCACCGCGCGAGGCTTAAAGGCTGGCGATATTGCCCGTGTATTTAACGCGCGAGGCCAGATACTGGCTGGCGTGGTGATTAGCCCTGACTATGCACCTGGCGTCATTCGTATCCATGAAGGGGCATGGTATTCGCCGCTGGAAGGTGGAAAAGCGGGAACGCTTTGTACCTATGGTGATCCGAATGTGCTGAGTGCGGATATTGCCACGTCGCAACTGGCGCAAGGGCCTTCAGCGCATACGTTACTGGTTGAGGTGGAGCGGTATACGGCGCACGTTCCGAACGTCACCGGATTTGGCGGGCCGGAAGAGATCAAAGAGGAGGGGGCGCATGCAGGCTGAAAATATCGTACAGCAACGGGCCTCGATATATCAGTGGTTCTCCCAACTGCTGTTTCAGGAACTGACGGAAGAGCAGCTTGTAGGGCTGGCGAGTCCTCAACACCGCGCCTGGATTGCATCGCTGAATTCTGTTCCAGGATTGTCGCGTGACGTTAAGCGTTTCGAGCATAGCCTGAATCAGGCGCTGCAGCGAGATTGCCGACAACAGGAACTAGCGGCGGATTTCGCGTCCTTATTCTTGCTTGCTCCGCCACAGGGGATTTCACCCTACGCCGGTCATTATCCGCATACGTCTGCACCGCAGGAGCGCCGGCAGATGAATGGATTGCTGGTTGAATACGGGCTGGCTCCACGGGATAACGAAACGAGCGATCACGTTGCGGTGCAACTGGCCCTGATGGCAAGGATGGTTGAAAAAGACGAGCCCGTTTCTGTGCAGTATGGTTTCTTACACCACCACCTGCTGCGCTGGTTGTCGCTGTTTCGTGATGGTTGCCTGCAGAGGGATACGTTGGGGTTTTATGCCGAAGCGGTCAACATCATTGTTGGTTTTATGTGCGAGGATGAGCGGTATCTGCAGTCGCTGCTGATGGAGGATTTTTATCGCAGCAGCCAGAGTTAGACATGAAAAGGGACAGTATTTGCTGTCCCTTCCGATATCGTTATCCAGGCTGGTGTTAATCCGCGCGGCCCATATAGCGGCGCTCTTCGATATGAATGCGGATTTTCTCACCGGCGCTCAGGTATTCTGGCACCTGAATAACCAGACCGGTGCTCAGCGTCGCGGGTTTGTTACGTGCACTGGCGGAAGCGCCTTTAATGCCCGGCGCGGTTTCTACGATTTCCAGATCTACCGTCTGCGGTAGTTCGAGCGCCAGCAGCTGGCCGTCCCAGATCAGCACCTGCATATCCGGCATTCCGCCTTCCGGGATAAACAGCAGCTCTTCTTCGATCTGATCTTTGGTGAAGGTATAAGGCGTGTAGTCTTCTTTATCCATGAACACGTATTCGTTGCCATCGATATAGGAGAAGTCGACGCCACGGCGGCTCAGGGTCACGGTATCTACAATGTCGTCGCCCTTGAAACGTTCTTCCACTTTCAGTCCGGTACGGACATCGGAGAAACGCATTTTGTACAGCGTAGCCGCGCCACGGGCGGACGGGGATTGAATATCGATATCTTTCACAATCAGCAGTTTGCCGTTGTAATTCAGTACCATACCTTTTTTGATTTCGTTCGCTCTTGGCATCGAAAAGATCCTGTTATAGAGATTCGCTAAATTATCGCGTCAAACTACTCGCGCCGGGCCATTCAGGCAAGTGGAATTCACCTTTAGCTGGTGCAAAAAAGGTGGTACTGTGCGCGCCTGTCCGGTGGTCACAATAAAGAGAGTCAGATGATGGAATGCCGTCCGGATTGTGGGGCGTGTTGTATTGCCCCTTCTATTTCCAGCCCCATCCCCGGCATGCCGCAGGGTAAACCGGCAAACGTCCGGTGCGTCCAGCTCTCGGATGACAACCTGTGCCGCCTCTTTGGCTCCAGCCTCCGCCCCAACGTCTGTCGCAGCCTCAAACCGTCCCTGGAAATGTGCTTAACGAATCGCGACGAGGCGATGACCTGGCTTATTGATCTTGAAGCGCTGACCGCGCCCTAAACATCCTTAATGCACGCCAGGCAGGCCATAGTGGCGATAATCATCACCAGCGCAAACCAGAAAACGGCATGGTAGTTCCAGATTTCAGCGGCAATGCCCGCCAGCGATCCGGCGATAATCCAGCCGACGCGGATGGTGTTGGTGTAGAGCGTGGTGGCGGAACCTGCCTGACCTGGCATCAGATCCTGAAAATAGAGCATACCGATGCCGCCGAGAATACCGATATAGATGGCGTTCAGCAGTTGTAAACCCAGCAGCACAACAGGGGAGTGCGCGACCAGCATTCCGGCGTAAAAGCAAAAACCGGCAGCGACCGCAATGCACATCAGCAGACGTTTACCCAGACGTTTTGCGAAGTAGCCCGCAATCAACATTGTCGGGATTTCCAGCCCGGCCGCTGTCCCCATCATCACGCCCGCCAGTTTCTCCGGCAGGTGCAGTTCATTAATAATAAACAGCGGCATATTAATGATATACAGGCTGTTGGTACCCCACATTAAGGTACAAATGGCAAACAGCAGCAGGGTATCGCGACGGTTGCGGCGCGGCGCTTCCAGCGTACCGGTCGCCAGCGCGGTCTCTTTGCGCATGGACGGTAAGAAAAACCATACCATTGCACCGCAAACCACGAATGCCACCGCGGCACTGAGGTACATCACCGTAAAGCTGAAGCCCATTGCCAGCGCGTAAGCCAGCGGCGGGCCGATCACCCACGCGAGTGAAACCTGGGCGCGCAGTATGGAGCTGAACATCACCGCTTCACGGCCTGTGCGGTCAGCATGTTCACGGGCCAGGGCAAACATTTGTGGGTTGGCGGTCGAACCAAAACTGCTGAGAAACACCCCGACAAACAGCAAAATAAAGTAGTTACGATTCCAGGCAAATAACACGCACGCCAGCATACCCAGCGCACAGCAAAAGACGATCAGCTTTTTGCGATCGCCTTTTTTATCTGAACGTCCCGCCAGAAACTGACTCACCAGGATGCCGATCACTGCACTGCCGGTAAAAAAGAAACCGACCATTGCTGGGCGCGCATGGACTTCATCGGTCAGAAAAAGGCTCAGCGTAGGGGTCTGTAGCGCACCGGCGATACCGGTGAGAAAGGCGACAATAAGGAAAGCCGTAGACGTCAGGTCAAACGCTTTTGGCGAGGCGGCAGCGGGGGTATTGTGCATGTTCGGATATCAGTAGTGTGACGAGACGCGGAGTTTACGCCGCTTAGTGAGAAATAAACAGATGACCAAATCAAAATCGCCACGAAAAATCAAAATGGCATTTCACTCTGTCAATGTTGTTAGCTGACGCTGCTGAACCTTAAGCGAAATAGCGCTGATTTGACTTCAGCAACATACCGCCTGTGAGGCAAAAATGTGCATTGCTTCTAAATTTTGCGATCAAAAATGCAACTTTACTTGCGTGCTGAAGCAGAAAGCGCAAGACTTCTTGAAACGTTTCAGCGCTGTCGAGTTTCAGTTGAGGGAACCGTATAGCGTCTTTTTTCTCATGTAAGCTGAATCGTTTCAATTCAGCAGGAGAGGAGAACCATGTTTCAGTTATCCGTTCAGGACATTCATCCGGGCGAGCAGGCCGGAGACAAACAGGAAGCCATCCGTCAGGTTGCCGCTGCGTTAGTGCAGGCTGGTAACGTTGCGGACGGCTACGTAGACGGCATGCTGACTCGCGAGCAGCAGACGTCCACTTTTCTTGGCAACGGGATTGCGATTCCGCACGGCACCACCGACACCCGCGATCAGGTGCTGAAAACCGGCGTTCAGGTTTTTCAGTTCCCGCAGGGCGTAACCTGGGGTGATGGTCAGGTGGCTTATGTGGCGATTGGTATCGCCGCCAGCTCCGATGAGCACCTTGGCTTACTGCGTCAGCTGACGCACGTGCTGAGCGATGACTCCGTGGCTGAACAGCTTAAGTCAGCGACCACGGCTGAAGAACTGCGTGCGTTGCTGATGGGCGAAAAGCAGAGTGAGCAGCTGAAGCTCGACAACGACACGCTGATGCTGGATGTCGTCGCGACCGATTTAGTGACGTTGCAGGCGCTGAACGCGGCGCGTCTGAAAGAGGCAGGCGCAGTAGATGCGGCGTTTGTCGCGAAAGTAATTAACGAACAGCCGATGAACCTGGGCCAGGGGATCTGGTTGAGCGACAGCGCTGAAGGCAACCTGCGCAGCGCCGTGGCGGTGAGTCGCGCGGCAAATGCTTTTGACGTACAGGGCGAAAAAGCGGCACTGCTGGTGACCGTTGCCATGGCTGACGACCAGCCCGTCGCAGTGCTGAAGCGTCTGGGCGATCTGCTGCTGGAGACCAAAGCTGACCGTCTGCTGAACGCCGACGCGGCGACCGTTCTGGCGCTGCTGACCAGCGATGACGCACTGACTGATGATGTGCTGAATGCCGAGTTTGTGGTTCGCAATGAGCACGGACTGCATGCCCGTCCGGGGACCATGCTGGTCAATACGATTAAACAATTCAACAGTGAAATTACCGTGGCAAACCTTGATGGAACCGGCAAACCGGCAAATGGACGTAGTCTGATGAAAGTGGTGGCGCTGGGCGTGAAGAAAGGACATCGTCTGCGCTTTACGGCGCAGGGGGCTGATGCTGAACAGGCGCTGAAAGCGATTGGCGATGCCATCGCTGCCGGTCTTGGGGAGGGCGCGTAATGAGCAGACGTGTTGCGACCATCACGCTAAACCCGGCCTACGATCTGGTGGGGTTCTGTCCTGAAATTGAGCGTGGTGAAGTTAACCTGGTGAAAACGACCGGTCTGCATGCGGCGGGGAAAGGGATAAACGTAGCCAAAGTGCTAAAGGATCTCGGGATCGACGTGACGGTCGGCGGTTTCCTCGGCAAAGATAACCAGGACGGTTTTCAGCAGTTGTTCAGCGAACTGGGCATTGCTAACCGTTTTCAGGTGGTGCAGGGGCGTACCCGCATCAACGTCAAGCTGACGGAAAAAGATGGTGAAGTCACCGACTTCAACTTCTCCGGTTTTGAGGTCACGCCTGCCGACTGGGAGCGTTTTGTTAATGATTCTCTGAGCTGGTTGGGTCAGTTCGACATGGTGTGCGTCAGCGGCAGTCTGCCATCCGGTGTGAGTCCGGAAGCATTTACCGACTGGATGACGCGCCTGCGCAGTCAGTGTCCATGCATTATCTTTGATAGTAGTCGTGAAGCCTTGGTCGCGGGGCTGAAAGCCGCGCCGTGGCTGGTGAAACCGAACCGCCGTGAACTGGAAATCTGGGCCGGTCGCAAACTGCCAGAAATGAAAGATGTGATTGAGGCGGCGCATGCGTTACGTGAACAGGGTATCGCACATGTGGTGATCTCCCTGGGGGCAGAAGGCGCGCTGTGGGTGAACGCCTCGGGAGAATGGCTCGCTAAACCACCTTCGGTTGACGTGGTCAGCACCGTGGGCGCCGGGGATTCGATGGTTGGCGGCCTGATTTACGGTCTGCTGATGCGCGAATCCAGCGAACATACGCTGCGTCTGGCGACAGCCGTCGCTGCGCTGGCAGTCAGTCAGAGCAATGTGGGTATTACCGATCGTCCTCAGTTGGCCGCAATGATGGCGCGTGTCGACTTACAACCGTTTAACTGACAGCAGGAGAGGCATAATGAAAACGCTGCTGATTATTGACGCTAATCTCGGGCAGGCTCGCGCTTACATGGCGAAAACTCTGCTCGGTGCGGCGGCGCATAAAGCAAATCTGGATATCATCGACAATCCAAATGACGCTGAACTGGCGATCGTACTGGCCGATGCCATCCCTAACGACAACGCGTTGAACGGCAAAAAAGTCTGGCTGGGTGATATTGCCCGGGCGGTGGCGCACCCTGAGCTGTTTCTTAGCGAAGCCAAGGGGCACGCGAAGCCTTACAGCGCACCGGTTGCTGCTGCGCCTGTTGCCACAACCAGCGGTCCGAAACGTGTCGTGGCCGTGACGGCGTGCCCGACCGGCGTGGCACATACCTTCATGGCGGCGGAAGCGATCGAAACCGAAGCGAAAAAACGCGGCTGGTGGGTGAAAGTCGAAACCCGCGGTTCTGTGGGCGCTGGCAATGCCATTACTCCGGAAGAAGTGGCGCAGGCGGATCTGGTGATTGTGGCGGCAGACATTGAAGTGGATCTGGCGAAATTTGCCGGTAAACCCATGTACCGTACCTCTACCGGTCTGGCGCTGAAGAAAACCGCGCAAGAACTGGACAACGCCGTGGCGCAAGCCGTGGTATATGAGCCCACCGGCAAAGCGCAGGCGGCGGCGAATGAAGGGAAAAAAGAGAGTGCCGGTGCGTATCGTCACCTGCTGACGGGCGTGTCATACATGCTGCCGATGGTGGTTGCCGGCGGTCTGTGTATCGCGCTCTCCTTCGCCTTTGGTATCGAAGCGTTTAAAGTCGAAGGGACGCTGGCGGCCGCGCTGATGCAGATTGGCGGTGGTTCAGCCTTTGCACTGATGGTGCCGGTTCTGGCGGGATACATCGCCTTCTCGATTGCTGACCGTCCGGGTCTGACGCCGGGTCTTATCGGCGGTATGCTCGCCGTAAGCACGGGTTCTGGCTTTATTGGCGGGATCATTGCAGGTTTCCTTGCAGGATATGTGGCGAAGGCCATCAGCACGAAGCTGAAGCTGCCGCAGAGTATGGAAGCGCTGAAACCGATCCTGATCATTCCGCTGATTTCCAGCCTCGTGGTGGGTCTGGCGATGATCTACCTCATCGGTAAACCGGTCGCCGGGATCCTCGAAGGGTTGACGCACTGGCTGCAAACCATGGGGACGGCGAATGCGGTGCTGCTGGGGGCGATCCTCGGCGGGATGATGTGTACCGACATGGGTGGTCCGGTTAACAAGGCGGCATACGCGTTTGGCGTTGGTCTGCTGAGTACACAAACGTATGCGCCCATGGCGGCCATTATGGCGGCAGGCATGGTGCCACCGCTGGCGCTGGGTCTGGCAACGATTGTTGCGCGTCGTAAGTTCGACAAGGCGCAGCAGGAAGGGGGTAAAGCGGCGCTGGTACTGGGCCTGTGCTTTATCACCGAAGGGGCCATTCCCTTCGCCGCGCGCGATCCAATGCGTGTTCTGCCGTGCTGTATTGTTGGCGGCGCGTTGACGGGGGCGATCTCAATGGCGGTCGGGGCGAAACTGATGGCACCGCATGGTGGTCTGTTTGTTCTGCTGATCCCTGGGGCGATTACCCCGGTGTTGGGATACCTGATTGCCATTGTCGCCGGTACGCTGGTTGCGGGTCTGGCCTATGCCTTCCTGAAACGTCCGGAAGAGGATGCTGTCGCCAAAGCGGCATAACGTCATCACTTCACATCAGGGCAGAGATTTCTCTGCCCTTTTTTTATCTCCGTTTTGTGCCCTTCCTCGCAAATATTTCCGCGCTTGCAAACTGTATCTATAAAAAATTGTGATTCTGTTCATGTCTGGCGGCTTTTGCTCTTGCCAGTGCGTTTACTTTCATAAAAACAAGCTTACTATAAACACATGTTTGAATATAAACATGTGCTCTAATAATTCGTTTGAGCCGTGAATAGTCTTAACAATCTCAAAGTCATGGTATTTTCGTACCAGGAGATGTGCTATGCGCGAAAAGGAATACATCATCACGATTGGTTCCGCCAATATGGACGTTGCAGGATATTCGCATGCTTCCTTGAATTATGCGGACTCAAATCCGGGGAAAATTAAATTTACGCCTGGCGGGGTCGGTCGCAATATCGCCCACAATCTTGCTCTGCTCGGGAAAAATTCCTGGTTAATGACGGCGGTTGGCAATGATTTCTATGGACAATCGTTATTGGCGCAGACAAATCAGTCGGGCGTGCATGTGGATAATTGCCTGATTGTTGCCGGTGAGAACACCTCAAGTTATTTATCGCTTCTCGATAATACCGGTGAAATGCTGGTGGCAATCAATGACATGAGCATTACCGAACATATTTCGGCGGCGTTTCTGGCACAGCATCTCGATTTTATCCGGGGTGCCCGTGTCATTGTGGCGGATTGTAATATCAGTGAACAGACGCTCGCCTGGTTACTGGATAACGTCGGGGATGTCCCGGTGTTTGTTGACCCGGTATCGGCGTGGAAATGCGTCAAGATCCGCGAGCGTCTGGCCCAAATTCACACCCTCAAACCTAACCGTCTTGAGGCGGAAACTCTCAGCGGCATTGCGCTTTCAGGGCGTGAAGATGTTGCGAAAATCGCTGCCTGGTTCCATGCGCGTGGCCTGCATCGCCTGGTTCTCAGCATGGGGGGGGATGGGGTTTATTACAGTGAGAGAGACGGTGACAGCGGTTGGTCGCTACCGATAAAAACCCATGTCGTTAACGTTACCGGAGCGGGAGATGCCATGATGGCGGGACTCGCTTCCTGCTGGGTTGAAGGCATGCCTTTCATTGATTCTATTCGATTTGCGCAGGGTTGTTCCTCCATGGCGCTGGCCAGTGAATATACCAACAACCCTGAATTATCTGTTGCGAACGTTAAAACCCTTGTGGAGAACACAGAATGTCTGAATTAACGATTTCCTCTGAATTACTGCATATTTCGCCAGAAGTCCAGGACGCTATTAACAGTAAAAAACCGATTGTTGCGCTTGAATCGACAATTATTTCTCACGGTATGCCTTTTCCACAAAATGCGCAGACGGCAATTGAAGTCGAAGAAACTATCCGTAAGCATGGTGCCGTGCCGGCAACGATTGCCATTATTGGCGGAGTAATGAAAGTCGGCTTGAGTAAAGAAGAAATTGAATTATTAGGTCGCGAAGGGCATAGCGTAACTAAAGTCAGTCGTCGTGATTTACCGTTTGTGGTAGCCGCCGGAAAAAATGGCGCGACTACCGTCGCTTCAACCATGATTATTGCCGCCCTTGCAGGTATTCACGTTTTTGCCACCGGGGGTATTGGCGGTGTTCATCGCGGTGCTGAACATACGTTTGATATTTCCGCCGATCTTCAGGAACTGGCTCATACCAATGTGACCGTGGTTTGTGCCGGAGCGAAATCTATTCTCGATTTAGGTTTAACCACGGAATATTTAGAAACGTTCGGTGTGCCGTTAATTGGTTATCAGACCACTGCGTTACCGGCATTTTTCTGCCGTACCAGTCCGTTTGAGGTCAGCATTCGTCTCGACAGCGCGAAGGAAATTGCCCGCGCGATGGCAGTGAAATGGCAAACCGGCCTGAACGGAGGTCTGGTGGTCGCCAATCCAATCCCGGAAACCTACGCCATGGCGGAAGAGAAAATCAACGCGGCGATTGACCAGGCCGTCCGGGAAGCGGAAGAGCAGGGCGTTATCGGTAAAGAGAGCACGCCGTTCCTGCTGGCGCGCGTTGCTGAATTAACCGGAGGCGACAGCCTGAAGTCCAACATCCAACTGGTGTTTAACAACGCCGTACTGGCCTGCGAGATCGCGAAGGAATATCAACGCCTCGCCTGATCGAAACGAACGGGCAGCTTGCGGTCGCCCGAAACCACCAAAACCTGGCTTCGCGCCGGGTTTCCTGGCATGAAGGGAAATCATTATGGATATAATGAGAAGTGTTGTGGGTATGGCGGTACTGCTGGTGATCGCATACTTACTGTCAGTGAATAAAAAGCACATCAGCTTACGTACCGTGGGCGCCGCGCTGGTGCTGCAAATCGCGATTGGCGGGATCATGCTCTATTTCCCGCCGGGCAAATGGCTGGTTGAACAGGCCGCGCTGGGCGTGCATAAGGTCATGTCATACAGTGACGCGGGCAGTGCCTTTATTTTTGGCTCTCTGGTTGGGCCAAAAATGGATGTGTTGTTTGATGGCGCCGGCTTTATCTTCGCCTTTCGCGTGCTCCCGGCGATCATTTTTGTCACCGCGCTTATCAGTCTGCTGTACTACATTGGCGTGATGGGACTGCTGATTCGCATCCTGGGCGGGATTTTCCAGAAAGCCCTGAACATCAGTAAAATTGAATCATTCGTTGCGGTCACGACGATTTTCCTCGGGCAAAACGAGATCCCGGCGATCGTGAAGCCGTTTATTGACCGTCTGAACCGCAACGAACTGTTTACCGCGATCTGTAGCGGGATGGCCTCGATTGCGGGCTCGATGATGATTGGCTACGCCGGTATGGGCGTGCCGATTGATTATCTGCTGGCAGCCTCGCTGATGGCGATTCCTGGCGGGATCCTGTTTGCGCGTATTCTGAGTCCGGCTACGGAAGCGTCAAAAGTCACTTTCGAAAACCTCTCTTTCACCGAGACGCCACCAAAAAGCATTATCGAAGCCGCGGCAAGCGGGGCGATGACCGGGCTGAAAATTGCTGCTGGCGTGGCAACGGTGGTCATGGCGTTTGTCGCGATTATCGCGCTGATTAACGGCATTATTGGTGGAGTTGGCGGCTGGTTCGGCTATGGTCATGCGACGCTCGAAGGGATCTTCGGCTGGGTGTTAGCCCCGCTGGCGTGGATCATGGGCGTTGACTGGAGCGATGCCACCCTGGCAGGGAGCCTGATTGGGCAGAAGCTAGCAATCAACGAATTCGTTGCTTACCTCAATCTCTCGCCTTATTTGCAGGATGGCGGCACCCTGGATGTGAAAACCATCGCTATCATCTCTTTTGCGCTGTGTGGGTTTGCCAACTTTGGTTCCATTGGCGTGGTGGTCGGGGCGTTCTCGGCTATTTCACCTCAGCGCGCGCCGGAAATCGCCCAGTTGGGTATGCGGGCGCTGGCGGCAGCCACGCTCTCTAACCTGATGAGTGCGACCATTGCCGGGTTCTTTATTGGTTTAGCGTAGCCATTGAGATTGTCGGATGGCGACGCTGTGCGTCTTATCCGGCCTACAGGGATGGGGCCTGTAGGCCGTGTCGTCTTCCAGTATTAAGTTCAGTTCTGGCTTGTTTTTAACAGATACAGCGCGTTATCCGCGGAAAGGGTGGGGTTGTTGATACTGACGCTGGCGCGTGACAGAGCCGCACAGGCCATTGCGAAATTCGCGCTTTCACGAAACGCGCTTCCTTCCAGAAAGCAGTAAATCAGCCCGGCCATAAAACCATCGTCGGCGCCGAAGCTGTCGACCACCGTATGAGCAGGCGGCGTGAGTAAGAACTGTTCGCCATCTTTCTCGCTACAGAAGACCGATTCATCTTCCAGACAGACAAAAATCTGCTGAATGCCCTGTTGATGCAGGGCGTTCACCGCATCGCGTCGATCGGCATCGCTGTTGATGGGATGGCCCCATAAGATCTCCAGCTCTTTTTGCGTCGGTTTCAGCGTATGGATGCGCGTAAACCAGGTTTTCACCTTCGTCGCCTTGAACTCGGAAACGGTATCAATAAATACCGGAATGTCATCAGCAACCGTAAAGACCCATTCGATGGCTTCGGGCGTCAGGTTACAATCCGCCAGTACCACACCGGCGTGACGGATTAAATCCCGTGAGCTGTTCAGCAACTGCGGCGTCAGCTGTTGCAGGATATGGGTATCGTTAATTGCCAGCACCGTCTCTTCCTGCTGATTGGCGATGGAGAGATAAGTTGAGGTGTTATGCCCGTGCAGGCGAATGCAACTGGAGATATTGACGCCTGCCTGGCGCGTTTGCTCCAGCAACGTCTCGCCGTAAAAATCACTGCCGACAGCGGAAATCAGATGCACATCGCGACCCAGCAGGGCGAGGTTATGGGCAATGTTTCGCCCGACACCGCCCGCAGAACAGTGGATACTGCCCGGGTTAGACGCGGCCTGCGGGTAGTGGATATCCGCCATCCCGCGAATATCCATGTTAATCGCCCCCACTACCACGCAATAAGCCTGTTCGGTAAGGATATAACCTTTTCCTTTGATCGCCCCTTTACGCATCAGGTCCATGATGTGCGCGGCTACGCGTGAACGGCTGATCTGCAAAATATCCGCGATTTCGTTTTGCTGAATCAGCGGGTTGCGGCGCAGAATTTTGAGTATCTGTTTTTCCCTGTCGTTCATGATTACGCAACCGCCTTTTCAGTCTGCTGCGCTTTCAGCCAGGCGATCTCTTCTGCCCAGATGTCGGGATTGATGGTTTCCAGCACCAACGGAATGCCGTCGAAACGGGCGTCCTGCATGATCCAGCGGAACGCGTCATGACCGATGTTGCCTTCACCCAGACTGTGGTGACGGTCGACCCGGCTGCCAAAGGCACTCTTGGCATCGTTCAGGTGCATACCGCGCAGATACTGAAAGCCGACAATACGCTCGAATTCGGCAAAGGTTTTTTCGCATTCGGCGGCGGAACGCAAGTCGTAACCCGCGGCGAAAGCGTGGCAGGTGTCAATGCAAACGCCGACGCGTGATTTGTCTTCCACGCCATCGATGATGGCGGCAAGGTGCTCAAATTTGAATCCGAGGTTGCTGCCCTGACCGGCGGTATTTTCAATCACCGCAGTTACCCCTTCGGTCTGGGCGAGTGTGATGTTGATAGACTCGGCAATCTTTGCCAGACACTCGTCTTCCGAAATTTGCATCAGGTGGCTGCCTGGATGGAAGTTCAGCAGGGATAAACCGAGCTGTTCACAGCGCTGCATTTCATCAAGAAAAGCGGCGCGGGATTTTTCCAGCGCCTCGCCGACCGGGTGACCCAGGTTGATCAGATAGCTATCGTGCGGCAGGATTTGAGCGGATGTGAAGTGGTATTTCTCACAGGCGGCTTTAAAGTCATCGATGATTTGCGCGGTAAGAGGGGCGGCGCGCCATTGACGCTGATTTTTCGTGAAGAGTGCAAACGCGGTTGCCTCGATTTCAGCGGCGCGAATTGCGGCATTTGCCAGCCCGCCAGCTGCGCTGACGTGTGCTCCGATGTATTTCATTAAAGACTCCTGTTAACCCGCCAGATATAGCCTGGAGGCTTTGTGTATCCGGAAATTGAATCTTGCCAATCATAGCGGGTTAACAGGGTCAGGATGTAGCGAATTATGCAATAACGTGCTGGACCAGGACGTTAATCACGCCACCGCCGACAATCAGCCAGATGAACAGCACCAGCGCCATCAACAGCGGTTTCGCCCCGGCTTTTTTCAGCGCGCTGACGTGAGTCGTCAGCCCCAGAGCCGCCATTGCCATAGCCAGCAGTACCGTATCCAGTGTGACCAGCATGCTCACCACCGCCTGCGGTAACAGATGGAACGAGTTGAAAATGGCGACCACAATGAACAGGATGGCAAACCACGGAATGGTGATTTTGCTTTTTTCCCCACTGTTGGCGGGTGACAGTTGCTTAACGCGAGCGGCCATAAAGATGAGGAACGGAGCCAGCATCATGACGCGCAGCATTTTGGCAATCACCGCCGCGTTTTCGGCGTCCGGGCTAATCGCGTGTCCTGCTGCCACAACCTGAGCAACTTCATGCATGGTGGAGCCAATGAAGATCCCGTAGGTTTCCGGACTAAACCAGTGCGCCAGCAGCGGATACATTGCCGGGTAGAGGAAAATCGCCATTGTCCCGAAGATCACCACCGTCGCGACAGCGACCGTGACTTTGCTGGCTTCGGCTTTCACGACCGGTTCCGTCGCCAGTACCGCCGCCGCGCCGCAAATGCTACTACCCGCGCCGATCAGCCAACTGGTCTGGCGATCCAGACCAAAGACTTTCTGACCCAGAAAGCACGCCAGCATAAAGGTGCTGGACAGCGTCAGGATGTCGATCAGAATGCCGCTGACACCTACGTCAGCAATTTGCGCGAAGGTGAGGCGAAAGCCGTAGAGGATGATCCCCAGGCGCAATAAATGTTGTTTGGCAAACAGGACGCCGCCGTCACAGCTTTTCCAGATCTGGGGGTAGACGGTGTTACCGATCACCATCCCCAATAAAATCGCTAAGGTGAGGGCGCTGAATCCGGCACCTGCCACGGCGGGAATGGACCCGCCCCATAAGGCAACTCCGGTAATTACTGCACTCAGAGCAAGCCCCGGAATAAAATGCCACATTGTTCGACGATGATTCGTTAAGGTGAGTTCTGTCATTGCCTTCTCCTCTTTTATGGGCAAAAGGTTACGGCGAACTGGCTTAAAAATAAAATTGATTATATATTTATAATTAATCTTTATAAGTGGTAAGCGACCATGCACATCACCCTGCGGCAACTTGAAGTATTCACCGAAGTTTTGAAAAGCGGCTCAACCACGCAGGCATCGGTGATGCTGGCGCTGTCGCAATCGGCGGTCAGCGCGGCGCTGACCGATCTGGAAGGTCAACTGGGCGTTCAGCTTTTCGACCGCGTGGGTAAACGGCTGGTGGTGAATGAACATGGTCGTTTGCTCTATCCGCGGGCGCTGGCGTTGCTGGAGCAGGCGGTGGAGATCGAGCAGTTGTTTCGCGAAGACAACGGCGCGATCCGCGTGTATGCCAGTAGTACCATCGGCAACTATATCCTTCCGGGGGTGATTGCCCGTTATCGTCGCGATTTCCCCGCGCTTCCGCTGGAGCTCAGCGTCGGCAACAGTCAGGATGTGATAACGGCGGTGCTCGATTTTCGGGTCGACATTGGGCTTATCGAAGGGCCGTGCCACAATACGGAAATCATCTCGGAGCCGTGGCTGGAAGATGAACTGGTGGTATTCGCCGCGCCATCCTCGCCGCTGGCGCAGGGGCCGGTGACGCTTGAACAACTCGCATCCGCCCCCTGGATCCTGCGCGAACGCGGTTCCGGCACGCGCGAAATAGTGGATTATCTGCTGCTGTCTCATTTACCCAAATTTGAAATGGCGATGGAACTGGGAAACTCCGAAGCCATCAAGCATGCCGTACGTCATGGGTTGGGAATTAGCTGTCTGTCACGACGCGTCATTGATGAACAACTCCAGGCGGGAACGCTGAGCGAAGTCGCGGTGCCGCTTCCGCGTCTGGTACGTACGCTCTGGCGGATTCATCATCGCCAGAAACACCTCTCTAATGCGCTCCAGCGCTTCCTCAGTTATTGCGAATAATGCCTCCCGGGGACCGATCGCCTGACGGTGATAAGTCCTGGGGGCAGTAAGTTCACCATTCTCTGCTATTACTTATAATCCGCGGCCAGTCATGAAGGTCTCTTATAACAGCGCATTTGTGCCAGAAGACGAGCGTTTCGTCTGCTACAATCGCGCCTCATTTTTTGGATGGATAGCATTTTCACATGGTTTCCGAAACTAAAACCACAGAAGCGCCCGCGTTACGTCGCGAACTGAAGGCGCGTCACCTGACGATGATCGCGATTGGCGGTTCTATCGGTACAGGGCTTTTCGTGGCATCTGGCGCCACCATTTCCGCAGCGGGTCCAGGCGGTGCGCTGTTTTCCTATATTCTGATTGGCCTGATGGTGTACTTCCTGATGACCAGTCTTGGCGAACTGGCGGCGTATATGCCGGTATCCGGTTCGTTTGCGACCTACGGTCAGAACTATGTTGAAGAAGGCTTCGGCTTCGCGCTGGGCTGGAACTACTGGTACAACTGGGCGGTGACCATCGCGGTTGACCTCGTGGCGGCACAACTGGTGATGAGCTGGTGGTTCCCTGATACGCCAGGCTGGATCTGGAGTGCGCTGTTCCTCGGCGTCATCTTCCTGCTGAACTACATCTCGGTCAGAGGCTTTGGTGAAGCGGAATACTGGTTCTCACTGATCAAAGTGGCGACCGTGATTATCTTCATCATTGTTGGCGTCATGATGATTGTCGGCATCTTCAAAGGCACTCAGCCGGTGGGCTGGAGCAACTGGACGACGGGCGATGCGCCGTTTGCCGGTGGCTTTGCGGCGATGATTGGCGTGGCGATGATTGTCGGTTTCTCTTTCCAGGGGACGGAGCTTATTGGTATTGCAGCCGGTGAATCTGAAGATCCGGAGAAGAACATTCCGCGTGCGGTGCGTCAGGTGTTCTGGCGAATCCTGCTGTTCTATGTCTTTGCGATTCTGATTATCAGCCTGATCATCCCGTACACCGATCCGAGCCTGCTGCGTAACGATGTGAAAGACATCAGCGTCAGCCCGTTCACGCTGGTCTTCCAGCATGCCGGTCTGCTCTCTGCGGCGGCAGTGATGAATGCGGTGATCCTGACGGCGGTGCTGTCGGCGGGTAACTCCGGGATGTACGCCTCTACCCGTATGCTTTACACCCTGGCCTGTGATGGCAAAGCCCCGCGTATTTTCGCGAAGCTGTCTCGCGGCGGTGTTCCGCGTAATGCGCTGTATGCCACGACGGTGATTGCCGGTCTGTGCTTCCTGACCTCGATGTTCGGTAACCAGACGGTGTACCTGTGGCTGCTGAATACCTCCGGGATGACGGGCTTTATCGCCTGGCTGGGGATTGCTATCAGCCACTATCGTTTCCGTCGCGGGTATGTTCTGCAAGGGCATGACGTGAAGGATCTGCCGTATCGTTCCGGTTTCTTCCCGCTGGGGCCGATCTTCGCGTTTGTTCTGTGTCTGATCATCACGCTGGGCCAGAACTACGAAGCGTTCCTGAAAGACACCATTGACTGGGGCGGCGTGGCGGCAACCTATATTGGTATCCCGCTGTTCCTGATTATCTGGTTCGGCTATAAGCTGACCCGCGGGACTCACTTCGTACGTTACAGTGAAATGCACTTCCCGGAACGCGTGAAGAAATAGTCGTCACCGCGTGAATGAAGCGATAAAAAAAGCCTCCGTTGCGGAGGCTTTTTGTTGGGGGAGACTCAGAAGTTGTACGTCAGACCTACCGTATAACGACGACCATCGAGAATGGTGTCGTAGGTATCGTAATCAATCTGTTTATCCAGCGCGTTGTACACCCCGGCGGTCACCAGCAGGTTTTTGTTCGCGTTGTAACGCAGACCGACATCTACCTGCGTATAGGACGGCGTGCCCTGCGACATTGAGGTGCGGCTCAGGTACTCAGACGTTTTACCGCGGAAGTTCAGACGGCTCCAGAAGCCGACGGTCTCAGTCGCCTGCCAGTCCAGCGTGGTGTTAAACATATGCTTTGGCATTTTGTTTAACGGTTTGCCCTCGAACTGACCGCTTTTCTGTTCTGACTCGGTATAGGTGTAGTTAGCCGTCCAGTTGAGGTCGCGGGTCATTTTCCAGCCGAATGTGGATTCCACGCCGCGCATGTTGGCTTTATCAACGTTCACGCGATCGCTGACAAAATCATAGCTTTCACTGCCAATCGTACAGGCCGGATCGGCGCTGCTGTTACAGCGGCGAACTTCGGTGATCTTGTCTTTGAAATCAGTATTGAACAGGGTGATGCCGGCGTTAAGGTTATCGCCGTTATCCCACAGCAGTCCCAGCTCTTCGCTCAGGCTCTTTTCCGGTTTCAGATCCGGGTTGCCGACAATAATGCCATTCAAACGACCGCCACCGGTGACCTGACCCCAGTTTGCGGAGGACTGACGCAGATCGGGTGCGCGGTAGCCTGCGGATACGCCGCCTTTTAAGGTCCATTGATCGCTCAGATGCCAGACGCCATAACCGCGCGGCGTCCAGTTGTCGCCGTAGTTTTCGTCTTTATCCATGCGGATCCCGCCAGTCAGGGTAAAGCTATCGGTCATCGCCCATTCGTCTTCTGCAAACAGCGCCCAGCTCCAGCGGGTCAGCTTATTCAGACCGTCCGCCGCTTCCAGTTGGTTGCCGTTATCGCGCAGTTTTTCATAACGGTATTGACCGCCCAGCGTCATAGTATGGGCGCCGAGGAAAATCTGGTTCTGGTTATTGAAGATCGTGTTATACGACTTCATCTCACGACCCGGGTTGTTGGTCTCTTCCTGCTGGATATAGCTGGTGCTGTTGAAATCATCGTAATAACCGCTGTGTGTCAGTGAATACGTGGTGTGCTCATAGCGGTTTTCACTTTTCGTGTTTGGCTTACAGGTGCCATTCCGGCAGGTTTCCTCGGCCATAGACTTGCCGGGTGTACTGTCGCGATCCTGCAATTCACGAGCGATATCAAAATCGATGTCGTTTTTATCGTCCGGTGTAAAGTTAAGGGTCAGACCGCCGTTACGCAGGCGCTGCTCATTGTAACCGTTGACGATCTGGTCTTCTGCGCGGCGAGACAGCAGCCCGGTGACTTTCGCACCCAGCAAACCGTCGATCAGCGGACCCGAGGCATAGGCATTAGTCTGGAACAGATCGCCGGAGTCGCTGTTTTCCTGGAAGGTCGCGTCGCCGTGCAGAGAGCCGGTCCAGCCTTTGGTGTTAGAGACTTTTTTGGTGATCACGTTAATCACGCCGCCCATCGCATCGGAGCCATACAGCGAGGACATCGGGCCACGGATGACTTCGATACGCTCGATGGACTCCAGCGGCGGCAGCCAGCCCTGCTCGATCCCAGAATTATCGCTATTCGGACGCGTACCGCGAGTGCTGATGCGTTTACCGTTCACCAGGAACAGCGTGTATTGCGACGCCATCCCACGGATGCTGATATCACTGCTGCTGCCCCCGCCGGTGACGACCACGCCAGGGACATCTTTCAGTGCATCGGTAACGTCACGGTAAGCTTTGTCTTCAATTTGCTGTTTTGAAATAACCGAAATCGAAGCTGGGGCATTCTGGATTTTCTGCTCAAATCCCGTCGCGGTAACAACAACGGTATCCTGATCGGCAGCATGAACGAGCGATGGGAGGCATGCCGCGCTGACGACGACGGCAATAGCCTTAACGTGAGGTATGGTCATTTTGTCATTCCATTAAACGAGTAAAAACCGCGTGTCATGTAAAAAGGCCATGACAACTGTATGTGTTTGTCTTTTAAGAACTCTTAGCGGTAAAGAAGCGGGGGAAATTGTACAAAAGAATGAATATTTGTAAACACTAATGATAATTGAAATCATTTGCGTTTGGTTGATTTTTAAGGAAAAACCTTTGAAGTCAATGAGATAGAGGAACGTAAATGTGAGGAAAAAATGAAGAAATCATGGAGAAGTGGAGAGGAAAAAGGAGGGCTCATTGCCCTCCTGCGGTTATTTCATCAAATGTTCGGCATGGAAGCGCAGATGATCCTCAATGAATGAGGCAATAAAGTAATAGCTGTGATCGTAACCAGGCTGAATACGCAGCGTCATCGGCCATGCGGTCTGGCGTGCGGCTTCAGCCAGAACGGCGGGTTGCAACTGATCGGCCAGAAACTGATCGCTGTCGCCCTGGTCAACCAGCGTCGGGATAGCGTCTTCCGGCTGGCTGGCGTACATCAACGCACAACTGTCCCATTGTGCCCATGCGGCGCGATCCTCGCCCAGATAGGCGAGAAACGCTTTTTCGCCCCACGGAACGCGGC
Source organism: Citrobacter amalonaticus (assembly GCF_001559075.2). Lineage (NCBI taxonomy): Bacteria > Pseudomonadati > Pseudomonadota > Gammaproteobacteria > Enterobacterales > Enterobacteriaceae > Citrobacter > Citrobacter amalonaticus. The sequence continues at coordinate 182,457 of NZ_CP014015.2, read as the reverse complement.
ACGGGTTAACAATGGGGGCGAAAGCAGAAACGCTGGTGTATTTGCCTGGATTTTTCAACGCCATGATCAGCGCACCGTGACCGCCCATGGAGTGTCCACTGATCGCGCAGCGATCGCTGACGTTAAAATGCGCCTGAATCAGCGACGGGAGTTCGTCCCGCACGTAATCATACATGCGGAAATGGGCAGCCCAGGGTTGCTGGGTCGCATTGAGATAAAAACCGGCCCCCTGACCCAGATCATATCCTTCATCGTTGGCGACCTGTTCGCCGCGCGGGCTGGTATCCGGCATGACTAAAACGATACCTAATTCAGCCGCGATACGCTGCGCACCGGCTTTGGTGGTAAAGTTTTCATCATTACAGGTTAACCCGGACAGCCAGTACAGAACCGGCGGAGGGGTTGTATCGCGAGGGGGAGGGAGAAAAATGCTGAACGTCATTGCACAGTTCAGCGTGGTGGAGTCGTGACGCCAGCGTTGCTGCCAGCCTTCAAAACAGCGGTGCTCTTCGAGCATTTCCATGCGTGGCTCCTTGTTGTGTTGAACCTGAATGTGTTCGCAAACTCCCCATAATACAGATAATTCATGGCACTGTGAGTAACTTTCACTTCCGCATCGCGCAGACTTGCTTCATCATCGAGAACACGCCGATGTAACCCTTCCCGTCGCCTTTTGCGAAACACAGTTTGAAAGGCAGCGGCGATTTCAATAATTATCGTTGTGAATACTGGATTATGTGCGCGGCCTCACGCACAATAATCAGGCTGTCTACAGCCTACAAACTTTGCCCCACGTAGGGCAGAGGCGCCACACCTGCAGGAGAAGAATAAATGTCATCACTCAGTAAAGAAGCGGCCCTGGTTCATGAAGCGCTGGTAGCGCGAGGGCTGGAAACGCCGCTGCGCCCGCCCGTGCATGAGATGGATAACGAAACGCGCAAACGTCTTATCTCAGGCCATATGACCGAGATCATGCAACTGCTGAACCTCGACCTGAGCGATGACAGCCTGATGGAAACGCCGCATCGTATCGCCAAAATGTATGTCGATGAGATTTTCTCAGGCCTGGATTACGCCAATTTCCCGAAAATCACCGTCATTGAAAACAAAATGAAAGTCGATGAGATGGTCACCGTACGCGACATCACTCTCACCAGCACGTGTGAACACCATTTTGTGACCATTGATGGTAAAGCCACCGTGGCCTATATTCCGAAAGAGTCGGTGATTGGTTTGTCGAAGATCAACCGTATCGTCCAGTTCTTTGCCCAACGTCCGCAGGTACAGGAGCGTCTAACGCAACAGATCCTGACCGCGCTGCAAACTCTGCTGGGAACCAATAACGTGGCCGTGTCGATTGATGCGGTGCATTACTGTGTGAAAGCGCGCGGTATTCGCGATGCGACCAGTGCGACGACCACCACCTCGCTTGGCGGTCTGTTTAAATCGAGCCAGAATACGCGTCAGGAATTTTTGCGCGCTGTACGTCATCACAACTGATTAAGGCAGGAGCTATGGAGCGTAATGTCACGCTGGATTTTGTCCGTGGCGTCGCCATCCTCGGCATCCTGTTATTGAATATTAGCGCCTTTGGCCTGCCAAAGGCGGCTTACCTCAATCCCGCCTGGTATGGAACTATCACGGCTTCCGATGCCTGGACATGGGCCATTCTGGATCTGTTCGCGCAGGTAAAATTCCTCACTCTGTTTGCACTGCTGTTTGGCGCGGGCCTGCAGATGCTGCTGCCACGCGGCAAGCGCTGGATCCAGTCTCGTTTGACCCTGCTGGTGCTACTCGGTTTTATTCATGCCTTGCTGTTTTGGGATGGTGATATTCTGCTGGCCTATGGGTTGGTGGGGCTGATCTGCTGGCGACTGGTACGCGATGCGCCCTCGGTGAAAAGCCTGTTTAACACTGGCGTGTTGCTCTATCTGGTCGGCATTGGCGTTCTGCTGTTGCTTGGCGCGATCTCTGGCAGTGAAACCAACCGCGCCTGGACACCGGATGCCTCGGCGTTGCTGTATGAACGATACTGGAAGGTGAATGGCGGCGTGGAAGCCATCAGTAACCGGGTCGATGCCTTATCGAACAGCCTGCTGGCGTTGGGAGCGCAGTACGGCTGGCAACTGGCGGGTATGATGTTGCTCGGGGCGGCACTGATGCGCAGTGGCTGGCTGAAAGGGCAATTTCGTCTTTCGCATTACCGGCGCAGTGGTTTTTTACTGATCGCCGTGGGTCTGCTGATTAACCTGCCTGCCGTGGTTGCGCAGTGGCAACTGGACTGGAACTATCGCTGGTGCGCGTTCTTGTTACAGGCTCCGCGCGAGCTTAGCGCACCGTTTCAGACGCTCGGCTATACCGCGCTGATGTTTGGTTACTGGCCGCAGCTAAGCCGCAGTAAAATCGTTCTTGCGATTGCCTGCGTCGGGCGAATGGCGCTGACAAATTATCTGCTGCAAACCGTGATTTGCACCATGCTGTTTTATCAATTCGGCTTATTTATGAAATTTGACCGACTGGAACTGCTGCTGTTTGTCTTCCCGGTGTGGCTGGCAAACCTGCTTTTCTCCGTGATCTGGTTACGATTCTTGCCTCAGGGCCCGGTGGAGTGGCTCTGGCGGCAATTAACCCTGCGTGCGTCAGGGACATCATTGTCCCATACATCCAGATAACGATCTGGATCACAATCATTAACAAAATGGATGTAAGCGCTTTCATCGCTGTGACCGCACTCACGTAGTCCTTTTCCCTCCGCTGACAAAATAGCCGCCAGTTATGCAGCGAGTGGCTGCAATTCCAGACAGGGTAGTGAATATGATCACCATTCGTGATGTGGCGCGTCAGGCAGGCGTATCCGTAGCGACGGTTTCCCGCGTATTAAATAACAGCGCGCTGGTCAGTCCCGATACGCGCGAGGCGGTAATGAAGGCGGTGACGCTGCTGGGCTATCGGCCAAATGCCAATGCCCAGGCACTGGCCACGCAGGTCAGTGAAACCATTGGCGTGGTGGTGATGGACGTGTCCGATGCGTTTTTTGGCGCGCTGGTGAAAGCGGTGGATCTGGTCGCCCAGCAGCATCAAAAATATGTGCTGATCGGCAACAGTTATCATGAAGCCGAAAAAGAGCGTCACGCCATCGAGGTATTGATCCGCCAGCGCTGTAATGCACTGATTGTGCACTCGAAAGCGTTAAGCGATCGGGAACTGGGCGAGTTTATGGATCAGATCCCCGGTATGGTGCTGATCAACCGCATTGTCCCCGGCTACGCCCACCGCTGCGTCTGTCTGGACAATATCAGCGGCGCGAAAATGGCGACCCGCATGTTATTGAATAACGGTCATCAGCGCATTGGCTATCTGGCTTCCAGCCACCGCATTGAAGATGACGTCATGCGCCGGGAAGGGTGGAGCAGTGCGCTTAAGGAGCAGGGCATTGTTCCCCCGGAAAGCTGGATTGGTATCGGATCGCCGGATATGCAGGGCGGTGAGGCGGCAATGGTTGAGCTGCTGGGGCGCAACCTGCAGCTAAGCGCCGTGTTTGCCTATAACGACAATATGGCCGCCGGCGCGCTGACCGCGCTAAAGGACAACGGCATTTCCATTCCCTTACACCTTTCAATCATTGGTTTCGACGATATTCCCATCGCCCGTTACACCGATCCCCAGTTGACAACGGTACGCTATCCCATTGCTTCTATGGCAAAACTGGCGACAGAACTTGCTTTGCAAGGGGCCGCCGGAACGCTGGATTTATCCGCGACCCACTGCTTCATGCCGACCCTCGTACGGCGTCATTCGGTTGCTGTACGACAGAATGCGGCGGCGATCACTAACTTATGATTTCGCCGGATGTAACCGCTTTCAATATGTGAGTAAATTCACAGTATCTTAACATTGTCGTCGCTATGATGGCACCGCTTGTCGCACTGTAACTACGATGTAACTGTGAGTAATCACTTTTACCGAGGTAAAAGCGCTTTAAGCGAAATTAAAGCCTATTTCTGGAGCGTTACCGGGCAAGGAAGAGAGATTTTTTTAAAATGAGCTTCGGCGTTCACATAACACTTCATTAACGTTTTGTCCCGCCGGGCATTTATCTTACGTACTACCCTGCATAATAAAACCGGAGTTACCATGAATAAGAAGGTGTTGACCCTTTCTGCCGTTATGGCAAGCATGTTATTCGGCGCGGCTGCGCACGCTGCTGATACTCGCATCGGTGTGACAATCTACAAATATGACGATAACTTTATGTCCGTGGTGCGTAAGGCTATCGAAGCAGACGCAAAAGCGGCGCCTGACGTTCAGCTGCTGATGAACGACTCCCAGAACGACCAGTCCAAACAAAACGATCAGATTGACGTGCTGCTGGCAAAAGGCGTGAAAGCGCTGGCCATCAACCTGGTTGACCCGGCGGCGGCGGGCACTGTTATTGAGAAAGCGCGCGGTCAAAACGTTCCTATCGTATTCTTCAACAAAGAACCTTCCCGTAAAGCGCTGGACAGCTACGACAAAGCGTTCTATGTAGGTACCGACTCCAAAGAATCCGGGATTATCCAGGGCGATCTGATTGCCAAACACTGGGCGGCAAACCAGGGCTGGGATCTGAACAAAGACGGTCAGATTCAGTTCGTGCTGCTGAAAGGCGAGCCGGGTCATCCGGATGCTGAAGCGCGTACCACTTACGTTATCAAAGAGCTGAACGACAAAGGCATTAAAACCGAGCAGCTGCAGTTAGATACCGCAATGTGGGACACCGCAATGGCGAAGGACAAAATGGATGCGTGGCTTTCCGGTCCGAACGCCAACAAAATTGAAGTCGTTATCGCCAACAACGATGCGATGGCAATGGGTGCCGTTGAAGCGCTGAAAGCGCACAACAAAACCAGCGTACCGGTATTTGGCGTCGATGCGCTGCCAGAAGCGCTGGCACTGGTGAAATCCGGCGCACTGGCCGGTACTGTGCTGAACGATGCGAACAACCAGGCAAAAGCGACCTTTGACCTGGCGAAAAACCTTGCCGATGGCAAGGGTGCGGCTGACGGCACTGAGTGGAAAATCGAAAATAAAATCGTCCGCGTTCCTTACGTAGGCGTTGATAAAGATAACCTGGCCGAGTTCACCAAGAAGTAAGTTTGTGGGGCGCGATGTTATCGCGCCCTTTCATCACGCACTCTGCGAGGCCAACAAGGTATAATTATGGTCAGCACAACTACTCAGCCGTCAGGCGAATTCTTGTTGGAAATGAGCGGCATCAACAAGTCTTTTCCCGGCGTTAAGGCACTTGATAATGTTAATTTAAAAGTCCGCCCACATTCGATTCATGCATTAATGGGAGAGAATGGCGCAGGAAAGTCGACACTATTAAAATGTCTTTTTGGGATCTATCAAAAAGATTCTGGCAGCATATTATTTCAGGGTAAAGAAATCGATTTTCATTCAGCCAAAGAAGCGCTGGAGAATGGTATTTCAATGGTACACCAGGAGTTAAACCTGGTATTACAACGTTCTGTTATGGACAACATGTGGCTGGGACGTTATCCCACCAAAGGCATGTTTGTCGATCAGGAGAAAATGTACCGCGATACTAAGGCGATTTTTGACGAGCTGGATATTGATATCGATCCGCGTGCGCGCGTTGGAACATTGTCCGTGTCGCAAATGCAGATGATCGAAATTGCCAAAGCGTTTTCGTATAACGCGAAAATTGTGATTATGGATGAACCGACCTCTTCGTTAACCGAAAAAGAGGTTAACCATCTGTTCACCATTATTCGTAAGCTGAAAGAACGCGGCTGCGGTATTGTCTATATCTCCCACAAAATGGAAGAAATTTTCCAGTTGTGTGATGAAATTACCGTGCTGCGCGACGGACAGTGGATTGCGACGCAACCGCTGGAAGGGCTGGATATGGACAAGATCATCGCCATGATGGTTGGTCGTTCCCTGAACCAGCGATTCCCGGATAAAGCTAACAATCCGGGTGAAGTCATTCTGGAAGTGCGTAACCTGACCTCGCTGCGCCAGCCGTCGATTCGGGATGTTTCCTTTGATTTGCATAAAGGTGAGATCCTCGGCATCGCAGGACTGGTCGGCGCTAAGCGCACTGACATCGTTGAAACGCTGTTTGGTATCCGTGAGAAATCATCGGGTACGATTACGCTGCACGGCAAAAAGATTAATAACCACAGTGCGAATGAAGCCATTAACCACGGTTTCGCGCTGGTCACAGAAGAGCGTCGTTCCACCGGGATTTACGCTTATCTGGACATTGGTTTTAACTCCTTAATTTCCAATATTCAGAATTACAAAAATAAAGTGGGTCTGTTAGATAACTCGCGAATGAAAAGTGATACCCAATGGGTTATTGACTCCATGCGGGTAAAAACGCCAGGTCACAAGACGCAAATTGGTTCGCTTTCGGGCGGTAACCAGCAGAAAGTGGTTATTGGTCGCTGGCTGCTGACGCAACCGGAAATTTTAATGCTCGACGAACCCACCCGTGGGATCGACGTCGGTGCGAAGTTTGAAATTTATCAGTTAATTGCGGAACTGGCGAAAAAAGGTAAGGGGATCATTATTATCTCCTCCGAAATGCCGGAATTGTTAGGGATAACGGATCGTATTCTGGTCATGAGCAACGGCCTCGTTTCTGGAATTGTTGATACAAAAACGACAACGCAAAACGAAATTCTGCGTCTTGCGTCTTTGCACCTTTAAGATCAGGGGCTCCTCATGAGTGCGTTAAATAAGAAAAGTTTTCTTACTTATTTGAAAGAGGGCGGTATTTACGTCGTTCTTTTAGTCTTGCTGGCCATTATTATTTTCCAGGATCCCACGTTCTTAAGTCTGCTTAACTTAAGTAACATTCTGACCCAGTCTTCCGTGCGTATTATTATTGCACTGGGGGTCGCCGGTCTGATTGTCACCCAGGGGACAGACCTGTCAGCAGGTCGTCAGGTTGGTCTGGCGGCAGTGGTGGCGGCAACGCTGCTGCAGTCGATGGAGAACGCCAATAAAGTGTTCCCCGAAATGGCGACCATGCCGATTGCGCTGGTGATCCTGATTGTCTGCGCTATTGGCGCGGTCATCGGTCTGGTGAACGGGATTATCATTGCTTACCTGAACGTAACGCCGTTTATTACGACGCTCGGCACGATGATTATCGTCTACGGGATCAACTCCCTGTATTACGATTTCGTGGGGGCCTCGCCGATTTCGGGCTTTGATAGCGGCTTCTCGACGTTCGCGCAGGGCTTTATCGCACTGGGCAGCTTCCGGCTTTCGTATATCACGTTCTATGCGCTAATCGCCGTCGCGTTTGTCTGGGTACTGTGGAATAAAACCCGCTTCGGTAAAAACATTTTCGCCATCGGCGGTAACCCGGAAGCGGCGAAAGTATCAGGCGTGAACGTGGCGCTGAACCTGCTGATGATCTATGCGCTGTCCGGTGTGTTTTATGCCTTCGGCGGTCTGCTGGAAGCGGGGCGTATCGGCTCGGCAACCAACAACCTGGGCTTTATGTACGAACTGGATGCGATTGCGGCGTGCGTGGTCGGCGGTGTGTCGTTTAGCGGCGGGGTGGGTACCGTGTTCGGCGTGGTGACCGGTGTGATCATCTTTACCGTCATCAACTACGGTCTGACCTACATCGGCGTTAACCCGTACTGGCAGTACATCATCAAAGGCGGCATCATCATCTTCGCGGTTGCGCTGGATTCACTGAAATACGCGCGTAAGAAGTAATCCCTTCAGGGCAGAATCAAACCGGTGCAGACATGCTCTGCGCCGGTTTTTTATTTGATAAAAACCAACCAGATGCCGACAAGCAGCGCACCGGCTGAAAGGCCAAAGTAGACGCCAATATAGCTCCAGTAAGCGCCAGGTTCCGCAGAACGCTGAATTAAGCGCGGCGTTTGCGAACCTTTAACCGTTTTCTCAACGACGCCGGAGCGTAACCCTTTAATGCCTTCCCGCAAGGTCCAGGCGATGATCATCAGTACGCCAATCACGATAAAGAGAGTTTTGTCTTCCATGCTTATTTTCCTTGTCTCTTTTGCAGTTCAAGCAATTGTTCCGGCGTCACGGCCGGATATCCCTGGGCATCGTCGGGAACCTGATGCAGGGTGGGGATGGGCACTAACGGGCCGAGGAACCGGGGTTCACGTTTAAACAGATACAGATCGGCCAGCGCGCCAAAGCGTGCGCCAAACTCGCGTACCCGAACCGTCAGCATATCTTTTGGCGACGGCACGGCGTAGCACTGCGCCTGAATCCCCATATGCAGGGCGATAAACAATGCGCGCTCGCAGTGGAAGCGCTGGGTAATGATGATGAAGTCATTAGTGTCGAAGACTTTACGGGTGCGGACAATCGAATCAAGCGTGCGGAATCCGGCGTAATCTAACACGATGTCGGCAGGATCGACGCCAGCGGCAATCAGGTCTTTGCGCATCGTCATCGGTTCGTTATAGCTTTGCAGGGCGTTGTCGCCGCTGAGCAGCAGATAGTTAACCTTGCCGCTGTTATAGGCGTTCAGCGCGCCCTGAATACGGTAGCGATAATACTGGTTGATCACCCCGGTGCGATAATATTTAGCCGTGCCGAGCACCACGCCAACCTGGCGGTAGGGCAGGTCCTGAAGCTCGTCGTAAATATAGGGGGCGGTTTTCCAGCTCATCCAGCGATCAAGGCCCAGCACGATCAACAGCAGCAAGCCGATCAGGACCAACAGGCTGTAGAGTGCGCGCTTTAGCATGAAGAAAACTCTGTCACTGGATGAAATTTCAATCAGGCTACTGTACCCGCTGACGAAGCGCAAGAAACAGCAGTCTGATTGGGGGGATTTTCAGCAATACCGCATGAAACAAACGTAGGCCTGATAAGCGTAGCGCCATCAGGCGATTAGGCCAGATGGCGGTGAAAACGCCTTGTCCGGCCTGTGAACGGGCGTTATTAGACCTTTAACCCAAAAGCACGCGATCGATGTTGCTGCAGCCCAGCGCTTTCAGCGTCGCGGCGGTGGCATCCCACTGGATCAGCGGCGCATCGGCTTTTTCCGCCAGAACCGCACGCTGAATATCGGTATATCCATAGCCGTTCAGATTCAGCATAATCAGCGCTCCCTGTAACGGGGGCAGCGTCGGGTTAAACGCGGCGTTTTCGCCATAGCTTCCGCTAAAGATACGTCCGTCTTTGCACTCCAGTGCCACACCGCTCGGTGACTGGCTGTATGGCATATGACTACGGCTCGCGGCGGCAATGGCCGCTTGCGTCAGCGCATCTCCCTGAGGGGCAAAACCGTGATCCTGTTCGTCCATCAGCAGCGTCTTGATGTCGAGATCTTTCGGCCCAAACGCGTCCGGCAAATAGTCGCGCAGCGTATGTGGTTCACGACCGGGCAGATGAATGCGCAGATCCAGTCCGCTGTTCAGTTCGTTCATAAACTGGCGGCAGTGGCCGCACGGCGTGTAGTTAACGGTGATCGCCGCGAGACCTTTTTCTCCGCGCAACCAGGCGTGGCTGATGGCGCTTTGTTCCGCATGAACCGTTTGTTGCATGGTCGCGCCGAGGAATTCCATGTTGGCGCCGAAATACCACGTTCCACTCACGCCGCGCGCAATCGCGCCAACGTTGAAGTTCGACAACGGCGTACAGGCGCAGGCCGCCGCCAGCGGCAGCAGCGCGAATGCCAGCGCGTCTTCGTCCAGTCCCGTTGCGCTTTTAAGCATTGATACCTGCTCAGCCGTCAGCGAAGCGGGGAAATGCGTATCTGCCAGAATGGGCGCCAGCGCGGATTGCAGGTTGTCCGCGAGTTGGCTAAAGGCAGTTTGAAAACGTGGGTGCATGGCGTTGCCTCATAACAATGTATTGGGATCGTAGTGTACGGGCCTGTTACGGCTATATGTGTGATCTGATTCTCATTGTGTATGCAACTTATGAAACATAAATTAAAAATGTGCGACGTATCGCAAATTTTAGCCCACGACCGCGAGAATAATCGGAAACAGGAACGGGGCGATCAGCGAGGTAATAATCCCGCAAATCACCAGCGCCAGCGAACTGAACGCGCCTTCCTGATAATCCAGCTCCGCGCAGCGGGCGGTGCCGAGGGCGTGGGACGCGGTGCCCATCGCCAGTCCGCGCGCGGCTTTTGTTTTAATGCGCATCGCGTTTAACAACGTATGACCAAAGACGGCGCCGAGAATACCGACGAAAATCACGCACACGGCGCTAACCGCCGGGATACCGCCGATGCTGCCGCCCACGGCCATCGCAATCGGCGTAGTGACGGATTTCGGTAACACGGAGGCGGCGATTTCAGGCGTGGCGCCCATCAGCAGCGCCACCGAGGTGCCGGTGACCATAGCCACAACGCTGCCGACAAAGCAGATGGTAATGATTGACTTCCAGCGGGCGCGAATCTGATGCAGCTGTTCGTACAGTGGATAGGCCAGCGCCACGACTGCCGGTTGCAGCAGGTCATTCAGTACTTCGCTACCTTTAAAATAGCTGGCGTAGGGGATACCGGTCAGCAGAAGGAATGGGATAATCACCACCATCGCCACCAGCAGCGGATTCAGTAAAGGAAATTTAAACCGTGCAGCCAGTTTGCGCGCGCCGAAAAAAACCGCCAGCGTCAGCGGTAAAGACCACCAGATTGACGACATCATTCTTTAGATCCTTTCTGACCTACCACTTTCCGTTCACCGTGAACCAGGTGTGAACTCCAGCTCACTACCAGAAACACCACCAGCGTACTGATTGCACACGACACCACCACCGGGCCGAACTGCGCGCGCAGCAGATCGAAGTACTGCATCACGCCGACGCCAATCGGCACAAACAACAGCGCCATATAGCGAATCAGCACATAGCAGCCAGGGTTCACCCATTTCGCCGGGATGATTTGCAGCGCCAGCAGCACAAACAGGATCAGCATCCCGATGATGCTGCCAGAAATCGCGACGGGCAGCAGGGACGCAATAAAAATGCCTGCATACAGACAGGCATAAATCAGCACGAAAGCGCGTAAGTATTGCCAGATGATATTCAGTGTCTTGCTCATGTTGAAATTCCTTGAAGCGACGGATTCATCATACAATTAAACTTTAAAACGTGCTATCGATCACATCATGAATTCTTAGCATACTGAACATAGACAGCGGGAACATTGGGCAATATCCCCAATACATGATGCTAAACTTGTGCCAGCAGTTGCAGAAAACGACTCAGCGCGCTGGACGGCGTCTCATTATTGCGCCAGAACACGCCCACGCTGCCTTTCTGTTCAATCTTCGGCAGGTTGAGGATCACCAGCTGTCCCTGGCTGGCATAGCGCTGCGCCAGCCGTAAAGAAAGGATAGAGATCATATCGCTGCTTTGCAGCAGGTTAGTACTGACGTTCATTGATGCCGACTCGATGGTGTTTTCCGGCAGCATCACGCCGTTATCGACCAGCGCGTTATCAATACTCAGGCGGATAGGCGTCCCCGTCGGCCAGACGATCCAGCGCCAGTGCGCGAGATCGGCCCAGCTCAGGGTATCAAACTTCGCTAACGGATGGTGGGGACGGGCGACAAAGCAAACGGGTTCGGTATACAGCACCTGATAATTGAGCGGAAGCTGCAGCGCTCGCCCACCGACGCGACCGACCACGACATCCACGGAACCGGCAAGCAGGTCGTGCAACAGCGGCGTCATGACCTTTTCTTCAATGTTAAGGTGCAGCGTCGGCATCTCAACGAGCAGATTGAGGATCGCCTGCGATACACAGTCGGTCGCCACCGGCGAGCAGCCAATCTTCAGACTCCCTACCAGCCCGCCTTCTTTAAAGCGCGCCATTTCATACTGCGAACGCTCCATGTCGTTGATTAAACGCTGGGCGTGTTGCAGCAGCAACTTGCCGCCTTCCGAGGGGCGCAGACCTTTACTGTGACGCTCAAAGAGCGTGATCCCCATCTCATCTTCGAGCTGTGACAGCCATTTCGACAGCGCGGGCTGGGTGATATTCATCATTCGCGCTACGTGCGTGAGATTCCCTTGTTCGCCCAGCGCCACCAGCATTTGCAGATGGTGCAGCTTCAGTTTTTGCGCCCAGTTTGCCATCAGCGATAACCTCCAGGTTATGTCTCTGCATGAAATGCCATTGTACATTTTATCGCCCAGTCTACAAACTCGTAACATACCAAAAACAAAACAACATCTGTCCCTACCTGCACCGAGGCATTCACTATGACTCAACGACGTGAACTACAAGCCCTGATCGATGCTGCTCCTGTCAGCAAGACACAGTGGCGAGTGATCATCTGCTGCTTTCTGGTGGTCATGCTTGATGGTTTTGATACCGCAGCCATTGGCTTTATTGCACCCGATATTCGTACCCACTGGCAGTTAACTGCCGGAGACCTCGCCCCGCTGTTTGGCGCAGGTCTGTTAGGCCTTACCGCCGGCGCCTTACTTTGCGGACCGCTGTCTGACCGCTTCGGTCGCAAACGGGTGATTGAGCTCTGCGTGGCGCTGTTTGGCGCGCTGAGCCTGATTTCCGCCTTTTCGCCGGATCTGCAAACGCTGGTTATCCTGCGCTTTCTGACCGGTCTTGGCCTGGGCGGCGCCATGCCCAACACCATCACGATGACCTCTGAATACCTGCCCGCCCGCCGCCGCGGCGCGCTGGTCACCCTGATGTTCTGCGGCTTTACGCTCGGTTCAGCGATGGGCGGGATTGTCAGCGCGCAGCTGGTGCCGGTTATTGGCTGGCACGGGATTCTGGTCCTCGGCGGCGTGTTACCGCTGATGCTGTTCTTTGTCCTGCTCGCGGTCCTGCCGGAATCTCCGCGCTGGCAGGTACGTCGCCAGCTACCGCAGGCAACCATCGCCAGAACGGTAAGCGCGATCACCGGCGAGCGTTACGACAATACTCAGTTTTACCTCCAGGAGGCGGCGGCAATTGCCAAAGGCAGCATTCGTCAGCTGTTTGTTGGCCGTCAGTTGCCCATTACCCTGATGTTATGGGTGGTGTTCTTCATGAGCCTGTTAATCATCTATCTGCTGTCGAGCTGGATGCCGACGCTGTTGAACCATCGTGGGATTGACCTGCAGCAGGCTTCCTGGGTGACGGCGGCGTTCCAGATTGGCGGTACGCTCGGCGCGCTGGCATTGGGCGTGCTGATGGATAAACACAATCCCTTCCGGGTGCTGGCCGTGAGCTACGCGCTGGGAGCGGTATGCATCGTCATGATTGGTCTGAGCGAAAACGGTTTATGGCTGATGGCGCTGGCGATTTTTGGTACCGGGGTGGGTATCAGCGGATCGCAGGTGGGCCTCAATGCTTTAACCGCCACGCTCTATCCCACCCAGAGTCGGGCGACGGGCGTGAGCTGGTCCAACGCGGTGGGGCGCTGCGGAGCGATTGTCGGTTCGCTTTCCGGCGGCGTGATGATGGCGATGAATTTCTCTTTCGACACCTTGTTTTTCATTATCGCTGTTCCGGCGGCCATCAGCGCGGTGATGTTAGCCGTACTCACGGTCGTTGTCCGCCAGTCAGCCTCTGTCCCTGATGTTATGCCGCACGCAAGCGTCGTGAACGAATAAGGAGAATCCCTATGTCAGAACATAATCAGGATGTTAAAAACAGCCGTCAGCAGTTTTACCAGCATATTTCGGGGCAGAATCTGACCCCGCTGTGGGAATCGCTGCACCATCTGGTTCCGCAAACGCCGAATCCGACCTGTGCGCCAGCCTACTGGAACTACCAGGAAATTCGGCCGTTGCTGCTGGAAAGCGGCAACCTGATTGGCGCGAAAGAGGCGATTCGTCGCGTGCTGGTCCTGGAAAACCCGATGCTGCGCGGTCAGTCCTCTATAACGTCAACGCTCTACGCGGGATTGCAGCTAATCATGCCGGGCGAAGTCGCCCCCAGCCATCGTCATAACCAGTCGGCGTTACGCTTTATTGTGGAAGGGAAAGGGGCATTTACCGCCGTGGACGGCGAGCGGACCCAGATGCACACTGGCGATTTTATTCTGACCCCGCAGTGGCAATGGCACGACCACGGCAACCCTGGCGATGAGCCGGTGGTCTGGCTGGACGGTCTGGATCTGCCGCTGGTTAACATTCTGGGCTGCGGCTTTGCTGAGGATTACCCGGAAGATCAGCAGCCGGTCTCGCGTAAAGAGGGCGATTACCTGCCGCGCTATGCCGCCAACATGCTGCCGCTGCGCCATCAGAAAGGCAATTCATCGCCGATTTTCAACTATCGCTATGACCGCAGTCGCGAAGCGCTGCACGACCTGACCCGTCTCGGCGATGCCGATGAGTGGGATGGCTACAAAATGCGCTATGTCAACCCGGTGACCGGCGGCTACCCGATGCCATCGATGGGCACGTTCCTGCAACTGTTGCCAAAAGGCTTTACCTCGCGGGTGGCGCGTACCACTGACAGCACCATTTATCACGTGGTTGAAGGGGCGGGGGATGTCACCGTCGGCAACGAGACGTTCCATTTCTCAGCCAAAGATATTTTTGTGGTTCCGACCTGGCACGACGTGTCGTTCAACACCACCGATGAAACCGTTTTATTCAGTTTTTCGGACCGACCGGTACAGGAAGCCCTCGGGTTGTTCCGCGAAGCCCGCTATTAATTTGGGAGAGAGCTATGACTCAGTATGTATTTGCACCACAGGCCCCCGTCAGCGTACCGGTTGTCGGCAGCGATGCGCAGTTTCCCGTCCGTCGCGTGTACTGCGTAGGGCGTAACTATGCCGCCCATGCCCGCGAAATGGGGTTTGATCCGGACCGTGAGCCGCCGTTCTTTTTCTGTAAGCCTGCCGATGCGATTGTGCCGGTAGCCGCAGGCGAAACGTTAGCGCTGCCATACCCGGCGCAAACGGATAACTATCACTATGAAATTGAGCTGGTGGTCGCCATCGGTAAAAAGGGCAGCGATATCCCGTTAGAAAACGCCCATGAGTATATCTGGGGCTATGCCACCGGGCTGGATATGACCCGCCGCGATCGCCAGATGGAGATGCGTCAGATGGGGCGTCCGTGGGAAATCGGCAAAGCGTTCGATCTCTCTGCACCCATCGCGCCGCTGCATAAGGCGGATGAAATTGCAGATATCACTTCCGCGCCTATCTGGTTACAGGTGAACGGCGACGATCATCAGCGCAGCGACATCCGCCATCTGATCTGGTCGGTGAATGAAACGATCAGCTATCTGTCCGGCTTCTTCGAACTGCAACCGGGCGACCTGATCTTCACCGGCACGCCGGAAGGCGTTGGCGCCGTGGTGAAAGGGGATGTGATCACCGGTGGCGTGGACGGACTGACGCCTATCGCTGTGAAGATTGTCTGAGGTGATGTATGAAGCTGTACAGTTTTTTTAACAGTTCGGCGTCGTACCGCGTGCGTATCGCGCTGGCATTAAAGGGGATCGACTACCACACGGTGGGCGTCAATATCCGTATCGGTCAGCAAAATGAACTGGCCTACCGGCGGATGAATCCGGTGGGGCTGGTACCGACGCTGGTGACCGATGATGGCGAAGCGCTGGGCCAGTCGCTGGCGATTATCGACTGGCTGGACCGGCATTTTCCGCAATCACGTTTGCTGCCCGTCAGCGATCCGGCGCGCACGCAGGTGCTGGAGATCGTCTATGCCATCGCTTGCGATATTCACCCGGTGAATAACCTGCGGGTGTTGCGCTATCTGAGCGAGGAACTGAAGGTCAGTGAAGAAGAGAAAAAACGCTGGTACGCGCACTGGATCCAGCAGGGGTTAAGCGCCGTCGAACAACTGTTGCGTCAGAGTCAGTCGCAGAACTACTGCGTGGGTAATGCACCGACGCTTGCCGACTGCTGCCTGGTCCCGCAATGGGCGAATGCGTTAAGAATGGGGTGCGATCTGAGCGGCTATCCGCGTTGCAAAGCCGTGTATGACGCCTGCACACAGCTCCCGGCGTTCATCGCCGCCGCCCCGGAAAATCAACAAGATAAAATCTCAGCCTGAGAAGGAGAATGACAATGGCTAAAGTGACGAGCGCAATTATTGTCGGCGGCGGAATTGGCGGGGCAGCCACCGCGCTTTCGCTGGCGCGTCAGGGTATCAAAGTGATGCTGCTGGAAAAAGCCCATGAAATTGGCGAGATCGGTGCGGGTATTCAGCTCGGTCCAAACGCCTTCTCTGCGCTGGACAGCCTCGGCGTCGGCGATGTCGCGCGTCAGCGTGCGGTGTTTACCGATCACATCACCATGATGGATGCCGTGAACGCGGAAGAAGTGGTGCACATCGAGACCGGACAGGCCTTTCGCGACCACTTCGGCGGTCCGTACGCGGTCATCCACCGGGTTGATATTCACGCTTCCGTCTGGGAATCAGTACTGACGCATCCGAACGTTGAGTACCGGACTTCGACCAATGTGGTCGACATTCGCCAGACGGCGGACGACGTAACGGTGTTCGACGAGCAAGGGAATAGCTGGACCGCCGATATTCTGATCGGTTGTGACGGCGTGAAGTCGGTGGTGCGTCAGAGCCTGCTGGGCGATTCGCCGCGCGTGACCGGACACGTAGTCTACCGTGCGGTCATTGACTGTGCGGATATGCCGGAAGACCTGCGCATCAACGCGCCAGTGCTCTGGGCCGGACCGCACTGCCACCTCGTGCACTACCCGCTGCGCGGCGGTAAGCAGTACAACCTGGTCGTCACCTTCCACAGTCGTCATCAGGAGGAGTGGGGCGTGAAAGACGGCAGTAAGGAAGAAGTGCTGTCGTATTTCGCCGGGATCCATCCACGCCCGCGGCAGATGCTGGATAAACCCACGACCTGGCGTCGCTGGTCAACCGCCGATCGCGAACCGGTGGAGAAATGGGGCACCGAACGTATCACGCTGGTGGGCGATGCCGCGCATCCGGTGGCGCAGTACATGGCGCAGGGGGCCTGTATGGCGCTGGAAGATGCCGTCACGCTGGGTAAAGCGCTGGAGCAGTGCGACGGCGATGCGGCGAAAGCCTTTGCGCTGTATGAGTCGGTGCGCATTCCACGCACGGCGCGCATTGTCTGGTCGACCCGCGAAATGGGGCGCGTCTATCACGCGGCAGGCGTGGAGCGCCAGGTGCGAAATCTGTTGTGGAAAGGTAAATCACAGGCGGAGTTTTATCGCGGCATGGAATGGCTGTACGGCTGGAAAGAAGATAACTGTCTTCTGCCACGCTGAGAAAAAGGGCTTTTGCCGGGGGCGCTTCGCTTGCCCGGCCTACCGACAGGATGGAATGTAGGCGCTTTGCTTGCCCGGCCTACCAGCAGGATGGAATGTAGGCCGGATAAGGCGCTTTGCGCCGTCATCCGGCAAAAGGTTTTGCTCATCGCACAGAGGCGCTATGATAGCGCCTCTTTTTTTTTGCGGGTGACGATATGCGGGTTTTACTGGCGCCGATGGAAGGCGTACTGGATTCACTGGTGCGCGAACTTCTGACGGAAGTGAATGATTATGATCTTTGCATCACCGAGTTTGTGCGCGTGGTGGATCAACTCTTGCCAGTAAAAGTCTTTCATCGTCTCTGCCCTGAGTTGCTCAACGGCAGCCGGACCCCTTCCGGCACCTTAGTCCGTGTGCAACTGTTGGGGCAGTATCCCCAGTGGCTGGCGGAAAATGCGGCCCGCGCCGTGGAACTGGGATCTTACGGCGTTGATCTCAACTGCGGCTGCCCGTCAAAAATGGTGAACGGCAGCGGCGGCGGGGCGACGTTACTCAAGGATCCTGAACTCATCTACCAGGGCGCGAAAGCGATGCGTGAAGCGGTGCCCGCGCATTTACCGGTGACGGTAAAAGTGCGTCTGGGCTGGGACAGCGGCGACAAGAAGTTTGAGATTGCGGATGCCGTCCAGCAGGCCGGGGCGAGCGAACTGGTCGTACACGGGCGCACCAAAGAGCAGGGCTATAAGGCGGAGCACATCAACTGGCAGGCGATTGGCGAAATTCGCGAGCGGCTGTCTATTCCGGTGATTGCCAACGGTGAAATCTGGGACTGGCAAAGCGCTCAGGAATGTCTGGCCGTTAGCGGCTGTGACGCGGTGATGATTGGTCGCGGAGCATTGAACATTCCCAATCTCAGTCGGGTGGTGAAGTATAACGAGCCGCGAATGCCATGGCCGCAGGTCGTTGAGCTACTGAAAAAGTATACCCGTCTGGAAAAACAGGGCGACACCGGCTTATATCACGTTGCGCGTATTAAACAATGGCTGGGTTATTTGCGTAAGGAATACCGTGAGGCCACGGATGTCTTTCAGGATATTCGCGCGTTAAATCATTCACCGGATATTGCCCGCGCGATTCAGTCGATTGAAGTTTAATATTATTGAAGTGTTTATATTCCGCTGGAATATATTTTGCCAGGTGTGACTTTTCATTGCCGAAGATGTTATGCCACGCGTAACTAAAAAACCGTTCACAACAACGGGTAAGCTCCGCACACCTTTTCTTCGCAGAACATCTTCATGACTCGTTACTCTTTTCACGCGCTGACAGCGTGCTTTCCGCTGGCTGTTTTGCTCGCGGGATGTGCCCCCATGCATGACAGCCAACCGACGCTGACTCAGCAACCTCCCGCCTCTCATGTGGATTCAACGCTGCCTCCGGCGCTGAATAACGGGTGGCCCGGGAGCCAGTGGTGGCAGGATTATCATGACGCACAGTTGAACGAGTTAGTGAAGAACGCGATTGCCAGTTCCCCGGATATGCAAGTGGCGGAACAGCGGATCTCGCTGGCCGAAGCGCAGGCTAAAGCGGTCGAAGCCCAGGGGGGGCCGCAAGTCGATCTTTCAGCGGATGCCGAACGGCAGAAAATGTCAGCAGAAGGGCTCATGGGGCCGTTTGCCGTCACCGATCCGGCGGCAGGCACGACCGGACCGTGGTACACCAACGGTACGTTTGGCCTGACCGCCGGTTGGGATCTCGATTTGTGGGGTAAGAACCGCGCGGAAGTGACGGCGCGCATCGGGGCGGTAAAAGCGCGGGAAGCTGAACGTGAGCAGACCCGCCAGCTGCTAGCCAGCGGCGTTACGCGGCTTTACTGGGAATGGCAAACAGATGCGGCGCTCAGCAAACTGCTGATCCAAATTGAACAGGAACAGCGCAATATCATTGACACCAATCGCCAGCTATATCAGAACGGCATCACCTCTTCGGTAGAAGGCGTGGAAACGGATATCGATGACAGTAAAACCCAGCAGCAGTTGAATGAGGTTGCCGGGAAGATGAAGGTCATTGAGGCGCGTCTGAGCGCGCTGACCAACACGCAATCGGCGTCGCTGAAACTGTATGAAGTGAGCTTGCCGCAGGTGGAGAGCCAGCTTCCAGGACAACTGGGCTACGCCCTGTTGGCGCGCAGAGCAGATTTACAGGCGGCGCACTGGGTGATTGAATCCTCCATGAGCAGCGTGGAGGCGGCGAAAGCGGCGTTCTATCCCGACATCAATCTGATGGCCTTTTTGCAACAGGATGCGCTGCATCTGAGCGATCTGTTCCGCAGTTCCGCCCAACAGATGGGCGTGACCGCTGGCCTGACGCTGCCGATCTTCGACAGTGGCAGACTGAATGCAAACCTTGATATCGCCCAGGCGCAGAACAATTTGTCGATCGCCAGTTATAACAAAGCGGTGGTTGATGCGGTGAACGAGGTGGCGCGTACGGCCAGTCAGGTGGCGACGCTGATGCAGAAAAATCAGCATCAGCAGCAGATTGAACATGATGCCGATCGGGTGGTCAGCCTGGCGCAGGCGCGCTATGACGCCGGGATTATCGCTGGCTCTCTCGTCAGCAAGGCCAGAATACCCGCGCTGCGCGAGCAGGGTAACGGACTGATTTTACAAGGTCAGTGGCTGGATGCGTCCATCCAGCTTACCAGCGCGCTCGGCGGCGGCTATCATCACTCCTGAGCCTTCTTCGCCTTACTGCGGCGCTTCAGCCACCAGCGAGCGCCGATCACCAGCACCACCGCCAGAATCAGCCAGATCCAATGTTTGAGATGCTGATCGAGGTGATGTAACCATGGCGCGACCACTTCACCTCCCACATAACCCAGGGTGGTGAAGATCAGCGCCCAGACCAGTGCGCCGAGGATATTCAGCGGTAAAAATATCTTTGGCGGCAGATGGCTGGCGCCAATCAACAGCGGGCCGATCACGCGAAACCCGTACATGAAACGGGTGCCGATCACGAACAGGTACGGGCGACGCTGAATCATCTTCTGCGCCTGACGAATTTTGTCACGATGACGTGCAAAGCGGTGCAGGATCCTGCCACCAAAGCGGCGTCCCAGCAGATACAGTAGCTGATCGCCTATCATGCCGCCTAAGGCCACGGCCACGACCACGAGGGGGAACTTGAGTAATCCCTGATGTGCGGCAACGCCCCCCAGCAGGGTGATGGTTTCGCCTTCAGCCAGACTCCCGACCACCAGCGCGGCATAACCGTATTGCGCAATAAGACTGTTTATATCCATACGTCTGTATGACCTCCACGAATGTAAGCATACACCCTCTGAATTCGTGATGCTCAAAAAGGGCCATCAGGCGCGGCGGCATTTCTTTGTCTGTACAATAAATAATCGCAAAGCTGAATTATACTTGAAGTGTTAGGTCCACAGCTGACAACAAGGGGGCGGTATGAACCATGTCTGGGGGCTGTTTTCCCATCCCAATCGTGAAATGCAGGTGATCAACAGCGAGAACGAAACGGTTTCGCATCACTACACCCACCATGTGCTTTTGATGGCGGCCATCCCGGTCATTTGCGCCTTCATTGGTACGACCCAAATCGGCTGGAATTTTGGCGACGGCACTATCCTGAAGCTTTCTCTGTTTACAGGCCTTGTGCTGGCAGTCCTGTTCTATGCCGTGATGCTGGCGGGCGTGGCGATCATGGGGCGCGTGATCTGGTGGATGGCGCGGAATTATCCGCAGCGTCCGTCTTTGACGCACTGTATGGTGTTTGCCGGTTATGTGGCGACGCCGCTGTTTCTCAGCGGTCTGGTGGCGCTGTATCCGCTGGTGTGGCTTTGCGCATTTGTCGGGACGGTAGCGCTGTTCTATACCGGCTATCTGCTCTATCTGGGCATTCCGACATTCCTGAATATCAATAAGGAAGAAGGGCTGAGTTTCTCCAGCTCGACCCTGGCTATCGGCGTACTGGTACTGGAAGTGCTGCTCGCGCTGACCGTCATCCTCTGGGGATACGGCTATCGCTTGTTCTGATTACCGAGCTGCATTGTTGGTGCAAAAGCCAGCAATGCAGCATTTCCTGACGATTCTCTTCTGGCGGCAAGGTCATTAGCTCGCTATGATTCCCCTGCTAGCCTGAGCCATCCTGACTCCGGCGGTGCGTGTCATCACGCGTGAACCATTTTCTGAAATCTCATCATGCTGAAATTCCGAGTTTCCATACTGAGCCTGGCGCTGATGCTGGCTGTGCCTTTTGCGCCGCAAGCGCTGGCAAAAACGGCGGCGACTGCCGCGGCGTCTCAACCTGAGATTGCCTCCGGTAGTGCGATGATCGTGGATCTGAACACCAATAAGGTGATCTATTCGAACCATCCGGACCTGGTGCGTCCGATTGCGTCGATAACCAAATTAATGACGGCGATGGTGGTGCTTGATGCACGGCTGCCGCTGGACGAAAAACTGAAAGTGGATATCAGCCAGACGCCAGAGATGAAAGGGATCTACTCTCGCGTGCGGCTGAACAGTGAAATCAGCCGTAAAGATATGTTACTGCTGGCGCTGATGTCCTCGGAAAACCGGGCCGCAGCAAGCCTGGCGCATCATTATCCGGGCGGCTATAACGCTTTTATTAACGCCATGAACGCGAAGGCAAAAGCGCTGGGTATGACCCAGACCCGTTTTGTGGAACCGACCGGTTTGTCGATTCACAACGTGTCGACCGCGCGCGATCTCACCAGACTGCTTATCGCCAGTAAGCAGTATCCGCTGATTGGGCAACTGAGCACCACGCGTGAAGATATGGCGACCTTCGCCAACCCGGCGTATACGCTGCCGTTTCGCAATACCAACCATCTGGTGTATCGCGACAACTGGAATATTCAGCTTACTAAAACCGGCTTCACCAACGCCGCAGGGCATTGCCTGGTGATGCGCACGGTAATCAATAATAAACCGGTGGCGCTGGTGGTGATGGATGCGTTCGGCAAGTACACCCATTTTGCCGATGCCAGTCGTTTACGCACGTGGATCGAAACCGGGAAAGTAATGCCGGTTCCGGCGGCGGCATTGAGCTATAAAAAGCAAAAAGCCGCACAGATGGCCGCGGCGGGCGGCAATGCGGGTGAGCAAACCGCGCAAAACGACTGATGCGGCTATAGACCGAATAAGGCGAAGTCGTCCAGGGAAATAGCCTGATGACGCTTCGCTTATCAGGCCTACGAAAACATCTCAGCCGTAGGCCGGATACGGCATGGATAACAAAACCTTACTCCGGCAGCGTCCAGTCACCTTCGTTGAGTGGGCGCTGCATAATCAACGTATCCCGCCAGTCTCCCTTCTTATACCCGACGCTACGCAATTGTCCGGCAATCTCGAAACCGTGTTTCTTATGCAACCGCAGTGAGCCAGGATTGCTATGCCCGTCACCTATCACCGCCACCATCTGCCGCCACGGCCCTTCCTCGCAGCGGGTGATTAACGTCTGCATCAGCAGGCTGCCGATGCCGCGTCCGGTCATGCTGGCATCGACATAAATTGACTCTTCCAGGGTAAAGCGATAGGCCGGGCGCGGTCGATACTGCGTGGCGTAGCAATAACCGACCACCACGCCGCGATAGAGCGCCACCAGCCACGGCAGACCATACTGCGCGACCGTACGCATACGTCGGCGCATCTCATCGATTGTCGGGGGC
Source organism: Citrobacter amalonaticus (assembly GCF_001559075.2). Lineage (NCBI taxonomy): Bacteria > Pseudomonadati > Pseudomonadota > Gammaproteobacteria > Enterobacterales > Enterobacteriaceae > Citrobacter > Citrobacter amalonaticus. The sequence goes on along the minus strand of NZ_CP014015.2, from coordinate 159,543 downwards.
GTTTCTTCAAAAGAGGCGCGACCATTCAACACATGCCACGCATATAACGAGGAGATCGCCTCTACGTCGTCGGGCAGCGCGTCGCGCACTGCGATATCGTGATCAGAAAGCGTATCGGCAACAGACATGGTTCTCACCTTTGCGAAGAAAAACCGGAGTCATTACGACTCCGGTACATCTCATTACTTTTGCACGATATTTCGCGCAAATCCAGCCCATGCCATCAGGCCTGGTTGCTGGAGTTAATCGGAAGAGGGGACTTTCCAGAATTTCTGCTTACTGGTTTTGCCTATTCCGGGATTCATACTGTTGGTCGGGTCATTTTCGCGATAAAAACGGGTCAGCGCGGGCGGTGCTTCATACAGATGCCCGACGTTATGCTCAGCCGGATATTGCGCGCCACGCTGTTGCAGCAGTTCCAGCATTTGCTCTTTCAGCGCGTGAGCATCCACGCCTTTCTTCACGATGTAATCCTGGTGGAAGACGTAGCACATAAAGTGACCGTAATAGAGTTTATGCACCAGTTGGCTGTCAATTTCCGCCGGCAGATGTTCATACCATTCAGTGTCATTGCGGCGCAGAGCGATATCCAGCGCCAGAATATCCTCCACCTCATCGGCATGAACCGCCTGGTAGCGAATGGCCGCGCCAGCCGCTGCAAAGCGGTGCAGGAAGGCCTTGCTGCCTTCTTCCGGCGTGCAGGCAAAGAAGTCGCCTTCTGCGGTTTTAAAGAATTCCGTGAGCCAGCTTTGTGCTTCAGCGACGCCATCGCCCGCCATTTTTAACAGCAGATGATGTTCATATTTATCGCGCCAGCTTTTCATGCGCGGCGGCAGATGACTCGGGAACAGGTGACCAAACTTTTGCATCGCGCGATCGGTAAAGTGTGGACGGAAGAATTTCACCTTTTCCAGCATCGCATCGGTGCGGCCCTTCAGCGTGAAGAAGAACGGCATTTTGTCGGTGCCGAGCTTGTCAATCATCAGGAAGGTGTCCTTGCCGTACTGTTCAGCAATGTCGTAGATATCGCGGTGCATGTATTCACCCGCTACCGGCAGATTGTTGAACGTCGCCAGAATATGGCGGCGGATCTCCGTCAGCACCTCGGGTTGGTTGGTGCCAATGTAAAACACCTGCTGGTTTTTTTCCGCTTCAAAGGTGTCGAGACGCACGGCGAAGACCGCCAGTTTCCCGGCACAGCCAGAGGACTCGAACAGGCGATCCGGATCGGCGTTATAGCGCGCCGGGGTGTCGGCATCAATGTCTCTGACGCGGGTGACGTAGTCGTGATCGTGTGCGTGACGCCCGTCGTGGCGGACATTTTCTTCTTTGATTCGCTCATCGTCCAACTGACTCAGGATCTGCTCAGGCGTTTGCCCCAGATCAATCCCCAGATGGTTAACCAGCTGCAGCTTGCCGTTTTCATCGATGCGGGCAAACAGGGACATTTCGGTATACGCCGGGCCTCTTTGCACCAGCGAGCCGCCGGAGTTATTACAGATCCCGCCAATGACCGACGCGCCGATACATGATGAACCAATCACCGAGTGCGGTTCACGTCCCAGTGGTTTCAGTGCTTTTTCCAGTGAGTACAGCGTGGTGCCTGGATACGCCAGCACCTGTTCGCCTTTGCCCAGCACGTGCAGTTTGTCGAGACGCAGGGTGCTGATAATCACAATTTCGCGGTCATAATCATTGCCGTTCGGCGTGGAACCTTCGGTCAGGCCGGTATTGGCGGCCTGCATCAGGATAATTTTATCGGCGTTGACGCAGGCGTTCAGAACGCGCCAGAGTTCCAGCAGCGATCCGGGAAAGACCACCGCCAGGGCGTCGCCCTGACCGGAACGAAAGCCCTTGCGATAGCGGGCGGTTTTAGCCGGTTCGGTCAGCAGGTGTGAATGTCCCACCAGGCGGGCGAGTTCATTCAGGAAGGTTTTATTATCAGTTGTTGTAATGGAAGACATTCTCCACTCCTTGTGGTGGGACAAAATATCAGGTTCAAGCATAGCGCTTTGTATGACAATACGCTTTCTCATTCACGCTGTCTTTGAATTGGCGGCGTTGAAAATTAAGAGAATAGCCTTAGCTTTCTGCCGCGCTGCCGTTTAGGCTTATGGCAAAATGCGGTTTTTGTTATATTTTCGCTGCCACGTCGGGCTTTAGAGAAAGAGAGAATCAACATGAAATGGCTATGTTCTGTAGGTGTCGCGGTCAGTCTGGCGGTGCAACCCGCGCTGGCGGAGGAGCTGTTCGGTAACCATCCGCTGACGCCGGAAGCGCGAGATGCGTTTGTCACCCAGTTGCTGACGAAAATGACCGTCGATGAAAAAATTGGTCAGTTGCGTTTAATCAGCGTCGGCCCGGATAACCCGAAAGAAGCGATCCGCGAGATGATCAAAGACGGCCAGGTGGGGGCGATTTTTAACACCGTCACCCGTCAGGACATCCGCAAAATGCAGGATCAGGTGATGGAACTGAGCCGCCTGAAAATCCCTCTCTTTTTTGCCTATGACGTGCTGCATGGCCAGCGTACCGTCTTCCCGATTAGCCTCGGGCTGGCATCCTCTTTTAACCTCGACGCGGTGAAAACCGTCGGACGCATCTCGGCGTATGAAGCCGCCGACGACGGTCTGAACATGACCTGGGCGCCGATGGTCGATGTCTCCCGCGATCCGCGCTGGGGACGCGCCTCGGAAGGCTTTGGCGAAGATACGTATCTGACTTCCATTATGGGAAAAACGATGGTGGAAGCGATGCAGGGCAAAAGCCCGGCAGATCGCTATTCGGTGATGACCAGCGTTAAGCACTTCGCCGCCTACGGCGCCGTGGAGGGCGGTAAAGAGTACAACACCGTGGACATGAGTCCGCAGCGCCTGTTTAACGACTATATGCCGCCGTACAAAGCCGGTCTGGACGCAGGCAGCGGCGCGGTGATGGTGGCGCTGAACTCACTGAACGGCACGCCAGCGACCTCTGATGCCTGGCTGCTGAAAGATATTCTGCGCGACAAGTGGGGCTTTAAAGGCATTACCGTCTCTGACCATGGTGCGATCAAAGAGCTGATTAAACATGGCACCGCCTCCGACCCGGAAGATGCCGTCCGTGTGGCGCTCAAGTCCGGCATTAACATGAGTATGAGCGACGAGTATTACAGCAAGTACCTGCCAGGACTGATCAAATCCGGCAAAGTGACAATGGCGGAGCTGGATGACGCGGCGCGGCACGTACTCAACGTGAAATATGACATGGGGCTGTTTAACGATCCGTACAGCCATCTGGGGGCAAAAGAGTCTGATCCGGTGGATACCAACGCCGAAAGCCGTCTGCACCGGAAAGAGGCGCGTGAAGTGGCGCGTGAAAGTCTGGTGCTGTTGAAAAACCGCCTCGACACGCTGCCGTTGAAAAAATCGGGGACGATTGCGGTTGTCGGCCCACTGGCGGACAGCAAACGCGATGTGATGGGCAGTTGGTCCGCCGCAGGCGTCGCCGATCAGTCCATCACGGTGCTGACCGGCATTAAAAATGCTCTCGGTACAAAGGGGAAAGTGGTGTACGCCCATGGGGCCAACGTCACTAACGATAAAGACATTGTCACCTTCCTCAATCAGTACGAAGAGGCGGTGAAGATGGATCCGCGTTCACCTCAGGAGATGATTGATGAAGCCGTCAAGACGGCGAAGCAGTCTGACGTAGTTGTCGCCGTGGTGGGTGAGGCGCAGGGCATGGCGCATGAAGCGTCAAGCCGTACCGATATCACACTGCCGCAGAGCCAGCGCGATCTGATTGCGGCACTGAAAGCGACCGGCAAACCGCTGGTGCTGGTGCTAATGAACGGTCGTCCGCTGGCGCTGGTGAAAGAGGATCAACAGGCCGATGCGATGCTGGAAACCTGGTTTGCCGGTACGGAAGGCGGCAACGCGATTGCCGATGTCCTGTTTGGCGACTACAACCCGTCGGGCAAACTGCCAATGTCCTTCCCGCGTTCGGTAGGGCAAATCCCGACCTATTACAGCCACCTCAACACCGGTCGTCCGTATAACGCCGACAAGCCGAACAAATACACCTCTCGCTACTTTGACGAAGCCAACGGCCCGCTCTATCCATTTGGTTATGGTCTGAGTTACACCACGTTTGACGTTTCTGACGTGACGCTTTCTGCGCCAACCCTGAAACGCGACGGCAGCGTGACGGCGAGTGTGAAGGTGACCAACACCGGCAAGCGTGAAGGTGAGACGGTGATTCAGCTGTATGTGCAGGACGTCACGGCTTCCCTGAGTCGTCCGGTGAAAGAGCTGAAAGGCTTTAAGAAAGTGAACCTGAAACCTGGCGAAACGCAGACCGTCAGTTTCCCGATTGATATCAATGCGCTGAAGTTCTGGAATCAGCAGATGAAGTTCGACGCCGAACCCGGCAAGTTCAACGTCTTTATCGGCGTCGATTCTGCCCGCGTGAAGCAGGGATCGTTTGAATTGTTGTAACCGTTACAGGGGGAACTTAGGCATGGGTTCCCCCTTGTGGGCACCGTGAAAAAACGGAAATGTCGGGTTAACAGAACACTTTTCGACTATGCTTTCCCCTCAAGTCGCTGAAAAAGGCGGCAAAAAGATGAGGAAAGCATCATGACAATCTCAAATATTTGGGCCGGTTCGCTGGCGCTGTTAGCGGCAGTGAGCTTACCCTTGCAGGCGGCGTCGCCGGTGAAGGTCGGATCGAAAATTGACACCGAAGGTGCGCTGCTCGGCAACATCATTTTGCAGGTGCTGGAAAGCCACGGCGTCAAAACGGTCAATAAAGTCCAGTTGGGGACCACGCCGGTCGTGCGCGGCGCGATCACCTCGGGCGAACTGGATATCTACCCTGAATATACCGGTAACGGCGCGTTCTTCTTCAAAGATGAAAACGATCCGGCGTGGAAAAACGCGCAAGCAGGCTTTGAGAAAGTCAAAAAACTCGATGCAGAGCAAAATAAGCTGGTCTGGTTAACGCCAGCCCCAGCCAACAATACCTGGACTATCGCGGTACGTAGCGATGTCGCCGAAAAAAATAAACTCACCTCACTGGCCGATCTCGGGCGCTATCTGAAAGAGGGCGGCACTTTCAAACTGGCCGCCTCCGCTGAATTTATCGAGCGTGCTGACGCGCTGCCCGCTTTCGAAAAAGCCTACGATTTCAAACTCAGTCAGGCGCAACTGCTTTCGCTGGCGGGCGGTGACACCGCCGTGACCATTAAAGCGGCCGCGCAGCAAACGTCCGGCGTCAACGCCGCGATGGCCTACGGTACGGATGGTCCGGTCGCCGCGCTGGGCTTACAGACCTTAAGCGATCCTAAAGGCGTTCAGCCCATTTATGCGCCAGCGCCTGTGGTGCGTGAGGCGGTACTGAAGGAGTACCCGCAGATGGCGGAATGGCTGCAACCAGTGTTTGCCAGCCTCGATGAAAAAACGTTGCAACAACTTAATGCCAGCATTGCCGTTGAAGGGTTAGACGCCAAAAAAGTGGCGGCGGACTATCTGAAACAAAAGGGATGGGTGAAGTAAAAGGGCTGAAAAAGGTTGGGTGACGTGTCAAAAGTCAGTATTCAGCGCGTACTGTTGCTGCTGGTTATTCTTTCAGCCGCTGCCGTCGCGCTGCCGTTTGTAAACTATGCGCCGAATCGCCTGGTATCGGGCGAGGGACGACAGCTCTGGACGCTCTGGCCCGGTTCGGTGTCGATGCTCACCGGCGCGGGTTGCGCCTTGCTGGCATTATGCTTTGTGCCGGGAAAAAAGGGAGCCGTGTGCACGCTGGTGGTGGCGCAACTGCTGGTGATTCTGATGCTGTGGAGCGTAGGCAAGGCGGCGACGTATCTGGCGGAAACCGGGACGCCGCTGGCGCGAACCAGTGTGGGAAGCGGTCTGTGGCTGGGGCTCGCGCTGGGATTGCTGGCCTGCAGTGATGCCATCCGGCGGATTACCGCGCAACCTCTCTGGCGCTGGGTGTTACATGCGCAGATGGCGATTGTTCCCGTCATACTCCTGTTGATGGGGACGTTCGACGACCTCTCATTGCTCAAAGAGTACGCTAACCGCCAGGATGTCTTTGATGATGCGCTGGCTCAACATTTGACGCTGTTGTCAGGGACCGTATTGCCCGCGCTGGTGATTGGCATTCCCCTCGGTATCGGATGTTATTTTTCGCCCTCCCGCCAGGGACCGGTGTTTACCGTCCTCAATGTGATCCAGACCGTTCCTTCCGTTGCCCTGTTTGGCTTGTTGATTGCGCCGCTTGCCGGACTGGTAAAAGCGTTCCCCTGGCTTGCCTCGGTGGGTGTGGCGGGAACCGGTATGACACCGGCGTTGATCGCGCTGGTGCTGTATGCGCTTTTGCCGCTGGTGCGTGGCGTGGTGGCCGGATTGAATCAGGTTCCCCATGATGTTCTGGAAAGCGCACGTGCGATGGGCATGAGCACCGCTCAGCGTTTCCTTCACGTGCAGTTGCCGCTGGCCTTGCCGGTCTTTTTACGTAGCCTGCGGGTGGTGATGGTACAGACCGTCGGGATGGCCGTCATCGCGGCGCTGATTGGCGCGGGCGGTTTTGGCGCGCTGGTCTTTCAGGGGCTGCTCAGCAGTGCCGTGGATCTGGTGCTGCTGGGGGTGATCCCGGTTATCGCGCTGGCGGTACTGATTGATGCGCTGTTTGATCTAGGGATCGCTCTGCTGAAGGTAACCCACCATGATTGAATTTAGCCACGTAAGTAAAGCTTTTGGTGAGCACAACGCGGTTAGCGACCTGAATCTGCACATTAAAGAAGGCAGTTTCTCGGTACTGATTGGCACCTCGGGCTCGGGGAAATCCACGACCCTGAAAATGATTAACCGACTGCTGGAACATGACAGCGGCAGGATCCGCTTTGCTGGCGAGGAAATCCGCAGCCTGCCGGTACTGGAACTGCGCCGACGGATGGGCTACGCGATTCAGTCGATTGGCCTGTTTCCGCACTGGACGGTGGCGCAGAACATTGCCACCGTGCCGCAACTGCTGAAGTGGCCGCGCAGAAAAATGGATGAGCGGGTAGATGAATTAATGGCGCTGCTCGGGCTGGAAGAGGGATTGCGCGAACGCTATCCGCACCAGCTTTCCGGTGGACAGCAGCAGCGCGTGGGCGTGGCGCGTGCGCTGGCCGCCGATCCGCAGGTGCTGCTGATGGATGAACCGTTTGGCGCGCTGGATCCGGTCACGCGCGGGGCGTTGCAGCAGGAGATGACCCGTATTCACCGTTTGCTGGGGCGAACCATTGTGCTGGTGACGCACGACATCGATGAAGCGCTGCGACTGGCGGAGCATCTGGTGCTGATGGACGGCGGTGAGATAGTCCAGCAGGGGACACCGTTGGCGATGCTGACGGCCCCGACGAATGACTTTGTGCAACAGTTTTTCGGTCGCAGTGAACTGGGGGTACGACTGCTGTCACTGCGAACCGTGGCGGACTATGTTCGCCGGGATGAGCACATTGACGGAGAGGCGCTGACGGAAGCGATGACGCTGCGCGATGCGCTTTCGGCGTTTGTCGCGCACGGCCGCGATGTGTTACCGGTGGTCAATCGGCAGGGCAGGGTTTGCGGGACGCTGCATTTTCGCGATCTGCTATCGGAGACGCTGACGCATGAAACGACGGCGTGACCCGCTGCTCTGGTTGATCGCGCTTTTCCTGCTGATGCTGGCAGGTTTACCGCACAGTCAGGTGATTTTCGCCAGCCTGTTTCCCGAACTTCCACGTCCGGTCTATCAGCAGGAGAGCTTTCTCGCACTGGCGCTGGCCCATTTCTGGCTGGTGGCGGTGTCGAGCCTGTTTGCCGTGGCGATTGGCGTGGGGGCCGGGATTGTGGTGACCCGGCCATGGGGAAAAGAGTTTCGTCCGCTGGTAGAGACCATTGCCGCCGTTGGACAAACTTTCCCGCCCGTCGCGGTGCTGGCGATTGCGGTGCCGGTGATGGGGTTTGGCCAGCAACCGGCCATTATTGCGCTGATTCTGTACGGCGTGTTACCCATTCTGCAGGCGACGCTGGCGGGGATAGGATCGATCCCGGAAAGTGTGCGCAGCATTGCCAGCGGCATGGGGATGAGTCCGGGACAACAGTTACGCAAGGTTGAGCTGCCGCTGGCGGCGCCGGTGATTCTGGCAGGTGTGCGAACGTCGGTGATTATCAATATTGGCACTGCGACTATCGCCTCGACGGTAGGGGCCAGCACACTCGGTACGCCGATTATCATCGGGCTGAGCGGGTTCAATACGGCGTATGTCATTCAGGGCGCGCTGCTGGTCGCGCTGGCGGCGATCATCGTAGACCGCCTGTTCGAACGGTTAGTGCAGCACCTTAGCCGGCACGCAAAATGAAGGTGTAGCCTGCGAGCATCACGCCGCCAATGCCGCCGATGGCCATGAGTAAAAAGAGGGTGATGACACCGATTTTCGCTATGCTCATGATGTTCTCCTTATGTTAACCCAGAGATTATACAGAGAAGCGTAGCTGTTAATGAATCATTAAATGCCAAGCGGGTAAATATCGTGCCCTTCCGCACGCCAGGCATTCAACTGCTGCTGCTGCGCCGATGTCTGATTTTCGCCGCACCACACCAGTAAGGTGCGCCCTTCGAACAGGTCCGGGCGAAACTGGCTCAGCGAATGGGCCAGTACGTCAACCCGCCATCCCTGCTGACTGGCGACCCAGCCTTCCAGCCACAAGCGGGTGGTATCGTGAATATTCCAGCCCACCACCAGCGCATCTTTCCCTTGTTTTTTTCTGGCAGAGGCGAGGCAAATGGCGATGTAGTTGATCAGTACGCCATCAAGGATCCCCAGCAGCGCCAGTAGCGTCGGCTGTTGGCACTGCAATCGTCGACGTAGTGGAAGAAAAAGATGGGTGGTCAGCGTTTGCGCGGGGTAATCCTGGCCACGCTCTTTCAGCCAGATCCGCAGGCTGTGCAGATTGTTGTTTTGCAGATAGTGCAGCAGGGTTTCCTGTTGTTCACGCCAGCCGTTTTGCAGATCTACGTTCTCATTGCTCAACAGCATTTTGACTTTGCTGACCTGCACCCCGTTATCTATCCAGCGCTTGATTTCGCGGATCCTGTCGATATCCGAATCATTGAACAGGCGATGCCCCCCGTCGGTACGCTGGGGTTTCAATAATCCATAACGCCGTTGCCATGCGCGAAGCGTAACGGGGTTTATATCACAAAGCAAAGCCACTTCACCTATGGTGTAAAGCGCCATCATTTTATCCTTGCTCGCGAGGTCCCAGTCTAACTTTAGTCGCTCTTTTTCGAACCAGGTAGTTTTGTCTGTTTTTTGTTCAGGTGAGGGGTGGTTTTAGCATCACACGGGAATTTTTGTGTGATATCTCTTACGAATTTCTCATTTTATGCAGCAGTTCAAAGACAGAACCCGCGAGTCGATGTATGTTACGCGGTTTTAGTCGAAGTGTGGTCTGTAGGTATGTACGAGTTTAATCTGGTGTTGCTGCTGCTTCAGCAGATGTGCGTGTTTTTGGTTATCGCATGGCTGATGAGTAAAACTCGTTTATTCATACCATTGATGCAGGTAACCGTTCGTTTGCCGCACAAACTGCTGTGCTACGTGACCTTCTCCATTTTCTGTATCCTCGGTACCTATTTTGGTCTGCATATTGACGATTCCATCGCCAACACACGGGCAATTGGCGCGGTGATGGGCGGTCTGCTTGGCGGGCCGGTCGTGGGTGGACTGGTGGGGCTGACCGGGGGCCTGCACCGCTACTCGATGGGCGGCATGACGGCGCTCAGTTGTATGATCTCCACCATCGTGGAAGGATTGCTGGGCGGCCTGGTGCACAGCGTGCTGACGCGGCGGGGACGTACCGATAAAGTCTTTAATCCGCTGACGGCCGGGGCGATCACCTTTGTCGCCGAAATGGTACAGATGCTGATCATTTTGCTGATTGCCCGACCGTTTGACGATGCTTACCGACTGGTCAGCAATATCGCCGCCCCCATGATGGTCACCAACACCGTCGGCGCGGCGCTGTTTATGCGTATTTTGCTCGACAAGCGGGCGATGTTTGAAAAATATACCTCTGCGTTTTCCGCCACGGCGCTGAAAGTGGCGGCCTCCACCGAGGGGATCCTGCGCCAGGGATTCAACGAAGTGAACAGCATGAAGGTGGCGCAGGTGCTGTACAAAGAACTCGATATCGGCGCGGTGGCAATTACTGATCGCGAACGACTGTTGGCCTTTACCGGGATTGGCGACGATCATCATCTGCCGGGCAGGCCGATCTCCTCCGGTTATACGTTGCGGGCCATCGAGACGGGTGAGGTGGTTTACGCTGACGGCAACGAAGTGCCGTATCGCTGCTCGCTGCATCCGCAGTGCAAGCTCGGCTCTACGCTGGTCATTCCCCTGCGCGGTGAAAACCAACGGGTGATGGGCACCATCAAACTCTATGAAGCGAAAAACCGGTTGTTCAGTTCCATTAACCGAACGCTGGGTGAGGGGATTGCACAGCTACTTTCCGCGCAGATCCTCGCTGGACAATATGAACGTCAGAAAGCGATGTTGACGCAGTCAGAAATTAAGCTGCTGCATGCGCAGGTCAATCCGCATTTTCTGTTTAATGCGCTCAACACTATCAAAGCGGTGGTGCGCCGCGACAGTGAACAGGCGAGCCAGCTGGTGCAGGACCTCTCCACCTTTTTCCGTAAGAACTTAAAGCGCCCGTCGGAGATCGTCACGCTGGCCGACGAAATTGAGCACGTGAATGCCTATCTGCAAATCGAGAAAGCGCGATTCCAGGCGCGGTTGCAGGTGAGTTTAAACGTGCCGGATGCGCTGGCCCATCAACAGTTGCCGGCCTTCACCCTGCAACCTATTGTCGAAAACGCCATTAAGCATGGGACGTCGCAACTGCTGGGGACGGGGGAGGTGTCCATCACCGCCCGTCAGGAAGGGCAGTACCTGATGCTGGATATTGAAGATAACGCCGGGTTGTATCAGCCCTCCGCGAACGTCAGCGGTCTGGGCATGAATCTGGTGGATAAGCGCCTGCGTGAACGGTTTGGTGATGATTATGGTATTAGCGTAGTCTGCGAACCGGATTGCTTTACCCGAATAACCCTACGACTGCCCCTGGAGGAGACGCATGATTAAAGTGCTGATTGTGGATGATGAACCGTTAGCGCGGGAAAATCTGCGGATCCTGTTACAGGAACAAAGTGATATCGAGATCGTCGGTGAGTGCGCCAACGCCGTTGAAGCGATTGGCGCGGTGCATAGATTGCATCCGGACGTGCTGTTTCTGGATATTCAAATGCCGCGTATCAGCGGGCTGGAAATGGTGGGTATGCTCGACCCGGAACATCGTCCCTATATTGTGTTTCTGACCGCTTTTGACGAATACGCGATTAAAGCCTTTGAAGAACACGCCTTTGATTATCTGCTTAAACCGATAGAAGAGGCGCGACTGGAGAAAACCCTTAGCCGCCTGCGCCAGGAGCGGAGCAAACAGGACGTATCGGTATTACCGGAAAACCAGCAGTCGCTGAAGTTTATCCCCTGTAGCGGCCATAGCCGGATCTATCTGCTGCAAATGGATGATGTCGCTTTTGTCAGCAGTCGCATGAGCGGTGTTTTTGTCACCAGCAGCGACGGCAAAGAAGGCTTTACGGAGCTGACGCTCAGAACGCTGGAAAGCCGCACGCCGTTGCTGCGCTGCCATCGACAATATCTGGTTAACATGGCGCAGTTACAGGAAATTCGTCTGGAAGATAACGGCCAGGCGGAGCTGATACTGCGTAACGGGTTAACCGTTCCGGTCAGTCGCCGCTATCTGAAAAGTTTGAAAGAGGCGATTGGCCTGTAAAACTGATACACTGCGCGCCATTGCATCATCGACAGTTGAAGGCTCTATGCTTAGTAACGATATTCTTCGTAGCCTGCGCTACACCCTGAAAGCCAATAATAATGACATGGTGCGCATTCTTGCGCTGGCCGATATGGAATCCACCTCTGCGGGTTTCGACACCTGGATGACCAAAGAAGATGAAGAGGGGTTTGTCCGCTGCCCGGATATTATCCTCTCCGGATTCCTGAACGGCCTGATCTACGAGAAGCGCGGCAAAGATGATTCGGCGCCTGAACTGGCGCTTGAGCGTCGGGTGAATAACAACACGGTGTTGAAAAAGCTGCGTATCGCTTTTTCACTGAAAACGGATGATATTCAGGCGATCATGACCCAGCAGAACGTTCGCGTTTCAATGCCGGAAATTACCGCCATGATGCGTTCTCCGGATCATAAAAACTACCGTGAGTGCGGTGATCAGTTTATGCGTTATTTCCTGCGCGGGCTGGCGGTGCGTCTGCACGGCAATAAAGGCTAAATAGAAAGCGACGACCCGGCCGGATGCCAGGTCGTCGTTGTTTGATTATTTCACTTCTTTAAAGCCAGCGGTTTCCAGCATTTTCTGGCTCTGCTTCATGCTGATACCATTGCTCGGGTCACCCGAAAATTGCGTGCCCATCACGCCCTGCAGCTTTTTAAAGTCAACTTTTTCCATGTCAACAGAAACGGTTTCTTCCGCGTAGCCGTCCTTATAGGTCAGCTTCTCTTCCACGCCGGGAATGTTTTGATATTTTTCGCTGATCGGATCCAGGATCTTCGCCGCATCTTCTTTGGTTTTTACCCCGATAGAGGCATAGTTGATTTTGTTCTCTGAGGTCTGCTTAATGACTTTGTCACCTTTGTAGGTATAGGTCATTACGATCTCAGTGCCATTGACGTCTGCTTTGAATGTTTTGCTTTCTTCCTTGTCGCCACATCCAGCGAGAGAGAAAACGAGAACTGACGCGAAAACGACAGAAAAAAACGTATTTAATGCTTTCATGTAAAACTCCATTTTATTAAACGTCTGGTGCTCAAAAATAAACCTTGCAGAGTATGTATACCAGAAGTGAGGCAGGACGGGGAGAAATGGCTACTGGATATGTCTGAAAATGATTGTTGAAAAATCTGAAATTACGCGAGCTATTGCCTGAATTGACCTGTCGCGGAAGAAAAAGCGCCGCGAGTGCGGCGCTTTAGAGAGGTTTATTTAACCTGATGCCCTGGCTTCGCGCCTTCATCCGGAGTCAGCAGGAAGATGTCTTTCCCGCCTGGACCGGCGGCCATCACCATCCCTTCTGAGATACCGAAGCGCATTTTACGCGGCGCCAGGTTTGCCACCATGACCGTATGACGACCAATCAGCACCTGCGGGTCCGGATAAGCAGAGCGAATGCCGGAGAAGACGTTACGCTTCTCGCCGCCCAGATCCAGCGTCAGGCGCAGCAACTTGTCCGAGCCATCAACGAATTCAGCGTTTTCAATCAACGCTACGCGCAGATCGACTTTAGCGAAATCGTCAAAGGTAATGGTTTCCTGAATGGGGAAGTCCGCCAGCGGGCCGGTTACCGGAGCCGCCATGGCTTTCACCTCTTCTTTAGAGGCTTCCACCAGCGCTTCCACCTGCTTCATATCGATACGGTTATACAGCGCTTTGAAAGTATTGACCTTATGGCCCAGAAGCGGTTGCGCGATAGCCTCCCAGCGCAGTTCGGTGTTCAGGAATGCTTCAACGCGCTCGCTCAGCGTCGGCAGTACCGGCTTCAGGTACGTCATCAGCACGCGGAACAAGTTGATGCCCATCGAGCAGATCGCCTGAAGATCGGCGTCGCGACCTTCCTGTTTCGCCACCACCCACGGAGCCTGCTCGTCAACGTAGCGGTTCGCGACATCCGCCAGCGCCATGATTTCACGGATCGCTTTGCCGAACTCACGACTTTCCCACGCCTCGCCAATCACCGCCGCTGCATCGGTAAAGGTTTTATACAGCGCAGGGTCAGCCAGTTCAGCCGCCAGTACGCCATCGAAACGTTTGTTGATAAAGCCAGCGTTACGGGAGGCGAGGTTCACCACCTTGTTGACGATATCGGCGTTAACGCGCTGGACGAAGTCTTCCAGATTCAGGTCGATATCATCAATGCGCGAAGAGAGCTTCGCGGTGTAGTAGTAACGTAGGCTGTCGGCATCAAAATGGTTCAGCCAGGTGCTGGCCTTAATAAACGTGCCGCGGGATTTGGACATCTTCGCGCCGTTGACCGTGACATAACCATGCACGAACAGGTTCGTCGGTTTACGGAAGTTGCTGCCTTCCAGCATGGCTGGCCAGAACAGGCTGTGGAAGTAAACGATATCTTTGCCGATGAAGTGATACAGTTCGGCAGTTGACTCTTTCTTCCAGTATTCGTCGAAGCTGACGGTATCGCCGCGCTTATCGCACAGGTTTTTGAAAGAGCCCATGTAGCCGATTGGCGCATCCAGCCAGACATAGAAATATTTGCCTGGTGCATTCGGGATTTCAAAACCAAAGTATGGGGCATCGCGGGAGATATCCCACTGCTGCAGGCCGGATTCAAACCATTCCTGCATTTTGTTCGCCACCTGCTCCTGCAACGCGCCGCTACGGGTCCACGCCTGCAGCATTTCGCTGAAAGAGGGCAGGTCAAAGAAGAAGTGTTCGGAATCACGCATCACCGGCGTCGCGCCAGAGACCACGGACTTCGGCTCAATCAGCTCCGTCGGGCTGTAGGTCGCGCCGCACACTTCGCAGTTGTCGCCGTATTGATCCGGTGATTTACATTTCGGGCAGGTGCCTTTCACAAAACGATCCGGCAGGAACATGCCTTTTTCCGGATCGTAGAGCTGAGAAATGGTGCGGTTCTTAATAAAACCGTTCTCTTTCAGACGGGTATAAATGAGCTCAGACAACTCCCGGTTCTCGTCGCTGTGCGTGGAGTGGTAGTTGTCATAGCTGATGTTGAACCCGGCGAAATCCGTCTGATGCTCCTGACTCATTTCACCAATCATCTGCTCCGGGGTGATACCAAGCTGCTGTGCTTTCAGCATGATTGGTGTGCCGTGGGCGTCGTCGGCGCAGATGAAGTTGACCTCGTGGCCGCGCATTCGCTGGTAACGGACCCAGACATCAGCCTGGATGTGCTCCAGCATATGGCCGAGGTGGATTGAGCCGTTGGCGTACGGCAGCGCGCACGTTACCAGAATTTTCTTCGCGACTTGAGTCATAGTAGGTGTTACTTCTTCTCTGTTGAAAGGGGGTTCTGATGTTACCTGAAAGGGAATAACTACGCCAAGAATTAAGGGCATCAAACCACAAATGAATAATTGTTACCGCTGGAGTACACTACCTCACTACAATTGACCTTTTCAGAACAACAAAAAGGAGTCGGGATGAACGCACAATCCCAGGCCAAATCACCAGAAACCCTGCGCGCCATGGTCGCCGGGACGCTGGCGAATTTTCAGCACCCCACCCTGAAGCATAACCTGACGACGCTGAAGGCGTTGCACCACGTCGCCTGGATGGATGACACGCTGCACGTTGAACTGGTCATGCCGTTCGTCTGGCACAGTGCATTTGAGGTGTTAAAAGAGCAATGTAGCGCTGATCTGCTGCGGATCACCGGGGCGAAGGCGATCGACTGGAAGCTTTCTCACAACATCGCCACCCTGAAGCGCGTGAAAAATCAGCCGGGCGTGAACGGCGTGAAGAACATTATTGCCGTCAGTTCCGGCAAAGGTGGCGTCGGTAAATCGTCGACTGCGGTAAACCTGGCGCTGGCGTTGGCGGCAGAAGGGGCGAAAGTGGGGATTCTGGACGCCGACATTTATGGTCCGTCGATCCCCACCATGCTGGGTGCGGAAAACCAGCGCCCAACCTCGCCGGATGGTACCCACATGGCGCCGATCATGTCTCACGGGCTGGCGACAAACTCTATCGGTTATCTGGTCACTGATGATAATGCGATGGTATGGCGTGGGCCGATGGCCAGTAAAGCGCTGTTGCAGATGCTACAAGAGACGCTGTGGCCGGATCTGGATTACCTCGTGCTGGATATGCCGCCGGGTACCGGTGACATTCAGCTGACTCTGGCGCAAAACATTCCGGTCACGGGGGCTGTGGTGGTCACCACGCCGCAGGACATCGCGCTGATCGACGCTAAAAAAGGCATTGTCATGTTTGAAAAAGTCGAGGTGCCGGTTCTGGGCATTGTCGAAAACATGAGCATGCATATCTGCAGCAACTGCGGTCATCATGAGCCGATCTTTGGTACCGGCGGCGCGCAGAAACTGGCGGAGCAGTATCACACGCAACTGTTGGGGCAAATGCCGCTGCATATCAGTCTGCGTGAAGATCTCGATCGCGGTACGCCAACCGTTGTCAGCCGTCCGGACAGTGATTTCACCGTAATGTATCGCGAACTGGCAGGGCGTGTTGCCGCGCAGCTTTACTGGCAGGGTGAAGTCATCCCTGGCGAAATTGCCTTTCGCGCCGTCTGATTTCGGCTAAACGGTTTTATTATCTCTATTCACCGCATTGATTTTATATTGATGTGGTGAATATTTAATTTAAATAACGCTACTTGAGCTATGTAGCACCACTGAATAACGTGGGCGTTTTTCTTAAATATGATTGACTGCGTGGGGTTATCCTGATGACCTTAATGATAAAGTAAGCGTTGGATCCCCCCTCAGCCTGAGGGGGTGAATCTCAACGGTGATAGAAAATCTCGCCGTCGTAGGCTTTAATAATTTTACCGTCAGCATCATTGATCAGCACGTATGCGCCGCCCATGTAGGTCCAGTGCGTCCCGGCATCTGGCGCAGGTAAATTACGCAGATTCCACTGCTTAATGGTGTACTCGTCAGTACGATACATCTCTGGCACCGTATCGCCAGGCTTGAAGTGGGTGAAGTCAGCGATGAAGCCACTGAGTTCATACTGATCAATCCCCTTCGCGGGGACGGCTGTAGCTGGTGCGGCCCAGACCGCGCTGGATGCGAGCAGCAGCGCGCCTATCACCAATTTATTCTTCATACTTCTACGCTCTCCACTGTTAGGACCCTCAAAATCAGTCGTGTATCTTTCCCGGCCTTCATGATAACTGACAAGCGCGGGTTTGTTAGATTCCCGAAAAATTCGTAAAAAATGTAAATACTTTTTCTCGACTGACACTGCACTATAGAAGAATTCGGCTAAAAATGATGGGTCGTTCGAACATTTTTGGACCGCTGACAACAGATATCAGTGACCCCAGATGCAGAAACGCAAGCGTTCGGCGTACATGACCCCTGCCGTAAAACCCACCAGTATCATAAGGAGATTCAGGCAGACATGAAGAATGATAAATTTCGACATAATAGATTTCATTTAAAAATATGCATAAAGGACTCAGGTGATTATCATTTTTATTTATAACAAATTATTAATGTCAACATATAAATAGATTTGAACCCAAACTATGATTTAGCCAAAACCCTTCCATATTGATAAAGATCATGAATTTAATCTTATTTAAATTGCATGCCTCGAAACGATTGATGACATTGGTTTTTTGTATTTACAATCGTTAATTGATTGCTAATGTAAGAATCAAAGAAAAAACATTTAGATGGGATTATTCTTAATATTATCGATTAAACGTTTTTTCCAGAACCCGGAAGGTATAACGATATTGACAGAAAGAAATAGTATAAATATTCTGCAAATCAAATATTGATATATTAATAAACCTGCCTGTTCAGGCAGGTTTATATTATTTTGTTAATTAATGATGGTGATGGCAGTGATGAACATGTTAAGTGTGAAAAAAATCGTTTATATGCTCCTTGCGAGCAGTATTTTGTCTGGCTGTGTATCGGAAGAACAGCGCCTCGCACGCTGCGAAGCCAAAGGCGTGAGTCGTGATGTCTGTTATCAGGTTGAACAGTCTCATCAACAGATGATGATCAATAACGCGGAGCAAAACGCATATGCCAATGCGCGTAAAGCGGTAAAGCAACATGCTCAGGCGGCAAAGAAAAAAACGGTATATCACTTTGAAGGCATGGAAATTAAAAAGGTGAGTACAGGGTTAGATATTGATGGTGTTCCGGCCGCCGTCGATGAGAAAGCGGAAAAAGCGACAATCTATCAGCAAGGTTTACATTATTTTGTCGTGTATACCAACGGGCGGTTAGCCGTGCTGAACGATCAGCGTCAGATGCTGGGGTGGGCGAAATGAGAAATACGCTTTTAGGACTTATTCTGCTGACGTCCTTTTCTGCAGGTGCTTCTGAGATTGCGGAGGCACAACAAGCCGTTGCTCATGCCCAACGAATGGTTGACGCGGCAAAAGGAGATGTCGCCGCCGCGCAAGCGAATTATGGTAAAGGGAGTGTGTCAAGTTGGGCAGATGCGTCAAATCGCGCAGGCGCATTTCAGTCGCAGGCCTTCTCGAATTTAAAGGCGGCAGAGGATGATCTTGCTAACGCGATAAAAGCCCACGACGAAGCGATGGCCAAAGCTAATGTAATTGGTGCCATTGGCACGGGGAAAAATACGATTAATGTGGCTGCAGGGAGTCTGAAACCAACAGCACTGGTGCAAACATCGCATGGTCTGGTGCCTGCGGGATCGTTGCCAAAGCATGCGCAGGTAGCGGTTGCTTTTAATAGTGCATTTGGCCCGACAGTTAAAGGCGGAAATTCTCGTTCTGCAGGGGCCAGTCACGCAGAGCATGGCACTGGAAATGGTAGCAATAATGCGGCGAATTCACATAGCGCGCATGGCTTAGGCGGCGGCGATCATATTGGCGGCGGCCGTGCGGGTGGCGGTTTTCACTATTAATGTTCAGGCTGAAAAGGCAAATGCAGAGTAGCGAAAGGGTTACAAATCGGGCCGGTGAGGGTATCATCACGCGGGTGACTTAACTCGTCACGCAGAAAAATTTCGTTAATGACTCGGGGTGCCCCTTTTCACGAAGGGCTGAGAAATACCCGTACCACCTGATCTGGATAATGCCAGCGTAGGGAAGTCAGACACTGCTCGTGTCCCTTCTTCGCGCGGGCAGGAGCGTAACCATGCAGCCTGACCTGCACAGCCGCGAACATGCGGTTCGTACCTTACAAGATTTTCGCATTCTCTCTCCGTTAACACATTGTATGACCAACGATGTCGTACAGAGTTTTACTGCTAATACGCTACTGGCGCTGGGGGCTTCTCCGGCGATGGTGATTGAGCCTGAAGAAGCTCGCCAGTTTGCAGCCCTTGCCAGCGCGTTGCTCATCAACGTCGGTACGCTGACACAACCGCGTGCGCATGCGATGCGGGCGGCGGTTGAGCAGGCGAACAGCGCCAAAACCCCCTGGACGCTGGACCCAGTCGCCGTAGGCGCGCTTGAATATCGTCGCCGTTTCTGCCTTGAACTCCTTGCCTTAACACCGGCAGCCATTCGCGGTAACGCCTCTGAGATCCTGGCGTTAGCCGGCGAAAGCGCGGGGGGGCGCGGAGTGGACGCCACCGATCCGGTTGCAGCGGCTCTGCCGGCGGCGCAGATTCTGGCACGCCAGACCGGCGCTGTTGTGGTCGTTACTGGCGAAGTGGATTACATCACCGACGGCGAGCGCACTCTGAGCGTCACCGGCGGCGATCCGCTGATGACGAAAGTCGTGGGCACCGGCTGTGCGCTTTCTGCCGTGGTCGCCGCCAGCTGCGCGCTACCTGGAAGCCGGATCGAAAACATCGCATCCGCCTGTGGATGGATGAAACTGGCAGGGCAGCGCGCCAGCAAAATCTGTCACGGACCGGGCAGTTTTGTCCCGGCGTTTCTCGACGCGCTCTACGCCCTGGATACGGAGGTCACAGCATGAAACGGATTAACGCACTGACCATTGCTGGCACCGACCCCAGCGGCGGCGCCGGCATTCAGGCCGATCTGAAAACCTTCTCGGCGCTCGGCGCTTACGGCTGTGCGGTAATTACCGCGCTGGTGGCGCAGAATACGCGTGGCGTGCAGTCGGTGTATCGCATTGAACCGGATTTTGTCGCCGCCCAGCTCGATTCGGTATTCAGTGATGTGCGCATCGATACCACCAAAATCGGCATGCTGGCGGAAACCGATATCGTCGAGGCGGTAGCGGAGCGACTGGAACGCCATCAGGTGCAGAATGTGGTACTGGACACGGTCATGCTGGCGAAAAGCGGCGATCCGTTGTTGTCGCCTTCCGCCGTTGAGACATTGCGCAGGCGGCTGTTGCCACGGGTTTCGTTGATTACGCCCAACCTGCCTGAAGCGGCGGCGCTGCTGGATTGCCCGCACGCGCGAACGGAAAAGGAGATGCTGGAACAGGGGCGGGCGCTGCTGGCGATGGGCTGTGGCGCGGTGCTGATGAAAGGCGGTCATCTGGACGATGAGCAAAGTCCTGACTGGCTCTTTACGGCGACCGGTGAACAGCGCTTTACCGCACCGCGGGTGATGACCAAAAACACGCACGGCACCGGATGTACGCTCTCTGCGGCGCTGGCCGCGCTGCGTCCACGCCATCGTGACTGGGCCGGGGCGGTGCAGGAGGCTAAAATCTGGCTGTCGGCGGCGCTGGCGCAGGCCGACACGCTGGAAGTCGGGCACGGCATTGGGCCGGTTCATCATTTCCACGCGTATTGGTAGCGTATATACTGGCAGCAGACTGGCTGTCAGGAAAAAGACTCATGGAACAAGCGCATACTCAACTTATCGCGCAACTGAACGAACGTATTTCAGCGGTGGACAATACCCCGCTGTATATCAAGTTTGCCGAGACGGTGAAAAATGCCGTGCGCAGTGGTGCGCTTGCGCATGGCAACATCTTGCCCGGCGAGCGCGATCTCAGTCAGTTAACGGGTGTCTCGCGCATCACGGTGCGCAAAGCGATGCAGGCGCTGGAAGAAGAGGGCGTGGTGACGCGTGCGCGCGGCTACGGCACGCAGATCAACAACATCTTTGAATATTCGCTCAAAGAGGCGCGTGGGTTTTCTCAACAGGTGGTTCTGCGCGGGAAAAAACCGGACACCTTATGGGTCAACAAACGAGTCGTGAAGTGTCCGGAAGAGGTGGCGCAACAGCTGGCGATTGCCGCTGGCAGCGATGTGTTTTTGCTTAAGCGCATCCGCTACGTTGATGAGGACGCGGTTTCTATCGAAGAGTCATGGGTACCCGCGCATCTTATTCATGATGCCGATGAAATTGGCATATCGCTGTACGACTATTTCCGCAGCCAGCATATTCATCCCCAGCGCACCCGCTCACGGGTGAGTGCAAAGATGCCGGATGCCGAGTTCCAGTCGCATATCCAGATGGACAGCAAAGTGCCGGTGCTGGTGATCAAGCAGGTGGCGCTTGACCAGCAGCAGCGACCCATCGAGTACAGCATCAGCTACTGTCGAAGCGATTTATACGTCTTTGTGTGCGAGGAGTAACTCCTCGCGAAACGGCGCGCAGTCACCGCCGCGATGTCCAACCACCCACGATGCCACGGCGTTGCCGAGCAGTACGGCATCCGCCAGCGACCAACCCGACGCCAGCCCGGCCAGCATGCCGCCCGCGTGGCTGTCACCTGCGCCAATCGTATCAACGACCGTTGTCGGGAAGGCGGGTACGCATCCGGAAGATTGCGCACTGAAATACCAGGCGCCTTCTTTGTCATGGCGCACAATTAATGGCGCAGCAAATCGCTTCACCCATTGCGCACCTAAACCTTCCACATCCTGGCGCAGACCAAACCGTTCCGCCGCGATTTCGGCTTCCTGACGATTGAGCGATACCAGCGGACGACAGGCCAGAATGCGCGCCATTAGCGCATCAGGAATATCGCCAATCCGCGGGCCAAAATCGATAAATGGCATAACGCGATCCAGTCCTTCCAGCCATTGCACCAGCAGCTCGCCGCAGGGCGAGGCCAACTGATAGCCCGAAAGATAAATCAGGCTGTCAGTTGGGATGGTGAGCTGGGCCAGCCAGTTGGCATTCCACTGGTTCTCAACGCCGCTGAATGACATGAATGTACGCTCGCCATCCGGTTCGACCAGCGCCAGGCACCAGCCGTTGTCGCCTTGCGCGGTCTCAATGAGGCTGTGTAACCCTTCTTTCGCCATCCGGTTACGAATGATCTCCGCCCACACGCCCTGGCCCAGCGGCAGGGCGTTACCGGCATCAATACCCAGCCGTTTCAGCGCCACGGCGATGTTCAGCGCGCAGCCGCCGACGTTAACGCCTTGCTGCTTCAGCTCAATATCACAACCGCGCCAGGGCAGGGCATAGGCATCAGCGATGACATCGATGACCGCCGCGCCGACAACCGTGACCGGCTGGCGAGTCGTTAAACCCGGCAACAGTTCGGCTAAACGTGAAGTGTTCATGACGCCTCCCGACGTTGGCGCAGACGAGCAAGCGCCGTCGCATAGCGGCTGAAATCGAGCTGATTGACCGTATCCAGCTCTTGTTTCCATACCGGGTTGATGGCGCTGACACCCTGCAACGCGCCGCAAATGGCCGTTGCCATTGCTCCAATGGTATCGGTATCGCCGCCGAGATTGGCACACAAAATGGCGCAACGATTGGGATCCGTTTGCGCCAGTTCGACCATCGCGATGGCGCAGGCCACCGATTCGATCGTGCTGGTTCCGGCGCCAATCACCTGATACAACTGTTCGCTGGCCGCTTCGGCTCCGTCAGCATGGCGCACAATTTTGAGCGCCATCTCCAGACGCGCACAGAGCGATGCGCTAAACGTGGTGATGCGCTTTTGCTGGGCGTGCAGGGCAATGGCGGGAAGCGAGTCAACAATCGCGGCCCAGGAATCACCCTCGACCGCCCGTGAAATCGCCCATGCCACCACCACCGCACCGGCAATAGCCAGATCGGATTTGTGCGTCGGGCTGGAGGCCAGCGCGACATCATCAATAAACGCATCCAGATCGCGGGCGGGCAGCAGACATCCCAATGGCGATACGCGCATGGCCGCGCCGTTGGTGACGCCGTTATTCTCCAGTTCTGCGACCGGCTTCCCGTCGCGAATCGCGTTCAGGGCGATTTTCGACGTCGGCCCGAGGACGTTTTTATTGAAGGCGTCAAAGCGCAACGCCCAGTCGAGAATGTTACGTCCAATCAGGTCCGGGTCGATCTCGCCGTCGCGTTCCAGCAGAGCATCCGCCAGACAGAGCGCCATTGAGGTATCGTCGGTAAATTCTGCGCGGCCAAAATAACAGGCCGCGTTATTTTCTTTTGGGCCCGGCAGAAAGCGGTCAATCCAGCCAAAGTGTGCTTTGACGCGGGTTCTTGGCCACAGTTCTGACGGCATACCCATCGCATCCCCTAACGCCTGCCCGTAAAGAGCACCGAGAATACGTTCTGCTTTCATTTTACTTCCCCTTGTGTCAACGCAGTCTCGCGAACCTCAATAGCGGTAATTTCTTTGTCCGATTCGCGAAAGAAAATCATAAATAGTACGGCTATCACGGCGATCATCACCGCCCCGAATGTCCACATGCCAGCCCAGTTGAAGGTCAGGCCATTGACCGGCTCCGGATAAGCAAACATTTTTTCCATCATCACGCCGCCAAGACGGTAGCCCAGCAGGCTGCCGAAACCCTGACAGCAGAGCGTAATCAACCCCTGTGCGGCGGTACGCATGTGCACTGGCGCTTTTTTATCGACGTAGATATACGCCGTCACGTAGTAGAAGTCGTAGCTCACACCGTGCAGCAAAATACCGAGGAACAGCAGGGCATAGGTGAAGTATTCGTCTGCGCCGCCGTAGATGAAGAAACCGTAGCGGATCGCCGCTGTGATAAGACCAAGTAACAATACCTTCTTAATACCAAAGCGTTTCGTAAAGAAGGGCAGCGCCAGCATAAAGAAGATTTCGGAGAACTGACCGAGGGTCATCCAGCCAGTGGCGTTTTTCATCCCCACTTCGGTCAGATACCCATTGGCGAAGATGTAATAGAACGCCAGCGGCATCGCGAACAGGAACGAGCAGAAGAAAAAGACGAGGAAGTTTTTATCACGCAGCAGGATCAGCGCATCCAGACCCAGCATGACTTTTACGTCCATCTTGCCGGTGCTTTTCGGCGGGGTATCCGGCAGGAAGAAGGCAAACACACCCAGCAGCGCAGAGCTGGCCGCCGTCACCAGCAGCGGGATGTTGGTTGGCGAGATGTCGTTATAGCCCAGCATCTGTGGCAGGAATCCACAGGCGAGACCAGAGGCAATCCAGCCGATGGTGCCCATCACGCGGATGCGCGGGAAGTCACGCTCCACGTCCGGCACGTTAGCAAACGCGATGCTGTTGGTCAGCGCAATGGTTGGCATATAGGTGAGCGAGTAGGCCAGCAGCAGCGGGAAGAATCCACCGAACGTCGTCTGCTGGGCGGCAAAATACATCAGCACTGCACCGGCGAACATCAGGACTGCCAGCACTTTTTGCGCCGAGAAGAAGCGGTCGGTCAGCGAGCCCACGAGGATCGGCGACAAAATCGCGGCGATCGCCGTACAGGCATAAGACCAGCCAATCTCACCGGCGGTAAAACCACTTTTACTCAACCAGAGCCAGAGTGGAACAAACCAGGCTCCCCAGATAAACCATTCAACGAACATCATGAACGACAGTTTCACTGTAGTTTTCATCTTTAAATCCTTCATGACAGATAAGGTACGTCATGACAGTACCATTTAATAATACCTTTTAAATACCTTTGAAGCAAAACCTTGACCGTCTTAACACTTTATCGTCAGTGAATCGTGCCAGCCGATTGCGCTGAAAAATCCCCAAAAGATGGAAAAAATGGCCGGTCGGTACCAGACTTATGGCTGCCCGCAAAACGCGGGTCAGGACAATCCACATTCCGACTCATTCGGAACTTACGGGAGCATAACTATGACTGATATTGCGCAGTTGCTTGGCAAAGACGCCGACAGCCTCTTACAGCATCGTTGCATGACCATACCCTCTGACCAACTCTATCTGCCCGGACATGATTACGTCGACCGCGTGATGGTGGACAACAACCGTCCGCCTGCGGTATTGCGTAACATGCAGACGTTGTATAACACCGGGCGTCTGGGGGGAACGGGTTACCTGTCCATTTTACCGGTCGATCAGGGGGTTGAACACTCGGCAGGTGCGTCGTTTGCCGCCAATCCGCTCTATTTTGACCCGAAAAACATCGTTGAACTGGCGATCGAAGCCGGATGTAACTGTGTAGCCTCGACCTATGGCGTACTGGCTTCCGTCTCGCGCCGTTATGCGCATCGCATTCCGTTTCTGGTGAAACTCAACCATAACGAAACCCTCAGCTATCCGAATACCTACGACCAGACACTGTATGCCAGCGTGGAACAGGCGTTCAATCTGGGGGCGGTGGCCGTAGGCGCAACCATCTACTTTGGTTCAGAAGAGTCACGTCGGCAGATTGAAGAGATTTCCGCCGCCTTTGAACGGGCGCATGAGCTGGGTATGGTCACCGTGCTGTGGGCCTATCTGCGAAATTCTGCGTTTAAAAAAGAGGGCGTCGATTACCACGTCTCCGCCGACTTAACCGGGCAGGCGAACCATCTGGCGGCAACGATTGGCGCGGATATCGTCAAACAGAAAATGGCGGAAAATAACGGCGGATACAAAGCCGTGAATTATGGCTACACCGACGATCGCGTCTACAGCAAACTGACCACCGAGAACCCGATCGATCTGGTGCGCTATCAACTGGCAAACTGCTATATGGGGCGTGCCGGGTTGATCAACTCCGGCGGCGCGGCAGGCGGTGAAACTGACCTGAGCGACGCGGTACGTACGGCGGTCATCAACAAACGCGCAGGCGGGATGGGGTTGATTCTCGGTCGTAAAGCGTTCAAAAAATCGATGGCTGACGGCGTGAAATTGATCAACGCCGTGCAGGATGTCTATCTCGATAACAAAGTGACGATTGCCTAACGCAGTAGCGGGCAATCCGGCGGCAGTCGACACCGCAACGCGGCGGGCAGGATTTCGATATGAAATTCCTGTCCGCTCAGCGGTTCGCCATCAAGATTAAAGGTAATGTCATGCGGTGCCCGGATATCGAACCAGGCCGAAGCGCCGTCGATGATATTGGGGTTTTCCTCTTGTGGTTTCAGGGTGGAAAACAGCGCGGGCAGGATCTCTTCCCCGGTGAAAATCCGCAGTTGCAGCAAACCGTCGTTGATCAACGCATTTGGACACAACTGCTGACCGCCGCCAGCCTGACGCCCGTTACCAATCCCAATCACCAGCGCATCACCCTGCCAGTGGAAGTTCTCACCACGGATTTCGCAGCGGTCCGGTTTTAGCGTATCCATGCGCATCAGGCCGTGAATGATGTATGACACGCCGCCCAGCGCCGCTTTCAGTTTTTCCGGCGTCTCGGTGGTGATGCGCGTACCAAAACCGCCGGTCGCCATATTGATAAAACAGGTCTTATCGTTGACCTGCGCCATATCAATCTCAATGGCGTTACCGACAATCGCCAGCTTCAGCGCCTTATCTAACTCCTCGGGGATCCCGACGCTGGTGGCAAAGTCATTGGCGGTGCCCAGTGGCAGAATGCCCAGCGCGGGAATATCGGGCCCCTCACACTGGATCAACGCCGTCGACACTTCGTTAATCGTACCGTCGCCGCCGCCGGCGATCACCGTTTCAACGCCCAGACGACGGGCCTCTTCGACATAGCGTTCGGCATCGCCTTTTTCCCAGGTGACGCGAACGTGAATCTCTACTCCTTCATCGCGGAGCAGCCCAATGGCTTCCCGCAGTACGGGGTTATCAGCACTTTTACCATTCAGAATCAATACGCTGGAGGGAAAATGATCCATTCCTTTTTTGCCTGTTTGTTTTTGGAATCTATGAAGAAAGTGTATAGCAGAAACGAAAAGGGGAGGTCAGAACAGGCTTAAAATACACACACAATATACGATCAGGCCGCAAAAAAAATAAGCCTGCGTAAGGGAGATTACGCAGGCTAAGGAGGTGGTTCCTGGTACAGCTAGCATTTATGGGTTATGTTTTTCAGCGAAACGGATAATACCCTTAATGAACGAAGCGGTATGTGATCGGTTTCTAAGATTCCTCCTGGCGTGAAAAAATAACCCTGATTAACTATTTAGCGTGCGGATTTCGCGTTGATTCGCCGGAAAAATTGCGCATTAACAGTGCATAATCCAGCATCAGATCCTGTGGAACAGGGATCCATACGGTATAACCGTCACCCGGCGCCACTGGCATTGGCTCGCCTTTGGCGTTTTCCATCTGCGCTAACGTGAAGTTCACGTTGCCCTGCGGGGTCATCAGTTCCAGGCTGTCGCCGACCGAGAATTTATTTTTCACCGCCACGGCTGCGAGGTCGCCTTTGCGCTCACCGGTAAACTCGCCCACGAACTGCTGACGCTCGGAAACCGAGTAACCGTATTCGTAGTTTTGATAATCGTCATGGGTGTGGCGACGGAGAAAACCTTCGGTGTAGCCACGGTGCGCCAGACCTTCCAGCGTTTCCAGCAACTGCGGGTCAAACGGTTTGCCGGCAGCGGCGTCGTCAATCGCTTTGCGATAAACCTGTGCGGTACGCGCGCAGTAGTAGAAGGATTTGGTGCGACCTTCAATTTTCAGCGAGTGCACGCCCATCTGCGTCAGGCGTTCAACGTGGGCGATGGCACGCAGATCTTTCGAGTTCATGATGTAAGTGCCGTGCTCGTCTTCGAACGCGGTCATGTATTCGCCCGGACGCTGGGCCTCTTCAATCATAAACACTTTATCGGTTGGCGCGCCGATACCCAGCGTCGGCTCCACGTTTTGTACCGGGATCGGCTCGTATTTGTGGACGATATTACCGACCACATCTTCTTTGCCTTCCTGTACGTTATATTCCCAACGGCAGGCGTTGGTACAGGTGCCCTGGTTCGGGTCGCGCTTATTGATGTAACCGGAAAGCAGGCAGCGACCGGAATAGGCCATGCACAGCGCGCCGTGAACGAAGATCTCAATCTCCATCTCCGGTACCTGGTTGCGGATCTCTTCAATCTCTTCCAGCGACAGTTCGCGCGACAGAATCACGCGGGTCAGCCCCATCGAATGCCAGAATTTCACCGTCGCCCAGTTCACGGCGTTGGCCTGCACGGAGAGGTGAATCGGCATCTGCGGGAAGTGCTCACGCACCAGCATGATAAGGCCCGGATCAGACATGATCAGGGCATCCGGACCCATTTCCACTACCGGCTTCAAATCGCGGATAAAGGTTTTCAGCTTTGCGTTATGCGGCGCGATGTTGACCACCACGTAGAATTTTTTCCCCAACTCGTGGGCTTCATTAATGCCGCGCTGCAGATTCTCGTGATTGAATTCGTTATTGCGCACGCGCAGCGAGTAACGCGGCTGGCCCGCATAGACGGCATCTGCGCCATAGGCGAAAGCGTAACGCATATTTTTCAGCGTTCCCGCCGGGGAAAGGAGTTCCGGTTTAAACATAGTGTTCTCGTTCTGATGACAGGTCAGATCCGCTTCACCTGATGAAGCGGCTAGAGGAGAGTCCTCACGTTAAGGGCGGGCATTGTAGCGCTGCGGACAAACGAGGTAAAGGAAAACGCCAGGCCCGATAACGCGGCGTTATCGGGCCACTATTTGCGCTGCCGTGTCAGGCAATCCGGCAGGCATCCGCTTCCCAGCGATACCCGACGCCATACACCGCACGGATAAACGACTGCTCTTCATCAAGCGCTTCCAGTTTGCGACGCAGGTTTTTGATATGGCTGTCGATGGTGCGGTCGGTGACCACGCGATAATCATCATAGAGATGATTCAGCAACTGCTCGCGGGAAAAGACTTTCCCCGGCTCATGAGACAGCGTTTTGAGCAGACGGAATTCCGCAGGCGTCAGGTCGAGCATTTTATTGCGCCAGGAGGCCTGGAAACGGCTTTCATCGACGATCAGCGGGCTTTCGGCGTCCAGTTGCTGCAGTTCACGCTGCGGCTTACAGCGGCGCAGAATGGTTTTCACGCGGGCGACCACTTCGCGCGGGCTGTAGGGTTTGCAGATGTAATCATCCGCGCCAATTTCCAGCCCCAGCAGGCGGTCGATCTCCTCAATTTTGGCGGTGACCATTACAACTGGCACCTCGGAGAAGCGACGGATTTCGCGACACAGGGTCAGACCGTCGGTCCCCGGCAGCATCAGATCCAGCAGGATTAAATCCGGCGGTGTCTGGCGCACATAAGGCAGTACCTGATCGCCATGGCTAATCAGCGTCGGGGCATAGCTCGCGGCGCGCAGATAGTCGATAATTAACTGTCCCAGCTTGGGTTCATCTTCCACAATCAGGATGCGTGGCGTGTTTTCATCAATGGGTAACTCAGTCATACGTCTCTCTGTAAATCGCGTTCCAGCGGTAGCTCTACTGTAATGCTAACCCCGCCAAAAGGCGAATGGGCAGCGTGGATGTGACCATTATGCGCGTCGACGATGTTGACGCAAATCGCCAGTCCCAGTCCGGACCCTCCGCTGGCGCGGTTGCGCGATCCCTCGGTACGGTAGAATCGTTCGAACAGTTTGTGCAACTGCTCGTCGCTGACTCCCGGCGCGGAGTCGGCGAAGGTGATCAGCACGCGTTTGTCGCGCTGCTCTGCGCTGATAAGCAAGCTGCCGCCGCTGTCGGTGTAACGAAGGCTGTTTTCTAACAGGTTGTTGAATAACTGCATCAGGCGATCGCGATCGCCGAACACGGTAACGCTATCGGGCAGGGAAAACTGTAGCGTCAGACCACGGCTGGCAAAACGTTCGCGGAATGCGCCGCCCGCTACTTCCAGTAGTGGGATCAGGTCGACGGTGGTTTTTTGGTAGGCCAGCGCGCCTTCGTCAGACATCGAAAGCTGGTGCAGATCGTCGACCAGTTTGGTCAGCGTCCCCACTTCCGCCTGTAACGAGGCCACCGATTCCGGCGTGAATTTCCGCACGCCATCCTGAATCGCTTCCAGTTCACCGCGCAGGACAGCCAGCGGTGTACGCAGTTCATGCGAGATATCGGCCATAAAATCGCGACGCATCTGCTGGTTCTTTTCCAGGGTACTGGCGAGCTGGTTAAAGTCCTGCGCCAGTTTGCCCAGCTCATCGGCGCTGGTGGCGGCAACACGGGTGGTGAAATCCCCGGCGGCCAGTTTGTGCGTGCCTTCGACCAGCCGTTTGACCGGGGCCAGCAGTCCGCGCGCGAGTGGAAAGGTCGCCAGCGCCGCCAGCAAGGTTGAGAGCGCCACAATAAGCCAACTGGTGCGCCGCTGCTGTTTATCGAAGTTGATGTCGGTGTTACGCGTCAGGCGTTCAACAGGGGAGGCAATGACGGCGCCGACCTCCTGGCCGTTCACCAGAATGGGCCGCCGCGTGCCGTCTCCGGGAACCGGACCGCGCGGGCCAACCATGACATGCGCATCCTGGTCCACCACCCAGAACTGTGTACGCCAGCCATGCGGCGGCATACCCGGGCCTTGTCTGTCATCGTCTTTGTCATGTTCAAAGGAGCGGAGGATCTGAAACACAAAGCGGTCATTATTGCGTAAAAAGCGCCAGCTACCGTGCTGTTGGTACTGTTCACCTAACGCGTCGCTGAGCATGGTCAGACGCTGCTCGTTGCCGTTTTTGATGTAGTCAATGAACCCTCGTTCGAAGCTGATGCGTACCGCCCAATGCATACTGATCAACAACACAATGCAGGTGGCGAAAATCGCCAGAAACAGTTTGCCGGTAATACCGGGTCGCCAGAGCTTCATCAGGTTCTCCTTTTGCGTCGCGCAATGACGACATTTTTATGGGTATCGTTTGGGACGCGGGCAAAGATCACAGCGGGCAACGCGATGATAAAAGCCATACACAGCCAGGTGTACATAAAGACGGTATGCGACGTTCCGCTATCCACTGTCATATGCTGCTGCGCGAACATCCCTAGCAGCAGACCGGCAACGGTGACGCCGATACTCATCGAGAGTTGCATAATCATCGACAGCAGGCTGTTCCCGCTGCTGGCTAACTCATCCGGCAGATCTTTCAGGGTCAGGGTGTTCATGGAGGAGAAACGCGTCGAGTTGACCATGCCCTGAACAAACAGCACCAGCGGCAGCACGTAATACCAGCCCAACAGCGCAGTGGACATAAACAGCAGGGTTACCACCGACAGTCCGAGCGTGGTGAAGACCAGCACCCGCCGATAGCCAAAACGGTTAACCACCTGTACGACAATCCGTTTCATCCCCATACTGCCGAGCACCATGGGGATCATCATCAGCCCGGCGTGAAACGGGGAAAAGCCGAGACCAATTTGCAAAAAGACCGGCGTCATGAAAGGCAACATGCCGCTGCCGATGCGTCCGGCAAAGCTGCCAAACAGCCCCAGCGAGAAGGTTGGCGTGCGGAACAGGTGGAGACTGAACAGCGCCCGCGGGTTATCGTTGGCGTGCTTCAGGTAGAGCAAAATGGCCGCCACGCCGCACACCACCAGCGCACCGAGCGCGAACGACGACATCCCCATCCCTTTGCTGCCGTCCAGCGCGATGGTCAGAACCGCCATCCCAGCCGCCAGCAGCAGAAAACCCGAGAGATCGAAGCGTCGGGTTTGCATGGTGTAGTTGGGCATCAGCATCAGCGTGGCGATCGCGCCGACAATACCGACCGGAAGGTTGATCAGGAAAATCCAGTGCCAGGAGGCATATTCCACGAGGATCCCGCCCAGCGCCGGGCCCAGCAACGGGCCTATCTGGCCCGGCAGCGTGACAAACGTCATCGCCGCCATGTACTGCTCGCGCGGGACAATCTTCATCACCGTCAGCCGGCCGACCGGTACCATCATGGCACCGCCAACGCCCTGTAACACCCGCGCCATGACCAGTTCATTTAGCGTGCCGGAACCAGCGCAAAACAGCGAGCCCAGGGTAAACAGTACAATGGCGGTAAAGAAAATATTCCGCACGCCGATTTTGTCCGCCAGCCAACCGCTGGCAGGCAGCATGACCGCCACGGTCAGCACATACGAGACCACGACCATATGCATGTGCAGCGGGCTTTCCCCGAGGCTTTTCGCCATCGAGGGAAGCGCAGTATTGACGATGGTGGTATCCAGCGACTGCATAAAGAAGCCGAATGCCACAATCCACAGTTGCCAGCGGGTGCTGTTGGGGAGTTCTGTCATGTCTCAGTTATCGGTTTACGGTGTTTACGCGAAAAACGCAGCCGCAGACGGTCGAAGAAGAGGTACACCACCGGAGTGGTATAGAGCGTTAACAACTGGCTCATCACCAGACCGCCGACAATGGTTATCCCCAGCGGCTGGCGCAGTTCAGAACCGTCGCCGCCGGAAAGCACCAGCGGCAGCGCGCCAAACAGTGCGGCCAGCGTGGTCATCATAATCGGGCGAAAACGCAGCAGACAGGCCTGGAAAATCGCCTGTTCCGGGGTGAGGTTGCCATGCCTCTGCGCTTCCAGCGCAAAATCGACCATCATGATGGCGTTTTTCTTCACGATGCCAATCAATAGCATGATCCCTATCAGGGCGATTAGGCTGAACGGGGCATCGAAAATCTCCAGCGCTAACAGTGCGCCCACCCCTGCGGAGGGAAGGGTGGAGAGGATGGTCAGCGGGTGAACATAACTTTCATACAGCATGCCGAGCACAATATAGACCGTGGCAATCGCGGCAATAATCAGGATCACCTGAGAATTCATCGTTTCCTGGAAGACCTGCGCGGTCCCGGCAAAACTGCCGCGCACGGTGGACGGCACGCCAAGTTGGGTCATCGCCCGATGAATGGCGTCACTGGCTTCTGACAACGAGGAACCCGTAGGCAGGTTGAAGGAGACGGTGGACGCTGCTGACAGCCCCTGATGATTCACCGACAGCGGCGCGTTCGCCGGTTGCCATTTGGCAAACCAGGAGAGCGGAATCGCCTTGCCTTCACTGTTAATGACGTACATTTTCTCCAGCGCGCTGATGTCCTGGGTGTAGCGCGGATCGACTTCCATCACCACTTTATACTGGTTCATCGGCTGATAGATGGTGGAGATCTGCCGCTGACCAAAGGCGTTGTTTAACAGGCTATTAGCCGCCTGCACGTCAATACCCAGCCGCGCCATGGTTTCACGATCGTAGATAAGGTTCATCTCCGCACCGTTATCCTGTTGGTCGGAGTTGACGTCCGCCAGTTGGGGGAGGGCGGCTAAGGCTTTGCGGATCTTCGGTTCCCATTCGCGTAGCGCAGCCAGATCGTCTGACAGCAGCGTGTACTGATAGCTGGCATTGGACTGGCGTCCGCCGACGCGAATATCCTGTACCGCCATCAGGAACAGATTGGCACCCGGCTCTTTTGCCAGTTTCACCCTCAGACGGTCGATCACCTGCTGCGCAGTCTCCCGACGTTCGTCGCGGGACTTAAGGGTGATAAACATCATCCCGCTGTTGACTCGCGAGCCGCCGGTAAATCCGGTGACATTATCCACGGCCGGATCATCGCGAATAATCTTCATAAAGTCCTGAAGCTTACCGCGCATCGCCTGAAACGAGATGCTCTGGTCAGCCTGAATCCCGCCCATCAATACGCCGGTGTCTTGCTCCGGGAAGAAGGTTTTCGGAATTGAAATGTAGAGCCAGATATTCAGTGCAATAGTGCCGAGCAGCACCACGCCGACCAGTCGCGTATGGTTGAGCACCCATTTCAGCGACTTACCGTAGCCCTGTTGCAGTGCGACCAGCATGCGGCCAAATCCGCGCAGCCGTTTCTGCTCCCGCGGCTGGCTGGATTTCAGCATCCAGCCGCACATCATTGGGGTGAGCGTGAGCGAAACCAGCAGCGAGATACCAATCGCCACCGACAGCGTGACGGCAAATTCACGCAGTAATCGTCCCGGCAGCCCGCCCATCAGCAGCAACGGCAGGAACACGGCAACCAGCGACAGGCTCATAGACAGCACGGTAAAGCCCACTTCACGCGTCCCCTGCAGCGCGGCCTGCAAGGGTTTCATTCCGGCTTCCAGATGACGTGAGATATTTTCCAGCACCACGATGGCGTCATCTACCACAAAGCCGGTGGCGATGGTCAGCGCCATCAGCGACAGGTTATTGAGGCTGAATCCGCACAGATACATCGCGGCAAAGGTGCCAATTAACGAAACCGGAACCGCCACGGCGGGGATCAGCGTGGCACGTCCGGAGCGCAGGAACAGAAAGACCACCAGAATGACCAGCGCCACGGAAATGACCAGCGTCTGCTCAACCTCTTCCAGCGAGGCGCGGATGGTTGGCGAGCGATCCTGGGCGATTTGCATATCAATCGACGCCGGGATGGTGGACTGCAACTCCGGGAGTCTGGCCCGAATGCTGTCGACCGTCTGGATAATGTTGGCTTCCGGCAGTTTGCGGATCATCAGCAAAATCGCCGGTTTGGCGTTGGTCATCCCGGCGTTGCGGACATCCTGTACCGAGTCCGTCACCGTGGCGACATCACCCAGCCGTACGGCGCCGCCATTGTTGTAATGAATCACCAGTGGCTGATATTCCGCCGCCGTTTTGAGTTCGTCATTGGTCTGGATCTGCCAGCGATGCGTGGAATCTTCCAGCGCCCCTTGCGGTTTGCGCACGTTAGCGTTGCTGATGGCGGTGCGTACCTCATCCAGTGAGACGCCCTGGTTAAACAGCGCCTGCGGATTCAACCCGATGCGCACGGCGGGCAGCGAGCTGCCGCCTACGTCAACGTCGCCGACACCGTCGATTTGCGCGATGGTCTGCGCCAGTTGGGTTGAGGCGAAGTCGTATAGCTCACCTTGCGAATATGTCTCCGAGGTCAGCGTCAGAATCATGATCGGCGCGTCGGACGGATTGGCTTTGCGGTAAGTTGGTCGGCTCGGCATGCCGCTTGGCAGCAGACTTTGCGCCGCATTTATCGCTGCCTGCACATCTCGCGCCGCGCCGTTGATATCGCGATCGAAGTTAAATTGTAAAATGATGCGCGTGCTGCCGAGGGAACTGCTTGAGGTCATCTCACTGACCCCGGCAATGCGCCCCAGTGAGCGCTCCAGCGGCGTTGCGACGGAGGATGCCATGGTCTCCGGCGAGGCTCCCGGCAGCGAGGCGCTGACCATAATCACCGGAAAATCGACCTGCGGCAGCGGGGCGACAGGCAACAGTCGAAACCCCAGCACGCCGCAGAGGGTGATGGCGAGAGAGATTAAAATTGTCGCCACCGGACGGTAAATGAAAAGCGCGAAAAACTTCATTTACGCCTCCTCTTCCCGGTGAGAGAAGCGGTTTTTCATATATAGCGACAGGCGGTCAAACAGCAGATAGATAACCGGGGTGGTGAACAGTGTCAACACCTGGCTGACCAGTAAGCCGCCCACCATACCAATCCCCAGCGGACGGCGCAGTTCTGCCCCCACGCCGGTGCTCAGCATCAGTGGCAGTGCGCCCAGCAGCGCTGCCAGCGTGGTCATCAGAATCGGACGAAAACGCAGCAGACAGGCCTGGAAAATCGCCTCGCGCGGCGCCATCCCCTGTTCGCGCTCAGCAGCAAGGGCAAAGTCGATCATCATGATGGCATTTTTCTTCACGATGCCGATCAGCAAAATAATGCCGATAATGGCGATCACGCCGAGTTCGCTCCCGGCAATCATCAGCGCCAGCAACGCGCCGACCCCCGCCGTGGGCAGCGTAGAGAGAATGGTGATCGGGTGAATAAAGCTTTCGTACAGCACGCCGAGCACGATATACATCGCCACCACCGCCGCGACAATCAACCAGATGGTGCTGCTCAACGCCGCCTGGAAGGCGAGGGTGCTGCCCTGGAACTGAGTGGTGATATCCACGGGCAGATTCAGCGTTTTTTCGGTATCGAGAATTGACTGAACTGCATCGCCCAGCGAATAACCGTCCGGAACGTTAAACGAGATAGTGGTGACCGGGAACTGATCCAGATGGTTAATCGAGAGCGGCGCGAAGCGCTGCTCAATTTTAGCGATGGCGCTGAGCGGCACCATGCCGCCGTCGCTGCTGGTCAGACGGATCGAATCGAGCGCCGCCAGCCCAGGCGTAGTTTCGGTATTGTGTTCCAGCACCACGCGATACTGATTCGCCTGGGTGTAGATCGTAGAAATCAGGCGCTGACCGAAGGCGTTATACAGCGCATTATCGACATCCGCCATGCTGATCCCCAGCCGACTGGCGCTGTCGCGATCGACATTCACATACGCCACCAGGCCCTGATCCTGCCAGTCACTGCTGACGTCAGAAAGCTGCGGCAACGCCTGCAGTTTTTCCATCAGTTGCGGCACCCAGGTGCTGAGGGCATCCAGCGAGGTGGCCTGCAGCGTGAACTGATACTGCGTGCGGCTGACCTGTGTATCGATCGTCAGATCCTGCGTCGGTTGCAGATACAAGTCGACGCCCGGTACTCTCGCCACGGCGTCCTGCAAACGGGCGATCACCTTCTGGACGCGATCATCACGTTCGTCGAGCGGTTTCAGGTTGATTTGCAGACGCGCGCTGTTCAGCGACGGGTTGGTGCCATCGACGCCGACAAAGGAGGTCAGGCTTTCAACCGCCGGATCTTTCAGTATCACGTCCGACACCTGCCGCTGGCGCTGGGCCATACTGGTAAAGGAACTGGACTGCGGCGCCTGCAACGTGCCCTGAATGATGCCG
Organism: Citrobacter amalonaticus; assembly: GCF_001559075.2. NCBI lineage: Bacteria > Pseudomonadati > Pseudomonadota > Gammaproteobacteria > Enterobacterales > Enterobacteriaceae > Citrobacter > Citrobacter amalonaticus. Next base: position 122,945 of record NZ_CP014015.2, on the reverse strand, counting down.
TTATCCTGGATCGGGAAGAAGCCTTTTGGAATAAACACCCACAGCATGATGCTTAACAGCAGGGTGCCCAGCGCCACGCTCAGCGTCAGCCAGGGATGGTTCAGCACCTTCGCCAGCCAGTGTCCGTAACCGGCAATCACACGGTCAAACATTTTCTCCGACGCGCGGGAGAAGCGGTTTTGCTTACGCAACGACTCCTGGCTCAGCATTCTGGCGCACATCATTGGCGTCAGAGTTAACGACACCACCGCAGAGATTAAAATCGCCACCGCCAGCGTCACGGCAAATTCGCGGAACAGACGCCCCACGATATCGCCCATGAACAGCAGCGGGATCAGGACCGCAATCAGCGAGAAGGTCAATGAGATAATGGTAAAGCCGATTTCTCCGGCCCCTTTCAGCGCGGCCGTCAGCGGTTTTTCCCCTTTTTCGATATAGCGCGAAATGTTTTCGATCACCACAATCGCATCATCCACCACAAAGCCGGTGGCAATGGTCAGCGCCATTAGCGTCAGGTTGTTGATGGAGAAATCGAGAAACACCATCACTGCAAACGTGCCGATCAGCGACAGCGGGACGGCAACGCCGGGGATAATGGTGGCGGGAATATTGCGCAGGAACAGATAGATGATCATCACGACCAGCGCGATGGCCAGCATTAACTCGAACTGGGTGTCGCTCACCGAGGCGCGGATGTTGGTGGTGCGGTCGGACAGTACCGTCACGTTCACCGATTTCGGCAGGCTCTCTTTAAGCTGTGGCAACATCTGATGAATGCTGTCTGCCGTTGAGATGATGTTAGCGCCAGGCTGGCGCTGGACGTTCATCACAATAGCCTGTTCTTTATTTGCCCATGCGCCGAGCCAGCTGTTTTCTGCCCCTTGTTCAACGGTAGCGACATCGCCCAGACGAACCGGCGCGCCGTTCTGGTAAGCAATAATGAGCTGGCGGTATTCGTCGGCAGACTGCATCTGATCGTTCGCTGAGAGCGTCACCGCGCGAGTAGGGCCATCAAGGCTGCCCTTGGCGGAGTTGACGTTCGCGCCGGTAATCGCCGTGCGGACGGTTTCGCTGGTCAGGCCCAGCGCGGCAATGGCCTGCGCATTGAGTTTCACGCGGACCGCCGGACGTTGACCGCCGGAGAGCGTCACTAACCCGACGCCGGAGACCTGGGAGATTTTCTGCGCCACGCGGGTTTCAACCATGTCTTCTACCTGGGTCATCGGCATGGCGGTAGAGGTCACCGCCAGCGTCATGATCGGCGGATCGGCAGGGTTGACCTTGCTGTAGACCGGCGGGTTCGGCAGGTCGCCCGGCAGCAGGTTGGTGGCGGCGTTAATGGCCGCCTGAACTTCCTGTTCGGCCACATCCAGCGGCAGGGTCAACTGGAACTGGAGCGTCACCACCGACGCGCCGCCGGAGCTTTGCGACGACATCTGTTTCAGTCCGGACATCTGGCCAAACTGACGTTCCAGCGGCGCGGTGACCGCAGAGGTCATCACATCCGGACTGGCGCCAGGATACAACGTCACCACCTGAATGGTGGGATAGTCCACCTCCGGCAGCGCGGAAACGGGCAGGAAACGATAGCCGATGATCCCGGCGAGGAGAATCGCCACCATCAGCAGCGTGGTGGCGACAGGACGCATAATAAACAGGCGCGACGGGCCGCCCGTGCTGCTTGGAGGTAACACCTGCATCAGGAGCGCGCTCCTTTCTTACCGTATTCACGGCTGGTGGCTTTTGTATCGGTTGTGGCGGCGGCCTGCGCGTCTACCACTTCCACTTTCGCCCCTTCCGTCAGGCGGTCAATCCCGTCGGTGACGACGCGATCACCGGCTGAAATCCCGGCGCTGATCACTACCTTCTGGCTGTCCTGAATACCCGTTTTGACCAAGTGCTTACTGACTTTGTTTTCATCGTTCAGCACCCAGACGAAGTGACCCTCGTTACCCATTTGCAGGGCGGCAGTCGGGATCACTACGGCGTTTTGTTCGGTGTCGACCAGCATTCGGGCATTCACAAACTGATTCGGGAACAGCGCGTCATCCTGGTTATCAAAGCGAGCTTTGACTTTGATTGTCCCGGTAGTGACATCGATCTGATTGTCCAGACTCAGCAATACGCCCGCGCTAAGCTTTTTCGAATTGGTTCGATCCCAGGCTTCAACGACCAGCGGCTGTCCGCTTTTTTGCGCCTGCACGACGGTGGCGATATCGCTTTCCGGTAGGGTGAAAATCAGGTCGATGGGATGCGTCTGGGTGATCACCACAATACCGTTGGTGTCACCACTGGAAATCTGATTGCCGACATCTACCTGTTTCAGACCGACGCGACCATCGACCGGCGCGGTGATGCGGCTCCAGTCGAGTTGCAGCTGCGCGCTGGCGACGCTGGCTTCATCGGCCTTAATCGTGCCTTCGGATTCGCTCACCAGCGCCTGCTGGGCGTCCAGCTCCTGGCGGGAGACTAAGTTGCTTTTGACCAGTTGCTGGTAACGGGCCAGATCGCGACGGGCGTTAGCGAGGGTGGCTTTGTCTTTCGCCAGCACGCCCTGCGCCTGTGCCAGTGCCACTTTAAACTGGCTGGGATCGATCTCCGCCAGCAGGTCACCGGCTTTAACCTGTTGACCCTCCTGGAAATGCAGCGCCAGCAGTTGTCCATCCACGCGGCTACGTACGGTGACGGTGTTGGCTGCGGTCATCGTGCCCAGACCAGTGAGATAACGCGGAACGGCCTGCTCCGTGGCGGTCGCGGCCTGCACCGGCGCGAGTGGACCGGAGCGCATACCGCGACGACCTGCGCCAGCCGTTGACTTCGCTTGTCCGGTAGCGCCGGGCGCGGTGCTCTGCGGTTCGCCCCGGTTTTGCCAGAACCAGAATGCGGCGATGGCGGCGATGACCACCACGATGGCTATCACCCAGCGGGATTTGTTACTGCCTTTCATCGTTATGAGTTTCTCATCCTGAAACGTTTCGCGGAATGATACTAGTTTAGTCAGCCAGGAAGGGAGAAAAATGGAGGAATTATGAAACCCTGTACGGATTCATCCGAATGGCGGCGCGCTTTGCGAGGCGTTACGCAACAATCATCGTTGAAAAAGGCGCATGAGAAATTGTGCGCTACAGTGGCGGCACGGCAAAAAGGAGGTAAGCCACGGATTTCAGCAGGACGCTGAAACGGGAAAGCCCCTCCCGAGGAAGGGGCCAAAATAAGGAAAGGGTTATGATGAAGGCAGTCATCATACTGGTGATACTCTTAGTCATTAGCTTACCGGCTTACTAAGACACCAGGGGGAGGGGAAACTCTCCCTAACCCTCACTCCTGAAACTAAGCCACATGAACCTTAATGTCAATCCATCCGCGTTCAGCTTGCGAGGCGTTTAGCGGAATACCACCTCAGCCCAGCGGGCCAGACCCGCGGTGACGGAACCGAAGTCATCGCCACCGGCAATGGGAATACCCGGCAGTTTGGCGGCCAGCGCTTTTTTGATCAGCGGCGAGCGGGCGCTGCCGCCGGTCAGATAGATGACGTCTGGCTTTTCCTGGGCGTTATCCAGCGCCAGTTGCACCTGTTCCAGTATCCGGGAAAGCGGCTGATCCAGCGCGCTCTCCAGCCCCTGTTGGCTGATGACAGTGGCCAGATCGTCGCGGATAAACGGGAGCGCTGCGTTAACGTCGGCTTGTGCGGACAGCGTAATTTTGCTCTCTTCGGCGCTGCGGACCAGTCGATAACCGAGACGTTGACGCCAGACTTTCAGCAGCAGCGCCACCTGTTCCGGTTCGCGGGCATCGCGTACCAGGTCGTTCAGCAGACGCCCCGTGGCGCTGCTGTAGAAATCGCTTTGCGCCGGAACGTCGTTGATCGCCACTGCGTTCCACCACGGCAGCACGGGCAGGGCGATTCCTTTCTCGGTTTCGCCTCCCATCCCCAGCAGCGGCATCAGGTGTTTAAACGCCAGCGCGATATCCAGATCGTTCCCGCCAACGCGACAGCCGCTGTGCCCCAACAGGCTGGATTCGCGATCGGCGCGGTGATGCCATTGTGGCCCCATCAGCAGTAACGAACAGTCGGTGGTCCCCCCGCCGATATCCACCACCAGGACGCGTTTCTCTTCCTGTAATGTCGCTTCGTAATCCAGTCCCGCCGCCACCGGCTCATACTGGAAAACGACATCCTGGAAGCCGGCTCGTTTGGCCGCGCGCTCCAGAATGCCCTGTGCCTGGCTGTTCGCCTCATCGCCGCCTAATCCCTGGAAGTTAATGGGGCGTCCAATCACGGCCTGGGTGATGGTTTCGGGGAGCTGGTTTTGTGCCTGTTGACGGATGTGCAGCATCATTGCGCAGACTAAATCTTCGAACAGTGCGACCTGCTGCGGTTTTAGCCCGCTGGCGCCGAGGAACGATTTCGGCGATTTAACGAAGTACACCTCTTCCGGGTCGTCAATATAGTGTCCAAGCGATGACAGGCCAAACTGTACGCTGCTGGCGTGAACGTCAATATCCTCGTCGCGATTGAAGCGAATGGCCCGACGCAGCAGCGCCTGTGTTTCATCGTCCGGTGTCGGAACATCATGATGGCGGTAGAGCCATTCGCTCACCGATTCACGCGTCGGCGCGCAAAGCATGGAAGGCAGCAGCGTACTGCCATTTTCCATTTTCAGCAGTTGCGGCTTGCCGTCGCGCATGACGGCGACAGAACAGTTAGCGGTACCGTAATCAAATCCAATAAACACCTTGAAAATCCCCATGCCAGTGAAGAAGGGGCGTGACTTTAGCGAAATGTCGTCGTCGCGACAACTGGAATATGAAAGCAAAGCACAACGCCTGAATAGCGTTTATGCTGAAGGTTTGCAGAAAAAGGAGAGAATGATGTTTACCCTGAGCTGGCAACCGCCTTATGACTGGTCATGGATGCTGGGTTTCCTTGCCGCCCGTGCGGTCAACGGTGTGGAAACCGTAGAGGCGTTACGCTACACGCGGAGTCTGGCGATAGGGCAACACACGGGAATTATCACTGTCGTCCCCGACACGGTGACAAACACGCTTCAGGTCACGTTGAGTGAAGGGTTATTGCCGGTCGCGGATATTTGCCTTGAAAAAATGGAGCGACTGTTTGATTTGCGCTGTAAACCGCAGCAGATCAGCCATGCGTTAGGTGAACTGGGCGCGGCGCGTCCTGGGCTGCGCCTGCCAGGTTCAGTGGACGCCTTTGAGCAGGGCGTTCGGGCGATTCTTGGCCAACTGGTGAGTGTGGCGATGGCGGCAAAGCTGACGTCGAAGGTCGCACGATGGTATGGCGACGTGTTAGCGGACGCCCCGGAATACGTCTGTTTCCCAACGCCTGAACAGCTGGCCGCAGCCGATCCGCTGGACCTGAAAGCGTTGGGTATGCCGCTGATGCGCGCCAACGCGCTTATCCATCTGGCGCAGGCCGCGCGGGATGGGATACTGGTAACTCAGCCGCCGGAAGATATTGAACAGGGAATTAAAACGCTACAGGGATTTCCGGGGATTGGTCGCTGGACGGCAAACTATTTTGCCCTGCGCGGCTGGCAGGCGAAGGATGTGTTTTTGCCTGACGACTATCTGATCAAACAACGTTTTCCGGGAATGACGCCTGCGCAGATCCGTCGCTATGCGGAGCGCTGGAAACCCTGGCGCTCCTACGCGTTATTGCACATCTGGTATACCGAGGGATGGCAGCCGTCAGTTGATCGCGAAGTAACTGGTGTTGAGTAGCAGATCCAGCGGCTGCGCGTCGGCGATGATGTCGCCATAAATCTGGTCGATACCAATACCTGACAGCGTATCCATGACGATCGGCGTTTGCACCGGCCCGGCAATGGTTTTCATCCCCAGGCGCTGGGCGTGACCCTGGATGATCGACACCAGCATTTCATCCATCATGTTGCCGTGAATGCTGGCGCTCAATTCACTGTCGAGCAGCAGGTAATCCGCCATACTTTTGGTCATCAGATTGAAGATCTGCAGATCGCGGCCAATCTGGCTCACAATGATGTGACACCCTGCCTGGCGTAATGTCTGGATTGCCGCGGTGCTCTCCTGCGGGTGTAGTAACAGCGCTTCCGCAGGCACAATCAGATGTAGCAAGCGTCCCGGCAGAGCGCTCTGCTCCAGTTGAGCCAGAAGTTCGTCAATGAGCGTTGTGCTGATTAATCCCGCCGCCGAAAGCGGCAGAGCGACGCTGAGTCCTTTGCTGGCAACCGCTGGCGCCGCATGATGGAAAAATTCATGGAGCACGCGACGATCCAGCGCATGGCTGAGTGCCGGATCGGCTAAGCTTGCCCGAAAGGCCTGCTCTTCCATGACTTCACCTTCACTGGTCCACAGTCGCAGCGAGATCAGCCAGAAATTACGTGCTTCGGGAATGCGTGGTGACGCGACGCCGCGGGCGACCATCAGCAAATGGTTATCTTTAATCATCCGCCACTGTTCATCCAGCGACATCATCGCGCGTTCGTGATGCGCCAGTTCCTGCTGCGGTTCATACACGGTTACCTGACCACGCCCGCCGTTTTTAGAGGCATAACAGGCAATATCCGCCTGCGACATCACCTCAACCGCCTGACAGTTGTTCTCGTCGATGAGCGTGATCCCGGCGCTGGCGCCAATGCGATGCAGGCGGCCTTCCCACATAAAGTGGTAGTCGTTGACGGCGTTAATGATCCGCGTGGCAATAAAGCGTGCACTTTCGATATTGCACTCCGGCAGCAGCAGGCCGAACTCATCGCCGCCCAGACGCGCCAGCACGTCGCTGGAACGCAACATGCTGAGCATCAGTTGCGCCAGTTCACGCAGCAGTGCATCGCCCGCCGCGTGACCAGCGCTGTCATTTACCGCTTTAAAGCGATCAAGATCGATAAAGACCAGCGCGTGGCGCTGATGCGCACTGCGCACGGTTTGCAGCAGCAGCTTCAGTTTGTTTTCAAAGCTGGCCCGGTTGGTCAGGTGGGTGAGGGCGTCGTGGGTGGCGCTGTAGCTCAGTTGGCGCAACATCTTACGTGACTCGGTGACATCCTGAATTACCAGCACCGAACCGATATTACCGCCGTCCAGGGTGCTGAGCGGGGTTATGCTGTAGTGAATATCGTAACTGCCGCCGTTGCGACAATGGAGAACCACATCCTGTTCGATAGCGGAACGGGACATATCGGCGCTGTAGATGTTTTCCATCAGCGGGCCGTTATCACCAAAGGTGATCCGCAGTACCGTCAACAGCGGCACGCCAATGGCATTCTCTTGCTGCCAGCCGCTCATCTTCTCGGCGACCGGGTTCATAAAAGTCACCTTCATATCAACGTCAATACACACCACCGCTTCCCCGATGGAGTCGAGGGTAATGTGTAGACGTTCTTTTTCCTGAAACAGCGCTTCATTCAACTGCTTCACTTCGGTCATGTCCATATTGATACCGAGCAGTCGCTCGACTTCGCCATCTTTATTTAACACCCGATTCGCCAGTGAGCGGATATGGCGGACGCCGTCTTTCACCGCAATGCGGAATTCCATTTTAAAGGGCAGGCGCGCGGCTAAGGAGTCGCGAACCACTTTTTCCGCATACTCGCGATCTTCCGGGATAACGCAGTCGTACCAGACTGACCAGGTCGGCTTAACATGGGCGGGGACCTCATACAGTTCGAACATGCGCTTATCCCAACTGATGACGTCGGGTTGCAGTTCCCATTCCCAGATCCCAATGCCGCCAGCTTCGTTTGCCAGCGTGATGCGTTCCATCAGCCGCTTGTTAACCCATTCGGTATGTTTGAGATCGTTGATGTCTTCAATTTGCGCGATAAAGTAAAGCGGTGTGCCATCAGGATGGCGGACCAGCGAGACGGCCAGCAGCGCCCAGACGACCTCGCCCGCCCGGGTGTAATAGCGTTTCTCCATTGAATAACTATTAATGTCGCCGCTCACCAGCATGGCGAGTTGTTCCAGATCGTTATTCAGGTCCTCTGGCCAGGTGAGTTGCTGAAAGGTCAGCGCGCGTAACTCATCCTGGTTATAGCCGAGAAACTGGCATAACGCTTTGTTGGCCTGCAGCCATTGTCCTTCTGTACCGACCAGCGCCATGCCGATCGCCGAATACTCCATCGCGTTGCGAAAACGCTCTTCGCTTTCTGTAATGTGCTTACGTTCGGCGCGAAAAGCATACATCACCATGGTCATGATGTTTGCGGGTAAGAGAATCATTAAAAACGGTAGCCACGGCAGGTTGTTCATCACATGCACTTTGGGGGTGACCAGCAGTAACGGGTCGGCCGCCATCATCAGTGATACCATCATGACAGTAGCGAGGAAGATGAGAAAGGCCTCCATCCGTGGCAACCGCACGGCGCTCCACATCAGCAATACGATCACTAACGTAAAGGGCCACGGAACATACTTCATGGCGAACCAGCTCAGAACCAGGGTGACGATTAGCGTCAGCAATGTTTCAAGGAGCAGGCGTGGGTTACGGTGGCGCAACAAGTAGTGTGGTTTGAACAATAATCCCAACGGTACCAGCGCCAGAGCGCCGATGGACTCCGACAGCACCCAAATCAGAAACGCTTTCAACGGCGTTTCATGCGGCGACATAATCCACACCAGAATACCGCCCAACAGCGGCGGGATAACCGCACTGCCAAAGGCGAGACGTATCCAGTCATTGAGATTCTGCAACGGATTGTACCAGGGTAACAGCTTACGCAGCAGCATTGCGCCGACCGCGGCTTCAATGATGTTGATCGCCGTGTAGGTAAAATTCAGCGCGCTGGGCGGAAACAGGACCAGCGATGCGCCAATGCTCCCTAACGAACAGGCGAGCGCAATTCCCGGCCACATCCGTCCGGCGTGACGGTAAAAGGCCACCATCATGATCGACGTCGGGAACCAGAGCGGGGCGAGCTGGGTACCAAACTGGGATAATTCCAGTGAGAAAAGGGTAAAAATAAAAGCCGTCAGTCCTAAACTGACGAAGCGCAGCAGAGGATGCGGCAAGGTAACTAAAACATGTTGGGATGGTTTACTCATTACCCTGTATCCGAGTGGCCGGAACGTCGCGGAACGCCCGGACGCATCGTAGTATTCTCTGTTTATGCTAGTACAAACAATTTACAATTTATATCCCGGTTGCGCATAATTTGACATTATAGGGCGATTAATTACTGCGAAATCGGGTTAATTCCGCGGGTTGCTCCAAATCTGAACAAATAAATTTGCGACAGGGAAACATTGGGCGCTAAATACACTCCCTGCTATCTCGACTGGTATCGCACGCGCGAAATCCCTATAATTGCCGCGTTTGACGCCCATGCGGCGTCGTCCTTCCTAACCAGGTTATTCAGGTCGCTAAATTTATGACTGATCAGTCCCATCAGTGCGTCATTATCGGTATTGCTGGCGCATCGGCTTCCGGCAAGAGTCTTATTGCCAGTACCCTTTATCGCGAGTTGCGTGAACAAGTCGGTGACGAACATATCGGCGTTATTCCCGAAGACAGCTATTACAAAGATCAAAGCCATCTGTCGATGGAAGAACGCGTTAAAACCAACTACGACCATCCGAATGCGATGGATCACAGCCTCCTGTTTCAGCACCTGCAGGCCCTCAAACGGGGTTCGGCGATTGAGTTGCCGGTTTATAGCTACGTTGAACATACCCGCATGAAAGAGACGGTTCGCGTTGAGCCGAAAAAAGTCATCATTCTTGAAGGGATTTTGTTGCTGACCGACGCGCGTTTGCGCGAAGAGATGAACTTCTCTATTTTTGTCGATACCCCGCTGGATATCTGCCTGATGCGCCGTATCAAGCGTGATGTTAACGAACGCGGTCGTTCGATGGATTCCGTCATGGCGCAGTATCAGAAGACCGTGCGTCCGATGTTCCTGCAATTTATTGAACCGTCTAAACAGTACGCCGATATTATCGTGCCGCGCGGTGGGAAAAATCGCATCGCCATTGATATTCTGAAAGCGAAAATCAGTCAGTTCTTTGAATAAGCCCGGCGAATTGTGTACCGTTCAGTGATAACCTGGTTTGCCCTTAATGCACAATGCGTTAAGCGCCCGATGCACGAAAGGAGAAAGTGCCATGCGTCTGTGTGACCGAGATATTGAAGCCTGGCTTGATGAAGGCCGTTTGTCGATCAACCCGCGTCCGCCCGTTGAGCGCATTAATGGCGCAACCGTGGATGTGCGCCTGGGCAATAAATTTCGTACATTTAGTGGACATACCGCTGCCTTTATCGATTTAAGCGGACCGAAAGCGGAAGTAAGCGCTGCGCTGGATCGCGTAATGAGCGATGAGATCGTCCTGGCGGAAGGGGATGCATTTTACTTGCATCCGGGCGAACTGGCGCTGGCAGTGACTTATGAGTCGGTAACCCTGCCGGCGGACCTGGTGGGGTGGCTGGACGGGCGCTCTTCGCTGGCGCGCCTTGGTCTGATGGTTCACGTGACCGCGCACCGTATCGATCCGGGCTGGTCTGGCTGTATCGTGCTGGAATTCTATAATTCCGGTAAATTACCGCTGGCTCTGCGCCCGGGGATGCTGATCGGCGCGTTGAGTTTCGAGCCGCTATCGGGGCCTGCGCTTCGACCTTACAACCGTCGTGAAGATGCGAAGTATCGCGATCAGCAGGGCGCTGTCGCCAGCCGGATTGATAAAGACTGAGTCTAATCCATTGAGGATAGCATGAGACGATTTCTGACGACGCTGATGATTTTGCTGGTCGTGTTGGTGGCCGGCTTCTCCGCGTTAGTATTGTTAGTCAATCCGAATGATTTCCGCGCCTATATGGTGCAACAGGTGGCTGCGCGAAGCGGTTATCAACTGCAACTGGACGGCCCACTGCGCTGGCACGTCTGGCCGCAGCTCAGCATCCTCTCCGGGCGCATGGTGTTAACCGCGGAAGGGGCCAGTGAACCGCTGGTTCGTGCGGATAATATGCGCCTGGATGTCGCACTGTGGCCGCTGCTGAGTCATCAGCTCAGTGTCAAACAGGTGATGCTCAAAGGCGCGGTGATTCAGCTAACGCCGCAAACGGAAGCGGTACGCCGCGAAAACGCCCCGGTGGCCCCGAAAGACAACACGTTGCCGGATGTTGCCGAAGATCGCGGTTGGTCGTTTGATGTCGCCAGTCTGCGTGTGGCGGACAGCGTACTGGTCTTTCAGCATGAAGATGATGAACAGGTAACCGTTCGCGATATTCGTCTACAGATGGAACAGGATGCGCAGCATCGCGGCTCCTTCGAATTTTCAGGCCGCGTGAATCGCGACCAGCGCGACCTTACCCTTGCTTTCAACGGCACCGTTGACGCGTCCGATTATCCGCATAACTTAACCGTGGGCATTCAACAGTTAAGCTGGCAGTTGCAGGGCGCCGATCTGCCGAAACAGGGCATCCAGGGTCAGGGACAACTGCAGGCGCAGTGGCAGGAAGAGAAGAAAGCGCTCACCTTCAGCCAACTCAACGTGACGGCGAACGACAGCGCCCTGACCGGAAACGTGCAGGTGACGCTGAAGGAACAACCCGCGTGGCTCGTCAATCTGCAATTTGCCCGCCTGAATCTGGATAACCTGTTAGCGCCGCCCGAAAATGCCAGCAGCGCCAACGGTGCGGCGACGCAGGGGGGAAGTCAGCCGCCGCTGGCGCGTCCGGTGATTTCAAGTCGTGTGGATGAACCCGCCTATCAGGGCCTGAAAGGCTTTAGTGCCGATATCGCGCTGAAAGCGGATACCGTGACCTGGCGGGGGATGAATTTTACCGACGTCAGCAGCCGTATGACCAATCAGTCCGACGTGCTGACGATCGCCGAACTGCAAGGCAAACTCGATGGCGGGATGATATCGCTGCCGGGGACGCTGGATACGCGTGCGCAAACCCCGCAAATGGTGTTCCAGCCGCGTCTGGACGACGTCGAAATCGGTACGATCCTCAAGGCATTCAACTACCCGATTGCCCTGACCGGCAAGATGTCGCTGGCGGGGGATTTCTCCGGTGCGGATATCGATGCTCAGTCATTCCGCCACAGCTGGCAGGGGAAAGCTCATGTTGACATGCGCGACACGCGGATGGACGGCATGAACTTCCAGCAGTTGATTCAGCAGGCCGTGGAACGCAGCGGCGGCGATGTACAGTCGATGCAAAGCGTTGATAACGCAACGCGTCTGGCCCGCTTTGTAACGGACCTGACGCTGGATCACGGTAAACTGACGCTGGATAACATGGAAGGCGAGTCCGCGATGCTGTCCCTGACGGGGCAGGGAACGCTCGACCTGGTCGGGCAAACCTGCGACACGCAGTTTAACGTGCGGGTGCTGGACGGCTGGAAAGGTGAAAGCAAGCTGATCGATTTCCTGAAGGCGACTCCGGTTCCGCTGCGGGTTTACGGCAACTGGCAGGCGCTGAATTACAATCTGCAGGTGGATCAGTTACTGCGTAAGCATATGCAGGATGAAGCGAAGCGTCGTCTGAATGACTGGGCGGAACGCAATAAAGATTCCCGCAACGGCAAAGATGTGAAGAAGCTGCTGGATAAACTCTGATTCGGCAGGGTGTGTGTGCCGGATGGCGACGCTCCGTGTCCTATCCGGCCTGGAAGCTGATAATGATCATATGCCGGGCGGCGCGTTCGTCACCCGGCATCGTTTCATGTTAAACCTCGTAATCCATCTCGTCTTCATTGCGTAACGGCACAATTTGAACCTTCTGTACGCGATGGCTTTCCACCTGCAACGTTTTGAGCAGGAAATCGCCCACCTGAACTTCTTCTCCCGGCTTTGGCACGCGCTGCAATTCTTCCATCAGCAGACCCGCAATGGTGTGATACTCCCGTTTTTCATCGAGCGGCAGCGGGACATATTGCACCAGATCTTCCAGCGGCATGTGGCCGTTAACGGTCCATGAGCCGTCCGGATTTTTCTGGATGTCATGGCGGGCATCAATCTCTTCCGCCTCGTTCGGCAGATTACCAGCGATGGTTTCCGTGACGTCACTGAGCGTCACAATCCCTTCTACCGAACCAAATTCATCCACAACAAAGGCGAAGTGCGTCCGCGCATTGCGGAACTGCTCCAGCGCCGGAAGCAGCGGCAGCGTCTCCGGGAACACCAGCGGCTGACGAATCAATACCCGCAGGTTGAGCGGTTCACCGCGCAGCGACTGCTGCAGCAGGTCAATGACGTGCACCACGCCCAGCAGATCTTCTTCATCGTGACCACCGGTCACCACCAGGCGCGTATGCTGATTTTTTTCCAGCAGCGAGCGAATTTCTTCTTCCGGCGCGGTGAGGTCAATATGCTCGATGTCGTGGCGCGAGGTCATAATGCTGCTGACCGTACGCTGATTGAGATTGAGCACCCGCTCAATCATCCGACGCTCTTGCGGGTTGAAAATCTGGCTGTCGTCATGGTCAACCAGCAGCGAGGCGGTTTCCGCATCCAGTTCGGCCTCTTCTTTCTGTCCGCTCAGCAGACGCATGACCGCCTCGGTCGTCCGTTGGCGCAGGGTATGATTGGCCGACAGGAAACGACGACGATTAAAGATAGCCAACTGGTTCAGCGCTTCGATCATCACCGAGAAGCCAATGGCGGCGTACAGATACCCTTTCGGGATCCGGAAGCCGAAGCCTTCCGCCACCAGGCTGAAGCCGATCATCAGCAGGAAGCTGAGACAGAGGATGACAATGGTTGGGTGACTGTTCACAAAGCGGGTGAGTGACTTACTCGCCAGGAGCATCAGGCTGATGGCAATAATCACCGCCGCCATCATCACCGCCAGGTGATCCACCATACCGACGGCGGTGATCACGGAGTCGAGCGAGAAGATGGCATCCAGCACCACAATTTGCGCCACCACGCCCCAGAATTTCGCCCCTTTACGCTGAGTGGGGTTGTCGCTGTCTTTCCCTTCGAGCCGTTCGTTCAGCTCCATTGTGGCTTTAAACAGCAGGAAGAAGCCTCCAAACAGCATGATCAAATCGCGGGCGCTAAAGCTCAGCCCCTGCACGCTAAACAGCGGTTTGGTCAGCGTGACCAGCCACGAGATCGATGCCAGCAGCAGCAGGCGCATCAGCATTGCCAGGATAAGCCCGGTCACGCGCGCACGGTCGCGCTGCGCAGGCGGCAGTTTTTCTGCGAGGATGGCAATAAAGACTAAGTTATCAATGCCGAGGACTAATTCGATCACGACCAGCGTGACCAGTCCGGCCCAGATTGACGGATCGGCGATCCATTCCATAGTAAACGTAATACCTTTCGTTATATGACAATTGTCACAATTCGATCATGGATAAAGCGGGCGGAAAATGCAATGGCGAGAAGGGGTTTCTCTCGTCTTCACCTTGCTGATTGCGCTGAAAATAACCATAAAGTTTCTGCCGGGAATAATTAAATATGGCACAAAGCTATTTAGGAAATATCGCAGGATGAATGGAGGAAATAGATTCTGTCAACATCAAGTAATTCCTAAAAACAGGCCAATATATCGCTTAATATTAATCTTAAAAACAGAGAATAGCAGGCTTGTTACCTTGCCTGCAATTACGTTAGCTGTAACAATTCTTCCAGCGTTAATGATGGAAGCGAAAATATATTACGTGGGATCCCGGTTCATTAATGGCTGACATTCAGAATGCCTTAACGCTTTCTCAGTTACGACAAAAGCGCGAAATGACAAGGCTTACAAAAACATAATCTAATCAGTGTATTGGTAGCTAAAAAGCCAGGGGCGGTAGCGTGCCTGAATGCCTGATGACGAGTCTGCATTATTCTGTCAATAGCTTACGGATGAATTCAATTTTTTTAGGACTGATGCCAGTTAAATTTCTTTTCAATTAACTGCAATGTAAATGTGTACGGCGAAGTTGCTATTTAAATTGCACAGGATAATTACTCTGCCAAAGTGATAAATAATCAATGATGAAATCCAAAATGAAATTGATGCCATTATTGGTGTCGGTAACCTTGATAAGCGGTTGCACAGTACTTCCGGGCAGCAATATGTCTACGATGGGCAAAGACGTGATTAAACAGCAAGACGCTGATTTTGATCTCGACCGGATGGTTAACGTGTATCCACTCACGCCGCGACTGGTAGAACAATTACGCCCGCGCCCGAATGTTGCCCAGCCGAATATGTCGCTGGACCAGGAGCTCGCCAGCTATCAGTACCGCGTTGGCGCGGGGGACGTGCTGAGCGTGACCGTCTGGGATCACCCGGAACTCACCACGCCAGCGGGGCAATACCGTAGCTCCAGCGATACCGGCAACTGGGTTCAGCCCGATGGCACGATGTTTTATCCCTACATCGGCAAGGTCAGCGTGGTCGGAAAAACGTTGGCAGAGATCCGCAGTGATATTACCGGGCGCTTAGCGAAGTACATTGCTGACCCGCAGGTGGACGTTAATATCGCCGCTTTCCGTTCGCAAAAAGCCTACATCTCCGGGCAGGTGAATAAATCCGGGCAGCAGGCGATCACCAACGTGCCGTTGACCGTACTGGACGCCATTAACGCCGCCGGCGGCCTGACGGAAGTGGCTGACTGGCGCAACGTGGTGCTGACACACGAGGGCAAAGAACAACGTATTTCGCTGCAGGCGCTGATGCAAAACGGCGATCTCAGCCAGAACCGTCTGCTCTATCCGGGCGATATTCTCTATGTGCCGCGCAATGACGACCTGAAAGTGTTCGTGATGGGGGAAGTGAAAAAACAGAGCACCCTCAAAATGGACTTCAGCGGCATGACGCTGACCGAAGCACTGGGTAACGCCGAAGGTATCGATCTGACCACCTCCAACGCCAGCGGCATCTTCGTGATCCGTCCGCTGAAAGGCAAAGGCCCGGGCGGCAAGATTGCCAACATCTATCAGCTCGATATGTCTGATGCGACCTCTCTGGTCATGGCGACGGAATTCCGTCTGCAACCGTATGACGTGGTGTATGTCACCACTGCACCGGTCGCGCGCTGGAACCGTCTGATCAATCAGTTGCTGCCGACCATCAGCGGTGTCCGTTACATGACGGATACGGCCAGCGACCTTCATAACTGGTAATCGTCATGTTTAACAAAATATTAGTGGTTTGCGTGGGGAACATTTGCCGTTCCCCGACGGCAGAACGCCTGCTTAAACAGTATCACCCGCAGATAACGGTGGAATCCGCCGGTCTGGGCGCGTTGGTGGGAAAAGGCGCTGACGCCTCGGCGATGAGTGTCGCAGCCGGCCATGCACTTTCTCTCGAAGGACACTGCGCACGGCAGGTCACCGGACGACTGTGCCGTGGCTATGACCTGATCCTGGCGATGGAAAAAAGACATATCGCCTCTCTGCACGAACTGGCGCCCGAGATGCGTGGCAAGGTCATGCTTTTCGGTCACTGGGACGATGAGCGCGAAATTCCCGACCCGTATCGCAAAAGCCGTGAGGCGTTTGAAGCGGTGTATGCATTACTTGAACGGTCTGCTCGCCAGTGGGCGCAGGCATTGAACGCAGAGCAGGTAAAATAATGACAGAAAAAGTAAAACAGTCTGCCGCTCCGGTAACGGGCAATGATGAGATCGATATCGGTCGTCTGGTGGGAACCGTCATTGAAGCGCGCTGGTGGGTGCTGGGCATTACGGCGGTTTTTGCGCTGTGCGCGGTGATTTATACGCTCTTCGCTACGCCTATCTACAGTGCGGATGCGCTGGTACAGATTGAACAAAACACCGGCAACTCGCTGGTGCAGGATATCGGCTCTGCGTTATCCAACAAGCCGCCCGCCTCGGAAGCGGAAATTCAGCTAATCCAGTCGCGTCTGGTTTTAGGCAAAACGGTGGACGATCTGGATCTGGATATTTCGGTCACCAAAAACACCTTCCCGCTGTTTGGCGCGGGCTGGGAACGGCTGATGGGGCGGCAGAATGAATCGGCAAAAGTCACCACCTTTACCCTGCCGAAAGGGATGAACGAGCAGATCTTCACCCTCAAGGTGCTGAACGATAAAAGCTATGAGCTCAGCAGCGACGGTGGTTTCAGCGCGCGTGGCCAACTCGGTCAAACCCTGAGTAAGGATGGCGTTACGCTGATGGTCAGTGAAATTCATGCCCGCCCGGATACTGAGTTTACCGTCACCAAATTCTCCACGCTGGGGATGATCAATAACCTGCAAAACAACCTGACGGTGGCGGAAAACGGTAAAGATACCGGTGTGCTCAGCCTGAGCTTTACCGGTGAGGATCGCGAACAGATCCGCGACATCCTCAACAGTATTACCCGCAACTACCTGGAACAGAACGTTGAGCGTAAATCAGAAGAGGCGGCGAAGAGTCTGGCCTTCCTGGCGAAACAGTTGCCGGAGGTGCGAAATCGTCTGGACGTGGCGGAAAATAAACTGAATGCCTTCCGTCAGGATAAAGATTCCGTCGATTTACCGCTGGAAGCCAAAGCGGTACTGGACTCGATGGTTAACATCGATGCGCAGCTCAACGAACTGACCTTTAAAGAAGCGGAAATTTCTAAGCTCTTCACCAAAGCGCACCCGGCGTACCGCACGCTGCTGGAAAAACGTCAGGCGCTGGAGGATGAAAAAGCCAAACTGAACGGACGCGTGACGGCGATGCCGAAAACGCAGCAGGAGATTGTGCGCCTGACGCGTGACGTTGAGTCGGGTCAGCAGGTCTACATGCAGCTGCTGAACAAACAGCAGGAGCTGAAGATCACCGAGGCCAGCACCGTGGGTGACGTACGTATCGTTGACCCGGCGATTGCTCAGCCCGGCGTGCTGAAGCCGAAGAAAGCGCTGATCATTCTCGGCAGCATCATTCTGGGCCTGATGCTCTCCATCGTTGGCGTGCTGTTGCGTTCACTGCTCAACCGCGGTATCGAAAGCCCGCAGGTGCTGGAAGAGAATGGCATCAGCGTGTACGCCAGCATCCCGCTGTCGGAATGGCAGAAAGCGCGGGATAGCGTCAAGACCATTAAGGGCGTTAAGCGTTACAAGCAGAGTCAACTGCTCGCAGTAGGCAACCCGACCGATCTGGCGATTGAAGCCGTGCGCAGCCTGCGCACCAGCCTCCACTTCGCCATGATGCAGGCGCAAAACAATGTCCTGATGCTTACCGGGGTGAGTCCGTCTATCGGGAAGACCTTTGTCTGCGCCAACCTTGCGGCGGTGATCAGCCAGACCAACAAGCGTGTGCTGCTGATCGACTGCGATATGCGTAAAGGCTATACCCACGAACTGCTCGGCACCAACAACGTCAACGGTCTGTCCGAGATTCTGGTCGGCAAAGGGGATATCGCCTCCTGTGCGAAACCGACGTCCATTCCTAATTTTGATCTCGTACCGCGCGGGCAGGTACCGCCAAACCCGTCTGAACTGCTAATGAGCGAGCGCTTTGGTGAGCTGTTGCGTTGGGCGAGTAGCCACTATGACCTGGTGCTGATCGATACGCCGCCAATCCTGGCTGTCACCGACGCCGCGATTGTCGGACGTCACGCAGGCACGACCCTGATGGTCGCCCGCTATGCCGTCAACACCCTGAAAGAGGTGGAAACCAGCCTGGGCCGCTTTGAGCAAAACGGCATTCAGGTGAAAGGGGTGATCCTCAACTCCATCTTCCGTCGCGCCACCGGGTATCAGGATTACGGGTACTACGAGTACGAATACAAGTCAGACACAAAATAAAAAATCGTGAGTGGCCTGCTAATTCAGCAGGCCTGATAAGCGAAGCGCCATCAGGCATAGCTGCCGGATGGCGGCGTAAACGCCTTATCTGGCTTACACGTTGGGCCATCCGGCAAGACTTCCTGGGAAATGAAGATGAAAACAGACAAGCCATTGATTTCCATTTATATGCCAACCTGGAACCGGCAGCAGCTCGCCATTCGGGCGATTAAATCGGTGTTGCGCCAGGACTATCCCCATTGGGAGATGATCATTGTTGATGATTGCTCTTCCTCTTATGAACAGCTACAGCAGTTTGTTGAGGGATTAAACGACCCGCGCGTACGTTATACCCATAATGCGATCAACTCTGGCGCCTGCGCGGTGCGTAATCAAGCCATCGTCCAGGCGCAAGGACATTACATCACCGGCATTGATGATGATGATGAGTGGACGCCCAACCGTCTGAGCGTGTTCCTTGCACATAAACATCAACTGGTGACGCACGCATTTTTGTACGCCAACGATTATGTCTGCGAAGGCGAAGTTTACTCGCAGCCGGCGAGCCTGCCGCTGTATCCGAAATCTCCTTACTCGCGGCACCTGTTCTATAAACGCAACATCATTGGCAATCAGGTCTTTACCTGGGCGTGGCGGTTTAAAGAGTGCCTGTTCGATACCGAACTGAAAGCCGCGCAGGATTACGACATCTTTCTGCGGATGGTGGTGGAGTATGGCGAACCGTGGAAGGTGGAGGAGGCGACGCAGATCCTGCACATTAATCATGGCGAAATGCAGATCACCTCATCGCCGAAGAAATTCTCTGGTTACTTCCATTTTTACCGCAAGCACAAAGATAAATTTGACCGCGCCAGCAAGAAATATCAGCTGTTTACGCTCTATCAGATCCGCAACAAACGCATGACCTGGCGCACGCTGCTGACGCTGTTTTCACTGCGCAACGGCAAGCGTCTGGCTGACGGACTGCGAGGACGTTAAGCATGCTGGAAGATATCCGCGCGAACAGCTGGAGCCTGCGCCCGTGCTGCATGGTGCTGGCTTACCGGGTCGCCCATTTCTGCTCCGTCTGGCGCAAAAAAAACGTGCTGAACAATGTGTGGGCTGCGCCGGTGCTGGTGCTGTATCGGCTGGTAACCGAATGTCTGTTCGGCTATGAAATTCAGGCGGCGGCTACCATCGGACGACGCTTCACCATTCATCACGGTTATGCCGTAGTGATCAACAAAAACGTGGTAGCCGGTGACGATTTCACGGTTCGTCATGGTGTCACTCTCGGCAATCGCGGGGCGGAGAGCCTGGCCTGTCCGGTGATTGGCAACGGCGTGGAACTGGGTGCCAACGTGATCGTGCTGGGTGACATCCGCATCGGAAATAACGTGACGATTGGCGCAGGCAGCGTGGTGCTCGACAGCATCCCGGACAATGCGCTGGTGGTGGGCGAGAAGGCCCGGGTTAAGGTAATTAAATGAATATTCTGCAATTTAATGTGCGACTGGCGGAAGGCGGTGCGGCTGGGGTGGCATTAGATCTGCATCAGCGCGCGCTGCAAAAAGGGCTGGCTTCGCAATTTATATACGGCTATGGCAAAGGCGGGAAAAAGAGCGTCAGCCATAGCCACTATTCCCATGTCATCAAACAGACGCCGCGTCTGACGTCAGTGGCTAATATCGCCCTGTTTCGTCTGTTCAATCGCGATCTGTTTGGCAATCTGAACAATCTCTACCGTACCGTGACCCGCACGTCAGGCCCGCTGGTGCTGCATTTTCACGTCCTGCACAGCTACTGGCTGAATCTGGCTGACGTCGTGGCGTTCTGCGAAAAGGTGAAAAACCACAAGCCGGACGTCACGCTGGTCTGGACGCTACACGATCACTGGAGCGTCACCGGGCGCTGCGCCTTTACCGACGGCTGCGAGGGGTGGAAAACCGGCTGCCAGAAATGCCCGACGCTTAATAATTACCCGCCGGTGAAAGTTGACCGCGCGCATAACCTGGTCGACGGAAAACGCCAGCTATTCCGCCAGATGCTGGCGCTGGGCTGCCAGTTTATCTCTCCAAGCCAACACGTTGCCGATGCGTTTAACAGCCTGTACGGCGCAGGGCGCTGCCGCATTATCAACAATGGTATTGATGTGGCGACTGAAGCGATTCTGGCGGAGTTGTCTCCGGTCAATGAGACGCAGGGGAAACCGAAAATTGCGATTGTGGCTCATGACCTGCGCTACGACGGGAAAACCAATCAGCGTCTGGTACGCGACATGATGGCGTTGGGCGATAAGGTTGAACTGCATACCTTTGGCAAATTCTCGCCGTTTGACGGGGCAAACGTGGTAAATCACGGCTTTGAAACCGACAAACGCAAGCTGATGAGCGCGCTCAACCAAATGGACGCGCTGGTGTTCAGCTCCCGCGTGGACAACTACCCGCTGATTTTATGTGAAGCGTTGTCAATCGGCGTGCCGGTGATCGCCACCCACAGCGACGCGGCGCAAGAGGTGCTGCACAAGTCGGGCGGAAAAACGTTTGCCGCTGAAGAGGTGCTGCAACTGGTGCAGATGGGCAAAACCCGGATCGCCCAAACCGTTTTTGGCACGTCGCTCAGTGAATTTCGCGATCGCAGCCGTGCGGCATACAGTGGTCAACAGATGCTGGAGGAATATGTCTCGTTCTATCAGAATCTGTAGCTATCTGCTGCTACCGCTGATCTACCTGCTGGTCAACGTCAAAATTGCCCAACTGGGCGAAAGTTTCCCTATCACCATCGTCACTTTTTTACCCGTTTTGTTGCTGCTGTTCGTTGAGCGAATCAGCATTAAGAAGCTGATGATTGCGTTAGGAATTGGGGCAGGGCTTACGGCATTTAACTATCTGTTCGGTCAGTCGCTGGACGCCAGCAAGTACGTCACCTCGACGATGCTGTTTGTCTATATCGTGATCATTATCGGCATGGTCTGGAGCATTCGCTTCAAAACCATTTCACCGCATAACTACCGTAAGATCTTGCGCTTTTTCTATCTGGTGGTGGCGCTGGTGGTGATGCTGGCGGCGGCGGAAATGGCGCAAATTATCCTGACCGGTGGCAGCAGCCTGATGGAAGGAATTTCGAAGTATCTTATTTACAGTAATAGCTATGTACTGAACTTTATTAAATTTGGCGGCAAGCGAACCACCGCGCTCTATTTCGAACCGGCATTTTTTGCTCTGGCGTTAATCTCAATTTGGCTCAGCATCAAACAGTTTGGTATCAAAACGCCTAAAACCGATGCTATGATTCTGGCAGGGATAATATTATCAGGATCGTTTTCAGGGGTAATGACATTTATCCTGTTTTACCTGCTGGAATGGGCGTTTCAGTATCTGAATAAGGATGCGATAAAGAAAAAACTACCGCTGGCGATAATCTCATTAGCCGTGTTTTTAGTAGGGGTGATATTCGCATTTCCCTATATCTCCACGCGTCTGGGTGATTTAGGTACGGAAGGGTCGTCTTCTTATTATCGCATTGTCGGTCCGTTAGTGATGGTCGGTTATTCTTTAACCCATATTGATGGCGTAGTCAGATTTGGCTCACTTTATGAATATGTCGCATCATTCGGAATCTTTAACGGTGCAGATGTCGGGAAAACAATAGACAATGGTTTGTATCTGCTGATTATTTATTTTTCCTGGTTCGCCGTGTTAATGACGCTGTGGTACATGTGGAAAATCTTAAAAATGACGTTAAACGCATTTGGCGATAATCGGAATTTTCGGGTGCAACTTTATCTTTTTACACCGGTGTCACTGTTTTTTACCGGCTCGATATTTAGCCCGGAATATGCATTTTTAATTGTGTGTCCGTTTATTTTGCGCAAGGCGCTGAATATTACAAAAGTATGATGAGGCTAATCCTATGCTGCTCAGTATTATCACCGTCGCGTTTCGCAATCTGGACGGCATCGCCAAAACCCATGCGTCTCTGGCGCATCTGGCAAAGGCGAACGACATCAGCTTTGAGTGGATCGTGGTGGATGGCGGCTCAAATGACGGTACGCAAGAATTTCTGGAAAACCTCTGCGGTAACTATCAGTTACGCTTTGTCAGTGAGCCGGACAACGGCATCTATGATGCGATGAACAAGGGCATTGAAATGGCGCGTGGCAAGTTCGCGCTGTTTCTCAACTCCGGCGATATTTTCCATCCAGATGTCGCCCACGTTGTGCGTCAGTTACAGACACAAAAAGATGACGTGATGATTACCGGTGATGCGCTGCTCGATTTTGGCGATGGCCATAAAACAAAACGTAGCGCGAAACCCGGCTGGTATATCTACCACAGTCTGCCGGCAAGCCATCAGGCCATCTTTTTCCCACTGGCGGGACTAAAAATCTGGCACTACGACCTGCAATATAAAGTGTCATCCGATTATGCGCTGGCCGCCAGATTGTATAAAGAAGGCTATGACTTTAAAAAACTGGACGGTCTGGTGTCTGAATTTTCAATGGGTGGCGTGTCAACGACGAATAATCTGGAATTATGCGAAGACGCCAAAAAAGTGCAGCGTCAGATATTACGCGTGCCGGGTTTTTGGGCTGAATTATCGAAGCTATTACGCTTACGTACAACGGGTAAAACGAAAGCCTTATATAACAAAGTCTGAAATATAAGGATTAATGATGCAGGACTTACGAGGTTTCTCCGTACCGAAAGGATTTCGCGGCGGAAATGTCATTAAAGTGCAATTGTGGTGGGCGATACAGGCAACATTATTTTCCTGGTCGCCGCAGGTGTTGTATCGCTGGCGCGCTTTTTTGCTCCGTCTGTTTGGCGCAAAAATAGGAAAAAACGTAGTGATTCGACCGTCGGTAAAAATTACCTATCCATGGAAATTAACCATTGGCGATTATGCCTGGGTGGGGGATGACGTCAATTTATATACGCTCGGCGATATTACGATTGGTGCCCATGCGGTGGTTTCGCAGAAAAGTTATTTGTGTACCGGCAGTCACGATCATACCAGTGCGCATTTTGATATTAACGCCATCCCGATTGTGATTGGTGATAAATGCTGGCTGGCAACGGATGTGTTCGTGGCGCCAGGCGTAACGATAGGCGATGGCACTGTCGTCGGTGCGCGCAGCAGTGTTTTTAAATCGCTACCGGCAAACACGGTTTGCCGTGGTAATCCCGCAGTTGTGATACGCGAACGCGTTGAAAAGTAATCCGTTTCCCCGTCATGTCTCGGGCTGTAGCGGTGTTGGCTTTCCTCGCTTACTCAGTCACTTACTTCAGTAAGCGTCTGGACAAGCTGCGTCGCCGCCTTGCTACAACCCGAACGGGTTAGGGGATAATAAAGAGGTAATAAAATGTCTAAAGTCGCTCTCATTACCGGTGTAACCGGGCAGGATGGTTCTTACCTGGCAGAACTTCTGCTGGAAAAAGGTTATGAAGTTCACGGTATTAAGCGTCGTGCGTCTTCATTTAACACCGAGCGCGTGGATCACATCTATCAGGATCCTCATGCGAGCAACCCGAAATTCCATCTGCACTACGGTGACCTGACGGACTCCTCAAACCTGACGCGCATCCTGCAGGAAGTGCAGCCGGATGAGGTCTACAACCTGGGCGCCATGAGCCACGTGGCGGTCTCCTTCGAATCGCCGGAATACACCGCCGATGTTGATGCGATGGGAACGCTGCGCCTGCTGGAAGCCATCCGCTTCCTTGGTCTGGAAAAGAAAACCCGTTTCTATCAGGCATCGACCTCTGAGCTGTACGGTCTGGTGCAGGAAATCCCGCAAAAAGAGACCACACCGTTCTACCCACGCTCGCCGTATGCGGTCGCCAAACTGTATGCCTACTGGATCACCGTCAACTACCGTGAATCCTATGGTATCTATGCCTGTAACGGCATTCTGTTTAACCACGAATCGCCGCGTCGTGGCGAAACCTTCGTCACCCGTAAAATCACCCGCGCGATTGCCAACATCGCTCAGGGTCTGGAGTCCTGCCTGTACCTCGGCAACATGGATTCCCTGCGTGACTGGGGCCATGCGAAAGACTACGTCAAAATGCAGTGGATGATGCTGCAACAGGAACAGCCGGAAGACTTTGTGATCGCCACCGGCGTGCAGTACTCCGTGCGTCAGTTCGTCGAAATGGCGGCGGCTCAACTGGGGATCAAACTGCGCTTTGAAGGCGAAGGCGTGGAAGAGAAAGGGATTGTGGTTTCTGTCACCGGTCATGACGCGCCAGGCGTGAAACCGGGTGATGTGATGGTGGCCGTTGATCCGCGCTACTTCCGTCCGGCGGAAGTGGAAACCCTGCTGGGCGACCCGACCAAAGCGCATGAGAAGCTGGGCTGGAAACCGGAAATTACGTTGCAGGAGATGGTCTCCGAGATGGTCGCCAAAGACCTGGAAGCGGCGAAGAAACACTCCCTGCTGAAATCTCACGGCTACGAGGTCGCCATCGCGCTGGAGTCCTGAGAATGAGCAAACAACGTATCTTTATTGCCGGTCATCGCGGAATGGTGGGTTCCGCGATTGCCCGACAGCTTGAACAGCGCGGCGATGTGGAACTGGTGCTGCGTACGCGCGATGAGCTGAACCTGCTGGACAGCAAAGCGGTGCTGGATTTCTTTGCCACTGAGCGGATCGATCAGGTTTATCTGGCGGCGGCGAAGGTAGGCGGCATTGTCGCGAATAACACGTATCCGGCAGATTTCATCTTTGAGAACATGATGATGGAAAGCAACATCATTCACGCCGCGCATCTGCACAACGTGAATAAGCTGCTGTTCCTTGGTTCATCCTGTATCTATCCCAAACTGGCAAAACAGCCGATGGCGGAGAGTGAACTGCTGCAGGGCACGCTGGAACCAACCAACGAGCCGTACGCCATTGCCAAGATTGCCGGCATCAAATTGTGCGAGTCATACAACCGCCAGTACGGGCGCGACTATCGTTCCGTGATGCCGACCAACCTGTATGGTCCGCATGACAACTTCCATCCGAGCAATTCGCACGTGATCCCGGCGCTGCTGCGTCGTTTCCACGACGCGACCGTGCAGAGTACGCCGGACGTGGTGGTGTGGGGAAGCGGGACGCCGATGCGTGAGTTCCTGCACGTTGATGATATGGCCGCCGCCAGCATCCACGTGATGGAACTGGACCGCGAAGTCTGGCAGGAGAACACCCAGCCGATGTTGTCGCACATTAACGTCGGTACGGGCGTGGATTGCACCATTCGCGAACTGGCGCAGACCGTCGCTCAGGTTGTGGGCTACAAAGGCCGCGTGGTGTTTGACGCCACGAAGCCGGACGGTACGCCGCGAAAACTGCTGGATGTGACCCGTTTGCATCAGTTGGGCTGGTATCACGAGATCTCACTGGACGCTGGCCTTGCCAGCACATACCAGTGGTTCCTTGAGAATCAGCATCGGTTCCGGGGGTAAACATGTTTTTACGTCAGGAAGATTTTGCCACCGTTGTGCGTTCCACGCCGCTTGTCTCCATCGATTTGATCGTGGAAAACGCGCAGGGGGAATTTCTGCTGGGTAAACGACTGAACCGACCCGCGCAGGGCTTTTGGTTCGTGCCCGGCGGCCGGGTGCAAAAAGATGAGCCGCTGAGCGCGGCCTTCGAACGCCTGACCGAAGCCGAACTGGGGCAACGTTTGCCGCTATCCGCCGGGGAATTTTATGGCGTCTGGCAGCATTTCTATGACGACAACTTTTCCGGTGAAGACTTCTCAACGCATTACATCGTGCTCGGTTTCCGTCTGCGGGTGCAGACGCGCGATTTGGCTCTGCCTGACGCGCAGCACGACGCTTACCGCTGGCTGACGCCCGAGGCGTTGCTGGCGAGCAACAACGTCCACGATAACAGTCGGGCGTATTTTTTGCCGGAATGTCAGGCTAAGGCGCCGGGATTATGAGGATCCTCGTTTATGGCATCAACTACTCACCGGAGTTAACCGGCATCGGTAAATACACCGGTGAAATGGTGGAGTGGATGGCGCGTGAAGGCCATGACGTGCGGGTTATCACCGCGCCGCCGTATTACCCGCAGTGGAAAGTGGGCGAGCGTTATTCAGCCTGGCGCTATCGCCGGGAAGAGGGTGACGCCACCGTCTGGCGCTGCCCGCTGTATGTGCCAAAGCAGCCGTCAACACTGAAACGGTTACTGCATCTGGGCAGCTTTGCCCTCAGCAGCTTTTTCCCGCTGATGGCGCAGCGTCGCTGGAAGCCGGATCGCATTATCGGCGTGGTGCCTACGCTGTTTTGCTCGCCGGGAATGCGTCTGCTGGCGAAACTCTCTGGCGCCCGCACGTTGCTGCACATTCAGGACTATGAAGTCGATGCGATGCTGGGCCTCGGTCTGGCGGGCAACGGTAAAACCGGCAAAGTGGCGCAACTGGCGACCGCTTTCGAGCGCAGCGGTCTGCATAACGTCGACAATGTCTCCACCATCTCCCGCTCAATGATGAATAAAGCCCAGGCGAAAGGGGTGGCGGCAGAAAAAGTGATCTTCTTCCCTAACTGGTCAGAAGTCGCCCGTTTTCAGAACGTTAACGATGATGAGGTTATCAGCCTCCGCCAACAGCTCGGTTTGCCGGATGACAAAAAAATCATTCTTTACTCCGGCAATATCGGCGAGAAGCAGGGGCTGGAAAACGTGATTGCGGCGGCGGAACAACTGCGTGAGCAGCCGCTGATTTTCGCCATCGTCGGGCAGGGCGGCGGCAAAGCGCGTCTGGAGAAAATGGCCCGCGAGCGCGGTCTGCACAACGTTCTGTTTTTCCCGCTGCAGCCGTACGAGGCGCTGCCTGCGCTATTGAAGATGGGCGATTGCCATCTGGTGGTGCAAAAACGCGGGGCGGCGGATGCCGTTCTGCCCTCCAAACTGACCAATATTCTGGCGGTGGGTGGCAATGCGGTGATTACCGCAGAACCGGAGACGGAACTCGGTCAGCTTTGCGACCGCTACGCCGGCATCGCGGTGTGCGTTGAGCCGGAATCGGTCGATGCGCTGGTGGCAGGGGTAACCATGGCGCTCGCCATGCCAAAAAACAACACGGTGGCACGTGAATATGCCGAACGCACGCTCGATAAAGAGAATGTGCTACGCCAATTTATGAATGATATTTCCCCAAAATAATTCGAGTTGCAGGAAGGCGGCGACGCAGTGAATCCCCAGGAGCTTACATAAGTAAGTGACTGGGGTGAACGAGGAAAGACAACGCACCTGCAACGTGAAGAATGAAGGGGATTCGGGGATTAATTATGAGTCAGACAACACTCTATCCGGTTGTAATGGCCGGTGGCTCCGGTAGCCGCTTATGGCCGCTTTCCCGTGTTCTTTATCCTAAGCAGTTCCTGTGCCTGAAAGGCGATCTCACCATGCTGCAAACGACCATTTGTCGTCTTAACGGCGTGGAGTGTGAAAGCCCGGTCGTGATCTGCAACGAGCAGCACCGTTTTATCGTCGCGGAGCAATTGCGTCAGCTTAACAAACTGACTGAAAACATTATTCTCGAACCGGCGGGACGCAATACCGCGCCGGCCATTGCGTTAGCAGCGCTGGCGGCAAAACGGCACAGTCCGGACTGCGACCCGCTGATGCTGGTGCTGGCGGCAGACCACGTGATTGCCAACGAAGAGGCCTTCCGTGACGCGGTACGACACGCGATGCCGTACGCCGAAGCCGGAAAGCTGGTCACGTTTGGTATCGTTCCGGATCTGCCGGAAACGGGCTACGGCTATATCCGTCGCGGCGATGTCTCGCCAGGTGAAAACGATGCCGTGGCGTTTGACGTTGCGCAGTTTGTGGAAAAACCAAATCTGGAAACGGCGCAGGCCTATGTCGCCAGCGGTGATTATTACTGGAACAGCGGGATGTTCCTGTTCCGCGCCGGACGCTATCTGGAAGAGCTGAAAAAATACCGTCCCGATATCCTGGAAGCCTGTGAAAACGCGATGAGCGCGGTCGATCCGGATCTCGATTTCATCCGTGTGGATGAGGCATCGTTCCTGGCGTGTCCGGAAGAATCCGTCGATTACGCGGTGATGGAGCGCACGGCGGATGCGGTGGTGATGCCGATGGATGCGGGCTGGAGTGATGTTGGCTCCTGGTCCTCGCTGTGGGAAATCAGCGCTCATACCGCCGAGGGAAACGTCCATCACGGCGACGTCATCAGCCATAAAACCGAAAACAGCTACGTCTATGCCGAATCGGGACTGGTGACCACCGTCGGCGTGAAAGACCTGGTGGTGGTGCAGACCAAAGACGCTGTATTGATCGCCGATCGTAATGCGGTACAGGATGTGAAAAAAGTGGTTGAGCAAATCAAAGCCGATGGCCGTCACGAACACCATATTCACCGCGAAGTGTACCGTCCGTGGGGGAAATATGACTCCATCGACGCCGGTGACCGCTATCAGGTCAAACGCATCACCGTGAAACCAGGGGAAGGGCTGTCGGTACAGATGCACCACCACCGCGCCGAACACTGGGTGGTGGTGGCCGGTACTGCCAAAGTCACCATTGACGGTGAGATCAAATTGCTCGGTGAAAACGAGTCTGTCTACATTCCGCTGGGAGCCACCCACTGTCTGGAAAATCCCGGGAAAATTCCGCTCGATCTGATTGAAGTGCGCTCGGGTTCTTACCTCGAAGAGGATGATGTGGTGCGGTTTGAGGATCGCTACGGCCGGGTCTAACGCCTTTATTGCGCCCGGTGGCGCTGCGCTTACCGGGCCTATGTTTTGTTGCGTGTAGGCCTGATAAGGCGCGTAGCGTCGCCATCAGGCGAAGACTGCCGGATGGCGCGTTGCTTATCCGGCCTACGAAGCTACGGAACTGTGCTTACCGGGCCTGTGATTCTGTAGGTCGGATAAGCGCAGCGCCATCCGACAAAGATAAAAAAACATTTTTTTGGCCATAGATGGGTCAGGGACAACTGTTGCCTGAAGAAGGGTAAAAACATGACGAAATTAACCTGTTTCAAAGCCTACGATATTCGCGGCAGGCTGGGCGAAGAGCTGAATGAAGAGATTGCGTGGCGGATTGGTCGCGCTTACGGCGAATTTCTGAAGCCGAAAACGATTGTGCTGGGCGGCGACGTGCGTCTGACCAGTGAGGCGCTGAAGCTGGCGCTGGCGAAAGGGTTGCAGGATGCGGGCGTTGACGTGCTGGACATCGGCCTGTCGGGTACCGAAGAGATCTATTTTGCCACCTTTCACCTCGGCGTGGACGGCGGGATTGAAGTGACCGCCAGCCATAATCCGATGGATTACAACGGGATGAAACTGGTGCGCGAAGGCGCGCGTCCTATCAGCGGCGACACCGGTCTGCGCGACGTGCAGCGTCTGGCCGAGGCCAACGACTTCCCGCCGGTGAACGACGCGACGCGCGGAAGCTATAAACACATCACGCTGCGTGACGCCTATATCGATCATCTGTTCGGCTACATCAACGTCAAAAATCTCACCCCGCTGAAGCTGGTGATCAACTCCGGTAACGGCGCGGCAGGCCCGGTGGTGGATGCCATTGAAGCGCGTTTTAAGGCACAAGGCGTGCCGGTGGAATTTATCAAAGTGCACAACACCCCGGACGGCAACTTCCCGAACGGCATTCCTAACCCGTTGCTGCCGGAGTGCCGCGCCGACACCCGTAATGCGGTGATCGAACACGGCGCGGATATGGGCATCGCGTTTGACGGCGATTTCGACCGCTGCTTCCTGTTCAATGAGAAAGGCCAGTTTATCGAGGGCTACTACATTGTCGGCCTGCTGGCGGAAGCGTTTCTCGAGAAACAGCCGGGCGCCAAAATCATTCACGACCCGCGTCTGTCCTGGAACACGGTGGATGTGGTGACGGCTGCAGGCGGCACGCCAGTGATGTCGAAAACCGGCCATGCCTTTATCAAGGAACGGATGCGCCACGAAGACGCCATCTACGGCGGCGAGATGAGCGCCCACCACTATTTCCGTGATTTTGCTTACTGCGACAGCGGAATGATCCCGTGGCTGCTGGTGGCGGAACTGGTGTGTCTGAAGGGACAGTCGCTGGGGGAACTGGTACGCGACCGGATGGCGGCATTCCCGGCGAGCGGCGAAATCAACAGCACGCTGGACGAACCGGCGGCGGCACTATCGCGGGTGGAACAACACTTCGCCCGCGAGGCGCTGGCGGTGGACAGAACCGACGGCATCAGCATGTCGTTCGTCGACTGGCGTTTCAACCTGCGCTCCTCCAACACCGAACCGGTGGTGCGCCTGAACGTGGAGTCACGCGGTGATATTCCGCTGATGGAAGCGCGAACGCGCACTCTGCTGGCGTTACTGAATCAGTAAGGTCAGATCTTCCCTTACCCGCCAGCGGGTAGGGGGCTAATAACAGGAACAACGATGACAAATCTAAAAAAGCGCGAACGGGCCAAAACCAATGCATCGTTAATCTCTATGGTGCAACGCTTTTCAGATATCACCATCATGTTTGGCGGGCTGTGGGTTGTCTGCGAAATCAGCGGATTGCCTTTCCTGTATATGCACCTGTTGGTGGCGCTGATCACGTTGGTTGTTTTTCAGATGCTGGGTGGCATAACCGATTTCTATCGCTCATGGCGCGGCGTCAAAATTTCCACTGAACTGACTCTCCTGCTGCAAAACTGGACGCTGAGCCTCGTCTTCAGCGCCGGTCTGGTCGCGTTTAATGCCGATTTTGATAACCGTCTCGCCATCTGGCTGGCGTGGTATCTGCTGACCAGCGTCGGGCTTGTCTTTTGTCGATCATTTATTCGCTACGGCGCAGGCTGGCTGCGCCATCGTGGCTATAACACGC
Organism: Citrobacter amalonaticus; assembly: GCF_001559075.2. Classification (NCBI taxonomy): domain Bacteria; kingdom Pseudomonadati; phylum Pseudomonadota; class Gammaproteobacteria; order Enterobacterales; family Enterobacteriaceae; genus Citrobacter; species Citrobacter amalonaticus. Next base: position 91,446 of record NZ_CP014015.2, on the reverse strand, counting down.
GCCGGGTGGCGGTCGCGGGCGATCTGCCTGCCGGGCAGTCGTTGCTCGACAGCTTTCGCAATGAACCGTGGCTGGGATTTGAAGTGGTCGGCATCTATCACGACCCGAAACCGGGTGGCGTGACGTCAGACTGGGCAGGGAACTTAGATCAGCTGGTTGAAGATGCCAAAGCCTCACGCATTCATAACGTTTATATCGCCATGTCGATGTGCGACGGTGCGCGGGTGAAAAAACTGGTGCGCGAACTGGCGGATACCACCTGTTCGGTGATCCTCATTCCGGACGTGTTTACCTTTAACATTCTGCATTCCCGCATCGAAGAGGTGAGCGGCGTGCCGGTGGTACCGCTGTATGACACGCCGCTGTCGGGTATCAACCGCCTGCTTAAGCGTGCGGAAGATATCGTGCTGGCGTCGCTGATCCTGCTGCTGATCTCCCCGGTGCTGTGCTGCATTGCGCTGGCGGTGAAGCTGAGTTCGCCGGGGCCGATCATCTTCCGTCAGACCCGTTATGGCATGGACGGTAAACCGATCAAAGTATGGAAATTCCGCTCAATGAAGGTGATGGAAAACGACAAGGTCGTCACACAGGCGACGCAGAACGATCCGCGCGTTACCCGAGTGGGGAATTTCCTGCGTCGTACCTCGCTGGATGAACTGCCGCAGTTTATTAATGTGCTGACCGGTGGGATGTCTATCGTCGGGCCGCGCCCGCATGCGGTGGCGCATAACGAACAGTATCGTCAACTGATTGAAGGCTACATGCTGCGTCATAAGGTCAAGCCGGGGATCACCGGTTGGGCGCAAATCAACGGCTGGCGTGGTGAGACCGACACGCTGGAGAAAATGGAAAAACGCGTGGAGTACGATCTGGAGTACATCCGCGAGTGGAGCGTGTGGTTCGACATCAAGATCGTTTTTCTGACGGTGTTCAAGGGCTTTGTTAACAAAGCGGCGTACTGAGGAACGGTCATGAGCTTACGTGAAAAAACCATCAGCGGCGCGAAGTGGTCGGCTATTGCCACGGTGATCATTATCAGTCTTGGGCTTATCCAGATGACGGTATTGGCGCGGATCGTCGATAACCACCAGTTCGGCCTGCTGACCGTATCGCTGGTGATCATTGCGCTGGCCGATACATTGTCTGACTTCGGTATTGCCAACTCTATTATTCAGCGCAAGGAGATAAGCCATCTTGAGCTGACCACGCTGTACTGGCTGAACGTCGGGTTGGGAATCATCGTCTGTGTGGCGGTCTTCCTGCTTAGCGATGTGATTGGCAATGTGCTGCATAACCCGGATCTGGCGCCGCTGATTAAAACGCTGTCGCTGGCGTTTGTGGTGATCCCGCACGGGCAGCAGTTTCGCGCGCTGATGCAGAAAGAGCTGGAGTTCAACAAGATTGGGATGATTGAAACCAGTTCCGTACTGGCGGGCTTTACGTTTACCGTTGTCAGCGCGCATTTCTGGCCGCTGGCCATGACCGCCATTCTTGGCTACCTGGTAAACAGCGCGGTGCGCACGCTGTTGTTTGGCTATTTTGGTCGCAAGATTTACCGTCCAGGTCTGCACTTTTCGTTGGCGTCCGTCTCGTCCAATTTGCGCTTTGGCGCGTGGCTGACAGCGGACAGCATCATCAACTACGTCAATACCAACCTTTCCACGCTGGTGCTGGCGCGCATTCTCGGGGCCGGCGTCGCAGGGGGCTATAACCTGGCGTACAACGTGGCGGTGGTGCCGCCGATGAAGCTTAACCCCATCATCACCCGCGTGCTGTTTCCGGCGTTTGCCAAAATTCAGGACGACACCCAGAAGCTGCGCGTGAATTTCTACAAGCTGCTTTCCGTGGTGGGGATCATTAACTTCCCGGCGCTGCTTGGCCTGATGGTGGTTGCCAATAATTTTGTGCCACTGGTCTTTGGCGAGAAGTGGAACAGCATTATTCCTGTGCTGCAACTGCTGTGCGTGGTGGGGCTGCTGCGCTCGGTCGGCAATCCGATTGGCTCGCTGTTGATGGCGAAAGCGCGCGTGGACATCAGCTTTAAATTCAATGTCTTTAAAACGTTCCTGTTCATCCCGGCGATTATTGTCGGCGGGCAGATGGCGGGCGCAATTGGCGTGACGCTGGGCTTCCTGCTGGTGCAAATCATCAACACGATTCTGAGCTACTTCGTCATGATCAAACCGGTGCTGGGCTCCAGCTATCGTCAGTACATTCTGAGTCTGTGGCTGCCGTTCTATCTCTCATTGCCGACGCTGGCAGTGAGTTATGGGCTGGGTATTGCGCTGCAGGGACATCTGTCACTGAGCGTGCTGTTGGCGACGCAAATTGTCGCCGGTGCGCTGGCGTTCGCGGTGATGCTTGTACTTTCGCGACACCCACTTGTCGTGGAGATGAAGCGCCAGTTTTGTCGCAGCGAAAAAATGAAAACCTTGCTTCGTGCAGGATAAGTTTTGCCGGATGGCGACGGTTACACGTCTTATCCGGCCTACGAAGTCAATGACCTGTAGGCCGGATAAGGCAACAGCCACCATCCGGCAACGATTTTAAGAGGGTGAAATGAAATTATTGATTCTGGGCAACCATACCTGCGGCAACCGTGGCGACAGTGCGATTTTACGCGGTCTGCTGGACGCCATTCATCGCCTCGAACCTGACGCGGAAGTGGATGTCATGAGCCGCTACCCGGTGAGTTCGTCCTGGCTTTTGAATCGCCCGGTGATGGGCGATCCGCTTTTTTTACAGATGAAACAGCACAACAGCGCGGCAGGCGTGGTCGGGCGAGTGAAAAAAGTCCTCCGTCGTCGCTATCAGCACCAGGTGCTGCTTTCCCGCGTTACCGATACCGGCAAGTTGCGAAACATCGCGATTGCTCAGGGTTTTACCGATTTCGTGCGTTTGCTTTCGGGTTATGACGCTATCGTTCAGGTGGGCGGTTCGTTCTTCGTCGATCTGTATGGTGTTCCGCAATTTGAACACGCGCTGTGTACCTTTATGGCGAAAAAACCGCTGTACATGGTCGGCCACAGCGTCGGTCCGTTCCAAGATCCGCAATTTAATCAACTGGCTAACTATGTTTTCGGCCACTGTGATGCGCTGATCCTGCGGGAGTCGGTCAGCCTGGAACTCATGAAACGCAGTGAAATCACCCGCGAAAAAGTGGAACACGGCGTGGATACCGCGTGGCTGGTGGATCATCATGAAGCGGACTTTGAGCCGGGGTACGCGGTGCGCCACTGGCTGGATGTGGCGGCGCAGCAGAAAACGGTGGCGATTACCCTGCGCGAACTGGCGCCGTTTGATAAACGGCTGGGTACCACGCAGGAGGCTTATGAGAAGGCCTTCGCCGGTGTGGTAAACCGCATCCTGGATGAGGGATACCAGGTCATTGCGTTGTCCACCTGTACCGGCATCGACAGCTATAACAAAGATGACCGCATGGTGGCGCTGAATCTGCGCCAGTACGTCAGCGATCCGACGCGTTACCACGTGGTGATGGATGAACTGAATGACCTGGAGATGGGCAAGATCCTCGGCGCATGCGAGCTGACGGTCGGCACACGACTGCATTCCGCCATTATCTCGATGAACTTCGCGACGCCTGCTATCGCGATTAATTACGAGCACAAATCGGCGGGCATCATGCAGCAACTGGGGATGCCGGAGATGGCGATAGATATCCGTCATCTGCTGGATGGCAGTCTGCAGGCGATGGTGGCGGATACCCTCGGACAGCTACCGCAGATCAATGATCGTCTTGCGCAGGCGGTGCGTCGCGAGCGCGAACAGGGATACCGCATGGTGGAGTCAGTGTTAACGCGCATCGGGGAGGGGAAATGAAGGTCAGCTTTTTTTTACTGAAATTTCCGCTGTCGTCGGAAACCTTCGTCCTCAACCAGATTATCGCGTTTATCGACATGGGTTTTGACGTTGAGATCGTCGCCCTGCAAAAAGGCGACACGCAAAATACGCATGCCGCCTGGGAAAAATATGGCCTGGCGGCCAGAACGCGCTGGTTGCAGGACGAGCCGCAGGGCCGTCTGGCAAAGCTGCGCACTCGGGCGGTGAAAACGCTGCCGGGACTGCACCGGGCGGCGACGTGGAAATCGCTTAACTTTTCTCGCTACGGCGATGAATCGCGCAATCTTATCCTCTCGTCGATCTGTGCACAGGTCAGTCAACCCCTGCGCGCGGACGTCTTTATCGCCCACTTTGGCCCGGCGGGCGTGACGGCGGCGAAGCTGCGCGAGCTGGGCGTTATTCAGGGCAAGATTGCGACGATTTTTCACGGTATTGATATTTCCAGTCGGGAAGTGCTTAACCATTACACCCCGGAGTACCAGCAACTGTTCCGTCGTGGCGACCTGATGCTGCCGATTAGCGATCTCTGGGCCGGACGGCTGAGAAGCATGGGCTGTCCGCCGGAGAAGATTGCCGTTTCGCGGATGGGCGTGGATATGACGCGCTTTACGCACCGGCCAGTGAAAGCCCCCGGTACGCCGCTGGAGATGATCTCTGTTGCGCGGCTGACTGAGAAAAAAGGGCTGCATGTGGCGATAGAGGCCTGCCGCCAGTTGAAGGAGCAGGGCGTGGCGTTTCGTTATCGCATTCTGGGCATGGGGCCCTGGGAACGGCGATTGCGCACGCTGATTGAGCAGTATCAACTCGATGATGTGATTGATATGCCGGGATTTAAGCCCAGCCATGAAGTGAAAGCAATGCTGGATAATGCGGATGTCTTTCTGTTGCCGTCGATTACCGGCACGGATGGCGACATGGAAGGGATCCCGGTGGCGCTGATGGAAGCGATGGCGGTGGGGATCCCGGTGGTCTCTACCGTTCACAGCGGGATCCCGGAACTGGTGGATGCCGGAGAATCCGGCTGGCTGGTCCCGGAAAACGACGCCCGTGCGCTGGCGCAACAGCTCGCGTCGTTCAGTCAACTTGACCACCAGACGCTGGAACCGATCATCCAGCGCGCGCGTGAAAAAGTTGAACATGACTTTAACCAGCAGGTGATCAATCGTCAGTTGGCCAGCCTGCTGCAAACGATGTAAACCGAGGTTGTATGCCAGAGAAAACACTCTCCCGACGTACCTTCCTGGCGGCAAGCTCCGCGCTTGCCGTACTTCCTGTCCTCCATTCACCTTTTGCCCGCGCCGTTGCGTCCCACAAAACCGTCAATATTCAGGATTACAATGCGAAAGACTGGATTGCCTCCTTTAAACAGGCATTCAGCGACGCAGAGACCGTGGTGGTGCCAGCGGGACTGGTGTGTGAGAACATCAATACCGGTATTTTTATCCCACCGGGAAAAACGCTGCATGTTCAGGGCCGCCTGAGCGGTAATGGGCGCGGTCGCTTTGTGCTGCAGGAGGGATGCCAGGTCACTGGTGAGAAGGGCGGCAGCCTGCACAATATTACGCTGGATGTCCGCGGTTCCGACTGCGCGATTACCGATCTTACGATGAGTGGTTTCGGACCGGTGACGCAAATTTATATCGGCGGGAAAAAGCCGCGCGTGATGCGCAATCTGGTCATCGATAATCTCACCGTGACCCAGGCCAACTATGCGATTCTGCGCCAGGGATTCCACAATCAGGTTGATGGCGCGCGTATTACCCACTGCCGTTTCAGCGATTTGCAGGGTGACGCCATCGAATGGAATGTCGCCATTAACGATCGCAATATCCTGATTTCCGACCACGTCATTGAACGGATCAACTGTACCAACGGCAAGATTAACTGGGGGATTGGTATTGGGCTCGCGGGGAGTACCTACGACAACACCTATCCCGAACAGCAGACGGTCAAAAACTTTGTGGTTGCCAACATTACCGGATCTGATTGTCGGCAGCTGGTGCATGTCGAGAACGGCAAACATTTTGTGATTCGCAATGTGAAAGCGAAGAACATCACCCCGGATTTCAGCAAAAAGGCAGGCATCGACAACGCGACGGTCGCCATTTACGGCTGTGATAATTTCGTGATTGATAATGTCGATATGGTCAACAGTGCCGGGATGCTTATTGGCTATGGCGTGGTCAAAGGGAAATATCTCTCCATCCCACAAAATTTCAAACTCAATAATATCTCCCTTGATAACACGCAGCTTGAATATACATTGCGCGGGATTCAGATTTCCTCGGGTAACGCCACCTCCTTCGTTGCACTGACCAACATCGAGATGAAACGGGCGACGCTGGAGTTGCATAATCAGCCGCAGCACCTCTTTTTGCGCAATATCAGAGTGATGCAGGCGTCGACAACCGGCCCGGCGCTGAAGATGCACTTTGACCTGCGCAAAGATGTGCGCGGTAAGTTTATGGCGAAAGACGACACGCTGCTGTCGCTGGCAAACGTACACGCGGTGAATGAGAAAGGGCAAAGCTCAGTGGATATCGACCGCATAAACCATCATGTGGTGAATGTGGATGCGATCAACTTCCGGTTACCGGAGGGGAGGGGGTGAATTTGCGACCATTCCTGGCGAAACCGGTCCATACTTAAGATTATGGCTACTGCAATTTATCAGCGACCGGCGTAGCATCAGTGACAAAGCAGCGATGATTTCCTCTAACTAATTCATGCTGGCTAAAACGAGTCAAAAGGCTATAATTCAGCAACCATTTTACAGGTGGATGAAATAATGAGTAATTTGAAAGCAGTTATACCGGTAGCGGGTCTGGGTATGCACATGTTGCCTGCCACCAAGGCAATTCCCAAAGAGATGCTGCCGATCGTCGACAAACCAATGATTCAATATATCGTTGACGAAATCGTAGCTGCAGGGATCAAAGAAATCCTCCTGGTCACTCACGCGTCTAAAAACGCCGTTGAGAACCATTTCGACACCTCCTATGAACTGGAATCACTCCTTGAGCAGCGCGTGAAGCGTCAACTGCTGGCGGAAGTGCAGTCCATTTGTCCTCCGGGCGTGACCATCATGAACGTCCGTCAGGCGCAGCCGCTGGGACTGGGCCACTCCATTCTTTGCGCGCGCCCGGCGATTGGCGATAACCCTTTTGTGGTGGTATTGCCTGATATCGTTATTGATACCGCCAGTGCCGACCCGCTGCGTTATAACCTTGCTGCGATGGTTGCGCGTTTTGAAGAAACCGGACGTAGCCAGGTGCTGGCGAAACGTATGCCGGGTGACCTTTCCGAGTACTCCGTTATCCAGACGAAAGATCCGCTGGATAATGAAGGCAAGGTGAGCCGCATCGTCGAATTTATTGAGAAACCGGATCAGCCGCAGACGCTGGATTCTGATCTCATGGCCGTTGGGCGTTATGTCCTCTCAGCAGATATCTGGGCCGAACTGGAAAGAACCGAACCGGGGGCCTGGGGGCGTATCCAGTTGACCGATGCGATTGCAGAACTGGCGAAAAAACAGTCTGTTGACGCGATGCTGATGACGGGCGACAGCTACGACTGTGGAAAAAAATTGGGCTACATGCAGGCGTTTGTGAAGTACGGATTGCGTAACCTGAAAGAAGGGCCGAAGTTCCGCAAAGGGATCGAGAAGTTGCTTAGCGAGTAAGCTTAAAAATTAAACGGTCCGGCAGGTCGTAATAACAAATAACGGTAGTCAACATTCGACGCGGTGATGCAGATATGCCCGGAATGTTGCTACCGTTTTTTCATTCTAAAAAAACCTCATAATTTCATTGAGTTAACTACAAAATTTAGCACTGCTTTTTATAATATTTCTTCTTGTTTCTGACATCAATTGGTAAGACAATTAGTGTTCGAGTTTAGGAGCTTTGCCGTAGAGAAAGCAGAGCTTAACACGTCTGTGAGAGTACGCAGTGCACTGGTAGCTGTAAAGCCAGGGGCGGTAGCGTGTCTAAATAAATACATCGGTACTACTGCATATCACATCATTGTTGGCTATTTAAGCCCTGCATGTTAAGCGAAAGAGTCAGCAATTAAATCTATTAAAGTTACGTCTCAGGAATGGTAAAATGAGTTTTAATCTTGAAAATTATAAAATAGGAATTATTGGGCTGGGTTATGTTGGTTTACCTTTAGCTGTTGAATTTGGCAAAAAAATAAAGACCCTTGGTTTTGATATCAACGAGAAACGAATTAAAGAATTATCAGCAGGTAACGACTTTACGTTGGAATGTAGTTCTGAAGAACTGGCGCAAGCTCACTATCTTCAATATTCATGTGATTATAAAGAATTAGCAACATGTAATGTATTCATCGTAACAGTTCCAACTCCAATTGATGAATATAAACAACCTGATTTAACGCCTCTCGTTAAAGCCTCGGAAACGCTCGGAAAAATAATCAAAAAAGATGATATTATCATCTACGAATCAACTGTATACCCAGGTGCAACAGAAGAAGTATGTATCCCTGTAATTGAGAAGATCTCTGGTCTGGAATTTAATAGGGACTTTTTTGCAGGTTACAGTCCAGAACGTATCAACCCTGGTGATAAAGAACACCGCGTGACAACCATCAAAAAAGTGACGTCTGGTTCAACATCTGAAATCGCTGAAATTGTCGATAAATTATATGGGACCATCATCACTGCTGGAACACATAAAGCATCTTCGATACGTGTTGCTGAAGCTGCAAAAGTGATTGAAAATACTCAGCGCGATTTAAATATTGCGTTAATTAATGAACTTGCAATGATTTTTAACAAGCTGGGTATTGATACAGAAGAAGTATTAAAAGCCGCAGGTACCAAATGGAACTTCCTCCCATTCCGGCCTGGCTTAGTTGGCGGACACTGCATCGGTGTAGATCCTTATTATTTAACTCATAAAGCACAAGCGATAGGTTACCATCCTGAAGTCATCCTGGCAGGCCGTAGAATTAATGATGGGATGAGTCGGTATGTGGCATCACAACTTATTAAAGCAATGCTCAAGAAAAAATTACAGATTGAAGGTGCTAATGTTTTAATCATGGGGCTTACTTTTAAAGAAAACTGCCCAGACCTTCGTAACACAAAAGTTGTAGATATCTTCGCCGAATTGAAAGAATACAATGTGGCCGTTGATATTTATGATCCATGGGTTAATGTTGAAGAAGCCTACCATGAGTATGGGATAAATGTATTAAACACATTACCTAATAAGAAATATGACGGCGTGATCTTCGCTGTTGCTCACTCTCAATTTAAAGACATGAGTAAAGACGACGTTAAAGGACTAATTAGAGATGATGGCGTTGTTTATGATTTGAAATACATCATTGATCCTAACATAGTTGATATTCGTCTTTAATAAAAATTGATGCTACATATCAGTGAGGATATTCTGTGAAATATAAACAAGTTGAAGGCGCTTTGTCTTCTAAACCTGAAACCTGGCTAATTACAGGTGTTGCAGGATTTATCGGTTCAAACTTATTAGAAGCTTTATTAAAACTTAATCAAAAAGTAATTGGCTTAGATAACTTTGCAACGGGACATCAAGCAAACCTTGATGAGGTCAAAGAGTCTGTTTCAACTGAACAATGGTCTGCTTTTACCTTTGTGGAAGGAGACATACGTGATCCAGAAACGTGTGTGGAGGTCGTTAAAGGAGTAGATAATGTCCTTCATCAGGCGGCATTAGGTTCTGTACCTCGTTCAATTAAAGATCCAATCACTACAAATAATACCAATATATCGGGTTTCATTAATATGTTGGTTGCTGCTAAAGATGCCAATGTCAAAAGCTTCACTTATGCTGCAAGTAGTTCAACATATGGTGATCATCCTGCATTACCTAAAATTGAAGAAAATATAGGCAATCCGTTATCTCCATACGCAGTGACAAAGTATGTAAATGAATTATATGCGCAAGTATTTGCCAGAACCTACGGTTTCAAATCAATTGGATTAAGATACTTTAATGTATTTGGAAAACGTCAGGATCCTAATGGTGCATATGCTGCAGTGATACCTAAGTGGACTGCTGCGATGATCAATGATGAACCGTTATTTATCAATGGTGATGGCGAAACAAGCCGAGACTTTTGTTTTATTGAGAATGTTGTGCAAATGAATATTCTTGCTGCGCAGTCTGATGTGTCTGCAAGAGATCAGGTTTATAACGTTGCAGTTGGCGACCGTACGACGCTCAATCAATTATTCACTGCGTTAAAAAATGCACTTAATGAAAATGGTGTTTTGTACAACAAAGAGCCAGTATATAAAGATTTTCGTGCTGGTGATGTTCGCCATTCTCAAGCTGATATTACTAAAGCCAAAACCAGGCTTGGATACGAGCCTCAGTTCAACATATCGGAAGGTATTCTTAAGGCGATGCCGTGGTATGTAAACTCTCTGGGCAGTAAAAAATAGCCATGAAAATTCTTATTACAGGTGGTGCTGGTTTTATTGGATCTGCTGTTATTCGATACATCATTAATCATACCAATGATAGTGTCGTAAATGTCGATAAATTGACTTACGCAGGAAACCTTCAATCACTCGAAGATGTAGAAAAAAATTCACGTTATAAATTTGAATTGGCAGATATTTGTGATAGCGCAAGGATGCAAGAGATATTTTCCACTCATCAACCAGATGCTGTTATGCATTTGGCTGCTGAGAGTCATGTCGATAGGTCAATTAATGGTCCGACTGAGTTTATACAGACCAATATCATAGGTACTTTTAACTTACTTGAAGTAGCTAAGTCTTACTGGCTACAGCTTGCTGAAAGCAAAAAAGAACAATTTATTTTTCATCATGTCTCTACGGATGAGGTCTATGGTGATCTACCTCATCCGGATGAACTAGATGAAGGTTCACCTTTGCCTTTATTTACAGAAAAAAAAGGTTATGCGCCAAGCAGTCCTTATTCAGCCTCAAAGGCATCTAGCGACCATTTAGTTCGTGCATGGTATAGAACCTGGGGGTTACCTGTAGTAGTAACTAATTGTTCCAATAATTATGGTCCTTATCATTTCCCTGAAAAATTAATTCCATTGACGATCCTTAACGCGTTGCAGGGTCAGTCGTTGCCGGTTTATGGTAAAGGAGACCAAATTCGTGACTGGTTATATGTAGAGGACCATGCCAGGGCACTTCATCTCGTTATCACCAGTAAATGCGTCGGAGAGACGTATAATATAGGTGGCTATAATGAAATGAGAAATATTGATGTTGTCCTGAATGTATGCGAAATATTAGATGAAGTCCAACCACGAAGAGAAGGATCTTACAAAAATCTAATCAATTTTGTAAAAGACAGACCTGGTCATGACCGTCGTTATGCCATTGATGCTACGAAAATTACACAAGATTTAGGTTGGCAGCCTACTGAGACATTTGAGTCTGGTATTAGAAAAACAGTTCTATGGTATCTACAAAATACAGCATGGGTTGAGTCAGTAAAAAATGGTAATTATAAAAAATGGCTCACGCAGCAGTATGGAGAATTGAAATGAAAGGAATAATCCTCGCTGGTGGCTCTGGAACAAGACTTTATCCCATCACGAAGGGGATATCAAAACAGTTGATGCCTGTTTATGATAAACCTATGATTTATTATCCGCTTTCTGTATTAATGCTAGCGGGTATCAAGGATATATTGATTATAACAACACCTGAAGATCTCAATAATTTTCAGCGATTACTAGGCAATGGCAATTGTTTTGGCATTAATCTTTCATATCAAGTACAACTAAAACCTGAGGGGTTGGCACAGGCATTCATCATTGGGGAAAAATTTATAGGTAATGATGCAGTCTGCCTGGCACTTGGTGATAATATTTTTTATGGACAAAACTTTAGTCCAAAGCTTAAAGAAGCTGCACAATTAATCGATGGTGCAACTGTATTTGGATATCAAGTCAAAGATCCTGAACGGTTTGGTGTTGTTGAGTTTGACTCTAATAAAAAAGCGCTTTCAATAGAAGAAAAACCGGTAAAACCAAAGTCAAATTATGCTGTTACAGGTCTTTACTTTTATGACAATAATGTTGTTAACATAGCCAAAACAATTAAACCCTCAGAACGTGGCGAATTAGAAATTACTAGCATCAATGAAGTATATCTTCGCAATGGAAAATTGAATGTTGAGTTATTGGGACGTGGTTTTACCTGGCTTGATACGGGAACTCACCAAAGTCTACTTGAAGCTTCTCATTTTGTGGAAACTATCGAACAACATCAAGGCTTCAAAATTGCATGCCTTGAAGAAATTGCTTTGTATAATGGATGGCTAACCAAAGATGATGTATTCAAAATAGGCAATGAGTACCTGAAAAATGGTTATGGTCAATATCTTCTCTCTTTGGTCAAGGACAAATAATGGAAAAGCCAATCTTTGTAACGCAGCCCAATTTACCTCCGCTGGAAGAGTTTATACCATATCTGGAAACTATTTGGCAGAACAAGCAATTTACAAATAATGGTCCAATGCATCAAGAATTAGAAAAAAAACTGTGTGAGTTTCTTGGTGTAGAATATATCAGTCTTTTCAATAATGGAACGATTGCGCTTATAACTGCAGTACAGGCTCTGGATATTAAAGAAGAAGTAATTACTACACCATATTCATTTGTAGCAACTGCACATTCTTTAGTATTAAATGGACTTAAACCTGTATTTGTCGATATTGATCCAAAAACCTTAAATATTGATCCGGCAAAAATTGAAGAGGCCATTACATCTAAAACACAGGCAATAATGCCGGTGCATTGTTATGGGAATCCTTGCAATACACAGGCTATTGCCGATATTGCACAGAAATATAATTTAAAAGTTATTTATGATGCTGCGCATGCCTTTGGCGTTGAAGATGATGATGGAAGCGTTCTTCGCCATGGAGATTTAAGTGTTCTAAGTTTCCATGCAACTAAAGTATTTAGTACTTTTGAAGGCGGCGCTATTGTATGTAATAGCCGAGAAATGAAAGAAAAAATTGATAGATTAAAAAACTTTGGCTATATCGATGAAACAAATATCAATACTATTGGCTCTAATGGAAAAATGAGCGAAGTTAATGCTGCTTTTGGCCTGTTACAATTAAAACATATGGATACTTTCCTGCGTGGTCGAATGAACGCGGATTTATTTTATCGGGAGGAACTTAAAGATATCGCTGGTATCAGTATAGTAATGCCCTGTGGCCAGAAAATATCGAACTTTTCATATTTTCCTATATTAATTGAGCCTGATTTCCCATTATCTCGAGATGAACTATTCAATTACTTGAAGAAGCATAATATTTTTGCAAGACGCTATTTTTATCCTATCATTCCAGATTTCCAAGCTTATTTGAATATAGGTGAAGTCTGTGATGTGAAGAACGCCCGTGAGATGGCGTCTAAAGTACTTTGCCTACCGATGCATGCTGACTTGAACTCTGAAACTTTAAAATATATAGTAAGTACGATTAAGGATATAAAATGATTGCCATAATGCAGCCTTATTTATTTCCTTATCTAGGGTATTTTCAACTGATCATGGCATCAGACACATTTGTACTCTTTGATGATGTTAATTATATTAAAAAAGGGTACATTAACAGAAATAACATATTATTAAATGGCGCTGCATATAGATTTACTGTTCCTGTACAGAATGTATCGCAGAATAAAAAAATAAATGAACATTATTTTTCTAATGACACTGATGCCATATTAAAAACCTTTAGTATGGCATATCTGAAGGCTCCATATTTTGCGGATGTATTTCCTATAGTAGAGAGAGCTTTAAAAAGTAGCGAGAGAAAGGTTAGTTCTGTTTGTTTCGATTCAATTAACGATATATTGAATTATCTTGGAATAGAGAAAAAAATAGTCTTTTCAAGCGATATTGCTTATGACAGATGTGCTAGTGCTACTGATAAACTAATTGAGATAACAAAGGCATTAGGAAGTAATTACTACATTAATGCAATTGGTGGACAAAATCTTTACGAGTACGATTATTTTAAAAGTAAAGATGTTACACTCGCATTTATTCAGATGAGCGATATTGTGTATTCACAAGAAGGAAAGAATGTAGAATTCATTCCTAACCTATCAATTCTTGATGCGTTAATGTGGTCTTCCCCAAAAGATGTTTTGGAAATGCTGAGCAAATATACTCTGATAACAAAGGAGTATAATAATGGTGAATGACACGATAAGATTTTTATGTGAAGTCATCGAAGGTGATTTAAATCTGAAATGCTCAATTCTTAATAACTATCACAAAACTGATGATTATATAAACAAATTAGTTGAGCACGCCACTATAATTTCAATCAGAGAGAACGACCAAATTGTTGGTGCTATCTGTTTCTATTGCAACAATCAAAAAGATCTGATTGCGTATGTCAGCATGATTGCAGTTCATACTGATTATAGAGGGAAAGGGATTGGCGATGAGCTTTTAAGTTTTGCAATGGCTAATTGCAGAAGAAAGGGGTTTACGCATTGTAAGTTGGAAGTAAATAAAAAAAATGTGAAAGCATTAGCCCTTTACCATAAAAATGGTTTTTCAATATTATCAGAATCTGAAAATGTATATTTGATGCAGAAAAATATAAATAGGATTTGAATATTGTGTCATTTAAAAAAAATATTATCATTAGTTATGCTGCACAAATATATGTAAGCGCTGTAGGGATCTTAATACTCCCTCTCTATATTAAGTATATGGGGGCTGAAGCATATGGATTAATTGGCTTTTTTACAATGCTTCAGGCTCTGTTTAATCTCTTAGACATGGGATTAACGCCAACAATTGGTCGCGAAACAGCCCGCTATCATGGAGGATCCATTAATTCTCTTGATTATCGTAGACTGCTTCGTGCACTGAATATTATATTTATTATTATAGCCATTTTTGGCTGTGTCCTTATTATTTCACTATCGGATGTTATTGCTGCTAGATGGTTGCATGTTAAGACTCTTTCTATTAGTGAAGTAAAACAATGTATTGAAATTATGTCTATATGTGTTGCCCTCAGATGGATGGGAGGACTTTATCGTGGAATACTAATAGGGTCGGAAAAACTTGATCGATTAGGTATTTTTAATATTATCATAACAACTTTAAGATTTATTGGCGTTTTTATTGCCATGAAAATATATGGCTTTACCCCAGATGTCTTCTTCTATTATCAAGGGGGAGTTGCAATCATAGAGTTTAGTATTTTATATATACTAGGATCAAATTTGATACCATCATCTAAGAATATAGGGTGGTCGTTCAAACCAGTTAAGCCACTATTAAAGTTTTCTCTTATGATTGCATTTACATCATCTGTCTGGGTTTGTATAACACAGAGTGATAAATTAATTTTATCTGGTCTATTGAGTTTAAGTGATTATGGACATTATACACTAGCTGTTCTGGTTGCAAGTGGTATTGTACTGTTGAATGGACCAGTGAGTTCCGCCTTGCTACCTAGGTTGGCAAGATTATATGCCGAAGGTGGAATTAATAAACTCATTTTTCTCTATGATAAAACAACGATGTTAGTTAGTACTGTTGCAGGTTCTGCTAGTGTCGTTATAGCTTTCTGGGCAAAGGAGTTAGTTTATATTTGGACTGGTGATTTAACTTTGTCTGCTCAAGTTGCTCCTATTTTGACTTTATATTCTATTGGCAATGGATTGCTTGTTGTTTCCGCTTTTCCATACTATCTCCAATATGCTATAGGAAACTTAAAATTACATTTTATTGGTAATTGCATAATGCTTATTATATTATTACCTTCTGTTGTTTATTTATCAATAAAATTTGGTGGAATTGGTGCTGGAATAGCGTGGGTTACTTCAAATGCTTTTTATCTTTTTGTATGGTGTGCTTACAGTCATAGAAAAATAATACCAGGAAAACATATTCGCTGGTTGTTTTTTAATGTTGCTATCGTTTATCTTTTGGCCGTGATGATTAATTTAATTATCTCAATATTAAATTTATCAAAGTTAACACGAATCGAAATGACAGGCGCGCTTTTTGCTATTAGCATGTTGACTTTAATCGTCGCAAGCATTCCTATCTTAATTTATAGTAAAAAAAACAATGAATATGAACATAAAGCAATATGACAGTCAGCCTGTAAAAGTATCAGTGTGTGTAATAACTTACAATCACGTGAGTTATATCGGGCAATGTCTCGAAAGCATTTTAAATCAAAAAACAAATTTTACATTTGAAATTATCGTGGCGGATGATGCTTCGACAGATGGTACTATTGAGATTATTAGAAAATATGCTACAAAGCATCCTGATATCGTCAAGCCGGTATTTCATGATAAAAACGTTGGTGTATATCAGAACTACAAAGATGCGCATTCTAAAGCTACTGGCACATATGTAGCGCATTGCGATGGTGATGATTATTGGTATGAAAATAAGCTTGAAAAGCAAATTTTAATTATGGACTCCGATAATTCAATAGTGCAAAGTTGGACGGGAGCAAATATAGTTGATGATTCTGGATGTATTACGGGGTTATTTCCATCGAGATGGGCACGAAAAGTCTATCCAGACGAAGTTTCTGCCTCTGACATAGCATTAAGCTATGCGTTGGTAGGACAGCATTCTACTCAAATCTATAGAAGAGAATCGCAACCTAAAATTGATAAAACTGAGTTTCTAGATTATTGGGTTGCGTTTAACCTTGCATTAAAAGGGAAATCCCGCTATTTAATAAATGAGAACTTGAGCGCATATAGATGTACATCATCACCATCCTTAACGCGACATAGTGGCTCAAAAAAAGTAGCTGTTGATTTGTTAAGCGAGCATCTTTTTTGTATTTCAAAAAATTATCCTGAGTACTCTCGCGAAGCGAAATCGAATTTATTAACACGTTATTTTTTTTCTAAGCTTAAAAAACATGATACTCGCTGCCTTCAGTTTTATTTGAAGAAGATGAAGCTTTCGAAAATATCTCTAAAATATCTGGCGTCATCCTCTTTTTACTTTTTAATGCAGAAAATAAGATGAAGTATATATATTTGACCCCTCGAATTTTTATCATTTTGATAGCATCATTTTATTTGATAATAAATACGATACTTTATATCATGAGAACCATTTCTTCTGACTGGTGGGTTGGTGATTATGCCGTTTATGCAGATACTTCAGAATCTGTGAATACATTTGCTTTTTTAACATTCTTGGTTTATTTCTTTGTTTTTTTTATGTTGTGTTTTATTTTATATAAAAAAAATAGAACTAAAATAATTAGACAAAATACAGGGCTTATATTTTACTTTGCAATAATGCTCTTTATATTTCAGATTTTTTCAGCCGTATATTTTGATGCTGGAAAGGCCTCTTCGACAGGTGTGACATCTAATTTTATATTTTATCTGTTATTCATATTTTCATTTGATGCTTTTTATTACGTTTATGCTGTAATTGAAAGAAATAAAATTAAATTACTTGTGGTGACCACTTTATTTATAGTATCTAATGTTGTGAGAGGTTGGGCAGGTTTTGTTATACCGCTTTTTTTAATCTATTTAATAAGAAAAGGCCGTTTTAAGATTTCAAGTCTTCTGATCATGTCTTTTGCAGCAGTGCTTCTCGTTCCTGCATTATTAACTTTAAGAGCTTATTATCGTGGTGGCACAGGTCTTGATATGTCTAATATATCAGGGGATGGCAATTTTAACATTGCAGAATATATTATATTTTCTTTCAAGTTATTAATAAGTAGATTTGATCTTTATTCTCATTATATAGGTGTATCATGGATTAGAGATTCAAAGTCACTAGCATCTTTGTGTATGCCCTTTCAGGAATCAATTTTCTATAAACCAATACAAAGTATTTTTTATGACAACAAGTGTATATCATTAGGTAGTTATTTGCCTTCTTTTTTGTACGATTTTTTTATTGGTAAGGGGACATCTTTTTCAATCGGAAGTTCTTTTTTTGCATTACCCTTCGATTTTATGATTATATACAGTCTCTCATATTTGTTTACAATTCTCCTGACTTTTTGGGTATCCAGGTGGTTTATCAGGAGCGATGAGATGACAATCATTCTACTTTTTTTAGTATCGTTCTTATTATTTCAAGGTTGGATGTATCAGTTTGTCTATAATTTTCTTGGTTTCTTAATTTGTGGTTTCTGTTTCATGATAACAATTAAATATCCTAAGCGTTTAATCTAGCCATTATTTAAAAGAGATTAATTCATATGTGCGGTATAGCTGGTTTTATGTGTTCGCCTGATATAAACAGGATCTATGAGACGCCTGATATTGTTGTATCGATGTTAGATACACTGAAACGAAGAGGCCCAGATGGTTCCGGCTATTATATTAATGACGAGCCTAAAGTCATTCTCTGCCATACTCGGCTGGCAATTGTTGATCTATCAGACGCTGGTCAACAACCGATGCATTCTCAATGCGGTCGCTATGTAATAGCATTTAATGGTGAAATATATAATCATCTCGAATTGAGACAGCTATTAGCAAATAATAGCGAAATATCCTGGCGAGGTCATTCTGATACTGAAACGCTTCTGGCGTGTTTTAGTGAATGGGGAATTGATAAGACATTGCAGTCATGTGTTGGGATGTTTGCAATTGCATTATGGGATAAAAAAGAGAACAGACTGACATTAGCGCGTGATAGAGTTGGAGAAAAACCATTATATTGGGGGTGGCAAAATGATGTCCTTCTATTTGGATCAGAACTAAAAGCGTTGAAGGTACATCCATCATTTAATGCTGAAATAAGTAGAGATGCACTTTGCTTGCTATTAAGACATAACTATATCCCTGCACCACATACAATATATCAGGGTATCCACAAGCTACAACCTGGCCACTATCTGAGTGTCGAATTATCTGGTAATGAGAGAAAAGAAACGCTTCATCAGTATTGGTCATATGAGAAGGTAGTACAAGAAGGCTTAGCGAATCCTTTCTCTGGTTCCCCAGATCAAGCAGTTAAACATCTTGAGTCATTAATCGCTCAGAGCATTAATGGACAATTAATCTCTGATGTTCCTCTTGGTGCTTTTCTCAGTGGTGGAATTGATAGTAGTCTTATTGTATCCATCATGCAGTCTTTATCATCAACGCCAGTGAAAACATTTTCTATAGGATTTGATGATAAAAAGTATGATGAAGCTATCTTTGCTTCTGAAGTTGCCAGTCATTTAGGTACAGAGCATACAGAAATGTACGTTAGTGACAAAGATATACTGGATGTTATTCCTCTATTGCCTGAAGTGTATTGTGAACCTTTTGCTGACAGTTCCCAGTTGCCAACATATTTGGTCAGCAAAATGGCCCGACAACATGTTACCGTAGCGTTGAGTGGTGACGCAGGAGATGAATTATTTGGTGGGTATACACCTTATCGCTTTACGCCAAAGTATTGGAACTATGCGCGTAATATACCATTGCCGATTAGGAAATTAGCTTCCAGGTATATTGATATGCTGCCGGTAAACCCAAAGGTAAAAAAATTGATAGAGTGCATGGCAGCACAGAATCCACAACTTTTTTACAGGAATATCATCAGCCATTGGCTTAATCCTGAGGAGGTGGTTAAAGGCTCGAATGAACCATCAACAGCATTTAATCATTCAACTTCGTTTTCTGATAATGGTGGATATGTTGACTGGATGATGTCAGTAGATGCACAGGTCTATATGGCAGATGATATTTTAGTCAAAGTTGACAGGGCTGCTATGTACAATAGCCTTGAAACACGAGTACCATTATTGGATCACCGGGTTATCGAATTTGCATGGCAACTACCAACTACATTAAAAATCAGGGATGGTGTTGGTAAATGGCCGCTACGAGAAATACTCTATAAGCGAGTACCGAAATCTATGATTGAACGGCCTAAGAAAGGATTTTCTGTTCCGTTAGCCTCATGGTTGCGCGGACCATTGCGTGATTGGGCCGAGCATCTGATTTCGTATCATCGTCTCGAAGATGAAGGATACTTTAATGCTGCTGCAGTGAGAAGTTGCTGGAGTCAGCATATTCAAGGCAAGGCTGATTATTCAAGAAAGTTATGGAGCATACTTATGTTCCAATCATGGTTAGAAAAACAAAAATGAAAGTCGTTCATATTATCATTGATTTGAATGTTGGTGGAGCGGAACTCATGCTTCAGCGTCTTATCAAGCATACCGCTGATAGTTGTGTTGAACATATTGTCATTTCACTTACTGATATTGGTACGCTCGGCGAGGCAATTCTCAAAAGTGGGGTGGAGGTAAAGTGTTTAAACATTAATTCCCCAATCAAATATATCAATGGTTTATGGAGGCTCTATAAACTATTTAATAAAATTAAGCCAGACGTTGTTCATACCTGGATGTACCATAGTGATCTTATCGGTGGTATTTCTGCAAAAATTGCGGGTGTTAAAAAAATAATTTGGTGTGTTAGAAGTACTGATATCAGTAAAGGAGGAAGTAAGCTCACACTTCTGATCAGATGGTTATGTGCTAAAATTTCATCGTTTATTCCTGATACCATTATTTATGCAGCTAACGCTTCGAGAGAAGTTCATGAACAGTGTGGTTATGATAAACATAAATCATTGGTCATCTCCAATGGATTTGATTTAACTAAGCTGTCGCCAGATAGATTTTCCAGAAGTAATTTAAGAAAAGAGATCGGCTTAGCAGAAGATGATCTTGTGATAAGTTCAGTTGGCCGCTTCAGTCCAGTAAAAGACCATTCGACATTTATATCAGCAGCTCTTCTACTTGCAGAAGAGTTCAGTAATATTCGTTTTTTATTAGTAGGTCGTGATTTAACCTCACAGAATAAAATGATAATGTCACAGATTAGTACGAGTAGCCACTTTGATAAATTTCTCCTCCTTGGAGAACGTAGTGATGTTCCTGCCTGCTTGTATGCTTCTGATATTTTTTGTCTCCATTCAGTGACTGAGGGCTTCCCTAATGTATTAGGAGAAGCAATGGCAATGGGGATTCCAGCCGTGACTACCAATGTTGGTGACGCTGCTTTTTTACTTGACAGAGAAAATTTTGTTGTTCCTGCTGGAAACTCATATTTATTAGCACAGAAACTGCGAGAAATTATTCTGTTAACACGTGAAGAGCGCATTAAATTAGGACATATGTTACGGCTGCGAGTTGAAAGTAATTTTTCTATGGATACTGTAGCCAATAAATATTTATCTGTTTATGAAAATTAAATGAAAAAGATTGCTTTTATAATTAATAATGTTGATTTTTTAATATCTCATCGATTTCCAATCTTACTCGAAGCTTTGAAAGATGGGTTTCAGGTTCATGTGATTGCTCCTGGTTCTAGCAATAATGAGGTTTTAAAAAGACATAATATAATAGGTCATGATCTCTTTCTTTCCAGAGGTGGCAATAATCCATTTTATGACTTATTTACTTTGCTTCAGCTCATAAAACTTCTCAAATTTCTTAAACCTGACCTTGTCCATCTTGTCACGATTAAGCCAACACTTTACGGCGGAATTGCTGCCAGGATTGCAAAGGTACCTCATGTCGTTGCAGCCGTCTCTGGGTTGGGAACCGTTTTCCTGAGCAGAGGGATCATCAGTGGCTTACGTCGTTTACTTGTTACAAATTTATACCGTTCTGCTCTGAAGCATAAGAAGATAAGAGTTATTTTTCAGAACCCTGACGACCGAAAGTTACTTGTGAGTGCTGGCATATTAAAAGTGTCTGATTCCTGTTTGATTAGAGGTTCAGGCGTTGATTTACGTGAGTATCCTTATCTACCAGAAAATGTTTTCGGTAAGACCGTAGTAATGGCGTCCAGATTACTAAGAGATAAAGGTGTTTATGAATTTATTGAAGCTGCGCGTTTGCTCAAACAAAGGAACGTTGAAGCTGATATAAGAATTATAGGTTCGCCAGATATTTGTAATCCAACAAGTATCACTGAGGCTGAAATAGACAAATGGACATCAGAAAATATTGTCGAATTCTGCGGTTTCCGAAGCGATATTGCTGAGCAGTATTCTAGGGCTAATGTAGTCTGTTTACCCTCATATCGCGAAGGATTACCTAAATGTCTGGTCGAAGCAGCAGCGTGCGGAAGGGCTGTTGTTACCACGGATGTCCCTGGTTGCAGAGATGCGATAGAGGCGAATGTTACTGGGATGCTGGTTGCGGTTCGCGACCCAGTATCACTAGCTGACGCGATTGAGTATCTGTTAAAAAATCCAGATGAAAGAATAAGAATGGGGAAAGCGGGGAGATTGTTAGCTGAAAATGAGTACTCTATCGAACATATAGTGAATCAGCATTTATCCATCTACAATGAATTAATTCAGTCCTGACGTTTAATGCTAGTGTCATGTGCGATTATCTTTTTTGCATCCTATCTGGCACTTGATGCTACCCATCTCGCCCTAAGCTAAGTTAACATCTGTAATACATTCAAGCCGCGCATACGTCGCGCGGTGACCACACCTGACAGGAGTATGTAATGTCCAAGCAACAGATCGGCGTCGTCGGCATGGCAGTGATGGGGCGCAACCTGGCGCTCAACATCGAGAGCCGTGGTTATACCGTCTCCGTGTTCAACCGCTCCCGTGAAAAGACCGAAGAAGTGATTGCCGAGAACCCTGGCAAGAAACTGGTGCCTTACTACACGGTGAAAGAGTTTGTTGAATCCCTCGAAACGCCTCGTCGTATCCTGTTAATGGTGAAAGCAGGCGCGGGTACCGATGCTGCCATTGATTCTCTGAAACCGTATCTGGATAAAGGCGATATCATCATTGATGGTGGTAATACTTTCTTCCAGGACACCATTCGTCGTAACCGCGAACTTTCTGCTGAAGGTTTCAACTTCATTGGCACCGGTGTTTCCGGTGGTGAGGAAGGTGCGCTGAAAGGACCGTCTATCATGCCTGGCGGGCAGAAAGAAGCCTACGAACTGGTAGCGCCGATTCTGACGAAGATCGCTGCAGTCGCTGAAGATGGCGAACCTTGCGTGACCTATATCGGTGCTGATGGCGCAGGCCATTACGTGAAAATGGTTCACAACGGTATTGAATATGGCGATATGCAGCTCATCGCTGAAGCCTATTCTCTGCTGAAAGGCGGTCTGAATCTCTCTAATGAAGAGCTGGCCAGCACCTTTACTGAATGGAACAATGGCGAGCTCAGCAGCTACCTGATTGATATCACTAAAGACATCTTCACTAAAAAAGATGAAGAGGGTAAATACCTCGTTGATGTCATTCTGGATGAAGCGGCAAACAAAGGTACCGGTAAGTGGACAAGCCAAAGTTCTCTGGATCTCGGCGAACCGCTGTCTTTGATCACTGAATCGGTCTTTGCGCGTTACATCTCCTCACTGAAAGACCAGCGTGTGGCTGCTTCTAAGGTCCTGACCGGTCCGAAA
This sequence comes from Citrobacter amalonaticus, assembly GCF_001559075.2. Lineage (NCBI taxonomy): Bacteria > Pseudomonadati > Pseudomonadota > Gammaproteobacteria > Enterobacterales > Enterobacteriaceae > Citrobacter > Citrobacter amalonaticus. The sequence continues at coordinate 68,136 of NZ_CP014015.2, read as the reverse complement.
GCACAGCCTGCGGGTGATAAAGTTGAGTTTATTGAGAAAGTGCGCCGTGCGCTGTACCTTGGTAAAATCGTTTCCTACGCGCAAGGCTTCTCGCAGCTGCGTGCGGCGTCCGACGAGTACAACTGGGATCTGAATTACGGTGAAATCGCGAAGATTTTCCGTGCTGGTTGCATTATTCGTGCGCAGTTCCTGCAGAAGATCACGGACGCCTACGCGAAAAATGCAGGCATTGCCAATCTGCTGTTAGATCCGTACTTCAAGAACATCGCTGATGAATACCAGCAGGCGCTGCGTGATGTTGTTGCCTACGCTGTTCAGAATGGTATCCCGGTACCGACTTTCTCTGCGGCCGTTGCCTACTACGACAGCTATCGTGCGGAAGTATTGCCAGCTAACCTGATCCAGGCACAACGTGATTACTTCGGTGCGCATACCTATAAACGTACTGATAAAGAAGGCATTTTCCATACCGAATGGATGGATTAATTACATTGTTTGTCAGAAGCCCGGTCTAAAGACCGGGCTTTTTTTTTATCCTGATTCTTATTGCATAATCTTCATTGCTTAATATTAACTTAATATTGTCCCTTTAGGATGATAAAGATAATCCTAATTGTATTAGGCTTCGTTGACACATTATTCGCTCAGACGCTAAAACAATAATAACGTGTCAGGATGTGAATACATCATGATGTCTAATTAAGTTAATTCTGAGAGCATGCAATGAAAATCACCATCTCCGGTACCGGGTATGTCGGACTGTCCAACGGTCTGCTAATCGCACAGCATCATGATGTGGTTGCATTAGACATCATCCCCTCCCGTGTTGAAATGTTGAATGATCGGATATCTCCGATTGTCGATAAAGAAATTCAGCAGTTCTTAACGTCGGAGAAAATTAATTTCAAAGCCACACTGGATAAGCATGATGCTTACCGAAACACAGATTATGTTATTATTGCGACGCCGACCGATTATGATCCGAAGACCAATTACTTCAATACTTCAAGCGTAGAATCCGTCATTCAGGATGTAATAGCGATTAATCCAAATGCGGTGATGATAATTAAGTCTACCGTCCCGGTTGGGTTTACCGCTGCGATGGGTAAAAAATTTAAAACCCAAAATATTATATTTTCCCCTGAATTTTTACGTGAAGGTAAGGCGCTCTATGACAACTTGTATCCGTCGCGTATTGTCATCGGCGAGCGCTCTGAACGAGCAGAGCGGTTTGCCGCTTTGCTTCAGGAAGGGGCGGTGAAGCAAGATATCCCTACGCTGTTTACGGATTCTACCGAAGCGGAAGCGATAAAACTTTTTGCCAACACCTATCTGGCGATGCGCGTGGCCTATTTTAACGAACTCGATAGTTACGCTGAAAGTTTAGGTTTAAATACCCGCCAGATCATCGAGGGGGTTTGTCTGGATCCGCGTATTGGCAATCACTATAACAATCCTTCTTTTGGCTACGGCGGTTATTGTCTGCCAAAAGATACCAAGCAGCTTCTGGCTAATTATCAATCAGTCCCGAATAATATTATTTCAGCAATTGTTGATGCCAACCGCACTCGCAAGGACTTTATCGCTGATGCCATTCTCGCCAGAAAACCAAAGGTCGTGGGGATCTATCGTCTGATCATGAAAAGCGGCTCGGATAACTTCCGCGCATCTTCCATTCAGGGGATCATGAAGCGCATTAAGGCCAAAGGTGTGGAAGTGGTGATTTATGAACCTGTGATGCAGGACGAGATGTTTTTCAACTCGCGAATCGAACGTGATTTGACGCAGTTTAAACAACAGGCTGATGTCATTATCTCGAACCGCATGGCTGAAGAGCTCAAAGATGTCGCCGAAAAAGTCTATACCCGCGATCTCTTTGGCAGTGATTGATTAGTCAACTGAGGGGAAGGGAGTCCCTGATAATGGGTTAAAAACCTACCAGAATTTTCGCAATCCTACCAATTTTCCTATGGCATAAATCACGTTTCCCGATAAACTGTCACGAGATTTAACCTTTCATAGTTAGGGTAGTGATGACAGTGGAAAATAACAACCTATCTGGGCGTAGCAACGAACCGGAACAGATTGATTTAATTGACTTAATGGTTCAATTATGGCGCGGTAAAGTGACAATAATCATCTGCATTATTGTGGCCATCGCTCTGGCCGTAGGTTACCTGGCGGTAGCGAAAGAGAAATGGACCTCGACGGCGATAATCACTCAGCCTGATGCGGGTCAGTTAGCGACGTATACTAATGCCATGAATATCCTTTATGGTCAGAATGCGCCAAAGATTAATGATGTTCAGTCCGGAATTGTTGGACGGTTTAGTTCGGCTTTTTCTGCGCTCTCAGAAACGTTAAATAATCAGTTGAACCCTGAAAAATTGACAATTGATTCTTCGGTTAAAGGGCAACCTTTACCATTGAAAGTATCATACTCGGCAGATAATGCAGAGACTGCCCAAAAAACGTTGGCACAATACATTCAACAAATTGACGAAGCCGTTTCTAAAGAAATCAACGCCGACCTTGAGATGAGCATTAAAACCCGTGTATCTGACTTAGAACATTCACTTGAAGCTCAGGAAAAGGTTGCAAAAGAGCAAAAATCGTTGCGTATCGCGCAAATTAATCAGGCGCTGAAAATTGCAGAGCAATCCAATATCAAACTGCCTCAGATCCAGCAAGCCGATCAAGTCTCCCAGGACACAATGTTTATGTTGGGAAGTGAAGCCTTGTCTTCCATGGTCAATAACGAAGCAACACGCCCATTAACGTTTTCTGATGATTACTATCTGACGCGACAAAATCTGTTGGCGGTCAACTCGCTTAAGATTGATCCGGATAGCATTCATGCTTACCGTTATGTAATGAAACCGACGTTGCCTGTTTATCGCGATAGCCCGAAAAAAGCGATTACTCTGATACTGGCGACACTGCTTGGTGGAATGATTGGTGCCGGCGTAGTGCTGGGACGTAATGCGCTGCGTAACTACAAACCCAAAGCGCAGTAATATTACCCTTCAAAAAAAAACCGGGCCAGTTGTGAACTGGCCCGGTTTTTTTACGCCTTAAGATTACTGATGACGTTTGCGCAGATTCTCAATGACCGTCGTCAGGTCGAGATCCTGATCCTGCAGCAGGACCAACAGGTGATACATCAAATCCGACGCCTCGTTGGTCAGTTCGAAGCGGTCATGCACCGTGGCCGCCAGCGCGGTTTCGACACCTTCTTCACCCACTTTCTGCGCGATGCGCTTGGTGCCGCTGGCATACAGTTTCGCGGTATAGGAACTTGCCGGGTCAGCCGTTTTGCGCCCGGCTAACAGTTGCTCAAGCTGATACAAGAACAGCCACTGATGACTGGTTTCGCCAAAGCAGCTACTGGTGCCTTTGTGACAGGTGGGCCCGATGGGATCCACCAGTACCAGCAAGGTATCGTTATCACAGTCTGGTGCAATGCTGACCACGTTCAGAAAGTTGCCCGACGTCTCGCCTTTGGTCCACAGACGCTGTTTGGTGCGCGAGAAGAAGGTGACTTTGCCGGTTGCCAGGGTTTTATCCAGCGCGTCTGGGTTCATATATCCCAGCATCAACACTTCACCGGACACCGCGTGCTGTACGACGACTGGCATCAGTCCGTCGGTTTTTTCCCAGTCCAGTTGGCTGCGTTGTTGCTCTGTTAACATATCCTGATCTCCACGCCCTGTGCTGCCAGGTACGCTTTTAATTCACCAATATTGATTATCTGTTTGTGGAAGACGGAGGCGGCAAGCGCACCGTCGACATCGGCATCGCGGAAAGCCTCGAGGAAGTGTTCCATGGTGCCCGCGCCACCGGAGGCGATCAGCGGTACGCGGCAAACATCACGTACCTTTTTCAACTGTTCAAGGTCGTAACCGTTACGCACGCCGTCCTGGTTCATCATGTTGAGGACGATTTCTCCGGCACCGCGCTTTTGCACTTCCTGTACCCAGTCGAGGGTTTCCCAGGTGGTGACGCGGGTGCGGCTTTCGTCGCCGGTATATTGATTGACATGATACTTGCCGGTTTCAGCGTCGTACCAGGTATCAATCCCCACCACAATACACTGTACGCCAAAACGGTCAGCCAGACGGGTAATCAGCGTTGGGTCAGCCAGTGCCGGCGAGTTGATGGAGATTTTGTCTGCGCCAAACGAGAGAATTTTGGCCGCGTCGTCAACTGACTTAATCCCGCCCGCCACGCAGAATGGAATGTCGATCACTTCCGCAACGCGTGAAACCCAGCTTTTATCGACCACACGACCGTCGCTGGACGCGGTGATATCGTAAAACACCAGTTCATCGGCACCTTCATCGGCGTAGCGTTTCGCCAGCGGGACGATGTCGCCGATGATTTCGTGATTACGGAACTGCACGCCTTTCACGACCTGACCATCGCGAACGTCGAGGCAAGGGATTATACGTTTTGCCAGCATTGGATCGCCTCCTTAACGGTGAATTTGCCTTCCAGCAACGCACGCCCGACGATCACGCCGCGCACGCCGGTTTCGCGCAGTGCGGCGATGTCGTTGATATCACCGATCCCGCCAGAGGACTGGAAAGCCACCTGTGGATATTTTTCGCATACCTCTTCATACAAAGAGACGTTTGAGCCCGCCAGCGTGCCGTCGCGAGAAATATCCGTGCAGAGTACATGTTTCAGGCCCACTGGCAGATAGGTTTCGACCAGTTCTTCGAGCGACACGCCGGAGTTCTCCTGCCAGCCGCTCACCGCCACCTGTTTGTTTCCCTGCTCATCAATACGCACATCCAGCGCGAGGACCAGTGCGTCGGCGCCAAAACGCGTGAACCAGCCTTTCACCATTTCTGGCGACTTTACCGCCGTGGAGCCAACCACCACGCGGGCGACACCCGCCGCCAGCAGGGCCGCAACGTCGTCTTCAGTGCGTACGCCGCCGCCGACCTGGACCGGCACGTTCACGCCAGCCACCAGGGTTTTAATCAGCGGGATCTGCCGTTTCGCCGGATCTTTCGCGCCGGTTAAGTCAACCAGGTGTAACACCTCGGCCCCCTGGGCGGCATAATCCTGCAGGCGTGGCAGCGGGTCGGTGCCGTAATCGCGCTGTTGTGCATAATCGCCCTGATGGAGACGCACGACGGTGCCGTCGATTAAATCTAAAGCCGGAATAATCATCACATCTCCAGAAAGTTTTTCAGCAACTGTGCGCCAGCGGCACCCGAACGCTCCGGGTGGAACTGCACACCGAAGAAGTTATCTTTTTGTACGGCGGCGGTGAACGGCTCGCCGTAGTGGCACTGGGCGATGGTCCACGGATTGACCGGCATTGCATAGCTGTGCACAAAGTAGAAATACGCGCCGTCCTCAATGCCCTGAAAAAGACGATTCCCGGCCTGCGGATAAACGCGGTTCCAGCCCATATGTGGCAGCGGTAAACCGAAATCGGTCATCTTCGGTACGTCCTGATCGACAATACCCAACAGGTCGACGCCGTTCGTCTCCTCACTTCGCCGCCCCAGAATTTGCATTCCGAGGCAGATGCCGAGCACCGGTTGGGTGCAGGCTTTAATCAGATCGATCAGTTCGCGCTCGCGTAACTGGTCCATTGCCGCCTGCGCCGTGCCGACGCCTGGCAGAAACAGTTTATCCGCGCGTAAGACCACATCCGGGTCACGACTGACTGTCGGATCATAACCGTGACGTGCGACGGCGGATTTCACCGAGTTCAGGTTGGCGCAGCCGGTGTCGAGGATCACCACGTTCATCACAGCACTCCTTTGGAAGAGGGAAGGGTCTCACCCTCAACGCGAATGGCCTGGCGCAGCGTACGGCCGAAGGCTTTGAACAGGCTTTCCACACGGTGATGGTCGTTTTTGCCTTTGGTCTTCAGGTGCAGCGTCACACCCATGGTGTAGGAGAGTGAACGGAAAAAGTGTTCGATCATCTCGGTACTCAGATCGCCGACGCGCTGATAGGTGAACTCGGCGCGGTATTCGAGGTGCGGGCGCCCGGAGATATCCAGCGCGCAGCGCGCCAGGCATTCGTCCATCGGCAACACAAAGCCAAAACGGTTGATGCCGCGCTTATCGCCGAGCGCCAGTTTCAACGCCTCGCCCAGCGCCAGACCGGTGTCTTCCACGGTGTGGTGATCGTCGATATAGAGATCGCCTTTGACGGTAATCTCCATGCGGAACCCACCGTGTGTCGCAATTTGATCGAGCATATGGTCGAAGAAGCCGACGCCGGTGTTAATTTTGCTGCCGCCTTCACGGTCCAGCCACACTTTGACGTCAATCTGCGTCTCTTTGGTGACGCGCTCAACGTGGGCGTAGCGGTCGCGTTTCGTCAGTTGCTCGCCAATCGCCGTCCAGTTCAGCGTCTCGCGATGGTAACGCAGCCCGGTAATCCCCATATTTTCAGCCAACTGGATATCGGTAGCGCGATCGCCAATGACGTAGCTGTTGGCGCTGTCCATCGCCTGCTCAGCGAGATAGCGTTCGACAAGCTTCACTTTCGGCTTCCGGCAGTCGCACTCCTCAGCGGGCAGGTGCGGGCAGATCAGCACGTCATCAAACCGCACGCCCTGCGAGGTCAGGATTTGCATCATCAGATTATGCGGGCCGTCGAAATCCGCCTGCGGGAAGCTCTGCGTTCCCAGACCGTCCTGATTCGTGATCATCACCAGCTTAAAGCCCGCTTTTTGCAACTTCAGCAGCACCGGCACGACGTCCGGCTCGAAGGCCAGTTTGTCAAAACGATCCACCTGGAAATCGCTCGGCGGCTCGGAAATCAGGGTTCCATCACGATCGATAAAGAGATACTTCTGGCTCATACTTGCTCCGCACGTAAAGCGTCAATGACGCGCTGGCTTTCTTCACGGGTACCAACAGTAATACGCAGACAGCCGCTTAAAGACGGTTGCTTGTTCTGGTCTCGTAAGATAATGCCCTGATCCCACAAAGATTTAAATACGCTACTGGAGGCGGTGAAGCGCGCCAGAATGTAGTTGGTTTCGGAGTCAAAAACCTGTTCAACGCAGGCAATCTCTTTAAGCGCTTTCACCAGGTATTGACGCTCAAGCAGGATCTGCGCCACGCGTTCGCGCATGGCAGTGATGCCCTGCGGGCTTAGCGCCTGTTCGGCAATGTCGGCAACGGGGGTAGAAAGCGGGTAGGGAGCGATCACTTTCAACAGCAGGTTAATCACCTCCTCATTCGCCAGCGTAAAGCCGCAGCGCAGACCGGCGAGGGCAAACGCCTTGGACAACGTGCGCAGAATGACGAGATTAGGATATTCAGCAAGCCAACCCGCCAGCGTTGCCTGCGGGCAAAACTCGATATAGGCCTCGTCGGCGACCACAATGGCTTTGCCGCGCGTCAGTTCCAACAACGTCCGCAGATCCTGCGGATGAATCAGCTGGCCGGTGGGGTTATTGGGACTGCACACGTAAACGACCTTTACGCCATCCAGATTGTCTGAAATGGCCTGCATATCCAGCTGCCAGTCGGCGAGCGCCGGTACAGTACGGCATTCGACGCCAATGGTTTCGGCGCTGACGCTATACATCCCATAGGTGGGTGGGCAGAAGAGAATCGCGTCTTTCCCCGGTTCACAGAAGGCGCGGATAAGCAGTTCAATTCCTTCATCTGCGCCACGACTGACCAGCACTTGCTCCGGTTTGACCCCGGCGTACTGCGCATAATTTTCAATCACCGCTTTCGGCTGGCACTCCGGGTAGCGGTTCAGCGTTTGCCGGGTGAGTTGATATTCAACCGCCGTCGGGAATTCGTTGGCATTGAGCCAGACGTCGCCGTTGCCGCCCAGACGACGAGCAGATTGATACGGCGTCAGATTGCGGACGTTTTCACGGGCTAAGTCGGTGACGCTGAACGTGTTTTCAGTGCTCATGCTTGCTCCTTCAGGGCGTTAACGCGCAGGGTGACGGCATTTTTGTGAGCGGTCAGGCGTTCCGCCGCCGCCAGTGTCTCGATGGTTGAAGCCAGCGCGGAGAATCCCGCTTTAGACAGTTCCTGAACCGTCATGCGCTTCTGAAAATCCGCCAGCCCGAGGCTGGAACAGGTGGCGGTATAGCCGTAGGTCGGCAGCACGTGGTTAGTCCCGGAAGCGTAATCGCCCGCTGATTCCGGCGACCAGTCGCCGAGGAATACCGAACCGGCGCTGGTGATGTCATCAACCATGTCGCGGGCATTACGGGTTTGAATAATCAGGTGCTCAGGACCATAGAGGTTAGAGATGGCAACGCACTGCGCTAAATCTTTCGTCACGATTAATCGACTGGCGCTGAGCGCCTGACGCGCCGTTTCTGCACGCGGGAGTTCAGCCAGTTGACGTTCAACCGCTTCGGCAACGCGACGGGCGATATCGGTATCCGGGGTCAGCAGAATGACCTGGGAATCCGGACCGTGTTCGGCTTGCGAAAGCAGGTCGGAGGCGACGAAATCCGGCGTGGCGCCGCTGTCGGCAATCACCAATACTTCGGACGGTCCGGCTGGCATGTCAATCGCTGCGCCGTCGAGACGCTGACTGACCTGACGCTTCGCTTCGGTCACAAACGCGTTTCCAGGGCCAAAAATTTTGTCCACTTTCGGCACGGATTCGCTGCCAAACGCTAGGGCGGCAATGGCCTGTGCGCCGCCAACGTTAAAGACTTCCTGCACACCGCACAGCTGCGCCGCGTAGAGAATTTCATCGGCAATCGGCGGCGGGGAACACAGCACCACCTTCTTACAGCCCGCAATGCGCGCCGGCGTGGCGAGCATCAGTACGGTAGAAAAGAGCGGGGCGGATCCGCCGGGAATATACAAACCGACGGACGCCACCGGACGTGTCACCTGCTGGCAGCGTACGCCTGGCTGGGTTTCCACATCAACGGTCGGTAATTTCTGCGCGTTGTGGAAGGTTTCAATGTTTTGCACCGCGACAGCCATCGCTTGCTTGAGATCGTCGCTCAGTCGTGCGCTGGCGGCGGCTATCTCTTCCGCGGTCACCTTCAGCGCCGCAACCTCGGTTTTATCAAACTTCGCGCTGTACTCGCGCAGGGCGTCATCGCCACGGGCTTTGACGTTATCCAGAATCTCGCTCACGGTGCGGGTGATGCTGTCAGACGCGGAAATCGCCGGGCGCATCAGTAATTCACGCTGCTGCTCAGAGGAACACGTGTTCCAGTTAATGATTGTGCTAAAGCTCATGTCACTTTCCTTTTTATGCCGGATGACGCCTTGCTTATCCGGCCTACAGGACCCGTAGGCCCGGTAAGCGAATGCGCCACCGGGCGCCGTCGCGCGCAATTATTCCATCATTTTCTCAATCGGCAGCACCAGAATTGAGCTGGCGCCGAGCGCTTTCAGTTTTTCCATCGTCTCCCAGAACAGGGTTTCACTGCTGACCATGTGCATCGCCACGCGCTGCTGATCGCCAGCCAGCGGCAGAATAGTTGGGCGCTCGGCACCTGGCAGCAGCGCGATGACCTCTTCCAGACGCTCGCTTGGCGCGTGCATCATGATGTATTTCGATTCGCGAGCCTGGATAACCCCCTGAATACGGGTCAGCAGCTTATCGACCAGTTGCTGCTTGGCGTCGGTCATCTCACCGTCACGCTGGATCAGACAGGCTTTAGAACGGTAAATCACTTCCACTTCGCGCAGACCGTTGGCTTCCAGTGTCGCACCGGTCGAAACCAGATCGCAGATGGCATCGGCGAGGCCCGCGCGCGGAGCCACTTCCACAGAACCGTTCAGCAAACAGGATTTAAAGGAAACGCCTTTCTGATCGAGATAACGTTTGAGCAGGTGGGGATAAGAGGTGGCGATGCGTTTGCCATCCAGCGCGGCGGGGCCATCCCAGGTTTCATCGACCGGCGTTGCCAGGGAAAGGCGGCAACCGCCGAAATCGAGGCGACGCAGCGTAAAGTAGCGCGGGTCTTCGCCCTGGGCACGGCGGTTCAGCAGTTCTTCTTCCAGAACGTTCTCGCCGATGATGCCCAGGTCAACGACGCCGTCCATCACCAGACCGGGGATATCGTCGTCACGCACACGCAGAATATCAATCGGCATATTCTCTGCCATCGCAATCAGACGCTGGGTGTGTAAGTTAATTTTAATCCCGCAGCGGGCAAGTAATTCACGTGAGTCATCGCTCAAACGACCTGATTTCTGAATAGCTATGCGTAAACGGCTGTTGTCTAACATTCTCTTTTCCTCTTTATCCTGTCTGAACCTGTCTGAATTTCGCGCCAAAAAAAAAGCCCCCGGAAGAAATCTTCCGGGGGCTTTCTCATGCGTTCATGCACCACTGGAAGATCTGAATGTCTCCCAGCACACATCGCCTGAAAGACTAGTCAGGATGATGGTGATGATGGTGGTGTTTAAATTGAACGCGTGTCATAAAATTCTCGATGAATGCTTATTCATTTGATGCCTTTTAACCTAAACCACTTTAACGCCTTAAAGCAAGCGCTTTTTTTAATTCCTATTTATAGTATGAATTGTCAGTCTTAAAACGCTGGCGTAGCCTTATAGACATAGTGCTGGAGTCAGGAGAAAACGGATGAAAAAGGTCGCAGTTGTCGGTTTAGGATGGTTAGGCATGCCGCTGGCGATGTCGCTCACTGCCAGAGGCTGGCAGGTGACGGGGAGCAAAACCACCCAGGATGGCGTGGAAGCGGCCAGAATGAGCGGGATCGAAGGATATCCGCTACGGCTCGAGCCTGAGTTGGTGTGTGAAACAGATGATCTGGATGCGCTGATGGATGTCGATGCGCTGGTGATTACCTTACCGGCTCGTCGTAGCGGTCCGGGAGAAGACTTCTATTTACAGGCGATGCAGGAGCTGGTCGACAGCGCGCTGGCGTATCGTATTCCGCGCATTATCTTTACCAGTTCGACCTCCGTCTATGGTGACGTGCAGGGGACGGTTAAAGAGGGAACTGCGCGTAATCCGGTCACCGCCAGCGGTCGCGTATTAAAAGAGCTGGAAGACTGGCTGCATAATTTACCGGGTACTTCGGTCGATATCCTGCGACTGGCCGGGCTGGTGGGACCAGGGCGTCATCCAGGCCGTTTCTTCGCGGGCAAAACCGCCCCTGATGGCGAACACGGCGTCAATCTGGTCCATCTGGAAGATGTGATTGCCGCCATCACGCTGCTGTTACAGGCACCGAAAGGGGGACACATCTATAATATATGTGCGCCTTCGCATCCTGCCCGTAATGTGTTCTATCCGCAGATGGCGCGTCTGCTGGGAATGGAGCCGCCGCAGTTCCGTGATTCCGCGGCTAACAACAAAGGTAAAATTATAGATGGCAGCCGGATCTGTAATGAGCTTGGGTTTGAATACCAGTATCCCGATCCGCTGGTGATGCCGTTGGAGTAATGCATACCGCCAGCAGCTAGTCGCCATACACCGCAAGGGGGCGTGTATGAAACCACTGCTGGACGTGCTCATCATCCTTGATGCCCTTGAGAAAGAGGGCAGCTTCGCGGCGGCGTCCGCCAAACTGTATAAGACGCCGTCTGCCCTCAGTTATACCGTCCACCGTCTGGAAAGCGATCTCAACATTCAAATCCTCGATCGCAGCGGTCATCGCGCCCGGTTCACGCGCACGGGTCAAATGCTGTTAGAGAAAGGGCGGGAAGTCCTGCACACCGTGCGGGAACTGGAAAAGCAGGCGATAAAACTTCACGAAGGCTGGGAAAATGAACTGGTGATCGGCGTGGACGATACCTTTCCTTTTTCCCTGCTCGCCCCTCTGATCGAATCCTTTTATCAGCATCACAGCGTCACGCGCCTGAAATTCATTAACGGCGTATTGGGGGGATCGTGGGATGCGCTGATCCAGGGTCGGGCGGATATTATTGTCGGCGCGATGCATGAACCCCCTTCATCCAGCGACTTTAGCGTTGCGCGCCTGGGCGAACTGGAACAGATTTTTGCCGTTGCGCCACACCATCCGCTGGCCGAAGAAGCTGAGCCGCTGAGCCGCAGTACCATCAAACGCTATCGCGCGATTGTGGTCGGCGACAGTTCGCCTCTCGCTGCTGCAACGGCGACGCAACTGCTTGACGATCAGGAGGCGATCACTGTCTTCGATTTTAAGACCAAACTGGAACTGCAAATCAGTGGTCTGGGATGCGGTTATCTTCCACGTTATCTGGCGCAGCGCTTCCTGGACAGTGGGGCGTTAATCGAAAAAAAAGTGGCTGCGCAAATCCTCTTTGAACCGGTATGGATGGGGTGGAATGAGCAGACGGCAGGGCTCGCCAGCGCCTGGTGGCGGGATGCGATTTTAGCAAATAGTGCTATCGCGGGGATCTACAAAAAAGACGATAGCGAAAAATCAAACATTTAAGAAAAAATAGTTCGCGACAACCCTCTCATTCTCTTGTCTTTTCGCCTCATTTTAGTGCACAATGCGCCGCTTGCAAAAAATGACATTAACCGACGTTTTCATACGCGTCGGTTATTTTTTTGCATCAAACCAATCATTCATACAAAGAGGCCGGGCTTCGTACCGGATAGATATTTACTAAAAACCGACAGTTGTTGTCGCTGAGGAATCCAGAAAATGGGGCAATTTTTTGCTTACGCGACGGCATTCGCCGTAAAGGGGAATGACCATGTCGCATAACGCTACTCCAAAAACCTCTCGCGTGGAATTACGTAAAACGCTTACGTTGATTCCGGTTGTCATGATGGGTCTTGCCTATATGCAGCCGATGACGCTGTTCGATACGTTTGGTATCGTTTCAGGCCTCACTGACGGTCACGTTGCAACGGCGTATGCCTTTGCGCTGATCGCTATTCTCTTTACTGCGTTGAGCTACGGTAAACTGGTTCGCCGTTTCCCGTCTGCTGGCTCGGCGTATACCTATGCCCAGAAATCCATCAGCCCGACCGTTGGCTTTATGGTGGGTTGGTCATCCCTGCTGGACTACCTGTTCATGCCGATGATCAACATCCTGCTGGCAAAAATTTACTTTGAAGCGCTGGTGCCGTCCGTACCGTCGTGGATCTTTGTTGTCGCGCTGGTGGCCTTTATGACCATCTCCAACCTGCGCAGCATCAAGACCGTGGCAAACTTCAATACCCTGATTGTGATCCTGCAGATGGGCATTGTGGCGGTGATTGTGGGTCTGATCATCTACGGCGTGTCGAACGGTGAGGGCGCCGGTACGCTGACCAGCACGCGTCCGTTCTGGTCGGAAGGCGCGCACGTCGTGCCAATGATTACCGGAGCAACGATTCTGTGCTTCTCGTTCCTGGGCTTTGACGGTATCTCTTCGCTGTCTGAAGAGACCAAAGATGCAGAGCGCGTGATCCCGAAGGCTATCTTCCTGACGGCGCTGATTGGCGGCCTGGTATTCATCGGCGCCTCTTACTTCCTGCAACTGTACTTCCCGGATATCTCTCGCTTTAAGGATCCGGATGCGTCTCAGCCTGAAATCATGCTGTACGTGGCAGGTAAAACCTTCCAGTGGGGCGTGCTGATTTTCTCCAGCGTGACCGTTCTGGCGTCCGGTATGGCGGCACACGCAGGCGTCTCTCGTCTGATGTACGTAATGGGCCGTGACGGCGTATTCCCGACGCGCTTCTTTGGTTACATTCATCCGAAGTGGCGTACCCCGGCATGGAACGTGCTGCTGGTGGGGGCAATTGCGCTGATGGCGATTAAATTTGACCTGGTGACGGCGACGGCGCTGATTAACTTCGGTGCGCTGGTGGCGTTTACCTTCGTGAACCTGTCTGTCATTTCACAGTTCTGGATCCGTGAAAAACGCAACAAGACGCTGAAAGACCACTTCAACTATCTGGTGCTGCCAGTATGTGGCGCGCTGACTGTTGGCGCGCTGTGGATCAACCTGGAAGAGAGCTCTATGGTTCTGGGTCTGATCTGGGCCGGTATCGGTCTGGTGTATCTGGCCTGCGTGACCAAAAGCTTCCGCAACCCGGTTCCGCAGTACGAAGATATCGCACAGTAATTCATAAGGTTTGTAGACCCGGTAAGCGAAGCGCCGCCGGGCAGGAAGCCGGAGTTAACCACTCCGGCTTTTTTTATGTCACTGGTTTATTTCCAGTCATTATTCATAACCATTCGTTCTAAATTAGAGAATTTGGTTATTGGTTCCCAGCCGCATGCTCAGGAATAATTTCCTGATTGATATTCTTCAGGCTAACGAATTTATGTTTTCAATGATTTTAAGCGGGGTTATCTGCGGCGCGCTGCTGGGCTTTGTGATGCAGCGTGGACGATTCTGCCTGACCGGCGGTTTTCGCGATATGTATATCGCCAAAAACAACCGCATGTTTTATGCGCTGCTGATTGCGATTTCCGTGCAGAGCGTCGGTGCTTTTGCGCTGATTCAGGCGGGGGTGATTCGCTTCGATGCGGGCGCGTTCCCGTGGCTCGGTACCGTTGTCGGCGGTTATATTTTCGGGATTGGGATTGTCTATGCGGGCGGATGTGCTACCGGAACCTGGTATCGTGCGGGTGAGGGGCTGATCGGCAGTTGGATTGCGCTGGCGACCTACATGGTGATGAGCGCGGTGATGCGTTCGCCTCATGCCAGCGGTTTAAATCAGACGCTAAAAACGTACAGCACGGAGCACAACTCCATGGCTGACACGCTGAACCTCTCCGTCTGGCCGCTGATTGCCGTTCTGCTGGTAGTGACGCTCTGGGTAGTCAGTAAAGAACTGAAAAAGCCAAAGCTGAAAGTCGCCTCTTTGCCGCCGCGTCGTACCGGGCTGGCGCATATTCTGTTTGAAAAACGCTGGCACCCGTTTGTGACGGCGGTGCTGATTGGTCTTATCGCGCTGCTGGCCTGGCCGCTGAGCGAAGCCACCGGGCGTATGTTTGGGCTCGGGATCACCTCGCCGACGGCTAACATTTTGCAGTTCCTGGTGGCGGGAGACAGCAAGTTCCTCAACTGGGGCGTTTTCCTGGTGCTGGGGATTTTCCTCGGTTCGTTCATCGCGGCGAAAGCCAGTCGTGAATTCCGCGTACGGGCTGCCGATGCGGCAACCACGCTACGCAGCGGCTTCGGCGGGATCCTGATGGGATTTGGCGCCAGTATTGCCGGCGGCTGCTCTATCGGTAACGGTCTGGTGATGACGGCGATGATGACCTGGCAGGGCTGGATTGGCCTGGTATTTATGATCCTTGGCGTCTGGACCGCGTCGTGGATTGTGTTTGTTCGACCGCAGCGTAAAGCCCGTCTGGCAACCGCTGCGGCAAATTAAGCGTAAGGATTAATGATGGCGATTAAAAAACTGGACGTGGTCACGCAGGTTTGCCCGTTCCCACTGATTGAAGCAAAAGCCGCGCTGGCTGAAATGGCGAGCGGTGACGAGCTGGTGATTGAGTTTGATTGCACCCAGGCGACCGAAGCGATCCCACAGTGGGCGGCTGAAGAAGGGCATGCGATTACGGACTATCAGCAGGTTGGCGATGCCGCCTGGAGCATCACCGTCCAGAAAGCGTGATAACAGGCCCTCCGCCTTGGCGCGGAGGGCGAATTTCAGACGATCTCTTCAGCGTACTGCCACAGTGCCTTCAGCAGTACCTGCTTCTCTTTATCATCTGCATATTCCTGATACAACATCTGCAACTCGTCGGCGTAGCGCTGCAAATATTCCGGGGTAAAGACCTGGCGACGATGCTCCAGCCAGCGCTGTTGCTCCGCTTCATCCAGCGTGCCGGGGAAATTACGCGCCCGATAGTTGAACAGCAGTTTCTCAATCCGCGGATCGACAAAGGTGATATCCAGCGCCGGCAGGTTCTGTGGATCGGTTTCCAGCACAATCTTCATTGCCGCCCGGTCAGCATCGCTGAAGAAACCATTATAAAGCTGGGCATCAACGTTGTCGGACGGCGTGAACGGTTCCGCTTCCGCAAAGATGGTGACCACTTTGTCACGCACCTGCGGATGTTCACGCAGGACTTTCAGATTATCGAGACAATGCTGGCGATTAATCCCCAGACGGTCGGCATCTTCCGGGCGCAGCGTGTTCGCTTGTGCCAGCACCGGGCATTTGTTGATGTGCACCAGCTTCAGCGGCACGGCGGCGTTATCGCCCAGATCGGCTTTGGCGGTGTACAGACGTTCGCGCAGGGTATCGCTGTCCAGTTCCAGCAACGGCGAAATATCACCGGCCAGATCGACCATAATCACGGCATTACGGTTATCCGGATGCCAGGCCAACGGCGCAACCCAACTGGTGTTGCCGCGCCATGCGCCAAACATGCCGGAAACATGTACCAGCGGTTTCATTTGCGGCACGTCAATCAGCGCGGCCAGCTTGTGTTTGTTACGGTGCGTGTAGAGATACTCAAACAGACGCGGCTGACGTGACTTCACCAGTTGCGCCATCGCAATGGTGGCATAGACATCCGCCATCGCATCGTGTGCGTTGCTGTGCTCGATGCCGTTCGCTTTCGTCAGATGCTCCAGGCGAAAACTGGGGAGGCCATCGTCATTTTCCGGCCAGTTGATGCCTTCCGGGCGCAGGGCGTAGCAAGCGCGCATCACGTCCAGCAGATCCCAGCGCGAATTATCATGCTGCCAGCTCCAGGCGTAAGGATCGTAGAAGTTGCGGTAAAGCACGTTGCGCGTGACCTCGTCGTCGAAGCGCACGTTGTTATAGCCAATGATGCAGGTTTTCGGCACCGTAAACAGTGCGTGGATCCGCGCGGCAAACGCAGCCTCATTATCCCCTTTTTCTCGCGCTTCCTGAGGGGTGATCCCGGTGACCATCACGGCGCCCGGCTGGGGCAAATAGTCATCCGCTGGTTTGCAGTAAAAAACCTCAGGCTCACCGATGACGTTGAATTCGCTATCGGTACGCAGCGCGGCAAATTGCGCAGGCCTGTCGAGCGCCGGATGAATGCCAAAGGTTTCGTAATCGTGGAAGAGAAAGGTGGGTTGTTGCTTGCCGTCATTCATAAATAAGTGGGTTCCGTGACTTCTGGTTGCGCGCTGCCTGGACTGCACAGAGTACCAAAGTTCGGCGCGGTAATCAGCCTGACTCGCCGCGAAGGACTAAAGAAACTCGCCATCAGGAACGCGCGCTGATCTTCTAAAGAGAGAAATCCATGCCATAAGTCACATTTCCTTGCAATTAATCCCTGTTTGTTTTGCCAAATTTCCGTAAAAAGGACGGCTCTTTTCGAACGTCTGAGGACATGCTGTTGAAACCCCGTCTGTTTATTACCGCTTCTTTACTCGCGATGCATCTCTCTTCTGCACTTGCTGCCGGTACGGCTGACTTTGCGCCACCGCCTCCGGGCATTGAAGCCGGTTCATGGGTGCTTATGGATTACACCACGGGGCAAATTCTCACTGCGGGTAATGAGCATCAACAGCGCAATCCTGCCAGTCTGACCAAGCTGATGACCGGTTACGTGGTTGACCGCGCCATTGACAGTCAGCGTATTACGCCGGACGACATCGTCACGGTGGGACGCGACGCGTGGGCGAAGGACAATCCGGTCTTCGTCGGCTCCTCGCTGATGTTCCTCAAAGAAGGTGACCGGGTATCCGTGCACGATTTAAGCCGTGGGCTGATTGTTGATTCCGGTAACGACGCCTGCGTGGCGCTGGCTGACTATATCGCCGGAGGACAGCCGCAGTTTGTCGCGATGATGAATAATTACGTCAAGAAGCTCAATTTGCGGGATACCCATTTCGAGACGGTTCACGGACTGGATGCCCCAGGTCAGCACAGTTCAGCTTACGATCTGGCGGTGTTGTCCCGGGCAATCATTCATGGTGAGCCTGAGTTCTATCATATGTACAGTGAGAAAAGCCTCACCTGGAACGGCATTACTCAACAGAACCGTAACGGGCTGCTGTGGGATAAAACCATGAACGTGGATGGCCTGAAAACCGGACACACCTCGGGGGCTGGCTTCAACCTGATTGCTTCTGCGGTGGACGGTCAGCGCCGACTGATCGCCGTGGTGATGGGGGCAAATAGCCCAAAAGGGCGTGAGGAGCAGGCACGTAAACTACTGCTCTGGGGACAACAACATTTCGACACGGTGCAGATCCTGCGCAGCGGTAAGCAGGTCGGAACGGAGCGCATCTGGTACGGCGATAAAGAGAATATCGCGCTAGGCACCGAACACGATTTCTGGATGGCGCTGCCGAAGGCGGAAATCCCGAACATCAAAGCGAAATACATCCTGGATAAGAAGGAACTGGAAGCACCGCTTGCCGCACATCAACGGGTCGGGGAAATTGAACTCTACGACCGCGACAAACTGGTCGCCCACTGGCCTCTGGTCACGCTGGAAGCCGTCGGTAAGGGGGGCGTCTTCTCCCGTCTGAGCGATTATTTCCATCACAAAGTCTGAATCGTACTGACAGAGACTGGCAGGAGTTCGGCTACGCTCACATAATAACCACAAAGTGCTTGTGACGGCGGTTTAGTCTTCGTTATGCTGTATATAAATACAGTGTAACGATGGAGGCAACATGAACTACGAGATCAGAAACGCTGATAAGCGCACCGTTGCAGGTTTCCACCTGGTGGGACCGTGGGAGCAAACGGTGAAACAAGGCTTTGACCAGTTGATGATGTGGGTGGATGGCAAGCAGGTTGTGGCGCAGGAGTGGATCGCCGTTTATTTCGACAATCCGGATGAAGTACCCGCCGAAAAACTGCGCTGTAGTACGGTCGTTTCCGTGCCCGCTGATTTTGTCATACCGGAAAACAGCGAGGGCGTAACGCTCAGCGAAATCGAAGGTGGTCAATATGCGACGGCGGTTGCGCGTGTCGACAATAACGATTTTGCGACGCCGTGGTATCAGTTCTTCAATAGTCTGATGCAGGACAAGGCGTATGAAATGGCGTGTAAACCCTGCTTTGAAGTCTATCTGAATAACGGTTGCGAAGACGGTTACTGGGATATCGAGATGTATATCGCGGTGCAACCTGTCACGAAGTAAGCCTAAAACCAGGCGGACCGGCGCTGAGCGACTACGCTTAGCGAGATGTCCTGTCCGCCGCGGTGATCTTCTGCGCGTAAAAACAGGTACAATCTGTTTTTTATTCTTGCCTGACGGAGTGCATGAGTGCGTGCCGACAAGTCATTGAGTCCATTTGAAATCCGCCTGTATCGCCATTACCGCATTGTGCATGGTATTCGCATCGCGCTGGCCTTCATCCTGACCTTTTTGCTTGTTCGTTTGTTTAACATTCCGGAAGGCACATGGCCCTTGATTACGCTGGTGGTGATCATGGGGCCGATCTCGTTCTGGGGAAACGTGGTTCCCCGTGCCTGGGAGCGGATTGGCGGTACGATCCTCGGTTCGGTGCTGGGGCTGGTGGCGCTGCGTCTTGAACTGTTCTCATTGCCACTGATGCTGCTCTGGTGTGCGGCGGCCATGTTCCTGTGCGGATGGCTCGCGTTAGGGAAAAAACCATATCAGGCGCTCTTAATTGGCATCACGCTCGCTGTCGTCGTGGGTGCGCCCGCTGGCGATATGGAGACCGCGCTCTGGCGCGGCGGTGATGTCATTCTGGGGGCGCTCCTCGCCATGCTGTTCACCGGGATCTGGCCGCAGCGCGCCTTCATTCACTGGCGTATTCAACTGGCGCACTGCGTGACGGCCTATAATCGGGTGTATCAGGCCGCGCTGTCGCCCAATCTGTTAGAACGTCCCCGTCTGGACAAGCATCTGCAACAGCTACTGAGTGACGTGGTAAAAATGCGCGGACTTATTACGCCAGCGAGCAAAGAGACGCGCATCCAGAAATCTATTTTTGAAGCCATTCAGACCGTCAACCGTAATCTGGTCTGCATGCTCGAATTGCAGATCAATGCCCTGTGGGCGACCCGTGAAAGCCATTTCGTCATGCTCAATGCCCATACGCTGCGCGAAACGCAGCAAATGACCCAGCAGGCGCTGTTGACGATTGCCCATGCCTTGTTTGAAGGTAATCCGCAGCCGATTCTCGCCAACAGCGAAAAACTGAACGAGACCGTCAACGAATTGCGTACGCTGATCCGTCAGCATGATGAACAAAATGTGGCCGAAACGCCGATTCATGGCTATGTCTGGCTAAGCCTGGAAACCGCCCGTCAACTGGAGCTGCTGTCGCATCTTATCTGCCGCGCACTGCGCAAATAAAAAGCAGGTAAGGGGAATGGTGCCGCGGCTGCTTCGATTCAGCAAGGAATAAGGGTATGATGGAAACCAGAATGAAGCCATTGTCATTTGTGGCTGCGAAACGTAATGTTAGCCCTATCGTTTAAACGAATCCGACTCTCACATTATCAGGGGTGTAAAAATGGAAACTACCAAGCCATCTTTCCAGGACGTGCTGGAATTTGTCCGTCTGTTCCGTCGTAAAAACAAACTGCAGCGTGAAATCCAGGACGTTGAGAAAAAGATCCGTGACAACCAGAAACGTGTTCTGCTGCTGGACAACCTGAGCGATTACATCAAGCCGGGGATGAGTGTTGAAGCTATTCAGGGCATCATCGCCAGCATGAAAAGCGACTATGAAGATCGCGTTGATGACTACATCATCAAAAATGCTGAAATCTCCAAAGAACGTCGCGACATCTCCAAAAAGCTGAAAGCGATGGGCGAAATGAAAAACGGCGACGCGAAAGCGGAGTAACGTTTTGCCAGCAGTGAGGATCCGTCAGGCGATCCTCACTGTCGTTTCACGCCACCGCTGACCATCCGCAATAAATGCTGTTCCGGCCAGTGTTCGGTCAGTCTGTTCCTTGCCAGTAACCACTTAACGTAATCAACATCGTGTCGCTGCCTGTCGAGCATCAGTCCGACGACGCTGCCGCTGTGCGCCACGTTCACGCCGTATAAATCACACTCTTCAACCAGCGACAATAGCGCATCGAAATCCGGTTTTGGCAACAGCATCTGGCTGGCGATGGCGCTCAGCGTCGCCGCTTCTCCCATGCGATAAGGATTCTGCTCCGCACAGGCTTCCTGCACTTTTTCCCATGCCCGCTTCAGCGCCGGTGCGCCAGCATGTAAACCAGCCTGCCGCGGAATGCGGTGATAATCTGCAGTACGTAAAGTTTGCGGACTCTCCAGCACGAGGAGATCCAGCGCCGGTTGTGCATCGCAGGGGATTTGCGTCGATGCGTCGTTGTGGTCAAACAGCGTCAGTTGCTGAAAAACGGTGCTGTCAGTCGGTTCCAGCGAGACGCAAAGTTGCGCGAGGGTGGACTCATCCAGTTGATGACCGAGATGTTGCGCGGTGGCGACGGCGGTTGCGGCGATATCCGCCGTACTGCTGGCCATGCCTTTGGCAATCGGGATGGTTGAATGGATCGAAACACGGATATCCTGACTCAGGTGCGCAGGGTAGTCCCAGTGTTCAAGAAGTCGGTTGACCATCGCCCGTGAAAGAGGGCGCTCATCCGCCAGAGGGGAGCCGGTGCTGACCTCGACGGTGCTGTACCAGTCAACCGGGCAGGAGACCAGTTTCTCGCTGCCCATAATCCAGCCCTGAATAAGTTCGCCGCACGACGCGGGGCACTGCGCAACAGCCACGTTATCACCTTTCTGCTCTGCAATCCTCGGCGCATAGTGTCATGGTGATTGCGCTATTACCATGATTTGCCGCAATTTGCGCGGCGCGAACTCAGGCCGACACGGCGAAACTTTCTGATTCTGCGAGAGCAATCCGCATCACGTCCTGGGCTATCATCAGCTCCTCGTTGGTGTTGATGACCGCCACTTTGACAATGGCGTTTTCCGCCTGAATAAAGGTCGCATTCCGCTGATTCTTCTCTTCGTCTACGATCAGACCCAGGAAGTGCAGATTCTGGCAGATTGCCGTTCTGGCGCGCGCTGAGTTTTCCCCGATACCTCCGGTAAACACCAGTGCATCCAGGCCCCCCATCTGCATGACATAGCTGCCAATCGTGGCGCGAATACGCTCCGCAAACAGTGACAGGGCGAGCACTGCGCGGGGATTTCCGCCGTCAGCAGCCTGCTCAACGTCACGATAATCATGCGAGACGCCTGAAACGCCAAGCAGACCGGATTCATTGTTCAACAGGTGGTTGAGCTGCTGTGGGGTCTTGCCTTCACGCTGCGCAACCCATGGCAAGATGGACGGGTCGATATCCCCGCTGCGGGTACCCATCATCACGCCAGACTGCGGGGTGAAGCCCATTGATGTATTCACCGACTTGCCGCCTTTAATCGCGCAAATACTACTGCCATTGCCCAGATGACAACACACGACGCGCAGCGCGCTGAGCGGGACGCCAAGTTTTTCGGCGAGCGTCGCGCTGACGTACTTATGGCTGGTCCCGTGAAAACCGTAGCGACGGATACCAAACTCAGCGTAATACCGCCACGGAAGCGGATAAATATAGGCTGGCTCTTCCAGCGTTTGATGAAACGCGGTATCAAACACGGCAACCGAAGGCACGTCGGGCAGCAACTGGCGAAACACGTTGATGCCGAGCAAGTTAACCGGGTTGTGCAAGGGCGCCAGTTCGGCAAGGCGTTCAATTTCCGCCAGTGATTCATCGGTCACGCGTGCAGAATCTTTAAATGATTCCCCGCCATGCGCCACACGATGGCCGACTCCCTCGATGTCCTGCAGGCTGGTGATAATGCCGTGGCTAATCAGCATTTCGAGAAGTAAGGTCACCGCCTCGCGATGGTCGGCAACCGGCGTGGTCTGCTGCCATTTTTGATCCTGCGCTTTCAGGGTGATCCGGGCATCCGGCAGGCCGATACGTTCAATCAGCCCCTGACACAGCAAATCACCCTGCGGCATGTCCAGTAACTGAAATTTAAGGGACGAGCTGCCCGCGTTGATCGCCATTATTTTGTGAGACATGAAGATTCCTTTTGGTTCAGAAAGGCAAACAGTTCATCGAGTCCGGAATGGTTGACGGCGCTGGTCACGAACACACGTTGTGCGCCAGCTTGTTCCAGCCAACCAGCAACCTGCGCAATTTTCTGCGGGTCCGCTAAATCTGATTTGGTCACAACGCCGAATGCCGGTCTGTTCATTGGCGCGGTAAAACCGGGGGAGAAAGGTGACCACTGCGCATCGCTATTGAGCACGAGCGCAATGACATCCGCCTCGCAGGCACTCGCCAGCAGTGCGCTGTAAAGACAGCGGTTTTCCAGATATTCGCCGGGCGTGTCGATGGTTTCGGCAGACCAGACAATCGCCTGCGTTTTCTGATACTCGAGAGCCTCGCCGCGCAGACATTGCGTCAGCGAGGTCTTACCGCATTGGCTGGGGCCAATTAACATCATGCGCTGCATCACGCTATGTCCGCGTGATGGAACAGGTTGTAAAGCGCATCATTTCGCCGAGCGTGCGCGTGACTTGTTTCAGGGCGTATTCCACCGCCGAAACGTCGCCGGTTAACACCACCGCACCGGTGAAGCGGTCAAGAAAGCCGATCTCGACCGCACCGGATTTCGTCGCGATGTCGCAGGCAATAATGGACGCTTCACTTGGCGTGATGGTGAGAATGCCAATCGCTGAGACGCTGTCCTGTAATCCCAGTTTCTTGAACAGGTCTTTGCCGGGGTTCGCAATCAGATGCGCCAGCGTGACCTGTTTGCCCGGTACGTACTCCTGGATCATGCGATCCGTGGTCGGTTGTCTTTCCATCATCCCTCCACCATCTGACGCCACATCGCTTCGTGCGGGCGTGGGATCACCGAACGATAAACCAGCAGGCCTTTTTCGCCCGCGCTCTCACTGGCAACCGCGACCGCGTTGTTGACGTCGGAGACATCACCCGCGACCACCATGTAGCATTTGCCTCCGATACCGAACGCCATATGAACGCGCACAAGCGTAACGTTGGACGCCTTTACCGCCCGGTCAGCCGCGCTGATACAGGCTGCTACGCTCCAGGTTTCAACAATCCCCACCGCCTGACGTTTGTCCACGCTGTTCAGTCCGCTGATCGCGGGAAGCACGCTGGCATGAATATTGGGCAATACCAGACTATCGACCAGCATCTCGCCAGCAAGCGCATTTCCGGTCTCGATCGCCTGTTGTACTGCGCCGACGTCGCCGCCCAGCATGAGCAAAAATTTACCCGGACAAATAGTTTTGCTGACCAGCAGATCCACATTGGCGCTTTTCAGCATCGCATCGCCTGCTTCCATCCCTTTGGCAATGCTGGTGAGTTCTAAAATACCTATGGCCTGAGACATGGTTAACCTCTTACAACGATGATGGCCTGATCTGTTATCTCACAGACAATGCCGTCAATACTGGCGTGAACAGGCGCGCCGAGCGCACCTTGCGGAATTTCAGCAACGCACTGACCACGCGCGACGCGATCGCCTTTCTGAACGCAGGGCACCGCGCTGGCGCCGATGTGCTGGCGCAGCAGCAGCGTCGTTCTTTCAACAACGGGCTCACTGTCGACTAACGGCGCTTCCCGATACCACGGTGTCAGCCCCAGTTTGGCGATGAGTCGTTTTACCGGCACCAGACGGTATTTCGCCATCTCATCCGCCGGGTTGAGCGGGCCCTCGTAGCGCTGATTCTGTGCGCGTAGCTCGCGCTTCAGCATGCGGTTAATCCGCATGGGCGAAATGCCTACCGGGCAGGCCACACTTTCACAGACATTACATTCAGAACAGGTGAGGGCGCTGAGCAGCAGCTGCGGCGTGGCGGCCTGATGGAAATTGACCGCGCGCACCAGCAGATGCGGAGAGAGTTCGTGACCGATGAGATGCCTCGGGCAGAGATCGGTGCACAGGCGACACTGTTCGCAGACCGTTCTCGCTACCGACAGCACAGTGCGCTCATCCTGCATACGTCGCTGAATCAGCGGATGTGTTTTCGGCAAAACCAGCAGTCCGCCGGTGGTTTTTGTGGCCGGCGCATCCAGCGACGTCACCAGGCTTCCCATCATCGGTCCGCCGTTGATAAAGCCGGGATCGTCGATGGTCGCGCCGCCAGCCATCTCCAGCACGTCGCGTAAGGACATACCGATGGGGACGGTCACGGTCTGCGGACGCGCAACGGCGCCGTTGATAGTGAGCGTGCGGCGCGTCACGGGATATTGCTGTTCAACCGCCCGGGCGATATTCAGTACGGTTTGTACGTTGTTGACCACCACGCCCACGCTGACCGGCAGCGCAGCGGGGGGAACGCGGCGACCCGTCGCCATCCAGATGGTCAGCACTTCATCGCCCGCCGGATAGACGTCGGGCAGAATGTGCAGTCTGATAGCCGGGGGTAAAAGCGGCGTCAGGGCAGCCATCGCCGGCTGGTACTTTTCTTTCAGCGCGATAATCCCTTCGCGGGCGCCGGTGGCCTTCATGGCATACTGTACGCCGCGAACCAGGCGTGCCGCCTGCTGTGCCATGAGTTGTTGATCGACTTTCAGCATCGGCTCGCATTCGGCGGCATTGACGAGGAAAATTTCCACCTGAGCCTGGAGTTTGACATACGTCGGAAAGCCAGCGCCGCCAGCCCCCACAATGCCTGCCGCACGAACGCGTTCAACGAGAGTCGGCGCATCCAGTGCGCCAGGTTCATCATTCAGGGCGGTATTCATAACAATTCCTCAAGCAGTTCCTGAATGGCCCCGACATCCGCCGCTCTGGGGTTGGTTTTCAGCGTCACGTCCGCCAGCGCGGCCCGGACCATTGCCGGAATGCGCACTGACCAGTCCTGTTTCTGTTCTTTAAGCGCAACGGCGAGGGTTGGGATAGCACACGCTTTTTTCAGTTGCTCGATATGCTGCACCAGCGCGTTCACGCTCGCCGTTTCATTGGCGCTGTCAGCACATAAATGACAGGTCTTAGCGAACCGGGCGTAACGTTTGGCCGCCCGTGGATCGTGCGCGTTGAAGCGGATCACCGACGCCAGCAGCAGGGCATTCGCCAGACCGTGTGGCAGATGGAACTGGCCGCCTAACTGGTGGGCGATGGCGTGGTTCAGCCCCAGACCAGCCTGGCTGAATGCCATTCCTGCCAGCGTAGAGGCGTTGTGCATCTTGCCGCGCGTAGCGAGGCAGTCGCCTTTACGGACCGCGACAGGCAGATACTGAAAGACGATCTGAGCGGCTTTTTCCGCGAGCGCGTCGGTAAAGTCACTGGCGCGCGTGGACACATAGGCTTCCAGCGCGTGCGTCAGAACATCCATTCCGGTATTGGCGGTAATGGCGGGGGGGACGCTGACGACCAGCATCGGATCAAGGATCGCCATGTCCGGGTAGAGCGCGTTGTTGAACAGCGGATATTTAATGCCTTTCTCTGGATCGCTTATCACGCAGGCGCTGGTCACTTCCGATCCGGTTCCGCTGGTGGTCGGGATCGCCACGCAGGTTTCAATATCAATATCAAATTGACGACTGAACCAGACAATGGCTTTCGCGGCATCCAGCGCGGAACCGCCGCCGAAACCAATCACCACGTCGGGGCGCAGGGACTGCATTTGCGCAATTCCCTGAACGACGGTTCCGATAGTTGGGTCGGGGGTGATCTCACTGAAGACGCTGATCCGGTTATCTGCCGGTATCGCCTCGCGCAGCGTATCAATCAGCGGCGAACGGGCGAGAAAACCATCGCAGATTATCCAGATGTGCTTGTTCGTAAAACGGCCAAGCACCTTCAGGCTTCCAGGACCGCTGTACAAACGGGTTTGCAGTGAAAAAGTATTCATCACAACCTCATTAGCGGATTGAGAAACCGTTAGTCAGCACACAGCGACGGGAGCGGGCAAACGTGCGTGCCGACGTTGTCCCTTCACCGGTCGGCGTGGCGATGGTGAAGGTGGTAAACCCTTCGCCGCCGACGCCAATCCCTGCATAGGAGGGGCCGTTTTTAACAAAAATGGAGGTCTGCAGAGTTCGCGCCGCAAGGTTAAGGCGAGAGACATTCTGCGAATGCATGATGGCGGTGTGGTGTAATCCTTCTTCCACTTTCAGCGCCAGCGACAACGCGGCGTCAAAATCTTTCACCTTCACCACTGGCAGCATCGGCATTAACTGCTCGCTGGTTACCCAACTGTCGTCTGCGCTGACGACGCCAATCAGCAGGCGCGGTGCTTTTGCCGGCAGCGGAATACCGGCGGCTTCAAGCATGGCGCAAGGACTCTTACCGACCAGTTTTTTATTGGCTACACCCTCTGGCAGGCAGGCCGCACGCAGCTTCTCGGTATCGGCCTCGCTTAACAATAGCGCGCCGAAATTTTGCATTTGTTGGATCAACGGTTGTGCAACCGACTCCACCACAATCAGGCTTTTCTCCGCGATGCATGGCAGGTTGTAGTCGAATGATGCGCCGTTGATGATATCTTCCGCCGCCTTCACCAGATCGGCCGTCTCATCGACGATGCAAGGAGGATTCCCCGCGCCTGCGCCAATCACTTTCTTCCCGCTCTTCATGCCCATCGCCACAATGCCCGGGCCGCCGGTAATCGCCAGAACGGCAATTTTCGGGTGCGCCATCATTTGCTGGGTGGCTTCAAACGTGGGTTCGGCAACGGTTACCACCAGATTGCGAATGCCGCAGCTGCGAAACGCGATATCTTCAATCATGGCGATAAGTTTCAGTGACACGGCTTTGGCACCCGGATGCGGGCTGAAATAGACGCTGTTGCCCGCCGCCAGCATGCTGATGCTGTTGTTAATAATGGTTTCTGTCGGGTTAGTGCTGGGAGCGACGGAACCAATCACGCCAAACGGTGAATACTCAAACAACACCATGCCTCCGTCGCCGGTGAGTGCGGTGGTGGTCAGGTCTTCAATGCCCGGCGTGTTGTCCAGCGCCGCTTTGTTTTTAAGGAATTTGTCCTCTTTGTTACCCATTCCGGTTTCCGCAGCGCTCTCTGCCGCCAGCGCAGCCAGTTGTGGCGCCAGCTCTTCCCGGATAGCGCTAATAATGGCGCTGCGCGTTTTCAGTGGTGATTGCTGATAACGCAAGAACGCCTGGTGGGCAGCATCGACAGCTTCGCCAACAGACTGAAAGATTCCATTCCCTTTGATTTCAGTTTTTGCGGGAGCCAGTTGCTCGCTCAAAATAGTGCGGATGAGGGTTTCCAGTTCGGTCGTATTCATTGATGTGTTCTCACGTTTATTGCCGCAATGGCAGCCTGTGCAATGTCCATGTCCTGTTCAACGCTTCCACCGCTGATACCAAGACCCCCAATAAGCAATCCATCACGCCATAGCGCGTAGCCGCCGCCAAAGGTGACGACTTTTCCCTGCATATGACTTTCCAGCCCGTACAGCGGCGCGCCGGGCTGAACTACCGACGCGAGTTCGTGCGTCGCGGTTTTCATCGCCACCGCGGTCCAGGCTTTTTTCGGCGCCAGTTCACTGCTGACCAGCAGGGCATCCGGCATCCGCCAGGTGACGGCTTCGGTACCGTTGGCATCAACAATGCTGACGACCACCGGAACGTTTAAGGTTTGTGCCCGCTCGACGGCGGCGCGGGTTAACTGGTGGAGATCGCCAAAAGAGAGCGACATCGCAGATTCCTTTTTGACAGGGGCGTGATCGGCAGCCAGATAGCGCTTCGCCACTTCCCGGATAATCGTGTCCTGATGGGCGTCGTGATCTTCCGCGCGCGCCAGTGCATACAAGCAGTCTGACAGGCGATTGATATAGCGCATCAGTACATGCCTGACGCTGACCTCGGCAGCGAGTTCCACCAGACGGCGTTCGGCCCGGCGCGCCAGCGTGCGGGCAAAATGCAGGCGGCTTGCGGCTTCGCAGCGGCCAGGCAAAATGAAACTGTGCAAGGGGGCAACGCGTCCCATCGCGGTGTCGATAGCCGCTTCCAGCGCGGCAATTTCCTCAGAGCTGATATAGCGCTGGTCCGCAGACGGTTGCTCGCTTTCGCTGGCAAGCTCAGCGCTGAACCAGAAAATTTGTAGCTGAATAGCCTCCAGCAGCGCGCGATGCTGTGCGCTACGGGTGGCGCAGACGCACAGGCTCAGCGCGGCGTTAAGCTCATCGAGCGTGCCATACGCTTCCACGCGGGGGTGCGTTTTACTGACGCGCTGTCCGGTAAAGAGCGCGGTTGTGCCTGCGTCGCCTGTGCGGGTATAAATCGCCATAACTCCCCCTTAGCGAGAAAGCGTGTCGACAATGCCGACAACGGCCAGATCGATGGCCTCATTCGGCCCGGAAAAAACATGTCTGGCGCTGGAGCCGCTACTCAGGAGCACCAGTTCGCCAACGCCTGCGCCGACGGAGTCAACGGCGACTTCATCGCCCGCCGTCGGACTTGCCGGCAATTCACCGTCGGCACTCACCCGGCGTACCAGCAGAAGTTTTTTTCCGACCAACGAGGGCGATTTTTGCGTGGATACCACCGCGCCTGTAACACGTGCCAGATGCATGGTTCACTCCTGCTTCATCAATTGGATGTGGCGCGTGCTCGCGGTCTCGCGAGCCAGCGCGGTAACAACACATTTGCGATGCAGCACCAGCAACCCTGCAGGTAACGGGGCAACATCGGCATAACTTAACAGTCGGGTGGGATGCAGCATGATTGGCTGCCCCTGTTCGTCGCAGAGAATCAGCGGTAGTCGGGCCAGTTTTTTCACCGGCACGGCGGGCAGTAACCGACGTTGCAGCGAGAGTTGCACCCGCAGGCCAAATGCCAGCGCCTCATGGATCATGACGGCGGCGGCATGCGACGAATCGTTGTCGGCGATCTGCTCCAGCAGGGGCAGATCGACCTGTAAAATATGCACAGAGGCATACTGAGAAAACAGGGCACGGGACGGTGTTTCCCGCAGTTGCGCGACGCTCAGCGTGACGGTGCTTTGCGCACGACGTTGCAGGCGGGAGACCACCTCCTCGACGATTCGCTGCAACAGCTCGCCGTTCATCGCGCGGTTACCAGTGTGACGAAGGCATTGGGATCATCTGCTCCGGCGGCATTGGCCTCGTCGGTATCAATATGCATCTCCAGACGCATGTCAGGGGAAACGCGAACCGCAACGTTGTCGAAGATCAGCCGACGATCGGTGCCCTCAATGGCGACACTGACGCTATCGCCGTGAGCAACGCGCAGGATCAGCGCATCCAGCGGCGACATGTGAATGTGGCGCTGGGCGACGATCACCCCGGAGGGGAGTTCGAGTTCACCAAAGGGGCTTACGAGGCGAATACCCGGCGTACCTTTGAGATTTCCGGACATCCGCAACGGCGCGGCGATACCCAGCGTTCTGGCATCCGTGCGCGAAATCTCCACCTGGCTGGTGCTACGCAGCGGCCCCAGCAGGCGGACATTTTTCAGTTGACCTTTTGGCCCCACTAACGTGACAGTTTGCTCAGCCGCATACTGTCCCGGTTGCAGGAGCCCTTTTTTCTCACTAATCGGATGTCCCGGAAACAGACGGGCATAATCCTCAGCGCTAAGGTGGATATGACGGTTGGAAACGCCCAGTGGAATGGGGCGATCCCGTAATTCATTCAGCACTTTGCTGACCGTCGTTTCCAGAAGTTGCTTATCCATTACGCTTAACCTCGTTTACCTGAATGCAGGCAGAGCGACCGGGGTTCGCCTTTCTGGCGCTTACAGGCCGGGTCCAGACACAAATTGCAGCTGATAATCCCGTCTTCAGGCGCCGCTTCCGGTGCTAACTCTTCTGCTACGACTTCAGTTTCAGGTTCTTCGATGGGGGCTGGCACGGGTTCCGGTGCAGACACCGTTGCGGGTGCAGGCACAGGCGCCGGAGTGGCAGCCATCGCGCGGGAAAGAATGCCCTCGCCAGGTCTGGCGATCACTTTATGCGCGACCAGGCCATCTTGCTGTTCGGCGAGATGAGCACCGGTGATAATGGCAGACTGCACTGATGCCACATCACCGGTGATCTTGATCACCGTCCAGCCTGAACCGTTGGTTTTTTCAAGGCCAACCAGCGTGATGGAAGCCGCTTTCGCCATGGCATCTGCGCAACAGATGGCTAATGCCAGACCACTAACTTCGAGTAATCCCAGTGATTGCTTCACGCTGTGCTCCTTTTCGATAATGCTCAGGCCGATTTCGGTAAAATAGCCTCAACGTCGCTGTGCGGACGCGGGATAACGTGGCTGGATTTCACCTCACCCACGACGCTTGCTGCCGCGCAGCCTGCATCAACGGCGGCTTTAACGGCGCCGACGTCACCGCGAACCATGACGGTCACCAGGCCGGAGCCGATTTTTTCGTAACCGACCAGTTGCACGTTGGCGGATTTCACCATGGCATCTGCGGCTTCAATCGCGCCGACCAACCCTTTTGTTTCAACCAGACCCAGTGCGTTATTCATACTGCAATTCTCCTGTGGATTAAGCATTGAGATCCCGGAAGGGGATCCCTTTGACTAACCTTGCCGCGTTGTTTCCAGTACTTCGCCGGTCAAGGCTGTTTTGGCGATACGTCAGCGTAAAAAGCGGCGCTGAAGTGGGTAAATTCTTGTAGTGCACGACCAGGGTTTCTTCGTTGCAGGCGATGCCGACCAGCAGCGGAGACTGGCGGGCAGCCTGCCATGCGCTCTGAACGACATCTCCCGTCGCCTGGTTTTGAATCACAAACGGGATGCCTTCTTCTTCAATGCCGAGCAGCACCTCTTTCCAGACCGAAAGACAGTCGCCGATGGTCGAAATCACAATGGCAGGCGTGGTGACGCTACTGTCCATGGGCAAACTCCTTGTGCCAGGAGAGGATGAGGCCCGTCGCTACCGCGTTTCGTGGACCTTCGGTGCCGCGAATATTTCCACGTCCGGCAACCAGGCGATAATGCGCCAGGGCGTCCGTCACCAGTTGCGGCACTTCAAAGTCCAGCGAGGAGCCGCCTACCAGAACGACAAACGGAATATCGCGGATATTGCCCGTTGGGCTGACCTGGCGCAGTGCGCGCAGGGCGTTAGTGACAAACACACGCTCTTTGGCGCTGCGGCGAATGGCGCGAACTTTCTCCAGCGCGAGATCGCCGGGCAGGGGCACCAGTTCATCCGGCTTGACCACACAGACGCGGGCAAACACCGCAGGGGGAAGTGGCGTCGGGAAGAACTGAACGCTGCCGTCTTCGTGGCGCAGATGGAACAGGCTTTCGACCTTGGCTAACGGATATTTTTTGATCTCTTCCGCCAGATAACGGTCATCAAGCCCCAGTTCCCGGGCGATGATCATGGTAACCATGTCGCCAGCCCCGGCGAGGTGGGTGGCGATAATTTCGCCTTTGGGATTGATAATCGAGGCGTCGGTCGAGCCCGCGCCTAAGTCCAGAATCGCCAGCGGACGCGTGGTACCGGGCGTGGTGAGCGCGCCCAGAATCGCTGCTTCGGCTTCTGCGCCGCCAACCTGCACATCCACGTTCAGCTTTTCTTTGATTTCGCTGGCGATCATCGCCATCTGCAGACGGTCTGATTTCACCATCGAGGCGATACCGACGGCCTGCTCCAGAGAAAACTCACCGGCCAGTCCGCCGGTGACGCTGACCGGAACGGAGGTATCTACAGCCAGTAAATCCTGGATAAAAATTTCGTTGCTTGGCTTATTGGTCAGTTCTGCCATCGTCTGACGAACGTGTTCCAACATGCCGCCAATATTGGTGCCCGCTTCACCGGTAACGTTGTCCAGTTTCGGGCATTCACCGACCGCTTTCATAATGGCGTCAGCGCCTGCAGCGACATCAACGCGTAGCGTACGTCCCTGTGACTGCAGTTCAATGTTTCCGGCAGGAATGGCGCGTGCTTTAACATCTCCCGACGGGGTTTTCACCACCACGGCGGAACGGTTGCCAATCAGCGCTCGCGCCATCGGGACAATGTTTTTGGTCTCGTCCGCATTGAGGTTAAACACCGTTGCGATGCCATAAGGGTTTGACAGCGTTTCGATGACTTTACCGGGCACGGCGACCTCAATGGCGGCCAGCATTCCGAGCGGGATACGGTCGATGTACAGCACTTCGTCAACGATGGGCAGGGGTTTTTCCAGTCGGTTACTGACCAGAACGCCATCGTCCTGTTGCAAAATGACACCGGTTAACTGGTAACCGGCACGGACAGAGGCGTTAATCATGGTGGCAACATCAGCGAAATCGAAAGCAGATGACACCACCAGAATTAACGGGGTATCCGCCGGTCGGGTAAGTAACTCTTCCGGCGTGATAGTGATCCCCACACCCAGACCGACACCGCCCGGTGTTTTCGGGTTATGACCGATCATGGTGGATTCGGTGATGATGGTTTCCGTGATGGTTTCCATCGCGACATCACCAATCACCGGAGTGGCTTCGTTGATACGGATAAGCGAGATATCGCTGACATTGATGCCTGCATTGTTAGCCGCAAGCGTGAGCGCCTCCTGAATCCCAAACACATTACGCAATGTGCCTTTTATCCCGGTGGTTTCTGCCAGCGCGCTACCGGTAATGGTGAGCGCGCCAGTGCCATCCAGCGTCGCCAGCGCGACTTCTGTGGATGAGTTGCCGATATCAATGCCAGCTATATATCTCATGACCTTTCCTTAGTCGTCGCCTTTCAGTTTCTTACGCTCGACGTACAACACCGCAGCTTCACGAACAAATGCGGCGCAGATTTTGGCCTGATAGCGGTTTTCAAGATCGTCCGCGATCGCGAGCAGTTCTTCTTTCGTTGAACGGTAAGGACGCAGGGCGTTATAGATCTCGAGGATGCGATCGTCCGGCACCGCCGTCAGTTCTGCGGCGCGCTCAAAGTTCATTGCCAGGCGGTCACGTCCGGCATCTTTGGCGATAGCCGCCTGAATGCGCAGCGTTTCCGGTGTGATACGCATATCCTGCGCGGTCACTTTGTTGCTCAGAACGTTTTCGAGGGTGAACTCATCCAGCGTTTTGTTGGTGGCCGTTTTAACCCACTCAGGATGCTTACTGGCGAGCGGATAGTCGGTCACTTTTGCGGTCTGGGTCGTAGTGCTCGAAGCTGCTGCCGGGGCAGATGTGTCGCCCTGCAGGCTGTTCATGCGGCTCAACACATCCCGTACCATCGATTCAATTGCATCGGTATTCATAAAGGGATCCTTATTAAAGCGCCACGCGCAGTTCCTGCGGGTTTTTGCCCGTCACGACGTACTTCGTCTCTTTAATGTGCAAGATGGCGGATTTAGCCTGATATTTCGGGCGTGCCATCTGATCGTTCAACGTCGGGACTGGCTGCGGTGATTCACGCTTGGCGTAACGTGCGGCGTTTTTACCAATCTGACGATAGGTTTCCAGCGTCAGCAGCGGGGCCTGCGGGAACAGCTCCAGGTTGGACAGCGGCGGCAGTCCCTGTTGATGGATGACCGTCGTGCCTTTTGACTGGATGCCGATAGAGATGCCGGAACCACTCAGACGGTTACCCTCAACGGCAACAAACGCCACGTCGGATGATTTAAAGCAGCGAATCACACGCGCTTTAATCCCTTCCTCTTCAATCCCGGCAATCACTTCGCGCAGAATGTTTTTATGCGGCAGACCAACGATATTCACGGTCTGAGAGAGGCCAAATGCCGGGCCGACAGCAATGATCACTTCATCCTGTTGCGTGCCTTGTTTCGCCTCGCCAATTTCCGTCAGAAAACTGTCACCGGCCGGTGCAGCCGCCGCGGCTGACGTTCCCGGCGCGCGAAATGAGACGGGCTTATCGCTGGTCTGCATTTCGGACAGCACGTCTTCAATAATCTGGCGCAGCAATTTTTCATTAATTTCCATTGTTCACCCCTTAGCCAAGCTCGTTGGGATCAAGTGCGCCAGGGATGTTTTTAATTTCTTCCCAGCGTTCGCCTTGCAGGCGATAACCTGTTGCCGGACCGGCATAATCGTTGACGTCATTGACGGCAGAGAGCACTTGTCCATCGCCGACGATAATGGCGGAGGTATGCAGATAGTCCCCGGTTAACTTGGCTTTCTGGATGTTGAGCATGTCCTGCGCGACATCGGTAAAGCCGCCCTGAGCCAGCGCTTTCACCACTTCCAGACCGTTGCGGTTCTTGTTGATGATTTCCTGCGCAAACTTGATGTCCTCAACGATGTTACGTTCAGGCATGTCTTTCGAACCGTGTGCGTAGGTTGCGGCTTCAACTTCTTCATCCGTAATTGGCGGCAGACCCATGCCGGCGAAAACCGCCTGCAGAGCGCGTGCTGCTTTGTTACGAATGGCGATAACGTCCTCTTCACGTACCGGACGCAGACCACCGTCCACTTTCAGGTCGCGCTGGATAACGTTGTAGTCATCGAAGTCTTCTGCATCTTCGTTGGAGCCCGCGAACATGTTGTCGTAGTTCGGCACGGCGGAATAACCCGAAGAGATAAAGTCGGTACCCGGCAGGAACTGCATCAGCAGACGCGCGGTACGACGCATATCGGAGTGGGTGAAGGTCTGGTCGTTACTGGAGGCGCATTCCAGATCCAATGATGAGCAGATCAGGTTTTCTGCCAGTACCGCTCGGATCCCTGATGGAACCGCAGACGGAACGCCGATGCAGCTCACAGAGCCGTTTTGCAGACCCTGCACGCCCGCCGCTTTGGTGATGTAAATGCAGCGTGCTTCCAGATACAACATGGATTTGCCTTCGGCATAACCCATCTGTACTTCGGAACCTGAACCGGAGGTGAAGCGCATTTTCAAACCGCGAGAAGCGTAAGAAGAGGCGAGGAAACCTTTTGACCACGGCGTATCATCGCCGTCGGTAAAGACCGGTTCGGTACCGTAGACGGAGATGGTTTCGGCGTAGCAGGTATGGCCCAGCATGCCGAGTTTCAGTTCGGTGGCTTCTTCCAGCGAACATTGCGTCAATACGCCCGGACGACCCACCTGGGAACCGACCAACAGCGCAATGGCGTTAAACGGAGCATAACGTGCCACGGCCACAGTGGTTTCTTGCTCATCAAACCCACGCCATGCGCCTTCAGCGGCGTCGGCAGCAATCTGCACCGGGTTATCTTTGACGTTGGTGACGTGCGCCTGCTGGGAAGGAGTACGACGTGCGCGCATTTTTTGCATCGCCATCATCATCTCAACCACGTTCATGTGCGATACCACTTCGACAATTTTTGCCGGGGTCATCGCTGTGGTCAGTGGCACAATGTCGCGACGTTTCACGTTAGGATCGCACAGCATGTTGGCGAGCTTAACGGAGTCCATCGCCATCACTTCTTCTGCGCGCGCCAGGTTGATGCCGTAGCGAGCAATGAAGTGGTCAATCAGGTCAAACTGGCTGACCGATTTGCCATCGAGTTCGGTGACGGCGCCGTTAACGATTTTAATCGACGGCTTAGGATCGTTCGGGCTTTCCATCGCAATGAAGCCTTCTTCGATCCACTCCTTAACGAATCCGTCCTGGTTGACAGGGCGTTTCGCCAGTGCTTCAAATCTTTTCGATCTCATGAATGAGCCTCACGGATATCAGATGTAGGACGGGCGATCGTTTTTCGGTTCTGAACCGAGGGTCGCAAGGACGGTTTTACCGATTTCTCGCGCGGAGATAACCGCCTGACGTACTGCGCCGGAATCGCCGGAGATCACCAGGATCGCTTCGTTACTGAAGCTGGTGCCATGCGCCGGAGAGCTGTATGCCACGACTTCAACGTTCGCGGCTTTCAGAGCGGTATCCGCCATCAGAACGCCGACGGAAGCCGGAGCGCCCACAATCACGCCGCAGGCTCGGCCAACCGGCGCACCAAACGCTTTTTCCAGCGCGTAGCTGGCGCGTGCGGTGTACTGCAGTTCGATGTGTCCGGCTTCGTTGCCATAAACATCACCGAAGGTACGGTCAAGCTCTTTCAGCGCCACTTCAATTCCGCGCTTCACGTCGGAAACGTCGTTACCGCCGATAATGATGAGTGAACCGTGACCCGCGCCGCCTTTGGTATCGCGAGGGAGTTCAATGCTTACTACTTCGGTATTGGTGGCTTTGACCGCTTCGTCAGCCGCCATAATGTGTGGACCCGCGCCGGTACGCGCGCCCAGGATGCCAATGGAGCGATAGCGCTTCTCAAGCTTCATTGCTTCCAACAGGGCACTGTCTACGTTTGCAATCACCAGACCTACGGTGTCGCCAATCGCGGTGCCAACAAATTCCGTTAAACTGCAGCTCTTCTCTGCCATAGCCGTCTCTCGTTTTGGATGGGTTTTATCAGGGGTACCCGCTTGATCAGGCGTTGCCACACGGGCAATGACCTGCGCCATGATCTGTTCAACCAGTTCATTGCTACTCATGGGTTAATTCCCTTCGGTAAGATTTTTTCTACATCGGTATGAGGGCGTGGAATCACGTGTACGGCTTTCACTTCTCCCACGTTGCGCGCAGCGGCAGCACCGGCATCGGTCGCCGCTTTTACGGCACCGACATCACCGCGAACGATGACGGTTACCAGCCCTGAGCCAATTTTTTCGTAGCCGACCAACATGACATTGGCTGACTTCACCATTGCATCTGCGGCCTCTATGGCTGCAGTTAAGCCTTTGGTTTCTACCATTCCTAATGCTTCTTGTTGCATAAAGACCTCGCCTGGGTTGTCCCGATATTCATGACTATAAAAAGAAGCGAGGAAAAAGAATGGCTGACTTGAAAGTCTGGGTGAAAAATTAGTGGGCTGTGAATATGACAAACTTGCTGTTTTTTATTTTATCTCTTTGTTTTTATTGTTTTTGTTAATTTTTATTAATGTGATATTTTGGCTTTTGCTATTCCATATTTACATTTTAGAGGATGACAGGGTTAATTTAATTTGCTATGCGGGAAAACCAATTTGTGACGTTGATTGGAAAAGGGAAATCTTCAAATAACCAATTTTTGCTATCACGAATCGTCCTGGTTAATTACACTCAGGCACTCTACACGCTGCCTTTGAATAAATAGATGGCAAGAAATTGCTATAACAAAACGATTTTTCCAGGTCTCAGAATGCGCAGTTTGCCAACAATTTTCAGCGGCCTCTTCCTATAGTAGGTGTCGTTGTACTCTACGACCAGCAAGGGTCCGCTGGTAAGGACACGAACGCTTCTAAGAAGGTGTCACAATGAATGATTCACTGAAAGCGCAATGCATTGCCGAGTTTTTGGGTACCGGATTGTTTTTGTTTTTTGGTATCGGCTGCCTTAGCGCACTGAAAGTCGCAGGCGCCAGTCTGGGTCTCTGGGAAATTTGTATTATTTGGGGTCTGGGTATTTCGCTTGCGGTTTATCTGACGGCGGGAATTTCCGGAGCGCATCTGAACCCGGCAATCACGGTCGCACTCTGGATGTTTGCCTGCTTCCCGGGACGTAAAGTTCTGCCTTACATCATCGCGCAGGTTGCGGGGGCGTTTGGCGGTGCGGTGCTGGCCTATCTGCTCTACGGCAATTTATTTATTGAGTATGAAACTGCCCACAGCATGGTTCGCGGCAGTGTCGATAGCCTCTATCTGGCCAGTATTTTCAGTACGTATCCGGCGGCTGCGCTGAGCGTGTGGCAGGCGGCTGGGGTCGAAATCGTCATCACCTCTATCCTGATGGGGCTGATTATGGCGCTGACCGACGATGGTAACGGTGTGCCTAAAGGGCCACTGGCGCCGCTGCTGATCGGTATTCTGGTCGCGGTAATTGGTGCATCTACAGGCCCGTTAACCGGGTTTGCCATGAATCCGGCGCGTGATTTTGGTCCTAAACTGTTCGCCTGGATGGCAGGTTGGGGAGATATTGCGATGACCGGCGGACGTGATATCCCGTACTTTATTGTGCCGATTATTGCGCCATTGATTGGTGCGTGTGCAGGCGCGGCTATCTATAAGTACCTTATTGGTAAAAATTTGCCCTGTAATACGTGTAAAATCGAAGAGACGGACGCGTAATTTTGACTCGCGTGGCTAATATCACGTCTTTAATTTCTATTTCGTGATCTGCTTTCACGAACTGACTAAAAAGTCTCCCCACCCAGGGAGACTTTTGTTATTGTCCCTTGTGCTTTCTGTCATTTACACACAAGGATAGGGGATGATAAGAAGTAAATGTAAAATTTATGTTTTCATTATAACAATGGATTAACTGAGGGATTTTATCATGATTTCTGCGAGTACCCTGAACTCAGAACTCATTAATAAAATCGCACAGGATTTTGCGCAAGCGACCAGCCTGGCTGTTGTGGTTGTCAATATTCACGGTGATGAGATTTCTGAGCTGTTTAATTTCACGCCTTTTTGCCAACTGATGCGTCAGCATCCGCAACACAGTACCCGGTGTCGTATGAGCGATCGCTGTGGGGGACTGGAAGCGTCAAAATCGGATCAACCCTGTATTTATCGCTGCCATGCCGGGCTTACCGATTTCTCTATTCCTCTCGTGATCGCAGGCCATCTTGTTGGGTTCGTCCTGTGCGGCCAGGTGCGTTTACGTAACGATGATGGTGCCGATCTGCTCGATATCATGAAGGTTGACGATCGCTGGCAGGCCGATCCTGAACTGCTCAATGAGTTCAGTAATGTCCCGGAAATGGACTATTCACGCGTGATGGCCTCGGCGGATCTGCTCAAACTCATTGTTGAAAACTGCCTCAAAAAGCAACTCAATTTCGTGGTGATTAAAGACAGCACGCAACCTGCTGAACCTGCGCGCCCGGCACGCGCCGCCAGCCCTCATGACAGCAAAATGAAGAAGGCGTTACGCTATATTGATGCACACCTGTCAGACGATCTTCGCCTTGAAGATGTGGCGTCGCACGTTTATCTGAGTCCGTACTACTTCAGCAAACTGTTCAAAAAATACCAGGGCATTGGTTTTAACGCATGGGTCAATCAGCAGCGCATGGCCAGTGCCAGAGAGCTGCTTTGTCACAGTGACTGGAGCATTGCCAGCATTGCCCGCAATTTAGGTTTTTCGCAAACCAGCTATTTTTGCAAAGTGTTCCGTCAGACTTATCAGGTTACGCCGCAGGCCTATCGGCAAAAAATAAATGAAAACTTGCCGGCTGAATCGGCATAAATAGCAATATTTTGCTATTGCCGATTTTTGATATTCTCGCGTAATCCGGTCATTTATAATGGTTAAGTATTTTTAGTACAGCAATAAATTGTCATAGCGCAATAAAATATCGCTCTTTGCGGAATAAACTTCACCAGTTTTTATTTCTGTGATGAGATACAGTGTCATCGTTAAGAGGTTTCATTATTCTCTTGCATGACATTTCATTCAGAATCGTTTTATTGCGACATTTCTTGTTGATAAAAAATGCGCAACGAATAAGTAACGAAAAAGTATTGTTGTGATGAGGAGAATTCATTCTGTTCATCATTTAAGCTGACAGGTTTGACACAATTGTGTCTGGGAAGGGGGTGAAAATCCCCCGCAGCCCCCGCTGCTGTGATGCTGACAACCCCGTGAAGACCACTGATCGCAAGATTGGGAAGGACGGGCGAGGACGACGCTAAGCCAGAAGACCAGCCTGTCGGATACTACCAACAACTTCGGTGGGAAGTGGGTTGCTCAGATACGTACAGTCGGAAGACTGGGTGTCAGTACATCCCTACCACCCTGAACAGGATCAGGGTCATGGCGGCAAAGCAGTACGCGTTTGTTCTGGCTGGTACCGGTAGTGGCTGTGGTAAAACCACGGTGACGCTGGGCTTGCTGAACGTGTTGAAACAACGTGGTTTACGCGTCCAGCCCTGCAAAGTCGGCCCTGATTATCTGGATACCGCCTGGCATACGGCCGTCAGCGGTACCGCCTCCCGCAATCTCGATAGTTTCATGCTCCCCGAGCCGGTGCTTAATGCGTTGTTCCGTGAACAGATGCAGGACGCGGATATGGCGGTGATCGAAGGGGTGATGGGACTGTACGACGGCTACGGCACTGATCCTGACTACTGCAGCACCGCCGCGATGGCAAAACAGTTGGGCTGTCCGGTGATTCTGCTGGTTGACGGGAAAGCCGTTTCTACCTCCATTGCCGCCACGGTGATGGGCTTCCAGCATTTTGACCCGACGCTGAACATTGCCGGCGTTATCGTTAACCGCGTCAACAGCGAGTCCCATTTCCAGTTGCTGAAAACCGCTATCGAGCACTACTGCGCTGTGCCGGTGCTGGGTTACGTCTCGCGCGTTGACGGTGTCGCGCTACCTGAACGGCATCTGGGACTGGTGACCGCGCGCGAGTCTGTCGTTAATCAACAATCATGGCAGGATTTCGCCGCCCGGCTGGAAAGCACGCTGGATATCGATCGGTTGCTGGCCTTAAGCCACCTTCAGGCATTGCCGCAAGGCGAATGGCCAGAACGTCCTGCGCCCAACGCCGGAGAAGGACTGACGCTGGCGATGGCTGATGATGAGGCCTTTAATTTTTATTATCCCGATAACGTGGCGCTGCTGGCGCGTACCGGCGTCAACATTGTTCGCTTCAGCCCGATCCACGATTGCGAATTACCCGATTGTCAGATGGTCTGGCTGGGCGGTGGTTATCCGGAACTGCACGCGGCCGCGCTGGCGGCCAATACCACAATGCTGGCAAGCCTGCGTGATGCGCACCTGCGCGGCGTCGCCATTTATGCCGAGTGCGGCGGATTAATGTACCTCGGTAGCCTGCTGGAAGATGCCGACGGGGTTGAGCATCGCATGGCCGATATCCTCCCCGGTCGCAGTAAAATGGGTAAACGACTGACCCGCTTCGGCTATTGCGAAGCGCAGGCTCTGCAGCCCACGCTGCTGGCCGCGGAAGGCGATGTGCTGCGCGGTCATGAGTTCCATTATTCCGATTTTTCCCCTGAAACGCCCGCCGTGCTGGCATGCCGTAAAGTCCGTGACGGTCAGACGGTGCAGGCGTGGTCCGGCGGCTGGCAAATCGGCAACACTTTCGCCAGTTACCTGCACGTTCACTTTGCTCAGCGTCCATTAATGCTTAATCACTGGCTGAATGCCGCGCGGGAGGCGTTATGACGCTACTGGCATGGTGCGTGGCCTGGCTTCTCGACGTCGTGATTGGCGACCCGCCAGACTGGCCACATCCGGTGCGCTGGATAGGCAATCTGATCAATGCCGTGCAGCGGCTTATCCGCCGCTACTGCAACAGTAACCGGGCGTTACGCATCGGTGGTGGGGTGATGTGGCTGGTGGTTGTGGGCTTAACGTGGGCGGTTGCCTGGGGCGTGTTACATCTGGCGACGCTGATTCATCCGTGGCTCGGTTGGGTCGTTGAAGTCTGGATGATTTTCACCGTGCTGGCGGGGCGCTGTCTGGCAACGGCGGCGCAAGAGGTTGAACGTCCGCTACGCGAAGGCAATCTTGCACAAAGCCGTGAAAAGCTCTCGTGGATTGTGGGTCGCGACACCTCGCAGCTTCAGCCGGAACAGATCAACCGGGCGGTCGTGGAAACCGTAGCGGAGAATACGGTTGACGGCATTATCGCGCCGCTGTTCTTCCTCTTAATCGGCGGCGCGCCGCTGGCGATGGCCTACAAAGCGGTGAATACCCTGGATTCCATGGTGGGTTATAAACACGAAAAATACCGGGCGATTGGCATGGTCAGCGCTCGCATGGACGACGTCGCGAACTACATTCCTGCGCGACTGAGCTGGCTGCTGCTGAGCGCGGCAGCGGTGCTGTGCCGCCGTGACGGCTCCCGGGCGCTCTGCGTGGGGTGGCGGGATCGCTACAACCACAGCAGCCCGAACTGTGCCTGGGCGGAGGCTTCCGTTGCCGGTGCGCTGGGTATTCGACTGGGCGGCCCGAATGATTACTTTGGCGAGCGCGTTGAAAAACCGTGGATCGGCGACGCGCAGCGCACCATTTCTGTAGACGACATTTCCCAAACAATTCGACTGATGTGGGTTGCCTCAACGCTGGCTCTGGCGCTGTTCCTTGTGACGCGCTGGCTGGTGGTGGGTGTGGCCTGAGGATAAATGACAATGCAATACATCCAGCAACCCCAGGCGATTGAAGCCAAAAGTTTTGACATCATTGGCGAGATCATCCATGAAACGCGCCCGGAGTATCAGTTTGCCAGCCCGCTACATGAAGCCATCATCAAACGGGTGATTCACACCACCGCTGACTTCGACTGGCTGGATATTCTCTGGTTTTCGGATGATGCGCTGGAACAGCTTTGCGCAGCGCTGAGTCGCCCGACGGTTATCTATACCGACACCACCATGGCGCTTTCGGGA
Organism: Citrobacter amalonaticus; assembly: GCF_001559075.2. Taxonomy (NCBI): domain Bacteria; kingdom Pseudomonadati; phylum Pseudomonadota; class Gammaproteobacteria; order Enterobacterales; family Enterobacteriaceae; genus Citrobacter; species Citrobacter amalonaticus. The sequence continues at coordinate 25,032 of NZ_CP014015.2, read as the reverse complement.
ATCAACAAAACCCTGCTGGCGAAGATGGGGGGCGAGTGTCGCTGCTATATCAGCGATCCGCGTGTGGTAGCGCAAGCGAAAGCGCAGGGTATCACTCGCTCAATGGCGGCTGTCGATATTGCCGTGACGGAAGCGTGCGAAAAAGTGTTTGTCTTTGGCAACGCCCCCACTGCGCTGTTTCGCCTGTTGGAAAAGGACGTGGCGGTAAGCGGCGTGGTGGGGGTGCCGGTGGGATTTGTCGGCGCGGCGGAATCCAAAGAGGCGCTGACGCACAGCCAGTTGCCCGCCATTGCCGCCCTCGGACGCAAAGGCGGCAGTAACGTGGCGGCGGCGATCGTGAACGCCATGCTGTATCACATGCAGGGGGCGCGATGAGCGATCAGACTTTCGACGCGCCCGTCTGGCATAACGGTAAAGCGCTGCGCAAAGGTTACACCACCGGTTCGTGCGCCACGGCGGCGGCAAAAGTCGCCGCGCTGATGGTTCTGCGTCAGCATTTGATCCATCAGGTATCGATTGTCACACCGTCCGGCGTCACCCTGTGTCTGAACGTGGAATCACCGCACATTGAAGGACAGCAGGCCATTGCCGCGATCCGCAAAGACGGCGGCGATGATGTCGACGCCACCCACGGAATGTTGATTTTCGCCCGCGTCACGCTGAATGACAGCGGTGAAATTGTCCTGCTCGGCGGCGAAGGTGTCGGCACGGTCACCCGCAAGGGGATTGGTCTGCCTGTCGGCAGCGCGGCCATTAATCGCACTCCGCGTCATACCATTGAATCCGCCGTGCGTGAGGCGATAGGCCCGGTACGCGGGGCGGAAATCGAAATTTTTGCCCCGGAAGGAGAAGAACGGGCGCAAAAAACATACAACTCGCGTCTTGGTATTCTGGGTGGCATTTCCATTATTGGCACCACCGGCATCGTGACCCCCATGTCCGAAGAGAGCTGGAAGCGGTCGTTATCGCTGGAGCTGGAAATCAAACGTGCCGCCGGACTGGAGCGGGTGGTTCTGGTGCCGGGTAACCACGGTGAGCGTTTCGTCCGCGAACAGATGGGCATTGACACCAACGTTGTGGTCACCATGAGTAACTTTGTCGGCTACATGATTGAAGAGGCGGTGCGACTGGGATTTCGCCAGGTCGTGCTCGTCGGTCATCCTGGAAAGCTGATCAAAATTGCCGCCGGGATCTTCCACACCCACAGCCACATAGCCGATGCGCGGATGGAAACGCTGGTGGCGCATCTGGCGCTGCTCGGCGCGCCGCTGGAGTTGCTGACGCTGGTGAGCGATTGCGACACCACTGAAGCGGCAATGGAGCATATCGACGCGTACGGCTTTCAGCACATCTACAACCACCTTGCCGAACGCATCTGTCAGCGTGTGATGCAGATGCTGCGCTTTACCAAAACGCCGCCGACCTGCGACGCGATCATGTTCTCATTTGATAACCAGGTATTGGGTAGCAACCGCTCCGTCGAGGCTATCGCGCGGGAGATGCAATGCTGACGGTCGTGGGGATGGGACCAGCCGGTCTGCACCTGATGACGCCAGCGGCGCGCGCGGCGGTTGAAGAGGCCGATGTACTGGTCGGCGGTAAGCGCCATTTGCAGCAGTTCCCGGACTTTCGCGGCGAGCAGTTTGCGCTGGGCGCCAACATTCCCGAACTGCTGGCGTGGATTACGGCGCATCAGGATCAGCGGGTGGTGGTTCTGGCCTCCGGCGATCCGCTGTTTTACGGCATTGGTACGCGGATGGTGGCGCATTTTGGCGTTGCGCAGGTACGCATCATTCCTGGCATCAGCGCGGTGCAGTATCTGTGCGCGCAGTCGGGAATCGACATGAATGACATGTGGCTCACCAGTAGCCACGGGCGCAGCGTCTGTTTCGATACGCTGGCACAGCATAACAAGGTGGCAATGGTCACCGACGGTCAGTGCGGGCCGCGTGAAATTGCCGCGCAACTGGTTGCACGAGGAAAGGGCGATCGCTGGATGGTGATTGGCGAAAACCTGGCGATGGAAAACGAACGGATCCACTGGCTGCGCGTCAGCGAGGTCCATGCCGAATATGAGATGAATGCAGTGGTGATCCTTGATGAAAGATGAGCTTTTCCTGCGCGGTGAGAAGGTGCCGATGACCAAAGAAGCGGTACGTGCGCTCGCTCTCGCAAAACTTGAACTGCACCGGGCCAGTCACCTGATTGATATCGGGGCCGGAACCGGCAGTGTGTCCATCGAAGCCGCGTTACAGTTTCCGTCGCTGCACATCACGGCTATCGAGCGCAATCCGGCGGCGCTGCGTTTACTCGACGAAAACCGTCAGCATTTCGCCTGCGCGAATATCGATATTCTGCCTGGCGAAGCGCCGATGATGATGACCGAGAAAGCCGATGCCGTCTTTATGGGCGGCAGCGGGGGGCATCTCACGGAGCTGATCGACTGGTCGATGCGCCAGTTGCACGTCGGTGGACGTCTGGTGATGACCTTCATCCTGCAGGAAAACCTCAATACCGCGCTGGCTCATCTGCAACAGCGCGGTATACAGGATGTGGACTGCCTGCAAATGCAGATTTCGTCGCTGACCACGCTGGGTGCGGGTCACTATTTCAAACCGAACAATCCCGTTTTTGTCATCGCCTGTCAGAAGGAAGAACACCATGTCTGAGACATTTGATCCCCGTTGTGTGTGGTTTGTCGGCGCAGGTCCGGGTGACCGGGAGCTGATTACCCTCAAGGGGTACCGGTTGTTGCAACAGGCGCAGGTGGTGATTTACGCCGGATCGCTGATCAACACCGAACTGCTGGAGTATTGCCCGGAGGGCGCGGAGTGCCACGACAGTGCGGAACTGCACCTTGAGCAAATCCTCACCCTGATGGAAGAGGGCGTGAAGGCCGGAAAAACGGTGGTGCGCCTGCAAACCGGCGACGTATCGCTGTATGGCTCGGTGCGCGAACAGGGTGAAGAGCTGAGCAAACGCGGCATCCCCTGGCAGGTGGTGCCGGGCGTTAGCGCTTTTCTCGGCGCGGCGGCGGAGCTGGGCGTTGAGTACACCGTGCCGGAAGTCTCGCAAAGCCTGATTATCACGCGACTCGAAGGCCGCACGCCGGTGCCGGAACGTGAACAACTGGAATCTTTCGCCAGCCACCAGACCTCAATGGCGATTTATCTCTCCGTCCAGCGCATCAACCGGGTTGCGGAACGGTTGATTGAGGGCGGTTACCCGGCGACCACGCCGGTGGCCGTGATCTACAAAGCGACCTGGCCGGAAAGTCAAACCGTGCGTGGCACGCTGGCGGACATCGCCGATAAAGTGCGCGACGCCGGGATCCGCAAAACGGCGCTCATCCTGGTCGGGAATTTCCTCGGAGATGAGTATCACTACTCCAGACTCTATGCCGCGGACTTTAGCCATGAATACCGTAAAGCCTGAATCAATCGCGCTGTTTTGCCTGACGCCCGGCGGTGTAACGCTGGCGAAACGGCTGGCAGCGATGTTACCGCTGACCTGTTTTACCAGTGAAAAACTGCTGGAGGACGGTTTCTTACCGTTCGACGGCGGGTTCGCCCACGCCGCGCGCGACGCGTTTTCGAACTATTCCGCTCTGATTTTTATCGGGGCGACCGGCATCGCGGTGCGCGTGCTGGCCCCGCTGGTGAATGACAAGTTCAGCGATCCGGCGGTGGTGGTGATCGACGAGCGCGGCCAGCACGTGATCAGCCTGCTTTCCGGCCATGCGGGCGGCGCGAACGCGCTGACCCGTTATCTTGCCGGCATGCTGGGTGCCGATCCGGTGATTACCACTGCCACTGACGTCAATGAGATGGCGGCGCTGGACACCCTCGCGTTTCAGCTCAACGCCCGTATGACCGACTTTCGCGCAGCGGTAAAAGTGGTGAATCAGATGCTGGTGAGCAACCAGCGCGTGGGGCTGTGGTGGGATGAAGAACTGGATGAAGACGTCCGCCACTGCGATCGCCGTGGGTTCATTACCGTTACCGATCTCCAGCAACTGCCTGAACTGGATGCGCTGGTGTGCGTCACGTTACGTAACGAATTGCCGGATATTCCGGTTCAACACTGGAAACTGGTGCCGCAGCGGGTGGTCGCTGGCATTGGCTGTCGTCGCGATACGCCGTTCCCACTACTGGCAGCGCTGCTGGCGCGTCAGCTTGAAGCGCAGCGCTTTGATCCGCTGGCGCTGAAAGCCATCGGTAGCGTGTCGCTCAAGAAAGATGAAGAGGGGCTGATCCAGCTTGCCTCCTGCTGGCGCGTGCCGTTTGAAACCTTTACCGCTGACGCGCTGCGTGAGCATGAACATCACTTTCCGGCTTCGCCGTTTGTTCGCCAGACGGTCGGCGTCGGAAGCGTCTCGGGTCCGGCAGCGTGGCTGCTGAGTCATGGGCAATTGACCGGCGAAACCTTGCGTGAGCAGGGCGTCACTATCACTTTGGGAGTTTCACACTGATGTTAACCGTAATCGGAATCGGCCCCGGCTCACAGGCCATGATGACCATGGAAGCCGTTGAAGCACTGCAGGCGGCAGAAATTATTGTGGGATACAAAACCTACACCCACCTCGTCAAAGCGTTTACCGGTGACAAGCAGGTGATCAAAACCGGCATGTGCAAAGAGATCGAGCGCTGCCATGCGGCGATTGAACTGGCGCAGGCCGGGCACAACGTGGCGCTGATCAGCAGCGGCGACGCCGGTATTTACGGCATGGCGGGGCTGGTGCTGGAGCTGGTCAGCAAACAGAAACTGGACGTTGAAGTGCGCCTGATCCCGGGGATGACCGCCAGTATCGCGGCGGCGTCGCTGCTCGGCGCGCCGCTGATGCACGATTTTTGCCATATCAGCCTGAGCGATCTGCTGACACCGTGGCCGGTTATCGAAAAACGCATTATCGCCGCCGGGGAAGCAGACTTCGTGATCTGTTTCTATAACCCGCGCAGCCGGGGCCGTGAAGGGCATCTGGCGCGCGCATTTGAACTGCTTTCCGCCAGTAAGAGCGGGCAAACGCCGGTGGGGGTGGTGAAATCTGCCGGACGTAAAAAGCAGGAGAAATGGCTGACCACGCTGGGTGAGATGGATTTTGAACCGGTGGACATGACCAGTCTGGTGATCGTCGGTAACAAAGCGACCTATGTGCAGGATGGTCTGATGATTACGCCACGAGGTTACGTGTTGTGAGTTTTGGTGAGGTTCTGGTCATGGGCGGCACCAGCGATGCCCGTGCGCTGTGCCAGCAACTGGATGCCGCCAACGTGGCTTACACCCTGTCGGTGGCGACGCCGACCGGGAAGCAACTGGCTGGCGACATTAAGGGTCAGGTGCGTTGTGGACGGCTTGAGCAGGATGAAATGGTGAACTGGCTGAAGGAGAACGGAACGCGATGGGTGATCGACGCTTCGCACCCGTATGCCGAAGTGGTGAGCCGCAACATTCTGCGCGCCTGCGAACGGGCTGGAGTACTGCTCAGTCGCTACCAGCGCCCGGAACAGCTCAGTGAACTGACGCATCCGCTGCTCTTCACCGTACAGAGCATTGCCGGGGCGTGCGACGTCGCGCGGCGTTTTGGCGAGCGCGTACTGCTGACTACCGGGAGTAAGGATCTGGCGATATGGCGCGCGGGGTTACCGGAAAAAACGCTGCTCGCCCGCGTGTTGCCCGTACCCGAGGTGATTCAACAATGTGCCGATCTGGGCTTTGGCGTGGGCGAGACGTTCGCGCTGTGCGGACCGTTCAGCGCCGAGTTCAACGCCGCGTTTTATCGTCAGTGTCAGGCTGACGTCGTGATAACCAAGGCTTCTGGCGCAGAGGGCGGTTATCAGGAAAAGGTTCAACCCTGTCTGGATGCAGGCATTCCCTGCATCGTGATTACCCGCCCGGCGCCGCTGGTGACGGGAGATGAGTTACTGGAAAGTCAGGCCGCATTTGCGCAGCGTTTGGCGCGCTGGCTGGCCGCTGCTTAAGGAATCAGAAAATGAAAAAAGCGCTTCTGGTGGTTAGCTTTGGCACCAGCTATCACGATACCTGCGAGAAGAACATTGTGGCCTGCGAGCGCGATCTGGCCGCCAGCTGTCCTGACCGCACCTTGTTCCGTGCCTTTACCTCGGGAATGATTATTCGCAAGCTCAAACAGCGTGATGGTATTGAGATCGATACCCCGCTGCAGGCGCTGCAAAAGCTTGCTGAGCAGGGATATCAGGATGTGGCGATTCAGTCGCTGCACATCATTAACGGCGACGAATATGAAAAAATTGTCCGTGAAGTGCAGACTCTGCGTCCGCTGTTTACTCGCCTGACGCTGGGGGTACCGCTGTTGAGCAGCCATGACGATTACGCGCAGTTAATGCTGGCCCTGCAACAGCAGATGCCTGCTCCTGCCGACAATGAAAAAGTGGTGTTCATGGGCCACGGCGCCAGCCATCACGCGTTTGCCGCCTATGCCTGCCTTGACCACATGATGATGGCGCAGGGCTTTCCGGCGCGCGTCGGCGCGGTGGAGAGCTATCCGGAAGTCGATATTCTGATTGAGAGCCTGAGCAAAGAGGGGGTCAAAGCCGTCCATCTGATGCCGCTGATGCTGGTGGCGGGGGATCACGCCATCAACGATATGGCTTCGGACGACGATGATTCGTGGAAAACGTTGTTCACCGCGGCGGGGATCACGGCAACGCCGTGGCTGAGCGGTCTTGGCGAAAATCCGGCGGTGCGGGCGATGTTCGTCGCGCATCTGCAGCAGGCGCTGAGCGTGGCGATGGAGGAAGCGGCATGAGCGGCAAACTGTATGCCCTGAGCACCGGCCCGGGAGCGGCCGATCTGATTACCGTTCGCGCCTCCCGCATCCTGGGTTCACTGGATATTCTCTATGCCCCGGCGGGACGTAAGGGCGGCGACAGCCTCGCGCTTTCCATCGTGCGGGAGTACATCGGCGAAAACACGGAACTGCGCTGCTGTCATTTCCCCATGAGCGCGGACAGTGCGGAAAAAGAGGCGGTCTGGGACGAAGTGGCTGCTGCGCTGGTTAAGGAAGTGAAGGCAGGCAAACAGGTGGGATTTATCACCCTGGGTGACGCCATGCTGTTCAGCACCTGGGTCTTTTTACTACAGCGCATCGGGTGTCCTGACTGGCTGGAGATTGTCCCTGGCGTGACGTCGTTTGCCGCCATTGCCGCCCGATCCAAAACGCCGCTGGCGATGGAACAACAGTCACTGGCGGTGATCTCTTGTACTGCGCCGGAAGCGGAAATCGCCCAGGCGCTACGCCAACACGACAGTCTGGTGCTGATGAAGGTCTATGGTCGCTTCGCGCGGATTAAAGCGCTGCTGGATCAGGCCGGATTACTGGATTGTGCACTGATGATGTCCGAAGCCACGCTCCCTGGAGAGCAGTGCTGGCGGCATCTCAACGAGGTCAGCGACGATCAGCCGTTGCCTTATTTCTCGACCATCCTGGTCAACAAACAGTGGGAGTATGCAGAATGAAACTCGAACAACAGCTAAAACAGCTGTCATTCAGTGGTCTGGCTGCGGCGCTATTGCTGATGATTGTGCCGGAGCAGGCGTTCGCCATGCACATCATGGAAGGGTTTTTACCGCCGATGTGGGCGCTGGCCTGGTGGCTGCTGTTTTTACCGTGCCTGTGGTATGGACTGGTGCGCCTGCGACACATCGTGATGGATGACAGCCATCAGAAAGTGCTGCTGGCGCTGTGCGGGGCGTTTATTTTTGTGCTGTCGGCACTGAAGATCCCGTCGGTTACCGGTAGCTGCTCACATCCGACAGGCGTCGGGCTGGCGGTGATCCTGTTTGGCCCGGGCGTGGTGGCGGTTCTCGGCGCTATTGTACTGCTGTTCCAGGCGCTACTGCTGGCGCACGGTGGCTTAACCACCCTGGGCGCGAACGGCATGTCGATGGCGGTGATTGGTCCGGTTGTCGGCTATATGGTGTGGAAGATGGCCTGCCGTGCCGGGATCCGTCGTGATGTCGGCGTCTTCCTCTGCGCCATGCTGGCGGATCTGGTGACCTACTTTGTCACGTCAGTGCAGTTGGGTGTGGCCTTCCCGGACCCCGAAGCGGGTGCGACAGGGTCTGTCGTCAAGTTTATGGGGATTTTCTGCCTGACGCAGATCCCGATTGCTATCGCCGAAGGCTTGCTGACCGTGATGATCTACGACCAGCTGACGAAACGGCAACTGATTACCGCACAAGGACATTAACATGAAAAAGACGCTGATATTGTTAGCCATGGTGATTGCTTTGGTCGTATTGCCGTTCTTTATCAATCACGGCGGTGAGTACGGTGGCTCGGACGGTGAAGCGGAAAGCCAGATTCAGGTGGTGGCTCCGCATTATGAACCGTGGTTCCAGCCGCTGTACGAACCGGCGAGCGGGGAAATTGAAAGCCTGCTGTTTACGTTGCAGGGCTCGCTCGGCGCCGCGGTGATTTTCTATATTCTGGGCTACACCAAAGGCAGACAACGCCGTGATGACCGGGCTTGATCGACTGAGCTATCAGAGCCGCTGGTTTCACGTCGCACCAGAGCGTAAGTTCCTGTTCTGGCTGCTGCTGATGACCCTGGCGTTTACCCTGCCTGCCTGGGGGCAGGGTATCGAGCTGGCGCTGATTGCCGGGCTGACCTGCTGGCTGCTACGCATCTCCCTGCGCCGCTGGTGTCGCTGGATGGCGCTGCCGTTTGGCTTCCTGCTGGTCGGGGTGGTGACGATCTTGTTCAGCGTCAGCCGCGACCCACAAACGCTGCTGGTCAGTTTTCCGATTGGCAGTTACTGGCTGGGCGTGACGGCGTCCGGGCTGCATACCGCGAATGAGACGTTCTGGCGTAGTCTGGCGGCGCTGGCCGCTACGTTCTGGCTGGTGCTTAACCTGCCGTTTCCGCAGTTGATTTTACTGCTCAAGCGGGCGCGGGTGCCGCGACTGCTGACGGAGCAGATCCTGCTGACCTGGCGCTTTATTTTTATTCTGTTAGATGAAGCGATGGCAATTCATCGCGCGCAAACGCTGCGTTTTGGCTATCGTAGTCTGCCGATTGGCTATCGCTCGCTGGCGATGCTGGTGGGCGTTTTGTTTACCCGGGTGCTGATTCGCTATCAGCAAATGGCAGCGACGTTAGATATCAAATTGTATCAGGGTGATTTTCACCTGTAAGGAAAAGTATGCTTGCCACCACTGACCTCTGGTTTCGTTATCAGGATGCGCAGGTACTTAAAGGGCTGACGCTGGATTTTTCGCAGCATGCCGTCACCGGACTGGTGGGCGCCAACGGCTGTGGGAAATCCACCTTATTTATGAATCTGAGCGGATTACTGCGACCACAACAGGGCGCGGTACTGTGGCAGGGAAAACCACTGGACTACAGTAAGCGCGGCCTGCTGGCGCTGCGTCAGCAGGTCGCGACGGTGTTTCAGGATCCCGATCAGCAAATTTTCTACACCGATATCGACAGCGATATCGCCTTCAGCCTGCGCAATCTTGGCGTGGAGGAGGGCGAAATTGCCCGACGAGTCGACGAGGCGTTAACGCTGGTTGATGCCCAACACTTTCGCCAGCAGCCGATTCAGTGCTTAAGCCACGGACAGAAGAAGCGAGTGGCCATCGCCGGTGCGCTGGTGTTACGGGCGAAATACCTGTTACTGGATGAACCCACAGCGGGGCTTGATCCTTCAGGGCGCAGCCAGATGATCGACATCATCAAACGGATTGTGGCGCAGGGAAACCACGTGGTGATCTCCAGCCATGATATTGATCTGATTTATGAAGTCAGCGATGCCGTCTACGTGTTACGCCATGGCGAAGTGCTGGCGCACGGTGAGCCGGGTGAGGTTTTTGCTCGCACGGAACTGATTGAAGAGGCCGGGTTAACGCAACCCTGGCTGGTAAAACTGCACGCAGAGCTAGGCATGCCGCTGTGCAAATCCGAAGATGAATTTTTCAGTTGTATGCGACAACGCGCAATCAAGGAGGCGTCATGACGCAGGCCATTATGTTGCAGGGAACGGCGTCTGACGTCGGCAAGAGCGTTCTGGTAGCGGGACTGTGCCGCATTTTTTATCAGGATGGTCGGCGGACCGCACCGTTTAAGTCGCAGAATATGGCGCTCAACTCCGGCATTACGCCAGAGGGGAAAGAGATGGGGCGCGCGCAGATTTTCCAGGCCGAAGCGGCGGGCATTGTGCCGGATGTCCGCATGAATCCGGTGCTGTTGAAACCGACCAGCGATCGCAAGGCGCAGGTGGTGCTGATGGGACAGGTGGCGACCGATATGGATGCGGTCAGCTATCACGAATACAAGCCGCGCCTGCGTGAGCAGATCCTTTCCGTTTACACCAGTCTGGCGCAGGAGTTTGATGTACTGGTGCTGGAAGGGGCGGGCAGTCCGGCGGAGATCAACCTGCGTGACCGCGACATCGTCAATATGGGGATGGCTGAGATGGCGCAGTGTCCGGTGATCCTGGTCGCCGATATCGATCGCGGCGGGGTGTTCGCTTCCATCTACGGTACGCTGGCGCTGCTGCATGAACATGAGCGTGCGCGGGTGAAAGGGGTGATCATCAATAAGTTTCGTGGTGATGTGGCGTTGCTTAATCCCGGTATTGAACAGATTGAAAGCCTGACTGGCGTTCCCGTGCTGGGCGTGATGCCGTGGCTGGATGTCGATCTTGAAGATGAAGATGGCGTGGCGTTACAAAAAGGAAAATACCTGCGCACGGAAAAACGCGACATCAACATTGCCGTGGTGCAGATCCCGCATATCTCCAATTTCACCGATTTTAACGCGCTGGCCGCACAACCCGATGTGCGCGTGCGTTATGTGCGCCATCCGCAAGAACTGGCGGACGTTGACCTGGTGATCCTGCCAGGCAGTAAAAATACGCTCGGCGATCTGGTGTGGCTGCGTGAAAGCGGCATGGCCCACGCGGTGTTGCAGGCGCACCAACAAAACATCCCCATTGTTGGGATCTGTGGTGGCTATCAGATGCTCGGCGAGACCATTATTGATGAAGTCGAGTCGGGACTGGGAACGCTACCGGGGCTGGGGTTGCTCGATACGGTAACGCATTTTGCCCAGCGGAAAACCACGACCCAGGTCACGGCGACGATGTCGTCGACACTGCCGGACTGGCTGTCTGCGGCGTCCGGGTTGCCGGTACGCGGCTATGAAATTCACATGGGCGAAACGACGCTGAACGGTGATTGTCAGTCGGTGATGCAACTGCAGAAGCACGGTGAAAACGTCGCGGATGGCGCCGTCACCGCCGACGGACGGGCGTTGGGGACCTATCTGCACGGCCTGTTCGACAGTGATGATTTTACGCGAGCGCTGGTCAATGGCCTGCGCGTGCGTAAAGGGCTGGCTCCCCTGGATCCCACCTTCCAATACGCGCAATATAAATCGCAGCAGTTTGATCTGCTGGCGGATGCGATGCGGCAACACATCGATATTGAGAAAATTTATACCATCATGCAGCAACACCGGGAGCCCGTATGATGATTCTGGTCACTGGCGGCGCGCGCAGCGGTAAGAGTCGTCATGCCGAAGCCCTGATCGCTGATTTCCCGCAGGTGCTGTACATCGCGACATCGCAGATTTTTGATGACGAGATGGCAGCGCGTATTCAGCATCATCGTGATGGACGTCCTGCGCACTGGCGTACCGCCGAGCGCTGGCAGCATCTTGATACGCTGATCACTGCGGATAACGCGCCGGATGAAGCCATTCTGCTGGAGTGCATCACCACCATGGTCACTAACCTGTTGTTTGCCTTTGGCGGCGACGGTGACCCGGATAGCTGGGATTACGCCGCGCTGGAAACGGCGGTTGAGGCGGAGGTCCAGGCGCTGATCGCGGCCTGTCAGCGATGCCCGGCCAGGGTGGTGCTGGTGACCAACGAAGTCGGGATGGGGATCGTGCCGGAAAACCGTCTGGCGCGGCACTTTCGGGATATCGCCGGGCGCGTGAATCAGCGTCTGGCGGTGGCGGCCGATGAGGTGTGGCTGGTGGTATCGGGTATTGGAGTCAAAATTAAATGAGTAAGTTGTTCTGGGCAATGCTCTCTTTTATTACGCGTTTGCCCGTTCCGGGTCGCTGGTCGCAGGGACTGGAATTCGACCAGTATTCACGCGGTATTGTGACTTTCCCACTCATTGGCCTGCTGCTCGGCGCGTTGAGTGGGCTGGTGTTTATGCTCTTCCAGGCCTGGTGCGGTGCACCGCTGGCGGCGCTTTTCACCGTGTTAGCGCTGGCGCTGATGACCGGGGGCTTTCACCTCGATGGTCTGGCCGACACCTGTGATGGCGTTTTTTCTGCCCGCAGTCGGGAACGTATGCTGGAGATTATGCGTGACAGCCGCCTGGGAACGCACGGCGGTCTGGCGCTCATTTTTGTTCTGCTGGCGAAAGTGCTGGTGATCAGCGAACTGGCGCTACGTGGTACCCCTATGCTGGCCGCGCTGGCGGCTGCCTGTGCCGTTGGACGTGGAACAGCCGTGCTGTTGATGTATCGCCACCGCTACGCCCGTGAAGAGGGGTTAGGTAACGTCTTTATCGGCCATGTCACCGGGACGCAAACCTGCTTTACCCTTGGCCTGGCCGCGATTCTGGCGGCGGTCTTGCTACCTGGAATGCAGGGGGTGGCGGCGCTGGTCGTAACGATGGTGTCTGTCTTCCTGCTGGGACAACGGTTAAAACGGACGTTGGGTGGGCAAACCGGCGATACGCTGGGTGCGGCAATAGAACTTGGCGAGTTGATATTCCTGCTGGCTCTGCTGTGAGTCAGCCAACACAATGAGAACGCATATGCAAACGTTAACCTCTTTACTCCGCGAAATTCCGCCGCCAGACCGCGGCGCGATGACACGCGCTCAACAGCATATTGATGGCCTGCTTAAGCCGCCCGGTAGCCTGGGCCGACTGGAGGCGCTGGCGGTACAGCTGGCCGGTATGCCAGGTCTGAACGGTGTACCGCGTGTCGGTGAGAAAGCGATACTGGTGATGTGCGCCGATCACGGTGTCTGGGATGAAGGGGTTGCCGTTTCGCCTAAGGTGGTGACCGCGATTCAGGCGGCAAATATGACGCGCGGTACGACGGGCGTTTGTGTGCTTGCCGCTCATGCCGGTGCAAAGGTTCATGTGATCGACGTGGGGATTGATGCTGAGCTCATCCCCGGCGTGGTGAATATGCGCGTCGCGCGAGGGTGTGGAAACATCGCCACCGGCCCGGCAATGAGTCGTACACAGGCGGAAGAACTGCTGCTGGAAGTCATTCGCTACACGCGCGAACAGGCGCAGCGCGGTGTGACGCTGTTTGGCGTTGGCGAGTTGGGGATGGCGAATACCACGCCTGCCGCGGCGATTGTCAGCGTCTTGACAGGCAGCGAGGCTGAAGCGGTGGTAGGAATTGGCGCGAACCTGCCGCTTTCTCGCGTAGGCAATAAAGTGGAGGTGGTTCGCCGGGCGATTGCCGTTAACCAGCCCAATCCGCATGATGGGGTGGACGTGCTGGCAAAAGTCGGAGGTTTTGACCTGGTGGGCATGGCGGGCGTTATCCTGGGCGCAGCGTCCTGCGGTTTACCGGTGTTGCTGGATGGCTTCCTGTCCTATTCCGCTGCGCTGGCCGCCTGTCAGATTGCGCCGGAGATTAAACCGTATCTCATCCCTTCGCATTTCTCAGCCGAAAAAGGCGCACGGATTGCGCTGGAGCACCTGGAGCTCGAGCCTTATCTCAACATGGGGATGCGTCTGGGGGAGGGGAGCGGTGCTGCACTGGCGATGCCAGTCGTAGAGGCTGCCTGCGCAATGTACAGCAATATGGGGCAACTGGCCGCCAGCAATATCGTGCTGCCGGATGGTAAAGAAACCGCCTGATGCACTTCGGATCTGGCCTGCGCGTCATGCTGTTCGCCGGCCAGTTTCAGAAGACGGCAGTGGGTGTAGGTTTACGACCGCTAAAAAAGCTATAATTTCCCTACATCTGCCGCGACTGAGGAAAGGGAAATGTTACCTCGTGTAAAATTGTTTTGTTCATTATTTATGCTGCTTGCAAGCCAGAGCGCGCTGGCTGTCAGCTATCCACTGCCACCTGAAGGAAGTCGTCTGGTTGGAAATCCGCTGACGATTACCGTTCCCGATAAGAATACGCAACCACTTGAAGCATTTGCCGCTCAGTACGGGCAGGGGCTGAGTAATATGCTGGAAGCGAATCCGGATGTGGATGTGTTCCTGCCGAAGTCGGGTTCCACGCTGGTTGTGCCGCAGCAAATCATTCTGCCTGCTACCGTTCGTCAGGGCATTGTCGTGAACGTGGCGGAGATGCGTCTTTACTACTATCCAAACGGCAGCAATACGGTTGAGATTTTCCCTATTGGTATTGGCCAGGCAGGGCGAGAAACGCCGCGTAACTGGGTGACGAAAGTCGAGCGTAAGCAGGAAGCGCCGAGCTGGACGCCGACGGCGAATACCCGTCGTGAATACGCAAGTAGGGGAGAAAGCCTGCCCGCCTTCGTTCCTGCCGGGCCGGATAACCCGATGGGTCTGTACGCCATCTATATTGGCAAGCTGTACGCTATTCATGGCACCAACGCGAATTTCGGCATTGGGCTGCGCGTAAGCCAGGGCTGTATCCGTTTACGCAACGACGATATCGAACACCTGTTCCAGAACGTGCCAGTCGGTACCCGCGTACAGATTATCGATCAGCCGGTGAAAACCACGACGGAGCCGGACGGCAGTCGCTGGATAGAAGTGCATGAACCACTGTCCCGCAACCGCGCGGAATATGAATCTGACAGAAAAGTCCCGCTGCCGATCACGCCTGTGATGCGTAGCTTTATGAGCGGTGAGGGGGTAGATATGAACCGCGTCAGCGAAGCGCTCGAACGCCGTTCGGGGATGCCCGTCAACATCAGCCACGGACAAACCAGCATTTAATGGCGCCGGAATGGTTCTCTGAAAAGCAAAAAGCCCGCTAAAAAGCGGGCTTTTTAAATCTGGCTCCTCTGACTGGACTCGAACCAGTGACATACGGATTAACAGTCCGCCGTTCTACCGACTGAACTACAGAGGAATCGTTGTGGAGGCTTATCTTAGCGGCGAAAAATCTTTTGTCAAACCCCATTTCCGACATTCACGGTTAATTGGCGCTTCTCTCAACAATTTGTTGCAATTGCAGAGATTTAATCGGGAAAAAACTTTGCAGCTTTTCCGTTTCTCCCTCATCATTTGAAATGAGGTTTCAACTTTCTTCTCTAAGGTCCATTTTGAACGTCTCCGCTGCCCTACGCCAGGCCGTCACCCGCACGCCCTGGTATGCCAAACGCAAGAGTTTTAAGGTACTTTTCTGGCGCGAAATTACCCCACTTGCTGTGCCTATTTTTCTGGAGAATACCTGTGTTTTGCTGATGGGCGTACTCAGTACGTTTCTGGTCAGTTGGTTGGGGAAAGAAGCGATGGCGGGCGTCGGTCTGGCTGACAGCTTCAACATGGTGATTATGGCCTTTTTTGCTGCTATCGACCTGGGGACGACGGTCGTGGTGGCCTTCAGCCTCGGTAAACGTGACCGCCGACGCGCCCGTGCGGCAGCCCGGCAATCTCTGGTGATTATGACGCTGTTTGCCGTGATCCTGGCGGCGGTGATTCACTACTTTGGCGCGCAAATTATCAATGTGGTGGCAGGTGAAGCGACAGCGGAAGTAAAGGCGCTGGCGCTGACTTATCTGGAATTAACGGTCCTTAGCTATCCTGCCGCGGCGATTGCTCTGATTGGCAGCGGCGCGTTGCGCGGCGCGGGCAATACGAAGATTCCGCTGCTGATAAATGGTGGGATGAATATCCTCAATATCATTATCAGTAGCATCCTGATTTACGGAATTTTTTCCTGGCAAGGGCTCGGCTTTGTCGGTGCCGGACTGGGGCTGACCATTTCGCGCTATATCGGCGCGGTTGCCATTATCTGGGTGCTGATGATTGGCTTTAACCCGGCGCTGCGCATTCCGCTGAAAAGTTACTTTAAACCGCTGAACTTCGCCATTATCTGGGAAGTGATGGGGATCGGTATTCCGGCCAGCATTGAATCGGTGCTGTTCAACGGCGGTAAGTTATTAACGCAGATGTTTGTCGCCGGGATGGGCACCAGCGTCATTGCGGGTAATTTCATCGCATTCTCCATTGCCGCGCTGATTAACCTGCCGGGGAACGCGCTGGGGTCAGCGTCCACCATCATTACCGGAAGACGTCTGGGAAACGGACAGGTTGCCCAGGCGGAGATTCAATTGCGCCACGTGTTCTGGCTTTCCACGATTGGCCTGACCGCTATCGCCTGGCTGAGCGCGCCGTTTGCCGGGCTGATGGCATCGTTTTACACTCACGATCAGGAGGTAAAAGACGTTGTTGTCATCCTGATTTGGCTCAACGCGGCGTTTATGCCGATCTGGGCTGCTTCCTGGGTTTTACCTTCAGGGTTTAAAGGCGCGCGCGACGCACGTTTCGCCATGTGGGTATCGATGCTGGGAATGTGGGGCTGTCGTGTCGTCGCTGGCTATACGCTGGGGATTGTTCTTGGCTGGGGCGTTGTCGGGGTCTGGATGGGGATGTTCTTCGACTGGGCGGTACGTGCAGTGCTGTTTTACTGGCGTATGGTTAGCGGACGTTGGCTGTGGAAATACCCGCGTCCGGAACATGAAAAGATGACAAAATCACCCGTTGCGTCTGAATAAACGGCGAAGTGAGGAATATTTCGACAAACAGACGCGATGGCGCATTCAGGCTTTGACAACGGCGGTGGGCGTCGCTAATATGCGCCTCGTTCACACGATTCCTCTGTAGTTCAGTCGGTAGAACGGCGGACTGTTAATCCGTATGTCACTGGTTCGAGTCCAGTCAGAGGAGCCAAATTTTAGTTTCAGGACATCTCTATGAGTCCTGAATCTTCTGAAAAATAAGAAGCTATCTTTACCCGGTTGTCCTGAGAAGGATTGTCGGGTTTGTTTGCATCCATATTTTGGGCGCCTAATCGGGAGCTTCACGGTTCGTTGAGAAAAATGGCTCCCCCAGCTATGGCGCTAACCGATACCGCTATCCGCAAGATCAAACCCGCCGAGAAATCCTTCAAGATTACTGAAAGCGCAGGACTGTACCTGCTGATTAAACCTAACGGCTTAAAACGCTGGCACATGTGAGAAGACGCTGGCCTTTGCCCTCTACCGGACGTTTCTCTGTTTAAGTGCGACAGTCACGTGATGCCGCGCGTGCAAAAGTGCGTGAGGGGGCAGTCCCTTCTGCGGATAAAAAGATCGCGCAGCAGAAAAAGAAAAACGAGCAGACGTTTCAGCAAATCACCATGATCTGGCATGCCGATCACAAACGCAGGTTGGCGCATTACGCAAAGACCATATCGCGCAGACTGGAAATGTCTATTTTCCCGGATATCGGAGATATCCTTATCGATCAGATCGCCACGCGACTGAAAAAACTACGTCACGGAGATTATGCCCCACGCGGTGAAAAAGCAGCTGATCAATTCGAGTCGGACGCTGGATCTGGAGGGTGAGTTTGCACGACCAGAAAACAGCCATTACCTTGTTTTGTCGCTTGAGAAGCTGCCTGAACTGTTATCCCGGACGGAAAACCGACTGACAAGGTACGTGTTCAAGCCGTCGCTGCTATTTTTCGTGCGTTCCAGCGAACTGCACTTTGCCCGCTGGGGTGAAATCGACTGGCAGCAGAAACTCTGGATAATCCTGGAAGAATGAGAGCAGATCGAGAACGTGCGTTTTTCTCTCCGTGGCGCGAAATTGAAAACGCAGCACATCGCTCTGCTGTCCATCAGGCCATTGCGATTTTAAAGCAGACGGAAGCGCTCTCCGGGCTTCTGGCGTTTATCTTCCCCGGCGAATACGAGCAGGACAAATGCATGAGTGACAATATCGTTAACAAGGCATTACGCATGATGGGGTACGACAAGCAAAATGAGGTCTGCGGTAACGGCTTCCGGGCGATGGCATGCAGCGCGTTAAGTGAGTCGGGATTGTGGAGTTAAGAGACTGTTATTTTCAGTCTTATAATGGAGTTTCACAATATTCTTGAAATACTCTTCCCATGCTTTCGGGTCATTGTGCGGATCTAGTAACAATTTTTCTCATCCAGGGAAAACTATGCTCAAGCCAGTTAAAACTAGTAATCATCCTCTAGTCTCTCTAATTGTTTATTTATACAGTGCAATCAAGGGTGTTATTATCATGTCAACTCTAAAATATGATTGTGCGCCATAGTGTTGTTATGACAATTTCTAGCATTAAAGCCATCAAACCTGTCTGTGTACTGCCAAAACGATATACTAAAATATGACAATAATCACATTTTCAATCAGCAATAATATGAGGAACTTATTGAGGGCTCTTATTTAAATTGCGAGAAATAAACCCAATATAATGCCACAAAATCCGCTTTCGGTCAGAGGGGGGAATTTAAGAAACGCGCTTTTTAGCGTGCTTATCAATTTTAAGTCATCACCTGTGTCGGTGGTGACCGCTCTGCGTCATCGGGTGATGAAAACGTTGATACATTAATGTAGAAATCCTTGTTGTCGGGTTCTTCTTACCACGACCTGTATATATTCTACGAAGCACATAGTCTGAATGTGAAATATATGACCAGGAGAGGGAGTCGTGTTTTTCTTATTTATTTTTCATTGCTAAAGATAAGATTTGTTTTCTACAGACTTTGTTTTTAGGGGTGAAATTCAATAAAGATTAAATTCCACTTTGTATTTTTAAGTGGGTTTCCTCCCTTGAACTGAGATCCGCTTATAATGGCTGGTGATATAAAATTATTTCTTAATATTACGTGTCACATTATTACTAATTTGTTGACATCTGTTCGCAATGAAGTCAACGAAAGAGTGTTGTCATGAATATATTACATTAAATTATTTTTATCGCTACAGAATATAGGCTGTAATATTACCTCATCAAAAATGAGGATAAGTCCAATTTTGGACTTAATATCTGTTGATAAAAAAACAACATACATCATTATACGATAATATATTATAACGTGAGAAGCTATGTGGCATCCATGTCAAATACTATTATAAAAATAGCACTACTGCTGTTTATGATGTCCTCACAATTTGCGAACGCAGCTATAACTGTAAGATGTATTGGCCCAGGAACTCAAACAAGTACATGGGTGCTCCAGGTGAATCATCTCACAGTGGGGACAGACACCCCTGCAGGGACATTACTGTATACCGAACCCGATGGTTATAATAATCAAAGCCCTACGATGACTTGTAAGGCCGATAGTGGACATACCATGCTTACATGGTATGTAGACGTTTATAATACCGCAGAACCTGTTGCGACTTACTCCATCGACGGACACAACGTTAATATCTATCCTACGGGAATTAAAGGGATCGGCGTCTCTTTTCAGGATGCTGATCCTGGGAGCCAAAACTACTTAAGCTCACTGAGTAGTACAGCCTCGCTTAGAAAATTCTCCAGACCGGTAGACTCGATCAACTATTCGCCATACAGTATAGGCAACTGGCTTAGGATTCGTTTGTGGCGAACGGCCGAAGTGCTGGACATTGGTGCTGCTAATTCGGGTGCATTAACCTCCGTTTTTCCCATTGCAGAGCAATTTGTTGGAGTCGGCGATGGATTTGTGCTTAACGGCTTTCAACCTGGAGAAAAGTTTATTCAGGGTGAAATGAAGATAAGTGGCGTCAATCTGAAAATCGTACCTGGTACCTGTAATCTTCCTGACACCACTGTGGATATGGGTGAGCATTTTCCCAATGAACTGTCTGCGCCCGGCAAAACCTCCGCATGGGTACAAGTGCCCAATTTTACGTTAACGAACTGCCCGACAGCGTATGGCTATGGCGCTACGGGGACTGGCGCGAATACCGCGCAGAATAATGTCTCTGTCACTATCAGCCCACGGACAGCTATCGTCAGTGAGTATAATGGTGTCTTTGCAATCGATGAGACGATTACTGATTCGGCAAAAGGGTTTGGTATCCAGTTGGCATGGGGAAAAGCGTCTGAACTGCCGGATACTCCCTCGTCGCTGGTGACTTTCAACCAGCCGTACCTGATAAAGAACTTCCCTTTTAGTGACACGACCAGTAGCACGATCCCTCTTTTTTTATCAGCAAGGTATATCCGGACAGCCAGTGAAGTAAGTTCCGGTGTCGCCAATGCGATAGTAGAAGCGCTTGTTGAATATAAGTGATGGACTCGTCAGTATAATATTACATTAAATGTCTCAGATATTTTCACAACGTGTAGCGTTTATCGTGAAATCATGTGAATAATGGTTTTTTATATATTTCCATTTGATGATTCGGAGGTCTATGAGGTAAGTAATTGTAGTAGGAGTTGAATATGCCAATCTTATTCGATATTACATTTGATGAATGTGTTATAACAAATAAAGCAGGAATGTATAATTATGGAAAAATTTAAACTATCGATATTTTGCCTGGCGTTATTGTCCGGCGGGCTCACTACCTGTTCAGCATATGCAGCTGCATCTCCTGGTGGAATAATCAATTTTACAGGCAATATAATAACGGCCGGCTGCAAAACAGATATGGATGGGACTCATACGAAAGATGTTCCGATGGATACCGTTGATGTCAGTAATTTTACCGGCCAGACCGCCGGTCCTAAAGGCTTTGATATTGTCTTGACAGAATGTGCTGAAGGTACACAGGTTAAAGGATATTTTTCTGCATCAACAGCTGTGGTGAACAGTAGCGGCCGATTGGAAAATGCGTCAACAGATTCTGCTCCGTCAAACGTCACGCTACAATTACTTGATGCTAATAATTCTGACGCTGTTATTGACGTCGGCAGTTCAGCTCAGAAGGCTGATGGTTATACAACAATTCCAGCATCAAAGGGGGCGACGCTTTCCTATATAGTCCAGTATTACAATGAAGCTGGCACGGTGACTGCGGGGCCGGTGGAATCGAATGTCTTGTATTCGTTAGATTATAAGTAATACATTTTCTGGCATACTAAATAAGAGTGTTAATACGATATGCTTTATTTAATGTTTGGCTTCAGATTATTTTTTCGTTGTTCAGTTGTAACATCGCTATTAGTCATTGTATGGAGTTTTAGCACTCTTTCCTTTGCCAGTGGAATTGTGATTAAAGGGACACGGGTTATTTATCCAGCTTCACAAAGTGAAGTAACTATCGGGATGACAAACACCGGAACGGCACCGGTACTGGTGCAGAGCTGGATTGATAACGGTAATCAGAGCGACGATCCGGCAAAAATTGTCTCGCCATTTGTCCTGACACCGCCAATCAGTCGCGTTGATGCCGGGAAGGGGCAAACCCTGCGCATTGTTGCGAGCGACAATAAGGGGATGGTACAGGATAAAGAATCAGTTTTTTATCTTAATGTGCTGGAGATTCCTACAATAAATAAAAAAGCTGTCGGAGGCAATAAACTTAATATTGCCTTCAGATCACGTCTGAAACTTTTCTATCGTCCGGAAGGTTTGTCTGGTACTGCCAGTGAAGCCGCGGATAAAATAAAGTGGACGGTTACACACCTTGGCGTGAAGGCCACAAATCCGTCGTCATTCTACGTTTCAATGGGCACAGTCACCTATAGTGTTGGCGGAAAAAAATATACTGCAGATGGCGAAATGATTGCTCCCGGAAGCAGCTATGAATATGTCTTTAATGGCGCAGGGGCCGTTACCGATATCCACGCAGTCAGTTTTAATTCAATTAATGACTACGGCACTAGTGTGGAACATAGAGTAGTTCACCAATAATGATTCCTGTTTCTGGTGGTGAATGTCATGCTTATATTGCTCTCGATTTTATTATTTTTACTACTGAGCATCCTGACGGCACAGTTTGCTGTTGCCAGTGTTGTCGCTCCACCGTCAGTTGGTACTGATGAGCCCGTTGAGTTTAATGCCGAATTTATTAAGCAGCCTAAAGGTCAAAAGATAGACCTCACGCGTTTTACAGACGGTTTAAAAATGTTGCCAGGCGTTTATAAACTCACGATATCTCTGAATACCGTGCAATTAGCCGTGGCAGACGTTGAATTTAAAATGCAGGATGATGGCAAGAACAGGAATGTTGTACCCTGTATCCCGTTCAGCGTCTTTACTATGATCAATTTCAAAAAGGAAGAGATCAATTTTACTCAGTGGGATTCACTTGCAGACAGTAAACAATGTATTGACGTGAAGAAAATCATTCCTGAGTCTTCAGTCGACTTTGATAGCGAAACGCTGCAGTTGAATATCTCGATTCCACAGATATACATCAATAAACAGCCCCGGGGTTCAGTGCCTTCATCCATGTGGGACAGTGGGATCCCTGCATTAATGCTGGGGTATAATATGAACGCCTATCAGTCGGAAAACAGCGGCTATGAGTCAAAATCATTTTATACCTCAGTCAACAGTGGCCTGAATATTGGCTCGTGGTACCTCCGGCATAACGGCTCCTGGAGCTGGGCAAACCACAGCGGTGGTAAATACAGTGTTATTAATACCTACATTCAGCACGATCTGGCATTTATTTCTGGGCGTCTGGTTGCAGGACAATCCAATACCAGCGGTCAGTTGTTTGATACTGTCCCATTTACTGGCGTTCAGGTGGCCAGTGATGAACGCATGCTACCGGAGTCCCAACGTGGCTATGCGCCTGAAATTCGGGGTATCGCAAAAACTAACGCTAAAGTAACCGTGAGTCAAAGCGGGCAAAAAATTTATGAAACCACCGTGTCACCGGGTTCATTTGTCATTGATGACCTGTACCCCACCGGCTATGGCGGCAATCTGGATGTCACCATTGAAGAAGCTGATGGTACTCAGCAGAATTATTCGATCCCATACTCTTCTGTCTCACAACTGCTGAGACCTGGAAGCCATCGTTACAGCTTCAGTGTGGGGAAACTGCGCAGTGACAGCGTATCCGGTGCTCCCCAGTTACTTGAAGGGACATTCCAGCACGGCTTCAACAATATTATTACTGCTTATACTGGTATTCAGGCCAGTCAGGACTATCTGGCGGTTAAGATCGGTACCGCGCTAGGCCTGGCGATCGGTGCCGTTTCATTTGACATTACGCAGTCCCGGACAAAACTACCAGCATCGGAAAAAGAAAATCTCTCCGGGCAGAGTTATCAGTTGAGCTACAGTAAGCTCATTGATGAAACCAATAGTAATATCACGCTGGCGGCATATCGCTTTTCAAGCAGTGGTTACATGGATTACATAACCGCAATGCAGACGATTGATGCGCTAAAAAACCAGCAGGACAGTAGCCTGGTACGTCGGCAAAAGAACCGTTTTACGCTCAACATCAGTCAGGGATTGCCGGAGGCGTGGGGGCAGATTTACCTCAGCGCATCGCTAGCAGACTACTGGGGACAGGATAATTTTGATCGTCAATATCAGTTTGGTTATTCAAACCGTTATAAATGGCTAAATTACAGCCTGAATGTGAGCCGTTCCCAGGATGCTTTTGGGGAGTCTCAGACCAGTTATTTCCTTAACTTCTCATTCCCTCTTGGCAGTGACAGCATCGGCCAGTCAGTTCCGCAGGTCAGCCTTGGCTACAATCAGGATACCAGCGGACGTACAGGCGAGCAGGTGATGATTTCCGGTAGCGCAGGCGCTGATAATCAGTATACGTACAACGCCAGCGGAGCATATGACAGCGATGCGCACTCATCGGGTAACGTTGGCGGTTCCTGGCGTGGCAGCATCGCGCAGATGTCCGGAAGTTACAGTAAGGGGAGTGATTATTCCAGCACGTCTCTGGGGATGACCGGTACTCTGGTTGCCCATTCAGGTGGTGTCACTTTCTCGCCGTATACAGGGGATACTTTTGCATTAATTGAGGCTAAAGGGGCGACAGGCGCGTCGATTTCCTCCTACCAGGGAACAAAGGTCGATCGTTTTGGCTATGCCCTGTTTCCGGCACAGAATCCCTATCAACTGGATGACGTGATTATCGATCCAAAAGGTATGTCCAGAGACGTCGAGCTAAAAAATACCTCTCAGAAAATCGTGCCGCGCTATGGTGCGGTCGTCAAAGTGAAATTTGATACGGAGAAAGGAACGCCAGTTCTGATTTCCGCCACCCAGGCTGGGAAGATACTGCCGTTCGGTGCGGATGTGTTTGACGACACGCATCACAATGTCGGGGTCGTAGCACAGGGCAGTACGATTTATGCACGCGTGGCGAAGCCGAAAGGTCAGTTACAAGTGAGATGGGGAGAGGATATCAGTTCACAATGCGTTGTGAGCTATATGCTGACGCCAGTCGAAGAGAAAGGGCCGGAAGTTGCGATCCAGCGCTTTAGCAGTGAATGTCATTGATGGGTAGTGGTCGGAATACGTCAATATAAACAGGGCGGTATACCCTGTTTATCCCTGAAAAAACACCCACTTTTCAGCGGGTGTTTGTTTGGTTTTTCTTAACGGAATGGCGGCTCGTTGAAGGTGCGCAGTTTGCGGGAGTGCAGACGGTCGCCTTCAGCACGCAGCAGGTCAATGGCGCGAATACCAATCTGCAGGTGTTCGGAAATGGCCCCCTCGTAGAAACGGTTTGCCTGGCCGGGCAGTTTGATCTCGCCGTGCAGCGGTTTGTCAGAAACGCACAACAAGGTGCCATAGGGGACTCGGAAACGGTAACCCTGTGCGGCAATGGTGGCGCTTTCCATATCAATCGCCACGGCGCGACTCAGGTTAAAACGTAGCGCTGAGGCGGAGTAGCGCAATTCCCAGTTGCGATCGGAGGTGGTCACCACCGTTCCGGTACGCAGACGCTGTTTGACTTCTTCACCGGGCATGCCGCTGACCATCTTCGTTGCGTCATACAGGGCGCGCTGTACTTCTGCAATGCTCGGAATCGGGATATCCGGTGGCAGCACCGCATCCAGCACCTGATCGTCTCGCAGATACGCATGGGCAAGCACGTAATCACCAATCGTCTGGCTTTCACGCAGGCC